>JACJYN010000001.1 GCA_020636095.1 Lewinellaceae bacterium
ACTTCTAAAGAACGGGACTGTCGCTATGCTCCAGCCATTTCAGGAAAGTATTGTAGTAGGTTGAGGCTTTGCCGAAATCCCGCTTTTCTAGTGAAGCAGCAGAACGCAGTGATGCGTTGCGTAACTAAAGCGGGAAGAGCCATCCAGATTAAGGTAGGTCCCGATGCTCACTCGCTTAAAAGCTCGTTCGATCGGGATGTCGCTGCGCTCCAACTGCTGAAATAGCCATCCAGCCTCGCCCTGATGAACAGAAGGGTGCCTGTTTATTTCTATTTTTTACGAGGCGGGTTGCCACGAGGCCTTTTACCATACTCCGCAACATAGTTTTGGATGTGTTCCTCTTCTATTTCGCCTGCCCTTTTGCGGCCTCCAATACCACGGGCTAGAATCCTGCCAATGAATCGGGCAAAACCAACAATCCGGTTAAACAGGCTCACTTGGTCCCTAATCCGCTTGGATAATTGATCTTTTTCATTGATAGGGTCCGAGGAGATTCCATATTTATAGACGTCATCCTCCGTTGTATCCCTAATTTCGTACAGGTGGAATTTTCGGCGGTTCTTTTTGTTGTTACCATGCATACCTATATCATAGCTTGATAGCCAACGACCCCCAGCCTTCTTCATTGAAGCCTGTTTCGTAATTGTAGGCAGGCAAGTAATCCCAGGACGTTTTGCCGGTGCGCAATCGCCAAGCCTGCTCAGGTAGGCGGAGCAAGGCTTCAAACTCTATATCCGAAGGCATTTGTTCGGGATGAGAAAGGATTTTGTAATAAGTTTCACGGCCATTGGCGACAACAGCGCAACGGGCGTAGAGAAAACCATCGGCAGATAAATAGTCCTCTTCAGCGGCATAGGCATCAGCATAACTTTTGCCGTCTAGTTGATACAGCAGCTTTGCCTGAATATCCGCAAAGGCACGGATGGCTGTTTCCGAAAAATGGCTCAAAGCGGTTGCCGCCGGCGCCAATACCGCATCATCATCCCCTTCCTGTTGCCAATCCAACTGCTCGATAATACTCCAAAAGCGGGCCTCATCCATTTCAGCCGGATAATCAGAGATGCGCTCGGCGATGAAATCAGCCAGTGCTTTGAGTTCTGCCGGTTCAAGTTTATCTATCGCAGCCTTTAGGTCTTGTACGCTCATAATAATAGTATCAGTTATAGCAAAAATAAGGGTTTTCCGGGGGTATGGCAAGAAAAATCCGGGTGTAATAGGCGGAGTATTTTTACCTTTACCCTACAGCGATTAGAGCAACCGTAAAACTACGTTGATAAAATCTGCCACTAAAAGCGGGAATTGCTGACAAAAGCAGAAGCCATCAGCAAAGATGCCTATGCTAATCGGATAAGTATTATTGAAATTATTCAGCCATGTACCTCGACGACATCACCCGCGAACAACTGATAAGCATATACCGGGGGCGCTACCCCGAGATTCCCTCCGGGTATCTGGACAAGCACAGGATACTGGAACAGTTGGCTACACAGGATAAAGAGCAGCTGCTGGCCTGGCTGGAAGCCGTCCTGATCGCCGTTGACAGCTTCCAGCTCGAAACCCTCTTTGGCGATTTTGCGCGTGAACACTTCGTTCGCCCCCTCTCACCCGGTCAAGTCCTCGAAGCGATACACCGGTTCCGGCAGGACTCCCTGGCGGGCAAGTACTACGCTCCCTTTGAGATGAATTCGAAAAACTACAATTATGTGCCGCCGCAGACGGAGGCCTGGTTCGACGAGCTCTCCACCTGGCTGGGCCGTGCCTGCGAGCTGGCAGAAGACGGGGAAAAGGAAGCGGCGCTGGAAGGGCTTTCTATATTGATCGAGTTGATCGAAACTATGCATGATAAAGAGATCGTTTTCGCCCATGACGCAAGCGAGTGGATGATCATTTCGAAGTACGACTACCGGGCGGTTTACGAGCAATTGCTGAAGGGGGGATGAACGTACTGGCGAAAGGCCCTCTCCCCTACTCTATTCCCCTGCCTGCCGGCTGCGCTTTGCCCGGCAGCCCTTCCGAAATGACTACAAAATTGAAAATTGCGCCTCATACCTTATCTTTATCAAAATTGCCAATATGCCACTCCTCTCCATCATGCGAGTAGATTTCGACGCCGAGATTTCCCCCGCTGAAGTGCCTGCCTTTCGCGGGGCGGTGATCGAAAAAGTGGGGATTGAGCAGGAGATATTCCACAACCACAACAATGAGGAAGGAGGCAACGGCTATCACTACCGTTATCCGCTGATCCAGTACAAGGCCCTGGAGGGCCGCCCGGCTATACTGTTCATCGGGGAAGCGGTTGCAGAAGCCCGCCACCTTTTCCGGCAGGCGGATTGGGAGCTGTCCTTTACGCGCCGGAAGCTCCGGGCCCGGCTGGCACGCTCCCAAACGCAGGAGTATGAGGTAGGCCTGGCGCCGGCGCCCCGCCCCTACCGGTTGCGCCGCTGGCTCGCCCTCAACCAGGAGAACCACCGCCGGTTTGAGGAAACCCGGGGCCTGGCCGCCCGCGCCCACCTGCTGGAGCGGGTGCTGGCGGGGCATATCCTGGGCTTCGCCTCCGGCGTGGGCGTCCGCTTCGAGGAACGCTTCGAGTTGGCTATTGTGGAGATCGAACAACAGCTTATCCGCAGTTTTGAGGGGGTGAGGAGCCTGACTTTTGATGTCCGCTTCGAGGCCAACCTGCTGCTGCCGCCCAACATCGGCCTGGGGAAGGGGGTAACGCAGGGGTTTGGGGTGTTGGGGTGAGGCCAGGTTTAGCTTTGTTTGTACTTCAAATATGCCATCATCTCCTCCAGTCGGGCATGGATAGAAAAAACGGAGTTGGCGAAGTAGGCCTTTTCCGGATATTGCCACAACAGCGGTAGGTTTTGCCCGAAATACTCGTAGGCGGCGGCTTCGGCTTCCGTGGTGGTGTTGATCAAACCTACCACAGATTGGTGGATGACATTCAAGTCTGTAGCCAGGTCCTCCCGCTTGCCGGTACCCCGCCTGATCTGGGCTTCCAGTTTTTGCCAACGCTGCAGGGTAAGCGTCCGGTGAACTACATCTTGCAATCCTCAGCTTTTTTCCAAAGATGCGGCAGAAGCTCCTCAATCCGGTTGACCGGGTGATCCGGCAACCGGATCATGACGTCCTCCAGCCATTCGACGGGATCGACGCCGTTGAGTTTGCAGCAGGCGAAGAAGCTATAAAAGATGGCGGCGCGCTGCGCCCCTTCGTGAGATCCGGCAAAGAGATAATTGCGGCGGCCTACAGCAATGGGGCGGATCAGGTTTTCAGTGGAGTTGGTATCGATCAGCAGCCGTCCATCACTGAGATAGTGCATCATCCGCTCCTTTCGCTTGAGCATATAGCCCATCGCTTTGGCAATGGGGGTGCTGGGAGGCAGCCCGGGAGATTGCTCTTCCATCCAGTCGAACAGCTTTTCCAATACCGGCCGGGCTTCTTTTTGGCGCAAGGCATAGATGGCATCGGCATCCAGCCCCTGCTCACGGGCCTGGCGTTCTATGGCATACAACTGCTGGAATTGTTCCAGGGCATGGCCGGCCCGTTGGGCGTCGTTGCCCAGGGCTTTTTCAAATTCCCGCCGGCTATGGCCCAGGCAGTGGTAATGGGTTATTGCCGGGTACAGCGTGCGGATCTGGTCATACACATCATAGCAATCCGTCTGAATGATGCCCTCAAAATGTTTGAGGTGTTTGTCCGGGTTGTCCGCTTCGCGGGTGGGGGAATAATCAAAAAAGGCCAATTTTTTATGCACCGCATGATAGCCCCACAAGTACCCCCGGTGCGTTTTTCGTTTTTTCTTTTTGTGAGGGCTGCCCCTGGGCGCCCTTTTACCCTTATCGGGCAGCACTTCTATTCGCGTTTCGTCTACCTGCAGGTAGCCCGCTGCTAAAACCAGTTCGATAAGCTTCTGGTGCAAAATGGTTAGGCGGCCGGCTGACTGCTCAACCCATCCACACATGGTAGAGCGGGGAATAACCATGCCCAGGCGCTCAAAACGAACTCCTATGCGGTACAGCGGCAGGTGGTCCAGGTATTTATCGGTAATAATGACTCGCAGTAGCGATTCGTCGGCTATGCATTTGTCGATAAAACGGGAGGGCAGCTCGGCAATGACAACGCAGGGGCCCTCTTTTTCCTCTTCTCCGGAGGCTGCTGGCATGGGGGCGTACTTGGGCCGCACGATCACTTTAACAAACAATTCGGCTGGGGTGTAACACAGCATCTCGGTGCGTTCTTCGCCGATACGCACCATATTTGACAAGTCAATGCCCTGCGGTTCAATGGTGTGCTCTTCCCGCCTGAGGTGCTCGGGCAGCACCAGGCGA
>JACJYN010000010.1 GCA_020636095.1 Lewinellaceae bacterium
TAAAGCGCGACAACAAGCAGCAGCCCCAACAACAGCAGGGCCAGGGCATGGAAGGGGTGCCTTCTGCCCGGGGGAGAAGTGAGGGAATGGATCATAATGGCGTTTTGTTTTAACGTAGGGTTTGAGGTTAAGGCTAAGGTTGAGGCCGGAGAACAGCCGAAGGGATGTGTCTCACGGGAAAACCGATTCAGTTTTGCTTCGTTGAGCTATCCTTGGCACTACAGGCCCCTCAACCTAAACCTGAGCCTCAAGCTTAACTTGTAGCTTCTCAATAAATCTCGTTTTGCGGCCAGTCCTGTAAGGACGAAAGGCCGTTGCCAGGGCCGCGAGGCCCTGGAAATGGGGTTTAGCGTTGTTGGAGTCCTGTAGGGACGACAGGTTTCATTCCCATTTATTGAGAAGTTACCTTAACTTGGTTTAACTTGCTGAAAAACAAGCTAATCAAGTCAAATCTCACGTCGTTTTAGGAAATAAGTTTAACTTCCATCACGGGCAAATTCGGATGAGGCCTTGGTATTGCCAGGGCAAAATGTTTGCTTTTTTGAGAAATATCAATAATAGGAGTAAAAGTAAGTTTTAATCCAGTAAAAAACAATTTTTATGCTGTTTTTATGTGAAATTAGCTTAAAAAAGTGCTTTGTGTCGGTTTTCTAGGGAATTAACCGAAAATGTGCTGAAAAGGGAGATTCGGCGGCATGCGCCGGAGTTGGCGGGGAGGTTGGGGGAGGGACTTTATACGAAAACCCTTGAAAATCCCTCCTCGAACTCCCCCCAGGGGGAGACAGTTAACTTCGATTAAGTATTGAAAAAACATTTAATTACCAAGTTAAATATGCTAGACTACTTACTTATGCAAGCCCCTCACTCCTCCGGCGCCGACACCACTTCCACCGTCGCCGGGCGGTAGGGCAGAGGGTAGGCTTGTTGGTCTTTGCAGGCATAGACAATGTCTCCCTCCCTGATTAGCCCGTAGGAACCTTCCGATAAACCCAGGCTTTCTTTGGATAATGGAATACTGGCCTCCCAGTCGAAGACCAGCATAGTAAAGGCGCCGGCAATCTCATAGGTATACCCATATCCGATGATCGTCGCCGAATCTTCGGTAACTACCAGTTGCATCTCCGCCCAGGTGTTGATGAGGTCGTAGAAGCCGTCGGCTTCGAGCTGCATTTTTTGGAATGCGAATTTCATGATCGTATTGATGTTCTTTTTGCCACAAAGACGCGAAGGCACGAAGAACTCACTAAGAGCGTATTGGGCCAACGGCGATTAATAGTGGGCTGTACAAGACTTATCTATTAGAAGGGGCATTCCTCACCAGTAGATCACATACATCCACCTCCAGCAGTTCCGCGATCCGGAAGAGCACTTCGACCGGAGGCTGCATGTCATTGGTACACCAGCGGGAAATCGTGGACCGGTCCCTGCCGACTTCCTTGGCAAGCCATTTGGCTGTTTTTCCTTTGTCGGCAAGCACGGCCTGTCTCTTCCCAAGAGACGAATAATGTTGTTAACTTTGTAGAACGAGCCTTTAAATCGATACGCCAATGAACAGTACCGCTACCAATTGGATAAACATCGCCAAACAAATTGCCGCCAACCCATTCGTAAAAATCCCTGCCCGAATTGCGGCGCCGGCTACCTGCAAATCCTCATCGCCCCCTGGCCCAATGAGGAGCCGAAAGTGGATGTCCACCTGATCTGCGAACACTGCGGGGCGCGGAATACGATCACAAAGGAGGCGGAGGTGGTGGAGAAGATTGCCGAATAGCTTTTTATATCGCCTTCAACCCCAACTCTTTCAAAAATTCATTGTGCTCATCCGCATGCGTTTGGATGCGTTCATTGATCAAAGCCAAACGCTCATTCACTTCATTCAAGTCAATTTTCTTTTCGGGTTCTGCGGTACTTACATACCTTGAAATGTTCAGGTTGTAGCCATTATCTTCGATCTCTTCCATGGACACGCTGCGAGCATACCGCTCAATCGGTTCTTTAGGGCGGTTCCTGTAAGTTTTAACGATCCTCTCAATGTCTTTATCCCGAAGGTGGTTTTGACGTTTTCCCTTTTTAAAGTTTTCTTCCGCGCTCGCATTTATAAAGAGCACATCATCTTCCTTTTTGCACTTTTTTAGCACGAGGATACAAACAGGAATGCCGGTAGAGTAAAACAAGTTGGAGGGCAAGCCAATGACAGTATCGATGTTGTTGTCCTTCAAAAGCTTGGTGCGAATGCGTTCTTCCGCTCCGCCGCGGAACAAAACGCCGTGCGGCAGGATGATGGCCATCGTGCCGTCATTGCTCAAGAAATGAAAGCCGTGCAGCAAGAACGCAAAGTCGGCAGCCGATTTTGGAGCCAGCCCGTAACTCTTGAATCGGAAATCTTCCGCCAATGTCTCGTTGGGATCCCAGCGCAAGCTGAAAGGGGATTGGCGACGATGGCGTCAAACTCCGTTTTCCTGGTGGATTCATCTCGTTTAAAAAGTACCCCATTGATTTTTTTAAGGTGTCGCCGTGGAATATCTCAAACTCGGCATCTTTCATGCCGTGCAGCAGCATGTTCATTCATTCAGGTAGGTTGTAGGTGGTGATGTTGTTTTCCTGGTAGTAAATTTTGCCAATGTTTCCGCCGCTTTCTTTGATCCGCTTTCTGACATTCAGCAGCAAGGAACCGGAACCACAGGCAAAGTCCAGCACCTTGTTCAGCTTGGGCTTTGGCGCTGGTGGGGTCCTGGCAGTCTAATATGACGATCCGGGAAAGAATGGTGGAAATCTGCTGAGGGGTATAAAACTCCCCTGCCTTTTTGCCGGAACCCGCCGCAAATTGGTAAATCAGGTATTCGTAGGCATCGCCCAGGGTATCGGTATCGGTGGAGAAGTCAGCTATGCCTTCGGCAATTTTCTGGATGATGGTGCATAACTTTTTGTTTCTTTCGGCGGGTTTTTTCCCAGCTTTTCGGAATTCAGGTTGATCTCGGAGAACAAGCCCTGAAAAGAATTGTCAAACGATTCATTCTCGATGTAGCGAAAGCCTGCCTCCAGGGTAACCAAAAGATCGTTATCCTGGGTGCGCGCCAGTTCAGAGATGTTGCTCCACAGGTGCTGCGGTTTGACCACATAATGCACCTTCCTGCGCATCTGCTTTTCAAACATGGGCACATCTTCCTCATTTTCGGCATACCAGATGGTAGAGGCATGCGCCCGCCTGCCAGCTCCGGATAATCTGAACCCAGTTCTTTCTTAGCCGCTTCTTCGTAGTTGTGCGATAGGTATTTTAAAAACAAAACGAAAGCATATAGTCGCGGAAATCATCCGCATTCATCGCGCCACGCAGTTGGTCCGCTATCGCCCAAAGGGTTTTACCCAGTTGTTGTTGGTCTTTTGTGTCATTAACTATGAAATTTATCGTCCCGCCAGTTTTAGGATTATTGATGATATAATTTGAAATCCTTTGAAATGAATCGTCATTCCGAATGATATGGTCATGAAAACGAGGTTGCCATTTAAAATCTGGATTTATTTTTCGGGCGGCAATGGTTACGGCAGATTTGAATCCACGTATAATAGACGCCAAATTTTTGGATTGTGGCCCGAATTTGTTTTTCGGGCCATGGGGTTCGTTGGGTTCGTTGGGTTCCGGGGTGGTGGTGGTGGTGGTGGTGGTAGAGACGCAATGCATTGCGTCTCTACGTTGCGAACCACGTTGCGAACCACGTTGCGAACTGCGTTGCGAATTGTATGGGTTTTTTCCCAATCCCGATGATGGCATGGAAATGGTTGGGCATTACCACAAATTCACCCTGATACAAATTCATATCCTGCCGCAATTCAAATGTTTTCAACCATTCAGACGCCACAATTTCCCCAATTTTGGATAATTGCATGGTTGGTGAAGATACCCTGTCGGAGGTAGAATCAATATTCCCGAAAAAACATATACGGCGGTGGGTGCAGATGGTAATAAAATAAAGGGCTGCCCATCCATAATCCCAATTTTGCAAACGTGCAGACGGTATGCGGTATGTATTCTGAAATTTTTCCTTGTCCATTTAAATTTTGGTTAGGTAGGTAGAAACGCCATGCATGGCGTCTCTACCTACGGAAACAACCCCTGCATCAACCCCTTCTTATGCTGCTGCAATTGTCCTATTTTCTCCGCCTGGGCGGCGATTGAGGCATCCAATGCGGAAAGGCAGGCGGCGATTTTTTGTTGTTCGGCAAGGGAAGGTATAGGCATTTCTAAGTCAAGAATATCGTTTCTTGATAGTCCGGGTATTAAGTTACCTGAAGCAAGATCTTCGAATCGACTTCTTTTAGTTCCTAAAAAGTGATACAAGAACGGACTAGAACACCCGTTTGCACGAACAGCCATTAGTTGTCTCCCTATGGCTACACAAGGAACAGTTAAATACCAAAGTTCACCTACACCGCTACCTTTAACAGTTATAAGAGTATCATTTGCCTCGGCTGTATTAGACGATTTCTTGGTCCACTTCTTGATGTCCGACTCTTTATTTGTAAAATCTGAGGGACCTGTAAAATAAGGGGTTTCCCCCGTAATTCCATAATCATCAGGAGATAAATGAAAGTACTGATATTAGCTGAATGCATTTGGATAATTTCCTTACCTGCCAGTTGCCCTCAAACTCCGGAAACCGATACTTCGGCGCCTTCTCCCCTCCTGCGGAAACAGGTTTTGCATCAGCCCTTTCTTGTGATCGTTGAGGGCTTCCAGCTTATCGCGGTGGGCGGCGATGAGGCGGTCTAAGGAAGAAAGGCAGGCGGCGATTTTTTGTTGTTCAGTAAGCGAAGGGAGAAGAATAATCGTTGAAGACAACGTTTCTTGTCCAACATTAAAACGAGTGCTTCCACCTGCTTTTGATGAAATACTTCTTCTTATTTCGCTTGTTTTCAATAACGCATTGAGAAATATAGGATCATAATCTCCAATTTTCTTACCTCTTATCACAAATCCACCAAATGTTGCTGTTTTTTCTTTGTCAAGATAAACATTTGCTGTTCCAACCTCTTCTTGTGTTTCTGAACTTCGCTGAAACAATAAATCTCCGTATATCACAGCATTCTTTTGAAGAATACTGTTGTCAACATCGACTTTTCCAATGATATTATCGTATGTTATATGCTCCTCTTTTAAAATATCTAAGACGTTTATAAACTTAATGCCTTTTCCATATTGTCCTTTTGACGCATTAATTCCATTTTTGAATTCTAACAATTCACCCAATGTCTTCTCCACCCACTCCCATCCCCCTCAAACTCCGGAAAGCGCAATTCAGGTATGTTTTTCTTCTCTTTACTCATAAGCAGCTAATCCAGATATTTCACGCCCTTCAGTAAGTTTTTTCAATTGAGGCGCCAGGTCTTTCATCAGGGCGGTTTCTGCCCGGCTTCTTTCTTTCCACCCCAGTTCCAGAGGTTCCAGGAGGTACCGGTGAGTTGTTCCCCGTCAAAGATCATGCGGCTCATGACCTGTTCCACAAAGGTTTTCAGGTACCTTCCGTTTGCAGGTAGTGGGCGTTAACAATGGCAGCCAGTTCTTGGTCGTACTTTTCTACTTTAAAGGTTTCAAATTTTTGTTTCAGCTCTTCAGCGCTGTAACCTTTAGTTCCAGTCCAGGCTGTTGATGAAGCCGGTCAGGTCTTCCTCCTCATCCATCAGGTTGGAGTTGGACTTGAGCAGGCTGATCACCTGCGCCTTGGTCATTTTTTTTGTTTGGCGGGCTTTCTCTGGGTGCTGTCGGCAATCAGGTTCATGATGTAGTCGTAATCGATCACCGCCGAGGCAAAGAGGACGAATTCAAAATCCAGCTGCTGGATCTCGTCCGGTGCAGCTTCCCCTTCCTGTTGCTGTATTTCCCGCAGTTCCCTGGCGGTTTCCAGGTACGAGCTGCGGAACCTCAGCAAAAAGGCCTCTTCGGGTAAAATGTACTCAATGGCGGCTTGCTGTTCTTCATCCAGGTCGGTGTATTGGTCCAGCTGGGTTTTCAGCCGCTGCACCTCCTTGAAGTTTTTCACAAAGGCAATCTTGGCGGCATCGCCCCGGAGGTTGTACACTTCTTCCGGTTCGTTAACCAAATTGTGCTGCTGCATGAAATCGCCCAAAGCGGCTACCGCGTCCTTGTATTTATCGATCACCACCGGCGCGGGATCACCATCCGAATCTCTCTCTGGCTTTGGCGGCGTCTTCGCCCGAGAAGAGCGTAATGGCTTCGTTTACGGTACTCTTGCTGCGAACGGAAATCCAGAATATTGCCGTACGGTTTGGTATCGTTCAATACGCGGTTGGTGCGGGAAAACGCCTGTATCAGCCCGTGATATTTCAAGTTTTTGTCTACATACAGCGTATTGAGGTATTTGGAATCAAAGCCGGTGAGCAGCATATCGACCACAATGCACAGGTCGATCTTGTTTTGGTGCGGGTAGTCCTTGTTGCTGTATTTCTGGTATTTGATGCGCTGCTGCACATCCTGGTAGTACAGGTCAAACTCGTTGAAGGAATGATTCGTGCCGAACTGCTGGTTATAATCGGCAATAATCTCCATCAGGTATCTTTCTTTTCTTCCGGTTTTTGCTTGTTGTCTTCTTTCTCCTGCGCCAGGTCTTCCCTGCGGTTGTTTGATGTCCGCCGCATTTTTCTGGCTCTGTTTGTCGCCCTCTTTGGCGATCAGTTGGGCAGGCGGAGAAAACACACAGGCGATATGGAGTGGAACATAATCAGGGGCTTCCTCTTGCCCTTCGGCATTGCGCAGGGCGAGCCTTTTCTGTTGCGCCTTTTGAACAGGCGATAATATTCAATGGCGTCGTTGATGGAGGCGGTGGTAAACAGGGCATTGAATTTGCGCTGGTTGGTGGCGGCATCGTGCTTGTCAAGGATCGCTTCTACCACGGCTTGTTGCGCAATGGTTTCTCCCGGTTTGGGGGTATGTTCTCCTTTTCCTTTGTAGTAATCGATGTGAAACCGCAGTACATTTTTGTCGTCGATGGCATGGGTGATGGTGTAGGGGTGCAATAGTTTTTCAAAAACGGACTCCGTGGTTTTGTAGGTTTCGTACTGGCCTTCCCTGATCTTTTGCGTCGCGTTTTCATCGAAAATAGGGGTGCCTGTGAAGCCAAAGAGCTGAGAGCATGTTTGGAGGCCAATCTTTGAGCTGCAAAGGCCACTTTTTTGATGACACTTCGTTGCTTTTCTTGACCGTACCTCAGGGTACGCTCTTCAAAAAGACGCCTCGTTTCATCAAAAAACTGACTCTTTTCGCTTTCAAACCCGGCCTCCAAACATGCTCTGAGCGTTGGGAAAGAACTCCTTTATGGCTTTGTGGTTTTCGCCGAACTGTGAGCGGTGGCACTCGTCAAAAATGAAAACCACTCTTTGCCGGCTCAATGGCGCCAACCGCTCTTTGTAGTTTTTCTTGTAGGCGCCATCCAATGCCAATCCCAGTTTTTGAATGGTCGTGACAATTACCTTGTCGGCATAATCAGTAGACAACAAGCGCCTGACCAGGGTTTCCGTATTGGTGTTTTCTTCCACGCTGCCTTCCTGGAACTTATTAAACTCTTCCCGGGTTTGCCGGTCGAGGTCTTTGCGGTCCACCACAAACAAACACTTTTCAATATTATCATTGGCTTTCAGCAGTGTGGACGCTTTGAAGGAAGTCAAGGTTTTGCCGCTTCCTGTGGTGTGCCAGATATAGCCGTTCCTCTGTTATCGCGGATGCAATCCACAATGGCTTTACCGCATAGATCGATACGGTACCGCATCACGAGCAGTTTCTGCTCGCTTTCCACCAGCACCATATATTTGCTGATCATCTCCCCAGCTTGCACTTGGTAGGAAGTGTTCGGTGAATCGCTCTAACCGGTTTATTTTCTGATTGTCTACGTCCGCCAATTCATAAACCGGCAGGAATTGTTCATCCGCATTGAATTGAAAATGCTGGTTCTTATTGTTGGCAAAGTAAATGGTTCTTGAACCGTTGCTGACAATGAACAGCTGCATGTAGCACATCAAGGTGTTGGTATAGCCATTGCCCGGGTCGTTTTTATAATCCACGATCTGTTGCATGGCTTTGCGGTGGGAGACATCGAGCCTCTTCAGCTCGATCTGCACCACCGGCAAACCATTGAGCAGCAGGATGACATCATACCGCTGGTGGCTGTTTTCCGTATTGATGCGCAGCTGGCTGACGACTTCAAATTCGTTCTTGCACCAGTCTTTGATGTTTACCAGGGTGTAATGCAGGGGCGTGCCGTCTTCCCGCTGGAAGTATTGTCTTTCCCGCAGCATTTTAGAGTACCGCGAAGACATCCGGTTCTATAATCTCTTCCCGCAGGCGCAAAACTCATTTGCTGACAACCGCACCCGGTTGAGGGCTTCAAATTTGGCTTTGAAGTTCTGCTCCAGCGTTTGCCGGTCGACAATATCAGGCCGATGCGTATATTTCAGCTCCGTGAGCTGCTTGATGAGGTTTTCTTCTATTTGGTGCTCCTTGGTCATTCCGGTCTTCGTTCACCTGGGATTTTTGCAATTTCCCTTCGGGATTTCTTTCATCCGGTTGATTTTTGAACCCATTTCATCTGGCTGTAAGATATGAAATGTTCGGTGGATTGTGGTGGAAATGTTTATTGTATTCCGGGGAGGGGGGGCGATGGGTGTGGGGGTGTGGTTTGGTTTTGTGTGGGGCGTCCTTGCTGTAGAGAGGTTTAGCAACGGCCCTTTGGCCGTAAGTCTTTGGTATGCCTGTTTGAAACGAAAAATGCCAAAAATCTGGGGAAAACTCAGCTCAGCCGCCTTTTATGCTGCCCTCCTACAGAAACTGCCTCCTCGGCCTTCCTCAATCTGGCTGTGCCCTTAAAGAACAGGCTTCATTCAATGCCCATAATTCCTCGGTGTTCGCCGGCTTTGTCCTACACAGTGCCACCGCTACGGCCCTCGCTGCGCTTTGCCTTGCTTTGGCGCTTTATTGTTGGCTGCAGGCTATTGCGTTTTCAGTTCATAATATTTACTATTCTTCTCATCATTGACAAAATCACAGATTTCATAGAGAATTTCTAAAAGATTATTATCATCCTCGTTCATTCTGTGAAAACCAAGGATATTCTTTTTATTAGTATTTTCTACAATAAAAGCCAAGGCTCTTAGATTATTTAAGGATTGTTCTTTTAATAATCCATGCATTTTTAGTCTTTCTCCTACATTCGGTTTACCTTCAAACTCTATCCAATTAAAGGTTGGATCCCCAATCTCACCGAATGCCACATTCCAAAGAATTCTACTATTCAATTCTTTATAAAGTTTTCCTGTAGTTATAGGTGTTCCTTGTTCTAATTCGCAAGGAATTAACAAATTAGTTACGTCAATTAAATAAATTCCATTTATGTTCTGATAGTTAACTTGCTCTGATTTGTAGTTGTTTTTAGCTTTTGAAATAAGATGCTCAATTATTACATTTATATTGTAATGATTTTCATTGCTACCTTTTTTAAAAGGAGAAGTTACAACTGAATCTCCAAAATAGACAACTTTTTTTCGCCCTTTCTGCTTATCTCTCTTTATAGTTTCATCTAACTTAATTTTGCTATTTGCACTCTGTTCTTGAACATCTGTGTAATTAGAATTGCCGCCAACAAAATGTAATGTCTTTAAATCAGAATAAATAAAATTACTTTCATTTAATTTTATTTTAAAATCCGGGGTTTTCATGCCTCTTTTCTCTATGACAATTTCAGTTTCTATTTTTTCCTTTTTTGACAAGAATTCGTATGTCACGAGTTCGTTATATAAATTATAGGCTTCTTGGTACTTTTTATCATAAATAAAATCAAGTCCAGAAAGTTGTTTTCTTATCTCTCTCTATTTTTTTTCATACTCCATATTTTGCTTTGCTTTCTCTTCAAATTCCCTTAGCAAAGGGATTTTAAATTTTTCTAAAACGGGATTAGAAGTAATTTGACTTGTTTCTTTCTTCAATTGTAATATCAATTCAGATACAGTATTCATGTCTTGTTATTTTCTGCTTGCAGCCAACGGCAGACTGTGAAAAAACTTACCCCCCAGCTTCTCCGGCCGGGTAAAAATCCGTAAATTGAGAAGGCAACAACCACAGGTGCGCATGCCACAGATCGAAGGAACCAGCCGCCATCAAATGCAGATTTTTGCGTTGGAACAGGTATCGCCGCGGACAACCCGGTGCGGGTGATCGATGCGTTTGTCTCCACTTTATCCCTGGAAGAATTGGGCTTTCTCATCAAAGGGGAGGGAGATGAAGGGCGCCCGGCGTATGCGGCGGAGATGTTGCTGCGGCTCTACCTGTATGGCTACCTGAACCGGATCCGCTCCTCGCGGCAGTTGGAAAAGGCCTGCCGCCGGAACATAGAATTGTGGTGGCTGCTGAATTACCAGCACCCCAGTTACAAGGTGATCGCGGATTTTCGCAAGGACAATGCCCGGGCCCTTCGGGGCGTATTCCGGCAGTTGAACCAGTTGTGCCTGGATATGGATCTTTTCGGGCGGGAACTGGTAGCGGTAGACGGCTCGAAGTTCCGGGCGCAGAACAGCAACCAGCCTTCGCCAGGCTTCGGCTGGCAGAGAAAGAACAATTACAACGCCGCCAAGGTAGAACGGCATATGAAGTATATCGATAAGAAGCTGGAGGAGTACTTCGAGGCGGCCGACAAGCTGGATGAAGAGGAGCAGGGTGAAGAGCAGGCAGAAGCATGGGAAGCGCTCAGCGGGCGAGTGGAGGAGCTGCTGGAGAGGCGCGGTAAATATGAGGATCTGGAAAAGCGGCTAGAGCAGAGCGAAGAGCGGCAGATATCAACAACGGACAAGGATGCGCGCGCGCTGCCGTTGCATATGGGCATTGTAGAGGTGGGCTACAACATTCAAACGGCGACAGATGACAAGCATTGCCTGATCGCGGATTATGAAGTAACCAACGAGAAAGACGATTACGCGCTGGCGAAGATGGGTAAGCGGGCGAAGTCGGCATTGTCGGTAAAGGAATTGGAAGTGCTGGCGGACAAGGGCTACCATACAGGGGAAGAATTGAAAAATTGCAGCGAAGAGGGCATCACCACGTACGTAGCGCCGAAGGAGGCCAACCACAACAAGAAAGAGGAAGCCTACCAGAAGCGGCAATTTACCTACGATACAGAAACCGACACTTACACCTGCCCGAAAGGGGAAGTACTGGAGACAAACGGGCAGTGGTACACCAAGAACAAGGGAAAAGGGAGGCGGCCGTACCAGATCAAGCGCTATCAGCTGCCGTATAAAATATGCAGTGCCTGCCCGGTAAAAGAACAATGTGTAGGGAACGGTTTGCTAAAGCAACGCCACGGGCGGGCCATCGAGCGCTCCGAATACGAAGGCTATGTAGAGGCCAATGCAGAACGAGTGAAGGCTAACAAAGAGAAATACCGCCGAAGGCAGGCTATAGTGGAGCACCCCTTCGGCACCTTAAAGCGTGGCTGGGGGTACTCCTACACGCTGCTGAAGGGCAAAGAGAAGGTGTCCGGGGAGTTCGCGCTGATCTTCACGAGCTACAACTTTAGGAGAGTTCTGTCCATTATTGGCGTAAGGGCCTTGTTAGAGAGGCTGGAAGGCCTGTTTTTCAGTATTTCCCGGCTCAGTGCCTGGAGAGTGGGCCTCAGAGCCGCAGGCAACGGCCGGTGGTACGGTGCGCTGTGGGCCGGAAGGGCAGCGTGAAGGTATTTTTGTAAATTGGGCGGTGGGTTTTTTCACAGTCTGACGGTCTGCATACCCGCAGGCTGCCCGCATAGGGCAGCTTGACGGGTATGCTTTGTTCTGCCCAGTTTTCTTTCTTTTATTTTCCTTTTATTTCAAGAGATGTGATGGCGTTTTCAAATTCATCTTTCATCGAAGGAGAGGCGTTTACATATCCAATCACTATGTCTCCGATAAACTGTTCTTTCCAAAATTTACCTTCTCCGCCCGAATATAAAACTGTATCCATTGGAGTTTCTTTTGTATGCCCGTTTATTCCAATTGCGATTAAGTTTTCGACATTTAACCTTGATCCGTTCCATATATCATTAGAAAGATAAAAAACAGAATTGTCAGGATATGAAACTCGGTATTCTATATATATATTTCCGTTTTGTGGATAAACTTTCTTTTTTCTTTCCTTTTTTGGGTAAGGAAGTAACAAAAGTCTTTTCTTGTTCAAAATCAGATACGATAGTAGTCAATACAAAATTATATGCCTTCTCGCTATCAGAAATTTTGCTTGACCAATTCCCACAACCAAAGCAAATTACCAGAATAAGTGCTAAATTCATTATTTTCATATCGTTTGGTTAAAATCCATAAGGTGGTGAAACATTGATTGGATTACCATTGGCATCCAAAAGACTTGTTCCTCCTGAATAATTCTTACGATACTTCTTGCCAAGTTGTCCTCGAATTAGATTAGTGTTATAAACAGCTCTAATTTCTTGAATTTGCTCTTGACCTCCATTGATTTCTACATACCTGCTATCAAGCATTCCCCTTGTTGCATCATATCCATGAAATAATTCATGTGCAAGAACCATTTTAGGCTTACCTCCATTTGGTCGTGCGGACCGGCCATAGCCTTTGGCGACGAGCCGGCCGCAAAACAGCCTCAAATTATTGACCAACAACTTCGTTCCCGGCGCACTAGAAGAATGACCACTTTATTCGGCGCCAAACTCTTTATGACCTGGTTTTCAATACTTCTTGTGCCCGAGGGGAGTATAAACTTTGCCCAGCAGCGGCAGCCCTTTCAAGTCGTGATACTGCAACGCCAGGGCGATACACCCTTTCAGCTCCGCTTCCGGAATATCGTCCTTGAGGCCAAAGACAATGGCGCGGTTCTTTTCGTATTGGAAGGTGTCGCCGTATACTTCCCGGAAGGTGGGGACCAGCTTACTCGTGCATTTGAAATACATCGCGTACTGATCGGGGCTTTTAGCCTTCCAATCTATCCGGATCGTGCTGCCTCTTTTCACCAGATAGCTCGGCTCTCCCCATTTCAGGGTTTCTTCTATTTCCGTGATTCCCTCTATTTCGGCGGCGGTTTCCAGGATCAGGCGGCGCAAGTGGTTTAGCCTGGCTTTTATGGCTTCCGGATAGGTTTGGAATTTTTCTTTTACGCGGGAGTCCTGGTTGATGGTTAGGGTGTTCATTTTTTAGTTTTTACAGGTTCATTTTAAATTGCTCAAAGATCCTGCCATTGAATGTATACGCGCCGTCCTCCTGTGTTCCAACCCAGATCCTACCCCGGTTGTCCTTGTAGATAGAGGAAAGCAGGACGTCCCGTTCGCCATCTTTTACGGGGTAGTGGGTGAGCCTTTCTCCATCATTCCGCCAGACTCCGTTGTCGAAGGCCACCATCCACAAGTCGCCGTTATCGCCGGTTGTCATGGACAAAAAATAAAGGGTTTCTTTTCCTTGGTTTTCTATGCCGGCCTCCCGTTGGTAGTTGATCGGGCTGAGCCCCGCGCGCTCTGTACTATCGGGTAGTATCCTGTACTTGTAATTGGTATTACAGATCCAGAAATATCCGTCCTTATCTTCTGCGAACGAACGAATGCCAAAAGCGCCGCCCGCGGGTGTTTCGGTCAGATGCCATTCATACATCCAGCTCACCTTTTCCCCGTCGAAGCGGTACAGGCCCAGGCTGGACGTACCAAACCACATATTTCCGCCTCTGTCCTTGTAGATGGAGTAAATGCCGTAAGGGCTATAGGAAACATTCGGGTATTTGGCACGGAATTCCTCTTCCATCTCGTTTTTTGGAAATTTCAGGTGGTATAAATTTTTTCCGTCGAACCGATACGGCCCCTTGGCGTCCCATCCCATCCTGAACCACAGGTCATCCGGCCCGGATGTCCATTCATTCTTTGCCTCATCACTTTCTACCACTTCTAATGTCGAAAATCGCCGCCCGTCAAACCGGCATACGCCTTCCGGCGTGTCAAAATAGAGGTTCCCCAGTTGGTCTTCCTGGGCGCTTAAAACAGCGTAGCCGCAAAGCCCGTCTTCCGCAGTGAAAAGGACGAGGCTTTTTCCGTCGTATTTATAGACCCCTTTGTCCTTACTGCCGAACCAGTAGTTGTCGTACCTGTCCTGAAAGATCAGGTTGGCTTTGGGGCCGAGTTCGGCGACTGCCCTGCCAGCCGGCCCTTTCTCCGCTTGGGTCGGTGGAGAACTGGCAGGGCCTTGCCCGTTGCAGGCGGAGCGTGTCGGTAGCAGGGGGAGGAGTAGGAAGGGCAGACGCATTTAAAATCCAATTAATGTTTTGAAAACGCCCCGATTCTCGATTTAATATATTATGACATCCATTATTATTTCAGTTGGCAATGCCCTTGAAATTAAAATACTTTGACAATAATCCCGGATGTAATTCTAAACTTTGATCGAGTTGGCAAACAGACCAGATGTCAATTTTTTATGTTGCAGCAAAGCGGTTGTTCAATATTTCTATATGCGTCTGCCCTTGGAGGAGTAGGGTAGGAGGACGGGGTTTTGATCAAGATATTTTGCATTGTTTCCGTCACTAATCACTACTTAATTCTCGCTGTACTTAATGACTGGACTTTGGACGAACCAAGGGTGAAGTCGGAAGTGCGAATTCGGAATTCGGAATTGGTTTCTGAATGGGCGCCAAACGCCTGTTTTCCGCCTTTCGATTTCCGATTTCCGATTTACTCCGTCAGTCGCTTCGCTCGTGTCCGCCTTTAACGTCGGAACGTCCAAAGTCCAGTTAATGAGTCATCTTGAAAACATTAATTTTTTCACAAATTTCACTACTTCTCTTCGATCTCCCAAATTTATAACTAATAGATAGAACCCGCTATGTAAGCCTGCAACATCTACCTCTGTTTCTGTACCTTTCAACAACAATTTACTAGATAGATTCTTAATTTCGTAAGATTGTACCCGAGATTCACTCTTGATGGATAATAACTCATTAGCTGGATTGGGAGAAACAGATATCTTACCGCTTCCTTTTCCAGGTTTTCAGTAGCGTTAACCATATTTCCAATACGAACACTACCCAAAGTAGCTTCGTCCGCAGGGTTGGCGTTTTACCGGACAATAAACCCATACTGGATAACCAACCCCGCAGCTAATTCAGCAGCCGTTGCACTTACTGAAAACGATCCGCTGGTACCGGTAAAACGGCTACTTTAGAACCCGCGAGTGCATCTTGATAACCATCGTCAGGATCAAGGGCTTTTAATGAAAAACTGGCGGTATATCCTGCGTCTAAGGTATTCGCAATTACACTACCTGAGAAGGTGAGATCTTGCCCATTAAACGAAGAGCCGGGTTCTACAAAAGTGACTGCTTCCATCTCTTTATTCCCTCCATAGTTGTCTGATTTACCCAATAAGGATCGGTTGGGTATTAGCATAGGTATTAAAGTTCGGTTGTAAACTCATAGAATTCTCAGCAACATTAATATTGGTTTTCAAATCGGGAACAGCCCATTCACTTCCAAATTCATAAGTTCCTCCGTTTGAGGGAAGTTGAAATACATTCATATAGCCAATCCAGTTATCTGAGGCATTGAATACAACATTGTTTTGTGCAAAAACAGCCGATGCTGTTAAGACAAAAGCTAAAAAGCTTGTAAAAATAATTTTCATAAAAGTGATTTTTAGTAAATTATATCGGCAAACTGGTTTGCCTTGTTAAAAAAATTAAAAAATTCAACTGTCGCTTCGTATGGTCAAAAGGGCTACCTCCAAACCTACTCTCAAGGCCATTCCTAAGGCTGGTAAATGTAATAATTTTCGTTGATATTGTATTTAAAACACTTAGGGGCCGGAGAAAAATAAGTTCCCCGTTTCAGGCCAGAGATTTTGTCGCCAGGCAACCTGCCTGAGGCCACGGCCGAGGCAGGTATGGTGGGGAAAGAGCCCGCGATATTCCCCCGCTATTTAGAGCATGTTTGGAGGCCAATCTTTGAGCTGCAAAGGCCACTTTTTTGATGACACTTCGTTGCTTTTCTTGACCGTACCTCAGGGTACGCTCTTCTGCCAAAGGCATGGCTTCGCCAAAAAAGACGCCTCGTTTCATCAAAAAACTGACTCTTTTCGCTTTCAAACCCGGCCTCCAAACATGCTCTTAGTGCGCGAGGCACTAGGGAGCCCGATAAGGTCAATATTCCAAAATAAACTTCGACAGATTTTCCCCTTTCTCCAGGCGCAGCTTTTTCCGCAGGCGGTAACGCGCCACCTCTACTCCCCGGAGCGAAATACTTAACAGATTAGCGATCTCCTTGGTATTCAAATTAAGCCGCAGGAAAGTGCAGAGTTTTTGTTCGTTCGGAGAAAGGTCCGGATAATCATTTCTCAGGCGATTTAAAAAATCTCCGTGCACCTATACTAAAATGATATTCGAACTGTTCCCAGTCCTCTTGCAACCGGAGGGTGATATCTATTTCCTTTACTAATTTTTCCAGAGCACGCTTCGTTTCCGGTTTTTTCCTTTCTGCTTCAACTCTTTCAGCTCTTCTTTTTATGGCTTCGATAAACTCATTCTTGACCACCAAATTCATGGTTGAAGCAGCTAGCAGATTGTTGACATGTTGTAATTCGCTCTGCATTTTTCTTCTTTCAGCCGCAATAGTTCCTGTTCCTTTTGCTGTTCCACTTCGGCAAGTTTCTGCTGTTCTTTAGCCAGTTGAGTTAGTAGGGTCTCTTCGATCTTTTCCGCTTTTTCATTGTACCGGCGTTTTTGCAGTTTAAAACTCACGAAAAGCACAAAAATGCCCATCAACAAATACAATGATTTGGCAGGCGGGCTAAGGTAAAAGGGTGGTTTCACAGTTAGGTACAAGGGCGGGCTGGTTGTAACTTTTCCCAGGTAATTCCGGGTTTGCACCCTGAATTCATATTTTCCTTCCTTCAGGTTGGTGTATTCTTTGGATGCAGTAGCAGTCCATTCCCCAAAATCTTCGTCAAAGTACTTTCAAAAGTACCGGAACTGCTGATTCCCCAGGTACCATTGAACAGAAAGTATTCCACATCGATCTTTAAAACCTTTGCGCCCGGGTAAATCTTCAGGCGCTCAACGCCTGGTTTCACACCAAATGGTTTTCGAACATATAGCGCACTGCCCTGGGTGACACTATATACCCGGCTCACCAGGAGTGGTTTTTCCTCTTTTGAAGGAACTTCCAATGCCGGATCATAATGAATAAAGCCCTCATTGGCGGAAAAAAGACCCCATGGCTTATATTCATCGAAATTTGCAGCAGGTCATTGTTCAGGTGATAGCGCAATTGATACAAAGAAGAGGGCATAAAAAGGTAATTGTTGGGGCTGATCTGCCTGAAAAGTACCATGGCGTTCTCCGCCACTACGTGAACATTATTTTTTTTGATCTTGCGCCAGCAGATAAATGGGTTGTTCGCCAATTGCACCGGAAAAATCTCGGTTCTACTAACGGAACCGTTAGCTGGGTCCAATTGAAACATACTACGAGTTGGTACCAGATAGAAGCCATCGTCCACACGGCTCAAAACAATTTGCTCTTGGATATACCAGCCGAAATCCCTGGATACGTTCTTCACCGTTACCTGGGACAGGTCTTCGGAAAGCACCAATTGGTACAAGCCTTTGTAGTACTGTCCAACCCAGATTTTTCCTGACCGGTCTTCCTCAAAAAACGGCTCGAGGCGTTAAATCCCCGGATTTTATGCACTGCCTGCAATCGCCGGTTTTCGTCGATCCTGAAAAGGAACAGGCTGGAATAGGTGCCGCCGATCACAAACTCGGGCTGCAACTGCAATTGTTTTACCTGCCATATACCATCTGTATTCTGCTATGCGTTGGGTTTAATGGCATCTTCCAGAAGAAATAAGCCTGTGTGGTGCCCTGCATATAATTTCCCGGCGATTTCATTAATGCCGTAAGCCAGTACTTTCCGTACCGGGCAGAAATGCACCTTGAGCGGCGTTCTTTCCCAGGAAAGTAAATCCCATTCGAGGTGGTAAAATACGTGCCGTCTACTGTTTCAAAAGCTTCATAGCCACTTCCCTGTATGTTTATTTCCTGGTTCAGGAATCGCATAGGAGAATTGAGGTGAATAAGGGCGATCCTGTTTTGCATACCCACCCATAAGTTGCCGGAATAATCCTGGAAGGAACGCAGACAGGCATTGGACTCCATACCATCCTGCTTGGTTATTGTTTCCAGGTTCCTTCCTGCAGATCGTACAGGAACAATCCCGACGTCTGAGTAGCGATAACCAGGCGCGTATCTGACAATTGCAGCACGTGGTTGACATACGTTCCTTGCAGGGCCCGGCTGAGGGCATCGTATTTCCGGCTCACGCCAAAAGGGGTGGCCAGCTCAATTTGCCCGGAATTGTAAACCAATAGATACCCTTCATCGTGAGGTATTACACCGGCAATTTTCGTTCCGGTTTGGCCCTGAGGATAGGGTTGAACCAGCTTTGAGCCCTCTATTTCCAACAGCCTACCCTGCTGGCTCTGGGTGAAGATTTTCCCATCGGCCAGGAACGACCGCTCAATGCCGCCCTCCTGTTCAATTACGGTAATGGATTGCCCGTCGTACACGTAAATACCCTGAAAAGTGCAGAAATAAATATTGGAATTAGCCAGAAAAACATCCCAGACCTCATCGAAATCCCCAAAGCCAGGGGGGATCTGGTCGATGAGAGAGACATACCGCCAGTCTTCCTCAAAGAAACCAAACTCGCCCTGAGAACCTACATATAAACGGTTCGTGCTTTCATCGAATGCCAGTGACCTTTTCTTTTTGCCGGTTTTGAAATCATGCCTCTCCCAGGTATTCCCATTGAAGGAAAGTACGCCCAGGTTGTTGGCCACAAAAATGGCCATATCCCGGTTTTGAGCAAAATCGATGTTCTGAATGCCGGCCTTATACTCGGTGGGCATGAAGTTTCGGATAGGATACTTACCGGACAGCGCCCGGGCCTGAGGCCCCATCAGCAAAAGGATCAGAAAGGAAATGTACCGCATGTTGTATTCAAAATGGAGCATGTGCAAATTATCTGACAGTAAATATATTTAATTACCAGCCATTTATGAATAAACGAGACTAAATTTGACGTAGTCCACGAAGAGGTTAGTGAAAGAATTGATGAGGTATTTTTTTACCCCAAAGGATAAAATAGTACTACATTTGGTTAAAATACGATCAAAAATTTGGTAAAATGTGCTTTCATCCAAGCCTTGCAACGGACGAGGCTAAAGAAACAGGCTTAAAGTCAACAAATTACAGATAAAATGAAGAACATTCTCCTACTCCTTTTGCTGTTCCCGTTCACCTTATCGGTATTTGCCCAAACTGGCCGGGTATCCGTCGTCACTACTACCGACGGACATAAACTGGTGGTCAATGGCAAAGATTTCATGATCAATGGAATGAACTGGGATTATATCCCTATCGGAACCAATACCGTAAATGCTCAGTTTTGGGAAAAATCAGACGACATTATCAAGGCCGGATTGGACGCAGAAATGGCTCTTTTGAAGAACATGAATGTGAATGTTATAAGACAGTACACCGGTGTTCCGGCCAGATGGATTCGGTATATCTATGAGAATTATGGCATATACACCATGCTCAACCATTCCTTTGGAAGATACGGGCTCACATTAGATGGCGTTTGGACCCCGTTACACTTTATGACGAGCCAAGAACGCAAAAGTTCTTGATGGATGAAATAGCAAAACTAGCAGCAGAATATAAAGATACTCAGGGCTTTTGTTGTACCTCCTGGGTAATGAAAATAATTATACTTTTCTGGCAGGGAGCGGAAACAGAGGATTTTCCTGATGATGAAAAAGGATCGAATTCATTGGAGAAAGTAGGGGAAGGCCCATGTATAAGCTGATGAACGATGCTGCCAAGGCAATGAAGGCTATTGACCCCTCCCACCCGGTAGCCATTTGTAACGGCGATGTTTTATTCATCGATATCATAGCGCAAGAATGTAAAGATGTAGAATATATGGAACGAATACCTACCGGGGGTTTCATTTGGCGATATGTTTCAAGTAGTGAAAGATAAGCTTAACAAACCGCTCATGTTTACCGAGTTTGGAGCCGATGCTTTTAATGCTGTGGAAAATGCCGAAGACCAGGAGGCGCAAGCTTACTATATGGTGGGGAATTGGAAAGAAATCTATGAGAACGCTGCTGGAGTCGGAAAAGCAGGCAATTCTATTGGTGGTTTCACTTTCCAGTTTAGCGATGGTTGGTGGAAGTTTGGGTTTGATGACCGAAAAATGCAGATGTACATGACAATAATGCTTCCTGGTCTAACGGCGGTTACTTCAAAGATTTCGTCCAGGGGAAAATAACATGAACGAAGAGTGGTTCGGGATTTGCGCCAAGTACTACCAACGAGCGAGGGTTATATACGCTTTATCCAAGAGCAGCTTACTATGCATTAAAAGAAGCCCACCATTTGAACCCCTATGCACCCGGTACGACGGTCTCGTCGGTCGATACTTATTTCGATAATATCCAGCTCATCGATGCGGTACTCAGAGCGCGAGGAGACAAAGCCGCTTTGGAAAGTAACCAGAAAATCCGCTTGAGTAACTTCAGAGCTCAATTTGAAACCTATAATACGGGCGGCACTTTGATCACCACTCCGGATTCACCTGACCCGGCTGTTCAAAACGACCCGACTCAAGCTGCTTATCCGGATGAACTGGGTTTTGACCACATGCAGTCTTTCTTTTTTGGGGTGGAAGCTAATCCTACCCTGACTTGAGAGCCAGCGCAAGTTTTAACCTGGTTGGCAATGTAGCGAATAACCCGATCAACGAAATTTTTTACGAAAATATCGTTCGCGACCGCACTGGTAACAGGAGTGATGGCAATTTGAGACTCTATAATGCTGACTTTGATTGGACGGCAAAGGATTTCGACCTGAGAGGTTCTACCGAACCTACCATTATCACTGGGGCTATGAAGGCGACTTTTTGGGTTATATCCGGAAGCGAACTACTACCCAACCTGGACCTTTACAATGGCGAAATACTAGGATTAGAATTAGATGGAAAAAGGCATTTGATGGCTCTGCATGTTGCCTTTTACTCAATTATGGTGGGGCGCCAACCCTGCGGTCCTGGTGAAATACGTACGGGAAATCAACCACTTTAAAGTAACCGGTGTCTTTCATGAAGATATTGATGATGCCCCGAATTTGTAACCTCTATAGCGGTTCCACTTCCTAAAACGCGAAGAGCGACCATTCATGTAGAACGAGAAGTAGTACGGTGGAAATTGAAGTAGGAGGAATCTGGGGCGGTTCACCTCTAAATTACGAACCTTCCAGATCGTAGAAGGGAACCAGGAAAATATGAAGTATACCAGGATCAAATCAATCCCTCAGACAATTGGGGAGGAAAAGCAAAGATCAAATTTTCAAAAGGGCATTCAATTGGTATGCACAGGGCGCTGTAATGTACTGGTTGCCAATGGCGGATTTGATGCAACCCGTACTTTTACGGGATGGACGTTGAAGGATAGCGGCAGCGGAAACCAAAATAATTTCTTAACCGGATTTACTTACACTATTGGGAAAATCCAGATCGCACCGAATTTCTTGTGGCAGAAGCCGCTTGTTGATCCGATCCCCAATGGGGTTCCAGCGCCATACGGCTTAGAAATATCATAGATGATCCATTCGCAGTAAGAGGCGGCAACAGAGAAACTGTCGCCGGAGAATTATTGATTACTTTCGACCCGACCCGGGTACCTGGATGTATGAATGGGACAACGACCGTGCGGAAGATGCCAAATTTGCCATGAGCGCCGGTTTTGTTTATCGGCATCTGCCTACTTCCCAGGATGCAGCGATCGGTTTTTAGGTAATCGTACTTCCTTTGCGTTTCAGGGCTGCACCCGCACAAGATCTATGGGAAACCAATATCAGGATGGTCTCTAAAGTAAACCCGGACCTGGGCATTATCGCCAACTTCTTATTCGGGACGGCTCAGGCAAACGGTGATAGCGACAGATTACTTGAGCGTTATGCCATGGATGTAAGGGCTATCTATAAAAATTGAAGTTAACTTCTCACTTCAAGATCAATGACAGTACTTTGATTATCATCGTGATTTCAACCTCACTTTCCCCGTACAGCTAATGTTAGACCTATCCACTACTTTGGGCAAACCAGACTGGTTTATATTGCCAAGTACTCAAATGGGCGTGCGCTGGACATGGCGTTCCTTAGATCAGTTTTCGCCTCGTTATCTTCCCAATCAAACAGCTTCTGAGTTTGCTACAGAACCAATCCTTAGCCCGGTAGGCTTTGACAATGGATCGGAATGGGAATTAAGAACTTACATTCACATCAACATAGGTAAATAGAAGACATCGTGAAAAAATATAGTCATGAAATCAAATATCCTGCTCTTATTTGGATTTGTATTGCTCCTTAGCAATTGTACAAGAGATCTTTCTGATGATGCAACCATTGCTACTTTTCCCAAAACGGTGACGTCTACATTGACGGATTCAGCGCTGGATTGGAGTATCTGCCATTTGGAGATTCTTATTTTGCTGCTTTTCTGTAGATACAGAAATTAAGTACGAAGGTACATCCGCTATGCGGTTTGATGTGCCTAATGTAGGCGATCCGAACGGAGCTTATGCCGTACCATTTTCCCGGATTATGGCGGACGCGACCTCTCTGGTTTTGATGCGCTCACTTTTTGGGCGAAAGCAACCAAAACAGGAACCATCAATGAGATCGGTTTTGGGCAAGACTTTGGAGAAAATAAATATCAGGTTTCACTCCCTAATTTGGAACTAACCACCTATTGGAAGCAATATACCATTGCCATTCCCGATCCTTCTAAATTGACCCGGGAGAGCGGTTTGTTTTGGTATGCGGAAGTACCTGAAGATGGCGAGGATATTCCTTTTGATTGATGAATTACAATTTGAAAAATTGGGAACGATAGCACAACCAAGGCTTTCCATTTTTGATACCAGGATGCGCCTGTTCAAACTTTTGCCGGTGTAACTACTCCTGTTTCTGGTTTAAAGCAAACTGTTAATTTAGGAAATGGTATAGGACCAAACCATTACCATTGCTCCAGGCTATTTCGAATTTACTTCTTCTGATCCCAGTGTAGCAACTGTTAATGAACAGGGCATGATTACAGCAGTAGCTGCGGAGAGGCGGTTATCACAGCCACATTAGGCGGTGTGGATGCGAAAGGTTCTGCCAGAGTTACGGTCGTAGGTAATTTTGTTTTCGCGCCAACCCCTACTCAAGATCCTCTGATGTAATTTCTATCTTTTCGGATGCTTATACCAATGAACCAGTGGATTATTATAACGGTTATTGGGCGCCATTTCAAACTACTATTGGGCAAAATGATATCAATATTGGTGGGGATAATATTATTGGATACTCAGATTTGAATTTTGTAGGCATCCAATTTTTGGTGGATGCTCCGACGATTAATGCTTCGTCAATGACTCGCTTCCACGTAGACGTCCAGCCCAGAGAAGATATACAGCCAGGAGACTTTTTGACGATTAGGGTGGCTGATGTTGGCCCGGATAATGAATTTGGTACCGGCGATGACTCTTCCGGCGAAATCAGGCTGGACAATTCCAAGTTAGTAAATGGCGAATGGTATAGCCTTGATGTTGCTTTTTCAGAATTAGCAGGCCTAACCGGCCGATCCAATCTAGCACAGATCGTGTTTGTTTCAGATGCGACAATATCTAATATTTACGTTGATAATATTTATTTCTATGACGATGGCGGTTCAGGCCCTACCGGGCCAACCGCAGCCGCTCCAGCTCCAACGCAAGGCGCAGCTAATGTGATTTCAGTTTTCAGTGATGCTTATACAAATATTAATTCTAATTTAAATCCAGATTGGGGACAAGCCACTCAAGTTTCAGAAGTAAGCATTAATGGTAATAATACGTTGCTTTATGCAGGGCTGAATTACCAAGGTTTGGAACTTGAAAGCAGCACAGATGTGAGTGGCATGGAATTTTTGCATATTGATTACTGGACAGCAAACTCTGCGGACCTGAATGCATTTTTGATTAGTACCGGCCCGGTTGAAACGGGAAACACATTGTCCGTGCCCACATCAGGTTGGGCAAGTGTAGATATTCCTTTGGGTGATTTTTCACCGGTGGACCTGGCCGACATCATTCAGTTTAAATTCGATGGAAACGGAGACATCTATTTGGATAATATCTACTTCTATAAAGCCTCTGGTGGAGGAGATACCCCAACAACCGCTGCACCAACGCCAACGCGAGCCCCTGCCGATGTAATTTCTTTGTTCAGTAATGCTTATACAAATGTCCCTGTTGATACCTGGAGAACAGATTGGTCGTCGGCAACTTTGGAGGACATTCAAATTCAGGGAAATGATACAAAAAAATATACCAGCCTTGATTTTGTCGGAGTTGAAACCACAGGTGGCAATTTAGTGGACGCTTCTGCCATGACCCATTTTCATGTAGATATATGGACGCCGAACATGACCACTTTCAGAATCAAACTGGTTGACTTCGGCGCCGATGGCGCCTTCGATGGCGGTGATGATTCAGATCATGAATTGGTATTTGAAAACCCAGCTCAAGGACAGTGGATTTCTTATGATCTTCCACTTTCCGATTTCACAGGATTGGCCAGCTCTACGAATATGGCACAGTACATTTTTTCCGGGGTGCCTGTCGGTGGTGGGACGGTTTATGTTGACAATGTTTATTTCTACAAACAATAATCTTTTGAATAAACCTTAATTGATAAGGAGTTTAGCATATTTTAACTTGATAATTAAATGCTTTTTCCAATACTTAATCGAAAATAAATGTCTCCCCTTGAGGGGAGTTCGAGGGGGGATTTTTTAAGTGTTTCGTCTTTAAGAGCGTGTTGGGATTTTGTTTTTGATGCCGAAAATGGCCAGATTTGGGTTCTCACGAAGTTATTTTTGAGCTTCGTAGCAGGGCTACGGGGCGAAAAAATAGCGAAGTGAGGTTCCATAGATGGCTATTTGCAGGCCAAAGGATAAAATCCCAACACGCTCTAAGTCCCCCTCCTGACCTCCCCCCAGGGGAGGACAATATTCTTCGATTTTAGATTTGGAGCATTTGCTTTATCAATATTTTAAATCTGCTAGGCTACTTAAGGAAACTACTAAAAAACAATAAAAATGCGAACACCTTTTTTTTCAAAAACATATAGATTCCCTGTAACCATAATCTCATCCGTGGCCTTAGCCCTTTTGTGTATTAGCTGTGAAACAGATGAAACGCAAAAGGTGACCAATTTCACAAACCTCACGTTTGAGGATAACTTTGATACGGATACAATTGATGCTGCTTCCTGGACTGCTGAAATAGGAACAGGCGAGAATGGTTGGGGGAATAATGAACTGCAGTATTACACGGATCGTTCCGAAAATATTAAAGCCGAAGGGGGGATGTTGCATATCACGGCACGTCAGGAATCTTTTCAGGGGGCTGCTTATACCTCTGCCCGGATAACTACAAAGGGTAAAGTGGAACAACAGTATGGACGCTTTGAAGCACGAATACAATTGCCCTGGGGACGAGGCGTTTGGTACAGCATTCTGGTTACTGGGTAGTAATATTGATGAAGTAAGTTACCACAATGCGGCGAAATAGATATTATGGAATACCGTGGACAAGATCCATCAACGCTCATCGGAACTGTACACTACCGGGGTATTCTGCTGGAGAATCCGTGAGTAAAGAGTACGTTTTACCAAATGATCGTTTTGATAAGGGTTTCCACATATTCGGAATTGAGTGGGGCCCGGATTATATCAATTTTTACGTAGATGATGTGTTGTACAATCAAATAACCCCTGAAGATGTAGACGGCGAATGGGTGTATGATCATCCGTTTTTCATTATTTTAAATGTTGCAGTGGGAGGAAATTTTGTTGGGCCACCCAACGCCAATACCGTTTTTCCACAAACCATGCTGGTGGACTATGTGCGGGTGTATAGCCGGCCTAATTAAGAGCGTGTTGGGGATTTACCCTTTGGCCTGCAAATGTGCATCTTTTGAACCTCATTTCGCCATTTTTTCGCCACGTAGCGATGCTATGCGGCTCAAAAATGGCTTCCTGAGAACCAAAATCTGCTCATTTTCGACATCAAAAGTAAATCCCCAACACGCTCTAAACCGGCCCCTAAAAGCGGCTGTTCAATGTTCTGGGTTTAAGAGTATGTTTTGAGGCCGTTTCAATCCCGCCTGACCGGCGGGGTGAGCCGCCTTCGGCAGCGTTTTTGAGACAGGCTCAGGCCTTCTTTTTTATCAATAAAATCGGGGAAATGAAATCGAACGGGATAAAACATTGCATTCCATACCTAGTAATAAGCACGGCTATTTTGTTCTGGTTTTCCTGTCAAAATAACGAGCCTGACAAAAATTCAAATCAATCCCAATTAATTAAAAAGGTGACAGCTAAAGACATTCTAGGGAATCCGGATTATGCGGCTATTTCGTACGGAGGATACAGACATCGGGATCACGATATTGAGCCAACTGTAGAGGAGCTCAAAGAAGACATGAAAATCTTATCGGCGATGGGGATTAAAGTTTTGCGTACTTACAAAGTTCACCTGCCGCATGCCTCCAACGTATTAAAAGCAATAAGTGAACTGAAGAAAGAAGACCCTGATTTCGAAATGTATGTCATGCTGGGCGCCTGGATCGATTGTAAGAATGCATGGACCACTAGGAACCTGATCACAATGCGGAAAGCGAAAGAATGAAGTTGAAATTGCAACTGCCGCCGCTTTGGCAAATGAGTATCCGGATATTGTAAAAGTACTGGCAGTGGGCAACGAAGCTATGGTGAAGTGTATGCCAGCTATTATATTCAACCCGGAGTGATCCTCAAATGGGTCAATCATCTGCAAGTATAAAGCAATCCGGTAAACTTTCGAAGGACCTCTGGATCACCAGCTCCGATAATTTTGCCTCCTGGGTGGCGGCGGCGAGGAATACCACGTCGAAGACCTGGAAAAGCTCATACGGGCTGTAGATTTCATTTCTCTCCATACCTACCCTATGCATGATACCCACTACAATCCTGACTTCTGGGGCATTGCCAAGGAGGAAGAAACCTGCCAAAGCGGGAAAAGATCGCAGCGGCTATGGAAAGTACGGGACTACGCCATCACAATACCAAAACACAGCTGACTACGTCAAAAGCCTGGGGTTGACAAACCGCTCCACATCGGTGAAACGGGCTGGCGAGCGCCTCGAATGAGCTGTACGTACCGGAGGGCTCCAAAGCCACTGACGAGTATAAGGAGCCTCTACTATCAGTACATGCGAGACTGGACCAATGAAGCCGGCATATCCTGTTTTTACTTCGAGGCTTTTGACGAGCACTGGAAAGACGCCCAAAACCCGGGCGGTTCGGAAAACCACTTTGGGCTCTTTACGATTGACGGGCAGGCCAAATACGCCGTATGGGATTTAGTAGATAAAGGTGTGTTTGAAGGCCTGGGCAGAGGAGGCCAACCGATTTCAAAGACCTACGGCGGAGACGAAGCCGCCCTGCTCGAAGAAGTCCTGATACCACCTGTAAAAGAGTAACCTTCTTGGACAAATCCTGTCCGCAGGGTTTGTCTAAGAACCAACAGTAATAAGCAGTTCAACTTCCTGGCCGGTAAATTCCAAAACATGAAAAATGAAAAGGTTCAACCCTTTAGTTTCATCCTGTTATTTGTGATCATGTTCAGTGCTTGCACCTCCGACAATGCCCTGGAAATAGAGGTTTTTGAGACCTCTGCCAGTGGCAATCAGCTCAAAAAATTAACGGAATTCTCTTCCGGCGAAAATCCGGTAAACCTCCAATTATCGCCCGATGAAACCTTTCAAACCATCACCGGATTCGGCGGCTCCTTTACCGAGGCGTCCGCTTCCCTGTTGAATGAACTGTACCAGGAGAACCGCCGCCGGATCATAGATATATTTCGAGAAAGCGGAGCTAAGTATTCCTTACCGCACCCACATGAATTCCTGTGATTTCTCCCTCAGCAATTACTCCTACGCGCCGGTGGAAGGCGATACTACCTGGAGCACTTCTCTATAGAAGAAGACCGCGACGATCTTATTCCAATGATCAGAGATGCCATGGCGGTATCCAAAGACGGATTCAAGATCATCTCCTCGCCCTGGACGGCGCCCCTGGATGAAGGATAACAACGATTGGCGCGGTGGTAAGCTGTTGCCCGAATATTACGATACCTGGGCCTTTGTTCTTCTCCAGATACATCGATGCGTACAAAGCCGAAGGGATCGATATCTGGGGCTTCACCGTGGAGAATGAACCGCTGGGCAACGACAATAACTGGGAAAGCATGCACTTCAGCCCGGAGGAGATGACCCTTTGTGCAAAACCACCTGTACCTAAACTGATACCGACGGCAAAGGCGGCGTAAAAATCCTGGGCTACGATCAAAACCGGGAGCATTTGAAGGAATGGGTGGATGTGATGTTCAAAGACGAAGCCTCATCAAAGTATTTCGACGGCGCCGCTGTACATTGGTACGCCAGCACTTACGAGGTATTCCCGGAAGCCTTGCAATATGCCCATAACAAAGCCCCGGCAAGCATTTGATCCAATCCGAAGCCTGTGTGGATGCGGAGGTGCCCAAGTGGCAGGACGACGCCTGGTACTGGAGCAAGGAAGCGACCGACTGGGGCTGGGATTGGGCGCCGGAGAAGGACAAACCGCTCCACCCCAAATACGTTCCCGTATATCGCTACGCCCGCGACATCATCGGCTGCCTCAATAATTGGGTGGACGGCTGGGTGGACTGGAATATGGTGCTGGACCGGCAGGGCGGTAACTGGTTTAAGAACTGGTGTGTGGCGCCGGTGATCGTCGATCCGGAACAAGATGAGGTATATTTCACTCCACTCTATTATACTTTAGCACATTTTAGTAAATTTATTCGCCCGGGCGCGACAAGGATCGGGGTTGAGAATCCGGATTCGGATTTGATGGTGACCGCTGCCCAAAATCCGGATGGCTCTATTGCAGTAGTGGTTTTTAATCCAGGTGAAAGTGCAAAGGATATAAACCTTTCATTAAGTGAAAGGTCAACTCCTATTACAATAAGCGCCCAGGCCATTCAAACTGTTGTGATTCCCAATAAATAGAGTTTATGTGAGTGGGTTTTTTATAGGGCATGGATAAAGATTTTTTGACAGGCCAAGGAGCGCCCGGAGCCTGGTAGCAGGGCTACCAAGGCGAGGGCGCGACGCGGGGATGGCAAAAAAGATTATTCAGGGCCATACAAAATTTACTCACATAAACGCTAATGATACTGCCAAATATAAGTCAATAATCAAAACGAAGAATCATGTCAAAATATACGACTCCCGCTAGTGAGAGAGTTCCTTTAGTGCAAAAGGCTGCTTTCGGCGCCGGCCACCTGGTGAATAATCTGTTGCCGGGTGCATTGGGGATTTTCATGTTCTTTTTACTAACTGCCTTTGGCATGGATCCCTTTGGCGGGTTTATTAGGCGGTTTGCCGAGGATTTTTGATGCCATCACTGACCCCATTATGGGGTTTATCTCAGACAACACCAATTCAAGATGGGGAAGAAGGCGTACTATATTTTTGTCGGCGCCATTTTGAGCGGGTATTGTTTGCCGTGCTGTGGCAGCTCGATGAGAATAACACCCCCAATTACAACTTTTGGTATTTCTCATTTTATCCCTGGTGTACCGGTTGGCAATACAATTTTCTCAACTCCCTGATCGGATTAGGTTATGAGATGACATCCGATTATAATGAACGTACCCGCCTGATGGTACTTTTCGCAAACCGTAAGTAAGATCGCCTGGATGATCGTTCCCTGGTTTGGGTGCTCATTGCAGACCCTGACCTGTTTGAATCGCAGGTAGTCGGCGTTCGCCGGCTTTCTATAATTGTTGGCGCGGTATGTATTGTTTTAGGGATACTGCCCGCTATTTTCTGCCGAGGGCTTGATGCCTCACACATGAAGAACCGGAAAGAAATTTCTTTTAAAACGTTATTCACCAATTTGAAGGATCTTTTCCAGGGATTGTCCAGGTCAGTAAGAACAAGCCCTTTGTTAAATTGTGCGGCGCTACATTTTTGGTCTTCAACGGGTTTCAAATGGTGGCGTCCTTCAGCTTTTTCATCATCGTCTTCTACATGTTCAAGGGCGACTACGGCCTTGCCGGTAATTACTGGCGTGGTTTTCCACCATCAGCGCCATAGTCACTGCATTTTTGATCATACCGGTTATTTCATGGATGGCGGACAAATGGGGCAAGAGAAAAGCTTTATCATTTCAACCGCACTTTCCATTGTGGGTTACGGGCTGAAGTGGTGGGGTTCAACCCGGACAATCCGTTGTTGATCTTTATGCCCATTCCGTTAATGTCCTTCGGTATTGGCGGTTTGTTTACCCTCATGATGAGTATGACGGCAGATGTGTGACCTGGATGAACTGGATAACGGTATGCCACGCAAAGAAGGAACGTTTGGCGCCATCTATTGGTGGATGGTAAACTAGCCAGGCATTGGCGTTGGTCTTGGGAGGAGCCGTTTTAAAAATAGTGGGATTTGACCAAACGTTAGCTCAGCAAACAGCTGAAACGATGACCAATTTGCGAATTGCAGATATCGTCATTCCGGCATTTACGGCAGGATTACCATTTGGGTGATGTGGAGTTACAGCCTGACGGAAGAGCGGTCACGAGAAATTAAAGCAGAGCTGGAAGCGCGCAGAGGTAAGCTATAATTATGCCATTTCTAAAATTGTAAGATATGTCTACAGAAATAGTAATCATAATTGTTGGCGCCGTGCTAATCCTGATTGCGATCGGTGATAGCATAAAGATAAATGATTCCTCCCTACTGATGGATATCAAAATGAGAATCCTGCTGGGGATAATTGGTTTCATATTGATCATGTTTGGCGGATACACAGTCGGAACTACGACGATGACCAAATTGAACAGGTAGCCGAAGGAACAAATTACAGGTAGAGTTCCCGGTTAAAAGATCCAGATCACATCGCCGGTTGCAGGCGATTCCGTCAAATGCCGAATTTTGACCATGGGGTTTATCCGGATAGTATGATAAAGATATTTGGGTACTGTTGAAACCTTCCGACAATAAATACTATCCCCAATCGGATCACACCAACACCTCTTTCAAAAGAAACGGCGAATGGCAGGTTATCACCCGGTTTGGAGGAGACGAAGGGGAAGCGTATGATATTATCGTTTATGAAACGGACCCATCAGCTTCCCAATTTTTAGCGCTACTATTCAAAGTTGGAAAGAAGCGTTATCTTACCCCGGTTTAGAACTTGAAGAACTTCCAAATGGCGCTAATGAGGTGGATAGGATCACGGTGTTTTAGAGGAAAATTGCAGAGGTGTTTTCTAACCACCGAAACTAGTATTACATAGCCAACTTTAAACCAACTACGATATGTCTTTCAGATCAGGTAAAATCCAAGGGTTAAAAGGAATAGACCTCTCCAGCAAAAGCCGGGAGGAACTGAGCGGGTTATTCCGTGAAACGTTGAATAACGGCATGCACGGTTTGTGTTACAGCGCTTATGAGGAAGGGCAAAACCGGGCTCCATACTGACCAAGGAGCAGATACGGCGCCGCATCATTATTGCGCCCTACACCAAATGGATCCGTTCTTTTTCTTGTATCGAGGGCAACGAACTGGTCCCGGTGGTCGCTCGCGAATTCGGGCTAAAACCCTGGTGGGCGCCTGGCTGGGCGATGATAAGGACTTAATCGAAGAAGAAATAGCCGGCTTGATCAAACTGGCAAAAGAAGGCTATGTGGATATTGCCGCCGTTGGCAATGAGGTGATGTACCGCAAGGACCTGACGGAAGAGGAATTGCTGGGATACATCGCCCGGGTTAGAAGCGCTGCCAGACACGACGGTAGGATACGTGGACGCCTACTACGAATTCAGCGTGCGCCCGAACATTACCGCCGCCTGCGACGTCATTTTAGCCAATTGTTATCCCTACTGGGAAAGCTGCCATATCGACTATTCTTTGATGCATGCCAAACAGATGTACTATCAGGCTTTACATGCCGGCCAGGGAAAGAAAGTGATCATTACCGAGACAGGATGGCCCAGCCAGGGCACGGGCCTGGGCGACGCCCAGCCGTCAATGGAAAATGCACTGAGGTATTTCCTGAACATGCAGCAGTGGTCTGCCCAGGAAGATATTGAAATGTTCTACTTCTCCTCCTTTGACGAAGCCTGGAAAGTCGGGGCGGAAGGCGATGTAGGCGCCTACTGGGGCCTGTGGGACGCCCGGGGCAACCTCAAATTTTAAGAAGTAATCAAATTGTTAGCCTTTAATATTGGGCTCTCGTTATCTTTTTTTCTGTTTAGGGGTGACGCAACAAATAACCTACCCATCTGACTTGGTCTTTTTCCTTTATGCTTCGTTGCATTTTCCTTGCGTAGCCCCACTATGCGCGTCAAATGCGCGAAGAAAAAATTCCTTCGTCATTTTGAGTAGTTTATTTATTTCCTCACCCCTTAGAACGCTTGTCCAATTCCAAAATACAACAGTTTATCTTCTTTTGACACTCCGTAATCCAAGAAAATAATGGTCGATTGATTCCAGGCAACTCGTAGCCCAACGCCATAAGCGTATTTAATATCTTTAAAATTCAAATCCTGCCAGTGGTTCCGGACTGTTCCTGCGTCAAAAAACGGGGCAATTCCAAAGCCAAATTGTTGTTTTCCAAGTTTCGCTTCTGCAACTCTGTATCTCAGAGCATGTTTGGAGGTGGTCGTTTGGGCTGCAAATGACCGCTTCTGGAACCTCACCTCGCCATTTTTCGGCATCAGACATTCGTTTTGATTTGATAAAGGATAAACTATCCTGTGTTTGAGCGTGAGAAATTGAAAACGCAAAAAGCAAAATAAAACCTGCGATATAATCTTTCATTGCCAAGAATTTTTATGTTCTCGACAAAACTCCGAACCAATTTTGCAGAAATTTTGAATTTGGTTTCGCCGGTGGTTTTTTCAGCTTGTGCAACGGCCGAGAAAAAGAACTTTGCCCCGAAGGGGCAGCTGGTCAATCATTTTGCGTTTCACTTATCTCCCCGCTGCTACAAGCGCATCGAGCTGCATCTGCTCGGCGGCGGTGAGCGTGCCATCCGGAATAGCCCCAAAGGCGGCCGCATCTTCCAGCACCCACTGCGCCGCGTCGGGCAGTGCATCCGGCCCGTCCAGTCGGAAGGAGGCCGGCGACTGGGGGCCAAAGAGTAGCGCCCTCGTCAGCTCCGGCCAGCGCGCCGGGACAGGCTCCACGCCCGCCTGGCCGGCCAGCAGTCGCGCCCAGGTATGCATGCGCAGCATCGGCGGCGGGCCGCTGCGGGGGCCGCGTCGCGGCGATGGTACCGTCATCTCGGCGGGCGTCGGGTACCGTAAGCGGCGCCCGCTCCAGTGTACGCCACCCACCGCGCCTGCAGTTCAAGCGTCGGAAAGTAAAGGTACCCGACTGGTGGAAAACGCCCACAAGGGCAAAGCCCGGCATACCGGGGTGGAAGGTGTGATGGTAGAGGTCCGCCTGGTCTGCGTCCGGCGCGAGCGCCGCGTGCGCCGTTGGGTAGAGATAGGGAAGCGAAAGCTCATAGCCGGTCGCGAAAATGATGGCGTCGACTTCTTCAGTGCTGCCATCAGTGAACTGCACCGTTTTGTCCGTGACCTGCGCCATCCAGGGGCGCGGCACGATGCAGCCTCGGCTACGAGCGCCAGATAGAACTGGTTTTGGGTGAAGCCCGCCTCGAACGGATTTTCCGACGCACACGGCGCGCCAAACTGCGCCGGGTGGTGCTGGTGCGCAGGATGAGTGCCTTCAGAGTACGCGGCGCTCTCCGCCGGCGACTGCAGTTCGGACGCCAGCGCTGCGTAGCGGGTGTAGACGAGGTGCTCGACAGGCACGCGCCAGTACAGGATTTTCTGGAGCACGTAGCGATGCCGGCGCGCCGCGACCACGACGCGAGCCGCTCCTCGCAGCGCCAGCTCGCTGGCGATCTCCAGCGCGCTGATGCTGTGCCCGGCGACCAGGACGCACTGCCCGCGATACGAGTCGGCGCCGCGGTATACCGCGGCATGGGTCGCGCCGCCGCTGCCGGTGAAGCTGGATAGCCCCAGGACCTGCGGTACCATCGGTACGCGGTACCGGCCGGTGGCAGCAGCCACATAGTCGAAGCGCTCTGCCCAGGTACGGTACCGTCAGCCTGGGTGGCGCGCACAACCCAACCGTTCCCGGCGGGATCAGGGTCGGCCTCATCGACGCGGGTGCGGAACCGGGCGTCCGCGAGCACTCCCGCGTGTTCGGCGTAGCGGCGGAGGTAAACGCCGATTTGTTCGGCCGTTGGGTAAGCGGGAGTGCCGGGTGGGTGCGGCAGGCCGGAGAACGCAGTCATTACGCGGCTGGTGTTGGTGCGCATCCCCGGCCAGACGCTGCTTTGCGGCCCGCCAACCCGCCATTGCCCCCCAACGTCGATGTCCTCTTCGATAAGCGTCGGGCGGAAGCCCACCTCTCGCAGCCAGCGTGCCGCCACCAGCCCGGCCGGGCCAGCGCCAATGATCGCAACTGTCTGTGCTGTCTTACTTGTAGCAGTATTCATAAGTTTTCAATATTTGCCTGCCCTTTTTTCATAACAAAACTTACCCTCCCCTCGGGGTTGGGTCAATTTTGTTTTTGGGTGGAAGCCAACTCAAAGGAATCTTCGATTTCAGTTGAATGAACCTGCTGCCAAGAGCTGGGCACACACTCTATAGGGAAAGCCTTTACTTCGCACCGGCCCTTTCCCGAGCCTAATTTACGGTATTCTGGCTAAATTTGTGGACAGCCGCTGCATTGATTCTACCATTCTATCCGGATTTCCTTTATTACCAGCGTTTTTGAAGCAATCCTCACCAGTTTTCCTTATTTTTAAGCATAGCAGAACCGGGCTTACCGCTTTACAGATAAGCAATCATTACCTGCTCGGCGGCGCCTGCCCTGTGGAATAGCTAAATTCCACAGGGCCTGCTTGGCTTCGTGGCGGGCTTCGGCCCTGGTGCAAAACATGCCGGTTTAAATAATGCCGGTTGGGCTCGATGAGCTTGGTTTCAAAACTGCAACCGCCGCAGTGTTCGCACTGGTAAGGCTCTTCTGCCAGGAGAGCGATAAACAGAATCGATTGGCTTGTATACCAATATTCTTTTCGTGAATGTTTTCCAGTTTTTCATGTCAAATCTTTTTTTTTGTGACAGATTTATAAGAGCGTGTTGGGGATTTACTTTTGATGTCGAAAATGAGCAGATTTTGGTTCTCAGGAAGCCATTTTTGAGCCGCATAGCATCGCTACGTGGCGAAAAAATGGCGAAATGAGGTTCAAAAGATGCACATTTGCAGGCCAAAGGGTAAATCCCCAACACGCTCTAAGGTTTACCAATAGCTTCAGTTATACTCCCCTCGGGCACAAGAAGTGATTTTTGTCTCTTTCTTTTTGCGCCCTGCGGCGTTGATCCCGCTTTTTAGAAAAAAGCGGGACGCCGTAGCTGGGCTATGCCTGCGCTTTTCGCCTTGCAGGCCACAAAAATAAAATTGCCAAAATTTCACCTCTCATGCCCGATGGGAGTATAGTAATATCCATTGTAAAATGGTTGAGCCTACAGCGATTTTTACAAGCCAATTGAAACCAGTACCAAACCAAAAGAAAAAAAATGCAATAATTGAAAGGGATATTGCCAAAATTAGCGGCTTATTATTTATTGTTGTCCAATTATAAACTGGAATACTACTGATACTCCCCAAGTACCAAATGAGATTTCTGTTTTTTGGGTACTTCCTTATCAACAAAACCAACAAAAACTGAATAAACGTGATCAAGAAAAGCAACGTCAAAAAAAGACTGTTCATTAATGCTCTTAGGCGATTTGATTACAAGGAATGTTATTATTTGTTTTGGCTTTTACGTCAGATGTTCATTAATGTTAAATGTATTTACAATTTATTAATCACAAATTGTAAATATGGTGATTTAGAGACATTAATGAACAGTCTGACGTACCACGATGTGTGAGAGTTGTAATCAAAAGGGATTAATGAACAGTCTGACGTACGGTGGTGTGAGAGGGATAAGGCCGGTCAACTGGCTGGCCTTACCCTACTCGATTCTGCGTTCGTATTTTTTTACCAAGGCCCATCCTTTGTTATGTTCAGAAATTTTCCGTTTTCCAATCGGTACGCACCACCATAGCCAACAAACCATAGTCTTTCACTTTGGTCTTCATAGATTTGAAAAACTACAGGCCCCCGGTTGTCTTCTGATTTTTGAAATTCAATTAGATTTTCACCATCATAAGTATACAGGTAATGCTGATTGAGAACAAACCATAATTTGCCATCTTTGTCTTCTGTAATACTTCCTACACCCTTTCCTGTTTCTGGTATTTCGTTTATGATATTTTCTATTTGATTCCCTTCCAACTTATATAGAGCCTCCTTTGTCGAAATCCAGAACTCACCATTTTTATTTTCGATTATTCTATTTATAAAATTGGTTTGAATTCCAACTTTTTCAGAGACATTGATAAGGGAATCATTTGTGAGTTTAAATAGTCCTGCGTTTGTACTGAACCAAATTTCTCCTTTGCTATCTTCCATTATACAATGAACCATTTTAGTACTTGATATACCAAGCGTTGTATCAATCTGGCCTTCGGGTAATTCAAAACGTATGAATTCTTGCCCATTAAATATGCATACCCCTTCTATCGTTCCAATCCAAACATTACCGTTGAAATCTGTTTCAATGTTCCAAACATCGTTACTTATTAATCCATCTGATTCATAATAATTTGTCACTAATTCACCATCAATGCTACTAATCCCATCCGTATGTCCAAGCCAAATTTTCCCATTTTTATCTTCTGTGATGTCTTTTATTGTTACCCCTTTTCCTGATTCACTTCTTATACTATCAATATGAATCAGGGAATTATTGGTAAGTCTAAAAGCTCCATTTTGAGTTCCAAACCAAATATTACCCTTGCTATCTTGGAACATCATTCTTACAACTTGGCTTATTTGCTCTTTTGATTGCTTCTTTTCTAAGGTTGAATTTCGAGTTTCTGTTTGCGTTTGTAATAACTTGCTCCTTACATCATTCCAATTTTCTTGCCCATTACAAGAGGATATCAGGATGGACATAGCTAGAATAATTATTAATTTTAGTTTATTAAATGATATTCTCTCTTTTTTCATTATATTTTGTTTCTCCTTATGACGCAGAAAACTCAAAGGAATGCCTGCGCCCTTTCCCGGTGCAGACATTTCAGTCGCCGACGGCCATAGCCTAGTGACTTATTCCACAGGGCAGGCCTGGCAAGGACTTCACCCGGACCCACATCCTGCACCTCGAACGGGTTGTCTGGCTCAACATCACCCTGTTCAAAAGTACGCTTTGTGTCGAATTGGACCGCTTTTTCGGGTGGCTTAATACCGGAGAATTTTCTCCGACGAAAAGCGCCCTGGTTCAAGCGTTAAAGCAGATAAAAGTACACCCCCGCTGCCGCCAGTAGAAAATAGGGTACCAATACAGCTGCACCGGCGTAATCCTTGGCTACCCGCTGCCCCAGGAAGAGCTGAATGATGGATAAACAGGCCATCAACATGCCTGCCAGGGCGATTTCCGTATGGCCGGTAAACAGCCATACCAGCAGGCCAATGCCGGAAAGAAAGCCCGCCGCCAGTTCCGAAAGGGTGATGACGGGCATCAGAAAAGGCGCCGTTCCGTTGAGGAGGGTGTCTTTAAAATGACTTTTGTAAAAATCCCGCTCTCCCTGCCAGTTGAAAACCTTATCCAGGCCCGACTGAATAAAGAGGATGCTGATCATCAGAGAGAAGAGAATTTGCATCACGTTCACCGTGCTGATGCCTTGTTCGGATAACCAATTTACCAGGCTGTTTTCCATCTTGCTTCGATCGTTTTTTCCAGGCGTAGGCAGGAAGCGTGGTTTGCCTGCCAACCGCCAGGGGGTGAATAGTGGGTTCAAATTTATAAAAAACGTACCTATTTAGGTAGTAGGGTATGCCGGCATTATGGTTTTGTGGCCAGGCAGTTGCAGCGCCTCTGTGAGCCTCCGGCCGCAATACCGGGACACCCTAAAATCGAAATACCTATAGTAAGCAACCAGGCAAAGCTTCGATTTCCTTTGCTTTTCAGTGCTGTAGCCCGGGAAAAAAAGGATGCTTTCCGTAGTAGGGATATTGGTCAAACCCCTCGAAACGGGGATCTGCCCATGGATCATCGGTAGCGGCCATAACCGCGTCCATCATCCGGGCGTACTGTTCCACTACCCGGCGGTAGCGGCTGATTCCCGCCAGGTTCGTCATTTGAAAGGGGTCGGATTCAATCTGGTACAATTCCTCGCGGGGCCGTTTCCCAAACGACAGCTCAAAAAGAGGCCCGTAGGCTTCATCTCCTTCAAAGTGCATCATGAAGAACTTGGAAGGGGAATCATCCACATCGCCGTAGATCGTTCCGGAATCGGCTAGCTCAGGGTCGCCCGCCGGCCACCGGCCGGGTTTCAGGTTCCTGATGTACAGGTATTTATCGTCGCGGATAGCGCGGGCAGGGTAGCCCAGATGGCCCTGGCGGACATTGCCGTGCCGCTCCCGCTCCAGGTAGACATAATCGTCTTCCTGCTTATTTTCACCCTGTAGCAAAACGGGAAGCAGGCTCTTACCGTCCATCGCTGTTGGCGCCTCCACCCTTGCCGCATCCAGAAAAGTGGGCGCCAGGCTTAGCAAGTTGACAAAACCGTCGAATGTCAGGCCTCTCATCCCCTTGCCTTTCCAGGAGATAGCCAGCGGAACCCGGGCCCCGTAATCATAGAGGTTGGCTTTGCATCTCGGAAACGGCATCCCATTGTCACTGGTCATTACCACAATGGTATTATCCAGCGCTCCCATTTTCTCCAAAAAGCTGAGTATTTCCCCACATTCCTGGTCAAACCGGCCCAGGCCGTAATAATAGTCGAGCAAATCCTGCTGCACTACCGGCAAATCGATCAAAAAAGGAGGGGCCAGCAAGCTGTCGGGGCTCAGGCCGGCCTCCGCCCCCACCCCCTGAATATAGGGCCGATGCGGGTCCCGGCTTCCAAACCAAAAACAAAAGGGCGCCTGATTGGGCCGTTCTTCATAAAAACCCTGGAAACTGGCATACCCCTTCCCTGCGGGGTTGTGTTCATATCCACCGGCTTCGAAGTTGCCCGGGCCCCATCCCTTTTTTGCCATACCTACAAAATAACCCTGCCTTTCCAGCAACTGTGTATAGGTGGCAAATTTTCGGTCAAGCGTTCCCCACAGATTGGCGCCCTGTTCGAGGCGGTGGGGATACTGCCCGGTGAGGATGGCGGCGCGCGAAGGGGAACAGGAAGGGGCTGAGCAATAGGCGTTGGTAAAAAGAACGCCTTCTGCCGCCAGGCGGTCAAAGGTGGGGGTTTGCGCCACCTTATCACCATATACACCGGCGTGAGGGTACGACCAATCGTCGGCTAGCAACAGGAGTATATTGGGCGGGCGGTTGCCTTCGTGGTTGGCCGGCCGGACGCCGCAGGCAGTTGTCCACAGGGCCATCCCCCAAAGGGCTGCCAGGCCGGTGAAGAGGCGCCCGATTTTACATCCGATCTGCATCCATTTCGTTTTTTTCTGTTTTCCCGGATCAATAGTTATACAATTATCTTTAAAAAGAACCAAAAGAAAGGAGTATTTTCATCAACACGTATCAATCTTTACTTAATTTTACGCTATGGATGCATTTTTGGATTTCTTTGCGCAAATGCCAACCTGGTATAAATTGGCCTGGATTATGATCTGTTTATCGGCCAGCTGGATACTGGAAGGCAATATTCCCCTTTCCCGGTTCGACTACCGCAAATGGAAACACGCCGGAGTAAACCTCATCTTTTTATCCACCTCTCTGGTCATCAATGTACTGTTTGGCCTGGCTACGGTGGGGGTTTTTCTTTGGACACAACAGCATGAGTTTGGCTTCCTGTATCTCATGGACCTGCCCGTTTGGGCCGAACTGCTCATCGCCATCCTATTGCTCGATTTTGTGGCGCAGTACGTTGCCCACTACTTACTCCACAAGGTAAAATGGATGTGGAAGTTCCATATGGTTCACCACAGCGACACCAAGGTGGACGCCACCACCGGCACCCGCCACCATCCGGGTGATTACCTGATGAGGGAGTGTTTTGCCCTGCTGGCGGTCATCATCAGCGGCATGCCTTTCGTCTTTTACCTGGTCTACCGCATTACCAGCATCCTGTTTACTTACCTGACCCACGCCAACATTTCGTTGCCGGTATGGCTGGATAAATCCCTGAGCCTGGTCTTCATCACCCCCAATATGCACAAATTTCACCATCATTTTGAACGGCCCTGGACGGACACCAACTTCGGGAACATCTTTTCATTATGGGACCGCCTCTTCGGTACCCTGGTTTATGACGACCCCCGGAAAGTCCGCTACGGACTGGACGTACTGGAAGACCATACCGATGAGGATGTACTTTACCAGTTTAAAATCCCTTTTGACAAGACCATCAAAACGGATTATTAACTTGTTGCGCAATCAGGAAAAATAACCCTGCAATATTTGTAATGATGGATGTCCTCTTTTTCGCCTATGCCCATTCCAGTGCCGCTCCCCTTCCCGCCCTACAGGAAGAAGACGACAAGGTATATAGCATGCTGACTCCCAAGGCTTTGCAACAGCATTATCTCATCCATCGGGATGCCTACACTACCCGGCAAAAAATCCGCGAGTTCCTCATTTTGTACCGGGACAATATATTTCTCTTTTCCTACAGCGGCCATGCCGGTGGCGATAAATTATTGCTGGCCGACGAGCTGTCGCGCGCCGGCGGGCTGGCGCAATTGCTGGGGCAGTGCCCTAACCTCAAAGCGGTGATCCTCAACGGCTGCTCTACCCGGGGGCAGGTAGCCCAACTGCTGGAATGCGGAGTGCCTCTGGTCATCGCCACCAGCGCTCCGGTCAATGACCAAAGCGCCAAGGACTTTGCCGTCAGCTTTTTCCAGTCCCTCAGCCTGGGAGACACCTTAGAGCGGGCCTTCGAGATCGGAATCGGCGCCGCCTCCCTGAGCGCCAGCATAGAGGTACACCGGGATGTCTTCCTGGAAAGCCTGGATGAGCCGGAAGCTCCCTTGTGGGGCATTTATTACAAAAACCAGGAAGCCCTCGGCATCCATCTGCCGGAAAAGCCCCAACAGGCCAGCGCACCGGATTTTATACCCAATGAAAAACTGATCGCCGTTCTGCTGTCGGCACTGGAAGGCTACAGCGAGGACCTGGAGTTTCTTGCCTTCCAGGAGAAAAAGGGCAAGCCGGTAAGCGCTTCCCGAAAGCGGATGGCCATTCTGAACTGCCTGCCCGCGCCAGTGGCCGAACATCTGCGCAAACTCATCACCCCGATGCGCGATAGCAATGAGGGCTATGACCAGATCAGTGAGGGCCGCCTGAAGCAGCTGTCGCGCACCTACGCTATCATCACTGAAATGATGGCTTTTATCATGCTCGCCCAGCTGTGGGAAGCCAAACTCGAACACGGCGAGCTGACACTGCCTGCCAAACCACGGGAAGTAATCCATGAATTTCTGCACCGGCCACAGCTCCAGGTCGACTCCTACGACTATATAGAACTCATCCGCTCGATACGGCAGGTTTTTGAATACGATGCCAATCAGGGCCTGGTGAACTTCTTCGTTCCCGAACTGGAAGAAATCAAAGAGCTACCCTATATCAATGATGATTTTATGGCCGCCAACTTTTTTCTCAACACGCTGCGCCGGCGCCTCAGCACCGGCGGCATCGCTGCGGATGAAGTGCCCACTTTATGCCTGCGGGCGGAGGAGAGCCTGGCGGAAATATTCCGCCACCTGGGTTTCATGGCGGAATACACCCTGGCCTCGATCAACAATATCGATATTGAAAAATACCGGCACCAACTCCATCCCACCTTCCGCCATAATATCGTCCGCCTGATCGACCTGCTGGGAGGGCTCGACCAGACCGACCTGGTCCTGAAACGGTTCACCGACAACCGCTCCATCCTGCTCATTAAAGAGCCAGGGGCGGAAAGTAAACTGAAAGAACTCAACCTCTCTCCTTTCATCATCGATAAACACGCCTTCGAAACGGATGCCGGCGATACGGAAGTGGCCAACATCTATTTCTTCAGCCACTATAGCCTGGAAAAGGATACTTATTATTTCTACCGCGCCTACAATCCGGATGAAGAACTGTTGGCCGCCAGCAACCAGCAACTGGTGGCCGTCAAGGCCCAGCTGGATGCTTTTTTCCAACTGCTGGGGCCCGCCAATAAAGAACCGGAGCAATCATGAGCAGCCCATTCAAATTTCTGGACGCCTATACACGGGAAGACAAGGACCTGTTCTTCGGCCGCGAAGAAGAGGTGGATGCACTCCTGGAAATGGTGAAAAAGAACCGGCTGGTCCTCATCTATGGCCCCTCAGGAGCCGGCAAGACCAGCCTGGTACAATGCGGGTTGGGCAACCGCTTTCACCCTACCGACTGGTATCCCATCCTCATCCGCCGAAATGAGAACATCAACCGCTCCCTGGAAGAAGCGGTAACCGAAGGGCTGGGAGGCCGGCAGGCCGGCCCTGTCACCGAAGCCATCGAAGAGCTGTACGTAGAGTACCTGCGCCCGGTTTATCTCATCTTCGACCAGTTGGAAGAGCTGCTCATCCTGGGCAGCCAGGAAGAACAAAGCCGGTTTGTGGAGTCCATTGCCCGGATTCAGGAAGCCCAGATGCCTTGCCGCATCCTCTTTATCCTTCGCGAGGAGTACCTGGCCCACCTGTATCATTTTGAAAAGTCCATCCCCCGGTTGTTTACCCGCCGCCTGCGGGTGGAGGCCATGAGCCGGGCCAGTTTGCGGGAGGTCGTCACCCGCTCCTGTAGCGCTTTCCATATTAGCTTCGAAGATAGTGGCCAGAACCCCGAACAGATCATCGACAACGTCAGCCGGGGTAAAGCGGGCGTCTCCCTACCCTATCTGCAAGTCTACCTGGACCGGTTATATCAGGCGGACTTTCAACGCACCTACGGGCGGGAAAGGCAGGGAGCAGAATTGCCCGAGCTCACGTTCACTACCCGTGAAATTGAAGCATTCGGCGCCATCGAGAATGTGCTGGATAAATTCCTCACCGAACAACAACACCTCATTCAGGCAGAGCTGAAACAGCAATATCCTTCCATCGGCGACGGCCTGGTTCAACAGGTGCTCGACACCTTCGTCTCCGAACGAGGCACCAAACGGCCCATCCCTTTCAGGATGGAAAGCCAACTCATACAGATAGACCCGGAAGCCCATCCTTTTCTCGCCAGCCTGCCCGAAAAGGTGCGGACAGGCTGCCTGCAGGCGCTGCAGCGCAGCCGCATCCTCAACGATGAAGGCAACGTCTTCGAGCTGGCACACGACAGCCTGGCCGCCCTGATCGACGAGGCGCGCACCGATGAGCAGCGGCAGCGCAATGAGGCCAAAAAACGCATCGGCAACGCCTACGCGGAATACCAGGCCAGCGGCCTCTTCCTCAACCGCAAACAGCTGATCAGTATTGAAGACTTCCTCGAAGAGCTGGAACCCTCTCTTAGCCCGGAAACCATGGCCTTTATCCGGGAGAGTTACCTACAGGCTGAGCAGGCAGAACAGGCCTTGCTCGCCGAGGAGCGCCGCAAACGCCGGCAAGCCTGGCGGGTAGCCGGCGGTATGGGGTTGCTGGCCCTGCTGACGCTGATGGCTGCCATCATTGCTTACAACTATTATAACCAAGCCCAAAAAGCTACCCAGCAAGCCCTCAACCGGGCTTTTGAGGCTTCCTATATGAATGCCATCTTATTTAAAAAAGAGGGGCAATACCCCAAAGCGCTGGAACGGATCAACGCCATCGATATCCCCGGGCTACGGCCCTCCGCCCAGGATAGCCTGGCCCAGGCGCGGCAAACGATCCGGCAGCTTCAAATGGCTATGGAGAAAGGCGACAGCCTCGCCCGGGCCGGCCATCTGCGCGAAGCGCTTTTGGAATTCAACAACGCCTATAGCATTAGCCCCGATAGCGTCATCCTCCGGTCTATCCGGCAAAAAGAAACAGAACTGGAAACGGAATTTAACACCCTCATCAAACGAGGCGACGCTATGATCCGCGCCTCTGAGTACGAAAGGGCCGTTCAGGCCTTCTCCAGAGCGCTGGAGCTCAAGCCGGAGGACGAGGCCGCCCGGCTTAATTTAAATAAGTATCTGAAATGGGTGCAACCCAATTGAGTTAGTTTGCCTGCCAACAACCCATGTCCCACTCCTTCATATAGGGACGATTTATATGATAAAAACATAGCCAATCATTTGGGCAAATAAACATGGATGCGTATTTTTATTTGAATTTCACTCAAATCTCCAATTTCAAACACACCAAACCCAAATAAAATGAATACACTACAAACCTCACCTACATAGGCCTCCTATAGCTTTTTCGTGAATTGGAGGCCCCTCCTATCTATTCCGCATTTTCCGGAAAGGGGCGCTTCCCAGATTTAAAAAACCCATCGCCTTATGAAAAATCTAATAACCCTATTTATCCTTTCTTTCTTTTCCCATTTCCTGCTGGCCAACAATTGCGCTACCGCCGTATCCGTCTCATTCAATACCAGTTGGCAACCCCTAACTGACGACCAGTTCGACGGCCAGCAATCCTGGTATGCTTTTACACCACTTCAAAACGGAACCGTCCAATTATGCCGGGCGGCAAGTTTTATCATTTACGATAATTGCCTCAATGGCGGCCCCTCTGCTCCCCTATCGACCACAACCACGGCCACAACGTGTTCAGTGGGCATTAATGCGCCTTTGGAGGAACTCCAGGTTTTTGCCGGCAATACCATTTATATCATCGTCCAGGCCGGTTTTGCGGGCGCCACGGTTTATGCGCGCTTTGTGGCCGGCAATACGAGCCCGGATTGCGGATCCACCTGTTATGAAAACCCAGAGCTTACCGGCGGGCAGGTAACCCAATGTGACAATTTTGAGAGCTATACCAGCGATCAGTTTATTTCACCTCAGTCACCATTCTGGACAAAATGGTCTACCGGTTCTGACGATGCCGACGTCCGTACGTATTTTAATGTTGCGGAACAATACCTTCGGGTCGAGCGTTCCGGAAGTATTGATCCGGATGTAGTGTATAACCTCGGCAACCGAACCAGCGGCCGATACCGGCTATCCTGGGAGCTGAATGTTGCTGCCGGCCGAAGTGCCTATTACAACCTCCTCCACACCCTGCCCGATGGTTCAGGAGGAAACGCCAACCTGGCATTCCAGGCCATTTTCAATTCGGATGGCAGCGCCTTGCTTGATAAACCCGGCGCCAACACCAATTTCAGCTACAACAACGGCGCCTGGAACCGGATCATGCAGATCATCGACCTGGATGAAAACCTGATTGAATTCTGGGTCAACGATGATTTCATAGATAGCTGGACATTCAGTGACGATATTTCGGCTACACCCGGCGCCAACCGCCTGGCAGGCATTAATTTCTACGCCTACGAAGGCCTGAATAACGACGCCCCCAACCTATACGCTATCGACAACATCTGCCTCTGGGAAGTCCAGGGCTGCGCCTGTCCCCAGGTCTATGACCCGGTTTGCGTCAAAAATGGGGTGGAATACGGCAACAGTTGTGCCGCCAGATGCGGCGGCGGTTATATTACGGCGGAATGGATTGCCGGCCCCTGCAACCCTACCGCCAGCAACTGCGATCAGGCTACGCCGATCCAGTGCGGACAAACGCTTTCCAACCAAACTACGGCGAATCAGGGTGATAATTTCAACGGCGCCGATTACGCCAACTGCCAAAGCACCGGTCACGCATTCAACGGGCCCGACAAGGTCTATGAGATCAATATCACCCAACGCCAACAGGTTAAGATTTTTCTCGATATCCTTAACGCCAACGACCTCGACATCTTTCTGCTGGACCAGTGTTCCGACCCCCAACAAGTGGGGGTAACATCCGTTACCAACTGCATTGCCGCCAGTTACGTTGACAACAACAGCGTTGGAGTCTATAAAGAAGCCATAGACATTATCCTCGATCCCGGAACCTACTACATCGTAGTAGACGGCAAAAACAGCAATAACCAGGGGCCGTTCAACCTCTTCATTTCCTGTGACTGCAGCTGCTCGGAACCCCCTAACGACCCACCGGGCGGAACGGTTACGCTTTGCGAAAATTTTGGGGATTACGACCTGGCCGCCATTACACCGCAATCTACCCGCTGGCGCCCGTGGAGCAATGGTTCAGGTGACGGCGCCGTCATTACACAAAATGACAACCAACAGTTAAAGATCGAAGATAACGGTAATACTGCATCCGATATCCTTTATCTGCTGGACGGCCTGAACAGCGGCCGCTACCGCCTGTCCTGGCGCATGTGGGTGGAAAGTGGAAAAGGGGGCTACTTTGCTACCATGCATCAGGCGCCTAACAGCTCCGGCAGCAACGACAATTCGGCCAATGAGGTGTTTTTTTATGAAGATGGCTCCGGCAGGTTGAGCCTGGTATCGGACAATATCGATTTTACGTACCTCAATGGCAACTGGAATGATGTCATGCAGATCATTGATATCGATCAAAACGTGGCGGAACTCTGGATCAACCATATTTTCATCGCTTCCTGGAATTTCAACCAGGGCTTCAGTGGCAGCAGCAGCCAGCTCGACGCCATTAACTTCTGGGCTTCTGACAACAACAACAGCTTCCGGGTGGACGATATTTGCCTCCGGCAAGTAGGCCTTGATTGTGGATTCATCAGCTGTGCGGGGCAGGAACCCGTCTGCGGCCAGAATGGCATGCAGTACACCTGCGAAGGGCGGGCCCGCTGTGAAGGCTATATTTCCAGCGAATTCGAACGTTGTTTTTCCATCTGCGATTACGGCGGCACTTTTGTCTACCGAACGGACCTCTTTACCGACACCATGCGCATCACCGACCTGGCGCCCCCTCTGTTGCGGCAGGAATCTTGTATACTAAACAGTTACGGCGGCGCCGTCCCCGGGAATTTCTATGCGGACATCTATATTTTCTACAATGACAATTCCGACGATATAAATGTCAACGACCAGGTTATGGGCGATAACACGAAGTTCTTCGTCTTCAGTTGCGACTGCTCCGGCGCCACCTGCACTCAAACCTGCCTGGGAGAAGTGAACAACGGCTTTGATGGTTCCGGGTTGCCGGAAGGCTTCTATTACATCGTAGCCACCAATACTGCTCCGGAGCCCTACGGGTTTGCTGTATTCCCGAATGGAAACTGTAACTTCGGGGTTACCCCCCTCAATTGTGGCGATACGGTCACGGATTCACTCAACACCAATTCTTCCGCTTTCGATACCGGCGGCGCCAATGGTTTTGACGCCTACGATGATTGCTACAACGGCGCCAGAAACTACCTGGGCGGAGAAAGGGTCTACCGAATCACGTTGGACACACCATCCCTTGTCTCCGTGGGGTTGGAATCCGACGAACCCATGGGCGTATTTCTGTACAATTACCTCTGCGCCAGAAATTGCATGGCCTACGCCGAAACGGGGCCTCAGGGAGGCCTGGCCACCCTGGATTCCCTTCCGCTGTTGGATGGAGTCTACTACCTGGTCGTGGACCGGGAAGACTCGCCCGCCGGAAATGCCTCCTATACCCTCAGCATGAATTGCCCGCAAAACAACAACTTCTTCATTTCCACTTTCAATAACATCACCGATTTCGTAGAAAACTGCCCGCCCGACCCGGCTTCCACTCACCTGGTTAAAATACCGGAAACGGCCTTTCCCTTTACGCAACAGCACCGGCTCAGTTTTTTAACCCTGGATAATACCCTCCCCCGGGTGATCGAAGGCATGAGCCTGTTCTGGAATGGAGCGACAGAAATGGACTTCGAAATCCCCAAAGACCTAACCGGCGACGCTTTCAAGTGCGCCTACCTGGAAGGCGATGAGATCCTGCTCTACCTGACCGACCTCAGCGGCAGCAATTTCAATGGCAGCCTCTGTCAGTTGGAATTCCAGTCCGCCGATACCGGCGACGTAACGGCCGAAGGCCTGTTCACCCCCAACGCCACCAGCCGGATCAACCGGATGACCCGCCTGGAGGTCGACAACGCCCGGCTCTCTTCTATTTATGAGACCGTTCCGGCCGCAGGAGATATCATCAGCATCGAATTGCTGATCGACGACCAGGATTGGTCGATAACGGAAGTGCCGCCGGCAGACTGGCTCAGTGTAGACCCGGTAAGTGGCAGAAATTCAGCCGCCATTGATATCAATGTGGCGCCTAATCCCAGCCCGCTGCCAAGGAGCACCGTATTACAGTTCAGGTTTGAAGGCAGTGTGGTCACCTATCAATATCTTTTCGTGGAACAGAGGGGGCTGTGCATCACGCCGGTGGCGAGCATTACCGCTGATGTGGCGGGCAATCAGATTTGCGCCGGCGAATCGGCCACCCTTACCGCCCAGGTTGCCCCCATTGCCGCCGGCCTATACACCTACCAATGGAGCTCAGGAGAAACAACTCCCAGCATTCCCATCAACCCGGCCAGTAGCCAGCCCTATGCCGTTACGGTCAGTGAGGACAATTGTTTTTCCACCGCCATCGCCAGCATAGATATTGCGGTTATTGCCTCTCCCCCACCCCCGGCGAGCCAGGGGGACCGGGTATTCTGTGACGGAGAGGCCATCCCTGCCCTACAGGTGTCTTCTACCGTGGAGGTACGTTGGTACGACCAGCCTCAGGGTGGTAATTTGGTAGGCGCCGGCGCCAGTTTCACCCCACCGGCGGAGGGCACTTATTATGCAGAGGCGGTGGCCGGAGCAGGATGCAGCAGCGAAAGCAGAACTGCCGCAACATTGACGAGGCGCCCCGCCCCCACCGCCAACGCCGGCCCCGACGTCAGCGTATGTGCCGGACAGCCGGCCACGCTCAACGCTTCGGCATCCGGAGGCAGTGGCAGTGGTTATACGTTCACCTGGAGCGGCGGGTTGCCAGCCATCCAAAACCCGACGGCCAGCCCGGCCAATACCACCACCTATTCCCTCACCGCCACCGATTCCAATGGCTGTAGCGATACGGATGAAGTGCAGGTGGCCGTCAACGAATTGCCCACTGTAAGTGTATCGCCAACGGCAGCTACCTGCGGCCTGGCCAACGGCAGCGCCACTGCCTCCGCCTCCGGGGGACAGGGGCCGTATACCTTTAGCTGGAGTAACGGCCAAACCGGCCCGGAAGCCACCGGCCTTTTTTCCGGTTCTATTTCGGTGACGGTTACAGATAGCCTGGGCTGTATGGCGGCCAGTTCTGCTACCGTGAGTAATACCGGAGGCCCGTCTATCTTCCCAATAGACGGCCAGGAAATATGCGCCGGTGAATCGGCCTCGCTGGCCACCGGCGCCACCGGGGGAACGGAACCCTATACCTTTACCTGGGATCAAGGCCTGCCTAACGGCCCTGCTCAGACGGTCTCGCCCGATAATACAACTACTTATCAGGCCATCGTCACCGACGCTAACAATTGCTCCGAAACTACCCAGGTGACGGTAGTCGTTAACCCGCTACCTTCTGCCGATGCGGGTGAAGACAGCGAAATCTGCCGTGGGAATGAATATGTGCTTCAGGCTTCCGCCAGCGGCGGCTCGGGGGAATATACCTTCCATTGGAACAACGGGCTGGGTTTCGGCCCGGAAAAGCTGGTTAGCCCGCTTACATCAACTACCTATATGGTTTCCATTACCGATGACAAGGGTTGTTCCGATACCGATCAGGTATCCATTGGCGTCAACCCACTACCGGCGGTGAGCATAACCAAAACAGATGCCGCCTGCGGGCAAAACACCGGCAGCGCTGTTGCCGATGCCAGCGGCGGAGCCGGGCCTTATTCTTTTCTTTGGAGTAACGGCCAAACCGATGAGATGGCCGACAATCTGGCTGCCGGCAGTTATGCTGTAACTGTAACTGATAACAATGGGTGCGCCACTACCGGCACAATTGCGGTCAGCGACCAGGCAGGCCCCATCGTCGATATTCCGGGAGTATCCCAGATTTGCCGGGGCGACAGCGTCAATCTGATCGCCGTCGTACTCGATGGAAACGGCCCTTATAATTACGATTGGGCCGGCGGGCTGGGCGCCAATATGAACGTGAGGGTAGCGCCGCCGGCCACCACTACCTACTCCGTTACGGTATCTGATGTAAACGACTGTATAGGCGTAGCTCAGGTTACCGTCCCGGTTGCTCAGAGGGCTACCGTCAATGCCGGCCCCAATCAGAGTGTTTGCGCCGGAACAGAGATTCAGCTCAACGGACAGATCGGGGGCGGAGCCGTCAGCGGAACCTGGGACGCGCTGATCTCCGGAGGGAGTTTCAACCCGGGGCCGGCAGCACTCGATGCGGCATTCACGCCTCCTGCCAACTATACCGGGCCCATCACCTTCGCCCTTATGGCAACGGCAACGGCTCCCTGCCCCAGTGTACTGAGTTATATGGCGGTGGACATCAAACCCTTGCCAACGCTCGACATTTCTGGCATCCTCTGCGAGCCCGGTTATGAGACTTATGGATTTGAAGCTCAATCCAACGTCAATGATGTTACCTTCAGCGGCGGCACGGCGACGCCTGCCGGAGCCGGGGTTTTCATCGTCAGTGCTATCCAGGCAGGGCTGGATGTAACCGCAACCGCCATCAATCCAGTTACCGGCTGCGAATCCGTAGCGGAGATCACCGCTCCCGATTGTGACTGCCAGGATGTCGTTTCCGAGCCACCGGTAAGCCTGGGGGATGTAACAGTGTGCGCCAATGAACCCTTCCCGCCCCTGGAAGTGGCCGTTGGCGACGGTGAGGCCGCAACCTGGTATGCTACCCAGACCGGCGGCGACCCCCTTGCCGAAAACACTACCAGTTTCGTACCGGCAACCCCGGGCACCTATTACGCCGCACGGGTAAATATCCCAACTTTGTGTGAATCCACCGCCCGGGTGGCGGTAATGCTTTCTACCAAGCCCTTACCCACCGCTGATGCCGGCAATAACCAAACCATCTGCCCGGGTGAAGAGGCTCTCTTACAGGCCCAGGAAGAAGCAGGTTACACATACCTATGGAGCAATGGGGCGGCCACGCCCTCCACCCTGGTAAGCCCGCAAACCACACAAACCTTCACCCTTACCGTAACCGCCGATGGCTGTTCCGCCGAAGATATGGTTACCATAACCGTAAATCCGGCCATCCAAGGCGACATCGTTTTATTGAACCGCCTGGACTGTTTTGGAGATACGGACGGCTCGCTGCTCATCGATGCCTCTGGCGGGGTGCCTCCCCTGGCTTATGCATGGCCCAACGGCTCTGCACTGGCAGCCGTCTCCGGCCTGTCGGCAGGAGCGTATACGGTGACCATCACTGACCAGGCCGGGTGTAATACAACGGAAACCTTTGAGTTGATGGAACCGCCGGCCCTCACCGAGGCCTCCTCGTCTGTAACCCCAGACACCAACGGCATTCACACCGGCGCGATCAATATCGGAATTGACGGCGGAACTCCGCCTTATACCTATAACTGGACGGGCGGCGGCGGCTTCCAATCCAGCCAGCAAAACCCGTCGGGCCTGGCGGCGGGTAATTATTTCCTGACGGTGCGGGACAGCCGGCAATGCGCCCTTCAACTGGGGCCCTTCACCGTGCCGATCGTCGTTGGCTTAGAGGAAAGTGTTAAAAAACAAGCTTCGGTTCAGCTGTTCCCCAACCCCACCAACGGGAAGGTGTGGATCAGCGTTGCGCTGCCTCAGCTGGGCGATGTGCAATTAGAAGCTTTCAACCCACTGGGTGAACGCATCCTTCAACTGAAGTGGAAGGACATTACCGAACGGGCCACTGAGCTGGACTTTTCCGGCTATCCCTCCGGAATTTACCTGATCAAACTGGCTCACGAAAAAGGCTTCATTGCCAAACGCCTGGTTGTTCAACAAAATTAACTCATGAAAAAATACGTGGTTATTGTCTTGTCGCTATTTTTCATCACCGCCTGCCTCGGCCCGGAGGTCAGCGAGCTGGCGTTTTTTGAAGTAGAGCTGCAAGGAGTAGAAAGTTCCGGGGAACTGGGCGCCATTGATCTCAGAGGAGTGGTGAGTGGCGATGATAACATCGTTATTGAGGAACATGGTTTTATTTGGGCGGAGACATTCTCCGCCCTGGCTGCCCTCACCGGAGAAGCTCAATGGATCAGACGGCCCGGCGCTCCGGAAAACTCCGTATTCGAGGCCTCAGCCAATGGCCTCTCGCTGGACGACACTTACTATTTTCAGGCCTACGCAATAGCCGGGGAACGCCGGGCCCTTTCCGCCATTCAATCTTTTTCCCTCGGGGTCAACCTCACCATTTCCAGAGAGGTATTCATGGATAATGACAGCGCAGTACTCACCGGCTTCATACAGGGACTGCAACAACCGGAGATCAATATCAGTGTACAAGAATTCGGCTTCGTATTTTCAGATACTTCTCCCTTCCCTGAATATGGCGCCAACACCACTTTTTCCATCCCGGAGGGCCCTTTAAATGATGACGGCCCTTTTTCAGCTACCTTAAAAAACCTGGATTTCAACCAACGATACTTCGTCCGGGCGTTTGTAAAACCGGAAGGGCTCGGGGCTTACTATAGTGATACGTTGTCTTTTCGAATGGCCGACGGATGGCGGGCCTCCGGAGGACTGCCTTTTGCCCTGTTCAACGCCAGTAGTGCTTCCCTGGGCGATAAGGGGTATGTAGTCTTTGGTTGCCTGGACCCCGAGTGCCTGGCCCGGTCCAACCAGCTATGGGAATATGATCCCGTTCAAAACGAATGGAACGAGAAAGCACCGTTTGATGGGAATTTCGCCACCCGTCATCGCGCTACGGCTTTTGCCATTGGCGACACCTTGTATATCGGGTTTGGCCTTGCCAGCCAAAACGCCGGTTACCTTACCAATTTCTGGAAAATTGCCCCTCAGACAGACAACACCTGGATAAAACTGGAAAACCAACCGCCACCTGAAATGCTGCCCCGAAGTGATGCGGTAGCCTTCGTAATAGAAAATAAGAAGGCCTACCTGGGCGCCGGCAGGGCAGTAATGAACTCAACGGAAAAAGCACTAAACGACTTCTGGCGGTACGACCCCGCTACCGGCAAATGGGATAAAATGGCGGGCGCCTGGCGAAGAACCCCCAACCCGGAGTACAAAGGCAGGTTTAATGCCACGGCCTTTTCCATCAGTGACAAAGGCTACCTGGGAATCGGTACCGATATAGGGGGCGTTCTACAGGATTTCTGGGAATTCACTCCACCCACTGACCCTGCCAACCCTCAGGATACCGGCTCCTGGCGCTGGCACAGCACTTTCCCGGGAACACCGCGCTTTTCCGCTTCCAGTTTTGCCATCGGCAGCAAAGGATATCTCGGAGCCGGGCAGATTTTTACCAACTCCTTTTATTTGGGAGACTTCTGGGAATTTGACCCTGCACGGCCCGGCGATGAAGCATGGATGCAAGTAAGCCGTTTCCGTGGCGCCACCCGAACCCGGGCTTTCAGCTTTGCAATCGGAGAAAATGGTTATATTGGTGGCGGCGAAGCCCGGCTGCTGAATGACAATGATGTCTTTTACTCTCAAGTCCTCAACAGTTTCTGGGCCTATACACCTAAACAATGATGAAATATTTGCTTATCTTCTTATTGTCTTCGCTGTCCGTTACCCTGGCCGGGCAGCAAATGTTCCCCCTGCGTACCTCTACAGACAGCATCCGTTTTTCCGTCACTTCCGAAAACGGAAAGCTGTCCCTGCAACTCAACCGCCCCTTGAAGCCGGGCGAGGGTGCCTTCCCCTCCGTCACCGGCCTGCGCCTGGATGACGGGGGGCTACTGATCGATTATCAATACAAGGGCCGGCTAAAAAAAGGGCTGGATTATGATATGCAGGTCGCCTTGCTGCCCCTCAGCGGCTTCCCCATCCTGCCCACCCCCGGCGAAGTAACCGACAACAAAGCAAAAAACAACACCGGCGTTCTTAACTGGCCGGACCGCACCGAGCGGGGGCTCGATTACGGCCAATCCTACACGCTGGTCGTATTGAAATCCCTGATGGGCGAAGTGGACTGCGAAGCGGGCCGGCCGGCATTCGGCATACAAAAACAGTGGCCCTACTACGCTACCGCCATCGTTGGCGGCGGGCTGATCGGCCTGGGACAGGTCTACCGGCAGGATAAAAAAGAGGCCTATGCGCGCTACCAGGAAGCCTGGAAAGAGGGCCAAACGGCAGAAAGTGCCGAATCCGACTTCAAGGATGCTAATTCAAAGGATGATACGGCCCGGTTGCTTACTTATATCGGCTGTGGCCTCTTGGCAGTCGATGCGCTGGGCTTCGCCTGGCGGTGGGGCGCCAATAAGAGAAGGCAGGGGCTTTTCGACCAGTACTGTACACCAGAGGGCGCCGCGCTTACAGTAGCGCCCTGTATATTCCCTTCCGGAGGCCCGGAAGGAGCCCTGGCGGGGACGGGCCTGCGCCTGCATTTTCAATTTTGATCATTCATTCATCAAGCAAGACCATGCTGTTCCGAATACTTGTTTTTTCCATCCTTTTTATGTCATTTTCCCGGCTGGCGGCCGCCCAGGCCACCCAGGGAGAGGACTCCTGCTACCGCCAATTGCGGCAAGCCGGCATCCAGTTCATGAATGAAGGGAACTTCGCCAATGCCATCAACCAGTTCTGGGCAGCGTTGGAGTGCCCCGACCTGGAAGCCGGGCATGACCTCAACCAGAAGATCAAAGAGGTTCAAACGAAGTGGGTGAACACCTTGAAATCAGAGGTCAACCGGGCACAAGCGGCTGAAAAAGAAGCAGATCAGGCACGAGCGACTGCTATTCAGGCGGAGGCGGCAGAAAAGGAGGCCCGCAAAGCAGCGGAAGCCAACGCGGTCAAAGCCCGGAACAGCGGCCTGCTGGCCGAGTCCCTGCGGCTGTCTTTGTTGTCGGAAAATACCCGCCTGCAGGATCAGAAAAGCGACGCCCTGGCTTTGGCATTCCTCAGCCTGCAGCTATCGAAGCTTTCGGGACGCGACACCTTCTCCTCCGGAATGCGGGCCTTCGCCCAGGCCGTGCGCGATTCGATGGAAGAAAAGCTCTTTCAGGCGGATCTGCCGATCGGCGCCTATGAGCTTTTACCTGGAGGAAAGGGCATGGTAGTTCAATCAGGGAACAGCATTTACATCGTCAATAACCAAAGCCGCATTTCAACCCAACTGGAAGTGGACGCGATGTTGCCCCACGCCAGCGCCACCTCAGATGACGGCGATCTCGTGTTGACCTTCACCGATGACGGCAAAGCCCAGTTGTGGAACCAGGCCACCCACCAGGCGGCCCCCATTTCCGGCCATGGAGAGAGCATCCTGGCAGGAGATTTCGCGCCGGGCAACCAAATGGCGATTACCGGCTCCCGCGACAATACCGCCAAGGTATGGTCGGCTCAGGGCCGGGCGACGGCCACCTTCAGCGGCCATGAAGCCAACGTCTACGGTGTCCAGTGTTCTCCTGACGGCCGCCATTTCCTGACCCGGTCGGCCGATGGCACTGCCCGGATATGGAGCCAGCAGGGCCAATGCCTGGGCATCTTATCCGATGAAGCCGGCTATATTTACGATGCCCGCTTTACGCCCACCGGCAGCCAGGTGTATACCGCCGGTGCATCCGGCCAGGTGAAGGTGTGGAACCTGCAGGGACAACTACAGCACGTTTGCCGCGGCCATCAGCAACCGGCCAGAGAGATCGTATTCCTGAATAAGGGGCAATTGGTTATGACCCGCTCGCAGGACGCAGTGATGTTGTGGAATACGGAAGGACAATTACTCGCCACCATGGCCCACCCGGGCGGCCACATCGCCGGCTTGCGGTTCAACCAGGACAGTACCCTGGCGGTCACCTGGGAGGACGACGGGCCCCTGGCCATCCTCTGGGATGAGCAAGGCCATCGCCTGCAAGCGTTTTCCGGCCACCAGGGCGTCATCCTCTCCGCTGAACTCTCCCCCAGGGGAGATATGCTGCTCACCACCGCCACCGACGGAACGGCCAAACTCTGGGATCGCAACGGACATATCCTCATCGATTGGAACCTCAGAACCCAGCACCCTACAGCCGCCCTGTTTTCCGCCGACGGGCAGTATGTCTTTACGGCCCAAAATGACAATCAGGCCCTGATGTCCTGCCCGACCCCCTACCAGGCTTATGATCAATTGGCGGCCCATACCGGCGCCCTGGCTCAAAAGGTGGAGGAGCTGCGGCAGCGGTATCAAATTCAGTTTTTGGAAGGAGCCGTTGAGTAATAGAGTTGATAGGCGCATGGCCCTGAGAAGGTGCTAAACCTTCTATTTTACCCGGATGTTCTGCCCCGGTATAATGATCTCGTGCTCCTCAAAATTATTCAGGAGCCGGATTTGATCCAGAGGAATATCGTAATCCTGAGAAATGCGGAAGAGGTTTTCTCCCTGTTGTACAGTGTGATAAACCGGATCTGATTTTGGAGAACCCATTGAATACCCCTGCGGCACAAGGCCTGGTTCGGCAAAGGCGCCCCGGTGGCTTTCTGCATTGACAAAATAGCCCGCCTCTTGAATGACCCGCGCCTGTGGGAAGGCTTCGCTTACCTGGTAGAGCACTTCGGAGGCGCGACTCAGAGAGGTGAAAAAACCGATGCGTACCCGGTATTCTGCTCCTATCTTTTCAAAATATGGCAAGCCTTCGATACCAGCTTCCCGGCGGATGGTGAAAACGTTGGGAGAAGTGGCGCCGGCGTAGAGCTCGATAGCGTAGAGGTTTTGGGGTGGGGCAAAGGAACGGGGTTCCCCAGTGCCCGAATCATTAGAACTAGGAATAATAGCCCCTTTAGGAGTGGGTAAGGGCAATGTGCCTGCTTGTTCATATCCAACTATGCCCAGGCCTCTTGTTTCAACAAAAGACGGATCAGAAGAGATAGGAATGATCCGCTCACCCTCTTCCTGATATCCACCTCCTCCTCCTGCCTCACCCGCATTCGAAAAAGAGCTATAACCGGTTTTCCCCTTAGGAATGGCCGCCCAGTTGAAAGGTAATATAACGATCTGGTTGTTAACCATTAACCGCCGTTGGTCATTTTCCGGAAGAAACACCTGTAACCAAAGTTGATTGTAAGGACGAATATCATGGGTGAAGTAATCAATATATATAGGATAACGAGGATTAATCCTTTGTTGCTCCAGCCTGGAATCCCCTACCATGCTGGTATTATACGGCCGAACGATCAACCTTAATGGAAAAATGACCACGCCATCAATTTGGAAGTTCAGTTCCAAACGCACCTTGCTTGACTTCTCATCCAAAATAAGATTGTAAGGGATTTCAAGTTCCATATCCGGGCCGATATTTTTCCTGACCACAAAATTATTAAGCCGTTGCCAACCATTAGCATCAAAATAGGACGTGACATAAACTTCCAGTTGACTCTTCTGCCCTATTGCTGTACCAAAAGCAAAAAGTGCAATTAACCCCAGGAAAAACTCTTTTATTCGCATACGATCGATATTTCATTAAAAGCTAAGGGCCCGGCTCAATAAAGAATCCGGAAAACGAGATAATGCAGTATCCAGTATAGCTTCAATTTTTTTCGGATTCATCTGATTCATTTCATCTCTGGCGGCAGGGATTCGCCAAAGGTGGCCGATATTCTTGCTGGTACTAACCAGCCCTTTACCCCCTAAAAAAAATCGAGCTTTTTCCACTGTGCCCCTCGCTTTAAGACGAAGCCGCCCGTCCTTTGCATCACGTAATTCAAACCGCCCATCTTCTGTAGCTGAAAGGATTAAATCTCCATTTCGGGAAAGACAATAATGGGTAACCGGAGCTGTATATTCCAGCGTAAACATCGGTTGAAAAAAGGGGTAAAAATGAGCATATCTCACTTCAATTTCATCCTCATTTTGGATATAAGCCAGTATATGATGGGGAATCGGGCCACCCTCTTTAACCCAAATGCTACGGGCCTTTCCATGCTTAAAATATTGTTCATTCACTGCCTGATAAGGCAATTCCAAGGCCGTACCATCATAATTATTAAGCCACATGCCCTTGGCTCCAGTGGACAGTATAGTGGCTTCAAACAAAAACCGGGCGCCTTGCAACTCACCGACCGGAGAAGTAAACCGGGGATAAGCGTTCCGGATACCGGACCCGGCCAATGCAAAGGACTGAATAGCATTTCTACCCGCAACCAGAAAAAACTGAGTCGAAGAAAAATCAATCGACACGGCCGGGCCATTCCATTGTATGGTATCGATCACCCTCTCAGGACTGTCGGTTCGGTACAATTGCACCAGCCCATTTTGATTGCCAAAGGCAAAAAAGCGTCCATCAGGCGAAAAAAGGGCCGTAGTTATCGATACGGTATCCTCGTGACGCCACAATTCTTCTCCCTGAAGGTAATCGTAGAGGACAACCAAATGATCCGCTCCGGAAGACAGCAAGAGGGTTTGTTCAAACCCCGGCGCAACCGAGAGGCTGGTAACCGGCCCGTTATGACAGTACTCAGCCATAGGCTGGCAGTCTGCTCCCCAGGCCTTAACCATCCCGTCCTGCGATGCAGTCAGAATATATTTTTCATCCGGAGAAACGTCAATAGCAACGATAGAATCCTGGTGCACGAAATCGCAATACAGGCCGCTGCTGTACAATTCCCTGAAAACCTCTTCCGCCATACGACAGGGAATTGAACCATCTCCCGAATTTGTAAAAGCCGCTTGCGCCAGCCTAAACGCATACGACACCTCCCCCCGGTCCATGGCTAACTTACTTTGGGTAGCCCACAACAGCGCCTGCTGCCTTTTTTTTTCAATACCCGCATTGCGTAAGGCAAGAAGCGACAGCACTAAAGAGAAAAGCAAAACTGTTAGAATACCCAGCACTGTGAGTTGCCTTCTTTTCCTTTTCCGCTTTATATCCTCCTGGCTGGCGCTGATAAACTCCCTATATACCGGCTCCAACTCCAGCTTCCCTAAATATGGGGTGATATAATCCAGCTCCTTCTTGGTCAGCAGCTCCTGGTTTTCTTTAAAATACCGGTACCGTTCCCGAACAAAACGCTCGATCTTCAGGCGAGCCTTTTCTTCCACAGAAGCCTTTTCGAATACCTTTCGGGCCAGTATATCGTGATAGAGTTCGACTCTCATACTACATTTTTTGTTGGCTCTTCTCCCATGATCCGGAGGATGCGTAATTCATTGAAACGCCGGATGCAATACGCAATGATAGCTGGTGGAACCTTCCTCCGGTTGACGACCAGATCCTGAAGTTTTGCAGCCGGCAGGTTTTTCTTGGTACCCTCTTCGGTCACCAGGGCAAATAATACGTCCATGGCGATGCCTTCCTGCTGGAGTCCTTTATCTTTTAATTCTTTTTCTACAAGGGCCAGTTGCTCTTCCAGGAAATCGGACAAGACATCCTCCAACTGCCGGGTGCTTTCAAGCAAGGCAGGGTCGAAACGGATGGGACGTTGCACTTCGCCCCTTCTTTCCAGATCGTTGCGATAGAGTTTATCCAGATAAATCTGCAGGTTGGCCAGTTCTACGCCCTGCCGGGGGTCCTTGATGTTATCAATGATCCGGTTGGCCAGGCCGGCGCCGTCCGCCAATTCAATGTCAAAGGCCCGGGCAGTTTGCAGGATCACCTCCTGGAGGTTACCCCGGCTCATGCGCTCCACCCGCTGCCGGTTTTCGAAGAGGTTGGGGAGGACAAGTTCGAAATTGGACAGAAAGGCGAGGTATTCCTCCCGTAAGCTGAGGATCACCTTACACTGTTCTCCGGCCGCCAGCAGGCCGGCAATGGATTCAAAAAAATCATGTTGTTCCTCCTCTCCGCCAAAGATAAACAGCTCTTCAAACTGGTCGAAGATCAGATAAACGGTTTTAAAATAATCCAGGTAAAGGGAGCGGGTTTTTTGGGCAAGCGTCCAGGAGGCATCCATCGGCTTTACAGCCTGCTGGCGGATTGACTGATCCAGAGAGTCCAGCAAATGATCGGCTCTGCGCACCGAGACGGGCAGCCATTCAGTTGTTTCGAACTGATTGGCCAGGCCACAGTTGATCAGGCTCGTCTTGCCGGTTCCGGAAGCGCCGTACAGCAGAATGAGGTTCGATTCGAAAACCCGCTCGTATAGCTCTTCGATTTCGGCGTCTCGCCCAAAAAAGACAGGGCGGTCTTCCCGGGTGTAGGAATCCAGAAATTTAAACGGGCTACGGTGTCTGGGTTGATCTGCCATAAGCTATTGTTGCCAGATGTTTCTCAGCTTTTCAAATTGTTCCTCCAATACAATGAATGGTTTTGCCTTGTCTTCATCCCTCTGCTTCAGGTATTTGCTTTTCAGCCTCCGGTTGCGGCTATCCTGTTTTACTTCCAGGCCGGTACTGAGTTGGTTGTGTTCCAGCTTAGAGGCCTGTAGCAGGTTGCTACTGCTCTTGATGTATATATATTCTTTGCCTTTGCAAAAGCTAAAGGTAAAGAGGTCCATTGCCGGCGAATTGAGTTTGTCGCGGGAATAGGCATTCTTATCAATGAAGAAGGGAGAAAGGTTGAGGTAGGGTTTGATCGTTTCGAGCCCTTTGAGCAGGATGACCGAATCACTGTCCAGAAAATCCTTGTAAGCCCGTGGCTCCCGGAACAGGCCCAGGCGGGCTTCCGTATGCGCATTCAGCCGGCCCAGATAATGGCGGTACTCGGCCGGGCGGTGCCGGTAATTGCAAAAAACAATATCCCGGACGGTAACCAACTGATAATTGACCATAAAAGCCAGGCCCGACAAGAAAACGGAAAGGAAATATTCAGCGTCCTCACACAGCAGGCCAGCTTGAGTTTGTAGATTTTCCGGCTGGTTCAACCGATGTCGGATGGATTCCATAAACAGATAGGCATCGTAAGCCTCCTGTTTTTCATCCAACCCCTTCGAGAAATGAGCGATTTCTTCCAAAAAGGGGGCTATGCCATGGTTTGTAAGCACATTCAACAGCTGACGGAATCCTGCGACGTAATCAAAATGGCTAAATTCATCCGGCGTAATGCAGAACGCCTCTTCAAAATCGATATCGGATTCTGCCAGTTGCCCGGAGTTGCATTCATCCCATACCTGTGAAAGCGTGGTGAAAAACATAAACTGGGCAGCCGACAGATACGTATTGAGTAGTTGCTCCAACCTCGGCAGGCCAGGGTGGAGCATGGCCGGGTCATTGGAGACCAGCTTCCCAACCTGGGCGCCTATATTCCACGGAAAATTCTTGATGATCAGTTCCAGCAATTCCCGGTCATCTTCCATACTTTGGATATCCTCTTCCAGTTTGGAATTATTGGCCGCCATTTCCCCCAGGATGGAATAGATATAGCCATTCAATTCAAAGGAGGAAGCTTCGTCAAAACCGGCAGATAAGGAAAGTTGGCGAGGTAGCACCCAATCCAGCACCTCCGCATTTTCGGCTTTGTAAAACAGCCCCCAGGGCATGTCTTCCCCCTCGGCATCCTCAAAACCGGCCCCCCGGCTTTCCTCCAACCGGTACAATCGAGGTGCTCTTTCCGCTCCGTGTTCGAAGGCCAGGCTGGCGCAGGCATGTTCAAAGGACTGAGCAAGCGTACCGCCATTTGCCAGTTTTTGATAGAAGTACTCAGCAAAACCAGTGGCCTGGCTATCGCCAATTTGAGTAGTAGTAGCAATGACAGCGGGGATGCCCAACTCGAGCAACCCTTCTACCTGCCCTTGGGTGGAACAACCATTCAAAAAAGCCAGTTTCAGTGCTTTTTGCCGTTTCAGCAGCTGGGCCAGCCCTTCCCCGTGGCCTTCCGAATTTTCTAAAACCAGCCTATTACCCGCTACATGCCCGGCGTAGTGAAAAATGATGATCGTCCCATCAAAGCGATTCATAGCATGAATGATCTCTCTGGCCTCCGCCTGTTCCTCCCGGTACACCTTGATCGCATATTTGTCCTCCCAAGGCTCCAGCGCCTGGTTCAGGTGCCGGCTCTCCCGTTTCAGATTGTCGAGATAAGCAGTCCGGTCATTGGCAAAAGTAAGTAGTATGACGGGAAGGTTTTTCATAATAATTATTGGGGCTCCAGGGTTTCCACATATTTAAAACTGACAGAAACTGCATTTCACAAAACTAATTTAACACATTATTCCAAGAATCCGGCCAAATCACTTTTTATTATTGTAATAATGAATATATCTGAAACAGGATAATTCCGCTCACCCTTTCTTTTTCGTCCGCAATTTTATTACCTTTATCCCGCCTTAAAATAGCGCCCTACTCTATCCGTTTATCTCCGCGAAATATTTTTCCGTATCACTCATGTGGTTCCTCCTGGAAGCGCCAGGCCTTTGTTTGTAGATGGTTCGCAGTTGGTCGTTGACAAAACCGACAACCATCCACCAATACCCTGCCCCGTTCCGCGAGACAACCACTCCGTTAACCATTAATCTATGAACCGATTGAAATGGGCCTTGCTCGGTGCGTTCCTATGGGCCGCCTTTGGCAACCTGGCCGCCCAGCAAACCTTCAGCAAACAGTGGATCTACGAGCAGGGCCGCTCCGTATTGGCGCGTAAAATGAAAGCTTCGCCCGAAGAACTGCGGGCTGCCCAACTCCAGTTGACAATGCCGGCCGGCGCCGCTGACGGCGTATCCTTCCGGGGCCTCGACAACAACATCAGCAGCTCCGAAAAGCCGGAATCCGAAGTGCACGCCGCCATCAACCCCCGGGACACCAACAACATCATCATCGCCGGCATGGTGCTGGATGCCGAGGCCATACTGGGCGCCCTGTCCTTCCCCATCTATTACACCAAAGATTTTGGACAGAGCTGGGAACTCAGCCAATTTGACGGCGTCAGCGACCTCGGCCCCTTTAACCTCATCCTGGGCGGCGGCGACCCGGTGCTGGCCTTCGATACCGACGGCACCGCCTACCTGTCCTGGCTGACCCTTTCGTTTAACCAGAGTTTCTCCATCGGCATACAGCTGCATTGGGCTATCTCGACTGACGGCGGAGAAAGCTGGGAACGGCAGGAATCTTTTATCGACTCCGGGGAAATAGTAGATCAAACCAACCCCAATTCCCGCTTTGTCGATAAAGAATGGCTGGCCACCGACCTGTCGCCCACGCCTTACCGCAACAATCTCTACGCCGCCTACGTCGAGATCAACCTGGCGGACACCACCTACAACATCCTGGTCAAAACCAAAGCTGCCGAAAGCGATGAGTTTGGCGAGGCCGTAGATGTTACGCCCGAAGAGATCGTCTTCTCCCAGTTTTCCAGCATCGACGTCGACCGGGAAGGCAGGGTACACGTACTCTTCGCCGGCGCTACCGCTCAGGATGTAGCCCTGAACGTTTATCATTGCGTTTCGGAGGATGGCGGGGCCACCTTCTCCGAGCCGGTGCGCATCTCCTCCCTGCACCTGCCCTGTTTCCCGCCCGGCGCCGGCGGCCCCTGCGACCTGGTGGGCATTGACTCGGCGCGGGTGTATCCCTGCCCGCACCTGCGGGTGGACAAATCGGGCGGCGAATTCGACGGCAACCTCTACGCAGTATGGACCGCCGACGGCTTCCAAACCGAGCTTACCTCCGGTGTAGACATCTACTACAGTTATTCCAAAGACGGCGGCCTCAACTGGGCCGATCCCATCGTGCTGAACAACGACGGCCTGCCCGCTTCCGAGCAGTTCTTCCCCAGCCTGGCCGTGAACGACAAAGGCACCCTCGCCGTCAGCTGGTACGACCGCCGGGAGGACCCCAATAACCTGGTCACCCAATACTACATGACCTACTCCACCGACGGAGGCCTCACTTTTGAGAATGACTACCCGGTTTCCAGCGAAGGGTCCGACTTCTCCATGATCGGCGCCGCCAACGCCAACTTCGGCGTCGGCGAGTACACCCAAATCCTGGCCACCAGCGGTTACGCCATCCCCGTTTGGGCCGACGGCCGGTCCAACGATGGCAATATCGACTTGTATACGGCCTTTCTCCCGTGGGGCGAAGACGCCACTACCGCCATCCCCGAGATCAATGTAATCTCTGAACGGTTTGCCCTCGGGCAACCCACCCCCAACCCGGCAGTGGCGCAAACCCGGGTGGAACTGGTGCTAAAATCCAGCTCCTCCGTACAGGCTCATCTGTTCGGCCCCAAGGGCGAATTGGTTTGGCAAAATAACTTTGGCGCCCTGCCCGAAGGCGCTCACCAACTGAATGTCTCTACCGATGAGTTGCCCGCCGGCCAGTACCTGCTGCGCGTGGTTACGGACTTTGGCTTTCAGAGTAGGAAGTTGCAGGTGTTGCGGTAGGGGTAGAAGATAAACCCTAAGCCCTTTTTGATTTTAATCACCTGAGGGGAGTGATATTTGTCACTCCCCTGTTTTTTTGCTTCTCCTACCTTTACCCATCATTCCAATTCATTGGAAGCAAAAGCAAAAAGCCGCGTAACACTAAAAGGCAATTATGTCCACCGCAAGCCAATTAAAAGATCAACAGCTGATCGATAACATGCCCGAAGTTGCAGCCCATTGTTACCACTGCGGAGAGCCCTGTGAAGAGGTGGAAGTCCATCTTGAGGATAAAGTATTTTGCTGTGAAGGCTGCAAGACGGTTTTCGAAATTCTCAACGACAATGGCCTGTGCCGGTATTACGATCTGGACGAAAACGCCGGTATAAGCCTCAAGGGCCAAGCGCAGGAAGCATATGCCTTCCTCGACGACCCGGATGTACGGGAAAAGATCATCGACTTTTCGGATACCCACCGCACTAAGGTTACCTTTTTCATACCGCAAATCCACTGCGCGTCCTGCCTCTGGCTGCTGGAAAACCTGTATAAGCTCAGCCCCGGCGTGATGGCATCCACCGTCAACTTCGTAAAGAAGGAAGTCTATATTACCTTTACGGAAGAAGAGGCCAGCCTGCGACAGGTGGTTGAGTTGTTGGCCAGCATCGGCTATGCGCCGGCCATCAACCTGAGCAACCTGGACCAGGAAGACAAACCCATCGTCGACCGCTCTTTCTATTATAAACTTGGCATCGCCGGCTTCGCCTTTGGCAACATCATGCTGCTCAGCTTTCCGGAATACCTGGGGCTGAACCAGGGAACCGACGCCTACTTCGTCCGGGTCTTCGGTTACCTGAATATCCTGCTGGCGCTGCCCGTGGTATTTTACAGCGGGCGCGACTACCTGCAATCGGCCTGGCTCGGGCTGCGGCAACGCATGTTGAACATCGACGTACCCATCTCAATCGGCATCCTCACCCTTTTTGGGCGCAGCGTGTTCGAAATCCTCACCCATACCGGCGCCGGTTATCTGGATAGCCTGGCGGGGCTGGTTTTTTTCCTGCTGATCGGAAAGTGGTTCCAGCAGCGAACCTATCATAACCTGTCGTTCGAAAGAGACTATAAATCCTACTTCCCCATTGCCGCCCACCGCAGGGAGGCGGGCGAAATACATTCCGTCACGCTGGACAAACTGGAAGCCGGCGACATCATCCTGGTCAAACACCGGGAGTTGATCCCCGCCGACAGCATCCTGCTCAAAGGCGAGGCAGAGATTGACTACAGCTTCGTCACCGGTGAATCAGAGCCTGTCCGCAAGCAAACCGGGGAGAAGATTTATGCCGGCGGCCGGCAGATGGGCGGCGCCATCGAGCTGAGCCTCACCCGCCGCGTTTCCCAGAGCTACCTGACTGAACTATGGAACGACGATGCCTTCACCAAGCGGCGCGAATCCCGCACGAGCGCACTGGCGGACCGGGTGGGCAAGGTATTCACCGTAACCATATTGCTGGTGGCTTTTTCTACCCTGGCCTATTGGCTACCCCGCGACACTACCTTAGCCATCAACGCCTTCACAGCAGTGCTCATCATCGCCTGTCCCTGCGCAGTAGCCCTGGCCATTCCCTTTATCTTCGGCAATGCCGTGCGCATACTGGGGCGGCATCAGTTCTACCTGAAGAATACGGCGGTCATCGAAGCCCTAACCGACATACAGGCCGTTGTATTCGACAAAACAGGAACCCTGACCCAACGGAGAAAAGGCGACATTCAATTTTCCGGCGAGCCGCTCGACGCCCACGAGAAGCAGATGATCCTCGCCGTGTTACAACCCTCCGCCCACCCCATCAGCCAGCAACTGGCGGCCTTCCTGCAGGAGGGCGAGCCAGCACTGGATGAAAAAATCTACCACCTCACCAACTGGGAAGAGCAGGTGGGCAAAGGGGTAGAAGCCATCGTTTGCCAGCGCCGAATCAAGGTAGGCTCCCGAAAATTCGTCGACCACTTCCTCAATGGCCAATGCCCGGAAGAGGAGGGCGTTTATGTACAGGTCAACCACGAAGTCCGGGGCTGCTTTAAGATCGACAACCACTTTCGGGAAGGTATCTGGAATGTGGCCCGCTACTTCAGCGAAAAGGCAGGCCTTTACCTGCTCTCCGGCGATAACAGCCGGGAGCGCGCCCTGCTGGCGCCTATCTTTGGCGACAACGACAACATGCACTTCCAGCAGAGTCCGCAGGACAAACTCCAGTTTGTTCGCGAGCTGCAGGCAAAAGAACAAAAGGCACTCATGCTGGGGGACGGCCTCAACGACGCCGGCGCGCTGAAACAGAGCGACGCTGGCATCGTCGTCGCAGAAAACACCAACAACTTCACCCCCGCCTGCGACGCCATCCTCGACGCCCGGCAGTTTCATCATCTGCCCAGCTTCCTCGAATTCGCCCGGCGCAGCATCAAGCTGGTTTACTTCGCCTATGGGTTTGCCCTCATCTACAATATCATCGGCCTGAGCTTTGCGGTGCAGGGCGCCCTCTCCCCCATCGTGGCCGCCATACTCATGCCGCTGAGTTCGATCAGTATCGTGCTGTTCGGGATGTTGGGCAGCAATTGGGTGGCGCGGCGGATGGGGTTGTAGGGAGACGGCGGACGGGAGACGCAACCGTAAGGAGTCCCGTACCGACGAAGGAGGTCGGGAGTAGATGATGTAAGTGCGGGCGCAGGGCAAGATGGTGGACGGTGGACCTGGTAAAGGATTTCATTCCCTTATGTCCTCAATACCGAAAATAATCTGCTTGATTATTCGGACAGCGGATTCCAGCGTGTTTTTTTCCATCAGAATACCCATTTTACTATGGATAGGATTCTGAGTTTCCCGCCGAAGTATACTGATGATCCTTTCTAAAAGAGCTGGTGATTCGCTGAGAATCTTTCCTATTTGCCTGCCAATATATCTGGCAGATACACATTCATCGAAATATAACTTTTCATCTTCATAAAGTTCAAAAAGTTCATCCGCATCTTCTGCAATTTCATCCAAATGGAGAAGGTAGAAATTTTCCAAAATATACGATATATCTTGAATATCCTTTTTTCTCTCCTTTCGGTCATCCCATGCAATTATTTTCAAAAGGACTATACCCTCCAGGGAAGAAACATTTAATTTTATTCCTGCTTCCGTTTCAATAGATTCAACCCAGGGAAACACTTCCATAAACCCAGGAATATCCAAAACGAATGTTGTTTTCGCTTTGAGTTCTACCTGCCCTTTTTCGTTAGCAATCTCACCAAAGGGTAAGAAATCAACTTCATAGGCATTGTTATACAGAAATCGATAGGGTTCCTCAGGGTGAAGCATGTAACCCTTTAACTCCGATATTCTTCCTTTCATCTGATCAAGTTCCTCTTGTGAAGAGACCATTACAGCTAAGTCTATATCCTTGGTTTTCCTTTTCGAAGCTTTATTGTACCCTCGTTCATACAATTTCAAATCTCGGGCGAAGGCACCGACGATAAAATAATCAATACCAAGACCATTCAATACCGGCACGATATCGTTCAGAATGGAGATGACAACTTCATCCGTCACTTTATTCAATAAGATTTTTGAGGTAGGTTTCATATATTTTTTGGGCTACTTCAAGATTTCTGCTTTCCTTTGTTCCCAACAATTCGGCATAAGCTAATAAAGGAGTCACTGCTTTAAAATCCTTTCCTACAAAAAGGGCGCTTTCAAGTTTCCAAAAAAGTTCGTACACTTCTATCATCCCTTCATTGGGGTCAGGCCGTAATTGCAGGTCTTTTACAATGGACCTTTTATCCAGGTTGGTGTAAATGGCCCATATCTCCGGAAATAAATAATTTGTATAGTGATCAGCTGCTGGCTCCCCCCCCCAAAAAGCATAGTTCCCAAGATCAAGGCTTTTCCAGGAACCCTGGGAATAAGGCTGCCCAAACCTATATCGCCCTCTAAACAGTTTAGGTTTTAATTTTTGATTGAAGGCTGTTACCCAATGACTTAGCAGTTCACCTTTATTATGAAGCTTTTTCTCGCCCTCGCTTATTTGAAGAATATAATTATCTGACTTAAGGTCTTTGAGTATGCCTCCCACAGTGCTTACTGAAATATTCGCCATATCTGCCATTTGGCGATAAGGTTCGTTTATCAGTTGTTCATCTAAGAGTAATGCGTATATAAGTTTAATGCCATTTTTATTAAAAGCTTTATGCTTGGTTTCTTTTTTATTTTCCCTTTGCTTTTCTCCTTTAACGTGAAAAAAAATGCCGCTTGAAGTATCGATATGGCAATTTCCCGAAACTTCCAGGTAATTGACCTGGTTTTCCTCAAAAACTTTTTTACCTGGATTTGAAATATATCGTGCGACAAGGATTCCATCTTTTTCTTGCTTAAGTTGATGAAGAATGCTGTGAAGGTTTGATAAGTGAACGTCCCTTTTTATTTCGACTCTGAGCTTTGCTGAAAGTGTGTTTTTTTTTATTGTCAAGGTTCCATCCCATCCTCCATTAGACGAGCTGGGCATCAAGTCAACTTTGAGCCTTGAGCCCGTAAGCCTTTCTAAATTATCAACCGCAGCATATAGAATATCGCTATCTAACATAGTCGTCATTTTAAAAAAAGTGAACAATCTAAAATACCGAACATTTTCATTCCGTCCAAATATCTGTTCACTTTTTTTAGATATTAGAGTTTATGTGGATGCCTGTTTCTAAGTACTCTGTAAAATAAATACCTTCTGCTTCTGAACGTGTCTTTCCGCCCCACCCGTCGTCTCGTCCTCGCCTTGATAGCTAAGGCTATCAGGCTCCGGGCGTTCCTCGGTTAGAACGAAAATACATCGTTCATAAACGAGAATTTACTTAATTTACAGAGTACTAAGTATCATTTCTGCCGAAAGAAGTATCATTTTTGAGATTCCTTTTCTGAAAGGCTAAAAAATTCTATTCCAGACACAAACTGTCCCAATATGCTACACCTCGGTTTCGTCAGCGCCATCCTCGCCGACAGCTCTTTCGAAGCAGTTTTTGCAGACAGGATGGCAAGGTAAACAGGATTTGGGAGGCATTATCCTGTTAATCCTCATATCCACTCCGCCCCCCCAACTCCCTTGTCATCTCCTCCAACTCCAGCCGCAGGCTTTCCGCATTCTCGAGAGAATTGCTGCTGTTGAGCTTTAGGGACAGCTCATCGATGGTATCGAGGTAGAGGGTTTCCATTTCCACGTCGGAGCGCAGCTCTTCCATATTGGCCAGGTCTTCGTAATGGCCTTCCTTGAGGCGCTTGAGTTCCTGCTCTTTGTCCGAAATGGATTGGGTGAGCAGGCGGTTGCGCTGCAGGGCTTGCAGCTTATATAGGGCAGTTTCGAAGAAACTGACCTTGGATTGTCGGAGTTTAAGTTCCGATTCGAATTCTTTAATCAACCGGATGGCGTCTTCGCGGGTCTTGTTGGCCAGCCCTTCGCCGGTGGCCATCTGAGACTTCAGTTCCTTGATGCTGTTGCGGATTTGCCCGGCCTCCTCCTGGTTCTTACGAATCTGCTCGCGACAGAAATCGATGCGCTCTTCCGACATGCCTTCCACGGTGGTGCGCCGGGCCCGGGCCTGCCGGCGCTTTTGTACAAGGTCCCAGAGGAAAAAAGCGCCCCCTCCGATGGCCAACACCAGCATGGTGCCCAGGATAAAGGGAAACAGCCGGCCCATAAAACGCAGCAGAAAAACAAAGAGCAGAAAGGCCAGGGCGGCGCGTATGATCCAATTGTTGGTGTTATTCTGATCGCTCATAAACGGTTTGTCATTCTTTCTCAAATTTAACAATTCTCATGAGGGTTAGGAGGACTGGTAGGAATATTCTCAACCAGAGCCTTCGGCGATAAAATATTTTTCAAAAAATTTTAAACCCTTTTCACCTATCGTTGTTACAACACCCGTATAAGAATCGCTAATGTTTTTTGTTTGTTTATAGTTTATGATGGTACTCCTATCCGGGAGTACCTTTTTTTATGCCAGTGCGTTATGTTCTTGCCACGAAGGCCCAAAAACACAAAGCCTGCACGAAGGCGCTGGCCCAAGCTTGGCTAAGTTGACGCCTCCCTTTTTGAAACAGCGAAATTTTAGTTGAATAAAACTTTTTTGGTGCTACAGTTCCGATGAATCGCAGCAGGTAATGCCTATCTTTGCCCTCCGTGAATCATTCATTCATTTAAATGGACATTTTACAACAGATTCAGGAAAGATACATTCAGGAGTTTTCCAACAACGTACCATTGGGTGAGTTTCTCGCCAATATACTGGTAACGGCGGTGCTGGTGGCTCTGCTGCGCCTGTTCTACATTCACTTTGGCAACGCCATTTCCAACCGTCGCCGGTTCGCCAACAACTTTCTACCCCTGGCTTTGGGCACCCTGCTGATCATCATGATCGTCAAATCGTCGATCGCCTTGTCGCTGGGGCTGGTCGGCGCGCTGTCGATCGTGCGCTACCGGGCGGCGATCAAGGATCCGGAGGAACTGACCTACCTGTTTATCGCCATCGGGCTGGGCCTGGCCGGCGGCGCCAACCAGCCGGTGCTGGCCGTAGTGGCCTTTACCATCATCATCCTGTTGATCTACCTCAGTAAATTGCTCAGCGGCCGGGGACAGATTCTCCAGGAAGGCCGTTTGTTCATCAATATCAGCACCGACATAGAAAAACTGGAGCGCATTACCGAGATTCTCAGCCGGCACCTCATTTATGTAGAATTGAAACGGCTGGATACCCTGGAGAAAGGGCTCGACCTGTCCTTCATCGGCAAGGCCAAATCGATAGAAGACATCAGTAAGGTGAAAGACGAGATCAGCCAGCTGTCGGCGGCTACGCGGCTGTCTATTGTCGACCAGCCGGAGCTGATCGTTTAAGATATGATCATCACCGACCAAACAAGGCAGGGAAGGCGGCGAGCCGCCAGAATCACCGCAGCAGTGCTGGGGATCATAACCTTATTCGCGGTGGGTTTTGCCCTGCGCCCTGATCCCACCTCTTACCACCAACTTCCGGAAGGGGCCGTTTACTGCGGCGCGGAACACACCCGGGGCGGCCAACTGGTCAACGAAGGGCATACATTTGGCAAAAGCAGCCTGAGAAGCGACACCCAGGCCCGCAGCGGCCGCTATGCCTGTTTCCTGCCCGCCAGCGGACAAACGGAATATGGCTTTAACTACCAACTGGACAACCCCGCTCCCGGAACGGCCTACCTCGCCTCTGTCTGGCGGCTCAAAAATGCCTACAACGCCGGCGTACTGGCCGTGCAAACCGAAGGAGAAGCGCCAACCTATCAGCAGGAAAATATCGCCATAGACAGCGACGATAAGGGCTGGGAAAAACTGGAAATCCGCTTCTTTATCCCCTATGGCAAAAAAACCGACAAACTCAACATTTACGTCTATGGTGGCGGCGCTGCGGAAGTATACTTCGATGACTTTCTCATCGAACAGCTATCTGCAGGCGGCGAAAGCTTCCAGCCCGAGGTATTGAACCTGCGCATCAAAAAAGAGGCCATGGAGGTTCTTCGCCGGAAGCGGGAGCAGGCGCTGCAAGCCGGCATCCTGGAAAGCGGAAGCAATGATTGGGTGGAGGCGGAGCTGGAAGGCGATTCCAGCGGCCCCATGAAAGTGGACATCCGGCTCAAGGGAGACTGGCTCGACCACCTGCGGGGCGACAAGTGGTCCTTCCGGGTAAAAATGAAAGAGGCCTACGCCTGGCGCCGCATGCGTTCCTTTTCGCTCCATACGCCTGTGGCCCGCTACTACCTGCACGAATGGCTGCTCCACCAGCTCTGGGAGCAGGAGGACGTGCTGACTACCCGCTACGACTTTATTGAACTGCGCCTCAACGGCGAATCACTTGGCATCTATGCCTACGAAGAGCACTTCGATAAGCAGGCCGTCGAATTTCGGCAACGCCGCGAAGGGCCTATCCTGAAATTCTCCGAAGACGGGCACTGGAAGGCCATCCGGCGGCAACTCACCCAGCAGGGCTTCCTCTCCCCCGCCGCGGAACACGCCGCCCTCGATTGGGAGAACGCTCCGGTGGAAGCATTTCAGGAAACCGACTATCAACCGGGCACGCCCCTCTACGACGCTTACCAGGAAGGCATCGCCCTGATGGAGCAATTTCGCAGCGGACAGGTAAGGCCGGAAGAGGCCTTCGATATCCTCCGCATGGCCCGCTACTACGCCATTTGCGATGTCCTCCACGCCTACCATGGCATCGCCTGGCACAACCAGCGTTTCTACTACAATCCCGTAACCGGCAAACTGGAGCCTTTCGGCTTTGATGGCTTTGGCGAAAAGCCGGAAGGCCAGTACACCATCCTGGGCCACGGCGCCCTCAACCCGCAGTCTTTCGCTTCCGAAAGTTTCTTTGCCGCGCTGTTTATGGACCCCGGCTTCACCCAAGCCTATATCCGGGAACTCTATCGGCTGAGTTCCCGCGAATACCTGTCGCCCCGGCTGGACAGCCTTTCCCCTGGCTGGGGCGCCCGGCTGGCTTTCCTGCAAATGGAGTTCCCCGAGTACCAGGCCCGCCTGGAAGATTTCCTGGCGCAGAGCCTGTACGTCCACTCTCTGATCCTTCCTTTCGGCCAGTACAGCCTGCAAGCCTATGGCGATCCCGCCCGGGGCGCCGAACGCCGGTTGCGGCTGGAAAACCGCCACAACCTGCCGCTGGCGGTGGTAGGATACGGCCTGGGCAAGCAATCTATGGGCCATCCGCTGGACAGCGCGCTGATCCTGCCGGCTCAGATGCCCCGGGAATACTGGTTGCGCCTGCAGCGCGACCACCTGATGCGCAACTTCGGGCAGTCGCGCTTTCTCTATGAAAAAGCCCTGCTGGCCCAGGCGCCCCCCTTATTCCAGGAGTTGGAGGTGAGCGCCAACGCCGAATACGTTTTCTACCGCGTTTTGGGAAACGACAGCCTGTTTAGCAGCCCCGTCGTGAAGCGGGCGCCGCCACCGCCCCTGACCGATGCCCAGGCGCTGCGCCGGCGAGCCGGCCTGAAGCCAGGCGGCCCGTACCGGATCGAAGGCCGAAACGTCGTATTTCCGGCGGGTGAATACCGGTTGGCCGAAGACCTCGTCATTCCCAACGGATACCTGGTGGTGCTGCAACCCGGCGCCGTTCTCGACCTTTCATCGGGGGCGCATTTTATTTCCTTCTCGCCGGTACAGGCTTACGGGACGGAAGAACAACCTGTAAAAATAGTATCCAATAGCAGCAAAGCCAACGGTTTTACCGTTATGCAGACGGAAGAGCCCTCGGTGATGCAATACGTCGTTTTCGAAGGGCTCAACCGCCTGAAAGAGGGCAACTGGGAACTCACCGGCGCCGTCACTTTCTACGAGGCCGATGCGCAATTGTACCGTTGTGTATTCCGGAAAAACCAGAGCGAAGACGGCCTGAACATTATACGCTCCGAATTTGAGCTGAGCCACTGCCTGTTCACCGATACGCCTTCGGATGCTTTTGACTCGGATTTTTCGAAGGGGACTGTCGACAACTGCCGCTTTACCCGAACCGGCAACGACGGCATGGACTTCTCGGGCAGCGTCGTCCACATCACGGACTGCTACCTGGAAGAGAACGGTGACAAAGGGGTCAGTGTGGGTGAGGAAAGCGACGTTACTTTTTTCAATAGCAGCATCCGAAAAGCGAATATCGCAGTGGCCAGCAAAGACTTGTCGCTGCTGTTTATTCGGGGGTTGGACATGGAAGATTGTCAGCAGGGTTTTGTCGCGTTCCAGAAAAAACCGGAATTTGGGGGTGGTAAAATCATTGTAGAATCGTATACTGCCAAAAATATAAAACGCCTGCACGCTATTTCTGAGGGGAGTATGTTGCAGTTGGGGGAGGAGGAGGTAGAGGAGGGAAGGGGGATTAGATAGTGTATCAGTGTAGGAGGTGTATCGGTGTAGCAGTAAGACTGCTCCGGAAAATATCGACGGCGAAGAATATTTTGTCCACCCCCTGAATCCCCCGTGCTCCGACGCTGTAGCCAGCTATAGCGCAAGCGTCCAGCGGGGGACATATTCTCCGATTCGGAGATGCGTTTTCCCCCGCTGGCGGGGGCTAGGGGGTGGAAACCAAATAAAATTTTTCGTTTTTAATGTCAGGGCTCCAGCCTCGGACTTTCCGGAGCACCCTCATCAGTGTATCAGATAGTGTATCAAGATGGGAAACCTGCCAGGTGTCCAAAAAAATAGAGTTATCATCATGTTGCGACTAGTACTTACAGGAATCATTATCACCCTGCTTTCAGGGCTGAGTGCTCAAAACCTGCCGGATGAATTTTACGATGAAAAATACATGGGGCCGTTTGACTTCCCCACCGGTATTACCTTCGACCAGAATGGGCGGATGTTCATTTGGGAAAAATCGGGGGTGGTGTACATTGCCGATACCACCGGCCACCTGTTTCAGGAGCCGCTGATCGATATTTCCGAAGAGGTGGCCAACTGGAAGGACCACGGGCTTATGGGCTTTGCGCTGGACCCAGAGTTCCTCGTCAATGGTTACTTTTATTTGTTATATGCGCTGGACCTGCATTACTACGACCATTTTGGCACGCCGGCCTATCATCCCGATTCGACCACTCTGTTTCAACCCACGATTGGCCGGGTTACCCGCTACAAAGCGGACCCGCTGAGCAATTTTTCCAAAGCATTGCCTGACAGCCGGACCGTATTGCTGGGGGAAACCATCGACAATGGCATTCCATTGCTCTTTGAATTTCACGGCCTGGGCTCCCTGGTGGTGGGTGAAGACGGCACGCTGCTCATCTCTGCCGGCGATGCGAGCAGCAACGCCGGCACCGATATTGGTGGCGACAGCCTGGGCACCCTGGTCAGTGGGGCCATCGCCCGGGGCATTCTCAGCGCGGACCAGGACGTGGGGTCCTACCGCGCTCAATACCTGGGCAATTACAACGGCAAGATCCTTCGGATCGACCCGGAAACCGGAGACGGGTTGCCCAGCAACCCCTTCTTTGACCCTGAGCACCCCCGCTCCCGAAAATCGCGCATATGGGCCTATGGGTTGCGCAACCCCTATCGCTTTTCGGTGCGCCCCAGTTCCGGCAGCCATTTTCCGGAAGATGGCCGCCCCGGCGTCCTCTATATCGGCGATGTAGGCAATGGCGCCTGGGAAGAACTGGATATCGCCGAGTCGGGCGGGCAGAACTTCGGCTGGCCCATCATGGAAGGCCACGGCGGCAACTGGCCCTTTTACACGAGTGACGTTCCATTCAACCAGATGGCGCCCAACCCACTCTTCGGCAGCGGCTGTGATCAGGAGTTTTTCACCTTCAAAGATATCTTCACCAACCTGACCACAACGGGAGGGGAGCCGCCCGCTAATCCCTGCAACTCCGCCATTCCCATCGAAGACTATACGGTAGCCTACCCGCCCGCCATCCTGTGGAGCAATGCCCGCTGGAACCCTCCAACCCGCGCTATCGTCCCCTTTTTCAATGACCGGGGCGAGATCAACGGCGCTGAGATCGGAACGCCGGAAGCCGGCGTGGAAGGGGAAAACTTCGACGGCTATTCCAGCCTTTCCGGCTTATTCTATACCGGCAGCCATTTTCCGGAGGCCTACCGGGGCAAGTTCTTTTCCGTAGATTTCAGCGGTTGGATACAGGTGATGGATTTCACGGAGGACAACCGCCTCCTGAAAGTAGAGCCCTTCCACCGCTACGCCCGGGATATCATCCATATTGCCCTCAACCCGGTAGATGGCAAACTTTATTACATCAACCTTCAGGGAGACGTCCGGCGGATCAGCTTTGGCGGCAACCCGGCGCCTGTGGCTATCATTAAAGCCGACCCATATTACGGCCCCAGCCCGCTGGATGTACAGTTGGATGGCACGGAATCCTTTGATTCCAACCTGCCGATTACCGGCTATCACTGGGACTTTGGAGACGGCCAGAGCAGTGAGGAAGCCGCTCCCCGTCATACCTACAGCAGTTCTGGCAGCGGCCCGCAGAGTTTTCTGGCCAAACTGGCCGTCACTGACAGCCTGGGCGCCAGCAGCACCGCCGAGGCCATCATCTCCCTGAACAACAGCCCTCCCGAAGTACAGATCACCAGCTTCCGCGACGGCGACCGCTACCCAATAGATCAGGGGACGACCCTGCTGCGATTGGCGGCCGATGTGCAGGATAAGGAACACAGCGACGCCGAACTCACCTACCAATGGCGAACCTTTGTACACCACAACGCCCATTTTCATCCGGACCCGGTAGACTTTGAACACGAAACCTTTACCCTGATCAGCCCCCTGGGCTGCGATGGTGAAGAGTACTGGTACCGCATTGAACTGACCGTCACCGACCCGGAGGGCCTGTCTACCACCCAAAGCCAGAGCATTTATCCGTATTGCGGGGATCCGTTTCTGGAATGGACCGAACTGGAAGCCGAGGCGGAAAATGGACAGATCAACCTGCAATGGACCGCCAATCTGGAAGATAGTGTCGCCTGGTTTGAACTGCAGCGCAGCTCCGACTTTTTCCAATTTCAGTTGCTGGACATCATTGAGGCCCAAGAAGGGCAAGGGCCGAATGACTATACCTTCATCGACGAGCAACCGCGCCACGGCCAGAATATCTATCGGGTAAAAGCCGTCAAGGAGAGCGGCGCTTACCTGTTTTCTAACCTGGCGAACGTGGGGTATCCCCAATCCGGCTTTGTCCAGGTCTACCCCAACCCTGCCCGCAGGTCTTTCCGGGTCGCGCTATCCGAGGCAGAAGGGGGAACTGTCAGCCTGGAAATATTCAGCAGCGCCGGCGTTCGGATTTTCCAAAGCGCCTGGCCAGCCGAAACCGGACAGCCGTTCAGCCAGAATATCCTCACTCAGCCTTTTCCCAATGGCGCCTATCATTACCGGATTGTCAACGGGGAGCAGGAAAAGGTGGGGAAATTGGTGATTGCTAAGTAATGAAAAAAGAACATACGCTTATCATACTAAGCATTCTAGCTTTCCTCTACTGCCTGGCGCGGGCGGTGGGCCTGTCCATGACTCACGATGAAAGCGCCACGGTGCTGGAGTTTGCCTCCCGCCCCTTCTGGAAGGTGGTAACCAATGACCCGGGGCGGGCCAACAACCACCTACTCAATACCCTGCTAATCCAGTTCTTTACGATTTTTGGCAACAACAAATTCCTGATCCGGCTACCCAATCTGCTGGCGGGAGGGCTGTTCCTCTATTTTTCCTATCGGCTGGTGCGGGCCATCGCCACCGGCTGGTGGGAGCAATTGCTGGCCTTTTCGCTGCTGGTGTTCAACCCATATCTGCTGGAGTTTTTCTCTCTGGCCCGGGGCTATGGCCTGGGCCTGGGCTTCATGATGGGCAGCCTTTACTTTCTACACCGTTTTCGGGAAAGCCGGCAACTCGGCCCGCTGGCCTGGAGTATGGGGCTGGCGGTGCTCGCCTGCTACAGCAACCTGACGATGCTCACCTATTTTGTGGCGCTGATCGTTGTGGCCAACCTGCTGATGCTGCTACCGGTGAAAGATATCAACCGGCGGCGCTGGCTGAGTGCGAACCTGACGATCCTCTTCTTTTCCGTTGTCCTGTTTGCCCTTATTTTCGCCCCGCTCAGCGCCCTGATCCGGGAAGGAGAACTGTACTACGGAGGCACCCGGGGGGTGCTGCCCAACACCTTCACCACCCTGATCCAAAATTATCTGGGGGCGGAGAATTACTTCGGGGACAATACCCAGGATTTATTGTTAGCGCCTGTGTATATCCTACTGCTGCTGGCCGTCAGCCGCAACCTGCTGGAAGGCGCCCGGCGCCGGCAGTTCGACACCGCGGTATGCTTCACCAGCCTACTGGTGCTGATGGCGTTCGGCAATTTCCTCCAACGCGAATTGCTGGGCACCCGGTACCTGATCCATCGCACCGGCCTGATGTACTTCCCGTTGATGGCCCTGGTGATCTTCTTCTTGTTAAAAACCAGCGCAGATTGGCTGAAACTGGCCCTCCTGCTGGCGGTAACCCTGCACTTCCTGAACCGGGCCAATGTAAAAACGGTGCAGGAATGGTGGTTTGAGCGGTTCACTGAAGATGCTTTTGAATACGTTGCTGCCCAACAGCCGCGGGACAGTACCATCCGCTTTGGGTCCTTCTGGCTTTTTACGCCTACGCTCAACTACTACAAGCAATCCAGAGGTTACCTGAACATCATTGGGCCCAATCTCGATTTCGAAGTGCCAAACACCAAGTATTTTGATTATTATTATCTTTCCACCGGAGATACGGTCAAATTACACCCGGATTACATCCTGGAAAAAAGCTTTGGAGACTACTGCATCATGAAATTGCCACCGGACAAAAAAGATGTGCAATGAAAGGGATCAAAAAGGTTTTGTCTGCTATCGGCCGCTTTGTACTCCGGTACTATTTGCTGTTTATCCTGGCGTTTGGCGCTTACCGGGCGGCGACCATCCATGCGCGGTTTTGGAATGGTATGATCTGGTCGGATACGGAAGGGTACTACCTCTACCTTCCAGGCATTTTCATCAATGGTGGGTTTGGGAATCTTTTCGTCAGGACGGAAGGGCAGTTTCCGATGTTCCCCGGCACGAATAAACGTTATACCAAATACACTTATGGCATAGCGCTGATGGAAGCGCCTTTTTTTCTGGCGGCGCATCACCTGGCAGCCAAACTGTATTACCAGCCTCTCGATGGCTATAGCCCTTATTATCTTCGCGGAGTTCAGTGTAGCGCTGCTGTATGGCTTCCTGGGATTGCTTTTCTTAAAGCGTACGGAACAACATTTCAGCCCTGCCTTTACCTTTATGACGATAGTGTACTGTATTTTGGCACCAACCTTATGCACTATCACCTTCAGGAGCCGGGTATGTCTCATATTTACTCCTTCTGCCTCTTTGCGCTCATCATCTACTATATACCGAAATTCTACACCCGGCCCGGCTGGCGGGCTGTTGCCTGGTTAAGCTTTCTGTTTGGGCTCACCACCCTTATCCGCCCGACGAATGCATTGCTTTTGCTCTATCTGATATTTTACAATGTTAACAGCCGCATTGCGCTCCAAGAGCGATGGCAATTCTTCAGGCGCAACTACAAATTACTTCTGATTGCTCCAGCCGTGATACTACTGGTGTGGTTCCCGCAATTTGCCTACTGGAAATATATATCCGGCAACTGGTTGATCTATTCATATGGAGATGAAGGGTTTATTTATTGGAATAGGCCAAAATTCTACAAAGTCCTTTTCTACATACAGAACGGCTGGCTGCTCTTCAGTCCGATGGCAGGGCTTACGATTATCGGCTGTTTGCTCGGGGCCTGGAAAAACCATTACAACATTGCCATCATATCTATCATTTTACTCCTGTCCACCTACTTATTTGCCAGTTGGTGGTGTTGGTGGTTCGGAGGCGCTCTGGGACAAAGGAGTTATGTAGAACTATACACCTTGCTGGCTTTCCCCTACGCCTACCTGCTGCAACTCATTTTCCGGCAGCGGTGGCTGATACCCAAGGTGCTTTTTGTGCTGCTCTGGCTGGCCCTTATCCACTACAGTTACTTCCTGACGGTTTATTACACGGGGCCACATTATGAAGTGTGGGAGTTGGAAATGGTTCGCAACTGGGCGCTACACTTTGACTACTGGCAGAAGTTATAGTTTCCTTTTGTCCGCTTACTTCTCTATTTTTGCCCGCTCTAAACAACATACCAAAAATGAGCCAGACCCTTTCTATTGTCATTCCCGCCTACAACGAAGCGCCAACCATCCACTTCATTCTGGACAAGGTCAAGGCGGTAGAACTGGCCAATGGCCTAAAAAAGGAAGTGATCATCGTCAATGACTGTTCGAAGGACGACACCAAAGGGGCCATTCAGCGCTATATGGCCGACAATCCTGGCCTGCCTATTCAATACTACGAGCACGAGGTGAATCAAGGCAAAGGCGCCGCCCTGCACACCGGCATCCGGGAGGCCAAAGGGGACTTCATCATCATCCAGGACGCCGACCTGGAATACGACCCTCAGGAGTACAACCTACTGCTTCGCCCAATCCTCGACGGGGTGGCTGATGTAGTCTACGGCTCCCGCTTCATGGGTGGAAAGCCGCACCGCATCCTCTTCTTCTGGCACTCTATCGGCAATCAATTCCTTACCTTCCTTTCCAACGCCTTCACCAACCTCAACCTGACGGATATGGAGACTTGCTACAAGCTATTCCGTGCCGAGTCCCTCAAAAACCTGGACCTGCGGGAAAACCGCTTCGGCTTCGAGCCGGAGGTTACGTCCAAGGTGGCGCGCATTCCGGGCATCCGCATTTACGAGGTGGGCATCTCCTACTACGGGCGGACTTATGCAGAGGGTAAGAAGATTAACTGGAAGGATGGGTTTCGGGCGATTTATTGTATTTTGAAGTATAATTTGTTTGGGTAGAATGGGGTGCGCGGGGGCGCGGGGGCAGAGAAAAAAGAGGCACGCGGGGGCGCGGAGGGAGGAGGAGGAGGAGAAGAGAGGGGGCACGCGGGGGCGCGGGGGCGCAGAGAAGAGCAGAGAAGAGAGGGGGCACGCGGGGGCGCAGAGAGGGGGGAATCCACGCTACTACTGGGGGATAGTTCAAATTTCTGTGTCTTCTGAAATGTAAAAAACGCCACTTGATTTTCAGGAACTTGCGAACGGCGAATTGCGGCCAGTCCCCTACGACTGAACTTACAGGCCATTGGCCACTCTCCTGATGCCATTTTTCATCAGTTCTTCGTTGAAATTCAGCAGAAGGCCCAACTTTTTCTTAGTTAGCCGGAGGTAAGTCAGCAGAATCTTGTAATAAGTGGGGATTACGTATTCGACCGATTTCAGTTCCACTATTACTTTTTTTTCCACAATCAGGTCCGCCCTGAAGGTCTTTTTCAGTACCCTGCCCTTATAAACGGCGGGGACTGGCTGTTGCCGCCTGACATGAAGCCCTCTAAGTATCGCTAATTCGTACCACAAAGCTTCTTCATAAACGGATTCCAGAAGCCCGGGCCCTAATTCCCGGTGTACCTCAATAGCAGCATCGATCACAATTCCTGAAATTTCATTCTCATGCATAGCCTGAATTTTTAATAAATGAATACTACTCTTGCGGCTTTGCATTCGTTTCTTACTCTATGTGCTACCTATTTTGGTTGATTAATTGACTTCCAAAATATGAAAATTCCACCACTAAACCCGGAAGTGTTCGGAATTCGGTGTTCGCAATTCGCAAATCACTGGAAATCATGAGGCGTTTTTTAAAAGACACAGAAAATTGAACTATCTCCTAAATCCCAAAAAAATTCAACCCTCCATCCACCATCTTCTCCTCCTCTGCGTGCCTCCTCTTCCCTACCCTCCACGTGCCTATCCCTCCGCGCCTCCGCGCCTCTGCGTGCCTCCTCTTCCCTACCCTCCACGTGCCTACCCCTCCGCGCCTCCGCGCCTCCGCGTGCCTTCTCCTCCGTTATCCCTCCGCGCCTCCGCGCCTCTGCGTGCCTCCTCTTCCCTCTCCCTCCGCCTGCCTACCCCCCCGCGCCTCCGCGCCTCTGCGTGCCTTCTCCTCCGCGTGCCTCCTCCTCCAAGTACCTTCCCGCTTCCGCCGTGCCTCACCCCCCCCCAACCCTAAACACCACCACCACCTTCGTCCCCTCCACCCGAACAGCATAGACCTCCTCCCCGGCGAATAACCCCCTATGCTCCCGGTACTGCCGAAAGCCCTCCGCCCAGTGACGGAAATCGGATATGAAGTAGTCCGCCTCCCCTACCCGGCTTTTATCCAGCACTTCGAACCGAACCCTGATGTCGGGTTGAAGGAACCGCCAGTTGAGCTCCCCAGGAAAAGTATTGCAGGCCACCTTAATTTTTTTCCGGTTGTCGATCCTCGCCAGGGCTTCGAAAGCTTGTTTGTAGGAAAGCCCCCAGTAGTCCAGGTCGTATTGTTGTAACTGATCGCCCGGCGCCAGCTCATTGAAATACACATTCTGATGGGGGTGATAGCGCACCATGAACCAGGCTGTATTCACCATGCCCAGCGCAGTGATGCCGATCAGAGCGTAACGCCAGCCGGCGTGTTTGTCTGCTACCAATGCCCAAAGGCGATACACCCCATACACCGCCAGATACACCAGGCATGGATAGATAAAAAACAGGTGTCTCCAGCCGTCATACACGATGCTATGCTTGACGATGATGGCCGCCAAAGGCGCCAACAAGAGGCCCAGCATGCCCCAGTCCTTGCGCTGTTCGTCATTATCCCACAAGCGGAGATGGTGCAGTAAGTTGTTGCCCGCCGGAGGGAACAGCAACACCAGGCCGCAGGCCGTCCACAAAAGATATACTACCGGAATGCTGATCCCCATCCAAAAAGGAATGTAATACCAGGGGATGGCCTCCCCCGGCAGCAGTTGTCCGCGGAAAATCACTTTGCCGCCCCAGGCATACTGCGACATGGTGTCAAATGTGTCCAGAAAATGCTGCCAGGGGTGCTCCCACAGGTAGGGCCAGAAAAGAACGGTAAAGAAGGCGGTGGCGGGCAGGTATATGAACAAGCCCAGCGCATATTTTTTATACCAGTGCAGTTCCCCCCGTTTATTGAACAGCAAATCTACGCCGATCAGAAAGAGCGTCACCGCCGGGAGTATGACGCCCGTCACCCGCATAGAGATGAGCATGCCGCCGGCCAGGCCGTGAAAAAGCGCGGAACGGGCATTGGGGCTCAGCCAAAAACGGAACAGGCTGTAGCTTCCCAGAATGTATAAGGAAAGAAAAGGTAAATCCTTGGGGTTGTAAAACGAATGGGCGAAAATGCGCGGGCTCAGCACCAGCATGGCTACGCCCAGCAAAGCCCAGCCCCAATGCCTGAACCGCTCTTTCAACAGCCGGTAGAAAAGGAGCGTGGACGACCAGAAGATCAGAAACACCAGCAGGTGCCGCATGCGAAACTGCGCCCGAAAGCTCTCCAGCCCCAGTGCTTTTTCCAGCCACACCGCCGGTAGGCTGAACCACACGCCGTAGAAGCGGTGCTCGTAGGTGGGCAGGTCTTGCCAGGTATAAACTTCTTCTGTATAATTTACCCACTCATCTACATATTTGGCGGAAACCAGGCCGTGCGTACGCTGCAGCTCTTCATCCCAGGACATACCATAGTCGCCATAGATTAATAGCCCCAATACCAGATAGAGGGAAAAGAAAAGAAGGGGCGCTGATTTTTCAAAAGATTTCAAGGTTCCCAATTTATGGATAGCACTGACTGATACACTGACACACACATGACATACCACAACTCCCCAAAGTTACCGTTACCGCACTCAAAACACCAAACTTTTACCCGCCCGTATGGATGAGCCGCACCAGATTTTGTGGAATTTTGCGCCCTGGTGCTTTAGTGGCATGCTCAAACAGGAAGAAGCCTTTAAAGAAAGAGAAGCCGCCACTTTTTATTAATTTTCGGAAAAATAGAATGATGACAATACGGGTTTTGAACTGCTTGCTCCTTGGGCTCCTGCTCTTCTCCAGCTGTAAAGGGCGAGATAACCGAAAGCAACCCGGCCGCGACGAGGTCTTTGCCGTCAGAGACTCCATGCGCACCGAGTTGCTGCTGCGCATCGGCCAGGCACAGCAGGAGATCAACCGGCGGGTGGAGGCCATGCGCAACCGCGCCTACGATGCCGACAAGGCTACCGCCCGGAGACTCAACCAGAAGATTACTACTATCGAGCGCTCGTATGAAAAGCTGGAGCAACAAACGGCCCGCCTCACCTCGGACAGCCTGATGGGAGACTGGATGCTCCTCGAACAGGAAACCGAAATTCTGATCATCGAGGTGAGCAGGGAATTGGAGACATCGTTTTGAAAAAGATAAAAGCTGAACAATATGGAAAATTTCTGGAATGACTTGCTGGATCAGATGCGTACCTATTATGAATCGGTGGTGGCATTGATGCCCAAACTGGCCCTGGGGGTCCTGTTAATCCTGGTCTTTTGGTATCTTTCCAGTCTGTTCAAACGCTGGTCGGGTAAGTGGCTTCGGGTCCGGATGGATGACCCGCTGCTGGCGGTTTTCCTCTCCCGGCTGGTGAAAGCTACGTTCATAACCATTGGCTTGCTGGCCTTTCTTCAGGTGGTGGGCCTGGGCAATGCCGCCGGATCCTTACTCGCGGGCGCCGGTATTTCCGCCTTTGTGATCGGCTTTGCTTTCAAGGATATTGGGGAAAACTTCTTAGCGGGCATTCTCATGGCCTTCAAGCGCCCCTTCCGGATCGGAGATGTTATCGAATCGGGAGATATCAAAGGCGAGATCATTGGCCTGAGCCTGCGCGATACACAGGTAAAAACCTTTGATGGCAAAGATGTGTATATCCCCAATGGCCTGATCCTGAAAAACCCGATCATCAACTACACCATTGATGGTTTTTTAAGGCAGGAGTTTGATGTCGGGCTGGATTATGGCTCGGATATCAGCCAGGCGATAAAGGTCATTCTGGGCGCCCTGGCAAAAGTACCCGGTATTCTACAAAATGAAAAAGCGCCCAGCGTCCTGGTCAATGAACTGGGCAGCAGCTCCCTCAACCTCAAAGCCTACTACTGGCTCGACACTTTCGACCATAATGTTTCCGGGCTGGAAGTCAAAAACCAGGCGGTGGAGCATACCCTCTTAGCATTGGATGCAGCTGGATTCAACCTGCCCGGTACGATCATAGAGATCAAGAATTACAACGGCCAGGGGTTGAAGGTGAATGGATAAAGGGCATTGGTTGATTGATTCATTGGTGTCTTTGAGGCTGTCCGCCTAATGTTGGACACCGCTGTTCGCAGGTCCGGTTTTCGCAGTTCGCAGAGCGGCAGAACTTCGAAAACCGAAAACCGAACACTCCCTTGCACGGGTTGCAAACACACCTACCGATAACAATCGAACCATCCCCCCATTCGAACATCCACCATCTCGCCCCTGTTTTAGCAATTGAAAGAAACAGAGTGACAGGCCCGTTCAAAGTACAGAGCCTGGTGATCAGATTTTATTTTTTCTAAAAAGATACACGGTTACATTATGGAAATTACGACCAAAGCATTGGACATCAGACAAGACACCGCAAACAGCAAATTTCACTTTGATATGAAGGGTGAAGAAGAAGTGTACCTCAAGTACAAGTTGCATACCGATTCCAACCCCAATGTTATTGAATTTACCGAGACCTACGTTCCAAAAGTACTCAAAGGCATTGGCATTCCCGATGCGATGGCCCTTCAGGCGGTTCGCTTTGCCGATAAAGTAGGATATCGCATCAAGACAAGCTGCCCTTTCATGTCAGGGTATATGAACCGCCACCCCGAGTTCAAGCATTTGAGGGTGAAATAGTAGAAGGCGAGTAAGGGTATCCGTCTAATGTTGGACAGAATGGGCTGGAGTTGTGTACGATGTGCGGACACAGTGAGAGTTCTTGTGTGTACGTTGTACGAAGCTGTCCAACGCTAGTGCCTCGGGCATTAAATAAGGGGAGAATAGCGCGAGGTTATTTTCCCGCCAGACAAGGCGCGAGGAAGAAACATAGCGGGGCTACGTGACTGAGGAGCAACGCAGTATGGTGGGGAAAGAGCCCGCGATATTCCCCCGCTATTTAGTGCGCGAGGCACTAGAATGGTAGCCGCGAGTAACAAATTGACGATTATTGATTAAATTGCGTCCCCATCAGCAACGATTAAGAAAAACGTGCCGACCAGCCTATTTGTCAATAATCTGAAATTCCTCCGTAAGATGAGAATACTGAGCCGTTTTTCTCATCCTACTTCGGATATGCACAAAACCAATTAAATAAATATGACTAAGCAAACATTGACATTCGCGTTTTTCATGGTACTGCTTGCCCTGGTACCGGCCTGCAATAATTCCGGGCAAGAAGCTAAGGACGCCCAGGAAGAAGCCCAGGAAATAATGGATAGCGCACAGAAAGAGGTTCAGAACCTTTCAGAAGAAGCCAGAGAAACCATCCGACAGCAATCAGAATCTATGGTTCAGGACATTGGCAAAACCCAGCAGGCTATTTCCCAACGCATTCTTGCGCTGAAAGCGGAAATGGAACAGGCAAGTGGAGAAACAAGGGAAAAGCTGGAGAAGGAAAGAAAAAAACTGGAAGAAATTAGGGACAACTTAAATATGAGGACCCTGCAACTACAGCAAAACACTCATGAAAATTGGGAGGAACTAAAGGCTAATGTAGAAAACGAGCTGAATGAAGCTAAATCTCGACTGGAAAAATGATTTTTTAACGAAAGAGAGAATATGAATAAGGAGTCAAGTATATCAATATTAACCAATTTGTTGAAACGCCATGAAGATGCTGCCCAAAAATATCGAGAAGCAGCAGCGGCTGTGGACAACCCAGGCTTGACAGATTTCCTGTCCAGCCTGGCGAAGTACCGCGAAAGCTTATACCTGAAAAACCGGCAATGGCTGGAAGACATGCCTCCTTCCCCCGCGCCGGTATCGTTACGGGTGCGTTCCTACCTTCACAAAAACTGGACAAGCTTTCAGGACGCACTGGTCCTCGGAAAGCAAGGCAACATATTAGGCGCCTGTAAAAAAAGCGAGGAAGATATATCGAATTACTACAAGGAAGCACTGGCGCTAAGGGGCATCCCAATAGGACTTCACAACGACCTCCAAGAGCAGCACCAAAGGGTAATGGATGTCTTGCGGAAAGTAGAACGCATGGAGAAAGTCCCAATGCAACGCAACAACTCCTTCTGATTTCACATTAATTTTGGCCTTTATACTTATCTTCACCCGGTGGCGCTTACATAAGCCTGGCCTATGGATAAGATAAACTACCCATTGTTGTATTTTGAATTTCAAGAGGAAGCTGTTTTGGGTATTCTGGTAGGAACTGAACTGGAAGCAATAGACAGTGACCTTCGAAGTGTCCGAAGCGCCCTCCTGGACCACCTTCAAAAGCAGTACAAAAAATACGACGATTATCCGCTGATGGATATTATGAACCCTCGCCTCAGAATGGTAGAGGCTTCCATCCGGCCTGCCTACAGGAACCAAAGCGGTTCCTATCCTCTTTCCAACACGCAGAAAGTATCCGTTCCTGTTGTTTTTGGCGAAACAGAACAGGGTTATTACGAATGCTACCTGCCGCTATTTGGGGAGAGTTTCTATTATTACGACCCCAGGCAGTTTGACGCACTGGTTCAGCACATCGTCGTCACTTTGCTCGACCGGTACACTCCTGAGCAAATCTACCGCTTTCAGATGCTGCCCCGCCCTAGCCTGGAGATTCTTCCCCTCAAGGTCAATTATGACCGGGATTTATACTGGAGCGGCATCGAATACAAACGGGAATATAAAGTTCTGAACCGCCTGGCGGAGCAAGCTCCTCAGAAAAAGAACATACGCCGCAACCTGAGCGCCCTCCCGGAAGCAGCCTGGGAACTGGAAGAAAAGGTTACCGAAGCCATCGACAAGTTGATCAGCACCCGTTCGAACGTGCTGGCGGTCGGCAGGCCCGGAACCGGAAAAAGCGCCGTGCTGCGCCAGGCGATAAAGAAAATCACCGCCCATTCGCGTAAGCAACAACTCGATTATACTTTCTGGCGGATTCTTCCCCAGCGGATCACAGCAAGCTCCAAATACCTCGGAGATTGGGAGGAATTGTGCGAACTACTGGTGGAAGAACTGAACACCACCAACGGCATTCTTTGGGTAGAAGATGTCGTCCGGCTACTACAAGCCGGTGGCGAAGGGCCGGAAGACAGCGTGGCCGCCTTTCTGATGTCTTTCCTGCAACAGGGCAAACTACAGATGATGGGAGAAGCTACGCCCCAGGAGTTGGAGAGCATGCGCCGGCTCCTGCCGGGTTTCGCCGAGGCTTTTCAGGTAGTGTTCATCGAAGAACTGGATGAAAAAAAGGTAATCGCCGTCCTGGAAAAATTTGCCGCCTATGCGGAAAAAAACCTGCGGATGCCCATTACTAAAGAAGCGCTCCAGCTTTCCTACCGCCTGCTCCTGCGCTATTATCCTTATGAAAGTTTTCCCGGAAAGGGGATCAAATTCCTCGCCCAGTGTGTGAGTGAAGCACAACTGCGCCGGGCCGAAAAGGTGAATAAAAAAGCTGTTTTCGACAACTTCGTCCGCCAAACCGGCCTGCCCGAACTCTTTCTCCGCGATGACCTGCTGCTGGATATCAAAGAGTTACAGGACTATTTTAACGAACGGATCATCGGTCAGCCGGCAGCGGTCAGCAAGCTGTGCAGCCTGGTCAAAGTCTATAAGGCGGGCCTGAACAACCCGTACAAACCGATTAACACCCTGCTCTTTGCCGGCCCGACCGGTATCGGGAAAACAGCCAGCGCCAAAGCCCTGGCCGATTACTTCTTTGGGAAAGGGCAACGGAAATCCCCCCTGGTGCGGATCGACATGAGCGAGTTCCAGTACCCGGGGCAAATCGTCCGGCTCATCGGCGCCGGGCGGGAGCCCGGGCAATTGGTGAAGGATATCCGCGAACGCCCTTTTTCTGTCCTCCTGCTCGATGAGGTGGAAAAAGCCGACCCTTCTATATTCGATGCCCTCCTGGGGCTTCTGGACGAAGGGGTGCTCGTCGATGCTTACGGGCGGGAAACCAACTTTAGAAATACTATCGTGATCATGACCTCCAACCTGGGAGCTACCGGCAGGAAATCCATCGGTTTCGAGCAGGGGGGAGATGACGAAGCCGTCTATTTATCAGCTATCGCCCGCCACTTCCGCCCGGAATTTGTCAACCGCCTCGATGGCGTTGTCGTCTTTGGCAGCCTCAACCAGGAAGATATCCGGGCTATTACCCGAAAAGAACTCAAGGAACTCAAGCAACGGGAAGGCTTTACCAAACGCCAGATCGATGTACACTTTTCCGAAAGAGTGGTCGACCGGATTGCCGCTATCGGTTTCGACGTGCGGTACGGCGCGCGCCCCCTGCAACGGGCCATTGAGCAATCCGTCGTGACGCCCATTGCCAACTGGATGCTGAAGCACCAGCAAGCGGAAAACTGCCGCCTGTGGATTGATTATCAGGATAGCCTAACCATTGAGCAAAAAAGCCATCCATGATGCCTTGGGCCCTGCTTCAATTGACGCTCATTACCTTTTTCCCTTTCGTGAGCCGACGACTGCACAGCCAAAAACGCTTGCCTCCCTGGCTGAGCCCGGTCGTTTTGTGTTATGCCCTGGGCATTATCCTGAGCAACTTCCGCTTTTTTCCCCTCGACAATAAGCTTTCAACTGCGATTACTGAGATCACCATTATACTGGCCATCCCTTTGCTGCTCTACGGCACCCGGCTAAATGAATGGTTTGGCCACGCCCGAAGCACCCTTATCAGTTTCTGCCTTTGTGTAGCGGCGGGCCTGGCCTCCACCACCGTTGCTGCCTTTGTTTACGCATCAAGGCTTGATAGTACCTGGCGCTTGTCTGGCATGCTGGTGGGTATTTACACCGGTGGCACCCCCAATATGCAGGCCATCGGGCTGGCCCTGGGCGCCAGCCAGGAATCGATCATCCTGCTGAATGCGGCCGACGTTCTGATCGGTGGCATCTACCTGCTCTTTCTCACCTCCTTTGCACCAAAGGTGTACCGTCTTTTCCTGGCTCCTTTCAAAGGAGAAGGGCCGGAAGAAAGCAACCTGGATGTACTTGCTGAAGACAATGCCCGAATCAACTACCGGGATAGCCTGAAGGCCATCGTACTCACCCTGGCCATCATCGGCATCACCCTGGGCATCTGCCGGCTGGCCTTTGGCAACCTGGAAAATATCGCTTTCATCATGCTGCTGCTCACCACCCTGAGCATCGGCGCTTCTTTCGCCGGCCGGGTCCGCCGTTGGGAAAACACTTTCGAAACCGGAGAGTACTTCCTATTGATGTTTTGCGTGGCGCTCGGCATGCTCGCCGATTTTTCTGAAATACTGGCGCAGGGGCCGGATGTGATCACCTTTTCTATTTTTGCTTTTTTGGGTACCGTTTTGCTGCATCTTCTGGGCGCCGCCCTGTTCCGCATCGACCGCGACACCGTGTTGTTCACTTCTGTCGCCGCTCTTTACGGCCCGGCATTTATCGGCCAGATCGCCAGTATTACCGGCAACCGGCAACTCATTTTTTCCGGTATCGCAGTGGGCCTGCTGGGCTACGCTATCGGCAACTATTTGGGTATTGGGCTGGCGTATGGGCTGAGGGCTTTGCTGGGGGCGGGGTAGGGACTGTTGGGTGGTTACAGGGCTATATTGTTATAGGTTCTTCTGAAAAACACTTCTTGATTTTCAGTAATTTGCGAAACAGCGAACACCGAATTCCGAACACTCCCGGAACTTGCGAACGGCGAAACAGCGAACACCGAATTCCGAACACTCCCGGAACTTGCGAACAGCGAAACAGCGAACACCGAATTCCGAACACTCCCGGAACTTGCGAACGGCGAAACAGCGAACACCAAATTCCGAACACTCCCGGAACTTGCGAACGGCGAAACAGCGAACACCGAATTCCGAACACTCCCCAAACCATTCGACAATATAACCATCCCCCCTAATCCTCCCGCACCATCGCCGTGCCATCTACCGGCCGTACGAAGTAATACTCCGAATGGATGCCGAACTGCCGGAAATAAGCTTTAGTAACCTCCCTGAGAAATTTTTCTTTGGCATCTATACTGACCAGGCTGAGGGTACAGCCGCCGAAGCCACCGCCCATCAGTCGGGCGCCCAGTACCCCGTCAAATTTCCGGGCGAAGGCCACCAGGAAGTCCAACTCCGGGCAACTGACCTCGTATTCGTCGCGCAGGCCATCGTGGGTAGCGTACAGGAGCTCACCCAGGCGCGGCATATCCCCATTTTTCAGACATTTGATTGCTTCCTGCAGCCGGCCGTTCTCCTGGATGACGTAGGCGCAGCGTTTGTAAATAACTTCCGGAAACTCCGCACGGTGAGCCGCCAGCATCTCCATGGTAGCATCGCGCAGGCTTACCACCTCCGGATAAAACTGCTGTAAAATAGCCACCCCTTCCCCACATTCCCTTACCCGGACGGGATATTCTGAAGAAGCCAGCTCGTGATGCACCTTGGTATTGATGAGCACCAGTTCGTAATCTCCCAACTCCAGGGGAATGTATTCGTACTCCAGAGAACGGCAATCCAGCTTGATCGCCTGGCCGCCACGCCCCAACAGGCTGGCGAACTGGTCCATGATTCCACAAGGGATGCCGACAAACTGATGGGAGGACCGTTGCGCCAGCTGAGCCAGCTCCACCAGGCCGATTTCCATCTGAAACAGGGTATTCAGCCCGGCCGCAAAGCCACACTCCAGGGCTGCGGAGGAACTCAAACCGGAACCAATAGGCAGGTTGCCGCCGAAAACGCAGTCGACCCCTTCCAGCAGCACACCCCGGTTTTGCAATTGTTGCATGATACCCATCAGGTAATTGGCCCATAGCTTTTCACCGGGTTCAATCTTCTTGATATTGAAGCTGTGGCTTTGCCTGATATCGGCGGCGTACAGGTGGCAATCCTCTGTTCCATTCTCTCCGATGGCGAAATAGATGTATTTATCTACGGCGGCGGGCAAAACGAAACCGTCGTTGTAGTCTGTATGTTCCCCGATAATATTGATACGCCCGCAGGCCCGAACCAGGAGTGGTTGGGTATCGAAGCGTTCTTCGTATAAGTCAACAATGTCTGAAAGGCTATGCATGCCGGATTTTTTGGCCAAGATAATAGACTTTGAGCGTTTATTCGAAATTATTACCCCATAGCTAAAAGCCTCCCGCCCTTTCATTTAACTCGATGCGAAAAAAATGACCATATGATTTAACCGTTTGAAAAAACGGCCTTGGTTCTGGTTTTTTGGGCGTAGATTTCTTGGACGAGTATTTTGGACTCTTTCGGTTGACCGATTGGTTTCTTGCCATGAATGGGCTTTGGTTCGATTAAATGGCGGGTTGGATGGAATGCAGTTGAATATCGGAAATCATTGGCCGTCCAACTATGGACAGGCAAACTATCAACTAGTCCGCCTCCTGAAATGGCTCAAAATAAATAGTCCGCCAACCACCAGGAAAGGGATAGTAATCATTAGTATTATCAACAGGCTCATCCCGATAGAGTTATTCATCCGGTAGTTGTGCATAAAGACCAAAGGACTCGTCACCAAACCGATCAACGCGAAGATGATCCCACCGGCCAATTCCCTTTTCCAGGCTAATAATAGTACGGCCAGCAATAGGAAAGACGGTATTAAATGAACGAAAAAATGGGCAAGCTGCTGGGCTATTGGCTCGCCTGGCTGAAACGCATCTAATGCAAATAAACTCACAAACAATGTAGCCAGTATTGCCAACACGCGCGGTGACCAATACAATACTTTATTCGACTTTTTCATAATTGAGTTTGTAGTATATTCTCAGTTTTTTGATTCAATGTCAATGATTAAGGTCACTTTGGAATGATGATACAGCGAGAGGAAGGGGGTTACAGGGAAGTTTTTGCAACGGCAGCTGCCGCAGTTATCATTTGGCCCACACGATAAAGCCCCAACTTGCCTGATGCTAGATGAATATTGCTTTTGTATGGCGTAAAGGGTTGCGTTTTGGCATAACTGCCCGGAATGGTTGAATCAGTCAAACAGGATTAAAGAGTTTCTCCAAAATAGAACCAAACAGCCAGAAAAATCCTTAACTTAATAGCGTTTATGTAAGAGCGTGTTGGGGATTTACCCTTTGGCCTGCAAATGTGCATCTTTTGAACCTCATTTCGCCATTTTTTCGCCACGTAGCGATGCTATGCGGCTCAAAAATGGCTTCCTGAGAACCAAAATCTGCTCATTTTCGACATCAAAAGTAAATCCCCAACACGCTCTAACAAACATCCTCAAGATGAGCACAGCACAATTAAAAGAAGCGCTGCATCAGCATATCGAGGAGGCGGATGAAAGCCTGCTAAAGGCTTTGTATGCCTTTATGCAAGCCTATTCCATTGAGGGAGAAGGCCTGGTGATCCCCCAAAAGATATTGGATGCCATCAAACTTCCCCCGGAGGAATTGAAGGTTGAAATTGCCGTATATCTCTACGATAAGGAAAAACTATCTATGGGGCAGGCGAAAAGGCTGGCCGGCCTGGATCAACTGGCTTTCCAGAAAGAGCTGGCTAAGCGGGATGTGTATATCCATTTCTCGATGGAAGAACTGGAGGACGATCTTGAAACGCTACGCAACCTATGATCGTCATCAGCGATACTGGCCCGGTTACTAACCTTTTGCAGATAGAAAAGCTGTATTTGTTAAAAGAACTTTTTCAGAGGATCATCATTCCCATCGGTGTTTTTGCGGAGTTGTCTCATATTCCGGAGCAAAGGTTAGCTCTGGAAGCACTCGATTGGGTTGAAGTAAAGGAAGCACCACAAGGCGAATTGTTCAACAAATTATTAGAAACGCTGGATCGAGGTGAAGCGGAGGCAATCGCCCTGGCGGTAGACTCGAAAGCTGAATTGCTGCTTATTGATGAGCGCAAAGGTAGAGGCGTAGCTGACGATCTGGGCATTCGAAAAACCGGTACATTGGGCATCCTGATCAGAGCAAAAGAAAAAGGCCTATTGTCCAAGGTAAAGCCGGAAATGGATAAATTGATAAAGGAAACGCGTTTCCGGATACATGCCGAGCTATATAAGGGGATCTTGAAATTGGTGAATGAAAAATAGCCGATAGTAGATAGCCAGCAAATTGAACTGCCCCATCCCCTGCCCGTTTGTGAAGCCTCTGATGAGGTCCATTAAAACGTTGTTGTCTGGTTTTTTGAACTCTTAATCAAAGTCCAAAAATTCGAACCATTTTTTGGAAAGCCTCGAATCCCGTCAATTTTCAGTACAACAATCCCATGCCTTTTGATGAACTCCAAAAATTGGGCCTAACAGGTGCCCGGCAGCCCATTTTAACGGCGGTTATTTTGTCCTGTGCAATTCAAAAAATGATGCACAGCACAAGGGCCTGGAACTTAGCCAAAGGAAGAAATGTTGAAATAAAGTTCGTATTTTTATGAAAAACTAGAACAATGACAGTAGTACTAAAGCGAGCAAGTGATAAAGCAAGCATAGATAAGCTTTTGGATGCGTTGCCAAAGAAAAGTAAGTTTAATGCACAGAGGTACTGTGGTGTACTGAATTTGCATTTGTTGCCTTTGGCCATCCAAAAAGTGATGAGAGATGAGTGGGAATAGCTTACTGATTGATACTAACATAGCATTGTACCTATTGAACGGCGACACTACTATTGCTGAGCTTTTGAATGGACGAGATGTTCATGTATCGTTCATCACGGAATTGGAATTACTTGGTTTTCAGGATATAAAAGAGGAGGATCGTTCGATCATAGAAGACCTTTTGAATAACTGCATTATAGTTGACCTCAATCAGGCAATTAAGAGAATTACCATCGACTTGAAACAAAAGTATAAACTAAAGCTTCCGGATGCCATTATAGCTGCCACTTCGATATACATGAACCTTCCCTTGATCTCAGCGGATAAAGATTTTGAACGAATTTCTGACCTACAGTTTATCCGCTATGAAATTTAAACTGGCCAGAAAATCACCTGCGAATGTGCAATGTTTTGGTTTAAAGTAAAACCAAAATATACCTCTATGCAACGTTTTAATGCTTCCTGTCAAATTTGACGCAGTACTACTATGCTTTCGCCTTCTGATGAGGGAGGAGTATAACATTTCCAGCCTATTAACGGCAAAAAAACGTCTCTACAAATTATCTGGACTTCTGAGCAAAATGCAAAAAATAGAACGTTTTTTTGGAATAGCCTTATAGCTCCCAGCTTCCACACAATCACCTTATCTTCATACAGGATTAGTAGAGTCTGGCAAATCGTCAATTATTTGGATATGGGCGCAGGCACCCAGCCAGCCATTAGCCTGTACAGTTTCCTTGTGGGCTTATTCAGACAAACTATTGTTTCCTTTCCTCAGCTCTGTTTATCAATTTTTTTTAACTTGTCGAAGAAAATCAAATTCAAAGATCCTGAAAACCCCAAAACAAATCCCGGGTATGTTAACGTTCGACGAAGATGGCTACCTTACTCCTGATGAGCCTATTGAGGTTGACTTTGAAACTTTCATCCGTGAGTTTGTGATAAATGAACATAGAGCAGATATCTTCACCGAATATAGGCAAATGTTGACGAATCTCTCCTCTCTTTCGCCAGGTGCGTTTTATCAGTGGATAAATGGGAGTTTTGTTACCCGGAAGGCACGGTAAAGATATCGATGTTGTAACTTTTTGAGCCAACAAATATACGATGAGTTTGAACCTCTTTTTCGCGAACTTCGTTTAAAATATCCTAAAGTGGATGCGTATTTCGTTAAGGTTTATCCAGAAAGTACCCCAGGGGTTCATCACAGCATTTGACCAGATAGAGTGGCGGCACCTTTTTTCAACAGACCGCCGCAGGCGCAGGAAAGGATTTATTCATATTAACTTCTGAATTATGGAGATCAAGGATACCAAACTTATTGAGATCTTCCATACACTGGAAAAGATCGAAAAAATGAACAGAGCGATTCTGTTTCATAAATCCATTGAAGGAGAAACGGATGAACTCGCTATTGAACAATACACTCGCGTTAAAGCAAAATTGACGGAACAACTGTTACATCTATTGGATGAAATGGACCTTCACCTCAAAGTGGCGGCAGCCTGAGGGGTTCCTCTTTTGCCCCTAAAAGAGTCCCTGAAAACCTTTTTCCTCAAGCTTTTGAGACTCCAGGCCAGAGTTCAAAATAACCAACCTATTTCTGGAATAGCCTATCCTGACTAACCTCAAGAAGACATCTGTGATGCCCCCCATAACTCAACGTGCGAAATAGAGCCCCCAACTTGCCTGATGACAGGAAACCAAAAGCCGATGAAGCATGTTTTGTCAATAATCAGTAAATTGTAAGCACAAAAAGGAAAAGCATGGCTTTGATTATAACCGATGATACCCTGGCACAAGCCCAAATGACAGCTGATGAACTGTTGATCGACCTGGCCTGCTACCTGTATGACAAAAAGAGGGTGAGTATGGGCCAGGCCCGGCATTTGGCAGGGTTAGACCAGATCAGTTTCCAGAAAGAACTGGCCAAACGCGATATCTACATCCACTATACCGAAGAAGACCTGAAAAAGACCTGGAGAACCTCGGTATCAGCCTATGATCATTGTCAGCGACACCTCCTCCATTTCCAACCTGCTTCAGATAGGGTTGATCAATATTTTGCATACGCTGTATGGCGAGATAACGATAACTCCCGCTGTAAGAAGGGAACTGTATGCCATTCCAGAGCAGGAAAAGCAAATTGAACAGATCGGCTGGATCAAGGTGCAAGCCCCCGGAATCAAAAGATGGTGGTAGAGTTCCTGAAAGAATTGGACCTTGGTGAAGCCGAGTCCATTGCTTTGGCTGTAGAAGAAAAAGCAAAGTACCTCATCATCGATGAATATAAAGGCCGAGCGATCGCCGATGCCTATGGCGTTAAGATAGTTGGAATCCTGGGCGTCCTGATCCAGGCTAAACAGCAAGGGGTAATATCTTCGGTAAAACCCAATATCGAAAAATTGATCGAAATCGGCTTTCGGCTGGATAAAAAGCTGATAGCAAAGGTTTTGAGAAGCCTGGGTGAAGAATACCAGGATCTTTCCTAACCACTGCTGTTCTCGTCAGTAATCTGGCATCTTTGGCTGAGTATCCCCTGGCGCTATCCCTTCTTCCCTTTTACCATCACCCCTCTACGCCGAAGGTAATTGTATAACGTAGATTTACAGATCCCTAACTGAAGGCAGATCTGCGGGAGGGAGAGTTTCTTTTCCTTGTAAAGCACCTCTGCAGCCAGTGCTTTATTCTCGGCAGATTTAGACAATCCCTTAGAGCATGTTTGGAGGTGGTGCTTTGGAAGCGAAAATGGCTGATTTTGGGTTCTCAGGAGGCTCATTTTCTTGCCCATAGCAGCGCTACGGGCAAGAAAATAGCCGAAATGAGGTTCCAAAAGCGGGCATTTGCAGCCCAAATGACTGCCTCCAAACATGCTCTTAGGGCGTCCGCCAAACCTGCCTCTGGCCCTGGCGGCTTTGAGCCCGGCAATCGTCCTCATCTGGATGATGTCCCTTTCAAATTGAGCCACAGCAGCAAAGATGTGGAAGGTAAACTGCCCGACAGGAGTGGAGGTGTCAATCCGGTCTTGCAGGCTTTGAAACTCGGCGCCTTTGGCGTCAAAGTAGTTCACCAGGTTGACGAGGCCCGGCAGGCTCCTAGCATATCCAATTTTCATCTTGATAGTTTTTTGGTGAAGGGGGGTACTATTCAGACACAGGAGGGATAGGCCAGAGTTCACTTTTGGGAGCCTGAGCGGAGGCGGTTTTTGGTACAACGAATCCCATACCTTTCAATGGACTCGCAAAATCGGGCATGGCAGGCGGTGGGCAGGCCATTTTAAGGGCCGGTTTTGCTGGACTCAGAAGAGTTATATTGATCAAACCTAGAAATTCGGAATTCTCGCTTTGGGCAGTACACAAAGATAATGGAATGCACCCGGCCTGGCTGCTATTTGTCCGTAGGCGGCAGCTTTGAAGCACTTGGGGAGGACAGGATCGGCCGCATTTGTGTAATTGCGGCTTCATTCAACCGGATCACCCGTTCCTCCTGGCTTAAGCCCTGCCGAATCAATTCGGCGTTTATGGCTTCAAGATTGGCAAGTACGAGCAATTGTTCAGTGGTGGCTTTTTAAATACTTTTCAAATAGGGCAGCCTTATATTCATCAAAAAACACCTGAAAGGTGATGAGGTTTTATGGGAAGCCTTTTAGCAGTATAAGACACCTGCCCTTTTCGATGACGGCTTAGTGGCTCTTCTAAGTTTTTTGTTTTTCCAACATAATAAGTATTGTCAGCGCATAGAAGAATGTAAACGGTATAACTTTCTGAGGGGAGAGGGGATTCCATAACTATTAGGATAAAAAAAGCGGACGCCGTCCGCCATAGCCTTCCATCAGGAGGAATGCTAACGATGTGGGGTGAAAACAAAAAAAAAAGCCCGCCTTCGCATAAAGCTTCGGCGGGCGGAGGCGGAGGGATTGGCTGCGCCCATCCCGGAGTGAGGGCTACAAAACTTTTAGATGGCCTTACAGGCCTACTTTCTGTTTAATAAGCGGTGGCTATGAGCGAGCTCCAGCCACCGCTTATTAACAGAAAAGGCCGCCAAATTGGCGGCCCATCTAAAAGCTTTGCGGAGGAGGAGGGATTCGAACCCCCGGTACCTCTCGGTACGCCGGTTTTCAAGACCGGTGCATTCAACCGCTCTGCCACTCCTCCGGTATTTTTTTTGCGGTTGCAAAGGTAAATCCCTTTTTTCAAAAATGAAACCTATCGGGAAGAAAAAAATCCGTCGGCCAAGTTTTCAGCAGCTCGAACGTGGAAGGTTCATGGTTCGGTATCAGAGACAGGCGGCCAAAAATCCCTCAGGAGGCTTCCTCACCTCACATATCGGGGCAGCAGATCGATCATCAGCCGGTTGAATCGGCCCGCTTCGGCGAACAACGGGCTGTGAGCAGAGCGCTCAAAGATAAATAGTTGCTTTTCCGGCGCCTTTAGAATATTAAAATACTGTTCTACCATAACCGTAGGAGTGACGTGGTCGTCCTTGCCGTTAACAAAAATAACCGGAACATCCAGGACAGGCGCAGTTTTCAGGAAGTTGGCTTGGCGCTCCGCTTCGCCGAGATAACGGGAAGAAAACTTCATGCCTTTCAGGCATCTGAACAGGTCAAGAAAAGTGTACTCCCTGGAAAGGAGCAAGGTGAGTACATGATCCCTGAAATGATCTTTTTCGAAACGGTTACCGCCAAACCGGAGTAGCCATTTTCTTTGTTTCCGGATATTGGTGGGAGGGGAATATTGCCCTCCTATCGGTTTGCCGATCTGCTCCAGTTCCCTGACGGCCGTTTTATTTTTCAATTCCCTGGCTTTCTCCAAAGTGAACTGGTAGGATAATTGTTCCTCCTCCACAACGTTAACCGCCTGCCCGATGCCCACGTAGGCGTAAAAATCCTGAGGATATTGTTGCAGTAAAGGGATGCCGAGAATGGTCCCCCAGGAATGCCCCATTAAAAATATCTTTTGCTTTCGAAACCGGGACTTGAGTATACCAATCAATTCATGAGCATCGGCCACCATCTGCTCCAGCGTCATGGACTCGGGCGGGATATGGCGGTTGAAGGACTTACAGGCGCCCCGCTGGTCCCAGTACACCATGGTAAAGTGCTTTTCCAGTTCGGCATTGCGTTTCCGGAGTAAAACCGTTTCGGAAACACCCGGGCCGCCGTGTAAAAATAAAACGATGGGGTTGTCCAGGTCTTCGCCACGGATCAGCACCCACTGTTCCAGCCCGCCCAGTTGAATCTTATCCATCTCCGAGATGCCGTTGGCTGTTTTAATCTTCCGGGTGGAACTACAGCCCGGCCACAAAATAATGCCTGTCAATAAGAGAAGAACGGTCTTTTTCATATCATTTTACGGCCTTACCGCAATTTAGCGCTTGTTGGCCTACCGGAATAAGACCCCGGGTTCCGGAATAGTCACAGCTTCTAAGCTCGAATATGGCATCAACAAATGGCTAAGCTTTTTAAAAAAAATGAATGGTTTTGTTGTTAAAAATCCAGTTCTTCGTACTCATGAAACGAAGACTACCCGCGGAATGGGAACCGCAAAGCGCCATCCAATTCACCTTCCCCCATGCCGACAGCGACTGGGCGGACGCGTTGGACGAGGTCATTCCTTGTTTTGTTGCCTGTATCGAAACGGTTAGCCGTTTTGAAAAGGTGCTGGTGATATGCCGCCGCCGGGCAGAGGCCGGGATGCTACTTAAAAATGCCGTACAGAAAAACCTGATCCTGGTGGAATGCCCAAGTAACGATACCTGGGCGCGCGACCACGGCGCCATCACCGTGGAAGAAAACGGACAGGCGGCGCTGCTCGACTTTATGTTCACGGGCTGGGGGTTGAAGTTTCCGGCTTTTCACGATAACCTCATCACCGGCCGCCTGCACGAACAAGGGGTATTCGGGCGCCTGCCCCTACGCCGCCCCGGGCTGGTGCTGGAAGGCGGCGGTATAGAAACCGACGGACGGGGTACGCTGCTGACTACCTCCGAATGCCTGCTTTCTCCCAACCGCAACCCCCACCTCAGCCAGCCGGAACTGGAGGCCAAACTGACGGAGTGGCTGGGAGTCAATCACTTCCTCTGGCTACACCACGGCTACCTGGCCGGCGATGATACCGACTCCCACATCGATACCCTGGCGCGGCTGTGCCCGGAGGACGTTATCGCTTATGTGTGTTGCGATGACCCGAACGACGAGCACTACCCAGCCCTGCAGGCCATGGAGGCCGAACTCCGATCCTTCCGCACCCGTGAAGGAAAACCCTTCACCCTCACTCCCCTACCCTGGCCCGATGCCTGCTACGCCGCCGATGGCCACCGCCTGCCGGCCACCTACGCCAATTTCCTGGTTGTCAACGGCGCCGTCCTGATGCCCACCTACGGGGCGCCTCAGGATGAAGCGGCCCTCGCCGCTATTGCGCCCTGTTTCCCTGAGCGCCAGGTTATCGGCATCAACTGCCGGGCCCTGATCGAACAACATGGCTCTTTGCATTGTATCAGTATGCAGTACCCGGAAGGGGTATTGTAAGAAAGTAAAACGCATCAAATGACCCAACTCAAAATAGGCCTCGTCCAGCAGGCCAACACCGATAACCGCCCGGCCAATGTAAAAAAAAGCATCGCCGGCATTCGCGAATGCGCTGAAAAGGGCGCTCAACTGGTCATCCTGCAGGAATTGCACACCGGCGTCTACTTCTGCCAGGCGGAAGACACCCGGAAGTTCGAGCTGGCGGAGCCTATTCCCGGCCCTTCGACCACGGAGTTTGGTGAAGTGGCCAGAGAACTGAGTATCGTACTGGTAACAAGCCTGTTCGAACGCCGCGCCCCGGGGATTTACCACAATACCGCCGTAGTTCTGGAACGCGATGGGTCCATCGCCGGCCAATACCGCAAGATGCACATCCCGGATGATCCGGCCTACTACGAGAAATTCTACTTCACCCCTGGTGATAGGGGCTTCCAGCCCATCGACACCTCCGTAGGCAGGTTGGGCGTGCTGGTCTGCTGGGATCAATGGTACCCAGAAGCCGCCCGACTGATGGCGCTCAGCGGCGCCGAACTGTTGATCTACCCTACTGCCATCGGTTATGAAAGTACCGACCCGCAGGAGGAGAAGGACCGGCAATTCGGGGCGTGGCAAACCATCCAGCGGGGGCATGCCGTGGCCAATGGCCTGCCGGTTGTTGCCGTGAACCGAACCGGTTACGAACCCGACTGGAGCGAGGTGACCGGCGGCATCCAGTTCTGGGGGCAGAGCTTTGTGGCCGGCCCGCAGGGCGAGCTCCTCTACCAGGCGCCGGCCGATGAGGAAGTGAATGTTGTAGTGGAGATCGACAAACAGCGAACCGAAGAGGTCCGCCGCATCTGGCCCTTCTTCCGCGACCGGCGGATCGATGCCTATGAGGGGCTTTTGAAACGGTATATTGACTAGTACTTAAAATTCAATGTTACTATTTAGCATAAGGCTATGGATGCCTCTGGTGCGAAATTTTGTAAGCAAACCTTCCCCTTTCAAGGGGAATGAGAAGGGGTTCCGGCAAAAAAAGCCTACAAAATTTCGCGCCAGGGGTTAAATCACCATGATGCTGAATAGTTAAAATTCAATAACACCATGACTACCTTCAAATTAGTATTCGGCAGCCTCTTCCTGTTCGTTCTTCTCACCGCTTGCCCCCGGGAGTTAATGCCCGATCAATCGCTGGAAGGCAGCAGTTGGGTGCTCCTGAAATTCAGCCTCGAGGATGGCAGCATCCAGGAACCGCAAGGAGAAAAACCCATCACCCTGCGATTTAAAGCCGATCAGGCTTCCGGCTCCGCCGGCTGCAATTCCTTCTTTGCTTCTTACGAAACCCGAAAGGAGCAGCTGCAATTCGAGGGTATTGGCGCCACCGAAATGTACTGTATGGGGCTGATGGAGCAGGAAAAACAATATCTCGGCTTGTTGGAACAGGCAAAATCCTATACCATCCGGCAAGGCCAGCTGGAAATCAGCAGCCAGGGAGGGAAGTTGTTATTCAAAAATGAGAACGCCGATAGTATCGGCCAGGAGCCGTAAGGGGTATGGCCTTCATTGGAATGACTTTGGGGTAATTCAATATACACCACTATGACTTTCAGCCGCCCCTCTTCCTGACAAATATCATTGCCCTTTTCCGCAATAATACTATACCTTCCTTTACTAACGGGCAAATAAGGATGAACCGTTATTGAGTTGAAGGAATTGCTGCACGCTGTATACCCTGGAACACCCATCTGCACCTAAAGGCGGGAACAACTTCCTTGAGTAATTTAAAGCAGCGCCCTTATGAAAAACCATCTACTAATCGTATTCTTCCTGGCCTGCCTCGCCACGGTGCTCACTACCTGCCTGCGCGATGAATTGGTCCAACTGGAATTCGTCGAAGTCTTTACGCAAACCCCCAGGGCAATAGACAATGACATCACCCTGTACGGGACGTTGAACCAGATCGACAACGTCATCATCAGGGAATACGGGTTTGCGCTCTCCGCCACCGACTCGCTGCCTGGCCTTTTAAACAATGATACCCTCTTTTCCGTATCGGGCATGCCGTTAACCCTCACTTTTAGCCGGCAGCTTCAGAAAAATGCCCTTCCCGTACTGGCTCCTTTTTACTATATCCGGGCCTACGCCATTCAGGAATTACCCGGCCGGGAGCGGATAGCCTATAGCGCCACCCAACGCCTTGACTTTTCCCTTCAGGTCACCATTGCCGAGCCTATTGTCCTTTGTTTCAGCGGACAGGCAATAGCCGCTGCCGTTATCATCAACCGGGCGTTGGACAAGCCCCTCGATCAACATGGCTTTGTATACACTTCTGATAATAGGTTGCCCGAACTGGGGAAAAGCCTCTCGATCATCCTGGGCGAGGTATCGGCGCAGGCAGCCGACCCCTTTTCCTTCCAAGATACGCTGAGAGCGCTACAAAAGGATATCACCTATTCGATTCGAGCTTTTGCCTTCTATTCAAATATAGATACCATCTACAGTGATACGGCTTCCATTCGCCTGAGCGAAACGGATTCCGACAACGATGGCATAACCAATTATTGCGACCCGGACGATGATAATGACGGGGTGAAAGATGAAGATGACTTGAACCCCTTAGACCCCCATCGCTGTGGCGATAGTGATGGCGACAGCTGCGACGACTGTTCCATCGGCGTCGACGGCTTCGGCCCACTCCCGGACGCCCTGCCCAATAACGATGGCGCCGATACCGACGGCGATGGCCTATGTGACGCCGGCGACCCGGACGATGACAACGATGGGGTGCCCGATGCGCAGGATGTACAACCCCAGGATCCAAAACGGTGCCGCGACATCGATGATGACGGTTGCGACGATTGCGCTATAGGTACGGATGGCTTTGGGCCACTGCCAGATTACGACCCTGAGAATGACGGATGCTGATGCTTTTTCAACGGCATGAAAACCAATAAAAAATGAGAGTCTTTCTTTTCGGTTTAGCGCTTTGTTCCCTCCTCCGCCCTCTTCAGGGCCAACATTTCCCTTTGCTGGAGGAAACACTCCGCATTCAGTTCGAAGTAATCGATGAAGGGGGACAGGCAGTTGCCGGCTGGAGCAATATTTCACCGGAGGCGCCTATGGTTAGCAGTATCTCTGTCCACAACCTCTCATTCATAGATGCCGGCCTTTTTATCACCTTCAGCCTGGAAAAAACGGAAAAAGAATTCTACTATCAAATCAACCTTAGCATACAGGATGAAGATGGAGCGTTAGCCTATCCGGCCGCCTGGTCTATAAAGGGAGAGCACCAGCACATAAAAAAAGAATTTGACGGCCTGGAACTCCTCTGGGCCAACGCTTTGGAAGAAATCCTCGATTTCAACCGGCCCTACACCCTTCTGCTTACCACCCGATTGTTTGGAGACCTGGCACAGCTGGGAGTGAGCTGCGAAAAGCGGCCGGCCTTTACCTACCGGGAACAACTCCCCAACTATCTGGGGCTGGCCACCGGACTGGGGCTAATCGGGATCGGGCAAGTTTTTAAAGCCAATGCCGATGAGGACTATCAGCAATATTTAACCCGCTGGCAGGACGGTAACTCCACTGATGAAGCCCGGCCCTACCTGGAGGCCGCCAGAAGTAAAGATAACACCTACAAAATACTGGCCATAACCGGGATTGCCGTTCTGAGCGTAGACGCAGTGGGTTATGGTTTCCGATTTTTCAAATACAAGAAGAGAGTCAGGCAATATGAAAAATACTGCCCTAAGGATGAAGCGCCTGGTAACAAATCGCCGGCCTGGCGGCTGTCAGCCCGGCCTGGCGGAGCAGGGGTAAAGATTGTCGCCCGTTTTTAGAGATTGGGCATCGGCATACGAGTTAAAAAGATTAGCCATTCTTCTATGAGAGCCAACATCATCAATGGGCAACCAAAAAAACGCTTTCATGAAACGGCTTTTGAAATACCAATTCACTTTCTTCCTGATACTGCTAGGGCTATCCATGCTACCTGCACAAGACCCTTGCTATGATGCACTTCGCACCGAAGGCCTTCAATTTCTAAAACAAGACAACTACAAATTATCCATTAACCGTTTCATTGCCGCCCGTTTTTGCCTCGATGCGCCCGCAGGGGACGACCTCGACTCCCTGGTCAGCCTGGCCCAGGAAAAATGGGTGGCTGAACTGGAAGACGCCAGGGAACAGGCTTACGAGGCAGCCCGGGAAGCGCTTGCCGCTAAAGAGATTGCCCTGGCCTCCAAGGAGCAGGCCGAAAAAGCGACTAAAGAAGCGCAGGAATACGCCAAGCAAAGAGAAGAACAGGCCATCCTTACGGAAGCCAACCGGCTGGCGCTCCTGGCCGAGAATGAGATCAAATCTCAAAACTATCCGGATGCCCTTTACCTGGCCTTCAGAGCCTCCCAGCTTTCCGAAGCACATCCCTCGCCACAGATCAAATTGACCTTCGGCAGAGCGGTTTATCACAACTTCACCCAAGATGTCATTGGGCAAAAAGAAGCACCCACTGCTTTCTTAGCCTTGAAAACCAAGCCCAACCTGGCGGCCATCTTCTATAACAAGATCCTACTCCTCCCGACTGATAGCAGTCAGAAAGTGAAAGAGCCCATCTATCCAGGCCAACAATTGAGCAATGCACCCATCATTTCCGTTGTCTCCTCCCCGAATGAAGGCTTCATTCTTACCTGCACGGAAGACGGCTCCGCGCTTCTTTGGAGCCTGGAAAAGGAACAGGCTTTTCTCCTGAAAGGCCACCGGGAAGATGTGCTGGGCGGCGTGTTTTCTCCTGCTGAAGACAAAGTATTGACCTGGTCACGTGACCATACCGCTAAATTATGGAATACCCAAGGCGGCTTGCTCGCTACCCTTTCCGGCCATGAAGGCACTATTTATGAGGGCCACTTTTCTCCGGACGGCGCCTACCTCCTGGCCCGGTCTTCCAGCTGGGCCGTGCGGCTGTGGAATCAGGCCGGCCAGCCAGCAGCTCCCCCTCTGCGGCACAGCGGCTACATCTATTCCTCCGTTTTCTCTCCCGATGGCTCCAAAATAGTGACCGCATCGGCTGACAGTACGGCTAAAATATGGAACCTCAACGGCCAGCTACTTCTTGCGTTGCATCCTCATGAAGACGCCGTCAAAGAGGCGCTCTTCAGTCCTCGGGGAGACAGGATACTGACCCGCTGCCTGGATGGCAGCCTTCGGGTATGGAGGCTGGATGGCACATTACTGGCCCGCCTGCCGCACGCCGGAGGTTACCCTTTGGGCGCTATATTTAATCGGGCGGGAGACAAAATCATCAGTTTCACCAAGGCCGCCGTGATGGTATGGAATGCGGAAGGCGCCCTGGAGCTGAGCCTTGAAGAGCATACCGGGCCAATCATCTCTGCGGTTTGGAGCCCTGACGAAACCCTTATTCTTTCTACCTCAAAAGATGGTACGGCCAAGCTATGGGATACGGAAGGGCGCCTCCTGATGTCCATCGATATCCGTAGGCAAAATCCAGTTCCGGCCCGGTTTTCTTTCGATGGCAAGCAGTTGATTGCCATCTCCCGAGAGGGAAAATTGATACAATGCCCGATCCCCGAGGTAAGCTTTCAAGAACTGGAACAGGAGCTGCCCTATACCGAAGAAGAACTAAACAGGCTAAACCGGGAATATAAAATAGCGGAATATCTGAGTACGAAATTCGTAAAAGAGGAAAAGCCTGAAGAATGACACGAGAATAATTAATAAAAAAATTAAACCAACGATCCATGGATATCGTATTCCTAGCCTTTGCCAACAGCCGGGAGGTTCCGCTTCCCACCCTCAGGGAAGAGGACGAAAAAGTGTACAGCATCCTTTCCCGCCGTGCCCTGCAACAGCACTTTTCCATCCATCGGGATTCGAATACCTCCATCGCCAGGATCGCGGAGTATCTGGTTTTGTTCAGGGACTATCTCACCGTTTTCCACTTCAGCGGCCACGCCGGCCGGGATGCGCTACTGCTGGAGGATAAACCTGCACAAGCTACCGGGATCGCAGAATTACTGGGGCAATGCCCCAAACTCAAGCTAATCGTCCTGAACGGCTGCTCCACCGGCGGACAGGTGAAGAACCTGTTGAGCATGAAGAGCCGCCCGCTGGTCATCGCTACAAGTGCGCCGGTAGGCGACCCTTCCGCCACTCAGTTCGCCATCAGTTTTTACCAGGCGTTAAGCGAGCAATACTACACCGTCGCCGAATCGTTTCAGGCGGGCATGGGTGCGGCGCAAACGGTGGCGGCTGAAAGGCTCGCTGTAAGGCGAGGCGCGGGAATAGAAGCAATGGAAGGCGACATCCCGCTCTGGGGCTTATTCTGCAAAGATGAATCCGGAACGGAATGGAGATTACCGGACTACCCCTATGATGCCTACAACCCTGCCCAGGAACCCAATGCCTTCCTGATCACTCAATTGATCGAGAACCTGGCGCCTCACAACAAGGAGGTAGAAAAAATACGTGAGGATGAATCCCTCGGCGCCGTGCACAACATCCTCGATAAACGGGAGGCCATCCTAAAGAGCCTGCCTCACCCGATCAGTGAGCAGTTGCGCAAACTGCTGGTGCCGGAATCCGAGTTTACGAAAGCTATCTTTTACGATAAGCCCGGGCCGGCCCGCCTCCGGCAAATGACGGTCACCTACGATACCGTCATCGAGTTGTTGGCCTTCATCCTGCTTGCTCAGTTGTGGGATGCCCTGGCCGGTTCTGAAAAGCTCCGGCTCTCCGGAGAAACGCAACAAACGATCCAAAGTTTCTTCCTGGCCAGGCAAGCGGAGCAAGCTACCTACGACTATCTGCCCCTGATCCGGCAGGTGGGCCTTACTCTGCAGGAAAACCATACCCCATTTTTTATTCCTGAAATGAAAAAGGCCTCGCTCCTATTCGAGGAACAGTCGGACTTCTGCAGCGCCTGTAAGTTCATGGAAAAAGCCAAAGAAAAAATGTTGCCCACCAACGGCCTTTCAGAAACGGAAGCCCTGCAGTTGTGCCGGATTGCGGAAGAAAAATTAGCTATGATTCTGGGGCGGCTGGGGTTCATTGCCCGTTATACCCTGGCCTCAGTCAAGGACATTGACGTCATAAAATACCGGCACTCCAAAGTTCCGAAATTCAAGCATAAACTCGTAAAACTCGTCCAGCGTTTTGTCGGCCTGGCGGAAGAGCAACAGGTACTGGAAAAATACATGGACACGGCTTCGGTACTGCTGCTGAATAACGGAGCAGAACGCCGGCAGTTCCTCAACCTGTCGCCCTTCCTCATCGATGAGAATGCCTTCGATGAAAAGGCCGCCATTGCCAAACTTTACTTTTTCGACCACTATGAAAAAGGAGGAGACGCCTATTGTTACAAACACGTCTATAAGCCCAATGACCAGCCTCTGATGATCCGGCAGCAAGCCAATTTCAGGATCATCAAAAGCCAGTTTGATTCATTTGCCCAGCTTATTTTTCAACAGCCAATGAAAGAAGCCGTATGAGAAGCCCGTTCAAATTTCTGGATGCATATACCCTGGACGATAAAGGCCAGTTCTTCGGCCGGGAGACGGAGACGGAAGCGTTGTACAAAATGGTGTTTAAAACACCTCTTGTATTGGCTTATGGCCTTTCGGGTACGGGAAAGACCAGCCTTATTCAATGCGGCCTGGCCAGCTGCTTTGATGGGCCCGACTGGCTACCCCTGTTTATCCGCCGGCAAGAGGATATTAACCGGTCCTTCCGGAAAACGCTGAGAGACGCCCTGGGTGGGCATACCCGGAAAGATATTCCGGAAACGGTCCGGCAACTGTATCGCCATTACCTGCGGCCGGTTTACCTGATCTTTGATCAATTCGAAGAATTATTCATTCTCGGTTCGTGGGAAGAACAGCAACAACTGGCCCATGGCCTGAAAAAGCTATTGGCAGCAGACCTACCCTGCACCATCCTGCTCGTCATTCGGGAAGAATACCTGGGCCGGTTGTACGCCTTTGAAAAGGTTATCCCTACCCTCTTTGACTTCAGGTTGCGGGTGGAGCCCATGAATGCGTCCAGGGTCAAAACCGTCCTCACCTCCTCCTTCCAACAGTTTAACATTGCCCTGGAGCAACCCGAAGAAGACAGCCTCCAATTGATTGTCGACAATATCAGCGCGGGGAAGTCCGGCATTCAGCTTCCTTACCTTCAGGTGTATCTCGACATGTTGTACCAGGAAGATTATCAGCGTTCTTATGGTGAAAAAGAACGGGCAGGTAAACTACCCCCGCTCGAATTCTCCAGGGGTGAGATCAGCGCCTTCGGTTCGATAGAGCATGTCCTCGAAAAATTCCTGCGCCAACAGGAAATCGAAATCCAGCGCTTTATTAGCGACAAACACCCCGGTTTTCCGGCTGGCGCCGTTCATGAAATACTGGACGTTTTTGTGACCGAAGAAGGCACCAAGCGCCCCATAAGCTACAGCCGCCAGAAAGATAGTAAATACATCCTATTGGAGGAATCCACACTCAAGCTCCTGCCGGCTATGAGCCCAGCCGCTCTTTCCGGCTGCATCGAACGGCTGGAACAAAGCCGCCTGATCCGGTTTTCCGATAATAATATAGAACTGGCCCACGACAGCCTGGCCGCGCTGATCGATGAACAACGAACCGACGAACAGCGGCAGCTCAATGAGGTCAAGCGCCGCATCCAGAGCAATTTCCTGGACCACCGGCAGACCGGCGAATACCTCAGCCGAAAACAGCTCAATGCCTACGAGGATTATCTGCCTAAGCTTTCGCTCGAACCGGCCGTACAAGAATTTATTCAGGACAGCCAGGCCCATGCAGAGAAGGTGGAAGCGGAAGAAAAAATTCGTCAACAGCGCGAACTGGAGCTCGTTCACCAGAAACTGGAAACCGAAAAAAGATCCGCCCGCCGGCAGCGCTTTTTCACTATTATCACCAGTATAGTGGCCCTTATTGCCTTCACGCTGGGCGCCTGGGCCCTCTACCAGCGCAATGAGAAGGAAAAAGCCCGGCAGGCGCTTCAGGAGTCCTTCTTTACCTCTCAGGTGGCCAATGCCCAATCTCTTAAAAGCCAGGGGCTATACGAAGCGGCTATTAAGCAACTCGACGAAGCGATACCCTTTATCGCATCTCCTGCCCAACAAGCAGAAAGCGACTCCCTGTTATCCCAATACCGGCAAGTGGCCCAACTGGTCAATACTGCCGACAGCCTCGCCCTCGCAGATGCCACCCTGATCACGGCTCTTGAAAAATACCGGGCGGCCAACCTCATTTCCTCCGATGGGCTTATCCGAAACAAGATTCGGCAAACCGAGAAAGCCATCAGCCAGAATTTTGCGGACTACAAAAACCGCGCCGCCAACATCCTGGAATACGGCGGCTGCGAGCACGCTATGGGCCTGCTGAAAAAGGCGCAACAACTCAAGCCCGAGGATGAATGGACACAAAAGATGATCCGAAGGTGTGGAGGCGCCAGGTAAGCGACGAGCAATCAATAACTGTCGGTTTTCCAGGAGCCTGTCGAAACACGACACTTATTAATCGCTCGTCGCTAAGGGTGGGGGCAAATTTCCGAAAATCGCACTCCTTTTCCTTATCTTCCCCAAACTTTGATTAATTTGCCTCGCTAAATCAGTATAGGCAAAATCCCTTTGAATGTGAATAACCAAAGCCTATCTAAACACGCATCTACCTACGCGGGAATTTCCGAAAATTGATATGTGATGAAACGCAAACGAACTCATTTACGCTTCATCACTAATGAAGAAAACGATACGTTGACATGTATTTAGCAGCCCCCTTACCCAAGAAGGCACTGGCCGCCTTATCATTTTGCACTGTCTTTTTGCTTACCTTCCCGGCAATAGCTCAGGTGGTCTATGTTGATGTAAACTCCTCCTGCACGGCCGGCTGCGGCGGCTCCTGGGCCGATGCCTACCCTCGCCTGCAGGATGCCCTGTCCAATACCGACAGCGGAGAGATTTGGGTGGCGCGCGGCGCCTACCGGCCGGTTGACTGTGCGCCTTGCACTACCGCCGACCGCGAGCGCTTCTTTCCCATGAAAAACGACGTAGCCCTCTACGGAGGCTTTGCCGGTACCGAAACAAGCCGGGGCCAACGGGATATTCAAGGCAACCCAACCCTCCTTAGTGGCGATATCGGCGTTCCGGGTGACAGTACCGACAATACTTACCGGGTTTTGATCGCCGAGCAGGTGGACTCCACCGCCATCCTGGATGGTTTCATCGTCGAGCAGGGCAACGCCGATGGCGCCTTCGGTTTCTCTCTCGGCGGGGGGCTCTTTATCGATGGCACGGGCGGCAATACCGGCAGCCCGCTTATTCAGCATTGCACCTTTCGCAATAACTACGCCACCGGTGGCGGCGGCATCGGTATGGACGGGAGCGGCAACGGAACCATCCGGGCAGCCGTACGCAACTGCCTCTTCGAGGGCAACACCTGTTCCTTACAGGCAGTCAGCCGGGGGGCGGCCGTTTTCATGACCGCCTCAGTGGGCGCCACCATGGAACCGCAGTTCATCGGCTGCACTTTCCGCAATAACCTTTCCGGCGACGACGGCGGCGCCATCGCCCTCAATGTAACCAGCACCTCCACCCTGAACCGCAGCACTTCTTCCGTACTAATTGACAGCTGCCTCTTCGAAAACAATATAACGGAAGGCAACTTCGGGCGTGGCGGCGCCATCTGGATGCTCACCGGCTCCAATACCGAATCCCATAATGTGATCAGCAACTCCCGTTTTATCAATAACCTGGCCGGCGGCAACGGCGGCGCCATTTTTAACCGGGCCTCCTTCGACCTGAGCCTCGCCGATGACCGCATCGTCAATTGTTTCTTTTCCGGCAACCGCAGCCAGGAGGATGGGGGCGCGCTTTACTTCCGGGGCAGCCAGGGCGCCATCAACATCGGGCAGGCCCTCGGCTGTGTCTTTTATAACAACGAAGCAGCCTTTAACGGCGGCGCTGTTTTTTCGACTTCCTTCGCCAGCGCGGAAGGCAACACCCAGAACCAACTGGCCAATTGCTCTTTCTACGGCAACACCGCTCAGCTCGAAGGCGGGGCCGTTTACCTCGATGGGGCAGCCGGCGGAGTGAATGGAATGGAATTGGCCAACTGTATTTTGTGGAAAGACAGTGCCGGCGTCGCAGAAAATGAAATACGCAATAACGGCGGGACGGCTTCGATATCCTTTAGTATTTTGGAACAAGGCCTGCCGCCCAACACTATCGACGAAGGCGATAATATCTTTGCGGATCCCCAGTATGCCGACCCTTCAGCCGGAGACCTCCATCTGCTATCCTGCTCTCCCGGCGCCGATGCAGGCTTCAACTCCGCCGTACCTCCCACTTTCCTTTTTGACCTGGACGGAGATCAGCGCATTCAAAACGGAGTGGTCGATATCGGCGCTTATGAAAACGGCCGGATACGGGTCGACAAAGATGCCACCGGCAATAACAATGGCAGCTCCTGGGCCGATGCGTTCACCGACTTGCAGGATGCGCTCCGGGCCGCCTATCCGGGCGACCAGGTTTGGGTGGCGGAAGGCGTCTATTATCCGACGAGCTGTAATCCCTGCACGGATGCCGACCGGGAAATAGCTTTCACCTCCCGGAACGGCGTGGAATTGTACGGTGGTTTCGCCGCGGTGGAGGATCAACTCAACCAACGGGATGTTGAAGCCAACCCCACGATCTTAAGTGGAAATATTGGGATTCAGAACGATAGCACCGACAACTCCTACCGGGTCGTCCTGTTAAAAAATGTCGCTTCCAAAACCTTGATCGATGGTTTTACTATTGAAGAGGGCAATGCCGACAGGGCCTTTGGTTTCTCTTTCGGAGGCGGGCTCTACATCGATGGCGCCGGCGGTTCAGAGGGAAGCCCTGTCGTTCAAAATTGTACCTTCCGAAACAACTACGCCACCGGCGGCGGCGGTATCTGTATGGATGGAAGCGGCAATGGAACCATCCGGGCAACCCTGCGCAACTGCACCTTCGAAGGCAATACCTGTTCTCTGCTGGCAGTCAGCCGCGGGGCCGCCGTGTTGGTGGCCGGGTCCGTGGGCGCAATCATCGAACCGCAGTTTATCGGTTGTACTTTCCGCAACAACTACTCCGGTGACGACGGCGGCGCCATAGCCCTCAATGTAACCAGCACTGAGTTGCTGGCTCGCAGCTTTTCCGCGGTGCGCATCGACAGCTGCTTGTTTGAAAACAACCGGACGGAAGGCCAATTTGGGCGCGGCGGCGCCATCTGGATGCTCATGGGTTCCAATACTGAATCTCGCAACCTGATCAGCAACTCCCGCTTCATCAACAACCTGGCCGGCGGCAACGGGGGCGCCATTTTCAACCGGGCGTCCTTCGCTTTGAGCCTCGCCGACGACCGTATTATCAATTGCTTTTTTTCCGGCAACAACAGTGAGCAGGACGGCGGAGGCCTTTATTTCCGAGGCAGCCAGGACGCGGTCAATACCGGGCAGGCCGTCAACTGCGCGTTCTACAACAATCAGGCAGCGCTCAGCGGGGGCGCCGTTTTTTCCACCTCCTTCGCCAGTGAAGCCGGCGTCACGCAAAACCAGTTGATCAACTGCTCTTTCTTCGGTAACTCCGCTCAACTGGAAGGGGGCGCGGTTTATCTGGACGGGGCAGCCGGCGGAGTCAATGAAATGGCCATCAGTAATAGTATCCTCTGGGAAAACAACGCTTCGTCTGCCGATAAGGAGGCCTTTAACAATGGGGGAACCTTGTCCTTATCTCATTGCATCATACAAGACGGACACAGTGGGCCGGCAAACCAGGAAGCGATACAAACGGCCGATCCTCTATTTTTGGCCCCCACCGATGGCGACCTTCGCCTTTCCCCCTGCTCCCCAGCGGTCAATGCCGGCCTCAATGATTTTTTACCCATCGACTTCTTTGACCTCGATGGCGACCTGGATAGCCTGGAAAAGCTCGACATCGACCTGAATGGCGACAACCGCTTGTTTGAAGGCATTACCGACCTCGGCGCACTGGAGTGGAACGGTACGCCCATGCGCCTGGATTCAGTTGGCGCCCAGTTGGCCGGCATTAGCTGTGTGGGGCTTTGTGACGGCCAGGCCCAGGCGCTGCCGGTCGGCGGAACCGCCGATTATACCTTTCTCTGGTCCACCGGCGATACCCTTGATATCGTGAGCGGGCTATGTGCCGACACCTATACGGCCACCGTCACAGACGCTAACGGTTGCCGGGATTCCGTTACCGTCCTCCTCGAAGAACCGGAACCATTGGTAGCCAACGCAGGCCTGAATTCAGCCATCTGTCTGGGTAACCCTGCTACCCTGAATGCATCGGCGACGGGTGGCGATGGCAACTATTCTTATACCTGGAGTGATAATCTAGGCAATACCGCAACTGTCACCGCCACACCCGATAGCTCCACCGAATACTATGTAGATATTACCGACGGAAAGGGCTGTACAGGCCGGGACACCGTATTGGTCTTTGTCGGAGACAGCCTCGAACCGGCCATCAACGGCGACACCAGCTTCTGCCAGGGGCAGGGCACCACTCTGGAAACCGGATTCTACGAAACCTACCTGTGGTCCACCGGTGACACCACCAACTTTATCATCATTGATGAAGAAGGAACCTACAGCGTCACGGTAGCCGATGAGTTGGGATGCACCGGTGAAGCCTCCCTGCAGGTAACCCAGGTGGAAACGCCCATGCCCCAGATAACCGGCGAGCTTTCCTTCTGCTTCGATGGCGCCACCACCCTCGATGCCGGCCCTTTTGAAAACTTCCTCTGGTCTACCGGCGATTTCACTCAAACCATATCCGTGAATACGGAGGGCTCCGTTACAGTTACGGTATCCAACGAGCAGGGATGCACGGGGCAGGCCTCCGTCACCCTAACCGAAAGGCCGGAGTTCGTTCCGCAAATCAATGGGGAACTCGTCATTTGCTCCGGCGCCAGCACTACCCTCGACGCCGGGGATTACGAGCGTTTTCTTTGGTCTACCGGCGATACCGCCCAAACCATATCCGTGGCGCAGAGCGGCCTTTTTAGCGTTACCGTTACCGATGAAAATGGGTGCACGGGTGAATCTTCGGTGCAGACTACCCGGAACCCGTCTATCGTTGCAGAGATCACCGGCGAGTTGTTCATCTGCCCCGACTCCACTACCACACTCGACGCCGGCCCTTACGATGGCTACCTGTGGTCTAATGGCGACACTACTCAAACTATTTCTGCGGATACAGCAGGAGTCTATACCGTTATCGTTTCGGATGAACTAGGCTGTACCGGCCAGACTTCTGCCCTGGTCAGCCAGGGCGCCGCTCCAATGCCACAAATCTTAGGGCTACCATCCTTTTGTCCTGGCTCCACTACCACCCTCAATGCCGGGACTTTTGACAACTACCTTTGGTCTACCGGCGATACGACTCAAACCATTACCGTGAGCTCCGAAGGGGCCTTCAGCGTTACTGTTTCGGATGGACAAGGTTGTCCCGGAGCAGCCGCAGTGGTGGTGGTGCAGGCTTCGGAACTCATGCCGCAGATCAGCGGGCCGCTCTCCTTCTGCACCGGTGCTTCCACTACCCTGGACGCCGGCGTATTCGACAGTTATCTCTGGTCTACCGGCGACACCACCCAGGCCATTACCGTCAACTCCGAAGGGGCCTTCAGCGTCTCCGTCTCCGATGATCAGGGGTGCTCCGGAGAAACGAGTGTTACCGTCACCCAAAGTGAAGCCCTCATGCCGCAGATCAGCGGGCAACTCTCCTTCTGCACCGGCGCTTCCACTACCCTGGACGCCGGCGTATTCGACAACTACCTCTGGTCTACCGGCGACACCACCCAGGACCATTACCGTCAACTCCGAAGGCGCCTTCAGCGTCTCCGTCTCCGATGATCAGGGTTGCTCCGGGGAAACAAGCGTTGCCGTCACCCAAAGTGAAGCCCTCATGCCGCAGATCAGCGGGCAACTCTCCTTCTGCACCGGCGCTTCCACTACCCTGGACGCCGGCGTATTCGACAACTACCTCTGGTCTACCGGCGACACCACCCAAACCATTACCGTCAACTCCGAAGGCGCCTTCAGCGTCTCCGTCTCCGATGATCAGGGTTGCTCCGGGGAAACAAGCGTTGCCGTCACCCAAAGTGAAGCCCTCATGCCGCAGATCAGCGGGCAACTCTCCTTCTGCACCGGCGCTTCCACCACTCTGGACGCCGGCGTATTCGACAACTACCTCTGGTCTACCGGCGACACCACCCAAACCATTACCGTCAACTCCGAAGGCGCCTTCAGCGTCTCCGTCTCCGATGATCAGGGTTGCTCCGGGGAAACAAGCGTTGCCGTCACCCAAAGTGAAGCCCTCATGCCGCAGATCAGCGGGCAACTCTCCTTCTGCACCGGCGCTTCCACCACTCTGGACGCCGGCGTATTCGACAACTACCTCTGGTCTACCGGCGACACCACCCAAACCCTTTCCGTCAGCTCCGAAGGCGCCTTCAGCGTAACGGTCTCCAATGGGCAGGGATGTTCCGGAGAAGCAGCGGCGGAAGTTTCGCAAGATGAGGCGCCCAATCCGATGATCATCGCGCCGCACAGGGTGTTTGTGAAGGCGAAAGCCTGGAATTACTAGCCGCCGGAAACGGAACATTCAGCTGGTGGAGCCCTACGGGTGGATTGAAGTGGTAAACCTGCTTCCGCATACCTTACCGGAAACTGCCTCGGTTTATTATCTCATTGCGGCACAATGCCTGTGGGATGGATACGGCAGCCCTGGAGCTTTCCGTCTTTCCGGCGCCGGAGGTTGACCCGGGAGTAGCGCCCGGTTAAAAGAGGGCGAATCCTTCACCCTGATACCAGTGGAGCCAGCCAGTACCAGTGGATACCCGGCAGGTTTCTCTCCTGTGATGATTGCCAGGAACCTACGGTGACGCCCGATTCTTCGATCACTTACCTGGTAATTGGCATCGATGAGAACGGTTGCCGGGACACCGCCAGCCTGCTGGTTGAAGTCCTGGATAAGGAAGCGCCTTTGATCGACCCGGTCAACACGATTACTCCCAACGGAGATGGCGTCAACGATTTCTTTGTCATTCCGGAGCTGGAATTCTACCGGACCACAAACTGTCCATTTTCAATCGCTGGGGAGATGTCGTGTATGAATCAAGGGATTATCAGGGCGATTGGGACGGTATTTACAAAGGCAGGGAACTGCCTTACCGGTACTTATTTGTATGTTCTGGTGGTGGAAGCCTTACCAGCCTGTTGTCATTCGCAAAACCATTACCATCATTCGGGAATAGAGGTTTGTCCTGCGAGCCAATTCACCGTTACTACGCCAGTTATTTGAAAACGCAATGTTACTATTTAGCATAAGGCTATGGATGCCTCTGGTGCGAAATTTTGTAAGCAAACCTTCCCCTTTCAAGGGGAATGAGAAGGGGTTCCGGCAAAAAAAGCCTACAAAATTTCGCGCCAGGGGTTAAATCACCATGATGCTGAATAGTTACAACGCAATTACATGAAAGTACCAACGACTAATCAATGGATGTTGCAGTAAACCCAATGACATGAAATACTTTTACCCGCTTTTTTCTGTTTTCAGTTTTGACTGGCTCATTAGGTACCCAGCAACTAGCCCACTGGTCGCAGTTTCGCTCATTCGACTACGTCGTCAACCCCGCCGCCGTCGACCTATTCAACCCTTACGGTTCCTGGAAGACACTGGACGTAGACCTGGTATACCGGCGACAGTGGACAGGCTTTTGAGGGCGCCCGCAAACCATCCTGGCGGGAGCGAAATACACCAATGAGGACAACCACATGAGTTTTGGCGGTTTTGTCGCCAATGACCAGTTAAAATTTCACCAACTACACTCAGGCGCAATTGTTTTATTCCTACCAGTTGCAGTTCCACCGGTACCGAAAGCATGGGCTTTCCATCGGGCTGGGGCTTTCCGGATCTCAGTTTCAGCTGGACGGCAGCAAGATCAAGGTAGAAAACCCGAATGACAACCTGCTGAGCGACGCCATGCAGTCGCGCTTTTTCCCCAACGCCACCGCCGGCCTGTTCTACTACTACCGCAGGTAGGCTCCAGCCGGCAAAACGAAAAATTCCTGTTCACGGTACTGTCCGTAGAGCAAAGCTTCCCGGGCGACCTGTACTTCGACGGACAAGGGCAGCAGCAGGGCAACCTGAAGCGGGCGTTGCATTACCACGCCTACGCCGGCATGCGGTTCTACTTCGATGATGGCTATGGCTACGCCGAGCCGGTGGTGTGGGTGAAACACGTTTTCTACGCCCCTACGAATGTGTGGTCGGGCGTCCGGGTAGCGCTCTTCGACCAACGCTTCTTCACCGGAGGCGCGGTCTCTTCCGACTGGCAGGCGCACCTGCAACTGGGCGCGGGACTGGGGAGAACTGGCAGTTGCACTATTCCAATTTCTTTCTTTCTTACCAGCACTTTTGAGGCTGGCGTGGGGCTGACCCATGAGTTGGTGTTGTCGTATCAGATGGGGTGGGATTAGGAAACTAAAATTGCCATTCTATGTATTAATTTCATTATTTTTGTGTCCTCATTGGAGGAGTGCCAGAGTGGTTGAATGGGTGCACTCGAAATGCGGTGTACTGGCGACGGTACCGGGGTTCGAATCCTCCTCCTCCGCCTCCGCCCGCCGAAGCTTTATGCGAAGGCGGGCTTTTTTTTTTTGTTTTCACCCACATCGTTAGCATTCCTCCTGATGGAAGGCTACGGCGGACGGCGTCCGCTTTTTATCCTAATAGTTATGGAATCCTCTCCCCTCAGAAAGTTATACCGTTTACATTCTTCTATGCGCTGACAATACTTATTATGTTGGAAAAACAAAAAAATTAGAAGAGCGACTAAGCCGTCATCGAAAAGGGCAGGTGTCTTATACTGCTAAAAGGCTTCCCATAAACCTCATCACCTTTCAGGTGTTTTTTGATGAATATAAGGCTGCCCTATTTGAAAAGTATTTAAAATCTGGTTCAGGAAGGGCTTTTGCCAAAAAGCATTACTATTAACAGAAAGTAGCCTGTAAGGCCATCTAAAAGTTTTGTAGCCCTCACTCCGGGATGGGCGCAGCCAATCCCTCCGCCTCCGCCCGCCGAAGCTTTATGCGAAGGCGGGCTTTTTTTTGTTTTCACCCACATCGTTAGCATTCCTCCTGATGGAAGGCTACGGCGGACGGCGTCCGCTTTTTTTATCTTAAAAAAAGAAGCCGGCTGCGAAGGCCTTACGGGGCCCGCAACCGGCTTTTTTTTAGAGTTTCTAATTCATGGCTTCTTCCTTGAGTGCCTTTTTACCAAGATCTTTCTTTTGTCTATTGCTCAGCTCCCGCATCTTCACCCGCAAAGATTCAATCTCCTTAGCAATATCGTCTTCATCCGACTTGGTCATTAGAGGCAGGCCTTCTAAAGAAAGTTCCACCAGTTCATCCAGTTTGGATTTAAGTTCAACTCCTACCCGGGCCACTTCATTTTGTAAGCTGCCGTATTCATCGGATGCCAGCAACTTTTGCAGGTGCTGGTCCAGGTTATCGACGTAATACTCATAGAATTCCATACCAGATGGCGCCTCTTCCGATGTTTCTTTAGCATCTATAAAGGAACGGATGGTTTCCGGCACCACGGCCAGGCTCGATTCGAGTATCTTACCCCGCAGTTCGGCATTTTTGAGCATAAAGGACAGGTAGTAAAACTGGATGTCTCTCCAGGCTTTCTGAATCCGCATTAGCTTAGGCGTACCCGCAATGGCGTAGAATGGGTTGGCCAGAATTTCCAGGTAGTGATGAATACTGTTGCCAAGGCGGAACATCGGCACCTCATCCAAAGGGGTAAAGCGCACCAGCATCCGGTCCCAGTAAGCGGCCATTTCATCAAAGGGCAAATCCACATCGTTGAGAAACTCGATATACTTGTCGAAGCCCTGATGCGTTTTGTTCAGAAAATCAGTCCAGGTTTCTGGCGGAAAAACGCCCGGTGCCTTTTTCAAAGCCTCCCGGAATGCTTCTCCGGAAAAGTATTTATTGATAAAATCCGGGTGATAGCCCATTGCTTCCAGCCGCTCGACCTGGGGTTTCCATGCCTGATATAGCCCGGAAAGCCAATCTGCGTAAGCATTCAGAAGAGGAAGATTCTGCGCTGGCCGTCCAGCAGATTTCGTGTAGGGCCAAAGCTGCCCCATCTGACCCATCCAGCTTTTCCAGAATTTAGCGCCGTTTTCCTCCGTTTTAGAAAGGTCAAGGTTGGAGAAATAGGGGTCAGGAACTCCGGACATTTCTCCGAAAGCACTCATCCATTTTTTAGCTGCTTCCCCCTGTGCCTCCGTCCAGTGCCGATAAAATTCCATCATACTTTTTGGCCAATCGGTGGGGGAATCAGTTGATGCTTTCTTGTCCTTTTTTCCTGTAGCCCGGGATTTCTTTTCTTCCTTGACGGGTTGGAACATCTTCCTGGAAAACGCCAACCACTGATCCAGCATTTCCCGCTGGGCCTCCCACATTTTTTGATACTCCCGGTTCATAATCAATTGTTTTTGGTAGATAAATCGGTAGCCACTAACAAAATCTTTCTGCCGGTTGCTACCCAACAGTACCCCTAGTTATCTCTTTCTTTGCTGCCGTGCACTGATTTTGGTCAGGAAAGGGAGGTGATTTTGGTCATGGGAGAGAGGGGCTTTAGGGGGTCTTGTTTGTTGCAAAAAAACGCCTTTGTTTGCCAAACGAACAACAGTCAACCCTACCCTACCCCGTTATTATTCCTTTTTGCCCTCCCAACTAAAATTCCAGGTTACCGAAGGAATGACCGGAAACAAAGACACCTTATAGGCAGTGGCCTGGGCAGTGCCCGCCGCCGGGTCCGACTGGAGGTCGTAGTATACGAAAAAGGGGTTTTGCCGGCTGTAGGTATTGTAAACGGAGAAAGCCCAACTGGACTTAAACCGCTTTTCCGAATCCGGCTTCGGCGTGTAAGTAGCCGAGAGGTCCAGGCGATGGTAATCCTGCAGGCGGGCGCTGTTGCGCGAGCCGTACTGAGTGACCGGGAAACGGTCGATAAAGTAGAGGCTCTGCACCGGCGTGTAGGCATTGCCGGAACCGAAGACAAAGGCGCCGCTCAATTCCCATTTTCGGTTGAGCTGATAATTGGCGACTACGGACAGGTCGTGGCGCCGGTCGTAGACGGCGGGAAACACCTGGCCATTGTTGATGTCCGGGAAGATGCGTTCGGTGCGAGACAAGGTGTAGCCCACCCAGCCGGTCAGGGATCCCTTACGCTTTTGCAGGAACAGTTCCGCCCCGTAGGCGCGGCCTTTTCCAAAGACGAACTCCGCCTCCAGGTCATTGGCAACATTGTCGACATAATTTTCCCGGTAATCGATCTGGTTGCGCAGGTCTTTGTAGTACACTTCCAGAGAAGTTTCCAGCATATTATCGGCGAAATTGCGGAAAAAACCCAGGGCGTACTGCAGCCCGATTTGCGGTTTGACCAACTCCGAACTGGGCACCCACACATCGGCAGGCAGGGTACTGGTGGAGTTGCTGACCAGATGCAGATACTGGTTGGCGAGCGTAACGCCACCTTTAACGGAAGCGTTGGCCGACAGGTTCCAGGTGAGGCTCAGGCGGGGTTCCAGTCCCAGGTAGGTTTTCACGGGCTCTCCATCGGCATAAACGGCTGAATCTATTTTGGAAACATAGGGGCCCACCTGGGTAAAGGCCGACAGGCGCAGGCCGGTATTGAGGCTCAGGCGGCGGCCCAGGCTAAAGTCATCGAGCAGGTATACTGCTGATTCGTGGGCGTAGCGGGGCTCAAAGTCGTTGGTAAAGGTCTGTTCCCCATTGGTGGCGGTAGCCACATTGGGTGTGAGTTGGTGGTAGGTGTAGTTCACGCCAAACTTCACTTTGTGCCCCGCGCCGGGAAACCAGTCGAAATCCACCTTACCGTTCCAATCGCGCACACCGGAAAACAGGCCGATACGGAAGTCCCCCTGGCCGCCATCAAAACTAAAATCGTAATCATTGTATATAGCTGAGACGTTCATAAAAAGTTGGCTACTGAACAGGTGATTCCACCTCAGGGTAGCCGTGGCGTTGCCGTAGGGCAGGTCAAAGTAAAAATCCCGGAAGTTACCCCGGAATTTCAGTACATCCCGGCCAAAATAAGTGCTGAAGTAGAGGCGGTCCTCATCACTGAACCGGTAGTTGAGTTTGGCATTGAGGTCGTAGAAATAGTAATTGGTGCCTTCAAAATTAGTGCCTTTCAGGAAAGGCTGCGCCAGGTCGAGGGCATAGGTGCGCCGCGCCGACAACATGAAGGAACTGCGGTCGCGGACAATGGGGCCCTGCACCGTCAGGCGGGAGGCGATAGCCCCTATGCCTCCTTCTACGGAATAATACCGGTTGTTGCCCTCCTTCATCTGGATATCCACCACCGAAGAAAGCCGCCCCCCGTACTGGGCGGGCATGCCCCCTTTGATCAGGGTGGTGTTTTTAATGGCGTCGGCGTTAAAAACCGAAAAGAAGCCCAGCAGGTGGCCGGAATTGTAGACCACCGCCTCATCGAGCAGCACCAGGTTCTGGTCCGGGCCACCGCCCCGCACATAAAAGCCGGAAGTCCCCTCGCCGGCAGAGAGCACGCCTGGTAACAGCTGAATGGCCTTGAGCACGTCTACCTCCCCCATCAGAGCGGGCAGCTTTTTGACGTTGTCCATGGCCAGCCCAACGGTGCCCATCTGGGTGCCACGCACATTTTCGTCTTCCTCTCTGGCGGTCACTACCACCTCCGCCAGTTGCAGGCTTTCTTCCTCCAATGCAATGTTGAGCCGGACATCCTTATCCAATACAACGGAGGCTTCCTGGGGTTCGTAGCCCAGGTAGGTAAAAACCAGTTCGTATGCTCCGGTGGGCAGCTGCAGCGAGTAAAACCCGTAAGCATTGGTAGTCGTACCCTGCCCGCCCGGTTTTTGCAGCAAAATATTGGCGCCAACCAGGGTCTCTCCGGTCGCCGCGTCGCGCAGGTAGCCGCTGAGGGTGTGTTTGTCCTGAGCCGTGAGAAAAATAGGGCTCAGGAGTATCAGAATCAGTAGTATCTTTTTCATCGGTTTTTTTTCGTTGTCACAGTACAACGCTGGAGAAGGAAATTGGTTAAAAAATGGGGGGGATTTAGATATTTGTTTGTCCACTCTTATATAATTGTCTCCTCTACCCGCAGCCCCAGCCGTTCTGAAAGCTCCTCCTCGGTGGGCAGGTATAACTGATAAGTAGAAGCAAACAACTGCCGGCTCTCCTTCAGGACCGAATATTGTACGATCGTTTGGTCCTTACGCGAGCAGAGGATGATGCCCAGGGTAGGATTATCACCCTCGCCCCGCCACTTGTCCTCGTACAGGCGAACGTACATATCCATCTGGCCGATATCGCGGTGGGTGAGTTCGCCGATCTTGAGGTCGACCAGGACGAAGCACTTGAGCAGGAAATGGTAGAAGGCCAGGTCGATGTAGAACTGCTTGCCACTGGAGGTCACCACCCGTTTCTGCCGGCCAATAAAAGCAAAGCCCTTGCCCAGCTCCATGAGGAAGTGCTGCAGCTTGTCGAGCAGGGCTTCCTCCAGGCAGCTCTCCTGCATCTTTTCAGCCTCCTCCAGGCCCAGGAATTCCAGGACAAAGTGCTTTTTTATGGGCCCGCCGGGCGCCAGCTGGCGCTCGTAGTAACGCGATTCAATTTGGCGGGCCAATTCCCGGGTGCTCCAGTGGTTGATGGCGGTTTCTTCGTAGTAAAAGTTGCGGGCATCCGGATACGCTACCTTGAGCAGGAGTTGATAATGCGACCATGACAGCTCCGGGCGTAAAGTGCTTTGATCGGGAAAAGCCCGGTAGAGTTCGTACATCTGCCGAAGCTTTCCGGGCGTGTAGCCAGGGCCGAGATCCTGTTCCAGCCGGCGGGCCAGGTGCCGGGCCACCCTGGCGGCATCCTCACGGGCCACTTTCGCCTCCAGCGCGAGCAGCCGCCCAATGAGCCAGTAGGCGCGGGTATCCGGCGGCCGCTTTCGCTCCACTGAGGGGCCAGGGTTTTGCAGCCCCAGGCGGGGCCGGTTGCTCCGCTCGAGGATGCGGCGGATGTTGTCGTATAAGGCGTCGTCGAAGAGGGACAGTTGTTGCATGGAGTGGGAGGAGTTAGGTTAGAGTAAGAAGATTAGGAGGCGGGGGTGAACCCGTATTGGCCAGTTGGGGGAACTCACCCCCGCCTGGCTCCAACTGGCGTTGGGGCCAGGCTCCCCCTCTCTTTTACTACACGGGGAGCCCACGGAAGAGAGGGGGGGCGCGCGGAGCTTCACCAAATAAATCTGTGCTGGCACAGCAATTCCCGATTTGCCCAACCTGTGAGCTGACAACTTTCACCGGCTGCCGAAGCTTCATGCGTAGGCATGTGAGTTGTCAGCTCCCTTCTCCCGGAAACCTTGTGGCAGAAAGTCAGCAGACAACAGAAAGTTGTCAGCTGACAAAGCCCTCTCTTCCAAATATACCATCTCCTTCCTCCTCACCCCTCCATCACCACCCTGATCCGTTGCGCCAGGCGGCCGGCGGTAAAGTAGATGTGGTTCTTGACGGTGGATTCCTGGTGCAGGTAGGTGGTTGTACTGCGCATAAAGTCGTTGAATGCAGGGATGATGAATGCCTTGCCTTCTTTGTTGAGGAAGATTCCATATTGGTTTTTAGTAAAGAAAGACTCCTTCAGGTGTTTATCCATACACATTTCTATTAGCAGGCGGTCGGCCCAGGGGCGGAAGGGCTCGATCAGGTCGAAAGCGAGGTTGGGCTTGTTGTATTCGTCGGCGTGCAGGATGCCGAGATGGGGGTCCAGCCCAACCGAAAAGAGGGCGCCTTCTACTATGGAGTACAGCATGCCGTACAGGTAGTTGATGCCGGCATTGAAAATGTCTTTGGCGGGGCGCCGGCTCCGGCCCTGGAAAGTGTAGCGGCTGGGCAGGGAGGCGCCTACCGCCTGCCAGTAGATGCGGGCCAGTGTGCCTTCTACGCCCATTACCTGCTGGCGGCACTCTTCGGGCAGTTTGTCCCGGAATTCTTCAAAGCCGCGGCTGTTGCGCCGAAGATAGCTGATGGGCTGCCCGAGGGCAAGGTTGAGCACGTTCCGGCGGCTTTTCAGGTACCTGAGGTTTTCTATCTGTGCTTCGGTTTTGAGGGCAAACAGTTCCAGCATCCAGGCCATGGATTCGGAGCTTTCGGCGAAGCGTACCTGATGGCGGCGCAGGGTGGCGATGCTCTCGAAATAGGGGCTCCATAGCCGGGCTTTAGCTTTGCCGATGCGGTCGAAAACGAGGATGGGCACCTGGTGTTGTATGGCAAGGGCGATGGCATCTGAACTGATCATCACGCTGGCGGTGATGGCGATGCTGTCGAGCTTGGCGGGGCTGATGGCTTTGCTGCCTTTTTCGCCTTTGATGTGGAAGACGCCGTCTTTTTTGATGACTTCCAGGCCTTTGGTATCGAGTACGAGTTGCATGATTATTTTGTTTTTTAAGTTTTCGAATGCTTTCTAAAGCCCTCTACAGGGTCCCCTTCGTAGCTTTTGGTTTTTCCGGTTTTTTGCCTTTAAGGCAGGGCACCTTATTGCTCAAAGCTTTCGTAAACATTTGTCCCCTCTTTTTTGAGGCCAAAAAAGAGGCAAAAAAGCCTTCCGCCTACACAGCCGCGGCTAAAACCGCTTTTCATTCCGCTGCACAAAAAAAACTCGCCTTAATCGAAAATACTTTGCTCATATGTATTCCCTAGCTTTCGGTTTTCGGGCACTAATTCTTTCTCCCCGCTCAGACAGTTTTTTGTGCCCGCCCTATGGGCGGACGCTACATTACAAGCGGTTTTTTAACGCCACGCCTGCTAAGGGCGGAGGGCTCCAGGGGGGCTGCCCAACCATAGCAACTCCCCTGAGCGGCCCGGGTTGGCCAACCCGCCCTTAGCAGGTTCGGCGTTAAGAAATGGCCAGGAACGCAGCTTCCGTACAAAACACTGTCTGAGCGGCGATGCATATTGAGTAGGCTTGAAACTTGAAGAGAGCGAAACCTAAAAAAAAATCAAATATTATAAGGAAACCCTCTCCAACTTACCGCCCCAAACTCCTCCTGCGGCGGGTTGATCGCCTTATAATAAGCATCCTTCAAGTCAATGTACCGCTCATCGTGGCGCTTGAGCACGAAGCCGGCAAAGTTGAGGCGGCCCATGATGTTCTTCTTGAACTGCTCCACCCAGCGCGTGGAAAGCTGCCCCTGTTCGTTCTGGATCAGCAGGACGTTCTGAAGTTGGCGGATGTCATCATCCAGCCGGGGCAGGTAATCCGGCGCGAGGGTGACTTTGTCAGTGACCAGCAGGCCGGTGACAATCTTGTCGTCTTCGGGGCCGTAGGTTTTTAATTTGCGCTGGTTGACCTCGAAACCGGACTTCTCTATGATGGCCCGCACAGAGTCTACTTTGTCGGCATCGATGAGCTTGCGGGAGGAAAAGCTCATGTCGTCGGCATAGCGGGTATATACCCAGAGCATGTCATCGGCGAAGGCGGAGAGTTGTTCGTCGAGCTCCCGGCAGGCCAGGTTGGACAGTACGGGGGAGGTAGGCGTGCCCATAGGCAGGCGCCCCTGGTAGGTTACCAAATCGGCCAGGAGATCCGGCAAGTCTTTCTTAAACTGGAAGGGCTTGCCCTCGAACATTGCTACTATTTGTTCGCGGCTGATGGCGTGGAAGAAGTCGATCAGGTCGACGTTCAGCAGGTAGGGCTTGCCGGCGTGCTTCCGTGCATTTGTCAGCACATTCCGGCGGTCGTCATCGTTGAGCACGCCTACGATGAAGCCATAGGCGGCGCTCGACTTTTCAAATTAGTACACGCTTTGCAGGTAGTTGTTGAGGCGGCCAAGTATCTTTTTGAGTTCTGCCCCGGGGGCTTCGATCTGCCGTTCGCCGCCGTCCTTTTTAGGTACAGTGAATACTCTGTAGGGAGGCTGCCGGGCCAGCAGCAGCAGGCGGCGCTGGTCTGTCCTCAGCAGGCTGCACAGGGAGCGGATGCTGCGGATGCTGCAAAATACGGCTTTGTTGTGCTGGTGGCGCTGGCGCGTCTTCTTGTCCATGGTTATGCTATTGGGTGAGAAATGATCTTGTTTCAGTATTATGACGGAGCTGAAGGGCCAATCATTTCAAACAACTTTAGAATGTTATTTGCACCCAAGCTAAAAAAAGAGTAATTTCAAATGTTTTCAACCTGTAGGTATGAGTGCGAAAGATAAGTATCACGACATCGTAAGGGCAGCGCTTGAACGCGAAGGGTGGTTCATCACGGATGACCCGCTGAGGATAGAAATTGGGGATAGGGCTATTAAGATTGACCTGGGAGCCGAGCGGTTGATAGCAGCTGAGAAAGGGGAAGAGAAGATCGCAGTGGAGATCAAAAGTTTCATAGGGGTATCACAGCTTCAGGACTTTTACCTGGCTTTAGGGCAATTCAGTTATTACCAGGTCGCGTTAGAAAAAACGGAACCAGGTCGAAAGTTGTTTCTGGCAGTGCCAGATGTGGCTTACAGTACATTTTTTAAAGAACCCATGACTGTTGAAGTTATCCGCAGGTATGATGTCCGATTGCTTGTTTACGAAATATTAGGGCAAAAAATAATTTTATGGGAAAGGTGAAAACATATAAGGCAATAACCAGAGAGCTTATAGAAGAAATTGCACAACTAGGGGCAAAGCCGGAATCTCCGGTTCAAACGCAGGTAGTCAGGGATGAAGAAGGCGGCCATTACCTTTTGTTTTCCAATGGGTGGAGAGGTTCTGAAAGGGTCTATGGCTGTTACCTTCATATTGATGTCACGGAGGATGGTAAAGTGTGGGTACAGCATGACGGGACCGATGTGGCTATAGCAGAGAAACTCATAGAAAAAGGCATCCCCAAACTTGATATTGTCCTGGGCTTCCATGCGCCCTTCGTAAGAGAAGACACGGGCTTTGCTGTGGCTTAATTATATAAAAAAAGCTGCCCGGAGACAGCCTTATAGAAAATAGAGCGTGATTAGGTGCAGTTGGTTCCGTTTTTTAATCTTCTAATTCTTCATCGAGGAAGGCGGCAAATCTGCGTTTGCTGTCTTCCAGTGTCAGTTGGGCCTTGATTAGCCCGTTCTCCTTTATCATGGACCTCAGGCCATACAGTGCGGTGTAGAGGTCCGGGGGCAATTCTTTCTGAAGCAATGGTTCTTTTAATTTCTTCTGTACGAACAGGTAACGATAAATGTGGTCCAGTAGCTGAGTGGATTGTTCACTCTGGCTGAGCAGCTCGGGCATGAGCACCCGGATCAGCGCAGCCAGTTCAGGTACGAAAAGCACCTTGTGGTGCAGCCCCTCCTGTTGAGTTTCGTCGAACAGGGTGAGCGGTGCAGGACGTGTTTCCATCATAAAATTGTTGTTCCGATTATATGCCGGTGCGCTACCGTGTATCGGAACAGTCTTTTAATATGCAGGCCAGGATCAGCACCGCCTTGGCCTACTTGTTGGCCCTGGGCGTGGCCTTGTCCATCTTTATTGGCTTAGGCAAGGCTGGAGATAAAATCGGACTGCCGTGGATCAGCAAAGAAGAAATTACCGAAATAAGCCCCTCGGGCTTAGAGCCAACATTGCCATCTCCGTATTCTTCCTCGGGTTACAGCCCTCCGGAGGAGGTTACGCCTCCGGAAGACAGCCTTTTGGCTGTTGTTGCTGTACCTCCGCCGCCAAAGCCCGCGCCGGAGCGGCCCGCTTCTTACCCCACTGCGTATAGTGAAACCGGCCGGTTCTTTGTACAGCTCTACGCTTTTCAGGAAGAACCACGGGCCTGGGCTCAAAAACAGCGCTGGGAGAGCCGCCTCTCCCGGCGGGTATGGGTAGGCATTGCCGCCGGCGAGCTGGCGCCGTATAAAGTGCTGGTGGGCCCGTTCGGCCAGTGGCAGGAAGCCCGGCAGTATTTGCGGTCGAAACGCCTGAATGGCTTCCCCCGCGAGCAAAAAGACATCCGATTGTTTGAGGATTAGTAACTATTCAGTCTATTCGCAGTTCGCTATTCGCAGTTCGCAAGAACCTGCCCAAAACCTGGGCTTAGAGCAAAGAACTAGTTCATCAAGCCTGGATTCCTGCTTTTAAGGGCATTGCAGAGCGAATAGCGAACTGCTAAAAGCGAACTGCTGATAGTTACGAGGATTAAAAGATTGAGCAGCCGGTTTCCATTCCCGAGCAGCCCGCCAGAGTGCCTTTTTCTGCTTTGGCGGCTGTTTTTTGTTTTTGCCACGAAGACGGGCGGTATTCGGTTGTTCGGTATTCGCTGCCCACCTCTTCGGACGGCAAGCCGGGGATTCGGCATTCGGTTGTTCGGTATTCGCTGCCTACCGCTCCGAACGGCAAGCCACCACATCACCACATCACCACATCACCATAACACCACATCACCACATCACCACATCACCACAACACCACATCACCACATCACCACATCACCACATCACCACATCACCACATAATCATGCCACACCTCATCTGCTACGACATCACCGGCGACAGCCTGCGCACCAAAATGGGCCGCAAAATACTGGAATTCGGTTTGGACCGCATCAATAAATCCGTATATTTAGGGAGTATCGTTACTATTCAGCATGGGGTCTGAAATACGCCTGACGCAAAATTTTGTAGACTTTTTCCCGCTGGAACCCCTTCCCATTCCCCTTGGAAGGGGAAGGGCGGCTTACAAAATTTTGCTTGAGGGGTCAAATCACCACGATGCTGAATAGTTACGAAGTATCTTAAAAAATAACTTCACGATCCGTCGTTATAGTGAAGAGAAGAAGCCCGGCAGTATCCCGCAAGATCAGGCTGATGAACGAGCTACAACGACGGATCTCAAAGAGTGAAGTTATTTTTTAATCGCTACCAGGAACAGTTCATTGACACAGTTGGAGGCGCTATTGTCGGGCTTGCTGCAGCAAAAGGGCGAGCCGCACGACAGCCTCATCATTTTACCGGTTACGGCACAGCAAGTGCAGGGTATGCGTGTGTTCGGCGAAAATGGCCTGGACAGGGACAGGCTGACGGGCGATAAGAGTACGTTGATTATTTAGGATGTTTTGGTGTTGCGGTATTACGTAAGCACCACAACACCTCAACACCAAATACCACAACACCGTAATACCCTTCTCCTTCTCCTCCTACCGAAATAAGCATATACAAACATTGCTACCAGGTTTATATGTTCTTATTTTGTATAAGCTGTTTTAAAGGCTGTTATAGTTTAATATTTTAACAGCTGTGTCCGTTTTACTTTTATGCATATAGTTCTATACAAAGCAAAATTTGCCTTTACTTTTTTGCCAAACGCATTAAGGTTTTAACTTCACGCATACCTAAATAGGGTAAAATCATTATTATGTTAAATAGAAGGCGTTTAAAACGTGTAAAACGCTGATCAGCAAGGTTATACATATTATGCCGGAGGCACTTTCAAATTCATAGCAAATAGATATTTTACAATATGTCCTGGCTGATTTTTGCTCAATCCATTGATTACCAATTATTCGCGTGTTTTCGACTCCATTTTTTTGCCACAAGTTTGTGACAGGTTCGGCAAAACATATTAAAATTCCAATAATATGGGTTTTTCAGAGGGTGTCGGTGTTAAATTGTTTATATGTTGTGTTTTGTCACACAGCTCGTTCCGAACATATTAAAAGTTTTAAGGGTAGGAATGGTATCCGCCTTCGGGTAGGATTGCGACTAAATCAATTTTTCTTACCTCAAACAAGCTCAAGGTAGGAATGGTATCCGCCTTCGGGTAGGATTGCGACAGTTTCCAAAAACACGTCATGATTTCCTTTTATAAAAACTAGGAGACCCTGTCCGCCTTCGGGTAGGATTGCGACGAAATCGTCCTCAAGATGCTAAAAAGCAGCATGAACTAGGAACCTGTCCGCCTTCGGTAGGATTGCGACTCTACAGTTTCTTTATCTAATGCTTTTTTAGTCCTAGGAGACCCTGTCCGCCTTCAGGTAGGATTGCGACCTATCTTCAAAATAATAGCAGTATTAACACTTTCTGTAATAGCTGGGAGACCCTGTCCGCCTTCGGGTAGGATTGCGACCATTTTGTCCCAAACAGGTTTGGTGTTAAAATATGCCTGGGAGACCCTTGTCCGCCTTCGGGTAGGATTGCGACTGTAACTGGGACACTGCACCCATGACTAACGAAGGCCTGGGAGCCCTTGTCCGCCTTCGGGTAGGATTGCGACCTGTCAGCATAGTTATCCCGTGTCCACTCGAAATATCTGGGAGCCCTTGTCCGCCTTCGGGTAGGATTGCGACTTGTATTTGGTGTTTTCCAGCATACTTCCAGTTGCTGGGAGCCCTTGTCCGCCTTCGGGTAGGATTGCGACGCGTTCGTGTTTTCCATCAGCGCCGCGATAGTGCTCTGGGAGCCCTTGTCCGCCTTCGGGTAGGATTGCGACGAATCTTCTAATTCTACAATAAATTCAATATTCATCTGGGAGCCCTTGTCCGCCTTCGGGTAGGATTGCGACCTGTGATCACTTTCCAGGGCGCCAACCTGGTGGCACTGGGAGCCCTTGTCCGCCTTCGGGTAGGATTGCGACCAATTCCCCGATCCCTTTGCCCAGCTTTTCGTTTTTCTGGGAGCCCTTGTCCGCCTTCGGGTAGGATTGCGACCCAAAGGCAATCTTGAGTATCGGGTTTTTGTCGATACTGGGAGCCCTTGTCCGCCTTCGGGTACGATTGCGACCGTTGATCTACCAACACGGCCCCATACGTCATATTCTGGGAGCCCCTGTCCGCCTTCGGGTAGGATTGCGACCGCTACCATTAATTTGGCGGCCCAATTGAACGGGGTAGGAATGGTATCCGCCTTCCTTCGCCAGCCGAAGCCCAATGCGAAGGCTGGGGGTAGGATTGCGACAAGGCCTACTCCCCTCCCCCACTCTCTTTAGCCCCGGCGCCTGCCGGTATTCCAATTTGGCTGTTCGGATCATTATAAGCTGCCGTTTTCATAACCAGGGAGGGAGTGGTCAGAGTTTACCCGGCTACCTGTCCAACGCTGGACAGGCCAGGTATGGCTTCGTACATCGTACCCAACGCTGGCAACCTTTGACCTTTGACGGGTACCCCCAAACCTCACCCCGGCTTCACCCGCCACCCTTCCCGCTTCAAATACCGCAACACGCCCTTGCCCCCCGCCAGGTGCCCCGCGCCGATGGCGCAGAATACGCGGTGCTCCATCGCCAGCTCGGCGATGCGATCCGCCATGATCCGGTTGCGGCGGTACAGCAGGAGCTGCCGCAGGCCGGAGGCGCTGCGCCGCGCCGACCGGTACAGCTTAGAAATATCTCCTTCCTGGTAAATCTCCGTCATGCGCAGCAACTGGCGGCGGTGGCGGCTGATGTGCTGCCCCATGGCCACCAGGGCCTGCACCTGGTAATCCAGCGGGATTTGTTCCAGAATGGCGAGCTGTTCGTGGTAAGATTCAATGCCGACGATGGGTTTACCCAGGTTTTGGGCGTACTTCCAGAGGTGTTCATCCAACGAAACGGGCATGTCCTGGGAAAGGATGCGCTCATTGATGATATTGGACACCAGCATGGGCGAAAAATGCTGTAGGTTGGTGATGTCCAGGCCGGCCACTTTTTGGAAAACCCGGCGGATCTTTTGAAATTTTTTCGCGGGGATGAGCTGGGTAAGCGTCATCCCATCTGGTAGGCGGACGAGGGCGGGGTCCATGCCTACGGGCGCCTCGCCCAGGTCGAACTCCAGCGCCATCAGGCCACATTCGGCAATTCTCTCATAGGCCTGCTCCCGGAAGGTGAAGGCCCTTTGGTCCTGAACGTGCATAGTGCCAAAGACAAAGGAAGGGCCCGGTGAACCTTCCTTCCCGATCTCCCACAATAAGGTTTTCTTTTTGTCTTTCATCGGTGTAGCCTTTGGCGGAATGGAACAGCAGACAACGGCGGATATTAATCAGGCCTTCATCTCATCACGGGCCACCTGAAAGTGGCCCGTCAAAAACGCAAAGCCGCTGCCGGAAACAAACCTGCAGCGGCTGAAGCCAGGTAATGATATGTACTCTTTTTGCTATTCGTACCTATACGGCAGCACTTTAGAATCCTTAACGGTGGAAAGAGTCATCAGCGTTTTCAGGCGTTCGATCTCATCGATCTGAGACAGGGTCTTAAACAACAGCTGCTCGTAGGTAGGGATGTCCTTACAAACGATCTTAATCAGAAAATCTGCCTCGCCGGTAATGATGTAACATTCTGTGATCTCTTCGATCTCTTTGATCTTTTCCAGGAAGTGGTTCAGGGCATTTTCTTTCTGCCAGGCGAGAGATACCAATACAAAGGTCTTGACATTCAGCCCAATGGACTGGGGGTTTACCTTAGCGTGGTAGCTTTCAATGACTTCGGAATTTTCCAGTTTTTTCACTCGCTCCAGCGTAGGCGCGGGAGAGAGCCCAATCCTTTTGGAAAGATCCAGATTGGTAATCTTGCTGCTCTGCTGAAGAATTTTAAGGATTTTGAGGTCGATCTTGTCTAATTTGTCCGACATTGTCCGTTTCGTTATGCTTTTTATTGAAAAAAAACCGCTGTAAGATATTGACTAAAAAAATAAAATACAAACACTAGAAGGATAAACCTATCTAAATTTTTTTATTTCCCGTTTTCGTGAAATTTTTTACAACAAAATTTCGAAAACGAAAAAATGGCCGGAAGCAGCGGTTGCTGCTTCCGGCCAGACATGCACTCACTACGGGAAAATCCCCAAAGAGAGGTAATCGCTGCTGATCTTATTGATAGCACTGACAAAGGCGGCGGTGCGCAGGTCTTCCACTTTGCGTTTGCGCTTCATTACTTCACGAATCTGGTTATAGGAGGAGATCATCGTTTCCTCCAGCCCCGAACGGACCAGGTCAATTTCTTCCGCTCCGCGGCCGATCATCTGCCGTTCCCGGTCGCTGATGCTATGGCCGGTCAGGCGTTCCACCAACTCGATCAGGTTTTGATAGGTCTGCTGGTTGAACCGTTTATCCATACGGCCGAAGCGCATGTGGGACAGGTTTTTCAACCATTCGAAGTAGGAAACCGTCACCCCCCCGGCATTGAGGTATACATCGGGGATGATGAGTTTACCGGCCTCCAGAAGGAGCTCTTCCCCCATAGAAGTAATGGGGCCATTGGCGGCTTCGGCGATGATCTTGGCTTTGATCTTATGGGCATTCTCAGTGGTGATCTGGTTTTCCAGGGCGGCCGGCACCAGGATGTCGCATTCCATTTCCAGAACGGCCTTGCGGTTTTCTTTATCGAGGACGGTAGCGCCCGGATAGCCGATAATGGAGCCCGTCTCCTTTCTGAATTTCAGGAGGTCGTGTATATCGAGCCCGTCTTTTTTGTAAATGGCGCCTTCTACTTCCCCTACACCTACAATTTTCACGCCCCCCTCATCCTGAGAAATGGTGGCGGTGTAAGAACCTACGTTACCCAGCCCCTGGATCACCATGGTTTTGCCTTCGATCCCCGTCTCCAGCCCCAGCTTTCTCATATCTTCTTTATAGCTACAGGCTTCGCGGATACCGTAGAATACGCCCCTGCCGGTGGCTTCCGTCCTGCCCCGGATACCGTGCTGGTTGACGGGCTTGCCGGTGACACAACCGGCGGCGTCGATATCATCGCCATTGAAGGTTCGGTAGGTATCGTAAATCCAGGCCATTTCGCGGGAGCCCGTTCCATAATCCGGCGCCGGAACATCCACAGAGGGCCCGATCATATTTCGGCGGACGAGTTCTGAAGTGTACCGCCGGGTGATCTTTTCAATCTGCGACGGTGTAAATTCCCAGGGGTTGATCTTTACGCCCCCTTTAGCGCCGCCAAAAGGAACATCGACGATGGCGCATTTGTAGGTCATCAGGGTAGCCAGCGCCATGACCTCTTCCCGGTTGACGTGGTTGCTGAAGCGAATACCGCCCTTGGTCGGTGTCCGGTGATGGCTGTGCTGGACGCGGTAAGCCTCAATAACCCGGTACTCATTCCCGACCTTCACCGGAAAGTGAACCTGATAAATGGCATTGCATACTTTGATTTGCTCCAGCAGGCCAGGGTGCAGGCCCGTATGGCGCGCAGCCTTATCAAAGTAATTTTGTACACTTTGATAAAAGCTGGTTTGTGACTTTGGTTCGAGATTAATCATTATCGTTAATTTGATTCTCTAATTTGGTTAGCTTTCGATCCAGGTAAATTAAAAAAAGAACGATACCAATGAAGATGGTGACGATAACGGCAACCACCACGTAGATTTTACCCGTGCTGCGCATAAAATCAGTTTCTTCTCTCTGCCCGAATAATAGAGTGGAAACCAAGAGGAGGGCCACGGTCAAAAGAGCGTTTTTTTTCATCAGATCTCTATGTTTTTTCCGATAGGGCGCCGACTTTTCAACCAAAGAAGGGCCTTTTTTTGGATAGGCTAAAGTCGTTCAATTTTTTTATTCCGCCAAATATTGTTTTGCCTTTTATTCAAACACTTGAGATATTTCCTGTTCCTGAAAAAGAAAAGAGCTGCCCTTCCAGGAACAGCTCTTTTCTTTCAGGCCGGAGGCTCCGCTTGCTCAACTATACGTTAACCGCTTCGGAGTGTTTCACCCGAACGATCCATCCGTGCGTATCTTCGATCTTTCCTGACCGGCGGCCATCGATCTCTTTCTTGGCCATTTCGCCCAGCTTCCGCTGTTCTACCGGCGGCAGCTCCATTACCTTGTCGCCAACCGCTATTTTGGATACATGAGCGACGACCGCCGCCGTTCCGGTGCCGAAAGCTTCCTGCAGTTTACCGGCATCGTGCGCTTCTATTAATTCATCTGTAGAAATATTCCTCTCTTCCACAGGGTATCCTTTTTCCCGAAAAATAGTCAGAATGCTATCGCGGGTAATGCCGGGCAAAATGCCTCCATTCAGGCTGGGGGTGACCACTGTACCGTCGATGACGAAGAAGATATTCATGGTGCCTACTTCCTGGACGTACTTGAATTCGTTGGCGTCGAGCCACATCACCTGGTCATAGCCCTTGGCATTGGCTTTTCTGGCGGGCAAAAGCGAAGCAGCATAATTGCCGGCTACTTTGGCCTCCCCGGTGCCGCCGTTGATAGCGCAACGAACATATTCCTGTTCGGCGATCAGGCTTACCGGCTTGGGGTAATACGGCCCGACCGGCCCGGTGAAAATGATAAAGCGATAATTTTCGGAAGGCTTCACACCGATGAATTCATCATTGGCGAACATATAAGGGCGGATGTACAGCGCGCTGCCTTCCTGAGGGGGAATCCAGTCGCTATCGAGCGCAACCAGTTGATGCAGGCCTTCGAGAAAGAGGCTTTCCGGAACCTCCGGCATGCACATGCGGCGGGCGGAGTTATTGAAACGTTTGGCATGCATCTCCGGACGGAAAAAGAGCGGCTTCCCGTCGAAGCTTTTTGATGCTTTCATGCCTTCAAAAATGGCTTGCCCGTAGTGTAACGCCATGGCCGCCGGGTGAATGCTGAAACGGCCGAAAGGCTCAATACGTAAATCTGTCCATTCCCCGTTGCGATATTCGGCAACGAACATGTGGTCAGAAAAAACACGCCCGAAGGGAATGTTGTTAAAATCCACATCAGGAAGGTGAGAATTTTGGGTTTTTGTGATCTTGATGTTATATTTCATTGGTAAGAATTTTGTGCGAAATTAAGTATTTTTATACAAAAATTCTATTTTTGCATCGTTTTTACAGGCGTCTCAAAACATAATTTCAAGCATCTGCACAAAAGCCATATTTTGATTTGAAACCAAATTTATTAGACTTCTCTTTATTTCCTCTTTCGGACTGGCGGCAGTTCAATGAACGGCTCTCCGGCAATAATGCCCGCCGTGTGCTCATCGTACTGGAACGCCTGGAAAGCGACTCGGAACTCATGGATTTTTTAGGGAAAATATTATCAGCGGTACAACTCAACCTTGAGGAAGATACCCTTCTACTTAGATTAACAAAAGGAGAAAACATTAGTTTTTCCAGATTATCCCAGGTTCAGCCGGTTCGGTATGTCCTGCTGTTCGGCATCGCTCCCCGGCAATTAGGGCTACATTTTTCGCTGCCGCCGGGCCAACCGATGCGCTTCGGAGAAACCTATTTTCTCCATACGTCCGCCCTGCTGGATATTTTTGAAGAACGGAAGGCCAAAGCCCGCCCTAAAGCCGGCGCCCTCTGGAACAACCTGAAACAACTCTTCATCGATTCCAACGCTTAGCCAACAGCGGGAATTGCTGCAAAATGAATGATATGCCTTCGATCGTTTTTGCCACCGGAAATAGCCATAAAGTAAAAGAGGCCAATGCCGCCCTCAACGGGGCATTTGAGATTATCGGCCTCCGCGATATTGGTTGTGAAGAAGAACTGCCGGAAACTCACCCTACCCTGGAGGGAAATGCCCTGGAAAAAGCCAGGTATGTACACCAACATTATCAGGTAGATTGTTTTTCTGAAGATACCGGCCTGGAGGCCGAGGCGCTCAACGGAGCCCCCGGCGTTTACTCCGCCCGTTACGCCGGGCCGGCCAACGATGCGGAGGCTAATATGAACCTCTTGCTGAATAACCTCAAAGGAGCCGAAAACCGGAACGCTCGCTTTCGCACGGTCATTGCCCTCCTGCTCAACGGGCAGGAATATACGTTTGAAGGCATCGTCAACGGGCAAATTATACCTGTAAAAAAAGGCAGTGGCGGTTTCGGTTATGACCCCATCTTTATGCCCGAAGGCTTTAACCGAACCTTCGCACAAATGTCTACGGAAGAAAAGAATGCCATCAGCCACCGCGGGCAGGCCATTGCTAAACTCAGGGCTTTCTTGATGAATGAAGGAATGAGGGAATGAATGAGGGAAGGGAGGAATGTAGCCCATGAAACCATCCTACGAGACGATCCGTATACCCATTACACCTTCACCTTTTGACTTCTTCCACAAATATCTGTATATTATGGAGCCCTAAAAAAGACAGCAGGATATGAATTCAGACAATTTCACCCAATACCTGGAAGACCCTTCGCGCCTGTACCAGGCTTCCTATCAGGAACTCAAAACCCTGGCCCTGCAATATCCCTACTGCCAGAACCTTCATCTGTTGCTATTTCAGAAAAGCTACATGGATGGGTCCGGAGATTGGGAAAACAACCTGGAGAAGGCTGCTATTTACAGTATTGACCGGAAACACCTTTACCACCAGGCCCGGAAGCTTGACAAAAAGGCAGCGGAAACTGACAACTTCCTGCTAAGCGAAGAATTTTTGGAGCTCAAAAGCCTGGAAAGCCTCCATCTGGAAGAGGGCTTGCTATCGCAGGCCGGCCAGACAGGCCGGGAAGAGGCCACTCTCCAACTTGAATTCGGCCCTATGCCCCAGGAACCTTCAGCCGAAAAAAAACCGCATCCTGTAGCCTTGTCCGGCGAGATGGAAGAAGAGGAGGAAGATGCTGACGAGCTATTTGACATAAGCGCCGGTATGGCCCCTCAGGAAGAAAATGGGATTTACAGAGAGGAGCCCCATGGAGAAGAACCCGGAGCCGGGCAGGTAGAACCAGAACCTGCCAGTGACAAACAACCCAGCCTGCACGACGAAGCGCCGGAGCCGGGGCCTTTAACTTTTGAAGTTGAGGAAGAACTAATCATGGCCTGTTCGGGCATCCTTTTTATTTTGGAAAATAAAGAAGCGGAGCTTCACCAGCCGCCCAACTCCTCTGCACAGCATAAGACAAAGGAAGCCACGGCCGGCGCCACCATAAAAAAAAGCCGCCGCCCTCTTCCCAGCCCTGAATTGGCCGCCCTCAAGGAAAAAACACAGAGCCGCCCCCCCCTACCGGCCAGCCCGCATCCGGAAGGGCTCGGGGACACGCCCAAACCCCAACCCAAAAAATCGTTTACCAGCTGGATCGAAAAATTCCAATCTCCTAATGTACAGGTGCGCCTCAGTGAATTGATGGAGTCCAAAAAACGAGAAGAATCCAAGAGAAAGCGGAAAAAAAATAAAAAGGCAAAAGCAATCCAGCCGAACACTCCCGGGGTCGGCCGCCTTGCGATCAGAAGTATTACCGAAAATAAGGAAATCCTTTCCGAAACACTGGCCGAATTGCTGGTGTCGCAGGGAGAATATCACCGGGCCACTGAAATGTATCAGGCGTTAATGTTGGTTTTTCCCCAAAAAAGTGATTTCTTTGCGGAGAAAATTGAGAACTTAAAAAGAAAGTAAGATATGTTAACTGCTATGACCGTGTTGATCGCCCTGGTGTGTGTTTTGCTGATGGGCGCAGTGCTGATCCAAAATCCGAAAGGTGGCGGCGTGGACTCTACCTTCGGTGGATCGCAGGCTAACCAAATGTTCGGAGCAGCCAAGTCTACGGACTTTATTGAAAAAATAACCTGGTATCTGGCTATTGCGCTCGGTATCCTGTGCATCATTACCGCCATGATGGTAGGTGGCGGCACGGAAGCCGTCGACCCGTTGTTGTCTCAATAAGCAATCAAGCAGCACCCCAAAAAAGGCCTGAGGACATTTCTTCAGGCCTTTTTTCTTTCCCAATCTTGTCAAATTGTCCATTCCTTGAATCAAAAGAACAGCCTGGCTGGATTACTTTCAGCAATTGGCGGAAAAACCTGAAATATTGTCATGAATTTCAATTTGGCATACAGTGTGATAGAGGAAGATTGACTTCCTGTAATCTTTGACAGGAAGAGTATCCTATTTATTTAACAAAACTGAATCATAAAAGCTTGTAACTATGAAGCCCATTAATGACAGAGTAGTGGTCAAGCCTGCTCCGGCAGAGGAAAAGACTAAAGGTGGGATCATCATTCCCGAAACTGCTAAGGAAAAGCCCCAGCGTGGCAAAGTCAAAGCGGTAGGCCCGGGAAAAGATGGTAACCTCATGACCGTGCAGGTTGGCGATATTGTACTCTACGGGAAATACGCCGGCCAGGAACTTCACTATGAAGGACAGGATTACCTTATCATGCGGGAAGATGATATCCTCGTAATTCTGGAAGGGAATGAATAACCTCCAGCCCTGTAATGACAATTTTTCCAAAACAAAAAATCCAACCTAAAAATGGCTAAAGAAATTAGCTTTGATAGAAATGCAAGAGAAAAGCTGCGGGCAGGGGTCGATGCACTGTCTAACGCAGTGAAGGTAACGCTAGGCCCCAAAGGACGCAACGTCGTAATCCAGAAAAGCTTCGGGGCCCCGCAGATCACTAAAGACGGTGTTACCGTTGCCAAAGAGATTGAGCTTGAAGATGCCGTCGAAAATATGGGCGCTCAGATGGTAAAAGAAGTCGCCTCCAAGACGGCTGATATTGCCGGAGATGGGACGACCACGGCCACGGTGCTTGCACAGGCCATGATCAACGCCGGCCTGAAAAACGTCACCGCCGGCGCCAACCCCATGGACCTCAAGCGCGGTATGGACAAAGCCGTAAAGGCAGTGATCGAAGACCTCCAGAAGCAGTCGGAAGTAATCGGCGATGATTTTGAAAAGATCAAGCAGGTGGGCTCTATTTCCGCCAACAACGACGAAGAGATCGGCAGCCTGATCGCAGACGCCATGAAGCGGGTAACCAAAGATGGCGTCATCACCGTTGAAGAATCTAAAGGTACGGATACCTATGTCGATGAGGTGCTCGGTATGCAATTTGACCGCGGCTACCTTTCTCCCTACTTCGTGACCGATACCGAAAGTATGGTCACCGAGTATGAAAGCCCCCTTATTCTCATCCACGACAAGAAAATCTCCAATATGCAGGACATCGTTCCTATCCTGGAGAAAGTCGTGCAGGCTGGCCGGCCTCTGCTGATTATTGCCGAAGATATTGAAAGCCAGGCCCTCGGTGTACTGGTCGTCAACCGCCTCCGTGCTCAGCTGAAAGTCGTAGCCGTCAAAGCGCCTGGCTTTGGCGACCGCCGTAAAGCTATGCTGGAGGATATTGCCGTCCTGACCGGTGGTACCGTAATCAGCGAGGAGAAAGGCTATAAGCTCGAAAATGTCAGCATGGAACATCTTGGCCGCGCTGAAAAGATCACCGTAGATAAAGACAATACGACCATCGTTAACGGCGGTGGAGACGAAGAACAGATCAAAGCCCGCATCAACCAGATTAAAGCTCAGATCGAAACGACCACTTCCGATTATGACCGCGAAAAACTGCAGGAGCGGCTGGCTAAGCTCTCCGGCGGTGTTGCCGTGCTCTACGTCGGTGCTGCCAGCGAAGTGGAAATGAAGGAAAAGAAAGACCGCGTCGATGATGCGCTGCACGCTACCCGTGCAGCTGTGGAAGAAGGTATCGTCGCCGGTGGTGGCGTAGCCCTGGTTCGCGCCATGGAATGCCTCAGTAAGGTAAAAGGCGTTAATGAGGATGAAATGATCGGTGTGCAGATTGTCAAAAAATCACTGGAAGCGCCGCTTCGCATCATTGCTGATAACGCCGGAGTTGAAGGCTCTGTCGTCCTGCAACGCGTACTGACCGAAAAAGGTAGCTTTGGCTACAACGCCCGTACGGACGTCTTCGAAGACCTGAAAAAAGCAGGGGTTATTGACCCGACCAAGGTGACCCGCATCGCACTGGAAAATGCCGGATCTATTGCCGGTATGGTCCTGACGACAGAATGTGTCATCAGTGATAAGCCGGAAAAAGATGGTGGTGGCGGAATGCCTGGAGGTATGCCTGGAGGTATGCCCGGCATGATGTAAGCCGAGCGCTGCTTTTTCAAAGAAAAAAGGCCCTTCCGTTTTTCCAGCGGAGGGGCTTTTTCATGAAGTTGTCCCGGTTCCAGCAGAAAACTTAAGACAACTTCAATGCTCCGGAAATACCGAACCGGCCATGGCCATCGCCTCTTGAAAAACGTCCATATCCACACCGGTTTCAATACCTTCCTTCAGAAAATAATACAACATATTCTCAGTAGGCATATTGCCGGTGAGGTCATCTTTAGCCATGGGGCACCCCCCGTAGCCTTTCACTGCTCCGTCAAAACGGCGGCATCCATTCTGATATGCGGTAGCTATTTTTTCTTTCCACTTATCCGGAACAGTATGAAAATGAGCACCCAATTCAACATCCGGATAGGCGGGAATGAGGTTGCTGAACAGGTAACTGATGCTTTCCGGGCTTGCCACACCAATGGTATCCGATAACTGGAGGATCGAAATCCCCATTTCCGCCAGGCGGGTAACCCAGCGCTGAACAATCTCAACATTCCAGGGGTCGCCATACGGATTGCCAAAGCCCATCGAGATATAAACGACTAATTGCTTATCATGGGCCAGGCAGATATCTTGTATCTGTTCCACCCGGCCTACTGATTCTTCAATGGTAGCATTGGTATTGCGTAACTGAAAGGTTTCCGAAATGGAAAAGGGATACCCCAGATAGGTGATCTCCTCAAACTGAGCAGCATCATCTGCACCGCGCTGGTTGGCGACAATAGCCAGCAACTTGCTCCTGGAACCGCTCAGGTCAAGCTGGCTCAATACTTCTGCCGTATCCTTCATTTGCGGAATAGCCTTGGGGGATACAAAACTTCCGAAATCAATCGTATCAAAGTTGGCGCTTAACAGTTTGTTGATATACGCCGCTTTCTTTTCTGTCGGGATGAATTCTTTGATGCCCTGCATAGCATCCCTTGGGCATTCAATTAATTTGACCATGGATGGTTAGAGCTTATGTGTTGAACACTGTTTATATATGAATTTTTATTTATACATTCAAAATTACCGGCCGTTAAATTACGCAAAAACACGCTCTGGTTTTACATCCCATTGTAAAACTGTTTCTTTTGAAGAAAGAAGGCTACCATACGCCCAAGGCTCGTACAACGTACATGCACCCCGTAGCTTTATGTCCAGCGTTCGACTGAGCGTTCTCACGCCGAAGTCCTTAGACGGATACCCAAAAGAATACTCCCCGTTTGATGGATAATCCCTAGGAATATAAACTATCACTTTTCAAAGATGTTTTATCCAAAAAATCATGAGTAAAGGTATATTCTCACTCTTAGGATTCTTACTGGCCGGGCTGGGGTTCCTGTCTATTGTACTCAGCCTCGTAGGTGTACAGTTTTCCTTTTTGACCTGGCTGGACTCCTTCGGCCGGCTCTTTGGCTTTGTTGCTAAACTCATTATGATCATTGCTGGGATTCTGATTCTTTACATCGCCCAAAGCGACTTTAAAGGGGAAGAAGGAATAGGGGAATACTAACACTCAACCTTTCTTTTCTCTTCCTCTCCTTTTCCATTTCCCACCCGCGGGCCTGCGGGCCTTTTTTTCATTCAAATTGCTTATCAAAATAAAAAGGCTGGGCAGCCCCGAGGGGCTACCCAGCCTTTATGCTAGCCTGCTATTAGAGGGCGATTATTCGATAATAATCATCTTCTTGGTAGCAGTGTAGTCAGACGTTTCGACGGTGTAGTACAGTACGCCAGCTGCCGGCAGGTCGTTGGAGTTCACAACTACGTTGTTGTACCCCTTGACGCCATCCAGGCGAGCCAGTTTCAGTACTTTACCCGTTACGTCGCTGACCGTCAGCGTCACCGTATCGTCGGCAGGCAGGTTGAAACCGATCAGCGTCTCGCCCTTGAACGGGTTCGGCGTGTTCTGATACAGTTCGAAACCGGCAGCTACCGCTGCTTTGCCCGAGAAGGTAACCGCTACGTCCAGGTAGTCGCCGTTGGTGCGGTAAGCTTCTGCCTTCGTGACCCGGGAGCTTACGCTCAGCAGTTCGCTCAACTGTGCATCCGCCGTTGCGCGGAATACCAGGCTGAACAGGACTGCATCAGCGCTTGCTTTGCCGTTCCAGCTCGTGGTGATGAGCCCTTCGTTGGCGTACGCCAGGCCGAAGTTCTCTGCCGTAGCTACTCCAGCGATGATGTCCACCAGTTCCAGCGCGCTGTTGTCGAACGACAACGTTGCCTGGTAGCCTTCTACTGAAGCGATGTCCGCTGCCGTAAACGCTACCGTGTACTCATTGCCAGCCTTCACTTCTGCTTCCGCTACGTTGAAGGCAAGCGTGCCGGCCATTGTGCGGCCTTCTACTCCTGCCAGGGCGTTAGCCTGGGCATCGTTGTTCACATCCCCTATCTTCACCGCTACAAAGTCAGCGCCTGTGATGCCCGTAGCCGGCAAGTTGTTGATGTTCACCACTTCCGGGAACTCTTCGAACCAGGGGTTCGATGCATTCGGGAAGCTGTAGGCGGCCTCTACGAAGCGCCAGCTTGTATTGTTCTCAAATTCCGTATCGATCGACAGGATCAGCTTGCGCAGCTGGATCAGGTCGAGCGTCGTGATCGACTTGCTGTTGTTCACATCAGCGGCAATCATCTTGTACGGGCTGCCCAAAGGCTGCACGCCCAGGATGTGCTTGCTGATCAATACCAGGTCGAAGGTCGATACCCCGTTGAGGTAGTTGGCATTCAGTTGCGGAGTGACCGTGTAGTCATACCCATCCTGAAGCCCGGTAAAGGCGTATTCGCCGTCGGCTGCCGTCATCATTGCCATGCTCGGCTGGCCGGACAGGCTTACTTCTACATTCTCTACTGCCAGGGCATCTTCGGTGGCAATTGCACCCGATACGCCTACTGCCAGCGGGCCAGGGCCGCACAGGTTCATGTTGTCCTGTACCAGGATGTAGGTCTCACAGAAGTCGCTGTTGCCAGCTCCGTCATAAGCCCAAATCTCTACCACCAGCGTACCGGTGTCTGCACAGGTCAGTACGATACCCGTAGAATCTACATTCGGCGCGTCGCCTACCCGGTTGATCGAGTACTTGATCGGGCCGGTGCAGTCCGGAGACGGAGATACGATAAAGTCGTTCGCCCAGATCGCCATGCGGCCTTCATCCGGTACATCGTCGCCATTCAGGTCCACCGGCATCAGCTCGATGGCCAGGCCGTTGATACATACCGGCGACGGCGCCTTGCAGTCTACTACACAGAAATCCAGCAGCTCGCTGTTGACGTTGCCGCAACCATCTTCTACGTGTACTTCGAAGGCGTGGCAACCGATCGGGAAGCGGCCGTTCAGCGTGTAGTCAGGGTACGTGCCCGTCAGCGTGAAGTCGTCAAACGCTCCGTCTGTCAGGTCCTGCAGGTTGAAGTCTATCGTGCCGTCGGCGCCTGCATCCAGGAATACCTTGATTGTCAGGTCATCCGGCGTGCAGTTCTCGAAAATCGTGAAGTCCAGGTTCACCAGCCCGGTGCAGGTTACGTTGTCGTAGGAACAGAAGTCCTCCGGCGTAGAGCTGATCTCCGGGTCGATGTCGTCGTATACCTTGATGATCTGTGTGTACTGGAAGAAACCGCCGTCGTAATCCACCTTGCGCCAGAAGTCATCGATGCCGTTGCAGATGTTCTGGAAGGCCAGCGGTACGTTGTTCGGTTCCGTCTCGTCGTCATCCCGGTCGATGTACGTGTACCCACCTGGGCGGTGCAGTACCCATACGCACTCGTCGCCTGGCTGGTTGTCGCAATCTTCATCTCTGCCCACTACAAACGGGTCAGATTCCCCGTCGTACTGGCACCAGTTAACCACCTTCCACTTACGGAAGATCTTGTAGCACTCGTCGCCGGAAGCAGAGAAGAATTCATCGGTATGGTTCACGGCCAACAGGTCGCAGCCGATCTCTTCGTAAATAACGCTATCCGGGTCTGCTGCGCCGCATACGGCTTCAGCATCTGCCGGGAACTTGATCTCGTAGTTGTGCTTCTCCTTGATCGTGACCACCTGCTGGCAGAAGTTTACACTTTCGTTGCCATTCACATCCGTTGCACGGAAGCGGCGGATGATCGTACCAAAACCACATTCCAGGTCCGGTACCGGAGGCAGTTCACGCTCGTAAGAGCCACAGTTGTCTTCCGAGGTTGCATCCCCGAACAACTGCTGCAGCTGCAGCGTATCCAGCGGGTCAAAGCTGTACGGAAGCGCATCGCAGTCTATCATCACCGGGTGCGGTGCATAGCAGTACGGGCGCGCCTTCTCTTCCGGCGTTACTTCCAGCCAGCAAGTGTTGATGTTGCCGGCTTTGTCAATCACGCGCAGTTCGATCGTCACCGTTACCCCCACGTCGCAGCAGAAGAAGTCTACATACGGGCCCCAGTTAGAGAAGCCGTTGCCGCAGGTGTAGTTGATGATGTCAAACTTGTTCCGGCGTACCTCGATGCGGTCTACCTCACAGTTATCGTTAGAACCTTCGTCGATGTCCGTTGCGTATACGCGTGCAAGGTCATTGCCGCCAATGGAGATCGTCAGGTTGTCGTCACAAATGGCAGTCGGCTCGATCTGGTCTTTTACTGAGAATGGGCAGTATACTACTGACTTATTCCCACAGTCGTCTTCCACCGTGTAGCGGAAGTAGTGGTTCCCGGCTGGGATACCGCTCACCAGGCGCGTCGGTGCGTTCCAGGCAATTACCCGCACGACTACCGTGTCGGTGCGCGTGCCCGTCACCTGGCCGTATTGGTTCGTTACTTCTACTTCTACTTCCGTTACGATCTCCGTGTGTACTTCGTAATCTGAGCAGTTATCCGTTACTGACGGCAGCGGTACGGAGAAGCTAGCTGTACAGCTGAACGGGCTGGTGGAGATCACCAGCGGGTCCAACGTGCCGTCCCAGTCGTAGTCTTCGCCCGGGCAGGTTACAGACGGAGGCGTAAAGTCTCCGACCTTGATGATCTGGTCCCAGTGGATGAATTGGTTCGGGTTACACCAGTCCAGGATATCCCACGTACGGACCACCTTGTAGGCGCCGCTGCAGATATCAATTACCGGGCCGTCCGAGAACGACGCTCCCAGGTTGCAGTAGGTATCAGACAGGTTGAAAATACCATTGATCGTCAATACAAACGGGTAGCCCGTTATCTCTGGCTGAGGGATTCCGGCGCCATCGTACTCGTCACACTCGATCGGCACAGTGAACGGCGGCAACTGGATGTCGTTGAAGAAGTTCGGCCGGTTCAGCGTGATCGTTTGCGTGCAGGTAGACGCGTTGCCTTTGTCATCTACCGCCGTAAACCGGCGCGTGATGATGATCGGCGCACAGTCGCCTCCCGTAGAGTACGTATCTACGAAGCTTACATCTACGTTAGAATCGCAGTTATCCGATACAACCGGGCTGCCCGTAATGCTCAGGCTCGCTGGGTTGTTGAAAATCGCATCGAAGTCTTCGCAGTACAACGGAAGGGTAATCTCGATCTGCTGTGTCGGGAAACCGTTGAAGTCTTCGGTAACCGTCTCTTCCCAGGTCTGTGGGTTCACCGTCGTGGTGATGTCCCATTCGCCCAGCCAGCCGTCTCCATCGCTGAACACGATCCAGTCGTAGTCGCCCGTATCGTTGGCGCCAAACGTGGAAGTCAGCAGGTAGTACGTCTCATACGGCCGCAGCGGCAGGGTCGTGCGCACCACAGGGTCGAAAGGAGTCGTCGATATGCCACCGCCGTTGTTGATGAAAAAGAAACCTACGCCATTCACGCTCAGGAAGTTGTCGTCAACCTGGGCAATGATGTTCTCGCAGGGGTTATCCGGGTTGAAGCTACCCTGGTAGATCGCTACAAATCCGTCCGTAGCAAATTCGTGCTGCAGGTAGAACGTGTAGAAATCCTCTTCGCTTACCTGGAACTCGGTCAGTTCATAGTAGTGGTTGCCAGCCGCTGTGCCCGAACCATCGAGGAAGCAGGAGTAGTTGGTCAACACCAGCTGCTCATCATCGGTACCCAGCGAGCCGCTCAGTACGTGCGCCGTCTGGCTAACCGTACCTGTGCTCGTATTATCCGGGCAGTCCAATGCAGGAGCCGCCTTGTCTTCCCCATTCACGTAACCCCAGCAGTCTTCCCAGTTGAAGAACGGGAACGTCGGTGCGTTCGGGTCGTCAACAAGGTAAGAGAAGGTGAAGTTGTCAACAGTTAAGACATTATTCAGCGTATTGCCGATCGGGGCGAAGTTATCGTCATTCACGATAAAAACCACCACATCGCCCGCCAGGAGGTCTTCATCGATCGAGCCGGAGAAAACCGCAGGAGGAGTCGTGCCACTGGCAACAGAGCCGGTGGAAATCTCAACCAACTGGCGGACCGAACCGTCTGATACCACCATGATATCGATGTAGAGTTCATCGTAGACCGTCGTACCAGAGAAATCCGCCAGGGAGTACTCCCAGTCGAACTGAAGGTTACCGTCGCGCGGCATAGCGATTGCTGCGCTGGCCGGGCCGGCGTCAAAAGTCGTGATGGTCATCACCGAAGTGGTGAAGGCAACATCAGACACACCACCCGTAGCCGGGTTCTCGTCAATGGTCCAGTTAGCAGCGGCAAAATCGCCGGTGAAACCGGTGTTGGTAACCGTCTGCTGGTTACCTCCCTGAGGGCCGCCGGTGTTAGACGGGCCAGGGCCTACGTAGGTAACTTCGTAGATGAATTCACCACAGCCATCCAGGACCGGGCCGTTGGTCGGGTCGTCGTCGTTGACGATGTTCACCTGGAAATCAGACGGGGACGCACAGCCAAATTCGCCACTCAGTACCATGCCTGGCGTTACCAGGCGCTGGCAATCGGCGTTCAGCGTTACGTTGACGTCAGATACACAGGAAAGGTTGGTCGGAACCGGGGCGTCCTGAGTAACGGTTACGAAGAAATCTTCCTGGCGCGTGTTGCCCGCCGCATCCGTTGCTTCGATCAGGATTTGGTAAGCGCCTGGCTCAAAAACGCCGGCAAAGGTCGCGCCGCCCGGAGACGCAATGATAAGGCCGCCACTGAAAGGCGGGTTAACCGTCACCGCGAACTCAGAGCCCGGGGTTACAGTACCGTCCGCGCTCGGGACATGGTCGCCGTCACAGTCATCCGTTACCGTAATTTCAAAAAATACGATGGCGGGGCCTGGGTCACAAGGGTCAAGCGTCACGTTAATATCCTGAGAGGGATACACGATCACAGGTGCCCACGAATCGTTGTCGCACTGAGCGAACGATTGCTGGGCGCCCCAAAAGCCGAAAACAAAAAGCATGGTCAGTGCTTTGAGCCAATGGGGAGTTGAAACGAAAGTAAAATTCGTTCTTTCCATAAGATCACAATTTGCTTAAAAGAATTAGGTTATGTAAAAAGAATTAAGTCCAGTTGCTATTTTCTTATCAACTGCCTTTCAAAAGGTTGGAAGTCGACAAGGGGTTTGGTTTGTTTAGGTCGTCGTCTATTATAGTATGTTTGGAAAACGAATTATGCCCACAAATTCAAGGGAGGATGGCACACACTGCCACCCCTCGGTTGTTTGAAACGGTATTCAAACAAGAAAGCTTTAAAGCATAAAAGTGAATCCGTTACGGTACTCTTAGTGCATTTAAAGCATTGCTTTTCAGGAAACTGATATGTAATGAAGAACAAAGACGAGAAACAAAGAGGATGGTTAGGTGTCGCTTTTTAGGCCGTCTGTTCTTCATGAGACTTTTTATCTTATTTGACAAAAGTAGTTTTTTAAGGATGAAATGACAACTTTTCACCCTTAATAATTGCGTTTTTTTTCATAATAATTATTTAATTACCCTATTGAGGGTATATCTGAATATCTTGCTTCGGGCCAATATTTTTAAGGCTTCCTGCGCATTTGCCTTCTTTCGAACTTATGCCGGATTATCTCCTGTACCGGTTTATCCTGGATTTTAGACTCCAGCCAGGAGATAATATCCAGATAGAGGAAAGGCCGGCGCTCAAAGGGGTCGTCTTCGTGCTCAACCAGCTTATCCTTTAGGTTGATGAATTCCTGCTTCAGGCCTTCTTCCTGTATCCGGGGTATCCTCCTTAGAAAGCGAAAAATCTCCTGCTGAACGGCATGCAGGTCCTTCATTTTAGCCAGGAACCGGTATACGGATTTGACCTGATACTCGACCAGCTGCGCATTGCCCAGCTCAAAATGGGCGATCAGGTTGAGGATGCGGGCAAAGCACTGGATGTCCTCCCGATAATCCGGATTTTTCTGATTGATAATGAGGTTGAGGTAGTCTATGGCCGATTCGTTGTCGCCACTGCCAAAATACAGGCAGGCAATACGATAATAAAAAACCAGGATGCGGTGGTCGTCCCAATTGTAGGTGTCTTCCTCAATAACTCTGGCCAGCCCGGGAACGAGTTTCAGCCCTTCCGAGAAAGTCCCCTCCATGAAGTGCTTCTTTATGTTGTGTATATATTTAAAAAGGTAAAAGAGCCCTTCGATGTTCTTCACCTCGCTGATATCGTACTGCTCGGGGAAACGTTCCAGTTCTTCCAGTATGTCCGTAAATTTCTGGTATTGCAACGTGCTGAACAACGCGTTCAGCAGGTTGTGAATACCTTTAAGATATAGAGGAGCGTAAAGTTTGACGAACTGGGGCTGTTCCCGAAAAAGTTCAACCCATTTTTGAGCGTATCGGTAACACATGCGAAACTCCTGGGTAATATAATAATACCACAGGTGGGCCTGGCAATAGTAGACCTTTCCGAAGAAATCCAGTTGCTGAAAATCGATATCCGGCAGATGAGACTGGAAAAAACGCTTCACCACCTCATGGTCATGCTGGTTGCGGGCATACCCCATTTTGAGGTACAGGCCATACAGCCGTAGCGCCAGGTTGGAGAACAGGTTGATATTGTCAATAATCTCATGCAAGCGAAAGGCTTCGCCCGCCAGTTCATCCGCTCGCCCTTCAATACTGCGGGTGATATACTGTCCTTCAATGTGCTTTTCAAATTCGACGATCTCGAGGGCCAGTGCATAAAACAGGCCCGCATACGCCTTGGCCTTGGCCTTATCCAGAATATCCAGGCTTTGGCGGTACAGTCCTTTATTATATAACACCCGGGCATAATCGATCATCTCGCGCAGCTGAATATCCTCATTGTGGCTGGCATTGACCAGGCGGAGGCTGACCAGCAGCTGCTTGTACAGGTGAGCTTTCAGGTTAGACAGTTGCCGTTTCTTTATATCGGGTAGTTTTTTAAGGATCAGTTCTTCATCGTATTCCTGGTGTTTATCCAGAAAGTCGAACAGCTTGAGGAAAAGAATGTCATCGGAAGCCTGATTCCTGCGGACAAATAAGCGGAAGTGCCGCTTTTCCGCTCTGGTCAGAGAGCGCACCAACTGAATGAGGTCATCTGTTTTCTGTTTGGGCATTGTAATTCTGTTTAACCTAACCCTATGGCCAGCAAAGGCTTAAAGGCTCCCTGGCCCACTTGCCACCTTGTAGTAATCCGCGAATTTGACTTTATACCCATACACGATCCCGATATATTTGACAGCTGTGTTGTACAAAACTCCTGTAAACAAAGCTACACTTATTTATAAAAAATGCAATTGGCCATGGCAGATAAGCAAGTATTCATCTTTGACACTACGCTGCGCGACGGAGAGCAGGTGCCGGGATGTAAATTGAACACCGATCAGAAAGTAGAAGTAGCGCGGCAACTGGAGCGGCTCGGGGTAGACATTATCGAAGCGGGCTTCCCGATTTCCAGCCCCGGAGATTTCCAATCCGTTGAAGCCATCTGCCAGGCAGTCAATCTTCCTATTGTCTGCGGCTTGTCCCGGGCGGTAGAGAAAGACATCAAAGTAGCGGCGGAAGCCCTCCGGAAAGCCCGGCGGCCCAGAATACATACTGGCATCGGTACGTCCGATTCACATATTGTTCATAAGCTGCGCAGCAACCAGGAAAAAATCCTGGAAAGAGCGGTAGCCGCCGTAACCTACGCCAAGCGCTTCGTGGAGGATGTCGAATTTTACGCCGAAGATGCCGGCCGGACCGACAACGAATACCTGGCCCGGGTACTGGAGGCCGTGATCAAAGCCGGGGCCACTGTGTTGAACATCCCGGATACAACCGGATATTGCCTGCCCGACGAATACGGCGCCAAGATTCGTTTCCTGCATGAAAATGTAAAGGGCATAGACAAGGCCATCTTGTCCACCCACTGCCACAACGACCTGGGGCTGGCTACCGCCAACTCTATCGCCGGTGTCCAGAACGGCGCCCGGCAAATTGAGTGTACGGTCAACGGTATTGGCGAACGGGCCGGCAATACCTCCCTGGAAGAAGTCGTCATGATCATGCGCCAGCACCCTTACCTCAACCTTGAAAACAACATCAACACCAAGCTCATTTATGCTACCAGCCGCCTGGTTTCAGAACACATGGGCATGCCGGTGCAGCCCAACAAGGCCATTGTGGGCGCCAATGCTTTCGCCCACTCTTCCGGTATCCATCAGGATGGAGTGATCAAACGACGGGACACCTACGAGATCATCGACCCGCTGGAAGTGGGGGTCGATCATTCCAAGATCGTCCTGACAGCGCGAAGCGGCAGGGCGGCCATTGCCTACCGGGCCAAAAATATAGGTTTCAACCTCACTAAAAATGAACTGGATGTAGTCTACGCTCACTTCCTGAAGGTAGCCGACCTGAAAAAAGAAGTAGAAGACAATGACCTGCGACAGATCATTCACCAAACCGTTCAAAAGATAGAAGTTAGCTAACGAATCCCCATGAGTAAGACATTATTCGACAAGATCTGGGACGCCCACGTAGCGCACCCGGCGGCAGGAGGCATGGACGTATTGTATATAGACCGGCATTTCATCCACGAAGTGACCAGCCCGCAAGCCTTTGATGGCCTGCGCCAGCGAAACATCCCCGTTTTTCGCCCCGAAAAGACCATCGCTACTGCGGATCACAACGTGCCTACCCGCGACCAACACCTGCCTATTCAGGAGGCCCTCTCCCGCTTCCAGGTTGACAAACTAACCGAAAACTGCAAGGCCTTTGGCGTTCGGCTCTACGGGCTGGGCCACCCCTACCAGGGCATCGTCCATGTGATCGGCCCGGAACTGGGCCTGACTCAACCCGGAATGACCATCGTTTGCGGGGACAGCCATACTTCCACCCACGGGGCTTTCGGCTGTATAGCGTTTGGCATCGGGACCAGCCAGGTGGAGCAGGTGCTGGCCACCCAATGCCTCCTGCAGAAGAAGCCCAAACGCATGCGCATCACCGTCGAGGGAACACTGCCGGCGGGCGTACTCAGTAAAGACATCATCCTCTATATCATTTCCCGGCTTTCCGCCAGCGGCGGCACCGGCCATTTTGTAGAATACGCCGGCTCTGCCATCCGTTCGCTGTCTATGGAAGCCCGCATGACCATCTGCAATATGAGTATCGAAATGGGCGCCCGCGGCGGTTTGATCGCACCGGATGAGAAAGCCATTGAATATGTGCGAGGCCGGGAGTTCGCTCCTCAAGGGGAGGCCTTTGAAGCAGCAGCAGCCTATTGGCGAACCTTGTACTCCGATGAGGATGCCGCCTTCGATGCCGAATACCACTTCCGGGCGGAGGATATCGAGCCGATGGTCACCTACGGAACCAATCCCGGAATGGGCATGGGCGTCAGCCAATCCATTCCCGCCCCCCCCTCAAAGGGCAATGCCCAGACTTTCATGAAATCGCTGGATTATATGGGTTTCCAGCCCGGCCAAAAGCTGACGGGGAGGGCCGTCAATTATGTATTCATCGGTAGTTGCACCAATTCGCGTATTGAAGACCTGCGGCTTGCGGCGGCCTACGTCAAAGGGAAGAAAAAAGCTGATAATGTGCACGCTATGGTCGTTCCTGGCTCCAAACAGGTAGAAAAGCAGGCCAAAGCGGAAGGCCTGGACCGGGTATTCCGGGAAGCCGGTTTCGACTTTCGCGAGCCGGGCTGTTCGGCCTGCCTGGGCATGAATGAAGATAAGGTGCCCAAGGGTGAATATTGCGTGTCTACTTCCAACCGAAATTTTGAGGGCCGGCAGGGCCCCGGTGCGCGCACCATACTTGCCAGCCCCCTCACTGCGGCAGCGACGGCACTAGCCGGCAAGATCGTAGATGTGAGACAGGATTTACAGAAGGGGTAATACAAAAAACATCCAGGAACCATGGAAAAATTCAAAAAACTACAGTCCACTGCCATTCCCCTACCGATTGAGGACGTGGACACCGACCAGATCATCCCGGCTCGTTTCCTGAAAGCAACGACCCGCGAAGGATTTGGGGACAATCTGTTTCGGGACTGGCGCTATGAGGCCGACGGCAGCCCCCGGCCAGGCTTCATTCTCAACAATCCTATTTATCAGGGGCAGATTCTGGTAGCCGGCAGGAACTTCGGCTGTGGATCCAGCCGGGAGCACGCCGCCTGGGCACTGTACGATTTTGGTTTTCGGGTTGTGGTATCCAGCTTTTTTGCCGATATTTTCCGGGGAAATGCCCTGAATAACGGTTTGCTGCCGGTGCAGGTCTCCGAACCTTTCCTGCAGGCCGTTTTTTCCGCCATCGAGGCAAATCCTGCAACTCAATTCCTCGTCGACCTGGAAGCACAGCGCTTTACGATTCAGGCAACCGGGCAATCCGCCGGCTTTGAAATTGACCCCTATAAAAAAACGTGTATGATCAACGGATACGACGACATTGACTTTCTGTTGAACCTGCGCGAAGAGATCGAAGCATTTGAACAAAAAAACAGTTAAAATTATACTCCCATGACATCGGTTAAAAAAACCAAGATCGCCGTACTGGGCGGCGACGGCATCGGGCCGGAAGTTACACAACAAGCCATTAAGGTGATGGACGCCGTAGCCGAGCGTTTCGGCGCCTATTTCGAATACTGCTTCGCCGATGTCGGCGCGGTAGCTATCGGCCTCCACGGCGACCCACTCCCGGATATCACTGTGGAAGCTTGCCTGAAGGCCGACGCCATCCTCTTCGGCGCCATCGGCGACCCCAAATACGACAACGACCCTCAGGCCAAAGTGCGGCCGGAACAAGGCCTGCTCCGCCTGCGCAAAGAACTGGGGTTGTACGCCAACATCCGCCCGGTCACAACCTACGAACGGCTGCTCCACCTCTCCCCTCTTCGCGAAGACCGGGTTAAAGGGGTGGACCTGGTGATCTACCGGGAACTGACCGGAGGGATTTATTTCGGTGAAAAAGGCCGCTCGGCCGATGGGCAACAGGCTTTTGACACCTGCACTTACCGGGTGGAAGAAATTCAACGCATCGCTCAACTCGCTTTCGAACAGGCTCTTCTCCGCCGGGGCAAGGTAACGCTGGTCGATAAGGCCAACGTGATGGAAACGTCCCGGCTGTGGCGGCAGACGGTAACCGAAATGGCCGCCGCTTACCCCAATGTGGAACTGGACCTTATGTTTGTGGATAATGCCGCCATGCAACTGATTCAAAATCCACGCCAGTTTGACGTGATGCTTACTTCCAATATGTTTGGAGACATCCTCTCCGACGAGGCCAGTGTGCTGGCTGGCTCCATGGGCCTGCTGCCCTCAGCTTCCATCGGCCTGCATACCTCTCTGTTCGAACCCATCCACGGCTCTTATCCGCAGGCAGCCGGCCAGGATATTGCCAATCCTATGGCGGCCATCCTCTCCGCCGCGATGTTGGTCGAAAGCCTCGGAATGGTGGAGGCCGCTTTGGCCATCCGGGTGGCTGTTCAGTATATCCTGGAAAAAGGCATCGGTACGCCCGAGCTACAGCCTTCCATGGCCTACGGCTGCTCGCAGATCGGAGACCTGGCCGCGCACCTGGTGGCGGAACCGGATGAGGAGATTCTGACCCGGGAAGATAAGCTGCAGCAAAAAGTGTCGACGATTATTTGAGGGGGTGCGGGATGTCCGGCGGAGTTCGGTTGTTCGCAATTCGCTGTTCGCAATTCGCTGTTCGCTATTCGTTGTTCGCAAGTATTCGGGATTAGGCAGGACCATTTTTGCGGCGAGCCGAATTCCCAACCTGCGAAATACCAAATACCCGCTTGGCGCTTCCCGCTCCGTTCTTTATCTTACCGATGGACAAATGCTTAGCCATTGGATAAGACACCGCTTGACGTACTAAAACAATACTGGAAATACGACAGCTTCCGCCCTTTGCAGGAAGACATCATCCGGTCGGTACTGGAAGGCAGGGATACCCTGGCACTCATGCCTACAGGAGGAGGCAAGTCGGTCTGTTTCCAGGTGCCGGCTCTCTGCCGGGAAGGAATCTGCATTGTCGTCTCCCCGCTGATCGCTCTTATGAAGGATCAGGTGGAGAACCTCCGAAAACTGAATATTCCGGCGGAGGCCGTATACTCCGGCATGCACTACCGGGATATTGACCGCATCCTGGATAACTGCGTTTACGGCAACACCAAGTTGCTCTACCTCTCCCCCGAGCGGCTGGTTACCGAGTTGGCCCGAACCCGCATTCAGAAGATGAACGTCAACCTCCTGGCGGTCGACGAAGCCCACTGCGTCTCCCAATGGGGCTATGATTTCCGCCCTCCCTACCTTCAGGTTGCCGAAATGCGGGAACTTCTGCCCGAAGTACCCATTCTGGCCCTTACCGCAACCGCAACCCCCGAAGTGGTCAAAGACATACAGGAGAAACTGGCGTTCCGGAAAGAGCACCTGCTTCAAAAGAGCTTTGAACGAAACAACCTCTCTTACTCGGTGCTGGTGGAAGAGGACAAGTTGAAAAAACTGGCCGATATTCTCCGGCGGGTGCCCGGATCGGGCATCGTATACGTGCGCAACCGGCGCCGCACCAAAGAAATTGCCGGATACCTCCAACGCCAGGGGATTCCCACTGATTTTTACCACGCCGGCCTGAACGCCGAAGAGCGCGCTAAAAAACAAGATGCCTGGATGGCCGGCAAAAAGCGAATTATGATCAGCACCAATGCCTTCGGCATGGGTATTGACAAACCGGATGTGCGGGTAGTCGTGCATATAGAACTGCCCGACAGCCTGGAGGCCTACTTTCAGGAAGCCGGTCGGGCCGGTCGGGATGGGAAAAAGGCCTATGCGGTGCTTTTGTATAATGATAGCGACCGGATCAACCTGGAGCGGCAGTTCGAGCAATCCTTCCCCGAGCTAAAGGAAGTGCGAAGAATCTACCGGGCCCTGGGCAGCTATTTTCAACTGGCAGTAGGCGGCGGCGAGAAACAGAGTTTCGACTTCGATATCGTCGAATTTGCCCGAAACTTCCAGATCAACATCGTCCAGGCTTACAATTGCCTGAAAATACTGGAGCAGGCCGGCTGGATCGTCCTCACCGATGCCGTTTTCGTCCCCTCCAGCCTTTTGATCAGGGTTTCCAAAGATGCCCTTTACGACTATCAGCTTCGCCATCCCAAAATGGACCGCCTGCTCAAGGCCATCCTGCGCACCTACCAGGGAGCCTTCAACCATCCTATCAAATTGCGGGAAAGCCAATTGGCCCGCTTCCTGAAAATGCCGGTGGCGGAGTTGCGCGCATCCTTGCAAAAACTCGCCGGAGATCAAATCGTGGAGTATCAACCTCAAAAAGATACGGCTCAGATCATCTTCATCAAAGAGAGAGTGGATGCCGACAATCTGATGATTGACCGCAACCTGTATAATTTTCGTAAAAACCGCCATTACGAACGCATTCAGAAAGCCATCGCCTACGCCGAGACACCCATCTGCCGCAGCCAGCAACTGCTGGCCTATTTTGGCGAAACCAACGCCCCCAAATGCGGAATTTGCGATGTGTGTACCGGCCGTACCCGTACGGAACTGAGTCCGGAGAGCTTTGATAAATACCGCGAAAAGATAGAGCAATTGCTGGCCGACGGCCCCCTGAGCCTGGAACAGATAGTGGAATCATTTGCGCCCAAAAGGCAGGAGCAGGCCCTCAAAGCATTAGAGTACCTGCTCGATGAAGGTTTCTTGGGGCAACAGGGGGGAAAGCTGGCCTGGAAAAGTGGTTGACATTTACGGATTGGCCAGCGTACCCGTTAACTTGAGCCGGAGGTAAGCACACCTTCCGAATTATAAGGCGCGCTGTAGGAACAAGCTCTAAATGAAAACCCCTATCTTGGCCTCACTTATGCCACGCATCCTCTGCACCGTCACCAATGACCTCACCTACGACCAGCGTATGATCCGCATCTGCGGCAGCCTGGCCCGCGCCGGCTATGAAGTATTGCTGGTAGGGCGCCGCCGCCCTGCCTCCCGCCCGCTCAGGAAGGAGCCTTTCGAGCAAAAACGCCTATCCTGCTTCTTCGACAAGGGTAAACTCTTTTACCTGGAGTACAACCTCCGCCTTTTCTTTTTCCTGCTGGCCACCCCTTTCGATGTGGTGTGTTCCGTCGACCTGGACACGATCCTGCCCGGTTTCCTAAGCAGCCGGATCAAAGGCAAACCTTGTGTTTACGATGCTCATGAGTACTTTACGGAAGTACCGGAAGTAGTGCGCCGCCCGGCCGTAAAACGCATCTGGGAAGGAGTGGCCCGTTTCACCATCCCCCGGTTGGCTTATGCCTATACGGTAGGGCCCGGGCTGGCCCGTTTGCTGGAGGAGCGCTATGGCACGCCCTTTGCCGTCATTCGGAATGTGCCGCTGCCTATCGCCGGGCCACCGAAAAGCCCTGAGCCCACCGCCGGCGCCCCCATCATTTTATACCAGGGCGCCCTGAATGAAGGCAGAGGGTTGGAATGGGCCATCGAGGCGATGCAGGAGGTAGAAGGCGCCGTGCTCTGGCTGGCAGGCGAGGGCGACCTGTCGGCGAACCTGCGAAGGCGGGTACAGGAGTTAGGGCTGGAATCCAAAGTGCAATTTCTGGGCTTTATACCGCCAAACGAGCTTCAGGCCCTCACTTCAAAAGCCTACATCGGCCTTAACCTGCTGGAAAATAAGGGGTTGAGCTATTACTATTCCTTAGCCAACAAAGCCTTTGACTACATACAGGCCGGAGTCCCCTCCCTGAACATGGCCTTTCCGGAATATATACAACTCCAGCAGGAATTCGGGGTTTTCATACTGCTGGAATCGCTTTCCGCTCCCGCTATCAGCCGGGCCATCGATGGGCTGCTACGAGACGAGGAAAAGTATCAGCGGATTCGGAGCAACTGCCTTGAAGCCGGAAAATCCTTAAACTGGGAAAAAGAAGAAAAAAGGTTGCTGGCTTTCTATCAGCAAATCTCCCTTCCTTAACACTCCTCCAAAAAGAGCCCCAGCTTGTAGAGATCGAATAAAAACAAGCTCGGGCGGCGAGACAGGAGATTGCGCAATAACAGCGGCCGCAATCGGGCTAAAGCTACTTTAGCCGGAAGGGCAAGCCCGTTTTGCCTCAGCTTTTCGTAGAAAAGGGTAAGCCGGGTTTCTATTCCCGTTCCGGAGCGGTACAAAAAAGCCAGGTTGCGCACCCCTTTCCGGGTTTTGTCCAGAAAGGCCTCAGCCGGTTCCAAACCGATATGGGCCAGGGGGTTGTCCAGGTGTTTGATCGGTACTTTCCGCCGGCGTAGTTCCATTCCAAAGAGGGTATCTTCATGGCCGTATTCCAGGAGGCGTTCATCGAAGCGGATCGCATGAAAAACGGAAGCGGGAAGGAGGAAATTATTGGTCATAAAATGATGATAGGGATGCTCCCGGCGTTGCGCCGGCGGCATCTGTTCCCGGCGGACGCCATATTGCCAATGCAGAAAAAGCCGGGGATCATCGGGCGGATCTTTTCGATAAAGCCTTCCGCCGTAAAGCAGGCTCTTCTCATCCATGGCGGCCGTATAAGATCGAAGGTACGTTGCATCCGTCACTTCCGAATCGCAATCCAGAAAGAGGAGGTGGCTACCCCGGGCTGTATCGGCAAGCAGGTTCCGTATTCGGGAGCGCCCGAGGTTTTGGGGGCATTCCTGGTAGCGGGCCATGGGAAGTTGCCCCACTTCCCGGTTGAGCGCTTTCCAATGCGCTTCGGAGCCGTCGTCAAAACAGAGGATTTCGGCCGAGAAAGGCAAGGCGGCGGCCTGATCATGCAGTTCTTTTACCAAACGGCGGACATCAAAATTGTATATGGGTATGAGGATAGACAGCATACAGATCAGGAAATAGCCGGTTCGGCAACCCGCATTTTGATTACCGGAAGTGTAAAATAAACCGCCAGGCCTCCCTGCTCTACCGGTTCGGCCCAAATCTCTCCCTGATGCAGCTCAACGATCCGGCGGCAAATGCTCAGGCCCAGCCCGGCGCCTCCTTTACCACGGGGATTCAGGCGTTTGAAAGGCTCGAAGATCGATTCGAGGTATTCAGGACTGACCCCTTGTCCATTATCTTTTAAGACGAAGGCGTTTACCCCGGTTTTACGGTTGATCTGGTAGCTCAATTCGACGGTCAGATGCTGCCCCTCTTTTCTGAAATCAACGGCATTTTCCAAAAGTAAACTCACCAGTTGGTACAGCAACGCAGGATACCCGGAGGCAGGAGGCAGCGAGCCGAGGTTCAGGGTACAGGAATCCTGGTTTCGCCCCTTCAACACCTCGTCCCAGGCCTGGCAGGTAGCCTGCTCCAGGTCGACCGAAGTATTGGAGGGTTGTTCTTTTCCAAAAAGTTCTGAAAAGAAGACCAATTTCTCCAGCGTTTGATTCATGCGTTTGCCGTTTTCTACGATGAAGCCGGCGTAATGGCTGGCCGAATCTATTTGGCCAGCCGACAAATTTCGCTCCAGCAACTGGCCGAAACTGGTCATTGAGCGCACCGACTCTTTCAAATCGTGTGAAGCGGCAAAGATGAAATTATTGAGGTTTTCGCTGGAAATTTTCAGTTTATCCAGGTTTTGATCCAGTTCTTCCTTTACTTTTTGAAGTGCAACATGCTGTTCGGACAAGCGCCGGTTGGCTCGTACCTTCTGACGGTTGATGATGAACAATAATGCAACTATGGCGGCTGATAGCAGGCAGAGCCCTATTATCAGGTAGGAGCAGATGGCGAAATGGTGCAGTTTCAGGCGGTCGATCTCTTTCTCCTTTTCCAATAAGGCCAGGGCGTGCGCTTGTTCTGCACGTTCAGAGGCACTCCAGGATTTGAGCCCAGCGGCCTCAACTGCCTTTTCCTGATCGAAGAGGGTGTCTGGCATGGGTTTACTGTCCGGCAGCAAACGATTGCTCTGTGCGGTTAAGGATGGTGGCAGGTAGAGGCTTACTATCAGTAGTAGCCAACTAACTGCCTCTGGAAACAATTTCATTTATGGTTACGCTGTTTAAGAGCGTGTTGGGGATTTACTTTTGATGTCGAAAATGAGCAGATTTTGGTTCTCAGGAAGCCATTTTTGAGCCGCATAGCATCGCTACGTGGCGAAAAAATGGCGAAATGAGGTTCAAAAGATGCACATTTGCAGGCCAAAGGGTAAATCCCCAACACGCTCTAACTCAAATATCGGCTTATACATTCAGCATTTTGAAATGCCCAATTGACAAGCCGTCCGAATAATCGAAAATTTTAAAGATAATTTTGCTGGAATCCATCCTTATTTTCAAAAAAAAGTAACAGGGTCTGCAAACATTTTTCTAAATTGTTAACAACAGTGCGCAACAGCCCTTTCCAAAAAAAGAACGCAACGTATTCAACCGCTACAATATCAGGTGTTTATGGGAAGACAGATATGGTTTGTCTTATTTTGCTCTCTCCTCTCTTCTTTCCCGGCGATAGGCCAGGATTTTGTTATGCAGGGATGCTACTGGAGTTGCCCGGAAGATGGCCCGGAAATGGAAGTGGATTCTGCCACCCTGCTCTTTTGGATAGACCGTATGGATAAACAGGCTCCCGAATTGTCTTATGCCGGTTTTTCTTATCTATGGCTCCCCTCTTTGCAAAGAAACAGCCCTGAAGCCGTGCGGCGCCTGATGCAGGGGCTGCAGAAGAATGGCATTCAACCGATTGCAGACCTGGAAGTTGGAGATGACAGCCTTTCCTTTGGGCAACAGGCCGGCAACCTGCAACAACGCTTCCATGTCAACGCATATAGCTTGCGCCCCAAAAACGAACTCAATGCACAGGCCACTGCCCGTGAGATCAACGAAATGTTTGTGAAAGGATCGCTACCTCAACTCGTGGTAGCCTCCCTCCCCTTCTCCGCGGAGCCGGCCCGGCTGGGTAAATGGGCTGCCGAAGTGATCTACTACCTCAACCCGGCGGCCCGGCCTGAGATTGACCCCCGGGTTTATGATTACCCGCTGAGAGAAGCTTTGCGGCAGGCATGTGCCGACAGTAGCTACGACGTACGCCTGGTATTTGAAAGAAGCATCCGGGACGCTTCCTCCATCTCCGGTTTCAATATTGTAACGCTGGCCAACCATCCGGTTTTTAAAAACCAGAATAACAAACCGGGCGATTGGGACGACCCCATCTACGACCCTATGTTGGCCTATGCTTACATCCTCACCAACAATCAACTGGGCCTGCCTACGGTTTACTACGGCGATTATTACGGGGAACAGTCTGAACTCCCTGAATACATTGGCAAAGCGCCTCTGAAGGAGCCGGTCAACCTGCTGATGAAAGCCCATAAAGACTATATTTTCGGTTCTACTTCCGTTGAATACCTCAATCGGTTTCATACGGACAAAGCCTCCTTTTACCTTTCTGCGCCAAAGGGAGTAGACAGCACCCGGGTGCTGATCTTCCAGATAGACGGCACCACCACGCCGGCGGGAAGAGCCAGTGCCAGTGGCGGAAAAGACGTCCTGCTGGCCATCAATTTCGGCTATGACACGCTGGAGGTCATCCAGGAGGCCAACCGCTCCAACCTGCGTAACGGCGACCATTTCACGGATATTCTCGGTTCTTCCCTAAGCCCCAGGCTGAGCTTGTTTACCGATACCATTCATGACATACCCAATGCCGTTCTGTTACGGCTTCCCCCCCGATCCTTTGGCGCATGGGTGCAGGGCAGGGCCGAAAAGGTAAACGCCAGCCGCATCAACCTGGCAGCCTCCAGTTTTACAAATTACATAGAACTCAACTGGGATATCGCTTATGAAGCGATGGCCATTGGTTATGAAGTGGAACGGTCCGTCAACGGCAAGGCATTTAACCGGCTGGCCAGCATCACTCCCATGGGGCAGGGGGAAGAGAGCGCTTCCTATCTGTACCTCGATAAAGACGTCTTTCCCGATGAACAACTCCGGTATCGGGTCAAAATGCTGGACGCGGAGGGCGCCTTCGAGTATTCTTCAATAGTGCAAACCCGGCTTCAGGACAAGGAACTGAGTTTTGAGTTGCTGGAAAGCCCCGGCGAATGGATCAGGACCATCCGGGTGAAAAGTAATTTTGACGCCAGGGCAGAACTGGCGCTCTTTGACGCTAAAGGTTCCAGAATACTCCACCGTGTGGAAAGCATCCGAAGAGGAAATAACCTGTCAAGACTGGACCTGCGCGAAATGCCGGATGGGGTTTATTACCTCCATTATTCCGCAGGTGAAGGTAAAGGCTGGTCGAGGAGGTTGGTAAAACAGTAAACTACAGTTCCAGCAAGCCCTCGGGAAGGTCCATTTCAATCCGTTGGTTTTCAGCATCGACCGCCAGGATGAACTGGTTATTCAAAGGAATGAGGATGTCCCGCCCTTGGTATTGGAGCGCGGCCATTATTTGCTGGGGAAACTCCAGTACTTCTTCAATTGGGCCGATCGCGCCTGCGGTTCGGTCGACGATTTGATAGCCTTCCAGGGCACTGAAGTCAAGCGGCTGCTCCAGCGATGCTTCCGAAACATCTTCCGCACGAAGGAACAGCTCTTTGCCCACTAATTCCAGTGCCGTTTTCCGGGAATCGACCTCTTCCAGTTTAACGATCAGAGGCGCTTCATTGTGAATGGAATCAACAAAAAAGGGAACGGGCTTGCCCAGCAGTTCGATAAAAATCACCGGCGCCTCGAGGAAGTCGTCGAGAAAAGGTTCTTCCACCTTGAATTTGAGGGCGCCCCCGGTGCCGAAGGCCTTTCCCGTACGCCCGATCTTTAAGTATTCTTCCATAAGTTATTGGTATCGGATAAGGCGCTGGCGCAGGCGAAAGCCCTTTTCTGCCCGTTCCTCCCAGGGTATCGATTTACACCCTTCATTCCCCGTATCTCCATCGCAACAAACCTGGCATGAAGTATCCAGGATAAACAACTCGCGGTACGCCAATCCTACTCCCCGGGCGTATTGTTCGGTTGCCAACCGCAATTCCAGAACATTATTGAGGTAGCGGTTATCTGCGTTCTGGACCGTCACCACGTCATCCAATTCAAGGCTTCCGATGGTTGCGGGTTGTCCTGCCTCCAAAATGCGGTACTGCCATCCCTTGAACATCCGAATACTTTCACCGGCGACAAAAACATCCCTGGTATCATCAAAAAAAGCATTCCCATCCCAAAATTGGCCGGCCCTCGCCGGGAAAGCCAGCTTGGTAAACCGAAGATTGTCCTCGGTGCGGGTGGCGCGCTGCTCATTCCGGGAGAGGGTAAGCACCTTTTCGATCTGCCAGGCCAGGGTATCGCTGCGCCGGTAATAGCGCTCTACGCGATACAACACCTCGCCGGTATTATCGAGCAAGGTATCTACCACTGATTCCCGAATGAAGGTTCGAAAACTGTCGACAGCAGTGCCTCCAACCACAGGGTCATAGATGATGGAATCCACCTCGTATTCCCAACTACGGCCTACCTCGAGTGGAAAGTAATCGTAGCCAAAGTCATCGATGCTGGTATCCTCTATTTCGCTTTTGTTACAGGCGAAAAAAAGGGCGGAAGCTGCTGTCAGAAAGAAGATAAACGATCTTATCTGCATAAAGATGGAAATTAATTCTTCCCGTTTAGAGAACCGCTGAGAATGATGCCGCCGCCGATCACATCATCGCCTTCGTAAAAAACGGCGGACTGCCCTGGGGCCACGCCCCGGACGTTGGCCAGGAATTCCACCTGCACCTTGTCGCCCTGCTGGTTCAGCCGGCTCAGGGCGCCGTTGTCCTTGTACCGGATTTTCGTAACGGCTTCCATGTCTTGTGGCAATTCCGGGTATTTCATCAGGTTGGCCTGCCCAACCGACATACCGTTGCGCACCAGTTCATCGACATGGCCCAGGACAACGGTATTCGATTCCGGGCGTATCTCGGTCACATACATGGGCTCGCCGAAGGCAACGCCCAGGCCTTTGCGCTGGCCCACTGTATAAAAAGGATATCCTCTATGGCGGCCGATCACCTCGCCGCTGGTATTGACGAAAGCGCCGCCGTCGACCTGCTCTTCCAGGCCGTCAACCCGGCGCTTCAGAAAGCCCCGGTAGTCATTATCCGGCACAAAGCAAATCTCATAGCTCTCCGCTTTTTTTGAAAGGTCGGTATAGCCCCAATCCGCCGCCATTTGGCGCACCTCGGGCTTGGTGTAGCCCCCCAGGGGAAACTGGCTGCGCCGCAGGCACTCCTGGCTCAGGCCCCAAAGGACGTACGACTGGTCCTTATGGTCGTCCTTGGCGCGGGATACATAACGGCGCCCGTTCAGTTCCTGGATTCTGGCGTAGTGGCCGGTGGCGATAAATTCACAATCCAGCGCGTCCGCTCTTTTGAGCAGGGCGTTCCACTTGATGTGTGTATTGCAAAGCACGCAGGGGTTGGGCGTGCGGCCCGCCATATACTCATCGACAAAATTATCGATGACGTAATCTCCAAATTCTTCTCTGATATCGATGATGAAATGATGAAAGCCGACGTCTACCGCCACCTGGCGGGCATCGTTGATGGAATCGAGGCTGCAACAACCCGTTTCCTTGGTGGAGCCCCCCGAGTTGGCGTAATCCCAGGTCTTCATTGTAATACCTATCACCTCATAGCCTTGCTCGTGAAGCATCATAGCGGTCACTGTGCTATCGATCCCTCCACTCATCGCAACCAAAACTCTGCCTTTCTTACTCATGCAACTGCTGGTTTTTTTTTGCAAAAATACAAATTTTGCGCCCCTTTGGTTCAATGCGCCTGGTCTAATCCCTATATTTGGAACTTACAATGAATAATCTATGGATACCCGTCGTTCAATTTGATATGATATCCATTGTCCAAAAACGAAACGATCATGAGAAATGTCTTCACAAAATGCCTTTTTGCCGCCCTCTTTCTCTTTGTCGCCTCCTCCGCAATGGCGCAGGACAATGAGGAATGGGGCCTGGCGTCCTACTATTCCGATGATTTCCAGGGGAGAGAAACAGCTTATGGAATTGTCTATGACAAAGACAAGTTGACAGCGGCTCACAAGCGCCACCCTGCCGGCACCAAGCTGAAGGTTACCCGGCTCGATAACAACAAGACGGTCACCGTTACCGTTATCGACAAAGGCCCATACATCAAGGGCCGGGTGGTAGACCTGTCTATGGCCGCCGCCAAACAGCTTGGTATCGTACAGGACGGCGTGGCGGAAGTGAAAATTGAAGTCGTAGGCCGTTCCAGCGTTAAGCCTGAAACCCCAAATAAGCGGGAGGATGTGGCAACTACTCCTACCCCGACTCCTTCTAAACCGGCTACCTCTACCCCGACTAAACCCGTCAACCCAGCATCAGCTTATAACAATGCGGAAACTTCCAGCCGGATCGCCACAACCCAGGAAAAAAGCCCCGGCGGCCGCTACGTTCCGGCCGATAAGCGCCGCCTGGTTGGCAAAGAGTTTCAAAAATACGGATTGTACCGGATTGTCCTCGAACAGCCGGGAGGCAAAGGCTACGGCGTACAGGTGGCTTCTCTGGAGAACTACGAAAACGTGTTCCGCCAGGTAGCGGACCTGCAGGCCAAATGGTTCGATAACATCCTTATCAGCATAGAACCCAGCTTTGAGCAACCGATTTACAAGGTCATCCTGGGGCCCTTTGATACCGAATCCGCTGCCGACAACTATCGCAAAAACCTGGCCTCCAAACAAAAGATTAAAGGCTTCGTGGTGAACCTTTCGGAGATACAGTATTGAGGGAGTGAGCGGTGAGCGGTGAGCGGTGAGGAGTGAGCGGTGAGCAGTGGCTCATCACTCATTACTCATCCTCCCTCATTCAACCACCACCTTGCCGGCTACCGGGTTGAGTTGTTCGATTTCTTCATTGATATTGACCACCTCGAAAGGAGTGGGTTGCTCAATGAAACGGATGGCGCTGCTCTGTCCGGAAGCTCCAATGGCTTTGAAGCAAACCTCATAGATGGTGCTGCCATCGGAAATAGTGGTTGATTGCAAGGCGTCGTTGATCCAAACGAAAGGTAAAAGGCCCTCCTTTACGCGGTTGAAGCCAAAGTCCGCCTGGTCGAGGTAAGGAAGCCCTGGCTTGTCTACACCTTTGAATTCCAGCACTTTGGCATCCCAGGCAAGGGTGTATTGCATGGCGATCAGATTGACAAAGCCCTTCACCTGGATAGGGACGCAAAGATCGGCTCCAGGCCGGGCTTGCCCGTCCCGGGCGATGATGGTGAGCTGGTCCTGGCTCCGGGGTGGTTCAAAGGCGGGGATAGAACCAACCACCGGCTCGGCATCCTGTTTCCGGGCAGAGGCTTGTGCGGTTGACGCGGGTTGGGCCGGTTGCTCCGTTTCTGGCGCCAAAGCGGCCGGTTGCTCCACTTGGCCAGTACTCCCGGCGCTATCTTTTGGTTCATTCTGGCAACTGAGCAGGCCACACAGAAAACATAGAAAGACAAAATAATTTTTCATGGGCAGTTTTGCCTGCAAAGGTAGGGATATTAATGAAATGAAGATATCCAAAAACCTATGTGGTTTGACCACAGAAGCTTACACAAGTTGCTTTGTTCATCTTTCGCAAAAAGTATTAATTTTGCTACATTGCATTATTGCTATTACCTCAACAACCATTGAATTGCTATGAAGCAGCACGCTCTTATCCTATTCTTTGCCCTGGCTTTTTTTTCCAGCTGTGTTACCCAGAAAGAATACCAGGAACTGGAAGAACAGAAAAAGTATTACGAAACAGAGGCTCAGACCGCTGATTCTCTGCGCAATGAGTACAATAAACTCGCTGAAGAAAACCGGCAGATAGGGATTGAATTTCGGAATACCCGCCTCGACCTCGAGCAGTATGTAGTAACCAACAAAAGCTTACAGAATAGTTATATGGCTTTGCTCGAACGGGTGGAAGGGCTCAAGAAAGACCGCAATGAGCTGGATATAACCGCTTCTTACGAAAAATATAACCTGGAACGCCAGCTTTCCGGCCAACAGATCGACCTGGACCAAAGCCGGAAGCGGCAGGAAGGCCTGGAGTATGAGCTTTACCAAAAAGATACCCGCCTCAATACCATAGAATACGATTACACCAATGTTAAAGGCGCTTTGCAGGAAAGAAATATCCGCATCCAGGAACTGGAACAAATGCTGGATGTCAAAGAAGAAAACATGAAGGACGTCCGGGCCGGCCTCAATACCCTGGCCAGCCGCTTCTCCACCGGAGACCTTTCTATTGAAGAACGGAATGGGAAGTTGTACCTTTCGCTGAGTTCCAACCTGCTGTTCCCCAGTGGAAGCACCCGAATCGATTCGGAGGGGCAACGCGCCCTGCGCGAACTGGCCAACGCCCTCAAATCGAACCCCGATATCGATATCCAGGTGGAGGGCCATACCGATTCTGACGGCGACGCGCTCGCCAACTGGAACCTCAGCGTAGACCGTGCCGTTGCAGTGACCAACCTCCTGGTTTCCAACGGGGTCAACCCCGAACGGATCACAGCAGCCGGGCGTGGCGAATACCTGCCCAAAGCGCCCAATAATACGTCCTTTGGCAAATCGCTCAACCGGAGAACGGAGATTATCATCTCTCCTAAACTCGATGAACTCTATCAGTATTTAGGCGGCCAGTAGGGGGATGGGGGCTGTTGTTTGTTGTTCGTTGAACGGCCAACAACGATCCACTGACAACCATCCCCCTACTTCCATCCAAAACCAACCTCCCATGCAAAGGTGGCTGTTTCTCTTGTTTATGGCCCTGAGTGTGCCTTCCTTTTCTCAGCAACGCTGTGCCAGCCGGCAGCCTTTCACAACGGCGAGTCCCGCCGCCGCCGAAAGCCGGAGCCTCATCACCATTCCCCTGGTTGTGCACATCGTCTGGTATGAGCCGGAAGAGAATCTCTCCGATGCACAGATACAATCGCAGGCAGCTGTGTTGAACCAGGACTTTCGGGCGCTGAACAGCGAAATAGCCAGCGTACCGGGCCCATTCGCCGGAGATGTGGCCGACATGGAGATCGAATTCTGCCTGGTGGCGGTTACCCGCACACAGACTTCCTTTCCCAACATCGCCAACCTCTATTCGGGTGGACGGCGGAGGGCCTGTCATACCAGCCTGGGAGGCCACGACGCCCTGGATCCGGAACACTACCTCAACGTCTGGGTCAGCGCTCGCAATGACGGCGCATGCGGGGAAGGAACCTTCCCGGATGACCCGCAGGCGCCCGCAGAGGAACAGGGTATCTTCATCCGTCCCGATTGTTTCGGAACAACGGGAACTGCCGCCGCCCCCTTCAACCTGGGGCGGACCACCACCCACGAGATCGGCCACTACCTCAACCTCAAGCACCTGTGGGGCGAAGGGTTGGAAGACCCGTTTTGTCAATCGGACGACATGGTGGAAGACACCGAAGAGCAAGCCTATAGCTATTCGGAGTTTATCGGTGGGAACTGCCCCGTACACCCGTCCTTCTCCTGCGGTACAGCCGATATGTTCATGAACTTTATGAACCTGCCCGCTGACCGCTGTATGTCTATGTTTACCCATGGGCAGAAAGCGCGCGCCAGAGCCGCGATACAGGCTTTCCGGCCAGGCCTGCTCGAAGCCTCCTGCCTGCCGGTAGCCATCGAAGCAGAGCCGGCAAATGAGGAAGGCCCCGCCTTGCTTTACAACCCTGCTTCTGCCGAAATAGCCCTGCTCCTGCCCCGAAAAGATAAATACGAGATCGCAATTTTTGATGCTGCCGGCCGTTTAGTATTCAGAAACCCCAACGCTTTCGGTACGCCTCACTATATTCCTTCAGAATTATTCATTAATGGAATCTATTATATAAAAATCAGGAATGGAAGAAAAATACACGTTAAAAAGCTTATTATTGCCAGGTGACCGGCTGGCAGAATGAATAATTTCTTCGCCCTTATGTAACCAATGGAAAAGCTTACATTATGAATGGGCAATCACACATACAAACCACGCTTAAACCAAACCTTGTTCCTGATGAGTATTAATCATCTTATGCCCCCCAGGATACTGGGCCTCTTTTTAGTTTCCTTTGTTGCAATCGCCTTTATGTTCACCGGCTGTGGCGCCAGCGCCAACATGAGCCTCAACAACATGGATAAGGTCATTGAAATGACGAAGGGCCCCTGCTACGGCCGTTGTCCTGTTTTCACCCTCACTGTCTACGACAAAGGCATCGTCAGCTACAAAGGAGAACGATATACCGACCGTCTTGGCACTTATGTGAAAAAGTTGGAGAAGGAAGAGATGGAACGCCTGCTGCGCGAATTCAAAAACGCCAACCTGTGGCAGTATAAAGACGCCTACAGAGGCCGGATTCCGGATATGCAAAGCGTCTCTATCAGCTACTATGAGGGAAGCCGGAAGAAAACCGTGACCGGAAAAGAGATTCGCCCCAATTCGGTCAAGTGGCTGGAAAGCCTGCTCGACCAGATTGCCCAATCCAATACCGGCTGGATTCAAAAAGAAGCGCCTCAAGATAATGTACCGGATTACCTCATCCCCAATGAACTGGTGGTTGAACTGTCTGAAGGGATTGATCCGGAAGAGTGGGCCAAAAGTTATGTACAGGCCGATATGTTGCTGGAAAAGCGCCTCAACGACACCGAATTCTGGGTCTTCTCTTTCGATGACGGGCTCATTACGCCGGACGTGATGCTCGAACAGGTGCGCATGGATGAAGACGTCATCAGCGCAGAGTTCAACAAACAAATCTACAACAAACTGAACAGTGAAGGGGACGGCAAGGATGCCAAAAAGGACAGCACCGTAAAGCAGCAGGCAGCCAAACAACAATACTAATGGGCCGGCGGAGTGAATACGCAATGCGTCCCATTCAACCGGGCGACAATGAACAGGTCGCCCGGATCATCAGACGAGTCATGGCCGAGTTCGGCGCCGTCGGTGAAGGATATTCCATCATGGATGCTGAGGTGGATGCGATGTACGAAGCCTATCATAATCACCGATCCGCCTTTTTTGTAATTGAACGGCAAGCCGATGTTCTCGGCTGCGGTGGCATCGCCCCGCTGGCAGGAGGCGATGAGGACACCTGCGAACTCAAAAAGATGTATTTTCTGCCAGAGTTGCGCGGCCAGGGATGGGGCAAACGCCTGTCGCTTCATTGCCTGGACGAGGCCCGTAAACTGGGGTACCGCCTCTGTTACCTGGAAACGGTAGCGCGCATGCAGCAAGCCAACCAATTGTACCAGCGCCTCGGCTTTCAAAAACTGGACACAGCACTGGGGCACACCGGCCATTCCAGCTGCGAAACCTATTACGCCCTGGAACTCTGATCTTCTTAGCTGACATTTCTCAACCCTTCTGCTGACCAGCATCATTTGTAAGCAAGAGCCGTATGCCTAGCTTTGAAAGAAGCAAAGCCTGAAACTATGTCTCTATCGTTCAAACCGGTAGCTGTTTTAATGATAGCCGCCTTCCTTCTGATGGCCAACAGCTGCATCGTCATGGATGATGAAAGCGGCGCCTCTTCTTTTTGCCTGGAAGGGGAAGGGCAGATTGAAACGGCCCAAATTGAGCTGCCCCCCTTTACCGGTATAGAAGTCCGCAGCAATATTGAGGTCATTCTGGCTCAGGGGCCTGCCCAGGAGGTAGAGGCCAAAGGCTTCGCTAACCTGCTAGACGAACTCGTTCTGGAGGTCGCCGGCCAGGATTTGGAGATTCGATCCCGCCGCTGCATATCATCCGGAAGCCGCCCTCAACTCTTCATCACGATTCCTCAACTTGATAGAATTGTCAATTCCAGTACGGCGTCCATTTTCAGTGACAACACTTTTGTGGCCACCAATTTAGAGGCTACAACCGCCGGCAGCGGCGATATAGATATCGCCGTCATTGCCGACGTGGTTAAAGCCAATATCAGCGGTTCGGGCAACCTGCGGCTGGAAGGGGAAGCCACCACCTTGAATGTAAAGATCACCGGCTCCGGAGATTTCAGAGGCTTTGGCCTGGCTGCCCTGTCCGCCAGCGTACTCATCTCCGGCTCGGGCGATGCCGAGGCTTTTGTCCAGGATTTTCTGGAAGCATCCATCAGCGGCAGTGGCGATGTGTTCTTTAGAGGGGACCCTTTTTTGGAAGTTCGCCTTACGGGAACGGGCAAAGTCATTGACGCCAATTAACAACCAAGCCCCATGAAAAAGAAAGTCATTATCATCGGCAGCGGAATGGCGGGCCTTTCAGCCGGCTGTTATTTGCGTATGAACGGGTACGAGACGGATTTATTCGAGATGCAGGATGTTCCGGGAGGAGTCTGCACCTCCTGGCGCCGTGGGGAATACACGGTTGATTTTTGTTTACACTGGCTGGTGGGCTCCGGCAGTGCCAATTCCTTCTACAACCGCTGGAGCGAACTTATCGATATGGAGCACATTCAATTTATCGACCATGAGGAATACGCCCGGGTAGAAGATGAGCAGGGCCGTTGTATCCGACTGTTTACCAATGTAGACAGGTTGGAAGCGGAACTCCTGCAGAAAGCCCCGGAAGATAAACCGGAGATACTCCGCTTCACCGAGGCCATTCGCAAGCTAACCACCCTGGACCTGCCTTCCGAAAAGGCCGAAGAACTGGCCAACCTCTGGGACCGCATGAAGACGGCCTGGAAGATGCTCCCGTACCTGGGTTTATTTGGTAAATACATGCGGCTTTCCAATAAGGAATATGCTCAGCGCTTTAAAAACCCATTGCTGCGCAAAGCGATTACCAACCTCTTTGAGCCGGAAATGACTCTCATTTTTTCCATGATGACGCTGGCATGGATGCACACCCAATCCGCCGGCTACCCTATTGGCGGGTCCATGCGCTTTGCCCTCAAAGTAGCCCACCGCTACCAGCGGCTGGGGGGCCGGATTAACTTCCACAGCCGGGTAGACAAGATTCTGGTTGAAGATAACCGGGCTGTCGGCATTCAGTTGGCGGACGGCAGCCAGCACTTTGCCGACTACGTCATCAGCGCCGCCGACGGGCACAGCACTATCTTTAAAATGCTGGAAGGCAAATACAGCAATCCGGAATTACTGAAAGCCTTTGAGAGCCGGCCTACTTTCCCCTCGCTGGTATTTGTAGCATTGGGGGTAGGCCGCAGTTTCGAGGGAGAACCGCACAGCCTGCTTTTTCCCTTATGCGCGCCTTTCCGGGTAGATAGCCAAACCACTATTGACGACCTCTACCTCCGCATCCACAACTTTGACCCCAGCCTGGCGCCGGAGGGTAAAACCCTGCTCACGGTAATGATCGAGACCTACGATCACCGATTCTGGCAGCGGCTTTACGAGGAATCACCAGAGCAGTACCAGGCGGAGAAAGAGCGCATTGCTGAAACGGTGATCCACGCGCTTGAACATCGCCTCGGCAATATTCAGGCCCATCTGGAAATGACCGACGTAGCCACCCCGGCCACTTTCATTCACTACACCAACAACTGGAAAGGGAGTTTTGAGGGCTGGCTGATCACGCCGGAAAGTGGCATGCAGCCGATCCCTCATCAGCTCGAAGGGCTCGATCATTTTTACCTTTGCGGGCACTGGGTGGCCGTGGGCGGCGGCCTGCCAACTGTTCTGCTCTCCGGCCGCGATGTGGCTCAGCTGATCTGCCATAACGATGGGCAGCCCTTTGTGGTGACTCCGCCGGTTGGGGATGAGGTACGGGAAAAGAGTAAGGTCATTCACTAAGGGATTGCGCAAAATAACGACTCTAAATGGGTAAGTCATTGTTGCGCAATCCCTGACTACCATTGCTAAGAGTATGTCTGGATGCCAGGTTTGATGGCGAGAAGTTTCAGCTTTTTGATGAGATGAGGCACTTTTTGAAATTTGTAGCCTATCTGATAAAAATCACTACCTGTAGATGACAAAAGGCATTGAACCATATTCTACACTTCTTTAGCTTTGGGGCGCAAATAAAAAAGGCCCATGCTCCTTAGTTTCATTATTATTTTGGGGTCGGTGATAGGGTTATTCCTCATTTGGGTATTGTTCGCCCCTATTTCCATTAAAGCCGATACCTACCGCAGCGAGTACTACCTGAGTTGGAGAGGAATTGGCAAAGCGGAACTCATACCCCTGGCAGACGATATTCTGATCCGGCTGCGCATAGTATTCTGGAAAAAAGACTTCTACCCTTTGCACCCGCCGGCAGCAAAAGAGAAAAAAAAGGTGAAACCGGAAAGAGAAAAAAAGGGCAAAAGCCAGAGTGCCTTACCCTTCCGCCGGATCATTCAAGTACTTAAATCCTTCCATATAAAATACTTCCGGCTGGAGGTAGACACCGACAATTACGTCTGGAACGCCTACCTCTGGCCGTTGGTATACGGAATCAACCCGCTCAGGCGGCACGTAGCGGTCAATTATCAGGGCAGGAATGAATGCCGGCTCCTGATCCGAAACCGGGCCTGGCGAATGGCCTGGGCGTGGCTGAGTAACCCTTAATCACCCCTAAGCGATCCATCTATTCACTTAAATACTCCCATCATGAAGATCAATCTAGAAGAGTTGCTACCCAAAATGACTGAATTCCTGAAGTCTGAAGCCAAGACGGATACCGTTATCGGCAAGCAGTTCCAGCTGGGAGAATTCAGCTGTGTGCCCGTCATCCGCCTGGGCATGGGCTTTGGCTCCGGCGGCGGCGAAGGCGAAGCGCCGAAGCAAGGCCACGGTGAAGGCATGGGGTTGGGCGGCGGCATCGGCATCGAACCCATCGGTTTTCTGGTAAGCCGCGGCGCTGAGATCAGCTTTGTTTCTACGCGCGCGAAAGGAAGCCTGAGCAGTGCTTTTGACAAAGCCCCGGAATTACTGGAAAAGTTTCTGGAACAGCAAAAAATGAAAAAGGAAGAAACCGTTGAGGCTTAACCAACAAACAACCGCAGTTCTAACCAAAGTGAGATCAAAGCCTGCCGCTGTAGCAATTACCGGTGGGCTTTGTTCGTTTTCCCGATGCACCTGTGCAATATTGATGAATAACAAATCCTCATGAGTAAAAAACCTAAGGCCCGCCCCGGGCAAAGTTTCCCACTGGGAGCTACCGTTCAGGATGGCGGTGTCAATTTTTGCATTTTCACCAAAAATGCTTCAGCTGTAGAGCTGTTACTTTTCGACCCGGAGGACCACCGCTACCCTTCCTATACATTCTGGCTGAATCCTCGTGAAAATAAGACTTTCTATTACTGGCACATTTTCATCACCCACCTCAAGCCCGGCCAGTTGTATGGCTGGCGGGTGTACGGGCCGTATGCCGCCAATAAAGGCTACCGGTTCGACGGCAATAAAGTATTGATCGACCCCTACACCCGTGCGGTGGTGATGGACAATTACGACCGGCAGGCGGCGATCGGCCCGGGTGACAACTGCGCAAAATCCATCAAGAGCGTCGTGGTAGGGGAAGGCGATTATGACTGGGAAGGCGACAAACCGCTGAACCGCCCCTTTTCCAAGTCCATTATTTACGAAATGCACGTTGGCGGGTTCACCAAACATCCCAGTTCGGGCTTGCCGGAGGAACTACGGGGCACCTACCGGGGCCTGATCGAAAAGATTCCCTACCTCAAAAAACTGGGTATTACTGCTGTGGAGCTACTGCCCGTGCAACAGTTTGACCCCTATGATGTACCCAATGACCTAAGCAATTACTGGGGCTACAGCCCCATCGCTTTTTTTGCGCCCCATCACGCCTATGCCAGTACCTCGGACCCGCTGGCTGCTATCAATGAATTCCGGGATATGATCAAGGCACTGCACCTGGCAGGTATCGAAGTCATCCTGGATGTGGTTTTCAATCACAGTGGCGAAGGAGATGAAACCGGGCCCACCCTTTCTTTCCGTGGCATCGAGAACCGGGCCTACTACATGCTCGATAAGGAGAACAGCCACTATATCTACCAGAACTTTGCCGGTACCGGCAATACGATGAACGCCAACCACTCAGTGGTGCGGCGTATGATCCGCGACTGCCTGCGGTACTGGGTTTCCGAGATGCACATCGACGGCTTCCGCTTCGACCTGGCGGCCGTTCTTTCCCGGGATGAGGACGGGCGGCCGATCGAGAACCCGCCGGTGCTCTGGGAAATCGAGTCCGACCCGGTGCTGGCGCCCACCAAGATCATCGCCGAGGCCTGGGATGTCCACCAGTATCAGGTCGGCTCTTTCGTGGGAGACAAGTGGGCGGAATGGAATGGAAAGTACCGGGACGATATCCGGCGCTTTGTAAAAGGTGACAACGGCATGGCCACCACCATGAGCAACCGGATTACCGCCAGCCCCGACCTGTTTCAGAAACTCCTGCGCGACCCCAACCGCAGCATCAATTTCATTACCTGCCATGATGGCTTCACTTTGAACGACCTGGTGTCCTATAACGAAAAACACAACTTAGCCAATGGGGAGGGCAACCGCGACGGCCACAACGGCAATCTCAGCTGGAACTGCGGAGTAGAAGGCCCCACCGATGACCCCAGGGTGGAAAAAATGCGCCAAAAACAGATCAGAAATTTCCTCGCCCTGCTAATGGTCAGCCAGGGCACGCCTATGCTGCTCATGGGCGACGAGGTGCGGCACAGCCAGCAAGGTAACAACAATGCCTACTGCCAGGATAATGAGATCAGCTGGTTCAACTGGGGGCTGGTGAAGAAAAACCAGGGCCTGCTCCGCTTTGTACAAATGCTGAACGCTTTTAACCTGGCCACCGAATTTTGCCAGGAAGAATGGTACTGGAACGCTCCGGGCCACCTGGGAGGCTCTTCCTGCGTTTTTCACGGCATCGAACTCGATAAACCGGACTTTGGATACAGCTCCCATACCCTTGCCTTTACGTTAAAGAATCCAAATTACAATAAACGCCTGCACGTCATGCTCAATATGTATTGGGGCCCACTGGAGTTTGAGTTGCCCCATAGCCGACAGTGGAAATGGAAAAAGGTCATCAATACGGCCGCGCCAAGCCCGGAAGATATCTATTCGGAAGAGGATGCCCCGCTGATTCGAAAAAAGAAGTTGAAACTGGAAGGCCGCTCGATAGTGGTGGCCCAGGCATTGAAGGGGAGATAGGGAAGAGAAGGGGGGGATGTATGATGTGGTGATGTGGTGATATAGTGTCGGGGATAGTTCAAATTTCTGTGTCTTCTGAGGGTATCCGTCTAAAGTTGGACAGAATGGGCTGGGGTTGTGTACGCCTGCCCCGTACCCGAAGGGGCGGGGATGTGCGGACACAGTGGGAGCCCTTGTGTGTACGTTGTACGAGGCTGTCCAACGTTAGAATGGTAGCCTCTTCTGAAAAACGCCCCTTGATTTTCAGGAACTTGCGAACAGCGAATTGCGAACAGCCCCCTCTCAGGGTTTTGCAATATCACCACATCATTATATCACCACATCACTTTACCGATTGCAAGAGAGGCCCTGAAGTTAAACCTCGAGCCCATTCACCGCTTCGACCCCGATGATCTCCGGTATCCTGCCCATAATGGCTTGTTCGATGCCCGCTTTCATGGTCATGAGGGTCATGCTGCAATTTTCGCAGGTGCCGAGCCACTTGATCTTTACCACTTTGTCTTCCGTCACTTCGACTACTTCAACGTTGCCGCCGTCTACAGCCAGGTGGGGCCGTACGGCGTTTAACGCTTCATCTACACGTTCCAGAAGGCCTTGCTTTTCTTTATTTGACATATCATTGGTTATGTATTGATCTTGACTATATTAGTCGGCCCCATTTTTTCATTGCGGGCAGCCACTTGCTTAAGCGTATTTTCCGCCACCTTCATAAAAGCTTCGGTAGCAAAGGGAACATCCTTGAGCACGATGGGGGCGCCTTCGTCCCCCGATTCTCTGATACGCTGTACGATCGGCACCTGCCCAAGCAGTTGAGCATGGCCCAATTTAGCCAGTTTTTCTCCTCCCCCTTGCCCGAACAGGAAGTACTTGTTGTCCGGCAATTCCTCGGGAGTAAACCACGACATATTTTCCACAATGCCCAGGATAGGGACATTAACAGAGGGCATCAGGAACATGTTCATGGCCTTGAGCGCATCTGCGACGGCCACCTCCTGGGGCGTAGTGACCATAATCGCCCCGGTGACGGGAACGGTCTGCACCAGGGTGAGCTGAATATCACCGGTTCCCGGGGGCAGGTCGACGATCAGAAAGTCCAGTTCGGGCCAGATCGTGTCTTCGAAGAACTGCTTGATGATGCCTCCCAGGCGCGGCCCCCGCAAAACGACGGCCTGCTCCGGCTCGATAATAAAGCCGATGGACATGACCGGCATGCCAAAGGCCTCCAGAGGAATGATTTTGGGTTCACCGTAGACCTCCTGTACCTTGGGCCGATGGCCCTGCAGGCCGAGCATGGTGGGAATAGACGGCCCGTAAAGGTCGGCGTCGATAAGGCCTACTTTGGCGCCCAGCTTCTTCAAGCCCAGAGCCAAATTGACCGAAACAGTAGACTTGCCCACCCCGCCTTTGCCGGAAGCCACCGCAATGATATTTTTCACGTGCGATAAGGGGCTGGCCGGCTCCTGGGCGTTGCCCGTGCGGGAGATCATATGCACATTGACGTTCGCTTCGGGATAAATCTCCTGAACCGCCTGTATACAGGCGAAATTGAGATCTGATTTATGTTTGATCTCCATCGTAGGCAACTCAATGGAAAAATTGACATCATTGCCCTTCACTTCCAGATCGCGAACCATACTCATGGTAATGATATCCTGCCCGCTTTTTGGATCGGTAACCTTGGTGAGCGCTTCCACAACTTTGCTAGTCTCGATATTCATGTATAGCCTGGTACTATTTTTATTTAGATTAAGATTAATTATGTTGCCAGATGCAAAATTACAAACAAATAACAGGATACAAGAGTTTTGCAGTTTGTTTTCCCCTTAACTTCTTCAATTGCCGGGTTAAAAATTTATTTTTGTGCCGCTGTAGATGTGGTTAGAAAAACGACTTCCCCTTTTCCAGGGCCTGTAAATGGGGCTCGTTCATTCGCCCTGTTTTTTTAAGGTTATTTACTTATGCATCGATATGAGAGTGTTCAATGATCTGAAAAACCTGCCTACTTTTCGCAATGCCGTTGTGACCATTGGGTCCTTCGATGGCGTCCACCTGGGCCATCAACAGATTCTCAAGAAAGTCAACGACCTGGCGAACAGCGTGGACGGGGAAAGTATTGTCATCACTTTCCACCCGCACCCCCGCCTGGTGGTCTATCCGAAAGACAGCAGCATGAAGCTGATCACCACCATCGACGAGAAGGTGCAGCTCATGGAGCGCTATCAGGTCGATAACGTAGTGGTGGCGCCGTTCACCATTGAGTTTTCCCAGCAGAGTGCCGACGAATACATCCAGAAGTTCCTGGTCGAAAAGTTTCACCCCAAATACATCGTCATCGGTTATGACCACCGCTTTGGCCTCAACCGGCAGGGAGACATCAACTACCTGAAATGGCACGGGCAGGAAGGCGGCTACAAGGTCATAGAGATTGCCAAACACGAGGTGGAAGACATGGCTGTTAGTTCCAGTAAGATCCGAAATGCGATGGAAAAGGGAGATGTGGGCGCAGCGCAGCGGCTGCTCGGCCACGCATTCACCCTCACCGGCGCCGTGGTGCATGGCAATAAAATTGGAAACAAGCTCGGCTTCCCAACGGCTAATATCGATATCGGCCAGAAGCACAAGCTGACGCCGCCGACGGGTATTTATGCGGTGAACGTGCTGCACAACCGGCAGCGCTACGGCGGCATGTTGTATATCGGCAGCCGCCCCACCCTGCGGGAATACAAAAACCAGACAATAGAAGTCAATATTTTTGGTTTTAACAAAGACATCTACGGGGACAAAATTCAGCTGGAAATGGTAGAGCGCATACGAGACGATGTGCAGTTTGAAAAGCTGGAGGAACTGAAAAAGCAGCTTGAAAAGGACAGATTATCAGCAAAGAAAATCCTCGAGGCCCGACAGCAGCCTCGGGAGGAAAAAAAAATGAGCCAGTACCCCCGGGTGGCCATCGTCATTCTCAACTATAACGGACAAGCCTATCTCGAGCAATTCCTGCCCAGCGTATTGGCAAGCACCTACCCCAACTACGAGGTGACCGTAGCGGATAACGGCTCACTCGATGACTCCCTTGCCTTCCTGGGAGAGCGCTTTCCCCAGGTAAAAACCCTTGACCTGAAGGGCAACCACGGTTACGCCAGGGGCTACAACCTGGCGTTGCAACAAATTGAGGCGCCCTATTACATCCTTCTCAATTCGGATGTGGAAGTACTGGAAGGATGGATCGAGCCCATCATCGAACTCATGGAACGGGACCCCAGCGTCGGCGCCTGTCAACCCAAGATCAAAGCCTATCACAACCGCAACCACTTCGAATACGCCGGCGCCGCCGGCGGCTGGCTGGATGCGCTCGGTTACCCCTTCTGCCGGGGCCGCATTTTTTCTGTTACTGAACGCGACAGCGGGCAATATGAAGAGACGCAGGAAATCTTCTGGGCCACCGGCGCCGCTCTTTTCGTACGCAGCCAGCTTTTCCGGGAGTTAGGCGGCTTCGACCCCGATTACTTTGCCCATGCCGAAGAGATCGACTTCTGCTGGCGCATCAAGCGCGCCGGATATAAAGTAATGGCACGCCCTCGTTCGGTAGTTTATCACGTGGGAGGTGGCACGCTGAATTACAATACACCTCAAAAAGCTTACCTCAACTTCCGGAACAGCCTCTTCAACCTGCTCAAAAACGAAGAGAGCCACCGCCTTTGGTGGCTGATCCCGCTCCGCCTGCTGCTCGACGGGATGGCGGGAGGGCTTTTTCTGTTTCAGGGTAAGTTCGATCACATCCGGAGCATTCTCCGGGCACACCGCAGCTTTTACGCCAATTTTAGTAAGATGCTGAAAAAGCGGCCCCAAATCAGCGAGCGCATTCAAAAGGTGAGCATCAGCCCGGCGCCCAATATGGCGGGCCGCTATCCCGGCAGCATTGTCTGGCAGTACTACGCCCGGGGCAAAAAATATTTCAAAAACCTGGTTATTTGACAAAAAAGGTGAATCATGCCCAAACTGAAACCCGAAGTCCTTTTTGAAGATGAGCAGTTGATACTAGCCAACAAACCGCCGGGGCTGCTGTCCATCCCCGACCGCTTTGCTCCGGAGAAACCCAACCTGCTGGGGCTGCTCACCCAGGAGTACGGCAAGGTGTGGACCGTACACCGGATCGACCGGGAAACCAGCGGCCTGATCTGCTTCGCCCGCAACGAAGATGCGCACCGCCATCTCTCGCAGCAGTTTGAACAACGCACTGTGGAAAAAACCTACCTGGCGTTACTCGACGGCGCCGCCATCCCGGAAACGGGCACGATCGACCGCCCTATCGCCGAAAGCCGTACTCAACCCGGCAAAATGGTGGTGGCTAAAAAGGGTAAAAGCGCGGTTACCCACTACAAGGTGGTCGAACGTTTCCGTTTATTCACCCTGGTGGAAGCCCGGATTGAGACCGGCCGCACTCATCAGATCCGGGTCCACTTCGAATCCATCGGCCACCCACTGGCCGTTGACAGCCTCTACGGGCGCCGCGAGGCGCTCAACCTCTCAGAGATCAAACAAAAGGGCTACCAACTCGGGCGCGAACAGGAAGAACGCCCCTTGCTGAGCCGCATGCCCCTGCACGCCTGGAAACTGGCGCTGGCCCACCCTCATACGGAAGCCCGCTTGGAATTGGAAGCGCCTCTTCCCAAAGACTTTGCGGCAGTGCTGAAACAGCTTCGAAAGTGGAGCAAATAAAATTTGCCCTGAAAACTGGCACTATTGCTTCCCAAAGGGTATCTTTGAGGCTATTCAAACAAACCTGAGACCAAACACTCCCAATTGGCCTTTACAACCTGGATTAAAGGGCTGAAGGACATCTACCTCGGATAAAATCTTATTATTCACGATTTGTTAGGGAAGGACATGTGGCACTTTATTGGGACGGTTCTCGTTATTTTCTCTTTGGTTTCCACAAGCTTGGCGCAAACAGGAAGTTTTGAGTCCAGGCTGGCGGAACAGCTGGGCTTATGCACCAATAATCGCACCGCCGGTAACGATTATGTGTACCCCTGCAGCCAGTGTACGCTGCAGTTCGTCTCGCTGAGCCCCGGCCAGCAGCCGGATCAGCTGTTCCTCATGGAGGCCCGTTCGCCTGACAATTGCGGCTCCGGCGGTTGTACCGGCACGGTTTATCGCAAACAAGGGAAATCTTATATAGCTCAAACCAACTTCTTCGGTTACTTCGACCGCGTCATCGCCCGCTCCGGCAACACCCCTCCCGATATCGTCTACATCCACAGTGAAACGATGAAGCACGATTTCACCGGCGACGGCGCCAAAGACCGGGCTTCCCTAAAAATAAAGTACCGCTGGAACACCCAGCGCCAGGCATTCGAAGTGGCAGATATCCTCGCCATTGAAACCGCCGGCAGGAAAATAGACCCCGGGGCGTTCCGGCAGCTGTTACTACAGGAGTACCGGCAGGGGTCGCCGTGGGTGTATTGAGGCCCATCCCCGCCCTCCCCGAGGGGGAGGGAGATGCTGAACAGGGCTGCTTTTTGCCGTCCGGCAGGGATACTTGTTTTATGGTGGCATGGCTTCATGGTTGAATAGTTAAATTGCTATATTGATTGGCGTTGCACAGCGGCTGAACCTTAAACATAGAACACAGAACCTGTCTAGTGCCTCGCGCACTAAATAGCGGGGGAATATCGCGGGCTCTTTCCCCACCATACTGCGTTGCTCCTCAGTCACGTAGCCCCGCTATGTTTCTTCCTCGCGCCTTGTCTGGCGGGAAAATAACCTCGCGCTATTCTCCCCTTATTTAATGCCCGAGGCACTAGCCAGTCGGGCAAGCCCGTCTCACGAGCCGGGTAAACTTTGAACAGTCCCGGAAAAAACGAGCGTTTCTTTTCACTATCTTGCCCAAAACTTTACCAGCCATGTCTGCCAGAACCCGGCATCCCCTGCTACTCCGCCCCGCTATCTTTGGCGCCTTTCCCGGCCTCATCGCCGCGGAGAGCACGCGCCACGGCGGCGTCAGCCCTGACCCCTACGCCTCCCTCAACCTGGGGTTCAATACAAAGGACGGCGATGATAATGTGGCCGAAAACCGCCGCCGCTTCCTGGCTGCCCTGAACATCTTGCCGGCCCAACTGGCCACCTCCCATCAAGTGCACGGCAAGGCCGTGCGGATAGCCCGGCAGCCGGGCCATTGGGAAGGCTACGATGCCCTCATTACCGATCAAAAAGGTGTATTTGTGGCGGTGGGCACGGCCGACTGTACGCCTATCCTGATCTACGATCCGGTACGAGAAGCCGTAGGCGCCATCCATGCCGGCTGGCGGGGAACTGCGCAGCAGGTAGCCAGAACTGCACTGCTGGCCATGCACAGGGAATTCGGGACTCGCCCGCAGGATTGCTACGCCTACATCGGAACCTGCATCGATCAGAGCCACTACGAAGTGGATGAAACTGTGGCCCGGCATTTCGACGCCGAACACAAGCGGGAAGATGCGGTGCGGGGCAAGTGGTTCGTCAGCCTGAAAGAGGCGAATAAGGGGCAGTTGCTGGAGATGGGCGTCCCGGAAGGGCAAATTGAGGTATCGCTTTACTCTACCTGGACGCACAATGAAGATTATTTTTCGCATCGCAAGGAGAACGGCGCCACCGGTAGGATGCTGGCGGTGATCGGCCTCATGGCGCGATCATCCTGATCGTGGGCCGTTTATATCTACGCACCAGATGAATCTGGCGCGTCCAAAAAAAAAAATGAACTACTGGCTCATCAAATCCGAACCCGAAGCTTACAGTTACCAGGACCTGGTGGACGAGGGCGCCGCCGGCATGTGGGACGGCGTGCGCAACTATGCCGCCCGCAACCACCTGCGCGGCATGAAAAAGGGCGACCTCGTATTGTTCTATCACAGCCGCCGAGGACTGGAAGTGGTGGGCATTTGCAAAGTCGTCAAGGAAGCCTACCCCGACCCTACCGCAGAGAAGGGCGACTGGTCTGCCGTGGACTTCAAGGCGGTGAAGCCGCTGAAAAAGCCGGTTCCACTTTCAGCGATCAAGGAAGAGCCCAGCCTGCAGGAGATGCCGCTGGTGCGCATTGGCCGGCTGTCGGTTATGCCGCTGACGGAGGCGGAGTTCCGGAAGGTGCTGGAGATGGGGGAGACGAAGGGGTGAAACTGAAGAACGGGGAGGTCGTTCTTTTTTGAAATCGGCCAGAACGGCCAAGACAACGACCTCCGGGACCTGGCTGCTCAGCAGTTGCCCGTAGTCTAATCGCCCAACCTCGATCAGTTCAAAACCGGTAAACACCTTTTCCTCCTTAAACCAACAAATCAAACAACATCCGCTGGTCATTCAGCGTCTGATAATTAATTCGGTGCTCATCCATCCGCTGCAACAACGCTTCATAATGCTCCCGCTCCTGCACCTGTATGCCTACCAGAGCTGGCCCAGCTTCCCGGTTGTGTTTTTTAGTATACTCGAAATGGGTGATATCATCCGTCGGGCCGAGTATGTTGTTGAGGAACTCGCGCAAGGCGCCCGCCCGCTGGGGAAATCGGATGATAAAATAGTGCTTCAGCCCCTCATACATCAGGGAGCGCTCTTTGATCTCTTCGGTTCGGGTGATGTCGTTGTTGCTGCCGCTGACCACGCAGGCGATGTTCTTACCTTTGATCTGTTCTTTGTAGAAATCCAGGGCCGCCACCGTGAGGGCGCCAGCCGGCTCCACCACGATGCCCTCTTCATTGTACAATTGCAGGATGGTGCTGCATACCTTGCCTTCGGGCACCAGGATCATGTCGTCCACTACTTCCCGGGCGATGCGGAAGGTCAGGTCCCCTACCCTGCGCACAGCGGCGCCATCGACAAAGCTGTCGATCTGGTGGAGCGTTACCGGCTCGCCGGCCTTCAGCGATTCGAACATGGCGGGGGCGCCTTCCGGCTCCACGCCGATGATGCGGGTGTTGGGGCTGAGCTGCTTAAAATAGCTGCCCAGGCCCGATATCAGCCCGCCGCCGCCTATCGCTACGAATACGTAATCCAGCGAGCGGTCGCAGTCTTCCAGTATTTCCAGGCCCACGGTCCCCTGCCCTTCGATGATGCGTTCATCGTCGAAAGGATGGACGAATACTTTTTTATTTTCAACAGCATCTTTTTTAGCCTCGTGGTAGGCATCGTCGAAGGTATCGCCGAACAGGACCACATCCACCCATTCCTTGCCGAAGAGCTTGACCTTTTTCACCTTCTGCCGGGGCGTCACGCTGGGCATATACACCTTGCCATGCACCTTCATTTTTTGGCAGGCGAAAGCCACCCCCTGGGCGTGGTTGCCGGCGCTGGCGCACACCACCCCATTGGCCAACTCTTCTTCGGGCATGGTGGCCATCTTGTTGTAGGCGCCCCTTATCTTGTAGGAGCGCACCACCTGCATGTCTTCCCGTTTGAGGTATAAGCGGCAGCCGTAGTGTTCGGAAAGGTGGTAATTGTACATCAGAGGCGTCTGCTCCGCTATGCCCTTGAGGCGGACCTTGGCTTTGTAGATATTCTCGACGGTGACGACCGGGCTCTTCCTGGAGGTTTGAGTATTCATGGGATATAATTTAGATTTTCCAGATCTCGGAGATCCGGAAAATCTTATTTCAAAATCTACTTTTCCACGGATTCCGGCTGGTTCTCCGGGCGCAGGCTGCGCACGGTCCGGCCGGCCTGCCACATTTCGCTATCACGCATTTCCTTTAACTCCACCTGCAACTTTTCACGGTAGTCAGGCTGGCTGTTGGAATCAATGGAGCGCTGGGCCTCTTCGCCGGCGGCCACGCTGTCGTACAGTTCTTCAAAGACCGGCGCGACGGCATCGCGGAACTTCTTCCACCAGTCGAGCGCGCCACGCTGGGCAGTAGTGGAGCAGTTGGCGTACATCCAGTCCATTCCGTTTTCGGCCACCAGGGGCATAAGACTCTGGGTCAATTCCTCCACGGTTTCGTTGAATGCTTCAGAGGGGCTATGGCCGCGGCGGCGCAGCAGGTCGTACTGAGCCGCGAAGATGCCCTGAATGGCGCCCATGAGGCGAGCGGGGCACCCTCATGGTCGTACTGAGCCGCGAAGATGCCCTGAATGGCGCCCATGAGGGTGCCCCGCTCGCCGGTCAGGTCGCTGTAGACTTCCTTCTTGAAGGTGGTCTCAAAGAGGTAGCCGGAGCCAACGCCGATGCCGAGGGCGACGACGCGCTCGTGCGCCCGCCCGGTAGCGTCCTGGAAAATGGCGTAGCTGGAGTTCAACCCTTTGCCTGCGAGGAACATGCGGCGCAGGCTGGTCCCGGACCCTTTAGGAGCGATGAGGATCACATCGATATCTTTGGGCGGCACGATGCCGGTGCGTTCTTTATAGGTGATGCCAAAGCCGTGAGAGAAGTAAAGGGCTTTGCCTGCCGTGAGGTGCGGTTTGATGGTGGGCCACAGGGCAATCTGCGCAGCATCGGACAGCAGGTACTGAATGATGGTTCCCCGCCTGGCCGCCTCTTCTATCGGAAAAAGGGTTTCTCCCGGTACCCAGCCATCGGCCACGGCCTTATCCCAGGTCTTGGAATCCCGGCGCTGGCCGACGATAACGTTGAAGCCGTTGTCCCGCAGGTTCAATGCCTGCCCGGGCCCCTGAACGCCGTATCCGATGACGGCGATCGTTTCGCCTTTCATTGCCTGCTGTGCTTTGTCCAAAGGGAACTCTTCTCTGGTTACTACGTTCTCTTCTAGTCCTCCAAAAATTAGTTTTGCCATGATGATTCGTTTTTCAATATGTTTTACAGGAATTCCGGCGCCCGTGTCGGGGCCAGTCGTTGTTTAATTGTTTGTGTTCCACTCTAAGAGCGTGTTGGGGATTTACCCTTTGGCCTGCAAATGTGCATCTTTTGAACCTCATTTCGCCATTTTTTCGCCACGTAGCGATGCTATGCGGCTCAAAAATGGCTTCCTGAGAACCAAAATCTGCTCATTTTCGACATCAAAAGTAAATGCCCAACACGCTCTAAATAAATAGCTCCTACTGCCGAATCAGCGAAATAAACAACTTATCCGGCAAGAAGGAAAGGCCGCTCTTCCGGTTTTTCTTCTTTTTACAGCTTGAAAAAGGGAAAAGAGGAATACTTTATGCGTGGTTTGGTTAGGTATGAGTGCTCTCAAAGGAAACCAACAGGGTAAGCGGCGGAACTTTCCTCCCTTACACCTGCCGCATCTTTAAAGATACGAGCCTGGTCTTTTCCGATGGTTTTTTTTCAGTGCTTTCTCCGAAATCCAAAGGCTCCCAAGCTGGCTCCATAGGTTTCGGCGCTATTTTAAACACTAATCGATCATTGGCGTATCGATCTTGGCCAGGGCAGCCTCGATCTCTGCGCTGGTGATCTCGTGCTTCACGAGGTGGCCGGAGAGGTAATTTTCGTAGGCGCCGAGGTCGAAGTGGCCGTGGCCGCAGAGGTGGATCAGTATGGTGCGGCTGACGCCTTCCTGCTTACATTTTTCCGCTTCCCGGATGGCGGTAGCGATGGCGTGGTTGGTCTCCGGTGCAGGAATGATGCCCTCCGCCCGGGCGAATTTTATCCCGGCTTCAAAGCATTCCACCTGGTCGTGGGCCACCGCCTCGATGAGCTTATCTCTCAGCAGTTGGCTGACCACCACGCCGGCGCCATGATAGCGCAGGCCGCCGGCGTGGATGGGCGCCGGCACGAAGGTATGCCCCAGGGTGTACATCGGCAACAGGGGCGTCATACCGGCTGTATCGCCGAAGTCGTAGCGAAAAACGCCGCGGGTCAGCTTAGGGCAGGAGGATGGCTCGCTGGCAATGCAGCGGATATTTTTACCTTCTTCCAGGTTGAGCCGGAGGAAGGGGAAGCTGATGCCGGCAAAGTTGGAGCCGCCGCCGAAGGGCGCCACCACGATGTCCGGCAGGTCGCCTGCTTTTTCCATCTGGATGGCCGCTTCCTGCCCGATGACGGTCTGGTGCATCAGCACGTGGTTGAGCACGCTGCCCAGGGCGTATTTGGTATTGTCATCCGAAGCGGCCCGTTCGACGGCCTCGGAGATGGCGATGCCCAGGCTGCCGGGAGAATCGGGGTTTTCCGCCAGGATTTGGCGCCCCGCCTGGGTCCGGTTGCTGGGGGAAGCGTGGACGGTTGCTCCCCAGGTGTTCATCATGATCTTGCGGTAGGGCTTCTGTTCGTAGCTAATTTTCACCATATACACCTCGCACTCGATGCCGAAGTGCTGGCAAGCGAAACTGAGGGCGCTGCCCCACTGCCCGGCGCCGGTCTCGGTGGTGATGCGCTTCACTCCCTCCTGCCGGTTGTAATAAGCCTGAGCAATGGCCGTATTGGGTTTGTGAGAGCCGGAGGGGCTAACTCCTTCATATTTGTAGTATATCTTCGCGGGCGTATCCAGCGCCTTTTCCAGTTCATAGGCCCGGAACATCGGTGTCGGGCGCCAGAGTTTGTAGGCATCCCGTACTTCCTCCGGAATATCGATCCACTTCTCGGTCGCTACTTCCTGTTTGATGAGTTCCATGGGGAAGAGGGGCGCCAGGGCTTCCGGCCCAATGGGTTCTTTGGTTCCCGGATGCAGGGGAGGAAGCGGCTTATTGGGCATGTCATGGACGATGTTGTACCACTTTTCCGGAATTTCCTTCTCGGTGAGCAAGATCTTGCGGTTCTTCATAGAGCAAAATAAGTTTATGGGAATGGTTAGGTAATACCGGATTAAGATAGGAATTTTTCGGGTAATTTTCCTACCCTACCTTCCTCTCAACCAGGTGTTTTGCCTTTTCCCTCAGAAACGCATAAGTATCCCACTGGGCGCGCACCGGCAGCCCATTGTTTTTTTTATAGGCATTGCTCTGTTCGGCGTCTATCCAGCGGGCTTTGGTGTTGTCGTTGAGCTGGAGGTTGATAATGTGGCGCAGTTCCCCATAAACCTCTTCATCCAGGATGGGCATCACCGCTTCCACCCGGCGGTCCAGGTTGCGGCTCATCCAGTCGGCAGAGGCGGTGTACATCACTTCCTGTCCGCCATTGCCGAAGATGTATACCCGGGCGTGCTCCAGGAAGTGGTCGAGGATGCTGATCGCTTCGATGTTCTCACTCATGCCTTTTACGCCGGGCGCCAGACAGCAGATGCCGCGGATGATGAGTTGAATCCTGACACCGGCGTTGCTGGCCTCGTAGAGTTTTTCGATCATGTCCGGATCTTCCAGGCTGTTCATCTTCAGGATCATGTAGGCCTCCTTTCCGTTCCGGGCGTGTTCTATTTCCCGTTCTACCAGCTCTGTAAACCGATCCCGGGTGGTAAAAGGAGAAACGAACAAGTGCTTGCATTTGGGAATAAGAATCTTTTTTTCCAAAAGCATAAATATTTGAGCCACCTCATCGGCCAGGCGTTTGTCACCGGTGAGCAGCGCATGGTCGCCGTACACCCGGGCGGTCTTCTCATTGAAGTTGCCAGTGCCGAGGTAGGCGTAGTTCCTAAGGCCTTCCGTTTCCTTCCGCTGGATAAGCAACAACTTGGTGTGCACCTTAATACCCGGATAACTGTAAAAGACCAGCGCGCCGGCTTTTTCCAGTTGTTCTCCCCAGTAAATATTAGACTCCTCGTCAAAGCGCGCCTTGGCTTCTATAAAAGCAGTGACTTGCTTCCCATTTTCTCTGGCTTTCAACAGGGAATCTACGATGGCGGATTTGGAAGCGACCCGGTACAACGTGATCTTTATGCTCTTTACCAGGGGGTCGTTGGCGGCCTCATCGATCAGTTGGGGCACGTAGTCGTATTTCTGGTAGGGAAAATGAAGCATGGCGTCCTTGCGGTTCAGAAAGGGAAGTATCTTTTCCAGCCCTTCCAGCTCCGGATGCGGCAGAGGGGGCAGGGAAGGGCCGTGCAGGCTGGCGTCGCCGGTCGGGTTCGGGAAGCCAAAGAAGTCGTTGAAGTTGTGGTACCGGGCACCGGGAATGAGGTCATCCTTGCTGAGGCCAAACAATTCCCTCAGGCGCTTCAGCAAGATATCCGGCATACCGGCGTCATAAAGAAAGCGAGTGGGCAGGCCGACATTGCGCTTCTCCAGGCTGTTTTTGAGCTTATCCAGGAGGTCTCCCGAATATTCATCATCAATATAGAGTTCGGCGTCGCGGGATAGCTTGACGGCATAGGCCGCCCGAAAAGGTTGGCCCAGTAATTCATCCAGGTTGTAACGAAGAATATCATCCAGAAAAGTAAGGTGGTGGCCCGCATCATCCGAGGGAAGGCCAACAAAACGCGGTAGTTCACCTGAAGGTATCTCCACTACCGCCGACTGCCCTGGCGCCTCCATTTCAATGAAAAAGTAAAGGCCGCGGTTTTTCAGAAAAGGAGCTTCTTCTTCCGGCCCCAGGAAAATGGGGCGTGCATTGGGGTAGATTTTTTCAATAAAAAATTTGCGGGCAAAGGCCTGCTGCGCTTCGGTAAAATCGACATCCTTCACCAGAAAGATGTTGTGGCTTTCCAATTCGGGCAGCACCTCTTCCCGAAAGATACGGCCGAAAGCTTCTTGCTGTTCTTCCACAATCCTCCGGATTTCCCTGAGTTCCTTTTTCGGTTTTACTTCCAGCTCGAGTTTTCTGCGGTCTTTCTTCTTCAGGTCTTTGAAACTGCGCAGGGACGCCACCCGCACCCGATAGAACTCATCGAGGTTGGAGCTGTAGATCGCCAAAAATTTAATGCGCTCATAGAGCGGCACGCTTTTGTCTTTCGCTTCCTGTAAAACGCGATGGTTGAATGACAACCAGCTGATATCTCGTCTGACCATTTCCACCTTTTCCATGCTATGAGGTTGATTAAGAGCCCGGCAAATTAGGGCATAACAAAGGTATAGCGAAAAAAATAGTGTTAACTCCTGATTAATTCTGCCCAATTCCGGCAGCTTTGGCGGAGCAAACTGTGGATTGACCCCTCTTTTGGAAATGGCGGGACTGTCTGTCTCCGGAGGCCTGGCTTATGCTATACACCCCTCGGTCACCAGAAGTGATTTTTGTCGCTTTCTTTTTGCGCCCTGCGGCGTTGATCCCGCTTTTTAGAAAAAAGCGGGACGCCGTAGCTGCGGCTATGCCTGTGCTTTTCGCCTTGCAGGCCACAAAAATAAAATTGCCAAAATTTCACCTCTGATAACCGAGGGGTGTATATACCTTAAAAAGGAACGCACCCAGTAGGAAACCATACTGGGTGCGCTTCTTTTCGATTTACAACCGGGATATTGTTCAGGCGGCAGCCTCCGAGCTTTCCAGAAGGGCTTTACCGATAAACTTCAGCATTTTCTTCTTCACGATTTCCCGCACCCGGCGGAACTCTTCCAGTATATGCTCCCTTTCTCCCTGATAAGTTGCCGGATCCGGAATGCTAAAGTGAATCTTTTCATTATAGGAGATGCCTTTCAATATCTTTTGGCCCGCTTCGTCACAAACGGTGACCAGATAGTCGAAGTGTTGGCCTCTGAATACATTGACCGGTTTGGAATGCTGGCCGGAAATATCTATGCTGTCTTCCTCCATCACCTTGACAGCGAAGGGGTTAACGCCATGGCTTTCTAATCCAGCGCTGTGGATTTCTGCGCCTCTTTGCGTGTAGAACTTCAGATAGCCCTCGGCCATCTGGCTTCTACATGAATTGCCGGTGCAGAGCACCAAAATTCTTTTCATCACGAGTGTTGTTTACAAGCACTTAACACAAATTTAACACAAAATCCCACTTATAAACAAAGAGATAAAAATATCGTTTATTTTTTTTTATGTGACTTGAGCCAACCATATTAAAAAGTAGGGCATCCAATGCCTTTACCGCTGCCAAACCCACCGCCACCATTGCCTTGCAGACGGAAGGATAAGGTGAGGCCGCCAAAGTAGTACCAATCCTTGAATTCTCCTCCCCGGCGATAATCGGCAGTATCCGGGCTGGGATCCTTCAGCGTAGGATTGCTGAGTGTGGCTGCCAATTCTCCATTACCTTCCAGCAATTCAAAATAGTTGACTTGCATATTACTGACGTCGTCGAGATAATCCGTAAATAATTTTCGCCCGCCGAATTCTAACCCCAGGGTGATCGTTTCATTCAGCATGAATTTAACCCCCAGGCCTAACGGCAGGGCCAGCTGGGTTAATTGGTAGGGTGCATCGTAACCAGGCAACCCCTGCCCTTCCGTACCCAATGGCTGCAATTCGATGTAGTCGCCATCGAACTTCGCCTCCGGATTAAAGTGAAACACACCTACACCGCCGAAGAGGTAGGGCATGATCCCCCGATTTTGGTAGCTCCCCAATTTAAACAAGTTGATTTCTCCGGTAAGGGCAAACTCCGTAATATTTGTCCTGAAATTCAGGCCGCGGTCGGTTCTGTTGTGATTGGCGTCATCCGCTGAGACCTTGCCAAGGGAGACGCCCAGGCGAAACGCAAAAGTCCGGCTGACATTAAACCGCCCAAAAAAACCAAAGGCAGGGCTGACTTCTCCTAAGTAAAGGCCAAACTCCTTTGGCGAGAGATCGCCACTGTAAAGAGAGGCGCCCGCCATGATCCCGAGTTCCGTGCTTTGGGCATGCAATTTTTGAAGGCCAGAGAATACGCAAGCAATAAAAGTAGCAACAACAACGAAATTCCTCATAGTTCAGTGGGATTGAAGTGAGACAATCAGGCTCCCAATTTAGGCAAAATTTGGATGCCCCGCTCGTTATAGCGAGCTTTTTCGACAGCCTTACAACGCACAAGCTATAAGGTAAATTACGCAAAAAGGATGGAATCGGGATTAGCGCGTAACCAAAGCGGGCCAGAAGAATCCATCGCCTGCACTTATCGGAACCGGGGGCAGGGAACAGGGTCAGACATCATTTTGTGAATGGCCTTGCCAAAATTGTAAGAGAGCGTAATATTCATCATATAATACCAGTCTCTGGCCACGCCGCCACGCCGGTAGGACTTGTCGATACCTTCATCTCCGCCCAACTGGGGGTTACTCAGGCGAGCCGCCAATGGGCCGTTGCCTTCGAAAATGTCGCGATGGTTGACCGTGGCGCCGCTCACATCATCGAGATAGTCGGTGAGCAGAAAGCGGGCGCCCGCTTCGAAGCCAATGGTGAATTTGCGGTTGACTACTTTTATTCCGGCGCCAAAAGGCAAATTGAACTGCATGCGGTTGTATTTGTCCGAATAATTGGGCAGGCCCTGCCCTTCAGTTCCGAGGGGTTGCAGTTCCACCAATTCACCGTCCACCTCAGTTTTAGGGTTGAAATGAAAGAAGCCTGCCCCCCCGAAAAGATAGGGGAAAGTGGAGCTGTATTCGGTATGCCGTATGCGAATAGAGTGCCATTCGCCAACGACATTGAACTCCCAGATTTTACTCTCAAATTTGAGCCCTCGCTCCGGATATTTGGTCCGTGCATGATCGCCCTGAACACCGCCAAAGTTCAGGTTGAAGCGAGTGGAAAACTGCCGGCTGTTGACCAGGCGGCAGAACATCCCTATCGCCGGACGAGTCTCCTGGATCATTTGACGGAAATCGCTGGTGGCCAGGTCTCCGCTGTAAAACATGGCCCCGAAATTCAAGCCTATATCAATGACCTGGGCCCGTAAAGAAAGGGAAGAACAAACAATGAACAAGGGCAGAATAAACCGATACATATGTTTTGGGATTTTGCTATCATTATTCCAAAGAATGATGGATTCTTTTGAAGCTTGGCAATTTTAGGGCTTTGGAAAAAAATAACTGCGCTATTTTGCGTAGTTTATTTATCTCCAAACCCCTAAACAGGAATTCCGGGGTTGGATTAGACTTACCCCCAAACACCGGGCCAGTCTTTTTGCGTTATACTTTTTTTATACGCTGAGGTTACAAGAAGCAGGCGCAAATCTACATTTTTTTTATGTTTTTGTGTATTAGAGAAATCCATATTTAACATCCAGTGAGAAAAAGTGTTATAATACAGTTTTGAAAACGATACTTTGATTAGAAAATAACTTCCTGGTTTGAAGTTACTTTTTAAGGATTACTAAAATCAAAATAATTATGGGCATGCGCAGGCGAACAACCGCAGCAGGTGAAGCAACCCCGCCAAAGATAAACCGTGAGAAGTTGCTGGAAGCCGCCCAGGTCTTTAGCTTTATCCGGCCCTACCGCTGGCCCTTCATCCTCGGCATGGTGTTCCTCTTTTTGTCCAGCCTGGTATTTATGATCTTTCCTTACCTGTCTGGATTAATGGTCGATGTAGCGCAGGGCAATGCCAAAATGGACATCACGTTGGGGCAAATCGGCTGGGTACTGCTCGGCATTCTCGTTGCACAGGGAGTGGTATCCTACTCCCGTGTACTGCTCTTCGCCATTGTCAGTGAGAAAGGAATTGCCGATGTGCGCAAAGCACTGTATCAGAAACTGGTCACTTTGCCCATTGTATTTTTCGAGCAAAGCCGGGTGGGCGAACTGGTCAGCCGCCTGACCGCCGATGTGGAGAAATTATACAGTGCATTTTCCATTACCCTTGCTGAATTTATCCGTCAGATCATCATTCTGGTGGCGGGCATTGCCTTTCTGGCTATCCGGGCGCCCATGTTGTCGCTGATCATGCTGGGCACCTTCCCTGTCATCGTTATCGGAGCCATGTTTTTTGGCCGTTTCATCAGGAGGCTGTCCAAAAGCAGGCAGGAAGAGCTGGCGCAATCCAACACCATACTCAACGAAACCATACAGGCCATTGAGGCCGTCAAAGCGTTCACCAATGAAATGTTTGAAGCACTTCGGTACGGCCGGTCTATTGACCAGGTGGTCGGGGTAGCGCTCCGCTACGCCCGCTGGCGTGCGCTGTTCTCGGTTTTTATTATCACCTTTCTGTTTGGCGCACTGTTCTTTATCATCTGGCAAGGCGCCAGAATGCTGGAAAACGGGACGATGACCGCCGGGCAGCTCATCGAATTTGTCGTTTACACCGGCATCCTGGGCGGCGCCATTGCCGGGTTGGGTAATTTCTACACCGAAATACTGGGGGCGGTAGGAGCTACCGAACGGATTCGGGAAATCCTCAAGGAAGAAGGAGAAGTGGAAGCCAATCCTGGCCACCAGGTTGAACGGATTACGTTGAAAGGCAACATCCGCTACGAACAAGTGTATTTCAGCTATCCTACCCGAAAAGACCTACCCGTTCTGAAAGGGCTGGATTTCCGGGTGGAATCCGGGCAGAAAGTGGCGTTGGTCGGTACCAGTGGGGCAGGAAAATCTACGATCGTACAATTGTTGCTCAAATTCTACCAGGTGGATAGTGGAGATATCAAAGTAGATGGGCGTAGCATTTCTGATATCAATACGACCGCTTACCGTCAGAACATCGCCATTGTGCCGCAGGAGGTGATCCTCTTTGGGGGCACCATTAAAGAAAATATCCTGTACGGCAAGCCGGAAGCCACGGAAGAAGAAGTGATCGAAGCGGCCCGCAAGGCCAACGCCTGGGATTTTATCCAATCCTTCCCCGAAAGGCTGGAAACCGTGGTTGGCGAACGCGGGGTTAAGCTCTCCGGCGGCCAGCGGCAGCGCATCGCCATTGCCCGCGCCATCCTGAAGGATCCCGCTATATTGCTGCTCGATGAAGCCACTTCATCGCTGGACGCCGAGTCGGAAAAAGCCGTACAGGACGCCCTGAACAAACTGATGGAAGGCCGGACGTCGATTATCATCGCTCATCGCCTGGCCACCATCCGGGATGTTGACTGCATTTACGTGATCGACAAAGGCCGGATCATCGAGCAGGGCACCCACGAAGAACTCTCCCGGATCGAAGAGGGAACGTATAATTCTCTGGCCAAACTACAGTTCGAACTTACTTAGGGTAGCCATCCAAAAATTCCTTGCCTATGCTCCGCATTACCGCTGTGCTAGTCGTGTTGCTGTTGTTAGGGCTGATCGCTTTATACGTATCAGAGTTTCATTGGTTTGACCGCACCATCGGCATGCGCCGCCTGGCCTTGTACGCAATGGCCATCGGAGTATTGTTGGGAACTGCCCTGGGCCGCCGGTTCAGCCCGCAGGGCCGGAACACCGTTGAGAAAGTCCAGCTGTATGTATTTTTTATTTCTATCTGCACGCTGTTTGCTCCACTGGCAGCCAGCCTGAGTAACCGCTTGCTAAGCCCCTACCCTCCCCGGCTCGAACAGGTAACCTTCTTTGAAGAGCAGGCTTTTTTTTCGGGCCGATACGGACTGATCAAAGGGGAAAAAGTGGAACCCGACGGCTATTATACCTTCTTCTACTACCACGGGCGGTTGCGGCGCGTCAAAAGTAAACAACCGTTACTTTCCGGGCGGGAAAGGGGCGAAACCGTGGGGCTTACCATCCGGCGCGGCTTGTGGGGGTATGATGTGGTGAGGGAGGGAGTGAGAGAGTGAGAGAAATATTAGATATTTGTCCTACAATATCAGTTCATGAAAATCCGGGAAAACGTTTCGTTAAAGCCATACAATACTTTTGGCGTTGAAGCCACAGCGCCTCATTTTGTCGAAATTCACAGCACCGAAGAGTTGCAGCAAATTCTTCGTCAATGGCAGGGCGGAAAACCTTTCATCCTCGGCGGGGGCAGCAATATCCTGCTGGCCGGCGAGATGCGAAGGCTGGTCATCAAAAACAGCATTAAGGAAAAGGCCATTACCGCCCGGAAGGGGGACAAGGCCTGGGTATCGGCCGGCGGGGGAGAAAACTGGCATGAATTCGTACGCTGGTGCCTGGAGCATGAGTTGGGCGGCATCGAAAACCTCTCCCTCATACCGGGCACGGCAGGGGCTGCGCCGATCCAGAATATTGGGGCCTATGGCTGCGAGCTCAGCGAGGTGTTTCACATGCTGGAAGCGGTTGAGCTGGATACCGGCGCGCTGCACTCCTTTGGCAGGGAAGCTTGCCGCTTTGGGTACCGGGACAGCATCTTCAAACAGGAACTCAAAGGGCAATACTGCATCACCCGGGTTTCCCTGGAGCTCAGCACGGCCCACCACCAGCTCAACACCTCCTACGGCGCGATCCGGCAGATGCTGGCGGGCCAGGGCATTGGCGCTCCCACCATACACGATGTCAGCCGGGCAGTGGTCGCCATCCGCTCCAGTAAATTACCGGACCCGGAGGTATTGGGCAATTCAGGCAGTTTTTTTAAAAACCCGGAACTGCCCTACCGCCAGTTTGAGGGCCTCCAACAGGAGTATAAGGATATGCCCTATTATCCGCTCGACAATGGGGGGGTCAAATTACCGGCCGGCTGGCTGATCGAGCAAGCAGGGTGGAAGGGAAAGCGCTTAGGGGATGCAGGTTGCTATGAAAAACAGGCCCTGGTGCTGGTCAACCACGGAAAGGCCAGCGGCCGGGATATCTTCGAGCTGGCGCAACGTATACAGGACGACGTGCAGGAAAAATTCGGGATATGGCTGGAAATGGAGGTGAATGTGGTTTGAAAAGCTCTATTGTTGAAGGGTTGGTGTACGGGGCTGGACAGGAACCTATTCTGAGGCTACCATTCCAGGGTTGGACGAGTTCGCGGTTCGGTATTCGCTGTTCGCAACCGCGGCAGGCTGCCTGGGCTTACCTGCTTCTAACCGTGTCCAACCTTAGTACGACTTTTGCACCGGCAGAAGTCGCTTGGCGGGGGCAAAAGTTCATTGACAGCTTAGGATAACCAAAGGCGTTTTGAATTTCGGCGGGTTTAGTCCCATATAGCGAGCAGGCTGAAAGAGCATCAGGCATTAATACACTGTAAATTAAGTTCTGTACCCTTTTCGAAGCTTCTTGCTCGTGGTTCGATCATCTTGATCGAACGCGCCGGGAGGCGCAAAACCCAATGAGCAGGATAACGTGCGATCAAGATGATCGCCGCACGAATCCCTGCCGGAATAACGACAAAATTTAATTTAGGCTGTAATTAGCTTCAGAGCCTGTCCCGGATTCATTTCGCCGGCTTCGTATGTATTTAACAAAACAGCCTGCCTGGCTGCTCCTGGCGCCGACGTAGCGCAGGGCTGATACCCGTTAGCTATTGGCATCAGCGCTGTGGGCTTCAGCACCGAAGGTGCAAGTGTCCGGACTACTACTGCTATTTAAGCAAGCTTACCAGCGTATAGCCTTGCTCTACGGTTAGGGACAAAGCGCAGCTCGCGGGCAGCCTTTTTGGCTAAGATTTGGTAAATTGCTCTAATAACGGAGCAGCAATGAAAATACTGACAGGATTTCCCAGTATCGTTAAGAAGTATGCCGCTTTCTATGAGCCATGTTTTAGCCCGGAAGGCTTTGAGCACTTTAAAAAGCCTTGTCCGGTTTTATTGTTAGTGAAAACAAAACCTTGGAAGCCATTAACCGCTTGTTCGTCACCAAGCCACGGAACCAGAGTAGCTTTAACCGTTTTTTCAACCGGCAAAACTTTGATATAGAGCAAATCCATGAGCGGCGCCTTACCATGTTGCAGCAAAACGAACATACGCGCTTCAAGCCCCCTACCAGAAAGCCGGGCAGTAGCCTGGTAGTGACAATACTTTGTTGAAGCACTACGGTACCAATGCTTTGACCAGATTTACAATTTGTACGACTCTACCGACAAGCGTTATTGCTGGGCACATGACTTGGTCACCCTTCACTACAATGACGAGCAAACGGATTATCCGGTTTATTATCAACTGTGGGATCCGCCGGATTGGGAAGCAGTGGCTCTTTTCTTGATGGAAAAAGGCTTTACCGTCAATAAAGACAAATGGGACAATAGAACACAAGAGCCTCAGAAATGGCTTAACTATATTAGAACTCGCTATAAGTTAGGCTGTAAAAACATCCTGGTTTGGTGAGGTTTATAAAACCAAAATCCACATCGCCGAGGGGTTGCTACGCAAATTTTGCCGGCATTACCCCGCTGTGGACTATCCGGTGGTTTTGGATTCGGGTTTTACCTCCGCATACTTTTGTAAGGTTATTGCCCAGGATTTAAAGCGAGATTACATTGGCAACTTGAGAAGCGATCAAAACATCATCCTACTCTGGGAATCAAACTATGTCGTTAGGACAGTTCGCAGATCAACTCAAAGCGGAGCATTTAACCCGGGCACAAAGCCCGTTTTTCAAAAAGGTAGGCTATACTTATCGAGGCAAAAGAAGCATTATTATGCCTACTTTGCCAATCACCGCATCCAAAATTTTGAAAACAAACAAAGGCTGGTTATTGCTTTTTCCCAAAAGGAACTTACCGGCACTCCATATTTTGTGATCACCAATCGCTTGAATTGGTATCCTAGTGGCATCCTGCGGCTTCGCCGCCAGAGGTGGCCCGTCGAGACGTATCATCAAGAGGGCAAAGCCGAGGGCTTGGACAAGTATGAGGTTCGAAACTTTGATACCATACAATCCTATATAGCCTTTGTTGTCGTAACCTATTCGATACTACAATGTGCAAGCTACGACGATGGTACTTTTGTCCAGTATTCGACAGCGGCTCCAAACGGAGACGGACGGCACGCTGCCTTTTCTCAGAAGGCTGATGCAAGCCGAAGGATTAGTGGCATTGGTTGAATTTGTTTTTTGCAAATGCAAAAGGGAGCTTCCCTTGAACAAACCCTTGAGCCCTTAATCCAATGCTTCACTCATGCTTAGGCGCGAGGCTTAATTCTTTGTCCGCCCTCTGCAGCTGGTTAAAACCTTAGCCAAACCTTACAGATGGGCAGATTCGCTGGGCCACACTCAGGATTACCCACAGCAATAGCTCGTGAGTAAAGCGGATTTGGTTATCCTAAATTGTCAAAGAACTTGAGGTAGTACGCGCCCCAGCGATTGATTTTGTGCCGAAACCTGGAGCGCCTGGCCCAGAAAATGAAATTTCCTGCCGGTGCAAAAGTCGTACTTAGACGGGTAGCCTCTTCTGAATAATATCCCTTGATTTTCAGAAACTTGCGAACAGCGAACAGCGAATTCCGAACCGGCGAACGGCGAACTCCGGTATTCGGCCACCCTGCGAATAGCGAACAGCGAACCTGCAAACGGCGAACTCCGGTATTCGGCCACCCTGCGAATAGCGAACAGCGAACCTGCAAACGGCGAACTCCGGTATTCGGCCACCCTGCGAACTCCGGTATTCGGCCACCCTGCGAACAGCGAATTGCGAACCGGCGAACGGCGAACTCCGGTATTCGGAGTTCGGTATTCGGAGTTCGGTGAACCTGCGGAGTCCGAAATCCGGAAGAACACCCTGCGAATAGCGAACCTGCGAATAGCGAACAGCGAACAGCGAACCTGCGAATAGCGAACACTGCCCGGCGGGCTTGCATTGAGCTAACCGCCATACCATCATACCCGTTAACAATACAATGCCCAACTACTGTCCATCTGCCGCCGCATCCTTCCTATCGAATTTTTTGACTTTGTTACGGCTTTTGAACGGCATATAACGGTAAGGGCGATCCTGGAAATCGTTGATCAGGGAATCGGCGCGCTGACTCAGCTCACTGATTTGGTTATACAATTCTTCGTCGGACATCAGTTTCCCCAGGGAGCCTTCGCCATTTTTGATCTTGCCGACTACCCCGGAAACGCCGTCGAGCGCGGTGTTGGCAGACAGCAGCGTCGTTTTTAGCCCGGTGACAGCCTCATTGACCTCTCTGAGCGTTTTTTCCAGGTCAGCCGCCACCAGTTGGCTGCTGAGGGAGTCCGCATTACCCAGGATGCTGTTGATCTTGTCATTGTTGCCCTTCAGGTTGCCGGTGATATCATCGAGATTCGCCAGCATTCCGTTGATACTGCCGGAGGAAGAACGCAGCAGGCCGTCCATCTGGCCGGTAGCAGAATTGAGGTTGGCAAGGGCGGATTCCAGGTTTTTCATACTCTTTCCCAAAGGAGAATCAGGATCCTTCAACAAAGCGGCATTCAGGCTGTCGATCACATCCTCCAGCCCCACCTTAAGAATATCGACGTATCGCTCGGCATTTTCTTCTCCAACCAAGGAGCCCAACAGCCCCCGGAACTCGCCTTCCAGCACATCGCCACTCTTGGCGCAGTCATCGCCGGAACAAGGCAGGGGATAATCCAAAAGTACGGCTTTACCCCCCATAAACCCGGTGGAAACAATAATGGCCTTCGTGTTTTTGGGGATCGTCATGCCAGGGTTGAGATCCAGGATGACTTCTACCGTCCGGTCCACATCATTCAACAGTTTCACACTCGCCACGCTGCCCACCTCTACACCGTTGATGAAGACCTGGGTTCCGACCTGCATACGGTCTACCTGAGGATAATAAACCTTATAGGTATTAGACTTGAGCAAGACATTGCTGCCTCTGATGAATTTATACCCCCAAAAAGAAAGAGCGATGGCAACCACCGCCAGGAGGCCTACCTTTACTTCGTTTGACATGCTGTTTGGAATTTAAGCGCCGCAAAGGTAAAAAAAAGCATCATATTGAAGCGATTCGAGCTTGACATAAAGCATCTTACTGGTAAGTATTCTGCGATTCGGTGTTCGCTATTCGCGGCAAAATGCGGTTGGCTGCCGTTTATGGAATGCCGAGTTCCCGCTTGGCCTGTTCTACGGAAATGCGCTGTCCACCTTTGTAAGCGACGATGAAGGCATCGGGGAAACCATTGGCCTGGAGCAACAGGCGAGCCTCAAATGCTTGCTGGAGAGTAGAAAAATTTCGGGCCTGATACTTGAAGAGGTTGTCTTCATTTACTACTTCGATCAGATAGCCGGTGTTGCGCCACTTGCTGTGGCTCGTATCCAGGGGGCGCGAAGCAGCAGACAATTGAACGTTGAACTGAATGCTGGAGGAGGACTCGGAGGAAGCCGGGGCCGGCGGCGGGGAAGCGCCCTTTTCGTTCATAGAACCATACGCATAATTGGCGGAGGCTGGCTGGGGTTCGGCTCGATACTCAACCGGGCGGCCAGCGCGCTCATATTCCTGAGATGGAGGCGAAGGCGCAGCGACTTTAGCTTTTACGGCTGGTTGATAGGCGGGGGGCGAATCTGAGTAAGAATAGGAGGAAGGCTCAGGCCTGTTTTTAGCCATCGCAAATTCGGGATATATCCCACTTTCCACTGCGGCTTTATATTCTTCGAAGGCCGCCAGGATGGACACGGCGATGGATTGCTGTCCCGTTTCGGTTTTCAGGAACTCCTCTTCCTCCTTATTGCTGAGAAAGCCCGTTTCGACCAGTACGCTGGGCATGGCCGTCTCCTTGAGCACGACGAAACCGGCCTGTTTAACCCCCCTACTCTTGAGTTTAGCCTGGTTCTGAAACTTGGCCTCAACCCGTTCTGCAAAAAGAATGCTCTGTTCCAGATAGGCGTTCTGGAACATAGTCAGCATGATATGGCCTTCCGGAGAATTGGGGTCGTAATCATAATTGCGCTGGTAATTGTCTTCCAAAAGGATAGCCGCGTTCTCCCGCTTGGCCACTTTCAGGTTGTGTTCAGCGGTATGCAAGCCCATGACGTAAGTTTCCGTACCATGAGTAGCGGCGGAGCCCGGCATGAAATTGCAATGGATGGAGATGAACAGGTCGGCCTCATTGTGGTTGGCAATAGCGGCGCGTTCGTAAAGCGGGATGAACACATCCTCATTGCGGGTCAGGATCACCCGCAAGTCCGGAAAACGAGCCTGCATGGCCCGGGCCAAGGCCTGGCCCACTGCCAGCGCCAGGTGTTTTTCCCGTGAACTACTCCCCAGGCAGCCGGGGTCATGCCCCCCATGGCCGGGGTCGATCACCACCGTTTTAATCCGGTAATCATTTTTCTCTGCCATCCTTTCTTTGATAACTTTGTCCATTTCACCGTCAAAGCTTACTTTCGCAGCGAGCAGAGAAGAACGGTACGAACCCGGATCAGGCAAACAAACCGGCCCGGGGCCGGCTGAACAAACAGCTGGAAAGGATAACGAAATGTTAAACCCCTTCTGAGTGAATGGCAAAAGACAAAACAGAAACGTTTGTAGGAAGGTTACCGCTTTCTTCATAGTACAACTTAATGATAATTAATCCTTGAGAGCAAAGTTACCAATTATAATCGTATCCATCATCTGGCCTTTGCTGAATCTAACGGCCCAGAACGATAATATTCCGGTCCGGGATACGCTGCCTCCTGTTCAGCTCGACAGTATGCAGGTAGACATCCTTGCCGCCGGAGCGGACAGCCTGTCGGCGCCGATCCGGCAAGTGGCTTTCTCTAAAGACTCTCTCGACGCGCCCGTGGCCTACAACGCTACTGATTCCATGATCTATGATATCAGCGGGCAGAAAATCCATCTCTACGGCAACGCCTCGGTTGCCTATACCACCATCACCCTCAATGCCGCTCATATTGTGTTCGACTGGGCGACCAACATCGTAACGGCCGAAGGGATGCCCGACAGCCTGGGGCGCCCCTCCGGCCTGCCGGAGTTTTCTGATGGAGAGCAGAGCTTTGTTGCCGATAGCATGCGTTATAATTTCCTGACGAGCAAAGGCGTCGTTTACGATGTAACAACGACACAAAACGATGTCGTCGTGCATAGCGCCCGCTCAAAGTTTGTGAGCAATACGGTAAAGGACAGCACGCAGCAGCGCAATGACGTCATTTTCAGTTCCGACGCTATTTTCACCACCTGCACCCACGATCACCCGCACTTTGGGGTTCACAGCCGCAGACAGAAGATCGTTCCGAATAAGCTGGTCGTCGTCGGCCCTTCCAACCTGGAGATCATGGGCGTGCCTACCCCGCTGTGGCTGCCTTTTGGCTTCTTCCCCATCTCTTCGGGGCGCCGCACGGGCCTGCTCTTCCCGAGGGATTATCAATATTCGCCGCAGTGGGGCTTCGGCCTGGAAGGCATCGGCTGGTTTTTCCCCCTGGGCGACCACTTCAACCTTTCCCTTACGACCAACCTGTATGTAAAAGGCACCTGGGGCGTCAACGCCACTTCTCAGTACCGCAAACGGTATAAATACAACGGTAATTTTGACCTTGGCTACGATGTGCGCCGCCAGGAAGACGACGAGGGCAATATCGACCGGCCCAAGTCCTTCCGGTTCCGCTGGTCCCACCAACAGGACCGCTCCGCCCATCCGACCAACACCTTCGGAGGATCCATTAATATTCAGACCAACAACTACCAGAGCCGGGTCTTTAACGATGCCAGCCGCGTACTGCAAAACCAGCTGAACTCCAACCTGGCCTTCAGCAAGAACTGGCGGGACAAACCGATCAACCTCAACGCCAGCCTCAGCCACAGCCAGAACTCCGCTACGCGCAACGTAACGGTTAACTTCCCGAACGTCAAGTTCCAGACCCAGGCCCTGTACCCCTTCAAACGCAAAGAACGCAGTGGCAAGGAAAAATGGTTCGAAACCATCACCCTGCGCTACCAGGGCGACGCCCGCAACCGTTTCGAAGCGACGGACACCACGCTCTTCAGCCAACAGACCCTGCGCGACGCCCAGTTTGGCGTTCAGCATGCTGTAACTTCGGGTACGTCCTTCAAACTGCTCCGCTACCTCAACCTCAACCCGAGCGTGAGCTACGATGAGGTCTGGTACCTCAAATCGCTGCGCAAGGACTTTGTCCCCGGCCTGGAGATCGACACCACTTTCAACAATGGTGTGGAGACCTACGATACCCTATCCTATGGCATGGTCAATGATACCCTGATCCCCGGCTTCAAGTCCTTCCGGGAGTTCAACGCCAGCATCAGCCTCAACACCCAGCTCTTTGGAACCCTGCAGTTTAAAAAGGGATGGCTGCGCGGCATTCGCCATGTGATGAAACCGAGCGTTTCCTTTGGTTTTATGCCGGATTACACCAACCCAAGCCTGGGTTACTACCGCACGGTAGAGAGTGAAACGGATCCGAATGATTTCTCAGAATATTCCATCTTCCAGGGCGCTATCTTTGGCGGGCCTTCCTCTGGCGGCAGGCAGATGGCTATGAGTTACAGCATCAACAACATCTTTGAAGCCAAGTATTTTTCTAAAAAGGACTCCACGGACAAAAAGCTCAAACTCTTTGACAACATCATCGTTTCGGGCAATTACAACTTTGCCGCCGATTCCCTCAACTTCAGCCCGGTCAGCATCGGCGGAACGACCCGCCTGGCCAAGGGGTTGACCACCGTCGGCCTGCGCGCTCAGTTCGACCCCTATGTGGTCGAACAGATCAACGGCCGCACGGTCCGGCTCAACGAATTTGCCTGGAACCGGGACGGCAAGTTGCTGCGCTTCGTCAACGCCCAGGCCCGGTTTAACACCAATATTACCGTGGGCAAAATTCGCGCCCTGTTTATGGGTGAAGAAGAAAAAGTAATTGAGGACCCGCTGGAAGAGGAAGCGAAAAGACTGGAAGAACCAAAGGAAACCGACTTTCTCAGCTTGTTCGAGAACTTCCGCATCGGCCACAACCTCGTCTTCGACTGGGAAGGCTTGCCCGACGGCCGCGACACCTTCAAAATCTCTACTCACTCCATCAACTGCCAGGGTAGCATCCAGATGACCGATAACTGGAATATCAACATCGGCAACTTCGGCTACGACTTTGTCCGCAAAGGCATCACCTATCCCTCCGTAGGCTTCTCCCGCAACCTGCACTGCTGGGAAATGGGCATGAACTGGCAGCCCACCCGGGGCACATACAGCTTCTTCATTCAGGTGCGGCCGGGCACCCTGGATTTCCTGAAAATACCGTATAACAGGAATAATATTGATGCGCGATCGGGGTTCTGACGGGGGAGTTATATTGTTGTAAGGTGTAACTATCAGCAGTTAGCTTTTGGCGGTTAGCCATTAGCAAATTGCCTGCCCTTAAGGTTGGTATGTTAAGCAAAAAACCGGTAGCTTAAGCTTACATCCCATTTTTATGGGCATTGGGCGCCAATAGCCAACAGCTAATCGCCAATTGCTGAATAGTCACTGTAAGGTTATATTTTTCACCTAAGGCCGCTTCCAGTTTACTACGTCAGTCGCTTCGCTCGTGTCCGACTTTCGACTTTTGTCCAACGCTGGAACGGTAGCCCGATTTTTCGTATCAGCGCTTCTCTTTTGCCGCCGCCAACGCCCTCTCTGCCCAGCGCGTCAACCTATCCCGGCCTTCCACCACTTCCACCGGCGCACAGTAGTATTAGTTAGGCTGAAATACTGAATATGCTACTTTCGCCACATAATCCTCCGGGTTGGGCATCACGTTCTGCTCGGGATAGGGGTTCAGTGACAGCAGCCTGAACCTGTAGCCCATAGCGGTTGCTTCACTGCCGCAGGTACCGTCTTCTTCGTAGCAGAGGCCCTTGCCAGTCAGTTCAGCGGTTTCCGTAGCGCCTCCTTTATTAATGGTAAGGGTAACTTTGGCTTCCCCGGCAGTGACGCACTGTGCATCTTTGGGGCAACGGCTGTCGTTCACTGCGCTCAAGGTGAGTTTCATTTGTTCACCGGCAACCTCCACGGTTTCTCCGTTTTTGATCTCCAGTACGTTTTCAGTGGGCGGGGCAGGCGGGCAGGCGGTAGCCAGGAGTAGCAAAACGATGAAAAAAGAAAATTTAGTCATAACCATATTGGTTTGGTTGGAAAATGGTAACTAGGGGGAGTTCGCTGTTCGGAGTTCGTTGTTCGGAGTTCGCTGTTCGCGATGGGCTGTTCGGAGTTCGCTGTTCGGAGTTCGCTGTTCGCTGTTCGGAGTTCGGAGTTCGTTGTTCGTTGTTCGGAGTTCGGAGTTCGGAGTTCGTTGTTCGGAGTTCGCTGTTCGGAGTTCGCTGTTCGCGATGGGCAGTTCGCTGTTCGGAGTTCGCTGTTCGGAGTTCGTTGTTCGGAGTTCGTTGTTCGGAGTTCGGAGTTCGCTGTTCGGAGTTCGCTGTTCGGAGTTCGGAGTTCGGAGTTCGCTGTTCGGAGTTCGCTGTTCGCGATGGGCAGTTCGCTGTTCGGAGTTCGGAGTTCGTTGTTCGGAGTTCGCTGTTCGCGATGGGCAGTTCGGAGTTCGGAGTTCGTATTTAGTCCTACATAAAGAAACAAACTAGTGTGCCGGGAACGAAGTTGTTGGTCAATAATTTGAGGCTGTTTTGCGGCCGGCTCGTCGCCAAAGGCTATGGCCGGCGGAGACAGGCAAGGCGCGACGACCGACCATAGCCTAAGCTACGGAAGGAAGGAGCAACGCAGCATGGCCGTAAAAGAGCCCAAAGAATTGGTTAAGAATTTCGTTCCCGGCGCACTAATGCGCCGGGCATGAAGTAATCGGCCAATAATGGGAGGCTGTTTTGGTGCTGGACGAGGCGCCCATGACGAGCATAGCCGGAGCTACGTGAGGAATGGGCAACGACGTATAGCGCCAAAAGAGACCGCATAATGGGTCGATAATTTCGTTCCCGGCGCACTAGACTTTCACCATCTCCACTTCCTTTTCCATCTTAGCCAGCGCCTTTTCCGCATCGCGATAGCCGGCTTTCATGCGCTGTTCGATCCTTTTCCCGCTGAAGTCAAAGGGGCCGGTGACGATCTCCGGGTCCTGGTTCTCGATGCAGGTGATTTGCTGAAGGGCTTTGTATTGCTGCAGGCGCCGGTAGCCGGGCTGAGCGCGGATATCGGCGGCAGCCTCCGGGTTATCAATGGAATTCAGCAGGTCATCAATGCTATGAATCACATCCACGTATTCGTTGATCTTTCCGGCCGTTTCCACATCCTGGCTCAGCTTACCGGCGAAGATCATCTCCAGAATCCGGTCAAAGACCTCGTTCATGGTATTGGGCGGCGGGCCCTGGCTGGGAAACAATTTCACAATAAACAAACGTTTCCGGATGTCCGGGTTGACATCAAGCCGTTCGATGGCGGGCAGGAGTGGCGTGTTATCGAACAAGCCGCCATCCCAGTACCATTCTGTACCGACCTGGGTCATGGGAAAACCGGGTGGCAGGCTCCCACTAGCCATAATATGCTCGGGGGTGAGCTTTTGACGGTGGTTATCGAATACATCGATTTTGCCGGTCCGGATATTGGCGGCGGTAACGGCGACCTTCGTATCGCTCTTATTCAGGCGCTCGAAATCGATATATTTTTCCAGGATCGCCCGCAGTGGGCTGGTGTCGTATAGGCTCGTCCAGAACGGCCAGGCGGTAAAGTCCGACCGCATTTGATAAAAGGCCTTATTACCGAAGATTGACAAATAGGGCTCCAGGGCTTCCGGCACCGGAAAAGCAGAAGTAACGGTAAATTCCTCCCACATCGCTTTGAGGGTAAGGAGAGGATCTTCCCGGGCCCCCACCAGGGCGGCCGCATTGATGGCTCCGATGGATACGCCCGTGACAACCGCCGGCTCAAAGCCCGGTTGTTCCATCAATCGTTCTATCACGCCTACTTCGTAAGCGCCCAGGGCGCCTCCGCCCTGAAGGATGAGCGCATCTTGTGTCTTTTTCATCAGATATAAACCGTTGGAAATAGTAAATAATGTTGCATGTTAAGCCTATTGGGGTAAACATGCAATGATTTTTATTAACCGGCGCTTTATTTCAGGGGTGGACTAAGGGCCTAGACTTTGGACGTTCCGACGTTAAAGGCGGACACGAGCGAAGCGACTGACGGAGTAAATCGGAAATCGGAAGGCGGGAAATTAGCGTCAAACGCCTATTTAGTGCCGTATTCCGACTTCCGACTTCGCACTTCCGACTTACGTCCAAAGTCCAGTAAAGGGTAGTTGGCGCCTTTAGGCCGTCATTTCAAATCGCCGCCCCGCTCCAGAATATCCAGGCGTTCGAGCAGCAGTTCAAAATCCACGTGGTCTTTAATGAGCGAGATGGCTTTTTTGATCTTCCAGGGTGTGCGGGTATTGATCTTCACTTCGATGCGGCTGATCTTCACAACCGAGCCATAAGTATCCAGGATAGTGGTCAGTATGGGGATTTCATTATCGAGCAGGTAGGGGTGGTGGATGTCCTCCAGCTTGTACCAGTTCTCATGCCTGCCGTCGCCGGTGACGATAACGCCGGAGAGCGGAGATTTGGCCAGTCTTTTCACTTTTGCAATGGCGTGAATTTTGTCTATGGCCTCCGCCATACGCTTGTAGCTCACCACCAGGAGGATATTCCGGAAAGTATTGAACTCATCGATATCGACCAGCGAACCGGCGATGATATCTTCCACGCGGTTGGAGAGCCGGTGTTCATTGATGATCACTTTTCCGTTTACGGCCTGATTGATGGTTTCCAGAATAGGAAAGGACAGGGAGCGGTCGTAGGGAACTACCCCCAGCAGCGGCATGCCCATCTGTCCGAGCTTGAGGGAAAGGTAATGGTGGATTTCCTCGTGTTTTTCCGGGATGACCTTATTGACAATCACGCCTAGAATGGGCAGATTTTTTTCTCGGAAAAGGGCCATACTCATGTGCAACCGGTCGATGGTCCGCCCGACGCCTCCTTCTACGACCATGAGAATGCCGGCTCCCAGAAGCTCGGCTACATCCGCATTGGACATATCGACGACGCTACCTACCCCGGGATGGCCTGTACCCTCGTACACCATAATGTCATTGACTGCTTCCAACTGGGCAGCCGCCCCCCTCAGCAGTTCCGGGTAATGAAATTGAGAGGGGTCATCCAGGAATGCTTTGGTCGCTCCGCGGGCCAGGACTACAGGGCTGTGTATTTCTGGAATGATATTGAAACCCACCACCTGGGCAAAGAGGACCGCATCTTTATCGGCGATCTTACCGTCGACCGTCAGGTATTCCTGGCCCACCGGCTTGCAGTAGCCGGTTCGAAACCCTCTTTGCCTGAGGTTGGAAACGATACCCAGTGTGGAAGTTGTCTTACCAACGTGTTGTCCGGTAGCGGCAACGTATATCTTCTTCATAGAGGCGATTTTTGAATGTGGCTCAAGTTAACCGTTTCTGGAGATTTTCCGGTGCACTTGAATCACAAAAAAGCGATCAAGCCAATTGTTTGAGGGCCGCCCGGTTGATCTTACCGGTATCGTTTTTGGGTAGTTCTTCGACAAAAATGACATATCTGGGCACCTTGAAGCGGGCCAGCAGGCTGCTACAGTAGTCCTGTAAATCCGCTTCCGAAGCCACGACACCGGGCCGAAGCACCACGAAGGCTTTACCAACCTCTCCCCACCTGGCGTCGGGCACCCCCACTACAGCCGCTTCCGAAACGCTGGCATGGGTTTGGAGCACTCGCTCCACCTCGGCCGGGTAGACATTCTCTCCGCCTGAAATGAACATATTCTTAATGCGGTCGACGACGAACAAATAGCCCTCTTCATCCAGGCGGGCCATATCGCCGGTATGAAACCATCCATCGACGATGGCCTTTCGGGTGGCGGCCTCATTGCGCCAGTAACCGGGAGTGACCATCGGCCCGCGAAATAGCAGCTCCCCAGCCGTATCTTCGGGCACATCCTTCCCCTCGCTGTCTACGATCCGGATTTCCACATAAAAATTGGGCCGTCCGATCGACCCTTTTTTCCGGATGGCGTCATTTTGGTGCAGAGAGGTCAGATTGGGCCCCACTTCCGTCATGCCAAAGCCCTGGCGGATCGCCACCCCCTTGGCATACTGCCAGCGCTCGATGAGGGGTATGGGCATCGGCTCTCCGCCGACGATGATATAGTACAGGCTGGGAAAGGTAGCCTCTCCGAATTCCGGCACTTCAGCCATCATTTTGAGCAGGGTCGGCACCCCCATGAAAAGGGTAACGTCCTCTTCCTGAAGGAGGCGGAGCACCGTTGAGGCGTCAAACTTCTTCAACATACAGGTGTAGGCGCCGTGATGAAGGAAGGGAGTGGTCAGCACGTTCCAGCCTCCGGTGTGGAAGGGGGGCATCACGTTTACGGTACGGCTGTCGGTATTGAGGATCAGGCTCATCGCCGTGTTGATGCTGTTCCAGAACAGCATCTTATGAGTATAAACAGCCCCCTTGGGAAAGCCGGTGGTCCCGGATGTATACAAAATAAAAATGGGATCGTCTTCGTCGACAGGTTGGAGGGGAAAAAGCTCATCCTTATGGCTAGCTTTTTCTCTATGGCAAAACGCAGAGAGTTCTTCCAGCGGCCAGTAGTGAGGGATACTGGCAAAGGAGGGCGCTCCCTGAAAGAGAGGGGCGAATTTTTTCTCACAAATGGCCAGCGCTGGTTCCGAATCCCGAAGTAAATAGTCAATCTCTGCACTGGCCAGGCGATAATTCATAGGCGCCAGGATACAGCCCATCTTCTGCGCCGCAGCAAACAGGACTATGTACTCCAGGCAATTTTCCGCCAGAATGGCAATGCGGCTGCCCTTTTTAATACCGTAGTGATCCCGCAAGTGAAAGGCCAGTCGGCTGCCCAGGTGGTGGAGTTCCCCGTAAGTAAAAGTTCGGCCACTCTCATACTCTTTTACCGCTATCTTATCGGGGCTGTAGACGGCCCATTTGGCAATCCAGTCTTGTTGTGGTTGGCGCATTGGTTGATGGTTGTCAGTTGTTCGTTGTCAGTTGTTCGTTGATGGAAAAATAACCATCAACCGCCTGCCGACAGTACCCTTACGGGCAAAAAACGGCACTGGTGAAGGGCCGCCCTCCGCCGGAGCTGATGAAAAATACTAAATCTCCGGCACTTAGGAATGATAAAAACCAAAAATAAATTGGTTGGCCGTTAACCTGATTCCTGGCAATAAAATGACATGGGCAATGACTTTTGTTATTGACTTTTGGCCGATTGCTCTCTATATTTGCCGATATTCTTTATTTAGATTAATTAAAAACAAAGGCTGTCCAGATGGGCCGCGCCTGAAAAGAATAGCAGAATCTATATGCAAGCCAGAAAAAACAGGATGGACACAGACCCCAGCGCGCTGCGCCTGCCATTTCCCTTGCCGATTATCGAGGCCAAGAAAAAAAAGAAGTGCTGCAAGAAGTTTAAGAAAGGAAAACGGTGTAAGAGTTGCCCGGGAAGTTAGTGCCTCAGTCATAAATCCAGCACTCCTGCCACATAGTCCTGTATTTCCGCTACCCAAAGGGCATACATAGCTCCGGAAGGGTGTAAACCATCGGAAGCGACCAACCCGGGCTGAGCCAACCCCTGCCGGGAAACAGGCGTAATATCAAAATAGGTTACGCCGTAGGATGCTGTCATCTCCCGATTGAGATCATTGTACTGATCGATCTGCATACTGATCAGGCCGGGGTTGGAGCTGCCCTGCCCAAAAGGCGTAAAGGCGTAATCCGGAATGGAAAGGACGATCACCCGAGTGGTATCGCCGCCGGCAAATGAAATAGCCTGCTCCAGTAATTCCCTGAATTCAGTTCGATATATATCAATCGGGCGGTTTTGATATTGGTTGTTCACTCCGATCAGCAGAGAAACGAGATCATAAGATGATTGTAGGGTATTTGCGGCGGCGATAGCCTGGAGCAGATTGGCGGTCGTCCATCCGGTCCGGGCAATGATGTCCGGTTCTTCTACATAATATATGGTGTCGGGAAACGCCATGTCCAGTTGCGCCGCCAGCTGAACCGGCCACCGCTCTTCATAACTTACAGATTGGCCTATGGTGTAGGAATCGCCCAGCGCCAGGTACCGAATCGTGTCCGGAATCGGTGATGCTATGATGGGCTCCGGCTCGGGAGAAGGAGTTTCCTCCTTATTGCAGGAGGCGGCGCTGAGGGACAGGAAGAGGACAGCTAATAAGAGGGTGTATTTATTCATATTGGTTGTTGATTGTTCGGCGCCAGGCGCTCCGAAAAACCAAACATCAAAAATTTCAACTGGTTCAATGAGGCTTACCCGTCCGTCTGGCCGGTAGCCGGGTTATTCAGCCTTCCCCTCTTTTTCAAACGCGAACTGCCGCGACACCTCCCAATTCCTGCCGTTGTGTTGCAGCAATGCCAGGGCATCCACCAGAAGGGCCCGTTCGTATTTAAGTTGAGAGAAGTACGCCCAGGCCTCCGGAAAAACACTCCGGTGCAAGTCCTTGAAAGCAACCGTCATGTGTGGATTGTAGGCATGATGGCTTTCATTTTTCAAATTCAGGGACGCCTCCAGATAGGCTTCCAGACGGCTTTGCAATCCGAAAAGTTCAACTTTTCTTTCTACATCTACGAAAATAACCCGGGGTGGAAAGCGGTTGAAGCCGTCCAGCCCCAACTGAAAAGGGTGCTCCTCCGCTGCAAAGAGCGCCAGGATAGTGTGCAACTCCCCTACCCGCTCTTCCGGCCAGCGAAAAGGCGATATCAGCGTGATATGAGGCGGTGAGCGCAAGGCCCGCGAGCTGCGAAAATGCGTTGCTGCATATTCCTTAAATTGCGTTACCTCCTTACGGATAACCTCATCGGGCAGCAGGGCAATGAATAAGAGAGAGGAAGCCATCAGTAAATGGTTATTTATTATAACTATTGAGGCCTTTCGGCCCCGACATAAAGATTGGGATTTCGCTCAATTTTAGGGTGTACCTGCCTGCTCACCGCAGGTAGGCAGGCCGGTATTCCGGCCGAGTGCTCACGTAGGCCGCACAGTTGCTTGGCAGTAGGCCGGCCACAAAACCATCACACCTCAATACCATAACACCGACACAGTAATTATTTATGTCATATAATGAGGAAACACAAGCCCCTTTCTCTTCACCGGGCGGGCTTCTATTCCCTGCCATTCCGGCATATATCGCTCTTTTCACACAGACATGCTGTCACTTGTGAAACATTGGCACTCTGCTTGCGTGTTATTATGCTGACGGCCGTTTTATTATACCAAGACAATGATAGAAAACAAAATGAAGGAAGAAAAACTGGAACCCCAATCGGATGATGGAACCATTGAGTTGGAAACTGAGGAAAGGCATCTTCAGGCGAGGGACAATGTCCTTCCCAAGAACCTCACCATTCTCCCGCTTGTCCAGCGTCCTGTTTTTCCGGGTGTGGCCCTCCCCATTACCTTTTCGGGCAAAGAACAAATAGAGGTGCTGAAGCAGGCCATTGAAGAAGAAGAAGGCTATATCGGCCTGGTGTTCGCCCAGGAGTTCAATGAAGAAGATTACACAGAATCCGACCTATACGAAGTTGGCGCCATTTTCCAGATGTTCCGCATTCAACCGATCGCTCCCAATACGGTCCAGGTTTTGGGGCGAGGGGTAACCCGGTTCCAGAAAAAACGGGCCCTGCTGGTCAAGCCGAAGCTGCGTTGGGAAGTGGAATACTATAACGAACCCAAAGAAAAGCCCAACGCCATCCTTAAGGCATACATGATGGCGATCAGCACGGAGATCAAAGAGTTGCTCAAGCTCAATCCGTTTTTTCAGGAACAGGTCAACATGGTGGTTTCCCAACTCAACTACGAGGCGCCGGGCCTGACGATGGATGTCATCAGCAACCTTTTATCGGCTGATAGCCAGCAACTACAGGAATTGCTGGAGACGTTCCAGTTGGAAGAGCGCGCCAAGTTATTGCTCCTGATGATTAAAGAAGAACTTCAAATCGCCAGAATACAGCAGCGCATCAGCCAGCAGATCGACGAGAAGGTCAACAAGCAACAAAAAGAATTCTTTCTGCGCGAGCAACTGAAAGCGATCAAAAAGGAGCTCGGTATGGAAAAAGACGAGGGCCAGACGGAGATCGAGAAGATCGAGAAGAAGCTGGCGGAGAAAGTACTATCGGAGGAAGCCCTGAAAACGGTGGAACAGGAACTGGACAAACTCCGCACGCTCAATATACAATCTCCGGAATTTAACGTCACCCGCACTTATCTGGAAACAATTGCCGATCTTCCCTGGGGGCATTTTTCCGAGGATAATCCCGACATCAAAAAAGCCCGCGCCATCCTGGACCACGACCACTACGGCCTGGAAGAAGTAAAAGAGCGCATCCTCGAATTTCTAAGTACGATCATCAAAAGGGGCACAGTCAGCGGTTCTATTATTTGCCTGGCCGGCCCTCCGGGAGTGGGCAAGACCTCGGTTGGCAGGTCTGTCGCCAATGCGCTGGGGCGGGAATTCTTCCGCTTCTCTTTGGGCGGCATGCGCGATGAGGCCGAGATCAAAGGCCATCGCCGGACTTATATCGGCGCCATGCCGGGCAAGCTCATTCAGGCGCTCAAGCGGCTGGGCGCCTCTAACCCGGTTATCATGCTGGACGAGATCGACAAGATCGGCGCCAGCTTTCGCGGAGACCCGGCTTCCGCCCTGCTCGAAGTGCTGGACCCCGAGCAAAACTCCAGCTTTCTGGACCACTACCTGGACATCCCGTATGACCTGTCCAACGTTTTGTTTATTACCACCGCCAACCAACTGGACACCATTCCCGGCCCCCTGCTCGACCGCATGGAAGTGATCCGGCTGGCCGGCTATATCGCGGATGAAAAAGTCCAGATCGCCAAACAGTACCTCCTGCCCAAACAGCTGAAGGAACACGGATTTGAGGAAGAGGAGATTCAGATCACGGAGGAAGCCTTAAAGGAAATTATCGAAAATTACGCCCGCGAAGCCGGTGTGCGCAACCTGGAGAAACACATCCGAAAGATCATCCGCAAGGCAACCCTGAAACTGGCGGAAAATGAAGAAGTGAAATTCCTGGTTGATAAGGCTGACATTGAAGGCCTGCTCGGAAAACCGATCTTCAATACCGAAAAGCTGTACAACAAACCCATCCCGGGAGTCGCCTTAGGGCTGGCCTATACTTCTATGGGAGGCGCTACCCTTTATATCGAGGCCAGCGGTATCCGCAGCAAAAATCCGAGCTTTAAACAAACGGGCCAGTTAGGGGATGTCATGCGCGAATCTTCAGAGATTGCCTACAGTTATGTTCGTTCCAGAGTAGCGGACATGGAAACGCACCGTGATTATTTTGATAACCATTCGATACACCTGCACGTGCCGGCCGGCGCGACTCCCAAAGACGGCCCATCGGCCGGCGTCACTATGGCCCTGGCGCTTTACTCCCTGGCCACCAGCCAGGCTATCCGGAACGGCCTGGCCATGACCGGAGAATTGACCCTGACCGGAAAAGTGCTGCCTATTGGCGGAGTGAAGGAAAAGGCCATCGCCGCCCGCCGGGTAGGTATCCATCACCTCATTCTGCCGGCGGATAACCGAAAGGATTTTGAAGAGTTGCCCGAATATATCCGCGAAGGCATTACCGTCTACTATGCCGATTACTTTAATGATATCCTGGAGGTAGCTTTTTCATCACCAGAAACAATTCCCCAATAAGCTCTAAAAAGAAATATTACAAAAATTTAACTTTATTTTTTTTGTCATTCTTGATAACTTCTTATATATTTGATGCAGAAACAAGGTAGTCACTACCCTTCCTGCTTTACATGTCTATTCAATTAGAAAAAGTAAAGCCGAAAACTACAATACAATACCCCCCTATTCCGTACCTCCCCGTTTTTTAATAAACCATGGTTTTCACCAGGCACAGTATATTGGATTCGACTGAGTGTATACGGTTAAATTCATCGCTTCAAAAAAAAAGATATAAGTTACAAAAAAATGCAACTTAATCTGTAGCATACCGTACAACGTCAAGAACTCGTCTACCAGGCGGGTACAAAGTTGAGGCAACCGCTCCAGTGTTGGACAAAAGTCGGAAACCGGAAGTCGGAATGGTACCGAGCCTTCCGCAACTTCCTGGCCATCAAAAGTGTCCAACGTTAGACTGGTAGCCCAAAGTTGATTCACATCAACGCCCTCCCCCTACTTTGAGAGCAAAAAATTGCTTGGCTACAAGCAATTCCAGAGGCATTACATACCCGGTTGGGAGCTGTGCAAAACGCCTTCCAACAATTTCAATTTATCAGATACTCACGCAACGTGACTGCTGCATAAGAGTGTGTTGGGATTTAGCATGCGATATGATCCCATACACCTAATTTATTTAATAATCTTAAAAACCAGGAACATGAACGCGCCATACTTTGTCAAAGCATCCCCCACGTGAGTTTTCACAGTTAATTTCACGACGTCCATTTCCCCATCCAGGGGATAGGATAACAATCACTGTAATCTTTTTTGAATAAGACGGATAAGAACCTTAACGAGAGAGACTAAAGAAAAATATAAACCTATAAATTCAGATCAATCTAACCATGAAGCATTTCAACATTATCCTTAGAATTTCAATCCTGGCGACTATCTGTTGCATTGGATTATTGGCTCCTCAGGAAGCACAGGCCAGAAGCGGTGAAGAATGCCCTGACCCGGTTGTCATGCCGTTATGCTCCTGGCAGAGTGACATTAACAAGGCTTTTGCCAAATGGAAACACAAGTTCGACTATGACGACTGTGACATCAGCGAGGACCTGGATGACCTGAAGCCGCCCAAGAAGTGTACTGGCGGCACCATTACGGTTACGCTCGACGATTGCGATAATCCCCGTGATAATTGCAGTTCTTCCTTTACGGTGGAAGTTCCGCCGCCGCCCTCCGCCATTTGCCCGGATGACATGATGATTGGGCCTTGTGTGACCCAGGCGGAGGTAGATGCAGCCTTCAGCGCCTGGCTGCGCACCTTCCAGGTAGAGCGAAACTGCGAAGTCAACGAAGACGAGGGCGGATTCATCGGTATGCCTACGGCCCCGAACTTCTGCGGTGGTTCTACTGAGGTTACTTATGTAGTTCGCAATAAAATAGACTGTTACGAGCCGTTCACGTGTACCCGCACCTTCACGGTAAAGGAGACACTCGCTCCCGTACTGTTCTGCCCGGAAAATCCTGAACTCCCATCCTGCCTGACGCAGGCCCAGGTGAATCAGGAATACCAGGATTGGCTGAACGAGTTCCAGGTGGTAGAAGCTTGCCCGGGTACAGTAGGCAACTTCCTTTTCACGCCGCCGGCTCCCGGCAAGTGTGGCGGTTCCGTTACGGTTACCTATGTAGCCACTACGCCCAACGGCTGTGCCACCAGCTCGTGCACCAAGACCTTCAGCGTTGATTTCGACCTGGAAGCGCCTATGGGCACCTGCCCGCCGTCCGTTACCGGGCTGACCTGCCTGAGCGAGGTTCCCGAACCGGACGCCCAGGCCCTGGCCGACGCCAATTATACCGACAACTGCGGTATTGTCATCGGAGTCCTCACCAATGTAGACCTCGATGAGGACAATTGTGATTTCACCGTAACCCATGATTACCGGATTTATGATGACTGTGGCAACTTTACGCCCTGCTCCATCTCCTATTCGGGTGGTGACGACGAAGCGCCTACCGGCATCTGCCCGGCGGGTGGCGAGGTCGCTTCTCTCGGCGATGTACCTACTCCGGACCCTGACTTTGTTGCCGCCGCTTATACGGACAACTGCGGCCAGGTTTGGGCACAGGTCCTGAGCGTCAATCAATCCGGAAGCGCCTGCGAAGGCTTCACGGTAACCCACAACTACTCCGTTGGTGACAACTGCGGTAAAGACAACAACGTGCTTTGCTCCGTTAGCTGGACGGTACCCGCCAATGGCGACGGCCCGATCGCCGGTACCTGCCCGGAGCCGGTTACGGACCTGCAGTGCTGGGCTGATGTACCCACTTCGGCCGAAGCTCAGGCTACGATGGAAGCTGCTTTCCCTGGCGCCAACGTTACTTATGTGGGCTCAACCAATATCAATAACTACTGCCAGTTCTCGGTCGCCCACGCCTTCTCGGTAGTGGATCCCTGCACCGGCAACCGCACCATCTGTATATTGGAGTACAGCGGAAAGGACCTGACGCCGCCCGCGCCCACCAATGGTGGCTGCCCCGCCGGCGTAACGGGCTCGCTGCCTGCTCCTGACCCGGCCGGAGTAGCTGCCGGTTATACCGACAACTGCTCTTCCGTACATGCTTATCTGGTTGGGACCAACCTCAACGGTTTCAGCGTTACGTACCACTACCGGATATACGACGATTGCGACAACTCCGTACTGTGTTCCGTTACGCATACCGATGCTATCGCCCGTCCGGGTAATGGCTCGGCTATCACTGAGCTTCAAATGAAGGCTTACCCGAACCCAACCAGCGGCGAGCTATTCATCGAATTCGGTGAACTGTCCGCTGAAAAGGCTACGATCACGCTTTCTAACCTCTACGGACAGGAAGTGTTCAGCCGTACCCTGACCCTGGATGCTCCTACCCAGCAGCTCAACCTTGCCGGTGAAAACCTCAGCAATGGCACGTACCTGCTGACCGTACGTACGAATGACGCTTACACGACACAAAAGATCGTCTTCAACCGATAGGTTATTGATTGACGGGCGATTGACATAAAATAAAAGCCCTGGCGCATGCGCCGGGGCTTTTGTTTTTTAATTACCGATTGACATCCTCTTTTTTCATCAATTGTAAAAGGAAGAGTTTATACAATCCATAATTTTTGCGTTCTTTACATGGATTTAAATCTGCTCCCGTCTTTTTAGTAGATTTTTCCAGGGCCAAAATTGGAGGGGCAAATAAACATACTGACACAATAAAAGAGCCCAAAGAATTGGTTAAGAATTTCGTTCCCGGCGCACTAGCAGCCGCGATGCTGCATCCGGGCCATCACTCTGTTATCATCACCGATGACTTGGGGTGTACGGTAAGCTGTGAGGTGAACATCCTCCCTGCTCAAAATTGTTGTACCTGTGAAAACGCTCCTACCCCTACCTGCCCGGACGATGTCGTCCTGGATTGTAATACTGGCCAGGAACTAAGGGCTTGCAAAACAATAAGTACTCCATTTAGGCTCGTTCTTTTGCGCGCTAACTGCGTTGCCAAGCCTCGCCGTAGCTTTGGTTATGCCTACGTTTGGCGCCTTGTTAGCGCACAAAATAACTTCGTCTATTCTGTACCACTTATTATTTTGCAAGCCCTAAGCCTTTCCAGGCTTTCCTTCCTAAAATAAAGAAGTGGCGCTTTGCTCAAAGTGCCACTTCTTTATTTTAGGAAGGATATCATTGTGTATCTTGCGGCCATGACAAAAAAGGTGATCCTCAAGGCCAAACGGGCCGCCGCAGTAGAACGTTTTCACCCCTGGATTTTCTCAGGGGCAGTGAAGCACATCGAAGGCGATGTAGTAGATGGAGACGTTGTCGAGGTTTATAAAGCCGACGGCGCCTATCTGGCGACCGGCCACTACCAGAATGGTAGCATTACCGTCCGCTTATTTTCCTTTCAGCAGGTAGCCCCCGATCAGGATTTCTGGGATGCGAAAATTGGAAGCGCGCTGCAATACCGGCGCAATATCGGGCTTGCCGGCGACCGGCACACCAACTGCTTTCGGCTCACCCACGCCGAAGGAGATGGCCTGCCCGGCCTGATTATCGACCTGTACCATAAAACTGCCGTAGTCCAGTGCCACTCCATTGGCATGCACCGGGAGATGGATAAGATCAGCCAGGCTTTACAAAATAATTTCGGCAATCAACTGGAGGCCATATACGATAAAAGTGCCGAATCGCTCCCTGGCCAGTACGCAACCGGGGTAGAAAACCGCTATGTTTTTGGTGAAGGGGCGCCCGGCCCTGTCCTGGAATATGGCAATGCCTTCCAGGTCGACTGGGAAGAAGGGCAAAAAACGGGTTTCTTCCTTGATCAGCGGGAAAACCGCCGTTTGGCAGGCTTATATGCCAAAGACAAGAAGGTGCTGAATGCCTTCTGCTATTCCGGAGGCTTTTCCATTTATGCTCTTCAGGCCGGCGCCCGTTTTGTCGACTCAGTAGATGTATCGAAAAAGGCAATAGAGCTGACCGAGGCCAATGTCGCGCTCAACGGCCTGCCTGCCGAAAGGCATCAATCTCATGCGCTGGATGTGATGGACTTTCTCCGATCGGCAGATAAGGACTACGGCCTGATGATCGTCGACCCCCCGGCTTTTGCCAAGAGCCTGAAAAAGCGCCATCAGGCGGTCCAGGGCTACAAGCGGCTCAACGCCCTGGCCATGTCCAGAATACGCCCGGGAGGCCTGCTTTTCACTTTTTCCTGTTCACAGGTAGTAGACCCGGCCTTATTTTACAATACGATCGTGGCGGCGGCTCTGGAAAGCGGACGCCAGGCGCGGGTGATGCACCAGCTCTCCCAGCCCCCCGACCATCCGGTAAGCATCTTCCATTCGGAGGGGTCTTATTTGAAAGGGTTGGTGTTATACATTGAGTGAAATTCGATCCATCCTTATCCTGTTTCGTCTTGAGGCAAAGACCAACGTAGCAGGAAGTAACCCAGTGCACCGGCCACCAAAGATCCGGCGAGAATGCCCAGCTTAGCCTGGGCCAGCAAGGCGCCATCTTCCAGGGCCAGGTTGGCAATAAACAGGGCCATGGTAAAACCTATGCCTCCCAGAAAACCCAACCCCGCCATTTGTGTCCAGTTGGCGCCGGTAGGCAGGCCGGCTACCCTCAGGCGGACGGCTACCCAGGAAAAAACTACTATACCCACTATTTTGCCAACGAGAAGCGCTACTGCAATGTGAAGGAATAATGGCTGATAAGCTACCTCCAGGCCACCCCGCAACATGACTCCGGCATTGGCTAATGCGAAGAGCGGCATAACGAAATAAGCTACAAAATCGTTGAGTAGGTATTCCATTCGCTGAAGGGGAGGTTGTACCGCCCGCACGTTGCTTTTAAGGCCCGCCAGTGTATCCAACTCCTTTTGCGGCAGAAAAGGGCCGCCCTCTTTTGCCTTTTCAATCCGAAAATCATCGAGAAAATCCCGGATGCTTTGGGTGAAGTGCTTTAAACGAATGTTATTGGTTGCAGGTACCGTAAAGGCGACCAATACGCCGGCAATAGTGGGATGTATGCCCGATTTGAACACATAATACCACACACCAGCCCCAACTATGATGTACACCCAGTTGCGTTTGATGCTAAACAAAAAATTACAAATGAAAAGGAAAGCGAGCAGGCTGGCCGAGATAGCCAGCGCGTTCCAATCTACTTCATGAGCATAAAACAGCGCGATGACCAGCACTGCGCCAATATCATCAACAATAGCAAAAGCCGTAAGAAATACTTTGAGGCTCAAGGGCGCCCGGCTGCCCAGTAAGGAAAGGATACCTAAAGAAAATGCTATGTCTGTCGCCATGGGGATTCCCCAGCTTTCTATCCCTTCGTTACCCCGGTGCAGCAGAAAAAACAGCCCTGCCGGCACTAACATGCCTCCCAGTGCCGCCACCATCGGCAAGGCGGCTTTGCGAAAGCTGGACAGTTCGCCGTCGATGACTTCCCGCTTGATCTCCAGCCCGATGGAAAAAAAGAAAATGGCCATCAGGCCGTCATTTACCCAAAGCAGCAGGGGCTTGGAAAAGCTGGATGTTCCTATTGTGACAGACACCGGGGTTTCCCACAGGCTAAAGTAAAAGCCTGACAAGGGAGAATTGGCCCAGGCCAACGCTATTACAGTACAGATAATCAGTAATATGCCACTGGAAGCCTCCTGGCGGATAAACTGGCGAAAGGGCAATGTGAGATTGTGAATTAGTTGGCTTGGTTGCATGAATATCAGAAGGTTGGTTGATCTTGCTTTTTAACATGAAACAGAGGCCTCATGTTTGGAGCGCTCAACTGATATCAATGCGATGTATTCGCGGTTTCACTAACTCAGCCGGCCCTTACGCTGTTCTTCCGCCTTTACCCGAATCTCATCCAGAGCTTGCTCTACAGCCTCTACCACGTCATCTTTGCCCAGTTCCCGGGCAGCCTGAAGTTTACCCTTAAGCGCCTGTACTCTTTGGGGCCCGCGCTCCAGCGCCCGTTCAAACTGTTGCAGGGCATCTTCCGGGCGGCCCTGCTCCAGTAACCATTCCCCGTAGAGCTCATAGGAAGGTTTAACTACTTCCGGAGGGCCATAAGAATAGCTGACATTGTCTTGCAAATCCGTAGCTTGTTTCAGCCAGCGCTCTGCTTCCTCAGGTTGTCCTTTGAGCGCGGCGAGCAAGCCTTTTAATTCCAGTTCCAGAATATAGGCCTGGTCGATATCCATCTGGTTTGCCTGGCCATAGCTGCCGCCGGCGCCACACATCGGCGCCCCTTCACTGTCCACAGACATAGACGCCTGCTGGCGCTCAGAGGCCATCGCTTCCAATATAGCTGCTACCCCGGAAGCATCCTTTTTGCGGAAAGCTTTCATTCCTTCCAGGAAGGAGGCAATGGCATGGAAGGTGATATTGAGTTCCTCCAGATTCATCTCGATATCGGCAACGGGGCTGTCCCAGGCTTCCATTTCCACTAGATAATTGCCCTTCATCCGGACCAGATAAGAGCGGGCGCTCTTACTGGGGAGCTCTTTGGTGTAAGCTTCCATCTGCTCCATAATGCGAAGGGCATCCTCCTGCCTGCCCTGCTGCAAATAGCCGTAGAGCAACCAGTGAAAAGCATGATAGGAACGGGCGTCATTGTCCAGTTCTTTGCGTTCCATTCGCGTGATGCTGGCGGCATAGGAGGCTTCATTAGACGCGACGACCTCGTGCCACATGCCCAGGGCTACATAAATATGAGAAGGCATGTGCAGGGCGTGCGCCGCATCGGGCGCTACCTCCGAATAACTGTCTGCCGCCCGCTTGGCCAGCCGGGCGTGGCCGGGATCGTCATAAGAGTGGATCAAATAGTGTAAAGCCCCCGGATGTTTGGGGTTTTCTTTCAGGATACCTTCGGCGATAGCCGCCCCTTTTTCATAGGCTTCCTCATCACGCCCTACCGGAACGGCGCCCAAAAGGGATAATGCATAAAATGCGGCTACCTCATGGCTATTGGGGTATTTTTCATACAACTGTTCCATAAAAGCGGCATAGGCTTTGTCCCGTTCCACTTTCTCTCCTTCTCCATACAGCACTTCCACGGCTTGTAAAAAGTCCCGTTCCATATCAGTCCCGGCTTTTTCCATCCGCTCACCGGCAGTAGGCGCCAGTTTATCCAGGACGGCTTTTGCTTCTTCATAATTCTGCTGGCGCCACAGGCCGTGGTTGTGAGTCATTGCTTCGCCCCAATAAGCCATAGCGAAGTTGGGGTCGATTTCCCGGGCTTTTTGAAATTCGGCGCGCGCATCTTCGTATTCAAAGCTGTGCAACAGCAGCAACCCTTTTTCGAAAAAAGGCTGTGCCGCATCTGCACCCGTCACTTTCAGATGAATTTCTCCCAGCCGGGAGGCAGACTCTTCCTCCCCGGGCTGCGGGTTGGTGCATTGAACTGCCCATAGAGCCAGGACAACGAGGATCAAAGAAGCAGGGATTTTCATAACGTATTTTTAGGTTAAAACTTATTAATTAGTTCTGATTATGCTGTTAAGGGGTTTGGGGGAAAATGGATTGCAGTAGAAAAGATAAATAATAAGGTACTGCCTTTCGCAATGGTTGAAATCTGTTTTCATGATTCGAGGTAAATACCCCGCCAGAAATCCGCCTCCGCCTGTACACCCGTCCCGGTATCATTGATAAACGCCTTCTTGGTCTCGTACACTTTCAGCTTCCCCTGCTCCATCAGCCCAATGCGGTCCCCCATAATGAGGGCTTCCTTCAGTCCATGCGTAACGAACAGGGCCGTGATGGCAAACGCTTTAGCCATGCGCTTCAGCAATTGCTGCATACTCGCCCGGGTCTCGGCATCGAGAGCGCCGAAGGGTTCGTCCAGCAGCAGCACTTTGGGATTGATAATGAGCGCGCGGCCAAAGGCCACCCGCTGCCGCTGCCCGCCCGAAAGCTGATGGGGCATTTTTCGGGCTTGCTCGGGTAGTTCGAGGTTGGCCAGCATCTCCCCTACCCGTTTCCGGACCACTCCTTCCTGCGTCTTTCGCAGGCGCAATCCAAAAGCTACATTCTCAAATACGTTGAGGTGCGGAAACAAGAGTGGTTCCTGATAAAGGTAAACGATGTTGCGGCGATTGGGAGGCAACGGCCTCATATCCTGCCCTTCCAGCACGATTTCACCCTCGTCCGGGCTTTCCAGCCCCGCCAGGATTTTCAACAGCGTAGTCTTTCCACTGCCTGAACGGCCGAGAATGCTGAGCATCTCGTGCTCGGCCAACTGCAGGCTCAAGTCGTCCAGGACTTGTTCCGCCCCAAAACATTTATTGATATTTTTCGCTTCTAAAAACATGAGTATTAATAGATTAGATTTTCCAGATTTTAAAAATCTGGAAAATCTTAAATCTTAAATCTCAAATCACTTTTGAAAAAACATAACGCTTGTTCAACCACAGCAGCACGATCGGCGGCAGCACCAGCAAACAGCTGGCCAGCGCTGCGAAAAATATATTCGCCTCGTTTACATACTGAAACACTTTCAAGGTCAGGGTCTGCACTTTTCCCACGCCGATAAGGGCCGTCAACCCATATTCAAACCAGGAAATTAAAAAAAGCTGAAAAAAACAAGTCAATATCGGGCCTTTTGCCACTGGCAGCAACACCTTGGTATAAGCCTGCCAGGAATTGCCTCCCAGGGTAGCGATCAATTGTTCCAGGGCCAGCAGGCGCTCCGTCCAAAAGCTGGTGAAAAAAATAATGCCATAGGGTAAAGTTATAAAAAACTGAGCAAGGGCCACCCCCTCCAACTTTCCAGAAAGGCCGGTGCGGATAAAAAAATACTGCAGGCAGGCCGCCAGGATCACAGGAGCGAATACGTAGGGCAGATAGGCCAGCACCAACCAGCGATGCCGATACCGGTGATAGGCTACCTGCTTGCTCACCCAAAAACTGCCGAAAGTCGATACAGTGGTTATACTCAAAGAAAGGGCCAATGACAGGAACAGGCTTTCGCCCAGGCCCGCCTGCATGCTCCATACGGCCTGCCAGTTGGCCAGCGTCCATGCGCCGGGCAGCAAAGCGGGATAGGCCCAGCGCCGGCCCAGCGAAAGCATCAGCAGGAAGACAAAAGGAAAAAGGAGGACGGCTATGATGGCGGGGGCGGCCCAGCCTATTTGGCTTTTTTGTTCTTTCCTGTTCATTTTACTGGTTTGTAATGAATATTCGTACCTATTTAGGTATTATGGTATTTCGGCATTATGGTTTTGTGGCCAGGCATCTGCAACGCCTCTGTGAGCCTCCGTCCGCAATACCGGGACACCATAAAACCGAAATACCTAAATAGTAATGAATGTTTTTTATCATTTAGCTGGAGTTTCACTTCCTCTTTCTCAACAACCCTGCTACCAGAGCAATAACGATGATCGAATACACCACACTTATGGTGTAGGCCTGGGGGATGTCTCCCAGGTTGAACCGCTGTAGTTTTTGTATGGTTAGAACAGCAACCATCTGGCGGGACTGGCTTCCCAGAAGCAAGGGAATCTCATAGGAGCCCATTACAAAGAGGAAGTAGAGCACCACCGTTGCAAAAGAACGGCGCAGCAACACGGGGGCGGCCACCCGCCAGTTGGCCTGCCGCCGGGTGGCGCCCAGGGTGAAAGCCTGTTGCATCAGGCCCTTCAGCTCCTCGTGGTAGTACATTTGGGTATAGAGAATGAGGAAGAAAGGCAACGCCATGAAAAAGTGGGCGGTGATAATGCCAATACCATATTGCCCGTTGACCCAATCCGGAAACTGGCTCAGGCCGTCGACCAGGCCCAACTGATAGGCCAGCCGCGACAGCGCCCCTCCCTTCGATAGTAATTGAAAGATCAAAAAGGCCATCACAATGGAAGGGATGGCCAGCGGCAAGTAAATAAAAAAAGACAAAGGGCCGTTTTCAAAGGTTCGGGGCCGCCGCATCACCAGCAGCAGGGCCAATCCCGCCGCCAACCCAATGGAAACCAGTGCCACGTAAATACTGAAAGCCATCGTCTCCCAAAATCTGGCCGATCCGAGAACGGCCCGCCAATGATCAAGGGTAAACCCTTCACTGAGGATGCCCGTCAGGCCGAGGCTAAACAGCAGCGCATAACCGATACCCAGCAGTAGAGGGAAGGCCGTGAATGCCAAGAAGAGGCCCAGTCCGATGTATGTGCTTGGTTTTTGCATTTTGGTGTTCGGGAGTTCGGTATTCGGTGTTCGGTGTTCGGAGTTCGGTATTCGGTATTCGGTATTCGGGAGTTCGGGGTTCGGGAGTTCGGTGTTCGGAGTTCGGTGTTCTGCGAGTTCAGGGTTCTGGAGTTCGGTATTCAGGGGTTCTGGGTTCTGGAGTCTCGGTGTTCTGGAGTTCTGGGGTTCGGTATTCGGTATTCGGTGTTCTGGGGTCTGGAGTTCGGTGTTCGGTATTCGGAGTTCTGGAGTTCTGGGGTCTGGAGTTCGGGGTCTGGGGTCTGGAGTTCGGTATTCGGGGTTCTGGGTTCTGGGGTCTGGTGTCTGGAGTTCGGTATTCGGAGTCTGGAGTTCGGTATTCGGTATTCGGTGTCGGTGTTCGGGGTTCGGTGTTCGGTGTCTGGAGTTCGGTATCTGGAGTTCTGGAGTTCAGGGTTCGGTATTCGGTATTCGGTATTCGGGTTCTGGAGTTCGGGGTTCGGTATTCGGTATTCGGGGTTCTGGAGTTCAGGGAGTTCGGGAGTTCGGTATTCGGGGTTCGGGAGTTCGGTATTCGGGAGTTCGGTATTCGGTATTCGGTGTTCGGTGTTCGGGGTTCGGTGTTCGGTGTTCGGGAGTTCGGTATTCGGAGTTCGGGAGTTCGGGGTTCGGTATTCGGTATTCGGTATTCGGGGTTCGGGAGTTCGGGGTTCGGTATTCGGTATTCGGGGTTCGGGAGTTCGGGAGTTCGGGAGTTCGGTATTCGGGAGTTCGGTATTCGGTATTCGGTGTTCGGTGTTCGGTATTCGGTATTCGGGGTTCGGGAGTTCGGTATTCGGTGTTCGGGGTTCGGGAGCTCGGGGTTCGCATTCCGAACCTGCGAACTGCGAACCTGCGAACTCCGAACCTGCGAACTGCGGACCTCCGAACTCCGAACCTCCGAACTGCGAACCTCCGAACTGCGAACCGCGAACCGCGAACCTCCGAACTCCGAACCTCCGAACCTGCGAACTGCGAACTGCGAACCTCCGAACTGCGAACCGCGAACCGCGAACCTCCGAACTCCGAACCTGCGAACCTCCGAACTGCGAACCTCCGAACTGCGAACCTCCGAACTGCGAACCTGCGAACCTCCGAACCTCCGAACCTCCGAACTCCGATAAAACCTCACTGAATGATCTCCTTTCTGAAGTCCTCCGCCAGGCGGATCATATATTCCGGCGCCAGTTCCATCAGCGCCTTATCCTGTATTTCCGGCCGGGCAGGCGCGTAGCGCCGGTTGGGCAGGGCCCGGAATTTTTCACGCCATTCTTCCGGTAGTTGATCCATTGCCAGCACTGTACCGTCCCCCCAAACTGCGGGGTCCTGCTTTTTGTATTGCGCCTCCGGGGAGATCAGGAAATTGCAAACCACCATGGCGCCCGCTTTATTGGGCGAATAACGGGAAATGCCCATGTAGTGGGAATTCTGTATCGTCCCTGCCTGCCAGACGTAAGCGCGGGCGCTTTCCGGAAAAAGGCCCTGCAGGATTTTATTGTCCACCTCACAGTCATTATTGCTCATAGTGAACCACAATTCGCCGTTGGCAAACATCTGATGCATAGGGGCCACCCCTTCCGGATAGGTGCGCCCTTCCTTCCACAAGTATGGCTTCAATTGCCGGATGTACGCCCACAACTGAGGCGCATAGATATTGTACTTTGCCTCATCAAAAGGCCCGTTGAGTGATCCGGGGCCGCCGGCGATGTCGATCAAGAGTATCTTCAGAAAGGTCAGGCCTGTAAACTGGTTATCAAACGTAAACCGCCCGGGATGGGCCTGCACAAAGTCCAGCAGCGCTTCCCTGTCCTGCGGCGGATCAGCCACTTTAAGCGAATCGTAAATCATCACCATCTGCACATTGCCCCAGGGGCATTCGAAGCCATTGGCCGGTTGCTGAAAATCGACGCCGATAAAGGGGTTGTCAAAGTCAATATACCGGGCGTTGGGCAGCTTATCCGTCCAGGGGCCAAACAGGGCTCCGAGTTGCCGGAGCTGGTAGAAGGTCTCTCCGTTGATCCACATCAGGTCGAGCTCGCTATCGGGCTTGCCGGCCTGCAGTTCGGCCATGAGATTCTGAACGATGATGCTGCCCTGCCCGTTGGCGATCTGAAGGTCAATCTCAAATTGCTCCTTAAGCGCCGGACGGACGTAATCCTGCATATAGGCGTTGATCAGCGGGTCGCCGGGCCACATCATCAGGTTGACCGTACTTCCGCGGCCTTTGGCTTCAACCTGTTCCCAGCTGAGGGAAGCAAGATCTTCTGTACTCCCGGCTTGGTTCTCCCTGCCGCATGACCAAATAAAGAGGGCCGACAGCAGGAGTATCCAGGTTATTTTATTATTCATACGCTGTTTATTGTCACTTGAAAACCTCAAGAATTCAAGGGTTTGAAAACCCCATAGCTCATGACAGCCTGTCAACCTAAAATACATACCGCAGGGTAAACTGAAACTGCCTCGGCGCGCTGGCATTCCGGCGCACCAAAACACTAGGCGAAGAGGAAGGCCCTGGCTGTATCTGGTTGCTTTGGGTGGCGTTATTGCTGTAGCCACTCAGGTTTTGGGTATTGAACAGGTTGAACACATCGGCGCGCAGTTCCAGTTCCGACTTTCCGAAAGGGATCTGGTACTGTACGCCCAGGTCAAAGGTATTGGACCAGGGCAGGCGGTCACTGTTGCGGCTCTCGCCGGGATAGCGGTCGCTGTTGCCAACGTAGGCGTCGCCAAAGGAGGCGCCGTCTCCGTTGAGGTCGGTGGTGGTGGCCGTTACATCTACCAGGATGGGATTGCCCGTCTCATCAAATGCCGGCGTGCCATTGGGGCCCAGCAGCTGTTCCTGCAGCGGATTGCCGCCTTCACCCAATACGGTATAGGTTACCGGCAGAGGAGTGCGGTTGATCGGTTGCCCGCTCTGTATCAACCCGGCTAGTGTGAAAGAAAGGTGCTTTACCGGGTAGTAGGAAAAAATCCCATTGATAATGTGCCGGCGGTCATTGATGCTGGGCCCCCATTCGTCTTCAAAGTTGTTGGCGTCCATGGCCCGGAAATTGATATCTTCTGTGTTGTTTTCCAGATAAGAAAGGGTGTAGTTGATCCGCAAGGCATAGTCGTCCTCCCCCCGGCCTTTCTGAAAATTTAAGCTGGCGGCATAGTAGCGCGAGCGCCCCTCCGTTTCGGAAACGATGACTGAACGCGCTACCCCTCCAAGTTCTTCCCCGTTGATCACTGCGTAGCTTCCATCCACGATGGGAATGCCCCGGCTGGCGTCGGCCTGCGTAATCGTACGCACGCGGATATTGTCAGGGCTGATGGGAAAGGGCTCGGCGGCGTTGAGGTTGCGCAGGCGAAACAGGTTGTAGCTTTGATTGTGCACCAGATCTATATAAAAAAGGCTCTTTTCATTGAGCTGCAACTGGTAGCCCAGGGCCAGCTGATGGGTGTAGGGGTTGTCGTAGCCATTGGGGTTAAGGATGCGCCGTTCGTTGCTGAATACGCCCTCCCGCTGCTCCTGTAAAGCATCGGAGGACGGCCCTTTCAGGTATTCGGCATCACTGGTAAAACCACTGAGGTTGCCGTCGAAGGTGATCCTGTCGATATCCGTATCTGCCGGAAGAACACCCATATCCACCAGTTCCTGCAGTTGTTTTTTGTAATCCTGAGAGGTGGTGTTTTGCTGCAGGGCATCGCTGTAGACGGTATAGGGAATCTTGTCATAGAATATTCCGTAGCCTCCCCGCAGGCTGCTTCGCTGGCCCAGCTGGTAGTTGAAATTAAAGCGCGGCGCGACATTATTGAGGTCGCCCTGGCCCGCTCCCCCTTTAGAGAGGTTGTCATAATCATAACGAAGGCCGAGTATGAGATTCAGCCGGGAAGAAGCGCGCAGTTCATCCTCCAGATAAAACGAATAGATCGTCTGCCGGGCGCCGAAGGCAGTGGGGCGCAATTCGACGCTGTAGCCCAGTACCTCTGCATCGGAAGGGATGTCATTGACATTGAGGGCGGCGCCCCGGTTGAGGCTGCGCACCGCCGCCAGTTGATCCTCCGTTAGCTTCACGGTGTAGTTGCCATTGACGTTTCCGCCCCCGAACAACTCGTGGCCAGAAGAAATAATGCCCAGCCCGGCCTTTAGCGTATGCCGGCCGGCATAGTAGTTGAACTTCTGTTGAAATTGCAGGGTGTTCTCCGTTTCGTCAAAGATATAACCGGGGTGCCCGAGTAGGGCCAGGGTTTGCTCATCCGGGCCCAGGACGGTAGTTTGCGGCCCTTCCCCATTCAGCGGCCGGCCGTAATTCCAGCGAAAGCGGCTGTACTGCAGGTTGGTTTGTGCACTGAAACGGCTGCCGATGTAGCTGTTTTTCAAAGCAATCAGCAGCGAGTTGCGGTCCTGGGCGCTGCCTGCCGATGGAAAGGTGGCGCCCCCTTCCAGGCCGCCGCCCTGCCGTTCGATATTGACCAGGCCCAGATTGGTGCGCAGGCTGGAGCGGAAGCGGGGGCTCCAGTTGTGGTCCAGCTTACCGGAAATATAGGTAAAGTTATTCTGCCCTCGCACCGTTTCGTTGACACCCAGCGCCGGCGAGTTCAGCAAGTTGTCTTTCAGGTCCGTTGTATGTTCTACATTGAGGTAGTAGAAGGTTTCGTCCTTGACGACCGCCCCTCCGAAGCCGACGCCTGCCTGATAACGCTGGAAGCCATCTTTGACCTCATTGCCGGACAGGTCGCGCTGCGCAAAATCCGACTGCCCATCGATGGCCGGGCCGGGGCGGGTAATGACAAATGCTTCTCCTGCGAACTCATTGCTTCCCGAGCGGGTAGTAATGTTTACCACCCCATTGGCAGTCAGGCCGTACTCCGCCGAGTAGTTGTTGGTCAGCACGGCCACATTGCGGGTGAACCCTACCGGAATGGCGAATTTCTGCCCGCCGAGAAAGCGCTCGTTGTTGTCCATCCCGTCGATCATATAGCTGGTAAACAGCGAGTTGGCGCCGTTGATCGATACGTTGGGCGCTTCCGGATAGAAGCCGGTAGCCTGGGAAACATTAGGCAGGCGGTACAGCACCCGGGTAATGTCCCGCCCTTCGATCGGAATGGCCTCGATCTCCTTCTGTTTGAGCTCGAAAGACACTTCGGCATCCTTCCGGTTGATGCTGGTGGCGCCGCCGGCGCCAAGGACGACGACCTCATCGAGCTGTACCTCCCTTCTTTCCAGCAGGTTGAGCTGAATGGTTGGATTTTGATTGGAGCGAATGCTGAAGCTTTCGGCACTACTTGGTTCAAATTGATCATTCCCGTCGAATACAAGTTGATAACCAGGCACCTCGGGAAGCCCTCGGAAGACCGCCGTTCCACGGGCATCGGTAAGGCGGGTTTCCCCAATCCCCTGGTTTCCATTGAAAAGCTTCACTTCGGCCCCTTCTACAGGTTGATTTGAAAGGTAATTGATTACCGTAACATTCAGGTCGGCCTGAGCAAAAGTGGCCCCGGCAAACAGCAGGATAAAAGTGAGAGATACGACTATTTTCATTTGACAAATTTTTTAGCGACAGTTTGGCGGGGTTCCTTCCATGGAGCGAACCGATGGCCTTCCAGGCTTAATTTACGTAATAGCGTTGATGCGTTGGGGCCAATCATGGGCTAAAAGTGACTCTTTTCTACCCACCATGCTGCTCCCGCATCAACGCTAATGAAGCGCCCTGCCGGTTTTCTGAATAATTCCGGGCGCACCGCCGTGCAGCGCATGGGAAAAGGCCCCGCAGCCTATTCGAAAAAGGAGCAGTATTGGTTAATGAAAAGTGGTAGAAAAAGTTCAATGAAGGGAAGGAGGGCCTCTTTTCGAAACAGAATGGCGGTACTGGCAAGAGAGGAGCGGTATCGATAAACGGCCCTCCTGGTTGCTATAGGCCAATAATCCCTCCAGTTCCTGCCGCAGGAGGCTACCGGTAGAAAGCCGGCCAGCCAGGCGCAGGAAAGAAGGCGCATCATCCGCATCTTCTTCTTCACGAAGCAGGAGCGCGGTGTGGCCCCACTGACTGGCATACCGGCGCAGAGCGCTGCACAACAGGCTCGTTTGCCAGGGAAGCTGCAGAAAAAAACGGCGGTTGTATGCTTGTCGGCTGAGCCCCAGCAGGTAAACCCCTCCATCCTTGGCCGGCCCCAGAACTACATCGGTGTGTTCGAGGCAGATAGCGGCTTCCCTCAGGCGATCGGCATCCAGGGCCAGGCAATCGTTGCCAATAGCAATGATCCGGCCGTACCCCTGAGCAAAAGCATATTCGAATGCATTGGCCAGGCGTTCTCCAAACGTATGGCCCGACTGTTGCCGGCCTTTAACTGTGAGTAACGGGAGGCCGGATTTCCGGGCCTGCCGCTGAGCATGGTGATTGAGTTTTTGAAAAACCGCTTTATTGACGCGCCGCCCCCCTCTCGCCAGCGGTTTGGCAAGGGCTTCTTCCGATTCACTGCGGAGGAACAAAAGCAGGGCGGTATTTTGAGTTGGCGCATCCATAGTAAGCAAATGGACAGAATTATTGAAACTTACCCTGCTTCGGAGGTGAAACCTTGATCTCCTTATTCTTGAGGCTATGGCTATATTGCTGCATGGTTATATTGTTATGCTAAAAGTGCCCACCTACTTAGGGGTTAAAAAAAGTTCTTCTTTTGAACATACTATACACCCCTCGGTTATCAGAGGTGAAATTTTGGCAACTTTATTTTTGTGGCCTGCAAGGCGAAAAGCACAGGCATAGCCGCAGCTACGGCGAGCATTTTCAACGCCGCAGGGCGCAAAAAGAAAGCGACAAAAATCACTTCTGGTGACCGAGGGGTGTATATAATCAGCTAATGTAGGCAAATATCTGAAAAAGGCGCCCCCTCCGTTGTCCTGTCCTTGACAGTTCACCCAACAAGGCATTTTCCGGTAAAAAACTAGTCCCGGCTTCAATTAAGAAACCAGGACTATACCAGGCCCGCATAAGAACTGGATGCTACAGGTACCATGGATGGGTGTAAAATAGGGGAATCTTCGTTTCATCCACCGCCTTGATTGGGCGCCGTTTCCTTATGTTGCCGTGATCACCGCCACGAAGGAAACAAGAGTAACATCGTCAGGCAAATGCAGAGGCCTTGGAATGTCTTATCTATCAGAAATCTCCTCCTCCTCCGTCATAATCCCCACCGCCGCGTTGGCGTTGCTTTTGCTGGTTCAGGCGGTAATTGAATGTAAGAACCACCTGACGGGCACGCCACTGGAAATCACCCCGGCTGTAGAAATCGTCGTCTTCAAAAATGTAACGCCAGCGGCGGGAGTTGAACAGATCGCGCACAGAAAGCGTAAGGGTTCCTTTGCTGTCCAGAACGTCTTTGCTAAACGCCAGATCTACGAAAAAGTAGGCTTTGTTGCGGCCCTGGGTCGTATTGCGTGGCGCCCGGTAGTTGAGTCGCGCCTGGGCGTCGATGAACTTCCAGAGGTCCATTTTGGAAGTGACCCGGCCGTTCCAGGTCAGGGCGTCCGCCGTAAAGGAAGTGTCAATATTATTGCCATTGATGATGGATCGGTAGAAGTTGACATTACCGTCCAGGTCCCACCAGTCGGTTGGGGAGGCAGAGAAGGTCACATCCAACCCATAAGCATCTTCGGTAGCCAGGTTTTCCGGGCGGGTCAGGGTGGATCCGTCCTCCTGCAGCGTTCGGATTCGCTCGGTGATGCCCTGGGTGTAGCGGTAGTAAACCGAAGAACTCAGTGACATGTTGTCCCAGTATTTCAGGTGGCCCAATTCGTAGGCGTCTGTGTATTCAGGATCCAGGTTGGGGTTACCGGTGCGAATGTTCCGGGCGTCGCTGAAGCTGAAGAAGGGGTTCAGCGACCAGAAATTAGGGCGGTTGATGCGGCGGCTGTAGCTGGCCATGAAGGAGTTCTGCCCGGCAAACTCATAGGCAATATGCCCACTGGGAAAGAAATTCAGATAATCCCGGGGGTTTTCTTCGCCGGTTTCCACCAGTTGCGTGTTGACGTCGGTATATTCTGCCCGCACCCCTATCTGGGCTGAAAAACGACCGAATTTGTTGCCGACGATGGCATAAGCGGCATAGATATTCTCATCATAAATGAACTCATTGGTAAAGTTGGGCAGCACTTGCCAGTCGGCGTTGTCGAATTCCTCCACCTTATAACTGGTATTGATCTCCCTTAAAGATGCCCTCAGGCCCGTTTCAAATTTACCGTCCTTGGCAAAGGGCCGAATGTAGTCCATCTGGCCCATGATCAGCCGTTCCTTCTCTTCATTGCGGGAACGCTGCTCCAGGTCGGCCGTACCCGCCTGCGTATACTCGGGGGTAAAATATTCTTCGATGATATTAGACTTTTCCACCTCGGCATTATCCTGATAGCGCACATCGGCGGTCAGCAAGTGGCCTTCGCGTTCGTACTCCTTGCGAAAGCTCATGACGTACTCCAGGTTGTTTTCGATCTCTTTCTCCCTGTCCAGGCGCCGGGTGATGCCGGTGAGATTATCGAGATTGAAAATATAATCGCGATATTCAATATCCGAGCGGTTATCGCCATTTTCATTTTCGTAGGTCAGCGAGCCCGTCAAGGTCGTTTTATCATTGAAAAAGTACTCGGCGCCGGCCCGAAGGGTATTGTCCCAGCCCCCTCGTTCCCGATCCTGGTTTTGCTGAAGGATATAAGTAGTATCGGGCTTGAATTCATTGCGATCGTAGACTTCCTGATAAAGAGAACCCTTTCCCGGCCGTTTTCGGTAGCTGATGCCATAGTTGCCAAAAAGGTTGAGATTACCGGTTCGATAGTTGGCGTTGGCGGCCAGGCCATAGTTGTCCGGATAACCGGTGGTGAGGTCCAGGGAGCCATTGAGCCCCTTCCGCTGGTCCTTTTTCAAAATGATGTTGATAATACCGGCCATACCCTCCGCTTCATAACGGGCGGATGGGTTGGTAATCACTTCTATGCGGTCGATCAGATTGGCGGGTATCTGCCGCAGGCCGTCGGTATCTCCCACGCCGATCAGTCCGGAGGGGCGCCCGTTGATCAAAATGCGGACGCCGGCGCTACCCCGAAGGCTAACGCCGCCTTCGGCGTCTACGGTTACGGAAGGAACGTTATCCAGCACATCGCTGGCCGAACCTCCAATGTTGGCCAGGTCTTTGCCCACATTGAACACCCGCTTATCCAGCGAAATCTGCATATTGCTTTTTTCCGCCCGCACTTCCACCTCCGCCAGGGTGGTGGCGTTGGGCGAAAGTTGGATAGATCCCAGGTCAACTATCGGGCGATCCCGGTTGACCTCTATATTTCCAATATTTTTATCTAAAAAGGAGATAAAGGCTACATTGGCGTAGTAACGCCCAAACTTCACTTCCAGGCTAAAAGTGCCGGAGATATCCGTTACCCCACCGGTAACCATAGAACTATCTTCGGAAGAAAAGAGGGTTACCGTAGCGTAATCCAGCGGTTGTCCGGTACTTTCGTCGAGGATGACTCCTTTAACAAGCCCTTTGGCAGGCTTATCGGGGTCGGGCTGAGCGCTTATCGAAAAGGGCGTTTGTAACAAAAACAATAGTGTGCAAAGTAGTAGAATCAGGCGATCTTTCATTGTTGTTTTTTAAGTCGAGGGCAATTATTTGTTATTTCCCCACAAAGATAGGGGGCAATCCTAATGATATTTTGTAGGAAATTTGAAGCAATCCTGAAGTTCGCCTTTTTAACAGGAAAATCCGACTCAATGTTTAAACAACGACATTTTTAGTTTACAGGTGCATTCTGGATTTCCGCCATCCAGTTGGCAGGTCGGACCCGATTTTCACAACAGCGCGTACATCAGGGATGAAAGCGGACTGTCACCTCATGTACTCCTTCCGAAAACTGATGGGATACCTGAAAATTATTGACTTCGGCAATTTTTTTCACGATGGCCAGCCCCAGGCCCAGGGAGCCGTCTCCGTGGCGGCTTTTCTGGAAACGCTCAAAGAGCTGTTCGGAAGGCACCCGAGGGGCGGGCCCCGAATTGCGGACCCTCAGTTTTTCTGCATCCAGCCTCACTTCCACCCACCCTCCGGGCACATTGTGGCGGATGGCATTTTTCACCAGGTTGGCCACCAGGATATCCGCCAGTGTAGGGTCAACGATGAGATGGACGTCGGGTTCAATCCGGTTGCTGAGTGGCAGGCCTTTCAGGCTCGCCAATTCGTCAAAATTCTCCAGGCAGGACCGGGTGATCCCGGAGAAATCGACAGGCTCCTGGTTGTTGGCGAACTCTTTATTCTCGATCCGGGTCAGCAACAGCAGGACCTTACCGAGTTTTGATAATTTATCGATGTTTTGCTGGGCCGATTGCACCAGTTCCAGCTGTTCGTCCGTCAGAGCCGGGGTTTCCAGCAGCAATTCCAGCTTTCCCCTGGCAATGGCCAACGGGGTTTGCATCTCATGGGAAGCATTCTCCGAAAACTCTTTAACAGACAGGTAATCGCGCCGCGCCTTGTAGGCCATCTGCGCGACAAAGGCATTGAGCTGGCGGAATTCTTTGGTCGATGTCTCGGGTAAATCCAGTATCTCCTCCTCCTTCAGGTTGAAAGAACGGATATGCTCCAACGTCTTCTGGAAGGGGCGGAAGAGCCAGCCTGTGATCAGAAAGCTAAAAAAGAGCATGGCCACGCTCAGGATGAAAAAGAGCCGCAGCATGATATCCACCACCACATCGTATATGTCATCCGTTTCAATAAAAACATCGGTAATGCTGACCTGATAATACCGTCCGTTGACTTCCCGGACGGCAGTTAGCTTGCGGTAGGGCTCCATCTGCCCTTCCAGATAGGGGTGAGGGGCCAGCGTATCGGAGAAATTATTGAAGGTATCTCTGGGCAGAATCCCCAGGTCGGTAATATCTACTTTTCCCCTCTTGATGAAGTTGAGGGGAATACCTTCCGCCAATTCTTCGGCGATCTGGTCGAGGTTATCCCGGAGCGCAAAATCCGTCTCTTTCTGCACCTCTTTCTGCACCAGATAGAACGTCACCACTCCGCCGATTCCAAAGACCAGCATGGCAACCAGCAGGTATAAAATCGTAGTTTTGGTGATCAGGTTCATGAGTCTGCACTGAATTTATAGCCCAGTCCATAAATGGTTTTGATGTAATCCGCTCCTTCTTCCGCCGAGATCTTTTTTCGCAGGTTTTTGATATGCTGATAGACAAAGTCGAAAGAATCGAGCAGGTCAACATTATCGCCCCAGAGGTGTTCGGCGATGGCCTGCTTGGTGAGCACCCGGTTTTTATTGGCGATGAAAAACAACAGCAATTCGTACTCCTTGACGGTCAGCACCAGCAGTTTACCATCTACATGTACATCATGCGTATCGGTATTCACTTTTATTTCCTGGAATTCGAGAATCTTATGTCCCTGGAATTTTCGCCGTCTGAAGATAGCGTTGAGGCGGGCGTTGAGTTCCGGCAGGTGAAAAGGTTTGGTCATGTAGTCGTCGGCCCCCAGTTCCAGGCCCTGCACCTTATCGTCCAGGGCATTTTTGGCGGAAATGATCAGCACCCCTGTCTCCGGTTGAATCCGTTTGAGCAGGCGGAGCAGGTTCAGCCCATTGCCATCCGGCAACATAATATCGAGCAGCACGATATCATAGTCGAACGACAGCAGCTTATCCTGCGCCTCTTCAAAGTTGAGGGCCGTTTCACAAACCACATCCCCCCTGGAGAGGTAGGCCCGGATATTGTCCGAAAGAGCCTTTTCGTCTTCAACAATCAGTAGCTTCATCGGCAACAAAGGTAGGAAAGGATTTTGAGGTAAATTTGAAGTGTGGTAGAATCCAAAAAAGGAAGGGCTTGCCAGGTAAATACCGGCAAGCCCTTTCTTTTTTGGATGGCCTGGCTCTTATTCGCCGCAGGAGTTAACCAGCGCATCGAATTCAGCCGGGTCGTCAATCTCTTGAGAGGTTCCGTCTTCCAGGGTTACCGTGAAAGGGAAGCCCAGGGTGGGGTGCACATCAGAACCAGGGTTCCGCTCCCTCCAGGCTCTGCGGATGCGCAACAAGGCTAAACGGCCGTTCGCTTCCAGTTCAGTTCCATTGGGGAGGATGACGGTTACCGGGAATACGAGGCGGAAACAGAGCGGGCCAGGGCCGTCAAAACCGGGGCCGTTGTTGCCGGGGTCATCGCCAGGGCCGTTTGGGCCATGGGGGCCGCCGTCGCCGGGGCAGAAGGTTTGGCAGGCCTCGCGCAAGGTTTCCAGGTCAGCTTCTTCGTCGATAACCAAAGTCGATCCATCATCAAAAATGACCGTGTACGGCATCACCAGAGCGGGGCGCTCATCGGCAGGGCCAGGGTTGGCTTCGCGCCAGGCCTGAATGGCGGCTCTCAGCTCTTCTTCACTGGTAACTACCTGTTCGCCCTGGCCGGGCAGATAAATAGTTACAGATGCGGAATAGTCCAGGCTGAAACAAGGGCTGTTGAAACCGAAGCCAGGCCCATCGTGGCCGGGGCCATTGTGCCCAGGGCCATTGTGGCCAGGGCCGCCTTGTCCGGGGCCATGGCCCGGATCATTGGCTCGGCAATCCGCCAGTAAGCTCACCAGCACATCCCGTCCGGTGATCTCTACTTCCGTTCCATCATCATTCATCGTTACCCAGTAAGGATAAGCCAGGGTCGGCCGATCCATTGCGTTGGGGTTTTGTTCCCGCCAGGTGCGGAACAACCCGCGCAGGCTTTCTGCATCACCGGCTGTCGCCTCATCACCGTTAGGATAGAGGACAGTTACCGGAAATATCAGGGAAAAGCAACGGGGGCCGTGCTCCATGCCATCGACTTCCATGGCTACCATTTCTACATTCGATACCGTCCGGGTGTCGATCGCAGTGTTGTCGGTGAGGCTATCCGTTTGCTCTTTGTCGCAGGCTACCGTAAAAGCAGCGACTGCCAGGATCAGGATCCAACTCCATTTCATAGATTGCTTTAACATTTCTCTTGAATTTTTGAGTTGAGTAATTCAATGTTCACTTAAAGGAGCAGGGGGTTTGTGGTTTGTACTGAAAAAAAATAAAAAAAATTTACTTTTACCGGGTACAACGAAGCCTACATGTCGGAATCACTACTTTGGTCACAATTGCGGGAGGGGCGAAAAGCTGCCCTTGAGAAGCTCTACCGAAGCCATGCACCTGCATTGCTCCAGTACGGTGGCAAGTTCTCAACTGACCAACAGTTGGTGGAGGATTGCCTGCAGGACCTGTTTATTGACCTTTGGCAACGACGGGGCCAACTATCCCCGGTGTCCTCCGTACAAAGCTATCTGCTGGTGGCCATGCGGCGGCGGGTGATCCGCCAGCTGAGCCGGCAGCAAAAGCACGAAACAACTGAAGAACCGGAAGAACATCAGTTCGATTTCGAGATCGCCATCGATGAGCAGATCGCCGCCCGGGAATTGTCCCACGAGCAACAACGTAAACTAAAGCAAGCACTCGAACAGCTGAGCGCCCGGCAGAAGGAGGCCATCTACCTGAAGTATCAGTTAGGCATGGATTATGAGGACATCTGTAAAGCCATGGACATCAGCTACCAATCGGTGCGCAACCTGGCTCATTCGGCCCTCAGCCGGCTGAAAGAACTGTTGGCCGGTGGTTGGTGGTTGGTTATAGGGCTATATTGTTGAGAGGTTATATTGCTGGAGTTACGATTTTTTTGAGTTTCATTCAGTACAAAAGGACAGGGGCGTGCCTCTATTATGTGAAAGGATAAATTGAGCCACCAAGAAAATGAATGATAAATACCTGAAATATGATGCTGTAAAGCTGGCCCAGGAGGATGCCTTCATCCGATGGGTGCAGGAAGAAGGCGGCCGCCGATCCCAGGAATGGGAAGCGTGGCTGGCCCGGCACCCTGAAAAGCAGCGGGAAGTAGACGAGGCCCGCCTGCTCGTTCAGGCCATTGCCATAAAGGAGGAGGCGGTTAGCCAGGGCCGCGTTGATAAGCTGTGGGATAGAATTGATGCCGCCACCAAAACGCCAGCACAAGCCAGTCCGGCGCGGCCGATGGCTTACCGCTGGCTGGGTTACGCCGCGGCGGCGGCTCTTGCGCTTCTGGCAGCCTTCTTTTTCCTGCGGCCCGACAGCGCCATTACGGTAAAAACCGCTTATGGGCAGATCACCGAACACCGGCTCCCGGATGGATCTACGGTGCGGCTGAACGCCGGCTCCACCATTCGATACCATGCCAATGAATGGAACAGCGCCCGCCAGCTCAGCCTGGAAGGAGAAGCTTTCTTTGAAGTGGAGAAGGGGAAACCTTTTAAGGTTATTACCCCGAAAGGAGATGTAGAAGTGCTGGGCACCAGTTTCAATATCAATACCTTTGAGGGCCATTTTGACGTTCAGTGTTATACCGGCCGCGTACAGGTGAGCGCCAATGGCAGCCAGGAGATTCTCACGGCCGGCCAACTGGCTCAGTGGGAAGAAAGCGCCTGGCAACGGGCTACCTTCGACACCGACGGCGGCCCTGGCTGGCAAAGAGGGCGTTTTGAATACCACAGCGCTCCCCTCCGGGAGGTTTTTGCCGAGATGGAACGCCAGTTTGATATCCGGATCGACGCCCCCGACAGCATTCTGGCCCGCACCTATACCGGCGCCTTTGAACGCCAGGCGCTCGATAGCGCGCTGTACCGGGTCTGCTGGCCGATGAAGCTGAACGCCGAACGCCGGGATAATAAGGTGTCTATCCGGCCGGAAGAGAATATAGATTGATGAGTAGGGAGGCATAGGGAGGCATAGGGAGGCATAGGAGGCGACACCTTTTTACGGGGTGAGGCTTTTGGGAAGGCGTCACCTCAATTCAGAGGCATAGGAGGCGACACCTTTTTACGGGGTGGGGCTTTTGGGAAGGCGTCACCTCAATTCAGATAAGTGAAGTATTGATGAGGAGAACTTTATTGTTGATCGCGTTAGGATGCTGTTGCTACGCCTCCGGCTTGGCCCAGGATGGAGAGATTATCATCAGTGAGCAGTTCAGAAATAGCTCACTGTCTACTGCTATGGAGCGGCTCGAAGCCAACTATCAGCTGCAAATAGCCTACGATGACGGCCTGTTATCTCAAATCACCATCGATCAATCCATAAACGGGCTCCCCCTTCAGGACGCCCTGCGGCAATTGCTGGAACCTGCCGGTTTGGATTTCCAGGTGTTGTCCGGCCGGGAGATTCTGATCCGCCCCAAACCTGAAGACACCCGGCAGGGAGGACAAATGGTTCTCCGCGGACAGGTCGTGGACGCGCTGAGCGGGGCGCCCCTACCCTACGCCGCCATCATAGCCGAAGCCCCCTTCACGGGCGCCGAAGCAGATGAAAACGGAGCGTTTACATTGCGGCTGGCCCCAGTCCAGGGGCCCTTAAAGATAAAAGCCCAGTACATCGGTTATCACCCCCTTTCCCTCCTCCTGTCTCCTGAACAATGCCAGAAATACCAAAAACTGAGGCTGGCGCCACACATCCAGGAGATCGAACCCGTAACCGTCTCCAGCCATCCGGCTGTTCTTTCCACCCGCAAAGATGCCCAAAGCCTGACGATAGACGCCACCCAACTGAGCCGCCTGCCTGCCTTCCTGGGCGGCAACGACCTCTTCCGGCAGATGCAGCTGTTGCCCGGCATCAGCGCCCACGATGACTTGTCGGCTGACCTGAAAATCCGCGGCAGCGACGGCGATGAAAGCATGATCCTGCTCGACGGCATCACCCTTTACAGCATCAGCCATTTCTTCGGCGTTTTCAGCGCGATCAACCCGGAGATGATCGGCGAGGTGAAATTGTATAAAAATGCTTTCCCGGCTGAATACGGCGGACGGACGGCAGGGGTCATCGAAATGGCGTCCAAACAGCCGGCGGTTGACGGGGCGCAGGGCGCCGCCGAGCTCAACCTGCTGATGGCGAATGCCTTTGTGGCCACCCCCATTGGTAAAAAGATGGGGCTGGCCCTCAGTGGCCGCATTACCGGCCGGGATGTGGCCGACACCCGTTTGTACGGCCTCATCCGCGATGAAAACCCCCTGGCTAACCGATTGCTGGGGAATGGAACAGGCGCCGGCACTACTGCTTCCAGTGTTCTTACCGCCGAACCCGATTTCAACTTTTACGACACTTATGCCCGCTGGATTTGGCGCCCTTCAACGGCCAGTAGCTTGTCGGCCAGCTTTTTTCATAGCAAAGACGTGTTTAATTATCAATACCAACAGCAGTATTTCCGCCGGTTCCGAAATAAACTGATCACCACCCAGGAAGCCTATCAGGAGAAAGCAGATTGGGCCAATACAGGCTTCAGCCTGCAGGGCAAACAACAGTGGAGCGCCGATTTTCAATCTGATATTTCCCTGAGTTACTCTTCTTTCCAAACGGAAGGAAGCACGGCTACTTCCATCACCCGCCCCTTACAAAATGATTCTCTGCTCATGCTGACCAACGGCCAATACAACCGGATTCAAGGATTGGCATTCAACTGGAAAAACAGTTGGGCCCTTTCTGATCAGGAATCTCTGACGGGGGGCTATAACTATCTGCACAATGAGGTAGATGTAAGGTTGGAGATCGAACGGGCGCCGCTATTGGCCCGCCGGCAATCGGCCGATCAGCACGCTTTGTTCCTTGAACATACAAGGCAGTGGGACAAACGCTGGTCCTCCACACTGGGGCTGCGAGGCGCCTATTATCAAACCGATAAAAAAGTATACTTGTCACCCCGCCTCCAGCTGAATTATCAGCTGAATGAAGACTGGTCCCTCAAGGGCGCCCTAAGCCGTTACAACCAGTTTTTGCGGGAAATGAACTACGAAGACCGCTTTGGCCGCTCCTTCGATTTCTGGGTAATGGCCGACAATAAGGAATTCCCCATCGCCCACGCCAATCAGGCTATGGCGGGGTTCAACTGGCGAAAAAATGGCTTTGAACTCGATGTGGAGTGCTACACCAAACAAACGGAAGGGGTGGTGGCCTACGCCCTGCTGTCTCCTGGTTTTGTCACGGGCGGCATGGCGCCTTCCCAGGAAGCGGACTACCGCCTGTTCAGGGGTGAGGGGCAATCGCGGGGCATCGATATCCTGCTGAAAAAAGAATGGGGGCCCTATTCCGGCTGGCTGGCTTATACCCTCAGCAAAACGACTCAGAACTACCGCGAGATCAACCGCAACGTTCCTTTTCCGTCCCAGGATGACCGCCGCCATCAGCTGAAGTGGGCCAATATGGCCAGGCTGGGCCGCTGGGAACTTTCGGCAAGTTATATTTTTGCCAGCGGCCGCCCGTTTACCGACCTGGCCCGCTTCCAGCAGCAACAAGACCGCCGGGATGTGATGATCGAAGATTTTATTACCTACCTACCCGATTACCACCGCGCCGACGCGGAAGTAGGGTACTACTTCCCTATTGCCGGCCTTCAGGCGCGGGCGGGGCTGTCCGTCTTCAACCTCTTTGATCACGATAACATCAAATACCGGCAATATATCTATTCCCTCTCTCCGGATGAGAATGGAGCCCAGCTTCCTCAGAATGTCGTGCTGGGCAATGAGGTTAAGTTGTTGGGGAGGACGCTGAACCTGAGTTTTAAAATAAAGTTTTAGATCAGCTTTCGCGTCTCCGCTATCCGGTTTTTGATCACCGGCTTGAGCCGTTCCATCGCCGTCAACAGCAATGCCTCATCCGAGGGGAACGGCTGGGGCCGGTTGCCGAGATAACGGCAGGCCTCTTCACTGAGGGCCCGCTTGTCACCGCGGAAGGTAGAAGCGTAGTTTTCAAAAACGGCGTCCGCCGCCAGGGGCTTGGAATCGATGAGGTTGCCGTTGCGGGCATCGTAAAACTCCAGCCGGCCGTCGATGGAGGCTACCTTCGTCTGGAAGGTTTCGAAAACGCGGGCGCGGATCAGCACCTTGCGGGGTACTTTGACATCATTGCCCAGGGAATCTTTCAGGACGTTGCCCCGGCTGTCCAGCACATAATCAAATCCTTCTTCGATCTCTTTCACTTCTTCAAATTCGCGTTCTTTGACCACTTGCGGCCCTACTTCCAGGTTAGTCACCTTCATCACCACTTCATAGTCATAATCGACCCCCTTGGTTTGTTCCGTATAATAAGCCTGCCAGAAGCTGTTGAGGTCGCGAACGCCGATGCGGCGGATTTCTCTTTCTAGAGCAACGGGCAGGATGGACCGGGAGCGGTTTTCCAGCTTGACCAGCACATGAGTGGTACCCAACTGCCGGGCCGTTTGCTTGAGGGCCGTTTTGTCTTTGTATTCGCGGAAGTACTGGTTGATCTTGTCCAGTTCATCATAAGCGCGGCGAGCGGCCAGCTTGTCGCCCTGGCGGGCATCCTCCAGCCAATCCTGGGCACGGGCGTAGTAGTAATCCGCTGCTTTCTGGCGGCTTTCGTATTCGAGCTCATCTACTTTGACAAACTTGAAATTGGCCCTAATGCCTTCTTTGGAGATGAGCGGCAGCAGGGGCGCCACCCGCTCCTGCCGGTTGCGCACCCGGCGGTAGGCTTCGTTGACCTTGGCCCAGTTTTCGGGCCGGCCCTCGCGCTTCAGGCGCTCGGCCAGGCGCATATCGCGCTCGGTAGCCTTTTCAAAAGCTTCTTCCAGGGCCAGGACATACTTTTCCTTCTTGTTCTTTTTGCCGGACAGGCGCTTTACGGCAAGGTACACCGCCTCGTCGTAATTTCCGGACTCGACGAGGTGCTGGGGAGAGGCGCAGGAAGCCAGAATAAAGAGCAGCAAAAATGCTGCGGGGGCGAGTAGGTTGTTTCTGTAGGTGGTCATGGTTCTCGTTTTACGGGTTTAGATTTCGGTTGTTGAGGCTGCGCTGGAGGCAACCCAACAAAGGCTATCCTCAACGGGGCGCAAAGCCGCTTCGCAGGTTTTGGTGACAAAGGAGGAAGCAATTCCTCCGTTTAATGCTGCTAAGGGCCCGGCGAAGAATAACTTCCCCATTTGATGCTGATCTTTTGCCGCTGCACTGCGTTGCTCATCACTTGCGTAGCTAGGCTATGCGCGTTCTTCGCGCCTTGTTCAGCGACAAAATCTCTAGCCTGAAACGAGGAACTTATTCTTCTCCGACCCCTAAGATATGGGGGATGGCTTTGCGGCGAAACTAAGGAGAAGTTAAAGGAGGAAAGCCGGTAGTTAAAAACTTGAAAGGTTCGTTAAGGGAGTGTTATGGCAGTTACAGAATGGCATCCAGATTGACATCCCCGATCTTGATCCCGATAAAATCCTGCCCGCTCAGCCCTGAAACCGGTAGCCCCGGAATGGTTATCCGCTCGGGAAATACTTCTGCCCAGGGGTTCTCCGGCTCGGGAAAGATATAGCTGGCCGGGACAAAGCGCCAACTCGGCTGCGAAGAAAAGCCGATGTCCAACCCCAGAATGAGCCTGCGCAGGGTGATCATATCGAGCGTAGTAATAGATTGAGTGTTGTTTACATCGGCGGCAATGCGTTTGTAAGGGCTATCCAGCGGCTCCACGCCTAAAATATGTTTATTGATGAGCAGCAGGTCGAAAGTAGATACCCCGTTCAGGCCGTCTCCATCCCGCTCCATACCAATGGAATAATCCTGTTGCGCCGCCAATCCCTCCAGGTGGTAAACGCCGAGGCTGTCGGTAAGGATAGGAAAGTTGCCCTGGTTGGCCAGCCGGGCGCCAGCATTGGGTATGGGTTGGTTGTCCGCTCTACGCACCACTCCGCTGATGGGTTGGGCCGCTCCGGGTAGCTGCGCCAGCGGCAGGCTGTACATAGAACGGCCGTAGGTGGCGGCGTAGAGTTCCTGCGAAGGTTCGTGCAGGGTAAGGTCGCTCACTACCACGGTGGGCAGGCCCTGGCCGAGGCTCGCCCAGGTGTTTCCGGCATTATAGCTGACAAAAACGCCTACATCATTGGCGAGGAAGAGTTCATTGGGCGCATCCGGGTTGACGATGATCTCATTGACCGGCACTTCGGGCAGGCCTCCCGAAATATCCACCCAGTTTTGCCCGCCGTCCAGCGTTTTGAATACATGAGGCAGGTATTCATTGGAACGGTAGCCGGAAAAGGTGATGTAGGCAACCTGAGTATTCACCGGGCAGGCGGCCACCCGGGTCACCCAGCGGTTGGGAAGGTCAGCCGACAACAGCTGCCAGTTCTGCCCGCCATCCGCTGTTTTCCAGGCCCGGCCGTTATCGGCGCCGACAAAGATGTGATTGGTGTCCACTGGAGAAACGGCGATGCTGGTAATGGTGCCATAAACCAGATTGCCCGGATCTTCCGGCCCGGTGAGGTTTTCGCTGATCGCAGTCCACGATACGGCCCGGTTGGTTGTTTTGTAAAGCCGGGAAGTACCGTAGTAAAGGCTTCGGGGGTTGAGCGGGTTGAAAACGAAGGGCGTACTCCAGTTGCGCCGTTCCTCATCGGGAATGCCCGACAGGGCGTTCAGGAAAGTGAGGCCGCCGTTGATGGAACGCCGAAGTGTGCCGGACTGTGACTCGGCATAAACGTAGCTGTTGTCCGTGGGGTCGACCAGGCAGTAAAAGCCGTCCCGGAACAGGATGAGTTTCCAGTCGTTGACGTTGCCGGATGTGGTGCGAATGGTGCCGTTATCCTGCGTACCGCCGTAGCGCCGGCTGGGGTTGCTGTAGTCCACTTCACAGGTATAAAACTGGGTGATAGGCAGGGATTTTTTGTGCTGCCAGGACTGGGCATTATCCTCTGAAATATAGAGCCCCCCATCATTGCCCAATACTATGTAATCGGGATGGTGAGGGTCGATGTAAAGATCGTGGTGGTCGACGTGAATGAAGGAAGCAACGCCGTTCCAATACTGGCCGCCGTTGGTAGTACGGTGGAGGTTGACGCTGGGCAGGAATACCGTTTCCGGGTCATGGGGATGGGGAAACAGCCGCCCGAACCACCACATATAGGGAGGCGCGTTGATCCCCGCAGTACCGGTGGGGAACCAGTTTTCTCCACCATCGTTTGAGCGATAGACATCGATCAGCGCGCCCAGCGGGTCAATAATTTGAGCGTAGATGACTTCTGGGTTGGCCGGTGAGAGCGCCAGGCCGATGCGCCCCATCTCGGCATTGGGCAGCCCGTTGGTTAGATGCTCCCAGGTATCGCCCCCATCGTGAGAACGATAAATGCCGGAGGAATAGCCGCCATAATAATAAAAGCCCGGGCCGCGCGTGCGCTCCCACATAGCCGCATAAAGTGTGTCCGGTTGGGTGGGATGCAGGGCGAGGTCTATCCCGCCGGTAGAATCGTTGAGGTAAAGCACCTGTTCCCAATGCTGGCCACCGTCAGTAGTACGGTAGATGCCCCGCTCCGGATTGTTCCCGAATAACCGGCCCATAGCCGCCACATACACCCGATCCGGGTCGGTGGGGTGCACGGCGACCCGCCCGGTACTGCCACTGGCCGGCAGGCCGGCAGGTTGCCAGGTGCTTCCGCCATCGGTGCTTTTATACACCCCTACCCCATCGTAGGCCAGGGTTCCACCACCGGCATTGGCTTCGCCGGTACCCACGTAGATCACCGAAGGGTTGGAAGGAGCAATATCGATATCGCCAATGGATAAGCTCAGCGCGTCATCAAAAACCGGTACAAAGCTGTCGCCCCGGTCATAGGACCGGAAGACGCCACCGGAAGCGGCGCCAACGAATAGGGTATCCGGGAAATCGGGGTGAACGGCCAGAGCGCTGATCCGCCCTCCGGTATTCAAGGGCCCGCGGAATATCCAACTGGCCGTCATACTGCGCTGAGCGCCACCCGCCTCCAGCCTTTTCTGCCGGCGAACCGCCTGAAGGTATTTCGCCTGATCGACCTGCCCATCGGGATATGCCCGTTGCCGGAAGAACCAGTCGGCGGGGATGGCGCCGGGTGGTTGCTTCGCCGGTTCCGGCTGGCTGCACTGAAAAAAGCAACAGCTGCCAATCCCAATAAATAACCATACCGGCCAGAGTGAAAGCTTCATAAACGATTTTTATGCACCCTCGGAATTCATCATTTGAAAAACTTCCTTCGCTTGCTGCGATGAGCAGGCAGGAAAACCATAAAACCGAATACCTAAACAGTTAGGATTTTTTGAATTTAAATCTTTTAGGGCCTCTCTACGCCCGCTCCTCCCACACCATCGCCAGTTGCACGATCGTTTCCACCGCTTTCTCCATATCCTGCACCGACACCCACTCCTCCCGGGAGTGGAAAGCGTGTTCGCCGGCAAAGATGTTCGGGCAGGGCAGCCCCATGAACGACAGGCGAGAGCCGTCCGTACCGCCGCGAATGCTGCTGGGCAAGGGCTTGACCCCGGCTCGGCGCATGGCCTCCATGGCGTTGTCCACTACCTGTGGGTACTGATCCAAAACCTTTTTCATATTGCGGTATTGCTCCGTCACTTTGAACTCGGCGCGGGAGTTGGGATAGTTCTTTAACACCCCGTTCATAATATCCCGAAGGATGTTCTCATGGCTTTCCAGCATCTCGTCCGTAAAATCGCGGATGATGAACTCGATCTTGGCCAGTTCGGCGCCGCCGCTCATGGTAACGGGGTGGATAAAGCCTTCCTTTCCATCCGTCGTCTCCGGGGATAGCCGGTCCTTAGGCAGGCCCGCCACGATATCGGAAGCGATTTTCAGGGCGCTTTCCAGTTTGCCCTTGGCGAAGCCGGGGTGAATGCTCACCCCCCGGATGTCAATGGTAACCGCATCGGCAGAAAAGGTCTCGTCCTCCAGAGAGCCCCGCTTTTCGCCGTCGACGGTATAGCCGAAGTCGGCGCCCAGTTTTTTCATATCCGCCTTATCCACCCCGCGGCCGATCTCCTCGTCGGGGGTAAAAAGGATGCGAATCTTGCCGTGCTTCACCTCCGGGTGGCTCATCAAATAGCGGGCCGCGTCCATAATCTCGGCCAGGCCGGCCTTGTTGTCGGCGCCCAGCAAGGTAAGGCCGCTGGCGGTGATGATGTCATTGCCGATTTGCTCTTTCAAATCCGGATGATCCTTAGGGCGAAGCACCACCGTTGGGTCATCGGGCAGCACGATGTCGGAGCCGTCGTAGTTGCGATGGATGATAGGCTTTACATCCTTCCCACTACAGTCCGGCGACGTATCCATGTGGGAACAGAAACAGATCACCGGCACATCGGCCTTATCCGTATTGGCGGGAATGGTGGCGTAAATGTAGCCGTACTCGTCGAGGTGGGCATCCTCAATGCCCAATTCCTTCAACTCTTCCACCAATACCTTACCCAGGTTTTTCTGCTTTTCAGTGGATGGAATGGTTTTGGAAGCGGAATCAGACTGCGTGTCGATCTGAACGTACCGAAGAAAGCGCTCCAGAAAGGTGTGTTGAATATCCAGTGCCATGTCTTATTTTTGAAGGGAATGTAAAGATTTTTTTTAATAGTTGGCAACGATGTTTGTCATCTGGTTCTGAAAAAGGAAGTAAATTGGAGAACAGGTGTTGTTCCCCACTGTGCGGCAGATGGAGAAGGCGCCACGCTCATTGCCTGCGGGGTAAGTTGCCGCCAGCAGATTTTTTCTACCAACACTGAATAGTTACAAATTTGATTAGATGCAAATGACTATACTGAATACACAAACTTGTCTTCTCCTATTTTCGATCGTTCTTATTACTTCCTGTGGTGGTAAGGACGAAAGGGTCCTTCTCCCCTACGGAAACTCCATCTTCTCCACCAGCCCCTCAAACCGCGCTTCTCCCCGCATCTCCGCCCAAATCGGGTCCATCCGCAGGGAGATCATCCAGTTGGCGTGCCACTCGTAGGAGCGCTCCAGCCAGTCCAGAGCGGCCTGCTTTTGGCCCAGGTTCCAGTAGACGGGCGCCATTTCTACATGAGCGGCTTCTTTGACTTCAGGGGAAGCCTCCAGCTTTTTCAGCAATTGCGCCGCTTCTGTTCTTTGCCCCGCCTTCGCCAGTGCCATGGCCAGGTGCATTTCCGACCAGGCTTCTTCATCCGAGAGGCGGACGGCATTTCGGAAGGAGGCCACCGCCGCGGGGTAATCCTCGCGAGTGTAGTCTATGATCCCCAATATCCAGTAGGCCTCACTGTTGTTGGGATATAGCTCCTGCATCGCCAGGCCGATCTCCCGGGCGCGGCCGTACTCGCCGGCCATCCGGTGTATGTCCGCCAGGTCGATGTTGTATTCCAGGCTGAGCGGATCCAGGGCAGTGGCTTTCTCCATGTAAGCGACGGCCTCGTCTAACCGGCCGGATACCGCATAGTACCAGCCCATGTCCAGATAAGCGCCGGCCTCAGAGGGGTTGAGTGAGATGGCGCGTTCCAACTCCTGGTGCGCCTCCTCCCACTGCCAGTCGTACCACAGGTGCACCGAACCGATAATGGCATGGGCATAGGCCAATGTACTATCGCGCTGTAGCGCCTCCTGTGCATACTGCCGCGCCTTCGGAAAAGCCTCGCGCGAAGGCAGGGCGTTGCTCCACCCCAGCCAGAGGTAAGCATTGCCCAGCCCGGCATAGGCAGCGGCAAAACCGGGGTCAATGCCAATGGCGCGCTGGAAGAATTCCACTGCCGTTTCCGACCCTTCCGACCGCTGGCTGAGCATGTGCCGTCCCCGAAGGTACCATTCGTAAGCCTCCGGGTTACTGGTCAGCGGTTCGATACCGCCATTGAGCAGAATGACCTTCAGGTTGTCGGCCACCGCCCGGGCGATCTCATCCTGGATGGAAAAAATGTCGTCGATATCGCGGTCGTAGCGTTGCGACCAGAGTTGGTAGCCGTCTTCAGTACTCACCAACTGAGCCGTTACCCGTAACCGCCCATCCACCTTACGCACACTGCCTTCCAGCACCGTACCTACCCCCAGCTTCTGCCCGATGTCCTGCATGCTGGTTTCACTGCCGCGAAAGGAGAAAGAAGAAGTCCGGCCGGCCACTTTGAGTGCCTTGACCTGCGCCAGCGCGTTGAGGATGTCTTCGGCGATGCCGTCGCCAAAGTACTGTTGCCCTCCATCCGGGCTGAGGTCGCGAAAGGGAAGTACGGCAATGGATTGATCGGGAATATTGGCGCGCGCTATTTTTGACTCGTTTCCTAGCCGCCACCAGAAAACAGCGGCAGCCAGAAAAAGGATAAGGGCCAGGGCTGTTAAAATGCGGGGGATGGAAATGGAACGACGGCCCAACCGGGGGCGGGAAGGTTTCACTTTGGGCCGTTCCGCCAATTCACTTTGCTTGGGAAAAGTGATACCGGTATCCGCCAGTGCAAAGACTTCCATCGGCTCGCTAACGTTCTTAAATTCAAACTTCCCCAGGGAAACAGGCTGGAACTGCGGGTGGTTGCGCAGGTCGTGAATGACTCGCTCCGTGATCAGAACCGATCCCGGAATACCCAGAGATTCTACCCGGGAAGCCAGGTTGACGCCATCGCCATAAATATAGTCTCCCTCGGTAACGATATCGCCGATGTGGATGCCAATGCGCAGGGGCACCTTCGGTTCTTTCAGCAGAGTGAGTTGCATTTCCTTGGCACTGGCCACTGCCTCCACGGCGCTGTCGAAGAGCACCAGGCTGCCGTCGCCAAAGTGCTGCAGAATCTTACCCTGATGCTTGCCTACACTTTCTTCCAGGATGGCGCGGAAGTGCCGCAGGCGGCGCAGGCCATCGGCTTCATCGGCCTGCATCATCGCGGTATAACCGGCGATGTCGGCGAACATGATGGCGGCAAGGCGGCGGGTGGGCATAGTGGTACAGGTGCTATTGTTCGATTGTTCGAGCTTGCCCTGGAATGGCAGGGCATTCGGTTTCCAGCGCCCCAAGTTACTGAAATGAGGAGATTATTAAAAGTGTAGCTGGAGGTTTAGAAAAAAACGGCCGGGCTTATTCCGTACTGTCCCACGTTGATCGTTGTCAAGTTGTTTGTTACGCTATGTCCAAACGAGAGGGCCAACCAGGCATTCCCCGGCAGGCCCTCTGTTTTTTGCTATTTATCAGGCGGACAGGGCCGCTGCTCTTACCGCACGAACATCAACTCCCGATACTTGATCATCGGCCACTCCCGGTCGTCCACCAGGTACTCCAGGCGGTCGGCGTAAGTGCGTATGTCTTCCATCAAAGGCTTGACGTCATAGCAGTAAGTCCTCGCCATAGCCGTTGCGTCCTCCCGCCCGTTGGCTTTTTTCCGGGCATCGGTCATTTGATTGACGGATAGTTTGATATTGGAGATGTTCTCGGAGATCAGTTTAAGAATATCAAACTGGGCTTCGTAAGCACTTTCCGGCAGGCCGAGTTCCTTTAGCTGCAGGATGTTCTCCGCCAGTTGGTTCTGATAACTGATGGCCGCCGGCAGGATGTGGTTGACCACCATCTCTCCCAGGGTGCGGCTTTCGATCTGCAATTTGAGGATGTAGTTTTCGCACATCACATCGTAGTGAGCGTGCATCTCTCGTTCGGTAAACACCCCGCTGGAAGTAAACAGTTCGACGGCGTCCTTCGCCAGATAAGCGCCCAGCGCGTCCGGCGTATTGGGGATATTGCTCAGCCCCCGGCGCTCGGCCTCTTCTTTCCACTCATCGCTGTAGCCGTCTCCTTCGAAACAGATGGGCTTGGATTCCTTAATGTATCGCTTCAGGATGGCCAGTATGGCTTCGTCCCTACCGGTTCCCTCCTTCATCATTCCATCCAGTTCCGCCTTGAACTCCACCAACTGGCGGCCGACAATGGTGTTCATGACCGTCATGGGAGCTGCACAGTTCATGGACGAACCCACCATACGAATTTCGAACTTATTGCCGGTAAAGGCGAAGGGGGAAGTCCGGTTGCGGTCGGTATTGTCCAGTTCCAGGTTGGGGATTTTACTCAGTAAGTCCAGCGCTTCCTTCACCCCGGCGGCATCGGCATCGATACCCGCCTCCAGTTTACTCAGCACGTCGGTCAGCGTCTCGCCGATGAAAACGGAGACAATAGCCGGCGGCGCTTCGTTGGCCCCCAGGCGGTGGTCGTTAGAGGCGGAAGAGACACTGGCGCGCAGGACATCGGCGTAGCGGTAGACCGCCTGCACGGTATTCATAAAGAAGGTGAGAAAGAGCAGGTTTTTGCCCGGCTGCTTACCCGGCGAGAGCAGGTTGCGGCCTGTATTGGTCGACATCGACCAGTTGTTGTGTTTGCCCGAACCGTTGACGCCGGCAAAAGGCTTCTCGTGCAGCAATACCCGCAGCTTATGGCGGCGCGCCACGCGGTCCATCAGGTCCATCAACAGCTGATTGTGATCAACGGCCAGGTTACACTCTTCATACATGGGGGCCAGTTCGTACTGGCCCGGGCCGACCTCATTGTGGCGGGTTCGGACCGGAATGCCCAGCTTGTGGCACTCCGTCTCCAGGTCGCGCATGTAGGCGTACACCCGTTCGGGGATGGATCCGAAATAGTGGTCGTCGAGCTGCTGCCCCTTGGGCGAGTGCTTACCCAGTAAGGTGCGGCCGGTCAGCAGCAGGTCAGGGCGGGCATTGTACAAGGCCTCGTCCACCAGGAAGTATTCCTGTTCCCACCCCAGCGTTGTGATCACTTTGGACACCTTATCATCGAAGAGCTGGCAAACCGGAATGGCCGCCTTTTCCAGATAGGCCTGCGACTTGAGCAGGGGCAGCTTGTAGTCCAGCGAGTCACCGCCGTACGTCACAAAGATCGTCGGAATGCAAAGGGTCTTCCCTTCACTGACCTCCAGGATGAAGGCCGGGGAAGAAGGGTCCCAGGCCGTATAGCCGCGGGCTTCAAAGGTAGAACGCAGGCCGCCCCCCGGGAAGCTCGACCCGTCGGGTTCCTGCTGAACCAGGGTGTCTCCGTCGAACTCCTCCACTACCGTACCGTCGGGCTTGAGGGTAAAAAATGAATCGTGCTTCTCAGCGGTGCGGCCGGTCAGCGGCTGAAACCAGTGGGTATAGTGGGTAGCGCCGTGATCCATAGACCAGCGCTTCATTGCATCGGCCACGATATCGGCGTCCTCGCGGGAAAGCTTGGCGCCGGACTCGATGGCCAGTTTAACGTTGTTGAATGCTTCTTCTGTCATGTATTCCCTCATGGCCGCATCGTTGAAAACGTTGCAACCAAAGAAAGACGAAATCTTCCCGTCCGGAATATTAACGTACTCTAATTCGAAACCGGAACGGTTGAGGATGGTATCCAATGCCTGGAATCTGGATAAACTCATAATGGAATATGCCTTTTTAGTGAAAAACAATTTCCCCGAATTTACAAAAAAGCCGGCTGTCCAAAGAACAACCGGCCGGGCATCCAAACATTTTTATTTCGGCCATGAGTAAGGAAGTAAAGCCCGCCCTTTTTCCAAGGGACAGGTGTTCAACTTCTAAAAATAAAGCATCTCAGCAGTGCCTCTATTTATAACATTTTGAGTACTACAAATGAGAGCGTTACGCTGCCCAATTACAATTGCGGTATTACTGAATTAACTTTATTTGAACAGGGCCTTGGCGCCTGGTTGAATAACAATGGTTATATTTTACAGGATATTGTCACAAGGATGGTGACGGCTGGCAATTGCTTTGAGCCTAAACAGATTGATGGCCTTTCAATGACTTGAAGATAGTGCG
>JACJYN010000011.1 GCA_020636095.1 Lewinellaceae bacterium
TGTAAAGCGTTTTGGTGAAATAATAACCTTTCGCTTTACGAGTTAAGGCTTTTGGAGGTCAAAAGCTACCGCCGGTACGGCGGTTTAGTTCAACTTGAGTATATCGCTAATCTTACCTATATATCCGTATTCGCAAGGCTCTTTCCAACCTCAAAAGCCAATTACTTAAATAGTTGATTACCAACCTATTAACTCTACTATTCAGCAATTTACACCCACACATATATCAAATTTTTATAGGTGAAAAGTTTACCCACACCCGCTGTCCGTCTTTTTCCAAAATACAAAATTCTTTACAAATCCAACCTTTCCAACGGGCTTTGGGCCTCCTGGAAAAAATCCTGGGCCAAATGCAGGTAGGCCTCAGTCGTTTTTAGATGCTCGTGGCCTAAAATGTGCTCGATCCGGTTTTTCTTTTCGTGAGGGACGAAAGCCTGTATCCAACCGGAAGTGGATCGCAGAAGGCACAGGCGGTTGCCTGCTACGATGCGGCGGGCGCTGCCGTTCTGGATTATAGTGATGTACCACAACGTCTACTAATTACGTTTGTCCTGCTGGTATCCCTATCAACTCTGGCCCTCGGCCAGAGGAGTCCAAAAGAGTCCGCTGTTTTTCTCAAACGGATAGAAACGCCTATCGTGATTGACGGCCGGGTGGAAGAACCCGGTTGGTTTGCCGGCCAGCCAGCTCAGCACTTCTGGGAGTACTTCCCCTCGGACACCGCACAAGCGCCCGCGCAGTTCGCAAGTTGAGGTCGATAAGCAGGTCATCATCTGGACCGTTTTGAGGTGCGTTTTCCCGAAAGACGGCAGTTTTTTCTGGAAAATGCCGGCCTCTTCGGCAATTTTGGCTTTCTTCAACCGGGTGGCGGGCCTGGATTATAACCTGGCTTCTTCTGATAACCGATGGAACGGAAAGGCTTTTTACCATCGGGCTTTTACGCCTGAAGTGCTGGACGATCAATTTTCCCATGGCCCTGCATTGACTTCACTTTTAGCCGCAGCCTCTTCCTTACTGTTTTCCTGCAGTACAACGACCAGTTGGAAAATATCAATATCAACACCCGCCTTCAGTGGCGATTTGCGCCAGTGTCCGATCTTTTTCTGGTCTATACAGATAATTACTACTCTGAGCCATTTGAAGTCAGAAATCGCTCTTTGGTGGCCAAGGCAACATACTGGCTGAATTTGTGAGCTAATCATTCAAATATTAACCGCCTGGGGCCTGCCTGAACAGAGCGTCCCAATCCAAAAGTGGGAAACCAATACCTTTTTTGGCGACAAGTGGGAATCTCACTCCAAAAATATACGCAAATTAAACCGATTGTTGTAACCGATTTGATTACATACCGTGTAATCAGCCTGTTAGAGTAAATTAAGGAGAACTTTTTCACCTAAAAAAGTGGTAAAAAGTGGTAAAATGTGTCAAAAAGTAATACATTTGAAAACACTATAAGGTAAAAAAGTGGAATTCAAACAGCTATTAGGCGAATATGAGTGTAAGATCGACGCCAAGGGGCGCATGAGGATGCCAAGCGGGCTTATTGCCCAGCTCGGTGAGGAAACCGCTCATAATTTCGTCATCAACCGGGGTTTTGAGCAATGCCTCATGCTATACCCGGAGCCGGTTTGGGACCGCATTACCAACGAGATCAACCAACTGAACCTGTACAACAAAAAGAACCGCGACTTCGTACGCTACTTCTACCGGGGTGCGCAGAAGGTGGCGATGGACAGCGCCGACCGCATCCTGGTTTCCAAGCGGCTGCTGGAGTACGCGGGCATCGATAAAGAAGTCATCCTGTCAGCTTATAGCGACAGAATTGAAATATGGGCTGCTGGCCAGTACGAGCAACTGCTGGATGAAGAACCGGCGGATTTCTCCGACCTGGCTGAAGATGTGCTGGGCAGGGCTAACGGAAACCCGGAAGCGCAATGACGTATCACGAACCCGCGCTGGCCAGGGAGAGTATCGATGCTCTTGCGATCCGGACGGGAGGCATCTACGTTGACGCTACGTTTGGCGGGGGCGGGCATTCCCGCCTCATCCTGAACGAACTGGGAGCGGAAGGGCGCCTGTTGGGTTTTGACCAGGACGAAGACGCGCTGGCCAATATCCTGGAGGACGAACGCTTTACCTTCGTCCATCACAACTTCCGGTTCCTGAAACGCTTTTTGCGCTTACACCGTATACAGGAAGTAGATGGGATACTGGCGGACCTGGGCGTCTCCTCTCATCAGCTGGATGTAGCGGAGCGGGGCTTTTCCTACCGCTTCGACGCCGCGTTGGACATGCGCATGAACCAACAGCAGGAAAAAACGGCCGCAAGCCTGGCCAATACCTATGACGCGGATGCACTGCAGGATGTTTTCAGCCGCTACGGCGAGGTGCGCAACGCCAGAACGCTGGCTCAGCGCATCGTGGAGGAACGGCGCCACCGCCCGATTGAAACCATTGGCGCTTTTCTGGCAGTAGTGGAGCCCGTAATCCGGGGGCATCGCGCCCGCTACCTATCCCAGGCTTTTCAGGCGCTGCGCATCGAAGTGAATGACGAGATGGGCGCCCTGCAGGAGTTTCTGGAACAATCGCTCGAGGTGCTGAAACCCGGTGGCCGGCTGGCAGTTATTACTTACCATTCTATAGAAGACAGAATGGTGAAAAATTTCCTGAAAGCTGGTAACTTTGAAGGCCGGCAGGAAAAAGACTTTTACGGTAATATCCAACGCCCTTTCAAGGTAATTAGCCGGAAAGCGATTGTCCCCTCGGAAGAGGAGGTGCAACAAAACCCCCGGGCACGCAGCGCTAAACTGAGAATCGGAGAGAAGATTTAATTGTATATATATATATGGCGAAGCGAAAAGACATAATGGCGATGTTTGATATTGGCTTCTGGACGTCCCGGCTCGTCCTGAACAACCTCGCCTTTGTGTTTTTTATTGGCTTCCTGACCACGGTTTACATTGCCAACGCTCACCTGGCGGAACGCAATGTCCGCGAGATACAAATGTTGCAGAAAGACCTCAAGGAGATGCGCTGGTATTACATGTCGCTCCAATCAGAGAACATGTACAATGCTATGCGCTCTGAGGTGGCCAAGCGGGTCAGGGAAGATGGTTTGCGCCCACAAACCGAGGCGCCGAAAAGAGTAGTGATAAAGTAATAATAATAATGAATTTCCGGCCTTGCAAATAGCCAGGGCGGACGAATTGCGAATAGATGGACATTAAAAACGAGGTCTTATACCGGGTTTACATCCTGCTCTTCGGCATCGTCGTGCCGGTGTCCATTGCATTGATGTATCGTACGGTTCAGATCTCCGTTGTCGAAGGAGAACGTTGGCGGGCACAGGGAAGAGACAATTACCTGGAGTACCGGCAGGTCGAAGCGGACCGGGGAAACATTTTGGCGGAAGACGGCAGCTTGCTGGCCACCTCCATCCCTTATTTCGATATTTTCTTCGACCCCCATGCTTCCTCTGAGGAGGCCTATATGAAGAATGTAGATACCCTGGCGCAGTGCCTGGCTACTTATGTTTTGAAAGATTATACAGTTGGCGGGGCCCGGGAGTTCCTGCTGAGCTTGCGAAAAGCCGCAGACCGGCACGTCATCATCAAGCGCAAGGCTTCCTATTCGGAAAAAAAGTTCATTGAAGAATTTCCATTGTTCCGCCTCGGCCGGTTTAAAGGTGGATTCATTGCCGAAAAACGCAGCGAACGCAAGCGCCCCTTTGGCCTGCTGGCCCAACGAACGATCGGATACGTCCGGGAAAAAGCTAAACCGGTGGGCCTGGAAGGCCAATTGGATACGCTGCTCGGCGGCATGCCCGGCCAGCAGCTAATGATCCGGGTAGACCCCCGGGAAGACCTCTGGATGCCGGTGGATGACCTGACCCTCATCGAGCCGGAAACGGGTAGCGACATCGTCACCAATCTGGATATCGATATTCAGGACATCACGGAGCAGGCCCTCATGCGAGCGGTGAACGCCCACGATGCCGAATGGGGTACCGCAGTAGTCATGGAGGTAGAAACAGGCGCCATACGGGCTATTGCCAACCTGGGGCGCACCGATGAAGGCTGGTGGGAAACCTACAACTATGCCGTGGGCACCGCCATTGAGCCGGGCTCTACCATCAAAGCCGCTTCGGTAATGGCCCTGCTGGAAGACGGGTTCGTCGACCTCGATGATTCCATTCGGATTTATAAGGGCCGGGCTCAGTTTTACGATGATGTGATGGAAGACGCCTCGCCTTATAGTGCAAAGTTGGATACCATCCGGATGAGAGAGGCCTTCATCATCTCCTCCAATGTCGGTATCGCCACCATGATCCAGGACCACTACGGGGAAAAAACAAAGGCCAATGGCAACGAAGGCGCCGCTCGCTTCATCAAGCGGCTGAAGCAGTTCAACCTGAACCAGCCCATTGGAATCGAAATCGATGGCGAAGCCAATCCTTATATCAAAGAAGCTTTCAGCGAGAAGGACTACTGGAGCGGCACTACCCTACCCTGGATGTCTATCGGTTACGAAATGAAGATCACGCCGCTGCAGTTGCTTTCGTTTTACAATGCTATTGCCAACGATGGCGAAATGATGAAACCTTATCTGGTTTCTGAAGTTCAGCGGTTTGGAGAGACGACCCAACGCTACCGGCCCACGGTTATTGACCGGCGCATTGCCACCCGCAAAACGATTGCTAAAATACAGGAACTGTTGCTGTCGGTAGTCGAGGACGAAAGAGGCACCGCTCATAAGCTGCAATCCAGCCGGTATACTTTTGCCGGCAAGACGGGGACGGCGCAGATCAACTATACGCGTGGCGCACGGGGTACGCGCATCGGTGGATACCAGGCTTCTTTTGTCGGGTACTTTCCGGTCGAAAAGCCCAAATATTCCTGCATTGTAGTGATCAACCGGCCCCGCCGAGGCGGTTTTTACGGAGGGGATGTTGCCGGGCCGGTATTCCGGGAGATCGCCGATAACATCTACACAGCTAAAGTGGAACTACATGCACCGATCAACCTGAGCCCTAAGCCTGTACTGGCGGGCAATGATTTACCGGGCTTCAGCATCGGTGATAAGGAAGACATGAAAACCGTGTTTCAATATCTGGACATTGCCTATTACGGAGAGCCCGAAACGCCGATAGCCGTCACGCGGGTCCAGTCGGATAGTTTGATCCTGGAACGGCGTACGATGCCGGAAGACCGGGTGCCCAATGTCGTTGGGCTTGGATTGAGAGATGCCCTCTACACGTTGGAAAACCGGGGGCTCACGGTAGAAGCGGAAGGTTTTGGAAAGGTGTCTCAGCAATCACTGCTACCGGGCACCCGAATAAAAGGACAAGCCATACGGCTCTTTTTGCGATAGCGCTATGGGTATGGAATTGACAGAACTGATACAATCGCTTGAAATAATGGCGTTGGAGGGCTCCACCTCCCAAATTGTGGAGCAGCTCGATTTTGACTCGAGGAAGGTGAAGCCCGGCAGCCTTTTTGTCGCCGTCAGAGGCACGCAGGCCGATGGGCACCAATTCATCGACAAGGCCATTGAGCTGGGGGCAACCGCAGTGGTTGCCGAAACCCTGCCCGAGCAACGCCGGCAAGCAGTAACTTATATTCAGGTGGCCGACGGTGCAACGGCACTCGGCCTGATGGCCAGCCGTTTTTTCGGAATGCCATCGAAAGAGTTGAAATTGGTCGGGGTGACTGGCACCAATGGTAAAACGACAACCGCTACCCTGCTGCACAGCCTGTTTACGGGGCTGGGCTACAAGGCCGGCTTGTTGTCGACGGTGCGCAACCTCATCGGGCAAAGCCCCTTGGAAGCCACCCATACCACTCCCGACGCAGTAGCGGTCAACGCACTCCTCCGGGAGATGGTGGATGCCGGTTGCGATTATGCTTTCATGGAGGTAAGCTCGCACGCCGCCCACCAGCGGCGAATTGCCGGCCTTCATTTCGCGGGGGGTATTTTTACCAATATCACCCACGACCATCTGGATTATCACAAAACGTTTAAGGCATATATAGATGCCAAAAAAATGTTCTTTGACATATTGCCCAAAACAGCCTTCGCCCTCGTCAATGCCGACGATAAGCGAGGCGGGATAATGGTACAAAACACCCGGGCTAAAAAGTACACCTACAGTTTGCGGTCTATGGCCAGTTTTAAGGCCAGGATCCTGGAAAACAGCATCAGCGGGCTTCACCTGGAGGTGGATGGCAAGGAAGTCTTCAGCCGCCTTATCGGTGACTTCAATGCCTACAACCTGCTGGCTGCCTATGGGGCCGCCATCCTGCTGGGGCAGGATGAAATGGAAACCCTGACCGCCCTCAGCCAGCTGAGCGCCGCGGAAGGGCGTTTCGATTACGTGGCCGGCCCGCGGGGAAAACGGACGGGCATCGTCGATTATGCTCATACGCCCGATGCACTGGAGAAAGTGCTGAACACCATCCACCAGCTTCGGCAGGGTAACAGCCGGATTATTACGGTGGTGGGGTGTGGCGGCGATCGCGATAAGGCCAAGCGCCCCAAAATGGCTAAAGTAGCCTGTGATTACAGTGACCTGGTGGTGTTGACCTCCGACAACCCAAGGAGCGAAGCCCCCGAGGCTATCATTGCAGACATGCAGGCCGGAGTCCCCCCCTACGCCGCCCGAAAAGTACGGGTGGCCATCGCACGGAGGGAAGCCATCCGCACCGCCTGCCGTTTAGCACAGGACGAGGATATCATCCTGGTGGCAGGCAAAGGCCATGAGAAGTACCAGGAAGCCAATGGCGTTCGGCGCCCCTTCGATGACAAGGCGGTGTTGGCCGAAGCCCTTGCCGAATGAGCCGCCAGAGTTTTTTTTTGATCAGTAAGGCGTACACAATGCTTTGCAGTGAGGAATTCCTATTTTTGGGGCCTCACCTCAATACTGACAAACATGCTAATTGAACTTGTAGATTGGTTGACTGGCCATTTCGGGGATATCAAGGGCGCCGGGTTATTCCGTTACATCACTTTTCGTGCCGGCATAGCGGCTATCCTTTCCCTGACGATCTCTATGATCTTCGGCGGCCGGATCATCCGCTACCTCCAGCACCTGCAGGTGGGAGAAACGGTTCGAGACCTGGGCCTGGCCGGCGAAAAACAAAAGGAAGGAACTCCGACGATGGGTGGGGTGATCATCATCATGGCCATCATCATTCCCTGCTTATTGCTCGCCCGGCTGGATAACGTCTACATCGTCCTCCTGATCATCAGTACCATCTGGATGGCCACCATCGGCTTTATCGATGACTTTATCAAGGTGTTTCTCAAAAACAAGCAGGGCCTGCGCGGCCATTTCAAAGTGCTGGGCCAGATCGGCCTGGGCCTGTTGATTGCCCTGACCATGATTTTTAGCGATAAGATCGTGGTGCGAATGGACGTTGAAGACGCCGACGAACTGGGATACACAGAGATCATTGGCGACACCATCCTGGTCAAAAACGCCGCCTACCCAATGGCGCCGGCTGAGGAAAAGGCAGATTATAAAACGAACCTGACCAATGTGCCCTTTCTTAAGGGAAACCGCCTGGATTACGCCTGGTTGTTACCCTTTGACCATAAAAAAGACTCGCGCTGGGTGTGGCTCCTTTTTGTTCCGCTGGTCATCTTCGTAGTGACGGCCGTTTCCAACGCCGCCAACCTGACCGACGGGCTCGACGGGCTGGCTACCGGCGTTTCCGGCATCATCGGAGCGACACTAGGCATTTTTGCCTATGTCTCCGGTAATGCGATCGCCGCCAATTACCTGAACATTCTTCACCTGCCCGGCACGGGGGAACTGCTCGTCTTTTCCGCCTGCTTCGTAGGGGCTTGTCTCGGTTTTTTGTGGTACAACGCCAACCCTGCCCAGGTCTTTATGGGAGACACCGGAAGCCTGACCATCGGAGGAATCATTGCCGCGATGAGCATTCTGCTGCGCAAAGAGCTGCTCATCCCCATACTCTGCGGCATCTTCCTGGTGGAAAACCTGTCGGTGGTTATTCAGGTCGCTTATTTCAAGTACACCAAACGAAAATACGGCGAAGGCCGCCGCATATTCCTGATGTCCCCACTGCATCACCATTATCAGAAAAAAGGCATGCCGGAAGTGAAGATCGTTATCCGGTTCTGGATCATCGGTATCCTCCTGGCAGTGTTCACGATTATAACCCTGAAGATCAGGTAAAGGTAGTGTATCAGTGAGGGCACTGATACACTGATACACAATAAAAATCACATGAAGCTCACCATCCTCGGCGCCGGCGAAAGCGGCATTGGTGCGGCCTTACTGGCCAAAAAACATGGGCATGATGTCTTCGTCTCCGATAGGGGGGCGATAAAAGAAACATATAAACGCGAGCTGGAAAGCAACGGCATAGCATACGAAGAACAGCAGCACAGCTGGGATCGGATTGCCGGAGCAGACGAGGTGGTGAAGAGCCCCGGCATACCGGATCGCGTGCCGATCATAAAAGAGCTGGTAAGCAAAGGCATACCGGTGATTTCGGAAATTGAATTTGCGGGCCGTTATACCACGGCAAAGCTGATCGGGATAACCGGCAGCAATGGCAAAACGACCACCACCCGCCTGGCCCACCACCTGCTGACAACAGCGGGATTTGAGGTAGGCATGGCCGGAAATGTGGGCAAAAGTTTCGCCCGGAGTTTGAGTGAAGAGCAACATTACAACTATTATGTGCTCGAACTCAGCAGCTTTCAGCTGGACGGCATCCGGGCGTTCCGCCCCGATATTGCCATGTTGCTGAACATTACCCCCGACCATCTCGACCGCTATGAGTATCAGATGCAAAATTACATCGCCTCAAAGTTCAGGATCGCGATGAATCAGCAGCCGGATGACGTATTCCTCTATAATGCAGAGGATGAAAATATCGGAGCGTATATGCAGTCGCACCGGCTGAAGCCGCGTTTGCACCCCATCACCAGCCGGATGATCGAAGGGGATAGCTTGCAGGCCGGCGGCAGTACTTTCGATATGCGGGAAAGCAGCCTCCGGGGGCGCCATAATTTCATGAATGCGTTATTCGCCATCGGGGCGGCCAAGCTGTTGGGTGCAGAGGACGAAGCCCTTCAACGGGGCCTTAACTCCTTTGTCAGTGTAGAACACCGCATGGAGCGCGTGGCGGTTATCGATGAGGTGGAATACGTCAATGACAGCAAAGCCACAAATGTAGACGCCGTCTACTTCGCACTCGAAGCCATGGACAAACCGGTGATTTGGATCGCCGGCGGCCAGGACAAGGGGAACGATTACGGGCCGCTATTGGAATTGGTGAAAAATAAAGTCCGGGCGCTAATTTGCCTGGGTGTTGACAACCAGAAGTTACTGGATACTTTTGCCGGTATTGCCGGCATCGTCTACGAGGCGCGCAGCGCCGAAGCAGCGGTTGCCCAGGCAGCCGGGCTGGCCCGGCCGGGAGAGGTCGTTTTGTTATCGCCGGCCTGCGCCAGTTTCGACCTTTTTAAGAACTATGAGGACCGCGGAGAACAGTTTAAGGAGGCAGTACGGCATAGGATGAAAACGAATTGATTCAGGATTAACGAGAAAACTTATTATATGTCGCTAGGAACGAGAATATATGCAGAGTTGAGAGGTGACCGTACTATATGGGCCATCATAGCCGTGCTGTCTATTTTCTCAATCCTGATCGTGTACAGCTCTACAGGAACCCTGGCCTACCGGGAAATGAGCGGCAACACGGAAGCGCTTCTGGTGAAGCACTTTATGATCGTGGCCGGTGGTTTATTCCTGACTTATGTAGCCCATTTGATGCATTATATGCGGTATTCGAAAATCGCGCCGTATTTACTGATGCTGTCTGTTCCGCTATTGCTGTACACAATTGCTTTTGGAGCCGATATTAACGATGCCCGCCGCTGGATCACGGTGCCTTTTGTAAGCATCACCTTCCAGACGTCGGACTTTGCGAAGCTGGCGCTCATCCTGTTTGTGGCCCGGGCTATTTCATCCAAGCAGGATTACATCAAAGACTTTAACAGCGCCTTCCTGCCGATCATTGTGCCCGTACTGGGCATTTGTGGGTTGATCGCTCCGGCGGATCTTTCATCGGCCATCCTGCTGTTTTTCACCTGCGTGTCTATGATGTTCGTAGGGCGGGTGGCGTTGCAGTACATTGGTTTGCTGCTCTTGCTGGGCATTGTCGTTTTTGCGATGCTGGTGCTGTTGGGAGAGTTCTTTCCCGAAGTGGTCCGCTCTGAAACCTGGGTCAGCCGGGTTCGGGATTTTGTGGATCAGCCGGACGGCGGCTACCAGGTGCAACAGGCCAAGATCGCGATGGCCAATGGAGAATGGCTGGGCCTGGGCCCGGGTAATAGCATTCAGCGCAACTACCTGCCCTCACCCTACTCGGATTTCATCTACGCCATTCTCGTTGAAGAATATGGCATATTCACAGGCATGCTGCTTATTTTGTTGTACGTGCTGCTGTTTTTCCGCGCTACGCGCCTGGTGACGAAGAGCCCCAAAGCCTTTGGCGCCATGCTCGCCATAGGGCTGAGCATCAGCCTGGTTCTGCAGGCCTTCGTCAATATAGCCGTATCTGTACACCTGGTGCCGGTGACGGGCGTTACCCTGCCCATGATCAGCATGGGAGGAACCTCCATCCTGTTCACCTGCATCTCGTTCGGAATGATATTGAGTGTAAGTAAGTATATTGAGTCGGTGAGTTAAAATTTTGAATTTGAACCTTAAACCGAAAATAATTATTTCCGGCGGCGGCACTGGGGGCCATATTTTCCCCGCTATTGCCATTGCCGATGCGATAAAAGAAAAGCAGCCCGATGCCGATATCCTCTTTGTAGGCGCTAAAGGCAAGATGGAGATGGAAAAGGTCCCGAAAGCGGGATACCCCATCCGGGGGTTGTGGATCAGCGGTTTTCACCGCCAGTTGACATTGCGGAATTTGTTGTTTCCCCTCAAGCTGCTCAGCAGCCTGGTGAGCGCCTGGCGCATCATCAGCCGGTTTAAGCCGGATGTGGTGGTCGGTGTCGGTGGTTTTGCCAGCGGCCCGTTGCTGGAGGTGGCCTCCCGGCGCGGTTTTCCCACGCTCATTCAGGAGCAGAACTCTTATGCAGGGGTGACCAACCGGCTGCTGGCTAAAAAGGTGGACAAAGCCTGCGTGGCGTATGAGGGGATGGAGCGTTTTTTCCCGGCGGGTAAGTTAGTGCTTACTGGAAATCCGGTGCGAAAAGCACTGCAGGAGAGCCAGGCCAGCCGCGAACAAGGCGCCAGCCATTTTGGATTGGACCCGAAGCGGCCTATCCTCTTCGTATTTGGAGGAAGCCTGGGCGCCCGGTCTCTCAATCAGGCCATGGCCGCCAATGCGGGCCTGCTGAAAGAACGGCAGGAAGTGCAAATGCTCTGGCAGTACGGGCAGCTTTACGAGGAGCAGTACGGACAATGCGATACCGCCCGCTTGCCTAATGTAAAGGCACAGGCCTTTATTGACCGGATGGACCTCGCCTACGCTATGGCCGATGTGATCATCTGCCGCTCGGGGGCCCTAACGATCTCAGAGCTGTGTTTTGCAGGCAAACCGGCCATCTTTATCCCTTCGCCCAATGTGGCGGAGGACCACCAGTCCATGAACGCGCTGGCCCTGGTTAATGCCGGCGCTGCGTGGATCGTCCGGGATGAAGAGGCTACAGCCCTGGCGGTTGTCAAAGCGCTGGAGTTGCTCCAGGATGAGCCGTCCAGAAAACAACTGGGGGAAAACATCCGGAAACGGGCTATGCCCAATGCCGCCGCCCGCATTGCGGAGGAAGTGCTGAAGCTGGCGGATCAAAATTCAGAGAAGTGATGAACCTGAAGGATATAAAGAAGATATACTTCATCGGGATCGGAGGAATCGGAATGAGCGCGCTGGCGCGCTACTTCCACGGAAGAGGCGCCGAAGTACACGGTTACGACAAAACGGAAACCCTGCTCACCAAAAAGTTGGTGGAAGAGGGTATGAACATACACTATACAGAGGATGTAAACCAGGCGCCTAAAGGGGTGGACCTGGTGGTCTATACGCCCGCTGTGCCCGCTACCCATAAGGAACTTGTTTTTTTGCAGGAACAAGGCGTACCTGTGAAAAAGCGGGCCGAGGTGCTGGGCATTATCAGCCGCGGTATGAAAACCGTTGCCGTGGCGGGCACCCACGGGAAAACGACCACCTCCTCGATCTTGACATATTTGCTGCGCTGCGGAGGTATCGATTGCACCGCTTTCCTGGGGGGTATCGCTACGAACTTCGGCTCCAATTTTGTCGAAGGACAATCGGACTGGGTAGTGGTGGAAGCGGACGAGTTCGACCGCTCCTTTCTGCACCTTAGCCCGAATATCGCGATCATCCTATCGATGGATGCCGACCACCTGGACATTTACGGGGACCGGGAATCACTCCTGGAAACGGGCTTCAGGGCTTTTGCCGCTAAGGTGGAAAAAGGAGGGCGGTTGTACATTCAGCACCAATGGCGGGAACAGCTTGGCGATTGGCCCTGGGTGGAAAGCTTTGGCATTGGAGGGGGAACCTACCGTTCCGATAATGTGCGGGTGGAAGAGGGCTATTTTACTTTTGACTACCGCAGCCCTTCGCACCATCTAACGGGGCTACAACTGGCGCTGCCAGGCCGCCACAACGTAGAGAATGCAACCGCCGCCCTGTCAGTGGCGCTGCAACTTGGCGTAGAGGAGGAGGCTATCCGCAGAGGCCTGCGCAGCTTCCGCGGCATCCGCCGCCGTTTTGAAATGCTGTACCGGTCGGAAGAAAGGGCTTATGTCGACGACTACGCCCACCACCCGTCGGAACTGAAGGCAGCCATTGGCGCGGCGCGGGAGCTGTTCCCGGGAAAAAGGATAACCGGTATTTTTCAGCCGCACCTCTTCTCCCGCACCCGCGATTTTGCCGATGGCTTTGCGGAGGCGCTGGACGAGCTCGATGAGGTATTGCTGATGGATATTTACCCGGCGCGCGAACTGCCGATCGAAGGCGTAGATGCTCAGCTGTTGCTGGGCAAAATGAAAAATCAGGACAAGCGCCTGGTTAGTAAAGAAAACCTGCTGGAAGAAGTGAAACGATCTCAGCCGCAAGTGCTGCTGACCCTGGGCGCCGGAGATATTGACACTTTCAGAGAAGCTATAAAAGAATATTTCGAAAAAACAGGCACGCATGATTAGGAGCCTACATATCAGTACGGAAACATTGCAAACCCTGAAGCGGATCGGCTGGGTGGCGCTGCTGTTTGTGGCGGCCATCGTGGTGATTTCAGCGGTAGAGCGCAAGGAAGCCAGCCTTGTTTCCGAGCTGGCTGTCGAGATAGAACCCCTGTCCGATGGCGAGTTTCTGATCAACGGCCAGGATGTACGCCTGGCCATAGAACGCAGTTTTGGTTATCGCCTCGAAGGGATGCCCATTGGCTCGATAGATATTCTAAGGCTGGAGCAGGCCCTGGAAGCAGAACCTTTCATCCTCGACGCGGATGTGTACATCGGCGCCAATAACCGCCTGAAGGTGGGTATTGTGCAACGTCAGCCGATACTGCGGGTCATGGATAACAACGGGCTGAACTACTACCTGGACGCCAATGGCATAAAGATGCCGTTGTCAAAACACTTTACGGCTAAGGTGATCGTGGCCACCGGCAACCTGCCGCCCCACGAACCGGAATTCCTGAACCGTAAGCGCAATACCCTGAAGGACGCCTTCCTGCTGACAAAAATGATCCTGGAGGATGAATTCCTCAACGCACTGGTAGAACAGATTCACCTGAGCAACCGGGGGGAGATTACCCTGGTTCCTAATGTCGGCAACCACAAGATCATTTTCGGGCCCTTCAGGCCGGCGGCCAAAAAACTGAAGCGGTTGAAAACCTTTTACAAGGAAGCCCTGCCCTATGAAGGCTGGAATAAGTATTCGGAGATCAGCCTCCAATTTGACGGGCAGGTAGTCTGTAAAAAACGTTAACCCTGCCGGCATCCTATGGATTCGCCGGCTATCTCTATACTGTTTGCGAAAACTACAAAAAACTAAATACGCATGACGGAAACTAATAACGATCAATCGGGCCTGGCCATTGCACTGGATATTGGAACGACCAAGGTTTGCGCCATTGCCGGGCGCCGCGACCGCCACGGCAAGCTTGAGGTATTGGGCTTTGGCAAGGTGAACTCCGAAGGCGTCCTCAGAGGCGTAGTTTCCAATATTGAGAAAACGGTGAAGGCCATCTCTGAAGCGGTGGCATCAGCCCAGCGCTCTGCCGGAAAAGAATTTAAAGTAGTACACGTCGGGATTGCCGGGCAGCACATCAAGAGCCTGCAGCACCGCGGTATTCTGACCCGTGACAACAACCATACGGAGATCAGCCAACGGGATATCGACCGGCTGATCAGCGATATGTACAAGCTGGTGTTGCCCCCGGGAGACAAGATTCTTCACGTTATCCCTCAGGAATACACGGTGGATAACGAGCAGGGCATCACCGACCCGATCGGCATGTCCGGCATTCGGCTGGAAGCCAATTTCCACATTATTACCGGGCAGATATCCGCTTCCAACAACATCTATCGCTGTGTGGAACGCACCGGGCTCAGGGTTGCCAATATTACACTGGAGCCTATTGCCTCGGCAGCGGCCGTGTTGAGCGAGGAGGAAAAAGAAGCCGGCGTAGCCCTGGTCGATATAGGAGGCGGCACCACCGATATCACCATCTTTAAGGATGGCATCATCCGGCATACCGCGGTGATCCCCTTTGGTGGCAACGTCATCACCAAAGACATCAAAGAAGGGTGCACCGTAATGGGGCAGCAGGCTGAAAAGCTCAAGATCAAATTCGGCTCTGCCCTTGCTGATGAGGTGTTTGACAACCGCATCATTTCCATTCCCGGCCTGCGGGGACGGGACCATAAGGAGGTTTCTGAAAAGAACCTGGCGCGCATCATTCAGGCCCGGGTAGAAGAAATACTGGACTATGTACTCTGGGAGATTCGCCGCTCCGGGTTCGACCGCAAGTTGATCGCCGGTATCGTATTGACCGGCGGCGGCGCCTTGCTCAACCACATTGACAAGCTGGCGGAGTACCACACCGGGATGAGCACGCGCATCGGCGTGCCGGTGGAACACCTGTCGCATGGCTACCACGAACAACTGGGCAGCCCCATCTACGCCACCGGCGTAGGCCTGCTCATGAAGGGGCTCGACGACCTGGAAGCAGGCCTGATTTCAATGCCGGAACCGGCGCGGGAAGCAGAGGAAGAAGATGCCTTTGACGACGACCCCTCCGGTAAGTGGTATGAACAATTATTCCGCAAAACCAAAGAGTGGTTCGAGGCGGAACCAGATAGTGAATTTTAATAAAGCTGATACTTACAAATTAATCCTGTTGGGCTACGCATGGATCACAATAACCTCAAAAGCCCGGCAAAACATTAAAAACTAGCAGTTATGGTATTTGATTTGCCAAAGGATGAGAGCCCGATTATCAAGGTGCTGGGCGTAGGTGGCGGTGGTAGTAACGCCGTAACCCACATGTTCAAGCAGGGGATCGTAGGTGTGGATTTCGCAATATGCAACACCGACTCCCAGGCGATGGAACTTAGCAAAGTACCGACGAGGATACAGCTCGGCCCCAACCTCACCGAGGGAAGGGGCGCCGGTTCTAAGCCCAATATCGGAAAAATGGCCTGCGAAGAATCTATTGAGGACTTGCGGAGCTACCTGGAAAACAACTGCCGCATGTTGTTTATCACGGCAGGTATGGGCGGCGGCACCGGCACCGGCGCAGCGCCCATCATCGCCAAGACCGCCAAGGAAATGGACATCCTTACCGTTGGCATCGTCACGCTTCCCTTCACTTTTGAAGGGCGCCGCCGGATCACTCAGGGGGGAGAAGGCCTGGAGGAACTGAAAAACCACGTCGATACCCTCATCGTAGTCTCCAATGACAAACTGCGGCAAATTCACGGCAACCTTTCTATCTCGGAAGCATTTGCCCACGCCGACAACATCCTGACCACGGCTGCCAGGGGAATCGCGGAGATCATCACGGTTCCAGGTTATGTGAACGTAGACTTCGAGGACGTCAATACCGTTATGAGAGACAGCGGCGTAGCCATCATGGGCACCGCTTCTGCCGGCGGCGACGACCGCGCCAAGCGCGCCGTCGATGAAGCGCTGCATTCTCCGCTGCTGGAAGACAACGACATTCAGGGAGCTCAGCATATCCTGTTGAACATCACCTCAGGAACGAAAGAAGTGACCATGGACGAGATCTTCGAGATCACCGAATTTGTCCAGGAAGAAGCGGGCTTCGGCACCAACCTCATCTGGGGTAACTGCTATGATGAATCGTTGGGAGATAAGATCAGCGTTACGGTCATTGCCACCGGCTTTGAGCACCGCAAGAAGGCCACCCGGGAAAAACAGCCCGAAAGTGGGCGGATCGTCGTTTCCCTGGATGATGAGCTCGCGGAGCAGAAAAAAAAAGGCCTCTCTGATATCGGATTTGAAGAGGACGAAACCCCCGCCAACACCTTCGAATTTGACGATGTCCGCGCCTCTGCCGATAAGTTCCGAAACCGCTATTCCTACGACGAACCCTATCGCAAAGATGAGGATATGGAACAGCAGGAGGAAGAACGGCGCAAACGGATGAAAGAGGAACAAATGCGCCGCGAAAAGCTCCGTGGCAACCGCATTAAACTCAGTAACCCGAAGGCGATCATCGAGCTGGAAAGCGAGCCGGCCTACCAGCGCCGGGGGGTATCGCTGGAGGATGTGCCGGATTCCTCAGAACAGGCCCGCTCCAAGTGGACCATTTCGGACGATGAGGAGCCGGAGATCAGGGCTGGCAATTCCTTCCTCCACGATAACGTGGATTAGAAAAGCAAGCTTGAATCGTTAATTACTTTTCACGCTATAATTGGAACAGCGGCTTTCCCCGGAAGAGGAGAGCCGCTGTTATTATATATTTTACAATTAAAATTTTACCCTGATCCACTTTCCCATCCAAATTTCCCCTACCTTTGCGCGCTGTTTTGAAACTATACGAAAAAAGAAGTGTTAGCAAGGCATGAATAGATAGATGTAGCTGGAGCCGAACCGCAAGTGTTACTTAGCTACCAAGGCGCGTCTAAACAAACCTCGTGATCAAAACGAAGCACAAAACGGCCTTTAGAGTTCCCGTCCCAACGTTCACTCAAAACCAGGCGGGAAGTTAAAAAGCCAAAAAAAAAGATATTTATGAAGATTAGAAATATAGCCATCATTGCGCACGTCGACCACGGCAAGACCACGCTGGTAGACAGGATGATCCACGCAGGTAAGCTCTTCGCTGACCACGAACGGCCGGGTGACCTCATCATGGATAGCAACGACCTGGAACGGGAGCGGGGCATCACCATCCTGGCCAAAAACGTATCCATTCGCTACAAGGATACCAAGATCAACATCATCGATACCCCTGGCCACAGCGACTTTGGCGGCGAAGTGGAGCGGGTCCTCAACATGGCCGATGGGGTGCTGATACTGGTGGACGCCTTCGAAGGCCCAATGCCACAGACCCGCTTTGTGACTCAGAAGGCGATCGAACTGGGCCTCAAGCCCATTGTAGTGGTCAACAAAGTGGATAAGGAAAATTGTACGCCGGACGAGACGCAGGAAGCCGTCTTCGACCTGATGTACAACCTCGACGCTACGGAAGACCAATTGGATTTCCCCACTATCTTCGGATCTGCCAAGCAAGGCTGGATGAGTACGGACTGGCGCAAACCGACAACGGATATTATCACGTTGCTCGACGCCATCATTGAGCACATCCCCCCACCGGAGGTAGAGGAAGGAACGCCTCAACTGCTGATCACTTCGCTGGACTATTCTTCCTACATCGGCCGGATTGCTATCGGCCGCCTACAGCGTGGCAAGCTGCGCAATGGCCAGCAGGTATCTCTGGTGCGCAAGGATGGGTCTATCCAGAAAAGCCGCATCCGCAATCTCTTTATCTTTGAAGGCTTCCAGCGGTTTGAAACCGAGGAGGTAAACGCCGGAGAAATCTGCGCCATCTTTGGAGTTGAAGGCTTCGAGATCGGCGACACCATTGCCGACCCGGAGATGCCGGAAGCTCTGCCTACCATCTCAATCGATGAGCCGACCATGAGCATGGTCTTTACGATCAACGATTCTCCTTTCTTTGGAAAGGAAGGAAAATATGTAACCTCGCGCCACATCAAAGAGCGCCTGGAGAAAGAACTGGAGCGCAATCTGGCGCTTCGGGTGGAAGATACCGGCTCCGCCGACACCTTCCGCGTGTTCGGCCGCGGTGTATTGCACCTGTCTGTGCTGATTGAAACAATGCGCCGCGAAGGCTACGAGTTGCAGATCGGCCAGCCGCAGGTCATCACCAAACGCATCGACGACGTCGTCCACGAGCCGGTGGAAGAACTGACCATCGACCTGCCCAACGAAATCTCCGGCACCGCCATCGATATGGTAACCCGCCGCAAAGGCCTTATGCTTTCTATGGACCCAAAGGGCGGCCGCGTGCAACTGCGCTTTGAGATTCCTTCCCGCGGCATCATCGGCCTGCGCAGCCAGATGTTGACGGCAACTGCCGGAGAGGCCATCATGTCCCACCGCTTTCTGGAGTTTCAACCCCATAAAGGCGACATCCCGGGCAGGATCAACGGCTCGCTGATCGTCATGGAAACAGGCACCGCTATCCCCTATAGTATCAGTAACCTGCAAGACCGCGGAAAATTTTTCGTAGCCCCAGGGGAGGAAATCTACGAAGGCCAGGTGGCCGGTGAGAACAGCCGCCCGGGCGACCTGGTGGTCAACCTGACCAAGACCAAAAAACTGAGCAATATGCGGTCTTCCGGTGCAGATGATAAACTGAAACTCGTTCCACCCAAGCGCTTTACGCTGGAAGAAGCGCTGGAGTACATCCAGGAAGACGAATTCGTCGAGGTTACTCCCGGTTCCATTCGCCTGCGCAAGACCATGCTGAAAGAACACGACCGCAAGCGCGCCAAGAATAAAGCGCTCGCGTAGAGGGTGGTTTACGGGGAGCATTGATTCATTGAGGCATGGCTGTGCTTCAATGAATCAATGTACGCCCTCGCCACGTAGGCTGCCGCTGCCAGGTAAATCCTCAGCCGGGCCAAAAAGGTGAACTACTGAATTCTTCTCTTCCCTTGCTTAAATACTTTTTATTCCTATCTTTAAGCTTAGTTTTAATAAATGCCTGCTTAGCCTTTTACTGTTTTTTCCTGTATGTTTAGCCCCTCCTGGTATCTTGAAGCCGGGATACGGGGCTTTGTTTATTTAAGACAAACACTATCTAGCTTATGTCAGCGCCCAAGATCCGATATCTCTTTTGGACAGCTATGATGTTGTTGTCCGCAAATTTCTTGTCCGGCCAATGCAACCTGGCCGACCAATGTGGAGACCTGCAGCCACAGGGGGGCTTCGGCCCCGATAGCCCAACCTTCTTCTGTGAGGGAGACACGGTGATTTTCATCAATAACTCTGACCCCAACCTGGTGGACTCCACCATTATCGACTGGGGAGACGGCAATGTGGAGCAACTTCCCGGAACACCCAGTTTCATTCACGTCTACGATTTTCCGGAAGACACCTGCCTGACGAACTCCACTTCCCTGACCCTTCCCATTACTATGACGGTAGTCAACAACTGCCCGACGGGGGTGAGCCGGAACTGCCTGATCGTCTTTGTCCGGATACGAGTGGAACCAGTGGCGCATTTTGATGAACCGGATGCCCTTTGCGTCGGGGAGGTGGCCACTTTTACCAACAACTCCTGTGCCAACGGAGAGACAGTGGAATACGATTGGATTTTCGAGAATAATGGAGTAAGTGACGAACTGAACCCTTCCGTGACCTACGGCCAGAGAGGCTTATACGACATCAGCCTGGTCGTATCCAATCAATGCGGGAGTGACACCACCGAAGAAACGATCGAGATACGAGATGTGCCTATCGCTGTAGCGGATTCCGACCTGGCCAATGACACAGCCTGTGTACCGGCTTTCATTAGTTTCTTTAGTAATTCTATAGATGAAGATTTTCACGAATGGCAATTTTCCCCCAATGAGGGAGTGATCTTCATCGATTCCACGGAAATGGGCTTCTTCCAGGAAGGCAGCCCCTATCAGGCTTTACTCATTTCTGAAAACACCTGTGGCATTGATACGGCCATTTTGGACTTTGAGCTCTTTGAATCAACGAATTTACTATTAGGCCCATCGCCGGCGCCCGGATGTGACACGCTCGTTTTTAGCCCGGACATCACCTATGAGGGGTCCATCTCCAGGCTGGAATGGGAGTTTCCCGGCGCTGATATTGAGTCTACAACCGACTCCTTTCCTACCGTAACCTACTCGAATCCCGGAATCTACCCCTTCACCCTTAATGTATTCGGGCCGTGTGGGAATTTTTCCATCGGGGACACGGTGCAGGTGCTGGCGCTGGAGGAGATAAGCTTTGATAGCGTCGGCCTGGTGTGCGATAGCACAGACCCCTTCCTCTTACAGGCCAGCCCATCCTTTGGAACCTGGTCGGGCCCTGGAGTAAGCGCCAACGGCCTGTTCGACCCGGCCGCGGCCGATGCCGGGCAAAACGTGCTCACCTATGTGGCCGGCGCCGCCGGCTGCGAGTCTACCGGCCAGCTCATCATTGAGGTGGAGCGCGCTGATCAGGTCGACATTGGGGAACCCCGCGATACCTTTTGCCTGGATAACGGACAGGTTACTTTCGGCTTCTCTCCTGCCGGCGGCGCCTGGTCCGGAACCGGAATCGTGGACCCCGCCCTGGGCATTTTCGACCCGGCCGGCGCCGGGGCTGGAGTATACGGCCTGGTTTATGAATACGGTGACCTGACCGGTTGTATTATCCGAAAAACAAAAACGGTGCAGGTAGAACCTCTGCCCGGCCTTTCTGTGAGCGCTAACCCTTCGACTTGTGCGGTCAGCGAAAATATTATGCTTGCGGATGTGATCAATTTTCAGGCCACTCCCGGTGGCGCGCTGGCCTGGAGTGGAGACGGCATCCTGAGTGCCGACGGCGCCTTCAATGCCGATTCTTTATTTGGAGCTACCTCCGCCGATATTACCTTGACCAATATCAGCCCCTTTGGTTGTGACACCAGCCTTACCTTTACCCTGGAACTCAGGGATTACGTAGCGGCAGAGGCGGCCGAACCAGCCATAACAGCCTGTTCGGGAGGCGATCCGCTATTCCTGGCGGCTACTCCCGGCGGCGGGCAGTGGTCCGGCCCTCAGGCCAACGCCGCCACCGGCGAAGTCGCCATATCACAGCTTACCCCCGGAACCTATACGTATGTGTATACCATTGAGCCCAATACTCCCTGCGAAAGCCGGGATACCGTAGAGCTGACTATTCTCGATGCCGCCAATAGCGTGATAGTAGGGCAAGATGTATACGCTTGTATTTCTGATGGACTGGTGAACCTGCCCACCGCCAGCCCTGGCGCCGGCGACTGGCAGGGGCCGGGCCTGGTGAATGACAGCCAGGTAGCCGTACAGATGCTGCCCGGCGCCGGAGATTATACTTATACCTATACGGTCGACGCCCTGCCGGAAGCCTGCAATTCCGCCGAGGCCATGTTGACCGTATTGCCCCTCCCCCAACCTGCCTTTACCTTCGATTCCCTGGCCTGTGAAGGGGCTCCCGTGAACTTCACCAACGAAACCTCTTTCGCCGATGTCTACAGCTGGGACTTTGGGGATATGAGCACGCCTTCTTCCGATCCGAACCCTCAGCATCCATTTGATCAGTCCAATACCTTTACCATTACCCTAACTGCGGAAAGCCTGAACCCCCTCAATGGCAGCGTGGTTTGCAGCGCGCAGTTATCCCAGGACATATACGTCTCACAGGCGCCGGAGCTGGTTGCGTTCAATACCGATGTCGAAGAAGGCTGTGCCCCCCTTACGGTGAGCTTTGACAACCAAAGCATTGGGGATAACCTGTCCTTTATCTGGAATTTCAGCGGTATAGATACTTCTTTTGCCGCCTCCCCGGGTGTTTTCACTTTTCCCCAGGGCCTGGGAGACACCACTTATACGGTTACCCTTTCGGTAGCCAATGGTTGCGGCGACGCGGTGGATACTTCACAGATCACCGTTTATCCCCAGCCGAATGCCAGCTTCGGCATCACGTTTAATGAATTGTGCAGTGGAGACACCTTATATTTGAACAACACCAGCAGCGGCAATCCGGAGCAGAATTTCTGGTTTATGACCAGCCGGACACTGGACCGCATTTACAGCACGGTCAATCCTCCTCCGATTATTCCTTTTTCGGAAGGCGCCACGGATACGCTATCCATATTGCTGGTCACGCAAAACGGTTGTGGAAGTGATTCGCTGGAACAGCTGGTCACCGTCAACCCTACCGATGTCAGTGCCCTGATCAACAGCTCCGCCCAGGAATTGTGTGTGAATGATACGTTAAGGCTGGAAAGTTTCTCTACGCCGGGTGCGCCGGTTCGCTGGGTTATTTCTGACGGCAATGTGTACGCCGGCCCGATAGCGGCCCATAGCTTTAGTACTCCGGGAGTTTACGAAGTCGTCCTTTATGTGGAAGGCTGTGGAACAGATAGCATGGCCGTGCCCGTGGTAGCGCTGCCTCTTCCGGAAGTGGCGTTAAACTTTTTGCCCAGCGCCTGCGCCAATAATCCGGTCCGTTTTGAGGTCATTACCAACGGGGCGGGCCAGGCTCTTTATTTTGGGGATGGCGACAGTACCCTGGCCACCGTCACTCAACACGCCTATTCGACGGCAGGCACTTATTTCCCAACGGCTACGGCGGTAAGCGCCCAAGGCTGCCGCAACAGCAGTAACGGAGGCCCGCTGGAAATTGCTCCCTTGCCAGTGGTGGCCATGGCCCAGGTAGATTCTGTTTGCCTGGGTGCACCCGTTGCCTTTTCAAGCCAGAGCACCGGTAATGCATCCTGCCTGTGGTTATTCGGCGATGGAAATGGTTCCGATGCTTGCCTGGCTACCCATGTTTACAACACTTCAGGTATATTCGACGCTACTTTAATTGCGGTTTCCGGGCTGGGATGCCGTGATTCCGTATCTCAACCGGTCTATGTACGGCCCAGCCCGGTAGCAGATTTTGAGCTGGGACTCGAGGAAATTTGCGTTCCGGCGGTTGTTTCCTTCTCGGACAATTCCACCGGAGCTACCGGTTTAAGCTGGGAATTAGGGGACGGCAACACTGCCTCCAGCGCCGATTTCACCCACACCTATGAATCGGCGGGTGACTATGAAGTCCGGCTTATTGTCAGCAATGAAGGCATCTGCCGGGACACCACTACGCAGCAAATTACCATCTACAGCCCTCCGGAGGGCAACTTTGAACTGGTGGAAACCTGTACGCAGGCGGAGGGATATACCCTGCTGGTTGAGGCGGCGCCCGGGGATTTTGTCACACTCAACGGCCCCGATTACAGCCAGGCGGGCACCCTCCACGAGCGGTTGGCGGCCGGCAATTACACCCTCGAACTAGAGTCTCCGCAGGGCTGCTATGCCAGCCTGGAAGTGCTCGTTCCTCAGGTTCAGGAACTCATTGCCCTGATCCTGAGAGATTCTTTTGACATTGAGCTGGGGGAATCGGTAAACCTCTTGGTGGACATCAACCAGGCCGGCACGCAGGTGCTTTGGTCGCCTGCCGGCAGCTTGTCCGACATCTCGATTCCCAACCCGGTGGCGATGCCTTTTTTTACCACGACTTATATCGTGGAAGTGACTAATGAAAAAGGGTGTGTAAAGAAAGACACCGCCTTTATACGCGTGGCCGTTGACCGGGAGCGGGGCATTTTTATTCCCAATGCTTTCACACCGGATGGGAGCGGGCACAACGACCTGTTCCGCATTATGAATACAAATGCAGGCCTGGTCAGTGCACCCGTTTTTCGCGTTTTTGACCGCTGGGGAGAACTGGTTTTTGAAGCGCAGGATTGCCCGGCTTCCGAGCTGCAGGACTGTGGGTGGAACGGTACGTTCAAAGGCCAGAAAGCAGAACAGGGCGTATATACTTACTACGCCGAGTTGCTGTTCACCGATGGTTTCCTTCGCGTATTGAAAGGTAATGTGACCCTGATCCGCTGACCTGCGGGACATGTTCAGGAAAAAAATTGCAGCATTCAGCTATTACAAACCATAGATCCATGCAACACACTACACCCCTATTCGCCTTCCTTGCATTCTTTGCCTTCCTGTTGGCCGGCGGGCCAGTAACGGCTCAGGACGCCCATTTTTCTCAGTTTAGCCGAACATCGGCCTATTCCAATCCGGCGTTTGTCGGGCTGAGCCCCGCCCCGGCAAGGCTGGCGCTGCATTACCGCAATCAATGGCCGAGTGTGCTGGCGGGCCAATCCTATCACTCCGCTTTGGCAGCTTTCGACTGGCGCAATTGCTTCGGCCTCAGTTTTTTCGCATTTGGCGTCAGTGCCCAGGCCAGCCGGGCGGGAGATTCCCGCTATACCGACGGGCAGGCCATGCTCAGCCTGGCGTATCACCAGCAAATTGACCAGGGCTTCTTCCTGGCGGGCGGCGTTCGCGGTGGCGCCTGGAATTATCGGATCGACGAGGGCCAGCTGGCCTTTGAAGAGCAGTTTGATGGCATAGGCTTTGACCCGGCCCGCAACAATTTTGAATCTTTCGACCAATTGCAACGCACGGTCTTCGGCCTTTCTGCCGGCTTGTTGCTGTACGACACCGAAGCAGCCTGGCAAATTGGCGCCAGCCTGCTCCACATAAACCAACCTTTGTATTCTTTTCTGGAAGATGCTCAAAACGGGAACCGGGTCGGCATGGGGTGGTCCATGCAGGGGCAGTTCGGCATTTCCACCAACCGCAGCCCCGACAGCAAGGAGCTGGCCCTCCAGTTTTTCTATCGCCAACAAGCTCTGTTTAAAAACAGCAAACAGCGCATGTTGTCCGCCGGCGGGCTGTGGCAGTTGATGGAGAACCATAAGGGCCAGGCTTTCTTCCTGGGCCTCTACGGCCGGGTGGCCCGCCGGGCCGGTGACGGCAACTTCACTTTTGATGCCATTACGCCTTACATGCGCGTGGATTATGGCGACTGGAGTTTCGGCCTTTCTTATGATGTGAATGTCTCCCCCCTGGCTACTGTTTCCCGGCTGAACGGGGCGGTGGAATTATCTGTGCAGGCCAATATCGGGGATATCAGAGATTGCATCAGGTGCCCGTCCAATTGGTAGTAATTGACGGAGGAGCCATTAATTCTCTCCCAGAATGACCACCAGCGTGTAGATCATTCCTGGTAAAATAAAAATTAACCAGAGCAGGAGGGAAATCCAGAAACGGTTGGTTGCGGAACCTTCATAGATGTACATAGCAAGGGGCGCCAGCAGAACGGCCAGAATGACCAGGAGCAGCAGGTCAGTGTCATTTTCCTGGCGGAGCTGCTTAAGTTGTGCCTTCAGCTTCTTTTTGAATGCTTTGCGTTGGGCCCGCTGTTCTTTTTTCAGTTCTTTTTTACTGAGGGTGGTTTCCCTCTCGGCGCTCCGTTCTACTTTGGCTCCGGATTTGATGTGGACAACCGCGTGGGCCGGCTGAACATTCAACAGTAAGAACAAGCTGCAACAGGCTAAAATGTAAGATAATCTCATTGGATTGGTGTTTAGTTACAAATAGGGTTTATTCAACCGGCTCAATCATAGGCAGGTCGGCTACCTTCGCCTCTTTGGGCCCAATACTCATCCAGCCGACAATGCCACCGGAGGCTTTAGCCACGTGGCGGGCAAAGCTCAGCAGGCCGTCATAGAAATGTTTGGCGTGTTTGGGTTCCAGCAAAGGGAGTATGGTATTGAGCTTGCTTAACTCCTTGCTAATGGCGTCCTGGCGCTGTTGGGGCGATCTCGGCAGCATGCGGATCAGTTCCAGCAACCGCTCGTGCAAGTGCTCGTCAACTTTTTTATAATATTCCTGCCATTCCTGATGAAAGTGAAAGGTCCGGACGTGGGCGATCTTTTCTCCCTTTTCCAGTTCAGCATCCTCGATGATACCATCTGCTCCGGCAACCAGGAGAGTCACGTAAGGTATGGCGTCGTAGAGGACCTGCTGTTTTTCTGCCGGCAGGGATTCAATACTCGTTATCATATTAAGCTTGTAATTGTGTTTGGCCCAAAAATAAACTTTTGTGGTTTTGCATCGCAGAAAAAGGAAAGGATATTTATCTTATTTTTGAATAGGAAGGGATAAGTTGCAGGCAGCAGCCAGGCTAATAAGTTGAGGGTGAGCTGTTTCATGGGGTATGAAATTAACGAAAAACGATTCTCCGTCTGTTCATTTCAACAACTCGATCACTCTCTTCACCTCACCGGGTTCCCCCCAGCGAATAAGTGGAAGAAGGTAGGTAACCCGGCTTCTGGGTTGGGCAACCCGCTGGGCAATAACTGACACGGCGCCATCCATTTGCTCAATATAAGCATCGGCCAGGGCGCCCTGCAGCTGCGCCAGAGCAGATGCGTTGGCCCAGGCCGCCTGCCGGGCTTTGGCGATGCTGAATTCAATGACCGCCTTGTCCTTGTTCTTCATTACCCGCCGGATGAACCGCATTGGCCACCAGATGCGCTCCAGCTTGGCCTGCATGTCATCGGTCAGGGCGGCGATGATGTCGTTGATTTTTTCGAAATCATTTTGCAGGCCGGTAATTTCATCTCCCGGAGCGGTAAGCGCCGCCGCAATGGCCAGATCGAGGTTGATATGGGCGTTGACACCTAATATCAGATGCTGCAAAACAATGGGGGAGTCGTTCTCGCAAGCGTCAAAAGCGAGCCGCCAGCTTTGGGTTGGCGCCTGGCCCTGCCGGTATTGAGACCATGCCTGCAGGTAGCGGTTGGCAAACAGAACATCCAGTTTTTCCATACGGGCGCCGTCTTCAAACTGCCCGGCCTGGATGCCATCCCGCACCGCTTCCGTCATTATTTTATACAGTAAAGCAAAATAGGCCTGCCGCGAGCCTTCCTGCTCGCAGGTGCGGATGATGTGATTAAGCGCGTCGAGGACTTCATCGATGGTGCGGGCAGGTGTAATCATCAAGTTGGGTGTTCAATAGATGTAGGACAGTAAAGTTAGAAGGATCTATCGAAATTAGAGCATGTTTGGAGGTGGTCGTTTGGGCTGCAAATGACCGCTTCTGGAACCTCACCTCGCCATTTTTTCGCCCCATAGCACCACTATGAAGCTCAAAAATAGCTTTGCGAGAACCCAAAATCGACCATTTTCGCTTCCAAAGCACCACCTCCAAACATGCTCTATTGTGGATTTTGAAAGAAAGCCCGTCGCCAGGAAGGCAACGGGCTTTTACTTTGGAGCCGCCCAGCGGACTCGAACCGCCGACCCACGCATTACGAATGCGTTGCTCTACCAACTGAGCTAGGGCGGCAAAAAAAAGGCCCGCCTTCGCAGATGCTATGGCGGACGATGTCGGGGTGAGAGGATTCGAACCTCCGGCCTCGTCGTCCCGAACGACGCGCGCTAACCGGGCTGCGCTACACCCCGAATGTATAGAAATGCCGCCCTCTTTCAGAGCGAATGCAAATTTAGGCAATCCCATTAGGAAATTCAAAATCTGGGGTCGGGATTTTTTGGTTAAAAAACCGGTAGCGCTCATTATTAGTTCCTGAGGCCCGGCTAAATCATCTTCGCCACCAAATAGGAGGAAAAAAACCTGTGGCAGTGCATCCTGTTGAAAAGCACTGGGAACCAAAGAAATTAAACATTCCCCTCCCCTACCCCAACCTTTTCCAATCCACTCACGTATACTATTAACATATATATTCGTTATACAGGCTGTAGGTAGCCCTCCAATCTCATGATGATGGGCAGGCCCAACCAACAACCGTCGACGGACAACAGACAACCTCCCGGCAAACCCAAACGGGAGACAACAATTCCAAAAACTAAAAACCTTGACATGAAAAGTCATCTCTCAGCGTATGTTCAAATTTCGATGATGAGTCGAGAGCGAGAAAATTTTGCAAATTTTGCCCATGCGGGCCCGTATAGGCAGGCCATTGATCGAATTTTGAACCTATTCTTGATTCCCATGCTCTTATTCCTGGCTTTCCCGGCGGCTCAGGCCCAGCGGATCACCCTCGAAGGCCGGGTTTCTATTCTCAACAGTGAATACCATACCGGCAAGATCGAATACGTAGAAGGAGCCTTGGTAAGCGCTCCCTACGCTACGACGGAAGCTACCAATAAAAAGGGGATTTTTAAGCTCGAATTCGCAGCAGTTGACGGCGGTAATTCCGTGACGGTTACTGCGGAAAAAGCAGGGCTGGAAGTGGCCAACCCGGCTGCCCTTCAAAGCGTAGCCATCGGAAGAGAGAATCCCCTGCTGATATTCCTGGCGGAAAAAGGCCAACTCAAACAGGCGCAATCGGAACTACTCAACAGCTGCCGCCTGGCACTCACGGCCCGCCATCAGGCGTTGATAGCCCGCCTGCGGCGGGAAGGCGTCGAGAGCCGGGCCGCCATCCTCGAGCTTCAAAAACAGTTCAACCGGGAAATAACGGGCCCCTTCGAAGGAGAGCAATTACTCAACGAGCAACGGGAGGAACTGGCCAGCCGGCTGCCGGAAAGAGCGGAAGAACTGGCGAGGGTCAACCTCGATTTTGCTTCCAGCTCCTATCGGCCGGCCTTTGAGCACTTTAAGCTAGGGGAAATAGAGCAGGCCATAGAAACCCTGGACGAAGCGGCGCTGGAAATGCAGGCCGACGCAGCTCTGGCCAGCCTGCAGGAATGGGCAAAAAAAGGAAAAAGCCAGCAGGCGGCCAAAGAGAAAGAAAGCCTGCAACAGGTGGTGGATAGTTACCTGCTCAAAGCGCAGGCGTGGCTGCTGCTTTTCCATTACCAGGATGCCCTGAGCCTTCACCAGAAAGCAGCCTCCTTACTGGAAAAGGCCGGAGGGGAAGAGGATATCGAACTGGCGGAAGCCTACGCTGCGGTTGCTTTGAATTATCTGCTGCTGGGGGAGGATCGAAACGCGCTCCACTACCAGCAAAAAAACATAAAAATCAAGGAGGGTTTACTGGGCAGTGATAGGCCGCAGATGGCTTCCTCCTATTCCCTTTTAGCAACGATCTACCGGAATTTAGAGGAATACCCGGCCGCCCTGGAAGCCCAGCAAAAAGTTGTCTCTATTCAGGAGCAGGCCTTAGCGCCCGGCCATCCGGATAGGGCCCGCCCCTATGCCGAGCTGGCCGGCATCTACCGTTCTATGGAAGCATACGGTATGGCCCTGGAAGCACAGGAAAAAGCCATCCGCATTCAGGAGCAGGGCCTGCCGCCCAACCATCCCGATATCGGCCGCTCCTATCATACTTTGGCGGAGATTCACCTGGAGGAGCACGCCCACGAGCCAGCCCTGAAAGCCCAGCTAAAAGCACTCTTCATCCAGGAACGGGCCCTGGAACCGGGCCACCCCGATATCGCCCGCTCTTACAACACCCTGGCCCTGGCTTATCTGAACCTGGGAGACTTCGAAAGGGCCCTGGCCATCCAGCAAAAGATCATCGCCATGCAGGAACAGGCCTTGCCAGATGGCCATCCCGATATCGCCCGCTCCATTCACAGCCTCGCTTCCACCTTTTACTTCCTCAGTGAACTGGACAGTGCGCTTCATTACGAATACATAGCCTACGACATGCTAAATGAGCAACTGCCCCCCGGCCATCCCGATTTACAAACGGCGGAATCCTCTTTTGCCTTCCTCTACACCACCAGAGGGGAACGTAGACAGTCCTCCGGGCAATATCAGGAAGCGATAAGGGATCTTCAGAAGGCCCTGGAATTTAGGCCCGATAATGAGGAAGCAAAAAAAAGGATCAGGCAAATGCAAGCCGGCCAAAGCCCCCGGCAATGGGATAGCCAGGAAGCGCTCGCACTTAAAGGCAACAATAAGGATAAACCAGCTCCTGAAAAGAGTAGCCGGGTGGCGCCTCCCAAAGAGGCAAAAACGCCCGCCGAAGCGCACCATGGCTTTTTCAAGGCCACCCAGGCGACCAGCCTGAGGGCGGCGCCCACTTCCTCCTCAGCTGTGCTGAAGCGGCTCTCAGAAGACGACCGGCTAAAGGTGGTTGAAAAAACGGAGTATTACTGGTGGAAAGTCCTCTTCAACGGACAGACGGGGTATGTCAAGGCGTTGTTGCTGGAAAAAATTGAGTAGTTTTGGCTTTACTGGAAGGTAGAAAGCGGTAATTGAGTTAAAGAATAATTACTAAGAGCGTGTTGGGGATTTACTTTTGAAGTCGAAAATGAGCAGATTTTGGTTCTCAGGAAGCCATTTTTGAGCCGCATAGCATCGCTACGTGGCGAAAAAATGGCGAAATGAGGTTCAAAAGATGCACATTTGCAGGCCAAAGGGTAAATCCCCAACACGCTCTAAGAAAAAAAACCATGTCCTACCTCACCGCCAACGGCGTAAAACTCTACTACGAAGACACCGGCAAAGGCGCCGAAACCATCGTTTTCTCTCACGGCCTGCTGTGGAGCGCCCGCATGTTTGCTGATCAGATCCAACATCTGAAAGATCGCTACCGCGTCATTGCCTATGACCATCGCGGGCAGGGCCGCAGCGAGGTGGCCCCCGACGGCTACGATATGGATACCCTTTCTGCGGACGCTCTCGCCCTGATGGACGCCCTGGGCGTTGATCGCTGCCACTTCGCCGGGCTGAGCATGGGTGGCTTTGTGGCGCTTCGCCTGGCCATCCGTCATCCGGAAAGAATACAGTCGCTGATATTGATGGAAACGACGGCGCAGCCGGAGCCGGCGGAAAACGTACCCCGGTACCGAATGCTCAACACCATCGTCAAGTTGCTGGGAACCCGGGCCGTAAAAAAACCGGTCATGAAGATCATGTTCAGCCAGGCCTTCCTCCTGGACCCTGACCGCAAAGCCCAGCGCCAGTATTGGGAAAAGGAACTCACCGGCAATAAGCGCAGCATCACCCGCGCCGTTCAGGGTGTCATCGATCGCGAAGGGGTGCCGCCCAAAACCCTGGCTACCATCCAATGCCCCACCCTCATCATCGTGGGCGAGCAGGACGTAGCTACCGTACCGGCTAAATCGGAATACCTGCGCGAGCACATTCCTGGCTCCCGGCTGGTGCGCATCCCCAACGCAGGGCACTCCTCCAGCGTAGAAGAGCCAGAGGCGGTGAATAAGGCGATTGATGATTTTTTGACCAGGTATCTTTCTGAGGAAACCCAAATCCAATAACCCTAAAGTAAGTAACAATATGGCATTATAACGGCTCCCATCCATTCCCTTACATCCCCTCCAACAAAATCTTCCCAATTTCAGCATCCTCCAGGATCGGTAGCAGGCTGGCGCTGTTGGGTTTATCGGGGTCCGCCAAATCTTGCACCAGCGCCAGGCGGATATCGTTGGGCAGAAAATCCAGTTTAACGAAGGCGATCACGTTGGCCAGTTGTTCATCGGTAAAGGGCCGTTCGCTGAGGGTGAGGTAGTTCGCCAGGCGGGTACAAATGGTGGCCAGGATGTCTACCCGCAGCGATGCTTTCAGGACGGCAGCCCGCAGCGGATACTCCACCTGAGCGGCAAAATCATCCGCATTGCAGATATCTGCCGGTTTGACCAGAGCGCGCAGCTCCTGGTTAACGAAGGCGATGAAGGTAGCCGCCGTGTTCTGGTCGAGGCAGGAGTCGGCCAGGGTGCGCACCAGGCCCAGATGAGCGCCCAGGTTATCTATCTCCGTGATGGTTTCGAAAAACTGCACCAGCGTACGCGGCGTGGTGCGCAGGCCGGTCACCACCTCCGGATAGGTCAATACAAAGTCGATCCCCCGGGAGTCGACACCGTTCTTTTCCGCCCATTTAGCCCATTCTTTGGGGTCAAATTCCAGCGTGATGTGCATCATGCGGGTGACCATGGCGTCGTCCATGGGGGTCACCGAGTAATCGCCCCCGTCCGGGTTGGCGGTGAGTACGATCTGCCATTGGCGGGGTAGCTTCCAACTGACCAGCTCGAAGTTCTGCAGCAGTTGCATGATGCCGCGCAGGATGCGGTCGTCGGCCCGGTTGACGTCGTCGATGAGCAGGATGCCGGGGCCTGCTTCCCGGGGCACCCATTCCGGAGAGCGGAAAACGGTGCGCCCCTCTTCGATAGAGGGCATCCCCACCAGGTCGCCCATCTCCTCAAACTGAGCGGGGGCGATGTAGCGGAACGGGTAGCCCATATCCTCCGCCAGCGCCTGCACGATCTCGGTCTTGCCGATGCCGTGCTTGCCCCAGATGCAGATGGGCGTCTTGCGCTGACCGCGCGCCTCGGCTCGTATGTTGGCCTGCAGGACGTGGCGGACGAAGGTGATCACCTCCCCCGCTTTGGCGCGGGTGCCGTAGTAAATGTAATCGTATTGGGCTTGTTTGGCCATTTGTCGTTTGCTCTTTGCCCCTAAGTTAGCTATTTCCGGACAAAGTGCATGAGCCAGCCTAAGAGTATGTTTGGAGGCCAATCTTTGGGCTACGAAGGCCAATTATTTGATGATATTTCGTTTATGACTTCAAGGGCATCAATTCTTCTGTGGCCCCACTTCCTCCTCGGTATAGCCCACAAGCAGCTTATGAGGCACGTCATTTTCCGCTTCGGAAATGGCGTTCATGAGGTCGTCGGCCGTAGCTACTTTACCCTGCTGATACTCCATACGCAGCCGTTCGAGGCGCTTGATCGCCCGCTCCAGCCTCACCTTTACTTCGCCTTCCATACTCTTGCCTTCGTTGGCCAAAGCATTGATTCCTTCCTGCAGATGGCGAGAAACCGCTTCCTTATCTCCCTTTTCAAAAGCTTCCATCACCTCGCCAAAGGCTTGAACAGACCGGTTGGCATCGGTGACGGCATCGTCTTCGAATACCGTGGTATTTTCTTTGGTGCGAAGTTTTGCCTGGCCGGAAGGAGCCGGGGCCTGGTCGCAGGCTGCTATTCCCAGCAGGCCGATGATTAATACAAACATGATATTTCTCATAATACTTTAATTTTTTAGCGTATCAGGATGACGGCGTTCGGCGTTCGGCGTTCTCAGGGCGTCCTGCCGAACTCCGAATACCGAACTCCGAAACTATCCCCAAAGGACTATCCTTCATCACTCTTCATTTTCATCATGTTCCGTTCCGCTTTTTCCTTGCCGTGTATCCTGCCCGCATTTACCTCATTGCCATGGGCATCGAAAACCACTTTCTCATGTTCGGCTCCTTTCATCAAGTCGACATGGTAGTAAGTTTTCTGTTTGCCGCCTCTGTAGAACGTAGTAGTCATGTGGTCTTTGCCGGGAGCCCAGCCCGGGTGGTGGATGGCTATCGCCCGTGCAACATTGTGTGGAAGGGCCACATTTCTGGCGTATTCATGGGCGGACACCAGGTTACCATCGGCGTCATAGGTAACCTCGCCATCAAAATTATTGCCTTTAACCGTCAGGTAATACGTGTCATATTTGCCATCCATGGGTTTGTTCTTCGTAATAACCCATCCTTCTTCCATGATGGTCACCGGCAGTGCCTTGAATTCTGTGATGGTGGCGTTGGGAAAATCTTTTTCCACTGAAGTAAGCACGACGGCCGGCACTTTATCCCTGGAAAGTTTGGCGGCGAAAATTTCATCCTGAGCAGAAACAGCCCCGGCAGCCAATAGCAACAGGGCTACAAAAACGATGTGCTTTTTCATTTCAAAATTAGTTTTAGTGAATTAAAATCTGGTAAAAAGACCTGTGGCCTAAGCCGGGCCACAATACTTTTTCGAAAAAATTTTACCGGGATAGTGGCCCCAGCAGGAATCGAACACTGCACCCCCGGGTAAAGAGCCCGGTACGCTATCGTTACGCCATGGAGCCGATCTTATTCCAAAGACCTGGCGTATTGGCCAGGTCACCTTACTGATGGAAAAAAATTTAGAGCGGTTCAACATTTACCCTAATCTAAAAGCCATCCTTCTTCTAACCTGAGGTATTTGGAGGAAAATGTTTGTATTTTTACGGTTAAAAAATGACCAACCCTGTTCCCAAATCGCTGGAAGAAGTTCATTCCAGCGTAGAAACCAGGAACAAAGGCTTCTTCCGAAAGCTCTTCGCTTTCATGGGGCCAGCCTATCTGGTGAGCGTTGGGTATATGGATCCCGGCAACTGGGCCACCGACATTGCCGGGGGGAGCCGTTATGGCTACGCCCTGATCTGGGTGTTGCTCATGTCAAACCTCATGGCGCTGCTGCTGCAAAGCCTCAGCTCCCGGCTGGGTATCGTCAGTGGGCGCGACCTGGCGCAGGCCTCCAAAGAGACTTACAGCCGCCCGGTCAACTTTGTGCTGTACCTCCTGGCGGAGATCGCCATCGCAGCCACCGACCTGGCCGAAGTGCTGGGCATGGCCATCGGGCTGCAACTGCTCTTTGGGTTACCCTTGCTGCACGGGGTGCTGCTCACCTTTCTCGACACCTTCCTCCTGCTTTTTCTCATCCACCGGGGCATGCGCATTATGGAGGCCTTTGTCCTGGCCCTTATTGGCATCATCGGAATGGCCTTTCTGGTGGAAATGTTCTTTGCCAAACCGGAGCTGGGAGCCCTGGCCACCGGTTTCATCCCCAGCATTCCCGATGAGTCGGCGCTCTACATCGCCATCGGCATTATCGGGGCGACCGTTATGCCACACAACCTCTACCTGCATTCCTCCCTGGTGCAATCCCGTAAGTTTGACAATAACCTGGAGGATACCAAAGGGGCGCTGCGTTTCAATTTTATCGATTCGGCCATCGCCCTCAATATGGCGTTTTTCGTCAACGCAGCCATCCTGGTGCTGGCGGCAGCTACCTTTTACAAGGCCGGCATGTACGAGGTATCCGAAATTCAGGACGCCCACCGCTTCCTGCAGCCGCTGCTGGGGTCGAAACTGGCGCCCATTTTTTTTGCGGTGGCGCTGATCGCCGCCGGCCAAAGCTCCACGCTCACCGGCACGCTTGCCGGGCAAGTGGTGATGGAAGGTTATCTGAACCTCCGCATCGCCCCCTGGATCCGGCGCATCATCACCCGGGCGCTGGCCATCATCCCTGCTGTTTTGGCTATAGTGATCCTCGGCGAAAAGGTAACCGGTGAGATGCTCATCCTGAGCCAGGTCATCCTCAGCCTGCAACTCGGTTTTGCCATCATCCCGCTCATCCATTTTGTCAGCGACCGGCGGCGCATGGGCAAGCTGGCGATCGGGCCGGTAGTCAAGATACTTTCCTGGCTGGTGGCGCTCATTATCGTCACACTGAACGTCAAACTGGTCATCGATGAAATATCCTCCTGGATCGCTGCTTCCGAATCGCCCTTTCTGCTTTGGCTAACCGTCGTCCCTCTGGCTTTAGGTGCGGCTGGCTTGCTGCTGTACGTCACCCTGACGCCCTGGGTGCGGTCCATGCTGCAGGAGCCGCGCTCCCTGCTGCACGCCCGCCCCGGCGCCTTATCCGCTTTTGAAAAAAAACAGTTCACAAGGATTGCCGTAGCTATTGACTTCAGCGATATTGACGAACGCACCCTGCGTTATGCCCTCTCCATGGGGAGCGCCGACACGCACTACCTGCTGATTCACGTCGTTGAGTCCGCCGGGGCCATCTTACTGGGGGATGAAATCCGGGATAAGGAAACCGGCGACGATGCCGAACGCCTGGAGCACTACGCCGAAGAGTTGTCCGGCAAAGGCTTCAAAACGGAGACCTACCTCGGCTTCGGCAACCCGAAGAACAGCATCCCGCGGGCCGTACATGAGTTTGGCGCCGACCTTCTGGTGCTGGGCGCACATGGCCACCGCTTTTTTAAGGATCTCATTTTCGGAACGACCGTCGACTCGGTGCGGCACAATGTGAACATCCCGGTCTTCATTGTCAGAGAGGAGGATTGAGCTACCTGCTGTGTGCAAATCCTGTAGGTGACTTTTGTGTTTTATTTGTTCTTATAGTAATAGTTAATCTAAAGTCCAACCCTTATGCCATTTTATAAAGATATTTACCCGAATACGCCAAGCGGAAAACGCACCATCGAACGCCTGTTGCAATTGCGGCAGCAGCTCGACGCCGAAGTGCCGCAAAAGTCGGCGGAAAAAACCTTCCTGCTCGCTTCCTGGAACATCCGGGAGTTCGACTCGCCCGCCTACGGAGACCGCATCCCAGAGGCTTTTTACTACATTGCCGAGATCGTCGCCCGCTTCGACCTGATCGCCATTCAGGAAGTGCGGCAGGACCTGCGGGCGCTCTACCGGTTGATGGACATCCTGGGAGGAAACTGGGACTGCATCTTTTCCGATGTCACCGAGGGAACCCAGGGCAACGGCGAGCGCATGGCTTTCGTTTTTGACAAAAGAAAGGCCCGCGCGGGCGGGCTGACGGGGCAATTGGTCCTTCCTCCTATCGAAACGAAGGACGCAGAGGGGAAGACGATCTATCAGCCGGCAACGCAGGTGGTGCGGACCCCGCTTATAGCCGGTTTCAAAACCGGCTGGACCGACTTTATCCTCACCACCGTTCACATCCTTTACGGCGAAGGCAAAGCCGAATCCAGCCCACGGGTGGAAGAGATCAGGCAAGTGGCCCAGGACCTGAAGCGCCGCAGCGAAGACCCCTTCGAATGGTCCCGAAACCTCATCCTGCTCGGCGATTTCAACATATTCGCCCCTACTGACCAAACGATGAAGATGATCACCGACGCCGGCTTCGTGGTGCCGCCGGAATTGCAGCGCCTCCCGTCGAATATAGCTCAGAACAAATACTACGACCAAATCGCTTTCCGGGTGCGTCCCGGCCGGTTCAGCACGACCGGCAAGGCGGGCGTTTTTAATTATTATAAAACCGTCTTTAAGCCTGAGGATGAAGCGATCTACGTCGCAGAAATGGGCACTGCCTACCAGAAAACTTCTGATGGAAAGGCCCGCCAGAACACCGCTCTTTACTACCTCAACTACTGGCGCACCTTCCAGATGAGCGACCACCTGCCCATGTGGGTAGAACTGAAGGTAGATTTTTCAGATGAGTACCTGGAAGGAAAATTGCAGCCTAAGGAGGTTCTTGAAAAAAAATCGTAGACATTGGTAAATCATGAACCCACTCGATAACATACCACAGGATTTCCTCAACTTCCTCCTGACCGCCCTGTTTGCGTTGCTCATCGGGCTGGAGCAGCGCCGCCACCATGAGCAGGAGAGGATTCGGTATATGTTCGGGACAGACCGCACCTTCGCCCTTATTGGGGTTTTGGGTTTTGTATTGTATTTTCTGGACAAAGAAAGAATGTTGTTTTTCGGAATCGGGGGGCTGACATTATCCCTGTTCCTGGCTATTGCCTACGCCGGAAAGATTTGGAAAGAAGGGCAATTCGGTATGACTTCTGTCCTGATCGCCCTGATCACCTACTGCCTGGCTCCGCTAATCTATACGCAGCCGCCCTGGCTGGTGCTGCTCATCCTGATCACCGTACTCATACTGGCCGAGATCAAGGAGAACCTGATCGCTTTTTCCGAGAAGTTTGACAAGAATGAATTCATCACCCTCGCCAAATTTATCGCCATTGCCGGGGTTATTCTCCCTCTGACGCCTCAGAACCAGGTCATTCCCGGCCTGGATTTGACGCCCTATAAGTTCTGGCTGGCGGTAGTGGCGGTTTCCGCCATTTCCTACGCCAGCTATTTGCTGAAAAAATTCGCCTTCCCTGAGGCAGGCTTATTTCTGACCGGCGTGCTGGGTGGGTTATACAGCAGCACCGCCACCACCTTTTCGCTGGCAGGCAAGACCAAAACAGCAGGTTACCCGCCGGCGCTCACAGCCTCAGCCATCTTGATCGCTACCGCCATGATGTACCTGCGCATTCTGGCGCTGGCCTTCTTGTTCAACGCCCCGTTGGGAAAAAAACTGCTGTTACCTTTCTTGGTTTTATCTCTCCTGACGGCTGCCGTATCCACCTTTTTTTATTTTCAGAACCGGGACAAAGAAGCCCGGCATGGCGAGCCTACCACGGAAAACCAGCCCAACCCACTTGAATTCCGCACCGCCCTGCTGTTCGCCTTCCTGTTTGTTTTTTTTGCCGCCCTGACCCACTATGTCCTGAAGTTTTATGGCAGTAACGGACTGACGGTGCTCTCCTTCGTCGTCGGTGTAACGGATATCGACCCCTTCCTCCTCAATCTTTTCCAGGGTAAGCAGGCCGTTGCCGAACACCTGGCCGTCATGGCCACCATTCAGGCTACCATCAGCAACAGTTTTCTAAAAGCGGTGTATGGCGCCATATTGGGAACCCCGGCAATGCGCCGCTATTTATGGATGGGATTCGGCGCGGTAATCATGCTGAGCTTTGTGATATTGATGTTAGTATAATTTTTCTGTCTGTTCATACAACCATGCTTTAGGTAAACCTTGTTTTTATTGTAGGCTTATACCCGCTCCGCCCAAACCAAATGCTTCAACCATGGCCAATCAAAGCGAGACCGTTGAAAACAATCAACTTTCCACCCGGCCCTATTACGGGACTGTACTTTCCGTACGCGGCAGCGTAGTTGATATTTGGTTTAAGGATCACTTACCAGCCATTTACACGATACTGAAGGCGGGAGAAGCAGGGCATATCATCATTGAAGTGCAGTCCCAACTCAACCAGAACCATGTAAGGGGTATTGCCCTGACCCCCACGCAGGGGCTGGCGCGGGGTATGGCCGTAGAAGATACCGGCGGGCCGCTGAAAGCGCCGGTGGGAAAAGCCATCCTTTCCCGCATGTTCAACGTTTTTGGCGAGCCTATCGACCACCGGCCCGCGCTGGAAGGCGCCGAATGGCGCTCCGTGCATCATCCGCCGCCGCCGTTGGGGCGGAGGTCCACCCAATCTGAAATATTTGAAACCGGGATCAAGCTCATCGATGTGCTGGTTCCTCTGGAGCGGGGAGGTAAAGCCGGCCTCTTCGGTGGGGCGGGAGTCGGCAAAACCGTCCTGCTCACCGAAATGATCCACAATATGGTGGGCCGCCACCAGGGGGTGAGCATCTTTTGCGGAATCGGCGAGCGATGCCGGGAAGGGGAGGAACTGTACAGCGGCATGAAAGCCGCCGGCGTACTGCCCGATATGGCCATGATCTTCGGCCAGATGAACGAGCCGCCGGGCAGCCGCTTCCGCGTGGGCCATACGGCTCTGACCATGGCCGAGTATTTCCGGGACGACGAGCAGCGAGATGTGCTGTTGCTGATCGATAATATCTTTCGTTTTATCCAGGCGGGCATGGAAATGTCCGGCCTGATGGGACAAATGCCATCGCGCCTGGGCTATCAGCCCACTATGGGCACCGAACTGGCCCAGCTCGAGGAGCGCATCTCCAACACCGACACCGGGGCCATCACGTCTATCCAGGCGGTGTACGTCCCGGCCGATGACCTGACCGACCCGGCGGCGGTGCATACCTTCTCGCACCTTTCCGCCTCCATCGTGTTGTCCCGCAAACGAGCAAGCGAGGGGTTGTTCCCCGCCATAGACCCCCTGCAGTCCAATTCCAAAATGGCGGGCCCGGGCATCGTCGGTGAGCGGCATTACAACATCGCCCAGGAAATCAGGCGGACCCTGGCCCAATACGAGGAGCTCAAAGACATCATCGCCATGCTGGGCCTGGAGCAACTCTCGGTGGAAGACCGCAAAGTGGTAGTGCGCGCCCGCCAGTTGGAGCGCTTCCTTACCCAGCCGTTTTTCACCACCGAACAGTTCAGTGGCATGAAGGGTAAACTCGTCAGCCTGGAGGAGGCCCTCGATGGCTGCGAGCGCATCTTAAAGGATGAGTTCAATGATTTTACCGAAAGCGCCTTTTATATGATCGGAAACATCGAAGAAGTAAAAAATAAACCATGAACCCGGAACAGATGCATCTGAAAATACTGCTGCCATTCAAGGTGTTTGCAGAGGTGGAAAACGTGAAGCGCATCGTAGTGGAAACCGTTCAGGGGTCTTTCGGCCTGTTGCCTCAGCGGCTCGATTGCGCCGCAGCCCTGGCGCCGGGTATCCTGTGTTATGAAACCGAATCAGGAGGAGAAGTATTCCTGGCCGTCGATGAAGGAGTCGTGGTCAAGGCGGGAATGGAAGTCCTCGTCTCGGTGCGCCATGCGATCGGCAGTGCAGAGTTGGGCCAACTGCGGGAAGCAGTGGAACAAGAGTTCCTCCAGCTCGGCGAACAGGAACTAGCCCTGCGCTCCACACTGGCCAAACTGGAAAGTGGTTTTATCCGCCGCTTCCTGGAGTTTCACAAAGAGGCATGATAAATGGCATTGCTTTTTCCCGAGCTATTTGAGAATATTGGTACAATGCCTGTGATGGGGTGATGTGATAGGGTGATGGGGTGATGTGATGGGGTGATGTGGTGATGTGATGGGGTGATGGGGTGATGGGGTGATGGGGTGATGGGGTGAAAATCGCAAAATCCACGATATCACCACATCGCAATCCTTATATATGATGGAACCAAAGAATATCAAAAAGCAGTCGAAGCTGAGCCGGGAAGTCGGGTCTCAGGAAGGCCGAAAGCTGAGGGCCCGGCGTAAAGGCAAGCGCAACCTCTGGTTCGGCATCGGCATGTTCGGGCTGGTCGGGTGGTCTATAGCAGTGCCAACCCTACTGGGTACCGCTCTGGGCGTGTGGCTGGACGGGCACTACCCTCAGCGGTTTTCCTGGACGCTGACACTGTTGATTACCGGCCTAACTGCCGGCTGCTTTAACGCCTGGTTCTGGGTGGATAGAGAAAGCCGGGAAATACAAAAAGACCTGGAAGAAAATGACGAATGAAATGCTGACATGGATACTGGCGCTGCTGGGAGGCGCCGGCCTCGGCGCCCTCTTCTTCGGCGGCTTGTGGTGGACGGTGCAGAAAGGGCTGTCTGCAAAACGGCCGGCCCTGCTGTTTCTCGGCAGCCTGTTGCTGCGGACTGCGGCCGTCCTTACCGGCTTCTATTTGATCGCCGGCGACGGCTGGGAAAGAATGGTGGCCTGCTTGCTGGGGTTTATTATCATGAGAGCCGTTATTACCCGGCTTACCCGGCCGCTGGCGGAAGCGGCCTGAAGTGGGAAGTCGGAAGTTAGCCCGGTAGAAGACGGGGGCATTCCGCCTTCCGCCTTCCTACAAGCCTCAAAAAGAAACCAATATGAGCCTAAGCACCGATGATATTATCCTCTGGGAACACGGCTTTATCAAGCTCAACGCAACGATAGCCATCACCTGGGTGCTGATGCTGGTGATGGTGATCGGGTCGAGGCTCATCACCCGCCACCTGTCCAGTGATGTAAAAATTTCGCGTTGGCAGAACATGCTGGAAGCCATTGTCTCCGGCATCAACCAACAAATCAAAGAAATAGGAATTCAGAAGCCCGAGAAATACATCAGCTTTATCGGCACCCTTTTCCTGTTCATTGCTTTTGCCGCCCTTTGCACCGTCATTCCGGGCTATGAGCCTCCGACCGGTTCTCTGTCTACCACGGCGGCACTGGCTATCAGCGTTTTTGTGGCGGTCCCGCTATTCGGCATCGAGGAAAAGGGCTTCTGGGGGTATCTGAAGTCTTATCTGGAGCCCACTTTCATCATGTTGCCATTTAATGTCATCAGCGAAATAACCCGGACACTCGCTTTGGCCATCCGCTTGTTCGGAAATATGATGAGCGGCGCCATGATACTCAGCATTCTGCTGGTAATCTCGCCTTTCATCTTTCCGGTACTAATGGTTTTACTGGGCTTGCTGGTCGGAATGGTGCAGGCTTATATTTTCGGCATTCTGGCAACCGTTTTCATCGCCGCCGCTACTCAGGCGGGGAGGGAATGAATGAGGGAATGAGTGTTATCTGGCTCATAGCAATTGTCAAAAATCAACATCATGGATAAAGTAACCATTGTTGCTATTGCTTCGATCATCACCGCCGGCGTAACGACCAGCTTGGGCTGCATCGGCCCGGCGCTGGCCGAAGGGCGCGCTATTGCCACCGCCATGAGTTCGCTGGCGCAGCAACCTGATGCTTCTTCGACCATCTCGCGAACGTTGTTCGTGGGCCTGGCCATGATCGAATCCATTGCCATTTACTGTTTCGTCATTTCGATGATCCTGATCTTTGCGAACCCGTTCTGGAACCACATCATCGGAAGTTAAAGCCCTGAGATATGCTAATTGACTGGTTCACCGTCATCGCTCAACTCCTCAACTTCCTGATCCTGGTTTGGTTGCTGAAGCGATTCCTCTACCAGCCGATCCTGCAGGTTATGGACGAACGGGAAAAGCGGATCACGAACAGGCTGCAGGAGGCCGAAGCACAAAAAGCGGAAGCGCTAAAAGAAAAAGGCCACTTTCAGGAATTGAACAGCAACCTTGAACAACAGCGGGAAACCCTGCTCAACCAGGCAAAGGCCGACGCCAACTCGGAGCGCCAACGCCTCCTGGAAGAGGCGCGGGAAGACCACCGCCTGCTACGCGCCCGGCTCCAGGAGACCCTTGACAGCGAAAAGGCCAACCTGAGCCAGGGCATCCTACGCCGATTCCAGGAAGAAGTTTTTGAAATAGCCCGAAAAGTACTGGCGGACCTGGCCGACAGCAGCCTGGAACAACAGATGGCCGCCGTATTTGCCCGGCGGCTGGCAGAACTGAGCGACGGGGAGGGAAAGCAACTCACAGCGGCATTGCAGGCTTCCAGCCATCCGGTAACCGTACGCAGCACCTTCACCCTCTCTTCCGAGCAACAAGCGGCCATAAAAAGCGCCCTGAAAAAAATGCTCCCCCCGGATGGACAGGTACTTTTCGAGGCCACCTCAGCGACACCTGCGAACGGGCAGGCCCAGTATGGACAGGCGGACGGCATTGAACTCACTACCAATGGTTACAAAATGGCCTGGTCCATCACAGATTATCTGGGCGACCTGGAGCAGAAGGCAGCCAGTATCCTGGAAGCAGAACCGGCGCAGGAACAAAAAAGTAAAAACCATGGCGGCTGACAATTTACAAGAAATGTTCGACGAGGCATTCGACACCATGCGCCGGACGAGGGAAGCGTTTCAACCAAAGCTGGCCCTTCAGGAAACAGGGATCGTCACAACGGTTTCTAACGGGATTGCCCGGGTGTCGGGCTTGCCGGGCGCCGGCTCCGAGGAGTTGCTGCAATTTCCAGGCGATCTGTACGGAATAGCCTTTAACATCGACGAAGCGGATATCGGCGTAGTCCTCCTGGGTGAGTACTGGCACCTTCACACCGGCGATGAAGTGCAACGCACCGGACGCGTGATGGATGTGCCCGTGGGCGATGCGTTGATTGGACGAGTGATCGACCCCCTGGGCAACCCCCTCGATGGCAAAGGCCGGTTGGCGTTTAGCGGGCGCCTGCCCATTGAACGCAGCGCCCCGGCGATCATGGACCGGGCGCCGGTCAATGTGCCTTTACAGACCGGGCTGAAGGTGATCGACGCCCTCATTCCGGTAGGACGAGGGCAGCGGGAATTGATACTGGGCGACCGGCAGACCGGGAAGACGGCTATCGCCATCGATACCATCCTCAATCAAAAGGAAAAGGATGTGATATGCATCTATTGCGCCATCGGACAACGGGCATCCACCGTAGCCAAGGTGGTGGCCCAACTAGAGGAGAAAGGAGCGATGGGCTACACCATCGTCGTGGTGTCCGAAGGTAACGACCCGCCCGGCCACAAATATATCGCGCCTTACGCCGCCACCAGCATCGGGGAGTACTTCATGGAAGCCGGGCGCGATGTACTCATCGTATATGACGATCTCACTCAACACGCCCGCGCCTACCGGGAACTCTCGCTCTTACTCCGGCGGCCGCCGGGCAGGGAAGCTTTTCCCGGCGACATCTTTTACATCCACTCCCGCCTGCTGGAACGCGCCACGCACCTGAGCGAGGAAAAAGGCGGCGGGTCGCTCACCGCCCTGCCTATTGTGGAGACTGAAGCCCAGAACATCGCCGCCTATATCCCCACCAACCTGATCTCCATCACCGACGGGCAGGCCTACCTCTCCCCCACCCTTTTCGAATTGGGGGTGCTGCCGGCCATCGATGTCGGCAAATCCGTTTCCCGCGTGGGCGGTAAAGCCCAACTGGCGGTTTACCGCGCCGCCACCAGCAACCTCAAGCTGGCCTACGCCCAGTTTGAAGAGCTGGAAACCTTCGCCCGCTTCGGCACCCGTCTGGATGAACGCAGCCGGCAGGCCCTCGAACACGGCCGGCGAATTCGGGCCGTTTTGAAACAACCCGAACTCGAACCCGTCCCGGTACCTGAACAGATCAGCGTACTGCTGGCCCTGGCCAAAGGCCTTTTCGAGCCGACGCCCCTGGAAAAGATGAAAGCAGCCGAACAGGCGGTGCGGGATGCCGCCAAAAACCTATCCGATGAAATCCTTCAGGAAATCTTTTCATCCGGCGGTTTGAGCGAAACAGGCCATGAGGCGGTTTTGCTGCTTTGCGAAAAAGCCCTTGCTCCGTTTCTGTTGAAAAAAGAGCCCTCATGAATGATACACTGGAAAGCCTGCGGCACAAGATCGAAGGAGCGGAGAAACTAGAATCCGTAGTCCGGACCATGAAGGCGCTGTCCGCCGCCAGCATCAACCAGTATGAACGGGCCGTGCACGCTTTAAATGATTATTATCACACCGTGGAACTGGGCCTGTCGGTTTGTTTTCGCCAGGTACAGGAACTTCCTGCGCTGATGAAAAAAGGACAGGAAACACCGGAAGCCATCGGCGCCATTGTTTTCGGCGCCGGGCAGGGGCTGGCCGGGCCGTTCAACGACGTGATTGTCAACCATGTCGCCGCTACCCTTCGTGAACTTCCCGGCAAAAAAATCGTCTGGGCTGTTGGGGAAGTAATTCAGTCTCGTTTGGAAGACGCCGGGCTACCCGTCTCCAGGCTGTTTGCTGTCCCCAATTCCGTCCAGGCGATTACCCCGCTTACCGGACAAATCCTCCTCGAGATCGAGCAGAATCTGGAAAAGGGAGAGGCCACGCAGTTTTACCTCTTTCACAACCGCCCGGGAGAAGGGGCTGTCTATGAGCCGGTCAGCCAATGTTTCATACCGCTGGATGAGATCTGGCGCCAGAAATTAACCGGCTTAAGCTGGCCGTCCAGGAACCTGCCCGAACCTATGGGCGCCGTGGCGCCCACCCTGACCGCCCTGGTTCGGGAGTACCTTTTTGTATCCTTGTTCAAGGCCTGCGCCGAATCGTTGGCCAGCGAGAACGCCAGCCGGCTGGCCGCTATGCAACGCGCCGAGAAAAACATCCAGGAGCTGGCCCAAAACCTCAGCCTGGCCTTCCACCGCCTGCGCCAGGAGACGATCGATGAGGAGCTGTTCGATCTGATCTCCGGGTCGGAGGCGCTTGGGGTAAATTCGTAACTAAAATTCGAAATAGAAGCAAAACGGGTTTTGGAATCTTTCTCAAAAAAAGCCAGGTCGATTCCTTCTACATAGCTTTCAACTTCCTCGATGGCGTCTCTGATATGCTGAAGCCTCGCTTCATCAGGCGGCTTTTCTTTCATAAATCAAAATTTTTTCCTGCTCTACCCTTGACTTTATATACTTCGAAATGGATTTTTCTGTTACCAGGTCCACTTCTCTCCCCGTTAATTCTTTCAGGTCGAGATAAATTTTGACAAATTCCAGGCCAATAGACACATTGGGGTCAAATTCAACATACAAGTCAATGTCACTGTCTTCCCGCTGTTTATGTTTGGCAAACGAACCAAATAGATAAACTTTCACAATGGGCTGATTATCAAAATATTCGCCAAGTTTTTTTGATTAATGGGTCATTATGTATTGACTTTTCCATCTTTTTTTATTTATCCAAACCTAATGCCTTTAAGCTTAATTTACAAGGAGACGAACCTGCCTAAATGTGACAAATACCTGTTTAGCGTCTTTTCTGGATGTTCTGATTAGTAATTTAACAGCTACGCGATACGTAACTATCAGAGGGCCTACCGCTCCATTATTTTCAAAAGAGCAGGCAAAACAACCAGCAACAACGGCAATGCCAGCAACAACCCGCCGATAACGGCAATAGCCAGCGGCTGGTGCATTTGCGCGCCGGCGCCAATACCGAGAGCCAGGGGAAGTAAGGCCATGATCGCCCCCAGGGCAGTCATCAGTTTGGGGCGCAAACGGGTGGAAATAGAATGGATAATCGCTTCTTCCTTGCTGGCTATTTTTCGGTATTCGGCGTACTGGAAGTAGGTAAAAATGGCATTTTCCCCTATAATTCCGATGATCATGATGATGCCGACGTAGCTACCCACATTCAAAGGCGTGCCCGTAAGGTATAGCGCTGTCAGGCTGCCGGCAACTCCCAAAACGGCCAGCAAGACGATAGCGAAAGCGACTTTAAATTTTTTGAACAAAAACAGGATAACCGTAAAGACCAGCAGGCTGGAAAGGATGAGAATGGTGAGTAATTCCCGGAAAGCCTGTTGTTGTTGGGCGTATTCGCCGCCGTATTCAATGTTGTAGCCGACTGGCAGGGATACGTTTTGGGCAATTGCCGCCTGAATATCTTTTAAGGTACTCCCCAGGTCCCGGTTATTCAGGCGGGCCGTAATGACCCCCATATTTTTCAGATTTTCCCGGTTGATCTCCGCGGAGCCGGGTTGAACGACAATTTTTCCGAAGCGGGAGATCGGCATCAGCTGCCCACCCGGTTGAAATAGTTGTCCGTGTTGCAGGCCATACACCCCTGTTGTAGCGCTATTGGGATAAACCATACGGATAGGCGTCATTTGCTGGGTTTCAGGTACCGCTCCGACCACGGCGCCCTCCAATTGAGTTTGCAGTTGGAATTGAAAATCGGCGGGGCTTAGCCCAAACTGCTGCAAAAGCGCCACTTCCGGTTCAATCGTTACCGACGGCCCCGCTACCAGGATGCCGTCAAAAACATCCGCTGTTCCGCGTACCTGTTCCACTTCGGCGGCTACTTTCCGGGATAACGCTTCCAGTATCCGCCGATCGTCCCCAAAAATCTTGATCTCAATGGGCTGAACGCTGGCCATCAAGTCACCCAACATATCGCCGATGACCTGGCCAAAATCCACCGTGAGGGCGGGTAAAATAGGCTCCACCTGGTTCCGGATATCATCCGCCACTTCGACTGTAGAGCGGGCCCGGGTTTTGGCCAATTGGATCAGGTAGTCTCCCCGGTTCGGTTCCGTAATGAAGAAGCCCATTTGAGTTCCGGTACGCCGGGAATAAGAGGTGACCTCCGGTATCCCATCCAGTACTTTGTCAACCTGGCGAAGCATCAGGTCGGTAGCTTCCAGGGAGGTTCCGGGGGGAGAGTTATAATCCAGCACAATGGATCCCTCATCCATTTCGGGCAGGAAGCCCGAAGGCAACTTCGGAGCGACAGAATAGATAACGAAGCCGAGTAAAGCGATAAATATCAAAGAAAAAACGGGATACCGGATAGCCAGGTTGACCCAAACTCTGTCCTTTGTGGTTTTATGCTCCTCGTTTCCCTCCTGGCCCTTATCCCTGGATAATAGCAGGTACACCACGGGAAGGCCTATCCACGTGGCCAGAAAAGAGCACGTCAGCGTGATGATCATCGTTTCGGTCAAAATCCGGAAATACGCACCGGCAATGCCGGTCATTAATCCAAAGGGAATAAAAATAACAATCGTACTGAGAGAGGAACCCACCATCGCCGGGAAAAGGAAATGAATAGCTTTCGTCACCAATTCACGGGGTGATTTTTCCGGCTCTTCCTCCTGGCTGCGATGCAATTGTTCCACAATAATGATCGCATCATCAATAACCAGCCCGATGGCGGCGGCGATGGCCCCCAGGGTCATGATGTTGAAGTCATAGCCAAGCGCAAACAGCGCGATCAGGGTCAAACTCAAGGTAAGGGGAATAGTCAGCAGCAATACCAGGCTGCTCCTGAGAGATCGCAGAAAAAAAATAGCGACGAAAATGGCCAGCACCAGGCCGATCCACAGCACGTCCTGGATACTTCGGACTGAATCCTGCACAAAATCTGCTTGCTGGTAATAGGGGCGGAGAATGACCCCTTTGGGCAGCAAAGCATTCAATTCGGCCACTTTTTTTTCCAGGCCGGCGGCCACATCAATTAAATTGGCATCCGGTTGTTTGGCCACGGCAACCAGGGGGACATCCAAACCGTTCGCTTTAATTTTGATGTACTCTTTTTGCGCCTCTACTTTTACTTCCGCAATATCTTTGACTTTAACCACCCGCATCGGGGAGCTGGCCACAATGGTTTGTTCGAGATCGTGTAAATCATCCATGACCACGTCCGTCAGGGTGAGGTACAACCGATCGAAGGCCTGTACATAACCATTGGAACTAATGAAATTGGTTTGAGACAACACATTGAAAATCATTTGGGGGGTTATTCCCAGTTCACTCATCTTTATGGTGTTGAGCACCAAATGATACTCTTTGGTTTTCCCTCCTGTAACGGACACATCCGAGACTCCAGCCACTTGCGATAAAAAAGGTTTGACCGTAAACAGGGCAATCTGCTTCAATTCAATCTGGCTGCGGTTGCCTTCCAAAGAATACCCCGCGATGGGCAGGATGGAAGGATTCATCTTTTCGACGGTAATCTGAACGTTTGCCGGCAGGTTATTGCGGTTCTGGTTAATCCTGCTTTCGATGCGCTGCTGCCCCAGGTCGATATCCGTTTTCCAGTCAAAAAAGGCGGAAATCTCGGCGCTACCCCGGCTGGTAGTACTACGGACAGACTGTAGGCCCGGCACCTGTTTGATGGCTTCTTCCAGTGGGCGCGTAACCGTCAGCATCATCTTATCGATGGGTTGCTGGCCGTTATCTGCAATGATCTTTACTTTGGGGAAGGTCACATTAGGGAACAAATCCGATTTCATCCGCGTGTAGGTGTACACACCTCCCAAAAGAATGATCGCGAGCAGGACACCAATCGGGTTTTTGTATTTTACGTAGTTGATCATGTAGCTAATCGTAAGTTAGAGTTGTTCCACCAGCGTAACGGCAGCCGTATCGGGAAGGCCGTAGGCGCCTTGCACAATGATGCGGTCCGAGGGCGTTAAGCCCGTATTTTTCAATTCGATCAGGGAATCGTTGCGCATGCCCAAGGTAGCCGGCTGGCGTATGGCGAGGGTATCATTAATAAGTTTCATGACCCAAAACTCGGTTTGTTCCTCATTGCATTGCAAGGCGGCGGGCGGCGCCACCAGCGCCTTATCCACAAAATGTAACGGTACGGTAACGGTAACATTCAGGTTCTCCGGCAAAAACCGATACGGGCTTAAGGTGGCCAAATAAGGCGTTGTCTGGGAAACCATGTCTTCCGAGGGTAACAGTTGGCCAATGGCCCCCCGGAGCGTTTCTCCGTCCGGGAGCCGCACGTTCACCCATTTTTGCGCCTGGACTTGCCGGCTATATTCATACGGAACGTATAACTTGACGGCCAGCGAGCTGGGCTTGGTCAATTCCGCCAGGATGTCCCCTTCCGTCACATAATCCCCTTCCTGAAAAAACACCTGGGTAACGACTCCCCCATTTTTAGAAACTACCGATACAATACCGGTTATATTAATATTGGGGTCGCGAAGAATCTCCTCCCCCAGAGCCTCCGCCTCTCTGGTCTTCAAGGTAAAAACCACCTGGCCGCTTTTTACCTGATCTCCCAGTTTCACAGCACTTTTTTGAACATAACCGGTTGTGGTGGCCCGAATATTGCCCCGATTGGTATAGGTTGTAACTGCATTCATGGTCAGGAATTCCCGCATTGGCTGAATGGAAGGATGGCCGGCTACCACTTGAGTTCGGGCAGGGCTTGCCGGGGGATCGCCAGCATCTTGTTCATGCCGGCAGGCCCCTGTTAACAGCGAAAGCAGGAAGATTAAGAAGATTGGGAAAGCGGTATTTCTCATGAGCGGTTTAATTATTCCAGTAGTTTATTTCATTGATAATGAGCAATAACTGAATCTCCTGCAATATCTTTTGATGCTGCAGGCCAACGTAATCCCGCCATACATTCAGATAATCGATCACCGACAATTGCCCCAGGGCGAATTCCTGCTTATAGGTAGCCAATAATTGCCGGTAGCCGGCCAGTTGCGTATCGAGCAGGCCGATATTTTGTCGGTTCTGTTGTAATAACAGCCGGTTATTCAGCCGGTTATTTTGAATTTGGCGGCTGGAAAATTCCGTTTGATTGCGGGCGTTGAGTTGCCGCAATTCATTCTGCTGGGCATTGATATCGCGCTGCCCTCCATCCTGAAAGAGCCAGGAAACATGAAGGCCGGCGCTAAAACCCACTTTTCGGTAGATGTTGTTTAATTCCACTGCATTGACCCCAGCATTGGCAAAGAGGTTAACCTGGGGGAAGTAGCGGGCCTCAAAAGCTGCCTGGCCATTGAGGGCATTGAGGCTATCCAGGCGATAGGGCTCCAGAAATAAGGACCGTTCGGCAGCATCGGTAAGGCTCAATTCCACTGCCTCCAGGCGGGCGCTCGCAGTATCGGCGATGCCGGCATCGTTGCGGAGCGTTATCAATGCCTGACGAAATTGCGCACTTAAATTCTCCAGTTGAAAATCCTGATTTTGAATTTCCAGATTAAGCAATTCCAGGCCGGTGACGCGCATGATGCCCCGGCCCGCCAGTTTACGCACGAATTCGCGCTGTTCCAGAAGCCCGGTTTTCACCTGGCCGGTAAAATCCTTTTGTTGCTGTATCAGGTAGGCGTTGAGGTAGTCGGCGGTAATTTGCCGTTTCAGGGCGGCTTCCAGTTGCCGGGACTGAACGTTGAGGCTCATGCGTTCCAAATCCTGTTGCTGGGCCAGCGGTTGGCTTATCCCCCGGGTAAAGATCGGATAATTGACATTAACCTGTCCTGAATACCATCCACCGTTGGTCACGCCGGCATCGTAGCCAATGGCCCTGGCATCCGGGTTGGCCGTAATGGCTGCTACTTGCCCGTTATTGAAGAAAAATGGCGCCAGGAGGTAATCTCCCGTCAGGGACCACTGCGGGCTTTCGTATTGGGCTTTTATTTTTTGAATTTCCAGGGTAGATACCTCCCTTTGCAGTTTAAAATTTTGCAAATCGGCATTTCCGGCCAGCGCCTGTTCGAGATAAGCATCAAGGCTGGTTTGAGCATAACCCGTCCGGCCGTTGGATAATACAACCACCAGGGTAAACAAGGTAAAATGAATCCACCTTTTCATAATAAAATTTAAGGCGTTAGTTGACTAAGAGGTAACTATTCAGCATCGTGGTGATTTGACCCCTCAAGCAAAATTTTGTAAGCCGCCCTTCCCCTTCCAAGGGGAATGAGAAGGGGTTCCAGCGGGAAAAAGTCTACAAAATTTTGCGTCAGGCGTATTTCAGACCCCATGCTGAATAGTAACACTAAGAGTATGTTTGGAGGCCGGGTTTGGAGATAAAAAGTGTCAATTTCTTGTTGAGATAAGGCATCTTTTTGCAGCTCATACTGGTGGTACGGGCAAAAAAAGTAACGCAATATCAGCAAAAAAGGGGCATTTTTTAGCCCAAAGATTGGCCTCCAAACATGCTCTAAGTACTCTGTAACATAGAGTTGAATATTGTAGCAAATTTGAACGGCCTGAAATTTTCGCCTTTTCGGGATAGCATTCCGAACCTGCCAGGCCGAAAAGACGGTAAAATCAACCCAGGTCACATTTTTACCGCCGAATAAAAACAAATTCCTCACCGACACTTCCCCCCATTTCACCGATGCTTTCCCCGCTTCCACCGATCAACTCCGCGCCGGGTGATTTTGAAACATACATTTGAAGGGTAAATTGTATTCAACCATCAAAAAATCTAAACGATGATTTCTCATGCCCTTCCTCAAATGACCGATGCCCAACTGGCCAGCGTTTTCCAGCAAGGCGGCGAGAACCAGTATTTCGGTGAGCTGTACAGGCGTTACTACGATAATGTGTTGGCTTATTGTATCCGGTTTACGCACGACCGGGAAACTGCTCTGGATATTACCCAAGAGGTTTTTCTGAGGGCCGCGGAGCGTATCCATCAGTTGAGGAACACCGGCTTTTTCGGTGGCTGGCTCTTTCGGATTGTCCGCAATGAGTGTATTAATTTCCTGAATGCCCAAACCAAAAAGAGAACTTTTGCAATAAATGGCCAGCCCTTCTCCGATGAAAACGAGGAGTTTATGGAATGGAGTGCTGCTGAAGAAAAAGAACAACTCCTGCTCGCTCTGAACAAGGCTATGGCCGATATGGATGAGGACAACCGCGCCCTGCTGATGGAAAAATACGAAGAAGGCTTGCCAATCGTAGAATTGCAAAGCCGTTACGGCATTTCAGAGAGCGCCATGAAAATGCGCCTGTCCAGAGCCCGGAAACGAGTGCAGGACCGCATCGCCCATATTATAGCTACGGAAAGGATAATGGTTGCTTAATCTGCCAAAATGGACAATAACCGGAAACAACAAGTGCAGCTCTATATTTTCATTGGCCTGTCGGTGATCACAGCCATGCTGGCTTATACGATTGAAAGCTGGCGCTGGGGCGCCGCCGCTTTTACGCTGGGCTTCCTGCTGATCAGCATTTTCACTTATTTCAGTATCAGGAAACAGCATAATGGCAGCGAGTAAAACACTATGGATTCGGGCCGGGGTGGTGAGCTGCATCCTCGCCGGAGTGGGGGTATTTGCCACCGACTATTGGTTTATACGCCACTACCCCGGCTACAACTGGCTGGCGGAATCGGCCAGCCGTCTGGGGCAGGTGGGTAGCCCGGTTATAGAGGAGGTGGCGGTTTGGGGGGTGGTGTTTGCTGTTTTGATGATCTTGTTTGGGTTCGGCTTATATCAGGCATATTCCCGGGAGGGGGTATGGGCCAGGCTCGCCGCCGGAATGATCGTTCTTTACGGCCTGGGAGAAGGCGTTGGGTCGGGGCTTTTTCCAGTCGATCCGGTAAACGGTTTGGAAGCCCGCTCGACGTTTCTGCACGACCTGTTCAGCATGATGGGCGACGCCGGGCTGATGTTATTGCCGCTGGTGTTGTTGAAGGTATTCCCCCGGAAGGCCCATCCAGGTTTTTTCCGGTTGTCCTGGTTTACCATCATCAGCGGGTTATCCCTGGCCAGCCTATTTACCCTGACAAAAATGTACCCGCAGGAAAGCGGTATTTTATATTATAGAGGTGTGTGGCAACGGTTATACATCCTGATCTACCATCTGTATCTGGTGGCGGTGGCATTTAAAATGCTGCCCCGCCAAACAACCTAATACGAGGAATGAGTAAAGCAATACTTTTTCTAAAAACCAATCAAAAAGCCCTCTTACAGGTCGCCCTGAGCCTGCTATTCGTCGGCCTGGGCATTTATTTTTTGCGCCACGAGCGGGCGGAGGTTCAAAAGGTGGGCGAGGCGCTGGCGGAAGCCAGGGGAGTATGGGTATTCAGCGGCCTTGTTTTGGTGGCCTTTTTTATTGCCGTTCAGGGCCTGATGTATGTATACAGCTTTCGGGCAATCGGACAGGACATCGGCCTGGGCACAGCATCGGCGCTCTACCTGAAGCGCAACCTCATCAGCATGTTCCTGCCCGCCGGGATGCTGACCAATATGTTCTTCTTCAATGAAGAACTGGAGCGGGAGGAGGGCATAGCGCCCACCCAAACTTACTTTGCTTCCTCTATATTCAATATCTGTTCTATTCTGTCCTCCATTATCATAGGTTTGCCTGCGCTGCTTTGGCTGCTGCTCCAAAGCAAGTTATCCGGTGATCTGGCAGTAGGCCTCCTGGTAGTCATCGCCACGCTCGGGTTACTGGGGCTGGGGGTTCGAAGCCTCATAAAAAAAGGCTGGTTGTATGGTTTTCTGGAGCGAAAAGCGCCCGCTTTTACCGAAGTGATCGGCCAGTTGCAAAGCCAGGCCTTCCATGTACGCGACTTCTGGATCGTAGTGGCCTTGTCATGCGTTATTGAAGTGATCGGTATCGCCCACCTTTACATCTCCATGGAAGCGCTGGGCGGCGACGCTACCCTAAAGGCCGCTGTGATCGGATACGCCATTGTGTTACTCCTGCTGATGAGTTCTCCGTTTTTGCGGGGCGTCGGCGCCATCGAAGTAGCCCTGACCTATGCCCTAACGTTGTTTGGTTTTTCAACGGTAGCGGCCATTTCCGTGGCTATGCTGTTCCGCTTTTTCGAGTTTTGGTCGCTGCTGATACTGGGGGCGGCCATATTGGTGGCGCAGCGCGGGGCCTTACTTCTGCGGGTGTTCCCCGCCCTGCTGTTGTTTGCCCTGGGCCTGGTCAACATCCTGAGCGCCCTCACGCCGGCTGCGCCGGAACGTTTGAAGATACTCAAAGAGTTCCTGCCGTTGGCAGCCATTCACGCTTCCACCTATCTGGTACTTTTCTCAGGAGTACTGATGCTGGGCGTGGGGGCATACCTGCTGCGAGGGCTGCGCAATGCCTGGCTGATGGCGGTCGGGTTGAGCGCCTTGTCCCTGATTACCCATTTAACCAAAGGGATCGACTACGAGGAGGCCCTCATCGCCCTGATGGCGCTGGCCAGCCTGATCTACCAACGCAAGCAATATTTCATCCGGGCCGACCTACGCCTGGCCAGGCGAAGCTTATTTCCAGGCCTGGTGGCGGTGGGCGGTGTGCTGGTGTTTGGCACCCTCGGATTTTTTTTCCTGGATGAACAACATTTCGCTGCGGATTTCACCCTCCGGCAATCATTCCGGCAGGCTGTCACTACTTTCTTTTTATCTGATATCGGCCTGCCGCCGGCCACCCCGTTCGGCCGGGAATTCCTCATCGGCATGAATATGCTGGGTGGCGCGACGATGGCCTATGTTGTTTACCTGCTGCTTCGCCCCCTCATCCTTCGCCCGCCATCGGCGGAAGACGACCGGCTTCGGGCTCAGGCCCTTTTGGAAAAGTATGGCCGCTCCTCGCTCGACTACTTTAAAACGTATTCGGATAAGGCCTTCTGGTTCAGCGAAGACGAAGAGGGGTTCGTAGCATTCAGAACGAGCCGCAGCTACGCTATCGCCCTGGAAAACCCCGTATGCCGCGACGAAGCGGCGGTGGCTGAAATGATCCCCGCCTTCGAGCGCTGGTGCCGCCAGAATGGCTTGCGCGCCGCCTGGTACCGCATACCCGAGAGCAGCATTTCCGTTTTTGAGAAACTGGGCAAAAAACTGTTCCCCATCGGTGAAAACGCCACAGTAAGCCTCGACACTTTCAGCCTGCAGGGCAAAGATAAAAAAGACCTGCGCAACGTGATGAACCGGCTGGTCAAAGAAGGCTTCACCTTCCACGCTTACGACCCGCCCCAACGAGACAGCTTCCTCCAACAACTCAAGGCCGTCAGCGATGACTGGCTGCGAGAAACAGGCCGCAGCGAGCTGGCCTTTTCCCAGGGCTTTTTCGAGGAAGAGGAATTGAAAAATCAGCCCATTTTCACCATCGAGAACCAGGAGGGCAAAGTCGTCGGCTTTGTCAACATCGTTCCGGATTACGCTCCCGGGGAAGCCAATTTCGACCTGATGCGCAAAACGGAAGACGCCCCCAACGGCACGATGGACTTTCTCTTCGTCAATATGTTCCTCCACCTGAAAGAACAGGGTTTCCACCGTTGCGACCTGGGCATGGTGCCCATGAGCGGCATCGATGAACCAGACAACATTCAGGAACGGGCCATCAAACTGGCCTATGAACGCATCCGGCAGTTCTCCCACTACAAAAGCCTCAGGGATTTCAAAGAAAAATTCGGCCCGGACTGGCAGATGATGTACCTGGTGTACAGCGCTCCGTTCGACCTGGTTTACCTTCCGGGGGCGCTGGGGGAGGTGATACAACCATGATTTTCACAATAAAAATAATTCAACAATGAAAAACGCATTGCTCTTATTTGCCTTTCAAACACTCGTTGTTGTCGCGTGGGCGCAACCCGCCTATGAAGTGGTCGAAGCCCCTCACTGGCTGAACCAGAAGTTTGTAAATGCCTACAGCATCAACCTCATCGGCGCCACACCGGACGACGTAGGGCAGGCCTGGCAGGATTTTTTGCAGGAATCCGGCGGCAAGGAAATCAAAACCCTGGATGGCGAAGTGTACTACTGCAAGAATATAACCTTCCCCGCCATTAGCCAACAACCTTTTGAAGTGTTTTTTCAAATCTACAGCGACGGAGGTTCCGGATCTTTCCTCACAACCTGGTTGAAGCAAGGGGATAATTTCCTTTCAACAAAAGGCGACTGGGCCGCTTTCAGCCCTGTGTCCAGGATGCTGATCCAGTTTTCATTCCATCTTGAAGACCTGTTGAAAGTGAAGATTCAACAGGAAAACCTCCAGCGCGCCAAGGATTTGTATCCGGATGAGCCCAAGGGTAATAATAATAATGGATAAGGGGCCGGAGAAAAATAAGTTCCCCGTTTCAGGCCAGAGATTTTGTCGATGGACAACCTGCCTGCCAGCGAGCTGGCGAGCAGGCAGGGGCGCGAAGAACGCGCATAGCCCAGCTACGCAAGTGATGAGCAACGCAGTACAGCGGCAAAACCTGCCTGCTCGCCGCAAGGCAGGCAGGGATCGGCATCAAATGGGGAAGTTATTCTTCGCCGGGCCCTAAGGTATTTCGGTTATGGCCCGTCCATTCGGCCGGATGAATTTTGTGGCCAAGGGCCTAATGCAAGCCCTCTGCAAGCAGTCGGAACACCTCCATAGGCCCCCGGCCGCAATACCGGCCTGCCTACTGCGGTGAGCAGGCAGGAACCTTAAACAGACAGATTGAAAATCATTAAAACATGCAACCCCATCCCCTTCCAGCACCCGGCGCACCCGGCATTCCTCCTCGTTGGACCACCAGTTCCAAAGACGGAATAGGAACCGCCATCAATCTGGCCAGTACCGTGAGCTTTGCGATAAGCCACGGGATTTTGAATGAAATCTATTTTCCCCGGGAAGACAAAGCTGCTACCCGGGATATGGGTTTGATCGTAACCAACGGCGTAGGCTTTTTTTCAGAAGAAAAAAGAAATACCCACACGGAAACGCAACAAGCGGCGCCCGGCATACCGGCATTTACTATCACTAACACTTGCACGGAAAACCGTTACCAAATAATAAAGCAGGTTATTGCCGACCCGCTTCGGGACACCGTTTTGCAGCGAATCGAATTCAAAGGCCACTTCAAAAGATAACTATCATATTTACGGTATCTGGCTCCCCACCTCAACAACCGGGAATGGGCAACACTACTGGGTGGTATTGATTACAAAGGGCATCCGATGATCTTTGCTGAAAACCAGGGCGTTACCCTGGCTTTCGCGTGTTCGGCGCCCTGGAAAAAACGCTCTGTCGGATACGTCGGCACTTCTGATGGGTGGCAGGACCTAGCGCAGCACAAGCTCATACTTGGGAATACCAAAGTACCGAAGAAGGCAACGTTGCGCTGATCGGGGAAGTTGATCTGGAAAATACGGATCATGCTGTCTTTGACCTGGTACCATTGGTTTTGGTTCGAATGAATCGGAAGCCGCTCTTCAAGCTTTACCAGCCTTTTCGAAGGCTTTGAAGCCATACAAGCGAGATACGTCCGGGAATGGACGGATTGGCAGGAAGCCTCCGCCCCTTCACCAGACGGTAAAAGAACTGGGGAGATGTTTCGGTTAAGCGCTGCGGTATTGAGAACCCATCAGTCTAAGATTTTCCGGGAGCGATGTTGGTAAGCTTGTCTATTCCCTGGGGCGATGCGATGGGCGATGACGATGAAAGCGGCTATCACCTGGTGTACTACGGGACCTGGTGGAGTGCGCCGGCGGGCTGTTGGTACCTAAACGCCAAGGAAGATGTGCTCCGGGTATTAAACTATTTGATTACCACGCAGAAGCCGACGGGCATTGGGCGCAAAACATGTGGATAGAAGGCGCCCCTACTGGAAAGGGATTCAACTGGACGAAACCGCATTGCCTGTTTTACTGATCGATTTGTGCCTGAAACACAAAGCGCTGGATGAAAAACATTTGCAAAAATATTGGACAACCGTTCGCAAAGCCATCACTTTTCTCCTTTCGCATGGTACATCACCCAACAGGAACGGTGGGAGGAACAAAACGGCATTTCTGCATTTACCATAGCTACCACCGTTGCCGCCATGCTGGCTGCGGTAAACCTGGTAAATCAGGTGGGGAAAACCAACATAGCGGACTATTGCCGGCAAACCGCCGACGCCTGGAATGACAGCATTGAAACCTGGTTGTACGCAGAAGATACCCGGCTGTCGAACGAAGTAGGCGTTGACGGACACTACCTGCGCATCAACCCTACTATAATTCCAGCGGCGAGCCTGGGCGATGCGGCTATGAAGATCAAAAACAAGCCCGAAGGGCAGAACGTCATGCCTGTTACTGAAATGGTGAGCATCGACCCTTTGGTACCTGGTCCGGTTTGGGCTTCGCGCCGCGAATGACCCCGAATCGTAAATACCATAAAAAGTGATAGACGCCACCCTCAAAACGGAAACGCCGAATGGCACTTGCTGGTACCGGTACGTCAATGACGGGTACGGCGAACAGGAGGACGGCAGCGCTTATGACGGGATAGGGATCACCGCCCCCTGGTACCTGCTGGCGCCGAACGCGCGCATTATGAGATCGCGGCTGGGAACATGGCAAAAGCCAGGGAATTGCTTCGGGTAGTAGAGCAATTTTCCAACAACGGATTGCTCTCTGAACAGATATGGGACAAGGAAGATATGCCAGGGAAAGAATTGATCCATGGGAACACAGCGGTTCTACCATGCCGCTGGTATGGGCTCATGCCGAACACATAAAATTGGTTTGTTCGGTAAAAGAACAAAGCGTTTTGATATGCCCAGGCATACCCAGCAGCGTTATATCAAGGATAAGGTAAAATCCAGCCGGGTGATCTGGCGGGCGGATTTGCCCATATCTGTTTTGCCCAAAGGAAAAATTTTGCGCATTGAAACGATTAGCCCGGCTGTTGTCAAATGGACGCCCGACAACTGGATAACGATAAATGATACCGAAACAGCGGATATGGGTTTAGGCATCCACTTTATTGACCTGCCCACTGATACCATGAAAAAGGACAGATCCAGTTTACCATTTTTGGAAGACAGCAATCGTTGGGAAGAGCAGAATTATCTGGTGGAGGTAGCTGGTTTTTCATAGAAGATTTAAAAAACAACCATGTATCAACAACCCAATAATCGCTTAGCTGGTAAACCTGTATTGTGACCGGCGCCAATTCCGGCATTGGAATGGTATCGCTATTGCCATGGGAAAAGACGGCGCCAATGTAGTCGTCAATTATGTAACCCATCCCGAGGCAATAGATGCCGTCGTTCAGGAAATTGAAGGAATGCCAACCGGCGGTATTATTTTTGTGGATGGCGCGATGACTTGTTATCCTGGTTTTTCAACTAATGGGTAAATAATATAAAATGAAAAACACTCATTTCCAAAAACAATACCTCGACAAAATCCTCGCCACCGAAGACGGCCATCTGCTCAAACTCCACCAACTGGTCGCCGACGCCCTTCAGGAGCAGGAACTCATCGCTCAGAACCTCCTGAACCCGCCCCGGGAGATGCTCAGCCGGGGGCAACGGGTGGCGGATAAGGTGGCCACCTTCGGCGGCAGCTGGACCTTTATCATCTCCTTCGGCGTGGTGCTGGTTTGCTGGATCACCGTCAACATCATTCTCGCCACCCGGGCCTTCGACCCTTTCCCTTTCATCCTGCTCAACCTGGTGTTGTCCTGCCTGGCCGCCATTCAGGCGCCGGTCATCATGATGTCCCAGAACCGGCAAGAAGAAAAAGACCGGCAGCGGGCGGAAAATGACTATCTGGTCAACCTCAAAGCGGAAATCGAAGTCCGCAACCTGCACCAGAAGATGAACCTGCTGATGGAGGAGCAATTCCAGACGTTGCTGGAAATTCAGCGCTATCAGACGGAGTTGCTGGAGGAGTTGTCGGGGAGGGGGAAGTGAGAGGGCAGGGGGGGGGGGCGCTGTTCGCAAGTTCGCAAGTTCGCAATTCGCAAGTTCGCAGTTCGCAGTTCGCAGTTCGCAAGTTCGCAAGTTCGCAGTTCGCAATTCGCTGTTCGCAAGTTCGCAAGTTCGCAGTTCGCAATTCGCTGTTCGCAAGTTCGCAAGTTCGCAGTTCGCAATTCGCTGTTCGCAAGTTCGCAAGTTCGCTGTTCGCTGTTCGCAAGTTCGCTGCAAGTTCGCTGTTCGCTGTTCGCAAGTTCGCAGTTCGCAAGTTCGCAGTTCGCAATTCGCAGTTCGCAGTTCGCAATTCGCAGTTCGCAAGTTCGCAGTTCGCAATTCGCAAGTTCGCAATTCGCAAGTTCCTGAAAATCAAGGGGTATTTTTCAGAAATTTGAACTATCCCGGCAGCCGTCCCTCTTGGCCTACCGGACATTTGTGATTTCTGTCCCGTTCTGATACGCCGATATACGGCTCTCTGACACACAAAAGCACCAATAAAGCTATTTACCATGAAAGACAAAATATTCGGCGACATTGAGACTCTGATGCTGTTCCTGGGCATTATCGGAGTTACGGTCCTCATCGCATCAGCCTTCAATTTTTTCCTCAACCGCTACCTGAAACGGACCATCACCAAACTGGACGCCGACCCGACCAGCTACCAGTTCCTCAAGCATTTCATTGTCGGATTGGTTTACCTCGTGGGCATTGGCTGGGCGTTTCTGGTGTTGCCCATGTTCCAAACCGTGGCGCACACCCTGCTCACCGGGGCAGGCATTGTCGCGTTGGTGGCGGTACTGGTACTTCCCAGCAGGTGCTGAGCAACATCACCAGCGGCATATTTATGGTCATTTTCAAACCCTTCCGCATCCACGACCGCGTCACCATCCGCGACAAGCTCACGGGCACGGTGGAAGACATTACGCTCCGCCACACCGTCATCCGCGACCTGGACAACAACCGGATCATTATACCTAATTCCGTAATGGGAAGCGAGATTCTACTCAACGCCCATATTGGCGACAAAAAGGTCTGCCGAAAAATTGACATCGGCGTGAGTTATGGTTCTGACGTGAACAAAGCGTTGCAAATTATAGGAGAAGAAGTAGGGCAACACCGCCTGCATGTGGAGCCCGGCCCGAAAAGCACATCATTCCACGAGCCGGGCAAGGTCTTCACCCAGGTACTCAGCCTGGCCGAAAGTTCAGTCATACTAAGGGCATGGGCATGGACGAGCAGCGAAAATGACGCCCTCGTTATGGAGGGCGAACTGCTGAAAAACATCAAGGCCCGTTTCGATGCAGAGGGGATTGAAATTCCCTTCCCGCAGAGGAAGGTGTGGTTGGAGGGGAGTAGAATGGAGGGCGCCCCGGAAAACCTCCGAAAGGAGTAAGGCCTGCCTGCCGTTCCTGCGGAAACGCCGGGACAGGCAGGGAGAGAGGGACGGATGGAGTGAAGGCTTAGGGATTGTGCAAAAAGGGATAGGACACTGATTCTTTAGGATAAATTAGGATTTTTCAGGATCGTAAGCCGCTGAATAAATGATCTTAATGAACCCTAATAAATCTTAATAAATCAGTGTGCTATCCTCTGAAGGGCTTTTTACACAACCCCAAGAAACTCAGAAATCGCTATGTTCGGGCTCTTTGATCCCAAGTTTTTCGGCGTGCATTTTTATCCACCCCGCCATTTCTTCGACCCGCTTCCCGGCGGCGTTTCCGATCTCATTCGCTTTGATGTCGGTTTTGCCGAGATCAGTTTTAATGGCGCCCAGGATTTTTTCGCCTTCCGTCTTTGCCTCTCCATCCAGTTTTTGGGTGGCTCGTTCCATCCTTTCTCCCGCTTTCCGGAAAGCGCTCTGCATTTTTTCAGGCGCATCCACAGCATATACCTGGGTGAGCAAAAGGTAGTCGTGGGAAGTCATCATATCCACGTGGGCAAACAGTCCTTCCAACTCTTCTTCGCCGGTTACTTCGCCGGCTTTCACTTTTTCAGCCAGGGATTGCAGGCTGGCGATAGTCGTTTCCAGTTCTTTCCTGGATTTGGCATCCACGGCGGCGCCGTCCTTTTTCAGGTCGTCTATTGCAGTGGTGATGTAATGGGAAGCTTTTTCGAAATCTTTTTTCCGATACGCAGCCATGGCCGCGTCGAAGTCGAGGTCGGTAGAGTTGGGAACAACGTCTACTTCGTCTTCCTCGACCATTTCCGGCCCTTCTTCCTCAGCTTGGGCCGCTGTATTCTTTTCGTTTTTACAAGCAGCCAATACCAGCATGAGGCTTGCAATAAATAGGATCTTTTTCATTGGAAAATGTAGTTTTGATGTAATTTATTCAGCGTAAAGACCCGGGTGGGGATAGAAGTCACATTCTTGTCTGCAAATTCAAATAACTCTGACGCCACTTAGTACTACTTTGTTAACTTAACAGGAGCGCGGGCATCCAGGCCCGCGAGGGCTCTGCCTCGGGCAGCCCATAAAAAGGCAATATCATGCTAAAAACCTGCTTAAAGCAGGTTTATGCGGGCCTGGAGAGCCTGCCCCGTACCCAAAGGGTCGGGGCCCGCGCTCCAGGCACTTCGGCCATGCGAGATTTTAAGTTAACAAAGTAGTATTAGTATTACATTCAAATAATCAGCCGCACTCCTCCCAGCTCTTCGACCCGGTAAGGAAAGTGATCGCCTGGGGAGCCGATGAACATAAAGTTGATCGGAATTTTCCATTTATCGGACAATTCCCGGATCAGCTCGGGCCCGAATTGGCCTTTCATGGGGACAAATTCAATATCGATTTCCGGATATTCCCGGTCGAGGACTTCAATGTCGCTGGCCAGCCGGGAAAGTCACTTTTAAAAGTGACCCACCGTATTGTTCTGGTCTTCTCACCAAATAAACCAGTAAGACATGCTACGCATCCAACTTTCCAAACCCAAATCGCCGCAACCGGAAACGGCCAGATCCCACGCCGACCGGTACGCCATCCGCTATGGATTGCTTACGGCAGTCATCATCGTCATTTACAACCTGATCGTTCAGGCTGCCGGAGACGGCGGCTTTGAATTGGCGCACCTGGCCATTTTCGGGATTCTATTTGGCATGATCGGCTTCGGTATGCACAAGGCCCGCAAATGGATACGTGAGGATCATGCTATGGACGACCGCATGCTCTTCGGGCTGGTCCTATCCATTGCCACCGCGCTGGGCGTAATCGCCCTGAACGGCCTGATGGCCATTCTCAATTACCACCTGATCGTCAGCGAGACGTTCCTGCCCATCAAAGACGGATGGGATTTCGCCGTCAATTCGATGGCTCTGTTCTGGAGTTGCCTGATCTTTGGCTTTTTGAGCGCCTTTATTTTTTCTGAAATCTATGGGAAAAATTAAACCCGGACACACCGGGTAACGAAAAATGAGTACTCCATTAAATTTAGCCTTTATGAAGCATCCTCCCTTCCAATCATTGAACGAAGCCCTGTTTTTTTTCAAAGGCCAGGGTTTTGATACGGTTTTTCACTTAAAAGGAGACACTTTGCATGATCCCAAATCCAAAACTCACCACCCGCTTTCGAAAGCTGAGATTCTCAATGTGCTTAAATTCGAAGACGATTCCGATCCGGATGAGATCAGTATATTATTTTTAGTTGAAACGGCAAGCGGCGTAAAAGGGCATTTCGTCGATGCTTCCGGTATGTATGCCAGCCTGGATTTTTCTTCCTTTAGAGCGTGTTAGGGATTTACCCTTTGGCCTGCAAATGTGCATCTTTTGAACCTCATTTCGCCATTTTTTCGCCACGTAGCGATGCTATGCGGCTCAAAAATGGCTTCCTGAGAACCAAAATCTGCTCATTTTCGACATCAAAAGTAAATCCCCAACACGCTCTTAAAAAATGAAAAACAATCCCTCTAACCGGGAATAGCACCATACTGGGGCCAACCGTGAAAAAGGCAAATCCCCATCCTATCATGCAATTCCCTTAATCACCTCCAACCATTGCCAGGCCCGTTCATTCAATTGATAAGCATCGTCTTTGATCACCAGCAACGGAAGGTGAATGCCTTTGGCCATCCCTTCTACGGCGCCGGCGTCCAGCACCCGGGAAATAAAGTTGCGCTTGTTCGAGATCATGGCTACAATATCCGCCTTTTTGCTTTTGGCAAATTTTTCAACTTCCTCCCTGAAATTGCCGGTTCTAAGGTCAAAGTCAATCCCTTTGTCCTGCTTAAAGGTTTCCTTGAGGATCATCATGTTTTTCAAAATCTCCAACTCGTCTTCATCTTTTTCAAGGATGTGCACGCCGTGGATAGGAGCATCGAGAGTGGCGCTCCATTTTTTCAGATAATGAATCGCCTCCAGGTCCCGAAACGCAAAATCTACTGTGTAAACAATATTATCAATGCCTTCAAACCTGGCTTTCTCCGGTATCATCAAAACCTGGCAATCCGCTTTAGCCAGAACACTGAGGGCCGTACTGCCTAAAATTCTATCTACCGCATCCGGGTTGCCGGACCCGATCACGATCAGGTCTACTTCCTGATCCAGCGCTACTTCCAGAATGCCATCGACCGGGTAGGCATCGGCCGGGAAGTATTCTACCTGGACCGCTTTCCGATAGGCCTCCGGCATGTTTGCAGTGACGAATTCCACCAGTTTTTTAGTCACTTTGTCCGTTCTTTCCTGTAGGGGCCTTTCCACCATCGGCCTCAGGTCCGGATGGCCAAAGGCATGCAGGGCCAGCAGTTGGGCCTTGAAATGGTAGGCCAGCTCCACAGCGAATTTAAATTCCTCCGGGGCGTGGCTGGAAAACTCTGTTGCAAAAAGTATCTTTTTCATATGGTGTTGGTTTAGGTTTAGGTTTAGGTCTTGGCCAAAGACCTTCCTGGCGGGAAAAGCCACTCAAGGTTTGGCATCCCAACATACTATAAGCCTTGTCAATGGCCTCACTTTTAAATCTTGCACCTTACTTATCTACTGGTATAACCACCATCAATCACCAATTCACTTCCAGTCACAAATTTTGATTCGTCGGATACCAGATAAAGTATTCCATACGCAATATCTATGGGGTCGCCAACATGTCCCAGCGGATGCAGGCTATCAAGGTGTGCTCTGAATCCAGGGTCGTTTTTTCCTAATTCTTCAACCAAAGGCGTCCAAATAAACCCAGGATGCACAGAATTTACTCTTATATTATCTTTTGCATAGATTAACGCATCATTTTTAGACATTAGCCTGACTGCGCCTTTTGAAGCATGATAAGGAGGGATATCTCCCGCTCCGACTATCCCATAAATGGAAGACAGGTTTACGATGCTGCCACTGCCTGACCTTTGCATGTGGGCGATGGCATGTTTGGTGCAGAAGAATACGCCTTTTACATTCACATCCATCACGGCGTCCCATTCTTTTTCTGTTAATTCATGCGTTGGTTTGTCAACACCTGCAACACCTGCATTGTTTACTGTCGCATTAATCTTTCCAAATTCCCGGACAACTTCGGCATAAACATTTTCAACTTCCTTCTCGTTTGCCACATTAAGATGCCAGAATTTAGCCACTCCACCCGAACGGTTGATTTCCTCAGCCAACTTTTGACCTTCTTTGTCCAGCACGTCTGTGATGGCAACTTTCGCACCTTCTTTTGCCAGTAAAATGCATGTTTCTCGTCCGATACCTAATGCGCCGCCGGTTACAATGGCAACTTTGTTTTCTACTCTTTTCATGATTTTTGCTTTTTTTCTTACCGCAACTACCGTTTTCTTCTGGCTATTGCAAATCCGATAAGGAACGCGATAACTGTGAGTGTGTTAATTTAAAGGTTCTCTTACTCAGAATAAAAATGAGAATCCGATGTAACCTGAGTATGTTTTAACGTGACTCCGGTCGAGAACGAAGAAAGAATCAGTCGAGTTATTTTTATTGTTGTCGCTGATGTCAAACAAGCCATAAACACCGCGGAACCCTAAGGCCAGGCGAAAATTGCTTTCCGGGTTGAGCCCGAAGTCAAGGCCGGCGCCATAAGCAAAACCGAGATCGCCTTTCTTTACAGACAACAAGGCATTCGGGGTATCCACGCCGCTATTGGATATCGTCAAACTGCTCCCGACATTAATACCCATCTGCGGGCCCACTACAACATTGAAATTAACCGGTTTTGATTTACCGGTATTGAGCGAAAGCAATAAAGGAATGTTCACATAATCCAATTTGACTTTCCGTTCAATATCCAGTTCTTTATATTTCTGCGAAAGGGAGTTGTATATAACCTCTCCCTGTATTTCAACATGATCGGAAAAATTATATCCCAATAATGCTCCAAATCCAAAACCTATGGTCGCTTCTCCTTTTACCGTGCCGCCGGACGAAGTTTTTACGTCGAAGGAAGAAAGTGTCGGCATAAACCGTAATCCGAATTCAACACCCTGAGCGTTTGCCTTTAATCCGAACCCCAACAATAATGCGGCTATTGAGGTGCGCAAGACGATTTTAAACATTAAGTTTTTCATAATTTATATTGTTTAGAATTACGTTGCAAATTGTAGTATAAAGATCAGGTCATTCATCCAGAATAGTGTTATACATTTGCTGAATAAAGTTGCATGATTCACACATTGGCAATCAAACAATGGCAACGCTACGCAGATGGTTACCCAAGCTCCTGCCGCAATGTCAGAAGCGGCTTCCGGGAAAGCGCTGGAATATTTACAGGCATTCGGGGTGGAAGTTCACCTGAATGGCTACCCGTCTAAGGTTGGACACGGTTAGAAGCAGGTAAGCCCAAGCAGCCTGCCGCGGTTGCGAACAGCGAATACCGAACCGCGAACTCGTCCAACCCTGGAATGGTAGCCACCTGAATGCTATGGTAGCTGATTATGACGCCAGTATCATCACCACCAGGGACGGCCAGTCTATCCGAACAGACTTATAAGCGGGAAGGAGAACAAAACCCCTGACAATTCTATGGCCTTGGTTAATATTCTTAGCAAAGCCCCCGGATTTAGTTAAACATTAAATAATATCAGCCGCCAAAGATGGCCCGGGCCAACTATCCACTCTTTCCTGTAATTCTATGAAGGATATGATTACCCATTTATGATCCATCCAAAATTCAAAAAAAATGAAAAATTTCTTTTTATATGCCCTGGCCGCCCTTTTAGGAGGCGCTATTGCCCTGGGCAGCTACAAAATGCTGGAGCCGGAAGGACAGAGCACCTCCGTCAATCTGAGCCCGGCATCGGCCAGAATGGTCAATTATGTACCGAATAACGGCACGCCAACCGCGCCGCCTTTTGATTTCACTTACGCTGCCGAAAGGACGTTGCCTTCGGTGGTGCATATTCAATCTACTCAGAATCGGAGGTGTTTTACTATGCTTTCGGTTTGAATTAACAGTCGGGTGTTCAATATTTCGGGTACGGCTCTAACGAGCCGTACTTTTTTTGTGGCCTTCCCTGAGTTTTTAGTCTTTTGCAGAAAATAACCCGATCAATTATGAGCATGAACTTCCAAAAATTCAAAGCCCCCCCTCAAACATCCGTTTCCTTAAAGAAATACGACCCCGCTTTCATTGGCGCCTTTAAGGACAGTAAAGCGGCAAAAAAGCAGCTCAAAAAAGACATTCAACTCATGTCGGGCCTGCAGTACCGGCTTTATGCAGAAAACCGGCGCGCCCTGCTCCTGATCTTTCAGGCTATGGATGCCGCCGGCAAAGACGGGGCGATCAAGCATGTCCTTTCCGGGATCAACCCACAGGGCTGCGATGTGCACAGTTTCAAACATCCCTCCTCGGAAGAACTGGATCACAGCTACCTGTGGCGGCATTACACCAAATTGCCCGAACGGGGCCGGATAGGCATCTTCAACCGCTCTCACTACGAAAATGTACTGATCACCAAAGTACATCCCGAATATTTATTGGCGGAAAACCTGCCGGATATTCATTCCGTCGAAGACGCGAATACCGATTTTTGGGAAACCCGCTACCGGCAGATCAACAACTTTGAACGGACCGTCTCGGAAAACGGAACGGTGATTCTCAAGTTCTTTCTCCACCTCTCCAAAGATGAACAGAAGCGCCGATTTCTGAGCCGCATTAAAACCCCGGATAAAAACTGGAAATTTTCTGCTGCCGATATTGAAGAGCGCGCCTTCTGGGAGGATTATCAAAATGCCTACGAAACCGCCATCAGCCGCACCTCAACCGATTATGCTCCGTGGTATATCATTCCTGCCAACCACAAATGGTTCAGCCGGGTAGCCATCGGAAACATCATTGTTGAAACGCTCAAGGATATGGACATCCAAATGCCGGTGATCTCTGAGGAAGAAAAAGCTTTGTTGAAAAAGGCTAAAGGAAAGTTGGAAAAGGAATGAGGTAAAAGGTTACTATTCAGCATGGGGTCTGAAATACGCCTGACGCAAAATTTTGTAGACTTTTTCCCGCTGGAACCCCTTCTCATTCCCCTTGGAAGGGGAAGGGCGGCTTACAAAATTTTGCTTGAGGGGTCAAATCACCACGATGCTGAATAGTTACGGTAAAAGTTTATAAAAAATGACCGCACTACCAGACATCCTCTTACACCTGGACGAGTGGCTACAGCAAATAGCAACGCTACACCCATTCACTGCCTATGTGATTTTCTTTGTCATTGTTTTCAGCGAATCCGCCTTTTTCCCAACCGCCATCTTTCTGCCGGGCGATGGTTTGTTGTTCGCTGCCGGCGTATTGGCCGCCGATGGCGCTGTCCATATTGGGGTGTCTCTGATCGTTCTCATCACGGCAGGCGTGGCCGGCAACTGGATAGCCTATAAACTGGGAAGATGGCTGGGGCCAGCCATCTTTGACCGCTTCCCCCGGCTCAACCGGAACCACTATCAACAAGCCCACCTTTTTTATCAACGCTATGGCAACAAGGCTTTGATCTTCTCTCGCTTCTTGCCGGTGGTGAGGGCCCTGGTCCCGTTTGTTGCCGGCATCGCATTGATGAATCACAGGGAATTCATGAAGTACAATGCCATTAGTGTTACCATATGGGTGTTTTTAATTGTATGGGTCGCTTTCTATCTGGGGCATCTCCCGTATATCAAACAACACTTCATCTGGGTGATTTTTGGGATGGCCGGGATCAGTTTTCTTCCGTTGTTAATCGTCGGTGTTCGCAATGTAATGCAGCAAAGAAAAAAGTAAGAACTTATCTGACAAATTATTTTGACTGTAACCGTTTTGCCAATTCTAAGGGCCCGGCGAAGAATAAGTTCTCTATTTTTCTACCTTTGTGCAGCTTAAAATAGCCAGGGCGCCTGGCCAGTTTTTAAACAATGAGAATACATGCAAACAAGAACAATAATAACCACCCTCGCCCTTGCCTGGTGTGGGCTCGTCAGCGCTCAAACCGTTCATACCCTAAGCCTGGAGCAAGCGGTCAGCCTGGCGCTGCAAAATGCGGAGGAACTGAAAAACCTGAGGCTGGATGTAGCCATTCAGGAACTCAACAATAAGGAAATAACCGGGACGGTCTATCCGCAGATTTCCGCGTCGGGCCAGGGGTCCTATTACACCAACCTGCCCCTGATCCAGTTCCCTTCTTCCAATTTCCCCATTTATGAGGTACTGCAGGACTTAGGGGTGAAAGACGGGAATGGCAACCCGGTAAGCACCAGCGACGCCACTACCACCTCGCATAGTATCAGTTTTGTGGCGCCGTTGAATTTTCAATATGGAATCACCGTCAACCAGTTGATTTTTCAACCGGATATCTTCATCGCCCTGCAAGCAAAGGAAACGATACTCCAGTATAACCGGGACAACCTTAGCGTGTCGGAAAACAACGTCAAAGAGGCGGTGCAAAAAGCCTATTACTCGGTGCTTATTGCCGAAGAACAAAAGCGCATTTTGGATGAAACCGCAGTGAGGCTGGATCAACTCATTGCTGAAATGAACCAGATGTACAAAAGCGGCTTTGTGGAAAAGCTGGACATCGATAAACTCACTGTGTCCCAAAACAACACCACTGCCGCCATCAACCAGCTTGTAAATTCCATCAACATCAGCAAGTCGCTCCTGAAAAACGCGGTCACTATGCCCATCAATGATGAACTCAACCTCACTGAAAAACTGGAGACCCAGGATTTAAAAGCCCTGCTGCTCGCAAACACCGATGATTTCAATTATGAAAACAGAAGTGAAATTGTATTGCTGAATACCGCCCGGCAATTGCAGGAAATCGATGTAAAAAGACAGAAAGCCGCCAAACTGCCAACGGTATCGGCTTTTTATCAATTGCAAAGATTCACCAGCGAAATCCCGATTTTGCCCCTCCGGGAGGCAGCCCCTGGTTTTGGTATACCACCGGCTTGCTGGGGCTTAGCGTGCAACAGCCGATCTTCGACGGGTTGCAGACAAAACATAGAACCAGTAAGGCTCAATTAAAACTCCTGAAAGTCGACAATAGCCTCAGCCAGTTAAAACGGGCCATCGACCTGGAGCAAAATATCGCCAAAAATTCGCTGAGTAATGCCCTGCTCAATCTCGACGTGCAGGAAAGCAACACCGAACTGGCCCGGGAAGTATTCGAAACCACTAAAAAGAAATACGAGGCGGGGGTCGGGTCAAGCCTCGAATTGATTCAGGCGGATACCGAATTGCAACGAGCGCAGGGAGCTTATTTCCAGGCGCTTTACGATTGCTACATCGCCAGGATCGCTCTAAACAAATCACTCGGTAAATTATAAAAGATATAATAGAGTTTATTAAAGCAAATTTTGTATGGCCCTGAATAATCTTTTTCGCCAGCCCTGCGTCACGTCCTCACCTTAGTAGCTATGGCTACTATCCTTGGCCTGTCAAAAAATCTTTATCCATTGCCTATAAAAAACTTACTTTAATAAACTCTAATAATTTAAACCAATCATAAAATGCGAACTATAATATATGTTGTCACTCTGATTGTCCTGGCCCATTCGTGCAACAAAAATGAAGATTCCGCTCCTGCCGGAAATGGCCTGGCGGCCAAAAACGCAGAACTGGCCAAATTGAAAAACCAGCAATCGGAGCTGACGAAAAGGATAACCGCCCTGGAAGCGGAGATCGTCCAACTGGACCCTTCCAAAGCCGTGCAGCCCAAGCTGGTCTCCATTGCCGAAATTGCGCCGGAGGGCTTCGAAGCGTATATCAACCTTCAGGGATCCGTGAGTTCGGAAAACATTTCCTACGTGGCGCCGAGAAATGGCATGGGCGGCTATGTGAAAGAACTGTACATCAAAGAAGGGCAATACGTTAAAAAAGGGAAGTTGATTCTGAAACTGGACGACCAGGTGCTGCAGCAATCCATCGCATCTTCCAGGACGCAACTCGCTTTTGCGCAAGACTTATACGAAAGGACGAAATCCCTTTGGGATAACAAAATCGGTACGGAAGTGCAATTGCTGAACGCTAAAAACAATGTCGACGGTTTAAAAAACCAGATAGCGCTCCAGGAAGAACAACTCAATACGTACCTCGTATATGCGGATCAAAGCGGCATTGCTGAAATTGTAAACATAAAACCGGGCGAGCTTTTCACCGGAGTGGGCGCTGCCGGGCCCCAGATACAGATCGTCAACAATAACGACCTCTCTGTCGAAGTGGATATTCCCGAAAACTATGTCATGGAAGTGAAAGCAGGCACGGAAGTTTTGGTTGAAATCCCTGCCATTAATCAAACCTTTCAAACTACCATAGGCCGGATCAGCCAATCCGTAAATGCTGCTTCTGTAGGATTCACAGCGGTGTGCAAAATCCCTTCCGTTGCCGGCTTAAAGCCCAACATGTCCGCGTCGGTCAAAATCCTGAGCCATTCCAGCGCCAGGGCCATCGTCATCCCGGTGAACATCGTGCAGTCGGATGAAAAGGGAAAGTATGTTTACCTGATGGCCGAAAACGAAGGTAAAAAAATCGCTAAAAAAGTAAACGTAACCCTGGGCGAACTCTATGGCGACCAGATAGAAATACTCAGCGGCTTGCAACCGGGAGATAAACTGGTCACGAAGGGGTATCAGGATTTGTACGATGGGCAGGTGGTGAATGATATCTAAGGGCCCGGCGAAAAACAATACAAAAAGCCATGCAAAGGACAAAAAAAGCAGCGGAAGTGTTTAAGGAATTCAAGCCTACCAGTTGGGCGGTAGACAATAAAACGGCGATGTACATCATCACCATTATCATCACGCTGTATGGGTTCTACACCTTTACCACGCTACCCAAAGAGCAATTTCCCGACATCGTCGTTCCGACCATATCCGTGACGACCGTGTACGTGGGCAATTCTCCTCAGGACATTGAGAACCTGGTGACCCGGCCCATCGAAAAACAGATCAAAGGCATTTCCGGCGTGAAGGTCAACAAGGTGAATTCTATCTCGATGACGGACTACAGCATCATCATTGTAGAATTCGATACCGACATCACCCCGGAGTTGGCCAAGCAAAAAGTGAAAGATGCGGTTGACAAAGCAAAAACCGACCTGCCCGCCAACCTCACCAGCCAACCCGATGTGGTGGAATTTTCCTTCAGCGATATGCCGATCCTGTTTGTCAACATCAGCGGAGATTACGACGGTTTGAAGCTTAAACACTTTGCGGACAAACTGAAGGACCGGTTCGAATCCCTGCCCGAAGTCAACAAGGCTGAAATTGTGGGGGCGCCGGAGCGAGAGATACAGATCAACGTGGACCCCCTCGCCATGGAAAAAGCCATGTTGACTTTTAATGACATATCCAGCGCCATCGCTAATGAAAATACGGACATCAGCGGGGGGCAGCTGGAAGTAGGCGACATGGAACGCGCGTTGAGGATAAAAGGCCAATTGGCCAGCAGCCTCCAGCTATTTGACCTGATGGTGAAAACGCCGACCGGCGGGAATATACGATTGCAGGACATTGCCGAAATAAAAGACACGCTCAAACAGAAAGAAAGCTTCGCCCGCCTGAACGGCAAAAACGTCATCACCCTCAACATCATAAAAAGGTCCGGGGAAAACCTCATCGACTGTGCCGATCAGGTAAAGGCCATTGTAGATGAGATGAAGGTTTCGGAATTGCCCAAAGACCTGGCCGTCGTTGTTACCGGCGACCAGAGCCGCCAGGCGGCCACCTCCTTCAACGAGCTGGTCAACACCATTATTATCGGCTTTCTGCTGGTACTGCTGGTGCTGATGTTTTTTATGGGTGTCACCAACGCATTCTTCGTTGCGCTGAGTGTTCCGCTGAGTGTATTCGTGGCTTTTATTTTTCTGCCCGCCGCTGACATTATCGTCGGCGGCAATGTCACCCTGAACTTTATTGTGCTCTTTGCCCTGCTTTTTGGCCTGGGCATCATCGTTGATGACGCCATCGTGGTCATCGAAAACACCCACCGCATTTTCGACAATGGGAAAGTACCCATTTTAAAAGCGGCGAAAATGGCTGCCGGCGAGGTATTTCTTCCGGTATTGGCGGGCACCGCCACGGTGGTCGCCCCGTTTGTTCCATTGCTGTTCTGGAAGGGCATCATCGGCAAGTTTATGATCTACCTTCCGACCATACTCATATTTACCCTGCTGGCGTCGCTCATCGTGGCCTTCATCATCAACCCGGTGTTCGCTGCGAGCTTCATGAAGCCGGATGAAAAAGCGCCTCCGGGCAAATTGAATATTTTCAAAAAATGGTGGCTTTGGGCTTTGTTTGTTGTCGGTTTCTTAGCCCGAATGGCCGGGATCAAAGCCTTTGGCAGCTTCCTGATTGTTTTGGCTATCCTCATCCTCCTCAACCGCCTGGTGATTCAGGACCTCATTTTCGCATTTCAGAGTTGGGTCTTGCCCAGGTTGATGAACGGGTATGAGCGGCTGTTGAAATGGTTGCTGAAAGGAAGCCGGCCGGCGTGGGCATTTTTTTCCGTGTTTATCCTTTTCTTCATCTCCCTGCTCGCACTGATAATAAGAAAACCCGATTTCCCCTTTTTCCCCAGCGGCCAGCCCAACTTCATTTATGTGTACCTGAAAATGCCGATCGGCACGAAAGCCGAAGAGACCGACCGGGTCTTGAAACAATTGGAAGCCAAAACCAATCAGGCCCTGGCCAGCCTGAATCCCGGCCAGCCCGGCTCCATCGTGGAAAGCATCATTTCCAATGTGGCGGTCAATGCCAATAACCCGATGGACAACAACCGAAGCGTGCAATCCAATTTGGGAAGGATACAGGTTTCTTTTGTTGAATTTGCCCAGCGGCCGGACCAGCCCACCCTCCCCTATCTCGACAGCGTACGGGCACTGGTAAAGGGCATTCCCGGCGCCCAGGTCACCGTGGAACAGGAAGCCGCCGTACCGCCGACCGACCCGCCGGTCAACATCGAAGTACTAGGGGATGACTTTGACGCGATTGCAAAAGTACCAAAGACCTTTACAACTTCCTGGACACCAGCCGGGTCGATGGCATCGAAAACCTTGCTGTAGATGTCGACCTCAACAACCCGGAAGTTGCCATTACCGTGGATAAGGAAAGGCGGTACCATCGAAGGCATCAGTACAGTACCAGGTCGGAGACGCCATCCGCACTACCCTGTTTGGTACCGGGAAGCCAGTAAACTGAAGGACGGTGAAGATGAATACGACATCATGGTCAGGTACAATGCCGAACAAAGGAACAACCTCGCAGAGCTTGTTGAACATGCGGATCACCTTCCGGACTTCAACACGGGCAGAATCCGGCAGGTGCCCATCAGTTCGGTAACCAACTTTGACTTCACCAGTACGGCCGGCATGGTCAAAAGGAAAAATATGAAGCGGACGATACAGCTGCAGTCCGGTGTCACCGACCTTACCGCCGTACCCACCATCAACCAGGAACTGGCGCGAAAAATAGCGCAGTTCAAGGCTTCCTATCCGATGCCGGAAGGGGTTACGATCATTCAAACCGGCGAGAGCGAGCAGCAGCAGGAAACCAATGCTTTCCTGGGCAAAGCTTTGTTGATCGCCATGGGGCTTATCTTCCTGATCCTGGTCCTTCAGTTCAACTCCCTGAGTAAGCCTTTCATCATATTGTCTGAAATATTATTTTCAGTAATTGGCGTCTTCCTCGGCTACGCCATCACGGGCATGACGATGCCGACCATCATGGTCCTGGTCGGCATCATTGGCCTGGCGGGCATCGTCATCAAAAACGGTATCCTGCTGATTGAGTTTACCGACGAGCTCAGGAAGCGGGGATATAAAATCAGGGAAGCGGCCATCGAAGCCGGCAAGGTGCGGATCATTCCCGTGCTGCTCACCGCCGTGTCCACCGTGTTGGGTTTGATTCCATTGGCCATCGGCTTTAACATCAATTTTGAAACCCTGCTTTCCGACTTCGACCCGCAGATCTGGATCGGAGGAGACAGCGTCGTTTTCTGGGGCCCGCTGGCGTGGACCATCATCTTCGGCCTGGTTTTCTCCTTCTTCCTCACCCTGCTGATGATACCGAGCATGTACATTATTGCCGAGCGGCTCAAGCGCCCTATGGCCAAATTCTACGGGACGAAGTTCATCGCTTTGCTGGGTTTCCTCGGGCCCTTCTTTTTCATCTTTGTTGGTTTCATGTATTTGGTGAGGTGGATAACGGGGAGGAAGGTATGGAACGGGACTTATGCTTGATGGCTTTAAGCTATCCTGTGGGTACGTTCCCTGATCACCTGGTGAAAATATTGATAGTACTGTTGTTCGATCACATAGTTGGACATTTTGAATCGCACGCCGACCCAATCGCTTTGGACAATCGTGATAATCCCGGTATAGTATAGATCCAGAGTAAGCGGCGAAACGCTGGTGATGAACAGGTGGTCTATCTTACCGCTTTGCGTGCCCACCACTTCGTTCCAGCATCAGGATTTACAATTCAATTCCGGTCTTTTTTATCTCTTCGATGAAAGGGTCGCCGGTTTCGAAGTATTCAGTTGGAAAGGTATGCGTTTCAATAGGGGTGTATTTTTTGTCGCTAATTTTTATATCAATAAAAAAACGGCTGTCAAAATAACCCACGCCGATAAATTCATCAGCGACTAATGCCAGGTCGATATCTGACCATTGCCGTTGTTCATCGCGGACAAAGGAGCCAAACACGATGGCTTTTTTTAAATTGAAGCCTTTGGCTCTGATCGCTTTCACAAATTCCTTTGCGGTTTTTATGGCAGTTTGTTGAGTAACCATTGATGAAAGTTTTCGGTTTCGTCTAAAATGAGTTTGGTTTTTTGCTTGTCAAAGGTTTGATAGATGGAAAACCGATAATCAGGATAGCGCCCTTCAAGCTGGAAAGTGTTTATCTGTTCTAAAAAAACAAGTTGGTTTGAATCCAAGTTCAAGTTGGTTTGTTCTGCTAACCGCCGGACATTGTGAATTCGGGGAGGAAAGTCACCCAAATTATCCTTAGTACTCTGTAAAATAAATATCTTCTGTTTCTGAACGTGTCTTTCCGCCCCACCCGTCGTCTCGTCCTCGCCTTGATAGCTAAGGCTATCAGGCTCCGGGCGTTCCTCGGTTGGAACGAAAATACATCGTTCATAAACGAGAATTTACTTAATTTACAGTGTACTTAGGGGCCGGAGAAAAATAAGTTCCCCGTTTCAGGCCAGAGATTTTGTCGCTGGACAACCTGCCTGCCAGCGAGCTGGCGAGCAGGCAGGGGCGGAAGAACGCGCATAGCCCAGCTACGCAAGTGATGAGCAACGCAGTACAGCGGCAAAAAGGAGAGCGTGTTGGGGATTTACTTTTGATGTCGAAAATGAGCAGATTTTGGTTCTCAGGAAGCCATTTTTGAGCCGCATAGCATCGCTACGTGGCGAAAAAATGGCGAAATGAGGTTCAAAAGATGCACATTTGCAGGCCAAAGGGTAAATCCCCAACACGCTCTTAAGACAAAAGTAACTTGAAATGATGAGAAAGCCAATTATTTATTAATACTCATAAAGGCAAACATATCTTTGCGGCCTGGGTGTGATCAATTGCCAAAATTGTCAGTCAGAGAAAGGCCTCTTCGATATTTTCCCCTCCAGAGGGACTTCCAGTTTCAACGTAAAACTTCGCCCATATTAAAAATACCCCGCCGGTACCGGTTGCCGGGTTCACCGGGGCATATTTCAACCGGTTGAGGTGGTCCTGATAGGCTTTATCATCGAGCAAGTTGGTAGCTGCAAACAGGAAAGTCGCCCGCGTCTTTCCTTCCTTATTGGTCCAATCCACGCTTATTTTGGCATCCCACAGCCCGTAGGCGGGCGTCGGGGTCTCAAAATCATTGGCGGAGAGCACCTGATCTTGTTTAAAAAAAATAATCAAAAGTAGTTTCAACGGACAGGGCGCGAAAGTACGCCCATTCCTTAAGAATATCGGCGCGCAGTTCTATCTGGTATTTAAAAGGCGGTATAAAGGGCACGTATTTATTGGGGCTATCCAGCTGTTCTACCAGCACCATGGAAAACGTGTTTTTAAAATGCACCCAATCATAAGGGTGTGGGTGAACATCGAGGCTGAATTCGCCTCCGTACAACTGCGCATTATGCTGGGTGTATTGAAAAGCCGGAAAGGCGGTTCCGTCAACGATGGTTAAGGAATCCGTGCCATCAGCAGCCCCCTAATTTCTCAATAAAAATATACCGGTTGATCCGGTTGAAAAAGGAGAAAGGGAAAGGGTGACGTGTACCAGGTCCAATTCCATCCCGCCATCCAGTTCCAGGTTCGTTTCCGCTGCCAGATCGGCATTGCCCAATTCATAGCGGAAAGTGCCTTCATGCACGCCATTCGAAGCAAGCTCAGCGATGTTTGGGCTGCGAAAACCCTGTACCAGATTCAGTTTCAGCACCAGCTGGTAAGAAGGGAACCAGCTCATGCCCACACTTCCCGACAGTTGGCCAAAATTCCTGCTGAGCGCCGGAAACCGGGTTTCGCCATCTTCCACCAACTCTTTCACCCGGAAGTGGCGCTGGTCGAACCGTATGCCCGCGCTCCATTCCATCTTTCCCAGGATGTGGCGCAGGTAGGCAAAGCCGCCTTCATCCCGCAGGGGAATAAGCCGGGACGAGCACCTCCGTGCCTTTGTTTTTGCTGTCCTGCACCATACCCGAAAGGTACCGAAAGTATATTCCCAGTTGTTCTTTTCAAACAGATAATATTTGAGGTCATACGTGAAGGTTCCCAAATCAAAGAACAGGCCGAGGCTCATCGGGCGCCGTAAATTCCGGCGCTGGTTTTTGGTACCCAAGGACGGTTTTAAGGCTGTACTTTATTGAAAATAAAGGCATTATTCCATCCCACCTTTTGGTGGTGATCTTTTGAAATGGCGCCGCATCCATCAGGAAATGGCCATTCGCATCCTGTTCGCCCTCCGCCAGCCCGAGCGTCTGGTTGAAGGTGCTGAAGCGGAGTTGGGAATAGCCCCATTTGCGGTTGGTCCCCAGCATGCCACTCCGTTTTTTTTCTTCAAACCCGTATTAAAGACCTTTCCGTCGTAGGCATTTTGATAATCTCCGGCATCGCGATAACTCCCAATTAAATAACCGTTCCAGCCTTTGATATTGGCGGTTGCAAAACCGGACACCTCTTTTGCCGGTTATTGGTGTGATAAGCCGTTTGAAGCGACCTTTTACCGTGCCCTCCGAAATTTGGATGGGGAGACTCGAGATTGATCACCCTCCCAAACCATCAGAACCGTACATCAAGGTGGTACCGTATGAATATATCTCCACCCGTACCCACGGAATAGCCGTCTATTTCCAGTATGCTCGTCGCCCCATTGCTGCCCTTCCTGCCGGATGCCGTCCTGCACCACCAACACCCGGTTGTACCCCAGCCCCGGATAATGGGTTTGGAAATGCCCGTACGTTGTTACCGAACTTATGCCGGCTACCTGCGTAAGGCTCTCCACCAGGTTGGCGCTACTGCTTTTAAACAAAAAATCCTTTTTCAAAACATCGATGGATACCGGGTTGCGCCGCTTTTCCTGGTTCATGCTCAAACCAGTCACCACGACCTCTTTCGATTCGATGTGCCCCTCTTCAAGGATAAAATCTGCGGTCACATTTCCCACACCTCCACGGGCTGCAACAGGGTGTTGTAGCCCACATAGCTCACCTGGACCAGCATTTTTTTTGTCCGGCAATTGCTTCATCTCATAATGCCCGTTCTCATCGGTTACCGTCCCGGTTTTCAGGTCCGGAAAAAAACAGGTTGGCGCCGATCAGGGGCGCCCCCTGGGCGTCGGCGACCGTGCCAGAGAGGCTGTTTTGCGCTGAAAGTACCGGAGCAGTAGGAAAAAAAGCACAACCGCAAAAAGCAGGCTTTGTATTTTGTGTCCATTTCAAGCTGTTATGAAAGAGAGGCTAATTCAAATCTTTTTGGCAATAGCATACCCCAAAACCCGATACGCCAGCAGTTTCACCCGGTCATTAAACAGGAACCAGACTAAGGCATATACCATACGAAACCAGCCCAGCCCCCAGCCGAGCGGCGTCATAAATACGCCATAGACTGCGAACAGGGTAGCTGCGGATCTGGGTGCCGAGTACAGCTCCCCATAAGATTTTCGCCGGGCGTATCGACCAGAACGGGCCTCGGGTGCGCGTCAGGAAGATGGTCAGGTGGTACGGCTACCGACAACTTCAGGTACATCAACGTCTGGATGTGCTCCCGGTCCAGGTGGAAAACCCGCTCGCCGAGGTAAAACAAGCCAAAAGCAGAGACCACTCCGATGACGCCCAGCACGGTGGCGATGCCCAGCACCATGCGCATGTTCCAGGCTCGGGCTGGTCCTTGTATTGACGTTGTCATAGGCGATGGACAGGATCGCGCCGTCATTGAGCAATGCCAGGATGACGATCATCACCGCCGTCAGAGGATAAAAGTTAAATACCAGGATCGACAAGGTCATGAATAGTAAAACCCGCAGGGTTTCGGCGATGCGGTAGATCGCATAGCTGTTCATCCGCTGGAAAATCCGGCGGCTCTCTTTGATGGCGTCGATGATTACCGATAGTCCTGGCGTCATCAGCACAATAGAGGCCGCCGCCCGTACCGCGCGTCGGTATTCTCGAAACGGCGATGCCGCAGTTTACTTCTTCAGGTGGGGCGTCGTTCACCCCGTCGCCCGTCATGCCGACGATATACCGCGTTTTTGCAGCACATCCACAATATGGAACTTGTGTTCGGGGAACACCTGGGCGAAACCATCGGCTTGCTCAATGGATTCAACCACGGCGGGGGTTCCTTTTTCTTGGCGTCCCCCAGGCTCGAAGCGTCGAGGATATTGGCGCCCATACCAGCTTCTTGGCAGTTTCTTTGGCAATGGTAAAGCATCGCCCGTCACCATCTTGATCTTTACGCCAATTGCTTTCGCCGTCTTGATGGTTGCTTCCGCATCTTCCCGGGGAGGGTCGAACAAGGGCAATACCCCAATAAACTGCCAGGTACTGTCGCCTTCTGCCCGGGCCACGCCCAGGGAAAAAGCCGCGCGCGGCGAATTCGTCCACTGCTTTATCAACAGCGGATTTTACCTGTCCGGCGTTGGTAACAATGCCAGGATCACCTGCGACGCGCCCTTGGAAACCTTGAAAGTCTTTCCGTCTTTGGCTTTAACGGTAGCCTCGGTGCGCTTATGCACCGGGTCAAATGGCTTAAAATCAATGGTATGGTAATCTTTTTAAGAACTCCTGTCTTTCAATCCGCCCAGCACCGCCAGGTCAATGGTATCGTTGTTTTCCTCCCGCGACGCCAGCGCGCCATAGAGGATCACCTGATCGGCGGATATACCATCCACGGTGAAAGGATCGCCTAAGGTCAGCTTGTTCTGGGTCAGGGTGCCGGTTTTGTCCGCGCACAGCACATCTACCCCGCCAATTCTTCGATGGTACCAGCCGGCTCACGATCGCCTTTTTCTTGGTAGCAGGCGCGCTCCGACACCATGGTCACCGACAGTACAGTCGGCATCGCCACGGGTATGGCAGCCACGGTCAGCACCAGGGCAAACTGCAAGGTGGTGAGGATGGGGTCGCCGCGCAAGAGGCTACCACGGCAATGATGACCACTACCAGCGCCACCGCCAGGACGATCAGGTAATTGCCGATCTTCAGTACCGCCTTTTGAAATGGCTGACGGTTTGCGCCTCCTGCACCAGTTGGGTACCGTCTTGCCGAAATACGTATTTGCGCCCGTGGCATACACCAGCGCTTCTATTTCCCCCGGCGAAGGATCGACCCGGAAAACACAGCCTCGCCGGGCTTGCGCTCTGCGGGCAGGGACTCTCCCGTCAGGGCGGACTGGTCCACCTCCACCGGATCGCCCTCCAGCAGGCGCGCATCCGCCGGCACGATGTCGCCCAGGCGCAGGCGGATGATATCGCCCGGCACCAGCTCTCGAGCTGGTGGCATAGCCCACTTGCCGTCCGTTTCACCCGCGCCTTAACGGCCAGCTTCGCCTTCAGGGCGGCGATCGCGTTGCCCGCCTGTCGTTCCTCCCAGAACCCAACCATTGCATTGGCCAGCAACAAGGCCAGAATGATGCCAAAGTCCGGCCAGTGCCGGTCGACGGCGGAAAGGATCACCGCCGCTTCGATCATCCAGGGGATAGGGCCCCAGAAATAGGAGAGGAATTTCAGGAACGGGTTGGTTTTCTTTTCTTCCAGCTCGTTAGGCCCGTATTGGGCCAGCCGTTTTTCGGCCTCGGCCTGGCTGAGTCCGCCGGATGAAGTATCCAGTTTCTTTTCTAATTCAGGCAGGGGCATGTCCTTCAAGCCATCTTTGGATAAAGTTGGGTTGGCCTGTTTGGTGATAGGTTTCATATTGGTTATATAGTTTCTAGATAAGTGTTTGGGTGTTGGGGTGTTGCGGGGTTAATGCCCCATCCTAAAATCAAATTGACTATGCCTCAATCCATTTCTTCGCCTCGTCCAATTCCGCATTTTTAAAGGTTTGGAACTCACAAGGGAACATATGGCCGAAGAAACGGGCAAAAGTATTGATCCATTCATGGTCGGTGACCAGGGCGACCCGGTCCCAGGCGGAAAAGTACTTCATACCGATCTTGGTGTCATCCAACATGGCGGCCAAATCAAAGCCTGTGAACTGGCTCCCGAGATGATAGAGCATCCGGATCTTTTTGTGTGTTTTCATTTTCTGCTCTACCGCAGGAATTAATACCGTTTCATAATCGCTTCCGGTAATTTTTCCTTCAGCGGATATGCCCAGAACATTGTCGGGCAGGTGTTTTATGATCTTAAGCATGGCGTATTGTTTAGTTGCCGGAAAGACCCCCCACCTTCCCCAAGTCACTTTTTTATTGAATAATTGTGGCCTTTTCTTACTCGCCGGTCTTTACCTCAAAGCGAGTAAGAATTGATTCCCCGCTAGTTTATTAACTAGGTTTTTTCCCGGTTGCATCCCCTGGTGGCGTGCAACCTTTTTTCAATATTCAGGTAATAGCTCTATATTGAAGGAAAATAGAAGCCCCTGGCTGAAAATCTACTGTAATGAACCCAAAAACCATTCTCTTCAGCCTCTGTTTCCTCTTGCAGGCGATGGTGCTTCCCGCACAGCAGGACCCCGGCCAATTGTCCTATATCCAGAGTTATAAAGACATCGCCATCCGGGAAATGATACGTATGAAAATTCCCGCCAGCATTACCCTGGCGCAGGGGATTCTGGAATCCAACGCCGGGCAAAGCGACCTGGCCCGGATGGCCAACAACCACTTTGGAATAAAATGCGGCAGCAACTGGGCCGGGCTTACTTTTCAAAAAAAAGACGACGATTACGGGCCGGATGGAGGCTTGAATTTTTCCTGTTTTCGGGCTTACGATACCGTGGAAGCGAGCTTCCAGGATCATTCCAGCTTCCTGGCCGACCCGCTGAAAGCCTATCGCTATGGGCCCCTGTTCGCCCTGGATAAAACAGACTACCAGAGTTGGGCCTATGGCCTGAAACAGGCAGGTTATGCAACGAGCGAGGCCTATCCGAATCAACTGATCGGGTTAATCGACAGGTATAGCCTCCATCAGTATGACCTGATATCCCCTGCCCGGGACACCGCCGCTCTTGCTTTTTATCCACCGCTGGTGACCTCCACCAACGATGTGCCCAACACCTTTGCCTCCGGTTTCGAAACCGCCGGGGATATCGCCTACCGAACCCGGATGCCGGTTGAAAGATTACTGGAATACAATGAAAACCTGGTGGACGGTTACGTTTTACCACAGGGCCAAAAAATTTATCTGGCGCCAAAACGCAATGCTTTTAAAGGGCCGGTTGATTTCCACCAGGTGGCGCCGGGGGAATCTGTTTATGACATTTCCCAGCGATATGGCGTCCGCGTGAAGAAGCTGCTGAATCGCAACCGGCTGGCGCCCGGGCAGCAGCCTGAACCCGGGCAGGCCTTGAAGTTGAGTGGTGGAAGAGTAACTACCCCACCGGCCTATTATCCCCAAACCGATACTGGCTTCGGCCAGAATGAGCTACCTGGTATCTCCTTCCCGGATACCCCCATTTCCAGGCCGGAACCGGAGCCCTCCGCCCTGCCCCTTCTCTTTCATACAGTAGAAAAGGGCGATACCCTTTGGAATATTGCCCAGCGATATCATACCAATGTCGAACAACTCATGCAGCTCAATAACCTGGATAGCAATGTGATCGGCATCGGCATGCAGTTGCGGGTACAGTGACTTCGAGTGGCTGGCGACTGACGGAGTATATCGAAAAACCCGGTATAGGATGCCCATTTTACACTCCATTCCGACTTCCGACTTCCGACTTCGCACTTCCGACTTCCAACTTGGCCCAAAGTCCCGTTAACACTTAACTTCCCCATTCAAAACGGTTCTTTTTCCGCCTATTTACCTATCTTGAGGAGACAAAACAATGAACCGCTCCCCATGACCTGCCTCATCATTGACGATAACCCTCTCGCCCGCCTTGCCCTGCGCAACATGGCCTCGGAAATCGAAGGACTGCAACTCGCCGGGGAGTGCGAAAGCGCTATGGAGGCCTTCAATTTTTTACAAAAGAACCCGGCCGACTTGTTGCTGCTCGACGTGGAATTGCCTGGCATGAGCGGGCTGGAACTGCTGAAAAGCCTCGATCATCAGCCGCTGGCCATCCTCATCACCTCCAAAACGGACTACGCCGTAGAGGGCTTCGACCTACAGGTGGTGGATTACATCGTGAAACCCGTTGCACTGCCTCGCCTGCTCAAGGCAGTGCAACGGGCCATGGAACGCTTTGAGGCCCAACACCCGGCCAGCGCGGAGGAACTCGGGGCCAGCCACCTCTTCGCCCGGGTGAACAACCAACTTCTGCGCATTGATTTCGATGACGTCCTCTTCGTGCAAGCCCTGGGGGATTATGTAGTGTTTCAAACTACAGACAAAAAACACCCCGTGCACCTGACTATGAAAGCCGTGGAAGAGCGCCTGCCCGCCAGCCGCTTCCTGAGGGTACATCGCAGCTACATCGTCGCCTTAAACAAGATCGCCAACCTGGAGCAGAATTCCCTGCTGGTCGGTAAACACATCGTGCCAGTGAGCGAAAACTACAAAGGGGAACTGATGCAAAAACTGAACGTGATCTGATAAATCCTCCTTACCCGAAAGTGACCTGGAGAACATAAAACGTCTTTTTCTAAACTTCAATTTATGCTGGTGTGCCCTTTTCAAAAAGTACCTCAACATAGCGGAAGTTACAGTAATACGTAACCGTTTCAACATGAAAAAACCCGCCGCTTTTTTTCTCGAACGCACAGACTGGCTGGTGATCACCGTCTTACTTCTCGCACTTTCGCTGGTGGTGTTTGCTCACCTCTTTGGCCTCCGGATACTGGATAAACACGAAAGGTCGTCCCAGGCTGTGGAGGAGTCCTTCGAAGGAACCGGCCTGCTCCACAGCCTCGACCACAACCTGGTAGAGGTAGAAAGCGCGGTGCGGAGCCTGGTAATGCTGGAGGATGAAAAATATGCGGCCCTTACCGAAGAAAGTATCAAAAAGGCAAAGCAGGATATCGTCCTCATCCGCCAGTTCTTCCGGGAACCTTCAACCGAGGATTACCTGGTGCGCCTGGAAGAATTGGTGGACGAGAAGATTCGCTTTAACAAAAACGTGGTAGACAATTACCACCAGGAGGGCCCATTGGCCGCTGTCCAAATGTTGGGGAATGGCGCCGATCTGGAACTCCGGGGCAACATCACCGCCCTGACCGACTCCCTCCGGCAGCAATACCGGAAGCACCTGGAAGGTTACCTTAGCCAGAAAACCCAAACCTCCACCCGGTTGCGCTCGATCAGTTGGCTGAGTGTTCTGGCTGTGATGCTCCTCACCACTTTCTCCATCTATTATCTGATGAGAACCGCCCGCCGCCGCCGGAATGCCGTACTCGAAAAAGAGCGCAAGCAACGCGAACTGAAACAGCACCTCGTTTTTATCAAAGACCTTTTTGACAACGCCCCCATCGGCTTTCATTCCACCGACGCCCAGGGCAACATCCTGGAAATGAACCAGACGGAACTCGACTGGCTCGGCTATAGCCGGGAAGAAGTGGTGGGGAAGATGAAAATAACTGATCTGCTGCCCCCGGACCGTTTAAAAGAGACGCTCGGGATCAGAGATCAATTGATCAATACGGGCAGAATGGATAACAAAGAGTGGGTGTTGAAACGCAAGGATGGAGTCGTCATTGACATTCTGGCAAGCAGCCGGGCAGTGTACGACGAAAAGGGGAAGTTCCTCTATGCCCGCTCCGCCCTGATGGACTTTACGGAGCGCAGAAAGCTGGAGGAAGACCTCGAAATGGCCCGGATAGAAGCCGAACGGGCGGGCCTACTCAAAGAGCAGTTCATCGCCAACATGAGCCACGAGATACGCACCCCGCTCAACGCCATCCTCGGGTTTTCCAACTTGCTGCAACGCAGTGAACTGAGTGGGCCTCAAAAGGAATTTACCCAAAACATCCAAACCAGCAGTGAAACCCTGCTCGCCATCGTCAACGACATCCTCGATTTTTCCAGGATCGAGGCCGGCGCCCTGCACCTCGAGCGTATTCCTTTCTCTCTGGCGGGGTTATTGCACTCGGTCGACAACATGTTCCGTTACCGGGCCGCGGAAAAAGGCCTGCAATTTGAAGTGCAGGCCGATGACGCACTGCCCGAAGCCGTTCTGGGCGACCCCACCCGCCTGACCCAAATCCTGGTGAATCTGCTGGGCAACGCCTTTAAGTTTACCAGCGAAGGCGGGGTTAGACTGCACGTCAGCGAGGCCAATCGGGAGGGAGCCAATACCACCGTCCGCTTCACCGTACAGGACACCGGCATCGGCATCCCCCCCGACAAGCTGGAAGCCATCTTCGACCGTTTCGGACAGGCAGCTTCCGACACTACCCGCCGCTTCGGCGGCGCCGGGCTGGGGCTCAGCATTTCCAAACAGCTCGCCGAATTGCAGGGCGGCCGCATCACGGTGGAGAGCGGAGAAGGCAAAGGCGCTACCTTCACCGTTGAAATCCCCTACTCCATCGCGGAAGCATTGACGGGCAATGGAAGCAGCTACCAGCCCCAGCCAGGCAGGTTCACAAACCAACAGGTAAACATCCTCATCGTAGAGGATAACCCTATGAACCGCCGCATTGCCGAGCTGCTGCTGGAGGGATGGGGCTTCCGCTACGACCATGCCGAAAACGGGCGGGCAGCGCTGGAATTGCTCCGCAAAAAAGCATACGACCTGGTGCTGATGGACATCCAAATGCCCGAAATGGACGGCTACACCGCCGCCCGCACCATCCGCCAGGAACTGCGCATCGACGTGCCCATCATCGCCACCACTGCCCACGCCTTCGCCGGGGAGCGGGAAAAATGCATCAGCTATGGCATGAATGACTACATCTCCAAGCCCATTCAGGAGGATGAACTTTTTTCTCTCATCGTACGCTATGCCCCGCAGGGCCGCCATAAAAAAACCAACTATAACCCTCCCGTGCCCACAAGTAGCGCCCCGGAGGGTTTTGACCGACAATACATCCTCGACATTTCCAAAGGCAAGCCGGAGGTGCTCCGGGAAATGGCCGCTTTGTTTGCCAGCCAGTCCGCTAAAGAACTGGAACTTATGGAGAAAGCACTACACTCTAACAATTTCGGCGAAGCCGCCGCCGCCGCCCACAGCATGAAAAGCACCGCCGCCTACATGGGCTTTGCTCATTCGCTGGGCGAATTATTGAAGAAGCTGGAACTGGAAGCCAGGAGTTCATCGCCGGACGGCGCCGTGCTAAAGGCGCTCTTTGAGCAGGTGAAAAAAAGGAGAGCGGAGGCGGCCGTTTTTTTGGAGGGGGAATTTCTGGAGGGGAAAGATAATGGCTAAAAGAACTCCAGCACTCATTCTTTCCGGCATTTTTATCGTCATTTATTTACCAGCTTCCGGCCATTGCCATAAACAATCCAAACCATGCCTACGCTCACGACAAAACATCAGGAAAAACACTTCCAATCGTCCGATCTCGTCCGTGACATTATCATCGGCGTAGCCGACGGGCTAACCGTTCCATTTGCCCTGGCGGCGGGCCTGAGCGGAGCCGCCGTCGCCAGCAACCTGGTCACTACCGCCGGGCTGGCGGAAATCGCCGCCGGCAGCATTGCCATGGGGCTGGGCGGCTACCTCGCCGGCGTGACCGACGTGCAGCATTACGGTACCGAACTGAAACGGGAATATGATGAAATCGAAGCATTCCCGGAAAAGGAGAAAGAGGAGGTAAAAGAAATTTTGACTGCGTATGGGCTCAGCCCGGCTTCCAGCCTTCTTGTGGTAGACGAGTTATCAGGGAATAAGGATAAATGGGTCAATTTTATGATGCGCTTCGAACTGGGCCTGGAGGAACCCGACAAAAGCCAGGCGGCCCGCAGCGCCCTGACCATTGGCATCTCCTACATCGTGGGCGGCATGATCCCGTTGTCACCGTATTTTTTCACCCAAAACTCCGAACAAGGGCTACTGGTTTCCGTCTCCGTGACGGTAGTAGCGCTTTTCCTGTTCGGTGCGCTCAAAAGCAGGGTGATGCAGCAACCGGTCCTGGCCGGCGCACTTAAAGTGGTGATGATCGGCATCCTGGCGGCGGCAGCGGCATTTGGGATCGCCAAACTGGTGTCTTAGCTCATCGTCTTTCCAACAAAAGTACATGGTCAACCAGGGTGTCGGCCACCGTGTATTTTTCTTTTATCCGTTGAGTTAGAATATTTTGTTCGTGTTCTTCCCGGAGCAGGATATAGCGGGGCCTTTTTTCTAAAATACATTCAGTCTCCTTGGCCAGATCGATATTGAGGGCCCGGAGATGATGCTCGTAGTACAACAAGGAAGAGTGGACGTAGGGCGTAAGGCTGGGCTGGCCGAGCAAATGATAGACAATATGGTGGTAGTTGCCGGTGTAAACCTGGTCCCCAGGGTTCATGCGTTGTCGTAATTCCTGCGCAATCTGCCGCGGATAATCGGCTTTTTTGGCGTAATAACTAAAGAGCCCGATGCTAAGCCCCAGGATCAGCAAGGCCAGGAGGGCGTAGCCCCATTTCGGGGGCATTTGCTTCAGAAACCGGGGGCGCCTGCGGGCGGGGTGAAACCAGGTGGCGGCCAGGAGCGCCAGCGCCGGCATCAAATGCACCTGATAGTGGCCAAAAAATTTGCCGGGCAGCAGCAGAATGGCCGTATCGGCGGCAAACCAGAGCAAACAGAAGTACTGTAAACTGCGGTCTTCACGGCGGTACTCCCGCAAAGCAAACAAGGCCAGCACCACCAGTGGGCTGAAACGCAGCAGAAAATCGCCCATGTACTTCAGGCGGCGCCACCATTCCGTTTCCACCGGGTAGCTGCGGGTGGCTTCGAAGGTGTAAAAAAAGAAACTGCCTGATTGCCCTATCTGCGTATAGTAAGCAAAGACTAAAACAAAGGGAACAAAAAATGCCAGCGTTAGCGGCGCGCATCTTAGAAAGACCGTATTTTTCCACGCTCCTTTTTGCAAGCCGCTAACCAGTAAAAAGCAACCCAGGGCAAATGCATCCCCCGCGCACACATATTTTATCATAAAAGCGGCCCCTAAGGTAAGGCCGGCCAGCAGGTATAACCCGATCCGGTTTCCCGCACCCCACGCCAACAGTATCGCAAGGACGGTGAGGCCATTAAAAAAAAGCTCGGTATTGGGGGAGATTCCGTAAAAGGTAAAGATGGAAGTCATGAGCACATAACTGATTCCCGCTGCCCAGCCCACCCGATGATGGCCACCGGCCCGTACGCCCAGAAGAAATAATAAATAGGCGGTAAACGCCAGCCAGATAGTAGTCAGTAAACGGATGCCAAAGATACTGCCTCCGGTAAGGGCATTGAGCAGGGCATAAACCAGAAAGATGCCAATGGGCTTGGTATCGTAACTATCGACGAGGTAAGCCTGGCCGTGCAATAATCCATTGCCGATGATGATGTAGGTACTCTCGTCGTGGTTAATCACAGAGGGCAGAAAACTGGGCCAACGGATAACAACACCCAATACAATTAGGATGGGTAAGGCCCATCGGGATAGGGAATCCGCCTTCATTTTTTATGATCTGTTATTAGATATATGCTATCCTCTCAATCCTGCCCCCATTTTAACCTTCCGGCCCGGTAGTTCATCCCAGATTCCAGTATGCTCCGGCAGGCCGTTGGGCGTGATGAGCCACATCACCGGGTAGCGGCTCTCCACCCGGGGCGCCAAAGCATATCCGTCGGTAAAATAAACGATGCCGTCCGGATGGAAATGCTGGTTGGCAAATTCCAGGGGCGCGTTGAAGTCGGTGCCGCCGCGGCCCATTACAAACTCGGGCGAATGCCCGCGGTAGGGATACTGCCGCTTGATGGCCGTATCGCATTCTACCACTAGTACTTCGGCGCCGTGGCGCCAGATTTGGTAGATTTCGCTAAAGAAGCGCTGCACTTCCGGGTCGCTGACGCTGCCGGAAGTATCTACGGCCACCAGCAGCCGCTGTTTGTGGCGGATTTTGATGCCCGGCGTCGTCCCGTACCGCTTGGACGGGCGCCGGATGGTATTCTTCAGATAGGTGCGGTTGCTGCTGCTGGCAAACAGGCGAAGGGCGCGGCGCCAGTCCAGGGACGGCTTGAATCGCTCTTCTATCGTTTTCAGGTAGGATTTCAGCTCACCGGGCAAATTGCCGATCTCCCGCTCCCCTACTCTTTCCGAAGCCGTGTGGATGATGGAATCAATCTTTTGCTCCAGGTTACTGCGCTCAGCGGCCGTCAGGTTGGCTATTTGCCGGTGCCATTCATCGTGGCGCTGCAGCCACTCGTTCTCACCGCTGAGTAGCTCCGCCAGCCTTTGGCTCGACGGATTGCCGCCGGCGCCCCTTTCACCCCCAGACGAACCTCCGGTATTGCCCTTGCGGTGCTCGGCCAGCAGGCGCTTGTAATAGTAGCCTACATCCTGGCCCGGGTCCATTTTAAAGTCGCGGAACTGCTCCAGCAGGATGGCCCCTTCCGGCAGTTGTCCCTTATCCACATACTGGTTCACCACAATGTCCGCCGCAATGTTGAATAACTGTTTGTGGCTGAACCGGTCCACCATCAGAATATGCCGAAGCGCAATGTGCAGAATCTCGTGCTTGATGACGCCATACCGATATTCCTTCCTGGCCAGCTCCTTATCCCAGAATTCCGGGTTGATGGACAGTTGCACCGCATCCGGCCCATCCAGGCGTACACCCAGGGTGGGTACGTGAGGGTTCACTTCCTTGATGAGGCCGGTCAGGAAATGCCCGAAGAAGGGCTCCTGTAGCAGCAGCTCTATGGTGACGGAGGTAACTTCTTTTAATATACGCTCGAAGGACATAAGCAGGCTGTGTCGGATTATATTCCTTTTATCATTTGATTACAAGATAGTCGTTTATTTACCTTCTTCTTGCTTGCCTGGCTGATATTATTCTCAGCGGCCCTGATCTTACCGAATAAACAACCGCTATTATAAATTTGATCGCTTTTCCAACGGCGATGGACCTTCTTTCGTTCCCTCTGCTATTGATCTACCGGATTCAATCCGGATCGTTGAATAGCCGACAGGCTCCTATGAGCCTGTCGGCTATGTTTTGTTGTAGCCAGTGATCCTTTGACCGGATCAGATTTCAATATTATCAGGACTTCTCTTTGAGTGGATTATTGCCAGAATATTGACGATATTATCAATGTACTCATAAATTATGATATGCTTTTTGAAATTGCAGCACCTGTATCCTAACTCTTTTAGTTTGGGATTTCTACACGGAGCACATGATTCAGGATGTTTTTCAAACCTTTCAGTGTATTCTACTAATCCATTTATATACTTATCCGCAGAAAATTCACCCCTTCGTTCTGAAATATAATCATGAATCTCAGCCAACATCTCCAAGGCTGAAAATGTCCAATTAACTACTGTCTTCTCATCCAATTTTCAACTTGTTTTTTTACTTCTTCAGATGATAGCACATTTCCTTCTTTCACTTCTTTCCTTGAATATTCCAATACGGAGATTAAATCTTCAGTTGAAATTGGTCCCCCTTCCCTTGCAAGGTCTCCCACCGATCCAAAAGAGTCAATGATACCCAAGTTTCTCAAAGACTTAATAATTTGGAGAAAATCCTTTAAGTTCGATGGTTTTACATTAATATAGTAAGTCATGTTTTTATATTTTGCCCTGTTTAACCCATTGCCTAACTTATACAATATCCAACTTTATTTTTACACCTACAAGCTTACAATAATTCGTTTTATTAATTTGGTTGTCCCCCCCCCGCACATTGCTGGTATACACCCCTCGGTTATCAGAGGTGAAATTTTGGCAATTTTATTTTTGTGGCCTGCAAGGCGAAAAGCACAGGCATAGCCGCAGCTACGGCGTCCCGCTTTTTTCTAAAAAGCGGGATCAACGCCGCAGGGCGCAAAAAGAAAGCGACAACCCGCCTGCTGTGCCAGCATGGCCGGCAGGAAATCACTTCTGGTGACCGAGGGGTGTATAAATGAACATTTCATCAGGTTACAATTGGCTCGCAAGGCAGTTGGGTGCTATTTTTCATTGGCTACAACGGCCCGTGCATGCGGCGGGCGGGCGCTTAGCCCGCCTGATCGATATGCACATTGTTAGCGTTCGGCTTCGTCGATGGCCTTTTTTATTTCTTTGATAGATTTCCCGGTAATCTTAGATATGGTTTCTGCATCAAGCCCCGCTTCATGAGATTTTAAGATCACTTCGATTTCTTTCTCTGCTTTGCCTTCTGCTTTGCCTTCTTCATAAGACGTATCCACCACATTCTTCAAATCCCGGTAATATTTCAAACTCTCCTCATACCTGGCTTTTTCCTCCGGGTCGAAGCGGGCAATCTCCGCTGCTTCGAACAGTTTCTGGAATATCCGCTCCTGCAAAGCTGCCGGCCGGTTTTGCAGATAAGGAAGGTGCCTCAACACATACATCCACTTGTCAAAATCCGTCTCCAACTCCGATTCCGCCTTCTTGAAATTTGGCATCTCCAGGTATATGAAGGTAAGCTTGTCGTAAAATACCTGGCAATGTTGGTCCTTCAACTTCACTTCATGGCGCACTTGTTCCTTGTGGCGGCCATCGTCAAATACAAAGTCCAGTATCCCTATGGTGTAAACGGCCGCTAATTGATAATCCCAGTCTCCCTTTTTTGCCTGCTCCTGAATGGGAAAGGTCGAATAATACACGCTCCGGTCTTTGAAGTAGTTCTGCTTCGCCTTTTGGATCTCGACGATGAACCGTTCTCCACTGGGGCTGGTGCAGTATAGGTCAAAGATGGCTTTTCGGTCTACTTCGCTGGCGCCCAGCTGCTCCGTAGGGGTATAGGATAAGTCCTGGATATGATGGCGCTCCGGCAACACCTGGTTGAGGAAATCGATCAGCAGGTCTTTGTTTATCTCCGTCCCAAACAGCTTCTTGAAACCGTAGTCCGTAAAGGGGTTGATGTATTTATCTTGAAGCGCCATGTTGCTTTGCCTTTGTTTGGGGTAAATTTACAGCCTTTTTCAGCGATTTGCCAGTTTCGAGGGGCTTCTTCTGCGGGACGCTAACTTTAAGCATTGTATCTGCCGGCCCCGCGCAGCGGTGCTGTCAGATACAATGCAGTTGGACGAAGCCGCATGTGTTTGCCGCCCTTATGGGCATTGTATCGGCCTATCCTGGCGCTCTTAACTGGCCTTCCTGCTTTGTCGTCGCCCTCTTGGAAGCGCCTTCCTGGCCTTCAAATAGCAACCGCAGCCTAAAATAGCCGTTTCTTCCCTCCTTTTCAAGCCAAATTGCCGCATCAGGGCATAAAATTGCTGCCTCAGGCATTGCCTGTTTCTACCTGAGCCGTAGGCAATTGGGTGTGTTCAGGCAAAAGACAAGGGGGCGGCGCCCGCCCGGCCGGTATCCAAACAACCGTTATACACCCCTCGGTTATCAGAGGTGAAATTTTGGCAATTTTATTTTTGTGGCCTGCAAGGCGAAAAGCACAGGCATAGCCGCAGCTACGGCGTCCCGCTTTTTTCTAAAAAGCGGGATCAACGCCGCAGGGCGCAAAAAGAAAGCGACAACCCGCCTGCTGTGCCAGCATGGCCGGCAGGAAATCACTTCTGGTGACCGAGGGGTGTATAGTTGATTCCAATAATGGCCGATTGTCGAGGCAGGATTAATCAGTAACAGAAAATGGTGGTCGTCCGAGTTGATTTGGTGCTCTACATTTGATTTTATTAAAATCGGGTTATCGGACTTAGAGCATGTTTGGAGGCCAATCTTTGGGCTAAAAAATGCCCCTTTTTTGCTGATATTGCGTTACTTTTTTGCCCGTACCACCAGTATGAGCTGCAAAAAGATGCCCTATCTCAACAAAAAATTGACACTTTTTATCTCCAAACCCGGCCTCCAAACATGCTCTTAATGATACTTTCTGAGGTGAAGATGGTAATATGCCCATCAAGTGGAATGCTCAATTGAAGAGCATAATGTCTGTGTTTTTGATTGTTGTCAAATCCACCTATAAACCAACCAAAGTCTTTATTAATGTGGATTGTATTCGTCATTTTTAATGGTGGGTAACGGCCCGCACATAGGCTGTAGCCGACGAACGGAGGCTATTGCCTATGTGCATTGTTGAACAAAGCTCCTTCGGAGCGGCCGAAGGCTTGGCCCTTGCACAATATGCTGTAAAATAGCATATTCTTGGTATTTATTCACTAAACACATTCATTATGAGTACCAAAAAAGGACCTGGAAGCCCACCGGCGTAAGCCATTTAGATGAGGCCCTCCAACGCATGGACAACCACATGGCATTGGCCAACACCAACAATGCCTGGGCAACCCGCCAAAACTACCTTCGTGGCGTACGCTGCCTGATGTTACACTTCAACAAACGGCCGGAAGATTGCTCAGTTGACGAACTCAAAGCCTACCTGGTGCATACCGCGATGTACAGCAGCTCAGTTCCTCCTCTGTCAACCTACGCGTGTGCGGCCTGAAGTACTATTTCCGCGAGGTGGCCCACCGTCTCGATTTAGTCGTAAGCAAACAAAAGCCCCCCTGTCCACCTCTGGCCCCTGTTCTATAATTGATCCCGGCTGGCAGCACGGCTCTGCCCTGGCTTTGCTTTGTCCGGCGGCAGGAATTTAGGCCTGATAAACGCCTTTTGCCCTCCTATTTCCCGGATTTATCTGTATTCAAAGAACTTTTTCAGCCCTCTCTTTTTACTCCTCGCCCCGACGCCGGGGCTAGTAAGCTCCTAATCTTAAAATTGAAACCCCATAAGGAAGGGACGCTGCTTACTCTTGGCTCCCCTTCGTTCAATCCCGCACATTCGGTGCGGGACTGAAAATGTCAGTTGCACCAGACATTTCAGCCTTTATTATTCGCCACAGCCATACATACATTTCATGCTCTATGAAGAGCTACGTTTTTTACTTTACTCATCTCTTTCTCCCTCATTTTTTTATCAGCCCTTATCTCTTGCTCGATTTCTTTTTGTACAAGCCTCCACCATAATATAGCTGGGATCGTGCCGCCAGAATGCTTTTCTAGCCTATATGCGATAGAAAGGCTTAACCTTTCTTTTCCGTTTAGTATCCTGCTTAACCTAGTGGGGTGGATATTAATGTCCTCTGCCAATTCTTTCTGCTTCCTGTTCACTGCGTTCATGTATTCATTAAGGTAATGCCCTACGCCTTGCCCCTCGTCAAATTGGCGCTCTCTCGCGTAATCTTCGATATGGTATTTGATGCTTAACAAATTCGATAGGATTTTTTCCTCGGGAGCCCTGTTAAGCATCTGCTTTTTCCTAAATTCCCAAAGCTCTTTGTCTGCCTTTTTTTTCTCTTCCTCGTCCATGTCAGGTGGAAAGACAAAAGCTTCAGCCAATTCTTCGTCCGTATATTGCTCCCTTAGTTTTTCATACAGCCTTTTATAGTACGTTTTATCTTTTTTATCCATTGCCTAAATATTTTTTGACTAATTCTTCTGAATTGGTTAATTCAGTGTAAAGGTTCATCCCAAATTCCCGAAACCCGTATTTTTTCTTGTAATGCTCAATCAGCTCTGTTTTTGAGTACAAGGAAACATATCCTTCATATTTTTTCTTGAATGCCAACCTGCAAGTAAACGCAAACAAACATCCTGCGATCCGGTCATGTTTTTTATTTTCGCCTCTGTTTTCTGAGCTTACTTCGATTAGCCTGACATGGATTCTTAACTCTTTGGGAATATCTTCGATAGAGATCAATCCTAATATCTCTTCTTCTGCAACCAATCTGATTTTGTATACGATATGGTTTTTTTCCTTCAGCCATCTAAAACCAAACTTCTTGCTTTTCCCAACGGCTTCCCAATCGCTGTCTTCAACCAATTCAATGACTGCTTCATGTAAATTTCCTGATTTTTTGTGCAGTATCTTCATCTCATAAAGCTACAAAAATTTACGAAAATCATCAAGATTAATTACCTTTTTTTATAAACTCTTTCGGTGGGTATTTTATCTAATCGGTTGTGGCGAACTCAAAGGAATGTCTGCGCCCTTTCCCGGCGCAGACATTTCAGTCGCCGACGGCCATAGCCTATGGCGACGAGCCGTTGGACAGAACCAGCCTGCTCCGCTATCCGGTTGCTTAGGGGAAACGCGCGTGCTTTCCTCTGGATTAAAAGTGCTTGTAAAATATGCTTTTTTCCCTACCCTGTCAACATTTTGGCCCATGTGGTTACTTTCAAAAGCCAAGCGGTTCCATTTAACTGCCCAGCGCTTCCGGGCGGGTATAGCTGGCCCGGCCCCATTCAGCATGTTTTGGGGGAAGCTGGAATACCGGTTGGAGCGCGTGAAGGCCTCATTGGGGGCCCGCGCCGAGCATTGTGCAACACCTCATACCGGGTATAAGCTGGATCAGGCGCGAGGTGTTCCTCCTGGAAATCTGTACCCGAGCAACCTTCGCACCGGTAAGGCTCTTCCTTCAATAAAGCGCGCAGGATCTGGATGACGGTACGCACCGTTGCCCCTTCCTGCTTCACAATACTGGGTAAACGGCCTTCCAGGCGTTTGTAGGTTGGAGCCGCATGTAGCCCATCCCTCCTTCGCTAAAGCTTCGGCGGGCGAAGAATGGCGTGAACGCTGGAAGTGTGGCTGGGCCATCGCCCAATCGCCCATCATGCGCACGACCGTCACCGAAGCAAGGCTAGCCCAACGTGGCTACCGCTCCTTTATCTCCTATTACGAACGCCTTTTCCATGGTTCACGAACCGCTTAGTACGAGGCCCGTACGCCAGACTGTTCATTAATCCCTTTTGATTACAACATGTTATTTTATTTTGGCTTTTAAGATGTTGATAGTTATGTTTTTATATTAATCACAAATTGTAAATATGGTGATTTAGAGACATTAATGAACAGTCTGACGCTAAGTGGCGTGAGAGGGATGAAACCAGTCATGTGACTGGTTTCACCCTACTCGATTCCACACTCGCCTTCTTTTTTGATTTCTATTTGTTTTCCCTATGAACAATTTCAATGGGAGGGATGAAGATGACAACCACTTTTTAGAAAGGTGAAACTTTAATCTAAATACTCCACAACACCCGTCTCCATATCATAAACGGCTCCGACGATTTTTATCTGTCCACTATCCTCCATTTCTTTTAGTATTGGGCTTTTAGTCCTAATCTGCTCTATTGTATGTTTTACGTTGCTTTCGCAAACCATATGAACAAATTCTTCATTGGTGGATGAACGGTCGCCCTCATATTCTACTTTTTCAACAGCAGGACGAATCTTACTGAGCATGGCTGTTATATTGCCCAATTTAACATCGTCTATTGCTGCCTTCACTGCGCCGCAATATTCGTGTCCCATCACCAAGATTAGTTTGGCGCCTGCCACCTTGCATCCGAATTCCATACTGCCCAACAAATCCTCGTTCACAAAATTTCCTGCGACCCTCCCTACGAAGATGTCACCAATGCCACGGTCAAAAACATCCTCTACTGGGACTCTGCTATCTAAGCAAGACAGTACAACTGCTTTCGGAAACTGTCCCGAAGCACTTTTTCTGACTTGTGCCGAATGGTCTCTTGCCGTTAAATCACTATTCATAAACCTCATGTTCCCCCTCTCAAACAAGGCAAGTACTTCGTCAGGGCTCATTGCATCCCTCTGTTCTTTTGTTAAAACCTCTTCTACCAACGGTTCAATTTTAGGTTCGTTGCTCGGCACGGCCTCCTCTGGACTTGAATCAGTCGTCGATGATTGGTTATTGCATGCAGTCAATGATAGCAAGGTCATCGAGATGAAAAGCAAAAAAAGTCTGGTCATTGTTATTTGGTTTGTTTGCCTACTTCTTGATACGGTGTTCAGCTTGTCCGTTTTTTCAGTGTGTAAAACAACGTTCTATTCGTTTTGTTAGCTTGTCTTTTTTTTTCTTGGTGGTGTGGAACGGCAGACTGTGAAAAAACCCACCGCCCAATTTACAAAAATACCTTCACGCTGCCCTTCCGGCCCCAGGGCTAACGCATCATAGAAAATTATATACAATTTCAGTGCAGCCGGCCGGCTGCTTTAATCGTTTTCTATAGATGGAAGACCAAAGAACACTGCTGCGCGACCATCCGCTGAAGCCTATGCTAGATAGCCTGGATGACCCTCGCAACCAAGAACTAACGCTATATCCGTTAGCAGAAATTTTTTTTCTGGTATTATCGGAGCCCTATGCGGGTGTGACGAATTAACGGTGGTGTCAGCCTTTGGCTAAGAGAAGTTGCCATGGTTTCGCCATTACTATCCCTTCAAGCACGGCATCCCTTCGCACGATACATTGAACCGGGTGTTGGGGCTAATCGACAAACGGGCTTTTGAACGGGTATTTGTGCAGTGGGTTGCCCAACATTTCACTATGCCACAGGAAGAGCTTGTCAACTTTGACGGCAAACGCCTCAACAGCAGCGCCAACCGAGCGGATCAATCTAAGAAGCGCAATGAAGGGGGCAATACGCCGAGATCATCGTAAATGCCTATGCCTCCGTACGGGTATCGTCCTGGTAGAATAATGTATCGGATAAGATGGATGAAGTGCGGGGTGCACTGGAATTGCTAGAGTGGTTATCGCTGGAAGGTTGCTGTGTTTCAGGCGATAGTAACTTTTGTGACCGCAACATTATTGACAAAATAATCGCCTCCAAGGCCGATTACCTGCTTGCCCTGAAAGGGAAGTCTCCTGTGCTGCTGGAAGCGGTGAGCACGGCGTTTTCCCAAGAGCAAACTAAGAAAACGGTTTTTCAGACAGAAGAGACAGGCCATGGGCGCCATGAAAAAAGGATATATCGGGTAATCCAGGCGGAGGAATTGCCACAGCAGGCGACACAATCTTATACTCAGCTGAGGCAGATTATCGAAGTTACTCGTTTTCGCACCGTCACCAGGATATACCAATATATACCGAGGAAACGCACTATTATATCACTAGCCTGGATGAGGAGCCCGAGGAGCTTGCTTATAAAATCCGAAAACACTGGGCTATCGAAAACCAGTTGCATTACGTATTGGACGTAGCCTATGGGGAGGACGACAGCCGGGTGAGGACTAAAAATGCGGCGACTAACCTCAGCCTTATCCGTAAGATCGCCCTGAACTTATTGCGCAAAAGCCCACAGCCCGGAAGCATCAAGATCAAGCGCATGAGGTGTGCCGTCTCGGACGAGCAACGCGAAAATGTATTAAAAAATATCATGATGCGTTAGCCCTGCCTTCCGGCCCACAGCGCACCGTACCACCGGCCGCTGCCTGCGGCTCTGAGGCCCACTCTCCAGGCGCTGAGCCGGGAAATACTGAAAAACAGGCCTTCCAGCCTCTCTAACAAGGCCGTTACGCCAATAATGGACAGAACTCTCCTAAAGTTGTGCCACATGGCATGCCTTCGGCATAGCTCGTGAAGATCAGCGCGAACTCCCCGGACACCTTCTCTTTGCCCTTCAGCAGCGTGTAGGAGTACGTACGTGGTGATCCCCTCTTCGCCGCAATTTTTCAATTCTTCCCCTGTATGGTAGCCCTTGTCCGCCAGCACTTCCAATTCCTTTACCGACAATGCCGACTTCGCCCGCCGGTACATCTTCGCCAGCGCGTAATCGTCTTTCTCGTTGGTTACTTCATAATCCGCGATCAGGCAATGCTTGTCATCTGTCGCCGTTTGAATGTTGTAGCCCACCTCTACAATGCCCATATGCAACGGCAGCGCGCGCGCATCCTTGTCTGTTGTTGATATCTGCCGCTCTTCGCTCTGCTCTAGCCGCTTTTCCAGATCCTCATATTTACCGCGCCTCTCCAGCAGCTCCTCCACTCGCCCGCTGAGCGCTTCCCATGCTTCTGCCTGCTCTTCACCCTGCTCCTCTTCATCCAGCTTGTCGGCCGCCTCGAAGTACTCCTCCAGCTTCTTGTCTATATACTTCATATGCCGTTCTACCTTGGCGGCGTTGTAATTGTTCTTTCTCTGCCAGCCGAAGCCTGGCGAAGGCTGGTTGCTGTTCTGCGCCCGGAACTTCGAGCCGTCTACCGCTACCAGTTCCCGCCCGAAAAGATCCATATCCAGGCACAACTGGTTCAACTGCCGGAATACGCCCCGAAGGGCCCGGGCATTGTCCTTGCGAAAATCCGCGATCACCTTGTAACTGGGGTGCTGGTAATTCAGCAGCCACCATAATTCTATATTCCGGCGGCAGGCCTTTTCCAACTGCCGCGAGGAGCGGATCCGGTTCAGGTAGCCATACAGGTAGAGCCGCAGCAACATCTCCGCCGCATACGCCGGGCGCCCTTCATCTCCCTCCCCTTTGATGAGAAAGCCCAATTTTTCCAGGGATAAAGTGGAGACAAACGCATCGATCACCCGCACCGGGTTGTCCGCGGCGATGGCCTGTTCCAACGCAAAAATCTGCATTTGATGGCGGCTGGTTCCTTCGATCTGTGGCATGCGCACCTGTTTGTTACCTTTTCAATTTACGGATTTTTACCCGGCCGGGGAAGCTGGGGGGTAAGTTTTTTCACAGTCTGTCGGTTGGCATAAATGGCGTGCGCCCGCATAGGGCGGATGACCATTTTATGCTTTGTGTGTAGGCCGTGTATCAAGCTCTTATCAGATTTCAATCAAGATCAAATCCAAATACTTGCCATTTAAATGGTTGAAGTCTTTATCCGAAGTAATCAATTTAGAATTTGTTATACAGCAATCCACAGATCATTCTTACCCATATTTCTTGAAGAGTCTCCCAAAGGGTTACCTTTCAATTTCCCTTGACTGAAAGCGTCAATTTCACCGTATTTTTTTATGATGTCCCTTGAATTGATATCAGCTATCAAAAATTTTCGGAGGAATATCTCTAAATTTTCTATCCGCTTTTGCCCCCAATTGTTTCTTAATGATATCGATTCTAATTCTCCCAAGACGACTACCGATATGATCGCAGTGTTTCCTTTTCCCAATGGGTCATAATTTTCATCTAGCCAAAGCTTCTTTTCACGGTCTCTCAAATATATCAGAATTGCATTAGTGTCGAAGAAGTAATTCATCTAATCAACTTTAAATCATTTCAAGCAATTTTTCTATTGGTTCCTGAAGGTCGATCTCTTTGATTAAACGGTCTACTTCTTCTTTATCGAAGCCCTGGTAATTTTGTTCTTTCTTCAATTGTTCAATATCCAGTTTCTCTCTAATTGGCTTTACAATCTCCATCAAAATTAGGTTGCCCCTGGAGTATTCATTTAATACTAATTCTAATTTATTCAAGACCTCTTCATCTTGAAGGCTTGTAATTTTCTCAATCAATTTATATTTCTTTGTCTCAACTGTCATGGCCTGATTTTTAGGTTAACCTTAAAGTCTCTCAATCCTCTATCGAATCCTTGTTATTACTCAATAAGTTAAGCTTATTTGTTGATTCTCGCAATTGTTTATCTCGGAAGATTTTATGATAGGAGTTAATCACCTGGTTATCAATCGCCTGTACTGTTTCTTCTCATGGCCTACAACTCAAAGGAATGTCTGCGCCCCCCACCCCGAACGCCAAGCTCCCAAACCGGCCCGCGCAGATATTTCAGTTAACGTTGGGCTACCTGCCGTACGGAGCGAATGCGGAGTATGGTCAGGTAGCTGGTGTTGAACTAAGCCGCTATCGCGGCAAGCCCAAAATAACGTATATTCCAGTATTTCATCAAAACAATATTCATCATGTCAAAAAAAGTCCCAACCCAAAGCCTATCAGGCTAGCCGCCCTGCATTTCAAGAGGCCCTTGACCGCATGGCACTAACCACCTTACCGTAGCAGGGCTTGCCAAAAGTACTGCCCTGAACTACGTGCGCTCCCTACGCGATGTGCAGGAGCGCACCGGCAAGCTTACCGATGAACTTACCCGCGACGAACTGCTGGTATACCTGGCTGCCCGGCGCAAGCATCTAAGCGCCTCCACCCTCAACACGGTTGTATGTGCTCTAAAGTACTACTACCGCGAAGTAGCCCGGCGGCTCGAACTAGTAGTGGACATCCCCAACCCTCGTAAGCCTAAGCAACTTGGCGACTTGCTCAATGCCGACGAACTGCGCCTCTTTCTTGGCGCAGCGCGCAGTATGAGGCATCGCCTGGTACTCGAACTGCTCTTCTACCTAGGTATGCGAGCTGGTGAAGTGGTACTGCCTGCGCATCAGCGATTTCAACCGGGAGCAAGGCACTCTCACCGTCCGTACGTCCAAAGGCGGCATCACCAGAGTGCTGCCCTATGGTGGGCGCCTTAGAGATACCCTCAACCAGTACTACCGCCAGGAACGCCCCAAGGATTTCCTCATTCCGGGGCGGGAGCGTAGCAGTTCCCAGGGTATTTCCTTACGCGGCGTACAATACATCACCAGTACTACCCTGCAACGTTCAAGGCTCCGCAAAAAGTATGCCCACACACCCTTCGGCATTGCTTCGCCGTTCATTACCTCAACAACGGAGGCAACCTGGTGCGCCTTCAGCAACTGCTAAGTAATGCCTACTTGAGTACCACGCTGCTCTACCTGCGCTATGCCTCCATCACCCTGCGGGATATCCCTTCGCCTCTCGACTTTTTGTCCGATGAGTACAAGGGCTAAACAACCCCGTTGGGAAGTAGCTGATGTTATCCGGCGCTTCGGCGAGGCCTTTCGCGCCCAGGGAGGGTGTGCAAACACCACTTGCGCACCCTCTCCGCCCTGGAGCGCTGCCGCACCGCTGCTCTCGGCGGGCACATTGACGCCTGTACCGAGTGTGGCGCGGTGCGCATCAGCTACAACTCTTGTCGCAACCGCCACTGCCCAAAGTGCGGTGGTATGCGCGCGAACTATGGATACAGGTACGCTCTGAAGAACTCCTCCCGGTGAAGTATTATCATGTCGTTTTTACCATCCCAGAGCAGTTCAACGAGTGGTGCTTGTACAACCCTGCTTTTTGCTATGACACGCTTTTCAAAGCTGCCTGGCAAACCTTGCGCACTTTTGCCGCTGATGACAAATGGCTCGGCGCTCAGGCAGGCGCCACGATGGTGCTCCACACTTGGGGGCAAAACCTGAGCTTACACCCACACATACACTGTATTGTACCTGGTGGAGGGCTCGCGCCACAGGGGCAATGGCAAAACCCTAAACGGGCGGGCAGCAGAGGCTTCCTCTTCCCGGTTAAAGTAGCATGAGCAAAGTTTTCCGCGCCATATACCTGCGGCATTTTACGGATGCTTACAAACAAGGTAGCCTGCACATCCCGCCCAGGCAAAGAAGCCTTTTGCTCAATGGCGCCGCGAACGCTTTGCCCAGCATTGGGTTGTCTATGCCAAAGCGCCTTTTCATGGGTACAAAAGCTGTGGTGGAATACCTGGGGCGGTACACACACAAAGTACTATCTCCAACCACCGCATCACTAACATCGACAAGCAACGAGTTTCCTTCCGCTACAAGGACTACCGCCAGGATGGCAAGCGCAAAACCATGAGCTTGGAAGGAGCTGAGTTCCTCCGCCGGTTTTGCTTGCACATACTTCCGCCAGGATTCAGGCGGATGCGGCACTACGGCATCCTGAGCAACTTCCACAAAGCTCGGGCTTTGCACGCCGCTAGAATAGCCCTGAAAGTGGAACCTGCCCAGCCTACACAAAGCCGGAAGCTGCTGAGCAGAGGGAAAAAGTACTGGAACAATGGCTGGGGCGAAATCCCTATGATTGCCCCCATTGTGGTGCTAAGGCATCTATACAGCGAGTAGCAATCATCCCGGCTTGCTGCCGCGATCCACCGCCCGTTGCCATGCAGGTGGCGAAGTTTATATAGCCTGGTTTAGCAACGATCCTTTGATCGTCAGCCTTTGTTATGCCTAAACAGTACACAAATCGCCAAAATCCGGGCTTAAATTTAACCTTTCGCCGCCACGTCTGCCCGCTTTCTCGCGCCCAAGGTACAGCTGGCTCGCCAAATCGGCCAGCCCCAAAGCAACAGATATTATTCATTGCCCATAATTCCTCGATATTCGACGGCTTCGTTCAACATAGCGCCATCGCTACGGCCGTCGCTATGCTCCGCCTCGCTTTGGCGCTTTATTGTTGTGGGCTGTATTTTTTATTTTTCATCATAAAGTTCATGGAAATAGTTGTCTAAAATGTAAACTATTGCATCTCTCTTATTCATATTATTCTCTTTGCATTTAGTAATTAGACCAGCAAAACTTTCAGATTTTATATTTCTGATGGCTTTTTTATAGTTAGAGATAACCCTTAATTCTTTCTTTAGAAACTTTCTTAATTCATCGACTACCATTTCTTCCTCATACGAAAGATAATAGTAGTCATTATTTATTACAGCATAGAAATAAGATTTTAATTGATTAAAATTTGGTGTTGGTGTAATTTCATTCTGATTTAACAAATATGATTGAAACTCTACTAATCTACCTTCAAATAACTCAATTAATGTGTTGTCATCTGTACTTGGTAGCATAAAAATTATACTTGACAAAGGGTTAAAGTCTTGAAATATTTGAGATATTAATTCCTCAGGTGCATTAATATAATTAGCCCATTCTGGTATCGTAGGAAACGCTGATAGTTCGTCTACACTTTCAAGAAACAACTTTATGTTACGATTAATAATTTCTTCTGATTTTTCTTTTGAGATTTCTTTGGGAATATTAACTGATTTTATTTTTAAGTAATCTGGGGTTTGTAAAAGTATAGTTGAAATGTCGTCGCCAAAATACTCTTCCACTCCATACTCTTCTTCCATATCTTCACGACATACTTCCAGCATTTTAATGTAATGATTCCGTGGACTGTAAATCTTAGAAATTAACTCCTTTGAAATTGGCTCTTTATTGATAACCTTATTGGAAATATCAACATCTTCAGGTTTAATTTTATGCCTATCATCACACCAACTATTATCACAATCAGGACAAAAATAGTACGTTCCTATTTCATCTATTGTATCAAAATAGGCGTTTTCTAAACCGCAATTTGGACATTCGATGTTCATTTTTTTCTTTTTTTTATAGCCCACAACGTCTAGCGTATATGCCGTGCCGGTGCTTAACCGGCATGGAATATACGCATTGTTAGCTACCGTATTTCATTGAAAATTTCTTTTTTCAGCTTTTCTAACTGTTCTTCTTTTTTGTATTCACCCGCCAATGAGTTTAAAGCATCAATGAAATCCTTTCTTGATCCACAAACATATCTATTCGATTGGAGGAAGATGACCAGATTTATTTTGACAATTAATTCAGGTGATAGTTGCGGTTTTTGAGTGTTTTTCTTTAGCCGAATAATTATATGATTTTTGGTTAAAGGAAAGATCAGTTCATTTTGTAAAACCCTCATACTTCTGTCATCTACTGTGATTACTGGGTTATCACCACAAATATGAAATCCTCTTTCTTTAGGAGCACCATAAATATACCAATTATCGATGTCTTGGATTGGATCATCTTGTATATGTTCAAGAACTGGAAATACAGATCTATATGCTTCAATAAAAGCTCCCTCTTTCATGATTTCATCATAAAATTCTTTGGAGGCATTCTCTTGAGTATCTATGTTTTTAATCGTAAACCCCAATTCCTTTGGTGATTTATATTCAAAAATTCTTTGCATTTCTCCATCAGTCCTTGGGATTCGCCAAAATATATGGGCGACAAATAACTGTAGGTGCATTAGTTGCCATAAATTAATTTTCATCAATTCATCTGAATCCCTGATTTCTTCAAAAAACTTGGAAAATCTATTATCAATCCATTTATATATGCTTGTTTCAAGAAAGTCAGTTTCTTCATTGTTTATTTCAAAAGTATTGCGATTCCATTCGAAGAAAATTTGTTTTGGGCTAAACTTCTTAACCTTAAATCTTTTTTCTTTTAAATCAAATACGAATAATTTACTATCCCTATCTGCAAATCCTTTAATAAAGAATTCTGGAATATAATGATGCCTACTCGATTTATTCATTACAAAGCTTGATAAAAAATTTAACTTCTACGACTTCTCCTATTGCTGCCTTTGGCAAATTCTTCTAAAGTTGGTAGTGGGTTATCAATTTTTTTATATTGAATTAAGCATTCAAAAAATTTCAATATCACTCTTAGTAACTCCCCGACAATTTCCATTTCGTCGAATTGACTTTTTGATACTTCTAATATGGATTTCCCATTCTCAAAAATATATTTGTTCCCTTTAAATTCAAAAGGAGGTTTATGGGGTCCTTTATAAATAAAATTATTATGAATACCATTTCTTAATCGTCCAAAAAATTGTAAAAAATTCACATTAGATTCTTTTTCAGGATATTTACATTTGACTTTTTTTAAAATCTTATTCACTTTATTCATTGTCGGTATATGTTTATCTAATCCTTTGTTTAACTCTTCTGCAATTGTATTAATTTTTTCTTCACCTATCTCTGCAGATCTCTTTCTCAAAATTTTTTTAAATCTTTCCAAATGTTTATTTGTATATTCCTCGACTTCTGATTGTGTAAAAAGCTTTTCAAATATTGTTGTCACTGCAAATTCAAAATTCGACCATGACTCAATAATTAGTGTACGCTCTAAGCTTGTTTTTAAAGATCTGTAGCTAAAGATGGTTGGATCTAATTCTCCTCTAAAACTATCTTCTGTGTGCTTTTTTAATTCCTCTATAGAAGTGTTTTTTTCTTAATCTACAAATACTCTTAAAAAGTAGTTTTTAATGTTTAGGCTATAATTAATTATAATATTTTTCATTAGGAGATAATAGTCATATCTTATATCTCCCTCTTGGTATTGGTCTAATTTATTCAGAGCATAATCCACGAAATCCAAGAGGTAGTTAGTTTCATCTCTTTTTTCCAGATTCGTCAAATCGTCTCTAATCTTGAAATAATATGGTAGTTCGTTTTTTTCTTCCATCTATGTTAAGTCTTTTGTTCTCAGGTTATTGATCACCACACTCTCATCAATTATGGTAGCTAACTTTAAGCATTGTATCTGCCGGCCCCGCGCAGCGGTGCTGTCAGATACAATGCAGTTGGACGGAGCCGCCTGTATTTGCGGCCTCTATGGGCATTGTATCAGCCTATCCAGGGGCTCTCTTCCGGCCCTTCAACCGCCCATTTTTCTCTGCCGGGCCCCGTTATAGGCACTTTTGGCCAGCAACCGCTGCCTAAAATAGCCGTTTCTTCCTTCTTTTTCAAGCTCAATGCCCACTTCAAGGCATAAAAATACAGCCTCAGGGCTGAACTGTAGCTGCCTGAGCCGCAGGCAATGGGGTGGACAACCCTTTAGCCATGAGGCAACAAGGCGGCCCCCGGCCAGCCGGTATCCAGAGAACCGTCAACATGCGGCCCTTGCCGCACACCGGGCAAACATCCCAATCAACGCCTGCGGCCTGCCGGTAGCGCTCCCGCCAGGACAAAGCCGGAAGCTGGGGCGGCGGTTTTACCCCTAAAGCTTGCCGGCAAAGTGCCAAAGCCTGCCTTCGCAGCCGGTTAGACAGGATACCGTAGTAGCGTATCTTACAAAACCGTGCAGGTAAAATATGCTGCAAAAACCGCCGGATAAACTCCTCATGCGACAGGCACATCACTTTCTGCTTGTTGCCGTCGGCATAATCCCGCCAACGGAAGCAAACTGTATCTTTGTCCATGGACACAATACGGTGGTTGCTAATGGCCACCCGGTGGGTGTAACGGCCCAGATAACTTAGCAACTGCTCCGGCCCGCCAAAGGGCGCCTTGGCATAAACCACCCAATCCTGAGCCATCAGCCTGTTTAGCAAGCTGTCGAAGGCCGGATTGCTGCGAAAACGGCCGCACAACCCTTCCAGGCGCAGCCGCCCAGCCCGGTAGTGCCGGCGCAAAGCACTGACAAACTTGCCCTTAAACAAAGCTGACAGGGCCTGCACCGGTACAAAGAACTCCTCGCGGGCCGATACCCATTTGCCACCCTTCAACCCACCGCCCGGAACGATGCAGTGCACATGCGGATGGTAATGCAGGTTCTGGCCCCAACTATGCAAGATGGCTACCATCCCAGGCCGGGCGCCCAGGTAATGCCTGTCTGCACACAGCTTCGACAAGGCTGCCCAAGCTTCTTGGAATAACGTTCCATATAACAGCCGCTCATTGTAGCGAACTATATCGCCAATCTGCGCCGGAAGGGTAAAAACAACGTGAAAATACCCCACTGGCAGAAGCTCTGCCTGCCTTGCTTCCAGCCAGGCTTCCCGCGCTAAGCTCTGGCACTTGGGGCAATGCCGGTTGCGGCAGCTATTATAACTGATGCGAATGTGCCCACATTCATCGCATGCATCAAGGTGGCCGCCCAATGCCGCTGTACGGCACTGCTCAATAGCCCGCATGGCCTTGTGCTGTGCCTTGGTATCCGCCCAGCCTACCCCATCTTGTTTAGTCCCTAAAAGTATTGAGGAGCTCTTCGTCCATGCGGTGAGGCAGCCACTTGATGGCCTCGGGAGTGGCCTTCTTGGTAGCAACCTGGCGCAGCAGCCAGGTGAGGTATCGGTGAGCGTTGAGCTCCCATTTGTCACAGGTGCCGATAATTGAGTAAAGGCAGGCCAGGTTCTGAGCAGCCTCGTCGGATCCAGCAAATAAAAAGTTTTTGCGCCCAAGGGCTACTGGCCGGATAGTATTTTCCACGAGATTGTTATCGATCTCCAATTGGCCATCATGGGCATAGGCGCATAGGCCTTCCCACCGTTTCAAGGTGTAGGCGATAGCCTTGCCAATAGGGCTTGTGGGCAATAAGCCAGCAGTAGTGTATTGCTCTTTGAGCCAGATGCCTAGTTCTTCCAATATCGGGACAGCCTTCTGCTGCCGCAGTTGGAGGCGTTGGGCGTAATCCATTTTTTCTTCGCGGGCTTGCCGCTCAATGCGATACAGTTTTTGAGCCTGTTCCAAAAAATAATTAGCCCGGGGTGGATCCGTATTTTGGGCCTCCACAAACTTGCGCCGGGCATGGGCCATGCAATGAATCAAGTGTACATTTTGTTTGATTTCTACTGTTTCATATACACTATATCCGTCGGCCTGTAAGATGCCGCTAAAGCCGCCGAGTATTGACTGGCCTGCTGGGGTACTGCGCCTGGAGTCGTATTGGAAGAATGCGGCATTAAGTTCCGGGTTATAAAGTACCCAGAAGTAGCCTCGGTGAGTGGCGCCGGGCTTGTTCTTGCTCAACACCGCAATGCGGGTTTCGTCCACCTGGTTGTAAGGCTGAGCCAGCAAATCCTGGTGCAACAGGTGGTATAGGGGCAGCAAGCTGTGAGCCCCCGTATGTAGCCAATTATGCAGGTTGTTTTCTGAGATAAAGCCCACGCCGGCTTGTTTGAGTTTTTTGCGGAAGCGGTGGACGGGCGTATGAAAGAGGATTTTTTCGACAATGATTTGAGCCACCAGGCTTTCGTCCACCATGCCTTTGGGGATCAACCGGGCGGGGATGTTAGCTTGGGCCACGCCTTGATCTTCATCTGCCTTGTTCACATACCGCGGGCGGATAATCTGTTTGACGTATAAATCAGCAGGCACATAGGCCAATAATTCAGTGATATCCTCCCCAATTTTGGCCAGCTTGCCTATGTCTACTCCTATAGGCTCAATAACGTCTTTCTCCCGCCGTAAACTAGCCGGGAAAGTGTTGCGCTGAAAAGGCAGGTGGGCTTTTTTCTTCTTCTTCTTTTTGGATACAACCTCTACTTCTTCTTCCGGCTCGGCCTCTACTGCTTCGGCCTCAAACAGCAGCCCCTGATTGGAGTTGCCTTCACTAATAAAGCGTTCGCGCTTAGCGCCGAAGATTAGCTTTTTAAGCTGAGCCAGCTCTGCTTTGAGAAGGAAAATTTCTTCTTTTAGGGCTTTATTTTCTTGTTCCAGTGCGGTCATAATGATAACTTAAAGATACCAAAAACCGCCCGGTTTCACCCTGTTTTGGGCAAAGAAAACCGCTTCCTTTTTTCAATTTTATTGGTCTCGATCCCACGCAAAATGAGCAGCAGTTTTTCGTAGGAAAGCTCGTAGCCATTCCCGGAATTAGGGTGCTCAAAAGTGCCTCGTTCCAAGCGTTTGTAGTACAGCCCAAAACCATCGCCTTCCCACATCAGCATCTTCAAATGCGTCTTGCGTTTGTTGATGAACACAAAGCCTGCTCCACTCAATAACTCCAGGCCCATATGCACACTCACAAGGGCACCCAGCGTATTAAAACTCTTCCGCATATCACATGGCTTATCATACAGGTAATAGCGCCTGGATACCTCAAGCATCTCGTAATTGTTTGATCACTTCGGCCGTCAACTTACCAGAATATTGAACATGGATGCCGTTAGGAAACAGGATCTCCACAACGCCAGAATTTTCTGGCGCACTGGACAGCGCCACAAACTTGCCTTCCGTACTGTTGCCCTGTTCCGCCTCCAGTTTGAACCAGCTCATAAATGTTCCGTATTTTAGCCCCTGCTCCCGGCAGTAGGCCGGGCGCGTAAGGCCGCTCTCCCGCCAGGCCCTTACATGGGCTAAACGCTCTGATCTCTTCATCCTGTTTTTGTACAAAGGTCGGGCAACTCTTTAAGGGGCGCAAGATGGGGTCGGCTGGGCGGATACGTGCCTTGCTCAGCTTATGCTTCGAACGGTAAGCCTGCCCGCTGAGCCGAAATACATCGGCTACTTCATATCGGGGCCGGCCCATGGCCCCTTACCAATGGGCCAACAAATCCGGCAGGCCTTTCATCCGGCTGTTTTGCACATGCACGTAGCGCGCAGTGGTGGACACGTCAGAATGGCCCAGCAGCGCCTTCACCGTCAGCGTGTCCACTCCGTTTTCCAGTAAATGCGTGGCAAAACTATGGCGCAGCACATGCACCCCTACTTGCTTGCGCAGGCCAATGCCCTTGCAGGCCTGTTTGAACACGGTTTGTACCGTGCGGATGCTGATATGCCGGCCCGGCACCTGCCCTTCAAACAAATAAACCCGCGGCCGGTATTCCAGCCAGTAAGCACGCAACTCTTTCAACAAGGGCATCGACAAAACCGTGTAACGGCTTTTCTTTCCTTTGCCCATCTCTACCCGCACAACCATCCGTTTGGAATCAATGTCTCCGGGCTTGAGCTTTACCAGCTCCCCTACCCGCACGCCCGTGGTATACAATACTTTGAGAAACGCCCGGTGCTTGAGGTTCTTTGTCTGGCAAATAAGCTGGCGCACTTCTTCTTCCGACAATACTTCCGGCAGCGTCTTGGCTCGCTTGCTGCGGGGAAGCTTGTTGGCGTTCCAACTCCGCCCCAGTACCTTCTCCCACAGCAGCTTGATGCCGCTGTAACAGCCCGCCAGGCTGCTCTGGCTTAACTGCCGGCTTCGCCTCAGGTGGTCAAAGTAGGCGCCAATGTCTTCTTCGGTTAACAAATCCGGGCTCTTGCCGTAATGCAAAGCAAATTGCAATACCCACATCGTGTAAGCCCTGATTGTCGATGGGCTGTAACCCCTGCGCTCCATATAGCGCAACATCTTTGCTCTTAATGGTTTCATCGTAAAGCGTTTTGGTGATATAATAACCTTTCGCTTTACGAGTTAAGGCTTTTGGAGGTCAAAAGCTACCGCCGGTACGGCGGTTTAGTTCAACGGTTCGTATATGCGTAGTGCGACCGTTTAGGGAGCATTATCGCATATACATTGTTGGGGCATCGTGCTTTTCCCTTTTTCCTGTCCATCTTTTCTGTCGCGCGTAGGGCATTTTTGAAAATTTCTTTTTCCGGGCTAGGCAGACACACTCTTTGGCTGGCTTTGATCTGTGGACGGTATTGAGCGGCCAGCCAATGTGTGTGACTGCTGCGTTGGCTTATTTCTTTTCCATTTTTGGTTTCATGAAGATTGTTCCAATTAACCCAATTCCAACAATCACGTCTACGATATTCCAGAGTTCTCTACCCAAAGAAGTCTTAATCAACGGTTGAAATAGAATTGCAAGACTTACATATATTATTGTCATTGTATTTTCCTGCTTTTCGAAACTTTTATATGCCAATATTGCAAAACCTACCAAAGCCAAAAAACGAACGAGTTGATAGTAACCGTAAGGCATGTCCATCAAGCAGAGGAAAAACAAAATCGCTAACACCACTTTTATGATGTTTTCTAGGCTATTCATTACTGTCTAACTCGATTGATGCAAATTCTGGAATATCGTGTTTGTCAAAATAGTCAGCAGTAAGTTTTTCAAGGTAACTTTCAGAAATTATGTCTTGCTGTAAGTAATCTTCTTCAAGGTTTTCAAACGCTGAAAGTGCTTCAATTAATGTTTTATCTGAAACACTCAACTTGGAGCGAATGATTTTGAAGAATTTTATTTCACTGTATTTCTCATCATTGTCGGCTTTGATAGTCTGCACCGCTGTCCGCACAATTTCAATTTCTTGTTTCTCTGTAAGGCTTGATTGGCTAAGATGGCGCAAATACTCACGTAGAAAGCCATGTCCGTTCTTATTGATCTCCTGAACAAGTCGGTTTAGCTCATTTTCGATATTCTCGAATCCAAATAGCTGTTCATCTTGTTCGAGCGATTTTATCAGTTGGACTTCTGACTGATCTATATCTCCATCAGATGCCATGCATGAGAAGGCTGTCTGTAACAATAATTCGTTAAATGCGGGTTGTTCCATATTTCAAGTTTTAATTATTTGGTTTAAAGCCAATAGTAGGGCGGATATGCCCTTGGTCTAATCCTTCCAATTGCGCTCTGATTTGTTCGTATCTTTTTATTTCACTAACCTTCACTGATGGTTTTGTGCTGTTGATTATTGCAATCAAAATTTCCTGTGTGATTTTTGACTTTTCTCTGAGGGCTTTTCGAGAAGCTTCATTAACCAAATGTTCAATATCAATTGAAACGTAATTTTCTGTTCTTTCAGCAAGTAGGTCGAAATCGATACCAAAATCCAAAGGACGCCTTTTTAAAAGCATCTTGAACATTTCTTTCCTGGCCTTAAAATCAGGAGGTGGTACAAAAAAGATTTTATCAATCCGTCCTGTCCTTAAAACTGCCGGGTCAATAAGTCCAGGTTGGTTGGTGGAAGTAATTACAAATACACCATCTTTACCACAGTTGTTGAGCTGAGCCAAAAATTCATTGACTTCACCTGATTGATTCTTTCCTGCATGGCTTTCCCGGTTGGGAACTAGTGCGTCGAATTCTTCAAAATTGAGGATGGTCGGTGCATTTTTTCGGGCCTCATCAAACAACTGTTTGATTTTTTCTTGTGAACCGTGAACATATATACTTGCTAATTCTGAGGGCTTAATCTCTACATAGTTATATCCAACTTCCTCCGATAATTTCTGTGCAAAAAAGGATTTACCGCAACCTGGTGGTCCATAAAGTAGCATTCCATTTGGAATGGTTAGACCATATTCTTCGTAAAGTTCTTTTTCTTCCAAAGCCCTGATGACATCATGAAAAAGTGTTTCCTTCAATTCGTCCATTCCGGCAATATCATTGAACCCGTTCCCTTTTTTTCTCTTTTGGCTTCCTGATAGTTTTTCGGGTAAACCAGATTCAGGTTGTTGTGATTTGCTTTCTATCTCAACCTCACCATTTAAAGCCTGCAACATCTTATCGGCAGAATTAAAACGCAAGTCCACATCAGCTTCAAGGGCTTTCTGTGCAACTGTAATAAGTTGATTCTTGTCTGAGTCATGTACGGAAAAAATTGACAATGAAGGGATTTTCAACGGCTTCTGTCTTGCTTCAAGTAAGGCTTCTTCAAGTTCAATACGGTCTTTCTGATAATCTGATAAGTCCATAAACCAAGGCGGCAAGCCTGTCAATAAATGATATATTAATGCGCCAACTGAATACAAATCACTTTGAGGTGAGAAAATATTATTGAAACATTCGGGAGCTAAATAATATGGATTTAGCCCCTCCCGATAATATACTTTGGTGGAATTGTGGAAATAACGAGCATAGCCGAAATCAATAATTTTCGAAATTGGCGTGTTTCCGCTCAGATCCAACATTATGTTCTGGTGATTGATGTCATTGTGGACCAAAGGCTTTTCCCGATTATGTAGATATTTTAAACCATTTAGAACTCCACCAACAATTTGCTTTACTTCATAAGGGTTCAGCGTATGTTTCCTTTTCAGTCGTTCCTCAAGTGTCTCACCACTGATAAAGTCAAGTGTGAGATAAGCAAAACGTTGATTTTCTTTTACCCATTCACCGTCATCTATATAGTGAACAATATTAGGGTGTTTGATTGATTTTAAAAACTCTATCTCTTTGATATTGCCTTCTCCATCAAATTGTGTCCTGTGCAGTTTTGATAACTGAAATAATTTCAAAAACCTTGTTTGGTTCTCATTGTCTTTAACTCGATACGTTTCAGCATGAGAACCTTTTTTGATGAAAAATTGAACAGAATATTTTTCATCTATAAGATCAGAACGGGTTAATATGGCTTTTTGTGATTTCATTTAGAGTGCTTCATTTGCATCACTTGGCCTTGTGCTGAAATTACCGTTTTGCTGCAAGATCAGTTCGTACTCAAGAACATTATTAGATAAACTTTGTGGACTGTCTTTACCAAAAACTTCATTTGAAATAAAGCCTCCTTTTAAAGTTCCACAAGGCGCCTCTTTCATTGTCTTTTGAGGATTCCAGCCTTTTCCGTAGTAGAAAAATGGCTGGTATGTTCCATTAGGCAGATCAAATGTATACGAAGAGCTTCCTTTAATGTAGGCGTGTCTTACTATCCTACCGCTCTTTTTAATGGTTACCAAAACGTCAGAATTGTAAGGTGTTTTTACTTTTATTTGCGAACAGCTCAAACCTGAACATGATTTATTAGAACCATAACAATAAGAATAAGGTGTAGCCCCTGTTCTCAAAGAATTGTTTATATATTTTTCATAAACAACTCTCTCTTGACGTTCTTTTTCGAGTCTTGCTTCTCGTTCTATTCGTTCTTGTTCTAATTTTATTGCTCTTTCAGCTTCTTCTTGTTTTTTCTTTTCCTCAAGCTCAATACGCTGCTGCTCTACACGGGCAATACGTCTTTGGCGTTCCGCTTCTGATTCGCATGAACTCGCAAATGTTGTGATTGCAATTAGTCCAATAATAGTTATTCGTGTTGTCATCTCTTGATAATTTAACCCATTAATACTTCATTATCATCCCCAGGTTGTTCATCTGGCGGAAGTTCATTAATCAAATCAATCACAATCGGATGCAACCTTTCCCTGGTCGGATTTTCTACAATCACTTGTTCAGCCTGGCTGATCAGTTGTCTTGCTCGTTGCGGGTTTCTCCAGTGGAATGAACCAAAGTTTTCACTGTGGTGCCGAACAAATCCAATAAGCTGGTATATCAATGTCATAGCAAAGAATAGCGAATGAATTTCTTCCAAGAGAGCTTGACCAACTTTTACATCTTTCTTTCGGATGACTTCATCAACCTGATTTCTAAGTTCATTTACACGCTGATTGGTTTTCTCATTGCCCAATTCGTTGTTGGCTTTTTCAAGACGGTCAAACTCTTCGCGTAATTCTTCTTCCAGTTTTGGCCATTCGATATTTTCATTTAGGTCGTCAATCTTTTTTAAAGATTTTCTAAGGTTGTCAAGCACTTCCTTTTTACGGTCATAATCATTTCGACCTTGATCTAAGCGAGTTTTAAGTCTGTCAATTTCTTTTTCGATAGCTTCAATTTCCTGACCATTTGCATGTCCATTTGAATTCAGTTCTACAAGTGAACCTTTGGCTTTCCGAATTTCATTGTCAAGAAAACCTGCATCAATTTCCGACATCACATCTTCAGGTATTGCAATATCTGCCGTATGGTCTAAATAAGGAAAGAATGCTTCTATCTTTTCAATCCTTCCAGACTTGTCAGTTGTAAGGGTAATATCCACATCCGAATTATCAGGTAACAGTGCCGGAAGATCATCTCCCGTTATTTTAGCATCATAAACGTGCTCGTTATACAGTGCTCTTGTACCTTCTGAATAATAATCTCCTTGATAAATTGGGATTTTGATAGCATCCTGAGAATTGCCAGGACGAATTTGTTTCTGGGTTTTCAATCCATTTATTGTACCTTTTGCAGGAAGGGATTGATTGACTTCAAGTCCTTTAGCTGTCTTGAAAATGAGTCTTCCGTCTTTTCTCCGTTTAATCTCAACACCAATGTTGTATGGCAGCGTTGCACTTCCAATCTTTGAACCTTGGATAATTGTAAAATTGTCAGGCTGCCCTTCAAGTCTGTTACCCGCCTCATCATATAGAACTACCTCAAAGTTATTGGGCTTGCCTTCATTTAATTTAGCTTCAATGATTTCTCCTTTTTCATTGATAGCGACTTTCCCAGATGACCATGCTTTATCACCTCTAACGATCTCAGCAAAGACCTTTTCAGGAACATCACCTTCTGTTTTTTCTGGTAAGATTTTCAGCGTAACCCATTCTTCTGTTTCCACTGTTGAAGGTTCATAGCCTATATCTAATTGGATTTTCGTCCTATCTCGTGATGCTTCCTTAATTTCGTCTGATACATCTAACGTTGAAGCATAGAGTGCCGCACCAGTGGCAACGGCTGTCATAGGATCAGCGCTTGTATCAGGTTTCTTGATTTGTTCTTCCAACATTTCTCGTAGTATTGGAGAATGCGTTGGTCCTCCAACCAATATTAGTGCCTCTAGCTTTTCACCAGACAAATTGTTTCTTTTGATAAGATCTTTGGTAAGGTCAACGGCCTTTTGAAAAATCGGGGCAATTACCTTTTTCAGGGTTTCCTTACTTACTACTAAATCAATTTCAATTTCTTCTCCTTCATCGTCCTCCCATTCTAAGAAAGTATCTTCATAGTACAACTCATGCGAATCTTTAAAGGAGAGCTGATTTTTTGCCTCTTCAGCAAAGGGTTTTAAAGCATCACGAAATATTGACTTTGCTTTATCATCCTCAAGATTTGATTGAATGCTATAACTTTCACTTAGGTGAGGAATGAGAATCTCATCTACTATTGCATAATCTAAGTTCTTACCGCCAAGGTAATTGTCCCCATCTGTGTCGACAACTTTCATTATGCCATCTTCAACCTTTACAAGTGCGGCATCAAAAGTTCCACCACCAAAGTCAAAAACTACCCAATAACCATTCTTGTTTTTGCTGTCCAGCCCATAGGCCATTGATGCAGCAATTGGTTCTTGCAATAATTCTGCATATTGGAAACCAGCAAGTTTAGCGGCTCTTAGGGTGGCATCTTTTTGACGAATATCAAATTTGGCAGGTACGGTAACAACCACAGATTGAAAGCTGTCATCTGTTATAAACGAGCGTAGTTTCTTTAAAACTTCTGCCGATAACTGTTCGGAATTGAAACCTTGCCCCATGTATGAACTGTAATAAGTCTTATCTGTTCCCATGGTTCGCTTAAACTCGATAAACGTATTCGGTTCAATACTTTTTGAAACAGCTTTCAGTTTATCAGACCTAAAAAGTTTTTCAGCCGAATCACCAACAAGGATATTTTTTTTCTTGTTAAAACCTACACAAGAAGGGATAATATCTTTAGATTGGTCTGATTTGATGATTTTAGGCTCCCCACCTTCCATTCTTGCTAAGGCAGAGTTTGTTGTACCTAAATCAATTCCGTAGTCAATTTTTGTTCTTGCCATGTTAAATTTTTACTCTGATTGTGAAACGTCTACTTGGCCTCTTTGAATTAGAACACCATTATATTTTACCTGTGGCTTGACAACTCTTGAAATGATTCTCTCTCCATCTTTCAAAGTATCGTCAGTTTTAAAATTAATAACGTCTAAACTCATTCGGTCATCATATTTCTGATTTAGAAATGAAACAATTTCGTAGCCGTTAGCTTGAAAATTTGCTCTGATTCTCTCAAGTGCTTTCGCCAACGGTTTAATCCGTTTCTGGTCCTCAACTCTTTCAAGGTTTTTTTCAATTCTTTCAATTTCATCGGCTACTTTCAATGCCAATGAATGATCCTGCTCACCGTTCTGACTTCCTGGTTTAGCTTTGCGTTCCTCCTGGATAATCTTCATTTGGGTTTCCATAACCCCCACCAACTTTTCATCCAGTCGGATCGCTTCTTTTTCCAATTCTTTACGGGTATTGGCTAGACTCTCGTTAATGGAAGATTGGTTGTCGGTTACTTTCTTTCGCAGGAAAACAAAGGCAAGAACTGATAACAACCCAACGACCAAAACCGCAATAATCCAATATAGCGTATTCTTGGTGAGTGCCTCATTCAGTTCAGAGACGCTTTGGTCTGTGGTTTCCCTAGTTTCTGAAATTTGTCCGTTTAATTCTTCTTTCTGCTCAGTCAGTTGTTTATTGAGGTTACTTACAGCATTGCTGCTTGCTTGTAGCAGGTCGTTCAAGCTATCGATTTGAGTCGATAATCTTTCACTTTTGTTTGATAAACTATTAATACTCTTTTGCAGCGAATTATCTCTGGATTTGAGTTCTTGCAGTTCGTTTTGAGCGGCTTCATAGTTTTTGTTCAGTTCCAGAAACTGCTGTTCTAATTGACCTAGTTGTTTCACAACCTGTACACTATCCATTTGAGCATTTGCTGAAATGCTGATAAATGCCGTAAGTGATATTCCGAGTAATATTTTCTTCATTTTATATGCTTGATTACTTGATTCAACATTTTCCTAATGAGTGAGTTAATCAGCGTATTTCCTCTTAGAAACTTTACGAGCTTCGGTGAAAGCCAATAGTAAATTCGAATGAGGTCTCTTCCTGCAATTGATTTGCTTAACGTTTCATCACGAAATTTTCTTAATTCTAAAACTTGAGGGTGCTCATAACTACCATAAGCCATTGTCGCAATGTAACATCCACCACCGCCTGAACTGCTACTTGATGAAGATCCAGAGGAGGAGTTTAATTGTGATGATATAGATTTAAGGGTTGAATGGTTTTGGTTATATTTCATCCTTAATTCCGGCACCATATCCAATTCACCTAATTTTTTTGAAACAGACAGTGCTCCATTCACAGCAGATTTTAAATTTGAAATTGCTGTATATCTATCAGTAATTAAGTTAGTTAATGCTTCAGTTGCTGCTGATCGGCTACCTCCACTTCTTCTTACAGCAATGTGAGCGATTTTTTCCATATTAACTGAATTTGGATTAACTGCTAATTGAAACAACTCCTGTTCGTCATTAACTACTGTAACAAGCATACCTTGCGCATTATTAACTACAGCGCTGCTTAGTTTTAAATAAAAATCGTCGGTGGCACCTAACTTACCCTTTATATTCTGTAGTTTGGGTTTGCAACTCGTAACAAGATCCTGTGCATTCGTAACAGTATCTCTTAGTCTCTGAAACCTTTCTAATTTAGAAGCGATAAACCTGAGATCTTCTCCAATGAGTTTTTGCTTCCTTCTTTCATCAGCATTGTCCATCCATTCCTGAAGACCGTCTATGTTTTCGGCAATGCGTTCTTTGGTTTGAGTACCAACTGCAATGGATTTGGCTATTCTAAACAGCCTCATAACGGCAGCCCCTAAATCATCCGTTGATGAAGTATTACCAGCATATTGCGAGTGTTCTTGTGGTATTCCTACACTCCCATGTTCTTCCTCACGGTCTTGATATTCTTTGAAATAATCAATACCACATTGCAAAAACTCCTTGGCCAACTTGTCCGCAACCATTTTGTATTTTAGGTCAGACTTTCCCAGTAGCTCGGAAAGTGTGGTTAGGTCACTTTTTGTGTCTCGGTAAAGGTTTCTCGCCAGTTGAAGCCCATTTTCGGGGTTTTCATTTCTTTTTTTCTTGGTTTGTTCTGTTTTTCGTTCAATATTATGAAGCGGGGTATCCGTCAGCTTTTCTGAAACAATGGACTTTAGCTTTGAATGAATACTACCGATTAAAGCAGAGATTTTCTTTGCTTCTAAGTTTTTTTCCTTATTCACTTCTTCAAGAAGGGCATTCACAAATATGTCTAACTCCTTTTCCTGGTCAACAGTATAAGTCTCGTCTGTTACCAAATGGCAAAAATCACTGAAATTATCAGAAGTAAGTAATTCAGTTTTTAGCCGGACTCCTTCTCTAAAGTTTTCAATGTTTATTGAATCCTTCGCTAAAGCATTCGCCAATTTTAGTGTGCCGAGGTTATTGAATGCTGTGAAATTTCTGGATGAAGCTTCCTTTCCATTAGTTATTTTTTGCCAAATGTCCTCCGCCTTTTTAAGGTCGCCCGATTGAAGATAGGTAAGGGCTGTCTCGTCAAGATGGTTGTGACTGACAAACCAAAATAGAGCATTGAAAAGCTTATTCTGATTGATTTCAATGTTGGCAAATGCTTTCTCTATAGCAGTATTTGATCTGTCTGGATTTCCTGTAAACTCCAAATCTGTGTCAAATTCAATACTCTTTCCAACCTTTTGAAATGCATTGATTTTAGCTTTTTGTTTAGCAATTGTCCGTTGATTGGCTCCAGCCAAAATTCCAATAACGTGATATGGATTTTGTCTGATTAATTCCATGATATATTTTTCGTTCGGTTGATAATCAAGTGCGTTGGCAGAATTGCACTCTTTTGCAAAGCTTGGGCTGCGGGATGGCTTGTGTGGCTTTGGAAATGTGTGCAATGTGCGCTGGCAGAAATTTTCAAAAATGCGAAGTGGGGGATTTTCATGTTTTCTCTTGGGTTAATTGTATTTAACATTATACGACTCTGTTATTGTTTATGTTGCGTTAGTCCAGTCATAAAATTGGATCGTGCTGCAGCATATTGGTTATTTCTCACCATAGCTAATTTGTTGGCTTTCTTTTTTGCATGTGCCCCAACGGCTCGGCTATGCGGAGTGCGGGATTTGAACCCACAAACCTTTCAGCCTGCCGTAAATTTTATTAAATGCTGTTACCTTCAAATTACCACTAAACCCCGCATTACGTATAGCCATTGTTGTGCAATCGTGCTTTCTTTTCTTTCGTCCGTGCGCGGGGAAAGACACACTTATTGACAAGCTTTGGCTCGTGCGGCTGGCTTGAGCGGCTTGGCAATGTGTGTGGCTTTGAAGCGTTGGCATATTTGGGCTATTTAAGTTCATAATGCTTGTCAAACTCTTTTAAAATGTTCGTGCTATAAAATCGCTTTTTCGTTCCTGTCGGTTTGTTCCAATCCAAAGGTCGTTCGTCTGAGAGCTTTTTATCTTTTTTGAATTTTTCCATCAGTTTCAAATAAGCTGTATCAAATTTGAAGTTCTTGTACCGTGCTTTCAGTCTTGGTTTCAACTGGTCTGTAAAGTTCCAAGGATATTTCTTTCTAAAAACTTCTTCCGAATCTTCTTTGTACGAAATTGCGTTTGGGTCGTCTGGGTCGTACTTAAATGATGTTAAAGTATCAACCGATTTAGATTTTACCCACTTGGTTTCAAGTATCAGCGATATATTGTGTTCTTGTGTTTCGTCAGATGGAAAGGACTTTTCTTTGGCTGCAATGAATTTCAGCAAATTCTGATGTTGCTTGTCTTCCTTGTTAATGGAGAAACTTTGCATTTCATGATTGTGGAAAAATGAAATTGGCATCAAATAAAAATTGTATTGGCTTAAATCATAGTCAAACCATTTATTGACCATGTTTACATAGCTTTTCAGGGATGAAGTTCCGATTTCTAAAAACTTCTTTTCAAACAACTTGCTATCGTTCATGAAGTGAATCGCATTGTCCCGAATTTCAATCAGCAATCCCAAATTTTCTTTCAGCCTTTCGGGTAGTTTTAAGTCCTTAATGGCGTTGGTCACGTCAATAGTCAAATAGTTACCCGAGCGACTGGTTTTGAATTTTGGCTTTTTATAAGGTGTACCGTCTTTGCGAGTTTTGTTTGGATCAATGATGTAAATGCTTTCTAATTTATTCTTATTCCGCTGAAGGATGCGGGCTTTTAAAAGTAACTCCCAAGCATTGACCATAAGAATTGAAAAACTCTCTTCTCTGTATTTAAAATCAGGTTTGTTGTAAATCTCAATAGCCGATAATGCCGCATGAACGGATTTTTCGAGTAAATGCTGACATCTAGCTTTTCTTGACATAGCGGTTACTTTATTAAGCCATTGGCTTGATCATACTTTCAATAAACGCCACCTCCTCTGCAATCAAATGGTACTTTTTATACAACTGCTGGTCTATTTCAGCAATGGACTTTGACCAATCAAGATCTGAATTTTCAGTGAAGTCTTGAACGGGGACAAATTGCCACACTTCTTTGCTATTGTGTTGCGTAACTTTTAAAACACCCAATAATGCCCTTGCGAATTTGGAGCATATATATTTTCTACATGCTTGAGCTTCAAAAGATGAATCAAAAATACCTATACTAATGAAAGACTGTGTAAAACCCTCATTTGGTTCAGCTACAACAGGGGATGATAATGTCTCGCCCAAAGCTCCTGAACCATTACTGAATGGCAAAAGAACTTTTGATTTGTTCAAATTAGAGTGTTTTTCAACATACTGAGCAGGAATGAATCTGAAAACTCTTGTATTGTCAATTAAACCAAGAACTTTAATATCTGAACCTTTTTCAGATACTTCTTTAAAAACCTCTAACTGTTGGAAAATAGATGTCGTAAACCTTTTTTCAGTTCCATTACTACCTATTACTTTCTTATACTCTGGAAAATCCTTGTAAAGTGCGTTGAGATTAAATTTATTTTGAGAGTAGATATGACTGCTTATTGGAGAAAAGTCGTTGTTTGAATTTACTTTGTCTGCAATGGAGCTTAATTCAGGGTAAGATGTAAATACTCCAATGTTGCCGAAAACTTGTTTTCTATCTCTAAAGGTAACTGCAACGCCACCTTTGATATCCACATTTGGAAAGACTTTTGTACTATCACTTTCGTACCAAATCACTTTAAAGTGCTGGTCATTAAGGATTTTGCTGTTCCAATCTTTTGGTGTTTTTCCTGCGTTGAACAAAAAGCGCCCTGGTGTTATAAAAGTGACTTTGTCTGATATTTGATGAGCTATATCCATAAACAAATGGTAGATAGGCTTATCACTTGTACCCTCTGTAGTTTCCTGATATGGCGGATTGCCTACGATTGCGTTAAATTTCATATCGTTGTTGTTATTTGCTTTCCAATAAGATTGTCCCTTTTTGATTTTTACGATAAACTTTTCAGGGCGTTGAGTAATTTGTCGCACCAAGTCTTCAAAATAGTGGGTATTTACATTGGCTGCTCTAAAACCTACCAAGGTTCGTTTGGTAATGCTTTTCGCCATGGGGGTTTTGCAGAGTACAAACACATTTTCTGCTACGGTTTTATCCCATAATTCTAGCTGTTGCTCCACCGTGAGCGTGTTTGGTTCTTTGTCGGGATATTGTTCCTTGATGCGGTTTCTGAATATCGAATAAGCTACATACAAAGGATACAAACCCGATTTAGAATTGATTTCTAAAATCCGAGCATCCGTGGCAAACACCTCTTCTGTTACTTCGCCTTGCGATATATACTTTGGTTGGGCAATGGTTTTTTCTCGGCTTTCATCCAAAAAGATATAACCACCTAAACAGTCACCTAAATGCATGTTCACCACACGCCAAGGGGTCAACACGGTTTCTTTGTCGGGGTTTCTAAAGGTGCCGAAAATATGGGTAATGCGCTCTATTCGTTCTTCAATCGTCACATGGTCGGTAGCACGAGCCAAAGCCCTGATGCGTTTTCCCGCTGCACGAAAAACATCTGGCTCGTAGTACTTTTTGAATTTCCTAAATGTGGCTTTATCAACGCCTTTGGGCATAAATTCCTCCCAAGATTGATTGTCCACCAACTCTGTAAAGTTGTCTATGGATATTTCTGTTTCTTCGTTTTTTACATCCGCACCATAAATCAACAAAGGCATACGAATAGAAATACCGCGTAAGATTGATACAGCGGTATCTCGCATTTTTTTCTGCTCTTTGTAGCGTTCTAAAAGCTCTTTGTCTTCGGGACTGAGTTCTTTTTTCTTCTTCTTTTGGGCTTGTTCTAACTGCTCGTAATCTTCTTCTGTAAAGCCTTGCTTGTTTACTTCAATGTCTTTGCTTTTCGGCATGGCTTTGGTGCTTCCAATCACTTTTTTAAGCCCATTGAATTCTTCTACTTCCACATCATCCAATTGCATCAATTGGTCTCTATTGTAAAGATGTGTGTCTTCAAAACCATTGTTTACCACCCGCTCGATATAAACCTTCTTGAGTTGTTCGAGCATTCCGTTCACGTCATAATCAGTCATGCGAGAACCGTCAAAAGCTATGATGGGGCAAAAGTTCAGGAACTCACCCATGATCTTGCGGTCTTCGCCTGTGGTCTTTCCTGCTTTGGCAGAAACCTTAGCCGTTTCGGCAATGACTTTCAGCGTTCGGTCAGGAGCAAAGTCAAAAACAAAGCACTCTTCCTTTACTTTACCGTTAATAGTAGCTGGTGTTTGCACTCTGAAAATGGTTTGCATATAGGCAGAGGCCGAAGTATTGTATGAGCCTGAAAGCATAAAAACAGCCGTCCAAGCTTTTACAGAAACGCCCGTGGTTAAACGGCCACAAGAAAGGGTAATGGTGTAGGTTTCATGCGGATTATCGCCAATGGCTTTTTCTACTTTTTTAAGAGCTTCTTCATTGGCTTCTTCTTCATCACCGTCACCCGCCACATTCACAATGTCAAATTGACCAAAAACAGGGTGTGTTTTAAGCATAGCACTCAAAGCTTTTGCCTCTTTCACACCTGGTACCATCCAAAGCGAATGCCTGAAATTATCACGATAATCTTCTGTAGAATAGGGGTAATTACTTTCAGAGTCGGATTTACAAATGAGGTTTAAAAATGAAAACACGTCTTTCTCATGAAGAAAACTTCCTGTTTCGTTCACTCTAAAAAACTCACGGAAATTAAACGCTACTTCTTCGTCAATATAGCCGTGTAAGAGTTTCCCAAGGTCGTAAGTAAAAATATTGAGTTTTGGAAGTGAAGCATAAGGGTTTGGATCGCCAAAGTGAATTGTATCCCAATCGGCTTTGGCTTTTTGTTCCATCACATAATCCCAAGTATAGATTTCTTCTTCTTGGTAATTGTCGAGCAAATTGAAAGGGGTTCCTGAAAGGTGCAACACCTTTGTATTTTCTTTCTTAAGCTCTCTAAGCACATTTGTTCCTAGTTCAGTTTGTGTGCCTTCATGCGCTTCATCTACAATCACAAAATCCCAAGTTGTTCCAAAGATTTCATCATTTTTATTGAAGTTACCACCTACCAATTCCGAACCTCTTAGGTCTTGCATGGATGCAAAGTAGATGTATTTGGAATTTCCTTTTTTACATTCTCTTTCTAGGGTAGCAAACTGATTTCCTTGATTTTTAGAACCATACGAATACTGATGCGCATCGTAGAATATTTTCCCAAAGTCCTCAAACCAACCCTTATCCACTACAGGGCGGTGTGTTAGAATAAGTGTTCTGGTAAATTCATGTTCCTTTACAACTTGAAGAGCGGAAAGTGTTTTTCCAAAACGCATTTTAGCAAACCATAGCATTTCGTTGCTTTTTTTGAACTGCTTAATGGTCTTTTCAATCGCCTCTTTTTGTTCAGGTCTGAATACAATTGGGTTTTGCGTTTCTGAAACTTCACTGGCATGAAGCGAATCTTTACCCTCTTTTACTGCGCTGATTGCTTTTTTAACAGTTTCTAAATCGGTTATAAACCACTCATTGGCTTTGTTTTTGGAGTCAAATAGTTTCTTTTTTACCCCTGAACGAGACAACACACTATGAACTTCATGGTCTGAAAAAGCCTTTAGTCCATTTTTATCATTAAAGATTGTCAGTTCGGTATAAAGCAAGTCATAAGCAATTCCCGCTGTTTGGGTGTATTGGTCTATACGCTTTTTGGCTGCTTTATTAAGTGCTTTGCTGTTCGGTTCAAGTCCCCAAATATTCTCATTATCGGAAGTTGCTTCTCCAATTTTCAAACAACCGCTATGGGCAGCATCATTGATGCGAAAAACGTAGATTAACTTTAGTTTTAATGATGATGTAAATTTCATTTTCCGCGATTATTTAAAAGGTCAATGAACCTAATTTTTCTGCCCGTTTTACCCGTTTTCGAGTCCTTGCTAGACCAATCTTTTATTAAAGCATAAGTGCCATTGTGTTTACGGATATTACCTTTTTCGCAACCTTCGCAAAAAGTGTGTTTGGTCTCAGTTTCTCCAAAAAGATTTACGCTTGTCTCCGTTTTATGACCACAGCTGTTTGGAATTACGCTCTTCAGTCCATCCATTTGCCATACATTCCAAGAAATAATGTAGGCTATATATTGAATTGATTTTAGCAATGGCTCCTTGTCAAATTTTACTGTGTAATTTTCAATGAATGTGGCAAGCATGGCTTCTCTTGCGAGTAGTAAGCTATCGCCTTGCCATTCAAAAGCATACGTATTTTTGCAAGCCGTTTGTGCTGCTTTCAGCCATTCGCCTGTAGAATCGACATTCTCGTTTATCACTCTCAACTTACGGTCTAAAATTCCAACTCTATTTTGAATAGGAATGAATTCACCTGTTGTACTATCATATCGACTTGTGATGTAAGGAGCCTCTCCGCAAGCTATTTCAAGTCGAGTATCTCTCACATAGCCTTTCCAAGTTTTGCCTTTTGGGAAAGTGATTTTATCCATGTTTACTTCCCAACCTTTTGTTCCGTCAGACATGGCTTTTTCTTGATTAAAAACGCCCTCTTTTCCAAACCAAGCATTATCGATTAGATTGTTTTGAGCATTGCAAATCCATGAAGGCGTAAACACTTCAGCCATTTCCTTGGATCTGGACTGTTGCAAAACCTTGTCTTTATGAACTCTCGGCATGATGATATTGCCGTTTTCTCCTGTAATTAACTCTGGAAGGATATAAGCATCAGAATTGTATGGAGCTCCAAGATGTTCGTAGTTGTTGGTTGCCCAAAAAATATTGTTTTGAGTCGTGTGGTCACGAAGTAATATTTCGAGTACGTCAGGGTACTGAGCAACCAATTCATTTTCTAATATGTCGATTCCTGTTCGCACTCGCTTATTTTTCTTTATTGGACTTCAAAAGTTCCTTTACGTCAATTTCAAGAATATTTGCTATTTCAAAAAGTATTTCAAGTCTTGGCTGTTGTCGATTTTGCACATAGCCGTTCACCATGTTGTAACTCTTTCCGAGCTTGTCAGCTAACCAAGTTTGCTTGATTCCTTTCTCTTCAAGCACTTCCTTTATTCGGTTCATGTCCGTATAAATTTAAGTCGCTAAAGTAACCCAAATTTTCCATTTATCTCATTTTTCAATATACTTTTCGTTCGTTTCCTTGCTAGTCCGTCCGTGCGTTGGCAAAAAAATAGGCTCTTTTGGTTTTTTGCGTTTGGCTTGTGGGTCGGCAAAAACCAAATGTGCCTATTTGCGCGTTGGCTTTTTCAGCATGTTGCATTATCTTTAAGCATTGTATCTGCCGGCCCCGCGCAGCGGTGCTGTCAGATACAATGCAGTTGGACGGAGCCGCCAAACCCGACGTCTCTTATGGGCATTGTATCGGCCTATACAAGGGCTCTCTTCCGGTTCTGTAGCTATCCGTTTTCTCTGCCGGGCCCCTTGTAGGCTCCTCTGGCTAGCAACCGCAGCCTAAAATAGCCGTTTCTTCCTTCTTTTTCAAGCTCAATGCCCACTTCAAGGCATAAAAATACAGCCTCAGGGCTGAACTGTAGCTGCCTGAGCCGCAGGCAATGGGGTGGACAACCCTTTAGCCATGAGGCAACAAGGCGGCGCCCGGCCGGCCGGTATCCAAGCAACCGTCAGCATGCGGCCTGTGCCGCACATTGGGCAAACATCCCAATCAACGCCTGCGGCCTGCCGGTAGCGCTCCCGCCAGGACAAAGCCGGAAGCTGGGGCGGCGGTTTTACCCCTAAAGCTTGCCGGCAAAGTGCCAAAGCCTGCCTTCGCAGCCGGTTAGACAGGATACCGTAGTAGCGTATCTTACAAAACCGTGCAGGTAAAATATGCTGCAAAAACCGCCGGATAAACTCCTCATGCGACAGGCACATCACTTTCTGCTTGTTGCCGTCGGCATAATCCCGCCAACGGAAGCAAACTGTATCTTTGTCCATGGACACAATACGGTGGTTGCTAATGCACCCGGTGGGTGTAACGGTAGAATAACCTAGCAACTGCTCCGGCCGCCAAAGGGCGCCTTGGCATAAACCACCCAATCCTGAGCCATCAGCCTGTTTAGCAAGCTGTCGAAGAGTAGGATTGCTGCGAAAACACTACCGCACAACCCTTCCAGGCGCAGCCGCCCAGCCCAGTAGTGCCGGCGCAAAGCACTGACAAACTTGCCCTTAAACAAAGCTGACAGGTATGCACCGGTACAAAGAACTCTTCGCGGTAGATACCCATTTGCCACCCTTCAACCCACCGCCCGGAACGATGCAGTGCACATGCGGATGGTAATGCAGGTTCTGGTACAACTATGCAAGATGGCTACCATCCCAGGTAAGGCGCGCCAGTAATGCCTGTCTGCACACAGCTTCGACAAGGCTGCCCAAGCTTCTTGGAATAACGTTCCATATAACAGCCGCTCATTGTAGCGAACTATATCGCCAATCTGCGCCGGAAGGGTAAAAACAACGTGAAAATACCCCACTGGCAGAAGCTCTGCCTGCCTTGCTTCCAGCCAGGCTTCCCGCGCTAAGCTCTGGCACTTGGGGCAATGCCGGTTGCGGCAGCTATTATAACTGATGCGAATGTGCCCACATTCATCGCATGCATCAAGGTGGTAGCAATGCCGCTGTACGGCACTGCTCAATAGCCCGCATGGTATTTTGTGCTGTGCCTTGCTCAGCTTATGCTTCGAACGGTAAGCCTGCCCGCTGAGCCGAAATACATCGGCTACTTCATATCGAGGTAAAGTACATGGTACACCACCAATGGTAACAAATCCGGCAGGTACTTTCATCCGGCTGTTTTGCACATGCACGTAGCGCGCAGTGGTGGACACGTCAGAATGGTACAGCAGCGCCTTCACCGTCAGCGTGTCCACTCCGTTTTCCAGTAAATGCGTGGCAAAACTATGGCGCAGCACATGCACCCCTACTTGCTTGCGCGAGTAATGCGTTTGCATGCCTGTTTGAACACGGTTTGTACCGTGCGGATGCTGATATGCCGCCCCGGCACCTGCCCTTCAAACAAATAAACCCGCGGTAAGTATTCCAGCCAGTAAGCACGCAACTCTTTCAACAAGGGCATCGACAAAACCGTGTAACGGCTTTTTCTTTCCTTTGCCCATCTCTACCCGCACAACCATCCGTTTGGAATCAATGTCTCCAGGCTTGAGCTTTACCAGCTCCCCTACCCGCACGCCCGTGGTATACAATACTTTGAGAAACGCCCGGTGCTTGAGGTTCTTTGTCTGGCAAATAAGCTGGCGCACTTCTTCTTCCGACAATACTTCCGGCAACGTCTTGGCTCGCTTGCTGCGGGGAAGCTTGTTGGCGTTCCAACTCCGCCCCAGCACTTTCTCCCACAGCAGCTTGATGCCGCTGTAACAGCCCGCCAGGCTGCTCTGGCTTAACTGCCGGCTTCGCCTCAGGTGGTCAAAGTAGGCGCCAATGTCTTCTTCGGTTAACAAATCCGGGCTCTTGCCGTAATGCAAAGCAAATTGCAATACCCACATCATGTATGTCCTGATTGTCGATGGGCTGTAACCCCTGCGCTCCATATAGCGCAACATCTTTGCTCTTAATGGTTTCATCGTAAAGCGTTTTGGTGATATAATAACCTTTCGCTTTACGAGTTAAGGCTTTTGGAGGACAGAAGCTACCGCCGGTACGGCGGTTTAGTTCAACTTTAAGCATTGTATCTGCCGGCCCCGCGCAGCGGTGCTGTCAGATACAATGCAGTTGGACGGAGCCGCCTGTATTTGCGGCCTCTATGGGCATTGTATCAGCCTATCCAGGGGCCTTTCTCTCTTCAACCGCCCTTCAACCGCCCATTTTTCTCTGCCGGGCCCCGTTATAGGCACTTTTGGCCAGCAACCGCTGCCTAAAATAGCCGTTTCTTCCTTCTTTTTCAAGCTCAATGCCCACTTCAAGGCATAAAAATACAGCCTCAGGGCTGAACTGTAGCTGCCTGAGCCGCAGGCAATGGGTGGACAACCCTTTAGCCATGAGGCAACAAGGCGGCCCCAACCAGCCGGTATCCAGAGAACCGTCAACATGCGGTACTTTGCCGCACACCGGGCACACATCCCAATCAACGCCGGCGGCTATGCCGGTAGCGCTCCCCGCCAGGACAAAGCCGGAAGCTGGGGCGGCGGTTTTACCCCTAAAGCTTGCCGGCAAAGTGCCAAAGCCTGCCTTCGCAGCCGGTTAGACAGGATACCGTAGTAGCGTATCTTACAAAACCGTGCAGGTAAAATATGCTGCAAAACCGCCGGATAAACTCCTCATGCGACAGGCACATCACTTTCTGCTTGTTGCCGTCGGCATAATCCCGCCAACGGAAGCAAACTGTATCTTTGTCCATGGACACAATACGGTGGTTGCTAATTACCACCCGGTGGGTGTAACGGTACAGATAACTTAGCAACTGCTCCAGTACGCCAAAGGGCGCCTTGGCATAAACCACCCAATCCTGAGCCATCAGCCTGTTTAGCAAGCTGTCGAATACCGGATTGCTGCGAAAACTACCGCACAACCCTTCCAGGCGCAGCCGCCCAGCCCAATAGTGCCGGCGCAAAGCACTGACAAACTTGCCCTTAAACAAAGCTGACAGGTATGCACCGGTACAAAGAACTCCTCATGGTAAATACCCATTTGCCACCCTTCAACCCACCGCCCGGAACGATGCAGTGCACATGCGGATGGTAATGCAGGTTCTGGCCCCAACTATGCAAGATGGCTACCATCCCAGGCCGGGCGCCCAGGTAATGCCTGTCTGCACACAGCTTCGACAAAGCTGCCCACGCCTCCTGGAACAGCGTTCCATACAACAGCCGCTCATTGTAGCCCACTAAATCATGTACCTCCGCCGGAAGCGTAAATACAAGGTGAAAATAGCCCACTGGCAATAACTCCTGCCTCCTTGCCTCTAGCCAGGCTTCCCGCGCTAAGCTTTGGCACTTGGGGCAGTGCCGGTTGCGGCAGCTATTATAACTGATGCGAATGTGGCCGCATTGATCGCAGGCATCCAAATGCCCTCCTAACCCTGCCGTTCGGCACTGCTCAATGGCCCGCATGGCCTTGTGCTGTGCCTTGCTCAGCTTGTGTTTCAAACGATATGCCTGCCCGCTGAGCCGAAATACATCGGCTACTTCATATCCGGCCCGGCTCATGGCCCCTTACCAACGGGCCAACAAATCCGGCAGGTCTTTCATCCGGCTATTTTGAACATGCACGTAGCGCGCAGTGGTGGACACGCCGGAATGGCCCAGCAGCGCCTTCACCGTCAGCGTATCCACTCCGTTTTCCAGTAAATGCGTGGCAAAACTATGCCGCAGCACATGCACCCCTACTTGTTTGCGCAGGCCAATGCCCTTGCAGGCCTGTTTGAACACGGTTTGTACCGTGCGGATGCTGATATGCCGCCCCGGCACCTGCCCTTCAAACAAATAAACCTGCGGCCGGTATTTCAGCCAGTAGGCGCGCAGCTCTTTCAACAAGGGCATAGACAAACCCCCAATACCTTCAGCCCCTCCAAAGCTAAACAATGTATGCCAAAAAAGGAAGCCTCAGAGCTAAAAGCCCAGCCAGTCAAACTGGGTTCTTAAAACACCTACTTTTGAGGCCAATCAAAAGTAACCGCCTCCTCCAGCTCAATATTCATCGTCGGCGTGCCGCTGAAGTCCTCCACCTTGCCGGTGAAGCACACCTTTTTGTTGAGCAGGTACTCGTCCGGCGCGTAGCTGAAGTTGGGCAGGTCCTTTTTGCGGACAAAGACGGAGAAGATCTGGTTGGGGAATTGCTTGTCGAGGTTGAGCCAGGCGTTGCCGCTTCGGCTCCGGCGGGTGCCGACCACGGTTCCGCAGACGGTGATGGCCTCACCTTTGCCCATATACAGTTTGGCCTGCACGGTGTTAAAATGGCCAGCTGGCAAGGAAGGAGCATAGATGGGCTCCACATCTCCTCCGGCCAGTTCGGGAATCCAGGCGGCCTTATCCAGGCGGCTTTCCAGCGCAGTTTCTTCGGCCTCCGGCAGGAGGTTGAAAAAGTCCAGCCCGGTGCGTTCTTCCACCGCGTCGATCGGCACAGCGTAAGTTTCCAGGGGGGCGTTGACCGGCTGGTGGGGAAGGATAAAACCGATGCCTCTGCCGTTTTCCCGGTCGAGCACGACCTTGAAGAAGTACTCCGGGATACTCACCTTGTTCACTCCCCGTTCAACTACCGGCAGGCCCTCCCGGAGGATGGGGCCGGTCACGACGTACAACTGGTTGCCGGGGTTTCGGAACACGTAACCCCGGATCAGCGACTCCAGCTCCGCCCACCCCTCCCGGTTGAAGACGTCGATCTGGGGCGACATGTTGGAGTAGTAATACGATTCGGAAAGAGCCTTTTCCGACCAGCGGAAATCGGCCGAAGGCGCCAGGTGCCCGCGGTCGTAACCGAAGCCGTCATAGTCATAGGTACTGTCTGCCTTCAGGTATTTCAGGAAGTAGTCGGCCTCCACAGCGCTGCCGGTGGCGACCATAGGGTCGGGCCGGAAATCATTGGTGCGCCCTACCGAACCGGTGATGATGTCGGGCAGGACAATATGGGCCACCCAGCGCGGCTGCTCGTACGCCTCTGCGTACTCCAGCGCCATGGCGGAGTGCAGGATGTAGTCTTCGGAGGGCAGGCCCACGGCTTTCAGGTCGCGTTGGATGCGCTGCAGCTTGAGGCTTTCGAGTTGTTCTTCGAGCTGTTGGCGCTGGCGGGCCAGTTCTTCCAACTGTTGGTTGACGGCGCTGATCTCCGTGTCCAGTTGCTGGGCGGAGGCCATAAAGGAGAGGGTTAGAAATAAAACGGCCAGGATGGTTTTCATGATGTGTATGGTTGGATTGATGAGGACACTCCGGAAACCCTCCTGAAGGAATGAGGAAATGAGGGAATGAAGGAATGAATATAAAATGTATTTATAATTGAATACCATCATTAAATGTATAAAAACTTTTAATCAATCATTCATTCCTCCATTCATTCGTTCCTTTGAGGGACTTTCCGGAGTGTTCTCATTGATGAATTCGTTCAATACGAAAATGATGAGAAGACGAAAAGCGCGGTAGAAAGGCAATTAGGAATCCTGGGTGAAGCGGTGAATTAATTTAGATGAAATAGGGTCAGCCTTGAAAAAATCCACTTAATCAACCAAATCCACCCACTTCCCCTCCTTCCGAATCACCGCCCCCTCCGTGTAAGGCAGCACGATATCATACAACGCCTTTCGGATATCCTCCGGCACCACATCTACAGGCGAGCGCTCCTTATCGAAACGCAGGCGCATCACCTCCGGGTGGGCTTTGGCCCGGGGCGCCTCCACCAGCCCGGCCTGGTTGAGCAGGTAGAACAACTGAGCAGCGTCGGCGCCCAGCTGCTTGATGCGCTGAGGGTCGAGGCGCTTCAGCGCGTAGGCGATCTGTTCATCCGTATAACCGCAGCGGTGCGGGTCGCCGCCCATGACGCTCAACATGCCGACGATGCGGCGGCACTTCTCGCAGCGGCCGCAGGGCCGCATCCGGCCGTCCTCTTCGTGAGCGGCGTGGCAGGAGAGCTGGTTCGCCTGCAAATCGGGGTAGCGCTGGGTGAGAATCTTTTGGATCATGAATTCCGAGATGGGGCGCAGGATGGAAAACTGCTGTACCCCCCAGCCTTTAGTGGAAAAATAGCGCGTAAAAGCCTCATCGAAAAAGCGGCTCTGATCGTACAGGCCGTCGTAGTGCGGAATGCCCTCGTGATGCAAGCGGCGGGTGGTGTCATACTCGTTCCCAATGATAAGCCGGCCGATACCGCGCTTTTTCATCAGCGGCAGGACGCCCACCAGGAAGACCGCAACGGTCCACAGGCGAATGGGATAATCATCGGCGCGCACGGTGGCAAAATCCTGCCGGATGAAGGGCAGGTGCCGCAGCATCCAGGCGAAGAGGCGGTCGGAGTTCATCCACACTTTGGCCGTATTGGGCTCCACCGACTGCTGGTAGCGATACCCATTGACCGCCGTGAACCAGTGGCGGCCGCTCTCGTTCCCGAAAATGGGGTGTACATCCTTACCCAGCTCTTTGAGCAGCGCATAGCCCAGCAGGCTGTCCTTACCGCCACTGGACAACACGCAGTACGAATCTGAAGAAGTGGCCCATGCTGTTTCCCTGGCTTCGGAGGCTTCATTAAGGCTATTGACAAACACCAGCTCCGCATTGGTGTAACGCTGCCGCTTCTCCGGCGATAACCCGGTAGCCGCTTCCAGTAGAAAAGGGTTCGGTTGCAGCAGCTTCTTGACATAAACCTCCCGGGAAGTATTCTCCAGCATAGACTGGAGGAAACGCCGGTCGGCTGGGGTGAAGGCGCCGTCGAGCACAATCCGTTTACAGAAAATGCCGTAGTTGAGGGCCAATTGGGCCGCCATAATACTGGCCAGGTTTTGATCTTTCAGATCTTTGGGGCCAAACACCGGCTCGCCGTAGGAATAAATGAGTTCTTTGCTCTGTTCCCCGCCATTGGCCCGCACGGTATAAGAGGCCAGCAGCCGGTTTTTTTCCAGGCGCACCGGCCCTACGCGCAACTCGTCGATGACGGCCAGCCCGGCATAGCTATCTTGAGGAAGATCGGTCATTTTATTACTGATGAGGTGTTTCCGCTTTCTTTTTCAGATGAGTAGCCAGTACTTCTATCAGGCCATCGGCGCCATTCAACAGCACGTCAAAAGCGGGCAGGCCGGATTCCTGCTTTATTTGCAGAGCTGCCTCCGCCACCTCTTCCGGGGCCATGTTCTCATGGTTGATGGTAATGGCCACTACCGGTTTGCCCGATAGCAGTTCCACTGCCTGAATCTGGATGGGCAGCGGTTGGATCGGGTAACCAGGGAAGCCGTCGTATTCCGGCCGTTTGGGTGCATGCTGCAGCACGACGATGTCGGGGCGGCAGGCGGCCAGGATTTCGTGCCCGCCGGGATAGGCCGGGTTCATCAGGCTACCCTGCCCCTCCAGGACGATCACGTCGGGCTGTTGTTCCACCCAGGCCTGGTAGGTAGCATTTTCCAGCTCCCCGGCAACGAAGTCGTTGATCAGGGAATCCAGCACGATGCTGTACTTCGCGCCCTGCATCCAGGCGGTCTGCCCGGTTCCGATCATTGCAGCCTTATATCCGGCTTTCCGAAGGGCATGGACGATAATCCAGGCGGTCGTCCGCTTTCCTACTGCGCTGTCTGTACCCAGCACCGCAATCTTGAGGGCCTTTACCTTTTCGATATTGCCGGTAAAAGAGTGTAACTGGTCGCGCGGCGGCGTCTTGCGTATATCGCGGATGGAGACACCATGAGCGTGGGCCAGGCGGCTGATAACCGAGTCTTCAGAAAGGAAGTCGTGCAGGCCCGAATCGATGTTCAGGCCGGCAAGGATAGCGGCCCGGATGTCCTCGCGGGCAGGCGCGGGCAGGCGTCCGCCATCCGGCGCTAGTCCCACGACGAAGTATTCGGCGGGCGTCCCGTTGGCGCGGGCCGCCTCGAGGGCCTGCTCCAGGCTGGCAAAAACGGGGATTCCCCTTTCTTTGCCGTCCAGCACCCGGCCGGCATCCTGGCCGGCGTGGCGGGCATCGATCACGGAAAGTACATTGTAGCGCTCGGTAAAACGCACCAGCCCATGCGCGGTCTTTCCTTCGGGGGTATTGAAAGCGCCCTCGCAGTAAACGATGGCATTGCCGTCCAGCACTTCTTTTGAATTCATACTTTGTCTTTATTTTCTACTGGTCAGAATAACCACAAACCGATCATTTTCCAACAACTCGGGATCCGGTGGTTCCGCCATTGCCGCCAGGCCGGCAGTAGCCGCCGGCAGCACATTGAGGCCCTCTTTATCTTTGAGCAATTTGGCCAGCCGCAGCATGGTGCGGTCGGTAACATCGCGCGCCCAGCCGTTGGTTTTATGCAGCGCTTGCAATGCATGGTCTCCGTCAAACGAGTGCCAGTTAATCAGCGGTTCGTTGATCTCCGTCTCCTTGATGCTGCCTGGCTCGAGCTCAATGCAATGATCTTTTCCCTGTAAAAAAGAAGAAACGATGGGGTTTTTCCGCGCCGAAGAACCGGCTACCATGATGGGCATGCGCGAGGTCTTACCCCGGCGGTAGAGGCTGAGAAAGCCTTTGTAGACCCCCGCCAGCACGGTTCCGTTGGAAACGGGAACCGCCACGGCTTTGGGAGCGTCGCGCAGTTCGTCGTAGATTTCGTAGGCAATCTCACCGTAAGCTTTGAGCTGCAGCAGGGTATTGTCGCCGCCCGGGTTGGCGTCGTAGTATTCGATGCGCCCGGCGTGGATTTGAGAAGCCGCAACGGCATCTTCGTAATCACCTTTGACCGTAAATATTTTGGCTCCCAACTGCCGCATCTCCTCGCTGCGCCGGGTATGATACGCCTCTGGAATATAGATGACGCAATCCAACCCGGCGTATTTGGCGGCCAGAGAACAGGCCACTCCGTAATTGCCGCAGGTGGCCAGGCAGATACCGTCGAAACCGCGGCGCAGGGCGTCCGCACATTGGGCGAAGGCGATGCGGTCCTTTTGGGTGCCGGTCGGATTACTGCCCTCCAGTTTGAGGTAAACTTGCCGGAACCCCAGTTCGCGCTCCACATGACGGCCTCGCATCAGGGGAGTGTCGCCCACCTCGCTATCGGCAATAAATTCAAACGCTTCGAGGCGGTCGTCCAGGCTTTGATCTTTATCCAGCAGCCGCTGATACTGCTGTTCCAACTCGGCCTGCAGGTTGTATCGCTCGTGCAGGGGGACAGGTTGGGTGGGTTCTTGCATTGCTACTTTTTAATTTATTGGCATTTAGACAGCTAATGGGGAAAGGGCCACGCCTTTCACAAAAATTAATGTACAAAATAATACAACGTCTTTCAAACTATTACCGCCAATTTCAATAACGACGGCTGTGACGGCCCGGCTGGAGCCAGCGGAAAATTGTTACCGTTTTAGCACAATCATAGCTCTACCGAAACCCGGCAGGTTGAGTGTTTCCTAATCCTCAAACTCCTCCAAATACTCCACTGCCTTCTTGTAGACGTTTTTGCCCGTATACCCCAACTTTTCATCCAGCACGGTATAGGGCGCCGAGTAGCCGAAATGATCCAGGCCAACAGACTTACCCAACGGGCCGACGAGCCCCTGCAGGGTCACCGGCAGCCCGGCGGTCAGGCCCAGGGTAGGCACATCGGGCGGCAGAATGTCCCACTGATAATCCATCGGCTGGTTGCGGAACAGGCCTTCGGAAGGAGCGGATACGACGCGCACCTTCAGCTTCTTTTTTTCGCGCAACAGCTCGGCGCCATCCAGCAAAGTGGCTACTTCCGAGCCGTTGCCCACCAGGATGATATCCGGCTGGCCGCCTTTGGCCTCCTGCACGATGTAGGCCCCTTTGCGAGCTTGCTGAGCACTCTCGTAGGGCGTAGCCCCCTTCCTGACGGGCAGGCTCGGTATATTCTGGCGGGAAAGGATCAGGCCGCTGGGGCCATGCTGATTTTCCAGGGCCATCTGCCAGCAGACGGTCGTCTCATCGGCATCGGCCGGGCGGAGGGCCAGGAAGCTGTTCCGGCCGGAGTGGTTTTGCAACTGCTCCAGCAGGCGAATCTGGGCTTCCTGTTCTACCGGTTGATGGGTAGGGCCGTCTTCACCCACCCGGAAGGCATCGTGAGTCCAGATGAAAATGACCGGCTGCTCCATCAGGGCAGCCAGGCGGATCGACGGCTTCATATAATCAGAAAAGACGAAGAAAGTAGCACAGGCGGGAATCACTCCCCCGTGCAGCGCCATACCCGTAGCTAAAGAAGCCATGGTCAGCTCGGAGACGCCGGCCTGCAGGAAGGCGCCGCTGAAGTCACCCCGCGTAAAAGGCTTTGTCTTTTTGAGGAAGGCGTCGGTTTTATCGCTGTTGGACAGGTCGGCAGAAGCGACGATTATATTTTCCAGCTTATCGGCCAGATAGGCCAGAACGTTGCCGGAAGCGTTGCGGGTAGCGCTGTCCGCTTTCTGTTGAATGGTGCTAAAATCGAGGGGAGGAAGTTGGCCGCTGAGGAACCCCTCCAGCTTGGCCGCCCGTTCCGGTTCGGCTTTTTGCCAATCGGCATACTGGCTGCGGCGCCGGTTGGCGGCCTCGTGTTTGTCCTTTTTCACCTGAGCGTAATATTCGGCTACCTCCGGAAATACCTGGAAGGGGTTATCCGGGTCTCCACCCAGGCGCCGGATCGTTTTTTCAAAGGAAGCGCCGGCCTTGCTCAACGGCTGGCCGTGGGTTTCTACTTCCCGCTCGAAGGAGTGCCCGTCTTCCGTCACCGCGCCTTTACCCATGATGGTCTTGCCGATGATGAGCGAGGGTTGGCCGGTTTCGGCCACCGCCGCCCGGAGGGCCCGTCGGATAGCTTCCTGGTCGTTCCCTTCAATAGTTTGTACATGCCATCCCCAGGCTTCGTATTTCTTTGCGGTATCTTCATCCATTACGGCCGATACCTCGGAAGACAGTTGAATGTCGTTGGAATCATAAAACATCACGACATTGCCCAGGCCCAGAAAGCCGGCGGTGCGGCCGGCGCCCTGGGAAATCTCTTCCTGTATGCCTCCGTCGGAGATATAGAGAAAGGTTTTGTGTTCGGTAACCTCCCCGAAGCGGGCCGACAGAAAACGTTCGGCAATGGCGCCTCCGATGCCGAAGGTGTGCCCCTGCCCCAGCGGGCCGGAGGTGTTCTCCACCCCTCTGGAGATATCCCGCTCCGGGTGGCCGGGGGTGACACTGCCCCACTGCCGGAAATTCATCAGGTCTTCGGTGCTGTAATGGCCGAAGAGATGCAGGATGGAATAAAGCATGGGAGACATGTGGCCGGGGTCCTGGAAAAACCGGTCCCGAAAAGGCCATTGCGGGTCCTGAGGGTCGAAATCCATAAACTCTGAGAAGAGGATATGAATAAAGTCGGCGCCACCCATGGCGCCACCGGGGTGGCCGGAATTGGCGCGTTCAACCATGGCGGCTGAAAGTATGCGAATATTATCAGCGGCCCTTTGGCCGATGGAAATCTCTGTTGAAGCCATTTGTTATTGTTAGTTTTTTCGATTCCTAATGAGTAACACTTAATATAAGGCTCAGGTTCTCTTTTCTGGTGCGCTATCCTATTCCTCCACAAAAAAAAAGACTTTTATCGATGCCTGGGTATAATAGATACTTCAAATACCTTTCGGGGCAAAAAAATGTGCCGCTCTGCTACGCCAACCCCCTCCTACCCTTCTCCGACATCAGATTCGAATAAAAAAACCCGGCTATTCATTGCATTTAAAACAAATTGTATTTAATATTGCAATAAGAAACAAATCATTCGAAAATGGAGAACACAATTGTTTTCGAAACATTTCAGACTGTCCCGGTGGTCAGCCTCAGCGATATGACGCCTTACATGCAATTATCGGGGGATAGTCAGCTGGCCTTTCCCATTCCGGGGGAGGAGTTCAATTTTATGCGGCTGGACCTGAGCCGGGCGCTTATCCGGCATCCGGCCCATACTTTCTTTGTGCAACTAACGGATGACAGCCTGGCGGAGGGCGGCTACTGCTGTGGCGATATCGCTATTGTCGACCGGCAGGCCAGCCCCCGGAATCAAGACATTGTTATTGCTTATCTTGAAGGAGAATTCACCTTGCGCCGGCTGAGGATCACGGAGGAAATGTTCGTCCTGGAGTCCGATGAGGAGGTTCAGGAGGTCGAACCGGATGCTTCTTTCAGTATCTGGGGAGTGGTGAAGGATGTTATTCATGTTTAGGTATACTTAGCCTTAGCCTTAACCTATAAAACTCAACCACAATGGACAAAAACGTTGTAGGCTGGTTTGAAATCCCTACCAGCAATATGGAAAGGGCGATAAAATTTTACGAAGCCGTATTCGGCTATAAGTTAGAACGCCATCAGATGGGCCCGCTCGACATGGCCTGGTTTCCGTCGGTAGCGGATGGGATCGGTTCTCCCGGCACTTTGATCTATCACGCGGAGGCTTATAAGCCTTCTATGGAAGGTACGCTGATCTACTTCACGGCTCCTTCCGGTGACCTGAGCAATGAACTGGCCCGGGTGGAGCCCAACGGGGGAAAAGTCCTTGTTCCCCGAACGCAAATATCGGAGGAGCACGGTTATATGGCGGCCATACGAGATACCGAGGGCAACCGGATTGCCCTGCATTCGAGGGCATAAGGGAAGGACAGAGCGCTTCTTTGGGGCGAATGCTTTTTTAATTCTATATCATCAAGAACCCGCACGAACCTTTGGTTTATCTATTTGCGGTAAGGGTTCATCAGAAGTGGAGGCAGCGCCCACCTCTTCTTCAGCCCGGGCTTCTTTTTCCGGCCGGATTTTCTTATTCCGGTCGATCCGTATCGATGCCAATACGCCTGTTCCCAGGGACAGGACAATTACTGCCAGAGATAACCATTCCGGTATTTCAACATGGTGGACCAGCAGCATTTTTATCCCGACGTAGGCCAGTATAAAGACCAGGGCGTGCTGTAAGTACCGAAATTTATCAATTACCGAAGCTAAAACAAAATACAGGGACCGCAGGCCCAGGATGGCAAAAATATTGGAAGTGAAAATCAAAAAAGGATCGGTCGTGATAGCAAAAATAGCCGGTATGCTGTCAAAGGCAAACATGACATCCGTAGTCTCCACCACCAACAGGGCAATGAGGAGCGGGGTGGCTGCCACAATGTGCCGCCGGCGTACAAAGAACCGCTCTCCTTCAAAACTCTTGGTCACCGGAAAGAAGCGCTTCACCCATTTGATAATCGGATTTTTGTTGGGATGCACCCCTTCGTCGGTGGTCCACATCTTGTAAGCGGAATAGAGTAAGAAAAGTCCAAAAACATAAGTAAGCCAGGCAAACTTTTTGATGAGCACTACCCCCAGCCCGATCATCACGCCCCGAAAGAAAAGGGCGCCGAGAATACCCCAGAAAAGGACGCGGTGCTGGTATTGCCGTGGCACTTTGAAGTAGGCAAAGATCATCGCGATGACAAAAATATTGTCCATGCTCAGCGACTGCTCCACCAGGTAACCAGTCAGGTATTTCAATACGGCTGACTGCCCGCTCAGGCCATCGCTGTTGGGCACCCAGTTATTCTGGTAAGCAAAAAACACAAAACCACTAAACAACAAAGACAAGGAAACCCACAAGGCGGTCCACCCCATCGCTTCCCGGGTGGTTATGGCATGAGCATTTTTATTGAATACCCCCAGATCGAGCGCAAGCAAAATAAAAACCAAAACAAAAAATCCTATCCAAATCGCCATTCTACTCTTTTTTCTACTGTGTTTGTCTTTACTAGACTTTGGACGGTCCAACGGTGAAGGCGGAAATCGGAAGGCGGAAAATTAGCGTCAAACGCCTATTTAGTGCCGTATTCCGACTTCCGACTTCGCACTTCCGACTTACGTCCAAAGTCCAGTGTTTTTAGACTGAAAATCCGGGCTTAAGCCACCTTATTCAGGGTGGTAATTCGACAAAACATTCCTCCTGTAATCAGGAAGTTGGAACACACGCTAATTTATTTCTTCCCTTGAGATACGTTGGAACGCTACCTTTTGTTTTCATTTGGGTAATGGCAATGTCATATTAGACAAAGATGGTGAGATTTGCCGGGATTTTTAATTGGCTGTCGACAAAATACCGGTCAATACAGGCGATAGGCATAAACGCTGGCGCCGTATCCGATAACGGCCATTTGCCCGCCTTCCGGCTGAGGCGCCAGAGCAAAAGGCGCATCCCCCGACAGTGGAAAGCCAGGCCATAAAGCGCCGGTCTCATCCATCAGAGAAACCTTTCTATCCTGCCGGTGAAAAAGCCCGATCCCAACTTTGCCGAAAAGCGAAAGGATGAAAGCCGTATCAACCGGCATGTCGAGTGTTTCCGAAAAATGAGTAACCAACTTCAGCCCTTCATAATAGCGGGCCACCACTTCCCTGCCCCGGTAGGCCAGGTAATCCTTGCGTTCATCTCCGGCAAGGTTCACAAACAGAAACCGGGTACCGTCTTCCAGCTCCGGCATTAGTTTCAGCCGGAAATAATCTCCCTGAAAGTTGACGATGTGCCCCAGCCCTCGCTCGTCGCCCAGGGCGATCCGTTCCGCCCCGTCTTCTACCTGAAAAAAGGGGGGCGACTGAAAGCTGGCGCCCGTTTTTACCGGCTCGAACCGGTACTCGCCATCCCGGCGGAAAGCATACAAAGCGCCCGCTTCACTCAAGGCCAGGAGATAGTCTTTGTTGTCCTTATGAAAATGCACCATGGGTTGCCGCAGCAGGCTGTCCAGCTTTTCCTGGGGGCTCCAGCCTTCCAGAGGCAGGCCCCGATAGTCGAACCCATAGATCTTGCCATTCTCACAGCCGATGAAAAAATGATAGCGCTGCTGGCCTTCAAAATCCACTGCCAGTAAAGGGCTGCTGGCCGGCGAAGGCAAGGCAAGGGGAAAATTGGCGGCCGGCTTCCCCTTCTCATCCAACACATGGATGCTTCTCTGGGTAGCGAAGGCCATCCGGGGCCGGCCGAAACGCGAAGTGGGCAGGTAAGCTATTTCCCCGATGATAGGCCCTTCCATCGGCCGCTTCCAAAGGCGCTCTCCTTTACCGGAGATCAGGTAGAGGGCATGGGCCTGGTCCTGGATGAGAAAGCCCTGCTCTTCACTATTCAGCGGGAAGTACTGAACGGCCGAGGCCACCGTCGTATCCAGGTTGGTAATCCAGGCCATACCCGAGGCAGATTTGGCTTTGCCATTGCCGGCCGGCAAAATCCGTCCCGAGATACCGCCATCTGGTTCGACGACCAACATCAACGCTTCGAAGGAGGAAAGAAGCTGGGAGATGGGCTCTTTCTGCTGCTCGAGGTAAGCCGGCAAGCGCAACCGCAAGAGGGTGGTGTTGGTAAAAGCCCATACGGTTTGGCTCCCCGGCTGTAAGCTGGCCCATAATCTTAGAAATGCCTCGTCCTGCACCATGGTTTTTCCCGCCAAAAGGCTACTTGTCAACTGTTCCAGGACGACCTTGGAAGTGGAAAAGGCAACATACTCGCCAAGGATAGTAAAAAAGGGGTTGCTCATCTCAAAACCAAGGCCACTGAGCAGGGAATCAGACCTCAGCCGGGTAATCCGGAAAGACTGGAAATCATAGGATTCCAACGCGCCGAGTTCCCGGGCCAGGCCCTCGAGTTGGCTGGGGGCATCGGTATCAGGCCGCACGGAAAGCAGCAGGAACTGATTGTCGGCTTCGCTTCCGGGCAGGGCCATGGAAGCAAAGGCCATTTCCTCTCCTGCCCAGGAGGACAGATACTGCCCCGGGCCCGGAGCGTGAAGGCTATCCAGCGATCTTCGGAAACACCAGGCCAGATTGTCCGGCAAATAGTTGAGCAGGGCGCCATCCGTCATTTCTGCTTCCCCGGCGCGCGTCTGAACGGAAACCCGCCGGCATTGAACAGCGCCGCTGATGTCGAGGGTATCTCCCTTATTTTCAAACGACAGGCCCAGCCCTTCACAGTAGGGCTCGAACTGCCTCAGGGCATCACTCAGCGGGGGCGCCCAGATACCGGAGCCCAGGCTCGCCAAGTTATCGACACGCAAATAAAGATGCGGTGGGCCGTTGCCCCTGGGCGCCGTCCATTCCGAAAGCCCTTCCTTCAACTGGGTGATACAGGCCTCTACCTGTAAGGGCAGCCGGCCCAGCAACAAAAGGTTGCGGTAACGGGCAAGAGCAAGCGTGGGCCCGTCGGCGGAAGAAAGCCGCCAGATGGGCTCTCCCCGAAAAATAGTAGCCTCGCTTTGGTATAGCGCCAGAGCTTTTTCTAACTGGAAAGAGGGCGCCTCTATCGATACGGATAGAGCTAACTGCCCGGAGCCCAGGTTTTGAACCATCCACTCCGCATCTACCGGGATGGCCCCTCCCCCTTTCTCAAAAAAGGACTGAAAAGCCGAGTAGTCTTCCTGAAGCTCGGGAAATGCATGAAAAAAAACGGTTGTTTTTGCAGAATCCCTAATGGAATCCTTAGCTTTATACACGGGAAAATTAAATACAGCAGCAGTTGTTCCTGGCACAGCATCCGCCGCCCGGAAAGGGTAGCACCACAACCGGTAGGCAACGGCCCCGCCCAGAAGGCATAGTAGCGCGATGGTACGGGTGATCCACCATCGATATTTTGGAGGCATGTTTGCTAAAGGTTGTATCATTTCCATCAAATTGCAGTATAAACAGTAACGATAACAAAACATCGGAAAATATAAAAACATCTACCTAATGAGAAAAACCTTTCTTCGACTGGGAAGTTTGATGGCTCTGACCGCTGTTGCACTGGGCGCTTTTGGCTCTCATGGTTTACGGGGGCTCATCTCTTCCGCCGAACTGGAGATTTTTGAAGTCGGCGTCCGCTATCAGTTCTATCACGCCTTCGCCACCCTGGCGGTAGGCATCCTTCTTTATTTCCGCAAAACGCCCATGTTACCCAGAGCCGGCTGGCTATTTATTGGTGGGGTAGCTCTTTTTTCCGGCTCTTTATACGCTCTGTCAGTCAGCGATATTTTCCACATCCCCAAGTCTTTCCTCGGGCCGATCACTCCTATTGGCGGCATCATGTTAATGCTGGGCTGGAGCGCCCTGATATGGTCTACTTTCGAAGAAAGTGAACGGGCCTACCGCAGCCGGCAAAAAGATGCTGAAAAGGACTTACACAAGGAACATAGCCCGGAGCATCAGCAAAGATAGCTGGGCAAATTAAGAGTTTGTCACTAAATTAAACGCATGGGATTTCTTTGTTATCACATGAATCTATTAATTTAGCCCTGACTAAATCTTTAGCATTAAATTCGAACCAACATGAAAAATCTATTGATCATTGCAGCCATGGCCCTGGCACTCTCCAGTTGTGCTGTTGTTGCTTCCCCTCTGACCGGTGTAATTTACACGGACATGAAAGCTCCCCTCGCGGTAACGTCCAACCCTGTAGCCAGCAAGGTCGGTACCGCTGAGGCAACCTCCATTCTCGGAATCGTTGCTACCGGTGATGCGAGTATCGAAGCCGCCGCCAAGAAGGCAGGCATTACCCGTATCTCTCACGTTGACTATGAGGCAAACAGTGTCCTCGGTGTTTTCGCCAAGTATACGGTCTACGTTTATGGTGAGTAAATCCAACTAGTAGTCTGTCAACGTTTAAATGACGGGTAAGGTGTTAGCGGATTTTGGTTCAGATCAAGAAGCCCCCGGAGCCTGGTAGCCATAGCTACCAAGGTGAGGAGGCGACGCAGAGCTGGGACAAAAGACGCCACAGATTACCCGTCAATTTGAGCTTGACAGACTACTAGATTTACCTGTAGAATTAGCCTCATGAGCATCTGCCCCTGGGGCTAATTCTTTTTTACCCGATCCCGAAAATAACGCTAAGCTAAAAATGCCCTTGAAACAAATAATCGCCATCATCTTAAGCTGCGCCCTATGTACAGCTGCCTACTGCCAGAACTCTTCCAGGTACCTCAAAACGCTGGGGCAGGAAGGCTACACCTTATACTTTATCAAGCCCGTACCGTTCAAAAAGGGAAAGAGCCAACTGATTCCGGACTTTACCTTCCAGTACCGGGAAGGCTTACCCGATAAGGTAGCCCTTAAGTTTTCACTCTTTTCCAAAACGCCTTTTCGGGAAATGGGCCACCTTTCCTTCCGCTCCGGTGGGGAAGTACTCGGCCAGTCTTCCGGCTCCGAGCTGATGTTTCTCGAACAAAAGAAGGGAAAGTGGCACACCCGTTTTTCCACCCACATCTCCTACCCTACCCTGTTGGCCATGCTGAATGCCGGTGAAGCACTGGAGATTCGTTTCCATAGCCAGGATACGATACGCTCTTTTCCGGCAGGAAAGAAATGGCGCAAGGCATCTGCTACCGTAAAAGAAATTTTGGGCGCGGAGGTAGGGGCGTTAGAAAACAAGTGATATTATGAATTTCAACCTCACCCCAAAAGAGCGGCAGGAATTGTGGAGTCAGCTGCTTCTGCAACTGGAAAACTACTACGCCCATACTTCAGAGTTGCCGGTTAGCCCGCAACTTGACCGCGAAAAGATCATCGCTTTGGTTGAGAAACATAGCCTTAGTCAGGGTATTGCTCATCAACAGGCCATCAACCATGTAGTGGAAGGGTTGGCCCAATACGCCGTGCATACACCCCACCCCATGTATTTCGGCCTGTTCAATCCCCGTTCTACCTTTCCGGGAATACTCGCCGACGCCATCACTGCCACCTTTAACCCGCAGATGGCAGCCTGGAGCCACAACCCCTTCGCCAATGAGGTGGAAAACTTCCTGGTGAGGGAACTGGGAGAAAAATTCGGTTTCCCCAAAGAGAAGATTGACGGAGTATTTGCCGGTGGCGGAGCGGAAGCTAATCTGACTGCCGTACTGTGCGCCCTCAATCATCAATTCCCGGAATATGCCAACACAGGGCTTGCCGGCATTGGAAAAAAGCCAGTGATGTATTGCTCGGCCGAAAGCCACCATTCCGTCATCCGGGCGGGCAGGATATGCGGGCTGGGGCTGGATGCCGTCCGTCCGATTCCAGTAGATGACAAGCAGCGGATGCAGCCTGGCCGGTTGGCACAGCAGATAGATAAAGACCTATCCGATGGGTACTTCCCTTTTATGGCCATTGCCACCGCCGGCGCCACCGGCACGGGCGCCATCGACCCCATCCCGGAGATTGCGAACCTCACGGAGCGCTACGGCCTGTGGCTTCACGTCGATGCGGCCTATGGCGGCGCCGTCATTCTGGATGAAGAAAAAAAGCACCTGCTACAGGGCATTGACCGCGCCCATTCCATCACCTTCGACGCCCACAAGTGGCTCTCAGCACCTATGGGCGCCGCCATGTTCCTCACTCGCGAACCGGAGATTCTCAGCCGGAGCTTCCGCATTACCGCGGATTATATGCCTAAAGAGGCGCAGAGCATGCCGGTGACAGACCCCTTCACCCACTCCATACAGTGGTCCCGGCGGTTCACCGGATTGAAGCTGTACCTGTCCGTGCTTTTCTTTGGGTGGGAAGGCTATGGACAGATGATCAACCGGCAAAACCAGATAGGAGATTTTCTGAAGGAGGAATTGCGGAAAAATGGATGGAAAATGTACAACGATACCGAGCTGCCCATCGCTTGCTTCATGGACCCCCGGTATCAGCAAACGGCCGGCTTCGCCAGGGCCGTTTGTGATAAGGTGCTGCAATCGGGAAAGGCGTGGATATCGGTGTACCCGGTGGGAGGAGTGGAAACGCTGCGGGCGTGTATTACGAATTATGCCAGTGGAGAGGAAGAAATCTTGAAACTGGTAACCTTGCTGAACGCCTGCCACAGAGAATATCAAAAAAGCATGTCTTAGCATTCGCAAATCTTCCAGGCTGAGTAGCACCGGAATTCGGGTTTCCCCATTGTGCACAAATGCTAAGCAGAATCCACGAAAAATACCGGCTATACGAACTCCTCCTCGTCCTCTTCCTTCCTTCGGTTCGTCCACCATACAAGCCCGATACCGCCAACCACGAGATAAGGCATAGCCAACATAAGCAGGATGCCGTTGTTGAGGCCACGGCCATCCGTACCGCCATTCTTCAGATTACTCTCGGCAGACATACGGCACATGGGGCACTGGGCCTGCACCGGGGTGCTGATTCCTGTGCTTAAGGCAAAGGCCAGGGCCAGGATGCTTAAATATTTTGTGATCCGGATTTTCATATTGTTATTTTTGGATTCCCTGTTTTAAATTGAAAAAGCGACGATGGCTGATTGTTAGATGGCTATATTGTTAAGTGTATTCCGTCTCCGACGGTAAGAGTCCTTCTAAGGATAATAAGGCATCAGCATGTAATACGCTATCGGCCCGGTGATGGCTACATATAACCAAATGGGAAACACCCATTTGGCCATCTTGCGATGCCGTTCAACCTGCCCGGTATAAGCGCGTATAAAGGTAAAAAGAATGAAGGGTAAGATCAATGCCGCCAGTACAATATGGCTCAATAATAACACCAAATACCAGGTTCGGGAGCCGGCCACCGCCGCCAATTCTTCTGCGCTTAAATTGCCGTCGTGGTTGAGGTCGCCGTAGAGCGTCTCCGGAGTCGTGAAATGATAGGCCACGTAAGACAGCAGGAAGAGCACCGACAAGCCCAGTGCCACATAGATGCTCCGCTGATGGGCTTTGATGTTCTTTTGTTTAATAAAGTAGAGCGCCACCAAAAGCACTACGGCGGTCAGCGCATTGATAGTCGCGTGAAAGGGCGCCAGAAAGCCCAGGTCCCACCCTTCCGGAATGGATATTTTCACTTGCCGCATCAGGCCCACGAGCGCCAGTACAGCGCCGGTGACAATCCAGGCAGCCAGGTTTAACTTTTTGGCCAATTGCAGGTTTGGTTCCATCTTTTCTTACTTTTCAACCTCCCGTTCAAAGAGGAGTTCCTTGTCTTTTTTGGGTGGAATATTCAATGTGATGTGTTTGACCAGGCGCTTGAGGTTTTCTTCTTCCCGAATATCGTAAAACCCTCTCACCATCAGGCTGTCAGCAAAGAAGAGCAGGCTATTATCGGTAAGGCTCATACCTTGCTCCTCAAAAGGCATCTGACAGGCCTTAGCCAGGCGCTCCACCTCCGTTGGCATACCCTCCAGGAAGAAGTTCTGCTCTTCATCCACCAGGCCGTTGGCAGCAGCAAACTGTTGCATGCGATTTCGGGTAGCCATAGTGGTGTCCGCCGCGAAGGCCAGGAAGAAAATGTCATCTCTTTCATCAAACTGCTCATGCAGTTTGGCCAGTTTACCGGCAAAGAGGCTTTCATGTGGTGCTGAAAAAAAATATCCCACTACCAGCCCTTCGGCGAAACGCTCAGAGGTAATAAGGCTATCGTTGTAGTTGGCCAGGGTGAAGGCAGGTATTTTGCCAAAGTCTTTAAGTTCCTGGATCGCCTGCAACCGGTAATCCAGGCCGGTCCGAAGGTAATACCAGGAGACCAGTGGAAAAATGACCAGCAGCAGGAACACCCCACCCAACTGTATAAGCCCCATTTGACCGATTATCTTGGTTTTTGCCATTTTGTTATGCTTTCAATTCACAAATGAAACATTCGTTCAGAGCTATTGTTGTAGGCTAATTGTCAGATAATTATGGCCAAAAAACCAGCCATTCCAGAAGGGTTGTATGCAACGACAAGAGTCATCCCGAGGTCCCGGAATGACTCTTGTTTTTAGTATAAAGATCAAACGCCAGAGGCCTGGGCTCAGATGAGGCCCTCCAGCTTCAGGATGTACGTATCTTTGAGTAGCATACTTTCTTGTTTGGCCGGCTCGGGGCTTACTTCTTCAGTGTTTTTCTCCTGGATGAGTTCTCTGCGGTTTTTCCAGGAATTGCCTTCCTGGAAGAAGGCGATAATGGCCCAGATCAGCAGAACCGTAGGAAGCAGCACACTCATGGCAAGGCCCTTGACCTCGTAGCGCATGTGCATGAATTCGTAAATAATGAAGTAGGCCTTGTAAAAGGAAAGGCTGATCAGCAAAAGGCCGATGGTGTAGTGCAGCCAGGTAATACCCTTGAAAGCGGATATAACGTGCCCTTTGCCGAGAAGGGAGAAGAACACTTCTATGAGGGTTACTACTGCGAGCAAGACGAGCCCCCTGTAAACAACCTTCTTAGCTTCAGAGTAGGATAAGTCAGACATATTATTGCGCTTGTTTTTCTTTGTTCAACAATAAATGAAGGTGTGTCCGATGATCAAAGCAGATAGAATACCAGGAAAACGAAGACCCAAACCAGGTCTACGAAGTGCCAGTACAAACCGATTTTCTCCACCATCTCGTGGCCGTTCTTCCGCTTCATATACAAGCCGCTGCCGGCGTTGAGCATAATGATGAAAAGGAAAATAACCCCGGAAAATACGTGGAAGCCGTGAAAGCCGGTAATGAAGAAGAACAGCGCGCCAAAGGCTTTGGGGCCAAACTGCTCCGTCTTGACCATACCTGCATCCGGCCCTTCCGTCACTTTGAACTTGCGATGTACGAAGCCGCGCTCATCCACAAGGTAACCGGGGTGGTCACCCTGGCTGTAGTCTTGTTCGGCATGCTCGCCACCTCCATGTTCTTCTCCTTCGTGGGCTTTGTGGATAAGGAAACTCTCTCCTGCTTTAAAAACTTCCTCTGATTCCTTGCCATCGGCAGTCAGGTAGACACCCCCTTCGGTATGCGTTCCAAAGGGATTGGTGGTAACAGACATGTGTTCCGTCCCAATCAGGTTGGTCCACTCCCAGGCCTGGCAACCGAGGAAGCCGGCGCCACCCAAAATGGTCATCAACATCCAGAAAACCACGCCGTTCTTATTTTCGAGATGCCCCTCCTGCACCGCACGCACCATGGTCACTGAGCTGGCGATCAGCAAGAAGGACATGATGGTTACAAAGATGAGCGGAGCATGATGAACGCCAAAAGGCGCCGTAGAGAATACAAAGTCGGGTACAGGCCAGGTAGGGCTACTGAAGCGCAAAGCGCCATAAGCGATCAAAAAGCCTGCGAAGGTAAAAGCATCTGACAAGAGGAAGTACCACATCATCAGTTTGCCATAGCTTGTTCTGAATGCTGGCCTGCCACCAGACCAGTCACTCGCGCTCTGTTCTTTTTGGTGTTCAACAATGGTATCAGATGTCGCCATCAGTTATCTTTTGTTTGGTTATTAGACGTTTATGATTGAAAGGTAAAGAACAATAAAAGGTATACCCAAAGAAAATCTACAAAATGCCAGTAGATAAGCGTCAGCTCAAAGCGTAATTTCCGGGTGGGTGTTATTCGGTGTGGCAGCACAAAGGCATGTAAAGCAGCCAGAATGAGGACGGCAATGCCCCCCAGGATATGCGCTGCATGCACCCCCGATATTACATATACAAAGGATCCCGAAGGATTCGTCGTCAATTCCACTCCGATGGCCGCCAGTGCTTGCCATGCCTGGTACTGCAGAGCCAGAAAAGCCAGCCCCAGGATCAAAGCGCCGGCCAGCAACAGCCGGTAAAGGCGGGTGTTGCCCCGCTTGAAAGCCAGGTAGGAAGAGTGCAGGCTGAGGCTGCTCAGCAGGATCACCCCCGTGTTCATATAGAACAGGTCGGGTAGCCTGAACTCCAACCAGTTGCCCGCCGCCTGACGAACGACGTAAGCACTCGTAAAAGCGGCAAACATCATCGTGATGCTGGCGCAGGCAATCAGAAGCGCGAACTTCTTAGGGTGTATCCTGTTCCGTCTGTAATCTGTCATCGCCACTGTCGCGTTCATATATATAGCGTATTGTTATTAAAATTTATCTGCAAATAAAGCTACCAGCGAAACCGGAATATAGGCAAAAGAAAAAAACATCAGCTGCAATGCCGATTTCCGGCTGCCCGCCCGGTAAAAACTCCAGCCAAAATAGGCATACCCCAGGCTCAATATCACCACCACTACCGCCGATACCCAACCGCTTACCCCCAGCATGTAGGGGATAATACTCACCGGCACCAGAAAAAGGGCATACAAGAATGCCTGCAGTCCGATGCGGGAGTCGCGTTCTCCCTTCCGGTTGGTAGGCATCAGTTTGTACCCTGCGTTGGCGTAATCCTCGAAACCCAGCCAGCCGATAGACCAGAAATGAGGGAACTGCCACAGGAACTGAAGTGCAAACAGGCTGAGCCCCAGAAAAGTGAGCTCTCCCTGTGCAGCCACACAACCGATAAGCGTCGGCAGCGCTCCCGGAACCGCTCCCACAGCTACCGCCGATGGGCTCAACCGCTTCATCGGAGTGTACAGGAAGGCATAAGTTACCAGGGCTAGCATACCAAAAAAGGCAGCCCAGGGGTTAAACAGCGCCAGAAGGGTAATCCCAAAAAGGCTCATAAACCCCGCCGCCATCACCGCTTCGGAAGTACTCATCCGCCCGGCAGCCAGCGGCCGGTCCGCCGTGCGCTTCATCAACTTGTCAAAATCCTTTTCCAACACCTGGTTCAGCGCATTGGCCGCTCCGGTCACCAGAAAACCTCCGGTGGCCAGGATAAAAATGGCCAGCCAGTTCACAGGGCCCGAAAGAGCAATCAGGAAAGCCATCACGGAGGAAAAAACCACCGTCATCGTCAACCTGAATTTGACCAGCATTTTGTAATCCTGGGCCTTCTGTAAGGCCAGGCTCAACACTCCACGCTCAATAACTTTCGTCTGCACTTTCCCTTCTGTCTGTTATTTGTGTAGCAAGAGACAACTGCTGAAAGCTGTCTCCTGCAAAATATTGTTTCTTATCAAAAACGGTTAATGGCTTTCCTTTTCATCCTTGCCTAATGGCTGGATTTGCGGAATGAACTCCTGCCCGTCCTTGCCATAATCATAAGCCCAACGCTGAACGGTCGGCAGTTTGCCCGGCCAGTTGCCGTGGCCCGCGTTGATCGGCGTCGTCCATTCCAAGGTCGTAGCCCCCCAAGGGTTCCGGCTCGTCATTTTCTTGCCTTTCCAAATGCTGTAAAAGAAATTGATCACAAACAGCAGCTGGAAACCAAAGGTAACGATGGCTGCGATGGTGATGAACTGGTTCATGGCGTCGAACTGGCCAAAGGCGGCAAAGCTGTCGAAGCGGTAGTAACGACGCGGAACACCCGCCATCCCAAGATAGTGCATCGGCCAGAATACCGCATAAGCCCCGATAATGGTGCCCCAGAAGTGGATTTTGCCCAGCGTCTCGTTCATGAAGCGCCCGAACATTTTCGGATACCAGTGATAAATACCTGCGAACATACCGAAGAAAGCGGCAACCCCCATCACAATGTGGAAGTGAGCTACTACGAAATAAGTATCGTGCAGTTGAATATCAATGGCGGAGTTACCCAGGAAAATACCCGTCAAACCACCGGAGATGAACATGGAAACAAAGCCGATGGCATAAAGGCTGGCGGCGGTAAACCGGATATTACCCCCGTACAGGGTGGCGATCCAGTTAAATACCTTTACAGCGGAGGGCACCGCAATGATAAGGGTGAAGATCACAAAGAAATTCGAAATAAAAGGATTCACCCCTGACATGAACATGTGGTGCGCCCATACGATGAAAGACAGAAAACCGATGGCCAGGATAGAATATACCATTGCCTTATAGCCGAAGATCGGCTTGCGGGCATGTACGGAAAGTACTTCCGAAACCAGGCCCATCGCAGGAAGGATGATGATATACACCTCCGGGTGGCCCAGGAACCAGAACAAGTGCTGGTAAAGGACCGGGCTACCGCCTACGTGGTCCAGCGCCTGCCCGCCGATGAAGATTTCACTCAGGAAAAAGCTGGTGCCCAGCCCCCGGTCGAACATGACCAGAAGAAAGGCCGAAACCAGAACCGGGAAGGACAGCAGGCCCAGAATAGCCGTTACGAAAAAAGCCCAGATGGTCAGCGGCATACGCCACATGGTCATCCCTTTCGTCCGCAAATTAAGTACAGTCGTAATGTAGTTGATGCCCCCGAGTAGTACGGAGACTACAAAGAAAACCAGGCTCACCAACCAGAGCGTCATCCCGGCTCCCGACCCGCTCGATGCCTGTGGCAAGGCGCTGAGTGGCGGATAGGCTGTCCATCCGCCGGCGAAGGGGCCGGTATTCAGGAATAATGATAGGAACATGATCGTTCCGGACAGGAAGAAAAACCAGTAGGAGAGCATATTCAGAAATGGTGACGCCATATCCCTGGCGCCTACCTGCAATGGAATGAGCAGGTTGGAAAAAGTACCGCTGAGGCCAGCGGTCAGTACAAAAAAGACCAGGATCGTGCCGTGCATCGTCACCAGTGCATAGTAAAACTCTGGCGCCAATGAACCGACACCGGCATCGTTGACGGTAATCCATTTACCGAGCAAGGGCTTTATCCAAGCCATATTCTCTTCCGGAAAACCTAGTTGAAGACGGAAGATCAAAGACATAGCAGCGCCAATGATAGCCCAGAACATCCCTGTAATCAGGAACTGCTTGGCAATCATCTTGTGATCCTGGCTGAAAATATAAGTCGTAATGAAATTGGACTGATACTTATCGCCATGGTGGTGCTCGTGAAAATGATCATCGTATCCGTACTCCTCAATTAAGAGGTCGTCTTCGTGTACTACCGGTTTAGTTACTACGTTAGCCATCTGCTGAAAAATTTATGTATTTATCCTAAAGGAATATCGGTTTCAAATAATTACTGTGCCGTGATCCGGAATTCGGTGCGGCGGTTCTGCTGACGCCCATCTTCTGTATCATTACTGGCTACCGGGCGGGTAGAGCCAAAACCGAGTGCCGTCAGCCGGCTTTCACTGATGCCCTTGTCCACCAGATAACTCTTGACTTTTTGAGCGCGCTGCTCCGAAAGCTGCTGGTTGAATTCTGGCTCGCCGGTATTATCAGTATGCCCACTAAGTTCAATAGCCATATTGGGGTATTTGTTCAACGCATCTGCCAGGTCGTCCAGCTGATAAGCCGACAATTTGGTCAGGTCGGCGGAATTGGCCTCGAAGTTTACATTAGTGAGCGCCAGCGTCTTGGCGGCAGCTTCTTGGGCTGACAGCGCTTTTTCCAACTCATCATTGAATTCCTGGCGCCGCTCTAGGATCTCCGATTCGAAGAGTATATCTTTATTAGGGTCATCTTCTGTACCCCGGATCGTACTCATGTAGTACGATTGCTGCTTACTCAACCAATCTTCATATTCTCCTTCCGAAACGATCTTTACAACGCGGCGCATGGCATAGTGGCCTTTCCCACACAACTCGGCACAGGCCAGTTCGTAATCAAATGCCTCATACCTTTTCGGGCTCTCCGGATCGCTAGGGTCTACCGGCTCATGCCATTCCGGATACTTCGGCTCCCCATTCACATCCAGAGCCCCCAGCTTCTGCCGGTACTCTTCCGTGGTCGTTTTAGGGGTGAAAACAAAATAAGTAGGCATACCCGGCACCGCATCCATTTTTACGCGGAAATGAGGCAGGTAAAAGTTGTGCAGCACATCGCGGGCAGTAATACGGACCCGGACCTTCTTTCCTACGGGAAGGTATATCTCGCTGGGATGAAAATCATCGACATTCTTAGGGTCGGTCCAGACCTGGCCCAACGGGTTAGCGCCGGAAATCATTTTGTAATCTCTGGCGCCCAGCTTACCATCGGGGCCGGGATAACGCAGGTGCCAGGCAAACTGATAGCCCGTACCTTCAATCTCGATGACTTCCTCGCCGGGATCCACATCCGCCATTACCTCGTTCCAGGCATCCAGGCCGCCGACCACCAGAAAGGTCATCACCACTGCAGGTATTACCGTCCAAACCACCTCCAGGCGGTTGTCATGCGGCATAAACAGGGCTTTTTGTCCGGTTTGGCCCCGGTATTTCCAGGCAAAGTAAAACAGGAGAATCTGTGTAATGATAAATACAATGCCCGTAAAGAAAAGGGTAATGTCGAACATGTAGTCGAGACTACTCCCGTGTTCTGATGCGGACTCGTTGGGGCCGTACCAGAGCATACTGTCTTTATAGTAAAGGGCGGAGGCGACCGTTGCCACCAGGAAAAGCACCATGAAAAGCAAGGAGTAATTGCCATGGCGCTGGTTGGATTGATCCTGAACTTCCTGTTCCCCACGAATCTTGCTGGCCAGTTCGGTAACTTTACCGATCTGCACCACAATGATCGCAATTAGAATCAGACAGATTGTAGCCAATAATGCAGTCATTATTTCTGTGCTAGTTTAATGTTAATTGAACGATGAGCTATTCTGCTCGTAAAAATACACCGTTATAACAGAGTAAATGGTGCTTATGATTTTCACATCAACTTCTTTAGAATTAGTCTAAATAAGCCGATTATACTCTTTGCTTAGTGCGCCCCTTCTTCTCCATGTATTTCCACATGATGGTGGAGGCTTTCGGCCAGATAAGGATCGTTCTTTGGAAGAAGCGATGCCTTAGTCAGGCGATTGAATACCACATAGGCGAATAATGCCAGGAATCCCAGCATCGTACCCAGTTCAAGGAGACCTGGGATAGTGAAACCCATCGCGAAACCCAGTTGTTCGGCATGTTCTGCCACCTCATGGCCATTTTCTCCCCCGTGGTGAGCCAGGGCTTCCATAGCAGTCATTCTGGCGCCCGGCTTGATCATCTGGAAGAAGTCCCACCAGTGGCCAAAAAATACGATGATAGAGGTAAAGATCAGGGTGCCGTATTTGCGCTTGGTGTCATTACGCATGAGGATCAAAAAGGGTGCTACAAAGTTGAGGAGCAGGTTGCCGTAAAACAACACCGGGTAGTTTTGCTGGCGGTGAAAGAAGTATACCGTTTCTTCTCCCACGTTGGCATACCAGATCAGCATGTACTGAGAAAACCAGAGGTACGTCCAGAAAATGCTGAAAGCAAACATATACTTGCCGATATCGTGCAGGTGTTCGATGGTAACGTACTCCAGGTAGCCCTGGCCTTTGAGGTAGATAGCCGTCAGGATGGTCAGCGCCATAGCCGCCACAAACCAGCTGGCGCCGGTATACCAGGCGAACAGGGTACTGTACCAATGGGCGTCGATAGACATCACCCATTGCCAGATCACAGCTGCACTGGAGAAGCCGGCGATCGGCAAAAATGCAGCGGACCAGACCCTGAGCTTGTGGTGTTGTTTGTATTCCGTGGTGCCGTTTTTATCTTCATCCAGAGAAAGCTGGCGGACCTTCCAGGCAAAGAATATCCAGATGCCCACAATAACCAGCGTGCCCAGGGTATACCAGCCTGCATTGAGAAAAGAAGACTTGCCTTTCAGCACGGGATCACTGGCGACCGCCTCCGCATCCGCCCAATGATACAGGTGGTGGAAATGCCCTACCACCCCGGCAACAACGAGCAGCATCAGGACCAGGCCGGGAACCATAAACATAGAATAGGCTTCCCAAATGCGCTTCACGACGGTATGCCAGCCGGCCCAGGCCGTGGTAAAGGCCGTCAGAATGAAAAGGGACATGAAGGCAATACCGGTGAAAAATACGGTATTGTGCAGATAATTGGTCCAAAAACGAGTGTGCAGTTCATCGTCCACCAGGAAAGTGAGGCCCAGGCAGGCCAGGCCCAGAACCATGAACCCGATGAGGGTCGTCTTTAATCTGCTGTCGAAGGTAAATTGGTTCATTTTATGCCTTTGTTTGAAGTTTTGTCGATTCAGTTTGTCGGTTCGCCACTATAGCCGTTTACTTTTTGCCATGGCTATCACCGCCATGAGTATTCTCTCCGGGAGCGCTTCCCGGTTCTGGGTTGGCCTCTTCTTCGGCAGGCGCTGCCTCCGGTTCCGCTTCCTGGTCGGAGATGCTTTCCGCCAGGGTTTGCACCTGGCTGCCAGGTACGCCAAACTCGGGGTTCAGCGTGTTGGCCTGCTCACTGTATTCGAGCTTCTTGTCTTTGGCCTGCAGCGAGCGGATGTAGTGAATCACCTGCCAGCGCTCTTCGTAGGAAATCTTATCCTTGTAAGCCCCCATCACATTCCTACCATACATGATAGCGTGGTAGTACCGTCCGTTGGAAGCGGTAAGGAACTGGTCGAGCAGGAAGTTGGCGGGAGCCGCCGGATACTTGACGTTCGGATTTTCATCGCTGACCAGGTAACCCAGGCCGCCTCCTTTGGGGCCGTGGCAAATGCCACAGAAGATATCGTACAGCTCTTTGCCGCGCGCCAGGCCCGCATCTGTAATGGGAAAGGGATTGGCAATAATTTCCTGAGTAGCCCGGGTGCGCTCTTCTTCTGTATCCCCGTAATGGTAGGGCACATGGCCGTTGACCGGCACTGCGATATTGTTGATATTGCCATACCCGCGCAACTGCTCGATCACATCGCTGGCTTGTTCTCCCTTTTCAGCGGCAAAGTAGACGCCCGCATATCCTCGCGGCATCGTACCTTCCACCGGAAGGCCCGGATAGGCGAGTTCCTTGAGGCGAATGGTGCTGGCGCTATCCCAGGTATTGTAGTAGTAATAATTGTACACGTTGGCCTCCTGAGCTACAGAGTGGGCCATGTCGGGCATGTACTCACTACCCGGGTAATTGCTGTCTGCCGGAGAGCAGGAGTAGATGACAACCGTGGCGACGAGTACAAAAAGTATATGCTTCAAATTATTTTTCATCACTTTAAATTGAAAGTGGGTTAAATCGTCTTCGTATTCACCTCTGAGGCGCCGGAAGCGGCAAAGAAGCTTTCCATCTTACTTTTTACAGAGTCATCTGCACCCGTGACATCGAAAGCGATACAGAATTTATCGTCCGTAATACGGTCGTCCAGGGTTGGGCTGACAATACCCGGGGCCATGCCACAGATCGTATAAAAAGTAACGACCATGCCCACGGAAGCCATGAGTACAGTCACCTCGAAGGTGATCGGAATGAAAGCCGGTACGGACCAGTAGGGCTTTCCACCGAAAATGATCGGCCAATCGCGGGTGAATACCCAGGTCATGAACAAAAAGGCAGTCAGGGCGCCAATCGCTCCGTAGATGAAACCAGCGATGTGCAACCGGCTCTCGGCCAACCCCAGCTTGGGGTCCAGGCCGTGCACCGGAAAAGGTGTAAAGACGTCCATGATTTCCAGGTGGTCGGCATTGGCGTGATCAACGGCCTTCAACAGGTCCTGCTCATCATCGTACAAACCGTACAGCACATCTTTATTTTCTCTGCTCATTTTATAGCGAATTGAAGATTCTCAAATTAATTTTACCTAAGCTCAGCTATCCGATTAATGCGTTTCCACCTCTTTGGCCGCTTCCGCGTAGTGCTTCTTATTCGGCTCAATGTACTGGTCGCCGGCCGACTTCAGGATGGCCTTTACTTCGGCCACAGCTACTACCGGCGCCACTCGGGCAAAGATCAGGTAAAGGGTGAAAAACAAACCCAGCGTACCAATGAACAGGCCCACCTCTACCCAGGTAGGAGTATAGTAACTCCAGCTGGAAGGCAGATAATCGCGGGCCAAAGTCGTGGCAATGATCACAAAACGCTCGAACCACATACCGATATTGACGAAGATCGACATCACAAATGTGACGAATATATTGCGGCGCAGCTTTTTCCACCAGAATATTTGTGGAGACAAGACATTACAGGACATCATCCCTATGTACGACCAGTAATAAGGCCCCATTACCCGGTTATAGAATGCAAACTGCTCGTAGATGTAGCCCGAATACCAGGCGATAAAGAGCTCAGTCAGGTAAGCCACACCCACGATGGTTCCGGTTACCAGAATCACCTTATTCATACTTTCTATATGAGCCAGGGTGATGTACTCTTCCAGTTTGAGGATTTTCCGGGTCATCACCATCAAAGTCTGCACCATAGCGAAACCCGAGAAGATAGCGCCCGCAACGAAGTAGGGAGGAAAGATCGTTGTGTGCCATCCCGGAATTACAGAGGTGGCGAAGTCAAAAGATACGATGGTGTGAACGGAAAGTACCAGCGGCGTAGCCAGGCCGGCGAGCACGAGTGACAGGCTTTCGAAGCGCTGCCAGTGCTTGGCAGACCCCGTCCAGCCGAAAGATAAGAAGTTGTAAATGGTCTTGCGAATCCCCTTGGCGCGGTCGCGAATGGTTGCAAAGTCGGGCACCAGGCCCGTGTACCAGAACAACAGAGAAACCGTGAAGTAGGTCGAGATAGCGAACACATCCCACAGCAGCGGCGAGTTGAAGTTCACCCACAGCGGCCCCCGGGTGTTGGGGTAAGGGAATATGAAGAACCCCAGCCACAGGCGCCCCATATGGATAAGGGGAAACTGCCCGGCGCACATCACGGCGAAGATGGTCATGGCTTCCGCCGCCCGGTTCACCCCGGTGCGCCATTTCTGGCGAAACAGGAGAAGAATAGCGGAAATCAGCGTACCGGCGTGGCCGATACCGACCCACCAGACAAAGTTGGTAATGTCCCAACCCCAGCCGATGGTGCGGTTGAGGTTCCAGCTACCAATGCCCACCCAGATGGTCCAGGCTACGCAGAAGACGTAGAAGGCCAGGGCAGAAACGGCCACGATAAAGGCCAGAACCCAGGCGGTACTAGGGGTGCGCTCAGTCGGCGAACAAATATCTTCAGTAATCTGATGGTAGGTTTTCCCACCCTCGATCAACGGTTCGCGTATCGGAGATACTACTGCACTCATTATAGTTGAAGCGTTATAAGTTTATAAATTGGATGTCCAGCCATTTTGGCTCACTCCGAATCTGTATTATGCATCAAGTTCTTCACTGCGGTTATTCACCTTCGCCTGGTAGTTTACGGAAGAACGCGTATTTGTTTCTTCCAGCACCAGATAGTTCAGCGGGTTGTCCATCTTTTTAGCCACTGCGCCTTCCTTGTTGTTGCTGTCGCCGAAAACGATGGCGCCCGTTGGGCAGGCCGTTTGGCAGGCCGTCTTCACATCATTGTCCCGCAGCCTGCGGCCCTCCCGCTTGGCGGTCAGCTTGCCTTCCTGGATGCGCTGCACACAGAAGCTGCACTTCTCGATCACCCCGCGGGAACGCACGGTCACGTCGGGATTCAGCACCATACGGGTGAGGTTGTCGGCGCCAAAAGGTACATTTTCGCCATTCACCTCCACTTCGTTGGCGCCGAAGAGGTCGGCGGTGGTATAGTCCAGCCAGTTAAAACGGCGCACCTTGTAAGGGCAGTTGTTGGCGCAGTAGCGCGTACCGATACAGCGGTTGTAGGTCATCTGGTTGAGGCCTTCCGAGCTGTGGTTGGTGGCGGCCACCGGACAAACGTTCTCACACGGGGCGTTGTCGCAGTGCTGGCACATCATCGGCTGGTAGACCGTATTCGGGTTTTCAAAATCCCCGTAGAAGTAGCGGTCGATGCGCAACCAGGCCATCTCATGGTGGCGGGATACTTCCCGTTTGCCGACGACCGGAACGTTGTTTTCAGCGATGCAGGCTACCTGGCAGGCGCCGCAGCCAACACAGGCGTTCAGGTCGACATGCATCATCCAGTGGTGGCCCTGGCTATAGAATTTCTCGTTGTATTCATCGTAGGGGTAGAGCGTATTGGAATTGAGCTCGGCGGCTTCGGCGCGGCGTTCCTCGATGTGGTGCATCAACTCGGGCAGTTCCGCCAAATGTCCCTGATAGATGATGGAACGGTTGGTGATACCGCCCTGGTAACCAGAGCCGATGGCCATCGACGTCTTCTCGTCTACGTTGATCTCTTCACCGGTCTTCGGGTCTGCTGCTTTCAGCCCCATCGCGTGGTGGTACTGCACACAGGGAAACTCATCATCTACCGCAATGCGGTCCGATACATCCTCGACGGTAGCGTAGTACACTACGTTGCCATTATCGTCGAGTGACAGCCAGGAGTAGGCATTGGTGCCTACCTTGTTGCCCAGCGCACGGCCCATGAGTCCCGTTTGCTCCCGGCCATAACCAATGGCAAGGGAGAGCGTTCCCTGCATTTGGCCGAACTGGCGGACCACCGTACAACTGCGCTCTATGCCGCCGATGGTAACGTTGACGATGTCCGCTTTGCCCTTGATTTCATCCGGGTTCAGGTTCTTAAAGGAGGTATAGCTATTGCCTCCTTCCCAGGATACGGGAATGCCCAGGTAATTGCCCCAGCTACAGCGGTTGACCGGGTCGGGCATTTCCATCAGCCAGGGGTTGTTGCCATAAACGCCATTCCCCATATTGACCGTCTCGAAGAAAGAGATTTCCAGTGCCTCCGGGTTGGTATTGGGTTGGCGCACCCGCTTGGCGGCCTCGTTCACATCTGCGGAAAAGGCCACCTGTATAGTTGCCTGCGGCGTCTCGAAAACACCATCGTGCAGGGTGCTGTCCCAGAAAGATTGGAATGTCTTGAAGTTACTCTGTTGCGGGAACATATTTTCTTCCCAGTGCTTGCGGAGGTACTCATAGTAGAAGTAACCCGTTTCCGACATGGATTTCTTCCAGACAGGGCTTTCTGCTGCCGGAGCGGCGGCGGTGTCCCCCGCAACGGCGGCGGGCGCCGGGCTTGCCGTTGTTGCCGACGGATCGATGCCTGCCCAGCGCAACAGGCTTTCTTCTGCCTGCCGGGTGCCGGGGCGGCCTACAGTAGCGAAGATCGGCGCAATAGCGGGCTGCATAAGGCTGTAGTGGCCGCGCTTGGGTTCGGCATCCCCCCAGCTCTCCAGATAGTGGTGGGTGGGGGTAAGGAAGTCACACAGGAATGCCGTTTCGTTGGGTACGCCGGCAAAGGAAACTTTCAGGCCCACTTTGCTGCAGCCCTCGCGGAACTGGCCCGCATTGGGCACATCGTAAGCGGGGTTGGCGCCGTCCATCACGAGCAGCACATCCACCCGGCCCGCGTTCATATCCCGGATGAGGGTTTGAATATTCTTGTCCATACCCTGGCGCTGCATAGAAGCATTCGTGAAGTCGATGGTGCTTCCATAGCTGCCCAGCATATCGTTGATGGCATTGATGAGCACCTGCTCGCCCAGGTTGTTGGAGCCGGAAACGACCAGGCTTGCACCGCGGCTGCTCCAAAGCTCATCGGCTGCTTTCTGTATTTTGGCAGCCTTTTCGCCTTCCAGCTTCGGGCCGCCGGCAGTAGAACGGCCTGCCTTGCCGGCCAGCGCGTTGTACAGCGCCAGGATGGCCGCGCCTTGCTCAGAAGGCTTGACCATGATGCGGTTGTCTGCATTGGAACCGGTCATACTCACGTGGCTTTCCACCTGGATATGACGAGACATCTTCGGGTTCTTTACATCATCGATCTTCCGGCCTTGGGCGTACTGCGCAGCAAATTCAACCGGAGAAACCCAGGTGCCCAGGAAATCGGCGTCGAAGCTGACGATCACCTTGGCCTTGTCAAAATGATAAGATGGGATAACCGCCTGGCCGAAACTCTGCTGGTTAGCTTCCAGAATAGCGGAACTGGAAACCGGGTCGTACATAACGACCTCCGTGTTCTGGTATTTAGACTGGAAGTCGGCCAGCACCTGCTTCGTCGTTGGGCTCATGATGGTATGCGCCACGATACGGATGCGGGAGTTGGCATTGAACTTATCGGTGATCTCCTGGTCGATCTCTGCCCAGGAGGGCCCTTTCTTGTTGCGGTTGGCCGGCAAATCGATGGCGCCTTCCACTACCCGGTAGGGGCCATCGAGGCGGCTGGTGTCATAGAGGCTCAACACACTGGCTTGAGCCCGGGCGCTGGTACCCCCGCGGGTTACTTTGGAAAGGCTGTTGCCTTCTACTTTGATAGGGCGCCCTTCCCTGGTTTTGACCAGCACGGCGCAATAATCGCCGCCCTGTACAAAGGAAGAAGCATAGTAGGTAGCGACGCCGGGTACGATCTCATCCGGTTTCACCACATAAGGAATGGCGCGTTTGACCGGTATGTCGCAACCGGCGGCGAGCGTGGCGGCGCCGATGCCGAAACCGAGGTATTTCAGAAAGTCACGGCGGCTGCTAACACCCTGTTCGACGATATCTTCGTTGTTGGCGAATTCCTGCTGGGCAGCTTTCTGGTAGGCAGGGGTGTTGGCCAATTGGTCTACTCCGATCCAAACACCGTTATTCTTATTCTTCATTTTTTCTTTTTTCAGATTCAATTGGGCGGATTGGCATGAATTAATAGTGGCATTTCTGGCATTCGAGCCCGCCGATCTCCTCGACGGTCACCTTTTCACGCTCACCACGGGCGATCTCCTCGTGGTAGTTCTCATAGGCGTTGTAATACTCGTTGCCGGCAAACTGTACTTCCGTCTGGCGGTGACAATTGATGCACCACCCCATAGAGAGCGGAGAGTATTGCTGCACCACAGCCATTTCCTCGACCGGCCCGTGGCAGGTCTGACAGGCTACTTTGCCCACGGCAACGTGCTGTGCGTGGTTGAAGTAGGCGTGGTCCGGCAGGTTATGGATGCGAACCCATTCGATCGGGCCTTGTATTTTCTCTTTGGCATCATTGGTTAGCGAGCTAACGATACCTTCCCATTGATCTTCGATCAGGTTTTCTCCTTTGGGGTCGATTCCACCCTTTTCCTTTACATAGGTATCGCCGATCCACTTCTTGAAAATCTTTTCGATATCTCCCTGGCTCATCTGATCGTAATTTTCGATGTAGGTGTCCGTATTGGGATTCCAGCCGATGGAAGCGTAGATTTTGCTGAGCTCGGCGGTGCCGTAAGTAGAACCTACTTTGATGGCGGCATGGCAGTTCATACAGGTATTGGCGGCAGGAATGACGGAGTGCTTGGAGCGGCGGGCGCCGTCATGGCAATACTGGCAGTCGATCTTCTGCAAGCCGGCGTGGGTAGCGTGAGAGAACTTGATGGGCTGTTCCGGAGCGTAGCCCTGCTGGCGGCCCAGCATGATGGCGTTGTTGACCGTTGTATACCCTCCAAGCACCACCAGGGCGAAAATGACAAACCCGATCAGCCCTTTGCTGGTCAGTATTTCCACCAGCGTTTTGCGGTGCGCCGGTGCATCCCCTTCACGCACCTGCACCATATAGTTGAGGTTGGCTACAATGCGGGCCAGTACGACGGATAAAATGGCAAGAATGACTGCCAAAGCGATAAAAAGAGGCGTATTGTTCGGTTTTTCAACCGCCTGTTGCGGGCCGGCGACGGGGCCTTGAGCAACCTGGTCTTTCCCGGTGTACACGTAGTCTACATAGGCAAGAATGTTGTCAACCTCCTGGTCGGTGAGGTTAAAGTTATTCATCACCGTGGGTTTCCACTCATTCCAAAGCTCCACCGCGCGGGGGTGCCCCGAATTGATCATGGCCTGGGAATTGCGAATCCAGCTATAGAGGTCTTCTTTTGGATAATCTGCCCAGCGTTCTTCAACGCCACCCAGTGCCGGGCCGGTCAGGTTATCCTTCATGTTCTTGTTATGGCAGGTCGCACAGTAGTTTCGGAAAAGCGTCTTTCCTTCATCGACATTAGCCACTCCGGCGGGCGCAGAGGCTTGGGCGGCAGCTCCCTCCTGGCCACCCTGAGCAAGGGCGGGGAAGGAAAACAGCGCCGCGACGAGAAGAAACAAAAATCGGCTAATCAACTGCTTAAATGTCATCTCGTGGTGCTATTTTATATATAAATCCAGTAATATGGTACTGTCATTTTTACGTCAGCGCAAAGATAACTTTCGTGTTAATTTTTTAACAATAAAAGTCAAAATCCCGCAATTATTTAGATTTTGTCTAAATAAATATCAGCTTAAGCCGGGTTTTACTTCCAAAAATAATACTGCCTGCTTTCTGTCGGCCCATAAAAAACTTCCCGAAAAAGCCCGCTGGCAGACATTAATTCCATAATAACGGCTATTGGCTAACAACCGGCTATACCGCTACCTGCGCCCGAATAGGCGGGTGTGGATCGTAGTTCTGCAATTCAAAATCCTCGTATTTGAAATCGAAGAGGCTTTTTACCTCCGGATTGAGCTTCATAACGGGAAGCGGCCGGGGTTCCCGGCTCAGCTGCAGGTTGGCCTGGTCCAGGTGGTTCAGGTATAGATGGACATCGCCAAAGGTATGAATGAAATCCCCCGGCTGCAACTCACAGGCCTGAGCCACCATCAAACACAACAAAGCATAGGAGGCGATATTGAAGGGCACCCCCAGGAAAACATCCGCAGAGCGCTGATACAACTGGCAGGACAGGCGGCCCTCCGCCACATAGAACTGAAACAGGGTATGGCAGGGCGGCAGGCCGGATTTCACCATGCCCGGAATATCCTTGGGGTTCCAGGCGGAGACGATGTGCCGGCGGGAGTCCGGGTTGCGCTGGATGGCCTCCACTACTTCGGCCATCTGGTCGATACCTTCAAAATTGCGCCATTGCCGGCCGTAAACCGGCCCCAACTCTCCCCACTGCTGTGCAAAGCCTTCTTCCTCCTTGATCCGCTCGATGAAAATTTTCATCTGCTCCTTCCATTCATCGCTGTACTTGGGGTACTTTTCCTCCAGGCCCTGCTCCCGAAGCCAGTTCTGGTAGGGCCATTCATTCCATATATTGACCCCATTCCGGACGAGGTAGCGGATATTGGTGTCCCCCCGAAGAAACCAGAGCAATTCGTGGATCACCAACTTGAGGTAAACTTTTTTGGTGGTGAGCAGGGGGAAGCCCTCCTGTAGGTTCATACGCATCTGATACCCAAATACACTGATGGTGCCTGTTCCGGTGCGGTCGCTTTTTCGGACACCGTTGTCCCTGATGTGTTGTAAAAGGTCCAGATACTGGCGCATAAAATTTAACTAGGTATAGTTTTTTTAACTATTCAGCTATTCGCAGTTCGCAAGGGCGAATCCGTTCGGCCAGGCTGAAAAAGTGACGGCCGGGCGATTTTGGTACGCAAAAATAACAATGAATGGGAACCAGTCTAACTCTGGGGCGTTAAATTAGGGAATTTCTCTTTAAAACCGCACTTGGATGAATACAAATTTAAGCCTTAACATTCTGATTGTCACAACCTTATTATTTGCCGGCCTCTCTTTATCCGCTCAGCCCGGCGAGTGGAAGCTCAAAAAAGAAGCCGACGGGCTGAAAGTTTACCTTCGCGATGCCGAAAATTCGAACATCAAAGAAGTCAAGATTGAGGCCATCTTCGACGCTTCCCTTTCCTCCATTATCACCGTACTGAAAGATGTGCCGGCTTATCCGGACTGGATTTACAAATGCGCTAAATCAGAACGCATGGAGCCCGGCACCAACACCTCCAGCGTTTATTACTGCGAAGTCGATTTCCCCTGGCCGCTGAGCGACCGCGACTTTGTTGCCAAAAGCGCTCTCCGCCAAGACCCGGGCACCAAAAATGTTTATATAGATGTAAAAAGCGCCCCTGCCTACCTGCCCGAAAAAGATGGCCTCGTTCGCATCGCTACCCTCAATATTCAGTACGAATTCATCCCCTTGTCCGAGAATGAGGTAAAGATGAACTACCGCCTCCATTCCGACCCGGGCGGCGCCCTGCCCGCCTGGCTGGTCAATATGGCCGTCGACAACGGGCCGGTCAATACGATCAAAGGCATGCGGGAAATGCTGAAACAGGACAAGTATAAGCGCGCGAAGCTGGCGTTTTTGATGGAGTAGGAGCGAACCAAGAGCGCCTTTTCCCAAAAAAACTTCCTTCATTTAAAGTAATTTCCTCCTTCATTCGTCAACCTCTGAAAGGAAACGCTGACAAATAGTGCACCCGTTGTCCCCCGACAGCCCGCATAATTTGTCAGAAAAAAAACCACCTGTGGCTGAACGAAATCAAACGCTGGGGCAAATCATCGGAGGCTATAGCCAACGGCTGTATGGCTTCATCCGTGGCCGCACCCGCAGCGACGCCGATGCGGAGGACATCTTGCAGGAGGTGTGGTTTCAACTCAGCCGGCTGGTCGACCTGGAGGCCATCGAGAATATCAACGCCTGGCTGTTCCGCGTGGCCCGCAATAAGGTGACCGACCGCTATCGCAAGCGGGAGGAAGAATCCCTGGATGGGCTGAGTTATGAGAATGAAGATGGAGAAACGGGCTTCCAGGAAATCCTGCTGGCCGATTTCAATACCCCGGAGACGGAGCACCTGCGCCAGTTCTTTTGGGAAGAACTCTTTGCCGCCCTGGAGGAACTACCCGCAGAACAGCGCGATGTTTTCATACGAAACGAACTGGACGGCGAGACTTTTCAGGAGATTTCGGATCAGACTGGCGTCAACATCAAGACACTTATCTCTCGTAAACGCTACGCTGTGATGCATCTGCGCCAGCGGTTGGCAGACTTGTATGAAGAATTGCTCAATTATTAAAATAGCAGGCCATGTATAGCCATTCAAATTATTCCCGATACAACCGCGGCGCGGGCCGGAGGGTTTTCATTTTTATTTTCTTCGCAGCCGCCTTTCTACTGCTCGGAGCGATCGTGATGCTATTGTGGAATGCCATCCTGCCGGAAGTGACGTCGGCCCGCCCCCTCTCCTACTGGCAGGCGCTGGGGCTTTTAGTACTCAGCCGCATCCTGTTTGGCGGCTTCCGGTTCGGCAAGCCGGGCGGAGGATCAGAGCACTGGAAAAAACGGCGCGAATGGCGGGAGAAATGGGTGAATATGAGCGAGGAAGAACGGGCACAGTTCCGGGCGTCATGGCGGAAGCGTTGCGGAAAAAAGGGGGAGGAATGAGTGATTTGTGATTTGAACAAAAAAAACCGAGAGTCTTTAAAGTAATTCCGGCCCTGCTTCGTCTTCCTGATTGTACGTTCATTGAGTTGATTAAGTTAGAGTTTGTTCAACATTCCATCAACTCAATAATCTAATAAACCTAATAAATTAAATCAACCATGCGACCATTCCCATTCGCTCTGTCCATCGCGGCAGGGGCTGTCTTCTTTTTCCTGTTGGCCAAGGTTTTGTTCTTCGGCCTGCTGTTCATCGCCCCGCTGGCGCTGATGGCGGCCATTGTGCTGGGCATCCGGCGGCGGTTGGCCTATGGAGGATATTACAACCCTAACCCTCGCTTTGCTCACCGGAGCGGAGGCTGGGGGGAGACACTGGATTACCCCCGCCGGAGCCGCCCGGAGCCGCTGGAAGACTACCGGACGATTGTGGTGGAGTAAACCGTTTTTAACCGTAAAACAAACTTTTTAAATCACTGATTACCATGTGTAAAAAATCTCATTCCTGGGGCCGCCACCACTGGCGCGGCCACCATACTCATCACGGCCGCCATTTCGGCGCCGCATCCGCTACATTTCCCGTCAACGTCCGCGAACTGGACGACCGCTACGAGCTACATCTGTTCGCGCCTCAGCTAAGCCGGGAAGATTTCAAACTGGAACTGGTTGACCGCACCCTGACCATTTCCATTACAGCCTCTAAAGAAGAGGAAATTGAGCTGGGCAATTGGATTCGGCAGGAGTACCGCCCCCGAGGCATGGAGCGCAGTTTCCTGCTCAATGAGAAGATCGACCTCGATAACATTAAGGCTGCTTACGCAGATGGCGTTTTGAAGGCCACCCTGCCGAAGCATCCGGATCAGGTGACGCAGCGGCGAGGGGTAGACATTGGGTAAGTACAAGTAACCGGTTTTCATGTTTATAAGAGGCAGCTTCAGGGTAGGGAGCTGCCTTTGCTTTTATTCCACCATCACTAACCGTAGTGGAGACTCGACGCAGAGGCCTCCGGGGCGTAACAGCGGCTTATCCTAAGAATTTTCAGGAGCGGCATTAAGCTCCCGGAGCTTGTCTATCTCCAGCTGGTAATCGTACTGCAGGTCCTCGTGCAAGGCAGATACAACCTTTTCGATAGCGGACAACTGCCGTTCGTAGAGGTTGCGGAGTACGGTATTACCTGAAATGGAGGGCCGCAGGGCTTTCATTTCGAAGCAGAAGTGGAGCAGCAATTCCACCTCTGTCTCCTTTTTTTGAGAGTAACGGATATATTTTTTTATGGAGCGCAAGATCTTACGAACGCTCTTCTTTATATAATAATAACTGTTGGTATTCATCCGCTCAAATTCGCCGGATATTTCCACCTTTACACTTTTTACATAATGCGCCTCGTCGGGAAGCTCCAACAGCAGATAGGTCAGCAACTCCTTGTTTTCCTTTTTGAACCGGGCCAAACGGAGGCACAGCTCTGTTAGTTCTCCGGGTGTCAGGCTGTTCATTGCTTTTTTCAGTTCATTGATGCTGGCTGCTTTCATGTGTGTTTCGAGTGACAAAGTGTTGAAAAATGATACCTTTCGCCAAGGTTAGCCCATCCGGAAGCGGTCAACTCCAAAATTAATCGTTATTTTTATAAACGTTATCTTTATAATGATTATAAATGTAATGATTATTTTTATAATGATTATATTTGTAATGATTTTCACCCTGATATTTGTGTCGAAATTTAAAACTAATCATAACTATTCGGCAACTTTGCTTTTAAGCAGTTCGCTATTCGCAGTACTATGCCTCTAAATAAAGGTATCCAAGCTTAAAGACCCCGTTCTTTGGCCCGGATTTAGATTTTAGAGCAGGTTTTAGCGAACGGCGAATTGCGAACGGCGAATTGCTGAATCGTTTCAACTCATCCAACAACATGAAATACATCCACATTTTATTCGCCCTGCTCTACCTCCCCTTCTTTGCATCCGGGCAGGACGTCGTCACCGGCACGCTCAACTTCGACGGGCTGGTTAGAAACTACCGCCTGTACATCCCACCCGCTAACACGACGGGCGAGGCGCTGCCCCTGGTCTTCAATTTCCACGGCTACAGCTCTAATGCCAACCAGCAGGAATTCTACTCCGGTATGAACATGGTGGCGGACACCGCCGGCTTTTTCGTCTGCTACCCCAACGGCGTGGCCAGTGCCTGGAACGTTGGCTGGGAGTTTGGCAGCACCGCCGATGATGTGGGCTTTACCGAAGCGCTAATCGATGAGTTATCGGGAACCTACAACATCGACCCCCAGCGCATTTATGCCTGCGGCATGTCTAACGGTGGCTTTATGAGCTACCGGCTAGCCTGCGAACTCAATGATAAAGTGGCCGCCATCGCCTCGGTGACGGGCAGTATGGTTCCAAGCTATTTTGGCAGCTGCGATCCTGGCCGGGCAGTTCCCGTCATGGAGATTCACGGAACCGCCGATGCGGTGGTGCCCTACCTGGGGCAGGCCGGTTTGGCCATCAACATCGATACGGCCGTTTATTTCTGGGCATCCAACAACGCCTGCAACCTCAGCCCGGAAATCCAGGAATTGCCCAACACTGCCCCCAACGATGGCTCCACCGCCACCCGGATCGACTACAACGACTGTGCCGGCGGCCACCAGGTTTCGCTTATCCGGATCAATGGTGGGCAGCACACCTGGCCGGGCAGTATCCTCGACCTCGGCGGCACCAACCAGGATATCAACGCCAGTGTGGAAATCTGGCGGTTCTTCAACCGGTTTACATTGAGTGGAACGCCTTCCGCTGCCGGAGAAGCCGGGACTAGGCCCCGTTTTCGCGTGTATCCGAATCCTACTTCCGGAATGCTTCAGTTCGAAGGGCCGGTTGGGCCGGTTGAGGTAACCGTTTATAATACTTTTGGGCAGCTTGTCCACCGGTCAAAACTCCCGGGCGGCGGCACATTAGACCTTAGTGGCTGGCAGCGGGGCGTCTATCTCATTGAGATGGTTACGACAGAGGGACATACCGTATTCAGGGTGGTGAAGGAATAAGGGTAAGTAATTGGACACATTTAGATTACGTATTGATAGCATGCCTGGGCGTCCACGCCCGGGCGTGCCTCAGGCTACAAAGTTAACTGAAGTACTCGCGGGCGTGGACGCCCACAAGTGCAAGGCTTTATTTAAATTAAATGTGTCCGACTAGCAGGAGGAACGATTCTGGAACAGCAGCCGGCCCGTTTGCATCTGCGGTTGCAATAATGCCGTTTTCAACCCGGATGGCTCGGTGATCCAGCTTCCCGCCAAATTTTATGAGTACTACCCTGTGATGTGAAATGTAAAAGGGCGCTGGGTAGCCGCCTTACCATACCCCCAAAAGTCCTATCTTAGCCCCAAAATGCCCACCACCTACCGGCACATCCAACAGCAAAAAACTTTTTCTCCCCCAGATCACTGGCTCCGCATCCGCACCATCGATATGCACACCGGAGGAGAGCCCCTGCGGGTGATCCTCGATGGTTTCCCGCCGCTCCGGGGCAATAATGTACTGGAATATCGCCGATACGTACGGGAGCACTACGACCACCTGCGGCGCGCCTTGATGCACGAGCCGCGCGGACACGCCGACATGTACGGCTGCCTGCTGCTGCCGCCCAACGATGCAGATCAAAAGGGCGGTGATGGCTTCACCGCAGCCGGTTGCGCATCCTTTTGAAGAAGACCTGAGTTTTCTGTATGGCGCCATCTTCATCGGCGGGCCGGTAAGTGAAGGCATTGACAGCCGCAACGTCTGCGTCTTCGCCGAAGGGGAGGTAGACCGCTGTCCCACCGGGTCGGGGGTGGCCGGGCGGTTGCCCATCCACTTCGCCCGGGGGGAAGTGGCGATTGGAGAGACGATAACAGTGGAAAGCATCACCGGCAGCGTGTTTAAAGGAGCTATCGTAAAGGAAGTAGCGTATGGCTCTTATCAGGCAGTCATCCCCCGGGTGGAGGGCACGGCATTCATCACCGGCCAACACGAATTCTTCATCGGCCCGGAGGACCCGTTCCGCCACGGTTTCTTCCTGCGGTAAATCGTGACACTTTTCTTACCAACTTTGACTGACTATCTTTGTTGAAAGACGGTACTTGGCATTTGTGGGTTCAGTGAAACCCTGAAGGGTTTCCCTACGCCGAACCACCGAAATCCGAATACCGAACCACCGAATACCGAAATCCGAATCACCGAACACATGTCCTACCACAGCATGATGGATGCCGTCCGCGACCTGGAGCTGAACGGCAAACTGACACGAATAAAAATGGAGGCCGACCCCGGCCTGGAGATGGCCGAAATCCAACGGCGCGTCTATGAGGCGCAGGGCCCCGCGCTGTTCTTCGAGCGGGTCAAAGGGAGCCCCTTCCCCGCTGTATCGAATATTTACGGCACTTTTGAACGGACGGAGTTTCTCTTTCGCCATACCCTGAAAAAAGTCCAGAAGGTGATTGAGTTGAAAGCCGACCCGGCCAATTTCCTGAAAAACCCCTTCCGCTATTTGTCAGCGCCCTTCACAGCCGTTTCCGCGCTGCCGATGCGCAGGCGCCTGGGCGCCCCCATACTGCACGGGCGGACAACGGTGAGCCAGCTCCCGCAGGTAAAGTCCTGGCCGATGGACGGCGGCGCCTTCGTCACGCTGCCCCAGGTACTCACCCTGCCGCCCGGAAGCCGCAACATCATGCAGTCCAACCTGGGCATGTACCGCATTCAGCTGTCCGGCAATGAATACATTCCCGATAAAGAGGTGGGCATGCACTACCAAATCCACCGGGGCATCGGCGTACATCATACTGCCTACAACCAAAGTGAAGAGCCTTTCCGGGCTTCTATCTTTGTGGGCGGGCCTCCTTCCCATGCCTTCGCCGCCATCATGCCCATGCCGGAAGGGCTCTCCGAACTGACCTTTGCCGGCATGCTGGGCGGGCGCCGCTTTCGTTATCTGTGGCATGAAGGGCACATCCTATCCGCCGACGCCGACTTTGTGATCACCGGCATCATCCGCAAGGGAGAGAAAAAACCCGAAGGCCCCTTTGGCGACCACCTGGGCTACTACAGCCTGCAGCACGATTTTCCCGTCATGGAAGTCGAAAATGTATACCACCGTAAAGATGCAGTCTGGCACTTTACTGCCGTGGGCCGCCCGCCCCAGGAGGACTCCAGCTTCGGCTACCTCATCCACGAGTTGGTCAAATTGCTGACGCCGCAGGAATTTCCGGGCATTGTGGAAATCAATGCTGTGGACGCCGCCGGCGTGCACCCTCTTCTGCTGGCCATCGGCAGCGAACGATATATGCCTTTCCGGGAACGCCGCCCGGAGGAGATTCTGACCCAGGCCAACCGCATCCTCGGTTCGGGGCAAACCTCCCTGGCCAAGTTCCTCCTCATTGCTGCGGAGGGGGACGCTCCAGGGTTGAATACCCACGACATAGCCGGCTTCCTGGGGCATATACTGGAACGGGTAGACTGGACGCGCGACCTTCATTTCCAAACCAAAACCACCATTGACACACTGGATTATTCCGGTAGTGGCTGGAATGCCGGCTCGAAGGTAGTGATCGCTTGTTGTGGAGATAAAAAGAGGACATTAGCAACGGAACTGCCCGGTGGGTTCAGCCTGCCGGAAGGATTCCACCATCCTCGTTTTGCCCAACCCGGCGTCCTGGCCATCGAAGGGCCCGCCTTTGCCGGTGAAAGCTCTTATAAAGACGGTGAACTGCTGGCCAAGGACCTGGAGCGGTTCCCGATGGAGGGTATCCCATTGGTCATCCTCTGCGACGATAGCGAGTTCATCGGCGCAACGCTCAATAACTTCCTTTGGGTGGCTTTCACCCGCGCCAACCCTTCTCACGACATTCATGGGGTAAAAGCTTTCACGGAGCACAAGCATTGGGGCTGTCATGGGCCCGTTATCATCGATGCGCGAATCAAACCCCATCACGCCCCGCCTCTGATTGAGGACAAAAAGGTGAAGGAAAAGGTGGATAGAATGTTTGCGAAAGGGGGAGCGTTGGAAGGGCTGGGCTGAATTTTTCCGATTTTCCAGATTTTCCGATTTTCCAGATTTTCGAAATCTGGAAAATCTGGAAAATCGAAAGCCTAAACCAGCTCGTCCTCATCCCAGTTCTTCCGCCCGGGGCGTTCCAGGTCAGGAAGTTCAAGGCCCTCCTCTTTCGGCCGGCCGGATTCAAGGCGGCGTATTTCTTTATCCATTTCCCGATCCTCCCAATCTTCATCTACCGGGCCGACGCCGGGGAAACCGAAAAGTTTAAAATACTTGACGGTAATCCCGATCCCCATACCCAGGATAGGCCACATAAACCACCACGAACCAGCGGAAGTAAACAAATTGAGCAGGAAAAAAAATACACTCAGCGCAGCGAAGGAGCCCAACCGGCGGTAGAAACGTTTTTTTTCCTGAACGCGGCTGCGAGCCGCCTGATATTCATAATCGGACATAGATTATACAATTTTGAATGAACGAACCCTGGTTTCAAGTTAATCAGGAAAAGAGCTCGAATTCGATAAGCCCCTAATTTAGACTGCTCATGCTCTGGAAGCAAGTTTATCCGACGAAAGGAAAGCTTGCCTCGCCAAGCTACCCGTCCAGGCGCCCAGGCCGCTGAAAAGGCCGCCGAACAAAGCCGTCAGCAGCACCATCATGCCCGGCCCCATCTCCCCAAAAAGGTTGCCCATGCGAGTCGCCAGTATCCCTTCATTCAGAATGTTGATGTAAAGGGCATACCCTCCCCACAGTAAAACAGCGCCCAGAAAACCCGCCAGAAATGCGCGGCCGGGGTTGATGCGAAACCCAAGGGCCAACAGGGCGGCTGCCAGCGGCAGGGTCCACCACGGAAAAAAATACTGAAGAATACCCCCCAGGATAATCAGGAATCCTATGTAAATAGCTGTTTTCATAACTCACGATTAGCTGTAATTTCAAAAGGCCAACTCGCTACCGGCTTGCCAATACCATCGCCCTGTAGCGGCCATTCGGCCCATCTTCCCAAACGGCAGCCATTTCGCTGTGCCCGGCCGCCATGTTAAAGGTAAGGAATATTTATTGCTGTTCGGCGCAATGAGGTTACCGCCTCCAAAGCAACCCGCCCAAACATGAAGAAGGCTGTCTCAAAAGATTACTTTTGAGACAGCCTCCGCGGGCCTCCAGGCCCGCTAAACTAACAAAGTAGTATTTTAATTTGCCGGTCAGAACCGGTCGATCATCTCTTTGACCTCTTGTTTAGACTTGCCCAGCTTCTGCTGCAGGCGGCCCAGCAATTGTTCTTCCTGGCCCTCGGCAAAAGTGAGGTCGTCGTCAGTCAACTGGCCATACTCTTCTTTGAGTTTGCCTTTGATCATGTTCCAGTTTCCGCGAATCTTATCTGTGATTGCACTCATTATTTTTATATATTTAGTTAAAGAAAAATTTGTCTTCATATGGCTTTTGGAGCTGAGAGTATTTAGCTCTTAAAAGCTTCATTCCATTGTTGTTCGATATCGTTCATCGATTTTTGAATATCGGCTTTCACTTCCTGCCAATTGCTTTCGGCAGTATTACCAAGGCGATCCAGTTCCTGGCCCAATTCTTTATTCCAGGACTCGAGTTGGTTGAGTTCCTATCATTTGTCATAAAAATCAGAAGCATCTATATCATCATTTGGCTCGGCCTTATCATACCCGACTTTTACTGGCTTTACCCGAGCGAAGTATACCTGAAAGCCAATGGAGAAGTCGATCTGATTGGTGTAGGTTTGAGTATTCGTATTGACCTCGTTAAAAATGATCTCGGCATCACTGCGCGCCCAGTTGTATTTCAACTGAGCCTCAATGCCAATAGCATCATTGGAAAGGATGGTGAATCCAGGGCCAAAGCCAATGGCGAGAACATTATTGGAAATCGTTTGGCTTACGCCATCTATAGAGACCTGGTTTTCAGAACTGCCAAAACCCATTGTGGTATCGAGGAAAAAAAGCCTTGTCTTCTCCACCGGCAAATAAAAACGGGTGTAGAAATTAAACAACAAGTCACTATCGTAAGATTTTTCAAAGTCCGTATTGGGGTCATTAATATCTACGGGCTTGCGAATCCGGTTTAGGGTATAATCCAGGCCAATGCCCAGCGCCCATCTGTCCAGCAGAAAATATCCTACAGCAGGAGCTATATTGAACTGGGTGGTCCGCGCACCTTCATTGGTGACTGATACGCCCTCCGCTTCCACGTCCACAGAAGACTTAGCAGCAGAAAAACCCAGCGTTCCTCCCATCATGAAGTTTCCCTGATCAAAGGCTTGCGCCTGTGTTGATAAATTAAACAAAAGGGTAATGATCGATAGAAGTATTGTCCTTTGTATCCTTTTCGGAATTTCAGTTTTACACTCAAAGGCTCCCTGGGCACACATAGTCAATTGATTTATTATTTTTTTAATTCGATTCGTTTATTAAACCTATTTTGACCAGCTCATGTTCGTTTTTGTAATTGTAATTCTTTCGAATTACGAAGACAATTAATTATTAAAAATAGCCGAATGCACTGCTCTCAGAGCATGTTTGGAGGTGGCGCTTTGGCAGCGAAAATGACCGATTTGGGGTTCTGGCGAAGCTATTTTGAGCTTCATAGCAGCGCTACGGAGCGAAAAAATAGCAAAGCGAGGTTCCCAAAGCGGTCATTTGCAGCCCAAATGGTTACCTCCAAACATGTTCTCAATGCATTCGGCACAACTTAAATATAATTGAAACACTATGGGAAAGTGGATGTTAAAATTTCATCTTTCGGGCTAAAAACGCCACTTTGATGCTTCTATCACTTTGATCTTAGAGCGTGTTGGGGATTTACTTTTGAGAGCATGTTTGGAGGCCACCCTTTGGGCTAAAAAAGGCCACTTTTTTAGTGACACTTCGTTGCTTTCCTTGGCCGTACCTTTGGGTACGCCCTTCGAAAAGCGTCTCGTTTCACCAAAAAATTGACGCTTTTTATCTCCAAAAGCGGCCTCCAAACATGCTCTGATGCCGAAAATGAGCAGATTTTGGTTCTCAGGAAGCCATTTTTGAGCCGCATAGCATCGCTACGTGGCGAAAAAATGGCGAAATGAGGTTCAAAAGATGCACATTTGCAGGCCAAAGGGTAAATCCCCAACACGCTCTTATCCTCAGAACAAAAGCCCAACGGACAGATAAGTAATATTATTCTTGAATTCCGGTGTATCTCCGTCAAAAACATTGTTCAGCCTCCATTCCTGAGACAGGTCGATGGTGAAAATTCCAAGGTCTACGCCTAAACCGCCGTTGAATCCCCAAAGCACTTCTCTGAAGGCATCGTCCTCATAACCTGGCAAACCGTCATTAGTATTCAACACAAATGATGCATTGGGGCCGGTGTAAAGCCGCAGCCCCCAATTCTCTCCCTTTATAAGGTCGCCTCCAACGAATAACGGAATGCGAAACCCTTCGAAATTCACAGTATAATCCGGCAAGTTAACGCCAAGATTTCCATCTTCAATAAAATTAATACGGGATTGGTGCTTGTAATAATACAGGCCGGGAGATACATAAAAACGGTCGCCGAAGCGCGCCTCGAAGCCGATCTGGTAGCCTACCTTTCCATCAATCTCCCCGTCATTGTATTTTTCATTTGCCTGTGTAATATTTGCTCCCGCTTTAATATTAAACTGGGCCTGGCTAAAAGCCGCGCTGTATCCTAAAGCAAGAATCAAAAAAAACAAAATTGAACGTCTCATAATATATTCATTTAAAATTAAGCGCGGGAAGGGACAGGTAACCTTCTACCTTTCTCCCTCCTCACGAACCTATTAATTAGTACGCGGAAAACAAATCTGCAACAAGCTCTCAGGTAAAAATGAAACCGTCAGCAGCGGCGCCAGCCACCCCTCCGGCTTCACCGGAAATCACACGAATACTAATTTTTTGTTTTTTACTATCGTTTTTTCCAGACGAAATAACCGGCGGCCAAGCTTGCCAACGCCAGGGCAAAATAGAGCATGGCGCTTCTCTGGCCCGATTCATCGTTGGCAGATATTTCCATGCCGAGAAGATTGAGGCTCGCCGAAGATTCCTGGTAGGTTTGCACCCCCATTACAGCAAGCGCGATGCCTGCGATGAGTAAGATGAGGACTATTAGGTTTTTCATTTTGAATCAATTTAATTTTGTCTATAGAACTGATTTTAGGCGCCTCGTGTTCGGATTTTCCAGATTTTCGAAATCTGGAAAATCTGGAAAACGAAAATCGAAAGCCTAAACCAGCTCGTCCTCATCCCAGTTCTTACGCCCGGGGCGTTCCAGGTCAGGAAGTTCAAGGCCCTCCTCTTTTGGCCTGCCGGATTCAAGGCGGCGTATTTCTTTATCCATTTCCCGATCCTCCCAATCTTCATCTACCGGGCCGACACCGGGGAAACCGAAAAGTTTAAAATACTTGACGGTAATCCCGATCCCCATACCCAGGATAGGCCACATAAACCACCACGAACCAGCGGAAGTAAACAAATTGAGCAGGAAAAAAAATACACTCAGCGCAGCGAAGGAGCCCAACCGGCGGTAGAAACGTTTTTTTTCCTGAACGCGGCTGCGAGCCGCCTGATATTCATAATCGGACATAGATTATACAATTTTGAATGAACGAACCCTGGTTTCAAGTTAATCAGGAAAAGAGCTCGAATTCGATAAGCCCCTAATTTAGACTGCTCATGCTCTGGAAGCAAGTTTATCCGACGAAAGGAAAGCTTGCCTCACCAAGCTACCCGTCCAGGCGCCCATGCCGCTGAAAAGGCCGCCGAACAAAGCCGTCAGCAGCACCATCAGGCCCGGCCCCATGCCCCCAAAAAGGTTGCCCATGCGAGTCGCCAGTATTCCTTCATTCAGAATGTTGATGTAAAGGGCATACCCTCCCCACAGTAAAACAGCGCCCAGAAAACCCGCCAGAAATGCGCGGCCGGGGTTGATGCGAAACCCAAGGGCCAACAGGGCGGCTGCCAGCGGCAGGGTCCACCACGGAAAAAAATACTGAAGAATGCCCCCAAGGATGATCAGGGAACCGATGTAAATAGCTGTTTTCATAACTCACGATTAGCTGTAGTTTCAAAAGACTAACTCGCTACCGGCTTGCCAATACCATCGCCCTGTAGCGGCCATTCGGCCCATCTTCCCAAACGGCAGCCATTTCGCTGTGCCCGGCCGCCATGTTAAAGGTAAGGAATATTTATTGCTGTTCGGCGCAATTTATTGCCACCGAAATGGAAGATAATGAACAGGAAACCATCGTAAGCGAGCGGGAGGCGGGCATCCGTCCAGGGAGGCTTATGAAAATCAAGACCCCGCCATTCGAACCGTTTCAAAAGCCTGGCACCCTCTTTGCTGTAGCAGCCCTACAATATCTTCCATCGAAAATTCCAACAGGCTTGCCACCTTACCCTGGCAAAAAGGGCAGCGTTGTGCATCGCCATCGGTGTCGATGTACAGGAAGCGGTTTCCGGCGCCGAAGCAGCCCATCCGCCGCTGGTGGTACCCCAGATAGTTGATGATCGGGTAATCAGCAAACGCCGGATCGGAATTATAGCGGAGGTAAAATTCATCCAGCAACTGCAATTGTTCCGGGTGTAGTTCTACATCCTGGCCGGCATAACGCCCGGCTGCACGAGGCTCCAGAAATTGCACGAAAGTTACCCCCAGCTGGCATGCCAGATTCAGGTATCGGCGAAGGGATTCGGCTGTAGCAAAATCCCGGGTAATACAGAGGGAAAGCGACACCGCCAGCCCGGCAGCCTTAGCACTGAGCACCGCCCGGATCGCCCCATCAAAGGCGCCTGCTCTTCCCCGAAAGCGGTCGTGCCGTTCCGCATCGTAATGATCCAGCCCTACCATCACACCGGTCAGGCCAGCCGCTTTGAGCAACTGCGCCTTTCGCTCATCCAGAAGGATGAATGTGGTTGACCTCGTTCTCGTGCATCCGACGGGACGCCCCGGATGGAAAACCCGGCGAGCCCAGCCGCCAGAAATAACGGCCATCGGTTTTGGCAACCTTAAGGATTAGTTCCTCTCCGAATATCTGCCTGTACTGTCTCCGCATGGACCGCAGGGCGGCAAATGCAGGCCGCACCCCTCCCAGCTTTTTTTGAGCAACATCCAGCATCTGAACAAGCACCCTGAACTTCAACCACCACTTTTCCCAGGAATAGTTTACAATGGCCGAAGCCTGGGGCTCGATGGATGTACGGGTAGGTTGACCGGTTTTCATTTCCATGGTTCACTATTCTTTTATCACCAACAATTCCTCTTTCCCTCCCAGTTGAAGCAGGTACTCCGCCATAGAAAAATCGCTGAAATGGCCAGGTTCCCGGAATTTTCGCAGCTCAGAAAAATCAGGAGCGCCGCCATAATCGCGTACATGCTCATAATAGCCCTTGCTGTGGAGGAAAACCGACTGCGCCTGGCCATCCGGCGCCGGAATGGCGGGGTAACGCAACTCAGCCACCAGGCCCGGTTTGGGTTGAGCGAAGTAGCGGTCGTCATCGGAGGCCAGCTCAGTGCGATGATCCACCTCATCCTGATCAATGGCGAGGGTGGCTTGCAGGCGCCTTATGTCCAGCGCCTGAGGGGCAGTGAAGTCCATAGCTGTATAGTCTGCCTCCCAGAAAAAGAAGCCGGTTTGTAGCCGGAGCTCCACCTGATCCCCTTGCACCTGGCTCAGGTCGATGGGAATGACAAAATCCCGGGCGGCCAAAGGCCCGACAGTTGGCAGGTGTTCCACCAGTTCCCAACCGTTTTTTGTATTCAGGTAGATAGACAACGGAAATTCTTGTTCGATCGCCTGTTGCCAACGCTCACCGGCCGGCATTTGAGCCTGGTTTTCAACCCAGGTGTTATAGTAAGCCCCGAACTTTTGGGTGAACTCGCCAAAGATATAGTCGAGCCACAGGGTATTCTTAGCGTTGAGCAACAAGCGGCCCGATTGGGCATCTTTCGGTTTTGGGAAAGAAAGGTGAACAGCGTGCTCGTTTGCTTCCACTTCATTGAAAAGGAAAGCTGACCGGTCGGTGGCTTGCAGAACGGAAGAGAGATCCAGCCCTTCATCCGACAGGGCCTGTTCGGGCGGTATCGGTTTAGAAATCAGGTGCGGCCGGCCCCGGCTATCCAGTAGTACCTTGCTATCCTCAGGATGGTTAACCACCACCAACTCCGCCAGGTTGGTGTACTGCCTTTCTTTCAACTCGTTCGACAGGCGAAGGCGGTATTCGCCATCCACCGGCCGCAGCAGCGGCAGCGGCATGAAATCGTGCCGCTCCAGGTTGCGCTGTATGGCGCCGCCATAAATCTCGCCCTGGAAAATGAATCCTTCGCCGTCGTAGGTGTAAATATAGGGACAGGAGCTTTTGGTAAGCGCAACGATAACTAACAGCAATACAAAAATACCGATAGTCACCCCGATAAACGATAAAATAGCCTTTCCACTATCCATTTCAATAATGCGTACCTCCTGGATGCTATCCAATGGAATCATAGTGGGCCCAACGGCCAACTCCGGCATGGTTACATAAATATGGACCTCGTTGAGAATGGAATTTTCGTCTTGCTTAAAATGATAGGGCCGGCCTTGCTGATAGTGGGGCGTCCTCGGCTTTACAACCTTTTCCCTCTTTACCCTGTTGTGGCCAATGACCACGTCCTGGAATACTGTATCAACGGTTGTAGCTTCCAAATTGCCACTGAGGTGGGTTTTCGTCAACTCCAAATCCGTCAACCACAAAGCCTGTCCCCAAATATTGTTATCGGCTTGATTGTGAATCACAAAATGCTTGTGCAGTTCACCGATATTTGCCAGGCCTCCCGGCCCGGTGGTATGCACTTTGAAATAACTACAGGCAGTGGTGTAAAACAGGATCAGAAAAGAAAGGAACAGGCAAAGGCGCCGTTTCACCTTTTTGGAAAAAACCTTTTTCATGGCTGTTTTTTTGGAGTCAATAAAATTCAGCGAGGTAATTTTCCGGATGGCTCCCCAATGAGACTGGATTTTCTCAAACTCAATATCCCGTTTCCGGTAATGAAAGGCAATGACGATGGTCATGCGTTAAATATTCCCTTACCCATCGAACAATAGTATCTCCCTATGGCTTATATTATAAGCATATTGGAGTTAATCTTTTCCTCTCCACTTTTATAAACAACAATCAACCGATTATGAGCAAACAAAGAAGAATATTCGGATTCGGGCTGCTGGCAGGTACAGCCTTAGGTTACTGGCTGAACACCGATAAAGGCAAAGCTTTCCGAAGTGATGTCGCTAAAAAAGTCGGCGAATACAGTGATGAAGTATCCGTCCTTGCCAAAGACAATGCCTTGAAACTCTCCGGCAGCCTTTCTACCGCGATGGAAGATGGCCAGGAATGGGTAAGCGGCGCCAAAACGCAGCTCAGGAGTTCGCTTCACGAACTGGCTGAAAGCGCGGAGCAGGCCATAGAGCAAGCGGGAGAAAAACTGGAATCCGGACTGGAAAAGGCTCGTCGCAAAATGAAAGAAAATACAGCCAGGCTGGAGAATGGGAAAGGTAAGAAAGAGTGAGACAATTTCATTTAATCACCCCACTCCTCTATTAACAAACACTAATAAACAAACTTGCTAAATTACTTGACATTCTAACGTCCTCAGCAGATATGTCAGTCATGGTTCAATCTCAGGCTGGGAGAAAACATAATCATCCTTCTTTTTAAAGGGTGTGGCGAAATATCGCTGTGGTAGATTTTGTCAATGTCCACAGCAACCCGCACGTAAAAAAAGTATTCATCTTCTGTGATGGCATACTTTCCCGGCAAAAGAAAAAATGAAGGGGTAAGAGGCGAACCTAATAAGCCAGCATGGCAGAACAGCCTACTCTCTTGTGTGAAGTGCTGCCTGCCCTGAAATTGCGACACAGCCTTCGGCGTGCTGAAACTTTCCCTTATGAAAGAAAAGGACAACTGTCCTCTTTTTTCATGGAATTGTATGTAAGCCAATGCCCTTCTACAGTGCTGACAGGCAGTATGAGCCACTCCAGGTGTTAATATTTTGCAAATGCCATGCCCTGCGCAATTCCTCATAGGGCTACCAAAAATCACTTCGCTAAGATTTCGCCGTTTAAAATTTGTCATTTATCCTCTTCTTTTTTATTAATTTCTTTCTATGAGGGCCCGGAAAAGAATGATAATGGCGTGTCGTCTTGTCATTTGTTTAAGAGCGTGTTGGGAATTTATTTTTGATGATGAAATCAGTCAATTTTTTGCTTAGACAAGGCGCAGGTTCGGGATCGTAGCAGCGCTATGAAGCCCGGTTCTGCAACGCAGTATAAGCGAAAAAGTGGCGATTTCAGCGCGAAGGATAAAATCCCAACACGCTCTAAGGTTGGATTGCAGTGATGCCGGCTTAAGGCCGACACCACTGTTAATCCAGTCTAGCTGTGATTGATTTGGGAATTTTCTATTCCGTAATGACCATCTTCCGTGTAACGGTATGTTCTCCTGTTCTGACAGTGTACTGCAACACTCCGGCCGGCAGCCCTTCCCGGCGCAGGCTTATCGAGTTGTACCCCTTAGCGCCATCCAGGCGAACCAGTTTGACCACTTTACCTGTAATATCGCTAACCGTCAGAGACACTTCAGCA
>JACJYN010000012.1 GCA_020636095.1 Lewinellaceae bacterium
TTGTTGAACACCCGGAACAAGGAAAACCAGCTTTTGGAAAAGTGCCTTGAGCTGCAGCAGCGGGTGGTGATTGACAATACCAACCCCACCGTTGAAGACAGGAGGAAGTACATTGAAAAATTCCGGCAAAACAAATACCAGGTCGTAGGGTATTACTTTCAATCTAAGCTAGAGGACGCCCTGGAACGAAACCAAAACAGGGCCGGAAAACAAAAAGTCCCGGAAAAGGGCATCCGTTCTACTTACAGCAAACTGGAACTTCCCAGCCGGGAAGAAGGTTTTGACGAATTGTACTACGTCGAGATCCAAGATGGACAATTTATCATAAACGAATGGCAGGATGAAATTTGACGAACTGGACAAGCGAATGCGGGTTTACGAAACCGCACACGATCACTGTGTGCTGCCCGGTATCTACATGGTGGCAAGGATAGATGGCCGGAACTTCACCCGGCTAACCAAGGAAGTCCACCAATTCGAAGCTCCGTTTGACACCAAGTTCCGGGACTACATGGTGGAAACCACCCGGCACCTGATGAATTGCGGCTTTAAGGTGATCTACGGCTACACGGAAAGTGATGAGATATCTCTGCTGTTTTCGTTAACGGAGCAAGCTTTCGGCCGCAAAACCAGGAAATACAACTCCATCCTGGCGGGAGAAGCGAGCGCCAAATTTTCCATCCTGCTCCAGGATATGGCCGTTTTTGATTGCAGGATTTCTCAACTGCCCACCAAGAAAGATGTCGTCGATTATTTCCGGTGGAGGAATGAGGATGCTTTCCGGAATGCGCTAAATGCACACTGCTACTGGGTACTGAGAAAGGATGGCGCCACTGCTAAAAAGGCAACGAAAGCGCTGGAAGGGATGTCTGTCCCGGACAAGAACGAGCTGCTTTTCCAATACGGTATCAATTTCAACGGCCTGCCCAACTGGCAAAAGAGAGGAGTTGGCCTCTACTGGGTGAGCTATGAGAAGGAAGGAGTTAACCCACAAACCGGGGAAAAGACGAGGGCGATCAGAAGAAATATTTTCATTGACCTGGGCCTGCCGATGAAGGAGGAGTACAGTGCTTTTATTGAGGGAATCATGGAAGAAGAGCGTTCATGAAAGCATAGGGGGGTAAATCCGTTGATCCATCCTACGATTGCAGCCTGACTATCTATTGGTCCATTACCCCAGAAGGCCACCTTGAGGGCGCATTAGCTGCTCTGTCGGCAGAACTACCCTTACTGCAACTCCCCGACAGACAATTCGCTGCACGAAGTCCTTGTGAATTTGAATGGGAACGGCAGCCCTGCCCACAAACGGGAAGTGCAAGCCTACTGGTCGGCCCCTTATCAGGGCGGGCCTTCCTGGTATGTCCGCTTGCAGCTATAGCCAGAGTACCATGCTCAATGGCAAGCCGGGCCGCTGTCCGATTTCCTGAACCAGCACGCGCCTATAAGGGAAGGGCAACCCGGGCTGCGATCCATCCTGCTCACCTATCAGGCTTTCCGGCAGGATGCTCATCCTGACAACGGATTGTTCCATTACCTGTCTGACGAGGGCCGGTTGGTGGTCAACGTGCCGCTGCCCTTAGTACTCTGTAAAATAAATATCTTCTGTTTCTGAACGTGTCTTTCCGCCCCACCCGTCGTCTCGTCCTCGCCTTGATAGCTAAGGCTATCAGGCTCCGGGCGTTCCTAGGTTGGAACGAAAATACATCGTTCATAAACGAGAATTTACTTAATTTACAGAGTACTTAGGGCCCGGAGAAGAATAACTTCCCCATTTGATACGGCTGTTTTTCCGCCATACTTCGTTGCTCGTCGGTCACGTAGCTCCACTATGTTCCCTCCTCGCGCCTCGTCTGTCTCCGTCGGCCATAGCCTCTGGCGACGAGCCGGCGAAAAAATAGCTCGCCTAAAATTGAGCAACTTATTTTTATCCGGCCCCTTAGATGGCTAGACTTTGGACGGTCCAACGGTGAAGGCGGACACGAGCGAAGCGACTGACGGAGTAAATCGGAAATCGGAAGGCGGAAAATTAGCGTCAAACGCCTATTTATTGCCGTATTCCGACTTCCGACTTCGCACTTCCGACTTACGTCCAAAGTCCAGTTAGAGGATTTGTCGCGGTTGGTTCAGCCGGCATCCACCCAGCGCTATGTACTGAGCGCTATGCTGCTGTCCTTTCTCTACCTGCAGCGCGATCCGGGCATTCCTGGGCTGGAGCTTCGGGCCTGGCGGGAAGGGCTGGAGCGGGTGTTTCGGGAAGAGGGGAGAGGCCAGGTTTAAGAACCTATTCAGGTGGAGTTGGGGGGAAGGTTCTCAAACCTTTCTATCTGGCAATACCGTCTATGACTGCCAACACCAGCCGCTACCGCTTAATCTTCTGGTCGTTGGGCTCTGCTTGGTATAACTCTAGAATATCTTTCCGGGAGAACCCCTCCAGTAGCTGTTCCAGAGCTTGCTGTATGTATCTACTCAACGCTGCTTCCTGTTTAAGGATGCTTTGCATCTGCCTGCCCAGGACCTGAGCAAAGCTGATTTTCAAATCAAATGGTTCCACATCTAGGAGGTCTACAAAATCATCCCAAAAGATCAATTCGGAATCGATATCCGAGAAGTTTTCCAGTAAGTACCAGAAATCATTAAGGTCCTTTGCCCGCCAATCCGGGCGTAGCGACCAGGAAGTGAGCTTCATCACACACAGGCCGGGAAGGGTGCCCCACCACTTCCTTCGTGCCGAAGACCGAAAGTTGAACCGGCGGATTGCCATCCAAATATACCTGATGGCTTTTTTCTACTCCTCCAAAGGGGATGAGGTCGAGGATCAAACCATCGGAACTATTCAACCGGTAGGGCTCTTTATCCAGGACGAAACCATGAACCTCATGCAAATACTGTTTTAAGGAATCGTATTGTTGCCACTCGGCAATGTAAATAGCCAAATCCAGGTCAAGAGTGGCTCTGCGATCCGGAAGGCGCTTATTATCTTCTAACCAAAGGTCACGGGCGAAGGCGCCGATGATGTAATAGTCGATGCCGAACTCTCGGAATCCAGCTTCCAAGGCTCCAAAAACGTCTTTAAAAATACCTTGCCTTAGGTTTTCAAAGTTGAGCCTTAATGAATTCATCATACAGTTTTTGAGCAGTTTCCAGGTTGCGTTCTTCTCCGCTGGCGATCAAGTCGGTGTAAATTAGCAAATCGGGCGCTGTGTTTTTTTGTTCATGGATCAAAGCATCGCTCCAGAATTTCTGGTATACCCATACATTCCCGTTGTCATCCGGCAGCAGGCGCAGGCTTTTCATTAGCGTCGGGATATCCTGGCTGGAATACAGGGCCCATTCCGCCGGCCGCAAATAGCCGGTGATCAGGCAGGCGGCGGGCTCGCCTCCCCAGAAGGTGTCCGGTGGCAGTTCAGCCTTCTCCCAATTCTGCTCTCGGGAGGCAAAGCGGAAGCGGCCGGCCAGCAGATCCGGCTTCAGCCTTTCCACGTAGGCGTCGATCCATTTTTTTAACAGTTTTTCCCTATCGTGCAGGCGCCATCCTGAAGAGCCAGTTTTCAGGAGAAAGCCCTGATCCTTTAACTGCTGCATGGCATTAGTGATGCTGCCGAGGGAAACATCCAGGGCCTCTGACAGCTCCCGGTAAGTGAGCTTTTGTACTTCCGGAGCCGCCAGCAAATGAAACACCACCCTGATCCCGGTTTTGGTGAACAGCCGGCGCTTCTGCTTAGCGGTATTCGGATAATTCTTTTGCCCTTCAATAAAGACGAAGTAATCCCCTGTATTCACATAAACATTTCCAGCACTGTCCAGATAGCCCATTTTCCATTCTCGGAGCTGCTCCCGGATGTTGGGGCTGATCTTTCCGGCGATGACCATCAATTGGCCGTTTTTCTGCAAGGCTTTGTGCAACTCCATCAAATGCGTTCTAACAATTGTCGATTTAAGTATCACAGGAAACTGTTTCGGCTGCCGCCCTTCTTCATAGATCTCCAATATGCCGTCTATTTGATTCTTGCTGTCTTTCCAGCGCCCTTCCAAACCGCTCAGCTCCTTTAGTTTGTGCAGGCCTTGCGTGACAAAGGCTCTTTGCATGTTCAATTATTTTTTTTGAACACAAAAATATGAACAAATAAAATTAATGAACAATATTTGGCCCAGGTTTAAGAACCTATCCAGGTGGAGTTGGGGGGAAGGTTCTCAAACCTTTGCAGGCCAGGTTTAAGACTGATCATAAGCGGTTTGAGAGAGGAATACCTTCATCACTTTGCTTTACGAAACTGGTTCAAAGCATCTTCAAGGGGAACAAGGTGCTCCCAATGGTCGCCAAAGTCATACAAATAAGTGAATTCATCTCCTTTTTTCAGTTCCAGGCCCCGCAAATAAACGGTGGCCTCGTCCTCCAGGTTAGGGAATTCATAAGCATAATCATCATCCGGCATTCCGATTTCCCGGCCCTTGATGTGGAACTCATGGAGGTGGTAATTCCACCATGCCATCGCAATCTGGATCACCTGGTGAAAGCGGTCGAACCGGTAATCGTCGGTTACCTGAATACGGCGCCAGATGAGGGGGCGGATTTCCTTTAAGGTTATTTTGAATTGGAGGATGTTTTCCATGGAGTGAAGGTGGCTTTTTTCGTAACTATTTGGATTGTACTTATGGCAGTTTTCTCGCCACTAAAACACTAAAACACGAAATTCGCACGAAATTTTGTGGGATTTTGTGCTCTTAGTGCTTTCGTGGCAAAAAAGCGCCCCACTCGACTGAATAGATTCCTTTTTTCAAAGATACAGGAACGATAGTTCAGGGTGGGAGGCGACACCCTTGTCAGGGAAGGAGTTAAAGGGAGGGCGTCACCTCATTGCACCGGCAACAGCCCCAAATATTCCTGTACCGTCTTCAACAACTCCTCTTGCCCCACCACAACCGGCTCGCCGAACATCCCGCTTTTATCTACCGGCGTTACGGTATACCGGCCGTTTTCCAGGCAAAAAGGCAATGGCTTACTTTATCCTTGCCAGTTAATCTTGTCGTTAAAAAAATGAAAAATCAAGCCTATTTTGAAATTTTATTTAACTTTAACTTGATTAGAGGGTGGTGACGCTTTTTTTTCATTAAAACCTTAGTTTTCTATAAGATGTTTCCCAATTTGACACATCCCAAAGGCAGCAGAAAAGCGCCGATGGCGTCCCCTCCGGGAGGCAAAAGCTTTCTTTTCTTTATCATTATATTGGCAATAGGAGGTTTAGCAGTTGCCGTATGGCTCTTCCCGGAAAACACCCCGAATCCTCCTTTCCGGTATGATGATGCAGGGCAACCACAACTTCAACCCGACAGGCTGAAAAAGATGGAGAAGGAACTAGACAAGCTGGACGAAGCGGAACAATATGCGCTGGTGGCGACAACTGCTGGCTGGTACGCTTGTTTCAATTGCCCGGACACGACACACATTTATCTCTTTCCAGGGCAGATATGGAAATATGGTGTGACAGTAAATGGGCCGGATCGATACCCAAGGTCTTTTTACAAAGAGAATAAGCTACAATATATCTCCCAATTCAAAGGCACCCTACAGGAATGCCTGCGGGAAGAAAAGCGGAAGATCTATCACTATCCCATCCTGCCTGAGAACGTTAAACGCAAGAAACCCATTCTTCGCCCTCCTGGAAACAAAAAAGATTCGTAAATTGGAAAGGAATACGATGACAAAATCCGACGGCTTTATGACCACACCGATCGCGATCACAGTAACTGACAATCTCAGCCGGCAGCAGCAACTGGATGCCGGGCGGCTGTCAGCGCTCCTCAACGCTAGTTTTCGGCCCGGGCCCCGAGTGAAAGAAGTAAACATTCACTTTCGGCCGGCCACTGTCAGGGTATCGGATCAGCTCATCTACTTCCCACAACACCGCCGTCTCATTGTCTACTGGGGGGTGTCCTCCGAAACTTCTCTCGAAAGTGCCTTGCTGGCTCTGGCGGCAGAACTGCCTTTGCTGCAACTCCCGGACAACCCGTTAAGTGAAGCACTTACAGGCCTGGCTGAAAACGGCCGCCCTGTGAACAAAGGGGATGTACAAGCCTATTGGTCTTCTCCCTATCAGGGAGGCCCGCACTGGTTTGTTCGGCTGCAGTTATTGCCGGAATGGTATTCACAATGGCAGGCTGCTCCGCTGGCTGTCTTCCTGAACCAACATGCGCCATTAGTGGAAGGCCACCCTGGCCTGCAAACGATCCTGCTGACCTATCAGGCTTTCCGGCGGGATGCCCATCCCGACAATGGTTTATTTCATTACCAGCCTGAGGAAGGCCGGCTGATCATCAACGTACCGCTTCCCCTCGGTGATCTGCCTCGGTTGGTGCAGCCGCCATCCACCCAGCGCTATACGCTGAGCGCTATGCTGCTGTCTTTCCTTTATCTGCAGCGCGATCCTGGCATTCCGGAGCTGGCGTTTACGGAATGGCGGGAAGGATTGGAGCGGGCGTTTCGGGAAGAGGGGTTTTGGGAGGGAGTAGGGGAGCGGTAGGGAAATGAGCCATCGAGGTTGATGCTATTCCTGTTGAATAACAATGAGCCGGCAGGCAAGGTATTGCTCGGCGATCTTCATCAGTTCTTGGTTCATCATCATCCGGTAAAATCAGTTCATCATTCAGAAGCAAAATTTCATCAAATATACGGTATGCCAAGGTACAACCGCATAAAGATCGTATTAGCCGAGCAGGACAAGAGCAGCTCCTGGCTGGCGGAGCAGGTAGGGCGGAACAAGCCGGCCGTTTCCCGCTGGTGTTCCAATAGCATGCAGCCCAATGTGGAAACCTTATTCAAGATCGCCGAAGTGCTGGAGGTGGATGTGCGGGAGTTGCTGGTGGGTACAAGGGGAGGGGAGAAGGCATGAGCGCGCTGTAGATCGGGTTAGCCTTATCAAATTGGGGTAGCCTTACTATTGATAGACGAAGCCGGACAGCAACTATCCAACCTGGGCGCCCGCATAAAAGCCATGCGCAAAGCCCGGGGGTACAGCAACTACGAACAATTTGCCTACAAGCACGAGATCAACCGCTCGCAGTACGGGCGCTATGAGAATGGGGAGGACCTGCGCTTCAGCAGCCTGCTGAAGGTGCTGAAGGCGCTGGATATTTGCGTTCGGCTGAGCGTTCGACTGAGCGTTCGACTGAGCTCACGCCGAAGTCTCACGCCGAAGTCTCACGCCGAAGCCTCACGCCGAAGCCTGGCGGAGTTTTTTAGGGAGGGGTTTGAGGAGGGGGAGAGGAGGTAGCTTGGAGACAAGAGGGGGAGAGGCTGATGCAGCATACCACTATGCGATACCTTTCTTCCAAAAGAGCTTATCCTATCGGCCTCCGGTTATCCAGGAAAGTAATTATTTCCACCTCATCATTTGTTTCGTCTACCCGATAATAGGCGGTAGTTTGAGGAGTAATTACACATTTTCGGAGACCAGGGAATTTCTCGGATGGGGGAAATGCAAAAGGCATGGTGCTGATGATCTCCATAGAGCGTTCCAGTTTGTCCAGGAAATTATTACGTACACGTTCATGCCAGTTTTCTTCAAGGTAGTCAACAATATCCTGGGCCTGATCATAAGCGGTTTGAGAGAGGAAGACCTTCATCACTTTGCTTTACGAAACTGGTTCAAAGCATCTTCAAGGGGAACCCGGCGCCCCTCCTCCAGGTCTTTTATACCTTTCATGACAAGTTCCTGCTCGGCAGCATTGAGTTCGTCCCAGATATCCACTTTAGGCTGAATGAGGTTTTCGATCTGGGAGATGATGATTTCGTCCTCCATTTCCGCCAGCCGTTCGATGATTGCCAATTTTCGCGCTTCTATACTTATACTCATTATGCTGAAGTCTTTGCTTGATACAGTAAATATAACGATTTTAGATTGGGCATAGGTTCTTTCATTGCCAACTTTCCATTTAATCGTTGGCCAGGTAGTTTTCAACTGCTTCTTCAACCATATTCAGGTTATTAGGCACTGCCCCATATTTGCCCATCAGGTAGTCCTTCTCGAAGGAAGCGGTATTGCGTACGCCTTTGAATTCCACCAGGGAGTACAATTCGCTGGCGCCGCATTTGTCCTTTTTTACAAAGGTAACCTGGTCGCGGCGCAGGAGGCTGGCGTCCAACAGATTGGAATCATGGGTGACGAAGATGAGTTGCGCATTCCTGGGGTTGGTATCCGGGTTGTGGAACAGCTCCACCACTTTGCGGGTAAGGCGGGGGTGCAGGCGAGCATCGAACTCGTCGATAAAGGCGGTTTTGCCCTTATCCAAGACATCGAAGATCAGGGCGCTGAAATAAAATAGCTTTTTCGTCCCTTCCGCTTCCTGGCTGCTGAGCAGAAGAGGCGCCAGGCGACCCCTTTTCCCTTCTTTGGAATATTGGTAACGGTAAATGGCGACATCACCAGCCTTTCCTTTCGCGTTACCTGTTGGGGTTTCAGAGCCCGCAGGCATGCCTCCGTATTCCGGTTCCACCATTTCCAGCTTTTCGATGGTGGGGTCTACGCCTTTTAGGAGGCTGGTTAGCTTTTGCCGGAAGCCCTTCTCCTTCATCCTGCTGAGCGACTGATCCCGCAACAGCGGATCGCTGAAAGCCGGAACCACTACCAGGTTCTCTCCCAAATAGCGGGCGATACTCCGGGACAACGGGCCGTTGAATGCAGCTAAAACGGTGAGGAATAAAGCGTTCTCCCGATACAGAGGCAGATTGTTTTCATCCACCCGGGCAAAGCGGCTTCCCTCTTTGAACTGGCTCTCATTGGCCTGAATGCCCATCCCTTCCCGTGTAAAAAAATAACGTTCGCGGTAGGCTTTGCCATTGGCGTTCAGCGGCTTGCCGAATAACCATTCGGAGGCAATTCGTTCTTTGCCTGCTTCAAAGCCATACCGAAAAATATGGCCATTGAGCAAAAATGAAACCTGGAAGAAGCTGGGCTGGCTCACAGCTTCCTCGTTCAACTGAAAAGGGGCAATCTTTTTGGAAAGTACCTGTTCATCCTTCAGGCTATCCTGAATAATGGCCAGCATGCTGTGCATGCCCCGCACCAGGTTGCTCTTGCCGCTGCCGTTGGCGCCATAAATAGCCTTGCTTTTTAGCAAAGACAACTGCCCGTCGATGCCTGCTACATTATTGTCGTCAACCCTCGGATATTTAGACCGGATCTTTGCCGCTTGCATCTGGAGGGACTGCACCTCTTTGAACGACCAGAAGTTTCCAAGGTTGAATTCAATTAGCATAAAGTTAGAATTTACTATTTTTTTGCAAATTAATGAATTAATTTCTTAAATACATTTTTTTTAGCGTATTTAACGCATCTGCAAACATTTACGCGGACCAGCAAATGCCCAGAAGTTTGTTACACAATAGGAGCAGCCTTTTGTCGCCACCTTCCTACCTACCTCTGCTGCTGCTGGACACGCTCTTCATCGGCCTGGGCAAGACCCAATACCTGGCTTACCAGTCCATCCTGACCAACCTGGGGGTATATGGCATCGCTTATTTGTTGTACCAGGGAGCGTACTGGGCGCCTTCTTTTTTCAATATCCTGGTGCTTTTTGGAGTGGGGATAGTAGTTGATAGTTTGTTGACGGTTTGGTATGGGAGGGTGGTGTTGAGGGAGAAAGGAATAGCTTCTGTCAATATGTGAGCAGTTATATCTGTTCTTCCCAATTCTAATTTATTCTCAAGACTTCCCGATACCCCTTCTTCGGATAAAATTCATGCATAATGATAGCTGGATCTTTAGTCGGAAGAAGCACCCGTCCTGCTTCGATGGCAAGAGAGAGGGGCATAGCTGGTAAAATATTGACGGCACAATCTTTTCCATGGAGATACTGAATCTCGTTCAAAACCGATCTGTATTGCTTGCTGAATTCCTCGATGTGGGATGGGTGGCTCACCAGGTGTTGAGATGGAGATGAGCAGGAAATTTCATAAATGGTGTAGCCACTATCCAGAAAGGGCTGGTATTTGTCGGACTGGATCTTGTCGCTGAGAGAAATGACCAGCGCAACTTTTTCTTTTGATCCTGAAGCCAGTTTTCGGAAGTGGATTCCGATAGTTTTTGGAAGCATTTCCGGCCATTTCCAGGTAGCCAAAGAATCCTCTATCTTTCGCTGGGCCTGGTAAATTTCGGATGGCACAATATCGCCGATACACTTTCCGAAGAAGGCCAGCAGGGGCATTGGGGCAATAGCGAAAATGGACAAATGCTCTATCGGCCATCCGCTTAGTTGGGGCAGAAAGGCAGCCTCTACTGCCTGCTTAATGGAGGCAGCCTGTCGTTCGAATTCGGGTTTTCCCAGGTTGCGGTCAAAGTCGGGGTTTCTAATGAGGATGTCAGGTTTATGAGGAAACCTTGGAAAAATAGCTTGTTTCATCAGGCTTTCTGAAATATTAACCAGGCGGGGGCCGACTTTTATTTGCAGGGAAGCCAAAGTAGTCTTGTGAATATCTCCAGTATACTTGGTGGCTAGTTCAATGCGCTCCTCCTGTTCCTTTTTCCAGCCTCTTAGCAGGCGGGCATCGTACCGGCCCGATTTCCTCAGGCTGTCAATTTCTTTATGGCACCTGCTGCAAAGGAGCAAGAGGTTGTCGTAATCAATCTGGAGTTCTTCAGAATCGGCTGTGCCTCTTGGCCCGTCTTCGCTGGCGGCGATGATGTGAGCTACTTCGCTGAAATTGCCGTCTGAAAGGGTAAGCCCGTTTCGGTAAACCACTTCATTACACCCTTTAAACTGGCATCTTCCTCCCGATCTTACCCAAAGCCTAAGCCGGACATCGGCCTTAATATTTTTTCTTCCTGACATAGATTTGTTTTTATTCGAATAGCCAATCTATCCAGTCCTTTTGGGCATGCTCATTCAACTTCCTCAATTTTCCAGTTCCGAGGTTCCCTTCGTAGACACATAGGGCACTGGTTCCTACTATTACAAAGAAAATGAATGGAAAGGGGGCGCGGACTTCTTTCATGAGTTTCTTCCAGGACTTTATATGAACATACCGGGCAGTTTTTATGAGAATAAAGGTATTCTTGGCCGTTGATTTTTTCCTGGGAAAGGGTGAACCTATCAGAAGGCGAATAACCAGCCTTTAAGAATGTCTCGCCATTTCCTTTCCAGGAAAGCAAGGGATTACCCTGGAGTTCCCCTAGCAGCAATTTAACAACGGTTCTTGTGGCCTGAATAGCTGTTTGTTGAGCATCGAGAGTGCTGTAGGGAATAAACAGCCCGTCGCATCCACTTTGGGTTTTATGAAAAGATTGCCCCGGAGCAGCAAAAGATGCTTTATTATGTCCAATGCCAGAATCTGGGTCAGTATATAGACAAGCATAACAACCTGATGGTGTATTGCCGTTATTGGTGACCAGGGTATGCCCGCCAATTCCGTAAGGGTCCAACCAAGTGTAAACGACAGGCTTTCCGGGGCATTTCTCCAGGAAGTATCCGTTCAACAGCCTGTTCAAGTTGGGAGATCCGGTTGCAACAACAATGGCGTCAAAAGCGGAGAACCAGCCGGGTCTATTCAGGAGATCTTCAATTTTGCAGTTAAGTGCTTCAGCTTTTACATGAGGCATCTGTCTGGATATTAATTTTTTAAGCGCCCCGGCTTTATGTTTGGAAATCTGTTGCCAGCCCAAAACATGCCGATAAATATTTTCGGGCATCAATTTGTCGGGATCCACCAGAGTAAGGCGCCCGATCCCGGTTTGGGCCAATTGCATTGAAAGGGCGCCTCCGATGGCGCCGCATCCTACTACCAGAACAGATGAATGCCCCAGGCAGTCAAACGCTCCTCCTCTGTTGGCTAAGGACTTGTGGTCAACTGGGGATATCACGACAGGCGTCGGTTTTCCTTTAAAACCATCATCAAACAGAGGGTGCGCATTACGGTGGGGCTGATCGAACCGGAAGCCAAGCAAGTAATGATCCCCTTCCCCAATGGGGTTCTGAATTAACAGCTGGGCTCTTGGTTTATCCGTCAAAGCGGACTTGAGTATTTCCCATTCCTTTTCGTTCAAATGGGAAAGGAGCATTTCTCTCAATTCCACAATAGACAATTCCTTTTCGTAATCAGGAGGGTACAAAGGCTTATTGTAAGGTAAGGGGATGCAGGCCCATGGCTCTTTTTTCTTAGAAGCAGGCCTGGCCCCAATATTTTTGAAAAAAGACTGGATTCCAGTTTCCTCTTCAGTAATGAAATAGCCGCGATTGGTTTTTATACCATTCAGAAGGGTGATTTGGGATAGAGGCGTGTTGATCAAAGAAAAGTACCCCTTCACCAGGTTGGGCATCAAACACCAATAGGAGGCAAACTCCTTGAGGAAATCCTGCCGGTTTTTACCTGTGGTTGAAGCTTCCAGCGTTTTTATGACCAAATCAAAGCACTCTTTGATTACCTGCCCGGCCCTTTTCGGGTCAACAACAGATTCCTGTCTATCCAAATAGCATACCTTCCCGTCAGGCTCGATATGAGGAATGAATCCAAAACACCTACGTTCAGTTAGCCGCACCTCAGGCAAAACATAGGGGAAATGAGGGTCGAACTCCCACTCCAGGCTGAACGTTCGCCCCAGGGTGTTGACTTTTACCCGCAACCGGCATCCTTCTCCAGCTTCAAAGGAATGAAGGGCGGCCTCTTCAATTTCAGGAATGGCCGACAGGTACCCAATCAGTTTATCCGTAGACATGGAATCACGCACTTTCGGTAGAAGGGATTATTGCCGGCTCCGACGACTTTTCGGAAGTGTCTTTTTTGTCCGGAACCAAGAAATCGGGGCCCAGTATCTTTTGCAATATCTCGGCGCCTGCATGGTCATCCGGCTCTGCTGCCGCAGCATCGGCTAAAGCCTGCTTCAGCTCGTCCATTTTCTTTTTGTAATCCTCAACATGATTGTTGCTTTGCTTCATTTTTTCCAATAAGTCGTTGTAAGGCTTTACGGGCAAACGGACGTCGAGGCCGTAGTTCTTTGTTACGATCTGGCCAACCAATTGCTTCATCGCCTGCAGGTCGTCGATATCCTGTGGCTTACCATTCCAGTCTATTCTTAGCTGGGGCTCAAACCAATTGTAGGCCATTGCCGTCAGCGCGATCCCGGTCGGGGCCTTATTGCCATCGGCAGAGAAATTATAGTCTTTCCAGCGTTTGAAGTACCGGATCACCCGTTTGAACTGCCGCCGTTTATGCTCATTTTCGAACCTGCCATGAAGCAGCTCCTTAAGCTCTTTAGGTTCTGCCTCTTCCCACTTTTTATTTTCGGCATTGGAATTCAACCTCCCCTTTGCCAGTTTAAGCCCTTGTTCGATACCCAGGAAGTAGTACTTTCCATAAATGGCAAAATCGACATGATAATCCTCTTCACCATCCTTATGGTATTGAACCCGGGCACAAGGTGTTTTACAAATAACGGTGCGGTTGGGGTGGTTGCTCAATGCCTCCACCACCCAGCCCTTTACCACTGTGGGATTCGGATAATCCTTTATGTCCAGCAGAAATTCCAGGGCGGTATCGATATCGTAATCTCTTCCGTTGGTAGGAACGATGCCGGTGTTCATGGCATAGCTACCCTGGTCGAACTTCACACAGAGCGGCTTATCGTTATCTTTCAGCCAGGCGACGAGTTCTGTAAAGAGCAGGTCCCGCTTTTCCTGAAGCTTCCGGTTCTCATTGAGGTTGCTCAGTCGGATATTGCCGTGGAATTTGTCAAATTGCGCTTGAAGGAAACCTCCCATTCTTGTTTTATTTATGGTTTTGAATAGTCCAATTTCAAACAAGAACCTACTTTGAAAATATATAGTTGCAAGACCTTTGCATAATTTTTCAACAAGGTGTTGATAATTTATACTGGTTGTGCTTTTTCTGATTACACATTTTTGTTTAGAGGCAAGGGCCAATAGAGGACGAAAATCCTGGACTAAATCATGCGACCGAAACTCGCCGGGTTGGTGCAGCCTAAGAGCATGTTTGGAGGTAGTCATTTGGGCTGTAAATGCCCGCTTTTGGAACCTGATTTCAGCTATTTTCTCGCCCATAGCGCTGCTATGCGCTCGAAAATGAGCCTCATCAGAACCCAAAACCAGTCATTTTCGCCTCCAAAGCACCACCTCCAAACATGCTCTAATGAATTAATGGCAAAAACATCACCCATCATGAAAACAAAATGACAATTATCCGTACAACTTTGCAGGAGTAGTAGGCCAGTAAAAGCTTTGTTATTCCTGATTATTTGACTAATATTATCCCGACACGAAACCGAGACTATGACCGCTGAACAACATACTTAGTGAGGTTAATTCCTAAAAGAGCTGATGACAAATTTATCTTTGGTCAATTGGTGGAGTCTAACGAATATAAATTATTTATTCAAGCAGTTGCTACAGGAGCTGCTCAACCACAGGCTAATGCATCAATAATGGCCATGTTTAATGTCTATGTGCCGCCTCCAGAATTGAAGAGAAAATACAATCAAATAGTGACTCTTATTTTTGATAAAAAAGATATTCTTCTGAAAAAGAACCAACTCCTCCGCCGCACCCGCGACCTATTGCTCCCCCGCCTGATGAGCGGGCAGTTGACCGTGAAAGAAGCAGAGGCGAGCTTATGAAAAACAGAACATATTCCCGTGAACAACTCTCAACCGGCACCTTATGGGAAGGATAGGCTGGATCGATTTTTCCGCAACCCATCGGGAGCGTGTGAATGCGGTGCTTGATTTTCTTCAAGAAGAAGGAACCATAGACGAATTAGGTATTGGAGCCATTCGCAATGCTTTATCCGATTTTTTCTTTCCTGGCATCAGTACCATCCAAACCCGAGCCAAGTATTTTTTTATTATACCCCGGATCATTCGGGATTATCAGTGGAAATACAAAGGCATGGCTGGGCGCCCCAAACTGTCCGATTATCTCCGGGAAAAGGAAAACCGGTTGATCCGCCAACTGGCTAAACAATATCAAGGGGCTGATGAGTATGGTATTATTGGCATTACCCTAGCCAATGCGCCGGCCGGGAAAGAGCTGGCACGGAAACCCTCCTCCATATACTGGAACGGCCTTCGGGTACATGGCATTATCCGAACGCCGTTGACTTTGAATGAATACCTGCGAAAGCACGAAAAAGGCTATTCCTCGATTCGGGATATTTTGCAAGCTACAGGGGATAGTGCCGGCGATGACCGGGATGCCGGACAGGTAGATGAGTTTGGTATTGACCTGCCGAATCATTCCTTCAACTGGGAGCAGGATATATCTATTGAACTCACCAAAGCTGAAGCCGAATTTTTGCGGGATAAAATGGTGGATACCAGCCCTTGGGCGGGAAAAGATGGCAACAACCTGCTGCGGCAGGTGTTGCTGGACAATCGGCGAATGGAGCTTTTTATCCAGGCTGCCAACTTCCAGGATATGGCTCGGGTATTGATCGAGAATAGCTTGCCCCAGCCCACGATTGAAAGGCTCCACCTAGCCCTGGATTTCGACCAGTTGATGCACGGCGCTCATATCCGGTACAATTGCCTGGTCCAAAACAAGTGCGGACACGCTGAAAAACGGGAAGAATTTGAACAGCAGTGGGAACAGTGGCGGGAAGAACTGATAGCCTCCGAGATCATGCAGCGATTCAATATCGATTTCCTTTTGAATGATGTAGCGGCCCAGGCCAAACCGTTCACCAGGCTATTCATCAAAGGCTGGTTCATGGCGGTTTCAGAAGGAGCTACGAATCTCGAACGGCTCAACCAACTTGTAAAAGGGCAGGAAGTGAAAAATAAAGGGAAAAAAGCCCGCCTTCACGCTGGCACTCAGGACGCGGTTAGAGATTGGGTAGGTATCCGAAACCTGCAATACCGGTTCTTTAATGGAAAGACGATCGTTGCAGACATCAAAAACGGATTGAATAAATGAAGTTATGTTAGACGTACGCCAAGACCGGTTGGATTATGGAGAATTGCTGATGCCTCCCTCCGGGTTCCAACTCACCCGGGCCATAGCGACGACCTACTCCATGGACCTGCATACCCTGTTGGCGGTTCCTGTTGCCCTTTTTTATGCAAAAGCTCTGGAAGGCGATTTCGTCTTTGAGGACCGCTTTGATGTCCTGGACGCCATACAAAAAACGGAAGAAGTCCTACAGGCCTATTGCCAGAAGGGAAAAATACAAGTGCCCAAAAAACACAACCCCTTGTTTGCCTTTCTGGAAGATGCAATAGTAGAAGTAGAACCCGAAAGCCACCTGGTTTCCTTTCATCCAAAGGTATGGCTGCTCCGTTTTGAAAAAGAGGAGGAGGTGCGCTACCGGGCCATTGTTTTAAGCCGGAACCTTACTTTTGACCGCAGTTGGGATGTGGCTTTGTATATGGACGGGCAGGTAGGAGCAGCTTTGCAGGATCGCAATGCACCCTTAGTCCATTTCGTCCAATACCTGAATGCATTGCAGCCCATTGTGGGATGCGATACATTTATCGAAGGCCTGGAGAGGGTGAAGTTCGAAGGCATCGAAAACTTTGATGGCTTTCGGTTTTTCCCAATTGGCCTTGGGGGGAATTTCGGAGCGTTCCCCAATCCGATTGGGGCCGGCCAGTTCGACCAGCTATTAATCATTTCCCCCTTCTTGGATGACAGCACTTTGAAAAAGCTGAGGGCCTCGACAATGGGAGAAGCCTGGCTTTTTTCCCGCAGCGAGGAACTCAAAAAGTTACGGGCGGATAGCCTGCAAGGGTATCGGGCCTATTTCCTGAATAGCTTGATTGTTGAAGGAGAGGATTACGATACCCTGGAGGAAGACCGCGTCGAATCTCAAAAGCAGCAGCTGCATGCAAAAACCTTTGTCGTCAAAAAAGGAGAGCGGTTCTACTGGTACCTGGGATCGGCCAACGCCAGCCGGCCGGCTTTCGAGAGAAACGTAGAATTTATGCTTGGGCTGGAAAGCCAATTGCAGGAAGCTTCTCCTAACCATCTAGTGGAGACATTTCTCAACCCGGGCCTCAAGCACCCTTTATTTGAAGAATTCCTTCCTGCGGATGAAATTCAACAGGAACAGGAAGCGTCCATTGAACAGTATTTGAGAGAACTGGAACATAGACTAATAAAAGTGAAGTACAGCGTAGAGGTAAGGCCCAATGAAAATCAGCAGAACTATGACCTGGCCATTGAAGCGGACCTAAGCGGAATAAACTGGGAAGCAACCTTTAGCGTGAAACTATCGCTTATCCATGCTCAGGACGAATATCAGGATCTGAGTCAGGGTCAATGGAATGAATGCCGGTTTGCCAACATCAAAGAAACAGTGTTGAGCGAGTTTATGATTCTCAGTATTTTCCACGAAAAACAATTGGCCAGGAGTTTTCTGGTAAAGCTGGACATAGACCTTCCTGAAAGCAGAAAAAGGCGGATCATAAAGAACCTGATTGATTCTCAATCCAAGTTTTTCAAATATCTGCAGTTCCTTCTTGCGGAAAACCCCTATGAGGCAGAAGCCACCTTTGGAAATGAAAATGGCGAGCGGTTTTCTAAACCGGAAAATGGAGATAGTCTTTATTTATTTTATTCCGGCCAACCTATCTTTGAGCAACTCCTGATAGCTGCCAGCCGCCAACCGGCAAAGCTGCAGTCAATCGATAAGTTGATCAGCCGCATTCTTGAAGAAGGCCGCGAGGAAACAAATGGCCAGGAACCCATTATTCCGGAGGCATTCCTTTCCTTTTGGGAGGTCTTTAAAAAGGCAAACCCATGAATGACGAAAAGCAGGAAGCCATAGCAGAAGCATTAGCAGGGCTGAAGGACTTTCAGCGGGCGACCGTCGATTACGTATTCGGAAAGTTGTTTTGGGAAGGCCGCAGGCGGATGCTCGTGGCTGATGAAGTCGGGCTGGGCAAGACTATTGTAGCCAAAGGGATAATTGCCAAGGCATACGAGCAACATTTAAAGAACAGGCCTGAGGAGGAATTCCATGTGATTTACATTTGTTCCAATCAGGCATTAGCTCACCAAAACTTAAAAAAACTCAATCTTTTTCCATCAGAAGATATCAAGTCAATTGAGCGGTTGGTCTTTCTGGCGAAGAAACCAGAAGGTACCATTCATAATTTCAGAATAAGTTCTTTAACGCCAGGCACTTCATTTTACATAACTAAAAGCTCTGGAAAAAGAGAAGAACGCAAGATCATTTTCAAAATACTCAATCGGTACAAGTACTTCAGGGATAACAGAAACAATCTAATTTACTTATTATTAGGAACAATTGAGAATATCGACTCTTGGAAACGGGAAATATCAGAATTCCTTGAATCAGATCATGAAAAAATAAGGCCCACTGTTTTTTCCAGGTTTAAGAAAATACTGCAAAACACGATTATTCAAAACAAAGGAGGCAACCGGCGGATTTTTGTAGACTTAGACTTAAATGAGGAAGAGGAAAACTTGTGGTCTATCCTGAAGAGGTATTGTAAAAACAGAACAATTTACCGAAGTAACTACAAGGACAAGGATGGTAGGTTCTCCGTAATCCGGCATCTGCGGACAGCGCTAACAAAGGTTTGTTTGGAGTATTTAGATGCTGACCTTTTCATCCTTGATGAATTTCAACGATTTAAGCCCTTAATTAATCGTGAAGACAAATCAGAAGCGGCAACACTTGCAAAAGATATATTCAATATTGAGCATGCAAAGGTCTTAATGCTTTCTGCCACTCCATATAAACCTTATACTACTCGTTTTGACCAGGAGCAGGGGGAAGACCACTACGCTGAATTCCGGACAGTGCTTCAATTTTTATCGCAGGAAAAAAAGCAGGAATTTTGGCTTCAATACGAAAAGGACAGAAGGGCTTTTTTTCAATTGATGCGCCGCCCCGAATTGCTGCACGGTCGATTGGAAGATGTAAAAAGTCAAAAAAAGAGCTTGGAGGAAACCTACCGCCAAGTAATGGTAAGAACGGAGCGGCTCCTCGTTTCCGAGGATCACAATGCAATGATTCATACCCTTGAAAAGGAGCCATTCCTTTTGGAAGCCGAGGACATCCTAGACTTTATTAGGATTGACAGTATTGTCCTGAAACTCAATGAGTATTTAGGACATAAAGTCGCTACTCCGCTTGAATTTGCAAAATCGGCTCCTTTCGCTTTGTCCTTTCTGGATCATTATAAAATTAAAGAGAGGCTAAAGGAATACAAGGACATACCAGAGTTGAAGCAACTACTTTATCAATATCCGGAAGCCTGGATCGATCACACAGCCGTTAATGAGTATAAGCAGCTGCTGATGCCCAATGGCAAGTTGAGGCAATTAGTAAGTGAATCCCTTCAACCTTGTGGATATCGCCTACTATGGGTTCCGCCAAGTTTACCCTATTACTCGTTTGGCGGCGCTTTCCAGGGCGCAGAAAGATTTAGTAAAGTGTTGGTTTTCTCTTCCTGGGTAATGGCGCCCCGGATGATTGCTAGTATATTGTCTTACGAAGCCGAGAGGCTCACCATCGGAAACCCTAAAACAATATCAGATCAGGAGAAGGGAAGTAAGAGAAGGTATTTTCCCCCTGCCGAGCATTTGGGTAGTTACCGGCGTCATCCGAGGCCTCAGTTGCTTTTTAAGGTTCAGAGCGAAGCTCCACGAAATATGACGAATTTTTGTTTGCTGTATCCCAGCCCTTCCCTTGGCAGGATGTATAACCCCAGGAAGAATATCGGGATGGGGGAATCAATCGAAGAAATCAAAGCCAGGATCAAGGGCCAGATTGACCAGATGATCCAGGAAACCAGGTTAGAAGAGCAGTACAGAACAGAAGGGGGAGAGCAGAATAAGTGGTACTGGGCATTACCTTTACTCCTGGATAGGTTGGATGTGTCCGATAGAAAATTTGTTGAAGCTTGGTTTAATTCAGGAGATATTTTCAGCAGCTATAACACAGACTCGGAATCCAGCCAGCAGGAAGAACGAGAAGAGAAAGGAGGAAAAAGAAAACATTTTGAGGAGTTGAAAAAAGGGTTCTTTGATCCTTTGTCTATTGGCCTTGGCCCCATTCCCGAGGATATCGGAGAGGTTATCGCAGAGATGGTTTTAGGCTCTCCGGCAGTATCGGCGTTACGAAGCCTTGAGATGCTTTTTAACAATTCGCTAGAAAACATGCAGGGCGCTGCTATCATTGCCAATGGCTTTCTTTCATTGTTCAACAAGCCGGAGAGTATTTCCACTTTGAGATTGGAAAAGACTAATGCTTCATACTGGCAAATGGTGTTGAAATATGGAATTGATGGAAATCTTCAAGCGATGCTGGACGAATACTTATACTTGCTGTACGAGTGTGAGAATTACCGGGAAACAGCCACAGGCCTTGCTTCTCATGTAGCGGATGTCATGACTATCCGGACTTCCAATATTCGAGTGGATAGCCTTGATTCCTTCATCAATGAAGAGAACCGAAGCATGCGCTGTCATTTTGCTCTTGATTATGGGAACCAGAAAATTGAAACTACAGCTGGTAAGGATCGTATGATAAATCTTAGAGAAACTTTCAATTCCCCTTTCCGCCCTTTTGTCCTGGCCTCAACTTCTATTGGGCAAGAAGGGTTGGATTTCCACTATTATTGTCGGAAAGTTATGCATTGGAACCTGCCGTCCAACGCCATCGACATCGAACAAAGAGAAGGACGGGTTAGCCGCTTCAAGGGCTTAGTGATCAGGCAAAATTTGGCCCAGAAATACTGCGACGCCCTGGAAGAAAATGAAGAAGTAAATATTTGGAAGGCCCTTTTTGAAATAGCCCAGAAAAATGAAAATGGAAATGGGAAATGTGAACTTGTTCCTTTTTGGCATATAGAAGGAGCAGAAGGTATTAAAGTAGAAAGAATAATCCCTCTTCACCCATTTAGCAGAGACATACAAAAACTGAAAAATTTATTGGAAGTGCTGACTTTGTACCGGTTGACCTTCGGCCAGCCAAGGCAGGAGGAGTTGGTGGAAACTTTCCAAAATGCTAATTTGAGCGAAGAAGAACTTCAAAAAATAAGGGAAGAATTGATGATAAACTTAAGTCCAGTAGTTTTCAACCAGCATACCCATGCGTAACTTCATATCCGAAGAACAAATACAAACCGCCATCATTGACCTAAACCGAAACCTTTGAGGTTTCCAAAACCTCAAAGGTTTTTAATGATAAGGTTTTTGATTTTGGCATTTTGAATGGGGAGTAAATTACCAACGGCCGGAAAATATACGACGGGCAAATCTACAGCACCAGGCATAAATGGGCCCTTCTCCAGGCTATCCAGTGAAAGCATCAAAGCATGACAGGCACCTCAGAAAACATTACCTCCCCAGATAAAATCATGGAACCCAGACCCGCCCGGATAGCGCCCCACCAAATGGAAAGAACTCAATCCGATTGATTCCGCATTGTATTTCAGTGTGTTCAGATGATGTGGCGCCGGGGTTTCTTTCACCTCGTAAGCCACCGTTTCGTCGAGCACAAAATCGATCTCCCAGCTCTTCGATTTTTCAAAATAATTGAGCTTTCCCAGCCGGGCCAGTTGGTTGGCTATAGCGTTTTCAAAAACCTGGCCGCCGGACAAGCCCTTTCCGAGTTTATTCAACACGCCCGTATCAGAGAAATAGGCCTTTGGCTGGCTGGTCAGTTCCTTATCGATACCCTTGGCCAATGGTTTTATCAGCCTGATGAAATAAGTATGTTCCAGCAACAACAAATAGTCCTTCACCTTATGCCGGTTGAGGCCGATGATGCTGGCAATCTTGCTGAAATCTATTTTGCTGCCTGCCCTGCCCGCCATAAGCAGCATCAGTTTGTAAAGGGAGTCTGTCATTTCAAAATCAGATAATAATTTGATATCCAATTCAATGTGAGAGTTGATGATGTCGGACAGGAAATCTTCTCTGTCACTAGTGCTATCCGCAAGCACAACTTCCGGGAACCCTCCATACCGAATAAATTCTTCGTACAGGCCACTATACAAGCCATAAAAAGTGCGAAGGAAATCCCTGTTCTTTTCCAATTCAATATGAGGGGTGTAGGCTTCCCGGAAAACGAGGAATTCCTGGAAGTCGAGCGGCCACATTTCAAAAATCTTTTTCCGCCCGGCGAGGCTTTCCGAAAAGTGGTTTTTGAGGTAAAACGAGCTTGAGCCCGTCACGATGAACTTCACGCCGTAAGTATCGTAAAGGCTTTTGATGACACTTGGGATATTTTTCACCAGTTGAATCTCATCGAGGGCAATGACAGCCGGGGCTGAAAAGTCAATGCCCAGTTGCGCCAGCCCCCGTTCGATGTCGGCATAAGAAGGCTGATTGAAAAGGTGGCGGTATTCAATCCTTTCAAGGTCGAGGTAAAGTTTGTTGCGATGTTCAACCTGGCCGAGCAAATATTTAACGGCGGTGGTCTTGCCAACCCGCCGCATCCCCGTGATGGCCGTCACCTGCTTTTTGGGAAGATGTGCTTCTAGTGCCTCAAATGTTTTTCTTTTGTACACTTGGTCGGAATTTTTGTACAAAAATACTACAAAAAATCCGTTTGATAGTAATTTATTGTGACGATTGAGCATATAGGTTCACTTTCCCTGCTGCCACCCTGCATAGATTTCCGTCCACTTTTGAAAAGCTGCTGGCCCGCCTTCCATGATTGTGTAGATGTTCTGCTGATTGTCTTTAGAGTCAATCCCACCAAGGTCATTGTCGCTCACCGGTTGTTGTCATCCAGTTCTTGCTCGAAGGGAGTCCGAAATAGCGATAAGTTCCGTTCACTGGCAGGCGTATACTTGATCCCCGAAGTGCAAGAATTTTGATTCAAGTTACGGTTTTTCCTTGCATTTAGCGGCTATAAGCACAATGCTTACCCATGTGCAACGACTTGTTTATCAATACTTTGCCGAGTTTGGTGTCTTTTTTGAGGACGCCCTAGTTAAAGGTCCAAATAAAACCCGATATTGAACTCTATCCCATCCAGAACCGAAACCGCTATAATTTGATTGCCCTCTTTCTGTTTAAATCTTTCGTAATTGTAGGTTAACGTTGTGTTGAATCTAACCTTGGCATTTGAACTGTGTTGATAACCAATGCCAACATTGAAAAAAAGATCACTGGCATTATAGAGAGACAAGTTATTCTTCAATGAATTGGATAGCCCTACATCACCGATTGCATAGACGGTACTTTTTTTTAGGACTCGGGTGCCCATATTATCAAAAGGGAATTCAAATGAGCTATCATTTAAAATTGCCCGAAACGCAACATAAGTAGGTAACGTAGAGAGTTCAATAGACCGATTATCATTAAAGCCAACCCCCAAGCCAATAAATAATTTATTTTCAATTTCAAACGGAAGCCCTCCAATTAAATGAAAGTTGAATCCCGAGTTTCTTTTCCAGCCCGCTTCCAGGAAATATACCATATTTTCCAGGGTACTTCTTTTGTCACGATCATAATTTTGCAGTATTTTCAATAACTTGTTAGCCCTTGACTCTTGCCAAAGTGCTTCTTTTCCTCTATCCTCAAGTTCTTCCTTTAAAGAGGTAATGAAGTCTTCATTCAGCGAAACCTGTTCCTCTAAAAGTAATTTAGTACTATCGAGTGCGAGTAATTCTTTTTTAATCAAGTCATTTTGTTCTGACAAGAACCTGAGATCATTGGAAAGCCTTAATATTTCAGCTTCCTTTTTGTTTAATTCAGCTCTTGCTTCGACAAGCCTTTCGAAGTTCCTTTCCAGAACCTTATCTTTTTTATCAGCATCGTCCATATATTTGTTGATCCTATCGTGCAGTTTTTTACTTTTCCTTCTTTCAGCATCCAGGTCATTTTTCAGTTGTTGGATTCGGGTATTCACAAGGCTTATGAATTCGCCATTTTCCAAATCCTGCCCAAAAGAGAAGCAGGAAATCATCAAAAAAACTGCAAATGCTGGAATGCGTTTTGGTAGGTTCATACTGCACAAATAGTTTTATACAAGACTGATGATTATTTTAAAATAGCGATTCTAATAGCTGCTCATTTCGCCTTTGGTTTATTCGTGTATTGGCTTGCTTTGATGATACTGTCCTCTATCTTTGCCTTATCAGTCATAATGAAGGAACAGTTGTATTTTGAAATTGACTGGAGCTTTTCTTTCCAATACATAATGTTTATTAGAAGGTCCGTGTCTCTGGTTACTTTTTGCCTTTCCGCCAGTATTGTCGCTAACTTATCGACTTGATTCCTTATTCCCTTACATTCTTCAGAGGCAGTATCATCATCAGTAACATTTACAGAATCCGTTGGCTGATACTTTCGGGTAGTTTCGTAGAAAGTTTTCAGCCGGACTACCAAGTCTTTTTCTATTTCAAGAATTTGTTCTCGCCTCAGTGATTTGCTATTTACAATTTGGAGTTTAGTACATATATCGTTTACCAAGGCATTATAGTTTTGGACATAGTCGTCATCATACCTGATTTCAGCCACCGTATACTCCTTTGCTAATTTATCTATGGCCGGAGATATTTTGGCATTTACTTCTGCGTCTCCTATTTTCTTCAAATAGGCCTTTATCTTTGCATTAATGTCGGCATCAATTTTGACTTGATCCTCATTGGCGATGTTGGATTTTTTGTAGTCCCATTCAATTTCTTCCAGCGGACAATCCAATCCTTTATTGCAAGAAAATACAAGGATAGCCAATCCGAACAATAAGCAAAGTGTTTCTACTCCAGGCATGAGTCTTCTGGTCATAAGGTGTCCGACATAGGTTGTTTAATTTTATGAATACATTATTATGAATAGATAAGTTCTCAATATGCAAAAAAAATCAAGACATCTTTGAAGGCCTCATCTGCTTTACTTGAATAAAGCCATTTCCCTTTCCCTAAAGCCTCTGATAATATTCTCTTCTATAAGCTGGCTACAGCATACCTTGACAAAAGAAGTAAGGGTAGTTATGATGCTTTAAAATCCGATTTGATTTATGATCATGAAATATGGAACGACCATAATGCAGAGCAGCATCAGAAAAAAATGATTGATTTAATGCAATCTTATTTTGATCAAACAATGTCGTATTTAATGTAGGCCACTTTGGGGGAATGACACAAAAAGCCTACCTCCCCACCCTCAAATACGTCACCTCACAAGCCTTACACCGCCGCCGGTTCTGGTCCAGTTCCGCGGCATTGAAGCGGCCCTCGTTCTTTTCGAAGATATCCAGGCCGCGGCCGAGGGTAATCTTCCAGCCGTTGTCGGCCAGGATATAGCGGTCATGGACGTCTTCCATGAGGAAGGTGAGGTGGATGCCCAGGTCGGAGACGCTTTCCTGGAACTCTTCAAAAGCAGCAATGGAGGAAGACATGTGCTCTTGGGTATTCCAGGAGATGACCTCCAGGTGCATCTCATCTTCCGGGTCTTTATTGTTGGCCAGCATGATGCAAAACTCCAGGAGGTTTTTAAACTGGTAGGGTAGGCGGATGTAGGGGTCCTGCAGGGTAATTTCGGTGGCGCCTTCCAGGTAATCGGCAAAGAGCTTTTTGTAGGATACACCGGTCTGATTATCGTATAGGATGGTTTGGTGGGGCTGCAATTTTACCGAAGAGGCGGTGGATTCCGGCCCATCTTCCCCGGATTCCTCTTTTTCCCGATTGGCCTTAGCGGTGGCGTAGTTCAGTTTTTCCAGGGTTTCCGGGAGCACTTCCGCCCCGGATGATTTGATGACGTACCTGAATTCCACCGGTTCATTGCGGAAAGTCTCGTCGATGATGTAGAGTTGGTCCTTTACCCGTTTTCTTCCCTCGATGGCGAAATTCAGGAGCTCCAGCACCTGTTCCTGGTTCATTTCATGGTGAGGGTACAACAACTTGGCCATGCCCGAGAAGGATTTGCGGATGGCCGTTTTATCCCTGGTGGACAAAGACCCGTCGAGCTCGACGTGTTTGTCGAGGATGCCGCTGTAGTCCGCCTTACGAAGTTCCCGGAGAATCTCAGCCAGGTAGTCGACGATAAAGCCGTACTCCAGGGAAAATACCTCGTTTTTCAGGATGCGGACCTCCCAGCCCGGGATGTACATGTGGATGCGGTCCAGAAAAGCCCCTTTGATGTATCCTTCCGGTATGGATTCAAAAAGATGGGTGTTTTTGAGCATGTAGGGCACCGTATGCTTGGTATTGCCCACAAAAGCCATGGAGGCAGTCGCCTGGTAGGTGTCTTTTCCCCGGTTGAAGGACTGGTTGGCCATGTAATTCTGGAGAATTTTGACCAGGTCGCCATCCACCCTTCGGGAGCCTTTTTCCTGTTCGAATTCATCCAGGGCGACGACGTCCCAGTAGCCGACCAGCCCGATCTTGTTGCCGGTATTGTTGACAAAGAGGCGGGCCTTGGACACATCGCCGCCCGATACCAGCACACCGTGCGGCGACAATTCAGAAAAAACGTGAGATTTGCCGGTCCCTTTGGGCCCCAGCTCGATGAAGTTGAAGTTGTTTTCCACATGGGGTATGAGCCGGGAGATTTGGATGAACTTCCCCCGTTTATTGAAGTACTCCGGATTCAGCCCGATACTGTGCAGCAGCAGGTCCAGCCACTCATCAGTGGTAAAATGCCGGCGGGCGCCGATGTATTCTTCCAGGTGGATATTGGACACCTGAATCGGCTTAATGTTCATGATCATCCAGCGCACCCTGGCATCGGCGGCGTGTGAGTAGCCCATATCGAGGATGCACCAGACCCCGCCGCCGCTCAGCAGCTTCTGGTTGTCCTTCACCATAGAGTCGGCAATAGGCACCTCCTTCAGCCCCAGGTTGGCGAACTCCGCTTCATAGATATTAGCCCGGTCATTGAGCGACACATTGATCTTATCGATGATCTTGTGCGAACCGGCCTCCCGGATGGTGGCTTTCACTACTTCGGCCTCGCTGCGGTGGACATAGTTTTGGGTGATCACCTCCTTCACCTTTTCAATACCACTTTCGATGATCGCCTCATCGTCGATGGCGCAATACTGCCCCAGCAGGTACTCCAGCACATACGTAGGCACCACCGCACTGCCCTTTACCCGGTAAGTGAGGTCTTTGCGGACTACCTTGCCCTCGAAATGGGCCAATATCTTTTCCTTTAACTCCATATCTAAAAGTCAGCTTGGATGAGCGTGCTATTTTGCACCAGTTCTTCGATCAGGGGGTTCAGCCTATCCTCCACATCAAACACCTTCAGTTTCAGGAAGGACTCCGTGGTGGCAGTAGCGGATAAAGTCAGCTCCACCCGGTGCATGCGTTCGCTGGGGGCATCTTCCGCAGCATTCATGACGATAACCTGTTCATTGCTCACCAGGCCCGTCCCCTTATACAAACCCACGCTGAGGGTAACTTCTTTCTCAAAACGGGACACTTTGTTTTCCTGTAGCAGGTCCGTACGCAGGATGCTGGAAACGATTCGCAGGCTACCGCGGTAAACCAGGATGGGCTTGACCTTTCGGGTAATCTCCTGCCGCTCCCTTGAGCTTTCAATGATTGGGACGACCAACTCCTGCAGGCTTCCTCCACCGTGCACAAATTGATGCCCTACGCCTTGCTTTTTGTAGCGGTTCACAGATTGAGGGATGGTGACGTACAACTCATCCCGGAACCTTGTAGTGGCGCCTAAAGGAAAAAGATAACCCATTTCCGGAGCAGTATCTTCGGTAGAAATCACATAACGGTTATGGGTAAAGAGGGCGTCTTTATGCGGCATATTCTCTTTGTCCTTCTCCTCAATTTCCCGGTCGTTATACAAAAAACCATGGTCGGCAGTGATCAACACCTTCGCCACATTATAAGTCGCATGAAGCGACTTAACCAATTTTTTAAGCTCACTGATCGCATCCTCAACCGCATTGAACGCCTGCCGCTCGGATGTTCTCTTGTCTCCGCGGCTGTCGATCACATCGTGGTAAATATAGACCACCTTATTTTTGAAAATTTCGCGAAGCGCCTCTCTGCCTGTGCCCTGCAAATCGGAATACGCAAGCGCTACAGCATCCTCCTTGAAATTGGCCAGTATTTGAAGCCGGTTAGGCGCCCCTTCGGTACTGGCGCCATCCGCTTTAATATTTCCGTTGTTGAAATGGAGCTCCCGGTGCGGCAAGAGTTGCGCCATGCCGATGCTGGTCTTAGAGGGAATAGACGCCAGCTGATACCGGATGTCCGCCGTATTTTTGGGATCGCCGTGCATAGCGCCCAATAAGTCTGCCGCCACTTCATACCGCAAAGCATCCGAAATAATCACCACCACCTTTTGGTCGTAGGGCGCCACTTCCGTCCGATAAAAATCATACTGTTTCGGCGCCGAGACCTTACCGTAGTCAAAACCGAAGTGATGCAGGCAGCGCAGCCACTCCCGGTTCATTTCATCCACATGCCTTTCGTAGCGGCCATTCAGCTCCTCGGCTACGGATTCCAGTTGCAGACTGGAAGGCACGTCGGTTAAATCGCTGTTCCGGTAAGTCTTAATAGCCCTTCGGTAGGCCATATCGATGAGCATCCAATCCTCCACATAAGCCGAAATATAAGCATCGGGCGTATTGAGGATGTAGGTAGGGATGGCATTGATACGCTCGAACATGCGGGCGGCCTGAATCATGAATTGCAGGCTATCGGTTATTACTGCCGGCATCTCCGATTGCAGGGAGAGCTGCTCCAGCCGTTTGATACTGGCGGCCGGGCTGATGCTCAGGTTTTGTTGCTCCAGCACCATAATCTCCCAAAGCATATCATTGGCAAACCGAGCAAACTCCGCATCCGGGCCATAGGTTTCAATTAGTTTTACCCCCCGAATGTCATTGCCCACCATGGCCAGGGCCTCGTCCAGGCGCTCTTTGACCCGCGGTTTGCGATCTACATCCTGCAAAAACTGGTTAAAAAACACGAGGGTATCCGCCGTTTTGATCTTCAGCTCCCGGTAGGGGTCATTGGATGGCGCCCTTGGAATAGTTTGGGTGATTTGGTTGTAATAAATGCATTGGAGCAGATGGGCCAGGCTTTCTTTAGAAAGATTCTTTAAGGCCTGGCCAAAATAGTCTTTTGCCCGGGCAGCAATCACATCCAACAAGTCATTCTCCTGTATCTTCCTCTGGAAACGGCCCAACTCTTCTTCCAGGCCCGGCAAAGCCAGGGAAAGCATTTTCCCCAGCAATACACTCCAGGGCATGATGTTGGAGAAGTTCAGGAAAGCGGAAACCAGCCCCTGTACCAACCGCTTTTCCTCAAAAGCTTCAGGCCGGAGCACCGGCTGGAGCACATTTTGAACGCCGCTGTACTTCAGTTCTCCCATAAACCGGCCCACCAGGCTTTTGTGGTGGCGTTGGAGATGGAATTCATCCATAAACCTCCCGACATCATCGAGAGACAACTCCTTGTTGGCCACGAGCAGCCCCAGCAGCGGAAAAGCGTGGTAATCCTCCCGATTTCCGGGAGCAGCATGGGGGAAGTACAGGAACACCTTTTCCGGCGCCCACTCCCCATGCAGTTTGGTTTTCAGGAAAAAGTTGTTGTTGTTCCAGCGCACTACCCGGATACCCTCCAAATCCAACTGATCCACTTCATCGCCAAACTCTTGCTTTTCGTCAAAGAAGAAAAGCACCCGCAGGCCGGAGAATTGCTGGAAGTATTTTTCGATCTTTTCTTTAAGCATTAGAAAGGCAAACGTTTTGTTTTTTTCTTATCTTCATGTTCAGCCAATCATACAAATATGGTCAATTTACCAAAAGTACTATTCTGGGACGTTGATTTTGGAAAACTCGACCCGAAAAAAAATGCCCATTTTATTGTTACCCGGGTTGTCCAGAGAGGATCACTCGATGATTGGTTTGCGATAAAGAATCATTATGGGCTAGATACCATTAAAAATATCCTACTCCAAACGCGCTATCTGGACAAGCTCACCCTTCATTTTTTCAGCATATATTTCAATATCCCAAAAGAACAATTCCGATGCTATACCTTTCAGCAGTCGAGCCCAGAACTTTGGAATTATTAAAAGCGTTGATGAAAGAACCATTTCGGGTGCGGCTCCAATTTGATGTACTTTCATAAGCCATTTTTATCCACATGGCGCCAAAACTGCCGCCACCGGCCCGGAGTACATGCCAGCCCCCGGAGCAATAGCATTTGTTGTACCGGATAAATATTCCACCGCATCCCAGATTGATTAAGGCGCTGTTTGGCCACCACCTTGCAGGCTGCTTCCGTTACGCCTGAACCGATTGGGTATCCTTGTTTTTGATAAGCGGCATATTTCATGCGTGCCTGGTTATTCTCAAAGTAAGTGATGGTTGTATCCAATATTTCCGGTACGGTACTGTCCATATTTCTGCGAAAGTGCTTCAATTCCCGAAGGATATTGGCTGCGCCTTTGCGCTGGTGTTTCAAATCATGGCAAGCTCCTTCCAGCCACTCTTTACGCTTGGTATCTGTTTGTCCCATCATGGCAAGGCTTACATCCGACAGGTAATCAGTGGCATGGTAAAAATCCAGGATTTGCACGCTGGTATGAGGCTGCAGGTAGCTCCAGTTGTCTTTAGCCCCATCGGCCAGGCCCACATACTTCACCTTCGGGTATTGGTTTTTTACGTTTTCAATTTCCATATCCAATACCGAATCAAAAGTTGCCTTGCCGTATTCCGGCGCACAAGCCGTATATATGGTATGTAGCCGTTCGCCTTTGCCGCTATAGAAGCTTATCGTGCCACACATCGTTTCCCGGTAACCTTCGCCCACTATAGGCGTGGTTGTCCCATCTCGGCTGATCACTACGTGAGTTACTACTTCTTCAAATTCAGGCAGTTCGTATTCCCACTCAAATTCTTTCTCCCGAGCCAGTTCGCCTACTGCCGCGCTCAAGCGCTGGATCAGCTTCCGGCTCGTTTTGCGGCTGTGGTTGAGCTCCAAGTCTTCTTCCACCATAGCTGCCGACATTTGCGTATACTTCCAACTCACCATTTGGGCAAACCGGGGCGTGCTGTTTCGGTTGATGATCCGCGCACGTTTTTCCATTGGCGACACAATCCGGCCTCCCCTGCTGGCTTGGTAAACGTGGCGGCTTATTTCGATTTTCCCGTACGGCGTCTGGTAGCTTTTTTTTCCTTGCCTCGGCTCGTATGTTTTACGTTATCTACCACTACCGGCCGGCCATCGGTATCAAATTTTTGCAAAGAAAGGGCAGTGGCCATGCGGCCCATTTCCGATAGCGCTTGGGCTATCTGTTCCTCCTGCTCCAACATGCTGCCTTCCGGCTTGAAGTTCATCGTGATGGTCACACTGCCGTCCGCTTCGACCTTGTATTGGGTTGCCATGTCTTTTTTCCCCTAAATTATGCCAATTTTACATCAAATTGGAGCCGCACCCAACCATTTCTCAGCGATTTTAATCTCGTCGGCGGCACTGCGCTTGCACTGCAATTGGGGCATCGTAAATGGTCACAAATCAAGAAATATTTGTAGCAGCTTTCGCAAATATTCATCATTATTGAAGTCAGCGGAAGAAAATTCGCTTTTCAGTTGATGCTGATATTGTGTTAAGCTTTTAGGCTGCACATGTTCAACGTCTAAAGCCGTTCAGTTCTGTTTTCCGTTCTGCTTTAAGAAGCGCTGTGTATGCCGGGTCTTCGCTAAACCTTTCCTGAAGCCGGTCCAGTTTTGCTTTCAATTCCCGTACTTGACGGCTATCCTTAGTAGTTTTACCCTGTTTGATGAGCGCGAAATACTGTTCAGCCGTTTCCGTCATTTCCTCAAAGCGCTCGCTGCGCTCGACATTCGGTACTTCCATCTCGGTTTCGGCAATTTCTTCGATACTTTTCCGGAACGGATCCTCGCCCGTATCCTTATTGAGGTTGATCAGCTCAGTCCGTTTTAAGGACTGGACAATGAAGGGCGAATGGGTAGTGGCAATGAACTGAATATTTGGAAAAGTTTTTTTCAAGTCGCCAACGATACTTTTCTGCCACTTGGGATGGAGGTGGAGGTCCAATTCGGCAATCAAAACAATGCCGGCGGTGTTCTTAATGGCTTTCCGTTCCAGATGCGGGTTTAGTTGAAGGCAACGGTAGGCCAGGTCGGCCACCAGGCCAACAATATTTCGGAAACCATCGCTAAGAAGTTGAAAAGGCATCCATATTTTTTCTCCCGTAGGAGTAGTGTAAAGCCCCATCAGGTCATCTTCCAGGAAACTAAAGGAAATCTTTTGCCATTCCGGCACTACGGAAATGACGGCCTCATTGAAAGCTTTCAGCAAATCCCTGCCCCGGCCGAACTTCAAGGCTTCGTCTTCAAATGTTTTATACCAGGCGAGGAAACCCCGGCTGGAAACTTTGGGCTGTAAACTATTTTCATACCCCAGCTTGAAACGAGATGCTTTCTTCTGATAAGTGATCTTTCCGACCTCTTCCGCCCACAGCCGGCCGGTACCGTAGTAAGCGATAAGCGGCAGCTCTACTGGTTCGTTGTTTTTAACTTCCGCCGCTTGCCGCTTGGCTGTATCTACGATCTCAAAGGCATCATGCGTCGAAGTTTTGCCACCGATGTGATTCAATGACCGCTTCCACCGATGGTAAAGGGGTTTGCTGTGATAGTCCTGCTTGATGAATCCCTCTGCCTCAATTTCTACCGGCGTCATATATTCTATGTTCTCTCCATAGTCGCTGCGCCGCACCTCATCCTTGAGGATTCCCCTGGCTGGGACATCTTCAATGCCTAAAAAATAGGCCCCCGCCGCAATGGCCAGCGCATCGAGGACAGCCGTCTTACCGGTTCCATTATCCCCGATCAAAACAGTGAAGTGCTCGGGGAATTCAAATTCCCGATCCTCGATGTTCCTGAAGTTCTTTATTCTTAGCCTATCGATCCGCATGGTTTAAGCTCAAATTTGCACTAAGTTAGCCATTTTTGCCCTTTGTGAAGAAGTTTAACTACTCAATTAGTTGTAATGCGTCACCAATAGGTTTTGGAAATCGGCAATATTTACTCTTTGAAGTTTTGCCTTCTGGTCATTAGAAACGCTGACAAATCTTTTTCAATATGACAGCTTGGGCACTTAAATACTTCATTCCCCAAATATTCCATTTTCACCTCACATTTATAACAAAAATGGATACCTCTTTCCATATGCCCAAGCTTATGCCCTACCTGATGAATAAGTTCAGGGTGAATATACCCTCCCGTTGTTCTAAGGTTTTCTAATCGTTGTGAGAGCATTTTGTGAGAACAACAGGAAAGGCAGTTTTCACAAATAACTAATCCATGGGGGCATTCCCCAGAAACTCGGCTATCGATTATACTGTTGCACCGCCCATTCAAACAATGGTGCAAATAGACTATCTTTTTGAGCGAGCAGCTTTCATTTTTACAGGTAAACCTTACCACTCTATGATAAGCATAATTGGAGGAAAGTGCCGGATATAAAATATGATTACATTCTGTGCAGTATAATCTGTCCAATAAGCGGTTGAACCGGTTGATTAAGCCAATAAATGTATAATATTTTCCGTTGGGAGATGGTCCATACGGGTTTACTTCATCAACATTAAAGCCGAGTATCCTGCAAAAGTCGAGAAACGAATAATTTTTCCAATCTTCATGTGAATGTTCCGTTTCACATAACTGAAAGCATGGCTGGTTACAACACCAATAGAATGGGACCTTTTGTTGCCTATCCAGTTTGTTGGCAATTCGACCTTCACAAAAGGTAATACCATCAGGAACATCTTCTTGTTGCTGTACTGCTAAATGTGGATTATTATCATAATCATTACCTTCAAAATCTAGAAGGAATTGATGCTCCCGTGCAAATGCTATTACTTCTTTTTCATATCGAGAAGGCACTCCCCAAATTTTTTCTTCCTTATTCCATTTTCTTCCTGGAAGTTTTCTGACCTCTTCCACCAAGCCTTCATCGTAATCAAATGAAATGCCAAAATAGTGCCTTCCTTTTCCAAAAGGTATTTTTTTTATCGTTCCATTGTTTTTATGAAGATTTATCTTTGAAGTTGTTCTTCCACGGCACCTCTCAAAGTAATCCTTCAGTTTGAACTTTCGGGTTTTGTCATTTGCCAAATTCCTGACCAGTACCTCAAATACTTCATCTTCAAAGAGAAACTTTCCTTTTTTTTTGAAAGAATGAAGTGCGGAAATTACTAAATCGGTAGTCAGGTCCATTGGTATTTCAGGGTGAAGCTTTTCATTTATTTTATAGATGTCATAGGAAACCCTGAGTATTTCATCCAACTTGTCGACAGTAAGTTCAAATGATCCTTTCTCCCTGACTTTGAACAGCTTTTTCATGGCTAACACCTGGTCCTCTGGGCTGAAATAGATGAATTTTCTCTTCAGGAATTCGAAATCGAAATCATCTGTTAAATCCAGCAACCATAATATGATTTTTTGTAAAGGGTACGAACCTGACAGGTATTTATCTATTAGGGTTTGAGCGAATTCAGAAATTTCCTCATTTATTCTATATTTTTCGTCTGCAACTCTAAATTCATGGTGCGGTTTTTCTGAAATAACATCCAGTAATCTAAGCAGAGCCCAAAAGGTCCAATACGCTCGGTAAAAAGTAGGCCTGTCAACTATTTCAACTTTTTGCTGAAGTTCAACCCTTTGCTCAAGGGTAGCGATCAATTTCTCTTTTTCTTCGTAAGGGGATACTTTCCGGATTAGCCTTTCGTATGTCAGCCTTTCATAGACAGCCATATCCAATAAGTGACTTTTCGGGAAATTTTTTACCAGCCCATCAAGCCATAGGTCGACAAATGCATCGTTGGGGAACTTAACTTCGATTTGTTTAATAAATTCTCCCTGCTGCGGTTCATCTAAAAACTCATTTGATAAACCTATCCCTTTTGTCAAAAAATCATAATTGGGCTGGCTATCCTTTTCTGATAATTTACGTTTTTCTGAAGAAATGTAATTACTGAGGGAGTCCAATATGAAGGATTGGCTGACATCCTCTGCTTGAAAAAAAAGCCCCAATTCGTGCTCATCGAAATCCGCAGCATTGCTAATGATATGTTCCCGTGGGAAAGTAGATAAAAATCCTTCGAGAAAATATTTGCAGTTAAGGGCTGGGTCTTCTATAGCTCTGTAGTAATGAATGAACTCCGACCTCAGATAGCTCCCGTCTTTATCCTGCCAGTATTCATCATTAATAAAATCTTCTTTAGAAAGGCTGTGTAAACCGGCATTCATTGAAATAAGCAGGTCACTCAAAATCGTGTAGCCTTCCGAAATCCGTTCAGGTGAGAGTATGGAAGTGAAAAGAAATTTCTGTAACTCTTTTCGCTTTGAACATCTTCGTAATACTGATTTTTGCAACTCTGAGTCTCCTTTTTCAAACCGAGAGATAATCAGATTGTCATCAATTTGAAAATCATAACCTTTCAGAAAGAGCTTAAACTTCAGCTCATTATCGCATTTCGAGGAGAGCGCTTGTGCAAAATAATTTTTTAAGCCAGCTTTATCCTCTTCAAGAAAAAAGAACTTTTCGGTAATTTCTCGGAACCCTTTTTCATAGTCATTTAAAGTAGCCTCTATTGTTATGATGCTCTCTATTGGCTCAATCAAAGCAGTTACTTCCGCAATAGCTAGTTCTTGCGAATAATTTGAAAATAATTCCAGCGCGGCCAAATCAAGGTTTTCTTCTTGTGTGGTAACAACTTCATGAAGTTTCCTAAAATAGCCCTCATCAAATGTATTCTTCAATCGAGATATTCGAAGCTCAATTAATTGACACTGTAGCTCATTATCTCTTGAGAACGAAAAAACTTTGGACAGTGCTTCATTTGAGAGTTCTTTCTCATAATGCAGTATCAAATCTCGATCTATCAGGAAATTTCTATTAGTATCTTCTTCTCCCTTATTCCAGACATCGAAATACTTATGATCGCCATAATAATTTCTAAAAAATGTGTTTAGGCCTTTTTTACTTCCATCACTCAACCTATTCGTGTTTATAAAAGAGTTCACCCACCAGAAAAACTTTGAGGATATTTCTCTCGCCAGACTTTTATTGTCATGGTTAATGAACCGAGCAAAAAAGGCAAGCAACCCCTCTTCGCCTTGTTCCTGTAACAAATAAATCAAGGTTCTCTCTGAAATCCTATATGAAATTGACTCATTCCTTCTATATGGCTTACCACGATAACCATATTTAAGTACTCGTTCTTCAATTTGGATTATATCAGATTGACCTTCAGTAAAGAAAAGGGCGACTAAAGTATTGAAGTCATGAAAGCTGTTTGGTAATCTTACTCTCTTAGCCGCTAGTTTTCCTTTTTCATAGCCTTGATCAAAAAGGATAGGCAGTTTTGATTCAATTTTAGATTTATCTTGTTGGATATTACTAGAGTGAAGAAAGTATTCTGCTCCATCGTCCGCCCCGATGACTCCGAATCCTTTTTCCTGTTCATACCATTTGATAAGTCCTAGTGGCATAAAAAACTTTTCTCTTGCTAAAATTCAAAAAAGGTGAATACTTAATGTATTTTTTTCCCCAATTAAACCTGGTTGCCTAATTACCTGTGCAACGTGTTATTTTTCAAATCTATGAAGAAGCACTTTCCCCTCATACCTCACCCTCATCGCCCCTTTATTCAGCCGGTGGTTGTAATATTCCCCAACCAGTTCCCTTTTGTCCGCCAGGTAGGTGAACTTTGCCGTTCCATCATGCTTCCTTAAAGCCTCATTCATATTGTCCGGTTCATTGGTGAATAGGTAATACAGGGTAAAGCTTCCATTCTTCTCTTTGACGACCTCCTCCGCGACACTGTATGACATAGAGTTCTGGACATTCGTCCCCTTATCAGCATAATACGTGCAAATGTGGATAGAGGATGCATTCTGTTTAATTTCCATCACGCAATCTTTCATTACAGGCTTCCCATCTTCTCCCTGATAGCTGGAAATCAATTCGCCACTGTAGCGGCCATTCAGGTCCGGAATGTTAACCAGCCAGTTCATCCACCAGTTTTTCCACCAATATTCATTGATCAAAAAGAGGATCAATCCGATAAAAGCAACCGGAGACAACCAACCTAAATAGCCGTTTAGCGTGGTTATGGATTCCTGTAGGCCATCCGGAAGATTGATAACGGAACTTATGATCTCCTCAAAAATGACATAGATAGCGGATAGCACGAGAATTAGCAGGATCAAGCTGCCGGTATTGTAGTATTTAAAGTTCAGTTTCATCTCTTACCTGGATCAGAGCGATTAGAAATTGCTGAGCGTTCTCAATCTTCCAATTTTGATCGGAGATCAAATCATCTATTCCGTTTGCACACTTGAATTTGTGAAATGCCTCTGTTAACCATTGCCGTTCTATATGCTCCATAATATTTTCGAACCTTTCCGTAAATGTTCCACTGAAATAGGTTACAGGAATATTGTATAGCATGTTTTCTATGAAATAGGATTTGGCTGTCCCCTCATTGATTATGCCCTTTTCTATCAGGTCATCTTTCATGTTCTTAAACATGCGGACTGTTTCCTTGAACCGGCCGTCAGTATTTTTGCTCTTCTCGGTCAATGCATCATAGTGCTGTTTGGGAAAGTTTCTTACAAACTGGCCGTTGTTGGTGATGAAATACATACCTTTTTCGCACTTTTGATCAGATTCACTTTTAAAATAACCGTATTCCCGATAGGTAAAGCAGGGGATAATATCCGCATTGCAGTACTTACCATGCTCCGTCAGCTTCAGGCACTTGTTGCCATTCTTCAGGTTTTTTTCACCGAAAAACTCTTGCAAGGCGTGGAAGATTTGAATGTTGAATTCTGCAAAAGGATAATCAATACTCCTGTGGGAGGAATTATACTTTTCCAATTGCTCCGGCGGTAGGCTTTGTTTATTCGCCATCCATATTGAAGTCACCTGCACTACCAAATCAACATCACTGGATTTGGTAACATTGGTATGGTTTTTATAAGACCCCTGCAAGTAGATATCCAAAACCGGGGCTGATGGTAAGCCGTATTTTTCTTTTACAGCATCCCCATCGTAATGAGTGCTGATCGCCTTTCTGATGGCTTCATGGGTATCTTTAATCTTCTGCTCTTCATATTTGAAGGCGCGGCGGGCAAAGCTGGCTAATTTTTCTTCATTGTATATCATTTGACTTGATTTTCATTGATGTTTTGGAGTTTTATCATCTGGTGAAACCTTCCGTTTCTTCCGGGTTAGTTTTTCAGCTTTGGTATTTTCATTCCAATCCGAACTTTCATCTTCAAACTCCTCAATTTCTTGTAAGAGTACATGGTAATCCTTGTAATGAGCCCAGTTACCGTTATTGGGGTTAGCCTTGATTAAATCTTCGATAATTTTCACAATTTTCTCTGATACCCAATACCACTTGTAAACATCAATAGAGGTGAGGGCCTGTATTTCTTGAGTTAAATCCGGATTAATCCTAGTATTCTCCCTATTTAAAGCAATCTCCCATTGTCCATGCATTATCTTATTTCGAATTAAGCTAGGAGAGATTATGTATTCATCAATTAGCCTTTTTATTTTTTGTGTCTTGTTGGGGACTTCATTACTTCTCTTTGAGCGATTAAACTTTCTAAAAGTTAATTCAACCGTTTTAATCCATCTGCTTTCAACTTTAGCTTCTTTTTTAATTTGTGAGATCTCATCATCTGTGAAGCCTTCAGGTGTATGAATGATTTTTAATAAGCTTCCTTCCAACCAGGTTGCATAAGTGGCGGCAAAGGCCTTTGTGAGGGCTTTCGATTCTTCTTCTTTGTTTCTTCGAATTGCATCATTTATAGCCCGCTTAATTACCTTCATTGTTTTGGACAACTCTCTTACATTTTGAACGGCTGCTTCGTATAAATTTTCTTGGTTGGCCATAATCTTTGTTTTTTTCCAGGTGGTCAACAGACAAATTATCCGTTGACCACCCGGAATCGAACCGGGACTTTCCTGCCAAAGACAGGACGTGCTAACCTTATTACACCATGGATACGTCTTTATGTCTCAGCATATTTCTTGATATCGAGTTATTTTATTTTCCCCACCACCCCCTCAAACAACCCATAATTCACCGTCACCCCATCATCCAAATCAAACACGATCTGCCGGTCGGCCACATCCTTCAGCAGCAGGTCGTAGGCCTCGCACTCCAGCAGGTTTTTGCGGAGGCGGTCCAGCGCGCGGGCATCCTGGCTGCCCAGGCTGCTCTCGCCGGCCTCCAGCTGGGCGATGCGGGAGCGCAGGTGCTTGAGGTGGGGCAGCAGGTAGTTGGCGCGGATCTTTTCCACCGTGAAAGCGTTCATGCGGTGCATGTACACCAGCACCTGGAACGCCCCTTTAGGCGAACTGAACAGCCAGTAGATCGGCTTTTTCTTGTAGCGCCGGCAGTGATCCGCCCAGAAGTGCTTCACCAGGTATTTTTCCAGGTCCATATCCAGGCATTCCTGGAGGAAGTTGAGGTTTTCGGTGCGGGTGGCCGCGCCCCAGATGACGTCCAGTAACTCCTTGAAGCGGTGCACGGCATCGTCGGGGAATGCGCAGTCGGAGCCCATGAGGGGGAGGATGGCGTCTTCGTCAATGTGGAGAAGAGGGATGAGGGGTGAGGGATTAGGGATGAGAGGGGAACTAATTCCCTGCTTCCTGCTCCCTACTCCCTCATCCCTAACCCCTAACTCTAACCCCTCAATTTGTTGCTTAAGCCACTCAACATCTTTGATATTTCTACCATCTTCTCCTGAAGGTTCAGAAAACTCTTTTGTTCCAGATACTTCAATCTCATCGCGATTTCCAGTTGAGTCTCCAGCTCCGCCAGGGAGCCCTTCGTTATCTTCAGAAAATGTAAAAACTCCTTGGTCCCCCGGCTGTGCCCCTCGGCTATGTTTGATGGGATTGACACCGCCGCCCGCCTGATCTGATTCGTCAGCCCGTATTGCTCGGCCTTCGGAAACTGCTCTGTCGTTTGATATACTTCTGTTACCAGATTCATGGATTTTTGCCAGACCATGAGATCGCGAAAATTCTTTATATTCATCACATAAATAATTGATTACGGCCATCTGCTCCCTCGGCCCTAATCCCTTCCCCCTGATCACCTTATACGCCGCCAACTCCTCTGCACTCGGATTCGGATGCGCAATGTGCAACCCCGGCCGGTCCAGCCGGTAGCGCCCCATAAATATGCCTACGGCGTAGGAGATGAATTGTTGCATCACAACATCGCGCTTGATGGGCAGTTGGAAGGGGTGAGGGGTGAGGGATGAGGGATTAGGGACGAGGGGTGAGAGATGAGTTTCCTTTTCTGCCCGGTAGTCCCGATACGCCCGCACCCACTCATCCCTATCCCCTAACTCCTCATCCCTCCTCAGCTCTTCCTGCAGGATGGTGATGTCTTTCAGCGGCACCTCAGGGGTGAGCTCTTCCTGCAGGCCGTAAATGTCGATGAAAATGCGGTTGAGGGCTTCTTCGTTGGCGTGGAGCTGGAAGAAATCCTGGGTGGCGGCTTGTGCCCAGGCTTGGTAGGCGGCTTGCAGGGTGGGTTGGGCGTTGAGGAGGGGGGAGCGCTGGAAGTCCCAGGAGCTTTCGTGGGAACCTCGTACTTTTTTTGTAATTGACACACAACTTTTAACCAATTCTTTCAGTTTCTCAGATGTTTTAGTTTTGATGGGTATCTTTAAAACATCCCCAACTAGGGTGTTAATTGTAGGATTAAGAATTGACAGGTAATATTCGGCAATCTTTCCATTTAATATGCCCAGGATATAAAAAACGTCAAAATGTTGATTTGAAATCGGGAAAATAGTTGGAGACCCTGAGGAATATTCTGAAGTACTATTTTTTATTTTAAATTTTCTCCCTGTAGTTCCGATAGCAGTCCAAGTAATACCTAATCTATCCCAATACTTTTGATCTGTTAACCCTCCTTTACTATCATAATAAGAACGTGCTGCATTAGACCAATCAACAACAAAGTCAGTAAATTCATACCAAGCTTTTACCTCTCCTCCATTTTCGTAGTGTTTCCACTTTACTTCCATTTTCTTTCTTGATACCTCCCAAAATTTTCTAACATATTTTGCATTTCCATGTGTTTTGCATCTACCTCCTGATTCAAATGTCTGCCCCAAATATGGAAGATTTTCAAAATGAAATAAAGAACTTGCACTAATCCAATAAGCAATTGGACTACCTGGTATTTTGGAAAAATTTGTTTGGAGAATATCAAGAAATTCATCATTCCTTTTTCCAAAATTTTGTTCTTTTTCACCAACATTTTTATAATTGGTCAAGCGATAATAAGTTCCCTTCTTTATTTCATGTCCTTTTTCTAATACAAAAGTAGTTGACTGCACTACCTCACCACTCAATTCTTCAAAAGTCCTAGGTCCAAGGTGCAGCATACTCACAATGCTGAAATTATTTAGGAGATGCTTTCTCAGTTTTTCGTAAGAGGATAAAAACATCCAATTATGCTGATTAATCATCCCCATTAGGCCTTGTTTGGTATTCAATGCTAGACATACATCCATAAATACTGCAAACAAGTCAGATTTTGATAAAGGATAATTTGTATTTACATAATTCTTTAATTGTGCATTAAAATTACTGCTCCCCATATACGGCGGATTCGCCACCACCGCCTCGTACTTTCTGCACAAAGTCAGCAGCACCGGAATGAAACCTGCCATCGCCGCCACTACCGCCTGCTCATGGAAATCCAGCCGTTCGGCTGTCTGCAGGAATTCCCATCGTTTTTCAATATACTCCACCGCCCCTTCCGGCAGGTCGAACTGCATGATAGAGCCCAGGTTCTGGGCCTGCTGCATCAGTTGCAGGGCGGCGCTGAGGGGTTCTTCGTATTGGGCGCCTTCGCGGCTAAGGAAGTCGAGGATGTCCTGGCGGGAAAAGGGGTGGGGGGCGGGCATCGTATGGAGCCCCCCCCGGCCCCCCCGAAGGGGGGGGGTACGCAGGACTGCCGGGTGGTACTGAGCGGCTTTGAGCAGCACGGCAAACTGCGCCAGCTGGATGGCGCGCTTGTCGATGTCCAGGCCGAAGAGGTTGTTTTGGAGGATGCTTTCCACGGCTTCTTCCGGGGTGTAGTATTCCTCCATATACATTTGGTAGAGCAGCTCAAAGCCTTCGACCAGGATGTGGCCGGAGCCGCAGGCGGGGTCGAGGAGCCGCAGTTCGGAAACCTCACTGATTAGGGATGAGGGGTGAGGGGTGAGGGATGAGTTTCCGGTGCTAATCCCTACTCCCTGATCCCTCATCCCTTGCCCCTGATCCCCACTCCCTGGTTCAACCAAGTACTTCATCTTTTCCCGCAGCGGGCTATCCGGATGCAAGTCCAGCCAAATCTTACCGACGGTATTTTCCACCATGTATTTCACGATCCAGTTGGGGGTGAAGATCTGGGTGGCGGCGGGGATATCTTTGGCTTCCGCCTTTTTCTTTTTCTTGAAGGAAGCGAAGACCTCATCTTTCCTTTCGGAGATGTAGAACTGGTAGAGCCAGCCGATGAGTTCTACTTCCCTGTACTCCTTATCGGAGATGGCATCGGTGGTATTGAGCAGGTGGAGGAAGCCATCTTCCGCCAGGATGTTGTCGGGCAGCAGCAGTTCGGTGTAGTCGTCGATACCGCCGAAGATCCCGTTCAGGAGCGGGTGGGCGTGGCAGTAGCCGATGAGCAGGAGGGCGAAGGCTTCGGTTTCCTGGCGATAGTCGGTGATGATCTTCTGGAGGCGGGCAGTTTCCCGGGCATTGAGGAAGGGGTGGGTGCCCCGGCGGGCCCGCTGCAGGAGGAGGGGCGTGCGTTGCCCGCCTTCGGCGTACTCCAGCTGGGGCAAGTCGTAACCGTTCTTAGCCAGGATGCGGATGGCCATGAACCGGTTGAACCAGGTGTAGGCGGCCTCTTCCAGCACCACCGCCCGCCCCTTGCTGCCGATGGCGGCGCGCAGGGACTGCCAGCGGGCTGGCAGGGTAGGGTCGTCGTACACTTCGCCCCGGAAGGTGTAGCCGCCGCTGATGGAGGTGGGTTGTTCCAGGACGTTGCCTTTATCGTCGAAGCCCCAGTAGCGGAGTTTGTTGGCTACGCCTTTGAGGAGGAGTTGGCGGGAGTGTTGGGCGAAGGTTTTGGTATTCATATAAATATTATTTGCAATGTGCTTATGCAAGTTTGTATGGACATAGTTTTCCAGGCAACAAGCTTATAAACTTCAATTTTATTGATTTCGTACTTTTGGCTTGGCCCAAAAGTACCAAAAACCCAAGGCTGTAGATTCATTTGGATAGCTCTAAGCTCCATTTCCTCTTCACCGCAAGCAAAGCCGTTCGCGGGATTTCACAAGGCTTCAAGGTTATTCCAAGTAGTAGAAATAGCTTAAGAGCCGTTTCCACTCCTGAGGCTCACTTCCTGCTTGCTTGGCAGCCCTTCCGGGGAAATGGAGCTAAGAGCTATTAACCAAATACCTCTAAGGCCAGTCGGCAAAAACAGAGCACCCCAAACTGATGCCTTCCGTTCTGTGCGCAATTTTTTAACGTCGGATTCCCTAATGCCGGAGCCCCAACGCCTGCCTATTGCTCAACTATTTTATAATAATCGTCTTATTCCTCCTCAGCAACGCCAGCATATCCTTCCGGGCTTGGGCCAGGTATTCCTCCAGTTCCGCTTCGGAAGAGATGGTGGCTTTGACATTGGTGATGAAGTACACCTCCGGTTCGCCGACCCGGGCGCCGGAAGGGGGAGCGGGCTGGGCGGCGGCGTATTCAATGAGAGCCCGAAGCTGTTCCGCCTTGAAGTTTTGGGCGCTGAGCTTTTTGTTTCTCAGCTGGCCGATGGAATCCAGGCGGCGGATCAGCTGGATGGTGCGGTGGCGGTCGGCGTAGACCTGGGCGTCGGCGACGCCCCGTTTGGACTGCTCCGCTTCCAGCTCATCGAAGATGGCTTCGTACTGTTGGGCGACCTCCCCGATCAGTTGCTGTTTCAGTTCCTCCAGCGCCTTGCGCAGTTCGTCGTAGGCCTTGCGGATGTGGCGGTATTCGCGACGCGGGTCTTCCATCTTCAGGAAGCGGCCGATCTTGTCGGCCTTCTCCTGGGCATCGAGGGACAGCTCCTGAAAATTCTCCCGGTTGGCCTCGTGGAACTTGCGGATGACGTCGTAATCCTTGCGGTTCTGGCTGGCGAAATCGGCCATTCCCTTGGCAGCGTCCAGCAAATCTTTTGCCGCATCCTTTCCAGTGTGGATCGCCTCGAACAGCCCTTTGGGCGCCCGGATATTGCTCCAGTTGTTCAGCAGCTTGGTAGCTTCATGGAAGCACACCCCGAAAGGGTAAGCCCCGTGGTACTCGTCTTCATAAGGCTGGTACTTCAGGCGTTCCCGTTGCAGTTCCGCAACGATGGCTTCAAAAAGCTCATTGCCGTCGGTCATGCCAGGCAGGTCGCGGTTGAACACCTCCCGGAAGCAAAACAAGGTATCGTCGATGACATCCTGGCCGATCTCCTCGCCGGAGACCACCTCGCACACCATCCGTTCCGGAGTAGAAACCGCTTTGTTAATAAAATCCACGATAGGGTAGCGCGGCTGGTTGCGGTATTTGAACTCCCGCTTTTTCTTTTTCACCAGGTGCACCAGGATATCCAGCACCGCCTCGTGCCGCCAGCCAAAGGGCGGCTTAGCGAACTCGTTGATGAGGTCGTGCACCGTCATCTGGCCGTTATAGCTGGAGATGAGGTCGTTCACCATTAACTCGGCAGGGGAGAGGCTGTTGTTGAAGAGGTCTTTTTCCTGGGCAGCCAGGGCGGCGGAGCGCTTCAGGTCCGCCTGGTTTTTGGCGTAGCCCTCGGCGAGCATGTGGTGCTTATAGACACCGGACAAGTGCTTGTCGATGGCGTTTTTGGTGCGCTCCTCCGGCTTGCCGCCGTTCACCTGGTCGGGCTCGATAATGCGTTGTTCAGAGATGAAGCGCGTTTCGGCGTATTTTTGTCCTAGTTGGTAGCGTATTTTTTTCTCCAGCTCGCTATTGCGGACCTTGAAGTTTTCGAGGGTCTTAACCCTTTCCCCGGCCCCTCCATCACCCTGTTTCGAAAAAAACAAGAGCGTTTTGCAGTACCATTCGAAGTCTTTGCGCAACTGGCCGTCCTTATTGAACCATTCGTTCACACAAACCGCCAGGTCCGTTTTGGCCAGGCTGAGCGCCTTTTGGGCAACCGGCGTTTTGTCGTTGAGCAGCACCAGGACATTGAAGTCCCCATTGCGAAAAAACTCTTTGCCTTCCACCGAATAGCCCACCCGGAAATCATTCGTGCCGTAGGAAAACTTATTGCGGAGGCTGGCCATCTTCCGGAAGAACGTGTCAAACTGCTCCAGCCGGTAGTCCAGGTTCAGCGTCTGGCTTTTGATCAGGTTCTGCACATCAATTTCGTCCTCATTAAAGAAGAAGAAGCTACCCTTATCCTCGCGGATGATGCTCTCCTCGACGAGTTTGTCCAGCACCTTCTTCGCCTCTTTTTGGAGTTTCATCTTATTCTGGTCCAGTTGGTCCATCAGCAAGACGGTGAGGTTGTCGATATTGGACGGGAAGGTCTGCCGCTGGCCTTCCAGCAAGTTGGAGATCATAAACAAAGCCTTCACCACCCGCTGGGCGAAGGGGTTCTCCTGCACATAAGACAACTCCAGGGCATTCTGTATGGCCCTTGCCCCCCGCTGGGTGAGGTTGGTGTGAAACTGCTGGTTGTAGAAGGCATCGAAGGGGATAAATCCGCCCACCTCATGGTCGGCGGTCATTTTAGCCGTAAAGTGGGTGATGCCCAGCACCGAGCGCTCATTGTCCTTCACTTCTTTGATGACGAACCGGAGCTGCTGGAAAGCCTCAAAAACATGAGCGATGAGTTTGAACTGATAGGGGACGAAAGGGTACGCCAGGAAGAAATCGTCCTCATTCTGGTATCCCTTATACAGCTCATGGGTGATCTTGAACTGGTTGAGGATGTAGTCTTCATTCTTGTGAAAGATCTTGTTGAGCACTTCCAGCCCCTGGCTGTTTTTTTCCAGCACCCTCTTTTGAGTGATATAAGCAGCGTCGTTGCTCTGGAGAGAAATACGGGTATCAAACCGCCCCAGTATCTTTCCGAATTCATCCTCCACATCTAAAGCCCCCTCGGCGCTTTGCGACACCTCATCCAATGTCTGCTGAGCCGTACAAGCAATCCACACCTGGTTGTTGCAATCCTCGCTGACCCGCTCGATGATGTTCTGAAAGTTGAGCAGCGTCTCCTTGTTGGCGCCGATATACTGAGACACCTCATCCACCAGAAACAGCAGGCGGTAATTGGGTGCTTTATCCGCCAGAAACTTCTGGAGTTCCGGAATAAGAGTGGCGTTGATGCCGATCTTTACGCTCTCCGGGCTCGACAATTTGCCATGGAGCGAGACGGTGTCCAATTCAGGTACCAGGCGTTTGGCGATCTCCAGCACGCCCTCCAGTTCATAAGCGGCGATGTCGGCGGCATCCAGTTCCCAATTGTAATCCATTTCATCCTTCACCAGCCGCTTGAATTCCCCGAATTTCCCCTTTTCATCCAGGTACTTTTCAAACAGGAGCGCCAGGGGAATATCGTTGGCGTTGTACCCCCGAAACTTGTTGAACATATTGAGGAAGATCCGGGTCAGGCGTTCGCCGCTACCGTCGTCGGTTTCATCCTCCACGTTGAACATTATATTGTTTATACCTGAAGCCTGGATCTTTTTCTTTAGCAAGGCGATATTACTGGGCGTAATATTCCAGTCGGCACCCGGGCGTGTGGCGTCGTAGCCCTCCGCTTTATTAATGAAGTGGGCGAAAGCCTCCTCCTGCGTCTCCGGGTTGAGGCAAAAATGCGCGAATTTAATGAAGTGTGACTTACCCGAACCGTAGTAGCCGTTGATCCAGATCCCGCTTTTCCCTTCTCTTTTATTGATAACTGTGTCGAGTAGCTTAAACAGTTTTTCGATCAGCTCATCGGTGAAAACATATTCCCGGATCTCCGCCTGTATCGTCTCCTTCTTTTTATCGCTGACCACTACCGCAGGGTTAATCTCCCTATCGATTTTCCGGTCGTAAATGTCGCGCAGCTTCATGTGTTGGGTTTTTATATCCTGCTAAATATGTCTTTGATGTCCACCAAGGAGTATTTTTTCTTGCCACAAAGACTCAAAGACACCAAGGACGCACCAAGTAAGGTGGAGTCATTGGTTAATCAACTTGATAGCCCGGTACAAATTCTCGTCATCCAGCAATCCGAAGAGGTGGTAATAATCCGTTGCCTTTCCCGGATAGAACAAGATGAGCTTATAGCCGGAGATATACTTTTCGAAGTTGTTCATGAACTTACTAGCGCGCAGGTAGGGGTAGATAGCCCCAAACCCTTTCACGAACACATAAGCCACTTCCGCCTCCCCCGCCTGTGTAAAGTGTTCCTTTATTTTTTCGTGCAGCCAGGAAAAAAAGCGATCATCGTTGGCCATTTGCTTGAGGGACCGCTCCACCCGATCCGGCTTTTGGGCCTCCTGCTCCAGGAACAGTTCGTACTTAGACGCCTTTCCGAACTTTTGCGTTTTCAAGAAAGCCAGGAACTCCTGGAAAATATCCATGACCATTACCTCCAGGTAATTGGTGGGCCGGTGCAGCCTGTCCTTGATGTTCATGACCTCCTGGTCCACCTCGTACTCCTGCTCCGGGCCGTACACATACATATAAGCCGGAAAGAACAAGTTGCCCGTCAGGTGGTCCTGAAAATCCTTATCCGCCAGTTGGTTGTACAATTCCGTAATGGTCATTCCGAGCGCTTAAATTTGGTCTTTATGGAAAAAGCAGGCTTCAATGAACCAGCCCTCGCCAATCCGATGGAAGTAACTCCAAAAATCCGTTTCAATATCAGCAGGCCTTACCAGGTTCCCCTCCCTCAACAAACCTGCTTCTCCCAGTATACGGATATAATTAGTAATGGTTTTCCTTTTTGTCCCCTCTGACCAGCCGTCCACCTTCAGGTCGAAAGAAGCGATCTCATCCAACCGCATCTGCAAGTCGAAAGCATCCAGGCTCACCGCTCCGGACCTCCACTTCTTGAGGGCTACCTCCACCTGGTAATCCATCATCAGGGCGTACGTTTTCAAGCAGAGGAAAAAGAGGCCGAGCCTTTGTTCCGCTTCCTTCCAGCCAAAGAAGCGTTCCCAGAACCCCTCCGGCGCAGCCTCATACCGCTTCCGGACCTCCTGAACCACCCGTTTTCTCGACGCCTGCATTTTGATGCTCAGGTACTTGTTCTCTTCCACCTCCTTTCCAATCCGCTCTTCAAAATCGGGGGACCGGAGCAATTCCTCCATCCGCAGGTGTTCGGGATATAGGAGGGCGGCGGCGGTGAAGGAGGCGGAGTATTTGGATTTGGACATGAATCAGCTTCAAAAATTTTCCTTTCAAAATGCCGGATGAAAGTATCAAAAATATATAACAAAGCATAAGCATGCTACCAAAATCCGCATTACTTTTCGAGCAAGGCAATGTACTTTTGCTGGAGCTGAGACAGCTCGCGCCATAGTTGGCTATTCTCTTCCAGCAAGCTTTTATCCTTTTCGTTCCTGGATGGCTCATGAGGAGAACCGTTTAACTCCTGAACCTGGCGCGCCAGAGATTCCTGCTGCTGCATTACCTGTAGCAGCATTTCCTCCAATTTACTGATGCGGCCGATCAAGTTTGGATCCCTTACAATTTCTACTTCTGGTTGAGGTTCTGCTGGTTCTGTACCATTTTCCTGTAAAGGCATGTCCACTTTGACGGGATGGGCATCGAGCGGTGATTGTTGTTTCTCCTCAACTTCTTCTTCTTCTTCTTCTTCTTCTTCAATTTGATCCGATCCCTTTTCTCCATTCTCCACTATCCCATTCGATTCTACCTCTAGGGGAGTCTCAAAGATCGATTCGCCAGTCTCCACAGCTTGTTCCGGTTGGCCCGCCTGAACTGCAGAAAGTTCTTGATTGTCTGTATTCTCGGAAAAAAGAGGCTGTTTCTCTTCACCAATGGTTTCTCCCGTTGCAGCATTTTCCATTGCCTCGGTATCCGCTGTAATATCAATAGCCGGCGTATTCCCGGATTCCGTAAGCGTATAATAATCAGGCAGGAATGGCAACCTGTCAATTTCCTTCAGGTCAAAGGTATATTCAGAAGCGATGGCAACCCCTTTTCTCTTAAGGGACGCAAGGTTATCCAGGAGCAGGTCTGTTAATGTTTTTTTTAACTCTGGTTTCAGGCTATCCACCTTCTGGTTAGAAGGTTGCTTCCAATCCATCAAGGCTCGTTTCAGTTGGATTTTCATCCAGCGGTTCAATAGGATCAGGCTGGTGTCCTGATCCAATTCAGGGTCAAGCAACAAGAAGCCTTTGTGGCCATCGAAAAGTTTAACCGCCTCAATGTGTTTACTATGGGTTCGTTCGATAGCACAAGCCCACTCGATGGCAGAAACATCCACCCTATCTGATAATGCCTGGCGGGCTAATGCGCGAACCAATAGATAAGCCTCATTAGAAGACAGTTTTTCCCGGGAAGGCTGTGAGCGAGCGGCAGCTTTTGTAAAAAGCCTTGCTGCTTCAACCACATTCGAAGAAGCGAATGACTCATCCGCTAATTTTTTTAATTTATGTTCCTTGCCAGGCTTGTAATTTTTAAGCGGTATTGACTTGACAAGCTTTCCTGCAACTTTCTCCAAAAAATCGGCAGACAAGATTGCCGAACGATTCCTGGAATCCTTATCTGCAAGCTCAATAACAGTTGACAATAGCAATACCATTTTGGCAATCGGTTCATTTTTTGCCAAAACCAGGTCCAGGAAATGCGGCCAAAGCTCCCGGTCGCTATAGGCCAGGCCCACTGCCTCTGTAATTCTGCCAGACTTATTCAATGCTTTAAGAACGATCTTTTTCTCCGGTATTTCAGCAAATTGATCTTTGGCGTTAAGGAATTCATTTACCACCTCCTCCGTCTTGCCCAGCTCATTGAAGTAAATGACTCGTTCGACGGGGTTAATGGTAGAGTATAATTTGGCTTGGTAATAGTACACGTGGCCATAGTCATCCGAAAGTTCCCAACAAGCGACAGCTCGGCTATACTGTTCTGCTTTAAGGTGGAGATGAGCTAAGGCATCTAAAAATGAATTATCGGGCAGTTCAAAGGTATCTAATTTTTCAGCCAGGACTTTAGCCTCATCTGTTGATAATTCACCGGCCCAACTCAGAACAAGGGCTGAAAGTTTGGTGATGAAATCCTCACGCCAGATGATTTTCCCTTTGCACTCCGGTTCATCCAATGCGGTAAGGATAGTTTTTCCATAATCGGCCACAGGTTGCGTATCCACAAGAGAGCCGGACATGATGCTGGCAATGTAACTTCGCACAATTGGTTTCCGCCCTGTTTCGGCCTTATGTAGAGCAAGCAATTCCTGCCAATATTGACCAATCCAGTAACAAGTGCTGGCGTCTTCCGTATAGCCGATTTCCTTAAATTTATCACCAGCTTCTCTATAATTCTGGCCAAACTGAAGCGCCTTTGCCTGACAAAAAATAACATCATGCTCATATTTGGGGCCCAATTGAGAATAAGCTTTCGCTGCGTCCAGTAGTTTATCAGAATCTTCGTAAGCCAGGCCATTAGCCCGGTCTTCTTCTGCGATTTTCAGCACATTCATTTTATCCGTATTGTGCAGGGTTTCCAGGTTTCCATGCTCAATGAACCTGGAAGCTATGACCCCTTGCCATTTAGGGTCCTTGATCTTTGTTTCGCTCAAAGCACGGAGCACCTCCCAGAAATTTTCAATACCTTTCCGAGTGTCCAGGATGAAGCATTCTTCCTGTGCCCTCGTAACCGCTACATAAAGCTTATTAAAGAAAAATGCAATTTTGAATTGTTGTCCGGAGCTAAGGCTGTCAAATGTCTTTTCTCCATCGAGGATTTGCTGCAGCAGGTTTGGCGAAAACTCTTCAATGAATTGCTCGCCAAAGTTATAAATGGCAACACTCGGGTACTCAGAACCTTTTGAACGGGCAGCACTCTTGACGATAAAAGAAGGTTCCAGCCATCCGTCGGCCTCCACCAGGGCCTCTTCCTCCCCATCATTACAGCCCAGGATAAAAACGACACCTGCGCCCAACTTTTCCTTAAGCACCCTTTCATCTTTTTTTGTACAAAAGATCATGGGCGTAGGGGCGTTACCTAACCGTTTAGCCTCCTGTGGATACCGCAGGTCAGTAGTTTTCAGAAAAAACCGTCGGAAATACTGGATCGCGTTAGCGAAATCGACAATCTTTTTACTAGAGCGATAATTGTAAAAAAGATCGGCAATTAGCTCCTTACTGAAAGAAAAGTTGAGCTCGTCGGACAATTCCTTATCGAACAGCCGTTTGAGTTTTTCTAAACTAAACCCGGTAGGGTTAACCGTTTGAAACGGGTCGCCGGCGAAGGTGATCGGAATTTGATCCAGTGTTGCCTGGTTGTAATCCGTAAACCGGGAAAGGCGAATGAGCAGTTGCAACTCCACGCGAGTGAAATCCTGAGCCTCATCGCATAGAATGGCCGTATATTTTTGGTATTCGGGGATAGAATCATAGGACTGTAAAATATCCCTTACCAGGTCGAGTTGATCCCAGTACCCTTTTTCGCGAAGCTTTTTGTAGAAGGGCTTCCAAATCTCATTAAATACCCCTTCATACGTTTCTCTGTCCACCCCATTTTTATCTTTTGAGTAAAGGTTCTCGAAATCCTCTGGAGTAAACTCCTCCACAGTAGCATCCTGCCCTTTGATAAACGAATAGATGATGAACCAGGCTATTTCCGCTGGATATCGTTTAACTGTATGAGTGGGGATTCGCCCATTTTCGTAAAGGGTCTTAAATTTAGCAAAATTTACATATTTATTTTTGGGGTATAAATTTTGATCCTCCACCAGATTTTCCAGAAGAAATCTGCGGAAAGGATAGAAAAATCGATTGATGTCCAGTGAATCCAGTTCGGCGCCCTGATAATGCGAGTTACTCTGTAATTTACTTCTGGTGTCATAAAGCGCTTTCTTCAACAATTCTTCATTTTCTGTCAGAAAAATGATGTTTCCCTCAAAGTCGTAAACGCTTCGGCGGAACAAAATCTCTGCAAAAAGATAGTAGAGCATTTCCGATTTACCGCTTCCTGCTTGCCCGTTGATAAATTTGGGGAAGCTGTAATTTTTAAGCAGCTTAAGTTGTTCAGGCGAAAGGGCCAGGTTGGATTTGTTGCTGTGCGTCTGAATCTCCTTCCATTCTTTGCGCTTTCCGGTAAGGCTAACGATGCTCGACGGATAAGCGCGAACTGCACCCTTACTCAGTTTTTCAATGGAGTATTCTCCTCCTTTTATTCCTTGTAGCGGTTCATATTGTAAAGCCGCCTGTACTTTTTTGGTTTTTTTCTCTGGCGTTTCTCCGGTAGTTATCCCGCCATTGTGTAAAAGGAAAATCCGTTCATCCTTTTCATCCAGGCATTCTTCGTATATCAGGTAAACTTCCTCATAATAAGCAATCTTTAAATTTCTATCGTTTGCTATTTCTTCGACTATTTCGTACTCAATTCCTCCCTCATCTTCCTTATAAATAGCTTGCAGCAAACGAAAAAAATCACTGGCATAGTCCTGCATATAATCACTGGAAAATGTCATCCAGTCCTGAGTTTCGTAAATGCTAAACTCAGGATTGATACTAAATCCATCCTCTAGAAACCAATCTGTTATGTCTTTAGGAGGAGGAGGTAACACCTCCTTCTTCCGGCTAATAGTAGAGAGATAACTGTCCTCAGCTTGCCTTAATTCTTCCTGATCCAAAGGGTATTCCTCTTTATACGATCCGGATTCAATATGAGGCAGTACATTATTTCGCCACCGAGGTTCGTAACGGTTTTGTGAAATGTATTCTCTTAATAAATATATGGTATGTTCCTGTTCATTAGACTGAAACTTATGCTCTTGTATGATCACACGCATATTGGTTCCCTGGCCCGTGAACCGTTGAATGAAAATTCCAGCACGATCATAGACTCTTAGGGTTGCACTAGGAACTAATTTTTTTCGGCCTCTTAGCGTATTCAACCTTTTGTGGACAATTTGGCTAACAGAAGGATCCTCTTTAGAGAAAGCATCTTGAAACTGAGCGCATTCAAAAATAAAGGGCATGAGTATGGAGATTTTATTTGATCTATGGTGGTAGACCACGTATTTAGAAATAAATTAGCTCCAATTGGGTGTAGTCCTTTCTACGAGAGGAAGCCCTGATTGGTTACTGCCAAAATGGAATAATTTTGGCAAGTATCAAACTGATGTTTGAGTGGTTAAGCCTCAAAATCAAACTCCCCAAAATCGATTCCCCCCTCCGGCCGGCTGGCCATTCGCTGGTACTCCCGCAGCAATTTAAACGGGAAGGGGATCACCGAAGGCGCGTCCACCCTTACAAAATCGACCGCCAAGGTATCCAGGAGGCGGTTGAAAAGCAGCTGGCTATTGCCCCAGCCCTTCAGCCGGCGCACGACGTTGGAGGTAGCGAAATGGCCTTTAGATTTCCCCATATCCTTGTTGGCCCAGAACAACAACCCTTCACCCGTATCTACCGTGTGGATATCCACCAGGGAAGCAAAGGACCGGCTGGCCTGCTCTGCGTTTTTAAAAGGGTGTTTAAGCCAATAGCCGAAACGCCCCTTGAATAATTTGGCAAAGAGGATGTGCTGTTTACTTCGGCCCATCAGGCGTTGTTTTACCTCTATCACATTGATAGCCGCCGCCTCGTCTTGTTCCGACAAGAACCTCCAAATTTCGACCACCTGCTCCGTCTCACCATGATCAGCAATGAATTGCCTGACAAACTCCTTAAGTTCCATACAAGGCAGTGCCACCCCATCCAGTCCCACTCCATCCATAATATAGTGGTGCACCTCCCGCAAATCCGGATAAGTACGCAAATCCGTTTGCTCGATCACGTTGATGTTGCCCTGGCCATCGAAGATCACCCCATCCGTGTTTTTGACCTTCCATGAATTGGCGCCGGTGAACACCCCCGCCATCAATTCATGGAAAGGCTGGTTGAACAGGTCGCGGGTCAGCGTGCTGAATGTCAGCCCGCCCCCCGGGGAGATCGCCAGAAAGTGGAAGATCAACTCCTCTTCAGGTTTTTCCGCGATGGCAAAATACCAATCCCGGCCCAAGTGCAGCCGTTCCCAGTCAAAAATAGAAAGCTGCCGCTGGCTGATGTCGAATTTGATATGGCCCTCCTGGAGCGTTTTAAAAAGCTGGTTTTTTCCGTTTTCCAGGTACTGTTGGAGGGTGAAATTCTGCACCGCGCAATCCAGGGTAGCCTGCTTATAAGGATCTGCCTCGCCCTTACCCAGGCCGTAGAATTCCGCATCGTGGTTGAACTGCAAGTTCAGGCAGCCCGGCTTTATCCTTTTTGTCAACCGTGGTTGAAGGCCGTACTCTTGGCGAAGGATGGTACGAATCTCCTTTAGCTTTATCGGGTCACCTACATTATCGATCAGGCGGGCCGGCGCTTCCGCCAGGCCTGAAAATGACTCGTCAGCCGGTTTGAACTGGACGGAATTGAAGCCATCGGTTATTAATTTCTGTTCCAGCGTGAAGTAGGCGCCAAACCGGGGGTGAAAAGCATCGAAGAGCAGTTCATTCAATAGGGCGATCTTGGTAAGAGGGTACGCCTTGGGGTTCAGGGAAAAAAGTCGATACGGTTTTTCTGTTTACCCTTCCTGAAGCGCAGTGGCGGGCGCATGCGGACGTATTTGTCGGCGGCTTTTACCTTTTCTTCCTCAAAGTATCGGCGGAAAGTAGAATGGCGAGGGTCGAAGATGTATTTTTCGATATCGTGCAACTTCTTTTTCCGCTTCGGGCATTCTTTCCCCCAATCATTTTTGGCGAGGTCGCCGTACCGGGACCAGGCAGTAAAAGTAACGGTATCCAGGCTGATGACATGCTTGGGCAGCACCTTTACCTCCAGAGCAACCCTGCTTTGATCCCTGCGGTTAAAGAACTTGCCGTCCGGCGAAGTAATATAGAGTTTGCCCGTCAGGTTGTTGTATCGGTACCGGGGATTTTCCGAACCCGCGCAGGCATTGAGGAAAAGCTGGAACAGCTTGTGTTCCCATCTTATCGAATCGGAGTATATGGGTTCCACCCGCAAGCGTCCTCCATTTCCAGTTGCCGGACGAACTCCTGAGGAGAAGCGCCAAGCAACTTTTTGTCGTACAAAGCATACGCCTCTTGGCCCCAGTCGAAGCACACCGACAGCGCCCCCAAGCCCGGTTTTGCCAGCAGGCGATCCATAAAGGCCAGGTCATGATAAGACAAGTAGCCCTTATCCCGGCTAAACCTCAGGATGACAAAATCCCGGTTGAGTAAATCGTGATTGACATCGAGGATAAACTGGTTGAAAAACAAATTAGGCATGTTCGGAGATATATTGGTGAATAAATTCGATAGCAGGTTGCAGGATCACTCCCCGGCGGGCATCTACCAGGCCGGGGACCTCAACAATCCCATCGCCGCCAGGAATGGGCTCAAACCGGCCATCCGGGCTAACGATATTGACAATCAGGACACAAGTCACATTGGCCTGGGCCATTTTCCGGCGGATCTTCTCCTTCTGCTCCTGCGCGTCCACTCTGGTGTGAGCGCCCCAGAACTTGAAATCCACGTATAGCTGCTCCGATATCCGGGCGTCAAACAGCTCGTATTCTCCCTGTTCCAGAGGGCGGCATTCCATTCCGTAGGAGCTTAAAACCCGCTCGCCGATGGCTTCCCCCAGCGCCCCCAGGTAAATATTCTGGAACAGGGGAGGGGAGAGGATAAACTCCCCCGGCTCAAAAGACTCCGCATACCCTTTTTCCCGGAACAGTTCAGCGATCAGAGGAATCTGAAGCAATTCGGGCAGCCGGGCAGCGGCAGCCGAGGCCTCTTTTCCGATATCTTCATCAAAAGAGATCGACATGCTATTTCTGAAGTCGTCTTCCGAGTGATAATGATACCTGTTGGCTAGCCTCCCCTCCGGATGCATGATGTAGAACTTCTGCATACCCGACCGTTGCAGCCGTTCCCTGTCGATGGTAGGGTTTTTCAGGACAAACTCTCGCAACCCCTCCCAGAATCGGATGGTTTCCGGCCGCCAATCCGGAATACCTCGTGTAAGTTGGTGGAGCAAGGCCGAGAACGCCAGGGAGCGGTGCAGGTTTTGGTTTATGGCTTCCTCCGCACCACTAGGAAGGGCGGGCGCCGGCGCCGAGTTTTGGCAGTGCTGGAGCAACGCTTCAAATTCTGGCACCAGCAGATAGCCCGCCGCCTGGAAGAACCGGAGGTAATCGCAGATGGCATCATCAAAGAGCAGGTGAGTAACCAGAGCCTTCAGCCGCGTCCGGGACAAGCGCCCCGTAGCCTGTATCAGCAACCGGCAGAAATGCTCCGCCACCACCCTGCGTTCGAAGAGCGCCTTGTTGCCCGGCGCCCGCAGGTGGGGGTTGAACCGCCGCCGGAAGGCATAGCGGATGCGTTCCCTTTTTTCATTCCTGCTGATGGCGCCGCCCTCCGCCAGGTATTCCACCTCAAAGAGGTAATCGAGCAGCTGTTCATCAGAAATATTCTCTCCGTCCGGGAAGTAATGAAGCAAGTGAGTAGGCTTCTCCAGGTATATGGCATCATAATCCTTTTTCCTGCCGCCATAGTCCAGGCTATTAATTGCTATCAGCTCTAGCCCTTCCGGCGCATCGTACTGGATATTCTGCCCGGCGCCCATCGTCTGGTAGGTGGAAATCAGAAAAATGCGCCCGCCCTCCGTCAGTTGGCGGTTAATGTCCTCCAGCTTCTCCTCAAAACCCTGGCTATCGACGATTCGGGCCTCCATTTCCACCGCATCTCGGGCCACCGCCTCTTCTTCCTCCAGATATAGCACCCGGAGTTGAGCGAACAACTCCTTCAAGTCTTGTTCCCGAAAACGATCGTATACTCCAGAACGAGGAAACTTATTCAGCAAGCAGAGGAAAGAATGGATATTGCGATGCTGAATAAAGTGGAGATAAGCTTTGCCCACTTTAACATAACGTTGCACCTCGAAGTCCTTCAGGGCATGAAACTGGTGCAAAAATTGAAGCACTATTTCCTTGTCTTTGAATAGCTCCCCCAGTGCATGCTTCTTATTCACGTTGCACCGGATGCTGACAGGCCGGATCTCCCTCTGACTTCCGCGGCTATTCTTCAGGAGAAACTCCTCTCGGAGCACTGCCCGTTCCGCCGGCGTCAGCTCAAAGAAGCACTCCCGCAGGTGGTGCTTTAGGTGCGACAAAGAAAAATTGGATATGGGAGAATCGAAGCCCGCCGTGGCAGAAATCCCCACTACCTTGGCATGCCGGCACAAATTCAGGAGCCATGTCTCCGGAGTCGTCAGCGTATCGGCATACATTACCTTAGACGTAGCATCGTGGGTCTTGCGGTTGAGGATATCATAATAGCGAAACCCCTGGTTGACCGGAGAGAGGTCAAAACCAGTAGAAGTATTATTCTGGTTGACGAGCACCATGTGGGAGATGTGGCCGATGAAATAACGCTGGGTAGTGTTGTCCTGCAGGTCGAAGAGGTCGAGAGCAGTACGGATGGCGTTTTCGATGCTGATCTCTTCGGAAGCCCGTTCATCGTGCAACACTTTATACTCCCGTGCGAAGTCCAATACGAAAAAAGAAAAAAGGTGGATGAAGCTTCGTAAGTCATTGAGGAGGAAAAGCAGGTTTTCATTGTCGGTTTCCGGCCGGTTGTTCTCTATCCGGATATAATTCACCTGGTCATCCTTATCGTAATACCGGGCCAGGAAGCCAGGCTTTTTTCCTTTCCCACTCCCTTCGAATACCGTATGGTATTCGAAATCATGAAACAAAAATGCCCGATTCGCGCCATCCGTGCCCTCATGGTAGAAATGGGACTGGAACTCGTATTCGCTATAGATCCGCCAGGCTTCATCCGTCAGCTTATCGAATTTGCCCTTCAGGTAATCCAGCCGCCGCTTTGGCGCCCCGTTGATCTGGGAAACCGGCAGTTTCCTGGACCGCACCCCATAGAAGATCTGGATAAAAAGGCCGAGGATATCCTGGTTGAACCGGATGGCATTTTCGATGATGGCCCGTTTAACATTCTGCTTTGTCGCATCGAACTCATCAATAAAGACAATACTACCCTCGATGAATTTAGGGTTAGTAATCTGAATATTCGGCCCGATGACCGTATCGACATAGAGGTAAAACTTATCGATAGTGCAGAAGAAAACGCTTTTCTCGAAAAATTGAACAGAAGGATACAGCACTTCCACCCACCGCAGCTCCGGCGTAGCCCGCAACACCCTGAGCCGTTCCTCCATACTAGCGGCCCCCTGGAAATACGGCTTCAAAAAGCCCTTCAGCTCTTTTCTGAAAACGAGCTCCTTTTCCGTCAGTTGCTTTTGCAAGAATTGCTTAAACTCAGGGTGAGCAGGCGCATTCCTGAAAGCCTCCGCCGCCTTGCACAAAGGCGCGAAAGCCCTCAACTGTCCTTTTACCGAATCGGGGATATCGTGGTGTTTCAGGAAATGAAGCACCTGGTCGGAGTAGCTACTAAGCAATAACACCTCCCGGTTGAACAGATCCTCGCCGACCCGTTGTTTCAGTTCCTCCACCGGCAGGTTTTTCTTCAGGTTGGTAATGAACCAAACCCTTTGGCCGAACCGTTGGCGGATATGGTCCGCCATATACTCCAGCACATAGTGCGTCTTCCCAAACCCCGTAGGAAGCGTCAAGAGCAGCAGCCCATTTAGCCGGGAAGCATCCTGGCAATGGTTCAAAAGAATATCCTTAAGCGTCTGCTGCCGCTTTGCAGTTGGTTTTTTACTCTCCATGTTTTCCAAAGTGGTTAATACCGGAACTACACCAAAGCATGTGCCAGGGTAGAAAAGCCTTGTTTCATTGGCTTAAATAATTTATATTGAATCAATAAATGATATTAATGATTCAAAAAATGAATCAATATGAAAAAAGTGTTGATGTCCTGGATTGCTACCCGGCACGATTTCATCAAGGACGGCGGGAAAGTCAAAGTCAATGAAGAAGGCACCACCGCCAGTTTCCATCAGTATTTTTTTGGGGAACAATACGAAAAGCACTTGCTGCTCACTTCGGCGAAAGAAGAGGACACCGGTATGGACTTTCTACTCAGCTACCTGAAGCAAAACCATCCGGGCCATAGCGTTGAACCCCGTTACATGGGCGTTTCCGACGTCATCGACCTGGAGCAGATCCTATCAAAGATTACGCCCTTACTTCTCGAATACAAAGGCCGGCCCGTAGACCTCTTCATTTCCCCCGGCACCCCAACCATGCAGGTCGCCTGGCACCTGGCCCATTGGTCGCTGGGGTTGGACACCCGCCTGCTGCAGGTGCGGCCCAAGCAGTACACCAAAACAGGAAAACCGGGATTGGAATTTGTCGATTTAGAAAGAGACGCCACCACCTCCAGCGCCATCATCCGGCAGCACAAAACCGAAACCCCCTCCCGGCACTTAAGCGAAAGCGATTTCCTGAAAACGGGGAGCATCAGCCCGGTTTACGAAAAAGCCTACAAAGTCGCCCAGGCCGCCGGCGCCACCGTCCTAATTCTTGGAGACACCGGCACCGGCAAAGAGCACCTTGCCCGGTACGTCCACCGGCAGTCGCCCCGCCGGGGCGCCCCCTTCCACGCTGTCAACTGTTCCGCCATGGGCGACCAACTGCTCGAATCCCGGCTATTCGGCTACCAAAAAGGCGCCTTCACCGGCGCCGAGCAGGACACCCCCGGCATCATCCAATCCACCGAAGGCGGGACCGTATTTCTGGATGAGATCGGAGACATATCCCCCTACATGCAGCAATCCCTACTGCGGGTACTCCAGGAAAAGGAAGTCGCGCCGATAGGAGGGGCGCCCCGCAAAGTGGACGTCCGTTTCATCGGCGCCACCAACAAAGACCTGCTCGCTCGCTGCGAAGCCGGCCAATTCCGCTGGGACCTGTACTACCGCCTCTCGGTCGTCGAGTTGGAGCTGCCTTCGTTGCAGGAGCGGGGCATCGAAGAAATCAAAGCCCTTATTCAGTTTTTTATCAAACAAAAAAAGAAGCTGTTCAATGCCTCCAAACCCCTCAGCCTCCCTCCGGAAGTAAAAGACAAGCTTTTGTCCTATCCTTTCCCCGGCAATATTCGGGAGCTGGAGAACCTGATTGAGCGTCTGTACGTCCTGAGTACTGATGGAGAGGTGCAGCTGAAAGACCTTCCCTCCAGGATCCTACATCCCAAGGCCACCCATTCCTTATTATTAAAGGATATGGAAAAGCGGCACATCGAAAGGGTGCTGCGGCTCAACGGCGGCAATCAGCGGAAGACGGCGCGGGACATTGGGGTGGCGTATAATACGCTGATGAAGAAGGTGGGGGATTATGGGATGGATTTGGAGGGGGTGAGGAGGTGAGAGGCAAGCTGATAATCGTAGGGTGCTTCGCTTTGTATTACTCGTTAGCAACCCAGAAGTATTCGGGATAAAAGGTAATGCGGTTTTGGGCCGATTTAGTAATCGGCCAATCTATATAGATAGCGGATAATAAATGACAATTGTCATTGTTCTGGAACTATGATGGAGGTAGATTATATTGTTAACAAAACCAAATGAACCATGAACGAATTATTCCGTTTCGTAACGCTTCGCGCACCTCGAAAAAGTAAGAACACATCAGGTCATCTTATCCCTATCAGCGCGGAAAACGCGCTTGGAAAAAAGCTAGAAAATATAAAGACGCTGGACGGCATTTCCCACCGAATGGAAATGGGCTACCTGGCTAAAGAGCATCTGGAAGCGTATCGGCTCGAACTAGGTTTTCAGGAGGAATACACTGCGGTATTCACTGCCATAATGGGGCAAAAGAAGTACAGCAAAGAGAAAGCGAAAAAAGTAGTGGAAGAAGTATTTGGCAAGGAAGTGGAAAGAATAACGATGCATAGTGTTTTTCAGAAAGACTACAACAATGCCTCGGAGTTTATCCTGGCATCGAAAGTAGCTAACAATGTAGGAGGCGGTGTACTTGAGGAAGTAGTAAAAAGCTATAAAGTTATTTCCTTAATAAAAGCCCTGGCAGCGGGCATGGTCCTTGAGGATGCAGGAACCTATCTTGCATCATTTCTTCAGCTACCGGGGTCTATTTTCCCCCTTCCTGGGCTTTGGGAGGGAGTTCGGCTTCCTGATCCCCCGGCAGACGAGGATGCTGGCAAACAGGAAGAACTGCAGAAGCAGGCAGACCGCCTGGAATTTGCAATAGAATGGCTCATGGACCTGCCTTTATCTGATTATGAGGAAGCTGAACCAGAAGAAACCCCAGAAGGAGGCTATTATACGGAGATGGTCCCTGAGGAGCATATTCGGGCGAGCGGCGATTTTGATGGTTTGTTGCAACGGGCGCCCCGTTTTCTGGGCCTGTCCCCAGCTGTGGGCAGGGATGCTTCCGCGGATGAAAGCCTGGAGATGGCCCAGCGAGAACCGTTGATATTAAAAGCGGCTGCCGTTGGCGGGTTGGGTCAAAGTGTGCTGTTGGAAATCAACAACCTGGGGCTTGACCTCAACAGGGACTCTGTCCCCAAGGTAGTGGAAAGGTTGGAAACCCGTCGGAAGTCCACCTTATTGGAACTGGAAAAATACGAGATAGAAGGCAGCAAAAAAGCCATTCGATTCGGGTCTTCAAAATTTGAAGGGCCGCAGGAACGGTTGCCCATTGGACTCGAACCCTCCCTTTCCCCCTATAAGCCCAAAAAAAGAGGGGCGATACAATCAGTTGGCATTGGCGACTTATATGTAATTGAGGAAAAGATCAAAAAGTATGATGCGGGGGAAGTCGCTCATATTGAAAATGCCCTTAAAGGAGAGTTCCGGCAGCGCATCCACCGCAAACTAAACAGAAGCGAAGAAACCTCAATCTTCGAAGAAGAAACAGCAAAAGAAGAACAGGAGGAACTGGCGACCACTGAACGTTTTGAATTGCAGCACGAAACCTCCAAGGTGATCTCGGAAGAGATTGAGAACAAAATGGCCCATGGCTTTTCAGTCGAAACCGGAGGCGAGGGGAGTGCGGGCGCCTACTCTTTCTACATTGATGCTGGCTACAACTATGCCGGCGAATCATCTTCTTCCAACTCCATGGAAAAATCCGATCAGCAATCCTCCACCTTTTCGCGGGAAGTGACCTCCAAAGCGGCCACCCGCATCGCAGAACGCAGGAGAGAAGAGCTGGTAAAAAAAGTGTTGGAAGAAATCGAGGAGACCAACACGCATGAAATAGACAACAAAGGCGAGGGCGCCACCCATGTGACGGGAATTTATCAGTGGGTAGACAAGGTATACGAAGTCAGGAAGTACAATTACGGAAGCCATATGATGTTTGACATCATGGTGCCTGAACCAGGCGCTTTTTACAGGGAGGCTCTGTTGTCTCATCCGCCAGAAGGGAGCGAATTCTTAGAGCCGGCCCCATTTGATAAAAAAGCTAGCGAAATCACTGCTTCCAACTATTTAAAATACACCAAGAAATACAAAGTAACCGGGATTGAACCCCCGCCATTGAAATACATTACCTTATCCAAGGTGTTCAAACAAAAAGCGCCCAATAATGAAGGGACATCCAGTTCGATGATTGAAGGAGAAGAAATAAACATTCCGGAGGGATATCAGGCGGTGAGCGCTAATGTAGTTGTTTCTTCCGGCTATTTTTCCGGGCCGAAAGTCGAAAACATGGACTTAGGCAAGCTCAAAGCCCACGTCCGTCTGAGTTTAGGACGAAAGACCTGGGACAAAAAGCAGTATATAGGGGGCACCAAGCATAGTTACAAGCTAAACAACGAAAAAGGAAGCATCCCCATATCATTACGCACATTTAACACTACGGCATTTATTGCGAATATCGAGGTCAACTGTCAGCGGACCACCCGTGCCTACCTGGAATGGCAGATCAGAACGCATGCCGCCATAATGGAGCAGTACCTGAACCTAAAAATGGAGTACGAGGAGTCATTAGCAGCTGCTGGAATTCGCCAGGGCATCGCCATTCAGGGGCGCAACCCGGAAGAGAACCGGAAGATTGAAAAGGCTGAACTCAAGAAACTGTGCCTTTCCATCATCACCGGGCAGCATTTTGATGACTTTGACTCACTTTATTACCCCGACGATTCTCCTCTGCCGCAGATCAAGTTTCACACCGCTCAATCCGAGGGTCTATACATCCGGTTTTTCGAGCAAGCCTTTGAATGGGAGAACATGATGTACGTATTTTATCCCTATTTCTGGAGTCGGAAAGCACTGTGGTTAGACCGCCTGTTCATTCAGGACACGGACCCGCTACACGTTGAATTCCTTAAATCAGGTTCTGCTCGGGTCGTCCTTCCTGTCCGGGAGAATTTCGAGGAACCGGTACTACACTTTTTGGAAACCGGTGAAATCCCCACTACTGAAGAATTGTGTGATATCAACAGCGACCTTTATCTACCAATAGCTGAAGAGATCAAAGAAAAACAAGGCGCATCAAATGGCAAGTACCGGCCAGTAGACACCTGGGAAGTCCGGTTGCCGACACAATTGGTGATATTGAGGCCGGATGGTACCTTGCCCAATTGGGAATCGGAGGAAGAAGAGTAAACCCTACAGTCTACTGAAAACTGAGTAGCGAAAAATAAAAAAGATGGCTAAGGACGAAAGGCTTTTGACACCGGAAGAAGTAGAGTACATTGCTTTTGAAGGCGGAGGCGGGAAAGGCAATGCATACCTGGGCGCCATAAAGGCAATTTGGGAAATGATTCTCACAAAGGAAAACAGCTTGAAAGGTTACGCCGGCGCCTCAGCTGGAGCGATAACGGCCCTTCTTCTCGCTAGCGGCTATTCCCACTCTAAGATTAAGGAAATTTTATCCACTGATTTCAACCGGTTTTTCGATTTCCCGGAACCAGGAAAAAAATTCATTGCAGGCGAGAACCTGGCATCCACTCCCGATCCTTTGGATGCTCAGGCATCTAGTCCTGCGCTTAAGTCAAAAATTGCCGAGTTGGAGGCTTTTGGCAAAAAAATGCTGGATGAAGGGACGAGCGAAATCAAGGAAGCATTTCTCGCCACATTGAATATTTCGGAATTAGTGAAAAAAAGTATAAAGGATATTACTACCCTGTTGATCTCTGGATCTCTGCGTACGGAGAACCCCGTTCTGGCCACCAAGCTCAGAATGTGGAAAAACAGATACTGGGCATGCGTTATGAAAGACCTGGGTTTATTTTCCGGTTTTGAAATCCATAATTTCTTCAACAAAATAATAAAGGCCAAATATTCCGGTTCAGGAAGCAAAGGCTGGGTTAATTTTGAGGATCATTATAAATTTTTCGGGAAAAAATTGAAATTTACCGCTGTGAACCTGACCACTCAAAAAGTTCACATTTTATCCAAAGAAACTACGCCAAAGCTTCCTGTAGCGACAGCTGCTCGGATGTCAATGAGCCTGCCATTGGTATACAAGCCGGTCATTTTCAATAAAAAAGCATTGTCCAAATACGAGCTAGTGGATTCGATATGGGGAGGTTTTTGGGTGGATGGCGGGCTTTTCAATAACGCCCCTGTTCAGGTATTTGACAGTGACAAGAGCCTGCTTTTCAGGTTGGGAAACCACGATGAGAGAAACGAAATTGATTCCATTCTAAGCCTTTTCAAGGTTTGGTTTTTAAAGGTAGGTGTGCTCGGAAGCGGCTCGGGGCAGATTTCGGAATCCACCTTTAAATACTATTATCAGCATCTAATCACGCTGGATACTACTGGCACAAGTTTGCTGAAATTTAACCTTCCTCCCTACTCATTGGGTAAGTTGGAGGAGAGAAATTACGAGATTACTAAGAAGTATTTTCAAGACGCATCACTGCAAAAGCAGTTGGAAGAGGTTGAGAAAGAGGAGGAGCAGTACCCGCAAAGCCAGTATCCAAAACTGAGTGGGCAGGAAGATTGGAAAGATATTGATCAAGTGTCAGAAATGTAGCCTTCACTTTAATGCAATTGTAGTATTTTTCATATCCCTTGTATCAATCATTGTATACAACCTGCCATTCTCGCCTCCAAAGCACTGCCTCTCACCGAGCTCTGAACGCCTCTACCAGGACTACCTCGACATGAGAAGCGACAAGCAGCCTGGCGAGGAATACGACCTCATCGAGTGGTGGAGCGAGGAGTTGATGCTACAGCCGTTTTTTGCGCTGGAGAAGAAGGTGGGGCAGGAGGGGAAGGCGGAGTGAAACGGGGCTAACTTCAGAGAACTGTAGTTTGTGGAAAATGACAAAATCTTGCCCGGCTCGCCAAAACACGCTTATTTGTTGTAGCCGAATTTTTCACAAATCAATGCTCAAATTATACATGAGGCGCCGGTAGGCGCCGCAATTTTGGAAACGGCGCGCGTAAGTTTCTGTCCTCAAGAAGGAAGTTGATCCTACATTGCCAGCAATGTTAGTTTTACTTTGCGATTACAAGGAAAATTGAATAAAGTGGTTGCGGAGGAGAAGAATAATTTCCGGGAAAGGAGGGAAAGGCATTTTATCTCTTTAGGCGTTTCCTTTTCATTGCTCGTCTTGCGGCCCATTCATCCAGGATAAATATCACCAAGTAGGCACCCCAGGAGAATAGAGCAAGTAGAGCGACGGCGAGTAGCACATCGGCAGTGATCTTTGGGCGGGGGAGTTGGCTATCAGAATCATCTTTGGCCTTTCGGTAGGAAGGCTTGCGCCCGGACGCTCTCAATGCCTGGAATATTTCGCCAATGATGTCTATCATCATCAAAATGGAAAAGATGCCGACGGTGAAGAAAGAAAAAAGCAAGATGGCCAGCAAGACGCCGGGAGGCATAGGCATAAACTTCCTCTTTGTCAGGTTGCCGAGGCCGGGCACCCTTACCGCAAGTTTGCCATACTTCAAAAAACCGGCAAAGATGTATTCCCTCAGAGGAGAGTCCTCTTCCAGTTCTTTTTCCACCTCTTTGTACAGTCCTGGGATGAGCGGCGCAATTTTCCTCGTGTGTGGGATCGCAATAGCAATCGGGTCTTCCCCGATATTTTGATCCAGGCCCTCCCGGAAAAAAGAGGAGATGGCCTCTCGCACCTGTAGTTCCTGTTTAGGTTCGAGCAGGCTAATGAGCAGAAGCCTCAGCCAATCGGGCATATATCCCTGCCTGAACCAGGGCAGTTGGACCAACCTCATCAAGAGGGTGGGGGATTGGAATAAAGGTTCGGTGGTTCCTTCAAAGGCCAGGCGGTGGCCCAGGAAGAAGGTCAGCCGTAGATTCACCTGAGGGAAGATAGCGCAGGCAGAGAGCCACATCATACCATAGGGCCCTAAAAACAGCTTCAGTTCGGAGAGGAGTTGCCGTGCCAACTCCTCCGGCGGAGGCATAGTTTCCATCCAGGTGATGGTGTTGCCTCTTAGCAGGGCGGGAAGAAAATTGGATACCGCATCCGGAGCTTCCAGCAAGCGAGCCTGGCTGGCGGTGTGCAACTTCATCCTTCGGATGCTATCGGCGGAGAATGGATAGACGGAAAAGCCCAACTGAGATAGAAGCTGGTATTTATTATGTGTCTTTTTTAGATACTCAGGAGAAAAAAGCGCCTTTTTTTTCCATTCAGAGAAAGCCGGAAATGCCCATGGCTCTAATTCTCCGGTAAAGGGGTTGCGAATACCATCAAGGCCGGAAAACACCAGCAAAACATGCTTGGGGAAACGCCCTCCAAGATGATCCAGGGACGCCCTTGTTCCGTCTTTAGAAGAATAGCAATATCTGGGGTCCTTATCAAAAAAATAAATTTCCGTTTCGGCCATATCTTCCTGCAGCAATTCTACCAACAGGCCGGCGTATGCTGCAAGTTGATCCTCTTGCGACCATTGGTCGATGAGGATCAAATAAACCGGGAACCGTTTTTGATGGACAAACACAGGAGAGAACATCCCCGCATAGGCTGCCGTTTTCCTCACGGTCCTTTTCACGTCCAGGCCCATCCTGGCGCCTTCGTCCCGATGGCCGGGAAGGGCAATATCGGAGAGGTAGCTTTCCATGTCTCTGCTGTGGCGGCGGGAAGGCGGAAACAGTTCCGCAAGATGGAATTGCTCGTCTATGTTGGGGAATCTTCGTTTCAAATAGAGCGAAGAAGCCACCTGGGGAGAGAAATAGAGCAAAATGAATAAAATGAGGTTGATGCTGAGCACCGCCAGCAATATGTTTTGGACCGGGAGCTCATTCATTTTCTCATAGGCCACATGGATATAGCCGCTGTTCAAGTAGAGAAAGTAGCCACCCGGCTCGCCCTGGATATTTTCGTTAACCATTCTGAACCTTTCCACCTTACCGTCAACGATCTTGTCTACAAAACACGCTGGCGAATCGAATTTGATAAGCCAAATTCCTGTGGTATCGGCCCTGGGGAGGAACGCCATTTGGAACAAAACGGTGCTATCTCCCATATTGAGATAGTTGGAATCTTCAGCGGCCCAGTCAAAAGACAAGACGCTGGCTCCCAGGGTGGCCGTATCCGGGGCCGGGAGGAGGCCCTTGTTGCTTCGCAGGATGAACTTCCGGAAATCCAGCCCATTCGAGGCGTACCGGATGCGCAGGCTTAACCCGGTGACGGAGTCAAGCCCGGAGACAAATACAGCAACAGGAGTTGTTTGTATGCCCCCGATATCTTCGATCAGTATCTGGGAGATGGAAAGCCTGATTTCAGGTTGAGGAGGAGGTGAGATCATAGATGTGACATAAAAGGTTATGGCAGCAACTCCCAGAATAACCATTAACAAAGGCAGCAGGTCGTTGGTAGGGGTAATATGGTGTAGTTCCTCCTTTTTCTCCCTGCTGGCTTCAATGCTAACTTCTTCACTTTTTCGTTTTTCATGGTATTTTCCGATCCGATTTGCCCATCCCCAACTGAAGAAGAAGTTTTTAAATTGATGGTGTTGTTCCGGGTATTTGCAGAGCAATGGGCTGAGGAAGGGAAAAAGTTGAGGAAGGCTTTCAGGAAGCCTGTTACGTTTGGAAAGTTCCAACAACAATACGTAGACTTCCTCTTTCACTTTAATATCAAAAAGGGCTCCTTTTTCCTTTGACCAATCATTCAGAAAGGAATCCAGCACCGGCAAGGCGTCCTGTACACTAATATGTCCAATAGAGGAAGTCAAGTTATATTTTCAGGCCATTCATTGAAAAAGATCAAGGCAGCTTTCTGGTCGTCCTTATGTTTACAGAGCGTCCCGATGGTGCTTTGGAGCATATCCCATTCCAAAGATCTTTTCTGCCTGTACTGGGGAATGTCGAACATGGCATTTACCCAGGTGATCAATTCGCCGATCGAGGGATTTCTGATCAGGGCTTTCTTGCCTCGCAAGAAGAGGAAGAAGCCGGTCATGTCAGCCAGCAGCGGATCATTTCGATGATTGGTTAACAGGCGATTCAGGACAATCTGTTCAAGCACCTCCGGGTCGGAAGGGAATTCAATGTGGTGGTAGATGCAGCGCCTCAGAAAGGGCTCCGGTAGGCTTTTCTCCAGGTTGCTGGTGATGACCACAACAGGGGCATATTCCTTATTATCTTTTTCGATCCCGATCCGGTTGACCCTCAATTCCGGAATGCGGAAATACAGCTCCTCCAACTCGCTCAAAATATCGTTTGGAAAATCAATGGGCGCTTTGTCGATCTCGTCGATCAGCACCACGGAGCGTTGCTGCTTTTTGTAAGCCATGTGTGATGGCAAAATATCTTTGACCCTGGAATGAGGGTTGGCCATGATGATGGCCTTTCCCAAGGCGTTGTAATGGATGAACTCTTTAGGCTCGCTGGGGAGTTGCAGTTGAGCCGCCTGGAAAAACCCCACCATGTTGAAGTAGTAAAAGAGGTCGGAAGCCTGGCTGGTAGATTTGGTTTCAAACTTGAAGACCGCCATATCAAACTCATGGGCAATCCGGTAAGCCAATTGGGTCTTACCGGTTCCCGGCTCTCCGGTTATGAGCAGCGGTTTGCCAACCAGCAGCGCTACATTTACAGCATTGGCGAGTTCTTCACTGGCAATATAGTACTCGGATTTTGCTTCCTCTGTGTAACGGGAAGGCGGGAGATGCAGCGGGTTGATCTTGGACTCCAGACTTGTGCCTTTCCCTTTGAAAAATGGAAAACTCATGAGTAAATGTTTTTACAAAGTTCTTTCGTTAAATTATTGATGTCCAAAAGAGCATAGCGCCCTTTTCGCTCCAATTGCGCGAACCGCCTTCTCACCTCCGCCTTTTTAAAAACCTTTGCCAGGGGGCTCTTCTGATCCACATTGTCCATCCAGTTTTCAATAGACGAACCCTCAATTAGCTTTAATTCGGGGAGCACAAAATTCCGCGGCCCCTCCTCATTTTCCAATCCATATGTTAATTTCCGGGCAGTTTTCTCCCGGTCCCAAAAGAAGGTTTTTTTACTTCCATAGGGGGCTGTCAACTTCAAAATAGCGATGGCATTCTGTTCCGGGCGGGCATTTCGAAACTCCTCCTGCCAGAATTTGTGATGGTCTTCGACCAACCTTTTCCCATGGTGACAAAAGTCTTTGAACAGTATGGTGGTATAAAAAATGAGCAACTTATCCCTGTTAATAGGGTCGTTCAGGATATCCTGGACCGTAGTGTTACGGTGTATTTTAAAATGAATTTGCAGTGCCCGGCATAAGGCTTCATACGACCTGTAGTTGAGATAAAAATCATAGCCTATTTCTTTTGATGTGGCCTGGAATTTCCCCGGCACCACCAACCGCTTCAGCCTTTCGATGTACAGTTCGGGACAATGTTCATAACTACCGAACAAAACCATAGGAGCGCGCGCTTCTTTTTCCATCAGGTCAACGAAATAGACATCCTGTTTATCCCGGTTGAGACGGCAAAGCAAAGCTTCGGGATTAAAATTTTCACGGGTATCATGGACTCCTGAAGGCTGAGGAGGTAGCCGCCAGTTCAAAACGTCGCTGTTCGGGTTTTTGGGATTGGGGTACAGCCCCCAAAGATCGGCGACATTCCTATCAGTGTCCAGGCTGCGAGGGGATTCCGGTACTTCGGATTCCGGGAATTTATCATTCAGGTAGGCCGCTGCATTTTGGTAGGCCTCTCTGATGGTTGATCCGGCCCGCATAGATTCATAGAAGCTTTCGGCGAAGGCGGCGGCCCGGCCATCTTCCACATTGGAGCTTGTTGCGATAACAGCTTCGACGCCACGCTTATGGAGGTTTTTTACTTGTTTGCGGTTCTTACATCCATTCAAAAAAACCAGTTTAAGGTTTGGGGCCTGCCCAAGCGGGATAGAGATGTTCTGGTCGAAGGCCTCGCCGTCCAAAAGGTAAAGGCTATTGGGAGAAGAATGGCCGGCAAAGTGGAAAATGCGGATCTGCTGGTGCCAGTTTCTCAAACACCAGTGGGTTGTAGTAATCGTGGCGTGTCTCACGTACTGTGAATCTACAACCTCTCTTAAGGGCTCCATCAAATTGCGGATCTTTACCTCTTCCTCCTCCAGGGAAGCCAAGGTTTGCTTGCTGTCATTGGCGAAAATGAAAAGTAGCATGGGGTTCTTAGACATAATGATCAGGATCTGTGTTTATATTTCGGCTATGTGCGGCCAGGGTTGGGTGAGTGTTGGCGCTTTCAGGATGGCTTTTCCATCTCTGCAAGAGTGGAAAGGCCTCAGGGGAGGCGCCCCGAGTTTAGAGATAAGCGAATGGATCAGGCTTTATGGCAACAGATCAGACGGGCGAGGTAGGGGAATCGCAACAAGCCTGCAATGTTGAATAAGCCTGTAGCGAAAACCTGCCAACCCAATATACGAGTATTAAAACAAAAGGTTATATTTTTCACATATAAATAATTCGAGTTGCGGCCAATTCTTTGCAAGTATCTATCCCAGCTTCTTGTCCGCTCACGAAAGAGGCACAGCCGAAAGTGCTTAAGAGCTTGTTTTCCTCCATTTTCTTTCGTATTATTAACTTTCCTAACTGCGCCGTAAGACGGATGCTGTCCTTACCCGTTTGAGCCCACCTTGTCGCAAACAAACTACCGTCGCATTAGCCAAACCGCCCACTATTGCCCTTGTCAGTTGGCATAACCAGAATACTAACCGTCAAACCCGAGGTGATGAAAAAACCTATTGCCTTTCTGCAAGCCCTGACTCTTTCCCTTAGCCTTATGGCTCAGCCATCCTCCTCCATTCCCGGAGACTACGCCCTTTTCTTTGCCGTAGAGCAATACGGAAAAGAACCCGCAAAGAGGCCACCCTACGCCATCCAGGATGCCCGCTCCATTGCCGGCCTGCTGGCCGCAGCCTACGGCGTACAGGTAGAAGTGGTGGAAAACCCGACAACTCAGGAAATCGAAGACAAGCTAGCCGCTTACCGCACACAATTTGCCGGCGGGCAACTGCCGAAAAGCGGGCAACTGTTGATCTACTTCATTGGTGAGGGCGCTCCGGGAGGAGAAGGAGGGTCCTTCTTGCCGGCCGATGCCATTCCCGGACAGCCGGACAGTAGCGCTCATTCGTGGGGACACTGGCTGAAGGATATCTCCAGGTTGGATTGCCGGGAAGTTCTGGTCGTTGCTGATGCTGAGTACAGCAGCACCATCGAGCAGGATTGGGTGCTCAATGGGCGGATTGCCCCCCGGTATTCCCCGGGAAAAGAGGAAGACTGGCGCTATGCAACAAACCGCTCCTGGATGATGCTCGCCCTGGATGGCAGAAAATTTAAAGGTGGCTCCGGGCAGAGCCTCTCCTCGTATTTCCTGCAAGCAGCGGCCCGGATGGCAGAAAGGCAGATTGAATTCAGGATGGAAGAGATTTTACAGGCGCTGGGGCTACCGGACTGGGCGTCGCTCACCTTTTTTAGCTACAGTAGCGGTAATTTCAGGGAAGGTTTTGCCTTTTCCCCCCGGAAAGCCCCACCTGCCTCAGGGCCCCCGGAAAACGAAGCCCTCTGGCGGCTGGTGGACAAGCAGAACACCCTGGAGGCATTGAGCTTCTACTGCCAAATCTATCCGGAAGGCCTGCACACCCGGGAAGCCCTGTCCCGGATGGACACTTTCTCCGACAGCTGGGTAACGGCCGACGGGAGAGCATGGCGGGCAGAGCCCTTACCCCCCAAAGGAAAGGACGGGTTCCTATTGTCTGGCGGAAAAGCTACCCTGCCATGGACTCAAAGAGGCACAGCCGGGCAGGGCAGTGAGCCTGTGCCTACTCTGGTTATCCGGAATTTTTACCTGAGTCCCCAGGAAGTTACCAATGGCGATTTTAGCCAATTTTGCATAGAAACACGCAGGGTTCGGCCCGGCGGGATAAACTGGAGCCAACGGGATCATCCCGTGGCCAATATCAGCTGGTACGACGCGGTAGAATACTGCAACTGGCTCAGCGAAAAACAAGGATTGAAAGCAGTATACAAGATCAAGAGGGACAACAAAGACCCTAACAACTTCAACCGGCTCGACTCTCTGAATTGGGCCGTTACGGCCGACTGGTGGGCCAATGGCTACCGCCTGCCAACGGTAACCGAGTGGGAATACGCCTTCAGCCAGCGGGGCCACCTCAATAGTTATGGGGGCTTTGGCTTATACAATATGGGCCAAAAGGTGCAGGAATGGTGCTGGAACTGGGATTACCCGGATGCATACAGGATAGCTATAAAAAACCGCGATCCCCACGGCCCGGAGGCGGGGGCTTTCCGTTCCCTGCGGGGCGGCGGCATTGATGGCATCCTGCACCGTCAACCTGATGATGGGGCCACTTCTGAAACGCCCAGCCGGAAACGCAACAATGCGGGATTTCGGCTGGTGAGGAATGGATGGTAGGGAAATTGGAAGTGCGAAGTCGGAAGATTGCCTGGAAGAGTGTGAAGGTGCTGCGGGATAAAGAAGACAGAGGTTGGGGTAAAACTAAACCTAAACATTCAAAAATATCCCATTTTTTCCCCAAATTTAAACCACCAGCAAAAAACAACATGGCCCACTCCAACCCATACAGCCAAACACGGAAGCCCGTCTTCCTCTTTGCCTTCGCCCAAAGTGCGGACGGCGCTCACTTGTCTCAGCTCCGGGAAGAAGAGCGGCAGGTGCGGGAAGCCCTGCAGGAAGCCAGAGATGCCGGGCGGATCGACTACGAATTCCTGGGCGCCGCCACCCTCGACGAGCTGTACTGGCAGCTCAACCGCTACCACAACCGGCTGGCCGTTTTTCACTTTGGCGGGCATTCCAACCACCAGCTGCTGGCGCTGGAAGACAAGGGCACCCGGGGCGGCAATCTCTCCACTGTGCTCGGCATGCAGGAAGGGCTGAAGCTGGTGTTCCTCAACGGCTGCGCCAATGCGGAGTTGGTGCAGGAGTTGTGGGATAAAGGCGTCAAGGCCATCATTGCCACCTCTGCTAAGGTAAAAGACAAAGCGGCCGTGGAATTCTCCAGGGCCTTCTACCATGCCCTCAAGAGCGGAAAAACCCTTAGAGTGGCTTTCGACACCGCCTGCGCCCATCTTTCCGACCAGGAAGAGGGGCGGCAGCGGCTGGGTATCTACCGCACGCTGGTGAAGGGGAACAAGGAAAAGGGAGGGAAGTTCCCCTGGGGGCTCTACGTGCGGAAGGAAGACGAAGCATTGCTCAGCAACTGGAAACTGCCGGACCCCTTCACCCCGCCGGAGGGGCTGGATTATCATACAGAAGTGGAGCTGGGCGAGTTTGAAGTCAACAAGCAGCTGGTGGAAGAGCTCTTTGCCGGCATGGCGAAAGTAAACGCCCAATGCGCCCGCGAATGGGAGGCCTACCAGTCTGGCGGCGGAGTCTCCTTCAAAAACTTGCAACTTGCCATCTGGGAACGCCTGCCCTCCATCGTGAGTGGCCATATCCGAGACCTGTTCACCCCAGCGGAAAAAGAAAAAGGCCGGAGGAGGCTGATCTACACCAACAACATTTACCTCGCCTTTACCCAACTGATGGCTGCCCTGGCTTTAGCGGATTTCTGGAAAACGCTTGTCACGCAGCCCAACGGAGCAGCCTCCATCCGGCCAGCCTACCAGGAGGACCTCCGGGCCCTGCTGGAAATGAAGCCCGGGGCATTCGATTCTTTTGACCACCTGCGGCTGTTGTCCTCCATTCATTACATCAAAAAGGACAACAACCGGCTGGGGTCCTTCCCCGAACTGGAGTCGTTTACGGAGCAACTGCACACAGACAAGGCCGTCTTTTCCGCCTACCGCTTCCTGGAAGGAGAACTGCGGGCTCGGTTGCGGGCGGGCAATATCGCCTCGGGTGAAGTCAGCGATCTTTGCCAGGCAAGTGAAGAACACCTGGGCAGGCTGCTGGGCGCCGGCGCCTTTCTGGCCAATTACCAGTTGGCCAGCATCAATGATATCACGGTGCACAATGGCCTGCGCTCCGATGGCATAGCCTATGTACACTGGTACTCCCTCACCGGATGGGATGATAATTCCTGGTTGCGGGAGTCGCTTCGCCGGGGTAAGTTCACCTGCAACCACTCCGTGGTACTCACCTCCGACCTGAAGGATGAGCAGGCAGACATCTGGGTATTGTCGCCCTTCCTGGTCGACAAGAATGCCTTCAACAAAAAAGCAGATGTCCCTAAAATCTACTTCTGGCAGGGCACCCGGGAAGACGGCGCTCCCCATTACCTGCTGGCGAGTACCCTAACCGACCCCTGGCCCCAACCCATGAAAGCTGCCGACAAGGACCGGGCCGAAGAATTCCGGGCCGTCCTACAGTTGCTCCAGTATTTCCGTACTGACCTTAAACCGTACCTGCGCCCATGAGTGATACCATCCATAGCCCCTTCAAATTCCTGGACGCCTTCCAGCGCGAAGACGCCGGCCTGTACTTCGGCAGAGATCGGGAGGTAGACGAGCTGTACGAGCTCACCTTCGACACCCGCCTTATCGTCTTCTTCGGGGCCAGCGGCACCGGCAAGACCAGCCTGGTGCAGTGCGGCCTGGCCAACAAGTTTCCCCCTGCCCGGTGGCAGGAGCTGTACATCCGGCGGAATGAGAACATCAACACCTCCCTGCTGGGAAGCATCAACGACGCCCTGGCGCAGGCCGGCGGCGCCCCCTCCGAAGACCCCGTCGACGGGCTGAAAGCACTGCACCGCCACACTTATACCCCCGCCTACCTCCTTTTCGACCAGTTTGAAGAGTTGTTCATTCTGCAGCCCGACAAGGCCGAGCAGCAGGCCTTTTTCGCCTTCCTGCAGCGCTTTATGGACACCCCCATGGATGCTCGGGCCATCCTGGTGATGCGCGAAGAGTTCATCGCCCACCTCTGGGACTGGGAGCATCTGGCGCCCAGCCTCTTCGACCACCGCTACCGCATCACCCACCTGGAGCAGGAAGCCATAGAAGGCATTGTGGAAAACACCCTCACCCAGCTGGACCGCCAGGCCAGGCTCAGGGCCGAACAACCCCGGGCCATCGCCGAGCAGATATGGAGCAAGCTGGCCGAAAGCGAGAGCGGCCCCAGCCTGACCAACCTGCAGATCTTTCTGGACCGCCTTTACCGCCAGGCGGCGGAGAGCGCTGAAGCACAGCCCCGGTTCACCCCCGCCCTGGCCGCCGGCATGAAGAACATCGACGACCTGTTCGACGACTTCCTGGAGGAAGAGCTACAAAAGCTGGAGCAGCAGCTCGGCCCCGGCCGGGAGGGCGTGCCCATCCGCCTGCTGGCCGCTTTCGTCTCCGACGAGCAGACCAAAAAAGTGCTGGAACTGGAAAGCCTGCAGGCCCTGCAGCAAAAGTACCAACTGACGGACGCCGAGCGGGAGCTATGCCTGGATGTCTTCGAAAACAAATTGCGCATCCTCAAAAGCTATGAGATATGAGTAAAAAGCGCAGATGGGAACTGAGGCACGATATGCTGGCCCCCAAGATCTGGGCCCGGCTCCCGCAACAGGACCGGGTGCTGCGGCAGATACACCGTTCCCTGGCCCAGCGGCAGGCGGACTACGCCGAGGGCAAAGGCTCCCTGCTGGGAGAGCCGGAGCTGGACGCCTGGCGCGCCTATCGCCCTAAACTGGCGGAAATGGAGGAGGTAGCGCCGGCGGTATTGCAGTACTTTGATGACAGTGAGGCGGCCCTGAAACAGGCGCAGGAGGAGAAAAAGAGGAAACAGCAGGAAGATCTGGAAAAGGAAAAGCACCTGCGCGCCCAGGCTGAAACTGCCAAAACTCAGGCCCAGCAGGCGCAGCAGCAGGCCGAAGAGAATGCCGGCATAGCTACGGCTAACGCCACCCGCGCCGAACGGCGGACGCGGATTGCGGCGGTGCTGGCGGTGTTGGCAGGGGTAATGTTGGTGATTGCGGTGCAGCAATGTAATGATGCTAATTCCTCTAATCGGCAACTGGAAAAGGCAGTTGCCGACCGGGACACTACTAACCAGCGACTGAAAAAGACTTATGCGGACCTGAATATTGCCTACCAGCAACTGGGTGAAGAGAAACAGACTTCACAGCAAAGGGCAGAAGAACTGGAAGTTACTAATTCCCAACTGGAGGAAAGCCAGGAGAGGATCAAAATAGAACAAAACAATACCCAACGCGCGCTCAACAGTTTGAAAGACTATGCCCGTGAAGCCATGCCCGTGCTCCGCCGAGATATTGATAACCTCATCCTGCATTTGAACTATGATTCCGCCCTGGCCCAATGCAAAATTGCCTGGAACCTCAACGAGGGAGCTTTAGAGATTGAGCGCCGCTTTCAGGAGGTGGCTTACTTCTTCACCGAGAGCCATACCTATGACAAAGCAGAAGAGGCATTGGACTATATCAGGCGCAGGCCGGCTAAGCCAGGCGATCCTGGCGAACGCGCAGCAAAATTGCGGGAAGCGGTGAAGGAAATAGACTTTAAATACTGGCGGGATACCCTGGAAAAACGATACTACCCGGAGATGGTGCATGTAGAAGGCGGTACTTTTAAGATGGGCTGCGATGAAGAAAAGCTGAAAAAGGTTTTTGGTGAAAATCAAGAATGCCCTGAAAGTGAGAAAAAACATACGGTCAGGCTGAAAAGCTACAGGATCGCCCGTACCGAGACGACGGTATGGCAGTATGCCCTGTATTATGCATCTGAGGGAAGAGATTTTTTCAAGGACGGCCCTTATACTCCAGCCTGGGGCTGGCAAGGCAACCACCCGGTGGTGAATGTCAGTTGGTACTATGCCTTGGCCTATGCGGAGTGGCTGACCGCCCAGCAAAAACAAAGAGGTGAAAACCTGGAAAGGGTGTACAAAGGGTTGGGGGAAATACCCGAAGACCCTAATAAGCTGGACACCCTTAATATAAACTGGAATAAAATGGCTGACTGGGAAGCCAACGGCTACCGCCTGCCCACGGAAGCAGAGTGGGAATATGCAGCACGGGGTGGGCAGCCGGGAAAGTCCAATAATTATATCTTTGCCGGTAGCGATACAGCAGCCCCAGTGGCAGTGTATGGGGAGGGGGGAGGAACCAGTCCGGTGCGCAAAAAGCGAAAAAATGATCTAGGCCTTTATGATATGAGCGGTAATGTATATGAATGGTGCTGGGATTGGTATAGTTCGGACTATTACTCTAATCCGAAGGCCTCCGCTAATCCACACGGACCGGAGACTACTGGTTATCGGGTTTTGCGCGGTGGTTCGTGGTTCAGCCTTACGAACAACCTCCGCTCATCGAATCGCGACCTCAACGATCCGGTCCTCAGGAGCAGCGGCGATGGGTTCCGGTTGTCCCAGGGCTATTAACCTTTGTGCTTTTATTTTTTTACCCTGTGAAATCCGGCAAAGCCGGAATGTCTTTGGCATTATTTCACAGGGTGAACCTTTTTTTATTTTTGGCGCGTAGCGCCATCGATTTTTTTATTTTTAGAACTGGTATCGTGCGTTATCGGATGAGGTTATCGGGTTTTGCGCGGTGGTTCGTGGAACAACAATACGAACAACCTTCGCTCATCGAATCGCAACAACAACAATCCGAGGAACAGGAACAACAACAACGGGTTCCGGTTGTCCCAGCGCTTTGCGTATTCCCGAAAGGGAATATTTGCCGGGATTCACAAGGTTACGGCTTTGTGGAGTGTGCATTAGGTAATAGCTCAGCACAGATACCTGTGTATTCCGCCAAAAGCGGAGTGCCGAACACAAAAACCGCCCGGCGGGGCTGGTAGCGTTAAGCGAACGTCCTGTCCGGGCACCTTTTGAGGCTATGGCAAGCTCTTGATCCAGCCTCCATTCATTCTGCCGATTTCCTGGATTTTTTCCATGATCAGGCCGTATTTGGTAGAGGGGTAATAGCCGAGTTCATAACAGAGGCGTACATAATAGCGCAGTTTTTCTAATTGAATATTTGTGTGCATCAGTTTGGGCTTTTTTTCTTTCCCCTGGCTGTAGTAAGCCTCAATGAAGGCCTCCATAATATCGGAGATCAAGCCCTGAATGCGGTCTCCAATCAGGAATTTCTGCTCCCGGGGAAAATGTTTCAGGACGCCAATCATAAACTTTAGCAATTCATAAGTTTGAACGAGAATTGTATTTTGTTGCTCCATTATGAAACGATTTGGTGATCTATATGCTAATATCTGCACATTCGACAGCCTGCTCCAGGCATTCTACAAAGCCCGGAAGAGCAAGCGTAATGCCTCCAATGTAGCGGCTTTTGAGGTCAATTTAGAGTACGAGCTCTTTCAGTTGAAGGAAGAATTGGAAAGGGAAACCTACCAGCCCGGCCCCTACCGCACCTTTTTTATCCACGATCCCAAAAAACGCATGATCAGCGCCGCGCCTTTCCGCGACCGGGTGGTGCACCACGCGCTCTGCAATGTGATCGAGCCCATTTTTGAGAAAACCTTGATTGCCGACACCTATGCCAACCGTAAGGGCAAGGGTACGCATGCCGGCATCCGGCGTTGCCAGGCGTTTATGCACCAATATGATTTTGTGCTCAAGGCCGATATCCGGAAGTACTTTCCCTGTATTGACCATGCCATCCTCAAGCGCCTCATTGCCCGGAAGATCAAATGCCCCCGCACGCTGAGGCTTATAAACCTGATCATCGACAACTCCAACCCACAGGAGCCGGCGCCCGATTACTTTCCAGGCGACGATCTGTTCAGCCCCGCCACCCGCCGCAAAGGGTTGCCCATGGGCAATCTTACCAGCCAGTTTTTCGCTAACCTTTACCTTTCTCCGCTCGACCATTTTGTGAAGGAAGAGCTGGGTTTCAAAGGCTATGTCCGATACGTAGACGACTTTCTGCTTTTTGCTTCTGACAAAAGTCGGCTGCACCAGGCCAGGGAGGCCGTACGTTCGTTTCTGGCTCAGGAGTTGCGCCTGCTGCTCCACCCCAGGAAGTGCGAGGTGTTTCCCGTTCGCGATGGCGTCACTTTCCTGGGGCAGCGCATTTTCCTCACCCACCGCCGCCTGCGACGGGAGAACGTGCAGCGGTTTCGCCGCCGGCTGCGGTTGCGGCTGGAACAATTGCGGAAGGGGGAGCTCTCTGCGGCAAAGCTGGAGTGTCAGCTCAACAGCTGGCTGGGGCATGCCCGGCAGGCGGACACATGGCGGCTGCGGCGGAAGTGTATAAATCAGCTTCGGCAACAGGGAGTGCATGTGGTGGAGGCGCGGGCGGGGGGCTGGGTGGTGCTGGGAGTGCTTTGAGGAGGGAATTAGCAAAAGTTTTACGGAAAGGTTCTACGTAAAGGTTTAAGAACCTCCCTCCAGCGGAGCTAGCGGAAAGGTTCAAAAAGGTTTAAGAACCTCCCTCCAGCGGAGCTAGCGGAAAGGTTCAAAAAGGTTTAAGAACCTCCCTCCAGCGGAGCTAGCGGAAAGGTTCAAAAAGGTTTAAGAACCTCCCTCCAGCGGAGCTAGCGGAAAGGTTCAAAAAGGTTTAAGAACCTCCCTCCAGCGGAGCTAGCGGAAAGGTTCTCAAACCTTTTGTGGGTTACCTTGACACCACATTCACCTTCAGCCCTTTAAACAATATCCTTACGAAAGCCCGGCCGTCCGGGTTTTCCGTATAGCCCACGCAGGGCAGGTCATCGCCTCCGCCGGCGGCCTGGACGATGATGTCGTCAAGGAATTCGCCGGTGAAGGGAGGGTGGTGGTTCCCGTTTCCAGGCACGTTTGCCGGCGTAAAGTCGATGGTACTTTCCTCTTCAGTGAGGATATTGGCGATGTATTTATTGATATCGTTCAGTTCGTAGGCGATGATCTCATCCTCCAGAACTGCCCGGGTATCGCCGGGGTGGGTCTCTTCCAGCGGTTCGTCGAATAAAAAGTAGATACTCGCCAGTACCGCGTTCCCCTCCTGGTTGATGCGCAGAGAGACCGTCCCGGTAATTTTCACGGCCGGGCTACCGAATTCCCCATCGCCGTGGATGAGGATGGGGCATCCATCATAGACCCTGGCGGGAGGGGCCGGTGGTAAAGTAACCTTTTCCCCCTGAGGAGCGCACTGGCGGATAGTATATTCCGACGACAGCACCACATTGGCGACCGAGTTGTCATCGATGAAGCGCAGGGTATAGGCAATAGGCGCACCGGGAGAAGTGGCCGAGAAGTTGGCGCCCTCCTGCAGGTACCCCTTCAGTTCCTCAAAGCCCGCCACCGCATTAATGGCAGAACCGGAAGGCCCGCCGATGATCAGGGCATTGATGGTGGATTCGTTCAGCACCTGCTTGTCCCGGTCCGTAATGCTGACCCCACCCCCGACGCCAAAGCCACTGTAGGACACATTCAGCGCTCTTTCCACCTCCTCCTCGCTGTGCTCCGACTCGACCATAAAATACACCATACGGCCGTACTTAACCGAAGAGACATACACCGGCATAGTACCTCCGAACAGTTCTATCGTGCGCTCCGGATTAGGGATGGGGTTAAACCATTCACAAGGATAAGACGGAGGGTCCACATCGATCGAATAATAGACCTGCCAGAACTGGAACAGGAAGCGGCTTCTCGTCTCGGCCCTTTCAAAATCATAAGACGCGGTCACACTGGCGCCCCAGCCCTTAAAATTAGCATTCAGGCTCAGGTAGGCCTCCTGTTCCGAATACACTTTTTCCAATTTCGAGCCGATCGATGCCGGCGTGCCGTCGGGCACAATATCCTGCAGGAGCTCAGCCGACCCATCGCGAACACTAGACAAGGAGGGGTTGGCTACCAGGATACGCTGGCTAACGCCCGGCAGTTTGGGAATAGAGGCCGACAAGGTCATGGTATCCCTATCCGTAATAATAGGGCGGTAGCTGCCATCCGCAATACTGGCGCCATCCAGCATACTGCCCGGGAAGATCACTTCCGTAGCCGGGTTCAGGATGAAGAGCTCATTGTATTCGGGGGCCCATTTCACATCCCTGTAAGTGCAGACCCAATCGCGGTCGCCGAGGTCCACCACCTCTTCCCGTTCGTTGCTCTCCGTGCGGGGAGAAGGCTCCGGGTTAGAGAAATACTGCATAGACCGGATCAAACTATTAAAGGTATCGCACTTGGCACACTCGATCGCGCCGATGATGGACTCAGGGTCCTCACACGGATCAGCCGGCGGCGTAAATTCAATTTCCGGGGTTACCGGGGGAGGCATTTCGCAGGCCACCATTCCGAGCAGGAACAGGCAGCAGGCCATGGCTACTTTGCAGAAAGAAAAAAACGTTTGCATGGTAAGAGGATTTTGATTAAGAGATTGAGTTGGTTGTTTTACTGGGCGTTTTGGGGAAGTCGGAATTTGGAAGTCGGAAGTCTGAAGCCGGCCTAAAAGTGGATGCCCACCTCCAGGCGCAGGTTGCTTTCCAGGCGATACTTAAAAGGAAAGGTATTCGTGTAGGCCTCATCCCCGAAAACATCGAAGGGCCCTTCCCCCTTGGGTTGGCCGGCCATCCAGCCGTAGCTCATTCCTGCGGTAAGCAGGGGAAGCCGCAGCTGGTACCCCAACCGGAAAGAAGGCCCCTGGTTGACAAGGGCAAAAGAGAAATCGGTGATCGGCGTTTCCAGGCCCGGAGGCGGGAGGTAGGTAAAGTTCGTTTTCTCGTACTGGTAACCGGGAGCGATGTAAACACCCCGGAGAAGTTTAGAGAAACACTTCCCGTCCATACACTTCTTTTTGGGGAAACATCCGGTCTTGACCTGCCTTTTCTGCCAGGGCATTTTTTTCCGGAAGCCGACCTGGCGCATTCCGAAGGGGTGGACCCGGACTTCACTCATAACGGCCCAGTTCATTTCCTCCACCCCGAAGGCTTCGTCGGAATAATTCCGGGCATGGCCTCTGGCGGTTGCCACCAGCGAAAAGTGGGAGGCGAAACCCCGGGCCGGCTGCACCTGCAAGCCCAGGAAGGGCTGGCTGACGTCCGTGCCGATCGAACCACCCAGGAAATCGAAGAGCACTGCCCGCCGGGCGAATGCGCCCGGTTGGCTGATGCCGGGGCCGGGTATGGCCAAAAGGGTTAAACAGGTGAGTAGCATACTTGAAACAAGAGATTTCATAACGGCAGATTTATGGTTTTAAATGGAATCGTTCCTGGTTTGCTGGACTTTGGACGGTCCGGCGTCAAAGGCGGAAATCGGAAATCGGAAAGCGGAAAACAGGCGTCGAATGCTCATTGAGTGTTGCATGCCGACTCTCGACTTCAAATAAGGGGCTGTCCAAAGTCCAGCTTGTTTAGGGAAACTTCCGGATAGTGCTATTGTGCTGAAAGACAGGTCGTCAGGATGAGTTATTTAATGACTCAAAGGTCGGGGAAAAGGGAACGGGGCGCGTCCCCATTATTGGGGAGGAGGGAAGTACGCAGAATTGGGGAGGGGGGGGAAGTTGGAAGGCGGAAGGCGGAAGTGGGCCTCCTACGCTGAAGCTTCGGCGGCTGAAAGAAGGGGGAAGTCGGACACGAGCGAAGCGACTGGCGGAGTAAGTCGGAAAGGGGAAGTGGGAAAGGGGAAGTTGGGAATCGGATGGGCAGTTTAGCGAGTTAAAAAAGTGGGAGGGTGAGCAACTGAACTGAGCGTTGAGCCGGGACTGTTCGCAATTCGCTGTTCGCCGTTCGCAAGTTCCGTTCGGCTAAGCGTTCGACTGAGCGTTCGACTGAGCGTTCGACTGAGCTCACGCCGAAGGCTCACGCCGAAGCCTGAAGATCAAGGGCTGTTTTTCAGTAGGCACATAAAATTAAACTATCCCGTTGAGCCTCCGATCTTCGGTACTGAAAAACGCTGCCGGGTTGGCAACATTGGGGCACTGATGGAAACCCCGCAGGTTGACTGGCTCAAAAATATGAGGAAGTTTTTTTCATTAAGGCCAACATTTTTATACAGTCTTACAGGCCGTTAAGGCGAATCGGGGCGATGTATGCGCAAGCTGATCTCCTTTGCCGTCCAGTCTTCGGTTGGAAGCGAAGCGCTGCGGTCCAGCGCCCGGAGGGTGTCCTCCCGAGCTTCCTGAGCCAGCCCGTCCTGGTAGAGGCCGTCACTATCGAAGCGGGAAGTCGTAATGATAACCTTCAGGAATTCTTCGATCGTGGAAAGCCCCCAGGAGCGGTATGCCTTATCCAGCACCACGCGGACAGCGCGGCTGGGTTTTCCCTTTGGATCCGGGAACCTGGCCCACTCCTCTTCACCGGGCTTCAGCCGCTGGGTGGCCAGCAGCTCGTTGGTGATGCTGAAGTCCTTACCCAGATACAGCACACTAACCCAGAGGTCTCGGTTCCCCGTATTTTTGACCCTGAGCTTGAAAGCGGGGTTAAACCATTGGCCTCCTTCAGAAAGATAGGGTAATTCCGGCGGAGATTTCCAATCCACGAGCTCGTGGGGCGCATCGCTGGCGTAATTGCCCGGCTCCGTCACCCGGTAAAGCTCCATTTTAAACTCATCGTCGCTGATGGTGGAAAAGGGATTGGACAAATTGAGGACATAGCTCCAGTTGGCCACCTTGCCGAGGCCATCCAGGAAGGCGGCTGCTGCTGTCTCGTGGTATCCCTCCAGCGGTTTAAAAAGAGGCCTCCGCTCGCAGGGCGTCGTGAGGAAGAAGCGGCCCTTCTCCGCGTGGATGACATACTGCGCCTCCCCCGGGCTGTCCGCCAGGCGGACAAACTTCGGTTTACGCTGCTGCCACGCCCTCTCCAGCGCCAATTTACCCTCCGGCTCCGCATGCGGAGCGAAGGCCATAGCGGCCGCCGGTTCGAGGGCATCCATAAAGGAGGCCTTATACACCCTTCTTTTGTCCAGCCCGGCCGTTCCCTCCAGGCGGGACTGTCCGGGAAGCACCTCTACCACCTGCACCTCAAGCCCCTCCTCCGGGAGGAAAAAACGGGGCACCGGGACAGCCGGCGAGAGCCTGATGCCCTGGAACGCTCCCGCATTAACCACCCAGCCCAGCGCCTTATCATAGCTGGCCAGCAGTTCCCCTTTTGGCGGCGCAGCATTGCCAGACAAGAAAAGCAGGCTCTTATCGGCCGCCAGGGGCGCTTCCAGGCGGGGCGACTGGTCTGCAAACATGGAGCGAACGCGGATGCCCGTCCGGTTCTGGAGCTCCAGGTAGGAGATATGGCCGAGCGTACCGGTAAGCGCCTCCAGCAGGCAATGGGAAAAGATGCCGTGCGGGACTTTACTGACGCATACCTCCTTCGCTTCCTCGTGTGGCTGGGCTGCCGCCAGGTGGACGTAGCGCCCACGCCGGGGGCTGTACTGTCCCTCACCCTCCTTTATATACGCTTCGAACCCCAGATACTCCGAAGCAGGGGTGCTCAGTTCACTGCACCGGACCTGCCGCCGCCTTACCCCACCCGGCATGCGGGTGACGGAGCCCGAGTGGCAGCAATCGGTAACCACCAGGAAATGCACCTCCTTGTAATCTTCCCTTTCGGCATCCCAGGTCGCCTTCCAGATCAGGTGAGAGAGCTCCTTATCCATCAAGTCACGCCCGTCCGCGGTGCGGCTGTCATAGCAGACCAGCGACTCGTTCATGCGGTCCGGTTCCAGGTGCCAGAACTCCGGCGGCGCCGGGCTGCAGGAGCCATGGCCGGCGAAGAAGAAGAGGCAGCGGTCGCCGGGGGCAGCCTGGTTGAAATGATCGAAGCCCCGGATCACCTCATCGCGGGTGGCCTGATGGTCCTCCAGCACTTTGGGACGGTAGGTGATGCCCCGGCTTTGGCAGAATTCCGAGACATAAGCCTCCACCGCTCTCCGGTCGTTGAGGCAGCCCTTCAGCCGGTGATCGGGGTTGGGGTAGTCGTTGATGGCGGCGAACAGAGCGTAGAGGGTTGGCATTTTTTTGATTTTTAGAGGGTTGTGAGATACCAGTTACTGGGCTTAAGTCGGAAGTGCGAACGGTGATTTCGGTTAATATAACCTATACTTCTAACGGAATGGTATGAAATCTAGCCGTATACCGTGCTGGCTTACCTTCCTACTATTTTGTCCAGGCTGCTTGGCCAGGTTTTTTGCTCTTTTGGCATAAGATTCTGTTTTTCAGTGCTTTCGGAAGCTAAAGTCCTTACTTTTTTGAGGCCAAAAAAGTAACAAAAAAGCCCTTCGCCTTACGCAGCCCTGGCTAAAACGGCCCTCCACTTCACTGCACTCCCCAAACTCGCCTTAGCCGCTTTTTCGTTGCCATTTATACTTCGCGGGCAAAATTGTTTTTCCCTGCTCAATAGCTTTCCCCGCTCAGACAGTGGGGAGTGCGGGCGTTTCGTTCCGGGCCGTTTTTTAACGCCAGGCCTGCTAAGGGCGAGGGGCTAAGGGAGGCTGCTAATCCATGGCAGCATCATATAGCTACTGGTTGGCCCTTAGAGCAAGGGTAAAGTGAGGTGTTTATTGACCGAAATCACCTTGCGAAGCCGGAAGTCGGAATGGGGCTCTAAATGGGCGCAAATCGCCTGCTTTTCCGACTTACTCCGTCAGTCGCTTCGCTCGTGTCCGACTTCCGACTTTGACGCTGGAACGTCCAAAGTCCAGCTAGAGCCGTCCAAAGTCCGGTAGGTTTCAAAGATAAGGGTTTTTCGTCTTTCAGGCTCTACTAAAAACAAGGGAGGGGAAGATCCCGGATTTTGGTAAGGCATACTCAAAAATGCGTATATCCCTGGCATTCAAAAATTCCTAATATTGGGGCATCAGGCATTGGAAAAGCTACCTGAATTTCTTACTTTTAGACAGTGATCAACAACAACGATATGCCCCAGGGCCCAGACAAAAGCCTGGCTTCGGCAGGAGGGAAGCCGGCGCACAACATCCCCGGAGGATCGAATTATCTTCTGGTGATCGGCATCGACCAATACCGAAACGGTATCGAGCCCCTCTACAACGCCGTGAACGACGCCAGGGCCGTTCGGGACCTACTGTGGGCCGAGTATCAATTTGACGAAGAACACACCATTGAGCTATACGACGAGGAAGCCACCCGTAGCGCCATCACCCATACCTTTTACACCCTGATAGAGCAACTGAGCAGTGAAGACAACCTGGTGTTCTATTACTCCGGCCACGGCGTAGCCCATCCGGCTACCGGGCGGGGCTTCTGGGTACCCGCGGACGCCGTCGATGGAGACTTCAGTACCTACTTGAACAACCTGGATGTCATCGACTTCCTTCGCAACCTTAAGGCCCGGCACATATTCGGCATTGTCGACTCCTGTTTTTCGGCTACTCTGTTTGCTCAGCGGAGCCTGGACGCGGCCACCCGGCGGCAGTATTCCATTCCTTCCCGCTGGCTGCTCACCGCCGGCCGGCTGGAGCCGGTGTCGGACGGCTCGCTGGGGCGGCACAGCCCCTTTGCCGAGAGTTTGCTGCAGCAGCTGCGGTACCAGGAGGAGCCGGCCCTTTGGGGATCGGATTTATGCGGGAAAGTACTGCGGGGCGTGGTTTACAATACCGACAAGCAGATGCCCCGGGGGGAGCCGCTGCAGGATACGGGGCATCAGGGGGGGGAGTTTGTGTTTTTGCGGAAAGGGCAGGCTACGGCGGCAGTGGACCTTTCCGGAAGCCAGGAGGCGGAAGTCACAGCAATAAAGCCCCCTACCTTCATCCCTGCTTCCGAACAGAAGGAAACCAAGCGCTGGCTCAAGCGCTGGGGAATTTATCACCTGGTAGCGCTCGGTATTTTGCTCCCTGTGGCTTTATTGTCCTCCCATGGGATGGTGAACCAGGTGGTTTTGGCCCTGATCCCTTTTGTGTTTTACCTGGCGCCGTATTATTCCTCTGCTTCCAGCCGGTTGAGCCGGAAACGGTTATGGATACTCACTGGTGGGCATGCGCTGGTTTACTATGCCATCCTGTTGGTATATATACGGCCCGATGGCACCTTTGAGGGCTACCCCTGGTGGCCATACATCCTGATGCTGGTGGTAGGGCTGGCCCTTTATTATTTACTTATACCCTTGATAAGGGGCGAGGCAATAAATAAGCTGCCCAAAATGACGAAGGTATTTTTTCTTTAGGCGAGGCGCATTTGACGCGCATAGTGGGGCTACGCAAGGAAAATGCAACAAAGCATAAAGAAAAAAGACGAAGTCAGATGGGTAGGTTATTTGTTGCGTCGCCCCTAAACCAAAAAAGAAAGGTGAATGGATACGGCAAGGTTCTGTAAGTCGGTAGCGATCCTGCTACTTTTCCTGGCCTGCCCCTGGCATTTAAGGGGGCAGGGCTTAAAAAAGGATGAAGTCTTCTTTAAATCCCAGCAAAAGGCTTACCAGGAGTGGCTCGATCTGAGTGGGCTGGGAGAATTGCTCCAGGTGGAAACCATTACAGTTGAAGAGGATAAGGTCAACCTGTACCTGAAGATCCCCAGCCCCTATTCGGGCCGGGATGACCTGGCGGATTATGTGCGGTCGGCCTGGCGGAAGCTGGGCGCCGAGTACAACAAAAAGAATTCCATCGGGCTGGAAGCACAGTTGTTCCTCAAAATGATCCACCTTATGGAACTGGAGCCCGGACAGGCTACTGTCCAATTGTACGACACCTATGATACGCGCCTGAAGGAATACGTCTTCTACGGAATTTATTATGAAGGCCAGGGCATAAAAATAGATAGCTCCCTCACTAAGGATGCTTTCCATTCTTTTCCCGTCTATGTCCCGGAATTGGCCAAAAGCGCTCAAACCGGGATAAATGTCAATATCGGCCATAATGATTCCACTTTCAGGAAGATACATGCTTTCGCCCGGCAGCGATTCGAGAAGTCCGGGGCCAGTATATCCGAGCAATTGGTGGATTTCGAGGAAGGGATCTATGTCTTGTCGGTAAAACCCCTGTACCGGGAGGTGCTCAAAGACCAGCAAAACCTGTTAATCTGTGAATGGCTGCGCCGGCTGAGCCTCGATTGCACCACACTGAAAAAGGAGTGGTTGACCTTCACCTTTGTAGTCAATCCTACTACTTATGGCTACCGGTTGGATTGCACCCTGAATGGAAAATGCACGGAAAAATCTACCCTATGGAATGAGCGAGGGGAATATAGCAATATAGATCAAGACCTAAAATCCTGGAAGATCCTTAAGGATTATGGGGACGGCCTGATGACGGAACTGAGGCAATTTTTACGATAATCAAGGAACGCATAGCATGGCAATGAACCCCAACCCAAATAAAGCGCTTTTCCTGCTGTTGCTTTGCAGCATAGCATTTCCTGCCTTACGAGCGCAGCAATCCTTTAGCCGGGCCGGCAAGGACCACGCCCTCCTTTTTGCTGTCAAGGACTACCGGGAGTGGGACGGCCTGAACAACCCGGTCCGGGACGCCGAAGCCATTGCCCAGGTGCTGGAGCACAAGTATGGTTTTGCCCCCACCATTATCCGAAACCCTTCCGGGGATAAAATCCGTCAAACCATCCGGCAATATCTGAGCAAATCCTTTTCCGATGACGAGCAATTGTTCATCTACTTTTCCGGGCATGGTAAGTTCGTTCCCTACCCGAGCAATCCGGAAGAAGGAAAGGGCTATTTTATACCCTACGACGGCAAACGGAATGACCCCTACCAGCAATCTTACCTTTCCTGGATCGACTTGCTGCCGGATATTGACAACATACCCTGTAAGCACATCATGCTGGTGGTGGATGCCTGTTACAGCGGCTCCATTCTGAAGGGGAAATTCGGCCGGCCAGGTGAGTTGTCGAAGGCCGAGCAGCTTTTCCAGAGCGTGTTGCCCTACCCATCCCGGCTGGTGATCACGTCTGGCGGAAAAACAGAAAGGAGCGATGATGGGAAATATCATTCTCCCCTGACCGAAAAGCTCCTGGCGGGGTTTGCCGGCAACGGCGGCGACAATGGCGTGTTGACTTTCTACGAATTATTTAGCCTTTTGCAGGACATCCAGCCCCGGCCCCGCAATGGCTATTTCGGCCAGCACAACCCCAATGGCGACTTTCTTTTTCTGTACCAGCCTCCCACCAAAGCCAATTTTGTTACGGATAGTGACGGCAACCGATATCCTATTCTGAGCCTGGCGGGCAAACAGTGGCTGGGCAAGAACCTGAACCTGGAAGTGCCGGGTTCTTACTGCTATGATGATGACCCGGCTAATTGCCGGGAATATGGGCGGTTGTACACAAGGGAGGCGGCGAAGGAGGCTTGTAGAAGGATGGGGGCGGGTTGGCGCTTGCCGGCAGATGAAGAAGTAGAGGATTTGTACCAGCATTTTGGTGATGGTGAATCAGCATACAAAGCCCTGATCAAAGGTGGCTCAAGTGGGTTTGCTGCCCTTCCGGGCGGCAGCCGCGGCAGCTTCGGCGAGTACAACTCCCTGGGCCGGTACGGCTACTACTGGTCTGCTACCAGGAACCTTGGCGACTTCGCCTGGGGCTACTACTTCAATGGCGACGACGAGCGGGCCGACCGTTACGGCGACTTCCTTAAGTCGCTCGCTCTGTCGTGCCGGTGCCTCAGAGACAATTAGATTGATTGGACTATTAGACGGCCGCAGGTCGCCGCGTTTTTCAAAAAAGGATATAAGATGAAATCCTGTCTATTCCTACTGTTTCCAATGCTGTTCCTTCCCTCCTGGGGTTCTGTTTCCGGAGAGGCAGTGCTTCAGAAAGAAAAGTCACTTTTCCGCCCCGGAAAGGATTTTGCCCTATTCTTTGCAAATAAAACCTATACCGGCACCGGATGGAATGACCTGAAAAACCCCATCAGAGATGCCGAAGCGATCGCAAAGGAGCTCCGGGAAATGTACGGTTTCTCAACAGTGGAGGTCTACCGGGACAAGGCCAAAGCGGAGATCGAGCGCATTCTGGAGCAATGGCAAAGGAAGCGCTTTCCTGGGGACAGCCAACTATTCGTCTTTTTCTCCGGGCATGGCACGTTTCGGGACTTTTCCGGCCAAGGCTACTTTGTCCCAAGGAACGGCCGCAAGGGGAATTACGATTCCCTCATCGAGTTGGCTACGCTGGGCAATATCGTTTCGAACATTCCCTGCCCGCACATCCTGCTGGCTGTCGATGCCTGTTATTCCGGCGCCATTGACCGAGAAATTGTGTCTAAAGGGCCCACCATGTCCAGGCCGTACGATACCCCGGAAACAGAACGGAACAACATCATCTACCGCCAACTCCGCAACCGCTCCCGTTTATTCCTCACCTCCGGCGGCAAGGAACGGACCTTTGATGGGATCAACCACTCTCCATTTGCCGAGGCGATCCTGAGTAGCTTGCGTTACGCCTACACAAGTGGCGATGGGTTGGCCACCTATGCTGACCTTGAAGCTCGGTTGGAGCGGGTGAGCCCTACTCCCCATCATGGGAGATTGGCTAATGATGAGGATGGTGGGTTTGTTTTTGTGGTGGAGAGGAGGCCATCTGATTTAAAGTATATTACTGACGGTGATGGCAATACTTATCCCATCGTCCACCTGGCAGGCAAGCAATGGCTGGGCAAGAACCTGAACCTGGAAGTGCCGGGCTCTTACTGCTATGATGATGACCCGGCCAATTGCCGGGAGTATGGGCGATTGTATACGTGGGAAGCGGCGAAAGAGGCTTGTAGGAAGCTGGGGGTGGGCTGGCACTTGCCTACGGACCAGGAATGGAAAGATTTGCTTATTACTTTTGGAGGATATTATGAGTGGTATGAACAAGAAGAAGTAGGCGATAGTGAAAAATCGTACTCTGTTTTGATTAAAGATGGGAGTAGTAGTTTTGCCGCTTTATTAGGCGGCGGTCGCAACGTTGATGGTGAGTATCTGCACCTGGGCAAGTATGGAACCTATTGGTCTGCTTCTGAACTTGATGCCAGTCTTGCCTGGGTTTATGGATTACACGGAGACGATGAACGAGTTGACCGCCCTGTTTCCATAAAATCGATGGCCCTGTCCTGCCGGTGCCTCAAGAACAATTTTTCACCAAAAGACAAAAGATGAAGTTCTGGTTTTTCTTTCTGCTACCATTACTGCTCCTTCCCACCTGGGGCTCTGTTAATGAAGTTCCAGCCTTTCAGGGAGAGGAGCCCCATTTCCGGCCCGGTAAGGATTTTGCCTTGTTTTTCGCTGTTGAAGAATACGAAAATCCCGACTGGAAAGATTTGAAAAACCCTATTAATGATGCAGAGTCTATTGCCAAAGAGCTGAGAGAAATTTATAGTTTTCAAACAGAAATACACCGCAACCCTACAAAGGGAGAAATTGAAAGTACATTGAGACAATGGCGAGAGAAAATCTTTCCAGAAGGTGCACAACTATTTATTTTCTTTTCCGGCCATGGAGATTTTGATGATTATTTGAATGAAGGCTTTTTTATTCCATCAGACGGTCGAAAAGAGGATCACAACACTCATCTTTCGCTGATAAGATTAGGTAACATTATAACTGAAATCAATTGTCGCCATATCCTCTTGGCCATTGACGCATGTTATTCCGGAACCATTACTCAGGAAATAGCATTCAAAGGGGATCCGGTAATGAAAAGGCCATACGATACGCCTGCAACAGAACGCAAAAACCTTATATCCCGTCAGTTGCGGAACGCTTCTCGCTTGCTGATCACTTCCGGGGGAAAGGAACGTACTTTGGATGGTGTCAACTACTCTCCATTTGCAGAATCCATACTAAACAGCTTGAAGTATGGTTATACCGAAGGGGATGGATTGATTACTTTCTCCGACATACTGTCCAAGTTGGAGCGCGTTACGCCTATTCCCCATCAGGGTCAACTGCCAAAGCATGAAAACGGAGGTTTTGTCTTTGTGGCGGAGCACTACTCAGGCATTTCTGATCCCCAGAGAATGGCCATAGATTCCCAGGGGAACCAATATCCCATCCTTCATCTTGGCCGTAAACAATGGCTGGGTAAAAACCTGAATTTTGAGATACAAGACTCCTACTGTTATGGTAACGATCCAGTAAATTGTAATCTGTTCGGCCGATTATATACCTGGAAGGCGTCGAAGAAGGCTTGTCAAAGCTTGGGCCCAGACTGGCGGTTGCCTACAGACTTAGACTGGCAGGAACTGGCCATTGCTTTTGGAGGCTATAACTTTTTTGCCATTCCTGAAGGATTGGATATGGGAAACCCGGAAAAAGCTTATACAGAATTAACAAAGGATGAGAGGCCTGGTTTCTCTGCGCAACTGGGCGGGATATTCAGTCCCGGTGAAAAGTATTTCAATAAAGGCAAGTGGGGTGTTTACTGGAGCAGTACAGTGACTGAACACCTATCGGATCATTCCTGGTCTTACTTATTTGATAATGACCAAGGAAAATTGATCCGGGTTCAGAAACCGATTTCAAACAGTGTATCATGCCGTTGTGTAAGAGATGATTAGCCTGATTTAAGTACTTCAATGATTGAAAACGGTTATCTTGTTATATATCGAAATGTGGTACTCAAATCTGCATCCAGTATCATAAAACCAGCAATCCGAGCTTTACAATGATTTCTAACCAAACGGGAACTGTAATTTTGTTGATTTTGCTGTACTGTAGTACTATGCCTACCCTGGCATCAGCACAACATACATTCGAACGTACCGGTAAGGATTTTGCTCTGTTCTTCGCGGTCAGCGATTATAGTGGCACCCAGTATACTATGCTGGAAAATAGCATTTCCGGCGTGGAAGCCCTTGTCAAAGAGCTAAAAGAGGTATATGGCTTTCAAACGAAAACCTATCAGGACAAAACCAAAGGAGAGATCGAGCGCATCCTGGAACAATGGCAGGCTAAGCAATTTCCCGAGGACGGGCAGCTATTCGTTTATTTCTCCGGCCATGGAGCGTTTCGGAATTTCAATAAAACGGGATATTTCATACCCAAAGGCAGTACGGATGGCGATTATGGTTCGTATATCAATCTGACTGAGCTGGGAAATATTATCACCTCCATTCCCTGCCCGCACATCCTGTTGGCCATCGATGCCTGCCGGTCGGGCACCATCGACCAGGAAATTGCCTTTCAAGGAGATTCGGATATGAAAAGGCCCGGCGATACGTCGGCCTCCCAGCGCCATAACATTATTGCTGGCCAACTGCGCAACCGCTCTCGCCTATTGCTTACTTCGGGCAAAAATGAACGGACGCCGACGGGGGTGAAGTATTCCCCTTTTACGGAAGGCATTCTGAGCAGCTTACGCCGTACCTATGCTGAAGGAGGCGGTTTATTGACGTACCATGGCTTGTTGGCAGATTTGGAAAAGGTGAGGCCTACACCGCACTATGGGACGTTGTATGGCCATGAAGACGGAGGTTTTGTTTTTGTAGCAGATGAGAAGACTCCTGCTGAGGAAAAAGAACTCTCTGTTGAAGACAGTGAAGGTAACACTTATCCCATTCTGGAGCTTGCAGGCAAACAGTGGCTGGGGAGGAACCTGAACCTGGAAGTGCTGGGCTCCTATTGCTACGATGATGACTCAGCCAATTGCCGGGAGTATGGGCGGTTGTATACGTGGGCGGCGGCGAAGGAGGCTTGTAAAAAGCTGGGGGCTGGCTGGCGCTTACCGGAAGATGAAGAAGTAGCGGAATTGTACCAGCATATTGGTGATAATAAATCAGTATATAAAACCTTGATCAAAGGCGGCTCCAGTGGGTTTGCTGCCCTTCTGGGCGGCGCCGGCGATAGCGACGGCGGGTACGTCCACCTAGTGCGCCGGGAACGAAATTCTTAACCAATTCTTTGGGCTCTTTTACGGCCATGCTGCGTTGCTCCTTCCTTCCGTAGCTTAGGCTATGGTCGGTCGTCGCGCCTTGCCTGGCCGCAAAACAGCCTCAAATTATTGACCAATAACTTCGTTCCCGGCGCACTAGGCCGTTACGGCCGCTATTGGTCTGCTTCCGAGTACGATGCCGACGGTGCCTGGTTCTGCGCCTTCAACGGCGGCGACGAGCGAGCCGACCGCTACGTCACCTTAAAGTCGGTCACCATGTCGTGCCGGTGTCTTAAGGATTTGCCGTCTAACGGCATAGATTGACGCTGGCGCAAGGCCAGCCACAGCCTGGCTAGAAGAAGTCGGGCTTCCCATTTTCTTTGAAACCCTGCCCGCCAGGCAGGCGGGTCTGTGTAAAGCAACCAGCTTAGCGACTTCCGGAAACGGAAGCGTGACCGAAGCATGCCGGCAACGGCTCTTTGTGGCTGAAGGAGATAGGTCAAGAGTAAGGGTTAGTTATATTACTATGTTTAAGTGGCACATCCCGGCTACCAGACCCAGGCGGCCAGTGTCTTGCTTGAGTACCCTTGTGGCTCCATGGCACAAGTTTACCCATTTTTGATTTAATTTCTTATTTTGCTATTGAGGGATTCGGAAGGTGCGCTCTAAGGCGATGATTACGGCTACATTTCTGAAGGCTGTGCCAGTTGGCGAGGTGTTATGAATCCCTATATAATCTCATATGAACCTCGTACCTTTTGGATGCAAAACTGCCGGTATATTATTAACTTTAGAGTCTGTAAAACCTTAATTGATATGACCTTTTTCTCCTTCCAGCCAAAATTTCTAGGCATCCTGATTGGCCTTATCGGAGTAAGTTTTGTGCCCCCCTCCGACAACCCAACAATCCGAAAAGGTAAAGACTTTGCGCTCTTTTTCGCTGTAGACAGCTACGATCACTGGGAAGATTTACGTAATCCCGTGAGAGATGCTGAGACCATTGCCAGGGAATTGCGTGATCATTACGAATTTACGACTGAGGTTTTGCATAATCCCTCATTACTTCGCATTTATGACAAGCTTAGTGAATATTCAAGAAAGACTTATGCTGAAGATGCTCAACTGATGATCTATTTTAGCGGACATGGCCATTATCTGGAGCAAGGCGCAGAGGGTTTCTTTATCCCAAAAGACGGTTTAAGAACCGTTGATGACCCTTATGGAAGGACTTTCATTCCTCAAGCCCGACTGCGCGACATAATTGCCCGAATACCCTGTAAGCATATCCTGGTGGCTATTGATGCCTGTTATTCAGGTGCTTTTAGCCGCCAGATTGCCATAGGCAGGGCAGAAGATCCGGTATTGCAGCACGTATCCAGGAATATGGCCTACAAAAGCCGCCTTTTTCTTACTTCGGGGGGAAAAGAGAGAACCTCAGATGGGACAGACCATTCGCCCTTTGCTCGAGCTATCCTATCTGCCTTGAGAATGGATGAAAATGACCTGGTTACTTATTCCGAGTTGGTGTCAGCCCTGGAATATGTTCGCCCCAAACCGCGTTCTGGAATGTTTGAAGGCCACGAACCAGGGGGCAATTTCTATTTTATTGGAGAAAACGCCAGTATTCCAAGGGAAGAAATGGACAGGCGCCCGTTGCCTAGTAGAGAGCATACAACAAGATCTGAGGACGCCACTTATGTCTACGATCCATCTGGAAATGGGTATAAAAAGATAAATCTCGTAGGTATAACCTGGACTGCCAGCAACCTCAATTACACAGTAACTGACTCCTACTGTTTTGATAACGAACCGGTAAATTGTGAGAGATATGGGCGGTTATATACCTGGAAGGCAGCCAAGGAAACCTGTAAAGCCTTAGGGCCAGGCTGGCGCTTGCCAACGGAAATGGAATGGAGGACTTTAGCTAAAAAGTTTGGGGGTTATATGTATATGGTTGACGGTAGTTGGAAACATTCTGGTGACCCTCAAAGAGCTTACAGGAATTTAGTTAAAGGGGGTAGTAGTGCCTTCAATGCCTTACTCGGCGGTTGGCGTCATACCGATAGCGGCTATAGCAACCTGGGCTCCTATGGCTTCTATTGGAGCGGAACTGAGTATGATGCCGGCGGCGCTTGGAGCTATAGCTTCAACTACGGTAAGCTTATTCGGGGCTATAATCATGAGAGTAACCGTCATTCCGTTCGTTGCGTTAAGGGTGCACCATCTAACGGCATAGATTGACGCTGGCGTAAGGCCAGCCACGGACTGGCTAGAAGAAGTTAGGCTTCTTTGAAAATCTGTGTAAAGCAACCGGCTTAGCGACTTCTGGAAACAGGAGCGTGACCGTAGCATGCCGGCAACGGCTCCTTGCGGCTGAAAGAGATAGGCCAAGAGTAGGAGCCTAGGTATGTTACTATGGCGAAAAGGCTTTATGCGTTTTGTTGGCATTGCTAACAAAGGAACACGGAGAGCCGCGATGCGTTGAAAGGCGCACAGCCTGCCCCGGCTTTTGCCGGGGTCCGGTTCGGGGGAGAGTTTCTGGCGTACAGCATATAGGGGTGGTGCGCTGGTCTCTTACCCTACACGACGATTAGGTTGGCCGGCTCGTAGAGGCGGGTGTAATTTGGTTTATTTAGGGGGAGGGCGGTTTGTGGGGGAGACGGTGCCCGCCTTCGCGTGAAGCTTCGGCGGACGGTGGGCGGTGGCGCTGTACCTAAAATTGAGTAGGAGGTTATCAGCAGAACTGGGTATGGCAGGGGGGGATGGAAAAGCGCACCTTTGTAGGAAGAATTACAGGAGGTTTATTAAATTTAAAGTTAAGCAGTTAGAGTGTGTTCAAGTTTCATACTTCGGGTTGAAAACGCACCTTTTTCGCTTACACCGCGTTGCAGAACCGGGCTTCGGAGCCCTGCTACGATCCCGAACCTGCGCCTTGTTTAAGCGAAAAATGAACTGTTTTCATCTCCAAAAACGAAATTTGAACACACTCTTAGCAATTGGCGGTTAGCAGTTAGCAAATGCCTGCCCTTAAGGTTTGGTATGTTAAGCAAAAAACCGGTAGCTTAAGCTTATATCCCATTTTTATGGGCACCGGGCGCCAATAGCCAACAGCTAATCGCCAATTGCTGGATAGTTGCATTTAGACAACCAAACCCTTACAACATGGAACTCTACCAACCGCAAGTCCGCCTGTTCGTCCAGCGGAATTTTGATGAGCCGGACGAATATTTCCTTCATTCCGTCACTTACTGTCCGAGCATCAGCTACCGGGCGGACGGGCACCGGCCCATCCCGGCGGAGCTCGACGGAGACGGCGCCTGGGTAGTCGGCCTGAAGATCAGGAAAGACCCGGCCATTCCCGATTTCAGGGGGGCGTCGCCGGTGGTGCACACCGTTGCGCTGGGCAGCGCCCCGGGAGAGGCGGAAGACGTGCCGGTGAAGGTGGAGCTGTGGGTGGAAGAAGAGGGGCCGAGGGCGAGGAGTATTGCTGCCGGAGACGAGGAGAAGCCGAAGACGACGAGTACGGTGAGTACGACGAGTGCGAGTGAGGAGTCGAGGCCGATTGGGGAGGATTGAGGTTGGTTGCCCTTTGACAAGCTCGGGGTGAAATTGTTGGATGGTTATATTGAGGATAGTTTTTTTTAGGCTATCCGTCTAAGGATGGACAGAATGGACCGGGGCTGTGTACGATGTACGGGCTTCAACGGCAACTCTGGGTTGTGTACGATGTACGAATCCCCCCGCCTTATATAGCTGCTGCTGTCCCATTAAAACCAATTGGAAGATGAAACAAGTAATTTGCATATTGGGCTTATTCTGCCTGTACCTGCTTCCGGTGCAGGGGCAGCGGGATGTGACGAAAAAGGAGAAGGAGGATCTGATCACGCTTCTGGAAACATTGGCGGATGATGGCCTGGAGAAGGCTGCAGTCTGGAACGAACTGGCGTACCGGTACAGGGAGGTGAGTGAAGATACTGCCCGGCTGTATGCTACCCGGGGAAAGGAGTTGGCGGCCAGGAAGAAGGACAAGCTGGAAGAATCCAACAGTTGGGTGGTATTTGGGTTGATGGCGAAGTATGCGGTGCAATATGATACGGCTGAAGTTTTTTTCCTAAAAGCTTTAGCACTCAGGGAGGCAGCACAGGATACTGAAAAGGCTGCCAGTTGTTATAACAATTTGGGGTTGTTGTACCGGGACCAGGCTGGTGGTTATAGCAAAGCCAGGGAATATTTTTCCAGAGGGTTGAGCCAAACAGGAGATGCCCAGGTGAAAATTGCGGGAAAACTACACAACAACCTGGGGGATGTACTTAACCGTATGGGGGAGTATGATGCCGCCGTAAAACACCTGGAAACCAGCATAACCATTCGGGAAGCCCTGAAGGACCCTAAAGGAGTAGCTTTAACGAAGCTCAATCTGGCCAGTACGCTTCAACATCTCGGAGATTATAAAAGAGCAGGAACCTTACTGGAGGAGAGCCTGTCCTTTTTTAAAGGAATGGGCGGCGCAAAAGGGCAGGGAAAGAGCCACCTGCTATTGGGGAACAATGCCTTTTATCAACAAAACCAGCAGGAAGCCCTGGCCCATTACGAAACCGCCCTTCAATTTGAAGAATCGCTTGACTCAACCGACACGGCCATACTCTATCGCAATATAGGCAGTGCGTACTTCCAGCAGGGGAAGAATGAAAAAGCCTTAGAAAACTACCACCTGGCCCGGAAGCAATTTGAAAGGCTACGGAACCCGCGCGAACTGGCCGCCATCCATTATGACATTGGGAACGTCTATTATGATCAGTCCTCTTACGACACGGCATTGATCCAATATAAGCAAAGCCTGTCTACAATAGAAGCCGACACCGTCAAGGACCCGGAACTGAAGCTCCTGGTGCTTTTCAACCTATCCAATACTTATCGCAGGCTGGAGGGCTATCCCGAAGCCCTGTATTACAATCTGGAATACACCCAAATCCGGGACAGCATCTTCAGCCGGGCGAAAACCGCACTAGTCTATGAAAACCAGATGGACAGAGAGCGGGCAGAAAGGGAAAAGCAGAAGCTGGTTATACTGGGTATTGCCGGGTTTATTATACTGTGGCTATTGTTGGCCCTTGCCGTCTTATACGCCTACAACCAGAAGAAAAAGCAGAAGATCGCCGCTCAGGAGGTCGATGCCCTGTTGCAGGGCCAGGAACTGGAGCTCATCTATGCCCGCCAGCATGCCCAGGATGAAGAACAGAAGCGCATTGCTGAAGACCTGCACGACCGCCTTGGGGGGATGCTGACGACCGTGAAATTGTACTACGGCGCCCTGGATGAAAAACTCTCGGAAATGCAGGAAGATATCCGCCAGAAATACGAAAAAGCCAATACCCTTCTGGATGAAGCCTGCAATGCCGTCCGGGCTATTGCTCATAACCTACAATCGGGGATACTGGCCAAGTTTGGCCTGGAAGCGGCCCTGGAGTCCATGGTGGAGGATATCAAGGAAGTAAAGCGGCTGTCCGTCGAGTTGGACACCAGCGGGCTGGAAGAACGCCTGGACAGCAACCTGGAGTTCGAACTATTCAAGGTCATTCAGGAGATGGTGAGCAATGTGCTGAAACATGCCCAGGCTACTAAAATAAGCATCCAGGTCAACCATTTTGATGACCTGGTCAATGTGATCGTGGAAGACAACGGCGTTGGTTTTGACGTTGAAAAAGCGCGTATGAAGGATGGCATGGGGCTAAAAAACATGAAAGCCAGAGTGGAAAATGTGGGAGGAGCTCTACAGATTGACTCCCGAAAAGGGAAGGGCACGACAATGCTGATCGATATTCCACTGGAAGCGTAGTGGGAGGTGAGGTTGAGGCAAAGGTTGAGGTTGAGATCATCCTCATAAATCATTTCACAACCAAAAAATCAGAGATCATGATAAAAATATTGCTGGCCGATGACCATCAGATCGTTACCGATGGATTGAGGTCTATCCTGGAGAAGGTAGAAGGCATCGAGGTGGCGGGAGAAGCCCGAAACGGGGTGGAAGTGCTTGCACAATTGGAACAAACCCCGGTAGATGTGGTTGTCCTGGACATTGAAATGCCGGAGATGGACGGCATAGAAGCCACCCGGCGCATCAAGGAGCAGTTTCCAGGCGTAAAGGTATTGATCCTTTCTATGTATAAAAAGGAAGACTTCGTCCGGAAAGTTTTGGAAGAAGGGGCCGACGGTTATGTAGTCAAAGAAAAGAGCAAAGAGGCCCTGGTGAGTGCAATCAACACCGTCAACGACGGAAAACGCTACCTCCCCCCGGACCTCATTGATTTTTTCATTCCGGTGGCCCGGCGCAGAAAAAAAGAACGGGTACACCTGACGGAAAAAGAGCGGGTAGTCCTCCAGTTGCTTTCGGAGGGCCTAACGGCCAAGCAGATCGGACAGCAGCTGGACAATGAGGAGTCCACCATTCATGCCCATACCCGGAACCTGCGCCGGAAGTTTGAGGTAACGAATGTGGTGCAGTTGGTGACGAAGGCGGTGAAGGAGGGGTATTTGGAGTTGTAGGGGAGGGGGTGGTCCGTCCTCGTACCTCGGCCGGGTCGGAAGTCGGAAATCGGAAATCGGAAATCGGAAGTCGGAAGTGGGAAATCGGAATTTGGAAGTGGGAATTCGGAAATCGGAAATCGGAAGTGGGAATTCGGAAATCGGAAGTGGGAAGTCGGAAGTCGGAAGTCGGAAGTGGGAATTCGGGAATCGGAAATCGGAAGTCGGGAATCGGAAATCGGAACATTGCCTGGACTTCGGCGTGAGCTCAGTCGAACGCTGGGGGCGGCGGAAAGAGGGCGAAAGGCACTTCCACCTTAAAAACGAAGTTACCTTAACAAAATGAATTAACCTCGGCGGTTGTGTTTCCGTGCGCTCGGACTTGAGCATCTGGATGTTCAATTACCTTTCACAGCTTTTCGCTTTGTTAATTTCCTGTCTTTATCGAGCAATTCTCATCTACCCAGATCTGGGTAGTTTAGGCTACACAGAAATTGGAATTTTCCCACCTTGTATTAACCCCGACCTTTGGCTCAGAAAAGGAGAAAAGAGATCAGCAATAGGGTGATCGTTTCTCCACCACATTCAAACCAAAACCTGAGCCACATGAAAAATGTAATTCTTTTTGCTCTGCTTATCGGGATACTCACAGGGATGAGCTCCTGTATCGAAGAAGACCCCTGCATGGACGTTTACTGCGAAAACGGCGGCACCTGCGATGAGGGGCGGTGTGATTGCCCCGAAGGATTCACCGGCGCCTACTGTGAGACCGAACTATTGCCCAAGTACTTCAGGGCAGAGCGAGTTGTCGTTTCGAGTTATCCCTATTACCGGCCTGGCGGCGGCAACTGGGACCCGGACGGCCCGGCGGACCTGGTCGCCCGGATCTATTCCAACGACAACCCGCTGACCTCTACCGAAACAGTGGAAGATGCTTTCCTGAATGCCTCCCTGGAATTTCAGCACAAGGTGAGGTTGTATGTGCACGACGAACTCAAGCTTCAGCTGTACGACCGCGACTCCGAGACCCATGGGGAATCGATGGGATATTACACCTTCTACCTGCGCGACTGGGCGCAGAACAAGCCGCCCTATGTGGAGTTGTACAACCCTAATACCGTTCATAAGATCCGTATGCGGTTGTATGGGAAGTGGGAGTATTGAGGGGAGGAATTTGGAAGTGGGAAGTGGGAAAGCGGAATTCGGAAGTGGGAAGGCGGAATTTGGAAGGCAGAATTCGGAAAGCGGAAAGCGGAATGTCCCGTCCTGAAATAGGTTGACACGGCTGGACGGTTGGATGGAGGATGGGACACACCGGGGCCGAAGTGGCCGTCTGCATTTTTCAATGCAATAAACCTGAAGCAACATGAAAAACCCATGTATAAAACTGATCGCTTTATTTATCCTTCTTGGATATTTTCCGGGGCTTTACGGACAGTTGGCCCGGCCTCTTGAAGACTTGTCGGAAAGCCAGAAAAAGGCCTTTGTGCAGGATTACATTAAGAAGAAGGGCCTGGGCCGGCACGGTGTGCCGGACCTCGTAGTGGTCGATGGCCCTTCAGAAGTTTATGGGCAGTATCAATCCGGGGAGCAGTCGGTCAAATATTCCCGAAATACCATTGAAATTTACCGTCCGGCCTTTGCAACCCTGGGCGAACTGGAAGCTACGATCCGGCATGAATTTCAGCACTACTGGATTGACATAGGGCAGGTGCCAAAAGGGTTGGCAGTAGAATGGGCGGCCTTGAAAGGAAAAGTTGGTGAAGGATTTGACTTTTCAAGAGTCAAGGCAGAACTGCGGGAGGATCTCCTGAAGGGCGTAGTGGACCTTGCTAAGCGATCAGTAGAAGAGTGGTTCATATCCAAAGAAATACTAGAGGAAGCCCAAACCTACGACGACCCAGGCCATGCAACGAAAGGTGCTGAAAAAACCTATCAACACTACAAGAAGGAGCTGGATGAATTCTGGGAATCACCGAAGAACCTGATCCAGCCTGGGGAGAACGTGGTCATTTCGCCGGTTGGCAGCGGATCTTTTGCTGATATTGTCATTGCCGGCACGTATGAGTGCATCAGTGGGGAGGGGTGTAAGAAGAGCGGGACCTACACCGAAAACCATGAGGGGATAGTCTCTACTCAGACTGTTTCGCCCTTAACGGTTACTCAGCAAGGCAAAAAGATCATTTTAAGCAGATATACAACCTCCAGATCCAGCAGTTTTGATAATGGCACCCTATTTTGTTCGGAAAGCAGTTACCGATCTGAATCCCGGGGAGTAGGTGAATTAACCGGCCAGGAATTTGCGGTTGAATGGACGACTACTTTCAAATCCAGCGGAGGTACCGGGGGAGTTCGGGATGCTAATGGAAGTGTCTATCACAGAACGGAAGCCCCTCCTATTGACTATACGGATACGCGCACAAGTACCATTCGGATCATCGATGAGCGGCAGTTTGAGATAATAAGCTTTACAGATGGGATAAGATACGTGATGAGGATGGAGCGGGTGAGGTGAAGAGGTGATATTTGCATAGTGCACACGACTTTAGTAAATTTGATAAGCACCCTGTTTCACGCGTAAATACCTCTATATCATATGGGACGATCCTTCTTTTTGGCTTTTTGTTGTTTATTACTGGCATTTTCTGCTTCAGGGCAGCAGAACCGTTACGAATACCTGAAGAAGAAGGGCCTTGGGAATTATAAGCACGAGAACTATGAAGAAGCTATCGAGAATTACCTGGCTGCTTTGCACTGCGACGAAGATGAAATCGACCAGAATGAATTGGCCGGATTGATCAAGGAAGCCCAGCGGGCACGGGAGGAGCAGTTGATCACAGCCCGAGACTCGGCGCGCAGGGCGCAGCATCGGGCGGAGGAGAACGCCCGGATGGCCAGAGAGGCGGAAAAAGAGGCCAACCGGCAGGCGCAAATTGCCCGGGAAGAGCGGGGACGAGCCGAGCGTAGAACCCGGGAAGTGTTGTCCAACATTCTGGTAAGTATTATGGATACGGTGAAAGACCGCACAACGCAGTTTCGCCTGGCCGAATATGCCGCCCGGATCGACCCGGAAAACCCAAGGGTCACTCGGAAGTTGATCGATAACTATTATCACAGAGAAGATTATTACCATACCACGCTCTACGGACATCAAGATGGTGTCCGCAGGGCTCAGTTTTCGCCAGATGGAACCAGGGTGGTTTCGGCAAGCTGGGACAAGACGGCAAAGGTTTGGGATGTCGCCACCGGCCGGGAATTATTCACCTTAACCGGGCACGAGGACTATGTCCGGGCAGCTGTATATAGTCCGGATGGCGCCAAAATCGTCACCTCCTCGGGCAATGACTGGGCGTTCAAAGATATGTCCATCCGGGTATGGGATGCCAACACAGGAGCGCAATTGTATATCCTCAAAGGGCACACCAAGGCCATTCGCAGTGTCGCATTTGCCAACCACAGCAACCGGATAGTAACCGCTTCTCACGATAATACGGTAAGGATTTGGGACCTTGACAAAAGAATGGAAGTTGACCCCCCACTGGAGCACCCCAGTTCCGTCATTACGGCCGCCTTTTCTCCAGATGAAAAAAAGGTCATCACAGCCGCTGAGGACGGAGTAGTAAGGGTCTGGCACCTGGCAACAAAAAAGAGGCGGGTGACGGAGGTGACATTCGGCGTTCCGGCAATTTCTGTCACTTATTCCCACGATGGCGATAAGGTTCTATTCACTTTGTGGGATGGCAGGGTGGCAATATATGATTTTAAAACCAGTAAATACACCTATTATACAGGCCATGAAAATGCAGTGATATCCGGCGTTTTTTCAGCCAATGACAGCCTGATCCTTACCGCATCCTACGATGGAACAGCCAGATTATGGGATGTTGGGACGCAAGAAGAATTATTTGTCCTCCGGGGGCATACCAACAGTTTGTTTTCGGCCGCCTTTTCCCCGGATGAGCACAAGATCGTCACTGCATCAATAGATAAAACGGTGAAGATCTGGCATCTGGATAATCCGCCGGCTGTGATGGTGCTTCCCACAGATTCCTTTGCCATTCATTCTTCAGTTTTTTCTTCTGGAAGAGGCCAGGTCCTCGCCGCATTAGAAAACGGTTCCTTTATGGTTTGGGACGTAAAGAAGCAGTTGGAGGATTTCGCCAGAGGTCAAACCAAAACGGATATCGGGCCGGAAGATCTTGAAGCCAGGTACAGTTATGAGATCAATACGCTCCACACGAAGATGCGTGTATTTAGCATTTTCGACAGGCAGCGCGAAATGGCGGCCACCTCCGGCGGTAATGCATGGAAACATTTCGCCGCCTTTTCCAACGATGGGAAAAAGGCGGTGTCCTCACAAAAAGACAAAAGCCTGAAACTATTGGATGCCAACTCCCTGGAAGCCATCTCAACCTTGCCTACAACGCATAATAAATTTTTATCATCCGCCTGCTTTTCTCCAGATGGGGAAAAACTGGTAACAACTTCTCCCGATTCGACGGCGAGGATTTGGGATGTTCAGGGCCATCGGGAACTGTTGCCAGCCTTACAACATGAAAGTGCCGTTTTATCCGCCGCATTTTCTCCGGATGGAATACTGATCGCAACAGCAACTTTTGGCGGCCGCATCAGGATATGGGATGCCGCCACCCATGAAGCATTGTTCGACCTGACAGGCCATAAAGGCGCCGTCAATTCCGTTGTTTTTTCTCACGATGGCAACCGCCTTCTTTCTTCCTCTTTTGACAAAACAGCAAAGGTATGGAGCCTGGCCGCCAGAGGCGAATTGATCTCATTAACCGGGCATACTGCAGAGGTATTTTCTGCCTTGTACGCTCCCGATAGCTCGAAAATAGCCACTGTTTCGTGGGATAGAACGATAAAAGTCTGGGACGCTTTCTCAGGGGTGTTTTTATACGAGATGAAAGGGCATGATGATTATCCCTGGGGGATATCTTTTCATCCAGCGGAAGGCCTTTTGCTTTCCTTTACCAGTGGGAAAGTTTATTTGTGGTGGATCGATGCCGAATCTATCATCCAGGAGGCAACCAGCCGTCACGCCATCTCCCATTTAACCCCTGAACAGATTGGGAATTATAACCTTGAAGACAGTTTTGATTACGCAGGGATTACGATAGAACATCTTATAAAAGAAGGTAATGAAGAGCAGCTGTTCAATTTTGCGGAATATTTTATGATGAAGGCACGACAAACCGGAAACCGAATACAAAAAGAGGAGTATCGTCAAAAAGCAAAGCAGCTTTGTCAATTTTTGGTAGGGAATGCTTGGCTACACCCCACTGAATTTTATGAGGAACGGCTTTCCTCAATTGGAAATTAGCCCGGCAGTTAGTATTTTCAAACATCTATCATCAACCAGTACGCCTATGCCCCATACACCAGAAAGCACATCCGCCAATTCGCGCAATCAACTGGGCCGGCGCTTTCGCCGAAGCCATGCTTTTTTTGTAGCCGTAGAAGCATACGATGAGGTAAACTCACTGGCGACGCCCGTAAAAGATGTGGAATTGCTGGCGGAGGCCCTACGGCATGAGGCACATGATTACGAGGTTCATACGCCGCTGGTAAACCCAACGAAGGCCGAGCTGGAGGCTTTTATCCGTGTGCAGTTACCGAAAGAAGTGGAAGAAGGAGACCGGGTGCTGCTCTACTTTGCCTGTCACGGGATCGCCATCGATGAAGAAGACGTTGCGGCGCCCCGGGGATTCTTGTTGCCCCGGGATGCAGTCCGGGACGATGAAAATACGTTCCTCTCCATGGACTTTTTAAACCAGCACATTCAGGCGTTGCCCTGCCGGCATTTTCTTCTAATTCTGGACTGCTGCTTTGCCGGTTCCTTTCAATGGGCCAGTAGCCAGAAGCGTAGTCTGGATTTTCGACGATTGCCCCGGCAGGTCTATCGTCAGCGGTATGAAGTATTTGTAATGGAGCCGGCCTGGCAGGTGATCACCTCAGCTGCGTATAACCAGCAGGCCCTGGATGTTGTTTCCAATCATGCCCTGGGCCTTCGGGAGAAAGGGCGGAGCGAACATTCCCCATTCGCGCAGGCCCTCGTGGAGGCCTTGCAGGAAGGCGCCGGTGACCTGGTGCCCAAAGGAGGAGATGGGTTGATGACCCTTGCGGAGGTGTTCAGTTATTTACAGGAGCGGCTCACCCGGCTGCAATCGGCCCATGCGCAAAAGCCTACACTGTTCACCCTACCCCGGCACAAACAAGGAGAATATCTCTTCCTGAACCCCCAAAAGCGGTTGTATTTGGTAGACTATCAGGATGGCAAAAACCCGTACCGAGGCCTGCAGTCCTATGAACCGGATGACCAGGATGCCTTGTATGGGAGAGAACATGCCATTCTGGAACTCAGAAGAAAACTAAACTCTGCCAACTTTCTTGTTGTCACCGGAGCATCGGGTTCCGGCAAATCATCCGTGATCAAGGCAGGATTGATCCCGAAGCTGGCGGAGAAAGGGTGGGTTTACCAGATCATCCGTCCGGGCCCCGAGCCACTATCTTCACTAGAGCAGGGGCTAAAGGAGTTAGAAGAGAAAAAAGAGAAGGAGCAAGCCCGGGGCATTCTGTTCATCGACCAGTTTGAAGAAGTGATGACGCAATGCACCCAGCGGGATGCCCGGGAGCGATTCTACCAGCGTCTCCTGGAAGTCCTGAAAGCACCGGAAGTTTTCGACAAGGCCATTGTTGCCATCCGGGCGGACTTTGACCCTCTATTTGACCAGTCGCCACTACACGAAATATGGAAGGCAGCCCGGTATCCCTTGCCTGCCCTCAATACAAAAGAACTGGAAGAGATCATTGAACAGCCTGTCTATGAGCGTTGCATAAGCATAGAGGAGAGCCTGGTGGAGGAGTTGGTGCAATCGGTGGAGAATAAGCCGGGAGGGCTTCCCCTGTTTTCGTTCACCCTAACGGAACTATACAACCGGTTCGTAAGCCAATGGGCAGGTGGCCAAACTGAACGCAGCCTGGCCTGGAAAGACTATGAAGCCATTGGCAGAGTAGATGGCTCGTTGCGTGCTAAAGCAGATGAGCTGTACCTCCAATTAGACGAGGCACACCAGAAAAGCATGCAAAAGATCATGTTGCGCATGGTCTCTCTCGAAGGCGGAGAGCCGGCGGGTCGGCGGGTATACCAACGCAACCTTCATTACCCAGCGCCAGAGGAAAACCAACGCATAGAAAAAGTATTGCAGCAGCTAGTAGACGCCAAGCTGGTGATTGGTGATAGCGACGACAAGGGCGTCTTTTACGAGCCCATGCATGATGCGTTGTTACGCGCCTGGGGTAAGCTCTTCGAGTGGGTGGAGGAGATCGGGCGGGACAAATTACTTGTCCTCAATAAGCTGCACGACAGCGTATCGGAGCACAGGAAGACGCAAAATAAGAAAGACCTTTGGCACCGGAACCCGCGCCTGCCGACTGTCCGGGAGGGGCGCCATATCTGGCTGAACTCTGATGAGATGACATTCGTCAACCGGAGCGAGCGCACCAGGATACGAGGAAGGAATATCGGGATCGGGGTTACTGTGATGATCATTGCGGCCCTATCCGGATTAACGCTGTGGGCGCGTTCCAATCAGTTCAAGGCGGAAGAAGCACAGGCCGGCCAAACCGAAAAAATTATTGAAAGTGGCATCAACAGAGCAAGCGCCCTGAAAAATGAAGGCAAATACGGAGAAGCGGTGAAAGCCTTGCAAGAGACCAACGAGATATCAGGAGTTTCCTCTGACACCATAGATCTCCTTATTCAATCCTGGGAGCCAGTTCAGCGAATAATGGACCATGCGGATTCCCTCTGGGCGAATGGGCAACTACCAGAAGCCATTGCAGCTTATGAAGAAGTCGCAAATATCCTGCCCAATGATCAACGGTTAAAAGAAGTGATTTTCCGCGCTAAAGAGGCTCGTGATGCCAAGTTTGAGGACCTGAAGTCAAAAGGAATAGGCTTTATGAATTACGGCGAGCCTGGTTTTGCCATCGAACGTTTTGAAGCCGCACTGAAGCTGAAAGAAGATGAGGAAGCCCTGCGGTATTTGGAGCAGAGTAAAGCCATGTTGAAATAGTAACCGGCTGCTAGTGCGCCGGGAACGAAATTCTTAACCAATTCTTTGGGCTCTTTTACGGCCATGCTGCGTTGCTCCTTCCTTCCGTCCGTACGGATGGTCGGTCGTCGCGCCTTGCCTGTCTCCGCCGGCCATAGCCTTTGGCGACGAGCCGGCCGCAAAACAGCCTCAAATTATTGACCAACAACTTCGTTCCCGGCGCACTAGCAATCTTTTAGACTAAAACTAGAAAAATGGCCTGGTACAGAACAATAATGATCCTTTTGTTATTAGCCGGAGCATTCCACATGCTAACCAGCCAGGGCCTGTGTTATGAGCAACTAAAAAGGGAAGGGGAGGAGCTCTTTCAGCAAAAGGATTATGAAGCATCCATCACCAAATACCTAGCCGCGCTAAACTGTGACACCGTTGACCAGATCGAGATCGCCCGGTTGATCCGGAGAGCCCAGCAGTCCAGAGAGGCAGAGCTCATCCGGGAGCGGACTACTGCGGAAGTCAATGCCCTTACCGCCCAGGCCATCCTCGCGAATAAGCAGGAACGCAATCCCCCAAAAGCCTGTCGGCTGGCTTACCAAGCCTGGGGAAAAGACAGCACAAACCTTATCGCCTGTGGTACATTTTTGGACGCTTATTATTCCCAGTCCTTTTCGTGGGGAGGGCCTTTCTATTCCGTTCCCATGTCCACAACATACTACCAGGCCGGCATTCTGGGAACGGCCGATTTGAGCCCGGACGGGAAATCCTTTGCCGTAGGCTCCTGGGATCCCCCCATCATCCAGCTATGGCCGGTTGACGATGAAGCAGAATCTACTGCTCTGCTGGGCTTTACCGACATCATTTGGCGATTGTGTTTTTCCCCCGATGGAACCCTACTGGCGGTGGCCTCTCTGGATGGCAATGCCCGGATATACGGGCGAGACGGTACGCTTAAAGCGCGGCTTTTTGGGCATGAAAGCGCCATTATGGATATCGCGTTTTCCTCTGATGGAAAAAGGGTGGCCACGGCTTCCCAGGATAGCACCGCCATAATTTGGGATGGGCTCACCGGAGAAAAGCTGTACACGCTGTCAGCCGGATTTCATGGCGCTGTGAACAATGTAGCTTTCTCCAAAGAAGAGGCTCTTATCGCCACAGCCCATGAAGATGGTGCAGTAATGGTTTGGGATGAAGAATGGGAGTTGAAATTTGAATTTCAGCATGGGCGGGCGGGACTCAATTCCGTTCAGTTTTCGGCTCATGGCCAGCGAGTCCTTACCACATCTGAAGATGGAGAAGCAAAGATCTGGTCCCTTTCCGGCCGGCATCTCCATACCATCCAGCACAACGCTGGGGTCAAAGGAGCCGCTTTGGCGGCCGACGGTTCCACGATAGCCACCTATTCAAGAGACGGAATCGTAAAAATCTCCAATTGGGAGGGGGAGTTATTACATTCCTTTACAGCCCATGATGAGATCATTAACGGCGCGCATTTTTCCCCGGACAGCGAACACCTGCTTACTTTCTCTTCCGACGGACTGATCAAGGTATGGGATATCGAAGGCCGGTTGATCCTAACGCTGGGTGAATTCACCGGCCCCGTACTTGCCGCCGGTTTTTCCCAGGACGGGAACACCATTTATGCCAGTTCCTGGGACAATTCGGCAAAAATCTTTCACCTCACCCATCAGCCCCTCACCACATTTGCCGGGCTGGAGGGCAACATCCGTCAAGTGCTCGTATCACCGGACGGGCGGCAGGTGCTGGCCATTTCCCTGGGCGGTGAGGCTATGAAATGGGATTCTAATGGTAAAGCGCTGAACAAACTGTCACCAAAGCTGGGCTGGTTTCACGATGTAGTGGCCAATGATGACTGGAGTAGCGCGCTCATAGAGTCAGACAGCGGCGCGGTGGTATGGGGCCTTGAACAAGGCGCCTGGCGCGTGCTGCCCCATGCCGAGGTTACTGCAGCCCGTTTTTTTCCGGATGGCAAAAGGATGCTAACCTGTGCTGGAAGCGGCGGGATAAAGATTTGGGATTCTGAGGGTGAACTAATCATGGAGTTTGGGCCAAAGAAAGGAGGCATTATGGATGCCCAGATATCGCCGGACGGCTCACTCATCGTTACCGGGCATGACAATGGGGCCGTTACACTTTGGAGTATCGAAAAAGGCGCCATAAGATGGTCCCGGCAATACCACAGCGGTGAAAAGGTAAATGCCGTCCGTTTTTCTCACGATGGAAAGTTTATCGTCAGTTCATCGGATGAGAACAGAGCCTTCTTATGGAATTTAGAAGGGGAGCCACAAAACGCCTACAAACATTCCGGATACGTATTGTCAGCGGCTTTCGCCAATGATGACAATTACATTCTGACCAATTCCTCAGACGGGATGGCAAAGTATTGGAAACGAGACGCCGATGAACCCAGCACCGTATTGCAGATGCCTTCCACCGTCAATTGCGCCCTTTTTTCCGAGGATAATAAGTTGATCGCCACCGGCTCCAATGATGGAATAGTGCGATTATGGGCCACCAATGGCAGGCTGCTTGCCAGCCTTCCGGCCAGCGAAAGGACCATCAATGCCCTGGCGTTTTCCCCGAACGGAGACTGGCTGGTGTCGGCGGGGTCTGACGGCAGGATACACCTGTGGGCGTTGAATCCCCGGGAGTTGGTTAGGAGGATTCCCGCCTCAATCCCTGAGTGAAGAGTTGGAAAAAATCCTCCAGTCCTCCTACCCATTTCTGAGTACTTCCCCTCCCAAAACCTGAGGATGTTTGCCTGTTGGCCATACAGGTAACTTTGCTGTAAAATCTTGTAATAAACAGCACCTTACCAATGAAACCAATAAAAAACATTCTCACAACCGCCTTGATTCTGGCCATTTCTTTTTTGGTGGCCGGCCAGGCAGCCAGCCCCGACCACTGCACCCGCGCCCGTCAGCTGATCGAAGAAGGCGCGAGCCTCAAAAAACCAAAACAGCGGGTTGATCTGTTCCGGCAAGCCGTAGCGTTATGCCCAGAAGCAGACGGCCCCCATTTCTACTACGGCCTCGCCCTTGAAGAATGGGCAGACCGGAAGAGCCAGGGCGACTACAGCCAGGCCGAGCAGGAATACCGGCGCGCCCTTGCCATCAACCCCGAGCATTACGGCGCCCTTTTCAAGCTAGCCGGTATCGAATACATCACCGGCCGGTTCGACAGTGCCCGTATCCATTACAAGCGCTATCTGGAACTGGACCCACCGGGAGCGGACAACCAGGCCACCCGGGCTGCGGCCGTCAACCTAAGTACGAAATGCAACTGGCTGTCCCGGCTGCCCCGCGGGTCAGTCAAGGCGGAATCGCTCACCCGTGACCCGGACCGTTTCGCCGGGGTACCCACGCTGGTTGGCGACATCGCTTTCCAGGTCGGCTATTCCGCTATGGAAGTAACCGGGCAATTGGGTTACGGCCTGGCCGGCGCCGGGGTGATGCTGGGGATGGGCTTGCTGGAAGGCAGCAAAAACTTCGGTTACGGCAAGATCGGCAAAGCCTTCCGCAAAGGAGAAAACCAGACGGCTTATCAGCTGGCCCTCGACAAGCTGCCCGATGCCGTAAACGATCATGGGATCAATTCCGATGTAGTATTCAACCTGTTGAGGATCATTGCCGTATCCGGAAGTAATGCCAGGCACACGCCGGAAGAATTAGCCCCATTTGCCGCCGGCTTTTTAGACCTGGAACCCCGGCAACGGCGGCAGGAGCAGCTGACAAACGGGAAAGAGGAAAGCTCCCCCTGGCTCTGGGATGTGGTGGCAGCCTGCAAAGTGATGGGAGATTATTACCTGGCGAACAGAGAAGCCTATGAAGCTTCCATCAGGTTTCAGAAAGCAGCGGATGAGATCCGGCAGCACGCCCCTGTCTCGGAGTCTGGCCATTCCACCAACCCCGAAGAAGAGGCCCGGGCAAAAAGGCTGGAGTATTTGTTCCGACTTCGGGTAGCCGGATCAGAAGCAAGCGTTGATTCCCTTCATTCCAGGGCATTGCGGTCGTATATCGAGCTATACCAGGACATTCAGGCACAGCCGGCATTGCAGGATAATGAAACCCTTCAAAAATGGCTGGCTATCACCCTGGATACCTGGGGGAAGCAGGATGCTTTGCACATTCAAAGCCAGCAGAAGGAAATCGGCGCCCTGGAGGCCATGACGGGTTTCGGGGCCACCATTTCCGGAAGCAGCCCGGAAGACACCCTGGCGGATATCTATCACCGGGCCCTTTTCTGCCTATACGCAGGATGGGGGGAGTACGGGCAAGCATTCCGGGAACTCCGCTGGCTGCAGGGCAAAGCCGTTCCCGTTCCTTCTGCTGCCGGCCAGGCTGCCTTTAACCTCTGGGCGTCTCGCCTCTACAGCCGCACCTTCCAGCCCGACAGTGCCGAGGCCTATCTCAACCGCTTGCCGGATAACCTTTCCACGACAACATACATTGAAAAGATCAACCTGGCCCGGCAGCACCTTCTGAGCGGAGACAACGAAAAAGCCTTACGCTTGCTACAAGAATGCCGGGCCATGGAAGAAAAAGAGGCGTCCCTGCGCCCCCAAACCCTGAGTTGCGCCAGCGCCATGCTATGGGTGCTTCTGGATGCTCAGGCCGATGAAGGAGCGGCCAAGCTGGAGCAGATAAAAGAAAGCTGGCAGCGAGCCGCCGAAGCCGACTGGCCGTCCTTCAGGATCAAGAGCCGCTTTCTGCTGCGGTCCATGGTATTTTCCGGCCCCTATGAATTTCCAGCCAAGTTGTTGTCCGATCAACTACTTGCCGTGGCCATTGCCCATCCGGAATGCACTGCTGCGGACCAGGACAACTTGCGCCAGATGTACTATCTGGCCACGAACCAGCTCGATAAAGCCCAGGCGCTGTCCACCATTCAGGGCGAGCCCTCGGAGGACGAGGCAAGCACCTATGCTTTCCTGATCCGCCGGCCGCTTTCCCTGGGCGCCATTGTGTCGCATGAAACCGGGCAATACGCCGAAGCCGTACATACCCGCCGGCAGTTGCTGGAGCGGCTGTTACCCTACCAGCACCTCCTTCCGGAGAACGTAGCCGACGCCAAAGTGCGCCTGGCGGAATCCCTGGCGGCGATGGGTGAAAAGGAAGAAGCGCAGCGCCTGCTGGAGGAAGCCAACGCTGTATTCGACCATTACTGGGCAGACACCCTCACTGCCAGGCATCAAAGAGCAAGAGCAGCATTGGCTAAGCTGAAAAGGGGAGAAGCGGACATAGGAGTTCGGGGAAAGTGGGCATTGGAATATTACCGTTAGTGTCAAATAAATATCCTCTTATGAGAGTCCATTTGATTATTTTGTTCATTTTTTTCCTGGGCCAGGACTTTACCTTGATACAAAGTTATCGCCAGAGTAATTGCCGGTACTCAGTTTATTGGGAATTGGAATACCTTAACGGGCCATTTAAGGGTGACAGGCGGATTGGCTATTCTGGTAGTTACGAGTCGCTTGCAGAATGTGACGGCAACACGAGTAAATATCTTGGTAAAGAAACGGATGGCCCAGGGGGAATAAAAGAATTGGTTTTTATGGTTCAATGTAAAGGCTGTGGTGAAACAGGCCCCGCCTATTACTATGTGGGATATGCCCCTAATTCTACCGTTCGTGAAGCCCCTGCTTCCCCTACTTATCTTAACAGGGGAACATCTACCATCGCCCATCCCAATACCCCTCCAGGAGACGCAGAGGCTCCTGCTCCTTCGACAACATCAAAGGCCAACCCGGAAGCGCCTCATCCGGATGAAAGCTACGCAACCCCTTTGGAGCCCGGAATTCAATCAGAGCATAAAAAATACGATACTGGTAAAGATGCTGGTAACAATGACGAGGAGGTACTTCAAGAAATAATGATTCAATCTGTTCCTGGCATTCAAAGTGCAGTCGATCGTTATCTTGACGAAAAGGAGAGGAACAAAAGGGATCCGGCGCCCCATGACTACAAACCAGAAGGCTACCGTTCGTCGGACATACCCGTTAGCGAATGGGTGATGTCGGAAGGAACCGAGGCATCTGCAGATGGGGAACCTGGAGAGGAGGCTGGCGGATGGATGGAGGACGTCAAAGGCTTTTTCAGCAAGGCCTCCACCACATCGGAAATACTGGGCCAGGAAGAGCATGCCAACACCTTCGGTTTCGCCTCCAAAGTGATGGGCTATGCCGAAGCAGCCAGCCACCTGGCGGATGCCTACGCCGATCCCAGTGACGACAATGCCAGGATGGAAGTCGTTAAAGATGGATTCAAATATATGGGCAAAGCCACGGGAACAGCCGGAATGGCTTTCAACAAATTCGGGCCACCGGCCGACCTGCAGCAGCGCACCTTCGAAGGCGCTTTCCAGCGCATGAACAGCCTGATTGAAACCGGCGACCCCGGAGATGAGATCGCCGTTACCGCCCCGTTGCTCAACTGGTTTGGCGCCGCTACCGGCATGGGTGATATCGGCACCCGGGAGCGCCGCTACCGGCAGGAGGGGTACAAGTCCTTTTCAGAGCTGAAAAACAAGTACGGCTGGAATGAGGCGGTAAAGCAGAAGGTGTATAACTGGGTCAGGGAAGATTAGGGGGAATTGGGAAGTCGGAAGTCGGAAGTCGGAAGTCGGAATTGGGAAGTCGGAAGTCGGAAGTCGGAATTGGGAAGTCGGAATTGGGAAGACGGAAGTCGGAATTGGGAATTCGGAAAGCGGAATTGGGAAGTTGGAACTTGGCCCATTCTGCTGTTGCAGCTTGGTAAAAAGGCAAGGAGGCGTTTGATGCTCCATATGGGGGGCTGCCTTCATCCTTAAAGGGGGCGCATATCGAAGTCGCCTCAAGGAGTCAATCAAAAAAGAAAGCAAGATGAAAGATACCATTTCAAAAAAGCAGGGGAACAGATGGATCCTGGTATTTACGCTCTGCCTACTATTTTTTGCACCATCGGAAATACAATCGCAATCGTCCTTAAGCCAGTTGTTAGAGGCGACGATGGCGCAGTTGGCGACAATGCCCCCTACTGAAAGAGGGCCAGGATGGCAGCGGTGGGAAGTGTCGGGAAGGCCGTGGGATGCCATAGGGGCATTCACCGGTGAAAACACCCCGGAGCAGCAACCCGGCCTGTTGGTAGCCATGAAAGACACCCTGCCCCTGTTGGCTCTTTTCGCCGACGGGAAAAACCAGCGATATCAATATATCAAGATCGATAAAAGCCTGGCGAAAGGGTGGAGTATGGTGGCGAGAGTCAGCGGAGAAGATGGGTTGGTAGGCTGGGTAGAAATGAGCAGAGAGGGCAGGCGGGCTATTGTCGCCGGGCAACCCGGTAAAGCCATACCCCAATTCCTGATCTTACCGGAGGGCAGGGATTCTTGCCTGATCCTGTCATGGGACGCATCAGGAGAAGCCTTTGAAAACATCCTGCTGTACAGCCAGCCTGAACGGTCTGTCACAGCCTGCGCCCCCTTTGCCCTGAATCCGTCCGCCATGGATTACCTGTTTCTAAAGGGCGAAGGCGACACCTGGGTAGAATACACCTTCCGTTCGGAGCGGACGGAGCCAGTAGCCATAGCCATTCACAACAAAGTACCGGGAAACCTGAGCAAGGCCGCCTGGGACCTCAACCAGGACGGGCGGATGGACCTGTTGGGCGAGTTCTCCCCAACCGCGCCGCAGGCTACCTACCGGAAAGTGGAAGGGGCGCCCAGCACTGGCAACTCTACCCAGGCCGAAGCTATGAAACAGCGGATAGCTACCAGGGCCAGGAACGCCAATGCCCTGTGGCTGGAAGCGCAGTGGGCGTGGTGGAAGCTGCAGCCGCTGGAGGTGGAGTTGCCGGAAGTAGCAGCGTATTAGAAAAAATGAAAAGCTTGTTGATAATAAATTTTTAAACAAACATTGAGAGAACCATGGAAGAGAAAAAAAACCGTTTTGTGCTCACCAGAATATCCACTGTTCTGGCATTGATGCTTTTTCCGTTGCTTTTTGGGATTCAAAATTCCAGCCTGAGAAGTTCACTGGAGAATCAAAAAATGTTTCACGAGTTGTGGTATGAACACCAGTTGGAAAAAGATGAAAACATAATCAAGGAATTGGCGCCCATGTTCACCAACCTCAAAAGAAATATGAGGTCGATTGCTCAGGAAGTAGAATTGTATGAAGGCCAGAAAAAATTTTATAAGAATTCCAGTTTTACCAAACCAGGCACCGCGAATGGGAAGATTCAGTTTCGTCTCAAAAGTGGCCATCGCCCGATACAGGTGAGTTTAGACCGCGCCTCCCTTGTTGTCAATCCAGATACGACAGAATTCGATGTAAATAATTATAAAGACATAGGCCCTTTCTATTGTTTTTTTGAAAAAGTGGAGAATATTCTAAAACTCCCTAAAGACAGCCTCTCTTTTGAGGAGTACTCAGACTATGTCTTATCCGCATTATTTAATACTGAGAACAGAGAAGATTGGCTAAATGACTTAAGGGTATTCAGGATCTACCTTGCAAGTGGAAAAGGGCACATTTTAATGTTTCCCTTTCAATACAGAGATTATCCGGGGTTGGTATCCCACGAGAGGCCATGGTGGTGGGCAGCCTGGAAAGAAAACGGGAAAGGAGAATCCAAAAAGCACCCATCGACTTTTGATAGTGGAGATTTTGGTTTGTCATTCCTCTACACAGACATTGAATCAAAAACGGAGATCACGTTAGTGAGAACCTTTTGGCATAAATTTGAAGTCGATGGAGAAAAATACGTCATTGGCATTGATTTTTTCCTGAATAATGAAGAAAAAGATTCAGAAGCGGGGGCAATAGCCAAGATGTATAACCATCCTCTGGTGAAATCAGCCATCTGGTCTATAACAGCCGGCGTAATATTTTTCATTCTTGCTGTTCTATTTCTGAAAGACCGGATTAACAATCTCATCGCCAGAGTATTTCCAGGCTCCATTCCCGAAGGCGTATGGCAAATGAAAGCCAGCAGGCAGGACCTGCACTTTGCCAATGCAGAAGAAGACAGTAGTGAACGAGTCTTTGAGATTCAGGGAATATCAAAGAATGAGCAATTCGATTTTACGGGAACTGCCGCAGGATGGGCGCCGGGGGTAATACGCAAGAAAAAAGAAGGTATAGCATACAGCATGTCGAAGAAATACAAGCTCAGCCTTTCCGATGAACTGCCCAACCGGGGCATTGAGATATGGAAGGTGACGAACAGCCCAAAGCACGGGAGTGGAAAAGAACAGACCATAGGGTTTTTTGAAGTAAAATGGAAAAACGCGCAGGCATTGGAAGAAGAGCTGAAAATTTTACCCGTTTTCTGGGAAAGTGAAGAGTATAACAACCAGGAACAAGAGATAATAATGGATCAACTGAAAGCTCATCTGTTGAGAAGCGAAGACCCTCAGGTCAATGTTTCCCTCGACCCCATTGACAACAGCTACCTCGAAGAAATTCCTGAGCCTCTGCTGAAATTACCCTTCATCGATAAAGCGATTGCCTCCAGCAAAAACCTCCTGGCCAGGAAGTTTGAATTTTCCAAAATTGAAAACTACCGGGCAGTATATGCATTAGGAGATGTCATCGCCATATGCAGCCGGGCGTTTTTGTTGAATTTCCTGGGAGAGGGCGCCAGCGAAGGTATGTTAGCGGACTTCCTAAGCATTGAGGTGAAAGAAAGGTACTTTATCGAAAATCAACCCAGGGAATTCATGGAGTTGTACAACCGGTTCTCCCTGGTAGACCAGGAGGCGATAAAAAAGGACCCGAGCTTCAAGGTGATTCTGTTCGACCGGAACCAGATGAACATCATAAGCGCCAAGCGCGACTTTGCCATTATTAAGATAGACCAAAGCACCCAATTTGTGATCAACTACTTTCCGGATAATGATATCGAAAACAGGGGCTGGATCAGTTGGCGGACCGTTGACATCAACTACTTCAATCAGTTATTCAAAAAACGGATTCAAATCATTGGAGGCGATATCCGGGAAGCCAGAAAAGTCATCGAACAATTCGAATAAATAAGCAACCAGCGATAGAGTAGGGGGCCTGGCACGATTCCAAGGCTGCCAGGCCTCTGCACGCCCATATCCCTTTCATCCATTTGGAAGACAAAATCCTTACCATGACAACAAACCGAGGCACCTGGAAAAGCAAGTTAGGCTTCATACTGGCCGCCAGCGGCTCGGCCATTGGGCTGGGCAACATCGTATTCTTCAGTTCCAACGCTTACCAGTATGGCGGCGGCGCTTTTTACCTGCCCTACTTCATTGCCCTTTTCGTACTGGGTATGCCGTTGATGATGCTAGAACTCGGCATCGGAACAATGACCGGGCGGTCCTTCCCGATGGCGCTGGGAAAAATAGCCGGGAAAAAAGGAGAATTCGTAGGATGGTGGAGCATAGCTGGCGCCCTGTTTATCACTATGTACTACATCACTATTCTCGGCTGGGCGCTGGGTATGATGGCCGGGTCATTAGGCAGTTTGTTTGAAGCCGGGGCTACCGCTCCATTCGATGATTACCTGAAGCCATCTCCGGCAGCTAATTCAACTGTTTATTTTTTCAACCTCATATCTGGTTGGCTGCCCTTTTTCTTTATTATCCTCATCTGGGCGATCAATCTGCTGATCCTGAGGAAAGGAACGGCCTCGATCGAGCGGGCCGTGCGAGTGATCGTGCCACTCATGTGGATCTTTATGCTCATCCTGGTCGTTCGGGGAATAACCCTGGAAAAGGGCTTCGATGGAGTGATGTATTTGTTCACGCCCGATCTCGAGGGTATTGCCCAGCCCCACGTATGGCGCGGGGCATTCAGCCAGATGTTCTTTTCCCTGTCCCTGGGCATGGGCATCATGACGGCCTATGCCTCCTACCTGCCCAGGGACTCCGACCAGGCCAACAACGCCATGCTGATCTCCTTTTTAAACTGCAGTTTCGAGTTCATTGCCGGTATCGCCATTTTTTCCCTGCTTTTCGTTTACGCTCTCAACCCCGCCGGGACCACTCTTTCCCTGTCCTTTTTTGTGATCCCGCAGGGCATCAACGGAATATCAGCAGTGCCATGGATCGTCCGTTTATTCGGGTTTCTGTTTTTCCTGTTGATGATCCTGGCCGGCCTTTCCTCATCGGTATCCCTGATCGAAGGCTTTGCTTCATCCCTGATCGATAAGCTGGGAATTACCCGCTCCAGGGCTTTGGCGACAATCGCAATCCCTGGTATTACCGGCTCTTTGTTGTTTACGCTGCCCCAGGTCATCGACCCCTCCTTATCCGGTGACGGGACCCTGGGGCTCACCCTGCTTGACATTACCGACCACTGGGTGTTCAATTACAGCCTGTTGTTCATCGGGTTTGCCGAAGTAGTTCTGATCGGCTGGGTGATGGGCGCTGATAACCTCAGGCAGCTGTTGAACCGGCATTCCCGGCTGAGGCTCGGTCCCTGGTTTACCTTTATGATCCGTTATTTCATTCCGGGCCTGCTCGCCGTAGTCATTGCTTCCAGTTTGTATAATGAAGCGCCGCTCTATGGCTCCTCATACGACATGCCGGGCTATAAATGGCTCACGGTTTTTATCCCCCTTTTCTGGCTGGTTTCAAGCACGGTTTTTGCCTTATACCTTACCCATAAGTCAACCAACATTTCCGAATGACAAACACTGCAGTTATGCAAACTATCCTGAACTTTCTTCTGGCAGCTGCCCTGCTGCTAAGTGTCGGTATACCAGTAAGTGCGCAGATTATCGTACCGGACAACCTAGTTGTTAGGCAGATGGCCACTATAACCATTGATACAGGCAAGCTCGATACAATCGTTGTCACCTACCGTCCCAATAGCAGCATCGTGCGTTCTGAAATCCTGCTTCCTCAGGGCGGCCGCAACACTTTTCTCTGGACCCCCCAAAAAGTAGGCATCGTCCGCCTGTCCTCAAAAACCAGCGGCACCAGGAATGTATCCGTCCAGTTTGAGAAAGCCTCCTATTCCGGCATACTCGTAATGGCACTGGCAGCCGTCATCCTGTTTGGCGGCGCGGCCTTTTCCTTTAAAACCCTGCTGGAAAAAGAAGAAGGGAAGGAGGTCATTAGCAGGAAACATCCTGATACATAAACTCATTGGGCTTTGGGCGACGAAGCCGGAAAAGCAGGCAGTGAACGCCCATCTTGAGCCTCATTCCGACTTACTCCGTCAGTCGCTTCGCTCGTGTCCGACTTCGTACTTCCGACTTCAAAAAGAGACATGTCCAAAGTCCAGTAATCATCATGACGCTGAAAAGCTACAAAATATAAAAGAATGGATACCATACTGTTGGCCTATTCGAACGACTCCATCTCACCGTTGCCTACCCTGCAGCATGAAGACGATACTCTGTATGCGCTGTTCAACCAGCATCTGGGCCGGCAGTTTCGAATAATCCGGTACTCATTTATCACCCTTGAGGCGCTCAATGAAAACCTAGGCACATACGGCAAGGAACTTCGGATCTTTCACTACAGCGGGCATGCCGGCGAAAACTGGATCTCAATCAGTGGCGAAGGCGCCCACTCGAACGGGATTGCCCATCAACTAGGGGAGAGTGCCCGCTGTGGAAAGCTGAAGCTGGTGGTACTCAATGGCTGCTCTACTGCCGGCCAGGTAAGGGCCCTATTAGACGTCGGCGTGCCGGCGGTAGTGGCGACTTACGCCCCGGTGAAAGACAAGAGCGCCACCGAATTTTCAAAGCGTTTCTACCGGGAACTTTGTGAAAACCAGCTCACCATCAAAGCTGCCTTTGAGAAAGCCCTGGGCGCGGCTCAAACCGTGGCGGGAAACCTCGACATAAAACGCATAGCCCGAGCGCTAGACTATCCGGATGAAAGCCTGGCGGACAGCCAACCCCTATGGGGCCTGTTTTGTTCCGCGACCGAAAAAGTGCAGGTCAACCCCTTCTTCCCCTATGAGATGCGATTGGTAGAAGGCGGGACGTTCATCATGGGAAGCGGCCGTTCCAATAAATTTTCACTCCAGGCTCAGGTAGATAATTTCTACATCGGAATTCACCCGGTTACCGTCAGCCTGTACCTTCAATACCTGCGGTCCACCTATCGCCCAATACAGGAAGGCCTTAGCGGGGAAAAAGGCCAGCTTCCAGCCACCCGGGTGAGCTGGCATGACGTCTTGAAATTTTGCAACTGGCGAAGCGAGGTGGAAGGCCGTGAAAGAGTATATCAGATAGAAGGCTCCATCGTCTTTCCCGATTGGGATGCTGACGGCTACCGGCTGCCCACCGAAGCAGAGTGGGAATTCGCCGCGCGGGGCAGGCGGGAAAAGATCATTGGAAAGCACTACTATGCCGGCAGCCCCAACCTGGATGAAGTGGGCTGGTACAAGAACAACTCCGGCGGGCAGCTTCATCCTGTAGGCCAATTGAACCCTAACGAGCCGGGGCTCTACGACATGAGCGGCAACGTTTGGGAATGGTGCTGGGACTGGTACTCGGATGAGGGGTTACTGGAAAGCCCAGCGGTCAACCCCAGAGACCCCGTTGAACGCCTGCGCCGGGCCGCCCGGGGCGGCTGCTACGGCAGCAACCGGTTCAATTGCCGGGTGGGCCAGCGGAAGGGGTTTGAGCCGGAGAGGGGGTATGGGGAGGTGGGGTTTCGGTGTGTGCGGGGTTATTTTGATACTGTTCAAGACAAAGGTTTAAAACCCGGGGTTATGTAAAAAGGGTAATCGTATGTTTTTACCCGGAATTAAATGCAGCCTTCCGCTAAAAGGGCGCTGTTCGGAATTCGGAATTCGGTTTTCGCAAAAGCCGTTCGGCTGAGCGTTCGACTGAGCTCACGCCGAAGTCATCTCACGCCGAAGCCTGATAACCAGAGTCTGTTTCTGAAAAAAGCACAGTTAACATAGGAACAGTCCCGCTAAAAGTCCGAGTGCAATAGTAAATTACACCCCGACAAGGCAGCCGGCAATAAAACAAAATTAGGTTCCATTTTTCCTGATGGCCTTTTTTACACAGCCCCGTAAATTCCATTTTGATAAATTTATGTCAGAAGCGGCATGAAAACAAATCGTGGGGGCTCACCTACTCTCATTAAGGGGTGGTTTAAGTTATCAAATCAGAAATAAAAAACACAATGAACTCCGAAAAATCAGTAGAGGAAGCCATTTTTGAAATAATTCGGGCACTCATTTTAGTGTCAGGACGTGATGATTTACAGCGTTTTCTGGAAGATCATCCAGAGATGTTGAATGAAGAGATACAGGAAGTACTTCTGCAGTTCATCGGAAAAGTATCGATCGATGATAGCGTAAAGCACCAACTCAAGGATCAAATCGCCTTTTTGCGCCGGTGTAAGGAAGTGGGAGTCGAACGCGCCTTTGCAGAAAAAGAACCGGTAATCCCGGCAAAGTTGAGCGTGCATGTGGAACGCGCTCAGGAAGCTGGCCGACGATTTCGAAAGACCAAAGACCTCGGGGACATCAACGAAGCCATCGATACCTGGGAAGAAATGTATCGACATACTGATTTTTCAGAATCGGAACCAAATTTCCGAAAGATGGTCCTCGAACAAGGAGGAGACGCGTATACTGAACGCTACGTTGTTACCCGACATGTCGGAGACCTGGACCGTGCAGTTGAGCTTTGGGAAGAAGCCGAAATACCAGTTCCAGCAGCGATGCTAGGCATGTTAGGAGTGGGTTTAGGTGACCGTTACGAACAAACTGGAGACCCTGTCGTGCTGGATCGGGTAATTGGGATTTATCAAAAGGCTATTGATCAAACCCCAGAAGAATTACCAGAGCTTTCCCTATTCCTAATGGACTTCGGCCTAAAACTTCAGGAGCGATATCTACGAGCGGGAGATCTGTCTGATTTGAACCGAGCGATCCATGCATATCAACAACTGGTAGGTTTAGTACCGGATGATTCCCCTCAGTCCCTGATTTATCTGCCTTTTTTTGGGCAATGGCTATGGCTTCGTTTCAATGAAACGCAATTATGGGACGATTTGGAACGGTCTATCCAGGTGCTTCAGCAGGCAATAGATAAAATGTCTGCTGATTCTCCAAACCTCGCGGGTTCTCATAACTATCTGGGAAAAGCCCTGTGGAAACGTCATGTCCTGAAAGGAGCGGAAATGGATTTAGAGCGGTCAATAGCGTGTCAACGGCAAGCACTGCAACTGATCTCCAAGAGTTCTCCCGAACGGCATGCCATTCTGGACGACCTGGGGCTTGCCCTCGATCAACGTTATCGACAAAAGGGAAACAAGGCTGACCTGGAGGAAGCCATACAAGTTTATGAAGAAGCGATAGCCCAAACCCCACCGGGCTCTTCCAATCTGCCCATGCATTTTCGCAATCTGGCTGCTGTTTTACGCGCCCGTTATTATTTAACCGGAGACCTGGAAGATTTGGATAAGTCCCTCCAGGTACTACAGCAGGCCATAGAACAAATCCCGGCGAACACGCCTGCTATCGCAGGTTATCTAAATAATCTGGGAGATGGACTACACCACCGGTATCAACGTTCCGGATCATTGACTGGCCTTGAGCGGGGTATCGATCTCATTGAGCAATCTCTGCGACTGACTCCATCTGAATCGCCGGAGTTATCCGGCCGACTCAATAACCTGGGTATTGCGTTACAAACCCGTTACGAGCGTCTGGGAGGTTTGAACGATCTGGAAAGGTGTATTCAATCCTACAGGCAAGCCCTTGATCAATCTACCCTTGAACTGGCTACATCCACCCAACTGTATTCTAACCTGGGTTTAGCCTTGACAACCCGGTATTATAGAACGGGCGCCCTGGTTGATCTGCAACAAGCCATTCAGGCTCACGAAACAGCCATTGCTCAAACCCCCGAGGGTTCAACGGCACTTCCCGATTACTTAATCAATTTAGGCCTGGGGTTATCCGTCCAATACGAACGGACTAAATCCCTGGCGGATCTGGAACGAACGATCCGTGCACTTGAGAAATCCCTAAAACTCATTTCACCGACTTCCACCAATTTGCCGACTCTTTTAAATATGTTGGGTATTGCATGGCGATACCGCTTCGAAAGGAGCGGGAAGGTAGCGGATTTAGAACGAAGTATTGAGGTTTTAAAAGAAGCTATTCAAAAAACGCCTCCTGACTCCCCTCGTCTGTTGATGGCCATGACCAATTTGAGCGGCGGGCTGAGGTTCCGGTTCCATGTAACAAAAACTCTACAAGACCTTAAACAAGGCATTGAGGTTTTGCAAAAGGCTCTGGAGCGAACCGAGCCAACATCACCAGATTGGCCTGTCCGGCTCAACAACCTGGGCAGTGCGATGAAGGATCTTTACCAACATAGTGGGAAACCTGCCGATTTAAAAAAAGCGATACAATGTTACCGGCAAGCTGCCGAATCCAGTTTGAATGTAGCCACTTCCGGAAGCCTGAACACTGCCGCCACGTGGGGCAACTGGGCATTTGAAAGACAGTCCTGGGATGAAGCAGTAGAAGCATATCACTTTGCCCGCCGGGCCGCTGACCAACTGGTACAGATTCAACTCGTCCGTCGCAGTAAAGAAATTTGGTTGCAGGACGTACAGGGGCTGGCGGACCGGTCCGCGTATGTACTGGCTAAGGTTGGTGATTACAAGGAGGCGGCTCTTGCCTTGGAGCAGGGTAGCGCTCGCCTGCTGGCGGATGCACTGGGGCGGGACCGCGCCGATCTGGAACGATTAAAGGAATCCAGCCACCCGGAGCTCGTTGAGGAATACCACCAGGCGGTTGGCCGCTGGAGAGAATTGTTACTGAAGGAGCAACACCCCCGGCCGGGAACACTCAGCGACGCGCAGTTGACGGAAGCCCTGCAGTCCACCAGAGCAGAGCTAGACGGTGTTATTGCCAATATTCGCCAGGTTCCGGGATACGAACGATTTTTGGAACCCCCTACTTTTGAAGACCTTTCCAAGGCTGCCCGGAACCAGCCTTTGGTTTATATCACCTCAACTACTGCCGGCGGGCTGGCCCTTCTCCTTCACCCTGGCTCCCCTGTCACCGTTAACCCCGTCTGGTTACCTTCTTTAAGTAACAGATCCCTTCGGGAAATCCTGGGTGATTACTTTGACACCTATAACCAGTGGAAAGTCGATCCAGGTAACCGATCGTTACGAGATACCTGGTTTGCCAGTCTGGACCGGACGACCCGTTGGTTATGGGACGCGGTGATGGAGCCGCTGTCAGCAGTCCTGGAGCCTTATTTCGAAGTATCGCTCATCCCAGTCGGATTTTTGGGACTGCTTCCTTTACACGCAGCCTGGACAGAAGATTCGGAAGCCCCTTCCGGGCGGCGGTATGCATTAGATGCCCGGACCTATATCTATGCTCCCAATGCTCGTTCTCTGCATACCGCTCGGGCCATAGCCAGCCGCCTCGAGGCTGATACCATATTGGCCGTGGATAACCCCCAGCCTGTCACTGCCAGTTCATTGCCTAATTCGAGGCGTGAGGTACAGGCAGCTATTTCGACGTTTTCGAAAAGCCAGACCTTCCGACAGGAGGAAGCGACCCGGGAAGCAGTATTAACAGCACTGAAGGATTACCATGTGTTGCATTTCTCCTGCCACGGTTACGCCAACCTCACCCGCCCCCTCACCGGGGGCCTGGTGATGGCACATGATGAACCCCTCAGCCTGCAGGATCTATTAAACCTCCAGTTGACCGATACGAAGCTAGCTGTTCTTTCCGCCTGCGAGACCGGCATGCCCGGCACGGAATTACCGGATGAGGTAGTCAGCCTGCCCACCGGTTTGCTCCAGGCCGGCGCAGCCAGCGTCGTAGCCTCTTCCTGGTCGGTGGCCGACATCAGCACGATGATGCTGATGTTTCGTTTCTACCATTTATGGCGAAAGGAGGGATTGCAACCATCCGAAGCATTGCGAAAGGCTCAGATATGGTTAAGAAACACCACCAATGAGGAAAAAGCAGTTTTCTTTAAGGACTATCTGGTAACCTTACCAGATAGCCAGGCACCTGCTGATGCTGTGGATTCGTTCATCAGGTCTCTGGCGACTCCCAGTATACAAACTTCTGATTTTGCCCATCCTTTTCACTGGGCGGCGTTTAAGTATGTGGGAGGGTAAGTTGTAGCCATTGCTTGAATTGCAGGATCATCTGCCGGCCCCAATCGGTTACCTTCTTATGTTTCTTCGGAAAATGCTAAAGTCGAGCTAAGAGGTAGCGCTGTAAAGTAGGGCGGCCCGTGCCGAAGCCACTTCGGAGGCAGTTGAGGGATTGTGAGCGGGGTGGCTTGGACCTTTGGGGAAATTCAATAGTCTCTTGTGCCGAAGGCGAGGGGTGCCAGGGAAAATGAAAAATTTGCCCTTCGGAAAGCTGGCGCCGGGCTGCCCAGGGTGGCTGCTACGGCAGCAACCGGTCGATGCACAACGGGCTGTATTCGGTCATACCGATGCTGTTGGAAGCCGGTTTTTTCAGCCGCCCCAAGCCAGGAATTTACGAGCCATTGCCGCCTTTGCAAATCCAGCACCAGGTTAGCCGGGAGATCTACCTGAAGTCTTTTGAGGTGAATATGCCGGGGTTTTATTCGAATGGGGGAGGAGAGTGGGGGGATTCGTATTTTGGGTTTGTGGGAGTATAGATGGAAATTTCTTCATTTTACGATTCAAAGAGAGCATATGGGGCTACTCAAAAGTCTTAAAGGCTCAAATCATTTAACAAGAATAGCAGCGTTATTATAAAGAACCTAAATCAAAGAGACCAAAAATCACTTCTCCATCTTTTTATACTGTTCCCCCAATTTCATTAGGTCACGAGCTAACTTTGGGATTTTTTTACCAACTATCACCTGAGGGGTTTTGCCTTTATTATAGGCATCCGCCAGTGCACCTCTAACAAAGATGAGGGTGCCGATTACCTCATCCAACAAGGTAACTGGATACGTATTTTTTCCACTGCTTCCAGCCTGCTGATTCAAAGCACTTAAAAAAAGGAGCATAGTGCCCATTTTTTCTCTATATTCTTTGTTTAATCTTTCAGGATTTCCTATCCCGCTATTGAAAATATAAGCCCACCCCTCCAATTCCACCGCTATTTGTGATGGAGTCATGGAAGGCAGGTCTTCCGGCCGTTTTATTTGGGATAGGTTTGCCATTAAAACAATTACAAAAAGAAGAAAGTGGTTTTCTCAGGGAGAGAGGAGGTTAATTCAGGAAAGGTGATCGCAGTTTGTGCTGGCCGGTAGCGGAGACGATCTTTTCCAGGATGAGGTATAAAAGCTGAAGTTGAACAAAGGTATCTGACAATCGGTCTTTTAGAATGTTTTTTTGCTCCGGGTCATCGGTAGCCGCTTGTTTTACTATGCATTTACTTTCCTTTAGCTGAAAGGCTGTTTCTTCGATCGGGCTATTGATGAACCGGGACAATTTGGCAGACTCGGCAGTATCGATGAACTGAAAATGCTTGTGGCTTAGATGGCCATCGAATTTATTCAGGATATCAACTACCCGGTCGAACAAGGAGCCACTTGACAGCAAAAAATCATCTAATTCGTCCCTCAGGATTTGTACCTCGTTCAGCAGTTCAACAGTAGCGTGGGCTTTATTGATGCAGTAATCCCGGAGCGCCCACCGATCTTCTTGGAGCGGGATTTTTAGATCCTTGAGCATAAGCTCACAAGTTTGGCGTAAACTTTTTTCCATAGCAGTAAGCATTTTCTGGTTGATTAAAGGAAAGTTTTTTGCAAGATCTTTATCAGCCGGATAGGCCGAAAAAGGCGGGCTTTTGGCCTCAATCTTTTTTTTTGATTTCTTGGAAGGTTTAGTTGGTATCGGTTTTTTCTCCTTTCTGCGCCAGAAGATGTATCGTCCATTATTATCTCCACAACCAGGGATTGGATTGTACATCGCATCCTGTCCAGTGGCATTTCGTTTGGCTTGATCAGCAACCTTCTTGGCAAATGAGTCGACTTCGATAAACTGATCCGGATGTTGAGACAAGATGGTTATTATAGCCGAGGCGAAGGGGCTGTTTTTTCCTGGAAACCCATCAACAACGAGTTGGCTGTCCCTGCCAGAAAATAGCCCCCATCTTGATTTACGGCTTTCCATGATTTTAGCTTGGCTTAAGTCGGTTACTTCTGAAGAGGCTGATCTAGCTTCCAGGAATGTACCAGAATAACAGGAATCTGAAATCAGGAAAATGTGCCGAGCAGGTATCTTTTTAAGATATTCAAGAATTTGATAATTGCTGATTACGGAACTAATATCATTGGGTTTGCCATCAACCGGTGCCCAGAAGGTGAAGGAAAGGGTCGAGTCCAATTCCTCTTTATAACCATGACCAGAAAAATAGATCAAAAGCTTATCATTTTCAGAAAGTACTTTTGCTAGTTGGTGCAACTTTTTAATTATAGCTCCTCTGGTTGCTTCCTTGTCAAGAAGAAACACGAATTCATCGATGAGATAGTACTCTTTGAGGAGATTGCCAATGTCCTCAACATCTTTGACGGCATTATGGAGGCTCCGAAATTGGTTTCCGTCTTGATACTCTTGATACTCCTGATACTCATTGATGCCAATACCCAAAAACCAGGATTTGCCCACAGGGCGATACTGGTTCCCATCATCAGTTGAGTCATCGAAGCCAGCTCCCTTCATAACAGCTCATTTGAGTGGGTTAGAAAAGGAAACTGGAGCGGTTGCCAGATAAGTCAATAACAGTAGGTAGCCAACTGGCTTTCGCATAAAGCCGATCGGGCTCGGTTGGTGGAAATTTTATAATGTTCATCCTGCTGCTGTTAGGGATTAGGTAGAATTTTTAGTACAGAAGTAATAAATATAGGAAAAATCCCCATTAAAAATAGAAAAAGCAAGATGTCAAAGAACATGGCTGCTTTTCGACGGAAGGTGATTTAAAGCAATTGAAACAAATATTTGCACTATTATTGTCTTTTCCAAATATTAGACACTATTTGTTTTATTTAATTACACCAATAAAGAATAACAAGATTACCCGCCCAGGAAGTACCAGGATTTTTTCTGATATTGACAAAGTTTATTCCAAGCCAAGGTTTACGAAGAACCAGGCAGCACTAACCCCCAACCCATGCGCATCCACTCCCTATTCAAAGAAAGGAAACGCCTCATCAACATTTTTTTCTCCTACGCCTCTGAGGATGAAGCCCTGCAGCAGCAACTTGAGAACCACCTTTCCATCTTCCGTCAAAACGAAGCCGTATCGCTATGGCATAAACGGAAAATAAATCCCGGAGAAGATTGGCAAGAGAAAGTCCACGAAGGGATGGTGGAAGCCGATGTGATCCTGTTGCTGGCCAGTGCCGATTATGTCAGCTCAGATTATCTCTGGCAGCGCGAAATGCTGCTGGCCCTTAGCCGGCACGAACGCGGAGAAGCCCTGGTGGCGCCCGTATTGCTCCGCCCCCTGGCCGGCCTGGAGGAAGCGCCATTTGGGAGCTTGCAACCTTTGCCCTTCAACCGGAAGCCGGCCACCAAATGGGCTACCCTGGACGAGGCTTTCGCTGAACTGGCAGGAGAGTTGATCACCCTCCTGGAGCGCAAGTATACCGGGCTGGGCGCCACATCCGCTGGCTTCCGGCGGCGATACAACTGGAGGCTGATATTAGAAGGCGCGTTGGAAGGCTTTTCTCCGATCCGCCGGCGGGAAATAGAGCTGGCCCTTTGGAAGCTAAGCGGCGATCCGGGCCTGGAGGTTCTGGAAGTAGAGGAGGGCAGCGTTCAGTTATCCATCCTCAGCAGTGAAGCCACCTATGAAAGAATAAAGGCAGCCTATGAAGCAGGTATATTGGAAGAAAAGCTATCAGTGCAAGTTGTTGCCTTATCCGAACCCATAGGAGCGGCCATAAGAGTGGAAACCAAAATAGTGGACGGTAGGAAAGAAGGCGCAGGGCATACTTCCCTGGTGGAAGCACCTGCCGCCTTACCCCAATACCCTGCCTTGTTGACGGGGTTTACTTTTAATAACCAGAACCCTTTTGCGCCCGGTTTTATGTTGGGCCACCCCCGGCCGGACGAACTGGATAGGGAGCAAGCAGAGGAACTCCAAAAGCGGATGGGAGAATACCTGAACACCTTCCTGGTCGTCCGCGGAGAGGACATGCATGTTGACCTGAACCCCTACAGAGACTTCTGCGGCATTCCCCAACCACTGCGCAAACCCCGTCTGGGTTGGGGCCTCCTGCGCCAGGACCTGAGCCTAAAGCAGTTCACCACACAACTGCTGCACCCCAGCCATGAAACCGGCAACCTCTTTTGGCGAAAGCTTTTGGCTACGACAAAAGCCGGAACAGGCCTTGAATCCTGTTTCAAAGTATGGATCACTCCCGGCAGCGCCAGTGTACATGAAAAACAAGAAGGAGACACCGGCTAGGTAGACATTACCGGTTTCAATATGAAAGTATCGTGTGATTTCGACTACCAGACCGCAGAAAAGCTACGGAAGAACCGTGGGGCAGCAAACCAATCCGCTATGGACAAGGCAGACGAAAGGGCATTGACCATTTTCAAAGAGGCCGTCCTGCCCCGAATACAGGAAGAAGTCGACCAAGGCGAAACCTTTGGCCTGTTGCGGCAAATCTACACGGTGCTAGTGCCTTCGGCACTAAATAACGCATAGTTTTGTATCTTGTAGTTCTTTGACAAAATTGAGATTACCATGAGTAGAGGCAGGCCAGCCCCGCGGATTACTATGACAGAACGCCAATATAGTTTACTGTCCCAGCACTGGGCCAAACATTCCTTGGCGCATCATATTAAAACCAGAATAAGGATTCTTCTTTTGGCGAACGAAGGTTATAGCCATGCATCAATAAAACGCGAATTAAGGATTGATATTAATACGGTGAAAAGATGGCGCCGCCGTTGGGAAACGGAATTTGATTCCATAAAGGCTTTTGAATTAGGGGAATCCGGGCAAGGAGTGGGTGATAAAGCCCTTCTTAAAAGGATGCTACTTGTTGTAAAGGATAATCCACGAAGTGGTGCACCTAAGCGAATTACTTTAGCCCAAGAACAGCAAATCATCGCCTTAGCCTGCGAAAAACCGGAGGACTATGGCGTTCCCATTACACAGTGGAACCGAGAGATGTTGGCTCATGTGGCCAAATCCAAGGGAGTCGTTGAGGCTATCTCGCCACGCTACGTGAGCGAGATTTTAAAAAAGAGCCAAGCTTCAACCTCATAAGTCCCACTACTGGCTGTTTCCAAAAATAGAAGATTGGGACGCTTTTGTTATTCGAGTGGCTTTAATTTGTCACCTTATCCTGCAAGCTATTAGCCTGGAAAAGCCCCAACTCCACCTGATCAGTGTAGATGAAAAAACAGGAATTCAAGCCTTGGAACGCATTGCTCCGGGCCAGCCAATGGAAAAGGGGAAACCTCGCAGGATCGAATACGAATATACCCGCCATGGAACCACCTGCTTAATGGCCGCTATTGATGTTGGGCGAGGCAAGCTTATCAACCATAGGCTCCACCCTACCCGAAACGAGCAGGATTTTGTAATCTTCATTGATCAAACAGCAGATTCAATAGCCCCTACGGATGAGATCATTTTTATGGCTGACCAACTCAACATTCATCAATCTGAATCTTTGGTTAGATGGGTTGCCCAACAGATCAATTTTGAAGGGGATTTAGGAACTAAAGGCTACAAAGGCATCTTGAAAAGCATGGAAACCCGAAAGAAGTTTCTCGAATCACCTGAGCATAGAATTAGGTTTGTTTTCACGCCCAAGCATTGTTCTTGGTTAAATCCAATTGAAAATTGGTTCGCCAAATTGCAAAGGCATGTAATCAAACATGGTAACTTCTCTTCTGTCAAAGAACTTGAAAATAAAATTGAAAGATATATCGACTTTTATAATCGTTGCCTCATTAAACCGCTCAAATGGAAATTTAAGGGCTTCATTAAAGCCCATAAATTGAAGCAATTAAACCGTGCATAATTTAGTGCCGAAGGCACTAGTCTGCGCCAAGTGGTATATGAATCAAATCGGCGACCGGATGCCCGGATACATCGACAGCAACGACACTGAAAAGTATGGCCTAAATGTCATCAATGAAGATTCCGGGAAGATTCAGCGGGAATATCAGCGCCTGTTTGAAGAAGGCGCTTGGGAAACGGCACTGCCTTGGTTTGACGACGGCAGCAAGCAGCTCGTTCAGCGGCAGTTTGTGGTAGGGCGGATTGATTTTGGGGACGATTTTCACCTCGCCCGGGAATGAGGGCCTGCCGTCCGGTGGGGTTCCTCGTGCCATAAGGAATACAGCAGGGTGGATACTGAGCCCCGCCCAATACCCTCCGCCACACAGTACATTTTTTAAATTTTCTCTTTGAACCTCACCCCCTCTGACAAAAATCATTGCACAAATCCTGCAAACCCTTCGATATTCGTTTAGTGCCAATAGCAAAAGCCGCCAACATAAAAAAGAGATTACCCTCCGCAAAAGCTTCACCCGGCAATCCATTCCAGGCCGTGATTTTCCAGCTAACCTCTGGATAGTTTATCAAAAAAAACCCTTCACAGATGAAGAAGATAGGCATACTGACCAGCGGGGGCGACTCCCCGGGCATGAACCCCGCCATTCGTGCGGTGGTACGGACGGCTATTTCTGCCGGCAAAGAAGTAGTTGGCATAATGGGTGGCTACCAGGGCATCCTTGACCAACGATTCAAACCCCTGTTATGGCATGACGTAGGAAGTATTATTCAGAGAGGCGGGACCATCATCGGGACCGGGCGGTATCCGGCATTCTGGGAAAAGGCCATCCGGAAGAAGGCGGTGGATATCCTGAAAAGCAACGGCATTGAGGGGTTGGTAGTCATCGGCGGCGACGGGTCCTTTACGGGCGCCCTGGCCTTGTGGGAAGATTTTCAATTTCCCGTAGTAGGCATTCCCGGCACCATCGACAACGACATATGGGGCACCGATTTCTCTCTGGGCACCGATACCGCCCTCAACCTGGGCGTGGAGGCGCTTGACCGGCTGCGGGACACTGCCGAAGCCCACAAGCGGGTATTTGTCGTCGAAATGTTCGGCAACCAAAGCGGTTACCTGGTGACCTTATGCGGGCTGGCTGCTGGGGCCGTTCACATCCTGGTACCCGAACGGCCGGTTGGAGCGCAGGACCTCGACGCTCTGGCTGAAAAAATCAGCAGTTGGTACAGCAAAGCTGTCAACCAGGCCAACTGGGATGAAATGCCTCGCAATGCCATCATCGTCATAGCCGAAGGCGCCAAACTTGCCCACCTGCCCACTGAGCGGTTGGACAACAAACTCAACAAGATCAGGGATGTCCAATATCGCCTTGAAAAAAAACTTCGTCCGGTAGGCGGAGATTGCCGCATTACCGTGTTGGGGCACACCCAAAGAGGAGGGAGCCCTTCTGCTTTCGAGCGCATCCTGGGCACCCGCCTGGGAGCCGAAGCAGTTAAGGTGTTGGAAAAAGAAAAAGAAGCATACATGGTGGGCATCAAAGGCAACAAGCTGGAAAAAACACCCTTAAAAGACGTGATTCGGGAAACCCGGCGCCTCCAGGAATATCCCCATGAAAACCAGGTTCTAAAGGAACTGATAGCATTGCAGGACACGCTTAGTGAGACCAACCCGCCCTTGCCGAAAAAACCAGGAAGTAAAAAGCTGTTGATCCTGACCTCAGGCGCCGACGCCCCCGGCATGAACATGGGAATCAGGGCAGTGGCTCGTTTAGCGCGCCGGAAAGGGTGGCAAAGCTTTGGCGTACGACATGGCTTTTCCAGCCTACTCAGCGGAAAGGCGGAAACATTCCGCGAGCTGGACTGGGAAGACGTCCACATGGGCAAGATGGTACTGGAAGGAAGCTTCCTCGGAAATGAACGGCGGAAAGACATAAAGGAAGAAGACGTCCAGCAAATCTGGAAGGCTGTCCATGACCAGGAAATTGACGCCCTTGTGGTATTCGGGGGCATTCATTCCTTTGAGGCCTGCCACAAGCTAAGCCAGGCTCCAGGCTACAAGCCAATCATGTTCCTACCCGCCACCATCAGCAACAACATACCCGGGACCGATATGTGCATTGGCGCCGATACGGGGCTTAACAACCTGGTAACCGTACTCGATAAATCAAGAGATACAGGTACAGCCCTGCAGCGGGTCCTGGTCGTTGAAACCATGGGCCGGAATTGCGGCTGGCTGGCGATCCATGCCGCCTTGGCCGGCGGCGCAGAGGCTGTATTTGACAAAGAAACCGGCGTCAGCCTCGGCCAGCTCGAACAAGTAACCACTTACCTGAAAAAAGCTTTCAACCGACCCGGTAAGGCGGCGCAGAAATCTGCCGTCATCATCCTCAACGAGCGGGCCGGGGAGCTCTTCAGCGCGAGGACGATCGCCGACATCCTGGCTCAGGAGACGGGCCACGAGGCGCGGGTAGTCAACCCTGGGCAGATGCAGCGCGGTGGCCCGCCCAGTGCTTTTGACCGCGTGCTAAGCTGCTATTTGGCCGGGCGAGCAGTGGAAGAGCTGGAAAGGGCCTTCGAAGCAGGAGACAAAGGGGCATTTGTTATCGGATGGAATGATGGTAAAGTTTCCGCCCGCCGCCTGGACGGCCTGGTTCAGGAATTCGCCCCGGATGGCGAGGGCATATTGTACAACCGGGCAAAAGAAGACCATGAACTGCTCAGGCGGTTATCGGAGCGGCCGGATGAAGGGTAGCGGGAAATGACATTCCGTGTTGCCCTATTCTTTGGCCTTATCACCTCATTTAAGGATTACATCCTTCAGTATTGTAAATCGTGGTGTTAATTCTGACTATTGCAAAGTGGTCATCATTCCTTCCGCCTGTCGATTGAACAAATCCACTTGCATCTAAGGGGAAATTTCTTCGAAATACCGTGTTAGAATTTGGCCCTGAATTCCCGCCAATAACTGTTATGCTATCAGAATTTACACTTACCACAATATCCCCATGAGTGAGTCGGTTGACATGGTCACCGTAGGTGGCACTACTGTGCCCTCTGCTTTTTACGACAATGTCACCGACTTGAGGACGCACCTCATTTATATTATAGGCATAAATGGGATTAACAATGCTGTTCATTTGTCGATTTATTTTTGAAGGAGCAACATATCGCCAATGAGCAACGGGGCGATAACCATTGGATGTCGTTCTGTAGTTGGTTTCGTTGCCTACTTTGCTAAATTTATCTCCCCCTCCAGCCCGATTTATCACCCAGGAAATAAAGGCTGCACTCCACGGGGTTGTAGGAATATTGATATTGCTTGGAATTGCCACTCCATTGTAAGGCCCCCGTAGCCAGTAATCTTGTATTACACGTTGCATAGCTGGATTACGCTCAACATTAGTTCCATTATTCCAGATTCTTGAATATTGATCTTGGGCAATGCGAACTATGTCCTGTTTAACTTGCACCCATCGCTGCCGTTGTACTCTATAATATTCACATACATCCGATGGAACAGTATCAGGATATTCAATTGACGTAATTTCAGGAAGATATTGATTGTCCACTGAAGATTGGAAAGAGATTGTTGTCTGATTTGAAGTATTTCCAACGCGCATAACACGTATAGAATCTGCTAATATTAACCCTCGTGCAGATGAGTTACTGGATATGCGTAATCGTATTTCAACTGGTGGATTTTGAATCAAAGCTGCTCTTCCAATTTGAATCCATCGTCCAAAATTTCTTTGTTGGCTGATTTCAACACGCTGGGTATTCGCATCTGGGCATGGAGATTGTAAACACCGAACGATGACCTCTACATTGACCCGCGGATTTGCATTTGTTACTCTTGGCCACCATAATGAAACACTATAATATCCAGATTCATTAATGACAATCGAAAATTCCACACTGTTACCTCCCGGATTTGGCCTAGAAGTAAAATAGGTCGCACCATAAGAATCCCGATTGCTTGCGCAATGGGAATCAGGAATATTTCTACGCCTCTGTAACCTCCAGCCTTGAGGCCTGGTTAATTGAGTACTTTGTTGAACAAATCGAAGTGGCTTTAAACTTGGTGTTATCCCATCCCATCGCAAAAGCATGTAATAGTATTCCCAATCCCAATACGGGCCGGGATCCCTATGTGCCCCAATTGAACTATGGCCAACAACTGTGCGAGGCCCAGGAGCAAAACCATGTCTCCGGGCTATGTCTCTTATCAATTCAGCGGATTTTTCGTATAAAATGGTGGTTAAAGGGGCCGGATCATTACAAACATCCGCATGTTCAATTCCAATACTATCTCGATTCCCCGCTGGATTCCCGACATGAAAAGCCACATTGGCCTCAGTCACCATTTGAGTGATTGTTCCATCCCGGTCAACCAAATAATGGGCGCTTGCTTGTCTACCGGGCCTTTGCCAATTTCTTACTATCTGTTGAACGCCGGAAAGACTCCCGGAAGGAGCAACTGCTAAAGCATGAATAACGACTCTGCGGATGGGCCTGGGAGCACTCAAGGAATGGCAATTTGTTGAACCTGCCTGTCCTGGGCTACAAAACCTTGAAGAATGGGCCTGAACAAAACTAGGTACAAGGGGGGAATCCGGATTAACTTCCACATAATTTCGTAGGTTGGGCTGGGCAGGCCTGGCCAATAATTGGTTGTAACCAAGGGTGGATAGTTTCTCCGGATATCCTTTACTTTCATTAAAATTAAAAACCTGCTCAACCCAATTTTTTTCCAGAAACGCGACGCCCCCTTCACCATACGCCCGAGTTATCAGGAAGGTATCCGATGTTACGTGGTCTGGAACGGGCGTGTCGGGAAGCGCGACAATTTCGTACGCTGTAAATTCCGATGGCTGGCCTGTGGCCAGCGAATCAAATAACAAAGCGGCGTCTTGCCAGGCCTCAAGGTTGTTTCCAGAGAAATGACTAAGGTCCGTATCCAAAACTTCGTCGCATGGGAGCGTTTCCATTGATATGGAAGAATCGGCGGCATCGGCAATTTCAAAAGCGTCCCCTTCTTCGTCCAGCCAGTTCGCCCAACCTTCCTCTTCCCAATCAAAGTGATTATCCTGGAAAAAAGGATCGATTTGCTCGAGCGTGGATGCTTCATGTTGCGCTTGCTGTTGTAACCGCATGCGGGTAATGAGGTCAAAAACGACGCCGGCTTCTCTGACCTGGCGGCGCAAGCGGTCCCGTAGTCTCTGGCAGGCATCGCTCAGTTGGTTGAGCGCGTTTTCCCAGTTCGACAATTTCTCGGCAATAGTTGGATAAGGGCGAAGCGCTGCCAAAAATGGATCGAGGCATCCGCTGAACCGCACATAAGCCGAGAACAGTAACGATTTCAGGATAAAGGTATCACGGTCCGGATTGCGGGTATCAAGCGGCGGAATGCGATTAGCGGGCTGATGAACCATACGTAATCCGGGTTCAAGAAACCAGCGGCTGACCTCGATAACTAGTTGTTGAACATGAGGATAGGTCAACGTGTTGCGAAAAGCGCCTGCCAGCCGGCGACGAAAGGCTGGATTTATCTGGCCCAAGCGCTGGCGTGAGGGGTTGCCTGATTGGAAATAGGCGTAGGTGCGATTGTATTCCCGCCGGTAATTTGGTTCGTGGGTATTTAGGCCAATTAACTCAAACCCATCAGAATGCCCGGAACGGACCATCAATACCGGATGATCGGTATCCCAGCGCATTGTCCATTCGAAGGGTTGCCCAAACTCTCGGTCAAAAAGCACTCGGTCGGCTTCCCAGAGTTTGTATAAAAAACGCAGGATGGATCCCCGGATGGCATTTATCTGGACGGGACCAATGCTGATGCCTGCTTTATGATCCCAGGCGTTGATGGTTTCCATCATCCCTTCCCGCGCGGCGATGACAGCCAGATAGCAATCAGTTTCAATCAAAGGATAATGCATCGGAGGCAGGGTGATGCCGAAAACAACTCCCCCCCGGTCGGCACCATGTCGAAGTTGAGTTTGGACCCGGAGGGCCTGCTCCGCCCAATTAATCAGTAGCAATCGCAGGGAGGGAGTGGAGCAGTTTTGCAACCAACTCTGGTTAACGGTTTGTCCAGGGATAGTTATTTGATTACGGATCTGGTTCAATTGCCGAATCCAACGATTCCGCTGCCGGGCCTGGTCCTGCGGGTCCAGTTGAAAGAAGGCCTTCAGGTCAGGCATCAATAGCCACCGGTTACTACGCCGCAGCGGGTTTTCGGGAAAATAGACATCCTGGCCATTTAACACTAGCCCAGCGATATCGGGCTGAAATTCAGCTATGATGACAGGTTGAGTCAAGAAGCTAATTTCTTGTTGGTATCGAAATACGCTGCATGTTCCATTGCCGAATAAATTCCCGCTCAGGATGAAATGGCGGTACGGCGTTCGAACTGCAAAACGCAAGGCATCCTCCAAGGAGCCATCAGCTTGGAGCGGCATTGAACGATCAATATAGATAGAACGCCAGGCTTGGCCTCCAGTTAAGGATATTTGACCTATTCGGGTGACAATTTCTCCAAATTCCGTAACAGATCCAGAAGAAGATGCCATAGTTTGAATAGTTTCGGTTTCCATTTCTTGTTCATTTGTATTGAATGAAATATCAGGCAGCTGTCGGCTTTCCAGTGAATAAGCGGCGGCGGCTTTAAAGGCTTTGGCGACATTAAGTACACCTGCCCCAACCCGCAGACGTGAAATGTCGGCTGGTACGGGGTCCGTATTTTCCAAAATGAAGTTGCGGATAACAGAAAAGGGTATGTTAGCCGGCAAAACTTCCAACAGTAGTGCACAGGCACCCGTGACATGGGGCGCCGCCATACTGGTTCCCGACATGTTGGTAAGCCCTCCAACAGGCCGAGCGCTGAAAAGCGGAGCAGACCGGGCGGCAGGAATATTCACTCCAGGGGCCACCAGGTCTGGTTTTGTGCGTCCATCTGTGGTGGGCCCCATGCTACTGAAGGGAGCCAAAGCAAAATGAGGTGATTGGGAGTTGAAGGCGCCAACTACAAGAGAATGTCGAGTCGAAGCCAAAGAGCCGATGGTATATCGTGGGTTGACGAAGGGATCATCGAAAACAGCTTGACAACCCCGGCAAGCGCCATCCCTTTCGATCCAGCCATGGTAATGGCCATCTTCAATAAGGCTGCCATGCAGCGCCACCTCCCATTTGCCCGGAGGAGCGTTTGGGTAAAGGAAAAGGTCGATGTGATTTTTTCCATTGTTCGGATCATGTTCTCGGTGATAGACCCGGCCTATCAGGCTACCGTCAATCTCGATCTTTTCATAGCCTCCCAAAACAGGAGAGAAAAGGAGGCCTGTTTCTAAGTTTCTAAGTTGAAGGCCAAATTTATCCTTTCCTGAATACCAAATCTCTAACTCGTTGGGGGTACGATCAGCGCGGCTCACCCGGAAGCGAAAAGCAGTATCCTTGCCTTGAACCACCCTCCCGGAAGTATGCGCCTTAGCTTGATAATAGTTGCCGGCACTTTGGCATAACATCGTGTTTGGCCTGTCGCTGAGGAGGTTATCAATGGCCCTTTCAACCAGGGTCGTGCCGTCTTTTGGCGCACCATGCCGGCCAACACTCATATTGATGGCCAACGGGCGGCCTGCTGCAGCCTGCCGGACAAAATCGATCGCTTCCAATATGCGGACGGAATCGCCAAGATGCGCCGTTCCACTTGTATCGCGAGCGGAAAGATGTACAAAAATGATTTCAGCCCGGGGAGCTAAACTATGAGCACCTGCTGCTATGCTTGCAACGTGGGTGCCATGGGCACCAATGCCAATAGGATCCCCATTGGCTGGATGGTAACCTAATGATTGGTAAGGAGTGCTGGCCTGCAACGCCTGGTTGATCAATGCCCGGTTAAATACAGTACCGTAGCCGTATGGCTGATTCTCCATAAAGGGAAGGGTAACGGATTGATCCCAAAGGGCCAGTAGGCGGGTAGTCCCGTTGGGGTTGAGAAAGTCCGGGTGGGCAAAGTCCATACCCCAATCAATAATGCCTATCGCTACTCCCTGGCCGGCGGCGTCAACATCCCGATTAATTTCGTCGGTATCCATTGAAAAAAAAGGATGTACGGCTTCGACTACAGCCTCAGTAACCTCGCCAATGGGATCGATGGCATAATACCGGGCAGCCTTCAGGCTGATCTTTAAAGGGGAAGCATAAACCTCTGCAACATCAGCTCGCTTGATCCGGCAGGTCAAAACATCGCCGAAGGTACTGATAACCCGAACCTTATTGGGAACCGCTCCTGTTTCCCGAACCCGGATAATTGCTTCGATCTCCTCATCGGGATCCAAATTTGGCAACACTAGTTCTTGGAGTTTTGGATCCATGCTTTTACTTTTTCGCATTAAAGGGGCAGCGCCTCCTCCAAGGCCACTTGTTATCTATTGTTTAGCAACCTTTCCGCAGCTTCCATGAGTTGCGATACATTGCTCATGCCTGTTTTCAATTCCTGTAAATAAGCCTCTCTAATAAACTGGCGGAACGCCCGCTCAGGCAGCAGTTTGATACTTTCCAACAGCTGCCCTTGTTGCTTTTTCAGCTTCAACCTGGCCAATAAATTTTCGGTTACGGACTCCCGGTGGTTACGTATGATCAGGTTCCGGAGTTTTTTCCAATCCTCATCTGTGATGTTTTCCAGAGCTTTGAATACATCGTCAGTTTCAAAAAGGCCCTTAAAGGTAGCCATAAACTCATCCATCCGGCCCAATTGATCCTGGGCGATCAGGTCTTGTTCCTGTTGAATCAATTCCTGGTAGGTTTTGGCCAGGGCTTTAGCAGGGGGTGGCTTTATTTTGGATTTCAGTTCGAAGAAATCTCCAGCCGGTTCTCCCCGCAGGCGGGTTGTCAGGAACTGGATTAGCCTGTCACGATCAGCCGGCCCAAGCACTTCATCGGGAAGTTCATCAAGTATGATTTCCTGGAGTTGACCCAACCATCGGCCCGTTTGATGAGCAAGGCCGGAAATTTCCTTTGCGGATTGCTTCAAAGCCTCTCGGGCATCAGCCAGGGCATCCGTTAAAACAGTCTTTTCTTGATGGAGATGGTACAATTGGCCAGATATTTCTGCCCGGGCAGTTTGCAGCTCTTGCTCCTTTTCCGCAACATTCTCCAATGCTTTTTTTTCTCTGGCCTCCAGTTCCCTTGCTTTGCGCTCATTTTCCGCAACAGACTGGGCATGGAGGACGGGTACAGCCAAAGTTAAAGGTTGTTTCGGGTTGGCAAAGCCAAAAAGCAGCATGGCGTTGCGCCGCTGGATAGCACTTAACTGCTTATCCTGGAGGTATAAATATCCCATTAGAAAATTGTCAAGCATATTCAGGCCGTTTTGGTATAAAAAACACTGCTATTACTGCCTCCCGATGGGTTATGCTGACGACTCCTGAGTTTAAGTATTAGCAGGAGGAGCAGGAAGAGGAAGAAGAGGAGAAGAAGACCCATCATAGCCAATTATTTCCTCGCCGTTGAGGATGTAATTGATCACGCTTTGCATATCCACCCCATTCTCACCTTGTTGGGACATGAAAATGTGGTTGTTAGATTTATTGAGGCTATCAAAAAAAATCTGTAAGCGGCCTCCTATCCCCCGAATCTGTTCTTCTGCTTTCTTCTTTTTTTCCTCTTCGATCCGGCGATCAACCGCCTCCTTGGAATTTAAGAACTGGTAGGCCGGATTTGGCGCCTTCACCCCTTGGCTTAGGAGGAAGGAAAATAGAAATGCTTCGCTCCGCTTTTTACTGGACAATTCTTTTTTTGCTTTTGAACTTAGCGTTGGCATCAGCGCCCAAATCATATCATTAGCATTCATGTCTGATTGTTTTTAAGTTAAAATAATGAAGGCTGAAGGGTCATCAACCGGCAAGGGCTACAACTTACCCATCAAAGCCATTAACATCAGTGGGTTATTCATCATATTGTCACTACTGCTGCCACCACCCAATCCTCCGGAAAGCAGAAGCATCAACATAGTATTGTCCTCCTTCTCTGTAGTTTCTTTGACGGTTAATATATTCTCCTTGTCCTTAGTAGTATTAAAATTAGTCTCCTTAGGATTTATAACAGTAATACTTTCCATTTCCGGTTTCATCATCAAGGAAAGCATCATCATCATTTGAGACTGCTGTTTAAGATCGTCCTGTCCTTTTTTCAGGGTGATCACTCTTTTGTTCAACGTATTCATAATGCGGTTCTGCGCCTGGGACGCCAAGGTATGTTTGCGGTCGAGGGCGGTTACCCTTTTGGACGTGGCCACTGCGGACTTGGCATTGGCCTTGATTCCCTTTACGGCCTGTTTGATCCCCCGTGCATTCACCCCAATAGCGGCCCGCAACTTGACGATGTCTTTTTTGATAGGAGCAATCGAAAACGCTAATTTCAAAGAACGCCCCCCCGGTGTTCGTAACACGGGCCTCATGACGGAAGGATAATTTCCGACTCTACCGGGTTGAGCGGTTGGAACCCTGCCCCTTTGGTATTTCGAGGAAAGGATACGCCTGTTCTTGCTTCCTCCTCCTAGCATCCTGGAGACGCCACTAATAGCAGAGCCTACCAATTTGAGCGGAGCGGTTATCGGTGCAGTGAGGATGTTTCCGAGGCCGCCTAAGAATTCAGCCCCTTCGTCTTCGAATTCAGCCCCTTCGTCTTCGAATTCAGCCCCTTCGTCTTCGAATTCAGCCCCTTCGTCTTCAAATTCAGCCCCTTCGTCTTCAAATTCAGCCCCTTCGTCTTCAAATTCAGCCCCTTCGTCTTCGAATTCAGTGATCACGTCATCGAATTCATCGAGATAATTTCTACTAGCATTCATTTCAAATTGTTTTATTAGGTTGTGGAAAATGGGACCCCACTATGAAGTTAGTTTAGCTTCACTTTAGGACGCCCAATATTTATTTTTCTAGGATTCGGCTGATTGGTGTTTGAGGCTTGGCTGGACATAAACTTGGAACGCCTCCTGGTTTGGCACATAATAGCCAGGTTTACCTTTTCCCCTGCATTTTTCGCAACCGTCATCTCCCCCCCAGCATTCACAAGCTCCAACGGCGCTGGCAAAAATGGCGTTAACATTGATGAAAAAATCGAGGTATTCCACCAGCTTACTCCGTTGTTTTTTAAGTGCAGCCACCTGTTTTTTCAATTCTTGAACAGATTGGGCCAGTTTTTTGACTTGCCCAGCTCTTTTATCGTTCCCGTTTTCGTTTTCCGACAACTGTTGTTGGGCCAACAATTGAGAGAGCAATTGCATTTTGGGATTATCTGTACCCAATTTCTCCGTCAAAGCGGCAAGGAGTTGATCATTTAATGGTGCCATACTTCTGCTCTTTAATTTATTATTGGAATTCCAATTTAATTTAAGGCTACTTCCATGAACCGGCGGGCCCGAGCTTCTTCTGAGGAAATGCCGGAAATCCATTCGCCACTATCATCGATAAGGTAATTCAGGGCATCTTCATCGGCGTTATCGGGAATTTCCATCTTTGCCAGGCGGGCATATTCGCTAATGGCGTTAAGAATGGCCCCTTCCCGAACAGTGGTTCCGGTAGAACCCACCGTAGTCGGGCTGCTGCCCCCGCCAGAAACCAGTCTTGTCAGGCTATTGAGAATAGCCGGATTTTGCAGCAACTGAACCAGTGCGGAAAGCGCCTGCTGCCCAGGTTGGCTACTTACAGTTTGGCTGCCGGTTGCCGGAGCTGGAGGAGTTGCCGGAGCTGGAGCCGGGGGCGGAGTTGCCGAAGTACGGCCGGGACTAGAAGGCCGTTGTGGTGTTGGCCGCTGAGTAGTTGGCCTCGGGGTTCTAGACCGGCGCCTACTACTCACCGCGTTGCTTATTGCCCGGGCCGCTACCGGGATCAGGGAGCCTACCGCCCCAATTATGGCTGGCCAGATTTCAGCAAAATATTCCTCTGCCTCTGCTTCTGTCATACCATTCATATCCTGATTGATCTGCTCTGCTATTTTAACCCAACTGGGAGAAGCATCTCCGCCGTACATCTCGATATCCGGCATATCATTCTCATGAGGATAATATTCAGCTGTATCCATGTCTTCCGATTCCACTCCTGTGAGAAGTTCGTCGAAAACAGAATCCGGGACCATTGTTTCGAACATATCTGTGGGCCTTTCCATGGTTGCGGTTTTAAAGTATAACTAGACTTTGGACGTGCTAGGGGTAGATTTTGAAAAGACAGAACAACATCGGAACTTTGGATTGTGCGAAAAAACAAAGCCACCGAGTCGTTCTGCCACTCAATATTACAACTGGAGGTTGGAAAAAGCAAAGCTTTAGCAACTTAGTGATGTACTAGCTAGCCAGCAATCTGCCCGGTCAGTTACAGCAGTTAGCCTAAGCCGCTGCTATCATTATCAATACAGTAGCATAGCGGATGCAATAAACTGCCTGCATGAAGGCGCCCATTATCCAGAAGAGGAAAAGCAGCGTGCCCATTTAGAGTTGGAGCAAAAGCTCTTATCGTTGAAAAGCGGTTATATGGCTAAACCGTTTGAAAAGTTTTACTTGCTCAACACAGACAGCAGTTCATTGATACGGTACTCATTCGCCAACGCTTCCTTACGTTCCCACGTGTATGTGGCTAATAACCGGGTAAAGGGAAACCTACCAGTGGATATTGGCTATGGCATATCAGTGGTTGGCTTGGCAGCGCGGCAGTTTATATGGGGTAGCTGAGGCGCCATGGAACCTTCCGCTGAGTATCCGCCGGCAGGGCATAGCCAACAAGGGCATACATTCGCTGCTCGGCAAGTCAAGGATTTAGTGGACAATAAGGAATTGCCTTTTGGCGCACACTTGACCGTCAATGCATCAGATCGTTACTACGGTTCGCCCGAATATATCGCCCCGCTGTATGAGCAGCCCCATTTAGTGAACACCATCCGCTTAACCAACAACCGGGCGGTATGGAAAGCCCTCAGTATCGGGGAGCAGGAGCAAAGAAGGGCTAACAACTCCGATCAGCGGGGAGCTAATGCAGTGTATGGAGAAAAGTACAAGCTCTCAGAGGCTGAGCAGTGGAATTGCCGCCGGATGAGGAGGACACCTTTGGAGTGGCTTTGTCTAATGGGCGGCGGGTGCTGGTACAAGTGCAAGCCTGGGACAATATGATGATCCGTACCAAACGAGGTATGAATATGAAAGATAAGCCCTTTCGGCTGGTAAGCGTGCGTTTGATGGATGCCCAGACAAAGGAGCCTATATTCAAGAGGCGCATGTGGCTGGGCGTATGGGGCAGCGGCCGGAGAATTAACCTCGAAGAAATATACTGGGCTTATCGCCAGCGCTTTGATATAGAGCACTTCCTCCGGTTTGGCAAACAAAACTTGCTGATGGATAGCTTCCAGACGCCGGACGTGGAGCACTTGGATAATTGGATGGAGATAGTAAGCCGGTATACTGGCTACTTTGGGTAGCCAAAGACGAAGCGCATGACCAAAGTGCACAAATGGCAGAAGTACGACAAGCGTTACAAAAGCGCGTTGAATATGGCTTGCCAGTATCTCCTCCGAGGTGCAGCGGCAAATGGAATCTATTATTTTGAGTTTTGAGCAGGAGCCCTTCCTCCCAAAACTGCAAATAAAAAGCCGAGGGCGCAAAGAAGGAGACATTCAGGACAAGAGAGAACGCCATAAAGTCGTGTGGAAGGGTAAAAAGGCAAAGAAAAAGCGAGCCTGAACGGCTCTTTTTATAACAGGGCGGGCGGCGAAAGGGTGGAAAAATAATTTCTCCCAACGCCGCACGTCCAAAGTCTAGTAAAGTATAAGAACTTGCCAAAAGAATTACATCAATTCAGGTGAGCAAACTTGGTAAAAGGCAGTCATTGGGCATAAGGGAAGTGAGGAAAGCTAGTTTAGAATATCTTTCTGCATATTATTCTAAGTTACCATAATAATCAATCCTGAATAATGAGGATTTTTTTCAAACAAAAAAGTCATCTTATTCAAACCAAAATATTTTAGATGCTTTTTTAATTAATTCGGCGGTGTTGCGTGCCTGAAATTTTTGCATAAGATTCTTTCGGTGAGTAACGACTGTCGTTTCGCTGATAAATAGCTGACCGGCAATTTCTTTGGAAGATAAACCCTCTCCAATAGCATTTAAAACTTCTCGTTCTCTATGGGAGATGTTGAGGGACTCATAAGGTTGAAAAGCAATTTCCAGTAATCTCTTCCCTGCCGGGGATTCCATTCCGTTTTCCGGCGATCGCTTCAGATACCTGCTTAGCGTAGATAAATTTGCTGGAGGGTGGCTTTCCCGGAATTTCTTAGCGACCAGGTTTATTTTTTTACTAAATTCCGGTATAAACTTTGGATTTACAAGTTTCAAAATACCCAAACCGGTTTGGGGCTTTTGGTTTTCATCATAATCGAGAATGAAGGCACTATTTTCCACCCAGGTCCAGTTCCTGTCAAATGACTGGATTCTAAAGAAATGTTTGAATATACACAATGGCCTTTTGTCGCTATTTTCACTTGCTGTCTTTTCCAGATTATTGGCATAATCTGTCAATAATCTGGGATAATCTTTCTCATGGATCTTGCGAAAGAAGAAAGGAGGGCCTTTTTCATAGATTTCCTGTGGCGAGTAACCGAGCAACTGTTGGATAGAAGCGCCAATATAGGAGAAGGCTCCTAAACTAAAATCAACAATGTAGACGACAACTTCTCGGGCATCATTTACTGCTGCGAAGTTGGGGGTATCGCGAAGCGAGGTTTTGGAATTTTCATTCTTTGAGGTAGGCCACATAGGAAAAAAATTATGTTGAAGAAACCGTTTTGTCCTCCAATAATGGGAATTGGCCCCATTAATTTAAATTGACCTGTTAAGTAGTTCAGGAAATTCGGAATGCTCGGCCAACGAATTGAGTATTAGCGAGGTTGTTGACAATTAATAATAGTTTCAATATAAGGAAAAAATTAAATAATTCAATAGTTTCCATTTAACCTCCTAGATTTCAAAATCAGGCAATACGCCCTATTTTGCAACAAACAACCACCAAAAACACCCCCGATTGGGTAGTCCACAGAGTGCTGGGATTTCTGAACAGCGCCAAAAACGCAAGAGAAATCACCGAAGGCGTGCAGGATGACCCGCGCAACGGAAAAGGGCCGGCCATTGGCATGACGGTAGCCAGGAGGATCATGGAAGCCCGAGGCCGTTCGCGGTTCCGCAGGTTCCGCGACATCCAGGAGCTGGCCGAAGTGCAGGGCTTCGGGCAAGACAAAATGGACGACCTCGTGACGGTTACCACAACAGCAGCCCGGAAGCCTCCTACGCCTTCGCTCTGTGGTGGTACCGTTTCGATGCCGACAACTGGTTCAGTTGGGAGCGTATTCAGAAAGAAACCGAAGGCTACTTCAGCTACTACCGGGAGTTCCCCTGGGAAATGGAGATTCGGTTCTTCAAAGGCTTCAGCCACAGCAGTATCCTGCGCGGCATAGCCCCGAAAGACCTGCCGGTGGTAGCCAACTATCCGGAACGAGCGGTTACGATATGGATCACTGCGTTATTTGACTGAGCCTTTCAGTCCATCAAAAAGGCGTACCCCCAATACGCCCTGGCCGGAGCCTTGGCGGTGTATATAGCCGGCATCCACCTGGTGGATGTTTTTAAATGAGGCCTATAATCCCTATTTTTACTTTCATGGACACAACCCACGACAACATCCTGGCCTACCTGAAGAGCCGCTCCATCGAGCTGCCGGAGGCGGGCTTGCAGGAAGCCCTGCTAGATACTGTCACCTTGCAGGCACCTATGGACTTCTCCGGCCTGGATTACAAATGGGTTTCCCTGCGCCGCAAAGAGGACGGCAGCGTAGAAGCCCTGAGCCTGAAGCCCTACAATATGCTGCAAGCCAACCAGCGGGAGTTGAGGCGCAAGCTGTTGTCCATCGGCGCGCAAGGCGTTTTGCTGACAAGCGTATCCGGCTTGCTGTCGGTAGCAGCCAGCCTGCTGCTGCTCATTTTGGAATTTGAAGAAGTGATGGCCCATGACTTCTCCGAAGAGCAGGCACGGGTGCTGCTCGCTGTCTATTTTGCCGATGAGCGGCTCGCTGAAGACGATATCCAGCAGGCCTACCGGCGTTGTCATGGCAAGGGAATTGAGCAGGATGCCCTCCAGGAAAACCTGGCTATCCTGGAGCGCATCCGGACGATCCGCCGGAAAGGAAAAGGCAGGTGGGAACTATTGGAAACCATTATTTTCCGGCGCGATGGCTGAGCCGTTCCAATTCCCGAAGGCCTACAACCAGTTGCTGGAAGAAGCGCCACTGGGGCGTTTCGACTTTCAGAGTATGCCCGTCATCCATCCCGAAGCCCACACCGCCTATGAAGATGCCACGCTGAACCGCCTGCACCTGCTGGCCACCGCCGAACACGAGCAAATCCACGACATGTTGGCTCGGCAAACCACCCACGGATACATGATCCTGCTGGCCATCCGCTATTTTAAAAAATTGCCCGAAGCCGAGAAAGATGCCCAGCTATATCGGCAGATCATCCAGCTCCATGAAGAAGGGCGAAAGATGCACGAAGCATACGCCGTCTTCGGCACCCTTTGCGTCAACCGCGCCTTTCAGCCCCTGCTGGAGGCCCTGACGCCCGAATACCAGTCCTACCTGGCCGAAGCCGAAGCCATGATCCCGGCGGCCATCCGGCAAAAGCGGATGGGCCGCTTGTCGCTTTACGCTGCCGTGCTCGCCACTTTGAGCCCCGCTCTGCCCGTTCCCCAAGGCGGCGACAAAAGGCAGGTATTACAAGCTGCTTTCAGGCAGATATCCGGATGCGAAGAGCGCTGGGCGGCCATCCGGCACTGGCAAGAAGCGCACCAGCCGGCCATTTTGGCTTGGATGGAGCAGTGCGCCAAAGAAATAGGATATACCGAAAAAGAACGGCAAGCCCCCATCTACTTCGAAGACATCAACGCCCTTTTGCCAGGCGAGCAGGAATACCTCGCCTTTGAAGACAAAGAAAGGCAATTCACCGAGCAGCTCGTCCAGTACATAGGGCAGGAAGCCCTGGCACCCGAAGCGCAGCCCATAACCGTCTCGGAACTCAAGCCTCTCATCCGCGCTTACGGCCAGCTTCTGGCGCCCCAATACCGGCTGGACCCGATGCTGGCCGAAACCTTCGGCTGGGACGAGGCTACTTACGGCCTACTCGACCGTCTATTCCAGGAAAACATCCACTCCACATACCTTCCCGGCCCGGTGACGACGATCCACCGCCTGGCCACCGATGTCGCCGCCGTCAACCGCCTGGCGAAGCACTGCGCAGAGCAGCAGTTCCCCCTGCGCATCATCGGCTACCTCACCGGCCAGCTGGCCGACAGCACCTTTCAGAAATTCCAGCAGCACCTGCCGCTGGCAAGCCGCCTCCACATCCAGTGGAACTTTCTGTACAACGGCCTGTCTGCCTACCGCCAAGGCGAAAAGCTGGAGATTCTCTTTTCCTTTGAGCAGCGTGATTTCAGCCAGCTGGAGCCCGAAGCTGCCGCCCACCTCAGCCTGTTCGCCTCGCCCGCCGATTACTACCACAAGCCTGCCCTGCGAGGCATTGCCGAAGCCCTGGCAGCAAAAGGCGTTAAGCTCTACCTCATGCAGCCCCTCAACTTCCTCGCCTTTCTGGAGTGGCGGCAAGAGCGGGGCCTGCCCGTGCAGCCCTTCACAGTAGAGCTGGCGGCGCTGCCCGACAACGGCTTATACCTGATGAAAGCCTGGTTTGAAGACGCAGCGCACACTTACGTCCGACTAGTAGCGCAGTCCACCTATGCCGCCGTCCTGAAGCTATACAGCCTGGAACAGCCGCGCTTTAGCCTAAACCTGCGGGAGCAGGCCAGCGAACAAGATGGAGGGATTGTAAATTTTTTGAAAGTGTATTGGAAGTGATGGTAGGGTATCTATTCCTCCTCCCGGATCAACTCCACCCACACCTTTTTGGGCTTTAATCCGGTTCGATATCGTTTACTTCAATTTTCCTAAATCTTCTATATCCAGCACTTCTTTTCCTAAAGAGCCATACTCTTTCAGTATATCCAATGCGTACTTTTCCGATACGCGAATTCGCGCATCGGCTGAAAGCCAGGAAGGCTACCGAATCACCACAACCAAAATATCCTCATGATAAGTGCGGACCTTGCCAAACCGTTCATCATGAGCCGTACCGGTAGGGACATTTCGTTCCCGGCACAACCTGGTAGCCAATTTCCCCCATTCCTTGGCCTTATCCAGGGGGCAAGGTATCTTTTTCAATGAGCAATAGCCGGCGATGGTGTAGTAATGATCGTCCACGCTGGTGATCTTGGCTTCCAACTCATCAATCCTTTCAGCTATGAAGTCAATATCCTGCCTAACCTCCGCGTTAATTTTTTCCTGTTCCTCCAACTGCTCAACGATTAAGCGGAGGCTCTTTAACAAGTTAGCCGGCTGATATTCCCTGATTTCCGTTTTGCCTGTTGTCAAAAGCTCGTAGACCTTATCATATACCCAAAGCTCAAACCTGGGCGCCAGCCAAGCAGCGAATTTCAGGGCAAGCTTTTCATCCATCCAGGTACCTTGCAATTCCGGCTCTCCGCCTTTTACTACTCTCAACACTTCCCGCTTTAGCTCAGCGGCATATCTTTCCTCCAGTAGGAGAATGTATTCCTGAGTAGATCGTTGTCGGAGGAAATCATTGATACGCTTACCAAAAGGTTTGGCCATTTCCGATGCATTGACCATTTTATTGCCATCGGAGAACTCAAAGGAAATATTTTGCCCTTTGTAATCAAACTTAACAACTTCATTCATATTAAACATTTTTCCGATACGGGAATTCCCGCATCGGCTGATAACCAATTACTTATACGGAAAAATTAGGTTGTTGCTATAAAAAACACCTTTCATTTAAGGGCGGAAGAGCAAATTGGAGCATATAAACAAGTCAAAACAAAAGTATGCAAAAACATTAAAACATAGAAATGTTTTGGTTTTTATGTTGTGGAGATTGTGATTTTTTTACGGCTTTATTTCCCTTGCCCCACCACCACCAACCCCCTTGCCTTTCTGCAAACAAAACCGATTAGCAAAGGCAGTTGAGTGATTAGGGGAGCCAATAACTGGACTTTGGACGGGTCCCTGTTTTAAGTCGGAAGTGCGAAATCGGAAAGCCTGTCCCGGCCTTCGTGCCGGGGTCGGAATGCAGCCACAAATGAGCGTTCGTTGCCTATTTTTCCGCTCTCCACCTTCCGATTTACTCCGTCAGTCGCTTCGCTCGTGTCCGACTTCAACGCTAGACCGTCCAAAGTCCAGCAATAAAGGAAAGTCAGAAAAAAGAAAGAGCCTTCAATAGCATTATACCTTTTATATGCTATATTTGGATAAGTTATCCAACAATTGCAAATAAAAAACCATGCTGCTCGAATTTAGCATAGAAAATTACCGTTCCTTCCGGGACAAGCAAACGCTTTCCATGGTGCCCGACGAAGGCAAAAAGGAGGAAGCTGGCCATATCATTGAAACCGACGGCCAGTATAAGGCATTGAGGTCCGCCATCATATACGGTGCCAACGCCTCCGGAAAAAGCAACCTCATGAAGGCCATGCAGGCATTGCGCAACCTGGTGCTTTCCTCTGCCGGCCGGGCTCCGGATAAACCATTTGGGGAATACGAGCCATTTCTATTCAACCCGCGGACAGCCTCCGCGCCGGTAAGCTTTGAAGTCAATTTTCTTCAGGAAGAGGTGCGGTACAATTACCGGGTATCCATCCTGAGAGAACAAGTAGTAGAAGAGCAACTGCTTTTCTATCCCGAGGGAAGGGAGTCCAAACTATTCAGGCGGATTGGCCAAGAATTCGAATTTGGCGATTACCTCAAAGGGCAGAAGGTAGTCGTATCCAGGCTCACCGGGAGCAACCAGTTGTACCTGTCGAAGGCCGCCCACAACAATATAGAACAACTGGTTAAAATATATCAGTTTTTCGTCCAGGACTACATGCCCATACCCTTTTTGGACAGCTGGGTGGATAGCTATTACCTCCGCCGGATTGCCCAAGAGTTGGAAAAAGCGAAGAAAAACGAACGCTTCATCAACAATTTCAAAACCCTCTTAAAAAGTTTTGACACCGGCGTCGTCGATTTCCAGATTGAAAAGCCGGAATTGCCTGCTGTAGAAAACGAGTATGAAATATCCGTCGAGCACCTCGTATTTGACGACGGCGGCAAAGAAGCCGGCACGGCTTTCTATCCCCTTGCCGAAGAATCGGCCGGCACCCAGAAGCTATTTGTGTTGGGAGGCCTCCTCCTCCGGGCCCTGATGAACGGCCGGGCGATCCTGGTAGATGAATTCGAGCGCAGCCTGCACCCGTTGATCTGCCAATATCTTATCGAGTTATTTCACGACCCGAAGACCAACACCAAGGGCGCCCAGTTGCTCCTAGCCACCCACGACACCAACCTGCTAACCAGCGTCAACTTCCGGAGAGACCAGGTTTGGATCATCGAGAAAGATCAAGCCGGCGCATCAGAGCTATACTCTCTCGCAGAAATAACCGGCATCCTCAAGGGCGCTCCCTACGAAAAATGGTATCTCTCCGGCCGCCTGGGCGGCATTCCCGGCATACGGAGCTTAGATTTTGAACTGAACTACGCTGCTGATGAAAAGGAGTAGAGGGAAAGGCAGGCAGAAGAAAAGCATATCACGGAATATAGAGCCTGGACGGATGTTGGCCTATTGGTGATTGCTTTGACATCTGGGAAATAAATAGAGGCAATCAAGCCAGGACTAAGCCAGGAGCCCCGAGGAGGAGCTTCTGGCTTTGTTGTATGAAGGGATAAGGTTGCTGCCTCTGCTGTGCCAAGCACCATTTTACCCCCCCCTTACACGCAGCAAAATCGGCAAACAAAGAACATAACACCTATACATTTAAACAATATTGTTTTAAATAAGCGATTTTCCATTCGGCTTAAGATTATTTGTTTTATTTTCCCCGCTCAAACATACTGTGAACAACCATGGACTATCCTACCCAAAACCCCGGGAAGGCAGAAGGAGGCCTCGTGCCTGTCATCCCCTTAGGCCGGCTCACCCTCGAACTGCCGTTCTGCGGCACGGTGGCCGCCGGGTTTCCAAGCCCGGCAGATGATTACCTGGAAGAAAGGCTAAGCCTCGACAAGTACATCATCAAGAACCCCTCCTCCACCTTTTTTCTAAAAGTAGAAGGGCTGTCCATGAAAGGCGCCGGCATCTACCCGGACGATATTTTAGTCGTAGACCGCTCCTTAGAACCACAACCAGGGGATGTAATCGTAGCCGTGCTGGAAGGAGAGTTTACCGTCAAGCGTTTCGTCAAAGAAGGAGGGCATTATTATTTGAAGCCGGAGAACACAGAATACACGCCAATCCTATTGCATGCCGATTTGGACTTCATGGCCTGGGGCGTAGTCACCCACGTCATCCACAAACCCTATGAACTATGAAATACTACGCCCTGGTAGACTGCAACAATTTCTACGCCTCCTGCGAGCGCGCCTTCCAGCCCCGGCTCCTCAACCGCCCGGTGATCGTGCTGTCGAACAACGACGGGTGCATCATAGCCCGCAGCAACGAAGCGAAAGCATTAGGCATTGAAATGGGCGTGCCATACTGGGAAGTACGCTCCCTGCTTGCGGAACACAACGTGCAGGTATTTTCCAGCAACTATGCCCTGTATGGAGACATGTCCGCCAGAGTCATGGACACCCTGCAGCAACACTGCATAGAAGTAGAAGTATACTCCATCGACGAAGCCTTTCTGCAGCTATCATATTGCAAACAGGGCTTACAACAATACGGAGAGCAGCTGCGCCAGGTCGTCCACCAAAACACAGGCATCCCGGTAAGCGTTGGCATAGCCAGGACAAAAACCCTCGCCAAGCTAGCCAACCACATCGCCAAGCAGCAAACACCCGGCGGCGTCTACCTGCTCCATCCCGCCGACCCCAGGCTCTCATCGCTTTCCATCAGCAAAGTATGGGGCATCGGCAAAGCCTATGAGCAGAAGCTGGGCGAAATCGGCATACAAACAGTTGCCGGCCTGCAGCAAGCAGAAGAAAGCTGGATGCGCCAAACATTTGGCGTGGTAGGCTTGCGCCTGCTGAAAGAATTGAAAGGCGAAGCATGCTATGCCCTGGAACCTCCCGCCACCGGGAGAGCCCATACGATGGTTTCCCGCTCCTTCCGGCGCGATATCTACCAACTGGAAGAACTCAAAGAAGCCATCTCCGTATATGCGAGCAGACTCGGGGAGAAGCTCCGCCGTTACCGCCAGGCAGCCAACCAACTGACCATATTCCTGTGGGCCAACCCACACAAAAACCGCCGGGCGGACGGCCGCTGCTATTTTGCCATGAACCTGGAGCTGCCGCTGGCTACCTCAAACACCAATACCCTCATCCAATGGGCCGCCGCCGCAGTAGAACGGCTATATGAAGAAGGCACGAACTACAAAAAGGCAGGCATACTAGCCGGCGGGCTTCAGCCCGGCGCTGTGCTTCAAACCAACCTTTTCGTAGGAGAGCAGCAGCAACTGCGGTATGCCAAAGCTATTGAGGCAATGGACCGAGTTAACCGGCAATACGGCCGCCATACCGTCTATTTCGCTTCTTGCGGCAATGGCAGCAATACCTGGAGCAGAAAGGAGCAATGGCGCAGCCCCCGGTTCACGACGCGGTGGGAGGAGGTGCTGCGGGTGAAATAGGGAAGGGGTTTTTGGCCTGTGGGTGGTCGGGGATGGAGGATACCGGTATCTGCCGGGGCTCTGGGCTACGAGCAGCGGGGGGGGTATGAAGTTGCTTGTGGGAAGGGTAGGAGAGGGGCTGCGGTTTTTCAGTTTGTGCCGGGATGCTATTGTCAACTGGAGGAGAAGTGTGCTGCTTTTCGGGATGCGGCCGCTATTCAATGTAGGCAGATGAAAGGGGAAGCCGGGGGGGCAAGGGAGGGGCTTCTGGTTTTGTTGTTTGTGTGGTGGGTCAGTCCAAAAATAGGTTGGTTTTGCTGGACTTCTATCAGGTGTACACTAAACCTGGCGGAATACGTTATTCTGTACTTTAAAGGTAATAGTAGCTATTTCATCTGGCAGACATTTGGGATGAGCTCAAAGGGGTTATTACAATCAAGTTTTGCCTGTTCAATTCAAGCATAAATTAGTTTGGGTATGAGGCACTCAAACGGGGCCAAACTCCTCGTATACATCTGTGCTATCGGTTTTTTCAGATGGAACAGGCAAGGTTCGAATCCCAAAAACTTCCCACACTTCGTTGAGCCGGTTGATGATCATTTCTCGTTCGTCGTCAAGGGTATCGCAGATTTTCGGTCGGTCGATATTGTCATTCCCGGATACCAAGATCGAGGCGAGGTTTATGGCCTTTTTCAGATGGTTCAACACCTCATCAGCTATTTTTTGTAACTCAGGAGTTTGGATTTTGTAGGCAGGCGTGATACGCCGCAGTTCATTCCCCTGGCGATCTTCCAGGATGCCACTTTTCATTGCTTTTAGAGTGAGTTCCATTGCTTTTTGGGCAGGAGCGGGGTCACTCTGCTCTAAGAACTTCCCCCGGAAAGCTGGACGATCAAAGATGGTCCTAAACCCTTCAAATATAGTTTTGTCTGACCGGTAGAACATTGATATGCCGAGGTCTTCAGCGCGAAGATGCAAGGCATTTAACAAGTTTTGATACCCGGGTTCTTCAGACAAATGCACCCATTTCCAGGGTAGGGAAATCCATTGCCAAGACCGCATGCGGTCTGGCATTTCATATTCATCCAATTTTACCGGGATTATAAAGATCGTACCAGGCGGCTGTTCATCTGCAGCATCTAAAGCCAGCCGAATCTCTTTTTGCAGATAGCCGGCTCGATTTACAGACTTAGAAGAAAGGCAGACTAGAATGACATGTGCATCCTTCACTGCCCTCCTGATCTGACTTTCCCAGTCTTGACCGGGGATCAGTTTTTTCTTGTCTAACCAAGGGTCGACGCCTTCTTCAAGCAATTGCTGGTAAAGAGTCAGGACGGGTTCTTTATCTTCAGAGCCATGACAGAGAAATACCTTTAGTAAAGGAGTTTTAGCATTGGACATAACCTAATAATTAAATTTCTTTATGGACTGAAATCATCCTGCATATTGCAAAGACCCGGCAAATTCCAGAAAGAGAAATAGGCGAACGGAAAAGGATTCTTATCCCGTTAATGGACATCTACTGTTAAAATAACGATTTGCGACAAATAGCCTAAGCTGCCAGTTACTTTAATAGTATAGATGCCTGGAGGACTTGTTCCGCGATCGGGCTCGATTTTCAATTTCACTTTACCGGGTTCAAATGATTTTTCCAGAGTGACTTTTTTCAATTTTGTTTCCACCTGCCAGATTACGGGGCAGTTCATGAAACCTTTTAATTCTTCCCACTGGCAGTTTCTGCTTTTTTGTCGGATCTCTAAAATGAATTGTCCTTTACGGCTGACATGGAGCGCCATTGGCGTTGCGGAAAGACCAAACCATTCCAATGGAGCGACTTGTATTTGATGCCAGTAATCAGAGCCCGGCATGTAATTTTTCCAGTTATAGCCCGGGGCAGTTTTTATGTCGACATATGGTATGACAGCCGGGTCTGTATCAAGTTCTTCACCCTTGATGGTTCGACTTTGGAGGTGTGCGCCAATGTCCGTTCCATTCACCTCGATATAAAGTGTGTAGGGATCCTTGCTACAGTTTTCCGGCAGATAGGATCCCCAATAATAGTAGCCGGTGTTCCCATCCAAAGATTCGAAAAGCGGTATCTTTTCTTCGATGGGTGCTCCTGTGAACGGGTTTGTACCTGTTAGTTTAAGCTGCAGTTTATCGGTGTTCATTCGCCTCCCCTTTTCCGGCCCGATATCGGCTGGCCCGAATTGGAGGAAAAAATAAGCGGGCCACCCCGGACTGAGTTTGCCCAACAGGTTTTCGTATTGCAATTGCCTGGCCCCGCCCTTTCTCACCCATTTCGCATCATATCTTCTGCACTCTTGGTTGTAGTCGAAAACGGCGAATTCTTTAGGATGGGCATTGGGTTCCCATTGCGCGATGGCCAATCGTTGTAAGAAAGGCGGATAATTTACAATTTCAAAGAAATGTTGAATGAGGCCTGCGTTGGTGCGGATAATTTCTACCGCCAGTTGATTGGTCAAATCAAAATAGGGCTTCGTTTCTGAAGTGTTTGTCGTATCAATATCAGGGTCGAGCCCTGGAACTTCAACAAAAGGGGCTATAGAGAGCGTTTTACAACCTACAACCGAAGAAAAGGCCGTGTTGGTGTTGCTGAAATGCGCCAATTTTTTGAAATAGTCATCATAAGTGGTATATTTCTGTATCGATTTTTTTTCAAGACCCTCTTGTACATTCTTCTCGTCGGAAGGCTTGGGCCAGTACTGTCCGATTAATTTTTCGTATCCCACCTCTTTTCCACTTACAGTAGCTAGACAAGCACTCAACGCTATGGCACCTGCAGTGGTTGAGCAAGAAAGGCAAAATACATTGCAGGCAAGGCAACTAATCAGGGCGACCTCCGCGGCAATCAATGGGCAATAAAATTGGTAAATGTACCATTCGTCCTTGCCGCTGCCCGCATGGTCGGCCAGCCTGGCGTGATCGGGGTGGCCGACATCCTGTAGCAGGTGGGAGACGTGGCCGAGCATAAGGTAAGCGCTCCGTTTGCCCTCCTGAGAGTGTTTATGGTACTGCAAAATGGCTTGAGTAAAGGTCAGGCGATTAAGGTCCGGTGGTTGTATCCTGGAGCCTCCGAAACCCCAATCTCTTGCGCTGTAATACCGGTCTCCGGGACAAGTCCGGTTTGGAGCTTTTCCGTCGATCAACTCTCTAAACGGAAAGTACCATTGGTACTTCAAGCCCAGGTCTTCTCCGCCGAAATGAAAATAATCTCGAACAAACGGCCGCCTGAAATAAAATTTAGGGTCTTTCTTGAAATCATCGTCATGTTTAAAATAGAAATTGTCGTAATATGCCCAAGGAAGTTCGTTTTCGTCTTCAAAGGCAGCGCCTACAACTATTGGATGGTGGGTTAAATCCGGGGGTGTCCCTTTGTCCGTATTGGACTGGGCATGCGCATAAGTAAACTCATTGCTGCTCCACGCATCGTCGTATATTTCGGTATAATGCTTATTTACATCGAATTCTTTTATCAGTTTAATGGCCTTTTGAGCCCAGGGGCCGTGCGTGCGATTTTGGTCCCACCCCCACTGAGGTATTTGCAGAAGAAAAGCGAACAACGGCAATGCGGGTGCAGAAGGGGAAAGCGCTTCTTCGGGAAGGCCTGGCAATTCTCCGGCGTTCTGGAAAAAGGCTATGTAGAAATAAAAAGGAGTTTCGCCTACTTTCCCTTCAGCATTGAAATTAGCGATCCAGTGATCCTCTTTATTCACATAAATAGTGATCTCAATATCAACAGCACGGCTCAACTCGATGCTCTTCTCCAGCATCATCCGTGATTTGGTCGATTCACGTTTCCCATAGAGATGATGAAACAGCTCCGAGACGTTTTCTTGTGCAGGTAACTGCCCTGGATTTAACCGGGCTAGGAGAAAGTCCCCTTCCTCACGAAAGGCCGTTTCAGGAGTATTCTTAAGTAAGTCCAGTGTCCGCTGAAGATAATTGGCAAAGGGCTTTCCCTGAATGGTGTGCCATTCGGAAGTTTTGGGAATGCGACCGTAACCATTTTCGCTTTCCCAAAAAACTTCCCCTCTTGATGGTCGATCGATCAGACCCAACACGGCATGCTGGCGATGCAACTCCCAATTGACCGAACCCTCTATGAAGATATTCGGGGATAACTCCATCCTAAAACTGTAATGGGGGGTATTGGCAACCACCTGCTCGATTGATTCGATTTTTTGGGCAAACATTTTAACACGTTTACTTCAATGAACTTTACGCTTTAATTGGAATTGGGTGGGATAGAAGATCTTCATCTATCTATCTATCAAAAATAACGGTACAATCATGATTTTGTCAATGATACATGTCATCAGATAAGGAGATGTTTATCATTGAATCTTGTCGATTACTTTGTATATTTTGTTATTCATCAAATGTTTGAATGAAAATTACATACCTATTATTTTGATATTGGTATTGAGTTGAACTATTCTCTTACTAGGTATTGTTTTTTAGTTCTCTTTCGCACGTCCCATCTCGACAAAAACAGTTTAAAAAACATGCCATGCGAAGACCAATCACCCCCCAAAAAGATGACATTGCCTACCGGGACTACCTGGTGGCAGTTGCGGAGTTTTTTATCTGCAGAAGTAAATCGCATTCAGAATTCCAGAAAAAGCCTACAGACGAAGAGTTTCGACAAGAGATACTTGAAAAACTACAATCTCAATTTAAGCAAGACTTCAGCACGGCGGACAATGAGTTGATTGCAGCCGATGAGGTTGTCATTGATGTAATAAAAAAAGCACTAATAGAAGATCTGGCTGTACCGGCCAATCAAATAGCGGCACAGGGCGATCTATCCCTCGGCGCGTATGTGTCGAAGTTGCTTGAATTGTCACCAAAGCCGAAATTTTTTTTTGAGGAAGAATATCTTTTGGACTTCAATCGCCCTAGTTGGCAAAAAACTACCAGGGTACATGAGAACATCAAAACGCTGCAGCAATACTTCAGAGATGGGGATTTTAAAGCTGAAGGTCAAAATAACCCCTTTTTCTTTTACAAAGATGAATGGCGGCTTCGGTTTCACCAGCATTACTTTCCTGAAAATCATTACTCGCTAAAAAACGGGCTGTTTTTCACGCCGCAGGACCGGGAGTATGCTGAAGACCTTTTGACCAACGTTCAGAATCACAAAGATTATTCGAGTTCCAGTTCCGCGAAAGATTTGGTCATTCGGCTGAAAATCTTCTTGAGTATAGATGCCTCCCTCCGGGAAGGGCACCAAAATTTCTTGAAAGAAGAGTATAGCTTAGCGCTCAATGATTACCTTCGGACAGAAATAAGAATCAAGGAATTGGGAAAGCGAATCGAAAGAAAGATCTACTGTATTTCTCTCGATGGCAACAGTCTGATCGAGACCCCACTCCTGCTCAACCTTCATACAGCAGAATCCTTTAACAAATTTATCAAACTTGAAAACAGCCCGAAAGGGTGGAAAAAGTTTGGGGTTCGGCCACCTGAGTTTCTATCACCTTATTGGCCGCCGCATAAGACGCTGGACGGAAAACAACATGAAGGAGTTTGGAAAACTGGGCTCAAAACAGGAAAATGGGACCCCATTGAAATACCGGACAAAATCCCTCAGAATTTCCCGCTTTCAAACTTTTTTTACGAGTGCCTGAAAAAAAGATACGGCAACCGGAAAAAATTTAAGGTCAGCAACCCTGAAGCGCTTACTGAATTAGAATTGCTGAATACCGTTCGATTCCTACCTTCAGATTTGTATGTTGAATCTCCTATCAACGCTGCTCCGGCTGTACTGCTTGCGGATTCCTACGATTTACCACAGCTTGAAACCGTGATGCAAAACTTACACGACAGCCTTTTCAGCCTGATACCCCATGTATTTTTCTTCCTCCTGCCTCTTTGCAGGGGAGATGTTATGGTTGAAAAAGGCAAGTATGTGGAGGCGGCTCAATATTACTCGGACATTGCCAAAGAATTACTGCTGAGAGCTTCATTCTACATTGATACTCCGAATACCTTTTCTGCACCGAGCGAAGATGGAGATATGCCGTGGAGTTGGGACAGGCTTGCCTATGAAGTGTATCCACCGGCTACTAAAAATTGGGGGGAGGACTATCTTTATCTCAATGAGAATTGCGAAGTGCCTTTCTTACAGCTTCGCCTCGGAAAGCTCTATTTGAACTGGGCTGATGAGCTTTACAGGATCGACCAGGAAGCCGAGGTGTTCCGGGCCCGAGAATTGTATAAAGCGGTCTTTCGGCTTTACGGAATCGATCCGCTGGACGGGAAAGGAGCTGAAGAAATAACGTTTCATTATGATATCAAACCCAGAGATGCCTACGATTGGTTGAAGTATCCAGAAAAGGTGCCGATCGGTCAATACCGTGCTCCCCAAGAACCACCTCTGCCCCAACCCAAACGCAAAGGTGAAATCATTCCCAAACCTGTTATGCAAATGGCCGGGGATGCAATTGTCGTTGAAAGTGGCAATGGACAAGGAGCGGACCTCACCCCGTATCAACTGCCGGAAGACCTTTCCTTTGAATTGAAAGAAGAGTTGAAAGACTTGTCACTGGGTTCCCAGGTTGCTTGGGAACCCGTGATCCGCTCTAACCTTTCTCCCACAAAGCTGGCTCAACCCGATCTCAGCCTCAGTGGCCCTTTCCTGAACGGGGCGCATGTGATCGCTGATTGGGAATCATCGATAAATCCTGCTATTGTAGCTCAACAGCTGTCGGCGCGGATAGGAATCACCCAAATTGACGCGGGGTTAAATTATTACGGCTATTCTGATTATTTGGTACCTATGATTCGGTACAAAAGCTTGGAGACGATTGCAAATCAGTTTGCCAATCTGGCCAAGCGGGCTGAGGAAGATTTTTTGTCCTTTAGGGAGAAAGCAGAGCAAGCCAAGGCTGGACTATTGCTGCTCAACTCCGCAATAGCTTCCACAGCGCTCAAGGTGCAAATTGAAAGCCACCGTATTCTCCAGGCCTGGGATTATGTGAATCAAGCCAAGATCCAGCTGGAACTGGTCAATAAGTCCATTGCTGACAAGAAAGGTGAAATTCAGGATCACAATAGCTTCTGTGGGCAGGTCAAAGATTTCTTTGGTGGGATGAAGGATTTTCTCGGGGCCATGCCGGATTTTGTGACAAAACCGATCGGAGAGGATTACAAGGTAGCCTTTGGACTGTCGAAAGCTACAAGCGGAGCGACTGTAGGGTTAGGCGTCGTGGGAGGAATGGCCCTGTTTGGGATCGGTGCTATGGTGACGATGAAAGGGATGGCAGACGCTGCCGATCAGCGAATGGCGGAGTTGCGTCAGTTGGAAAATAGTGCTCAGCCAATGGTGGACGCGCAGCTCGACGCCCGCCGCCAAGATTTGGCCATCGCCCAGTTGCAAAAGGCGGTAGCAGAACTGGAGGCTCTGACCACGCAGGAAATCCTCCGGTTTACAAAGCTGAAGTTTCTCAATATCGATACCTGGATCACGCTTGCCGGTTATATGAAAGCCGCCATGAAGCGATATATCAATATCGGAACCATGATTGGCTGGATGGCTGAACGTGCGCTGAGCTATGAACAAAACCGGGATTTGCGGATCATTAGATTGAATTACTTTAATCCTCGTCGACAGGGCCTGCTTGGCGCCGATGCCCTGCTGGAAGACCTGGCAACTTTGGAAAAGGAACGCATCACTGGTCTTCAGCAAACGAACCCTATTAAATGGACAATTTCCCTGATGAGGGATTATCCGCTTTCATTTGGTCAACTGAAGCTGAAAGGCCAATGTGACTTCATGACCCAAAACGCTTCGCTTGATCTTGCATTTCCAGGATTTTACGCTCACCGCATCATCGCAGTGCATGTGATCCCGATCGTCCCAATGGTCGACCCCCTCCCCAAAGGGGTACTGTATAATTTGGGCGTTTCGAATATCGCAGAAATCGACCCGGAAAAAAGCCATGTGCTCATCCGACCACATGATGCAATGACGCTTTCCGAATATCGACTTGAAGAGGATATGAAAATATACAGCTTGCCGGATGAATCTCTGACTCCATTTGAAGGCAGTGGCTTCGAAACCCTGTGGCGATTGGAATTTCCCAAGTCCACAAACCAGGAAGCCCTTAAGAGGCTGTCCGATATCCAAATCACTTTCTACCTGGAATCAAGCTATGATGGAAGCCGAGTGGACAAGCTGGCTGAAAAAGGATCGGTAAGCATCAACCGCACCGCATTATTCTCTATCAAGCATGTGGATGCACAGGCTTTTACTTCATTCCAGCAAGGCAATCAAGATGACTTGAACTGGGCGCTTAAAGAGGTATTTACCGCTACAGAGGAGAAAAACCGGCTCGTGACCAATGTGGTCGTTTTTTTCCTTGGAGACCAATTGCCGACCATCACAGCCACGCTTTTAAGTGAGCAGGTTCCGAACGGAACGCCTTTCCAAACAGACGACGGTCTGGCTCATTCTAATCGACTTCCCGTAAAAGCGGGTATTCCCGTAGCACCATCTTCCCTGGATGTAATGGTTAATGGAGCGCCCCAACAAATTTGGAGTCTCGAGGTTTTACCTGTTGACAATCCTCAATTAGACCGAAGCAAAATCAAAGATATTTTTTTAGGCATAGAATATACCGCAGAAATAGGTAATTGACAATCCAGTACATTACAGCAAGGCGCCTCCAGAAATTTCTTGGGTATTGGACTTAGTAAGGTTATAGTAAATCCTGTTTAGCCCATTTCAGAAAAACTTTGTAGAGCTGAAGGCCTGCCGGACCTCCACTTTCGACGCCCCCTTCTTCCCTTTGAGGTTGGTTGGTCTGATCGGCACTTCCCGGTTCTTGGACTTGGGGTTGGATTCCTCCACCTTCACCTGGTTGTTCTCCAAATAGATGCCCCGGAAGAGCAGCGGTTCCTGCCGCAGGTCGTAGGTATCGTATATCTGCACATCCACCAACGACTGGCGCACCTCCATCAGGCTTACGGCATTGGAACACAGCTTTTGCTCCAGGCTTATTGGCCACTCCGCTTCAGCGCCTCCCGTGCCCGGACAATGGAATCAATGCCCCATAAGGAACCCCCACAGCGAAATGCTTTGCTCTTTCACATTGATAGTTTCTACGTGAAATACCCTGCCCAGCCCGAAATAGTCCAGCCAGCGCATGTAGGTTTGTTTTTGGCGGTTGAAGAAGTGAGTATCCTGGGTGAGGTTCTAGGGTTGGGCGCTGGTCACGGAGAAGGTCAGCAGGCAGGCACCGATGGAGAGGAGGGGACCGATGGCGGTTGGTTTCATTGCGTTTGGTGTTTGGTGACTGGGAACCGTTTGGCTGAATATAGGAAATTTAATTAAAATAGGTTTTTCACAATGCAGTTTGATTTAACCGCCGTTTAAATGGCCTGCCCGCCGCCTGCCAGGCCCGTTTTCCGAAAAATTTCTCGTGTCCATCGAAACGCATGGGATTGTTGTACCGAAATTTATGGGGGTCGGGACTGTCCAGAAAAACGGTTGGTTATTTTGAACTCTGGCCTGGAGTCTCAAAAGCTTGAGGAAAAAGGTTTTCAGGGACTCTTTTAGGGGCAAAA
>JACJYN010000013.1 GCA_020636095.1 Lewinellaceae bacterium
GTGGAGAGTACAAAGTTTAGTTCCAAGTACCGCATCGCTGACCCGGCCTTTAAGGGCGGTAGAGCAGTTAAAGTCCCTAATGCCAAAGGGGGTATGGATTCCCAAACCTTTCGCTACGGGCAGGCCGTTTCCAGAAGGAGAGTGCAAAGGGAGCGGGAGCTGTTCAAAGAAACCCACATTGAGCCAGATCAGTGCCCGGAATGGTGGGATATACTGAACTTTTTTCTATGAGAGGAGATTGACACATTTGTCAGTTAAAACTAACCACTACAACCGCATGAAATACGCTTTCCAAAAAATGCGCCTCGAAGCCGACAGCCTTTACTCCCTGATCAACAACTGGGTGGAAACGCACCTGACGGTTACGGAAGGCGCCGCCATCATCATCGGCTATGGCTATGCCTATGAGATTGCCGGCGCCTTTTCCAACCTGGTGCTGGACTGGGAAGCCACCGTCCTGCTATCCAGGGCAGAGCTGGAACTGGAAAACGGGGAGTACGACCTGATCATGCTGGGAGAAGAGCTCTACGCCTGCCGCAACCAACAGAAGTATCTGCTGCCGGATGTGGCGGTGACGGTAGAGGTGGTGTCTGTCCCGGAGGAGTGAGGGATAGGGCAAATTGCCGGAGCTTCATCAATGCCAGTGAAGAATACGGACAAGCACAATGAATTTTTGAAAGAGTTGGGGTTGAAGACGATATGAAAGTGCCAATGAGAACGCCCGAGGCAGCGTTTGTTTTACGACCCTAAATCTCATATATCCGGAAATAGTTCTGAAAAAAACTCAGCGGGAGGCGTTCTAAGGTCCAAGTAATCAAAAGAGAGCAAACCGTTATCTTTCATTAGAGTATAAACCTTTTTGCAATTATCGTCGCGAGCGATAAACAAGCTTGCCCCTATTTCTTCTGCTTGGGCAAGTATTTTAGTATCATTGGGGATTACCACCCGGTTTTCAAGTTGAATAACGCCTTTCTTTTTATTTTCAAAAGCAACTCTGGCTAAGGCAGAAGATCTGCTGGCATGATTGAGGTTAAAAGGAAGAACGGTTAGGTATTTATATGGGAGTTTTTTTATATCAGCTCCGGTTCCAAATTCAGCTGCTACAATGGTGGATAAAAAAAACTCAGAGTCTCTCTCTCGAAATCTCCGATAATAAGCTTTTGCATTGTGGTGATCGGGGTCATCCGTTTTATAAAGACGGATAAAGAAGCTGGTATCAAAAAAAATCTTTTTAATATGATCCGTCATATCCTCTAATGTTCTTTAGCCATTCTTCAGGGTCTTCGATTTTATCCATATAAGGTTTTGATTCCGCAATCAGGCGGTCCAGATATTCATCCGCAGATTCATTTTCATCGAAGTCAAGAAACGCCAGGAGTTTTGCAGACTTCTTGTCAATTTCACCAGTATATAAATTTTTTTTGATGCGAATGCAAACCTGCTGTTTTTTATAAAGTCTATTTTTGTCGTCCTCTTTCAGCGTTTCTCGGTCAGAAGAAATAGTAATAGTTCCAAACTCTTTCGTATCAAGATGAATATTCGGGTTCGTCTTTCCACCCACATCAACAATTTCTCCAACCATATACAGTTCTTCATCTACCCAAATTTCTTCAGGATGAATCCATTCTGTCTGACGTGTTATGGTAAGCCCTTCGTTGAGTTTTTCTGACAATCCGAATTGGAGCGTAAAGTTCTCCCTGGAAGCAAATTGTTGAATATTTTGAATTGCTTCCGTTTGTTTGGACTTTAGCAAACCTAAATCATGGTTAGCATTTAACTCTCCAAGCAAAGCTTGCGATTGAATGGCAACAGCACCCATCACTGAAAACTTAATTACGGCACTCCCATCTTCCAGTTTAATGCTTACCCGGGAGCGTGCATGGTTTTTTTCCGGGTATAAAAAATCTCTTGCATAGGAAAGCAGGTTGACCAGTTCGTCAATATCCAAAAGGTCAGGAGAAAGCTTTTTGCCTTCTCTCAAGCCTTCAATTCTAAGTTCTATGCTTTTGGTTTCCATAATGTAAATAAATCACGATAAAGATAAGCAATTCCGTTGAAAAATATAGATTTTACAACAAAATGTTTTTTGTTTTCAGGCAACGATTTTTGTTGGATTTTTTTGTTAAAACATCATATGGAAACTACTCCAACCCCAACTTCCCTGCCAGCTCCGGCGCATACAGCCGAATCTCCCGTTCCAGTTCTGCCAGGCGGTGGCCCTGGAGTTCCGAAAAGCGTTGGAGGGTTTCGAGCTGCGCTTCCAGTTGCTCCTTATCCTTTCCGGGTTTTTCCGGCAGGCCATCATGGCTTATGTCTCCAAGCACCAGGGTGGCGATGTCTATGTCGAAAATGCGGCAAAGGTCCAGTACGATATTGAGCGGCGGCAAGGCCTTACCCCTTTCGTAATCCCCGATAGTGATATAGGTCTTATCCAGCTTTTGGGCCAGCTGTTTTTGTGTCCACCCTCTGTTTTTTCTTAAAAATTTGATGTTGTTGCTAATATACATTTATATTTTTAAATGTAATTTTAATCAACAAAAAAGAATGCTTATTTTTTCTTTTTGTTGATTAAATCTTTATTTTTGTTCCTGTAATTATATTTCATCAAACAAATTAACTATTTTGCCCTGGCAAAACCAAGGCCTCATCCGAATTTGCCCGTGACGGAAGTTAAACTTATTTCCTTCACCCTCTAACCCTATATGCCTTTATGATCCATTCCCTCACTTCTCCCCCGGGCAGAAGGTTCCCCTTTCATGCCCTGGCCCTGCTGTTGTTGGGCCTACTGCTTGTTGTCGCGCTTTACTACAGCCATTTGAATCCAGCGCCGGAGTTGGCCTATTTCACAGGCCATACCGGCGGTGGCGCCGCCTTCTCCTACGAAGTAACCACCTCCGACCTCACCGTCGACTGGCAAAATGGGGGAGACTTCGACCCAAAAGACAAATGCCCGGAGGACTTCTTTGCGGCTGGATTTACGGTGATCTGCAGAAAAATGAAGCAGAGGGGATATTTCAAGTTTTTGTATCATAAAAAGAAGAAACTGCTATACCGTATCGACCAGGACGTCGTCAAAGGAAAAGCAAAGATCGGCCTGCACTGGGTGACGGGTACGAACTTCAACGCAAAATACCGCATTGCAGACAAGGCATTCAAGGGCGGTAGGGCCACAGCCGTGCCTAATGCCAAGGGTGGCGTTGACAAAGTTCGGTTTAAATACGGAGAGGCGGTTTCCAAAAGGCGGGTCCGGCCCGACCGGGAACTTTTCCGGGAAACGCATATCGGCCCCAAACAGTGCCAGTCCTGGTGGGATTTGTTTAATTTTATGCCCTGAGCAGTCTAAATGAACAAAAATATGCGGTACCCTTTCCAAAAAATGCAGCTCGAAGCCGACGGCTTCTACAAACTCATCAACACCTGGGCGGAAATGCAACTGGTGGTTACCGAAGATTCGGCGACGATAATTGGAGAAGGCTATACTTATGAGATCCTCAAAGCTTTTACTGCTCTGGTCTTCGACTGGGAAGCCAGCATTCCTTTATCCAAAGAAAGCCTCGGCCTGTCGGAAGGCTCGTATGGACTGATTAGAGAGGGAGCGGTCGTCTACGCCTGCAAAGACCAGCAAGCCTACCCCCTGCCCGACCGCCCGGTGACGGTGGAGGTGGTGTCAGTGCCGGAGGAGTGAGGGGTTTGTTAGGAGGCAGCCATTTAGGGACAAGTCAAAAAAGGAGGGGTTGGGGTCAAAAATAATGTACGATTCCGGCATTGAGGCTGTTGAATAACCCCGGCTTCAAGTCCGAGCGCAATAGTACACGAGCGCAGCGACTGATGGAATGAAATGGAATAAACTGCGCCCCGACAGGGCCGTTGTGGCAAAAAGAACTTCAAAACGATCATGAAATTCGTATTCCAAAAAATGCAGCTCGAAGCCGGCGGCTTCTACGGCCTCATCAACACCTGGGTGGAAATGCAACTGGTGGTTACCGAAGAGTCGGCGACAATCATCGGATATGGGTATACTTATGAGATCGCCGGCGCCTTTACTATGCTGGTCTTCGACTGGGAAGCCAGTATTCCATTATCCAAAGAAAGCCTCGGCCTGTCGGAAGGCTCGTATGGACTGATTAGAGAGGGAGCGGTCGTCTACGCCTGCAAAAACCAGCAGGCTTACCCCCTCCCCGACCGCCCGGTGACGGTAGAGGTGGTGTCGGTCCCGGAGGAGTGAGAAGCTTGCCCGGCGAAGCCAGTCACGACACATTTCTCTACCGAAAGCCTGCACACATCAAAAACAGTGGATTGCGGAAAATTTAACACCTGACGATCCAAAACCACCAGATTCCTATCAGCCGCCGCTTGAGAGTATGTTTGGAGGCCAAACTTTGAGCTGCCCATACGGGCCCGTACCGGGGCAAGGCCACTTTTCGCTATCAAATCCGGCCTCCAAACATACTCTGATGCAGAAGGTGCTAACCTACATAAAAAGGTAACTATTCAGCATCGTGGTGATTTGACCCCTCAAGCAAAATTTTGTAAGCCGCCCTTCCCCTTCCAAGGGGAATGAGAAGGGGTTCCAGCGGGAAAAAGTCTACAAAATTTTGCGTCAGGCGTATTTCAGACCCCATGCTGAATAGTAACATAAAAAGGAGGTTTGGCCGTATACCGTCTGGTTTGCTCAGAAAACCGTTGGGACAGCCAGGCGTACCGCTCGGACGTCCGCACTGATTTCTTTTTCAATTCCGTCTACCTTTCATGCTTTGACTAATACATAGTCAAGAAGTGTCAAAAATGATTATTGCATTTATGGTGGATAAAACATCCACTCAAAAATTTAACAACTAACCTAATTTCTATCAAAATGAGAAAAATCAAAAATCTATTACTTACTGTTGGGCTCTTTGCTTTCTTGTTTTCAGGTTTTCACGAACCCCTCGCCGCACAGCCGTACCCAGCACTAGATGACAACATCGCTAAGTTCAAACCAGCTGAACAATCCAGCACGCTGGACTATAAATCATTAGCTTACCGGGCGGTTGATGGCAATACTAACGGTAACTGGACAACGCCAGGCGTCATGCACACAAATTTGGAACACAATGCCTGGTGGGAGGTCGACCTATTGGATCAATACAACATAACGGAAATCACCCTCTATAACCGGACTGATGCCTACGGGAACCGATTGTCCAATTTTACCATCAGCGTATCTGACCAACCAATGAAAGGGAGTAGTAATGGTAGCCTATTTGCCAGTGAGACAGGGGCGGCTGGCAAGTCGAAAACCTACAAGGGGCAGAAAACAGGCCGATATGTGAGAATACAACTGAACGATCGAAGCGCAGGAAGAAGAGACTATTTGCACATGGCAGAAGTCGAAATAAAAGGAGAGCTGGTAAAAAGCCTGCCGCGGCCTAAAAACAATGTAGCGTTAGGAAAGCCTGCGAGGCAGAGCAGCGTTTACAATGGCTGGGCAGAAGCCAACCTGGCTAATGACGGTAACACCGACGGCAGTTTTCATTCTGGATCCGTGACGTCCACAAATGCCGACCTGGGTGCTTGGTGGGAAGTCGACTTGGGCGAGGTATATGAAGTATCTGAAGTTACGCTCTATAATCGAACCGACGAACAATCGCAACGATTGAGTGATTTCGTTATCAGATACTCCGAAAATCCTATGAACGACGGGGGTGACGGCAACATTTTTTACCAGGCTAAAGACTATCCCCGTATCTTCCGAAAATGCACCCCTTCTAATGATCAAGGAAAAGTACTTGCCCGATATATTCGGGTGGCGTTAAATGGAAGGAACAACCTATCCCTGGCAGAAGTACAGGTTACAGGAAAACTGCCGGGAAAAATCATTGAAGCCCCCGACCCGATTAATGATTACTACTGGACCTACATTAAGCGTGAGAATACGGGTGATTCAGAATTCAGAACAACGCTTACGAATTCAGTTGAAAAGGCTGCAGGTTATCAGCTGGAGGAATCGTCTAGCAAATCAAGTGAGTTAAGCCTGGAAGTGGGCTCCTCTCTCGGCATCAGCATAAAGGGTATTTTAGATGTTTCTTCCTCATGGAAGGTAGGGACTATTCTTACGAATACAAGCAGCACAAATAATTCATCAAGTGCATCCAAAACAGTTAAAGGCGAGACGCAGGATGATATACCGATCCCAGCTTCTACCACCGTCTATTTCTTCACTAAATGGAGAGAAAGAAAAAACAAGGTCGTTGTAGCCTACGATGGGATCAATTGGCCTTACACTGCTACCACTGATATTAAGCCCGCCGGCGAGGGAACGGTTTTTGAATATGGGGTAAATGACGATATTGCGCAGGAATTAAAACAATACAAAGCAGGGCAAGCCATTCCTGAAGAGGTATATCAGAAAATTCGCGCGCACAATCTAGCCTATAAGCGTCAAAAGGATGAAACAGGCGGTACGGTTGTCGGTACTACGGGAACTACGTCCACCGGCATCAACCCTTCAACCCCAACCAATACGGCAAAAGAGGTTAAGTTTTATTCCCAAAATAGCTTGTCCCTGGCGGAGGCCCAGGCAATTGCTAAGGAAAACGGGTGGGAAATGGCATCTGGCTCAGAGGTTGAAGCTGCTTTTGAGCAACAAAACCTTAACGTTTGGGCTTATGGCAGGATAGCCGATGGCCGTTTTGCAGTACCCGTTCAAAGTGATCAATCCAACTTTCAAAAGGGCCCGAACATTGGTGTCACCGGAGGAAACCAGGGTTTCTTTTACACCATTTCAGGCACACCCACTTCCACCAGTGAAGAGGCCTACGAGGATAACGATGACGACTCAAGCAGCGCCAGTGTAACCGTCGTACAGTGCTCAGACAATAACGGAAAGCTGGTTGGTTATTTCATGTTAGAAGACGGAACCAATAACTGGATAGAAACGGATGCAGATGGGGGAACTAAATTTACCTATCAGGAAACAGGAAAAGAAGGCCATGCCATTCACCTATACGATACGAGTCGTAACGTAGGCATTTGCCTGGAGTTCAATCTTGGACAGGTCTTGTATAGCGACTCTAATAACACAACACCCTTTTCGATATATACGATTTCTGAGGCGTATTAACGCAGTAGAGATTATGTGAAAGATGGAAGGCACTTACAAAGTGCCTTCCACCTCAAAACCTCCCCTCATCCACCTCCCTAATAAACTGTATCACCCCCCGGAAATAATTATCCGCATCGTCGTACATGGCCCAATGAGCGCCGTTGGGGCAGTAGTGGTAACGGCCGTTGGCCAGCTGGCCCGCCATCATTTCCATGTATTTGGGATCCATGGTATCGTACTCGGCGCCGATGGTTAGGGTGGGAACCTTGATTTGGCCCAGGCCTTCGGTGCGATCCCAGTCCTTGAGGGTGGCGTCGCCGACGACGCCGAATTCGCTGGGGCCCTGCATCATGAGGTAGATGTCGTAATTGAGATGGCCCAGGGAGCGGATAACCGGCTCCGGCCATTCCGCCAGCGGCTTGCGCAGTACGTGTTTGGGATAGTAATGGGTTTCGACCAGTTCCAGATAGCGCGGGCTGGTGTATTCGCCTGCTGCTTCCAAACTTTTAATCTCCTTCAATACGTCTTCCGGCAAGCCCGGCCCCAGTACTTCTTCCGCGTATTTCACATAAGCGGGAATGGAAGACATCATATTGGAAATGATCAGGCCCTTGAGGTGCTCCTGATATTTCAGGGCGTATTCAATGCCCAGAATGCCGCCCCAGGAATGCCCCAGCAGGTAGAAGTTGTCTTTGTTTAGCCCGAGGGCCTGGCGTACCTGTTCCACTTCCTCGACAAAACGGGCCGTATTCCAGAGCGATTTGTCCTCCGGCTGGCTGCTGTAGGCAGACCCCAGCTGGTCGTAGTAGTAATACTCGATGCCTTCGCCAGGGAAATAGCTGTCGAAGATTTCAAAATATTCATGGGTCGCACCGGGGCCGCCGTGCAGCAGCAGCACCTTAACGGTGGGGTTGTTGCCCGTCCGCTTGGCCCATACCCGAAACTCGCCGGAGGGTGTGGAAATGGGGATCATTTTGACGCCTGCATTCAGGGCATCATCCCTGCCGGTATTGTCGAAATAGGAAGCAAGCGTGGGGCCGCGCTCTTCGGCGGCAGCCTCCGGGGGAGAGGCTGGCGCACACCCCTGGGCAAGAAATAAAGCCAGAAGTATTGTGAAGGTTAGGTTTTTCATTTTGCAAGGTTTTATGTTTAACGATTACGGCAATTTTATTTTTAAGCCAGTTCAATGACAAGAATCATTAAATGCTACGTAAAGAAGCCCCATTTTAGCGGATATCAAAAAAAGGTACAACTTTTTTCAATTATGAATGACGCCATTTTTACGAATTCGGACATAGCAGCCATACAAACCCGAGAGCAACTTATGAGGCTTCTCTTAGAGAAGGAAGTAGACCTTCAAAAGGTGGAAGACCGGCTCATTTACAAAAATGAGCTGGAGAAGCTGCAGATCGAGTTGCTGAAACTCCAGAACTGGATTCTGAAAAAAAAGAAAAGAGTGGTGGTGATCTTCGAAGGGCGGGACGCCGCCGGCAAGGGCGGCGCCATCCGGCGGTTCCGGCGCTACCTGAACCCCCGCTCCGCCCGTGGGGTAGCCCTGGGCAAGCCTTCCGATATCGAAAAGGGCCAGTGGTACTTCCGCCGGCACCTTAAAGAAATGCCCAACCCGGGAGAGATCGTCTTTTTCGACCGCAGCTGGTACAACCGGGCGGTGGTGGAACCCGTTATGGGATTTTGCAGCCAGGAGGAGTATGAGCGGTTCATCCGGCAGGTGCCGGAGTTTGAACACATGCTCTATGAGGATGGAGTGATGATCATCAAGTTGTGGTTCGCCGTCTCCAAGGACGAACAGAAAAAAAGAATAAAGGCCCGGGAGTCCGACCCGCTAAAACAGTGGAAAATGAGCCCGGTAGACAAAAAAGCAAGAGCGTTGTGGAACGAATACACCCACTATATCCGGGAGATGCTTTTCAAGACCCATACTGACTTCAGCCCCTGGATCATCGTCAAAACAGACAATAAAATGGAGGCCCGGCTGGAGAGCATCCGATATATTCTCTCTCTTTTCGACTACGAAGGGAAAGAAAAGGCGGAAACGATCCTATACCCGGACCCCAACGTCATCCACCGCTTTTACCGGGCTATGTTGATTAAAGATTGAATCGCAAAACAGTGCATCTATGTTTAGTGACAAAGAATTAAAATTACTGAGCTCCTCCCGCGCCATAGAATATCTGCTGAGGGCCGATAAGCCGGACTTTCGCGATGTGGCGGATCAAATGATCTACGAGCAGAAGCTGATTAAACTACAGGCCGAACTGATCAAAGCTCAGAACTGGGTGGTCGATAATGAAGAACGGGTGGTGGTCATCGTTGAAGGCAGAGAATTTGCCGGTAAGGGAGACGCCGTCCGCGCTTTCACCGACCACCTCAATCCTCGTTCCATGCGGGTAGTGGCGTTGCAGAAGCCTTCGCCGAAAGAGCAGGGGCAATGGTACTTCAAGCGCTACATTCAGCAGTTGCCCGAGCGGGGAGAGATCGCCTTTTTCGACCGCAGCTGGTACAACCGCGCCATCGTGGAGCCGGTTAACGGCTTTTGTACGCCGGATGAATACGAACGCTTCATGAACGAGGTGAACTATTTCGAGAAAATGCTCATTGGCGATGGTATCCGCCTGATGAAGTTCTACCTTTCCATCACCCAGGACGAGCAAAAGAAGCGCATTGATGGCATCCGCCAGGACCCGCTGCGCCGCTGGGAGCTTTCTCCCGTCGACCTCAACGCCCTGAAGTTGTGGGATGCGTACACGCACTACAAAAAGGAAATGTTCCGGCGCACCGGCGGTGAGGCCAACCCCTGGATAAAGATCAAAGCCAACGATAAACGCAAATTGCATTTACAGGGGATCCGGAGGATATTGAAGGAGCTGCCGTATAAATAGTTTATTCCGGATACAACGGCAGCCGCTCCCCCCGGTAGATAATATCGTTCTGCGCCCACCCATTTCCATCGGAGAAGGTGTTTTTGTACTTGATAACGGCCTCGAAAACGGGATTTCCTTCGGGATAATTTACTTCTATTATTCTTCCCTGCCGGAAGCCCGGGCCCTGGATATTGCCCGAGGTGATCAGGCGGTTGCCGGTAGCCGGAAGATGATCTACATCGCTGATGTTGGAAGAAAGAATCTCAGTACCCCTCTCCCTGCCGTACTCCCAGGCCTGTTTTACGATCATTTGGACAGGATCAACGCTGTATTCCACCGCACGAATAAAGGAAGCATTGTTGCCAAAGTTTTTATTCCAGCCATTGTCAAAACATAAAATATTGCCATTCGGCAGCGTCATGCAGGCATGCTGCCCCCAGGGCCAGCTGAAGCCGGCAGCATCTTCAGTACCCAACTGCACCGCCTGGCCGTAGGGCGCCCCCTGCTGATCAACGGCAGTCAGCAAATAGTCGTTGGTATTCAGTCCATTGCCATTGGGTCCGGCCTGCCCCCAACCCTTATGTGGAGCCAGAATCCACTCCAGCTGATTGTTTTTACTGACTTTGACGACTCCCTGGTGGCGCGCGGATATCAATAGGCCGCCGTCGGCTTCATCGTACCAAACGGAATTTACATGGGCCCAGTCGGAGCTGTTCCAGGTTAAGTCAAAGCGGTCTACATCCAGCACCTGCCGGAGGTCCCATTCCCGGACGATCGCTCCCGAGCTGCGGCCCAGCTCGATGAAATGGTCCAGGCGGGTATCGAGGCCGCCTTTGGTTACACAAATGATGAGATTGCCGTCCGGTTTTTCAATCTGGTCATGGTGCTGGAAATAGCCGGGTAGGTTCCAACTGTTGATCTTTTTTCCAAGCATATCGTACTCGTAGACGGTTTGCTCATGCGCCCACAGCCAGTTGCCGTTCCGAAGGCGTTCGAAAGGGCCGATCCAGCCCCTTATAAAATCGAGGTTCATATACCACCGGACCTGCCCATTGGGATCGAAGATCAGCGGATAGAACCGGAAGTACCCGTTGCCTCCCATGCTCATTTCTATCAGATTCCAGCCTGGCTCCATCTGGCTGTCCTGTTTTTTGATGATCTCAATATCGGGTAGGAAATCCGGCAGCGGGGGCGTTTCCACCCAAAGGGTGTCGTACCCGAAATTAGAATTATCCTCATTCGAAATCTTAATAATTAACTCGTTTTCCCGGCCGGGGTAAAGCCCGAGCACCAGTAGGTCATGGGTGAAAGCGGCCCCTTGTGACGATACCTCAACCGGGTACTCGCCGGATATCCGTATTTCCACCGTCGTTTTTTGAGGGCTCTGGATGCGGGCCACTCCTGCCAGCGGCGTCAGGCTATAGGGGTTCATCTGGATGGTGATGGGGGTGCTCAGGAGTTCCGCAACGGATACTTCCACCGGCCCGGAAGGTTCCTCCGTTATCGGGGGTGGGCTGTCTTTTTTCTGGCAGCTGATGGCGGCGAGAAGGAATAAAGCGGCAAGGAGGATGGCGTAACTTTTGAACATATTGCTGATTTTTTTTTGAAGCCCCGACGAGATATTAATAATAGGTTGGGTAACTATTTAGGTAGGCCGGTTGTATGTTGTCCCGGTATTGCAGCCGGTGGCTCACAGAGGCGCTGCAACTGCCTGGCCACAAAACCATAATGCCGACATACCATAATACCTAAATAGGTACGAGGCGGGCAAGGTACGATAAATATTGCCCTTGCCTTTTGGCGGCGGAGTCCTCTTCGGGAAATTGTTTGCCAGCCGGCAATTGCCGGGCTATCAAACCGCGGCCAGAATTCCTCCAGGGGCGGTGTTGTGCAGGCAGGTTGAGGCTCTGGCTTTGAAAGGAACGTCTGTTTTCGAGTGGTTACTTACAAAGACGAACACCACGCGCCGACGGGCAATGTGTTCTTTTCGATGGATAGGGGGGATTCCTGGAAGGTATTGAGCAATTATCTGCCGATGGTGTATGCGGTGGGGTTTGGGGCCTGGGATAGTTCAAATTTCTGTGCCTTCTGATGCTACCATTCTAACCTCGGACAGCCTCGTACATCGTACACACATGGGCTCCCATTGTGTCCGCACATCGTACACAACCCCATCCCATTCTGTCCAACTCTAGACGGATACCCTCTTCTGAAAAACGCCCCTTGATTTCCCGGAACTTGCGAACGGCGAACAGCGAATTCCGAACCTTCCCCCGCTCCCCCCATCGATTAGGTTTGAGAACCTTCCCCCGCTCCCCCCATTAATTAGGTTCTTAAACCTTCCCCCGAACCTCCCCCCCACGCTCCTATATCCGCGCCTGATACGTATACAACTCATAATACCTCCCCTGCTTATCGATCAACTCCTGATGGTTGCCCCGCTCCACGATGCGGCCGCTTTCGACAACCAGTATCTGGCTGGCCCGGCGAATGGTGCTGAGCCGGTGAGCGATGACAAAGGTCGTACGCCCCTGCATCAGTTCGTTTAAGCTCTTTTGTATAAGGGATTCGCTTTCCGTATCCAGGTTGGAGGTCGCCTCATCCAGAATGATGATCTTCGGGTCGGCCAGGATGGCGCGGGCGATGGCGATGCGCTGCCGCTGTCCGCCGGACAGCTTGACGCCCCGCTCGCCGATCAGCGTATCCAGGCCGTCTTCGAAGCGGCTGGTAAACTCATCTACATAAGCGGCTCTGACGGCCAGTTGCAACTGCTCTTCCGTAGCCTCCGGCCGCGGGAAGAGGATGTTTTCCCGGATGGTGCCTTCAAACAGGAAATCGTCCTGCAGAACGACCCCCAGATGGCGGCGGTAGCTACTCAGGCTCACCGTCGACAGGTCGGTGCCGTCGATCGTCACCTGGCCCGAATCGGGTGTCAGGAAAGAAGCCGCCAGGCCGGCGATGGTCGTCTTGCCCGAACCGGAAGTGCCCACCAGGGCGGTCACCGAGCCGGAAGGGGCGTCGAAGGTAATATCGTGCACGACCTCCTTACCTTCAACATAGGCAAAAGACACATTGTCGAAGCGAATATCTCCTTTGACGGACTGCAATTGTACGGGCCTTACCGAAGGGTCATCCTCCGGCTCCATATTCATGATCTCCTCGGTGCGGTCGAGGCCGGCGAAGGCTTCGGTCAGCTGGCTGCCGATGTTGCTCATCTGCACGATGGGGGCGATCATGAAGCCCAGATATAAGGTGAAGGCCAGAAAATCACCAAACGTCATATCCCCCTGGATGATCTGGTAACCGCCGATGCCCATAATGCCGGTGGTGGCGATCCCCAGCAGGAAGGTGGCGGAGCTGGTCATCAGGGAGGTGGAGGTCAGGCTTTTCTTTACATTTTGAAACAGCATCTCTACACCTTCTTCGAAGGTTGCGTTTTCCTGTTCCTCGGCGTTGAAGCCTTTGATAACCCGCACGCCGTTGAGCGTTTCCACCAGCCGCCCGGTGACCTGTGCGTTCAGCACCCCCCGCTCCCGGAAGATGGGGCGGATGTAGCCGAAGGCCTTCAGCGCGATAAAAGCAAAGATGGAGACTGGCGCCAGCACATAAAGCGTCATCATCGGGCTGATGCGGATCAGCAAGATTAAGGAAACTACCGAGGTCAGGGTACCGCCTACCAACTGTACCAGCCCGGTGCCCACCAGGTTGCGCACCCCTTCCACATCGGTCATGATGCGGGATACCAGCGCGCCGGATTTATTATTATCAAAATAGCTGATCGGCAAGGAGAGGATCTTTCGCTGCACCCTTGCCCGCAACTTGGATATCAGCAATTGCGCCTCCACACTCAGCAGCTGGGTGAGCCAGAAGGAGGTCACCGCCTGCACCACAATGGAGCCGGCCACTACTGCCAGTAGTATCTTTAGCATCTGCATATCCTTGTTGACAATCACGTTGTCGATCAGGTATTTGCTGGCGCCGGGCAATACCAGCCCCGCCAGGCGGCTGATAACGATGAGCACCAGGCCCAGCGCTACCAGGCCTCTTCGGGGCCAGATGAAGGCCTGAAAGGCCTGTTTGAGGGTTACTTTGTTCTTTTCCATAGTGTGTGGTTAAGGGTTTGTAGGAATGCACAGAGATTGTAAACGCCAGGCCGGGGAGGAAGGTTGAGGGGGTGGCGTGATTAGAGCGTGTTGGGGATTTACCCTTTGGCCTGCAAATGTGCATCTTTTGAACCTCATTTCGCCATTTTTTCGCCACGTAGCGATGCTATGCGGCTCAAAAATGGCTTCCTGAGAACCAAAATCTGCTCATTTTCGACATCAAAAGTAAATCCCCAACACGCTCTTACTGCTTGCCCGGGTTTATTCGGAAACGGAATGCACGGGCTTTGCCGGAAGAGATTATACCGTCTCTTTAAGCCGGTTAAAATGGCTTTATTGTTATATTGCTGGCCAGGGTAAGCGCCGAGCGGGTGTGTTATTCAATTCGATAACAACCCTTTTGTCGCAAATGAATTCCCCCTATCATTGCAAATAATTATGACATGAAAGCACAAGTACACATTTACCCATTCCTCCTGCTCCTATTCCTCGTGCAGGCAGGATACACCCAGCCTGACATTTGGCTGGTGGACCCCCTGGAGCCCATTTACCCCGATACCAATACCTTTCAGAAATACGGCGACAAATACGCTGCTGCTTTCCCCCTCGGTGCACCGGCAGAAGTACATCTCATGGTGAAAATGCCGCTTGGAACAACCGTTTCCCTTTCCGCCAGGATGGATGGGAAAGAACTGCCGCCGGACTCCTGGGCCGTACTGCGGGATGTCCCGGTAGAGCAGAATACCGGGCTGGACAGCCGCACGGAGCAATTCATCAACCAGATCAACCCCTATGTCATCCGGCGGGCGCCCTTCCGGATATACGAAGTGATCGAGCCACTGAGTGAAGGCAAATTTCAAATAAAAAACCGCTATCAGGCATTCCGGCTGCAGATTCCGGCAGCGCGTTTCCCGGCAGCGGGGAAATACCGGATAGCAATAAGCGTAGCCAGCGGAGCCGGGCAGTGGGAGGGGGCCTTCACCGCCCAACTGTTCGATGGCAACCTGCCCGGCCTTTCGGCGGGCAATTTCTTCTACACCAACTGGTTCAACCTCAAGCGAATGGAGGAGCAACATGACGTCGAGCGCTGGTCGCCGGCATGGTTTGACATGCTGGATCAATACGCCCGCCTGATGGCCCACGGACGGCAGAACAGCATCACCGTCCCGGGAGAATTGCTGACTTGGGACGGAGAAAAGTTTTCGCTGGACTCAGATAGATTGCTTCAGTTTATCAATGTATTTCGGAAGTACGGCTTCCAGTATTTCGAATCCCCCCACCTCCTGTACCGGGGTGACGGCGACGACTGGAGCAGCCCGGAACTGGTGGTCCACCTCACAAAAAATGGGTATTTTTCCGAAGCCGGGAAAAAAGACATCGCCGAAATCATCCGGTTGATCAAAACATTCACGGAAAAAAACAACCTCAAGGATAACTGGCTTCAACACATTGCCGACGAGCCCACTTCCTCCAACGCAGCGTGTTATAAAGCGATCGTGCAGCAGGTGAAATCCATCTATCCCGAGATCACCATCATGGAAGCCACCAACGACCGCGACGGCCTGGCCGGCGCCATCGATCTGTGGTGCCCTTTGATCAATGATTTTCAGGAAAATGAGGCCTTTTTCCGAAGCAGAGAACAAGAAGGTGAGCAAGTGCTGGTCTACACCTGCCTTATCCCCGGCGGCCCGTGGCTGAACCGCACGCTGGACATGGAGCGGCTGCGGCAGGTCTATTTTGGCTGGGGCGCCGCCCATTACAACACATCCGGTTATTTGCACTGGGGGCTGAACCAGTACCACGCCGGCCCATTCGAGCAGAGCGTAGTACACCATCCCTCACCGGTTGCCACGGCCAATAATTTCCTTCCCGCCGGAGATACGCACATTGTATATCCCGGTAAGGCCGGCCCGCTGTCCTCCGCCCGTTTCGAAGCCCACCGGATCGGGATCGAGGATTTTGAGCTGCTGCGCCTCTTCAAGGCGGAAAAGCCTAAGGCACATGAACGCATGGTGAAAAAACTGTTTCGAAGTTATACGGATTATGAATTGTCGGTCAAGAAGTACCGCAAGGTGCGGAAGCGGTTGTTGAGAAAGGTTGAAGGGGGAGTATAGCAACCTTTAAGTTTTAATTTTCACAACAGGATTTTCACCTAATTCTCTATCTTTATTTTTTTCTCATTAAAAAAATCCGGATTGGTATGAAAAAAACAGTACACCCATCGTTCTTTATTTTCTTCGTCTGCCTGTTGGCTACCCCCTTGCTTCAGGCCCAGGGGCCCGATGCCTTTGGCTACACCTGGAAGGATTCCAATGACCCTGAAGGCCCTGTTTTTGAATGGATAGATATTAGCGCTGTCGGAACCGAGGTAATGGGGCTGGGAGATGACAACTCTGTAGCGGCGATGCCAATGGGTATGGATTTCCGCTTTTATTGGTCAGATTTCAACCAGATCAAGATTGGCTCCAATGGCTGGTTGAGCTTTGATAATGTTTCCAACATAGCTTCCTGTTTCCCGATCCTCCCGACCGTAGGCGGCCCCAACAACCTGATCTGCCCACTGATGTCGGACCTCAATTTCGACAACAATTCACCGGGTAAGATTTATACTTACCACGACGATACCCCCGGCGATGAGAAGTATATTATTTCTTATGAAAACGTAACGTTTTGGACACAGGCCGATCCGATCTTTGGCTCCAATACCTTTCAGGTTATCCTGTCGAATGCAGATAGCTCGATCACCTTCCAATACGGCGCGATGGATGTTGATTTTACCTATAACTGCACGGGGTCCGGCAAGGTGGCTGTTGGCATCGAAAACCTGACTGGAGAGATTGGCCTGGAGGTTTTCAGTGGGGTGGTGCCGCCATCCAATTACGCCGTGAAGTTTTATTACCCGGAGGTCATCACTTTGAGCATTACTGATGTGGCGCCAATAAGTAACCAAAATGATGAAAATGAAGGGATATTCCTTCTCCCGGATGAAATGGTAACCTTCACCTCTACGATTGCCAACACCGGCAATACCGACATTACGACCCAGATTGCGGTGGCGGCTACCGTTCAGCAACTGGACGGCACCAACATCTATCTGGATGTTCAGGAGGCTTCGCCCCTGGCGGCCGGCGAATCGGCGGTAGTCAACTTTTCACCGGCCAACATCGATTGGGCCCCCGGCCCTTATTTTCTGGACGTGCTAACAGCCCTCACCAGCGACGTGAACCCCAATAATGACAATAACATAACGGAACTCAATGTCGTGGATTTAAGCGCCGAGACGCTTACCCTGGGTTATGTCCTTGGCGTGAATGGCGCCGGACTCATACAATGGTCCGGTGGCGGCGACGGTTCGGGCGGCGCCGGCATCGAAATAGAACCTCCTTTTTATCCCACTGTTGTCACCGGAGCAGAAGTGGGCATCGCCGGCGGTTCGACCGATGGTTTTACCATTCGGCTTTTTGATGATGATGGCCCGAATGGCGCCCCGGGAACGGAATTAGCTTCGGTTACCATCCCCGGTGGCGGTTATCTGGCCGGCGCTTTCAACGCCATTGATTTCGATAGCCCGGTCACCATCACAGATGGAAGTTTCTATGTAGGGTGGTTCATGGAAGGCGCTACGGTCGCCCTCATCACTGAGACGGAAGGGCCGATCAGCAATCGTACTTATGAGGTATTGTCCGGCTCCTGGGCAAAATACCGGGCCGTGGCCGACGCCATGCTCCGGGCGGTTGTGGTCAATCCGTTCTTTGTGGCCACGGAAGATGTCATCGACAATTCCCCCCTGCGCGTTTATCCCAACCCGAATAATGGCGCTTTCAATATTGACAATACCCTGGGTGAGGAAACCATTGAACATATCAGGATCGTGAATGCCCTCGGCGCTACCGTTTTTGAAAAAAGGCAGTATGTAGGCGCCGGCCAGCAATGGAACGTGGAGACGGGCCTGGGCACGGGGCTTTATTACCTTGAATTAAGAACTGCGGATGGGCGCCGTATCATTCGCAAGGTGTTGGTTGATTGATACTTTTTTCAAGTTATATTCCTATAAAAAAGTGCAAATCCAGTCATCAGGATTTGCACTTTTTTTTCATCTGGTTAACTTTTGCAGTACTTTTTCAACTTCCACCCGATAACTGCCGCCTATGGGTAGTTTCTTGCCATTTACTTCCACTTCCATAGCTGAAAATGCCTTGATTTTATCTTTTGCTACCAAAAACGAGCGGTGGATACGGAGTAAATTGCCGTCTTTCAGATGATCTTCAAATTCGCCCAGCTGAAAACGGGTGACGATGGCATCGCCGGCGGTGGTGTGTATCTTCACATATTCCTTCAGGCTCTCCACATATAGAATCTCATCGTTAAAGACCCTGACCTGCCGTTTGTTTTCATTAAAAAAGTGGAACGGGCGCAACGGTTGACTGGTAACCGGCGCCGACTGCGCCGGGTCAGGAACACGGAGCTTATCCACAGCCGCCAGGAAACGGGGGAAACCGAAAGGCTTGAGCAGGTAGTCCACTACATTCAGTTCGTAGCCTTCGAGGGCGTACTGGTGGTAAGCGGTGGTAAGGATGACCTGTGGCGGGTTTTTGAGGGTTTTTAAAAAATCCAGGCCTTTCAATTTGGGAAGGTGGATGTCGAGGAACAGTACATCCACCGGGTTGTTTTTCAAAAATTCGAGGGCAGCCAGGGCGTCGACGCAGGCGCCGGCAAACTCCAGCACCGGTGTCTGTCGAATGAACGCTTCCAGCCCCTCGGCGGCGAGCGGTTCGTCTTCAACGATGAGGCATTTGAGTTGGGTCATGGTTCTGGTTCGTTAGAAAGATCGATGCGGAGCCGGGCAGAGAACTGATCACCCCGGCCGTCGAGTTGCAGGCGGTAGCCAGGGTAGAGCAATTCAAGTTGGCGTTTCACATTTTTCAAACCGATGCCCTCCGCTGCCATCTCCTCCAACGGATCTTTGGCATTTTCTACCTGAAAACTCAGCGCACCCTTCTTCAAAAGTAAAAAAATCCTGACCCAGGTGTCGCCCCGGCTTTCGGAGGCGCCATGTTTAAAGGCATTTTCAACGAAAGGCAGCAGCAAAAGCGGCGCAATAAACTGGCCCTCATCGTCGGCCTCCACCTGAAAACTGACGTCCAGGCGGGAGCCGTACCGCAGCCGCTCCAGGTCGAGGTAATCCCGGATCACGTTCACTTCCTGCGACAACCGGATGCGGGGGGATGTACATTCGTAGAGCATGAAGCGCATCATACCGGAAAGTTTCAGAATGGCGTCGGGCGTGCTGTCGCTGTGCTTGCGGGCGAGGTGATAGAGGTTGTTGAGGGTATTGAAAAGGAAATGCGGGTTAGTCTGCGCCCGCAGAAAACGAAGTTCCGATTGCAGTTTTTCCTCCACGAGCTGCTTTTCCCGTTCGGCCATGCCCAGTCGCATTCGGAAAAGTTTGAGGGCCGAGGCGACTCCTAGTAGCATCATGATATCGAAAGAAGACCACAACAACCGGAACGCGGCGACCCATGCATTGGCCGCAGCAGCCGGCGGCGCGATGTGATATATGTGGGGGTAGATTACCTGGTTCCAGGTTGTATATATCGCCGCCGTCCCAATGGCCGCCGTCAACAGGAATTGCAGGCCCAACCTAAAGAATCTTTTGTTTTCAAAACTTGGCGGCAGGAAACGGTACAGCACCAGGTAAACCGCCGGGATTTTGATCAACAGCAGCAACAACTCCGCCCGGTAGCCCATCGACAGGCGCTCCCAGATCGTCAGGTCGGCGAAGGTCGTCCCGGACAACGGCACAGAGAGGTAGCCGTCGTACAGAGCATACGCCAACCAAAAACCAAGATGAAGCAGAATGCGGCGATTCATTTTCTAAGTATAATTATTCAGGTGTTATGATATTTCGGGTATCCGCTTAGAATGGCAGCCGATATTTCGGCGACATGGTTTTGCAGACAGCCTAATGCCAGCCCACCGCCAGGCATTTGTACCGTCTCCGTAAGCTCCCGGCCACAATACCGAAATACTTAAACACTTGCCAAAATTCGCAAAAAAATGCTCTCCAAAAGCACCCTTACCGTAAACAACTTTTTGCTACCTCCCAATAACCGTTATCAACTGACGAATGCGCTTCGGGGGCAGCAAACTGCTTTTTGACCAATCCAGGAAGGCATTCTTACCAAAAACAAAAAAATGTAGGGAAGGGAAGGTAGTTTTATTCCATACAATATAGGTGTTATGACTTTGCAGTATTCGGGACCGTAATACCGCAACACCCTAAAACCGAAATACCTGATTAAAACCACCATAATTAAGCATTTTACCATGAAAAACCCGCTACCCGCTATCCTCCTCCTTTTTATTTTCTCTCAAAACCTTCATGCCCAAACCCTTAACGTACCTGCTGATTACCCAACCATCCAGGCGGCGATCGACGCTTCCAGCGATGGCGACACCGTACTCGTGCAGCCGGGCGAATATTTTGAGAACCTCCGGTTCAATGGCAAGAGCATCGTGCTGACCAGCCGGTTTTTCATGGGCGGTTCGGCAGAGGACATCGCGGGTACGATCATCAACGGCAGCCTTCCTGCCCACCCCGATACGGCCAGTTGCATCCTCATCGTCGACGGGGAAAGCCCCTCGACGGTGGTGCAGGGCTTTACGCTCACCGGTGGAAAAGGCGCCCGCTGGCTCGATCCGCACGGGGCAGGCATCTTCACCGAAGGCGGGGGCATCCTGACGGAAGGCACATCGCCTGTCATCCAGTTCAATATCATCCGGGACAACGTGATCACGAACACCACGGCGGTGGTCTCCAACGGCGGCGGCGGCATCCGTTGCGGCGATGGCGGCCCGGTCATCCGCAACAACTGGATACACCACAACGCAGGGCGCTACGGCGGCGGCATCGTGCTCAACTACTGCACCGGCCGGATTTACAACAACGTGGTCAGCTATAATGAAGGCGGCCAGGATTTTGGCGGGGCGGGGCTTTGGTTTACCGGCGCCAATACCCAAACAGTTGTGGAGGTTTTCAACAATACCATCGTCCATAACAAGTGCATGGGGACAGGCAGCTACGGCGGCAAGGGCGGCGGCATTTTTGTGTTTTCGATCAAACTCGAAACCCGCAACAACATTATTTGGGGCAATACGCAGGCCACCGGCGGGCCCATCGCCAAATTGTTTGGCGGAGTGGTCACGGCTGAATTTTCCGATATCCAGGGAGGTTATACCGGGCAGGGGAATTTTGACCTGCCCCCCCTTTTCGCCGATACGGCTTTTTTCAACCTCACTCGCGCTTCTCCCTGTGTGGACGCTGCGAATGAAAATGATACCGACGTCACAATCGATGGCTTGGATCCAATTTCCCCTTCACTCTGCGGCCTGCGGGGCGACATCGGGGCTTACGGAGGGCCGTGGGCGAGCACGCTCCCAACTGGCGTTGAGCCGATCACCCGGCTGTTGAATAAACTCACTACGGGAGCGCTCGTTTCCACCCCCTCCGATAGCCGCAGCGTCAATTTTGTGGACGTGAACGGCGACGGGTGGGAAGACGTTTTCATGACCAATGGGCCGCAGGGCGGCGCCGAAAACCTGCTCTACCTGAACGGCGGGCCCGGCGGCCAGTTTGCAGCAGTTACCTCCGGCGAAATTGTCAACCATGTCGAACCCTTCGACGGGGCTACTTTTGCTGATGTTGACAACGACGGCAGCCTCGATGCCTTCGCCGTGACCTGGTACGGGGAGAAGAATTTTCTTTACTTTGGCAATGGAGACGGCGCTTTCACCTACGACGCTACCGCAGCCCCTTCCATTGGCGGCGCCTACTCCGAAACAGCCTCCTGGGGCGACATGGACAACGACGGGGACCTCGACCTCTACGTGACGAATTCCGGAGGAAACAAAAAGAACCTGCTCTTCCGCAATGACGGCGGACGGGTTTTCGTCAAAGTGACGGATGGCCCTCAGTCCAACGATGCCAATACCTCCCGCTCCGTTAACTGGACAGACTTCGACGGGGATGGCGACCTCGACCTGTTCGTTTCCAATGAGGAGAATCAACCTGACGACCTCTACGAAAACGACGGCGCCGGTGTTTTTGCCAAGATCACCGGCAGCGCAGCACCGAGCCAAAGCAATCGCAGTACGATGAGCAGCAGTTGGGGCGACGTGGACAACGACGGGGACCTCGACCTGTTTGTGGCAAACGCCGCTTATTTTTCGGAACAAAACAACCAGCTTTTTTTAAATGAAAATGGGGTGTTTACCGAGGCGGCAGGCAGTGGCCTGGCGACGGATGGCGGCTGCTCCTACGGCTCCAACTTCGGTGACGTGGACAATGACGGCGACCTGGACCTCATTGTCAGCAACGGCTACTGCACCGGAAATATCGTCAATTTTTTATACCAAAATGACGGGCACGGCCACTTCACCCGTGACCTCGAAAGCATCGAAAACCTCTCTACGCCCTGTAGCTACGGCGCTGCCTGGGGCGATGTAAACAACGACGGCTTCCTCGACCTCGGCATTGCCACCTGCAAAAATTCCAACAGCTCCCCGCTGGAAGGCAACCAGTTTTTCCTGAACGCCGGCAACTGCAACCGCTGGCTGAAAGTAAAGCTGGCCGGCGCCCGGTCCAACCGCTCCGCCATCGGCGCTAAAATATGGGTCACGGCCACCATCGGCGGCCAGGAGGTGACCCAGCTTCGGGAAATCAGCGCCCAATCCGGCTACTGCGGGCAGAACAGCCTCACTGCCCATTTTGGGCTGGGGGATGCAGAGGTGGCGGATGAGGTCAGGGTGGAGTTTTTGGGCGGAGCGGACACGACGCTGTCAACCGTGCCTGTGAATCAATTGCTGGAAATCACCGAAGCGACGCTGACCCCCGTGAGAGAAATTGCTGAAAATGAGGCTTTTGCGGTAAGCGTGTCCCCCAATCCGGCGAGCGAGGCTTTCCGGGTGGATATAGAAATGCGGCAATCCGTGGGGCAACTGAGCCTGCGCATCCTGGACATTGCGGGGAAAGTGGCCTTTAAAAAAGAACTTCCGGTAGCGGGCCTGGCGGCCTGGTCGGAGTCTTTTTCAGTAGATAAAATGGGGCTTGGCAGAGGGATATACTGGGTTGAAATAAGCGGCTACGGATGCCCGGTGGCGAGGATGATCGAAGTGTTTTGAACAGGATACTAACTGTCAGCCCGTGTATCCACCCTACCCACCTCCCAAACCACTTATCGCCCCAATCCTGCCCATTGCCCGCTCAACCCTGCACATCACCCTCAACCCATTCCGAATGGCTTGATTTCCGGGCATTTTTGGACTGTCAATACAACAAAAACAGTTCAAAACCTCGGGAAATGAAAAATCAAAAAATCCAGGCCAGCATCGTTACCAATAACTTCTCCGACGCTGTTAAAGAAGAAATGTGGAACGTGTACCGCAACTACTACCACTATACCAAAGAATCTTTCCTGGCGCGTATCGGGAAAAACAACTATTACTCTTTTTACACCCTGAATGGCAAGATCGTCGGTTTCACCGGCCTGCGCATCAGCCGGGCGGAGATCGATGGAAAGAAGCACCTGTTCATCTATTTCGGCCAGACGGTAATTGATGCCGCCCATCGCGGCCAATCGCTCATAGCCGCCACCGGCGCCCGGTTGTACCTGAAGTTCTGGCGTGAAATCCTTTCCTCTGAAACCTTCTTCTGGGCGGATGCCCTGACCTATAAGGCTTATTTGGTTTTTGCCAAGTCGCTGGAAGAATTTTACCCTACCCATCAACAGGAGAACCCGGAACACATCCAAAAGGTGATCGACCACATTGGACGGGAAAACTACGGCGCAACCTACAACCTGGGGCTGGGCACTGTCCGCAAAGATCAGATGCTGGTCAACGACCCTTGCATCCATATCCCCCTGAAGTACCAGAACGATCCCGACATTCGCTTTTACACCCAGGCCAATCCGGGTTATACCCAGGGCCATGGCCTGATCACGCTGGCGCCGCTGAGCGGGAAGAACTTCATGAGGCTGGCAAACCGATTGATGATGAAGGCAGTACGGGCTACTCTGCCGGTTTTCTTCCAGGCGGAAAGGAGGGATACCCGGTTGGCGGGAAATTAGTGCCATGGATAATCGTTTTGAATCTTAACTGCTAATTTTACGTACATTTACTTTATCAGGCTATAAGATTGAATAACAACCCATACCCATGTCCCAAAGCGAAAAAGCCGGCCAACTCCCCTTCCGGCAAAGCCACGCCTTCATCATCGGTATCAACGACTACGAACACATCACCCCGCTGAAAACGGCGGTCAACGATGCCCTGGGTATCGCTCAGCGGCTGGAAGAGCAACACGCTTATACCGTCCACGCCCCCCTGCTCAACGCCAAGAAAGCCGCCATCACGGAATGGCTTACCGATACCATCCCACAAGCCGTAGGGGCGGAAGACCGCGTCGTCTTCTACTTCGCCGGCCACGGCATCGCCCTCGACAGTGAGGAAGGCCCCAATGGCTATCTGGTGCCCGCCGACGCCCAACCCGGAGATACCGGCGCCCTGATCTCCATGAACGAGTTCCATCAAATGCTCAACGCCTTGCCCTGTCGGCACGGCTTGCTGATCCTGGATTGCTGCTTTGCCGGCGCCTTCAAATGGTCGACAGGCTTTCGGGGCATCGTCTTTGACGTACCCGGCGTGATCTACCAGGAGCGTTTCTGGCGCTACGTTCAGGACCCTGCCTGGCAGGTGATCACCTCAGCCGCTTACGACCAGCAGGCGGTAGATGTGCTGTCGAACCGCAGCCTGGGCATGCGGGAGGAAAACAGCGGCCGGCATTCGCCCTTTGCCCAGGCCCTGTTTGAAGCCCTGGAGGGGCAGGGCGATGTGATCCCTCAAGGGGAAGGCGATGGGGTGATCACCGCTACCGAATTGTATATGTACCTGCGCGACCAGGTAGAAAAGGGAACGGCCGAGCAGAACCAGCGCCAGACGCCTTCCCTGTTCAACCTCGCCCGCCATGATAAAGGAGAATATATCTTCCTGCACCCCCGGCACCGCCTCAACCTGCCCCCTGCTCCCGACCGGAATCCGTTCATGGGCTTATCGTCCTTCAACGAAGGAGATGCCCCGCTGTTTTACGGCCGCGGCCGGGTGGTGGAAGCCCTGGATGATATGGCCGCCCATAAACGGCTCCTGGTCGTGAGCGGCGCCTCCGGCACGGGTAAATCATCGGTGATCAAGGCGGGGTTGCTACCGAAGTTGCGACGCGACGGCTGGCAGGTGCTGCCGGTCATCCGCCCGGGCAAGGAACCCATGGCTACCCTGGAAGCCGAATTGCCGGACGCCGAAAAGCAGTTTCGGGAAAATGGAAAAACCATCCTGGTGATCGACCAGTACGAAGAACTGATCACCCAGTGCCTCGACCCTGCCCAACGGCAGGCCTTCGAGCAGCAGCTTGTTAACTGGCTGAACACCTTTCCGGATCTGCGCATCATCCTGAGCATCCGCTCCGATTTTGAGCCGCAGTTCGAAGGGTCGCCCCTCACGCCCTGGTGGCAGGCAGGCCGCTACGTCGTACCCGCCTTCAGCCTGGACGAACTGCGGGAAGTCATCGTCCGCCCCGCCAACCAGGAAGTGCTCTTTTATGAACCCGAAGAATTGGTAGATCAGCTGGTGGAAGAGGTCAGCCAGGCGCCCGGGGCGCTGCCTCTGCTCTCCTTTACCCTGAGCGAACTGTACGAGGCCTACCTGAAGAGCGGCCGCCAGGACCGCGCTCTGCTGGAGGCCGATTACCAGCAATTGGGCGGGGTAGTTGGAGCGCTACGCACAAAGGCTGATGAAGTCTACAACCGCCAGGATGAGCCTCATCAAAACAGCATGCGCAAACTCATGCTGCGCATGGCCTCCCTGGAAGGAGGCGAGCTGGCGGGCAAGCGCGTCTACGAAGAAGAACTGCAATTTTCCGATGCGGCGGAGACCAGGCGTACCACAACCGTCGCCCACCAACTGGTCGATGCCCGGCTGGTGCAGCGCGGTGTCGATGCCCAGGGTAGGGTATACGTAGAGCCTGCCCACGACGCCCTGGTGCGCGCCTGGGGCCGCCTCTGGGAATGGGTGAAGGCCACCGGAGAAGAAAAGCTGAGCCTGCAGAATAAGCTGAGCCAGGCCGTGAAGGACTATCAGGCCATGGCCAAGGCAGAACCCAAGAAGTCCCGTCGGCTGCTGTGGAACGACAATCCTCGCCTTGGCCTGCTGGAGGCAGCGTTGCAAAATAAAGGCCACGGCCTAAACGCCTCTGAAGAAGCCTTCGTTCGGGCCAGCGTAAAACGCCGCAAAGCGCGGCGCCGACAGCTGATCGGTAGCCTGTTGGCTGCCCTGGCTATATTTGCCGTACTGGCCTTTGTCGCCAATGGGCAGCGTATTATTGCGGATGAAAATGCCCGGGCGGAGCAACGGCAACGCGAACGGGTGGATTCGACCCTGCAAGTGGTGAAACAACAGCGCAATGAGGCCCTATCCAGCAATCTGGCCACCAAGTCGGCCCTTACCCTGGAATCCGACCCTACCGTCGCTTTCCGGCTGGCGGAGGCTTCCTTGCAGTACGACAGCACTAACACCCTGGGGGAAGGGGCGTTGCTCAGTGCCTTTTACGCTTCGGCCGACCTGACAGCGGGAAAGGCTGGCTATTTGTACCAGCAGGTAGAGGCTATGCCGCCGGCTTTGGCGGCAGCGGCAGCCGAAAAACGGATGGACGAGCGGGAAGAATCCCGCCCCTTCCGGGAGTTCATGCCCAATTGGGGGGCAATTGTTCAAAAATTCTACTCTCCCCGGGATCAGTTCCTGTTTCAATTGCACCAGGACCAGCACGGCCCCTTCACGGCTACGGTCTGGAATTTTGACACCCAGGAGTATTTAAAAGTAGAGATCGGGGAAGCTCCGGCTATGTTTTCACCCTATTCTTTCACGCCGGATGAGCAACATATCGTCATCCCTGCGCGGAAGGTGGCGGAGGTCTGGCCCGCCGGGGGGCGGTTGCCGGTTGTCTGCAAACTGCCCGCTCCCTTTTACCTCACCCAGGCTTTTTTTGATGAGCAAGCCAAAAATATTTACGCGGAAACCTCGAATGGGAATGTCTACAAATGGAACCTGGACGGCTACCCCATCGCCCGCCTGGGCATGCCGGACCGGGAGTTGGGGGCCGTGTTTATTGGCCCCGACGGAAAGCATATCGTCCTGAATTATCCGGAGGTCTACGATGCAGCGGCGGTAGAAATCTGGTCGGATGAGGGCGGCAGATGGACAAAACGAAGCGGTAGCTTTACCTTATCCGAAGACGAAAAGTCGGTAACCGAGGGGGGGAACCCGATCGATATTTCCAGCTATAAAAAAGTGGATTACAACACCTACCGTTACGATCGGTACGGCACTACCCGAGACACCTCCGCCAACGGGCAGTATGAGATTGTCATCGATAACAAAAGCAAAAGCGTCACGATTTACCCCGCCGGCCAATCGGAACCCCTGCTGGAACTGCTGGGCCACGAGCTATGGATCGAATCCGTTTCCTTCTCGCCCGACGGCCGGTTCATCCTCACCACATCCAACGACGAAATGATCCTCTGGGACTGGAACGGCAACAACGTCTTTTCTCTGCCCCGGGGCGGCATCGCCGGCTTCCTGCCCGGCGGCCAATCCATTTTCCGCTGGCCGACGGCGTATATGGAATACTACGAGATCGGACAGATCGACCTGTTTACCATTGATGTGGAAGCCCTGGTGGATTGGGCGGATGAGAACGCGGTGTATCAATTATCAGAGGAGGATAAGCGGAAGTATGGGGTGGTTGAGTAGCCTCCCCCCAACCCGGGGTTGTGTAAAAGGGGATAGGACACTGATCTATTAGGATAAATTAAGGTTTTTTAGGATCGTAAACTCTGGTGGGAGTGATTTTAAAGAATCCTGACAAATCCTAATGAATCAGTGTACGGTCATACCGAGAAGCTTTTTGTACAAGCCCCAGGCTCTCCGCGGGAGGGGGAGTTGGGGGAATCCGTCTAGTGCCTCGCGCACTAAATAGCGGGGGAATATCGCGGGCTCTTTCCCCACCATACTGCGTTGCTCCTCAGTCACGTAGCCCCGCTATGTTTCTTCCTCGCGCCTTGCCTGGCCGCAAAACAGCCTCAAATTATTGACCAACAACTTCGTTCCCGGCGCACTAGTGCGGATTCGGTATTCGCAGTTCGCAGTTCGGCGGCTGGACATCCGGCCTGGCTGCCAGGCGGACACCCAATGGGCCATCGCTGTCCAACATTAGACGGGTAGCCGGAGTTGGCAGAACGGCCGCTGCCAGTGAGGTAGTGAGTGAGTGTTTTTTTTTGCAAATCGAGCAGTTGGTCCGTGAGTGTCACCCGGCTCCCGGCTGAATAGGTTCTTAAACCTTGGGTTATGCGGCCATTTTACAAACCTTTGCGACCTGTTCTAAAACCCGCCATCCGCAAATGCCTGACTTTTGTAGTGTTCGATTTTTCAACCAAAACACTATCATCATGAAAACGGCATTCTTGAATTTCTTTTTCCTTTTTTTCATTGCCTCCACGCTTACCGCCCAAACCTCTTTGGTGGGCGCCTGGGTATGCCCGCTCGATCAAAGCCAGGGCTATGACAATGAAACCATCATCTTCACCGAAGACGGTTATTACTATTCCACACTGAGTTACCTGAATGGCGCCGAGTATGGCATCGGCCCGGATATCTACCTCGGGGTATATGAATTTGACGGGTCGACGCTGAGTACTTACGATGTTAAAAACGATACCCGGAAGAGCTTTCCCATCAGCGCATTAAACGGCAGGGGATTTCAATTGTACAATAAAGAAGTGGATCAACATTTCCAGTATCATTATACAGGCAAAGGGGTACTGGATCAAACCCAGCGGGCCACGTTGCTATCCTGGGAGAACTACCGCAAGCTGGGCGGCGCCTGGAAGTCTACCGCGTCTATTCTGAAGATCATCCCCAGCCTGGGCATAGCGATCGTGCGCGTACCTGATAATCCCGATTTTTTCCGCTGGGGGCATTACGTTGTCGATGGCAATAAGCTGACGCTAAAGGAGATCAGCGCGGAAGAGGCTGTTTTTTATACCGGTACGATCACGTCCTGCAACCGGGACGGCCTCACGCTGCTCAGTGATGGTGAAACGGAGCGCTTCCGTTTCCTGGGAGAACTGAAACTGGATGAAACCGAAATCATGATGGTCCAGCAGTACATGAACATGACCCACCGCCTCAACATGACGGCCATTGACATGATTGACGGCAGGCAGGACTATATCTGGAAGTGGGTGGATGAGGATGGGAATGAGCGGTACTAGTGCGCCGGGAACGAAATTATCGACCCATTATGCGGCCTCTTTTGGCGCTATACGTCGTTGCCCATTCCTCACGTAGCTCCGGCTATGCTCGTCATGGGCGCCTCGTCTAGCACCAAAATAGCCTCCCATTATTGGCCGATTACTTCATGCCCGGCGCACTAGCCGCCTACCCCTTCCGCGATTCTATTTAACAACTCCTGAAATTGGGGCAGCCCCCTCAACCCGTCCAAATTACTGTCATTTTCGTACCATTCCCTTTGGGAGATACCTTTTTCGTAGGCTTTTTCCAGGCATTCCATTGCTTCTACCCGGCGGCCTAGCAAGGCGAAGATGCAGCCGACGTTGTAGAGCACCATGGGGTCCTCCGGGGCGATGGACAGCGCGTGGCGGGCCCATTGCAGTCCTTTTTCGGTTTCGCCCAGGGCTACCAGGCCATTGGCGCCCAGGTAAAAAGCGCGGGTATTTCCGGGGTCAAGCAGCAGGCTGCTTTCGGCCACTTCCACGCCGCGGCGGCGAGCGGCGCGGGCCTTATCGGCCCTGCCCAGGTCGGCATAGACCTGGCCGGCCAGCAACAGCGACTGGAAGTCTTCCGGGCGGGCCCGGTTGGCTTCTTCAAACCAGTAGGCAGCCTCTTCCAGTTTGCCCTGAACGAAGAGGAGGCGTGCAAAGAGATAACGAGCTTCAAACAGCTTGGGGTCTAATTCCAATGCTTTTTCATAGGCCCGCTCAGCTTCTTTGAACTGATGCTCCAGCGAGAGGGCTTGTCCGTGGGCGACGTAGGCCTCCGCCAGCCAGGGGTCGAGTTCCACGGATTTGCGGCTGGCCTTACCGGCAGCGAGCAGGTAGGATTCCTGGCGGTCGATATACATATAACTGTAGGCGTAGCAATTGGCCAGGCCGCAATAGGCCAGCGCATAGGAATGGTCGATCTCGATGGCCTGGCGGAAAAGCTCCATGGCCTGCTCCACTCCTTTGGGGCTAAACTGGTAGTAATGCTGCCTGCCCTGCAGATAAAAATCGTACGCCCGGATATTCTGGGTCTGTCGGCTCTTTACGCCGCGGACGCGCTTGGAAATGAGCTTGATCTTGAGGTTGGCGGCTATATTTTCGGCAATCTCATCCTGTACGGTAAAGATGTCTTCCATTTTGCGGTGGAAAGAACCGGACCAGATGTTGTAACCGGTGGTGGCGTCCACCAAAGAGGCGGTAATCTTTAGTTTCCCGTTGGCCTCTTGTATGGAGCCTTCCAACACCGCCTTGGCATTCAGCCGCTGGCCGGCCTCCCGGACATCCAACTGCTGCCCCTTCAGGGCGAAGGCGGAGGAGCGGGCTACTACCTGCAGCCCCGGTACTTTACTGAGGGCAATGATGATTTCTTCGGCGATGCCATCCCCCAGGTATTGTTTGTCGGCCTTGGGATTCAGGTTGACGAAAGGCAGCACGGCGATCGTCGGCACCGGCTTTTCGGTCCGCGGGGGCGGAAAAGTCGACGGCATGCCCGGCACGGTCAATTGGTACAGCCGCTCCGGCTCCTTGAAGCCCCGGAGCAGGAATTCGCCCAGGTCCACCAGTTCCGCCCCATTGGGCGGAGCGCCTTTCAGGTTGCGGACGGCAGCTTGTGAGAGCAATACCTGCCCGCCGTGGCCGGCGCTGCAGATTCGGGAAGCCCGGTGCACTTCCAGCCCGATGTAACCGGAGGGGGTAGCAATGGCGTCACCGGTATGGATGCCCATTCGGACCCGGAAACCGACCTGCCGGGCCCAGGCCTGTACGGCAAAGGCGCGTTGCGCCATCTGAGCGGCGATGGCGGCTTTGTGGGCTTCTGCAAAGACGCCAAAAAAGCCGTCTCCGGCGGTGTCTACCTCTTCTCCACCGTATTCACTCAGCACCAGGCGGATCACATTGTGGTATTCCCGTAAAACCTGAGCATAGCCTTCCCCCATCTCAGCGAGCAGCTCTGTCGACCGCTCGATGTCACTGAAGAAAAAGGTCAACCTTTTTTTGGGCAGGCTGCTGCTCATTTTTTTTCAAGTTTGGTACTACTTGGTGCACTAGCCCCGAGGGAACTTCGGCATTCCCGGGCCTGGGACGATCGGAAACAGGCCCGCACTTCGCATTTCCTGCTTCCCTCAGCCCTATTCGCATCAAAGGTAAGTTCTTTTCCCTGCATCTTCGGGTAGGTGACAAAATTCACCAAAAGTCTGGCCCGGTTCTTCTGATTTCCCCGCCATAACGCAATGGGTAAAAAATGATTCGATATTTGTAACTATTCAGCATCATGGTGATTTAACCCCTGGCGCGAAATTTTGTAGGCTTTTTTTGCCGGAACCCCTTCTCATTCCCCTTGAAAGGGGAAGGTTTGCTTACAAAATTTCGCACCAGAGGCATCCATAGCCTTATGCTAAATAGTAACCGATATTTTTTGAATGCAAAAGAGCGCTCAACATGAAAAAACAACACGTCAAATTGAACCCATTTCAGCCTGGTTTTTCCAGAACGGCATGTCTTGTCCTGAAATAAACGCACTACCCATACCTTTCCCGCTCTCTTTCCAACAGCTTCCCGAACCGGGGCGGCGCATCGATCTCCACCACGACCGCTTCTCCCGTAGCGGGATGGCTGAATTCCAGTTTACACGCACAGAGAAACAGCCCCTTCCCCAAAATAGTCTTCCGGCCCCTGGCGTATTCTTTATCGCCGACGATGAGGTGGCCTTTCCGTTGCAGGTGGATGCGCAGTTGGTGCGTCCGCCCTGTCACCGGGCGGAGCTTTACCAAAGACAGGTTGTTGAAGGCCCGGGAGGGGGCCACATCAATGGTTTCAAATTTTGTCACCGCTTCTTTTCCCTGGATGGCCTCCTCGATGACACCCCGCTGCGGCGGTTTCCCGTGCACCAGCGCAATGTATTCTTTTGTCACGGCGCTGTGTTCGAAGGCCTTACTCAACTGGATCAGTACCCTCTTGGACTTGGCCAGCAGCACCAACCCCCGGGTCGGCACGTCGATGCGGTGCACCGCCACCGGGCGGGGCAACGCATCGGGCTGCTCACTGGGCTGAATGGCCCCCGCCACGGCATTTTCCACCGTTTTTATCCGGTTTCCGTTGACGGCTATGCCGGCCGGTTTGTTGACCACCAGCAGGAAATCGTCTTCGTAGACGACCTCCAAATCCATATCGAAATCTCTCGCCTGCTGTATACCGGCGCCCCGCAATTCCAGGCGGTCGCCCTTCTTTACAATGCCCTCTGCCCGGGCGGGCTTGCCGTTGTGCAGCAGCCGCCCGCCGGCAATGGCCTTTTTGACGGCGGTTTTGCTGCCGAGGAGGGGAAAGGCGCGGGGGCAGTAATCCAATACGCTGGTATTGGGAGCTACCCTCCCTACCTGATGGGGTGGATGCTTTTTTCCTTTCTTTGCCATGGTGGGAAAAATAGTAAAATTCTTTTAAAGGTGACGCCTTCCCCGCAAACGCCGGCTGAGAAAAAGGTGTCGCCTTCTTCCCCCAACTCTATCTTCGACGCCTTCTTCCCTTCCCTCCACAAAGCCATCCGCATCATCCAGGACCAACCAGAGGCCGATGCCCCCGGCCTCGCCGCCTGGATGGATACCATAATTTTGAACGAAGGCCAACCGCCCGTTCCGGAATTGGTGATCGCTCTGGCGCTCTCGAGAGAGACGGCGGCGACTGCCCGGGAGCTAATCCGGAAATGGGTAGTGGAGGGCTTTTCGGAAGAGCAGATGGGGGAGGTGATTCGTGGTGCGATCATCCCTGATCGCTTAGAGCATGTTTGGAGGTGGTCGTTTGGGCTGCAAATGACCGCTTCTGGAACCTCACCTCGCCATTTTTTCGCCCCATAGCACCACTATGAAGCTCAAAAATAGCTTTGCGAGAACCCAAAATCGACCATTTTCGCTTCCAAAGCACCACCTCCAAACATGCTCTAAGAGTGTGTTCAGCTGCTCTTTGTCCTGCTCGAAAACCAACATCCACCTCGAAAAAATCCGCTGCTTCTTCCGCCTCGGCTACGACCAGGGTCTATTCGACTCCCCCGCCGTGCCCCTCCTGTGGTAAATTACAATGAATAGTAACAGCATTCTGGCATTATTCCTTAATTTAGCACAAACGGCGCCTCATGCAAGAACGCTCCTCCTCCCGCCTGTCCGAATGGCTGGACAACCTGGCCCGTGAGAGCTGGCAGTTGGAACTGGTCATTTCCGGGTTTGCCATCTTTTTGCTGATCGGCATCTACGAGCCGCTGTGGGAATGGGGAGAGTCCTTCCAACGGGCGGGCCTCAGCCCCGGGATGCGCAACACACTGGGCGTACCATTTGCGATTTTGATCGCCGCCTGGTTCATCCTGCTGGGCAGCCTGTTGTACTTCATCGACTTTATCACCCTTGGTTATCTCAAAAGGATACGGTGGCTGGCGCCCGTTTACTATCCCATCTACCGTTTTTTCAGCCTGATCACTTTTGCGCGCCTCTACCGGCCGCTTTACTACAATCTTATCGATAACCGATTTGGGCGGGGGGTAGGCTTCCTCCTGGCGCCCTACATGATCCTCCTGATAGTGGGTTCTTCGATCAAATTCATCTCTGAAGCTTATTTTCCAGTATCTACGGCACAAATCACAACTACACATTCCCGATGGCACTCATCCTTCATACCAAAGTAGAGAAACGGCTGGAAGCTGCTAAATACGAGGCCCTCCTGGAGCCGCTGCCCGCCGATATCCGGCAAAAAATCCGCCGCTACCGCCGCTGGCAGGATGCCCACGCCTGCCTGCTGGGTAAACTCCTGCTGATAGAAGGCCTGCAACGCTTCGGGCTGGACGGCGCCAGCCTGATCCACCAATTGCAGTATACAGACTTCGGCCGCCCCTACTTGCCGGCCCCGGTCGACTTTAATATTTCACACTCCGGCGAATATGTGCTCTGCGCCCTCAGCAATCGCTGTCGCGTTGGCGTTGATATCGAAAAGGTGCAACCCATCAACCTATCTGACTTCCGGGGGCAGATGACGGAAGCGGAATGGGCCACCGTAACCGGCGCTGCCAACCCGCTCCGGGCTTTCTACTACTACTGGACCCGAAAAGAAGCAGCCATCAAAGCCCACGGCCACGGCCTGAGCCTGCCGCTGAAGGAGGTGGTGATTGGAGAGGGGGAGGTAATGATGGAAGGCAGGGGGTGGCCGCTGTATGAGGTAGAGCTGCCGGCCAAGTATATTTGCCATCTGGTGACGGATGGGAGGGTGGAGGAGAGTGATATTCGGGTGGAGGGAGTGGGGTTTTTAAAAACACCTTTTTAATCAAATAAGCAAAAGTGCTTTTTTATCTCCGAATAATTTCATTTCATTTTTCACACTAAATAGTAGTTCCCCAACTTTCCGATTACCTTTGAAGCCCTTATGATTTAATATCAGATCAGAATGAGACTTATTAATTCGAAGTTTAAAATAAAGAAATGTTTGTTCGAAAGTAAGATGATCTTGTATTCCCCTGAAAATAGATAATTTTAAACTATTTATTAGCTCGCCTTTGAACCTAGCCCTTCCTCTTTCAAAAGGCTTGTCTTCAAAGAAAATAGAATTATAATCTGTCGGAATATCTCCAAATCCCCAAAAAGTAATAGCTCCGTTTTCAATAGCTAATTCTCCAAGTTTTTCTGTAGAATTGCACGAGAATGAGATTATTTTTTTATCTGCGAGAACCTCAATATTACTTTTGTCAATATACTTTTCAATGCCATTGGATACGCTTCCATCATAATTATATTCAGCAGCTCCTTGCCAATAGTCACTTCCCCCATGACCCAAAAAAATAATAAGATCGTCGGAAGTGGCTTTTTGAATTACTCTAAGACTAGAGTCATGCTCTCTTTGGTTTGCACCAATTTCTAGTACATACATCTTATCGCTCAAAGATTTTTTCAATCCTTTGATAAGTCTTTTTCTCAAAAAATTAGTTGTTGGGTCAATAGGGTGTATACAAAAAATTTTACCCATATTATTTGTTTAATTCTATAAGATGAGCAATAGTGAGTTCGATGATGGCATCAAGAAATTCTTCTCCTTTCAAAGAGTTTCCACTTATTTCCGTCGTAATTTCTTCTAAAGTCAAATTTTCAAATAGCGGGTATGTACTCTTAAAAATTAAATCAGGATACTCTAAAAGCTTTTTCTCGATGATTGCCTGGGGCGTTAGAGGGTTACGTAATTGTCTAATTATTTCATCGTCATAATCTTCTCTTTTAACCAAACTCGTAATATTACTATTAACTAGGCTTTTTATCCTTCTTTGTAAAAGCTTCCCATTGGGGTTTTCATTATGTAATCTGACTATATCCCTGACAATCCAGTCAAGTGTTCCTGAATACAATAAGAAGATGGTGTTTTTTCGAATTTGCCTAAGTTTTCGGATTAAATCTACACCTGTAGTTTCACGATCATCAAGATTATAATCAAACGCAATCAGATCGAAATGCTGACGGTGAAAATGTTTTTGAAATTCTTTTTCAAACTCACCTATATCGATAACGATTTCTACTTCTTCTTGTCCATCTTCCGTTTTAAAAACTTTCTCCTCATTATATTCACTTGGATTGAAAAAATGGCAATTGATTTCAAGCCCTTGTTCTTTCCCTTTATTACGTAAAGTTTCAATTACTGAACTTTGGTCATTATCATCAATTATCAAACAGAAGCGCGTCATTTGGAAATTACTTTTTAAAAGTGATCTTAAAAGCAGCCCCTTTTAGTAAATTGTCATTCCCAATAAAAGTGATTTCGGCTTTCATGGTTTCTAGTGAATTTCGGACATTGTATAATCCTATTCCCGAACCTGTTGTAGTCGTTACCCCTAATTCAAACAATTGTTCAGGATTTTTTAACATGTTTTCGGAGATCCCCTTCCCATTATCGGAAAAAGTGAGTTCGAATTTTTGTTTGGAAGGTCTATCAAGACCAATTAGAATTTGCGTTGCAGATGCTTTTATGGCATTCGAAACCAAGTCGTCAATAATAATAGATAACTCTAATATGCTTGCTTTTATCAGGAACTCTTGATTTCCATTTTTTTTAACCTTGAATTCAAGCTTACCATCATAGGCTTCTTGGAGTAAGGAGATATACTGTTGAATGTAATAGGATAAATTAACCGTCTGTTTCTCGGCTTGTGTCTTAAAATTTGCTCGCGTTACAAGGCTTGCCATTTTTATGGCTTTATCAACATTGAATTTTATTATACTTAATTTTCTCAATAACTCATCCTTGGAAATTCCATTTCCTTTTGCTTTGGCGATAATAGTTTCTACATTAGCATCAATAGTTTTGGCTGATAATTTTATGCTATGCACTAATCCTTGAGCATCCTTGCTTATCCCCCTGCTCGTTGCAAGAAGATAAGTGTTTTTTGACCTTTCAATTTCTAAATTTTCTTCAGCAGTTTCTGCTCGTAATCTTGCCTCTTTTGCCTGAAGCTCAGCTTCTCTTTTTCTTAATTCAGCCTCTTTCCTCTGCTGTTTTTCAGAAATTGCTCTCAACTCTGCTTCTCTACGCTTTTGTTTTTCTTCTTCTTCTCGCTGTCTGGCTTCTTCTCTTTCTTTTTCTGCTCTTAGCCGTTTTTCTTCTTCCAAAGCAGCTCTTCTTTCCGCAGACTCTTTCTCTTGTATTAACTTAATGTGCCTTTCCTTTACCTTAGCTAGTTCTTTAAAGAATGATTTATCGTTTGTTTTTTCTGCTATAGCTGAAAGTTTCGAGAATGCTTCGGGAGATGCAGCTTCTAGTTTTTCATCTACAATATTTAGAAAGGTTTTATTGTACTCCAACAATTCTATTGTCTCATTCTTGTTGGTTATTAATTTGTAAACTAAATCAATAATCCTCTCTTTCGACTCAATATTTTGTAACCCAGAGGTGTTTTCTCTTTGGCTTTCTTCCTCTTTTATCAATTTATCGTTAAATCCCTTTGGAATGGTAAGAACGTACTTCTCTAATCTCTTAAAACATTTTTCTATAAAGGCTGTAATCAATTGTTTTACTCCATCTGTTTGAACCAAGCCTTCACTCCTGCTAGACGTTTCTCTAAATCTTGAATTAAATATACTATCCTCCCCAATTAAATCAATTCTCCCAATAATTTCTCTTTTCCCTAAAGCTCTAGACCCCTGTTGCGCTTTATCACGATCAATGTTAAAAGAATCATCTTCAGGATTACCATAAGGGTATATTCTAAAGCCATTTTTAAAGAGAAAGATTGAGCCAAAATTAACTGCCCGAATCCCCATCAAACGAGTAAAGTTAAAATTAGCTTTTCTATTTAGAAAGAAAAGATGAAAGTTAAAACTACCATTCTTTAATGCCGGGTAAGGATTCTTTTCTTTTAGTTTATAAATTGGGGTCCCCCTATCAATGAGTTCTGTATAAATAAATTCTCCGGCAACTTTGGAAATAATCTGGGTTGTTTTTACGTTCAAAATTTCAAATATGAAATTTTTCACTTCGCCATTTACTTTTTCTCTAAGATCTTTCTCTTCATCTTCTTTAAGCTCATGTTCCGCCTCAATAAAAACTTTGAACTCGGTTTTTGCTTTTTTAGATGTTATATTCCCGATAGGATTAATTAGTTTCTCGAGTGAGCGTTTTAAATCAAGAAGTTTTAGACGATCCCAATCTGAGTGAAGCCCTTCAATTTGAAGAATTGTGCCATGGTGAAAATCGGGGAAACTTGAAGGATCAAGCGCTTCGTGGGTAACTTGAATATTGACAAATTCTTTTTTGGAATCCTCTTCAAATTCTTCCCAATTCACAACTAATTTTTCAACGGTTGGCTCATTCACTTTCCTCGTATACATTGTCAAGGTTCGTCCCAACCGATCACACGAGAAACGTCCAATACCCTTGGCTCCTGCATAAAATTTTTTCTCATTAATTTTATCCCTGTAATCCTTGTATTTTTTTTCTGTTAAGATATCTGCATCTTCAGTTCCCTCCTTTTTCGCAGAATAGGCAACAAACAACCATTTATTTACTATGTCATCATAATCCATTCCTTTACCGTCGTCCTTGATAGTGATCCGGTCGTTCTCAAAAGCAATGGTTACATTTTTTGCATAAGCATCATATGCATTTTTCACCAACTCAAAAATAGCGATATTATCATCTGTAATAAGATCTTTACCGATGATATTCTTTAGTGAGGCACTAATTTTAAATTGAAGCGTATTAGTCATTATTTAGTAATTCAGTCAAGGTATTTCCTACTTGTTCACCAAACAAAGGTGGTATGGCATTTCCAATTTGGGAATATCTTGGCACTTCTTTCACCCTTAATGGGCCGCCAGTAGTATATTTTCCTTTAAACTCATACCAGTCTGGAAAAGATTGAATTCTTGCATACTCACGAACTGTTAAAATGCGTGGTTCACAATAGTGGATACAGTCATCAGGTAATGACGTGAGAGTTGGCGCCGGTGCCTTCGCTTCTAATAGGTTTATTGTACTTTTTGTTAACTTAAAATGCTCTCTATATGCTCTTCCCGTTAATCTTTTTTGAATAGCTGTTTCGAAACGGTTTCTGACTTCTAGCGTATGGTTAGCAAAGCGATGGCTATCTGCCACCAAACCAGTTAATTTCTTTCCTTTTCTAAGGAATCGTTGATAATTTGTTTTTGCTTCGGTGTAGATTCCTATTTTAAACTTGGAGTCTTCAATGGATTCCACAGTTCCATTAGCCTGCAATAAATCCGAGATTGCTTCTTCTAGTGAGGGTGTAATACTGAGTTTTTTACTGACCAAAAATTGCCTCTTATTCTTAATCATTTTTTGAAAAAAAACACTTGCGTTGATACCAACTTTTCCTGCGAAGTTTCTTCGGATACCAACTAAAATAAATCGGCAACGTTTCTGGGGTATGCCGTAATCATAAAAATCAACCAATTCTCCATGGACGAAATAATCCCTATTAAGGGAATTGATCACATAATCTGAATATTTTCTTCCTTTTGTTTTATTTGCTTGAAACTGTGCTGTAAAACCTTTTACGTTTTCAAAGAAAATTAGTTTCGGCTTGACAACCTCTATAAACTTCAAATAAGACTCAATCAAATCATTTCTCGAATCTGCCTCTTGCCTTTTGCCTGCAGAGGAGAATCCTTGACATGGGGGCCCACCAGCCACGAGATCAACCTCTCCAGAAAGCATTTCAAGTTCATTTCGATAGTTTAAAATAATTTCGTCAATATTGTGACTACTTATCGGAAGCCAATCAGGCCATTCAAAGTGTTCCTCCTTGTCAATTAGGTTATGTTTTAATGTTCTAAATGCAAATTGATCTTTTTCAACAGCAAATATACCTTTCCATCCCGCATTGCGAAGTCCGAGCGAAAGCCCACCACATCCAGCAAATAGATCAATATATTTTGACATAGAAGGATCGATCAAATTTGTAAACTTTTTGCTTAGTTAACTCCGCAATTTAAAAAAACTACACCAAAAGATAGATACAATTTAGCCGAATAAAGCTTAGGATGGAAATTTTTCTACATCCACAAAAATAAATCCCCCTCTACATTAGGTAGTTAACCCGGATATTTGTTTCTTTGCGGTACTGGCGGAACAAAAATATTACCATTCGGCCGCCTGAGGCTAAAAGACATACATGATAACCAGAGAATTCATTATAGATACAGCTACCCAGTTGTTTATCAAACACGGGGTAAAAACGATCACCCTGGACCGTCTGGTAAAAGACCTGCACACCTCCAAGCGAACCATTTACACCCATTTCAAAGATAAAACGGATTTACTGGAGGCCTGCCTGGCCGTTTACCACAACAGGGTCCGGGAAGAGAACGAAGAGATCATACAGTCTTCCGAAAATGCCATCGAGGCGATGGGGTATTTACACCATCGGATCGTGGGCCGCACCTATAACGTCAACCCGAATTTTTTCAGCGACATTATCCATTACTACCCGGGGCTGCTGCATGAATCGTATCGCAATACCGGCAATTTTGCCCACCAGCAACTGGTGCATTTGGCCGAGTGGGGCATCGAAGACGGGATTTTCCAGGAAGACATGGACGTAGAGGTGGTTGGCAAAACGGTCCTTTCCTTACTCAAACTTTTGAAGGACAACGACTTGTTTCCGGCTGTAGAATTCAGCAAAGAACGCCTGACCTTTGGCATTCTCCTTCCGTACATGCGGGGGCTCTGTACCCCTAAAGGCATTGAATTGCTGGAAATGCAGGAAGAATTGTTTCGTATTTCGGTCTGAAAAAACCTTCCCCGGTACTTTGCAAATAGATGAAAACAGCCCGGGAATCAAAAATAACCTTCTTTGGCAAACCTCGGGGCCAGTTGAAAGCCGGAACAAAGGCGGCCCAATATCAGCAATGCAGAGCCGTGTTTCCGGCATTCAACTGGCTCAATACCGCGAGATTTGTCAAAGAATCAAAAATAACATATGAATATCAATAGCTCCCTAAGCAAAACGCCCATAGCCGTCATCGGCCTGTCCGCCATCTTTGCGGATGCTCGTAATGTTGAAGAATTCTGGTCCAACATCATCCAGGGAAAAGACAGCATCACCGATGTGCCGGAAAACCGCTGGCGCATCGAGGATTACTACGACCCGGATATGAGCGCTCCGGATAAGACCTACTGCAAGCGCGGCGGCTTCCTTCCCGAAATCGACTTCAACCCCATGGAGTTTGGCCTGCCTCCCAATATTCTGGAGGTGACCGACGTCAGCCAGTTGCTTGGCCTGGTGGCCGCCCGGGATGCGTTGCAGGATGCCGGTTACGGCACAGCGTCTGCGAAATTCACCAAAGAACTGAAAGAAAAAACCGGCGTAGTGCTGGGGGTTGGCGGCGGCCAGAAGCTGATCACGCCGCTGATGAGCCGCCTGCAGTTCCCCATTTGGGAAAGGGCGCTGCGCGCCAGCGGGGTGGCAGAGCAAGATATTCCGCACATCGTCGACAAGATGAAGAAGGCGTATGTGGGCTGGAACGAAAATTCCTTCCCCGGCATGCTGGGCAATGTCATCTCCGGCCGCATCACCAACCGCTTCGACCTGGGGGGGCTCAACAGCGTGGTGGACGCCGCCTGCGCCGCCTCACTGAGCGCCATTAAGATGGCGTTGAGCGAGCTGGTGGAAGGGCGCTGTGATATGATGCTTACCGGTGGAGTAGATACGGACAACTCTCCTTTCATGTATATGTCTTTCAGCAAGACTCCGGCTTTTTCCAAATCCGGAAACATCAGCCCTTTCAGCGATAAAGCCGACGGCATGCTCATCGGCGAAGGACTGGGTATGCTGGTGTTGAAAAGGCTGGCAGACGCCGAACGGGATGGCGACCAGATTTATGCCGTCATTAAAGGCATCGGCACTTCGAGCGACGGCCGCTTCAAGTCGGTCTACGCACCTCGTCCCTCCGGACAGGCGCTGGCGATGAACCGCACCTATGAAGACGCCGGCTACCCGGCATCTACCGTCGGCCTGATCGAAGCCCACGGAACGGGCACCGGCGCCGGCGACCCCACGGAGTTCACCTCCATGAATATGGTCTTTGGCAAAGACAATCCTGAAAAAGGACACATTGCTCTCGGTTCCGTCAAATCGCAGATCGGCCACACCAAAGCGGCGGCGGGCGCGGCAGGAATGGTAAAAGCAGTATTGGCCCTGCACCATAAAGTATTGCCGCCCACCATCAATGTGGAACAACCCAACTCCCAATTTGACATAAGCAACTCTCCGATCTATATCAATACCGAAACGCGGCCCTGGCTGCGCAACGGCCATCCCCGCCGGGCGTCCGTAAGTGCCTTCGGCTTTGGCGGCATCAATGTTCACATCGCCCTGGAAGAGTACGAAGGGAAAAAGCCGTTGGACTACCGCTTGCACGAGCCTTACAAAACGGTGTTGCTACAGGCCGACACGCCTGCTCAGTTACTGCAGGACTGCCAGGCGCACTGGACAAGCCTTCAGTCGGACAAAGCAGAAGCTGCTTTCTCGGCGCTGATCAAAGCATCCAGGCGGACCGCCCCCGAAAAGGCTCACGCCCGCTTAGGCTTTGTGGTGAACGCCCTGGAGGAGTGCATTGAATTTTTCCGGATAGCCATCCAAACGCTTCAAACGAATCAAACAGCCTGGAATCATCCCAAAGGCATTTACTACCGCCCGAACGGCGTAGACACTGCTTCTCAAAAGGTAGTGGCTTTATTTTCCGGCCAGGGTTCTCAATACATAGGCATGGGCAAAGAGCTGGCCAATGCTTTCCCGGAAGTCCATGATGCATTCGACAAGATGGATCGCCTGTTCCGGCAAAGTAGCGAACCGCCCTTGTCCAAAACCGTTTTCCCCGTTCCTGTTTTCTCCAATGAGGAAAGGCGGGCTCAACAGATAGCGTTGACCCAGACCCAACGCGCTCAGCCCGCCATCGGTGCGCTGAGTTTGGGCTTGTACAAGGTAATGCAGCGGGCAGGCTTCCAGCCCCACTTCGCCGCCGGGCACAGTTTCGGCGAGCTGACCGCCCTTTGGGCAGCCGGGGTATTCGATGAAGACACCTATCTGGCGCTGGCCAAGATGAGAGGAGCGGCCATGTCAGCCGCCAATTCGGAGGCCGATGCCGGCGCTATGCTGGCCGTAAAGGCGCCGGAAGCTGAAGTGCGGTTGGCTATAGGCGGTATGCCGGGAGTGAGCATTGCCAATGTCAACTCCAATGACCAGATCGTAATTGGAGGGGGGACGGCCGCGATCAAAGCAGCCGAAGAGCAATTGAAAGCCAGCGGCTTGTCCGTGGTCGCGCTACCGGTCTCGGCGGCTTTCCATACGGCCTATGTGAAGCACGCGCAGGAGCCTTTCGCCCGCTTTGTGCACCGGCAGGCCTTCAATAAACCGGCCATTCCGGTTTATGCCAATACCACTGCGCAACCGTATCCTGACAATGCGGATGAGCAGCACGCCATCCTGGAAGAGCAAATCCTGAACCCCGTTCTTTTCAAGGAGCAGATCGAGAACATCTATCAGGCAGGCGGCCGCATTTTCGTAGAATTTGGCCCCAAAGAGGTACTCTCCAATCTGGTTAAAAATATCCTACAGGATAAAGAGCATGTCGCCCTGGCGCTCAATCCGAATGCAAAAAAGGATAGCGACCTGCAATTTCGCCAGGCGGTGGTGCAGCTACAGGTGCTTGGATTGCGGCTCACCGATGTCGACCCTTACAAAAGAGAACAGCCCGAGCCAGCTGCGAAAACCCAGCTGAATGTAGTACTGAGCGGTAACAACTACGTTTCCGAACCTACGCAGAAGGCCTATCAGGAGGCGCTGAATGACGGTTTCCGAATCTCCGGCGGCCAGGAAAAGATAATCGAAAAGATCGTTGAGGTAGAAAAGATCGTCGAAGTTCCGGTTGGAAATGAAGTGGATTTTCAAAATGAAAATGAAGAAGAAGTCATGAATAAAGAAGCCCTTAAGGTATTGCAGGCGGCCCTGGAGTCGTTCAATGCCCATCAAACAAAGTCGCTCGAAATTTTTGAGCGGTTCATGAGCGAACAAAACCAGCAGGCGCAGCAGTTGCTCCAGCTACTTTCCCGGCAAATTGAAGCGCCGAAAAGCACTGAAAAAGCAACGCCTCAGGGTGTCAGCTTTGATCAACCCACTGCTCCTCCCGCCCCGGTAAAGCCACAATACAATAATGGAAATGGCAACGGCAATGGCGCCAACGGCTCAGCCCGGCCAGTTGCTCAGCCGGTGGTGCAAACCGCCCCGGCGGCCACTACCGTGGAACCAACGCCTGTTGCCAAAGCCCCGGCGGCTAATGAAGGCGCAGATACGGCCCGGCTGGAAAAGGCCCTGCTGGACGTAGTCAGCGAAAAAACCGGCTACCCCGCTGAAATGCTCGAACTGAGCATGGATATGGAGGCCGACCTGGGCATCGATTCCATCAAGCGGGTGGAGATTTTCGGCGCCCTGACCGCTCAGTATCCCGAAATGGCCGGTATCAATCCCAACGAGTTGACCGAACTGCGCACGCTGGGCGAGATCGTGGCTTATGTAAGTAAGAAAGGCGGCGCTGCGGTGGCCACCAAAACAGTTGAGGCGCCCGCACCGGCGGCAAAAACGGAACCGGCGCCTGCTACTCCAGCTCCAAATGCGGAGCCTGCTCCTGTTGTTCAGGCTGGTACAGATACCGCTAAACTGGAAAAGGCCCTGCTGGACGTAGTCAGCGAAAAAACCGGCTACCCCGCTGAAATGCTCGAACTGAGCATGGATATGGAGGCCGACCTGGGCATCGATTCCATCAAGCGGGTGGAGATTTTCGGCGCCCTGACCGCTCAGTATCCCGAAATGGCCGGTATCAATCCCAACGAGTTGACCGAACTGCGCACGCTGGGCGAGATCGTGGCTTATGTAAGTAAGAAAGGCGGCGCTGCGGTGGCTACCAAAACAGTTGAGGCGCCCGCACCGGTGGCAAAAACGGAACCGGCCCCTCCCGCTCCAGCTCCAAATGCGGAGCCTGCTCCTGTTGTTCAGGCCGGGGCGGATACCGCTAAACTGGAAAAAGCCCTGCTGGACGTAGTCAGCGAAAAAACCGGCTACCCCGCTGAAATGCTCGAACTGAGCATGGATATGGAGGCCGACCTGGGCATCGATTCCATCAAGCGGGTGGAGATTTTCGGCGCCCTGACCGCCCAGTACCCGGAAATGGCCGGCATCAATCCCAATGAGTTGACCGAACTGCGCACGCTGGGGCAGATCGTGGATTACGTGAGTAAAAACGGTAAAAAAAAACAACTAGTATAGCGGTTTCCGAAGCCCCGGCGCCCCAGGCAGGAAGCGAAGTTTCCCCGATACGAACGGGCGCCTTCCACGGCGTGGAGCGCAGTGAGGTAGGGTTGAAATTTTTACCGCAACCAGATCAACTGGCATTTTCTTTGCCTGCAACGCATATCACTTTGGTGGCCAACGACGGTTCAGAACTGACTACCCAACTGCTGCAACAACTGGAAAAAGGCGGCCAGCGGGCAGTGGTTCTGAACCTTCCCCATATCCAAAACCCGATTACCGAACGAGCCGTCACCCTGGCCGCCGCTTCCGATGAAGCGGTTCGGAAGGCCCTCGAAACCATTCAGGCTCAGTACGGAACGGTAGGCAGTTTTATTCACCTTCACCCTCATTTTGAATTTCAGCAGGGCAACTTCACCCAGCACTTTCCCGCCGAGCGGGAGATCGTCAAAATCCTCTTCTTTTTGGCCAAGCATTTGCAAAAACCGCTGAATGCCCTGGGACGGCAACAACGGGCCAGTTTCCTGGCCGTTACCCGTTTGGATGGTCAGTTGGGGCAGGGAAAGAGAGGCAATGTCTCCATTATCGGCGGTGGCGTCCCCGGCTTGGTCAAATGCCTCAACCTGGAGTGGCCCTCCGTATTCTGCCGGGCCCTTGATATTCAACCGGAACTACCGGCGAAAGAAATAGTGGCTCAGATTCTTGCCGAACTGCAGGATGCGGATGCGTCCTATGTGGAAGTGGCTTTTTCAGAAGAAGGCCGGAAAACGACAAGCGTCCAACCGGTGGCCGTAGCGGAACACAGCGAGATCCGAACCAGGGTTACCTCCGATTCGGTTTTCCTGGTGAGCGGCGGCGCAAGAGGGGTTACCGCCTCCTGCGTTATTGAAATGGCGAAGGTTTTCCAGTGTAAATTTATCCTGCTGGGCCGCTCATCCAGCAATTTTGAAGTACCGGCCTATGCCAAAGCTGAACAGGAGGAAGGGGCGCTGAAGCGGCTCATCATGGAGGATATGAAGGCAAAGGGCGAAAAACCCAACCTGGCTACTGTTAAAAGTACCTACAGCCATATCGTCGCCAAAAAGGAAATTGACGACACGATTGCCCGGATCAAAGGCTTTGGGGGCCAGGCCGTTTATGTACAAGGCGACGTGACGGCCCCGTCGAGTTTCCGGCCAGCGCTAAATGCGGCAACCGCTGCGCTGGGTAAGATCACCGGCATCCTACATGGCGCCGGCCGACTGGCGGACAAATACATTCAGGACAAGACGGAAGCTGACTTTGAGCATGTCCTTTCCGTAAAACTGGACGGCCTGCTGGCCCTGCTGCAGAGCGTCGACATTCACCAGCTCGATCACCTGATCCTGTTTTCCTCCGTGGCTGGTTTCTACGGCAACGTTGGGCAAACCGACTACGCCATCGCCAACGAAATTCTGAGCAAAGCGGCGCACCTCTTCAAAACCAACCATCCCAACACCCAAGTCTCCGCCATCAACTGGGGCGCCTGGGACAGCGGGATGGTCAGCGGGGAGTTAAAAGCACAATTCGAAGCGGCGGGCGTCACATTGGTTAACAGCGAGGGCGGAGCGGCCATGCTGGTCAATGAACTGAATGTGGCTTACGCCGATCAGCCTCAGGCAATCATCGGCGGAACCCTGCCGGCTGCCGTCAGTTATATCAGTGAAGACTTGCGTACCTACCGCATTCACCGGCACCTGGCTTTGAAAGCCAATCCTTTTCTAAATCATCACGTCATCCAGGGCAATGCGGTGCTGCCGGTGGTCAACGCCGTGGGATGGATGGCGCACACCTGCGAAAAGGCCTACCCCGATTTCAGTATCTTTAAAGTTGAAAACACCAGGCTTTTCAAGGGCATCGTCTTCGACGGAACGCAAAAGGAAGATTACATCATCGAACTGAAGGAGGTGGAAAAGAGCCCCGAACAGATCGTTTTTGAAACGACGGTTCTGAGTGAAGGGGAGAAGTTGCCCACCTACCACTACAAGGCGACGGTAACCCTTTTGAACAGAAAGACGGATCGGAAGGCGCCGAAATTCGCGCACCAGCTGAGCGGAACCTATCAGCCAACGAGCGGGGCTGGTTTATACGAAGACGGCTCCCTATTCCACGGCCATTACTTCCAGGGCATCGAGCAAATTCTGGACTGTACGGAAAGCCAGATCGTCCTGTCCTGTAAAGCCCCCGAGGTGCCGCTTTCCGAGCAGGGGCAGTTCCCGGTCGGTTCTGTGAACACCTTCTTTACCGATATCCAGTATCAGGGCATGGTCGTTTGGGTTCAAAAATTCATGGATGGGGCGAAGAGCCTGCCTCTTCAGACCGATTCGGCGGTTATCTACCAGCCCATTCCATTTGGGAAGGAATTGTTCGTCCATGTAAAAATAGCCGAAGCTACTGATTTCAAGATGGTAGCGGAATGTACGGTCTACGACGCAGAAGGCGCCGTGTATATGGTGACGAAGGGCGCCACGGTTACCGTGTCGAAGCAGTTGGTGTGGTAGATGAAAAACGAGAAAGCTTTTTTTCGTGGCAAGAAGCCATTTACAAAGCAATTCAGATTACATGAATAAAATAGCCATAATAGGAACCTCCGGGCTTTTTCCCGGGTCCTCCACGCTGGAAGAATTTTGGGATAACCTGATGCAAGGCAAAGACCTGACCGGCCTGGCCACCGATGAAGACTTTGGTGTGAATCCGGAGCTTTTCTTTCATTCGGGCAAGGGCGTGGTCGACAAATGCTATTCCCTGCGGGCCGGCTATATCCGCGATTTCCAGTTCGACCCCAATGGCTATGAACTGCCGGCCGAGCTGCTGGCCCGGCAGGACAAGCTGTATCAGTGGCCACTCTACGTCGCTAAGGAAGCACTGCGGGAAGCTGGGTATGTCAACAACAAGGAAATACTGCGGCGTTGTGGGCTCGTTATGGGCAATTTATCTTTCCCCACCAGTTCTTCGCACCGCCTGCTGGCAGGCGTTTATACCCAAACTACCGAGAAGGCCCTTCGGGCACTTTTTCAGGACGAGCAGTTCCGGATTTCACCTACTAAAAAAGACAAACCGGACAATGAGATTCTCGACTGGACGGTTTCGCAGATAACCAGCCAGGCCCTGGGGCTGGGCGGCGGCCATTACACCCTGGATGCCGCCTGCGCCACCTCCCTCTACGCCATCAAACTGGCCTGCGATGAGTTGCTCACCGGCAAGGCGGATATGATGCTGGCGGGCGCCGTCTGCGCTTCCGACCAGCTATTCATCCACATGGGCTTTTCCATTTTTCATGCCTACGCCGGAGCCGATGATAAATTCGTCCCGTTGGATAAAGGCTCTGCCGGGCTGGTCTCTTCGGAAGGCGCCGGCATGGTGGTGCTCAAGCGCCTGGAAGACGCCGAGCGGGATCAGGACAACATCCTGGCCGTTATCGGCGGCATCGGCCTGTCGAATGACGGGCGCGGCAAGTTCCTGCTCAGCCCTCACCCCAAGGGGCAGCGGCTCGCCTTCGAGCGCGCCTATTTCGGGAATGAGATTTCCCCGGAAGAAACCTCCTACCTGGAGTGCCACGCCACCGGTACGCCTCTCGGCGACCAGACGGAGATGAACTCCATTGCAGGCTTCTTCGCTGAGCATCAAACCAAACCATTGCTCGGTTCGGTCAAATCGAACATGGGCCACCTGCTCACCGCCGCCGGGATGACCGGCTTGTTGAAGGTGCTGCTGGCCATGCAAAAAGGAGCCATACCGCCCAATATCAACCTCAAAGATGCGCTGTCCTCCAAAAATGGCTGGATGGGTGAGGAACAGATGATCCTGGAACCCGCCGCCTGGAACGCCGATCAAAAGCAAGCGGGCATCAATTCCTTTGGGTTTGGCGGAACGAACGCCCACATGGTGGTTCAGAATTACTCCGCAGAACATGCCAGGCAAAGCCCCTGGCAGCCCGTCGAATTGCAGCCGATGGCCATCATCGGCATGGACGCCCATTTTGGCGATTGCGCCGGCCTGGAGGCATTCTATTCCACCATCTACAACGGAAAACAGCATTTCAAAGCCCTGCCGAAGGGGCGCTGGAAAGGATTCGACGAAAATGAAACCTTGCTGAAAGCCTTCGGTTTCGCCGATGGCAAAGCCCCCAGGGGCGCTTATATCGAAGACTTCGAGATCGACCTGCTGCGCTATAAGATTCAACCCAAAGAGGCGGAAACCCTGGAGCCTCAGCAGGCCCTTATCCTGAAGGTGGCCGATAGGGCCCTGGAGGATGCCGGGTTGGAAGAAAGCCGGAATGTGGCGGTGCTGATCGCAATGGAATCGGAACTGGCCATCCATCACTACCTGGCGCGCTGGGATGTGAGTTGGCAACTGAAAGAAGCCTTACAGCAGAGCGACATCCTGCTCGACGAAGAACAAGAGGCCCTGCTGGAAGAATTGTGTAAAAACGGCGCCTACTACCGGGAAGGTTCACAAACCCCTAGTCAGCACACCAGTTTTGTGGGCAACATCATGGCGAGCCGGGTGGCGGCCCTCTGGGACTTCTCGGGGCCGGCCTTTACGGTGTCCTGTGGCGATAATTCTGTTTTTAAAGCCCTGGAGGTGGCGCAGAATCTGCTGTCACTGGGAGAGGTGGAGGCCGTAGTGGTCGGTGGGGTCGACTTTTCCGGCGGTTTGGAAAACGTCCTGCTGAGAAATAAAAAAGATAGGATCAATACTGCTGCCAGCCCCAGCCTTTCCCTGAATGAACAGGACGATGGCTGGTTGGTGGGCGAGGGCGCCGGCGCCGTGGTGTTGAAAAAGCTGTCTGATGCAGCAGAGGATAAAATCTATGCGGTGATTGAGGGGGCCGGGGAGGCCCGGCCGCTGCCGGAGGGCGGCTATCTGGAACTCGCCGCTACCGGTATCAACCGGGAAGACGAAGCAGAACAACAACTGTTGTTGCAGCAAGAACAGCCCAACCCGGTAGCCCTTGGAAGCATCAAAACCAACATCGGGCACACCTACGCCGCTGCCGGCATCGCCAGCCTGATCAAAACGGCGCTTTGCCTGCACCATCGGTTCATCCCCGGCATTCCTAACTGGAAAGGGCCCAAAGGAACGGCGGCCTTTAGCAATACGAACTATTATTTCCCGGAAAAATCCCGTCCCTGGATACTGACAGGCGGCCAGCAAAAGCGCCGCGCTGCCGTGAATGGAATGGACGGCCTTCAGCTTCAGTTATCGGAAGCGGCTTCTCATTTTGAAGCCGAGCCTGCTTTTTTACAACAAAATACCCCAAAGCTCTTTACGCTCAAAGGCAATACAGAAAAAGAACTGCAGCAGCAGCTTTCCGCTCTGGAAATCGCGGCGGAAAGCCCGTCGCCCCTGACGGACATGGGCCGGCAGTTCTATCATACTAATAAAGCGAAGGAAGCTGCTTACTGCCTGGCGCTGATCGCAAAGGACAAAAAAGGCCTTCTACAGGACATTCGATTTTTCCAAAACCAGGTAAGCGCTGCTTTCCAAAATCAAAAAGAACTGAAAACGCCGGGAGGCAGCTATTTCACCCCCAATCCATTAGGTGGAAAAGGCAAAGTAGCTTTTGTCTACCCCGGTTCCTCTACGGCTTACACCCATCTGGGGCAGGACTTATTTCAGTTATTTCCTCAGCTCTACCCCCATTTTGAAAAAATGCTGCCCCGGCTGGAGGCGTACATCTGGCCGGATTACCTGTTCCCCCGGAAGATCAGATCTGACGATACCCCGAAAAATATTTATGAGCATTCCATCGCTATGATGTCGGTGGGAGTGTTCTTTTCCGCCGCCTATACGCACATGCTACGCACCTTTTTCCGGTTGGAACCGGAGATGGCTTTCGGTTACAGCATGGGCGAGTGCAGCAGCATGTGGTACGCCCTGGGGATGTGGAGTGCGGATGAGACCAGGGAGTTTCAGGAATCCCCCATTTTCAAGAACCGCTTTGCCGGCAACCTGGAACTGCTGGCGGAGCACTGGGGCATCACTTCGGAAGAAGCCAGGGAGCGCTGGATCAGCCTCGTGCTACTGGCGCCGAAGGGACAGGTGGAAGCCTTGGTGAAAGGGCAGGAAAAGGTTTGGCTCACCTTTATCAACACCGGGAATGAAGTGGTTATTTCCGGCGACAAAGCCGCCTGCCTGGCGATAGCCGAGCAGTTGAGCTGCCCAACCGTCACCATTCCCTTCCAGAATGTCATTCACCATGACTTTTGTGAGAAAGAAAGGGACGGTTTGCTGAAGATGCACCACTTCCCCTTGCAGCAGGAACCGGCCATTGATTTCTATTCCAGCATTACTCAATCCAAAATACCACTGGACAGCCGGACAGTTGCCGAAAACTCTACGGCGGTTTGCTGCCAGCAGGTAAATTTTCCTCAAACAGCCAGAACGGCCTATCAGGCGGGCGCCCGTTTATTTATAGAGCTGGGCGCCAACGCTACCTGTACCGGCTGGATCAGAAATATACTGAAGGACGAGGCGCATCTCGCGGTAAGTGTCAACCAAAAGGGGAAAACGGATGCACAGGCTTTACTCGAACTGCTGGCGCAGCTGGCCAGCCACGGTGTGGCCATGGACCTCTCCGTTCTGTATCCTTCCACCTCGGAAGATCAGCAGGCCCGGAGTTTTATGAAAAAGATCATCCCCGGCGGCGCGCGCATTTTTGATATGATCCTCAGCGAAGAGAACCGCCAGCGGTTTGCCAAAGTCAAAAGGCGAAAGGCCCGGAAGAGAACCGGCGCCCTGGCCCTGGCAACTGGTGGAGAAGAAGATCTTCCCATTTCAAATTATTCACATTCTATAGAATCCATTTCCACTATGGAAACCAGAACGGAAGAAAGAACGGCCCGTTCCGTAGCCCCCCGGGGCCGGATAGGCGAAAACGGCCTGCGGTTGCAGGATTACGAAGCGGGCGAGCAGCTCGAAGGTAAAACCATCATTTTCTCCCAGGAAGACCTGGAGGAGTTTGCCACCGGAAAGATCGCCAATGTGTTCGGCCCGGAATATGCCGCCATCGATACCTACCGCCGGCGCGTGATGCTGCCGATGGATCCTTACCTGTTGGTAAGCCGGGTGACCGGGCTGAGCGGCAAAATGGGGGAGTACAAACCCTCCACTATGCAGACGGAATACGACATCCCTTACGATGCCTGGTTTACCACCGACCGCCAGATTCCCTGGGCGGTCTCCGTGGAGTCCGGGCAGTGCGACCTGATGCTGATCTCCTACCTAGGCATCGATTTCCTGAACAAGGGCAATCTCGTTTACCGGTTGCTGGACTGCACCCTGACCTTTGTGGACGACCTGCCTTTTGAAGGGCAGACCCTGCGCTATGACATATCTATCAACTCCTTCGTCCGCAACGGAGACAACCTGTTGTTCTTTTTTAGTTACCTCTGTTACGTAGAGGGCCGGCTGGTATTGAAAATGGATGGAGGCTGCGCCGGGTTCTTCTCCGATGAGCAACTGGAGGAAGGCCACGGCGTCGTATATACCGAAAGCGAGCTCGAAGCCAAACGGACAGCGCCAAAGAAGCATTTTACACCGCTGCTGAAGACCGCCAAAACTTCTTTTTCCAAAGAAGGCCTGCGCCACCTCATCAACGGCGATATGGAAAAATGTTTTGAGGACGCGTCTTACTTTGCCAACGGCCGCAACCCTTCCCTCTGCCTGCCGCCCGAGAAAATCCTGATGATCGACCGCATCACTTCGGTTGACCTGGCCGGCGGCGCCTACGGCCTGGGCTACATCGTAGCGGAAAAAGACCTGCATCCCGACGACTGGTATTTCCCTTGTCATTTCCGGGACGACGAGGTGCTGGCCGGCTCGCTGCAAGCGGAAGGCGGCGGCAACCTGCTGCGCTTTTTCATGCTGATGCTGGGCCTGCAGCGCCTGACTAAGGACGCCCGCTATCAGCCCATTTTCGATTTGCCACAGAAAGTGCGTTGCCGCAAGCAGGTCGTGCCCGGAAAGGACACCAAGCTCGTCTACAAATTGGAGATCAAGGAGATCGGCCTGATTCCCAACCCTTATGTAATCGGCGACCTGGAGATCATTTCCGAAGGGGTCGTGACTGTTCACTTTGAAAACCTCGGCCTGCAGTTACGAGAAAAATCGAATCCCCGGTATCTGGAAGAAACATCCGGGGTCTATGTGGCCCCAAGGTCCGAAGGAGCTTTGCTCAACGAAAAGGACATCACCACTTTTGCCCTCGACGACCTGTCGAAATGCTTCGGGCCGGAGTTTGCCGTTTACGACGGGCGGACCGTTTCGCGGCAGCCCAATACGGATTTGCAACTGATCTCCAGGGTGTTGAAAATTGACGGCGAGCGCTTTGACTTCTCCAAGCCGGCCACCATCTTTGCGGAGTATGACGTACCGGCCAGCGCCTGGTACTACGAGCAAAACTCCGCCAACACTATGCCTTACTCCATCCTGATGGAGATCGCGCTACAGCCCTGCGGCCTGCTGGGCGCCTATCAGGGCAGTACCCTACAGTTTGCCGATAAGAACCTCTTTTTCCGCAACCTGGACGGGGATGGCGAACTCTTCGATTTGCCCAATGGTACAGACCTGCGCGGCAAAACAATCAGCAATAAAGCCGTGCTGGTTTCTTCGGTAGCCCTGGGCGGGACGATCCTGCAGAACTATACCTTCGAGCTGTCGGTTGACGGCCAGGTTTTTTACAAAGGAAAATCGTCCTTCGGCTTCTTCCCCGGGGAAGCCCTGGCTTCGCAGGTAGGCCTGGACAACGGCAAGGAGGTGGCGCCCTGGTTTGAAATTGAACAGCTTCAGCCCAAGGACTACATGCAGGTCAAACTGGATTCCCTGTACGGAAAAATGAAACTGTATAAAGCACCGGCCGACAAACCGCACTACCGCCTGGCGGAAGATCAGCTGGACTTGCTCCACAAGCTGATCCTGGCCAGGGATCAGGGGAAGTACGGTAAAGGGTACATCCACGCCACCAAGTTTATGCAGCCCTACGACTGGTTCTTTACCTGTCATTTCTATCAGGACCCGGTGATGCCCGGTTCGCTGGGAGTGGAAGCTATCTTACAGGCCATGCAGGTGTTTGCCCTGCAGCAGGACCTTGGTAAGGACTTCATTTCCCCTAAATTCGTGCAACTGCCGAACCACAAGACAGTGTGGAAGTACCGGGGGCAGATTCTGTTGCCCGTAAAAGAAATGCACCTGGAGGTACACATAAAGTCTATTGAAAAGCGGGGCGGGCAGTTGGCCATTATCGCCGATGCATATCTTTGGAATGATAAGATGCGGATTTATCAGGTGACGGATTTGGCTCTAGGGCTGGAAGAAGCCTGATTCGCCTCTAAATTTTGTGGGGTTTAGCCTCTTTGTCTATTAGTGCTCTGTTAACAGAGTAGTGAGTGGCAGATAAAGCTCCAATTTTGCTAAAAAAACAACCATGGAACTCAAATACAACGGAACACCAACCCATCTCAACTGGAAAGGCTCTCCCCGCGCCATCGCTTTTGATGCTGCCGGCATTCGGGAAAAGCTGGCCAGAACGGGCCAGCCCTGTTTCATTCTGCAGGACTTTCGCGGCCGTATTGGCGTCAGCAATGAAGGGGAACTCACCACTGACGGCAAAGGGCTGCAATTGCTGGCCATGGCCAGTGCGCTGCCTCCCGGCCAGTTGGGCGACCCTACTTTCCGCGAAGATTACAATCTGAAATACGCCTACAAGACCGGCGCTATGGCCAACGGCATTGCCTCCGAAGAGCTGGTCATTGCTATCGGCAGGGCGGGCCTGCTCGGCTCGTTCGGCGCCGCCGGGCTGGTGCCCGCCCGGGTATTGCAGGCCATCGAGAAGATACAGAGCGAGCTGCCGCATCAAACTTACGCCTTCAACCTCATCCACAGCCCCAATGAGGCGGCCCTGGAGGCCGGGGCGGTGAAGCTGTTCCTGGAAAAAGGCGTGCACGTAGTGGAAGCTTCCGCATTTCTGGCGCTGACCGAACACATCGTGCACTACCGGGTGGCGGGCCTGAGCCAGGAACCGGATGGCAAGATAGTGATCAACAATAAGGTCATTGCCAAGGTGTCGAGGAAAGAGGTGGCGGCCCACTTTATGCAGCCGGCGCCGGAGTCCTTCCTGAAGCCGCTCTTGGAGAAGGGCAAGATCACGCCTCAGCAGGCGGAATTAGCGGCCCATGTCCCCATGTGCGATGACATTACCGTAGAAGCCGACTCGGGCGGCCATACCGACAACCGGCCGTTGGTGGCACTGCTGCCGTCCATCATTCAGTTGCGGGATGCATTGCAGGAAAAGTATCAATTCGAGCAGCAAATCCGCATCGGGGCGGCGGGGGGTATTTCTACGCCGGCCTCTGCGCTGGCGGCTTTTATGATGGGCGCCGCCTACGTAGTCACCGGCTCGGTCAATCAGGCCTGCGTGGAAGCGGGCACTTCCGAGCAGGTGCGCAAGTTATTGGCTACCGTGGCCTCCACCGACGTCATGATGGCGCCGGCTTCCGATATGTTTGAAATGGGCGTAGAGCTACAGGTGCTGAAGCGGGGCACCCTCTTCGGGCCGCGCGCCAAGAAGCTGTACGAATATTACCTCCGCTACAAGTCGATCGATGAGATTCCGGAGGAGGAGCGCCTGAAGATGGAGAAACAGGTCTTTCAGAAGCCCCTGGAAACCGTCTGGCAGGATTGTATTGAATTCTTCCGCAGCCGGGATCCGGAGCAGATCGATCGGGCCGAAGGCAACCCCCACCGCAAGATGGCGCTGATCTTCCGCTGGTACCTGGGTTTGTCATCCAACTGGGCCAATGCCGGCACGCAAGGGCGTGCGCAGGATTTTCAAATCTGGTGCGGCCCGGCCATGGGCGCCTTCAACGACTGGGTGAAGGGTACGTATTTGGAGGATTATCAAAATCGCAATGCAGCCGATGTGGCGGAGCAGATCATGCAGGGGGCGGCTTATTTGTACCGGGTGCAGTCATTGAAAATGCAGGGCGTGGGTTTTCCGCTGGAGTGGGGACGGTTCGTGCCGGTGGAGGAGTTGAAGGAGGTGGGGTTGTTGGAACGGCAGGGTTGAAGTGGATATTTAACTTGGGTGCAAAGGGCGAAAATACCTGGACACCCTTTAAGGATGGGGCAAATCCAGGCATTTTCGACCGGTGAGCTAAATAGTTGCAATGGTTGAAATACTGATTGTCATCCCAATAGTAAATCTTAATTGGAGGGTAATCAGGAAGGGTCTCTTTGTCCTGGGCCTTCAGGCCAGCCCTGTTTCTTTCAATTGCTCCAGAATCGCCACGTCCTCCTCCCATTCCTTCAGCGCTCGCTCATAAGCCGCCTGTGTTTTAGTGAGCCGCAGGGTGTGTGGGCTGCCTTTTTTGATCGTTTGCATTTTCAGGTCGATCGTTACATCTTTAATTGCCCTTTCCATGTCCTTCCGATAAGATTGATTGGCCCGATAGTCGAACATCTGCTGAGTAGGAGAGCTGAGGAACGGGCGGAGTATTTCCCAAAGGTGTTGATAATACTCCGTTTCCGGCGTTTCCCTTTTCCAATCGGCCGGGGGAGAAGGTTTCACTGCCGAGCGGGCCTTAAAGTCCTGCAGGCAAACTTCGTACAACGCTTTGGCCAGCATATTGCCTTTGTACTTTCCGGAAAGTAAGATGGGCGCCAGCACCTCATTGGCGTAGGCTCTCGGCAACGGTTTGGTGATGCGTTTCAGCATGCGCTTATTCCAATCAGCGTCCTTTTCATTGTGGCGGCTGAGCGCCACCACATCTTCAACGACAGCGGTGGAGGCCGCTTTGCGCTTTTCCCTTTCCTCCCTGAAGATATACGAATAGGCGCCCTCAAATTCATGCAACTTGACCTTGCGAAGGTATTCGGGAAGTTTCTGAACGTGGTGAAGGACAAAAGGAGCCAGGGTAGGCGAGCCCAATTCGTCCAAAGCCTTTAAAACGTCCATGAGGTGGCGGATCACAGCAACAACATCCGTGTCGGCTGCTTTTCGGAATACCCGATGGAAGGCGGCCGGCTCGTAGGCCTGTATCAAGGCCACCCAATTTTCGACATTTATGTTTTCAAAAACAGCCGGGAGCAAGGCCGCCCCAACCTGCTCTAAGAGGCTTTCATCCCGGAACCGGGCCAGGGCGGCGGCTACCACGCTGAAATCAGGAGTGTTGTAACTTTTTTCTTCCGGAATATCATCCAAAAGGCTGGTGAGCAACTGCCGGGCGTACTCTTGTGGTTTGAGTTCGGCTTCGCCCCAATGTTGCAGGTAGTATTCGAGCCACTGCAGCCTTACCGGAACGGGCCGGCTGGCCAGCAGGCTGGCATGCTTGCTTTTAGGCCACAGGACAATCGCCCCGTAATGGTACCAGTACTCTATCGTCATGCCGGCATTGCCGGTGTAGCCTTCTTCTTCCTGCTCAATGGGGTCTCCCTCTCCTATCTCGAGTTCGGTGAACAGGTCATCTTCTCCGATTGGCGCCTCTCCCAGGCCGGGCGCGCCCCCTTCGCCCCAATGTTTTACCATCATATATTCCTCATAAACTTCTCCCATGGTTCCCCCGCTGCTTTCTTCCTCCTCATCGTAGTAACGGTAACGGCTGCGGCGGCCGTAATCGTAGTAGTGGTCAGCCCCTTCCAGTTGCCCCATCCGGTAGAGGGTGGCCAGGCCCAGGCTGGCAAAGTAGCCCGCTTTTTCAGCTGCTTCCATCAAGGCTTCTGCCCGGGGGCGGTCATGCAATTTCAGCTGGCCCAGTGAAAAATTGGCCGGCGTGTACTGATGGCCCAGTAAGACGGCCTTGGGCCTCCATTCAAAGGAATCCTCCAATGACTGGAGCGCTTCCGCTATCTTTCCCACCTGATCCTGGAATTGTGGGCTGCTGATTTTCGGAGCGTCTACCGATTGCAAAAGGTTGTAAACCAGGCAAACCCGGTAACCGGAAGTGATAGGCTTTATTTCGTGTTCGCAATCGGCATAGAAGGCAACATAGGGCATTTTGAAATTACTTGCAGCTGAGGACAGGCCTACGGTTTCTTCCCTCCCGTCAAAACGGATGATCAGTTCTCCACCAGTATGGGCAGAGGGCAGGCCGATCACCAAAGTAGCAAACATGCCCTTCTCCTTCTCCGAATCTTTGTGCGGCAGAAAAAAATCCCCTGGCTCGTAGATCAGCATTTTATACAAGGATGCTGTTACGGATTGTTTTTTGATCCCCAACCCCTTTTTTACCTCCTTGATGATCTTTTGGATGGCTTTTTGCCAGCCTTCATTGCCAAAGGACAATTGGCTGGCGTCGATTTCCCAGGCGCTCCGGACAGCAGTATCGGTAATGGTCTGGCTCCCTTTTCCAAACGGCGCTTTCCTGGCCAGCTTGATGATCTCTTTAACCTGGGCCCGATTCACGGGCAACCCAATATCCCCCATGCCTTCTAGCCGCAGGCCGGGATGGGTGAAATCTTTAATCCCTGAGGTGACAAAAGAACCGCTTCCTTTTATCGTTTTTAATAGGTGGAGTAGTTGTTTGTTTACCTCATCCATCCTTTTAGCATGCTCGCCGGCAAAGGCCTCCCGCTCGGCTGCCGAGAAAGGAAGGGGCCGCCTGCCGTGCAATTCGTAATCGCTGTAGTGCGAGTCCAATGCTTTCTGTACTTCCTCAACCTGGATAGGAGTATCTTTGGGCTCGATGGCTTCTATGTTGGCGGTCTCGATGTGATACCGCAAATAGTCATAGCCTTCATCGATGGAATGGCGGATATAGGCGTCGGGCAGTTGGTGCAGAGTAGGGCCGTCCCACTCTACTTCCACCAAATCCGATTCCGAATCTAATGAAATGACTCTCCCGGACCAACCCGCCAGGGAAGTGCCTGTATCTTCATCCTGTTGTCCTGGTTTGACTTGTATGGTTTGTCCGATTTCGAGCGTCATAGCTTTCGTTTGAGGGTGAGGGGTAAAGATAAATCTTCAGGAAACACGGAGCAACTTTACGTTCGGAAGAGTATCTTTCACCTGGAAGAAAATGCGATTATCAGATAGTAAAAAATAGGCCATCATGAAAAAAGCAGCCCCCTTGAGGCAAAAATGCTGGTTGTATTTTGACCGGGATAGACGAAAGTTGATGGGTTAAGGTTTGCAGCGTATCATAGCAGCGTTGCATCTTTTTCGGTCCGGACGGGACTCATTTCACAGGGCCGTAACGCCTTGGTAACCTTCAGTTTGTGTGGATGGGATGGGCTTTTGGAAAATGTTTTGGAAAAAATGAAAAGTAAAGAGATTGTTTACTTTGTCCAATCTTCCAACCTGATATTTTGAAGCCGGTTGAAATGCTTTGTGTTATTGGTGACAAGGGTTAAGCCGTTGGCTATTGCCGTACATCCGATCAAGAGGTCAAAATCATCAATGAGCGTTCCGGCTTTTCGAAGGCGGGCTTTTTCCTCGGCATAAAGATCGATTGAAGAGGTGATAGGTATTACTGCTATTTCTTTCAAGAGCCCTTCAACTTCAGTAATATGTTTTTCAGGCTGTTGGCTGAAAAATGCGCCGTATTTTAACTCGGCCAGTGTGATTTCAGAAATGAAGCAGTTCTCAATCCCAACGGCATCCAGTTTTTCATCAATATCGAACCTGCCTTTGAAGAAGAAAATCACAATGTTGGTGTCCAGCAGATAACTCAATCCAGGGATTCTATTTGACGGTTAACGAATCGGCTGTCTCTGATTAATGAGATTAAATCCTCGGCACTTTCCTTTTCTTCAGCCCATGCTCCATATAACTTTTTCCAATCTTTATCACCCTTCTCCTTGGCCGCCTCCGTCGGCTTCAGCGAATTGATTAACCTGGAGGCCAATTCCAACCTCACTTCGGCACTCAAATGCCGAAGCAGAGCCCACCAACTCTCTATAACTTCATTATTGAAATTAACTATTTTCATTTATCGCGTTTTTGTAAAGATACGGAAATCTGGAACCAGTTACAATCGGAACAAAGCGCAAAGGCAAAAAGTGCCTTGCCCTGCCCATTTACTGGTTTGCAAACCAAACCACATATTCCCGCAGGATACGGTAATTAGAAGAACCCTTATCAGTTGCCTCCAAGTCGCAGAGAAGGAAATGCCCGGCGCCGCCATCAACCCACTTGATTACAGCTATAACGCCATGAGGGTCATCATAGTCATCCAAGGCTAGAATTTCCAGTTTTTTGCCGATGTGCCCGTATCCCTCCACGACTTTTGCCTGAAAAGGAAATACCAAGTGCTTTTCCATGTATTCCAGCCAGCCGACATAAGACTGAGGCAATAGCAATTCTGTTGTAAAGGCTTCGCGCTCCACTGCCGAAAATGGAATAGGCGGGCCACCGTATAATTGATAGTCATGGTAGCGGGCTTCTAGTTCTTTCTGGATCTCACGAACCTGTTCAAGAGTATATTGAGGTTCAATGATAGCTAAATTAACAGACCCAATGTTATATTGCAAATAGTCATAGCCGCCATCAATGCAATGCCGGAGGTAGGCGTCAGGTATGTGCAGTAAGGTGGTACTGTCCCACTCTACTTCTACCATGTTGTATTCTGAATGCATTGCAACAACTCTCCCGGACCAACCCGCCAGGGAAGTGCCTGTATCTTCATCTTGTTGTCCTGGCTTTACCTGTACTGTTTGACCAATAGCGATTGACATATTGTATATTGGAGATGAAAATCAAAGATAATTCGTTGAGGAGTATTGGGCAACTTTACTTGCAGAAGAGTATCTTTCAGGTGAAGAAACAAGACAATCAATTCACAATGCCATCACAGTCCCCATTTGCTAATTTTTACGACGATATTTTCGCTTCGGCGACGCCCGCTCAACAGGAATCATTTCTCCGGCAATTGTTTACCCGGGATGGTTCGCTCTGTGCAAGTTTTTGGGCTTACATAAACCCACCCTTTCGAGATGTTGAGGTGGAGCAAAAGACTGTAGATGCCGAAGTAGCGAAAATGCAGGAAAGTATTAAACGCTATCGTTGGGATATTTTGTTTGACATGGATCCAACTGCAGATGATTATTCGACCGAACTTACCGAGCTTATAGACAAAGACATAATCGGGGACTTTCAACTGCAGATAGAGGCCTCGTGCAGCACAGGTGATCTGTTGGCCGCTTTGCATAGTTTGCGAATTATTGAACAAGGCACCAACTTGAACTGGGAGGAAATCGAAGAACCTGCTGGCTATTATGGGGCTGAAGTAAAAGATCACATCGGTTACCAATTTGATTTTTTCACCGGTTGCTTCCTTGATCATATCTTCTCGGCGGATCTGATCAAAAATGCCATTGTTCAGGCGGAAGCCTATCAATCTGAATCCGCAGGATATTTTGATTACTCAGAGGATTGGGAAGGTGTCTTGAAAATATTCAAAGATCGGCTTGCAGGGAAACTTTAGCCTATCAGGTGATTTGGTTGTTGAAATGGATAGAGGCCATTCGGAGAGCAGAGGAGCCAGGTTGGAACAAGGGTAGGCGCTGTAAAAAATCTGTAAAAAAATTTCTACCTAAAAATATGTTTCAAGCTGATAATCAGCGGGTTGCGAAAGACGAATTAAAATAAAAAACCCTTGTAAATCAATGATTTACAAGGGTTTAATAAGTTTTGCGGTCCGGACGGGACTCATTCCATAGAGGCGCAACTCCTTGGTTTTCTTTGGTTTGCGTGGGTGAACTGGTTTTTTGGAAAATGTTTTGGAAAAAACTATGAAGTCTTACATTCTCTACCTGTTGGACACTTATTATCAAAGGAAAATAGAGGCTTTTCCTATTCGAAAGCCGATTTCATCATTTCCTGTTCCACTTTAGAGATTCCCAGCCGATCGGCTTTATTCCGCCAGGCGTTAACGATTTTTTTCGTAGATCGTATGAAGTTTTCCGCTCTTGTGAGGTTTACTCTAAAATACTCAGCTACGCTTTTCGCCAGGTCCAGGTCCAGAGCATTATCATTCTCATCAATGTTTAAGCTAAGCCCGACACCTTGCTCATTAGGATTAATATCGTAAGCGGGGGATAAACGCCAGCCCCTGTTCGTCAGGAGGAAGCCGTGATTGCGCAGGTGGTCATCAGTGTTGGAAACACAAATCGAGAACACAATCCTTTTCCATAGTTCCAATAGGTCTTCTTCCGGCTGTGCGCCATATCTTTCAAGAACTTCCACCAACTCCAGATAACTGGCACCATCTTGATGATTGATCCCGTCTTTATAGCCCAGCAAGGTCATGGCGGAAGCGAAGTGTATCCGCTCTCCTTTATCGCTGCGGTCAAACCGCTTAGTCAGATAAGTATGGTTTTTCTGAGAAAACTTTTTTGCCATGCCTTGCGCCATGTTGATTTCCGCTTCCTCCGCCAATTTATTAACGATGAGCTCCCAAGCGCCCTGGTCTTTATCATCATTCTTGCTTGGAAACTTGGCGATCCAGAGGTGGCCCTCGGGACTCAGGACACTTGCTTTGGGCCTGGCGCCGCCCAGGGAAGAACCCGGCGCCATCAACAAACGGAGCCACTTTGAAGCTTGTTGATCTTCAAAGAAATCGTCATCTTCGATTCTCAGGCTGGCGTGTTCCAATTCCCGGATGCTCGAAAAGGGAGGAGTCGGGAATGTCGTATCGTCATCCAGGAAAGGGCCTTCTCTACTTAACTTGAAACGAAGCGCTCCCAAACGGGATACATCATTAACCCCCAGCAGATAATCAGATTCGAACAACCTTCTTTCTTTTCTTTTTTCCTCTCTTGCTTGAAAGGCTTCTCGCCTTTTCATCAATGTCCTTCCCCACCTATCTGGCGAGGAATCTAAGAAAATGCCGAAGTTGGGTTTCTCATCTGTAATGTACTGAGGCCCGGTGAATAGGCGAAGGTCGGGGTCCAACACCTGTGCAAACCCACTTTGCAGCCACTGTTCGTCGTATTCGAAAGAAAAGACTTCCTCTCCACGGACTTGTTCCGCCCGGAGCACCCCCATTTTTATGATAGACGGCAATTCCTGCCAGTCGGCATATACGATGATCTCCTTCATTACTTCGTCTCCGTTTTAGGTGCTCTTTTAGGCGTTTTCAGTTCAGCATCCTGTAGTTTTCTTCCCAGGATGTCATCAGATGCTACTGCCAGCAAATCCTTTTCCAGGCCCAGCACGGACAGAACCTGAACATATTTCCCCATAGCCACCTTCGGGCTTCCTTTCTCAATACTCCACAATGTGCTCCTGCTGATGTTTGCCCTTTCGGATACCTGTTCGGTGGAAAGCTTACGGCGAAGCCTGGCCAGTTTGATGTTCTCGCCCAAGGTAGAGAGAATCTTTTTTTCTTTAGGGCGTAAAATAGATTTCCTGGAAGTCATAATGTCCATTATTTCAAACAAAAATAAAATTTATGTTTGGAATAACAAACATTGGATTTAAATTTACATTTAACAATAATGGATAGAATGGAATTCAGTTCCCCGTGTAAAGAAGTATTACGCATCTACCTGGCGCAAGAAAAAAGCAAGACCGGAGACCAACGTCTTTTGAATCTCAGAAGCGAAGTCACTCGCCAACTTAGGACTCCCTATAGCCTAAGGAAATTGGATGCATTTCTCGATCTTTCATTGAGTTTAGCTAAAGAACGAAGGCAGCACCAGCAATTTCTGCTGGATGCTTTCCTTGGGTTCATTCACCATCTTTTATTCGGTGGATTGTGGCAAGATGACCCTCCGGGTCAATTTATGCCTTTAGATGGCGCATTGATCGCAAAAGAATCAGATGCCCGAAAGAAAATCATGCACCAGACTGCCCTGAAATTATTACCCTTTGCCCAGGAACTTTATCACATCCAATTGGCAAGAGATTCTTATGGTAATCAGCGAAAAGCACATGCTATCAAAATTCTTGGAAAGATCTGGGATTATTACGACACCAAGGAAGGTATGGAGTTATGCCTGGATGCTTTGAAAAGCAAATCGGAAGATTTGGTAATTGATACGGCAACCACCTTAGAGGAATATTATTCCAACAGGAAATTGCCACTATCGGAAGAAGTTCTTAAACTGCTTGAGAATCAAGTGAAAAAATCCAAGCATATCTATTTGGTTATGGCTTGCTTAAGGGCGATGACATCAACGGGGTACATTACCAAAGGAAAATCAGCAGATCTATTGGGGGATTGGAAGGAAAGGAACGACTATCCGGTTTTTTAGAATATGCGGAGAACAGAGTGGAGGAGATGGGTTGCAACAAGGGGTAGGCTCTGTTAAAAATCCGTAAAAAAAGTAACTACCCAAAAATATGTTTCAGACTGATAATCAATAAGTTGTGCGATACATGTTAAAATAAAAAACCCTTGTAAATCAATGATTTACAAGGGTTTAATAAGTTTTGCGGTCCGGACGGGACTGGGAGGGGTGAGATTTACTGAACTGATAATCAGCGTTTTGAATGGGGCGAATGGAGAATTGTACAACAAATCGTACAAGAAATGAGAGGCTGGTATTTTTCGATGAAGAAGGCCTATCCTCCCTCCAGGAATTTGGAAAACCTGCGGAGGTGTTTTCCAAAATCCCGCCATACGTCTTCAAAATCTGGCAAGTCGTTTATCTGGTGAGACAGGAACTTCTCCCATTGGCTTTTCAGCGTTTTCTTTTTTGAACTCACCTTGTCTACAAAATCATTAGGATTCAGCCCTTTGAATGCGGCTTTATCCTGAAAGCCAAAAATGAAATCTTCGATATCGAAGCCGTCCACTTCCAATAAGAACCACAGGTCATACAAATCTCTGGAGGTGGTTCGTTCCATTAGTGTCCGCATCTTTTCGGAGATGATCTCTCCCAGGCTATAACATTTACACACGCAATCACCTTCAGTGTCCGAGTATTCCGCATGAATGTTTCGGCCTCAGGAGCGTAATAGACTTTTTCATCCTGGCTGATATCCACCTTCAGGTCCTTTTTGGAGCCATCGCCACCGAGTGGGCCAATATAACCAGTGTAGAAGTTGACGTTGCCGGTGCTGAGTTCACTGACCTCTTTAATAGTCAGCTTTATCCGGGATTCGTCGTAAATCCATTCGAAGGCTTCCTCAAATGCATTTAGGATTTCGTCTTTGTCAAATGTACTTCCAACAAAAGTGAAGTCCAGGTCTTCTGAGAATCGATAATCAGGATAATAGGCTTTCTTCAGGGCGGTACCTCCTTTAAATAAGAGCGCCTCTTTCAGGTATTCATTTTGAGACAGCCCCATCAGGGCCCAAGTAATGATGTAGTCCTTTTCAATTTGAGTGTCCCGGACAGCTCTTCGGTTGGCAATGGCTTGTATTTCTCCTGGTTTTATCATGGGTCAGGTTTCTATTGATGAAAAAACAGATGCCTCGTCGATATTAGCCTGTATCTTCCATTTTGAAATGTACCTTCCTTCTTTCGGGAGGCTGGGGTCCAGGCTGGTGTAGGAAGGGGAAAGTGAAGCGGCCAACGCCTCGGTAAAATCCTTTTCAATGCCGAAACCATCCAGTAGGTAACCCAGTCGCTTTCTGACAGACTGGGCGCCAAATTTGTCGAGATAATCAGCCAGCCATTCAAACTTGATGCTCTTTCTGGCCTTATATACTGCTTTTGCTATCTCAACAATTCCCCCTGCATAATCCGGCTTGTATAAGCAGTCGACCAATGTCTTCTCCAAGTCGCTGACGGGCACCTTGTGAAAATCATCAATCCAGGTATTCCTGAAACCAAAGAAATGGCGGCGATTGTGGTAGATGAATTGAAAAGCCACGTCCTTTACCATGAACTGGCTCGGCCTGGCCTGCTTATCCACCACGACCTGTTCTATAAGGGAAGGTTGAGTTGTCAGTTCATGTATCTCCAGGGCGCTAGAATAGCCGATATAGAACTCCCGCCCGCCCGCCAGGTGGCTGGCCACGAGATGCCAGTTGGGAAAGTATGTGCTGCTATCCGCTTCATAGGGTATGATATGAAACAGCCCGTCCTTAATTCGCAGCAGCAACCCCCGGTTCACCATACCCCGAACCAATTCTCTGACAGCTGTTTCAGAAGAGCCTTCCAGGATTTCCAAAGCGTCTTCGATACCGAAAAAGTCTTGGCCTTTTTCGATCAAAGCAGCAAGAAGGGTAGAGGATTGGTAAGAAATGGTTTTATGCTTCATAGTTAATTTACCATTTTTAGACTGCTAATTTAACTATAAAGAATAAAGGATGCAATTTTCTATAGCAGAATTGCCAGGTAGAAAGTGTAATTATAGATATGGAACATAAAAGGGAGGCAAAGAATGTGCCTGGGAAGAGGGGGAAACCCTGTAAAATATCCGTAAAAAAATTCCTACCCCAAAATATATTTTGTACTGATAACCAGGCAGTTGCACAAAACAATTTAAAATAAAAAATCCTTGTAAGTCAATTACTTACAAGGATTTAATAAATTTTGCGGTCCGGACGGAACACGATGAAAGAATCTGTTTTCCGCCGTATTCCGGCTAAACCCCTCATATCATTGGCAATATAGAGATATTTTGGGTTTTTGGAAAAGCTTTTGACGGAAAAGAAGGGAGAACAAATGACAACGATTCCGACAACGTTGCCGATTTGAGTGTCGAACTCTAATTTCGTAACACTTAAATTATTGACAATGGCAAAGTTACCGAAACCGAAGTTCAACCTCCGGCTCCCCAAAGCAAAAAGCGAAACCCTGATCTCTCTGGTATTTCGCTACAAAGGGCAGCGGCTTGTTTACTCCACCGGTTATTCCCTCCACCCCAAAGATTGGGACTTCAAAGCCCAAAGGCCTGTCCAGAAGGAAAGGCGACAGGATTTGTTTGTCATCAAAAGGCAGCTGGATGACCTGGCCAAATACTGCATCGACATCTTTATAGCATCAGAATATGGTGCTATAAGCGTCGAAGAGTTCAAAGGGCAGCTTGATATTAAAACAGGCAAAACATCAATTCCTGATGCCCTCCAGGGCGATCAGGAGCCGGAAAAAAAGAGGCCTACCTTTTTAGAATACCTCGACATCGAATTGGAGGAGATGAAAAGCCAGGGGATGAAATTGAGCAGCTGGGACTCTTTCGACCGGCACGCCAAAGTTATCAAGAGGTTCGCCCAGGAAGTTAGGCCGTTTGATTATGAGGATGTGGATTGGAATTTTCGCTTTGAGTTCATCGACTGGCTGGCCAGCCGCAATATCAAACTGGGCTATGGCAATAAGACGCTTAGCACTTTGCGCCAGTTTCTGGAAAGAGCCAGGAGGAAAAAACTCCACTCCAATATAGATTATCAGGGAACGGGCTGGATGGTTCCGCAAAAGAAGGCGAAGGGGCAGATGGTAACGCTCAGCCCCGAAGAATTGCAACGGCTTGCTGATCTTAAGCTGGTTGGTTTTGCGGATAAAGTGCGAGACCTGTTTCTGATCGGGGCAGCTACCGGACAACGGTTCAGCGATTATTGCCGCTATACTCCTGATAACTTTTACAAGACCATCAATAATATTCCCATACTCTCCATCATTTCACAAAAGACGGATACCCCCGCCAAAATTCCACTCAATATCTTTCCCTGGCTGATACCTATTTTGGAGAAGCATGAATATACTTCACCCAAAATGTCCATGCAGAAGTTCAATGTGGTTATCAAGGACATCTGCAAGAAAGCCAAACTGAATGATAAGGTCTTTATAGTCGATCAGTATATAGGGCGAAAAGCCATCGTAAAGAAAACCTATATACCCAAGTACAAACAGGTTTCCTCCCATACCTGCCGCCGTTCTTTTGCCACCAACCTTTACCGCATGGGCTACCGCCTTGCCCAGATCATGCCCCTGACCGGGCATGCAACGGAATCTCAGCTGAGGGAATATATCGGCATTGATAACGAGATGAATGCCGAAGAAATAGCCTTCAGCATTATGGAGAGAAGGAATAATGGCCGAAAAAGTTCCGGGGGAACTTTGAAGGTGGTGAATTCTTAGCTGTTGAAAATAAAAAATTATCAAACCGTAAAATAACATCCAATGCAAAATATGTTGATCAACGATGATTTCAGGAAGTCAATAAAGCGCCTGCGTTCCGTTTTACCTGCACTTAGTTTCGGGCTGCTGATCTCCACTTACCTGATCTCGGCCATAATAATGGGCATCTTTCATGCCCAGAACGCCCCTAATATCGGGTTTCTGATAGCGGCTTATCTGGTGCCGCTTGCCATTCAGGCGGGGAGGGGAACGCTGGTGTTCTTCTTTCAGCTTAACCCCGCCCATATCCAGGGCAAATATTCCTTCGGGATAATTGCCGCTACTGCCCTGCTTGTCCTATCCCTGGTCGAAGCCTATCTGGTTTTGAATCCGCATGGATTCTCGTGGATTATATCCGTCTCCACCCTGATGCTGATCGGCTGGGTGGTTGAAATAATGATCCTCAAGGAAACCATTTTCGCAACGCAGATAGAGCTGTTTCAGGATAAGGCGATGTGGCAGGAGGTGAGGGGGTTCTATATCGCCCGGACGGAAATGCAGCAATTTCTGGAAGGGCTGGATAACGGTAAAGTGCCAGCTTTGCCGATAGCGGAAGAAGAAGCCAATGAGCCGGAAGAAGAAAAAGCGGAGGCTTTGCCGCCTCCGGAGAATAAGGCGCTTGATCTGCTTCAGGAACTGAATAAGCATTTGGAGGGAAAAGTACCCAGCCCTTCCCTGAACGGCCAGGAGAAGGGCAAGAACTGACAAGTGCCACCTTTTACGGTGTTACCCTGGATAAAGATGACCCATTTTTAGGGCATAACCTTGACCGGCTGGAAAAGAGGTTTCGGGAGCGTTATTATTCCTCTGTTGAGAAAAACTGCCAGAGGAAAAAGGATGGCAAAGCCCCTCATCAGACGGTTTTGAAGTAGGGTGTTCGGTTTGTCAACTATGTGACGCACCGCTTTTTAGCTCTTTATCCATTCGTTTTCGTAGTCCGTAGTGATTGTGGCATACGTTTTCGTTTTGCCAGTCAATCACCTGCTGACAACTTACCGTTTTCATTGATAGCTGGATGAAGCTTGCCGTGATGGGCTGGTTATACAAACTGATGGACAGCACATCGGCGCTGATCGCCTTCATACCCCCCTTGTTTTTGTATCGCCCGAACGTACTTTCGATAATCTCCGAACAACATAGCAGCCGCTCGTAGTGCTCAAGAAGTGCTGCGTGTTGCTCGAAGTAAGCATCTATACGTTTGATAAACGTTGTAGCCTTGTGGCTCATTACCGCTTGTTTTGCTTGATAGGCACGCGAACGTTTGTGCCATAATTGACGACTGTGATCGCACAGGTACTTAGATTTTGAGAATGGCTGAAGCGATCACGGTAAGTTCCTTAACTTGACGTAAACGGCGCAAAATCGTTACTACCTTCCGGTAGAAGGCAATCTTGGTACCTTGCGTCAGGGGTAGTTTCTCCCAGTAACTATCCATCCGATCCGCCCACTTGACGATGGTAAAGATGCGCAAAAACGGTCTTTATCCCGTAGCGTCGGAGGGAGCAAACCACTCCACTTGGCTGGGGTTCAACTGCTGGCGTAAGCTACCCAGTTGAGTACTCAGGCGACTCATCACTCGGTCGTCTTTGAAGAGTGCTTTGACTATGTTCATCATCTCGTGCGTACAATCGCTTACCCAGTCATAATTTAGTGCACGCAGAGCAGCCAGGATCGATGTTCCACGGTCGCTAATGAAGTAAGCCACTTCGATACCGGGACGAAAAGCCAGGTTGCGCTGGATGAAGTCCTGGATCAGGTACTGCTACCACGAAGGCTGTACTTCCAAACCGAGTACTTCGACGTCCGCCCCCTTAGCGGTACCGATTGACAACGATGGGGATCAAGCTTGACACCCAACATCAAGAGAAGTTTTTCTTTGCCCATCTGGATACTTTCATCGATGATGATTACGAACGTGCCTTGTAGCTGGCGCGTATCGAGCACAGCCTGGTAGCCACACCGCAACACCCAATCGCGTACCGTAGTGTGGCTGGGTTGTTGGTAGGGTACCAGCCCATGAGCTTGGCATAAAACTCAATAGTAACTGCGGCGCAGCGTAAGGAAGATCCCGCCTGAACAACCATAAAAACGGCTAACGCCATCATCTGCGCCGGGTAGGTATGCCTAGGTACCTTCTCGGGAGCTACCTGGGTACGTAAGTGTGTAAGTTCGGCTTCTAGGCCAGTAATTCTAGATTGAGCACGGCGAAGTTGAGTTCGAGTGTTTTTATGATGGATAGTTCGAGACGCACTCGTCTTTTTAACTTGAGATAACCTATCTTGGAGTCGTGCCCACATGGATGATTTTTTTGGTCGAACTCTAAAGTTACGAAGTGTGGGCACACTTTTTCGCTGTCCAAAAAGCGGAGCGGGATAATTACATCAAACCGAACACCCTAGGTTTTGAAGTCTATGGAGGATAACAGGAAACGGTTTATGATGGCGAGGTTACTGAGGCATGTTCTTCTTGAAGAGGAACTGAACCTTGAGATTTAGTGCTTTTATGAAACGTATTTGACCGTACAGTTTGGATATATTAAAAGGTCTCTATCAAAACTCATAGCTTTTCGCATTATTCTGTAGAAAAAGAATTAAATATTTCCAGCTGTACAAAAGTAGAATGGTAACCATTCAGCCGCATTGGCACATTCCCCAGACTAATTTCCAGATAAACTCATCCGCCTTGGGGCTGAAGAGCTGCTTGAGCGCCTCGAAAGCAGAGTAGCCCTGCTTTTTAGCGGTAGAGAGAAAAGCCCTGATGCGCAAGAAACGATTACCGGTTTCCAAGCTGTGGAAAAAGCCTGATATTTTCATTTTAACCTTGAGCATACGGATATCTCGTTCGGTACTGTTGTTGTCAAAGGGCACTCTAAAGTCATACATAAAGCGGAGTACCTCATCGGCATAATCCCGAAGGGCGGTAAGGAGGTTGTGGGTTTTGCTTTGTTTGGGCGGTACTTTTGCTGCCAGGCAGCTTCTCCACCGCAGGATGAAGTTTTAGCCCTACGGTAACCCAATTCATATAGCGCGCTGCCGGTATTGGGCGCAATGGCTGGCGGAAAAAGCCGTTTTCCCTTGTAGGTATAGCCCGTTTTACCGCTTTATTGATGTTTTTGAGCAGTTGCTGGAGTTCGCACGCCCAGTAGTCGTTGTTTTGTTCAATAACCGCCTCAAGTCGCGCAGTAGGTGGGCATTGCATAAGCCGTGCTCACAATTGTAGCCAAAGTAGTTGGCGTAACGGTCATGGATAGCTATGCCTTTGAACTCCGGCAATATGCCCATCTCGTCCATGGTGGCATAGTCCCGCTTGCCGAGATAAAAAAAAGGTATGCTTGCTTGCGCTGGCTACATGGGCGTATGCTTGCCGGTACTTTGCGCGCGCACGGTTGTCTCGTCGAAACCTGCTACTTCCTCTTGTTGTAGGCATTTGACTACTTGTTCAACGAAGCACTCCAGCCCTGCGGAGGCTTGCGAAAGCATATTGTCCAGCGTGCCTTGGCTAACAGGCTGGTACCTTAATAAATCGGACAACAACTCTGCCGTACGCTCATAGGGTATCAGCTGATAAGCCATGCAATAGCTTGCCATTGAGCGCAGGTTGGGCCGTACACCGCATTATTCGTAGCTTCGGCTGGGAAGCTCGATTGCGTGCGCTCTCCACAGCATGGGCAGCAGGCGTAGTGTGCGCGGTGTTCGGTAACTGCTATCTTTATCGGCGGAATATCAAATACTTGCCGGCGCTCATAGCCCGAGCTTGGCTGCTTGGATAGGCCAGCGCCACAGCCGGAACATGCCGCAGGGTAATGGTTTTCTATCTTTGCCTCCTCGCTCGGCACCATTTTCAATGTGCTGCCCTTGTAAATGGGCTGTCCGCCAGGCTTCCTGCCTTTCTTGCTGCCTTTGCCGGCGCGAGGCTTCTTCGGTAATCGCTGCTCGGCACCGGGAGCTGTTGCGGCTGTTTTGGTTGAGCTGGGCTTCCAGTTCTCTAATACGCTGTTCCAGGCTTTCAATAACTTCGTCGCGCTGGGCAATCGCTTGTTGCTGCACTGTAAACACTGCTCGCACTGCCTCCCGCACCTCAGGCGGCAGATAGGTAAGAAGTTTGTTTAAGGCAGCTTGTTCCATGCCCGCAGTTTAACGCTTTTTTCGATATTTGAAATACCCGGCTGAATGTTTACGTAGAATGTCACAAATAAAAAGCCTGTACAGAGGCAGGCTTTTGAGTAACAATAGACTATATTTCCGTGAGTTAGGCAAGACCTCTTTGCAATGACGGATTTACCTGTATACTTCGTTCCAAAAAGTTAGTAACTCAAGAGTCGCATAAGCAATCTTATTGCGTTGCACAGTTGCTTCAGCGGGGGCAACAATGCCCAAGCGTTCCTGACGCTGTAAATCGTGGTACTGAAATTGCAGATGACAGATTTCATTACGGATGCGGGCATTGGATGCTTCCAGGCTAACCTCTATTTTAGTCAGTACCATCAAGCTGTGCCAAGGCAACCTGCCCCCTTGCTTCAATAATTAGTTGCATTGAGACATTGGTAAAAATAGAAGTACTTTGGTCTCCAAAGGGTGGTTTTGAAATGGAATCGGAATAGTAAGCAACAGGTTACGGTGATCACTATGATACTGAGTATCCAACGTAACCATCCACTAAAATGCCAGGAAATCACTCGCGATTCGCGTTCTCTGAAGCTTACATCCTGGTCAGAATGCAGAGAAGATGGGTAAGCGAATAATTCAGAATTAGCCACTAAGCCTACTGCAACTGGACTGTCCTTGATCTGATCATCCACAAAAACTGATCTTCTGTAATTGGTATGCCATGAGCTAAGTATAGTATAACAGCATTTTCGGGGATATAGACCTAGTCTCTGAACGAATGTCTGGAAAACTTGAATTCGTGCTTATTAATTGAATTCCCATTACGTTAGACCAGGGAGAGGATATATTCTTATCAGCTAAGCCATGAAGATGATAGCTCAAAATATCAGAAAACAGCCGACCGCCGTTATCTGAGAAGTAAAGACCATCATATGGTGATGATTCATCATTGAAATCTATAATCAAAAACTGAAGATTTACTTCAGGATATACTGAAAGTAAATCTAAATGAAGATCTAAAGCATTAGTAGTGTATAGACCAGAGTCACTTTTTATTTTTCCCATTGGCTGACCATAAGGCGAAAAAGCATCATCAAAAGAAGTGCCAATAGACCTCTCTAAAGATTGCATCTCTTTGCAATCTAAACCCCACTGCTTAACCGTGCAGTCCTGACTCCCGGTCAGTACGTACCTTGCTTCACATGCCGATACAATAATGCCGTTAATTGCAGTAGCATGGTAGGTTCGATCTTCCATACTATGCCACCACCAGGTTTTATCTAAACATTTAGTTTCGAAATCATCAAGGAAAAGAAGTGAATCACTTAGTATAATTGTATGAATTCCTAAAGCTGAATGGTCACAATTATATGTCCAACTGCACGTAATGCCTTTATTTATTATAAGTTCATCAGACATTATAGGGAATGACGATAACGGTACCTCTTTCTGCTCATTAAAGCTTATGCTCCACTCACACATGGCAATAGCGATACCGGCGATTACTATCACAGAGAGAGCAATAGAATGGCAATGCAAAAATTAACACCAGTCCTAGCTAATCGAGTCAACCTTAGGAGTTGATTATTGAATCCTAAGAGGACGATTTTTAATCGCAATCGAAAGGAAAGATTGAGTCTGTCAAGCATTGACCTGGCGAAGTTTTTACTTTCTTTCATAAGAGGCGATTTTGATAGGGAAAAGATATAGTCCTTTCATAACGTGTATATCCACCAGAATATTCGCTTAATAAATATAAATATCTTCATGCACGGGTAATTGATGTAGAGCTGCCTGTTTTGTACGCTGGTCTTTTGATGATAATTGTTAAAGGGTATAAAGCCTGTTGCTCTATACCCTTCTGCCCTCCGGCGAGGATGGGGTAACAACTGCATAGAGGAGGGGAATCACCCGACCTGCACGAAGGAAGGCCGGGGAAACCTCTTGCGGGCGTGAGGGCGAAGCCCTTAGAAAAATTCCCTGAAATGTTAAAAACTGTTAAAGTTTGCTGTTTTTGGGTGTTCCCGTCTTTTCCCAGAAGGTTTCAGATGATTTCATTTGGAACCGCTCCTGGTTACCCAACTTTTCCAGATGATTCCATTTTGCCTCACTTTAACACTTAACATGCTGATTACGTGTGCTTTGTATAGGTGAAATCTGCCTCTTATATTGCAGTCATATCAATCAATTCACTCTAAAATCAGCGTCATGGAAAACAATAACATCATCCTGCACTCGATCACACCAGCCGAATTGAAAGCAATGATCCGGGAACTTGTAAAGAGGAATTTGAGTTAATGAACCGGGAACTTCAACGGGTGATAGGGAGGATGACTCTGGTGAGTACCGGCACAGCTATGCCGGTTGCTTGGGAGTATGCTCCAAGGTTTTACGCTATCTGGTGAATGAAGGGCATTTCACTGTATTTCATCATATGAAGGAACGGCGGTTTATCAGAGCGGAACTGCTGGAATTCAGGAACAAGCAGAAGGTGAGCAGGTTGAAAAGGCTTTGATTGTAACCTTCCCAAAAATCTAATCGTATAATTATCAAACAAAAAATCAATCAATATGGATAAATCTACAGTTAAGGCACTTAAGAAGGCTATTACAAACTCTGTAAAAGATTATCTTGAAGGCATTGAATCATTTAAAGGGTTATAATATACATAAGGTTAGATTTGTAGAAATAGAAGATAGGTTTTTAGATTTTCTCTCAAATGGTCAGGTATATTCAGGTAATGTATTCACTATAGAAACCATCCTGGGAAATCTTGATATAGTATATATCAATTCTCATGGTATGAAAGAACATAACTTAAATGTTAACCCTACAATAGTTATAAAAAAACTTAAATGCAAAATATGACCCAAGCATAGATTCTTTTGAGATAATTGGTTTGGATATAAGTTAATTCCTCTGACCTGAAAGGAAAAGCCGCAATCCAAGTGAAGGATTTTTCTTTTTCTCGAAAAGACCGTTTAAGCGGAGATGGCAAAACCCTTTAATGAGTTGCTGACGAATAAGGGTTTTTGTCATCGGAGCTTGCTGCTTTCCTGCCGCCGCAGGCAGCCGCCCGCAATATCAACATATTGCTTACAGCCTTAATGTGTTGTTACTCTCCGTCGTATAATGCCGGGTCAAGGCGGTAAAGCCCCTGCCCGGTATCCAGCCAAACGGAGCCGTAACGCTCTCTATCCTCGGCGGCTTCTTCCACATCATCATAATAGGCGGGGTTTTCCCCTGCGGCGTTTCATATTTGGAAAGATCTCCGTATCCGGGAAAAGCCCTATAAGCTGCTTTGCTTCTTCTACTGTGAGGAAAAGAGGTTCATTTATGAGAAATGCCGGCTTTGTACTCATGGTATTGGCTTTGTTTATGGTGGCAAGATAAAAAGGGCAGGGGGCAGGGCTGCCCCTCTGGATGCCCTAGAAATCAGTTTTCCGGGATTTTCCCAAAACATAGTCTGCGGCTTTCTGTGCCTCGGCGGCTGCTTTGAAGACCAGCTTTTTATCTGCCTTCAAAACCTTTAGCCAGCCTTGCAAATATGCGGCGCTGTTCTCGGTCAGTTCGTCGTAATTGATGCCCACCTGGGCGGAAAGGAAAGAGGCTCCCATTTCGGCAATCAGTTCCTCGCGGCTATATTCTGGTGAGCCGAAGGGGTTCAGCTCGGTTATCCTTCCCGGTTCAGGCGCGACTGATGCCCGGTAGCGTGGGTAAGTTCATGAAAGAACGTGCAATAGTAATCCTCTGCTGTTTCAAACTGGGCAATGTCCGGCATATTGAGTTTGTCAGAAGTAGGGAATAATAAGCCCGGTTGGCATCTTCAAAAACATATTCCGGGGCGTTGGGTACGCTCTTTATAATGCGCTCGCATTCCTCTATCCGCTCATGTTCCTTTAGCTCAACTTCGGGAATGTCTATTTCTATCCCTTCCACGTCGGCGATATTGAACACATTGAAATATTTGAGCATGGGGATTACCTGCACCTCTTCCCCCATACCTTTGAGGGCAACGGCTTTATCCGGTGCTATAAAATTCTCGTCCTTATCCTTGAATAAAGGCTTATAGAAAAACACCATTTCGGATTTTGCGCCCTTCCTGATCTTCCCGCCTTTGGCTTTGGCTTGTTTGAAGCTCATAAAATAGGGGATCGGGTGCGGGGTCAGGTTCATCAGAAAGGCGTTAATGCCGGTGTAAATATGCCCGGTTGCAAAGTTACGGGCTAAACCGTACCGGTTCCAGGTGCAACGCCACGGGGCAACGCCTTTTTCAAGTAATGCAACCATCTTGTTAGTAACTTCCTGATAGAGGTCTCTTTTTTGAGTTCTGCTGTTCTTAGTCATGGCTTAATCCTTTTTAATTGTTTGATAATGAGCGGTTTCAACCGCTTACGCCTTCTCGGCGAGAGATGGGGGTAGCAACTGCAAGGAAGGGGCAACCGTGCGGGTTCCCTGTTTGCACAAATGAACCTTTGGTGAATGCGGAAAATGGGGATGCCCTTGCAGGCGAGAGGGCGAAGCCCTTAGAGAAATTCTTTTTTCAGTTCTTCCAGTAGAAAATCCTTTTCTGTATCGGTCAGCGGTTCCGCCGGAGAAATGGCATAAACGTTAACCTGCCCGATAGGGTTAATGTACCGCTCAAAGCAGTATTCAAGCTTGATCTTTAGGGAAGGGTCGCCGGTTTTAAGGGCGTTGATAAAAACGCTTTATCCTCCGCCACTCTGGCAAGCTCGGTATAGGTGTGCAGAAAGTCCTTTACCTGCTCTTCCCTGCTCATTTGCATAATTTCAGTTAACCGGTGCATAGCTGTGAGTTTTAAGGGTGGTTAAATCAATCCTTCGTCGGCAAAGGAATAATAGCCGCCTTCCGGGGATAAGATCAGGTGGTCAACTACGAGGATGTCGAGCAATTCGCCCGCCTTGCATAGTTTCCTGGTCAGGTCAATATCAGCCTGTGAGGGTTTGAGGTTTGCGCTCGGATGGTTGTGAGCAAGCACTATAGAGGCTGCCCGCCCTTTCAGGGCAGCAGCGCAAAGACCAGCTTGGCATCTACTACCGTCCCGGCTATGCCTCCCTGGGAAACCAGATAGCGCCCCATTGCCCGGTTTGAACGGTCGAGCAGCAGGATGTAAAACTCTTCAAAGAGGTCTATCACTTCGCTCCAGTTGGACAAAAGCACCATATAGGCATCACGGGAACAGGTGATTTGCGGGCGGTCTGCCGCCTTTACTTTGCTCTTGTAGGTGAGCTTGATTTCCGTTACCTGAATTGGAATTTTGTAACACATGGTTCTGATGTTTTTTGGCTCGTAAGCCGAATTGTTAATAAGGAAAACTCCCTTTCTCCGGGAGCGGAGGTGAACCTCCGGGGCAGTTTTTCTTTTCTGCCGAATACGTAATTGAGGTTTCCTCCCTTTTGCGAAGGCATCAGGACTCAGCAGGCGGAGGCGGAAGCAAGGGTGGAGGGTTATTTTTTATCGGGAGAGCAGCGGATGAGAAAAATCATCCCGAAAAGGGAGGTACGACCGGCCCTTGATGCAGCCGGAGCATGCGAGTATCTTGCCAAAGCAAAAGAAAGAGGGAGGTAACCGCAATTACAGGCAGGAAAGAAAAAAGGGCAGAAGTAGGGAGGTAGCACTGAAGCGAGCACATCAATTACCCGATTATTCCCCTGGTTCCTGAACTGGCGGCGTATTGTTGAGCCAACAATCGTGACAGTTTAGGGGGAGTATGAGGGAAATTGAAACTGAGGGGAGGGGTTTGGTGTTTTGTTGAAAATGATTTCAGATAGTGCTATATTTGAACTATGACACAGTTACTTGAACAAATATCAAAGCTTAGCCTGGAGGAAAAGATCGTCCCGGTGGAAAAAAATATGGGATGATATTGCCGACAGCTCCGACGCTCAGGAAATGGTGATTTCTCCCGAGCTGGAAGCCGAACTGGAAAGAAGGTATCAGCTTCTGAAGGAAGGCAAAACCGGCTTTCACTCCTGGGAGGATATTGAAAAATCGTTGCTCTCCGGCTACACAATCTGATGGATGCCTACCTATAGTTTACAATTCACCGATGAAGCCCGGCAGGATATAGTTGACGGTTTTTCCTGGTTCGAAGACAAGCGGAAAGGGCTTGGTTTGACTTCTTGCTCTTCCTACGGGCTGCCCTCAATACCATCGAGAAAAACCCCTACCTGTATCAGCCCATTTCATCCAAAAAAGCCCATATTCGGAGGGCTATTGTCCACAAGTTCAATTATACCATCTTCTACACTGTCGAAAAGGAGGATATTTCTGTTTTTGGGGTGTTAAGCTCCAAACAAGACCCTGCCATCTGGAAAAAGCGGCTCAAACCCTGACAAGCCGTTCTCACCGGTATTACTACTGCTGAAAAGAAAAAGAACAGACACTGGTACTGAATGAAAGAAAGCCTTTAGCCGTAAATACTGATGTCAGTAGATCAGCCCTTACGAATTTCCGGCTTAGGGATAGGAGTAAGCTGACTGTAAGGAAGAATCCCGAAAGATCGACCAAGAGGGAGTCACGGATAGCCCAGTATCAAAAGGCAAGCCCATAAAATCGCTGATGTAATTTCACCTGCTATATCTAAAAATCCTCATCGTGGGATTGTAACTCTTCCTTAAACTTAGGACGCTCCGGAAAGTGTATTCGCTCCAACTCCATCAAGTACCGAATTCCTCTCTTGTAAGTTCCGGCTTTCTGTTCTCTTCAGCAGGGCACAGGCAGTAAGAAGAAATGAGGCTAACATAAAAAGGGTAATTTTTGGTCTCATCCGAAAAATTTCTTTACCAGGTTGAACTATTTTGGAAACTATATCGTATTGATTTAGTATGCGGAAATCGTACCGTAATCAAAGAAAATCTACTCCTAAAGAGGGGTAGAACAGTTGAATAGAAAAGTCCTTGCCCTTTTGTTTACGACACCGTGACGATGGGGAACAAAGAAAAGAAGCGTTTGCAATTTCCCGATAAAGCTGCTTACAAAGAAAAAAATAGGCTTTTCTCTTCTGTTTACATAATGGCTTATGCTAAGCCATAGAAGGTTTCAATTAATTATCGGAGCCTGTAAACAAAAGGAAAAAGTATGTCTATTTTTAAGCTATAAATAGTCTTACCGTTTCTTCTAATCCGTGTTTACATGCTCCACAAATTGTAAACAGATGGGAAAAAGCCATCAGAACGGATTAGAGGAAAATAATCTTCCTTCTTCTCCTTCCAATTCTTCAGCAAATAACAATGGGATATTACTAGAAGTGTCTATCCTAGGCTTTACTTTTAAATACAGTGCAGCCAAAGGAACGAAAGTATAGGGTGGCTTTTCTTTGGATTCTTACTTGTCACTCTAATCATTATTGTGGCGAGACTTTTTTGATATCCTATCTCTTGGCACATGGCTTCAACTTAAAGCTGGTGAAAGACATTTCTGAACTGGTATTCCTAGTGATATAGTAATCCATGATAGCCGTTGGTCACGTTGTTTATTCGTGAAATGGACGAAAACTTCAAAATTTATCGGTTAATGTATGAAATGTATGACAAATACTTATATTTGCACAGTGAATGATTTTGAGCTTATTTCACGTTATCTGGTGCAGGCAGATACGGCAGGTTTTGTATATTCGCTCATTAACAAGAATATACCTGCCTGGAGAATGAGCGATAGCAAAAAAAACAGTAAGAGCAAACAGAAGGGAGTCAAGAAGACGATTTACCTGGACAAGAAAGCCCTTGATAAGATCAAGGTTGAGGCGGATTCCCGTGACCGCTCGGTTTCCTACGTTATCAACGACATCCTCAAAAAACACTACGGTACTGGACAAAAGGATAAGGCTGGTGAATAAGCCAATCATTTGAAGGGAATGTAGATAAGGAAGCGATTTCGACAAATCTCCGGCTGCCTCCCATTCCCTTCTTTTCAGTAAGACAAGTTTGTAAGCACGTTCCGGGCAATCCGAGTGAGGAGATTTGCCCTGGCGGAGCTATGCCCATAAAGATTTTATTAGCAAGTTGGGTTGAGGCGGGTATCCGGAAAAGTTCGGGTATCCGCTTTTTGTTCTCTGGGAACTTTGATCTCCGACCATAGGTGGTCTTGATCCGTTTTTGAGGTGCCATTTCGAGAATTAGGATTAATGCTTCTTTGATGCTTAGCATAATCCAGATGGGCATGGGCATCGATCTCGCCTTCGAGCATCTCCTCAATGCCTCGTTTGTGAAGCTGGCTCAGAAAGGTGAAATTAAAGAGCAAGAACCTTATACTACAAGAAGTATCTCGGATCAGTCGGGATATCGATAGGTTCTAGACCTACTCGCAATAGGTCCACAATATCCCTAGAATGCAGCAAAGTCACCGGTTCTTTGGAATAGGTATTGGTCGAGTTGAAATTCAACTTGGTGAGTTCCAAAACCTGCTGGCATATTTGCTTGATAGTAAAGTTGCTTTCACTCTCCAGGTTTACCAAGTATACTTAGGGGTACCGGAAGGAAATAATGTTTCTGATTTCCCAGAAGCCCAGAAGTATAAAGGATTGCCTTATTATTATTCAGTCTGAAGTAACTTCCTCTAGTTGGCTCCTTCCCATCATCTGTAATTAAATTCCAACTATGGTCTCTCTGAAGGTGGACTAAAGAAAAGTTAATCGGAAACTGACCTAATGTCTTGAGAAACGCCTTTTCAAATTTATTGAAATAAGTTGTCTTATGAATAACAAGGTTTTCAGGATATGAGCTATCCATAGTGGTATAATAGTCCTCTAAAAGAGCTCCCACTAATTTTTGAAGTTGTTCGGTAGTAAGGTGTACGTCCTTTTTTTCTTCAATCCTTTCATCTAAGGATACTTCTTTTTACCGTTACTGATCTTAAAGAGACGAACTGCCCATAATTATCGAAGATCTCTGCAACTCCAACCAATCTCTTCTTGTCAGTTTCTGAGTATCCGAAAGAAATCCCGATATATGCCGTATCGGTAAATTTCGTTCTCATCCTCCAAGGATTACCCCTGCTTTATAATAAATACCTAAGGAAAGATTATTCAGCGTTTCGGTAGAAACAACCTCATTGGTCCTTTTCGTATATAGCTGAGTTTTGATACGGTTTTTCCAAGCATTTACTTTTAAGAGATCGCGCAGGTCTTTTTCCTGATTGATGAAAAACCTCTCCCATCCAGGTACTAACTCGACTAAGCATATGTCAAATTCAACCTGTTGATTCCTTTAGGTTTATAATCTTGGACAAGATAAGGTCAACAACCTCGTTTGTGGAGTTCACATCTGATACTTCTGTCTCTGAAAGCTCGACAAACCTTTCTTTCCCCATCTGTAGGTCAGTCTTGAATATTGGCTTGAATCCTCTGAATGGATATTCTTTACCTTCTTCGCCTTTATAAAGAGTTTCCAATAGGCTAAAGGACTGACTAGTACCGATAAGCGATACCTTTATTTTATCAGGCTTAGTCACATGACCTTCATTATAGTCCAGTGGTCCATATCTGTTTAGGCCACTTTTAGCCCAGGTGTGATATCTTCCTTTACCGAAATCTATTTCAGGTTCAGGAAATACCTGTATTTCGACCTCACTAGTGCCTTCGGCACTAAATAACGCATAGTTTTGTATCTTGTAGTTCTTTAACAAAATTGAGATTACCATGAGTAGAGGCAGGCCAGCCCCGCGGATTACTATGACAGAACGCCAATATAGTTTACTGTCCCAGCACTGGGCCAAACATTCCTTGGCGCATCATATTAAAACCAGAATAAGGATTCTTCTTTTGGCGAACGAAGGTTATAGCCATGCATCAATAAAACGCGAATTAAGGATTGATATTAATACGGTGAAAAGATGGCGCCGCCGTTGGGAAACGGAATTTGATTCCATAAAGGCTTTTGAATTAGGGGAATCCGGGCAAGGAGTGGGTGATAAAGCCCTTCTTAAAAGGATGCTACTTGTTGTAAAGGATAATCCACGAAGTGGTGCACCTAAGCGAATTACTTTAGCCCAAGAACAGCAAATCATCGCCTTAGCCTGCGAAAACCGGAGGACTATGGCGTTCCCATTACACAGTGGAACCGAGAGATGTTGGCTCATGTGCTAAAATCCAAGGAGTCGTTGAGGCTATCTCGCCACGCTACGTGAGCGAGATTTTAAAAAAGAGCCAAGCTTCAACCTCATAAGTCCCACTACTGGCTGTTTCCAAAAATAGAAGATTGGGACGCTTTTGTTATTCGAGTGGCTTTAATTTGTCACCTTATCCTGCAAGCTATTAGCCTGGAAAAGCCCCAACTCCACCTGATCAGTGTAGATGAAAAACAGGAATTCAAGCCTTGGAACGCATTGCTCCAGGTACCAGCCAATGGAAAAGGGAAACCTCGCAGGATCGAATACGAATATACCCGCCATGGAACCACCTGCTTAATGGTACTATTGATGTTGGGCGAGGCAAGCTTATCAACCATAGGCTCCACCCTACCCGAAACGAGCAGGATTTTGTAATCTTCATTGATCAAACAGCAGATTCAATAGCCCCTACGGATGAGATCATTTTTATGGCTGACCAACTCAACATTCATCAATCTGAATCTTTGGTTAGATGGGTTGCCCAACAGATCAATTTTGAAGGGATTTAGGAACTAAAGGCTACAAAGGCATCTTGAAAAGCATGGAAACCCGAAAGAAGTTTCTCGAATCACCTGAGCATAGAATTAGGTTTGTTTTCACGCCCAAGCATTGTTCTTGGTTAAATCCAATTGAAAATTGGTTCGCCAAATTGCAAAGGCATGTAATCAAACATGGTAACTTCTCTTCTGTCAAAGAACTTGAAAATAAAATTGAAAGATATATCGACTTTTATAATCGTTGCCTCATTAAACCGCTCAAATGGAAATTTAAGGGCTTCATTAAAGCCCATAAATTGAAGCAATTAAACCGTGCATAATTTAGTGCCGAAGGCACTAGAGTCTTCAAAAACCAATCTACCATTTTCACCATAATCAAAGACAATCGCCTCTGCTTCGACCTTCATAATTTTTATGACCTTACCCAAAATCTGGCAGTTGTACGAATATTTAGACTTTAGATTAGGGTCACTTAAGACCTTCGCATTCTGGCTAAATGCAAATTTATTATCATAGTTAGAACCGTCACTAGTGATAACCTGAGTAGGGTTTACCAAGAACAATAAACGGTTATTCAAGATCGAGATCGAATATTTGAACCCTATATTCATATAAATATTCCGATCTGCACTAATCTTAAGAAGGTCAGTTGAAACCTCTTTTGGAAGAAAAAATATGCGCTGTCGCTTGATAAACTTAAACCCTTTCTTCTTTAAGGTATCATCAATGATATGATACAGTAAGGACTTCTGATGCTCCTGCGGTAAATCTCTGAATTCTCCCCCCTGGTAATTAAAGACATTTCCGAGCTTATCCTTGTCACCTACTATGCTTGCATATCCTTTATGAAAAATATATCCATTTACATAGTTCTCTTTCAGCTTTATTCTAACTGCATTACGATTCTTTTTGGCTTTGACTTTCCAGACCTTAGAAGGCAGTTCTTGAATCTTCCAAACATTCAGCTTCATTTGGTTTGTTTTCCGAGGTAAAAGAATTTAATCAGGTATTTTACTATAGGGTAATCCAGCAATATCTCTTTCCAAGTCAGGGTGCCATTTTGAGTGAGCCTTCTCCACACGAGATGTAGCCACCAGAAATTGATCAATATAATAACGACTGGATTAAGGATATATGATATAATTTCCTTCGGTGATTTCAGGTTAGTCCTAGTTTCCCAGAATGAAATAAATAATTCATTTAATGAATCAAGATAAAACAAGAGAATAGCGGCACTCGAGACTATATTTAGCATAATGAAAACTCCGAACCTATTAACTGACTTTAGATTGGTGATAATTCCTTTTTTATCTAAGGTTTTATAGTTCTCAAAATCCTTTGCGTCCTTCTGGGAAAGCTGGATCACTTTATCTTTCCCTAAGGCTTTCAATGCAAGAAGGCAGAGGCTATCCTCTAATGGTGAAAAGTTGGGTGAACGGCTTATTTCGCCTAGATTCAAGAAAACGCCACCTTTTTCAATCGACTCTATCTTTTGAGACCAGTCAGATTTACTTTCCTTTAGGTTCTTGAGAATTTTCTCCAATTCTCCCTGTGGGAGATTTGAGTTAATCAGTTTTTCACTCTCGATAATTGCTAACCAAATGTCAGGCTTGATCCAATTTGAAAAGTCCTGATTTATTTTCTCTTCCAGGTATCAATAAGCTCTGATAAGTCCAGCTCGCCAAACTTTGAAAGATATAGTAATGCCTTAGCTACTTTATCCCTGGGCAGATCGTTTAGCTTCTCCTTCAGTTCATTTTGCAAATCACTTGCCGAGAGTTTCCCTTCCTGATCTTCACATGCAAAACAAGTGTCAATTACTAGCTCAATGTTCCTGTTGTCATTGAAGAGGAAGATGCCCTTTTAACAGAGAACTATTCATCTCCTGAGCTATGCCTTTCAATTCAGGTACATCCTTTATCAAGAACAGAATCAGTCCTTTATTCCCAATTGGATATGACTGAGACTTTACCGACTCCTGTAGATAGTATTGTACCTTATCTAGAATATCTGAACTAACCTTCTTATCGTGTAGACTTTTTAGATGTAACAATAAGGAGTATTCGAGAACAGTAGAAACTTTGACCTCTTTCTCTATGAGTACTTCGAACAGTACTTCAACTTTTTTTCAAATGTTCATTTTCCTCATATGCGAAATCACAGAGTAGCGCAAGCCCCTGGTCAGTTACCGACTCTCTTGATTTACCTATCTCATATTCTATTTTGACTTGGTCTACAAGTCGGTCATATGTCAAGTTCCTTGATACCCGATTAGTCATTTAAACTCGATATATCTATATTCCAGACAATGTAAAAATTACTTCAAATAGCTACCAAATATAAGAAATTCTAGCTTGCGATATTAACCCCTCTAAACCTAAGATAACGGTATAAAGTACTTCTGGAAATATTTAGTTCTCTAGAGATTTCGGATATGGAAAGGATTTCCTTGCCATCGGAATCTCTGCCTTGCTTGTAAAGAGCTTCAGCAATAATAGCCTTCCTCTGCGCTTCTTTGGATAAGCCTTGTGGACGGCCACCACCCTCTGGCTCTGGCTGCTTCCAGCCCGGCTTTTGTTCGTTCGCTTATGATGTCCCTTTCAAACTCGGAGAGGGCGGCGAAGAAGTGGAAAATCAGTTTGCCCTGAGCTGTGGTAGTGTCTATGGAGTCATTGAGAGATTTCAGCCCGGCTCCTTTATCCTCTATTTCCCGGACAAGGTTGACAAGGTCGCCAAGTGACCTGCCCAGGCGGTCAAGTTTCCAGATGACGATCACATCATCCTCCCGCAACTGGTCGATCATCTTGCGGAGTTCCGGGCGCTCGGCTTTGGCTCCGCTCATCTTTTCCTCATAGATGACTTTGCAGCCTTCCTTCTCCAAGGCGTCTCGCTGCAGGGAGAGGTTCTGGTCTTTAGTGCTTACTCTGGCGTATCCGATTTTCACGTCTCCCCTCTACAACCTTTCGATGACATCAGCATTTTTGTCGGGCAGATAGACCCTTTTGATCTTCCGGTCAAAAGTGACAAACTTCAGTTTATGCCGGTATGCAAGCCCTATGAGATAGGCGTCGGTAAGTTGCTTATGGTGGATCAGGCTTTCCAAATCTATGGTGCCGTCAAGAATGGAATAATCATCGGCAATGAAAATATGCTGAATGAACATTTCCTTCAGCCTTTGCAGATAGAGGGCAATCGCACCCGGTTCCATATCAGGTAAACCATAGGAGGGGTTCGAGAGAATCCGGAGCACTCCGTTTTCAGTGATCGGGCAGGTAGCCCAGCCCTTTATACTTTATCCTTAAACCACTGTTTGGCAAAATCATGATAAACATGGTCTTCGTCTATAACCGCGATCAGGACATTTACATCAAGCAGGTAGGACACAACCTATATCCCCTCTTCGTCTCTCAACTGGTTGATAAACTCATTGGTGATCTTCCGCCCGGTGTTCCTGGTCGGGATCACCGGAAAATCATCATCCTCAATTTTGGGCAGTTGTTTTTCCAGCCCTTTTTGAGCAATTCGGAAACGACTTCCCCAATGGGATAGTTTTGCGTTTCCGCCAGATGTTTTATCTTTAGATATACTTCATCATCTATTGTGAGGGTGGTTCGCATCATCATTCTCCAATCATTTGATGATTGATGATAGCACACCTGATGAGCAGGGTCAATGGATATGATTTTGTTTCATAAAACGGGTGCGAGGGCAGTTTATACTACTTTGATATTATAGACCAGTTTTTTGTACTGCTGCTGAAAAGAAAAAACGGAAAATGGGGTGAAGGGGAGGTGTATGCAAAAACGGTCGTTTAAATAGACTGAATAGTTATGAAAATAAATGCAACTTTTGTAAAAAGAAGATTTCAAGATAGTGGTAAGGATCAAGCACCTGACTATTATGTTTATGAGTTCACTGATATTCAAGATGAGGAAGGAAATGTCTATGGAGACAAGTGGATAAAAGAAACCAAACTTATGAAAGCTGTGCGTTTCAAAAAGGGTGAAAAATATCAAATTAACCTTAGCGAAAGGCCATATTCCAAAGATGCAATAAATTTACCTTATCCTATAGAAATATTATGGAATAATGGTTATAGAGCAATAAAACATGGCGGTAGAATAATTACTTATGATCCTAAGAGCAGGAAATATTTTGACCGGAGTAATCGCCAAGAGGTTGATCGCAACTTCAAACCCAAAAAGGGTAAGAAACTATTTGATGGTGTTGAAAGATATAATACAGCGGCATTGAATAAGTTCATGAGAGGAGAAATGACTGAGGATCTTTTATTAAAGATGAATTCTCGTGGAGTATATTTTTTTATTCGCTATTATGACCCACAAGACAGAAGGAAATCTGGAGGGAATAGTTATGGATATACACAAGATGAAACGAAGGGGAATTACATCCTGATCCAAAAGGAGTCTCAGGAAGAAATTGATAGGGATATAGAGTCTATCAAACAAAGTTATATCAAGCCTTCTATTCAAAAACATTTTAAAATAATTACAGAGATACTCCCTCCAAAAAAGAGAAGAAAATAAATCACGACCAGAAAGCTAAAACATTCTTGGAAGAAAAGTCCATCATCAGGATATTATGATCTCTCCCAAGTCAAAATCAAAAGCATCTAAAGAAATGAAGTAGCCAATCTCCTCCAGCACAGCTCTCCTATCTTCATCCGGATAGTTCTCAAAAACATATTTGTACGTTCTGACAAACCAATCTTTTGCCTCTTCCGGCTTTTCCAACAGGTAAAAATATGGGCGATGTCCGTCATCGTCACAGCGCAAGTGTACGGATCATAATCCGCAGGAAAGTTTTCAACCAGCAGGCTTTTGTAATAAAGTGCTGCCTGTAAATGCTCTGTTTCCTCCTCGAAGCTGAAGAAGTGCCGGGAAAGGTCAAAGACCGCATCCAGGTCATTCCGTTCTGCCTTCTTGTATAAAGGCAGAATATCAAAAGCTACGGCAATGGGTTTTCTGCCCAGGATATTCGATTTGTTCAATGTGATATTATTCATGGTTTTACTCCTTTTTCCGGTTTTCACCCCATCTGTTTCCTCAAAACCGGGAAAAGGCAGGAAAACCGAAAATCTCATTATGGGTGCAAGTGGAATCCGTTCCTATTCTACCAGAAAACCCGTAATTTTAAACATTTCATTCATCTAAAATTTCCTGATTATGGCAAAAGGAAAAGGTAACGGCAATGGCAAGAATAGAAACTACTGGAGGAATAAGATCAAAATGAGCGCCAACAGCCTAAAGCAAAATTCAGAGGGAATTAAAGTCTAAAGGCGAATCCAGGAATCGTTCCAAATCTTCCCCTCCGGCAAAGGGCAAAAAATGGGCGGACAAGATCAAAAGTGAACGCAGGGCTCCTGTTAGACTCAAGCCGAGAGGAAAAAAAGTGGACGAAGGAAGTAAAAAGTCAGCGAAAGCCATCCGCCAAAATTCAGGTAAAGAAGCCGCCCGTACCTGCTACTAAAAGCGCTATCAAACCGGCTAAAGTGAACCGGACATTTAAGCCCAGGCGAACTTCTGTCGCTAATCCTCCTCAAGCCAGGAGAGCCGTCGCAATCAAAAACAAAATTACCCCTGTCAGAAGAATCTCTCAGCCGGTGGCGAACAGGAAGGCAGGAAATCTGCTGAAACAAAGGCAGTAGTGGTTAAAGCTCCAAGCCGGAACGCCAATCCTAAAAAAGCATTTCCAAAGGCTCCAAAACTCAGAAGCGCTGCGCTGAAAAATCAACCGGCAAAGGCTCCGGTGAAAGCAAAAGCAACTCCATCCAAAGGAGTTGCTAAACTCAAAAGTGCAGCTGTGAAGAATCAGCCGGTTAAAGCTCCTACTCAATCCAAAGCCACTCCTTCTAAAGGGGCGTCCATGCTTAAGCAAAGTGCCGGGAAGATAGCCAATCAACCGAAGCCGGTGAAGAGGGTGAAGCAACCGGTGATCCGGAGAGGTCGGTAACCGTATTATTTCAAGATAAACCAGAGCAAAAATGCTCTCAGGTTCTGGATGGTGTATTAGGATTTGGAGAATTTAGAACATTTTCGGAAATCCTGATTTGATCAGGGTCAAAGGCAAGTGATTCTGCTTCTTTGAGGATATCTAAATCCTCGTATACTTCAGCAATATGACAATTCCCAAAACCGTCTAGTGCTTCATTGAGTTTTTTATTTCTTTAGCTGTAGCATCACCCTTAATCGCTCTTCCCGCTATATCAATCAGTTGCTCTAAACTAAGTCCATTTGAAGTTCTAATTCCGTGTGAACTTTTGTGAACTTTCGGTGATCTTAGTGGATTATATTCTTTGTCCCTTTCCTCTTCCCACTCATTTATTACAGAATTAACTCCCATTGTACATTCGCAGGAGGTGATTTTTTTCATTTATCAATAATCTCTGCCATTCATCAACAAATTCCTGAAAAAATGCCTTTCTTTTTGCTGATCGATCAGAATCCCAGGGAGGAGCTATGAAATAACCTTTTTTATGTAGTTTATTCGCAACCTTTCTAATTTCAAGAAGATCATTATATATTTTCTTTAACTCTTCTTTGGTTCTGTCTGGCATAGAAATTTTCCACAATCAAAATTAACATCCTCGTATTTTAACATAAACCACCTGTAAGGCCTAAATCAATTTCTAAATGCTAAATAAGGTATCTATTGCTGTATACAGATTATGCGGAGGGCTTGAAAAAGACTTTGTAGTTTTAACAAATTCCTTAAACCAACCTTGTTTTTTGTGTAATTCATAGCTTTTTTGATGAAAAGAATCGATTCTTCAAATTCCCTTTATAACGAAGCATACTGCCTTTAGCAAGGTATGCTTTTTCTAAAAAGGCTTGGTGCTCATTAGTAAGCTCTTTTGAGCTAGTCAGTATTGTAATCAATTTGTTAAAATCTTGCTCTACCTCTTCATAGTTACCTAAATCAAAATGAATTTTTCCTCTCATAAACCATCCTTCCACATTTCCTCTTTCAATTTCTGAAGTTGCCTCATCAATTAAACCATCAACTTCTCCTTGAGAAAATTTGTGATATTTTGTCTTCCATCTATTTTTTTCGAGCTCTAATTGCACTTTCCATTTTGGTTCTATTCCTTTATTTGCGGTTCTACTCAGAAGGTTGCCGCCAATATACCAGACGATAACAGAAATCAATATCACTATTAAAGAATTTTCGGCAGATAAAACTGGGTTAACCAGATAGTATATCATCCCAGAGAACAAGAAAATTAAAATTAAAATAACCTTAATGGTTTTGATAAGTCCAACTCGTTTGATCTTTTCAATAATTGAGGGAAATTCTTTAATTACGGTTGGTAATCGAATTATAGATAACAATAGAAACCATGTGGGAAACCCCAAACTAAAATATTTGGAGGGCAAGTAATTATTAATAAGACATAAATGTGCTGTACATAATCAGCATTGTATTCAAGTAAAAAATAATCGGCTAAGACCACAATGATTGTTACTACAAAAAAATAAATTAATGGAGAATAGTATTTATAAATTAAAGCTAGAATTATTACTATAATCAAACCTATTCCCGCTAGTGTTAGTTCACCTATTGTTGTCATCTTAAAAAGTTTATTGTCCCCGGAGAAACCTGGACTTTAGTTCATTATAAACAGAGCTGTATTCAGATTTAATTTCATAATCTTCATATATAATCTCAGTAAATCCATTCTGATTTGTCTCAGCCTCCTTATTTATATCATTTTGATAGTTATCAATCCTCGCTTTTTTTGCGTTTAGAAAAACCATGTCTTTTTTCAGCATCTACTAAATCCAGTACAGCCGCTCTTAATCTCATCATTATTCCAAATTCTTCCAAAAAAGACATAAAGAACTGAATGAAATTGCTGCACCAAACATCATCCACCACATTAGGTGAGTTGCCATAAGTTTTGATGGTGTGGATGTGAAAATTATTATTAAAGCTAAAGTTATCATAATAAAGGCTCCCACAACTAAGGAAGATAAAGGTTCAATTATCATTCTGGTGAAAGAATCATCTGCCTCGAATCTCCAAACTTTTTTTCCTGTAAATGTGGATTTATAGAATCTGCTCTCACCCCTGAAGTATGAGTATCCAATATCATTCTTGCGAGCCTTTTTAATAATCCTCCTAAAATGATTGATGCCGAAATAAGCTAACAGAAAAAGGCACCAGGAATATGGAGTAGCAACAAAAAAATATATTGGCATCCACATAAAATATTCATTTATAGTGTAATTATGTTCAAAAAATAACATGACAAAAAAAAGTGCCGAGAAAAATACCCCAAAAGAAGTAAAAAATAAAAGATACTATAAACGCAAATGGGCTGAAAGCCCTTTCACCCATGTTCTTCCTGAAAACCAGTCGCATCGGGATTGAACAAACTGATATTGATATTACAAATTGTATGATGACACTATTGTGCCGATAATTAAATTGTTTCTGGCGCTTAGCGATGAAAGCCCCCTTAAGGCATCGACGCCTTCCATTTTAGTCAAAGACCCTTGAAGCATAAGTATTAGATATTTTGTTTAAAAATAGCCTTTCTAAAGTTACTGCCGTCACTCCATTCTTTTCCGGCAACAGTGACAATAGCTTCTACTTTAAATTCATTTTCCTGCCCTCCCGATGCAAGAACAGTAAATTCTCTTGGCTCAACCAGGTAATGTAGCTGCTGATTTAAGCTTGAGCTTTGGTTTTTCCCCACACTGATACCACTTACGTTCATAAATGCCTTACCAATGGTTCTGGAGGCCCATTCATTTGTTACAGCGTCGTTATTGGAGTGAAAAATCTTAGTACCAAGATTGCCAAGAAGAGAATCAACTTTTGGACGAGGATCTCTGCCTCCTATAGATACATAGTAATTTGAAATATTCTGAGAAATATAGACGGTACAAGCACGAGAACTCCTGGCGGTAGTCTGAAATATCTGGTCATAATCAGAAAGAAAAAGTTGCGCTTCATCCACCCATAAAAATACAGGGGGTTGGATATTTTTCAATATTTCGCCTTTCAGTACTTGCTGCCATAGTAACTTGAAAATCCCCTGGGCGTATACTCCGGATACCAGATATTCCTTCACTGGGAAATCCATGACAATAATCTTACCTTTAAAAGTCTCTTCAGGGTAAAGATTCGTATCGCCAGCAAAATGTTTCCGCAGAATTCCGGACGTAAAAGGCTCTGCAATTCCAAGAAAGGACTCAACTATTGTTGGTACTGGTTTTTTCAGGAAGGGTAGCAAATTCGCGTAAAAAATAATCACTGATCAGAGTATATTCTTCCTCCTGGTTTTCTGATTCGAGCCTTTCACCAGCTTTAATGATACTGCCCATACAGTAATTTTCCTTCCCCCACTTCTCAATATCGCTTTCACTCATCGAAGAGAGCTTTTCCACTTCATGCTCTAAAGGAGAAGAGGATAACAACCGCCTCATATTCCTAATGCTGATTTCTTCACCTGCAAGCCCTAGAAGTTGAATCATCCTATTTATGCACCTACGAAGGGCATTGTCCCAATACCTTTCACTTTCTCCAGTATTCCCTGTCCCGGCAAACCGATTTCCCATACTGTATATCTCCATGAAAAGCCGTGTGAGGTTGAATACTTCTCCGGCTCCCTTCCCTTCCCGCCTCATCTCATAATGAAGTGGATTAAACTCATATTCACTCCCTTCAGAGAAGATAATCAGATCATCTTCTCTACCGACCTCCTGAGCGTACTTTTCCCAATTTTCCCGCTCATCTGGTTTCGCACATAGTACCAACCCTCCAAATCCGTTTCTTAAGAAGGTTTTTATTATTGTCTTACCGGAGCCGGAAGATTTGCCGGAACCGATGCCTCCGAAAATCTGAATTCCCCGCACTGCATCACGGACAGTCCACCAGTCCTGTTTGTTATTCGAAAACTTTATTAGAGGATGATCCAGGTCAGTAACCGTTGGCCATTTTTTAGAATTCATAGATTAACGATTGTGAGGATTGTAAAAAACATTATATCGCCTCCAACCTAATCAATTCTCCGCCGACATTTTTACATCAGCCCATTTCAATTTCCAGTTTTCCCATCTTTTCCAACTCATTGATATTGCATCACTTACGCTACTCCATTACCTTGCTTTTACATCCTCTAGCTGTGTTAAGGGGAGACGCCTGTAACTAATATTTCTTATACTTAGACTAGGTAAAAGATGCTCAGGATTACCGTAAATAAGTCCGCTGCTGCCGCCACAAAATACTTCGATGAAGGATTGTCCAAATCTGACTACTACGCTGAAAAAGGTGAAATCACCGGCAAGTGGAACGGCAAAGCGGCACAGCTTCTGAACCTCAAAGGTGAGGTCTCCAAAGAGAATTCGAGCTGCTCGCCAATAACAAAAACCCGTTATCGGAGGAGCAGCTCACCGCCAGGAATTCCGGCTCCAGGAGAGTCGGCTATGACTTTACCTTTTCCGTCCCCAAATCCGTCTCCATTATCTATTCTCAGACTAAAGATAAGGATATTATCGATGCGTTCGATAATGCCATCCATCAAACTATGACGGAGATTGAACAAAATGCCGCCACCAGGGGTAAGAGCCAGGGGCAGGAATGAAAACCGCCTAACCGAAAATCTAGTCTGGGGAACATTCACCCATGAGGATGCCAGGCCCGTCGGCGGCATTCCTGACCCGCACCTGCACCAGCATGTTTTTGTCTTCAATGCCACCTATGACAAAAAGGAAGAAAGGTTCAAGGCTGCACAGTTCGGCGACATCAAAGCCAACGCGCCCTACTTTGAAGCCGCCTTTCATTCCAGGCTGGTACCAGCAACCTACAGAAAGCAGGCTACCGCGTTGAGCGCAATGAAAGAGACTTTGAAATAAAAGGCTTTGAACTACCTACCATTGAGAAGTTCTCCAACCGTACCCGGCAGGTCAACCAGAGGGCAAAAGAGCTTGGCTCTGTCCTATGAGGAGGATATAGCAGAACTTGGGGCAAAGACCAGAGCAGGCAAAAGGACAGGATATGACCGGGAAGAAATCCGGATGCAATGGCGCTCCCGGCTTTCTGAACAGGAACTGGAGCTGATCCAAAATGCCAAAGGAGAGCCTCCGCCATCCGGTGGAGGTTCCTCTCCGCTTTCCCGGATTCTGGATAAGGGGATTGCTATTGAAAAGAAAAAAGAAGCCGGGGCAAAGGTGGCACTTGATTACGCCCTCGATCATGCGCTGGAAAGGAAGTCCGTGGTTTCTGAAAAGGAACTACTGACTATTGCCATGAAGCGAAGTATTGGCTCCGCCACTCCTGAAGCCCTCAAAAAGAGCTTTCCTCCAGAGAGGATCTGCTCAGTAAAAAGGACGCTAAAACCGGGAGGTGATCTATACCACAAACGAAGCCATCACCGAAGAAAAGAGCCTCCGGGATACCGCCAGAAAAGGCAAAAACGCCTTTCAGCCCATCAACCCGGATTATCAGGTCAAGAATGAGCAGCTAACCAAAGAGCAGTCAGCAGCGGTTAAGCATGTCCTTTCTTCCAGGGATTTCATTACCGTTGTGACGGGGATGCCGGCACGGGTAAAACCTGGTCTATCAAAGAAGTGGCGGAAGGCATCCGGGAGAAGAAAGTGAATTTCGGCGCCTTTGCCCCTCCTCTGCCGCTTCCCGGCAGGTGCAGCGGGAGGACGGTTTTGAAAATGCTACAACCATCGCCGAATTGTTACAAAGCAAAAAGCTTCAGGAATCGGTAAAAAACGGCGTCATCTGGGTGGATGAAGCCGGGATGGTTGGCAACAAAACCATGAACCGGGTCATCGATGTTGCCAAAGAGCAGAATGCCCGGATTCTGCTGACCGGCGACACCAAACAGCATGGCTCTGTAGAGCGGGGGGATGCGCTCCGGATTCTGGAACAGTTCGGAGGGGTCAAACCCGCCACCATCAGCAAAATCCAGCGCCAGAAAAACACCGATTACCGGAATGCCGTCAAATCCATCTCCGGCGGCAATATCGAGAAGGGCTACAATATCCTGGACGGAATGGGGGCGATCAAAGAGGCGGATAGTTTTGAGCATACCAGGGAGAATGTGGCGGGGGAATATACTGCTTCCCTAAAGGCAAAGGAGAATGTCCTGATCGTGGCAACGACTCACGCCCAGGGGCAGGCAGTGACGGAGACCATCCGGGAAAGGCTCAAAACTGAGGGGCTGTTACAGTACCAGGAAAAACTTTTTAAAACTTATAAAACCTGTCCTACACCGAAGCCCAAAAAAGTGATAGTTCCAATTATTCCGAAGGGATGGTAATCCAGTTTCACCAGAACGTCAAGGGAGGGATAAAACGTGGCACTAAGTACCAGGTTCAGGGAAGGACGAAAAGGGGAACGTGCTTATTGCTGATGAAAAGAAAAAAGAGAATATATCAGGCTGCCGCTCAAGGAAGCAGGCAAATTTTCTGTATATCGGACAGAGGAAATTTCCCTTGCCAAAGGGGATCAGGTTAGGATTACCCAGAACGGGTTTTCCAATGAGAAAAAGCGGCTCAACAATGGCAATATCCTCTCGGTAAAGGGTTTTGATAAGCAGGGAAATCATTGCCTCCACCGGCAGGAATGAGTTGGTGGTCGGCAAGGATTTCGGAAACCTTACTCATGGTTACTACACCACCTCCCCCCGCCTCTCAGGGAAAATCCGTCAACCGTGTGATCATTATGCAATCCTCGATGACCGGCAGGGCTGCCAGTAAAGAACAGTTTTACGTTTCGGCCTCCAGAGGAAAATTTGCCATCTCCATCCATACCGATGACAAGGAAGGGCTGCTCAGGAATGTCCAGCGCTCCTCCGCCCGGATGACCGCCACGGAAGTGGCGGACAGCATTGCTCAAACCGAAAAATCAATGAAAGGTAAACTGAAAGCGATAGGTGCAATTTACCGCGCCGGTAAATCTAAGGTTGCAAACCTCAATGAAAAGTGGCAGGATAAAAAGGCAGGTATTATCAGCATAGTTTCAAAACCTCCAAAACCGGTGAAGCATGCACCAGTCAGAACTAAATAGAAGTATCCCTAACCTCATAAAAGAGCGAAGCAACCCTATTCTCAGAACCAGAGGGACAAGCGAGTTCTATGGGATAGCGGAGGAAAGGGAAGGTAATGTCATTGCTCTGAAATTTATCACAAATTTGGGAGAGCAGAAGGCTATCCATTATCATGACATCATCTCCCCGATGGACTATAACGGCGATTCGGAAATCAGGCTAATGACTACAAGGGTTACTGTCATTATCAAGGGCAGTAACCTTGATGACCTGTTTGACTACATTATCCAGCATCAGGTGAAGTGGATTAGGGAGCCGGAAGATTCTTTTCCGCAAGGTCTGGAAGAGGGTGATTTGGAGATAACCTCGATTAGGTTTGAAGCAACTACAATTCAATAAAAAAAATGTATTAAAAAGTCTTAATCTTACAGGCAATCCCCAAAAGCTTTAACTATAGTTACAAGCTTCCTTTGAGAAAAGCTCAAATTTCTCAAATCTTCATTTTTTCAGCACAGAAGGGGAAATGATTTGGTGGAAGAAACTCAGAGATTTATATATTTAAAGCAGTCAGGTAGGAAATCTTTAAGAAATTGACCTTTCTAAAAGGATTGAAATTTCTATAATAGAGTGGGGGATCCCTTATTGTGTTCCCACACTTTCAAGTCATTGGATGAATAATTGAATCAGTATCGTAGCGACTACAGTAACCCAATCAGTTATATTCCTTGTTACATATTTTCTTATGCTAGTAACATTTGCCTCAAGTAATTTCTTTTTACAAAACGAGATGACTTCATCGAAGGCTGTTAAAACTGCCCTCTTCGCAGCAAGAATCAACTTTTTAGGGAACATAAAATCCTGATTTTAGGATAGCACTTCATGCCTGAAAGTTATTATACACGCAAATATGCATACGGTATAATAGCTTACGTACACGCACGTGTGCAGAAAACAGGCATAAGTCCTGATGATCAAACTTTATTTAATTGGTATGGAGCATACCAATTCCTCTCTAACTTTGAATGTCTCCAACGTTAGTTACTGAACATCACCGATCAGCTGCTAGAAGAATTCCTTCATTGTAAGCTAAAACAGTGATGTGAGATTTGATCAGTAAGGTGGCATATCACAAGAACAATAGGTTTTGTTACTAAATGTAGCCGTAGCAAAGCAATTTAGAGTAGAAAAATAAGCTTCTAATATAATATTTTCTTATATTGAAGGCAAGTAAAACCATAGGATTCAAAACCTTGAAGCTATATTAAATGGATAAAAGGGGCAACAAACTTTATTAATCTTCGGCACAGATGGCGAAAAAGACCTATCATTGTTCGACTAATAATCAACCAGATATTCGTAAATTGGTTAAGATAGAACGCAAACCTGAACCCATATGAAGCTTAGTATTTATCGGTATGACCCATATGAAGTAAGTATCGCTGATCGAGTCCTTTATTGCTTTTCTGGTGAAAGTAAACATTACCTTTCTAATATGTAGATGGCGAAGGTACTCGAGTTGGGGTTAATCTGCCTGAATGGACTATAATAAATGAGGGACTGGACAATAGTATTACATTATTCAACCTAGACGATATTAAGTCGGTATGTTGGATTTCAACCATATGTGTACCAGGGGATGAGAAGTTCCATGCCGAGCATTTTTTTCTAGGCTCCAACAAATTAAGTACTAAGAACTCATAGCGCGAAAACACAAGGTGTAATTTCTGCCAAAAGGTCAAATAGGTCTATTGGAAATAAATTAAATAGGGATGATATAATGAGATTCACTTAGAGCTTTCTTCTCTTGGTTAAGTAAAAATAAGAAAATGAAAAATTTACTTCTTAATCAACGTATTTCTTTTCTGCTCCTTTTTTCTGCGTTACTTATTGGATTCATTAGCAGCTGCAAAAAGGATAAGGAACCAGTATTTGAAATGCTCATATTAACTGAAATGCAGATACCAGAAATTAGAGAAGTATTTGAAATGCGGGCAGCATTTTCCACACTTGTTACAGATAATTATAGTCAAGGAAAGATCACCCTTGAACAACGGGATAAACTTCTTGACTTTAATAGTAAATCCATAACTGCTGATTCAATAGCAATAATACGACTGTCAGAATTTTATACACAAAATCAAGATTGACATGAATATAGTTCAATAAACCGGTTTAACCATTAAGTTCATTCTTGGTATCTTTAGATTTTGAAAAGGTGTTCGATTAACCCAAGCTATACTAAAACTGAACAGAACATAAAAAGTGGGATATTTTATCCTTTTGTAGAACTGGGACTATGGTGCATTAAGGCGTTTCCAAAATCGGCGAATGCTCCCGTTATTCTAAATATTAAAACAATGATAAAAATACTTTTTCTTACTGCTGATCCTATTAATGAAGTTAGATTGTTGCTTACAGAAGAGCATGATAGAATTAAGGAGGAGTTATTTAGAGCTCAAAGCTCAGGGTTCATTATGGAGGCAAGGATGGCGACTCGCCCATCTGATATGATAAGAGCTATTCATGATATTAACCCTGATATCGTTCATTTTTCTGGGCACGGAACCACCAAGGGCGAATTATGCTTCTAAACAACAATAACGAATCAGAACCTATACCACCTGATGCACTGGCAACTCTTTTTAAGTTGATCTCAGATAGAGTCGAATGTGTTGTCCTTAATGCTTGTTATGCTGATTCACAAGCAAAAATCATTGCACAATATATTGATTATGTGATCGGAATGAAAAATAGGATTTCAGACGATGCAGCAATACTTTTTCTGTTGGATTTTATAGAGCATTATGTGTTGGGAATTCTTATGATAAAGCCTTTGATTTTGGAAAGCTAGAAATACAAATGAACAGTTTTTCTGAATCTGAAATCCCTAAGCTAATTAAAAAGGAGAAAAGTGTTGAAATTATTTCACTTTCACCGGGTGAGCCAGAATTCCCAGACGGTGAGTTATCTGAAAAAATAAATGACATACTTGCAAAAATGGCAGTAGGGTTAAACTCTCACTATAAAACTGCACAGTTTGTAGGATCGTATCAAGTATTTACTTGTAAAGAGGACAATACCGACTTAGCCTTTGTAGAACTTAAAGGTCTTGATAAGGATCCATTGGTAATCAAAGTTCTTGCAGAGAAAGTAAAAAGCTATTACCAGAGTTTAGATGATGCATGGAAATCAATTCTTTTACTTGAAAGATTCAATAGTCCTAAAGCTCTAGATTACATTACGCCTCTATTCGAAATCAGCTTAACCGGAGCAGAAAAAAACAATAAAAAATATGACTGCTTTATAGAAAGGGTTTTTAGCTATTTAGGAAGATTCACAGATAGAGTATATAGAGAAAAAATAAAAAAAATATACTATGCTGGTTCCTTAACTTGCAACCTGACAAAAGCGAGGATCAAGTGTTTAGATAAAGCTATGGAATACAGTCAAATCGATGACGTTAACATAATTGAACATTTAGCAAAAGTAGCGGATACCGATTCAGATTCAAAGGTGAAGATCAAGGCTTTAACATATTTAGGACAAACAAATTTTCAAAGTCAGGGTCTTCCAATCATGGATTGGCTTAAAGTCCGTGATATACAAATTAGATCGAATGTTTCTTCATCTCTTTTACCAAGAGTTGCTCATTTGGTAAATTACAAGGAACTCAATGAGCTTTTTACTTTGGAGTCAAATAATCCTATTAAAGTAAACCTTTGGAAGGTACTATATCGCATTAACTCCAAATCTGCAATAATGGCAATTAGGTCAATTTTTGCCACAAGCAATGATGTTGAACTTTTAAGAAGTTTTATTAATGTTTGTATACAAATGAGGATATCTGAAGTTAGCGAGCAGCTTGAAAAAATATTGAAAAAACAAAATTTCCCTGAATTGCATAGCTTGATAAATAAATATTTACAAGTGATAGAAAAATAGACCATTCTGATCTTCCGAATGCAAATGCATATCCATTATTTTGAGATTTCGGGACCGTTTTTTAATGCTTCGCAATTTGCTAAGTTCTCCCCTCCGATAAATGTGAAAACCCCGGACAAAACTCTCTGCTCTAGCCCCAGTTTATAGCGGAAAACTCTGTAAAATCCAATCCAGATTCTTTCGCTTTTAACAGGCAAAACGGAACGAATCGTAAATATACGATCAAATATTGATCATTGCATCAAAGGAGGGGAGCAATTCCCCCCCTGGCTTCTATGCCGCTTTCTCGCTTTTCTTAACCAAAGGTGCCTGTTCCGCCTTATGGGCTATCACCCTGGCTTCCTTTTTGGTAATAACCTTGCCTTCATCCTGAACCTTGAACTCACGGTAGGATAGAGAACCGGTTATTTCGAGCCTTGTGCCTTTCTTGAAGGCTTTAAGCTGTTCGATCAGTTTCGGATTAAAGGCAATTACATCGTGCCAGAGGGTTTCCTTGTCCTTCCACTCGCCTGATTCCTTTTCCTTATAGGAATCTGTAGTTGCCAGTGAAAAGGCCGCAAAAGGTTTTCCGTTATTGTCGATGATTTTGACCTTTGAGCCGGTATTGCCGGTAAGTTTGATTGTGTTGTTTATAGCCATTTTGATTCTCCTGTTAGGGTTTATAAAAATTTATACCCGTTCCAAAAGCATTTCAAGGAAGAAATCCGCAAAGAGCAAAAAACGGAAGGCTTCCTGCGGAAAGCCGTTTTTTCTATTGCGGGTTTATGAGGAATGCTAAGCAAGGAGGGGATTTTTAAAGCCTTATGGAGGGAAAAAGGCAAGGTGACACAGGGCTAGGATTGGCAATCAAAGGCGCATTAGGTATTCGAGATACAGGTAATAATAATAGCAGCGAAGCCTTTAGCAGTAGCTACTGATTTACGGAAATCAGTGCTTACTGAAAACCTGAAGGACAGCAACCCAGCTATTTTCCATCAATTTTTTCTCAATACCGAAACTATATTCTAATTTGGCGGCGATATACCAAATAGGTTTATGGTTCATACTCCCAATACCGATTATTCCAAAAAAGAGGAAGTGCTACTCCATCCAATCCTGGAGGAGGTAGCCCATACTTTTTTATCTTGTTACTCCTGCTGTCTCTTTTAGCCATCGGAGTAGTGGCGGGGCATAAAATCCTGGTAAGGAAGGAAAAAGAAAAGTCGCCAATAGTTATCGATGAGGACGGAAATGCAAGGCTCTCACCCGAGCGGCAGGCAAAACTTGAAAAGGAGCTGGAGGAGATCGACAGTGCCGTGCAATATGTTTTATATGCTACTGTTGACGGATATTATCCCTGTTATACTTGCCCGGATGGTTCTCCTACCATATTTTTGTATGAAAATGAGGTGTGGCGCTACGGCGTCACGCGCAAAGGGGAGAAAGGCCGTTATCCTGGCGGCGATTATGGAGCCGAGAACGTCAGGTTTATAGAACAGTTTGAGGGCACCTATAGCGAATGCCTTAAGATGGAAAAGATAAAGATTTATAATTATCCGTTACTGCCGGAGGCGAGAAGAAGAAAGTTGCAATTATTCAGGTTCCCGGCAACAAAAATGATAGTTAAAAGCTGATGAAACTTATTCCTAACGACAGACAGATATATGTATCTGCAAGGCTTTGGCATGAAATAGACTCAAAGGTGAGGTTGGCCCCTTTCATCTATGCACTTCATGATGGGATAGACCTTACTAAATATGGTGATACTTAAAGAAATTCTATTTTACTTTTCTTATCCTCCTACTTGAGAGAACACTTTTTCCACCGGGAACCTATTTTGACAAAGAAAAGAGGTCGGCAGAAATAGCTGTTAAGATTGATTATGATAAGGTACTCCACAGTTCAAAAGAAGAAATTATCAAAATGATGGAGGATGCCTATCTGGAGGGCATTGACCTTATAAGCACCCTCTACCTCTCCCAGGTGAGTTTGATGTTGCTGCCTTTAGGAAAGATGTAGAAACTATTTTTGCTGTGGATAAATGGTATGAACTGGCTATGGAGCCTAGCCATTAAAGGTTATGAGAGAGATTCCGGAAGACCGGCAGATTTATATTTCGGGCAGGCTTTGGCATGAAGTATATCCAAAGGTTAACCTTACTCCTTTTATTTATGTCCTGGATGATGAGATCGGCCTCAGCAAATATGGCAAAGGGCTGAAGAAGTTCTATTTTACCTTCATTGTCGTTAAGCCCCATGATGAGATAAATGTCCCTTATGCCCGGTTTGATAAGGAGGAAACGGCTGCTGATATTGCGGTAGGTATTTCGTATGACCTTGTTGAATGTGCTTCGAAGGAGGAAACCATCGAATTGATGGAAAAGGCCTATCTCGAAGGGGTCGAGAAGTTGGGTGAACTGCCTATAAAGGGGTTTGATGTGGACAGCTTGAAAGAAGATGTGGTGGAGGTTTTTTCTCGGGATGGGTGGTATGAAAGGGTTGAGTTGAAGGCTTGAGGGATTGGCAAAGAGTTTAGTAATTGTAACTTTTGGCTAACTAAAAGGACATTAAATTCCAGAGTGAGAAAGTTGTCATTTTACCTTTCAAATAAGTCTTTGTAGGCTATTCTGTATCCCTCCCTGCTTCATCTGTACTGTCTTAGAGTTCCAAATCACCGGTGTTTGTATATTACTTAGGTAATGGGTAACCATTCAGCCGCATTGGCACATTCCCCAGACTAATTTCCAGATAAACTCATCCGCCTTGGGGCTGAAGAGCTGCTTGAGCGCCTCGAAAGCAGAGTAGCCCTGCTTTTTAGCGGTAGAGAGAAAAGCCCTGATGCGCAAGAAACGATTACCGGTTTCCAAGCTGTGGAAAAAGCCTGATATTTTCATTTTAACCTTGAGCATACGGATATCTCGTTCTTTACCCTGTTGTTGTCAAAGGGCACTCTAAAGTCATACATAAAGCGGAGTACCTCATCGGCATAATCCCGAAGGGCGGTAAGGAGGTTGTGGGTTTTGCTTTGTTTGGGCGGTACTTTTTGCTGCCAGGCAGCTTCTCCACCGCAGGATGAAGTTTTAGCCCTACTTTAACCCAATTCATATAGCGCTGCCGGTATTGGGCGCAATGGCTGGCGGAAAAAGCCGTTTTCCTTGTAATTTCAGCCCGTTTTACCGCTTTATTGATGTTTTTGAGCAGTTGCTGGAGTTCGCACGCCCAGTAGTCGTTGTTTTGTTCAATAACCGCCTCCAAGTCGCGCAGTAGGTGGGCATTGCATAAGCCGTGCTCACAATTGTAGCCAAAGTAGTTGGCGTAACGGTCATGGATAGCTATGCCTTTGAACTCCGGCAATATGCCCATCTCGTCCATGGTGGCATAGTCCCGCTTGCCGAGATAAAAAAAGGTATGCTTGCTTGCGCTGGCTACATGGGCGTATGCTTGCCGGTTTGCGCGCGCACGGTTGTCTCGTCGAAACCTGCTACTTCCTCTTGTTGTAGGCATTTGACTACTTGTTCAACGAAGCACTCCAGCCCTGCGGAGGCTTGCGAAAGCATATTGTCCAGCGTGCCTTGGCTAACAGGCTGGTACAATAAATCGGACAACAACTCTGCCGTACGCTCATAGGGTATCAGCTGATAAGCCATGCAATAGCTTGCCATTGAGCGCAGGTTGGGCCCGTACACCGCATTATTCGTAGCTTCGGCTGGGAAGCTCGATTGCGTGCGCTCTCCACAGCATGGGCAGCAGGCGTAGTGTGCGCGGTGTTCGGTAACTGCTATCTTTATCGGCGGAATATCAAATACTTGCCGGCGCTCATAGCCCGAGCTTGGCTGCTTGGATATACCAGCGCCACAGCCGGAACATGCCGCAGGGTAATGGTTTTCTATCTTTGCCTCCTCGCTCGGCACCATTTTCAATGTGCTGCCCTTGTGGTACCAGGCTGTCCGCCAGGCTTCCTGCCTTTCTTGCTGCCTTTGCCGGCGCGAGGGCTTCTTCACTAATCGCTGCTCGGCGGTACCGGGAGCTGTTGCGGCTGTTTTGGTTGAGCTGGGCTTCCAGTTCTCTAATACGCTGTTCCAGGCTTTCAATAACTTCGTCGCGCTGGGCAATCGCTTGTTGCTGCACTGTAAACACTGCTCGCACTGCCTCCCGCACCTCAGGCGGCAGATAGGTAAGAAGTTTGTTTAAGGCAGCTTGTTCCATGCCCGCAGTTTAACGCTTTTTTTCGATATTTGAAATACCCGGCTGAATGTTTACGGTAATGGAATGATACCATATGACCTACATACATCGTTGCAGGTCATTTAGAATGTATAGATGGAGATGGTAACAATTTTAATCTAAAATCGTATTTATATAATCATGCTATGAAATACTTTTTTTGAAAAAATGCTTGTTTAAATTAAAGGAGAAGATGAAATGGTTTAAAAGAAATTTTCATTTTAATATTACAATATTTGATGTTGTTAGTATTGCTTTGTTCTCAGTTCTATTAATTATTTTATTGTGTAGGGGGCATTTAAAAATAAAGAGCGATTATTTGCAGCTTTTATCCAATCTATTCAGTTTCTCAGGAGTTTTTGCAGGGATTTTAGTAGACATGATGCGACGGTGAGAATCAACGAGTTATGAAAAAATTCCATAATCCAGCACAGGAAGCGAGTATTTTATCATAAAGATCGAAGTCGTGAATTCTGCAAACAGTACTGAGAATATCATATCTCTTCATTCCGCCAATGCTGTGTTCTACAAATATCCGCTCACGTGCTAATTCTCGATTTTTCAATTTCTCTGTTTCGGTTAATTCTCCCCCTTTTGGTTTCTTTTTTGGGAGGAATAGAACGGCTCCGGGATAATCAGTAAAAAAGCCTTGATACCCTAAATCAACCGTAACCATTCAGCCGCATTGGCACATTCCCCAGACTAATTTCCAGATAAACTCATCCGCCTTGGGGCTGAAGAGCTGCTTGAGCGCCTCGAAAGCAGAGTAGCCCTGCTTTTTAGCGGTGGAGAGAAAAGCCCTGATACGCAAGAAGCGATTACCAGTTTCCAAGGTGTGGAAAAAGCCTGATATTTTCATTTTCACCTTGAGCATGCGGATATCCCGTTCGGCCCTGTTGTTGTCAAAGGGTACTCTAAAGTCATACATAAAGCGGAGTACCTCATCGGCATAATCCTGAAGGGCGGTGAGGAGGTTGTGGTTTTTGCTTTGTTTGGGCGGCCCTTTGCTGCCAGGCAGCTTCTCCACCGCAGGATGAAGTTTTAGCCCGGCCTTAACCCAATTCATATAGCGCTGCCGGTATTGGGCGCAATGGCTGGCGGAAAAAGCAGTTTTCCCTTGGGCCTTAGCCCGTTTTACCGCTTTATTGATATTTTTGAGCAGTTGCTGGAGTTCGCACGCCCAGTAGTCGCTGCTTTGTTCAATAACCGCCTCCAAGTCGCGCAGTAGGTGGGCATTGCATAAGCCGTGCTCACAATTGTAGCCAAAGTAGTTGGCGTAACGGTCATGGATAGCTATGCCTTTGAACTCCGGCAAGATGCCCATCTCGTCCATGGTAGCATAGCCCCGGTTGCCGAGATAAAAAAAGGTATGCTTGCTTGCGCTGGCTACATGGGCGTATGCTTGCCGGCCTTGCGCGCGCACGGTTGTCTCGTCGAAGCCTGCTACTTCCTCTTGTTGTAGGCATTTGATTACTTGTTCAACGAAGCACTCCAGCCCTGCGGAGGCTTGTGAAAGCATATTGTCCAGTGTGCCTTGGCTAACAGGCTGGCCCAATAAATCGGACAACAACTCTGCCGTACGCTCATAGGGTATCAGCTGATAAGCCATGCAATAGCTTGCCATTGAGCGCAGGTTGGGCCCGTACACCGCATTATTCGTAGCTTCGGCCGGGAAGCTCGATTGCGTGCGCTCTCCACAGCATGGGCAGCAGGCGTAGTGTGCGCGGTGTTCGGTAACTTCTATCTTGATCGGCGGAATATCAAATACTTGCCGGCGCTCATAGCCCAAGCTCGGCTGGCTGGATAGGCCAGCACCGCAGCCAGAGCAGGACGGAGGGTAATGGTTTTCTATCTTTGCCTCTTCGCTCGGCACCATTTTCAATGTGCTGCCCTTGTGGCCCGGCTGTCCGCCAGGCTTCTTGCCTTTCTTGCCGCCTTTGCCTGTGCGAGGCTTCTTCGGGCCGTCGCTGCTCGGCGGGCGGGAACTGTTGCGGCTGTTTTGGTTGAGCTGGGCTTCCAGCTCTTTAATACGCTGTTCCAGGCTTTCAATAACTTCGTCGCGCTGGGCAATCGCTTGTTGCTGCACTGTAAACACTGCTCGCACTGCCTCCCGCACCTCAGGCGGCAGATAGGTAAGAAGTTTGTTTAGGGCAGCTTGTTCCATGCCCGCAGTTTAATGCTTTTTTTCGATATTTGAAATACCCGGCTGAATGTTTACAATCAACCCTTACTTTATAGCCATCAAACCAAGGTAATGCCGGGTCAAATTCTGATTTTAGTAGAGAATAATCATGAGTCCGTCCCACATAAGCAACGCTAACGTACCAAATATACCGGTCTAATGTGCTGATTATCATTGATTTGACAGTGTGGCTTTTTTTCTTCCCACTGTACGCGTCCTTTGCCCTCTTGATCTTGAGGCCGCTGAATGCGTTGCTCCGTTGCATCAATCAACAAAGTGTCTGACCGGGAAAATTGATATTCAAATTGGGCAGGCCATCAAATGACCTCAAAGGGAGAAAACCGTTTTGATCTAAAACATAGTGGAGAAGGTTAATTCCATTGACGAAATTCCGATGTGCATTAGCTTGGTCGAATTGATAAAGAAAGGCTGCATAATCAAATGTTATTCCCGATTTTAGCATGCATAATGTGTAAAAAATTAAATCAGAAATTGATTTAAATTTTGCGATTTTACCCTGTGGGTTAGCCAGCAAAACTTCGGCAAATGAGCCATCGTGCAGAATCTTATATGCTTCCTCGCATTCTTGGGTGATCCGCATAAAGCACTGCTCGTCAAGGCCTATCGTTGCTTGCCATCCTCTTGGTGTCTTGGGGCGGGTTTGGGGATTAAGCATTTTTGGCATACAATATACCAATGTTAACTACGTCGCATCAACTCTAGTAGCGTATACGATGGCTAAAATTTTCCAAATACGATCAGAAAGAGAACAAAGGAAAATTAAAATAATTGATTATTCAAATAAATTGACTGATTTTAGGAGGATTTGTCGGTTAATGTGCAGGTCGCAAATATGGAATAAAGATTTATATGCCTCCCTGATGAAAAATTATAAAAACCTTTATTATCATCACATATTTCTTCGCGATCAAGTTAGCAGAAATTCAGGAATTCAGGAATCGATAGATGAATTTTTTAAATTTGAAAACATTAATTCAGAAGGGGGAGCATATTTGTTTTTGGCACTAAAGACATTTGCGCTAGATGATCATATGAGTTTTTTCGAGGCTATTAAGTTCTATCATAGTTATGACCTTGACATTGAATACCCTCAAGAGATACTTGATATATGGGTAGAATCAAATTGTGCTAATACGCTCTGGTATTGGCTAGTAAATGAAGGGGGGATTTCTAACAAGACTTTTGAACTTAATAATTTAATAGATGTTGATAGGCAAGAAATATTGATTTTGATAAACAAGATTAATTCTTCAAAGTATAAAGGAAAGAAGCTTAATAGGGAGTTATTAGGGGAATTAGGAACGGACTTCGATCAGTTTTATCTTCCTAATTTGAGAGAATTGACTTTTTTAAATAAGTTGCCATTCCCATTCACATTAAGATTTATATTGAATATTCTATTGATAATTATTTTGACAGGAGTTTTGATCCCATTGTTTTTATCCTCCGTTAGATTGTTTGATACAATAGGTTATATCATATTATGCAACTTATGTGTTTTTGGAGTTGCATTTTCTTTATTTGTTTTCTTACTTTTTTTTAAAAGGATTTTGGATAGAGAAATTTCATTCTAAATACTGCCTGCACTATATTGGTTAGTCAATGCGGGATTCCGCATGCATTGCACTAATTGTTGAGTGAATGTCGCACTTGCAGGCGTACTTGTTCACTTCTCCATCAACTTCTATACTAAAACTCCGATTTATCAGTCTCCCCTTTTGATGTTAGGGTTACTGTTATCGTTATCTTTAAGCATCTCATTAACATCCTCATAAGGAAGAAACATGCCACTCTGCGAAGCCACTTTCACACCAAAATCCCGGATAAATTTTTCGGTATATTTCTCTCCAGACCTGTTATTATCAAGAAAAGTATTGATCGCAGAATAGCCTTTCTCTTTAATGAAAGCCGAAGCCTTGTTATAGGAGGACAGCGAATGCATCACAATACAATCCCCCGCCAATCCATCCGTCTTCATCATCGTAAGCAAAGAAAGAAAATCCGTCATCCCCTCAAAAACATCGACTACGCCATTTCCCGAACGGAACCCACGAATGACGGTAATATCCCTGGCGATAAGAGCAGATTTAAAAGGATAGTCATCCAGTGCTGCGCGGATTTCATAGCCCCCTGCCCTGTTCTCCATGCCAAAAGCAAAATACTCCTTGCCATTGGCGAGATTTCGATAGCGAACCTCTTTGAGGTATTTCCTGGCCAGGAAACCCGAAATCTTCCGCTTTTCAGTGAGATATTCCATAATAGCCGGATTTTCAATCTCCCTGGCTTCGATAAATTCAAGCTGCCGTGCCTGCGGCGCAGATTGCTGTTGAAAAGAAAAAAGGTTTTGATCTGGTTTACGACCTGGTTTTAAGGGTTGCATCTGGCACAAGGATTCTAAAAAATGCAAAGCATCGCTCACTTTAGTATATCCTTCGTGCCGCATCACAAAATCAATGACCGTCCCACCGCTATCGGCAAAGTCGTTCCAGATCCATTTACCGCCCAGGTAGGAAGTATGGAAAGAAGACTCTTTCTCCCTCCGGAAAGGAGAGCGATACCAATATTCGGCGCCACCCTTTGTTATTTCCGTTGGCTCATAGCCCAGGCGGGACATAATATCCGGAAGGGAGAGTTTTTTGGCCTGTTCGCTGTTCATACGCTGCAAATTCCGTATTTACTGATATACTGAAAGCAGGCTTTCATGATTTACTTTTCAGTTTCTCATACTTTTCCCTAACCGCTTCCAGGAAGAAAGTCTTTAAGTCCATCGATTCATCAATGATGGCTTTCTTCAATTCCTTGTGCAGGCTTTCCGGAGTATCTACCGTTACCCGGACGGTTTTTTCTTTCTCTGCTTTTGCAGCTGGTTCCAGCTGGTGAATCTTTTCTACAGCACCTTCCAACTGGTCAATTTCCGGCGAAGGATGATCCATCAGGTCAACGATGCTTCTTTTTTCTCTTTTTGCCATTATGCCGCCTCCATCTTTTCAATTAACCGGGTTTCGATTTCCTGGCAAAGCGCCTCTATCTCAATTTTGGCTTTGAGGTCTTCCCATTCCAAAGCGGTAAGGCCGTATTTGCTGCTTCTCTTATGAGCCACCCTTTCGTTTACCACACTATTGAGTGGTGTGACCCCATATCGCTCAAACAGGGAAAGAGCTTCCTTCATTTCGCAGCTTTCCGCATTATGGCTGAACCGGTTGAGCGCCAGAAAGGCCGGGATTTCTGGCTTGACCATCTTGGCATCTTCGTATCTTTTCAGGAACCTTTCAAAACTTTTTAGGTCGTCGATAGAAGGGGTAATGGGTATAATGAGAAAATTGGAGAGCAGTATCATTTTGGTGGTCACCTTTTCCAGTTGAGGCACACCATCTAAAATGATAACCCGGTAGCCATTACCTTGGTGAGTTTTCACATCGTTAACCAGCCCGTCAACGCTCGACATCGGAAAAACGTCTATTTGGGGATCGGCTTCCCCTTCCCTTCGGGCGCGCCAGTCGCAGGTTGTCCTTTGTTCAATATCCGTATCAATGATACAGGCCTTTTCGCCTTGCCGGGCGAAGTACACGGCGATATTCCGGGCAAGCGTGGATTTTCCCACTCCGCCTTTCAGGTTGGTAACGGCAATGATCATGGTTATCTCCTCCGGTAAGTTCAGCGAAAATATATACTGAGGTACTGATAAACGGAAATCATTTTATCTGCCTTTACTGATAGGCTGCTATTTTAGAGCCCAGGATGGCTTTTGGGTAACAGGCTGGAAATACTGATAACAGTCTATACTGAAACACCGATCTCAGTTTGAAGAGTAAAGGCTGAACGCCAAACAGCAGAACCCTTATCTTTTCAATAGCAAACTGCGCGTTAGCGCAAAACTAGTGAGCGGTAGCGAACGCATTTTAGGCCATCCCAATGTGTGTATCCAAATTTCTTGGATAATTCCTGCTCCTCAAAATTTGTTATCTTTAATTCACAACTTAAACCTGTTCTGGCGATGCCTGAAAAACCGCCCATAGCACTGATCCTCTTCTCCAATGAGCTAGACCGCTTCCTCCCCATGGTGGAGAAGGAGCGAAAGGTGATCGAAGAGGCGCTAGAACACTACGATGATTCCAACCGAATGAAAGTCATCGCCCGCTCTTCGGTAAGCGTGGAGGAGGTCTTTCGCCTGTTCAGCCGCTACCGGGGGCGTATCGTGTTGTTCCACTTTGCGGGCCACTCTGGGGGCGAAGGGCTGCAATTCAACAAAAACTTTAAGGATGCTGAGCTGGGCAAGGCGATTGGCTTAGCTGAGTTGTTTCGGCGCGAAGCTTCGGAGGGTCTCCTGCAACTAGTATTTCTAAATGGCTGCTCCACCCGCTCACAATTGGAATTGCTCAAAGAGACAGGAATACCGTCGGTCATCTCCACCCGCCATCCAGTCGACGATCAGCGGGCGCTCCAGTTTGCGAAGCAGTTTTACCGCGCCCTGGCTAATGCCGATCAGGAGCAACCCTTTAAAGAACTGCAGACACTTGATGATGCCTTCAAACAGGCAGTGGCCTACTTGAAAAGTTTATATCCACTCAATGTTCAAAAAATGGAAAGGGGAGTGGCTTTCGGCTTTGGCACAGAAGAGAAAGAACCATGGGTCTTATATAGCCGCAATCCATACTGGACACTCTCTTTTGAGATGGCAGGGGATAGCAAGTCCTTCGATGAGCTGCTAGTCAAGCAACTCATCGAAGCCGTTCAGCCATTCCTCCATGAAGATAAAACTGTGGAGAGCAGGATACGCCAGCGACATGACGAGGCGCTGCTCCTGTTCAAACGAGGAATAATGGAAAAAAGCTTGCGATACCTACAAGAGGCCAAAAAGCAGGCGGAGCAATATGAGTGTTTTACCCTTCTGGTCGACATCTTAAACCTCGAACTGCAGCATGAACTCGCTTCTTTAGGCACGATAGAGGCACCCTATTCCCATTTTGAGGGTTTGCACCGGGAAAAAGAGGTGGTTCTGGAAAAACTGGCACTGGAGACAGAGGCTCAACATATAAGAGACCTGGCCTTTATCCTGTACCGAACGGCTAACACCCAGGGGATAGAAAGAACGCTCAAGCAACTCATGGAGCTCAAGAGCCGTGCTTTTCTTCAACAGCCCGGAAAGTTCTCCTCTTTTCGCGCCAAATTGTTTTTCCACCACAGCTGGGGCTTGATCCATACCGTAGAGAATATCAACCCTACTCTGACTTTTTCCCATCACCTGAAAGCCCTCGAGTTATGGGACAGACACCCTATTTTCAAAAAAGAATATCCGCGCCTGTACAAGTTAAACCTGTTCAACTACCTGAGCATTCGCCATTCCTATAGAGATTATTCTGATTTTGAAGCCGTCCTGAATAAAGCTCAGGAAATAGAATCCAGAACCATAGTTGACAAAACTTCCGATTTCCACGACACCTACCACTACCGCCTGCTCTACCTGATGAATACGGGGAGCTACGAAGAGGCTCTGAGCCTGGTAGAAGAATTGGAGGAAAAAATATCCGATCTCACTCGGCAAAAATACCCTCTCCGCAAAAATAAACTCATCACGCTCTATTACAACATATCCATCCTCCTCTTCGTCATCGAACGGTACGACGAGGCGCTGGAATGGATTCAAAAACTGCGGAAAGAAATCCAAAAATCGACGGCTACCCGCCAGGATATTCAGTACTTTGCCTACATTCTCAAGCTGCTCATACAGTTCGAAAAAGGAGAGGCTAATCAGTTGGATTATAGAGAACCTTACATCAAAAAGCTGTTGAGGGACAACGATATGCTCTCCGAATTTGATGAGATGGTGCTAACCCACATTCGCAGACTCAACAAGAGCAGCCTCGCCAGTGAAGACCACAAACTGTACCAGGCCATGCTAAGAGATATTGAGTCCTCTGAGAAAAAATTCAAGAAGGTACGTGGGAGAGAAGAAGTCAAATTGTGGGTGAAGAGTAAACTCAGCGAAAGAAAAATGACCGATATCCTGAAAGAAGAGTTCGGGCAATAATGACAGCCTGCTAGGTGCCGTTCTTTAGTCAACTCTCTCTTTTCAATAGCTCAACGCGCGTAAGCGCAAAACTTGTGAGCGATAGCTCACGCAATATAGGCCATCCCGGAGGGATCGCGAACGAAGTGAGCGAAGGGTAGGTACTTAATCTTCTGTGTTCTTTAATAAGTTCTTTTGTTCTGTGTTCGTAAGCTTGAGGTACAAGCAAACTCCGGCTTTCGAGCCAATAAAATCACTTCTTTGGGATGAAAGGCCACCTTTTTGGGATTTGCGACCACTTTTTTGGGCTGCAAAAATCACCTTCTTGGGATAAAAGATCACTTCTTTAGGTTAAGCATTGCCATTTTTGATGCTACTCTTCTTGCTTGAGCTTTGCCAATACAGCCCGTTTGTTTTCAAGCGTTCCGGAAATAGAAGGCTGGAAGTCATGCTTTCTTTCTTCCGCATCGGCGCGTTCCAGCGCTTCGACAAGTTCTTCCAACCCGTTGATGCCGCCTTCCTCACAGTCATAATCGACAACCATATAATCGAGGCAAATATCAGGGTCGGGGCAATAAGCGTTTTGGACAATACCGCCTTCGACAATAATGACCACAGTGGCTTTGATTTTCATAGCCTGCTTCTTGCCCTCTATGCGTTTTAACACTTCTTCAGCAGCACGCCGGGTTTTGAAATCGCCGATACATTCCAACCCCTGATTGGAGATATGGCCATAGATCGACCAAAACTCCGCCTCGTCATCTTCTACTTGCTCCACAAAACCATCATAATCCTTGCAGCCGTGGATTTCATAAGCATCAAATGGGGTTATCTCTTTTGTCATAGTAAATCCTCCTTTATGTTGTTAAGGGTAAAAGCACATTGCTCTTTACCCTTCTGCCTCGTGGCGAACAGTAGGGAGGCAAGCGCAAGGAGGCTCCGGACGAGGGTTCCCGGCCAGGGATACGTTTGGATGCCTTGCGCGCGCCAGGGGCGAAGCTCCTTAGCAGAAAAATGAGGGGTTAAAGTTAACAGGAACTGAAACCGGGTGTTTCAGGAATCTGGATTCTCCATCTCAACTATCACTTTTTTGGGACGAGGCTATCATCACAAAATCACTTGACACCAGGTGATATTGTGAGATTATTGCCTGCATGAATAGTGAGCAGGTAAAAAAACATTTCCCCACTGTCCCCGAAGACCTGTCTTCGATCGTCAAGCCGGAGGAATTGGTGGATATCGTTGAAATGACGCCTCTCACCCTGCAAGATCGCCGGATTTACAACCTCTTTATTGGCAATGCCTGGAATAACATTACGGCTAGGAGAAAGCACACCATCAGCCGCCAAGAGCTGACCAAATACGTCGATAGCAACAACCAGGATATAAGGGCTTCTCTGAGAAGGCTCATGGCGGCCATCGTGGTTATCAAGATCAGGAACAACCGGAACGGCCAACCCTCAACCCGGCAGATTCAACTTCTGGGGTCAAATGAAACGGAAGACCACGGCGGCTCCATTGAATATTCCTTCCCGGATGACCTGATAAAGATCATAAGGGATACTCAGATTTTTGCCCGGCTGCATACCAAAGTGATGTTCGAGTTGTCGAGCAAGTACAGCCTTGCCTTGTATGAGTTTCTGCAAAAAAGGAAAAATCTGCAATACATCAGCAATGAAACACTGACGCTGGAAGAAACCAGGGCCATTTTCGGGGTCGGTAAGAGCAAGCTCAAGTCCTTTGGGCATTTCAATGATAAGGCGCTGAAGCCTGCTCTGAAAGAAGTGTCCTTTTTGACGGAGTTTGAGATTACCGCTGAACCCGCCCGTACCGGGCGGGCGGTCACGCACATCAAATTTTCCTGGCATAAGAAAACCGATGTTGGTGCACAGATAGCGGCGGTTGAGGAACTTGAGCGAAGTAAAACCGGGCGTAAAACAAGGATGAAGGGGGAGATAGAAGACTTGTTTACTATCACCTCATCCCAAAAAAGTGATAGTTCACCTGCCGCCTCTGCTCATATCAGTAGCTTTCTGCCCAAATTGGAGGAAAACGGCTCCAAGCTTTTGGTTTCTGATTCCGGCATTGAGGGGGCAAGAGAAGTTATCCGGAAATCAGGGCAACGGCTCGATGTCTATGCTTTGGAACGGGAATTTTTGGAGCATGCGAGAAAGACGGGGTTTGAGCCGGGGAATGTGGATGGGGCGTTTGTCAATTTTGTGAAGAAGAAGGTTTCTTAGTTTTAAAGGGAAGGTGATTACTCCGCCTGCATATACAATGACATCATTTTGAACATTATAGTTTTAACAAAGGAAGGTTAGAAGATCTGGGATACTCATTAAGTGAGCGAGGGGTAGCAACCCAAAGCAAAATGAAAGAGAAAAACCAGCACTTCTGGATGGTTTTATGGCAACCGCTCCTACGTGATTTTCATACGCTCCTACACCTGCTTCGGCAGTTTCTGTAGATATACCATAAACAACATCCCTACCAACCCAATAATTTGAACGCCGAAAAAGGCCAAATCCACAGGCTTGCTAATAAAAAGTTCATCGGTGGTGAACACCCATTTTTCGCCAAAAAGGCAAAAAAACAAGATAATCGCTATACCGATAACTAGAATATGAAAAGCCAAAGGAACATAGTTGTCACCTTTTTTCTGCAAGGTTGCTTGATATAACAACCACAATCCTGTAAGCGGTAAGGCTAAGTATGCGCCTGCGTTCAAGAGGTATCTGCCTTCTAAAGATATCAAATGTATGTTTTCGAGGTTTTCGAGACGTAGCATAGTAATGGTTCCAATAACTGCCATCGCCACCGCCACCGCCACGAGAGCGTGACGTAAGGATAGGTAAGGTACGGCAAAAAGCAACAAAGCAAGTAGGGGTATGTAATACTCTATGATGCTCGACAGGAAATATTCGGGGATTGGGACTGGGCGACCAACTCCAACCTGAAAAAACAACAGGAAGGGAGCATAATACTTTATGGTATTCAATTTGAGAAATTCAGAAGGCGCAGCAAAAAGCAAAAATATAAAAGATAAGCAACAAAGAAAGGTTAAATAGTGCCAAAGAACACCCATCTTTAAATATTGCCGGGCGTGGCGCTTTGAACGGATGGCATCCTCCATATCAAGTAGATAGCCCGGCCTAGTAAATGTAAATGAACCTATCTGAAGTGAGTCATAATGCAACGGAATTTGATATTTTTCTAAGATAGAAGTATTGGTTTTTGGAAGTTTAAATTGCTGATAATAAGTCTGGTAATCCAACATGTACAGTAAGTACATGGGAATTGTGTCCAACGACTCAATTGTCCCTTTAGACCAATAAGACCAATAATTTCGATAACAATCGTATGTCTTCCAGGATATCCATCTGTCCCTTGATGGGCGGTGCCTATTCAAACCTGGCGGCCAAAACGAAAGTTCAAACAGATTTAACTTACTGGGCCAATAGAGAGAAGACGAATACAAATAATTATACAAATCAATCTCAGTAGGAGTAGTGTTAGCCTCCTCAAGGACTCTATATTCTCGATCCGACAGCCCCAGCAGATTCGACAGATATGGCCGCTTCGATAGGTACCACTTGACTTTGGTACTGAAAAATGTGTCTGTGAAAGAATTGTCATAACGGTGCATCAGGATATTTTCCTCCTTCACCCATAGTTTTCGAAAAGCAGCTTCTCGCTCCTGAAAAAAAGAAGTGTCGGGTTTCACATATATGCTATCAGATTCTTTCAACACAAATCCGTACAGAAAAAAATCATTATCTTCCCAATACTTTATATCCGCCTCATCCATAAAAAAATATGCCGTACGAAAGACAGTACCAAGGTAAAAAGCGGGGGCTGTGATGGCAATAATTGTATACAAGCAAACCCCGTAAATTAACAAAGTCAGCAGCACGTGTTTAGGTTTGGCGGAAGGAAAACCTACCTGAAACTGAGTGTAAGCCCAAAACAGAATGCCGAGGCTTAATACTGCTAATGGAATAATGAAAAAGTTTTCTTCGCTAAGAACAATGGGGCTAAAAGGATGAACAGTCAGATTAGTAGCGGACACTGGATAAATAAATCCGATAATAAACAGTAGCAATGTCGCCATCGAAGCATAAAACAACACGTAATGCGCACGGGTACGCCACACTATCGGGTACCGTTCAAGCAGAAAAGTGTCCCAACGTCTTAAAAATACTGGAACCACCCACTTATAAGTTGTCTCCATAAAACTTTATTTTGACTGAGCGGCTCAAGTCGCGGTAGTAGTCCAATTTTACGCCCCGCTTGGCGAGGTGTTGTTGTAGCTCAAAGCCCGAAACCGAAAGTGGCGTCGCCACAAACCAGATCAGTCCATTGTTCCATATTTTGTAGTGTGGAAACTGTTCCAAGTGCTGCGCCAGTTCTCCGGGGCCTGACTCCAACCCCAATTCGAACACGTTTTGAGTACGCTCTCTGCCTAAATCGGCCGTATTACCAAGGTTTTCCAACTTGCCGTCTTGCATAAACAATATCTGATCGGCAACTGCTTCTATTTCGTGTAGTTGTTGTGAACTCATTAACACTGCCATAGGATGGCGCAGGCTTTTGGCAAGATTTCGCAGATCGTTCAAAACGACAATCTGGGTTTTTACATCCAAGAAAGCCAATGGTTCATCTAGGATTAACAGTTGCGTTTTCCATACCAAGGCTTTCGCCAGCGCAAAACGTAGCTTATAACCTCCGGAAAGCTGAACCCAGGTTTTATCTAAATGCAAAGCAAGGCCAAGGCGCTGCACGATGTAGTTAACCATTTTGCGGTTTTCTTCGCCGTGCAGGCTGTGCAAAGCGGCTGTATAACGTAGATTATCACGCAGCGAGCCATACCAAACGGGCAGTTCCTGCGGCAAATAGGCAATTTTTTGCTTCAAATTCGGCCAAGAGAGTCGATTTTGCGGGTCGAACAGAGGGAAATGCAACATTCCTTCATCTAACGCCAGATCACCAGCGAGGATTCGTAGCAGAGTGGTCTTGCCTGTGGCATTTTCACCTACGAGGCCAGTAATTTGACCCAAGCGAAGTTGCAATTGGCCCAATCGCACTGTAAAATTGCTTACAGGATAACCTTTTACAATGTTGTTGGCTTCTAGGACAAGGTCGTCAGGAGGCAATTGCTTACTCAGCACCTTGATTAAAGCATTTTCTTTTTCGACTGCTGTGCTAATGGGATCGGAAGGCTGTGCTTTAGCAGCTTGCTCGATGAGTTTTGAGTATGCAATATCAAGGGTTTTTAAAATCCCATTACTTATTTGACCTTTTGTAATTTCTGTATCTTTGTAATCTAATAAGGCGAGTCTTTCATTTCGTTCTAAATCGGTAAACTTCCTACTTAGTAAAAGAGCATCATTTTCCATTTCAGGAATGAAATCGCGCATAAAATCAATAAGCCGCCGTACAGCATTCTCTATGTCGGAAGCAGCAACATAGTCTTTAACTTCGTTTCTTCGGCCTAATATGTCATTTGCAGGAATCATTGGATATTTACCAGAATCTTTTTTCCGCTTTAATGAAGCAAATAGAGAGAGAATATTTAAATATCAATCTCAAACCCTTTATCCTTATCATCCTTATCCTTTGTGGGAGTGGGCTTGGAGATTCCGGTAGAATCCCTCAGCTTTGAAATGATCTTACTGCGGGTTCTTTCCTTAGCGTATTCTTGGCTTCCGGCAACAAAGCCTTCGATAAAGGAAAGTTCTACCCCCTCAACACTTTTTACAAGTTGCTGGGCAAGCTCCGGCCGGTGCTTTTCGATTAGATAACCGGCGTTAAAACCTTCTAACAGTTCCTTCTCTTCGTCCATGAATTTATGTTTTTGAACTGTTTTCAATGAAATCCATTATTGATCTTCTTCTATAAAGGATGTGCTTATCTATTCTCCTATATTCAATTTTCCCGGAATCCCGATATTTCTGAAAAGTAGTTTTGGAAGTGATCCGGAGGAGCTTCATGGCTTCTTTTCCATCTATCCAGGTATTAAACTCAATATGCTCCTCCTTTTTGATCAACTCATGCACCTCTTTTACCAGTGCCTTAAAGGCTTCTGATTCCAGGCAGATGATCGGCAAGTTGGTTCCAAAGTCAGGCATAAGCTATGCTCAGAGTAAATCAGTCCGTTTGGTTAATAAGCAAATATAAGGATTTTGAGAGGGCAGGAAGGCTTTGGTTGCTGTTGAATAGACAAAAAATATCCAAGATAGGAAGGAACTTCGGGCGAAGTTCGAGGGAAATAATCAGAGCGGATAAAAAAGAAAAGGCCAGGCTGGGAAGCCTGACCTAAATTTCGTATCTTTATAACTCTTTCAAAACGTCAACTCAAACGACAACGCTGGAAAATTTCATTTCATAAAGCGTTGGTTTTCAAAGGTAACGTTGAGCTTTTAGTAGACCCACTAGGATTGTAACCCATATTGCTTCACTTTTAGCGATGGGACATAAAAAAGGCCAAGCACAACGTACTTGACCATTTTTCTTCGTAACTTAGCAATTCGACAACTCAAATGACAACTCGGAGTTTTTTCATCTCTGTTATCTCCTGATTATCAAGAGCTTAATCGAAGCTTTAGCGGTCCGGACGGGACTCGAACCCGCGACCCCGTGCGTGACAGGCACGTATTCTAACCAACTGAACTACCGGACCTTGTTTTTGAAGTATCGCATCGTTCTGCGATCAGATTTTTCTCTATTCTTCCGGACGGGACTCGAACCCGAGACCCTCCCGACAAATGTCGGGATATTCTAACCAACTGAACTACCGGAACTTATCCGCCTTGACTTAGAAAAGGCGAACCCAATGATTTCTCATCAGCGAGTGCAAATGTATGATCATTTTTAAAATGATGCAACCCCCAACCGTAAAAAAATAAAAAAAGTTTTGATGCCCTTAGGGAACCCCATGCTTATTGCTAATTTTGTAGTCCTGTTTGCAAAAGCCGGTGGCCGCAGCGGCAGGAACAACCCCAGGAACCGATAACGTGGTAGCATTGGTGTGGCCGGGTTATCAGTTGTCAAAATGTTGGTTAAAGAAAACAGGCAGCAGGCCTGACATTAGTAACTAATAAATAACTGACAACCAATAACGCGGGGCCTCCACAAGCCCCCACAAACCTTACTAGTGAAAATCCCGTTCTTCCTCCGGCTGCTGGCGGGGGGATAGTAGGGCTAAAATCTTAAAGGTTATGGTTTTCCTGGATTTTGAACAACCTCTTGAAAGTTTATACGAACAACTGGAGAAAATCCAGCAGGTTGGTGAAGAGGGGGACGTAGATGTTTCTGAGATGATCCGCGAACTGGAAGTCAAGATCAGAAACAAACGCAAAGAGATCTACAGCAACCTCACCGGCTGGCAGAAGGTACAGTTGTCCCGCCATCCTGAGCGCCCGTATACGCTGTATTACATCAATCAGATGTGCCGCAAGTTTACCGAGTTGCACGGCGACCGCTACTACAGCGATGACAAGGCCATCGTTGGCGGGCTGGGCTCACTCGATGGGCAGACCGTCGTCCTCATAGGGCACCAGAAGGGCGTCAATACCAAGATGCGGCAGTTCCGCAATTTCGGTATGGCCAACCCGGAAGGTTACCGCAAGGCCCTGCGCCTGATGAAGCTGGCCGAGCGCTTTGGCTACCCGGTGGTTTCGCTGATCGATACGCCCGGCGCCTTCCCCGGCCTGGAAGCGGAAGAACGCGGCCAGGCGGAGGCCATCGCCCGCAACCTGTTCGAGATGGCGCAGCTGCGGGTGCCGATCGTTTGCGCAGTGATCGGAGAAGGCGCTTCGGGAGGCGCCATCGGCATTGGGCTGGGCGACCGGGTGTACATGCTGGAAAATACCTGGTACTCGGTGATCTCGCCGGAATCCTGCTCCTCTATCCTCTGGCGAAGCTGGGACTATAAAGAACAGGCCGCGGAAGCCCTCAAACTGACTGCCGACCATATGTTCGAGTTCGGCCTCATCGACGGGATCATCAAAGAGCCGCTCGGTGGGGCGCATACGGCTCCCGAAGAGATGGCCAAGCTGCTGAAACGGCAGATCAAGAAAGCCATCGCCGAAGTACAGGAGCTGACAGTCGATGAAATGATCGACGCCCGTATCAATAAGTACGCCAATATGGGCGTTTATGACGTAGAAGCTGTGGAAGAGAATAAGGGGCAGTAAGAGAAGGGTTGTTGTTGATAGTTGATTGTTGTTCGGTCATCGTTTTTGCTATCAACAAATGACAAACAACTAAACAAAAACTATGAGTTTCATACAGAATATGCGAATGTGGGCCTACCGCCGGAGCCTGAAGCAACAGCTTCGCAAACGCCCGGAGCCCCAGGGTAAAGGGGAGGTCAACCTCAACAATGCCAATACCATAGGCATCCTCTTTGATGCGACCGAGCTCTCCGTTCGGGATACGATCCTCCACTACGTAGAAAATCTCCGCAAACGGGGTAAGCGAAGCATCAAACTTCTTGGCTACTTTGACGACCCAACCGACAGCGAAAACTATCCTTTTGATTATTATAACCGCAAGCAGGTAGATTGGGCCTTTCGCCCTCAGGGCGAACAAATACAGCATTTTATCAAACAGGATTTCGACCTGCTGATAAATATCAACCCGGCTTCCCTCATTCACACCGAATACATCGCTGCCCTTTCCCATGCCAAACTAAGGGTCGGCCCCTACACCGAACATACCTACTGCTACGACCTGATGATCGACCTCAGCCCCCAGGCGGGCCTGAAGCAATTCATCGAGCAGATGGAAACCCTGCTCGGCAAAACCAATATTAAACATGAGGCAGCCCCCGTTTAGCGGCGCCGGCGTAGCCCTGGTGACCCCTTTTAAAGAAAATAAGGCCATTGATTACCCGGCTCTGGAAAAACTAATCGAATTTGTGATCAATGGAGGGATTGATTTTATCGTTTCCCTGGGCACTACCGGCGAAGCCATCACCCTCAGTTCCCGGGAATGCCGCGAGGTGCTCGACTTTACCATCAAAGTCGCCAATGGCAGGCTGCCCATTGTAGCCGGCCTGTTTGGCAGCAACTATACGGAAAAGCTCGTCAATAGCTTAAAGTCCTACAATTTCGACGGTATCGACGCCATTATGTCGAGCAGCCCCGCCTACAGCAAACCGTCTCAGGAGGGCATCTACCAGCACTATATGGCAGCCGCCGAAGCCAGCCCTGTTCCTATTATCATCTACAACGTTCCCGGGCGGACGAGCTCCAATGTCGCGGCGGCCACCACGCTCCGCCTGGCTCACGCCAGCGACAAATTCATCGCCGTCAAAGAGGCCTCGGGCGACCTGGTGCAGGCTATGAAGATTCTAAAAGATAAACCCGAACACCTCCAGGTGTGGTCTGGAGACGACCCCCTGACCCTTCCGATGATCTCCTGCGGCGCCACCGGCGTCATCTCCGTTATCGCCAATGCTTACCCCCGGCTTTTCTCCGATATAGTACGCGCCGCCAGAGCCGGCGATTTTGGGAAAGCCCGCCAGCTCAATGACCAATTGCTCGACATCCACCCCTGGCTCTACGTCGACGGCAACCCCTCCGGTATCAAGGCCGCCATGGAAATACTGGGCCTGTGCCGCCAGGATTTGCGCATCCCCCTCACTCCCGTGACGGAGGCGACCTACCAGCGGCTGAAAATGGAAATAGAAAAAGTGGGTAGTTGAGTGGACTGATCGGCGGCTCATGTTGTTCTAGCGCTTAGAGCGTGTTGGGGATTTACTTTTGATGTCGAAAATGAGCAGATTTTGGTTCTCAGGAAGCCATTTTTGAGCCGCATAGCATCGCTACGTGGCGAAAAAATGGCGAAATGAGGTTCAAAAGATGCACATTTGCAGGCCAAAGGGTAAATCCCCAACACGCTCTTATATCCCCTTCATCCTTTCCCACAACTGGCTGAATGCGCCTTTCGTATCCCGTTCTCGCTCCCAGGCCTCATGGGCCGTTAATTCCCCATCCTTCTCCTCAAGAATAAAATGAAAAACGAAATCCTCCGGCCGGTCAAACGACTCGCCCAGAGAGCCAAAGCGCAGGTCGTTGAGCTGTATCTGGCCGTCCGGGCGTTCCAGGATGTTGTAATAACCGCTGGAAAACCACTGCAGGATGCGGATGGCGCGATCTTCCTCGTGCCCCTCGATCAGGTGGTGGTTCTTGGGGATGACGGAAAAGGAAAGCACCGCTGGCTTGCTGTCCAGGATGGAATACATGCCGTGGTAGTAGGCGGTATCCCCTTCGGCCACTCCCTGCCAGAGGACGTTGTTGAAGATCGTCGGGCTGGTCATAAAACGCTCGTAGGTGATGCCATCCCGCTGCAGGGAGCTTTCGAAAACCCGGTCGACCTGCATTTTATTGAAAAAGGTAAACAGCATGTAGGCGGAGCTGACCCCAATGCCAATATAGTTGAATACCGGCCGCAGGCGGTGCTGGCGGTTCAGCAGGAGCACGATGAGCACGAAGATCAGGAAGGGAAGGGTATAAACCGGATCGACCACGGATATGTTGTTGAAGGCCACCCGGTAATCCCAGAAAGGCTGAAAAAGCTGGGTCCCGTATGTGGTGCAGGCATCCAGCAGCGGATGGGTGAGGATGGCCCAGAAAAAGAGCAGGCTCCAGTCGCGCTGCGAAGCATCTGGTTTTATCTTTTGCTTGCGAAGTTGTCGCCGGCCCCATACTATTGCCGGAAACAAAAGGATAGCGGCGCTCACCGCCAGGGCAATTTGCCCCACCTCCAGCGGCGGAATGGGCATAAAGATGGCGCCCACGCCAATGAGCAGGAGGAGTAACAGCCACACCCGGAAGAAATCCGGCCAAAACGTTTTTCGATCATCGTACAACCGATACACCAGCCAGCCCAGCAGCAACGGCGTGATGAAGGCAAAGGCAAAGGAGTGGGTGATGGCGCGGTGAAAGGCCAGGGCACTCATGTCATCCGTTACCATATTGGCAAATACATCCAGGTCGGGAATGGTGCCGCCGATGGCGCCCCAGAGCATAGCCCGGTTGCCTACCTTGCGGCCCAGTACGGCTTCGCCCATCGCGGCGCCGAGTGTGATCTGTGTCAGTGAATCCATCTATTCAGTGCTTTCCGGTTGTTCCGGGTAAAGATAGGTAGAACAGATGAAGTGGAGGGTAGTTTATAAAAGGGCTGGCCTCTTCATTACCCCTGTGCTGTTTCCTGGGCCGTCCTATTCTTCCAATACCTCTATCCACCCTTGTTCCGCCTGTCGTACCACGCCTTCCTGTTCCAGCTTTTTCATCAGGCGGCTGATAACTTCCCGGGCAGTGCCCAGGTCTTCGGCGATCTCGCGGTGGTGGATGTGCAGGCGACGGGTGCTCTTCAGGCGAGCCTGCTCCAAAAGATAGGCCCTGAGGCGCCGGTCCAGGCTGGAAAACAGCAGGTTCTGAATGGTGCCCAGGAGGTCTTCGTAACGCTGGTGATACTGGTGGAAATAAAAGCGGTTGAAGGCAGGGTAGCGGCCAATCCAGTCCTCCACCAGCCTATTGGGGATGAGGATGGCCTCAGTATCCGTCTCGGCCACGGCAAATACCTGGCTGGGCATATTTTCCACAATAGCCGTGAAGGACATGATACAGCTTTCCTCCGGCTGAATATAATAGAGCAGCAGGTCTCTTTCTTCAAACTTGCCGTACACCTTGATCAGCCCGCTGAGCACAAACGGCACGGCTTTGACGTACTGCCCCTCCCGCAGTATTTCCGTTTGGGCGGGAAAGGTGCGGCGAGTGCCTTTTTCCAGCATCTCGCGGCGTAAAAAGGAGGGGACGTTGGACGGGCCCGGGGCGAAAGAATGTTCCATGGCAACAGGATTGTTGCCATAAAGGTAGGGCTTTCCGGGCATTGTATGGAGCTATGAAAAATGAGGCTGTCCCAAAAGGGATAGTACAATGATCTTAACGAATCAGTGTACTATCCTTTTTGGGACTTATGAGACAGCCTCTAAGCGGCCTTTCCTCCCTCCTTCTCGCAGGTGCTCAGGCCGAAGGGCATATACAGCGGGCAGGTGCTCACCAGGCTGGTCAGCACAAAAACGCCGGCCAGCACCAGCAGTACGATGCCGAGGACGCCGCTGATGACGTTGGTGAAGAAAAGTACGGCGATAACGGCGGCAATGGCCACTCGAATGATCCGGTCGGTATTTCCCATGTTCTTTTTCATGAAAGTTGTTTTTCGGTTAATGAATTTCCTTGACAAGATCAAAATTCGGGAAAAGTGGAAGCGCAAGTGGTGACTGTGGTCACCGGTTGGGCGTTTTTTTTATTCGGCAACGCATGCGTGGGCCATACCTTCGCTAAAGGGCGTCATCTTCAATAGTTGCGGCTTCTACGGATACGCCATTGTACCACACCCATTGTCGTGTGGGCCCTCCGCGCAGTTCTATCCATATCAGATAGTCCCTTTCTGATAGGTAGCGGCCCAACCCGCAACCCCCTCCCCTACTTGCTTGCTTCACCCCATCTGTTTCACTCAACAGGTTTCCATACCATCACATCGTCAAAGAAAGTGAAGGTATGAGTATCATTGCCACTATCGAGCAGGACGCCGGCATAAGTTCCTTCCGGGCCCTTGAGGTTGACGTTTTCCAGGATCAGCTCGCCATCGACCCAGACACTGCCCGTTTTGAAAGCGGCATCGTATCCGATCCGGATGTCATACCACTTATTGCCCTGCCAGGCTCCTATTTTTTCTGCTGTCACGTCCGTAGCGCCGAAATAAATATTACCATTGGTTTTGAAGTATACAAAGGCGTGGTGTACACTCTTCCCCAGATATCCTTCCTCCAGCGTACCTAAGCCAAAACCTGCTTTAGGACACTCCACTACCCCGGGCTGAGGCTCATGGATATAGACCTTGGCTTCAGCGAATACGACTCGGGATAACTCCGGCATGGGCTTAAAGGCAACAGCCGGCCATCCGATGCGGCCTTCCAGTTTCAGAGACTTCGTGCCGGAATAGGCGACTCCATCAGAAATGTACTGGAATCCTTCCCCCATACCATTAAAGTGTAAATCCCAGCCCCCTTCATACGGGAAGGCGCCTGTTTCATAGTTTTCAAAACCTTCCCTGAACTGAACCAGTTTTCCTTCGAGAATCAAGGTTAACTTGTCCGCCATTCCCATCAGCGGCCTGGCTCGGATAATGGGGAAATAACCCTTTTCAACCATGGTTTCCACCTTGCCTTTAAAAACCTGAATCTGCTCCCTGGCGGCAGGAACGGCATCCTTGCCAATCAGCTTTTCAATAAGGTCGGACTGTGCCATGAGAACTTTACCGAGGTTCGCGTCCAGTACGTTTTCGTCAACTGCTTGCATGATGTAATCATCCATCTGGGAGATGACCATTTTCCATGCGGGAGTTTGTGGCTCTGTCGGTAAATCTGCCCGGAAATCAGGGGTAAGCGCTTCATCTTCCTGCGGAAGAAGCAATGCGTCCTTTTCACACCCCAAAAGGAATGCCATAAGGACACTCATCAGAATTGCAAATACCTTTTTCATTATTTTGGTTTTTTGGTTACAATGTTTTCCGGAGTTTTCTGCCAAATGGGGTAAATGGCCAAGCGGGATGGTGAAAATAATTTAGAGGAAATGAATCTTTTTGCAAATGACGATTGTCAATGTCCGCGCTTTTTTATGGCATCCGAATGAAAGAGCTTTTCAAGCGCCTCCCTCTGCACTACCAACTCTCTAAAAAGATTGCTATTTTGGCGGCTTTTCCAATCGTGAAAAGTGAACTGCGGATGCTGACCAAACTGGTGCTGATCAATTCTTCTTCTTATAAAATTGCCGAACTCAACTTCGAGGGCAGCCGCTCTTTGCAGTTAGTGGGCCCTAACAACGTAGGTAAAAGCTCGCTCATCTACGCCCTCAACTTCGTCTTTCTCGTCAACAAAAAACTGATGAATTTCAGCGGGCAACGGCCGGCAGATAAGGACACCATCGCCCACTACTTTCCGGATGCAGAACGTAGTTACATCGTTTTCGAGGTGAGCAAACGGGGGCGCCGCTACTGCGTTTTGGTGCGCCGGGATGGAGAGGCGGAGCTGCATTACGCTAAAATGGACGCCGCTTACCATAAGGACTTTTTCTTTGAACCTACGCCCAAAGGGCAAAAGCTGCGCAACTACCGAGAGCTGGCCCGCCACCTCGTCAGCGAACGGCAGGTGCGCCTCAAGGAGTTGCCCCTGGCCACCGATGTGTTGCGCCAGATCTACCATACCGGCCAGGGCAACGACGCCGCCGTCTGGCTGACGGACAAGTGCAAGAGCAGTGGCACCACCAACAGCTTCACTAAAGTATACCGCTACCTCATCAATTCCAAGCTGGTCAACAACCGGGCGCTGAAGGACATCCTGCTCATCGCCGACAACCGCGACCAGGATGAACTCAGCTACAGCCGCCAGAATATGCAGGACATCGACCGCCTGCGCAAGGAGAGCCAGAAGGTGGCTATTCTGAAAAGCATCAAGGAAGAATTCCGGCAGTTTCGCCTGCTAACCAGTGAAGTGCAAGAGGTATACGACAACCTGGCCAGGCAGTTTCGCCTATACCGGCAGGCCGCCACCGCCCTGGCCGCCGAGCTGGCCGATAAGATCTATCAGAAGGAAAAAGAGGCGGAGGAATTGAAGCTTCATGCCCGCGAACTGGAAAATCAGAAGGGGGAACAGAATCAGGAGGTGGGCATCCTGCGCCATCAGATGCAGCGCCTGCAGGAGGAGTTGCAACGTCAGGAGCAGCGCAAAAAAGAGATACAGGCCCTGCCTCCTCTACCGCTCCTCCAACAACAACTGCAAAGCACCCAGGAAGCGCTGGAGAAGCTCAATTACCAGCTACAGGAGATCAAAGTGTTCGGTAATAAAGCGCCTGAAGATCTGGAACGGCGGCAACAGCGCCTGCAAAACAACATCGAGGCCAAAGGCCGGGCGCTGGCCAACAGCGAAAACTGGCTCATCAGCCACCTGGCGGATAAAACGGAGGATATCAAACTACTCAACAGCATCCTGCGGCCGGAGCTCGGCCACCTGCCAAAAGCCTCCATTCTGAAAAAAGCCGAAAAAATTGGCAGCCGGGTACAGCTCTTCGACGGCGAAATCCTGCTGCCCGATGATTTTAAATTACAGCCCCTGGCCACCCCGGAAGAACTCGCCGCCGAGATCGCCGAGCTGGAAAGTGAAAAGGCCCGAATCTCTCAATTGCTGGAAGCTACCCGCAACCGGACGGCACTGGAACAGCAACGAGTCGAAGCGCTGGAAGGCCAAAAACAGTTGGAGCACCATATTCAGCTGGCCAGCCAACTGGATCAGATAGGGCAGGGCATCAAAGGCATGAAGAAAGAGGTGGATAAACTGACGGCCCTAAGAGAAAAAACCGAAAAAAAACTTCGCCAGCTGGATGAGGCCATCGAACGCCTGGACAACGGCCGGCAAGTCGTCAGTGAACAGATCGCCAAGCTGCGGCAACGGGAAAATGACCTGCGCCGTGACCAGCGTGACCTGGAAGCCCTCCACCTTGAACATTTTGTGCTCGAAAAGGAAGTGGAAGGCAGCACTAAAGATGCCCGTAGTTTATACGAAGAAATCCGGCAGAACTACGATAAGTATCAGAAGCTGATCGACAACAAAAACCGGCTGTTCAACCAGCTCAAGAACAAAGCCCAATATGACCTGGCCGACGAAAAACGCTTCATCAACGCCCTGGAGCAGGAATTGAAGTCGCTGGAGGATAAAGAAGAGAGCATCGAAACCCTGCTCAATAACATTGCCGTGCAGTTTGCTAACCCGGCGCAGAAGTTCCTCGACGGCTACGAAGAGTTCCGCACCTTCATCGTCAATGAGTTCAACTACCAACTGGGGCGGGTAAGTATTTCCAATATCGAATCGCTCAAGGTGGAGCTGGAACCCAACGAGCGGCTGCAGAAAGACCTGCACAAGATTGCCGGGCTGACCCTTAATACGAATACGCTCTTCGGACAGAACGAAGCCGCTAACGAACGCTTCGAAACCCTGAGCGAGTACCTGGAACGCGGGCAGGTCATCCCCTTCAGCGAGCTGTTCGACCTGCGGTTGCGCCTCACCGTTAACGGCAAAGCCCGCTCGGTCAACCTGGCCCGGCAGGTCGAGTCCGACGGCACCGACCGCATGCTGCGCCTTATCATCATCATGACGGTGATCAACCGGCTGACGGTCCGCAGCCCGGAAAACCGCATCGTGCTCTTCATTGACGAGATCGCCACCATCGACGGTAAAAACCGGCCGCAGTTGGTGCAATACTGCCAGGACAACTACTACTATCCCATCTTCGCCGCTCCGGATATGGTGGACGGCTTTGACCGCTACGCTATCATCCGGCGCGGCGTGGGCGACCGGATCGTGATTGACGAAAAAATTCACCTGATCGAAAGAAAAGCCAAGCATGGCCCGGAGGAAGAAGTTTTATCAGAAAATTAAGGAAGGGCCGATAACGGAGCGCGCTATGCCCGCCGGTATCCGCGACAGTGCAGAGTTTCAGCAGCTCCTGGCCGGTGGCATCGTCCGCCGGGAGAAGCGGGGGAGAGGTTATGTCTATAGGGTTGCCGTGCCTCCCGCCTTCGAATCTTTTTGGCAGGCTAGCTTTCCGGTGGATACGGAGGGAGGTGGACCGCTTGACGGCGCCGCCAACGTGGCCCGGTTCAGAGACTCCAAGGCCCGAAAACGCCCCGGCAAAAGGATTTTTCTGCTGCGGGGCTGGCAGGAGGTGATCGTCAATGATACGCCCCTTAATCTGGAGAAGCACACCACCAACTTTGGTTTCTTCGCTGCCAGCGTTCTCAAAGCAGGCATTTCCAAAGTCTGCAGCGTAGAAAACCTGGAGGTGTTCCTGGCTGCCGAAGCGGTGCTGGGCAGTTCCTGGGTATTCCTGCACCCCTACGGCCGGATCGGCAAACAACTGATCGGGGGCATCCGGGCCGAAGAATGGTTGCACTTTCCAGATTACGACTACACCGGACTGGAAGAATACCTGCGCATCAAAGAGGTGCATCCCCATACCCGGCTCTATGTGCCCGAGGAGATGGAGGCCCTTCACCGCCGCTTTTCCAAACCGCTAAAGGCCGGCGCCCGGATGAAAAACCGCACCCGGCTCTCTACCCTGCCGGAAGTGGTGCGGGTTCGCACCCTGCTGGAAAAAACGGGCCATTTTTTAGAACAGGAAGTATTATTATTATGATACTCAAAGCAGATCCCGACAAGGTGCTCCGCTTCATCTCGGAGAACTTCGAGCTCGTCCGCGCGCTGTACCTGGCGCAGCTGGCGGGTAACGTCATCTCTCGGGAGCAGTTCAACGCCCTGACCAAGCACACGGGCGATATATCCATCAACCGGCTCTTTGAGTACAAGCTGCTGACGGAGCAGTACGACGACATTCGCCTCAACGAGCCGGTGCGTGCTTTCCTGGCCTTTCTAATTAGTGAATTCAGGCCGCTGCTGCCGTCAGAACTGGAAAAGTACCGCACTTCTTTCAGCCAGCTGTTCAATGCTATCCGGGAATGTCCGGAGGGAGAGCAGCCCATATTGCTGGAGGAGTTGGAGACGCTCTATGACGAAGTGCAGCGCTTCCTGGAGAACGTGGAGAACAACACCGGGCAGCTCCTGCGGGAAACACAACAGCTGAAGGCCAATAAAGATAAGATGGAGTACGGTGAACGCATCCGCCGCGCCCGACACCTCATCGAATATTATATCGCTCCGCTCAACAGCATCCTGAACCTACAGCATTCCGAGTCTATTGCCAGCCTGCTGGGGGAGCTGTCGGCCTACGCCAACCGGGAACGCCTCGGCCATAGCTACCAGCAGGCGCGCGACCGGTTCGGGCAACTGCACGAGCTATTGCGGGGCGGCAATGATCGCATCCTGCGGCAGTCGCGCATCCTCTCCCGGGAGCTACTCCCCCTTATCGAACGCCTGCAGACCGAGTCGGAGATACTCAGCGGGTGGATTTTCTTTTTGGAACGGCCCTTTCGGCATGAAGTTCCTTCTTTCACCACCCGCAGCTATCGGAATTTCTTCGGCAGCAGCACCGGCGCCAACCTGGCGCTTTTCATGGAGCAGTTTGAGCAGCGGGCAGAGGTGGTACTCTTGCAGGAAGAGGATATCACCGCCGTCGACCGCCACGAGGTGCTATTCGACCGGCAGCACTACGTTGTATCCTTGCAGGAGCAACTTCCTGTCGACGACTTTTTCGGATGGTGCCGCGAGCATCTCTATCAGAACGAGCAGCTGCCCTCCACTGAGCGTTTTCTGAAGATATGCAGTATTGTTTTTGAAGACAGCGAGCAGTATAATGCCGAATTTACCGGCCGCCGGATCGCCATTGAGCTGGAAGATTTTATTTTTCAGGTGCCCGAGGTACGGGTGAGCCTGAAATAGGGGAAGGGGGAAGGGGGAAGTTTACCCGGCTGAGGTACGAGGACGGGCCGGAAGAGGGCCTGTAATACGTTCCTGGTTATCGGCCACCTCCAAACAAGCTCTTAATTAAAAAGAAGAACATGTATCCTGAATACCACCGCGAGATCACTGAGTCGCTACTGATGGACGCCCGCTTCCTGGTGGAGGGGGAACCCGAATTCACCTGCCTGCGGGAGCACCTGGACTTCTACCAGCAATTTTTCGAAGCTTCCTTTGGCTTGTCGCTGCTCTGCCAGAGCGACTATGCCTTCCTGCAGAGCGCCCGAGATAATGATACGCTTTCGCGCGACATCTGCATCTTCCTGGGCGTGCTCTGCTATGAGATGGACCGCGAAGGCAAAAACATCATGGAGGAGTTGAGTTTCAGTACTTTCGCCTACGAGGATGTGGAACGCCTGCTGGAGCTGTCCTCCTTTCGGGAAGTACTGGAGGCCACCAAGAGCCTGCGCGATAGTTCCTCCCGGCGCAATTTCTACCACCTGCTCGCCCGCCGCCGCCTGATCGACAAGATTGACGATGAGGCCTTTCGCTTCACGCCGGGGCATAAATATTTTCTGGAATTTGCGCGGGGAGTGGCGCAAGGGATAGGGCGGGAAGAGGAGGAGTAGCTATTCGGGGACGTTCATCCGGATGAACCGACGGGCGTATCTTCGTTTTAATCCTGCAAACCCAGCCTCATTTGGGTGGCATATTTTTTTATAATGTCCAGCGTAGAAACATCTTTCTCATACACAGAATACCAGCCCTGGAGTTCGTGCGGAGGGTCGCCGATAAAGTCATCCCCCGGTTGCCAGACGGCCAGGGGAGCCCGGGGGCGTCCTTCACCGCCCCATGCCCAGAAATTGCAACCCGCCATGGGGCGCCCTTCCTTGGCCAGCTGAAAAACCGTATTGAAAATATCCTGGTAGTACCGGTCCCGCCAGACGATGGAGGCCGTATCCGAATGGCTACCGTAGTCGCGGGCGATTCCAAACTCCTCCAGCACCATCGGTTTGTTCAATTTTTCGGCGAACCGGAGGTGGCGGTTAATGTAGTCTTTGGCCTTCCCCAGTGCTTTGTCATAGGTTTTTTCCGGTTCTTGCGGATCATACCACTGCCAGTTCTGTATCCAGATGTGAATGGTGGTGTAGTCCACCTCCGGAAAGCGGTGGTCCCGTTTAAAGTGATTGCCGGTCGGAACCTGCGTATTGCCTTCACTACCTACACTGACCAGGTGATTGGGGTCCAGCTTTTTGATGAAGCGCGCCGATTCCCTGATCCATTTGCGGTATTTGCGGGCGGAGAACATACCGCGGGGTTCATTGGCCAGTTGCCAGGCCATAATGGCCGGATCTTCTTTATAGGGAATACCAGAATAGGCATTGGTTCGATTGATCAATTTTCCCAGATGGGAAAAATACGCGGCCAACGCCGTTTTGTTTTTATAAAAGCGGGCGCTGTAGCGCATATAGGACAGCCAGTTGCCGCCCTCTGCCGGCGGAGGGTATGGGATGTCGCTTCCTTCGGCCCAGGCCACGTACTGCGCCATGCCTCCCGACCAGGGCCAGAAGTTGGACAAGCAAATAACGGCCACCATCTCTCGTTTTGCCATCTCGGCCAGCAGAAAGTCGAGGGCATCCCAAAGGCCCTCGTTGTATTGGCCAGGCGCTGGCTGCAGGGCAGGCGCCATGCGCCAGGGGGCGCCGTCCGGCCCCTCACTGCCGCCCATAATGCGTAAGTTATCGATACCTAAAGCCTGCAGGCGGTCCAACTCGCGCAGGAGGCGGGGCCGGTTGCCGCCCGGCCCGTTTGATGCCAGGTTGAGGCCGTACCAGAAGTTGGCGCCCAGGAAACGATAAGGCTGCCCGTTGCGGATAAAACCAGCCTGCTGAACCGTGATAAATTGCTGACCCATAGTTGGAGTTCCCATATAAATGACAAACAGAATTGCGATAAGCTTGTCCATCTCAAATAAATTATGAATGGCCAAAATAGGAAAATCCTCCCCTAACTCAGTCTATACTACGAGCTTGTTCAAATTTCGTTTTTGAGGCGACGGTAGCCCGAAGGGGCCGGAGAAAAATAAGTTCCCCGTTTCAGGCGAGCTATTTTTTTGCTAGACGAGGCG
>JACJYN010000014.1 GCA_020636095.1 Lewinellaceae bacterium
AAGTATTCAAATAGTTCGCTCATTAAAAAATGGACATTTCCTGCCGACTGCGCCAAATGTGCTACTTTTGAACCTTGTACGATCCCGACATTCTCAGTCCTGTATTGGCCAGGCCTGTCGATCAATCCTTCCATCAATTGTTGGTGTGCCGACAAAAAGGATTTTGACGAAACCGGATCGTAATTATCAATATTTTCATAGACTTTGATCGCGTTCAATACTTCCAGAACATCCTTTTTAGGACCTATTACCCACTTATTGTCCATCAACGCCGTGATCTGGTCTTCTGTCAAAGTATTGCCTTCGATCTTCAATGAAGAATAGATGGTTTTAATCTTGTTTTGCTTCCTTAATTGAGGCGACGGCTTGTTGAGATAACTGGCTTTCACCTCTCCCAACTTTTCAGAGACAGCAGTGAGCAACCTTAAAACAGGAGCAGTTATTTCATAAGGCGGCTTCATTTAATACTATCATTTGATACTATCAAATATACAGTCATTTAATGGAAAAGCCAATAATTATTTTTCCAGACAGCCTCTGCCTTAGAACTGATTTAAACTTATTGTCTAATGACGAAAGCAAAGCATTAGATTTACTGGCGTCCCGTTTTTTCCCAAAAGCGGGATTCGAGTTTCGTCCGTACGGACGGGACGAGGAAAAGCTGAAGTCCAGGAGATTCAAGGCTTTCGTTTGCAGTCCAGAGAATTAGTTTAAATCAGTTCTAATAGTTAAAAATACGAAAACAATATCTCTCCTTATCTTCACCAAAAATCTCCACAACATGGCCAGTTTTAAAAAACATACCCAACTCCTTTCTATCCAACAACAAAATAGCGCTCCCAGCCCTTCAGATAGGCAACAATATAACCCTCTCAAACCCTCATCAAGCCAACAATATAACCGCCCTCCACACATTTACACTTTTACACCCATACACCTTTACACCCTCTTCCTGCTCCTCCTCCTCCCGGCCCTCTCCTTCGCCCAAACCACCCCTAACCCTGAAACGGCCCTCTTCGAAAAGCGCCTGTTCCAGTCCTCCGACGGACTGCTCCTCCCCTACCGCATTCTGTTTCCCGAGGGCTATGACCGCAGCAAGCGCTACCCCCTGTTGCTCTTCCTGCACGGCGCCGGCGAAAGGGGACGCGACAATGAAGCCCAGCTCACCCACGGCGCCGGCCTGTTCCTCGATAAGAAGAACCGCCGGGACTTTCCCGCCATCGTGGTGTTCCCCCAGTGCGCACCCGACGAGTTCTGGACGCCCATTACTCAGGAGGGCAAAAACTGGAACTTCCCCTTCACCTCCACGCCCCAACCCTCCCTGCAGCGGGTGATCGAATTGCTGGAGGAACTGGAGAAAAAGGAATCTATCGACAAACAACGGGAATACCTGATGGGCCTGTCCATGGGTGGCTTCGCCGTTTTCGACCTGCTGGCGCGCTTCCCCAAACGCTTTGCCGCAGCGGCGCCCATCGCCGGAGGCGGCAACCCTCTGCTGGCGCCCCTCTACAGCAGTACCGCCAACCTGTGGATTTTTCACGGCGCCAAAGATGACGTCGTGCCCGCCGCCCTCTCCCGGCAGATGAACGAGGCGCTGCTCAAGCTGGAGGCCAACGTGCGCTATACCGAATACCCGGATGTGAAACACGAATCCTGGAACAACGCTTTCGCCGAGGAAAAGCTCCTGCCCTGGATCTTTGCCAACCGCCTGTTCAGCAAGGGGCGGTACAAGCGAGCCCTCTTCGGCAAGGTGCAGAAGGATACTTACCCCTACAGCAGCAAAAATGGCGTCGTGCTGGAGCTGGATGTCTACCGCCCGCAGGGCGACGCCGCCAAAAACCGGACGGCCCTGCTCTACGTGCACGGGGGCGGCTTTTCCGGCGGGCGCCGCGACGACTCCCTCCAGGTGGCGTTTGCCGAAAAGTTGGCCCGCATGGGCTTTGTCGTAGCCAGTATGTCGTACCGGCTTACTATGAAGGGGCAGTCCTTCGGTTGTGATCAGCCCGCCGCTAATAAGATCAGCACTTTTCAGGCCGCCGTGCAGGATATCCGGGAGGCGACGGTGTATTTGCTGGATAATAAAGATAAACTGGGTATCAACCCGGAGCAGCTGGTGCTGGCCGGCAGCAGCGCCGGCGCCGAGGCCGCCGTCCACGCCGTCTACTGGCAGGATAGAGACCTGCCGTCGGACAGCCCGAAGCTGCCGGGTAAATTCCGCTACGGCGGCCTGATCAGCCTGGCCGGCGCCATCGTCGACACCAGTCTCATCACGACAAAAAGGGCGGTGCCCTCCCTCTTCTTCCACGGCACCTGCGACCCGCTCGTTCCCTACGCAAGCGCTCCCCATCACTTTTGCGACCCCGGCGACCCCGGCTTTCTACCCCTCTATGGCCCCTATTCCATTGCCCAGCGCCTGCGCAACATTGGCGGGCCCTTCTTCCTGGCCACCGTCTGCCGCGGCCAGCATGAATGGGCCAGCCTGCCCCTCTCCGATTATACCGACGACATCCTCAATTTCCTCAACGAGGATGTCATCAACGGAAAGTTCCGGCAACTCCATCTCCGTTATACCCAGGATGGCAAATGCCGGGTAGGGTTCGGCCCGGTGGAATGTGGAGCCTCCCCCTAACCCCATAGCCATCAGGTTTATTTTTAACACGTACAAAATATTTTCATATCCCATGGCCCAATGCCGATAGGCTACCCCAACTTTGGCCTGCCGCATGAGATTTTTGACACCTGATGTGAGATTTTTGATTTTCGATGTCCCTTTGAAGGGCTGCTCTTGGCAAGCTCTCAACTGGCAGGACGGAAAAGGCCACATCAGATATCAAAAATCGCACATCGCACATCGCAAATCTGTTCTTGGATCCACTCAGGGGTAACTCCTGCCCCTCTACATATTGTTAATTTCTATACCTGACGGCTATGCCCCCTAACCCCTTCCGAAGGAGGGGGAATTGGCTCTGCCAGGGCTGCTGTGTGCAATCCCCACTATCTGGAAGTACTCATTCGGACATCCGCCCTCCTTCGGAGAGCCTGTTCCGAACTTGATTCGGAAGGGTTAGGGAGAGGCTAAACAACCGCTCCAAATACCTCTGATCCACCTCATCAAACGACCCTTCCAGCGTGCTGTCCACATCAAACACGGCGATGAGCCGGTTGGCTTCATCAAAAACCGGCACGACGATCTCGGAGCGGGAGTTGGGGTCACAGGCGATGTGCTCGCTGCCCTGCGCCAAAGCATGTGTATCGGCGACGATCTGCGTTCGCTGCTCCCGTGCCGCCCGCCCGCAGACGCCCCGGCCGAAATCGATGTGCAGGCAGCCAAGCGTACCCTGATAGGGGCCCACCGAGAGGCGCTCCGGCCCGCTCACCAGATAAAAACCCACCCAGTAATAATAAGGCAGGTGGGTCTTCAGCAAGCAGTTGATGGTAGCCATCTTCAGGATGGCATCCTGTTCGCCTTCCAGGTTGGCGGCGATAGCAGCCAGGGCCTGCTCGTAAGCGGCCTGCTTCTCCTCCCGGCTTAGATTGACGGAAGGCTTGATGAAATAGGGCATTGCTGCAGTTGCACTCATGGTTGATGGTATTGTGTAAACGGATGATTGTGTAAAGGTGTAAAGGTGCGAATGTGTGCTGCCCATGGCGCCTTCCCACTTCTCTCACCCTCCGAAGCCTTAGGCGGAGGTGGGCCGACTTCCGCCTTCCCACTTCCCACTTCCGACTTCCCTCCTCCCTCTTAGTGTAATTTCTACAGTAATTCCTACCTCCTCCCACGAAATAACCCTACTTTTGCTCCCTGATCAAAATCTGTCATCTCATGATTGGACAAATAAACGATAATCAGATGAAGCTGAAGCGCATCTTTATTGAATCCAAACTGCCCAAAGAACTGGCGCCCCTGCACGAGTTAGCCAACAACCTCTGGTGGTCCTGGAATAAGGATGCCATTGAGTTGTTCCGCTCCATTGACCCGAACAACTGGAAGAAGCACAACTACAACCCCATTGCTGTTCTCGACAATATAAGCGTAGATAAAGCGAATAAGTTGCTGGCGGATAAAGCTTTTATGGACCGCCTGCGTTCGGTAGACAAGGGCTTTCACGCCTATCTCAAGGAGAAGCCCAAAGCCAACACGCCCCACATCGCCTACTTCAGTATGGAGTACGGGCTGCACATCTCCCTCCGCCTCTACTCCGGCGGGCTGGGTGTGCTGGCCGGCGATTACCTCAAGGAGGCCAGCGATGACAACGCCAATATGGTGGCCATCGGGCTGCTGTACCGCTACGGCTATTTCCAGCAGGCCATCTCCCTGCACGGCGACCAGATCAGCAATTTCCCACCTCAGCAATTTACCAAACTGCCGCTGGCGCCCGTTCGGGACGACAAGGGGGAATGGCTGAAAGTCAGTGTCGGCCTCAAAGGCCGGTTGGTCTACGCCAAGGTATGGGTGCTTCAGGTCGGCCGCGTGCCGTTGTACCTGCTGGATACCGATATCGATGAGAATAACCCGGATGACCGCAGCCTGACTCATCAACTCTACGGCGGGGACAATGAGCACCGCCTTCGGCAGGAGATCGTACTCGGCATCGGCGGCATCCGCGCGCTCAAGGCCATGGGGATCGACGCGGATATATACCATTGCAACGAGGGGCACGCCGCCTTCCTCAATATCGAACGCCTGCAGGATTACGTGCAGGAACAACAGCTGTCCTTCAATGAGGCGCGGGAAGTGGTGCGCGCCACCAGCCTGTTTACCACCCACACGCCGGTGCCGGCGGGGCACGACTACTTCCACGAACACCTCCTCCAGCAGTACCTCTATCCCTATGCCGAAAGCCTGGGCATCAGCTGGGAACAGTTTGTCGCCCTCGGCAAGATCAACCCGGGCGACCACAACGAGCTGTTCTCTATGAGCCACCTGGCTATGCGGCTTTCTCAGGAGGTCAACGGCGTGAGCAGATTGCACGGCGCCGTATCCCAGAAGATGTTCAACGTGCTCTATCCGGGCTATATCCCGGAGGAACTGCACATCGGTTATGTAACCAACAGCGTGCACTACCCGACCTGGATCGCCCACGAATGGAATGAACTGTACAACAAGACTTTCGGAAAAGGCTTCCTGCGCGACCAGTCCAACAAGGAATACTGGCGCAAGATCCACCAGGTCAGCGATGAAGAGATCATGTCTATCCGCCAATTGCAGAAAAAACGCCTGCTCGATTATATCAAATCCACGCTACAGGAAGACCTCACGCGACGCGGTGAAAACCCCCGCAACATCTTCGAGGTGATCAACGCCATTGAAAATGATGCCCTGATCCTCGGCTTTGCCCGCCGTTTTGCAACGTACAAGCGGGCGCACCTGCTGTTCACCAACATGGAGCGCCTCAACGAGATCGTCAACGAGGAAGGGCGCCCGGTGCTCTTCCTATTCGCCGGCAAGGCCCACCCTGCCGACCAGGGCGGCCAGGACCTCATCAAGCACATCATCCACGTCTCCAAGCGGCCGGAATTTATCGGCAAGGTCATCTTCCTCGAAAATTACAATATGGAAATGGCCAAGCTGCTGGTTCGCGGCGTCGATATTTGGCTCAACACGCCAACCCGCCCGAAAGAGGCTTCCGGCACCAGCGGCATGAAAGCGGCGCTCAACGGGGTGATGAACTTCAGCGTGCTCGACGGATGGTGGGCGGAAGGCTACCGCCCCGACGCCGGATGGGCGCTCTCCGAAGAACGCACCTACGACGACCAGAGCCTCCAGAATGAGCTGGATGCAGAGACCATCTACAACATCCTGGAACACGAGATCGTACCGGCTTACTTCGACCGCAACGAGCAGGGAGTTTCCCCCAAATGGGCCGGCTATATCAAGAACATCATCGCCGAAGTGGCGCCCGTCTTCACTATGAAGCGCATGCTCGATGACTACTACGAGCGCTTTTACAATAAACTCTACGAACGCGGCCGCGCCATCAAGGCCAAGCAGTTCAAGCTGGCCAGCCAGATGGCCGCCTGGAAAGCCCAGATGGAGCAGCGCTGGAATGAGATCGAAGTGGTGGAAGCCAATATCTTCGATTCCGACAACTTCGCCCTGCCGGTCGGGCAGCCTTTCAAGGCTACCATCCAACTGCACATCGATGGAATAGACGCCAAACATGTCGGAGTAGAGGTGGCCTTCTTCAAGCGCATCAACGAAGAAGAGGTGGAACTGCAGGTCAAGGAAGAACTGAAACTCAAAGGGGTGAAAGGCCATGTCGCCACTTACTCCTGCCAGGTCGACCCCGAACTGGCCGGCGTCTATGAGTACGGCTTCCGGGTATACCCCAAACACGAGATGCTCGCCCACCGCCAGGATCTCGCCCTGGTGCATTGGATCTAACGTGCCGTGCCGCGATCATCCTTGATCGCATGGCTACCAAATCCAGCGTGCCGCGATCATCCTGCCTGCCCATCCAAAGCCTTGGCGTAGGTGGGATCGCATGGCTACCAAATCCAGCGTGCCGCGATCATCCCTGCCTGCCCATCCAAAGCCTTGGCGTAGGTGGGATCGCATGGCAACAAACTGAAAACTAAAATGGGCGCTTCCCTTGCGGGGGAAGCGCCCATGGTTTCATACAATTATTCTGAAAAAAAATGGCAGCCAGGCTTTTAAGCCTTTGCGGTAATTGGGATACGTCAAACAAAGCAGCACAAAACGCTTACCCGGCTACCGGGGATAATGGGATGATAACCTGTAGCAGCTCCTCTGCTGCCTGACAGGCCAGTTTTTGTTTTAAAAACAGCCCCATCGTTTCCTCCGGGGCTGTGGTTTCCTGGGGTTAGCCCCTGCCTGGTAAAACCGGCAGGCAGGCGGCTGAATGAAAATAATGTACATAGGGTAAAGAGATAGTTGCCATATATTCCGGAAAGCCCAAAGGGCAGAAAAAAAGTCACGGGATTATAACGGGCGGGGAATGGTTGCCCATTCCTCCTTCCCAACTATAGGTTTTAGTTGTTTTGCTTCTTTATACCTCGGGATGGGAAAACGTTACGCTATTTTTCAAAAAAAATCTCATTGCACCATTTTACGTAGCTGAAAAGGCGTTTGTACTAACCCCCAACTGGTTCGCCAAAATCTTTTGGCGTCCAAGACGGTAATCTCATCCGCTCTCAAGTTATAGCCCCCCCTGACACCATACTCAATACCAAATAGCCACAAATTATCTAACTTTACCCCATCGCCTCCAACACAGGCCTAAAAAGATCAGACAATTTGTAACACCCACTTAAACCGGCCCATTAATGAGTAAATATCCGGATGACGACCGCAGGCTGCAGCAACTGGCCACCGACAAGGGCCAGGCCTGGGAGGAGCTCTACGATGAAATGCGCAGCCCCTTTCGGCTCTTTTTTATTAAATATGGCGCCCTGTCTTCCGAAACAGCACTGGAGCTCTATCAGGAAGCCATGGTGGTGCTTTACCGAAATATTGTGAACGGCAAGCTCCACCCCCCCCTGGGCAGCACGCTGAAGACCTACCTCTTTGGCATTGGCAAAATACTGCTCAGAAAAAAGAACGCCGACACCAGCGACTGGGATGACGATATCCCGGAGCTGCCGGTAGCCCCCGAAGTGGAAAGCCGCCAGGAACAAAGCGCCAGAGCAGAATGGGTGCGACTCCTGCTCGCCAAGGTAGGCGACTCCTGCCGGCAGATTCTGGAAATGGCCTACCTCCGGGGCTTCGTTATGGAAGCTATTGCCGAAGAATTGGGCCTGCCATCGGCCGGGGCGGCCCGAAAGCGCAAACACGATTGCCTGAAAAAGCTTCGTGATCTGTTGTAATCTAAATCAAAACGAAATGCCCTCAGAACACTACGACATCGATACCATAGAACGCTACCTCACCCACGGGATGGAGCAGGAGGAGCGCGCGGCGTTCGAGGACCGGCTTCAGCAGGATGAAGGCTACCGGCAGGAGCTGTCGGCTTACCAATCGGTACTGGGAGGCTTTCAGGCGCTGCGCAGTGAAGCCTTCCGCCGGCAAATGGCCGGTTGGGAACAGCAACGGGCAAAAGCCGGTACCGATGATACAGAACTCATTGAATGGTATATCCAGGGAGAATTGGCCGGCGAAGCCCGGCGGCAGGTAGAACAGCGGATGCAGGAAGACGAGTCCTTCGCCCGGGAGGTAGCCGCTTACCGGCAAATCCATGAAGGTTTCGAAGCCGCCCGGACGGAGGTTTTCCGGGAAAAGATCGCGGAATGGGAAAAGAATACGCCCCAACCGGCGGGCCTCCGAGTAGCCGCCCGCCGGCCACTCTGGCCCCGGCTGGCCGCTGCGGCAGCGATCCTGTTGCTTTTGGCCTTTAGCTTCAACTGGTATTTGCAGGCCAACTTTAGTAAAAACGCCATCGCCGGGGCTTACTACCAGCCGCCGCTCGACGGCGCCACCATGGGAGGCGAACCAACGGCTGAGGAGGCCGTCAGCCAAAGCTTCCAGGCGGCCCACCGCCTTTTTGAGCAGCAGCAATACCCGGCCGCCTACCAGGCCTTCGGCGCCCTGCTGGCCCGGCTGCCCAACGCCCCCATCGACGAACTCAGCCGCACCAACTACCGCGAAAACAGCGAATGGAACCGCCTGCTGGCTGCACTGGCCATGGATACCCCTCCCCTGGATGTGCCAACCGAAGCCCAACGCATCGCCGCAACGAAGGGGCATGAGTTTCAGCAACAGGCTCAAAGCTTGCTCCGGAAGCTGAATGCTCCCTGGTTTAGATGGGTGAATTAGATAACTTGGGTACTGTGTAGGGCCGACCCTGCATAGACGGGCGCAAAACGAATACCCTACCCAATCGCCCATCCTCCCGCCGCCGTTTTCTGCTGCTTTTTCTGCTTACGCCCACGGCTTCTGATGAATTGGCGAAATCCTACAAAACCCACAAACAGCAAGCCTAGGCCGGCGGCGCCAATGGCCAGCTTTACCCACAGCGGCTGATAGACGGGCCGCATATTGCCAATAGGCGTAAAGGCCGCCCAGTAAGCAGGATGAGCCCCGAAACGCCCCCCTTGCTCGATCTGCTGCAGCTTGGCCAGGCGCAACGCCTGCGATTTGGAATAACCTTGCTTCAGAAAGCGGTAATACGCTTCCATCAACTGGCTGTTGGCCTGGTCGTTGATGCTCCAGAGGGTGGTGATCACGCTGTTCGCGCCGGCGTAAAGAAAGCCGCGCGCCAGGCTGATGATGCCTTCGCCGTTGTAGAGCGTTCCGACGGAAGCCTCGCAGGCGCTGAGCACCGCCATCTCCGCCCGCAACGGCAGCAGGTACACATCTTTGACAAAGAGGGAGTCGTATCCACCCTTTCCATCAGAAAAGACGATGAAAGAAAAGTCGCCGGCTTCGGTATTGGCCTGGGCGTGAGAAGAAAAGTGCAGCAGCCCGGAGCGGCCCGCCGTTTCAGACAGCCGGGCCACCGTAGCCTCGGCGCCCGTATATAAGTCGCCCCCCACCAGGCGGTGGACGGCCTCCAGCAGGCTGATATTATACTCCAGTTTGCTGTGCCCCCCGCTGCCGTCGAAAGCAGGCGCAAAGCCGGCAAAGCGATGGCTGCCGACGGGGCGCTCCTGAAGGGCCGCCTGCAGGGTTGCCGAATACCCGTAGCTGATGTCGTACCGGCGGACCAGGTACGGATAGCTTTTGAAATCGCAGCCTTCCGCCGGTTCAGTGAGCAGAGCGTCAAAGGGCAAAAGGCTGAGCGCCCCACTGGGAATGACGGTCAGATGTTCGGGCAAGCCGAGTGTCTCCAGCGGGCGAACCAATTTGTCGTACAGCTGGTAGGCATACTGGCGGTAGGAGGCGCACAGCTGGCTTTTATCATAGGTGGGAAACTGAAAGTTGGCTATATCGTCGTGCAGCCCGGCCACCCAGGCTTCGAGGGCAAAATCCTTTGGCAGTGTCACGGCCTCAAAGTGGCTGGCGGTGATAACAAAGGCATAAATTTCCGCCGGCCCGACGAAATATTCGATGAAGGCCTCGTCTGTGCCCAGCAACTGTTGCTGAATTTCGGCGGAGGAAAGGGTGCGGACGTCGTACTTGAGGCGGTAGTAATCGGGATAATTGCGTTCAAGGGCGCTCACCCAGCCGGCGTAGCGCTGCCGGGCCTCCAGCAGGCGGGCTTCCAGAGAGCGGGCCAGTGAGTCGGCGCCCTCCCCTGCTTCGAAAAGAGCTTCCTCCAGCCCGGCCAGCTCTTCCTGCATCTGCTGTTCCTGTTCGAGAATACTGTAGGGAATACCCGCCAGAGACTCTGCTCTGGACTTGTAGAAGGCTTCCAGCAACAGGATGCTCTTCGTCCGCTCGGCAAAGGAAAGCGCCGTTTCCTGATATTTCGGCTGGCCCGTTACCCGGTACAGTTCCAGTGCATTGGCGATGGCGCTGGCGCTGCGCTCCCGGGCTTCCTCGACGTTGAACAGCTTGGAGGATTCATAGCGATAGGTGTTCCGAAGCTGCAACTCCACTTCGAGGATCAACTCGAAGCACTGCAGGGCCGTCTCCAGTTTGTCTACCCCTCCCTCGGTATCGTACCATTGGCGAAGCACCTTTGCCTTGCCGGACAGCGCCTCGATGATGGTGTTTTCCGGCCGCAACCATTCCCGCTTCGGATTTTGCTTCCAGCCTTTTCCATCGTATTCCCGGACGACCCTGGCGAGGGCTTTCCGGTATAGTTCCAGCGCAGCCGGGTAGGCGCCCTGTCCGGCGTGAAGGTTGCCCCAGGCGCAGTAGATCTTGCCCAACTCCCGGCTGTACAATTTGGCGTTGTCGCCACTCAGGTAGCCTTCTTCCGCCAGTTGGAAGTGCGTTATGGCAGCCTTCGGCTGCCCCAGTTCCTGGTAAATCCCTCCCAGGTACATATCGATGATGGGGATTTTCAGGGCAGCGCGGCTGAAGCCATCGTCGGAAATGGCCTTTTCCATCTCCGTCCTGGCCTGTTGGGCCTCTGCCAGGGCCTCCCGGAACTGAGCATTTTCCAGAAAAACCTTGGCCAGATTAGACCGCAAAAGGCCCCGGTTGAAGTGGCTGATGCCGGTTATGGCCAACCCTTCTTTACAAGCGGCGATGGTGTTTTCTCTTTGCCCGGCAGACATATAAGCCAGCGAAAGGTCGCTGAGCAGAGCGGCCCGGCTGTTGTTGCCCGGCGAAGCGGGAACGGCCTCCAGCCCCTGCCGGAAAGATACGATGGCCGCATCGTAATCGCCCAGCCGGGTATTCAGGTTGCCCAACGGCAGAAACACATAAGCGGCAATATCGGATGGAGTTCCCACGCCTTCCTTCCGGAAAATGGCGGCCGCCTTTTCATAATTCTCCCGCGAAAGTTCGAAATCCCGGATGTAATGGTTGTAGATGAAGCCCAGCAGTACAAAAGACCAGCCCCTGGCATTCCACTCGCTGCCTTGCCGGGGATTCCGCCAGGCCTTTTCCTCTACACTTTCCCGGAGCAGGGCGATGGCGTCGGCCGGGTTGCCCGCCTGGGTCAGCACCGTTCTGCCTACCAGCTTATACGCATTGATCCAGGCCTCCAGGCTGTCCTGCTGCCGGTACAGATCCGCACATCGGTCCAAATAGTATCGGACGCTGTCCGGCTGATAGGGGCTGCAGTGGGATTTGGCCTTTTCGAAAAAAATATCCGGAGAGGCTGCCGGCGAATGTTGAGCCAATAGCCCGGAAAGGAAGGAACAACCGATGAAGATGAGCGAAAGGAGTATTGGTTTCATGTGGGTTTTTTTATGGCTATGGGGGTCCGGGGTTCGCGATTCGCGATTCGGAGTTCGGGCTGAGAACCACAGCGTTCCGATTAACGAATAACCGAATAACGATTTCCGAATCCCGCTAGCTCCCAAAAAGCCTCCTCCTCAGAGCCATCACGATCAACAAAATGATCAAAATGAGGATCAGCAGGATCAGCAGCCACCAGGGAATAGGAAATTCTCCGCCTCCATTATCAGGAGGCGCATTGGAGACACAGGCCTCGCACTGCAGTATGTCGGCCGCTTCGCTGCTCTGTACGGCTACCGGCCGGGCCGGGGCGGTACAGACAGCCTCCTGGCCGTCAAAAACGATGCAGGCCTGAAGGTAGGGGATGGAATCCACCTTCCCCTCGGCCGGATTGGCCAGTACGGTAAACTGAAACTCTGCATAGGTCAGAGGATGGCCCGGGCTGAATTGCGCCTCCGGGAAGAGCTGGAAGCCCGCCAGGTTCCAACTTACGGTATTGGTGGAGGGATCGCGATCCGCCAGGATGGCCGTTTCCGGCTGAGGATAAATAGACAACAGCTCGTTCGGAATGCTGGAAATATCGTATTCCGGAGGAAAAGCGATGGAAACGGAGATATTATTGGTAGCCACGTTGCCCTCGTTGGAGAAATGCACCGTGCAGAACAGCTTGAAGGCGCCATCCGAGTCTTCGGGGCATTCACAGATCTCCGTCCGGATGTAATTGGGGTCATGCGAGCGGCTGATTTCGCCTTCGAAAGTGGAAATATCCGCAATCAAACGCCCGCTGGGTTGATCATTGAGGAGGAGGCTGTCGAGCAATCCCTGAATACTCAGGCTTTCAATCTGAGCGGAATCCTGTGGAGTGAGGAAGTCATCCGGGCCGGCGGTTTGATCGACCGTAACAACGGAGGTAAAGCGCAGGGCGCCCTTTTCCTCTTTGGGCCCTTTGTCGAATAAGTCTTCGTCGACATCGAACGCTACAAAAAAGTTGCGCACCTCCTGAGAGTCCAGGGTTCCGAAAGAAGATCGAAACACCTTGGCGTGCCTGCCTTTCAGCGATTCCGGAAACAGCTGATTGGGAACTTCATTGAGAAAGAAATCCGGCTCCGTCGGGGCCAGTTCCAGCGTTTTGGAAAAAGCAGCGGGCACGGGCGTACCGGTTTCATCCTCAAAGAGTTCATAATTGACCTCGCCCCGAGCTTCGCCTTCTGCTTTCTTTTCGATCATCGGATCAGAAAAAAAGAGTATATACCCACTTATTGGAAAATCATTGGGGTTCTTCACCGAGATGATAAAAACAGTCTTATCGCCGGCTACGAAGCCGCGTTGATTGCTGGAGAGTTTGAGTAACCCCTCGTTTACGACTTCCACCTGCGGGACATTTTTCCACACAATGTCCCCGGGGCTGTTTCCGTTGACCGCCCGCGCGGAAGGTGGCAGGTCGAGGTGGTCGTCACTGTAGACTCCGGTGGTGAAGGCGGTGGCCCCCCCCTGGCGCAAACTTCCTTCTACGCCAATGAATTGGTGGGTAACGGTAGCGTCTTTCGATTGGTTGATAAACTCGCCATCATTGAATACCCACAGGTACTCATAGTGAGGAGTCGGTATCTTGGCAAGTTTGGCCTCTTCCGCCCGCACGACTGGAGATAGCGCAGGCAGGTCTTTGACGATCATGGTGACGGAGCCGTCAGCCGACTGAGAAACAAACTCGACCGTCTGTGCCGAAATAGCAAGAGGTAATAAAAAGAGCAGGATAATAAAAGAAGTGATAAAAAAAGTACGCCGGTTTGGATAGGTAAGGTTCAGGAAGCCCATAGTTGCTGTATTTGGGAGTTAGGCAATAAGAGCCCGGCGAAGAATAACTTCCCCATTTGATACAGATCTTTTGCCGCTGCACTGCGTTGCTCATCACTTGCGTAGCTAGGCTATGCGCGCTCTTCGCGCCTTGTTCAGCGACAAAATCTCTAGCCTAAAATGAGGACCTTATTTTTCTCCGGCCCCTAAGAGATTCATCGCTAACGGCGGCGCCCGGCAATAAGCCTACAGCCTAAATGCCAAAGCACCCCGCTAACGATGTGCTAATAACAAGTGTTCCTTCAGATTAGTATGAATTCTATTGCTCACGTTTTCCTATGCCTTTGAGAGTGAGGCCACTTTTATTCTGGAAATAAAACTGGGCAGCGGTTCTTCAAACCACTACCCAGCCCGGAATAATAGCAACTATCTACTTATCTCCAATTAGATTTATGCCCACCTTTGTGGACATGCCCTTCTGAAAATAAAACACCCTAAAATCTTTATTCATTTGGTTAAGGGGTTATATCATTAAAAGGGGGCTCGCGCAACTCTGCCCTGAGGCCGCTTTACGCGAGCCCTTCCCTTTTGAATCGGCTTTGTTTAATACCGTGGAATTAAAATCTTGTGTCTAGTATGTTGTGTTTGAAGCCTCCTGTGTTTGGGTTTTCTCATTTAATCAGAGGGCAGATGCCCTGCACACCTAAAAGGCGGCAGGGCCTCCGAATTGCCCTATGAACATTATGCGTTTTATCATAGTATGGAGTGCGTCTACTGGCTACCCGTCTAAGGTTGGACACGGTTAGAAGCAGGTAAGCCCAAGCGGCCTGCCGCGTTTGCGAACAGCGAATACCGAACCGCGAACTCGTCCAACCCTGGAATGGTAGCCCGTCTACTCGTTTGAGATAGACCTTCCGGGAAACGAAGCCGGGCAGCGAACCTTGCCGCTTTCCCTTTCGCCCGGAAAAAAGACAGATAAATATTTTTACCGCAATCGAAATTGCTTTTTGTTTATCTTAGTGTTGCCCTTCGTGTCAAACAGCGTTGTTGATTAATTACAGGTACAAATTTATAGGGTAATGGCATGGTTGCAAAACCACCTTTTCAAGCTAGTTCGGGTTTCTAAACTTTATTTTTTCGCTATCCCAGTCACCAAAAGTTATAACCACTACGGTATATCAGCCTTAAACAAAATATCACAAATAACTGAATATCAATAATTTAATTCAAAAGCAAAGCCTCCTTCCCCTACAACACTTTCATCTTTCCCTAAAAAGCCTTACTTTGGGTTTCTAAGCAGGCAAAAAAAAATGCTTTTTTTTTAAAAAAGTATAACTTTAACACTCGAACGGTTATTTACGTCCAGAAAACGGCGCATTTGAGCCAGGAAACGGTGTTTAGTATCCGCAAACGGTCATTGGAGGCGCCTACACACGGAAACACTTATACTCTTCCCATGAAGCACAAAGAAGACCTCTTCCAGCTCATAGAAGCCATGTCCAAATCGGAAAAGCGCTATTTCACCCTCGACGCACAGAAGAGCGGGGGCCGGCCGAGCAAATACCTGGAGCTCTTTCAGGCAGTCAACGAGATGGAGGAATACGATGAAGGCAAGCTAAAGAAGAAATTCGGCCGCAACCTGCCTTACGATAAGTCCTACCTCTATGAAGCCATCCTGCGCAGCATGCGGGACTACCGCAGCTCCAAGTCGAAGGCAGCCCGCATCCGGGAATTGCTGCTCGACGCCAAATACCTCTATGAACGGGGGCTCTACCTGCAGTGTGAGGAACGCCTGCGGGACGCCAGGCAGCTGGCTGAAACCCTGGGCGACCAGCTGGCGCTGCTGGAGGTCAACAAAGAAATGCGCAATATCACCTGGGACCTCAAGCGGCGTTCTTTCCGCGAAGAGGTCCAGGAGTTGATCGAGGAGAAAAAAGCCTACCTGGAAGCGGTGAGCGAAGAGTTTCAGTATCTGGACATGCTGTATGAACTATTGTTGAAGAACATCAAGGGGACTGCCCGCGCCGGAATGGAAGAATTGAAAAATGAAGGCTACATCGCCCTCGTCGAAGAACGAGGCGCCCCTCAGTCTATCCACGCCCGCCGCCGCTACTACCAGTGTGCGGCCATGCTCAGCCAGATGAAGGGCGAACCGGAAAAAGCCCTCAATTATTATGAAAAGGTAGTAGAATGGTGGGATCAGAACGAGGCCTACCGCCAGGAAGAGTTTTACCGCTATGTCGTTGACCTTTCCAACTTCCTCTCTTTCTGCTACACGAATAAAAAGCTGGAGTACATGCCCCCGGTGCTGGACAAACTTCAAAACAGCATGCCCAAAAATTTCCACGACCAGCAAACCGTGTTTCAGAAGGTGTCCACCTTTAAGCTCATTTACCACATCAACCTCGGGATCGCCGAAGGGATCGGGCCCCTGGTGGAATCTATTGACAAAGGCATACAAAAATATCAGATCAATATCGTCAGCCAGGCCGTGCTGCTCTTCAACACCGCTGTCCTGCTTTTCATCGTTGAAAAATTTGAGGACTGCCGCTACTGGCTGCTCAAGATCATCAAGGGAGAACGCTTTAGCGCCCGGAAAGACATTAAGACGGGCGCCTACCTGCTCCACCTGATCGCCGTTTACGAGATCAATGAGATCGACCTGCTGGAAAGTACCTATCGCTCCACTTACCGGTATGTCCACAAAGAACTGAACGCGCCCTCCGGCAGTTTCGAGCGAGCCATCACCTACGGCATCAAACGCCTCCTGGATGCCGCGCCGGGGAAGGAAAGGGGAAATATGCAAAAACTACAGGAGAAATTGCAGGCCATCAAAGAGGACCCCAGCCAGCGCGTCCCCCTCGGCCTGGATGACCTGGCCCTGTACTGGATCAACAGCCGCCTGGAGAGCAAGTCCTTGGCTAAAATGATGAAAGGGTGACCGGTTACGCCATCTTCATTTCTACCAAAAAACGCCTCACCTTTTCCAACCTTTCCAACACCTCCCCCTTCTCTTTCTCCCAGGCCTGCAACCGAAGGATCTCCCGCCGGGCCCCGTCGATGGTGAACCCCCGCTCTTTCAGCAGCTCGTAGATCAAATTGAGCTGCTCGATACTTTCTACCGTGAAGCGCCGGTCACCCTTGCTGTTCTTGTGGGGCTTGAGAAAATCAAACTCGTTCTCCCAAAAGCGGATCAGCGACTTGGAGACTTCAAACATCTTGGCCACCTCGCCGATGCTGTAGTACCGCTTCAGGTTTTCTTTGTCTTCCTCGTAGATGGGCAGTTGTTTCATGGTGAAATGTGGTCTTGTGTGGTGAGGGAGCGATGTAGTGAGGGAGTGATGTAGTGAGGAGGTGAGGTAGTGAGGTAGTGAGGTAGTGAGGTAGTGAGGTAGTGAGGTAGTGAGGAGGTGAGGTAGTGAGGTAGTGAGGTAGTGAGGAGGTGATCTAGTCCGTTCTATATCATATCACTATATCACTCCATCACTATATCATATCACTCCATCACTATATCATATCACTCCATCACTATATCACTCCATCACTATATCACTATATCACTATATCATATCACCCCATCACCCCATCACTCCATCACTATATCATATCACCCCATCACCCCATCACTATATCACTATATCATATCACTATATCATATCACCCCATCACCCCATCACCCCATCACTATATCATATCACTCCATCTTCCCTTCCCCCCATCACCCCATCACCCCATCACTATATCATATCACTCCATCTTCCCCTCCCCTCCCCAAGGTACGCCTTTGTCAATGAAGGGTCAAGTAGCAGGCCGGATGATTACAAAAATAATGATTCAAAATATAACAATTATGAAAGTAATGATTATGAAAATAATGATTATAAAAATAATGATTTTCCTGAGTTGCGGGATCGGTTGCGTAGCTCGGCTATGCGTCCTCCTCTCGCCTTGCCTGTCTCCGTCGGCCATAGCCTCTGGCGACGAGATTGGCGAACGGCGAACAGCGAATTCCGAACACGCCCAATTCAACCCTGAACCCATCCTCTCTCTTCTCTCACCCTACCCCACAAAATACCCAAACTCCTGAAGCCGCTTCTTAAACCCGTTCAAATCTTTCTTAGCCACCAACAGATGGTAGCCTTCCGCCTTGAGCACCAGCCCACGTAATACTGCGTCTCTGGCGACAAGCTCTATCAGGGCCTTGTTATCAGGTGGAATTCGGAAGAGTTGGTAGCCTTTGACCGCCTCCAGGGGCTCCAGTTTTTGCTGGAGGCTTTGGAAAAATGCCTCCCAATTGGGCGGCAGGGGGGAAGAGACAACATTCCGGAAAAGCTCGATCTTTAGTTCCAGGTCTCTTTGAGTGCGGCAGCCTTTTAGGAAGGTGGCGAAATCCGTTTGGAAGAAGCCGTTGCCGACATCGTTGGCGTAGGAATCCAGCAGCGTGGCGGCGAAGTCACGAGAGTCGGGGCCCGACACGATGAGCAGGGCGTCCGGCGAAGGAGTGAGTTCCAGTTGCTGTGACAATTTTGACGCATCGTAACTTTCCTGCCTGCCGATAATATAAGCGCCCAGGCTGGTCAGCCGGACGTAGCGAATTCCGTCGTAAGGAGAGAAAACACCGTGGCCTAAATCCTCCATATCAGGTGCGTCGTAAGCAATATCCAACAGGCCGAACGAGGCCCAAAGGAAAAGGGAGCCATACACCAGGGGTTTCTCGATGGCCTTATGGAATAGGTTTTGTTCGATATACAGCTTGTCTGTGAACGTCCCATAATCCATTTCGACATCAATGTCATCGTAGTACAGGCGGTTCTGGGCTTCACCAGGTGCAACGGCTTTCAGGTTAGTAAAACTCAACTTATAATAACCGATGATGTTTTCCACTGCCACCCAGCTTTCGGCCGGGATATCTGCCAGCAGAGAGAATAAGCCGCTTTCAACTTTGTGCAAATAATAGGAATCTACATTATTGGAACCTTTAAAGAAGGAGAATATGGGATAAAACGAATTAAATTTTTTCAGGTAATAGTTTTCAAAAAGCAACTTCAACACCTCGGGAAAGGCCTTGCTCTTTTCAGATTTCGACAGGGATTCCGCCAGGCTGGCCAGCATGGTGGCGCGGATACGGCTGAGGAATTTATCCTTACTATCCGGAAAGAATTCCCGTATGCCCAGGCTGCGCTGCATTTTGCCTAAGGATGAAGCCAATGGCCGTCCCTTAGTGCTCAGCTTCAACTGATCCTGATGTAGATATGCCATCAATAAGGGCCATTCTTTTTGTAGGTCCTGCTCACCGCTATCGTACACTATCTCTGCCGCTTCCAGCGTGTCGACTGGCTTAAGTTGGCTCCATTCGGGTGTAGGCAGCAGTCCGGCAATTATCTGGCGCATCGGCAATGCCAGTGAGATCATGGTGTCTTCAGGGGCGCCGCCCCAACCGAATTTCCGCCAAAGCTTAAAAAGCTGGTAATTTTCCCTCAGTTGAACCTGATGATAGTAAAACCTTTCATTTTGCTGCGGCGACAGAGGGTCGATCCCCATCTGCTCCCTGATGTCCTTAATCCCCAGGCGCTCTTCCCATACCAGCGCATTCAATAAGCGCCGCACGCCTTCCGGCAGCGCTTCCTGAAAAAGTTGAAATAGCTGGCCCGACAAAAAGGGAATGGCACACAGATATCCCAGCTCATCCTTTTTTAAGCTGCGTTTATTCATCAACTCCTGGACAGTTCGCGTTTCGAGGCCTTCTGCTCCCAGTGTTTTAAGTTGAGCAGTCAGAAACGGGCGAATAACGGTATTATATACCCCCCTATGCAGTTCGTCTTTGGTGTACGAATCCATTAGCGCCAGTATCACTTCCGAAAGCTGTTCCTTTACTGCTTGTTCCATATATCAACTCAGTATATAATCAATATCCTCCTCGCTAAGCGCCTTCAGCGCGCCGGTATCCGCGCCGATGACCTGATCGAACAGGGCGCGCTTGCGCTCCTGCAACTCCTGAATCTTTTCTTCGATACTGCCCTGGGTGATCAGGCGGTAGGCCAGCACCTTGCTGGTTTGCCCAATGCGATGAGCGCGGTCGATGGCCTGCTGCTCGGCGGCGATGTTCCACCAGGGGTCGTAGATAAAAATGGTGTCGGCCGCCGTCAGATTGAGTCCGGTGCCGCCCGTCTTGAGGGTCATCAGGAAGGCTTTGCACTCCGGATCCTCCTGGAAGCGGTTGACCAGGCTCTGCCGGTCGCGGGTAGCGCCGCTCATGCTGACGTAGCCGATGCCCATCTCTTCCAGCTGTTCCCCGATCAGTTCTAAAGATGCCAGAAAGTTGCAAAAGACCAGCGCCTTGTGGCCGTTGGCAATGGTGTCCGACAATTGCTCCATTAGCGCTTCCCGCTTGGGCGACAAGACCTGCCCCTCAGTCTGGCTCTCCGGAACAGAGGCCAGCTGCCGCAACTCACTCAGGGCCTGGAGGATGAAAAAACGGCTCTGATTGATGCCGGCGGTGGCAATTTGTTGTTGCACCGCATCGCGGTAGAACGAGCGTCTCTGCTCATACAGCGTCCGCTGCTCCTCCGACATTTCCACCAGCAACGTCTGCTCGATCTTGTCCGGCAGGTCATCCAATACATCTTTCTTCAACCGCCGCAGAATAAAGGGATAGATCTTCTGACGCAGCTCCCGGATGGCTTCCGGGTCATTGTCCTTCTGAATGGGCAGGAGGTAATTGTCATTGAAGCGCTTCACCGAACCGAACATGGCTGGATTGAGAAAACGGAAAAGGGAATACAATTCTCCCAGGTTGTTTTCCAGCGGAGTGCCGCTCAATGCCAGCCGATGCGCTGATTGCAGCAACAATACTGCTTTGGACACCTGCGATTGCAGGTTTTTGATGTTCTGAGACTCGTCCAGGATGATGTAGGCAAATTCCTTTTCCTTTAGCTCTTCAATATCATTGCGCACCAGGCCGTAGGTGGTCAGCACCAACTGCGATTGCAGGGCCTCTTCCAGGTTTCGGTTGTTGCCATAATACACAGAGACAGACAACTGAGGGGCAAACCGTTCGATTTCCCTCCGCCAGTTAAACAACAGAGTGCGGGGCATAACAATCAGGGAAGGGCGTTGCTCCTTAGGGTAAAAAAAAGCCAGCAAAGCGATGGCTTGTATGGTCTTGCCCAGCCCCATATCGTCGGCAAGGCAGCCGCCCAGCCGATTTTCATGGAGGTAACGCATCCATTTGTATCCGTATTTCTGGTAAGGCCGAAGCTCGGCATTCAACTCCGGCAGGTGCATCCGCCGGGACTCTATTTCATTGAAACCTTCGAATACGCTTCTGGCTCTGGGGAAAGACGAGTCGGCAAGGCGTTGCCCCAAAAGGCTTTCTACGGCCGGCAGGTCGAAAAAGGATACCCGGACGTTGTTGTCTTTTTTCTGAAAAAGCCGTTGCAACCGCCGGATGTAAGCTTCTTCGATTATAGCGTGCGTCCCGTCGCTGAGCAATACATAATGCTGCTTTTGGTATTGCCGGAGGACTTCCAACAGGCTGACCTCCTGTCCGCCAAAATCCAGCCCGACTTCCCCCTCCAGAAAATCAATTCCGTGGCTAAGGTTGAAATTGAGTCGGGGCGTTTCCGTACTGATGCGATAGGAACGCAACTTTTCGGCTCCATAAAGCCGAAACTTACCCAACAGGGAAGGCAGCTCTTCGTAGATGAAAGGCCCGGCGATCTCGGCTGGAACAATAAATAGATTGTCCTCTTCAATGGCGGCGTTGGCCTTGCCTCTCCCCTGCCGCAGCGCTTTGCGCAACTGCGCCATCAGGCTCTCTATAGGTTCCTGCTCCACCGGCCGAACATCTACTGACTGTCCCATCTCCCGTATATCCGCATAGCGGGATATCCCAAATTGCTCCATATCTCCCACCTCCAGTCCCGGCAGGACGTGCCCTACCCGCAGATAGAGCGCCTGGTTCTCATCGACCTGTTCAAAGGCCAGATAGGGTTGCGCCAGAACGGGCTCCTGGCCATAGCGCAATTGATAGCCATTGTACTGCAACCCCCCGTTATCGATATTGGAGAAATACAGGGAAAGCAACAACGGCAATTTATTCTTCGGAAGGCGGGTGTTAAAATAAGGTAGGGCTCCAAAATTTTCACCGGCCGGCAGAATCTCCAGCAATTTGCCGTCCTCTAATACCCAGGAACCAGACAACATCTGAAAACCGGACAACCGTTTCCCTTCGTGGAGTATCATCGGCTTCACCCGAAAATGGCCAGCCTTACCCTCTTCTTGTTCTATCCACAGCTCCAGGCGCCCGGCGCCCTCCGAAAAATGGAGGGGTTGCATGTCTTTGTCTACAAAATTGCCCGCCCGCTTCAGCAATCCCATCAGGTACTCGTGTTCCATCAGATACACTTCACTGGAGGGCTTTTCCCAATTGATGATAAAACTCTCCCTCCTCCGAATCTCCTCCAGCTGGCGGATCAGATTGCGCATGGCGTCGCTGTACTGGCGAAAATCCACGTTGGAAGCGGGCTTGCCTTTTTTGTCCGCCATCTGCACAAAATAGCCGTAGCTGTCCTGCCGCAGCTGAAAAAAGAGTTGAGCAGGCGCTATACCGGCAGGCAACGCGCTGCGCTTTAGCCGAAATCGATCAAAAGGGTTATGGTCTGCCATAATCAGGTTATATTTTACCCCAGCTTCTTCCTCAACAACGCACTGGCCAGTTTCGGATCGGCCTTGCCCTTCGAAGCCTTCATCATTTCTCCCATAAAAAAGCCCATCAGGCCCTTCTTGCCGCTGCGGTAGCGCTCCACCTCGCCCGGGTTATTAGCCAGCACCTCGTCGGCCAGCTTTTCCAGCAGGCCCTCATCGGAGGTCTGAATGAGGTTGAGGGATTGGGCAATCTCCAGCGGCAGGCGGCCGGGGGCCTCGGCCAACACGGGGAAAATATACTGGTAGGCGGCGGCGCTGGCTACCTTGCCCTCGTCGATCAGCTGAATAAAAGCGGCCAGTTGGGAATGGCTGACAGGGAAATCCTCTATTCGGATTCCCGCCTCGTTGCAATAGGGCGCCACTTTGTTGATGATCAGGTTGGAAGCGGCCTTGAAGTTGGGAGTGTGCTCGCAGAGGCCTATAAAAAACAGAGCCGTCGATTGCTCCTGGGTGAGCAGGTTGGCGTCGTATGCCGGCAGGCCGTACCCCTCCTGAAAACGTTGGTAGAGCTCCCACGGCAGAGCAGGCAGCGACTGCTGTATTTTTTCCACGTACGCCTCGCTGAGCACAATGGGCGGGAGGTCCGGCTCCGGAAAATAGCGGTAGTCGTGGGCATCTTCTTTATCCCGCAAGGGCGCGGTCACCCCTGTCGCCGGGTCGAAGTTCAGGGTCTGCTGTGCTACCCTGCCGCCGGCCTCGATCAGCGCTATCTGCCGTTTCACTTCATATTCAATGGCGCGGCGGGCATAACGCATGGAATTGAGGTTTTTGATCTCACACCGCTCGCCTAACTTTTCACTCCCCTTCAGCCGTACCGACACATTGCAGTCACAGCGCATTGAGCCCTGCTCCATATTGCCATCGGAAATGCCGAGGTAGCGCAACAACTGGCGCATGGCCGACATATAGGCGTCCACTTCCTCGGCAGAGCGCAGGTCTGGTTCAGAGACGATCTCCAGCAGCGGCACCCCGGCCCGGTTGAGGTCTATCAGAGAATAGGGATCGTCCGAATCGTGTATGGACTTGCCGGCATCCTCCTCCATGTGGATGTGATGGATGCGAACGGCCTTCTCCTCCGCCCCTACCCGGATGTTCAGCGTTCCGCCAATACAGATGGGCGCCCGGTCCTGCGTGACCTGGTACCCTTTTGGCAAGTCGGCATAGAAGTAATTCTTGCGGTCAAAAGCATTGAAAAGGCTGATTTTACTACCCAACGCCAGGCCCAGCCGCACTGCGTATTCCACCTGCTTTTTGTTGAGGCGGGGCAACGTGCCCGGATGCCCCAGAGAAATAGGGCTGATGTGGGTATTCGGCGCGCCTCCAAAACTGGCGTCATCCCCGCAGAAGGCCTTGCTCTGGGTAGCCAGTTGAGCGTGTATCTCCAATCCTATAACTGTTTCGTACTTTTCGTATGGCATATCTGATCGTTAATGATTGAAGGAATGAGGAAATGGATGATTGAATAAACTCACCGGCCCCTGTCCCTCATTTATTCCTTCATTCCCTCATTCCTTAAAACAACAACGCGCTGGCCAGCAAAGTGAGCACCAAAAATAAGGTAAAAATAAAAGTGTACGAAAAGTTGATGACGCAATACTTAATAAAAGTCTTGAACCAACGCTGTTTATAGAACCGGCGCATGGCGATAAAAAGGTAAACGAGTATCCAAAGGAAGGACATACCAATGAGGAAACCCTTATCGAACCATTTCGAAAATTGGTCCAGGTTGGTTTGATTCACCAGCAAAATGACAGATACGATGAGAAAAGCGAAGGCGTGATAGTGGAAGGAGAAAACGAGATGTTCTACGTAGAAATGCTTCTGTCGGATGTAAAGCAATTTGAGCAGCAGCGCCAGGGCCGGCATCATCAGCACCACCATCCAAATGAGCTTGCTGAGGACGAACTGGGTGAAATTCCCTCCGCGCCGGTTGAACTTGGCTACCTGCCGAAGCTGCATCTTGCTGAGAAAGGTTCCATCCCCGTAATTGGATGCAAAACTGTCCAACGGCATCTCCACCGCGTCCCGGGGGCTTATTTCTACTTGTTTTATTCTGAACTTGCTGGAATCGCGATCAAAAGAAAAATATCCCAGGCTGATGCTGTCCAGGCGGCTGTCGCCAATGATTCGTTCGAGAGAGTCGAGGGCTTCGGTGAGAACAGGCGCATTGGGGTAAGCCGTTTCGACTGTAAGCCGGGCGCTGTCCAACCGGTCCCGGAAACCCGCCAGATGGGCTTTTTCCCACTGGCGTTCCGAAATTCCTTCGACCTGCTGCTCCAATTCATCAAACCCGACATAACCCAAAACGCCAAAATGCACAATGGCCATTACAAAAAAGAGGCGTAGCGGGGGCACGTAGCGCTTATGGCGGCCCTTAAAGTATTCTATGGAAAGTTTGCCTGGGCTGAACAAAGAACCTATCGTCCGAAAGATTTTGGAATCGATATTGAGCACGGACTCAATAAAGTCCGTAACCATTTCCCAAACGGGTATTCTGCCGGTCGTGTATTTTTGGCCACAGTGCGAACAGTACGCTCCAAAGGAAGGCAGCGGATAATGACAATTAGGGCAGTAGCGAGGCGGTTGGGTGGTGTCCTTCGTCATAGTAAGTTAGAAAAAATACGTATCTATTTTTGCATCATTTTTTGGTTGTCAGCTTACCCTCCTGGGTGATCAACAGCTCTGTTTCGGGAAAGTCTGCCTGGGTCAACTCGATCAGCGTACGAATAGCCCGTTTCTGGCTGTCTATCTTTGGCCCGTGGGCCTTTTGCTGATAAATCGGCGTCACCTGCCCTTCCTGGAAAGCGCCGTCGCGGCCGACCGTCACGGATACGATGGGTGCGAAACCAGCCGGCCCGTTGAGGCTAAAGCGCCCGTAGGTGCAGAAGTTACCCAGGCTGTAACAGATCAGCCGGCCCTTGTACAGTTCCATGGCCCGCGTGACGTGCGGCCCGTGCCCAAAGACGATATCCGCGCCGGCATCGATGACGGCATGCGAGAACTTATAGACATCTCCCCGGTTTTCGCCGTAGTAAGTTTCTGATCGGCGGGGAACATTCTGATGGCTGGCGCCCTCGGCTCCTCCGTGAAAGGAGACCAGGACGATATCGCATTCCGCGGCCAGCTTACTCACGATTTGCCGGGCCTTGGCCAGGTCGAGAATGCTGGAGGTACCTGAGTTGGGCGCAAAGGCGCACATGCCGTACTTCACCCCGTCCCGTTCTACGACCGCATACTCGTCGGTGCCGGCCAGGCCGGCAAAGGCGATGCCGGCTTCTTTGAGTTTGGCTTTCGTCCGTTCCCGCCCCGCAGCGCCGAAGTCGCCGGAATGGTTATTGGCAATGCTCAGAAAATCGAACCCGGCATCGGCAAAATGCTGGACATAGTTTTCCGGAGAGCGGAACACATAGCAGGCACTCGGATTATTACAGCGCTTGGCCGTTCCTCCTTTATCCAGAATGGTTCCTTCCAGGTTGCCAAAGGTAATATCTGCCGAGGACAGGAGGCCCCGCACCTCCGCCAGCAAATCGCGGCCGCCGTTAGGAGGCAGGTAAGAGGCGGAAGGATAATTGGTGCCCAGCATCATATCTCCCACGCCGATGATGGTAAAACGCTGCGGGGCGGGAGCCACTTCAACCGGAGGAGTCGTATCCCGGGGGAGTGGCCCGGTATCGGTAAGGGCAGCGGGCAGCGCCACATTGCCCGTATCCGCGGCGGCTTTCTCGCCACAGCTCAGGAAAGAAACAGAAATCGCAATAATGCAAAAAAGACCTCCGAAACGGAAGCCTTTTTTGGAAAGTACTTTTTTCAGCATCTGGCTGTATTGGTCTTTTTTGAATTAGTCAAAGGATTGGTTCGACATTTCCGCAGCGCGAACGAGTTCTTCGTATTCCGAGGAGGACAATCCGTCCATGCAATAGTGAATGGGATTCACCTTGTTGCCTTTGTGCATCACTTCGTAATGGCAGTGCGGAGCGGTCGAAGTACCGGTACTGCCCACCAGGCCTATTTGCTGGCCCCGTTTTACTTCCTGCCCGGCTTTCACCGTGATGGACTTCATGTGGGCATACGATGTCTGGTATCCGAAACCATGGTCGATGACTACCTGGTTGCCGTAGCCACTCACCTTACCGGCCTTGATCACCTTACCGGCGCCGGTAGCCTGAATGGGCGTACCCTTGGGAGCGGTAAAGTCAATACCATAGTGCATTTTGGGCACCTTATATATGGGGTGGATACGCATGCCGAAGCCGGAAAGCAACTTAACGCTGCGGGGCAGCTTATCGGAACTGACTGGCTTAATGGAAGGAATAGCCGCCAGCATATTTTCTTTCTCGCTTGCCAGATTGAGAATCGTATCCAGCGAGCGGGACTGTAAGTCCATCTGGCGCTTCAGCTTGTCTACGCCCTGGCGAACGTTCGCCAGCAGGTCGCCGGTGCTGAGTTGGCGCAGGGAGGCGTACTGGTCGTGGCCGCCTACACCGCCTTCCCACACGCCTTCGTCAATTGGATCCATGCCGAAGATCATCCGGTGGGCGTAAGCGTCGCGTTCCTGTAGCTTCGCCAGTACCTCACGGAGCTGCCCTAATTCGCCATTCACTTCGGCGAACTGAGCTTCCATGAGCTTAATCTCCTTTTTTAAAGCTTTTTCCTGCGGTGAAGGTATCCACCGGTGTGAAAGAAGCGTGAGGATAAATGCAGTGAAAATCGCTGCACAGACAAAACCCATAATTCGGGTGAGTTTTTGACCGGTGGATTGCTCCACCTTTTCATACCGAAGCGTGTGGGTATTGTAAGTAAACTTCTCTTTTCCCATGAGTATCAATTCTTTACCAAACAAACTAAATAATTCAACCTATGCGTGTTGTGAATAACCTTTACGTTATAGAAACCCGATAGTTGCTGAAAAATTAGCTTCTCTCCCTCTCTTTTTGCTCTTTTCTCTATAAGTGTATTTGTCAAAAGTAAGCTGTGGAGGGTGAATCACAAAATTTTAAACTGTTTTTTAGATAAATCCTTAAATAATTTGCGAATTTCTCCTAAAACATTAACTAAAATGGTGTTAATAAATAGCCTGAAGGGATAAAATGCAAGCCTTTTGCTGGGGCTGGGTGTAGTTTTTTTCTAACTGGAAGGACAAAGATGTAGAAACTGATTCGATTTTTTGTACATATTAAGACTTTTTAACGCTTTTTAACGAATACCCTACCGGGAGAAGGAAGGAAGGAGTGAGTGGGTTTCCGTAGTGCTCCTCACCGATACACCGATACACTAACACCACGCCCCCAAATCCACATCTATTCCCCAAAAATCCTGGTAAATGTGAACTCCACCCCCTATCTTCGCTGTTCCAAAAAAATGGGCATTTCAGTTGTGATAAAAGGATTGTAATTATGACTTCAACAGAAATACGGCAGGCGTTTCTGGATTTTTTCGCCTCCAAACAACACAAGATAGTATCCAGTGCGCCGATCGTGAGCAAGGACGACCCTACGCTGATGTTCACCAATGCCGGTATGAACCAGTTTAAGGACTACTTCCTGGGCAACCAGACGCCGGATGTGCGCCGGATCGCCGATACGCAAAAGTGCATGCGGGTCTCCGGAAAGCACAACGACCTGGAAGATGTGGGGCGGGACGGCACCCACCACACCATGTTCGAAATGTTGGGCAACTGGTCTATTGGAGACTATTTCAAAAAAGAGGCCATCGCCTGGTCCTGGGAACTGCTCACCGAGGTGTACGGCATCGACAAAAGCCGCCTCTACGCTACGGTTTTCGAAGGGGATGAAGAGGAAGGGCTGGAGCCCGACGAAGAGGCCCGCGCCCTGTGGAAACAGTACCTGCCGGAAAATCACATCATCAACGGCAATAAAAAAGATAATTTCTGGGAAATGGGAGACACCGGCCCCTGCGGCCCCTGCTCCGAAATACATGTCGACCTGCGCACCGCAGCGGAACGCCAACAGCTACCCGGAGAACAACTGGTCAATAAAGACCATCCGGCGGTGATAGAGATATGGAACAACGTCTTTATCCAATTCAACCGCAAAGCCAACGGCCAGTTGGAAAGCCTGCCGGAAAAACACGTGGATACCGGAATGGGGTTTGAGCGCCTCTGCATGGTCCTGCAGGGAAAATCCGCCACGTATGACTCCGATGTGTTTACGCCGATTATTCGCTTTATTGAAAAAAAGACCGGCAAAACCTATACAGGCAGTTACGACCCGAAGGCCAAACCGGACATTGCCATGCGGGTGGTGGCCGACCATATCCGCGCCGTTGCCTTTACCATTGCCGACGGACAACTCCCCGCCAACAACGGCGCCGGCTATGTCGTCCGCCGTATCTTGCGGCGGGCCGTCCGTTATTACTTCTCTTTTCTCGATATCCAGGAGCCTTTCCTGCATACCCTTATTCCTTTGCTGGCCGACTATTTCAGCGGAACCTTCCCCGAGCTAAAGGCTCAGCAATCACAAGTGGCTAAAGTGATCGAAGGCGAGGAGAAAGCCTTTCTCCATACCCTGGACAAGGGGCTCCGCCGTTTCGATACCCTCGATGTGAGCTCCGGCCGTATCGACGGGCAGGATGCCTTCGAACTGTACGACACCTTCGGCTTCCCGATCGACCTGACCCGCCTGATCGCGGCTGAGCGCGGCCTGTCTATCGATGAGGCCGGCTTTCAGAAAGCGCTCAAAGTGCAAAAGGAACGTTCCCGCGCCGACGCGCATAAGCAGGTGGGAGACTGGCGTGTGGTGCGCGATGACGAAGAGGTGGCCTTTGTCGGCTACGACCAGTTGGTAGTGGAAGGCGCCCACGTGCTGAAATACCGCGCCATGGAGGTCAAAAACAAAGAACAGTTTCAGATCGTACTGAACCGCACGCCCTTCTACGCGGAAAGCGGAGGCCAGGCCGGCGATTCGGGCGTGCTCTTCTTTGGCGCCGAAAAAATACCGGTACTGGACACCCAGAAGGAAAATGACCTGATCATCCACATTGTGAAAAACCTGCCCGAAGACATCGAAGGGCCGGTGCGCGCTGAAGTGAATACGGGCCGCCGCCAGGCTACGGCCAACAACCACTCGGCCACTCACCTCATGCACGCCGCCCTGCACCACGTTATCGGCCAACACGCCCTGCAGAAAGGGCAGGATGTGGATGATAACCGCCTGCGCTTCGACTTCTCCCATTTCCAAAAGGTAACCGACGAGGAAATCCGGCAGGTCGAAGCCCTGGTCAACCAAAAGATCAGGGAAAATATACCCCTGGAAGAACAGCGCGCGGTGCCCATCGAAGAGGCTAAGGCCTCCGGCGCCATGATGCTTTTCGGCGAAAAATACGGCGAGCAGGTGCGCGTGATCACCTTCGGCCGCAATTTCTCGCGCGAACTCTGCGGCGGCACCCACGTTGGCGCCACCGGAGAGATCGGCTTGTTCAAGATCGTCTCGGAAGGAGCCGTAGCTGCCGGCATCCGCCGCATCGAGGCCATCACCGCCGCGCGTGCCGAAGCCTTCCTGATGGAAGAACTCGAGGAACTCAACGAGATTCGCCTGCTGCTGAAAAACCCGAAGCATGCCGCCAAAAACGTGGCGGCCCTACAGGAAGAAAACAAACAGCTCAAAAAGGAGGCCGAAAAGCTGCTGGCCACCCAGGCTAGCGCCATGAAAGGCGAGTTGCTGCAGAAGGTGGAAGCCATCAACGGACTCAACTTCCTGGGCGCCCGCCTTCCGCTGGAAGACAACAACGCCATCAAAACGCTGGCCTACCAACTGGAAGAACAGATCGACAAGGCCGTCATCGTTTTCGGGGCAGAGGTCAACGGAAAGGCCCAGTTACTCATCGCCATCAGCCGCGAACTCACGGAGAGCAAAGGCCTGAACGCCGGCAATATGATCCGCGAACTGGCCAAAGAGATTCAGGGGGGAGGGGGTGGACAGCCTTTCTTCGCCACCGCAGGCGGCAAGGACGCCAGCGGGCTGGAAAGGGCCATCGACAAGGCGCGGAAGATGCTGACTGCCGATTAAGATTGTGGTTAACCATACGGGCCTGCCTGCTTGTGCAACGGATTTGCTTCGTGTCCAGCATCCAGGGTTCGTTGAAACCAACAGGAGCCGGAATAAAAGAACCTGGTGACTGTTACCCTTTTTGACAGTCTCATAAGAAGTAACAAAAAAGGTGTATATTGAAGGCCTATGCGAGAATTGAAGATTTCACAATCCATTACTCTTAGAGATAGTAAATCGATAGAAAAATATCTGTCTGAAATAAGTAAGCTCGATTTAATATCCATTGAAGAAGAAATAGAATTAGCCGGTAGAATCAGAAAGGGGGATCAACTGGCCCTGGAAAAGCTCGTAAAAGCCAACCTCAGGTTTGTCGTTTCTGTTGCCAAGCAATACCAAAACAACCATTTACCCCTGATGGACCTCATCAGTGAAGGGAATATCGGGCTGGTAAAGGCTGCCCAGCGGTACGATGAAACCCGCGGCTTCAAATTCATATCCTATGCGGTCTGGTGGATTCGACAGTCTATTATGCAGGCTATGTCCGAACAGGGCAGAATGATCCGCCTCCCCCTGAACAAAGTGGGCGCCCTGACCAAGATCAACAATTCCTTTGCCAAGCTGGAGCAGAAATACGAACGGGAGCCTACGAATGAGGAACTGGCGGAAGGTATGGAATTGACGTTGGAAGTAATTACTGAGACCTTGAAATTTGCTCCGGGGCATGTATCTATGGACGCCCCCTTCGAAGGCGGAGAAACTACTTCTTACCTCGATGTCCTGGAAAATACAGAAATCACCGAAGCCGATAAAGGGCTGGCCTACACCGATTCTCTGAAACTCGATATTGAAAAAGTTTTATCGTTATTATCCGACCGGGAGCAAGCCATCCTCAAAATGTATTTTGGCTTGGGAGAGGAAGAATCTATGACACTCAATGAAATAGGGATTTTGCTGAGCCTGACCCAGGAGCGAATCAGGCAAATAAAAGACCGCGCCATTCGCAAACTACAGTCTTCCTCCCACAAAACGCTTTTGAACGCCTATCTGGGCCAGTAGCCCGTAAAAAGTAAAAGCCCCTGAATCCGCAAGGAACCAGGAGCTTTTACTTCTTTATATTAGCGTATCAGTGCCTGAGAAGCCCTGATATATTCGGTTTTAGTACCTTCTGCCACCGCCGCCGCCGCCGCCGTAACCGCCGCCGCCACCGTAGCCACCGCCACCGCCGCCGCCGTAGCCGCCCCGGCCACCGCCGCCGCCGCCGCCGCCGCGATTTCCACCGCCACGGCTTCCTTTGTCTTCAGCTTTTTTCACTACAATGTTTCTGCCGTCAAGTTCCTGGTCGTTCAGCTCATCAATAGCATTCTGAGCTTCATCGTCATTTGGCATTTCAACAAAGCCGAAGCCCTTTGACTTGCCAGTGAATTTGTCCATGATAATTTTTGCGGAATCTACCTGTCCGAATTCCTCGAACGCATGCTGTAAATCTGACTCTTGCGTGTCAAAATTTAATTTTGCTACGAAAATGTTCATTAAACGAAATTTTAAAAAAAGAAAGAAAGAGAGAAACTTGATGGTAGGAACGGAAAGCCTTGGAAAGGGCTTTGATTCACTAGGCAAAAAATAAACTCTTTTATCGCTACAAAGATACTATAAATATTTTGTAGTTCATGGTTAATTTTTTCTTAAGAAAAATCACATGAACCGGAGCGTCAAACCATTCCCGCTGAAGCCAATGTGCCACTCCATGCCTGCGGAAGAATTGAAGTAACGTTTGATATCCTCATTGTACAATTGAACAGCACGCCGTTGATGCCCGCCGGAAATAATTGATAAAAGCAATCCGGCGCCAATGCCGACGCCCCCCATCAGCATCAGGTCTTCTCCCGCCGCCCGGTCATCCTGCCCAACCAAAAGGCCACCGAGAAATATCATTCCGCCAACGGTATACCCCACCCCCGCCATCTGTCCACTGACAACGGATACCCTGATCTGGTCATGCGCCAGCGGGTGATCAGTCATAAACCACTGCATCACCTGTATGTTGAGCCGTTTGCCATCCAACAAATAGGCGTTGCCAAAAAATAGGGGCCGGGTAATAATGGTGTCCTTCGCCATTTCATGATAAGGGCTTTGAGAGAGTGCGCCCGCCAGTAATGAAAAGCATAAGATGGATGTAAAGAGTAGTTCTCTTATCATGTTTGACCATTTGGTTATGGTTTGCTCGCGGGGAAGAGCTTCTATAATATACCATCCCGGCAAGGAAATAGTTGGCCTGCCCCATTAAAGAGCCGCGCAATCTTCAACAACTCAGAAGCTATTGTTAACTTTAACGCAGTGCGCTCTTTTTCCTTATCCGTTAACATACTTCCGGGCATTCAGCCGGCTATGTGTAAATAAATGCCTGGAGTTACTATTTAGCATAAGGCCATGGATGCCTCTGGTGCGAAATTTTGTAAGCAAACCTTCCCCTTTCAAGGGGAATGAGAAGGGGTTCCGGCAAAAAAAGCCTACAAAATTTCGCGCCAGGGGTTAAATCACCATGATGCTGAATAGTTACTGCCTGGACACAATTAATGAAGCGTAAACCTGGCCTAAGCCCCTGGTATTCAATCATTCCTTCATTCCCTCATTCCTTCCTTCCCCGGCTGTCCGCTGGCCTTTTCCAGCGCATAGCGGCTGATAGCGGAGCCAAAGAAAATGCCGTTGACAAAAATCCGGTTGGCGCCATACCAAAAGGCGCGGAAGTTGGGATTATCTACCAGGCAGATCGTCCGCCCCCGCCCTACTCCACTGACCACTACCGCTGCCGATTGGCGGATCAGTTCCAGGTTCTTGTCCTTCATATAACCACTCAAAAGAGGGTTCTCTGTGTAGATTGCCGGTGTGGCATAGGCGTTGTCGGTAAGCTCCAGGGCGAGCCGGTTGCTTCGGAACAGGGGCATGGGCGACCGATGGCACCCAAAGAACAAGGGGTGGCTAAGGTCGACATTGGCCTGCACGATCGCTCCGCCAATGGCTTCCGAGCCCCGGTCGGCATCAAGCCGCTCGTAAGGCCGCCGCGCCACCGTTATGTCGCCTTCTTTCTTCGGCGTTTCTCTAAACCTGAGGCCCGCCAACCCTTGGTCATTAGCCGCCTTGGCCGCCGCTTCAATAGTGATCAGCGTGCCGCCTTCGCGAACCCATTCTCTTATTTTGTCCCAGCCTTTCCTGCTGACGCTGCCATAGTTCCCATCGGGCATAACCATCACCGTGTATCGGCTAAGGCTACTCCCGGGCAGGTCATTCAACTCCATCTTGGTTACTTCCATGGCATAGCGTTGATCCAGCAGATGCCATACTTCTCCCGCCCCGTAACTGGAAACACCTTCGCCTACCAGGAGCAAGGCCTTGGGCGGCTTCAGCGCTTCAAAATCGTTGCTGCCCAGGTCGATACCGGATGGGGTATAACCGGTGGATACCGGGAAGATCGGCGCGCTGGATTCACTGACTGCCCGGGAAACCATCTGATGAATCTGAGCCGGTGTCCTCGACTGGTTTTGGACCGGAATCAGCACCGTGCCCTTCTGGTAACTGCGCCCTTCGAGCTGAAAATCCCGGGTAGCTACTTTCGCCCGAAGCCCGTTGGCCAACAGGTAATTCAGCGCCCGGGGTGCATAATAGTCTTCCCACTCCAACAGATAGGCATACTGGCTCATTGCCGGCGGGCCCGCCTCTCGCTTCGGGGCTAACCCCTGAACCTGTTCCCCCAGCAGGCTCTGGCTGTAATTTGAGGCAGGTACTTCTGCATAGGCCAGATTAAAGGCCAGAGGAAGCGCCCAACTGGAAACATCGTAGAAAATGCTGTCCTGAAAGGTGGTTGTCGTATCAAAAAGCCCCCGGATAAGCCGGTACTGAGGTTGCTCATAAGGTACGACAAAGGCCGATTCCGGGCTGAATGATTGCCCGTCGAGCTCCAGCGGCCTGCCAAGTTGATACACCTCTACCTGATGGCGGCGCAAGATTTCCACCATGGCATAGAGCCGCGCCCGGTCTTGGATTCCTCCAAATACGACGGCTTTCCGGCTTTCTTTCCGAGCGGCATCCATCGCGCTGCGGTAAAAACGGCGTTGGTAATCCAGCAATTCGATGCGCAGCTCCAGCGCAGCTTTTTGAGTAGACAGGGCGGTGGCCACCTGGTTGCGAATGGCGAACGAAAAACTCAACGGGCCGTTGATAGTGGCCTGTAAATGCCCCCGGGCACTGGCCTGCTCGAATAAAATACCGATTCCGCCGTTGGCGTCCGGATAGGTCGACCCCTTGCCATAATAAAAGTCATCGTAGCCTTCCTGAGTATAATATAAGGAGCCGATTTCATCAAGAGCGGCAGCGTGGTAAGCGCCTATCTTTCCGGTCAGTTCCTGGTTTTCCCAGGGTGTGATCGGATTGGTGCGTTCCGGGACGCCGGGCATGAAAAAGAAGGAGGCGTTGGCGCCCATCTCATGATGATCGGTAAGGATATTGGGTTTCCAGTCGTGGAACACCCGGATGCGGCCCTGGCTCTCCGGGTGCTGGGCCAGCAGCCAGTCGCGGTTGAGGTCGAACCAGTAGTGGTTGGTCCTGCCCCGCGGCCAGGCCTCGTGGTATTCGCGGTCCTGAGAATCGTCGGTCAGATTGTGATTTTTATGCATATTGGCCCAGGTGGAAAACCGGTGAAAGCCATCGGGATTGAAACAGGGATCCAGCAGAATGACGGTTTCGTCCAGAACGCGCTGCACCTCCTCACCCTGCCCGGCGGCGAGGTAATAGGCTACCAACGGAGCGGCATTGCCTCCGCTGGGCTCATTGCCGTGAATGCTAAAGCCCTGATAAAGAACCGTTGGCATCGCCGCCAGGTCAGCATCGGCAGAGCCCTCCGGGTTGGATAGGGCAAGATGGGCCTGCCGGATCTGCTCCAGCCGCCGATGGTTGGCTTCCGAGGTAATGGTGAGGTACACCAGGGGCCGGCCCTCGTAAGTCCGGGCATACTCCGTGATCGTCACGCGGGGAGAAGCGGCCGCCAGCGCTTTCATATAAAACAACTGCTGGTCGTGGCTGAGGTGCCACTCGCCGATCTGATAGCCCAGAAAAGATTGCGGTGTAGGAACATTGAGAAGGTAGCTGATGTCGGGAAGATAGTAGGTCAGCGGTTGTCTTTGAGCGCTGAGGCTAAGGGTAGCCAGCAGCAAAAATAACGGCGGCAAATACTTCATAGTTGGTTTTAGCTTGGTGTTCATCAATACCAGTCTGTAGCTCGCTAAGCGACGAGAGATTAATAAGTGTCGGGTTTAATAGGCCAGTGATTTTGGCTTTAACCAAGGCGAAGGTTCCCGACCTTAGCCGGAGCTAAGGGAGTCCCGCTTTTTGAGGCAAAAAGCGGGATTTAACGAAGGGTAAAGCCAAAAGCGCTCCTAGGAAATCTGACAGTTATTGATCGCTCGTCGCTAAAATAAGTTTTTTCCTCAGAAGCTGTTTAGAGCTTAGGGCCCGGCGAAGAATAACTTGCCCCATTTGATGCCGATCCCTGCCTGCCTTGCGGCGATCAGGCAGGTTTTGCCGCTGTACTGCGTTGCTCATCACTTGCGTAGCTGGGCTATGCGCGTTCTTCGCGCCCCTGCCTGCTCGGCCGCCTCGCGGGCAGGTTGCCTGGCGACAAAATCTCTGGCCTGAAACGGGAAACTTATTTTTCTCCGGCCCCTTATTCAGGCAAAACTATTATTCGGCCCAGAAGTTTACACTACAAACGCCGGGATAGCATGGAAAAAAACTATTTTTGCAGCTTCTTCGGCGAAAGCTACAAAGGAAAAAGATGAAAACAATGAAAAAACACAACTTCAGCTCCGGCCCGGCTATCCTGCCGGCCAGCGTTATGGAACAAGCTGCACAAGCCGTGGTGGACTTCAATGGCATGGGGCTTTCTATCCTCGAAATCTCCCATCGCAGCCCGGAATTTTCCGCCGTCCTCGATGAGGCGGAGCTTCTGGTGAGAGATATTGCCCAGCTGAGCGACGACTACGCCGTACTCTTCCTCCAGGGTGGAGCCAGTTCCCAGTTCTTCATGACCGCCATGAACCTGCTGGGCGACAATGATATGGCCGCCTATGCCGATACCGGCAGTTGGTCGGCCAAAGCGATCAAGGAGGCCAAAAACTTTGGGAAGGTAGAGGTGGTATCCTCTTCCAAAGAACAAAATTACACCTTCATTCCCAAGGGCTACGAGGTGCCGGCCAACGCCAAATACCTGCACCTGACCAGCAACAACACCATCGTTGGCACTCAATACCACAGTTGGCCGGAAACGAAGGCGCCGATTGTGGCAGATATGTCTTCGGATATTTTTAGCCGCCCCATCGATATCGAGCGGTTCGACCTCATCTACGCCGGGGCTCAGAAGAACATCGGGCCGGCCGGCCTCACCCTGGTGATCGTCCGCAAGGAAGCATTGGGCAAGGTGAACCGCAACATTCCCACCATGCTGGATTACCGCACCCATATCAGCAAGAAATCGACCTTCAACACGCCACCCGTATTCCCGATCTATGTGGCCATGCTCACTTTCCGGTGGATCAAAGCCAATGGCGGGCTGTCAGCTATGGCCCCTAAAAATGCCGCCAAAGCCCAGCTCATCTACCAGGAGATAGACGCCAACCCCTTGTTTGCCGGAACCGTAAGTGATAAGGCGGACCGTTCTCACATGAACGCTACCTTTGTCCTGGCGCCGGGCAAGGAGGATCTCCAGGCTCCTTTCCTGGAAATGTGCAAGGAGGCAGGCTGTGTCGGCGTGAAAGGCCACCGCTCCGTCGGCGGCTTCCGGGCGTCAATGTACAACGCCATGGATATCGCAAGTGTGCAGGTGCTGGTGGATGTAATGAAGGCGCTTGGGGAACGGTATGGGTAAGAGCGTCTTCGGCCCAAATAAATCCGGGCGCCGTTAGTACAGCTGCGCCATCCGTTATCCTCAACAAAACAAAAGGGCAGGAAACCCTCAGTGGGTTCCTGCCCTTTTACAACACTGTCTCGGAATTAACAATTCATCATTTTATAACCAAATGCGTTTCGTCTATTTCAAGGATTTCCAGGTTCTGGAAATTGTCTTCCGGAAAAGTACCAAACCAAACTTTGATCACCAGTGGTTGTTCGCTAACCTGCTCCCACTGGCCATTCTGCCAATCAGAGGGCATAGCGGGCGGCGTACCACACCAATTCCAGAAGAACTGGCGGAAAAACCCATCCGAACGGAATTCCATCATCAGGCTTTTCTCCGATTCAGAAAGCCCTGCGTCGGAAAGAACGGCAGTAAAAAAGCGCTCATTTTCTTCTCCGTAACCATCGTACTTCCAATAGCCAAGAAGATCTTCAGGGCCCTTCGGCAGGCTGAGTTCCTCCTTTTTGTCACAACCGAACAGGAGCGCTAACATCAGTGCAAAGAACAAATAGTTTTTCATAAGCTTTATTGGTAAGACGGAAAAGGAAGGGGAAAGAGTTGGGTCCGTCAAAAAAAAATTTGACTATTCCCCATTTTGCGCTAATATTGTCCTGCATGCGAAGAAAGCAAAAAACGAGCACCCTGGAAAAGGGCACCCTGGAAGTCAATGGGCAGGCGGTGCCGGTAAAGATTTACCGGGAGCGCCGGTACAATGTGCGCGCCAGTATCGGCAAACGAGCGGCCATCCTACGGTTGCCCCTGGGGATGAGCGAAACGGAACAACGCGAGCGGCTCGATTGGTTCCAGCAATGGTTGACGAAAACGCTCAAACGCAACGAAAGCGTCGCCGCTCATTTTGAGACAAAAACCTACCAGGACGGCGATACGCTGCGGGTCGGCAAACGCAGCTACCGGCTGCGCATCCATGTCGAGGACCGCCAGTCTCACAGCGGGAAACTGGATAAGGATAAGTCCATCCACCTGAAACTCAGCCAGCACGACCAGGGTGAAAGCCTGAACCGCAATATCCAGCACCTACTCAGCCGGATCGTGGCCCAGGATTTCCTGCCGGAGATCACCCGCCGCGTCCGCCAACTCAACGATCGGCATTTCCAGCGGCCCATTCAGGCCGTCCGCCTCAAATACAATTTCTCCAACTGGGGCAGCTGTTCTGCCAAAAAGAACATCAACCTCTCCACCCGCTTGCTGTTCGCCCCGGATGAGGTCATCGACTACGTGATCATCCACGAACTGGCTCACCTCATCGAGCTCAACCACTCTCCCCGGTTCTGGAAACTGGTGGAAAAGGCCATGCCGGATTATGAAGAGAAGGAACGGTGGTTGAAGGAGGAGGGAGGTAAGCTTGGATTTTAGGAAAACGCTGCATCCTGCCCAGGAACGAAATTGTGTACGATGTGCGATTGGGCTGGCGTCTTACACCCTATACATCGGGTCGGCCCTGTTTTACAATGATGAAAGGTGAGATATGGAAAGGGCCCGGCCGAATGATTATTCGGCCGGGCCCTTCTATAACCGGCGGGTTGAAGCCGCCGTCAAAAGAAATCAATAAGACCAGAGGTCGTGTTCGAAGTTGAAAATCTCCTGTTTAATCTTATCCGCTTCCATGAGCAGATCGACGCCGGAGAGGTAGTCTTCCAGACGGCGGTCGAACACGTTGGATTCTTTATAGATGTAGCTGGAGAAGAAGCGCATTTCGAAGAGGTCTTCGAAGGTCATCGGGCTACTGTCGTTGCCGACGTTAAATACCCGTTCGCGGGCCAGCACCTGCCGAGATTCAGGATAGTAGACCCAGAACATGGGGCGCTCGTATTTGAAGTTCCCGTTATTGTCGTATTCTTCGATCAGAGGGGCAATACCCAGAATGCGCACCTGGAGTTTAGAGGTCTCTTCGTCGAAGAACCAGATTTCCTTAATGCGGAAGCGCTTGACGTCCTGCGGGTTCACCTCATTGCGGACGATCTGATAAGTTTCTTCGTAGGTCTCAGGGTCAACGGTAGCGATCGTATCCACGCTGGCGCCCATAGAAGCGACTTCGTCGGGGGTCAGTGGGATGGAGAACTTATCATCCTCGGTGCTGTAAACGGTGATCTCACCGGATTCGGCAGCGTCCATCAGGATGGTAAAGAAGGGGCGTTCAGGGTAAGCAAAAGGCAGGTTCATTTTCTCACGTACGTCAATAACGCGCCAAATACGCTTTTCCCAGAAGATGTCCGCTTCGCGAATGTCGTCGTATGGCAGTACCCGCCTTTCGACCGTGAGGCGCTTTTCGACGATATCGTCAAGCGGGCGGTCGGCATTAATGTCTCCGGATTCTGTCATGATGATGTTCTCCGGGGTTTGGGCTACCGCCGGGCCGGCGAGGAGAAACATCAACAAACCTAAACCTAGCAGTTTCAGAGCGATCTTCATGGCTGATTTTTTAAAATCTTTAAATGTTAAAAATAAAAAGTGCACGGCCGAACTTGATTTCCAAAAAAACCAAACGGAGCACGAAAAGTACTGCTTTTTTCAGGAAAGGGAAAAATAAAGCAGTTGGTTAACACCACATTACCTTCATTTCGCACTGCCAGGGTTGCCAGTAAGCTGCTGAGAAGTCAGCAGCCCTGATAATTATTGGAAGGAGTTCATTCCTGGGAATGACTTCCGGCCGGAAATTACAGCACTCCATCCAATCGGCCTTACCAGTTGTCAAAAACGGCTTACAATCCTAAACGGTAATGCCAGGCTAACTATTTTACGCCGCCCGGCAAAAATGAGTTACAGCCCGCTGTTGTACGGCCATTGCCATTGCAGCGGGCTGTAACGGCCCGATCCGTTTTACTGGATCTTGAATACCATAGAGTTGATCGGGCGGCCCACATTATCACCGGGGCAACGCGCCTTCACATCATCGAAGTAGAAAATATCTCCCGGCTTGGCCTTGTTGACCAGGCGGCGGGCTGCATCGCCATAGCGGGCGCCGCCATTGACCACCTCGACGGGGTCCTGACGGGCAGCTACATATACCAGCTTGTAGCCCTGAATGGTACAGTTGGCGTCGAAGTCAAAGTTATCCAGGAAGGCGCCTACGCCACCCTGAGCCTTGAATTCGCCGTTACCCATAGCGCCACCCTGAGACTTACTCAGGCGGGCAACCGGGTCGGGAATACGCTTCACACGGAACACCTTGCTGTCGCGCATGCCGCCACCGCTCACATTCACCCGGCATTCACCCGGTGTGCTTACCGTGACGATATAGTTGGAGCCGGATCCGCGGATCGCGCCGCCGCCGCCACTGATGCTTACACTCAGGTCATTGGAGGAGATACCGGCCGCAGAGACGGCAACCGGGTTGTCTACACCAATATAAAAGACGTTCATCTTTTCAGCGGAAACCGTTACCGAACGCTCTCCTACTTCGTATTCGAATTCTTTCTCGTACGACTTCACCTCACCCGTCAGCGGGTTTTCCACATCGATCCGCACCTTGTACTTCTTCGTACCGATGCCAGCGGCGGTGGATTCGTAAGTCGCCTTACCGTTTTCTACCGGCAGGTTCGAGCCGTTGACATAGATCTTGGTATTGTCTCCGGCGGAGGTACTGTAGGCGCTCAGGAATACATCGGCGCTGTACTTCTCACCCCGGATCACATACCCCTTGCTGGCGGACACAACCGGCTCGAAGGCATCGAACTTGATGTCCTCCCCGGCAACTTTGCCCAACAGGTAGTTGAGGGCAGTGGTGGCGGAGGCTTTGGCGTCGTTCTGGAATTTAGTCAGCAGGGGAAACACAGCCGCAACCGGCATCTGCTTGAAGTTGTATTCTGTCCAGTTATTTTTATCCGAACGTTCAACGGCCTCATCGTCGATCTTCAACGGCATCGTTGCCGCAACGGCTTCGTCGCCACCGACCAGTTTGATGAGCGCTTCGCGGGTATCCCTGATCTTTTGCTCGAGTTCAAAACCCTTGCCGGGCTGGTTTTCCAGGCCCACCAGCAGGCGGGTGGTCACGTCCTTGTCTTTGATGCGCTTGGGCTTCTCCGGATCTTTTTCGGAGGGGCCGCCAGCGGCGTCGAAGAGTTCCTTTTTCATGTCTTCGACGTATTTCACGAATTCGTCAGCAGTCTTCTTCAATTCTTTCGCGTCGGCCAGGTATTGATCATTCTCGGCATCCTTATACGCTTCCGCCTGCTTCTGAATGTTGCTCAGCAGCGTCTGGTTCGTATTTTCGACAATGTCGTTACTCTGGGAGATACCTTTATTAAGAGTAAAAAACGCGTTCATGACCTCGGCAGAGATGTTCAGCGCCAGCAGCGCCGTCAGCACCAGGTACATGAGGTTGATCATAAGCTGCCGCGGTTCCTTAGGTATTGACATAGCTTATAGCTTTTAAAATTTCAATAAATAGGTTAACTCACAGCAAAACTTAATGCTTAACATTAGCCATTGCAGAAATGACGTTCCCGTAAACCGAGTTCAGTTGGCTGTACGTATTATTCAGCGTGCCGATATTCTGGTTCAGGTTGGTCAGCTGGTCTTTGTAGACCTTGGTATCTTCCAGAGAATCACTCAGGTCGGCCATGGCTTCATTCAACTTGGCGTAGAAGTTGTTCATGGCCTTTATCTGGTCGCTGGTTCCGGAGAAATCGACTTCCTGAAGCGCTTTCAGGGAAGAAAGGCTCTTGGACATCGTTTGTAGTTCGGTTAGCATACCGCCGAGCTGTTGTTCTACCACCTCGCCATTGAGGGGAGTGGAAGCCGGGCCACTAAGCGGAGACCCCATATCACCGGCGGTAAGCGGAGCAATATTCGAACCGTAATCACTCAGGCCAGGATAGAGCTTATCCCAGTAGTAATCGGGCTCCGGGCCAATGACGCCCAGGAAAAGGAAGATAAATGCCTCTACAGAAAGGCCGATGATCAACATAGTGGAAGCTCCTTCCCAGCTTTCCAGCTTGAAGAGGGCGCCCAAAAGAACCACGGATGCACCAACACCGATAATCAGGTTTTTAATGTACTTGAACCCTTTTGACTTTAAGAAACTCATCTTTAGTACTCTTTTAAATTAAGTTAGCTAAAATTTATATTCTCTCTCACTTGGGTTGATCGTAAACCCACACCCATAATGCCCGCCATAAAAAAGGTTACACCCCTTCTGAAATATTTTTATCTTTTTCTCTGCTCTTCCTTATTCTTGACATCCTTGGACGCCTTCCTCTTGATTTTCAAGGGAATAGGATTACAAAAACAGAAAGGAGCAAACCATTTAAGGCCAGATAAGTACTGCTGTCCTCTTTGCGGGAGGCCTTGCCAACCAGACAGGCAGCATACGGGCGTGGGTGGATGAAGTGGAAGTTGCCGGGAGCCGGAAAAGGCATTGTCTATTACAGGTAGTGAAAGAGAAGATGGATGCCGCATTGATTGAATGCGGCATCCATCTTCCTGGCCAGTTGGGCCTAGAAGTCGTTCAGAGAACGGCCGAGGAAGGTCAGCACACACCGGAAGCCGATATAAGACTTGGTCGTGTCCTGGTAATCCCAGTGTCGGGTGCCGGTCTGCAGATAATGAGCGATATCCTTCCAGGACCCCCCGCGAATGACCTTGCGCTTGTAGGCTTCCGGGTCATCGTCCTTCGCATCATAGCGATTATCGGGGTTGAGGTCATGCAGGAAAGAATAGGCATTTTCATTATAGGAAGTAACGGTCCATTCGGCAACGTTGCCAGACATGTTGTACAGGCCAAAATCATTCGGGAAATAGGCATCCGCTTTGACCGTATACAAACCGCCGTCTTCCGGGTAATTACCCCGGCCCGGCTTAAAGTTGGCCAGGAGGCACCCTTTGGCGTTACGGGTGTAGTACCCACCCCAGGGGAAAGGCGCCAGGTCGTGTCCTCCCCGGGCGGCATATTCCCACTCGTGCTCAGTCGGCAGGCGGAAATCTTCCGTGTTGACACCGTCACCCCGGGTCCGGGCGTAAGTGTCCCACAATTTCGTACGCCAGTAGCAGAACGCCGTGGCCATATGCCAATCCACACCAACCACCGGATAATCGTCAAAGGCCGGGTGCCAGAAATAGTTACGGGTCATTGGCTCGTTATAGGAATAGGCAAAGTCGCGAATCCATACCAGCGTATCCGGATATACATTGACCTTGCGGCGCTGTATGAAAGTATTGCGTGGAGAACGGCCATGGTCATGAGCCGCTTTTTGCCAGTCGTACCATTCGTATTCGAAGACCAGTTTGCTGGCGTCGAGCTCCTTCCTGCCGGCGAATCGGTCATCGCCCTGGTAGTAGAGGTCTTCCAGTGTCTCGTCTTCCCAGTCGATTTCGTATTCCCAGTCGATGTATTCATCGCCCGCATCATTCTGCGTGTAATGATCGAGGTAGGTATGAGCCAGAGAATCCCGAACCCAGTAGACGAACTGCCGGTATTCATTGTTGGTAATCTCCGTGTCATCCATAAAGAAGCCCTGGATAGAGATGGATTTCTGTCGCTGCACAAAGGTGTTGCTCACGTCCTGGTCGGACGGGCCAATGTGAAGCGTACCCGAAGGCACATAAACCATTCCATAGGGATTGATGCCTTTCCAGGCTGGACGATCAAGGACTCCGACCAATTGGCCGTTTTCGCGCCTGCCACAGGATGCCAGGACTAGCACTAGCAAGACTAGTGAGATCTTGAATAAACTTTTCATGTTAACACCCGAGTTTTCCTTCAGAGATAATTAATAACGATCTTTCAAGCCGTCGTAAATATAGGCTCTTTACCTATTTTATCAAAAATAAACATTTCATTTTTGCAGGGCGGCTGCCAAAACAACATCCACGAAAGGACAGGCGCCGAATAGGTTGTTGCCCTCCTGCTTCCCGGTTAAGGGGGAAGTCCAGGCCTTGCTTTAAAGTTTCTCTCATTGGAACGAGCCTGTAGCAAACAGGCCAATCCGCAAATTGCATAAAGAAGGGGCGGAGATAATATCACCACAGTAAGCGTTCGAAAACAAGAATCCGGCGCAGCTTTGTGCTTCCGGAAGGCTGTTCCTGCATCCCGCGCTCCGAACGAAGCCGCAATATACAGATTATTTTGTACCTGGCACAAAGTGGTTTATAAAAATTGCGAACAACTTTGGCCGGGCTTACCTGACTGCCTACCTGAAAGCAGTTTGGCAGTGAGATAATCACGCCGGACTTTACCCCTGCGAACCACTTCCACATTCAAAAGGCGCCAGCGCCGCAAGCCAGGCTATGCTTATAAAGTCCGCGGATTGTAAATAACTTTTGGCGGGCGGCCGGTACCCAAACGCTTATTGAGGTTGTAATTGATCATCACCTCATGCGAGCCGTTGCTCACCTGATTCAGCGCTGAGAGTGTCAAATCGTAGGCATAGGCTAAGGTAACATTTTCACTGAGCTTGAAACCCGCAATGAATGCAACAGCATCTATATTGTCGCTATTGTATCCTCTAAACGATGCCCCTCCGAAAATATTGTCGTTGTATTGCAAAATAGCCGCGATGTCCGTCTGGGTTTGCGCCAGGTCAGAACGGGCCAGCAGGGACGGGTGCAGAGAGAGGCTCCCGCCCAGGTCGAAATGCCCCCCGGCATTGAAGAAGAAGGTGCGTTTGAGCACGAGGCTGATGGCGTCCAGGTCAACGATAGGCTCTGATAAGTTGCGGGCGGCCAACCCTGCTTCAAAACGTTCGGAATAGTAGTAGATGCCCGCCCCGAAGGTAGCGGCGGAAGCATTGATCTGCGAGATGGGCAGCAGGCCGTCATTGTGAATGATGACGGAGGCATCGATGTCATAATCTCCATCGGGGGTTCTCAATTTGGAACCATCCAGGGTGCGTTGCGCCAGGCCGGCGCTCAGGCCGATGGCCAGCAGGCCCCGGCGCCCCACCGGCAGTTGGTAGTTGTAGGAAACCGTGCCGGTAGTCCGGCGCTCCGCTCCCAGCTCGTCGTTCTCCAGGTTGATACCAATGCCGCTGCTCAGAATATAGAGTGGCATGTGAACATTGACGTTCTGGGTGATGGGATTGCCCTCCAGCCCGGCCCACTGCGCCCGGTAAACACCGGTTGCGCTCAGGGAGTTATCCAGCCCGGCATAGGCGGGGTTCCAGTTGAGTTTGTTCATCATGAACAGGCTGTACTGGGCAGGCTGCTGCCCGAACACCGGCGAAAAGCCCAGGGCCAGGGCTACAAAAGTAAAGAGCTGCTTCATATGGTTTGTGTTGTTATCTGCGCAAGCGCCTCCTCTACGGTTTTAACGGGCCGCTGACAGGCATATTCTTTGCACACATAGATATTTGTGTCGCCTCCCGCACCTTTTCCGGCAAGGAGCGGAAACTGGGCATCCGCCTCTACAGCCGCCATCAGCACCATATTCGGTACGTAGGCGGCGTTGAGCGACCGGGCCGTGCCTTCGGCATTTTGTCCGATGACCGCCACTTCCCGCATGGGATATACCCGATATAGCAAAGCCCGCGCCCACCGTGCAAAGGAAGAGGGGTAGCGCTCCACCGAACGCTTTACGCCCCGCAGCATCTCAACGGATAAACTGGCGAAATCATCCCGGCCCAGTAAAATGCCCAGGCGATGCAGGTTGTGAACCATGGTTGAATTGCCGGAGGGCATGGCCGAATCGTACAAATCCTTGCGCCGCAGAATGATATCCTGCTGCTGTGCTCCCGTAAAATAGAACAATTTGCTGTCCGGGTCAAGGAAATGTTCAATAAGGTAATCGCTGTATTGCCCGGCCAGGTGCAATAAGGAAATATCATAATTGACGGTGTACAGTTCGACCAGGGCCTCGATCAGCAGAGCATAGTCTTCCAGGAAAGCATCGTATTGCGCGTTTCCTTCTTTATAAGTATGGTACAGAGCCGGGCCCTTTCCCGTTTTGAATTTTTCAGTCAGGAAGTGTACGTTGCGCTCCGCCGTCTCCCGGTAGGCCGGTTCGCCCAAAGCGGCATAGGCCTTGCAGTAAGCCGTGGCCATCAGGGCATTCCAGCTGAGCAGGATCTTGTCGTCCAGGCCGGGGCGGACGCGTTTGGCGCGTTCGGCGAAGAGGCGGGCTTCGGCTTCGCTCAGCCCGCGCAGATCGGCTTCGCTCAGCCCTTGCTCTCCGGCAAAGGCGCTGAGTCGCTGTTTTCGGTTCAGGATGTTGACGCCCTCCCAGTTGCCGCCTTTGCTGACTCCATAGTAAGCATTGAACAGCGGGGCGTCGTCTTCCAGTACGGAATCAATTTCCTGTTTTGTCCAAACGTAAAACTTGCCTTCCACGCCTTCCGAATCGGCGTCCAGGGCGGAATAGAAGCCTCCTTCCGGGCTGGCCATCTCCCGCTGGATGAAAGCCAGCGTCTTTTCGATGGTTTCTTTATATAAAGGATCGGGTTTTAGACGGTAGGCGTCGGCCAACAAGCCTACGAGCAGGGCATTGTCGTAGAGCATCTTTTCGAAATGAGGCGCCAGCCAGTCTCGCGTAGTGGAATAGCGGGCGAAGCCGCCGCCCAGCTGGTCGTAGATGCCGCCCATGATCATCTTTTCCAGGGAAAATGCTACGTGCTGGAATGCCTCGCTGTCACCCGCCAGGAAGTGGTAATCCAGCAGGTATCGCAGCGACATCGTTCCTGGAAATTTAGGGGCGCCGCCAAAGCCGCCGTGCTGGCGGTCGAAATTTTGCTTCAGCGCAGCATAGATATTGGCGGCCAACTCGGGAGTGAACAGCTCCGCTACCGGTATGTGAAGGGCATCCGTTTTCAGGAAAATGCTATCCGACTTACTAATCGCTTCGGTCAGCTGATTGGCCTGGTCTTCCACCTCCTGGCGCTTGTTCTGAAAGGTCTCGGAAATGTACTGCAAAAGTTGCGGCCAGGAGGGCCGGTTGTGTACCGGCCGCGGCGGGTAGTAAGTGCCGGCAAAGAAGGGCCGCCCGTCGGGGGTCAGGAAGCAGTTGAGCGGCCAGCCGCCGCTGCCGCTGATGGCCTGGCAGGCTTCCATATATATCTGGTCTACGTCGGGGCGCTCCTCCCGGTCTACTTTTATATTGATGAAGTGTTCGTTCATGAGGGCGGCCACCTGCTCGTCTTCAAAGCTCTCCCGCTCCATCACGTGACACCAGTGGCAGGTGCTGTAACCGATGCTTACCAGGATGGGCTTGTCCTCCGCTTTGGCGCGCTCGAAAGCCTCGGGCTTCCAGGCGTGCCAGTCGACCGGGTTGTGGGCGTGTTGCAGCAGGTAGGGGCTGGTCTCGTGTTGGAGTCTGTTCATTTGTATTCGGTGTTTCGGTATTTCGGTATTTCGGTATTTCGGTATTTCGGTGGTTCGGTAGCCCTCCCGGCGAACGGCGCTGTCCGGGCCCCCCGTAGGATACCCTGCGAACAGCGAACTGCGAACCGGCGAACCGGCGGTGTTCGGTATTCGGTATTCGGTATTCGGTATTTCGGGGGTTCGCTAGCCCTCCCGGCGAACGGCGCTGTCCGGGCCCCGGCAGAATACCCTGCGAACTTGCGAACTTGCGAACTGCGAACTGCGAACAGCGAATTGCGAACCAGCGAACTTGCAAACAGCCCCAAACAGCCCTTGCATTTAACTGGCAGTAAAAAGCCAGTAACGAACAACTACCAAGAATAACCTATAGACAAGGGATTCTGTTCAAAAAATGAACAAACATGCCAACAAGTACACTACGATTCATTACTTTCATGGATATAATCATTCTGTGATGGCAAAAAACAAGAAAAGAAAAAAGGCGCCGACGCCAGCCAAACCGCTCAAACCGGCCAACTACATTCGAAAAGTAGCCCGAAAGCTAATGGAAAGCCTTTTCTGGTTACCGGCCCCTATGACAACCTGGAAGCCATCTCGCGCAAGCTGGCGAAAAAAGGGTTGGCCCTGGGAAAAGATGTGGATTATATAATGGGCTTCGAACCGCCGGTATTCGGTATCGCTAGCCCTCCGGCGAACGGCGCTGTCCTACTCCGTAGGATACCCTGCAACAGCGAACTGCGAACCGGCGAACCGGCGGTGTTCGGTATTCGGTATTCGGTATTCGGTATTTCGGGGGTTCGCTAGCCCTCCCGGCGAACGGCGCTGTCCACCGGCAGAATACCCTGCGAACTGCGAACTGCGAACCGGCGAATTGCGAACCGCCGGTATTCGGTATTCGCTAGCCCTCCCGGCGAACGGCGCTGTCCGGGCCCCCGTAGGATACCCTGCGAACTGCGAACCGCGAACCGCCGGTGTTCGGTATTCGGTGGTTCGGTATTCGGTAGCCCCCCGCGAACGGCGCTGTCCTACCCCGTAGGATACCCTGCGAACTTGCGAACTGCGAACTGCGAACTTGCGAACGGAACTTGCGAACAGCGAACTGCGAACCGGCGAATTGCGAACCGCCGGTATTCGGTATTCGCTAGCCCCCCGCGAACGGCGCTGTCCGACCCGGTAGAATACCCTGCGAACTTGCGAACTTGCGAACTGCGAACTGCGAACAGCGAATTGCGAACCAGCGAACTTGCAAACAGCCCCAAACAGCCCTTGCATTTAACTGGCAGTAAAAAGCCAGTAACGAACAACTACCAAGAATAACCTATAGACAAGGGATTCTGTTCAAAAAATGAACAAACATGCCAACAAGTACACTACGATTCATTACTTTCATGGATATAATCATTCTGTGATGGCAAAAAACAAGAAAAGAAAAAAGGCGCCGACGCCAGCCAAACCGCTCAAACCGGCCAACTACATTCGAAAAGTAGCCCGAAAGCTAATGGAAAGCCTTTTCTGGTTACCGGCCCCTATGACAACCTGGAAGCCATCTCGCGCAAGCTGGCGAAAAAAGGGTTGGCCCTGGGAAAAGATGTGGATTATATAATGGGCTTCGAATAAAGGTTTGAGAACCTTACCGTTAACTCCCGCCTGTATAGGTTCTTAAACCTGTGAACATCAGCGTGCAAGGGGTAATAGCGGCTACTCGTCTTAGACGGGAGCCCGTAATAACTTCCCCTCCCATTTCCGGCGTATTTGGCAACTGTTTAGGTATTCCGGTTTTATGGTTTTTCGGTATTGCGGCCAGATGCTTCTGGAGGCCGTATCCGGCTCTCAACGGTGGACCTCCAGGTAACCGCAATACCATAACACCAAAATACCATCATAGCTAAATAGTTACCGTACCTGTTTGGTTGTACGAGGAAGTTTATTAGTACCCGCTCGGTACAGGCCCGATTGGCAGGCTACCAAAAACAGTTGCGATTCATTACAATATATCTCTACATAAAATGCTGCAATGGGAAAAATTATAGGCAGAGGAGTACTTCTCCTTACAACCACACCTAACGGCCCGAAATTTAAATTCGGATATCAACTGAGTTCAACCGGAATTCAGTTTTCTATTCCAGGCGGAGATTCTGCCCCGCAGACATTAAAACAGGCTGTACGACAGCACTTTTCAGCTTCCACCTCCTCGGTCACGGGGCAGGGCCATCTCATCCTGAATGCGCTTCCTGCTTCCCCCAATGATGCATTCTATGATGTAGCGTTCAGGGCTACCCGCATAGGGACCAGCGCCGAGTCCTTCTCCCTTCAGGTGAAAGAAAGCGGCTCTTTTGCACAGGGGCCGCAGTCTCACTTTTCCAATCTGGATCTTACTTTTAAGTATAAAGAAAGTGAGGGCCTTTCCATTGATTCGGGCGGAAAAGTAACCCTCCACCTCGGCGAAGGCGTGTTTAACGGGGAGGAGGCCATTATCCTGTCCCCCGAATGGAACCCGCAAAGCGAAACCCTGATCTTTTCGGCCGGCGGCGCCGGAATCCAAATGGATTCGATCGGAAAGCTCAGTACAATTGTAGTCGAGGTCGGATCTGCCTATGACCGGTGGAGCCAGGTGCAGAGCTTATACACTTTTGACGGAGGCTTGTCCGACGGCGCAGGAGCGGAAAAGGCAGCACACGACATTTCCGGCAAGGAGGCTCCCAGCCTCTATTTTAAAGGCGACAAAACATCAAACGTACCTCCCAACTACGGAGCCAGCTGGACAGAAAGGGGCATTGCGCTCGATGGAGGCCTTCTGGCCAGCCAGGATAAGGAGCCTAACCCGGTGGTCGATGCCATTCTGGAGACCGGAGATTTTTCGGTTGAGTTATGGATGAAACCTGCCCACCCGCCCCTTTCGGAACAAAATACCTGGCTTTTTGCCTTCCAGGGCAAAAGAGAGGGGCAGGCCGGCAAAAACCCCTATAACTTTTTCCTGGGGCAAGGCCCGTGGAGTACAGGGCCCGATGGCCCCGGAACCTATTTGAATGCCAAATTTAACTTCCCTGAAACCGGCGTTCCCGACCTGAATGGCCGCCGGTGGGAATCCCCCTTACCCAGCCCTGCCCATTCCCTGGGTACCGAGCTGGTGCACGTGGTTTACTCCTGCAGCCGCGACGGGATGCAGCGCATTTTCATCAATGGAGTGGAGGTAGCCCAAAGATTCGATCCGGGATACGACAACCGGTGGGAAGGGGGGCTACGCATAGCCGTTGGCGCCAATTTGCCCGGCGGGCCCGGCAACATCAACCCCAGCATTCCGTGGAAAGGGGAAATCCACCAACTGGCGATCTTCAACCGCGCCCTGACTCAGGAAGAAGCCCGCCTGCATTACCGCCCCGCCATGAAGATAACCGGGGATTTCAGTCTGGACAATATGATCCCTCCTCTGGAGAATGAGGTTTTTCCATTTCAACTGAACATCAGCGAAACAGCCGCTTCCCTGACGGCCGGCCAGGAGGTGGACCTCAACATCAAACCCCAGCTTGGGTTCCGGCACATCAAGCTGGAATGCAATAAGAAAAGCCCGTCATGGGAATTTTCGGGCAGCTTCCAAACGCGGTTTTGGGAAGACATTTTCGGCCTGGACGCCCGTATCACCGAGGCAGACAACCTACTCGAACTCACCAGCCCCGTAGAGCTATCCCATCCAATACATATTCCAGGGCTGGGCATTGCAAAATACAAAGATATTTTGCTGCGGATCGGGGAGGAACAGGCCTGGGAACTTTCCTTTGGAGAGCATCAGGAATATGGTTTGATCTCCATGGTGGTAGAAAATGCCATAGCCGATTATGGCCATTTCAGAATGGGGGGCCCTCAGCTGGTGCTGGCCAGCCCCATCCGCCTGGATGGAAAATGGTTGAATGAAGACATGGCTTTTGTTTCTGAGGCCATGGGCGTAGGCCAGGTATTGAAAGATAGCACTACTTTTTCCATTCCTTTCACCCTGGAACTTCCTCCAAAGATCGACCCGGAAACCGGCGATGCCTGGGGAGATCCCATCCTCTTGAGCGATGTGCCTATGACGATCTCCATAGATGTGGAATTGCATAAGGAAGGTTTTCTGGGCATCCTCAATGCCTCTTTCGATTATGAAGGTAAAACCATGAGCCTGTCCGAACGCCGGATGTATGTAGCGCCCGCGTCAAAAATGGCCCTGCTCGGAGATATTCTGGAGGAGTTGAAAGCACAGGCGGACACCCTGTTTGCCGCGGCCCGGAAGCATCAGGAAGATTATTATATAGGTATGGGGGCGAGCCAACCGAATATTTTCTTCGGCGCTTCTGATACGGCTGCGGCCAACCTGACATCGCTGCTGCCGTTGTTATTTGGCGCCCCTACTCAAATTACATCTGCCAATTCGATCTTCGATTTGAACGAAACGCTTACGGAATGTACCTTGACTCTGAATATTGCAGGTAAAACACAGGACGAAATAAGGACAGATTATGACCAGTTTATTGGCCAGTTCACCTTAGGCGCCGGTGGTTTATCCCTTCTCAAACGACGCATTGCAGAGCGGCTTCCCCTGGATTTCGATCAACTACTGTACTACTATTACGGCTGGAATACCACTGATAACTACCTTGACCTGCAGGCCGGCATGCGGCTGAGAGTCGACCTGCAAAACTATCAATTTGTACAAGCATCCGACCCCACCGCTCAGCGAGGTTTTGCAGGCAGCGGCAGCTTCTACATCCCGGTCAACAGCTACACGCATAACGATGCCGGAAATTCCCAACTCTTAGGCTTTGGCCCCTTCCTCTCCCGCTTGCAAACCGAAAGCAGGGTAGATATTGCCAATGAAGGCGCCGGTGGCGTATTGGACTTATTAAAAGCAGGCAACCGCAAGGCTTTTTACCGCCTATTCTTCCCCAAAGACCCCTCTACCAGCCTGGGGCCGGAGCGGGTAGTGACCATCATTGGAGCAAATACGGCACAGGAAATGGCCGCTGCCACCACCGGGTTCAATCCCGATGCCAACCTTGCCCCCAGCGCAGGAGTCAGCTTCTTCTTCCGGGGAAAAGCCATGATCATTCCTGAAATTCAGGTCTTTGTGCAAAATGAAGCAGTCTATGTCCCCCTCGGCGCCACCCTGCGCCAGCTTCTGGAGGCCAAAGATGATGTACCCACAGCTCTTAGCGGCCAGGACCTGGCCGGCTTTGCAGGGAAAAACCGGCCGCGCCGGCTCATACACGAGGGGGCGGGCAGCACTCCAAGCTATCGCTTTATCAACCTGAATAGTAGTGGGGTGGCAGGCAATCGGGACGCATTGGATTTACCCTTGATTAAAGGAGACCGAATTTATTATTAGTTTTCCTTTTGCCACTAAATCATTCATCTTATGTCCGATCCCACCTGGCCCTATTCAACAAGTACGCTGTCTCTTATCCGGGAAATTCCGACGGCTTCTTTATCAGAAGGCTATACCCTGGCATGGTTTGGCCCTGGTGCTTTCACGAGCCTGCTGGAAAGCTGGCAAGAGAATGTGGGCGTATATCTTTTCCTTAAAGCGGAATGGGCGAGTATAAGCCCAAGTACGCTGGAGGCCCAACTCCGGGCTTACTTAAAAGAGCCGGCCCATCAATTAGTCCGCTTTCTTTGGATCGAAAACCCGGCTGCCGGCCTAATTGAATGGAAAAGCAATGCCATCGCCGTAGAGGCGGTTGAGGCCGGCCGGCAAGTAAGCTCCCTGACGTATATAGGCCTGCGAAATTATGCTTTTTCTCTGGCTCGATACACGCGTGTCGCTTTGGATGGCCCAGGCGCTCCCACCGGTTTTATTTTCACAAGACAATCCTCTAATGACGAAGGCTTTGAGCTAAGCGCAGGATATGGAGCACACCGCTTTTACCAGATAAGCGATACCGTGAGCTTACCTATGCAAGGCGATTCTTCCGGCTGCCTGCAATTTGGTTTTCACGTTGAAAAAGAAGGGAGTGCCAGCACTACTTTTGGTTATCCAGGCTTTGAAAAATTGGATGCGGGAATCCGCCTATTTATGCGAGACCCTGATTTTCCGGAGGCGGGCAGTGACTATTTCCTCAGTTCTCACCGTTATCCGTTGTTTCAGGAAAGCAGCGCTGTCGATGAGGGCTACGCATATTACAGAGAGGCGATCGGCTTCCAGGCCAGCCTTGACCCCATTTATCCCTTACACGCAGAACGGACTTATTTTGCCTTTGAACAACTAGAACTTACCGACGAGTTTATTGAAATCGGCTTTCCTTCTGGTTACATGACCAATTTGGGCTATGACGTTCACCTGCTTCCCCTTGCCGCAAGCAAATTGGTATTGGCTTTACGCCCTGCTACCTTAACGGAAAAAGAACAAAACGCGGCCCCCTTTTATCTGGTTCCTTCCGGCCGGTTTTCGGTAAAAGTACCCATTTATCATGATCCAGCTACCTGGCCTGGCCCAGATACCCTGGTAGTGGATTTAGCTGCGGAAGCGAACGTAATTTGCGGCGTCTCCGGCTTGGAGTACTTGAAAGTCTCGAGTGATTCCATTCTTATTTTCACCCCCGGCCAACCTGCTTATGCGCCGGCTTATGTCTCTGTCCAATCCTTGCTTCGGGATTTGACTACAATATTAGAGTCTTATTCCGCTCGATCGCTTCCTACGGATACGACGGATTTGGATATGAAGATAGAGGATAAGGAAGAAGGAGAAGCCGAAGAGGCGCTGGGCATCACCGACACCGAGCGATTGGAGATGCTGGAAATTATCCGGCAGGATTATTTTCCTCCGGATTACACGTTTACCAGTGCGGCCATAGCGGAATATAGTAGCCTGGAAATTGTCGAAGAGCTGGTCGATTGGCTACAAAGCACCTTGCAGTCCGTTAAACTATCCGATACCGAAGGAAAGAAAGCATTGGAGGCCTACCCTACCACGGCCTGGGCTTATGTGGAAGAACCGGGAGGGGCGGTTTATTATGCCCAGCCTGACCAAGCTGTGCTTTATCGGGCAGAAGATTCGAGCAAGGCGTTTTTGGATTATATGGAGGTGCCTTCCGTGGGCTTGCCTACCCGTTTAGAAAACAATCAAACCGCTGCATTAGAGAAAGCGGCCGGGTTTCCTACTCTGGCCTTTCCCATGCTGCCTTACGGCAATGTCGATCCGTATCGTTTGACGGATATGCTGCAATTGGAAATCTTACTGGTCAATAATTATCGCCGAAACAGGATTCAGGAAATAAGTGCGGCCACAGCGCATAGCATCCGCCTGACCGACACCGAGGCAACGGCGCCTCCAACGGGTACAACACCTCAAGGCTTACTGGCTACCTATTCAACAGATTACAGAACGATATCAACCTTACAATTGGCCAAAGACACCAAGAATAAATTGGTGCAATTTGTCAATATTCCGCACGGCTCTTCCCTGAAGGCATCCCTGCAGTCCAACCAATTATTTATGGTGATGACTGACCCTGGTTCCGTTGCCGCTTATTTTTCAACGGAAATCTTAAGTTCGATCCCTAATGCGGCCAATGCCATGGACATCCAGGATTGGATTTTTGAGTTAGGCGCCGGCCATTGGAATAAGAAAGGGACTATTTTCATCTTCAAATTTCACGACAAGCCACTCCTGGACCTCGCTGCCCAGCCTGAACTCTGGTCATTGCCTGATGAGTATAATACCGATAAGGAGGAAACCAGTCAAATACTGGCCGAACTGCTCCGGAAAGCTGTTGAAACAGGTAAAAGCACGGATAAGAAAGAGCGCAGGAAATACGAACTGCTGGCAAGAGCAGCCACTCAGGCCAACTGGACCGGCATCCTCGCCTTGAATGTGGATGTGCCGCTCCGAAATCTACCCGATCAGCTTAAGGCTTTGGCTGGGGGTATGGACCCGGATAAATTCTACGCCCAATACATCGGTGTGGAAGTCACGCCGGTAAAATCAACCGGCACGGCTTTAGATTCGCAGCAATCTTCGCTTTTCGGGTTGATCGATTATAAAAACCCAGCCTTCCCTTCGGCGGATGCTTCGGGCTATAATTTTCATGTGCCTTACCTGACTGTGGTCTTTCAAAACTCCGAGATCGTGGCTTTTGCTGCGGAGATATTGATCCTGATGGATTTATTGTTTGACGAAAGGACCAATCTGCTGAATAGCCCGACCGGCCAAAATGTTATGACGCTCAAAGGAGTGGCGGAAGAACACGACGGAAAAGTCACCTACTCCTTCGGTTTTAGTGGAGAGAACGTGTTCCAACTCTCGGGCAAAGTGGTGGAAGAGCTGGAAATCGTCAAGGCTCAGTTTGCCACCGACCCCATCGTGGAGCCTGCCATTGATTTGCCCTTGGCCGGTACGGTAAGCGGTGCGGCAGGCAGTGCGGACGTGGCCGGGGCCGGAACCCATTTCCGCGCCGAACTCGGCGCCGGACATAAAATAAAGATAAACGGAGTGATCTACACAGTGGCTTCTGTAGAGACAGATGAGGCGCTTACCCTATCTGCTTCAACGCCTCTTGGTGCGGCGGCCAGCGGCGCAACCGCCTTTGTTGAACAAGCTATGGACATCACGGGGCGCTTTTTCTTCTGGGGGCGCATGCGCTTTGCCTATAATCACAAATTCGACATTCTTTCCTTTGGGAAGACGCCAGGCATTGCTGAAGCGGATGCGCCGGAGCGGGATTATCTAAACCTGAGCAACCTGCAGATCACCATGGCTTTCAAGCTACATGCGGAAACATACGAATCGTCGAGCAAGGTGACAGACAAGTTCTTTGAGTTCAAGCCCGAGCAATTGGCTTTCGACCTGGCGCAAAGTGGTTGGCGCCGGCAGAGTTTGTATGAGAAATTCCCTTTAAAATTTTCCAGCTTTAAAACCGTAAAGGGGGACGCCAATGCCTTGAGCAAAAGTGGCTTCATGCCTGTAAAGTCCCCCCTAACCTCCGCCGAATTGGGCGATACCTGGTACGGTATGGCCTTCGAACTCAATTTGGGAAGCACGGGAGCCCTGGCGGGCAGCGCAGGCCTGGCCGTCAGTATTTTAGCCGCCTGGGCGCCGGAACAGGAAGGCGTTTATGTGGGGCTGAAGCTTCCGGGTTCGACGGGTGGCAAAAAAGAAATCACCATACAGGGTTTATTGAAAATTGCTTTCAAGTCCATCCAGTTTGTCATCTATCCACTAGATGCTGCCGAAGACGCCACCCTGCTTACCGATCAAACGGAACGAGAAGTGGGCTACTTGCTCAAACTGAAAAATATCGTCTTGAAATTCTTTGTCCTGTCCTTTCCGCCCAGCGGCCAGACGGAGATCATCATCTTCGGTGATCCCCGCGAGGTAGACCGGAAAGACAAATTGGTGGGCTGGTATGCGGCTTATGCAAAGAAGTGAAAAACCTTGAAATAATATAGGGTTAGATCTCAAATTCATGTTTTGAATCAGCTTCATTGAAACTCATTATTTATGTCTATAACGAAAGAAAAAATTGGAAACATTCTGACAGCCGCAACGGTAGCTCCCCTCGACCGTGATACCTGGATTCAACAAGGATTTCCCGAAGAGCTGGTTTTTAGTTTCCTGGCCACCTCAGAAATGACGAACACCGCAGTTTTAACAAGGGTACCTGGAAGTGCCACCACGCAACTCATTAAGGAAAAATATGACCTTAAAGGTTTTTTTATCAAGTCGAAATCCTGTGACTGGGGCCCAATGGCTGGATTTCTTTGCCGAAACCCGGCCTTCAACAAAAAGGGGGTGAAGGGGATAGATTTTAATATCAAATACCTCAGTTTGTACAAAAACAGTCTGGAAACTGTATTTCAGAACGCCAGTACAGATGACGCTTTTCGGGAAAGAGCCTTTTTACCCATTCGAATCTCTGACGATCGAAAAAAGCAATTTCTTGGCGCATTCAGCAGCGATATCGTGTATAATTTTCCGTCCTCTCTCAGGCCTATCGAATCGGGAGTCGCCCTGAATGATCCGAGTGAACAGGTATATGGCATAGTGGCATCGGCTGATTTGGATAAGGATGAGGTTACGCAATTAAAATCGGTGGTCATGGAGTTTCTGCTGGATAAGATAAATGTCGATGAAGGCGGCGTCACTAAAACCTATTGGGCATTGTATCATGGTTATGTATATGTCAAAAAACCGGGAGCTGCTGCTTATGAAGAATACCTTACCGGTGCGCCTATTGAAAATCCTGCCGATCCGGCGGCAAGCGATCAATTTCAACAGACCCTCAAACAGCAAAATGATGCTTCGATCTCCTTTTCGAATCAGCAGAGAAATAATTTAACCGGTTGGTTGAAAACTCACTTCAACATTGACCGTGGAAATTCCAGTCATTGTTATACCGTTGATGGAATCCAGAATCCTCATCCCCCTTACAGCGAGGCCAATTCGGTATATAAAAATACGGTGACCGGCGACTATGACTTGTTTTCCGTTTGGCCGGTTATACCCAAGGCTGGATTTGATGAATTGATCCGCATTTCAGAAATGGGGACCAATGAAGCGATCCGGACCGCCGAATATCCAAATTTTGATACCATTCCGATATCCACTCGTCTTTTGATTCCAACGGTCAAACAATTTACCCTGGAATTGACCCGAAGCAGAAACATTTATGTCGAGTTTATTCCTCCCGGAGGCATTTTAGCAGGCCTGGAAAGCCAGTTTTTCGGCAATATCAACGATGTGGGCTTCTATGTGGCCCAAACGCTGAACTCGCTGCATCCGGCAAAAGTAAACGCCGCTTTCCACAGCGATGAAGGCGGAAGGCCCAACGTGGATGAGATCGATTATCCCATTGCTGTTTTTCTGCCAACGAAGGTGGTTGCCAAAATGAAAGAACAGACCAAGGGAGATATCGGCGCCTCTTTGGTGATCCGAAACCATGTGGAATTTCTCTCCTTAATAGAAGCTTTATTCCAAAAATGCTATATCTCGCTCAACCATGGATGGCTGCTGCACCTGTTTGCCTTATTGCAGAAGGATACCGATTTGACCGCTCAGGGCGATAGTAAAAAAGAATATTTCAAAAAGAGACTGGCGGAGCAAACCCGATTGAAAGGATCTCAAACCAATCATTCGGCTGCTTCCGATGACCTGGAATTCATTGATCTGATGCTTCAACAACTCTTTACCCGCCTTGCGGCTTATCAGGAGAATACCCAAGATGTAGAGGCAATCATTCAAGCCTATCATAAAAAGTCTTCCCTATCCAGCGTTTCCTTTGAGGACCTGACCAAGACGTTTTGGGAGATGCTCACCAACAATGATGAAGACAAAACACCTGAGTACTGGAAAAAAATATTGTCCCGGGAGGAATTTCAGGATACTGAAACGGTATAGTTTATCAACTTTTCAAAGTAATGACCAATGGCAGAACTTTATTCTCCTACCGATACCTTTCTGGGAAAGTTGCCTGAAGGCCAACGGGAAAAGAGCCTCAAGGATTTACAGGCCTACCTTTCTGTAGAATATATTGAGCTGGCAAATTCAGAAGAAAGTGGCGCCGATCATTTTTTGGGTACGGCCACTTTGCTCAATGTCCCCTGTCAGGTGGAAAGCTTGATTGGTACTGATGATTCTTTCCTCTTACTTTGCGCACAACCACAAAACACCAATGGGGAAGACTGGAATTTTGGCCGGGCCTTTCCTGCTATGCCGGGAGATTGGGTTCCGGAAGATCAACTTGACGAACCGGACGTATTTTTCCTGCGGTTTCTGAAGTTGGATAACCCCTTATGGCTGTATGTTGGATTGAGCAATGGCACGCCTAAAGCTACCCTGGTAGCAGCTATCCAACAATTGGAGCTTTTCAACAGTTGGGCCCAGGCCGGGAAAGACGGCCTGCTTGAGGAACTTGAACTTGAACAGAATAGTGGTTTGTACTTGTGGGGCAATATTTCCCAACCACCGGCGGCCATGGGTGATTTATTCAGTCTCTTAAATGGCTCGGCTACCGAACAGCTTTTCAAACAGGCCATTGTAAAAGGGAGTGTCGTAATTCCATCGGAGACGATTTTTTACCCCGGCAATGGTGATCAGGATGCGTTATATGCCCCCGGTTTTCCGGTGCTTACCCTGAGGGTATCCCTGGGATCAACTGATTTTGGCTCTTCCAGTGTACAATTGAATGGCACACTGGAACTATCCTCTCCATTGTACTTTTCCCCAAAAAGTTCTGTCATTAGCTTGGAAGGAGGCCTGGCCCTTCCGGGGCTCGATCAAAACTTAAATGTCAGGATCAACTTCCCGGTTTCGGATGATACGATTACGGTGAGCGGAACCTACACCGCGGGATTGCCTTTTATCGACGGTTCTACCTTACCAGGTGTAGAGGAAGGACATGATGGCCAAGCTGAACTCAACTCTCAGGTGCTGCTGGAATTTTCAAAAAGCACCAAAGGCCTGACCAGAATGGCTTTTGGCGCTAGCATGGAAAACCTGGTTTTCTTTGAAGAAAAACTGACTATTGACCACCTTGGCCTCTTTTTCCAAATATACGATCCGCTGGGTATACGGGTGGTTAGCGCTTCCATGCAAGCTACAGCGTTATTAGGGAAAAATAAGTCCTTGGCCATGGCCTTGGGTGGCTCCTATCCCGACGGGCGGCTTTTCCTGCAGATGCAAAGCGCATCGCTTCGACAGGTCGTTACCGACCTGGGCATCACCGATGATGTCGATGAAATCCCTGATCTCAATGTGCGTGTATTTAACGTGGAATACCACTATACACGTCATTTTTTTGCCGCACAATTGCTAGTGGATGGACAATGGGCCGTAGCGGATTGGCTGGTTTTTCAAGATTTGAGATTTGGCATTACCGGTACTTCCGGCGAATTGGATCTCGGGTTTTCCACTGGTTTTGAACTGGCTGGAACCCCCATGAAAATTTCCGCGGCTTTTGCTTCCCGGCCAGAGACAACAAGCTGGCAATTTAGCGCAGGCCTGGAACAGGGAGCAACTATTGAAATAGGTAAACTTATCGAAGACCTGGCCACGAAATTCAGCCAGATCCATCTTCCGCCATCTCTGGCCGGACTTACCATTCACGACCTGCTCATTTCTTTTGATACGGAGGCAGGAGGCAGTCATTTCTTTTTTACCATGAGCCTCCTTTTCCCTATTGACGAGAAGGAACTTGACCTCATACTGGTTCTCGAAATAGAAAAAAAAGGATCTCAATTTATAAAGCGCTTCAGCGGAACGATACTTATTGCCGACCTGATATTCAATGTCATCATCAACCAAAGTGGGATCGACACCAGTTTCCATGCTACTTTCGACAGCTCGGACGGACTGAAACTCAACCCGCTCGACCTCCTTAACGAATTGAGCCCTTCTGAAACCTTTAGTTTTGGTTCGGACAGTGACGCAATGGGCGTTTTCACCATCTATCATCTCGGATTTGTCTATGAATCAACCGCGGGCGCCACTCCTGAAAAGAGATATACGTTTACGGGAAAAGCTGATTGGGCCATCGGATTGCCTTTAATGGATACGGGCGCCAATATTACCATTGATGCAGAGGTGAAATTCATCAAATCATCCAAAACTTCTGGCCTGTTAGATGGCAGTTACATTAAAGGATCCCTGGAAACCTCCGGTGATGATTTTCTCCAGGCCCTTCGATTGGGGACTGCCTACCGGTTTGGCGCCAACCCGAGTTTGAGTTTCGAAGCAGAGATCGGAGGCATCATTTTGCTCCTGGACTATAAAGAGGAAAACAAAGAAAAGATCATTACCATTTCTTCGGGAGCAAGCGCGGAAAGCAAGGAACTGTCCTTCGGAAGCCTGATCTCCTTCATGGTTGGCCTTGTTGATCCAAGCGTGGACGATTTTCAGCTGGATCCACCCTGGGATGCGCTGGATCAAATTGTTTTATCGGGCTTTGCTTTTGAAATCAATATCACCACCAAAGAGGTAGCGGTCAAGTATAACCGGTCCATTGATATCGGATTTATGACCATTGATGCCCTGGGTATCAGCTATGTCAGGACTACCTCCGGATCACCACCTAAAACCAAAGGACAGGTTAACCTGGAATTGGAGGGTACGTTCCTGGGCGTTTCCAAAAAAATGGACTGGGATCCCCTGAATGACGCTCCTCCGGAAGTGCCCGGGCAGGGAGCGGCCATTTTTGACCTGCGCTATTTGGGCATAGGCCAACACGTGGCCTTCACCCAAGCCGCCAACGTCAGCTCCATCAAGGAAGTCATGGATTTGTTGAGAGGAGTCATCGACGAAAACCAGAGGCTGGTGAGTGCAGACCGTTCGCTCAAGTTGCGCAACCCCCTGGAGATGTTTGGCGATGGCTCCGTCATCTCCTTTAGCCCCGAAAGCGAATGGTTGGTGGGCCTGGATGTCACGCTGCTCAAAACCCTGAGCCTCAGTGTCATTTTTAATGACCCGGCCATCTACGGCCTGCGCATCGAACTATACGGAAAGCTTGCGAAAAACTTTGCCGGCCTCCAATTTGAGATACTTTATCAAAAAATAAGCCCCACCATCGGCAAATACCATGTCGATTTGACCCTGCCGGATTTTGTCCGGCACCTCCAATTTGGCGCCGTCTCCGTAACCTTGCCTATTATCGTGGTGGACATCTTCACCAACGGCGATTTTAAGGTAGACCTGGGCTTCCCCTGGAACTTTAGTTTCGCCCGTTCCTTCGCCATAGAAGTCTTCCCCTTCACCGGCGCAGGTGGGTTTTACTTCAATAAATTATCGGCAGCCACAGCGACGAGTACGCCCGTCATACCCGCCAGCAGAGGCGTATTCACCCCCGTTTACGAGTTCGGCCTGGGGCTGCGCATAGGCCTGGGGAAAACCTTCAATAAAGGGCCGCTGAAAGCCGAAATCAGCATCGTGGTGGAAGGCATCGTGGAAGGGGTCATCTCCTGGTTCAATCCGGCAGACGGCAGTGAACGGTCGTTGTATTATAAAATCGGCGGCGGCGTAGCCATCGTAGGACGGCTTTATGGAGAAGTCGATTTTGGCATCATCAGCGTGAGCATTGAAGTGATCGCCAGAGCCATGATACAGTTTTTGATAGAAGTCTATCAACCCATTTTGATTGACCTGACCGCTGAAGTCTCGGTAAAAGCATCCGTAAAAATAGCTTTTGTGAGAATTCGATTCTCTTTCTCCCTGACGGTCAAGCAAAGTTTTACCATTCCATCTCCGCAAAAAGAGACGGCTCCCTGGTTAACCTGATAAACAGCAACAGATTATGACATTAGACTGGCCTACGGCAGATACGAGCCTTGTGCATCCCTCCGGAACAAAAAAAAGACTGGACATTTACTTTCAGCCCGCCCTGGCCTGGATACCCGCCGGAACGCAAGGGGTGGCGCTACTCTTTATCGAGAATTTTACCGATTCCCCCGATGAGGATAAGCAGGATTTCAGGGAGTTGGTCAAAAGCCTTTTCCGCTGGGCCTGGCGGACAGCCGACGGAAAAACGGAACCGGTTTCTCAAAGTACCCTGGAGGAGTTATATGCCCTTTTTGTAGAAAATCCTTTTAGCTACAGTACGTTGAATTCCTTTTTGGGCAATAATTTTGAATTCCATTTTCAAGAGTGCACCGCAGAGATGCAAGGCGCCCTATTCCCCATGTTTCCGGAGCTTTCTATGGTAGTAGGTACTGGGCCGGAACAGGCTTTCTCGGTAGCCGCAGAACAATTGGACCAAGCCGGGATGCAGGCGATTAAAGACTATTTTAATGCCTTGAAAGTACAATTCGACCCTGCCTCTACGGCCTCTAAGGCAAGTACAGATACACAAACTATTCCAGCGTTCATCTTTAACGATTACGCGCGGGTACTGACGCGAAATATTTTACAAAGGGCGATTGATTACATGGAGGGCTTTCCCGATGTTATTTCAAAAGCAACGGTGCTGAACGTCGTGACGGAAACGGCCAACATCCTTAACCAACCCGATTCAATAACAGTAATCGAAGGCAATAACGCATTACTTTCAGTAACCGCATCCGGCGCCAATATAGCGTACCGGTGGCAGGTGGATAATGGAAATGGCTTTCAGGATATATCCGACGGCGGGGAGTATTCAGGGGCCCTTACGGATTCTCTCACAGTTCTAAACCCAACCCTGCAAATGTCCGGCCGGATATTTCGATGTGTGGCCACCACAGTTCTCACTATAGAAGACCTGCTAACCGCCCTGGATACGGCCAACCCTTACCAGGATATTGCCGGGATGGTTTCCCGCTTCTTGATGCATGGCCTTCATTTGCCTGCGCATACTTATGCTGCAGGAGGTTCAGCGGCTGCGCAAGCCTTATATCAAGCTACGCACCAGCAGTTCACCTTCGCGAATGCCTTGGTACAGGTACCAGGCACGCCAGCGGTACCCGCTACCGATTCAACGCCAGCCATACCAGCAGTTGCGGCGGTCGACGAATATCGAATGACGTTAAAAGATATGGGAGACCCGTCCACCGCTCATTTTATATTTCCCGAAGAAGATGAAAACAAAAAACCTCAGATCGTTTATACGATTGAAAACGATCTAAGCGACAGCAACCCCAAAGCTTTCTTTCTGGAATTGGCCAATCAGATGCAGGCCCTGGATAATTCGGATACCGGCCTTTTTCATATTCCAAATCCTAAGCTCATTCCCTGGTATCGGATGCAGGCGCTCCATTTTGCGCTGCGCAAACAAGTAGAATGGGCCTTGAGTGACGGCTCTAAGCAGTACCTCCTGCAGTTGCCGGGCAGCCTGATCACGCATCTGAAACTAAAAAGCCCCAACCCTACCGTATCTATCAAAGTATGGCCCAACGGCGACCCCAACCGGGAGGTAGCCCCAACGAACGACAAATTCACCTGGGCCACGCGCATTGACCTGCCCATCCAGCGCATCATTAACCCCGAAACCGGCGAATATCTCTCTCAAACCTATGCCTTTACCGGAACGAGTGAGGCGGAAAAGGATTTGCTGGAAGCCGTCTGGGCTCGTGATGAAGCCCTTTACCCCATCCATCTCCACCTCTTATATGCAGTTGAGAGTGGTTCGGCCGGCTCCGGTGTGGCCGTATTGCCGGTTGCCCCGGCGGACATTCTGCTCATCAAAGCCAATCTGTCTACTGACGACGCCGATTCGCCCGCCGATTTATTTAGTGCGAGTTTAGCGGAGGGTAAAAATTTCCTCCAGCTTATCTGGGAAGGCAGTACGGTGATTTCCGGCGGCTACTACCTCTATTTCCCGGGAATAACCGACGATACAGAACAGGCTTTATTCAACGGCGGCGCCACGGCCACCCTGCAGCTCATTCTTGAATTCACCAATGACGACGACCCCATTCACGACTTCAACAATACAGCGATATTTACGGAAAATTACAGCCCGGATACCAATCTGATCCTGGCGGAGAGCACCGAAAAGGCGCCCATTTTGGCTATCCCGCCGGGCTTTCTGGGTTTCCAGATAGACGACCTTTCCGAACCAGCGGCTGATGCCGATTCCGCCCAGGATGAAGTAAAAAACCTCTATCAGCTGCTAGCGTACAAAGTCGTCGGCCATACTCGCTTCGCAGAGAGCCATGCAGGCTTGCCGATCGGCCCGACCGCACCCGACCCTGAGGCCAGCAATTGGCTGTACGAAAAGCTAATACCTACTTTTTCCTGCGTTTCGGGAAACACGCCTTTGCCCTTATTAGACAGCCCGCCTGACCCCTATCTAGGAGTAGGAAAAGATACGGAAACAGAACAAGAAAAAGCCGAGCTGAAAATTGAGCTCTGGTGGCAAGACCTGTACGGCAACCAATCCCAACCACCTCACCTTTATTATGAAACCTTCAAAGTGCGCTATACGGATCCCTTGATCGGGATCAATCAATGGCCCTCGGTAAATGAAAACTTTGAATTTGTAGAAGTTGGGGATACGGTTATGCTCAATATCCTATTGTCTTTTGACCCCTCTCCCTACGAGCTGTCGTCGCATGCTGCGGCCAGCGACCCTGCCACCAGCCAAAAAAACCGGATAAAAGGCGACCGGGAGGCCTATCAAAAGATTTACTACCAAATGGTGCAAAACGATATCAGTTTCTCCGTAGGCGCCTCCCTGGATACTACGTGGACATTCACCAACGTGAATAAGGCCCTTCTGATCGCCTTCATCGAGGACAGTTACTTGTATTTGAATGACTTAATGAATGACAGGGCAGGTACGGCGCCTGCTTCTTTCCTGCAAAGCATAGACGCCAGCGGTATCACCGTCAAAAAGGAATTCATCTTTGAGGTCACCGTTAACATGTATGTTTCCAGAGATTTTGAATACATTCATGATGACCTGAAAAAGAGTAAATCGCTGAAAACCCTGGCAGATGAGAACAGCACCGCAAGCCTCCCCCTTACGGCTTCAAGCCTGGTGCTGGCCAATGAAAACAGAGCGGATATCATAATAGCGGATCTAAGCCTGATACCGGCCGGCCTTTCGGTAGAAACGGATCTTTTTGAGCTGGATTCTGCGGATTGGGATGCTTTTGCAGCCATAAATACGCCTGTTTCGACCCAAGCCGGCGATACGCTGGCAAGGCTCGCCGGCCGTTTCGGAACCACGATGACTGCCGCCCTGGACAAACCGGTAACCTTTTCCACTGCAGACTTAGCGGCAATTCTAGCCAATGTGACGGGACTGCTGGCCGTAGGAGCCTCCATCGGGCCAGGCTCCCTTAAGGTGACAACGAACGGAGAGATTCAGGACAGGCATGCCCCGGTATTGGCAGCCCAGGCGCTCCTCACGCCCAAGCTCTCCCAACCACAAGTGACGATAGGCAGCGGCGAAACACTGAATACCTTAGCTGCCGGCAATAGCACACAGGGGGTATCGTATACGGCTAAAGGCCTCGTGCTGGCCAATGCCAGAAACACCAACCTACTGAATCAGATTAGCTTAGTACCTGCCAGCCTCACACCAGTAGAAACCGATCTTTTTGAACTGGACCCAGCGGATTGGGATGCTTTTGTAGCCACAAATACGCCCGTTCCGGTACAAGCCGGCGATACCCTGGAGGTGTTAGCGAGCCGTTTCGAAACCACCATGGCCGCAGCCTTGGGCAGAACAGTGAAATTCTCCACCGCTGACCTGGCGGCCATATTGGCCAACGTGGCCGGCCTGCTGGCCCCGGGCGCCTCTATCAACCTGGGCGTTCTGAACCTCCGCCAGTTTGCCGCCAATTTTGAGACGGCTTTCTCCGGCCTGCACCTGGCGGTCAGCGAAGACAGGAGTAAAAAGAACCAACCTGCAGACACCCGGCGGCCGCTTTATGCCGTGCAGATGGGGACAAATGGGATTCGCGTGGACATCAAGGAGGCGGAGCAACCCTTCTATTATGCCATCCCTCCGCTCTCCAATACCCTTCTTGCTGATAAAGTTTTCATTGATGATTATGCTACCTGGCAGGCAGCCTATTTAGAGGATTCAACGATCACTTATAATCCCGAAAGCGGAGAGCAGCAGTTCGATGGAATTGACGTCAATGTACTGGCCCGGGACTTCTTAGTCGCAGTTGAAGACTTCCTTGATCCGGATAACCTCGTCTCCGCCCACCGTTTGTCGGCTGCCGAAGTAGAGAACATTCTAAAACAAAAAGCCAACCTGGCAAGCGCCATCAGTGGCCAGGTGTTACCCATCTTAGCCAATCAAAAGCCAACCCCAACTCAGGAGGCTCAAGCCAAAGAAGCCATCCGGCAGCAATTGCTTCTGGATTTGGTCAAAGGCTATGATATTGAAACCATTGTCCAACACAATGTCGGCATCCTCGTCAACTCCGATTTGGCGGCTCAGTTGGACTGGGCCCCCGGTTTTGAACCCCGGCTTAATGGAAAAGCCAGAGTGGTCAAGGTATGGAAAGGCGAAGACCCCAACAGCCTGGCCGAAGTACATGCCAGTGAGGTGGATTTCAGCTTATCTACCGGGAAAATCAACCTGGCCAAGGCTAGCGCCGACTCTTCCTTCACCTATTTGTTTGACACCAAAACACCAGAAAAATACGCGAATCTCCATTTCCAACTGGAGTTTATCACCTCGGAATTAGAGTATGACATCGAAAAACTGACGGGCATAACAGCTTATGAAGCCTCCAACTGGTTGAGCTTCATCCTGCCTGAAAACCTCACGCAACCGATGGGAACTGCCCCCGTGCCGATTCCTCTAAGAAATTATCCTATCCCGGCTTCCCTCATCTTGCAACAAGCCGAGGCCGATCCCAGCAGCCTCACCCAATTGGCAGACGTGCGGCAGTGGAAATATACCATTGTCTACGAACATCTTGACGTCGCTCAGGATAGTATCGACTGCATACTGGAAATTAACGTGATTGAGGAGTCCGGTTTGTCCAGCAAAAGTGCGTTAGTAGTCACCAATTTATTCCAGGCCTTAGTTAATTTTGGAGCAACTTACCCATTGATTAGCAATGATTTATCTAAACTTAAAGAAGCTAGCTTATTTACCGATACCGATAAACAAAACGCTGCAAAAGCAGGTATTGTCGCTTTTGACGCCCTCATCAGCCAAATCGCTGCCGCCTGGGCTGAATGGGACATCACCCCCAACGTCCAAAGCGCAGGCGAGAGCGATCTCCACTACGAAGTGAGCGAAGAACCGCTCGACGGCGCCGACAAACAAGCCCTGGTTACCGTCATTCAAAACCTTGCGTCTAAGATAGGCGGCCCCGATCCTGTACCAACGCTAGAACTGCCCGGCTACAAGGAAAAAAAGCCTGTCGTTCCTGGCCCACCGGTTTATACCTTTACTTATGAAGTGGATGCCGAGGACTTAACTTTCTTTGGCGACTCCTCCATCCCCGACCGAAAACTCATGATTGAGAACCTCGACGTTATTGAGCATCAAAACGCCTGGGCGAAAATATGGCTAAGCAGAAACAAAAACCTGATATTCGGGCAAACAACGAACCCCGCCTTTATATTCCAAACGCCAGCAGTGCGCTTCACCAACATGGTTACCCCATTCATCACCAACGATGAACCATGGGACATCGCCACACTGAGCGCGCCCCCCGAACAACCTTTGCTCACACACCTTACCGCACTTATCGAAGAGCTGTTCCCCAAGCCTGCAGACATCAATTACGAGGTGCGCCTGAGTTGTCGCTACGCGTTCGCCCTGGCCACTGGAAAGGGCCTCAACATGGATTTAAAGCCCACACTCCCCCTCCTCATGGGGCTGCGCCTGAATCCAAAGGAAGACATCACCCTAAATGGTATTGAACAAAACCTGCTGGACGCCTACCCCGGCATGTTGGAAAAGGAAATCAAACTCTGGTTCACTAATCACAATCCTTCTCAAGAAGAGGCTTCCATTATCTTCAGCGTCAACTTATTCTCTAAATTGAAGGAGGATAGCACCACCAGCCTTCCAATGCTGCGTATTAAGCACCTGGAACTGAAGTTAGAGGACGTGACGGATTTGTAAGAGCGTGTTGGGGATTTACTTTTGATGTCGAAAATGAGCAGATTTTGGTTCTCAGGAAGCCATTTTTGAGCCGCATAGCATCGCTACGTGGCGAAAAAATGGCGAAATGAGGTTCAAAAGATGCACATTTGCAGGCCAAAGGGTAAATCCCCAACACGCTCTAAAATGAACCTTCGGTAGCCCGAAGTAGGAAATTTGAACAAGCTAAAAGGTGTTTTTTTTAAAAAAGACTTGACTTTTTTATTGTAAGAAGTTAACTTGACAATCATAGAAGCAGCAAATAAAGATTGAGCTGCCTTTTATTTTTGGTATCATTTTTTGAGTGAGGTTTTTCTTTTTTAGTTTCAATTCTATTCTTGTATTCTCCTCACTCGGTTTTTTAAATTTTTCTTTATTATCAAAATTTTCCAAACCCACCTTGCCGGGCGTCGAGATCACTCCGCCCGGCAACTTTTTTTATAAGGACTCCCATCGGTGGCAATAGCCCTTTCATAGTACGATGTACGATTGAGCTGGCGTCGTACACCGTACACCCTATACACACGTACACTTGCCGGCCAGGGCGCCCGCTATCAGGATAAAGGCCAACTACCAGGGTTCAAACCTCACGTGAATTAGAAAGGAACGCGCCTTTTCCTTCTTTACGCTCCTTGAACAGACAAGGCCAGCCGAAACCCCATATCCGTAAAATGGCTCCCTGGAGGATCATAGTGGCGGTACGCGCAACGGCATTTCCGGGCTTCCAGGTACCAGGAGCCACCGCGCAGAACGCGGAAGGCGCCCGCCACCGGCCCCTGTGGGTTGTCCACCACCCCCTGTTTGTGGCACGCTTCGTAATAGCTTCCGCTGTACCGGTCCTGGCACCACTCCAGCACGTTGCCGCTCATACCGTAGAGCCCGAGCTCGTTCGGCTTTTTCTGCCCGACGGCCTTTTCTTCGCCGTTGCTGTTCCTCCCGTACCAACCAACTTCATCGAGGTCATTGCTGCCCGAGTAAATGTAGCCGTTTCCTTTCTGGCCGCCGCGGGCGGCGTACTCCCATTCGGCTTCGGTGGGTAGCCGGTAAGTTCTGCCGGTGATCTCATTGAGCTTTTGGATAAAGGACTGGGCAACTTCCCAGGACACCATTTCCACCGGGTGTTCGTGATGATCCGGTGTATGGGTGGCGGCATCCTCATCCATGATGGCCGCCCAGAGAGCCTGCACGACGGGATATCGGGCCATGTAAAAACTGTCCAGTTTCACTTCGTGAACGGGCTGCTCATCATAATAGGCTTCTTCATCGGCGCCGCCCATTTGAAAGGCGCCTCCCTCTACATGTATCATCTCAAAAGTAAGGCCGGAAGGCAGCTTTTCAGTGAGCGCGCCGGGCATGGTCTTTTTCTGGTTTTTCACTTGTCTGATGTTTTGGCTTATAGCGGGAAGATAAGGAAAGTTCTGAGCACGGAAACTATTCATCGGATAAAGGGATCAATTGAGCGCTAAGTCCCGGGTCCTCCATATCCTTATCGAAGGGAAACATGGGCCGCTTGATCCGTTCGTAGGGAAGGCGTTCCAGGTCCTGGTCGACCCCGCCGGGAGTTAGGGCCATGATCCAGTCCGCCCGCATGTCGTACAACTCCGGCACCAGGTAGCCAATCTTGACTACTACGATATCCGTTTCCCGTGGGTTGAGGCCCAGGCGGGTAAAATCAGCTTCCTTGTGGTAGGGCTTGCGCTTTTTGGTGACGATGACGTGTACGCTGCCCACCTTTACCACTACTTCCGTTTCGGCATGTATATCGCCGTGTTCTATCGCTTCCACCTTGCCGGAAAGCTTTATGGGGGGTGCATAACGATCATCCACAGCCGCTCCGGCGTAAGCTTCCACCATTCCGCCCACACCGGCTTCCACGGCTTTTTCCACCAGCTCCGGGCCGGGTATGGAAGCGTAGATCAGGGAAGGGCCAGCTTCGGTTTTGAATTCGGGGCGAGCCAGTATTTCCCTTAATGTCCAGGTCACATCTCCGGCGCCGCCGGCGGTGGGGTTGTCCCCCATATCGCTGATCATAAACGGCTGTTTGTCGCTGGCGATAGCCATATCGAGGCTTTCCTTCAGGGAGGCCGTGGGCGCCACGAATACGAATTCGGAGCGTACGTCCCAGAAGCTTCGGGCGAGCGCCTCCGCCGTCGTCGTCACTTTCTCCTTATCGTCTCCTGTCACCATCACCACAGCGTGGTTGCGCGGTTCGTCGGCCCAGGCATAGCCCACCCAGATGGCGGCGTCGATAATACCTTCCTGTTCGGCTGCCGGCCCGACTTTGGCGTACAGGCTCTTGCCCGGCTCGATACGGGTGCTCGTCTTTTCGCCGGGCAACAGGATGGGCACCGGTATCCAGGCCTTATATGCCGGTTTGCCCTTTCCGCTTTCTATCCTGGACAGCAGGTTGTCGACGGCCCGCTTTTTCGATTCCATGGCGTCTTCGTGCGGCGCCATCCGGTAACAGGTGATCAGGTCGGTATTTTGTGCCAGCCGGCGGGAAACATTGCCGTGCAAATCCATACAGGTGGAGATGATGGGCTCCTTACCTATGACTTCCCGGATTCGGATGATAAAATCTCCTTCGGGGTCATCCAGCCCCACCACACTCATCGCCCCGTGAATGTCAAAAAAAAGGCCGTCGTACGGGCTATTTTCCTTAAGCATCTCCAGCGTTTTCCCCACCAGTGACTCATACGCCTCCCGGGTTACGATACCGCCGGGCAGGGCGTGGCCTTTAACTGTCGGGACCCATTCGGCCCGCTTCCGGGCCAGAGAATCCGGAGAAAAAAACGGATAGAGGGAGAAGACGTCCTCCCCTGTTTTCGCATGAAACGCTTCCTCATGAGTGAGGGCCGGCGAAAAGGTACTGGATTCAATGGCCAGGCCGGCAATGGCGATTCGGGGGAGCGCTTTTGTCTGTCCTCCCTGGTTATCGGCAGTTTGGCCGCACCCCATTAGGAGAAGCAATGATGTTAGGCTGAAAATTATCGTTTTCATAGGTGTGAAGATATTGAAATTTATGATGCTTACCTGATGCCCACGCATGTTGTAATGGCAATCTGCTCCCAATTTCACGAAAGCACAGGGCAATCCGAACTCAGGTTTAAGAACCTCCCCATAGGGACGCTGGAGGTTCTCAAACCTTATGGCTATTTCACGATATCCCTGATAAGCCCCCCATCTCCCGTCATTTCCCAGTGCCCAAGCGCGACCGGGATATTGCCCATGGCGTTCAGCCGGCCGAAGAAGTCCTTGATGTGGAAGGGCTCTCCTTTTAATTCCTTTATCCGGGCAAATTCCGCCAGGGCATTTTCTACCAGGTATTTCCCGGTAATGTAGCTGGCGCCGTATCCCGGCTGGCGCAGGTAGAGGTGTTGTTCGAAGAGGAGCAGTTCCTTTTCCGTTTTCATCCAACCGCGCGGGGTGTATTCCGAGTGAATGCCGCCCGCCTCTTCCATCGTCATCTCATTGGCGTGCGCATAGAGGGAACCCAGCCCCCGGGCAGCCCGCTGGGCGATCAGGATGTATACGATCTCGCGCACCCGGGGGTCGTCATCGTACAGGCCGGCTTGCATGAACATTTCCTCTACGGCAGTGGCCACCCCTTCGTTGCGGGAGTCGAATATATTGTAGAGCAGAGGCCCGCGGCGGATCGGGCTGGCATGCGGCTCGTTATCCATCCGCGCCAGTTCGAACCAGTGGTAAAAATGAGAATAGAGCGGCCGGGGGTCATAATGGGCCGTAATCCAGAAGAAGTGGCGGGCCTCCTCGGGCACATACTGCCCCAGGTGCGCCCGGAGTGCCGGCTCAAAATAATCCTTGACGGTAACCATTTCGCCTTGTTCCAGAAACGCCATCAGGCTTTTAGCTGACCGTTCCGCCAACTCGGTGTATGCCGCCGGCGAATCGGCGGCAACGAGTTCGGGCAAGCCGCGGTTGCGGTGCTCTTCCAGTTTCAGGGCCGACCAGGCGCGGGCAAGCTCCCGTTTTAAGAGCATCACCTCGTCTTCCCAGGTTAAAGGCGCCAGATGCACCTTTTGGAGGTACCAGGTATAATTGTCTTTTCCGATGCCGGAAGGGCCGGTCTTGGTTTTTGCTTCTGCTTCCAGCCAGGCGGCCAGGCCGGCGGTGGAGGTAATAGCAGCCTGTACGGCGGCCACCACTTCCGCATCGTCCTTCACCCCTGGCTGATCCAAAATATCTTTCAGGTCTTCCTGCTGCCGGCGGATATCCCGGATGCCGGCGATCCACAGTTCTCTGGCATTGCCGGTAAGATTGTGTTGTGCCTGGGCGTTCAGCGGGGGGATAACATGCAGGTCATTTAGCAGCCTGTTTCTTTCGGCCGGGCTCAGGGGAAAGGAATACGTCCAGATCTCTGTCGTCCGGTGATGCGTAGGGCCTTCATGGGCCGGCACATCGGAGCGGGCCGTCCAGAGGGATTTGTAAAAGGCCGGGGCGCCGCCGTACCAGCCGTGGTATTGATTGAAGCTGATGAGGTCGGTATAAGCGCCGAAGGGGTCGTCGAGGATGCGCTTCAGGCCATCGTAGTGAACCTCCATATAGGAGTTTGATCATCTTTGTGATTTTTTGCATTTGTTTGCCTTTTCTACTAACGTCAGCCTTATTTCCCGAAAAAGGTGTTCAATCAAGTTAGATTTTGCCGGGGTTACCCCACCTTAATGACCACATTCCCCTTTTTGTGTCCCTTTTCAACATAGCGGTGCGCCTCGGCAATCTGTTCCAGCGGATAGGTTCTGTCTATGACCGGTTGTATCTTCCCCGCCTCGATAAGCTCTTTGAAGAAAACCATATCTTCGGCCGTTTCGCTCATCACGCCGGATACCACTTTCCGTCTGCTGGTGAGAGAAGTCCATATCCCCTGAAGCATCTGGGTTGGGCCGGCAGCGGCTAAAAGCAGGTATCCCTCTTTCTTTAGCGACCTTATACAATCCGAAAACGAACTCTTGCCTACCGTGTCAAAGATCACATCGTAGGTTTCACCGCTTTGGGTAAAGTCCTCTTTCGTATAATCGATGGCTTTATCGGCGCCCAGCGATTTCACCATTTCCACATTCGTAGTGCTGCATACCGCAGTTACTTCCGCTCCGAGGTATTTGGCCAGCTGCACGGCGGCCGTACCTACCGCTCCGGAAGCGCCGTAGATAAGCACTTTCTGCCCCCGCTGGATATGGGCCTTTTTCAGAAAGTACCATGCCGTATTGCCCCCGAAAGGAATGGCGGCGGCCTCTTCATAAGTCATATTGGCGGGTTTCAACGCCAGCACCCCGTCTTCCGGCAGGCATACGTACTCGGCGTACGCGCCAAAATGCATACCCGTAGTTCCAAAAACGGGATCGCCTTTTTTGAATCGTTGTACGTCTTTGCCCACGGATTCAATTTCTCCGGCCACGACAAACCCCAGTATGGTTTTTTGGGGCCTCAGCAGGCCGAAGAACAGCCTTACCGCAAAGGGATCGGCCTTGCGCAGGTGCCAGTCTCCGGAAGTTACGGATGTCGCATGGATCTTAATCCGCACTTCATTGTCTTTGGGGGCAGGCTTTTCTACTTCCCGGAGTTGAAGGACCTCGGGGGCGCCGTAGTGGGTGATTACAATGGCTTTCATAAGTTTCCTGTTTAGGTGAAAATAGAGTTTAATAGTAACTATTTAGGTATTTCGGTTTTATGGTGTCCCGGTATTGCGGCCGGAGGCTCACAGAGGCTCTGCAACTGCCTGGCCACAAAACCATAATGCCGGAATACCATAATACCTAAATAGGTACGTTTAATAACATTATCTAACGCAATGCCTCATTGGCTCGTTTCAATCCAATTGACCGAGAGCAACGGCATACCCAGGTCGCGTACTTTTTTCAGCACACCATGCAAGGAAGCCTGATCGGCCACCGGGCCGGTTAGCAGCGTATCGCCGTTGTCTTCCAGTACGATTTCCATCCCCCCCAGCCATTCTTTCCATTGAGGGCCCAGGTGGCCCCGGAGCCGAATCTGATAAACCATAGGAGGGGCGGCGTCTTTTTCCCGGTTGAAGGTATGTAACATGATGTTGTACTTTTTATACTGCAAATGTACCGGCCCAACGGTATTGCTGTAAACCTACTAAAGTACTGTTTTGAGGTATTGTTGTGGGATGGGAGCTGACAACTTTCACCGGCTGCCGAAGCTTCAGGCGTAGGCATGCGAGTTGTCAGCTCCCTTCTCCCGGAAACCATGTGGTAGAAAGTCAGCAGACAACAGAAAGTTGTCAGCTGACAGCGGAGCGGCCTTTCTGGAAAGCCAAAGCGGGAATGACTGATTTCCTTGCACTCGCGGGCGTCCACGCCTACTGTGCCAGTATGGCCGGCAGGCACGCCCGTGAGTGATTCAGGCAGCATAGGCTGAGCCACGCCTGGGCGGGGGCGCCCGACCGTGCTATCAATACGTAAAATAAATCTGTCCGACTACTTAAGTAGTCAAGCATATTTAGATTGTATTAAACCAGGGCTCAAGTCGGAGCGCAATAGGACACGAGCGAAGCGACTGATGAAATAAATTGCGCCCCGACAGTCCGGTCTCGGGCGCCAATTTTCCATTGGCGCGCGAGTTATCCAAATGTTCCATATGTTCCTTTCGGTGCATCCAGGCAACCAAAGCGAATGGGCTGCAAATATACCCCTCTGGAGAGCCTGCTCCGATGTATATCGGAGGGCCGGCCGTAGGGAGGGGGAGGAAAATACGGAGCGTTATATTCAATTTATTTTAAACTAACAAAGTATTATTACGTCTCCGACGCCAAATAAATTTGGCGAACCAGGTAGCATTAAATAAACTTTCACGATCAAAAATGCCGTCTCTCCTCCCCTCCCCGAATTCCCACTTCCGACTTCCCCCTACTCCCTCCCCTTCGGGGAGGGCTGGGGAGGGGCTACAACAACCCCAACTCCCGCGCACGCGCCACTGCCTCCGTGCGCCGCTGCACTTCCAGTTTGCCGAAGATGTTCCGGTTGTGCCCTTTGACCGTACTCAAGGCGAGGAAGAGCCGCTCGCTGATCTCCCGGTTGGAGAGGCCTTGCGCGATGAGTTGCAGAATTTCCAGCTCGCGGTCGCTCAACGGCTCGACCAGGGGCTGGGTGGAAGGAGCCCGGAGCGGCGATACAGGAGGCTGCACTTCGGCTGCATGCCCCTCCCCTTCCAGGGCGGACAGCAACCTGCCGGTATAACCCGGAAGTATCCTCCGAGCGGCGGCTTCGGACAATAGCCGGGCCATTGGCGGGCCTTCGTCCGCAAAGATACGGACGTAACCTTCGGGCTCGGCCAGGGCCAGGGCTCTTTCCAGCGGTAGAAGCGCCTGGGAGAGGTGGCCCGCTACCTCGTGAGCAAGTGCCTGTTGTATTAGAATTTCGATCACGCTGCCCGTTCTTTCCCCTTCTTCCGCTGCCGCCAGGAGGCGCTGCAGCAGGCCGCCCGCCTCGGAGAGGAAGCGGTTTTTCCGGGTACTTTTATATTGAGCAAGGTATATTTTCGCCAGGATGAGGTGTTCAAATTCGCGCAGGTAGCTGAGTTCATCGTCGACGGACAAGCCTAGCGCCCGCACCCAACTCAGGGCTTCAGCCAACCTGCCCTGCCTAACCCACACCCGCGCCCTGAGCGCCGCGATGGGCCGAAAATCGGGGACGGGGCTCCTGTAATACAGCCGTTCCGCCTCGTTGAGCAGGCGGAGGGCGTCTGCCGAATTCCCTCTGGCTTCCTGTAACCTGGCCCGGGCCAGGCGAAGGCGGTGCGGCCAATCCGGCAAGGCTGCCGACTCGCCCAATGCCTCGCTTTTCGACAGATATTCGGCAGCGGCGTCCAGATCGCCTTGCTCCCGGTGTAAATCTCCCAACCCCAGATACAGGTCGGCCGTTCCCCTCAGTACGGGCTTGCCCTGCGCCAACGCCAGTTGCAAGGCCCGCTCGTAGGTGCTTACGGCTTCGCGGAGGCGGCCCTGCGCGATCCTGATATCCGCCAGTCCATAGGTGCCGCTGATGGCGAAAGGGAGGTTGCCGGCCAGCTGAAAATTGGCCATGGCCTCGGCGAGGGCCTGGTGGGCGGCCTCCAGGCTCCCGTAGGCCCAGGAGGCGAGCCCCAGGAGGGCAGCGGCCGGCCCGCGCCGGAGATGGTCTTCCTCCGGCAACAAGCTGAGGGCCTGCCGGGCGTACTTCACGGCGCCCGGCAAATCCCCGTGCGCCTGCGCGTGGTAGGAGCGGGCGGTGGCGATGGAGGAAGGCAGAAACCGAAACTGCTCTTCATCCACGACGGCCATTTCTCCCGCCGGGCTTTCTTCCGTGCCGTCCAGCCAACGCTCGGCTTCCCGCAGCCGGGCCTCGCCGGCTTCCAGCTCGCCGCCGCTTAGCAGCGCCCAGGCAATCCCAACGAGCAGCACCGGCCGGGTATGAACCAGCTCCTCCGGTAAGGCCTTCGCCCAGCTCAACCAGGTTGCAGACTGGAAATTTCCGTCCATTGCCGGCCAGGCCCGCTCGATCAGGCCCGCCGCCCGCCCGAAATCGGCGGCGGCAAGGGCGTGGCGGACCGCATCGGCCGGCGAACCCTGGTGCTCGTACCATTCGCTCGCCCGCTGATGCAGGGCCGATAGCTGGCCGGAGAGTTCTTCTGCCGAACGCGCCCGGAGTACATCGGCAAAGAGGTGGTGGTAGCGAAACCAGTGGCGCCTGTCATCCAACGGGACGACGAACAGGTTGCCCCGTTCCAGCGCCTCCAGCATACCCCTCCCCTCTTCGCTCCCGGTGACGGCATCGCACAGCGGGCCGCACAACCTTTCGAGAATGGAGGTTTGCAACAAGAAGCGGCGGACTCGCTCAGGCTGCTGATGCAACACCTCTTCAGCCAGATAGTCCAGCACAAAACGGTGGCTGCCGGTGAACGCTTCGATAAAACCGGCGGTGTCGGCCCGCCCCTGCAGGGAGAGGGCCGCCATTTGCAGGCCGGCGATCCAGCCTTCGGTGCGGGTTTCCAGTGCGGCGATGTCGTCTGGCGAAAGGCTTAGCCCCATCGCCTGATTGAGAAAGCCAGCCGCTTCGGAGGCGGTAAAGCGCAAGTCGGCGGCGCGCAGCTCCGCCAATTGCCCCCGGACTCGCAAGCGGGCCAGGGGCAGGTTGGGGTCCTCCCGGGTCGTAATGGCCAGGTGCATCTGTGGCGGCAGGTGGCCGAGCAGAAAGGCGAGCGCATCGTCAACCGGCCTGGCATCCACAACGTGATAGTCGTCCAGGACGAGAACGAAATGGCCGGGAATGGTGGTAATCTCGTTGAGCAGGGCGGTCAGGATCGACTCCATGGGCGGCGGCTGGGGAGACTGAAGCAGGCCCAGCACGCCGGCTCCGAAATCCTCCGCAATCGTCTGTAAAGCGGCAACCAGATAGGACAGAAAGCGCAGGGGGTCGCTATCGCCCTCATCCAGCGACAGCCAGGCAACCGGCCACTCGCTGCCAGCCGCCCACTCGCTGGCCAGCGTGGTTTTGCCAAAGCCCGCCGGGGCGGAAATGAGGGCCAGTTTGCCGTGCAGGCCCACCTTCAGGCGCTCTATCAGGCGGGAACGCACAACCGCGTTAGGGCGGGCCGGGGGAATGAAAAGTTTGGTGGATAAAAATGGGACGCCTCCCTTTCGGAGGTTAGTCGAATCTTGTTTTTGATTTTCCGGCGTAGAGGCCGGTTCGTCCTCCGTTTTACCCTTGATATCCTCCGGATGGGGTACGATCAGCCCTTCATTGGAGATGGCGTAGACTTCAATCGGCTTTTCAATATTCTTCAGTTTAAAGGCCTTCAGCCAGATGGCCTGGATGGACGACTGGTTTTTGATCTCGTCGTAAACTTTTTCGGAAACGAAAACACTGCCCGCAACGGCCAGAGACTCGATGCGGGAGGCCACATTTACACTGTCCCCGATGATGTCTTCCTCGCTGAAAGTAATATCGCCGGTGTGAATGCCAATCCGCACCGGTATGGCGGGGTCTTCCTGGAAGCCCAGCTGCATTTCGATCGCGCACTGCACCGCATCGATGGCGCTGTCGAAAATGCTTAGGGTGCCGTCGCCGTAGTATTGCAGCACCTTGCCTTTGTACCGCTCTGTAGTAGAATTGAAAATGCGCCGGTGTTTGTTTCTGGCCTGGATCGCCTGTAGCTCATCCTGCTGCATCAGGGCGGTATACCCCTGGATGTCGGTGAACATAATGGCGGCTAATTGGCGGGAACGTGACATAGGGGCAAGATAGGAAATTTACGCAACTACTCAGCCGTTAGCGGAAGGGGGTTTAAGTGAGCAGACAACTCGAAGTTGTCAGCTCACAGATAACACAAAAAAAGCGGCGCCTGTGGGCGCCGCTCCTCAATTAATGCACAATACGAATCATGAAACTGGCGCGGTTACCGAACCAGCATCATTTTTTTCACCATGATCTGATCCTGTGTTTGCAGGCGAAGCAGGTAAACGCCGGGCGCCATGGCCTGCCCGCCGTCTGCCTTGCCGTCCCATACCCGTTCGTGGCTGCCGGCGTCGAGCGGAGCGGACTCCAGTTGCCGCACACGTTGTCCCTGCAGATTGAATACCTCCAGGCTGGCAGCCCCCCCTTCCGGCAAATAGAAGCGGATAGTGGCCTGGTTGGCAAAAGGGTTGGGGAATACTTCAAGGTGATGGGCTGCTGCTGGTAAGGCCGCCTGATTAAGGTTAAGATCGAGGTCGAGGTTAAGGTCGAGGTTGAGGTCGAGGTTATTGGCTAAACCTGGGCGCGATGCAGCCTGGCAGCACTCCGCATTGCCGGCATTGATAGCGCTAATCAGTATCTGGACCTGGCTAATGATAAAACTGGCTTCATTTGAAGGAATACCGTTACCACTTCGGCTTTGCACATAGCTGATAACGCTATTCAGGGAAGCAATCACGGTACTGGTGCTGCTGCCGCCACAGAACCTGGAAACCGCCAGATCTAACCGCCGGGTGACCGCCCGTTCTACTGTAGAACTAAGCCCTAACCCCTCTACGTAACCGTTGAGGTAATCGATAAAGGTATTGATGCAGAAATTGGGGTCACAGGCATCGCCCTGGCCGTCCCGGTCCAGGTCTTCCTGCCCAGGATTGAAGATCGCCGGGCAGTTGTCCACATCGCCGCAGAGGCCGTCGTTGTCCAGGTCGTTGTCCGGGTCGTTAGGGCAGGGGGCGGGGCAGGAGCCGAAGGTATCGTCCCGTACGGTCACGGTAGCCGAGCAGGCGGAGGTATTGCCGTTGACGTCCGTCACGGTGAGGGTAACGGCCCGGGGGTTTAATAAATCAGCACAGGTGAAATCCGGCTGGCTTAGGGCCAGGGAGCCAATGCCACAGATATCGGACGAACCATCATCTACAGCACTGGCGGCAACAGTCGCGTTGCCGTTGGCGCCGAGCTGTACGATAATATCCTGGCAAAGCGCAGTGGGCGCTACATTGTCCTGTACAGTTACCATGGCCACGCAACTGTGGCTGTTGTTGGAGCCATCCGTAGCGGTGAGTGTTACATTTTGCACGCCGACGTCGCTGCAGCTGAAGTTTGTCCGGTCCAGGCTCAGGCCAAGCAGGCTGCAATTGTCATCGCTGCCATTGCTCACCTGCACGGCAGTGATGCTCGCCGTGCCGGCGGCATTGAGCTGGATGGTGGTATTTTTACAACCAGCGGTGGGCGCTACGTTGTCTTCTACCGTCACGGTGGCGTTGCAGGTGGAGGCGGGGTTGCCGTTCACGTCGGTGACGGTGAGGGTCACCGTGTTCGGGCCCACGTCGGCGCAGGCGAAAACGTTCGGCGAAGCCGAGACGGATGCCACCCCACAGTTGTCCGTGGAGCCGTTGTCGATTTGCGAAGCGTCCAAGATGGCCTGCCCGGAAGCATCCAGTTGCACGGTAACGTTTTTACAAAGAGCCGTCGGCGGGGTTACATCGCTCACCGTCACAATTGCATTACAGCTGGCCTGCTGGCCGTTGTTGCCAATGACCGTCAGGGCCACGGTATTCTGACCGATGTTATTGCAGAGCAACTGGTTCGGTGAAACGCTCATCGAGGCGATGCCGCCGAGCGCCGACGAGCCGTCGTCGACATCGGCGGGCGTGAGGTTGACCTCGCCGTTGGCGTCCAGGCTACGGGAAATGTTCTGGCACACGGCGTTCGGCAACTGGTTGTTCTCCACGGTCACATTGGCGGTGCAGCTGCTGCTGTTGCCGTTCACGTCCGGCACGGTCAGCGTCACTTGGTTGATGCCGACATTGGCGAGGGTAAACGTGGTCGGGCTGACCGTCAGGGTGCCGAGGGCGCAATTGTCGAAGCTGCCGTTGTTGACCTGGGCGGCGGTGACAGCGGCGTTGCCGTTGGCATCGAGTTCGATGATCACGTTCTGACAGAGGGCATTCGGCAAAATATTGTCCTCGACGGTCACGGTTGCGGTACAGCTGCTGACCTTTCCATTATTATCGGTAACCGTGAGGGTTTCCGCATTGGCGCCCACTTCGGAGCAGTCGAAAGTTGTCTGCGACAGGGATAAGGTGGCGATGCCACAATTATCATTGCTGCCATTATTGACGTCATTCTCGGTGGTGGTTGCATTTCCATTGGCGTCAAGTTGAATGGTCACATTTTGGCAAAGCGCATTGGGTAAAACGTTATCCTCCACCGTTATCGTCGTCGAACAAGTCGCAACATTTCCATTCACATCGGTGACCGTGAGGGTTTCCGCATTGGCGCCCACTTCGGTGCAATCGAAAGTTGTCTGGGACAGGGATAAGGTGGCGATTCCACAATTATCATTGCTACCATTATCTACCGCACTTTCCGTGGTGGTTGCATTTCCGTTGGCGTCGAGCTGCACGGTGGCGTTTTTACAAAGAGCCGTCGGCGGGGTTACATCGCTCACCGTCACAATTGCATTACAGCTGGCCTGCTGGCCGTTGTTGCCAATGACCGTCAGGGCCACGGTATTCTGACCGATGTTATTGCAGAGCAACTGGTTCGGTGAAACGCTCATCGAGGCGATGCCGCCGAGTGCCGACGAGCCATCGTTGACATCGGCGGGCGTGAGGTTGACCTCGCCGTTGGCGTCCAGGCTACGGGAAATGTTCTGGCACACGGCGTTCGGCAACTGGTTGTTCTCCACGGTCACATTGGCGGTACAGCTGCTGCTGTTGCCGTTCACGTCGGGCACGGTGAGCGTCACGGGGTTGATGCCCAGATTGGCCAGGGTGAAAGTGTTCGGGCTGACCGTCAGGGTGCCGAGGGCGCAATTGTCGAAGCTGCCGTTGTTGACCTGGGCGGCGGTGACAGCGGCGTTGCCGTTGGCATCGAGCTGAACGACCACGTCCCGGCAGAGGGACGTTGGGGCAAGATTATCGCTGACCGTCACCGTGGCCTGACAGGTATTGGTATTGCCGTTGCCGTCGTTGGCCGTCAGGGTCACCGATTGGGCGCCCAGGGTACTACAGGTGAAAGAGCTGGTCGAAACACTGACCGGGTTGACTGTACCGCAGTTGTCGCTGGACAGGGCGGCGTCGAACACCTGGGCCGGGGTGATGTCGGCCGAGCCGCTGCCGTTCAGATTGACGGAAATGTTTTTGCAGGCCACCGTCGGGGCGAGGTCATCGCCCACCGTTACGGTTGCGGTGCAGGTGCTGGTGTTGCCGTGCCCGTCGTTGGCGGTCAGGGTGACGGTTTTTGGGCCTAAATCATTGCAGGTGAAGGCGTTGGGCGAAACGCTGGCCGGGTTCACCGTACCACAATTGTCGCTGGAAGCACCGGCGTTCAGCACCTGTCCGGGCGTGATGCTGGCGGTACCGCTGCTGTTCAGGTTCACAGAAATTTGCTGGCAGGCCACCGTCGGGGCGGTATTGTCCTGCACCGTCACCGTGGCATTGCAGGTGGCGCTTTCGCCGTTGTTGCCCAATACGGTGAGCGTCACATTGTTCGGGCCGAGGTTTGCGCAAGCAAAAGTGTTCGGCAAAACGCTCAACGACTGGATGCCGCCGACGGCCGTCGAACCACCGTCCACGTTTTCCGGCAGGATGGAGGCATTGCCGTTGCCGTCGAGCGCCACGGTGTGCGGCTGGCACACGGCGTTGGGCTGGTTGGTGTTGGTGACGGTGACCACGGCGGTACAAGTCCCCGTCCGGCCGTTGTTGTCGGTGACGGTGAGCGTTACGTTGTTCGGGCCCAGATTGCTCAGGTCAAAACTGTTGGGCGAAACGCTCAGCGAGACGCCGCCGCAATTGTCCGAAGAGCCGGCATCCACCTGGCTGCCCGTGATGCTGGCATTGCCGTTCCCATCCACGTTCACGGTGATGTTCTGGCAAAGGGCGGTCGGGTCGGTCACGTCCTGAATGGTCACGGAAGTGATGCAGGAAGCCATCAGGTTGGCCGCATCGAAGACCTCGAGCACGACCTGTTGGCTGCCCACATTTGCGCAAGTGAAACCATTGGGCGTCACGGTGCGGTTGACGATGCCGCAATTGTCGCTGCTGTTGTCGTCGATGTCGGCGGGCAGGAGGCTCACCTCGCCGTTGGCGTCGAGGTCGAAGGTCAGGCCCTGTTGGCATTGCGCTGTCGGGGCGGTGTTGTCCACCACGGTGACGGTGGTGGTGCAGGTGTTTTCGTTGTTGTTTACGTCGGTGACGGTCAGCTCGACCGTGTTCGGGCCGGCGTTGGCACAGGTAAAACCGGTTTTGTCAATGACCAGCGAGCCGATGCCGCAGTTGTCGGTGCTGCCGTTGTTGACCTGGGCCGCCGTGAGGGTGGCCGAGCCACTGGTATTTAGGTTCAGTGTGAGGGTCGGGTGGCAGTTGGCTGCCGGTGCAAGGTTGTCCTGCACGGTGACGGTGGCCTGGCAGGCCTGGCTGTTGCCGTGGGCATCCTCCACCGTCAAGGTCACGGCCTGGTTGCCGAGGGTGCTGCAGGTGAAGGTATTTGGCGAAACGCTGACGAGCGTGACCGCCCCACAGTTGTCGTTGGAGAGGTTGTCCACGTCGGCGGGCACAATGCTGGCCGAGCCATTGGCATCGAGGTTTTTGACGATGCTCTTGCACAGGGCATTGGGCAGCACTTCGTCCACCACGGTGATGGTGGAGGTGCAGGTGGCCGAGCCGTTGTCGTCGGTGACGGTGAGCGTCACGGTCTGCGACGTGCCGATGGCTCCACATCCAAAGGTCGTGGAGGGCTGCCCATCGATGGTAAATACCAGCGTACCGCAGCCCGTGCTGCCGTTGTCGAGGCTGGTGGCGAGGACTTCGGCCTGGCCGGCGCCGTCGAGCTGGGCGGTGAGGGTGGGCTGGCAGTTGGCGGCGAGGAGGCAGGCAATTGACTGGAACTCATAAGCCCCCATGTCAATCAGGCTACCACCGGGGATGGCGTCGAACTTACGGGGGTTGCCTGCCAGGTCGAGGGTAGTGGTGTTAGCGTTGTCGTCGCCTGTGTCAATAGCCGGGGAGCCGGACTGTAGGCCCAGGTCGGTGCTGCTGACGAAGAGGGGGTCGGCATCCAGTACATTGGAGCAAGTGGACCCGGCCGGGCAGCCGCCCTGTACGATGGAATGATTGATGGTGGGGGTACTGGTGTCACTGCTGCTGAATTTAACCACCTCACTGCCATTCCCCCAGAGGATGCAGTTGGTCATGATGGGGTTGCAGGAAAAGAAATTGTACATTCCGCCGCCGCCGAAGGCGGCAGAATTTCCGGAGAAGGAGCAGTTGGTCACCGTGGGGTCGGAGGAACTGAAATTGTACATTCCGCCGCCATAGAGATTGGCGTTATTTCCGGAGAAGGAGCAGTTGGTCACGGTGGGGTCGGAGGAACTGAAATTGTACATTCCGCCGCCGCCGTTGCCTGCGTTATTACCGGAGAAGGAGCAGTTGGTCACGGTGGGCGAGGACTGGCTGTTGTACATTCCGCCGCCGTTGGTATTGGTATTATTTCCGGAGAAGGAGCAGTTGGTCACGGTGGGCGAGGACTGGCTGTTGTACATTCCGCCGCCGTTGGTATTGGTGTTATTACCTGAGAAGGAACAGTTGGTCACCGTGGGGGAGGCGGAATTGGCATTGAACATCCCGCCGCCGCTGTTATTGGCGTTATTACCGGAGAAGGAGCAGTTGGTCACGGTGGGCGAGGACTGGCTGTTGTACATCCCGCCGCCGCTGCCGCCATCCGCATTCCCCCCAGTAATGGTGAAGCCGTCGAGGATGGCGCTGCCGTCTAATCCGTTGTTGTTGTTAAAAATGACGTGGTAGCTGTTCTCTCCATTGCCGGTAATGCTGAGCGTACTGCCGCTGCCGGTAACGACATCGTCGCCATTGAGGTCGCCGCTGAGGATGGTGCCGTTGGTAGCGGGGTCGGGGTTGCGTTCGGTGAGGCTGGTCTCTGTGCCGTTGAAGCCGCCGTAGATGGCCACGCCGTTTTTCATGACAAAAGAAATAGTGCGGTCGGTGCCGGAGGTGGGTTTGTAGGTGCCAGCGGCCACCCAGATTTCGGTGATATTGGAGCAAGTGCTGGCCACGGTGAGGGCATCCTGGAGGTCGGTGAAAGCGTCCGTCCAGGTCTTTCCGTTGTTGCTGCCGCCGGCCAATTCATTGACATACACCACGTTGCCACTGGTGAGGCAGGCTGTACAGATGTCGAAAGTTGTCTGGTATTCGTAAGCGCCCAAATCGATGATGTCACCGTTTCCGGTGGCATTGGTTTTTCTCGTATTGCCAGCGAGGTCTTCGGTGGTGGTGTTGGCGTTGTTGTCGCCCGCATCGATGGCGGGGGAGCACTGCTGTAGGCCCAGGTCGGTGCTGCTGACGAAGAGGGGGTCGGCATCCAGTACATTGGAGCAAGTGGACCCGGCCGGGCAGCCGCCCTGTACGATGGAATGATTGATGGTGGGGGTACTGGTGTCACTGCTGCTGAATTTAACCACCTCACTGCCATTCCCCCAGAGGATGCAGTTGGTCATGATGGGGTTGCAGGAAAAGAAATTGTACATTCCGCCGCCGCCGAAGGCGGCAGAATTTCCGGAGAAGGAGCAGTTGGTCACCGTGGGGTCGGAGGAACTGAAATTGTACATTCCGCCGCCATAGAGATTGGCGTTATTTCCGGAGAAGGAGCAGTTGGTCACGGTGGGGTCGGAGGAACTGAAATTGTACATTCCGCCGCCGCCGTTGCCTGCGTTATTACCGGAGAAGGAGCAGTTGGTCACGGTGGGCGAGGACTGGCTGTTGTACATTCCGCCGCCGTTGGTATTGGTATTATTTCCGGAGAAGGAGCAGTTGGTCACGGTGGGCGAGGACTGGCTGTTGTACATTCCGCCGCCGTTGGTATTGGTGTTATTACCTGAGAAGGAACAGTTGGTCACCGTGGGGGAGGCGGAATTGGCATTGAACATCCCGCCGCCGCTGTTATTGGCGTTATTACCGGAGAAGGAGCAGTTGGTCACGGTGGGCGAGGACTGGCTGTTGTACATCCCGCCGCCGCTGCCGCCATCCGCATTCCCCCCAGTAATGGTGAAGCCGTCGAGGATGGCGCTGCCGTCTAATCCGTTGTTGTTGTTAAAAATGACGTGGTAGCTGTTCTCTCCATTGCCGGTAATGCTGAGCGTACTGCCGCTGCCGGTAACGACATCGTCGCCATTGAGGTCGCCGCTGAGGATGGTGCCGTTGGTAGCGGGGTCGGGGTTGCGTTCGGTGAGGCTGGTCTCTGTGCCGTTGAAGCCGCCGTAGATGGCCACCCCGTTTTTCATGACAAAAGAAATAGTGCGGTCGGTGCCGGGGGTGGGCTTGTAGGCGCCGGCGGCGACCCAGATTTCGGTGACGCTGGAGCAGGTGTTCGCCAGTGTGAGGGCATCCTGGAGGTCGGTGAAGGCGTCCGTCCAGGAGGAACCATTGTTCAGTCCGCTGGCATTGGCTTTGACATATAAAATACCTGCGGGGCAACATGCTCCCGACGCTAAAACATTCACCGTTGCATTACAGGTAGCGGAAAGGTTTGAAAAATCGGTTACGGTCAATACGACAGTATTAGGGCCTACATTCTCACAACCAAAACTGGTGGGCGGAACACTGAACCCAGCGATACCACAATTGTCCGTACTATTGACACCGATTGCATCGACATCTGCCTGAGAAAGGGTATAATCACCCTGCGCATCCAGCGTTATGGAGATTGTTGTACAATTGGCAGACGGAGGTGTATTGTCATTAATGGTAAGCGTATAGGAATAATCCAAAAGTACAGCCGGATTGTATTTCAACCGGATGCGCACAGTGTACGTCTCGCCATCCAGGTCGCCAGTGGTACCAAATCCGCTGGTAAGCAGGAATGGGTCAGCGGTGATATCAGAAAAGGCAGGCGAACCGGAAAATGAATTGCCCGCTACAATGGCGTATTCGAGGCCATTGATATTGCCATCATTATCGCCGGTCAGGTCAATGCTTAGACTGCCTTGGCTAAGGCACATTGGCAGCTCAGGAGTGAATGATGCCGTAAATGCGGCTAATCCCAAACGCTCAATGATGACTTGTCCGCCGCTGTTGTTCGAAGCTGAGGTATTGTTCTGATTAAAGCCAAGGTTGTAAGAGCCACCTCCACCGCCTATTCCGTTCGCCCCTCCTCCACCGCCACCACTGTAGCCTCCGCCACCGCCACCACTGCCACTACGTGTACCACCACCACCACCAAATCCTCCACCGCCACCCGAAATTCCTCCAGGTGCGTTAAAACCAAAACCACCGCCTTCTGACACGTTTCCAGAACCATTTCCTCCCGCAGTAAATAATCCACCGCCACCACCCGAGCTGGAGACACCTGGATTGTTAGTTCCGCCACCACCGCCACCATTTCCGCCTGTGCCCCCCGCTCCAGTATATCCTAAACTGGGGGCAATATCTTCACCATCCAAACCATCTATCGAAGCGGTACCTCCTCCGCCAGTGGCCCCTCCGCTGCCTCCCCCGGCTCCAGCTACCAACAAAATATTGTTACCGATTCTTGCACCTGAACCACCACCACCACCACCGCTCAGAAAAGTTCCTGCACCTGGGGCGCCAGCGATAGTTTCTATCAGTTGACCCGAGCTGACCAAGAAGTCTCCAATCATTGTGGCTCCTCTTCCGCCAACATTAAAATTTGAATTACCTCCCTTTGCCCCCCTGACCGTAATCTTCACCTTAAATATGCCACCCGGAGACACCGTCCAGGTGCCAGTGGTACCCATGGAGCTGTGGGTAGGTGCAGAAATGTTGAGCACCTCACTGGAACAATTTACAAGGCCTTCGTCAACCTGCCCATCACAGTTGTTGTCCACACCATCACATATTTCCGGATTTCCCGGGTACTGATTTGAATTGTTATCATTACAATCTACGCATTCATCGAAGCCGTCGCCATCTGCATCCATGCGATTTTCATCAGTGTTTCCGTCACAGTTATCGTCGATGCCATTGCAGGGTGATTCTGCTACTCCAGGGTTGACGCTTGAATCGTTATCATTACAATCTACGCACTCATCGAAGCCGTCGCCATCTGCATCCATGCGATTTTCATCAGTGTTCCCGTCACAGTTATCGTCGATGCCGTTGCAGGGCAACTCTGCCACTCCAGGATTAATGCTTGAATTGTTATCATTACAATCTACGCACGCATCGAAGCCGTCGCCGTCGGCATCCACTGCGCCAAACGTCAGTGAATAGGTGATAAATGCCGGCGGCTGGTTTAGTCCTGAAAATGAAAGAACAGCCGTATAGGCGCCAGCAGAAGGCGCCGTTATGGTTGTAAACTGGCATGTTGGGCAGCTAAAAGTCAGGCCGGCTCCTGACCAAGACCAGTTACAAGCAGGGACACAATTAACGCCACTTGCTCCTACCCCGGTCATCTGAAGCCCTTGCGTACATAGCGGAACTGTTTGTTGGGCCTTACTTTCCGTACTGGAAAACAGGAACAAACCTGCAACCAAAGTAAAAGCTGCCCAGCAAGATGGCAGGCTATTTTTCCATTGACCAAAATGCTTGCGTCGGGACAGCCGGCTCAATCCTCGATTTGTGACCGATGCCTGTAAAGTATTGGAATGCAGGGCCAGCAGCAAGTTTTTCAAAAACTTGAGCTGTGCCGGGAAAAACTGGATGTTCATCATGGTGATAACTTGTTTGCGGGAAGTGGAAAAAAGCTGCGATTTCATCGTGTTGAATTTTCAAAGTTTAAAAAGCAACTGCCGCTGTTTCATAGCGAAAGGTGGCGACAGTTGCACAGCTTATTTTCCTAAAAAAAAGACGGTACAATGCGGCTGACACACGGCCCCAACAATAGGCCCGGCCAGTGATTTTTTTCAGGAAAACAGCATGGGGCAAAGATGTGGGCAGCGGGCACAGAGGCTTTCCCATTCTCCATGCAAAAAGGTGGAGGCAGCATTCCGGCGGGTGGATTCTCCATGCAAAAAGGTGGAATCTCCATTCAGGTGAAAAACGATGTTTTGTAAAAGGCTGAAAAACAGGTTTTTGTAGAGTTGTTAGAATTTACTTGGCGAAACGCCGAATTCTTCGGAAAACACCCGGCTGAAATACTTCGGGTCGTTGAACCCCACGGCGTAGGCCACTTCGCTGACCGTCATGGTTTTGTCCCGCAGGAGTTCTTTGGCTTTGGCCAGGCGGATGGAGCGGATGAAAAGGGTGGCATTTTTCCCGGTCAGCGCCGACAGCTTCCGGTGGAGTTGGGACTGGCTCATGGACAGGGAGCGGCAGAGGTCGTCCACCGAAAAACTGGAGTCGGAGAGGTGCTCCATGACGGCTTCCCGGACTTTCTGGAGGAAGGCGTCTTCGGGGTCGGGGGAATTGGGGGATTGTGGAATTGGGGAATTGGGAAATTGGTGGGTTGGAAGGTCGGAATTTCCAATTTCCCAATTTCCGTATTTGGCTTGCAGTTTCTTCCGCAGTTCCAGCAAGTTGGCCAGCGTTACGAGCAATTCTTCCTGGTGAAAGGGCTTGGCGAGGTAGGCATCGGCGCCCCGGCGCAGGCCGGCGAGGCGGCTCTGCACGTCGGCCCTGGCGGTGAGCAGCACAATGGGGATGTGGCTGCTGCGCTCGTCATTTTTCAAAAAATCACAGACCTCGAAGCCGTCTTTTTCGGGCATCATCACATCACTCACGATGAGGTCGGGGATGGTTTCCAGCGCTTTTTCGATGCCCGCCCGCCCGTTGTAGGCGAAGTCGAGCTGATAGGTTTCCTGTAAACACGAAGCCAGGTATTCCGCCACGTCGGGGTTGTCTTCTATTACAAGGATTGAAGGATTGGAGGATTGAGGGATTGAGGGGTTGGAGGATTGAGGGGTTGAAGGATTGGAGGATTGAGGGGTTGGGGGGGATGTGACGATGACCGACTCCGTATGGAGGGGGATACCCGCATCGCTGCTTTGCGGGGCCCGGTTCGTGATGGGCAACTGCACCGTTAAAGTCGCGCCTTTGCCCACCTCGCTCTCCACGCTGATGTCTCCGTTCATGGCATTCACCAGTTCTTTGGTCAGCGCCAATCCGATGCCGGTACCGCCGGCCTTGGCTTTTTCCAGGTTGTTGGCCTGGTGGAAGCGGTCGAAAATATGTGGCAGGTCATCGGGCGGGATGCCGGCGCCGGTGTCGGTGACAGTGAGTATGGCAACGTCGGCAGGGTTCGAAACCCTGCCGACGTTCAACACTACTTTTCCTCCGGAAGGCGTGAACTTGATGGCATTGGACAGCAGGTTGTACACGATTTGCAGCAGCCGCTCCGGGTCGTAGTCCATCACGATTTCATTTTCCTTGCTTTCCACCCTGAGCATGACGTTCTGCGCGTTGGCGAAGGAGTGCAGGCTCTCGCTGATGTAGCGGAGGTAGGGCAGCACGTCGCCCTGTACATAGTTGATTTTTAGCGCTTTGGATTCGAGTTTGGCCAGGTCGAGGATTTGGTTGATGAGGCGGAGGAGGTTGTCGCCACTGCGCTGGATGAGCTTGATTTTACTTTTCAGGTTATTGCCCACTTCTTTTTCGACCTGTTCGGAGGCGCCCAAAATCACGGTGAGCGGCGTCCGGAACTCGTGGGTGATGTTGGTGAAAAAGCGGTTCTTGAACTCGTCCAGTTCTTTTAGCCGCTGGGCTTCGGTAGCGGCCAGTTTCCGGCGGAGTTCATAGTTTCTGAGTCCAATCAACCCGAAAATGGCGGCGATGGCATAGAGCAGGTACGCCCACCAGGTAGCCCACCGGGGCGGCCGGATGGTGATGAGCAGGGTGGCGGGCTGCTCGTTCCAGACGCCGTAGCTGTTTCTGCCTTTTACCGAAAACAAGTAGCTACCGGGGGACAGGTTGGCAAAGCTTACCGTGTTTTTGCCGCCCGCATCAATCCACCGGGGTTGTCTGCCGCTTTTGGTCAGGGAATACGTATACTCACATGACTGCGGATTGCGGTAATCGAGCAGTGCGTACTCGATTTCTACGGTGTTTTCCAGATGGCTGAGGGAGAGGGTTGTTTTTTTCCACTGGTTTTCAGGCAGTGCGAGCATGTTCCCATTTCCCGCCGGGTCGTAATGGGATACTCTCGACAACCGGATGGGAGAAGCTTCCACACGTTGGTCTTTGAAAGTTGCCGGATTGAAACTTCGCACTTCACCCTGGCAGGCAAAATACACCTCGTTATTTTTGGGGTGAACAGCAATTGCCTGGTGGTAGAGGGAATATGCGGCGACCTGCGGAAAGGTGGCGACATCGCCGGTGGCCGGGTCGATGCAGGAAACCACCTGCGTTTGGTTCATCCATATCTTGCCGGTACTGTCTATGGCTATCTGCGAGATATTGTAATTGGGCAGACCGTCCGAAGAATCGTATTTTTTAAAATACCCGGTTTCCGGAGAAAAACGCTCAATCAACCTCAATCCCAGCGAAATCCAGATATCTCCACCTTTGTCTATTTGCAACTCCGAGGTATAATTGCTGGCGATGCCGTTGGGGTTGCCCTGCTCGTACATGAACCGCTGCACCTTGCCCGTACTTTTGTCCACGGAGTTCAGCCCGTTCTCCGCTCCGCAAACCCAGACCTTGTTGCCGGCATCCACGGCGATGCTGGCCAGCAGGTTGGAAGGCAGGCTGCCTGGTTCCGACGGGTCGTATTTCCATTGTTCAAACGTGGTGGCAACACCGGTGCGGACATCGAAGGCATCCTTGGGCAGGCGGTACAGCCCGTTGCCCCAGGTTGTAAACCACAGGTCGCCGTCGTGGTCTATGGTGGCACTGGTGGCTTCCGGGATGGGCGCTTCCCCGGCATTTCCCAGCCGGACGGGCCAGGAACGCCCGGTTGATTTTTCAAGCACAAGCAGACCTTTATTGCTGCACGCCAGCAAATAATCGTTTCCCCAAAAAATGGCGTTGTAACAAACGGCCCCCTCGATGATGAATCTGGCTTCGCCCGACGAAGGGTTCATGCTCAATACGCCCGCATTGGTGGCCAGCCAGAGGAGACCATTGGGGTCGAACAAAATGTGTTGGGTTGCGACGGGCTGGTCATTCACCCTCGGCAATTTCAGGACACGGCCCTTTTCCTGGCTGGGGTCGAAAAAATAGGGACTTATACCCGCCCTTGTCCATATCAATCCGTTCCGGTCCAGGAAAATGGTCGAGGCAATTTTCAATTCTCGCTGCTTTTCATTGTCTATCACCTGGCAAGGTTCCAGCGTCTGCCGGTCGGGCGACACCCGCCAGATGCCATTTTGGGCAGCCACCCAAAGCCGCCCCGATTGGTCTTCCAGGATGGCCTTAGGGTCGTCGGCCCGTTCGCCGCTGGCGGTGCGCAGGCCAGGCTTTGTCAAACGGGAGGTTTTGGCATCGAACACCCATAGCCCGGGCTGATTGGGCATGCCCAACCAAAGCAGGCCTTCCCGGTCCATACAGATACTTTTGGGGGTGGAGAAAGAACTGCTGATACCGACCCGGATGGTGTCGCCTTTTTCGTCCAGCACCGGGAAACAATGCCATTTTCCATCTTTTTGGTCAAAAAATTCCAGCCCGGCAGTCGTCAGGGCATACACCCGCTGCTCCGCCACGATGATGGGCGACCAGGGCTGCCCCTGCAACTCACCGGCTATGCCGGGCCGGGGCAAGATGCGGGTGTTCGTTCCCCTCTCCGGGTCAAAAATATTCATCCCGACATTGCTCCCGATCCAGAGTTTGCCGTCGGGGCCTTTTTGCAGGAAAAACAGGTCATCGGTCGAGAGGGTGGTGCTGTCATTGGCGTCATGGCGGTAGTGGGTGAACTTTCCGCTCATGGCATCGTAGGCATTCAGCCCGCCATTTCGGGTGGTAATCCAGAAAACACCTTGTTCGTCCTGTATCACATCCTTGACCCGGTTGGAGGAAAGTGAGTTTAGGTCAACAGGGTCAGATTGAATGTTCATCAACTCCACTCCATCATAGCGAAACATTCCATCAGTGGATAGGAACCAAATAAAACCGGTTTGGTCTTCGTACAGGTTGTCCAGGCCCAGGTCGTCTTCAGACCTCCCGGCATCTTTTAGCACCTGCTTAAAATAGAGCGATGTCGGCGGTGTTGGCGCCCCCTTTGAGAGCCCTTCGTCGACGGAAAGGAGGGTAGAGGCGCTCTGTGGATATAAATGCAGAGAGGCGCAAAGCAATAAAAAGAGGAAGGCAAAGGTTCTCGTCATTAATTTTCCAACTCTAAGCGGGTGTTCAAATTTCGTTTTTGAAGATAAAATCAGTCAATTTTTTGCTTGGGCGAGGCATCCCGCTTTTCTGAAAAAGCGGGAGAGTTTAGCCGTAGCTAAATAGCCTGCCCCGTACCCGCATGAGCAACGAAGCATAAGCGAAAAAGTGGCGATTTTAGCCCGAAGTATGAAATTTGAACACACGCTAAATGATGCAATTTAGAGGATTTATAAGAAAACAAAAAAAACTGGGCCATCAGGGCCATCGCATTTAGAGCGTGTTGGGGATTTACCCTTTGGCCTGCAAATGCGCATCTTTTGAACCTCATTTCGCCATTTTTTCGCCACGTAGCGATGCTATGCGGCTCAAAAATGGCTTCCTGAGAACCAAAATCTGCTCATTTTCGGCATCAAAAGCAAATCCCCAACACGCTCTTAGTGATCCTGGGAGGAAAAAATTTCGTTACTATTCAGCATGGGGTCTGAAATACGCCTGACGCAAAATTTTGTAGACTTTTTCCCGCTGGAACCCCTTCTCATTCCCCTTGGAAGGGGAAGGGCGGCTTACAAAATTTTGCTTGAGGGGTCAAATCACCGCGATGCTGAATAGTTACAAAATTTCAAATGCGATGGCCCTACCCCCTTACACCCCATTGTCCCGGATCACCCCGGCGTACCAGTTGGCAGAGTCCTTCATCGTCCTTTCCAGGCTCTGGTAATCCATGTGTATCATGCCGAACCGCTGGCTGTACCCGTGGGCCCATTCGAAATTATCCATGAGGGACCAGGCAAAATACCCTTTGAGTTTTACGCCCTTTTCTATGGCCTTTCGGCACTCCCCGAGGTAGCCCTGAAAATACTCAATTCGATTGGCGTCCGCTACGGTTCCATCCACTTTGGAATCGTTCCAGGCGCTGCCGTTCTCGGTCAGGTAGATATCCGGGCGGCCGTAGCGGTTGTCGATCCATTCCAGCAGTTTCCGGCAGCCCCAGGGCACGACCGCCCAATTCATGGTGGTCCGTTTCCAGGTTTTATCCATCGACAGCTCGATGTCCTGGTCTTCGGTCAGGCCGCCATTGCCGTATACGGTGGATTTCCGGTTCGGATCGGTTGCCCCGGCAACGTACATGGTGGTGTAGTGGTTGAGGCCGAAGTAGTCTGCCGACCCCTTCACCAGCTCCTTTTCCGCTTCGGTGAAGGCCGGCAGCCGGGCGCCCAGGCGTTGCTTCATCACCGCCGGGTAATCGCCAAAATAAATCGGGTCGGCGAACCAGGCGAGGAAGAATTCCAGGGCCCGCTGGGCGGCGTCCTTGTCCTTTTGTGAATCGGTGAGCGGCTCCCGCCAGTCGCAATTGTTAGCCATCCCGATCTGCCCCCCCTGATGGCCGTATTTTTTCCGGTATACGTCCACGGCTTTGGCGTGCGCCAGCAACTGATTGTGCCCCGCCCGATAGGGTTCGGCATTGGAAACCCGGCCGGGAGCGAAGTTGCCCAAGCCATAGCCCAGGATGGCCATCACCCAGGGTTCATTCAGGGTGATCCAGTTCTTGACCCGATCGCCGAAGTGCTCGAAACAGACATCCGCGTAGGCGGCAAAATAATCGGGGATTTCGGGGCCAATCCATCCGTCATTTTCCAGTTGGAGGGCCAGGGGCAAATCCCAGTGAAAGAGCGTTACCCAGGGCGTGATGCCGGCTTCCAGCAGCTCGTCGATGAGGGCGGAGTAGAATTGAATGCCCCGTGTATTGGCCTTCCCTTTTCCGGCGGGCATCACCCGGGGCCAGGAAATGGAAAACCGATAGGCCTTGATGCCGATCTGCTTCATCAGGGCGACGTCTTCCTTAAACCGGTGGTAATGATCGCCGGATACCTGCCCGGTATCGCCGTTTTTTATTTTTCCCGGAATGCTGCTGAAGGCATCCCAGATCGAAGGGCCCTTCCCGTCGATGTCGTACGCTCCTTCTATCTGATAAGCAGAGGTGGAGGCGCCCCATATAAAGTCATTTGGAAATTGCTTCATTCGTGTGCGTTTAAACTTTTCGCATTGAACCATGTTACGGCGCTCAATATCTTCAATTTTTGTAACAGTTTAGGTGTTTCGGTTGGGGGGGGCGGTGTTTCGGTGTTGGGGGGTGGGGGTGTTTCGGTTTGGGGGGTAGGGGGCCTTCGGAGACGGTGCAAATGATGGGTTGTATAACTTAAAAATACCGCCAGGGAAACGGCGGCCGCCGTGGGCTACGTCAGCATCAGCTATTTCATCAGCCAGTTTGAAAAGGAATTTGGCACACGGCCGCTGGCTGTGCTGAGGGAATGGGGGTGGCGGTGAGGACGGCCGACAAAGAAGACAAGTATCCCCCAATTTACCTGGAATATAGGTAACCTTTCACCACCCATTCAAATATAAAAACCGAGTAACTATTCAGCATCATGGTGATTTAACCCCTGGCGCGAAATTTTGTAGGCTTTTTTTGCCGGAACCCCTTCTCATTCCCCTTGAAAAGGGAAGGTTTGCTTACAAAATTTCGCACCAGAGGTATCCATAGCCTTATGCTAAATAGTAACAAAACCGAATAGCAACTATTCAGCATGGGGCCTGAAATACGCCTGACGCAAAATTTTGATCTACTGCTACTTCAATGCTTTTAGTGCAGCCATTGGCATCGGTTACCATTTCCATCGCCGTTGAGGCCGGCGGGGCGCAGGGCATTAAAACCTCCCGGAGAAGTGAGCGGCGGGATTTCATGGATCAGATTCGGGGCGGAAAAAGAACAAGCCAGGTGTGTAGGTTATTTTTTTACAAAGCCCTAACGCTGACACCAATAGGATACGAGTGGGCTACCATTCTAAGGTTGGACAGCCCCGTACACCGTACACAGCCCAGGATTGCCATTGGCCCGTACATCGTACACGCCCCCGGAATACCCTGGAACTTTCTGTCCAACCTTAGACGGATAGCCTACGAGTGTAGCAACTGATGAAATAGATTGCCGCCCGGCTACTTAAGGTCAATACTTGAGTTTTTGCATTCTTGAATAAACAAAAAATAATAATTTTTGTATATATAGATAAACAAAAATGCAAGAACTGGTTCACAAATCCGATCGACTTATACAAGCGGTTCCTGTTCAGTTGCAGCGAAAAATTCCTGGGAACATCAATTGGGAATGGCGGCTCAATTCTGTCGTAGGGGCAAGGGGCACCGGAAAGACAACCCTACTATTGCAACGGGCCAAAAGCCTGAAGGCACAGCAGGAAGAAGTACTTTATGTCTCTTTGGATGATTTATACTTTACGGAAAACAACCTGGTTTCTTTAGCCAAACAATTTGAACAATTAGGCGGGAAATATTTGTTTGTGGATGAAGTCCACAAATATCCGGGCTGGGCAAGAGAATTGAAAAACATTTATGACACCTATCCTGGTTTAATTATTGCTTTTTCCGGTTCTTCCATTCTGGAAATATTCAAACAAGATGTAGACCTCAGCCGGCGGGCTTTGATTTATGAGTTGCCGGGCTTGTCTTTCCGGGAGTTTCTTGCTTTTGCAGAAATCGGCGATTTTCAACCATTGGAGATGGCCCATATTTTGTCTGGCCACCGGGATATTGCTGTGGATATTGCCGGTAAAATAAAACCCCTGCAACATTTTAAAACCTACTTACAATCTGGTTATTACCCCTTTTTTACAGAAAAGAACCGGGATTATGCCCTGACGCTGGAGCAAATTGTCCATTTAGTAGTGGAAACCGATTTGCGCTTTATGAAAGGATATGACCCGGCCTACAGCCGCAAGATGTTACAGCTTTTGAGGGTCATTGCCGGAACCGCTCCTTTCAAACCCAATATCAGTAAACTGAGCGAACGCATTGGCATCAACCGTACCACCCTACTTAATTACCTGCGCTATCTTGAGAAAGCCCGGCTCATTGCTTTATTACACTTACCCGAAAAGTCAATTAGTGTATTGCAAAAGCCGGATAAGGTCTTCCTGAATAATCCTAACCTTTACTATGTGCTCAACCCGGCTCATATTTCTGTTGGGAGTATCCGGGAAACTTTTTTTCAGAACCAGTTAGATGTGGTCGCGGAAGTGAGCCTGCATCCAAATACGGATTTTCTGATTGACTATGATAACCAACAATATGCCTTTGAAATTGGTGGCGCCAACAAAAAAGACGCCCAGATTCGCCAGTTGAAAAATGCCTTTCTCGCTTTGGATGATCTCGAAACCGGCTTTGCTAACCAAATCCCCCTTTGGTTGTTCGGTTTTTTGTATTGAGCAAATGCTTACTCCAACGGCAACCGAAATACCACCACACCCAAGGAGATGAAAGCAATGGTAACTTTTTTACATTATTTTCGTAAATTACAAATGATACTTCTACCCCTGATCTTATTGAACCATGCACCTTATACTTCTGCCGGCCAAAAATAAAAGAGGGGCTTTCCTTCTGCTTCTTTTGCTCTTTTCAGGGCCTATCCTTCCCGGCAAACTGGCTGCTCAGAGCAATCCTCCCGCTGATACTGCCCCAACACTTTGGCCCCGCATCGAAGCCCAACTGGAACAACAAACATCCGACACTTCCTTTTACTTTATCCTTCAGGAGGTGCGCGGCCGGTGCGGCAGTGGCCCGGACTGCCAATTCCCAGCCTACTCCGATATCATGACCGAACTGGAGCGGCGCTTCAACCTCTCCGGATGCATATACGTATGTGAAGAAATGGTGAAAGTGGCCCGGCGGATGAAAAACCAGGAAAAGGAGGCAGGTGTTTACCTGAACCTGAGCCGTTACTACGATGCCTTGGGCATTTACCAGCAGACCGAGTTGTATGCCGATAAGGCCCTTGCCATTTTTGAGCAGGTGGGCAGCTACTTCCCTATCTTAAAGACTAAGATGTACAAACTGGAGCGCACCGTACGATACCGGAAATTGGAAGCCGTCCTGTCCGACATGGATTCGCTGCTGGCCGAAGCAGAACAGCAAGGCGACTCCCTTGCCGTTTATCACATGCACGCCCGGATGATCGGCCCTAAAATAGACGCGGGGCGCTACGAAGAGGCGTCCCGGCACATCGCCGCCATCGAGGGAATGCCGGTATCCCGCCCCGTCCGGCCCGCCGTAATGGCGAAATTGGTAATAGCTGCCCGGGCACGAGCGACACTGGCCCTGATCAGGAAGGATAGCGATGAGGCGGAGCGCTATTTCCAGAAAGGCCTCCGGCTTTGCGAGGAGGAACCCAACCCCTGGCTTGAAGTGCGCATCCTCGATAAGCTGGCCGAACTGGAATGGAACCGGGGCAACAAAGCGCTGGCAAAATCCTATGTAGACAGGGCCCATACCAGGGCTATGGAACAGCAGATCGACGATCTGTTGGTTGGCACGTTTGAGTGGAAGGCTTACATCGCCGAGAAAGAAGGGCGCTACAGGGATGCGTTGGAAAACACCCGAAGCCAGTTCTTTTACAAAGAAAAATTCAAGAGCAGAAGCGCCGGGTTTGATTTGGAAAACTACTACCTCCAACTGGAAAAGAAGCAGTTGGAGGTGGAGAAAAAAAATAAGGAGCTGGATTTGAGCCTGAAAAAAAACCAGCTCCGCAATTCCCTGATTATCCTGGTTTTGATTTTTTGGCTAGCGGCCGGCCTGATCATCGGCCTGTACAAACAGCGCAAGGGAAAGCGCGCATTGGCCGAACAAAACGAACTGATCCGGCTACAGGCCAGGCAGCTGGAAAACCTCGATGCGGCCAAGTCCCGCTTTTTTGCCAATATCAGCCACGAGCTGCGCACTCCACTTACACTGATGCTCGGCCCCATCAGTTTGCTGCTCAAGGAAAACCAACTGGGGCCCAAGCAGGCCCGGTTACTCAAAATGGCCCGCCAAAACGGGCGGCAGCTGGAGCAACTGATCACCGAGATACTCGACCTGAGAAAGCTGGAAATAGGAAAAATGGCACTGGACGAAAAACCAACGGAACTGGCGCCTTTCTTCCGCCTGCACTTTGCGCAGTTCGAATCATTGGCCGAACGCAAGCAGATCGATTTCTCATTTAAAATATTGACGGACAAAGGCCTGGCGGCCAATCTCGACCAGGAAAAGTGCCGTCAGATTCTGTACAACCTGCTGTCCAACGCCTTCAAGTTTACCCCGGCCGGCGGGCGGATCAGGGCCAGCCTGGCTGTAAACGAGAGTATACTCCGGCTCGAAGTCGCCGACTCCGGCCCCGGCATCCACCCCGACGACCTGCCCCATGTGTTCAACCGGTTTTATCAAGCCCCCACCCCCCCCGAAGGGGAGGAGAAACCCTGGGACACCCCCTCCTTCGGAGGGGGTGGGGGGACCGGTATCGGCCTGGCCCTCTGCCAAGAGTACGCCCGGCTTTTTGGCGGTCAGATAGAAGTGCAGAGCACTCTGGGTGAAGGGGCTGTTTTCCGGGTGGCCTTCCCGGTGACTTTGGTTGAAACGCCGGCTCAGGCGGCTCGCACGGAGGCCTATCCTCCGGAAGCCTTGCCTGACGATAGCTCTCAGCCTACCGTTGGCCGCCTGAACACACTATCTACTGGCCCCTATTGGGTCAATTCTCCCAAAGATGGCCCGCCGGGAACATCCGGCCAACCCAAACCGGCCATCTTGGTGGCAGAAGACAACCCCGGCTTGCAGGATTACCTCCGTTTGGTCTTATCGGAAAAATACGAGGTCATTATCACCGGGAACGGACAGGCGGCGCTGGAGGCCCTGGCCTCCTCTCCCCCGGGGAGGATCGGGCTCATCCTCTCGGACCTCATGATGCCCGTCATGGACGGCTACCAGCTCCTCGAAACACTGAAATCCAATGACGCCACCCGGCACATGCCCGTCATTATGCTCACCGCCCGGGCCGACGCCGGCGATAAGCTGAAGGCCCTCCGTATCGGAGTGGATGACTACCTCACCAAGCCGTTCGACGAAGAAGAACTGATGGTGCGGATCGAAAACCTGCTGAAAAACCAGGCGGCCCGGCTCAGGGAAACTCCGGCCAACCTGGAGGAAGCAGAGCCTGGCGCCGTCCTTTCCAAAACGGACCAGAAATGGCTGGAAGCTTTTGAAGCTTACGTCCGAAAAAACCTCTCCAACGACATCCTCTCCGTACCGTTGCTGGCCCATGAATTTGCGATGAGCGAGTCCACCCTGCTTCGCCAGTTGAAACGCCTCGCCGGGCTTTCCCCCAATCAGTATCTGCAGGAGATGCGCCTCGGCCATGCCCGCCAACTGCTGGAAAACCGCACTTACAATTCCATTGCCAGAGTGGCTGCCGAAGTGGGCTATACCGATACCCGCTCCTTCTCCCGGAGCTTCAAGAAAAGGTTCGGGAAATTGCCTTCCGATTATTTTAGTGGCCAGTCTTGAGTGGGAAGCCGATCGCCGTGAGACCCCGCCTTCCGCCTTCTTTCAGCCGCCGAAGCTTCAGCGTAGGAGGCCGCCTTCTTTCAGCCGCCGAAGCTTCAGCGTAGGAGGCCGACTTCTTTCAGCCGCCGAAGCTTCAGCGTAGGAGGCCGCCTTCTTTCAGCCGCCAATCTGAGCGAAGGAAATTGCCGCCGAATTGACGGAAAAAGCCCCTCAGGGCTACTCATATTTGTGGGTGTCCTAGTTTTACTGTTCTTACTCTTAAAGCGGGACAGATAGCTCCCTAATAGCCGAACGAATGAAGCATTTTTTCTAACCCTCAAGAAATTTTCGTCATGAGAAATGAACACCTTTTTAACCCAACAATTCACTGTCCCTTCAGACAAGCTCTCCGCCAGGCCGCCGGCGAAGAGGGCCCGCTGTAAACCGCCGGTTTCGTGTCAGGCCATCGTGGTAGAAGACCTGGTGGTGAATTGAATGGGGTATGGGTGTGGTGTTACGGTGTTATGGTTTTGTGGTGTTGCGGGGTTGTGGTGTTTCGGTGTTGCGGTTTTGTGGTATTTTGGCCGCCACACCGGGGATAGAGATAGTTTTAATTTCTGTGTCTTTGTGACTATTCAGCAATTGGCGATTAGCTGTTGGCTATTGGCGCCCAATGCCCATAAAAATGGGATGTAAGCTTAAGCTACCGGTTTTTTGCTTAACATACCAACCTTAAGGGCAGGCAATTTGCTAATGGCTAACCGCCAAAAGCTAAGAGTTTGGAGGCCGGGTTTGAAAGCGAAAAGAGTCAATTTTTTGATGAGACGAGGCGCGAAAAACGGAGTTTAGCCGTAGTTAAATGAGTATTTGAGTAACGAAGCATCATCAAAAAAGTGACCTTTGCAGCTCAAAGATTAGCCTCCAAACATACTCTAACTGCTGATAGTTACGTGTCTTTTAAAAAAACGCCTCTTGATTTTCAGTGATTTGCGAATTGCGAACAGCGAATTCCGAGCACTCCCCCCCCCCGCAACACCTTTAAACTCCTTTACCGCCCCTTTAACCCAAGCACCTCTTCCTTTTTCTGGTTCAGCCAGTTCAACGCCTGAATGTTGTGCTCATCGTCCAGTAGTTTTGCCACCTTTTGGGGATCAGTATTGGTATCCCATAATATCGGGCCAGGGTCCGGCACTTCTGCACAAACCTCAGGAAAGAGATTGTAGCAGCCTTCGACCAGACCTTTTCCCGGCCCAGCCATTTTTCAAACGTATCAAAGAAGTTGAACAGGTAGGATTGGTAAGAATCATCCTTCAGGTACAGGTCGAAATACACCTGGGTGGTAATACCCGGCTGATCATTTGAAAATAAGGTGTCTTGAAGCTATGGCTTTGCAGAATACTTAAACACAACTCCAGGTTTTTCTTCCAGTAGGCGGTATGGGCTTCACCCAACTGGAGCAATCAGTACGTATCTTTTTATCGAGGTGTTTCGTGTAGGTTTTGATGAAATGGGCGGTGAATTCAAATGTACCTTTCGTGTTACTGGCAATGCGATCGTGGTGTAAGTGTTGCGGGTCAGTTTCCCCTGATGCAGGAGTACACCCATCTTCTAACCCCAACTGATAGAGCGGCAGGCATTCCGTGATATCGAGCTGGTACTTGATTTGATGAACGACATGGTGTCGTTGAGCAAGGATAACAGATGGAGCTTTTGTTCTTTTTTCGTTCAGTTGGTATGCTATCCAACAGCGTTGAACGCAGTTCCCAATACTGGGCGATGCGGTTTTCTTCCGCATAGGCAAACCGCATTCTATAAAGATCGAGGGAGGGTGCCGGATGCCTTCACTGACGGTACCTTCCATTTTTTAGCTCGCTTTTGTACCTCGTGGTTTTCTCCTTGCAGGAGCCGGTTGCGGGAGATCTTTTCGTTGATGACGGCGGCTTTTTCCAACAGGTAGAGCAAGTCGAGTTGTTCCCCATTTTCACGATCGGGGAACCGCCTGGCTGCATGCGTGGGTTCTGGTTGGGGTGGTGGTAGATTCGGCGGTACAGTCGAAACAGATCGAGGTGTCCTCCCAATCTTTAACTTCTTTTTTCTTCCAGTCGGCTAATTTCGTGCTCAGCGTCTCTGAAGAACCACTCGTCCAGATGCCGGCTTTGAAACTCATCTGCCAGCAGCCCTTTTGCAGCCCGTCGTTACGGGAGAAGCGCTGGAAAATGAGGAATTTTTCCGCCGCCAGATATCCCTCCGACATCAGATTGTTCATTCTCCGATCGCTGAATTTGCCATCGGGCAGCACCTTGCGGAACAGCTTTTCCTTGGTCAGCTTCGCATCCTCAAAGTCCGGGTGATACCTTTTCAGCCAGTACAAAAAGCCGGATCAGGGTTTTATTGGTATTGCACCAGGGCGATTGCAGCCAGGTGTCGAAGGCTTTGAGCTCCGCCTCGTCGAAGGTTTGGAGCAGGCGTACGAATTTTGAAGAAAAAAATAGCGGACATTGTTATGGTGGATTGATGCTGGTAAAGTTATGATAACTAGATGATTAAATATAAAATTGTTAAAAATTATTATTCTTTTTTTGTGGTAATCCCCTGAAAATGTCTTTGGCAATCAGGAGATGTTTTTATCATATTGGAGCTATAAAGTAAACATACGTAACTGTTTAGGTATTCCGGTTTTATCGTTTTCCTGCCTGCTCGCCGCAGGGCTGGCAACCCGGCTGGTATTGCGGTAAGGTGCTTTTGGATGCCGTCTCCGGCTCTCAACAGTGACGTAAATCCAGGTAACCGCAATACCAAAATACCATTATATCTAAATAGGTACCAACATACTCTAACTCTAAAAGAGCTCACCGGCTTATCTCCTCCATCCATACATTTGACGCTACAGGCTTAGTAAATACGTGGAATATAGGTAACCTTTACCACCCATTTAAATATAAAACCGAATACTAGTTCTCATGACTAAACCCAAATTAATATGAAACGCATATCCATCTATTCAGCTACCGTCTTAACCTTTGTTTTCTTCACGGTATTTTTCTCCGGCTGCAAGGGCGACAAAAAAACTACAACTGCCCAGCCATCCACACCGGCAACAGAAGTGCCGGAAACGCCGAACCCACCACAACCGGTACCACTGCGGATGCTACCGATACCGGCAATACCGCTGACTCCGATACTACCGGTACGGACGGCGCTTCCTCCGCACAAACGGGCGCCGCCGAGCAACCAGCCCCAGGGAGAAAATAGAGGTCGCCCCCATCGACAATTCCACCTCAATCCGTGACATCCACCACTGCCCCCGGCGAAAAGCTGAGAGATCGTGCCGTAGACGACGAGCGGCTGTCCATCGTGCTCGACCTGATTGCCCAGGACCTGGAAGCCCAAAAACTGGAATACAAAAGCGAACTCGGACAGGACTGCTCCGGCATCTATCCAAAATCAAAGACCTGATACAGAAGAAGATCAAAACCTTTGGCGATAAGTCGAAGTACACCTACCCGACTTACACCGAGGATCGCAATACCCGCCAGATTGCCTATTGGTACCATCAGCACAACAACCTGCACATCGTGCAGAATGCCCTACTGACCGCAACCTCATCCGCCCCGGTAGCGTGATGTTCTTTGGTGGACAGACGAAAAATACAGCAACCTCACCATCGATATGCTTACCAACCCCGGTGTGTTCCAGCACGACAGCGGCGCCGGAAAGGGCAAAATATATCACGTAGGAACGGTGACTAAAGTGGAAAAAAGACGATCAAGGCAACGTGGTGCGCTACACCCTGATGCACGGTACCGCAATTCGAAATACACGGTATCGCGCACCGGCGGCAACTACGACGTACTGGCGGATACAAGAAAACCTTCGCCAAATTTCCTTTGGCAATTGGAACCAGCAGTGGGTGGCGGTGGCGCAGATTGAGACGGCGGTGGAGTGAGGGCAGGTTGGGGATTTGGGTATAACAGATAACAATCAACCGAATAACGATTAACGAAAATAAAAGGAGGACGCCGAAAATCCTGTAAAGAGTAGGCGATAACTTTAATACTGTTCCGTAAATGGATAGCTACAAAAAGAAGATAAGCCTCATTTCTCATCCTGGTAATGAGATAAAGGACCATAAGACCACCACCAGTGAAATAACCGTAGAAGAGAGTGGGCTTATTGATACCATTAGCATTAAAATAACCGTAGAGCATGGCTGGTTACATGACTTAATTATAATCTTGACTAGTCCTAATGGCAAGGAGGTAGAACTTCGCAGGCATGTTGGTGTAGATAACCGAGAACATCCCCACTATAGGTGATGGAGTATACGCTTGACAACAAGAGTACACTAAGTACATTCAAAGGAGAGGATTGTAAAGGAAAGTGGGTCTTAACCATCATGGATAAGTCTAATAGGGATGAAGGGACACTAACAGAGTGGATATTGAACTTTGACATCATTAAGCGTAATGGCGTGCACTTAACGGATGGAGGGTATATCACCATCCCCAAAAATGATCGCTACCTCTTTGGAAATGGGGCTTTCTCTATTATGGCTTATATCTGCCCCAAAAAGGTAGTCAATGGAACGACGGTATTACAAGAAGGGACTATTGTTTCCTCAAAGTCAAAAGAAGGCAGTGATGGCAATGGAGGCTGGCAATTTTTCCTCGAGAAAGAAGGGGAAGACCTGATGTTGTGCTTCAAAACAGATGATAGTATGGGTATCACCTGCTAAAAGCGCCATTAAATAATCTATACGATGATAAGAAACGTGAACTCAAGGATTCGCGTTTAGTGGCGGCTGATATAGAGCGGTCAAAAAAACTGTATAAAGAATACACACACTTTGTAGCAGCGGTAAGGGATACTCATGGCGGAATGAACCTCTATGTAAATGGTTATTTGCTAGCCAGGGCAACACCGTTTTCTACAAGCGGAGAAACGATGGCATTGAGGAGCTTTCAACTGAAAGGCATATACAAGCAAAGTATTGATAACCCCACTCACTTTTTACTTTAAAGAAAGACGAATACGATTGTACCGTAGGGATCTCTGACTGGGACTCCGATGATTTCCATCAGGTAGGCTCAGGCTTTCGGTTAATTTCATCGGCTTCATCTAGTTCTAATAACACAAACCTCCCTAACGCACAAGCAGGTGTTACCTCTATTAATTCCGAAATAGCGAATGTTAAACCTACTAAGTAATATGCTGAACGCAGATATGGTCAGCTTACATATTACCACTAGTGCTGGAAATAAAAACTCCTGGCTCAGTTTGCTGCCAGCTCAGCTGCCAAGGAAAATGTTAATGGACAAGTGGGTGTTAGGATAGGAAGCATCGAACAATATACGCACCCATATGAAGGATACATCAGCCATGTCTCTCTTTGGAGTACTGGTACGACCCAGAATGAAATCATCCAATACATGGATAGCCTGGATTCGGAAGAGCAAAACCCGTCTTGCGTTGGATTTTGGAAGCTGGAACACGATCTCCAAGACAGTACAGGTTTTAAGAATCACGCCAGTATTCCTTCCACTTTTCTGATAAAATTAAAAACATGTATATGAGCCGCAAGTATTACCCGTGTACATGGAAGAACAGGATGAAAGGAACTGGTGCTGGGCAGCTACCGCTTTGTCCATATTGGAGTACTACAATCCATTGAGTAAATTCTTACAATTGGATATTGTAAAGACACAACATGGCTTCAATTTAAATCAGGGCGGGTTTTCAAACAAATATCTAATTGGAAATTCGCCCTATGCCAATCGATTTTATGATCGTCCTCGTCTATGGGAATCGCGGAAAGTCCATTTTCCTAATCCAACCGAATTTATTGATAAATTTAGTATGGAAAAACTGGATTTTAATACCCTTGAAAAAGAAATTAATAATGGGAATCCCGTTTGTGTCGCTGTAAGGTGGTTAGAAGGTGGCGAAGTACATTATGACCCTGACCGGTATACGAAAAAAGAACCCTGACACTCCGGTTGTAAATGCTAACGAAGATTTTGATTTGATTGTTAATGATCCCTGGGTGGTATTATTTATATATCGACAAAAATTTCATAGAACAGAAATATCTCTCTTCAAAGGGTGGTTGGTACCAGACCATCACAACCCGTACCATCGACCATGTTATCAGCCCTGGTGAAAACTGGGTGTCGATGGGTGCAGGAGAGGATAATCATTATAAACTGACTTTTGACAGCAGTAATAAGATGATACTTCGTAAAGTATCAGTTGCCGATCTTAAGGCACATAATTACGAAGTAAACTGGGATGCAAGTGAGCATTACAGTGAACAGAAAAAAACAGCATTTGGAGTAAATAAAATCGAGATCAGCAAGAAGGGGGAAATTACCCTTTTAAATCTAACGATACTGAAGTTAAAATAAGTAAAACTGTACCGCCTGAAAATCAGTAAGCCTCACTTGGACTCGCGGGTTACAAATGGAGGGGGCAGTGAAACCTGGGACGTGGGCGTAAAGGACAGGGATGGTAGGCTGGTGTACAGTATAAAAGAAGAATTGGGATGGGATGAACCGGTACCGCCTAAAATTACATCCTCAATCAAAGCCACTAGCCCTAATTCCGAAAAACCATTTATTTTTCAACATTAAATTCGAGTAAAATGCCGATCAATAAAAAAAATGCACCGTCTGAAATATTTAATGCATTACAAAAAGAAGCTCAACACCATCATCATGAAGCGATTGAGCACGATGATGAGGAAATCATCACCATCATATACCCCATCGTGTCTATGATGTAGATGTTTTTGACATTGCCCATAAGGGAAGCTTATCCAGTGCACAGCAAACCGCCTGGAGGTTTATCATCCGGGATACTATGGTATACCCCATGTAGCTGAGGTAGGGATGAATGAAACATTGGATGAACATGAGTTGCATTATGTCAACACAGGAAGGCATGTGGATAATTTCATACTATAGCTGAATTAATTCATAGCCAGGAAGAACATTTTGGACATGAGGAAGGAAAAAACTATGAAATTGATCTTCTCCAAGCTGGTTCTGTTCACGTGCTGGCAATTTGGGTTAGAGAAATTGAAGAAAACGAGAATCTAAAATCCGGGTATTTCATACCTCTTGCGCCCGTAAATTCACTTTTTGAAGCACATCGTAAATATGAATACGAAGAATTTGTTGCCATACTGCAAAAGGCAGCTCAAGGAGCTGTCAATCAAATTAATGCTGAAATACGTGCAGAAATAGGTATGGATACCGCAGCGAAAGAACAAGCGGCAGATGACCTTACTCGAATAGAGGGCATCGGAGCAAAAGCGGCTACCATACTTAATGAAGCTGGTTATACTACTTTCTCTTCAGTAGCTGCCGCTCAGCCGGCAGGCCTGGAGGCTATATTGAAGTACCGCCGGTTCCCGCTACAATTTCCTGGATGCTACCACCTGGTACCTGAACAGGTACCCTACCGCCGAAAGTGATGGGAAGAACTCGATCAACTTCAGGATGAACTGAAGGGAGGCGCAGGGAATGATGTCGCCAAGGTGTGGCGGTATTCTGGTATTGTGGTATTGCGGGGGCGGCATACGCCCTTGCCGTAATACCATAATGCCCACTATAGGCACCAATGGGGGATATACCATCTGCGAGCCTGGAAAACAGCCAATGGTCCTTTTATCATGAAGATCATGGTTATAGTTGAAAAAAGTATAACCCAAGCCTAGTACCCCATCAATATTACCTTCGAAAATGATGATGATGAAAATGTAGATAAAAGTATTGTGGTCTGTCAAATGTTAATTTTCTGGTTCAATGTGAGCAAATTTTGTGGTTGCTTGAGGCGGAGGTTCCCGCGCATAGCAGCGCTACGCAAGGGGTTCTCCAACGAAGAGCAGCCGCAAAAGGTGCCACAGTCAACCAGAATCTTTAACTTTGACAAACCATTAGCTATTCCTCCGTTCTGGGGTAAGGAAAGCCTGAACCTTTTTCATCAGTACTATGCACACTGGCGATTGCCTTCCAAGAGCGGGTATCAAATAACCTCTTCATCCAATTCATACTACTCCAGTACTGCGCTCCTGGAAAGGAGCATGCTGAAAAGTGGCTTTAGCTTAAATATTTTTTAAAAATACCATGACATCCCCTATTTTTTAGAGCTTCATGTTGGGATTTTTATGCTGAAGAGCTGGACGGAGCCCGCCCCAAAGAAAACCAACTCAGTAATCCCTGGAAGGCATGGAGCCGCGGTTTGCCTCCCTCCTCCGCCAACCAACCGAATTGAGCGGCAAACTGGAAACGAATGCCGGCGCTCTCCGCAGCCTGCAGGATTTCAAACCTAAAACCCGAAAAATGACTTAACTCCCGGATCAATGGATTAGCAGACAAAAGGGAAGGTATCAGCGGGAGAACGGAGGAACTCGATAATGAGGCTACCCGCCTCAAAAAGCCAGTATGGCGAGATTCGCCAGGAGTTCAGCAAATTACAGAACGAACTTAGTCAGCGGCAGGACGCCAGCGAGCAGATGCAGATAGAACTGGAAGAACTGGTACAAAGGAAAGCGGAGTTGACGAGCCAACTGGAAAAAAAAACCGAAAGAGATAAAAAACGAACTGGAGGAAATAGCCCGGAATATAGAGGCCTGTGCCAGGATGCGAACAGCCTCACGGAAAAGGTAAAGAAACGGAAGCCTGGCAGAAGGAAGAGGTACCTGAAGAAGGCAATCGCCGACTGCGAAGAGGAAATGAAAAAACAGCAGGAAAATTTCGGTGCGAAAGAGGAAGCCCGAAACAGGTACGAAACGGAAGCCGCCGAGCTGCCCAACCTGCGGGCACGCTACCTCAAAGAGATTCTCGGCGCCTATACCGATAAATTCGAGCCCATTGTGCTGGAAGGCGTCGTGCAGGAAACCCTCGACGAGGAAAAGCGGAATGCCGTCATCTATCTGTTCTTTCCGGAAGAGTTGCTGGGTAGGTACTAAAGCTCTTTAATAAAATGTGTTCACTCACTTCACACACCGGCACAAATACCCATGCCGCGGATCATTCTTTACAAGCTCCATCTCGCCGCCGGTGAAGTAATAGACATGAATGAGCCCAAGCGCATTTTCCGCACTGCTCCAATAATAACCGCTTTTATCCAGGAATTTAAAGCCCCCCGTCATCGCGCCAGCCGCCGAGTTGGGCGGAAAACCCGTCAAAGGCCTGCTTCGCCATAGCTTCCCATTCTCCGGCAGCCGGCAACCGCCAGCCCATCGCCGCGCACGCCTTCTTGGCTGCGGTACCAGGTGTACAGCCAGTACCGTATTTCTGACAGTTGGCGGCATTGCCGCCGTAGCACGATGAACCAACAGCCACCTGGTAGTCGAGGTTTTTAGCCATCCACATCAGCCCACCGGGCGGAAAACAGGATAGGTTTTTCGGAGAAGGTAAGGCTGTTGCCGCTGATGGTTGCCCTCGGCTTTTCTGCCCGAATAGCCGGTAGGGTAGATTCCTTTACCCTTTCTTCGGCAGGTTGCCCGGAAGGAGGGCTGTCTTTCTGTTGATCGGGCGCCGATGCTGGCTTGTCGGAAAGCAGTTCTTGGTTCAGGTCGCTTTTTCTTTGTTCTCGGCACAATCAGTACGCACTTGCCTGTCTCATCGATCTTGTTTGTACCGGTACGCGCGGATACTTTTCCAGGTAATGTTCGTATTCGTATATGGTTTTTTTCGCTTTGCCAGATGCCAGGACTGATCCTCTTCGACCTGCTGAAGCGCCTCCAGCGCCTGATCCCGGTATTGTCCCTCCGGGCTTTCTTTCCGGTACTGGAGGTAGGCGTTAATCGTGTGCTGGCTTTTGGCAGCCTGCCACGCTTCCTCATCCCGCAGCAGAACGATCTGTTCCTGCGCTTCACCGGCGTATTGCCCTTCCGGATACTTTGCCAGAAAAGCTTCGTAGGCGGTAAGCGTTCCTGTTTTCTGGCAGGTAGTCCAATCCGCTCCCTCATCCGCCTTTAGCCGGAATACGTACTGGTAAGCATCGTCTCCTTTCACATCCAGCGGCTTGAAAACCGGCGTCTGCCTTCCCGCGTCTTGGCATGCACTTCTTCGATCAACTCGGCGGCAAGTTTATGGGCGCTGAGGATTCCGGTGTTTTCCACAGCTTTTTCAGCAGCAGGGTCGAGAAGGGGCTGTTTTCGCCCGCCGTCCCATCAATGCGCGCTCGCGGGTGTGGCTGGCTGGCAGTAAAGGTAAGGCGCGAGCGTTTGGTTTCATTGTCGGCTTTGACGGACTGGTAGGAAGCAAATAACGCCCCGGAAAAGCAGGCGTCGACAATGACGAACGTGTGAAAACTATTGATGGCGTCCAAACGGGATTTGATATCGTTGGTGGAAACGAATTCCCACTCCCGTGTGGGATGATGGAAAATCACCCGGGAAACTGGAAACAACTACTGGACCTGCCCGTAAAAGAGGTATTCCCACAAACTATTTCCTCCGCCAGCAGGCAGTACAAAGCCCTTTTGACGGAAATTGCTACACCATTGACGGAAAAAAGCCACCCTGTTTTTTATATTTGTTCCAGGTTTTTAAGAGCAAACCATCAAGCGCTATTATCTCTGAGAGCTATTGCTACAAGTACGCCCCCCTGAAAAAATACTCCCCGTTGAAAAATTGGAAACGGAGCATCCTCCTGTATTAGAGCACCCATTGGTAAGGCTTTCTATATAACATTGGGCCATACCGGGAGCCAATCAGTTGCAGGGGCGCACGGGCCCCAACAACAAACAACGGTTACCCGTCCACCCCCAGAACGGCAGCCACACCTGATCTCCCCGGAGAACAGCAACAACCATCAGTATAGGGCTTTCAACAGGTAACTATTCAGCAATTGGCGCTTAGCTATTGGCCATTGGCGCCCGATGCCCATAAAAATGGGATTTCTGCGAAGCCTGGACTGGGTAACTGCTGAATGCTATACCCGGAACTAACGATGATCGATAATTATATTTATTTAATTAATATTTAAATCTTTTCAAATGAGAAATCTTTTTCTATTCACCTTTTTCTCTTTCTGCTCACCAACCTGGTGGGCGCCCAGACCTACACCACGGTGGCTCCGGGAGACTGGACGAGCACCAGTACCTGGGACGCTAACGGCGTTCCTCCGGCAACTATTCCCGCCGGCGCCACGGTAAACATCGACCATAGAGTGACTATTTCCAACGGTACTACCGTAGAAAATGACGGAACGATCCTGGTCCGCAACGAACAAGGTGGCATTACGGTGAGTGGCGGCGCCACCCTGAACAATGACAACCAGATCACCGTAGGGCCCTATCCTACTTCTATCCTGAACTATGTGATATCAGTATCTGGAGCTTTGAATAATTCCGGGACGGTCACCGTCAATGGCGGCACCAACGGACCGAATGGACGAACCAGGTACGCTGGATCGCTCAATAATCTGCCCGGCGGCCTGGTAGAGATATACGATGTCGCCCAATTTTCCGGATCAGTAAACAACAGCCAGGGTGCTACCATCCGCAAGTACGCCGGTTTTACCCAGGGCGGCATGTTCTCAGGGACCTTTGAAAACGACGGCCTATTCGAACAGTTGGGGGGCTCCTTTAATATCAGGCAAGGCAGCACCTTCAACAATAATGCCACAGGGGTGATCGAAAATTCGGGATATTTCGATATCGGCTTCTTTGGTGGTACGCTTAATAATACGGGTACCATCAATAACAATAGTGGCGGAATCTTTGGGGTCAGGCCCTTTAGCTCCCCCGGCGCCCTCAATTCTGCCGCCGGCCAGATCAACAACGACGGAGTGCTTTTTGGCGATGGGGGTGGACTCGGATCAACTGATCTATCTTCCTCCAGCCTTTCCGGCGCCGGCAAAGTCTTTGGCGGTAGTTTTTTTAGTAATTTCCAACAATCCCCTGGAACATTTGCTATTACCGGTACGCTGAATAACCCGGCAGTAGTTCTTGCGAGGATCAATTCCACCACCCCAGGTGCATTCAGCGTGATCGCTGTGGACGGTACCGCTGATATTTCTGGCAGTACCCTGGAGGTGATCCGGGATGGAAGCTACGGCCCAACCCAGGGTGATGAATTCGAGATTCTGACCGCCACCGGCGGGGTGACCACACCTTTCGCCGCAACTAACCTACCCAATATCGGCCCGAACCTCGAGTGGTCGTTAACCTACGAATCCAATCGCGTATTGTTGCGGGTGGTTGCCGTCAGCGCCGATCAGGACGGCGACGGCATTGCCGACAACCAGGACAACTGCCCTTCCATCGCCAATGCCGACCAGGCGAATAATGATGGGGATAGCGAAGGGGATGTCTGCGATGAGGACGATGACAACGATGGTGTCCCGGATGTAAATGACAACTGCCCGTTCACTGCCAATGCCGATCAGGCGAATAATGATGGCGATAGCGAAGGGGATGTCTGCGATAATGATGATGACAACGACGGTGTCCTGGATGTAAATGACAATTGCCCGTTCACTGCCAATGCCGATCAGGCGAATAATGATGGGGATAGCGAAGGGGATGTCTGCGATAATGATGATGACAACGACGGTGTCCTGGACGTAAATGACAATTGCCCGTTCACTGCCAATGCCGACCAGGGCGACCTCGACCACGACGGCCAGGGCGACGCCTGCGACCCCGACGTATGCATCAACGGGGTGGTGAATTATCTGGTGGGCTACGTCGAAGGGTTGGGCATCAGGTCCACCGTTGAAAGAGCCATTACCAGAAGGCTGGAACTGGCAGCCACCAGATTCTGTTCTGGCAGCAGCACCAGTACGGTGATCTCTTCCCTGAACAGCACCATCAGCTATTTGCAGAGCCAAAGCGGCCGCGGTATCCCGTCTGATGCCGCCGATCACGTCATTGCCCAGGTAAATGCGCTGATCGATGCGCTGAACCAAGGTATTGTAGTGTGCTGCATACCCCGCCCCGCCCCGCCCACGGCCCCGGGCCAGGTAGCCGCAGAACAGTACCAACTGGAAGCCAACCCCAACCCCTTCAGTGGGCAGCAGGCTATTCGCTTCTACCTGCCCGAGGCCGGGCCGGCTACGCTGGAGGTGTTCAACCTCAACGGACAGCGGGTAGCCGCCCTGCATTCCGGATATCTGGACGCCGGACAGCAGGACTACAGCTGGAACGGCGCCGATGATGCTGGCCAGCAACTGAGTGCCGGCATTTACCTGATCCGCCTACGGACGGAGGAGGGAACCCTGGTCCAAAAGGTGAGCTTGGTCCGGTAGGCCTTTTCGGGCGCCAATTTACTTACTATTGGCGCCCGAGTTTTTTTTAGAGCGTGTTGGGGATTTACTTTTGATGTCGAAAATGAGCAGATTTTGGTTCTCAGGAAGCCATTTTTGAGCCGCATAGCATCGCTACGTGGCGAAAAAATGGCGAAATGAGGTTCAAAAGATGCACATTTGCAGGCCAAAGGGTAAATCCCCAACACGCTCTTAGATGAGGCTGCCTCAAAAGGTTACTTTTGAGGCAGCCTCTCGTGTTTTAAAATCTACTCTCCCTCCGAAACAACCGCTCCTTCTTCCTTGTTATTCCAAATGGATCTCAAACACACACACTCCATGAAGTACAACATCCTGGGCAACACCGGCCTGCTCGTCTCCGAACTGTGCCTCGGCACCATGACCTTCGGCGGCAGAGGATTCTGGACCGCCATCGGCGAACTGGACCAGAAACCGGTGGACGAACTCTTCAAGCGCTCCGTTGACGGAGGCATCAATTTTATCGATACGGCCAATGTGTATTCCGAAGGCCTGTCGGAAGAAATGACCGGCAAGGCCATCCGCAACCTGGGCCTCGACCGCAAGCAACTGGTGCTGGCCACCAAAGTGCGCGGCCGAATGGGCGAAGGGCCCAACCAAACGGGCCTGACCCGCGCCCACATCCTGCGGCAGGTGGACGAAAGCCTGCAACGGCTGAATACCGACTATATCGACCTCTACCAAATCCACGGTTTTGACCCCTTCACGCCGCTGGAGGAAACCCTGCGCGCGCTGGAAGACGTCGTTCGCGCCGGGAAAGTGCGCTACATCGGCTGTAGCAACCTGGCCGCCTGGCACATCATGAAGGCATTAGCTTATTCGGACTACAACCACCTCTCCCGGTTCGTCTCCCTGCAAGCCTACTACACCATCGCCGGGCGGGACCTGGAGCGGGAAATCATCCCCCTGCTGAAAGACCAAAAGGTCGGGCTGATGGTGTGGAGCCCCCTGGCCGGCGGCCTGCTCAGCGGCAAGTACCAGCGGGACGGCAAAGGCCCCGAAGGCGCCCGCCGGGTGGCGTTCGACTTTCCACCCGTAAACAAAGAACGCGCTTTCGATATACTGGACGTGCTGCACCCTATGGCCAAAGACAAAGGGGTTTCCGTCGCCCAACTGGCGCTGGCCTGGCTCCTGCATCAGGAAGCCGTGACCACCGTCATCATCGGCGCCAAGAAAATGGAACAGTTGGAAGACAACCTGAAGGCGGTGGAGGTGAAATTCACTCCTGAGGAGCTGCAAAAGCTCGATGGGGCCAGCCAACTGCCGCCGGAGTACCCGGGCTGGATGTACCAGATGCAGGGAGGAGATAGAAAGGCGCAGCAGACACAGTTGGGAGTGAAGGGAGGATTGGTGAGCTAAGGAAGTTGAAGATTAAAACAAAAGGGAATCTTTCCAGGGTTCCACTCACTAAAGTGTCCGGGCCTTCCACGATACCGGCAAGGCTGGCATCGATTCTGATTAAATATGTTTGCCAGCTGCATGCTCCGGCCGTTGGGGTTTCCACTGGTGATCAGATTGCCTTCTTTATCGAACGGCCTCCTCATTCATTAATATTGTAAACCGCAATTTTTAAATTCATAGTTGTTTTCTTTGTGGCAAAAGGAGGTGCCCAAATAACAAGCTCTTAAAGCAATACATTCATAAACTAATAACACACATGCCAAACCACCCCTACCTCCTCGCCGAAACAAACTGGAAAACGGTCAAAGACACCGACTACCAGGTGGCGGTGCTACCCTGGGGCGCGACTGAAGCGCACAACTACCATCTGCCCTACGCCACCGATAATTTTGAATCGCAATACGTGGCGGCCGAGGCGGCCCGCAAGGCGTGGGAGCAGGACGCCAAAGTGATCGTGCTGCCCGGTATTCCATTCGGGGTCAACACCGGCCAGCTCGATGTCAAGCTGTGTATAAACATGAACCCGAGCACACAGTACGCCATCCTGAAGGACGTAGTAGACGTACTGCTTCGCCACCGGATACACAAGCTGGTGATCCTGAACGCCCACGGCGGCAACAACTTCAAAACGATGATCCGGGAGCTGGCGGCCGATTTCCCCGCTATGTTCGCCTGCAGCATCGACTTCTGGCGCATCGGGGACGCCAGGCAGTACTTCGAAGAGCCTGGAGACCACGCCGGCGAGCTGGAGACCAGCATCCTCCTGCACCTGCACCCGGAGCTGGTCCGGCCCCTGGAAGAAGCCGGGCCGGGCAAAGGCAAAAGCTACCGCTTCAAAGGGTTTAAAGAGGGCTGGGCCACCTCCCAGCGCCACTGGACGAAGGTGACGGAGGATACCGGCGTGGGCAATCCCGCTAAATCGACCGCGGAAAAAGGGCGCGTATATCTGGAGATGGTGACCAATGAAGCCGGCGCTTTTTTGGTGGAACTGGCCGCGGCCGGGCTGGAGGAGCTGTATGAGTAGGGATGGGATATTTCGGGATAGGTCAATTTTTTGTGTCTTGTAACTAGTAACTATTCAGCATCGCGGTGATTTGACCCCTCAAGCAAAATTTTGTAAGCCGCCCTTCCCCTTCCAAGGGGAATGAGAAGGGGTTCCAGCGGGAAAAAGTCTACAAAATTTTGCGTCAGGCGTATTTCAGACCCCATGCTGAATAGTAACTGTAACTATTCAGTTAGCTTTTGGCGGTTTGCGGTTAGCAAACGCCTGCCCTTAAGGCCGGTATGTTAAGCAAAAAACCGGTAGCTTAGAGCATGTTTGGAGGTGGTGCTTTGGAAGCGAAAATGGTCGATTTTGGGTTCTCGCAAAGCTATTTTTGAGCTTCATAGTGGTGCTATGGGGCGAAAAAATGCAGCCATTCCCGCTTTGGCCAACATGGGAGCTGACAACTTTCACCGGCTGCCGAAGCTTCAGGCGCAGGCATGCGAGTTGTCTGCTACCTTCTCCCGGAAACCTTGCGGTACCTCCACTCCTGTTGGGCAGTTTACCTTCCACATCTTTGCTGCTGCTTTTTCAAATTCGAAAGCTTCGAGGTATTTGGATTGAGCAACTTCCAGTTCGCCTCCACGCTTGGCATAGGAAGCTTCATCGGCCAATGCCATAGCTTTATGATGTAGTTCATTGATGGCAATACCCATTTCTTTCATCTCTTTCTTATTTTAACTAACGGCCTGCTAAACTCCACGACAACCACATAGGCCGGTAGGCTTAAGTTATCACTTTTTTTCGTTTGTTCCACTTTTTCTTTGAGCCGCCGGTTGACCTGAGCTTTATTCCCTCTCAGGATACCGGATACTTCCAGGCGCGCCAACTATTGTAAGCCATACCACCTTACCGGGGAAAGCTGGCAGGCATCTTGAAGGCCGTCAATGTGAATAGTTCAACCATCGACATGGGCGACTTTTTTAGCGGTCGAAAGCTAATGTTTTGGATTGGATTGGAAATTACAACTTGGCGGTCTCAAAAACCCCAAAGGGGCGTTCGATACCTTGTCCATATAGTATGGTTAGAGCAGCTGGTGATTGAAGTAGTGCAGAGAATGGTTGTTTTTTTTGCACTCCGCCCACCAGTCCAAAAAACCAACCCACAAGGTTTTTCTGCACCCCAGCACCCGCCTATCCAGAGCCTGCTGGCAGGCAATTTGAAAATGGATGAAATATCCCGGTTACCCTGGCATAGGACAGGAGGCCAACATATATAGTTGGTGGTTTTATTGAGTAGTGTCTTTTATGGCCATATATATGGCCATTTTGCAGAGCCTTTATGCTGAAAAAGCATCCATATATGCTTTTTTTAGCTTCTTTCGCTCCGCATCCGGCAGCCTTGCCCGGCGCGGCTGCGCCCGCGCTGCCGGGCAAGGCTGCCGGACGCTCCGCTCCTCAAAGAAAAATGCCTCGCCCTTCCCGCCCCTGTGGAATCTGTCTTATTCCACAGGGACGGAAAAACGAGGCATTCCGTACGCCTATTCCTATTGTAAAAAGGTAAAAACATCCACCTTCGCCAAGGCTACGGCGGACGAAGAAATCTAACGAACCGCCCTGGCAAGACGAAACCCCAAATTGCTGTTCCTGCCGTCCAGGGTGGGGCCGTAGCGATCGGCGCAACGAGCGTTGGCGGGAGCGCTGCTCCACGAACCGCCACGGTAAACCCGGAGGGAGCCGCTGTCAGGGCCTCGAGGATCACGGCTATTCTTGCTTTTCTCGTAATAGCCGCTATCGTACCAATCCCAACACCATTCCCAAACGTTGCCGCTCATGTCGTGCAGGCCGGCGCTATTGGCTCGAAGGCTGCCTACAGGTGCGGTGTACTCATGGCCATCTTTGCCACCCTCTTCAGAATAATTGGAATAAGAAGCCAGGGAACTTTCATCTGAAGTCCCTGCCCATTTTTCTTTCTTACCCCGGCTTCGAGCGGCGAATTCCCACTCTGCCTCCGTTGGCAGGCGGTAGCCATTGGCATTCCAGTTAACCGTTACAATCCATTTTTTGTCGTCATACTGATTACTGTTACTCGGGTCTTTTCGGCTTTTGTCAATTTGATAGACTTCCTGAAGAAGCTCCTTCCGGCTTCTCCAATTGCAGTACTCAATGGCGTCATACCAATTCACCTTGATCACCGGGCGCCGGCCGCGCCCCCAGCCCTGGTCATTGGGCTTTTCGCGCCCGGTAGCCTCGCAGAAAACATCATACTCATCAAAGGTAGTTTCGTGAATGCCCAGATAAAAATCACTGACAGTCACCGTATGCGCCGGTTTTTCACTGCTTCCTCCATCCCCAAAACTATCCCCCATCTCAAACGAGCCACCCTGGATGAACACCATGTTGTCTGGCGGTTTAGCAGAGGGGCGGGAAGTTTCCGGCTGGACTTTGGCCGCCTGTTTGGGGTTATCGGCTCTAGATCGCGCCTCCCGGGCGTATTTCCCATTGGGAAAACGCTCCAGGTAGCCCTGGTAGCTTTCCACTGTATTTTTCAGCGAGGCAAACTGCCATTCTTGCTCGTCCTGTAGTTGCAGCGCCGTTTGGGTAACTTCCCCCCGGAAATTGCCCTGCGGAAAATCGGCCAGGTATTGCTGGCAGCCGGAAATGGTGGGGTTGGCTTGCAGGGCCGCATAAGCGTCCATATCGCGTTGCCGCTGCTCGTAGCGAAGAGGGTCTGTTTTGATAGTGGTAGAGGGAAAAAAAAGAAAAGACGAACGCGGGTCATCCCCCTCGAATTCGGCGCCGCGCGGCGCTGGCTGGGCCAGTTTGATGTAATTGGCGAACAGCTCGCTGGAAGTTACAAAAGCCCCCTTGTACTGGAGTTTGGATAGCCCCTCCAGGAACTTGCGAGTGAAGTTGGAGCGCCCCGGCACTACGTCCTCCTGCGAGTCGGACGTAAAGAAAATCCGGGCAGGATAATCTTTGTGGTTGGACAGCACCCTGTCTGCTTCGTCCATCTCGCCGACGCGTTCAAATTTAGGCGTTTTCATGCTCTTCCAATTCGGGTCGAAGGTGACGCTGTAGCAAGCGTCGACGGCCACCAGGATGTGCTGGCAGCTGAACTCGCTGATGAACGGCCGCCACGTATTGTAAGACAGGCCGGTGCGCAGAATCCGGTCCGGGTCGGCATCGGCGGGAAGAAAATAGCCGTTGTTGTACTCTTGCACTCCGTGGCCCGAGAAAAAGACGAGCAACTGCCCGTCTTTAGGAAAGGCGCCGCTGGCGAACTTCCGGCGGTACTCCTCCAGCTTTTGCTCAATGTCGTCCAGTTTGGGGTTCTCGATAAATTCTGTTTCAAATGCGTATTTATCCTTTAGTACTTTCTCTATTTCCCGGGCATTCTTCACGGTGTTCGGCAAATCGGTGAGCTGGCTGTCCTCATATTGGTGGACGGCGAAAAACAGGGCGTAGTCCTTATCCTTCCGGATAATAGGCGCCCGCTCTCCGCTTCGTTCGGGTGCGACGGCCAACCAGGGTATACAAAATAGCAGTAATAGAAAGGGCATGGTTTTTCTCATGAGCAACATTGGGGTTTTTGTCACGAGTAAATATATGTTTTTTTGGCTGTTTGGGGAAGCGGCAACGGCACTGGGATGAAAAGAAAAGGCAGCACCCGCTTTTCGCAATACTACTAAGCGAGTGCTGCCAGAGTGGTATTCGATGCCGCCGGGCGGCATGCAGGATAAACGGCTTTCACGCTGCCTGCGAATTCTTATCAAAGAACAGCCAGCCGCTTCTTCATAAAAGCGTTTCGCGTACTGGATACCGCGCTCCAGTAGCGCCGCCGATTGAAAATTCGTAACTTTGTTTAATGCTGCTTTTGTCACCTTAACTGGAGCGCGGTATCTGGTGCTGCATAATCATGCTCGCGGACTTAGAAAGCCTGCCCCGATTTTGTCGGGGTCCGCGCTCCAGGCATAAACTACAAAATCTTTACCTGCGGCACCACATACCGCGCTCCAAATTTTCACCTATGCCCTCCAAAATCTTTTATCGCCGCAGATTACCTCACATTCAACCCCGGAAAGTGCCTACTCGATCACCTACCGGCTTGCCGGAAGCTTGCCTAAATCCATAATTGGGGAGCTGAAAGGGCCTATCATACGAAAAGTTTGGGATAGCGAGCAAATACCAAGGGAAGGAAGATGTCGCATCGAAGGAAGCGTTGGCGAAAGAAACTTCCGCCTTGCGAAATACCTATTTCCTGAAAATGGACCGCTACCTCGATCAGGCGCTCTATGGAAACCTGGCTGAGCGACCCGGAGGTAGCCAGGATGGTAATCGATTCCTGCATTTTATCGAGAACAAGCTCAAATACTGGGATATCTGGTATACTGCATCATAGCCAACCACGTCCACCTGGAATGCACTTTAACGCCTGATGCTCCTGCCCTGAATATGGCTATGAAAAGCCATAAAAGCTTTACTGCCCGGCAGGCGAACCTTTATCTTGAACGGACTGGAAACCCATTCTGGCAAGAGGAAAGTTTTGACCGGCTCATCCGGGATGAGCATGACTTCTACCATCGCATCTATTATGCCATCAATAACCCGGTGGAAGCGAAATTGGTAAAAGCTGGGAGGAATGGTAGTATACGTATGTGCATCCGGAGATTCGGAAGAATATTGTGCCTTAAATGGAGCGCGGGCCTTTTGTCTGGAGCGCGGCCTCCAGGCCGCAGAGGCTGCCTCAGGCAGCCTTTAAAGCAACTCTATGTTAAAACCCTGCTCAAAGCAGGGTTTCGCGAACCTGGAGGTCCGCGCTCCGGCGCGCTACGCCCGCGCTTCCAGGCAAACCAACCGAAAGCTCCGCTTCGTAAAGAAAAATGCCTCGTTTTCATATCAGAAAAACGAGGCATGTCATCGCCCAATCTCTATTGTAAAAGGTAAAACATCCACCTTCGCCACCACCTTCGCCAAAGCTTCGGTGCTCGGAGAAGGCTACGGCGGACGAAGAAATCTAACGAACCGCCCTGGCAAGACGAAACCCCAAGACGTCGCGCCTGCAGCCCGGGTGAAGTAGCTGCGATCGGCGCAACGTGCGAAGGCGGGCGTGTTGATCCACGAACCGCCACGGTTAAACCCGGTAGGAGCCGCTGTCAGTACTCGAGGATTCAGGCTGTCCTTGCTTTTCTCGTAATAGCCGCTATCGTACCAATCCAGCACCATTCCCAGACGTTGCCGCTCATGTCGTGTAAACCAGGCTATTAGGCCTACTTAGGCTACCCACTGGCACCGTTTTCGCTCGGTATATTCCTGTTATAGAGTAAGGCTTTTTATAATTAGCACTACCATCAAAATTGATGTTTTTGGGGTCAGCAGTATCTTCTCCATTGCCGAAGCGGACCTTCTGGCCGCGCTGTCGGGCAGCAAACTCCCACTCCGCCTCTGTCGGCAAGCGGTAACCATTGGCGTTCCAGTTAGCCGTAACCGTACTGCCGGAAATGGTGTATACCTTTTGATAGCCATGTTGCTCGCTTAGCCAGTTGCAATAGGCTACCGCATCATTCCAGGATACATAAATTACTGGCCGGCGGCCGCGCCCCCAGCCTATATCATTAGGCTTTTCGCGCCCGGTAGCATCGCAGAAAGCATCATACTCATCGAAGGTAGTTTCGTGAATGGCCAGGTAGAAATCGCTTACCGTCACCGTATGCATCGGTTTTTCATCACCATCACCATCCCCAAAAGCATCCCCCATCTCAAACGAGCCGCCCTGGATGAACACCATATTGTCCGGTGGCGAGAGATTCCGGATGTACCTTTCCGCCTCCAGCCGGTACTCCCCTCCTGGATACAGCTGCAGGTACGCCCGGTAAGCCTCTACCGTATGTTGCTGCCGGGCAGCTTGCCAGACAGCGGTTTCCGGATCAGCAGTGGGAGCTGACGCTGCTTTTTTTCCATCCGCCAAAACAAAAAGGAAATTGCTGCCCGTCTGGTTGGAGCCAAACTGCCCAAAACGGGGCTGGGGGGTAACTTTTTGCAGATACTGGTAATACAGTTCATGAAATTCCAGGATGCGGTCCTGGCCCCCGAAAGCCCGGAGCGCACTTTTGAAAGCGTCTGCAAATTCCGAAGGGTCGGGCGTGCGTTCCTTGCCGCCGGAAGTGAGGAACAGGCGAGTGCGGTACCGCAGCGTGTTATCTATGAATTGGCGGCGTTCCGTATCCTCATTTTCGTTGTAGCGCTTCCAGTTGGGCTTGTTTTTATACTGCGCCGCCACCTGCTCGTCGAAGGT
>JACJYN010000015.1 GCA_020636095.1 Lewinellaceae bacterium
GTGGAAGTATTACCTGCTTTCCTGTGCCGGCGCTTTCCGCTCAAGAAAAACTCAGTTATGGCAGATAGCGCTTAGTAAGAACGGACTTAAGGATGGATTTAATGCCACCCCCTATCGGGCAAAGTCACAAAGGGCATTTATTTAAACACATAACCAGAACTCGGCCCTTCCAGATTATAGGCCAGAACTGAAAATGATTTCAAAATTTCAAATATTAAAAATTTACGGTCATGAAAAAGCTATTTGTCATTACAGGCATCCTGTTGTTGAGTGGAATGCTTCGGCCTGTTTTTTCACAGAACAGCGGCATTTATATGAATTCCGAAGATTTCACCAACGGCGTATTAAACCACAGCATTGACTGTGCCATGGAGAAGCATAAAATTTTTGCTCCCAAGAAAAAGAACGTGATAAAAGTTGTTCGCGAAGGCCAGAAATACAAGTATGAAAAATCGAATATCTATGGTTACAAGGATTGTCAGGGGAAAGACTACCGTTTTTTTGATGGGCAAAACTATCAGGTCAATGAAATTGGAAAGGTCGTTATCTATCAACAAGGAGTAAGCAAGCCGGCAATAGGAGAAGACCCTGGCGCCGTTGCCAAATTCTTTTTCAGCAAAGGCCTTGACGAGGATATCATCCCCCTGACTTTAATGAACCTGAAAGAAGCTTTTCCGGAAAACCATCCCTTCCACGATGCGCTCGATGCGTACTTCAGCGGCAACACACCGGTATCTTCTTATGATGAGTTTCACAAAACCTATAAGGTGAACCGGATCCTGGAAGAAAACCTGCGTTGAAAAATTAACCTGAGGCTGTAACTGGCAAAACCTGAATTGAAAAATGAAAGGAAGCACTTTTATCACAGGCATTGCGCTCCTGTGCGGCCAAAATATCGTAAATGTTTTTTTCACTAAAATTTCAATTGACTGAAAAAGATGTTAGCCATTTTTTTTACAACAGTAGTAATTGCCATTGTGGGGATAGGAATATATGGTTATCTGCATGGAGTGCTGGCGCCTCCGTACGACCCGCAAGAAATGGCCCTTAACTATGAGCGAATAGGCAATGGTTCAAAAAAGATAATACTCTTGCACGGTTTGACCGGCTCGTTGAATTATTGGAAAAGGGGATTAGACAGTTTATCAGCCTCTTACTCCTTATTGCTAATCGACCTCCTGGGGTTTGGCGGCTCACCAAAACCCAATAGCAAATACGACCTTGAAGAGCATTTGGGCGCCATAGAAAAAGCCATAATTAAAGAAGGGTTCGATTCCGGTGGCGCCGTTGTGGCTGGCCACTCTCTCGGAGCAATCTTGGCCATTGGGCTTGCCGCGAAACGGCCGGAATGGTTTCAAGGATTAGCAGTGATAGGGCTCCCAGTTTATAATAGCAAAGAAGCCATCAAGCGGAAGTTTAGTAAGCGCTCTCTTTGGGATACTACTTACTGTGGATTCCAGGTATAAGTTCGTTTGCTTTTTCCACCCGCTCTACATGACGGAGTGGTTGGTTTACCGGAAAACGTTCCGAAGGACGTTTTAGAGACGCCGCTAAACATACCTGGGTAAGTTATTATCGCACTCTAGATGAAATCATTTTGAATACAAACCTGACACAATTGGCTTCTCAAATCAAGGATAAGAAAATACTATTCATACATGGTGAAAAAGATACAGCAGCCCCAATTGAAAATGTGGAAAAATTGGCTTCAGTTTTCACCAACGCAAAATTTGAAAGGCTACCTGGTGCTGATCATCAGATTTTTCTGGCAGCTCCGGAGAAAGTGTGGTCCTTGGTATCTGAATATTTCATACCATATCAACTACAAAAGGTTAAAGAATAACCTAAGCCCCTGATTACAAATAAAAATCGAAAAATTATGAAAACGCTTTTAATCATTTTAATGACACTTCTCTTACATCATAATGGCTTTTCACAAATCCAGTTTCACCCGGAAGAAAGCAGGATGTCGGTTAAGGAACGTCCACCCTTCACGACTGGGAGTCCGTTGTGAAAATGGAAGAGGTGAAAATTGAACTGCACATAGAGGATGCTGATCCGTTGTTGCTGTACCACCTTAGATTAAAAATTCCCGTAAAGTCGATCAAGAGCGGCAATAACATCATGGACAAAAAACCTATAAAGCCCTCAAAGCAGATCAATATCCAACTATAAATTATGAGGTGGCGGTTTTGATCACAAAGAGGGACAGGTAGTGCTACGGATGGCAGGCTCAAAGTTGCGGGAGTGGAAAAGATCATTCCTGTCGCAGCAAATTATAGCCGCAAAAATAATGGCATACTGACATTCACAGGAACGGTTTCATTTAATATGACTGACTTTAAGGTTGACCCCCAACAGCGATAATGGGGACATTAAAAACGGGGATGAAATAAGTATTCCTTATACCATAGTTCTTCAATTGATAAATAAATAAACATTACAAGTATGAAAACGATTATTTTTTCCTGGTACAGAGCTGGCCTCCTGGCAATGATCCTATTCTTATCAGGCGTTGGGCTTGCGCAACAATCGAATCTTCAGTATTTCCGGCCTAATAATAAGGATGGGTTGAGTGTATTCGAAACTTCTAAAAGGGATACAGTCCCTTATTCCGGATTGAAAGTCCGCGTAGGTGGCGATTTTGCCATTCAGTTTCAGGGCCTGTCTCAATCAAATAGCCTTCAGGGAGATACTTTGGTTAGCCTTGCATCCAACATCAACCTCCCTAGTGCTAATTTAAATCTTGATGTTCAGCTGGCAGACGGTTTTCGCATGCATTTGCGAACTTATCTGTCTTCGCGCAACCACAATGAGGCTTGGGTAAAAGGAGGATATATCCAGCTTGATAAACTTGATCTCATACAGGAAGGGTTTCTGGAAGAGTTTATGAATATAGCCACGATCCGGGTTGGCATGGATGAAATCAATTATGGCGACACTCATTTTCGAAGGTCTGACAACGCAATGGCCGTCTACAATCCATTTGTAGGCAATTATATCATGGATGCGTTCACAACAGAACCGTTCATAGAATTGACCATGCAGAAATCGGGGTTTCTGGGCGTTGTAGGCGTTACCAACGGCCGCCTGAACCAATCCCCTCTGCCTGGTGACGATGGAATTGCTTTTTATGCCAAGTTGGGATATGACAAAGAGGTACAAGATGGCTTACGGCTCCGGTTGACCGGGTCTGTTTACAGTAGCTCTGATAAGAGCACCCGGGACTATCTTTATAATGGCGACCGGGCAGGCGCCAGGTACTACAATGTCCTGGAAGGGCTTAACGATGCCCGCGTCAGTAATTTTCTGCCTCGCTTCAATCCAGAATTTGGCTATCAGACAGCTTTTCAAATTAACCCGTTCGTGAAATTTCATGGGTTGGAATTCTTCGGCGTTTTCGAAGTAGCCAGTAATGGAGATGGTGCTACGGGCGGTAGTTTTACCCAACTGGGAGCTGAGGTTATTTATCGATTTGGGAAAAAGGAGCAATTATATCTGGGAGGCAGGTATAATACAATAAGCGGGGAGTTTGCCGATGCCGCTTCTACAGTAGATATTAACAGGATAAATCTGGGAGGAGGATGGTACCTCACAAAAAATGTGTTGGCCAAATTGGAGTATGTCACTTCCAAATATGACGGCCAGGGCTTTAAAGGAACCAAGTTTGAAGGAGCGGAATGGAATGGCTTTGTAGCAGAGGCTGCCATAAGCTTCTGATGATTAAAAAAAACAATAACTTCTATTATGGCCGAATTGAATGAAATTCAAAATGAAATAAACAATGGCCTGATGTTAAAACCGATCGGCACCTCTAATACCTTAACCCTCAAACGCCTGGGCATCGACACTCAACAAGAGTATTTTGCCTACATGCGTTCCGACTGCCACATCTGCATTTCCGAAGGGTTTGAAGCGCAGGCCCGCATCGAGGCGGCGGCCAATGGAAAGACCATCATTGCTACATTGAATGCCATCCGCGGAGAGCTGTTACAGCCAGGCGAAGCCAGCCTTTCTGAAAGTGCCTGGAAGGCTTTAAATGCAAAGGAAGGAGACCGTATTTCATTCAGCCATTTAGACCCTGTAGCATCCATGGGCCACGTCCGGGCAAAAATGTACGGAAAGAAGCTTGGTATGCCGGCTTTCCGTGAAATTATCAACGATATTGCTACGGGCAAATACGCTAACATTCAACTGGCGGCCTTCGTCACTGCATGTGCCGGCGATCATCTCGATGCCGAGGAAATTACGGGACTGGCTCAAGCTATGGTGGAAGCTGGAGAAAAACTGGACTGGGGCGCAGGGGTTGTAGTTGACAAGCACTGTGTCGGCGGTATGCCGGGCAACCACACTACTACTATCGTTGTTGGTACGCATTGTCGCTGCGACCGGCTTAACCATTCCCAAAACATCTTCCCGTGCCATCACTTCTCCTGCCGGCACAGCAGATACGATGGAGACGATGGCCCCGGTCAATTTGAGCCTGGATCAGATCCGCCAGGTAGTGAATAAAGAGGGCGGCTGCTGTATTACATGGGGAGGCGCTGTTGCGCTGAGCCCTGCCGACGACCTGATCATCAAAGTTGAAAAAGCCCTTGATATTGACAGCCCGGGGCAAATGATCGCTTCAGTGCTTTCAAAAAGCCGCTGCCGGTTCTACTCTGGTGATCATTGATATCCCGGTTGGCAAGATTACCAAAGTGCGATCCGAGATCGATGCAAAAGATTGGAGTTCTACTTCAAAAGGTAGGGCAAGCCATCACCTGGCTGTCAAAATTTTAATAACAGATGGCTCACAGCCGGTAGGCAGAGGTATTTAGGTAGGTTTTGGAGGCTCAGGACGTACTGGCAGTTTTTCGGCAGGATAGTTCGCGCCCTAAAGACCTGGAAGAAAGAGCAGCCCTGGTCGCAGGCACCCTGCTGGAAATGGGAGGCAAAAAAGCCGCTCCCGGTGCCGGGCAGGCAGCCGCTTTGAGCCTCTTAAAGAATGGCGCCGCCTGGAAAAATTCAGAGCGATCTGCGAAGCTCAGGGCGGTTTCCGGGAACCGCGCCCCGGCTCATTGCAGCAGCTTGTTACATCAAAAGAGGAAGGAACAATAACCGCTATTGACAACCGCCGGCTTACCTGGCGACGGTAAGTTGTCGGGCGCGCCTTCCCGCCCCGGCGCAGGCGTTTTTTTTACACTGCAAAATCGGACAAAAGCTGAGGAAAGGGGAACCGGTGTTTACTCTCTATGCCGAGTCTCCGGGAGAATTGAACTATGCAAAACTGTACCTGGAAAAAGAATTAGATGAAATGTTCAAATTTGAATAAATGAAAACCACCCTGTTTGCATTGCCGGGCAATGAAGAACTTACCCGCTTGCTGGCGGAAAGGCTGGGGCTGAGCTTGGAGAAGCAGCCTTGCGGCATTTTCCTGACGGAGAGTCCTACGTCCGTATCCTTTCCGATGTGAAGGGCAAAAAAAAAAGTAGTATTGGTACTTGTACCCTCGACCTACCAGACGCCAAGTTGTTGCCCTGTATTTCCTGTCGAAGGTGGTAAAAGCAAGCATGGGCGCCGCCTGCACCTGCCTGGTGGCACCCTATCTGGCTTATATGCGCCAGGATAAGGTTTTTAAAGAGGGTGAAGGCATTACTTCCGAATACTTTGCCCGCCTGATTTCCGGCTTTGCCGACAGCCTGATAACGGTTGACCCGCATTTGCACCGGATCAGCAATTTAGATGCCATTTACGACATTCCAACGGAAGTAGTGCGGGCAGCCAGCCATATTTCTCACTGGATAAAAGAAAATATTCAATCCCCTTGCTGGTGAAACCTGATAGTGAAAGCGAACAATGGGTATCGGAAGTTGCAAAGAATGCCAATGCCCCATTTATTGTTTTGAAAAGATAAGGCGCGGGGACCGAAATGTCGAAGTCTCCATCCCGCAAGTTGAAGCCTATCAAAATCATACGCCTGTGTTGGTGGATGATATTATTTCAACCGCCCGGACAATGATCGAGACTGTGGGGCATTTGAGGCAAGCTAAAATGCAACCACCTGTTTGCATTGGGGTTCATGCTGTGTTTTCAGGGAATGCTTATCAGAATCTTTTGGGTGCAGGAACGAGCCGGGTAGTTACCTGTAATACCATCCCTCACGAGAGTAATGCGATTGACGTAAGTGATTTGTACATTGAATTTATTGAAAAATTTGAAAAAATGGCTTTTAGAAAAACATGAAAAATTGGTTCGCCATATTAGCCTGGGCTGTATTCTTCTCCCCATTGCTTTGCCTTGCACAAAGCGATGAAGGGATGTTGATTTCTCAGATTGACGGCAACCGCTATGTCAGAAAGAATTTTGATGAAAGCGGAAAGTTGAAAAGTTATCAGTCCATCGAAGTTGGAAGCCTTAGCACAAGCACTGAAAAAATTGAAGCCAAATTAACTGTGATCACTTATGACGAAAACGACAACATGAAAGGCGCATCTCAAACAATAATCAATTGCGACCCGGCGGCGAGCCAGGTAATGATGGGTATTTTCCCATTTGCCGGCGGAGCGGCTAATAAATCCCTGAAAATAGAATTGCCCAAAAACGAAAAGTTTTATCCCGAAGGGTGGAGGGGCAGAAATGCCTTAGAAGACTTCACCTTCCGGCTCGAATTTGAAGGGGGCAGCAGGCTTTTCGGAACGCAAAGCCGGGTTTCGTTTACAGAGCGGAAAGTAATCCCGGTGGAGGAAGGCTTATTCCGAATATCCGGAAAAATGACTTTAAAAGCCTATGTTCTGGGAATAAAAATATCGACCATCGAATACAATTATTTTGAAGATATTAAAAATGGAACGGGTATTGTCCGGCAAAAATTCACAGAAGACAATGGGAACTATTTCACCATCGAAATAAAAAAAAATGATGAAGGAATTAATTTTATACTGGTTTAAATACCAAGCTGCAAGCGTAGCCCGAAAGAAATTTATTCACTATTACAAACGGCAAGAAGTAAATGAAATACTACATGCTTACTGGCGGAAGTATTTGCATCTAAAACCAGAAGTCCCGGCCATGCCTACTTTGGGTGGTTCTGTGATGGTAAACCTTGCAGCCATGTCAACGGCATTCTACCAGGAGTTAACTGCCAGAGGACAAAGTGAAGAAGGTGCAACCCGGTTGTTTTATGAAATTGCCTGGGAGGTATATGAAAAAATGGGAAGGTTCTCCTGGTGGCTAGCCGGACTGGGCAATCGCAACGGTTATGGCCGGTTGTTGAAAGCCACCAAATTATTCCGGGCTTTTCCGTTCAATAGCCCGTCGTATCAATGGGAAGATGTGCAGGCAGGCGATAACATCGTAGGGTTTAACTGTACAAAATGTCCGGTTGCAGAATATTTTAAGAAGCATGATTTGTCAGCTTTCTGCTCTAAAACGTGGTGCGCTCTTGATTTCCCATTAGCTGAATTATGGCATTCCAAATTGGAAAGAACCGGCAGCATTGCCGGAGGTGCTGATAAATGTGATTTCAGATGGGAGGCAGATACAAGGAAAAACTGAATTTAGAATATCCTTCGCAAAACAAACAAACATGAAAAAAATATTGACAATACTGGCCATCATTTCCTGTGCCTCGAGTATGGCTTTTACCCAGGATGACATCTATTTTACCTGGAACGCCAAGCTCCAACTGAATGGCGGGTTCGAGGGCGAGGCCATCCACTTGGAAACACAGGACGTAAGCATCAAGCTGGATTATGAGACAACGGAAATGATCATCCGCTTTCCTCTGAGTTCTTTAAAGTCCAATATTGACACCGTGAACCAGGTGCTAAAGAATAAATTATCAGACGTTGTTTTTGACGGCGAGTTGAGCCTGGATTACATCAATACGGAAAGCCATCCTCCACAATCCTTTACGGTGGCTGGCTGGCTGATACTCGGCAACTCGAAAACCAAAATAGAAGGCAAAGGCGAAATTCATCATATCAGTGATGCCGGAGAATTTGCCTGTATGCTGGGCATGATTGTGCATCTCAACCTGAAAGAGCTGAAAGTCAATCATCCCTGGGCTGGGCTGGAAAATGAGTTCGAAGCGATTATTACGCAGGCCATTTTGAAGAAGAATAAGCAATAAAAAAACTAACTAACCTCAATAGAATGATTATCTACCTCCGCCCTTTTTTAATATTTATGTTAATGACCCTTGTGAGCCTGGCTCATGCCCAGACAAGGGTTCAATATAACCTCATTGTAAAGGATACGATCGTTCAATTCAGTGGCAAAAAGCGTCATGCTATTGCTGTGAATGGTAAAATTCCGGCTCCGGCGTTAATGTTTAACGAAGGAGACCATGCTGTCATTCATGTTAAAAATGAAATGGACGAAGAAACTTCCGTCCACTGGCATGGGTTACTGCTTCCCAATCTTCAGGATGGAGTACCTTATGTTACCACGCCACCTATACTGCCTGGCGCTACCCGGACCTTTGAATTTCCCATAAAGCAGGCGGGCACGTACTGGTATCACTCACACACCAACTTGCAGGAGCAGAGCGGGCTTTATGGTTCTATTGTTATCCATCCGAAAAAAGAACCTACCAAAGCAGACAAGGAGTTGGTGCTCCTCCTCTCCGATTGGACGGACGAAAAACCGGAGGAAGTATTGCGAACCTTGAAAAGAGGATTGGAATGGTATGGCATCGAGAAAAAACAGCCCGCAAGCTGGAATAAGATCATAGCTAATGGCGGCTTTAAAACCGCATCCGGCAATCCTGGGTACTGCATGCCTCTGATGGATATTTCAGATGTGTACTACAATACCTTTCTTATCAATGGCCTACCGCAGGAGCAGCAGTTGACAGGTTTTCAGCCCGGCGAAAAGGTACGCCTGCGGGTTATCAACGGCTCTGCTTCTTCCTATTTCAACGTCCAGTTTGCCGGGGGAGCGCCTTAACGGCTATTTCTGCCGATGGGCTTGATATAGAGCCCGTTGTAGTAAGTACGGGCTTGATTTCCATTGCGGAAACCTACGATTTTGTCATCACTATTCCTGAAGACGGGATGGCGTATGAATTCAGGGCAACTGCACAGGATGGTTCAGGTTATGCCTCCGCCTTTCTCGGTGGCGGGATGAAAATGAAAGCACTGGATATTCCCCGTCCGAATATTTACAACATGAGCATGATGGATATGATGATGAGCGGCCCGAACGGTGTGGTATCCGGCGGAATGGAAATGGGTGAAATGAGTCAGGAGGGTATGGAAATGCCAGGTAAAATGAAGATGGAGAGAGATGGCGAAAAAACAATGCTACACGACCAAATGAAAATGCCAAATGACACCATGCAGGGAATGGACATGATCCATCAAAAGAGTGTATCCGGAAACGAACCTGATATGCGTACCCTAAACTATGACATGCTGCGTTCACTAACGTCAACTGCGCTCCCGGCAACAAATGAATGGCGGGAAATACGCCTGGAGTTGACGGGGGAATATGGCGCTACATATGGTCATTGGATGGCAAAACCCTGACCGAGGCTGATAAAATAATAATCCGGAAGGGTGATAACGTCCGCTTCATTCTGGTTAACAAAAGCATGATGAACCACCCCATGCACCTCCATGGGCACTTCTTCCGGGTGTTGAACGGGCAAGGAGATTATGCCCCGTTGAAGCACACCGTCAATGTACCGCCGATGGGAACAGTTACCCTGGAATTTAGCGCCAACGAAGATAAAGACTGGTTCTTCCATTGTCATATCCTGTATCACATGATGACAGGCATGGCAAGGGTGGTCAGCTATGAAGGCAGTACTGTCGCCCCGGAACTGGCGGCAGCCCGAAAAGACATCAAAGAAAAGATGGACAACCAATGGTTCTTTTGGGGAATGGGAAAACTGCACAACCAACTGAGCGAATGGGAACTTACGCTTTCCAATACCCGAAACCAACTCAACCTGGAAGAAGATGGCGACTGGAAGGGGATTTCGATGTTGATACAGACTACGAACGCTACCTGGGGCAAAACGGTTATCTCCGGATTTTTGCAGGGGCAACAGTTGACGGCAAGCAAGTCCTGGTTTTACAAAACGGTGAACCTACCAGCACTAAAATGGAAGAAGAGATTGAAGTGCGCCCTTTGGTTGGGGTGCGCTATCTGCTGCCCTTTTTATCAATTCCGAATTGCGGATTGACAGTAAAGCTAAAGTGCGGCTGCGCAGCTAAACGGCGAAACTTTGCTTTTCCCGCGGCTGGGGTTCAGGTGGCTTGTCAATACCGACAAGGAATGGCGGGCTGGATTAGAGGGCATTCTTACAAAAACATAGCGCTTTCGGGCAACTATGACAACCGCTATGGTTGGGGTGGTGGATTGACCCTGTTGTTTTAACATTACCATGACTAAAGTCATCAATCATGATACACCAAATCAAAATCACTTTCGCCATACTCGCTCTGTTGTTTATTTACCAGGCGTCTTATGCGCATGGCCCTGAAAAACACAAAAAGGAGGGTCAACAAGAAGCAGAAACGGACTCCATGGCTCGATCTCAGGACTCGACGATTGGTGAAGAACTCGTCGAACATGAATATGAGCATCAGATAATGCCTTCAACCATCGTGGAGGCAGAGCTCAGCGATTTCCCAACCCTGCATCCGCTGCTGGTTCACTTCCCGATAGTGCTCCTGCTGCTGGCGTTTTTGACACAGTTGTCGGCGCTGTTCGTTTGGAAAAAGGAGTTCAGTCTCCTGACGGGTATTTTATTGCTCGGCGGTTTTGGCAGCGCCTACCTTGTCAGCACGTTTTTCCATCCGCATACCGGAGAATTGAGCGAAGCTGCTCAGCAGGTACTCGGTATGCACGACCGGTATGCCGATTATACGATATGGATAAGCGGGATTGCCTTGTTGCTGAAAGCAGTGAGCCATTTTTTGCTCAAAAGAAAATTATGGATGGAGATATTGGTTGTGGCGGCCATTGCCGGGGCAGCCTGGTCGGTCAGCCATGCCGGGCATTATGGCGCTACGCTGGTACATCTGCACGGGGTGGGCCCACAGGGCAAATATTTGGAAACACAAGAACAAGAACATGAGCATTAACCAAAGAATGGCACAAGAAACGAGATACATCAATACAAGCATTGGTTCATTTTCTTTTAATAAATCAGAAAAATCAAAATCAAAATGACACATACCTATCAAATCACCGGCATGACCTGTAGCCATTGCGCCGAAAAGGTCAAAAAAGCCTTGGAACAAGTAGACGGCATCCAATCTGCGAAGGTAACCCTCGACCCACCGGAGGCAACCCTTACCATGCATCACCACATTCCCGAAGAAACCTTGAATGAAGTTTTGGCGAAGGCGGGCGATTACCGGTTGGCTATTCAAGGCCATGGGGCGCATGCCGACGAGGATGGGCATGGCTCGCATGGAAAGGCACCAGAGGCCCACAAAAGCGCCCATCAGGGCCATTCAGGCCATGGAAACCATGCGGGCCACGGCGGCCACAACTCCGCGCACGGCGAAATGGGCCACGACCACCACCGCATGATGATTGCAGATTTTAAAAAACGGTTCTGGGTAGTTCTGGTGCTGACTTTGCCCATTTTGGCCCTTTCGCCCATGATCCAGGACTGGCTGGGCATTGAATGGCAGTTTGCAGGAGATAAATACCTGCTCTTTGCGCTTTCCAGTATTGTCTATTTCTATGGCGGCTGGCCTTTCCTCAAAGGTTTCTTTGATGAAATAAAAGAGGGGTCGCCCGGTATGATGACCCTCATCGCGATGGCTATCTCAGTGGCCTATTTTTATTCGGCGGCCACCACTTTCGGGCTACCCGGCGAAAGCTTCTATTGGGAACTCGCCACCTTGATTGTCATCATGCTGTTGGGGCACTGGATCGAAATGAAATCTGTACTCGGCGCATCCAAAGCCCTGGAACTGCTGGTGAGTATGATGCCGTCCGAGGCGCACAAAATGGAAGGGGATAAAGTAGTTGATGTCAAGTTGGAAAACCTCCTGAGTGGCGACATCATTTTGGTGAAGCCGGGCGAGAAAGTCCCCGCAGATGGCATCGTCGTGGAGGGCGAAAGTTACCTCAACGAATCTATGTTGACAGGCGAATCCAAACCGGTGAAAAAAGGCGTGCATGAACAAGTGATAGGCGGCTCTATCAATGGCAACGGCTCCTTGAAAGTGAAGGTGGAACACACCGGAGAAGACAGCTACCTGAACAAGGTCATCACCATGGTGCAGGAAGCGCAGAAGACCAAATCCAAAATGCAGAACCTCTCTGACCGGGCGGCGAAATGGCTGACTTACATTGCGCTGTCCATTGGCTTTGGCACACTGGCCCTGTGGTTAGCTTTGGGCAAGGATTTCGTTTTTGCCTTGGAAAGAATGGTAACCGTGATGGTCATTTCCTGCCCGCATGCGCTGGGCTTGGCGGTTCCGCTTGTGGTAGTATATCAACTACCATTTCGGCTCAAAATGGCTTGCTCATCCGAAACCGGACGGCATTTGAAGAAGCCCGGAAAATCTCTGCTCTGGTTTTGATAAAACCGGCACCTTGACCAAAGGAGAATTCGGTGTCACCCGATATGAGGCAGTAGCCAGCGATTTGGACAAACAGGAAATGCTCCGCCTCGCCGGAGCGCTGGAACAAAACTCTGAGCACCCTATCGCAGTGGGCATTGTGCAAAAAAATAAATACTTTGGGCATAACGATCCCAGCCCCCCGAAAATTTCGAAGCAATAAATAACCGGAAAGGGGTGCAGGCAACGGTGGAAGGAAAAGAGGTGAAAGTCGTCAGCCCGGGCTATTTGAAAGATGAAAACATAACGATACCCGAAGGTGCTTTTGGCAGTGCGGCAGAGACCGTGGTCTTCGTCATGGTAGCTGGAAAACTGGCTGGTTATATTGCCCTTGCTGATGAAATCCGCCGGAATCGGCTGCCGCCATCCAAACCTTCAAGGACAACAACATCAAAGTTTACATGGCGACAGGCGACAACGACGTGGTCGGGAAAGCTGTAAGCGAGGAACTGTACCTGGACGGTTACTATGCCGAAGTTTTGCCGCATCAAAAGTGGAAATTGTCAAAGAACTTCAAGCCAAAGGCGAGTTCGTTGCCATGACCGGCGACGGGGTGAACGACGCCCCTGCGCTTGCCCAGTCGGATGTAGGGATTGCGGTAGGTTCGGGCACGGACGTGGCTGCGGAAACTGCGGATATCATCCTGGTCAACAGCAACCCGAAAGACATCGCCAACCTCATCCTATTTGGAAAAGCTACCTACAATAAAATGATCCAGAACCTGGCCTGGGCTACGGGCTACAACGCCATTGCCATTCCGCTGGCGGTGGGGGTTTTATATCCCTGGGGCTTTGTTTTGAGCCCGGCGGTAGGAGCTGTTTTTATGAGCTTGAGCACGATAATTGTGGCGATTAATGCACAGTTGTTGAAACGGAAGATTGGCAGCTAAATTCATCAGATATGGAAATCATTCATGAAGCTGATTTGCAGGATTTCTTAAAAGAAGTGCAGCCTCCGGTCTGTTGTATCATTAATGATACTTCCGATACTCATTTTGCACGGGTTTATTTCAGCCTGTGGGGAAATGGTACTCCTGGCCGGGGATTTCAGTTTTTAATCACGGGATATCAGAACTTTGTATCAGATTACCAGGGCAGAAGAGAAAGTATTGAAAAAGGCCAGGCCTTATTTCAAGAAATGGCACGAGAGCTGGAAGAACGAGGTGTTGAGGTAGAGGGAGCGCAGACCCGGGTAAGCGGAAGATATCCTGTTTTGGAAGATGAAAAAACCAAGGATTGGTGGCGCGAGCGGTCTGAAAAAAGCCGGATTTGACGACATTGAGGAGATTGATCTTTGGAAAGATATTGTAAAACTCATGCAATGAAAAAAGAATTAACAGAAAAATAAAATGACAGGCAGCAATATTACAGCACTGGGTATTTTCCTCGGACTGGGTTTGTTGGTTGGGCTACAGCGGGAACGTTACCATTCCCGTATTGCCGGTATCCGCACTTTTACACTTATCACACTGTTCGGCAGCGTTTCGGGTATGTTGGCTGAATATTTCCAGCAGGGCTGGATAATTGCTGTCGGCGGATTTTCGGTTGCATGGTTATTGGGCATTGCCAATTTTTTGAAAAAAAGTGAAAAAGAACCCGACATCTACCAGACAACAGAGATTGCAGCTTTGCTGATGTATGCAGTTGGAGCATGTTTGATTGTTGTTAACCATTTAGCAGGTATTGTGGTAGGTGGGTGTAGTGGCGTTGCTGCTTTATTTGAAGCAATATTTACGTGAGATAGTTGCACGGCTCGGAGAAAAAGATTTACAGGCGATTATGTTATTCGTGTACCATCTCACTGGTGATTTTGCCCGTTCTGCCCGATAAGGATTTTTTTACTTATGAAGTCTTTAACCTACGGGAAACCTGGTTAATGGTCGTGTTGATTGTCGGTATGGGAGTGACTGGATATTTTGCCTATAAATGGTTGGGCGACACAATGGGTACTGCTTTGAGCGGGATTTTGGGAGGGCTGATTTCGAGTACGGCGACTTCGGTTACCTACTCCAAGCAAACCAAAGAAACCCCTTCCTCCATTCGCTTGGCAGGGTTTGTCATAATGGCAGCCTCCACCATTGCGTTTGCCAGGATCCTTATTGAAATATCGATTGTTGCACCCCGTCAATTCGGGGTAGTGGCTCCTCCCTTGGTCGTTGTTATGGTTTTTATGGCCTTGGTGTCTGTTGGGTTGTTTTACTATAATAAGAATAAAGGTATCCAGGTTAACGAGCCTGAAAACCCTGCACAGTTCAAAACAGCTTTGGTTTTCGCCATTCTTTATGCCGCCATACTATTCGTCATCGCCATCGTAAAAGATTATTATGGAAATGAAGGGCTTTATGTCGTTTCGGTCATCAGTGGATTGACCGATATGGATGCCATCACCTTGTCCCTTTCCAACATGATGGAAGATGGAAGGATTGATGCCACATCAGGAGGAAGGTTCCTTCTGGTGGCTTCCCTCTCCAATCTTGTTTTTAAAGGGGGCATGGTGGTTTGTTTGGACACAGGAGCCTGTTGAAAATCATTGTGCCCGCATTTGGCTTTGTCTTAATCGTGGGGATTCTGATGCTTTGGTTTTTTAGTGAAATGCAAAAGATAACAACAAGATAGTCATAGAAATAATGAACTGATTCATGAATACAACGATAAAAAATACGGAGAAAAAGCCAGCACATCCCAATCATCCCAAAAGAGTGAAACCTCAAACCGGCGGGATGGAAAATGCCTACGAAACCAGTGCTGGCAAGAGTTATCCACTTGGGGCGACCGTGTATCCCAACGGGGTGAATTTCACTGTTTTTTCAAAAACAGTGAAAAGGTAGAATTATGTCTTTTCCACGAAGTGGACGATGCCACCCCTTTCCAGGTCATTCCTTTGGATGCAACAAAAACAAATCCTTTTACTACTGGCATGTTTTCGTAAAAGATTTGAAGCCCGATGCGCTCTACGGCTACAAGGTTTACGGGGAATATAACCCTTCAAAGGGGTATCGTTTTGATGGGACCAAATTGCTGCTCGACCCTTACGCCAGGGCTGTGGTGAAAGGGAAAAATTACAGCAGGGCGGCAGCAGCCCTTCCGGGGACAACACCCCTTATGCCATGAAAGGCGTGGTCATTGACCCCTACACCTACGATTGGGAAGGGATGAACCCCTTTATCATCCTTATGCCAAATCCATTATTTATGAACTGCATGTGAAAGGGTTCACCCAACACCCCAATTCGGAAATCGGGGAAGATATGAGGGGCACGTACACTGGCCTGGTTGAAAAGATTCCCTATTTGAAAGACCTGGGCATTACCTCTGTGGAGCTGATGCCGGTATTTCAGTTCGATGAAACGGAGGCACATTCACCCGAGTTGAAAAATTATTGGGGCTACAGCCCATTGGCATTTTTCGCCCCGCATAGCAGTTATTGTTACTGTGATGAGCCGCAGGTAATTGCGGATGAGTTCAGGGATATGGTCAAGGCATTCCATAAAGCCGGTATCGAGGTCATTTTGGATGTGGTGTTTAACCATACGAGCGAAGGGAATCAGGCAGGGCCGGTTTTTTCATTCAAGGGATTGGAAAATTCATTCTACTACATCCTCGCCGGCAACCCTGAATATTTCGCCGATTTCAGCGGTTGTGGGAATACGCTCAATACCAACCAATACATCGTCAGGAGATTGATAATAGATTCGCTGAAAAGATGGGTGACAGAGATGCACGTCGATGGTTTTCGCTTTGACCTGGCATCGGTCATGTCACGGGATGAACATGGCAACCCGATGGACAATCCGCCTATTCTTTGGGAAATCGAATCCCATCCTGTCTTGTCACGGGCAAAAATCATTGCAGAGGCATGGGATACCGGAGGCTTGTACCAGGTGGGGTCGTTCATCGGCGATAAGTGGGCGGAATGGAATGGAAAATATCGGGATAATATCCGGAAATTTTGCGGGGCGATAATGGGATGGCGAAATCGTTCGCATCCAGCATAGCCGGCAGTCTGGAATTGTATAAAAACCTTTCAGGGACCCTAACCGGAGCATCAATTTCATTACCTGCCACGATGGGTTTACCCTCAATGACCTGGTTTCTTATAATAACAAACACAATGAAGCCAACGGGGAGGAGAACCGGGATGGCTCCAACGATAATTTCAGCAGTAATTATGGCGTAGAAACCACACCGATAACCCAGTACCATAGAAGCAACCAGGCTCCGGCAAATCAAAAACTTCTTCACCGTCCTGCTTCTCTCGCAAGGCACCCCCATGATTTCGGTGGGCGATGAGGTAAGGCGGACACAACATGGAAACAACAATGCCTATTGCCAGGACAATGAAATCAGTTGGTTCAACTGGGACAAAGTGGATGAGAACCGCCCATTGTTCGAGTTTGTAAAAAGCCTTGTTCAATTCCGGAAAGAGCACCCCATTTTCCAATTGAAAAATATTGTACCATTCCCGATTCGGGAGGTAAAATATATTGTGGCATGGCACCAAATTGAACCAACCTGACTGGGATTATTACTCCCACAGCATTGCCTACACCTTACAGGATAAAGAAAATGACTGCTTGTTTCATTTTATGATAAATGCCTATTGGGAAGCTTTGCACTTTGAGTTGCCAAAAAGCAGGGAAGGAAAAAACTGGTGTCGCATTGTTGATACCTGCTTGGCCCACCCTGATGATTTTCCTAAAAATGGGGAGCTGCTGCCGCATTCGGATTCCTATGAGCTGAAGCCAAGGTCGGTTGTCGTTTTAAAAGAAAGAAAATCATGAATAGTCACTATAAATATTGAATTTCACTAAGTGGACAAAATGGATAACTACAAAAAAAATAGTTTAAGTTTAACCGGAGCAGTGGCACTTGGTACCGGGGTTATGATAGGAGCCGGCATCTTTGCCTTGCTGGGCCAGGTGGCGGAACTTGCAGGAACTTTGTTTCCTTTAGCCTTTTTAGTGGGGGCGGTCATCTCCGGTTTTAGTGCCTATGCTTACATAAAGTTATCCAATGCTTACCCATCAGCGGGTGGCATTGCCATGTACCTCAAAAAGGCCTATGGCCCAGGTACGCTCACTGCAGCGGGATCTCTTTTAATGGCTTTTTCAATGGTTATTGGCGAAAGCCTGGTGGCTCGCACGTTTGGGGCATATACCCTGCAGCTTTTCGATGTACAAGAAAATAGTATTTGGGTACCTGTTTTGGGTGTTTTATTATTGGTGGTTGCCTTTTTAATCAATATTTCCGGCAATAAGGTGATTGGCCGCTCTTCCAAAATGTTGGCAGTCATCAAAATAGGGGGCCTTGCCATCTTCGCCATTGGCGGCTTATGGGCAGCAGGTTTTTCATTTGGTGAAGCCTTGCCTTCCTCCATCTCCAGTGAACATACGGCATCCAGTTATATAGGGGCATTGGCTTTTACCATCCTGGCTTATAAAGGCTTTACCACTATCACAAACAGTGGAGGTGAGATTGTGAATCCTACTAAAAACGTAGGACGTGCCATTATAATTTCGCTCTTTCTATGCACCCTGGTGTATGTATTGGTGGCTTTGGCAGTTTCAGCTAATTTGTCAATTCCCGAGATTATAGCAGCCAAAGATTTTTCCCTCGCAGAAGCTTCCAAACCTGCATTTGGTAAATATGGATTGTGGTTTACGGTGGGTATTGCCATAGTAGCCACTATTTCGGGGGTTATTGCCAGCATATTTGCCGTTTCCAGAATGACCGCTATGCTTACTGAAATAAACCTGATTCCACATAGACATTTTGGGTTGCCCGGCCGATTGCAAAAGCACATGCTCGTTTATACCGTGGTTATTGCCATTTTACTCACCGCATTTTTCGACCTGAGCCGAATTGCTTCGCTTGGAGCTATTTTTTACCTAACGATGGACGTAATACTCCAATGGGGCGTGTTAAAAAACCTTAGAAAAAAAGTAAATGTCAATATTGCAATTGTTATCACTGCTATTCTGCTCGACCTGCTTGTATTGGGTGCATTTCTCTGGATAAAAGCCTCCAGTGATTTTTTGGTAATAGTGGTTTCCATAGTACTGATGTTTTTGGTTTTTGTTGGAGAACGGTGGTTTTTACAATGGAAAACAAACGAGAAGAACTAAATTTTAAAGTATGACCAAAGGGTCAATGCACTGAATTGAAAAAGATGGTTTCAATAATCTTTATAACCATCATAACAGCATGGGGAGGGCTTGGGCTGTGATAATTGGAGTCCCGGCAAAATCCATCGAACCACGCATTATTTTTAGCATGTATGAATGAACTCAGTTTTGTTGACAAAAGGTTGGCGATGCTTTTCATCACCCTTTTTACGGTGGCACTTGGTTTTGGGGTGATTTTGCCAGTCCTGCCTTTTTACACGGAGCGGCTGGCATTGGGCGAAGGCGCATCGCCGGACAGCGTCACCTTCCATATCGGATTTTTGACCAGCGCCTTTCCTTTTTTTCAAATGTTTTTTGCCCCTTTATGGGGGCGATGGTCTGACAAATTGGGCAGGAGGCCACTTATCGTTGCCGGGCTTTTGGGTTATGTCGTGATGCAGTTTTTGATAGGTATTTCGACCTCCCTCTGGATGCTTTATCTGGCCCGGATAATCGGGGGCATCTTCACCTCTGCCATCATCCCCGTGGGCTATGCCCTGGTCACTGACCTGACCTCAAAAGAGAACCGGGCCCTTGGCTTTGCATTGGCTGGCACATCTTACAATATCGGGGTTGTCGCAGGCCCGTTCATTGGTGGGTTGTTAAGCCAAACGGATTTGCACTTGTATTTGGAATTTGGGCATTTTCTGATAAATGATTATTCCGTTCCTTTTTTCTTTCTTGCCATAGTAGGCTTGGCACTCCTGCCCATTGCAATAAAATGGCTAAAGGGCAACGGTGCTATTGCTGAAAAAAAACCAGCCATTGCAAGGCCGTCAAAATGGCAACAGGTAGCGCGGGATTTATTTCCTTTCTTACTGTTGTCATTCATTTATCAGCTTGCCCTCACTTTGTTCGAAGCTGTATTCTCCATTTATTCCAAAAATGAACTACAGTATGATGCCGTCACCATTGGATATGGTTTTATGGTCTGTGCCCTGGTGATGGGCTTATTGCAGCCCATAGTGGTTTCACGGAGGGTCAAGAAAATAATTCCCGGCCATAATCAGGTTGCATTGGGTTACGGAATTTTTGGCATTTCCATTTTACTCCTCATAACTGCCGAACAACTATCCTTTGTATTGCTGCTTATCGGGCTGTTGGCAGCGGGGGGAGCATTCATTGCGCCAAACATCACGGCCCTTATTTCCCTGAAAGGGGGGCAGGAGGCCGGCGAAGCGCTTGGGATTCAAAAATCTACCGACAGCCTCGGACAAGTGATAGGCCCAATCGTGGGGAGTTGGCTACTGACAGTGAACAATTCCTTGCCTTATTTACTGACTGGAATAGTGGTAATCGTGGTTTCCCTGTTCCTTTTCAGCAGCAAAAAGTTTGTTACCGTATATGGAAGTAGTTAAGTCAAGAAAAAGCTTTGGTGAAAGATACATCGTCCTGGTTCATCTGATGGTCGGCGTTGCCGTATTTTATTTTCTTGTACACCCGCTGACGATGGTCATTTATTGGTTTGAAATGAACGGGATGCCGTTCACGTTGAACCAATTTTTTGCGGTGGCGCCCGGCAGGATATTGGATTCTTTTTCTTTCCAGATGACCGGAATGGCTGTGCCCTTCATTGTGATAGGCGGGTTAGTGGGGTTGGGTTCGGGGCTGTATTACAGGAATATTTTGCAGAAAGTGAAAATACTGCGCAGGAAGGATGCACAGCTCAAAGGAAGTGTCCTTTCCATCATCCAGGAAGGTGAAGGCGACCGGGTAGAATTCAAATCTTCTCTGCGGTACGATTACCATCGGGAATCCATCAACAAAAGCCTGGAAGATGTGATTGTAAAAACCATTGCCGGTTTTATGAACACAAAGGGTGGCGAACTATTGATTGGCGTGGACGACAAAGGGAATATACTTGGCCTGAAACAGGACTACCTATCCCTCAAAAAGAAAAACCGGGACGGCTTCGAGTTGAGGATTTATCAAATGATTACCAATGACATTGGCATCGAGTTTTGCTCCTTGGTTCAAACAGATTTTTACGATTTGGATGGGAAAGACATTTGTGTCCTGAGAATTGGGGCAGCCCAATCGCCTGCTTACGTGCATGGCAACAGTAAAACAGCTTTTTACATCCGGGCAGGCAACTCGACCAAGCCATTGACGATTCGGGAAGCCGTGAAATATATTAATTTGCGCCAAGGCAGAAGTTAGGCGGGTTGATATTTACATAACCTCTCACAAGTATCTTTTTATGAAGTATTTCAAATACCTGACAGTGTTGGCAGTTCTTGCTTGCTCGTGTCAAAACAATTCAGAAAAATGGGCTTCGGCAAAACTTATTTTTACTGAAATTCCGACCCCCTGCCAAGATGGTGAAGCACCCAATTTATTTGTTTCCGGCGACGGGCAGGTTTATCTCACCTGGGTAGAATTCCTGAACGATACGACCGATGCCCTGCTGTTTTCAAAATTGGAAAACGGACAGTGGGGCAAGGCCGCAACAATCGCCCAAGGCGATGACTGGTTCGTTAATTGGGCAGACTTTCCCTCTCTGTCAGCCAACGGCAATTGGCTTGCTGCCCATTGGCTGCAAAAAAGTACTGACAGCACTTACGACTACGATGTCCGGATTTCCCAATCCAAAAACGGCGGGCAATGGGGGCCTTCTTTCATTCCCCACAGCGACAGCATGGCTGCCGAACATGGCTTCGTGACGATGTTCCCTATTTCCGAAAAAAGGATGTTCGCCACTTGGCTGGATGGCAGAAACACAAAGGCGGGTTCACAGTCTTCAGTCAGCAGTTCACAGTCCGATAACGGGCATGGGCATGGCGGCGGGGCGATGACTTTGCGGACGGCGGAATTTGACCGGGACGGAAATTTATTTGAGGAATCCGAACTGGACAACCGCATCTGCGACTGCTGCCAGACGGATGCCGTCCTGGCCTCCCAAGGCCCGGTGGTCGTTTACCGGGACAGGTCGGAGCATGAAATCCGGGACATCGGTATCGTCAGGAAAGTCAACGGCGAATGGACAAATCCGCACCTCATCCATGCCGACAATTGGGAAATCAGCGGATGCCCCGTGAATGGCCCGGCCGTCGCTGCCAACGGAGACCTGCTCGCGGTGGCCTGGTTCACATCAGCAGGCGGCAAAGGGGTGGTGAAAGTCGCATTTTCGGGAGATGCCGGGGCAACCTTTTCCGAACTCGTCCAGGTGGACGACGGCAACCCCTCTGGCAGGGTGGACGTAGAGTTCCTGGACAACGAAAATGTCCTGGTGACCTGGTTGGAAAACACCGAAAACGCTGCGGAAATCAGGGCGGCCATCACATCTGAAAAGGGAAAGGAGGGGGAAAGTATGACGCTCGTCCAGACCAGTCCGGCAAGGAGCAGCGGCTTCCCTGTTTTAGCAAAAAACAAAGACCATTTCCTACTGGCGTGGACGGCTGTTGACAGCATTTCGACGACTGTGAAAACTGCAAAATGGCAACTTCAAAAATAAACTATGGATAGTATCACCCAAGCCGTCCTCGGCGCAGCCGTTGGCGAAGCTGTTTTAGGTAAAAAAATCGGCAACAAAGCCGCCATACTCGGGGAAGCAATTCAATGCCGCATTGGCCACAATGACTCGCGAATATCAAATCACCGGAATGACCTGTGGCCACTGTGTCCAAAAGGTCAAAAAAGCATTGGAAAGTATGGATTGACTATACTTTCTGGTTCAACCTCGCTTTTGCTTTTGTTGCGATTATCCTGCTGGCCTTTAATTTTAAAGCGAAAGAAGGAACGCCTGATGGAAGCCATGAGCACGGTTCTGACAACACCAGCATTAAAAGGATCGTCGTTTATCTGTTCGCTATTATTATATTGATTGGATTTTTGATACACCTTTTCTATAACTTATAACTGTCCTTGATAAAAGATAATGAATAATGGCAAAAACCGAGCGAATAAAAAAACGCTACAACCGTGTGGCGGGATGGTATGACCTGCTGGACAAACCGATGGAAAGCGCCCTGTTTTCAAAATGGCGCAAATCATTAGCCGGCCATGTCGCCGGCAAAACACTGGAAGTAGGTGTCGGAACGGGCAAAAGCATCCCCTATTATCCCGAGGATGTAAACCTGACAGCGATCGACTTCAGCAAAAATATGCTGGAAAAGGCTAAAGCGAAATATGGGAATGATCCGCGCAATATCACCTTCCTGGAAATGGATGCCCAGGATATGGACTTCGAGGATGATACTTTTGACACCGTAGTCACGAGTTGCGTATTTTGCTCAGTGCCCGATCCGGTGAAAGGGCTAAAAGAGATCAGGAGAGTGCTAAAGCCGGGCGGTATGCTTCTGATGCTTGAACATGTCAGAAGCTCCAACAAATTTGTAGGAAAACTAATGGACTGGCTGAATCCGATACCTCTTTATTTTCATGGCGCCAATATCAATCGGGATACAGTTCGCAACCTGAAAAAAGCCGGATTTGACGACATTGAGGAGATTGATCTTTGGAAAGATATTGTGAAACTCATAAAAATGAAGAACAAGAAGTAGAAATTGAAGCGGCAAATAAAAAAGGATTGACGCAACAAAAACTTGTAGTGGATTACGGGTATTGGCCATTGATCCGCTATAACCCGGAATTGCGAACAACGGGCAAAAATCCGTTTGTCCTCGACTCGCCCAGGCCCACAATCAAATTAAAAGACTATGGATTCTTCTCCCGAAATGAAAACAAAACGCGTTAATTCTTCACCAACCTTTTTACCAACCGCTTTTCCCCTTCCCGGATTTCCAGGAAATAAATGCCGGAAGGCATATCCTCCACGGAAATTTGAAAAACAGGGCCGGTAGCAAGGTACTGTTTTAGCACTTTTCCTTTAGTATTGAAAACGGTCAATTTTCGGGTTTTTGCATTTTCAAAAGCCAGGTTCAGAATAGTGCTGGCAGGGTTTGGAAAAACCTGTACCCATCCGGAGACAAAAGTATGATGTTCCGTCTCTGTTACTACCGCCTCCTTTTCCAACTTCACTATCTCCGCCACTGATGGGATATCATCCACCATGGTCATCAGCATGTAGTAACCCGGCAGGGCAGCCAGGCTATCCACCGGCACAGTGGCGGAAATGTGGTTCCCAATTTGAGTAAATTCCAGTTCCAGGTAGCGGTTATTGCCGGTATTCATAAAATGGGTCACCGACTGGAGCGACATTAAAATGATGGAAGTAGGAGCGTTGGTTTTTCAATATTAAACTCGATGGTTTCCCCGCCTAAATTCGGTTTGTTCCAGGTTCACAATTTCCGGGCGAACGCCCTTGAACAGATATGGGGTTCAAAAGCTTCTATAACGCTCAAATTGGGCTCGTTGCCCGGCGCGCCTTCTCCTCCTGCTGCAATGACCCGTCCGTCGGGCACAAGGATCGTCGTGCAGTGATATTCTCTGGCGATATGCAGTTCATCCAACCTTCGCCAGCTGTCTTCGTAGGGGTCGTAGAGATCCGTCAGCTTCATATAACCCCATTGGTTGGTAGGGGTAGGGTCGTTAAGGTTTTCCTTTTCACCCCCATTACCAGAATCTTTTGTCGGGCAATAAGACGGTTTTCGCACGGGATCGGATAGGCAGGAAATTGGCTCCCAAGGACCAACTGTCAGAATTGGGGCATAAATTTCGATAAAGTGCCCGTAGTCGGGTGGGTTGAAAGACTTGTAGCCCACACCACCGCCCTGCCATCAGGTAACAGCACCAGCTCGTGGTCCGAATGGTCGCCGTTGGGTAGGCGGTTGCTTTGAACGAAATCAGCGGTAACCGCCACTCTTTAGTGGTGGATTGAATAGTTGAGGCGGGCGGTGCGTCATCAACACTTCTCCGGAGTACAGCAGTACGATAGGCGAAACTTCATTGCCAACTTCGATATCTCCGACCTGCTCAACTGTTTGGTTATAGGGGTCATAAATTTCCGACGTCTTCACTCGTATAGGATTGTCGAGCCCGCCGCCACCGATCACCAGAAGTTCCCCACCCGGCAATTGAGCCATCGACGGATACCAGCGGTAATCCAGCATCTGCGGCAGTTCCTCCCAACTTCCATCCGATGGGTTAAAAGTTTTTACCAACCGCGTTCCCGGCCCGTAAATTTCCTGGTCTGCCCCGCCGACAAGGATCAACCTTCCGTCGAGCAGCAGGCCAGGCGCCACGCAACCCTGTATGTTTTCATCCCCGGGTGCGAATACGGTGTCATTTTCCAGCGGGTCGAAGAGGAAAGGGTCTTTGGAATTATGGCAATAGAAGATTTTTCCATCGGGCAGCAAAACACCAAAATCCGTCCCACCCAGGGGTTCCGGGCTGTTCATAAGGGTGTGCCAATTGCCTGGGTGCGTTTCGTTCTCCAATGTGAAATCTTGGCCGCTTATATCACCTGCTATGCCTTGCTGAACTTCTACATATTCTTTACCCAAAGCCGTTGCGCCGAGGCTGTAATTTCCATCCGGAATATCAGCCAATATAAAATCCCCATCATCATCAGCCCGAGTTTCTCGAAAAAAGGTAAGGCCATCATTGAAAAGAGTAATCCTGGCATTGGGAATGCCAAAGCTTCCGTCCGATACACTGCCCCTTAGGGTATTTTGACAAAATGTGCCATAGTGCAATCCTAATAGAAATAATAATATCAAATGAGTTCTGTGAATAAATATTGGCTGACATTCCATGTCCTGAATCTTATAAAAAATCTGATGCTGCCGGTCATTGATCAGTTCAAACCCGCTCGATAATAAAGCCTTTTCAATGGCCATGAGGTTATCATCTGATAAAACTCCTTTTATTTCCACCTTGCCGAGTTCGATGGCTTCTATAGGGAGCTCTAATTTTTCCAGGTCTTCTGCAACCACCCGAATGCAGCGGTTGCAGACCATGTTCTTGAGATATATAATAGTGTTTTCCATGGCCCGAATATACTGCAATTGTAGAGTTAAAGCCTTACACGTTTTTGGGAAAGATTTGCATGATTCTTCCTTTGGAAGAAGATTAATAATGAAACGCCTGAAAACAGCCAGGCCAAAAAGATGTAAGTTTTATCGGAAATTGTATAACACAAATCCCTCCGGCAACCCTGAACTTTGTAGCATAAAAAAACAAAATTATGAACGCTACAGACCATGTGATTGGCCCGGTGGCCACGACAAAGAAAAAAAGTGATGCCACAATTAAGAAGACATTCCCGGTAACAGGCATGTCATGCGCGGCATGCGCCGCCAGTGTAGAATCCATATTAGCCACTGTGCCGGGAGTCTCCGGTGCCAGTGTGAATTTTGCCGGCAGTTTTGTGTCCGTGGAGTATGAGCAGGACACTACTGAAGAAGCCCTTCAAAATGCCCTTCAAAGTATAGGATACAGCTTGATAATCGGCGCCGAAGACCCCTCTGAGGCTCAAGAACAACAGCAGTACAGGCATTATCAGGAAGCCAAAGAACGCACGATTTGGTCGGCCGTACTTACCCTTCCGGTTGTAGTGTTGGGTATGTTTTTTATGGGCTGGGGCCCGGGTAAGTGGATATCACTGGCTCTATCCATCCCTGTCCTGTTCTGGTTTGGGCGGCATTTTTTTATCAATGCTTTCCGGCAGGCAAGGCATGGAAGGACCAATATGGATACTTTGGTGGCCTTAAGCACCGGCATTGCCTTTCTCTTCAGTTTGTTCAACACCCTTTTTCCTGAATTCTGGCACAGCCGTGGTGTTCATCCCCATGTTTATTATGAAGCGGCGACAGTGATCATAACCTTCATATCCCTGGGCAAACTGCTGGAAGAAAAAGCAAAATCAAACACTTCTTCTTCCCTCAAGAAATTGATGGGCCTTCAACCTAAAACTTTGGTGGCTATTATCGATGAAGAAGAGGTGGAAATGCCCATAGCCTCAGTAAAACCTGGGCAAATAGTGGTGGTGCGTCCGGGAGAGAAGATTCCTGTGGACGGAGAGGTGTTGGAAGGAAATTCCTTTGTCGATGAAAGCATGATCACGGGCGAGCCGGTTCCTGTAGAGAAAATAACGGGTGGAAAGGTATTTGCCGGAACAGTCAATCAAAAGGGAAGTTTCCGGTTTAGGGCAGAAAAGGTTGGGGGAGAAACCCTGCTTTCGCAGATCATTAAAATGGTGCAGGAAGCTCAGGGGAGCAAAGCCCCGGTGCAGAAACTGGTGGATAAGATTGCCGGGATCTTTGTGCCGGTAGTCATCGGGATCTCCTTGTTCACTTTTGCCACATGGATGGTGCTCGGTGGCGATGACGCTTTTACCCATGCGCTGCTCACTTCAGTAGCCGTGCTCGTTATTGCCTGTCCGTGCGCTTTAGGGTTGGCTACTCCCACAGCCATAATGGTAGGTATAGGTAAAGGCGCTGAAAATAACATTCTGATCAAAGATGCCGAAAGCCTGGAGTTGGCCCATCGGGTTAATGCCGTCGTCCTGGATAAAACCGGGACCATCACCGAAGGCCATCCGATAGTATCTGATATGATATGGCTAAATGAAAGCAGGGTAGTGCCGCTGAAATCTCTATTTCTGGCTATAGAAATGCGGTCTGAGCACCCCCTGGCGGAAGCGGTAGTTAAAAGGTTGAAAGAGGAACAAGCCCGGCCCGCCAAAATTGCCGGTTTCCACAGCATCACCGGTAAAGGCGTCCAGGCTGAAGGCCCGGATGGGAGAACCTATTTTGCGGGTAGCCGCAAGCTGATAGCTGAACAAAGTATATCAATCAGCGCTCAGCTTGAACAAAAAGCCCAGGTGTTCCAGGCCCAGGCAAAAACAGTAATCTTCTTTTCTGATGAGGCAGAGGTACTCGCCCTGGCAGCCATTACAGATAGGGTGAAGGCGACGTCTCCCGCAGCCATCGCTGCTCTTCAAAACCAAGGCATTGAGGTACACATGCTCACGGGCGATAACCGGCAAACTGCTGCTGTTGTGGCGCAACAGGTAGGAATACAGCATTTCATGGCAGAGGTGTTGCCTTCCGGCAAGGCAGAATACGTGAAGCAATTACAGGCTCGGGGCAAGGTAGTTGCCATGGTTGGCGATGGCATCAACGATTCTCATGCGTTGGCGCAGGCGGACGTGAGCATAGCGATGGGCAAAGGTTCGGATATTGCGTTGGATACAGCCAAAATGGCGCTCATCACATCGGACTTGCAATCCATCCCCAAAGCATTGAAACTTTCGAAGAAGACGGTCCTGGGTATCAGGCAGAACTTGTTTTGGGCTTTCATCTATAATATCATTGGCATCCCGGTTGCTGCCGGCGTGCTTTTCCCCTTCAACGGTTTCTTGCTCGACCCTATGATTGCCGGAGCGGCCATGGCGTTCAGCTCGGTTTCGGTAGTCCTTAACAGTTTGCGTTTGAAAACAGTGAAAATTTAGTTTCATAACCATTCATAAACAGAGTAGAATATGGATACGATGCAATTTAAAACGAACATCAATTGCGGAGGCTGCCTCGCAAAAGCCAAGCCTTTCCTGGACGAGGTGGAAGGTATTGAAAAATGGGAAGTTGACCTGCAAAGCGAAGACAGGATACTGACGGTTGAAGCCTGTGAGCTTTCCGTTGAAGAAATCAAGGATACGCTGCAAAAGGCTGGGTTTAGTGGCGAGCAGGTGGATTAGGTGACGCCGTTCTCCTGTTCTTCCCGCCAGCGCCGGATGGGGCCGCCCAATGCTCTTCGCATCCGGATACTTGCTGGAGAGCGGCTTGGATCGCCTGCTTTTTGTTTGTGCTCTGAGGAACGGAATGGGCAGCGAGGGGCTCAACGCTGCCAGCACGGCGGCGTACAACAGCAGGCGCCCCATCCGCTTGGGTGTCCGGGATCATAGCCTCGGCTTCGGCGAGGTAGGCCTGGTATTCTGGTGTGAAGGTGTTGAGAAGGGACTGAAAGGCGCGGTTGACGCAGAGGGTGCCGAAGGTGGCGTAGGCTTCGTGCATCCTCCTGCCTTCTTCGTGAAGCTGGACGATCTGCCGGTAGCAGGGCTTTTGAAGGCCTTCGTCCGGCAGCTCGACGGAGTGGCTTTTCAGGTAGGCCAAGATGTCGTTGTGGGGTGTGTCCATGGGAGTAAAAATAGGGATTATTTGAAAATGTCCGGCAGGTTTATGCTGACAATGTACACACCACAACCGCACTTCTAGTGGCGAGGGTTTTCCTTCTGGTACTCCTTCCACTCTTCTTCAGAAGCCAGGCCAAGGTTGTTTCCTTTGTTATTGGGTTCATCATTATGGTTCTTTGGGGCAACAGATTCCATAATCTCATGAGCAGTAAATTTTAATTTGCCAATAAGCCCAGCTTATAAAAAATTTCTTCTTCCTCTCTCGCAACCACTTTGTTAGATTTTCCGTATAATCACAGATAAAACAGGCAACATTGCTAAACAGTAAACCAGCTTCTATATGTTAGCCAGAACTCCCGCGCTCTATTCTCAAAAATTCCGCGCTAACCGGCGCTCCAAGCAAAGGCGCGGTAGCTAAATCACCCAGAACATGACAATATTCCTATCAACCCGCGGCCTTTCCGCCCACCTGGATGACATCATCAGGAACGCTTCCTCGGATATATTCCTCATGACGCCCTACCTTCATATTGCTGATACCTACTATGAACGATTGGAATATGCCATTTTTCAATAAATATGGTTTTGCCACCTTTGAAGGAGACTGGACAAGAGAAAGGGGAAGCCAATTGAGGGATTCTTTTTTCGAACATTTTCATGAGGAAGCTTCGGGATACCGCATTTACTGGAAGGCGCTCTACGATAAGATATTAGCTTACTATGCCAAAGAATGCTCCTTCGGTACATTGCAAGAAAATGTTGATTTCTGTTTGACCGGATTGACATTGATAGCTGATTTTTAAAAGAATATTTGAGCATTGACTAGTAAAAACCAGCAGGCTCCAGTTGTACTTTTTAAATGGCTGTAATGAATAAGCATGTTTTGATGGGCTGGATAAGATTTTGTCTCATCCTTTAACCCCCTCCAAATCTATCCCATAATCCCGCACCTTCTTCATCAACGTATTATACACCACCCCAATATCCCTGGCCGTCTTACGCTGATTGCCACCGTTGAGCCGCAGCACCCTTTCGATGTGCCGCTTTTCCATATCCTTTAGTAATAAGGAATGGGTGGCTTTGGGGTCCAGTATCCTGGAAGGGAGGTCCTTCAGCTGCACCTCTCCATCAGTACTCAGGACGTAGAGCCGCTCGATGAGGTTCTCCAACTCGCGGATGTTGCCGGGGAAGGGATAGGACAGGAGTTTGTTTTTTACTTCCGGAGGAAGGCTCAGCGGTTTGGCGGCATTGAACAGCTTCTTCTTTTGTTTGATGAAGAACTGGATGAGCGCCTTGATCTCTTCAATGCCCCGCTCCTGCAGAGAGGGCAGCTCCAGCTCGACGACGGAGAGGCGGTAGTACAAATCCCAGCGGAATTGGCCGGCTTCGCAGAGGGCAAGCAGGTCTTTGTTGGTGGCGCCGATGAAACGGACGTCTACTTTCCGAGGCTTCCCGCCGATTGGCGCGACTTCCTTTTCCTGGAGTACCCGCAGCAGGGATTGCTGCATGTAGGGGGATATGTCTCCGATCTCGTCCAGAAATACGGTCCCGCCTTCGGTGGATTGGATGATGCCGGGGGTGTCCTGCTCGGCGCCGGTGAAGGCGCCTTTTTGGTAACCGAATAGCCGGGACTCCAGCAGTTGGTCGCCCATGGCGGAGCAATTAACGGCGTGGAAGGGGGCGCCCCGGCGGGGCGACTGCCGGTGGACAAAGTGGGCCAGATGTTCTTTGCCGGTGCCGGTGTCTCCCAGAATCAGGACGGTGGCGTCGGCGGCCTGGGCTACTTTGTAGGCTTTTTCGTAAACTGGGCCGATGCTGTCTGTTTTCAGGAAATCGCTTTCGCTTAAGTGCCCGGAGGGTTTTTCGGTTTTGTGCTGCCGGATGATGGCGCTGGAGGTAGTGGCGTCTCTTTCTAAATTGACAAATATCAATTCCGGATTCCTAGTTTTGGTGTGCTGCCCGGGCCGCACTTGAAGCAGCCTGGTGTCCAACCCTAATGACCAATGGACGAGGTACCAGGCGGTTTGCATGGCTGGGGTGCCGGGAGAGATGAAGAGGTCAACAGGGTGGCCTTTGAATTCAAGCAACAATGGGGTGATTTTAGAGAGGATCTGCTCCAGGTCGATGACGTCATCTATTCCCATGTATCGGGGTTCTATCAAATGGCCTGGAAAAGCTCGGTGCAGATAATTAAGGAGGTGATCCATCCTGGTATCATCTCCTTTGGAGGAAGAAAGCAAGAGGTGCTTCTCGTAGTGCTCATCGAAAAAATATCGATGGAAACTGGCGGTGGTACCTTCTTCATTGACTTTACTGCCGCTGCTTTCCTTGGTGAAATCATTGCCAAAGGCCATCCAGGATATCAAAATTCGCTTCATAGTGATTCAGTTTTTGAATCGACGGTTTTATTTATTGAACCAATATAAGTTTTTCAAGCCTGCAAAACAAGGCTTTTTACCTCTGGCATAGCCTTTGGACTATTCGAATTGTAAATCGATTTGAAGGGCAGAGCGCTTTGAGCGCGGCATGAGAATTTATCACTTAAAAAAACAGCACATGGATTGGATCTTAACTTCCGGTTTTATTCTTCTTTTCCTTATTGGGTTGTTCAACCTGGTTTTTGCCTACAGGTATCGAAATGGACAGGGCATACTAAAACACTTACTCCAATGGCAGGCTGAACTCGACAAAACACAGGCCGAGAGCCAGCAACGCATGGAAGGCCTGATGGCCAGAGAATTCGCCACCAGCCGTAGTGAAATGCAGCAGAATGCCCAAGGTATCCGGGAGGAGGTAAGCAATACGCTTTCCGCTTTGGGAGAATCCAACCTGAACAGGATGAACGAGCTGGCGCAGCACCAGAAAAACCTGCTGGATGCTTTCGCCCGGCAGATCAGCGAGCTTACGCAGTCGAACAGTAGCCAGTTTACTCAACTGCGGGAGGGCACGGAAAAGGCGCTGGAAAATGTCCGCGGAACAGTGGAAAAACGCCTGGAAGCGATCCAGCAGGACAACAATGCCAAACTGGAAAAGATGCGGGAAACCGTGGATGAAAAACTACATAAAACGCTGGAGGACCGCCTGGGTAAATCTTTTCAACTGGTCAGCGAGCGGCTAGAACTGGTGCACCAGGGGCTAGGGGAAATGCAGAGTCTGGCTAATGGCGTTGGTGACCTGAAACGGGTGCTGGCTGGAGTGAAAACCAGAGGTGTCATGGGCGAAATTCAGCTCGGAAATATCCTGGAGCAAATAATGACCCGGGAGCAGTACGAAACCAACGTTTCTACGAAACAAATGTCCCGCGAAGCCGTAGAATTTGCTATAAAGCTCCCTGGTAAAGATGAAGAAGTCCAACATATATGGCTGCCCATCGACTCCAAGTTCCCTCTGGATAAGTACCAGCAGTTGCAGGATGCCTACGATACGGCCGACCACGACGCCATCGCCCGGGCGGGCAAAAGCCTGGAAAGTTCCATCAAAAGTTTCGCAAAGGATATTCGGGATAAATACATTGACCCACCCTACACGACCGATTTCGGCATCATGTTCCTCCCTGTGGAAGGGCTGTACGCCGAGGTGGCCAGGCGCAATGGGCTGCTGGAAGACCTGCAGCGCCACTACCGCATCATCATCGCCGGGCCGTCGACGCTTTCTGCTTTCCTGAACAGCTTGCAGATGGGCTTCAAGACCCTGGCAATCGAGAAGCGGTCGAGCGAGGTGTGGAAAATTCTGGGGGCGGTGAAAACGGAGTTCGGCAAGTTTGGCGGAGTGCTGGAAAAGGTGCAGGAGAAGCTGAACCAGGCCAGCAAAACGATTGATGCGGCTGGGGTACGGAGCCGGGCGATTGAGCGGAAGTTGCGGAAGGTGGAGGAGCTGCCTGAGCAGGAAAGCCTGAAAATGCTTAATGGGAAACTGAAAGTAGAGAGCGCTGAATAGCTTGAAAAGGAGGGCCGATGAATTTTGAGCGTGACAAAGTAATGGTTTCTCTGACAATCCCTTATCTTGTCACCTCATCAAAAACAGGCATCGCGATTTGATTATGCAGCGCAAGGATACTCCAGAAACACTATACATTCAGCCGCCTTTACCTTATAATGCCGACATCAACCCGATTGCCAGCATCCCGGATTTACAGGTGATCTATAATGCCTTTGCCGGCAAACTGGATGTCGCGGAGTTTGGCCAGAGGACGGAGCGCACTTCAATCCGGCTGAATAGGGTCATCAGGGTAAACCTCCTGCAGTATTATTCTGCGGATCATAAAGAACTCATGGAGGGCGTGTTTTCAAACGAGAAGGCACTCCGGTCCTGGAACTTGTTCTTGTTTTGGCAACTTGCGCTAACCAACCGGCTGGTTTTCGAGATTCTGAGCGATTTGTTTTTTAAGTATTACTTCGAGGGCCGGGCTACGCTGCCTAAACAGGAAATCATTGCCTATTTGAAAGATAAACGGATACAGTCCAGCGAGACCGGGGAGGTATGGTCGGACACAACAATCGAGCGGATTGCCTCCAAGCTGCTGACTTTTTTGAAGCGGCTGGAGGTCATGGAAGGTGTCAAAGTTAAAAATTTTAAATCTGTTTTGCTGGGGCAGAGGGAATTGACTATATTCTGCTATTTGTTGATGGCAGTATATCCGGAAGCTTCCAATTTCCTGGAAGTGCCCTTGCGTAAGTTTTCTTTCTCGTCGAAAGAGGCTTTTATCCAGCAGGTAAAAAAACTCGCGGTGAAAGATTTTCTGGACGTGCAGTACGACGGTAATAAACTGAAAATTTCTCCTAAACACCATTTTAATAAAATCGTAGATGTCCTTTACCATTGAGCATAAGAAAAAGTTTGATGACCTCAAATTTTATCTTGACGCCAACAACAAAAACCAAATACGCCTGAAGGGCAACGGCGGCAACAGCATCCTCTTTGCTTACCCGCCTGCCGAGGAAAACCTGTACCTGCAGGAGGCGGTCAACCGGTTGTCGGATGTGGCAGCCTTCGTCGAAGTCAACCACCTTTTCACCAGGTACATCGATGAGATCGGCTGGGAGGACTTCAAGGCTTATTACCAGGACTTTTCTTCTACGCCTAATATTGTTTTTAAATCGGATAATGAGGACCAGGACTTGTTTGACAGGATCATCATGGCACTGCAATCCATCGATGAGAAAGGCCGCATTCCGGTATTGTTGCGCACGGGCTGCCTCTATGGCACAGGGATAGAAAACGTCATGATCATGGAACATAAGGCCGTCATAAATTTCAAGAGCCCCTTGATCATTTTTTATCCGTCTATAATTGACAACAACCACAACCTGAAGTTTCTGGGCATTAAACCGGCTTCGAAATATCGTTGCGTTCTCATTGACTAACATCGACTAATCCCTATGGCTACAATCAAAGATATCCTTCAGCTGGATTTTGCGGAAGACATTAAGAATGTCATCGACCTGGAAGACCAGAGCGAAAATGAGATCCAATCTGAGATAGAGGCCTATATCCTTACGGATGGCCTGGCCAAACACTTGTCTGATTTTATCAAGGCCTTCAGCTCTAATATTAAGGAAACGGGGGTATGGATCTCGGGCTTCTACGGTTCGGGCAAGTCTTACTTCGGCAAAATGCTAGGGCATATTCTGGACAACCAGCCCATCAACGGCACGCCAGCCAGAGACCGCTTTCTGCCCCGCATTAAAGGCGTGAAGAATGAAGTATGGCTGGAAAATGATATCCGCAAACTGGACGCCTATTCCGCCAAGGTGGTCTTCCTGGATATCGCCAAGCAAAATACGGACAACGGCCTGGAGTTCACTCTTTTTTCCAACTTCCTGAAAAAAATGGGGTTCCGGGGCGATCTGTTCGGCTTCATTGAATTCGACCTTTTGCTCGAAGGCAAACTGGAAGAATTCGAACAGACGGTTAAAGCGATAAGCGGCAAACCATGGGCGGAAGTAAAAAGGAATAACCGGGAAACGGCTAAAGCGGTGCGCCAGGCTCATTTGAAAATGGGCTATTCCGAAAAAGAGTACGAGGATACCAAAGAGACCTACGAGCAGGACATCAAATTCTTTTCCGCCAGCAAGCTTAAAGATCAGTTGCTGCGGTATTTGGAGAAAAACCCGGATGAGATCATCGTTTTCATCTTCGATGAAGCGAGCGAAGCCCTGAGCCAGCAGAAATTCAACTTGCTGGGCCTGGAAGGGGTCAGCGAAGCGCTTTCCAGCCTGGGCAGCAGGGTGTGGACCATCGCCATCGCTCAGGAGAAGCTGGATGATGTCATCAACAACTCTAATGTGAGTAAGAGCCAGCTGACTAAAGTGACGGACCGGTTCAAGTCGAAGTTCCACCTGGAGTCGACGGAGGTGGATGTGATCATCCGCAACCGCTTGCTGAAAAAGAAAGAGGGCTACCTCGGGGAATTGGAGGATTATTTCAAACAGCACGAAGGGCAGATCAGCGACCTGACCAACCTGAAATCGACATTTCCGACCAAGACCAGCGGCGCCGAGGCGTTCGCCACTTACTTTCCTTTTCACAAATACCAGTTCGACTTGCTGCAAAAGTTTCTCTTCAGCTCCAACCAGCTGGCAGCTTCCCAAATTGCCGCCCGGGGCATGATCATCACCACCTTCGATGTGCTCCGGAAAGAGATAAAGGACCGGCCTATGTACGCCATGGCTACTGCCCATGATCTGTGTACCGAGGCGCAGACGGCGCCGCCTACTGCCCTGGGCATCAAATACGATAATGCCCGGCGCATCCTGCAACACCAGCAATCCGGCATTATTGGCGACCAGCTGCTCAAAACGATCCATTTTCTTACGGAATCGGAGTTGGCTTCCGCCTCGCTGGAGAACATTACCAAGGCGTATATCGAGGACATTGACAGCTACTACAAGGTGAAGCCCCAAATTGAGGAGGCGCTGGAGTACCTGGTGGAGGCAAAACTGCTGCTGCCCCCGGTTAATCAGGCTTATAAGATCACCTCCGACCTGGAAGGCAAGCTGCTGGAGGAAATGCAGGATTTTACCGTGGAGCTGTTTGTCAAAAAGCGGGACCTGGTTTCTTATCTCAAGAAGACAGGGCTCTTCAAAGGGGTCTCGACCCTCCATCTGGATGACCTGCCTTATAAGTTCAATATTGTCACCGACCTGGATGATGAGATAGATGGCTCTTCCAACAAAAACCTGAAGTTTGTCGTCTACAACATCTTCAACATCGAAGGAAGCCGGCAGGATTTTGTGGAAGGCGTCAAAATGGACACCCAGTACGATAAAGGCAAAATGACCCTGCTGCCCGATAATGCGAAGTTCCAGGAGATGGACCGCCTGCTTACGGAGGTGAAGAAGTTTACTTATATCGAGGAGAAGTACGGCAATGATGATGATGCCGCCAAGCGGCAGATCATCCGGGAGTTTGTCATAATAAAAGAAGAAAAGGAGAAGCGGCTGTCCGCCCTGATCCGGGAGGCTTATGAGCAGGGCTCTTTGGTCTACCTCTTCGATGAGTACTATCTCAACTCTAATAGCTTCAAGGGGGAGGTCAATGATGTGCAAACCAAGCTGGTCCGCAACACCTACACCAAGCGGCTCAGCTCCCAGCTCAGCGACGCCATTGCCGTCAAGGTACTGAAGGAGCGCGATGCTTCCCGCCTGGGGCAATATTTTTCCGGCGTGGATTTCAACTTCTTCGACGGCAACGGCAATTTCGTCGGCGACCACCTCAAGGTGGTGGAAGAGATCAACAATTGCATCAAAAACAGCTACCTGGACGGCAGAAGCCTGGAGATGAAACTCAATGACGTGCCCTGGGGCTACAGCTACGGCACGCTGGCTTCTACAATGGCGGCGCTCTTCCGGGCCGGCAAGGTGGTGGTCAAATACGGCGGCGCCAACAACCAGAGCAAGGAATACTTCTCGTACCGGGAAACGGCGGTGCACGAGGTGTTCGTTAATACCCGCAAGTTTGGCGCGGCTTCTTTTAAGTCGGTGACCAGGAGCCTTTCCGCTTCGGAGAAAAACCAGGCCGTACAGGCACTGCTGGATCTCGACTACCAGGAGCATACCGGAGAAAAGGTAGATTGGAATACCAGCGACTTTGAACTGGCCGAGGCGGTGAGAAGGTTGGCGGAGCATTTCCTGACCATCCTAACCGAACGCCGGAAAGACGTTCCTCATTTCGACGGTTATTTCCCGGTGGCGGCGAAGCAGCGGGACGTGCTGAAGGAGTATACCGCGAAAACGACAGAAGCCAATTATGTGGAGAAAGCCCAGTTCTTTCTTCAACACCGGGAAGCTTTTGCCCAGGCGCTGGAAGCTATTGACAAGGCGAGTGGTTTCATCCGGAAAAACCTCGCCCGGCTGCATGGTTTTGATTCTTTCCTGCAAAGCGTGGCGAACGAACTGGCGAAGGCCGGCCTGGCCAATGAAATGATCGCTTCTTCCATTGAGCGGTACGAGGAACTGAAACAGAAAAGCATCGTCAACCACTTTAACGAGCTGCAACAGCAAGCCCAGAAAGCGAGAGACGTTTATTACCAACTGATGGTGGAGGCAGCCCAAAAAATGACGGCCCTCTACCAGCCCCTTTTAGCTGATGTTCAGGCGGCACAGCAGGAGCTGAAGGCTTATCCGGAAAGCCTCAACCGTAGCCAGGCCCATCAGCTTGGAAGCCTCGCGGCTTACGCTCAAGGCCGGATCGTGGAACGGGTTAAACTGGAGTACCAAATCACTTGCCAGTTATGTGGGTTTTCTCTCTCTGACATCCTGAATTACATCGAGCTGGCCAACTCCAAGCAGTCGGACTTGCTGGTTATCCGCAGCGGCTTCGTCAAAGAAAAGCCGCAGCCAGCTCCCGTGGCGGAGGGCAAAAAGGAACAGCCCAGGGCGCCCCGCAAATTGAAATTGGAAATACCTCGATCGAAAATGACCGTGGCAAACTACCGGAATCTGCTGGCTCAGCAGTTGCAGTCCATAGCGGGAATGGATGGTGATGACTTAGTGGAGGTTGATTTAGGAGGGCTTAGTGATTAGTTCTTAGTACCTGGGGGCTAGTCCTTAGTGCTCGCCCCAAGCACCAAGCACTAAGCACCAATAACTAATCCCTAAGCACCAAGCACCAAGAACTAATGACTAAGCACTAATAACCAAGCACCAACAAATGAAACTCTCCGAACACGTAGCTCTAATCAAAAAGCGCATCTTCAGCGCCTACGACAAGCACCTGGCCCGCCTGGGCCTGGGCGCCGGCCGGGTGATGGATTTGGAAAAACTCCCCCCGGAACTGCACGGCAAGCGGCGCAAGATCGACCAGCTGATCGAAAACCACAAGGGGGAAATGGGCACTTACGAAGCGGCTCGGGAGCGGGCGCTGGAAGAGCTGACCTTTACGCTGTTCAACCGCCTGGCGGCCATCAAGGTGATGGAAGCGCATACGCTCTTTCCGGAGGTGGTCACCCAGCGGCCGGAGCATGGCGACCGCTCTTTCGGCCACAAGGCCTGGCTGGAACAAAACCCGGAAATGCGCGAGGAGGAGATGGAAGGCCTGCGCACCTTCCTGGCGCACGAGTTTGACCGCCTGGGGGAGGAAATACCCCTCTACCACCGCAATTACCCCTATGCCCTGCTGCCTTATGTGCTGGACCTGAAAGAGGTGATCGATGCTTTCAACGCGGTGGCTGGCGATTCGCAGATAGAAAACGATATCTGGCAGAGCGACGATATCCTGGGCTGGCTGTATGAGAGCTACAATAATGAAGAAAAGAAAGCGCACAAGGAGAGCAAGGCGAAGACGGAGTACGATAAGGTGAGCCTGCAATCGCAGGTGTACACCCCGCGCTGGGTGGTGCAATTTCTGGTGGACAACTCCTTGGGCAAGCTGTACCTGGAGATGTTTCCGGATTCGCAGATCCGGGAAAAATATGCCATCGCTAACGCGCCGGACAAACGGGTGCGGGAGCCGAAACCGCTGACGGAGATTCGCCTCATCGACCCGGCCTGCGGTTCGGGCAATTTCGAGTTGTATGCCTTTGATTTGTTTTATGCGCTTTATCTGGACCAGATCGAAAACTACGGCGCTAAATACGACAAGAAGGACATCCCTCGCCTCATCATCGAACACAACCTGCACGGCATCGACCTCGATGACCGGGCGGTGCAACTGGCTCACCTGGGGCTTTTCATCAAAGCCAAGCGGAAAAACCGCAAGGTGGGAGCGCTTCAATTCCAGGTGGTTTCCTCCGCTTTTTTCCTGCCGGATTACGAGGAAGTCCAGCATATTTTTGAAACGCCAGAGCACCCGCTGAGCGACGAGCAGGAAAACCTGGTGCAGGAAATCTGGGGCGACCTACAGCAGGCCTACCGCTTTGGCTCCCTGGTGCGGGTAGGGGAAAAGGTGAATGCCCGCCTGGAAGCTCTCATCGCCCGCTTCCGCCGGCCACAGATGGATATTTTTGCGGAGAAGGATATCGTGGACTTTGAGGTCTTCCGGGAAAACTTCTTTCGGGCGCTGGAAAAGGCAGTGGCGATGTATGCGCAGGATAGCGGAGAGAGTTTTCTGAGTGCAAAGACGCGGGATGCAATTACCTACCTGAAGCTGCTGACTACCAGTTATGATGTAGCGGTTGCAAATCCGCCGTATACGGATAGTGGGGACTTTGGGGCGGAGCTAAAAAAATTTGTGGGAGAAAATTACAAGAAACCATTTAAGTTCCACTCAAACCTTTATGCTGCCTTCATCAAGCGATGTTATGAACTCATAAATGTAGAGGGGGTCTTAGCGCTTATTCATCCCCACACGTTTATGTTTATCAAGTCCTTTGAAGATGTGCGCAAGTTCATGATTGAAAAGACGCACATTCACTTAATGGTTGATTTGGGATTGGATAGAGTTAATTTATTCGGGCCGGGGATTTTGTTGGATGCTACATTCTACATCTTGGAGAAACGTAAATCAGAAACTCCAGTAGTGTATTTCAACCTGACAACCAATCTTCAGGAAAAGTACAAAAAGGGCGAATTCCTGCAAGGTTTGGATGATTATATTCATGACAGGAAAAATAAAAGAGTATATACCCTCCCCCAATCCAAACTCAAAATCATCCCCTCTTGGCCGTTTATTTATTGGATTTCGGATGATCTCAGAAAAAAGTTTGAAAGCCGTGCTATTGATGATGTATTGACAGTAGCGGGAGGATTAACCTCGGGAAACAATAACAAATATCTAAGATTTTGGTGGGAACTTAAAAAAGAAAACATTTCAGAAAATGAATTGGATAGAAAAAAATGGAAATACTATTCAAAAGGAGGACCTTATAAAAAATGGTCGGGGAATTTATGGTTAGTGATCAATTGGGAAAATGATGGGTGGGAGTTAAAGCATGAGTCAAAAGCTACGTTGAGAAATATCGACTATTATTTGAAAGAAGGGATTACATACTCAGCTAGCGGATCAAAAGGAGCTTCTTTTAGGTATTTACCTAAGAATCATATCTTTGATGCGGGAGGATCTTGTATTTTTAGGAAGGAAAACTTTCCATCTGTAGCCTATTTTATTGGTCTATTAAATTCTAAAGTAGCATTCTATATTATTGATTGTTTGAATCCTACAGTAAATGTTCAGGTTGGAGATATTAAAAGAGTTCCTTTTATCACCCCATCCGAAGAAGCTGAAAGAAGTATTTCAATATTTTCTACTACTAATATTTCTATCACCAATACCATTGGAAAGTTTTCATTTCTCGAGACGGAGTTTGAGAGAACCCCAATTGAATGGATTGCAATTCAAGATTTGAATCAATCTACCCTGCTTAAGCATCTAAAGATTTATCTAAACTATGAAAACCACCTTCTCTCTCAAGTTCTAATTAACGAGGCGATTATTAACGAAAAAATCTTCGAAGTTTATGGCTTGCCTGCTGAAGACAAGGCAATGATACTCAAAAAAGAGGGTATTAATGTAGGCAGCCTGCCCTTATTACCTGTCGCTAGAGATGCCTATCTCCAAGATAAGTTTGGGGTTCAAGAATACCATTTAAATAAGATCCATGATTACATTCTATCCTTATCCGAAAAAGAGTTCTCTGAAGAAGAAAAACGGGCAATCATAGAAGGCTTTTCCTCCCTCTACCAAACCAACAACAACCTCGAAGAATTCTGCATCCGCCACCAGATCAACCCCATCAACGTCTGGTACTGGTTCAAGGAGAGCAACGTAATCCCCCCGCAACGCACGCAGGACATCACTATGGAATTCCTGGCGGATATGATCCGGGAGATCCTCATGGAAGACGACGATGGGGTGATCCCGCTGGTGCCTAATGCCGGGGAGAAGGTACTGCTCGACCGCATCGAGGAAAAGTTTTATGAGAAGGGGTTCAGCTCCGCTCAGTTCTCCTCTTTCGATAAGCTGCTGGAGCGGCCGCTGCCGGAATACCTGAACGGGCATTTCTTCAAGCACCTGAGCGACCACCTCAACCAGTTCATGTATCTGCCCAAAACGCCTTTTATCTGGCACCTCACTTCCGGCCCGGAGCAGGGGTTCGACTGCTACATCATCATTTATAAATGGAACCGGGACAAGCTCTACCGCCTGCGTTCCATCTACCTGGAAAACCGGGAGCGGGCGCTGGTCAACCGCAAGGCGGATTTGCAGAACAACGATTCCGCCGCCGCTCAGAACGAGAAAGACCGTATCGACAAGCAACTGCGGGAGTTGGAAAGCTTCAAGCAGAAGATAGACGAGCTGCTCGCCGAGGGCTATGATCCCGTGCTGGACGACGGGGTGGGAAAAAATATCGCGCCTCTGCAGCAGAAAGGGATGCTGGCTTATGAGGTGCTGAATGCGGGGCAACTGAAGAAATACTTAAATGCCGATTGGTGAATTAGGGATTAGTAATTGGTACTTAGTGATTAGTGATTAGGGCAAGCCCCAAGAACTGAGTACCGGGAACTAAGAACTAAGCACCAATCACTAAGAACTATATAATGCTCGATCAATGGTTTCTCAAGGATGTTAATGCTGTACTGGACAATAAGTCCATTGTGGTGCTGGTAGATGAATCTGGCCAGGCTGGTTTCTTGCTGGAGGAGCTGCCAGATACGGTCACCGTCCACCGCTGCCAGGACGAGCTGGAGGAGCTACACGTGAAGTACCTCATCGAGAAGAGCGGTGGAGATGGAAGGAAACACCTCATTTACACCAATACGCCCCTGGAAAAGCTGCGCTACCTGCGCGAGTACTGCGAGACCAACGGGATGGTTCAGGTCACTCACCTGTACAACTACATCAAAGGCAAGGTGCACCACCACCTGGGCCTCAACCTCCACCTGAAAGAAAAGGAGATCGTCTCCGCCGGGAAGATCAGTATCGGCAAAGATCAAACCTACTGGATGGACCTCTGCCATAAGGGCGCCACCCAGATATTCGACCTGAAAAAGGATCTCGTGGCCTTTCTGAACGATCCGCAGCAATATATCGGCGAATTCGACGATAACGTCAAGAAGGTATTCTACCAAAATGTCCACGAAGCCATCGGCGAACACTACACCGGCAAGCCCGCCCAAACCCTGGCGAATGAGGTGGCCAGGAAAATCCTGAACGGCTTGTTGGGGAACAACCTACCGCCCCTGCTGGAAAAGGTATACTCCAACTGGCTGGACTCGGTGACCTACCGCGATTCTTTTCAGCGTTACTTATCGAAGTTCAAGCTGCCGACATCCGCCGAGCTGTGGAAGGCACACCCCGCGCACCCCTTCAAAGCCATCGATAAACGGCAGCTGGAGGAGGTGGCGCTGCACCTGCAAGACAAGGGCTACCTGAAGGAGAAAAAGGCCTGGATCAAAGCCCGGGCCAGAAATCCCATCGCCCTCCAAATGGGCGTCACCTGGTGGGAGCCGGTGCTGGTATTGCTCCACTACGATACCCGCCCACTTGCCCGGCTGGATAGCCTGGAGGATTGTATCCAGGCTTATACTACGGACTTCTTTCGGGTGGACCGTGCCATACGGGAGCTGTACACGGAATTCCTGCCGGACAAATCCATCATGGCGCCGCTTCAGGAATTCTACCGGCACCACCTGCTGTCTATTTTCCTGGAAAAGTGGTTCCGGTTCGCCCCGGATTACCAACCTGCCCAAACCGGCTTGCTGAGCCGCCTTATCCAGGAAAATGAAGGGAAGACGGCAATCGTAGTGGGCGACGGCATCAGCTATGAGTTTGCGCTTAAGGCCAAAGAACGCCTGCAAGGGCCCTACAATTTCGTGCAAGAAGGCAAGGACTATATCCTGGCAGCTTACCCCTCGGAGACGGAACACAACATGAGCCAGATTTATGTGGCTTCGGGAGAGGTGATGGGCGTTCACAACAAACGGGAAAAATACCTGCTGGCGGCTCACCCAGGTAAGGACATCGGGTTTATTCAGCTGGAGCAAGTCAACGAGGCGGCCGACCGGCATCATTACCTCGTTTGCTCCTACAAAGACCTGGACGAGCTGGGAGAAAAACAGCAGCAACGTGCCCTGAAATATTTTGCTGCCATGGAAGATACCCTGGTGGAGAAAATCGAACAGCTGCTGCGCAACGGCTACCAGAAAGTGTACCTGGTTTCCGACCACGGCTTTGTGCTCACCGGGTTGCTGTCCGAATCCGATAAAATCTACTCGCAGGTGGAGGGTACCGCTCACGTTTCGGAGCGCTACATCCGCACGGTGGAAGCACCCAAAGACCCCAACCTGATCACCTTTCCCCAAAACTATGAGAAGTACCGGTATATCTCTTTTTCGCAAAACATCAGCCCTTTCAAAACGCCTGGCGTATACGGCTACAGCCACGGCGGCCTGGCGCCGCAGGAGTTGATCACGCCCTTCTTCTGCTGGGAAACTGTGAAAACCGCTAAGCAACTGAGGGTAAGCGTAGTCAATAAGGCCGATCTCAAGAGCGTGCTGGGCAACTTGTTTAGCGTGAAGATTCAAGGCATGGCCGAAGAAAACGACCTCTTCCAATCCGAACGGAAGGTGCAGCTCCTGCTTTTTCACGGTAAAGAGCAAGTGATGAAGTCGGATATCATCACCATCCAAAACCGGCAGCAGCTCCAAAAAGAGTTCGAATTCGATGGCAAAGACACCCTGGAGCTGCGGGTGATCGATGCGAATACCAAAGAGACATTAGATTCCGCCACCATCAAGCAGGACAAGGGCAGAGACCTGGGTGGGTTGTTATAAAAAATAAAACAGGAATGGCAGTTATTTCAGCAGAACAGCGGGAAGGCCTGGGCAAAATACTGGGCGACTTTATCAAAGCGATTCGGGCCTACACCCGAAAAACTTTATCGGGCATCGATGGCAAAGCGTCCTGGGATGAACATTTGTACCATTGCCTGCACCCTTCCCAGCAGGTGCTTTGGGAGAACCAGCTGAAATCGGGCGAAGACCCGGAAGACCTGGTGGACTACGGCCACCTGAAAGCCTTTGCCATTAAACACAAGAACCTGCTGTGGGATGACTTTTCCAAAAATGCCAACCGCCTGCCCACCTGGTTTGACGAGATCAACGACATCCGAACCGGCTGGGCGCACCACAAGGCCATCGATGTGGATGATTTTACCCGCGGCCTGGGCAATATCAAGCGCATTGCGGAAGTCCTGGGGGAAGACGATATCCGCCGACAGGCCGAAGAGCTGCTGGCCATGAAGGCAGAGCCGGAAGAAGAAATCTACCCGACAGAAATAGAAGAAACTATGGCTGAAGAACCTGAATTGACGCCAACCACCGTAGCGCCCCCGAAGGATGCGCTCGAAGAAGTGGTTCTGGACGAGCTGGACGAGAAGCTGCTGGACCACTTCCGGGGGTACGTCGTCAAAAAAGACTTGGTGCGGACCGTAAAAATTGGGGCCAATGTGCCGGTCTTCGTGCTGGAGTATCTCATTGCCAGCACCTCCTCCACCAATGACCCGGAGAAGATCAAAGCCGGCATGGCCAATGTCAAACAGATCCTTTCTGATCATTACGTGAACCCGGAGGAGAGCTCGCTGATCCACTCCAAGATAAAAGAACAGGGGCGATACAAGATCATTGATAAGATCTCTGTCCGCCTGGACCCGAAAAGAGACACTTACTGGGCTACATTGCAGAATAGCAACATCAAGAATGCCAACATTCCAGGGACGCTGGTGCATGAACACGAAAAGATGTTGCTGGGAGGTATATGGGCAATCATAGACGTGGAATACGACCCCAATATCATGATTGGCAGCACCATTTATCCTTTTTGCATTGAAGAGATCCGTCCGATTCAGCTGTCTTCCTTCGACAATTCGAAGTTCATCAACAAGCGCAAAGAATTCACCAAAGCAGAATGGTTGGATATTCTTCTGCGCAGCTGCGGTTACGAGCCGACATCCGAAGGCATGAGTTATCGCCTGAAAATGCTGTTGCTATCCAGGCTCCTGCCGTTGGTAGAAACCAACTTCAATTTCATTGAGCTGGGGCCGAGGTCGACGGGTAAGTCTTTTGTGTTTAAAGAACTTTCACCCTACGCCATTCTGATATCCGGAGGGCAAGGCACCGTGGCCAAACTCTTCGTCCATGGCTCTACCGGCAGCTTGGGAGCAGTAGGCCAATGGGATGCCATCTGTTTTGACGAAGCTACCGATAAGATTTTCAAAGAAAAGGACGCCATCCCGCTGATGAAAGACTATATGGAATCCGGTTCCTTTTCCCGGGGCGGTTCGGGCGGGGAAATCCCGGGCGTGGCGTCTATTGTCCTCAACGGCAACATCAACCAGCCAGTGGAGACCGTCTTACAAACCTCCCACCTCTTTGCGCCCCTGTCCGATGAGGTGAACAACGACACCGCTTTCCTCGACCGGATTCACTACTACCTGCCGGGCTGGGAAGTGATCAAATTTGCCCCGCAAAATTTCACCAACAATTTCGGCTTCAGCACCGACTACTTCTCCGAATGCCTCAAGTCATTCCGCAAAACCTCCTACACCGACGCCATCGACGGCTACTTCGCCCTAGGTTCCCACCTCAAGCAAAGGGACACCAAGCCGGTCAAGAAAACCGTCTCCGGATTCATCAAGCTCCTCCACCCGGACGGGGAATACACCAAGGAAGACATCAAAGAATATCTCGAGATCGCCCTGGAAATGCGCCGCCGGGTAAAAGAGCAACTAAAACGAATCGGTGGCATGGAGTTCTGGGACACCAATTTCTCCTATATCGACAAGGAAACGCAGGAGGAGATTTTCGTCGGCCTGCCCGAAGAAAAAGGCTCGCAACTTATCGAGAGCACTCCCCTACCCCCGGGCCTGTGCTACACCTGCACCAGCGAAGGCGACAACTATGCCCTGGTGCGGGTGGAAGCGATCGCCATGCCCGGTTCCGGAAAGCTGCACATCACCGGCATCAGCAGCACCGCAGTGAAAGAGAACGTCAAAAATACCTACCAATACATCAAAGCCAACGAAAAGACGATCCTGAGCGAGCGGCATTCCCTCCGCAACTTCGACATCTCCGTTCAGGTCACCACCATCTTGGGCTCCAACATAGGTTCCGGCATTGGCGCTGCGGTATATATGGCCATCATCTCCGCCATCTACCGGAAAAACCTCAAAGCCGGCCTGGGCGTGCTGGGCAACATCTCCGTCGGCGGCGCCATCGAGCGGGCGATCAACTTCCCCGACAAGGTCACCATGCTGTCCGAAAACGGCGCCAAAACAGTCATCGTGCCGATGGACAACCTGCAGGAGGTCGCCTCCCTGCCGCAGACGGTGCTGGGCAATACGGATGTGCCGTTTTATTCGAGTACACAGATGTTGATGCAGAAGGGGATATTGATGGAGTAGGGGAAAAATAAAATTATGGATGCTTTTAAAAAATACTTTTCCTTCGATAACCTGCTCCTTGCTTGGGAGAGAGTGATCCGCTCCAATGACCGGCTGGCGAAGAATCAGTTTGGAATAAGGACTTATGGTAACGAACTGGAAACTAATTTGGAACGGCTTTCTGAACAGTTATTGAAAGGAAACTATACGCCGCACCGCCCTTTTAAAATATATGTTCCGAAGGCTTCCGGAATGCAGCGTACAAAGTCGGTTTTGCATATCGAAGATGATATCGTTTTTCAGGCTATTGCCAATATAATTGCCCAAAATTGCTACGAGGAATTCACAGATAATGAAGACTTTATTTTTGGCAGTATTTTGAATGATGAGGTAAAAGAAGGCACGAAGGTGTTCGAGAAAGGTGACCCTGACCTTTTCTTTTTTAAACCATATATGCGATTGTATAATCGCTTTGCCAGCTCGGTTAACAAAGCTATACTGGTCGACAAGGTGAAATACAAATTGGAAACCGATATTACCGGTTTTTTCGACAGCATTCCCCATTACAACTTGCTCCAAATCTTATCGAAACCACCATTCAATACGGAAGACGAAATCTTAAATTTATTGGCACAATGCTTGAACCTCTGGTCAGGCACACGTGAAAGTATGACCCCAGGTATCGGTATTCCTCAAGGCCCTCAAGCCTCCTCTTTCCTGGCAAATGTTGTGCTTCACAACCTGGATGATCTGATCATTGGAGAAGGCCACACCTACTACCGGTACATGGATGACATTCGCATTTACGGACATGAGGAAGAAGAACTGTTAAAAGCACTGGTCCAAATCGACAAATATTTGAAAAGCATAGCACTTTCACTCAACTCCAAGAAAACATCCATTGAACGAGTTGAAAGTTTGGAAGAAGAACAATCCACTATAAAGTTGCTCGATTACGACGAAGGTGAAGAGAATGAAGCCATTAATGAGTTTCAAAAATTTGCGGAACAAGATGGTAACGTGGAAGAAATCCGGATCACCATTACCGATCCAAAACAGATAGCGGTGGTATGGAAACAACAACTGTTTGAAGCCGAATTAGAGCTAAAATCCTGGTTTTCGAAAGGTGAAGAGGGGAAGTTGATCTTGGAAAAAGAAGGCTTAGATGAAGGTGAAATCAGAGAGGTTTCTTACAGATATCGTACGGCATTACGAGAAATCAATGAATTTGAAGAATGCCAGCCCGATGAGAGTCTGATTCCCTATTGGTTATTCTTAATGCGTAAATTTTTCTGGAAGGCAGAACACCTTTGTTGGGTCCTGAATTTTTATTCTGAAAACACTCAACTGAAAAGGCTTCTATTTGATTTATTACCTCGCTTCGAGATTTATGAATGGGTTTGTCATCAGATTTATATGACCCTAAGCCTGACTCAGGAATTTTCAAAGAAAGAGCTGAAAGCCCTCTTTCAACAGCTTTCAAAAGAGCCTTCGGTATATTCCAAATTGGCATTGTTCAAATTACTCATTTACCATGCACCCGACAAGCAATTCTTTACTTCTGTATTAAGAGCGATTAAGAAAGAAGATGATATCTACATTAAGAAAGAACTGCTGGCCTATTGTCAGCAAAAGCGAGAGAACGAATTTACTATGGAAGAACTTATTGAAAGTTTTGGATTATGAAGTTTACTGATTTGAGAGATGATCTCGAAAAGGCCAAACAGCTTATAGAGAAAAAGCCCAATTCTCTGGATAGTTTTGAAAAGGAATTCTTTTTGGATATCGAGTACAGAAAGAAAACTTTATTGGAGAGCCTGCAATCTGGTAAAGCCCTTGAACATTTATATGATGACCTGATAAAAGAAGCCTGCTTTTATGAATTTCATTTTCCTCTTAGCAAAAAAGACTATGAAGTTTCCAATGAGTTTGCCTTTACATGCGTGGAAATGAGTTTTGAGGCAGAAAAAATCCATTATCGGCGGGTGGGCGATTGGACTAAAAATGCATTGAAAGCTTTTGATGTTCTGGTATTGAAAATTTACACAGAAGTTTTAGACGTGAATGAAGTATATAAAACTACTGATGGAAAGAAGCCCCGCATTTACGAAACGGAAGTGTATCAATATTTGCAAGAACAAGAAGATGAAGATTACCGGCTAATTGGTTCTAACTTCAAATCGATCTATCAGCTCCGCTCAGAATTTGAGCACATACAGCAAGTAACAAAATGGGGCAAACGAAGTATAAAGCCAATTCCCAATTGGAAAAAAATACAGCATAAATCTACCATCCTCAGGCTTTTTGAAGAGGTGCTGAAAGAGTTGTTAAAAATCTATCGAAGGGAGTTTGCAATAGGAATAGTAAATTAATTTTTTCGGATTCACCTGGCCGACTAAACCAATCCGGTAAACACTATCCCCCCAGCTAAAAAACCATTGATATGCAAGATTTAGGATCGATCTTTCGGGTAGCAAAAAAGTTGAAAACAACTCCTGAAGACATTTTTCAAATACTGTCAAGAAAAGGAATAACGGTAGAACTCAAATACAGCACAAAATTTGCCCACGAATGGTTTGAAATTGTAGAATCGGTTCTTAAAGCCAGGAGGCGAATAAAAAATAGAGGATTTGAAAATCGTATATATTATCCGAAACAGCCTATAAAAGGGCAAACCTTCACAACATCTCTAACGAGCTGAAAACAGAGTTGGGTTATTACTGCTCTATAAATCATCGGGATCGAAAGGGATGGAGGCGAAATCTGGCTAAGGCTTTGAAGTCGAAAATGGACAATAATTAGGCATGTTCTTTATGTTTTTCGCCAAGAAAGTGAGCAATTAGATAGGCACTAAAACCGGAGATGACGGCCCCACTAAAAAGGCTAAAGGAAACAAAGTTCCGGCAAGATCCGCCACTTGGCCCAGCAAGGCAAAGATACCGGCTCCTATCATAACTCCGGTACCAAGCGCCACTGCTCCGGTTAAGCTTATACTATTTTTTTTGTAGTTATCCATTTTGCCCACTTAGGGAAATTCAATATTTAAGTCAGTATGCGCTGTCATATGTCATGGAAAAATAGGCCCCATCATCCTCTGTAAACTGCTGACGTTGCAGTACGAAATCGGTAGTCATGTATTCTTCTACGACATAGTTTATCGTTTTAATGCGGAATTCTTCTCCCTTACCCAGTTCATACAATTGCTGAAAGTCTTCTGAAGTGACATCCACTTTTATCTTTTCGTCATCGGGATCATGGTTAGGGGTTTTGGAAATAAATAAACTACTCAAAATGGCGCGGTTATTTTTTCGCTGAACTAGGCGCGAAGAATGAGCATAGCCCAGCTACGCGAATGATGAGCAACGACGTGCAGCGGAAAAAGAACAAGCCAGATGTGTAGATTATTTTTTTCCAAAGCCCTTAATTTTGGTTTTTCAGTTCATTCAGCAAAGCGGGCATATTAACTCTGGCCACGGCTGTATGCGTATCTGCCGCCCCATAATAGATGTAAAGGAATTCATCGAACTGTGCACTTCCGGTAGGGAATACCACATGGTTTACCACACCTTCCAGCTCCCATTTTTCAGTTGGTGAAAATAGAGGTTGCTTTAATCGTGCAATAACCTTTTCGGGTTGGTTTAAATCCAGAAGTGCAGCGGTCGCATGATAGGTCTTCCCAATAATGGTTTCACATACCCCATGATAGATAAGCAGCCATCCACCTTCTGTTTCAATAGGCGGGCACCCTGCCCCTATATAGTTGACTTCAAAATCATATTTGGGATCCAATACAATGTGGGAAGTCAGGTCTGTTAAATAATTCTCCCAAAATGGTTTGGTCAGGTCCGCCCAACTCTCAAATTTTACAATCTGGATACCGGGCCAGATACGGTGCAACATCACAAATTTTCCGTTGATCTTTCTGGGGAACAGCACTATATCTTTGTCCCTTAAAAGCCTGTGTTTTTCATCTACCAGTCCTAATTCCGCAAAAAGATTGAAGTAGTAATAGTATTTCGGGTTTAATATTCCCTGGTTACAGTGCTCCAGATGATGTTTGTACTCCATGTAATTAACCTGCGGGGTAATAATTCCTTTTTTCTCGAAGTGCATCAGGTCTTTCGAAATCGCCAGGGCACCCATGGCATTTACACCGTCATAGGCGGTGTATGTCAAATAATAAATGTCTTCAATTTTAACGATGCGTGCATCTTCTAGCCCGTGTTTTTCATAGTCGAGTTCGCAAATTATAAGAGGCTGCTTATGTCTTTCTACAATGTTAGTTGGACCATTCGCTTTGGCATATCCTATGGTGGAAAGGTTACCCTCCGCTACTGCCCGATAAAAAATATGCACGTTATCACCTTCCTGATAAATGCCTGGGTTTAGCACTCCATTGTTTTCAAACTCCAATTCGCCGGGGCTTAGTATGACTCCTTGTTTTTCTATTGCTAACATGTGGGCTTACGTTTTAATAGTGAGTAGCCATTTTCAATTCACACCACATATTTATCCCAAAGTCCATATTTTTCTTTGATTTTCCCTTTGGAAAAGGAAAGTGCCATTATAATAAATCCGGCCAGGCTACTGCTTATGGTGAGCGTCATATTACTATCCTCTATCAACCAGGGCATCACTGCCAGTGCCAGGCCTAACAATATGTTGAAATAGCGAAAACTTCTGAGTACTTCAGCCATAGCCACTACCGCAAAAACGATCACGAGTGCTCCGCCCAAGTGATTCAGATTAGCAGCGGATGTTTCTATTCCCATCCGGAAAACGGTTGGAGAAACCATTAGCCAAAGGCCAATGATTACTGAAAGGGTTAATTGCCATGGGGCAGTCATTCCCCATATCGATGATTTGAATACTTTCCACGGTTGGTCAACAAATGTTGCCAATTCAGGAGAACGCTGATCGTTTTCAGTGGAAAGTGCATCACCACCTTTCCAAAATATTTTCCATAACGAATCTCCTTTTTGTTTGCGTTGCACCATGTGCTGCCACATGGCAATAACTTCATCAATCTGTAAAGGAATCATGGGCAGCATGATAATGGCAGAAAACAGGCAAAGGAAGCACCATGCGCCTACGGTGAGTGGTTGGGAAATCACCAGGAATATGCTCACCAAACCCAGAGGAATAACCAAAATTCCAAAAAAGGTGACCATCCAGGGCATCGTACGCCATCGGGAAGTACCCCCCATAAATCCCATCATAAATTCCAGGGTGTAGGCGAGTGTTCCCATAGCTGCATCTGAAACCGGCCAGCTATGCGACATATCGGAGTTCAAAACGTTTAAGGTGCCTTCCCCAAAAAATGGATCCCAGGCAGTATCTACATAGCCCAATTGAAATGCGCCCAAATAGCGGGAGGCCAGCCACCCGATAAATGCAAGGCCGATCATAATAGAGCGCTGTGGCCAGCTGGAGGGGTTGTAACTCCAGCCGGTAGGTACATTACCACCCATTTTCATAAATAGGATCATATTAGGCATGCCGGGTATAAGGATGGACAAGGCAATAACTAAGGCCCCGGCCATGGTGCCGTTATAATAGGCTACCGCCGTTGGTGCCCAAAAAAGGAGGGGTGCCATGCTGATCCATATCCCGATAAAGCAAACGATCCAAACACTATAGGGACGGTTAGGCTTAAGGGAACGCCAACCAAAAATTACCAGCAACAGCCCACTGATGATGTCGCTCCAATACATGGCGGCAATACGATCACTAAGCGATAACCATACAGGCCTTCCTCCTGCAGGCGTTACCGCATTCTTTCCATAATCAAAAGTGAGTGGTGAAGCGATCATCCAAAAACCCAGCAATACAATGATCCAGAAGGCCCAGAGCGTTTGCTTGTGGTGATCATTCAGCATTTTCATGCGGTCATCGGCACTCATTTTCATGGCACCCATGTCCATGTGTTCATGGCCCTGCATGGTGTCATGCTTTTCCATATCCATCATCGGGCGGGTGACACCTCGTGAGCCCATACCTTCCATTTCGTGGTCAGGTGTTTTGTGTTTTGCTTCCTCCTTTTCCACTAGCTTCATTCCGCATTTCGGGCATTTACCAGGTTTATCACTAATCACGTCAGGATGCATCACACAAGTGTATGTTACCTTATTACTGGTTTGTTCCGGTTCCCGGGCATTATCAGGTTTTTTATCTTCACCCTTCGGAGACTTGGAGGAATGGTCGTGGTTTTCCATGCTATGACAGAATTAGTGTTTAGGGATCCATTTATAATTAGTTCAGTTTATTCACTTGATAAAATTTCTTTGGATTAGCTTTTAAGTTTTCAACCATTTTGGGCAAGGTATCCCGCAAACCATGTTTGGGTTTCCAGCCCAACAGTTTTTTAGCCTTGGAACTGTCCATTTCAAAATGGTCATCGGCCAGATCGATCATCCAGGGTTTAATAAAAGCTTTGCCAAATAGGTTCTGCATAAATGCCCCGGCTTTGGCAAACCACTTTGGAATGGCGATGATGGGCATTTTTTTGCCATGGATCTCTGTGCTGATAATGTCTTGTATATCCTGATAGGCCAAGGTTTCGTCATCGCCAATATTCAAAATTACTTCCTGTTGGAGGTCCTTTCTTTTTTCAACGGCCAAAGCTATCGCATCGATGACATCATCCCGGTGCACATACGTGCTGCCATGGGCTGTATTGGCAGGATACAATCTTGCTGAAATTTGTTTTTCGTAGATTCGCTGAGCCTGGTTGGTGATAGGAATTGAACTACCCTCTTCACTATAAACCCCCGCTATACGCATCATTACCACAGGGATTTTGCCCCGCTTTTCACGCATCACTTTTTCTGTCGTTACTTTCGATTTTGGATAATCCCATTTGGGTTCCAATGGCGATTCTTCCGTAATCAGCACCCCAGGTGAAGAAGGTTTGTACACCAGCATACTGCTTGAAAAAATGAATTGCTCTACTTCAAAATCCTGTAAGTATTTCAGCATACGCTCTGTGCCTTTCACGGTCACTTTATCATACAGGTCGGAGGGTTTTCCCAAGAAATCATAATAGGCTGCCAGATGCACCACTGAGGCTATTTTGTTGCCATAGGCGTAGCGGATTCTTTTGAAAGCAAAGTCCATTCGGTCATCGTTGGTGAGGTCCACACATACACATTCAGCTTCTACGGGCGGAAAAGGATAGCCATCCTGGTCAAATCCAACCACATGGTATTTTTCAGCTAGTTTATGGATTAACGCTGAGCCTATCATTCCACTGCTTCCTGTCACAATTACTACTTCGGTTTTGTCTTTCATTGACACATTTTTATCCAATTGTTCTTTTTAAGAGCGTGTTGGGGTTTTATCCTTTGGCCTGCAAATGACCATCTATGGAACCTCACTTTACCATTTTTTCGCCCCGTAGCACCACTACGAAGCTCAAAAATGGCTTCGTCAGAACCCAAATCTGGCCATTTTCGGCATCAAAAACAAAATCCCAACACGCTCTTAGAAACTAATAGCCGCCTCGATATTAAAGCCATCAAATTTTGCTCCTGCAAATCTTCCGGTCCAGGTATTACCGGTATATTTTTGATTGACATATTCCGCCTTCACTACAATATTCTTTGAGAGAAACCAGCCACCGCCTACATTTAACCGATTGATCTTTAGGTCTTCTTTAGCGCTTTCTACCGTTTTTCCCTGTACGGTATTATACCTTCCTGCTATATAGAATCTTTCCCGCTTTCCAAAACGATAAACTAATTCTACTGCCAGCTGGGTAAAAGCACCTACTTTATCAGCATCCGATGTATTGATTTCATTACCTCCTGAAGCCAATTCATAAATCCCAAAGAACTCAAGCCCCTTGAATTTTACAAAAGGATTGACTTGTATAGCAGTAAGTTTTTTGAAGCGAGCGTTGTATCTGCCTTCAAATTCACCACCCTCGGTATTTCCCAGAGAGTCAGGCAGTGTATGCAACACATTGTAATATCTGCCTCCCGAACGATCGCCTCCGTACAGCCAAGTGCCTGTAGTCGTCCCTTGATTGGAATAGATTGATCCGGCCAACCGTACCCTCAGGTCACTGTTTATTTGTTTGTCAAAGCCTAATTTGCCGTAAAAGGATGGTTTATTATCACTTTTATCAGTAACCACTACACTTTGATTAAGCTTGCCATTGGTGACACCAACTACTGCCAGCAATCCATTTTTTTGCAGCGCAACTTCGCCAAAAGCTTCGGTGGAAAAAGCGTCCATGATATAATTTCCTACAAAGGGATTATAAATAGCCCGGGCATTATCTGACCTGCGGAAGTGAGCGTCGCCATAGTTAAATTCATCCAGGCCAATGGTAATGGTGGCATAATTCATGATCTCCTCTAAAAACCCAGAGCTAATGAAATCCAATTTGTCTATCTGGATATGGCCGCCTTTTACCCACGAATCTTCATGGTGTTGGGATGAAAGATAGGTTCTCAGGTGCATGCGAACACCGTCAATCAATTGTACATCGAGGTTAAGGTTGGCCGAGGGCAGGTTGAAATTTGAGCCCAACTCAACCAGGTTGTTTAAATCATTACTTTGATTTAATGATTGAAACTGCATGGCAAAGTCTCCACCAACCCGGACTTTAACGCCACCAAATGCTACCGTGTCATCTTTTGATGTCTCAAAAATATTTAAGCCTGCTTTATCATTTGGGCGAAAATATTGCAAGTCGCTATATTGTGCTTTGGCATTGAATAGCGATAACATAAAACAAATAAATCCTGTAATATGTATTAGTTTAGAAGTTGTCATAGATATAAATTATTTGTAACTATTTACCTATCCGGCCAAAAACGCCTGGCTTTGCCTCAGTCCTAAAGGATGGCCAGGCGTTTTCAGCCTTTGCTCCCTTCAGGGATTGGGGCAAACAAAGGCTGAAAATGTCGTTTCGGAACTGATCTAAATAGTTACAATTATTTAAAAAATAATTTTAGTTTGAATTGTTCACTTTTGCAATTTCGAAAGCTCAAAGTCGAAACTCACAGTTATTTCGTCTCCTACTTTTATTGTTCCAAAAAACATGACAGGTGGCTCCATGTTATAGTCCGTCATCTTTATTTTTTTGGAAACGGTCAATTGCAAATCACCATTAGGCAACTCTTTCCCATTTGCCGAAAGAGACACCGGCTCGCTAGTGCCCGCCATGCTAAGATTGCCGGCAGCTTCAATAGTAACAACATGGGAATCACTTATTTTTACTGCTGCATTGCTGAAAGAATAAACAATAAAAGGATTCTCTTCTGATTTAAATGCTTCATACGTTTTATTGTCCATCTTTTTTCCCTCTTTGCTTTTTATTCCTTTCACAGTAATTTTAATTTCCGCATCTTGAATTGCAGCAAGTAATTTATCTTTTATTTGAAATGAGCCTTTTCCTTCTATTTCAGTGACCTGCGATTCCCAGTCATGCAATGTGGATGTGCCGTTGATGGTTGCCTTCAACAATTTCAAGGTAAACCCGGACGACCTCAATGAAGCTGGTTCGTCAATAGGTATCGGTTTAGCAATAGGTGTTGGCTCATCGATAGGTATCGGTTTAGCAATGGGCTTTGGCTCATCGACAGGTGTCGGTTTAGCAATAGGTATTGGTTTATTGACAGGTGTCGGTTTAGCAATAGGTATTGGTTTATTGACAGGTGTCGGTTTAGCAATAGGTATTGGTTTATTGACAGGTGTCGGTTTAGCAATAGGTATTGGTTTATCGACAGGTATCAGTTTAGCAATAGGTATCGGTTTAGCAATGGATTTTGGTTCCGTTGCTTTCATTGGCAGTGCAGCAACCTCTTGATTTGTCACCTGCGGATTGGTAGTTGCTGATGAGGTGCATTGCAAAAATGCAATAGATAACACAATACTTGATGCAACCATTGACAGAAAATATTCTTTCATTTTATTATTTATTTGAAGTACGTTTTTACTACATTAAAATTTAATGCTACAACTTCTCAATTACCTTTTGCAGCAGGTCTCTTATTTCAATGGCAATATTATGTAGTTCTTTATTTTTTATTTCTTAAAATTTTCTTTTTGCATTATGCTTCTGATTTTTGAATATGCCTACTTTCATAATCGTTTTACAGGAAGACCTAATGTTATCCAGTCATGCATTCCTCCCCTGTAGTATAAAATTCTTTCGGCTGGATAACCTGCGTTTAAGAGGTTCTTTATTGCTTTTGTTGATTGTGGACATTGTGGCCCATTACAAAAAAATATACTGGGATGATTTTTATCTAATTCATCCATTCTTTCCACTAACTCATCATAAGGAATATTACTTGAGCCTGGAATACTTACTTCACAAGTAGTATCTGGTTTTCGTGCATCAATAATGGGAAGGTCCTTTTTTTTGTGATGATATACTTCCTGTTCGCCAACGGTAAGCACATCTTGGGCAGCCTGCATTGGCTGGATACTACCCCAGGTAGTATCAACTTCTACTAAACCAGATTCTGTGCTTATATTGTTGGGGATCATGTGATTCTTAGCTCTTTTGAGGTTTCTAATTCCCGATAAGTCTTTAATTCTTACTTTTAACTGGTTTATTTTATCTGTTCCGGGCATACCTGTAGACTCCACTTTTTCGTCTACAATCAACAATGGCGAATGCTCTATTTGATATTTTTCTAATACTTCCGGATGATCCTCAAAATAAATTATTTTGTAGGGCAGCCAGGCGTTTTGAAGTACCTGTTCAAGCACAGGCCGATGATGGCAAGTCTTAGTTGCTGCTATTAAAATCTCCATAATAATCCTATTTATAGCGTTAAAATATATTTTTATTTGTAACTGTTCAGCACGGCATCGTGCTGAACAGTTACTTTTATTTTTAAAATAGAGCCTATTATTTTCTTTTTCGGAACCAGCCAAGCCATATCATACCTTAGTGATCATCTTCTTTGCCGAGACCTGAAAAACAATCCTGCTAAAACAATTACCACTACAATAATGAATAGCCACCAGCCATAGTGCATTCCCATATAACCATAATCTCCATTGTGCATCATGTCTTTTTACAGTTTATTTAATAGACTTATAATCGATGTTGTTATGAGTTTAATCATGATCCTTTTCCTTCATCTTCATACCCTTATCCTTTTCTTTCATCTTCTGCATCATTTCCATCATTTCCGGATTATCCATCATGGACTTACACATTCCAGACATCATACTCGTGTCGGCTTTAGCGGTTTCCATCATGCCTGACATCATACGCTTTGTCATTTCAGGATCATCTTTCATCATCTTCATCATCATACTCTTGTCATCCATCATTGTTTTCATTCTTTCATGCATCAACATTTTGCCATGATCTCCTTGCATGATGGCATCCATCATTTCTTTTGACATGTCATGGTCACTAGCAATGTTGGTCATGATTTTCGTTCTTGAATCCGATTTTGAAAGAACCTGTTTTGGAGACTGACATGATGCGAATAGCGCGATAAGGGCAATAAACCATATAAATTTTTGTGGTGTTCTCATAATTTTGTGTTTTATTGATTAGACAATTAAAAAGGATCGTTGAGCTCACTAAAAAGCACTTCCAAAAACATGCTTCAATTTCATAGCTCCAAATGGCTATGCCAGAATTTATTGAATGACTTTCAAATTCACTTAAATGAAGATAAGGACACTAACCATCAAGCGTGTTACACAATTATTTGTGATTGTTACATAATTCACACATTAGAAAATGGGGGGTAAAACTACCAGTTGATCCCCTATGAGCGCACAGCAGAGTCGTTGTCAGATTTTCTGGGGCAACCAATCAGCCAGGGCGCGCTGGACAATATGCTGTCTGAGGCCTGTGGCGGATTGGAAGGCTTTGTTGAACAAATGATGGCCCGCTTTCAACAAGAGGAGGTAGCAGGCTTCGACGAGACAAGCATCCGCGCAGAAGGCCGTCAGGCAGGGATACGCTGCTTTTGAAGCACTCAAACACCTAAACAAGTATTTTCATTTATAGTAGGATGCAAAGATAAAAAAATCACCAAATGAGTTGAGTATCAACTCAACATTCGTATATTTGCATTATGGAAAACAAATTCGGTCCATTACTAAAGGAAGTCAGGCGGTCTAAACAGGTCAGTCAACGGGAACTCGCAGAAAGGGTAGGGGTGGACTTCTCCTACATTTCTAAGATTGAAAATAATAGGTTAGCCCCACCAGCCGCTGATACTATTATTAAAATATGTGAGGCATTGGAAGTACCAAGTGAGGTACTTCTGGCTCATGCTGGCAAAGTTAGTTCAGAAATGAAGGATGCTATTACTGCCAGTCCTGCAGCAGTTCGCTTTATGAATGAGATAAAAACCATGAAGCTGACGGATGATGAATGGGGTAAACTATCTGATAACTTGAAGAAATTACGATAACGGTGCAAGGAAACCTTTTTGAAAATATTGAAAAAACTGCCGCTAAACCGAAAAAAAACAAGGTGGTGAAAGAAGAGGAATTAACGCTTTCTTTTTCAAAGGCTCAGGTATTGGAACAATGTAATCTAAGGTACTACTATCATTACTTACGCATAAAATAAAACAACTAACTATGCTGAATGACACAAAGCACTTATCGGTACAAAGTTTCCAACGTAATCAGGGATTGTTAGAGGCGCTTAATAATTTTTTGATTTATTTAAAACTTAAATCAAAGGGATTGGATAGTAAGTTCAAAGCTGAAAAAATAGAAGAGGCAAAAGCAACAATTTTACTTTTTCTAAAGCAACTCAATGATGTCGTTTCAGAAGATAATAATATGGAAGCACCTTCAACTCGATTACTTGGATTGGACACAAGGTTTAAATCTTTAGTTAGCCAATTTAACGAAGCTAAAGGTAAAAAGAGACGCTTTAAATCTGTTTTGTTCAGGCAGAATCCAACCCCTGTAATCCAAATGCTGAATAAGGATGAGATAGGAAGTTCAAAAGAGTTAATTGACTCTTTAACCGAACTTGGAAACTTAATTGAAGACCACCTCTCGACCGATACGAGAGAAGTAATCGGCGATATTTAGATGAAAAAATACTTAGAGAATAATTGTTATTTGATACTACATGAGGTGGAGTCATCTAAGCAAATCTTACAAAGGCAAGAGGTCTGTGAAGAACTTGTTCCTTTGAAGGAATGGCTTACGAAATACCTTCAAGAACTGGAGGATGAACTTTTCAAATCGGCGAATCAAAAAAATGATAAGCGTTCAGCGATTCAGGCAAAAAAGACGAAAATTATAGTAGTAGATACTTGGACAAACTGGATTGAAGAATTGTTCTGTGATGCGGTTGGTATCAGGATAGGAGGAGCAAGTTATATCCATGCTTTTTCTTATTATTTGAGAATGTCGGGTCGAGCTGCTTTCTTCAGAACCGAGAAAGATTTAGGTAAAAGCAGCCATCCTGTTTCTTGGCTCAGAGTTAAATTCCTTATAAAATGGGCAGAACAATATGGGTTAGAAAAGGAGGCTCTATCATTATCTGAAGAATGGGAAGCATTGGCAAAAATTCAAGGTATCAAAGAACAGTATTTTGGTTTTTACAAAGATGTTTTTATGATGATGTAAAGCAATGCCTTGATGATATGCTCGTTGTGAGTGAACCAATTTTTTCTTTAAAGATTATGATAATAGACCTGAAGAATTTGATAAAAGCAAAACAGACTTCATTGAGCTTACAAATCTGGCTTGGCGTAAATTCTACAATGATTTGAAAGGTTATGAAGTATGGGAAAAGAATATAATTGAATCTATTAATCAACCCGTTGTATAGTACGAAACAACTTTCCCGCAAGGCGGGAACTTGTTCATATAAAATATTGCAATAGGATTGCATGATTTTTGTGCTTATCTTTGCTATCATTTATGAAAATAGCTACCAACATATTCACCATTTACATGCTTGCGCTCTCGCTCGTACCCTGCGGCGACGGAGGTGGTGGAATAGTGGAAATAGCTAATCTACTCTTTGGAGAAGAACATCAACATATTTCAGGCCATGAACAACATTCCAATGACTGCGGGGATGACCTATGCTCACCATTTTGTATTTGTAGCTGCTGTTCTTCTGTGTTAGATGCTCCTATAAAATTACCTTTCCAAATTAAACCTCCTCCTTCGATACCGGGCAGAACACCTTTGTTCGTTCCCAACATAACATATTCTTCTTTTCCCTCTACCATTTGGCAACCGCCAAAGTTTAGTTAAACCATTTTATCAGGCATACTTATGCCTGCCTAATTCATTTTTTTGGTTTGACGAAACTCAAAATCAATATGTTTGATAAGATTATCGCTTATTCGATACAGAATAAGTTTGTAATAGGGCTATTGGTGATAGCTCTGATAGTGTGGGGGATATTTTCCCTGCGCCAACTACCCATTGATGCCGTGCCCGACATCACCAACAACCAGGTGCAGGTCATCACCATTTCCCCGACTTTGGCCACACAGGAGGTAGAACAGTTCATCACCACCCCGATTGAGCTTTCCCTGCAAAATATCCAGCAACTGGTCGAGATACGCTCTATTTCCCGCTTCGGGTTGTCGGTCGTGACGGTCGTTTTTGAAGAAAAGATGAACGTCTATCTCGCCCGGCAATTGGTCGGGGAATACCTGAAAGAAGCCGAAAGCAATATTCCCGATGGGCTGGGGGTGCCTGAAATGGCCCCCATATCCACGGGGCTGGGGGAAATTTACCAATACGTCGTACGGCCGGAGGAGGGGTATGAAGAAAAATACTCGCCAACCGATTTGCGCACCATCCAGGACTGGATTGTGAGACGCCAGCTATCCGGCATCGAGGGCGTGGTGGAGGTCAACACGATGGGCGGTTTCCTTAAGCAGTATGAAGTCGCTGTGAACCCCAACCTGCTCAAATCCATCGGCATCAGTATCACCGATGTCTATGACGCCCTGCAAAACAGCAACGAAAACACGGGCGGGGCATACATCGAAAAAAATCCAAGTACTTACTACATCCGCACCAACGGGGTGGCCAAATCATTGGCCGACCTTGAGAATATCGTGGTGGATGTGCGCAACGGCAGGCCTATTTTGATAAAAGATGTGGCCACCGTCCAGTTTGGCAAAGCCCCCCGCTACGGCGCATTGACCCGTGACGGCGAAGAGGCCGTCGGTGGCCGGGTAATGATGCTCAAAGGCGCCAATTCCGCAGCCGTCACCGACCGGGTGAAGGAGCGGGTGGTTCAAATCCAGAAATCATTGCCGGAAGGCGTGGTCATCGAGCCTTACTTAGTGCGGGACAAACTCGTGTCCACCGCCATCGGCACGGTGAAGAAAAACCTGCTGGAAGGCGGGCTGATAGTTATTTTCATCCTGGTGCTCATGCTGGGCAACTGGCGGGCAGGGCTAATCGTCGCTTCCGTCATCCCGCTGTCCATGCTGTTTGCCGTTTCGATGATGAACGTGCTGGGCATCTCCGCCAACCTGATGAGCCTGGGGGCGATAGATTTCGGGCTGATAGTGGACGGGGCAGTCATCATTGTGGAGGCGATTGTACACCGGCTACAAGTGGGTTTTGCCGGGCATAAGTTGACCAAAGCCCAGATGGATAAGGAGGTCCAGATTGCTTCCATTAAAATAATGAATGCTTCCTCCTTTGGGATGATTATCATCCTGATGGTTTATATCCCCATCCTGGCATTGGTAGGAATCGAAGGCAAAATGTTCAGGTACCATGGCAGAGACTGTCATGTTGGTATTGGGGAGCGCTGATGCTTTCCCTTACTTATGTTCCCATGATGACAGCCTTGTTTTTAAATAAGAATATTACGAATAAAAAGACCATAGCCGACCGCATCATCGCCTTCAACCAATGGCTGTACACCCCCGTGCTCCATCTTGCACTGAGGTTCAAGGCCGCATTCGTGCTGGCCACCGTGGCCCTGTTCGCCATCAGCCTGTTTGTTTTCAGCAGGATGGGGGGCGAATTCATCCCTACGTTGGAAGAAGGGGATTTGGCCATGCAGCAAATCCTGCCCCCCGGCACCTCGCTATCACAGAGCATCGAGATGTCCAAAATAATCCAGAACAAGCTGATGGACGAATTCCCGGAAATCGAGGACATCGTTACCAACATAGGTGCTGCCGAAATACCGACCGACCCCATGCCCGTTGAAATCGGTGATTACGTGATTGTGATGAAACCTAAGGAAGAATGGACTTCGGCTTCCACCCGGCAGGGGATGTTCGAAAAAATCGAAGAATCGTTGAGTGACATACCGGGCGTAGGCTACGAATTTTCGCAGCCCATTCAGCTCCGGTTCAACGAATTGATGACGGGCTCAAAAGCAGACATTGCCATCAAGCTCTTCGGGCAGGATTTGGACCTGCTGTACAGCAAGGCCAAGGAAGCAGAAAAGCTCATCACCAAAATAGGTGGGGTGGGGACGGTCAACGTCGAGCAGACTATCGGCATGCCACAAATCGTCATCAATTTCAAGTACGACAAAATGGCGCAGTACGGCCTGCAGGTCAAAGAGGTCAACCAGGTGGTTCGGGCAGCTTTTGCCGGGGAAAGTGCCGGGACGGTTTACGAAGGTGAAAGGCGCTTCGATTTGGTGGTGCGGCTGGACGAAACCTACCGCAAAGACCTTGGCAATGTCCAAAACCTCTACATCACGCTGGAAAACGGTACTCAGGTGCCATTGCAAGCGGTCGCAGATGTGGAACTGATTGACGCCCCCATGCAGATTTCCAGGGAAAACACCAACCGCAGGATTGTCATCGGGGTGAATGTGGGGGATACCGATGTCGAGACATTGGTAGAAAAAATCCAGACGGCACTCGATGCTAAAATTGAGTTGCCGTCAGGTTACTATTTCACTTATGGCGGCCAGTTTGAAAACCTGAAGGCAGCCAACGCCCGCCTGATGATAGCCGTGCCGCTGGCGCTGGCACTCATTTTTGTCCTCCTCTTTTTCACCTTTGGTTCGGTGTCTCAGGCTGCTTTGATATTCACCGCCATCCCGCTTTCCGCCATCGGCGGCATTTGGGCGCTGGAACTTCGGGGGATGCCTTTCAGCATATCGGCGGGCATCGGATTTATCGCCCTGTTCGGGGTGGCGGTGTTGAATGGCATCGTGCTGATTGGGTATTTCAACCAACTGAAAGAGGAGGGGATGGCCAATATCCGGGAGCGCATCATCAAAGGGACAAGCGTCCGGCTTCGGCCCGTTTTGATGACGGCCTCGGTCGCTTCGCTGGGCTTTTTGCCGATGGCGCTTTCCACCTCCGGCGGGGCAGAAGTACAGCGCCCTTGGCGACCGTCGTGATTGGTGGGTTGATTACTGCGACATTTTGACACTGGTCGTCTTGCCAATTCTGTACAGTTGGCTGGCGAAATGGAAAGAGCAAAAAGCAGGGCATCGCTGCCTCCAGCCGGGACGATGGTTTTGCTGCCCCTGCTGTTTGTGGGCTTGCAGGCACATACCAGCAAAGCCCATCACGGCTGACGAAGCGGTGCAAAATATACTTTGACCAACCACCCTTCCGTCCGGGCTGCCGAACTGCAAATCCATACCAGCCAGGTAGGCTTTGCAAAACCTGCCGTACAGCCCCGGAACGACGGAAATCAACTACCAGGGCGACGGGCTGTTCCGGGAAAACGGGCAGCGGGTCAACCAGTTCGGTTTTGTGCAAAACCTGCCGAACCCGGTACCGTCACCAAAGCCGACAATGCCCTCCAGGACGAGGTGGTGAAATCGAACACCCTGCAAAAATCGCTGACCGAAAGCGAACTGCGCCTCCAGGTACGGCAGGTTTACTTCGACCTCCAGCAAAAAATGGAACTGAGGGCGCTTTACCAACGGCTTGTCAGGACTTATTCGAGCTATTTTGAAATAGCAAATAAACGGGTGGAAGTGGGTGCTGCAATGCCATCGAGACGCTCACCATCCAGTCTACCATGAACCAGTACAGGCTGTTGAGCGGCATACCGACATGGAAATATCCACCCTGGCGCAGCAGCTCAAGGTGCTGCTGAACACGGACGAAAACGTGACCGCTACCGATAGTTTGAGGTGCTGCCCTACGGCGGGCTGCCAGATGCCAACACGCTGCGGGTACAGTTGGGCGCAGCAGCAGGCAGCTGTGGAACAAGCCATCGTGCCCGTGATTAAATCGAGCATGAAACCCAGTTTTAATATCGGCTACGCCGCCCAAAACTACTTCGACGGAGGGTGGCTGTATGGGGCACAGGCAGGGGTGCAGGTTCCTTTGTTCAACAAGCCGGTAAAAAAAACGGCTGGAAGCCCAGCAGTTGCAGGTGGAAGTAGCCAATGCCCGCTATGAAGCCGAAAGGCTGAACGCCGGACGCCAGTTGCTCTCCGTTGACAATTCAATCCGGTTCTATGCAGCAGAGGTACCAATTATTACCGGGAACAACTTTCAGTATCAACCCTGAAATCGAGCGGATATCCGAGCTCAATTATCAGGCGGGGAAATATCCTACCTCGAACTGCTCAACACCCTGAACCTTCTGGTACCAACAACAACAAGAGCTATTGGGAACAGGTGCTGGTACAATCAGGTAGTGGCACTTTACCTATTTCTTTCAAATCAATAAAATCATTTTTTAAAATGAAAATCATAAATCGTTCAATCGTATCAATGCTTTCGGTAGTAGTACCATGCTGCTGCTTTTTTCCTGTGGTAGGAGCACGCCGAAGAGAGGAGATAAATGCACAATCACGGAGGGAAAACACCGGGCAAACCGAAGGGGAGGAAGAACACGAAGAAGGGAAATCCACCTCACGCCTGGACAGATAAAAACCATGAACATCCAGTTCGGTGATTTTGCTTCCATTAAAATAAACGACTTCGTGAGCACCACGGGCACCTTACGCCGCCGCCCAATGCCTATTCTTCGGTGAGCGCTGTGGCAGAGGGCTTTATCAAGAAAAGCAACAAATATGTGGAAGGCGATTACGTCAAAAAAAGGGGAACAACTGGTAGAGTTGGAGAACCCGGACTTTATACAACGGCAGCAGGAATACCTTGAAACAGCCGCTGAACTGGCTTACCTGCGCCAAGAACTCGACCGTCAGCAAAAACTGGTCGAAGCCAATGCCGGGGTGGAAAAGAACCTGCAAAAACTCCAATCCGAGGTCAACATGAAAACGGCGACCATGAAAGGCATTGCCAAGCAGTTGGCTTACTGGGGGATTGATGTTTCTGGCCTCACCCCGGACAATATCGTCGACCACATAGACATTTTTTCACCTATGTCTGGTTACATCGCTTCCATCAACATGCACAACGGGATGTATGCGACACCACAGGAAGAACTAATGGAAATTTTTGGTGAAGACCATTTGCACCTTGAACTGGATGTGTTTGAAAAAGACATATCCATGATAAAGAAAGGCCAGCGGATAAGCTACAACATCCCGGCACTTGGCAACACGGTCTATGACGGGGAAGTACATGTTCTCGGCAAAGAGTTCAATGCCGAGAACAAGACCGTGCGCATCCACGGGCACCTGGCAAAAGAGCGCCCAAAGTTCATTAAAGGCTTGTTCATTGAAGCCAAAATCTGGCTCACCGACCAGACAGTGCAGGCATTGCCCGAAAAATCGGTCATCAAAGATGGGGCTTCCTCCTATATATATGTGGCGAACAACCAGGAAGGTGGAGAGGAAGTGAAGTTTGAACAGGTGATGGTCGTCCCCGGCGTTACCGACATGGGTTTTACCGCTGTAGAATTGATTGGTGAAATACCGGAAGGGATGAAAATCGTGACGGAAGGGGCATTCTTTGTGTATGCACAATCGAAAGCGGGGGAACTGGAGCACGAGCATTGACGGGGTGCCCGGCAGTTGCTCCTCAGGAGCTGCTGCCGGGCATGCCTCCTCGGCTGAGTATGATGCAAAAGCCGGGTCTGTTTTTTAATAAAAAACGCAAAAAAAATCATGAAAGAAATAAAAGCATTCATCAAGCCATCGAGGGTCACCAATGTGGTGGAAGCGCTCGAAAAGGCAGGCTTCGACAGCTTAAAATCCACCATCATGAAAAAACTTCTCTACACCTTCCTGTTTTTGGCAGTCATTTTGGCTCCCGCCTTTTCGCAAGACGAGCCGCTGCCCCGTGGCTTTTCCCCGGAGGAACTCCTCTGGCTTTCAGAAAACAAACCCGTGCCCGGCGCTGCCGCCTTCGGCATCACCGAGCCGCCATCGCTGCCCGTCCGGGCAATGGCGGAATGGGAAGAGATGCAGGCCATCGTAATTACCTGGCGGAGCTACAAGCCCATTCTGGCGCAAATCGTGCAGGCGGCGAAGGAAGAAGTCCGGGTTGTGATTGTCAACAGCAACCTCGCTGCCTGCCAAAGCGAACTGGCCGGTTTCGGAGTGGACTGGCAGTCGGGCAACGTCGAGTTCCTGCAAGCGCCGAGCAACAGCGTCTGGATTCGGGATTACGGCGCAAATCCGGTTTACCTGAACGGCGTGGACTCGCTGGCGCTGGTGGACTGGATTTACAACCGCCCCCGCCCGCTCGACGACATCATCCCCGATGCGGTGGGCAACTATTTCGGGCTGCCAGTTTACAGCACTACCGTAGCGCCCTACGACCTGACGCACCCCGGTGGCAATAATTTCTCGGATGGTATGGGGACTAATTTTTCATCAAAATTAATCCTCGATGAAAACGGGCCGCTCAACCAGTGGGGCACGAGCAACCACACCGAGGAAGGCGTGGACAGCATCATGGAGCGTTTTTACGGCATTGACCGATACGTCAAGTTCCCCAACCTGCCCTACGACGGCATCCACCACATTGACATGCACATGAAGCTGTTGAACGAAACGACCCTGCTCGTCGGCGAGTACCCGGAGGGTGTGCCCGACCGGACACAAATCGAAACGAACATTCAGTATTTGCTGGACAATTTCACCACGCCGTTCGGGACGCCGTACAAAGTGGTGCGCATCCCGATGCCGCCCCGAAATGGGAATTATCCGAGCACGGGAGCGCCATTACGCACTTACGTCAACTCGTTCATCGTCAACAAAACTGTGCTGCTGCCGACTTACGAACTTCAATACGACACGACAGCGCTGCGCATCTGGCGCGAAGCCATGCCGGGTTACGACATCGTAGGCATCAACTGTAACTCCATCATTCCTGCAGGCGGCGCTATTCATTGCATCGTTAAGGAGGTAGGCGTGCAAGCCCCGCTGCTCATTCAGCACAATCCTTTGAGCGACATCACCGGTGTCAACCCGCCCGCTTACAAGGTTAACGCCTGGATACGCCACCGCAGCGGCATCGCCGGGGCGACGCTTTATTTCACGGCTGACACCAGTGCCGCCTGGCAAAGCCTCGACATGGTGCTCGCCGAACCTGACAGCCACCGCTGGTCGGCGTACATTCCGCAGCAGCCGGAAGGCTCGGCCGTATATTACTATATCCACGCCGTTGCCAATTCCGGCAAGCAGGCCGTGCGCCCGCTGGTGGCTCCGGAAGGTTACTTTGATTTTTACATTTACTCGGCAACGGCGACAGAGGACGTGCAAGAATCCTCGCTCGGCAAGGTTTTCCCCAACCCGGCGAGCGCCCTAACCTGCATTCCGGTAGAGGCTACGGGAAGCTGGGAAGCGGTCATCGAAATCAGCGACCTGTTGGGCAGGAAGGTAGAGACGGTTTTTTCGGGAAAACTCCCGGCGGGCGTTTCCCGTCACTATTTCCGGGCAGACCGGCTGGCGGCGGGCATCTATCAAGTCGTGCTGCGCAGCGAAGGCACTGTGCAGGCGCAAAAAGTCATTATCAAATGAGCAACCATATTTCTTCACTTTTAAAATCATTCAATGATGAAAAAAGCGATCACGATCCTTTCCCTCGCAACCCTGACCTTCTGTGCCTGGGGACAGGAAATCATACTGGGTCCCGATAGCGTGTATATCGAAGCGGATGCAACAGATGCACAGATCGAAGCCGTTTCCTCTATTTACAATGCTTCTGGTTTCGAACTGGACGTGGACTGGCAGTGGAACTCCATCGAGCTGCCGCCCGGCTGGAGCGTTGAGTTTTGTGAGAATAATGGTTGCTTCCCCACTTCAGCAGATACGATTTTTTCTTTGAACTTGGATGAAACAGTACCAGTAATTGCCATTTTTCATCCCAATGGAATACCTGGTACCGGCAAGGTGAAAATCAGGTTGTACTCGGCCAGCCCGGGGATTCACATCGAGGAGAGGTTGATTTTTGTCGCCGCTGCAACAGGCACGAACGCAACAGTGGAAAATGGAGCAGGTGCTGAAATCACCCTTTTCCCAATTCCAGCTACCGATGAACTGACGGTCGTGGCCGCCGATGCCAATTTCAAGGGAAGCTGGACGGTGGCGAACGCTGCCGGGCAAACGGTGCTGACCCGTGCTGATGCGCCACCCTCAGGGCATTTGGATGTCTCCATGCTATCAGCGGGTTTGTACATTCTACATGTTCGGACAAAAGATGGGCGGCTCGTGGCTGCAAAAAAGTTTTCCGTACAGTAGGCCTGTTCTTTTAAACCACCGGCTTGTCTGCCGGCATGTACCCTGGCAGTTGACCCCGGCAAACCCAAATGCAGCGCCCGTTGAACTTATCAAACCTGTCATCCTTTCCAGGTAAATCTTATTCATATAACACTCATCATGAAAAAACTGCAACTCGACATCCCCCTCCTCCTCCCCGAAATCCCCGACGAAAAAGACGCCTGTGTCGAGCGTCTCATTTCCACGTTGGAAGAAAAGGAAGGCATTGAAAAAGCCCACGTCAAGGACGGCGACCCGCCCCTGTTGTGCATCCACTACGACCCCGGCCGCATCCCGCTGGAAAAGGTAAAAGCCATCGCCCGGCAGAGCGGGGCAGAACTCACCGGCCGCTTCCGCCACTTGCTGCTCGACGTGCAGGGCATCCGCCACCAGCGCCATGCCCGGCAGGTGGGCGAAATGCTCGAACGGCAGCCCGGTATCGTCGAGGCCGTGGCCTCTGCCGCCGGAACACTGCGCATCGAATTTGACAGCCGGGAGACCGGACTGGAAAATGTGGAAACCGCCATCCGAAAAGCAGGACTGACCATTTTGGAAAAAAAGCCCCCGGAAAAGCACGGCCACGGGGAAGGCGGGGAAGAAGGCCACGCCCACGGCGGCATCTTCGGCGAAAGAACCGAAATGATTTTTGCCATCCTGAGCGGGGCGCTGCTCGGCATCGGGTTCGGGCTGTCGTTCGTGGAAGGTTTGCCGGGCTGGGCATCGCTGGCCTGCTATGTTGGGGCATACTTTTTCGGTGGATTTTTCACGGCGAAAGAGGCTTTTGAAACCATACGCCGGGGCGGTTTTGAAATTGATTTCCTGATGCTGGTAGCGGCTACGGGCGCTGCCATACTGGGCGAGTGGGCGGAAGGGGCGTTCCTGCTGTTCCTGTTCAGCCTCGGCCATGCGCTGGAGCATTTCGCCATGGAAAAAGCGAGAAAATCCATCGCCGCCCTGGCAGACCTCGCCCCGCCCACGGCGCTGGTGAAGCGCAACGGCGAAACGGTGGAGGTGGGCATCGAAGAATTGAAAATTGGCGACATCATCGTCGTCAAGCCCAACACCAAAATCGCCGCCGACGGCGTGGTGGTGAAAGGCGAAAGCGCCGTGAACCAGGCTCCCATCACCGGCGAGAGCGTGCCGGTGGACAAGTTTCCCGTCACCAACCCCGGCAAGGATTTCAAGGATTTGAGTGTCATCCCGACGGAACACCGTGCCTTTGCAGGGGCTATCAACGGCGCAGGTGTCATCGAAGTGAAGGTATTGAAGGAAGCCAAAGACAGTACCCTTTCCCGCCTGATAAAATTGGTGAAGGAAGCCGAAACGCAGAAGTCGCCGACACAGCTTTTCACCGACCGGTTCGAGAAGTGGTTCGTCCCAGCGGTGCTGGCGCTGGTCGTGCTGCTCTGTTTTGCCTTTTTGGTGCTGGACGAGCCGTTCAGCCAAAGTTTTTACCGGGCAATGGCGGTGCTGGTCGCTGCTTCGCCCTGCGCCCTGGCCATTTCCACGCCGAGCGCCGTGCTGGCCGGCGTGGCGAGGGCAGCGAGGGCTGGTGTTTTGATAAAAGGCGGCGCCCCGCTCGAAGACCTGGGCCAGCTCACCGCCATCGCTTTCGATAAAACTGGTACGCTGACGGAAGGCAAGCCCCGTTTTACAGGTGCTGTTCCTTTTGGCGAAGCCTCCAAAGAAGGCCTGCTGAAAGTGGCGCTGGCGGTGGAAGCGACGAGCGACCACCCGCTGGCAGCCGCCATCGTGGAAGGCGCAAAAAAGGAGTTGGGCGGCCAAAAAGTGCCTGAAGCCCACGGCCTGCAATCTATCACCGGCAGGGGCGTGAAAGCCAAATTCGAAGGCAAAACCGTCCACATCGGCAACCGGGAACTGTTCGAAGAGCTTACCGGGAAGCCCGTGCCTGAAGCCATTTCAAAAAAAATGGAGGAATTGGAAGAGGAGGGGCACACCGCCATGCTCGTCCACCAGGGCAGCCAGTACCTCGGCATTATTTCCGTCATGGACGTTGCCCGCCCGGAGGCGAAAGGAACCCTTGCCCGCCTGAAACATTTAGGCATCCGGCGGATGATAATGCTTACCGGCGATCATCAGCGGGTAGCCGATGCGGTGGCAAAAAACATCGGCATCACCGATCCGCTCGGCAACCTGATGCCTGAAGACAAGGTGGCGGCCATCGAAAAACTGCGGCAGGAAGAAGGCAAAGTCGCTATGGTTGGCGACGGCGTGAACGATGCGCCCGCCCTGGCGAAAAGCACCGTTGGTATCGCCATGGGCGCCGCCGGCAGCGACGTGGCGCTCGAAACCGCCGACATCGCCCTTATGGGCGACAAACTGGAGGCGCTGCCTTTCACTATCGGCCTGAGCCGTAAGGCCCGCCGCATCATCCGGCAAAACCTTTGGATAAGCCTCGGCATGGTCGCCGTGCTGATACCGCTGACGGTTCTGGGCATTGCGGAGATTGGCCCCGCCGTCGTTGCGCACGAAGGTTCGACGCTGGTGGTGGTGGCGAATGCGCTGCGATTGTTAGCGTTTAAAAAGCCTGGGTAAACCCAGCGCTTTCCATCACACTTCAGGAAGAAATGCGACACCGTATTGCTACGAGGTTTTCTGGAAAATGAGCTTTGTCTCAAACAGCAGCAAGATGATTGGTCCGCCAAATGGCGGGCCTTTTTTTAGACCCTATCCACACCAACCTGCCAACTATTTGATATTTGCAATAAAAACCAAGAATTTAACTTACCTTTATTAAATAATTAGATTAGTCTAAATATTTAATTATGTAAATTTAATAAAATTTGTAGAATAATGAAAAAATGGCTTACCCTCATTCTCTTAGCCGGTATCTCTATACTCTCCTGCGAAAAGCTACTTCCTCCCACTCCTGCGGAAGACGAACTGCTTGACGGACCGGTACCGGGTCTGAGTGGCGAACAAAACCTTCGCTTCCTCGAAGGTGACATCGCCTTCAACGATGAGGTTTTTACACCACAAACAGGCCTGGGGCCTCTCTTCGTTGCCACCTCTTGTGGAAGTTGCCATGCAGGTGACGGAAAAGGTACGCCCTTCACGACTCTTACCCGTTTTGGGCAAACGGACTCTACTGGCAATTACTATCTGCACCTCGGAGCGCCGCAACTGCAACACCGGGCCATTCCAGGTTATACACCGGAAGCCCTCCCGCCGGATATTGCTTTCTCCAAACTCACACCGCCTGCTAACACGGGGTTGGGCTATCTCGACCTGGTCAGCGATGCGGATATCCTTGCGATGGCAGATGAAAACGATACCAATGGCGACGGCGTTTCAGGTATCCCGAATTGGATAAAACTGCCAGGATACGTGAAGCCAAGAGCAGGTGCCGTTATCAAAAATGGCAGGCACATCGGGCGCTTTGGCAAGAAAGCCAGCGCTTATGACTTGTTGCACCAGACTGCCAGCGCCTACAACCAGGATATCGGTATAACTTCGACCTTCGAGCCGTTCGATACTTATCTGAAACAAGAAGTTGAACCTGAAGTGTCGAACCAGACCGTACTGGACGTGGTATTTTATCTCCAAACCCTCAAGGCGCCACTGCAACGAAATCCAAACGCCCCGGATGTACATGCCGGGAAAGAGCTTTTTACTCAAATCAAATGCGCTGCCTGCCACCGGCCGGAACTGAAAACGGGTGACAGCGAGGTTGCGGCTTTGTCCAATCAGACATTCTATCCTTATACCGACCTGCTTTTGCACGATATGGGCAGCGCACTGGACGACGGTTATACCGAGGGTACGGCAGCACCTGCAGAGTGGCGCACTCCTCCGCTATGGGGCCTGGGCCTTTCTCCCAACTCACAGGGTGGGCGCTTTTTTTTGATGCATGACGGAAGGGCAGGGAGCATCGAAGAAGCCATCCTCCTGCATGGTGGAGAAGCAGAGGAGAGCCGCAACCTGTACAAGGCGCTTCAGGCGAGCGAACGGCAAAAACTCCTGGCCTTTTTGGAAAGCCTTTGAACATGAAAAGAAGGAATTTTATAAAAACCTCATGCCTTAGCTGCCTCGGAGCAGCCGTTTTGGGTGCCTTGTCGCAGGGTTGTAGCCCCTTTCACCTGGTCACTGTCGGTATAGAAAATAACCGGGTAAGCCTGAAAAAGTCGGAGTTCATTGTTTTGAAAAAAGAAAAAAAGGCCTGGCGGAAATGGGTATTGGTAAAAACGGAAAGGTTGCCTTTTCCGCTTGGCGTTTACCGCTTCGACGAAGGCCGCTATGCAGCTTCCTACCTCGAATGTACGCACCAACATTGTGAGATAGCACCTGAAGGCGATTACCTGCAATGCCCCTGCCACGGCTCGGAGTTTTCTAATGAAGGAAAACTACAGAAAGGCCCTGCAGAGGCGGATTTAAAAACTTTCCACATCACGGCCGATGCACATAACATTTACATTCACCTGCTATGAATAAATACGTTTACGCAATTATCTGTTGGCCCATATTTTTCGCCCAAACGGCAATTACCCAGAGCGACAGCACTGCCTGGTTGCAGCGAGTGACAGCCGACACCTCGAAACCCCAGCTCAACATGGACGCCGTGTATAACCGCCCCTTTTTGCAGGCGGGAAAAATGCCCGTGGCCCTGGGCGGTTACGTGGAAAGCAAAGTGGAGTACTTACGAACTGACGGTATTTCGGAGGGATGGCAGTTTCAGATGCAGCGTATGACGTTGTTCGTGTCATCGTCCCTTCATCACCGCATAAAGTTCCTTTCTGAGCTTGAATTTGAGGAGGGCACGAAGGAGATAAACATCGAGTTTGCGTCGCTCGATTTCCAGTTTACCCCATTATTCAATCTCCGCAGCGGTATTGTGATGAATCCCATCGGCGCATTTAACCAAAACCATGACGGGCCAAAATGGGAGTTCAACGACCGCCCCCTTTCTGCTACGCAATTGTTGCCTGCGACATTTAGCAATGTCGGTTTGGGGATTTGGGGAAAAATTGCCCGCCAGGATTGGGTCTTTGCCTATGAAGCCTACCTGACTAATGGTTTCGACCAACAAATCATCGAGAATAATGAAAACAAAACTTTCCTGCCTGCCACAAAAAACAATCCCGGCCGCTTCGAAGAAAACTTCAACGGGGTACCCCTGTTCACCGGGAAAATCGCTGTGCGGCAACGCAAATGGTTTGAAATAGGGCTGTCAACTATGCAAGGCATCTACAACAAATTTGAAGAAGACGGCTTGCGATTCGATAAGAAGCGGACGGTTAGGGTTTGGGCAGTGGATTTCAACCTCTCCCTGCCAAAAACGCAAACCTCTCTCAACGGCGAATGGGCTTGGGTTAGTGTGGATGTGCCGGGCACCTATTCCCAACAGTTTGGAGAGAAGCAGCAGGGTGGGTTCCTCGATGTGGTGCAACCTGTTTTGAAAGGGAAAATGCTGGGTTTCGACAACGCTGTACTGAATCTCGCCTGCAGACTTGAGTACGTGGACTGGAACGTTGGGAATTTCAAAGAAACAGGCAGCAATATCGGCGACCATCTGTGGGCGATTGTGCCCGCCGTCAGCTTCCGCCCCTCTGCCCAAACGGTACTTCGGCTGAACTACCGCCGCCGCTTTCAAACCGACCTGCTGGGCAACCCGCCTGCCCTGACAGGAGGGTTCCAGTTTGGGGTAGCGAGTTATTTTTAATCAAACCCTTCAAGGCCTACTGGATACAAAAAATAAACATATTTGTCACAATATTGATGCGTGTTTAACGAAAAGCTGGCTATTTCTCTTGGAAGACTTTCTGGAAATAGAGCGTGCCATGCCCCGTTTTGGCGTGGCTGAAATGCCGACTGACCCTACGCCGATGCACAAAGGAAATTGTGGAATATTTAAAAAAAAGATCGAGCATTAAAATACTACGCCTTTTACTGAGAAAGATCACCACTTGTGATGATCATCATCATCGGGTCACCCCATTTTCGCTGTTACCTTGAGCGGCGAGTTATTTTATTAACGGTAATCAGTTTCACCATGAAAAAAATAATTTTAATTCTCACAGCTATTGTCCTTTCTTTCTCCTGTGAAAGAGAACAACCATCACTTTCTCTGAATCTGGACGAGCTAATCATCGGGCAGATCACCAACGCTGATAACCTGGAGCTACTGGGCAGCGCTGATCTGCCCATAAGCATCCGGCACTATGTGCAAAACCACCACGCTCCTTTCGAAATAGGCCTAGCATTTATGGCCCCTGGGATGGGGTATGAGACCATGCTGGAAAATGGCCTATGCCTGTTTTTCGACATAAACGGGCAACACCTCAACCACAACGGGATGCATGACGATTGGGACAATCATCACGGCTGGGATTTTGCCGGCAATAACCCCTGTTTGTTTGGCGACTTGCTTGACCCTGCAGACCTGCCTCAGGATGCCCTTGATTACATCAACACAAATTATCCCGGCACCTCCGTTGTTACAATAGCCGTCAAGCCCAGCGGCAACTTTGGTGTTGAACTGAGCAATGGGACAGTATTGATGTTCGGCCCCGGTGGTGATTTTATCTTCCAATGGAACAGTCAGAATATCGGCGTCCAGCATGGCCACGGCCATAGCCTGAATGGCGGCTTTACCTGGCACTGTGAGAATGACGGGCACATGGGGCCAGGCCACGGAGGGCACCACGGCCAGATGGATAACCCGTTAAATCCGGAAGGCCCTTGTCTGGGCGGTACGGGGATACTCGCTGCCGATCTGCCACAGTTTGCCAGTGATTATCTGGATATTCATTATCCGGGAGCAACGGTCCTTCACGCTGTTCAAACCTACAACGGCAAATACTTCCTGCGATTGTCCGATTGCATCAGATTGGTATTTGACGAGGAAGGGAATATCATTTTCGATAGCGGCAATTGATTGCCGGGATCATATTTGGAGGCCGGCTGGTTTCTGGCCTTCAAATGTGTCCATAGGAAAGAAATTCACCATCAAATGGGAGGGAGCGGCCTCAAAAGCGTTTCATTTTCCACTTTTTTGGAGCCATCTCCTTTTCCGCCCTGGCGACCGCCAGGGCTTTGTTACTGAAAGGAACTCATTTCATAAGCACCGTCGCCTTTATGTTCGCCAATACTAATCTGGTGATCGAGCTGGGCATTCTGATCTTTATTTTTCTGGGCGGGCAGTTTATCGTAGCGGAAGTCATCGGAGGCCTCCTGCTGATCGCGATCAGTTCCATCATCATAAAACTAACCTATCCCAGGAAATGGATCGAAGCGGCAAGAGAAAAAGTGGAGAAGGAAAAAGATATCAGTATTATAGAGGATGATTGTTTACCTGTTCACTTCAACCGTATTTGTCGGGTTGTTGATGGGTGACACCCAAGCCTTTACTGGTGGGGAGGAACTGGGCATCGATGGAGGTCTACACGTGGCGTTCCTGGCGGAAAAGGAAGAAGACGGATGGATGTTTATCCGGAGAAAACGGGCATTTTTAGATCACCTATCGGGGCGATCCGCCCCAGTCAGCCGCTTTGAGTATTTTCTGGCATTACGACATCAATGAAGCCGTATGGCAGCCTTGTTCAGGGATGTTAAATTCAATTTAAGTACTTGCTTAAATGCTTAATAAAAGGTATTTTTGCTACTCAAAATGCACGAGTATGGCTTTTAAGAACAAATGTATCAGAGTTTTTGCCGATCAGGTACAGATTTCAACCTGCAGAAAAAGAATCGCTGAACATGAAGCGTCTTTCACCGTACTGTCAAATGTTCTGGCTTTGGCAGGTAATGGCGTTCGGCTCAAGATCTTATATCTCCTTTCAGAAGAAACGGAACTTTGTCCGTGCGACCTAGCGGATATTCTTGAAATGACTGTGCCTGCGATTTCACAACACTTGCGTAAGCTAAAGGATGCGAAGATCGTGAAAACCCGTAAAGAAGGGCAAACCATATTTTACGCTTTAAGAGAAGACCACTTATCTATCGTCGAACCGCTGTTTCAGCATATTGATAACGCTAAAGGCGTCTTAGCATGAAACTCACAAGTAATATTTCCGGCTTAGGGATTATGACGGCCATCGCAGCATCATTATGCTGCATCACTCCAGTATTAGCCGCATTGGCTGGAATAAGCGGCCTGGCTTCCACTTTTTCATGGCTCGAACCCGCCCGCCCTTATTTCATTGGCGCAACTGTTTTGGTATTGGGACTTGCCTGGTATCAAAAACTAAAGATTATCAGGACAGATGACGTTCATTGTGATTGCGAAACGGATACAAAACCTTCTTTCTGGCAGTCACAGAAATTTTTAGGCATTGTTACGATTGTCGCAACGTTGCTACTGGCGTTTCCGAACTATGCCTCCGTGTTCTTTCCCAAAGTTGAAAATGCGGCTGTTGTTATCTCACATAGCTACATTCAGAAGGTAGAATTCACCATCAAGGGCATGACCTGTACAGGCTGCGAACATCATGTAAAAAGTGAAGTAAACAAGCTGGATGGCATCATCGAGGTGGCGGTTTCCTATGAGGAAGGCAACGCCATTGTAAAGTTTGATAAAAGCAAGACTTCTATCGAAGCAATCACGGCGGCCATTAACGCAACGGGATATAAGGCCACAAAACATCATATTATAAAGGACGCTTCTCAAATATAGATTTCATGGAAACATCCAGCATTATCCTTCAATCAACCATCACCTGTCCTAATTGCCAGCATCAAAAAGAAGAAACCATGCCTACTGATGCCTGCCAATTTTTTTACGAATGTGAAAACTGCAAAACCATACTCAAACCCAAAGCCGGAGATTGTTGTGTCTTTTGCAGTTACGGAACCGTGCAATGCCCTCCAATGCAAAAAGCAGAGAAGAGTTGTTGTTAAGGTCTTTGCATCCATCAAACTCACCTTACCGGTAATTGGAAAAGAGGCCGGTGAACCCAAATTAAAAGACGCCAGGCTGTTCACGCTGAAAATAGAAGGAATGGCCTGTCAGTTTTGCGCCAAAACCGTGAGAGAAAGATCAGAAGCTTTGCCCGAGATGATCCAGGCAATCGTTTACTTGCAGAATGGGAAAGCAGAAATCATTGTTGGGAGGGAGGTTTCGCTTGATGAGTTGGCCGAATCAATAGAACGGGCCGGGTTTAAGGTACAAATCCTTTCTGTTGTTCCTTATGAACACGGTCAATGAGTAACTTTCAAATCTTCCGCTATGGCCTCATCCGGGCTATCGCCTGCCCTAACTACCAGGATCAAAAGGAAGAAATCATGCCGGTCGATGCTTATTGTTTTTTATGAACTGACCTTTCGCAGGCGAAAGGTTTTGGAATTTGGATAAAAATGTTAAAGGCCCTTACCTTGTAGCTCAAAGGAGCACAAGATGAAGAAGCCATTACTACTTGATTTGTACTCGGACTACCTGATATCCTCGTTTCGCATGGCGACGGCTACAGGCTTATCCGAGTTGCTGGGCGGGGCATTTAGCCACGACCAGATCAGCCGGTTTTTAGGGCAAGAGCTTTTCACGCAGAAAGATTACTGGAAATGCGTCAAGCCTTTGGTGCGAAAAATACAGCACCCCTTGGGCGTCATCAAGGTTGACGATACCATTGAGGAAAAGCCCCATTCCACAGAGAATGAAATTATCTGTTGGCATTGGGATCATTCCAAGAAGCCCAAGGCAGGGCATGTCAAAGGGATCAACATCCTTAACTTCCTGTATCAAAGCCCCTTGGGGCAGCAAGGCCACATCTCTGTTCCAGTGGCTTTTGAAATCGTGAAAAAAACAGAGCCCTATTTGGATGCCAAAAGCGGCAAAGTAAAAAAGCGGAGCCCAGTAACCAAAAACGAAATGCTCCGCGAGCGGCTCTACATTTTACACAAGTACAACAAAGTCCCATTCCGCTATGTATTGTGGGATACGTGGTTTTCTTCCAAAGAAAACCTGGCCTTTGTCCACTACCAGTTGGAAAAGTACTTTATCGGAGCCATTAAGAGCAACCGCACGGCCGCTCTTAACGTGGAAGACAAGCTTGCTGGCAAGTTTGACAAGATCAGCGAGCTAGGTTTGCAAACAGGCCAGGCCATTACTGTTTGGCTCAAAGGCACGGATTTTCCGGTGCTGCTCACCAAGCAGGTTTTTACAAACAAAGACGGCTCTACAGGCGAATTGCACCTAGTAACCAATGACCTTGAGCTTGATGCCCAAGCCATCTCTACTACCTATGAAACACGATGGGGCGTAGAGGTATTCCACAAATCCCTCAAGCAGAATGTGGGCTTAGAAAAATCGCCCACCAAGCATGAGATTAGCCAGAGTAACCATGTTTTTGCCGCCATGATTGCCTGGACGAAGTTGGAATTGCTCAGCCTAAAAGAGCAAACCAACCATTTTGCCCTAAAAACCAGAGTATATGTCAAAGCCCTATGAGCAGCCTTCGATGAAGTGCAGGCCCTGAAAAGGGCCCAGCCTAGAATCGAGCAGGCCACTCAAAGCGCTATCCCGCTTTTGGGATAAGGGCGAAAAGTTATACGGTGTACCCCTGAGAATAGTGCTTCGCACTAAACGGAGCGTTATATGCTTCGCTCTCGGCACTGGTATTTTTTTCAATTATCCAAACCTTTCGCCTGCGAAAGGTCAGTTATGAATACGGCTCTGGATAACAACCCAAGCTGTTTTTCAAAAAACCTTTGGAGGGAGCACGACAGATTATGCTATGCAGTTTAACAAACGGAGGACGGAGGCTTTCTCATCGTGAAACTGATAGAGGTGGAGAAGAAATACATTCAGCTTAAACCTCGTCCAGAGGTTTTCGCCGGTTGCCCGCCATATTCTTAAATGCCGTTGGCGTCAGCCCAGTTACTTTTTTAAACTGGCCGGATAGATGGGCAACACTGCTGTATTCCAACTCATAGGCTATTTCGCTGAGATTCTGCTCGCCATAGGCTAATAATTCCTTGACCCGTTCGATTTTTTGCAGGATTAGGTATTTCTCAATGGTGATCCCTTCAAAGGAGGAGAAAAGCTTGCTAATACTGAAATAATTCACCCCAAGCTGTTGCTCCAGGTATTCGGAAAAATTGATATGTGCTGGCTTTGATTTCCCGTGGTGGGCCTGTTCAATGATGATCTTTTTCACCCGTTCAATAATCTGATGCTGCCGGTCATTAATTAGTTCGAACCCGTTCGATAACAAGGTTTTTTCAATGAACATGAGGTTCTCGCCGGATAAAGTGCCTTTTATGGTTACCTTTCCAAGCTCGATTGCTTCAATAGTGAAACCAAGCTGTTTGAGTTCTTCCCTAACCACCCGAATGCAGCGGTTGCAGACCATGTTCTTGATATACAGAGTTGTGTTTTCCATACGTGGGTGCTTCAATTTTAATAGATATGTAATAAACAAATAAGCCTGGATTAGTTTCAGCTCATAACCAGCAGCAGGCCTCAATAGCTTGCTCTGCCATGTCTTTTAGCTTAAGTTTATCATTTAATTTTTAATATTCAATTAGTCTATTGAATAATTGAATAACGTTTCCTATCTTTATCTTCTAATAATGTCAGGCTTATGATGGATAAAAGAGATTTCAAAGGCCGGGTATATGGCGAGATTTCCAGGATCGCCAAAGCAATCTCCAGCCCCCGCCGCCTCGAGATCATCGATTTTATTGCCAATGGAGAGAAATGTGTCGAGGATATTGCCCTGCAAACAGGAATGAGTTTCGCCAATGCATCTCAGCATTTACAGACCTTAAAAAAGGAGCGCCTTGTCAAAGCTCGCAAAGATGGGGTTCAGGCTTATTATTCCCTGGCTTCCAAGGAAGTGTATCGCGCCTGGAAAGGCCTGCGAGACCTTACGCTGGCCCTTTCCCCGCACGTCCGGGAATCGCTGGATCAGATTCGGATATCGAATGGATATGGCTTGGCCATTACCCTGGATCAAATCAAAGAAAGAACGGATGTACGCCTTCTGGATGTACGCCCGAAGGATGAATATCAAAAGGGGCGGCTTCCCGAAGCAATCTCCATGCCTCTTGGCGAGTTGGAAGAACGCCTTGGTGAAATCCCAAAAGACAAACTGATCATCGCTTACTGCCGGGGTATGTTCTGTACGTTAGCTGACGAGGCGGTAAAGATCCTGCGCGAAAAGGGCTACAAGGCCCAAAAGATTGAAACGAGTGTTCGGGAGTATGAACTTAGCCTGGAATGACCGGTTAGTGGCCGGTATCGGCAGGCAATCCTTAAATATCCTACTATGGCTGATAACAAGAATTATCAATCTCACTGGGATCAGGTTTACAACAACACGGAAGTCTGTAGGCTCGGCTGGTACGAATCTACCCCCGAACCTTCCCTGCAACTCATCCGGGAATGCAGGTTACCCCAGGACGCTGCTCTACTGGCCGTAGGCGCCGGCGCCACCACTCTGGTGGACGAGCTCCTGGCGGCCGGATTTCACAATATCATTGTCAACGATATCAGTCCCCTGGCCCTGGAGAAATTGAAGCAGCGCCTGGGAGGTGAAAAAGATAAGGTCCGTTGGGTGATCGACGATCTGACCCGGCCCAGGGCTTTGCAAAGCATCGGACCGGTCGATTTATGGCATGACCGGGCTGTTCTCCACTTCTTCAACGAAAAAGAAGAACAGGAGGCCTATTTCAATTTGCTGAAAAAACTGGTGAAACCAGGTGGTTTCGTGATCCTCGCCGCATTCCATTTGAATGGGGCCGCCAAATGCAGCGGTTTGCCCGTACACCGCTATGACCAACAGATGATGGCCGAAAAGTTGGGAAGCTGTTTTGAATTGCAACAGGCATTTGAATACACTCATACCATGCCTTCGGGAGACAAGCGGGAATATATTTATACACTTTTTGAAAAAAATAAATGGAAAACGTACAACTTGGCCTGAGAGAGAACTGGAAACAGTTTTTTCTTCTGGTCGCCATTAATGCTTTTGTTGGCGGGATGGTCGGACTGGAGAGGACCATTTTGCCAGAGATCGCCGAAGTTGATTTCGGTATTGCAGCCAAAACGGCCATACTTTCTTTTATCATTGTTTTCGGGATAGTAAAAGCAGTTACAAATTACTATACCGGCGCTTTAGCCGATAGATTTGGAAGGAAGAATTTGTTGACGCTTGGTTGGTTAATAGCCCTTCCTATCCCCTTTATTTTGATCTACGCTACCTCCTGGAGTTGGATCATTCTTGCTAACATTCTCCTGGGTGTCAACCAGGGTTTAACCTGGTCGAGCACGGTCGTCATGAAGATCGACCTGGTCGGTGAAAAGAACCGTGGCCTGGCGATGGGATTAAATGAATCAGCAGGCTATTTGGCGGTTGGCGGCGTTGCATTTCTTACCGGATGGATCGCCTCAGAATACGGCGTTCGGCCTTATCCCTTTTACCTGGGTATAGCTTTTGCTTTTATCGGGTTAATTTCCAGCTGGCTGTTCGTTAAAGATACAGCCCACCATGTCAAGAAAGAGACGACTACCAGTCAACTGCCGCTCCTGAAAAACGTGTTCTGGGAAACCACCTGGAAAAATCGGAATCTCGGCTCCATTTCGCAGGCGGGCCTGGTTAACAATCTGAACGACGGGATGGTTTGGGGCCTTCTCCCGATATTACTGGCTACGAAAAACTTCGACCTGGAGGAAATAGGAAAAATCGTGGCGCTTTACCCCATCATTTGGGGATTGGGACAGTTGTTCACCGGAAAAATGGCGGATCATCTCAACAAGAAAAGTATGCTTTTTTGGGGCATGTTGCTACAGGGATTTGCGCTGCTGCTTATGATCTTTGCGAACAGCTTCTTCCACTTTGCTGCGCTTTCGGTGGCATTGGGTGTCGGCACTGCTGTAGTTTATCCGACTTTTTTGGCCGCCATCGCCGATTACGCGCATCCCCGTCAAAGGGCAGAAAGCATTGGTGTATTTCGTCTGTGGCGGGACCTGGGCTATGCCGTAGGCGCTTTATTAACGGGTATTCTCGCCGACTCACTGGGTATTAATTGGGCAGTAGGTGCTATTGGATTCCTAACCATTGTTTCGTCCCTGATTATTTTAATAAGAATGAAGTCTAAAAAATCAGAAATAATGAAAAAAGAAAAAGATTGTATTTCCAAAGAAAAAATTGAAGCGCTAAGGGCATCCGGCCAGGAAATAGTAATCCTTGATGTCAGAAACGACAAAGAATTTTCGGAAAATCATATCGAAGGGGCTATTAATATCCAGCTTGATCAACTCGAAAATGATTTCGGCAAATTTGGAGAACATAGGCTAGTAGTCACTGTTTGCGGCAAAGGCGGTGGGCGTTCCACCCAAGCTGCGGAACTGCTAGCTGCCAAAGGAGTTAAAGCAAGATGGTTGTGTGGTGGGACTTTTGGATGGAACTAATCACAAGTAAATATGGAAAAATTTGCTCAATGGACAATAGATGTGGATAAGGTAATCACTTTTTAACGACTATGTTTTCTTTATCCTGAATAAATATGTTGCAACAAAACAAGAATTATAAAGAACCATCGCTTTTCAAGCCTGAGAACCTGTTAAGAGAGGCCAGAAGGCAAAAGGCCATTCCCCACGGTTTAATTCCACCGGTTTGTGTGCTTGACCCGGACGGAGATATTGTCGATTACCTGGTTCGGACAGAGAGGGCTGCGCTCAATAAATATTGGGCATGCTACCACACTAAGATGTATGAGTTCGACTGTGGAGAGACTAAGGTAGGCATTATTGGCAATGCAGTTGGGGCCTCCTTTGCCGTGCTCCTGGCAGAACAGATGTTTGTTTCCGGGTGCCACCTTCTGCTGAGCATCACTTCTGCCGGTATCATCAATCCTCCCGAAGACAACATCAGGTTTGTACTGATCAACAACGCCCTAAGAGATGAAGGTGCGAGCTACCACTATCTTCCGCCGGAGGAAAAGGCTGCCATCCAACCTTCCCTGCTCAACCGGCTGCGCCTCCTGACAGACACTCCCGGATCGGGCGTAGCCGTCGGAGACAGTTGGACGACGGACGCCCCTTATCGAGAAACGAGTACGGCCATAGAATATGCTAAAAACAAGGGAATAGCTGCCGTGGAAATGGAAGCTTCTGCCCTTTACGCCTTCGCTAAGGCCCGGAGCAAAAATGTAGTCTGTTTTGCCCATTTAACCAATAATATGGCACAGGAAGGAGAGGATTTTGAGAAAGGTGTCGAAAACGGAAGCATCGACTCATTGGGATTGATTTATCAAACTATAAAAACCTTAACTTGATAGACATTATACGCTTTATGACCATTGGATGTCTGGTAGTTATTATCTATCAGCTTCTTAATTTCGGCGGGAAGCGAAGTCAACTTCTTCCGGCAACGGCATTTGCGTGTTGCAGTGCCGGATATCTTATTGTTGATTGGGACCCCATTCATGCCTCATTATTATACTACTTTTTCTTGATTGCTGCCTTCGGATTACCTTATGTGTTTTGGCTGTTCAGCCGGTCAATATTTGACGACGGATTTCGATTACGCCCTTGGATGATTTGGCTAGGAGGGATGGTGGTGGTGCTTCAGTTCTTTTTCTTTTTTCTCAACAATTCTTTCCATTCGGAAATCCCCCAGCCCGTTTTTAAAGTTATTCGTATACTGCAATATGCCATTTCATTAACCTTCGTAATACTGGGCATTAGTGCAGCCCTGGTTGGCCGGGAAGCGGATTTGATCAATTCAAGATTCAAATTCCGCAATAGCTTTATTCTCCTTACGGCCATTCTGATTTCGCTGACACTTTTGGCCGAAATTGTTTTTCAAGATGAGGAAGTTCCAATCTGGCTTGAGTTGATACAAAAATTGACTTTCGCCGGTTTAACTTTCTATTTCGCATTCCGGCGATTAGAAATCAAACCCAATTTCTTCATGGAAAGCGAAACTTCCCCTCCAGTGATCCAGTCCGTTTCAATTGACGGAGCTCTTTTGGAACGCCTGAATGATCAGATGGAAGTCCAAAAAATTTGGAAAACAGATGGCCTGACGATCAGACAACTTGCCGAAGAATTGGAAGTAAAAGAGTATAGGTTACGGCAGGCCATTAATCAGCATTTGGGTTTTCGAAATTTTAATGACTATCTACACTCTTACCGAATAGAGGAATCTTGCAGCATGTTATCAGACCCTCAAAAGAAAGATCTTACCATTCTCGAAATTGCATACGAGGTGGGATACAAATCAATTGCTCCTTTTAATAAAGCCTTCAAGGAGATCACAGGGGTAACACCAACCGAATGGAGGCGTTCGAAAAACGCCTAAATCCTCCTCAATTTCAAAATCGATTAGCTTTTTTCAGAATTAAGAAGACTTTCATCAAAGAAGTCTTCAGTTTTGCTCAAGATTTTTGACACAACATTTTCAAACATATGAAAAAGTTAATCTTGAGTATTTTGCTTTTGAGCTCAATCATCCAAAGTGGCGCACAAGGAAACCTGGTAACTAACAACAATTGGTGCTTTTTCGATAATACCTTTGAGCCTCCTTATTTTTCTAATCAGAATACCACCCTTGCGGATTTTATCCAAGCCAACCTCCATTATCCCGCTTTAGCTATCGAACAAGGTATCGAAGGAGAAGTAGTCGTCCTGGTCCACCTCCAGGCTGACGGGAAAGTCGATTCCGCCAAGGTAACAAGCGGGATAGGTTTTGATTGCGATGAAGAAGTTATCCGATTAATCATGGCTATGCCTTCCTGGGAACCGGCTACACTAAGTGGGACTCCAGTAGCTTCAAAAGTAAAGATCAAAGTGCGTTTTCGATTGCAATAACACTATTGCCACATTTTAAGAATTGAATCACCCTTTCTCGTCCGAATTGGACGGGTAATAAACTTTTAAGATATCATGAATATATTGGAAGCATTGGAGCTTTTCCCATCAATTTTATTAAGTGATTTTCTGCGTTACTTCATAACAGCAAGCACTGCCTACTTATTATTTTGGGTAATATTTATAAAAAAATGGGAGCATCGCATTATTCAGCGAAAAGCGCTGAAAGCAAAAAAAATGTGGTTTGAGTTTCGTTACTCTATTAGTACGGTACTCATTTTCGCCTTAATAGGTTGGGGCATTACCCAGGCAAAACTCAATGGATATACACTTATTTACGATCAAGTGGATGATTATGGCTGGCTTTGGTTTTTTATCAGTATCGTACTGATGGTCTTGCTCCATGACACATGGTTTTATTGGACCCATCGCTTGATGCATCACCCAAAAATATTTCGGCATGTACACCTGGTCCACCACCGGTCAACCAACCCTTCGCCCTGGGCCGCCTATTCTTTTCACCCCCTCGAAGCCATTGTGGAGGCCGCCATCTTTCCGATTATCGTTTTTTCGATTCCAGTTCATGGTATAGCATTGCTTATTTTTCTGATTTACATGATTACCCGTAATGTGCAAGGCCATCTGGGCATTGAGATTTTCCCTAAGTGGTTTATCAAGAGTAAGTGGGTCAACTGGCATACGACCACCACTCACCATGACTTGCATCATAAACATTTCAATAAAAATTTTGGGCTATACTTTACCTGGTGGGACCACTGGTTTGGTACCGAGCACAAGGAATACCGCGACAAATTTGAGGAAGTCACCTCCAGGGAAAAACCAGATCAGCCTTCAGGCAATCGCTCATCAACTAGACAAAGCATCAGCAAGCTAAAAGAGAAAACAAAACTTCCAGGTGTTATCTTTTTGTTGTGGCTGGCCAGTTCTATATCGGGCTCAGCGCAAACTGTAGCCGGGCTATGGCAAACTTATCACGAGGAGACTGGTCTACCGTTATCCCATATTAAAATTGAGGAGACGTCCTCCGGAATCAAAGGTAAAGTGGCCAGGATATTCTTGCAGCCTTGGGAAGGTGAAGATCCGATATGTGCCAAATGCGACGGCCATCGAAAAGATAAGAAAGTCATCGGTATGGAATTCCTTTGGGGGTTTCAAAAGGAAGGGAAGGAGTGGTCAGACGGGAAAATTCTCGATCCGGCGGGAGGAAAAATTTATGATAGCAAATTATGGCTGGCAAATGATACAACTCTAAAAGTAAGGGGATACGCAGGGCCTATGAACCTATTCTACCGTACTCAAACCTGGCTATTACAGGAAAGCGGGCATGATGGACATCCTATTACCGGTATTTGGAAAACAATTGATGATAAATCCGGCCTTCCAAAATCGCTTGTAGAAATTACTGCAGTCAACGGAAAACTCTCCGGCAAGATTTTGAAGATATTCTTGTTACCCTGGGAAGGAACCAATCCCATTTGTCAAAATTGCTCAGGTAAGCAAGAAGGTACTAAAATTGTAGGCCTAACCATCCTGTCTGGCTTTGAAAAAGACCGCCAAAACGCTGATAAATGGACCAATGGTCGAATCCTTGATCCCGGCAACGGAAAAACCTATACCAGTTCGGTTTGGTTGGAGGATGCCGATACGCTCAAAGTCAAAGGATATTTGGGACCGCTTTTCAGGACACAGACTTGGGAAAGAGTGAAGTAAAGTCATCAATTATTTGGCCTCTTGCTTAACAGCTTTAAAAATCCTTCTCGATTTTAAAATTGATCAGCATTTTTCAAAAACAGGAAGATTGTCGCTTTAAAAGCCTTCAACTTTATTTAAGATTTTACAAACAACTTTTTAAACCATGAAAAAGCTAATCTTAAGTATTCTCACAATTTTTGTCTTCTTCGGCAACCATCTTCCCCAAAAGTGTATTCAAACAACAGTTGACTTTCTCGGACAAACCCAGTCAATCTGCGTAAGTGATTCAACAGCAATACAAATTTTATGGGGTGCTGCACCCAATGACATTTTGGCTTTCGATCACCAATTGTTGGACAACCAATTACTTCATAAGATTTCTCAACAGTATTCACTGGACGTTGCTACTATTTATGCATTAAACAGGCTATATGAAATTCCACGAAACAAGGACGCTCAGGACAAATATTTATCTGTTATAGATTCTATAGAAAAGAATATCCCACTTGAAAAAATCAAAATACTAAAATCGAAATATTTTCTTTTTGTTCCGGGTTTAGCATACAAAGAGGCCCCCTCAACAGGGGCTGATTTAGCCAGGCAAATGAGACTATTTAAACTTTTGGGGATTAAAAATAAACTCATTGAAACAGGAGAATACGCACTTGCAGAACAAAATGCCCAAATCATAGCCGATGAGATCATTGAGACATCAAAGAAATGGAAAGACATTGTATTAGTCAGCGTCAGTAAAGGAAGCCTTGAAACAGCTATCGCATTGGGTAAATTACTTGGTGAAGAGCAACTAAAAAGTGTTTCGTCCTGGGTCAGTGTAGGAGGTATTCTCAGAGGAAGCCCGGTTGCTGACCAGTATTTGAAAGCTCCTAAGAGTTGGCTTGCTAGATTTGTGCTTTGGTCAAAAGGGCATAGTGCTGAAGTTGTCAGGGATGTCAGTCACCAATTCAAATCCGTAACGTTTAATTCCTTGAATTTTCCGGTCCACATTAAAACTATCCATTTTGTTGGTATACCCCTGACTTCCCAGGTGCATAAAAGAATCAAAGCCAGGTATTGCTCATTGCAAAAAAACTTTGGTCCGAATGATGGGCTAACGACCATCACTGATGCCTTAACAATGCACGGAATTGTTATCTCTGAACTTGGCTTGGATCATTATTTTAAGGATGAAAACATTGATATAAAAACATTGGCATTAGCATGTCTACTTTGATGGTGAAGGAAAAATATCAATCTACGGAATTAAAAAGCCGATTAAATGAACAAGCATATTTTTGCAAGTATTATCATGGTATTTTTCATTCAAATAATTTCCGCTCATCACTTCGGACTTGCAATCCATCCCAAAAGCATTGAAACTTTCGAAGAAGACGGTCCTGGGTATCAGGCAAAACCTTTTCTGGGCTTTCATTTATAATATCATTGGCATCCCGATTGCTGCCGGAGTACTTTTCCCATTCAATGGATTTCTTCTCGACCCCATGATTGCCGGAGCGGCCATGGCGTTCAGCTCGGTTTCGGTAGTCCTTAACAGTTTGCGTTTGAAAACAGTAAAAATTTAGTTACATTACTAGAGGCGGCGCAGGCTGAGAAACTGGATGGAGCGCAGGGCGGGGAAGCGCTCGTAGAGGCGCTGCTCGATGAACAGGCCGGGAAGAGCGTTGTAAAGCTGGCTGTTGATGCCGCGGAACAGATGGTTGAAGAAGCCTTCGGCCTGGTTGGGGGCGAGCCTGGCTTTGTTCTCTTCCAGTCGGATGCGACCAGGGCGGCTAAACTGGCATTTCACATCCCGAAACAAAAAGTCTTTTTGTACGTAAGGATATTACTAAAAGATTAGTATTATTGTCATAGACAGTTTTTACAAACCTTATGGCAGCTAATTGGTCAAAACTGGAAGTTGAAGCTATTGTAGCCGACTACTTCGAAATGTTGAGTTTGGAATTGACTGGCGAAAGCTATTCTAAAACCGCAAGAAGGCGAAACTTATCCTCCCAATTGAATAGCAGAAGTAAAGGGTCCATCGAGTTTAAACACCAGAACATCAGCGCGGTCCTCATAAAATATGGCTTTCCATATATTTTAGGTTACAAACCACGATCGAATTATCAGGGCTTGTTGGAGAATGTTATCCTGAATTTTTTGGCAAAATCGAATAACGTAACCGAGCTGTTTGAAAGTTTCGCCAGGGAGGAAGCTCAAACAAAAAAAGTATACGATTATTCTAGCCTTCTCGTCGATCCACCTCAGATCGATCCGGTAATGGAAAGTGAAAGCCAATATGGAAACCCATCCCTAAACAAACCTAATTACCTCCTGATCGAACAACAAAACCGGTCTTTGGGGGAGAAGGGAGAAGAACTGATCCTTAACTATGAACGGTGGCGGTTGATCGATGGTGGGAAGGAAAAACTTTCTGAATCCATTGAGTGGGTGTCTAAAGAGCAGGGCGATGGAGCCGGGTTCGATATCCTCTCCAAGAACCTTAACGGGACGGACCGATATATTGAAGTGAAGTCAACCAAACTTGGTGAAAAAGTCCCGATTTATTTCACGAAAAATGAACTACGTTTTTCACAGGTACATGCTTCCGATTATTTTCTCTACCGGGTCTTCAACCTTAAGAAAAAGCCTAAGTTCTTCATCAAAAATGGAGCGATCGACAGCTTTTGGAATGTGGAGCCGGTCAGCTTTATTGGCAGGCTTTAAGTATCCCGTCGCATGATTGGCCAGAATTCAACTAATGGTTATACTTTTCTATATTATATGGTGATTTTCTTGAAACCGAAATGTTTTTTCTTTTCCCTAACAGCCAATTCCTAAGAAGAGTAGTTCCAAACATTCGGGCGCCTCATCTTATTGGCGAGGCCTGATATGGACTTTAACTGGATAAAAATCAAATGAAAGAAAACGCCCGCTTTTATATCAAACCAGAGTTAGAACGCTTTAACAGCCTGGAGGAGCTTAACAATTACCGTTCCCAACCATATTACAGCCAGGCTTTTGATAAAAGTGCTGCTGGGCTTGAATTCTCTTCCCTGAGCGCCACTTCTACCCGGGCATTTGTAATTGCCGATCCTGGTTATGGAAAATCAGAACTGCTTCACCAGATTGTTCTGGCGGTAGAGGAAAAAGGAGGAAAGGCTAAATTCATTGAGCTTCGAAAACTGGAGGGCCCTGCTGAGATATTAAACCACTTTGAAGAAAGCTGCTCAACTTACTGTTTTGATGCCTTGGACGAAGTCTCGCACAGCCAATATTACGGCATAATCAACCATCTTAAGGAATTCAGCCTTCTACATCCGGGCAGTTCTATTTTTATTTCCTGCCGCCGGCATGATGCCATGAATAATTATTCTGCCTTCAACGGGTTTGAAGGCTTTCAGTTTATTCGGATTGCTCCTTTTTCTTTTGACCGGATCAAGGCTTATGTCGAAGAAGCCGGCGTGCAGGACAACCAACTGGCAGGGGCCCTGTTTGAAAGGGCTATGCCACGCCGGGAGCGTTCTTCAATTCTGACGGTGCCACGCTATTTGAAAACAGTAATCGGCCTTCTGATCAGTGGCAAGGTAACGGAGGCGGAATTGAAAACATGGAAACGCATTGACTTCTTTGAACGGTTTATTTATTCCCTATTCGAAGCAGAGGAAGAGAAACGCCAGGAGTGGAAAAGTAATGAGAAAGAAATCATCCGGCGGGTGCTTGAGAAGATGGCCCTTGTTATGGAAATCCATCAAACCAACGCTATTACCAAAGAAGAGTTCATTACTTTTCTGGATGAGGCTGACTCCAACCTCAACCTCGTTTTTTTGAATGTTTGCGACATTGACACTTTCCTCGAAAGAATATTACAGCCCCGGAAAGAAAAGGCTGCTGAATTCCTGGAATTCCACAATACGGAATTCCAGGAATATCTGGCAGCTAAAGAACTTAACCGCCTGGCGTCCAACCCTCAGATGGTGTATGACTTTGTTGTTCAGCCGGAGTTCGGGCAGATCTATCCCAATTGGTATGATGTTTTGCGTTATCTGGTTGAGATCAATCCAAACCACCTGCTGCCGTTGGTTGAGTTTCTTCAGTTAAGGAAAGAAAGTTGGGTTGAAAATGCGTTTTGGGGGCTGCTGGCTGGCATTGACGCCGAAGAACTGGCACCGGAGGGACGGGCGAAGGTGTTTGAGACCGTTTACAGATACATTCAGAATACTCCGGATGCTTATGTATTCCGGTTTTCAGTTGATTTATCAAAGTTCTTTGTTCCTTCGGTTGCCGGGCTGATAAATAAGCCTCCCGGAGAACTGGAAAAAGAAGATCAGAAACGGAGGTTGTCCAACCAATTGGAGGTCCTCCAGGGGCTCGTTGACAAAATTGACGGAGCAGAAATAGAGGATTGGCGAAGTTTTCTTTTTGGATTGGTGGAGCAATCAGATGACGCTGACCTGAAAAATCTGGCTGTTTTCAACCTAGCCTATTTTGGCAAAACAGAGGACCTGCAACGCCTGAAACCATTATTTGACTCCGGGGAAGAAAATTTCAGAGGGAACTATATTCATGCCTGTAGCCTGACCAGCCCTGATAATGAGCTTTCTCTTGGCATTTTTTTTGATGGGCTAAGGGATACGGAGAAGCGCCCGGCTATTGATGGCATCAACAGCCTATCTGATCCGGGCTTGCTTAAAAGCCTTGTGAAAAAATTCGTTTCTGGCCAGGACCTCCTGGCTCAGTACCTGAAAGGTTCCAACGACTATATCTCTGCCAATCCCTACGGATTCATTGATAACATTGAAAAAGCATGGGATGAGGAGTTTCCAGAGCTTTTACTGAATTTGCTGAAAGTAAGCTGGAGCCGGGATTTTACCCTTTATCACCAAACAGAGAAGTTTGATGATAAAATGATAATCCTGTTGGGGAAGAAAAGGCCTGAGCTTGTCCCTTCACTTCTGGACATAGATCCTCATTTGTTCAGTTTTGTGCATAACCATATGAATGCCCTCCATCAAATCCTGACTCCGGAAAACATAGAGGAATTCATTAAAAAGGCAATTAGCATTGAAAAGTCTCCCCAATGGCTCATAGCTGATATATTCTGGAAGCTTTACCAGAAAGACGCTGAGGAGCAATCCAGGGTGTATATGATTGCCCGTGGCTTTTTTCCGGATTTATTCGACCAATGGGAAAACCCGCCTGATACGGGCCTGCTCCGCAGAAAACAGGAGGAAAGGGAAAAGGAAAACATCTGCATCCGATTCAATGAACTACTGGAACCCAAACCTGGCCTGATCAACTTGGGGGTATTTAATCATTTTCTGAAAAATCAGGAAGTCATAGAAGCAAAGGTGCCGGAACGGGACCTGGACAGGCTTCGAAATTGGCTGAAAGAAAGAATTCCCCAAATTGATCCGCTGCAAACAGAAATAGGTATAACCCGTAAGGATGACCGCAACTCTTCCCTTTCCATGAACATGGATGTCTGGCATTTTTCAGTTTACCTTCGAGCAGCTGAAGCCATGGGAATCCTAACAGAGATCGACATTCCCCGGAATCACCTTTTGGGTTTTATACCCCTGTTGCCAGACCACTCTCTAGCAGGCTTCGATCCGGAGAAGATTATTGAACTTATCGGAGAGCTGTCTTTGGAGGATCAGGAATATTTACTACCTACCTTAACTCACAGGTCGGATGATTATCTCCGGTACTCTCCCGGTGGCTTTGCCTTGGCAGTTCAAAAACTTAGTGCAGAAAAACTGGTTCCCCTTTTAAAGAAGATGGTGGCAGATGAAACCATAAGGCCATTCGAAAGAGTTAAGGTTTGTAAAATACTGGCCGATTCCTTTCCGAATAGGAAATATATGAAAGGGGTATTTGAAACGTGCCAATCTGAGGAAGGAGAGTTAGTGAAACTGGCAGAATTGGCAAACGAGTGCCTGATACGGGTATTCCAGGATCCCAGCGCCATCAATTGGCGCTTTGAAAAGATTAAAAAACTGGAGCATCCCTTCGAGGAACCTGAAAGAAGATCCTCAAAACACTTGTTAAGGCCCTATGGCGAATGGGAAAGCGAAATGGACAAACTTCATTTTGCCCGTCCGCTGATTGATATTCAGGATAATTCCCTGGCACCTGAAATTATGGAATTATTGCGGCATGGTTTGGGATTGCTGAAGAAGGATAAACATTATCAGAAGTACAGCCAATACACCCAAAGGGTAACCTACGAATATTACGATGCTTTAAAAGAGAAAGAAGGCTTTGGCTTTTTAAGAGAATTGTTTACTTTCCTGGACAGCCGGTGCAAAGACACAAAACATTTCTTTAACCAGTTCCGGGCCCAACTTCAGATCAATTTCATCAACATCCATGAAAAATCCCAAAGCATCCATTCAAGTATCAATAAATACAATAAGATAAAGTCAAGGTCTTATCTCCCGGTATACGATGCCCGCGATTTGAATTTCATTGTCCTGCAGGTGATTGAAGAAGATATCAGACGGTTCGTCTACAAAGAGGGTTTTTACAGGGTAATTCAGAAGTATTTCCTCGAAGGTGAGCGGAAAGAAAAAGCGAAATCCAAGCCTCTGGCATCTCTCCAGGAAGACTATATCCAGAAGACACTGAAGATACAGCTGGAAAACGCCCTCATGCGGAAAGGGATCAGAGACGTTGACATCATCCGGGAGCCTCAGCTTTATGATGATAAGCGGATCGACCTCTTGATCAAATATGGCTTTGTCCCGCCGGTAGTTGTTGAATTGAAACTTCTGCACAACTCAGAGATAACCAGCTCCAAAGAAAGATCTGCCTATAAGAAAAAACTGAAGCAATACATGGACTCGCAGAAGGCCGCCTTTGGAATTTACCTGGTCTTCAAAGTTCGGAAAGGAAAACAGGAGAAGCATTTTGAAGCGCTCAGGCTCGAATATCAGGACATTGAAGGTTTGGCTATTCCTGATTTGATTGATTGTGCGGGTGATTTTGCCTGAATATGTAGTGGGTAACAATAGGGCAAACCTTCATAATATCTCTGAGAAGTTAAAATTGAGTTAGGGTAAAGGCATTTGACAAATACAGTGGCTCAACGGCAGGGGAACTGTTACATGCCATCAGAAAACACTAGGCCATCGAGGTAGATAACCATGTTAAGGATGTGCTCTTTTTAGAAGATAGTAGCCCTACAACCCGGAGACGGTCACGATTGGGGAAGCCATACAGGTCAAAGCAGGAGAAAAAATCCCTTTAGATGGGGTATTATTTTCCGAAAAAGCCTCTCTAAATACCGCAGCACTTACAGGTGAAAGCAAACCGCAAAATGTGTTGAAAGGTGAAAAAGCGATGGCGGGTTCAATTAATCCCGATGGAGTGATTGATTTAAAAGTGGAGAAATTATTCAATGATAGTTCCATTGCTCGTATTTTGGAATTGTTACAAAACGCTACTTCCCGCAAGTCAAAAACAGAATTACTCATTAGGCGTTTAGCAAAAATCTATACCCCGATTGTGGTTTATTTGGCAATTGCTATTTGTATCGCACCCTACTTTTTTGTGTCGGATTATCAGTTTTCAGATTGGTTGTACAGAGCATTGATTTTCTTGGTTATTTCCTGTCCGTGTGCGCTGGTGATTTCTATTCCTTTGGGTTACTTCGGAGGATTGGGTGCAGCTTCCAAGAAAGGCTTGTTATTCAAAGGGGCAACCTATCTCGACCAATTGATCAAAGTAAATACGCTGGTTATGGACAAAACAGGAATGGAAATAAAAACAGCATCGGATAAAATATAACTATCTTTGCGCCGTGCAACTAAAAAACAAAATACTAAGCCATTTTCTGTTAGCCATCTACCTGCTGGTAGTATTGCACCATAGCGTCTCGCATTCTCATACTTCCGAGTTTGCTGGGACTCCAGTACCCAAACCATTGCACCAGCATGAGAACTTCAAAGAAGTTCACCATGAACATCAATTTCACGTTGGGATATTCCATTTCTTAGGGCATTTGTTTGAAAATATTAATCACACACATGACCTTGCTGATGAGCATTTATTAGTTGTTCAAAAGTCTTCTACCAAGAAAGCCGTTGACCATAACAGTTCTATAAGCCCTTATATTAATGGACAATATTTGTTGGTGTTTGAAGTGAATGCTGAATCCTTACCAGACCCGCCTTACCACTTGTCGCTTGTACAAAAATTAAAACGTCCTGATACTCCTCTTAGAGCACCCCCTTCTTTAGAGCGTGTTTGGAGGCCAATCTTTGGGCTACAAAGGTCACTTTTTTGATGATACCTGCCTGCTCGCCAGCTTGCAGGCAGGCAGGCGGAGTTACTTTTTCCGAACGTACTATCGGGTATGCCCTTCAAAAAGATGCCTTGTCTCGTCAAAAAATTGACTCTTTTCGCTTCCAAACCCGGCCTCCAAACACGCTCTTAGCCTAATCTTACCAGTTAGGGGCTTTCCTTTGTCCCATTCAATCAATCTTTAATTTTTTAAACGAAAGAATTAGACAATGAGATATATATATTTCTCTGCCACGTTGTTGGCAGGGCTGCTTGTGTTAATGAGCAGTTGTACCCACGAACATGGGGAAGGTACTCATACTCACGGTGATGAAACACATGCACCACACGGAGCGGAATTAGAACCACTTTCCTTTACTATTTGGACTGAAAAATCTGAACTATTTGTTGAGTTTCCACCATTAATTATTGGCAAGGAAAGCCGTTTTGCCGCACACTTTTCGGAGATGGTGAATTTTAAAGCAATCGAGGAAGGTGAAGTAATGGTACGTTTACGAGAGGGGAATAAAAACGTCATAGAAAATAGTGTTCCCAATCCCTCATCACCAGGCATTTTTCGCCCAGCTATCACTCCTGAAAAAGGAGGTGTTTATAGCCTGGGCTTTTTCCTTAAAACAGCTTCGTTTTCTGACACCATCACCATTCCTAATATAACGGTTTACCCAAATGAAGAAGCTGCGGTGGCTGCGAATCCTCCACAACCAGAAGGGGATGAGGTTTCCTTTCTTAAAGAGCAAGCCTGGAAAATTGACTTTGCCATCAAACAGGTAAAACGACAGCCTATCCGTGAAGTCATTCATACTTCTGGAGAAATTCAACCCGTCAAAGGAGAAGAAAAAATAATTGCTGCTAAAAGTAGCGGTATTGTTTTTTTCAAAAGTAAAAATCTGCAAGAGGGTAGAGATGTTCGGGCTGGAGAAAACCTGTTCACCATTAGTAGCAAAGGTTTATTGCAATCGAATATGGAAGAAAAATACCAAGTTGCGAAAGCCCGAATTGATAAGGCTAAAGCGGATTTTGAACGGGCTGAAAAATTACTAAAAGAACAAATTATCGGCCGGAAGGAGTATGAACAGCGTAAGATGGATTATTCCATTGCAGAAGCGGAATTTCAAACCTTAACGAGTAGTTATCATTCAGGTGGGCAATCGGTAAGCGCAACTATGACAGGCATCGTAAAAAACGTGATGGTAAGCGATGGGCAGTTTGTAGAAGAAGGTACACCACTAGTTGAACTCACTAACAACCGCCGCTTGCTTTTACAGGCAGAAGTATCCCAAAACTACCTTCCTAAATTGCGAATGGTAAAGTCTGCGAATTTTAAAACGCCTTATCAAAAAGAAGTACAATCCATTGATGATTATAATGGGAAGCTGGTTTCTTACGGAAAAGTAATTGAGCAAGGAAGTAGTTTTATTCCAGTTTTGTTTGAACTCGATAATTTACATGGCCTCATTCCTGGTTCTTTTGTCGAGCTGTTTTTGTTGGCCAATCCAATTGAAAAGGAGTTGGTTGTTCCTAAGTCTGCATTGATGCAAGATTATAGTTTGAATTATGTGTATGTCCAAACAGGGGGAGAAAGTTTTGAAAAACGAGAAGTGAAATTGGGCGTGGATGATGGCGTTAATGTCCAAATTCTTTCAGGCATTGCCGAAGGAGAATGGGTAGTAACCGAAGGTGCTTATCAAATCAAAATGGCATCTATGTCTTCCACCATTCCTGCACACGGACATGAACATTAATAACAAACTTTAATCTTTCAAAAATGACTAAACGACAATTTAAAATAGAAATATTGTTGTTACTGGGATTGGTTTGTGCAGTAGCGACATCGGGTATCGGTCAAAATAAATCCATTGATTTAGAAGAAGCCTTAATCATAGCTCGTAAAAATTATGCTGGCTTGGAACGGGATAGGTTAGCCGTTGGCCAGCAAAACAAATTGGCAGAAGCAGGGCTTCCGCCTCAACCTGCACAATTATATCTTTCAGGAGAAGAGTTTGATGTCAATGGCCAATCTGGAATACATTCTATCAATGTCCAGCAAAACTTCTATCTGCCTAAAGCTGCCAAAGCACAACATTCATTTTACAAGCAAGGTGCAGCATTGGCAGAAAAACAATTGGCTTTGACTGGCCATGAGTTAAACCGGCAAGTCGAACAGGCTTACTATCAATTATTATATGCCAAACAAGAGCAGGAGCTGGTTGCTGAAAATGTAGCATTGTACAATAGTTTCTTATCGGTGACTACCGCCCAACTAGAAACTGGTGAAACAGGAAGGATTCCACAACTCGCAGCCCGTTCTCGTTTAGGCCAAGCTCAGTTGGAACAGGAACATGCCCTTGAAAAGTATCAAATTGCATTGTCTTTGTTTAACCAATGGTTGCAGTCCGATACGGTGTATGATGTAGCGGGAGAACTTCTTTTTGGTTCTGATTTTTCGTCAGATACTACACTGCAAAATAACCCACACCTTCAAGTTATTGAGGCACAACGACAATTGGCAAGTGCCAATGTAGAAACTGAAAAGGCTCAATTACTTCCACAAATAAATTCAGGTTTTAAACTGCAAACTGCTTCGGGTAATTTCCCATTATTTGGTTATCAACTTGGTGTAAATGTCCCTCTTTTTAAGAAGGCATATCGGGGACGTATCGAAGCAGCAGAGGTTGGTGTAAAAGTGCAGGAAGCGGGCTTGAAGACGAAGAAACAAGAGTTGGAGCGAACCATTAGTGAACTGCGGTATCGCATCGAGCATCAACAACACATTTTAGAATATCTCCAACAGGATTTGACTCCAATAGTCATTGAACAAAGTGAAGTTAATCAAAGTGCATACGGAGAAGGCGAAATCAGTTATCTGGAATATCTGGATGGCTTGGAGCAGGTGGTAAAAGTGAAACAACAATATTTAACAGCCTTGTACAAATTCAATGCTTTACGGGTAGAAATGGATTATTGGTTAGGTAAATAACCAATTAGAATTTGTATTCAAAAATAAAATAAAATGCTTAATAGAATCATACAGGTTTCATTGAGAAACCGGCTCTTAGTTCTGGCGGCCTTTGCCTTGATTATGATAACGGGTAGTTACATCGCCTCCGAAATGGATGTAGATGTTTTTCCGGACCTGACTGCTCCGACCGTCACGGTTCTGACCGAAGCACACGGCATGGCCACGGAAGAAGTAGAGCGGCTCGTCAGTTTCCCACTCGAATCTGCCTTAAACGGGGCGCCCAATATCCGGCGTATTCGTTCCTCTTCTGCCATGGGCATCTCCATCGTCTGGGCAGAGTTTGAATGGGGTACAGATATTTATAAAGCCCGACAGATTGTAGCTGAAAAACTGGCAACCGTAGAAGGGAAACTACCTGAAGGCGTTGAAAGCCCCACACTTGCTCCTATATCCTCCATCATGGGAGAAATCATGTTGCTGAGTTTGAGTTCTGATAGTTTAGCTCCAATGGAATTGCGAACTATTGCGGATTGGAATATACGTCCTCAGTTGTTAGCCATTGGCGGTGTTGCGCAAGTCATTGTTATTGGTGGCAGCTACAAACAATATGAAATTGCTGCATCTCCCGAAAAGATGAAATATTTCGATATTTCTTTGACGGAATTAGAACATGCAGCAGCGGCATCCACTCGAAACGCCTCTGGTGGATTTATCAATGAATATGGTAATCAATACATTATTCAGGGAGAAGGTAGAACTAGTTCGGTGGAGAAGATTGGGCAGGCTTTAATTAAAATGGAAGGAACAACGCCCATCAAAATTGAGGATGTGGCAGAAGTCCGAATTAGTGCTGCTCCAAAAATCGGTGATGCCGCGGTGGCAGGAAAGTCATCGGTCATTCTCACTTTGATGAAACAACCGGACGCCAATACCTTGAAGTTGACGGAGCGCATTGATGAAACAATGGCTGCGGTGCAAAAACAATTGCCTGATGGCGTGAAAATGAATTCTCATATTTTCAGACAATCTGATTTTATTCAAGCATCCATTGACAACCTTCAAAAGACCTTGCTTGAGGGGGCTTTGTTTGTAAGTATTATACTATTTCTTTTTTTACTGAATTGGCGAACAACGACTATTTCACTCATCGCTATTCCTGTTTCTCTTTTGGTAACGATTATTGTTTTAAAGCTCTTTGGGTTTACTATTAATACCATGAGTTTGGGGGGAATGGCAATTGCTATCGGAGCGTTGGTGGATGATGCCATTATTGATGTAGAAAATATTTTTAAACGGCTTCGGGAAAATGTATTAAAACCTGCTGGCGAAAAGCAGGCTGCTTTAAAGATTATTTTCGACGCATCGAGTGAAATCAGGAATTCTATTTTGATTGCTACACTCATTATCATTACAGCTTTTATTCCTTTGTTTTTTCTGAGTGGAATGGAAGGCCGTTTGTTGCAACCATTAGGGGTTTCTTTTATAGTAGCCATTTTCACCTCCCTTTTTGTAGCGGTTACTTTGACACCTGTTTTAAGCAGTTATTTATTGACCAATGAACAACGCCTGCAACGTCAGGCAAAAGGAAGTTGGGTAGAACGGGTAGCCGCATCTGGTTATCGAAAAATACTGCAATTGGTTTTGAAAGTGCCTCGCCTGGTCGTTTTGTTATCGGTTATTTTATTTGCCGTTTCCATCTATTTGCTAACGGGATTAGGACGTAGTTTTTTACCAGAGTTCAATGAAGGTTCTTTGGTCATCAGCGTGGTAACTCCTCCAGGAACATCATTGGAAGAATCCAATAAAACGGGAGCTTTGGTAGAAGAATTTATGTTAGAAATGCCCGAAGTGGCTATCACATCCCGACGAACAGGAAGGGCAGAAATGGATGAACATGCACAAGGGGTTAATGCTTCTGAGATAGATGTTCCTTTTACTTTAAGTGAGCGAAGTGAAGAAGCGTTTTTAGAGGAAGTACGTACTAAGTTGTCTGTTGTTCCAGGAGCGAATATCACCATTGGACAGCCCATCGCTCACCGTATTGACCACATGCTTTCAGGAACAAGGGCGAACATTGCCATAAAAATTTTTGGGCCGGACTTAAATAAACTTTTCTCTACGGGAAATCAAATTAAGCGACAAATCGAAAGCATTCCTGGTTTAGTTGACTTGAATGTGGAACAGCAAATAGAAGTGCCTCAAATCCGCATTCTCCCTAACCGAATCATGTTGGCTAAATATGGTATCCGATTGGGCGATTTTATGGATTATATTGATGTTGCATTCGCGGGTGAAAGAGTAGGGCAAGTGTTTGAAGGCCAACGCAGCTTCGATCTGGTGGTGCGGTACCATGAGCAACATCGAAATACCGCAGAAGCTATAAAAAACAGCCTGGTAGACACGCACAGCGGAGAAAAGATCCCCTTGTATTACGTCGCAGATGTGGACATAACCGGAAACCCCTATTCCATAAGCCGGGAAGATGTGCAGCGTAAAATTGTGGTTTCCGCCAATGTCGCCGGGCGGGATCTTCGGGGCGTCGTCAATGACATTAAGGCTGACGTTGATGCGAATATCCCCTTGCCGGAAGGCTACAGGATAGAATACGGCGGCCAGTTTGAAAGCGAAGCGCGGGCTACGCGTTTGTTGTTTATTACCTCCATCGGGGCGATATTGCTGATCTTCCTATTGCTCTATATGGAGTTCAATGACCTTAGCCTGGCGGGCATTGTTTTAATGAATTTACCCTTGGCCCTGATCGGTGGTGTATTCATTGTTTACTTTACAACCGGAGTGATCTCCATAGCTTCTACGATCGGGTTTATCAGTTTGTTTGGGATCGCAGCTCGTAATGGAATCCTTTTAGTTAGCCGTTATCAAGTTTTACAAGAAGAAGGGCATAACCTTCGAGATACTATTATTGAAGGTTCACTCGACCGATTGAACCCTATTTTAATGACAGCATTGACAACTGGCTTGGCTCTTATTCCATTAGCCTTGGCAGGAGGACAGGCAGGTAATGAAATTCAAAGCCCGATGGCGATTGTTATTTTGGGTGGCTTGATTAGTTCTACTTTTTTGAATTTGGCGGTTATTCCTGCGATATTCAAATGGAGGAGTGTAGGAGAATAGAATGATAAAAACGAATCAGGGATTGAGAAGTTATTCAATCCCTGGTTCACTTAAAAAGAGTAATCAACAATGGATAGTATAACTCAAGCAGCTTTAGGAGCAGCAATAGGCGAAGCCACATTAGGCAAACATATTGGAAACAAAGGAGCGGTTCTTGGCGCAATTGTCGCTACCATTCCTGACCTCGATGTTGCGCTATACTTGTTCTATGATAAGTTTGAAATGTTGAGTATTCATCGAGGGTTTAGTCACTCTGTCGTATTCAGCATAATAGGAGCAGTTTCAATTGCTTACGTTTTGCAACGCATGAAATGGACTAAGATGGTAAGCTATCAGAAGCTCTGGATATTTACCTGGTTAGCATTGTTCACGCACATGCTACTGGATACTTTTACTGCTTATGGAACGCAATTATTTTTGCCGTTTTCTGATGCACGGATAGGCTTTGATAGCGTTAATGTTGTTGACCCTGTTTATACCATTCCTCTTTTAATTGGGCTGATTTGTAGTTTGTTTGTTTTTAAAAATAAGACATCCAGAAGGGTATATAATTATATTGGAATTGCAGTAAGTACCTTTTATTTATTAGGTACATTGGGTGTTAAGAGTTATGTGAAGGAACATTTCAAAACAGAATTAGCTGAACAAAATATTAGTTACAATTCATTACTTACTATGCCTGTTGGAGTCGCTAATATTAATTGGTATGGCGTAGCAAAAACAAATGAAGGATTGTATATGCACAAATATTCTATATTGCATTATAACCAACTTCCTTTTGAATACTTTCCAACAAATGACTATCTTTTGGAAGGAGTAAATCCAGAATTGGTAGATAGAATGAAGTGGTTTGCAAAAGGATTTTATACCGTTGTAAAAAACGAAGATGAAATACTGTTTTACAATTTACAGGTGGATATGAGAGGGATAGTCAGAAATGGCGATACTAAAGCTCCGACAGTAGGATATTTCAAAATAATATCACTTTCGGAGGGTGATTTCAGGTTTTCATCAGGAATGCACACAAAAGAATAGTTTTTTTTATAATTATTGATATTCATTTTATGAACCAAACCATCATCATCAAAAAATTATCAGGCCCTTGCCTACCGTGGTCTAAAGCAGTATAGCTTACTCCCCAAACAACTGCAACTGCCCCACCCTCATTCGCTCCACCACCGGAAACTCCGCCAAAACCTCGACATCTGGAAACCCCTCCCCCCGCTCTACCAACCCATACCCATGCCGCAACCGAACTCGCAGCAGCCGAAGCAGCAGCTTCTCTATGGTTTCCAGGCTTTCGCATTGGTATACCCGCCGCTGCAGCTGCTGCCCGATTCGCCCCCAGGCACAGGTGACAATCAACGGAGCACCCGCCAGCGAATTACTGGTTTCAATGCGGATGGTATACAGCCGGTAGCGGTTGTGGACAGGCGCGACGCTCTGCAGGTGGAGGTAGGCAGGTGGTGACAGAATGCGGCTCATATTGTGTACCCTTTACTTGCTTTAAGATAAGATTTTTCAAGGGCTTGGCCTAGTGAGAGGAAGATTTTTCGGAAATCTTTGCAAATACGTTAAATACGCTAAAAATGGTAGTGGTTCCGGCTTTCAGCGATCCGCTTGTGCGGGATCAGTCGCTCAGCAGAATGAAAGAGGAAGGGTTCCGGCAAAAGCTAACCAGCCTCCTGAAAGGCATAGACCCCACCATCGAAAAGCTGGAAATGGTGGAACCGGAATACGGAGGCATGCCTGCCGGCTCTGAAACCCCAGCAGTTGATGCGAAAGGAAAGGCTGGCGATGTCGCTATTTACCGCTACCAGTATTCCGAAGAAGGCAAATGGGGTGCGCAACACCGTTTCCTTCGAGAAGGAATACCTGATGGGTAAATACGGCGCAGTGCCCAATAATCTTAATGTAGTGGAAGAAGCAGTTGAAAACTACCTCACCAATGCCCAAGCCGACAAAGCAAATAAAGAAGACTGATAGGAAGAAGCCCTGGTATAGGAAACGGTTCCAACCCCAACCTTATGCCATCGAAAGCCGGGAAAAGGGCAAATCTTTCCTCATCATCTGCGAAGGAGAAAATACCGAACCCTGGTATTTCAAATCTTTCCCTCTGGGCAATGCGGAAGTAGAATCTTATGGCCTTGGGCGATCCAAAACGGCATTGGTGGAGTATGTCCTGGAGATCTTACGGGTAGATGAAGATGGTACAGAAAAGGAGGTTTGGGTTGTCTTCGATATGGATAAAACTCCAGGACAGCACACTTGGTTACCGAGTTGAACAAATACCTCTGAGTTACTCGAACCGTCTGCCGTCCGCCGATTACCATCTACCGTTTACTACCAGTTCCATCCTCCTCAAACCCCTCCCCAAAAAACTCCGCCAGTGAAATATCCAGCGCCTTCAACACCTTCAGCAGGCTGCTGAAGCGCAGGTCCTCGCCGTTCTCGTAGCGCCCGTATTGGGAGCGGTTAATCTCATTTTCGTAGGCAAACTGCTCATAGTTGCTGTAGCCCCGGGCTTTGCGTAGGGATTTGACCCGTTCGCCCAGGTTGGATAGTTGCTTTTCGATGTATTCCTCATGCTTTTTCATTTGGTAAAGAAAGCACAGATACTTTTTTTAAGGTACCGCTAATAAAATACACTTTATTAGCATTTTTTTTGTAATTTTAACCCGACAGCCATACTGATTCCAACCAGGGCTTTCCATCGCTATCTCAAAAACTAAGGTATGAGGCGTTCCTTTTTCCGACTCCTTCTAGCCGTTCTATTACTGCTTGCTTCAACTACTCTGAGCGGCCAATTCTGGCACCTCGATATCGTCACCGGTGAACTAAAATGTTTTCAGGAGGGTGGCGAACGCTTTACCGAAAGCGGATTGCTAGCTGTGGCAAAGGGAGATGCCCGGGACTTGGCGGAACAGCTGCCCCACGCCTTAGACACCTACGGAATTGAATACAATCATCAGGAGGGCAGCATCGTCGTATATACGGCTAAGGTATACAAAGCCTGGCGCCTGATGCAGGCCGGACAAGATATCCAGGCGGTGCTGGGAACTTTGTTGCTCGCCGATTTATTTGCTAATATCCGGGTTGCCCAAACGCGGGTCGTTGGCAGTTTGTTTCGCAATGGCTTTCCGCGTATTGCAGCTGGCAACTCCGCTGGGATCTGGGAATTGCCGGCAGTACACCGCGGCGTCGAGATCGAGATTATCCGGGCGGGCAACTACCGCCTGCCTCATGGTTTTCCAGTGGTCGACATACTTAAAAACGGAACGGCAACCAGCGTCAAATCCATCGACATCACACTGCCCTCTTACCAGGGCAGCCGCCTGTTGTACCGCCTCAAGGGTTACGTCAACAAATTGATCGACTTTAGGGGTGCCATCCACGGTGGGCGAACAGTTGCTAGAAGCGCCAACAAGGAACTGGAGGTCGTCATTCCAAGGGGCAGAGCAACAGAAGTCCAGCAAAAAATCTTCGAAGAGGTAACTGATTATGGGAAATTGAATAATATTATCGTTAAATTTATTGAGCTATAATCCTTTGCCATGAAGAACATCAGCCTTTTCGCTAGCGATAAGATCAGAATGCACCCCAACGACACCACCGTCGACGGCTTGGGCATCGCCGCCGAGCCCTACCTCATCCTGCCCCTAGATGCTTCGGATGAAGAACTGGAAAAGGCAATCCGGCAATGCCTGGAAAGCTCAAAATCCAATGCCCCCCACCGCCCCTGGCGGAAAGAGGAAACGGCGGCCTACTACAAGCACCTGGGGGTGCGTTCTCACCGGGATTTGGGGCGAGGCGCTGATGTCAGGCTGGAAAACGGCCAGCATACCGTCACTCCGGTAGATAAACAAGGGCTGTTCGGTGAGCCACTTGAGGTACTGGAAGATGAGCTGCTGGAAACGGTACGGAAATGTTTGGGGCTGTTGCCAGCTGAGGCAAGATAGCTGTTTGAATTGAAAACACGAATACTGCGGCTATATCTCAACCACCTTATCCCTCACAAAACCCAGGTGTTCCCCCCATCCCACATAGCCCAACTGATTCGTCAACATCCGCGTACCGCTGATCTCAAAATCCGGCACATTGCGGTGGCTATGCTCGTAGATCCAGGCGGAAACATCCGAGGCGGCGACAAACCAGGTCTTTTCCACGCAGAAAGCAGGGTTGAGCACGCTGCCCTTAAACTGCTCGATGTTGCACTCATTGCTCGGCAGGTGGTGGGTGACAACCAGTTTCTTGCCATCCCTGGCCACTTCCTTTTTTAGAAACTCAAAGGCCTTTTCGTGTAGGGCGTTGAAGTGGTTGACCGTAAACGCTTCCCCCCGGTATTTAATCAGGCGAAAGTCTGTAAGTCCATTAATGATTTCCCGGATGTTCTTGTTAATCAGCGACCACATCGTCGAAAAGATCAGCCGTACGCCTTGTGCCTCAATGGAAGTATTATTGACGAGGAAAATATTCTCTTTGATGGCCTCGAAAGTAGCCTGCAGGGCAGTAGCAATATCATACCCGCCATAATACTCGTGGTTTCCTGGCAAGATATACACCGCCTCAACCTTATCCGCTACCCGCCGGATGAAGTCGTACGAATTGTAGTCATCCCCCAGGTAAAAACAATCGCCGGCAATCACCAGAATCTCTGCTGAAGGAATCAGCGGGTTGGCCGCCAGCCACCGGCGGTTGTCCGGGAATTCGAGGTGCAGGTCGGAGCAGTATTGTATTCTCATTTGGGGTTTTGGTTCAAAACAGGCTTTGGGGTGGGAATGGTTCCAATAGTATGGATATAAGGGTATGGCCAACTAATCCAAAATACTGGTTGCGGCCGAGAAACTATCTTTTCCAGCTGAACATTTCCTTTATACTCTGAAATCTTTATATTTAGGAGCAAAAGCCCTCTTGTTTATGGATAAAATAGCCAGATACCAGAAGGCCATCCTTCAGATTCTTACAGAATATTCAAAAGTAAAGTATTCCAACCTACAGGCTGAAAACCAATTGATTGCCGACAAAGAAAACCATCGTTATCAGGTGGTCACGATTGGTTGGGAGGGCAAGAAGTTTATTCATGACTGCCCCATGCACATGGATATTATTAACGGTAAGATTTGGATACAGCGCAATATGACTGAGGTTGACCTCGGCTTAAAGCTAATGGAATTGGGCGTTCCTAAATCTGATATCGTGCTTGGTTTTCTTTCTCCCAAAATACGGGGGTATTCGGACTACGCGGTATCTTAAAGAGCCCATGAGCGGACAATACTCCCTTCACTTCAACATCTCCAGCACTTTCCCCCAAAGCACCTCATAAGGCACCATCTCCACTTCAATGGCTTCCACGCCATGGGATAACAGCTTTGCCTGGTATTGTTTCGCCCGGCGCTCCACCACATCCCGCTTGAAGCGGCCGGCCGGCACCTGCAACAGCATTTTCATAAACTGGTTAGACCGGAAGGTGGCCTCTCCCCGGAGGTTGCGGTGGGAGTACTGCTTGTAGGCTTCGGCCTTGTCGATCAGCGTTCCCTTCTTGCCGCTCCGGATCAGGGAGAGGATTTCCAGGATAATCACAGGGATATTGGCACCTTGTTTGTCCCGGCTGAACAGGTCTACCTGGTTGATGAGCTTGCCTATTTTTATATGGCCCCCTTTCAGGAAGTTCAGAAAGGCTTCGATGACTAGCCATTGATCCTTAACGTTGGTGGGCAGTTTGGGGTAGAATTTTTTAGCCTGGGCAATTGCCTCTTCAACTAGCTCTGGCTGGTTGGAATGAAAGCCAAGGATGGCCTGGTAGACCAGGGCTAATACCCAGTTGTAGGAGCCTGGGGGCGCCAGGCGCAGGCAGTCGCCCAGCTCCTTTTGGGCCAGGGCGTATTCAGCCAGGGAGATGAAGGCCATCAGTTTTTTGACCTTGAAGGTGAAGTAGGCTACATAAGGCTTGGCCTTAATATGGTGAAGCCTTAATAAGGCCTCGTCGCACATTTTTACCAACCCAATAAAGTCTCTGATAATACTGTATTTATAAGCCTGGATATTGTAAAAATAGGCAATAAAAGGGAATGTATCAGCCTGGGGAATCGACTCGAGATACTTTACTTTTTCATCAATCAGGGGTAGTAGGCTATTTTTTAGGCTCCTGGAATTAGCATGCTTATGTGCAACCTCCAGGTAACTTAACCGGGCCATTGTCTCGGCTTGTAGCACATCGAACGATGCTTTAGCCTCTTTCAAGTGCACACTGAAATTACGGGTGTTTCCCTGTATGGCGCCGTAATGGTGAGCGAGTTCGTTGTTCGCCAAAAAATTTATATGGGCGAAGGAATACTTTCTCGCAATGCCCGTCGATTTTTTTGCCAGTTCAATTCCTGCCGGCCGGTCATCTTTACTGAAGAAATACAATGCAGCCAGATAATACTTCGAAGCCCTGCGCAAAGCTATTTGGGATTCACTGCCTTCTGTTCTATTGACTATTGCGGCATCAACAATCTTATCTAAAAGAGTAGCTTTTAATTCACTGTAATAATGAGTGCAATCTTCAGAACCAAAAATTGCCAGTTTGGCATCGCTGTCGGATTTGAAAAAACCCTTCCTAAAGCCTTCATAAAGAGCCTGTATTTTCGATCCGTTCTTTAACTCTAAACCTGCTGAATTCTTTACAATTTCGCTTAAATCTATCATATTTTAATCGCCTTTTAATATCTGAATTAAGGAATGATATCGTTATAGGCCCAAAAAAGGAAGGGTTGTAGGTTTGAGTAGGTAGATTTAACAACCCTTCTGAAAAATAGTGTATGAGTTCACTGATTGCATTGATGATCCTTATGGGTCTTATCAATGATGATTTGCAAGGATTGTAGTTGTAAAAAGGGCAGCGCCATTAGCTGCAATGCTATAGCGCTACCGTAAAAAATTGTTTAAAACTACTCTAAAATACAAATTGAATTTGAATTAATGCTATTCAAATTCTAGCCCTTTTTATGTATTCACTGCAAAAGTGAGTATCGCATCTTCTTCTCTATCAATTTTTTAACTTTTCCCTGCCTACATTTTCCTAAAAATCTGCCATGTCTTTTTTCGTGAAAAAAGTTATTTTTTTCCAGCCTACACCTTGTTATATTTACTGAGTATTTTCGAATACGCCAAAACAAACTGCCGGCATGATAGCTCAAAAGTAGGGCGTTGGGCCTTCCCAGCCGCCTCTACAGAAGCTGCCTTTCGCTGGATATTAAGTATCCGGACAACAGAGTCTAGCTATCCCCGTCCGGGTACTTGCCCCAATCCATCTTATCAAATCCAATAATTGTTTAAAACTGTGGCCAAAAATCTGTTTTGCTAATGTAAAATCCATTAGGCTATGGGTAAATTAGTCCCCGGCACAGTTATCAGTAAAATAAAGGCGTGCTTAAAGGTTGCTAAAACAACCAAGGATCAATCTAAAGTAAAAAAGATAACTTCTAAAGTTGAGGAGGCGCTGCAGGAACTCCGAAAATTAGAACAGGATAGCTCTTAGGGCCGAAGATAGTACCGCCCGGATGTATGCCGCCGACTGGCAGGCGAGTTTGGCTGGAGAAAGAGTTTACTTCTTCTCCTCTCCTCCTATTATGCCATATTTCTCCATGAGCTCCACGATGATGGCGTTGGCCTTGTTGAGGGCTTTTTGGACTTCCTTCCTTTCGTGGTCCACCGTGGCAAGGTTCTTTTCCAGTTCGCCGACTTCTTTTTCCAGCTTATCGATCTGGGCCAGCAGGCTCTCCTTGCCGGGCTGGGCCCCTGCTTCGAGCTCGATGCCCGCTTCCTGGGCTTTGACCTGGAGTTCGGGGAAGGCAGCTGCCAAGGCTATGAAATAGTCTTGCGACGGCTGGGTGGGGCCGTTCCGGTAGGCATTCATCTGGCTTTTGGTCAGCCCCACTCGCTTGCCTATGGCATTGATGGAAATGCCAAAGCTCTTCTTTAAAAAATCCGTCCAATCCTTAAACAATTGATTATCAAGCCGTTTCAAAGGTGTCTGTTTTTTTTAGAATAAAACGGAAGAAAAAATAATCCATTTTGAACTATTTTTAATTCAAAATGACTATCTTGGTTCAAAATAAACCTGATTCGGGCTAACAAAATACGAAAAGAACCGCAAAGGCCAACATGGAAAGGGAATAAATCCAAATTCAAATTATAATCTACGGCTATGTTGATCGAAGGGTTAATAAGGGGAGATTTGGTTCTGATCACCAGGGAGGCTCGCGATATTTTGAGAGGTAGAGGGGTTAAGGGATGGAATATTTCGGAGCGGACGGCTTCCTACCATATCAAAACCCTCTCCGAAAGGAAGTACACGGAAACGGGGACAGTGATCCGCGAGCTGGCTCTTCGGAGGATAGCCGAAAACAGTATGAGGGAGGAACAGATCAGGTCGGATATCGCCAAATAATTCAAAATATACTGTTATGACTACTGCTGCAATGCGAAGCGCTATTGCCGGGGCTGCGCTATGCCGTCCACCAAAGCGGGAGAAGCCACTGCCGTTTGACACCTTGCACCGCCTGGTGGAGGATTTCATCCTCTTTGGGATCCAGGGCGAGAGCTGGGATGGGCAGGAAGAGGCCTTTGCCGGCGCCAATAATTTTGGGGCTATCCGCTCGGTGGCGTTCATCGAACGCAATAAAGAAAAGGCTTTCGGCTTGATCGATTGGGATTTGAAAGAGGTGGAGGATGGGGATGAGGAAGATAGCTTCACTTTGTTTTACTCCTCTGCTGGCGGGGCTAAGATGGGCCGGCTGAAAATTTCCTGCCTTTCCCGAAGGAGGGGCGCGTCCAGACAGAATGTAGCGGGCAACGACAAAGCTCCGCCTTGATGGGCTTGGTTGCTTCAAAATAAGCAGGGAGGGCAGGTGCTGATTGATATGGAGAGCTATTCAGAAGGGTCATTTTTTCTAAGCCCCTCCCTGTTTTTCAGAATGTTGGGAGTTGATACGTTGGCGTGGGTAACGGGGTGGTAAAAATGAGCTGTTCTCTGCTATACGATGGCCCCAGCGTATCAATTCCAACGAACACCCTGCTGTTTTCCAGGCTGTGGCGCCCAGAAGTGGGCGCTGCAGCCAACTGCCAGGCTGAGCGAAGCCGAAGCCGGCTTCGCTCAGCCTTATTGGGTACTCGAACCCGTCTCTTGCTGGCCCCGGCCCAAAGATTATGGTTACTGGCCGGGGCTTTTCTTCGAGTTTTGAAAAAACGCTTAACCCTTCTTCAAAACAACCGCCATGATCAACCTCAGCGACACCCTGGCCCTGGAAAAGATGCCCATCGTCGGCGCCCGCGCCATCGGCGTACTGGTGGCCATCTCCAAGTTCATGAACGAGCACAACCAGGCCTGGCCCTCCCGCAAAACCCTGCGCGCCCTCACCGGGCTGGGGCGCGACGCCCTGGACAAGGACATCAGCTTGCTGGAAAAGCACCGGCTGGCGAAGAAGTCGCAACGCCGCTCCGAAGGGGGCCGGCGGCTGTCCAGCAACTGCTATACCATCCCCCGCAGCCTCGCACGAAAGTACACCCCGTTGGCCCTGTGTAATAATGCCGGACAAGGCTGCTCTATTCCACCGGGCCAGGTTACGGTTTTTCAGGGCCCTGGTTCTCAGGATACTGAAATCCAGGGTTGCGGCCCTCAGCTTACGGATTCTCAGGATACTGATTTTCAGGATACTGGTTCTCAGCACCCTGAAAACTCGCTAGGAAGTATTGAATACTCTTTTGAAGTATTGAATAAAAAAGAAGTATTGAATAAACAGGAAGCATTGAGCGCGCTCTACGCGCGCGCGTGCGAGGAAGCCGAAAAGCTGAAACTGGAAAAGAACCATAAGGAAAACAACACTGAAAAGAGCCAAATCCAAATTCAAATTATAATCTACGGCTATGTTGATCGAAGGGTTATTAAGGGGAGATTTGGTTTTGATTACCAGAGAGGCTCGCGAAATTTTGAGGGGCAGGGGGGTGGAAGGGTGGAATATTTCGGAGCGGACGGCTTCCTACCATATCAAATCCCTCAATGAAAGGAAGTATACCGAAACGGGAAAGGTGGTCCGGGAGCTGGCTCTTCGGCGGATCGCGGAGAACAGGGAAAGGGAGGAACAGATCAGGGTGGATATCGCCAAATAATTCAAAACTTACCTTCTTTGACAAATCTCGTGGGCCAGTTGAATGCCGGAACAAAGGCGGCCTCCTGAACCCTACACAGAGCCGTGTTTCCGGCATTTAGCTGGCTCAATGCCACGAGGTTTGTCAAAGAACCAAAACTTATAGTTATGACAACTTCAGCAATGCGCAACGCTATTGCCGGGGCTTCTCTATGCCGCCGGCCAAAGCGGAGCAAACCGCTGCCTTTCGACGTTTTGCAGCGCCTGGTGGAGGATTTCATCCTCTATGGCATCCAGGGCGAGAGATGGGACGGGCAGGAAGATGTTTTTGCTGGCGCCAACAATTTTGGGGCCATCCGCTCGGTGGCTTTCATCGAACGCAACCGGGGCAGGGCCTTCGGGCTCATTGGCTGGGAGCTGAAAGAGGTGGAGGACGGGGACGGGGAAGACAGCTTCACGCTGTTTTACTGCTCCGCTAGTGGCGCCGAGATGGGCCGGCTGAAAATTTCCCGCTATACCAGGCGAAAGGGCGCAGCCCGACTGAATGCGGGGGGCAGGCACAAAGCTCCGCCATGACTGGCGCTTGATAACAGGGCATCCTTAAAAGCAAGCAGGGAGGGCAGGTGTAGGTTGATATGAAGCGTTTTTCAGAAGTGCCATTATTTCCAAGCCCCTCCTTGTTTTTTATATACTATTTACACCCTGCTGTTTTCCAGGCTGCGGCGCCCTAACGCGGGCGCTGCAGCCAACTGCTAGAACTGAGCGAAGCCGAACCAGGCCTGAGCGTAGTCGAAGGCAGCCAAATCATCCATGCTAATGTTGGGTTTTTAGCAGCTCCCGGGCCAGAGGTGAACCTTAAGCGGAGTGCAATATATGTTGGACAACCGCCCGGGAGCCTTTTGAAGCTTATTCGAACTTGTCTCTTGCTGAGCCCTGGTCACAGGATAATGGTTACAGGCCGGGGCTTTTTCTTCTCCTCAATTTCACAAAACATAGCAAGCCATGATCAACATCAGCGATACCGTGGTCCTGGAGAAAATGCCCATCGTGGGCGCCCGCGCCGTCGGCGTGCTGCTGGCCATCTCCAAGTTCATGAACGAGCACAACCAGGCCTGGCCTTCCCGGAAAACCCTGCGGGCCATCACCGGCCTGGGCCGCGATGCCCTGGACAAAGACATCGCCTTGCTGGAAAAGCACCAGCTGGCCAGCAAAGCCCAGCGCCGCACCAACGGCGGGCGGCGGCTGTCCAGCAACCGCTACACCATCCCCCGGAAACTCGCCAGGAAGTACACGCCACCTCAGGTTACGGGTTTCCAGTGCCCTGAAAATCAGGATGCTGAGCCTCAGGATACTGAATTTCAGGGTTTCCCCCCTCAGCATACGGGTTCTCAGGATACTGAATTTCAGTACACTGATTTTCAGGATACTGGTTCTCAGCACCCTGAAAACCCGCCAGGAAGTATTGAATACTCTTTTGAAGTATTGAATAAAAAAGAAGTATTGAATAAAAAAGAAGAATTGAATAAACAGGAAGAATTGAGAGTGCTCTACGCGCGCGCGTGCGAGGAGGCCGAAAAACTGAAATTGGAAAACGAAGAACTGCGGCTTCGGCTTCGCTCAGCCGCCGTTCCCCCCCTTGGGGTGAGCGAAGCCGAACCCCCCCCCCCCCCCTTCCGCCCCCCCCCCCCCCCCCG
>JACJYN010000016.1 GCA_020636095.1 Lewinellaceae bacterium
AGGTTTACAACAGTTGACCCCTTAGCAGCCGACTTCGCCGCTTGGTCGCCGTATAATTACACCTTCGATAACCCGATTAGATTTATTGACCCTGACGGGCGTGCGCCTGATGATATCATCGTAAAATATAACAAGAATATCTATGGCTCTAAGGACGAATACTATCGTTTCAAAGCAGATGTTAAAGCAAATATTGAATTGCTAACTAATGATGAAGTCGATTGGAGAGGGGATGAATTAGTTATTGTAAAAAAAGGCGGGGCGAATGAAGGACAAGAATTAACAGAAGGAACAAAGTTAGTTGCTGGTTTAATAGGCAGAGAGAAGGACACCTATATAGAGAAGGGAAGTGGAAATGTGACTTTTGCTAAATATCCGAAAGCTGCGGAGAATGGCATAGGAACAGATGTGACAGTAAGGTTTAACCCTACCGACGAAGAGGGTGGTATAAATGCTGTTGGTTCGAAAAAACGTGGCACTCAAATTGGACTTGCACATGAACTAATACATGCTGATAATTCTACTCAAGGTAAAAGAGACGGGACAGATTTGCCGAACTATCATGACCATGATACTAACGGTAAGAGGACTCTAACACAAGAGGAGGTGAATTCAAGAGTACGAGAAAATATCATTAGAAAAGAGCAAGGAGAAGTTCCTCGAATTTTGCCTGTTATTAAATCTCAAAACTAAAATCATGAAATTACTATTTTCATTCCTTGTTTTCATCGGGTTTACATGTTTTTCTCAAACTCAGTTGAACAATACACTCTCAAAATTTGAAGTATGGAAAACGCAGGCACTTGAAACATTGAATATTGAATGCGAGCAGATAACAGATGATTTTTATGAAAAGGAATGTGCCGTCATGAAAAATGATTTACTTTCTGCTGACATCAATCTAATAGATAGCGTTTTTCAAGCATCCATAGGAAAGTATGTTGGCGAGAGGCCAGGAAAGTTGCAAATGGAATATTACTTAAGGTATAATTACTCAGGAGAGTATAATGACGTATGGGATATTTTTGTATTTAGAAAAGAAAAAGGATTTTTTGTTACAAAATATAGCCATTATAAAAAAGTACTTTCGGTAAATGATGTGAAGAGGCTGGATAAAACAATTTTCAATTCTAAAACCAGAGAACATGAAGAAGATTTGCTTTGCAGTCATTCTTTTATTCTGACTAAATTTCACAGGGATACTCCTAAGGAAACCAGTTTTGTATTATGTCCTCATATTTCTTACTTGGATAAGATAAACTATCTGACAGAATAGAATAAAAAAAGCCTCATTCTTCTTGAAAAAAAGCAAAGTGACAGATAAAATGCCCACGTTGCCCTGAGTATACGCTGCAACGAGTTTACTCCACGCTGCCCGAAGTATACGCTGCAACTCCGCTGCAACAAGTCTGTGACTCGGCTCTTGCTCAACCGATAGACAGGCTTTGGGCAGTGAAAATAGATTTTGGGAGAAAAGTCCGCTGATTTAGCTCAAAATCTTCTTACAGGAACTAATCCAAAGACCATTGCCGAGGGTGTTGTAGGTGCAGAACAAATAGTTGATGCTGCTGTGAGTTTGAAAAATGAGGCTACTAAAGTTGAGGGGCAATCAAGTGAATCACCTGCACAAACAGCGAATAAACCATCAAATCCCATAACTCCATTTAGTGATGTTACTGTAAAAAAGATTGGTACAGGACTATTGCACACCACTAGACATTTTGAAAAATTAATTCGTATTCACCTTTGGTGATTTTCCTCAAATAGCGGGTGAACTGGATGAGATTTAGGGCTTTGCGCCTCAGAATATCCAGCCCTTTTAGGAAAACCGACACGGCGCGGTACTCAAAGCCGGAACGTTTATCCAACACCCAGCGAATACCGTCCCGATATTCTTTGAGCAAGCCCTCTCTAATAGCGAGTATATAGGCCAGCACAGCGATGGCCATCATCAGGTGGCGTTTCTCTTTGCCTTCTACGTTCATCGCCTCCAAATTCACCCCGTTGCTTTTTAAGTGCTTGAAGCAGACTTCGACCTGCCAGCGCCATTCGTAGAGCCTGCTTGCCTGGGTGGGGCTGTTCAGGTTCGTGAGCAGATAAACCAGCTCGTCTTCCGCATCCGGGCGTGGGTTTTTCATCACAATATAGTGTAAATCCAGTCCGTCTATTTTGATCTTCTTAGAAACCTTTTTGCCTTTAGCCTTCTGCGCTGCTTTGGCCTTAAGTTGCTGCCAAGTGCGTCCTCCATTAGCATTAATTTCGTCGTGATAGATACCCTCTTTTACCCGGATGACAAAATACAAGCCACTCTCTGAGAGGTACTTAAACCACTCTCTGCCAACGTATTCTCGGTCTGCCAGCAAGGTCATGCCCGCCAAGCCGTACTTTTTCATCGCTTCGCTGAGCATGGCTATGCGCTCTTCCTGCGAAGAGTGCCCTGCCTTGCCCAAATCCTCCCACCAGATAGGGATGGCTACGTCACCAACCAGGACACATAGCGTCATTAAATGAATGCTTTCCTGGCCGAAATCCCATTTGGTGCCATCCAATAAAAGGTGCTTCAGCTTATTGACACCAAAACGCTTGCGTTGCTGGAAGAGCACCATCCAGCACAAGGTGCGCAAGCCTTGCATCAACTGTTCATATTGTTGATGGCCCTGATCGCTTACCACCTTGCCCTGATCGAAATAGCGCGTCAATAATTTATAATCGGCATGGGCGCTGGCTAAGCCGGCTCCGCGAACATGAGGCACGCTGTTCTTCACCTTGTTCAGGTTCACTGTCCCTGCGTGCAGGATCGAGTGGCTAACAATCAGCGTATTCTTTAAAGTATTTTTAGGCAGTTCTATCTTCTTTTCTGTAACTTGTTCCAGGAGCGTAAATACTGACATGTCTTCTAGTTTTAGTCGACTTTAAAGATAGTCAGTTTTACGCTTCTCTCTCAAAATGTCTAGTGGTGTGGAGCGTCAATTTAATACCCGTTCTGCACAAAACAGGGATATTACTTCAAAAGTAGAAGCAGCATTAAAAGAATATTTCAAGACAGATAAAATCCATGACTTGGGTCAGCCTACTATTGCTTATTTAGCGAATAAATGTCATGTGTCGGCGGGCTATCTGAGTGATTTGCTGAAAAAGGAAACAGGAAAAACTGCCAAAGACCACATTAATGAATTTTTAGTCGAAAAAGCAAAAGATTTATTGATAGGTTCTGACGACTCTATTAGTGGAGTTGCCTATACGCTCGGGTTTAATTATCCACATTATTTCAGCCGAATGTTTAAATCAAAAACGGGATTGACGCCACAGGAGTATAGAGATAACTGACCAAATCGAATTTCCCCGAAATGTGTTAGACTATCCTTGTTCTATGTTAATTTTTTATTCGTGAGCCTTTGATATTTGTGTTGTCAAAATTTTTAAAACAAAAATTCAAATAATCATGAGTAAGAAAATTTTAGTTTCAGGAGCAAGTGGAGCTTTTGGGTCATTGACCTGTAAATCCCTTTCCCAAAAAGGTTATCAAGTTGTCGGAACCATGCGTTCTGCCAAAGGCAAAAACGAGGTTATTGCCCAAGAACTTCAAAAGGCAGGTGTAAAATTGGTCGATATGGATGTGACCAATGAAACAAGTGTCAATAACGGCGTGGCAAAAGCTATGGAGTTTTTAGGCGGGTTAGACGTTGTGTTCAATAATGCGGGATTAGGCGCAAATGGCATTCAGGAAATGTTTACCGCAGAAGATATGCAGCGGGTTTTTGATGTCAATGTATTCGGTGTGCAGCGATTGATGCGAGCCATACTTCCGCATTTCAGAAGCCAAGGCAAGGGAACAATTTTGCATACATCAAGCTGTATCGGCAGGGTGACCACTCCATTTTTGGGTGTTTATTCTGCTTCAAAATATGCTTTGGAATCATTAGCCGAAGGGTATCGTGCCGAGCTTTCAGGTTTTGGAATTGAATCTTGCATTATCGAACCAGGAGGTATGCCGACCGCTTTTATGGGAGGTATGTTGCGACCAAGTGATGAAACCAGAAATGAAGGATATGGAGACATGGTTCATGCACCTGATGCTTCTTTAAATGGCTATGTTGATTATTTGAAGACCAATCCAAATCAATCCCCACAAGCCGTAGCCGATGCTGTTGTTGCGTTATTGGAAATGCCACACGGAGAAAAACCATTTAGAACGGTTGTTGATTTTATGGGATTAAAAGAGCCGATTGAAAATTACAATGAAGCCCTTCGGCAGACGACTCAACAGATTTATACTGCCAATGGCGTGGCTAATTTATTGAACCTAAACAAAAATTAAAATGAACAAAACGATATTTATTACGGGTGCAAGTTCAGGCATTGGCAAAGCAACTGCAAAACTGTTTCAACAAAAAGGTTGGAATGTAATAGCAACCATGAGAACACCTGAAAAGGAAGCTGAACTAACTGAACTTGATAATACATTGGTCACGCAATTGGATGTATTGGATTTGGCTTCTATCCAAAATGCAGCTTGAAGAATAGAAAACGGTAGTGAACAAAGCATAAAATGGTGCGACAAGAAGTTGCTATGAATACTGTTAAACTACTCACTATCAATTTTTTGCAAAGGTAGTGAAAAGTAGCTTTAACCTCTCATACTGCTGGGAGTTTTCTAACTTGGCTTGCATATTTGGCAACGAATAGGTAAGAAGCCCAAGTGACAATCGAACCTTTCAAAAGCGAACCCGCGAGGGTTGGCTCAAAGCTGTTAGTCTCCTACGGCGAAGGTGGTGAAATGATGATAAGCGTAAAATAATTGAACTGACCGTAAGCTTGAATTGATGCTTAATAAACTTGCAGGCAAACGCATGTTGCGCTACTATGGGGCGAAAAAATGGCGAGGTGAGGTTCCAGAAGCGGTCATTTGCAGCCCAAACGACCACCTCCAAACATGCTCTTAACTCAAAGTTTCTCGAACAAGCTGACGATAATTATTTTGAATCCCCTCTGTTACTTGTGACTTGTCTTGATGAAAACCTGCTTCGGCAATCGAGTACATATCGGCATTTTGTTTTCTTAAATTCTTATCGCTCCAAAGGATGATTTCCGTGATTACAGGAGCCAGCTCTATTCCCTTTTCTGTTAAAAGATAGATGTTTTCCTTTTGATTATCGGGCAGTTTTTGCTTAGATATCAATTCATTTTCCTCCAGCCACTTCAATCTTGAAGACAAGATACCTGGTGCAATTCCCTCTGGAGAAGTAGAAAATTCCTTAAACGTTTTCTTGCCTTGAAGCAACATATCTCTAATTATAAGCAAAGACCATTTGTCTCCTACAATATCCAAAGTTGATGCAACTGGACAGCCCGACCTAAAATTATTTCCCATTTTTTACTATTATTTTAGTAGTAATAAAATATTTTATGTACTTTTGCTACTGATTTAATAGCAAAAATAATAATTTTATATGAAACAGTCCAAACAAATTGTATTAATAACAGGCGGAAGCTCAGGAATTGGGCTTGCCTTAGCCAAAAAGTTTTCAGCTAATGACAATACCGTTATTATCACAGGTAGAAATCTTTCCAAATTAGAAAATGTACAGAAAGAGTTTCCAAACATTCACATATTTCAAAGTGATGTAACGGATGATGCAGAAGTAAGAAACTTGGTAGATGACATTAAAGATAAATTTGGTGGTGTTAACATTCTTATAAACAATGCAGGTATAATGAATTTGGTAGATGCAGGAAAAGAAAGCAATGACTTGCAAAAACAGATGCAAGAAATTGAAATCAACTACAATTCGCCCATTAGACTATTGCACTACTTTTTACCACAACTTAAAAATAGCAAGCACGCTGTTCTTGTGAATGTTTCTTCGGGTTTGGCTTATGTACCATTTGCTCAAGCTCCTGTATATTCTGGAACCAAATCAGCTTTGCATTTTTGGACACAAGCCATTCGACCGCAATTGAAACCGCATCATATAAAAGTGGTTGAACTTTTACCACCCGTAGTAGATACGCCCTTAGCACACGGAGCTGATATTACCGAAGACGATAACTTAAAACCCATGCCACCCGAAAAATTGGCAGATATTTTTTGGAAAGATTTTATTCGTGGTAAGGAAGAAATTACCCCAGGAATTTCCAAACAACTCAAATTAATGGGCAGACTCGCTCCCAAGTTCATATTTAAGCGATTGAATAAAAAACCGATCCCAAACAACAAATAATCACAAATAAAAAAATAACAAAATGGACAATTTTACAATTATCAACTTACAAGCCTTAACAGGCACAGTGGCAATTATTTTAGCTTTTCAATGGTGGATAAAACCACGCATAGCCAATTTAGCTATTCAAGAGGCACTTTTACCTTTTGTATTCCTCAACACCTTTCGATACTTAGGCTTATCGTTTATGGCTAAAGAGCAATTTTATGATGGCTTTCCAGCTGAATTTTTAAACACAGTAGGCTTATTAGATTTTTCAACGGCAATTTTAGCTATAATAGCTGCCATTTCCTTAAAAAACAAATGGAGTATTGCCATTCCATTGGTTTGGATATTCAATATTGTAGGGTTCGGAGATTTAATTACAGCTTTTCCTCAATTTTTTGGACTTGAACTGTACAACCAAAACCTTGGCTTCATTTGGTTGATGTTTGTAACCTATGGCTTAGCTACATTTTTAAGCCATATCTACATATTTATCAGGCTTTTCAAAAACCTTAAAAAGAAATAAAATGAACAGAAAAATAGTAACAGTTATAATTCTTTTATTGACTACATTGCTATTAGAGCGTGTTGGGGATTTACCCTTTGGCCTGCAAATGTGCATCTTTTGAACCTCATTTCGCCATTTTTTCGCCACGTAGCGATGCTATGCGGCTCAAAAATGGCTTCCTGAGAACCAAAATCTGCTCATTTTCGACATCAAAAGTAAGAGCATGTTTGGAGGTGGTCGTTTGGGCTGCAAATGACCGCTTCTGGAACCTCACCTCGCCATTTTTTCGCCCCATAGCACCACTATGAAGCTCAAAAATAGCTTTGCGAGAACCCAAAATCGACCATTTTCGCTTCCAAAGCACCACCTCCAAACATGCTCTAAATCCCCAACACGCTCTTAGAAAATGTAAAGGCTCAAGACGTATATGTAGGAAAAAACACAAAGGTTGAAAAAGATATTTCAGCAGATTTTCCTTTTGAATCCCAGTTTATCAACATAGGTAAAGACACCATTCATTATATAGAATCAGGCGAAGGCGACCCTATATTATTACTTCACGGATTACCTGCAAATGCATATCTATGGCGTAATGTCATTCCTAACATTGACAGTAATAAGAAAGTAATCGCACTCGATTTTTTAGGTTTTGGTAAATCTAGTTTTCCAAAAGACCGAAACGTATCTGTTGAAGTGCAGTACAAAATGCTGACTGATTTTATAGAAGCCAAACAACTAAAAAATGTGCTGAAGAACCATCAGAATGAATGATTTACATTTTATAAAAGGGCCTGAGAAAATGAATCCTCAAGCCCATTAAAATCGAAAATAAACATTAAAATCTATTGTTCTTTTCCCGAAAATAGTAGTGAGTCCATAGGCCCATGCCCTGATTGATTTGTACTCCCCAGCCCATATTTTTGTTCCGGGAATCAATTTCAATAAAAGCATCCGGATATTTTATTTGAGCTATAAAAGCCAGCCCAAATGTAAGAGCGTGTTGGGATTTTGTTTTTGATGCCGAAAATGGCCAGATTTGGGTTCTCACGAAGTTATTTTTGAGCTTCGTAGCAGGGCTACGGGGCGAAAAAATAGCGAAGTGAGGTTCCATAGATGGCTATTTGCAGGCCAAAGGATAAAATCCCAACACGCTCTAAAATGTTCACTCTTTTTTGGAGACCAGCCAAAATGACCACCTAGGCCACCCATAATAAATGGTAAAGGATCTGCTTCTACAAGGAATTCATGACTGTCTTTCTCTTGAGCATGCAAGTCTATGATTCCGATCAGTAATAAAGTCCAAATTAGGAAAACTGAATTTCTCATCTTGATTAATTTTAAAACGTATACCCCACATGTAAAGTAGCAAAAACAGATATTGGTGAAATGTCATATTCATTACCCCCTAGTACATTTTCACCACTTATTTTGGATGTGTACCCAACACCTCCCCATGCTTTAAAATAAAGTGGGAATTTAAATGGTTGCAGGGTGTAACCTCCGTAACCCATTATTAATCCGTTGGTAAACTTCTCATTTCCACTTTGATTGTCATTTTCAATTAAAAACTGCTGCGCACTAATCTGAGAACCAACAAAAAATCCTTTATTAACTTCGGAAAAATGATGTTCTCCGAAAATTCCAATAGCGTTGTTAATGCGCACCTGCCAACCTTTGTCGGCATTATTGCTGTTCATGTCCACAAAAAATGCGGGCATATCCATGGCATAAATACCAACTCCATATAAAAGATGATTGCATGACTTCGGTTGAATTCTCAAATGAGCCGAATATCCTTTAAATGCAAATGTTGCAGGGTCGATTTCAATAGAAAATTTGGTTTTTCTATCGGTACGATCTGTGCTTTGGGCTGTAGCTTTATAATTTGACATCCCAAAAATTACTACGAATGCTAAAAAACTGATTTTTGTTTTCATAAAAATTAAATTTAAATTGTTAAACATGATATTTCGTATATTTAGATAATGATAAAAAAATCATATTCTTTCAACTATTTCTAATAAGCCAAAGCCATCGAATACGATTCTTCTGCTGTAAATCAGGTTTTTATCTTTACAGAAATCTTGGATACGTCCTTGGGCATTATATTTTCTTGCAGTTTGCCTTGTCAGCATGTACCATAGTGCAAAACTCATGTTGTTCTTTTTTGAAAACTTCCGAAAAAAATCTTTAATGAATCCCTTTCCGGTTGGAGATAGAATAATTATTCTTCCTTCATCATTCAATACATCTAATGACTGATTGAGTAAAAAATTCTGATCATCAACACTCAGATTAAACAAAACGTTACAGATACATATTTCATCGAAGCCAGCATTTTGAAATGGAAAAGCTACTCCCGAAGTGACTTGAACTAAAGAAACTGCCAATCCTTCTAATTTTTTTTCTGCTTCGGCTAACATTGATGCACTTGTATCAATTCCGGTGCAATCCGAATTTTTTCCATTTATTAATAACTGAAGTAATTTACCAGTACCTGTTCCGATATCTAGCACTTTACTGAATGGAGGAATCTGTGAGACAACTGGTTCTAAGAATTCAACATACCAGGGTGCTTCTTGTACACTGGAAAAGAAACTGCTAAAGCTTATATTTATTTTCATTATATATCGTTTATTTAGTTAAAAGTAAAAAAAATTAACTCATCTCATCAAGGATTTGAGCTATTGTCTTTTTACTTAGCTCATCTTTCATTTTATTTTCAGCCGCACCAAACAAGTTTAACAACGAAATCTGAGCTTTATCCGGTCTTTGTCCTTTAGCTTTAATACCAAAAGTAGTATTGAAGAGAGACTTACCCTTTTCGACCGCGTTTAGAATTTCGAGAACATTAATATTTGATGGATCCTTGATTAAACGGATACCACCAAATCTACCTTCCTTCGTTTCGATTATACCTTCAGCAGTTAGGCTCTGAAGAATCTTAACCAAAGTTGGCTTAGGAATATTCAGTATTTCTGACAATGAAGCTGTAGACAAAAACTCAAATTGATTTTGTCTGGTCTTGTCTGAGATAAATATGACAACCAAAATAGCTTTTGAAAATGACAACGAATAACTCATACTGCATATATTTTATATATAGAATGCAAATTAAAATCAAATTTGTTCAACAACCAAATAATTTTTACTTTTTTTTTATTTTGATGATAAAAGTGCCTATTCCGGCCTAGCTGATCCCTGTATTCCGGTCCATTGCCCCCCTTGTTGATAACTTTCCCTATTTGCTGAGGCATGGGGTGTTGGTAAGTTGATTACGAAGATAGTTGATTTGTCGTTTACCCTTGAGGCGGACGCTGTTTTCTGAGGCTTTCTCCTCTAAGTTCTACGCGATGAGCCCGATGTACGAGCCGATCCAGGATAGCATCGGCGATGGTGGGTTCGTCGAAGTATTCATGCCATTTGGCGACTGGTAGCTGGGAGCAGATCAGGGTGGCACTCTGTTCGTAGCGGTCCTCCAGGATTTGGAGCAGCAGCAGTTTCACTTTGTGGGTGATGGGCTGCAGTGCGAAGTCGTCCAGAATGATGAGCCGGGCTTTTTTGAGTCGGTTGAGCCACTTGATGACGGAGCCTTCGGCTTGGGCCACGGCGATCTGTTCACACAGCCGGTTCATATTGAAGTAAAGGGTGCGTAAGCCCAGTGCGCAGGCGTGGTGTCCGATGGCGCAAGCCAGAAAGGATTTTCCGCTGCCCGTCGATCCGGTGAGCAGGAGGTTTTCGCCTCTTTCGATCCAGGCCCGATCACTGAGTTGAGCGAGTTGGGCTTGGGATAGATGGCGGTGTTCAGAACATTGTACATCCTGGATGTTAGCCTGGTAGCGCAGTTTGCTGAGTCGGGTGTACATGTTCATTCGCTTGATTTCGGCATCCATGAGCCGGGCGATGAGTTCATCCCCCTGGAGTTGTTCGTTAACGGGCAGTTCGAGGACGGCCTGATAAGCATCGGCCATGCCGGTGAGTTTCAGCTGTCGCATCAGGTCTAAGGAAGCGTTGGTCATGATCATTGATTTTGGTGAAGTAAACGTTATTGATAAGCCTCGGGACCACGGATGTTGTCGTGCTCCGGAGGACGAAAGACATCGAGTTGCCGGGGCTGCTGATCAAGCCCGCGTTCGAGGATATTCTTGAGCATGGTGTAGGAGGCCTTCGTCGCTCCCCGACAGCGTAGTGCCGCATTTTCCAGTCTTTGCGGCGTGTATTTTTTGGCCAGACTCAGGATGCCTCGACAAGACCGATAACTTTGCGTTTCACATAGGACTTGAGATTATCCGACAAAATGGCCTGCGGAACACCACCAAAATATAGCAACGCTTCGTTGATGCCGTGGATAAAATCCAGCACCTTCTGCGAAGGCAAAGCAATGGCAAAAGTGTAGTGACTATGCGGCAAAACGGCAACCAACACTTCACAGGAATGGAGCTGGCCGGTATGCCGATCTACCCACGATAGGGTCTTGCCGGCAAAATCCAGGTACATCATCTGGCCCGGCACGTGCGATAAGGCCATCGTCAGATCCCGACGCTCTACATAACGGCGCAGGCGCTCACAAAACTGGCTGTAGCCATAGCCATCGGGATGTGCCTGTCGGTATTCCCGCCACAATAACTGTCGGGTGACGCCCACTCGTCTGAGTTCCCTGGTCCAATGTTCAATGTTCCAGCTGTGCATTAAAGACGGCCTCGAGGGTGAACTCCTCTTTGTCGTTAGCCGAATACAAGCGGTCATGCAGTTCTTCATCGCTGGCTAAAAGAGCTTGCTCGACACCACCGAAAATCGCCCGTGCACGACGAACATATCCCTTGACGGTATTCTTCGAGACCTGCAAGCGCCTGGCTGTAGGCTTGTAAAAACCGCAGCGCTGATAGGTCTGTAAAATGAGGCGTATCTCATCCATGCGTTTGGCTTTATGCTTCATCCAGTTGGCTTTTGCCAACAGGTTAAGTACTAAAACCAACACTTGTCACACCTCAAAAAACAGGGGGTCAATGAGCCGGAACGCCTGCCTGCCAAGCGAGCTTGCCGATCAGGCAGGTTATTAACATTCTAGTGCGCCGGGAACGAAGTTGTTGGTCAATAATTTGAGGCTGTTTTGCGGCCGGCTCGTCGCCAAAGGCTATGGCCGGCGGAGACAGGCAAGGCGCGACGACCGACCATAGCCTAAGCTACGGAAGGAAGGAGCAACGCAGCATGGCCGTAAAAGAGCCCAAAGAATTGGTTAAGAATTTCGTTCCCGGCGCACTAGAGCAGAGCGAAGAGCGGCAGATATCAACAACGGACAAGGATGCGCGTGCGCTGCCATTGCATATAGGCATAGTAGAGGTGGGCTACAACATCTTCGGCGCCTTAAAGCTGGGGGTACTCCTACACGCTGCTGAAGGGCAAAGAGAAGGTGCCCGGGGAGTTCGCGCTGATCTTCACGAGCTATGCCGAAGGCATGCCATGTGGCACAACCTTAGGAGAGTTCTGTCCATTATTGGCGTAAGGGCCTTGTTGGAGAGGCTGGGGAGGCTGTTTTTTGGCTTTTTACAGCTCCGGGCCGCCAGGGTTGCGCCTGAGCGCATTGAAAAATGGTTGGCTATACAGCACTCCAGGATGTAGCAGGGCGGCGTGATAGGAATTTTGTAAATTGGACGGTGGGTTTTTTCACAGTCTGCCGTTGGGCGCACTCCATTTGGGAATAAGAATTTGAAAGCCAATGGATTAAAATTAAGCCTGCCTTTGAAAATCGTGAAGAATTGGTTTTTGGAACCCGAGTTTTGTTTGTTACGGTCAATTGATTGTATAGCCCAATTAGGCAGGCAAAAAATGGAAAATAGATTTGTTTTATCGGGAATTCGTTGTCTCGAATAATTGAGGTCCTTAACAATTACCGCTCCCTGTCGTCGAAAAAAGAAATTGAATTTTCAGAAATGAGGTTACATTCAGGGCCTCAATACAGGAAATTAAGGATTGAGTAAACGATGTACTAATAGTTCATTATGAAAAAATGTCCTAATTGTGATAAATCACTTTTTAAATATTTTGCTCAAACGACTCTAGTTGAACAAAACCATCCTGTTTCCTGCCCATAAGATTCTGTTTTTCAGTGTATTGTGACTGGTTTTCTCTTAAATTTGGCGGTATTGTATCACCAAATCAAGAGAAATGAGCACACACACAGACCACCTTCAGAAGTTACAAGATTGGATGGAGCTGCGCAACTACTACCGGGCATACCGGCCGGAAGCGTACCTGTTCAACGGCAAGTACCGGGGCAGCCGGTGGGCCAACCGCTCGGCGCAACATTCCCTGGAGCAGGCGCGGCAGGCTGCGGGAATAGAACGCAACGTATCGCCGCATGTCCTGCGGCATTGCTATGCCACACACCACCTGGAGAATGGTACGAATTTGGTATATTTGAAGGAGCAGTTAGGCCATAAACATTTAAAAACGACCGCCCGTTATATCCACTTATGTCAGTCATACCACAAACGAGTAGCCCACCCAGTTGCCAGCATGGAAATCACCTTCCGGCAGGAGGCCCGATAGGAGAGCTGTTCCGGGATTCTGGAGAAGAGTATATCCAGGTTTACGGGCCAGCCGGCGCACCATAGAGCTGATCCGTTCGATCCGGTGTGCCGCACGCCGGCCTTGGGAGGCAAACGCATCACCTGCCAGGGCTGTGGGCAGGTACGTTACCAATATTTGTCCCCGGCATTCGCCGGGGCAGGCTATGTGGCAACAGCCAATGCCCGCAGTGTCAGGGCGTCAAGCGCCTACAGTGGCAAGACAGGTTGCGCTGCCGCATGCTGCAAGTTCCCTACTGCCATATCACTTTTACGCTGCCTCACTGTTTGAATGGCCTGGCACGGCGCAACCCCTGGGAGGTGTATAATTTGATGTTTCGCTCGGCCTGGCAAACCGTACGGCGGCTGTGCAAAAAGCTAAAGAACGTAGGCGGCTTACCCGGGATGAGTGCCGTATTGCATACCTGGGGCTCCGATTTGAAGTACCATGTGCACCTCCACTGCCTGGTAACCTTTGGAGGCTACAATGAGCAGGATGGCCAATGGCACTGGCCGAAGCGCAAGCGGAAGATAGCGCCCTACCGCAAGCTGAGCGGGAAGTACCGCGCCATATTCCTGAAGCGGTTAAAAAAGCTGATGGAATCCGGCCAGGTGGATTACCACCAAAGCTATGAGGAACTGGAAAGCAGCCTGCCCAAGAAGCGCTGGGTAGTGAACCATCAATGGCCTACGGCAGAAACGAAGGTAATAGAAGAGTACCTGGGCCGTTATATCTGCCGCATCGGCATATCGAACAAGCGTTTGTCCTATGACAAAAACGGGCAAAATGTATGCATTGAGTACAACAACTACCGGGAACAAAAGGCGGGGGAGCCGGCCCCCAAAGCCTATCGGCATATGCCGCCCTTGGTAGCGATGCATCAGATATTACAACATCAACTGCCTCGTTATTTTCCGCGCTCGCGCCATTCTTCGCCCGCCGAAGCTTTAGCGAAGGAGGGATGGGCTGCATGCGGCTCCAACCTACGAACGCCTGAAAGGCCATTTGACCTGCATAGTGAAGTAGGAAGGGGCAACAGTGCGGACAATCATCCAGATCCTACGCGCCTTATTGAAAGAAGAGCCCTACCGCTGCGAAGCATGCTTGGGTACAGATTTTCAGGAGGAACTCCTGGCGCCAGATCCAGCTTATACCCGGTATGAGGTGTTGCACAATGCTCGGCGCGGGCCCCCAATGAGGCCTTCACGCGCTCCAACCGGTATTCCAGCTTCCCCCAAAACATGCTGAATGGGGCCGGGCCAGCTATACCCGCCCGGAAGCGCTGGGCAGTTAAATGGAACCGCTTGGCTTTTGAAAGTAACCACATGGGCCAAAATGTTGACAGGGTAGGGAAAAAAGTATATTTTACAAGCACTTTACTCAGGAGGAAGGCACGCGCGTTTCCCCTAAGGCAACCGGACAGCGGGGCAGGCTGGTTTTGTCCAACGGCTCGTCGCCATAGGCTATGGCCGTCGGCGACTGAAATGTCTGCGCCGGGAAAGGGCGCAGACATTCCTTTGAGTTTTGGCGGCAACTGAAGTAAAAGGAGTAGCTCAACTCAAAATTTAAAAAGATGAATTAACAAAAATGGAATTAAACTTTGATATTAGAGGGAATTTAAAACCTTATGAGAGGATAGAGTTGAGTTATGAAGAATTCAGAGGATTTTTTGTAGATTCATTTGAAAAGGATTCAACAAGATATCAAATATTCGAACATTATCAGAGGTACATTGAAGACTTTCAAGAAAAGGTAACAACAAATTTTAAGCAGTGGATTGATGGGAGTTTTGTAACCAATAAGAGGAACCCTAAAGACATTGACCTGGTCAATTTGGTTGATTATGAGATAGTTGAAGAGAAAGAATCCTTGATTAGGGGTGAATTTATCAGAGGAGCAGTACCAAAAAACTACGGAATTGATGCTTACCTGATGATTCTTTATCCAGAAAACCATAAATTGCATAACTGGACAAGATCAGACTTGCTTCATTGGAATGATTGGTTCACCAAGAGCAAGATGAATAAACAAAGGAAAAGATACCCCAAAGGGTATATTGAGATAAATTTCGGAGGATAAAATTAGCAGAGATGAAGGATTTAGAAATAATGGATGAAAGAATAAGCAAAGTAGCTGATTTACTGGAGCAAATAAAGTCAGTCGACGAGATGATAGATCTCCATAAGCAAAAAGGAGATGAAGAAGATATCATGTTGATCCAATACCAATATAGAAGAGGGAAATTTCTGAAAGAGTTAAGCTCAATATTGGAAGATTTAAATATCAGGCCTACCGATTTAGCTGCATAGAAAGGAATATCAAGATATGAGGATGCCGCCAAGGCATAAAACGATCAGCCTGTCCATTCGTCCAGGCCGCCGCTTATGCTGGACGTTGAACAATCTCTGCCGGTTTTTAAAGGCATAAAGTTCTGTTTTTCAAGAAGTTAAACCGAATTTCATTTATTTTCCCAGCTATTGATAACCAAACTCAATAGCGATGCAAACCTACCAAAAACACCTGGAAGAATTTGATGCTTACCTTACCTTGAAGAACTTCAGCAAAGCCACCCGAAACGCCTACGGATGCGCCCCCGTGGAATATTCACTGTGTGAATTACACGGGGCAGGCTCTGCGGCAGTTTTTTGCTTACCGGGAGAAGCATGGCATGGATGGCCCTTTTACTCAGAAACAGGCGCGGGAATATATTTTGTACCGGCACAACCAGGGTTTGAAGTGGCAGACAATCAATGGTGACTATTCGGCAATGTACAAGTTTTACCGGGAAGTGATGGGCCTGGGCTGGGATGTCCAGCATATTCCCCGGCCGAGAAAAGAGAGGAGCTTACCGCCGGTATTATCTCAGAGCATGTTTGGAGGCCACTTTTGGAAATAAAAAGTGTCAATTTTTTGATGAGACAAGGCGCTTTTTGAAGTACATACTGGTGGTACGGACAAAAAAAGCAACGCCGTATCAGCAAAAAAGGGGCGTTTTTTAGCCCAAAGGGTGGCCTCCAAACATGCTCTCAGGGAGAGGTACAAAAGATAATCGAGTGTGGCGGTACCTTCAAGCACCAGGTGTTTATGGTGCTGCTGTAAGGGTATACGGAGCCAGCCGCCAAACCGTTAAGCTGATCCGCTCCATCCGGGTGTGCCGTACTCCGGCCTTGGGTGGCCGGCGGATAACCTGTAAGCAATGCGGCGATGTGCGCTATCAATACTTTTCCTGTGGCAATAGCCTATCACCGCCCCTTTGCTGAAATGGAAACGGAATTGCTCAAAAAGAGCTGGGTGGTGAACCACCAGCGCCCCACCGCCGAAACAAAGGTAGTCGAAGAATACTTGAGCCGCTATATCTGCCGCATAGGAATATCCAGCAAGCGCCTGCATTATGACAAAGGTGGTAAAAACGTGCGCATCGAGTATAATGATTACGCTAACCAGGAGCAAGGCAAAGCAGCGCCCAAGAAGCACCGTGATTTACCGCTCGCAGGCATCAATATGGCCGCCCAAGGCTGTAGTTCAACAATGCATAAAATGTTCATTGCGAGCAAAAGCTCGCAACGCCATTTATTAGGGTAAAAGAAATAGAGGAACCATCCTATTCGATACTTCATCAACAAAATATAGAATAATCATGTGGGTATTTGACAAACTGGAGTAGTTGTTGTAAATCTGTAATTACTTAATAATTACACAAATCAGGGTAATAGAAATCTCAGTAATCAGAATAGGGAATTCGAAGGGAATAAGATTAGGCAAGACAATCTTGGAGAAGTATGGGATTCAAGATAAGGTTGAACTGATTCTCAAGGAGGGATACTTGATCCTTATGTTATGCGGGGACAAAGAAATATTGAAACATATCCGCGTCCGTCGCCATAGGTTTTGCCCGCCGGAGACGGACGCGGGGCCTCACTGCATTCGGCTTACCGCCTTATCACTTCCCTCCACTCAACTCGCTGACTTTATACTTGGCGCGCTCGCTGTATTTGGCGTCTTTGACCATTTTGTAAGCCTCAACGGCAGCGTCGGACTGGCCGAGGGCTTCCAGGCTTTCCGCTTTGGCCATATAATACTTGCTGGCATCTGTTTCGCCAGCCTGCTCGATGGCCTTATCGGCATGTTCCAGTGCCTTTTCGGCATTGCCCTTTTCCTTCATGGCATACGCGAGGTAGTAGTGTACCTCCGGGCTTTGTTTCATTTCGAGGAAAGCCATGGCGTATTCAGCGGTGGCATCCCATTTCTTGTCGCCCCAGGCAACGGCGATGATGTTTTCGGCCTTGCTGTACATTTTTTCCGCCTTATCGGCTTTTTTAGACTTGGCGCAGACGTCGCCGGCTTCGATGTAGGCGCTGATCGATTCGGCTGTCTTATTCATGCCTTCCAGCGCCTGAGCGCGGCCGATATAGTTGGCGTAGAAACCAGCAGAAAAGGCGATGCCTTTCTCATAGGTTGCCAGGGCGCTTTCAGAATCGTCCCCCTTGCGCTGGTCGTTGCCTACGTAATACGCGGCAATGGCGCCGTTGCGCTTGGCCAGCTTGATCACCTCGGCGTCCGCTTCGGATTCGGCGTCGGCGGCTTCGATAGCCTGCTCCATAAGAGGTAGCGCTTCGGTGTAATTCTTGGCTTTGATCATTTCCAGGCCCTTGTTGTACAAGCTGGCTGCCGAGGCATCGTCCTGCGCATGCAGGGTCATGGAACATCCTAAAAGTAGTAACAGTGTAGTTAGATTGGTAAAAATTTTCACGGTCTATTATGTGTTTTGGTTAAATGAAGAAGGACAAAAATATTATTCCTTACAGAAAATAAAAAATAAGTCTTGGTTTTGGTTGGTTGCAGGACGAAAGAAGTTCGTTTCTATGCCAATGGTTCGAACGGAAAAAAGAGGGAAAGGTTGTACTTATTTTCTCACCGGGGCGGCCTTCAATTCGAGGATGCCATATTGCTCATAATCGGAAGCCGAATTGAGAATCTCTCCAATGTGGTAGGCGCCGGTAGCGCCTCCAGGAGAGACGACCAGGCTCATGACGTAGGCCGTGCTGGTGCCTTTCGGGAAGCTATCTTTACCGTCGCCATTGAGGATGAGGCCTTTAAACTGCAGGCAGAGTTCTTCTCCCGGGCAGTCGATCTCCCGGCCTTCCACATCGAAGGAGCCGAAAAGGTTGACCCCGTCATACTGGCCAATGGCCCGGTACAGGGAGTCCTGAGGGTAAATAATAAAGCTGACCCTGGCCGTTTTATTGGCGGTGACGTTCGTACCCTCTCCACTGAGATGCAGGGTGTCCTGCATCACCCATTTACTGCTGACGGCCCCTTTTTGGAGTAATAAATCATAGATATCCGGTTGTTTTAAGCTCCGGGCTTGCAGCAACGCTGTAAATCCTCCTTTAAATGTCACGTTGGGGTCGGCTCCGTAGGAAAGGAGTGCTTCAACGTTGGCCTTTTTATCCGAGGCAATCGCGTAGATCAGAGGTGTGGCTAGTAAATCATCGCGGGAAGAAACATCGGCGCCGGTATCCAGCAACAGGCGCAGGACAGAGAGGGAATCCTGCCTGGCGGCGAGGTGAAGCGGCGTTTGCTGGATATTGTCTCTGGCATTGATGTCGGCGCCATGGGATAATAACAAGTTTACTACTGCATTATTGCCGTTGTGGGTGGCAAAATGCAGCGGCGTCCAGCCCTGATTGTTTCGGGCGTTGATATCCGCTCCTTTGTCCAGGAGGATCTGGACGATGTCCAGGTAGTCATTCCGTGCGGCGATCATCAGCTCGGTGAGTTTTTGGTTATCCCGGATGTCTACCTGGCCGACCAGGCCGGCCAGTTGCCTGGCCACCAGATAATTTCCCCGCAGCAGTGCGGTCAGAAAGGGAGTATAGCCCTCCTGGTTTTGGATATTGGGGTTGGCGCCATAGTAAAGCAGCAGCTTGACCACGGTCGTATCGTTGTTGAAACAAGCCAGGTGCAGGGCCGTTTCGCCGTTTTCATTTTGACAATTGATATTGGCCACTCCGTTGGCGGCAAAGAAATCAAGGATGTTTAAAGTGCCGTTATTCACTGACCACAGGAATTCCTCCTCGAGTTGTTCCGGTGGGATTCCCTGAGCCAGAAACCGGAACAGGCCCTGGTAATTGAGATGCGCGGCAAAGAGCAGCGCATTGACCCCTTGTTCGTTCCTGTGCAGGGGGTCGGCGCCTTGCCGGATAAGGGCCTCCGCTTTTTCTTTATCATCATTGACCACCGCGGTGGTAAGGGCGTCAAAATACCTTCCGTCTTGTACGATGGAAAGGTTTTGATTATAAATATCCAACAATTGATGGCCGCCGTCGGGCAGCCAGGAAATTTTCCGGCCTTTGGCAGCTTGAAATAATTTTTCTACCCAGACGGAGTCATTCCGGGTGCTGTAGGCGCCATTTTTATCGACGGTAAAAGAGATGCCGTAATCGATCAGGCTTTGCAGGGTTTCCAGCCGACGGCCCGGCGCTTGGAATTCAACCGGCCAGAGCTTTATGGTCTTAAGGCCGATGACGGCGGCACACCATTTACCGTCTGGGCTGATGGCCAGCGAATGGACCTGCCCGCTTCCAACTCTGATCTCTGCTTTTTTTCGGTATCTGGCTTGCTCCCGGCCACTGGAATAAAGGACGATCCGGGAGCTTCGGTTGGGGATGTCATTGACCGCATACAGGAAGTAGTTGCCATCTTTTGAAAAATGAAGCTCGCCGGCCTGGCCCTGAAATTCCCGAAACACTTCCAGCTCCTGGCCGGTATTCAGGTCGAAGATGCGGATGGTGTTATCCAGGGAATTGGTGGCAATCCATTTTCCGGAAGGGTGAAACCGGGCTTCCTGTATTTCGGAGCCAAAGCTGTTGACAAATTTCACTTTCTTTTGGTGAATCTCGGAAATATCGATGATCTTGACGCTATTGCTCTGATTCTCCGGATAGGTCGCTGCCACCAACTTTTTGCCGGGCAGATAGTCCAGCCCAATTTCTCCGGGAGCATTTTGTTGTATCCAGGAAAGGAGGCTGTCACCGGCGAGTTCACCAAACAAAAGGTCGCCCTGGGAATTGGTGTACCCAAATACTTGGTCCTGGTTGTCAAAGAAAAGTTCATTAATATACAGCTCTTTGCGGTACTCGTCAATTTCTTCCTGCTTTCCCAGGCGCCAGAAGCGGATTGTGCCGTAATACTGAGACAGGGTGGCAACAATGCTGTCTTCCGGTTCGGAAAAATAAAACCTTTCGGCCGTCCAGTTACTGCGCAAGACAAAGTCATTGCGGTGTTCCCGGAGGTTGTGAAACTGGAGATTGCCCGAGGAGGCGGAAACCAGATAACGGTTATCCGGGCTGAATTGAAGGTCCCATATTGGGTTGGCCCGCCTGAGGGTCAGGTATTCCGGCAATACGCTATCGGCGGCCTGGTAACAAAGCCGGAGATACGCTTCATTGGTTTTGTCATTTTCATAAGCGCGGTAGTAATTTACCAGGGCCTTATCCCAAGCCTTTTCCCCGGCGGCCCGTTGTCCTTCCCGGAAGTAAATCTCCGAGAGGTATCTGCGGGCCTCGGCTTCCTGTTCTTTGGCGAACAGTTCATTCTCTTCCGCTTGTTCCCGGGCTTCGAGGGCCTCCCGTTCTTTTTGTTGAGCGAGTTGTGCCTGAAATAAGGCTTCGCGTTCTGCCCGCCGGGCTTTTTGGGCATTGCGTTCCGCCTGCAACCGTTGTTCATCGATCCGGGCGAAAGCGTTGAGGATGCGGCCGTTGATCTCAAGGCCGGCAGCGGGGTTGCAGACTTTGGCGGCGTTGTACTTTTTGATGGCCAGGCCGAAGTCGTTGCGGGCCACTGCATTTTCAGCCTCAAGGAGTAACCGCTCGAAAGCACGGCAGGGGGCGGCCGGCCCCTCCTCCTGGCCATAGGAAGCGGGCGCCAGTGCCATCAGGCCGAGGAATAGAAACAGCAACCGAAATGATTTATTGTTGAATGCGCTTTTCATACAGTTCAATTTTGGATCGAATGCCCTCATTGGTGGAATCAATCGCTAACGCTTCTTCCAGCTTTTCGATGGCCAGTTCGTATTCATAGGCGCCGGCGTAGGTCTCAGCGTCCTGCGTAAGTTGCCGTACCCGGAGCTGGTCTTTTTCAGCCTGAGCGGCCAGGAACCGATCCAGGTTTTCCTCGGCTACTTGCTCTGCTTCCCGGGCCTGCCGCGTTTTATTGACAGCCACCACAGAGGCAAGGAGGGCTATGCCAAACAGGAGAAAACCGACGATGGCCAATACCGTTGCCAACTGTCGCCTTTTTCGCTCCCGAGCCAATTCTTTTTCCCGTTCAGCCTGGGCCGCGCGCTCGGCCCGAAGCCGTTCTTCTTCCAGACGCTTCTTCTTGGCGCCCAGGATAGGCGCTACCAGGGTATCATGGCTCAGTTCATACACAAAACCGCCGCGCAGGCTGGGCTCGGCCCGGATGAGGTGGGTGTCCACCAGTTTAGCCAGCAATTCGGGAGAAACATCGTAGTTTTTGTAGACCTGCCCTTCGTAGAGGATCAGGCGCCGCTCCTCTTCTTCGAAAATAAGGCCTTCCTCGACCAGGCGACGGGCAGCTATCTGCTCAGCCATACTTCCCAGCGACCTGATCTGGTTCTCATAATAATTCTCGTAGAGGTTTTCCAGGTTAGAAATGTGATTCTGCTCAATATAAGGCAGGCCTTCACGGATCACTTTACGCTCCAGCGACTGACAGAGCAGCTGAAGCTGGAAGGACTCGATCTCCTGGCTGTTTTCTTTGGTGAGGTAGGCCAATATTTTTTCAATAGCCTCGTCCCGATAGTCGAAGGGAGGAGAGAGATAAGCTCCGTCTTTCTGGTAAGCGGGGTTGATAATGGCGTCTTCCGCCGCTTCCCGGCTCAGGGCGCCTAGTTCGAAATTGTGGCTCAGGATATCTGGCAGATAATCCGCCAGCTCATTGAGCCGGTGCATGCGGTCGGATCGGATGGCCAATACTATTTTCAGGGCGAATGGTTGGTGCAGGGCTTCCATTTCCGGAGGAGGAAGAATGGCTTTCCCCCCGGATAACTGCGCTTCTATGAGTCCGATAAAGCGTTGTGGAAGTGAAGTATACAAGGCTTCCGACAGGCCCTGTTTAAATTCCCCGATGGCAGAAGAGGAATAGGTGAACAACTCTTCAAACTGGTCGAAGATGAGAATGAACCCCTTTTTATCCGGTTGGTTGAGATGCCGGTTTTTTAGATGCGCCCAGAGCGACCTTTCCTCCGGCATCAACCGGAACAGGAAGGAATCCTGCGGTTGGCCTTTTTTGACACTATCGATGGCTTCCTGTAGGGGCCCTTCCTCCTTGGCGTCAGAAAAGGCGCCAAAGCGTACAGTAATGGGCTCCCATTCCCCTTTCTCCAAAATCAATGGAATGACGCCTGCGTTGAGCATAGAACTTTTGCCCCGCCCCGAACGGGAATAAAGGACGACCAGCTTCTCCAACTGAAGAAATTGGTAGAAAGATCGAATATCCTGCTCTCGCCCGAAGAATAAATGTTGCTGGTCGGTGCGGAAAGGGTGCGCTCCGGGATATCTGTAGTGTTTCTTCATACCAGCTACTCGAAATTTTCCGCCCGGCGGATAATGCCGAGCATAGCTTCCGTCATCTGATTGCGTTTCACCTCGGCGTCCCGTTCGTCGATAGAGCCGTTGCGAATCCGCCGCTGCAAACGGTTGTTGCGCTCCGCCAACAGGATCGCCTCATCGCACAACTCTTCGGCCGGCTCTCCGCACTGCTCCAGAAACTCCTTGAGCTTGCGGATGGCATTGTCGGTGTCGGCTTTCCCTATGAGGGTGCGAATGCCCTTCAGGACGGAGGACGGCTGGGCGCCGGCTTGCCGTTCCAGGCCTTCCTTCTGGCATTCCTTTAACAACTGGCCAATGAATTCATGGATGTTTTCCTGCACGAAAGTGATGCGGAACTGCTCTTTACAAAAAACGGCGATCTGCTCGTCTACACTCAAACTGGAGGCATACCGCAGGAAGCTGTCCTTATCGTTGTACTTGGAGAGGATGCGCAGTAATAGCTGCATGTACCAGCGCTCAAACTGAATGCCCAGAAAAATAAAGTTATCCGTTTCGCTGATGATCTTTTTCAGTTCGGTAGGCATACTGCGGGCGCCTAGTATGGAATCAAAATAGTCGAACAAGTCCTGATAAGTCAACACCAGGGAATCCCGCTCATGGATGCTGCCAAACATATTGTACACCAGCGGCGCCTGCCGGCCCGGCATTTTGGCGCTGCTCACCGGGCTGCGGTTTTTCCAGTAGAAATCCTGTTTACAGGGCAGGCCCTGGTGTTCAGCAACCCGGCACAGCAGGTTGTCAGGCGTCAGGCTGATGATAAGGTGGAAGGGAATGCGGGCGATCTTTTCCAGCAGATTTTCCGTCCTGGGGAAATTTCCGTCAAAGAACCGCTTCAGCTTGTAATAAAAGCGCGTTTTGCTTTCCTCGGTAGAGAAGAGGAACAACCCATCCTGCGGATAATAATTCCGGATATCCGGATTGTTCGGAATATCGAATTCGGTAGCCAACTGGCCTTCCAGCTTTCTCCCATCAGCGTCAGTGAAAATCTCAGGCCCCAGGCAGAGAATGCATTTTTCTTCGCGGATGGTCTGAATGATAATATCCCAATCAATATTGGCTTTTGATGTGGTCTCCATGGGCGGAGTTGTGTTTCTTAAGGCATTAAATGTAAAGGTAATTTGTGGAATTACCAATTCACCGATGGCTATTAGTAGACACAATCGGCGCCACCGGCCGTTTCCGCTTCCACCGCTTATGCGTCCACAACCAATATTGGGGCGCTTGTTGGATGTCCTTTTCCAGGATGCGGGTATTCATTTCCGTGATTTTCCCGTGAGGAGAGGCAGCCGGATTTTTCTCCACCATCTCAAATTCCATTTCGTAAAAACCGCGCTTCATCTTGTAGACATGTCCGAAAACAATGGGGTAATTGTACGCTCTGGCGTATTTCTCCGCGCCGAAGAGCACGGCGGTGTCCTGGTTGAGAAATTGCGTCCAGTATACATGGATATTATTGGAGGGAGATTGATCGGTGGCCAGCAGGGGGGCGGTGAGCCGGTTGGTGTTTTCGGCGAAGAATGCCTTGGTTTTATCTTTGGAAACCAGTTCCATACCAAAGCGGCCGCGGGACTGCCGAAGCTTCCCGTCCAGGTAGGCGTTGCCCAGCGGCTTGTAAATGCCAACCGCCTGGTGTGAGGCCTGCAGGTCGAATGCCACTGCCGCCAGTTCCCAGTTGTTGTAGTGGCCGGCGGCAATGATAACGCTTTTTCCTTCCCGGTAGATTTGCTCCAGTAGCTCTGGATTGCGAATCTTACATCGTCGGACCAGCTCCTTTTTAGAAATGCTGAAGATGCGGATGAACTCCAGCATCAGGTCGCACATGTGGCTGTAGAATTTCCGGGCAATGGTTTCTATTTCTTTCGGGCTCTTCTCCGGAAAAGAGTTGCGTAGGTTGGCGAAAACTACCTTGCGCCGGTACCGGGTCAGGTAATACAAGGTGAAGAAAAGAAGGTCGGATAGCAAAAAAGAAACCCTCAGTGGTAGGAGGGACAGGGGTTTGATAAGTAAATAGTAGGCGATTCGGCCCATGTGGTTCTCGTTTTTGTGTTTTGCCAGTCTGGGGTTGACCCCCAAAGGTAGACAGGAATGTCAGGATTAACAAGTGAGAAGGGCTTTTGGAAGACGACCTACAGTAGGCCAGTGGCATTGCCTTCGGCAGGGCAGCGACAGAAGCGCAACGAGGTGATTGCCGTTGAAACGAAGCGACTCCTAATAGGCCCGCTTCGTTTCAACGGCAGAACAATTCTACTGCTTATTGGCCGTTAGCTTCATATCCGGCGTTTCGACATTCATGCCGGTGACCTTTCCGTCTTCAGTTTGGAACTGAAGTTTTATCGCCCCATCCAGGCTGGTAAATTCTGTGTCGCTTTTGGGAACCAGATAAAACTGGTAACCTGCTGCAGGGACCTCCATAAATAATAAGCCGTCTTTATGGCGGACTTCGGCGGTAACGGGGAATTCGTTGAAAAGATAACTGCCCGTAAGGCCTTCCGGAATAGAAAAGCCAGCATAACGCTTGGAAAGAGCAGGGTAGTAATTGTCCAGTGGATTTTCATCGGGCAGGCCGGTATTGACGGCAATGGCTTTTACCGATTTAGGGTTGGGAATGGCCAGTTCGTAGGTATTGCCTTTTTGCCATACCGAGGCCTTGGCGTCTATTTTTTCGGCCTTCCCATCTTCGTATTCTATCTCAACGGTGAGAGGAACAGGGCGAACGGCTTCCTTCCGGATCGTCAGCTTGCCTTTTTTGAAAGATGCAATGCTCACATCCGCAGAACCGAAAGAGAAGAACCAGGGCTCCCACAGCCATGCCAGGTCCTGGCCCGAGACATTTTCGAAAGTATAGAAAAAGTCGTAGGGCGTAGGCGACTTCTGCGCCCAGCGCCGGATGTATTCGCGGAAGCACTTCAGGAAGGTTTCCTCACCCAGGTGGTGGTGCAGCATCGCGTAGACAAAGGCAGGCAGGGGATAGGATGCGTACCCATAATTACTGGGATCCATAAATTGGGTGGAAGTGATCAACGGCAGGTCGCTGATGGTCCCCATCGTTCCTTGCACCTGGGTGGATGCACTACCAAAATCGAAGCCTTCCTTTTCGTGGAAGTAGCGGCCGATGACCACATCGGTGACGTAATTTGCCCAGCCCTCGTCCATCCAGGCAAAGCGTTTTTCGTTGACGCGCACATACATAGGAAAATAGGTATGGAACATTTCGTGTACAGTAACGCCCAGGCCGGGGTTGCCGTTGTTGGCCATCATGGGGTATTCCATCCCGCCGCCGCCCTCGGCAATGAAGGTGGTGAATTCCGGATAAGGGTAGGGAATGCCCGGAACGTCTTCAGAGAAGTGCTTCATGGTTTTCTGCTGATTGGCAGTTACTTGCTGGCAGTTTTCCGCATTTTCGGCAGGGTAGAAGCTGTTGATGAACACGTTCCTGCCGTCCACCTCCTGCGCCGCTGCGTCCCAGCAGTAGTGGTCGCTCAGGCAGAAGGCAAAGTCCGACACCTCATTGGCCTTGTAATGCCAGTTTCCGGATTGGTTTTCATAGCCGCCCTTCAGGTCTTCCGGCCCGATGATGGAAACCGTTTCCACAGCGTTCTTCGCCTGCTGATAACGCTCGAATACCTCGGCCGGTAGTATCTCTTTGGCATTTTGCAACACGCCCGTCGACAACACGGTGAAGTTTTTCGGCGCAGTGATTGTCACATCGTAATTGCCCAGGTTGTTGTAGAATTCAGTGCTGAAATCATAGGCGAGGTTATCCCATCCGAACACATCGTCATATACCGCTATTTGAGGATACCAGTAGGCGATAAAAAAGGAGGTGCTGTCATAGGCGCCGGTCCGAACGGTAGTTTTCGGAATGTACTGCGCCCAGTCTATCTCCAGTGTGAGTTGGGCGCCGGGCTGAAGGCTTTCTTTCAGGCGGATGGTTGTATTGGTCCCGTTTTTGGAGATGCCCTGCCGGGGCTCCAGGCTGTACTCCTCGCCATTGATGGCCAGGCGGGTGATCTCTACACCTTCGGTGATGTCATCCGGTTGTACCCGGAAAGCCCTCGGGTTGGCCTTTCTGAATGCATCGTGGTATAACCGCAGCACCAGACGATCGAGCACGTCAGGGCTATTGTTGTAATAAACGGCGGTTTCTGTACCGGCAATTTTCTTTTCTTCTGGGATTACTTCTACTTCGATGTTGTAATCTACTGTGTTCTGCCAGTAGTTGGGCCCCGGTTTGCCGTCCATGGAGCGAGTCCCATTTTCATAGGCCTGTTGGATCTCGCGGGGAACGAAGAAACGCGTTTCCTGAGCGGAAAGAGGCGATAGGGCGGCGATGAAAAACAGGAACAGTAAGGTGATGGATGTTACTTTCATCATGTTGATAAGGTTTGGTTAATTAAGAAAGATAGGGAAAAAATGGCAGTTATCGGGCTTTCTCTACGGTTCTGCCATTGTAATAGACAAAGGATATTTTTCATCCCACCAGTAGCAAAAAAACGGGGGTTGAAAAGCTTCTTTTTTAGAGTATGTTTGGAGGCCGGATTTGATAGCGAAAAGTGACCTTTGCCCCGGTACGGCCCGTATGGGCAGCTCAAAGTTTGGCCTCCAAACATACTCTTACCATTATTATATTACTGCCCCGCCTTTTAACCGGGTGTAACGCAGAGGCCCGGCCGGTTGTCCTATCATCATGCTTCCCTTTCAGGGGATGATAGTTACTATTTAGCATAAGGCTATGGATGCCTCTGGTGCGAAATTTTGTAAGCAAACCTTCCCCTTTCAAGGGGAATGAGAAGGGGTTCCGGCAAAAAAAGCCTACAAAATTTCGCGCCAGGGGTTAAATCACCATGATGCTGAATAGTTACGGATGATAAACCTTTTAAAACAAACTCATTTATCAACCATGAAGAATAACATCGAATCCCCCGTTTACATGCTGGCCATCAGCGCCCTGTTCTTGCTTGCGCTTCCGGCATTCGCTCAACAGCCGATCGCGAACTCTCTGGTCGGGTCCACCGACCTGCCCGCTTACATCGAAGAAGCGCCGGGTTTGGCAACCTCTCTGGCGGCAACAGCGCAGCGGGCTTTCGGAAACGACCTCCTGCAACCCGATCACCAGGCCATGGATGACTTTTACAGGCCGGTGGAAGAAAAGTACCGCCGGGTGCAGCAGCAGTACGAAGATTTTTACAAAAAAAAGATGGAAGGCGCCGGCCCCGATATGGAGGCTATGAACCGCGAAATAGAACGCAATCCCATCGTGAAAAACATGGGCGGTGTACAGGCTATTCAGAATATGAGCCAGGAGGAGGCTAAACAAGCGGCTACCCAGGCCACCGCTCAGTTCGTGGCAGACCCCTTTGCCGCCAGTGGCGTTCAGTCACCCGGTATGACGGCGCTGTATCAGAAAATGATGAGTGACCCTGCCTACGCCCAGCGTTTTCAGAAAATGACGGAGCAGGAGCGCATGGTAGAGCTACAGAAATATATGGCCAATGACCCTCTCATGGTGAAAACACCTGAACAAGTGCAGCAGGCGAATCAGCAGATGGCCCGGCGGGATGAAGTGGTTGACGCCATGGAGATCAATGGCAAGATCACTGAACTGACACAGGAGATTCAGAATGCCGTAAATGCCTACGGCGAGGGAGTAAATCAGGTAGATGCTCAACCCGGTAACCATGCCGGGATCGATGCGAAATTCGGGGAAAAGTACAACGCCTTACCCGAGATCATCGCCGGCGAGGTGGGTAAGGTAAAAGACCCCGAAATGGAGAAAAAACTGAGAATGGAAACCGCTGCCCAACACCGGGAGCGCGCCGCCGCCGACCTGAAGCAGTACAGCCTTTTACTTCAGGAGTTGAAAGTGCAATACAAGCAGATCGCCTCTTCCTATATGCAATTCATTGCCGCCAATGCTCCTAGAGTGAACGGCAATATGGCTGATCTGTATGCCGGAACCAATACTGAACTCAACCTCGCCAATTTTGAGGCCAGCCTGCTCGGCCTGGGCCTGGACCTCATCAAAAAATCCCGGGAGCTTACTTCGAATGTAGCTTTCTGGGAACAGAATTATCAGCAGGTAATGAGCAGTTATGGAGCAGGTAATTAATGGAAAACCTGCAGGCAGGTAGGTAAAGAGGAGATAGGTTGTCGGGCCTCAATTTATTCCATCAGTCGCTTCGCTCGTGTCCGACTTTTATCCTAGAACGGTAGCCCATTCCAATAGGCCGGCGTATGCCCAATTTTCCCTAAATTCACTCCCTAAATCCAATACCGCTATGTTCACCTACGGCCCTACCACCACCGATGCCCACCTGCGGCAAGTCATGGCCCTGCAAAAGGCCAACCTGCCCAAAAATATCAGCATTCAGGAAGCCCGGGAGCAGGGCTTCGTCACTGTAGATCATGATATGGAGACCCTTCGGGATATGAACACTCCCTATTGCCATAGCGCCGCCTGGACGGGGGAGGAACTGGCCGGTTATGCCCTGGTGATGGAAACGCGCTTCGGCAACCGTATACCCGTCCTCGTACCCATGTTTGAACTGCTGGATGAGATACCCTGGCGAGGAAAACCTTTAAAGGATTGGAACTACTTTGTCATGGGCCAGGTATGTGTAGCCAAGCCCTTCCGCGGTAAAGGCGTCTTTAAAGGGCTATACCTGGATATGCGGGATCGGCTGTCGGATCATTTCGGCCTGGTGGTGACGGAGATATCTTCCCGCAATCCTCGCTCTATCCGCGCTCACAAAAAAGTGGGTTTCGAAACTATCCATGAATACACGGACCCGGAAGGGGAGCATTGGGTGGTCGTTGGCTGGGGGTGGAAGTAAGCGCCTACGGATGCACCAACCTCGCTGCATACGCCTTCGGTTTAAAAATATCCCGCACTTCCTCGCCATCGGGCAGGAACTGGTTGAGGGTCTTCTGGGTGGTCCAGTCAAATGAATCTTTTTCTTTATAGGACTTGCGATACTCAAAGGGGGTACAATGCCGGTACTTTTTGAACAGGCGGTTGAAGTTCGTCAGGTTGTTAAAGCATTGGTAGCCGATCTCGCTGATGGACTGGTCCGTTTCGATCAACAACTTACAGGCATGCCCGATACGCAGGTCAAGGAGAAACTGTTTGAAGCTCTTATTGGTGCTTTTTTTGAAGAAATGGCTGAAGGCGGAATCGGACATATTGACCCTGCCGGCAACATCGCCCACCTTGAGATCTTGCCGGGTGAAGTTGTCGAGTATATATTGGTACGCAGATTTTATTCTTTCGTTCTTCACTGTAACCGGCTGTTTGCTAAAACCTTCACTGGCCAGGAGCGACCTTTCACCGGATTCCGCCAGGCCATTCATCAAGTCCAGAAAGTTCAGAATACTGGCCATACCGTTCAGCTCAGTCAGTTGGATCAGCTTTTCTCGTGCTCTACTCAGGGCCTGGCCGGAAAACTGTATCCCCCGGCTGGAACTCTCCAGCATTTTCCGGATTTTAAAAAATGGCTTTTTTCTGAATATTTTGGAATCAAACAGGTTCATTTCGAATTGGAGCGTGATCACCCGGCAATGCACGTCTTGTGCTTGAAGAGCCTCATCACCGTCCCACTTATGGTGCAGAAAAGGGCCAATTAGCACCAGGTCATTGTCCTGGTATTTTTCCGTACTATCTCCAACGATCCGCCTTCCGGAACTGCCCATGACCAGGGTTAATTCATACTCCGGATGATTGTGAATGGGATAGTCAAATCCATTGTCGATGGAATCGATGAGGACAAATACGTCCTCGAGGCCGAGTGGCGTGATCTCGCGGTAAACTTTCATTTCAAAATATAATTAGCCCCCCGGTGAACTGAAAAGTACTTATTTCATGAAAGTACTATTCTTTGGTGAAAAAGTGTGGATTTCCTTTGTGGAATCATTGTAATTTAACAGAATAATTGGAAGGAAGGATTATTCCTTTTTAAGATTCGCTATATCATCATTGCAGAGCGATATACCTATCGCTTTATGCCTGGGTTGGTCCTGGAAAACCTCTCTGGACATTTGGTTGGCCTAATACTTTCGTAACTGTTAATGACCCTGATCCTCTGGTTTGGCGACAATCAGGGGTGGCTTGCTTGTATTTGTATGAATATTCCTATTCGTGGCTATTCAACGATTGACGGTTGGCTAAAACCCAATCGCTGAAGAGTTACTCCTATTCTTTTAACGCGAATGACTGTCTTATGAGGAATTTTACACTTTTCTTTAACAGGAGACACACATTAAAGGCCCTGGCGGCTCTTTTGTTTCTGTGTTTGGCAACCACCCCGGGTAATACCCAGGCCATTACGGTCAATGGGACGGTCAGCTCCGACGACGGCAAGGATCCCCTGATTGGAGTAAATGTCGTCCAGAAGAATACCCAAAACGGCGCCGTCACCGGCCTGGATGGGGAATTTTCTATTACAGTTCCTCCCGACGCAATACTGGTATTCAGTTATATCGGCTATGAAACTCAGGAGGTGGCGGTTGAAAACAGAGCCAGGATCGATGTCACGATGGCGGAGGCAGGACAACTGCTGGACGAGGTCGTGGTGATGGGCTATAAATCAGAAGTAAAGAGCAATGTGGCCAGCGCCATTTCATCTATCAAGGCTGAAAATATCGAGAAGCTCCCCGTTTTAGGCATTGACCAAACCTTGCAGGGGCAGGTGGCGGGCCTACAGGTCACTCAGACTACCGGCGCCCCCGGCGCCGATATTGCGGTGCGGATCAGGGGGGCGGGCACCTTAGGGAATAACAATCCACTCTACGTTGTAGACGGCGTACCTACCACCGGGAATATCAACATGTTTTCCACTACCGATATTGAATCGATAGAGGTGCTCAAAGACGGGGCGGCGGCAGCCATCTACGGATCGAGAGCCGCCAACGGAGTGATCCTGATCACGACCAAAAAAGGCAAAGCCGGCAAGCCGCAATTCAGCTTCAACTCCTACTATGGCTTTCAGGATGCCTACACTTTGCCGGATTTGTTAAACGCCAGGGAATATGTAACCATCCGCAATGAAGCCATCAAAAACGCCAATACCCTGAGAGACCTTCCCCGGCAGCTGGACACCTTCGACCTGGCCATCCTGGATACGCTGCCGGACGTCAATTGGCTGAACGAAGTATTCCGCACCGCGCCTATCCAGCGGTATATGCTGAGCGCCTCCGGGGGAAGTGAAAATGGGAGCTATTACATCGCCGGAGAATACCTGGACCAGGATGGAGTTTTTCGCGGCCAGGGTTTCAAAAAGTACCTGCTTCGGTTCAACGGAGAGGTGAAAAGCCGGCGGGTGAAGATTGGAAATAACCTATCCTTTTCTTTTACCGACCAGAAGCTGATCAACAGTTCCGGGGACGGCGCCGGGCCGGGCAACGAACTCAGCGGTATCCGCTACACCCTAATCGCAGCCCCGGTGTTCCCGATTCGGAATAAGGATGGCGAATACATCAAAACCTCTACCGAACTGGGCGAGCCCAACCTTTTTGGCGATGGCAACGCTAACCCCCTGGCCTTTATCGAGGCCACCGACTGGACGATCAAGCGGTACCGTTTCTTTGGCAGTGTATTTGCCGAATTTAACCTCATGGAGGGCCTCAACCTGCGGACCACTTTAGGCGGTGATTTCCTCTTTCGCAATGAAAAGCTCTTCAAAGAGCGCCTTTCCCAGGCCATTTATGACCCTACTTCCCTGAACGAAGGAAGAGTGATCGAGCAAAATCTGGTCTGGAATAATACACTGGATTTTTCCCGCTCTCTGGGCGCCTATCAACAACACCGATTTTCGGTGCTTCTGGGTATGGAAGCCATTCAAAATCAGACGGATTACCTGGGAGCTTCCGCCAATAATTTTTTGCTCACCGATCCGGCTTTCCATTACATCAACAACAGCCTTACCCAGGAGATCGGCAATATCAATGCATCCGGCGTGGTTACCGAATGGGCTCTTTTGTCCTATTTTGGCCAGTTCAATTATACCTACGGGGGGCGTTACGTCCTGAATACATCCATCCGAAGAGACGGCTCTTCCCGTTTCGGCAAAGACAACCGGTACGGGACCTTTCCCTCCGTTTCGGTCGCCTGGAATGTTTCAAACGAACCCTTCTTTGCTGATGTCAACTTCATTTCGGACCTGAAGCTCAGGGCCAGTTGGGGTATTTTGGGCAACCAGGAGATCGGTAATTATCCTTTTAGCTCACTGGTCGAAACCGGCCGGCGGGTATATCCCTTCGGAGGGCAGATCGCCACCGGGGCCACCGTCATCGAAACCGGTAATCCCAAGATCAAATGGGAAACGACGGCCCAACTCGATTTCGGGTTGGAGTTGAGCCTGTTCAAGGGCCGCTTCACCTTACAAGCCGATTATTACGAAAAGAAAAGCTCGGACATACTGGTGCGGGTGCCCATCCCTCAGGCAGGCGGTTCGCTGAATCCGCCTTTTGTCAATGCCGGGGAAGTAGAGAATAAAGGCGTAGAGCTGGCACTAGGCTACCAGCAGCGCATCAATGATTTCCACTTCAGCATCAACGGAAATATTTCTGCCGTCAAGAATGTCGTCCTTTCTCTGGCGGAGAGCGAACCCATTCTGGGTGGGTTCGGGCTTGCCGACGGGCCGCTCACCAAAACGGAGCCGGGCTTCCCGATCGGATCCTTCTTCCTCTATGAAATGGAAGGTATCTTCCAAAGCCAGGAAGAGATAGACGCCAGCCCTTTCCAGAGTGACGATACCCGCCCCGGAGATGTTAAGTTTGCCGACCTCAATGACGACGGGGTGGTCGACGATGAAGACCGCACCCATCTGGGCAATCCTTTCCCGGACTTTATCTACGGGCTCAATACTACGTTTGAGTATAAAAACTTCGACCTGTCCCTTTTATTTCAAGGTGTCAAGGGCAATGATGTCTACTTCTTATACGGCAATTTCGCTTATGAAACCCAATCCCGGGGCTTCAACGCTTACCGGGACATTTTAGACAGCTGGTCTCCGGATAATACCGATGCTGCCATCCCCAAGGTGAGCGTTGACGACCGGAACGGAAACCGCCGGCCTTCGACCCGCTTTCTGGAGGATGGCTCCTACATGAGGCTCCGCAACGTCACGCTTGGGTACGACTTTAGCAGCTTGATGAAAAATTCGAAAGTGGCCAGCCGCCTCAGGATATATTTCAGCGTACAAAATGCGCTGACCTTTACTTCCTATCCCGGGCTGGATCCGGAGATACAGGCCAATGCTAACGATACGCAAGGGTTTAACGTTTCCTCCGACCTGGCGGTTGGCATCGACTGGGGCACCGTTCCTTCCCCGCGGACTTTTATTGCAGGGGTGAACCTGGACTTTTAGTTAAAAAAAACAGCCAGTTATGAAAAAAGTATGTTCACATTTTCTATTGATACTCGCCGCAATAGCTGCTGTTTCCTGCGAGAGCATCCTGGACAAGGAACCGCTGGGCCAGCTGGACGCGGACACCTTTTTTAAAAGTTCTTCAGATGCCGTTCAGGCCATCAATGCGGCTTATGAGTATCTTCTTTTCAGTAGCGAAAACAACAATTTCTATTGGGCATTCGGCACGGTGGCCTCCGATAACGCCATCGCCGGCGGCGATGGCTCCCGCCCCGGCATCGTCGAGATCGATTTCCTCACGCAGACGCCCCGGACCCAGGAGTTTAATGATTTCTGGAAGCTAAGTTACTCGGGTATTACGCAGTGTAACACGGTGATCGAAAAAATCCCGGGTATCGATATGGATGAAAGCCTGAAAGACAGAATCGTAGGCGAAGCCCTTTTCCTTCGCGCCTATTATTACTTCGGCCTGACACAGGTGTTTGGCGGTGTGCCGCTGATGACGGAAGTGCTGGCGCCGGAAGACCTGAAGATCGCCCAATCTCCTCCTGCGGATATTCTCCGGCAGGTTGTTGAAGATTGTATGGCAGCGGCGGATCTTCTGCCCGTCGAGTACGCCCCTGCCAATATTGGGCGGGCTACCCGGGGCGCCGCTTATGGGTTAGCAGCCAAAGCTCATTTGTACCTCAAAAATTGGGATGGGGTGTTGGAATATGTCTCTAAAGTGAAAGGCCTGGGGATTTATGCTTTAATGCCCGACTATCTGGATAATTTCCGGGAATATACCCAGAACAACAGCGAGTCCGTCTGGGAAATCCAGCACGACAATCTTGAACTGGGCGTTGGCAATTCGCTCAACCAGTGGTGGGCTTCCAAAAAGTTCTCAACAGGATATGGCTTTGCTGAAGTGACCCAGGATTTCGTGGATGAATTTGAAGCGGGAGACCCCCGGCTCAAGTTCACTGTGGCCATGAACAACGACCCTTACTTCGGCCTCATCTATAAACCTTCTTATTCGAGCACCGGCTACGGCGCCAGAAAATACCTGCAGCCGGATTCCACCGCCAGCCAGAAGGCCGATGGCGACATCAACTATACGGCTATCCGCTACGCCGAAGTCCTGCTCTGGGAAGCCGAAGCGCTGGCCAACCTGGGGCGGGTGGCCGAAGCTCAGGCTCCATTGGAGGAAGTTAGGGCCCGCGCCCGGGCGCAGGCCGCCGACCCGGAAACAGCCCTGCCTCCGGTAACAATGGTGAACCAACAGGAAATGATCGAACACATCCGCCACGAGCGAAGAGTGGAACTGGGTTTCGAAATGCACCGCTTTTTCGACCTGGTTCGCTGGGGCATCGCCGATCAGGAGATCGAAGAATTTCAGCCGGGTAAGAACGAAGTCTATCCCATTCCCCAGACTGAACTGGACCTGAATCCTAACCTCCGGCAGAATCCGGGGTATTGAATGGGATAAAGAATTCCGAGTCTATTTTTTTCGGCTATTCAGCATCGAGACTGTAGCCTCTCGCGAACGGGAAGCAGTCAGACAGGTTGAAGGTACTTATAGCCTTTTCTCTGCCTCATCAAATCGAAGAAATTCCTCCCCCATCGGGGTAGGTGCCGAAGGCGGAGGGGGCTATACCATTTACAACTTAAACAAATTTATGAACCAATTCTATACACATCGGAATCACATTAAAATACTCCTCCTCCCGGCCCTCCTCCTCGCCCTCTGGCCGGGTATGGCCACCGCTCAGCCCGGCCAGATCAACATCAGCCGGATCGAAATGATGCCCAATGAACCGGCTCCCTATAATGTAAGGGACTGGAAAGACGTGGCAATCGGATACGATGCTTTCGTCTATGACCTGCAGGCGAGCGGATTATACCTCCCTCTGGTGTTTATATACAACAGTACCATCAACTACCCACAGCAGGAAAGCTTTGGCCTGGATTCCTATGTGGGTACGAATAACTCCTTTGCCGGCGAAGCGATCAACGTGTTGCCCTCCCTGGTCGGCGCCTCCCTGCTGGGCATCGACAAAAGCAATCAGAATGGCCGGAACTGGCTGCTGATGAGCCAGGACTATTTCAACAAGGCCAATAACGAAATGATCTACCTCAACAATCGCAGCAGCGGCAGTGGTAGTGACTGGTGGTACGAGACGATGCCCAATGTGTTTTTCTATCAGCTGTACGACTTGTATCCACCCATTGGAGACGCCGATTTCCAGTTCACCAGCATCGCCAATCAGTTCCTGGCGGCGGTGCGGGCTATGGGCGGCAGCGATAAGCCCTGGAGCAGCGCGTCGATGAATTACCGGGCATGGGACTTTGTAAATATGCAGCCCAATGCCGAAGGTGTCATCGAACCAGAGGCCGCCGGCGCTTTCGCCTGGATACTCTATCATGCTTATAAGGAAACAGGCAATCCGGAGTACCTGAAGGGCGCTGAATGGAGCCTGGAGTTTTTGAATCAACTGTCCAGTAACCCTTCTTACGAACTGCAACTGCCCTACGGCGCCTACATTGCCGCTAAGATGAATGCAGAATTAGGGACAGATTACGACATGGAGAAGATAGCAAGCTGGCCCTTCAACCGCGGCCCCTTGCGGGGGTGGGGAACCATCGTCGGCAACTGGGGAGGCTTCGACGTTTCCGGCCTGGTGGGGGAAGCCAACGACAATGGCAACGATTACGCTTTCATCCTCAATGGCTTTCAGCAAGCCGGCGCCCTGGCGCCCATGGTCCGCTATGACAAGCGCTTTGCCCGGGCCATCGCCAAATGGATACTCAACCTGGCCAACGCCTCCCGGCTCTTCTACTCCGGGTTTCTCCTGCCTGCCTATCAGGATGGCTCCTCCTGGTCGCAAGCCAACGACCCCCAACGGCTGGTCGCCCACGAAGCCATGCGGGAAACCTACAACGGGCTGTCTCCCTATGCCACCGGCGACGCCCTGAACGGAGGATGGGGAAACACCAACCTGGCGCTTTACGGCTCTTCTTCGGTGGGATACCTCGGCGCCATTATCGAAAAAACCAATGTCGATAAAATCCTGAAAATTGACCTCCTGAAAACGGATTTCTTTGGCGATGAGGCCTACCCAACTTATCTGTTCTTCAACCCTTACAGCCTGGAAAAAGTAGTGGAACTGAATGTTGGGCCTGAACCGGTTGATGTCTATGAATCCCTCTCCGAATCGTTCATCGCAACTGGGGCCAGTAATACGGTTGAACTTGCCATTCCCGCCAATGAAGCGCTGATGGTGGTGCTTACTCCGACGGGGGCAGAGGTACAATACGATAGAAATAAAATGCTCGCCGATGGGGTAGTGGTGGATTACAGGCAGAGCAGCCAGCCCTTCCAGTACGCTCCCCGCATCCAGGCCCTGGCGGTGGAATCGCAGGAGGTGGAGTTCGGGTCATCGGCTACCATCTATGGAACCGTTTTTGACCAGGATTCTGATGACCTGATGTACAGCTGGTCCAGCAACGGCGGAACGATACAGGGGCAGGGCGCCACCGTGATCTGGGAAGCCCCTGATACAGAGGGAACCTTTGAAATTATCCTTACCGTAAGCGACGAGCAGCTGAATAGTGATACTGACACGTTGAGGCTGAGTGTCATTCCGGAAATCAATCTGGCTCCGCAAATAGTAGAACTCGTCAAAAGCCAAAATTACCTAACCCCCGGAGAAACCCTGGAGCTCTTTTGCAATGCCTTTGACGCCAACGGAGACACCATTTCCTACAGCTGGAGTGCAGATGCCGGCGCCTTCACCGGGGAGGGCAACCAAGTGGCCTGGCAGAGCCCCCTCACTGAAGGCATTTTCAATATTGGGGTAGAAGCCCGCGATGAGCAGGGCGCTTCCTCCACGGTTACTACCCCCATACTCGTCAAAGTTTTCACCGTGGTGGATACGGGCCATTTAATCGCCTATTACCCCTTCACCCAGAATGCCGACGATGTGAGTGGTAATGCCCTGCACGGCCAGCCCTTTGGCGCACAGCTTACCGAAGACGCCAACGGCCATCCTTTCAGCGCCTATTTCTTCGACGGGATCAACGACAACATCCGGGTGGCTAACAATAACATCCTGAACTTTAAGGACGCCATCACGGTAAGCTGCTGGTTTGAACCTAGGCTGTTGCCCGAGCGGGAGGTGTTCGTCGCTTCTCACGGCAGCTGGCAGAACCGTTGGAAAATCTCGATCACTCCGGAACGACATATCCGGTGGACGGTCAATTCCAGCGCCGGGCCGATCGGGGACCTCGATTCCCGCCTGGCCGTTGAAGTCGATTCCTCCTACCACATTGGCGCTACTTATGACGGGCAATGGATGGCGCTATACATCAATGGAGAACTCCACAGTTACCGCCCTATGGCAGGTGACATCCGCAGCAGCCCGGTGGATATGATGATCGCGCAGATGTTGCCCGACAACCCGGATTTTAATTTTCGGGGCGTGATCGATGAGGTGAAGATCTTCGACTTCGCCCTGACTCCAGGCGAGATGAAAGAAGTATACGAAGAGGGGTTGGTGAGCGCCATATCCTTGCCCAATAGGCAAGAAGGGGCGCCTGCTTTAAAGCTGAGCCCCAACCCTGCGAGCACTGAATTATTTGTGCAGTATCCGGCTATGAATGAAAAACGAGCTTTCTTCCTTCTTTACAATGTATCCGGACAGCTGCTTTGGCAGCGGGAAATGGACGTACCGGCAGGAAATTCCGATACCAGCATTAGCATCGATGTCAGTGGCTTACCTGGCGGGCTGTACTTTTTGGGAATGAGGTCCAATGCCTCTTTCCTATTGGGCAAGTTCGTGAAACGGTGAGCAACTGCAATAAATATTACAAACTAAATAAAACCTATTTAAATTATGAAAGCAACACTATTTAAGTACTTGATAAGCAGTGTCCTGCTATTGGCTTGCCTGTCCGTCTCCCAATCACAGGATATGGTGGCAAACTATCCATTTAATGGGAATGCCGGCGATGCGAGCAGTTTTGAAAACAATGCCTCGGTGAACGGGGCTTTGCTTACCCAGGATCGGTTCGGCAACGCCAATAGTGCCTTTTCTTTCGATGGCGAACAGAGCTATCTCCTGGCGCCTAATGCTGGACAGCTCAATTCCGATTATACGACCGTGAGCTTTTGGATCAAGCCCAACAGCCTGCCACCCCAGGGAGAGTTCTACCCGTTGTCTTTTGGCGGTTGGCAGGAACGCTGGAAAATATCATTACCGGGCCACGGGAAATTGATCTGGACCACCAATAATGCTTCTGGCATTTCTGATATGGACGCCGGCGATGGCAATGAGGTGACAGTCGGCGAGTGGAGCCACGTCGCCATGGTACACGACGGGACGAACGACAAGATTTTCATCAATGGAGCCTTGGCCAATACCAAGGCAGTTGCCGGCGTTATGAACAGTACCGATAAACCGCTAGGCATCGGCTATGACCCCATTGACAAAGCCAATTTCTTCGATGGCGCTCTGGATGAGGTAACCATTTTCAATGGCGCCCTATCCGATCAGGATATAATGGATTTGTATAATGCCCAAAGCATGGCGCCGGTTGTGCCGCCGGGTATGGTAGCCAATTATGCCTTTAGCAATAACGCGACGGACGGCACTTCCTTCAACAACCACGGCGTCGTAACCGGTGCCAGTCCAACTGCCGACCGCTTCGGTTTTGGAAACAGCGCCTATGAGTTCAATGGCATAAGCTCCCGAATCGATGCGCCGAATTCCAGCCATTTGAATTCCGCTCTTACCTCAGTTAGTTTTTGGGTGAAAGTCAATGAACTACCCGCTCAGGGTGAAGTGTTCCTGCTTTCCTTCGGCGGTTGGCAGGAGCGGTGGAAGATTTCTTTGCCGGGCCATGGCAAACCCGTCTTCACTACCAACGCTACCGGAGGCATTTCCGATATGGATTCCGGCGACGGCAATGAATTGACTCCCGGAGTATGGAAGCAGGTCGTCATGGTTCACGATGGAAGTAAAGACCTGATCTATATCGATGGCGCCCTTACCAATGAAAAAAATGTGGCAGGCGACCTCAATTCTACTGCGCATCCTCTGGGTATGGGCTATAACCCCGTTGACGGCGGCGGCTACTTTAATGGAGCCCTGGACGAGGTGAAAATCTATAATGTCGCCCTGACTGCCCAGGAGGTTGCCGATCTGTACACGGCGGAATCTACTTCCCCGGCTCAACCCACTGACCTGGTAGCCGATTTCCCATTTGCCGGCAATGCTGATGATGTGACCCAGTTTGAAAACAATGGATCGGTGGGCGGCGCTCAACTGTCAGCCGACCGCTTTGGTTTTGGCGGCAATGCCTATAGCTTTGCCGGCGCCGATTCGATTCTGGTTTCCAATTCTGTCCAGTACAACTCTCCCCTGGCTTCCGTTAGTTTCTGGGTGAAAGCCGACGAACTGCCGGCGCAAGGGGAGGCATATCTGCTCTCCTTCGGCGGCTGGCAGGAACGCTGGAAGATCTCCCTGCCGGGCCACGGCAAACCTGTTTTTACTACCAACTCTACAGGAGGCATATCGGATATGGACTCCGGCGATGGCAATGAACTGGCCGTCGGCGAGTGGAAGCATGTCGTGATGGTCCACGATGGAACCAAAGACCTGATCTATATGGACGGGGCGCTGGCTAATGAAAAGAATGTTGCGGGGGATCTCAACAGCACCAACTTCCCCTTCGGCATTGGCAATAACCCCATCGATGGCGGCTCCTATTTCGTTGGGCAACTGGATGACATTCAGCTTTACGATGTTGCCTTAACCGCCCAGCAGGTAGCGGATTTGTACGCTGCCCAGAACGTGGCGCCAATGGTGGGCGACGGGCTGGTGGCGGATTATCCTTTTAGCGGGAATGGTAAAGATGTGACGCCCTACCGGAATAACGCCAGCGTATCCGGCGCCCAGTTGGCCGATGACCGCTTCGGCCGCGCCAATAAGGCTTATCAGTTTGATGGCGTAAATGACGAGGCTATGGCGAATAATTCCGTACAACTGAATTCCGACTATACTACGGCCGGCTTCTGGATCAACGTCAGTGAACTCCCCGCACAGGGCGAAGCTTATCTGCTCTCCTTCGGCGGCTGGCAGGAGCGCTGGAAGATTTCGCTGCCCGACCATGGAAAGATTGTATGGACGACCAACAACTCTTCAGGCATTTCGGATATGGACGCCGGCGGCGGCAACGAACTGCAGCCTGGGGTATGGACGTATGTGGCCATGGTGCACGATGGCGCCAAAGACAAGATCTACATCAACGGCGTTTCGGTGGCGGAAAAAGATGTTAGTGGGACCTTGAACAGCACTACCTATCCGCTGGGCATGGGCTTTAATATCGTTGATGGCGGCTCCTATTTCAACGGAAGCCTGGACGATATTCAGATCTACAACGTAGCCCTCACCAGCCAGCAAATTGCCGATCTCTATGCGGCGCAGTCCCTGCCTCCGCTAGAAACCGATGTGACGCCGCCCACCGCGCCGCTGAACTTCGCCGCAACCGTCAACTTCACCGATGTATCCCTCTCCTGGTTGCCTTCGACCGACGATGTGGGCGTAGTGGCTTACAACCTCTTCCAGGATTCGGAAAAAATTATGACTACGCCTGAGAACAATGCTTCCCTATTGGGCTTGCCCCAGCTGACCGAATTCACTTTCGGCGTTACGGCAGTAGATGAAGCGGGTAACGAATCCGGTATGACAACCCTAACCGTCATGACCGGTGAAGACCAGACTCCGGATGTTACCCCTCCGACTACTCCAGGCAATTTAACCGCTTCGCCGGGCTCCAGTTCGGTGGGTTTGGGCTGGGATGCTTCGGTAGATGACCGGGGCGTGGCCGGCTATGTGATCCTGGTGGATGGCTTCTTCTATGATTCCATTCCCGGCAATAATACTTCTATTGTAGTAGGAGGCCTGGATCCTGAAACGCTTTATACCTTTGAAGTATACGCATTTGATGCGGCCGGTAATAACTCTGATGTGGCTGATATTACCATTAGTACAACTGCTGAATTAGAAACCAGCGAACCCGGCCTGGTGGCCTGGTACCGGTTTGAGAACAATGCCAATGACGCCACGCCATACGCCAATCATGGCGCGATCGGGGGGAACCCCACCTTTGCAGCCGGCCCGGGCAACGCGCCTGCCGGATCTACGGGATTGGCGATTGTATTTGACGGCGACCAGGATTCTGTATTGGCTGCAAATGCAGTGCAATTGATCTCAGATTACACTACCGTGAGCTTCTGGATCCGGGTGGATGGACAAAACCTGCAGGACGCGGAGGCTTATGTCCTGGACTTCGGCCACTGGAGTCAGCGCTGGAAGATATCTCTTCCGCAGCACCTAAGGATCGTTTGGACCACTAACAGTGAGAATGCACAATTACCCAATGCCATACACGATATGGACGCTGGCGACGGCAATGAGCTGGTGCTCGGCTTCTGGTGGTACGTCACCATGGTGCACGACGGAGAAAGAGACATCATTTACCTGGATGGCCAGGAGGTGAATAACCTAGCGGCGCCGGGCACGCTGAACAGCACTTCTTTCCCCTTCGGAATGGGTAGCAATCCCATCGAAGGCGGCCAGTACTTCCAGGGTGCATTGGATGAAGTGAAGATCTACAATAAGGCCCTGACGGCCGATGAAGTGATGAGGCTTTACGCCAGTGGTACTACCGGAACGAACGACCTGAGCGCCAAACTGGATGCTGTATTGCAGGTTATTTATCCGAACCCCGGCACAGAGCAGGTGCACATCGCTCATAAGCTGTCTGCAGGCCAGTCCTTGCTGATCCGGGTAATGGATGCCGCCGGCCGGCAAATAGACGCAGTGCAGTTTGATAAAAACGAACTCGCCAGTGGCCAACTCATCACTTTAGATGTGGAGGGCTATCAGGCAGGTACCTACTTTATCAACTTTGTGGTGGATGGGAAAAATAGTGGAACGGCTCAATTCGTGAAAGAATAATAGGCCGCGAATGGGAGGCGGCCTCAAATTCCGGAACCTTCTTTACAGGTTTTCTTTTTGAGAGCATGTTTAGAGGTGGTGCTTTGGAGGCGAAAATGGCTGATTTTGGGTTCTCATGAGGCTCATTATCCTGCCCATAGCAGCGCTACGGGCAGGAAAATAGCCGAAATGAGGTTCCAAAAGCGGTGATTTGCCCCGAAGGGGGCCCCTGGGGGCAGCCCAAATAGCCTGCCCCGATGCATATCGGGGACTACCTCCAAACATGCTCTGAGGCAGCCTCCTGTTTTTTGAATTAAGTAGTCGGACATATTTATTTTACCTATTGACAGCACGGTCGGGCGTCTACGCCCGGGCGTGGCTCAGCCTAAGCTGCCTGAATCACTCACGGGCGGGGACGCCCGCGAGTGCAACGTTAAGCTAAATTTAAAACTGTCCGACTACTTATATCCTGAATTATGAACATAAAAAGGCGCCTACGCCGATCGGCACGCCTCCTGCTGCTGGCCTTATTGCTCGCCTCCTGCGGCAAAGGCCACAACAAAAAAGGCTACAGCCTGGAGTACTGGTCCTCCAATAACGGAGGAGAGATCCGGTTTTCCGAATGGGTGGTGGGCCAGTGGAACGGCCGGCAGCCCGAAGCCAAGGTCAAATACCAGCCGGTGCCGGAAGGGCAGTCCAGCGAGGAGATCATCCTGGCGGCGGTGGTGGGTAAAACGACGCCGGATATCTACTCCAATATATGGCAGGGCAGCGTGGAGTTTTACAGCCAGGCGGGCATCCTCGTTCCTTTGGATACGCTGGAAGGCTTTATGGATTTCATTCAGCAACGATGCAGCCCCGAAACGATCCGCGAGATCACCTCCGGGGATGGGCATATTTATCAGATGCCCTGGAAGGTAAACCCGATCATGACGATTTACAACAAAGGGATTCTGGCTTCCTTAAAGCTCGATACTTTACCCTTAACCTATTCCGCCTACCTGGATGCCGCCCGCCAGTTTCGAAAAGATACGGACGGCGATGGTTACGTGGATCAATGGTTTGGCAATACTTCGGTCAAGCTGGCCTGGTACCAGCGGCTGTTTAATTTCTATCCGCTGTATCTGGCGGCTTCTGATGGAGCGCCTTTGATCAAAGACAACCGGGCGGCGTTTAACAATGAATATGCAATAGGGGCCTTCCGCTTCCTGCAGGAGGTGTACAGAGAGAATTACTTTTCCAAAGAACAGCAGTCCGCCGGGCAGGACTTGTTTGTCGCCGAAAAGATCGCCACCAAATTTACCGGGCCCTGGGAGATACAGTATCTTGAAAAGTATAAGGGGGATCAGATGGACTACGGCTTCTTTTCCATGCCGGTACCGGACGGCCACAGCGGCCCGGTGTATACCTACTGCGACCCCAAGAGCATTGTGGTCTTCAATACTTGCCGGGACCCGCAGCTGGCCTTTGAGTTTATCCGGACGATGGTGGACAGGGAGGGCGACTTAAAGTTCTTAGAAGCCACTTATCAATTGCCCCGCCGGCAGGGGATCGACAGCATTCCGGAATTTCGGGACTTCTTCGCCGCTAACCCGCGCTTGCAGGTATTTGCCCAACAGGCAAAGCATATCAGAGGAGTCGATAATTGTGAAGTATTAACCGAAGTTTTTGATATTATTTCCCAGGAATATGAGGCTTGTGTCCTCTATCAGGTCAAAACCCCGGAGCAGGCCATTGCCGATGCGGAGCGGGCGGTAAATGTTTTATTACGAGTAAAAAATTGAGGCCAATAGACTTTAATTATGGCAGCAAACCACAAACTCAGGAAAAAACTGGTTCCCTATCTCATCGTATCTCCTTATCTGATACACCTGTTGCTATTTGTCCTCTTTCCGGTGGTATTTTCGGTTGTTCTGACCTTCCATAAGTGGAATATCATTTCGCCTATGGAATACGTGGGGCTGGACAACTTCGCGCGGCTCGTACAGGACCGGTTGTTCTGGAAAGCGATCCTGAACACCCTGGTGTTTTTGGCGATCCATATTCCCCTGCAGATCATCATTGCCCTTACCCTGGCTTATTTTCTGAACCAGAAGCTCTTCATCCGTGGTTTCTTCCGGGCTTCCTTCTTTCTGCCGGTAGTGATCTCCGGAGTGGTGGTCACTATTTTGTGGCAACAGTTGTACGGGTTTGAATCCGGCCTGATCAACCGCGCCCTGTCCGGGCTGGGGTTGGGAAAAGTGGAATGGCTGACCAGCAGTAAGGTGGCGATGGTGGCCATCGCCCTGATGGCGACCTGGAAAAATGTGGGCCTGTATGTTATTTTGTTTCTGGTTGGCCTGCAATCGGTACCCGAAAGCTATTACGAAGCGGCGGATGTGGAAGGCGCCAACGCCTGGCAAAAATTCAGGTTTATCACCCTGCCTGCCATCAACCCGATGCTGTTTATGGTGGTTATCCTGTCCACGATTGGAGGGTTCAGCCTGTTTATCGAACCATACATAATGACAGGCGGCGGGCCGCTCAATAGCACGCTGTCGGCCATGCTGTACATCTACAAACAGGCCTTTGAATATTATCACATGGGGTATTCGGCGACACTGGGCATTTTTTTTGCCATGCTGGTCATGCTGGTGGTGGCCGTTCAGAAGTATGCTATCGAAAACGATGATGAATGAAATTTTCTAAACTCATACTATTCCTCTTACTGCTGGGAGCGGCGCTCTCCTTTTTGTATCCCTTTTACTGGATGATCCTGGCCTCGCTGACGCCGGAAAGCCAGATCGGCCAGTTGGGAGTGATTCCAAAGGAGCTAACCTTTAGCAATTACACGCTCATGTTCAGTAAGATTCCGATCTGGCGGTCTTTGCTCAACAGCACCATCGTAGCCGGGTGTTCCACATTGGGGGTATTGATATTTGGCTCTATGGCCGGGTATTCGTTGGCCAAGCTCCAATTCAGAGGCCAGGGGCTCTTGTTCCTGCTCATCATTTTCACGATGACTTTACCCTTTCAGATCACCCTGATCCCGAATTACATCCTGATGGTGAAATTCCGATGGGTAGACACCCTGGCGGCGCTGATCATACCGGCGCTGAACAACGCCTTTGCGATCCTGATGTTCCGGCAGGCATTCAAAAGCATCCCCAACGACCTGATCGACGCGGCCCGAATCGATGGGTGCAGCGAGCTGAGGATCATTTTCCAGATTCTGTGTACTAATATTATTCCACCATCATCACCGTCGCCATTCTCACTTTTATGAATTCCTGGAACGACGTCCTCTGGTACTGATCGTAATCCGGGACGAGCAGCTGATGACCATGCCGCAGCTGGTCACCCTGTTTGCCGTGGGCGGGCGGGCGGAGGCTCAATTGGGCGTCAAACTGGCGTCCGCTGTTTTGCTGGCTTTGCCCATCATCATTGCGTATGCCATTTTTCAGAAACACTTCATTCAAAGTATGGCTTCATCCGGACTTAAAGGTTGAATGCATAGCAAAAAAAACACAAATAGATGATACCCGTCAAAAGGATGAAGATTCGGATTGTTCCTACGGTTGAAAGAGTGATCCCGAAATTTTTGAATTTTTCAAACCCGGACAGAATTAAATACATCGTAGGGTACATACGGTCGCTGGATGGAAAAACAGTAGAAGCACAACTCGGACAGGCTCTTTCGGAATTTAAAAGCCGGCATATTGATTTTGAAGGCGTCTTGTTAACCAACTACCGGAAAATTGAGCAGCATTTGCCGGACAAGAACCTGTCTATGCCTCAAAAATTATTGATCGGCGCCTACTTTACACATGAATACGCGGTAGAGGCCGCCGCCTTATTCAACCCCTCCATCGTCTCTCATCCCGATCAGAGCAACCTGAAGGATGGAGAGCTGCGATTTATCCTGAGCCTTCGGGCGACCGGCGAAGGCCATATTTCTTCTATTGAATTCAAAACAGGCGTTATCGGCCCTGATGGAGCGATCCACCCGCATCAATCCGCCACAAAGCTGTCAACCGGAAAGAGAGTGGAAGCGCAGCAGTACAGCAAGGACTTCGTTATCAGCCGGGCGGAATGCAGCGGAGCGGCCGAAGCGATGATGCAACGCGCCTTGCCGGAGCGGTTCACCCTACAGGAAGCTTTAGCGATAATAAGCCAAATTGAGGCTGACACCAACCTCAGCCTGCAGGCTGCCAAAGAAAAGATTTCGGATGTTTACAGCCTGAATTACGAACTGTATTTTGATAAAGATATCCCGATCAGTAGCCGGGTGATCTTCCCCTCGTCGAGTTCGGAATCCAATGGTATGGAGGATGCCAGGTTCGTCCGCTTCCAGCACGAGGATCAAATACTGTATTTGGGCACTTATACAGCCTATAACGGAAGAGCGATCAGTACCGCAGCTCGTCGAAACCAAAGACTTTCGGCATTTCAGGATACTACTTTTACGGTAAAGCAGCTTCCGATAAAGGGATGGTACTTTTTTCCCGGAGAAGATAAAAAAGGGAAATATGCGATGGTTGGCAGGCAGGGGGATGCCTTTCTATCATGTATTCCGACAGCCTCCATTTCTGGCAGGAATACAAGCTGCTGCAAGCGCCCCAAAGAGCATGGGAACTCCTCCAGATAGGCAATTGCGGGAGCCCGATAAAAACCCTTACGGCTGGCTGCTGCTCACTCACGCGGTTGGGCCTATGCGTAAATACGTGCTCAGTTTTACGCTACTGGACCTTCACGACCCCGAAACGGTTCTGGCCACTCTGGATGAACCCTTCTTAAGCCCCAATGAGGAGGAAAGGGAAGGGTATGTACCGCACGTCCTCTATTCTTGTGGACTGATACAACACCGGGAAAACCTGGTTATTCCTTATGCCATGTCGGACAGCTCCATCAGTTTCGCTCAGGTGGAACTGGAGGAGGTGATCAAGTCACTGTTGGGGTGATCGGGTGTTGGCCCGGGTAGAATCAGTTGATTAATTGCCTGTCTCAAGAGCCGGGTAAAGTAGAAAAAAACACGGCACGATGCTAAAACCTGCCCATGCCCCCGAGCTGGTATCAACCCTGACAAACCCCAAGGAGCTATCAACCCCTGGCTGCGCCCAGTTTGTGATAAACCCAGGGGGGCAAAAGGGAATCGTTCCAAAAAAACAAAGGTATGAAATGGAATATGCTGTATGTCAGCGGCTTTTTAATGCTCTTGCTTTCCTGCTCAACCTCAGTGGACAACGCTGAGGATTCTCTGCTGAACGCCTCCCACCTGGAGCATTTATACCAGGAAGTTGAGGTGGGAGACACGCTGCTGGGGACGGTCTGGATTTACTGCGAAGCGCCGGATTACAAAGTAGTGGGGGATGAGGATGAAGGCTTTACCTGCGTAGATGACGTGGCCCGCGCCCTGGTTTTCTATTGTCGGCAATACCAGTTGGATGGCGCTCCGGCCGCATTGGAAAAGATCAGGAGCCTTACGGAATTCATTTTATACATGCAGGCGGAGAATGGCTACTTCTACAACTTTCTGCTGCCGGATAAACAGATCAACCGGCAACACCGCAACAGCCAGGCCATTCCCAACTGGTGGTCGTGGCGGGCCTTCTGGGCCTTGTCGGAAGTGAATCTACTGGAATCAGATGCGCTGATGGAACTGCAAAGCCGGAGTTTGGCGGCCATGGCGGACTTACTCCCCGAAATTGAACAGTTGTGCCTGGGCCAGGAGGATACGATAGAGATAGATGGCGTAAAGATTCCTCAGTGCCTTACCCGGGTAGGCGCCGACCAGATGGGCGTCTTGATGATCGGGTTGGCCAATCACTACCGGATCTGGCCTTCGGCAGCGGCTAAAGCCGCCATGCTGAGGTTTGGCAACCTCTTGTTGGCTGTTCAATTCGGGGATCAGGACACTTTCCCCTACGGGGCATTTATGAGCTGGCAGAACAACTGGCACGCCTGGGGCAATGTGCAGGCCTATGCCCTTTTGCATGCAGGGCGGGTTCTCCAACATCCACCCTTTATTGAGGCGGGGCTGAAAGAGGTGAAATATTATTACCCTTACTGCTTGAGCCGGGGGCTGATCAGTGGGTTTAAAGTAGTCAGTCAGTCAGATAGCTTGCTGATGCAGGACGGCCGTCAGTTTCCCCAGATCGCCTACAACATCAGGCCGATGGTGTATGCCTCGATGGAGGCTTTTGCCATCACCGGAGATACTACTTATGCGCGTACTGCCGGCCAACTGGCTGGTTGGTTTTTTGGGGACAACCCGGCTCATCAGCAAATGTATGACCAGCAAAGCGGGCGGACGTTTGACGGCATCGGCTCTCCATCCGATATCAATTTTAATTCCGGGGCAGAATCTACCATCGAAGCCCTGTTGAGTATTCAGGCCATAACTTCCAGCCCGGTAGCGCTGGAGGTACTCATGAAAAATAGTAAATAAACAGAAAATGAAAACGTATGCTTTCGATAAAATAGTATTGTCTCCTGCTGATATTGACCTGTCGTACTCTCCCCTGAGGGCGCAGATACAGGAAGAGACCTACGTACTGGGTGCTTTTAACCCGGGGATGTCGAGGCTTTCCAACGGAAACCTGATCCTCATGGTGCGCATTGCGGAGGCCCTGCGGCAGCCGGTCCGGTCAGATAAGATACACTCCATCCGTTGGGATGTTGAAAAGGGATATGTCCTCGACGCTTACCCGTTGGATGAAGTAGACATTTCCGACCCCCGGAAATTTACGCTCAAAAATTTTGCGCCGACGCCGGTTATGGCTCTCACCTCGTTATCCTGGATATTACCGGTGGAACTGAATGCCCGGGGAGACGCCATCGTCCGGATTCACTACGATAAGATCATTGCTCCGCAAAAGGGCTACCAGGAGTATGGCATTGAAGACGCCAGGATCTCCTTTATTCAGGGAAAGTACTACATGACGACCTGTTCGGTGAGTTCTGAAAGGCACTCAACCACCCTCTATCGTTCTGATGACGGATTGCACTACACCCTGGAAGGTATTATTCTGGACCATCAGAATAAGGATATGCTGTTGTTCGAAGGGAAGATCAACGGCTTGTATTATGCTCTGACGCGGCCTCTGGGCAGCGCTTTTTTTGCCACCGCGCCCAGGGCGGCCTTTAAGCCCGGGCCCTCGATCAATTTAGCCCAATCGCCCGACCTGCTGCACTGGAAGCCGGTGGACACTCCCTTTCTCCGGCCCATGCAAAACAGCCATTCCGTGCTCAAACTCGGCGGTGGTTCTCAACCCATTCTGACCCCTGATGGATGGCTGTTTTTATTTCACGTGGTGGAAGAAAAAGGGGAAGTAGGCATTTATAAGACCTACTGGGGTTTGATGGACAAAGATAATCCTACTAAAATCCTGCACCTGGAGATGGGGCAGCCCCTGATCGAGGCCAATCCGGAACTGACCAAAGGCATGGAAGACAGTATCTACTTGAAAGATGTGGTGTTTACCACTGGTATCGCCGAGATGGGGGGCCAATATATCGTTGCTTCCGGCGAACTCGACCTCTGCTGCCGGATCACGCATATTCCGAAATCGGTTTTTAAAACCCAATAAACATCATGGCTGGAATAATTTTTGAAGGCGTTTCCAAAAGCTACGGAAAGGTTGAGGTAGTGAAGGGCATTGACTTTGAGGTAAAGAACAAAGAGTTTATGGTGTTAGTAGGCCCTTCCGGTTGCGGCAAATCCACCCTGCTGCGCATGGTGGCCGGCCTGGAAGAGATCAGTAGCGGAAAGCTGTACATTGGGAATACCCTGGTCAATGACATCCCTCCCAAGGACCGGGATATTGCCATCGTCTTCCAGAACTACGCTCTTTACCCGCACATGACAGCCTACCAGAACCTGGCCTTCGGCCTGAAAATAAGGCGGTTCGATAAAAAAGAGATTCAAGAGCGGGTGCTGGAAGCCGCAAAAATACTGGATATTGAAGCGCTGTTGGATAGAAAGCCCAAAGCCATGTCGGGCGGGCAACGCCAACGGGTCGCCATTGGACGGGCTATCGTTCGCCATCCCAAAGTATTTCTCTTCGATGAGCCGTTGAGCAACCTGGACGCCAAGCTGAGGGGACAAATGCGGATAGAAATTGCCAAGCTACACCAAAAGCTGCAGACGACGGTCGTATATGTGACCCATGACCAGGTAGAGGCCATGACCTTAGGCCACCGGATTGCCGTGATGAACAAGGGCAGCATCCAGCAACTGGATACGCCCGACAGGCTGTACGCCCATCCCAGGACTTTGTTCGTCGCCGGGTTTATCGGCACTCCCCCGATGAATTTGATTGCGGGCCGGGCCGGAGAAGAAAACGGCAGCCTGTTTTTCCAGGGCGACGGCCAAACTTTTAAAGCAAAGATCAATAGCCGGCCTGAACTCAGAAGTTATCTCGACAAGGAGATCGTGCTGGGCATCCGGCCGGAAGCCATCCATCTGCGCAAGCAAACGGACAAGGAGAACTATGCGGTGCTCAACTGCAAAATCCAATTCGTCGAACGGCTGGGCCACGAGAGCTTTGCTTTCTTCCTGCTTCAGGACAAACAGCTGGTCGCCCGCCTGAAGCCCGAGGAACCCATCCGGCCCGGGGAGGAGGTGGATTTGTTCTTCGAGGTGGATAAAATGCACTTTTTTGATAAAGTGACGGAAGAGGTGATCAATCCCGCACCACCGCCGGCTCCAGCAACTTGAAAAACTGATCCATTCGCGGCATAATGATGATCTCCGTTCTTCGGTTGAGGCTGCGCCCCGCACTGGTCGGTTGAATTGCTGGCTTTGGGCACGTACTGCGAACGCCCGGCGGCAGTCATCCGTTCGGGGTTGACGTAGTGCTCTTCCTGCAGGACGCGCACTACCGAGGTCGCCCGTTTCACGCTCAGGTCCCAGTTGTCGGCCAGGCAGGAGTTGTTGATGGGTACGTCGTCGGTGTGGCCTTCCACCATAAGGTTCATATCGTCGTGGTCGTTGACCACGGTGGCGATCTTGCCCAGCACCGAATAGGCCGCCTGATTAATCCGGGAGCTGCCCGATTGGAACAGGAGCTTGTCAGAAATCGAAACGTGCACAAAACCGCCCTTGACTTCTACCTGTATATCCTCGTCATTGATGTTGCTCAGAGAACGTTTGAGGTTCATCACCAGCGCCAGGTTGAGGCTGTCTTTCGACTGGATCTTGGTGGTAAGGTCCTGGATGAAGGAGTACTGCTGAGTGATGTTTTCCAGCGACTTCTTGATGCTTTCCGCTCCATCCTTATTGACGACCGACAGGTCGGCCATTCGGTCCAGCAGGCTGCTTTGTGTGCTCTGAGCCAGGTTGAGCTGTTCTTCCAACTGTCCGATCTGTTCGTCTTTCAGGGCGAGCTCGCGTTCCAGTGTGGCCACCTTTTTTTTGTTGCAGGCGCTAAAGGACAGCAGCGCTGCGCTAAGTAGCAGGACTTGTAGCTTTTTCATAGGAGTTGCTTGGTTAGTTTCTTTTATCAAACTGCCTTAAGCCCGTTTTTAGTATGTGCGTTGCCCATCCTGCCAGAGATCAGGGCGTGAAATCAACTTCTAATACGAAGTTATCAAACACCTGGGAGAGGTACAATTTTCCTTCATACCAGAGGGCGGTAGAAGCTGCGCTGATCTCTTTGCCATTGTTTTGATACACCAGATTCGCTTCCATTGTCTGAGGGTCGATGCGATAGGCGAGGCTGGGCGAGGGCTTCTTCCCATTGCCGTGTTTTAAAAAACGGAAAAGGCAGGGGTGAGACGTTGTCCACAGATAGCCTTCGCTGTCGCGCGTCAGGTTGTCGCCCATGACGATATCCTGAGGGGTGCTTTTTTTGCTGCTCAGGCTCAATTTGCCGGGAGCTGTGAGCGGATACCTGTTCACTTTCTTGCAGGCGCCGTGTACCATGTAAAGGCTTTGGGTGGCTTCATCCACCAGGATGCCGTTGGGGTAGGCCTGTTTGGGGAGAGCCACTTTCCAGCCGTTTTCCGGGTGATAGTAAACGATGTTGCCCGTTTTGGCTCCCAGGGCGCCCCGGATAAATTGCCAGGCGCTGTATTTCTTAAGGATATTGGAAACGTAAAAGCTGCCATCGGAGAGGACGAAAATGTCATTGGGCGTTTTCAGGGCTTGATCCTGAAAAATCGTGTCATAGTACAACGTTTCTTTACCAATGCGGAATCGGAGGATTTCATCGGATCGGAAACCCCTCCCGCGCTTTTTGCCGCGATGAGTGACGCTGTACAGGTAATCTGTACCATCGATTCGGGCCAGGGCAATGCCGTGCGGGTGCCAGTCGGCCAGGCCGGGGTCATCCGGAAAAAGGGTGGAGGGGTCCCGGTCAAATGCAAAGCGCAGCGTATCTCGGGTTCGTAAATCGATGGCATAGAAACTACTGTGTGGTTGGGCATGGCTGCGCCGCTCATCGCAGGAGACGATCAGGCGGGGATAGCCCTGGCTGTTGTCCAGGGCGATGTCCTCGGGGCCGGGGCCCACGATGATGGGGGTGGCGGCATAAGCCGTATTCATTTCATACTTCGCACAACCAAAGGAAACGGCGCCGCATTTGCAGCTGTGGAGAGAAATGACAAGTAGAGAGAAAGCCAGATAGGCGATACATTTTTGAATGGAACGCATAGCTGAAGGTTTTGGGGTGGTAGAAATGGTGTTGTAATAAAAACACTTTTACAGCCGGTTCAGCTATGTTTTCGGATAGGAAATTTGCGAAAAAGGCGTTTCGGCCAGATACCAGTACAAATATTGCATTTATACTGCGTTGCAATTTTTTTCTTAATTTGGAACCCAATAAGAAACTCCAAACTAATTCAAAGCCCCCGACCATGGATACGGCCCTCCAAAAAATCATGGACCTCGCCGAATTGGAATACCGGCCCTGTGCCGGCCTGCCCTTCGCGGTATATCTTGTCAGCCGGGAGGGGGTTTTTCTAAAATATAACGAAGAAGCACAGGCTTTTTTTGGCCTGCCCGCCGAACCTGATTTTCAGCATAGGGTAACTGATTTTTACAATCAGCCCGGCGACCGGGAGGACTACCTCAGCCGGCTCGGCCGCCTCGAAAGAGGACAGTGGCTGAAAAACACCACCATCGACCTGAAGGTCAATGGCCAAATGCGTTTCGTACGCGATTACACCAAAGCAGTTTGGAGTGAGGATGGGCAGGCGATCGCCGCGTTGCTGTGCCTGATGGTGCCGATCAACAAGGGAGGGCGTTACCACCGCTTATTCAATGAGCTGCCTGTAGGTATCTTCAGCTTTCGCAAAGGCAGCGGGTTGATCAACGCCAACCCTCGGTTTGTGGACATGTACGGGTACGACGGCCTGGAGGAGGCGCTGTTTAAAGCGCCGGCGGATTTCATAAAATACCCGGAAGAACTGGAAGAGATGGAGCGGCGAATCTGGGAAAAGGGCAGTGTGTCCAACGAATACCAGGAACACGTACGCAAGGATGGTTCCTTATTTACCGCCGCCGTTAGCGCCCGGGGCGTTTGGGATGGTGACGGAAATTGGGTAGGCACGGAAGGAATCCTGGAAGATGTAACCATGGAGGCCATCTACTTCCGGCTGGTCAATGAAGTGCCCATCGGGCTTTACAAAGTGCGTATCAATGAGCAGGGAGAACACATCCTGGTGCATTGTAATCAGCACTTTGCCAATAACCGGGGAGCAGAAGCTCCGGAGGACCTTATTGGCAAAGACCTTCGGAAGTGGCACATCTCACCTCAGGCTTTCCAGGATTTTCACGAGGCGCTCATCCGAAAAGACCGCGAGGGGCAAAGCCTGGTGGATTATATCCTGCCGGCGTACAACGGCAGAGGGGAATTGCGGCGCTACGAGGTGCACGTTAAACTGCTGAAAGACTCTTCCGGCAACATCATCGGCAGGGTAGGAGCAGAGCGGGATGTGACCGACTACCTGGACACCAAGCAACAGCTGGATGAACTGACCACCGATATCGGCAAAGTGCTGCACTCTTATTCGTCTACGCTGATCCACGTCAAACACACCATGGATGCCGTCATCCGTTCGTTTATAACTAAAGATTTGCTGCTCAGGGAAAATGGCATGCCGGATGAAGAGCGAATCCTGGGCCGGATTAGCAGCGAAATCGGCGTATTACAAAACTCCGTCAATAACCTCCTGGAAAAAAACCGGGAAAACCGGCAGTTTGAGGACGGCGTTGGAGAACAATTAGAGCGCCTCATCAGCCTGCTGGTGCGCTTCAGCAGCGAGCAGAGCGGCGCCCAGAAACTCGCGATTATCCGGGATGGGGCCATCAAGATTCGGGAACTCATCAACGATACCGTCGCTAAAGGCAACTTCCCACGGGAACTCATCAAGGAGGCCCGGCGGCAGTTGCGGGAGGTGCTCCGGTTGTGTAGCCTGGCCACCTTAGGCCGGGGGGTGGACACCGTCCTGGAAATGGAATCGGTCGTCAATAACCTGAGAAGTTATATCCTCACCCGGGTAAAATACAAAGAAGAACCCCAGCGAATCGACCTGTACGATCTGATTATCGGCGCAGTCCGTAAAATGGAGGAGTACGCCGCCAACCGTATGGTGGAATTGCGCACCAATATCAAGGCCATCCGCAATGTCTATATCGATGGATATGAGGACGACCTGACCCGGGCGCTGCTGAATATCCTGCACAATGCCATCAAATACAGCTGGACCCGTAAAGGCCCCGGCAGGGCTTTCGTGATGATAGAAGGCAGGATGGACGCAGATTGGATCAATATCAACATCGAAAATTGGGGCGTAGCCATCACTCAGGAAGAACTGGAGAAGGGCTTGATATTCAAAGTAGGCTACCGCGGCGTCAATTCCAGCGACCGCCGCCGCCCCGGCACCGGCCTGGGCTTGTATGATGCCCTGAAAGTGGCCGAAAAACACAAAGGCAGCCTGGCCATTACCAGCAACCCTTCCCTGGGAAATTCCAGGGAGGATTATTCTAATCCCTTTATCACAACGGTAAGCATTCAACTACCCCGAAACGAACAACTAATATGAACTCCTACAAAGTGCTGTGGATTGAAGACGATGCCGATAGTGACCTGTACCACCTGGCCAGCCCGGTTTATATTGAAGGCAACTACCACCTGGACATTGCCTCCAGTGCGTCGGAGGCTTTCTTTTACCTCAACGAACGCCGCTACGATGTTATCATTGTCGATATACGTATTCCGCCGGGTAAAAACCCCGACTGGCTGTCCAGATACGAGGAACTACAGCGCAACAGCAACGCCAATTCCAGCCGCCTCGGCCTGGAGTTGCTTCGCCGCATTTTTGGGGAGAACGGCAACCAACCTTCGCTAAAGGTAAGCCAGAACTTGTCGGTTGTGCGCTACGGCGTTTTTACCGTCGAACGCCTGGAAGAACTCAGGGCCGACCTGAGTGAACTGAACCTGACGAGCCTGAAATACAAGCGAAAAAATGCTATGATGCCGCATACCGCCCTGCTGGAGTTCATCCAGGAGATATCCCGGGGGATTCCGAATGGGGTGGGTTAGGAAGGGGTGTTTGTTGCCGGTTGTCAGTGGAGCAAATGACGAGGAACTGTTCGCAGTTCGGCCGGGGAGTGTTCAATGTTCTGTGTCCGAAGTTCAATGTATCCGTAGTTTCCGGCGCAGCTTCGAACACAGAACTTTGAACAGTCCCTTCGGCCGCTGGACATCCGGCCTGGCTGCCGAATCCCCGGCCACCGAACCCCGAACCACCGAACCCCGAACACCGAATCCCGAACACCGAATCCCGAACCCCGAACCCCTGAAAACCAACCCTTTACCAGCGTACAAGAAAAAATACCATGTATAGCGATTACCTCAGCCTCATTGTCGAAGTATCCGTGACGGTCTACGTCTTTCTGCTGGGCCTGCCCATACTGGTCAACCAGATTTTCCTTCCGGAAGACCTGCGGCGGATGAGTAAGAAAAACTACGCCGCCAACCTGATCAGCCAGGTGCTGGCCCTAACGGTCCTGTTGCTGGCCATCATTCTGGTAGCCTATCCCCGCACCCTTTTTTGGCTGATCCCCTTTGATGCCGGGCAGATTCCCGGCCGGGAAAAACTCATTACAGCCCTCTTTTTTGCGATGCTGTCGCTGACCCTGGTTTTTTTATACATTCATCTGGTGCGCTCTCAGGGCTATCGCGCCAAGGTGGTCCACATCATCAAGAAAAAGCTGATAGCGTCTTACCAACGCACCGGCAAGCTGGACCCCGCCTATCTGGATGACATGGAATACCTGGGAATCTATTCCAAAGGGGGAGCGGAAACCCGTATCGTTATTCAGGCGTTGGAGGAGCTGCAAAAAAAACTGAAGATCGACAGCACGCCCGGGCCTGATAATGACGCCCTCATCCTGCTGATCGAGATTCTTTGCAATTCGGTGGCCAATTCCACCGAATCCGGCAGCCGATCCAATATGATCGAGGTGCTGGCTATTTACAAGGACATTCTGATGGAATTGAAAATGTTGTCCACCGAAGAAAATCCGCTTATCCAGGGCAATGAGACCCTCAAGATCAAGGATTGCACCTACAAGATTGCCCTGGCCTCCCTCAAAAAGGATTATTCCGACATGATGCCCCGGGTGCTTAGCGTACTGAGCCTCATCCCCGGTTCTTCCGACAAGCTCTTCGACATCGGGCTGTTGGCGCTGGACAAGAAGCAGTTCCAGGTCGCCACCAACGTCCTCTCTGAAATGATGGATCGCGACAACCTGGACGGAGTCATCATGAACAATTACTTCGGAATGATCGCCCATTTCTATTTTTCAGGCGACGCGGCGCGTTTCTGCGCCCGCCGTTCTCTGGAAAGCAATAAGGTGGAGGTGACAGAAAAGGCGCTGTCAGATGCCCGCAACTACCACTACAACCTATGCAACTTCCCGACGGTGGACCTGATCGAAAAACTGGACGCGACTGATTTATCTGGCGGGTAACTGGAAAATCTCTTCTCAAAATATCAAAGAATGGGCTATATTGATGGTTATTTGCATTCTCCTCAAATAAATTATCTGTATGCCTAAAGCTTTTATCCATTTTTTCTGCTTGTCCATATTGTCCATTCCAGCTTTTTCCCAACCCTACCTTCTCCAGCCCACCCGCGTCTTCGACGGACGGGAGATGCACGAAGGGTGGGCCGTCCTGGTGGAAGGCAACCGCATCACGGCGGCAGGCCCATCCACTTCCATCCCGGCGCCAAAAGAGGCGGAGGTAATCGAGCTACCTGGCCACACTTTGATGCCTGGTATAGTCGAGGGCCATTCTCACCTCTTGCTGTACCCTTACAACCGGGCCGATTGGAACGACCAGGTGTTGAAGGAATCCAATGAGTTGCGGGCTATTCGCGGCGCAGTCCATGCGGAGAAAAACCTGATGGCGGGCTTTACCACCGTGCGCGAGTTGGGCTCGGAGGGCGCCGGCTACGCCGATGTGGCAATCAAGCAGGCCATTGAGCAGGGCATCATTCCCGGCCCGCGGCTGATCGTTTCGGGCAGGGCCATCGTCACTACCGGCAGCTACGGGCCTAAGGGTTTTAAGCCGGATTTTGAAGTGCCGTTGGGCGCCGAGCCGGCTGATGGCGACGCCCTTATTCGGGTGGTGCGTGATCAGATCGGCAAAGGGGCTGATTTCATAAAAGTCTACGCCGACTATCGCTGGGGGCCGAATGGAGCCGCCAAACCGACTTTCCTGCCGGAAGAACTGGAACTAATAGTAAAAGTCGCACGCAGTAGTGGCCGGGCGGTGGTGGCTCATGCTTCTACTGCCGAAGGCATGCGGCGAGCGGCACTGGCTGGTGTTGAAACCATCGAGCATGGAGATGATGGAACCGCTGAGGTGTTTCAACTTATGAAGGAGAGAGGCGTTGCCCTCTGCCCGACTCTGGCTGCCGGCGACGCTATCCTGCGCTATCGCGGCTGGGAAGGCAGCCCCGAAACAGAGCCGGAGCGGATCAAACAAAAGAAAAAGTCTTTTAAGCTGGCGTTAGAGTCGGGTGTAAAAATTGTGGCTGGGGGTGATGTTGGAGTGTTTGAACATGGTGAAAACGCCCGCGAGCTGGAACTCATGGTTGAGTATGGAATGGAGCCGTTGGAGGTTTTACGGTCTGCAACCTCAGGCAATGCGGAGGTATTTCACCTGCCGGAGCTGGGGCGCATTCAAAAGGGCTTTCTGGCGGATATCATCGCCGTGCAGGGCAACCCTCTGTCTGATATTTCCAGCCTGCGGGAAGTGAGGTTGGTGATGAAAGATGGGGTGGTGTATAAAAGGCCGTAATTTGAGCTTGTTCCGAATTCGCTGTTCGCAAATCGCTAAAAATCGAGGGGCGTTTTAAATGACACAGAAAATTCAACGATCCCCATAATTTGCGTTGCTTCCACTCACTCATTCATTCACTCACTTCATGAAAAACCTCCTTACCCGCACCATCTGGTTACTCGGCCTGGTCAGCCTGTTCACCGACATGGCCAGCGAGATGCTGTATCCCATCATGCCTTTGTACCTGGAAAGCATCGGTTTTTCGGTATTGGGGATCGGAATCCTCGAGGGCATAGCCGAGGCTACCGCCGGACTGAGCAAGGGCTATTTCGGGAAGCTGTCTGATTATCGGGGCCGAAAGGCGCCGTTTGTGCAATTGGGCTACCTGTTGAGCGCTCTGTCGAAACCCCTGATGGCCGTGTGGACGGCCCCCCTCTGGGTGCTGGGCGCCCGCACCACCGACCGCCTGGGTAAGGGCATCCGCACCGGCGCCCGCGATGCCCTGCTGGCGGCGGAGGCTACCCAAGTACACCCGCGCCCGGGTGTTTGGTTTCCACCGGGGAATGGATACCCTGGGGGCGGCTATCGGCCCCTTGCTGGCGTTGCTCTTCCTGTGGGCGTATCCGGGGTATTACCGCACTTTATTTCTACTCGCCGTTTTCCCCGGCCTCGCGGCAGTGGCTTTTACCCTTCTGTTGAAAGAGCCGGCTCATCAAGCGGAGCCTTCAAACCAGGCAGCAAAAACGGGAAGCCCCGGATTTTTTAGCTTTTTGAAATACATCCCGGAAAGCAGCCCGGCCTACCGGCGCCTCCTTTGGGGTTTACTGGTATTCGCCCTGGTCAACAGTTCCGACCTCTTTTTTGCTTTTGATGCTGAAGTACAAGGGCATCAGCGATTCTGTACTAATCGGGTTTTATATTTTTTACAACCTCGTATACGCCCTGGCGGCTTATCCGGCGGGTAGCCTGGCGGACCGCTGGGGGCTAAAACCAACCTTCATCAGCGGGCTGCTCGTCTTTGCTGCCGTTTACGGCGGAATGGTACTGGCTGGCACTGATTGGTGGCAGTTTGGTATACTCTTCCTGTTGTACGGTACCTGTACGCCGCGCTCACTGAAGGAGTGGGCAAGGCCTGGATCAGCAACCTGGCGCCGGCAGGAGAACGGGCGACGGCCATCGGTACGTATGAAGGGTTGCGTTCGGTGACTACCCTGCTGGCCAGTTCTCTGGCGGGGTTGATCTGGTTTCAGTTCAGCCCGGCAGCCTTGTTTGGGGCAACGGCGGGGGCGGTTCTGTTGATCATTTTGTATTTTATAGTCTACCAACCCAAGATGGATGAATTCTGACTTGCTCTTTTCCCGCCTCGTTGCGTTGAAAAGCCTCGCCGTCCCTACGGATGCCTACGTTTTTCGCGTAATTTTCAGGTTTTGTTTGCTATGCATACGAAGAAAAAACGGTCTGGATCTCGAGAAATAAAAATTACTTGATTTTTATTACAATACCATCCTGCAGTTTCTGACTCCTCAATTGCTCGAGGTAGGCCGCTGCCGATTTTTTACTGGCAAAAGAAGCGATCAGGATTTTGTAATACCCATCTCTTTGCCAGATGTAGAGGTTTTGCATGCCATGTTGCTGCAGCCGCTGTAGCTGGTTCCTGGCATTGTCCAGGTTGCTGTAGGAAGCCAATTGTATGGCATATCCGTTGGCGGTGGGGGGAAGGGTGGAATAATACCCTGTACCACCAATGTTGGCGACATTGGAGTAACTATTGCTGGCAGGGGGCTGCGCAGAACGATAATCATAGGCTGAAGGGGCTGGCTGGCTATAAGTTTGAGCTGCGGGCGCTCCCTTAGGAGAATAGGCCGTATTAGAATAGGGGGTGGGTGATGCCCCTTCCAATGTCCCGTTTCCCGGATTGGAATTAGACTGGCCTATCGTTTCCAGGCGAACCCTTGCCCGGCCTTTTTTCACCAGGCCGATTTTCATGGCGGCGGCTTTAGACAGGTCAATGATCACATCGGGGTCAAACGGGCCGCGGTCATTGATGCGGACGACGACCGACTGGCCGCTGTCGAGGCGTGTCACTCTCACCAGGGCGCCTTTAGGCAGAGTCTTGTGAGCTGCGGTAAATTCCTCCATTCGGTAAACTTCGCCAAGAGCGGTTCTTTTACCGTGCATATAATCTGCGTAATATACGGCATTACCTTCCTGAATGCTACCTGAACCGGACTGGGTATTGTAATTGTAATAATTCTGCGATTGAGCCTGTGGCAGGGAAAATAACAACCCCGTAAGAATAAGAATATATTTCATGGTATAGAGTTTACGTTGATTGAATTTTGAACAAACTCTTTACGGGGCTTATAATGAGGTAGTGTGCAAAACGGTAAAATCCGGAATATTTGGGATTTTACCAATTGTTTGCGGTAGAAACTTCTCCGAGTCCATAATGACAGCTTACCTGAGCTGTACGATGATCCCGTCCAATAGATATTGTTGTTTGAGGCTGCGGAGGTATTCGGCAGCATTGGCTTTATCATTGAACCGGGCGATCACCACCCGGTTGTTGCCATCTTTTTCCCAGATATAGACATGCTGGACACCTTGATTCAGGAGTTGATTGACGTTGTTGACGGCAAGAGCAGCATCTTCATAAGAAGCCAGTTGGATGACGTAACCGGTGATTCCCGGAGCAAGCGCTCTGCCGCTGTTTTGAACCACACTTGACATGCCACCGCCAGTGGAGGGCGCCCGATAGGCGCTGGCAGATTCGTAGGCCTCGGGTTGCGGGCTCGGATAAACAGTGCTCGTGGCGGGGGTATAACGGCTGTCCCGTGCTTGCAGTGTGCCACTGGAATAGTTGAATTCGCTATAGGGAGACTTGGCGGTAACCCGGCCGGCCCGGTTGCCGTCGGAAGAGTAGCTAATACCCTGTCGAGTAGAATAACCGGAGGGAAGATTGCCGCTTCCGTCGACTCTTTCGATGCGAACCCGGAGTTTGCCGGCGGTGACCAGGCCGATCTCCATGGCGGCGGCACGGGAAAGGATGATCCTGCGCTCATTGTCGGGCGCCATTTTATCATTGATCCGTACTTGTACAGACTGTCCGTTGTCGAGCCGCGTAACCCGTACGATGGTCCCAAGGGGATAGAAAGGGTGGCCGGCGGTAAAGCCTTCTCTTTGGTATAATTCACCATAGGAAGTAGTTTGCCCCTGGAGGTCATCGGCATAGTAGACCGCAAGGCCTTCTTCGTAACTGTTGCTGCCGTATTGGGCGTTGAGCGCCCAATACGGCAGAGAGAGTAGCATCAGGATGATCTTGTTTCTCATGTGCTGGAAGCGTTTAGGCCTGTCAGGTTTTTTCCCGAACAACTTCGGGAAAAAACCTGACATACTCTAAAGATTACTAGTCGAAACTAACAACGATGCCATTCTGCTTGTATCGTCTTTTGAAAGCGTCGAGGTAGCGGGCGGCGCTGGCTTTATCCGGGAAGGAGGCGATCACCACTCGGTTATTGCCGTCTTTTTGCCAGATAAAGGCGTTTTCCACTCCTGCCGCTTTGAGTTTTTCGATCTGTTCAACCGAACTCTCCACTTTTTTAAAAGAAGCCAGCTGGATGCCGTAGCCAAAGGTAATCGGCGGCAGGATATAGCTGGCTGCCGGGAGGCGGGCGCTTTCCGGGGCGCCATACCCCTTAGGCGTTACATTTGGGACGACGTTTTCATAGGGGTTGGGTGCGCCGCCATAATAGTCATAGCTACTCAGCGGTGCAGCCGCATACGGGTTATCCTGCGCCGCGTAGGGGTTGGCGGGGGCGTACCCTACCTTTTCGACACGCACTTTGGAACGGCCCGTTTCAACCAGGCCGATCTGCTGAGCGGCTGCCTTGGACAAGCTGACGATATCCCGGCTATTGGCCGCAATACGGTCATTGACCCGTACATTAATAGAGCGGTTATTGTCCAGCCGGGTCACGCGGATGATCGTTCCCAAAGGATAGCTCTTGTGAGCGGCGGAATATCCATCCATCAGATAGATTTCACCGAAAGCCGTCCTTTGTCCGTTGAGGGCATCAGCGTAGTGAACAGCGGTACCGGTCTCGACCTGCGCGTTCAGGCTGAAGAAGGATAGCAATAAGGATGCCAGGATAATAGTGGCCTTTCTCATAAATGATTGGTTTTAACGGAGGTTTTTGATATTGTGATTCCATTTTTGGCTGACAGCCTGGGGGGTATATAAATTGATTTATATCAATAACGAACAAAATCGGCTTTTTAGCGGATTTCCCAAATATTTTTTTGAGGAAAAATTGCTGTCATAGCATAGTTGCCAGGTTTTCAACCTTTTCCAGCAGCCAACTTTTATTGAAAACAGCTCCTGCTGTTTCAATACTGCGCTGTAACTTCAATAATTCCTTTTGGCATTTATCTTTTGTATAATATCCCATATTGGCGCGCAGGTTGGCGGCCCGGCGGGTCAATTTAAAGAGGTTGTAGTACCCTTCCCGGCGTACGTCGGCCATGAGCTGATTGCGGTGTAAGTATTGTTTGAACGAATCGGTTAGGGAGCTTAGCGCTTCGTACTCATCCAGGTCGTAGTAGGTGCGCAGCAATAAAGCCTTGGCGCCGAGGCTGTACCTCAGGTCCCGGTATTCTACCTGGATAAGGAGGCGAAGCACTTCATCGTACTGTTGGGTGGCGTAAAAATAAGAGGCCAGGTTGAAGCGGTAGGCGTTTTCGCGGGCCTCCTCCGGCAACCTTTGCCGGTAGCTTTCGATGAAGTTTCGCACCCAGTCCATATCCCGAAGGCGGAGGCCGGTAGTCACAATATTTTTGTAATGCCATTCTGACAACACCCCGTTTTCCAACAGCAGCTTTCGTTCCAGCTGGGCCTTGTACAATTGGAAAACCTCTTCGAGAAAACGCTCTTCGCCTGCGTTGATCTTTTGAATGCAATAGTTCTGGAGATAATTGTAAATGGCTTTTTGCTCTACGATTGGAAGCGCAGACTGGTGCTGGTTCAGGGCGCGCAGTGCTTCGAAATAATAGGAGGGCGCCGGGTTGGATACCATCCGGTACAGCCAGTAGTACATGGCGATAGCCGGCTCTTTGCCCAGTTCGTCCAGATGGGCCTCAACTGCGGAAAGCGCCATTTCCTGCAGTGGATTCGAGTAGGACACCTTAAGGATGCGGCTGCGCACCTGCATTTCACAAGCGTCCCTCAGTTTTTCAGCCAGATAAAAACGGTCCAGGAAATATTGCTTGCGCTGCAGGCTGTCATCTGTCCGGCGCTCAGAAATGGTGTTGAAGTATTGGTCCGCCTCAGTTGCGGTCAGGTATTGCTTATAGTACCAGGTGCTGTCCCGCGTACCATTTTCCTGCTGGCTGGCTTCAACTTTGCTCAGCGTCTGTTTATAGAGCGATAACTGTTTTTTGGCGCGCAATTGCTGCAGCAGATAGGTATCCTGAAACTCTCCTGCCTGATCTGCCTGCTCGACTTTCAGGAATTGTTCAGCCAGGCGCATACTATAGGTGAAGATCAGCGCCAGCTTTGCCTGGTCATGCCTTTGCCCGGGAAATATTTCCTGAAAGACTACCTTCCGCCCACAGTTTTTCTCCTCAAAATCAGGGAAAACAGCACTCAGGTAAGCCACCAGAGCCCTTACCCCTTCGTGTTTATTGAAGTAGGGAGAAAAGGCAAACTCCCGAAATCGGGTCATTTCCCGCCGTTCAAAACTTTGCAGCAAGCCTATTAGCTTGTTGTTTAGCATAAAAAATCCAAATTTTTAGAGCGGTTTAAGTTTTTCAAAAAGCTGTTTGTCAGAGTGTTAGTGATTTTATAGACTTAAAATTAGTTAGAAAAAATCAAAAAATGATAAAAATAGTACTTTTTGTACAGGGAATAATATGGCATTTTTGTATCGTATCAAAACCTAAACCATCGCGCTGCTATGAACAGAACTTTGCCACTGACTGCCTTTATCCTTTTCCTGTCCATCCAAATGATGGCCCAACCTATCTCATGCTTTAATTTTGAAGGCCTTCCCGCCAATACCCAACTGGGGCCAGCCTCGGGGAACAGCCCGGGAGATATACTCTTTTCTCAGGCGGGTATACAAGTTAGCATCCAGGAGATACAGTATCCCGATGGGAGCACCGGTTTCTGGAACGCTTCAATCCTGGACGCCAGCACTGGCTGGCTCGACGGGCAGTTCCTGTTTATGGGGAACAACAGCCTGTCGTTCGACTTCTCTCAGGCCGATGGCGCCCTCAACCAATTGTGCTTTGACTTTTTTGACGGGGGAGGAGTGGAAAATTTCGGCGTCAACGGTTCGGCGGTTGCCGTGGTGGAAAATTTTTCGGAAATCGCAGCCCTCAACTTCCCGGGAGTTACAGTGGAGGTTACCTTTGCCTCGGACAGCCTTCTGGAACGGGGTACGGTTTGCGTCACCGGAAATATCGAAAGCCTGCTGATCGGAGGCCAGGAGTTCGGTATTGATAATGTATGTGCCGATGCCGTGCTGGCCTGCCCCCTTGCCAACCTGCGGGCAGAAATCGTCAGTTGTGATGATGCCGGCAATTACAATATAGAAGTGGACTTCGACTGGCTAAGCCCCCTGACGGTAATTGCCAGTTTTGATATCCTGATCGAGGGAGAACAGGCCGCCTTTATCAGCCAGGCTGATTTGCCTTACTTGCTGGAAGGCGTGCAGCCTGCTACCGATGCGTTGGTATTTACCCTCACCGTTTGCCAGAATGACAACCCCAACTGCTGCGAGTCCGTTATCCTCCAGAAGCAATGCCCACAGGGCGGCTGTATGGAGTTTGAAGGGCTGGCTGAGCCGTCTTACGGCAGCTCCGCCGGTACTTCCGCCGGCACGGAAATCTATAGTGAAAGCGACATCGGCCTGCGGCTGATCCCTTTCCAGAGCTTATTCTGGACCACTACTTACGGCGACCTTGTCGTACTTGACGAAACGAATAATCCGGAGATGACGGCCGCCTCCGGCCAATACCTGAAGTTCGAATCCATCAATGCCGTTTTTGACCTCACTGGCTATTCCGAACCGGTGGACAGTGTGGCGGTGGATTTTTACTACACCGGCGGCGCGGTCAACCTGGCCGCCAATGGCTCCAATATTTTGATTCAGAATGCACTGGCGCCGGGCTTGTACGCGCTGGCGCCGGGCATTACCCTGCGGGTCGTTTTTGACGCTGCCAGTGATAGAGAAGGCCAGCTTATCTTCTACGGTTATGTGCAGAGCCTGCTCATCGGCGGTGACGGCGATTTCCGCATCGACAACCTGTGTGTGAACCCGCAGTCCGAACCTTGCCGAATGGGTAATATGGCCATTGAGCTGGGCTCCTGCAATGCCGACGGCGGATTTCTGGCTACCATCGATTTTGAGCATCAGGGTACTTCCGATAGTTTTAACCTCTTCGGCCCCGGAGCAGATGGCCGTTTTGCCTATGCCGACCTACCGGTGACCGTAGGGCCTTTGCAGAGTAACAATTCGGGGATTTATGCCTTTTACGCTGCAGATATGGCACAGGATGGCTGCTGGGTGGGCGATACCATACAGGGTGTGCCCTGCACCGGCTGTGCGTTCGAGGGCCTGTCCATCGACTACCTGGGGCTGGCCGACAATGGGCAGAACGCCATTAGCCTTGACTTCGAACTGGTGGGCCCGACCCTCACCGATTTCTTCAGTGTCTATTTCAACGGCGTTCTCTATGAACGCTTCAGCTGGAATGATGTGCCGGTACGGTTGCTCGTGCCCTGCAACACCAATGGCCTCATTCAGGAAATCACCGTTTGTGAAGGGGAAGGCCATTGCTGTGTAACGGCCCCTCTGATCTACCTGCAACCTTGCGCCAGCCCATGTTCCATTACCAATGTCGAAGTACAGCCCGGCCCCTGTAACCCCAATAACGTCTTCGAAGTCAAGCTGGACTTCGACTACCAGAACACCTCTGATACCTTTGAACTGTGGCTTAACGGCAATGCCACCGGTCGGTACTTCGCCTATGCCGACCTGCCGGTGGTAATCAGCCCGTTTGTGGCGCCTACCAGTGCGTTGGAATTCACAATAGTAGATGCAGCACATCCCGATTGTTCGGGCTCAGGCGTATTGCCGGCTTACAACTGCGGCAATCCTTGTAACAACCTCATTGACAGCGTGGCCTACTATCTAACAGATTGCAACGACGCCGGTAACTACACCATCGTCCTTGATCAATTGTTCCCCAACCCGCCCAACCTGTCTTTTTTGTTCAACGTGAGTGTCGATGGAGTTCAGGTTGGCAGTTATTCTTCCGCCAGCTTACCCATCGATGTGGGGCTCTTTCCAGGTGACGGCGCGGAACATGAGGTTGCCATTTACACCCAAAATACCGCTGCCTGCGCTTACCAGTTCACTACCCAGCCAGTGCAATGTAATGACAACTGCCCGCTGGAGGCCGTCTATCTGGTTGGCGATGTGCAGTGCGATTACTCCGACTTCTACCGGGCCAGGCTGCAGGTAGAGGGCGCCGCCGTCGGCGATGTGCTCACCATTACTTCTACCGTTTCCAATTTTTCATTAACGGCCATCTACAGCGGGGATGGAATTGTGGTGGAAATGCCAGATAACGGTATGAATTACGACGAGCTGACGGTTTGCCTCCCGGATGACGCTTCCACCAATGCGGACTGCTGTGTTCAGATAGCGTTCGATTATCCCTGCCAGCCCTGCGATGTTTTTGACATCCATCTGGACCCACTGGCCTGCAACATCGACACTTCTTTTTCCTTCGTGCTTGATTTCGACGCTCAGGGGGTCTTTAGCGATACGTTTACCCTGCAACTGTCCAATGGTTTTGAGCAGAGCTTCCTCTACGGCGAACTGCCAGTAACGCTGGGCCCCATTCCCGGGCTGGGCGAACAGCTTAATTACTGGCTCACGAATGAGTCCGGCGACTGCGGCCGTTCCGGTACCTTCCTTACACCGGACTGCATCGACGGCTGCGTGCTGGGACAGGCCACTACGCCAATGGCTGCCGCCGGATGTAACGATGACGGCACGTATAACATACCGATAAGTATAGAGAATGCCCAGTTTGGTGATCTATTGCTAGTAGAATCCGCCGTCACCGGGTACATCGACACCCTCACCTACGGTGTCCTGAATGCACCCCTACTGCAAATTTCGGGCTGGCCGGCGCCGCCCAATGGGCAGGAAACCCTGACGATCTGCTTCTTCGATCAACCGGATTGCTGCACCACCATCACCTTTCCCGTACCCTGTGATACGGATTGCGATTTTACGGCAACGGTCACTTTGTTACCTTGCGAAGCCAATGGCCTGCTGCGCTTTTCTTTGACAACCAGCAGCGGCAACCTCAATCTTCCCTGGGTGATCGCTCGCATCAATGGGCAGCAATTCGGCAGATTTGCTATGAACACGACCGTTGAAATCGGGCAATTCATCAACGACGGCTCTTTCGGAGTGCTGGATGTGGTGGTGGAAGCCTGGGCTGGCCCCTCTTCCGGGGCTGTCTGCTCGGTGACGGTTCCGGTAGATGTCTCCGGCTGTGTCTCCAATTGTGAAATTCCGGGATTTGAAGCAACACCTTTGGGCTGCACAGACTATGGCGCCTATGAAGTGTCGCTTTCCTTTGCGACGGACTCTCTTACCGGCCGGAATCTCGATATTTATGTGAATGGGGATCTTATTGCCGCCAACGCCTGGCCGGGGCTGGACGATTGGCCGGTTGAAGTACTCCCCTACAATCCCGGGCAAAGCCAGGATGTGATCACCGTTTGTTATACGGACGACCCGGACTGCTGTGAGTCTATTGCGATTGACCCCCTCCCTTGCTACTGTAGTGACATTACAGGGATAATGGCTACTCCACTGCCCTGCCAGGGAGACAGCTACTACGTAGAGATCAACCTGGATTACGAACCCAACGGATTTCCCTTTTTCTTCCTTGCCGTTGACGGACAATTCTACGGGGAATATCTGTTTAGCGACTTGCCGATTACCGTTGGGCCTTTCTCTGGGAATGGAGAAGAGCATTTATTCTACGCTTATGGCGACGGGCAGTGTCAGCAGGTGGAAGCCTGGATCAGTGGGCAGAACTGTCCCTGCCCCGGGTTCGGAGATGTCACTATTTCACCAAATAATTGCCGGGACGATGGCGCCTTCACCGCTATGCTCAACATTGCAACGCCGGCGCCGGGTGTGGGGACGGTATTTATTGTCGAGTCGGATAATTATATAGAGGAATTCACCTTTGCGGGCCTGCCGGTGGAGATCGGGCCATTCTCCGGTACGGGAGGGCCTCAAACCGTACACGTCTATATTCCCGGCACGGATTGCCAGGAAACGGTCACTTTTATAACCCCCAACTGTGGCAATGGCGGCTGCATTTTCACAAGCGTGATCGCCGAACCTCATAGCTGTGACGGGGGGCAGTTTCTGATCGATGTGGCGGTTCAGGTGAATAACCCCGGAGCATTAGGCTACTATATTTTTGCCGACGGGCAGATCAATGGCCCTTACTCCTACAATGAGCCCTTTGTCACTCTCGGTCCATTTGACGGCGATGCCGTTACGGTCTACGACCTGCTCATCCTGGATATCGAAGACCCCTCCTGCTTTGGATACGCGGAGGTGGGGCCCATCGATTGCGGCATGGTTTGCGATATTTCCAACCTGCTGGTTCAACCTCTGGGCTGCAATGACGACGGCACCTATAATGTCTTTCTCAACTTCGAGGTCGACAATCCCGGCAACGACTTTTTCGAAGTCTATGGCCGTAATGGCAACCTGATCGGTTACTACCGCCTGGACGAACGGCCTATTGTTATCGAGGGGCTGAGCCCTTCCGGCTCCGGGGAAGGTTACCTGAGAGTATGTATCAACGACCGCCCCAATTGTTGCGAGGTGATCGAATTTCCGGAGCCGGATTGTGTGGATGTATGCCGAATCAGTGATGTGCAGGCTGAATTCGCCTACTGTGATGATGCGGGTAATTTCTACGTCCGGCTGAGCTTTAATTTTGAGAATACATCCAGCGGTGGCTTCCGGGTATTCGGA
>JACJYN010000017.1 GCA_020636095.1 Lewinellaceae bacterium
GACACCACTACCCCGCAGGGCAAGCTGACCTTTCACCTGTTTGCCGCCCTGGCGGAATTTGAGCGGGACATTATTAGTGAGCGCACCCGCGCCGGTCTGACCTCCGCCCGGGCAAGGGGCAGGAATGGCGGCCGGCCAAAAGGATTGTCGAAGAAGGCGAAGGACAAGGCGATCATTGCCGCCTCGCTATATAAGGAGGGTAAGACGGTCAAGGAAATCTGCGAGCATCTGGGCTTCTCCCGCAGCACCCTGTACCGCTATTTGCGGCATGAGGGCGTTGAGATCGGCAGCTATACCCGAACCAAAAAGGAAGCCTCATGAATGCCTACCTGATATTGCGCGACATCCGCCCGGCGCAGAATCGCTACCGGGTCTATGAAATCCGGATCGGCTCCGTCCGGATGCAAGGACAGGAGAATTATTCGGTGGTGCTGGCCTGGGGGCGTGCCGGTTACCAGAAACGGCGGCAGGTTTTTCTTTTAGACAGCCAGGAAAAGGTGGACAGGCTGCTCAAGCCGGTGCTGCGCACCCGCTATCGCCACGGCTACCAGCTGGCGGATAAAAGCCGCAGCTTTCCCCGCTATCCCATCCTGGAGGAGTTTCAGGAAGCGGAGCCTCCGCCGTCGCGGCAGCTGAGTTTGTTTGGATAATAGGGGTATGTGGCAAATACCCCTATTAGGATTATTATCTCAAGCCAAATTCTCCGATAATTGCTGGGCGGCTAGCTAGTAGCCTTTCAAGGTGACTATCTGGCCACATCTCAATCCTCATTGCATTGTTTGAGTGGTTATATTTTTCTATAAATTGGACAGCATCTGCAGTAAAGCGCCCACTAGTTGCTATAACATGAACATCAACCTTTGGCGGTCCCCAATGTTGCATTTGATCACGCAGTAAAGAAATCTCTGATTGACCGACACTTCTACTTAGCCAATGCTTACATTGAATGATTACTCGGTGTCTAATTGTACCTATCAGTTCATCATTGTATACCCTCTCAACGGAAAGGTCCCTGCCTTTATCAGGAGCATTTGTTTTCATTACCCATTTGGGATTTTCGTATCCTTTGACAGATGAAATAAGTACAAATATCAATCGTTCAAAATCATCGTCATTTAATCGTTCCCAAGCCAATTTAGTAGCAACCGGACCATATGGTTTACTCTCAACAAGAGTAGAAAGATCCTCTATATCTATCGGGATTGGCTCTTTTTCTCCATATAGAGATTCTCTGAGTCCCGATCGTATGTTGGGCCAATCATGCCTAATAATGTCCTCTAAATCACCAAACTCCCCAAAACGCATATGCCGGTGCATATCTCTCCACCGTGATGGGCGAGGTATGCTGCTTCCCAAAAGCATGTCAATCTGTGCAATAAACTCTTTCAACTCTTCAAATTTAGGATGAGCAACAGCCTCGCCTCTGTGTATGTTAATCTCTAACTCTACAGAGAGGGTATCGAGAGCATTGTCGATATTGTTAATTAACCCTGCCATTGTCTCTCGAATCAACGCCCTTCTTTTTTGATCAAATCGGAAACGGTATTCCCTTAGTAATCGACCTGGTTCTTGTATTTGATCTTCAACCATGGTCATAGCCTCGATCATACCGATGTCTTTTGCATCAAACCTACCCTGAGCAATCTCATTCAGGCTCGGCAACTCAATCTCTGGTTTCCAGCCGTCAATTTTAGGGAGTATCTTCAAAATAGCACCAAAGCTCCTACAATTATTTTCATAGTCCGGATTAGCATCAAAGAATGTAATGCCTTGTGGGATTGCCTTTTCGATTTCTTCCCAAATTTTTTCTAATTTTTGGAGGTTAGCTTCCGCTATTTCAAAAGAGCGAAGTGCAGAATTTAGGGAACTACCGTTCATAATAATCTGGTAATAGTTTTTTTCATATTTTGCCTTTCGCCCGCGAAAGGTCAGTTGGATAGTCTGGAGAAGGTAAACAAGGCTGCTCAAACCGGTGCTGCGCACCTGCTACCGCCACGGCTACCAGCTGGCGGACAAAAGCCGCAGCTTTCCCCATTATCCTATCCTGGAGGAGTTTGCCAGCGGCGGATCCTCTGCCGTCACAGCAGCTGAGCCTGTTCGCCTTTTGAGCAGGAGGGCTATTGCACCCTGCCCTTCCATTCCTTTGCCTTTCTTCTGCCGTGAAATACGGCGAGGATAACGGCCGTATCCTCCTGGACCTGAAAGTAGATGGTATAAAAACGGAAGGGTTTGGGAAATACCGCCTTGCGGCTTCGCTTGTAGGCTTCGGGGAATTGATTGGGATTGTCGCGGATTCTGGCGATCAGCTTGCGGAACTCGTCAAAAAACCGCGCTTCCAGCCCTTCCTGCCGTTGCCGATACCAGGTGAGGGCTTCGTCGAGTTCCTGGCGGGCTTCGGTGGTAAGCTTATAATTCAATGCCATATTTTGCGGCAAGTTCTTTGGTCACGGTGTCACCGTCCAGCAGGGTAGCGGCGCCATCTTCCAAGGCGGTTATTCTTCTGTCCAGTTCGGCCCGCTGCTCCGGAGTAAGGTCTAGTTCCTCCTCCTCGAAGATGCTATCGAGCAGAAAGTAGGCCAGCTCCTTTCTCATGCCTTTGTCAAGCTTCAGGCTTTCCGATTTCAATGATTCTATCGTCATCGCAATGTATAGGTTATTGATGGTACAAATATACTATAGCCGGGTAACTTATTCAATAGAACGTCGTGGCTGCCCGGTTCGTTTCAACTGATCTTGATCCATCTTCGGAAGACAAGGATTATGACATTGGAGATCCTACTTTTCCATCATCTACATGGTATCAAAAATATTTAAGTTGCCAATCCGGTATGTCATTGCCATACGACTCACACCAAATTTTTTAGCCAGGTATGTAATGAACGGGTCATTTTCATCCGCACTTAAATCAAACGGCTTGCCCTCCTTTATCAGGCACTCTATCTCATTTTTCACGAAAGGCTCCGGCATAAGTAATGCTGCTGCAAATGCGTTTGCTTCTATCTCTTGTTGATCGGTGCCTTCAGACGAGAGAGAATTGCGATAAAATATGGAAAAATGATGTTCATGCTTGTCAATGAACATCCCCTGCCTTTCATGCCCTAAGACATAATGCCCAATTTCGTGGGCTATCGAGAATCTTTGGCGAGTAGGATAGTGATCATTATGTATTCCAATGATCGCTTTGCCATTACGGATCACGAGTAAGGCAGAAATATCCTCTCCAAGATTTTCCTCTCTTATCTCCATCTTCAAGTGTTTAGCTACCTTGTTGACATCGACTTGCGGTTTTTTAATCCCTGCCTCCAGTAAAATTTTCCAGGCAATATGATTGATTCTTTTGATAGTAAGATAACGGTACATAGAAGTTGGGTACTTAAGGGTTAAGCAAAGGCCGTGTAAGAGGGTGTAAAATAGTGTTGCATAGATAGGGATAATATCCAGAACAAAGAAGGATAATTTAGCAAAGCAGGTGATTGGATTATTTTGCTTCCGCTAAAGATTGTTCTCAAGGAACTTACTCAGTAGCTTCTTATTTTCTTCGGTGAGGTTGTCCATTTGATGTACCTGGGTAATGAGTTCACTGGTATCTTTTGTAAGATGCTCATTGTCGATGGGGAGCAGCTTGTCACCAGTAACATCCAATTGTTCGGCGATAGTCCATATAACGTGAAGTGGAGCTTGTTGCCGGCCTCTTTCAATATTCGCAATGGAGCCCCTGCTAAGCTGTAGCAGTTCTGCCAAATCGGTTTGAGAAAGTTTTTTTTCTTTCCTGTATTTGGCAATCTGTTTTCCTATCCACTTATATAGTAGTTGATTGGAATTCATGTGCCAAAGGTAAGGTAAATAAATGTAAATGTCAAATTTAACAAAGCAAAAATCATAATTGTGGAAAAGTTGTTAATAAAAAGCACCGAATCTTCTTTGCTCCATTTGCAATAATGGGAGTTTTTCCCTATACTTGTGTAATTATTGGCTCACCGCAGGGTAAGCCATATATATTTTGATAGAACGGAGGTTGCCTGATGGCAAAGAAAAAGCCGAAGCAGAAAAGTTCATACTTCGGCGGTGATTTTAAATAGGAAGACAAATATAACTATTATTTGCTGAATAAGCAAAAGAGTCATATATCGTTTTTAGTAAATTATATTTCCCGCCTTTTCTGCTTCCCTTTTCATTCTCGGTTTAACTGCTCCGTCCGGGTGAGTGGCGGTTTTTTTTATTTTTTAAACTTTGCAGTAATGATGGTTTCAATCCAATCATTAGGGGGGCTGCCTATTGCCTCCGTCAACCGGTCTTCGGGAAACAATAGCCTGAACCGGAAATCCAATTCTATTTATTCATCTGTTAAACGATTAAACCATGAACAAGGGTAAGTATCAGCTTTTCAAAAGCGAGAAGGACAACCAGTTTTATTGGCGCCTCCGTGCTAGCAACCAGGAGATCATTCTTCAAAGCGAAGGATATCAAACCAAGCAGGGGGCTGAAGCCGGGATAGAGTCTGTTAGAGAAAACTCGCCATTCGATGACCGCTATCAGCGCCTTGATGCAAAAAACGGTCAGTTTTATTTTGTTTTGAAAGCCCTGAATGGAAAGGTCATTGGGGTAAGCGAGACCTATATAACAAAGGCTGCACGGGAGAAGGGCATCGCGGCCGTCAAACGCGAGGGTCCTGGTGCGCCGGTCGAGGATCTGACACAGAAAGCCGGCCAGCTTAAGGAGGAAGCCAAAGCCGTCGGAATTGCAGAAGCATCCGGCGGCCTTTTCATTTCACCTAAAGCGAGTGGGCCCCATAAAGGCATGCCCGTGAAACCCAAAGGTGGGGTTTATGGCGAAGAAAGGTACGTATAGCCCTTCCCGGCAGATGGCGGCTTTCCGCCGTCTGTCGGATGCCCATTACATTTCTGAAATGGCCTTCAAGAAGGGGTGGAAAGGGACATATTCCTGGAACTTTCGTATGGGAGAAATGACCTTTTCTTACAATGAAGAACGGCTGGACTTGGATTTTCGCTCTTACAGGGTGAAAATGGTTTACGCTGTCACATCGGCGCCGAAGATTTTTCTTATCGAGCCGATATTGCCGAAGACTACAAAGCACTTGTACCGCGACGGAAGCCTTTGTCTGTATAAATCAGCAAACTGGCAATGGCAAAACGACATGAAGTTTGACGAAGCACTGTTTCCGGATATTTGCACCTGGCTTTATCATTATGAGGTCTGGTGCGATACGGGTAACTGGTATGGAGAGGAGGCACCTCATTAATCTTGTATTCACTTAATTAAAATTTATAATGTTATGGCACAACGTGATACGTATAAGTACCATATCAAGCAAGGCAACAAAATCCTTCACCGGGGAATTACGAACGACCTTGATCGCCGCTATTCAGAACATAAACAAATCTATGGAAATGACATTAATATTGTCCAGATAGGCAACAGGGTGACCAGGGATTCCGCTTTGCAGTGGGAGCAGGATGGGGGCCGTAAACCTTAATGGTTTCAGGCGATAACGCTGCGGAAGACAGTCTGTTAGTTCGTAAAGAGATAAATGTTTTGGGGCTTCCCCCTATTGAGTCGGGCTGTCCGTGACTCCCTTTTGGTCGATCCTGGTGGATTCCTCGCTGCGTTCGGCTCACTCCCATCCCTAAGCCAGGGAACACAAACCCGCCAACCTGTATCAGGCGTTGCTATGGCAATAAGATTGCTATATAATAGCAGCAGGAGGTACTCATGAGCGATATTCGAGTGATTGTGCCGGATTCCCTGAAGGCGGACGTGCGCTCTATCCTGAAGCAACAGGACTTGACCCTGTCGCAGGCAGTCCGGCTATTCTTCCGGGAGATTGTCGAGCATGGCGGTCTGCCTTTCGCTGCCGGTCACGGTCAGCCCAATGCTACCACCCTGGCGGCGATGAAAGCGAGCCAGAATCCTGCCAACCTCAAAACCTACTCCTCGGCGGATGAAATGTTTGCTTCCTGGGATGCGGATGAGTAGGCATGTTCATTCCCCAGGAGGAAAAAACCTTTCGCAAAGACCTTAAACGGGTTCGCAAGCGTGGCAAGGATATCGGAAAGCTGAAAACCGTGGTGCGTATCCTGTCGCTGGGTGGCCTGTTACCTCCTGCCTATCGCGACCATATGCTTACCGGCAATTACAAGGGGTTTCGGGAATGCCATATCGAGCCGGACTGGTTACTGATTTACCGTATTGTGGAGCCTCACTTGATCCTGGTGCGAACCGGTTCTCATGCCGATTTATTTCGATGAGGGGCTTCCCCCGTCGGGTCGGGCTGTTCGTGACTCCCACCTGGTCGATCCTGGTGGATTCCTCACTGCGTTCGGCTCACTTCCATCCCTAAGCCGTCTTTCTACCCTCAACAGCTTGCCGTTACTCTCCCTATGGTTTCAATCCCCACCTTAATCGATTACATCTATAACACTGCTTTTTTCATTCAAACCCTACCAATCGAAAAATAAGTCGCAGTCCATCCTTAATCCGGATACCTCTCTCCTACAGGTCAGGTAGTCGCATCCTACTCTAATCTGGATATCTCTCCAGCAACATCTTTTTTTCACCAAAACAGTAGTAACATGAAAAACAAAGATGAAAGAGGGAAACGCTGGTTGAAGGCCCTCCGGAATGTATCTGACATTCTTCAATTCCTTCAGCTCCTGGAGTGGGTCATCGAGTTGCTCCAGAATTTACAGTAAATGAGTCCGGCACTAACAGTCTCAATCCTACCTTTACGGAATCCCTCTCCTTTCTTTTAACCCGCAACACAATTCCTCCTCCCGCCATCGCTTGCCCGCCTTTCCTTTGCCTCATACTCCCCCTAAACTGTCACAGCCTTTGTACCAAAGCCTGCCGCCAGTTCAGGCACCCGGGGAATAATCGGCAAAGGAATAAACCCGCCTCCTGGGACTACCCTCAGCCAGCGGTGCTAGCCCTTCCTACTCACGCTCCACCTCGTTTGCCTTCCCTGTTTGCTGCGTAAAGCTACCGTCCCGCTCCGGACTGCGGCAAGGGCCGGTCGTGCCTCCCTTTCCGGGCTGATTTTTTCCCTCCGTACCTCCGATAAAAAATAACCCCTCCACCCTGGCCTCCGCCTCCGCGTGCCGGTGAACGCCACTTCGCAACAGGGAGGCAACCTCAATTACGCGCAAGCAGGCCAACGGGCCACCATCTCGCGCCAGAGGACTCCCTGAGGCTCCCGGAAAAGGGAGATTTCCTAATTAAGCGAAGCGCAGCTTCACAAAAACAAACCAAGATGTCTTACAGTATTCCAACCACCGTTACCGAAATCCGGCTGACCTACCAAAGCAAGGTCAAAGCCGCCGACCGACCACAGATCACCGGTTCCCAGGATGCCTACGAAATCCTCGCGGCGAACTGGAGCGATCAGATCGGCTTCATTGAAGAGTTTTACATCCTGCTGCTAGATCGCTCCAACCGGGTGATGGGGCGTTACCTGGTTTCGCAGGGAGGGCTTGCCGGCACGGTCGTCGATGCCAAAGTGATTTTTGCCGCCGCCTTAAAAGCCCGTTGTAGTTCCCTGATTCTCGCCCACAACCACCCCTCGGCGAATGTGCGCCCCAGCCAGGCGGATATTGACCTCACCCGCAAGCTGCAACAAGGCGGTGAGGTACTCGACATTCTCGTGGTCGATCACCTGATTCTATCCCCGGAAGGCGGCTATTACTCCTTTGCCGACGAGGGGCTGATTTGATTCACCTTTAAAACCTATCGCTATGCACCGGTTAACCGAATTGCAAAAGATGAGCAGAGCCGAGCAGGTCAAAGACTTCCTGCACACCTACACCGAACTCGCCAAAGTGGCGAAGGATAGAGAATTTTTCATCGACGCCCTGAGATCGGGCGACCCTTCCTTACCCGTCAAGCTGGAACGCTGCTTTGAGCGCTATGTCAATCCTATCGGCAAAGACAAGGTCTATGCCTATGCGCCCTGCAAGGCGTTGACCAATGCCGAAAAGGATTTTCTGCTGGCTGAACTGAAAAAGGAATTTCTGTAAGGGGGCGTTGCCCCCCACGCGGGCAAGGGGTTTCCCCGGTTTTCGCCGCACCTGCAAACCGGGTGATCCCCCTCCCCTTGCCCTTGCACCCCCCATTTCTCGCCGAAAAGGCAGAGGGAAAACAGGGGTTTTCCCTTCCTTTTAACCACTCAAAAACGGATAAAAATGATGACCAAGACCAAAAAACGTGACCTGTATCAGGAAGTCACCGACCGCATTACCGCCCTATTGGAAAAGGGCGTTTCTCCCTGGCGTTGCAGTTGGAGCCGCTACGGCTTCGCCCGCAATTACGCCACCGGGCACCGCTATACCGGCATCAATGCCTTTCTGATGAACCTGACCCCGCACCCCATCCCCTATTTTATGAGTTTTAGGCAAGCCAAAGCGATGGGCGGCAGCATCCGCAAAGGGGCGAAGTCCTCAATGGTGTTCTTTTACAAAGCCTATTATAAGGACGAGAACGGCAAGAACATCAGCCCGGAACAGGCGCAGAGCCTGCACGGTATGGGCGAGGAAACCCAGCGTATCGCCGTCCTGAAATATTACAACCTGTTCAATATCGAAGATGTGGAAGGCATCGAGATTGAGATTCCCGAGGTGGAACTGAAAGACCATGATCGCATCGAAAGATGCGAACAACTGGTCAACGCCATGCCCCACCCTCCGGCACGGGTGTTTGAGGATGCCAACCGCGCCTATTACGCCCCGTCCTCCGATAAACTCAATATGCCGGACATCCGGCAATTCGAGACGGCGGAGGAATATTACAGCACCCTGTTTCACGAACTGACCCACAGCACCGGGCATACTTCCCGGCTCAACCGCGAGGGGATCACCCAATTGAACCCGTTCGGCTCCCCCGATTACAGCAAAGAGGAACTGATCGCCGAAATGGGGGCATCTTTCCTTTGTGCCCATACCGGGATTGACGTGCAAGCCGTGACCGAAAACAGCGCCGCCTATTTGCAAGGCTGGCTGAATGTGCTGAAAGCAGATAAAAAGCTGATCTTCAAAGCCGCCGCCGAAGCGCAGAAAGCCGCCGATTACATCCTCGGCAACAATCCGGCATAAAGACGCGGGGGCGCTTGCGCCCCTGCTTCCTGCTGTTTACCTTTACCGCTTAAATCAACCAACCATGGCTACCAAACCGGATTTTATCACCCATGAGCCGCTTTTTCTGACGCTGGAGGAAGCCAACCAATTGTTTGCACTGTACCCGGATATGAATATCTATTCCAAATATCTCACCCCACAGGGCAAAACCCCGGCTTATTATGACAGTCCGGAGGAAGCCGCCGAAGATGAAGAGCGTTACGGCTCCGTTTGGATGGATACCGGCGAGGGACTCTACCGGCTCGACCCGGAATGCTACGACAGCAAATAACCCCTCCGCCTCTGTCCCTGGCAGGGGCTTCGCTTTGTGAATTTTATAACATTATGTAGCCGAAGGGCGCGGCCCGCCGCTTTAAGGCGGCGGGCACCCGAGAGCGGCAGGAAAACCGAAGTTGCTAACGGCAAAACCCTCTTGGTTCCGCCGTGGAGGTGCGGTTGTGACTCTTGGCGATTTTGGTTATCTTGCCGGTCATTAATTCTACTCACCATGAAACAGGAACAGAAGCCGAAAATAGCCTGGTTCAAGCGCTATCAACGCGAAGAAATCTACCATTATTACGAAGTGCATGGTGGCCCCGGTAAGACAAAGGACGGCTATGTGGTCGCGGTGCGCTTCCTGTGCAATCCTCCCTCGATCAGCGTGGAGCATAATTACGAGCATGATCCTTCCGGCCTCACCGGCACCTGGTGCCACTATGAAGCCAGTGAGCCAATCACCGAAGCGGAGTTCCGCCGGACCTATCAATGGGCATTAAACGATCCGCATGTGGTGATCCGTTGAGATTGACAATAGTTGGCAATTATTGGATAATGGCAGCATGAGTTATGCTGTTGGTTCCCATTTTGAAGATTTCATCCGTCACCAGGTGAGTGCGGGCCGGTTCAATAATGCCAGCGAGGTGGTGCGCGAAGGATTGCGCCTGCTGGAGGAACGGGAGTTGAGAATTGCCGAACTGCGCCGCCAGGTGAAGCAAGCCCTGGCCGATGAGCGTCGTTACAGCGCTGAGGAAGTCATGATGCATATCGAAGACCATCTATCGGAATCCGCTCCCTCGTGAAGCTTGTTTTTTCCCATGAGGCGGATCAAAACCTCACCGCGATTGCTGACTATATTGCCGAAGAGAGCGGCGACACATCTACGGCTATTTCCTTTATCGAGAAATTGATCCGCAAGTGTGGGCAGCTGTCCAGCCATTCTTTCCAGATGGGTACGCCCCGCCTTGATCTGGGTGAGGACATCCGCAGTTATGCCTACGGCAATTACCTGATCCTGTTTCGCTATACCCCCGACACGATGGAAGTCGCCATGATCGTCGAGGGACATCGGGATATTGAATCCCTGTTTTGATGTAATAGGGATTCTTGTGCCGCCTATGGTGGAATATCAAACAGTGATTTGATCCAGAGGATGCCATCGGCAAACCTGTAGACCATAGCGGCAAGAGCCGCCGCGATCAGGATCACCGGCCACAGCCGTCTGAAGTTTAAAATGTCGCGGACATACTCGCGATTCTGTTCGTAAGTATAGCCCTCCGTCTCCAGAGACACGATCCGAAATAGCCGTAATGTAAATCGTGTGTTTGCTTTTTTCTCCTCGATGCTGATGGGAGGCGTCTGTTCCTGAATTTTATGATGACCCTTTTGCATGGTGCCGGTTTTAATGGTTCATGAATGCATTCCTTTTCGGAAGTCATTCCATTGAAGTGAGGATTGAAACTTCTATGGAAGCATTCATTTCCCATTCCGGCGAGGGGGCGCCTACAAAATCGGCAAACAGGTTCAAAAAGTAAAGGACAGGTCGAAATTACCATGTTTATTGGACATATCCGTTTTGCAAAACAGTAAATTAAGCTAGTTCAAATGCTCCTGTTAAAAGCTTTCCTATTGCGGGATAATTGGTACTTTTATGGTAAATAATGAGAAACCGATTATGGACCAGGAACACCGTATTATTGTCTTTCAGGAAAAGGAAATTCGCCGCGTCTGGCACAATGAAGAATGGTGGTTTGCTGTTGCTGATATTGTCGAAACTTTGACAGATACAAAAAACGTGCGGCAGTATGTCAAGAAGATGCGCCGCCGCGATACGGAACTAAATCGCAACTGGGGTACAATTTGTACCCCACTTCACATGATAGCTAAGGATGGCAAAAAACGGAAAGTCAATGCCGCCAATACGGAAGGCATATTCCGCATTATTCAATCCATCTCCTCTCCCAAAGCCGAACCGTTTAAGCAATGGCTGGCCAAAGTAGGCTATGAGCGCATCCAGGAGATCGAAAATCCGGAACTGGCGGCCGATCGCGCCCGGCAATATTACCGGGAACTTGGTTATGATGAGGACTGGATTGCGAGACGGCTGCAATCTGTCGAGATACGCGGCAGGCTTACCGATGAATGGAAAGAGCGGGGGGTCAAGGAGGGGCTGGAATACGCGATCCTCACGGCGGAAATATCCAGAGCAACCTTTGGTCTTTCGCCGTCCGAGTACAAACAGTATAAGGATTTGAAGCGTGAGAATTTGCGCGACCATATGACCAACCTGGAGTTGATCTTTACGATGCTGGGAGAGGAACAGTCCAAGCTGGAATCCATACGCGGCGATGCACTGGGGTTCGCTGAAAATAAAATCGCTTCCCAGAAAGGCGGCCATGCCGCAGGTAAAGCCTTGGATGCGTTTGAACAGCAGACAGGAGACAAAGTCGTAACCAGTGCCAATTTCAAGCAGCAGATTGCGGAAGCGAAAAAACAGAAAAAATTGAAGGCAAAGCAGCAGGACGAGGAAGAGTAATAACAATACCGAAAAGAGTAAAGTCCAGATAAATCTGTATTATTTTCTCCCTACAGCCCAATCTCAACACAATCGATTGGTTATGCATCAGAGCTAAGACTCGTTATTTTGGAGGAGTGTTGTAACCTTCATTAAGGTACTGTATGATCGAAGGGATTTATATGCCGTATGAAAGGAGGCACTATGCTGGATGATAACGATGACGAGATAAACCAGGAGATTGAGGGTTATCAGAAAAAGAAAGAACTGGACAGCGAAGATTTGAATCAGGCTTTCGATAAAGCGGACGAGGAAACGCAACGAAGGGCGTTGCAAGGCCTTGGTAAACTATCAGAAGAGCTTGATGGTGATACTGAGAAAATGCAGCAAGATATTGAGGATGCGAAACGAGAAATAGCGAAAAATCTTGGCATTGATCTTTCCGGTAAGAAATCAGGGAAGGGAAATTCAAAGGGTTAAAAAAAGGGTTGCCCGGAGACAACCCTCTTGCCAGTAGAACTTTTGGACTTTATGGGCAGATAATGGAAGACTGAAAGTCCTTTCTCAGTCTTTTTATATTTGCCTCTAAGTCGTCTATGTTTTCTATGGCATTTTCTTCAACGATATTTTTGATTCCCGATAAAAAATTGATAACGGCTGGAGTGGTTATAGAAGTTATTATCTCAATTATCCATGCTTCTCCAAAAATATAAGATTTAATAATCGCGGATATTTGAATGATCTGGTCTTTAGAAAGTTCACGAAATTTGGGATATAACCCCACAAGAGTCTTATCGATAGATTCTGAGGAGGTAATGGTAATAAAATCGTTAGGGGATTGAGTATTATTACCACTGCGCTCTAAGTCCTGTACGACAGGTTTCATAAGAGTAAGTTTTTAGGTTAAAAGTAAAGATAGGGATTAGTAGTCTTTGTTTTGATGATGATAGAGTCCAAAATAATGTTGTCCTGCGATTCAAGAAACCTTTCGACAACTGTATGTTTTGAACCCATTACCTATTTCCCTAAAATTGCGTTGGGACATGAATTGTGTCTTTAAACAGCGATCTTCTCTATGATAAATTTCTTTATCCGGTGTTTTATGGTTCCTATGGTCGCTGTAGGTTTTTCCATGATTTCTCCAATTTTGGGATTGGAATAACCACAGATTATCAGTTCGAAGATTATTACGTGGTCACGGCCGAATCGGTTACGTATGCCTCTCCTGTATCCTTGTATCGTTTCTTCCATCTTGTCTGAGATGTTGCCGTCAATTATGTCAATCCGGTGAATAGACTGGCGGTTTATCCTTTCTATGTATTGCTCTGTTTTTTCTCTTTTTCTTTTCTGTTTTCTGTATATATCTTTACAGTAGTTCTCGAATGACCTGTAAAGATATTTAGGCATTAAAAATTTCTTTATTTCATCGATAGAGCGCTCACATATCTTATCGGCTATGAATCCATGGATCGCATCTTTGCGATCTTCATTGCTGTTAAAGAAGTGGCTGGAAATAGAGTATATTAAAACAAAATTGTTTTCATATATCTCACGGATGATCTCGGACTTAAGTATACCTATTTTCATGGTCAGCAGATTTAAGTATTAACAGTAGGAAAATGTAAAAAGGCTTATTCCGGGTCATCTGTCTTATTTTGAGAAGGTCTGATTTGTTGTTTTTTATGGTTGTTCACTATATAAACGATATTATTTGGCTATTTTTTCAAATCATAAATAAAATTTCTGAAAAATTGACTCTTTGAAAAATAAAGAAACCGTAATCGTTATCTAATTGAGGATAAAATTCTTCATCTAAAAATAGATAGCGATGTCATTGATAATAATCTCTGTTACATTCTTGTGGATAATATCTATACTGTTCAGAACGGGTATAGCCATATTGCAGACCCTGATAAGGTTCATACAGATGGCTGCCGGTGTGGCCTTCATTATCATCATGATAGGGATCATCTATTTCCCGGAGGAAACAGGCAGGCTGATCTATAATTTCATGCGAGGGGTTACCTTTTTTGTTCAATTGGTAAGTAATATTGCAACTGAGTAAGATTCTTGGTTAGGGTTTTGGGGCTGGTAGCTTTCGTATGGGGGCTACCATTTTATTTGGCCCTGGAGGGTATTTTGACTTTATTACCGATCGAATCGACTAGCTGGAGTCAAAGATCATTAGCGTTTTGAAGAAAATTCCTTGCCCGCTCCACTTGGTCGAATGGGGTAAGAAAGCAAAGGCGTTCAGTTGCCAACGTGGCATCGCCACCCGCACTGCTCACAATCAGCGTTAGGGTAAGGTAAGGGCGTTACATGAAAAGGTGCTAAGGGAAGTAATTGGGTAGTCTTCAGCAGGGGTATAGCCAATGGAGTAAATGTGAAGGAAAGTCTATAAATAAAAAAAGAGCCGTGCGGCTCTACCTCGAAACTCTCCCGATATTCCCGGGAATATCGGGGAAGCTTCATAGGATTTGCCTTCTATAAAGGTTATATAAACTTAGTTCTTTTTCTGAATTCATGCAAGTTTTGAGGGCGCTTTTATAGGACCAGCAAATGAGCAGCTGCCTTTAGATTACTTAGCCTAATAGCTTGATAAGAGTTACTGTAAGCCCGACAATGCCAATGGAGTTGAGAAACATGAATTTGTAAAGGTCGGTTCTGACTTCGGCGATGTCAGTTTTAAGGTCGGTTCTAAGAGCTGCGATATCGGTCTTGAGTTCGGCCCTTAAATCCGCCACTTCTTTTCTGACATTCGTTATGTCCTGTCTGGTGGCAACACCGGTGAGGGTGATTTCCTGCACCGCTTGGATAAACCCTTCCGCCTCTTCCTGGGAATATCCCTTGTCTTGAAGTAGCCGCACGATCTTGTAAGTGTCCATGTGCAGGGTTGTCAATTCCACGAAATCATCTACCTTCCTAAGTATTCAAGCGGATTGTACCACAGAGGTGGGCCCTTTAGCAAGCCCGCGCAAGGCTTCCCATAACGGACCTTATGGAACCATCTTCTTTCGTCTTCTGCGGCACATTTTGCGAAAATACTTTTGGCTAGGAATTATCGACACTGTAAGGATCGTTTGGTTGATCCCATAGTGGTTTATGAGGCTTTATGGGCACTACAGGCCCTTTTTTATAGAAAGGAGGTCTCATTTGGCCAGCTAAATTTTCTATTTCGGTTTTATTTAAACTAGAGTGCTTTTTTTCAAGGCTAGCTTTCTTTTTATCAAGCCAATTCGAATATTTTTCTTGATGCTTATTGGTTTTAACCTCAAATTTTTTATACTCTTTTTCATACTTTTTCAAATCTTTTTGATATTCCTCTTCTTTTTTCTTTCGATAGAGAAATTTTTCTTCTACATCTTTATTGTATGAGCTATCTTTCTTTAAATAATCAAATAATCCCATAAGGTCTGTTTTAAGATAAGAACATTGAATTAAAATCTATTTCATAGATACGAAATAAATTCATATTCTAACTTATAACAAGAGACTTATTTGCATCTACGCGCGATCCGCTCCGTTAAATAAGAAAGCTTCCAGCAAAACCCTTCGCCCGATCCAATGTTTACGCGGGAGAACCCTGCTCAATCCGCTCCAAATTCTTTCCGAATTATCAGGTAAATGCGAACGGCCGTAAACTCCCTTTCCGGAGCTGGCCAATGGAGCGCAAAAAAATACAGCCGGTGACCAGGTGAATGGCGACCGGCTGTTCTGTTTTTGGCAAGCGGAGTGTATCTTTCATCCCGTATAGGCTCAAAGGTAGCGAAGCTAACTCCGCGTATAATAGAGAGCGTTATGCAAGATCAAACTGTAAAGGCTTTTTGGAATGAGTAGTGGAAAGAGTATCAAAAGAAAAATCCGAAAGTTTTCCACATCCTGAAAATGACAAAAGGGTTAACTTCCCTAGAAGAAGCTAACCCTTTTTTCTAACTGTCAGCTGTGAACTAACGGCTAGATGAAGTCTGACAGCACAAAGTTACGCAAAATAAAATTTTTCAACAATAGGTTGCAATAAAATTATAAAATAAGCTTAAAAGCAAAAACATTATTTTTATTTGCAAGGACTATTGTAATTTTATTCCAAAATAAGTTAGCAACCAGTATTATATTCCGTTCTGAATAAATAACCGTACCTATGTACTGTTCTTTTCAAGCCCTCTAAGCAGAAATTTTATTCTGTTAAAAAATTGACAAATTTGTATTTGAAAAAGAACTTGCACAAAATAAGATCGACAAATTTGTTTTAAGTTTCCCACATTTCCATTCTTTGTTTCTCTTTTCTCCCTAATCCTTTACGATTTTTTCTTATTTTTGCATGGACAATAATTTTTAACGGCACGGAATTAACGGCCAGATGAAGTCTGACACCTTTCTCTCCGTTTTTTCCTTGCCTTCACTCTTCAAAACTTAGCTTTTATGAAGACCACTGAATTAATCATTCGGTGGGGTAAATCTCTATTGGTAGAGATCAAGGGCTTTAAAGGCATAGTAGTAATCTGGATTGTCCTGATTATCTGCTTGACCTTTTTAGCGTGCAAGGCTTTGCCCGTGATCTTCTGATAGGATCAGACCCTTGAAGGCAGGGGAGAATAGCTCTTCCCTGTTCTTCTTCTGTGCCGCAGAAGCAGATTCGGAAAATGAGAACTTGTTTATAGTGCTTAACCACCAAGCTGGTTAAAAGTTAACGGCAAAGCAAATCATTTGATTATCAATAATTTATGTTCATTCCAAGATGGAAGACTTATAATAATTTGATAATCAGTTCATCGTGAGGAATTTTTTGGGTTAGGTTATTGTTCACTTCATTGTAAACCATATTATTAGTTAAACATAATTATTATGACTGGCAGTAATGACAAATGGGAATTCTACCAAGACAGACGTAAAGAGTGGCGTTGGAAGAGAACTGCTCCAAATGGAGTACAGGTTGGTGCATCGACAGAAGGGTATGTAAATAAGGCTGATTGTATAGCCAACGCCCGGAGGCATGGATATAAAGGGTAGGTGTCAATTCCTATCATAATTTTAGTTTTCGCTTTTCAGGAAGGAGTGGGGAGGAGTTTCGCCTTCTGTGCCGCAGAACCGGAACGCCCCTACCCTACCATGACACCTGGTCGGTCCTTCCCGTGGCTTTGCTAGAAAAACAAAGTTACCCAGAATGATCTATTCTGGGTAAAATCCCCCTCCCCTGCCCCACCGGCGCTTTTAGTGCCTTTTGGGTTAACCTTGGTCAATATCGGTATTTTTTCCTGTGGTGAGATTGGCAGGAACCCATATCCAGAACCTGGATTTTACCCGGAAGTCATGAGAAAGGAGCAACCCTAAAAATGTAGTCAACCTAACTGGCGTAGGCCTTGCTCAGCTGGAGTATTTTTCCACTGAAAGCGCGGAGATTATCGTCATTGGCAGGAACCGCTTTAGAGACGAATAGCCTGAACCAGTTCTGACACTGACCTTCGGTTGACCGCTCGATCATTTCATCCATTTTGTTGATGGGAGCCTTTGCGGCAAGTTCCTGGTACTGCTGGGCGACATCCTTCTGAATCTGCCGGTAGATGCGGCCAAAGCGTTTTTTGAAGGCAGCGTAGTCAAATTTCTCTGTGTCAATGCCCAGGCTCAGCTGTTGCGGCTCTGCCTGCTTTTTGCCGGGGTAGATGTGAAATCTCAACCCGATGATCTTGCTCTTGCTGTTGCGGATATAATCCATTTCGGCAAAAATGGAGGTTTGCTGGTTGATCTCCTCCAGGGCGACATCCAGCACCCGCTGGCGGAAGTTATTGAACCGTGTATATTTGCCCTCTAGCCCCAGGAGTCGTTTCAGTTCCTTGACCTTATAACTGAGCGCTACCACTTCCCGGAACTGCTTTTGTTTCTCCGAAGCCGCCTTGAAAATCTGGAATAGCCGAATCGCGTACTGGCACCGCATATGTGCGACTTCCAGCCGATTGATCTGGGCATATTCCTTCAGCTGCAGCAGGAAGGGTTTCAGATCTTCCGAGAACAGGAAACGGATGCAAACACCCTCATCGACGATCACGGGACGTACACTCTGAAACCAGTTGATATAGCCCTCCATCGGCCGCCCATCTACCAGAATATCGGAATTGAAAGTGATCTGCTTACTAATGATCCCCTTGCAGAAGTCGCGCATTTCCTGGTAGATCCCGCCCCATTTTTTGCCATCGGATTTCAGAATCTCCTCCAGTTCCTTCACCGGGATGATACACTCTTCAAAGGCGCTCTTGCGCGGGTCGATATTGGCAATGAGGTACAAGAGCACCTTCTGCTCACGCAGTCCCAGCTTGTACTGGGCATTGAAAATGAACCTGTTTTCAATCCGGGCGATGTTGCGGGACATGCGTCTTCCTTCCATGCCTTCTCGGTTTTTAGTCAAGATACGCCTAAAATGACTACAATGAAAGAAAATTGTAGTCAACTTGGCGGGGCGCGTATGACTAAAACCCTGTTTCTGTAGTCACCCTGAAAGCTAATTCATTGATTACCAAAACAGACGAAAGGCAAAAGAAAAGTTTTCCACAGAGCAGGCGGCAATTCAGACCCTAAAAATGTAGTCAACCCGCAGTTATCCCCAGCCCCTCTACCCCTGTTTTTGTAGTCAGCTTGCGAGCTAACTCGCTGTTTTCTAAAGGATGCCCCTCCCCTCCCCTCTTGGAAAAGAGGAAAAAAACCTCACATCCCTGAAAATGTAGTCCGGCAACCCTCTTTTTGTAGTCAGCTTCGCCCTGTTTTTGTAGTCACCCTTTCCCTGTTTTTGTAGTCGGTCAACCCTGATATTGTAGTCAATCAACCCTGTTTTTGTAGTCGAACTTCCGCATAAAGTGCTGATAACTAAGCATCTCTGGGGGACATAAAAGAAAAGCTTTTAAAAATTATTTAAAAAAATATTTTAAAGGGGAGGAAAATCGAGGTTTTTGCTATTTAAAAAAAAATTATTAGGGTGATACGGATATTTTTTTAACATATATTTCATATTACCGGGTTACCCAGGAGTAGAACACTCCCCTGCCCTATCGGTTAAATTTGCGGCGGCAGTTCTTAAAACAAATTGTACCAGAGAGCAGCTGCTCTCCCGTTGGGCATTAGAGGAGTGAAAACTGTAGTGATCACTCCGCTTCGGCCTCGCGGATATACTTCACCAGGTCGGATTTTAGCACAAACCACTTATTGAGCCGTTTATAGCCGGTCATTTTTCCCTCGCGCAGTTCGCGCTCGATCACTTTCTTTGAAGAATTCAGTATTTCCGCCACCTTCTCGGCATCGAAAATCTCCTCCTCGATACGGATAACATACTGTTCCAGGCTGGCTCCATTATTTTTATTAGTCGATTTCAATGCCTTTAGTGTCGAATTTGATGCTTTTTTAGTAAATTTGACTGTAATAGCAATGCGGGCCTATGAGGCTGCCACCTCATAAGCCCTTATCGTTTAATCGCTTAAACATCCAAAAATATGGAAAATCACCAAGGTTCCCGCCTGTTCGGCCGGAATATCTTTGCTGATGCCTTCCAGCAATTCGATGAAGAATCCTTCTTCGCCAGCCTGCATCACCGGGTGAAGAACAAATCCTACTTCGAGAAATACAAGGGCTTCAAGACCACCCTGCTGTGGCTGTCCTACCTGTTCAATGTCGCCAGCGCCCTGTCGGCTTCTTATGCCGTCTACTGGCTGACCCACCAGCTTACCGGCTTTGTGAGCGTCGCCTGGATCGTCGCCACGGTGTTCCTGTTCTTCCTGGAGCAGATCAAACGCAAATCCAGCACCGAATTCTGGCAGGTGCTGTTTTTCCAGCGCCAGCTGGCGACCGGCTGGCTGGCACTGTCACTGTTCTGCTTAGGCTTGTCACTGGCTTCCTCCGCCTTCGGGGTGAAGGAAGGCACCGAGGAACTGGGGCCGGGGGCCGAACTGATCGCCACCGACAGCACCGCCCAGGAGTACCGCCAGCAGATTGCCAAGCTGGAAGCCGACAATCTCAAACTGGAACAGCAGCGCAATCGCCAGGGCGAAATCTACTGGCCGGCGCAGAAGGAGAAGGAAAAGAACACGGCGATGATTGCCGACCTGCAAAGCCGGATCATCGAACTGGACAAGCAGCTGGAGGGGCATAATGAGGAACTCTCCGCCGAACACCGGCAGGATATTCAACTCACCGCCTGGACGCTGGTCTATGTGACCATCGCCATGGAACTGCTGTTTGAACTGTGCATCGCCTATATCTGGTATTACTATTTCCGCTCTTACGTCGAACGTAAGCAGGTGATCGGCCTGCCGGGGGAGGACGCCCCTCCCCTGCCCCATTCTGCCCGCGCCGCCGCGTCCCCCGCTCTCGATCCGGAAACCCTCGCCCTGGTCGTCGCCGCCACCCTGGAGCAGCTGCAACAGGCTCCCGCCCGGGAATCGCCCTCCCCTGCCCCGCCGTCGAACGGTCGGCCGGAAGAAGTCCGCAATCAGGCCCACCCTATCGGCTTCTATACCGACGCCCAGAGAGCGGTGCGGAAGTCATCTGGGGGTTCCCCTGCCGGGGACGGGCAGAAAGCCTCTGTACAGACCTGTACAGGCGTGTACAGAGAAGAAATCGACCGTTACACGGTACTGCATTGCTACACCAGAGGAGGACGCAGCTATCAAACGCCCTATACCGAGAACCAAATCCGCTCCCGCATCAGCCAGTATGAACGCGAGGTCGAGGAGGCCACCCGTAAGCAAATGGGGGAGGAGATCCTCGCCAACCGCCGCCGCTGGCAGGCTTACTGGCAGGGCAAGCTGGAGGAGTTGCAGCGGAAGCAGAAAACTGACAAACTCTGATCGGGAAATACGCAATGGGGGAGGTGTATGCAGCAAAATGCTTTATTTGCATTTTGCTTTTGCAGCTTGAAAAGTTATTATAACTTTACTGTAACCTTAAATAAAAGTTATTCTAATGCTTTTTTAAGGTTGTAATAACGTTATTTTAACCTTAAAATATTGTTTCTATGATTTATACGGTAGGCGGAATCAAAGGAGGCAGCGGCAAAACGACTCTGGCTGTCTCACTGGCTGTCTTGCTTTCGAATAGAGGGCAAAAGGTTCTTCTGGTTGATGCAGACAAGCAAGCTACGGCAACAGATTTCACACAATGGAGGACAGAAACACTGGGCAATACCGGTTTCACCTCTATACAGCTATCAGATATGAGGGTCAGAAGTGAAATCCTCAAACTCAAATCGGATTACGATGATGTCGTGATTGATGCTGGTGGTAGAGATACGGCATCCCAAAGGGCGGCTCTTGCCATTTCAAATATTTTCATTGCCCCCTTTGCGCCCAGGTCGTTTGACATATGGACTTTGGAGCAGGTTACTCAGCTGGTGCAGGAGATGCAGATGGCGAACCTTGATTTGATGCCTTATGCCCTCTTAAATAGGGTGGATTACAATGAAAAGGACATTCAGGAAGCCAGGGAGTATATCGGAGAATCGGAAGTGCTCACGGTCCTGCAAAATACGCTTCATGAGCGAAAGGTATTTGCCAATGCAGCAGCAGCAGGTTTGGCGGTAACAGAGTATAGGCCAAAAAACCCTAAAGCTATCCAGGAGATGGAAGCATTATTTGAAGAGATTCTTGCATTAGCCCATCAGGAAGCATAATAACCTTATTATAACGTTATATTGACCTTTTAATAACATTATTGTAACTTTGTTTTAAACTTAAAGTAAGGTTATTATGGCATTATCACGGAAATTATCAAAGCAGGACGACAGTAAAACGCCTTCTGTTGAAGCCTTAATCATGAAGGGAGGATCATCAGGCGCATTAGAGGAAGAAGGAGAAGAGGTTATCTCGGAAGATCTGAAAAGGGTTCAATTACGGGTGCCTATGAGTAAACTCCGTCAAATTGACAGAATGGTAAAGAAGCGGCCGGGTAAACTGTCTAGACACACCTGGATTATGGAAGCGATAGAAGAGAAGTTGCAAAGAGAAGGGGAAAGCGTAGATTCAATATAACGTTGTTATAACTTTATATTGACCTTATAATAACGTTACGTCATATTATGAATTCCATCCAAGCCAAGAAACTGTCCCTGCCGGAGATCATGTCGCGCCTGGGTTATACGCCTGCCAAGACCTTGAAGGGAGGGAACGAAGTCTGGTACAAGTCGCCGTTCCGCGTGGAGAAGGATGCCTCCTTTGTTACTTCCTATCTGGGCGGCAAATGGATCTGGAACGATTTCGGCGATAGCGGCGGCACGGTGATCGACTTCGTCATGCGCCATGAAAATTATACCAGCGTCAAGCAGGCGCTGGTCTTCCTGGAGCGTATGTTCCAGGGGTATCTTTTTGAAAAGCCGACCTCCAGAAGGGTAGGGGAGATACCCCAAAAATCGCCACCTGACCTTTTCTCTTTTAAACAGCAGGGCCGCGAAGTGGCTCCAATCGCGCCGGAAGACAAACAACTGGAGTTTCTCAAAGCGCACCCTATCAGCCATCCGGTCATTCACCAGTATTTGGAACAGAAACGGAGAATCCCGAAGGAACTGGCTGACCTGTACCTGGTCGAGGTCAGATACCGCAATAAGGGCAACGGCAAGGAATATTTCGCCTTCGGTATACGCAATGAAAGTGGCGGCTATGAAATCCGTGCCGCCTCCAGCCAGTATTCTTTTAAATCGGCGCTGAACGGGCGCGATATCACCCTGATTCGGGGTCTGTCGCCGGCACGCAGGGCGGTGAATATCTTCGAGGGGATGACCGATTTCCTTTCCTTATTGGTGATGATGAACAGCCGCAACCTGTCCGGCGATTCGATCATTCTGCATTCGTTGTCCTCCTTTCCCAAAGCCGCCAAGGTGATCCGCCGCGAGGATTATCAGGTTATTCATACTTTTCTCGATAATAATAGGGCGGGGCAACAGGGGACTCGCCAGTTCATGGAGGAGTTTCCTGATACGGTACTTTCTCAAAGCGACTTGTTTACCCCCTATGCTGATCTTAATGATGCCCTGGTGGCGAATCACATTCCTGATTTTTGCGGGAATACTAAAGGCTAATAAGAAAGACAGGCAACATAACGAATAATTGAGAACTTGGTCTAATAAAATAGCGTATTCATCTCTCTTAAAATAAAGTTTGTATAAACACCTTATATACAGAGTAAACTTCCCAAAATAACATATAAAATCCATACGTTATAAGGAGGAATGTGCTTTATCCTTTAATAAGGTTCTCTTTAGTGTCTATCTAGCTAATTTTCATAAATGATAAGCAAAAGGGAAAAGCTATATTCATTAACATTGACTCGAACGGAAGGTATGAAAAAATTTATATCTAATCCAGTTATTAGGCTTGTTGTAACACTTGTCGTCGTATGTTCAGTAGGGGCAATGATTAAATTTCGCTCTGTTGAAGTTTTTAATACTGGGACAATACGGCTTATTGAAACTAACCCCAAAAAACCTTGGAATGTACAAAGTAGACAAGGGTGTAAAGTAACAGATAAAGATGGATCAATACACCGAGGCAGAGGACCTATTAATAAGTGGTATGATGAATTGAAAGAAGATAAAAAGTGGATCAAGCCTAATCAGAGTACTATTGTTAATCTCGAATACTATACTGAATTCATAAGTCCACAAGAATGTAAAGAAAGAGGGATAAAAGACCCCGGTGAAGGTGGGGTAATAATTGCCAGGCTAGGAGAACCGGGTCAAAAATGTGAACTAGATATAGTGAAGGTTTCTGGAAGGGGAACCCTTTATAATGAGTTTATAGATCGTTATTATTCCTATAAGTATAAGAGAGTGCATGGACAAGATTCCCCTAGATGCGATTGTATTCCATAGTATGTAAGTGCCTCATAAAATCGCTTTCTCTTACATTTTCTTTAGCCCTAGTCCTATAGGCATAGGTAACAGAACAGACCTTTCACAAGCGGAAGGTCTGTCTGTTTTGTGTGTACTATGAGATTTATATCACCTTTTTTATAAGCAATATTCTTTAAGGAGTTATTGAGATGCAATATCAGGCTGAATATTGTATAAATACCTGATAATCAACTATGTGAGTTGTTTGTAGGGTTTATTGTCCTTATCTTTGCGACGATGAATTCATTGTTTTATTTCGTTAACATGGAATATAACAATACCAAATTAACTTAATCTAAATATTTTCCAGATGGCTACGTTCGTATCGTATTCAATTCTCAGTGATGGACCCGTTAAAATGAGTGATGATGGACTTTTTGGTGTAAAGGTCAAAGATTTTAATTGGGACCCTCATGATGACATTAATCTTAATACTTTCCATGACAGCCCTATCCTAAATCTTAGAATAGATCCGGATAATAATGCTTCTAACATTACAATTAAGGTTACTATTAATGATGGAGATGGAGCATTTCGACAAATTTTTAAATGGACAGTATCTGGGGGAGTGAGTAGGCATGTTTCCGAAGTTATGGACAGAACTAATGTTAATAAGCGTCACAACAAAATAAGGTTTGAGGTTTTGGAAGGTAGTGGGACTTTACAAATAAGTGATGTTTATATATTGTACAAACGACGGTAGAAATAACGGGATAGTAGTAGCTATAAACATTAAGATTCATGAAGGGTGAACACCTGTTTTACCCTTCATGTCTAGTTAAAGGCGCAAGCAAACTCATATTTCTCTCCTTCAAGGAAGTATATTTTGATACCATATGCCTGCCTGAACAGCACCTTGCTCACCAACCGGATGTCATATCGGGCTTCCTGTCAAGTTCCTGATCTATCTGGATAACGTTTGCATTGCCATCCGTTTCCTTGTTTGGGGTAAAAAGCCTTGCCAGGTTCTGGCGGGCGCTTCGCCCTGGTCAATGACGCAGCCCTGGCGGGTTGCAGGATTGCAGCTTTTTGCAAAAAAGGCAAAAAGCTGCTAATCCCTACTTTTGACAAGGGCTATAGGCTCGCCTTTGGGGAACCTGCAATTTTTACCAACCCAAACAAGGAGAAATATCATGGCACTCAATAATACCGTCACCCTTATCGGAAACCTGGGATCGGAAGCCCGGATCGTTGCCACGGAGGAAAATACCTTCGCCAGCGTATCGCTGGCCACGACCGACAGCTATAAGGATGAGCAGGGGGAATGGCACGACAAACAAACGGTCTGGCATAATATCCTCGCCTTCAATCCGCGGGTGATCGAGGAACTGAAGGCTCTCAAAAAAGGCACCCGCATCCAGGTCACCGGATCACTGTCTTACCGCCCTTTCGAGGTAGTGAATGGCGATGGTGAAATCATCACCAAGAAAGAGGCTTCCATCATTGCTGGCAAGGTCGAACTGGCACCGTTGCCGAAGAAATCGAAAAAGGCGACTGAAACCGCCTGATAGAGTAGGGGGCTTCGGCCCCCTTTCTTTTTCAGGAAAGAGCAGGTTTGTAAAACGAATCGGAATTGACTCTATTTACCGATACCGTTTTTTACGGGAGGGAGCGTGACAGAGGGCGGCAAAATCCAGTTATAGAGATAAATGATTTGACCATGGAAAAAACAAAGCAAAGCTCTGACCACAAGCTCATTCGTATTACCTATGAGAAACCCGTCAATGGCGGCATCGAGAAACGGGAAATTATCCTCACCGGCTATCATGGCGCGGTGCTCATTTTGCTGGCTGTTCTTACCAGCGCCATGATACTGCTTCTTTCGGGGGTGAAGATTTTTTGAAAAAAATCGGATGGCAGCGTGACAGAACCATCCGGTAAGCAGTTATGTATTTATAAAAACAAAAAGAAGTACAGGAAATAAACTTACTTCTACCAGTCTTAAAATCTTTATCACGCGGGAAATTGCATGCATGCTCCGCTCAAAAACACATGAAATGAAGAAAGTACAAGAAATTTTTAACCCGTCCATTCCGTCTGGCAGGAATGAGGCAAGCCCTGGTGGGGATGCCCACCAATTACTAAACAATTTTCTAAATGGAAAAATTGAACGTAAGTTTACTTGGAAATGATGAGATCCCTTCCGCAAAGGCGAAGGAGAATTATTTCAGACATTGTTATGAAGTATTGTACGTAGACGTGTTTGGTATGGCATATCAATACTTCGGTAATCAGGAAGACGCAGAAGACTTGACCGCTGAATTTTTTGAAAAGCTGATGGCCTGGTCTATTAGCAAATTCAGAGGAAAAGAGAATCTGGAAGGCTATATTCGCAGGGCCGCCCGTAATTTTATCATCGACAAAATGAATTACCGGCAACGGCAAAAAACAGCGGAAGAAATCTGGATTAAATCAGAGAACAACCAACCGGAAAACGAAGAAAAGATAGAAGGAGAGTCCGAGGAGATGCTGGCACAGGCCATTGCACGACTTTCAAAAGCCCAACAGGATGTCGTCAAAATGTGGGCAGAAGGTCACAGCCATAACGAGATTGCCGAACAATTAGGCATCGGCGCCAGTGCTTCATCCAGTCGGTTGCATAGAGCATTAAGCCTTAGGGTGTTCGGTTTGATGTAATTATCCCGCTCCGCTTTTTGGACAGCGAAAAAGTGTGCCCACACTTCGTAACTTTAGAGTTCGACCAAAAAAATCATCCATGTGGGCACGACTCCAAGATAGGTTATCTCAAGTTAAAAAGACGAGTGCGTCTCGAACTATCCATCATAAAAACACTCGAACTCAACTTCGCCGTGCTCAATCTAGAATTACTGGCCTAGAAGCCGAACTTACACACTTACGTACCCAGGTAGCTCCCGAGAAGGTACCTAGGCATACCTACCCGGCGCAGATGATGGCGTTAGCCGTTTTTATGGTTGTTCAGGCGGGATCTTCCTTACGCTGCGCCGCAGTTACTATTGAGTTTTATGCCAAGCTCATGGGCTGGCCCTACCAACAACCCAGCCACACTACGGTACGCGATTGGGTGTTGCGGTGTGGCTACCAGGCCGTGCTCGATACGCGCCAGCTACAAGGCACGTTCGTAATCATCATCGATGAAAGTATCCAGATGGGCAAAGAAAAACTTCTCTTGATGTTGGGTGTCAAGCTTGATCCCCATCGTTGTCAATCGGTACCGCTAAGGGGGGCGGACGTCGAAGTACTCGGTTTGGAAGTACAGCCTTCGTGGGCCAGCGGCCTCATCCAGGACTTCATCCAGCGCAACCTGGCTTTTCGTCCCGGTATCGAAGTGGCTTACTTCATTAGCGGCCGTGGAACATCGATCCTGGCTGCTCTGCGTGCACTAAATTATGACTGGGTAAGCGATTGTACGCACGAGATGATGAACATAGTCAAAGCACTCTTCAAAGACGACCGAGTGATGAGTCGCCTGAGTACTCAACTGGGTAGCTTACGCCAGCAGTTGAACCTAGCCAAGTGGAGTGGTTTGCTCCCTCCGACGCTACGGGATAAAGACCGTTTTTTGCGCATCTTTACCATCGTCAAGTGGGCGGACCGGATGGATAGTTACTGGGAGAAACTACCCCCTGACGCAAGGGCCAAGATTGCCTTCTACCGGAAGGCCGTAACGATTTTGCGCCGTTTACGTCAAGTTAAGGAACTGGCCGTGATCGCTTCAGCCATTCTCAAAACGGCCGGCCTGTGCGATCACAGTCGTCAATTATGGCACAAACGTTCGCGTGCCTATCAAGCAAAACAAGCGGTAATGAGCCACAAGGCTACAACGTTTATCAAACGTATAGATGCTTACTTCGAGCAACACGCAGCACTTCTTGAGCACTACGAGCGGCTGCTATGTTGTTCGGAGATTATCGAAAGTACGTTCGGGCGATACAAAAACAAGGGGGGTATGAAGGCGATCAGCGCCGATGTGCTGTCCATCAGTTTGTATAACCAGCCCATCACGGCAAGCTTCATCCAGCTATCAATGAAAACGGTAAGCTGTCAGCAGGTGATTGACTGGCAAAACGAAAACGTATGCCACAATCACTACGGACTACGAAAACGAATGGATAAAGAGCTAAAAAGCGGTGCGTCACATAGTTGACAAACCGAACACCCTACATTAAGCCTCCTTCGGGAAGATATGAAAGAAGGAAAAGTATTAAGTAGAGAGTATTAAGTAGATGGTGACATCACCAATTATGGAAAACAGAGAAATTCGTAACATAGAACATTACCAAGCATTCGACGCGATTGATTTCATCGATCAATATTATGATCACGAGGGTAGCTTCAATGTTATCTTGAGATCAATCGCGGATCCCGTCCAGCGGGACATTCTCTCCGGCCTGCTCCGGATAAAGCGCGATATTGGCGACCGGGATCTGCGAGAGTATCTCGAAACTCAGCGCCGAAAAACCTATCAGCGCTTATTCGGATAAAGCCAGGAAGGCGGTCTCATGGCCGCCTTTTTTTATGCCCCTTCTCCAGTAATCCTAAGGGGCGTCGCCCCTCGCGTATGCAACCGGTTTCCCCGACCTTCCGCATTGCATTTGTGCAGGCCGGGTGATCCCCCTCCGGTTGCACTTGCTACCCCCATTCTCGCCGAAAACAGGGGTTGAAAGCGAAAGCTTTTCAACCCGTAAACCTAACGAAGGAGAGAAAAATGGATCAACACCAAATCGGGGCGCTCAGAGCGGAGTTGCGCCAGTTCACCGGTAGCGAGGTGGCTTATGTGTCACCGCTATTCAGCCGTTTCCGTTATACCGAGGGCGTCTATTTTCTGGCGGAGAGGGCAGGGGCCTACTGGCTGCTTGACTTCATTTTCAGCCATCAGGTGATCCCGGCTATCAAGGCTGAACGCTTTCAGGTCTGGAAGATCGAGGTGAAGGAAGATTACAGTGCCACCCTGACCGTTGAGGACGGCGATGGCAATCAGGTAAAGCAATACCGGATTGACCTGACGGATTTCCCACTGGAGGAATTCACCTTGTGGTTTACCGACCGTACCCTGCTGCTGCCGAGTGAATATTGAGATGGCAGAGCGTATCGAAACCTATGCGGTGACGTGGCAGGATATTCCTGTCACGATCACCTATGAATCGAATTGGCTCGGTCTGTGCGCCCACCTGCAGCTGAGGGCAGGGGAGAGGCTTCCCATTACCGAAACCGGCTACAGAAGCATTTATACCTCTGAGGAGGCAATTGACAGAGCCGGCGGGGCCGTCGCTTTTGCTATGGGCCTGCTGGATGAAGCCGCTGCGTTACCGGCATGGAAACGCTACTGGCAGGAACGCCAGCAGCTTTCTCTCTTTTAAATATCAATCAAATCCGGGAAAGACTCCCCGTCAGGCTCCCGCCGTGATCAGTTCCAGCCTTTGCAAATTCTCCGACTCATAGCGGATGCCGCTGACAAACAACGCCTCCTTATCGAAGAACACGCTGCCGCCGGGGCTAAACTCGCGTATTTCGGTGACTTTCCGTGCCTGAAGGTGCTGGTGCAGCTTATCGAGGTTGCGCCCCTGTATCCAGACGAACCCCATCCGAAAGAACAGCACGATGCCGGCGGCAGCTTCGTAATAGATTTCGGTGATCTCTGCCAATGGCAGGGTGTGGCAGATCCCGTTTTTAAGCCGGAAGGTGATCTGCTCTGCTGGCACCCCTTGCTGGCGCAGGGTGGTGAAGAAGATGGTTTCCTCGCTATCCTCCTGATCCTGGCGCTGCCTTTCGCTCCAGCGCGTGGCCGGGTTATAGAGATTTCCCTCGCTCATGATGACGGTGTTTGGATGATGGTAATGGTTGTTTTTCCTTCGCTTGTCTGGCGATTATCTTATCCCGATGTTCAACTTCCGCAACCTCCCTCGCGGTCAAGCGCTGGCCGTCCTGCTTGACTGCTTGCTCCAGCGCCCGCTTGTCATCGGTGTAGAGGGTGCATTTTTCCCGGCCCCTGGAGATCGAGACATAAAACTGCTGCCGGCTGGCGGCCGGCAGGGACTGGCTCGACTGAGCAATGAACACCCTATCGACGGTTTTGCCCTGCGAAGCATGGGAAGTGGTCACATAGCCATGGGCGATATGCCCGAATTCCTTATCGAGTATTTTGCCGGTATGCAGCCGGATATGACCGGCGCGGGTGAAGCCGGTGACGGTGAAGATATCGCCGTTATTGATGCGGGTGCCTTCGCGGGTTTTGCCGCCCTTGGTAATGCGGATTTTGTCACCGGTGGCCAGCTGCAGGCTGCGGCGCTGATAAACGGTAAAGCGCCCGGAGTGGGAGAGGGGCAGTTGTGAAATGTCACCTTCCTTTTTCACGGCCAGATTTTCTCCCTTTCCTGATTCCACCTCGAAACGTTCTCCCTTGCGATAGCCCTTGGCATTTTGATGAAATTCCAGACTGAGTTTCTGCCCGTTCTGGTTGTACTGAACACTATCGGCTTTCGCCTCTTCCGTCCAGTTGCAGCTTTTCAATTGAAGGAAGGTGCGTTCCTGTTCCTGCAACAGCCCGTCATATTTCAGTTTCTGCCGCAGCGTGTCGGTTACGCTTTGCCCCTCGATATGAGTCGGCGAGACGATCAACGCCGATTTGCCGTCTTTGACGGTATCGGCGTAATCGGTTACCAGCATGGTCAGGCGGTGCCTGCCTTCGCCGATCTCCTTGACCCAGCCCATCCGATCCAGCTGGTGCAGGGCGGTATCCACCTGGCCCTTTCCTGCCAGCGCGACGGCGCTTTTGTAGGAAAAGTTGCTGCGCTGGCGCTGAATCTTATGTACGCGCACGGCTTTTATCCCGCCCTCCTGTTCCAGGATGCGCAGGGCATCGCCGGCGGCGACGGAGCTATGCTGTTTGACGTCGCCGGTGAGCAGTATCCTGGCCTTTTGCCGTTCGGCGACCTCGAACAGTTTGTTCATGTCCCTGGTGCCGATGAGGCCGGCCTCATCCACCCAGATCACACTGTTTTTGGTCTGTTCCTGCAATTTGGGGTTGTGCAGCAATTGCGCCAGCGTATCGGCCTGCTCAAACCCTTCTTCCCGCATGACGCCCCGGCTTGCCGCCGCCGACGGGGCGAAGCCGAAGATTTTGGTGCCGCCCGCCTCGATGCCGGCCGCCACTTCTTTCATGAGGGTGGTCTTGCCGGTGCCGGCGCCGCCGGCAATGATGGTGACATTATTCGGGTCGGTAAGGGCATGTTTGACCGCAGCTTTCTGCTCCTCGTTGAGAAGCGGGTTTTTAGGCTGATACCGCGCATTCAATGGCAGCTGGGTGCCTTTGCCCCTTCGGATATGAGCCAGCATCTTGTGCTCGTCGCGCACGGCTTCCTCGGTGGTGATATAAACAGTTTCTCCCAGCTGCTTGCGGTGGAAGCCTGCTTCGGCAGTGGCATCCTCTACCTCCTGGGGCAGGATATCGCCATAGCCGCGCTTGAGGGCCTCGGCCTTCAGCTGGTACTCCTTGACGGCGGATTTTCTTTCAAACAGATGGCGGCTGGACCGCTCCACCGCCTCCCTGGCGGTGACCGGTTTTTTCTTTTCACCCGCAAATGGATGTACGTGCGCGCGCATCATGGCGTCGCTTTCTTCCTCCGTCAGCCGGGACTGCCACACTTCGCGCAGCTTGTCGTAAGAATGGCCGACGAGTTTTTTCTCGCGGGTGAGCGCGCCAAGCTGGGCTTTTTGTTTGGCGGTGATATGGCCCTGTTTGGCTTTTTGCTCGGCGGCGATATGTTCGATCAGCGAGGTACGGCGTGAAAATTTGACCAGGGTTGAGGCATCGATGCCCTCCAGTTCCCATCCATAGCGCCCCTGACTGTCTACTTTGCGTTGAATGCTGTAACCCAGTTTTTTCATCTTGTCCGCCATACGCGCATGAAACGCCGCCTCATAATAAGGCGCTATTTGTTTGATGGGGCGGATTTCCATCGCCTGGAACCGTTGCTTGTCCTCATTCCAGGTGGTGTTCATGACAAAGACATGGCGATGCAGCTGCGGGTCGGGTACGCCGTCCACCGGCCGGGAGGTTTTGTGGGTGAAGCCGGCCCATACCATTTCACCGGTGGTCACCAGTTCCTTGTCCTTGCCCTGGCCCACCGGTGTACGCGCATTGCGTTCGATCTCGCGCATGGTTTCTTCGACCGATTGTTCGAAGGCCTGCCGGATGCGTTCATCGCCGGTAATGGCGTAAAATGTACTTACCGACTTTGGCACGCTGAAACTGAAATCCCAGCCAACTTTACGTTCCTCGCTATGGCGAGGATTGAGCCGGGAGCCGTCCGGTTTCTGATTGTGGCACAGGGCGACAAAATCATCCTTGGCCACGTCCCCGGACAGCCCCAGGCGTTGCGCCGCCAACCCGCCCCACTCGCCGACACTCTGCTCTTTAGTGGCATAGTAGTCGCCTCGTTGCAGCCCTTCTTCGAAGTACTTGGCGGCCCCTGCGGCATTCTTGGTTTGTACGATCCTAATCATTGGTGTATAAAGCGGCGTGCGAAGCACTGATTATCCCTACAGGCATCTAGGGTAAGCGTTGCTTACCGGGTAGTAAAGCGGGATAATCAGTGCTTCGCACAAGCCTGGTTTTTGATGGTGAATAAATCCGGTTTACAGCAAAAAAAAGGGGCGCAACGTTGTCCGAAGCGCCCCGGTGGTGATCCTCAACGGACCGGCATTACAAGTCGATGCCGATGCCGATCACCCCATCGTCGCCGCCGCTGTTGTCTTTGAAGCAATACATCAGGGCAAGCTTGATGGCGAAATACAGGATGGTTTCCATAAGCGAGAATTTTGGTTAACGAATAAGATTTCGCGATGACCGATTCGTTAGTTCCCGCCCTGTTCCATCCAGCCCTGTTGATCCTGGATGAGCCATTCGATACAGCTTTGAAGTTGATCGAGATCCCAGTCTTCGGCCGGGATATCGGCGGTGGACATGAGCACCGACCGGGCCATTTCGCGGATGGTTTCGGCAGCTTCCTCCCAGGAGATACTGCCATCCTCAAACAGGCGTTGAGCGGTCTGCGCGGCGAGGCTGAGGGTATAACGGGCGAGGGATAAATCCTTGCCGAAATCCTCATGCGCCATGATGGCGTTACAGAGCGCCAGGGTTGTCTCCGCGCTGCGGGGAGTCCTATCGCCGGTGATGGTATGGGTGGCCAGGTCAAACATCGCCTGGATATCGCCCCGGCTTGCCATTTCGCGTAATGGCAGTAAATCCTGATCGACAATAATCTTTTCAAACATGGTTCCTCCTACTGGTAAATATGTCGGCGGTGGGCAACCCACAGCACCATAATCGTTACGGTATCGTCCTTAATCTTGCAGATGACGCGGTAATCGGCTATGCGATAGCGCCATAAGCCGGAGAGGTTACGTTTCAGGGGCTTGCCGAAGCGGCGGGGATCTGCCGCCGGCGCGATGCGCCTGACCAGGTAATCACGGATTTCCTTCTGTACCGTTTTGTTCAGCTTGCGGAATTCCTTCGCGGCGTCTTCCGCCCACTCAATCTCCCAGGTCAAGTTCCCGCTCCAGTTCCGTCATGCTGACGGTGCGCCCGGGGTTCTCCAGGCGCTTCTCGGCGATATAGATATCCTCCATATCCTCCAGCCTCTCGATGACGGCTTCGCGGATGTAGTAACTCATGGTCCGGCCGGTCAGCTTCGACAGCGCCGCCAGCCTGTTCTCAACCTCTTCGTCAAACCGTACCGATATTACCATCTGGCTCTCTCCATGTATGACTAGTATAACGTGTCATACAGCCACCGGCAAGTCTTTTAAAACCAGCTCTTCCACTTGCTCCGGCTCATTCGCCAGCGCCGATGCGTACAGCGTATCCAGCTGGTGCTTTAACTGCTCCAGTTCGTACCGGGTCCAGGGGCGGTTTTCGTCAATGTCGTAAATGCGGTCCTGAATGATCTGCTGGCGAATCGCCCATTCAATCCGGGCGGCTTCGTTTTCATGTTGCAGCGTACCGGCATCTTTAAACACTATGCCGCTGTAGCTTTGAAATTCGCCATAGCGCGGATGCGCGGCGATAGCCTGGCACAGTTGCGAGGCGGTTTCTTCATCGCAGATGGTACGGCTGCCGGGATAGCGCCGCAGGGCGCTCTTGGCGAGGCTGTGCATCGCGTAGAGATCGCCCCGGCGGGCTTTCTCTTTCCATTTGGTGATGAGGGGAGCGTCGATGATCTTATCAAATAGATTCGTCATGATGGTTCATTTTGTGGTGAGTGGATGGATTACAAACTCCGGCCTTTACTTTTGCTTTTGCCGGGACTTCCGGGAGGAAGGAAACGGGGATTCCAGCTAGAGGTATCGCCCGAACTCTTGGCCTTGGGCAGGTTGACCTGGGCTTCCGCCTGTTTGACCTGTTTTCCGGTATCCATGCCCTGATCCACGCTCTTGCGCGCCGCCTGGACGGCGGCCTTTTGCGCCTCGGCAGGAAGAGGCGTTGCCTTTTTCGCTGCCGACTGCTGGACCGGTGCGGCTTTGGCGGTATTTGCCTTAGGTGTAGCAGCGGGAGCCTGTTTCTGCTTGCGCAGGCGTTTGGTGAATTTGCTTAGCTGTTGCGCAGCATTCTTTAACCATTTCATGATGCGTCAATTTATGGGGAGGCCCCGTTACCGGAGCCTCCCCGGGTGAAGCAATAGGGATAATTAGCCCGCCGGACTATTGTGGTAGTCAGTGCGATGCTCGGCGGTGGCAAAGACGGCCTCCGTTCGTTTTTGCTTTCTCCATTTCTGGAAGTCCTTCTCGGACCGCTTCAGCAATGTTTTTTGCATGACCATTCCCGCCGGTTCGGGCTGGCCCTGGGCGGTGCCGGAATCGTTCAGTAATCCCGAAGCGATCTCCGCGTCCCAGGTAGACTGTTTGGCTTTGTAAAACTGGTTTTCCGCCATCTGTAACAGGATCTTCATGGACATGCCGGCGAAAATCAGGACCATCCCATACATTTCGTGACCGGCGCTGATAAACATCATTCCCGTGATAACCGCGAGGATCGGTTCGACCCATTTCTGGAAGCTGTACTCGGTAAACTGATACCATTTCTGGGTTCCTTTACCATCATAAATCATCCCGAAAGGAGCCAGCGACCTGGCAAAAAGCGGCCACAACCAGCTTAAACCAGATTCATCGCCATGGCGGGGTGTTTCCTTGCCATCCTGGCGGCGCAGGTTGCGCCGTGAATTCCAGATATGCAGGCTGCCTACCAGGAAAAGAGCCAGGCTGTGAAGCCAGAAGAGGTTGGAGGAATCTGGTCCCGAACTCATTCGGTTTTGGGCCTGGTCCAGGAGCCAGAATAACATCAGCAGGGTCCATCCGGACAGCAGCGTTCCACCTGTCAGGGTGCGTGTACCCAGCCGGTGACGGAAGAATACCGTGACACAGCTGGCGACAGACTTGAAGAATAAAGCCTGGACGCCCCGGATGAAATCGAGGCCAAGGCCCATGGTTAAGGGTTCTGCCAGGACTTCAAAAGCCCATTCTTCCGGAGTATCGACCTTTTTGTTTGAAAAATTCTTTTGTGATTGCATGGTAAAATGATTTAGAAGGTGAAGAAATCAGCGCCTTTGCGGGGCAAAGGGCTGGAGGAAAGAGGTTCGGTAGAAATTGGCACCGGTGGAGAAGGTGCCGCTCTTGCTGATGATGGCTTCGACCAGCCAGTCCGATTGCGGGCCGCCGGTCGCCAGCTGGGTAAATTCCTGCGGGAAGACCTGTCCCAGCAGCTGCTTCTGGCTGGAAGCGGAACTGCTGTTATCGCCGATGCTAACCGACCCCATATTGCGGAGTTTCTGGCCGATAGCCTTGCTGGCCCACTCATTGGTGGTAAAGCAGGAATTGGCCAGGTGTATCCGGGTGCCGACCAGGGACAGCAGCGAATTGACACGGGCTTCGCTCTGGCGGGAATCACCGCCGCCTATCGCAGCGTGTAAATTGGCAATCGACTGGGTGAACAGCAACGCCGAGGCGTTGCTGGACCGGCAGACCGAAAGCCAGTTGGAATCGTAAGGTGCCAGGTAGTTATGAAATTCATCAATCCAGAGGTAGCAGGGGTTCGGATAGTCCTCCAGCGAACGGGACTCCAGTTTTTTCTGGAGCACGTATTTCATCATGGTTTGCCCGACCCGGCCGGCAAATTCATGCGTCTGGACGGGGATGTCCAGCAATAGGATTTTGCCCTGCCAGAGTTCTTCCAGCTTCAAATGCCCATCATCCTGGCAGAACAAGGTGCTGAGCATTTTACTCGATAAAAATGGTTCGAGGATAGAAGAGGTGAGCGATTTGATGGAGGAGGAGGTCCGGTCGGCCAGGTAGGGGAACTCTCTTACGAAGTAGTTCTCTACCAGTACAAAATCGGGATGGTGTTGCCCGACCCGATCGGCAGCCTGTGCCAGCATCTTCCAGCAGTAAGAATCCTTCCGGAAATCTTCACTGCTGAGTTGTTCGTAATCGTTGGGTGCCGAAACATCCAATTTGTACAGGGTGGTGATATTCAGAGGTTCCCCCGATAATTGGTTTAGCAATACTAAGCGGTGAAGCCTTTTACGTTTTTCAACTTCCCAGTAGGCTTCCCCTTGTTTGCCGGCACCGTTGACCGAGAGTGCGGAAACGTTATTGAGGGCATTCACCGCGTTGATCGCTTCCTGCCCCTCATAGAGCCTGAGGAGGTTAAACACCCCCTGCTGTTGCGTATCGCTGACCACGATCAGATCCTGTTCGCGGCCGCATTCATAGGCGAGCCGATACCAGAATTCTGAGTCCTCTTTTTTGTAGAGGAAGACGATCAGCGTCGGTACTTCCCAGGGCTTCAAGCCCCGAGGGTCCATCAAACGGGAGGCCAGGATTCTACCGACGACACTGGTTTTTCCCGTGCCGGGCTGGCCGGTTACCAAGGTGCCGGTCAGCGAATCCCTGACGCTCCAGTTGTTCAAGGGATGGTTGTCCCCGGACCAGTTCAAGATGACCCGGTCCAGATCAACCATCCGTTTGGTTGCTGTTTTCATAAGCGCCAATATTTCAATGAACTTGTCAAAATCGACGCTTACAAAGGAGCAATGGATTGGCTGGAAATGCTGGAATTTTCCCCTGAAGAGAATGGGCGGGTTCAGGGGGAAATTCCCCGGAAATTGAACTAGGGCAAGGTGTGAAAAGTGGCAACTTATCCTTGGTTTTCGTATCTTATGGAAGGGAAGGTATAGTCCCTCAATCACACAGATTTTTAATTGGAAAGCTTAAGCTTGTTATTATGGAAGGAGAAAAGAAAAAACCGCAAATCGTCCTCAAGAAATGTGGTCATTGCAATAAGGTGGTAAAATCCATTCTTTATCGGAAAGGTCGCCTATATGATGAGTATATCTGCCTGGATAACTCTGAAAAGCAGGGAGAATATCATGTTTTCAAGGTGAAGACTGACTTTCTTGTACGGCTTGAAATGAGTGAAGCAGGAGCAGCAACGACAGGAGGTGCCTGGATTCTTTATGACCTTTACAATACCTATAAAAAGTCCTCTTCGCAGCCTCAGGCAGAAGGCTGTCCGCAGGGGGGGGAAGAGGCGATTGCTGACAATACGGGGAGTGTAGATTTTCCTGAGCCTTCCGATTTTTCGACAGGAAGCGAACCTTCCGGCATTATGAATTTTCCTGAGTCATCCGATTTACCGGTAGGAGATGAAGCTTCTGGCATTTGGGATTTTCTTTCAGGGTTTGATTGGGACGGTATTGGAATAATTTCCGGTTTGTCATAATACTGTAATATAAAACGGTTAAGATAGGCCTGGAATGGATAGAGCATGAGTCAGGAGCTAAAAACTTTTCGAGAACATTTGGATGAGGCGAGTGAATTAAGTGGAATCAAGGTATTTTCTGCTGTTGGGTTCGTTGGTTTAGTAGCTGCTGTAACTGACCATCTACTTAATGTAGGGAAAACAAGAATTCATCCAGTAGATGAATTATCGTCCTGGCAGCGAAGTTTCAGATATGGAATGGGTATCGGATTCGTTACAATGGCAGAATTTGCGCTTGCGGTGACTACATTGAAATTTTTCTTTCCCAAAAAAGAGGAACCCGAGCCGGAGCATAAACCGGTAAAGCTGGCAAGGACCAAGCAAGCTGTAAAACCTGAGGTCGATTTTAAAGCGTTTGAGTGTAGGCAAAATTGGCGGGAAAAGCTTGCGGAAGAAAAGAAACAGGATAAGGCTACCGCCCTCTCCACTTTGGGAATTGTTCAGGGATAGGTTCTATATCGAAGCCCATTTCGGTCCAATAATAGGGCACATGCTTACGCGCTTTAAAATGGATGCCGAAAAAACTTTTTGCTTCCTTTGTGAAAGCCTTGAAATGTTCTTTAATGGTTGCATCTTCATACCTCTTAGCGATACCGTCTAATGTGCCTCCATTGTATGTATAAGTTCTAAGAGCCACATAACTATAGTTGTCAGGCATTGAGTATGCTACACGCAGCATAAGCCTTTCGGTCTCAGATAAAGGGCATTTTTTAAGTCCATGAAGCTTTAGGAATTCCGCGTAGATTTCTTTTCGCACATCATTGGGAATAGCTACCGCTTCATTTTCAATGATTAACCGGGGGAAGAATGGTTCTCCTTGCCAAGGCTGGTCGGGTATTAAAGTTAATCTAGTAATCTCTGTCTTATTGAATGCAAGCGCACAGCGGACCCAACAATAGTTGGCCTCTTCTTCCGATTTCAAAGGTAGATCCACCTCAAAACCACTAGCTTTATCAACATGGTCATTTCGGCTTTGAGTAAGAATAGTGTGGATTGCAGTGAAAATAACCCCCTGGTGCGGCCGTATTTGTTCGCTTAGGGTTTTGATATTGGCAAAACGCCAGACGTTTTCTTCTTCTGGATTTTTAATCCGGAGAATTGGTTCGTATCGAGGCCACTCTTTTGGGGCAGTAGAAGCAGCGGATTCATTTTCTGTCAGCAATACAGTATCATTGCCTCTTTCCTCAAGAAATGCTTGTATATCTGGTGATAATTCGGATTCTTGGATCAGATATCCGTCTTTAGTTTCTTTGCTGAATGCTTTCAATATTTTTGAAAAAATCATCAGGGAAGTTTTCATGAAAAAAGAAAATAATCACCCTTTATTTAGTGCCGAATACCATAGCGAGTTCCTTCTCTCTTCCTCTTCTCGACGACGCTTATCTGCTAATTTTTTGAGATAGGGTGTTGCCTCTTTGATGAATCCGGGGTCTAAATAATGATTGGGCAGTTTTGGAAATAAATCTTTGATTTCGTAACTCTCGTTGAGAGCTTTTTTAAGTTCATCTTCCTTATTAAGTAGTGTATTTCCAATGGCTTTACTAATGGAGATTCCAATAGGAATAGCGATTGCACCTACACCTAATGATGCTAGAATAGCAAAGCTGTAAAAACCTATGGGGCCGCCGACTAAAATGATGCCTGACAACCGATTTTTTTCAACATATTTTTCAGCTTTTTGGGCAAGTTCTTTGAATTTATTCTTTTGAAGGACTTTACATTGTTGATATGTGGAAAATGTCCATGTATTGCCACACTCAGGAATATTGTGATATAATTCAGTGTAGTAATGATATTCATTAAGGATGGTGGCGGTAACCTGTTTTGCACACTTAGGGCATTCTGCTTGAAGCAGTTGAGGGCGGAAATCATCGGTATTGATCGTTATCTTTCCCATGTTAACGGTTTTTAATGCACAAATAAGATAAGGCAATACAGTTGCCTAAACAATTGATCTTACTTGTTATAGGGCGCAATTCCGGGGAATTTTCCCCGGAATATCCGGAGCAATTTAACTAGGGGTTGTACGGGGAATGGGTTTTTCGTTCAGGTTGTTTATAGGGAACCAAATTATGAATGGAATAGTTCGCAATTCGTAAAATTTTAAAGCGTGAAAACTTTTTACCTAGTATAAGAAACACTAAATCGGGAAAATACAGCATATTATGCTTGTTTATGTATAGGGTGGCTTTCCATAAGAAAAAGTTATGAGATCATCAAAATACTATGATGGGACAAAAAGCAAAGCGCTATAAATCCGAGCATTAATTACCGATATTTAGGATGGAGAAGCATAAATATAGATTCCCACGCTGTAGTGAAGGAATATATTAGTACTTCTCCATCTATATCCAGCTCGGAATTATTGTCTGGTATCAATGTCTGGATCTATGTATCGCTCTTTCTTGTAAACCCTTGGGATAAGGTCAAGATGAGTATATGAAAGAAATTCTTTGGTCAGAGTATCGATAGTTGCAACTTTAGAAAAAGTACCGTCGCTCGTTTTCCTTGCGATAGGGATGGGGGGAAGAAGAAATAAAAAGGGGGGTGGGCATGATGATTTTATGGAACGCAACACCCGCGCCAATTTCCAGCGTTTGGTTCCCCAATCCGCACTAATCCACTGCATCTGCGCCACTACGCGTTCTATTTTGACATAATGTCCATCCCGCAGGAATAGGAAGGCGGCGCGGGTAGCGTACGTGAAGAAATAAGGAAAAGTGGGTTTTGCTAAAAACTCCCATTTTATCGTAAATCCATTATGGTGAGATACCGGAAATCTGGTACGTCTGTATACGGAAAATCTAGCTGTCTTGCAATTTGGTATCTCGACAGGTTTAACTTCAGCCGTAGAAAGAAATATTCGATCTTCACCTTTGTAGGGAACTTGTTCGTCAACCATTTTATCCTGTTTTTTCTCCACGAAAACGTTTTTTCCCCAATGACTAACTAATCCATTGCTATCTTCAGAATAGGCTTGTTCTGATTCATGAGTTAACATGCCAAGGAGATTAATTTCTTCTAGTAGTTTCTCCCAGTTGCTTTGCCCATCTGGGCTTGAACAGAGAAATGGCCCATTAAAGGAAGAGTGAGGCACAACGCAGCCACTAAAGTGAGAATGTGGTATAGTCCATAAATTCTGGTCAATTTCACTTCCTTTCAAACTTTGGGGCTGGGTAACATTAACCTGGGTTTCTTTCTGAACTCCTATCTGAAGGTAATAAGCCGCAACCTCTTTGCCGACTCCAGTTTCGCCAGTGAATAGTACGGTCGGATAGGGGGATTGAGGCAAAGCTTTTAAGATTTGCTTGGTCTCCTCTATGATAGAAGTTGCCCTAATGAAGGGAGACTTCGCCAGTTCTTTTTCCGGATGCTGGTTGCTTAGGTTTATGAGTTCTTTTTCAGATTCTTGCAAAAGTTTGTCGTAAATAAACTCAAAAGGGTAGGCAGACACAGGCGCATAATCGTAATCAAACCCGAGAAAAAGAGAATAATGGCGAGGAGAAAATTCCGGCTCGACAGCCGCAGTCTGGATTTCTACATTTTTACTGGTATTGTCATGAGCTTCTCCAATATCATTAACTATGTCATCAGAGGATGAATTTGCATAAGGAGATAGTTTACCCAGCAATTGCTCTTTCTTGTTATCTAGAAATTGCAGAACTTTTTCCTTGCTGCTAAAATCTTCCAATAACATTATATAACCCTCCAAGATTTCTCGGTATATAAAGTCATTTTCTGTTAGCAGTTCTATTTGTACTTTTTTAGAACCTTGGAGGTCTCCTATTATATAATCAATGATATCATTTTCATCTACATATTGTTCGGTATTACCAAATCCTGATTGGAGATTTCCATAATCGACGGAAGAATTCTTTTTACCCTTGCTTCTTTCTGGATCATCGTCAGGGGATAAGGAATCATATAGTTTTTTGAGGGCTGCTTTAGCCCTATACAGCATGACCTTAGAATGGGTTTCTGTGATATTCATAATTGTTGTAATTTCTTTGTGGGAGAGATTTCTAAGATAGAAAAGGCGGAGAATTTGGGCGTATTGGGGATGTTCTTGGCTTAAAAGGTTGAGTAGCGACTCTACTTCTGGTTCAGGGTTCATTTTATCAAATAGTTTATGGATAAAACTATTTATTTTGGTCCAGTCTGTATCGAAGCCTTCTATGAGAGGGTAAATTAGTTGCTGTTTTTTGCGTAGCTTTTCGGCACCATTCCGAACTATTGTTAATAAATATGAGCTAAGGTTTTTAATTCCAGTAAATCGTTTGTGCTCCATAGTCAGGAGCTTGAAAAAGGCCTCTGAAACCACTTCGCCCGCGAGATCTCGGCGTTTAAGGCGTCCTAACGCTAGTGCGAAGGCTTTACCATAACAGCTTTCGAACAGTTTCACGATTATTTTGCCTCTGATAGGCTCTATCGTGTTCTTAGAAGGATCATGCTTATGAGTTTCGTCTGATTTTGGTTCCATGCGACCCAGTTTTTCAGTTAGGTATTGAGTAGAGTTCGAAATGGGTAAAAAGTTACACCTCTTTTAAAAAATATTTCCAGCAGGGTTAAAATGCACAATAAAGGGAGAGTATAGAGTTGCTACAAATATGTGCTTTTAAAACGGCGATCATGGTATATTTTATTTTATTGATCCGATGGTGGAGGAAAGAATTGGCATGAATTCTCCTCTTATGTGTAACTTTTCATAGGTCTGTGGCTCTGCTTTCCGTATCCATGATTATGACTATGGAAAGGTTTCCTACTAAATATGAAGTTCAGCAGCTGGTCGCATGTGATGATTTGGTGCGGGCAATACAAAAGATTATCAGTGTTGCCAGGAGAAACTCGTTGGATTGTTTGGATGAGGCAATTGTCTTATCTAGAGAGCTGTACAGTTTGGAAAAAACTTTAGTCATAGAAGGAGTTAAATGGGAAGATGAGAAGATGATGAAAAATCAATTGGCCTATAGAATCCTCAAATTAGCTTATTTTTTAGATGATAATAATGGTGCCATTACAACTGACTCATTAAATTAACGATCCCTTGGCAGTTCAATATTTGGTTCCCTACGTATTTATTTGACCCACAATAAGTAATTCCGGGTCAGAATTGCTGCTCTTGCTTGTCCCACCCCGGCTGAATATAGATTTGTGAGGTGTTTTTCCCATCGCCAGTGACACACTACTCTGGAGAAACGGAGCAAGGAGAAGAACCTTCCTGTAAAAGGCTGCGCTTCAGACAAGCCCGGCCAGTAGCGTTACCGACCGAATACAATCGCAAGACAGTCATGAATGTCCCGCAGGTAACGGGCTTCCAGTACTCCCTGCCTGCGGTCGATCCGGGAGACATCCACCACGCGAAGCTGTTTCAGGTTGATATGGCGCTCTTTGTCCAGTCCGTTTTCCTGTGAAGGGGTCAGGTTGACCGCGAATGGCCAGGTGCGGTGGTGCGGTAGCAGGGGGGCGACGATCACCGTGTGGGAGTTCTTATTGACCCGGTCGGCCTGCAGGATGACACAGGGGCGCTTTTTGCGGGTTTCCGCCCCCTGGGTGGAGTTGAGATTGGCCCACCAGATTTCTCGCTGACGGTACATTCAGATCCCGTCCGCCAGTGTCTGATCCCAGAGTGCGGTTTCTTCTCGATACTCTGTATCGAGTGCTTCTTCTCGATTCGCTTCCAGGATGGCAGCTTCCAACTCTCGATCTCTTTCTTTTTTCAGTAGCGTATTAATAAATCCGCTGCGATTTTCCCTGGCGGCGGACATCAGAAAGCGATACGCCTCTTCATCCAGTGTGATGGTAGCCCGGTAAGACATCAAAAATTACTCCTTTCACACTCATTGTATCTTATAATACGGTAAGATACAAGAGGCATATCACGCCTGATTGCAGTTTCAAAAAACGACCGTTTTATGAAACTTTTCCCGTCACCCCTTGCGAGGGGCTTTTTTATGGCTTTTTTTGTTTCAAAAACTGGTTTCATTATTCAGAGTTTGATATATTGTGGCAACAACCGTTTAATGGAACTTTTATGAAAATTGGTTACGCACGGGTCAGCACCCGGGATCAGAACCTCGCTCTCCAGCGCGACGCACTGGAGCAGGAGGGCTGTGAAATGCTGTTCGAGGAAAAGATCAGCGGTCGGAGCGCCCGGAGGCCGGCATTGAAAGAGATGCTGGATAAACTGCGCGAGGGCGACGTCGTAGTCATCTGGAAGCTGGATCGGCTGGGGCGCTCATTGCGCGACCTGGTCACGCTGGTGCAGGACATCCAGGAAAAAGGTGCCGGGCTGAAATCGCTGCATGACAGCATC
>JACJYN010000018.1 GCA_020636095.1 Lewinellaceae bacterium
AACCGGAGAAGGCGCCGGCAATTTCCTGGCAGGACAAAGAAAAAGGAACCGCACCGGAAGAAGACGAAAAGCAGTTTACCCCGGGTTCCAATAGTCCCGAGGTTGCCGAAAAGCAATCAGGTGGTGATACGTCAGAGAACAGAGGTATTCATTTTGACCGATCGCGAATGAACTGGGGCATTGAGGACCTTGAACTACTGCATTTCTTCTGGAATAGGTGTGGTGTGATGGGGGAAGGAGTCAGCGTTGCGGTTTTGGATACTGGGGCTGATGAACAACATCCCGATTTTGAAGGAGGGATCAAGGGTAAGTTCAACTTCGCAGAACCCCGCGCCAATGATATAACCGACCGCGACGGCCGGGGAACGAGATGTGCCGGGCTAATCGGGGCAAGAGGCAGGGATTCCGTCTGGGGAGTTGCTCCAAGGTGTAATCTCTACATTGGTAAAATATTGAGTCGGGATACGGAGTTTAGCTATACCGCTTTACTTTCCGGGATGGAATGGGCGATGGAAAAAAATGTCGATATCATTTTTATTGGGTTGGACCTCCGGAAGTATGATCTGACCCGGGATGACCAGGAGACCTTTGAAGAAACGGTGAATTTGGCTACTGGCAGAGGCATACTGGTTATTGCTCCAGCCGGGGATTCAAATGCTTCTCAGCCGGAGGGAAGATACCCGTCCTGTTTGGAAAACTGCCTGTCTATTGGCGCCTATGATAAACACGGATCGCGTTATGCCAGTTCGATTCGGAGTTTTACCCTGGATAATCTGGCGCCTGGAGAGGATTTACTTACGACAGCAACAGGAACGGCAAAAACCTGCTTGTTTAGCGGCTCTTATGCCGCCGCGGCTTTCGCTGCAGGCTGTATGGCCCTGGTGATCAATGCCAATAATGAGAACAGCATTCCACTACAAGCACTGGATTTGCTTAAATTGGCAAGGTCTACTGCTACGCCAAAGAAAGCAGGCATTGAACTTAGAGATTTTGAATATGGATATGGTTTAATCAACCCGGTTAAGATCTTTAAGGAAGCACGAAAAAGATGGTAAAACAATAACAATAAGTAAACGTTTGTTTTAATTATGTTGTACAAAGCACTTTCCTTGATCAGAGATGAGTTGGAAACATATATAAGGAACCAGGGACAGGGGTTGCCTACGGCCAATGTCGTGCTGGAGAATGTTGCTTTGCTCGAAACTCAGAATGACAGTTTGTTGACAGACAACATCATCATTACCCTTGTCAACCTGGAAGAAGAGAGTACCCTGAAAAACATGCCTAATCTTAAAAAGAACGCTATTGGGGGATACGATTATGTAGATCCGCCCATTCACTTGAATTTATATTTACTTTTTTGCGCCAATTTTGTTGGCGGCCAGCATCCAAATAATAATTACACGGAGGCGCTTAAGCGTTTATCTTATGTGATCCAGTTCTTCCAGAGCAGAAATACCTTCACGCTCTCTGATACGCCCAATGCAACACTGAGCCAGAACACTTCCAACCTAGCTGATCCCGAAGTGACGACAATGAAGCTAAAGTTGGAATTGTATACCCTTACCTTTGAACAGATAAACCACCTTTGGGGCTCCCTCGGCGGCCGACAGATTCCCTTTGTAATGTTTAAAGTAAGGCTTGTGAAGATAAGAGAAAGGATAACTCAGGATGCGTCCCTTATCGAAGAGATACAGGACCGCTCCGCTGCAATACAAGATCGTTGATATGGGTTTGATCTTAGTAAAAAAATTGTTTGAGGTTCGATTTCTCCACGAATTCTACCTTTCAAAAGTAGATGGTGTCTCCTATTTCCAATTGCCGGAAGGAGAACAGCAAACTCTATTGAAAGACCGTTTATTCTTCGGGCAGTATCGATTGCTCAGTGACCTGGAGGTCAGCCCTACTCCCGAATGTATCAAAAAGCTGAAGGCCAATAAACTGTTTTTTGGGCGCACTGCCCTGGGGTTCATCATTGGCATCGAGGTGGATGCATTGAGGGTAGACGACGGGGCAGGCGGCATTAAACAGGTGTTCCGGCCTGTAAGAGCCCCGGAATCCGCTCTTAGCCTGGAGTTTGCCATTTCCAATAAAAACGCCTACTTCGGAACCATCACCAACGGGCGTTTTCGCAATGCTACCCAGGCGGTTTATTTCTTTAGTAACCGGGATGAAAATGACGTGAAAACACCGCCCGCCTTGTCTATGCCACCACCTGTCTTTCAGCCAGGCAGAACCTATGAAATGGGGGAACTGGCATTGGTCGGCGGGGTACTCAAGGAAGCGCTTCGAACAACCAGCCAGGACAGCCCTGCAGACTGGGCCGATGTAGGTAGCGATGGCCTGGCCAGTGAAGCCGACCGTATGCTGCTGCCCAAAACCTTCACTTATTCGTTTGGCCCTTCCGGGCCTACTTCTGCAGAGTTTATCTTAAAAAGCCTGGATGGCGAAGAGGTGAAAAAACTGGAATTCTCCAGCGACGCTCCCATGCAAAATGTACGCCTGGATTTCCGGAACCGGAATTCTGCCGGCAGCGGCCCCGGAGAGGAGATACCCCATGGTTTTTATCAGCTGGAAGCTAGCGGCAGCAATAGTTTTCAGGAACTAAAAACCGTATACCTGAACGATGGCCTCTACCGTCAAACCAACTGGGGCGCCGTAGAGGTTACTCTGCAGCCGGGAAGAAGCGAATATGAATTGCTTACTCCGGACGGCAACCTCATTATCGAGAAGAAGAGCGACGGGAGTTTTGATCCGCTCCATCCGCGATTCGAAGTAAGGATACCGGCGCGAAAGACCATCTGGCGTTACAAATCGAGGTTGGGCAGGACACTGAAAAAAGACGTCAAGAATATAACCGTCCTGTCCGAGTCGGGAGGCTTCCTGGTCGCCCAATCCCCCCGCCCCCTTTCGGCTTCCCCCATTGTATTCAAGGCGCTGGATCAGATGAACCAGGAGCAGGAAGTATTCCTGCCCATGCCGGAACTCAATGCCCTGAGGGAAGAAGGCGGAGTGTATTATTCCGATATCTTCATTTCCAAGGTCAAGGACATAGTCAAAGTAGAGTAATAATATCGTAAACATCTAAAACAATTAGATATGGTTTATAAAACGCCTGGAGTATACGTTGAGGAAATCAGTAAGTTCCCTCCCTCCATTGCTGCTGTTGATACAGCAATTCCCGCCTTTATCGGATATACGGAGATGGCCAAACTCAAAGAAGATGAAGATCTCCTCCTGGTGCCGAGGCGAATCACTTCCCTGCTGGAGTACGAGCGTTTCTTTGGCGGCGCCCAACCGGAAGCAGGGATCACCGTGACGATCAATACCACTAAATCGCCGGTCGAAATACAGCCTAAAATTGAAAATACTTCTAATTATAAGATGCACTATGCCATGCAGGCCTATTTTACCAATGGTGGAGGCCCATGTTACATCGTATCGGTTGGGGATTATAGTGCGGCGCCGGTGGTCGTTCCCGACGCCCTCCTGCAGGGGCTGGAGGAAGTGGCAAAGGTTGATGAAGTGACCCTTTTGGTTTTTCCGGACAGTACGGGCATTACCAGCCCGGCGGATTACTATTCGGTGCACAAAGAGGCCATCGACCAGTGTGTTAGCTTGCAGGATCGGTTTGCCGTGATTGACATATATATGACGCCGGACCCCGACGACGACGATATCCAGATCATGAGAGATACTCTTTCCGGTACGGTGGATGAACTGAAGTACGGGGCCACCTACTATCCCTACCTGGAGACTCAATATGATTATATATACAATGCGGATGAAGTAGTTGTTACTGTAGACGGCAACGCCAGCACTTTAAAGGAGTTGGAATCGACCAGCAACGCCCTTTTTAATCAGGCAAAAAATGCTATCGGACAACTTCCTGTTATTCTGCCGCCTTCTTCTTCCGTTGTTGGGGTCTATGCCAATACCGACAACAACCGCGGAGTGTGGAAAGCGCCGGCCAATGTGAATATCGACAGGGTGATCAGGCCGACGGTAAAAATCACCGACCAGAGCCAGGAAGGGATGAACGTAGATTCCACAGCCGGCAAGTCGGTCAATGCGATCCGTTCCTTTACCGGCCGCGGCCCGGCCATTATCTGGGGCGCGCGGACACTGGCCGGCAACGATAATGAGTGGCGGTATATCTCGGTGCGGCGCTTCTTCAATTTCGTTGAGGAGTCCGTGAAAAAAGCGACCTATCAGTTTGTCTTCGAGCCTAACGATGTCAATACCTGGACTCGTGTTAAATCCATGATCGAGAACTTCCTCATTCTACAGTGGCGCGCTGGGGCTCTGATGGGCACCACTCCCGAACAGGGCTTCTTCGTCAAAGTAGGCCTGAACGAAACGATGACTGAACTGGATATCCTGGAGGGCAGAATGATCGTCGAGATCGGCATGGCGGTTGTCCGCCCGGCTGAGTTCATCATTCTAAAGTTTAGCCATAAGATGCTTCAGGAATCCTGACACCCAAATTTCTCAAACCCTAAATGATTGAAAAAATGGCTAAGGAAAATACCAGCACGCCAACCAAGGATATCCTGGATAAGTGCAAACTGGACCTGTGCAAGGAAAAAGTTGCACTGAATAGCGCTAAGGATGCTAAAGTCATCGACTTTAATGCGCAGAAGGATATCGTCCAGCGCTATAAGATTTGCTGCCTGGTCAAGGCCGAGGAAACCAATAAGCTTTTCCGGCATGTGGATTACCACGTAGGCGTCAGGTCGGTCAGGGAATCCAAGCTTATCCAGGAAAAAGTAAAGGGCATGGGCGACATGTACAAAGCCCTGGACAAGAACTTTAAAGACCTGGTCAAAAAGATACAGGATACCAAGAAAAAAATGGAAGATGCCGTAGAGGCTGCCGAGAAGCTCGACCGCTGCATCGATGAGGAGGAACGTTGTAATCCGGGCCTCTTTCAGGTATTGGGAGAGGTCAAGGTGGAATCTTCCGGCCCAAATACCGACCCCCCCGCAAATGGAGAGGTAGACATCTGGACCTTCATTAATGACAAGGTGAAGTCCAAAACAGATGATTGCTATGATAAGCTGCTGGATGCCTACGATGCTTCCATAGAGATCGCCGGTATTATGACTTTCATCAACATCGACAGCCTGAAACCGGGCGCCGATAAGCTGGCGGAACTGATCGCCGGCTTCAGGAAGGATATAGAGGAGAACACCAAGTCCAGCGCCGGCGCGATGGATACTGCTTCGAAAGACCTGGCCAAATCCATAGAAGAGATGGTAGCGACACGCTTTGAAAAGTGCGCTGCCGTTATGCAGGCCGAGGGAGTTACCAATACTTATTTATGGCTTTGTAACCCAGCATGCCCGGAAGATGGGGATGAAACCCTTAGGGGTATTTGTGAACAACTACAGGCCGGTTGCGATACCGGCGCTGTGGGAGGTGCTGAGAATTGTGAGGAGGAAGAAACCACCCAGCGACGGCGCAAACGCCGGCGAAAAAGTGAATGGGAGGAAGGCCTTTCCTAGGCGTATTAACCTTTTTTTTTAATTGACCTAAAGCTACTAAAAATGGCAAGAAAAGCTCAAAATAATCAAGGAGGGCAGAGAGAAGGGCAAGGACAGAGTTGCCTGGAGGAATGGAAGAAGGACCTGGAAAAGGTGCAGAACAGACTGTCCATTAAAACTGCCGAGGCGAGCCTGGCTTATCTCGCAATGTCCAACTCTGCTACCTGGGAGGGTAAATTGAAAACTTATTGGGAAAACGTCGATAAAACCAATAAGCTCATCCTGGAGGTCACCGCTGAATTAACGGTATACAAAGGGCAATCGTCTACGGTTCAAACCAATACTGCTCATGTAGTAAATGCCGTTGATGTGTTGTTCTGTTACCTAAGGGGGTTCTTTCGGTGTACTGACCGGCTCAGCACCAACCTCAGCACGTTGATCAACCAGATCAAATGTTTGAATGAACCCAACCTGGGGTCCAGCATTATCCTGAAATGCCTCAGCGACCTGAGTGATAAGCTGAATGCCGCTATTGCCGCCCAGCAGGAGATCCTCAAGCTGATCGTGGAGATCCTTAAACAGGCCCGGGTACTCAGTTCTACGGTCTGTGCTTCTCAGGACGAGGATGGGAGCTGCGAAGGGGATGAAGGCTGCAGTTTCATTAGCCTTATCGATGCATTGGCTGTACGGTTCAACCACGGGCCGGAAGAAGGCAGCCCGAGCTCCGATATGCCGGAGTGCCCGGATGAGAGTTCTTGCAATGGCGCCTACACAATTGAACCAAAGATGCCGCTTGAGCAAGACGATTACTACAATAATACGAAATCGCAGTATGAAAAAGCTCAGGAGGAAACTGCCGAACTCAGGAAAGACTATTACTTGCTGCTCGAAGAGCAGAAGAAGCTCGTGGACTGCAAGAAGAGCCTCAGCGATGCTATCGACGCCGCTGAGAGCGCCAAAAGTTGTTAATCAGAATTCCTAAATCCATTAAAATAATCAACCATGGCAAAAGGAAAAGGGGATTATCCCGTACCTAAGTTTCATTTTCGGGTAGAATGGGGCGATGGCCTCCAGATGAACTTCACAGAAGTCAGCGGGCTGGATTTTGAGACCGAAGTGATCGAATACCGCCACGGCGCCAGTAAAAAATACAACAAAACCAAACAGCCGGGGCTGACCAAATACAGCGACATTACTTTGAAGCGCGGCACTTTTGAAGGAGATGCCGACTTTTATGATCAATGGAAGGAAACCTTGTACTTCCAGGAGGGGAATTCCACCGGAAGCCAGTATCGCCGTCCCGTACAGATAACCCTGCTCAACGAAAACCACGAGCCGATCATTATCTGGAAGCTGGAAAATGCATGGCCGAAGAAGGTGCAGTCGACCGACCTGAAGGCCGATGCCAACGAAGTAGCTATTGAGACTCTCGAGCTCTGCCATGAAGGCCTGACCGTTGAATTCAAATAACCCTAAAGATGCCTAAACTCAATCATTTTTATCAACATGTTGGGTTTCACTTTGCGGTTTCTTTTTCTTTTAACGGGTCTAACCAAAAAATTGGTGACAGTATCGACGCCCGTTTTCAGTCGGTGTCCGGGCTGGATGCTCAACTGGAAACGGAAACCATCAAGGAAGGTGGCGAGAACCGCTTTGAGCATGTCATCCCGGTACGCACAAAGTATTCGGATCTAGTTCTCAAACGCGGCGTTTTCAAGCCGGGCGAAGGTTCGAAAGTGACCGATTGGTGTATCAGTGCTTTCGAAAGGTTCGGTTTGGGGCCATTTACACTGGATAATAAGGAAAACCTGCCGGTGCGGCCGGCTGACCTGGACGTGATCTTACTCAATGAAAAAAACGAGCCACTTATGCGCTGGAAGATTATTCACGCCTGGCCTAAAGCCTGGAAATTCGGCGAACTGAATGCGGAACGCGGCGAAGTATTGATCGAAACCCTGGAATTGAGTTACAATTGGTTTGAATTTAAAGGATCCTAACTATGCCATTGGAAATCAGAGAATTGGTCATTAAAGCCACCGTAGACAGCCAGGGCGGCGAACAAGGCGCTGCCCAGGGCGGTGGGGCAAACGAAGAGGGTAAAGAGCAACTCGTCAACCTTTGTGTGGAGAAAGTCCTGGAGATACTTAAAGAAAAAGCGGAACGATGAGTAACCAAGCGCCTTATAAGAAAACGAATGTTGCCAAGATGGTAGTCGTGGCCTATACGGACAAGACCTATCGATCCAGGGACAGCATCGACCCTTATTTCCTGCCGGTCAATCCGGAAACCTATGCTCAGAATTATAAGGTGGAATACGACCAGCGACAGGGGCATGGCAACCAGGGGTCGGACCCCAAGTTCAAATCTACCGTGCCTGAAGAGTTGAAGCTGGATTTTATCCTGGACGGCACCGGTACGATATACGAGTATAACAACCCTGAAAAGGAAACGGTACAACAACAGTTTACTCGTTTTAAAGAAGCGGTGTACTCTATGAACGGCAATATTCACCGGCCCCGTTTCCTGAAGATATTCTGGGGTGATTTTGTCTTCCCCTGCATCCTGACGAATATGGATGTCAAGTACACCCTGTTTGATCCGGAAGGGCGGCCGCTAAGGGCAAAACTGAGTTGCTCCTTCGTCAACTACGTGGCCCAGGAAGAGCGGGTGGCTCGGGAAAACAAGCGGTCACCAGATTTGACCCACATCCGGGAAGTAGAGGAGGGCAACCGCCTCGACCTGATGTCCCATGAAGTGTACAATGACAGCAAATACGTCTTGCAACTGGCCAAGGCCAACGGGCTGACGAGCTTCAGAAACGTCCGGTCCGGAACCGAGATCGTCTTTCCACCATTCGACAAAACGGAAGAATGAACGAACAGCGAACCATACCCAATGAATCTACTCACGATGTAGTCACCTTCGACATCCTGGCCGGAGGCCAGGTAATCGACCCCGGTTACCAGCTCATTTCCCTTGTGGTCACCAAGGAGGTCAACCGCATCCCTACCGCCCGCCTCGTCATACGAGATGGTGATGCAGCCATCGAGGATTTCGAGATCAGCAACAAAGCGGATTTCATACCCGGGAAAGAATTGCTGATAAAACTGGGGCGGGATCGCGAAAATACGCCTGTATTCAAAGGAATCATTACCAAACACGCCATCAAAATCCGCGAAAATGGAAATGCCGACCTGTCGGTCGAAGCCCGCGACGCCAGTGTGCGCATGACGATCGGCCGCCACAGCCGGTACTACGAAGACCGCAAAGATAGTGAAGTGATCGAAGAGGTCATCAGCCAGTACTCCGGGCTGGATAAAGATGTGGAAACCACTAGCCTTAAACACAAAGAGCTGGTACAACAGCATGCTACCGATTGGGACTTCATCTTGTCCCGCGCCGATGCCAACGGCAAGCTGGTCATTGTCGATGACGGTAAAATAAGCGTGAAAAAACCCGATACCGGTCAAAGCCCGGTACTGGGCCTGCACTATGGCAGCACCCTCCGTGCCTTTGAGGCGGAAATGGACGCCCGCAACCAGTGGAAAAAGGTAGTGGCCCGCTCCTGGGATTATGCCAACCAAGACCTGTTCGAAGCGGAATCCAGCTCTGCCTCTTTTTCCGAACATGGCAACATTCAGGGGTCGGATTTGGCCAATACGATCAACCTGGCGGAGTACGAATTGCGGCACACCGGCCATCTTCTGGCTGAAGAGCTTACCGAGTGGGCGAAGGCCTGTATGTTGAAAAGCCGGCTGGCCAAAATCCGGGGCAGGGCCAAGATCATCGTGGGCAACTCCGACGTCAAACCCGGAACGATGGTAGACCTGCAAGGGGTAGGAGACCGGTTCAACGGCAAGGCCTACGTTACGGCGGTACGCCATGAAGTGGGCGATGGAGAATGGGATACGCACATACAGTTTGGCCTGGACCCCAAATGGTTCGCGAGTAATGAGGAGATCATCGATTTCCCCGCCGCCGGGCTTATCCCTGCTATCCATGGCCTGCAGGTCGGCAAAGTCCTGCAGTTGCAGGATGATCCGGACGGAGAAGACCGCATCCTGGTCAAACTGCCCATCATCGACAAAAATGGCGCCGGTGTATGGGCCAGAGTGGCCAGCCTGGATGCCGGTGCGGAGCGCGGCGCCTTTTTCCGCCCCGAGATCGACGACGAGGTCATTGTGGGTTTTCTGAATGCTGACCCGCGCGATGCGGTGGTGCTGGGCATGCTGCACAGCAGCGCCAAACCGGCGCCCATTACCGCCCAGGATGTCAACCACGAAAAAGGATTTACCACCCGCAGCAAAATGCACATCCACTTCAATGACGATACCAAGACGATTATTATAGATACGCCGGCGGGCAATAGTATTACCATTGACGAGAGCAGCAAATCCATAGAGATTAAAGACCAGAACAACAATAAAGTCACCCTGGAGCCGGCCGGCATTACGCTCGACAGCCCCAAGGAGATCACCATTAAAGCCGGAACGAACATTAAGATCAGCGCCGGGGCCCAATTGACCGTGGAAGCTGCCCAGATCGGGCTGAAGGCCAGCGGGCCGTTCGAGGCCCAGGGCGCTACCGCTAAGCTCGCCGGGCAGGGGATTACGGAAGTGACGGGTTCATTGGTAAAGATCAATTAAAAAAAACAGATCAAATGCCTCCAGCTGCCAGATTAACGGATTTTCATACTTGTCCTATGGTCAACCCCGGCCCTGTACCCCATGTCGGAGGGCCTGTGATCGGCCCGGGAGTGCCGACTGTTTTGATCGGGGGCATCCCGGCTGCGGTAGTCGGTGACATGTGTGTTTGTACCGGCCCGCCCGATTCTATCGTCAAGGGATCGGCAACTGTTTTGATCGGTGGCAAGCCGGCTGCCCGAATGAGCGACCTCACTGCCCATGGAGGCGTGATCATTCAAGGGGCGCCAACTGTAATGATCGGAGGATAAAAAAAGAATTATGCCAAACGACAAGTCTTTTCTCGGTACTGGATGGTCATTTCCTCCCACCTTCAACCGCAATACGCGGATGGTGGATATGGTGAGCGCTGAAGAGGATATCAACCAGAGCCTGGATATTCTGCTGGCCACCTCGCTGGGAGAAAGGGTGATGCAGCCCAAATACGGCGCCAACATGAGCGACTACCAGTTTGAATCCCTCAATGCATCCATGATCAGCTACCTGAAAGACCTGGTCGAACGGGCCATCCTGTTCTTCGAACCCCGCATCCTCTTGGAAAAGATCGAAGTGACGCCTGGAGGCTCCTTTGACCTGATCGAGGGGCGGCTGACCATTTCCATTGACTATGCCATTCAAGGGACGAACACCCGATTCAATTACGTATACGACTTTTACCTCCGGGAAGCCAACCAGCCACCGGCCTGAAAACCCATTTCAAAAAAAGAAGCGTGCTATAAAATATGTCCAAATACGCCAACATACCACATCCGCTTTTCAACCTTCCGGGAAGTTCCCAGAACAAGCGCCTCCTTCCGGCTCTCGACCCTGAAACGCTTGAGGTGGATGGCCGCAGCCTGGCGGATATCCTGGACTTTATCTATCATTTTGCCGGGCAGGTTTATCATTACGACAATAATCTGGAACTGGGCGACTGGCGCGCCTTTTTTGCCGAAAGCCTTCCTTTCCTCATTGCCCGTATTCACAAGTGGGATATTCAGAGCCTGGAAGAGAACCTGCTTCGTCTTGGCCGCTCGGTAGAACAACAACCGGAGCCGGAAGCCCTCGACTCCATCTTTTCATTCGTCTATAATGAACTGCTCACTCCGGTGCTCCTTTGGCAATTGCGTTTTGAAAAGGAGGGCTTTGGCCTGGGGCTTAAAGTCAATAACCTGATTGTCGCCAACCTGCAGGCCCCAGTGAAGAGTTACATTGCCCTGGCGAATGGCGCACAGAAATGGTACTGCATCAAAAAGCAGGATTTCCGAATGTTTCAGCAGCAGGGCTCCTGGGGATTAGAACTGCTGGACCTTTTTGCCAGTGACGAATCCTTCCGGGAGGTTCCTGGCCCGGCTCGTATCCGCATCCTGGCTGTCAACCAGGCGTTGGCTCCGCTTGCCGCTCGTTTTCTGGAAGCCATCGTCGAGATCAAACGGCTGGCCCCAGATTACCTGCAGGAAAGCCTGATCCCTTTGGAAGAAGAGTATAAAAAATCACACGCCCCTCACCTGGGCCTGCTCTTTACTTTTCTGCAGCTTTTTCGCCGTTTCCAACTGGACCTTAATAAGATAAGTACCCGCCACCTGGAGTTTTTCTACAATAAAGTGCTGGGCATTCAGGCGCGCCGGCTGACGCCCGACCAGGCCCACCTGGTGTTCGAAATCCAGAAGCACCTCGATAATAAGCTCCTTTCCAAAGGGCTGCTCTTTAAGAATGGAAAGGATAGCCAGAACAACGATATTTTTTTCCGGCTGGAGGAGGACATCGTGGTGGATAAGGCGCAGGTGGAGAGTTTGCAGACGCTGCATTTGAATTACATGGAAGGATGCATCTGCCAGGATGATGGAAATAAGAAAGTTCGCCTTCTGGAAAGCGCTTACATTGCTCCTGTTGCTAATTCCAGGGATGGCAAAGGAGAAGCATTTAAGGAGGAAGGAAGCAGTTGGGCAACTATGGGGAACCGGGAAAGCAAATATTTTTTACCTGGGGCTCCTCCTCCTACTGAACCTGAGCTGCATCCGGTTGCACGCCATGGATTTGTCCTGGCTTCTCCTGTTTTGTTGCTCCAGGAGGGCAGGCGAGTAGTGGATATTTCTCTTAAACTGAAGTGTAAAGTACTGGATTGTGATCTTAAGCTGGATCTGGATGAAGAAGGCCTGAAGTTTTTAAAGAGCGCCCTGGAACACAGCCATTATATCATTACCAGAGAGGCCTTTGAGGCAATTGAGCAGGGAACTTTCACCGGCCAGGACCCCAAGCGGTTTTTGAACGAGAGGTTGCGCATTGCCGATCCTTATTTTATCAGAGATGACTTCAAGATCATCAGGATGAGGCCCCAGGACTGTGTAGTGATAGAAGAAGATATCCAGGAGCTTTCTGTGGGTGATGATCAGGATGTGATTAAGGAGTTTTTCAGAAGTGAAAAAGCCTTGTTATTGTCCTTTAGCGCCGAGGGGGAATGGTGGCAGCCCAAGCCTGATGATGTGCAGATCGAATTGATTTCTACCCTACCGGCCGGCTCGGATGATGATTGTGAAAATAGAGATTGGGAGTTGGAAATTCATGTTGAAATCCCCCCGGAGGCGCCACCTATTACCTTTTTCGATGCTGAGGCGCTTCAGGAACCTTTTCAAACCAGAATGCCTCTCGTGAAGATAGAGATCAACGACATCATCAGGGTAGAAACCCAACTGGAGGATTGTGAGCCCGATTGCTCCCTGGAACGTTGCCTGGAAGGGGGAAGGGCCCGTACTTCCCTGTACCATTACCTGCGGCATTTCTGTATTACGGACAGCTGTATCGAAGTGGAAGTTTGCGGCGTTCGAAACCTGCTGGTGCAGAATGAGGAGAACCTGCAGGATGCCAATGGCCTGATCCAGCCGTTTGGCGTGCGGCCCAAGCTTCAGGCGGAATTCTATATTGGGAGTAAGGAAATATTCTGTAAAAACTGGAAGCAGTTTCGCATTAAGGCCACCTGGAAGGATAAACCGGATAACTTTGCTGATTACTATAACGATTATGAGGATGTGGCCGGCCCGACCGATGATTCGAGTTTTAAGTTTCTTCCGGCAGTGTTGGCAGAAGGATTGTGGGCGTACTACGATAATTCCAATGATTCGGGCCCTATCACCATCTTTGATAACATTAATGTAGAGGATTCTCCTCCATATCCGCCTCCACCTCCACCTCCAATTCCACCTCCACCTCCACCTTTACCTAGTCTTTTGTGTGGTCTGGAGTGGGACGACCCTGAGAGTATACCCTCCAGTTATTCTCACGAATTTGACCGCATCGAATTTTCTGGCCTGCCCGACTATGTTCCGGGGCAAATGACCCCCGAACTCTTGCAGCCCTTGAGCAATGCTACCCGCAAAGGGTTCATCAAATTGGTGCTCAAGGGTAAGGATTTTCTACATGATTACTATGCTTTCGTACTGGCTAAGATAATGATAGACCTGGCCGGGGGCTTCAACCCGGTAAAGATCGTTGAATTTAAAAAGGATGTAGATGCAGCGGTGGCTATAAGGAATGTTATCAAGAATAAGATGGACAGCCTGCAATTCCATCTCGGCCGGGTAATTGATGAGATTGAAACTGCGATTAAAGATTTGAATTTAGCTGCTCCTCCCGGCATCATCCAAAGGTTAAATACCCTGAGGTCAGAACTTGATGCAATTGATGCGTTGCTCCCTGGGGACCCAAATACTGCCAATACAGATATCGGTAATATCTTAGCGGCGGGTGGCACTTTGGAACTTATCGAGGACGAAGTCCAGGATATTCATGACAACCTGCAGCACACCCTGGCTATTCATCTTCAGGAAATGAGGGACCTGTTGACTATCGTCGTAGCTCCTATCGACCCACCGGACCCACCTAATTACAACGACCGGGGCATACAACAATTGCTGGAAAACCTGAGGATTATTCTGAACGACATCGAGGAATTTGCGGATAGTAATACCGGAGGAGACAGCTTGCCCAACGAACCGTATACCCCGACTATCAAAGGGCTCTCCATCGACTATTTCGCGAAATCTCAAAATGAAGACATCCAGCTCATCCATCTCTATCCCTATGAAGGCACCTACAAGGAGGAAGATATTACCGACGCCCCCTCTTTGCTTCCTACTTTTGTAAAAGAAGGCCACCTGTTCATCGGCTTGAAGGATTATACACCCGGAAATAACGTTCACCTCCTTTTCCAATTGGCGGAATCCACCGCCGATTCGGAGTCCAATGCGGCGGATATCGAGTGGCACTACCTGCGAAAGAACGAGTGGGAACCATTGCAAGACGGATTCCACCTGCTGAGCGATACTACTGACGGGCTTACCCGCTCCGGCATTGTTAAGATCACCATACCGGAAGATATCAATAAGGACGAATCCAATACGATAATGCCGCCGGGCCTGCACTGGATCCGGGCCTGCGCATGGATCAATACGAAAGCCGTCGCTGAAACCATCGGGGTGCATACCCAGGCGGCAAGGGTGAGTTATCATCCCCTGCCGGAAAACGCCCGCCTGGAGATGATGCTCAAAGCAGGCAGCATTTCCAAACTGGCCGAAGCGGACTCCAGCCTTAAGGGCATCAGCCAGTTCTATGAGACCTTCGGCGGGCAACTGGCGGAAAGTTCCAATAACTTCTACAAACGGGTGGGTGAACGCCTGCGGCATAAGGGCAGGAGCGTGGATAAATACGATTACGAGCGAATCGTACTCGACCGGTTCCCGGAGGTTTTTCGGGTAAAATGCCTAAACCACTCCTTTAGCCTGTCGGCCAACCAATACCGGCGAGACCTCGAGCTGGCGCCCGGCTTTGTCTCCCTGGCGCTCATACCGGATATCACTAAATTAAAGGCAGGCGCCGGGTTTACTCCTAAGGTGCCGGTAAGCCTGTTGAATAAGATCAGGGAGTATATCCGACAGAAAGCCTCCCCCTTCGTCCGGCTCAAAGTGATGAATCCCCGATACGAACGAATGCATATAGCTGGTGAAGTTATCCTTGGCCAGGGAATACCCAAAACTTTCTTCCAGAATAAACTCCGGGAGGACTTGCGCCGCTTCCTTACCCCCTGGGTGGATGGCAATATGAGCCAACTGGATTTCGGCCGCGTCATCTCCAAGTCTGAAGTGATCCGCTTCATTGAGAGCCTGGTGTATGTGGATTATGTCTGCAATCTGAAATTGATACATGAAGAGGAGGAGGTGGCCTGCTACGGGTCAACCAACCCATTTAAAGACCCGGAGGTGATTGTGCCTCTGACTGCCCGGTCAATTCTTATCGGCGGAGAAATGAGGATTGAGGCAAAAAACTGGCAGTGTCCGGAACCTCGTAAAGAGTGTAAAGAAAAAGCCCATAAATATAAAGCCAACTGCCAGGAGGAAACCGGGCCCGCCCCGGAAGGCTTCTCGGTAGCCTGAGTGAAACAATATGCCAGATCAAGACAACATAAAAGTCATTCTCAAGAAAGATTCTACCTTTGAAGGCCTGGACTTCAGCCTGTTGCGCCGGCTGGGGCTCGAGCATATCGGTGAGCTTTCGGGTAAGGTATGGACCGACCACAACGTTCACGACCCGGGCATTACCATCCTGGAAATGTTGATCTATGCGCTTATGGACCTGGGATATCGTACCCGGCTGCCCATTGAAGACCTATTGGCGCTTGAAAATCCTTCCACTGAAAAAGAAGATAACTTTTTTACCCCGGCACAAATCCTGACCAATAACCCTACCACCATCCTGGATTATAGGAAAATGCTGATCGACATCGAGGGGGTGCGCAACGCCTGGCTGGAAGTACACCGGGAGGACAAGCTTTGCCTGGATTGCTCCAAAGGAACACCAAATGATGATGAAGATAACGGCCCTGTTTTTATCGCCGGACAGGGAGGCCCGCAACAGGAATCTCCTTCTTTATTTTTTTGTCCAAATGAGGAACACGAATTCAATGAGGTGGTACTGAATGGGTTGTACAAAGTATTTATCGAGCTGGATGAAGATTTTATTGCCAGGGAGATCGAAGAGTATAAGAATAAAGAGAAGAGCCAACAAAAATACAGGGAGGATGTGGAGGCGGATGTTGTCAACCGGGTAAAACAGCGCCTTCAGCAACACCGCAACCTCTGTGAGGATTTTGTGGAAATCTGTGTGCTTTGCCGGGAAAAGATCAGTTTTTGTTCTGATGTGGAATTGTATCTGGATGCTAAAGCCGAGGAGGTATATGTTGAGATCGTACAGAAGATTCGGGAATTCCTTTCGCCCAGCCTGCATTTTTACACCCTGCAGGAGATGCTTGCCCGGGGGAAATCGATTGAGGAAGTATTTGAGGGCCGCCCCTATACCCTGGATAGCCATGGATTTATCGACTCCGAAGAACTGGCGCAGATTGAACGCCACTTAGAATTACACCTTTCGGATATTTACGACCTGATCTTCAGCGTACCAGGCGTTAAGTCTGTTAGAGGGCTGGCGCTTTCCTCCGGGCAAGCGCCCAATCCGGTTACGGATTGCAATGGATGGGCCTATCGCCTTTGCAAAGACTGCGCTCCGTTTTTTTCCGTAGAAGATTCCCAATTCAACCTTTTTAAAGGCACTATGCCGGTCCGGCTGGACAAGGCGGAGGCCCGAAAACTCCTGAACCGCCGCCTGAGTGAATTCCGCAAGGTAAAGTTGAACGATACTCGTTCGCTCGACCGGCTGATCCCGTCGGGACGCCACCGGAAGGACCTCGAAGATTACTATTCCATTCAGAATGAGTTCCCAAGAGTCTACGGCATCGCCAAGGGTGGGGTGCCGGACAGCGCGCCGGTATTGCGCAAGGCCCAGGCGCTACAGCTCAAGGGCTATTTGTTGTTCTTCGACCAACTGCTGGCCTCCTATCTGTCTCAGCTTGCCCATATTCGGGATTTGTTCAGCATGTTGCCAGACAGCCGGAGGCCGGAAGCTTCCCGTCATACTTACTTTACGCAGCAACTGGATTCGGTGCCAGAGGTCAAGCGGCTGGTGCGCTTTTACACGGAAGAACAGAGCTATCTGGAATGGTCGAAGAACAATATCCTGGCCCAGCCTGTGGAAAAGGAAGCACTGGATACCCTGCTGCCCGAATGGCGGGAGGAGCCACAGGCAGATCCGGAATATGCGGTTCATTTCTTCGATGCCCCTTTCAAACGGGAGGCGGCTCTTGAACAGCTAAGGCAGGAATTCCAACAGGCGGAATATCAATTGGAAGTTTTTGGTGACAAATGCGCCTACTTCTTCGTCATCCTGACCTCCAACCAGGAAGTAGGCCTGGTGAGCAAAAGGCTGTATGACACCCAGGCGCAGGCCTGGGAAGCCGGGCGTTCCGTAGCTTTCCTCGGCTCTCTGGAAGATTCTTATCAGGATGTCAATGAGCCCAATCCGGCCGGCACCATATACCGGTATTCCTTCAACATCTCTTTCAACCCCATCAGCTATTTGGCCCTCATCCAGCAGATCATGGAGGATGAGCAGCTCTACCAGAGCCGCCGGGATGCTTTTCTCAACCACCTGCTGGCGCGCTTCGGGGAAGTTTTTACCGACCTCTCTCTGCTGATGTACCAGAAGATTGCCCCAGAGAGCAATGGCAAAACACGCCTGCTGGAAGATAAGGCGCGCTACCTCTCCAGTTTCGATGAACTGAGCCGGAACCGCGGAAAGGCTTACAACTACTGCCTCAATAGCTGGGATACCGATAATGTATCCGGGCTGGAGAAGCGCATCGCCGGGCTTGTGGGCATTCAGGATGTCCAGCGCGAGTACCTTTGCAATTTTGAAATTGTGGAATACGGAGAGGAACTGGAAGCCGTCCTGCGCTCTCCCGAAAATGAAGTCCTCTTCAGGAGCACAGAAAGGTATGACTCCCGGGCTTATGCCGAAACGGCAGTAGCATCTTTGCTGGATAACCTTCGGGCCGGTGAAGGTATGAAAGTGGAGCATGTCATTGCTGAGGATAAATACCGCCTGTATCTGCGCACTGATAAAGCCGAGGCGGCCGCTCCCGGCCTGTTCGACAGCCGGGAGGCGGCCGAGGGCAAAGTCGAGGTATTGAAGGTTTTGTTCAATCCAAAGGCCTTCGGAGGAGGGACTTATATTTCTGAATACCGGTCTCATCTGGAATTGTCCGATAAGGAGGGTGTAGTGCTTCGCAAAAGCCGAAAACAGTTCGATACCGGCCAGGATATTCAGGATAAGGATTTCGAAGATTTTGTCAGAAATGTCAATAACCAGTTGAAAGCCAAAGAAGAGGTGGCGGCCGTCAGCCTGGTGGAAAGCCTGGAAGAGCCGAAGGTTTATTTTGACTCGCGGGCACTGGTTTACCATCAGAAATCGGCGCCCCCATTACAAGTGGGTATGGCGGGATGATAGCGGCAATGTCCTTCTTCAGAGTGCTCCTTCTTTCGAAGATACAAACTCCGCCCTTGCCCACTTCTCCAGCCTGCTGGCTTCTGATACAGGAACACTGCGCTTTGAGGATAAGGATGCAGAGCCGGCCTATTCCTTCCTCCTGCTCTGGCCTTCCGGGGAAGCCGCCGCTGAGGGTGGATTTGATAGTGAAGCCGCCAGAGATGAGGCCCGGCAAAAGGCTGCCATTTACTTCGAAAAGGAAATCGGCGGAGGGGTTTTTCTCTGTACAGTACAGGAATCCTACCGCTGGGAATTGAAAATGGGCAAAACCTTACTCCTGGAGAGTACTCTGCTGGGCAACAGTGCCAACAAAGCGAAGATGGCCTGGCAATACGCCGCTGCACAAAGCGCCAACCTGAAGGTTGTAGCGCACGACGGCCCGGGGTGTGTGGTCGAGCTGAGAAACAAAGATGGTATTCTGATGGCTCAATCTCCGGTATTCCCGGATGAAAAGCAGGCCGGGCAACACCGTAAAACGGCAGCCGAACTCTTCAGTGTGGAAAAGAACGTCAGCTTTCCGAAGCAGGGAGAAGCCCATGGCTACCAAATTCCGGGCTTCGGGGATGCCACCGAACCTTTTCTTTCCAGTTATTTCCTGTTCAAGAGCCGAAAGGATGCTTTGGAAGCTTTGGAGGTTCATCTCAAACATGCCGGGAAGGTTAGCCAGTACAACCTCTCAGGGGATATCGAGCGTTTCAGCCTTAGTTTTGAACTTAAAGACAAAGACGGGCAGCTCATAGCCGAGCATTCGGGCATGTACGGAAGCCCGGATGAGCGGAAAGCCATACTGGACGACGGAGTAAAGCGACTCAAGAAATACACCTTTCCGCTTCAATACCGGGAAAAATACCGGTACAAGCTGGCTGGAGCTGACGGAAGCACTTTGCTTGAATCTGTCCGTGAGTACGATTCGGAAAAGGAGGCAGCTCAGGCTTATCTGCGAATGCTGCCCTTCGCGGCTTATGCGGCCTCCTACCACACTAGCCGGCCGGAGAATAACATCAACCAGTTCCTGGAACTTCGGGATGGCGCCTCTTTATTGGCCCGTGCTCCCCGGCCATTTCCTACAGACCAGGGCCTGGCGCAGGCCAGAGAACAGGCAATGGGCCTGGTGCAGGCCTATTCCTATTCGGTTGGATATTCAGCATATCCCTATCGATGGAAATTCCGGTTGTCCTGGGAGGGTAAAGAACAGAAAACTGAACCTTTGCTGGAAAGCATCAGCGACTTCGGTTCAGATGAAGACGCCGCAACGGCTTTCAATAATTTGACTGACAACCTGGGCACGGTAGCGTCCATTCCTGCTGACGGCCCGTCGATCCTGTTTCAGTATAAGGGGGACGTTGAACCCTTTGCTGCTTATGCCGGGCAGCCTTTTGAAACGGAGGAAAAAAGAGAAACGGCACGCCAGCGTGCCGACAGGTGGCTACAGTACAGCGGCAACGTTTCTCAAGCCGGCGCCTCTCTTCCCGCTTCCGCCGGCCCTACGCTCTATCGTTCTCCGGAAAGTACCGAGGGGCGCTTTGCGTACAGGGTGCTCAAAAAGGGGCTGCCTCTGGCGTTCCATCCCTGCCGTTGTTACAGCAAGAAGGACCGCCAAGCTATCCAAGAGGCCATCAATTGCTTGTTCGGGGAAAGAAACCACTATGCGTACCCGAAATTTTGCCTGGATGGAGACGCCATCTGCAAATTGGATAACCGCTATCACTACCAGTTGAGGGATAAGAAGAAGGATGGCCCGGTTTACTTTATCAGCTACCAAGGCTATGGAAGCCGGGAAGAGGCACTGGCCGCTCTTAGAAGCGGATATCTGGAGATCATCCACCTGGCGATACATGAGCAATCTTATCAGGAGCGAAGAATCCGCAATGCTGTTTATCCTCCTCTGATCAGCCTGGTTCAGGAATACGCCGATCCGGAGGAGCGTTACCCTGCCGGGCTGACTCCTCTGGCCGTTGTTCCACAGGCCGCCATTGATGAATTCGGCATTACCCAGGATAATCCGGAAGCCTACATCGACTTATTCTTCCGTTATCCCATACAGTTGGTTGAACCCAGCTGCCCCAAGGGCCCCTGCAAGGATGAGCAGGATTATCATTACTACTTTCACCTGGTTGGTGATGGACATTGTCGAAACGAAGATTGTAAGGAGGACTGGCGAAGCACTCAGGTGTACGAAAAAGCAGAGGACGCTATTCGCGATTTTCAAATGTTCCTCAACCTGTTGCACGCCAAGCCCAACTACCGGGCTCATCTCGATGAAACAGGCTATTTCGATTGCTGGAGCCGGGGTATTATCCCCGACGAGGAAAGCCTGCACCAAACCGGCGCCTGCTATGATTGCCCGGATGATAAGGATGAAGAACGGCCGAATGCCACATGCTGTTACTACATAGGGTTGGTGGAGGTGCTGGCGGAGAGCACCCGGCGCTTCAAAGTCAAGGAAAATGCCTGGGGGAAGCCGCCCCTGCTGGCCGTTCATCCCGGCCAGGCTCTTTCATTGCAGGAGGCCAGTGATGCCATTCAGGGATTCTGCAACTGTTACAGTCACGAAAGCCAGAACGAACTATATACCGATATCGAAGAGCGAGTAGGGCTCTGCGGGGATGCGCTGTGTTATTTTACAGTGAAGAATGGCCCTGACGGGCATGTCCTTTTCGAGAGCTACAACGGGTACAATTCTAAAGAAGAAGCCCGTGAAGCTTCCGGGTTCCTCAATAATTACATTCGGGAGTGCCGGAATTTCGTAATCATCAAGCACGGAGCGTGCGATTACCGCATCGCTGTTTCCGGGATAAGCCTCCCGGATTGCCCCATAGAGGAAGACTGGGCCAGAGTGGTTTCCTGCGGCAGCCGGAAATACAAGAACCTGGAAGCAGCTTGTGATGCCAGAGATAAGATCGCCGGCTATTTCGGAAATGCCGATATCTCCCTCAAGCTGGAATTCGATCACGATTGGGTTTCCGAGACTAACCCTAAGGAAACGCGGAGGTGCCTGAAAACAACCATCCAATTGTTCCAGGTGGCCACCGGAACCAATGAACAACAATTGTTGGAAGAACTGGCTTTTGTCAGCACCAGCTTGTACGCACAGGAAGCAGAAGCGGATACCGAACGCCGGGTAGAATTGCTGGCGCGCCAGATTTCCAATTACAAGATCGTTGCCGATCAGGATTGCTATTATTGCCTGGGATTAGCAGAAGAGGAGGTCCCCGGCGCTGTGCCAGTAGCAATTGTGCAATCCGGGGGTAATGCAATTCCCTATCCGGTGATCGACGGGAGAGGCCTGGAGTCCCTCATCGACGCTACCTGCGAAGAAGGCGCTTTTTATCCCTATATCCGGGGCGACGAAGAGCGTTGCTTTACCTTCCGCATCGTCACTAACGCTTATCGCCTGGCGAAGCACCCCTTTGACTACCACACGCCGAAAGGAGCCCGGGAAGCCATAAAGTGGCTAAAGGAAAAATGCAACTGCAAAGGCCTGCCGGGAATGGATATCAGCTGGGAAAGTGAAGGCATGGTTCATACCATATCTGTAAAACCCACACCGGATGCCCAACCGGTGCGAATTACAATAGAAAACAAAGACTGCGGGGAGGATGCCGGTTGTGCTTTCCTGGCACTGTTGATCGGAGCGCAGCATCACTGGATCGATGTTTCGGCTGATGATCCGGCACAAGGCAAGGAAAAACTATGCCCCCGCTGGCCAACAGCTGCTTCCGATAAGGATTCGGAAACAGCCTATAATTACCTGTTGTCCGTCTTTCAGGAATATGGATACGAGGAAGAGGCCCTTCGCCGGTTCATCTGCCGGTTCCCATTGTATAAAGATGGCGATCAATATGGTTTCCAGCTTTATTGTGAAGGCTTCCTGCAATCCGGCCTTCCGTTCATTGCCAGTGATTTTGACGATTCAAATCCCTGTGTCGGCTGTAACGGGAATGGACCTGCCGGCAACTCCGGCGAAACAGGGGCTTTCGTGTGGGAAAGTGCTCAAACCTATTCCTCTTTTGAGGAAGCACTTTGTCACTATCATACCTTTTGCGGCTTGCTGAGTGAGTTGTCTAACTACCAACCTTCCGACTTACTGGAATGTGGGCCTTACACCATCGAACTGGTCAATCCCGACGAAGTGCTGGCTGAACATCCGCAGTGTTACAACTTCTTATCAGAGCTAACGGAGGCGATGGATCGCACCAAGGCCTGTATTCATGAGGAGGGCCTACACCTGGTGGAACATATTCTGCTGCGGCCTCATAAGTACGCCGAGGCCACGGCCAATGGTGAAGTCGTCTATCCCTATGATTGCCTGCTACCTGCCGACCCCGATTGCGCCTGTCGGCTACATTATGATTTTGACGAGGATGATCCCTGTGCAAATGAAGATGAGCCGGAGAACCCCTGCCCCGAAGAGCTGACAGGAGAGGGCTCCTATATCCCCGGAGCGGATCCCTATTCCTTCTGGGCAACGGTGGTGCTTCCCTGCTGGCCTAAGCGGTTCCGCGATCACAATTTTCGTGAATTCTTCCAGGAACTGATCCGCCGGGAGGCGCCGGCCCATATCGGCATCAACATTCAGTGGGTAGATCCCTGGCAGTTCTGCCGTTTTGAAGAACAATACCGCCGGTGGCTGAGGCTGACTAGCGGCCGGGAAATCTGCGATAGTGGCGACGCATTCTGTTCTTTTGTGGATTGTATCAAGAGCCTTTCGTGCTGCCCGCCGGAATACAAAGAAGAGGAGGCTGTTCCAAGCTGTGAACCCAATAAGGAAAAAGCAACTGGTACGCGCCTGATGCTTAACATTTCCAACCTGTACATCCGCAACCTGTTCTCCGCCAGCACCCACGCGGGTTTCTCCGCCATCTTGCAAAGCCCTTCCTATCTCATTGCTGGTAACCTGGCCGCGACCAATCAGGTTATTGCGCCTGCGAAAGACCGATTTGGCAAAAAACGTACAAGTAAAGAAGGACGCCTGAACCTGCCACAGTGCGACGCGCCGGTGGTTGTCCTGGCAAGAGAAAGAGGAGTGGCTACCGATGCTAAAGTGGAAGCGGAACCACCGGATAAAGCTGAAAGGGCAAAGGCCCAACCCAAGGCTGTCGAAAAAGCAAAACCGAAGGCCAAGAAGAAAGCGGCAGCCAAGTCACAGCCCAAAACAAAAGCTGCTCCACCAGCTGAACCCCTGTCCAGAAGAGAAGTGGCGCAGCGCATCCGGCAAAGGCCGGCACAATACAGCAAAGCCCTGGAAGACATCGACAACCGATATTTCAAACAGACCAATGCCTTCAAACGGGCGGAGTTCTTCATCGGGCAAACCGATGGCAGCTTGTCGGCTTTCGCCGATCTGGTGCGCTTTGTACTCGATGACCAGAATGAACGGAACAAGCCGGAATATGCGCCGTATTACGCTGAATTACTGAAGAACGCCACCTGGTATTGCCTCGATAAACTGGTGCTTAGCGAGCCGGAAAAGGTGCAGGAACCTGACACCCTGAAGCCATTGTTAGCGGCCATGAAGAAACAGGGCGTCAGCCTGGCCGCCCTCCGGAAGGAATGGCAGGGCGAGGCCCTGAAAGAATGGACGGGCGCCTCCGTTGTGGATGACTACAAGAAAATGCTGAAGTGATGAACCACCTCATAGCCAGGCAACTTTTTGAACTGAAAACAGGCTCCTCGCGCAACGCCTTCCGACTACAGCACGAGCTGAGCGGGCTGTTCTGGCGGGCGGTGGCCCCGGAGTTGGAGCGCATTTTTGACCGCCTGGCGCCTTCGGATTCCTTAATCCACATTGATAAACTGGAAATCGACCTGGGGCAACTCAGCGAAGAGGGCTTACTGGACGGTAAGTTTTTGCCCCACCTGAGCCGGTTACTGGAAGAAGCCGTCAGCAAAGCCATCCGGGAGCAGCGCCGCGGCATTCAGCGGCTTTCGCTGACCGAGGGCCATTTCGAACAATGGCTGCGTTTCCTGGAAAATGGCTTCCTACCCTGGGATGGCCGGCGCCCGGAACAGGATTGGCTGAAGGGAGTCAAGGACTGGCTGGCTCAAAGCGGCCCGGCAGTGGAGCGGTTGCACCGTTTGGCAGAGCACAACCGGCAGGCCTTCCAACGGCTGGTATTACAACATTCGCCGGAATTCCTGGTGGCGATCGTCGAGCTATTTACGGGCCACAAGCAAAGTATCCTGGCAGAAGCAAGCCGGGAATGGCAGAAACTGCCGGATTTGAGCCCGGCCTTGTTGGCCGCCATTCCGATAGCAGGCGCCCGCCGGCGAGAGCTACTCTTCTGGGAACGGGTCATATGGATGGCTATCATCCGGCGGCAGAAAATATCGGCGGCACAGCTGGTGGAACGCACAATGGCAGATCTGGTCGCTCCCCTCCGGTGGCCGGCTGTCAGCCAGGCCCTGAAAGAACAGCCGGAGGGCTTTGATCAACTGACAGCCACCTTTGAAATCCTGGGCAAACGACAAAGCCGCCTGTCTCAAAAAGAAGAAGGGCAGGCAAAAAAAAGGAAAGCAAAAGGGCCGGAAGCCGGTCCCGAAAAGCAATTCGAAGAAAAAGCCGAATTACCGGATGCCACAGAAGCGCCAAAGGAGCATTCAAAAAGCCAGCCGCCTGTTGTGGGAAAAGGCGCTGAACCTGCCGATGAAGTAAGCGGGCCCGAATGGGGCGAGCAGGCCTGGCAACTTGAGGAAGGAGCAGGGCCTCCGGTTGAGCCTTTGCCGGAAGGTACTGAGATTTTCATCCCTAATGCCGGGATAATCCTGCTGCATAGTTTTCTGGTTCGTTTCTTTGACGTGCTGGAACTGCTGGAGGGCAGCGATTTTCAAAGCGAGGAAACCCGCCAAAAGGCCATCCACCTGTTGCATTTCCTGGCCACCGGTGAAGAAAGCATGCCGGAATACCAGCTGGTGTTGCCCAAGTTCCTGTGCGGGATGCCCCTGAACCTGCCGCTGAGCCACCAGGCACAGTTTTCGGAAGAAGAGAAGGAGGAATGCGAAGGGCTGCTGGAGGCCGTTATCAGGAACTGGGGCGCCTTGGGCGACGTGTCAATCGATTCCCTAAGGGAGGGATTCCTGCAACGGCAGGGTAAGCTGAGCAAGCGCGACACCGGCTGGTTGCTACAAGTAGAACAGCAAACGCTGGACATCCTGCTCGACAAGTTGCCCTGGGGGATCGGCATCGTTAAGCTGCCGTGGATGGAGGAACTGTTGAGGGTGGAGTGGAGATAGGTTGGTTTTCTCTAAGATACTTGTGTATGAGTTAATAGAATTTTTAAAAAGTAAACGCCAAAACCATGTGGTTCTCTTTCTTTCGGAGCAACAGTGCGCAACAGCACCAGGAGCAGCAGCAGAAGGAGCCTTTTTTTCGGAAGGAAGGGAGCCGGGATATGGTATCCCAGAGTGAGAAGCAACCTACCAATTCGTTTTTCTCTTCTGCCGCCAAAGGAGGCGTTCAGCCCAAGCTCACCATAGGCCAACCGAATGACCGCTATGAGCAGGAGGCCGATGAAATGGCGGAAAGGGCAGTTGGGCAGGATGCTTCTTCCGCCGCTTTGGGGGCTCCGGCTATTCAATCGAAGTGCGCCGAGTGTGAAGCAGAGGAATCAGGACAGGAAAAAGAAGAACTACAAGAAAAGCCCCTGCAACGCAAGCCGGCCTTCGAGAGTGAGAACGAAGGGCCGGAGGCGGTGCAAACCAAAAGCGACGGGCCGGCTGCCGCCACCCCGGGCCTGCAGAGCCAATTGGCCCGTTCCAACGGCGCCGGCCAGCCTCTGCCCAAAGATACCCAGGCGCAAATGGAAGGTCCTTTCGGGGCCGATTTCAGCGGCGTGCGGGTGCATACCGGAGAAGAGGCCACCCAGATGAACCGCTCGTTGAATGCCCGCGCTTTCACCCACGGCAATAATATCTATTTTAATGAAGGCCAGTACGATACCGGCTCGGGCGAGGGGCAGAAACTGCTGGCGCATGAATTGACGCATGTGGTGCAGCAGGGGGGGGGCAAGAGCATCCAAGAACCGATTATTCAACGAGGGGAAGCTGGAGTCCATAAGGGAATCGAAATGGAAGCCAAAGGGCTGGATGTTCCTGAGGATGATAAGCTCTCTCCAGAGCAAAAGGACGCTTACCGGATATATGTTGGTAACTGGATGAGGGATTACTCCCAAGCCTTCGTACCAACGGTCGTAAAGGGAATGGCGGAGAACGTGCCCCAAAGCCTTACCGATCCGAAGAATAAGAAAAAGATCGGTATGGATGGCGCTATGCAGCTCCTTACCGGTGTATTAAGGGCGCTGGCCGTTTTAGAATTTGGAAAAGATATAGTAGATCCGGTCGTCAACGCCCAAAACCTTGGCGTTTATAAACCAGAAGGGCACATTGATAACCCTATGGGCATGCCGGCGGAGGATTTTGTAGTCACTCCGGAAGATAGCGGAGGGCTTGTCACAAGCCCAGAGGTGATAAAAGATGCCACTTCCCCAGCTTTCCAGGCTGCTATGAAAGGCGCCGGTGTTTTGGGTGCACAAGTTGAAAATACAGAGTTGTATAAGACGAGTTCGACAGGATTATCAGGGCATATTTACAACTCAATAGAAAAGGCTAAAATCAGATTTATTTCTGCAGTTGCCTGGGGGAAAACGCCACAGGGCATGGCTGAATATGGCGCCGGCGCTCATGCCATAGAAGACTATTTCTCACATTCTAATTTTATAGAAGTAGCTTTGAATATTGAGATTGCCAATGCGATGAGGTCGAGGCGCAGAGGTAAGGAAACGGCCCTGAGTTCGGATTTCCTCGACAAGGTGGGCCGGCCCTCCGCCTCCGGTAATTGGGTTGACCCTCTCTATGATAAGACAGTAGGGAAAGGGGCGAATAAGCGGTCGGTTATAACAACAGGTACTTTTGGAAGCGATGACACCAAGGTGAGTTTGGCCCATGTAGTAGTACCCCAACTGCCCAAGCTGGCGGAAAAAATAAATGAAGCGGTCGACAAGGTGTTTGCGCTGGTTCTGGAAGAAGAGGGAGGATCTTTGTGGGATAAGATCAGGAAAAAGGCGAAAGAAGATAAATCCATCGCAGCTATGTGGGAAGTAGTTGATGGCATGGACGCCGCAGGCATGACCGCTTCGGCCCCTGAAATAGAGACGGATGAACGGTACGTTTATCTTCCGACATTGACCTGGCCTCCTTATACACGCTATGATCTCTCTATCCCCACCGGAGTCAAAATGACCGATGAGCAAGGCATTGAAACGGCGGTTAAAACAACAATCAGTTCAGTTGAAACTCTAAAACGGATCAAAAAGCAGGTTGAAAAGTTAAGAGCATATTTCTCTATCCTGCCCGCCTGGGTTAAGGACCTCCTTCCTAATATCCAGGAAATGATGAAGCAAATAGTAGAACAGCAAAAGCAAAAGATCAAACATACGGTGAACACCCTTCTGGTGCAGGCCATCGAATCCATGACAGGTGTTAATATTCCGGAAAAAAAGCGAGGTAGCCTTCACGAATCCGCCAATTATGTGAAAGGAGAAGTAGAAAAAATGACCACTTCTACCTCTTTGGCCAGCCGGCTTGAAAATCCGGATGATCCGCTTACCAAGCTCAGAGATTCTTCTGACCCTGCTGACCAGGAGAAATTCAAGCGTATGATGGTTGCCGAAGGCGAGCCCTTACCTCCATCCCATTCTGAACTCAGTAAAGACCATCCTCCCCACCCAGCGTCCGCTGGAGCCCCCGGCCACCATATGGATGATGGATCACCGTTTTATGAGGTTCATAAGCGGCTGGCAGTCCATGCTATTAAGCACTTGGATGTCCTGATGGCCAAAGCGTGGTATACAAAGAGCCTGGTTGGAGATAAGTGGAAACAACAACTTAGTGAAGCAGAATTGAAAGCGGCTAATAAAGAAGCTAAAAAGGCAGGAGAGCGTGAAAAATCGCTTCAGGAAAAGAAGAAACTTGGAATAGAACGACGGTTGTTTCAGAAAGACTTCGAGCCGATACTAAAATACGTGCCAGATGCACAATTGCTATTGGATGCGGTAGACCTCTATATTTCTCATCCGGAGGATTCCAACTGGTGGCGGCCTATTGTTCGTTCCTATGTAAACGAAAATGTGGATAAGGTGCTGGAGGACATCGCCTTCCGCAATAATACCCGTAAGGAAAGAACAGCGGGCAAAACCAAATAGAAAAAATTAAATAACCTTTAAATGAATAAAAGCTTGTTTATTTTTTTGGGGTTGATTTCAGTGCTTTTTATAGGAAGTTGTATGGAGACAAAAAGAAACGGAAAGGGCAATGGTGAACCGCTGGATATTGAATCTTTACTGAACGCTGCTGCCCGCTGCCCAAACCGCTATCAATGCCCGCCGTGGGATAGCTTGTTAACACTTGCTGAGCAGCCTGGGGATACCGTCCTGTTATCGGTGCTGGGGGAAAAAATGAAGAACCTTGAGATCAATCCTCACCGTGGGATCGGGCCTCTTATTCCAAGGTTGTTGTCCGCCTGGCTTCAATATCAGGGAGAGGGCCTGACAGCTGTTCAACAAAACACGCTGGAAGCGCTGATGATGGAAGCTGCCCGTTCTTCCGCCAATTATCGGCAGGAAGCCTATCGGGCGCTGGGCTGGATAAGGTCAGAGGAAGTTATGGATTTTCTGATCGGAGAAGTCCAGAATGAGGCAAACCGAAGCCCGGAAAGCCGGGAGGCCGCGGCCGAAGTTTTGGGCAGTATGTTGAAAACGCTGGAGTTGCCCAGAAAATGGCTGAATTCTTCAGATGTGTGGTTAAAAGAAATGGCGGTCGTCTTGATCGATCAAATGGATTTTTCCTCCAATCAGGAGGCGCTTCAGCAAGCCGATGAACTTCTGAAGGGTACCGCCCTGAGTCCGGCAACGGAAAAAGAAGTAATTCTCAGAGTACTGAATTTACTGATCCTGATTGATGAACCTGAATTTAAACCCGTTTTTCAAAAACTGCAGGCCCATCCAGATCCGGATGTCCGCCTTTTAGCCCGAAAGGGGTTAGAATAGCCTTCAAAAGAGGACAAGATTTTTATTATGAAAACCACCGCACCCAAAACCACCGCCACCCTCCAGCGGCAGCCCAAGCCGCAGGAGCAAGGCCCTTTCTTCCGCAAGGAAGGGCAGGGCGCCTATGCGGTTAATGGTGCGCAAACGGTTGCTCTTGACGCCCCTTCCAGCTTGGTTTCCACCAAAAAAGAGGGCTCCCTTTGGGGTAGTGAGCCTTTCTTCCAGCCCACCCTGAATGGAAACCATTCGGCTATCCAGGCAAAACTCACCATCGGACAGCCCAACGATAAATATGAGCAGGAGGCGGACCGAATGGCGGAAATGGTCGTGGACCGGGCCATCCAGAATGGGCATGGACAAGGTAATGGGGCGGCCGCTGTGCAGGCAAAGGATGAAAAAGTAGTACAGCAGAAGCCGATCTTCGAAAGTGAAGAAGAGGCGCCGGAAAACAGCATCCAGGAGAAACCCATTTTCGAAAGCGAAAAGGTAGAGGCTGCCGATAATGGCGTTCAAACCAAGTGTGAGGCCTGCGAACAGGAAGAGCAGGTGCAGAAGAAAGGAGAGGGGGAGCATGCTGAGGAGGAACCTGTTCAGACAAAGGAAGAAGAGCTGAACGAAAATAGTTTGTCAGAGCCGGCCCTGCAACTTCAGGAAGAAGAAAAAGAAGAGGCTGAAATACAGGAAGAGCCTGTTCAGGAAAAAGCGGAGCCGGCCCTGGCAGAAGAACACCCTGCTCCCGAAATCCAATCCAGCGCTGAGCCATCAGCCCCTACTTTGGAACCGCCTCTTCCTGCCCCTGCTGCGGCTCACGACATCAAATTACTCCAACCAAAAGAAGAAGAGGAAGAAACTCCCGAGCAGGAACAGGAACTGCGCCGCAAGCCGGTTTTCGAAAGCGCCGCTCTTCCTCCGGATGATGAAGGGCAGCCCGCTGAAAATACCCTCATGGCCCAGTCGGAAAACGGAGAACTCTCTGGTACCGATAACCTGCAAACGCAACTGGATTCCACCCAAGGCGGCGCCCCATTGCCTGATGATACCCGGTCCGAGATGGAATCAGGTTTCGGGGCGGACTTCAGCAACGTCCGCATCCATACCGGCAGCCAGGCTACAGAAATGAACCAGGGGTTGCACGCCCAGGCCTTTACCCACGGGAGCGATATTTATTTTAACGAAGGGAAGTACGACCCGGAAAGTGGGCCTGGGAAGAAGTTGCTGGCGCATGAGTTGACGCATACGGTGCAGCAGGGGGCTTCTGGAGCAGGCATACAGCGGAAACCTGAAGATCATATCCATCCCGAAGATGGGGGAAATGTGAAGAGTCGAACTAAAGGAAAGATTGAAGATGAGGTTGGAGATGATGCGGACTTTAACAAGAGTGAAGCCTCCATGACTGCAGAGGAAAAGGAAAAGGCCAGAAATATAGATCAGTCAAAAAAGCGAGAACAAAAATCTGAAATCAAAACAGAAGGTATTGCTGAACCTGACATAGATCGCCAGAAAACGAAAAGCCAAAAGTTAAAGATGCCGGTGAGGAGGGAAAAAAAGCAATTGGAGGAATCTCCCGAACAAAAAGGTCAGGAAAAGGATGTAAAGAAAAAAGGAGGAAGAGCTGATACTACGCTGGCAGAAGAAAAAGAACGCAGTGCGTTAGCTGCCTATGCGAGGATGGAGGCTATAAAGTTACCAGAAGAACCTCCAGAGCTGGAAAAACCAAAAATAGAGCCTCCTAAAGATAAAGAAGGAGACCCACTCCCCAGCCGTCCCGATCTTGATAAGGCTGTACTAGCACTACATGAAATAGCAAAGCTGTTCGTTGAAAATGCCTATGATTTTAAAAAGCAAGCAGCATCCGACCATCAGGAAGGTGAACGCATGAGAGTTAAGTTAGATGAAACCAAAGCTAAAATTGAAAGAGTTAAGACAGGGTCGAATCTCATGAAGACAGACCTCGAAGTGAGAAGGGAAGTTAACCAGGTGGAAGAGGACGCGCTCGCCAAGGTAGAGACAGACACGGCTATGGTAAAAGAGGAGGCACCCCGTTTAATGAAGGAAGCAGAAAAAGGGAAAGATGAGGCTGGTCCTATGGTTGAAGAATCAAAGGAGCAGAAAAAAGAAATGGAGGAGAAAAAGCCTGATGATCCAGATGCTGCCAAAGATGCTGAGAAGCAATCACAAGATACCGAGAAGACAGCTGAAGATTCCCAGACTTTAGAAGAGGCTATGACTGGTTCTGGCGAAAGGGCTGAACAATACCTACAAGACGCGGTGGAGGGTGAAAAGAAAAATGAGCAAACAAAAACTACTGTTGAAGACAATAAAACTGTTGCTCAAAATACGGAGGTAGAAATTGATCGCATTGGCCAACAAAATGCGCAGGCGGAAGCCCAAATTAATGCACTTGACCATTTTCCCGAACTAGTGGCCAAGCAAACTGCAGAAAGAGCAGAGACTGGTGAGCAGCTCTATCATGCAGGGATAACTATGAATGAACAGTTGATGGATATCCAGGACGAATACTATGATAATATGTCCTCCATTCCAGATATTGCTACTTTCAAAGAAGAACAGGCAAAAGCAGAAGCAAATCCACCAGAAGAACAGCCACTTAGTTTTGAAGAAGAGCTGCTCATTCAATTGAGCCAGATGGATGAGGAAGAGCTCGATGCTACTCTTATGGGCATGGATGAGGAAGAATTGAACTACCTTAATAGCGTTCTGAATAACATGCCTACTCAAGAGGAGGAAGAAAGTGAAGAAAATTCCATTTTGAGCGATCCAGATCAGGCTGGCAGACAAAATGTAGATTTAGGGAAATTGTTTGAATCTGGAGATGAGAACCAGCAAGAGCAAGACCCGAGAAGCAATCTGATAGGCGAAGTGGAAAATATCCGAGCGGATAGAATAGGAGAAGTCAAAAAGATTTCAGATACTAATTTTGTCTACCTGACAGCAGGGCAGAAAATGATGTTATCCCAAAAACTGGCCATGAAAAATGCTGTCACGGGCATGTTTGGGATTGAAGCAGCAGACATGGCTTTAGCTATGCTAAAAGGTCTAGTGGATCCCCGAGAATCACTTAAAGGAGTACTACAGGGAGCTAACAAAATTGCCACGGGTCTTGTCAATTTGGTTAATTTGGAAGCTTGGAAAAAAGATCCAATTGGTAACCTAATACAATCAGCTGCAGATATTGCTAATGGCTTAGTAGTCATCTTGGGGTCAATTACTGGCTTGGCAATCGCCATTACTATTCTGATGGCGGCTATCACTGTCGCATCCTTAGGTTTTGCGTTACCTTTTACTGCTCCGGTTATGACTTTTATGGGCACCATTATCTCTACTGTAGGTGGGTGGACTGTGGCGGTGGGGCTAGTCGCTTTGGAATTGAATGCCTTAGCTTATATCAAAAATCTTTTTGATGCAGGGGTAGCAGAAAATACGGATGAACTGATCTTTGAAAGTGATCAGATCAAACAGAATATGACCGATGGCTTTACGGCAGCATTAGAAGTGATACCCGCAAAAATGGCTGGCCCGGTAGGTAAGATAGCAAACAAGATCGGAGGTAAGTTAGGTCAAATAAAAATGGTGCAGCGGGTTGGTGGAAGTTTTAAGAAAGGAGCTATGACGGTTGGAGACTTATTCAAACGTAATGCAGCGCGAACTTCCCGTTTCATGAAAGGTGGTGCTACCAAAGTTAGAGGCGGTATCACGAAAGCCCTCAGTAAACTGAAAGGGGGAACTGATGAAGGCTTAGAAACCGGACTACGAAAGTCTGGAGGACAAGTAGATGAAACTATCCCAACCAAAACGAAGAATGTAAAACCAGGACCTAAAACCAAACCGAAACCAGATGCAGATGCTTCGCCACAAGGAAAGAAGGTGGCGGAAATGGAGGGAGGAAAGAAGGCGGAGATTGAAACGCACAATAATCATAAGTGTAAAGTACTAGAGGATGGTCAGCTAGTACGATGCACCAATTGTAAGTCTATAAAAAGCCTCTACGACGATGTCTTAGATGATCCAAACTATAGTGATCTAAAGAGTAGATTGAATAAACTTGAAAGTCAGATCAACTATCGACAGAATCTGGGTAAAGGTATTAAGAAAAAGCAACTCCGGCAACTTAAGGCACTTGAGAAAGAGTTGTTGGACAAACAGGTTGACAAAGTCTACAAGGCTTACTTAGGAAAATGGGATAAGGGAAAGGGAAAGTTTAGATCCAAGGAGGCCATAAGGAAAGAACTTTCTTCTGGTAAGAAGTATAACTATACATCTGGAAAGTTTGGTAAGGTGATTGATCCAGGAGAGGCTTTTGATCCTCAAAAACATATTCCTAAGGGTAAAAAGGGAGACTTCTATTTGGATTATGACGATCTGAATCGAGCATACGGTAAGGGCAAGATCAATCGAGATTCATGGAAAAAGTTTATGCGGGATAAATATAGCAAGCTCTCCGATGCTGATTTTGCTGATCAACTTGCTAAGCATTTGGGTGATAAAATTGATGCTGGTACGATTAATAAAATTGTAAAAAGTGGGAAACTGGATCGATTTAATGTGACCAGAGCCGTTAAAAATTCGCCAAATCCCTCTCAAACACTTAATTATTTATCTAAATTAGACGATCTTGCTGCAAACGGGATCAATGTAAGACAAGTTGTAGGAGATTTAGCGGCCGGAGGTAATAAGTTTGATGGAGCTAACTTTGTATTGGATTTTATTGAGGGGAGAGGGATTTGGGATGACGTCGTAGGATTTGAAATAAAAGATGCTGGACTAGGACGGAGATATGACTTGGAAATAGGAAATCTAAAATATGAATTTAAGTCTATAGAAGTTTCAAGTTTCACTAAAGAAACTTGGTCGCAAATGGAAAAGGATATTCCATTGATTATGTCAGGTGATATGAAATGGACTTTTAACAGCAATAAAGTTGGACAACAGGCACGTCAGGAACTTATGGATAGGATAGCGGGCTTTGCTAGTAACTCCCCCACGTTTTCGGGAAAATCACAGGATTTAATTAAGTTTATGAAACACCTAAATTCAAAAGGGATGGTTTTTTACCCTTAAGATCAAACTAAGGTAATTAGATGAAATTCGAAAACATATTGACAGTTTCTGGCATTGCTGGTGAGCCATTGCTTTATGATGAGAAATGTTACTTTTTGAAAGCTCCCAATAACCTGATCTGTTATTCTATAAGTAATAGAATTAAAGAATGGCAGCTAAAGTTAAATGAGAAGTTTGTAAAAGGAGGAAATGTTCCAATGCTATTTTCTTCTGATGAAGACATCTTAGTCAATGGAACAAGGGAGATTGTCCTTGTCAATTCCAAATCTGGGAAAGTTAATTGGATACTAGAAGGCGGAAATCTTAATGATCATCCGTTCATTTATGATTCAAAAGTTAAAGGGATTTATTTTAAAAGTGTATTTGATTACTTTATTTGTGAGATTGACTTGAAAAAGAAAAAAATGTCTGAATATGAAATAGAATATTCAGGGGTAGATTTTCAAGGAATAAATGAAGATTCTTTCATTTATTGGGAAGATTCTTGCATTTATTCGATGCAGTATAAATCAGGAAAAACGAATTGGAAGTTTGATGTTGCTAAGTTGGGGCAATACAAAGAACTTGGAAGTAATCTAATGGATGGAGAGGTAATAGGCAATCCTCTACTAATTGATAGTTTGGCAATATTTAATGTCAAAGGATATCACCTTATCGCACTTAACATTGTCAGTGGTGATTTGGCATGGAAATTTGAAAATCAGAATTTGAATAGTGTAAATAAAATTAGCATTAGAGGTGAGACACTTTTTGCTCTTGGCTTTGATGCATTTTATGAGATAAACCTCTCTACAGGCACTGCAAAGAAAGAAGTGATTACAAAATCGATCTTCAAAGAGAAAAAAATCACCATGTTGTCAAGGCATTACGTAATCGGTGATCATATCGTATTTTTGTTTAGCCATCCAAATACTAAGTTAGGTGTCATTCGCCGAGATCCGTTCCAATTAGAAGCTGTTTTTGATTTTAAAGGAACTGTATGGCCCAATAATTTTTTATATAAAGATGGCGTCTTTGTCGTTCGATCTTTTGAAGGCGATCTTAACTTATTCAAATTAAATGGATTAGAAATCTAACAATTTTTATAGTTTAGAAATGTTTTTCTGGAGCGATGTTCCAAAAGTTTTATCATAACTATTGAACAATGTTTAATTATTCAGGAGTTGGTGATCACTATAAACTGTTTATCCAAGCAGGGCATCCAAAATTGGATCGAATTAAGGAAAAAGAATTTGTGCAAATGAGAAGTGTTTTCTCTTCACTCTTTTCCATCAACTCAGAATCTGCCTTCCTCTTCTGGCACGGCATTCCCATCCGCTTCCACTATGCTTACGAATTGTACGCCAACTTCGAAGATCTTTTGAAATGGTGGGAAAAACTAGCCTTCCAATCCAAAGGGGGCTACGAATTTGTATTAAATACAGATATTTTCCTAACCGAAATAAAATCCCATTGGTTCAAAGGTAATCTCCGGATAGAAAGCGATTGGATGGTTAAAAGAAGTCATGGGGCATTGGCGGCTATCCTAAATCAAAAAGGACCAATCGATATAAATATATTCGATTTCTTACGAGAATGGAAAGTGATTCTTTATCAGATCGTCAATTCGATTAAGAAAGCAAGAATAGATATTACGGATGCTCAAGAAAAAGAAAAAATTCAACGTTTGATACGGATCGTTAATAGGATTGAAGGTCAAGGAGTATTATATACAAAGTCGGGAGATGCAGTTTGAGCTTAGACCATATAAGACAATAGGCCCTCTCGTCTTTGGAGATAGCCGTGCGGATGTAAGGGAATGTTTCGACAATGCGCCAGAGGTTGTTGCTATGGCTGAAGGACGTTTGCCAAATGAGCAATATAAAAGTTCGGGGATTTTCGTGATTTATGACAAATATGATCGATTTGCTGCTGCAGAAATCTCCCGCCCTGCTCAACCTACATTTGAGAAAAAAAACCTATTGTCGATCCCCTGGGAAGAATTGATTACTTGGTTTCGCAAGTTGGATCCGAAACTAGAAGAATCCGAAAAAGACTTTGTTTCTTTTAAACTGGGCATCTCCGCTTTCGCTCCTAATAAAGATAAAAATCCTAAGGTATTACCCACTTCCATTACCGTTTTTCGCGAAAATTTCTTCTACGTCAAAGACGGTATTCCCGATCCGCAGGATGTGAATAGCTTTCATCTTCATGTGGCTCATGTGGAGCCAATAGAGCAACAAAATTTAACCTTTGATGGCATAGAACAAGCCTTTCAGACTGCCTTTGCTAAGAATCGAGAATTCGCCTTGTTGCTTTGGAATGGCGTACCGATAAAATTTACTTACACGGTGGATTTGCCTTTGATGCTGAAAACAGTATTGTCTATGCTTGAGGCTTTGATAGAAAAAGGTACCGGTACCCACACCCTCGAGTTTGACTGCCCCGCTTTCACTACCCGATGGGATCTGAAATGGGACGAGAAGTTTATTCAGATCGAAAGCCATTGGGATAAGGTAGACGGGGGCTACGAGGCTGCTCTGAATGAGGAAGCCGAGGAGATATTTAAATTGCTACTACTCAAAAAAGAATTTGTTTTTGAATGGAAAATGCTCCTACAACAATGCCGTCAGGCTTTTGAACTTTCAGGAGCTAGTTTAAATCAAGTAATTGACAGGGAATTAATCCGACTATTGAGGAAACTAGAACGACAAATTTCCCATTTTGGCAAATTCTATAAAAAACAGGAAAAGCTAATCACTACCCAGGCAGATGATAGAAAAAAGGTTGATTTCCGAAAATTGCCACAGTGGGCTCAATATATTTTGATTGCCCTCATTCTGGTACTCGTTGTCGTTCCGGCCTATCTACTGAGCAAGGATAAAAACTCCCCATTTTGGATGTTAAAAAACTTGAGGCCTATTGTCCTATACCTAACACCCTTTTTGCTAATCACTTTCTATTGGATTTACCGCATAAACAAAAGAATAAAATCCTGATTTGAAAATAAATTCAATCATTGCAATTTCAATAAAAAAGAATAAAATCCGTACCTTTAAAGGACACCAAAACACCACAAACCCCCAACAGTCATCATCCTAAAACTAAAACAAAACCCATAACCCCATGCCCACCATCTCCCTCGCCATACAAAAGGGCGGCTCCGGCAAGACGACCACCGCCATCAACCTGGCCGCGGCGCTGCGGCAGCAGGGCAAGCGCGTGTTGCTGGTGGATATGGACCCCCAGTCCAACCTGACCCAGGCGCTGGGCGTGCTCGAAGAGCCGGAGCCCAGCATCTACCACCTGCTGCACGAAGAGGCCGAAGGCAAAGACCCCGACCTGAAGCGCATCATTATGGAAACCAAATCCGGGCTGGAACTCATCCCAGCTTCCCTGGAGCTGGCCAACGCAGAGGTGGAACTGGTCAATGTCTACGGAAGAGAACAGCTCTTTCAGGAACTGCTGAACCCACTGAAGCAAACCTACGAATACATCTTCATCGACTGCCCCCCTTCCATTGCCGTACTGACGGTCAACGCCCTCATGGCCAGTGATTTCATTCTTATGCCGCTGCAGGCCGAGTTCCTGCCCCTGAAGGGCGTGCGCAGCTTCCTGCGGGCCATCGACCCCATCCGGAAAAAGCTCAACAAGAACCTGAAGATCCTCGGCATCGTGCTGACCAAGTACGACTACCGCAAGATCATGCACCGGAATGTATTGGAAACCCTGCAGCAGGAATTCGATGGTAAGGTTTTTGATACTTTCATCCGCACGAACATCGCCCTGGCGCAGGCCCAGGAGAACGGCCTGGATATTTTCAGCTACCGCAAGCGCTCCAATGGGGCGGAGGATTACCAGGCCCTGGCGGCAGAGTTCGAGAGAAGAGTGGCCAACAGTTAAGTTGGGAACGTACCGAAAGTATACCGAAGAAAACGTTTATATTCCAAACTGCCAAAACCCATCAGTATGCAGTCACAGCAAAAAACAGAATTCCACCTCAAGGGCGCCCATGATTTCGACAAGCTTTTTCCGGAGCTTCGGCCACTGTTCGTGGAAGATGAAGACCTGGAAAAACTGGCGCTGAGCATGATCGAAAATGCCCGTTGCCTCGACAGTAAAACCATTAGCAACGGCCTGGGCATCTTCGGGCAGTTCCTCGCTCACGATATTACTTTTGAAGTGGGGTCTAAGTTTCGGGGACAAAATACGCCCAAGTTCTTCAACAACCATCGTTCTTACCAACTAGACCTGGACTCCCTGTACGGCCAGTACACCCAGGATTTCCTCTACAATAAGGACGACCGAAACAAGCTACTGCTCGGTATGCTCTGCCAGGACGAATACGGCAATTGCTGGTACGACCTGCAACGCAACTGCCAGGAAAAAGCCATCATCCCCGATGCCCGCAATGACGAGAACATTATTGTTTCCCGTATTCAGATGCTCTTCCTTCAGTTCCACAATTGTATGGTGGACATCGTTCGGCAAGATTGCCGGTTTGTCAATGTCTTTGAAGAGTCGCGCCGCCGGGTCATCTGGCATTATCACTGGCTGATCCTGCATGAGTACCTCAAAAAGATAATGCATCCCGCCATATTTGAAGACATCGTCAACAACGGCCCTAAATATTTCCTGGCGCCCTGGTTCCTGCCCCTCGAATTTACCGGAGCTGCATTCCGCACCGGCCATTCTCAGACAAGGCAGCGCAACCGCATCAACGAACATGTGGTGAAGGATCTGTTTGAACTCGGTATCTTCGAAAAGATGGAAGATTACGTCGACTGGCACTACCTCTTTGACTTTGGCGATGGAAAGGTACAACCTGCTAAATTACTCGATTCCAAGATCGAGAAGATATTCCACGACCTGCCCTTCATCAAGTCTTCCGATCCTTTCATGCGCTCCCTGCCTTTCCGCAACCTCAAACGCGGGGTGATCTACGGTTTGCCGTCCGGCGAGGATGTGGCGCGGCGGATGTGTTTTGAGCCCATAGAAATTACCATCACCCGTAAACTTCGCCTCGATGGAACTCCTTTGTGGTATTACATTCTCAAAGAAGCGGAGGTGCATGGTGAAGGGGGTGAACACCTCGGGCCGGTAGGCAGTACCCTGGCCGGAGAAATTTTCTGGGCCCTCATGGCCAACCATGACGACTCCTACCTTAAAGTACATCCAAAGTGGGTTCCGACGATTGGCAGAGAAGAGGGTAAGTTCGATTTTGTCGACCTGATCAATTTCGTAGGAGAACCTCAGCCGGCTGCCCAGAGCGCAGATTGAAAGCTTGTTTTTAAAAACATTAATTCCGGATTATCATGAAAAGCAGTAACCGCCGGTCGCGAAGACAAAGGAACCCGAGAAAAAAGGAAAACCGCGAACAGCCTTTTTTTTCCAAAGCGAATGATACCAGTACGGTACAAACAAAGAAGGAGGAGGCATTCTTTCAACCCAAGCTGAAGATCGGCCAGCCCGGAGACAGGTATGAAAAGGAAGCAGATAGCATTGCGGAGAATGTGGTAAACCGAACCGGGAACGGCCCGGCGGTACAGAGAATGGGAGGGGAAGAACTTCAAAGAGTAGCCCTTTCTACTCCCATGGAGGATGAAAAGCTGGGCACTGCTGAAGAACGAATGCGTGAAGATCAGGAAATACAGGAGAAACCGGAGGAGGAAGAGATGCAGATGCAGCAGGAGGAAGAAGAAGAAGCTCAGATGCAAGGGGAGGAGGAGGAAGAGATGCAGATGCAGCAGGAGGAAGAAGAAGAAGCTCAGATGCAAGGAGAGGAGGAAGAGGAGATGCAGATGCAACAGGAGGAAGAGGAAGAAGCCCGGATGCAAGGGGAGGAGGAAGGAGAGGAGATGCAGATGCAGCAGGGGGAAGAAGAAGAAGCCCAGATGCAAGGAGAGGAGGAAGAGGAAATGCAGACGAAGGGCGATAAAGACGGCAGCCCCCACGTAGCCAGTCATAAACTCTCCAAGAAAGTAAAAAATGCCAGAGGTAAGGGGCGGCCTATTCCTGAGCAAACCCGCAAAAAGATGGAAGCTTCTTTTGGCGTCGACCTGAGTTCGGTACGCATTCATACGGGTAAGGAAGCTGAGGAGACGTGTCAGGCGCTGAATGCCCAGGCCTTTACCATTGGTAAAGACATTTTTTTCAACAACGGAAAGTTTAACCCGGAAAACAGCAGCGGCGAACGGCTGCTGGCCCATGAGCTGACGCATGTTATCCAGCAAAAAGGGGAGAACGATCCTTCACTAAGAAAACAGGAGGCCAGCCAGTCGCCGGCGCTCCGTCAAAGTACCAAACCCGGAAAGGGAAGGGACGGCAACGAACCCAGAGCGCATCGTGCCCGCCGCTCCTGGATCAGGAAACTGCTGGGGCGGTTGGGCTTCGAGCTGGGAAATGAATAGGAACACCATCAAGCTGTACATAACATGACCACCGATACTGTCAAATACGCATCTATCAGGTACGCCCTGCAATATTTGGAGCAAGTCATTGCCCTTCGGCTGAAGGCGTATTTCTCGAAAAAGAATATAGGAGAGAACCTCATTCCACCTCTCGATTTTTCTCCGAACGGCCAGCGAGATCCGATGGTAGCGTTTATGATCGAGGAAAGGCTTACCCTGGCGGAAGCGATTTTGCTCTTTACGGCCCTGGCGCCTCATGTGCAGCCTGACTTTTTTGACAGCGCCATCCAGCAGAACCTGCCCAGGGAAGGTGATTTCCCAAAAATCGGTGGGTTGAGGGGGAAGCAATTTCGAGGATTTTTACCTACCGGGGAGACGATTCTCTTCTTGCTGGCCGGTGATAACCTCGAACAGCGCTTTGAACTTCAGGACCTTTTCAGCGAAGATCACCTCTTCGCCCGGCGCCGTATCCTCTGGCTGGAAGACCCTCCGGAGGGAGAACCCCGGATGAGTGGCAAGGTCGTCCTTTCCCAGGAATACCTGGAGCTCTTCACCCGAGGCAAAGTTTCCCGCCCGCGTTTCAGCCTTCGCTTCCCCGCCCAACTGATCGAAACGGAAAGAGAATGGGAAGACCTGGTGCTCAACGAAGACACCATGATGCAGATCCGGGAACTGGAATCTTATCTCAAACACGGCAAAACCCTGATGGAAGAATGGGGCATGAGCCGCAAGCTTAAACCCGGCTACCGCGTGCTCTTTCATGGCCCGCCCGGTACGGGAAAAACACTGACGGCCAGCTTGCTGGGGAAATATACGGGCAGAGAGACGTATAAGATAGACCTCTCCATGGTGGTCTCTAAATATATAGGAGAAACGGAAAAAAACCTGGCCAACCTCTTCGCTAAAGCAGAGAATAAAGAATGGATACTTTTCTTCGATGAGGCCGATGCCCTGTTTGGCAAACGGACCAACGTCAAAGACGCCCACGATAAATATGCGAATCAGGAGGTATCTTACCTGTTGCAAAGAGTAGAAAATTACAGCGGACTGGTGATCCTGGCGTCTAACCTAAAGAGCAATATCGATGATGCTTTCATTCGGCGATTCCAGTCAGTGATCCACTTTCCTTTTCCTAAGGCCAGCGAACGGCATCAGATCTGGCAAAGAGCCTTTCCTGATATTGTGGAGTTGGCTTCCGATGTGAATTTGGCTCAACTGGCTCAGAAGTACGAGCTCTCTGGTGCGGAAATCATGAATATCGTGCAGTTTTGCTGCCTACATGCCTTGGATCGCGATAGTGAACTCATTGAAATGGCCGATATCGCAAAGGGTATTCGTAAGGAGTACCTCAAAGAAGGTAAGATCTCTCATTGATCCCCCTACCGCCTCCCCAAATCCTGCACCCAATACCTCCCCGCCTGCGCTCCCCCCATCTCCGTATAATCCCCGCTCATCATATTCTCGCAGTGGCCCGGACTGTCTTTCCAGCCCTGCACCACGGCGGTTACATCCGAATAACCCCAGGCGATGTTCTCGGCAACCGCCCGCCAGGCGTAGCCT
>JACJYN010000019.1 GCA_020636095.1 Lewinellaceae bacterium
AGCCGACCGGCCCGAACTCCGGAAGATGATCGGACAGCTCCGGGAAGGCGACACTATTGTTACCTGGAAACTCGACCGTATGGGCAGGTCTCTCCGCGACCTGGTCAACCTGGTCAATGAGATCCAGGATAAGGGGGCGGGGCTAAAGTCACTGAATGACTCCATTGATACCACTACCCCACAGGGCAAACTGACCTTTCATTTGTTTGCTTCCCTGGCGGAGTTTGAAAGAGACATTATCCGGGAGCGGACTAAAGCCGGTTTGGAGGCTGCCAGGGCGAGGGGTCGGAAAGGGGGAAGGCCAAAAGGGCTTTCTAAAGAGGCACGGGATAAAGCCATGATTGCCGAGACGCTATACACGAAGAGGGAAATGTCGGTGACGGAGATTTGTAAGCATTTAGGAGTTGCTCGCAGCACGCTCTACAAATATTTGAAGCATCGTGGAGTCCAGATAAGCAGTTAATTAACGGGCTTTGTGCCTGATTTCACATGATTAATAACGGGGAGGTTTCGAAAGAAGGAATCCCCAAAAGCTCCAGAACAGGATGAAATTCAATGAAGACTCCCGAGTGAAGATCCCCTCCATTTTACATCTGGCCAGATTGGGATATGACTATCTTTCATTGAAGAATGCAACCTGGGATAAGGACACCAACATTTTCACGAATATCTTTCTGAATAGCGTCCTTAACATCAATGAGGGCCTGACGGAAGACGATGCAGGCCGCTTGTTGGAGGAAATCTCTCTACTGCTCGACAACGAAGACCTGGGAAAGGCTTTTTATGAAAGATTAGTTGAACGATCGGGCGTCAGGCTAGTCGATTTCGAAAACTTTGAAAACAACACCTTCCATGTCGTCACGGAGCTGACCTACAAAAAGGACGATGAAGAGTTTCGCCCGGATATCACGCTTTTGATCAATGGAATGCCCCTGGTGTTTATCGAGGTAAAGAAGCCGAATAATCAGGACGGCATTTTAAAGGAAAAGAACCGGATCAATACCCGTTTTCAGAATAAGAAGTTTAGAAAGTTCGTCAACATCACTCAGTTAATGGTCTTCTCCAATAATATGGAGTACGACGATGGATCGCCATTACCCATTGAGGGGGCTTTCTACGCCGCTCCCTCCTATCAGGAACCTATCTTTAATTATTTCCGGGAAGAAGAAGAGCTGGATCTCAACCAACTCTTAAAGCCGGAAGATGACGAAATCGAGAACCTGGTACTGAAAGACAACAACCTGGTGGTGATTAAGCATTTACCAGAGTTTGCGACCAACAAAAAACCGGATACGCCCACCAATCGAATTTGTACGTCCTTATTCAGCAAAGGCCGCCTGGCGTTCCTTTTGCAATATTCGATCGCGTATGTGCACGAGGAAGGCGGCCTGGAAAAACACATCATGCGCTATCCGCAATTGTTTGCCACCAAGGCGATTGAAAGGAAACTCAATGGAGGCGTAAGAAAAGGGATCATCTGGCATACGCAGGGCAGTGGCAAAACGGCCCTGGCTTTTTTCAACGTTAAGTTCCTGACAGATTATTACAACCGGCAGGGAATCGTCCCCAAGTTTTATTTTATCGTCGATCGCCTGGATTTATTGATCCAGGTAAGCAAAGAGTTCAAAAGCCGCGGCTTGATGGTGCAAAATGTCAATTCACGGGATGAATTTGCCCGTACCATCAAATCGAAAAGGCGGTGGAGAACCATTCCGGAAAGCCGGAAATCACAGTGGTTAACATCCAGAAATTTAAGGACGACCCGGATGTGGTGCGTAATACGGATTACAACCTGAGCCTCCAACGGATCTACTTCCTGGATGAGGTGCACCGGAGCTATAATCCCAAAGGTAGTTTCCTGGCTAATCTCCGGGAGTCGGACCCCAACTCGATTAAGATCGGCCTTACCGGAACGCCGCTCTTGGGTAATGACTTTAACTCCCGCCTGCTTTTTGGGGATTACATTCACAAATACTATTACAACCGTTCTATCGCCGATGGCTATACCCTCCGGCTGATCCGGGAAGAGATTGAAACGACCTACAAGTTGACGCTCGCAAAAACCTTGGAAGATATTGAGATCTTGAAAGGCAATGCAAATAAACAAGATGTTTTTGCCGATCACCGGTTTGTGGAGCCCATGCTCGATTATATCGTGATGGACCTTGAAAAGAGCCGGATGACTTTCAACGATGCTACCATCGGCGCTATGGTGGTATGCGACTCTTCCAAACAGGCTAAAGAGATGTTCAACATCTTTCAGCAGAAATATGCAACGGGCCGCGAAATTCGGTTGGAACCGCCACTGCCTACAGCCGCGGAGCCACAAATGAGCTATGTCGATAGGAAAAAGCAGGAGGGTAAGGTGAATTCTGCCGTGCTCATTTTGTACGACGTTGACACAAAGAGCGAAAGGGAAGATTATGTAGATGCCTTCAAAGCCGGTAAAATTGATATTCTGTTTGTCTTTAACATGCTTTTGACGGGTTTTGACGCCAGACGCCTGAAGAAATTGTACATTGGCCGCGTCATAAAAGCTCATAACCTTTTGCAGGCCCTGACCCGCGTAAACCGGACCTATCATAAGTTCAGGTACGGCTATGTGGTCGATTTTGCGGATATCCGCAGTGAGTTTGATAAAACCAATAAGGCGTATTTTGATGAGCTCCAGTCCGAATTGGGCGATGAAATGCAGCACTATTCGGACCTGTTCCTGACGCCGGAGGAAATCGAGGCGCAGATCAAAGAAATAAAAGAGGCCTTGTTTCACTTCGACACGAAAAATGCGGAGGCCTTCTCCCAACAGATTACGCAGATCAAGGACCGGAAGCAGATGCTGGAGATCACCCGGGCGCTGAACAACGCAAAAAGCCTGTACAACCTGATCCGCTATTCGGGGAATTACGATTTACTGGATAAACTGGACTTCCGGAAACTGACGATCTTGTCGAGGGAAGCGGAGAACCACCTGAAGCTGATCAACACCAAGGAGGCCCTGGAAAACCACCTGGATACGACTAACCTGCTCAACCTTGCTTTGGAAGACGTCGTCTTTGCTTTCACCAAAGTTGGAGAGGAAGAAATGATCCTGGCAGACCAGTTGAAAACCGTCTTGCAAAAAACCAGAGAGGCTCTGGCAGGCAATATGGATCAAAAAGATCCGATATTTGTCACGCTTAAAGAAGAGCTGGAGCGTTTGTTTAAAAAGAAAAAACTCAGCGAGGTGTCGAAAGAGGACATGGAAAAGAATATTGAAGAGCTGAACTCCATACATGCCCGCGCCCGGGAACTGGAACGCAAGAACGCGCTGCTCCGGGCCAAGTATGAAAACGACGCCAAGTATGCGCGCATCCATAAGCGGTTGATGGAAAAAGGCGATCTAACCGACAGCGAAAGCCAATTGTTTGAGGCCTTGTCGGGCCTGAAGGAAGCAGCCGATAACCAGATCCTGCAAAATGCCAGGATACTGGAAAATGAAAGCTTTGTCGATAAAATGATGGCTCGTTTGGTCATCGACCAGTTCAAGAAAAAACACCAGATTCCACTGAATGCGGATAGCTCCAAATTTATCAATAGCTTAGTGGTGAAGGAATACATTAATGAATTCTACGGAAGGACAGCATGACCACAATCGACTTTCAAAGTAAAACCAAGGCCTTAATCGACGACCTCAAAGGCGTTTGCGCGAATTACGGCCTGGGCAACGACGGGAATGAATTTAAGATCATTACCCAGGTGTTTCTCTACAAGTTTTTAAACGACAAATTTGCCTATGAGGCCAAACAGATCGAACCCGCCCTGGCCGGCGATAAAAACTGGCAGGACACCTTAAAGGGATACAGCGCCGAAGATTACGAAATGCTGCTCATGCAGGTAAGCGAGGGAACCGCCCGGCTCCGGCCGGAACATTTTCTGGCCACGCTCTATCACCGGCAGGATGAAGCCAACTTCGCCGTCACCTTCGACGATACCCTATTGGACATCGCCAAAACCAATACCGATATTTTCTCGGTGAAAACGGACAGCGGCGCCAAGATCATTCTCTTTGACCGGGTGAGCGAATACATCTCGGACACCTCCAAACGGGATGCTTTCTGCAAAGCGATCATCAATAAACTGATCAACTTTAGCTTCGAGCACATCTTCAAGGAGAAATACGATTTCTACGCCACCATTTTTGAGTACCTCATCTCGGACTACAACAAGGACAGCGGCGGGAAATACGCGGAGTACTACACCCCGCACGCCGTGGCCAAGATCATGGCGGCCTGCCTGGTCAACGAACCGGTGCAAAACGTAACCTGTTGCGATCCTTCCGCCGGCTCCGGCACCTTGCTGATGAGCCTGGCGCACGCCATAGGCGAGGACAAGTGCACCATCTACTCTCAGGACATTTCCCAGAAGTCTTCCAGCCTGCTGCGCCTGAACCTGATCCTGAACAACCTGGTGCATTCCATTCAGAACATCATACAGGGCAACACCATCTTGCATCCCTATCACCGGGACGAGCAGGGCAAACTGGCAAAATTCGACTACATCGTTTCCAATCCGCCTTTTAAACTGGATTTTAGCGACTACAGCGCCGACCTGGATACCAAAGAGAACCGGGAGCGCTTTTTTGCGGGCATACCTAATGTGCCGAAGAAAGCCAGGGATAAAATGGCGATCTACCCTTTGTTTATACAGCACATCATGTATTCTCTGTCCGGCAAAGGCAAAGCGGCTGTTGTGGTGCCGACGGGCTTCATCACCGCACAGAGCGGCATTGAGAAAAAGATCCGGGAACGCCTGGTCAAGAAAAAATGGCTGGCCGGGGTCGTTTCGATGCCGAGCAACATTTTTGCCACCACCGGCACCAACGTGAGCATTCTCTTTTTGGATGTGAACAATAAAGAGGAAGTGGTATTGGTGGATGCTTCGAACCTGGGAACAACTGTGAAGGAAGGAAAAAATCAAAAGACTTTATTAAGCCCTACGGAAGAGCAACGGATCATTGATGTCTTCAACGCTAAAAAAGTGGAGGATGATTTTTCCGTGGTAGTTTCGTATGATGACATCAAAGCGAAAAACTACTCCCTAAGTGCGGGGCAGTATTTTGAGGTGAAGATTGAGTATGTGGACATTGATCAAGAAGAATACGAAAAAAGGCTCAAAGACTTTGAGGAAAAGTTAGAAGGGCTTTTTGAACAGTCTTCTTTACTCGACAAAGAAATTTTGGCAAACCTTAAAAAGCTCAATCCAGAGAACCTGTCTGTATGAGAGAACATTGGATGAAATATCAAGTCAAAGATATCATTGAAGGGTTGTTTGATGGACCCCATGCCACTCCCGCTCCTTCAGATGAAGGACCTGTTTTTTTTGGTGTGAAAAATTTGACAGAGGATGGTAGATTAGACCTTAAAGAAATCAGACATATAGCTGAAGCAGACTTTCCCCGATGGACGAAGCGGGTCTTGCCCCAAAATGATGATATAGTATTTACTTATGAGGCTAGTTTACACCGATATGGCTTATTAAAAGATGATTTAAGGTGTTGCCTTGGAAGAAGAATGGCCTTACTGAGGTTAGATAAAAGCATTGTAGATCCGCAATTCCTTTTATACTATTTCCTTAGCTCAGAATGGAAACAAACCGTTGAACAGAGCATAATTGTTGGAGCAACAGTCAGTAGAATTCCAATTTCTGATGTTCCGTCTTTTGAACTCTCATTACCCACCCTGGAAGAGCAAACTCGAATAGCTAAAGTTCTTGCAGATATCGACGCCAAAATCGACCTCAACAACCGCATCAACGCCGAGCTGGAAGCCATGGCCAAGTTGCTGTATGACTATTGGTTTGTGCAGTTTGATTTTCCCTTCGACTTCGCTCAGGATAAACCAAACGCCCATGGGCAGCCGTACAAATCATCGGGGGGGAAGATGGTGTATAATGAGCGGTTGAAGCGGGAGATTCCGGAGGGGTGGGAGGATGTTTGCTTAGGAGATTTAGGAGATTTTAAAAATGGAATAAACTATGACCCTTCTGAAGAGGGAGACACCAGAGCAAGAATTATTAACGTAAGAGACATTAGCAGTTCATCAATATTTATTTCAAATAAAGGTCTAGATGAGATATGGCTGAAAGGAAATGATGTGAAAAAATATTTGGTAGAAAACAAGTCCATAATAATTGCAAGGAGTGGAATACCTGGTGCGACTCGGTTAATTGCAGATTATAAGGAAAATACCATCTATTGTGGTTTCATTATTTGCTTTAGGGTATCGAAGATTGATCTAAAAAATATTTTATTCTATCAGCTAAAGAATGTCGAAAAAGCAATGTCCAATCAATCTGGTGGGACGATTATGAAAAATGTAAATCAAGGGACTTTAAGAGACATAAAATTAGCCCTGCCGAATAAAGAACAATTCCATATAATTCAGAATTTTAACGATGTATTGAATCCTATGTTTGCTAAAATGAATTTAGTGCAAAAAGAAAACCAGCAACTCATCGAACTCAGAGACTGGCTATTGCCCATACTGATGAATGGGCAGGTGAAGGTGAGGTGAATTGAAATAGACAGTATTTCATCTGACAAATTGATTGCTGCAAAACAAAAACAACATGAAAATACGCCATAAGTTGACCGGTGAAGCAAGAGAGTTAATTTTCAACACATGGCGAACGACAATTCAAAATAAAGAAAATTACAAAGTTATTGACCGGGGGGACGTCGTTTATCTACGTCAAATAGAAAAGGAAGGTTATCGGAAGTACCTTTATCAAATTGATAGGGATCATGCTATTAAAATGATAAAGCAACATCCACATTTGTACGATTTTCAGGAACTGAACGACCTACCTTTTGAAGCCCAGGCTAGATTGATTTTGGAAGAATTAAAATGGAAGGAAGGGCGTAGCGGTGATTTAGGAAAAATTCTTAATGACCTCAAAATTGATTTTATTAGAAGTGATCTCAAAGAATTTGCCAACTATTTTGAAGAGAAAGGTTGGGCTGGTACAACTCTTACCAAAGATGCTATTCCCATTAGAGCCACTCGCAAAGGATTAGAATCACTTAAGGTGCCTATGTCCTTGGTACAACCTTTGGAAGTACAAGATTTAGAACCGGACAAAATAGAACCGTCAATTGAGGCCTCACCAGATGAACAGCCAGATGAAGTGGTAGATTCAGGACAGGGAAGGTCTAATCAAGAACAAGCTTCGTTAAAAAATGCGGGACATAATTTAGAAGAAGATGAACAGAAAAAAGGCATAAAATTTAGGAGAGAAGATTTACGATTTCGGAGAGCGAAAGAAGGAAAGTCCTGGTTTTTTGGTATAGGGATTGATGAATACCAACATTTTAGTAATTTGAATAATGCAGTCAAAGACGTAAATGATTTGGTTATTCTTCTACAAGAGCAGTATGATTTAAACGCAGAAAATACCTGGCTGCTATTTGATAAAGAGGCTACATATAGGAACATTATCCATAAACTGGAAGAACTGGTGAAAAAGGTTAGAGTTAATGACAAACTCTTGATTTACTACTCTGGACACGGACACTTAAATGATCGGAATAGAGGCTTTTGGATTCCTTCTGATGCAGAGAAGGGAATTCCTGATAAATACATTAGAAACTCGACAATTCGGGACTACATAAAGGATTTTCCTTCTAGGCATACTCTCTTAATCTCGGATTCCTGTTTTTCCGGAACACTTTTTGTACGTGGCGCTAGTCGTTTTACAGCAGCCTTTGACGAGTTGGAGCAAAAGGTGTCGCGTTGGGCACTTTGTTCTGGCCGTCACGATGAAGAAGTGTATGATGGAGAACCAGGAAGAAATAGCCCTTTTGCTGAGAGCATATTAGAGGTATTAGATAGTAACCAAGAGCCTAAATTCAATGTTGCTAAATTGGCAGATCGTGTCATGGAAATTACCAGAGCAAACTATGAGCAATTACCTGAAGGAAATCCCATATATGGAGTCGGGGACAAAGGAGGACAATACATTTTTTGTCGAGAGCAAAAGCACATTTATGAAGACTCCGAGGAAGATGATCTTTGGAGCCGTTGCAGTGTAGAAAACACAATCGAGGCCCTTTCAAAATACCTGAAGCAATATCCAAATGGGACATTTGCCAGTGAAGCCATCGAGAAAATAAAGAAATGCGAACAAGATGATGAAGCGTGGGTAAAGGCAAAACAAGTCGATAGAATTTCTGGCTATCATGAGTATATAAGCGGGTTTCCGGATGGCCTATATAGAAAAGAAGCTAAAAAGCGAATTGAAAACTTAGAGCAAGCAAAAGCAATTTCCCGCATCGACTATAAACCCAAAGTTGAGCTACTGGCCCCATCAGATCTGGCAGAAGTCACAACAAACGAAAATGAGTACTATGCTGACCTGGCCAAGCTTCCGCATCAGAAGGGCAAATGGGCTGTTTTCAAAGATGGTGCACAAGTCCAGGGTACAGTTAGAGCTACCAAAAGAGAAGCTCAATCTTTTGCTGATGGTTTGAATAATAAAACCAGAGAACGTTTAACCTTATCGAATGGAGCTTATGTGCTAGAGAATGGTATGCCATTTTTCGGAACAGACCAATTTCATTCTTGGAAATATTATGATGAAAAAGAAGGAGTGCAGGGAGTTGTATTGGTTTATTTATTTAGTATGGACGAGGTAAAGGTTGTTAAGCCAAATTCCTGGAATTTGCCAAAAGAAACAATTGATAGCATAGAGTTAGAAGTTAATAAGGAAATGGTACAGTTACTGAAGATGCATGGTATTGATCGGTAATTGGATTGTAGTTTCCCAAAAAAATTGGTCAATAGTAGTGATTAACTCCTTCAAGCTGGCGACAAATGCTCCCATCAAGTTCGGCGCCTACATCATCCGTCTGGTGGAACGGATCTCGCTGAGGGACCAGTCGGCAGAGTTTGCGTTGAGGGTGCAGGGGTGAGAGCGAGGAGCTGGCCATAAGCCGTACAATAACTATGGAATTAAACAACAATGTGGTAATTTAGAGCAAAATAATTCCCCATGGCCAAAAAAAGGCTCACTGTACGCGACAAGGTCCAAAAACAGCAGCAAGCTACCTTCGTAGGACGCGAAATGCAATTATCGTCCTTCCAGGAAAACCTACGTCGGGAAGCGGATGCTCTACACTTCGCCAATATCGTCAATGTCTTTGGCCAGGGAGGCGTGGGCAAGACCACTCTTTTGCGAAAATTTGAAGAGCAGGCGCTGAAACATAAGGCTCTGGTTGCATACACCGATGAAGGGGTGGATGACGTCCCGGAATATATGGCGGCAGTGGCGGAACAATTGGAGCGGCAGGGTGCTCCGCTGAAGAAATTTCAAGCGCGTTATCGGCTTTACCGTCAAAAAAAGCAGGAACTTGAAGCCGACCCTCAGGCGCCGGTCGGCTTCGCTGCATTCATGGGACGGACTATCGTTAAAAGTGGTGTCGGGCTGGCCAAAGGTTTTGGCGGCGGCGCCATCCTGGAGCATTTCGATACGGAAGGCTTAGCCAATCAGGCTGGAGAGTGGGCGAGCTTTGTAGCTAAAAAACTCACTAACAAGGAGGAAGTCCGGCTCGTGCTGGAGCCGGTCAAAGTGCTGACGCCCATCTGGCTGGAAGAACTCAGCGAAATAGCCGAAGATAACCGGGTTTGCCTACTGATCGATACTTACGAGGAGACCGCGAAGTTCCTTGATTCCTGGCTGCGGGAATTGCTCGACAACCGCTATGGCGATTTTGATGCTAACATCATCTTAACCATCTCCGGCCGGCTAAAGCTGGATGCCAACCACTGGAGTGTCTATAATGACTTATGTATTGCCCTTCCGGTAGAACCATTTACTGAAGAAGAGGCTGCCAGCTACCTTGACCGCAAGGGAATAATAGACCCTGCTTTACGGGAAACCATCAGCCGCCTTTCCGGTAAAGTGCCGGTATTGATGGCCACCCTGGCAGAGGCTTCCCCAAATTCTGCCGACGGCCTGGAAGATGTAAGCAACCTAGCGGTCGAGCGTTTCCTGAAATGGGTACCCGATTCCAATAAACGGGACACCGCATTGTATGCCGCCCTACCGCTTCATTTGAACTTGGACGTATTGGGTCAGCTGGCGCCCCCAGAAAAAACTCCGGAACTATTCGACTGGCTACAATCTATGCCCTTTGTCCAGAAAAGGGCGCAGGAATGGACGTATCACCCGATAGTTCGGGCCCAGATGTTGCATTACCTGCGCATTCGATCTCGGGATCAATGGGCGGCGCTCCACGGGAAACTAGCCGCTTACTTCGAGCAGAAACAAAACGCGCTTGGCCTGGAAGGCAAAAAAGCGCTGAAAAATGAAGATTGGGTGGAATGGTCACTTCAGGTTTTCTATCATCGCTTCTGTGAGAACCCCCACCAAAATTTATCCTATGCTCTCAATGGTTTTCTGTCCGCCCTGGAAGAGAAAAGGTCCTATGCCAAACGTTGGGCGGAAACCCTGAGCTACGCTGAAAGAGATTTTGAACTACCAGCCGTTCGATGCTGGGGGGCATCTTTAACCAACGGCTTAGCTGGGTATGATAAAGATGATTATTTATCACTGGTCAGCGCCCTGGAGCGGATCATGAGATCCACCTTGGTAGAGGACAATAACAAACCAATAGCCTTAGCCTGGCGGGCAGAGGCCTACCGATTATCGGGTAAATATAATGAAGCCCTGGCTGACTTTAACCAGGCTATTGAATCCAGGCCGGATTACGAATGGGCCCTGGTCCTGCGTGGTTTGGTGTATCAGGACCTGAAGCGCTATGAAGAAGCCCTTGCCGACCTGGGCAAGGCTATTGAGCTGAAGCCGGATTACGAATGGGCTCTGGTTAAACGTGGTTCGGTATTTCAGGACCTAAAGCGCTATGAAGAAGCCCTGGCTGATCTGAGCAGGGCTATTGCGTTGAAGCCGGAATACAAATGGGCTCTGGTTAAACGTGGTTCGGTATTTCAGGGCCTAAAGCGCTATGAAGAAGCCCTGGCTGATCTGAGCAGGGCTATTGCGTTGAATCCGGAATACAAATGGGCTCTGGTTGAGCGTGGTTCGGTATATCAGGATATGAAACGCTATGAAGAAGCCCTGGCTGACTTGGGCAAGGCTTTTGAGATGGATCCAGCGTACGATTGGGCTCTTGCCCAGCGAGGTTCAGTATATCAGGATATGAAGCGCTATGAAGAAGCTCTGGTCGACTTGAACAAGGCTATTGAACTGGACCCTGAGGCTGATTGGTTTTATCAGCGTGGTTCGGTATATCAGGACCTGAAGCGCTATGAAGAAGCTTTGGCTGATCTGAGTAAAGCCATTGAGCTGAATCCTGATGATGAGTGGGCTCTTGCCCTGCGTGGTTCAGTGTATAAGTCTCTGAAGCGTCCTGAGGAAGCCTTGAATGACCTGGGAAGGGCTATTAATTTGAGTCCGGAGTATGTATGGGCTATAACTCAACGAGGTTCAGTCTATAGGGCGATTGCGCTTCATGAAGATGCCTTAACGGATTTGAATAAAGCCATTGGCTTAGAACCAGATTATGAAACTGCATTTGCCTTCCGTGGAGTAGTTTATATGGATAAGGGGCACTTCGATGAGGCGCTGGCTGACCTTAACAAAGCCATTGAGTTAGAACCAAAATATGAATGGGCAGTTGCGCAGAGAGGACGATTGAATTGGGTTATGGAACGTTACGAAGAGGCTTTGACCGATCTGAGCAAGGCTATTGAGCTGAAGCCGGATTACGAATGGGCCCTGGTCGAGCGAAGTTCGGTGTATAAGTCCCTGAAGCGGTATGAAGAAGCCCTGGCCGACCTGGGCAAGGTCATTGAACTCAAGCCGGATGATGAATGGAACTATGCCCAGCGTGGGAAAATTTATCTAAAGATTGGTCGAATCCCCGATGCTAAGACAAATTTTCAGCAAGCTATGCAAATTGATCCAGGAAAAGATTGGAACTATTATCTGTCGTTTCTGGCTAGCCGCAAGGAAGGAAACCATGAAGACGCAAATAAACAAATCCAAGAGGCGATCACTTTGGCAAATGCCGCCCAAAAGAAAGAACCCCGGAATTTAATAAATCAATTTAACCTCAGCTTGTATTACCTGGTGTCCGGACAGAAGGAGCAATTTATGGAACTGATAGTAAAAACTTTGGATGAAGGAGCCACTGCTCATCTCTTTGAAGATTTTATCGATGATCTCCGTTTTTACCTGGAAATATTGCCCGGTTCGGCGGAAGTGGAGGAAATGCTTCTCTGGGCGGAAGGGCAGCTGGCCAGAATGAAAAAGGGCCAAAGCCAGGCTTAATTGGCAGGGCACTTGCTAAATAATGTCGATGTCTTTTACTGGCCGGTTATTTATACAAGCGAGTAAATACTTTGGAATACGCAGTCCAGAACATAAATAAAACACAACATTAATCATGAATACTGCAGACTTCATTCAGTTTTTACTTCTTTTAGCTACCATTATCGGCTTAACTTATTCGATTTGGATGAACACAGTTCAATTTATTGAACTTAACCTCTGTCTCCGGGAGAAGGTAGCCGGCTTCAGCAACCGTGGCTCGCAGCCTGGCGACCAGGTGTACACTGGCACGCCGAATCCATCCCCTCTGTTCGAGAACGTCTATAATCAGAGCTGGACGTAAATAGAAAATACACGCCACCGGCAAGTGCCAATGAGCTTAGCTCAGCCGCCCCAAAACAACATGCAGAGATAACCGGTTCGACAGAACAATCCCTACCCTCCTCTTCTCAACTCCTCCATTGCCAGGATCAACCTCAGCAGCAGGAACGCTTTCAAACGGCCTTCTTCACAAGCATCGATGAGCGCGCAGAGGGACTCCACCTCGCGCGTTAGGTCGTCAGTTTTATTCATAGTATGCGTTGACTATGCCCGCCATAAAAATACATACCACAACCATAGCCTTGAGGCTGGCGGCGATTGGCCTCTATGTGTTTATTGTTTGGAGATCCGAGCTAGAATTGGTTAGCTGAGGCAGAATAAACTGTGTATTGATGCTGTAGAACGTGTGAATGGTGCGTCCGTTAGTGTTTGTTATTAGAAGTTTTACGGGCGCTTTATGTGGAGGTTGCCCCGATCGGCCATTTTTTATTCAAAATTTTTCTCTTTTTTGATCAGTTTGTCCAGTTGCAGCCGGTTATACAGCTCCGGCTTCTCCTCTTTGAGGGCGTTGGCCACCTCTTCGAGCTTCAGGACGAGGAACCGACGGAGCAGCTCCTCGTCTTCGGCTGTTGGTTTGTACTCTGTGCGGGGGGCTTCGTCGTCGGGGCGCCCTGGGCCCTCTTTGGATAGGTCTTTGTGTATAATGTCATCCAGGCTGACGTTGAAAATCTCGCAAAACTTTATGATCACATCAACTGGAGGCAATATCTTTCCTTTTTCATAGGCACTTATATTTCCCTTTGACTTATCTATTTGGCTCGCGAGATCTTCCTGAGTGAGCCTATGCTCTTGCCTTAAATGCTTGATGTTCTTTGATAAATGCATTAAAAAAATAAATTTGTGCGTTTTTAAAAGAAAAATGTCGTTTTTTAATTGACTTTATCGTTTTAAATGCACTATATTTGTGTTAAACAAAACACGAAATTACCGGAAGACAAATTACAAAAAGTGAATATACTTTTTGTAAAAAACTGCCGTGTAATATTCAGAGAAACATTGTACAAGATGTAATCTAACCCTGTTTTATCGGGTAACCACTTGACGGGAAGCTGGATAGGAGGATGTACTGTTACAGCAGTGCAAATGGAAGCATTTTGCTTACTCATAAGGGAGGATTTTAAATTAGCATAAGCATTGAACATCATAAAGTTAGGAAAAATGAGCAAAGATTTCAGGCAATTAGTGGACGAAAAATTTCCGGCCGGCATCGACAACCTGCACAACCTGCTGGGCACGACCAAGAACCGGGTCACCAAGCTGCTGAAGGAAGAGGAGCAGAATTGGAAGCTGATGTCCGCCGAGGAATTGGATTGTTGGGCCGCCGTGCTGGGCATGGACCGCAGCGAGCTGATCATGCAGTACGGCTGCGGCGTCAAGGCCATCACCCTGGATGAAGCCCAGCAGCTCACCCAGGCGGAAGGCATGGCCGTCTTCCCCGATATGATGATCCCCCATGTTGCATAACCCTTAATCCTGCTATTTCCATGACTACCTTATCCTTGGATCAACTGGTCAAAGCCCTCCGCGAGAACACAGAAGTGCAGCGAGCCTTGCTGGATGAGATGCGCCGCAAGCGTAGCCCCTGGGTGTGCCCAGACGAAGCGGCCCAGTTGCTTGGGCTGCGTTTGGTGAAGAGCCGCCGTCACCGCAAGGTGGTTGCGTCTCTGGTTGAAAGAGGGCTGTTGTCTAAGATTCGGGATGGCCGGCCGCCTGCCTACTACCGTGAGGAGGTTCTGCAGCTGAGTGAGAAGGTGGCGGCCGGCCGGGTGGTCATTTGAGTGGCTAAGATATTTTTTATTTGGGTTTTTGAGGTGTTTGGGCGCCGGCCGCTTTTTTCTTGGGATGGCGCCCGCTTTTCTTCCCTGCTTGTTGGGTAAGAGGTTGAACAAACTCTGAAGTTGGTTTTCCATTTGATCGTGCTGCAGCTGCTTTTTGGAAGTGGCTGCAGCTAATTGGACTTCTTTGACTGACTGAGGAGGGAGGGGATGTCTATGCAAAAGTGCATGGGTTGAGTGTTGCTTTTGGGCTGCTGGCCCTGGGTTTGGTTCGGGTTTGATGCGGGAGTGCATGGAATTAAGCATGGTTGCTTCGGTAGGTATATCCCCACCTTTTTGATAACCCCAAAAAGGTGGCCAAAAAGGGTCGCCGCTGTAAATCGTGCGCTAAAAATGCTGCCCTCAGAGGTCGCGACCCAAGCCATTACGCGCCTTTTGACGTCAGTTTTCCAACAGCTTAAGGTAAAGGTTAGGCGCTTCATTTCCCGGAATGCTCCGGGACAGGCTATGGGTAGCTCCTTTGTCCAACGCAGCAGCATTTTTTTAACGCGAATCCTCTAATGCAGCTAAACCACCGCTCTGGCTGCTATGCCGGGCCGGCAAACACTGGGCGGTCAAGCGGTGAACCCCGCCCTTAGCAGGTTCGGCGTGAAAAAACTGCCCGGAACGCAGCGTCCGTACCCTACACTGTCTGAGCAACGAGAACGAGAGAATAAGGCGAATACCTAAAGGCAGCTAAGGAGAAAAGAGCAACGGCCAAACGATAAAAGCGAGTTTGTAGGGTACAGCGGAGTTCCGGGCAGTTTTAGCCGAAGCTGCGTAGGCGGAAGGCTTTTTTGTCACTTTTTTGGCCCTCAAAAAAGTGAGGCCATAAGAACACGAAAGCCTTAAGCTATAAGGCTTCCAAACCCCAAGGCGCCAAAAACGGAACCAAGATAGTCAAGAGAAATCCCAGAACCAAAAGCCAGACAAAAGCAACACCCACAGAGGTGAAAAAAAAGAGTATCAGCATTACTCATAGACGGTTTGTACCAAACCATTCCCGGAGGGCGCCCCGCGCCCTCCCTTTAACAAAGTTTGCTCACAAACTCAAAAAAGGTAACCAATGACAAAAGAAAAACTCGAAAAAGCCCAGGCCGCCCTGGCCAACCTCGAAGCCCACCAGCGGCTCCTCGAAACCATCCGCCAATCCGGCGCTATTGTGATCGGGCCCACCCACGAAGTGGTAGCCAAAAGCACCGAAGTAATCGGTTATCATCAGCACACACCAGGCAATTACTTTACCGGCGGGCTACTCATCGGCCTGAAAAGCGACTTTTTCGCCAACCCCAAAATCCGCGAACTCTGCCACCACTTCCACGAGGAGCTAACCCACATCCTGGAAGAAGAGGTAGCCGCCCTGCAATCCAAGTTCGAAAACCTGTAGCCATGGTGTTCGTCAGCAAAGAGCCGGAGCTATTCAGCAACAGAGTAACTGTTAATCTCCTAATCGACGGAGAGATAGTTAACTCATCCTCATGCTCGCCTGAAGAAATCCTTGAAGCAGAGACGCGACTTGTAGGTGATACAATCTACAGCTTTGTGTCCTACCTTTTACGTCACGCTCCTGTTGTACGGCACACAGATGTCGTGCGTACTCGAAAAGCAATACGTGCAAGAAGACACAGCAATATTCACGAGACGGTATCCTTACACCTAAACACCATCAGAAGGCATTTACCAAAGGGCAAGCTGCTCCACGCTGGGCATAGGAAGTTCCGGCATATCGAGCAGCTAATTGAATACATGATAAAAGAAACGGTGAAGGGGTGACGCCCTTCACCGGCCTACAAGCACACTTGGGTGCAACAACGAGGTTCGACCCCTCTGCAGGCCACAGAGCGAAGCAGCATAGCTGCGTTTTCCAATGAGGTTCCGGAGCCCACTACGTGGGGCCCGGACACCTTAACAACCAAACCAAACAATGGCAATTCAGAACAAAAAAGAAGTTCGCTACAGGATAGACCTGCCAAAGAGCTACCGAGTTCTGGAAGGGGCTGTAGATCGATACAATGCACAGTTCAAAAAGCCGAAGCTTAAGCTTCCGCATGTGTTTCTTGCCCGAGAACTGATTCGGCTGTATGCGATGGAGTTTCAGCGATGGCAGGCCGCTCGTGGCTTTGCCGTGGAGCTGGATTGGGAGAAAATGCCACTCCTGGCAACAAACAACCAGTTCTTATCGGATATAACGGCGCGTACAGGCCGATCAATCCGCAACTACAGGAAAACCTTGGAAGATGCAGGTTTCTTTGCGCCTGTGGGCTGTAATGCAGATGGAGAACCTGCATTTTCAATTTTCCATGGCAGGACAAGTGACTTCGAGATTGCAATCTTGCCAAGCCTCATCTGGATCGAAAGCAACCGGTCAACCGGGAGGCTAACACCGAAAAACTCTCCAACATTGCACTTACGTGGAAAAAACATATTTTTTTTCCCAGGCCGGAAAAATTTTCCGCCTACAAGTACAGGTACAGTACAAGTACCTTCTCAACAAGAACAACATGAACTTGTAGGCGGAAAAAAAAGCAGCGATGCGGAAAAAAACTGCTTCGCCGAAATGAAACTGCTCGAAAATTCCGCATCGGGCCAACAAGAACCTCAAAGTGGAATACAACCGGAACAACCGGAACCAGGGAACAGGAACGAGCAAAGCAACCAGCAGGCCGAGGCTGCCAACCAACCGATGCAACCGGAACCAGGGAACAGGAACGAGCAAAGCAACCAGCAGGCCGGGACTGCCGGCCAACCGATGCAACCGGAACCAGGGAACAGGAACGAGCAAAGCAACCAGCAGGCCGGGGCTGCCAACCAACCGACGCAACCGGAACCAGAGAACAGGAACGAGCAAAGCAACCAGCAGGCCGAGGCTGCCAGCCAACCGACGCAACCGGAACAACTAGCCGGGGCCGAAGATGACTTGATTCGACAGGAACTCATCCGCTATTACGCTTCAGTCCTGTTCTCCTACGCAAAAAACTGGCTCTATCCGAATATAGTTTTCACGCAAGGCCGGGAGCAAGCAGTCTTAGCTCGCTTATCAGAATTATTCGGCACGCCTAAGCCGTTAGAGGCGGTTTTTGAAAAGATAACGCGGAATTATTTGGACCGCATGAAGCTAATTAAGCTATACTGGGAAGGTGAACATGGCGCTATTCCTGAACCCGAAATATTTTTCAGTACGGCCAATCCAGAAGGGTTTCTTATAACGAGATCATGGATAGACAATCCAGAAAAATACCCCCCTCAAACTAGAAAAACATTGCGTATTCAACAGCACCGGCGAGTAGTTGGTGAAAGGAGGAACGCAACGGCAATGTCCATTGGGGACATCGTAAAAAATATTCGTTGATGTCAAATCTAAATTCAATGAGCAAGCAAAGAGGAGGGCGATACAAGCTGGTTTTTAGGCCAGTAGAATACACCGGGCCCATGGCTGAAAAAGTCAAGCACATCCCGGAGAATGAACGGCCGCTGCTGACTTTTAGGAATAATTCGATGAAGAGGTGTTACGTCCTTGTTAAGAAATACCCAATGTTGTGGGCCGGCATCTACGACCAGAGCGCACCGAGCAACACCCCCCCGGTTGCCGTGTACACCGCCGAAAAAGAATGGAATAATCCGACAACTGGATGGGGTGTATGAAGATCAAAACGACGAAAGATGGATCGATTTCTCTGAAGATGGAGCAGCCACTTTGGAGTGTACTGGAAAAGGCGGTGCAGAAGCGCCTGCTTGAAGACGGCATGGAGATGGAGTTTTACCTGTGGTGCCTGCTAAAGGAAGTGCTGCAGAAGATGCAGCTGCTCGATGGCGCTACCTTGAAATTTCGCCGAAGCGAGTTTTTCGCCCTCTTCGCCGAGGCTACCATGCAGTGGGTGGACGAACCCACGCAGATACTGCTTAGAGAATTTATTACCCCCCTGCATAAACAAGTATTGTTTCAACAAAACCTATGATCATGAGGGTAATGACTACTAAAAGAATGAAACCGGCAGTTTACCTGCTTTTTGCCTGGTTGGGTAGGCGGATATATAGCCTTCGCCTGAAATTGGAACAGTTGAATGATTGGGTGGATTTGAAGGCGGGGGAACACCTCGAAGAGGAATGATAAGTTTTTCATCTGCTGGCGCGGAAGAGTGCTGGCCTACAACAGCTTGGCTGCTTTTGACAGGTTCGGGTTTGATGCATAAGTGCGTTGGGTTATGCATAGCTGCTTCGGTAGGTATATCCCCACCTTTTTGATAACCCCAAAAAGGTGGCCAAAAAGGGTCGCCGCTAACGAGCATTCGCTAAAAATGCTGCTCCAGGAGGTCGCGACCCAAGCCATTCAGCACCTTGTAACGGTAGTTTTCCATCAGCTTGAGGTACAGGTTTGGCGCTTCATTCGTGGGTAGCTCTTTTGTCCGACGCAGCAGCATTTTCTTAACGCGAATGCTCTAAGGCGGCATGGCTACCCCTGGGCAGCAATCCCAGGGCTGCTAAGATGGAGCGCAGCCACCGCTGAGCAGCACCACCAAGCTGCCCTGGGCGAGCAGCCCCGAGTTGACCCCCGCCCTTAGCAGGCCTGGCGTTAAGAAACTGCCCGTAACGAAACGTCCGCACCACCCACTGTCTGAGCGGGGAAAGCCGATGGGCAAAGTGAAACAGCCATGGCAGCGAAGTACTAAGAGCAATGAACAAACGATCAAAGCGAGTTTGGGTGGGGCAGTGAAGTGAAGGGCAGTTTTAGCCAGGGCTGCGTCAGGCGGAAGGCTTTTTTGCCCCTTTTTTGGCCAATCAAAAAAGGGGGGACAAGAGCTACCCCGAACCTTAAAAAATTGAAAACCAAGCCAATTGAAAAAACCGAAGAAGCCTTAAGCCCTAAGCAAAACCTCAAACCAAAAAAAACGAAGCAGCCAAAAGAGGCAGCCTCCAACCTTTGCATACACTGAGAAAACAAGAAAAGGCGCCGCCCCAAAGGCGAGCCCAGAACAAGAAAATATTATCAAGATAATGAGCGGCAGCCGCCGTGGAAAGCAAAAGCTGCCGCTCTAAAACTAATAGAAGCATGCAAAGTAAAAACAACAGCCTAAAAATGCAAGCATCATTTACCCCAAACCCTTACCAGTACTGGGCATAGACATCGGCACCCTCAAACGGGCCATGACCCGCATGGATTTCTACTACGGCAAAGACGACCCCCTGCCCCCGGAAGTCGTGCAGGAGATCATCGCTGCTTATGCCAAGCCGCACCCCCGCAGGCCGGAGGAGGTTGTAGAAAGCGCGCAGGAGATTGCGCATCAATTTAACATACAGATCAACATCAACAACCCGGCGCCGGAGCGGAAACCTCGGCTGGAGATAACCCCAAAGGAAGAAAAACAACCCATAGAGCCGCCAAAGCAGCTGTTGCCACCTGCAAAAGAGCCGGTGGAAGAAGCCGAACCGGAAGAAGAACCGTCAGGCGGGCGCAGCCCCTTCGTCACCATCCTGGTCTACATGGCGTTCATCTTTATCCTGATCTTTCAGATGGAGCATGTGGCCAGCATTGGGATGGACGTCAGCGCCCTGGGCAATGAGACGGCTCGTAAAGTCAGCGGCTGGCTATTTGCCTTCACTTTCAACTTGACCGCCTTGCTGATGACCCTTCGGAGAGGCATCTCGGCGGTGATCAAAATCGGCGAAAAAGAGACCTCGTACATCCTGCTCTTTTCGATCCTGGATGTAGTCTTTTTTGTGATGTCCGCCGCGCCGATGGACGGAGTGAGCGCGGGCCTGCTGAAGTGGGCGAAAGCCTGCCTGGTCGGCAGCGCCACCGCCTTTGTCATCTACAGCTTCAACGAGTTGCTAACGGACAAACAGTAGGGGCTATGTGGAGGGCAATCAAAGATTGGATAGAGGAGTATGTCCTGCTGACATACAAGCCGGACAGACATGCACTACCCCCGAGACAGACAAAGAAACGGACAAGCGGACAGACAACGGACATCAACCTTGCCGGACATAGCCTTGTCGGCGGACAACTATGGGCGCCGGACAAGGATGACGACAGCGAGACAGCCCATGCGGCATGGAGACAAGACGATGTCCGGACAGGGTTCGGACAAAGACAAGAGACATTGACTGAGGCGGACATGGAAGAACTGCGGACAAGGAAGCTGAATGCCCAGAAAGCCATGTCCATCAAGCCGTACTGGGCAAAGGGGTTTACGATACCAGAAACTAGCTCATTATTGAGCAGAGTTGGCAACCGAAAGGTCAAAGGATACTCAGAAAGGACGGTTTCCGACTACTTCGGAGCCTTCACCTCTGCCCTCGATAGGGGAGAGCATGTATGAAATGAACCGCATTTTACCGCAATTGCGGTAACTTCTATTGATAATCAGCGGTTTGCAACCGCAAAAACTGCGTGATGGCTTATGCAGAATACCGCAAATGACCGCAAAAATGACCTGTTTGAAGAGTTGGATTTCCAGGAAATCGAGGAAAAAGCGCCCGAATTCGGGGAATTTCAGCAAGAAAACGCCTTCCCCGCCCGGGTCATCGAGTGGGAGATCCCCCACCTGGGCAAAACGGTAAAAAAAGAGGCGAAAAAGTTCCGGATATGGCCGGCTGCTGTCTGGACCGGACGGGCAATAGGCTATGTCTTGATTGTCTCGATGTCCTTTGCCGGGCAGCTTGTCTGGTTCCTTGTCCTTGTCTTCATCAATGTCTTGTCCGGCATGGCCATGGCTATTGAAAGCTTGTTGGAGCCCGGACATAGGACAAGGAGCTACAGACAAGAAGACATGGCTTGGAGGGACAGAGACATATACGACAACGATTGGGGCGCAGGACACTATGTCCAACCCCAAAAGAAGCCGGACAGACAAAGACAAGGACATACAAACAACATCAACGTTAACATCAATATCGAAAATCACTAGATCATGGTAAAAGGAATCAAAGCAGTTGTCGTGGTATTATTCTCGATAATGATATTCTTCATTACAGCTCGATATGGCCTTCCAATAGCTGCGATAGTTTTCATGATTGCATTGACCTTATATTCTTTCCTCCACTTATACATCGAGCGTTGGGAATACCGGGAATTGCTGAAGCAATACGCCGTGATGATCGAGAACATCTACGAAGCCTCAGAGTACCCCGGCGACCGCAACGTCCGCCAACGGGCCCAGCGCCACCGGGAGCTGCTGCAGGAAAGCGGCAACCCGGAGAAGATCACCGTCCACGAGCTGTACTTCCAGGACGGGGAGCACTGCAATGAGAGCTGGGAGGCTTTCGAGGAGCGGGTAGCGGCTTTCCGCCTGGAAGACCGGCGCAAGCATCACAAGAAGATTTCGGCAGAGAGCCGGGATTGGTATCTCGATAATGCTTTAAACCAGAATTAACGATGTCTACTGCCTACGTACCTAACACCGCCGAAAATCGGCGAAAAATAGAAAAGCACTTTACCGGCCACCTGCCCCCCAGCGCCGACTTTAAGGTGACGGAGCAGCGCACCACCACTTTCCTGGATGAGGATATCCGTTCCTACTTCTGGAAAGGGTACACCGATAATATCTATGTCCAGACGTGGTACTTCGATGTGCTGCAACGGTTCGTAAAGAAAGTGGGCTTTGAGGGCGTGTCTTACAGCAACTGCACCAGGGCATACAAGTTCAAAAATCCATCACCACCTAAAAAATCGCGGAAAAATGGCATCAGCATATTTCGCCTGTTGCGGCTGTAGCTGGGAGGGCTCCTGGGCGGAGGCTATGTATGGCCACGAAGGCATGCTTTGCCCGGAATGCGGAGAAGAGGTAGATTATACCGGCCACCGTGGATTTGGCGCTAAAGCTTGCCGAATAGAGGAGGGAGAAGAATTCGTCGAATTCCGGCATCTCTGCCTGGCTTGCGGCAACACCGATGAGATCCTCTTTGAGGCGGGGAAATGCCTGAATTGTATCACCAATAAAATTTGATTAGAAGATGAGCACACAATTTCAACCACTGGCCGGCCTAATGTACGATTTCAAGATACTGACAGCAGAAGAGTACCGTACTCAGCTCGAAAGCGGCAATGACTTCGCAGCAAATGAATCTGACATCGGGCTATTTGTTTGGAACACAGGCAAAGCGTTCTTTGGGCTTGAATGCATCACCAGGTGGGTAGAGCAGAGCAAGGAAGACATTGAAAATGGACGTTCCTACGGCAAAGACGATTATGAGAAATACAGTATGCTATTGGCAGCTATCGAGCGCAAAAACGAAACACTGAGGCGCATCGAACAACAAAGGATGGAGCTGGTGCAAATCCGGCACAACCTGAACAGCAACATAGCAGTCAGCAAAGGCTTACAGAATGCCTATCAGAAGGTTGGCCTGGAACTCGTCGAAAAATGCCTGGAAACTGTGACTGCTGTATTGGAATCACTTTAAAAATTCCCGGAAATCGGCGAAAAACAAATAATACCCCCCGTTTTCATCACTTCTCTGAAACAACTAAAAAATGAGAACGGCAACTATCTTAATGATCACCCTGCTGCTGGCAACCAGCTGCATGCAGCGTCAAACAGAACAACAAGATTCTATTGAAGAAGTATTAATGTTCGATGAATTGGGCAATGAAGTAGGCACCGCTCTGGTGCCTCTGTCCCTAACTGAGGCATATAGCCACATCGAATTTTATGACGGTGTTGCACCGCAGCCAGGAACAGACTTCGACATCGTTTCAATTCCAATGCAGGACGGCAATGAAGTGTACCTGCTTTGTATTAGGTGAAAATCGACGAAAAATGCCAAATAAATACTCCTATCTCACTGCCACCGACCAGTTTTGCGGTGCCGGTGGCAGCACTTCCGGGGCGAAAGCAGCCGGGGTGGAAGTCAAAATGGCGCTCAATCACTGGGAGTTGGCCATTGAGACGCATAATACCAACCATCCGGACACCGATCACGACTGCACAGACGTGCAGGCTTGCGACCCTCGCCGCTATCCGTCTACAGACATCCTGATCACCAGCCCGGAATGCACGAATCATAGCCTGGCAAAGGGCAGAAAGCGGAAATTCCAGAACCAGATGCAATTATTCGGCGAATTTTCCATCAAACCGGAGGAAGAGCGCAGCCGGGCAACCATGTGGGATGTGGCAAGATTCGCCGAATTTCACGATTACAACCTCATAATCGTCGAAAATGTGGTGGATGCCCGCTACTGGCGGCTCTGGAATGCCTGGCTAAAGGCAATGCACGATTTGGGCTACAATCACAAGTGCTGCTACCTGAATTCGATGTTTTTCCACCCTTGTCCACAGAGCCGGGACCGTATGTATATCGTTTTCTGGAAAAAAGGCAATAATTCGCCGAATTTGGAATACCGGCCAATGGCGCCCTGCCCGAAATGCGGCGAAAAAGAAGCCTATCAGTCCTGGAAAAATTCGGCGAAAAATTGGGGAAAGTACCGGACACAGTACGTTTACCGGTGCTCAGAGTGCTTTGAGGAGGCCATGCCCTACTACTACTGCGCTTTCAATGCCATTGACTGGACAATTCCCGGAAAAAGGATTGGCGACAGGAAGAAGCCATTGGCGAAAAAGACCATCGAACGGATTCAATACGGATTGGATAAATACGGAAATCAAAGCCTTATCCTGAACCTGGAACACTCCAAAGCAACTGACAGCTCCTATGTAAGGCCTTCTACAGAGGCCTTTTTCACTCAAACAACTGCTCAGGCTACCGGTATAGCAGTGCCTTTCATTGTCGAAATGAACAGCTCAGGTAAAGCCAGAGCCGCATCCAGCCATCTTTCCACTGTACTGGCCGGCGGAAACCATCACCTGCTGGTTGGCAATTATACGCCCGGGTGGACAAGAGGATTGGAAAAGCCCACCGGCACGGTCACCACTCAGGATCATCATGCCCTATTCAGTATGCCGGTGATCATAGAAAACTACGGGCAGAGCAATGCAAAGCCTTCTACAAGCCCGCTTGGAGCTGTTACTACTATGATCAAACACGGTATTGTTACAACAGATAAGGTGCAGGCTTTTCTATCCTATTACTATTCCGGCAGCCTGGGCGCCAGTGGGATGGCTGAAGCAGTCAATACCATGACTACTACCGATAGAGCCGGCCTGGTGGTTTCCCGAAGCCCCAGTATCGAGGATTGCTATTACCGCATGCTGAAGCCGCACGAGATCAAAGCCGCCATGGCCTTCCAAAAAGAATATGTTGTCCTGGGCAACAGCCGCCAAAAGGTGAAGCAGTTGGGCAATGCCGTGACGCCGCCGGTGATGGAGTGGCTGGTCCGGCAATGTGTTGAATCGATTTCCTGAAAACGTGTAGAGATATGAATACAAAGATCAAAGTCAGAATAATTTCAGAAGCATTCAATGGAGAAGCATTTTCTTTAAGCGCTGCTTTCTACCAGGATAGAGTATTCTCCTTTCTTGATCCGGATGGCGTGATACGCTGCCATCCAGGCAGCAGCCAGGTACATGTTAAAGCCAAGCCAGAGCCCTTCAAATTGGCCATCCCCTTTCAAGGCCATTTGCTGCAGGCCGGTGAATGGATGATCAATGCATGCTACTGTGAAGGGCTCTATCTATTCATCCCGGAGCCCTTAGCCGTAGATGTGCTGCCCTACAACAACGATACATTGATGGAGATAACCTGTACGCCCAGGAGCAGCTTTTGGGCGTATGTGGATACGAAATATCACCTGCTGGAAGTGAAGCACCGGTATGGGGAGAAATATGCCCGGTTGAGGGATGGGTTTTAATTCAATGAGTAAGCTATAACAAAACTTGAACCAATGAATAAGAAGAATTTCACCAACAAAAAGTACCTTGAATCCGGCGATTTTAACGTTAATCTTAAGTCTAAAGAGGATTTGATTGAAACGTTATTACTGGCTTTAGATAATCAGATCAGGCCAATTAAATATAGCTTTAGCGACAAAGTAAAACTTTCTAAATCGGTGTTTGATGGAGGGTATCTGGTGTCCAATTTTATTGGCAATGAAAACCTGGAAATTGCTGAATTTGAAGACGAGTTAGACTTTCCCTTACTGGATATTAACACAAGGGATTTCAAGATGCCTCTATTCCATCTGCACAGTGATGAACATGCACCTATTTTTGAATCATTAATGCGGTTAGCTGGGAAAGGGAATATAATAGATGTCTTAGCTACCTCATTTAGAAGTAGTGCGAAAAGAAAACGTTACATCAAAGACCCTGTAGTAGATTTTGACCTATCTCTTTTTAGAGACGACTTGAATTGGTATGGACATCGAGTGGCGTATAATGTAGGCCGTAAAAATAAAAGTTATGTTCTGGACCAGATCAAAAGAGACAACGAAGAGTCAATAAATAAGCATAAAAATGACATTAGATACCTGAAATCTAACGAAAAAGTGAATTCGCTTTTGCAAGTTATAGATGAAGAGAGAAAAAAAGACGGGTTAGAACCAGTTGGGGGGCAGATTTTCAATGAAGACGGACTGATTGGCCCGACAATTAAATATTCTTCGTCAGAAGAATTCAAGTTCCCGTATTTATATGCTTTTAGCGCGTACGATCCATATATCCGGCAGAATAAAAAAAGGTATAACTTTACTGTAAGTAAGTATCTTCAGCAACACCTTTCGGTTTACCTCAATGCCTTTTACTTATGGCACATCTATATTAAGTCAATTGATAACAGGCTCGGTTTTCAGATACCTTTTTTATTCGACGAACTCGAATCAATCTATTCTTTAAGGGAAATGCCCAAAACCAAAACTGGCCGGAATAAAAAAATCATTCATTGGGTGTGTGGGCATACTCGAAATATTAAGATTAAAGATGCCCAAGGAGACGAAATAGGTGAAAGAGAGATTTGGATTAGGAGGTTTTTAAGAGGAGAGAATAAGTTTTCCTGGAATGGAGTGGTTGTCGGAATAATGCCAAGTAGGTATGACTTGAAAAGACACCAAGGAATCAAAAGAAAATTCTCAATTTCTTCTATCAAATAAAAATGAAGATAGAAATACTAGATACTGGCTTCACCCTCCAAACAACCCTTTCTCCTAATGACAAAAGCCATTATGTTGACGGGCAGTTCTGGTTTTCAATTTTCACGTCGAAGGGCAAAAGAGTTAGATTCAAAGTTCCAATTGTTGGCTTTCATTCTGTACAGGTATTTCCTCAGCGCTCAATGAAAATAACAGTTGAATCTTATCTTACTAAGGCTATAATACCTGTATTAAGCGAAAAGCAATTTTACTGTGCGCAGAAATACGGGGTAAAGGTATGGGGGCTTTACTTTTTCAATTGCTCATAAACTCACCAAAAATGCACGTAGAGGATAAACGATTTGGTTGTAAAATCATCCGTCACAACCAAGATTATGCTGGGCCTGATCCCACTACTCTTCGCTACTTCAGCGGTTTTAAGTTCGAAGCCTATATGAAATGGCGCTGGTACTTTCGATACCTTACGGCGAAATACCAGCTGGAATCCCCAAAGCTGCTGGTAGAGGTGAGACAGTTCAATGTGGTGTGGATCCCACCTGCGGAGGAAAAAAAGAAACGGCTAAAGAACAAACTCCGCTCTGCGAAAGCAAAAGTGACGGAGTGGTCCCGGAAACTTGAGGAATACAAGGCGAACCATAATAGCCTTTTCCCAGCGGAGGATCACCCTAGATATAAGCAAGCTTTGGAAAAGGTAGAGGCGAAGCGCCTGGCAGTTGAAATGCTTAAAAAAGAGCTTAGTTTGTTATAGCGTTCACAACCGCACCATCTTAAAAAGCCCATAATGGCTATTATCCCCCCTTTCTTTAGCCTCCCGAAACGCCTCATTCACCCGCTGCTGCACTTCGATGATCCTTTCGGCGCTATGCGTTTTCACCTGGCTGCGGTTCACCAGGGCGTCCGTGGCGCCGATAAACGCGGTGGAGGCAAAGCCCCATAGCCTGGGCGGCACATCGGAAGGAGAATGAACCACGAAGATCATATCCAGCATCTTGTGGCGGAAGTCGAGGATGAGCTGCCGGAAGTAGCGGTCGCGGTCGACGGAGGCGTCGATGTAGCCCCGGCAGTCGTCCCAAATGATGACGCCATTGCGGAAGTTGGTGTAGATGTGCTCGAAGACTTTGTTTTTCTTGGCGCTCTCTTCGTATCGGGCCGCCACCACCTGGCGGATCCCCTTTTTAAACTCCATCGCCTTAGGCTTGCGGATGTCTACCTCCTTATATGGGCGCCATATCTTGGGCATGCCGTTGTAGGTTACTGCCAGCGTCCTTTGGTTGATCGATTTGACGATCTTTTCGCAGAACGTACTTTTGCCGGTCCCGTTCCGGCCTACGATAATGGTTACTTGAGCGTCTCTGTGTTTCACAATTCTGGTAATCTATGATTTTGGTTTTGCGGTTTTATGGTTTTGCGGTTCGCTCGGGAGGCTCCCTTGCAGGCCCTCATGGCGCCCCTGGAATGGCCTACCGTAACACCGAAAAACCAAAACACCGAAATACCGTCAACTCTTGCCCTTCTCAGCCTTAACCTTAGCCTCCACCTTAGCCTGTTTCACATCCCTCGGAATAGAAGCCACCACCGGCGCGTAGCGCATACCCATCGCCATCATAAAAGCCCATTCCAGGCTCATGCGCATCTGGTACTTCTTGACCAGGGCGGCTGCCAGCTGTATCTCGTAGTCGTCCTTATCCGGCTTGCCCTGCCTGGTGCGGTACACATCAGCGCTTTTGCCCGTAATGAAAGAGGCAATGATCGCCATTAGGCGGTCGATCCACAGGAGCCCGATCTCCGCCGTCATGCGGTGCTCGTCGGTGAAATCGAAATACTGCACCATATCCCGTTCATCCGGAGAAAGGCCCTCGCCGGGCTCCCCATCTTCTCCTCCGCCAATGGGGCCAATGCCACCATCGAAGTTCGGCAGCTGCGGGATCTCTTCCCTGGGCTGCTCCATGTGGGAAATGAACCCCTTCAGGTCTGCTTCCGGATTGATGTCTGCGAAAAAGTCATCGGGGCTGTTTGCCACTGCTTTTGATTCACTCATTTTCCTGTTGATTTGCAAGTTCAGTAACCGGTTTCTTTTTGGAGATATACATTCTCCCAGTCTCGTCGTCGTAGGTGTACACTACAATGAGATAGATAAACGTCCACTCTTCTCCCTTTTTCATAGGCATAATAGAGAAGCCCACGCCATAATCGCCGTCCTCCAATAGCCCGCCGTCTTCCACCGGCTTGTTGAATTTCTCGAACAGCTGCTGCAACACCGGCTCAGCCATCGGGAGCAGCTGCTCCGCCATTTGTTCCATCATGCCTTGCCCGGATGCCATCTGCCGCATCCGCTTGATCATCTGTAATCCTTTCATTCGCTGAAAATTTTTGGATAGGAATATTATTGGAAGAGATCTCCCAGGACCGGGAGGCTCTCTCGTGGTCCACCAGAAATAGCACGGCCCTCCGTACCCGGTGGTACAGGTTGCTTTGTTCACGGGATCGTTCTTCGAGCTGGGGGGCGATATTCTCTACAATTTCCCGTAAGGTGAGGGGGCCTTCTTCTCTGATGCGTTTCTCGATAGTATGTATCAAGAAGGTACCGTACAGCTCGTACATTACATTTAGTAAACTATTTGATTACAAAATAAGCGAAAAATGAATACATTTGTAGTTAAATCATTGATTTAAAGGCAAAAAGCGTTAAAAATGGGCAAAAAGGAATTTATCGAAGCCTGGAATAAGGCCTTTTTCACAGAAAATGGAGAATTGAACGGCGCTACACTGGATATTGAGGTAGCCCTATCTTTCCCCGGCGGTACAGTGCAGTTCGCTGTTCAGGGGATAACCCCCAAAACCCGGATCAACGAAATTGCCCGAACCTATGCCGATTCATTACCGGACGTGGCTGCCAGCAGCTCACAGCCGGTGCATGAAACATCCAAAGAGGCCCAGGAGGCACCCATGGAGGCCAAACCTGGCGATTCTCGGGAAGAGGAGGAAAAAACGCAAAGCCCCGTCAAAGAGGTGGTCGCCAACGAACACATCGCCTACCGCCAGAACAGCTATCTGGTACAGCACTACCGGCTGGATGGGGTGGATCACTACAATGTCTTCAATGAGGGGACAGGCAAGGCGATCAGCCCGGCGTCGGTGACGGGGAGGAGTGTGTTGAAGAAATACCGGGAAGAGGAAGTATCTGAGGTTGAAGCACCTAATGCATAGGGGTAAGGGTAAAGTTCAAAATAACGTTCCTTTTTTTGCACTCCGCTCCAAAGCCTAAAAAACCATACAACCAGATTTTCCTATACCCCAGTACCCGCCTATCCAGAGCCTGTCGGCAGGAAATGTGAAAATAGAAGAATTACCTCAAGCTCCCTAGCCTAAGATATAAGATCAATACAGCAATTCTCGCTTTTAAATGCCCCCAAAACACAAAGGCACACAAAGGGCTTGCGCAAAAATAAACGCTCCACTAATCAAGCGAAACCAGTTTAACTAGCTTACGAAAATAATTATTCATGTAGCAGTTATTTTTGCGCAAGCCCAAAGGCACTGAATCCCACGAAAAATTTAGTGCGGATTTTCCCGGTTACTTCTAATGCCATCATTCTTACCAATGGTTCGTGGGAGTTTTGACAAAAAAACTATGTTCAGTTAAAATTGACAATTTTAGAGAAATTTAAAAACGCCTGATTATCAAATGTTTATGTTTTTGAAAAAAAAAAGTTGGAGGTCTCTTGGAATATGATTTTTAATTATTTGGCTGTGTGGGGATTCCCCACACAGCCAAATAATTAAATTCAGCCCGGTTATTTCCAAAGTTTTCCAAAGATTATTCTAAAAATAACCCCACGAACCATTGTCTTACAGCTTTGATCTATAAACTTGTATATGGCCCTTTAACCTTATGGCTCTCTATTGGTTCCTTCTAAAAATCCGTTCTACATTAACTAGGAGCCTGTTGGAGAAGCACTTGATGGTCTGCGAACGGCAAATATTGTTCTGCACTTCGTTGCTCGTCAGTCGCTTAGCTTCGACTATTCTCCTTCCTCGTGCCTTGTCCAGAATAATATTTGCTCGTTCTCGCCTCATCAGCACTTCTCCGACAGGCTCCTAGCGCGGGCTTAGATGCCCGTGCTCCAGAGACTCCCAGGTCTGCTAAACTTTAAAACAGAATTACTTCCAGCCTGGAATTTCAACCTGAAACCTCACTGCTCTTTCTCAATAAACAAAAACGTGCTGCCCCCTTCATCCTGCCCAAACTCGCCGATCAAAGGCCGCGGGCGAACCTGATCGAGGTAATTGGCGTGGATGGCCCGGGCGTTCAGGATGCCGTTGGGGTGGTTCCGAGTCCTCAGCGCGGCAAGGATGTTCTTGGCGAAATTGGACTTATCCGGCGTCTTTTCGTCCGAACTGGAAGTGAGGTAAAGCCGCGTCTTCAATTTTAGGTGGTCCTGCAGGATTTTTTCCCTTTCCATGAGCTCGTTGGGGCGCCCAAACCGGTCTTTATTCCCTCCGCTCCGGAAGTTGGGGTCTGCCTTGAAGTAGCCGCTGTAGCAGGCGTCGATGGCCACCATGATATGGTTGCAGTTGATCTGGTCGATATTGCGGCGCCAGATATCATAGGAGAAGGCGGTGCGGTACAATTCCCGGTTGTCGGCATCGGAAGGCAGGAAATAGCCGACTTCATTTTCTACTTCTCCGTGGCCGGACAGATAAATGAAGAGCTGGCTGGCAGGATGGAAGCGGTTGTCTTTGTTGACGCTGAAATTGTCTTGATATTCCCGGATTTTATTTACCATTTGCTCCAGGGTTGGGTTGGATAGCAGTTCTACCTCGAAGCCGTAATGCGCTCTCAACTCTTGGGCAATAGCCTGCCCGTCTTTAACCGGATTCGCCAAAGGGGTCAACCCCTCATTTTGATAGTCCGAAACGCAAAAGACCAGGGCATAGTCCTTGCGGTTGCCAATATCTCCATAAACGCCTTCTATCTTGATATCTTTGACCGACAGCAGCTTTTCCTTCAGCCTGAGGTTCAAAGGTATATTTTTGGGGACAGCGTTGAAGCCATCCGCTACTTCCAGGTGGATGGGCAAAATGTCGCCGCCCTTGTATTTGAAATTCACGGCAAACACGAATTCGAAGATGACCTGCTCGTCTACCCCAATGGATGGGATCGTTCTGGACAACGGGTAGGACTTCTTTTCGACCGGGAAAATGTTTTCATCGTCTATCAAGACGTTCACTGTTACATTCTCAGCAGACAATTCTCCCGTATTCCGAAGGAATGTCGTCACTTTGATCAATTCCCCGTTTTCGATCACGTTGTTCTGGTTGCCTTCTTTTTCTTCTATGCCCAGCGTTCCCAGAGCCAGGGCCGGGGGCTTCAGCCCTTGTACCTCGATGGTTACGTTCTGAGGGGGCGGAGGGAAGAAGCGTTCTTCGGTAAAGGAGATCAGAAACGCTATTTCGGCCGACTTAATCCGCTCACCGGCTTCCAGTCCGATAGTCATTTTTCCGGACTTTCCCGGCGCTATGGACTCAATGGGTAGCGGTCTTTTGACTATCAAAGCATTGATTTCTCCATGCTCGATCTGGGCAAAAATATTTTTCGCTTCCCCTTTGCCGAGGTTGTTGATTGTGATCTCCAACTGGGCTTTTTCCCGAGCGTCCAGCAGGCTGTTCCCCGATGGGTCGATGAATTGCACAGAGGCCTCCAGCCGGGGAATGCCTTCGTCCTTTTCAGAAGGCTCCAGGGCGATGTGACTCAGGTACAGGGGCTCACGCTGCGGACCGAACAGGTACGGTGCATTCGTGATCGGGTGGTAAACCGTAATATTAAATACCTCGTAGGTTTCGCCATCTTCTTTGAGCTGGCGGTCGGCTGTAGCCTTTGCCCCCTTGAAATTTTCTTTAAAACTGGGAGCATCTGATAATGGCACGTGCAGATTGTCCCAGCCCCCGTTGATCTTCACGGGGAAGTACTGCCCCCGGTCCGGCTCATATTTCCCTATCCCCTCCAATGCCAGGGTAACCTTCTCCAGGGAATTCCTGATCTTGTTTTTTCTGGCGTTGTCTTGTTCCTTCAGATAGGTTTTATACTTGCGTTGATATTTTTCATGAATGGATACTTTATACATGCTTGCCCGCCGTTGCCGTTCTTCGTACATCTGATGCGTTTCGAATTCTCCTTTGGGGTCGAACAAACCTGATTCGTCCATTTCCTGTTGTATCTGCCCGCCGAATAACTCCAAATATTTGGGCTTTACCATGTTGAACTTCATCTGGCCGCTGCTGGCAAAGTTTGGGCTGGGTTTGGGGATGTATTGTGCGAAAAGCAAGAGAGGGGAATGCAAAAGCAATAGAAACAGGCTTATGGTTAGCTTAGCGAAGGGGTTCATTGTTGATGTTTCCTTTTAAATGGTTCTTACCTGTGATGATCACTTTATGATCGCTCATACCAATGTATATAAAACTCCACACTTTCCAGCCTGTCTGTATCCTCAAAGACATCCCATATAACGACATAATTGGATTTCCCGCCGACGATGCTTTCGCCAACGTCTCCCGTCACCCCTTTCAGTTTTTTCTTGGAAGCACCGTTTATCGAAGCATAGATGGTGATGCTGAATATCTGGCTGTTGGCACTATGCAAATCATAGGTGATCCTGATTCTGAATTCATCCATTTGCGCCGCCTGGATATTTTTTACAATTTTAATATTTTCTCTGGGGACTGAACCTTCCTGTCCTATAACAAAGCATGGGAATGCGAGGGCGATTGCAAAGAGGATGTTTCTTTTCATGAAGGGGGTTATTTGCTTAGGCTTTAGATCAGGGCTGGCATTATTCTAAAAATTTGTAGCTATTTAGCTGGGCTGGATGCTTTTTGCCACGAAAGCACGAAATCCCACAAAATTTGGTGCGGATTTTGTGTTTTTGTGTTTTTGTGGCAAGGAAAAACACAAAAAGGCATTACGCCGTACCCACCCCTCAAGTTAGACATTCAAATATAGCGAATATCAACTAAACATAAAACGTGTGTTCAACAAATTGCACTTTTACTTAGGCAGTGGATTGGTAAGCCCGCAGCAAAATGTAGGGATTGCTAAGCCTTTCAGCACCTGACTGTGCAATTTGTTATACACACCATAAAACATAAAATCCGGGCAAAGGATCAGGACTCGGTAAATTAGGTAAACTTGTGGTAAGAGAAAGGATGCATTCCGTCTGGTTGGAGCCGAACTCTCCGAAGCGGGGCTGGGGGACAGCCTTTTGCAAATACTGATAATACAGTTCGTGAAATTCCAGAATGCGGTCCTGCCCACCAAAGGCGCGGATCGCCCTTTTAAAAGAGTCCGCAAACTCCGAGGGGTCGGGCGTGCGCTCCTTTCCGCCGGAGGTGAGGAACAGGCGGGTGCGGTATCGCAGGGTGTTGTCTATAAACTGCCGGCGTTCCGTGTCTTCATTTTCGTTGTGACGGTTCCAGCTGGGTTTGTTCTTGTACTGCGCCGCCACCTGCTCGTCGAAGGTGCCGCTGAAGCAGGCGTCGATAGCCAGCAGGATATGGGAACAGGGAATATTGTCGATGATACGCTGAAGGCGCGCATGAGGGATGTAAGAATCCTGATAGCGGTCGTTGAGCTTGCCGTCTTTGGGAATAAAGAACCCCTCTCCTTTTGTTTCAATAAAATCGCCATGCCCGGAGAAGAAGATCAGCAGTTGGGCATCTTCCGCGTAGGCTTTTCTCTGGTAGGCATCCAGTTTATCGTAAATCTCATTGCGGGTGGGGTTGCGTACCACTTCGGTATTGGGCCCGAACCCATAAAGTTCCCGAAGGTCTCTGGCAATCTCCTCCGCGTCGTCGATGGGGTTGTGGAGTGTGGGCCATTCTCGGTATTGTTCTACGGCAAAGAATAGAGCGTAGTCTTTGCCGGGCCGGAACGGCGGGCCGGGCTGTCCTGTGCTACCCAGCGCTATTGCTGCCAGCGGCAGGCAAAGCAAGGGTAAAAGGTAGAGGATCATTTTTTTCAATTGCATGGCCATATTATTGCTGGTTTTCTGGAGGATTTTTTTTCGAAGCAGGGGTTTTGCCCTGGGGTCCCGCCCGGCACGGCTGCGCCCGCGCTGCCGGGCAAAGGCTAATCGCTCAGCTGGAAAACTTCTTTTTCTTGCCAAGGCTAGACGGAAACAGTTCATCTGCCTACTATTATTGCAAAAGTAAAAATCCAGAAACTAACGAGCCGACATAGCTAGACGAAAACCCCGGGGAGCGCGACCATAGGTCGGATTACTGTGAGCACGGGTAGTGCAACGTACGAAGGCGGGGTCATTGCCCCATGACCCACCGCGAATAACCCGGTGAGAACCAATCCTTGGACCAGTCGGATTCTGGCTATCCTTACTTTTCTTGTAATAGCTGCTATCGTACCAGTCCCAGCACCATTCCCAGACATTGCCGCTCATGTCATATAAACCAAGGTTGTTAGCACTTAGGCTGCCTACTTCAACTGTTTTTTGACGGTTAACGCTTTCCTCTGAGCAAGAGGTTGATTTACTGTATGCAACAAGATTAATTTCGTTTGGATTTGCAATATTTTTGCCATTACCGAAACGTACGTTCTCCCCTTTTTGTCTCGCTGCAAACTCCCACTCTGCCTCTGTGGGCAAGCGGTAACCGTTTGCATTCCAGTTGGCGTCAACACTTGCCATCCTTTTTATATACACCTCTTGAAGATTTTCCTTCCGGCTCCGCCAGTTGCAGTATTCTACCGCATCGTACCAAGACACATTAATCACTGGGTGCTGACCCCGTCCCCAGTTTTCATCACTTGGTTTTTCACATCCTGTAGCATCACAGAAAGCATCATATTCATCAAAGGTAACTTCGTGAACACCTATGTAGAAATCGCTTACAACTACCCTATGTACTGGCTTCTCATCACTTCTACCATCTCCAAATGTGTCCCCCATCTCAAAAGAACCACCCTGAATAAGCACGAAATTATTTGACGTCCTTATTTCAGGCGGCGTAGCAACAAAAACAACCCCCCCTTGCCCATGCTGAGGAAGCACTCCCTGATGAGGAGTAGGAGTTACTCTTTCCAGGTGCCCTAAGAGGTCCGTAAAAGTAAATAAACCGTCACCACGACTGTACGCAGCGCGCAGCCCGGCCAGGATGGCCCCGGCGAAGGGGGAATGTTCCTTGCCGTCCGGCGTCCGCTGTTTGCCGCCCGAAGTGATGAGCAGGCGCGACGGGTTGCGGAGTTGTTTGTAAACGATATTGTCTCGCTCTGTGGAAGGGGTATCGTTGGGCCGGCCGAAGTCCCTTCCTCTGAACACAATGGCCTGGTCGATCGCTCCGGAGTAGCAGGCGTCTACCGCCAGCAGGATGTGGCGGCAGGGGATCTGCGTGATGATATTACCCAGGTCGGTCAGCTCGATGTAGGCGCTGTAATCGCTCGCGTTGGTTTTGGGCACGAATTAGCCTTTCTGGGTAAACTCCCAGAAGTCGCCGTGGCCCGAGAAGAAGATGAACAATTGCCCGTCCTCTGCAAAACGTCGCTTTTGCCACTGCTGGAGCACCTGGTAGATCTGGCTGCGGCTGTAATTTTCGTACACCCGTGCTTCTTCAAAGCCATACATTTCTTCCAGTTCCCGGGCGATGGCCCTGGCATCTTTTACGGGGTTTTTCAGGTTGCCGAAATCGGGGTGGGAACGGTAGTCGTCGTTGGCGAAGAAGAGGGCGTAGTCTTTGCCAGGGCGGACAACGTGCCGGTAATCTTCATTTCTTGCCAGTCCAAAAACCGAGCAGAGCATGTAGAACGGTAGCAGCAGGATGGGGTTATTTATTCTCACTCGTTTACAATTTTTAAAATCCCTTGGTACACAAATCAGCATGAATCCGGAACCGCGTTTCCTTGACCAGCCGATCCATTTCAGGCTTCACTTTGGATAACAAGCCTTTTTCTTTAGCCCTGATAAGCACGCCCAAAGTCCCGGTTTTCCGGATGCCCAGGCTATCGGCAACATCCCGGCCCTTTCGTTCATCGATCAACAACAAATCTGCTTTTACTTCTATCGCCAAAGCAATTGCTTCGGCTTCTCCCCGATCCAAAGACGTCAGCAACTTTTTATATAAGTCGTTTTCCGGCATTTCTCTTATTTCGACCCAATCGAGTTCCTCCAGAACCGATTTATGGCTTGGAATATGGGACAATTCCGCAAAAACACTTTTGGGAATGACAACTTTTTCAAAGAGCGCTCTTAGTAAATCCAGCCTCTCAATCTGCAAAAGATTCGTAATGGGAGAAGTGTCGCTAATATGGAGAAAACTAGCGAACCGCCCTGGCTAAACGAAAACCGCTGCCATTGGTCCCGAGACTAGGAGGGTAGTTAATGCGTTCAGCACAGCGTGTGCTAAAAGGGAGAGCGGCCCAAGACCCGCCGCGCAACACACGAAGGGAGCCACTGTCAGGGCCTTTGGGATTCCAGCTGTCCTTACTCTTTTCGTAATAGTTTTTATTGTACCAATCCCAGCACCATTCGTAGACATTGCCGTTCATATCATACAAGTCAACGCTATTGACTTGGAGGCTGCCTACAGGTGCGGTGTACTCATAGCCATCTTTGCCGCCCTCTTCAGAATAATTGGCATAGGAAGCTAAATAACTTTCTTCCGAAGTACCCGCCCATTTCTCTTTCTTTCCCCGGCTGCGCGCCGCAAACTCCCACTCCGCCTCCGTCGGCAGACGGTAGCCGTTGGCGTTCCAGTTGGCAGTAACATTATTACCTCTTATCGTATACACTTCTTGAAGCTGTTCCTGTCGGCTGAGCCAGTTGCAATACGCTACCGCATCATTCCAGGATACATTAATTACCGGGCGACGACCCCGCCCCCAATCTTCGTCACCGGGCTTTTCACGCCCAGTAGACTCGCAGAAAACATCAAACTCATCAAAGGTGGTTTCGTGGATGGCGAGGTAGAAATCGCTTACCGTAACTGTGTGTACTGGTTTTTCAGAATCCCTTCCATCCCCAAACGTATCCCCCATCTCAAAAGAGCCGCCCTGGATGAACACCATGTTGTCTGGCGGGCGAGTGGGCGCCACAAGCGGGGTACTTGAATCACCAAGCGGTTTTCTCCTATTCTCGGCATCCGCCGCATACTTCCCATCCGGATAACGCTGCAGGTAAAATCCATACGCCTCCTTCGTGTTCATTTCCATAGCCAACTGCCAGAACCGTTCTTCCTCCGGGTCTATGCCGCTGTTTTCCTGAAAGAAAAGAAAGCAGGAGCCCGGCTGGTCGTTC
>JACJYN010000002.1 GCA_020636095.1 Lewinellaceae bacterium
ACCGTCACCGTGTAGGTTACGTTGTAGGAGCCGTCCGGTTGTAAGGCGCTGATCGTCGGACCGTTCTTCTCATGCGTGATGTACGGCAGGTCCGCGCAGATCTCATCTTCCTCTTCCGGATTACCATCGTTGTTGGTATCCAGCATGGTGCTGTTGTACAGGCCTTGGCCAGGTACGGAAGCATCCGCCGTCGTCGGACCGGGCGTTGCCGTCGTCGTTCCACACGACGTATAGATATTGTCGCCGCCGTCGGTCGAACCAGCCGACAGGTCCAGGCGCACCCGGTAGGTCAATTTATAGGTTTGCGTTTCGCCCGCCGGAATGTTGATGTCATCGGCCAGGGTATTCGGATCGCTGTTGATCGTACTCAGGGCGCCGCCCGCTACGCTCGGCACTACGTTCGTCGTCGTGTAGGACGCCGCTTCGATCGCAATATCGTCGTCAAAGTTCGGCGTATCCACCAGGTCGTACGTGCCGGCCGCTCCGCCGAGGTTCAGCACTTCCACGGTGTACATGACCGTATATGTGCCGTCGGCATTCGGCTGCGGGCTCACCATCACCATATCCTTGCGGTGCGTAATGTACGGCAGGTCGCCGCATACCTCGTCTTCTTCCTCCGGATCGCCGTCATTATTGGTATCCAGGGTGGTCATATTGTACAGACCTTCGCCCGGCGTGGGATCGCCCGGCGTACCATCCTCGCAGGCCGTGTAGGTCTCATCGCCGCCGTCGGCGCCGCCGTCGCTCAGATCCAGGGTTACGTTAACCACCAGCGTGTAGGTATGCACACCGCCCGCGCCAATAATCTGATTGGTAGCCAGATCCCATGGACCGGCCCCGGCCAGACTTGAGCCAAAGGCGCCGCCCGCAGGCTGGATTACCCATTCGTAGTTAGCGCTGTTAATCGTAATATCGTCGTCGAAATTCGGCGTATCTATCAAGGTGTATACGCCGTTTGCGCCGCCTGTATTAGTCACCGTGATCGTATATCTCACGTCGTACGATCCATCCGGCTTTTGCGCGCCGATCACCGGACCTTCCTTTTCATGGGTAATATACGGCAGGTCGCCGCACACTTCATCTGTTTCTTCCGGCGTGCCGTCGTCGTTCAGATCCAGGGCCGTGGCGTTGTACAGGCCTTCGCCCGGGATCGGATCGCCCGGCGCGCCGTCTTCACAGGCCGTGTAGATATTATCGCCGCCGCTGCCTGTAGACAGATCCAGCGTTACATTATAGCTCAACGTATAGGTGTGCGTCTCGTTCGGATCGATGCTTACATCGCTGCCCAGCGTATTGATCACACCGTTGGTCGTAGACAGTACCGTCGGTACCAGGCCCGCTACGTCAGACGTGTACGAGGCGGTATTGATCGCGATATCATCATCGAAGGTCGGCGTATCCGTCAGGTCATAGTCGCCCGTCGCGCCGCCCAGGTTCCGAACCGTCACCGTGTAGGTTACGTTGTAGGAGCCGTCCGGTTGTAAGGCGCTGATCGTCGGACCGTTCTTCTCATGCGTGATGTACGGCAGGTCTTCGCAAATCTCGTCGCGCTCTTCCGGTGTGCCGTCGTTATTCAAATCCAGTGCCGTAGCATTGTACAGGCCCTGGCCTGGCTGCGAACCATCCGGAGAGACCGGACCGGCTGTTTCGTTCGTATTACCACAAGCCGTGTAAACATTATCGCCGCCATCGGTCGAACCGGCCGACAGATCCAGCCGAACATAGTACGTCAGAATATAGGTTTGCGTTGCTCCGGCTGCAATCGAAATATCATTTGCCAGCGTATTCGGCTGGCCGTTGATAGCAGACAGCGCCGCGCCGCCAACCGACGGAACCACGTTCATCGTGCTGTAGGATGCCGACTGAATGGTAATGTCGTTGTCAAACGTCGGCGTATCGATCAGGTCATACGTGCCCGATGCGCCGCCGAGGTTTTCCACAACTACCGTGTACGTAACCGTGTACGTCCCATCCGGATTCGGTACCGGGCTCACGGTCACCACATCTTTGCGGTGCGTGATATACGGCAGGTCGCCGCAGACTTCGTCTGTTTCTTCCGGCGTGTTGTCGTCGTCCAGGTCCAGGCTCGACATGTTGTACAGGCCTTCGCCAGGAGCAGGATTGCCCGGCGTGCTTTCTCCGCAAGCCGTGTAAATATTGTCGCCGCCGGAGCCGGCGCTCAGATCCAGCGTCACGTTATAGGTCAGCGTATAGATCTGTACTGCACCCGGTGCGATTGACACATCGCTCGCCAGCGTATTGGCTGCCCCGTTCACCGTAGACAGCGGGGTGGCCGGCAAGGCTGGCACATCACGGGTATAGCTGGCCGCATTGATCGCAATATCGTCGTCAAACGTCGGCGTATCGTACAGATCATAGTCGATCGTCGCTCCGCCGTTATTGCGGACGATGATCGTATAGGTCACGTCGTACGAGCCATCGGCATTCAACGTGCTCACAACCGGACCGAGTTTATCGTGCATGACATCGGCACTGAGCCGGAACGTGAAGTCCACTGTCTCGTTCACGTTCGCATCCGGCAGAATACCCGGGTATTGCGGGGTCGCGGAAGCCTCACCACCGGCGCCGCCTTCATTGACCGGAGAGCCACCGGGGGTCAGCGCCACCGGAAGCGATGCGATACCGCCGTTCACCGGCGTATCCTGGCCGTTGTCATTATCGTCCGTGTTACCTGCATCAGCCCCCGGATACGACTCCTTATTTTCCAGCGCCTGGCCGGAAGCAAAGTTGGACGACGGGATATAGACCACATACGTGCCTGCCTCCAGGTTGTCAAAATAATAGTACCCTGAAGGATCGGTGATGTCGGTCGCCAGCGGCGGATCTACCCCATAGTCGGCGCCCGCGGTATACAACTGCACCGTCACGTTCGCCAGGGGCATGTCGCCGGCATTATACACCCCGTCTTCGTTGTTGTCCATGAACACGAAGTTACCGACAGCCACCAGTCGCACTGTTCAGGTGCATCATAGGCATCTGCCAGATCGTCCGTACAGGTCGGTTCATCTACGAAGAAAGCGGTGATGCTGATGTTTTGCGCCCCGTCAGAGGTCAGCCCTGTGAGCGTAACCGTTTGTGGGCTCGTTGTGCATGCCACGGTCGCCATACCGCCATTGGAGGTACTCACCGTGATGTTGCCACCCGGCGAACCGGAATAGTTCAGCACCACATCCAACGAATAGGTATTGATAAGCGGATCGCAGGGAGTGGGTGTCGCTGAAACGACGTCCATCGTACAGCAATCGCCTTCTTCCAGTACGATTTGGCAGCAGGCCTCCACGGGGCAGGCGCTGCCGTCTTCGGCTGTCCAGTAGTAGGTACCCAACTGGTTGGCATTGGCGAAAATTCGGGTATTAGCTACCACTACAGGAGCAACCGGACCTACGCCGTCGGCATCATACCACCATTGGTAGTTGTTCCAACCGTCTTCTGCCGTAAGGGTATAACTTTCACCGGGGCAGAGAGGGTATGGATCGGGGCAGCCCGAAACCGACAGACAAATACTGGTCGGAGAGACCGATTCCGATTCTCCACTCGGGCCGTTGTCCACACACCAGTGTTCGACGATGATCTCATCGGCGCCCGCCGGCAAACTTACCACACCGAGGGAACCAACCCAACTGGCCTGTTCCACGCCATCGGTGATGTCATTGGTATAACCGGTAGTGGCCACGGTAGATCCGTCTTTACGGAACACCAGGCGCCACCGCTCATTTGTTTGGGTTTGACTGGCGCGCGTAGGCGAACCGTCATAGGAGATCACCTCCGAAATATTGACCGTCACCGGTACGCCGGAAGTGAGTAGGGCCGGGTACGTCCCGGGAGGTATGGCGAAGTTCGTGGTGCCGTCACACCGCAATTCGACGATGGGATCGCCTGTACTTGGGTTAATGGACTGGGTCCAGTGCAGGACGTCCGTACCGGCGGGGCAGGTGGGGGTGGGCGGGGTGAAGGTGCTGTTACTATTTCCGAAACAGAATGGGGTAATCCATTGAGAACTGTTTCCGCCAGTCCAGGTAAAGTTTGGAGCATCATTAAAATCCTCAACTTCTCCAACCTGCCAGACAATTTCATCAACCAGGGCGCCTCCGAGATTTATGGCCATTACACCGTTGTTCCCGTCACTTATACCATAAACAAATATCTGATTTCCAGAAATTGCATAGTCCACATAACTGGCATTAAAGGGAGTGTAGGTGAATGAATTAGGATCCACTGGAGATCCGCCATTAATGAAGGTAAGGATAGAAACTTCAGCCCGTTCCGGGATACTATTACGCCCAGCCGTCATACCACCGACATAGAACTCGTTCATTGCGATCGCATTCGTAAACGTGATGGTTTCCGTTGGAAAATCTGCCGGGTCGTTCGTCCCAAAAGCGCCCGTGAGACGCAGAGCGGACGTACACCCTTCAGGATTATCTGTATACACACTAGGGCCGGGCATACCACCACCACCTGAAGGGCTGTCACCGGAAAGCGTTGCCGTTACGCTATTTCCGTTACCGTCGAAGTTCGCAAATGATTGTGTAGCCGTGGAATTATCATCCCAGCCGCTTCCCCCGTTCCAGCCCGCGTCAGCCCAGGAAAGCAAGTTTTCACCTGCGGGGCAAGTGAGGGGGCAGCTCTGTGCTTTAACTGACAAACTTGAAAAAACAAATACTATAAGAGTTGACGATATAGTTAGGCAATACGGAAAAAGCCCTTCAAACGTCTTTCCCCATCGGCTCAACAAAGACTGGGAGTTTGATTGACCGGAATTGGTGGTAAAAAAACTTTTCATGATTGAAATCAATTTTTTATCGAGTGATGAGGAAATTAGTTTTTCGTTACAGTTGTCGTGCCGCAGGGAATACTTGGGCAATTGCTGCAGGTTGCCGGCGCTATAAGCGTCTGGTTCAATAACTGGCAGCTTGAATCATCCCCATCCGTGATGGTGATGGTCCGATTGCCGGCGCTGATCAGGAAAGAGCCAAAGGGTCCTTGAACACTGCCATAGCTCAGGCCGGTCTGGGTGTCGTCTCCGCTGATGGAGTAAGTGGCGCCCAGATTTATGCCTGTCACGTCTATGGTGTAACTAAAGGTGTCGTCGGACGGATCGGCCGGCGTGCCGTTATTGTTACAGGTGGTTTGGATGACCGCCGTCTGTGCACAGGGCACATCGTCGCAGGCTGTAGCCGTTGTTTGCACGGTGCCGTTGGCACCCACATCAAGAGATACTTCGTTAAACAAACCCTCGCCGCTAACCGGTGTACCCGGCGTAGTGGTTTCGCAAGTCGTATAGATATTGTCTCCGGGAGAGCCTGTTGAGACATCAAGACTGACATTAACCGTGATGGTATACGTGAAGCTTTCTCCAACATTGATAGGCAGGTTTTCAGCCAATGGCCAAGGCCCGGCCGGGGCAATGGCATATAAGTCTGCCGGCCCGGGGTTACCAAGACTGCCTGTAGCATTAGAGGTGTAAGATGCGCTGTTGATGCTCAGGTCATCGTCGAAGTCAGGGGTATCTTCCAGCGAATAGGAAGTGGGTATAGCCCCTCCGATATTATCTACATTGATCGTATACACAACATCGTATGTATTCCCTGCCGCCGGGGTGACGCTGGAGACATCTTTAGAGATAACGATCAACGGCGAACAACGGCCCGGGTCGGGCACTGTGAATATCAGGGAACAATTGGGGTCATCAATATCCGTGATGGTGACTTCTATGTCACCATTGCCAGCCGTAGGGCTGCTTATCGGGTGCCCAAAGGTGAACGTAGTGGCTGCACCATAAATCACCGGACCATACGGCAGGTTTTGAAAACCGGTCACGCCTCCAACGGATACCTGGGTTATAGGCATTCCGTTCTGCGTGGCACTGACGGTGTAGCCGCTTCCTCCCAAATTATTTCCAGCAGGATTGATACGTATTGCTATCCGGTCATCACTTGGGTTGTTTTCGTCTATACTAGAACGGGAATTACACCGCACCCAAACCAGGCCGGGCGAGAGCAAGTTACAATCCGGCGAGCAGGTGGACGGATTGCTTACAAACAGTTCCAGCGTACAATCATTGTCAGCATCATCTGTAATAGTGATGACATAGCTGCCGCCACCTGAAGTACCCGGCCCGAGGATGAAATCCTGCGATGTACCGTAAGTCACTCCATTGGCACTGCCTTCCACCATGCCAGTGTAGGAATTGACCGTTGTCCCTACAGCGCTCACACTGTACGTACCGGTCAACAAGCTGCCGGCAGGCATATCCAAGGTAAAAATAAGGCGATCATCGTCAGGAACATTAGAGGTACCGTTATCCTGGCAATCAACCGAACCCAGGGTGAATTCAGGCACAATACAGGAGCAAGCGCCTGGGTCCGTAATATCAAATACCAGTGTGCAACTGCCACTGACATCATCGGTAATCGTGATCGTAATCGCCCCACCACCGGCAGTGCCAGGTGCGAGTTGAAAATTCTCTATCATGGAATAGTTACCCTGATTACCGCTTCCCACCGAGCCGCCGATGATCGCAATCGGGCTACCGCCCTGAATAGCTGTCAGGGTGTAGGAACTGCCCAAAAAGGTACCTGTTGGCTGAAGGCTGAAAGTGAGAAAATCGTCGGCCGGGTCGGAGGTGCCGGCGTTGTTACATACGACATTGGTCAGGTTTTCATCATCCAAAGCGCAGGTGTTATTGGAGCAGGCGCCGGGATCTGTGACGGTGAACACCATTTGGCAACCCGGATTATCCGCATCCGTAATAGTCACGGTGAGGTCGCCGTTACCGGCCGTACCAGGCGCCGTCAATACAATTCTGTTCGTATTATAGGTACCCGTGGTTACGTTGAGCGTAACAGGACTACCGCCTTGTGTAGCGGAAATCGTATAACCACTTGCCGAAACGCCTACGCCCGTCACGTTGATTGTAAACCGGATTCTGTCATCTCCGGGATCACTGGTCGTACCGTTATTGCGGCACTGGCCCGTTACCGTAGTCAGCTGATCAATAGCACAAGGCGGGCTGGCAATCCAGCCCATATCCAGGGTATGATTATGCATGCCGAGAATCCCGGTGGCAAAGGGGATAACCGCCACATTACTCGGATTCAGGCTAGCGTCGGAATCGCTGAGGTCGGTGATATTGTTATTGGTGTTATCGCCGGTAGCATTCGCGGTAGTCAATGTTTGAACCGTAGGATTGGCGGCAATCACACTACTTTGGGCCGCCCGGATCTGGTAGTTTGTATTAGGCTGTATAGCCGTTTGCCCGCCGAACCAGGTTTGGCCTGGGGCGGCATTGTTTGAAAAGAGATAGTTTCCATCACCTGCAGTCACCGTCTGAGCGGCGAGTACATACGTGCCGGAACCCGGAGATGTTTCAATGTAAAGTTGAACTGTAACACCGTTTATACCGGCTTCCGCAGTACCGGGATCCTGTACGCCATCCTGGTCATCATCAAACCAGATCCGGTTACCGATTTCAATACCAGGCAAGGGGCAGCCAACTTCTATATCGCCAAAGCCTGCCGCTTTGCCAAAAGCATTGCTGTAAGGCGGCGCTATCTGGGCAGATGCATCGCGGGCTCCCGTAGCATTATTGAAATAAACCACACCCATATCAGAGCCCGCAATTACAGCATATCCTGTTGCCACTACCTCTCCCTTTCCAGGTACCAATACAAGTGCGCCAAATGAGTTATCCTCATGTCCGGATGTGGCAGCCTGATCATCGTAATACTCTCCATTTCCAGGCCCTTCATTGGTACCCGAAGGAACCGGGAACTGAGAAGTACTGATCGGATTACTAAAATTACTGGGGCAGCCGGAATCGCCTTCCCGCACATAACCGCTACTGGTTTTGCACAATCGCAGGATATCTCCGCCGGCATCATAGGTGTAGTTCTTAGTGTCCGAATTATTCTGTGGATTGAGGATTGCCCGGCCCGTTTGAAAAGCGGTCCGGTCCATGAAACCCAATATCAAAGAGCCATCCACGTCGAACTCTATATCTGAAAGCATTGGGGTGGGGTAACCAAAACGAAATGCACTGGAAGGATCAAGCGAATTGACAAAATCGCTGAAATCATTGGTCCAGGCATTCCATTGCACTTCCTCCAAACTTTGGCTGGAACTTCCGGTGTATGTGCCTCCTTTATAAAAGTCATGCAACGCAATACCGCTGGGCGAACCGCCAATGATAGACGACCAACTGCTGGTACCCTGATTCCATTCAAGCACATCTGCCCGAAGGTCGGTCCGGTCGCCGCTGGCCAAACCCGTACATACTACGCCCACATACAAACGGCCATGTCTTTTCTCAATGGCCCAAATGGCGTAATCATCGCCCGGCGTAGAACCGCAAGGCCCGCTGATACCGGTGGTAAGCGCCGTAACAACAACACCAGGAACGCCCGTAATATCGATTGGCGCTCCGGGTGTAGCCGGCACATTGAGCAAACCGCTGATCTGATAGACCGTCTGATTACTGAGGTTGGCTACCCATAAGGTATCACCATCGGCAGACGCTTCGACATCCCCAAAGGCAATTTGTCCCACTTCCGGAAACATATCCGGATCGCGGGCGCCGTTACTATTGATGTCGTATGCCCGGGCGATAGTATTGATTGGCATGGCAGTACTCAGGTCTAAAGAGGCCAATTGCGTAATGCTCCCCAGGTTGGACACGTCGTACCGATAAATGGCGCCGAAACCATCGGGGCCGATCGCAGAAGCATAGCGTCCCAAGGCGCCTACATACAGTAATTCATTTGCATTATCATGCGCTATCCCCCAGGTAGCGCCTACATCCTGAAACTCGGCAAAAGGAGAGCCAACACCAGTACCCGTCTCGCCATATTCAAAGTATAGCAAAGCCGGGTCGTTATCATTAGGCCCGTCCAATTCCCCTCGTGTAAAACAGGTCACGAACATGGGAATGGGATCCTGGTCACAATAATCTCCAAAGGCATTAATCCCAACTTCCACGTTATCGCCGTTATCCGCAAACAAAACAGTAGTCTGACCTGATACCCCCGGTTGGTAAGTACTGCCGGACAGACCTATTTCAATGCGAAAAGGGCCTGTGTTCCCGGAAGGTAGCGTATACGTACCATCACCATTATCGGTCAGGATCAAGGGCGTTCCTAATCCAGCAGCCGACTCATAAGCAATGACGCTTAGGCCAGGAACGCCAATTTCATCGTCCAACGGTGATCCGGCCAAACCTTTAGCATTCATCTGCCGAATTCCATCATCATTATAATCCTGGTATACGGTAACCGTCACTTGCGCCGACATTGAGACGGACATTAGTATCAAAGCTGTAGCCAGGCCCCCTTTGAACAATAAAGGAAAGGATGACAACACGTACTGCAGCAACTGGCAGAGCAATCCCTGTTTTGTCTTTCCCCATCGGCTCAACAAAGACTGGGAGTTCAATTGACCGGAATTGGTGGTAAAAAAACTTTTCATGATGGACATCGATATCCTCTTTTTTGGGGTTGGATTTCCCTTTTTTGATGTAATGGATGTATTCGCCCGAAGGGCCGAAAGATTAAAGGAAGACGTTCCTGAAGTTGTAGACTTCAGCCCTGTTGCATTTTCCATAGGATAATAGCTGCTTTTAAAGTTGGACGAATGGCCGGTTTCACGAGCGCTGCATGGATCGGCGCCGGCTCTTTCGGCACAGCACATTTGTTTCGGCATTCCGCTACCCGGAGCGGAAATATCCTCCGCATCCTTCAAATGAGAAAGCCCGTGCCCGGAAGGCATAGGAGCGCAAACTGCTTGAATTTCCTGGATAGCCGCCCAAGGCCGGCGGTTACTAGAGTAGAATTGATCCATGAGCTTGTGATCTGTTTAGTTTTGCTTTTCTTATCGGTTTGGCATGCAGCAGGCCTGCCGGCGCCGGCGTTTTCACGCCGCCCGGTAATGGACGAAGGCTGCCGCCATCCTGGCTTTTATTGGTGGAGCACTTGCCGTACTGCCTTTTTGCCGAAGGTTGCGCAGTAGGGCATGCCCTGTAAATGTCTTGTTATATCAGCTGGAGCGGGCTGATACCACTCCACTATTGGGTGATCTGTTTTATGGGAAACGGCTTTTTTACAGAAGCCGGGCTTAATACTTTTCGTGATCCAAAAGTAGATGATGAAAAGTACCTTTAGCCAGACAGAAAACAGGCTTTCGTTCCCCAAGAATCGAGGGACCATCCATCTTTTTTGTAAAAAACTGTAAATCAATTTCTTATAAAAATCCAATACCCGCTTCAGCCCCCTTCCACCTCCCAAAGCACTGCCTGCTGCCGGGTTCGCCTGAGCAGGGGAAGCATCAGGTAAGGCTGATGCCTCTGGAGTAAGAAGGAGCATATTTCGAAGCCGGCGGCAGTGTACCGAGAGCCCATTCCGCGCCGCTTTTCACCTCATCCCGGCTTTGCCTCCCGGGCGCCGGTTTTCCAATTCGAACGCGGCTGTTGTACTGGTACTTCGGCACTTCCGATGAGGCTCCAAACGAGCTACATTCCTCGGCAAAATTCATGCGACAGGGCGCCGGTACTCTGTAGCGGGAACGAACGCAGGACAAGGCGCCGCGCCATACCCGGTTGCAGGCTGACGCTTCGCCGACAGGCAGTACCAGCAGCACTACCCTGCCCTGCCTGCCGGCGCCGGGCAAGAGCACAGTACCAGGCGCTGCTCCGGTAGGAGCCAGTAAGGCACACCATGGGCTGCCCAATCATCCGGCAAGGTTGGTAGGGCGCTCTTTCGAGGGTAAACCCTGGTGTTTTCCGGTTTTCAAACACTGAAAACAGGGGCGTCAACTGACTGGGAAACAGTGGTTTTGGCAGAATTTCCGGTGATTTTTACTTATGTGTCCCGAAAAAAATAACCGCCTGTAGTATTTTGGCGGCCATTTGAAGGATCAGCCGTATCTCTTTTTCCATGATGAGGGAATTTTTTCAATTGTTCTTACTGAAAAGGGTTTTAGAGGCCGGCAGATCTTTATCCGCGGCCTCATAAAGCTGTTTATTACCCTTTAATTTTGATGCAATTTAGGCGGATGTAAAGGCAATAAAGCAGACAAAAAGAGCACTTTCGTTCCCCTCAGAAAAAACACACCTTCTCCTTAAAACCTTACAACATATTGATTTTCTTAGCCTTAAAAGAAGCCCAAAACACTCTTTTGGTCCTTTTTCAGAATGAACGAGAGGCCAGGCGATTTTAAAAAAGGGAATGGAAATTAATTTTATACCGTATTTTTATACGGCAATCCTCGCTATCCGGAAGGATGGCGCACCATCGAATTCAATAGTCAATGATATTAGACATGCTGAAGGTAGCCTTTATTGAAGATGACCCTGTTTACCGGCAAAGCATAAGCGCATCCCTCCGTTTGCAACCTGATGTCACATGCCTGGTCAGCGCCGGCTCAGTGGAGGAGTTTTGGGAAGCCCTGCCTTCCCGAGCCGAAATAGATATCCTTTTCCTCGATATTGACCTGCCCGGGCAGTCTGGTATGAGGCTTTGCCTGCCTTACGGCAGCGGTTCCCCAGGTACTGACCTGATCATGCTCACCCAATTTGAAGGCAGGGAGCAACTGCTTCAGGCTTTCAGTTCTGGCGCAACGGGATATTTGTTAAAGGACTTTCCTGCTTTGCAATTACCTTCCTTCATCCAGATCGTCCGAAAAGGCGGGGCTCTGATCTCTCCGCAAATGGCGCGATGGGTCATCGAATATTTCAATCCTCCCAAAACGGGTAGGGCATCACTGACGGCAAAAGAACTTCAGTTGCTGAACCTTTTCGCCGACAACCATTCCTACCAGGAAGCAGTACCAAATTCTGGGCATATCGGTAGACGGGGTAAAGTATTATGTTAAAAAGTTATATAACAAACTGAATGTCAATAACAGGATCGACGCCATCCGCGCCATTAAAGGCAACCTGTAGGAAAAGGCAGCAAGAACGCAATACGGTTAAGACCCCCATCTTACTGCAGCATTCTGTTTATTTTCATGCATTCCCTCATCCGGGCACTGGTACAGCGTTAGCTCTCAAGCCTGATTTTCAAGGCTAAAAACACGCCTTCATCAAAACCATTATTATGAAGAGTGGTAGAGCAAAAATTTTACTTTCGGCTTTTTTATTTTTCTCTTTTGCCCATTAAATGCCTCCCAGATCGAAGAATGGCAAGCCGAACTGGACACCGTCCGGTCGGCGGAACGCAAACTGGAGCTCTTGTCCTTGCTCGCCCAAAAGTCACCGACAATGGATCAGAAGATACATTGGGCGCAGGAATGGCTCGCGTTTGCCTTTGAGCAGAAAAACGCCGACGCCGATACCACGCCTATTATATACTCCTGGTACGCCCGCGGCAATATGGGGGATTTTCAAATAGTCCGACAGGAAGGAAAGAAGATGTTGAAAAAGGCCCTGGCCTACGGAGACCCGGAGTTGGTGTTGAATGCTTATAATATATATGCCGGCTTTGGTTACTATTCTCTCCAGTCCTTCGATTCGGCGGCCATACTCTACCGGGCGGCCCTTGATTACGCCGATACTGCAAAGGGCATGCTATCCGATAGCATCAACCTCGACCTGAAAGAACAAGTGCTGGAAAACAGCAAACTCAAGGAAGAACAATTGCGCCAGCGCAATGAACTCCTGGAACGGGAAAACCAGATATTATTGGCGGAAAAAGCACAAAGGCGGGCATCCCTCATTCTACTGGCCCTCGGTGTCGTCAGCCTGGCCATCCTTTCCTTCCTGATGTGGGACAGGCGCAAAATTCTGGCCCAGGGGCGCAGCCTCACCAAGCGCCTAAACAAACAGCTGGAAACCCTAAGCAACGACCTGCGCTCCCACAATAGCTTGCTTTCAGAAAAAATCCAGGGGCAAGTGGGCGCCTTGTCAGAGAAAATCGCTGATATTAACAGCCAGCTTTCTCTTCAATCCGACACGGGCCCTTTGGAAAGGCTGGATATCCTAAAAGCTGCCATTGAAATGGAAAAGGAACTGGCCGCTTCTGTTCAGGACGTCATGTCCCGTAAAGAAGAAGCCCTCCGGTCCTTCAATTATATGGTGGGCCACGACCTGAAGGCGCCCCTGAACAGCGCTTCCAACATCATATCTCTGGTAAAGGCAGAGGTGGGCGGCCAGGCCCGGCCAAAGGCTTTGGACTATCTCAACCTGCTACAGGGGCTGGTCAACGAGATGCGGGTCATGATCGACGGCATCTCTGCTTACGCCCAGGCCGACAAGCTGGAACTGCGGCTCCAGAGAATAGACGCTAACGCCCTGGCCGACAGCACCATCCGGCCACTTCGCCAGGCTATGCCTGCCGAAATGGCCGGCACGTCCATCGAGATAGTATCTCCCCTGCCCTCTCTTTATGCCGATCCCCTGTTATTGCGCCAGGTGTTGACCAATTTGCTGAGTAATGCGGTCAAAGCCACCCGTTCTGTGGCCCAACCGAAAATTACCATTACCGGAAAAATGGCCCATGGACAAACTGCTTTGTCCATTGAAGATAATGGTGTCGGCATACCGCTCCAAAGCCAGCGCCACATCTTCCAATTGTTCAAATCCGCTCATAACCGCGACGTTTTTCCCGGCACCGGCGCCGGCGCCGGGCTGGCCATCGTCAAACGAATTGTAGAGCGGCATGGCGGTTGGATAGCGCGAGAACCCTGATCGACGAAGCGCTGGAGATTACTCACGGGAGGTATGCCGCCGAAGAAGCCTATGCCTTCTTCGTAGAAGCCCTTTACTACTGGAAGCTCGAGGCGTTTGAAAAGGCCATTGACAGTTACGGAAAAGCGGCGCAACTGTACAGGGAAACGGGAGACGAACTGTATGAAGTTTTCTGCTATTACAACAGCACCCTTTTACTTGACTATACGGCCGAAGAAAAAGATAGGCTCCGCTCCAATGCTTTCCATCATAAAACGCTTAAAAAAACGCGGGCACTAATGGACGCAGGCAAGGCGCATGTACTTTATAATACGTATTTTGCCTTGGGCGACAACTTCAGGTATCTCAACCAAAAGGACAGCAGCCAACTCTATTTTCTAAAGGCCATCGAACTCAGTAAGACGCATCCTACTTCGTACCGGGAAGTCTATGTGTTGGCCTGTTATAATTACATGGACCAGTATAATTACGGTCTTGCACTTGAAACCGCTCAAGAACTCATTCAAAGGGCGCGCGAAAAAAAAGACAAAGAAGATGAAATGTGGGGGTGGAGTACCCTGGCATTCTTTTACCGCGCCTTATCCAATAAAGAATCCGCCGCCGAGTATTATGAAAAGGCGTACCAACTGGCTGAAGAACTGCAAGACACTAACAATATGCTTCAGTTTAAGATCGACGCCCTTCTTCAGCAAGCATTTTCTCCGAGCGGCGCCCAGGCGGTCCCCCGGTTGTTCGAATTGTACGATCGTGCCAAAAGTGATATGCCTTGCGCGCTATCGCTTTGGGTCGGGGCAATAGGCGATCTACTTATAGACTACCGCCAATATGACCGGGCGTTGAGCATAATTGAAGATCTCCTGGCGCGCGCCGCGCAATGTGACGATGCGTTTCATATGGCCAAATTGTTGACGGAGAAAGCCGATTTGCTACTACTATTGCAAAAAAATGAGGAGGCGCTGGCTTTGGCCCGCCGCGCCTTGCGTTTGTCCGATGAAAAAGACAATCCCCAGCAATATTACGCCGCGATGGAAGTATTGAGTAGAGCCGAAGCCGTACGGGGGCTATCGGCCGCGGCAGACGACCGCTTCCGAAAAGTTCATGCTTACCGGGATTCCATTGAAAGCCTTCGTTTGAAAGCCATTGCCAACTTAACCCGGATACAGGAACAAGACAAGGCACAGTTGGTCTTACTCGAAAAAGAAAACAGTCACTTACTGGCGCAACATCGAAAGAACCGGCAGATCAAAGTCTTGCTGGGCGCCGGCTTGGCAGGCGCAATCATTCTAATCGGCCTTTTCCTGGACCGACGCAAAATAATGCGCAAAGCCAACCAACTCAGCGAAGACCTGAATAAGCAGATCGAAACGCTTGGCAAAGAGATCAGCGCTCAAGCCGATCTGCTATCCGAAGATCTTCAGGCCAAAGTAAAGCATCAAAAGAGTAAAATTTTCGACTTAAGGCAACGCTTGAACCAAGAGATCAAAACGCTTTCTTCCCAGGAGAAGCTAAGACTACTGAACGGTATTATGGAACAGCAAAGTGCTTTTCAAAGAGAAATATACGTCACAGCCGCCCGCAAAGAAGAGGAGTTGCGAGCGTTCAACTACACCATTAGCCATGATCTGAAAGCGCCTTTGGTCAATGCTTCGAATTTTGTCGACCTGTTGGAGGTGGAGTCATCCGAAGACCTCAACCCCAAGATTCAATCTTACCTTCAGCAATTCCGCTATTTACTGAATGATATGAAAAAAATGATCGAAGGAATTTCCAAATACGCTTACTACGATCACGAAGCGATCCATCCGCGAAAAATCGAGCCGGCGCTATTGTTTCAGGAAATCTTTGATCAAATACGTCAATCCACGCCTTCGGCAAGCCGCATAGACATTCAAATTCACAATCCATTGCCGAACCTTTTCGCAGATCCTTTCCTGCTGCGGCAAGTCGCGGTGAATCTACTCACCAACGCCGTAAAATTCAGCGCCCCCGTTGAAAAACCTCAGATTGCTATCTCGGGACTTACCGATGAGCATTTTGCAAAAATCGTCGTGGCCGATAATGGAGTGGGCATTCCCAGCCAAGCAAAGGATCGCCTTTTCCAGCTTTTCCGTTCCGCTCACAAGCGAAACGAATTTCCCGGCACGGGCGTAGGGCTGGCGATCGTGAAGCGAATTGTAGAGAAACACGGCGGCTCCATCTTCGTGGAAAGCGCCGGAGAGGGGCTGGGCGCTTCGTTTACCATCCGGTTGCCTCGGGCGGAATAGATAGGTAAGTAAGTGGCCGGACACATTTAGATTACGTATAACCCGGGTCAAGTCCGAGCGCAATAGGAAATTGCGCCCCGACAACGCCCTCTCGGGCGCTAATTTCCCATTGGCGCGCGAGTTAATCTAAGTGCAATTTAAATATGTCCACCCACTTACTAGGTTTCTTTTCCCCGTAAATTATTACAGGAAAACGTCATAAAAATCATCTGACTCCTCCATGCCGCATAGTCCGCGGCCGATCCGTTCCCGGTCTACCCCCAAAGCCGCTTTAATCGGCTGAGGGATGATAAAATCTTCTTCTATTTCAAATCCGTCTCCGGCGAAATACTTGCGGCACATGGCCGGCGAAAGCGCCTCCTTGTTTACGCGCATGACCAGCGCCATCTGCCCTGGAAGGCCGCTCAACCAGGCGGAAACCGCCCGGCAGTCGCCGTGTTCTTTACCCATTACTTCGTTCACCGGGAGCATAGCGCAAATACCGCTTCCCGCGCATTTCCGGGGTGAGCAAGTTTAGCAAGGTGGGCGCATCGGCCTTCGAGAGCTACAACCTGGAAAAGCTCGAAACCGTGCCCCTGCTCTTCCAAACCGGCTACCTTACTATTAAGGCGTACGACCCACAACTATTGCTCTACACCCTCGACTACCCCAACCGGGAAGTCAAGGATAGTATGCTGCAGCACCTCATCGGCGCTTTCCGCCACGGAGAAGCCTCCACCTCCACCCCGGCGGTAGTGCGGCTGTACAAAGCTTTTCTGAACGACGACTTGCCTGCCGCCATCGAATTGATCGACAGCCTGTTTCAAACCATCCCCTACCAGTTGTTCATAGAGGCCAAAGAGAATTTCTACCACGCCCTGGTCCACTTGCTGTTCACCTATCTCGGGCAGTACATGCAATCGGAGGTGAGCGTATCGCGCGGCAGGCTGGATGCGGTGGTGCAGACGGACACCCACATTTACCTCTTCGAATTCAAGCTGAACCAAAGCGCCGGGGCGGCCCTGGAGCAGGTCCGCAGCCGGGGCTATGCTGATGCTTACCGCCAAAGCGGCAGGGAGGTGGTTGCCGTGGGCGTGAATTTCAGCAGTGAGCGCAAGGCCGTGGAGGCGTGGAAGGCAGAGCGGTTGAAAGAATAAGGGGCCGGCAGCCGCCCCGCCAAAAAAAACTGAATTTTATGAAACAAATTTCTCCATAAGCCGTAATGCCCTTTTATAAGCTGTTTTCTCTTCCCTTTAATTCGTAGAGCTGAACGAACCGTTGGCCTGCGAGCGAACATCCTACCTCCCACATTCAATTTTTCCTCTTCGATATTTTCCAGCTGCGGCGGCTATGCCCTCGATTTTCCCGGTACGCCATACGGCTTCTTATCCGGGAAACAAGTCCAAAAGAGGAGCCGCTGTATTGCTTCGCCTGCATCCTTAGCGTTCCTGCCAGTTCTACCTCCCCCGTCAGCACCGATTTTTTCACTTTTTACTCATTTACGATGAAAGAGAAAACCGTTTTATTGATGGGGCTGCTGGTACCTGTTCCTACTGGCATCCTGTGGAAAAGAAGAAGCCTACGGCGTCGCGGACCCTTAGGTGATGCCCTGGAAACCGCCCTGCTGGAACAAGCCGGCAGCCGGGGCCTCGACTTCTACCGACTGCCTTCATCCACTAGCCTGCATGAGATTCCGCAAGACCCACTCAACCCATTGACCCCGGAAAAAGTAGCTCTGGGCAAAATGCTTTTTCACGAGGCCGGCCTGGCCATGGCGCCAAAAAATGATAGGAGCATGGGTACTTATTCGTGCGCTTCCTGCCACTTTGCCGCTGCCGGCTTCCAGGCCGGCAGGCACCAGGGAATTGGAGAGGGCGGAGAAGGGTTTGGCATTAGAGGAGAAGGCCGCCAGGCGGCGGCGGCTTATGATGCGGCCGACCTCGATGTGCAACCCATCCGCAGCCCTTCGGCTTTGAATTCCGCCTATCAGGAAGTCATGCTGTGGAACGGCCAGTTCGGCGCCACCGGCCCAAATGCCGGCACAGCTTATGCCTGGCGGGCCGGAACGCCCATAGCCGTCAACCACCTGGGTTTCCAGGGCCTGGAATCCCAGGCTATTGCCGGCATTGATGTACACCGCCTGCTCCCGGACCGGGAAACCCTGGAAAGCCTGGGGTATAAGGAGCTGTTCGACCAGGCCTTCCCCGAGCGCCCGGAAGCGGAGCGATACAACAAAATAACCGCCGGGTTGGCGATGGCCGCCTACGAACGGACACTGCTCGCCAACGAAGCCCCCTTTCAGCAGTGGCTGCGCGGAGATCAGTTTGCCTTGTCGGAACTGGAAAAGAAAGGCGCCCTTCTCTTTTTCACCAAAGCCGAATGCAGCAGTTGCCACACGGGCCCGGCGCTCAACAGCATGGAATTTTACGCCCTGGGCCTGAAAAACCTTTCGGACTGTCCGGAAGAGGTCTTTATGGCGCCTGCCGATTCGCCGGCCAACCTCGGCCGGGGTGGGTTTACGGGAAGGGCGGAAGACGCCCACAAATTCAAGGTGCCCCAGCTCTACAACCTGAAAACCTCCCCCTTTTACGGGCATGGCGCCAGTTTTCGGTCCATCCGGGAGGTGGTGGCCTATAAAAACCGAGGTGTTGCGGAAAACCCGGCGGTGCCCGCCTCCCAACTGGCGGAAGGGTTCCATCCACTCGGCCTGACAGAGGAGGAAATAGATGCCATAACCGCCTTCGTGGAAAATGCCCTGCACGACCGCAACCTGAAACGCTATGAGCCGGATGCTGTTCTTTCCGGGATGTGCTTCCCGAATAACGACGGGCAGTCGCGGCTGGATATGGGGTGTGAATGAGCAGGCCTTATGGATTGTGGAAACTAGTAGGCTGTCAAGCTCAAATCAACCGGTGATCTGTGCTTGACAGACTGCTAGTGCGCCGGGAACGAAATTCTTAACCAATTCTTTGGGCTCTTTTTCGCCCATGCTGCGTTGCTCCTTCCTTCCGTAGCTTAGCAGGCTGACCGGGAATGCGTTATGGGAATCAGATAAAAATTGCTATAATGCGTAATATGGCAACATTCAAGAAATATGAAACCGGGCATGCCCACGGGGTGGTGATCGACGTGGGCGGCTATTTAGCTGCGGGCCATTTGTGTAGGCAAGTGGAAAAGATAGTTTCCACTCTGGATACCAGTGCCATCGAAGCCAATTATAGCGGGCTTGGACAAAATGGGCTGCACCCTAAATTGATGCTTAGCGTAATTTTTTACGGCTACATGGAAGGCATCCGAAGCGGGAGGAAGCTGTCCCAAGCTTGTGCAGAGAACCTGCCCTTCATCTATCTGAGCAAAGCTTACCGCCCGAAGAAGAGTTGTATCAATGATTTTCGAAAGCAATACTACCCTCATTTTTCGAGCCTATTTGTCCAAGTATTAAAAAAGTGCGGTGAAGCTGGTTTGGTAGATGCCTCCTTGAGTATAGTGGACGGCAGTAAAATAGAAGCCAACAGTTCCAAGAGGCGCACCAAAACGAAAGAGCAGTTTGAAAAATGGCAGCGCCATTTATTGGAGGACATTGCTGCTTTAGAAAAAGAAGCCTTGGATGAGCAAGCAAAAAAAAAAATAGCCTGCAAGAATAGCCTGCACGAAAAGATAAGCCAAGCCATTGAAGTATTAGATAACGGCGCTTCAATAGAAAAACTTAACCTAACGGATGCAGACGAAATTTACATAATGAAAGGCAAAAGGGCAACTTCGATACCAATTACAATGCCCAGGCAGCTTGCAGCGAAGGACACCAAATCATTACTTATTGCGACGTCACTACTGAGGGCAATGACAAAGCCCAGCTTGTGCCGGCCCTTCAAGGCATACAAGAAAACACCGCACAGGAAGTAAAAATAGCCCTTGCCGATGCGGACTATGGCACTTTTGACAGCTTTGAATATATGGATGAAAATGGCATTTGTGGATATGTGCCTTACAGAGACATGAATGCTACTTTTGAAGACAAGCCCTTTCATAGCGTTCATTTCGGCTATGATGCCGAACGAGACGTGTACACCTGCCCAGCCAACCATACGCTGGAATTCAAAAGCATAATAAACGACAACACGCGCAACAAACAATATCGCCAATATAGGACAAAGGCTTGTAAAGGCTGCCCTTTCCAAAAGCAATGCCACTCTTCCAAAAATCGCCTTACCGTGCTATCTCAAGAGAAGTGCGCCAAGGGTTGCGAGATGAAATGAAGCAACACCTTAATAGCGAAGAAGGGCAAAAATGTATCGCAGGCGCTTGCACCCTATTGAAGCTATCTTTGGTATTTGAAATACAACCATGGCTATACCGCTTTTTATTGCGCGGCTTAGAAAAGGTAAAGGCCGAGTTCACCCTGATGTGCTTAGCCTATAATTTGCGCAAGCTGGCCAAGCATGCAGCTCGTTTCTTGCTTTTTTGGCTTACGTCAACCCCATTTTGGGGCATGAGGCCCCAAAATAGCTTGTTAAACCCGGTTTTTCAAAGAACTTGGGCCGAGCGCATCGCAAATGGCCTGTATGCCTTTACACATGGCTATATGTCGCCATGCGTTCCCATAACGCATTCCCGGTCAGCCTGTTAGGCTATGGTCGGTCGTCGCGCCTTGCCTGTCTCCGCCGGCCATAGCCTTACGCTTGCGCCGAAGCTGGCTACAGCGTAGGAGCATGGCGACGAGCCGGCCGTAAAACAGCCTCAAATTATTGACCAACAACTTCGTTCCCGGCGCACTAGTCCAAAATATTTCTCATCCAAGGTGAGTGCACACTATAGAAAAGCACTTTATTGCACTCATCCCTCATTTACCTTCCGCCCGAAAAGCCGTATCTTTGCCCCATGTTACCAAAGCTTCCCATCGGCCAACAGGATTTTCGAAAAATCCGCACCTCCGGCGCTTTATATGTAGACAAGACGCAGGCCATCCACCGGCTTGTCACCGAGGGCGATTATTATTTCCTGAGCCGCCCACGCCGCTTCGGTAAGTCGCTGACTCTTTCGGTGATCAAGGAGTTGTTTGAGGGCAGCCGGGAGTTGTTCGAGGGGCTGTGGGTGGAAGAGAACTGGGATTGGGAGCGGCGGTATCCGGTGATTCACTTTAGTTTCAGCAGCATGGGCTATAAGGAAGTCGGGCTGGAGGCCGCCATTGAGCGTGCCCTGGATAGGAAAGCGGCGGAAATGGGCCTGGAGTTGAGCGGCCAGGGCATTAGTTACCGCTTTCAGGATTTACTTAAAAAGGCAGCTCGGGAAATGCCTGTAGTGCTGCTGATCGATGAATATGACAAGCCGCTGATCGACTACCTCGATAAAGACAACTTGCCTACTGCTCTGGCTCACCAAAAGATCCTCAAATCATTTTATAGCATCATCAAGGACAACGATGCGAATATTCACTTTCTGCTCATCACCGGGGTGAGCAAGTTTAGCAAGGTGGGGGTATTTTCAGACTTGAATAACCTGCGCGACATCACGCTCTCCCCGGCCTTCAGCACACTGGCCGGTATTACACAAAGTGAACTGGAAGCCTATTTTGGCGACGAAATGGACCTTATTGCGGCAGAAAAAGAGATGCTGCCAGCTACCCTGCGAGCCGATATTCAACGCTGGTATAACGGCTATAGCTTCGACGCCAAAAATTTTCTGTACAATCCTTTTTCGCTGCTTAATTTCTTCGGCGACCGCCAATTCAACAACTATTGGTTTGCCAGCGGCACGCCCACCTTCCTGGTCAAGCTATTGCGCGAGCGCAACGTCGTGCAATTGGATAATATCCGCCTCGACGCCGTGGCGTTCAACAGCTATAATCTGGAACGGCTGGAAACCTACGCCCTGCTGTTCCAAACCGGATACCTCACCATCAAAAGCCTGGACGAATTTCGCATCTACACTCTGGGCTACCCCAACCTGGAGGTGGAAGAGTCGATGATGCGCCACTTGTTCAGCGAATTTCGCCACGAGGAGGTCGGCGCTTCCGGGCCCACCGTTATCGACCTGCGGCAGGCCCTGTACGCCAACGACTTGCCCACTGCCATAGAGGTGCTGGACAGTGTTTTCCAATCCATCCCACACCAATTGTTCCTCCAAAAGCGGGAAGCCTATTTCCATTCCCTGGTCTATCTGACCTTTCGCCTGCTGGGCATCTATACGCAGTCTGAAGTCAATACGGCCCGCGGCCGGTTGGATTGTGTGGTGCAAACGCCCACCCATATTTACCTTTTTGAGTTCAAACTGGACCAAAGCGCCGAGGCGGCCCTGGAACAGATTCATAGCCGGGGCTATGCTGATGCTTACCGGCAAAGCAGTAAGGAGGTGGTGCTGGTAGGGGTCAATTTCAGCAGTACACATAAGGCGGTGGAGGGATGGAAGGCGGAACAGGTGGAATAAAGGAAATGCACTAGGGAAAATGTAAACAATGGCAAAAATAAATAGGACATTTTACCAGAAAACATCCCCCTCAGAAATAGGCAAAAAGTAGCTATATTTTGTATAAATATATAGAAATTAACTTCTTGCAAATACCTGGAAAATAGATTCAAGCAGTTTTTATTGAAGCATAATTCTCTGCATCACAAATACTATAATACTAAGCCTTTTGTCTTCCACTCAAAAGCCCTATCTTTATGAAAGAGTATCAACGCTTCCCCTTATCCACCAGGATACATACAGGACTGTACTACTGAATTTCAAACTAAGCCTCTATTTGAAGCAGAAAATTGGAATGGAGCTTTAAGTAGTTGGATTTTATTTAATTGTTCAATTGCTGGATTGCTAGATTGTTGGTAACCCACAGGAGCCATCTAACCATTTCAGCCGTCAAACAATTTTAGCCGGCTACTTAGTACTACTTTGTTAACTTAAAATATGGCATGGTCGGAGGCTATGGAGCGCGGACCTCCAGGTCCGCAAAAATCTGCTTGGAGCAGGTTTTTAGTACGATATTGCCTTTTTAAAGGCTGCCCGGGGCAGCCTTCGCGGACCTGGAGGTCCGCGCTCCTGTTAAGTTAACAAAGTAGTATTAGATGGGCATAAAGTAGTAATTTCATACTTTGACCGTTGGCGTGCCCAAAGTCCCCAATTCTCAATGCGAGGCTATATGTAAACAAACAAATGGCACAATGAGAAAAGTAATCACACCTCTTCTAATTTTACTGTTCGCTTATTCACCATCTGCCCAAATCGAGGACTGGGCTGCGGAATTGGATACCGCTCAATCTCCGAACCGCAAGTTTGAATTGCTGTCTTTGTTGACTAAAAACACAAAAGAACTGTCCAAAAAATTGCAGTGGGTGCAGGAATGGCTCGAATTGGCTCAGGCCCAACAGGATTTAAAGGCAGAAGTTGATGCCTATTACCAACTCTTACTCACTCATGGCAATCAAGGCCATTACACAAAAGTTCAGCAGGAAGGCACCAGTGCCTTAAAGAAAGCGATAGCCTACGGTGATCCACAGATCATACTGAAGATTTATAACTTATATGCAGGCTATGGATACTACTCCGTTCAGGCCTTTGATTCAGCCGTAATCCTCTATCGAGAAGCTTTGGACTATGCCAAGGGCCACGAGGAAAAAATTCCGGATAGCACCTACATAAAATTGGTATCCCGCATGTATCCTATCCTAGTGGAAATATATGCCCGAACCGGCCAGAATGAAGCCCATCAGGCCACTATGAAGGAATTTCAGGAGATTGCCTATGCTTCTAAGGATGATCTGGCCATCGCGCTGGCTCATTTAAATATTTCCACTTCCTTTCTGCGGAGTAATGATTATCTCCAAGCAAAAGAAATCCTGCTAAACGGTTACCAATATGCACAAAATACAAAGGCGTTGACCGTCCTGCTCAACTTCTATACCCAGCTTTTCAGAGCCTACTATGGTTTGGAGCAGTTGGATTCTGCTGCCTATTTTGCCCAACTACAGTATGAACAAGCCTCGGAGCTGGGGTATGAAAATGATGCCCATACGGCCTTATACCAACTGGCGGAAACAGAGATTGATCAAGGAAAACAAGAACAAGCCTTGGTCCGGTTGCGAGAATGCCTGGTTTATTTTGATCAGGCCGAAGATCAAATTAGAGCCGCCCGAACGGAGGTCCTGGCTGCCCGGGCTTTATCCTATCTGGGCCGGCCAGCGGAAGCCCTACCATTAGTGATGAGCGCCAAAAAACGGGCCGCTGGCACCAATGATATGCTGATGCTCAATCAAGCTATACACCATGAGGCGCAGACCCTTTACGCACTTAAAAGATATCGGGATGCTTATAATGCTTTTTCGGCATATCATTATATGAAGGATAGCATCAAAAGCGCCGAAGCGCGGCAGGAAGTCGAGAAGCTGGAAGTCAACCTGGAATTGAATGAACAAAAACTACAAAACCAAAGCCTGAAAGAGGAACAGTTGCTCCAACGCACTACCTATCGGGGTAGAAACAGAAGAGAAGTAAAGTAGTAGCTACTTTAGATTATATTTGAGTTTACGGTTATTTATTTGAGGTAAAATGGGTTTATTAATGAGACTACTAATTTTTTTCATACCGCTCACCATATCATTGGTATTGTTCCAGCCCTCCACATTCGGCCAGGCTGACTCGGAAATAAAAATGCTGAAAAGACAATTAGAGGAGGGCTTCATTGAGTTGGAAAAAGGAGCCTCCGATCAGGCTATAGCCGTTGGGAAGGAAGCACTATTAAAGGCAAAAAACTTACGAGCTGACTCATTGGCCGGTGTTGCTTGCCAATTGGTGGGTCAAGGATATTACTACAAAAAAGAATATCAGGAAGCGCTTCAATATCTAAAGGAGGGCCTTCTCTTTTGCGCTGAAGGTGCAAAGCCGTTACTCCGCGCTCAATTATTATACCGTTCGGGTGTTTGCATGATATACCTCGGAAACAACCAAGTTGCCATTGATTCGGCGTTCTTGCCTATCATCGCTCAAAAAGAAGTACTCCTTAGCGTCAATCCCAAAGTAGTTTATAATGCTTACGTTGGGCAAGGATCGGCTTACCGTAGAAACGGGGTGCTGGATTCTTGCGAAAATGCTTATTTGGAAGCACTACAATTGAAGGAATCTTTCAATATTAAATCGACTAATATTTTTTATAATCTACGGCAAGTCTATGAAGACATGGGCAAATATGAAGCGGCACTGAAATACGCACTACTTACCTTACAAGCCGATGAAGCATCGCAAGACAGTGCCTACCTGGCCTTGGATTATAGCATGCTAGGGAATCTTTATTCTATGACGGGTAATTTGGAAAAAGCCAAAAAACATGCCGAAATTAGTATTGATATCATTGAAAAGGTCCAGTCTCCTATTGATCCTGCCTTAGTATACGGCAATATGGCCCGGATACAAAAGATGGAGGGTGCTTTTCAAGAGGCTATTGTAACGCTAGAACGAGCACTAAAAATGGAGACTGATCCATATGGAACTTCCATTCTTAATGTGTCTTTAGGGGAATGTTATTATCATGTTGGAAAAATGGAATTAGCGGAAAAATTTCTACTTTCAGGTATTGCCGAACAAAAAAAAAGAAATAAGAACACAAGATATGTCGAATCCACTAGGATATTAGCCGTCATTTACCAGGTATGGGGCAAGCATGAAAAAGCGGCATATTATTACCAAGAAGCTGCAAAAAATATTGAGTCATCGCAAAGTATCGAAGAACAAGCAGACTTCTACCATACCTATTCTGGGTTCATGGAAACGCAGGGTCGTTACAAGGAGGCATTTGATGCCTATAAGACATATAAATCTTTACAGGACAGCTTATTTAGTCAGCAAAGCCAAGCCCGTTTCCAAGAATTATCCATTGCCTATGAGGCTCAGGAATTAAAAAATGAACTCTTGCAAAAGGAAACTGATCTACTGAAGGCACAGCAATTGCTTTCATGGTTAGTGATGATTGCATTTTTACTACTCAGCATATCCATTTTATTTGGTGGAAGGCAACTATACCGAAATGTACAGTCTCGAAAAAAGATCACCGCCTTTCTGGAAGAAATCCATAACAATTTTAAGCACCTTAAGGCTACTTTTCAGGAATTGGAAGCATTTATCCGTCCATCAGGACAGCCCCCCTACAATGACCCCCAAAAGCTGAAAGCAGTAGTTAATCCAGCTGTATCGAGTATTTTTAAAGATGACTTTCTCGATCTTAACTATGATGTGCTCAAGCTTAAAAACAACTTTGACCGTTTTAAAACCCAATTAAGTCTTTTCGAAAACGTCTCTACACAAGAAAAAGAAGCACTGGCTCAGTCTATTGAAAATCTCAAGGCTATTCAATACTCCATGGCCCATGACTTAAAAGGCCCCTTATTTAGGTTAAAAACGTTATTACCTAACTTGTTTACAGAATCGGGAGCGTATCCGCCGATCTTGTTAAAGAGAGAGGTTATGCAGTCTGTGGTAGAAATTGAAGACTTGATCAATGCATTGACCTTAATACTGGAAATCGATCAAAAAGAAGAATTTTTCAGTGAATTCGATCTGGCAACACTCATTCAGAGCATCATTAACGAACAGGCGGGTAGCATAGCACAAACCGGAGCCATGATAAAATATAATGGGCTACCCAAATTATACTCTGACCGGTATTTGATGAAGATCGTTTGGACCAACCTCATATCGAATGCTCTTAAATTTAGTAGCTATAATCAAAAACCTGATATAAGGATAAGTGCTGTATCGAAAGGAGATACTTGGGAGCTAAGTATAAAAGACAATGGCGTAGGCTGGAAAAAAGGAGAAGAGCGCAAGCTTTTCCAGGCTTTTTCTCAGATATCCGATACCCATTCTTTAAGGCACGGCTCAGGAGTTGGCTTATTCATTACTCAAAAAATTATCAGAATATTGAAAGGAGATATTCGTGCAGTGAGGCAAAATCGTGGTGCTATTTTCACAATTATTCTTCCTAAGTAGTGATTAAAAAATTGACTCTTTTCGCTTTCAAACCCGACCTCCAAACATACTTTTATGTAGATAGCTTACCAAGAGTATTATGTAGAAGCCTCTTGGCAAAGCAGCAAGGAGGTTGCGGCGTGGGTATGGGCGTCAATTTCAGTATTACGCACAAGGAGGTGGGGGAAAGCAGAAAAGGCGGAATAGTAATAAGAAGGGCCGCCGGCAAACCCGGCAGCCCTTCCTGTTGGCCTACAATTTCACCCATCGGTAAATTTGCCGATGGCCTGCTGCAACAATCTCAATGTAATACACTCCTGCTGGCAGGGTGTTCAGCTCCAGTCGGAGCCGGCTGTCCAGGTTGCCGCCGTGGGTATAATAAGAACGCCCCGCGACATCCAATACCCGGACACGAATCATGCCGCCGGCTTCTTCTTCCAGGCTTACCGCTTCCACATTCAACACTCCGCTGCCGGGGTTTGGATAGAGGCGCCATTCAATGGACTGACCTGCTTCCTGTCGGGCCTTCCAACTGGCCGGGGCGGGCCGCAAGGCCGTGCTGCCCTTGCAGCTGCTCTCCGCCGGGCCGTTCCCGCTGGGCGCTCCTCCTGTAGACACCACGATTCGGTCGATATTGTAACCGTCTTCTCTGCGCGCAATCTCCAGGGTATGGCTACCCACACTCAGACTGGCGCTACCCAAGCAACCCAACGCCACTGGTTGGTGCCCCCAGTATTGTCTACTCCACCGGTGGCCTGGCCGTCGAAGCCCCCGTGGGCCGAGTTGCCCGCCCCATTCGGAGCATAGCGCCGCACATAGATGGTGTAGGTTCCCGCTGTATTGACCTGCAGGTTGTACACCAGCTTCGTGCCGTTGGTGAAGGTCGCATTTGACACGCCGTTGTCCGGCGTGGTGACATAACTGCCGCCTATTGCCTCGCTCAGGCTATTGGCAGGTTGCCAACTGGTTACGTCTCCCTGATCCTGTATCTCTGCATAGTTCTCGGCTTCCATCACGACCTGACCGCCAGACTCCTGGAAGGCGCAAGGTCCCGTTGAGCCGGGAGCAAGCACGCCGCTGCCCACAGCGGCATCGTTGTTCCCATCGGTTACCGTCACAGTATACGTACCTGGCGCCAGGCCAGGTGTAGCACCGTTGCTCCAGGCATAAGTATAGGGCGGCACGCCGCCTGCGGCCGTGGCTATTGCACTGCCGTCGTTCGCCCCTGGCATACTCTCATCAGCCGTGCTGACACTTACCGAGAGCGGGACTAGACCGCAGTTGCTGGCCGGCAGGCCAAAGCTGACTGGTGCATTGCCAGTCAACGTTACATATATTTTATCCAGTTGCGTACCGTCTTCCCGCATGCCAAAGTCAATCGTATTACTGCCGGCAATCAGGTTGAACAATACAGGTTGCAATCCATTGTCCGAATCCCACACCTGGCTCCATTCAAACTGCCCTGTCTTTGGCAGGCTATTAAACTTAATCCATGGCCCGTCATTGGCACGCACCCAATAGGAGTCCCCCGAACCGTTCGGCGAGTGGGTGCGGTTGAATATCCGATAGCTCCCACTCTGGCTCAAGGCAGCCTGAAAACTGACAATATAGGCTGCGTCGGTAGGTCCGCTGGAGAGCCGTATTCCATTATCGGGCACCCTTATATATTCTCCGTTGGAGGCATTGGCATCGCTTAAGGTTTGCCACTGGCTACCTACTGTAGCGCATTCGGCTTCCAGCCAAACGTCAGTGCTACCCGATGCTCCGGCATTTACCGTGGCGGGCGCCGTGGCCTCGCAACCATTGGCATCCGTCACCGTAATGCTGTAAATACCCGGTACCAGGCTGCTGACGCCAGCAGTAGTAGCTCCATTGCTCCAGCCGTAACTGTAAGAAGGAGTTCCGCCGCTGACCGTGGCGGTTGCTGTGCCGTCATTTTCCCCTGGCGCCGTCTCATCGGTACTGCTTGCGTTCACACTCAGCGCCGTAGGCGTGCTGACTGAGGAACTTGCCGTAGCGGTGCAGCCATTGGCATCGGTGGCTGCCACTGTGTAGGCACCGGCGGAAAGGCCACTAGCAGTAGCACCGGTAGCGCCATTGCTCCAGGCATAGCTGTAGGGAGAAGTACCGCCGCTGATGTTGGCGGCAGCCGTGCCGTCCGCGCCACCGGCACAACTCACTACAGTAGCACTAGCACTAGCAGAAAAACTACTACAGTCCAGGCCGACTATCACATTAGCTGAAGCCGTACAACCATTAGTGTCGGTGACAGTAACAGTATAAGTGCCCGCAGTAAGGCTAATAGCAGTGGCACCGGTAGCGCCGTTGCTCCAGGCGTAGCTATAGGGAGAAGCACCGCCGCTAGTGCTAGCGGTGGCTGTGCCGTCTGCCCCGCCGCCGGTTGTTGCGTCGGTGCTGCTCGTACTAACGCTCAAGGCCGTAGGCGCGCTGACTGAGGAACTTGCCATAGCGGTGCAGCCATTGGCATCGGTGGCCGTCACTGTGTAGGCACCGGCGGAAAGGCCACTAGCAGTAGCACCGGTAGCGCCATTGCTCCAGGCATAGCTGTAGGGAGAAGTACCGCCGCTGATGTTGGCGGCAGCCGTGCCGTCTGCGCCGCCGGCACAACTCACTGCAGTGGCCGTGGCTGTGGCGCTCAGCGTGCAAGGAACACCCGCCTGGGATACCGCGATGATAGCACTTAGGCCTCCACCGCTAGCCGTAACGCTGCCGGTACGCCCATTGATCGAGTTGTTCGCCGCGGTAGTAATGGTAATCGTACCGTCGCTACTACCGGAGGCCGGCAACACACTTAACCAGCCTTCATTGGCGGTAGCCGTCCAACTCACATTGGCCGCAAGGGATACATTTTGGCTCCCGCCAGCATCAGTATAGCTTAGGCTAGAAGGGTTGGCCGTCAGGTAAGCAGGCGGAACGCAGTTGCTGGCCGACTGCCCCAGACCGGAGGGAAGACTACCCGTAGCTGTAATATAGATTTTATCCAGGTGAGTGCCATCTTCCCGGTAGGCGAGGTCCAACGTATTGACCCCGGCATTCATATTAAAAGTTACTGGCTGCTGGCCGTTATCCGAATCGTATACCTGAATCCAACTGAAACCTCCTCCGGAATTGAGGCTATTGAATTTGACCCAGGTGCCATTATTGGACCGCACCCAGAAGGAATCGTTCGAACCGCCATTAGACCTAAAACGGGCGTACACAGCATAATTGCCCGCTTGGTTGAGGCTAAAGCTGAAGCGAATCCGGTCGTTTACTCCCGTGGGCGCACTGCCAGTCGAATTATTGCCCGGTACCGGTTCCATGAACACGCCTTCGGAAGCACTCCCGTCATTGGTGCTTTGCCAATTGGCTCCAGCAACGCCACATTCTGCCTCCAGCCAGTATTCAGAGGACCCGCAGCCACTATATAGCTATTGGTAGTGGTGCAACCGTTGACATCGATGACTGTCACCGTATAATTACCTTCGCTCAGCCCGCTCAAGTTCTGTGTCGTTTCACCGTTGCTCCAGTTGTAAATGTAGGGCGGTGTGCCATTACTCACTAACAAATCTATCGCCCCGTCACTGGCACCTGGGGTAGAAATACCAGTCGTTACAGCAGAGAGATTTATAGCCGCTAAAACCCCCACCGTTATTGTTTGAGTCGTGCTACAAGCATTGGCATCTGTCACCGTTACTGTGTAATTGCCAGGAGTCAGATTACTAGCCATAGCAGATGAAGCACCGTTGCTCCAAGAGTAATTATATGGAGAAGCTCCACCGGATGCGATAGCCGAAGCAGAGCCATCACTCTCCCCTAAGCAGGAGGCGTCGGCACTACTAACCGAAGCCGTTAAGCTGCAAATTGGGCCACCGGAAAAATTGCCGATAGCGACGGCCCAATCAGAAGTAGATGGCAAGTTGATCGTTTGGCTGGTTGCGGATAAGTTGCCCAAGTCAACCTCCTGGTAGGTATTTCGAGTATTGACAGCTATAGCCGACAGAGTGCCTGAGGCACTGCTTAGGTCGATCTGTACGGAGTTCGCGTTTTCTCGATAGGCCACAAATTTTTGATTGTCGGGCGTGCGCAATATCCAAGTATTATTGTTGGAAGTAAGCTGGTTGGCCCGCTCCATGTTTACCAAAAAACGGTCGTTATCATTGAAGAAAATGGAAAAGGTTTTTATTTGAGTTTTGTTGGGGTAAGGGTCAGATTTACCGCCACTTCCTATATTCCATAGGTTACCCCAGATAGCTGCTTGCCCACCGGCCATGGTACAGCGCCAAAGGAATTCGCGGGTATCGCTACCGTCCTGTGCAAAGTCCTTTGACCGGCCCTGATTGCGGATACGGAATCGGTCTTCAGTAAAAAGTGGTTTGCCAGCCACTTCATCTGCAGCCAAAACCAAAGTGCTATAAGCTGGCTTATGGTGCTCCCAGGAAGCATATTCCAGGGCTGAATTCCAGGCATTGCCTGGAGAGTGATTCGTTCCCGTTTTTGGCCCTTGATAACGGCCGCCAGTAAAATGAAACCAACCGAAATGGGACTGAAGGTAATTTTCCCAGGAAGAAATACCCGATAAGGAAGCCCATTCCTGGAGGTCAAAGCCATATCCAAGGCTCCAACCGGGCAAGGCTCCCAGGCGAGCCGCCAGGTAGCGCTGCAGGCGGCGGTCGACAGTTCCGTTGATACCGCCGCCGGAAGCAGTAATATTGATGGGGGTCTGTCCTCTGGATTGATCTCCCCACATCCACAGATGAGTGGCTCCACCAGCAAGGTAAGTCTTGGTAATGACCAACTCAAGCGCCTCGAAAGTTCTAGGATCTGGGTCTTGCGCATTACTGGCCACCGCTGGGTCTGCTTTATCATAATCAAACCAACGGCCAGCAATATAGGCCAAGTGAAACCCGGTAAACCCATGCCCATCTACAAATTCCTGGATATCTGAACTAACCTGGCCGGGGTTGTTGTAATAAGAAGTGACATCATCGAAGTACATGACATAATTAGGCGTAAAAGCATCTCCTGTAGCGCTCCAGCCCCATTTATTATTTCCAGGCCCAACGGCGGTGATGTACCCTTTGATATTGGAGTTGGAATTAGCCGACACACTTACCGTTCCCGTATGCCCATCCAGACTGTTATCACTGCTGCTGGTGACAAACGACCAATTCCCAGTTAGGGAAGCCGAAAAGCGCCATTTCCAAGTAGTGCCGCCGTCATAGAACATTTCCGTGGTGTGGGTAGTGCCTCCGCTGTGGGTAAAAACCACCGTAGCCACTACATCAAATGCATTGCCAGGCCAGGATGGATTGTCAACGGACCACTCCTGGTAAGGGTAATATTGAAGCGCGTTGCGGTTGCCAAAATCAATAGCGGATAAAGCTCCGGCTACCGATATGCTTAATAAAATGGATAAGAATAGCCTCATAATTATTGTTTTTATGATATTTGTAGGCGAAGTTGTGTAATAGGGCGGCAAGCCTAAGGACTTCGGCGTGAGCTCAGTCGAACGCTGGACAACTTCGAAGGCCAATTGTTCAGAGTTCAAGGATCGGCGGGCCTGGCTACCTGTCTAACATAAATGAAGCTGCTCCGTAAAGTCCTTTTATGGAGTTCCTCAGTGATTTTTAAATATTCCTATGTAGACCTTATCCATATCTTAGTATTTGTCCATAAATAGGATTTGCAATTCAGGCAGATTATTTTGTCGCCAGGCAAGGCGCGAGGAAGGCGCCTAGCAGCGCTAAGCAACTGATCGAGCAACGTAGCATGGCGGCAAAAGAATCGCATCAATTGTAAAGGTTATTTTTGGACAAATACTTAGAAAGATAAAATATCTTATTTAAAACAAGATGAGTTAGGGGGTAAAAAAAACTACACAAAAAGGTAGTTAAAAGAAACCTCCTAAGGAATGTTTTCTTTACATTGGCGCTATTGAAAGGCATATCCATCCTACAAGGATCAACAAGATGAGGTATCATTTCATTAATCGCATGAAAATGCAAGTATTGCAGCCAAAGAAAGGAAGTAGAAGAAAGGCCATACTAATTGGCCTTCTGTTGATAGAGGGAATCCTCTTCGCTGGGGCCGATAGCCATAGGGATTCTCTTGAGCGTGCGCTTGCCGAAGCCGGTACGGACAATGTGCGTATTTCCCTCATCTGCGAACTAGCCATACTGGACATTAAGGAATCACCGGCTGGAAATTGTCGAACCGCTATTAAAGATACCTTGATTCAAATGCTTAACAAGTCTCTGGAAAGGAAATACCTTTCCGGCGAAGGGCTTGCCAGGTACGGATTAGGGGCTTTCCACCAAAGAAACAACGATATTCAAGCTGCTTTACCCCAATATAAACGTGCGATTACCCTATTCCAACAGCTCCATGACCATCGGCACGAATATGCTTGTTATGAGCGCCTTCTGATACTCTACCAATATAAGCTGGGCGATATAGGCAAAAGTGATTACTACGCTCGAAAAGTTATTGAAGGCGCAGAATACTTAAAGCGAGATATGCCATACAGTGTCTACCTCGCCTACTATTTTCTGGGAAGCCATCAACGCAATCTTTATGATCTGGACAGCAGCCAATTCTATTTACAAGAAGCCATCAAGTTCGGCAAGCAAAATCAGACCAGGATACTGGACGCTTATGTGTTACTCGCTTACAACGCATTTAACCAGCTGGATTTTTTCAACGCCATCACTTATGCTCACGGCCTGATTGAGGCCGGCCAATCAAGGGAATCAATAGAAGAAGAAATGTGGGGATGGGGCACACTGGGCTCTTTCTATAGCGACTTGAAAAACCATGCCTCGGCAAGCACTTACTTTGCCAAAGCAGCGGCACTGGCTCAAAAAACTACGGATGCCAAATCTCAATTAGATTTTCAGGTAGCTCGGCTGATTAGCGAAGCGTACCTGATGCCCGATGGGACCAAAATGGATACTGTACAATTACTTTACGATAGTATGATAGTAGCATATCCCTGCTCCCTCGAGTTGTGGCTGGATTTAGTGCCCCTTTATCTACTGGCCGGCAAGGAAGAAATCGCAATGGCAACTAACGACACCCTAATTAGCTACGCCACTAAATGTGAGACCAACCAGCATCTGGCAATTTTACTAAAATATCAAGCGGATATGTTGTTGAACAAGGGGCGTTATGCGGCAGCGTTAAAGGCATCCAAGCGTGCCTACGCATTAGCATTTGAAGGTGAAGATCCTTACCGGGCAAATGAGATTCGCTTTCTACTAAGCAGGTCGGAAGCCGCAGTCGGCAATATAACCGAAGCCGGCCGGCTCTATCATCAGGCCGCAGCCATCCGCGACAATATTGACTTACAGCGGTTACAAGCCATAGAATCTCTGGCAAGGCAATTAGAACAAGATCAGGCGCGTGTAAAAATATTGGAACAGGAAAATACTTTGCTCTTGGCCCAGCAACAAAAGAGGCAGCTCCTTATCAGCCTCATTTTACTTGGTTTATTCGGCACACTTATCCTGATCGCTGTCTCCGTGAGCCGGCGCCGTATTCAAAAGCAGGCCCAGCAATTAACCTCCAATCTTAATATACAACTGGACGAACTAACCGAAAATATTCACTCTCATACCGAATTATTATCCGATAGCCTGCGAGAAAAAGTCGAGGAACTTTCCAGGGAGTTTTCTGATATGGGGCAGCAAATCGACCAACAAATCAACAGTATATCTCGAAACCCCAAAGAAAAGCTCAAAGCTCTCAAACGAATCATAAGCAGGGAGCAGCAATTGTTCGATATGGTACGCACAACTGCGCTCCAAAAAGAAGAAGACTTGCGTTCCTTCACTTATATGGTCAGTCACGACCTTAAAGCTCCGCTGTCCACTGCTGTCAATTACATAGACCAGCTCCGGGTAAGAACCGCTCATCAACTGGATGACGATACCCGACAATATTTGGATACTTTCGAGGCCCTCCTTTATGATATGCAGGCTATGATCGACGGTATGGCTAAATATGCACAGGCAGATAAAATCCAGTTACAAAAAGGAGTTATCGAGCCGGAAAAAGTACTAAAGAGCGTGATCCCTCTGATCAAAGGTTCTTCTCCGAAAGATCGCAATATTGCCCAAGAAATTGAGATCGAATCCCCATTGCCTTCGGTTTATGCCGACCCATTATTATTCCGTCATGTATTGACTAATTTGCTGACCAACGCCGTCAAGGCTACTCAACTTGTAGGCCATCCAAGAATCCGCATTTTCGGAAAGAAGACTAGCAGACAAACTATACTCACCATAGAAGATAATGGTATTGGAATTCCACCACAAAATCAGTATCGGTTGTTTCAATTGTTTAAATCTGCTCATGACCGGAAACGTTTTCCTGGAACGGGCATTGGGCTGGCTATCGTAAAGCGCATTGTAGAAAGGCACGAAGGCTCCATTGAACTGGAAAGCGAAGGGGAAGGGAAAGGCACCCGGTTTATACTGTACCTGCCTAAATAACAGGATATAAACTTAGAGTAAGACATTCCTTTTAGTTAGAAACAATCTCAGTCAGGCATGTTAACCTTAAAAGAACCCTATCCATTTGCTATACTTGTTTTATACGAGCAATACAGCTTTCAGAAACAACGTGCAAAACAAGCCATTGAGCTTACTAAAAGCATGAACCTTGTAAATACAAGCACACCAGCTAATATATATTCAAAAGAAAATCTGCTCTTTGAAGCAGAAAATGGCAAAGTAGAACTGCAGATAGCCTATGATAAGGTCCTTTACCTGAAAGCCGATGGGAACTATGTAGAAGTCTTCTACATGGATCAGCATAACTATGTCCAGAAAAAATTGATCCGTAACCGGCTAAAAAGCCTTTAGGAGGTACTTCCACACCATCAATTTTTTCATGCCCACAAGAGCTATACACCCCTCGGTTATCAGAGGTGAAATTTTGGCAATTTTATTTTTGTGGCCTGCAAGGCGAAAAGCACAGGCATAGCCGCAGCTACGGCGAGCATTTTCAACGCCGCAGGGCGCAAAAAGAAAGCGACAAAAATCACTTCTGGTGACCGAGGGGTGTATACATCGTCAATGGGAGCCAGATTGAACGGGTAGAAGGCAATGCCTGGAATTTCGAATTAGTTATGCATGCAACGGATACGCGGTTGCCCGTATCCCGTTCTAAGTCAAAAGATCTTTCAATTTTTCTAAAGTCATTACACTGAGAAGATTCCCATTCGTACCAACCTCGTCCAGTTCATACCACAGCACCGCTCTAATTAGGGATAAACTCGTTGCATAAATCAACTTTAGTGATAAAAACTTAGAACAGTATGCAGAGAATACTCCTAGTACTGCTGATTTTAAATATCAGCACCAACAAAGCAGGTACATACCTTCCAGCTACCCCAAGCATACTTCTCCGCGGGGTTGGTGAAATATTTCGATACCACGCTTAGAGAAGAGCAACCTAAACTCTCGGGGAAAACCGCGCTATTAGAAAATAAACTTTTTGCTGATGGTAAATTGAACAGCCTATCAATAGGCATAGCCCCAAGTGCTTCCTACTTTCTCAAGTCCCCCGAATTTTCAGAAAATTGGCAGTCATTGCCCAACCATAAGGCAAGCTTTAATTGGGACATTGGTTTGGGCTACTTGCATCACAAGGCTAATCTGCACATAGGGTTAAGCTACCGCAGTTATGCATCAAATGTTGTGAGCTATGGCCTAGAACATATCTTAAGAAGGCAATCGCTTGCCTTGGAAGCAACGAAGTTTGTTTGGAACTATAATGGTTTTGTGCCCTTTTGTGGTGTGAGCCTCAGTGCTGAACGTTGGGCTGCCGGGGCATTTATAGGTGATGTGCAGCAAGGTGAAACCACAAGAAGCAGCATGCTTTCGCCAGGCATCATTTTCGGCTGGGATATTGTTCCCTCACCTTTAGAAACATGGGTACTGCGCACCAATTTACGTTATTATCCTTCTCAAAAAATCAAAGATGTGCAGGGCAAGTCGTCAAGGATAGATCAATTCGAATTCAATTTTATTCAGTTCGTCTTTTATCCTAATCGCTGGATGCAAGTCCGTAAAGCAAAAAGGGATTTCTAAGCTTGGCTAAAGCTAAGCTTATATTTGGTTGGGATATTAGACTGAATCGAATTCAAAGTTGGATATTAAAAACCAATTTGAGATGGTATCCTAATATTTTCTTGGAAGTTGCCCCAAGCTCAAAAGTATCTTTTGACAATTTAGAGTTCAATTTTATACAACTCATCATTTACCTAATAGAATGATAAAATGAAAGCTGAACCGCTAATATTAAAGGCTAAATTGCCGTAAGCCCAGCAGAAAAAAATGACCAGCTCGTTAAAAATATTGGTTCTCTGACAATTTCGGCCTCTTAGTTGCTCCTCACTCCAGTAGCTACGGCTATGGTCCATTGTCGCGCTCCTACCTGCCGCGCCGCGCGGGTAAGCAGGTCGATGCCGGCGAAATTCTTCGATCAAACTTATGTTACAGAGCGCTAGTAAGTAACCGAGGGGTGTATATAAAAGAAGGACTACGCTTAAACGTAGCCCTTCCAAAGAAAACAAATTAATGCACAATTTTCTACTCCAGATAAATCATCTGTTTAGTATCGACGTAATTCGTTGTGCGCAGGCTATAGAAATACATTCCGTATCCGCGGAGTTCTTCCGCTTTCACTTCTATTTCGTGATAGCCTGCATCATAAAATCCACTGTATCGTTTTATTGCCTTCCCGGCAATATCGGTCAATACTATTTCCGCTTTGCCAGCTTCTGGTAACCAGAAGCGGATGGCTGTCCCTTTGAGGAACGGATTGGGCTGGTTCTGATACAACTCAGGCGTTTCCCCTTGGCCAACTCCCGGCCGTACTTGGTCATCAAGCCCGCAGGAGCTGTTCTTGTTCTGCAAAGTAACTGTTGACGCACAAGGGCTGTAGTTTGGCCCACCGAGGGTACCGTCCGGCTGTATAACATAAGGGTTATTGGCACTGTCCCAGGCGTAAATCTCAATTGGTAACAGGTCTGGATCATCACAGGTCACATAAATGCTATCCTGTAGTATATTGGGCTCCTCTCCTACTCTGTTGACCGAGTAGCGGATCGGCATATTGCAGTCCTCAGTGACCAGGTTCTCCAGCAGGTATTCAACGTGAACCAGCATGGCGGCTATATCATCGTCGCCGTCACCGTCAATATCGGTTCCCGGAGGCAATGGCATCAGCTGGACGATCAGTCCATCGTAACATTGTGGCGCCTCCACGAAGCAGTCCACAATCTCGAACGGCAGGCTGTCGATGCTGGTGTTACTGCATCCATCCGTCACATGTAATTGCAGGGCGTGGATTCCAACCGGGAAGGCGCCCCTGATCGCATAGAGGGGGTAACTACCGATGATCTCTACATCTTCGGTAATGTCTCCATCCAGCAGCCCATCTGCACCGGCATCCAGGAACACGGTGAAGGACAAGCTATCTGCCGTACAGTGTTCTTCCACCGTGAAGGGATAGGTGAGTAAGGCTTCACAGTCATTATCCATGGCGCAAACCGGAGCAGGCTCGTTGAAGGCCACCACAGGCGCTACCGTATCGTAAACATATAGTATCTGTGTATACTGCCAGGCGCCTACGGAATTGGCAAGTCGCCAGTATCCGTCCGGATTGGTTGTGCCGTCACAGATCGTATCCTTCGTGCCCGCCAGCGGCCAGAGGTTGTAGGCCGCACTGTCGGCGTCGACAAAGGTGGAATCGAGACGATACAACACCCAGACGTCTTCTTCGCCGGCCAGGCCATTGCAGTTCTCGTCCCGGCTGATGACCGCCGGATCGGTAACGCCATTCCATTCGCACCAGTTGGTTACGGTGTAGGTCCGGAAAATCCGCTGACATTCCCCGTTGGAGGAGGCTGCCAGGCTATCCGCATAACTTACGGTTATCGAATCACAGCCGTTGTGGATCACCTGGACTGTATCCGGGTTAGCTTCGTAACAGGACAGGCTGACATCCTGCGGGAAGCGGATATCGTAGCCGCTCAGGCTGCCGACCCAGATTTGCTGGTAGAACGTATCGATCGAGAGGTTGCCCACCCGGTCGATTGCCTGGAAGCGGCGCAGGATGGTACCGTTGCCACAACCCGACCATTCTACTACCGGTGCATATTCTATTGCCTCAGCGGCACAGTTGTCGAATACTTCCGGCTCACCGAAGAGGGCTTGCAACTGTGCGACATCGTAAGGGTCGAAATCAGCCGGCAGAGAATCACAACTCACTTCCGTATCCTCCAGGTTGTAGCAGTATGGTAGCGTCTTGTCTTCAACAAGGACATCCATCCAGCACATGTTTACATTGCCGTGAATGTCGACTACGCGCAACTCAACCGTTACATAAGTACCGGCATCGCAGCAGGTGAATTCTACGTACGGGCCCCAATTGGAGTAGTACGGCTGCAGAATCGTATCACAGGTTAACGGATCGCGGTGATAAACGCGGCGCACCAGAATGCTGTCGATGCCGCAGTTGTCATAGCTGCCTTGGTCGATCTGATGAGCGTAAATGCGCGCCAGGCCAAAGCCGCCAACGGAAATGTTCAACCCGCTATTACAAATGGCCACAGGTTCCGACAGGTCGGCAACGCGGAAGATGCATTCTTTAACTACCGTATTTCCACAGTCGTCTGTTACCGTATAGCGGAATACGTAGTCGCCGATTCCAACTCCCGTGATCAGGCGAGGTTCGCCTGGCAGGATGGTTTGGATAACCACTGCTGTGCCGTTCACGTACTGTACGACCTCGGTTATCACTTCGTAATTTCCACCTGCGCAAGACGTGGTTACATCCGGCAGCGGCGCTTCTACATCTGCACTGCAGTCAAATGGCCCAGTCAGGAAGAGCATAATGTTGTCATCCAGGATCGGGCAGTAGTGAGTCGACAGCGGGCAGTCAACGATCAGGCCGCCGGAACAGGTTGCCGGCGCAGGTACCGCCAAGGAAGCGCTTAAGGTACAGGCCGGTGAAGTAACGTCGCGGATGTTCTCCACGGTTACATCTCCATCAGCTATATTGTATGGCCCCACCGTTACCGGTGTGCCGTAGCTGCCCGTAATCGTCAGGCCGCCTATCTCCGCCTCCCACTGGCCGGCAAAGTTGCCGTTCGTCACCAGCAGGCTGAAGGTGTAGGTGTCGTCCGACGGATCGAGTGGGGTGCCATTCGGATCACAAAGGACCTCATCGAAGCTCGCTGTGATCTGGCATCCGGTAGAGCAGGCGTCCGGCGCGGGCGCCACCAGGCTTGTGCTTGTGGTGCAGCCCGGGAAGCCGGCGTCGCGGATGTTCTCCACCGTCACATCGCCATCGGCTATGTCGTACGGCCCTACCGTAACCGGCGTACCGTAGCTACCCGTGACCGTCACTCCACCTATCTCCGCCTCCCACTGGCCGGCAAAGTTGCCGTTGGTCACCAGCAGGCTGAAGGTGTAGGTGTCGTCCGACGGATCCAGTGGCGTACCGTTCGGATCGCAAAGTACATCGTCGAAGCTCGCAGTTATCTCACAGTCTGCCGAGCAGGCATCCGGCGCGGGCACTACCAGGTTGGTAGCTACAGCGCAGCCCGGGAAGCCGGCGTCGCGGATGTTCTCAATTGTCACATCCCCATCGGCTATGTTGTACGGCCCAGCCGTAACCGGCGTGCCGTAGCTGCCCGTGATCGTTGCGCCACCTATTTCCGCCTCCCACTGGCCGGCAAAACTACCGTTGTTTATCAGGAGGCTGAAGGTGTAGGTGTCGTCGGACGGATCCAACGGGGTGCCGTTGTCATCGCAGAGCACATCGTCGAAGACGGCTGTGATCTGACAATCTTCGGAGCAAACTGGCGGAGCAGGCACCGTGAGGTCAATGAAGCAATTCGCATTGGAGGCATCCACAAACCGGATCACGGCATCTCCCTCGCTAATGGGGAATGGAACGTCGATCTGTTTCGGAACACCATAGTTGCCAAAGTTGAGCAACATGCCATCGCTGTCGTAAGCCAGCCAGTTCGAGCCGACGTCATCCCCGTTCACGGTTGCTGTGAAGGTAAAGAAGTCATCGGAAGGATCCAGCGGCGTATTGTTGTCAAAGCATTCGACGGCTGAATAATCCGCTGTTATGCCACAAGGCGTTACTGAACAAGGCAGCGGAGCCGCTAAGAATACCGCCAGCACACAATTGTCATTGGCATCCGGATAGACGTTGAAGATCACATCGCCGTCTGAGATCAGATACGGGCCGAAGGTATAAGGTACACCAAACTCGCCCATTTCACCAGTTGTTGACGTCCAGGTGGTACCCACAAAATTTCCATTGATAATGATTACGCAGGTAAAGGTATCGTCCGAAGGATCAGCGGTACCCTGATCGTCGCAGGTCTCACTCACAATGACCGGCGTCAGGTTGCAATCGCTGCTACAGTTCGGAGCCGTTACTTCCATCGGTGTCTGGCAAGCCGGATCATCGTCATCAGTGATAACAAAGTCGAACACAGTGCCGGCAATCGACGGATACGGGCCGAAGGTGGCCAATACCCCATAAGTACCCTGGGTACCATCATCGGCGGTCCAGCTACTTCCAACTCCTGTATTGGTAACCAATACGGAGAAAGTAAAGGTGTCATCGTCGTTGTCGCCCGGCGTACCAGCGTCATCACAGAAGAATTCGATAATTTCTGTAGAAATGGCGCATGGCTCAAGATCGGAGCAAGCCGGAGGAGCTGTCACGGTAATGGGCCCAGTCGTACAATTGCTGTCATCATTATCCGTGACAATGATCGTGACATCCCCATCGTTGATGAGCAGCCCGCTAATTTGGGCAGCAGTGCCATAGTTACCACTGGCCAGGGGCTGTCCGTTAATGGTTGCGGTCCAACCGCTGCCGGCATTAGTGCCGGTAATCATCAGATCAAAGCCGTAGGTATCGTCATCCGGGTCCGTTGGCGTTCCATGGTCTTCACAGATGACGCCGGTAACGCTGGCCGTGATTAGGCACTCGTCGCTGCACGGCCCGGTCGCAGTTACTGTAACCGGAGTGGCGGTGCAGCTTGGGTCATCTACACATTGGATATCCGTTATTACTGCATCCTGCCCGGCGGGGATGCCGCCGATTACGATCGGCTGGCCGACCGTACCGGAACGCAGAATTCCATTTACAAGCGCCGTCCAGTTCGTACAGCCCGTATTCTGGCCTGTAATGTTTAGGGTAACACGGTAAACGTCATCCGATGGATCAGCTGGCGTGCCGTTATCATCACATGCGCTGGCGGTTGCCGTTGCCACCAGGGTACAAACATTAGAGCAAGACGCCGGAGCAGCCACGGTTACAGCAGGCGCCACACAGGTTGCGTTTTGGTTATCTGTAATATCATCGATCGTTGCATCTCCATCGGTGATGAGCAGGCCACTGACCAGTACCGGTACGTTATAACTACCACTGATTGGTTGGCCATTCACCGTAGCCGTCCAGCCACCGCTTACGTTGACACCGGTTACGGTCAACTCGAAGCGGTAGGTATCGTCGTCCGGATTGCTCTGTGTGCCATTGTCATCGCAACTGGCCGCGCTGGCGGTTGCTGTTATATCGCAGGCATCCGAACAAGATTCCGGCGCCGTTACGGTAAACACCTCCTGGCATCCTGAATCCGAAATATCGCGAATGCGGATATTTACATCTCCTCCACTGACCGGATAGGGGCCTACCGTTACCGGTACGCCGTAGGGGCGGACTGGGCCGAGGCTGCCGTTGTAGAATACCTGCCGCCATCCATTGCCGATGTTGGTACCGGTAACCACCACATTGAAGGTGAAGGTATCGTCATCCGGGTTCGTGGGCGTGCCGTTGTCGTTACAGTTCGTTCCCAGGACATCCACCTCCAGGTCACACTGGAAGGAACAAGGCGGTGGCGCGAAGGCAGTAACGGAAGTGGTGCAGCTTGGGTCTTCACTATCCGTGAAGGTGAAGCTCACCATGTCAGTAGTGATTGGGTATGGCCCGAAGGCAACATAATTGTTGTACGGCCCTTCAACACCCGTACTGGCTATCCAGTTGCTTCCGGTATTCGCGCCTTCTACATACACAACTACGAAGTAGCTGTCATCTGTCGGGTCAAACGGCGTGCCATTGTCATCACAAGGCCTGCCGATGACTTCAGCTGAAATGAGGCATTGGCCTGAGCAAGTAGCCGGCGCCTGTACCTGAATAAATGTATTGCAATTCGGGTCGCCCTGGTCATAGATCGAAACCAATCTATTGCCTGAGCTTACCAGGTAAGGCCCAAAGGAAACAATCTCATTGTACGCCCCTGTAATACCGTTGCTGGTGATCCAGCCGGAAGCAGAGGTATTGTTTCCAACCACCTGCAACTGGAAGGTATACGTGTCGTCACTGGAGTCGAACGGCGTACCATTATCGTTACAAACCGGGGTACCGATCAGACTGGCTGTAAGACGGCAAACATCAGAGCAGCTTGGCGGCGCCTGTACCTGAGTAATGGCAAAACAGCCCGCATCTTCAGCATCCCGCACCGTGATAAACACAGTGGGATTACCCGTGATGGAATACGGCCCATAGGCCACTGCCTGTCCATAAGCCCCGGAGACACCGTTTCCTGCATCTACCCATCCGCTACCCGTTCCTGTGCCTGTAACCAATACACTAAAGGTATAGGTGTCATCATTCGGGTTTGATCTGGTACCATTGTCATTACAGACAATATTACTTACCTGAACCATGATCTCACAGAGCACGTCTATAACAACGCCATCGCCATCATCCTCGTCACCCGGATCGTCTTGTACATTGCCGTCACCATCCGTATCAACCCCATTGTCAACGTTAGAGTCAATGTCATTTTCATTGGCATCGACTACCTGCGCCAGGTTTACATAATCACCATTAGGGTTAACCGTAACTGTGATCGTCAAGGTAACTGACTGGCCGGCAGCCAGCGTACCAATAGTCCATATACCGTTGCCTGGGTTATAAGCCCCTCCACTGTGCGTGGAATAAGTAAATCCACTCGGAAGTTGATCTTCCACCAGTACACCGGTTGCCGGGCTTGGGCCCTGGTTGGCTACTGTGATTGTGAAAGTGATTTGATTACCAACGCCCGGTTGCTGATTGTCCACGCTCTTATTTAGTTCCAGGTCAATCAGTGCATTGGGGCTAACCTCTTCGCTGTCTTCGTCGTCTTCCGACTGGTCTCCGTTATCGTTGTTTGGCGTACTATCCGGGTCGTCCTGGTCGGAAGCCGTTACCTGCGCTACGTTCACAAAGCTTACGCCTGCACCCGGTGCTTCCACCGTGGCCTGGAACGTCAGGCTCACGCTGCCGCCCGGTGCAATGCTCAATCCGCTCCACGTGACCGTGCCGCCGGCAAACGTGCCGCCGTTGCTGATGGCCGTGATGCCGCTGTAGCCGTTCGGGACGTAATCCTCGACTGCTACGCCGGTGGCGCCGCTCGGGCCCTGGTTGCTGACTGTGATCGTGAAGGTGACTACATCGCCGACATTCGGCGTGCTGTTGCTGGCCGTCTTGGACAACGACAGGTCTGCCTGCTGCGGCGAGGTTGTCGTATTGTCTTCGTCGTCTTCCGACTGGTCTCCGTTATCGTTGTTTGGCGTACTATCCGGGTCGTCCTGGTCGGAAGCCGTTACCTGCGCTACGTTCACAAAGCTTACGCCTGCACCCGGTGCTTCCACCGTGGCCTGGAACGTCAGGCTCACGCTGCCGCCCGGTGCAATGCTCAATCCGCTCCACGTGACCGTGCCGCCGGCAAACGTGCCGCCGTTGCTGATGGCCGTGATGCCGCTGTAGCCGTTCGGTACGTAGTCTTCTACTGCTACGCCGGTGGCGCCACTCGGGCCCTGGTTGCTGACTGTGATCGTGAAGGTGACTACATCGCCGACATTCGGCGTGCTGTTGCTGGCCGTCTTGGACAACGACAGGTCTGCCTGCTGCGGCGAGGTTGTCGTATTGTCTTCGTCGTCTTCCGACTGGTCTCCGTTATCGTTGTTTGGCGTACTATCCGGGTCGTCCTGGTCGGAAGCCGTTACCTGCGCTACGTTCACAAAGCTTACGCCTGCACCCGGTGCTTCCACCGTGGCCTGGAACGTCAGGCTCACGCTGCCGCCCGGTGCAATGCTCAATCCGCTCCACGTGACCGTGCCGCCGGCAAACGTGCCGCCGTTGCTGATGGCCGTGATGCCGCTGTAGCCGTTCGGTACGTAGTCTTCTACTGCTACGCCGGTGGCGCCACTCGGGCCCTGGTTGCTGACCGTGATCGTGAAGGTGACTACATCGCCGACGTTCGGCGTGCTGTTGCTGGCCGTCTTGGCCAACGACAGGTCTGCCTGCTGCGGCGAGGTTGTCGTATTGTCTTCGTCGTCTTCCGACTGGTCTCCGTTATCGTTGTTTGGCGTACTATCCGGGTCGAACTGGTCGGAGGCCGTCACCTGCGCTACGTTCACAAAGCTTACGCCCGTACCCGGTGCTTCCACCGTGGCTTGGAACGTCAGGCTCACGCTGCTACCCGCCGCAATGCTTAGGTTACTCCACGTTACCGTGCCGCCGGCGAACGTGCCGCCGCCGGAGATATTCGTAATGCCACTGTAGCCATTCGGAATATAGTCTTCAACTGCTACTCCAGTTGCGTCATTCGGGCCCTGGTTGCTAACCGTGATCGTGAAGGTTACAACATCACCCACGTTCGGGCTGCTGTTGTCCACGGTCTTGGCTAACTCAAGGTCCGCTGATTGCGGTGCTATTGTCGCATTGTCTTCATCATCTTCCGACTGGTCGCCGTTGTCGTTGTTTGGCGTAGAATCCGGGTCGAACTGGTCGGAGGCCGTCACCTGCGCTACGTTCACAAAGCTTACGCCCGTACCCGGTGCTTCCACCGTGGCTTGGAACGTCAGGCTCACGCTGCTACCCGCCGCAATGCTTAGGTTACTCCACGTTACCGTGCCGCCGGCGAACGTGCCGCCGCCGGAGATATTCGTAATGCCACTGTAGCCATTCGGAATATAGTCTTCAACTGCTACTCCAGTTGCGTCATTCGGGCCCTGGTTGCTAACCGTGATCGTGAAGGTTACAACATCACCCACGTTCGGGCTGCTGTTGTCCACGGTCTTGGCTAACTCAAGGTCCGCTGATTGCGGTGCTATTGTCGCATTGTCTTCATCATCTTCCGACTGGTCGCCGTTGTCGTTGTTTGGCGTAGAATCCGGGTCGAACTGGTCGGAGGCCGTCACCTGCGCTACGTTCACAAAGCTTACGCCCGTACCCGGTGCTTCCACCGTGGCTTGGAACGTCAGGCTCACGCTGCTACCCGCCGCAATGCTTAGGTTACTCCACGTTACCGTGCCGCCGGCGAACGTGCCGCCGCCGGAGATATTCGTAATGCCACTGTAGCCATTCGGAATATAGTCTTCAACTGCTACTCCAGTTGCGTCATTCGGGCCCTGGTTGCTAACCGTGATCGTGAAGGTTACAACATCACCCACGTTCGGGCTGCTGTTGTCCACGGTCTTGGCTAACTCAAGGTCCGCTGATTGCGGTGCTATTGTCGCATTGTCTTCATCATCTTCCGACTGGTCGCCGTTGTCGTTGTTTGGCGTAGAATCCGGGTCGAACTGGTCGGAGGCCGTCACCTGCGCTACGTTCACAAAGCTTACGCCCGTACCCGGTGCTTCCACCGTGGCTTGGAACGTCAGGCTCACGCTGCTACCCGCCGCAATGCTTAGGTTACTCCACGTTACCGTGCCGCCGGCGAACGTGCCGCCGCCGGAGATATTCGTAATGCCACTGTAGCCATTCGGAATATAGTCTTCAACTGCTACTCCAGTTGCGTCATTCGGGCCCTGGTTGCTAACCGTGATCGTGAAGGTTACAACATCACCCACGTTCGGGCTGCTGTTGTCCACGGTCTTGGCTAACTCAAGGTCCGCTGATTGCGGTGCTATTGTCGCATTGTCTTCATCGTCTTCCGACTGGTCGCCGTTATCATTGTTAGGCGTTGAATCCGGGTCAAACTGGTCGGAGGCCGTCACCTGGGCTACGTTCAGGTAGCTAACACCTGCGCCAGGGGCGCCTACCGTCGCATTGAACGTCAGCGTGGCGCTGCCGCCTGCGGCGATGTTCAGCCCGCTCCAGGTAACCGTGCTGCCACTCAGTACTCCGAAGCCGTTGATGTTCGTAATGTTCGTATAGCCGTTCGGCACCACATCCTGGACTGCTACGTTGGTCGCATTGTCCGGGCCCTGGTTGCTAACCGTGATCGTAAACGTGACTACCTCGCCTACCAGCGGCGTAGTGTTGTTCACTGTCTTCACCAGCTCCAGGTCGGCGCTTTCCGGTGTGACCGTGGCGTTGTCCTCGTCATCCTCAGACTGGTCGCCGTTGTCGTTGTTTGGCGTACTATCCGGGTCGAACTGGTCGGAGGCCGTCACCTGGGCTACGTTCAGGTAGCTAACACCTGCGCCCGGGGCGCCTACCGTCGCATTGAACGTCAGCGTGGCGCTGCCGCCTGCGGTGATGTTCAGCCCACTCCAGGTAACCGTGCTGCCACTCAGTACTCCGAAGCCGTTGATGTTCGTAATGTTCGTATAGCCGTTCGGCACCACATCCTGGACTGCTACGTTGGTCGCATTGTCCGGGCCCTGGTTGCTAACCGTGATCGTAAACGTGACTACCTCGCCTACCAGCGGCGTAGTGTTGTTCACTGTCTTCACCAGCTCCAGGTCGGCGCTTTCCGGTGTGACCGTGGCGTTGTCCTCGTCATCCTCAGACTGGTCGCCGTTGTCGTTGTTTGGCGTACTATCCGGGTCGAACTGGTCGGAGGCCGTCACCTGGGCTACGTTCAGGTAGCTAACACCTGCGCCAGGGGCGCCTACCGTCGCATTGAACGTCAGCGTGGCGCTGCCGCCTGCGGTGATGTTCAGCCCACTCCAGGTAACCGTGCTGCCACTCAGTACTCCGAAGCCGTTGATGTTCGTAATGTTCGTATAGCCGTTCGGCACCACATCCTGGACTGCTACGTTGGTCGCATTGTCCGGGCCCTGGTTGCTAACCGTGATCGTAAACGTGACTACCTCGCCTACCAGCGGCGTAGTGTTGTTCACTGTCTTCACCAGCTCCAGGTCGGCGCTTTCCGGTAACACTTCTGCCCCGTCGCCATCATCCTCATCACCCGGGTCGTCTACGACGTTGCCGTCGCCGTCCGTGTCTACTCCGTTGTTCGGGGTGGAGTCTACATCCGGCTGGTTCTGTGCCGTGACCTCGGCCAGGTTCATATAATCGCCTGTGGCATTCACTGTCGCCGTGAGCGTCAGGGTGACGCTTTGGCCGGCAGTGAGGGTACCCACTGTCCATAAGCCCGTGCCGCTGTTGTACGTCCCCTGGCTCGTGGTGAAGCCCGTGTAGCTATAACCGCTCGGCAACTGGTCCGTCACCGCTACGCCGGTGGCTGTGCTCGGGCCCTGGTTGGTTAACGCTACCGTGAAGGTGACGCTGCTGCCTACCTGAGGTGCGGTGTTGTTAACGCTCTTCTCTAACTCAAGGTCCACCAATGCGTTCGGGGTGACATCCTGCCCGTCGCCGTCGTCTTCATCACCCGGGTCGTCTACGACTGAACCGTCGCCGTCCGTGTCTACTCCGTTATTCGGGGTGGAGTCTACATCCGGCTCGTTCTGCGCGGTGACCTGTGCCAGGTTCATGTAATCGCCTGTGGCATTCACTGTCGCCGTGAGCGTCAGGGTGACGCTTTGGCCGGCAGTGAGGGTACCCACTGTCCATAAGCCCGTGCCGCTGTTGTACGTCCCCTGGCTCGTGGTGAAGCCCGTGTAGCTATAACCGCTCGGCAACTGGTCCGTCACCGCTACGCCGGTGGCTGTGCTCGGGCCCTGGTTGGTTAACGCTACCGTGAAGGTGACGCTGCTGCCTACCTGAGGTGCGGTGTTGTTAACGCTCTTCTCTAACTCAAGGTCCACCAATGCGTTCGGGGTGACATCCTGCCCGTCGCCGTCGTCTTCATCACCCGGGTCGTCTACGACTGAACCGTCGCCGTCCGTGTCTACTCCGTTATTCGGGGTGGAGTCTACATCCGGCTCGTTCTGCGCGGTGACCTGTGCCAGGTTCATGTAATCGCCTGTGGCATTCACTGTCGCCGTGAGCGTCAGGGTGACGCTTTGGCCGGCAGTGAGGGTACCCACTGTCCATAAGCCCGTGCCGCTGTTGTACGTCCCCTGGCTCGTGGTGAAGCCCGTGTAGCTATAACCGCTCGGCAACTGGTCCGTCACCGCTACGCCGGTGGCTGTGCTCGGGCCCTGGTTGGTTAACGCTACCGTGAAGGTGACGCTGCTGCCTACCTGAGGTGCGGTGTTGTTAACGCTCTTCTCTAACTCAAGGTCCACCAATGCGTTCGGGGTGACATCCTGCCCGTCGCCGTCGTCTTCATCACCCGGGTCGTCTACGACTGAACCGTCGCCGTCCGTGTCCACTCCGTTATTCGGGGTGGAGTCTACATCCGGCTCGTTCTGTGCCGTGACCTCAGCCAGGTTCATATAATCGCCTGTGGCGTTAACCGTGGCGGTGAGCGTCAGGGTGACGCTCTGGCCTGCGGCCAGTGTACCCACTGTCCATACGCCCGTACCGTTGTTGTACGTACCCTGGCTCGTGGTGAAGCCCGTGTAGGTGTAGCCGCTCGGCAACTGGTCCGTCACCGCTACGCCCGTGGCCGTGCTCGGGCCCTGGTTGGTTAATGCTACCGTGAAGGTGACGCTGCTGCCTACCTGCGGAGCCGTATTGTTCACACTCTTTTCTAACTCGAGGTCCACCAAGGCATTTGGCATAACGGCTTCGTTGTCTTCATCATCTTCAGACTGGTCGCCATCATCATTATTCGGTGTACTATCCACATCAAATTGATCAGCAGCGGTCACCTGAGCTACATTTAAGTAATTCACTCCAATACCAAGGTCTTCAACCGTGGCATCAAACGTCAGAATAATGCTGCTGCCGTTAGCTATGTTCAACCCACTCCAAGTGATAACATTACCAGAAAGGTTACCACCGCCTGAGATATTCGTGATCCCGCTATAGCCGTTCGGTACTATGTCTCCAACTGACACACCAGTAGCATTACTCGGGCCCTGGTTCGTCAGTGTAAGAATGAAGGTAATTACATCACCTACATTCGGAGCAGGGTCGTTGACCGTTTTCACCAGTTCCAGGTCGATCAATTGGTAGAAGCCGGCATCATTCGTGTCATCATTTTCACCGGCAGACAGGTTGATAATACCGGTTTGCCCACCCACTGCATCACTATCCAAAGCATCATCGCCTACATTTGCAGTGGTCACATCATATCCAGCCGGGGTTGTGAATTCAACAATATAATCTCCTGGTACCAGGTCTGTAAAGCTGTAAGAGCCGTCAGGGGCTGTCGTGGTAGTTTGCAGGAAGTTGCCCCCACTGTCGAGTAAATTAACGGTTACTCCACCGATACCAGGCTCGCCAATATCCTGGACTCCGTTGCGGTTTTCGTCATCCCAAACGAAGTCGCCGAGGCTGGCGCACAGATTTTGGTTGACCGTTACGGTGACTTCATCCGTATTCATTACTACAACCGTAGTATTCGTTTCCTGGTTGGTGTTCGGGTCAACATACCATACTACAGCCTCATCCATAGCGGTATTGGTTGTAGTCTGATTATAAGGAAGGCTGTAGGTCCATACAAACTCTTCATCAGAAACCCCGTCATTGTTATTATCGATAAAGTCGATATAGCCGTTGCCGTTCAGGTCGCCGCCTGTCCAATACTGGCCATAAGGCATCAGCATACCTACCAGGTTGTTATCCACCACACTGATATCTCGCAGTTGGAAACCAGGAGCGCCCCCCAGCATTCGTACCCTCAAAGTAAAGGTTACTTCTTCACCAGCGCAAATCTCTGTTTTGTCGGCAAGCTTTTCTACATTAATGAATATTCCAACATAATTGGACGGGTCACTGTCGCTAACGGGGGATCCAAAGGGCACGTTATTTTCGTCTACTGGTTGGCCGGTTACAGTCGCCAGATTGATATAATGGCCTAACTGGGCCGGGCCGGATAAGTTGCAGGTAGTGGAAGCACCAGCTGCCAGGAACGGAATGGTGCAAACTACTCCTTCCTGATCGTCAGTTACTACCACGTTGGTCAAATCTAATGTACCCGTATTGGTCACTACGTATTGCCAGTTAACCGTTGCGCCTCCATTCGGTACAGCCACAACAGCCCCGGGGGCTGAGTCCGCATCCAGGCCATTTGTGGATTTCTCAATGTCAATCGACGCAATCAAGTTTACTGCCACCTCAGCTGCATCCCCGTCGTCGTCGTCCCCCGGGTCGTCGACCACATTTCCATCATTATCAGTATCCACACCATCATTCGGGGTGGAGTCAATATCAACTTCGTTGGCTGCCGTTACCTCAGCCAGGTTAAGATAAGCATCCGGCAGGTTACTGGCGTTCACCGTAACCGTAATATTCAAGGTTACGCTGGCGCCAGACGCCAGGTTGCCAATTGTCCATGCTCCGGTGCCTGCATTGTAGGCGCTATCAGAGCTTACAAAGATGAAGCCAGCTGGTAGTTGGTCGGTTACAATTACACCAGAAGCATCACTTGGGCCCTGGTTAGTGGCCACAATGGTGAAGATTATGTTGTCCCCCACATTGGGCGTCAGGTTGTTTACTGATTTCTCCAACTCGAGGTCAATGATATTATAGAAGCCTGCATCATTCGTTGGGTCATTCTCACCACTCGACAAGGTGATAATGCCGGTTTGGCCCGTTACCGGATCAGCATCACTATCAATGGTGTCATCGCCGCCCTGGTTTTGGGGACTGGCATCGTATTGTGCAGGTGCTATAAATTCAACGATATAATCTCCAGGAACAAGGCCTGTAAAGCTGTAAGAACCGTCTGGTGCGGTAGTAGTAGACTGTAAGAAGGCGCCGCCGCTGTCTAATAGATTCACGGTAATACCTCCAATTCCTACTTCACCTGGGTCCTGAATACCGTCTGCGTCAGTATCTGACCAAACAAAATCGCCCAATGAAGCCGGCTCGTAGAAGCCTGCGTCATTCGTCAAGTCACTCTCACCACTATTCACGGTGACCGTGCCGGTCAGGCCACCCGTGCCTGCATCGGAGTCCACCGTGTCATCGCCGCCCTGGTTGGCATCCGTTGGGTTGAAGCCGCCGGGGGTCACAAATTCTACCACGTAACTTCCGGGGCCTACCGGGAAGCCGTATTCACCGTTCGCATCGGTCACATCGGTGGCTATCGGCGCTCCGTCCGGAACGCCGTCCTGGTTCGCGTCGGCGTATAGGTTCACCGTCACGCCGGGGATGCCAGGCTCGCCTGCATCCTGGATGCCGTCGCCGTCCGTGTCTTGCCACACAAAGTCGCCGATGAAGGCAGACTCGTAGAAGCCGGCGTCATTGGTCGGGTCGTTCTCCCCGCTGGACAGGGTGATAATGCCGGTTTGGCCGGTGCCTGGGTTGGCATCGCTGTCAATCGTATCGTCGCCACCCTGGTTTTGGGGGCTCGGTGCAAAGCCCGCAGGGCCTGCAAATTCTACAATATAATCGCCAGGGGCGAGGCCTGTAAAGCTATAGGAACCGTCAGGGGCCGTCGTGGTGGTGGCTAAGAAGCCGCCGCCGCCGTCCAAAAGGTTCACTGTCACCCCGCCGATACCGGTGGGGCCGTCATCCTGTAAACCGTTCGCATTCGTATCCAGCCATACATAATCACCAAGGCTCGCGGCCTCGTAGTAACCAGCATCATTGGTCAAATCAGTTTCTCCACTATTTACGGTGATTGTACCGGTCAAACCTGTATTTGGGTCAGCATCAGAATCCGTTGTATCATCTCCGCCTTGATCCTGTGGAGTTCCTGTGAACCCACCAGGGGTTACAAACTCTACGACATAGCTGCCGGGGTCAACCGGGAAGCCGTACTCGCCGTTTACATCAGTCACATCTGTGGCTATCGGCGCGCCGTCTGGGACACCGTCTTGGTTGTTGTCTTCATATAAGTTAACGGTGACGCCGGAAATACCAGGCTCGCCAGCATCCTGAATGCCGTCGCCGTCCGTGTCCTGCCAGACAAAGTCGCCGATGAAGGCCGACTCGTAGTAGCCTGCATCAATCGTTGGATCATCCTCGCCACTTTCCAGGTTAACACTTTGGCTCAAGCCAGTTACTGGATCAGCATCAGAATCAACCGTATCATCGCCACTCTGATCCTGTGGACTAGCTGCAAAACCGGCCGGGCCTACAAACTCTACGACATAATCACCTGGCGCTAAGCCGGTGAAAGCGTAGAAGCCACTACCATCAGTGGCCGTCGTGCCAATGGAAGCTCCATCGGGGGTGCCATCCTGATTCGCATCTGCATACAGGTTAACGGTGACGCCAGAAATACCAGGCTCGCCAGCATCCTGGATGCCATCTGCGTCCGTATCCGACCACACAAAATCGCCTAAACTGGCTGCCTCGTAATAACCAGCATCATTAGTCAAATCTGTTTCTCCACTATTTACGGTGATTGTGCCCGTTAAGCCTGTATTTGGATCTGCATCAGAATCAGTTGTATCATCTCCGCCTTGATCCTGTGGGGTTCCTGTGAACCCGCCAGGAGTTACAAACTCTACTACATAACTGCCGGGGTTAACCGGGAAGCCATACTCGCCGTTTGCATCTGTCACATCCGTGGCTATCGGTGCTCCATCGGGGACACCGTCTTGGTTATTGTCTTCATACAGATTAACCGTTACTCCTGCGATAGCGGGCTCGCCAGCATCCTGGATGCCGTCGCCGTCCGTATCTTGCCAGACGTAGTCACCTATGAAGGCGGACTCGTAGTAGCCAGCATCAATGGTTGGGTCATTCTCGCCGCTCTCCAGGTTAACTGTGGCGCTAAGGCCTGTGGTGGCATCAGCATCACTATCGATCGTATCGTCTCCACCCTGATCCTGCAAACTTGGTGCAAAACCGGCTGGGCTGACAAACTCTACTACATAATCACCTGGCGCTAAGCCGGTGAACTCATAAAAGCCTGTCCCATCAGTCGTGGTCGTGCCAATGGCTGCTCCATCGGGAGTGCCATCCTGGTTGGTATCTGCATATAAATTAACGGTAACATTTGCGATGCCCGTAGCTCCGTCATCCTGTAAACCGTTCGCATTCGTATCCAGCCATACATAATCACCAAGGCTTGCGGCCTCGTAGTAACCAGCATCATTGGTCAAATCAGTTTCTCCACTGTTTATGGTGATTGTACCCGTCAAACCTGTATTTGGGTCAGCATCAGAATCCGTTGTATCATCTCCGCCTTGATCCTGTGGAGTTCCTGTGAACCCACCAGGGGTTACAAACTCTACGACATAGCTGCCGGGGTCAACCGGGAAGCCGTACTCGCCGTTTACATCAGTCACATCTGTGGCTATCGGCGCGCCGTCTGGGACACCGTCTTGGTTGTTGTCTTCATATAAGTTAACGGTGACGCCGGAAATACCAGGCTCGCCAGCATCCTGAATGCCGTCGCCGTCCGTATCTTGCCATACGTAGTCACCTATGAAGGCGGACTCGTAGTAGCCAGCATCAATGGTTGGGTCATTCTCGCCGCTCTCCAGGTTAACTGTGGCGCTAAGGCCTGTGGTGGCATCAGCATCACTATCGATCGTATCGTCTCCACCCTGATCCTGCAAACTTGGTGCAAAACCGGCTGGGCCGACAAACTCTACTACATAATCACCTGGCGCTAAGCCGGTGAACTCATAAAAGCCTGTCCCATCAGTCGTGGTCGTGCCAATGGCTGCTCCATCGGGAATGCCATCCTGGTTGGTATCTGCATACAGGTTAACAGTGACGTCAGAAATACCAGGCTCCCCAGCATCCTGGGTGCCATCTGCGTCCGTATCCGACCACACAAAATCGCCTAAACTGGCTGGCTCGTAGTAGCCTGCATCGTTGGTCAGGTCTGTTTCGCCTGAAGAAAGAACAATTAAACTGGTTTTTCCGGTTAATGGGTCGGCATCGCTATCCATTGCGTCATCTCCACCTTGATTGGGAGTTGTTGGTTCGAAACCAGATGGGGTGACGAATTCGACAAAGTAGTTGCCGGGCTGCAGGTCCGTAAACAGATAGGAGCCGTCGGCAGCAGTGGTAGTAGATTGAAGGAAGTTCATGTTTTCGTCCAGCAGGTTAACGGTAACACCGAGTATACCAGGCTCACCGGCGTCCTGGATGCCGTCGCCGTCTGTATCTTGCCAGACAAAATCACCTAAAGCACCACAATTAATTACATCTACGGTAACGAAGGCCGTATCGGTGCAGCCGGTATTTTGGGAGATTACGATAAGCTCATAGGTAGTCGTTGTGTTAACCGTTACAGCAGGAGCAAAGGCTGTGCTAAATAGCGTATTACCTTCATACCACTGATACGCCAAGAGGGCGCCAGGGTCAAGAGGAGGAGCCTGGCTTCCACTGGCATCAAGTGTAACCTGAGTGCCGACACAAACTTCACTATCGTTTACGGTGGCATCGGCGATTGGATTGAGGTCTACATCTACTGTAACAGTAACAAAATCTACTCTGAAGCAATTATTTACCGGATCGGTGACGCGAAGTTCATAAACCGTTGTCAACTGTGGGCTAACCGTAGGGCTAATTGTATTAGCACCAAAGTCGATAGAACCGAAGTCCCCGCTTTGAACGGTCCACAAATAGTTGCCGAATACAGATGAGCCATTGGCATCGAGATTAGTAGAAGCCCCCTGACAAATCTCCTGGTCGGGGCCCGCAATGGCTTTGACCTCTTCTGTGATAACTATGTCTTGGGTATAGATATTGGTACATCCATTCTGAGTTACTTCTAAGGTACCCGTATACTGGCCCGGCACATCCGCCCAGGTGACTACGACACTGGATTGTGTGGAAGAGGAGGGCGTTGCGGGACCGCCAAACGTCCATAAATAGGTTGCACCTGATAGCGGTGGATTCACCTGGAACTGAGCGCCTTCGCCTGCGCAACGCTGATCAGGGCCATTTATAGCAGTAACCGGTAAGGGAGTTACGGTGACCACTACCTGATCGGTAGCCATACAGCCGTTGGCGTCCGTTGCTGTAACGGTGTAGGTAGTAGTGGTAGTTGGGCTAATATCCACGCTCGCTCCGTTCAAAGCCTCCGGCATCCAGGTATAAGTAACTAGAGCTAAGCCCCCTGTTGAAGTGGCGGTTAATGTCGTAGTTTCGCCTTCGCAAATCGTTACATCTGTTCCAGCATTTACAGTTGGCCCATCGTCATTGCCTACTGTTACGGAGCCAGTGTCTGTACAGCCATTGGCATCGGTCACTGTGAAATCGTAGGTGCCGGCCGATAAATTGTTAGCCATTGCTGTTGTGCTTACATTAGGGCTCCAAGTATAGCTAAATGGTGTAGTACCGCCAGTTACAGTAATGGTAGCAGAACCATTAGCATCGCCGCAGGTTGTGTTGGTGGCGGAAGCAGAGGCTTCAGGGTTGTCATTGACAATTACTGTTACGCTGGCTGTAGAAGTGCAGCCGTTGGCGTCGGTCAGGGCCACGGTATACGTTTGTGTACCGGCTGCAGGAGTATCAGTGAATGATGCTGTTGATTGTCCTGTATTCCAGGTATAAGTATATGGTGTTAAGCCTCCTGTACCTGTCGCTGTGATTGTTACTGTCTCTCCTTCACATATCTCTGTTTCACTAGCGGTTACCGTTACGGCACAATCCGGGAAGATACCTGCATCAAGGGTCGGATCATTTTCACCCGATTCTAAAATAGTTGGTGCTGTAATGCCATTATTGTTGGGGTCCGCATCGCTATCCAGGGCATCATCGCCCTGGTCTTGTGGAGTATAGGCATAGCCTGCTGGAAGCTCAAATTGTACGCTGTAGGTACCTGGCAGCAGGCCGGTAAAACTATAAGAACCATCGTTTCCGGTAGCCGTTGTGTTTATGATATTGCCCATATCATCGAGCAAGTTCACCGTAACATTGGCCACGCCTGGCTCGCCAGTATCCTGTACGCCATCGTGGTCACTGTCAAGCCAAACAAAATCACCTAATGAAGCCAGCATATAATAACCTGCATCATTGGTTGGATCATTCTGGCCGGGTACTAAATCAATAATACTTGTTTGGCCTGTGTTAGGATCGGCATCGCTATCATTAGGGTCATCACCATTTGTATTCAACTGAGTAGTTGCTATAAAGCCCCCTCCTGGATTGATAAATTCTACTATATAATTGCCTGCACACAGGTCAGGGAAGCTGTACAGTCCATTCACATCTGTAGTCGTCGTAGATAGTTGGATACCATTTTCATCCAATAAGTTAACAGTTACATTGGCAATACCTGGTTCGCCTGTATCTTGTATGCCATCCGCATCTAAGTCTTCAAAAACAAAGTCTCCCAAAGTGGCAGAAGCTTCTACCGTTAGCGTCACTATGTTAGAAATATCATTGTTACAATTGGCTCCACTACAATTGTAGCGGGCGCGGTATTGGTAAGTACCGGCAGAGAGGTTCACATCTGTTGTGTAAGTATTGCCTGAGCCGACATTTGTCCATGTGCCAGAAGTTCCTGGGCGGAATTCCCATTGTACGGCACTACAATTGAAGCCCCCGCTTGTAGTTGCGGTAAGCGTTGTCGTTTCATTTTCTTCACAAATCACATCATCATCTATACTAACCACAACCTCTGGATCAGGCACTACAGTCAGCGTTACTATATTCGATACATCATTTTGGCAATCTGTGCCCGTACAAACTAAGCTAGCACGGTATTGGTAGGTACCCACTATCAAGGTATTATCTGTGGTATAAGCGTTGCCCGTTGCGCCAGAGATATTGGTAAATGCACCAGAAGTACCTACGCGGAACTGCCATTGAACAGCCTGGCAGTTTAAGCCGCCTGTAGGTGTAGCGGCCATCGTGATGCTGCCGCCTTCACATACGTCGCTACCGCTGGCGGTGATGGTTACCTCTGGGTCAGGTACTACCGTTGCGGTTACCTGATCGGTAGAGGTACAGTTATTGGCGTCCGTTGCGGTTACAGTATAAGTCGTTGTGGCCGTTGGGCTAACATCTACGCTGGCGCCGCTGAGGTTGCCGGGCATCCAGTTGTAAATGATGGGCGCAGTGCCGCCGGTGGCCATGGCGGTGAGGTTTACTGTGCCGCCCTCGCAGATTTCTTCATCTGCGCCCGCATTTACAGTTGGCCCACCTTGGTCCATCAAGGATTCGTCCGGCAAGTCTACTGGGCACTGGTCATTTGCCCAGCGCACCCACAAGTCGTAAACACCAGCGGTTAAGCTGGTGGCAGTTACGCTGCCAGCATTATCTCCACTACTTATGGTGTAAGTAGCGCCGCCGTCCAGGCTAAATTCTATCGCTCCACGATTTGGATGGTCGGGGAAACTAAAGGTAATCGTTCCATTAGCACTACCACAAGTTGGATTAGTAGAGCTTACCGTTACATCTGGGGTAGATAGTACGCTTACGGTTACTGCATCAGTAGCGGTGCAGCCGTTTGCATCAGTTACGGTTACATTATAGGTGAAACTCTCATTTGCATAAGCCGCCGGCGTTGGGCTCACGGTTTGGTTAGCTCCAGTGGCTGGAATATCCCAAGTAAAAGTATATGGGGCGGTGCCACCACTTGCTGTAGCTGACAGATCGGCACTTTCTCCCTCACAGATCGTTTGGGCGGCGCCAGCATCTAATGATGGGCTTGGGTTTACAGTCACCATCAATTGATTAGTAGCCATACATCCATTCGCATCCGTTACACTTAGCGTTAATGTGTATGTACCTGGCGCCATCATATTATATACCGGATCTTCTATGCTTGCATCTACAAAACTACCTCCGGTTGCGGTCCATGCATAAGTATATGGTGCGGTGCCACTTGTTACATTTGCGTCTATGGGTAATGAGTTTTCCGGGCACTTATCTAAGTTTGGCCCTGCATCCAATAACGGTAAGCCATTAACGGTAAAAGTGATGATATTAGAAACGTCATTATTGCAGTTCACGCCCGTACACACCAGGCTGGCGCGGTATTGGTAAGTACCTGCTGTCAAAGCATTATCGGTAGTGTAAGTATTGCCGGTAGCGCCTGATATATTCGTCCAGGCGCCGGAAGTGCCCGGCCGGAATTGCCATTGTACGGCATTACAGTTCAGGCCGCCGCTCGGGGTAGCTGTCAATGTGCCGGTTTCCCCTTCGCACACTTCATTATCGTCTATAGTAATTGTGACTAATGGGTCAGGCACAACCGTCAGGGTTACCACGTTGGATACATCGTTCTGGCAATCCGTGCCGGCGCATACCAAGCTGGCGCGGTACTGGTAAGTACCTGCCGTCAAAGTATTATCGGTGGTATAAGTATTGCCGGTGCCCCCTGGAATATTGGCCCATGTTCCGGAAGTACCCGGCCGGATTTGCCACTGCACCGCCTGGCAGTTCAGGCCGCCGCTCGGAGTAGCCGTTAGGGTGATGCTGCCGCCTTCGCATACGTCGCTGCCGGTGGCGGTGATCGTCACCTCCGGGTCAGGCACTACGGTTACAGTAACCTGATCGGTGGAGGTACAGTTGTTGGCATCTGTTGCCGTCACCGAGTAGGTTGTTGTCGCTGTAGGAGATACGTTCACGCTGGCGCCGCTGAGGTTGCCCGGCATCCAGGTGTAGGCAATGGCGCCTGTGCCGTCGGTTGCGGTGGCGGACAGGGTTGCCGTTCCGCCTTCGCAGATGGATTGATCCGGCCCAGCGCCGACGGTCGGGCCGTTTTCCTGGCTGACAACAACGGAGCCCAGGCTCACTTCGCAATTGCCGTCGCCCCAGCGGGACAGCACTTCATAAGTGCCCGCCGCCAGGCCTGTAAAGGTGTAACTGCCTGCGTTGTCGGCCCCACCCAGCGGATACGTAGCACCGCCGTCTATGCTGAACGCGATCCCTGTACGGTCGGGGTTGTCCGGAATGGCGATGGTGACGGTTCCGTTATCTGCGCCGCAAGTAGCGGGCGTAGCGCTCAGGGCGCCTTCCGGCGTGTCGAGGATGGTGAAAGTGGCCTGGCCGGCATCGACACAGCCATTTCGCTCAACGGTTAAGGTGACAGTGGTGGCCAAGTTGCCTAGCTGTGCAGCGGGTAATGTAAATGTAACCGGGCCTGGGTTCAGGCCGGTGGCAGTAACAGGGCTGGCATAAGGGCCAAAGTCCCACGTATATGTTGTGCCTACTCCCTGATCTGCCGCTGTGAAACTTTGAGCATCGCCGGAACACAGGTTATTGCCGCCCGTGATGGTTGCCGTCGGGCTGGCCGGGTCGGACAAAGTAATGGTTGTCACATTGTACACACAATCGCCATTGCAGTAGCGGACGGCTATATTGTAAGCCCCCGCGCTAAGCCCGCTCACCACGTCCTGGTTGCAAGCCTGCCAGGTATTCCCTCCGTCTATGCTGATCTGGAAATTGCCCGAACGCACTACCACGAAGCTCAAACTGCCGTCGCTGCCGCCGCAGGTTGCCGGGTTGGAAGGCGTAATTGTCACTTCCGGCTCCGGGCGCACATTAAAGGTTTGAACCGCCTGGGCAGTACAACCATCCAGGCTAACTGTCAATGTTGCCGTTGGGCTGATCTGGGTGGCCGCATCCGGGTTGGCGTATACTACGCTATGCGGGCCTATGCCTGTGGCTGTGGCCGGGCTGGCGCCTGCGCCGAAGTCCCAGTCGTAGGTAGCGCCGGCCCCAGCGTCCGCAGCCGTGAAGCTCACCGCCACCCCTTCGCACTGTGTGCCCGGGTTCGGGAAGCTGGCTGCCGGCTCCGGCTTCACCGTGAAGGTGATGATGTTCGAAACCCCGTTGTCGCAGCCTGTGCCCGAGCAGTTGTACAGTGCCCGGTACTGGTAGGTGCCCGCCGCCAGCGCAGCGTCGGTGGCATAGGTATTGCCCGTGCCCACGTTCGACCATGCCCCGGACGTGCCCGCGCGGGACTGCCACTGCACCGCCGCGCAGTTCAGCCCCCCGCTCGTCGCCGCCGTCAGCGTAGCCGTGGCCCCGACGCAGATGTCGGGCGTGTTGATTGTGATGGATACCTGCGGGTCTGCTACCACCGTCACAACCACCTGATCGGTGGAAGTACAGTTGTTGGCGTCGGTGGCGGTTACGGTGTAGGTGGTTATGGCGGTTGGGCTCACGCCTACGCTGGCGCCGCTGAGGTTGCCAGGCATCCAGGTGTAGGCAATGGCGCCTGTGCCGCCGGTTGCGGTGGCGGACAGGGTTGCCGTTCCGCCTTCGCAGATGGATTGATCCGGCCCGGCGTCGACGGTTGGGCCGTTTTCACTCACCAAGACAGCATCCAGTAAATCTACCGGGCAAGCATTGTCTCCCCAGCGTGCCCATAGGTCATAATTACCGGCTGCTAGATTTGATACTGTAAAACTGCCCGTATTATCTCCTGTACCATAAGGATAAGTAGTACCGCCATCAATACTGAACACTATACCTGTACGACTCGGATTGTCCGGATAAGTAAAAGTGATCGTTCCATTGGCATCACCACAAGTTGGGTTAGTGGAAGATATGGTTGCTTCTGGAATATCCAGGATGGTGAATATTTCGCTATCAGTAGCAGTACATCCATTGCGTACCACGGTGACCGTTACGGTAGTATTCAGGTTGCCAAGTTGGCTGGCGGGCAAGTTAAATTCAATACCATTCTGTACGCGGCCAGTGGCCGTACTTGGTGTGGCATAAGGGCCAAAATCCCAGGTATAGGTGGTGCCCGCTCCTTGATTGAGGGTGCTAAAGTCCTGTGTCTCGCCACTACATATATTGCCTACATCAGTTACAGTTGCTACTGGGGCCGTCGGGTCTATCAGTACGATGTCTGTTGCATACGTACCTGTACATTCCCCGTTGCAATATTGTACCTCCACGGTATAAGTACCTGCGTTCAGCCCGCTGAAGGTGCGGTTGGTTTGCCAAGTTGTGCCCCCATTTATACTAAACTGGATACAGCTACCAGATGGATCGAGGGCAGTTAAAGTAAAACTACCATCATTTCCACTACAAGTACTTGGATTTGTTTCCGCGACTGCTGTGATTTGGCCTACCGGGTCAGTACGGATCAATACATTTTTAGTGATGGTGTTTACACAACCATCTTTGGAGACTGTCAACGTAACAGGAATATTTTCCGACCCTTCATCTGTAGCAAACGAAGCGGTGGCTGAAATGCCAAAGTCGTTTTGTGGCGTACCTTGTGGGCTAAAATTCCAAGAATAAATGGCTCCTGCTCCGGCATTCGTAGCGGTAAAAGTGATGGGGTCATCTTCACAACGTGTACCGGTAAAGGTGAAGTCGGTTGCGGGTAATGGCGTCACTACCACTGTCACATTATCCGTATCTGTACAACCATTGCTATCGGTGACAGTAACCGTATACGTAGTGGTAGTGGTGGGAGAAACCGTTTGGGTAGCACCTGCACCCAAGCCATTGTCCCAGTTGAAAGTATAGGTGGGTGCCCCATCCGCAGCACTCGCCGTGAGGGTTGTAGATTCCCCTTCACAAATGGTAATATTTGAACCGCCGGCATTAGCAACAGGTATTGGATTAATGGTTATAGTCACTACATTAGAAGCTACCCAGGGGCAGTTGCCACGACGAGCTCTACGGCGATATTGAGTAGTAGTTACTAAAGAAGGAGGGTCATAATTGAACCCGGTGGCATTAGTGCCTACCAGAAGTACCCAAGCCCCGGATGTGCCTTGTCTTGTCTGCCATTGATATTCGATTGTCCCAAAACAGCCGCCTGTAGCTGCCGGGCCGCCGATTGGATCGGGATTGCCTGAACCGCAAAACTCCTGATTGGCACTGATCGTATTGACCGAGATGTTTTCTACTACAGTCTTTGTAACTACATTGGAAATCTTCCAAGGTGTACATGGGCTGCGCCTTGCTGTTCGGCGGAATTGAGTAGTTGTACTAATCGCTGGCGGATCATAATTCAGGCCATTAGCTGTAGCTGGCAGCCATGCCCAAGCCGACCATTGATTGGTAGTACAATCATATTCACGGCTCTGCCAACGGTATTGGATAGTACCCCCTGAACCACCGGATGGATTCGTTAAGCTTGCGATCTCTGCCGGGTCATAGCCACCACATTGCTCTTCATCGCTGCCTATTGTACCTGGATCAGAGAATGGATCAACCACTGTGATCGTTACTTGAGCCGTACCGGTACATCCATCTGGTGTTGTGCCGGTAACGGTATAAGTCGTAGTTGCCGTTGGGCTAACATCCACACTTGCACCTGTCAAGTTTCCTGGAACCCATACAAAGGTAGTACCAGTAATATCACTACTTGCTGTTAAAGTATTAGTAGTTCCTGTACAGATAGTAGCAGCACCTGTTGCTGTAATAACTGGACCAGGGTTGACGGTGATGGTCACCACATTAGACCCTGCCCACGGGCAAGTGCCTCTGCGGGCTAAACGGCGGTATTGGGTGGTAGTAGTAACTACAGGAGGATTATAATTCAAGCCGGTAGCCCCTGATACATTCGTCCATGCACCAGATGTACCCGGGCGGCTTTGCCACTGGTAGGTGATAGTACCAAAGCAGCCGCCTGTTGCGCCTGCGCCTCCTATAGATGCGGGGTCACCAGAGCCACAGAAACTCTGATCGGCACTAATAGTGCCGGCATCCGTTATATTTTCCGTTACGGTTTTTCGTACAACATTTGAATTGAGCCAGGAGGTGCAAGGTGCATTTCTTGCCTGGCGGCGGAACTCGGTAGTAACCGTAATTGCGCCAGGGTTGTAGGTAGCTGCTGTAGCACCGCTAATGGTTGTCCAGCCGCCATAGCTGCCCGTGCCGCAGTCGTACTGCCGCTGCTGCCAGCGGTAGGCCGTGCTGCCGAAGCAACCGCCTGCCGGAGTGGCACTGCTACTAATCACTACAGGGTTGTAGCCGCCGCAAGCTTCCTCATCGCCGCTGATGCTGCCACCGGTGGAATAGTTTTCAACTATTGTTTTACGAACGATATTAGAATATAGCCACGGGCAACCATTACGACGAGCCAGTCGGCGGTATTCCGTAGTGCTGCTAATGGCTGGTGGATCGTAGTTAGCTACATTAGAACTTCCAATATTGCTCCAACCACCGAAACTACTTGTTGCGCAATCATATTGCCGTTGTTGCCAAATGTAGATAACAGTACCGCCACTACCTCCGGTTGCGGCAGTGCCTGTGATCACAGCAGGGTCATAGCCGCCACATTGCTCTTCCGGGCCGCTTAATGTACCTGCATTCGTCACATTATCAACTCCTGTTATGACTACATCTGGCAGGTTTTTCGGGCAATCCGTATCCCCCCAACGCACCCAGAGATCATAGGTGCCAGGTGCCAAATTATTGATGGTTAAGCTTCCAGCATCATCGGCACTGGAATAAGGATAGGTGCTTCCCCCGTCGATGCTAAAAGCAATAGTACTACGGCTAGGTTCATCGGGGAAAGTGAAGGTAATGGTACCGTCGTCTTGATCGCAAGAAGCATTTGTGCGAGTAGCTGTAGCAGTAGGCTCTGCCAATATTGTCACTACTGTTGTATTGGAAGCTACCCAGGGGCAAGTGCCACGGCGAGCTAATCGGCGGTATTGAGTGGTCGTAATTACCACTGGCGGGTTATAATTCAAACCGGTAAAACCACTGATATTGCTCCAACCAGGGTAAGTGCCATCAGGATTTTGTACCCGGTGCTGCCATTGATACTGGATGGAGGCATCACAGCCTCCGGAGGCGGCTGTACCGGTGATGGCCGCTGGATCGTAGGGGCCGCAATCTTCTTCCTCGCCAGTTATGCTGCCGGCATTGGTAATGTTTTCTACAACGGTTTTTGTGATCGCGTTTGAAGTCAACCAGCTACCACAATCCTGTCGCTTTGCCTGACGGCGGTATTGAGTCGTTTTAGTAATAGCAGTCGGGTTGTAACTAGCACTTGTCGCGCCAGAAATGGTTTGCCATGCACTGTAAGCCGCCCCACAATCTTTATCTCTTTTCTGCCAGCGGTATTCAATGGGGCTGCCACTGCCGCCGCTTGGCAGTTGGGTGTTGGAAATATTGGAGGGATTATATCCTCCGCACTGAGATTGATTGCCGCTGATAGTGCCCGGGTTAGTGAGGTCTACACAAACAGGAGCAGCACTCAGACAAATTGAAGAGGGAGTTAAAGATTCTCGATTGCCGCCTCCATTACAGTGCTGAAATCTGATTCTATCGACCCCATTCGGCAAATTGAATGTACCAAAATCAGTGAAAATGGTATAGGCTATTCTACATTCGTCAGGAAGGTCATCAGTACAATTAGATTCTGCAACAATATTTCCGTTTTTAAAGAACTGAATTTTAAACCGCTCTGCCACTTGGTCTTGCCCAATCCGGGAACAAGAAGCATCATAAGCAACCAATTCATCGATACTAACTATAATAGGGCCACTGCCAAATGTCCCGGCGGGCAAATTAACATCAAAAAAATTTAAAAACCCTGAACCAGCATTTGAAGTAAATATTTCGTAGGGGCTCACTGCAGTGCAGCCACTATTTAGGGTGGTGATACCGGCATCCCATGTCCAGTTGCTGCTGCTACAACTAGGGGTTGGAGGGAGCGTGTTGTCTGTATTTGTACAAACAGTTGAACTGCCACCACCACCGCTACCGCCAATTGTAACACATACATCATCCACATAGGTCTCTCCAGAGGAATTGACGTCCCGGAAAAACCAAACCTTGGCATAACTCGTACCGCTGGGCGCTGTACCGGATAAAGAATACTGTACAAAGGAACTAGTTTGGTTAATGCTTTGGGTGGTATTGGGCGTGATCTCATTGTCACTGCTGTCGAAATAATCGACGCCGAAGCCTACCCAGTCGCCGGAAGTAGCGCTTTTGGCGTACGCCGTCATAGAAAAGGACTCTCCGGCGGTCAAGCTAACTATCTGTTCTGTATACGAACCAGAATTATTCAGATGCAGGGCTCGGGAGCCGCTACGGACATTAGAGCTATTGGACGTGATGGTTGAACCGCTGAATAAACTCCAGTTTGCCGAACCGCTTTCAAAGCCCGGGTTAGCCACCAGGTTTCCGGTGCAGGACTGCCCAGATGCCACGTTGGCGAATGCCCCTACTAATAGGTAGAGGGAAAGGACTCTGAAGAAATGATGGGAAATGGACTTAAGACAAGTAGAAAGGTTTGTGCTATTCGTTTTCATAAATTGTGACTGGATAGAACGCACTAAACCAAATAAATGGTTAGTAGAACTCATAGTTGCGTAGTTGTTGTGTTATAGTGTAATGTGTTTATCTTTCAGTAATAAGTGTATTGGCTAAACCCGTCTGGGCTTACCCTATATAAAGAAAGCACTATCCAGTGCTTTTGGCTCCTTGTACTGATCCAATCTGCTCTTTTCTATCGTCCAGAATAAGGAGAAGGGGCTATAAAAGCCCAACCCTCAACAGCCTATCAGGCAAAGAAGGAAAGGTCGCAGCAAGGACCATTACGAAACTTTATTTTATAATTTACCGATAGACACCTGCATCGTATAATCCGATGAATCTATATGGGCAGCGGTGCTTGCCTAAATCGTAGACAAAACAAAAAAAGTAATAAAGCGGAAATCAAATTTCAATTGCGGGAATGTAGAACGAAGGTAAGGTGGAAAGAAAGTCATGTAAAGTGAAAGTGAAAATAAAAAATGGAGAACGTGACATGATAAATCTAAAAAAAACGGCAAATACTCCCTATAAAATTAATTATAAGACATTATAATGTAACATTTATTGGCTTCATTTCATTACAATCCACTACCCACAAGAGTAGTGCATTGCTAGCGTTGCTTCTTTTCAAATATTGGGAGTATAATTGCATCAGTCAAATGTTGGCAAATATCAGATACTTATGGTTTGAGGCGCTAAAGGCCAACCGGTTTATTGCAACAAAAAGAAAAAAAAGGTACTTTTGCCTTACCCCAATCCAGTAAACAAAACACAAACCAATGCTAAAGATTGCATTCATAGAAGACTCTCCCCTTCAATTGAAAATCCTTCAGGAAAGCATTCATTTCCGGTCTGACATTCAGTGTTTGCTTGCTGTAGAAAGCGTAGAAAATTTCTGGGAGGCTTTGCCCCAACGAACAACATTAGATGTTATTTTTGTCGATATTGACCTGCCTGGCCAATCTGGAGTAGAAGCAGTTCCTTCTCTTCGAAAACGATTTCCGGAAGCAGAGATCGTGATGCTTACCCAATTGGAGGATTCCAAATTGCTTCTACAAACGTTTCAAGGAGGCGCCACAGGGTATTTACTGAAAAATTTCCCTCTTGCAGAACTTCCACTTTTCATCACTACCCTAATGAAAGGTGGTGCACTGATCTCCCCTCAGATGGCTCGCCATCTGATCAATTATTTTCAACCTAAACATGCAGCTACTGATACTTTGACTGCTAAGGAATTACAATTGCTACAGTTATTTTCGGACGGTTATTCGTATCAAGAAACAGCAGGCCTTTTCAACATTTCGATCGACGGAGTAAAATACCATGTCAAAAAAATTTACAGCAAACTAAATGTTAACAACAAAGTCGATGCCATTCGTGCTATTAAAAGCAACATATAGTTCTATCCAAAAAGTTTGGTGAAAGGTAATAAAAAAGCCCCCTATGGACTTTAATCACAAAGGAGGCACTTACAATATGTACGATAAAAAATATTCATGGCACTACCGTGTCTACGTTAATAACTCTTGCTTCAAAGCCCCTGTTTACTTTGCATAAATTCGTTTTCATGAGAGTAGTTTTTTATGATTTGTACTAGCTGTCTTATGATTCAAAAGTACCTACCTTACCTGCTTTCTTCATGGACAAATAAGTGGCATTTGTTCCCCGAAGCCTTTGAGTGAAACCGAAAACAAAAACCACTTAAAGCACTGTTTATCAATTAGTAATGCATCTTTACATCAGAACGAGGCAAGAATCAAAAGTAGGTGTGAACAAGCGGCAGATTGAATAATCGAGTAGGAGATGAGGGCGGGCGGTAGCCCGGCCTCATCGTCCTCTCACACCACCCAGCGTACGTTTGGCGTACTGGGCGGTTCCTTTAAGCGTTAAACAGTAATTAGCGTGTAGGTCGTATAAACCCACCTTTGCAAACCATTCCATATTCATCGCTTCGTGGGCTTGTGGGCTGTTGGCTTTATGGTACCAGCCTTTGGATGATAAGGCCAGTAGCCAGCTTCGCCATTCCGGGACGCCTAACTTCATAAGGAAGCGGCTTATCCCTATCGCTCTTTTGCACTGTTTGAGCCGGAAGCAGCGTATCTTACGAAGCGGTGCCCACGGCGTTCCAACTCCTTGTCCAGTTCATCCAGTACTATGTTCGACAGTAGCGGCGATAACACGCCCCCCACGCAAAAGGCAACTTTGAATTTTCAGTCGAAATTGCCTTGAAAAAGCGCGTAGAAAAAGAACGTAAGAAGCCTTGATGATTTACGCAAAAAGTATTATTTTTATGAAAAATGGAAAGGTCACCAAAATCAGAACTAACCCGGCGAACCAACCGGGCGTTCAGCTTACTGAACCAGGGGTTAGCCCAAAGCCAGGTGATCAAAGAGTTAAGCGCCGAGTTTGGCGTGTCGGCCACCCAAGCTTATCGATATGTTCAGCAAGCCAGGCAAAACCAAGGGCTTGTCCCCATCCCAGCACCCAAAGAAGTATTTACGGTCAAGTTGGCTCCCGGCTTAATAGAGCAGATAAGAAGTTTTTCTCAGGCCAAGGGTATTTCTATCAGCGGGTTAGTCAGCCAGGCACTGAAAGATTTTCTAAAACAAAAAGGGGATGGACAAGAAAAAGGACAACAAGGAGGTTGAACTTAAGTTCGAGTTTGACCGCTTGTGGCCTAAAAAGTTGTCTTTGGTTTATCGCCTTCTGGTTCCCTTATTGGCCGAAGAAGAAGCCGTTTCAAGGATTCAAATAAATGATGATGAAGAGATTAGCTGCGTTATACACCAGGGTGTCTTCCGAGCAGCAGAAGGAGGCTCAAACGATTGATAGCCAAGTGGCCGCCCTGCAAGAATATGCCCACAAAGAAGGCTATCAAGTACCGGAGCAATGGGTGTTTCGCGATGAAGGCTATAGCGGCTCGATTTTAAGGCGGCCAGGCCTGGACCGGATCAGAGACCTGGCTGCTGAACAACAGTTGGAAGCTGTTTTAATATATTCGCCAGACCGTTTAAGCCGTAATTATGCATACCAGGTAATACTGGTTGAGGAATTGAATGCCCAGGGAGTGGAAGTAATATTTATGAATGCGCCCCAGGCTGACAGCCCGGAATCAGCCTTACTACTTCAGTTCCAGGGAATGATAGCAGAATATGAACGGGCTTTGATCAAAGAGCGTTCCCGAAGGGGTAAGCGGCACAAAGCCAAGGCTGGCTGTGTCAATGTTTTGGCCGCTGCTCCCTATGGTTACCGGTATGTGAAGAAAACAGAAAACATGGCGGCCTATTATGAAATTAACGAAGCCCAAGCTGGTGTAGTACAAGATGTATACCGCCTTTATACAGAGGAGTTATGGAGCATAGGAGCTATCACCCGTTGGCTGGGTGAACAAGGAATACTAACACAAAAAGGAAAACCGAATTGGGACCGCTCTACTGTTTGGGCGATGCTACGCAACCCGGCTTATATGGGCAAAGCTTGTTTTGGAAAAACTCAAGCAGTAGAGCGAAAAAAAGTTACCCGCCCCTTACGGCAAAAAGGAGGCTATAGCCCTCGTTGTAGCGCCAACCGAGAACTGCCCAGAGAAAATTGGATTGAAATTCCTGTGCCGGCAATTATCTCGGTTGACACCTTTGAGCTGGCCCAAGAGCGGCTACAAAAAAATAAACAGCTGGCAGCTCGCAGGACAAAAGAACCTACCTTGCTTCAGGGCATGTTAGTTTGCCGCCATTGTGGGTATGCTTACTACAGAACCTCTACCCGGACTTCGAAAAGAAAAATCTATTATTACCGCTGCCTTGGCTCGGATGACTACCGCTATAAAGATGGCCGTATTTGTCACAGCCGCCCTATCCGGCAAGACTACATTGATGAATTAGTTTGGCAACATCTTATAAAATTACTGGAACGCCCGGGCCTGATCCGGAAGGAAATTAGAAAAAGGACAGAACAGGCAGCTGCCTCCAACCCTGTGAAATTGAGAAAAGAAAAACTTCAAAAAGAAAAGGCTAAATTGCAAAAGAGCATTGACAAATTACTCGATGCTTACCAGGAGCACCTTATACCTTTATCAGAGCTACGAAAGCGCATTCCACCCCTTCGCAAACGGGAAGCTACTCTTAATGCGGAACTAAACAGCTTACAAGCAAAAAACCTATATGAGGAACAAAACCATACAACTATACAAGGCATAGAGCATTTTCTGGCCCAACTGCGATTACATGCAAATAAGCTAGATATTGAGAATAAAAGGAAAATCCTTCAACTACTCGTCAAGGAAATTTTAGTGGGAGATGATACCATTATTATTAACCATTGCATAAAGACAAAAGGGAGGTTGGGAAGGGAAAATGAGCAAAGTTACCTTTTGTGTGGGGGGCGTGAAGGGGCTGCCTTGGGGCGTGCCCTTTATCCGTTGCGATGTCAGCCCGTCTTGCATCATGCCGCTCCTTAGGAATCTGCCAATTAGCTTTACTAGCCTCTTGTCTCCTATTCGGCGGCTGAGCAGCCATAGCATGCGGTTGTGGTTGACTTCGTCGAAAAATTTCGCCAAGTCTATATCCACTATGTGCCGGTAGCCTTGGCTGACATACTCGCCGGCTTGTTTTATGCAGGGGTGGCAGCCTCTGCCCTGTCTAAAACCGTAGCTGTGATCGGAAAATGTCCTGTCGTACCTCTTTTCTAGTACCTGGTGGATGGCTTGTTGCACCAAACGGTCAACTACCGTCGGTATGCCCAACTGGCGTTTACCTCCGTTTGGCTTGGGGATTTCTACTCCCCTCACTAATTGGGGGAGGTATTCGCCTTTCAGCAGGCTTGACGTCAAGCTCTTGTGGTTGGCCAACAGCCATTCCTTGAGCTTTGTTGTCGGCATCCCGTCTATCCCGGCGCTGCCCCCGTTGCTAATTACGCGCCGCGCTGCGGCGCTCAGGTTTGATAGGCTCGCTACATCGCTCATCAAATCTGCTGTCAAGGCTCGTTCTTCCCGGCACCTCGAAAGCCACTCTTCCCTTACCCGTCCGCTTCCGGCATGGTATACGTCCCTGCCTTTCGCTTCCTGGCTACCGCTTTCCCATTCTGATAGCCATGCTATCTCCATCTGGGCGACTTGGTATTTTCCTGGGTTCATCGTGACTTTTACGGTTTGCCGAGCAACTGCTCCTTGGTTAAAGGTTCAGCCCTTCACCCCAGGGGGCTACTATGGCCTCTGCTGACTCCTGTTCGCCTCTCGGCTCACAGGCCTCCCACGGTAAGCTATGCGTCCTCCTTGCTATCCGGCATGATTTACCACCCATCTTTACGCTTGGCTTTTGGGCTTCGTGATCCATTGCTCACTTACCCTGATGGTAGGCCTTGTATCATGTTCCTGTCCGTCCAGACAGCATTTTGCTCCCCGCTTCCTTCAGATCCGGCCTCGCGGCCGGCACCCTTGCGGTTCGCTAACGATTCCTGCCAAGTAGGCTCGTTCGGGACTTTAACCCTATACACCCATAGCATGCGTGGCACACAACAAAAAAGCCTCCCGGTTCCGGGAGGCTGAATGACTCAAATCATTTCAAATCATAAAAAGAACTCAAAGGTCGATCTTTCCGGTAAATTGCTTGATAGCCCCTACGGGGATAACTGTATCCATATTGATCACCCTTTGTTTCTCTTGTTCGTGATAGTTGTGCATAGTTTTTTGTGTTTTGTTTATCATTAGTTAGGAATATCCTTTTTAGTAGTGATTAAAAAATAAATTCGACATTTTGAGTCAATGAATGATGGATCGGTCTTCACCATTATTCATTGACGTCGAATTTATTTTTTAAACGTTCCTTAGCGCTTTGCAGGAGTATACAACCCGCATTGGTTTCAGAGCGTGTTGAGGTTTTATCCTTATCGGTGAATAAGCGTATTATACGACCTGCTGCCCTTCCCAAAAGAAAAGGGCTATAACAGTTATCGGTAGGATATGGAAGTGTTGGGACAAGCGGAAACCTTAGTAGTGATTAAAAAATAAATTTACACTTTTAGTATTTTGAACTGTAGCTCGTCTTCCACCTTTGCCAGGCTACAGCCTTCGCCACATTTCAAAATCTGTAAATTTATTTTTTAAAGAAACCTTATTTCGAATAAGAGCGTGTTGGGGATTTACTTTTGATGTCGAAAATGAGCAGATTTTGGTTCTCAGGAAGCCATTTTTGAGCCGCATAGCATCGCTACGTGGCGAAAAAATGGCGAAATGAGGTTCAAAAGATGCACATTTGCAGGCCAAAGGGTAAATCCCCAACACGCTCTAAGTATAAATTTTATTTTCCAGAGAGTCGAGAGCGAAGGCCCAAAGCTGCTCATAAGGAATAATTTCGATCTTATGAGGCTGACTTGCACTTTCCATAGGAATAGACTTCAGTTTTTCTATGTACTTCCCGGCCTTTCGAATCACTGCTCCGCGATGGAAGCTTGCCTCGGCAATGGATAACAACATCCGGATAAAATAGTAGGAGCGCATGGTATCGCCCTGCCTTAGGTATCTGTTGCAATACTTTTCGATAGCTTCCAGGCTATCTATAGCCTGATAATGTTTTTTAGATTGAATGAGAAAAAGAATTTGAATACTTAGAATGGCCACGTTCAAACCGCGTTTATCTTTGGAGAAAATAGGCGTATTGTTAAGGAAGCGGCCTAACCTGAATTTGGTAAACCGGCCATCCCCCTTAGCCGGCTTTACTTTATCGATATTGACTAGGTAATGAACGTGAGCTTCATAAATAGTCCATACTTCCTGCATGTGAGAAGGCAAAAATGTATAGCGGCTATGGGAGGTTACAGTACGCAGTACCTCATAAGCTTCCTGATATTTTGCCGTATGCATAGCCAGCAGGAAATAGAGTTCATAGTACCTGAACCAGTTTACATTGCCTTCTTCGATCAGGCTAATACAGCGCTCGGCAGCATCCCTTCCTTTTTCGAACTGCCGAAGCTGAGAATAGCAGACCAGCTTTTGATAATAGGCGATCTGAATGGGCGTATTGGCATCGTAGGGCTTTTTTTCGAAAAATTCGATGATCTCATCGCACACCTTCGCCGCCTTGGTATAATCGTTGACCATCGTATGGATCATCAACTTGATCATTCCCCCATAAAGGTGAAGCTTGTAGGAATCGAATTGGCCAAGGTTAGGCTTCAGTTCCTCATAATATTCAATGGCTTGTTGCTGTAAATTATCCTTAGTAGAGATGTTTTTCACATAATACATCACGAGCTCGGAATACAACAACTCTGCCTTATTGTCCGCCAGCATGATTTGTTCATATTCTTGAAATAACTTCTTGTATTTCTCGAATTTGGAGATATCGCCCAGGCGAGTGCTGGAATTGAGGCGAAGAATTCGAAGCAAGTCTAGCGCCATTTCTGTGAATTCATACTTCAGCGCATATTTCAGAATGCGTTCACAAATTTCGACACTCGCTCCCCAGGCATTTTTGCCGAGCAGCATTCTCGCTGCTGCCCAGTCTTTATGGCATTGAAAATAAGCCTGCTGCCGGTCGTTATATCCGGGTTTTTTAACATCGATAAAGAACAAGGAATTGACCAGCCTTTTTTTCAGTGTGGCTTTTAACTTACGATAGGGAGCTGTATTTTCAGCATCGGGGAAAAAGTGTGCTATAGCCTCTTCCTCTGTCTCAAACCGATTCTTCAGAATAGCCTCATAAAAATTGGTAATGCGGTTCTTCTTAGAGGTATCCAATACCTCTATTGATTTCAACTTGTTCTTGTCGACAATGTAAGCCAATTCTTTTAAAGTGTGCATATTGGGTTATCGTACTATATTGAGTTATACTTCTTCAGCCTGCCTTAGGCTACCGTTCCAGTGTTGGACGAGTTCGCGGTTCGGTATTCGCTGTTCGCAACCGCGGCAGGCTGCCTGGGCTTACCTGCTTCTAACCGTGTCCAACCTTAGTACGACTTTTGCACCGGCAGAAGTCGCTTGGCGGGGGCAAAAGTTCATTGACAGCTTAGGATAACCAAAGGCGTTTTGGGCCCCGGCGGGCTTTAGTCCCATATAGCGAGCAGGCTGAAAGAGCATCAGGCATTAATACACTGTAAATTAAGTTCTGTACCCTTTTCGAAGGCCTTGCTCGTGGTTCGATCATCTTGATCGAACGCGCCGGGAGGCGCAAAACCCAATGAGCAGGATAACGTGCGATCAAGATGATCGCCGCACGAATCCCTGCCGGAATAACGACAAAATTTAATTTAGACTGTAATTAGCTTCAGAGCCTGTCCCGGATTCATTTCGCCGGCTTCGTATGTATTTAACAAAACGGCCTGCCTGGCTGCTCCTGGCGCCGACGTAGCGCAGGGCTGATACCCGTTAGCTATTGGCATCAGCGCTGTGGGCTTCAGCACCGAAGGTGCAAGTGTCCGGACTACTACTGCTATTTAAGCAAGCTCGGCCAGCGTAATAGCCTTGCTCTACGGTTAGGGACAAAGCGCAGCTGCAGGCAGCCTTTTTGGCTAAGATTTGGTAAATTGCTCTAATAACGGAGCAGCAATGAAAATACTGACAGGATTTCCCAGTATCGTTAAGAAGTATGCCGCTTTCTATGAGCCATGTTTTAGCCCGGAAGGCTTTGAGCACTTTAAAAAAGCCTTGTCCGGTTTTATTGTTAGTGAAAACAAAACCTTGGAAGCCATTAACCGCTTGTTCGTCACCAAGCCACGGAACCAGAGTAGCTTTAACCGTTTTTTCAACCGGCAAAACTTTGATATAGAGCAAATCCATGAGCGGCGCCTGGCCATGTTGCAGCAAAACGAACATACGCGCTTCAAGCCCCCGGGCCAGAAGCCGGGCGGGGCCCTGGCCATTGACAATACTTTGCTGAAGCACTACGGCCAATGCTTTGACCAGATTTACAATTTGTACGACTCTACCGACAAGCGTTATTGCTGGGCACATGACTTGGTCACCCTTCACTACAATGACGAGCAAACGGATTATCCGGTTTATTATCAACTGTGGGATCCGCCGGATTGGGAAGCAGTGGCTCTTTTCTTGATGGAAAAAGGCTTTACCGTCAATAAAGACAAATGGGACAATAGAACACAAGAGCCTCAGAAATGGCTTAACTATATTAGAACTCGCTATAAGTTAGGCTGTAAAAAACATCCTGGCCTGGCCGAGGTTTATAAAACCAAAATCCACATCGCCGAGGGGTTGCTACGCAAATTTTGCCGGCATTACCCCGCTGTGGACTATCCGGTGGTTTTGGATTCGGGTTTTACCTCCGCATACTTTTGTAAGGTTATTGCCCAGGATTTAAAGCGAGATTACATTGGCAACTTGAGAAGCGATCAAAACATCATCCGGCCTGGGAATCAAACTATGTCGTTAGGACAGTTCGCAGATCAACTCAAAGCGGAGCATTTTAACCCGGGCACAAAGCCCGTTTTTCAAAAGGTAGGCTATACTTATCGAGGCAAAAAGAAGCATTATTATGCCTACTTTGCCAATCACCGCATCCAAAATTTTGAAAACAAACAAAGGCTGGTTATTGCTTTTTCCCAAAAGGAACTGGCCGGCACTCCATATTTTGTGATCACCAATCGCTTGAATTGGTATCCTAGTGGCATCCTGCGGCTTCGCCGCCAGAGGTGGCCCGTCGAGACGTATCATCAAGAGGGCAAAGCCGAGGGCTTGGACAAGTATGAGGTTCGAAACTTTGAGGCCATACAATCCTATATAGCCTTTGTTGTCGTAACCTATTCGATACTACAATGTGCAAGCTACGACGATGGCCTTTTGTCCAGTATTCGACAGCGGCTCCAAACGGAGACGGACGGCACGCTGCCTTTTCTCAGAAGGCTGATGCAAGCCGAAGGATTAGTGGCATTGGTTGAATTTGTTTTTTTGCAAATGCAAAAGGGAGCTTCCCTTGAACAAACCCTTGAGCCCTTAATCCAATGCTTCACTCATGCTTAGGCGCGAGGCTTAATTCTTTGTCCGCCCTCTGCAGCTGGTTAAAACCTTAGCCAAACCTTACAGATGGGCAGATTCGCTGGGCCACACTCAGGATTACCCACAGCAATAGCTCGTGAGTAAAGCGGATTTGGTTATCCTAAATTGTCAAAGAACTTGAGGGGCCACGCGCCCCAGCGATTGATTTTGTGCCGAAACCTGGAGCGCCTGGCCCAGAAAATGAAATTTCCTGCCGGTGCAAAAGTCGTACTTAGACGGGTAGCCCTGCCTTATACATTCATCACATTCAGGCTGGAAGTCAGTTTTAGCTATAGCTTAGTTCATGTTTGGAGGCCGCTTTTGAAGATAAAAAATGGGCGTTTTTTAGCACAAAGGGTGGCCTCCAAACAAGCTCGTAATGCTAAATATGCTTGCCTCCTTTAAAAAGTGTTTCCTCAATAGTCATAGTAAAACCTTAGCTGTCGACATCAATACCTCGAGATGGTACCCCAAAATATAAAGCGCACTGAACGCTAAGGGCCCGGCGAAGAATAACTTCCCCATTTGATGCCGATCCCTGCCTGCCTTGCGGCGAGCAGGCAGGTTTTGCCGCTGTACTGCGTTGCTCATCACTTGCGTAGCTGGGCTATGCGCGTCCTTCGCGCCCCTGCCTGCTCGGCCGCCTCGCGGGCAGGTTGTCCAGCGACAAAATTTCTGGCCTGAAACGGGGAACTTATTTTTCTCCGGCCCCTAACATTTTTTCGCGATGGGATAAAAACAACACGGTTTCTTTCCAGGTGAACCCGAAAAAAGCGGATCAGTTTTTTTGTGCTGATCTTTAAAGTTTTTGGGAGAACATCAAAAGCTGGTGGGTAGGGAGAATTAGGAACTTATAGCATATAAGTAGTCGGACACATTTAGGTTTCCATCTCAACCTGATGGAAACCTAAATGTGTCCGACTACTTGTGTTTTTCCGTGAATTAATCATCTAAACATGCTCTTATTACAAAAAAGCGTATATACTACCTATTTTGGTAGTAAAACAAGTTGATTTTATTGAAAAAGGGAGGGAAGAAGAAAAAAAATGCTACACAAAAGTGTAGCATCTGATAAGGCATTTCATTTATTGTGCAATATCATCCATAGCAGTTCATTAAACAAACGCTGGATTTTGGTCAACTGATTTTCTGATAAAACCCAACAATGTAACAATCCGCTTGGGAGGTCAATACATAGCTCCCGGCAGGAATGTAAAAAGCGCTAAACTCCAATTGGCTACAAAGCCAACCTGGCAGATAGAAGGATTCACTTACTAAGAAATTATCTCCCAGGAACTGGCTTTTCAGCAGGCGCTTGCAAATCTTTTCTTTGGGAAATAACATCCGCAGCCTTCTGTGGCAGTCTATCTCTATGATAGCAGGTACCTGGCCACAGCGCTTTTCATCCCCCTCATGATGCGCCAATATTTTACAGATGCCATGTCCGGCACAATTCTTTGACGCCATGCCAATAATGATATTGGCCTCTATGGAATGCGCTGCCAGAAAAGGATTTTTTTTTGTAGCCGGAAATGTTTTTTTTGTAGCGTCTAAATTGAGTACCATTCGGTTGGCTTTTCTGAGAGCAGTTCATGTTGGGAGAATCTTACACCTAATACATTGAAGTTATGAGCATCAAATGTACTTATCTTATCCTGGATAAATATAGACAAAATGCACTTTCTTGTCCCCCCCAGTTATATTAATAAAAAAGAAAAATAAGTTGCATCTAACTTATGATCAATGTGTTGCATTTTGAGTACCCCTGGGGCATCAATTTCCGCTTTGGCGCTACAAGAAAGCCATTCTGCTGTCAGCTGATAACTTTCTGATGTTTACTGACTTTCTGCTTGCCGATTTCCAGGACAAATGGCAACTGCGCCAAAATGAAAGCATGTTCATAGATTAACAAGCACAGCAAGCGCTATACAAAAGGGTAGTTCCCGTCTATTTTTTATAATGCTTAACGTGAGGTTTGAGCATAAAACTACAGCCAGGCTGGAGAATGGGAAGGATAAAAAAGCCTAACCAGCTGTTCGGCACGTAGGCTTCAACCGGTTTTCCGTTTGCCCCCAATCAGAGGACACAGTAGGGCAACCGGGATAATACAGCAAAAGGCGCAACTGTATGCAACAGTTGCGCCTTTTGTAATGGTAAAGAGTTAGAGAAATACTATTCCTCTTCCTCACCGGCGCCGGCAGCAGTAGCAGCCGTTACAGCCGCGGCGGCTGTCGTTTGGCTACTTCCTTTGCTACCTCCGCGGCGGCGGCGGCGGCGGCTTCCACCAGTACTCTGGCTCTTACCGGCAGTATATATTTCGTTGAAGTCAACCAACTCGATCATAGCCATTTCTGACCCATCGCTGCGGCGGAATCCGGTCTTGATCACGCGTATGTAACCGCCCGGGCGGTCAAGCACTTTAGGGCCAATCGTATCGAAAAGCTCCTTCACCGCCAACTTGTTCTGCAGGTTGCTAAACACCACACGACGGGAGTGGGTCGTATTGTCTTTCGACTTGGTCACCAATGGTTCGATGTAAGTACGCAGGGCCTTCGCCTTGGCGAGGGTCGTGTTGATGCGCTTGTGTTCGATCAGCGCACAGGCCAGGTTGCGCATCAGCGCTTTGCGGTGAGCCGATTTACGGCCGAGGTGGTTTAACTTCTTTCCGTGTCTCATTATTAAAAAGGTTTACTTCGCAACACCATCTCACCGGCGCGCCTGAATTAGGGCGCTGAACCGCAGGCAGGTTCGGGCTCAGTGAGCAGTTATTGCAGGATTAACGAAATGGCCTGCTTGTTATGTGCAGATGGAAGGCACTTTGAAAGTACCTTCCATCTATCGGAATGTTTGAAAAGCTTACTCTTCGTCCAGTTTGTATTTGGACAGGTCCATCCCGAAGGTCAGCCCCTTATCCTGGAGCAGTTCTTCGATCTCGACCAGAGATTTCTTACCGAAGTTACGGAACTTCAGCAGTTCATGTGTATCATATCTAACCAGTTCCGCTAGCGTATTGATCTTGGCTGCTTTCAGGCAGTTGTAGGCGCGTACGGAAAGGTCGAGGTCTTCGAGCGAGGTTTTCAGCAGTTTGCGCATGTGGAGGATATGCTCATCCACGATATTATCTTCACGGCTGGTCTCGTCGTCGAACTTAATATTCTCATCGGTGATCAGCATCAGGTGCTGGATCATAATGCGGGAAGCCTCTTTGATCGCATCTTCCGGGTGGATGGTGCCATCCGTCTTGACGTCGATCGTCAGTTTCTCATAGTCGGTACGCTGGCCCACACGCGTATTTTCTACGCGATAGGCAACGTTTTTGATCGGGGTGTAAATGGCGTCGACCGGAATAACGCCGATGGGAGCGTCTTTCGGCAGGTTTTCATCCGCCGGAACGTACCCGCGGCCCTTGGTAATAGTCAACTCCATTTCCAGGTTGACGAAAGGTTCCATCTGGCAGATCAACAGGTCGGGGTTCATGATTTTGAAGACATTGGTATGCTCTTCAATGTCTCCGGCACGAAACTCTTCTTTGCCGCTGATGGTCAGGTAGACCTTTTCACTGCTGATGTCTTCCTCCGTCAGCAACTGCTTCAGGCGCACCTGCTTCAGGTTGAGGATGATCTCGACGACATCTTCGACGACACCGCGGATCGTAGCGAATTCGTGTTCTACACCGGCAATACGCACGGCAGAAATAGCAAAGCCTTCCAGGGAGGAAAGCAGCACTCTGCGCAGGGAGTTGCCGACAGTTTGGCCGAAACCCGGTTCGAGTGGTTTGAATTCAAAAAGCCCTTCGAAATCGTTGGCTTTTTGCATTACAATCTTATCAGGCTTCTGGAAATTTAAAATGCTCATATGTTGAACTATGTCTTTGAAAAGAATAAAGCCGATGAACTCGGATAAAAAGAAGCCGCTTTTTTAGCTGGCTAAAGGCGGTTCGCTTTGAAAGCCAACCACCTCATGTGATAATTGCCAGCCGGGGCTTTTGGCTGAAGCCTGAATGCTGATTTGCTCCTGGTTGTTCAGGCTCCTGTAAATGACTTTTGACAGCCGGACAATCCGGCTGTCAAAAGCTTGTCTTTACTTAGAGTACAATTCGACGATCAACTGCTCGTTGATCTTCTCCGGGATCGTTTCGCGCTCCGGGTAGTTCAGGAATATGCCCTGCATTTTATCCGGGTTGAACTCGAGCCAGGGAAACTTCCGCACTTCGGATTTCCCGCCTACGCAGTCTTTAATGACCTGAAGCCCCTGTGATTTTCCGCGGACGGAAACGACATCCCCCGGGCGTAGTTCGTAGGAAGGCACATTGGTCAGTGTGCCATTGACCGTGATATGGCGGTGAGAAACGAGCTGCCGGGCCGCACTGCGGGTCGGCGCCAGGCCGAGGCGGAAAACCGTATTATCCAGGCGTGCTTCCAGGAACTGAAGCAGGATTTCACCAGTGACCCCACTCTTGCCGTTGGCTTTTTCAAACAGGTTGCGGAACTGGCGTTCCAGCACACCATAGGTGTACTTAGCCTTTTGCTTTTCCATCAGCTGCATCGCATAATCGGACTTTTGCTTTCTCCGGCGGGTATTGCCGTGTTGTCCGGGAGGATACTTCTTGCGTTCGAAATGCTTATCGAAGCCGAAGATCGGCTCGCCGAATGCTCTTGCTTTTTTTGTCTTTGGACCTGTATATCTCGCCATTGGAGTAAACTATTTTCTTCAATAAAATAAGTTCGACGTCTGGAAGAAATAGTGAAGTTTGGAAGTCTGTAGGGACTGGAAACGAGCAATTTTCCCAAACTCAGATAGAGAACTTATTTTTTGATCACTATTATTAATTAAACCCTTCTACGCTTCGGAGGACGGCAGCCATTGTGCGGAACCGGGGTAACGTCCTTGATGCGTGTCACTTTAATACCTGCAACGTCGATGGCTCGAATAGCAGCTTCACGGCCGGAGCCAGGCCCTTTCACATAAACCTCAGCAGTACGCAGGCCTGCATCGTAGGCGGCGCGCGACGCTTCGGTAGCGGCGATCTGGGCGGCGTAAGGCGTATTTTTCTTAGAACCGCGGAAACCGGCCTTACCGGCAGAAGACCAGGAGATGACCTGTCCCTTCTTGTTGGTCATTGAAATGATGATGTTGTTGAAGGTGGCCTTGATGTAGGCTGTTCCTTCAGCATCCACTCGTATATTCCGCTTTTTAACTTTCTTTTGCTTGGAAGATCTTCCCTTTGCCATTGATCAAAGATTGATTTATAAGTTTGCCACTACAGCGGATGGTTCGCAATGCGGCCATCGTGTACAGCGCAAATGATTACTTGGTAGCCTTTTTCTTGTTTGCGACCGTCTTACGCTTCCCTTTACGGGTACGGGCGTTGGTACGGGTGCGTTGTCCGCGCACAGGCAAACCTCTCCGGTGGCGAAGCCCGCGGTAGCAGCCGATATCCATAAGGCGCTTGATATTCATCTGCACCTCTGAACGGAGCTCCCCTTCCACCTTGAATTCCTCATTGATGATCTGGGCAATTTCCCGGACGTTCTCATCGGACCAGTCCTGAACTTTGACGTTCTCATCAATTCCTGCCTTAGCCAGGATCTTAGTGGCAGTGGATGCGCCTATTCCGAAGATATAGGTCAGGCTTATAACACCGCGTTTATTTCTAGGCAAGTCAACACCTACTATACGAGCCATTTTAAACTTGTTAATTTATTCTTTGAATGACAGTACCCGGCAGTAAAAAATACTAGCCCTGACGCTGCTTGAACTTAGGGTTCTTCTTGTTGATGATGTAGATCTTTCCTTTTCTCCTCACGATCTTGCAATCAGCGGAACGTTTCTTAACGGAAGTTCTAACTTTCATGATTGTCGTTTTTCCTGGTAAAAATAAAATCAGTTTGCTGCTAATGATTATTTGTAGCGGTAGCAAATCCTTCCCCGCGACAAGTCGTAGGGAGACATTTCAACCGCCACTTTATCCCCCGGAAGAATCCGGATATAGTTCATGCGCATTTTACCGGAGATAGTGGCCACGATCAGGTGGTCATTTTCCAGGCGCACACGAAACATTGCGTTGGACAAAGCTTCCTCAATCACACCATCCTGTTTAATCAAATTCTTTTTGGACATAGCTTGAATTTCGGTGTGCAAAGATAAGGATTTTGAACGTATTTTCATCCTTATTTCACGAAAAATCATACAATAAGTAAAACCGGCCTGAAATATACCGTCATCCGAGCGCCTTAAACCGATTCGATTTTCAGTTCTACCGGCTGTACATTGGCATTCTTGCCAATCGCTTCCTCGATGGACGTGTGGTCAGAAAGGATTTCAGTATGATCTTTTCGAATAGCCACCGTATGTTCGTAGTGGGCGGAAGGCTTGCGGTCCTTGGCGTAAACCGTCCAGCCATCGGCTTCCGTACGCACCTCTTTGCGTCCCAGGTTAACCATTGGCTCGATAGCGATAACCAGGCCTTCTTTCAGTTGAGCGCCCCGGCCGCGTTTTCCGTAGTTGGGTACTTCCGGAGCTTCGTGGAGATCCCGGCCGATACCGTGTCCGACCAGTTCGCGAACTACTCCATATTTATGTTCACGTTCGACGTATTGCTGAACGGCGAAGCCAATATCTCCCAGGCGGTTGCCGGCAATAGCTGCATCAATGGCTTTGTAAAGCGACGTATTGGTCACCCGGCACAATTCCATTACCTCTTCCTTCACATCGCCAAGGGCAAAGGTGTAGGCGGAATCACCGTGGAAGCCATTGAGATAGGCCCCGCAATCTACAGACACCAGGTCCCCATCCCGGAATATCTGGTCTCGGGAAGGGATGCCATGCACCACATGTTCATTGACAGACACACACAGGGTAGAAGGAAAACCGTTGTATCCTTTAAAGGAAGGAACAGCCCCATGATCGAGGATCAGCTCTTCGGCTGCTTTATCGATCTCAGCGCCGCTGATGCCGGGCCGGATAATGCTTGCTACATGCGCAAGTGTTTTACAGACCAGCAAACAGCTCTCTCTGATGTATTCTATTTCTTCGTCTGTCTTGTAAAAAACCATTCCCGACATTTATAAAACCTTTGTTTAAACTGTTTAAGGCCGGTAAAAGTTTACCAGCCCTGTGTGGATTCCCATTTGTGCTTTCAGCATCGTACCGCCCCGCGGTCATGCCCCGGGGCGGTACGTTAGGATGATCTGTATGTCAAGTAGCAGGCCGGAGGTTCCGGACACAAACCGGGGCGGCCCGCCTGTTCATTACATATTGGCGCCGATACCCTGCATCCGGCTGCGGCCCTGAATGCGGCCGGATTTAACCAGGCCGTCATAGCGGCGCATCAACAAGTGGCTTTCTATCTGCTGCAGCGTATCGAGCACTACGGCTACGAGGATCAGGAGAGACGTACCTCCAAAGAACATGGCAAAGGCGATGTTCACTCCAAAAGCAGCGGCGAAAGCCGGCAAGATAGAGATCAACCCCAGGAAGACAGAGCCGGGTAGCGTGATACGGGTGGTAACCGCATCGATAAAGTCAGCGGTTGGTTTACCCGGTTTGATACCCGGAATGAAAGCGTTCTGGCGCTTCAAATATTCGGCATACTGCTGAGGGTTGACCAACAGAGCGGTATAGACGTAGGTGAACAGCACCACCAAAATAAAGTAAATAATATTGTAGGGCGCCGAAGTGAAATCATTAAGCGCTCTGAGGATGGGGTTGGCGGCTACATCTCCTCCCCCACTCGTCACAAACTGGGCGATGGTGGCAGGCAGGAACATAAGCGCCTGAGCAAAGATAATTGGCATTACCCCGGAGGCATTCACCTTGAGGGGTATGTAATCCCTTGCTCCGGCTGCCGGCATAGCGTTGGCGCCCCGGCCGACCATCCGCTTGGCGAACTGTATCGGAATGCGGCGCACCCCCTGAACGATAAGCACCGTAGCCATGACCACACCGAAGAGGACGGCCATTTCGAGTACGAAAATCAGCAATCCGTTGTTTTCGAGCTGCGACTGGAATTCGAAGACGAGTGACTGAGGCAACCTGGCGATAATGCCGACGGTAATCAGCAAAGAGACGCCGTTGCCAATACCACGGTCGGTGATGCGTTCACCCAGCCACATAGCAAATACGGTACCGGTAGCGAGGATGATAATATTGGACATCCAGAATACCCCCATTGGAATATTGGGGTCAATGGCTCCCAGGCTGTTGATATAAGTGAGGTACCCTCCACCCTGCACCAGGGTAATGGCCACCGTCAGCATGCGCGTGATCTGGTTTAACTTCTTGCGGCCGGACTCTCCTTCCTTCTGCTGCAGGCGCTGGAAGTAAGGTACAGCGAAGCCCAACAGCTGAATAATGATGGATGCCGTGATATAAGGCATAATACCCAGCGCGAAGACAGCGGCGTTGTTGAACGCCCCTCCGGTGAATACGTTAATCAGGCCCAGCAGGTCATTGGGTGCGTTGTTATTCTGAGTGGCACTGTCCAGCACAGAAGGGATCACACCCGGAAGGACGACATAAGAACCGAAGCGGAACACGAGCAGCATACCCAATGTAAAGAGAATGCGATTCCTCAGTTCCTTGATCTTCCAAATGTTCTTTAGAGTGGTAATTAGCTTTTTCATCTGCAAAGTATTTACTGCATTTCAACCTCTCCAAGGCAGAGTAGGCCACGCCCCGTTCCGGCTCTGTGCCTATTACTCTCCTCTAAAAATGAATGGGGAACAACGCCCCCGTTTCGTTTCGGATGTGCTGCGATTATTCAGCAGCCGTTATGGTTCCTCCCAATGCTTCGATGGCCTGTTTGGCGCTGGCGGAAAAAGCATGAGCCTGAACAGTAAGTTTCGCCTTTAGCTCCCCACCACCCAGTATCTTTACTTTGTCATTCTTGCGTACGATGCCTGATTCTATCAGTGCAGCCAGGTCTATAGTATCCAGGTTATATTTTTCCGATATTTCCTGAAGCCGGGCCAGGTTGATGGGCGTGAAAGCTGAGCGGTTCGGATTTTTGAAGCCGATCTTCGGCAACCGCATTTGCAGGGGCATCTGGCCACCTTCAAAATTGCGCTTTTCCTTAAAACCCGAGCGAGATTTCGCTCCTTTATGACCCCGGGTCGCCGTACGGCCATGGCCAGAGCCAATTCCTCTGGCAATGCGCTTACGCTTCTTTACAGACCCTGCTGCAGGCTTTAAGCTATGTAATTCCATGACTAGAAATAGTTTTTCTGCCAAATAATCTTCGCAAAGATATCCGGCAATACCGGCTTTGCAAACTTTTAATTCAAAGAATTTCAGGAGGCTTCCACTTTCAGGGGGAGCCCCAAAAAAGTGAAAGCCAGCGTTGGAACTGGCTTAGTTGGCCTCTTCAACCACCACCAGGTGGTTGATCTTGCCCACCATACCCATGATCTGAGGAGTGGCTACGTGCACCACACTCTGATTCATTTTGCGCAGCCCCAGGGCCTTCATTGTATCCTTCTGCCGCTTGGGCCGGTCAATGATGCTTTTAACTTGAGTGATCTTTATCTTATTGAACTTATCCATCGCGCTTCTGATTTAGAAGGGGAAACAGCGTTCCTGCTCCTGATTATCCATTAAACAATTTTTCCATAGAAATATTGCGCTGGCGCGACACATCCATGGGGCTTCTCAGCTTAGACAGAGCGTCGATGGTAGCCTTCACCACGTTGTGCGGGTTGGACGAGCCCATCGACTTGGCCAGTACGTTGTGTACACCGGCGATCTCCAGCACTGCACGCATAGCACCTCCGGCAATTACCCCCGTACCATCGGCAGCAGGCTTGATCAACACCTTTCCGGCGCCATATTTGCCTTTCTGCTCATGTGGGATCGTTCCTTTGTGCAGGGGTATTTTGATCAGGTTCTTCTTGGCGTCGTCTACAGCTTTGGAGATAGACTCTGAAACGTCACGGGCTTTACCCAGGCCATGGCCGACAGCGCCGTTGCCGTCACCAACGACGACGATAGCGGCGAAGCTGAATGTACGCCCCCCTTTGGTCACCTTGGCAACGCGGTTGAGGTTAACCAACTTCTCTTTCAAATCCGTTTCAGCGGGCTTAACCCTGTTAGAGCTCTTTTTAGCCATTATTTATCTGCTTGAAATGTTTTAAAATTTGAGGCCTCCTTCGCGAGCGCCTTCCGCCAGCGCTTTGACGCGCCCGTGGTACAGGTAACCGCTCCGGTCGAAAACCACCTCTTCGATGTTACTGCCTTTGGCGCGCTCAGCGATCAGCTCGCCTACTTTTTTGGCCCGTTCAACCGGCTTGATTTCCCTTGAGACACTCTCCTCACGGGAGGAAGCCGAAAGGAGCGTGTGCCCATTGACATCATCGATGATCTGGCAGTAAATATCCCGGTTGCTACGATAAACACTCAGGCGCGGGCGTTGCTCCGTGCCTTTGATTTTTTTGCGGATTCTCCAGTGAATCCGTTGTCTTCTTTTTGCCTTTGAAAATGACATTGCTTTTCTTTTTTTGCTTTAGTGTAGGAGCATGAGCTCAAACCCAAAGCCCAATATATTATATCAACAATGGTTCAGTTGTTACTTACCGGCAGCCTTACCAGCTTTGCGGCGCACTTCTTCACCCATATAGCGAATACCTTTCCCTTTGTAGGGCTCCGGCTTGCGGAAAGAGCGGATTTTAGCGGCAATCTGTCCCAACAGTTGCTTATCGATGGATTCCAGGCGCACGACCGGGTTCTTACCCTTTTCCATGCGGGTTTCCACCTTGACTTCATCCGGCAGGCCGAACATAACCGGGTGCGAGTAACCGACGGTAAGCTCCAGCAGCTGGCCGGTATTGGCGGCGCGATATCCTACCCCTACCAGTTCCAACTCTTTGACAAAGCCGTTGGTGACGCCCTCGACCATATTGTTGATCAGGGAGCGGTACAGGCCATGCATAGAGCGATGGCGCTTCTGTTCAGTCGGCCGCTCAAGAGTAAGCACACCGTCTTCGATCTTGACCTTGAGATCCGGATCGACCTGCTGTGTGAGTTCCCCCTTAGGCCCCTTCACCTTAACCACATTACCCCCGTTGACCTCTATTTGGACCCCGCTGGGCAATTCGATCGGAGCTTTTCCTATCCTTGACATTTTTTGCTGTGTTTTGGAGCTTACGAAAACAATTAATACACATAGCAGAGCAGCTCTCCGCCGACCTTGGCCTCGCGGGCCTGCTTGTCGGTCATCAAGCCGTGAGAAGTAGAAACGATACAAATACCCAACCCATTGATGATGCGCGGAATCTCATCGGACTTGGCGTATTTGCGAAGCCCTGGCTTGCTGATGCGCCCCAATTCCCGGATGATCGGATTCCTGGTCTGTGGATCGTACTTCAAGGCAATCCTGATCAGGCCCTGTTTGCCTTCATCATCAGCGAACATGTACTTCAGGATATACCCCTGGTTGTAGAGGATTTCCGTGATGCTCTTCTTGAGCGATGAAGCCGGGATTTCGACGATGCGATGCCCTGCCTGTTGCGCATTGCGGATTCTCGTCAAATAATCTGCTATTGGATCTGTAACTGCCATTTCAATCAAATATTAAGAGCGCCTGGGGCCGTTAGGGGCTATGCCAAACGCAAATGATACACTTTTATAGATTTGCCTTACCAGCTTGCCTTGGTGATGCCCGGTATCTTGCCTTCGAGTGCCATCTCGCGAAACTTCACCCGGCACAGGCCGAATTGGCGCATGTACCCCTTGGGGCGGCCGGTCAGCTTACAACGGTTATGCAGCCTGATGGCATTGGAATTGCGCGGTAATTTGTCGAGCTCTTCCCAAAGCCCTTCTTCTTTTAACTTCTTGCGAAGCGCAGCGTATTTTGCCACCATCTTTTCTCTTTTCCGCTCGCGGGCAACAACTGATTTCTTAGCCATTTTCTAAAATTGCTATGTTAGGATTTTAATTTCTTTGATTCCTGAACGGCATGCCCATCATCTTGAGCAGGGCCAGTGCCTCTGCGTCCGTCTTGGCATTCGTCACGAAAGTTACATCCATACCGGTGATCTTGTTGACCTTATCCAGGTCGATCTCCGGAAAAATGATTTGTTCCGTAACGCCCATGGAGTAGTTCCCCCGGCCGTCGAAACTCTTATCATTGACGCCCCTGAAGTCACGTACACGCGGCAGGGCCACTGCAACCAGGCGGTCGAGGAATTCATACATGCGCACGTCCCGCAAGGTTACGCGCACGCCGATGGTCATTCCTTCACGAAGTTTGAAGTTAGACACAGATTTGCGCGCCTTGGTGGGCACAGCCCGCTGCCCGGCGATGGTAGACACTTCCTCAAGGGCGTTGTCCACCAGCTTTTTATCCTGGGTAGCGTCGCCGACACCCTGATTAATGCAAATCTTGACAAGCCTGGGAACCTCCATGATCGAACCATACTGAAACTGTTCCATCAGAGCAGGCACCACCTCTTCGCGGTATTTCTTCTTAAGTCTGGGTATATAGCTCATTACTTAATGATTTCGCCGGATTTTTTAGAATAACGCACCAATTTACCGTCGACTACTTTCCTGCCGACACGGGTTGGTTCGCCGGTCTTCGGGTCTACCAACATCAGGTTGGAAATGTGAATGGGCATAGGCACGTCATTGATGCCGCCTGGGTTGTCCTGCGTAGGTTTGGTGTGCTTCTTGGCCATGTTGACGTCTTCAACGACGGCCCTGTTCTTGTCAGGAATGACTTCGAGCACCTCGCGGGAGCGATCCAGGTCCTTATATGCACCAGCGATGACCACAACCTTATCTCCTTTCTTGATTTTCAGCTTTGGGGTAAACCGTTGCTGCTTTTTAGCTTTCTGTGCCATTGTATATCGGAGTTAATCGCTTCTTCGCAAATAAACGAATGAAATAAATTAAAGTACTTCGGGCGCCAGGGATACGATACGCATGTAATCTTTTTCCCGCAACTCACGAGCAACCGGCCCGAAGATACGGGTTCCTCTCGGTTCGTCATTGGCAGTGAGCAGCACGACTGCGTTGTCATCGAAACGGATATAAGAGCCATCGCGCCGGCGTACCTCTTTCTTCGTACGCACGACTACTGCTTTTGAGACGCTGCCCTTCTTGATACCACCCGGCGAGGCTTCCTTCACACTCACTACGATCTGGTCGCCAATGGAGGCGTACCGGCGCTTGGAACCTCCCAAAACACGGATGCAGAGCACTTCTTTGGCGCCGCTATTGTCCGCAACCTTTAGCCTGGACTCTTGCTGGATCATCGTTCTAAGGTTTAAATATTATTATCAGTTTCCGCTCAGGCGCTTTACCTCTATAACTTTAGACAAATTTTATGGCGAAGCCCTATTTCTGGCAACAACTTGTCCGGTTATAAAGCCTGGCCTGCCGGCAAGCAATTTACTTGGCCCGCTCTATGATCTCGATGAGCCTCCAACGCTTGTTTTTACTCAGCGGACGGGACTCCATGATACGCACTACATCACCGATGTTGCAATCATTCTTCTCGTCATGAGCAATGAACTTATTGGATTTCTTTACGAACTTGCCGTAGATCGGGTGGCGAAGCCTACGCTCAACGGAAACGGCGATGGTTTTGTCCATCTTGTTGCTCGTTACCACGCCAACGCGCTCCTTTCTGAGATTTCTATTTTCCATTGTCAAAAATGCGGTTTGAAACCTTCACAAATTTAATATTACTTACGCCGCCTTCTGGCTCTTTTCTTAGAGCGGTTAGCCAATTCCTCGGCAGACATTGCAGCGATGGCACGGCGGCGCGCCTCCGTCCGCAGGCGAGCGATATCCCGGCGCACTTCGCGGAGTACCAGCGGATTATCCAGGCCCTTGATCGCGTGGTCGAACTTCAACTTCTGGTATTGTGCCTCAGTATCTCTCAGTTCGCTCTGCAAATCTGCATCGCTGAACTCCTGAAGCTCCAAGAATTTTTTCGTTGCCATGGTATGTAAAAAGTTATTTGGCTTTCAAAATATTATTCTGCTAAATCATGGCGGACGACGAACTTGGTCAATACCGGCAGCTTCTGTGCAGCCAGCCTCAGGGCTTCCTGAGCAACCTCAAGGGTCACGCCGTCAAGCTCAAACATGATCCGGCCCGGTTTGACCAGGGCTACCCAGTGATCGAGCGCCCCTTTACCTTTACCCATCCGCACTTCCTGTGGCTTGGAGGTAATCGGCTTGTCCGGGAAAATGCGTATCCAGGTCTTGCCCTCACGCTTCATGTAACGTGTCATCGCTACACGAGCCGCCTCAATCTGGCGATTCGTTATCCGGCCTCCCTCTAAGGTTTTCAAGCCGTAAGAACCGAAAGCTATGGAGCTGCCCTTGTACGCCAATCCCTTGTTGCTTCCCTTCTGCTGCTTGCGGTATTTTGTTCTTTTAGGCTGTAGCATCTTAGTAAATATTTATGCGTCTAAAGGTCAATAAAAAGCCATACAGGAAGGCTTTTTAAAAAGCCACGCAAAGGTACGGCATTTTTCTTAGATAATCCTAACGGCGGCCCTGATTTCTTCCACCACCGCCACCGCCACCGCCCCGGCGGCCACCCCGGCGATCGCCCCGGCGGTCCCGGTCACCTCCACGTTCGCCTCCGCGTTCGCCTCCGCCCTTGCGTTCTTGTACGCCAACGTGCGGAGAAAGATCGCGCTTGCCTAATACTTCTCCTTTGCAAATCCACACCTTGACTCCAATCTTACCATAGACCGTCATGGCTTCCTTCAGGGAGTAATCAATGTCGGCGCGGAAAGTATGCAATGGAGTGCGGCCCTCTTTGTACTCCTCCGTACGAGCCATATCAGAACCGTTGAGGCGGCCGGCGATGCGGACCTTAATGCCTTCGGCGCCGGCGCGCATGGTAGACTGGATAGCCATCTTGATGGCGCGGCGATAGTTGATACGCGCTTCCAGCTGCTTGGCTACGGATTCGGCCACAATATTGGCATCGAGTTCCGGCTTGCGGATTTCAATGATATTGATCTGCACATCCTTACCGGTCAGTTTCTTGAGCTCCTCGCGGATGCGATCCACTTCGGAACCTCCTTTACCGATAATGATACCCGGCCGGGAAGTATGGATAGTTACCGTAATTCGCTTCAGGGTACGCTCGATAATAATGCGGGCAATGCCACCTTTGGCAATACGGGCATTCAGGTAGATGCGGATTTTTTCGTCTTCCACTACTTTTTCGGCAAAGTCTTTACCGCCAAACCAGTTGGACTCCCAGCCCCTGATGATACCTAAGCGATTCCCTATTGGATTTGTCTTCTGACCCATTATCTATGGTATTACAAATTAGTGTTAATGCTATTCTTCTACTGCGGCTTCATCTTCAACCTCTTCCACTTCCACAGCATCTTCCATATTGGCGTCAGCTGCCAGCGGCACCCTGTTTTCCACAATAATCGTCACGTGGTTGGTGCGCTTGCGGATGCGGTGCGCCCGTCCGTGCGGAGCCGGCCGGAAACGCTTCAGCATAGTGCCCTCATCGACGAAGGCAACTTTGATGACCAGGTCGTAGTCGTCGGCATTTTCCATGCCGCCCAGCTTGTGTTCCCAGTTCGCAATAGCAGAAAGTACCAGCTTCTCGAGCCAAACGGCGGCTTCCTTTTTAGTGAAGCGCAGAATGTCCAACGCGTCCAGTACGTTCTTGCCGCGAATATTATCAACGACCAGCCGCATCTTGCGCGCTGACATCGGGACGTTTCTGAGTTTAGCTACTGCTTCCATTACATATTTGGTTTTCAGTTGCCAATTGGTTAATGCTTGGGCCAACCAATGGCAACGAACAACGAATTAATTACTTCCTACGGTTACCGGAGTGGCCTCTGAAGTTGCGCGTGGGAGCGAACTCACCGAGTTTGTGGCCCACCATGTTCTCGGTGACAAACACCGGAACGAAGGTTTTGCCGTTGTGTACGGCAATGGTTTCCCCTACCATGTCAGGAATGATCATGGAAGAACGAGACCAGGTTTTGATTACCGTCTTTTTGTTGGATCCCTTGGATTTTTCCACTTTATCCATGAGTTTGTGGAAAACGTAGGGCCCTTTTTTGATTGATCTTGCCATATCTTTATGGTGCTTTTTAGGGCAGAGGGTTAACGCCTCTTACCGGTCTTTCTTCTGGAAATGATCAACTTATTCGATGCCTTCTTAGGCTTGCGCGTCTTAGCGCCTTTGGCCATCTGGCCATTGCGGGAACGCGGGTGCCCGCCGGAAGCCTTACCTTCACCACCGCCCATGGGGTGGTCAACCGGGTTCATGGCGACGCCACGTGTACGGGGGCGGCGGCCCAACCAGCGCTTTCTACCGGCTTTACCCAGTACCTGAAGCCCGTGGTCGGGGTTGGAAGTAGTGCCGATCGTCGCCTTACAGGTAGAAAGGATACGACGCACTTCTCCGGAAGGCAACTTGACGGATACATAGCGGCCTTCCCGGCCCATCAGCGTGATGTATGTGCCCGCGCTGCGCGCCATGGCTGCGCCACGCCCCGGATACAGCTCCACCGCGTGGATGGTGGAACCCAGGGGTATATCCTTCAGGAAGAGTGCATTGCCCACATTGGGGGTTGCGCCATCTCCGGAGAGGATTTCATCGCCGACCGTCAATTTATCCGGAGCGATGATGTAGCGCTTTTCGCCATCCTGATACTCAAGCAGGGCGATATAAGCGGTACGGTTCGGATCGTACTCGATCGTTTTTACCGTTGCCGGTATACCGTCCTTATCGCGCTTGAAGTCGATAATACGGTAGCGGCGCTTGTGCCCACCGCCACGCTGCCGGACGGTCCGGTGTCCTTCGTTGTTTCGTCCACCCGACTTCTTTAACGGAGCCAGCAGGCTTTTTTCCGGTTTGTCGGTAGTTACTTCCGCGAAAGTGTTTCCGATTCGGAAACGCGTGCCGGGAGTAACCGGATTATGTTTTTTAACTGCCATGGTATCTGTTTTACCGATCCAGAGATACGTGCCGGTTCAGCTGTCAGTCATGACGAAAGCTTTGCTTTGTCATAGTACCGGCGGTAAGCGCCAGTACTTGCTGTTGTTCGTTTTCAGTTTGGGATGAACAGATAACCATCAACTGAGAACTTGCAACAAACAACCGAGGCCGGCTTTGCCCCTGAATGCATTATTAAATATCTCCAAAGAAATCAATCTCTTCGCCCTCTGAGAGGGTGACTACCGCTTTCTTGAAAGCGGATTTTCTTCCGCGGAGGATACCGGCACGGGTAGTCCGGTTTTTCTCTTTGGCCGGCATGATCAACGTATTGACTGATTCCACCGTTACCTGGTACATACCTTCCACGGCCTTGCGGATCTCAATCTTGTTGGCGTCTTTGCTGACGACGAAGCTGTACTTGTTGCCTTTTTCCGACAGCAGCTCTGCCTTTTCCGTGATCAACGGCTTGATGAGGATCGTCTTTGCCATTATTATATGGATTGCTGGAGGCGGGCCGCCCGTTGGCGACGCTACTTCCTTTAGTTAGCAAATGTTTCCTTGATCTTCTCAACGGCGCCTTCAGAAATGACCAGCGTGTGGCTGTTCATAATGGCGTAGGTGTTCAGGTCACTGGCGCGAACAACGGTGCATTTCTTTACGTTGCGGCTGGAGAGCAGAACCTCCTTTTCAAAATCCGAGGTCACCAGAACTGATTTCTTGCCGGCCAGCTGCAGGTTGTTGAGAATATTGACGAATTCCTTCGTCTTGGGCCCTTCGAAAGAAAAGTCTTCCACGACCATGATACCGCCCGCGGCTGCCTTTGCGGACAGTACGGACTTGCGGGCCAGGCGGCTTACTTTCTTGTTCACCTTCAGGTTGTAAGTGTGCGGGCGCGGGCCAAATACACGGCCGCCACCGCGGAACAGCGGGTTCTTGATATCGCCGGCGCGAGCCGTACCGGTTCCCTTCTGGCGCTTAAGCTTACGGGTAGACCCAGCCACCGCATTGCGTTCCTTGGCTTTGTGAGTACCTTGCCGCTGATTGGCCAGATATCGCTTGACAGCCAGATAAACAGCATGATCATTCGGCTCGATGCCAAAGATGTCTTCCGGTAGTTCGATCTCCCTGCCGGTCTTCTGGCCCTGAATATTTACAACTGCGAGTTTCATGTCCTTGTGTGTTTGTGTGCCGGGGTTTCGTTTCTTGTGAGGTTGTTCAAATTACCGTAAAGAAAGCACCGGGCACTGACGCACGAATGATTTACTACTTTTCAAGAATTACAATGGATCCATTGTGGCCAGGGATCGCTCCCTTGACGAGGATCAGGTTCTTATCCGGGAAAATCTTGAGTACTTCCAGGTTTTTGACCTTTATCCTTTTGCCACCGGTGCGGCCGGCCATACGCATGCCCTTAAATACCTTGGAGGGGAAAGAAGATGCGCCAATGGAGCCGGGAGCGCGCTGACGGTTGTGCTGGCCGTGGGTTGCGTCGTTGACACCGCGGAAACCGTGGCGTTTCACAACTCCCTGGAAGCCTTTACCTTTGGACGTGCCAACGGCGCTTACGAAGTCACCTTCAGCGAAGATTTCTTCAACTTTGATGAGGTCGCCAAGTGATTTCTCGATTTTATTGAAATCGCGAAACTCGACTACTTCACGCTTAGGTCCTGTTTTTGCTTTGTCGAAATGCCCTTGGAGAGCTTGGGATGTGTTCTTGACCTTGGCATCGCCGAATCCTAGCTGCAGGGAGCTATATCCGTCGGTTTCTTCCGTTTTTACCTGCGTAACAACACAGGGGCCGGCTTCTACCACCGTACATGCTACATTGCGCCCGCGGGCGTCGAACATGCTGGTCATTCCAATCTTCTTACCGATAATACCGTTCATCAGCATTAATTTTTATACAGGCATCGAATCCCAGACCTGAGCGCCCCTGAACAATTGCCAGGTTGCTTTCTTTTGCCCGAAGGCAGCGGAAAAATCAGCAAAGGCCAAACGTCTAGTATCTGACTTCTAATGCCGTATGTAATGAATGGTTCTACGTCAATTTAACCTGAATGTCAACTCCACTCGGCAGTTCCAGTTTGGACAGGGCATCTACTGTCTTCTGGGTAGGAGTGTAAATTTCGATGAGGCGTTTGTGGGTACGCAACTGGAACTGCTCCCGAGATTTCTTGTTGACGTGCGGTGAACGGAGCACGGTAAAGATTTTCTTCTCGGTGGGCAGCGGAATCGGTCCAGTAACTACAGCGCCACTGTTCCTCACCGTCTTAACGATCTTCTCCGTAGACTTGTCTACGAGGTTGTGATCGTAAGACCGGAGCTTGATTCTGATTTTCTGATTCATGCCTTATTAATAATTGATAGCTGGTAGTTGATGGTTGATAATTGCCAGCAGGCAACTCCCAACCATCAACCGTCAACTGATTTTACACTTTAACTTCGCCTTTAGCCTTTTCGATGATCTCCTTGGAGATACTGGCCGGAGCTTCTGAATAATGAGCGAACTCCATAGTCGAACTGGCGCGGCCGGAAGTGATCGTCCGCAGGGCGGTTACATAGCCGAACATTTCAGACAGCGGCACTTCAGCCTGGATGGCCACAGCGGCGCCCGCACGGGGCTGTTGTCCTTTCGGCAAGCCGCGGCGGCGGTTGAGGTCACCGATAACCGGGCCGGTAAATTCTTCCGGAGTAACCACTTCGAGTTTCATGATCGGCTCGAGGATCACCGGCTTACACCGGGGAGCGGCTTCCCGGAAACCTTCTTTGGCGCACAGTTCGAAAGCGATCGGCTTGGAATCCACGGCGTGCATAGAGCCGTCGTAAATTCGAACCTTCATGCTATCGATATTGTAACCAGCCAGAATACCATTCTCCATCATAGCGGTGAAACCATCGCGGATCGGCTTCTGGTAGTTCTTATCAATGGAACCACCGGTAATATCCCAGACAAACTGCAACTTGGTCTTTCCATCCTTGAACTCTTCGCTGTCGAGGAATTCCTGGTCGGCCGGGCCGATCTCGAATTGCATATCGGCGAACAAACCGGAACCACCCGTCTGCTTCTTGAGGCGTTCGCGGTGATCCTGGGTGACGGTCAGCGCTTCTTTATAGTTAACCTGAGGCGCCCCCTGGTTGACTTCCACCTTGAACTCGCGGCGGAGGCGGTCAACGATAATTTCGAGGTGCAACTCACCCATACCGCTGATAACGGTCTGGTTGGTTTCATCGTCATAACGCACGCGGAAAGTAGGGTCTTCTTCCGCCAGCTTAGACAGGGCCATACCCAGCTTATCCAGGTCTTTCTGAGACTTGGGCTCAACGGCAAGGCCGATTACCGGGTCGGGGAAGGTCATACTCTCCAGTACGATCGGGGCGTTTTCAGCGCAGATGGTATCTCCGGTGCGCAGGTCCTTGAAACCTACGGCAGCGGCGATGTCCCCTGCTTCAACCCGGTCGACCGGGTTTTGCTTATTGGAGTGCATCTGATACAAGCGGGAGATACGCTCCTTCTTGTCAGAACGCGTATTCAATACATAGGAACCGGCATCGAGGGCGCCGGAATACACGCGGAAGAACGCCAGGCGGCCCACGTAGGGGTCGGTTGCGATCTTAAAGGCAAGAGCGGCAAACGGCTCGTTGACATCCGGGCGGCGCTTCTCTTCCTTATCCGTTTTAGGGTTGAAACCGGTAATGGCTTCAACATCCATCGGAGAAGGCATGAAGGCGCAAACAGCGTCAAGAACGGCCTGAACGCCTTTATTTTTGAAAGCAGACCCACACATCATCGGTACGATGCTCATATCGATCACCGCAGCGCGGATAGCGGCGCGGATTTCTTCAGCGGAGATGGATGCCGGATCTTCAAAGTATTTTTCCAGCAGGCTTTCGTCGTACTCAGCAACTGCTTCGAGCAGTTTTTCGCGATACTCTGCAACCGTAGCCACCAAATCTTCCGGAATGGGCACCACTTCATAAGTCATCCCCATGTCGTGGTCGTTCCAGATGCGAGCTTCGTTGGTGATCAGGTCGACAACGCCTACGAAAGTCTCTTCAGCGCCCATGGGCACCTGCAGCGGTACTGCGTTGGCTCCGAGCTTTTCCTTCACGTCGTTGACGACGTTGAAGAAATCAGCGCCGGAACGGTCCATCTTATTGACGAAGCCGATACGGGGAACTTTATAGCGGTTGGCCTGGCGCCAAACCGTTTCGGACTGGGGCTCCACACCTGACACTGCACAGAACAGCGCAACAACACCGTCGAGGACGCGCAGAGAGCGTTCTACCTCGACCGTGAAATCAACGTGGCCGGGAGTGTCGATAATGTTGATGACATATTGTTGGTCTTTCCAGGTCCAATTGGTCTTGGTAGCAGCTGAAGTAATGGTAATACCACGCTCCTGCTCCTGCTCCATCCAGTCCATGGTGGCGGCGCCATCATGCACCTCACCAATCTTGTGGCTGATACCAGTGTAGAAAAGGACACGTTCAGTAGTCGTAGTCTTTCCGGCATCGATGTGAGCCGCAATACCAATATTTCGAGTTAATTTCAGATCTTTTTGTGCCATGACTACGCCGTCAAGGATTTTAATTGATTAAATGTAATAAGTAGAAACGTACTAGAGTTACACGCGGAAGTGAGCAAAAGCGCGGTTGGATTCCGCCATCTTGTGGGTGTCTTCCTTACGCTTTACAGCGCCACCTTCGCCTTTGGCGGCAGCCATTACCTCCGCAGCCAGTTTCTCTGCCATTCCTTTACCACTGCGCTGGCGGGAGAACTTGATCATCCACTTCATTCCAATAGACAGTTTGCGCTTGGCGCGAATCTCTGTAGGAATCTGGAAGGTAGCCCCACCGATACGGCGGCTGCGAACCTCCACCTGCGGCATGACGTTATTCAGCGCTTTCTTCCACATGGCGTGTTCGTCCTGTTTGGTACGCTCTTTGACAATGTCCATGGCGTCATAGAAAATGCGCAGGGCGATCGTCTTTTTGCCTTGCCACATCAGGTGGTTGACAAACTGGGTTACCATATCGTCTCCGTACCGGGGGTCCGGCTGAATAACTCTAAGTTTTGGCTTTCTCTTTCTCATTACTCTTTATCCGAATTAGAGGTTTCGCAAATGGATTGAAACGTAATTAGTGGCGGTCAATTTAGCTCTTCGGGCGTTTGGCGCCGTATCGAGAGCGGGATTGCAAACGCCCCTCCACCCCGGCCGTGTCCAGTGCACCACGAACGATGGTATACCGTACACCGGGCAAGTCCTTTACCCGGCCGCCACGCACCAATACGATGGAGTGTTCCTGCAGGTTGTGCCCTTCACCCGGAATGTAGCAAATGACTTCCAGGCCATTGGTCAGGCGCACCTTTGCAACCTTACGCAGAGCGGAGTTTGGCTTCTTGGGCGTAGTAGTGTAAACACGGGTACAAACGCCACGCTTCTGCGGGCATCCATCCAGCGCTCGAGACTTGCTCTTCGTCACCACTTTTTTCCTGCCCTTGCGTACAAGTTGATTAATAGTAGGCATCTTTTATCCTTAGTTTAGTCTGTATAACAATGCTTTAGAAACAAATAGAAACACCTTGCTCGAAAAGCGATTGCAAAGGTATAGCTTTTTTCCCTAAATACAAAAGCCCATTTTAAAATTATTGTGTCTTTGAGAAACTTTTGAAAACCAGCGGTTGCCGGGCTTCCATTGAGGCGCCCCATCGGTCAAATTTTCTACGCTCAGCCGTTACCTTCGCCAAATTTTGCCTTTGGATACATCCTCCATTGAAAAATTTTCGAAAAGGCCGCCCGTTTTGTAAAGGGCCACAACCGCGCACCACCCCCCCTGCACAATAACGCGAAGGTACGATTCCCTCCCCACCTTTCCCATCTTTTTCGTACATTGAAGCCTGGAACAGTCCTCACCCAAAGTACTTGCCCATGTTTGTTTCCCCTATTGCTTACCAATCCCATTACGAAGTGCGCAACTACGAGATAGATGACCGCCGTATGGCGCCCATCCCAAAGTACATCCTCGAACTCCAAAACGAGATGCCGCCTCCGGAAGCGTGCCTGCCCCGTCCGGAGACCTGGCTGCCGCGTTTCGAACAGGCTCAATTCACAAAAAACTTCGAGGTCAACTGGCACGATCTCGACTTCAACGAACACCTCAATAACACCTTAATATATACAATGGATGCTCGAACCCCTGCCGGAAGCGATCCTGGAAAACGGTGGGCTTCAGCAACTCGATATCAACTACCGCGCCGAATGCCACTGGCAGGGCCACGTGCGCGCCGAGGTACAACCCCTGGAAGAAGATGGACAGTTCCTGCACCGGCTCGTCAGTGCCAAAGATGATGACAAGGAGTTGGCGGTGGCCCGGACGATTTGGAAATAAGGAACAAATGGTTGATTCGTTTAGTGTGTGTTCAATTGCTGGTTACAGGGTTGGACTTCAATCCGTCAATTCGCAACGCTCCTCATCGAGCTCAGTCTCGATGGTGTAATGCGAGAAGGGATACTTTTTAAGAATGGCCTTCATTTGCCGTTTGGTTTCCACTATCTGCCCGAAGGATTGAATGTCCTTCAACACGACATGAGTGGTAAAAACGTGGTGCTCTCCTTCGAGGGACCAAAGATGGGTATGGTGCAACGAGCCCACCTTCGGAAGGGAGAGTAGTTGCAGCTCGAGGTCTTTAATCGTGACGCCCTCCGGCACCCCCTGCAGGAAAAGGTGCAGGGTATCCTTCAGGCGCCGCACCACGTTGTACAATATATACAGCGTGATAGCCATGGAAAGGGCCGGATCGAGGTAGTGGATATCCTTAAACAGGAGCACAATGGCTACCACCAACACCGCTGCCCAACCGAGCACGTCTTCCAGGAGGTGCCAGGAGACAACCCGTTCGTTCATCGTTTTGCCACTGCTCAGTTTCCAGGCGGCATAACCATTGACCGACACGCCCAGGATGGCAAAGAGCACCATACCCTCTGCATTGGAATGCTGAGGTTCCAGAATGCGGCCCACCGCTTCGTAAATGATGTACACCGAGCCGCCAATGAGCACCAGGCTGTTGATCAGGGCTCCGAGCAGGGAGAAACGGTGGTATCCGAAGGAGTACTGCTCGGTGCGCCCCTGTTTCGACTTGCGGTCCAGGTACCAGGAAAGCCCGAGGGAGATGCTGTCGCCCAGGTCGTGCAGGGCGTCGGAGAGAATGGCTACGCTGTTAGTCAGCAGCCCACCCACGAATTCCAGAATAGTAAAGCCCAGATTGAGGAAAAAGGCAATCGTGAGGTTTCGGCCGGAGTGATGGTGGTGATCGTGTGGCATATTGCTGTTTTTATTGAGAACTGGCATAAAGATAAGGAATGATCACGCTGTTTTCAGCGGTAGTTATTCAGGTGCGGATGAGCGGCGTGGAACCGGGAAGTGTAAAAGTATAAAGGGAGCCTCCGCCAGGAAATGAGCTGGTGTATTGTTCGCCTGATTGTGTCCAGCTAATTAGCCTGTAAAGGCTCAACAACACCCGCCTTTCCCATCTCGCTGCACCGGTTGACAAGCGACAGAGCCATAGGAACAAACACACAGCAATCGCTTTTTTTAAAAAAAATCATTCAATGTCTATACAATCATTGTTTAAACATTAAAGTTTTATTATTATTGCATCATAAAAGCCAAGTTATTTTTACAGGACAAAAAAATTCACGAGCCATGGACCGCAAGAACTTTTTAAAGAAAGCAGCGCTGACCACAGCTGCGGCTATAACCGGAAGCTCTCTCCTGAAAGCCAACAGCCGCCAGGAAAAGAGCACCTACGACAAGCTCATGCACCAGGTGGGCTTCAATCATTTACCTAATAAAGAAATTAAGAGCATGAAAACAGTATTGCACAAAGCCTCCACCAGAGGCCACGCCGACCACGGTTGGCTGAACTCACACCACAGCTTCAGTTTTGCCAACTATTACAACCCCGAAAGAATGAATTTCGGAGTACTGAGGGTATTAAACGATGATGTGGTAGCCCCCGGCAGAGGGTTTGGCGCCCACCCCCACGACAATATGGAGATCATCTCCATTCCCCTGGAAGGCGACCTTGAGCATAAAGACAGCATGGGCAACATGGCGGTTATCAAGCAGGGCGACGTGCAGGTGATGAGCGCGGGAACGGGCATTTACCACAGCGAATACAACAAAAACGCCGGGCAGGAAGTGAAGTTTCTACAAATCTGGATGTTCCCCAATAAAAAGAATGTCGCCCCCCGCTATGATCAGATCACGCTCAAAGAGCAGCAAATCAAAAACCAGTTTTACCAGATCTTATCCCCCAACCCCAATGACGAGGGGGTCTGGGTGCATCAAAATGCCTGGTTCCATCTGGGAGACCTCGAAAAGGGCTGTGAGTTGCCATACACAATCAAGGGCGAGGGCAACGGGCTGTATGTTTTTGTCATCAAAGGAGGCGTCACCATCGAAGGACAAAGCCTCAACCCGAGGGACGGCTTCGGCATCTGGGATACGGAGCAGATAACGGTCAAGGCCGACAGCGACGCTAAGGTGCTGCTGATGGATGTACCGATGAGTATGGGGTAAATTTTCCAAACCGTTGGGGTTTAAGAAACCTTACCTGTTTAGCGCCCCTATTGGATGCTCAATGCCTTCGGCCAAGCCAAAAGCATTGATGGGTTCATAGCCTACAGGTTAAAATGCCGCTTCAGCCACTCCTGTAGGTTTTCCTTCTCAGGCGTACCGTATACTTCAAACAGATAGTTCTGGATAGCCCGAATCTTTTCCTCCTTGGGGTAGGCAATGCCCAGGTAACGGATGATGCCCGCCACTTCCGCCCTGAGCCGCCGCTCATCCGGAAAGATGAGGCGGATTGAATGGATCAGGGTGGAAGCAGGCTTCAGGGCATCGTAATAGAACAATTGATGGCCATAGGTGCTGTCGATGGGCGCCGGCTGATCATCTACCTGAAAAATCCCTTGCTTTGAGAACAGCACCTGTTGCCCCTGGTGGCTGAGCCGCTTATTCACCGGCAGGGAATCGCCCTGCAATTGGTATCGAATAAAGAAAAAGTGATCTTCACTCAAGGGGAATTCCTCTTTGCCCACTTCCAAGTGAACGCTGTCGCCCAGCACCAGCCAGTCCCGCCCTTCCAGAAATTTGACGAAAGCGATATAAGACAGGATCTTACCCGGGCGGGTATTGTATTTGGAGCGGATGGGCACTGTGGTATAACCCGACATATCTTCATTGGGGATGGCCATCAACAATTCTTTCTCCGGGCTGATAAAAATGATGCGGCTGTCCGGCGAACCGAAGCGCAGGGGCGTCCCCGGGCTGAAACCGCCAACGCTTTCCAGGTTCATGTCCATGCCTTTATTGGAGCTGTATACCTCTCCCTCAATTCGGATCACCCGGTTGAAGGTGGTGTCTACAATAACCTGGGCAATAGCCGGCGAACCAAGAAGGAAAAGAGCAACAAATAGGAAGCATTGTTTCATCATTTCGGTACTTATTTTAATTCTACCTTCCAGATTGGAAAATCCAGCCTCGGGGGGCTGCCCCGCCAGAAGGGGCGCTGGCGAAATCCGGTCAATTCCGGTACTTTTTCATACACGTACTGGAAGATCTCCGGCAAGGTGACGGCCCCGTTACCGTTGGCGTCGGCGGCGCCCGTTGTAAGGCCATTTAGAAAAGCATAGGTAAATACGCCGTTTTGCCACTCCTCTCCTTCTATTGCCAATTCGGCTCCGTGGGCACTGCTGATGAAAAAAAGCCCGCTTTCCTGAAGGTCGACAAACAGTTCTTTCATTAAATCAAGGGAATTTGACAATCCGGGCGGCGGTGGAATGGTGTCTTGGAGAAAGCCTGCATCCCGAAATTTCACATCGTCCGCCGGATCGTAATCCAGTTTCTCCCGGAGGATATCCTTATCAATTTCTCCAGAATGGCAGGCATCAATGATCAAAAGTTTTCGCAGCGGAGTTAAGTTCTCAATCCAGTCTTCCAGCATTCCGATGGCTATACTCTGGCCGCCTTGTCCGGCCGCCCTAAAATCGGTTTGATGCGTAGCCAGATAATAATTCAGGTTTTTATCCAGGATGCCCTGGCCAGCGTAGTATACGATCACGACATCGTCCGTTTCGGCGGCCTCGAAGCCGGCAAGCGCGGACTGAATGCTTTCCAGAGTGGCCTCCTCATCGGTGAGCAACACCTGGTTGACCCGCCGATACTGGCTGTTTGACTGAAAGGCGGAGGCCATATCTCTCGCGTCTTTAGCGGCGTAATTGAGATTGAATGCCGGTTGGGTATATTCAGAAACGCCGATCGCCAGCAAGTAGAGTTCCGGCTGTTTTTTCCCCAATCGGTAGTTCGTGTACACCAATTCAGGAAGCGAGCCCAGGCCCTGGTTATTGGTTGCCGCCATTTCTATTTCGTTGGCGCCGGAGGCCAGGCCAACCTCTATTTCCCCTTCCCAGTGATATACCGAATCCGAAAAAGAACGGGCCCACCGGGGAATCCCAAAGTTCTTAACCTGAATTTCTTTGAGCCCATAGACCGAGTCTGTGACGCTGGCTTTCAGGGTAATAGTTGCAGAATTTGACAGGATGGGGATGTCTGCTTTATTTTGAATGGAAATGGCCGGCGGGGAAGAATCCGGCGAGAACTGTTCCTCAGATATGTGCAACCTTTCCAGCCGCTTCTGGTAGGCGCGGTAAAAATTTTGCATCAAAAAAGTATCGGGATGCACCATATTGGCCACCACCAGATCTGGGCGGTTGAGTTGGGCGTCTTTGAGGTAGATAGGATATGCTACACCGTCCTCCCACAGGCCGGCCTGGCCGAGTAAGGCCCTCGAATTGGAACAAGCGTAAAACCCATCGGGCGAAACAGTGAGGAACCGGCCGGCAGAAATGGGGATAAAACGAGCAGCGGCCTCCAGTTCATCTGCTGCCCAGATTTTTAAACTGTGGTCTTCCGAAATGCTCAAAACGGTGGTGGCGCCCGCCGCCAAACCCAAAATAGGCCGCTCGTGCCCCTGAACCCGCAGCAGGGGTTCGGCCGTTGATATCTGCCACCGGCTGATGGCCCCATTTTTAGAGGCGGAGAGGAATTGCGTTTCCCCGGAGAACGCAACGGCTTGTAAGGGTTCCGCCGCCGGGTAGATCCGGGCCGGTTGCCCCTTCACCACATCCCACAATACGGCCGTTTTATCCCAGGAAGCCGTCAGTATAAACCGGCCGTCCTTTGAGAAACAAGCGTCGCTTACCAAAAGGTGATGGCCTTTCAATCGATGTATTGCCCTTCCTTGCCCATCCCATACATAAACGGAGGAATCGGCAACCGCCAGGATCAGGCTGTCCGTTTCCGAAACCGCGAGCGCCGTTACCGGAGAAGCACTGGGAACAGGGATACTCAGAAGGGCCTCTCCGTTTTCAATAACTCTGAGCCTGAGTGTATCGCCAACCGCATATAACAGCTTCCCTCCGTCCGGCCAATAACAGAGGGAGGAAATGCCGGCGCCTCCTTCTTCCAGAAAAGCCCGATAGGGCGTTTTATCTCCGAGCCTCTGAATTTGAACTGTTTTGTCAAGAGAAGCCGAAGCAAAACCCGAAAGATCGGGTGCAAAACAGACATCAGTAACCCAGCTCAGGTGATTGGGGAAAGCATATTGTTGCCTTCCGGCCGACAAATCGATAAACCGGATACTGCCGTCTTTGAGCCCAAGTAAGGCGTACTGTTCATCTTCAGAAAGGGCAACGGAAAGGATTTCTTCAGCTACCTGAGAAAGAGGCATGACAAAGCTCCTTGTATTGGCGTCCCAGATATTTATCTCCCCCTCCCAGGAACAGGTGGCTATCTGCCGGCCGTCGGGGGAAATATCGAGGCCCAGCACCCAGTTATCGTGGGCGGGTATCCGGGCCATATTGAAAATCCGAACGCCTCGGGCCGGCTGGCCGATGTACAGATCATTGCTTTTGCCGGCACAAACAGGGGTGTTGTACTGAAAGGCAGGAATCGTCTTTACCGCTGTGATCGCCTCGCGCTGCAACTCATAAACCCGTTCCGGCTGCTCGCGGGACCGATGCCAGAGTTTCAATTTCCCGGCCGTGTCGCCAGTGTAGAAATACCCGGCCTGATCGGCAGCGATGGAGGTTATTTCGGTTGTACCCTGTGAGAAAGTGCGTTCTACTTCCCCGGACAACAGGTTCCAAAGCAACAGCGTGCCGGCCCAATCTGCTGAAACCAGATAAGCGGCATTTTCCAGGAGCTCGAGGGCGCCGACGGGCGCCTGATGCTGTTCGAGCGTATAGCCTATTTGGCCGGAGTCCAGGTCCAGCAGGAGAATCTGGCCGTTCATGCCGGCCAGAAAAACGGAATGCTCATTGATAAAGATAAAATCGAGGATCAAGGTGGGTAAACCCTCAAAAGATTGAAGGAGCGCTCCCGTATGGGTGTCCCATAAGTTGAGCTGGGCATCTTTGCCGGAAGAGAGAATCCGTTTACCGCTCGGCGAAAAAGCGGCGGAAAGGATTCGGCCTTCGTGGCCATAGAGGGTCCGGATCAGGAGCCCTGAGCGGGCATCCCAGAGTTTCAGCAGGTGGTCGCGGGAAGCGGAGAGGATCAGTTGCCCGTCCGGAGCATAACACACCGTGCCGACTGCATCATTGTGCCCGGCGGGAACGACCAGCTCACCCTGGCTGAAACCAGGGGTAATAGCAAATAAGTAAATCGACAATATGCTCCAAAATGGCTTCATGATAATGCGGCTAAAATTGATACGCGCTCCCTTTCTTTCCCTTCAATTGCCCGAGAATCCGGTTTTGGATTGTAGCATCTCCAAAACCTGATGCAGAGAATCGATCCTTTCCTGATTTCGGATAGCGATCTCCCGATACCGTTTTTGGGCCTCTCTCAACTCCAGTTGTAATTGCTCGGCTTGTTCCTTGAATTCGCGGGCTTCCCTATCGGTTAGCAGGCGTTGTTCTTCGATCTTGTTTTTCTGGACTTCCAGGGACCTGGCGGCTCGTTCCGCCTTATCCTTTTGTTTTTGAGCCTCATTCAGCGCCTGTTCCGCACGATTGAAGCTAGCTCGTGCAATGCGGGTTTGCTGTTCCGCCACCTGAGCTTGCCGGCGGGCTTCGCCGGCACTTATTTCGGCCTGCGTTTTTGCCGCTTCGGCCATTTGCTGAGCCTCCAGGGCTTCCTCGGCTCGTTGTTGATTCTCAATGGCCAGTGTGGCGGCCCGGTCTCTCTGCCGTTCGGCTTCCTGTTGTTGCTGTTCCGCTTCCAACCGCAGGGCCTGCGCCCGCTGGTACTGGCTGAAAGCGGCGATAAAGGCCATGGATGCCAACAGGCCGAGTACAAAACCGGCTACCGCCGCGATGCGCGCGCGGCGGGCGTTGCGCTGGGCATTGTCTTTCTCCTTTTCGGCTTCTATCCGGGCTGCCTGAGCGGCTTTGCGCAACGCTTCCTCTTTTTCGCGCTGCCGGCGTTCCTCCGCCGCCTTCTGGCGAAGAGCTTCCAATTCCTGCTGCTGCCGGTGCTGCTCGGCTTCCGCCTCCAGCGCCGCTTCCCGGGCTTTGCGTTCCCGCTTGGCTTGGAGTACGGGTTGGATAAGGGTATCGTGGCTCAGCTCGTAAGTGTAGCCGCCCCGAGGGCCGGGCTCCGCCCTTAGCAGGTGGCTGTCAACCAGCCGGGTGAGCAGTGCAGGCGAGACTTGAAAAAATTTGGCGACCTGCCCTTCGTGCAGGCTCAGCCTTTGTTGCTCCTCTTCCAGGACCAGCCCTTCCTCGATGAGGCGGCGGGCAGCCAGCACCTCCTCTTCATTCCCCAGCCCGGCGATCCGGCTTCGGTAATAATTGGCGATAATGGCTTCCAGGCCGCCGATATCCGCCGGGGAAAGGCGGGACAGCTTTTCTTTTTGTACTTTTTCTTCAAACGACTGGCAGAGGATCTGTAATTGGATAGCCTCTACCCTTCCCTCTTCATCCTGCAGGAATGCCAGGATCTTTTCTATGGCTTCCTCTTCATAACTAAAGGGCGGGCTGAAGAAATCCCCTTTCTTCCGGGCAGGCTCAACGATAGCCTGGCGGGCATCCTCCCTGCCCAGCGCCTTAAGCTCATAATTGTGGCGCAGGATATTCGGCAGGTAATCCGACAGTTTGTCCAGCAGGTGCAGGCGGTCCGAGCGAATGGCAAAGAGCGTTTTGACCTCCATTGGCCGGTGCAAATGCTGGTCCTCCGTTTCACTCAACAAGTCCGGTTGCGAGGCCGACAATACATCTACCATCCGGCGGATCCGGGTAGGAATGGCGGTGGTCAACAGCTCATTGAGCTCCTTTTTAAAAGCCAACACGGCTGCCTCCGGGTAAGAAAACAACTCTTCAAACTGGTCAAAAACAAGGATGAAGCGGTTCTGGCCACTGTTGGCCTGCCGCTTTTTGGCGTAAAACCAAAGGGATCGTTCATCAGGGAAAAGAGAGTCGAGAAAACATTCCTGATCATGTCCTTCCAGCAATATTTCCCGAATAGCTTTCAGCGGAGAGCGATCCGACTGCTCCGTCCAGGCGCCGAAGCGGACGGCCAGCGGGCCATACACCCCATCTTCCTCCAGGCGGGGCATGATGGCCGCATTGAGCAGGGAACTCTTGCCCAGGCCCGATTTGCTGTACAGCACCACCACTGGCTCCAGCCGAATGAGTTGCAACAACTGCCCCTGCTCCTTTTCCCTTCCGAAAAAGAGGCTCTGTTGCTGCGCAGTGAAGGGCTTGGCGCCTGGATAGCGGTATTGCTTCATTTCACGTTAATTTTTTAGCCTCATCCATCAAATTGAGCAGGGCATAGATAATGCGGTTTTTCTCCTTGCCGGCCTCCGGGCCGTCGATACCGAGCTGGCTTTGCTTTTCCAGGTTTTGGTAGCTGCTCATCAGAAGGAGCAGTTCCCGGAGCAATTCTTCGCTTCTGGGGCGGTAGGGTTCCAGCAGGCCTTTGAGTTCCTCCATCGCCTTTTGGATGTCCGCCCGGGCGATCCATTTCTGTATTTTGGCGAAAGCCGCCTCTACCGTCCCGTGGCCACTTTGCTCCGGCAAAGGCCGGAGCAGGCCCCGCCCCTCACAATGCCGGTAGAGTTCTTCGATAAAAGCCGGCGCCTGGTCCGGCACGAATTCGATATTGAACTGCTCTTCAAAGAGCCCCTTTTCGGTGGGCGCCTCCGGCCGGGAAGCAAACCGCTCCAGGCTTTTCAGCTTGTCGGTATGCAGGGATAGGACGCGCAGCAACAACTGCAGGTACCACTTTTCAAATGGCAGGCCCAGGAAGAGGTAGTTGTACGCGTCCGCCAGTTCGGTTTTGAGTTCCTGGTGCATACTGTTGCTGTTAAAGACGGAGTGCAGGTAGTCGAACAGGTCGTTGTGGGTCAGCACCAGGCTCTCATCCTCTTCCAGGCAGCCCAGCATGTGGTAAATCAGCGGGTTGTCCCGGGTGGGAAAGACGTAGTCCTTCGCCGGCTGGTTCCGGAAGTAAAAATCGTGCTGAAAGGGGTAGCCCCCGCGCCGCAAGGTATCCAGCAATAGGTTATCCGGCGTCATCAGAAAGATGAGGTGAAAGGGAATCCGGGCGACCTTTTCCAGCAACTCCTGCGATTCAGGAAAGGGCTGCTCGTAGAACTGCCGGATCTGACGCACGACCCGCCGCCGGAAACGCGCCTCCCGGAACAAGAAAAAGCCGTCTTCTTCGTAGTAGTTGCGGATGAAGGGGTTATCGGGATTTTGGGCGCCAAGGGCTTCCGCCAGGGCCTCCTCCATGACTCCACCTCCCGGAGCGGTATAGAGCTGCGGCCCCAGGAACAGGACACATTTCTGATCTTCGAGCGCGTCGAGCACGACTTCCCAGTCGAAAGTGGTATGGGTATTGGTTGGCGGCATTTTGACTTTTTCTGGATGATTATGCAATTTAGGGGTTTGGGAGGGGAATGCAAAAGTAGAAGCCACTTAAGATTGAGTTCAAATTTCACGACTATTCAGGCTGTACTACCTTTCGGGAGGAGAAGATTGTAAATGCCCGACGAGGGGGTGAATGAAAAATCAGGCTTGATTCATTATATTAGCAGACTGCGCATCAAATTATATTAGCACGTGAAAACGACCATCCTGTATTTTGTACTCTTCGCCCCCACTCTGCTTTTTGGCCAACCGGAAGCCCGCCTCCTGAAAGCCATCCGGAATTGTGATTATCCGGCAATCAAAGCATGGCTTGCCGCCTATGAAGCCCCTGACATCTATCAGGATGCTCCCTGGTGCATGTGGGCGGCCTACCATTGTGGGTTGGAGGGGGTGAAGTTGTTCCCTCACCGCCACAACCCCAAAGGAGTGTTGCGCCAGGACAAAAGGGGGGAAAGTTACTTCGGCAACCTCCTGGCGATTGCCGCAGGGAAGGGGGATACGGCTCTATTGCGATATCTCATTGAAGACTGCCAGATCCCTGTAGATGACAAGGAGTTAAACCTCCAAACCCTTCAGGAAGATGGATGGCAGGCCATCCATTGGGCCGCCAGCCGGGGGCACGCCCCGGCAGCCGCCTACCTGCTGGCTCAAGGCGCAGACGTTCATGCTCTTTACGAAGGCGATGGCGCCATGCCGCTTCACTACGCTGTCAGCCAGGGCCATGAAGCAACCGCGCTGCTCCTGCTCGGTGCCAGCGCCAGTCCAGATGCGCCCGATGGAAATGGGTGGCCCCCACTGCACCTGGCCGCTGAAGTGGGCGCCTACCGGATTGCCCTGGCCTTGATGGAAGCCGGCGCCAACCCAGGCCGGGAGAATGCCCATGGCTATACGGCCCTGGGCATCGCCCAGGAGAATAAGGACACCTTAATGGCCCGGCTGATCCTCGATTTTGCCCGCAGGCTCCCACCTCAGCAAAATGAAGAAGTGGATGTGATATTACAGGCCAATATGAATACAGTGAACCACCTGGAATTCGCTGCCGATAGCAATTACCTACTCATTAATGACAACCTCTTCGAAACGAATTCCGGAAGAAAGGCCACAGATTTCGGAGCGGTAATGGCCAGCTTCTCACAGCAGCAGCCTTTCCTTTATGCCCTGGAAGGAAAGGAAGGTGTTCCTGTGATCTGGAACTGGCAAAGGGAGGAGAAGATCGGGAAATTTGCCCTCGAAGGAGCTTCCAATGATTTCCTGCCCCGGAACCCTTACTTCAATAGACAGAAAATCCTGGAAAGTCCGGATGGCAGCCTTTTGATCACCGCCCATGAAGGCATCTTCCGGGCCTGGGAGGTACTCAGCGGAAAAGAAGTGCGCCTTCCCCTCCTCAGCCGGAGAGGCCTGGCCGATATCAGCAGTATGGACGGCTACGTCCTTACAATTGATAGTGCCGGCCAAGCCGCTGTTTATGAGGGCTTCCAGGCAGCCGCCCCCCTATACATGACTGATCGGAGCCACGAAGGCTACAAGCTGACAAAAGCAGGCCTGCTCCGGGAAGGAAAATGGTATTATTGCCTTTACGAACCGGTTGAAGAAACTGCTATTTCTCTCCTGGAAGTCCGGGAATGCAGAAAAGGAGAACTACAGTGGCGTGACGAAATCAAAGCTCACATAACTGCCTTTTCCATAGCCCCCAGCGGGCGCCGATTCGCTTATGCCGCTACGGATACTTCCATATACATTATTAACAACGGTAGACAGGAGGAGCGTATTCTGAAAGGACAACACGGCAAAACCATCAGCTGTCTGCAGTTTAGCCCAGGTGGCGCCTGGTTGCTTTCGGGCAGCGAAGACCGTACAGCTCGCCTCTTCGAAGCCGAAACCGGGCGTTTGATCCAATCTTACGAGAGTTTACTCCAGCAGGATATCGGCAGTAAGATCGGCTTCATTGAATTCACTCCGGACGGCAGGTATATCCACAATGGCCGCATCGGAAAACTATTTGACCTGCACCAGCCCCGGGTAGTCAACTTATACACCACGGTAAGCACCCTAAGTCCAGACGGCCAATATCTGGCTAGAAAAGGCCTGAAGGAACATGCCAACGACCTGATGATCATATACTTGCCTAGCTACCTGGATGCCTATGAAAGTCAAGCGTCCATCAAAGAACTCGCTTATTTTAAAGAGGCAAAAGCCCTGAAAGGCGACGGCAGCAAGCCGGAAAAGATCGAGATCAGCCCCGACAACCGGATAGTGGTTGCCCAAACTGCAAACAACACCGTTCTGGCCTGGGACCGGGAAAGCACCACGCTTCTATTCACCAAAACTTGTGATCAGGAAATTGACGAATTGTCCTTCAGCCCGGATTCCCGGCGCCTCATCATTAAATACTACCCCTGGGGGGCAGACGTTCTCGATACGCAGCAGTTCAAAAACACGATAGCCGCCACTCAGGCAGAATACAGCCGTACCGGCAAATGGATGGGTTATGTACAAAATGACTGGCTGACAGTTACCAGCCAGGAAGGCCAGGAACAACTACGCATCAAGGTTGAAAAGGATCTTAAACTTCGCTTTGCCTTCAGCCATAACGAACAATGGGTGGCCGCCCTGTCCGCCGGTTACGGCCTGGCTCTTTGGAATATAGACACGAAAGAACACCTATTCGATTTTGAAGCCCCCAATGCCTATAACCGAATCCGGTTTAGTCCCGATGATAAATACCTGGCCATCAAAATTGCCAAACGCATGGAGATTTGGGAAACCGCCACTGGAAAGAAGGCTGCAGTAATGGATGACCTTTCCTATACCGAAGCGGATATTGCATTTAGCCCGGATGGGCGTTTCCTCGCCACCACCGGCCACAAGGAGTACGCCATTCAGCTATGGAATACCCATCAATGGAAACCTGCATTCAAGGTTTTCTTTCCAGGCAGCTCCGTGTTCGACAGCCATTATATTCTTACCACTTCTGAAGGATATTACTGGGGCACCAGGTTTGCCGCCAGGACGCTCAGTTTCAAAAAAGGCCTGAGGGTTTTCCCTTTCGACCAGTTTGACCTGGCCTATAACCGGCCGGATATCGTGATGGACAAGTTGGGGTTTACCCCTGCACAGACTGTGGGCGCCTATCGACAGGCTTATAAAAAGCGGCTGAAAAAGATGGGATTCAACCAGCCGGTGGCTGGGCTTGATGAACTTAGCCTGCCGGAATTGGCCATCTCCCGCGAAGAGATACCGAGAATAACAGAAACGGCCAAACTGGCTTTCCGCGTAATGGCTAAAGACGCGAAATTCTCACTGGAACGTTTGCAGGTTTTTGTCAATAACGTCCCTAATTTTGGATTGAAAGGCTACAGCCTTCAACCCCAAGCCTCACAACAAACCGGCCAGCTTGTCGAAATAGTTTTGTCAAAAGGAGAAAATAAAGTAGACGTTTCAGTTTTCAATACGGAAGGGGTTGAATCCCTCAAAGAAACCGTTTACATCACCTACGACGGCCCCCAACGCCCGCCTAACCTCTATCTCATTGCCCTAGGCGTAGATCAGTTTGCCAACCCCGCCATGAACCTTAGCTATCCCGCCAAAGATGTTGCAGACATCGCCAACCTCTTCCGAAAAGACACCGCTGTATATAATGAAGTCGTTGTCGAAGACCATTACAACCAGAGCATCACCCTCGCCCTGCTCCGTCAGCTCAAAGACAAGCTGATGCAAACCCAGGTCGACGACTGCGTCATCCTCTACGTGGCCGGCCATGGGGTAGTAGACGAAAACCTGGACTACTTCCTGGCTACCTACAATATGGACTTCAACCGCCCCGCCGAAAAAGGTATCCCCTACGACGAGCTCGAGACCCTGCTCGACGGCATCCCCGCCCGCCAGAAGCTCTTCCTGCTCGACGCCTGCCACTCCGGCGAGATCGACAAGGAATCCGTCGCCCTCATCCGGGAGAGGCACACCGAGGACGGCGAAGTTCAGTTCCGCTCCTTCGACACCCACATCGTGCCCACCCGTCTTGGGCTCGACAATTCCTTCGAGCTGATGAAGCAGCTATTCGTCGACCTGCGGCGAGGCACCGGCGCCACCGTCATATCCAGTGCCAGCGGGGTGGAGTTCGCTATGGAGGGAGAGGAGTGGCAGAACGGCGTATTCACCTATTGCCTGCTCAAAGGCCTGCGCGAGGGTGTTGCCGACCTCGACAAAAACGGCCAGGTAATGGTCTCCGAGTTGCAGCAATTCCTGGCGGCCCAGGTTCCCAAGTTGACCGGCGGCCGGCAGCAGCCGACATTCCGGGTAGAGAATATCTCGAATGATTGGCGGGTGTGGTAAAAAACCGGGTGGCTCCCACAGTTGAGCAAAAAAACATTATATTTGATTTTATCCTGTAAATTTCAAAACTAACGTCTCAACACACCGATGAACCCAATTATTCTAACCACCTGGCTGATGCTCTCCCTGGCACTTACTGCGAAAGCGCAAACCGAAACCGTTGTTCAATTTGGCCATATCGGGTTTGCCATTACCGAGATGGAACTGTCTCCCGACGGCAAATTCCTGGCTACCACCGACGGGCAGATCCTGAAGATATGGGAAATGGAATCCGGCCTGGAATACCGGACGATTGCCAGTGAAAAAAGCTTCTTCGCAGGTATCTCTTCCATCCATTTCTCCAATGATGGAAGCCATATCTTATTTGCTGAAAACGGAAAAGTAAAGGTCGTAAACTTTAAAACGGGCCAGGTAACTAAAACGTGGAGCCTGGAAGAAGCTAACACCGGAGAGGAAGATGAAGAGGCGGAGCCCACCGATGAAGACCTTGAAAAAGCCCAAAACCTGGAATCGTATTTCCGGACGGCCTACAGCCCGGACCGAAAACTACTGGCCCTGGCCAGTAATAAAAAATTAGAAATACTGGAGGCGGAAACAGGAGCCACCGTTTCTACTTTACCTATTGGAAGAGGCCCCATAAGCCTGAAGCAAATCCTGGCGGGTGGGTCATCTCCCTTTGAAATTGCGCCCGGTAATGGTTCTATCCTCGTTGATACCGCGGTTTATGACCTCCGCAGTGGAGCGCAAAGATTTATCCTAACCGATAAGCAGGAATCCTTTGCAATTCAGAGAGCAACTTTCTCCAAAGACGGCCGGCACCTGCTACTTGCCGGTTACGTAACCGATGGAGAGGAGGATTATTCCTTCGAGAACATGTCGCTCTATGACATCCTGCGTATTTTTAAAAACCAGAGTCTTTCCGGCACAGAATATGGCCTGCTCCTGGTGCTGGACGCCGAAACCGGAGCGGTAGTTAACCGGTTGGAGACAGAGCCTATTTTTTCAATAGCCCTGAGCCCGGATGGGCGGCAGGCCGCGCTGGTCCATTCCGGTGAGCAGGCCAGAGTTTACAACTGGCCGTCTCTTCAGGTACAGCAAACCATTACCTTTGAAAAAGGCCAGATCGCCCCGGTTGGCGGCCTGCTGGGAAAAGCGCCTGAGCTTTTGTTCTCCAAGGACGGCCAGAGCCTGTACCTTGGCGGCCTGTGCAACACCCCCAATGCCATCAGCCAGTACAACCTGAAAGATGGAGTGAAGGCCCGCTCGCTGGGAGCCGCAATTCCTCCTATATCCCTGCACCCGGAAGTAAGCAAGTCGGATTCCATCATCTTAAAAGAGGTGGAAATGGTCGCCGGGCCTATCCCCTTCGCTCCTTTTGAATATGATAAGGGCTTTCGCATGCTCGACCTGCTGACCGGCAGAGCTCCCAATGCATTTGCCCGGTACAGCGATGTGGTTTTCAGCCCGGACAAAAGTTTCTACCTTTCCAGGCAACGGAACGAACCTTTACGCATATATACTACTGAATTCGATGAAGAAATAAGCACTCTGGAAGACAGCAAAGGAGCGTTTGACCTGCTTACTTTCAGCCCCGATGGCCATTGGGTGGGCGGCATCAGGGTTGAGGATGTATTGATTTGGGAAACCAGCACCGGCAAACAAAAACACCAGCTCACCAGCCACGATAAGCAGGTCCGGTCCGTAGCTTTTTCTCAGGATGGAGCCATAGCCTGTACGGTGGGGAAAGATGAAGTGGCCAGGTTCTGGTCCATGGAAACCGGCGAGCTCCTGTTGGAAAAAACACCCCTGTTCAAGACCGAAGGGCTGCGGGAGGTAGGCGGCCACTTAAAGAACGCTGGGAGCCTTTTAAAAGAAGGACTGGGCAAGATGCCCTCCATCCGGAAACCATGGGGTAAAAAGAAAAACCAAGATTCGAGCACTGCCCCCAACCAGCCGGAGAGTATTGGCAATACCATGATTCTATCTGCCGGCCTGCTGGGCTTCAATAACTATTACGACGTTACTTTCAGCCCGGATGGGAAAATGGCCGCATTGTGGGGCAATGATCACGCCACCGTCCACTTTTATAGCCTGGAGGAAGAGAAGCCCGTAAAGAAAGTTAAAGACCTCAATATCTTTCTCATGAGGCAAATGCTGCTCGGATCCTTCTCGGATGAAGTGCTTCAGGAATCACTTTCCAACTCCGAATCAGACACCATTAACGTTGACAGTGAGAAAGAACTGCTGGCGACCATGATCACCAATTATTTCGAGAAAGAATATAACCTGCGCAACAAGTCGGCCATCAGCCCCGACTGGACCCGTTTTGCCCGGGCTACCCAGCCACTCATGGGCAAAAAAGACCCGGCGATAAAAATAATCTATATCGAAAAAGTGAAGGGCGAAAAACGGAAATTCGACCTGGTGGATAGTGAACACCACAAGGAAGGACTGACCTTCAGCCCGGATGGTAACCTCATCGCCGCCAGCAACCGGGCGGACAATACCATCCGGATCTGGGACGCCTACAGCGGAGAGATCATCAAAGACCTCAATGGGCACAGCGGCAAAATTGCTTTTGGCCCCAGCAGCAAGATTCTCATCAGCCAGGGATGGGACAAGCAGATCAAGATATGGGATATTGAAAAGGCGGAAGTCCTCTACAGCTTCATCGGCATTAAAGGAGAAAATGATTACATCGTCATGCTCCCCTCAGGTTATTACACCTCCTCCCGAAGGAACTCCAACGCCCTCGCTTTCCGGAAGGGAGACAAGGTATATCCCTTCGAGCAATTTGACCTGCAGTTCAACCGCCCGGATATCCTCCTGAACACCTTCAATGAAACATCGGTCCGACAACGGCCGGAAGGGTTAACCGACAACGAACTGATCGGCGCCTATGAGAAAGCCTATCAAAAAAGGCTGCAATCTATGGGAATGTCCGAGGCGGCCTTTGCAGAAGATTTTCACCTTCCGGCGGTCGAACTCGGCAAACTGCCCTACACCACCGAACAACAAAAGATGGACGTCACCTTCCGGGCAAAAGATGATAAATACAAACTGATCAGGGTGGATGTCTACATCAATGGAGTGCCCGTTTATGGAAGAAACGGGAAAGACCTTTCCAGTAACCAGTCGGGGGCCTACAATGGGAAAGTAAGCATCACGCTCAGCCCTGGAATCAATAAAATCCAAGCCATAACCACTAATGAAAAAGGTGTGAAGTCGCTGATCGATGAGGCCGACATCGACTACCGTGGCAAGGCGCCCGATCCCAAACTGCACCTCGTGCTGCTTGGCGCCTCCAAATTTGCGGACGCCGCCATCAGCCCCCTGGAGTACCCGGCCAAAGACCTGAAGGATATAGAACAGCTTTTCAAAAGTGCTTCCCCGCAAGACAATTCCCGGGATGTGATCGTCCACCGTTATGTCGACGAAGCCTTCACCCGTGCCAACTTCAAAAAACTAAAAGAAACACTCGCCAACACGCAAACCGGAGACCAGGTGCTTCTCTTTTTTGCTACCCACGGTTTTCTGGACGCCAACCTGGAATACTACCTGGCCACTCACGAGACCACTATTACAGCCCCCTCTAAAACGGGCCTGGCCTTCTCGGAAGTGGAAGACCTGCTGGACGCTATCCCCGCCCGTAATAAAGCAGTGTTCATCGACGCCTGCCATGCCGGAGAAGCCGATGCTTCAGCGGTTGCCGCATTGAAAACCAGGAACACCAATGATGGTGCCGTCTCTTTCCGCTCCCTGGGAACCATGTCCTGGGGCGAAACGGCGGCCCTGTCCAATATCGAGCAGATGAAAAGCCTGTTCGTTGGGTTGAGAAAGAACACCGGCGCCACCGTTGTGGCCAGTGCGGGAAGCGCCCAATACGCCATGGAAGGGGAAGAATGGAACAACAGCGTTTTCACCTATGCTTTTATAAAAGGCATCGGGGAGGAGCAGGCAGACCTTAACTACGATGGCAAAATCACTGTTTCGGAATTGCAGGAGTACCTGCCCCGAAAAGTGAGCCGCCTGACCGGTGGAGGACAGCTGCCAACTTATCGATATGAGAATATCCTGAACGACTGGCGGGTGTGGTGAGTTACCCCCGCACCATCATCAAACTATCATCCCTTGCTTCCAGCATAGAGCTGCCCATCAGGTATTCATCCACCCGGCGGGCAGCTTCGCGCCCTTCGGCGATAGCCCAGACGACCAGCGACTGGCCGCGGCGCATGTCGCCGGCGGCAAAGACTTTTTCCTGGTTGGTTTGGTAGTTCTCGTCGCGAACATTGCCCCGGCCGTCCACCTCTACGCCGAGCTGTTGCAGCATGCCGTCAAACTGCGGGTGCAGGAAGCCAACGGCCAGCAGGGCCAGCTGGCAGGGGATGTCGCGCTCGGTGCCTTCCACCTCTTTGAAGGCGTAGCGCCCCGTTTTGTTGTCTTTGGCCCACTCGATATCCACCAGTTTGATGGCTTTGAGCCGGCCGTTTTTGTCGCCGATAAATTCTTTGGTGAGGATGGCCCACTGCCGGTCGCAGCCCTCTTCGTGGCTGGAAGAGGTGCGCAGGGTCATCGGCCAGTTGGGCCAGCTGTAGGGGTCGCGCTCAGCGGGCGGCTTCGCGAGTAGCTCGATCTGGGTAACCGACTTGGCCCCGTGGCGGTTGGAGGTGCCTACACAGTCGGCGCCGGTATCGCCGCCGCCAATGACGAGCACATGTTTGCCCTTTGCCAGGACGGCCTCTTCTTTCGGGATGGGTTCGCCTGCCACGCGCCGGTTGTTCTGCTCCAGAAATTCCATAGCGAAGTGCACCCCTTCCAACTCGCGGCCGGGGATGTTCAGGTTGCGGGGTACGGTGGAGCCGCCGCAGAGCAGCAAGGCGTCAAATTCGCTGAGCAGTTGCTGTGGGTCCACGTTTTCCCCCACATTGGCGTTCGTCTTGAAACGCACCCCTTCGGCCTCCATGATGGCTACGCGCCGCTCGACCACCGACTTTTCCAGTTTAAAATCCGGAATGCCGTAGCGAAGCAACCCGCCAATGCGGTCGTTGCGTTCGAAGACGGTCACCAGATGGCCGGCCTTGTTGAGCTGGGCGGCGGCGGCCAGCCCTGCCGGCCCCGAGCCTACTACCGCCACCTTCTTGCCGGTGCGCATCGTCGGCGGTTGGGGCCGCACATAGCCCTTTTCATAGGCCACCTCCGCGATCGATTTTTCGATGTGCTCAATGGCTACCGGCGGCTGGTTGATACCCAGCACGCAGGCCGTCTCGCAGGGCGCCGGGCAGATGCGGCCCGTAAATTCCGGAAAGTTATTGGTGCTGCTCAGAATCTCGTAGGCCAGGCGCCAGTCTTCTTCGTATACCGCATCGTTGAATTCGGGGATGATATTGCCCAGCGGGCATCCGCTATGGCAAAAGGGAATGCCGCAATCCATACAACGAGAGGCCTGCTGCACCGTTTTTTTGGTGCTAAAGTCCTCATAAATCTCTTTATAGTCTTTCACCCGCTCCCTGGCCTTACGGGCCTTGGGGAGCTCACGGGTGTATTTTAAAAATCCTTTTGGGTCTGCCATGGTTTAGTTTAGTGTATTCCTGTATGTGTGCATTCGTGCATTTGTCATGCCGCCGCATAGTTGCGGGAACCTTGCCTCTTCACCGTTGAGGATAATGGTTTTCTCAGTGTGGCGAAGCGGCCTTCCCTTCCGACTTCGCACTTCCGCCTTCCGGCTTTGTCAAGCCGTCTTCGCCGCCGCCCGTTCTGCTTCTTCCGCCTGCAGGGCCAGCGCTTTGCGTTTTTCCAGCACTGCCTTGTAGTCCCTCGGCATTACTTTAGTGAAATGGGTTTTCTGATTATCCCAGTCCTGAAGAATGTCGGCGGCCACCTGGCTGGAGGTGTAGTGGAAGTGGCTGCGAATGAGCGCGCGGACGCGCTTGAAATCTTCTTCCTCCATAGGGTCGAGGCCCACCATGCCGGGGTTGACGTGGCGCTCAAACTCGCCTCTGGGGTTGTAGACGTAGGCCATGCCGCCACTCATACCCGCAGCGAAGTTCTTGCCGGTTTCGCCCAGCACTACGACGATACCGCCGGTCATGTACTCGCAACCGTGGTCGCCGATACCTTCGACGACGGTTTTCACACCCGAGTTGCGGACCGCAAACCGCTCCCCGGCCATGCCACGGATGTAGGCTTCCCCGGAGGTCGCTCCGTAGAAGGCTACATTGCCGATGATGATGTTCTCGCTGGGCTTGAATTTGGCCTCCCGGTCGGGCACAACTACAAGGCGGGCGCCGGACAAGCCTTTGCCGAAATAGTCGTTGGCTTCCCCTTCGAGGGTAAATTCCAGCCCGCAGGCGCTGAAGGCGCCGAAGCTCTGCCCCGCCGAGCCGCGGAAGCGATAGCGGATGGCCGCATCGGGCAGCCCTTCTCCTTTATACCGTTTAGAGATTTCGTTGGACAACATGGCCCCCACCGCCCGGTCGGTATTGCGGATGTTAAAGGTACTGCTGATAGGCGCCTTTTCCTCCAGCGCCAATCGGGCGTGCTCGATGAGCTTACGGTCCAGCACCTGTTCGATCCCGTGATCTTGTTCCACCTGTTTGTACTGGCCGATCGATTCATCGGCCGGCTCCTTGTACAGGATGGGGCGCAGGTCCAGTTCCTTGTATTTCCAGTGTTGTACTTTTTGTTTTACTTTGAGCATTTCCACCTTGCCGACCATCTCGTTGATGGTGCGGAAGCCCAGCTCGGCCATGATCTCCCGTAAGTCTTCGGCCAGAAAGCGGAAAAAATTGATCACATGTTCAGGATCGCCAGTGAAGCGTTTGCGCAGCTCGGGGTCCTGGGTGGCGATGCCCACCGGGCAGGTATTGAGGTGGCACTTGCGCATCATGATGCACCCTTCGACGATCAGGGCAGCGGTGGCCACCCCCCACTCTTCCGCCCCCAGCAGGGTGGCGATGGCCAGGTCGCGGCCGGTGCGGATTTGCCCGTCAGTTTGCAGCACGACGCGGTCCCGCAGCTTGTTCTTCACCAGGGTCTGGTGCGATTCGGCCAGGCCCAGTTCCCAGGGCAGGCCGGCGTGGCGGATGGAGGTCAGCGGTGAAGCCCCGGTACCGCCGTCGTGGCCGGAAATCAGGATGGCGTCGGCGTGAGCCTTGGCCACACCGGAAGCGATGATGCCTACGCCCGCTTTGGAAACCAGCTTGACATTGATGCGCGCCGCCGGATTGGCGTTCTTCAGGTCGAAGATCAGCTGGGCCAGGTCTTCGATCGAGTAAATATCGTGGTGAGGCGGCGGGGAGATTAGTCCTACGCCAGGCGTGGAGTGGCGCACCCTTCCGATCCAGTCGTCCACCTTATGGCCGGGCAGCTGGCCTCCTTCGCCGGGCTTGGCGCCCTGCGCCATCTTGATCTGCAGCTCGGCGGCATTGGCCAGGTAATAGCTGGTCACCCCAAAGCGGCCGGAGGCCACCTGTTTGATGGCCGAGCGCTGCCAGTCGCCGTTGGGCTTGGGTTCAAAGCGGCTTTCATCCTCTCCGCCCTCGCCGCTGTTGCTCTTCGCGCCAATGCGGTTCATAGCAACGGCCAGGGTGGAATGCGCCTCGTGGGAGATCGACCCGAAAGACATCGCGCCGGTGGCAAAGCGCTTCATGATGCGCTCCGCCGGCTCTACCTCTTTGATGTCGATGCGCTCTCCTTTTCGGAACGTCAGCAACCCACGCAGGGTCAACGCCTGCTCCGTCTGCTCGTTGATCAGTTTAGCATATTTCTTGAAGGCCGAATAGTCGTTTTTCCGGGTAGCGTACTGCAGCAGGTGAATCGTCTGTGGGGTGAGGGTGTGGGCTTCTCCCCGGCGTTTCCACTGGTACACACCGCCTACATCGAGCTGGCCGTTGGCGAGGGCTTTCTCGGGGAAAGCCAGGCGGTGCCGCGCCAGCACCTCGCGGGCAATACCGTCAAAGCCGATGCCCTGGATTCGGGAAATGCTACCCCGGAAGCATTTGTCCACTACCTCTTCGTTCAGGCCCAGCACCTCAAAAATCTGCGCCCCCTGATAGGACTGCAGGGTGGAAATGCCGATCTTAGACATGATCTTCAGCAAACCTTTACCCACCGCTTTATTGTAGGTTTCAAAGAGCTTGTCCAGCTTGGCAGATTTATCAAAGACATTGCGTTTTTTCAGGCCGGCGATGGTGGCGTAGGCCATATAGGGGTTGATGGCGCTGGCGCCGTACCCGATCAGGGTGGCAAAGTGGTGGGTTTCCCGCACATCGCCCGATTCCACCACGATGGAAGTGAGGCTGCGCAGGCCCTTTCGGATGAGGTGGTGATGCACTGCCCCCACTGCCATCAAAGAAGGAATGGGCGCCCGGTAGGGGTCGGCGTTGCGGTCGGAAAGGATCAGGATATTGACGCCATTCCGGGCGAGGTCTTCAGCGACCGCGCAGACGTGGTCGATGGCGGCCTGCAACCGGCCCTGCTGGCCGTCGGCCTTAAATACGGTATCGATAACACCCGACTTGAAATGCGGGTGCACTATTTGCTTGATCTTGCTCAGCTCCACATTGCTCAACACAGGGCTGGGCAGGTGGATAAACCTCGCCCGCTCGGGTTTCAGCTCCAGAATATTGCCTGCTCCCCCCAACATGGCAAAGAGCGACATCACAGAGCGTTCCCGGATGGGATCGATCGGCGGGTTGGTCACCTGAGCAAACAATTGCTTGAAATAGTTGGCCAGGTTTTGCGACTGGTGCGACAACACCGCCAGGGGAATATCCGCGCCCATGGAACCGATCGGATCCTGGCCCCCCTGAATCATGGGGGCGATGATCACCTTGAGGTCTTCCTTGGAGAAGCCGTTGAGTTGCTGGTTGCGGAAGAGGGTCTGTTCGTCCAGTTCAACGACCGGTGGCTGATGGGCCGGCAGGCCCTCCAGCGTAATGCGATGCTCATCCAGCCACTCCCTGTAGGGCAGCCGCTGGCAAATCTTTGATTTAAGCTCCTCATCCCCAATGACGCGATGCTCATCCAGGTCGGCGATGAGAATGCGCCCCGGTTGCAGTCGCCCTTTGAGCACGACCTTTGACTGGTCAATGGGCAGTGCGCCGGCTTCCGAAGCGACCACCAGCACGTTGTCTTCTGTGAGGCAGTAGCGGGAAGGCCTCAGGCCGTTGCGGTCGAGCGTGGCGCCCACCAGTATGCCATCCGTAAAACAGATGGAGGCAGGCCCGTCCCAGGGTTCCATAATGGTCTTCTGGTATTCATAGAATGCCTTTTTATAGTCTTCCATCTGGCCGTCATCCTGCCAGGCTTCCGGGATCATCATCATGAGTGCATGAGGCAGGGAGAACCCACTCAGCACCAAAAACTCCAGCACATTATCAAAATTACCGGAATCCGACAGGCGGTCGCCGCAAATGGGCTTCAGTTTGTCCAGCTCGTCATCTGAAAACAGGGTGGACTTCAACAACATCTCCTTCGACATCCACCAGTTCAGGTTGCCCATCACGGTGTTGATCTCACCATTGTGGGCGATGTAGCGGAAGGGTTGCGCCAGCTTCCACTTGGGAGCGGTATTGGTTGAAAAACGGCTGTGGACCAGGGCGATGGCCGACTTACAGAGTGCATCGTGCAGGTCGGGAAAATAGGGCCGCAGCTGGTAAGTGGTCAGTTGGCCTTTATAAACAACGGTCTTATAGGAAAAGGAGGTGATGTAAAAATGATCTTTGGATTGGGGATAGGTTTTATGGATGTTGTGGGTAGCAAATTTACGCAACACGTACAAGCGGCGTTCCAGCGCCCTGGGGTCCAGCTTTTCAGTGGGCCGGACGAAAACCTGCTCCATACGCGGCTCTACGGACACGGCCGATTCACCCAGTTCTTCATTATCGGTAGGAATCTTGCGATAACCGAGCAGCTCGAACCCCAGTTCGTCTATATAATCATCGAAGAGCACGCGACACTGCCGGCGCAGGTTGCGGTCTGCCGGAAAAAAGGCCACTCCGACGCCGTACTCGCCAAAGGCAGGAAGATCGAAGCCCTGCTCCTTGCATTTTTTTTCAAAGAATTCATGAGGGGTCTGTATCAGAATACCGGCGCCATCACCCGTATTCGGTTCGCAACCACAGGCGCCCCGGTGTTCCATATTGGTCAGCATGAGCAAAGCATCCTCTACGAGCTGGTGCGTCTTGACTCCGTCGAGGTTGGCGATCAGGCCGGTGCCGCAGGAATCTTTCTCCAATTGAGGTACGTACAGTCCAGGTTGGTTCTCTTGATTCATAAACTGGTGCTTGTGAAATTTTATGCTACGTTGACAGATCGTATACCCGACACACAAGCCGGGTGGGCCCAACCGACAGGGCCCCTCGTTATTCTATTCTATCATTTATTAATAAAACCGTTTAGCCAAAAGTAGCGGCTGATGCCTGGCGGCAGAATGTGGTTTATCAATGGCAGGGCGAAAAACGATCCTTATTTGGCTAAAATTGATGTCGGCTCGCTTGGAGCGGGAAAAAAATGCCGGCTTTTACCGCCCGCATGCTGGCATAGCTTGAACTTTGCCGAACATCGAAAATAGATAAATTAGTTTGAAATTAAAACGAACTAACTTTGAAAAAGTTTGAACAATTACGAAGCCTAATTGATTTTTTGATAATGAATTTGGCTTTTTTTAGAAAAAATTCACTTTTTAAACCCTCTCTATTTTTTGGTCCAAAGCGCGCTTTAAAAAATTATATTTTCATGAATACCGAAAAGCTAAATAATATTCTTCTTTGTGGAAAAGCAATTCAATACAGGAAATGGGAAAAATGAAAGTAGCATACTCCAAAACCAAAGGAAGGGACGGTCGGTTTTGGCTACCCAAAATTCCTTATTTTTACCCCAATGGCACCAACACACAAGATTCTCATCATCGGCGGCGGTATCTTTGGCATCACAGCCGCAGTGGAACTCAACCGGCGCAGGCACGAAGTGCACCTTTTCGACCCGGGCCCCCTCCCCCACCCCAGGGCGTCCTCCACGGATATCACTAAAATGGTCCGCGCCGACTATGGCGCGGATGAATTCTACACCACCCTGATGCTGGAAGCCTTCCGGGGCTGGGATCAATGGAACCGGGAATGGCCCCGCCCCCTCTACCATCAGGCCGGCTTTCTGCTGCTTACACATCGACCGATGGAGGCTGGCAGCCTGGAGTTGGAAAGCATGCAGGTGCTGCGCCGCAAAGGCATGGAGGTACAGCGGCTGGGGCCGGATGAACTCCGAAAGCGCTTTCCACAGTGGAACGCCAACCGCTACGCCGACGGCTACTACAACCCTCGGGGTGGCTGGGCGGAGAGTGGCAACGTGGTTGCCCAATTGGTGCAAATAGGCAAAGAGGAAGGCGTCCGCATCCACGAAGGTAAAGGGCTGAAACATTTTCTGGAAAATGGCGGCGCGGTGAAAGGCATTTTTACCACCAACGGGGAAGTACACCACGGCGACTACGTCATCCTGGCCGCCGGCGCCTGGACGCCCGCCTTTCTGCCCGAACTGCAGGATCGCATGCGGGTCAGCGGGCATCCGGTATATCTATTCCAGCCCAAAGACATTTCCGCTTACCGGGGCGAAGTATTCCCCGGATGGTCTTCCGACATTTCAAAAACCGGCTGGTATGGCTTCCCGGCACAGGCCGACGGCATAGTGAAGGTGGCCAACCACAGCAAGGGCCTGGAGGTGGATCCCCGGGAAGAACACGATGTGCCGGAGGCATTCTACCCAAAACTCCGGGAATTCCTCGCCGGCCACCTGCCTGGCCTGCTCGGCGCGCCCATCACCGCTACCCGCCTGTGCCTCTACTGCGACACCTGGGACGGCGACTTTTACATCTGTCACCATCCCGGCAGGCCGGGGCTGGTGGTGGCTGCCGGTGGCAGCGGGCATGGTTTCAAGTTTGCCCCGGTGCTGGGCGGCATCATCGCCGATGTCGCTGAAGGCAAAGAGAATCCCTACGCCTATCGCTTTCGCTGGCGGGAGAAGGGGGAGGAACGGGCGGAGGCGGCGCGGAGTTGGGGAGAGTTGTAGAGAAGTGGGAAAGCGGAAGTGCGAAATCGGAAAGCGGCGCCTCATTCACTGGCCAGTCGCTTTGCTCATGTCCGACTTCGCACTTCGTATATATCACTTCAAAAACTCCACCTCCCTGATTTCCTTCCGGCCGTAGTAATCCTTCGCCCTGGGCGAATAATACTCCACGCTTTCCACTTTCACCTGTACTTTACTGCCGATCACTTTGGCAGGTTCGCTGACAAAGCGTTCGGAGCCCTTAAAGTAGCGGAGCCAAAGCAATTTTTGGGAACGGCCCTGTTCGTCGGTAATGGTGACGGTGGCGAACTCTTCCCCATCGATCGATTTAACCGTGCCGGTGATCACCTGTAACGCAGCAGGAGCTGCCTGCATTTGGGTTTGTACATCAGCCACTTTCATGAGCACTGTCGGGCACTTAAAAGCCATCTTCATGCCGATCTGCTCCCCCAGTTTGTTCATAGCGGCCTGGTCGCCCGGGTTGAGGTTGCCGAATTCTTTCTGAAACTCATCCGGGTATTTACCCACGGCTTCCATGATGCAGAAGCCAAGCTGAACCTGAAGCTGCTCCTGGGTCATATTGTCGACATCTTGCTTGGAGATACAATCGCAGGAGGCGTCCGCCAGTTTGTCCATGAGGTCCTGGGCGGCGAGGGGCAGGCTGGTGAGGGCAGCCAGAAGGATCAAAGAAAAAAGTGCTTTCATTTCGATTGAATTATTTTGGCTGCAAGATAGGAGTATTTGTGCATTATTACCCGGTCGGCCAAGCGGGTGTGCATTTGTCGCTTAGTACTCTGTAAATTAAATATCTTCTGCTTCTGAACGTGTCTTTCCGCCCCACCCGTCGTCTCGTCCTCGCCTTGATAGCTAAGGCTATCAGGCTCCCTGCCGGCTTGCGCAGCAGGCGGGCGGGCGTTCCTCGGTTAGAACGAAAATACATCGTTCATAAACGAGAATTTACTATTCAGCATGGGGTCTGAAATACGCCTGACGCAAAATTTTGTAGACTTTTTCCCGCTGGAACCCCTTCTCATTCCCCTTGGAAGGGGAAGGGCGGCTTACAAAATTTTGCTTGAGGGGTCAAATCACCACGATGCTCACCTAAAACAAGATTTTAGGTGAAAGACAAAAAAATATAACCGATGCTCAAGGGCATCGCCAAGAATTATCCCCATAAAGACGAAAAGTTTAGCCAAACAGTTCAGATTCTTTTAGCTTTAACTTTTCAATAGTTCTTTGAATTTGCTTGATTTTTTGAGTACGTACTTTTTGTTGGTATTGCTCCAATTGCTGTGGCCTGTAGGCTTGCTTCCTTTGGGCCATGTTGTAAACGATGATGGCCAATTTACGAGCCGTTGCGGTAATAGCGGTGCCTTTACCATTTTTAGCGGCCATACGCCAATAAAAATGAGCCAGCGGGTTGTCTCTTTTTTTAGACACTCCGATGGCAGCTTGGCGAAAAGCTTGCCGGAGGCGGCTTTTATTCTTCCGTGTTTTGCTGGAAAGGATTTTGCCGCCACTCACTTTTTTGTTTGGGCATAAGCTGAGCCAGGAGACAAAATGCTTGTCGCTTGGAAATTTGGACAAGTCCATTCCCACTTCAGACAACAGCGTGAGGACAAGGTGAAAACTGACTCCATCTATTTCCAGTAGATCTACCCCATCACTAAGTTGATAGGCATAGGTTTCTACTTGGAAGTTGGGGGCATTTTTCTGGCGCCGCTTTTTTTTTTAGGCTCATAAACCAACTCTGCTTGGTTGGTTTGTTGAACCCGCTGTTGCAGCAAGGCATCTATTTTCTCATCGCATTCTTTTAATTGTTGGCGGTGATACTCGTACATCTGCCAGTGCTGCTTGAGCTCAAATAAGTGGCATTCCTGCCAAAAACCTGTCAAGGCTTTGGCAATCGTTTCCTTGTCGGCTTTAACCCGCCTGTCGGCTAACAGGGCTAACTTCTTACCATCGCGCTCGCCGGACAGGATGGCCTGGATAATAGCCGTTCCACTTTTACCTGTAATGTCGGATAAAACAACAGGTAAACGGATATTCATCAAGGTCAAACATTTCTGCATCCTGTTGACACATTGAGATGCTCCTTCAATGAGCCGCTTGCGGTGGCGCACATAAGTACGTAACTCTTCGGTAAAGTGATCGGGTTGAAAACTGGCCGGCAATAAGCCAACGCTGTGCAGCTTCCATATCCACTGGCTATCTGATAGGTCAGATGGTTTCCTGCCCCGGATATTCTTCGTAAAAGAAGCATTGACCAAGTAGGTTTCCATGCCATAGGATTGCAGCATGACAAATACATGCTTCCAGTAAAAACCGGTACTCTCCATCGCCACAGTTGTGATGCCTTGTACCTTCAACCACTGGCACAACTTGTGCAAATCTTCGGTAAAAACACCGAATTCTTTGCTTTGGCCTTCCAACAGGCCCATGCTTACCCAGTGGGAACGGCTACCTACATCTATACCTGCCGCGTTGGGGTTAACCAGCGAAAAATTGATTTGGCTTTCTGCTTTTGCCATTTCCAACTGCTTTGCTGGCAAATAACTGGCCGGATAAGCCCGATTTTAGGCTGTTTAGTCTCACCTACGGGATAAGTTGGTAGCATCAACCTTCACCAATATGCATCTTTGCAAGATCGGGCTCGGAGTAGACTGAATATGGGGTTGTAGGACGCCAATGCAAAACTCAAACTCTTTCCGGCTGGCTCTTTGCCATAGGTGAAAACCTCAAGCTATTACTTTACCGACTGTTTTTCAAGCTTATTTCAATGAACTCTTTGGGGGAGACTGAATAGTTACAACGAGAATTTACTTAATTTACAGAGTACTTAGGGGCCGGAGGAAAATAAGTTCCTCATTTCAGGCGAGCTATTTTTTTGCCAGGCAACCTGCCCGCGAGGCGGCCGAGCAGGCAGGGGCGCGAGGAGGGAAGATAGCCGGAGCTACCTGACCGACGAGCAACGCAGCATGGCGGAAAAAGAGCCGTATCAAATGGGGAAGTTATTCTTCTCCGGGCCCTTAGCAGAAGGAGAGGGTTGGAAAAGCAACCGTTATATTTATAATGACTATAAAGGTAATGATTACATAAATAATGATGTTACTATTTAGCATAAGGCTATGGATGCCTCTGGTGCGAAATTTTGTAAGCAAACCTTCCCCTTTCAAGGGGAATGAGAAGGGGTTCCGGCAAAAAAAGCCTACAAAATTTCGCGCCAGGGGTTAAATCACCATGATGCTGAATAGTTACATAATGATTATAAATAGCACGATTACTTTTGTAACGACTAAGAGGATGTTTGGAGCTCATCGCGCAGAGACAATGCCTGTCTTTGAAAACTACCTGTAAAAGCACCTCTTTGGTCCGTGAAACCGTACGCCTACCCCCCTACTCCTTAATCCCTTTCTTCATCTCCTTCTCCCGTTCCAGTATAATGGCGAGGTTGTTGCTCCGAAGGGTATCCAGCGTATGGTCGCGGATCATGACGAAAACGGCGCGGATGCCGCAGGTGGCTTCATCCTGGCATTCATCGCAAGGGCCATAGTAGTTGAGGGAAACGCAGGGCAGCAGGGCGATGGGCCCGTCGAAGAGGCGCATGATGGTGATCAGGTTGATATCTTCGGGTTGGGCCTGCAGGAAATAGCCGCCGTGCCGGCCACGCTTACTCCGCAGGATGCCTGCATTTTTGAGGTCCAGCAGGATCGCTTCCAGAAATTTGTGGGGAATACTTTCGTGTTCAGAAATCTCCGAAGCCAGCACCGGCCTGTCTTCATCCTTGTGGCGGGCGATGTACAACAGTGCGTTGATGGCGTATTTTGATTTTTTAGAGAGCATAGGAGTCGATTATAACCTGAAATATAGGGAAGTTTTCAGGGTTGCAGGGTGATAAATGTCACAGGAAAAGGGAATGAAGGAATGATTGGCTGAATACGCTACTACTTCCTTCATTCATTCATTCCTTCATTCCATGCAATCATTCATTCCTTGCATTCATTCCTTCATTCCTTTTTTCTTCTCCAGAAACCCCTCCATCGCGTACAAGACCCCTCGGATGGGTATGCGCAGCCATTCCGGGCGAGCATTCATTTCGTAGCTTACTTCGTAGATGGCCTTTTCCAGGATGTAGGTCCGCAGCAACAGTTTCATAGACGCCTCATCTTCGGGGATGAAGCTTTGGCCCTTTGCCGTCTCCAGGTAAGCAGAGAGGAAGTATTGGCTAACGTAATGGAACCACTGGTTGGCCCAGGTTTCGAGCAGCGGCATATCTTCCGGCCGGTAGTTCTGGTTGAGGACGAGCTGCCCGTAGGCGGCGTAGTGGAAGGAACGGATCATGCCGGCCACATCCTTAAAGGGGCTCCGTTTCAGGCGGCGTTCACTGATGGAGTGCATCGGCTCGCCCTCAAAATCTATGATAAAGAAGTCGCGCCCGTTGTAGAGTACCTGTCCCAGATGGTAATCGCCGTGCACCCTGATCTTGGTAGCTTCGATCTTGCGGCTGTAAATTTCAGCGAAGCACTCCAATATATCCTCTTTGATGTCGAGTATCTTTTTCACCTCTTCTGCGATATGTTCAGGAAGAGACTTCACACGCCGTTTCAGGCCTTTGAGGGTTTCGTTGGCCAGGCGCCGGTGCTGAGAGTATACGGAGCGCTGATAATGCTGGGTGAATCGCTCCGGCGTAAAATCGGATTCGGCCGTACTGGAGGCCAGGGCCATGTGCATCTCTGCCGTGCGCTGCCCCAGGAGGATGGCGCGCTCGGCCGTCATGCTGCCAATGAGTTTCTGCAGCCGATCCGGAGTATTTTTGAAATACAACGGGCTTTTTTTGGAAAGCGCCGGCGCCGGTTTATCCCGTTCTACCTTAGTCAGTACTTTCTCGTAATAGCGGTTCAGTGCCTCGAGCATCATGGTCCATGCCTCGCCCTGGTTAGGAATCTTATTCTGGAGCAGGCCCAGGATGGTGTAGGCCTTTTCCGAACTATTCTCAAACTGAATCCCCCCTCCGTAGCGCGGAGAGTTCTCAAACTTTGTCCGCTCCGAAAGGAAGCGCACCAGTTCCAGGTCGGGGTTGATGTCGATATCGAGTTTGCGGTAGATTTTAAAGAAGAACTGCCCGTTGTAGATCACCGACGTGTTGCTTTGTTCAGCCTTCAGCACCTCAGAAACGATGTCCTCCTTTTCCACGTCGAGGTCATCCAGAATTTTGCCGGACTCGAACACCAGTTGCCCGCCGATGACATTGACCCGGGCGTTGCTCTTAATCGACCAGAACAGTTCATTTCGGAAGGCTTCCTCGTAGATGGCATCGATAATGATCCCTTCCCCGGAAGGTGTTTTGATGTAAGAAATAACACTTTGGTTCTCGTTTTTCAGGAAGCGCACCATCCGTTCTGCATTGGTGACGATGGTCACGGGCAGGAAGTAGGTTTCAGGGAGGCCGTCGGTGTAACGGATCGTAATATTCAGAAAATAGGCGGAAACATCATCGACTGTAATACTGGGGTAATGGCTGATATCGATGGAAACGATCTTCTTGGATTTGCCCCCGAACCAACGGCAGGACTGCATATAAGCCGGCAGTATCTTTTTCTCGAAGCGGCGTTTGGTGGTGTAATTGTCAAAAAAATCGGGCCATTCCACATCCGCTTCCAGGTCGGCGATGGCGCGTTCCTTGGGGATGTCTTCGTGGTCCTCCGTTTTTTCCATCAGGAACCAGTGGTAACCGTAGGGGCCCAGCGTGAAATGGTAGGGGCCTTCCTCCACCTCAAAGAACTTGTTCTGGCTCAGAATCTCCACCGGGCGGATGCCCTGGAAGCGCTTGAGGTCCAGCTCTACTGCCTGAGAATATTTGGAGAGGTTGGCCAGCACCAGGATGCTCTCCCCTTCGTAGGAGCGGACGAAAGACAAGACCTTGCTGTTGAGGGAATCGAGGAATTCGGTTTTGCCATGGCTAAAGGCTTTCAGCCGTTTGCGGATGGCAATGATATTTTTCATCCACCACAAGAGGGACGTGGAACTACGGCTTTGCAGCTCCACGTTCACCGCTTCGTAGCGGTAGAGGGGGTCTTGTATGACGGGCAGGAAGAGCTTCTGGGGGTTAGCGGAAGAGAAACCGGCATTGCGGTCGGAATTCCATTGCATCGGCGTCCGGATGCCATTGCGGTCGCCCAGGTAAATATTATCGCCCATACCGATCTCATCGCCGTAGTAGATGCCCGGGCTGCCAGGCAGGCTAAAAAGCAGGCTGTACAGCAGCTCGATGCGGCGGCGGTCGTTGTTGAGCAGGGGAGTCAGGCGGCGGCGGATGCCTTCGTTGAGCTTGGCGCCGTGGTCCTGGGCAAATACTTTATAGAGGTAGTCGCGTTCTTCCTCAGTGACCATCGAGAGCATCAGGTCATCGTGGTTGCGCAGGAAGAGCGCCCACTGACAGTTCTCCGGGATAGGCGGCGTTTGTTCCAGGATATCAATAATCGGGTAGCGGTCTTCCGTCTGCAGGGCCATAAACATGCGGGGCATCAGCGGGAAGTGGTAGTTCATGTGGCACTCATCGCCTTCCCCGAAGTACTGGGCGGCCTCTTCCGGCCATAGGTTGGCCTCGGCAATCAACACCTTTCCCGGATGCTTACGATCGACGTACTGACGGAGTTCTTTGAGGTATTCATGAACTTCCGGCAGGTTTTCGCAATTGGTGCCCTCGCGCCGGAAGAGGAACGTAGCCGAAGTCAGCCGCACCCCATCTACCCCCAGGTTGAACCAGAAATCGATCACCTTGCGGATTTCCTCCTGCACCTTGGGGTTGTTGTAGTTCAGGTCGGCCTGGTGGCTGTAAAAACGGTGCCAGTAGTAGGCTTTTGCCACGTTGTCCCATTCCCAGTTGGAAGTCTCGTAATCGCTGAAGATGATCTCGGCTTCTTCATATTTTTCCTGGGTGTCGCTCCAGATGTAAAAGTCCCGTTCCGGAGAGCCCGCCTTGGCCTTCCGCGCTCGCTGGAACCATTCGTGCTCGGTTGAAGTGTGGTTGATGATCAGGTCGATGATGACCTGCAGCCCCCGCTTGTGGGCTTCGTCGAGCAGTCTTTTGAAATCCTCCATGGTCCCGTAATCCGGATGAATGCTGATGAAATCGGAGACATCATAGCCATCGTCCTTCAGGGGAGACTCATAAAAGGGAAGTAGAGAAATGGCGGTGATTCCGAGGTCCTCCAGGTAGTCCAGTTTCTGGATCACCCCGGGTATATCGCCGATGCCGCTGCCGGTGCTGTCGTAGTAGGAACGGATGTGCAGGGCGTAAATAATGCTGTCTTTGTACCAGTAGGGATTGGGCTGTTCGGCCATGTTCGTTCTGTTTTAGCGATCGTGTGGCTGCTAAAAAACGAAAATATTATCTGACTGCAAAAAGTAGGCGCCAGCTTATTTGGAGATCTGCCGGTTTAATTGGATAAATAGTTCTTTTTTACGCCTATCTGAGCGGCCTGGCCGAACGCACCGGCTTCTATTTGCAGAGAGGCGAACAGCAGCGCCTGGCGCAACCAGGAGCCTGTCGTCGGAGAAGTGTTGGTGAGACGAGAACGAGCAAATATTATTCTGAACGAGGCGCGATGAACTAATTTTTCGCTGGCCCCTAAGCAAAAAACCGGTAGCCTAAGCTTATATCCCATTTTTATGGGCATCGGGCGCCAATAGCCAACAGCTAATCGCCAATTGATGAATAGTTGCAAACTTGAAATGGAACCTTACTTCAGGAAACCTCCTCCTCCTCCAACCCCAGCCGCTGGGCCAGGGCCGGGGCATGCTCCCGAATCTCCCGCTCCAGCTCCGCCAGGCGCTGAGTCATCAGCTTATTGAGGCGCTCCAGAGTTTGGAGCCGCTCCAGGGCATGGCCGTATTTGGATTTATAGGCTGTATCTTTTTCCAGCAGGATGCCTTCCTGTTGCAGGATATCCTCTTTTTGCAGGTCTCTCCGGGCGAAATCGTCCAGGGTAATATTGAACAGCTCGCAAATGCGGAACGCCACCTCCATGGGGGGAGTGGATTTCCCTTTTTCGTAGTCGCTGATCGCCGCGCTGGTTTTATCCAAATGCTCAGCCAGGCCTACCTGGGTTAGGCCGCGTTTACCCCTCAGGTATTTGAGGTTGGAGGAAATGTACATTGAGCTCAAGAGAATGTTGTTTTTTCTAATTATTTTAGATAGATTCCTTGCGTTTAATTATTATCCTATTTATATTTGTTTTCAATCGTTTCTCTTTTTAGGCTAAGCAATATAATCAAATTGCGTTGGCATAACCAAGAGTTCGTCCGGATTAACCTACACAAGCAACAATCTCATTTGTGGCAACGGGGCCAAATTTCACCTGTCCTGGCTAAGACAGGCCCTTTAGCTCTATTTCTTAACCACCAAAAACAAGTGTATGGGCATTCCGCTTTTTCTCAAGGTGGCCAGCATCGAAAGTATAGAAGGTTATACAGTCCGCCTGAAATTCAACAACGGAGAAGTCAGAGTTATTGATTTCCAACAATTCTTCGACCGGGAGCAAAAGTACGAAAGGCTCCTGCTGGAGGACTTCGAAAAATTCAGCGAGATGGAAGTCGTGAACGGAACCCTCACCTGGCTCTGCCTGGGCATCACCATCAAAGACGCCAAAGGGCGGGAAGGGTTTTATGCTTTCAACATCGATCCGAGGCTGCTCTATGAGTTCGGCGCACCGGAGGAATAAAAAACTCGTTACTCGATAGCCATGGTAAAACATACGCCCCCACCCCCCCAGCGACATCATACCATCCCAGTCGTAATCGGCATAGTAGCCGCTCTGCTGTTGTTGGCCGCCCTCAAATGGGAGGACGTCGCCCGCCGGTTCAAAGATGGAACCTGGGGGCTGAGCGAAGAACGGCAACAACAACTGGATGAAACACTGGGCCGGAATGAGCATGCGGAGCAATATGTGCTCATCGCAGCTGTTGCCGGCTGGTATAAATGTTACCTTTGTGAGGAAGGGATTTATTGGTTAAATAAAGGAGAGATTGCCAAAATCGGTATTACCACCAACCCGGTAGAGCGGTACGCCCAGAAATGGCTGGAGGATAACCGAGTGGAATATATTATTGAAATAGAAGGCGACCTGGCAAGGGTGAGAAAAGCGGAGATCGAACGGATCGCCTCTTATCCTTTTCTTCCCGAGAATATGGCCAGGCCCAAAGAAAAAAGATTAGTCGTACCGGTTTTTCATAAAACTTTTGCTTTTCGATGAATATCAGTGCCACCAGTATCCGAAATAAAGAGGTTAACCTCGACCTGGACGACCTGAAAAAGTTGTTGTCCTACGTAATCTATCCGAATTTCCTCCGCGGATTTGAGGCGCTTTCCGTCATGATCGTTTGCGTACGCGGCGAAGTACACCAACATGATGCTTACGTACACCAGGGCAAACCGTATATTTCCATTGCATTAGATTACGATACCGTAGCAGGGCTTTCTTATGAAGTGATTACAGTACGATGCAAACAGAAACTCCTGGCCTACCTCGATACCTTGTCTGGCTTGCCAGAGAGAAAGAGGGTTTGACGTACCTTTGGCGGGAATGCTTATGGGTTTGTTCAGCATAGTCACCTTTTTGTTGTACCATCCTGCTGGGTATTTTCGTCGGGCTGCTCAACTTTGTGCCTTACCTGCAAACGCTGGGGCTCATTCCCGCTGTATTGCTCGCCGGGATTAAATAATTCAGATTTCTGTGTCTTCTGAGGCGAACAGCGAACAGTCCCCCAGCGAATGCCGAACAGCAGCCCTCCCTACTCCACACTCAGCACACCCCGCTCCCGCCACCACATGGCCAGTGAGAAAGCGGAGATCAGATGCCACACGCCCCACCAGGCGGTAATCATGGCCATGCCGCCGAGCCCGCCGAAAAAGTTAAAGACCAGAATCAGCCCCAGCGCAGAGTTCTGTATGCCGGTCTCAATGGAGATAGCGCGCGCATCCTGTCGGCTGAGCCCATTGCTTTTAGCCCACCAGTAACCGGTGAACAGGGCCGAAGCATTGTGCACCAGGACGATCAGAAAAACGACGTGCAGGTAGTTGACGATATTTTCAAAGTTGTCGTAAATGGCCGCCACCACAAAGCCCAGGAATATAGCCATAGAAAGCAACCGCACCGGCCGCTTTATCCGGTGCGTGAAGTGGGGGTATCGGTAATTCAGGAACATGCCAACGGCCAGCGGTACGAAGATCAACTGGACAATCGTACTGACCATATCCAAAGGGTTGACGTGAATCTGTTGCCCAAGGCTTTCCGCCCCCGGGACGAAAGGCGCCAGATAGGTGAAATAGACAGGTGTGATAATGATGGCGCCCAGGGTCGAAATGGAGGTCATCAGTACGGAAAGAGCCGCATTGGCATTGGCCAGGTGAACGGCAAAGTTGGAAACATTGCCCCCCGGGCAGGCTGCCAGCAGTACCATCCCCAACGCAATACTAGGCGCCGGGCGAAAGAAGAATACCAGGCCCAACGTCAATACGGGCAACAAGATCAACTGAGAGCTCAGGCCCACCAGCGGCGCCTTCGGCGAGCGGGCAAGCGCCCGGAAGTTGTCGAACCGCAAGTCCAGCGCTACGCCAAACATGAGAAAAGCCAGGCAAATATTGAGCAGGAAAAGCTGCTCCGGGTTGAAGTTGATCTGTACACTGTCTATGGCTTGCATTGAGTTGCCGCTGGGTTGTGATCGTTCCCGGCAAAGATAGGTTTTTTGGGGGGTTCAGGAACAGATTTCCTCAAAAGAACCCTTGAGAGTGCAGAAGTAACAAGTTCCCGGCGGGGAGGTAAGATTCAGCGCCCTATTCGCTACTACAACTTCCGACACCCGTTACATCGATTGAAATTTTGCAATTCACCCAATCATAAGTAGCTATAAAATTATAAGTTTTACCACTGTTAGAATAGGTTACCTTGCCGTTACAGGTTTCCCTGTAAGAATTGCCTACATATTGGCGGCTACAAGATTGTTCCGTAGAATGCGGGCCTGATTCGTCAACAATTGACCAGTCCATAGAATTGCAGTTTGCAGAACAGACAACTCTTTCAATGTTCGGTTCTGCGTTTTCATCATCCTTGTTACAGGCAAAGGACAGTTGGAGCAAAACCAGAATTAAAAGAAAACCCCAACGATTATTTCTCAGTGACTTTTTCATGTTCTTTTATTTTTTGTCTGAAGGTGCCTGAAGTTTTTGTTATTAATCTCAACCTGTGTCCTTGCTTTTTTTGCCGATCTGCCCCCCAAACAGACCTTCATCTCTCAGAGTCTACGGCAACTATTTTTCTTGAAATTAATTGGCCATCAACCCTCATGACGCAATAATAGATGCCATTCCCTTCGCCGTCATTATGGAAATCTCTTCGCCAGGAATAGGTATGTTCACCTGGCGGCAGGTTGCCTTCCACCAGTGTCTCTACGTGATTGCCCGCAGCGTCAAATATGCTAACATTCACCGGAGAGCCTGTGGGCAGGAAAAAGGAGACGATGGTGGAAGAATAGAATGGGTTCGGATAGTTGGGGTACAACCGAAAGCCATTTTTGCTCATCTCGGAAGCAGAAGAGATATTTTCCTTTTCAAAGGTAATTACGGTACTTCCATTGGCGTTTGTAAAGGTGAGCGTATTGCCTTGAAGATTGTAATCCGGGTCTCCATATCCGATAAGCGTCCCTCCCCATTGATTGAAGGCGTTAAGTGCAATGTTCAGGCTCATCTGATAAGCTATCTCTAATCCATTTGTCCCAATTATAGAACTTTGACTAAAGCCGTTCAATACGATATTTTCACCAGTCAGATTAGTTGTAAAATGACCGTTCTCCAGCTTATATTTGGCCTTTACGAGCCCGGAATTGACGCCGTCGTTAAAGGAGAGCGAATAGTTCAGGCTATCGTTGAAATCTACATCGGTGGTGGTAAGAGTTGCTTCCAGGCCTTCTACGGAGTTATTGTTGTACCGTGCTTCAACGAGGGTCCACGTAGCGGCAATAGATTGAGCGTGAGAAGGTAAAACCAGGAAAATAAATACCGTGACGGCCAGTATCCAGCGTGTCAAAAAGGTTAGGTAGGCTTTCATATTAATGTTTTAGGTTCTTGAATAATCTGAAAGAAGAACTCAAAAACATTATTACCCCTTACGCTCAAAAGGTGACACTCAAAATGATTTTTTTCAAAAAAAATACAAAGCATTAGGGAACGACTTCCGCTCCCAGAAAATTCCCATCCTTGTCCATGCGGATGATGAGCATATCCTCACGGCCAAAACTGGACAACGTCCGGCCGGCAATTTGCATCATCCCGGAAAAAAAACCGGTGATAGCCAATTCTCCTTTATCGTTACTAAAAGCGATGGACCTTCCGTCATCTGCGTCCAAATCCTCGAGCGGGCCGCCGGCCTGCCGCACCCAAATCAACTCTCCCTCCGGGCCGTATTTGGCGATAAAAATATCTGCTGAACCATTGCTGGTTAGGGTCTTGTCGCCAAACTGGGCTTGTCCGTTAAAACAACCGGTGATGTAGCTGTTTCCGGCCCTATCTATATCTATAGCATTGGCAACATCCAGAAGCCCGGGGCCGCCCGCCCGGCTGACCCACAGGAACTCCCCATCCGGGCCACATTTAGCAATAAATATATCCCGCCCGCCCGCAGAGGCCAGGGGGAAAAGGCCAAAATGGGCGGTATCAGTAAAACAACCGGTAATATAGCTATTTTGAAGGCTGTCAACAACAATGGCCATCCCGAAGTCATTGCCGTCTTTGGAAAGAGAGCTGCCTGCCTGTTTTACCCAAAGTAAACTACCTTCCGGGTTGTATTTGGCCACGAAAATATCGCGCCCGCCGTAGCTTTTTAAAGTTACATTTTCAAAAGTGGCTTCACCACTGAGGTTGTGGTGCCCAAAAAAGCCCGTGAGATAGATATTGCCCTCTCTGTCTGTATTCACATCATTGCCAATGACCATATAGGAGCCGGTAACGGGCCTTACCCACCGGAAATCCCCATCGGCCGAATATTTGACGAGGAACAGGTCGCTGTTCGGCCCGCCGGTGGGAAGGAGGTCATTCCCTACTTTGGGGGATCCTACATACAGGCCGGTGGCGATCACATTACCAAAGGGGTCCGCAGTAATACTCATTCCCCGGTTCGACCCCGTTTGTTTGTCAGGGATTCTATGCCCTCCGGCATGCCGGGCCCAGCGCAGCTGGCCACGGGGGGTGAAACTGGCTACGAAAAAATCCTCGGGCCCCATATCTCCCATGCCCACCGACACCATCGGCTGGCCGGCAAAGTCCACCCTGCCCCCAAATGATCCGGTGGCCAGAATATTGCCTTTTCGGTCCAAGGCAAGCCCTTTCCCAAAATCGGTACCCTCTTCACCACCGATCTGAAGAGCCCATTCGTAGCTCCCTTCGGGATCAACCTGTGTCAGAAAAACATCTCTTTTTCCCCGGCTACGAAGGGTGAACTCACCAAATTGCGCAGAGGCTTCAAAAATGCCGAGAATAGCCAGGCTTCCTTCTTTACTCCAAGCTACTGCATGGGCCCGGTCGGAGTTGCGCAATTGAGATATGCCTCCCAGCCGGCTGACGGAAGGCGGCGGCGGCGTATTGGAGGATGCAGAATCCTCAGAAGCGCCGCCATTCCATCTAAGAATTAGGATCGCTACGACGACAAGGAGTAAGGAGAGCAGGGCCATCTGGGTGATCCGTAACTTCCTCCGTCGATTTCTCAAGCCCAGTTCTTCCGCGCCTTGCATCATGAGCCGGGCAAGGGCCAACTCTTCCCGAAGAGTCGGCTGCTCCTCCAGCAACTGTTCAAAAACCTGCCGTTCTTCCGCTCCCATCTGTCCCTTGAGATAGGCGCGGGCCTGTTCCATGATGTCTTCAAGCCGGTCCAATATGCTGTTCGTTTTTAAAATTCAACTAATCATAATTACCCAATTTACCAAGAGGGTGAGATTAATCCAGAAAGCGCCTCAATACCTCTCTTAGTTTATCCTTACACCGTTCATGCCGTTTTTTTACGGCGCTATCAGAAACCGCCAGCTCTTCACTAATCTCTCGGATGCTTTTCTCTTTGAACCAGAAATCGAGGATGAGTTGTCGGCACCCCTTGTCTAGTTGAGCGATGGCGTCGGCAGTGGCCTTAACTCTTTCTCGTTCTATCAACTGCTCCTCTACAGACACCAGCCAGGCATTCGGCAGCTTACCGTAGGCTTCCTTCTCTTTTTGCTGTTTCCCAAGGACATCCCGGAAGAATTTTCGCCATTTGTTCTTTAAAATCCCGTAGAAAAAAGTACTAAGTTTACTTTTCTTTTGGATAAAAGTTCCATTTCTAACTAATAGGACTAGGTCGGATACCGCCTCGTCATAGAGACCTTCAGCATACTCCCGCCTGCCGTTCCCCTGATTTATGACGATATCATAAGCAAGGGGTTTCCAATGCTTCTCCATATAAAGCAAGGCTGTTCTTTGCCCTTTTTCATCTTCGGAGCAAAGCATATCCACAAGTTCTTTATCCGTGAAGTTTTGAGGCATTGGCTGGATTTCAGGAAAATTGCTGTACAAAAATAGAAAAACTCTCCAGTATCAAAAATAGCGCCTGCCACCTGCGACTACTAGTGCGCCGGGAACGAAGTTGTTGGTCAATAATTTGAGGCTGTTTTGCGGCCGGCTCGTCGCCAAAGGCTATGGCCGGCGGAGACAGGCAAGGCGCGACGACCGACCATAGCCTAACAGGCTGACCGGGAATGCGTTATGGGAATCAGATAAAAATTGCTATAATGCGTAATATGGCAACATTCAAGAAATATGAAACCGGGCATGCCCACGGGGTGGTGATCGACGTGGGCGGCTATTTAGCTGCGGGCCATTTGTGTAGGCAAGTGGAAAAGATAGTTTCCACTCTGGATACCAGTGCCATCGAAGCCAATTATAGCGGGCTTGGACAAAATGGGCTGCACCCTAAATTGATGCTTAGCGTAATTTTTTACGGCTACATGGAAGGCATCCGAAGCGGGAGGAAGCTGTCCCAAGCTTGTGCAGAGAACCTGCCCTTCATCTATCTGAGCAAAGCTTACCGCCCGAAGAAGAGTTGTATCAATGATTTTCGAAAGCAATACTACCCTCATTTTTCGAGCCTATTTGTCCAAGTATTAAAAAAGTGCGGTGAAGCTGGTTTGGTAGATGCCTCCTTGAGTATAGTGGACGGCAGTAAAATAGAAGCCAACAGTTCCAAGAGGCGCACCAAAACGAAAGAGCAGTTTGAAAAATGGCAGCGCCATTTATTGGAGGACATTGCTGCTTTAGAAAAAGAAGCCTTGGATGAGCAAGCAAAAAAAAAATAGCCTGCAAGAATAGCCTGCACGAAAAGATAAGCCAAGCCATTGAAGTATTAGATAACGGCGCTTCAATAGAAAAACTTAACCTAACGGATGCAGACGGGCCCATAATGAAAGGCAAAAAGGGCAACTTCGATACCAATTACAATGCCCAGGCAGCTTGCAGCGAAGGACACCAAATCATTACTTATTGCGACGTCACTACTGAGGGCAATGACAAAGCCCAGCTTGTGCCGGCCCTTCAAGGCATACAAGAAAACACCGCACAGGAAGTAAAAATAGCCCTTGCCGATGCGGACTATGGCACTTTTGACAGCTTTGAATATATGGATGAAAATGGCATTTGTGGATATGTGCCTTACAGAGACATGAATGCTACTTTTGAAGACAAGCCCTTTCATAGCGTTCATTTCGGCTATGATGCCGAACGAGACGTGTACACCTGCCCAGCCAACCATACGCTGGAATTCAAAAGCATAATAAACGACAACACGCGCAACAAACAATATCGCCAATATAGGACAAAGGCTTGTAAAGGCTGCCCTTTCCAAAAGCAATGCCACTCTTCCAAAAAATCGCCTTACCGTGCTATCTCAAGAGAAGTGCGCCAAGGGTTGCGAGATGAAATGAAGCAACGCCTTAATAGCGAAGAAGGGCAAAAAATGTATCGCAGGCGCTTGCACCCTATTGAAGCTATCTTTGGCCATTTGAAATACAACTTGGGCTATACCCGCTTTTTATTGCGCGGCTTAGAAAAGGTAAAGGCCGAGTTCACCCTGATGTGCTTAGCCTATAATTTGCGCAAGCTGGCCAAGCATGCAGCTCGTTTCTTGCTTTTTTGGCTTACGTCAACCCCATTTTGGGGCATGAGGCCCCAAAATAGCTTGTTAAACCCGGTTTTTCAAAGAACTTGGGCCGAGCGCATCGCAAATGGCCTGTATGCCTTTACACATGGCTATATGTCGCCATGCGTTCCCATAACGCATTCCCGGTCAGCCTGCTAAGCTACGGAAGGAAGGAGCAACGCAGCATGGCCGTAAAAGAGCCCAAAGAATTGGTTAAGAATTTCGTTCCCGGCGCACTAGGGTTCCGATAGCCTGATCACCCTGCGCTACCGCATGCTGGCCGAACAAATCGGGGCGCGAACGGCTCCGGTGGGCCCCGCCTGGCGGTATATGCAGGCCCACCACCCGGAGGTGGAACTCTTCAACCCCGATGCCATCCACCCCAGTATGGAAGGGTCGTATCTGGCGGCCTGCTGCCTGTACGCCACTATTTTCAATAATGACCCGAACCAATTATCCTATGATTATGTCCTGCCTCCGGAGGTGGCCGCCCTGTTGAGGAAAGTAGCCTCGGTGGTGGCGTGGGAGGGAAAGAAATAAGAGAAGAAAGAGGCGCCCTGAGAGCAAGCCTTAATTCATTATCTTTATAATCGTTATAAACATAATCGTTATTTTTGTAATGGTTATAAAAATAATCATTATAAAAGTAACCATTATAAAGATAATCATTATTTTTGTAATGATTTGCCATCAAAACCATTGCCCATGCCTTCTCCACAGCACCTTTTCCATCTCGTCACGCAGGTGCACCGCACCCGCAAAGCGGCCATTGCCCAGCAGTCGGAACTACTGAAAAAGTACGAGTTAAGCCCATTAGACTGCGCCATCCTGCTTAGCCTGCACGAAAACCCGGGGCAGTCACAGGCGGCAACCGCCCGCTCTATCGGGCGGGCGCCATCCAATGTACGCCATCCCATCGAAACATTGGAGAGGAGGGGCCTTATTCAAAGAGAACCCGACGCTGATGACCGTAGGGTCAACCTCACCCTTTTAAGCCTAAAGGGGGACAAATTGGTTAGCGCCTTACTTCCCAATTTCGAAACCGTAGACCAGGCTCTTTTGAAAGGGCTGTCCGCCAAAGACCTGGCGGAACTGGAACGATTGCTACAGGCCATTTTACAAAATGGTGAGAAGGGATGAATCTCCGGGCCCTCTTCATCGGCAACAGCTATACCCATACCCACCAGATGCCGGCCATCGTTCAAAAGCTGGCCGAGTCAGCAGGTGGCCGTTTTTCCTTTGATATGCGGGCGCCCGGCGGCTGGTCGCTGGAGCAACATTATAGCGATCAGGAGACCAGGGCCAAGATTCGGGAAGGAGGCTGGGATTATATTGTGTTGCAAGACCAGAGCCAGCGGGCAGCCATGCCCATCCTGCGGGTGCGGCGGCAGTTTTTCCGCTATGTACGGCGGTTCAACCGCTTCATTTGGTGGAACCTCAGCCCTAAGCCTTCCATCCTGCTTTATATGACCTGGGGCCGCAAGGACGGCGATGCGGACAACCGCACTTTCTACCCGCCCGTCGGCACTTTCGAAGGTATGACAGCCTTACTCAAAGAACGCTACGAACGCATGGCAGGCAGAATCAACGCCCAGGTGGTTCCCGTGGGCGAAGCCTGGGCCTATACCCGGCAGCACCACCCGGAAATAGAACTTTACCAGGAGGATGGGCACCACCCCAGCGCCGCCGGCTCTTACCTGGCAGCCAGCTGCTTTTACACCGCCTTCTTCGACAAAGACCCGGCACTAACCGCCTATGATTTCATCCTGGAGCCGGAAGTGGCTGCAAAACTGAGGGAGGTTGCCTCGAAGGTGGCGTGGGGAAGAGATCGTTGATCGTTGTTTGTTCGCGGCCCCAACCGACAACTGGCAACCGACAACAAACACCCAATTCCTCTTCATTTTTACTACATTCGCAAAAACAGCAAATTTATGAGGCCCTTACTCACCGGTATTTTCATCCTCTTTCTCCTGGCTGTTTCCGCTCAGGATGACCCCATCCGCCAGTTGAAGCAGCAGGCACGCGAATCCACCAGCTTCATCGAAGGGCTGGACGGCAAAGCCGGCGGCCTGCGCGGGCAGATCGATGCCGATTATGCCTACCTGGAAGCGCTGTACCTTCACTACCATACGCATCCGGAGCTGTCGTTCTACGAAATAGAGACGGCCAAACGCATGGCGGAAGAACTGCGCAAGATCGGTTTTGAAGTCACGGAGAAAGTCGGTGGAAACGGCGTGGTGGGCATCCTGAAGAATGGCGAAGGGCCCACCGTACTGGTGAGAGCGGACATGGACGCGTTGCCCATCGTAGAGGAGACCGGCAAACCCTACGCCAGCACCGTCACCACCAGGGACGAAGCCGGCAATACAGTAGGAGTCATGCACGCCTGCGGGCACGATATACACATGACAGTGTGGGCAGGCGCCGCCCGGCGCCTGGCAGCGATGAAGGACAAATGGAAAGGTACTCTGGCCTTTATCGGCCAACCCGCCGAGGAGCGCTCCGGAGGCGCCAACGCTATGTTGGCCGACGGCTTGTACGAACGCTTTCCCGTTCCGGATTATGGAATCGCCCTGCATGACACCCCTGGCCTCCCGGCAGGCAAGGTTGGCTACTGCCCCGGTTACAGCCTCGCCAATGTGGATATGATGGACATCACCGTCTACGGAAAAGGAGGCCACGGCGCCGCGCCGCAAGACACCAAAGACCCGGTGCTGCTGGCTTCCCGGATGGTAGTAGCCCTTCAAACCATCGTCAGCCGGGAGATTTCGCCTCTGAATCCGGCGGTCGTCACGGTGGGCTCCATCCACGGCGGGTCCAAGGGCAACATCATCCCTGATGAGGTCAAGCTGGAACTCACCATGCGTTCTTACTCCGACGAAGTGCGGATGGCGCTGATCGAAAAAATCAAACGGGTCTGCAACGGCGTGGCCATGTCTGCCGGCCTGGCCGAAGGCCAATACCCAAAATATACCCTCCGGGAGGAGTACACGCCCTCCGTTTACAACGACCCGGAACTGACCGAACGCGTCCGCCAGGTTTTTGTCAAAGATCTGGGCGCCGAAAATGTAGAAGAGGTACCTCCGGGAATGGTGGGCGAGGATTTTGCCCGCTACGGCCGCACCGAGGAGCAGGTACCCATCGTCCTGTTCTGGCTGGGCGCGGCCGACCCGGAAGCATACGAGGCGGCTCAACGCGGCGAGCTGAGCCTGCCCTCCCTGCACAGTTCCAAATTCGCCCCGCTGCCCGAACCGACGATCAAAACGGGGGTGGCGGCGATGACGGCGGCGGTGCTGGAGTTGTTGGGGGAGTGAGAATCCTGGCGTTGACGAATGTATTGTGAAAATGTGGAAGCGTGTAAAAATGGAAATGGCAGCCCTCCTTTACACATTTCCACGTTTCCAAATTTCCACACAAAAAACTACCTATGGCTCCCAACTACCCCAACCTCCTCCAGGAGATCGCCAAAGCGGCCAGGCTCGAATTCGGCACAGGCAAGGTGGCCGGCTACATACCCGCCCTGGCTAAGGTACCGCCCGATAAATTCGGCATCGCGATCGAAACGGTGCGGGGAGAGCGGTACCATTTGGGAGACGCGGCCGAACGCTTCTCCATCCAGAGCATCTCCAAGGTATTCACCCTGGCCATGGCTTTCAGGCTGGAAAAGGAAAACCTCTGGAAGCGCGTCGGGCTGGAGCCCTCCGGCAACCCCTTCAACTCCCTGATCCAATTAGAGTACGAAAAGGGCATCCCCCGCAACCCCTTTATCAACGCCGGCGCCCTGGTGGTCACCGACGTGCTCCTGGAGCATTTCGCCGATCCCAAAACGGCTATTCTGGACTTTATCCATACCCTCACCGGGCAGGGCGATATACAATACGATGAAGAGGTGGCCCACTCGGAACGGGAGTTCGGCTATACCAACGCCGCACTGGCCAACTTCATTAAGAGCCACGGCAACATTCACAACTCAGTGGAGGCGGTGCTGGATGTATATTTCCATCAGTGCTCCATCGCCATGTCCTGTCGGGAACTGGCGCGGGCCTTTCTCCTCTTTGCCAACCACGGCGTTGTACCTGCTACACAAGAACGGCTTCTGACCAGTAGCCAGGCCAAGCGCCTCAACGCCATCATGCTGACTTGCGGTTTCTACGACGAGGCCGGCGAGTTCGCTTTCGCTGTAGGGCTGCCCGGTAAGAGCGGCGTGGGCGGAGGCATCGTCGCCATCATCCCCGGCGAACTGGCCATCGCCGTGTGGAGCCCGGAGCTGAACGAACACGGAAATTCGGTGTTGGGTATAAAGGCATTGGAAATGTTTACTACTTTAACGGGGATGTCTATTTTTTGAAGTGCATCAGTGTCTTGAAGAGCAGTGTATCGGGCGCCAACTCACCGATACACTGACACACTGACACACCGATACACTGACACACCATTCAACCTTCAACAACCATGGCAAAAACCTACAACTGGGGCATCATCGGCCCCGGCAAGATCGCTCACAAATTTGCACAGGACCTCGACAAGTTGCCTAACGCCCGACTGCATGCGGTAGCTTCCCGGTCGGAAGAACGGGCGCGGGCCTTTGCCCTGCAGTATGGCGCTCCGCATGCCTTTGGCACGTATGAGGCCATCACTTCCTGCCCGGGCCTGGACGTGGTGTACATCGCCACGCCCCACCCTGGCCATCGCGACAACGCCATAATGTGCCTGAATGCCGGCATCCCGGTGCTCTGCGAAAAGGCCTTCGCCATGAACAGCCGGCAGGTGCAGGAGATGGTGGACGCCGCCCGGGCCAACGACACCTTCCTCATGGAAGCCCTCTGGACGCGCTTCACCCCTTCCACTACCAAAGCGCTGGAACTGATCGGCCACGGTAGGATCGGGGACGTGCTCTCGGTGAAGGCCGACTTTGGCTTCCGCGCCGCTTATGACCCCAACAGCCGCCTGTTCGACCTGGCCCTGGGCGGCGGCTCCCTGCTCGACATCGGCATCTACCCCGTTTTCCTCGCTCTGCTCATATTGGGAAAACCGGCGGAGATACAGGCTGTTGCCCACATCGGCGCCACCGGCGTGGACGAAGAGTTGGGCATGCTCTTTAAGTACGAAGGCGGGCAACTGGCCCACCTGCATTCCACCCTGCGGGCCTTCACCAAAACGGAGGCCTACATCTACGGTGAGCGCGGCGCCGTCCACCTGCACACCCGCTGGCACGAGCCCACTACCCTCAGCCTCATCCTGGAAGACCGCCGCCCGCAGGATTACCGCTTCGATTACCACACCAACGGCTACTCCTACGAGGCCGAAGAGGTGATGCACTGCCTGGAACACGGCCTGAAGGAGAGCCCCCTGCTGCCGCTGAGCTTCAGCCAGGATTTGATGGCGGTGCTCGATGGGGTGAGGGGGAAGATTGGGCTGGAATATGAGGAGGACCGCGCTGCGGGGTAAGGGGTTGTTGGATTGTCCTGGACTTTGAACGGCCCTGAGGCAAAGTCGGAAACCGGAAGGCGGAAATCGGAAAATGGGCGCTCGGTGCTCACTTTGAGCTGTTCCGACTTCGCATTTACTGGCTAGCGGCCTAACAGGCTATCCTTATAAGTACTTCGGCGTGAGCTCAGTCGAACGCTGGACCCTATTCATAGCCAAAGAGTTGCGGAACGTCCAAAGTCATTCCGACTTCCGCGTTCTGACCTGCCTTCGCTGCGCTCTTCCAGGCAAGCTTCCGACTTTGGGGCGTCACTTGCACCTATAGGCCTTCGGCTTTCACCTTAGAACGCCCAAAGTCCAAGAACATCACACCTTAGGCCCTCCTGCCTCCGGCATTACCACCCACACCATCCCCAGCGCGCCGATGGTGATGACTTGCCCCTTGATCGTGGTGGTGGAAAAGAACAAGTAATTCTCGTAGGCGGCCAGGCTGCCGATAACCTTGCCGGCGCCCAGCAGGCCCGCCAGCGGATGTTCCTTCTTGAGCTCGTTATTGATGGCATAGCGGTGCTGCCTGATCGAAGGGTTGAGGACGGCCAAAAGTACCGCAATCAATATCCAGCTCAGCCCTCTTTCAGATCTTTTCTTGCTCATGGCTGATGGTTTTTATGTGAATAATTTCTTTTTTGAGTTAAGTAGTCGGACATATTTAAATTACAGATAACCTGGGGTTTAAGTCTGACTCCGATAGGAAATCGGAGCCCGACAACACGTCTCGGGCGCCAATTTATTCCATCAGTCGCTTCGCTCGTGTCCCATTGGCGCGCGAGTTAATCCAAGTGTAACTTAAATATGTCCTACTACTTATACTACCCCGCAATCCGGCGCCCTTTGCTCCTGAACCACAGCGCCAGCCCCGCCAGGAGGGCAAGGCCGGTGTAAGTGGCCAGCAACCAGATGAAGGCAGACCGGATCAGCTCGTTGACAGCCAGGCCTGCCGAGTACCCGGTTTCATGGCCGGACTGGAACCCTTCCCGCCTGCCGCTTCGCTCTCCTTGCTCGTAACCGGTTCCATAGCCAAGTTGGAACCCCTCCCGCCTGCCGGTTTGCTTCCCCTGCTCGTAGCCGACTTCGTAGCCTTTCCGCCATCCTAGCATTTTACCTGCCGCGACACCTTCCTCATAGCCCAGTTCACGGCCTTCTGTCTTTCCCTGTTCCAATCCCTCCTGACGGGCTTCCTTTAACCGGGCTTCCATCTGCCGGTTGGCGCAGCTCGTGCTGAAGAGTGCAAGGAGCAGCCCCAGCAATGCCGCCATCGCTGTTGAAATTCTTCTTGAATTTTTCATGGTAACAGCAGTTTTGGGTTAAGAGAAAACCTTAACTGCGCGCGCCATTAAGAAGAGAGGGCTGCCGGGGCAGCCCTCTATGTTGCAATCATGATCGTTCTTTCGAGGCCCCCCAGGGCCTCTCTGTCCATCGAACGGCCGCTGTCGAACAGCATTGCGGATCTCGTCAGGCCAGGGGGGCGGAATGTAGTGTTGACTGGCATATCTTTGCTTTTTTTTTATACCTTGAATTTAAATCTTTCTGAAAAGGCCCGCCGCCTTTAATCAAAACCCGGATAAACTTAAGGCAAGCGGAGCCTCCGGCCAGTTTCAACAAACGGCCTTTAAACCGAAGAAGCCTACAGCAGGCAAACCTCCCGCCAATGCCGGCCTCCGGGGAAAAAATTCCTTTTTCTCAAGAGTAGAGCCTTAATATTTTTTTATTGCTCAAGCAAGTTGTACTTTGCTTAAGCAAACGATCCGACAATGCCCCGATCCACAGAAACATTAAGCAGGCTGCAGTTCTATGTCCTTCACCAGGAAATCGTGGCCCAATGCCAGGCCTGGCTTCAGGAAAAAGCCAACCTGAGCCTGATGGACGACACCGAACCCCTCTTTTACGGCTTCGCCAACGGGGAGCCTGGCCTTTCAGAAAAGGTGTCCAAATACAGGAACCGCAGCATCAAATACGCCTGCATTTCCATCCTCCGGAAGAAAGGCTTTGACTTCGGCGCACACGGCTTTCGGGTGTCCCGGAGAGATGACGAGACCATCTTATTCCACGGCCGGCACCTCAAAGACCTGGTGCATTCCTACAACAAGGGGACGGAAAGCATTGAAATGGGGCAAAAGTACTTCCTGGCTTACCGGGAGATGGCCGGGAACCCCGAAATGGAGGCGCTGATAGAAAAATACCGAAGCCGGCAGTCCGGCGCCGAGGAATTCCCGCCCCGGCTGATCCTGCCCACGCCGACCAGCCGGCCCCCGAAAAGATCCAAAAGTGACAAGGCGCACTCGCCGGCGCCCGGCCGGCCCACGAATACCCCGAAAGCGAAACCGCCCGGCAGCCGCCCCATCTGGGCGCATACCTCGCGCACCTACCGGACCCTGAAGTGGTTATCCGAAAACTCCTGGTATCTGTACAACTGCGACTACGACAATTACCGCGTCATCCGGCGGGTGCTGGAAGTACACCTCCCCCCCGGAGAATGGTGGGCAAGCAAGATTCGGATCAGCAGCCCTGAAGGCAGAAGCACCTTCGAGGGGGAAGTGAACTGGGAGGCCTCCGAAGAGGAACTGCTGGTGCTGTCCCTTTTCAACCAGGACCAGACCCGCTACATGCACCTGCGGCTGAAGATTCCGGCGGAAGCCCCGGGCAGCCTGTTCCTCGGCCAGTACATGATCACCCGCTTCCACGCCATCGTCTCCCGCACCTGCATGCTCGAAAAGATGGCGCAGGATACGGAAGGCCAACCCAAAGAATTTGAAAAAGAGGCAGGGGAACTGCCGGAATTCGTCCGCTCCTTCTTTCGCAACGAGCGGGGCAACCTGCTCAAGACCCCACGGTCCGTTTACAACGAAACCTCTTTCTGGAAGCGCCTGGGCGGCGAGCTGAAAGAAGCCCAGGTACCCCCGCCGGCGCCATCCCCTCCGGAAAAAGAGTACGACCTGTTCGTGTCGGCCCCCGTCCTTTCCACCAAGCTGCAGCGCGACATCCTGGAGGACGCCCTGGGAGAACTGATGCAGAGCCTGCAGGCCCAGTTCCCCGCCGGCCCGGCCGATATTGCCGCCTTCGAACCGGCCGCCCGGAAAGTCCTCGAAAAGTGGATGCTCGGCGATAAAGCCGGAGTGCCCTTCATTAACTTTGAGGTTTTCAACCGGGAAGTCATCAAATTTCTCGACCAGCTGGTGGCCCAGTTCCCCCTGATCTCAAACTACTATTACTCCTGGCCCAAAAAGGACCCCAGCTCCAAAACCAGCCGCTCGCCCAAGATAGTCCTGATCGAAGAATATAAGATCATGCAACGGTCGCGGGCCTTCCTCCTGATCGTGCCCAACAACCGCCTTTTTTCCTCCTGCTGGGTGCAGGTCGGCTGGGCCATCATGCTGGAGATCCCCATCTTCATCATCTACCGGGATGAATACGACCTGCCCTTCATCCTGCAAAAGGCGGACTCCCTGCACTACAACATCGAAATGCACCAGCTCCGCCCCGGCGAAAAACTCATCAGCACCATCGACTGGTTCCGGGATAACGGCTTCGGGCAGAAGTTCTTCTCCTGAGCGGAGGGCCGCCGGCAGGGCAGGGCTGATTGGCTCTCCAGAAATAAACCGCAAAATGCGAAAAAAACCATGCTGAAAAGTGTTGAAATCCGGAAAACCGAATAGCTAACTTACTGGCTAACATGGAGGTGTAAAAAATAGAGTCAGAATGTATATCCAGACCAAAGTAGGATTTCCCGCCCAAGCCTTACAAAACGGCCAGGACATTGGAGGAACACAAAACCGGCCGTTAAGTGCGGCTAAAAAGCGGGGCTGCCCGCAATTGATCCACATTCCACACCATTGTCGGCCAAAACCGCTTATAAGCTGTTAGAGTAAAAAACCAGTTACTATTTAGCATAAGGCTATGGATGCCTCTGGTGCGAAATTTTGTAAGCAAACCTTCCCCTTTCAAGGGGAATGAGAAGGGGTTCCGGCAAAAAAAGCCTACAAAATTTCGCGCCAGGGGTTAAATCACCATGATGCTGAATAGTTACAAAAACCATTTCATTCCAACTATGACTAACCTACCACCCATTCAACAAAACCAGTTCATCCCCTTGCATACCTTCATGTCTCAGATACCACACGCCCAGGGCTTCCCCTACCCCACCGTGCTGAGTTTCGACCCCCTGCTGGCCTACCTGCAGGAAAAAGCCCAAAACAGCCGACAACCGCTGAAAGGCCTTTACAGTAAATTGCAGAGCCAGATATCCGTTCTGCAGGAGAAAATAAACGACGGGCAAACTCCCGAAACCCTGGAAGGAGAAAATAGCCTGGATACGCTCCTGTCTCTGTACTTCCCGCTCAACCAACAGGCGGAAGGAAAGGCCTTTGCCGGCCGGCCCTTTGACACCGGTTTTATGTTCCGCTCACCGGCCATGAGGCAGCTGTTCGAAAGTGAAAGCCTGGAAATCTTTTTGGAACAAGCGGAGCATACAAGCAGCCAACCCGAGGCCGTGCTCAAAGCCGGCAGCCTGATCCTGAAGCACTGTTACGGACAGGACCTGAAAGCCGTCCTCACGGATGTCATCCACCTCCGGGACCGGCAGACGAAACTCGAATACTATTACCGTTATAATATCGTCACGGATTTTGTGCGCATCAAAACCATCCAACCGCTACCCAAACTAGGGCCGCAGGAGATCAGTGAACTGCTGGATAACCTCTTCGACCAGCAACTTTGGCTGGAGCGCTTCCCTCCGGACAACTTCGCTTTCGAGGGGTTGGTATTGGGGTACATGACGGACGTAACGGAAGCCGAGGTGTGGAGCAAAATGCAAGAGGGCCTGATCGGTGAATCGCACCACGACGGCAGGGAAATGCTGGACTTCCTGGAGAATCAGGTCCGCAGTTACCTGCGGGAACCGGATTTGCGGGTAGGCGCCATGCCCCTTTGGTGGCATGCCTCCCGGGAAGAAGTCATGAGGGCCAGTTTGCTGGAACCTGTAACCGGCCGGCTCGACGAGCTGCCCGGCGATATGGAGGGGTCTCCTTATCAGAAAGCGCTCCGGCAAAACGCCCCCCTGGTCATTGACGACCTGGAAAAGGAACCTCCGAATCCGGTAGTTGACTTGCTCCTGGAGCAGGGTTATAAAAATGTAATCCTAATCGCTCAAAAAAACGAGGAAGGCGAAGCTATTGGTATGCTGGAGCTGGGGATGCCCCGCACCCATGCTCTCAACAGCCTCACCCTGCTGAAACTCCGGGATGTTTTCGCCCTGGCCAACCTCAATTTCAACCGGGTGGCCCGCGAGTTACAGGATGCCGTGCAGTTGGCCATACAGAGGCGCTACACTTCTATTCACCAGAGCGTCCTGTGGAAATTTCGCCGGGCGGCTCAGCAATTGCTTTTCGAAGGGCAGGATGCCGACGACAGCATCGTCTTCAAAAATGTCTATCCCCTGTACGGCCAGGCCGACATCGTCAGCTCCTCCTCCCTGCGCAGCGAATCCATCCGCGCTGACCTGCAGGACAATCTCGCCATACTGGAACAGGTGCTGGAAAGGTGCCTCGCCCAAAGCGGTTTCAACCTGCTGGACCACTATCTGCTCAAAGTAAAAAAACTAAAGGGCCGGATCGAAGAAGAGTTTTATTCCAGCGATGAAAATGTGGTGACCGACCTGCTCCTCTACGACGTCCATCCCTTCCTGCGCTATCTGGGCGAGCAGGACAGCAACCTCGGGGAAACGGTTTTGGCGCCTTACTTTCAGCTATTAGACCCCCAGCTCGGCATCCTGTACCGCCAGCGAAAAGATTACGAGAAGAGCGTGGAAAAGCTCAACATCCTACTGGGCCAATTCATGGATGCGGAGCAGGAGAAGATGCAAAAGCTGCTGCCTCACTATTTCGAGATCTACAAAACCGACGGCGTGGAGTACAACATCTACCTCGGCCAGTCCATCCTCGAAGAAGGGCAGTTCCTGGACTACCACCTCAAGGACTTCCGCCTCTGGCAACTGGTCAGCCTTTGCGAAGCTACGCGGCTGGTCAAACGGGAGGCGCTGCGCTTTCCCACCCCCCTGGCTACCGCCCAGCTCATCTTCGTCTACAACAACCCCATCAGCATCCGCTTCCGGATGGACGACAAGCGCTTCGACGTAGACGGCGCTTACAACGTTCGCTACGAGATCATCAAAAAGCGCATCGATAAGGCCACCATCAAAGGTACGGACGAACGGCTCACCCAAAAGGGCAAGATCGCCATCGTCTACCTCCACGAAAAGGACCACCAGGAATACCTGGACTACATCGGTTACCTCGTCGACAAGGGCTATGTCAGCTCCGAAGTGGAAGAATTGGAACTCAACCGGCTGCAGGGCGCGGACGGGCTGAAGGCACTGCGGGTGACGGTGGTGTGAGGCCCCTGAAATCGAAAATTTTTATCCGGCAATTTTACAAGCAGCGCCTGGAATTCCGCCCAAAACTTTTTATTTTGGAACAGCAAGCAACAATTCCTGGCCTATGAAGCAACTGTACGCCCTTCTTTTCGCCCTGCTCTTCGCCGCCACCGGCCTGTGTACGGATACGGACCCCGCCCGCGGCTACATCGTTACCAAAAACGGGAAACAGCTGACCGGCTATATCGGTGAGCTCTATCATACCCAATTCCAGAGCGTCGTCGTATTCATCAACGATTTCGGTTCGCCCTACAACATCGAAGCGGAACGCATCCGGGGCTTTGTCTTTACCGATGAAAAGGGATACACCGCCTTCGAAAGCAAGAATTGCCGCAACCACTGGTATTTCCTGCGCATCCTGGAAAAAGGCGCCGCCGTCAACCTGTACCAGTCGCCGGAAGAAGAGTACGTCATTCGGTTCGAAAATGGAATACTGGAGACCAGCACCCGCACGGTTACCGAGTACTGGCTGGAAATGAAGGATAAGAAGCAGCCGATCCGCGTCAACAGCCTGAACTTCCGGCGCAAGTTGAGGCGCCTCTTCAAAAAAGAAGAAGCGCCGGAATTCCGGGAGAAGATCGGTAAAGAAGGCTACCGCTTCCGGGATCTGCCCAATATCATCAGAGCGTACAACCAGGACCGGGCGCTGAATAAGCGGGAAATATGAACCCGATCCGGCACAGCTGGGATTTCTCGCCTACCGAAGCCGTTGCCCTGCAAAGGCAACTCCGGGAGGAAATCCGGCTTACGCCCTTCGAAGGGCCGATCCGCCACATCGGCGGCGCCGACCTGTCTTACAACAAGGGATCCGATGAATTCTACGCCGGCATTGTAGTGCTGGACTATGAAGCCATGAAAGTGGTTGCCCACAGCACGGTCATCCGCCGCTCCCCCTTCCCCTACATCCCGGGCTTGCTTTCCTTCCGCGAGATTCCCTCCCTGATGGAAGCCTGGGAACGGCTGCCCTTCCAACCCGATATCATCACCTTCGACGGCCACGGCATCGCCCATCCCCGGCGCATGGGCATCGCTTCCCACTTCGGCCTGCTGGCGGACATACCCACCATTGGCTGTGCCAAGAAAAGGCTTACCGGTAAGTACGATGAACCTACACTGCGGCGCGGCTCCTATTCTTCCATCCTGGACGGGGAGGAAACCCTGGGCTTCGCCCTCTGCGTCAAAGATGGAGTCAAACCGGTATTCGTCTCCCCCGGCCACAGGGTGGGCTTAACACAGAGCCGGGAGATCATGCTGCACTGCGCCCGGGGCTACAAAATCCCGGAGCCTACCCGGCAGGCGCACCTGTTGGTGAACAGGCTGCGGCGGGGGGAAGTGGATCCTGGCGTATGGACAACCAGGCCAGGGCGTTAATCCTCCGCGCCGGAAGGAGGCGGTGCACTTGTTCCCCAATCCTCGTTCGGGCCGGGGCCCATCTCAAACACCAGCGTTCCACCCTTCATGAGCTTCGATCGTTCTATCCAGCACCGCTCCACCGGGCCTCCGTTGAAAGAAGCAGCCTGTATATAGGGATTCTCCGGGGCATTATTCACCGTCTCTATCATCAGTGTTTTTCCTGGGTAATACTCCGTATTTAGCTGTATGACGATGGTGTCAAACAGCGGGCTGCCGAACTGGAACGTGGGGGCGGCCGCGGCGTGCCCCTGCACATCGAAGAGGCCCATGGCCGCCATGACGTACCAGGCGCCCAGTTGCCCCTGGTCTTCATCCTGTCCATAACCGTAGCCATGCAGCGGTTCTGTTCCGTAGAATTCGTTGCAAATGGCCCGCGTCGTCTTCTGGGTAAGCCATGGTTTGCCGGAGTAATTGAACAACCAGGAGTTGTGCAGGCAGGGCTGGTTGCCGTGGTTGTACAGTTTTTCAATACCGGAGAAGCTGTGGATCTCCTCCCCTCCGCCGAAAACGCTCTTCTGAGCGTCGGTGAACATTTTTTCCAGGCGCTGGTTGAAGGTGTCCTTTCCCATGGCCTCCATCAGCCTGGCCACGTCGTGCGGGACGTACCAGGTGTACTGAAAGGCGTTGCCCTCCTGAAAGCCGTGCCAGGCCTTGAGGGGATCAAAATCTTCGATAAAAGCGCCATCCGGGTATTTGGGGCGAATGAACCTGGTTTCCGGGTCGAAAAGGTTCTTCCAGTAGCCAGCCTGTTCCATCAGTTTCCGATAGTCTGATCCATGCCCCAGGGCCTTCGCCATCTGGGCTACCGCGAAGGAACTGAAACTGTACTCCAGGGTATGGGAGGCGCCGAAATTGAAGACCCAGCCATTGGAGATCGTCGTATCCCGAAAAGGCACGTACCCTTTTTCCAAGAACCAGTGCAGGTCGTATTTGCCGTTGCCCAGGTTGCGGCCCCGGGATTCCAGTTCATTCTTTCTGGCCGCTTCATAGCCCGTTTCCACATCAAAGTCCCGGATGCCGCAGTTGTACGCTGAGGCCAGCAACAGCCCCTGAAAATTGGTCTGTACGCCATTGGCAAAAGCGCCCGTAGCCCGCCCGTCGTGCAGCCAGCCCGTTTCCTTGTAGAAATCGATGTTGGATTGTACATACTGGCTTAAATATTCAGGATAGGCCAGGGCCCACAATTGTCCCAGGTTCCAGAAACCACCCCAGATGCCATCCGTATTGAAATGGTGGTATGGGGGTTTCCCCTCAGCGTCGAGGGGTATTTGCCCGATAGCGCCGCCGTACCCTGGATATTGGCCATTCACGTCCTCGGAGATGCCCCGGCCGAGCAAAGCGTGGTAAAGCCCTGTGTAAAATTTGATCCTGTTTTCTTCTTCGCCTCCCTGCACCTGAATCCGTCCGAGCATAGCGTTCCAGGCCTGGCTGGCTTCACTACGGGCCCGGTCAAAAGCCAGCCCCCGGGTTTCTGTCTCCAGGTTCAGCCGGGCATTTTCGATACTGGTGTAAGACAGGCCGGCCTGCAATTCCAGCACTTCCTGATCGGCTGTAGAAAAGGTGAGGTATAAGCCATTTCCCACCCCTTTGGTTTCCCGCTCGCCAGCGGTGGCCAGGGAATCGACAAAGGCGCCGTATCCTTCCGGCGCCTTACTCAGCCGGGCGACGAAATACATTTTCACCCGGCTCTCCGGGTCGCAAAACTTGAGGTATTCGGGAAAGGTTTCCACGTAACCTTCGACCTCGCGGCCGCCGTCCCAGCAGGCCCACGCATCCGTCACGGTGCTGCTTTCTCCCTGTTTGTGGCCGATATCAAACACCAGATGGGCCTGATCCGATGCCGGGAAAGTAAACCGGTGGAACCCTACCCTTTCCGTAGCAGTCATCTCCGCCCTGATCTGATAATCCTTAAGCCATACCGAATAATATCCCGGCTCCGCCTGTTCCGTCTCTTTATCGAACCGGGAGCGGTAGCCCGCATCGGGGTTTTCCAAGCTCCCCGGAACGGTTTTCAGTTCGCCCGCAGTTGGCATCACCACCACTCCACCGACCTGAAACTCGTGGAAATAACCAAACCCTTCGATGGAAGTGTGCCGGTCGTCATACCCCTGAGGAGCCCAGCTGCCCACCCCCTCGTAAGCATTGGTATGAGGCGCCAGCTTGGCCATCCCAAAAGGCAGGGCCGCCGGCGTGTAAAAGAACCAGCGGCCGTGAACGGAACCAATCTGGGGATCGACGTACCGGAGCGCGTCAAAAGAAGGGGCTCGCTCCTTCTGACACCCGACAAGTACGGCCAAAAACAAGAGTAGCTGTAGCTTTTTCATGGATAAAATTAACCGGCCATCACTGCCGCCTGCTTCCTTTCCACAATCCACGCCGCCATCGCTTCCGGTGACATAACCTCCGGGTTGCCCAGGTCTTTATCCTCTGTGGCTTCCAGTTCTTTTGGCAGGTGGTTGATCAGCGCATCCAGGTCTTTGGAGGACCCGATGTGCTCATCCAGCACACTGGCCATCTCTTCATTGTAAGGAACGCCGCGCTCCCGGACGGCAGTGACCAGCCCTTTCAGCAGGGTTTCCCAGGTGGTCATAGGGCCCTGAACGATGGAAGCAGATTCGGCAAAAGAATCGATAAAGGCAAAGGGCACTTTCGCAAAAGGCAGGTCCAGCGCCAGAGTGCAGGCAATCCAGTCGGAATCGAAAGAGAAATCGTAAACGGAAGGTTTTTCCAGTATCTTTTCCAGCACATCCTTATGATACAGTTTGAAGGCCGCCTGGGAGTCCAGTATTCCTCTTGAAAAGATACTGTGGCCCACCATCCGCTGCATGTGCCGCAGGGCCTTGATGCCAATGCCCCAGCGGCTTTCCTGCTTGACCAGTACGGAGTGTTTGTCCTTCCGGTTGCCCAGCACCACCTTATAGCCCTCCTCCAGGTGCTTCTGAAGCAGCAGGCCGGCCTGGCCCAGGTGAACCGAATTATCGGCGTCGGTATAGATGATGGCCTCCGCCCCATCTTCCAGCGCCTTCTGGCACCCCAGGATAATGGCCCCGCCTTTCCGGGAGTCATTGGCAGAAGCCAGGTTCTTCAACGGGCCGCCGGCGGCGGGCAGCGCCTCTTCCAGAAACAGGACGGACACGCGGCTTTCCAAAGGCGAGCCTTTGACGACTTCCCGGGCAATCCGGCCGCTGCCATAAGGGCAGCCGTCGTCTACGGCATACAATTGCCAGTCTATGGCGGAGCCTTTAAACAGCCAGTCCAACTGGGCGAGTTTCACGTTGAGCAGGTCCTCCCCGTTGGGGTTGTTTTCCGACCTGGGTAGCAAGCGGTTCTGCTCTCCCCACATGGCAAAGACGATGCCGACCTTGAGCGGCCGGGTATTGCCCGCCACAAATTGCCGGGAGGCCAATACCTTGAATGCCAATTTGAATTCAAGAGGGGCATTGCCTTCCAGCGCTAAGCGCTCGACTTCTGCAACCGGAAATGGGGCTAATTGGCTTACGAGTTGCATCAGGCTTTCCTGGTCCTGAGCAGCCGTTAGGTCAAAGGAGTTCTTGCTGCTTGCGTGCAGCTGTTCTAGGGTGTTCATTTTGAAAATGGTATTTTATGATAAAAGTCGCTATTAATTCCTGATACAACAAACCGTACACGGAGGGCTGCGCCGGATTTGCATTCGTAGCCTGAAATGCGTCGTATGACGGAGGGGCGGGCTTTTATTTACGTCCTCCCGGACAAAAAGTTACTCCTTTCTCCATCAAATTGACGTCATTTTGGCCGGCCGGGCCACCAGCCACCTTGACTTTAGACGAGGCATGGTGAAGTCGGAAGTCGGAAGTCGGAAAGCGGGTGTTTGGCGTTTATTCCGGGCCCTATTCCAGCTTTTCGAATTCGTAGTTCCGGCTCACCCCTTGGTTCGTCCGAAGTACAAAATCATCCAACCATCCAAGCAATCTCCACTCCTACGGCCCCCGTTCCCGCTCAATCTCATTGCGGTAAAGAGTGGCTCTCCACTGGCTGGTGAGGGTAATGATCAGCAGAATGGCCATTTGAATGCACAAGCCGATGCCCGTACCCAATAAAGACTGTCCGGAAATACCAAAGCCGCCGGCGAGGGCAAAACACAGCCCCATCACAAAGAGGGCCTGCTCGATAAAACGCCGCCGCATCAACGACTGTTCCTGTTTATCCAGCCGGGGGAGTTCCAGGGCGGCAAAGGTTGGCGGAGCAATCTCGACAATGGAATGCAGTTCCTTACTCAGGCTACGGGCCTTCACGAGCCTCCGGATGCCGGCCCGCAATTGCACCAGGCTCAGCAAACACACTGTAAACAGTAATGCCCAAAATAGTTCGCCCTGCCAGTGAAGGTATGCCCAAGCTGCCGCCGCCGCAGACAGTGCTCCCCATCCAATCGAAAATAAAGCCGTTGAGCGCTCACCGCGCAAGTATGCATTAAATCGCCTTTCCATAGCAGCTAATTTCGCAATTCGGCCGTGCTTGCCCAAGCATTGTAAAAAAATACTGTAAAAAGAAGAAAAAGGAGGCCACAAGCCTGTTCAGGCAACATCTTTTTGCGTATATTTAAGGGTTGCAACATCAAAAAACAGACATACCTGGCCTGACGAGCACTTCCAAATACGCGCTTAGCTATGAAGAATACATGCGTAGAATGCGGCGAACAGATTATCGGCAGAGCAGACAAAAAGTTCTGCTCGGCTCACTGCCGCAGCAGTTACAATAACCGGCTGAACCGGGACGCCAACAACTTCATTCGCAACATCAACAATATCCTTCGCAGAAACCGCCGGATTCTGTCCAACCTCAATCCCAACGGCAAAGCCAAGGTACATCGCGACAAGCTGCTGGAAAATGGCTTCAAGTTCAGCTACTTCACCAATGAGTATGTCACCAAATCAGGTAATGTCTACCGCTTTTGTTACGACCAGGGCTACCTGGAGATCGATAAGGGTTATTACACGATCGTGGTGCGGCAGGAGTATGTGGAGTAGTGTAAGAGGGGTACGGGGTTCAGAGGGAACTATGGGTGTTCGGTGTACGAGTATACTGGCTGTTAGCTCTATGGCGATAACCCACAGCTACCGGAAAGTTTGAAAAGGGGTAAAGAAAAATACATCCTGGAGTGGATGCTGGAAGATGCCTCCCTCCTTGACCTGATGCTTCTATCTTAGAAAACGGATTCTTCCCGGGGGAACCATTGATAGGAATTCAGTCAAAAGAAAATGATAGAGTAGGGCCGGCCCTGGCTAACCCAATCGAAACCCTAATACAACTCCAACCCCTCCGTAAACGGAATGCGTTTCGTTTCCAGCAGCGCACCCTGCCGGTCCAGCAAATCGATGGTCACTTCTTCGTAGGTTTCGGACTCGATGCGGTAGAAGAAGCCGCCCGGGTGCAATACTTTGGCCAGGAAGGTGACGTCTGCATCGCTAAAGGTGCGTTCGACGTAGTTGAAAATGGCGCGGGGCAACTGCCCGGCATAGAGCCTTATGCGAGTCTCCAGCCATTCTCCGTTTTCCGCAAAAAAGGCTTTTTTCAGTCCTCCGTCTTCATTGAAAATGGCGACGATCCCGTCTTTCTGGACTTCCCAGTATACATCTGGTTGAGGGACTTCGGGATACATCTTGCCAAAGGCGGCTTTTACGCTTTCCGGGATTTGTTCGTTTGCCCATCCGAGGGTGCTCATCAGGGCGAAGGCAATCACTATTATTCCTTTCATATTAGGTGGCTTGTTTCAAAACTCAACGGCAATAAGTACAAATAACACTGGATTTGGTTGCCGTTTTGGGCGATTTTATAGCAAATCGGGTAAAAATCAGAACAAATTCCCCTTCAATGTGCTCCGCATGCGCCGGGTGAAGGCCTCGGGTGTCTCGGCATAGAAGATGGCGCCCAACCGGCGCGATTCGTCCAAAAGCCGGCCCAGATGCGCTCCAATCAGTTCGTGCAATAGCTGGCGGGTTTCTTCCGGAAGTTGCCCGGCCTGCTCCTCCATTTTCTCGTTCAGCAGCGCCAGGTCGTGATAATCTCCCAGGATATCGCTCAATGCATTGGCTACCTTTTTATAGGCCCTGAATACCCGGGGCGAGGCCTGCTTGAGCAGGCGGTATTGATACCAGAGGTACTTCACACGTTTTCGCCACTCGTGCATATCCTCTACCGATGGGGTTCCCAGCGCTTTGTGATACTCCTTGTATCCTCGCTGATATACCCGGCGCAGCGCGGCAATAATTTCCGGCAGGCAATCATCGCGAAGAGGCAGTTGCAGAAAACTTTGCCGGTTTTCCCGAAGCTGAAAGATGGCCTGTTCCAACAGGCTGTCTTCTTCTGTATGGCCTTGCAGAATAGCCTGCCGCTCGCCTTCCAGCAAAGCAAGCAGCAAGCAGCAAGCTTCATTTTCAGCCATTGTACCGGTCTTTTTCTGCAAAAGGGCAACTGCCTCGATCAGAGAGGTGATGTCCCGAAGGCTTGCCAGCCGGCGGCCCAGGTCACGGTAAAAGGTGTTACCGTGCCGGTATACCTCAGCCCCCGCCTCATCGCGGATCAGGCGATACAGGGCGCGCAGTTTTTTGAAATGCTTTCTGGCCTTATGCACGCCGCCATGTGGATCCTCATCATTGGCGAGCCCGTCTATAGCCATTTTGTTCTGCTCCAGGCCTATCCTTTGTATGCCTTCAGAGAAGCGCTCCTGCCTTTCAAGATAGTAAGCCATAGTTGTGTGAATTTCCTCTATCAAAGAAACATATAAAAGGCGGAATACCCAGTCCAGGAGGGTAAAAAAACTGGCCGGAAAGATGTTCACAGGTTAAGCAGGCCCCATATTGAAAGCCAAAGGTGAGAAGCGAAGCCTCTGAAAAGGCGCTGAAAACATACGAGATGTTTCTGAAGCCTCAATTAAGCTTTTTTTCTGTCCAGCCGTTATTAGTAAGAAGCCCAATGATCAACACCATGGCTATTTTTATTCGTATATTTTTGCTGGCCAGCTTGCTGTTCGCTGGCTTTCTCGCCCGGGCACAGTACCAGGCCATTGACCGCCATGCCCGGCAGGCGCCGGACAGCCTGCGCTACTCCCTGCCCCAACTGGTGAGTTACCTGATAGAGCCGGCGGAAAGCAACCGGGAAAAGGCCCGCAGCCTCTACACCTGGCTGGCTCATACGATCACCTACGACGATGACGCCAGCCGGCAGGGCCGCCGTATCAATCAAAACATCGGGGATATCCTTCGCCGGAGGCGGGGCCTGTGTTTTGACTACTCTTTGCTGTACGTGGAGTTATGCCGCCTCGCAGGCCTGCGGTGCGTTTCGGTTTCCGGTTACTCCAGGCAGGGGCTGGAGGCAGTAGCGTTGCCCGCCGTCCCCGATCATTCCTGGAACGCAGTTTTGCTGGACGGACAGTGGCGGCTGGTGGATGCCACCTGGGGCGCCGGCCCCGGGCAAGATGCGCTAATGGCCCAGTATGGAGTCAACTATTTTCTGACGCCTCCCTACTTGTTTATCCTCAACCACCTGCCGGCCTTGCCTATGTGGCAGCTCCTGCCCTGCCCGGTGAGCCCGGAAGCCTTCTCCCGCCGGGTGGAGGACTTGCTGCCGCTGGCCGATGGGCAAGTTCTCTGCTACAGTTACCTGGATACTATTACCGCCTTCCTCCAAAGCCCGAAAGAAAAACAGGGGCTACTGGAAGCCGAAGCCAGCTATCGCTTTCATCCCACCACAGGAAATAAAACAGCCTGGGCCCAGGCTATCATGGATTACGCACTGTATTTGTCGGAAGAAGCCAGCTCGCTGCAACAGACAGACTCCCTGCCCGCCTTCCTGGCGCTTCAGCAGGAGGCGATCCGCTACTGCCAGATGGCCCGCAACCTCGCTCCTCCCCTACCCCCGCAAATGGAGTTTTACGCCGGGCTGCTGATCAACCTCGCCGTCGCTCTCAACCAGCGGTCTGATGTAGTGAGGTCCGCAGAAATGGAGTTGACATTATTAAAAGAAGCGAAGCAAAGCCTGGAGAAGGCTCGAGAGGCCCTGATCACCCTGCCGGAAGACAACTATTACCGACAATACGCCGGGCAACAGTGCGCCGCCTATCTGGAAGTGATTAACCACAACATCCGGAGGTTGGAATGAAAGGGCAGTTGTCAGTTGTTGGCCTACAAATTGTATCAACCAACAACTGACAACCGATCACCGACAACTCATTCACGCCGGCTGAACCTCCCCTCTGCCGAATTTTTTCAGAGTCCTGATATGAGAACCGATGGCGCCGATAAAGGTCTCGTTCTCAATATAGGGCAGGTGGAACTCTTCAGCCGTTTGCTTCACAATGGGGGCAATGTGCCGGTAGTGAATGTGGCATATCCGGGGGAACAAGTGATGCTCGACCTGGAAATTGAGGCCGCCGAACAGGAAGTTCGCCACCGGGTTTTTACGCGCAAAATTGGCGGTAGTGTACATCTGATGCGCCGCCCAGGAGTTGGCGATCTTACCGTTCTCATCCGGAGCGGGGAAAGAGGTCCCTTCTACCGTATGAGCCAGTTGGAAAACCAAGGCAAGGGTCAGCCCTTCCACAAAGTGCAGAGCGAGGAAACCTACCAGGATATAATACCAGGGCAACTCGATCAGGGTAAAGGGCAAAACCAGAAACAGGAAATAATACACCGCTTTAAAGAAGAACAGGCGGTAAAATTCCTTGCGGGGATGCTGGCTATTGTCGTAGCTACCGATATGGCTCTTGAAGAACTTTTTATAATCCTTTAGGAAGACCCATGACAGGGACGCCAACGGATAAAATAAAAATACATAAATGTACTGGAAGCGGTGTATCGGCCAGAGGTCCTGGTTCGGATTCAGGCGAATGATGGGAATCTGGTCGATATCCTCATCGTGATCCGGTATGTTGGTATAAGTATGATGGACAACATTGTGCGTGATCATCCACATATAATCGTTGGCGCCAACAATATTAAACCAGAGCCCCATTGCTTTATTCACGATTGAATTGGAAGAAAACGCGCCGTGAATAGCGTCATGAGCTATGTTCAGGCCGATGAGCGCGGTGAAAAAGCCGTTGACGATGGCCAGCAGCAGGAGCACGCCCGGGCTAAAAATATTGCTCAGAAGCAGGACATAACTGCCGATGAACACCGTAAGGATGAACACCGTCTTAGCGATCATAGCGCCATTAGCGTGTTTACCAATATTTTTACTTTTAAAATAAGCGTCGACTCGCTTTCTCACTTCCGGATAAAAATCGGCCACTTCTTTTTTGTCGAAAGTGATCTTTGGAAGATTTCCCCGCTGTTCAGTGATTGTTGGTTGTTTAAAGCTTGTTTCCATGTTAAATAGTACTACTTGTGCTACTATCCCATCGCTCCGGTAAAAGCCGGCCTGCGATAGCAGAGTTTGATGAAATAATTTTTTTTGCAAAATTCAAGGCAGGTAAAAGCCCGGAGAATATAAAAGAATGCCGTCTTTGTCCGGAACACAAGCCCTGGGCAAAACAGGTTTTTCATAACTGGCAATGAGGCTTTTTACTAGGTGAATCTTAGAGTGTTAGAGTGGCCCTTTTCAGGATAGCGATGAGCGTAATTTAGCCCCCTATTTTTAAGAGCTTTTTCATTGAACAGAACATGAAGGTGCGAATGACTCACGCACGGTAGAATGAAGCCGCGCTGCGTGAGGCTTGTCTAATGAAACGTTGCATGGGGCAAATTAATTTCAATGAACGCAAATTTCTTTAGGTAATCGGTGATATTGAAAAAGCTGGGTTTTGAAATAAGTTGGGATAATGGCCATCGAGTATCAAATATAAAGAAATAATAGAGAACTGTTGCGCCCCATCCTTATTTTTTAACCCGGCCATTCTGTTTTATGGCCTCCTTGTGATTTAACAATATCCAATTGCCGCCGACATCCAGGTAGGCGCCTTGAGGAAAAACCGGGAGAAAACGCTGCTCAAAGAAAAGTTGTGTAGCCTGCTGGTCCCTGAGGTTATCCGCCAGCCGGTTGTAGAGGAGCAGCCCTCCGGGAGCAAGGGCGTCCTTCAGGGCTTCCAGGAATTCAGGGCTTTCAAAGGGCTTGGGCACCAGGTCGTCCAGAAAAATATCCATGCAGATCATGCTGTATTGTTCTTCATTCTGCAGGAGAAAAGCATAAGCGTCGGCACAGATTGTAGTGACGGGTGAAGAAAGCCCATCCAGCCCGTATTGGTTAGCCAGGTAAATGACCGCCTCATCCAGTTCTACGGCCGTATAGCGAAATTGCCTGCCCAAGTTGTTTTCCAGAATAAAAGGAATGCTCCCGAGTCCCAGCCCCAAAACCAGGACCTCCTTTCCCGGCGCCTTATCCAGTTCCAGGCGCTCAAAAGCCCACAGGAAGTTGGTGTACAAGTCTTCAAAGGAATATACGGCATTGGCTGTACACAACTGGTAGCGGCCATTCTTCAGGCTGACATACAAGTGCGGATTGACCTCGCTGGGCGAACTTTCGATGTGCAGTTCGACAAAATAACTCAGCAGCCGCTTCCATAAGGGTGGTTTCAAGGGATGAACGAGTGAGTGAATGAATGAATGAATGGGTGGTAACTATTCAGCATCATGGTGATTTAACCCCTGGCGCGAAATTTTGTAGGCTTTTTTTGCCGGAACCCCTTCTCATTCCCCTTGAAAGGGGAAGGTTTGCTTACAAAATTTCGCACCAGAGGCATCCATAGCCTTATGCTAAATAGTAACAATGGGTGAATGAATGTCAGGGCTTTTCCCATCGGCGGTAACGGGTGGTGTCTTCAAAAACCCGCAGCAAGATGAGGCGTTCCTGAACGTCAAAATCCACGTTGCGGCGCGCCATGACGCGTTCGGCGGTTTCAAAGGCCTTATCCGTCCGGTAGGTTTGGAAACCATGCTTGCCACCCCAGGAAAAAGAGGGAATGAAATTGCGGGGAAACCCTTCTCCAAACACATTGGAGGAAACGCCTACCACCGTCCCCGTATTGAACATCGTATTGATACCCGTTTTGGAATGGTCCCCCATGATAAGGCCACAGAACTGCCGGCCGGTATCGACAAAGGACTCGGAAGGGTAGTCCCACAGCTTTACCGTTTCGTAATTGTTTTTCAGGTTGGAAGTATTGGCGTCTGCGCCGAGATTGCACCATTCGCCGATCACCGAGTTACCCAGATACCCCTCGTGGGCCTTGTTCGAATAGCCCAGCAGCACGCAATTGTGCAACTCACCGCTCACCTTCGAATGAGGCCCAATAGTGGTGCCCCCGTACACCCTGGCGCCCATTTTGATAGTCCCTTTCTCGCAAAGCGCAAGGCCGCCGCGAATATGGCTGCCTTCCATGACCTCTGCTTCTCTCCCAATATAAATGGGCCCGCCGGTGGTGTTCAAGGTGGCGCACTCTACCCTGGCGCCCTCTTCCAGAAAAATTTTTTCGGCCGGCCCCAGTACCCGGTTGGTATCGCTAATGGGCTGCGACTGCCGCCCTTTGGTCAGCAGTTCAAAGTCCTCCTCGATCGCCTGGCCGTTTTGGGCGAAGATGTCCCAGAGGTTATCGATCTTAAGGTAATCCGTGCCTTCCAGGTCAAAACCCCGCAGTTCCCCGATATCGTCATCCCGAATGAGGTTTTCGATCTGTTCCTCATCCAGCTTGGCGGCAATGAGTTCCTCTCCGCGCAGGAAGGCCTCGTTAAAATCCATTTGCTGAATGAGCCGCACCAATTGCGGAGAGGGAAGCACCGATCCATTGATAATGTAGTTGACCTTACTGTGGTCAATGGGATATTTTTCGGAAAGGTAATCTTGAGTAATATAGGAAACCTTGCCCTTGAGCCAACGTTCCCATTTTTCCCTGATCGTCAAAATGCCCATTCGGATTTCACAGGTAGGCCGTATAAAGGTCAGCGGCAACAGCCGGCCACGAGTCTCATTATCAAACAGAATAATTCTAACCATAAATGCTGATTATAGCGATGCTTTGCCCAAGCTTCCAAATATAAACGGATAGAACGGTCCTTTACAAAAAATATCCCTACTTTATTTATTAGAGTGCGCTCAAATTTCATACTTCGGGCTGAAACTGAAATTTGAACAAGCTCTTAGGGGTCAGGATATCGCAAAAAAAAAGCCCCTATCAAAATGAAAGGAGCCTTTTTTTTCTTTTCCCGGTAAAGCTTAGGATTCTTCCGATTCTTCCGATTCTTCTGCCTCTTTTTTGGCGAAGCGGGTTTTGGCAAACTTCTTGTTGAACTTATCGATACGGCCCGCCGTGTCGACAAATTTCATCTTGCCTGTAAAGAATGGATGGGAATAGCTGGAAATTTCCAGCTTCACCAAAGGATATTCTTTGCCGTCTTCCCAGGTGATGGAGTCTTTCGTAGGAGCGCATGAGCGCGTCAGGAAAGAATCTCCTGAGGAGAAATCCTTGAATACAACTAACCTATAATTGCCCGGATGAAGGTCTTTTTTCATAACTCTCTGCTTTACGTCTTCTAAACAGGGTGCAAATATAAGGCTTTCCTTTCATTATGGAAAGCTCCAACTGTCTTTTATTGAAAAATAAGGAAAAGTTACCGTTTTAAAGGCACTCTCTCTCTCACTACATCCCTCACCCTCACTAGATCACGCTCTCACTATATCACTACATCCTCTCCCTCACACCTCATCAAAAGGCCGGCTGTACTTCACCCTTCCTTTTACCTCTTTCAGAGCATCCTTCCGAAGTTCAATAGCCATGAAGGCAGCCTCCGGGACCGGAAAAGGGCAGCGGATATTCCAGTGGCTCGCCGGCCGAAATCCAAAGCGGGGGTAAAACCACTCATGGCCCAATACGATAACGGCGCCGTAGCCCATCTGCCGCGCCCGCCGCAGGCCTTCTTCCACCAGCAGGCTCCCAATACCCCGGCTCTGGTAAGCCGGCAGCACCGCCATGGGCGCCAGGGCAATGGCGTGATGCACCACCTCTTTGTGGCGAATCTCCACCGGTGAAAAAAGAATGTGCCCCACTATTCTGCCCTCGGCTTCCGCTACCAGGGAAAGCCCGCCAATATAGTCGGGCATGGCCCGCAGCGCATCGACCAACCGGCCTTCATTTTGTTGCTCAAAAGCTTCATCATTCACCTGCCGGATCATCGCCTCATCCCGAGGTTCCTCTGCTCTTATTTTTACTTTCATAGGCGCTGCCAAAACTGATTTTTCTAACAGGGGATAAAAGTAATAAGTTATACTTGCCGAGAAACCCTTATTTTCCCAAAAAAATAAATATGGAAGTGAATCCAGGCATCAAACGCACCGCAGCCATGATCGTCCTCCGCCACGATAAAGAATTGCTCCTGCTCAAACGAAACAAGGAACCCAACGCCGGCCGCTATGTCCCCATCGGAGGTAAAATAGACCCGTACGAACGGCCCGTCGACGCCGCTATCCGGGAAACCTACGAGGAAGCAGGCCTGCGGATCGATAAGCGCCAGTTGCACTATGCCGGCGTGCTGGCGGAAACCTCCCCTACCCATTACAATTGGTTGTGCTTCATCTATGTAGTTGACATCGCACGCATCCCTCCCCCACCCTGCGATGAAGGCAGCCTCGAATGGATCTCCTTTGATGAAATCCCTCACATTCCTACTCCCCCTACCGACTGGCAGATCTACCAATATCTCATGCGCCGCCAACCCTTTGCCCTCGACGCCGTCTACGACGAAAACCTGAACCTGCTGGAAATGCGAGAGGAGATCAGCGGCCAACTGGTAAAAATTAATGAATAACGCCCATGTCATCAACCAAAGTAGCCCTCGTTCAGGCCGCATCCGTACTCTTTGACCTGGAAGCCAGCGTGGAGAGGGTGAGTCACTTCCGTCGTACGGCATAGATCAATTCATCCAGATATTCGCCGTTTTTGAAGATCGTTTGTTCGAGGCGTGCTTCCAGAAGGAAACCGGCTTTTTCCAGTGCCTTTTGCGAGCCCAGATTGGTGCCGAAGGGGCGGGCGAAAATGCGGTTGATGGCCCAGTTTTGGAAGCCATAGTCCACCATCTGTTGAATGGCCCGGGTGATGATGCCTTGTCCCCAATACGGTTCAGCCAGCCAGTAGCCCAGTTCGGCATTCTTTCGGTGGATGTCGGATTGAAGGTGAAGGCCGATGCCCCCGGCTGCCTGTCCCTTCACCTCGATGGCCAGTATGTTGGGCGGATTGTTGCCGGCAGCGTACCCGATAAAGGCTTTGGCCTTTTCCGGGGTGTAAGGGTGCGGGAACTGGCCGGTCATGTTTTGGGCAATCCTGGGGTTGTCGCCGAATTGGACGAGGTGGTCGAGATCGGATAGGGACCAGGGGCGGAGTTGGAAAGGTGTCATATATGTTGTTTCATGATAGTCGACAGGTGAAAGTTGAATCCCGGCTACTGAACCGGCTTCAACTCCATAGCCTTAAAATACATCAAATAGCCAGAAAGTTCCTCTGCCGGGTGGATCGTTAACCTTTTCCTCAGGGGTGATAGCGCGGAATAACTAGACTTTGGACGTGCTAGGGGTAGATTTTGAAAAGACAGAACAACATCGGAACTTTGGATTGTGCGAAAAAACAAAGCCACCGAGTCGTTCTGCCACTCAATATTACAACTGGAGGTTGGAAAAAGCAAAGCTTTGGCCAACTTAGTGATGGGCCTAGCTAGCCAGCAATCTGCCCGGTCAGTTACAGCAGTTAGCCTAAGCCGCTGCTATCATTATCAATACAGTAGCATAGCGGATGCAATAAACTGCCTGCATGAAGGCGCCCATTATCCAGAAGAGGAAAAGCAGCGTGCCCATTTAGAGTTGGAGCAAAAGCTCTTATCGTTGAAAAGCGGTTATATGGCTAAACCGTTTGAAAAGTTTTACTTGCTCAACACAGACAGCAGTTCATTGATACGGTACTCATTCGCCAACGCTTCCTTACCGTTCCCACGTGTATGTGGCTAATAACCGGGTAAAGGGAAACCGGTACCAGTGGATATTGGCTATGGCATATCAGTGGTTGGCTTAGCAGCGCGGCGGTATTTTTATGGGGGGTAGCTGAGGCGCCATGGAACCTTCCGCTGAGTATCCGCCGGCAGGGCATAGCCAGCCAAGGGCATACATTCGCTGCTCGGCAAGTCAAGGATTTAGTGGACAATAAGGAATTGCCTTTTGGCGCACACTTGACCGTCAATGCATCAGATCGTTACTACGGTTCGCCCGAATATATCGCCCCGCTGTATGAGCAGCCCCATTTAGTGAACACCATCCGCTTAACCAACAACCGGGCGGTATGGAAAGCCCTCAGTATCGGGGAGCAGGAGCAAAGAAGGGCTAACAACTCCGATCAGCGGGGAGCTAATGCAGTGTATGGAGAAAAGTACAAGCTCTCAGAGGCTGAGCAGTGGGAATTGCCGCCGGATGAGGAGGACACCTTTGGAGTGGCTTTGTCTAATGGGCGGCGGGTGCTGGTACAAGTGCAAGCCTGGGACAATATGATGATCCGTACCAAACGAGGTATGAATATGAAAGATAAGCCCTTTCGGCTGGTAAGCGTGCGTTTGATGGATGCCCAGACAAAGGAGCCTATATTCAAGAGGCGCATGTGGCTGGGCGTATGGGGGCAGCGGTACTGGAGAATTAACCCTCGAAGAAATATACTGGGCTTATCGCCAGCGCTTTGATATAGAGCACTTCCTCCGGTTTGGCAAACAAAACTTGCTGATGGATAGCTTCCAGACGCCGGACGTGGAGCACTTGGATAATTGGATGGAGATAGTAAGCCTGGCCTACTGGCTACTTTGGGTAGCCAAAGACGAAGCGCAGGCCAAAGTGCACAAATGGCAGAAGTACGACAAGCGTTACAAAAAGCGCGTTGAATATGGCTTGCCAGTATCTCCCTCCGAGGTGCAGCGGCAAATGGAATCTATTATTTTGAGTTTTGAGCAGGAGCCCTTCCTCCCAAAACTGCAAATAAAAAGCCGAGGGCGCAAAGAAGGAGACATTCAGGACAAGAGAGAACGCCATAAAGTCGTGTGGAAGGGTAAAAAGGCAAAGAAAAAGCGAGCCTGAACGGCTCTTTTTATAACAGGGCGGGCGGCGAAAGGGTGGAAAAATAATTTCTCCCAACGCCGCACGTCCAAAGTCTAGGCGGAATAAGGGGCCGGAGAAAAATAAGTTCCCTATTTCAGGCCAGAGATTTTGTCGCTGGACAACCTGCCGCTCGCCGCAAGGCAGGCAGGGATCGGCATCAAATGGGGAAGTTATTCTTCGCCGGGCCCTTAGTACACTGTAAATTAAGTTCTTTCGTGTTTTGGGATGGGCATTTTGGCGGAAGGCAAGGCGCGAGGAGTGAGGGTAGCCGTAGCTACCTGATCGATCGAGCAACGCAGTATTCCGTCAAAAGGCACTGCCAAAACCGGACGCTACTTAGTTTACAGTGTACTTAGTATTCTGTTAAATAAGTAAATTGTCGTTTCTGGGCGATGGATTTTCGTTCTAATCGAGGAGCGCCCGGAGCCTGATAGCCTTAGCTATCAAGGCGAGGACGGGACGAAGAGTAGGGCGAAAAGGCACGGCCAGAAGCATAAGATATTTATTTAACAGAGTACTAAGGTTCATCATTCAGAGAAATATCTGTCGCAGGTGCGGCTGCCGGTGGTAAAGCAGTAAGGGGGGCATGGATGCCTGGCTTCTGAGGTCATTGAAAAACAAAAAAGAAAAATACGACGAAATCGGCCTCCACTACAACCACACCCGCCGGGCCGACCCCTACCTACTGGAACGGCTGTTCCATCACCTGAATCCCCAAAAAGGTAGCCAATATCTGGACATCGGCTGCGGCACCGGGAATTACACCATCGCCCTGCACCGGAAAGAGATATAGATTCCGGGAAAATTGAGGAAACCAGGGCGCGTTATAAAAATGATAAGGGGGATTATCTGTTTATCCTAGGGAAAAAGCCCGCTCAATAACTCGTCTCATCCAACCTCACCTTCCCCCGAAACGTCCAAAACACAAAAGCCGTATAGCTCAGCACCATCGGCGCCCCGATGGCGGCAATGGTCAGCATGATGCCCAATGATTTGTTGGAAGAGGCGGCATTATAGATCGTGATACTGTACGTCTTGTCGAGGGTGGAAAGGATGAGCACCGGATACAGCTCGATCGCCACCACGATGAGCAGCAGGGCCATGGTCAGGCTGGAAAAGAAGAAAGCCTGCCGGTACTTCCGTTTGGAGATCAGCCGCGGGATGTTGGCGATGCTTAGGAAGGCCAGTACCGGTACTACAAACAGCCATTGCACCTCCCGAAAGCGGTCGGAAAGATGAGGGATGTAAATCAGCGTGTACAGGGTCACCAGAGCAAAGGTGATGAGGAAAAAGATCATCGCCCGCCGCGCCAGTATGGTGAGCTTGGCGTAGAGCCGGCCCTCCGTCTTCATGAGCAGGTACAAGGCGCCGTGGGTAGAAAATAAGGCGAGCGTTGTCAGCCCCACCAGTAAAGCGTAAGGGTTGAGGAACTCCACCCAGTTGCCTTCAAACTCCTGGCTTGCGCCGATATCCATACCCAGCAGCACATTACCCAGCACTACCCCCAGCAGCACGGCCAGCATGGCGCTGGCTATGCTGTAGCTGACATCCCACATCTGCCGCCACCACTTCATCTTCTCCTTGCTCCGAAACTCAATGGACACCGCCCGGAAGATCAGAAAGGCCAGAAACAGCATGAACGGGATGTACATGCCGGAAAAGAGCGTGGCGTACAACACGGGAAAGCCTGCGAATAAAGCTCCGCCGCCAATGACCAGCCACACCTCGTTGCCGTCCCATACCGGCCCGATGGCATTGAGGGCAATACGGCGGCTTTCTTCCTTGCGGAAAAACAAATGCAGGGCGCCCGCCCCCAGGTCGAATCCGTCCAAAATGGCGTAACCGCTGAACAGGCCGCCAACGACCAGAAACCAAAGGGTGGGGTAATCTATTCCGAGTAGAGTGGGCATAGTTGGTCTTTTTGTGTATGTGTGTATACGTACCCCGGCCCTCTGGGTACGGGGTGGATTCGTGTTGTGGACCGCATATTTTATAGGGCTCGTAAGCCTCATTGTAACTATTTCGCTATTCGTAGTTCGCAAGAACCTTAGAGCAAAGAACTGGTTCATCAAACCTGGATTCCTGCTTTTAGGGGCATGGCAGAGCGAATAGCGAACTGCTGAATAGTCACGAATTTTTTTCTAATTCAATTCCTTCCGCATTTTTGTAAATACACAAATGCAACCATGAGGGCACTCCGTCTCTGCCGGACGGAGGCCGGAAACTCCAGGAAAGGAATGAAGGACTGAATTAGCGAATGATTGAATATCTTACATATGTAATTGATTCTGACCTTCAGGTTCAAACATATTTTATTCCTATTCATCTTCAATCCCTCGTTCCTTCATTCCTTCCGGAGGGTTTCCGAATCGCCCTCAACCATACACGCATGCAACCCGTACCCAAAGAGTCGGGGCGCCGGTACACATTATCACCGTTCTCCCCAAGCCTCCGCCATCCCCTCCTGCCGGGGGTTATGCTGTATCCGCTCCGTACCCTCCGGCCCTACCTTGATTTTTTTGTTGAGCAGATAGAGGAAGAGGGCGAGAAGCAAGGTGTATATGAGGGCGAAGAGGATGAGCGAAAACAACACCTGGTTGGCGGTGACAGCCTTCGACAAAGCCTCGCTGGTGCGCAGCAGGCCGTAAACGACCCACGGCTGGCGGCCCATTTCGGCGGCGAACCAACCCACCTGGTTGGCGATGTTGGGCAGCAATACAGAAAAAACAAAAATCCACAGCAGCCAGCGATTTTCGAACAGCTTGCCCCTCCACCACTGGAAAGCGGCGAAGAGCGTCAGGGCGATCAGCGCCATGCCGATGGCCACCATCAGGTGGTAAAACTGGAAGATGGCGTTCAAAGCGCTGGGGCGCTCGTCTTCCGGAAAGGAATTGAGGCCGCGCACCGGGGTTGTAAAGTCGTTGTGCAACAGGAAGGTAAGCCCTCCGGGAACACCAATGCCGGTTACTTCCTGCTTTTCTTTATTGACCCAACCAAATACGTAGGCATCCGCCACTGCCAGGCTATCGAAATGGCCCTCCAGAGCAGCCAGCTTGGCGGGCTGATTTTCCGCAACTCCGTTGGCGGAGTGGTGGCCAACTACCAACTGTGCCAGCGAAAAAACAGTGGCTACGCCCAGGGCAATTTTAAAAGCTTTTTTGGAAAGCTCCACGTGGCGGCCCTTCAACAGATAATACGCATGGACACTAAGCACCAGGAACGCCCCCGCTAAAAAAGCGCCGATCCATACGTGTAGGAGGCGGTCGACACTCGAAGGGTTAAATACCATGGCCCAGAAGTCAGTAATCACCGCCCGCGCCCGCAGGCCTTCTCCTTCGATCATAAAACCGGCCGGTGTCTGTTGCCAGGAGTTGGCCACTACGATCCACACCGCGCTGAACAGGGAGCCGAAAAACACGCCGATAGTAGCAATGAAGTGCACTCGCGGGCTCACCCGGTTCCAGCCAAACAGCAGGATGCCCAGGAAGCCGCTTTCCAGGGCAAAAGCGAAGATGCCCTCCGCCGCCAGGGCGCTGCCGAAGACGTCGCCCACGTACCGGGAATAGGTGGCCCAGTTGGTGCCGAATTCAAATTCCATCACGATGCCCGTCGCAACGCCGATGCCGAAGGTCAGCGCGAAGATTTTCGTCCAAAAGCGCGCCATCTGTTCGTACACCGGCTCTTTCGTCCTCAGATATTGCCCTTCCATAATAACCATGATCAGGCCCAGGCCGATGCTCAGCGGCGGATAGATGTAGTGGAAAGAAATGGTAAAGGCAAATTGTAAACGCGATAGTATTTCTACGTCCATTATTTTCGGCTTTGGATGATGTGTGGGCGAAAATATGACGTTTATTTGATTACCTGGCAAGGATGGGCGGAGGGAGATGGGTTATTTAGAATAACTCTAGCTTAAAAGACTTGGCCCGTTTATCGTACATGACTACCGGAAAACCTATAATTTAAAGCCGGAATTCGCAACATCCTTTCACCCAAACCAACTTTACATGAAATACGCCCTTGTCATTTTATCCTCGGCCTTCCTTCTGCTCCAGGCCTGTAACCCGCCGACGATAGAAGTTTCCTTTTCAACCGCAGCCCTGGAGATAGGGCTGGACGGCCGTGGGTTCATTACCCATTTAACGGGCCGGCGGGATGGAACCGACTGGCTGGCGAAAGACACCGTTGCTCCGCTGTTGTCCCTACAAACCAAAGCGGAGGTGCTCCTGCCGGAGGGCCTGGCGTATGATCCGGAGCAGGGCCTCCTTAGCCTGTCCTTCCCCGGTGGTTTGTCGGCGGAAGTAAAAGTGGAAGAAAAAGGTTCCCATCTGTCCTTCGAACTGGCGGCCCTTAGTGACACCGGCCAGGTGGAACTCATCATCTGGGGCCCGTATCCGCTGGCCATGGACGAGGTGATTGGCGAAACAGTAGGCGTGGTGCAGGAAGGAGATTACAGCATCGGCATTCAGGCGCTCAACCCGAAAACACTGGGCGGCTATCCCTGGAATGAGAACGATTGCATGCCGCAGATCGATATTTTTAACCAGGACGATTATTCTGACCTGAAAGAAGGCGAAGGCAAACGGTACGTTCTCTACCGGGTGGAAGCGGCCAAACCGACGGCCTACGGCAGCAGCCTGCAGGCCTATTGCCGCAACCGCAACCAGGAGCGGGTGATCGAAAATTGGGAGCATGCCCACTATACAGCCCCCGCTTTTGCCGATGGGGGCGTGCTGGGCTCGCGGATCGCCCTTTTCGGCTGCCCGCGGGAGGCCACTCTGGCCACCATTGGGCAAATCGAGCAGGCCGAATTACTGCCGCATCCAATGATCGACGGGCAGTGGGGCAAAACGGCGCGGCCCGCTTCGGCAGCTTACCTCATCCTGCCCTTCACCGAAGCTAACATTGAACAAGCCCTGGCCGTTACCCGCCGGGCCGGCCTGCGCTACCTGTATCATCCCGGCCCGTTCAAGAACTGGGGCCATTTCGAGCTCGATGAAAAAGCATTCCCCTCCGGCTGGGATGGCCTGAAGCGCGGCGCCCAAATAGCCCGCGACAGCGGCATCTTCCTGGGTGTCCACACCTTGTCCAACTTTATCACCACCGACGACCCCTATGTGACGCCCGTCCCCGACCCGCGGCTGGCGGCGGTGGGCGCTTCGGCACTGACGGAGGCACTCCCCGCGAACGCATCGGAAATCCCGGTGGCCAGCCCGGTTTTCTTCAACCAGTTTGCCAACAACAACCTGAAAACGGTACAAGTAGGCCAGGAACTGATCCGATACAGCGGCGTCACCGAACAGGAACCGTGGCTGCTGACGGATTGCCAGCGCGGGGCTTTCGGCACTACTGCGGCGGCACATGCTCCGGGGGAGGTTATCCGAAAACTGGCGGACCACGGGTACAAAGTTTTTCTGGCCAACCCCGCCCTGGGCAAAGAAATGGCCGAAAAGCTCGCCGAGCTGTTCAACTACTGCGGCCTGCACCAGATCTCTTTTGACGGCATCGAGGGCAACCGCGCCACTGCTATGGGTAATTACGGGGAAATTCTCTATGCCAACTGGTGGTATGCAGCCCTTTCCGAAGACGTCCAATCCCACCTGATCATCGACGCCAGCCGGACGAGCCACTTTTTCTGGCACATCTACTCCCGCATGAACTGGGGAGAGCCCTGGTACGCCGGCTTTCGCGAAAGCCAGACGGAATACCGCATGGCCAACCAGGCCTACTTCCGCCGCAACCTCATGCCCGGCATGCTGGGCTGGTTCCAGCTCGGCGAAAGCACTTCCCTCCAGGATGTAGAATGGATGCTGGCTCGCTCCGCCGGCTACGATGCCGGCTACGGCTTTGTGATGAACCTGGAGACCTTGGAAAAGAACCACCTATCAGAGGCCATTCTGTCCAAGCTGGGACAATGGGAGGCCGCCCGCATGCAGGGAGCCTTCCCTCCGGAGCTGAAAGAACGCCTGCAGGACATCAACAATGAATTTGAGCTGGAAGAAGCTGGCGATGGCCAGTGGCGGCTGCAGGAAGTCCAGGTGGCTCACTTCCGGCATGAGTATAAGGTGCGGCAACCCGGCGAGCCCCTGCATTCTGCCTTTGACTTCGAAAGCCCGGCGAGGGAGCAACAGGTGGCCTTCCTCATCTCCGCCCGGGGCGGCGCCATCGAAGAGGTGCGGCTGGAGCTTGACCATTACAAAACGATTGAAATTCCGGGCCGGTTAAACGAAGGCGAAGTGCTCTGGTATCAGGGTGGCGACAAGGCGGCGGTGTATTCCGCCAACTGGGAAAAGCTCCGCGAGGTACCGGTTGGCCTCAGCGGGTTCACCCTGAAGGAAGGGCCGCATCAGCTGTCGTTCGATTGTACTTTTCTGGCGCCGGAGGAAGGCGCCCACGCCAGGCTGGAATGGCGGCTGCCGGGCCGGGCCGTCCATCAGCTATCCTCAGAGCATTAGTGCGCCGGGAACGAAATTATCGACCCATTATGCGGCCTCTTTTGGCGCTATACGTCGTTGCCCATTCCTCACGTAGCTCCGGCTATGCTCGTCATGGGCGCCTCGTCTAGCACCAAAATAGCCTCCCATTATTGGCCGATTACTTCATGCCCGGCGCATTAGTTGCTTAATACGTGAACCGCCCCTCCCCAGTCTATTTACTATCTGCGGACAACAACTTTACCACACCCCAGAATATGCCGCCCGCAGACAACCCGGAAGAAATACAAGCCTTCCGGCAAATGCCCGATGTTCAATTCCATGGCTTGCTCGCTCATGGGCCGGCGAAGCGCCAGCTGCCCGGTGCTGTGGTAAAGCAGGAAGGAAGACTGGCCCACAGGAGGGCTATCGAGCTGAAGCATCAGTTTTTCGGTTGCAGGGTTGGGGTAGAGAGACAACCGGTTGCGAGAGGCTTGGCCGGGGCCTTCCAGCCCCACTGTGACCATCTCGCCGATGGTGTGCGCGACCGTATTGGTGATCACCGGCTCGTTAAAGTCGAAAAAAATGGCGGCAGCATTTTCAATTACAGAACCATCGGGATTGTCCTGCTGCTGTAGAACTGAAAACTGGACAAAGCCGTTGGACGCCACCTGATTGATGTTACTATCTGGCAGCATGATGTTGTTGAAACGGAACTCCAGCACTCTGTTGTCGAGGACTTTGAAATCGTAAGGATGGCTGCTGGCGCCGGGGCGGACGCTGCCCGCATCCAGGTAGGCGGAAAGCGTGTCCAGTACAATAATATTGAAAGCGGTATCGGTGCCCGTATTCTGAAAACGGATCTTATAGTCTATCTTGGTATTTTTTCGAATGAAGTGCTGCTCCCCTACCCCACGCGGAAAGGCCTGCTTGTCGTTCGGATCGAAAGCGCCGATATTTTCCTGGCAGTCGATGGCAATAAAGCCTGCTGCATCATCCTCCGGAAATTGAGTGATAAAACCGAGGCTGATTGCTCCCATAGTATTTTGGCCACAGCCTTCAACAGTGGCGCTGGGCAGGCTGGGGTACGGGAAACCAGCTACCTGCTCCGCCTCCAGGCGAAAGGTGGAACCATTGGATGCGATGGGAATATCCAGGGACTGGCCGCTACCCAGTTGGAAGGGCGCCTGCATATACATGATGACATCTTCTACCACGAGGTATTCGAGTGCTTCCGTCATGGGCTCATCGCCGATGTTAGTGATAGTGAAAACAGCCTGGCCTGCCCCCTCCTCACAACGAGCGTCTACAATAATTTCCGGGCCGGAATAAGGGGCTGTACAAGGCTGGCCTGGAAAGATGTGGGCTTCAGTGCAGTGGGTTTGTCCAAGTTCGGCATCACAGCTCACCTCTACATACACCTTGAATGTTCCGCATTGCCCCGGAAGCACGTCGCCCAGTTGGAAAGTGTAGGTTTGCCCGTTGGCCGAAGACCAGGGCAGCGTGCTGGACAGCGGGGTGAGGTAATTGTCGAAAGTGACGTCGATATAAGCGTCCTGGGCAATTTCTGCTCCATAGTTACAAAAGCTGACGGTGTAAACGCTTTCGAAACAACGGCGCAGGAAGGGAGCGGCTATGTCCACCGACAAGGAATGGCATCCGGGGTACAACTGCACAGGAAAGTCGTAGTACAGGGTATCTGCACCGGTAAAGTCACTCGCGGCAAGCCCGTAGCTCAATGGGCAGAGCTGAGCCAGGTTTAAAGCCAGTGGCAGGTTCAGCACCATACTGTCATTGGCAAAAATGTAATAATCCGACACTGCCATCATGTAGCTGCCGTCTGCCCCAGAGAAAGCAAAAGGAGGGTTGAAACCAAAAATATTGGGGCTGGGCAGTCCATTCAACTCAATTCGCCAGTCGTCCAAAGGCGGTTCTCCCGGATCCTGAAGGCAATTGCCATTCTCATCGTTGAACACCTGGCCGATGATGTGTTTATAGCCACCTTGCCCGCCATCTTCAACAATCACAAACGTATTGCAGAAATCGGCATTACCCGCCTCGTCAATGACCCAAACGGTAACCGGATAAATGCCGGGTTGGCTGAGGAAAACAGAAGCCGTGGAAGGCGGCGTCAGCGAGCCGTCACCCAGCTCTATTCGAATCTCAATATCATCCGAAGCCGTACAGTTGTCCGAAATAGGGCCGGCCATAAGATCGGCGCCCCAAAGCTCGATACCCGCCGGGGCATTAGGGTTAGATACAACGGATACAACCAGGCCGGCAATACATACCGGTACCGGAGGCTGCGTATCCGGATTGCAACCCGGGACTTGAGCCCAGGCAGCATTTCCTCCGAAGAGCGAGAGTAACAAGCCTATTCCTAACGTACTTATTTTTTTCATGGTGCTTTGATTTTAGCATTTTATGAAGATCATGGGATACGCTACAAAAATGGCCACTCTTTCGGCATGAATCAAAAACATTTTTTTTAATTTATCGCATGCCTTAGGGTAAAAAATAAACTCATTTAATTGATTATCAGTTTTATATGAAATTTTTAATCGAAAAACATAAAGATCTTTATCCATGCAGGACAGCAAATTGTGGCAATTGATCACGAAATTGGACGGTATTGCCCTACGGGAAGCGGAGCGTTGGGTATATTCTCCTTTTTACAACCGCAAGGAACAGCTCCGGGGCCTTTGGGATTACCTGCGGAAAACGATGGAAACCAGCGCTATCCCTCCAACACCAGAAAAGGCTTTCCGGGTTGCATTTCCCCGGCAGGTGTTTAGGGAGCAAAAGCTGCGTATCGCGATGAGTGAGCTGTACCAACTGCTCCTCTGGTACCTGGGCCAAAAGGAAATGGTGCAGGAGCCGGAACTCGGCCTGCTATACCAGGCGCGGGCGCTGCGCCGGCTGGGACTGGACCAGCAAGCCCGCTTCGAGTTGCAACGCGCCCGACGAGCTAATGAGCACAGCCCCTACCGCCATGCCGAGCATTACCTGCTGGCCCATGAGATCGAAAAGGAGGAATATCGGTTTTCCGCCCGGGCGGAGCCAACAGAGGATGCCACGCTGCAATCTCTTTCCGACACACTCGACCTTGCGTACATGGGGGCCAAGCTTCGACAGGCTTGCCTGATGATCGCTCACCGGTCCGTGTATCCATCTTCCTCCGAGGTTGGCTTTATGGAAGCAGCAATCCGCTATATCGAGCAGGCGGGGCTAAAAGAGGAGCCTTCGGTTGCGCTCTACTACCATTGTTACCTGGCGCTCAAGCCCGGTGGCAGGGAACCCCATTTTGTATCGTTTAAGCAACTGCTTATTCAACAGGGCGGCGCCTTCCCTCCGGCTGAAGTCCGCGATCTTTACTTACTGGCGATCAATTATTGTATTCGAAAGGTGAATGACGGAGAAGAAAGCTATTTCGGTGAGATCATGGAGCTATACAAAGAAGGATTGAAGGCTAGCCACCTGCTGGATAGTGGGCGGCTTTCCCGTTTTACCTACCACAATATTGTGGCTACGGCTCTGCGCACCCGCGATTATGACTGGGCAGAACGGTTTATCTACGATTACCGCAACGCCCTCAGCCGGGAATACCGGGAAAGTTCCTTCAGCTTTTGCCTCGCCCGCCTCGAATATACCCGAAAGCGCTTCGATGAAGCACTGCCTCTGTTGCAGAAGGCCAACTACCGGGACCCTCTGCTCAACCTGGCCGCCAAAACCCTGCTGATGAAAATCTATTACGAGATGCAGGAACCCGACCTACTCGACGCTCACCTGGAGGCCATGCGCAACTACATCCGGCGCAAGCGCGTCATTGGTTATCACCGGGATAACTACCTTAATATTACGCGGTATGCGAAAAAGCTCTCCACCCTTAACCCATATGCCCAAAAAGAAATAGCTCTTTTGATCCAGGCTATTCAGCGAGAAGAAGTGCTTACTGAGAAACGCTGGTTTGAAGAGCAATTGGCGCTATTCCAGAGATGATCCCGTTTGGTAGTCGAGCGGAGGTACGGAAATCTTGCCCTTTGCGGTGAATTTCATGTACCGCCCCTCTTCTTTGGCGTATCCAACACCCGCCATCCAGCCATAGGCGTTTTCAAACGGCCCGGAACCATAAAAGAATTCATACCTGGATTCCCTCCTGCCATCGGGATAGTAGGTGCATTTGCCAACATATCGCAGGGCCTCCAGTCCGACGCTACCCATAAATTGCCCCCGAATCCATACCTCCACAATGTCCGTTTCCGGATTTTCATCCGGTGGCAGATAATGCACCTCATAGCTCATGCCGGCGCCCAGATCACCGAGGAAGGTAGCCTGGCCCTTCATGGCGTACATGCGGATGACAGCGCCTTTGGGCGGTTTGAAACCGTTCAAAACGACCTCCTCCGGCAGGGCATCTACTTCAAAAAGCTCGTAATCAGCGTCCATTTTTTTCATCGCGGGAAGGATCAACCCATCCGTTTCTCCTCCCGACCGCAAGCTTAATTCATCATTGCCGAAGCCTGTCAGGCTATCCCGCTCACAACTGAAAGTGAGCCCGATCAATGCAGTGGCCAAAAAAAATATCCATCGTTTCATAAGCTTCATTTTGGGGGTGAATAATCCAATTCTGTTCCAACAGATGGAAAAGAAGGAATGGCTTCCCTTCTCTTTTTCTGTGAAACGGCCAGCATCCTGGCGCATGTGCCCAAATACCACCTCTACGGATAAAAATGCAATGACAAAAATCAACCGGCAGCCTGACCTTTGTTTGTCGGGGCCATCTGAGCGCCTGAGTATCTTGACGTGGACTATATCTTTTGGACTCCAACATAACTATACAATGCAAGGCAGAAACTTTGAGATCAGCATCGTCAGTACAGTAAAAACGACGAAGAACCTGAACGGGGAATACTTCGAAGAATGGTTGAATCAAAATTTCCGCCTGTTTAAATACGGCGACGAGCTCGACGAAATATTTATTCTCTTCAATGTAGACGGCCCCGAAAGTTCCAGCTATTACCAATATCACCCGGAAGACCACTTCCTGGAACTGACCGTTGTCCTTCCGGAAAAAGAGCTGCACGACGCCGGAAAAAAGGAAACTTTGCTGTTGATGGCCTCCGCCCTGCTATCAACGCTTCAATCGGTATCCAAACAAACCTTTAATTCTTTTGACATTTCTTCCTTCCGCGCTGACCTGGCGGAGTTGTTGGCGTGAGGGGAGGGAACTATATTGTTGAGGCTGCTCCGGAAGGAATGAAGGAACGAGGGCATTCAGTCCTTCATTCCTTTCCTGGAGTTTCCGGCCTCCGTCCGTCATAGCCGGACTGCTGCCGGCAGAGACGGAGTGCCCTCATAGCAGCAATATAACATTATGGCAATAAAACAACTGCCCCCCTTCACTTTTCACTCCCTCACATCTTCCCCGCATACAACCTGGCGTACCGGGCAATGTACTTGCCGATGATATCGAACTCCAGGTTCACGGTATGGCCGGGCCGGATGTCCCTAAAATTGGTGTGTTCGTAAGTATAAGGAATGATGGCAACCGAGAAGACATCCTCTACCGGCTCAACAACCGTGAGGCTTACGCCATTGACCGTTACCGAGCCTTTGTCTACGAGCAGATGCTCCTCGGTAGGCTCGTATCGAAAACGGTAGTACCAGCTTCCATCCCGTTCATCGACGGCGATGCAGGTAGCGGTGCCGTCTACATGGCCCTGCACCATGTGCCCGTCGAGCCGGCTGTCGGCTTTCATTGCGCGTTCCAGGTTGATTCTGCCGCCTTCTTTTACCTCTCCCAGATTCGAGCGGTTCAATGTTTCTTCGATGGCGGTGACCGTATGTGTGCCGCCCCCCAGAGCGACCACCGTCAGGCAGACCCCATTGTGGGCGACGCTCTGGTCAATTTTGAGTTCTGCTGAGATAGGGCTTTTAATAGTGAAATGTACATTGCCGCCCTCCTGGTGAATGGCCGTCACAGCGCCCATCGTTTCGATAATTCCGGTAAACATAATCTTGCATGTTGGTTTCCGAATTTAAAACAGCTGATGAGCAGCTAAGTTCTGAACGCTGAGGCAATTTACCCCCTTCGATATATGGCCGGGTGAAATGCAAAAAAGACGCCTCCAGGCTATCAATGTAAAGCCAATGGAGTACGATGCCCCTTTGTTTCCATAAATCTCTTACATTTGTAGTTAAATAAGATGTAACTTTTAACAATTAGTGCGTTAAATAAAAAAACTCTGCTTTAGAGCTTATTGGGAGCAAGAGACAGCAACATGGAACAATTCAACCCGGAGAAACTACTCTCCACCCTCAATGGATACACCCAATCAATGGGCCCGCTGGAATGGGGCATCATCGGCGGCGGCATCGCCCTGATCCTTCTCCTGGCCGCCAGCATTTCTTCCACCAAACGCCGCAGGAAGCGCAATGCTCAAAAGGTAGCCCCGTCGCTGAGCCTGGATACCTTTCAGATTTCTCCCCTGGGGCGCGATGCCTACTTTAAAGTCCTCAACAACGGCCAGCCAGCCCGGCTCAGTAATATGGCCATCAAAGGCAGAAAGGATGTTGTCGTGAAAAATGCCGTGGCCGGGCATGAGTTGCAGTCCGGTGAATCTTACCGTATTCTGCTGGAAGCCACCGGCACTCAAAAGCTGAACGCCGATTTCACCATCGAGCTATCTTACGTCGACCTGGTTGGCAATGTCTACCAGCAGGCCTTTGCGCTCAACCAGCAGGCCGCCAGGCAACCCAAGCTCGTCAGATTAGCCTAATCCTGTCCTGAACAACACGCACCATGAAAATAGATATTCTCGCCATCGGCGTCCACCCCGATGATATTGAGCTGAGTTGCAGCGGCACCCTGCTTCGCCATATCAGCCAGGGCAAAGCAGTAGGGCTGCTCGACCTGACCCAGGGAGAGCTAGGCACCCGGGGCTCCGCCGGTTTAAGGCTGGAAGAAGCCGCCATCGCCGCCGGATTGATGGGAGCCGCCTTCCGCAAAAATCTCGGCATGGCAGATGGCTTCTTTTCATACAACCGGGAAAATATCATCAAGATCATCGAGGTGATCCGCGAGCACCAACCTGAGATCGTTTTGGCCAACGCTGTGTCGGACCGCCATCCTGACCACGGGCGCGCCGCCAAGCTGATTGCCGATGCCTGCTTCTACTCAGGCCTGGTGAAAATACCGACGGCCGGCAATAATGGCGCCCCCCACGAACGCTGGCGGCCCCGGGCTCTTTACCATTACATCCAGGACCACAATCTCAAGCCGGACTTCGTCGTAGACATTACGCCTTATATGGATAAAAAGATCGAGCTGGCGCAGGCCTTTCGCTCTCAGGTGTTTGTTCCCGGTGCAGAAGAGTACGAGAAGGAATTGAAATCGCCTATTTCAGGAGAGGATTTTATCGATTTTCTGCGCGCCAAAGCCCGCACCTATGGCAGGGATGCCGGCTTTGAATACGCTGAAGGATTTAATGTAGCCCGTACGCCGGGCGTCAACGACCTGTTCAGCCTTATATGATCTTGTCGGGAAAAGCGCAGTAAAAAGTAGCGCCCTGCCCTTCTGCCCCTTCCGCCCAGAACCGCCCCTGATGCAGGTTGACCACCTGCCGGACGATGGCCAACCCAATCCCCGTGCCTTCAAACTGCTGGGTTGAATGCAAGCGTTTAAAGGGCTTGCCAAGTTCTTCAACAAACTTCATATCAAACCCGGCGCCGTTATCCCTGACGTACAGTACCGTCTGCCCCCTTTCCTCCCGATAGGAACCAATCTCTACCCGGGGATCAGCCACGTGTCCGGAATACTTTACCGCATTCGATATAAGGTTGCTGAGCAGATGCCAAAGCAGCTTGGAATCGGCCTGAATGCAGCCCAGGTTATTGAAAGATAAGCCGGGCTTTTTCCCTTCCTTACCAGCCGTTTGTTCTTCCCAAATGCTTCGGGCCATAGGTTCCAGTTCTACTGTCGAACTGGACAGTCCGTCTTTCCCGATACGGGACAACAGCAACAGGTCTTCGATGATCTGAAGAATCCTGGCGTGGCTGCCTTTGATGTGGCCGAAAAATTCGTTTTTGCTGGCTTCATCCAACTCCCCGGATCGGATGCGCCGCTCCAGTAGTTGAGTAAAAGACTGCGCCAGCCGCAAGGGGCCTTTCAGGTCATGCGTAATAGCATAGTTGAAGCTCACCAGGTTTTCATTGGCATGTTGCAACTCCTGGCGCTGACGGGCAATCTTTTCCTCCCGTTCTTCGAGCTGATAGATAAATGTAGCCTTCTCCCGTTCCTGTTTTTCCTGATTGCGCATCACGATGATGCCGAAAAAAGCGATCAGGTAAATGGAGAAGATAAAGCCCCAACTCTCCGTGGTACTGCCCACCAGGAATACACCCAGGCCGGCCATCAGCACCATCCCACTGTATACCAGATACATCCTCGCTCCGCCGGCGATCATTGGGATGACCACCCAAACGGTCATGCAGCCAAATGTTACCGCAAATTCCTGTTTGGGCGTACCGGCAGGGCCGGCAAAGATCAAAAAGGCAATACCGTTCATCATCAGGATAAAACTGGACAACATAACGGCATGAAGGAGAATGGTGAAATTGGCGGATTTCCTGAAATAACGGCCAATGAGGAAAATAAACCCGCCCAAGAGCCCAATCACCCGCCAGGGCAGTGTACCGGTCAATTCAAGGTCATACCGGTCCAGAAGATAGAAAACCAGGATGGATAGTATAGCCCAAACCGCGGCGATAGTCCCGATACGCGCGGTTTTCTGAGCCACCTCCTGAATGTACCTTTCATAGTGTGCAGGACTCATCATGTATAGCATCATTGATATGGGCTACCTAAAGTAAACCTTTTCCATGAACCAGCAAAACCAATATTAATAATCCGGCAACTTCCCTTCCAGCCGTTCCACGTACTGCACCTCTCCCAGCCGGAATTTGACCGGCATCCGGGCAGCCTTCTCCAGTTGCACTTCCCATTTGCAGAAGGCGCCCAGCTTGTCATAAGAATAGGCAGCCGGCATGGGGGGGGCTTCCAGTACCTGCTTGCGGGTAGCGGATTCCAGGGCTCGCCAGGAAGGCAATACAGACATGGAAGGCAATTGGTAGATAGCCGGCGGCGTGCGAATCGTATCACCCGGTAAACGAAGCCCGGGCGCTGCATTGGAAGAAGATCGCTGCCCGTATACCGGCTGGAGTTGGAACGCCAGCGCCAGGAGGATTACCCCCCAGGACAAGGCCCACTCGGGCCTCCTTCGCCGGTGCGGGACTTCGCCCGCCACAGCTGCTTCAACCCGCGGCCTTCGTCCGTAGCAGGCCGGACTACTGCCCGCCGGAGACAGCGGCGGAGCCTCACTGCGTTCGAATACTGAATACCGAATACCGCAGTTCGCCGGTTCGCTTCCCGACTTCCGAATGCCGAATGCCGACTTCCGAATTCCGAATTCCGCCTTCCAAAACCTCCCCTCCCTACTCATGATCTTCGGTTTTTTGCTTCCGGCTCCCGCTGTATAGCTGATACTGATGGTATTTACATTCCAGGGCGCCATTGAAGAGGGTCATCTTACGGGAAGGGCGCAGGCCTATCTTTTTCATGGCCTCCTTATTGGAGGAGATGATCCAGGCTTCGTAGCCGGCGAAGGCCTGCTTGAGGCGGTCGCCGATCATCTGGTAAAAGGCTTCGATATCCGTTTTCACCAGGCGTTCATCGTAGGGAGGGTTCATCACGAGGAGGCCGTCTTCCGCCGGCGGCTCCAGGCGTTCAAAGCGCTGGCGGGCTATTTCCACCTGCCCTTCCAGTCCGGCGGCCAGGGCATTGTGGTTGGCGATTCGCATGGCCTTGAAATCCATATCGTAGCCATGCAGGCCGTGTTCGAAGGCTGTCACCCGGTTCTGGGCGTCGGCGAGCAGATCGCCCCAGAGCTCCGCGTCGAAGTCCTGCCATTTTTTAAACCCAAAATACTCGCGCTGCAATTGCGGCGCCCGGTTGCAGGCGTAGGTAGCCGCCTCGATCAGAATGGTGCCCGAGCCGCACATGGGGTCGATAAAAGCGCAGTCGCGCTTCCAGCCGGTCAGCAGGACCATGCCGGCGGCCAGCACTTCGTTGATAGGGGCCTCCAGCGCCTCCACCCGGTAGCCCCGCTTGTGGAGAGATTCCTCCGAGCTATCGAGGGACACCGTACATTCTTCCTGGTAGATGTGCACATTGACCCGCAAAGTAGGCCGGTGTAGTGACACATCGGGCCTGCGCCCCTCCTCCTTGCGGAAACGGTCGACGATGGCGTCCTTGGTTTTCAGCGCCACGTATTTGGAGTGGTTAAAATGAGGCGAGTTGACCGCCGCGTCCACCGCCAGGGTGTCATTCACCCCCATGTACTGCCGCCAGTCGATGTCGAAGATCTTGCGATAAAGGCCTTGTTCGTCGCGCACCTTAAAGGAATGAATGGGCTTGAGAATGCGCAGGGCAGTGCGCACCTCCAGGTTGGCGCGGTACAGCACCCGCAAATCTCCCTCGAAGTACACGGCGCGGTTGAGGGGTTCGATTGCTGCAGCTCCCAGTTGTTTTAGTTCTTCTACCAGGACGGGCTCCATACCTATGCCATGGTTTTGGCAATAAGCTTCATATTCTTTTTTTTATCCTTGATCTTTTAAATATCCCAAACAAATCTTAAATTAGTGTGCCCTAAGAAAAGAAGAGTACCATAAAACTGAACTTTCCCCACCACGACGATTCCAATTATGCACAAAAGGGTAGCTGATAAGGCTACAGCAATATTCTTAACCCATGGGGCTCAACTATCCGGGATGGAGTGCCAATGCACAACCCCATGCGCTGCTTTTGAATAAAGTTAGTACAGCAGACTGGCCAAAAAGCAGTGTAAGTGCCTTAATCAAAAGTTTTCGACAGAAAATCAAAAATAATAATCTTTTCGAACCATGCAGCCAAAATCATTCTTCCCTGCCTTTATAGCTCTTGCATGCTGGGTGTTGGCAAACCCAGTCGTTGCTCAGCTGAGCCTTCCTCGCTTTTTTACGGACCACATGGTTCTCCAGCGGAATAACCCCATCAAAGTATGGGGACGGGCGGAGGCCGGGTCAACAGTAACCGTAAGGTTGGCGGCGCTGGAAACTACAGCCACTGCCGATGCCGACGGCCGTTGGGAAGCCACCTTGCCCATTATGGGCGCCGGCGGTACTTTTACGCTGTCAGTAAGTAAGGACTGCCAAACGATCAAGCTGGAAGATGTGCTCATCGGCGACGTCTGGTTCTGTTCCGGCCAGTCCAATATGTACTGGTAGTCAACCTTTCCAACGACGCCGAAGCGGAAATTGCCGCTGCCGATTATCCGGAAATCCGCCTGCTCACCGTGCCCAGCCTGATGGATACCCGGCTCCGGGACGATTCCGGGTTTACCCGCTGGACCCCCTGCCAGCCATCTGCCATTCCTTTTTCTCGGCAGTTGCCTACTATTTTACCGCACCCTGCACCAGGAACTGGGCGTACCAATCGGGCTGATCGACGCCACCTGGGGAGGCACCAAGATCGAATCCTGGATGAGCCCCTTTGCGCTGATGGACGATCCGGAACTCGGTACCAATCGTCCAATCAACGTTCGGGCTTGACCTCCAGTCCACCATGGACAGCATCCGGCAGGCGATCGTGCTTTGGGAAAACCAGATCGACGTTCAGGACATTGGGTTGGCGGAAGCCTGGCAGGTATCGGGCGCCTTCTGGGAAGGCTGGGAAACCATGAACCTGCCGATACCCTGGGAATACGCCACCCTCCCCGGTGTAGATGGGGTGGTATGGTTTAAAAAACGTAGAACTGATTACCGAACATTTATCGTACCACTCAGCCTTAGCCTCACCCCATCGACGACTCGGATATCACCTATATCAATGGCGTTGAAGTGGGGCAAACCTTCAAGGCGATCAATGAAAACAGGCTGTATGCGCTGAACCCGGAACTGCTTCATCCAGGAACAAACACCATAACGGTTCGGGTAAAAGACCACGGCTATCGGGGAGGCTTTTGGGGAACCGCCCAGGCTATACTCGCAGACCAGCCAGGGCTCCCTACCTCTTACCGGCGAATGGAAATATAAAGTGGGGACGCCTGACTCAGGCACCCGCCCCGAGCAGGTCAACCCCAACACCCTGCCGTCAGTGCTATACAATGCCATGGTCCACCCTTTACCCCCATGCCCATCCGGGGAATCGCCTGGTACCAGGGGAGAGCAATTCAGACCAACCTTATCATTACCGGGACCGCTTCCTGTCCTTTATTAACGACTGGCGAAGCCGGTGGGAAATCGGTGACCTCCCTTTGTCTTCGTCCAACTCCCTAATTTCAGGCAGCCCCTTTCCAATCCGCAGGAAAGTGGCTGGGCCACCTTGCGGGAATCCCAGGCGCTGGGGCTGTCTCTTCCCAAAACCGGCATGGCTGTGGCTATCGACCTGGGCGAACCCAGTAATATCCATCCGGGCAACAAACAGGATGTGGGCTACCGCCTCGCCCTTACTGCCCGGGCAGTAGCCCAGGGCGAGGCCTGGTGTACAGCGGTACGGTTTACCTATCCTCCCATATTGAGGATGGCGCAATCCTGCTGGAATTCAGCCACTTCGGGAGCAGCCTTACCAGCATCCACGGGAGGGAGAAACTGCGCGGCTTCGCCATCGCCGGAGAGAATGGAAGGTTTCAGTGGTGAAGCCGAGATCATAGGCTCCAACCAGGTACGCGTCTATAGCGATGAGGTTCCCAACCCTTTGTACGTGCGTTACGCCTGGGCAGACAACCCCGGCGAGCTGGACCTCTACAATGCCGAAGGCCTGCCGGCGGCTCCGTTCCGGACGGATACCCTGCGCGTGCCCTGGCAGCACTGATTCTGGCTATTAATTTTGTGACTATTCAGCAATTGGCGATTAGCTGTTGGCTATTGGCGGCCAATGCCCATAAAAATGGGATGTAAGCTTAGAGTATGTTTGGAGGCCGGGTTTGATGGCGAGAAGAGTCAATTATTTGATGAGATGAGGCGCTTTTTTTTTTGCAGTTCCAACCTACCTGAAATGGCTAACCGACAAAAGCTAACTGCTGAATAGTTAAATTTTATTATCATCAACGCCATCTTCACAGATGGTTATGGCGTAAAGCCCATCAACCAGGACATTGCCATTATAAGGTTCTAAACGATTTTGTTACTTCTGAAATACGCCTGACGCAAAATTTTGTAGACTTTTTCCCGCTTAACATACCAACCTTAAGGGCAGGCAATTTGCTAATGGCTAACCGCCAAAAGCTAACTGCTGAATAGTTACTTAATTTTATTATCTGTCTTCTAGCAGTTGCCTTAGGGACGCCATCTTCACAGATGGTTATGGCGGAAAGCCCATCTACCAGGACATTTCCATTATAGGGTTCTAAAAACGATTTTGTTACTATTCAGCATGGGGTCTGAAATACGCCTGACGCAAAATTTTGTAGACTTTTTCCCGCTGGAACCCCTTCTCATTCCCCTTGGAAGGGGAAGGGCGGCTTACAAAATTTTGCTTGAGGGGTCAAATCACCACGATGCTGAATAGTTACACGATTTTTTATAATAAGCTTCCAGCCCTAGATAATCATAATTTTGCTCCGGGACAAACTCCAGTGTGTACTTTGCCCACCCAATGCCTTCAATGGGTGGCGTCTCCGCCAATAACTGATCAACCGGGCAAGCGTTGTTTCCAGCCCAGATCCTCAAAACGGCGGGAATATTGTAATTCGCCACTTCATTCTTTAACCGGCTAAGACTGATCAGGCCCTCAGCCCGGCAGGCATAAAAAGACAGGGAATAACACCGGCCCTGGATCAAAGGAGTGGACAGGAATTGAGAGATGGCTTCCCAGGTATCGTTATCCCGAACTACCATTCCCAGATAAGTCTTGCCATCCCAGGCTGGCGGGCCTATTCCGAAATTTCCATTTGGGTGAATATCGGGTGGAGATTCTCCCAGAGGGCCACAGTCCTCCCAACCGGATGGCGCCCGGCCTAATTGTGGCATATCTTCAAAAGAGGGGTTGTCCAGAGGTATTCCCTCCTGGGCATGAGCCGACCAGAGCAGAGCCAGCAGCGCGATAGTGAACAGGTGCTTCATTGCATCAGGTGTTTGGTTTAGTATGCTGCGTTGCAACAGGTTTTCCCGATGGGCGGAACAGGTATTTTATAACTCGCACGCCAATAGGAAATTGGCGCCCGAGACAGCGTTGTCGGGGTGCAATTTATTCCATTTCATTCCCTGCCTGCTCGGCCGCCTCGCGGGCAGGCAGGCATCAGTCGCTTCGCTCGTGTCCCATTGCACTCCGACTTGAGCTCCGGTTTACCATAATCTAAATATGTCCGGCTACTTACCTGTCCCGTACCTATTGGCCGGGAAAACCTAATGCCGTTGAGTATAATAGAGTGTTCACTTATTTCTTTTCTATTATCCATGAGCACGGCACAATACCCGAAAACTCATCCACCAGCACATTGCCGTTGTACGGGTTCGGCCGGCCCGGGTCGAAGTAAGCCTCCAGGTAAAGATAGTCATAAGGCTCGCCGGAAGTGAAAAACAGTTCGAACTTTTCCCAATCGGTATTGGCAATGGGCTTACTCTCAGCCAGCATCTCAAACCCTTCCTTTTCTTTATCTTCATACCCCCCCCAAATCCGGATCACTACCGGAGTATTGTAATTGGCCTGTTGGTTGGTGGCCCGGCTCAGGCTGATGTATTTTGGAGAGCGGCAAGCCAGGAAGTCCACCCGATAACAGGTATCTACCCGTAAAGGCTGCGGCAAGGGCTGCCCGATACACTCCCAGGTATCGTTGTCGCGCACCACCATGCCCAGATAAGTTTTGCCATGGGCGGCGCCTTTTTCCACCCCGAACTCGCCGCTGGGGTGCACATCGGCTGGGCTTTCTCCCTCAAACCCGCAGTTTTCCCAACCTTTAGGGGTGTGGGAATGGTGGGGAGCATCCTCGAAGGAAGGATTCTTCAAGGGGATAGGAACGGCAGGCTGTGCCGAAAGCATCCAGCCGCCGAGGCACAGTAAAAAGGCGATGGTTATTTTTTTCATAGTAAGTTTGTAACTATTCAGCAGTTAGCTTTTGGCGGTTAGCGGTTAGCAAATGCCTGCCCTTAAGGTTGTTAGGTTAAGCAAAAAACCGGTAGCTTAAGCTTATATCCCATTTTATGGGCATTGGGCGCCAATAGCCAACAGCTAAGGGCCAATGGCTGAATAGCTACGTAAGTTTTATTGTTTAACTACCCGGATCAAATACTCGTGTTCATCCACTCCCCACAGCCATTCCCGTTTGCGGTCGGAGCGCCTTCGGGCGCGCAGGCGGTACTTGGTTTCATCCAGGCCGATGGTTTTCAGAGCTTCCTCAAACTGGCGCAGGTGAGACTGCCGCAGGTAATCGGAGGTTCCCCCTACGGAGATGACGATCCGGTAGCCGGGAAACCGGTTCAGGGCTTGGGTTATTTTCCACAAATGCAGGTTGGCCTGATACTGGCGGCCCGCCTCATCCGCGAAAAGATGCTGTTCGAGCAGGATGCCGTCCGCTGAAAAGCGGACTTGCCGCCCCTGCTCCCGCAGCAAGGCGCGGAGTTCTTCCACGTTCCGGATGTCGGGCGCTTCCACGACTTCTACTTCCGGCAATGGCTCGGGCTCCTCTCCGCAGGCTGCGACGACGAGCGGCGAAGCGCAGTCGATCAGCACATTGCCGTTGTAGGGCGCGCCCGGAATGGCGAAATACGCTTCAATAGAAAGATGGGTGTAGTCGTCCTGGGGTTGTAAGGAAAAGGAATATTGTTTCCAGCCTTCGTAGAGGATCGCCGGCGATTTGGCCAGCAGTTCGCTCTGGCCGCAGTTTTCAAATCCTCCCCAAAGGTACAAGGCTGCCGGCTGGCTGAAATTAGCCGGCACACCGGTGGCCCGGCTAATGCTCCGGTAGGCCTCGGAACGGGCGGCATAGAGGGAGAAAGAATAGCAATGGCCCGCCTGCAGCGGGGAGGCCAGCCGTTGGCCAATGCCCTCGTGGGTGCCGTTGTCACGAACGACCATGCCAACGAAGGTGGCGCCGTCCTGAGCCATCCGTTCTACTCCGAAGAAGCCGCCGGGATGAATATCGGGCGGCGATTCTCCGGGTTGGCCACAGAAGTACCACCCCTGTGGAGGATGGGCAACGGCAGGGAGATCCTCGAAAGAGGGGTTGTCCAGGAAAATGGTAGTTTGGGCAAAAAGCCCCGTAGTTTGGAAAAAGACAAAAAGGAGCGAAAATCTGAACATGGATCAGGGTTTGGTCAGAGCGTACACCTGCCGATACCGACAAATATAGCAATCCAAACCAACCCTTTCAGGAAGAAGAACATAAATCCGGCGACGCCAACGCGCTTGAGCCACAATTTTAACTTATTGTCCGCCATGATACTGTGTTTTTATGCCTAAAACAATAACGAATGCTTATGGTTTCAAAATTGCCCTTCTCATTGGGGAAATGCAATGGCAAATGAGAAAATTATGGTTTTGCTTGAGTGGAGTCCGCATATATCTAAGAGCGTGTTGGGGATTTGCTTTTGATGGGTTCTGAACCATGACGGCGCCCGCTTTTTTTATGAAAATGCAAGCGGGGCGCTGAGCAGCAAGGGGATGGAAACCAACCTGAAACTTACATTGGAAGCTTTCACCTTATACCTCAATTACACCTTGCTCGACGTTCAGCTGGATTACAACGGCATCCAACGCCCCAAACCCCTGACGCCCCGGCACAACCTCGGCACTTCTTTGATGTATGAGACGGAAAAGTGGCGGTTGGGTTATGAGGCCTACTACACCGGCCGGCAGTTCCTGGACGACGAATCCCGGGTCCGGGACTACTGGACGATGGGCTTCATGGCCATGCGCACCTGGCCGGCCGTCAGCCTGTTCATCAATTTCGAAAACTTCACGGACGTCCGCCAGTCCCGCTATCAGAATACGTTCGAACCGCCGTACATCGTACACCCCTCGGTTCCCACATTTGCCCGTACACCGTACATCGTACACCCCTCGGCTCCCACATTTGCCCGTACACCGTACATCGTACACCCCTCGGCTCCCACATTTGCCCGTACACCGTACATCGCACACCCCTCGGTTCCCACATTTGCCCGTACACCGTACATCGTACACCCCTCGGTTCCCACATTTACCCGTACACCGTACATCATACACCCCTACGTCTGAATCACCCCCGGGTTAAACCGTTCCACCTCCGCATTATTCGCCGCTTCGATGCCCATGGAGATCACCTGGCGGGTCTCCATCGGGTCGATGATGGCATCCACCCAGAGGCGGGCCGCGGCGTAGTAGGGCGAGGTTTGGTCGTCATAGCGGCCCTTGATTTCTGCCAACAGTGCTTCCTTCTCCTGGCTGCTCAGTTCTTTACCATGAGCTTTCAGGGTGGAGGACTGAATCTGCAGCAACACCTTGGCCGCCTGGTCGCCGCCCATGACGGCAATTTTAGCGGTAGGCCAGGCGACGATGAGGCGGGGGTCGTAGGCCTTGCCGCACATGGCGTAGTTACCCGCCCCATAAGAATTGCCCATCACGATGCTGAACTTGGGCACGGTGGAGTTGGCCACCGCATTGACCATCTTGGCGCCGTCTTTGATAATGCCGCCGTGCTCGGAGCGGGTGCCCACCATGAATCCGGTTACATCGTGCAAAAAGACCAGAGGTATCTTCTTTTGGTTGCAGTTCATGATGAAGCGGGTGGCCTTATCGGCCGAATCGGAGTAGATGACGCCGCCAAACTGCATCTCGCCTTTGGCCGTTTTCACCACTTCCCGGTTGTTGGCTACGATACCCACTGCCCAGCCGTCGATGCGGGCATAGGCGCAGATGATGGTCTTGCCGTAGCCGCTTTTGTAGTAAGTGAGTTTGGAATCATCGGCCAACAGTTTAAGTATTTCCGCCGTTTTGTAGGGCTTGTTGCCTTCAAAGGGAAAGAGGCTGTAGAGCTCCTCAGGGTCTTCTTTGGGTGGCGCCGGCTCGGCCCGGTCGAAGCCTGCTTTGGGGTAGTGCCCCATCTTGTCCATTAAATCGCGAATGGTGTCCAGGCAAGTCTGGTCATCCGGCATCTTGTAGTCGGTCACGCCCGAGATATCGCTTTGGGTGACGGCGCCGCCCAGGGTTTCCTGGTCCACCGTTTCGCCGATGGCGGCCTTCACCAGATAGGGCCCGGCCAGAAAGATGGAGCCGGTGCCCTCAACGATCAGCGCCTCGTCGGACATGATGGGTAGATAGGCGCCCCAGTACGCAGCTGCCCATGATGGCGGCGATCTGCGGGATGCCCATGCTCGACATGCGGGCGTTGTTGCGAAAGATACGCCCAAAGTGCTCCTTGTCGGGAAATATCTCGTCCTGCATGGGCAAGAAGACACCGGCGCTGTCCACCAGATAGATAATGGGCAGGCGGTTTTCCATGGCGATCTCCTGAGCGCGCAGGTTTTTCTTACCGGTGATGGGAAACCAGGCGCCGGCCTTCACCGTCGCGTCATTCGCCACGATCACACACTGCCGGCCGCTGACGTAACCGATGACCACCACTACGCCACCGGCGGGGCAGCCGCCGTAGTCCTGATACATGTCATAGCCGGCAAAAGCGCCGATCTCCAACACACGGCTGTCCTTATCAATGAGGTATTCGATGCGCTCGCGGGCAGTCATCTTACCCTGTTTATGTTGCTTTTCGATGCGGCGCTCTCCTCCCCCTTTCCGGATCTTCTCCAGGCGGTGGTTCATGCGGGAGATCAGCAGTTTCATGCTATCATCATTCTTGCTTTTGTCGATATCTATCTTGGCCATATTTGGTAACTTTTTTTTGAAAGGCGCCCAAAAATACAAAAAGGAAGGTAGAAAGATGGCATGGAAGCGTGGAGACTCGGGGCAATCGCATTTAAAAATTTTTTCCTTCATTTCGCCCTACCCCTAAAGAGAATGGAAGGAAAAATCAACGGACAACGAAGAACAGCCCGTTTTTCCTTAGTACTCTGTTAATTAAGTAAATTCTCGTTTATGAACGATGTATTTTCGTTCTAACCGAGAAGCGCCCGCCCGCCTGCTGCGCAAGCCGGCAGGGAGCCTGATAGCCTTAGCTATCAAGGCGAGGACGGGACGAAGAGTAGGGCGAAAAGGCACGGCCAGAAGCATAAGATATTTATTTAACAGAGTACTTAGAGCGTGTTGGGGATTTACCCTTTGGCCTGCAAATGTGCATCTTTTGAACCTCATTTCGCCATTTTTTCGCCACGTAGCGATGCTATGCGGCTCAAAAATGGCTTCCTGAGAACCAAAATCTGCTCATTTTCGACATCAAAAGTAAATCCCCAACACGCTCTTAGACGGATACCCCACACTTTCTGTAGTTCCCAGCCCTTACCTAGTGCGCCGGGAACGAAGTTGTTGGTCAATAATTTGAGGCTGTTTTGCGGCCGGCTCGTCGCCAAAGGCTATGGCCGGCGGAGACAGGCCAGGCGCGACGGCCGACCATAGCCTAAGCTACGGAAGGAAGGAGCAACGCAGCATGGGCGAAAAAGAGCCCAAAGAATTGGTTAAGCATTTCGTTCCCGGCGCACTAGCTCGCCATGCCCACCGCTTTCCTGTTACCCATCACCTCTCCGGAATTATTGGCTTTTGGCGGTTTCCCTTTCACCTGCAGGCGGGAGTTAATGAAGAACACCCCGGCCAGCATGAGCAAGGCCGCAAGTATCGACTGCTGAGTGATCAGTTCCTGGTTGAAGGCCCAGCCGAGAAATAGCGCCACTACAGGGTTGACGTAGTTGGAAGTGGCCACCTTGTCCGGGCTGACATGTTGCAGAAGGTAAGTGAACGCAGAAAAAGCCACCAGGGAGCCGAAGATGACCAGGAATAGCCAGGACAGGCCCGCTTTCCAAGTGAGCAAGTCTGGGCTGAAGCGCTGGCCATCACCGCTGATGAGGGCTAAAATGATCAGGATACTGCCTCCCATCAGCATCTGCATAGCGGAGCCTTGCAGCCGGTTTTGCGGCAATCCGGCCTTGTTCAGTGTAACCGATCCGTAGCACCAACTCGTCATGCTGCCGATGATGGCCAGCATGCCGATCATCGTGTTTCGGTCGGTGACGAACTGCTGCTGGCCGACCAGAAGGGCCATGCCGGCCACACCCAGCCCTACGCCCGCCAGCACCATGGCGCTGGGGCGCTTGGCGAACAGCATCCACAGCATAAATACCACCATCAGCGGCTGAAAGGCAATGATAAGGGCGGCGATACCGGTGTCCACCCATTGCTCCGCCCAGACGGTGCCGCCCGTGCCCAAAGTGAGGAACAGAAAGCCCATCCGGGCGGCGGCGCCCCACTGCCGGCGAGTAGGCCGGGCCGCCCCCCGCACCCAGGTGAAAGTATACAGGATGGCGCCCGCCACCAGAAAGCGGCTACCGGCCATCAGGAAGGGCGGTATGTCCTGAATGGCAAAGTAATTGAACAGATACGTGCTGCCCCATATAAAGTAGATGGCGGCAAAGGAAGCAATGATGAGGCCTCCCTGTGATAGTTGCAGTTGTGGTTTCATTAGCCTTGAAACTAGCACAGCTGCCAGGGAGCTTATTTTAAAGCTCCCAGGCAGCTGTAAATGAGGCCGCAATTTAGAGGGAATTTTGATGAGATGCTTGGAAATTTATTAATTTGTACCTTTCCAAAAAATTGTAACTTCCCTTTATGCCACACAGAACCCTTCAAATCCTCAACACCCTCGGCTTCGCGCTGGTTATCACCCTCAATACGCTGGCCAACGTTCTGCCCATCAACGGTTTCAATACCGGAGAACTATCGGATAAGTACCCCAACCTGTTCGTCCCCGCCGGCTTCACCTTCAGTATCTGGGGTATCATTTACCTGCTGCTGCTGGGTTTTGTCATTTACCAGTTTACCCGGCCAGCGGTAGAAGCGAACGTCCCGCAACGGATCGGCCCCTGGTTTTTCCTCTCCTGCCTGTTCAATGCCTCCTGGATACTGGCCTGGCACTATCTGATGCCCGGGCTCTCCCTGCTCATCATGCTGGCCCTGTTGGGCAGCCTGATTGTGATCTATCGCCGGGTGTATGAAGCGCCTGCTCTGGAGGCAAAGGGCGCCCGCTGGTGGGTGGAGCTGCCCTTCAGCGTATACCTGGGCTGGATCACAGTGGCCACAATTGCCAATGCCACAGCGGTGCTGGTGGATTTGGGATGGAAAGGAGGAGGCCTCCCCGAACCGGTGTGGACCGTGGTTATGATCGTGGTGGCGATCGGCATGGGCGTATGGTTCGCCTGGCGGCAATCCGATATTTTCTACGCCCTGGTGGTGGCCTGGGCACTGGCAGGCATCATTGGCCGGCGCAATTCGGAAGCAGCTACGGCAGCCTATCCGGGGATTGTTATCGCGGCGGCCATCGGCATAGGGTTGCTGATGATCCTCGTCATTGCTAAAGCCTGGCAGGGAAGTAAAGAGTAATTAGGTTTACCATTTTTTTCTCCCGAGGCGGTACGCTCCAATTAACCCACCGCTTCCGCCATCCAAAAAACATCCAAAAAACATCCAAAATCTACCTGTATATTTGGCTATTGCTCCTTCTAGGAGCGTGTCCAAATTTCGGCCTTCGAGCTGAAAACAGTTCATTTTTTGCTTAGATGAGGCGCTGGTTCAGGATGATAGCAGCGCTATCAAGCCTGGTTCCGGAACGAAATAGAAGCGAAAAAGGGACGTTTGCAGGCCGATTGTTGAATTTTGGACAAGCTCTAAATACCTCACAACACCCGAGACATGAAGTATTTTTTTATTCTGCCATTCCTGTTTATCGGGACGGTTTTAGCCAAGGCACAGAAGGCTGCCCCTCCTCCGGCTGCCGACACGCTTGTTGCCATTGAGTCCTCTTCAGAACGGATCAAGAAACTCTACGTCCTGCCCCTCATCAGTTATTCTCCGGAGACCTCCCTGCGGCTGGGCGCCGCCTCGGTCTTCCTGTTCCGGCCAACCGGTTGTACGGCGGCTACCCAATTGTCATCCATCAAAGTACCCCTCACCTATACCCTCAACCAGCAGCAGAAAGCCCGTTTTTCCTACGAAATATTCCTGAACAATAACCAACATATTCTGGGTGGGTTTATCCAGTGGCAAAAGTTCCCCTTCTTTTTTTACGGCATCGGCGCAAGTGCAACCGCCGAAGACGAAGAAACCTACACCAGCCGTACCGTTGGCGCCCAGGCCAGTTACCTGCATAACCTGGGAGGTAGTTTTTTTCTGGGCGGCCAACTCGTATGGATCAACAATAAGACTTTGGAACGGGAAGAGAACGGCCTGCTCAGCCAGGAAAACCTCATCCCCGGCAGCGATGGTAGCATGTCCAACGGAATAGGATTGATCGGCCGCTATGATACCCGCGACAACAACCTCAACCCCGGACGCGGCCTGTACTGGCAATCGAGCCTGACGGCTTTTCCCAAAAGCTTCGGCAGCGATTTTGCTTTCACCAAGCTGGAAATTGACTTCCGCAAGTACTTCCGCCCCTTCCAGAAGCACGTCCTGGCCGTTCAGCTGTTCACCGAATACAACTGGGGCAACCCACCCTTCGAACTGCTGGCCCTCCTGGGGGGCGACGGGTTGATGCGCGGCCACTACGAGGGCCGCTTCCGCGACAAAACCCTCTGGGCCGGCCAGTTGGAATACCGCCTGCCCATTAACCGCCGCGACTGGTTTGGGGGAAGTGGAAAACTGGGCTTCTGGGAGCGCTGGGGCCTCGCAGGCTTCGCCGGACTGGGCACCGTGGCGCCCAACCTCAGCAGCCTGCCCGACAGCGAACTGCGGTACTCCCTGGGGGTAGGCATCCGCTACCTGGTGCTGCCTAAGGAGCGGGTCAATATCCGCGTGGATTTCGGTTTCGGGACGCAAAACCCGGGATTCTACTTCAATGTGAGGGAGGCGTTTTGAGGGGGGAGGCACAGAAAAAAGACCTTTACCAATTAAAAAGCACTACCCATCAAACAAGCCCCATCTACCCGGGGTTTTATTACTGGAGCACGTCCTACTTTATAAATCCCTGAAGAAATGAAAGAACAAAACGGGACCACCACCGCCATCGAAGCATTCACCCCTCTCTCCGAAACCGCCGACGACATCATCAAAAACCATGTGCTGCTGGCCTCCGCCGCCGCCCTGCTTCCATACGCCGGCGTGGATGTAGCCCTGGTTGCCGGCATACAGTTTCGCATGGTTAAAAAACTCGCGGAAGCTTACGCGATACCGTTCGAAAGGCAGGAAGTAAGGGCCGTGCTCAGCACCCTTTCCTTCAGTGCCATCGCCCGCCTGTTCTCTGCCGGCGCCAGCCACCTGTTCAACCCCAATGAGCAGTCCGGAACCTGGTCGAAGGGCCTGACCCGGGCAGCGGTGATGGGCTTCTTCACCGGTGCAGTGGGCAAGATATACGGCCTGCATTTTGAAAGAGGTGGAACTTTGGACAGCCTGGACCTGGATAGTTTTATGGAATATGCCAAGGAACAGGTTAGGAGTGGGGAACTGAATCCTGCCACTATTTTCAGTTTCAGTTCACGTGTCTGGCAATCGCTTTAACGACGTGAGATTAATAAGTGTCGGGTTTAGTAGGGTAGCGATTTTGGCTTTAACCGAGGCGAAGGTTCCCGACCTTAGCCTAGCTAAGGGAGTCCCGCTTTTTGAGGCAAAAAGCGGGATTTAACGAAGGGTAAAGCCAAAAGCGCTCCTAGGAAATCTGACAGTTATTGATCGCACGTCGCTTAACGATTAATCACATTCTTGAACCGCGGCCGGTGCGGCTGTACATCCCCGTACTTTACCTTTTTCATTTCCTCGTACTGAGAGTAATTACCTTCGAAGAAAACCACCTCCGCCTCGTCCTCAAAAGAGAGGATGTGGGTGGCCAGGCGGTCGATGAACCAGCGGTCGTGGCTGATGACCAGGGCGCAGCCGGCGAAGTTGTCCAGCGCATCCTCCAGAGCCCGCAGCGTGTTGATGTCGATATCGTTGGTGGGCTCGTCGAGCAGCAGCACGTTACCTCCTTCTTTGAGCGCCATGGACAAGTGGAGACGGTTGCGCTCTCCGCCGGAGAGCACGCCTAGCTTCTTTTGCTGGTCCTGGCCGGTAAAATTGAACCGGCTCAGGTAGGCGCGGGCGTTAATCGTGGCCTTACCTACCTGCAAGGTCTCGTTGCCCTGAGAGATAGCCTGGTAGACGGTTTTTTCCCCATCCTGCAGGTCTTTGTGAGCCTGGTCGACGTAGGACAGTTGCACTGTATCGCCGATGACTACCTTCCCGCTATCCGGTTGTTCCTGCCCCATAATGATGCGAAAGAGCGTACTCTTGCCCACCCCGTTGGGGCCGATGATACCGACGATGGCGTTTTTGGGGATGCTAATACTGAGGTTTTCAAACAACACCCGATCCCCAAAGCCCTTGCTGAGGGCCTCCACGTCGATGACCACATCCCCCAGGCGTTGTCCGGGCGGGATGTAAATCTCCAGCCTGGCTTCTTTCTCCCTGACCTCCTCGCCGGCCAGTTTTTCGTAGGCGTTCAAACGGGCCTTGCCTTTGGCTTGTCGCGCCTTGGGGGCCATGCGAATCCACTCCAGCTCGCGCTCCAGCGTTTTGCGGCGCTTGCTTTCAGTTTTTTCTTCCTGCTCCAGGCGCTTCGCCTTCTGCTCCAGCCAGGAAGAGTAATTGCCCTTCCAGGGAATGCCCTCGCCGCGGTCGAGCTCCAGAATCCAGCCGGCGACGTTATCGAGAAAGTAGCGGTCGTGGGTTACCGCGATGACGGTGCCGGGGAAGTTCTTCAGGTATTGCTCCAGCCAGTCGACGGATTCGGCGTCGAGGTGGTTGGTAGGCTCGTCCAGCAGCAGGATGTCCGGGTTGCTGAGCAGCAGGCGCGCCAGGGCCACGCGGCGGCGTTCTCCCCCGGAGAGCACTTTAACCGAGGCATCTTCGGGCGGGCAGCGCAAGGCGTCCATGGCGGTATTGAGGCGATTGTCGAGTTCCCATGCGTTGTGGTGGTCGAGCTGCTCCATGAGTTCGCCCTGCCGTTCGATCACCTTCATCATCTCGTCGTTGTCCATTGGCTCGGCCAACTTGAGATTGATGGCTTCGTATTCGTTGAGCATATTGACGATAGGCTGTACCCCTTCTTCCACCACCTGGCGGACGGTTTTATTCTCGTCCAGCTCCGGCTCCTGCTCCAGCAGGCCTATCTTATAGTCTCCGTCGAAGGTGACCTTGCCATCGTAGTTGGTATCCTTACCGGCGATGATCTTCAGCAGAGTGGATTTGCCGGAGCCGTTCAGGCCGAGGACACCGATCTTGGCGCCGTAAAAAAAGCTCAGCCAGATGTTGTTGAGCACTTTTTTGCTGGGCGGGAAGGTCTTGGAGACCCGCTCCATGGAAAATATGACTTTGTTGTCGGACATAGGCTTTGGGTTTAGGGTGTAAATATAAAAAAAAAGCTGCCTCCTGGAGGAGGCAGCAAGATTACTACTGCATACTGAAAGCACATTTTATTGCCTGAAACGCTCTTTTTGTAAGGAATGGAGCAAGTGAAACTTAATCCATACGCCGCTGGCGACCATGAACTTACCGGCGGGAAACGCTCCTTCCATCCAGTACATTATTCCTGTTATGATCAGCAAGAATGCTGATAAGAATGCTACTGAAATTGAGATTTCTTTCACTATGACTTTTTCCTGGTTCGCAAATCAGATGAATTTCCAGCATTGTTTAGCGTGAAGCTAAAGCAAGATGAATTATTTTGATAGCTTTACTATTAATATAATTTTCGTGCTTTTTGTTCTTGGAAGGGTAATATTTTTTTATAAATTTTCACAAAAAACTGATTACCAGGCTTTTAAAATTTACACACCAGTGGCGCCCTCAACACTATTCATTGATCAATTTTTCCAACTAAATCATTTTTGAGAGTAGGGACGCTTTTTTTCAGGTAAGCTGAGAGCATGTTGGGAGGCAGCCACCGAAATGAATTCGGGGCAGGTTATTTAGGCTGCCCCTTCGGGGCAAATGCCCGCTTTGGGAACCTCATTTCGGCTATTTTCTTGCCCGTAGCGCTGTTATGGGCAAGAAAATGAGCCTCCTGAGAACCCAAAATCAGTCATTCCTGCCAGCGAGCGCTGGCGGTCAGGCAGGTTCGCTTCCAAAGCACCACCTCCAAACATGCGCTTACCACGGTATTGAATGAACGTATTAACTAAAAATCAAAACCAAAAGGTTTGTTTTTTGTAGTAATTAGATAGGATCACTCTCTAAAGATAGCCCATATATGCTAAAGGTAACCATCAACCTGGACATCAATAAGAATCTCTACCTCAAGAACCCCGAGAAAACAAAGCTGGGGAAGCGGATCGTGCAGCACAGCATCCGGCTGATAGATGAAATGGGGTTAGAGAGCTTTACTTTCAAAAAGCTGGCAGAACAGATCGGTTCCACCGAAGCCTCCATTTATCGCTATTTTGAAAACAAACACCTGCTCTTCGTTTATCTGGTAAACTGGTACTGGGAGTGGATGAAGTTCCGCGTCAGTTTCTTCACCATGAATATAAGCGAACCCAAAGAACAGCTGGAAAATGCGATCCGCGTCATCGTAGACACGGCACAACGCAGTACTTCCATCGACTATGTAGACACGGAGGCACTGCACCGCATCATGGTCACAGAAGGCCCCAAAGCATACCACAAGAAAAATGTAGACGAAGAAAACAAGGAGGGGTTTTTCCTCTCTTACAAGGCTTTATGCGGTAAGATTGCCGATATAATAATGGATGTAAACCCGGAGTTCATCTACCCCCGCTCCCTGGCCAGCACTTTACTGGAGACCGCTAACAACAACATATACTTCGCTCAGCACCTGCCCCGGCTCACCGACATCCGCTACGAAAAAGGCTACCTCGAGGAAGTGGTGCGCATGCTCTTCACCTTCGCTATGGGCTGCATTTATGGAGCTGGCAGGAAGTAGGCTCCTCAATAAGCACGAAGTAAGTTTTTGTGACGTTTCTCCTCCCGGCTCAAAACTCAGAGTATGTTTGGAGGCCGGGTTTGATGGCGAGAAGAGTCAATTATTTGATGAGATGAGGCGCTTTTTGCAGTTCGTACCTGAAAGGTACGGACAAAAGAAGCAACGAAATATCATCAAATAAGTGGCCTTCGTAGCCCAAAGATTGGCCTCCAAACATACTCTCAAGGGCCTTTCGTTTATTGCAAAAAACACCCACCTTCTATGAACTGATTTCAAAATCAATTGTTGGTAGTAAAACTATCAAATCAATGCCCGGGCTTGCAAAGCCTGAAAGGCGACAAACAAAAACAGTTTTACTATGCATCTGAACACATCTTTAGAGCCTAAAGTACAGCCTCTTACGCCAGAACTTCCCACTCGTATCACCATTGCCAGCGGCGACGGCATTGGGCGAGAGATCATGGACGCCACTTTATCCCTCCTGGACGCTGCCGGCGCCCAACTGGAATACGAAGAAATTGAGATCGGAAAGGAAGTGTACCTGAAAGGTAACTCTTCTGGCATCAGCCCGGAGGCATGGGAGGTGTTGCGCCGCAACAGCGCCTTTCTCAAGGGCCCGATCACTACCCCTCAGGGCGGAGGCTACAAAAGCCTCAACGTGACCATCCGTAAGGCGATGGGGCTTTACGCCAATGTACGCCCCTGCCAGGCCTACACGCCCTATGTAGACAGCAATTTCCCGGAGATGGACCTGGTAGTAGTGCGGGAAAACGAGGAAGACCTCTACGCCGGCATCGAACACCAACAGACTACCGAAGTGGTGCAGTGCCTCAAGCTCGTTTCGCGCCCGGGATGCGAGCGCATCGTACGCTACGCCTTCGAATATGCCCGCGCTTACGGGCGCCACAAGGTAACCTGCATGACCAAGGACAATATCATGAAGCATACCGATGGCTTGTTTCACAAGGTATTCGATGAAGTGGCGCAGGAGTATCCCGATATCCAATCTGAACACTACATCATAGATATTGGCGCCGCCCTGCTGGCCGCCCGCCCTGAGCAGTTCGACGTAATCGTTACGCTCAATCTTTATGGCGACATCATTTCCGATATTACCGCTCAGGTCGCCGGCTCGGTAGGATTGGGCGGCTCCGCCAATATCGGCGATACCATTGCTATGTTCGAGGCCATACACGGCTCGGCTCCGGATATCGCAGGCAAGGGTATTGCCAACCCTTCCGGCCTGATCCATGCCGCCTGCATGATGCTCACGCATGTTGGCCAGCCCAGGGTCGCCGAGCGCGTACTGAACGCACTGCTCCGCACCCTCGAAGACGGCATCCATACCGCCGACCTTTATAACGAGGCTTATACCCGCTTCCGGGCGAGCACTCAGGAGTTCACCCAGGCCGTCATCGAACGCCTGGGCCAGGAGCCCAGAAAGCTCAAGCCCGCCGTCCTGGGCGATAATGCGCAGCCGATTGAGATCAAAGTGAAACCCTACCTCGCAGCTAGTAAACAATTGGTAGGCGTGGATGTCTTCCTGGACTGGTCTGCCGGCCAACGCGACCCCAATGAACTGGGCCAGGCCCTGGAAAGAATCGCCGGAAAAAACCTGAAGTTGAAAATGATCACCAATCGGGGGGTAAAGGTTTACCCCAACGGCTTCCCGGAAACGTTCTGCACCGACCACTGGCGCTGCCGGTTCGTATCCGTGGATTCCAGGGTAAAACCCCTGGGCAACGGCATGGCGATCACCGCTCCGGTGTCTTACGATGAAGTAGTAGCGCTGCTCCAGCGGCTGGCCAACGAGGGATTGAACTTCATTAAAACCGAAAATCTCTACGAAATCAACGGCGAACGGGCATACTCTTTGGGGCAGGGAGAGTGAGTGGAATTCGGAATTCGGAATTCGGAAGCCGAACGCAGTGAGGCCCCGTACCGAGTATAACGAGGTCGGGGGCGGAATTCGGAGTTCGGAAGGGGGAAGCTTGCCCGGGCGAGGCATGAGGACGGGTGGGAAGGGGGAAGGCGGAAGTGGGAAGGCGGAAGGCGGAAGTGGGAAGTCAGGCTACCCTTCCAGCCTCGTACATCCTGCCTGCCCGGCCGTGGCCTCATGGGCAGGCAGGCGTACACAACCCCAGCCCATCCTGTCCAGCGTTCGACTGAACGTTCAGCCGAACGGAACCTGCGAATTGCGAACAGGCCCGGTTGGTTTACACCTCCACGACTCCCTCGAAGACCAGTTGTGCCGGGCCGCAAAGCCATACATCCGTAAAGCCGTCGGAATGAGGGGTGAAACGCACCTCCAGCCGGCCGCCTTGGGTTTGAATGGGAATAGCCTGTGGCCCCTCGCCGGGTTGCCGGAGGTAATAGGCTATGGCCGAAGCGGTTACGCCTGTGCCACAGGAGAGGGTTTCATCCTCCACACCGCGTTCGTAGGTGGCTACAGCGATACCGTCTGTGGCAGGTTCTACAAAGTTGACATTCGTGCCTTCTTTTTTGAAACGCGCCGAGTAACGCACCTCGCGTCCTCTCTGCAAGACGTCTGTCTGTTCCAGGGCGTCCACAAATACTACGTAATGGGGGGAGCCGGTATTCAGAAAGTAGAATCCGGCTCCCTTTTCTATATTATTCACATCCCCCATCTTGAGTTCCACCCATCCATCGGGCCGGATGCGGGCTTCGTGTGGCCCGTCGACAGCAATAAAGCGGCCGTGCTCTTTTATGAGGCCGAGCTGCCGGGCAAAGGCAACAATACAGCGGCCGCCATTGCCACACATGCTGCCTTCGCCGCCATCGGCATTGAAGTACACCATTTCGAAATCGAAATCGGGGTTGTACTGCAGGAGGATAAGGCCGTCAGCGCCGATGCCAAACCGGCGATGGCAGAGCCGGGCGATACTTTTCCGGTCGCTGCGTTGCAGGTAGTGTTGGCTACGCTGGTCGACCATAATGAAGTCATTACCGGCGCCCTGGTATTTGTAGAAGGGTAACTTTTGCATAAGCGTTTGTTCAAAATTCAATCAATGGGCTCCAAGCGGCAAATTTTGTCCTGCACTGCGTTAAAAAGCCTCGCCATACCTTCCAGGTATGCCTATGTTTTTTGCCTTGTTCAGAACAAAATTTTTTCGCTTTCGCCTCATCATCGAAATTTGAACAAACGATAAGCGTTTTGGGTTCCTGGACAACTCTGGCCCACGAAATTACTGGACGTTGGACGGCCTCAGGGCAGGGTGAAGCCGGAAATCGGAAAAACAGGCGCCGGGCGCCCATTCAGGGCCCTATTCCCACTTCAAACGGAGACACGCCCCAGGTCCAGTTAGTCAAAGAAAAATTTCTATTTGCCCGTAGTAATCCCGGTGGTGTCCATCCGGCTACTATCCACCGAAGTGGCTTCCTGTTTCAACGGATCTTCAATGCCAAGGGGCACATCCAATGTATAGTGCCGGTAGGCAATGACGACCAACAGAAACAAGATCAGCCCCGCCCCGAACAGGGAGAATTTCCAGCCCCAGATATTGCCGATGTACTCCCCGTCGAAAGGGTCCTTCTTTTCTTCTTTTTCGTTCATCATATTTTATTGAAGTACACAAAGATAAGCAGGCAGCCAATATGCCAGGAGCTTCCCGTTGCAATTTCGCCAACAATCTATTAATTTTGCAGGCCAATGCAAATATTCCTAGCTACTATACTATCTTTTTTAATGCTGATCCTTTCTCTGGCGCCCTGCATAGACAGCCTGGCCTGTGATGCACAAAATCCTAGCGCAGGGGTACAGGAATTGCGGCATGCTGAAGAAGGCCGGCGCTGTGGAAAAACCGATCACGAGCGAGGCGCTCAGGATAGCCAATGCCCGCCGGCATGTCATTGCGCCTGCTGCAGCTCGCTGGCAGTTTTGGAGTTTGCAAAGCAGGCCTCACCCTTATTTAGTTTTGAGACGAGGAAGCCTCGCCCAGCCTTCAGAAGCTATCAATTTGACTTTCATAACCTCATCTGGCATCCCCCACAGTTAGGTTAGTGGCCAACTTTTCTCTTTCTCGACTCAATTCATCTGAGTGCTACTAACCAGGCAGTCCGGTTCAATCTGGCGTTACTCTTGGTACTAACCTCTAACAAGGTTCAGCAATAAAAAACACTTCATGAACATTAAAAAATTCTGTCTGTGCCTGTGCACAGCGCTGTTACAATTTTCCATACTATTCGCCCAAAGCACATACCCTGTCGGCGATACCGTCCGCATTCACGTCGACGGCGTGTGCGGCATGTGCAAGGAACGCATTGAAAATGCGGCGTTGAAAACTGTTGGCATCCGTTTTGCCAACTGGGATATTCTCTCCAAAACCTTGATGGCAACCCGCTCTCCGGAGCCCTTCGACGAGGCGGAGTTGCACCGCAACGTAAGCCTTGCCGGCCATGATACCGATAAGATGAACGCTACGGACGAAGCCTACGAATCGCTCCACGCCTGCTGCAAATATCGCAACGAAGCGGTTCGAAACGCCCACCGCGTGGAGGGCAATACCGTTCGCGCCTATCTCGGCGGTGTCGTTTATGAAGCGGAAGAGAAGCGGCGCCGTATTCCGCTACCCGGGGCCAGCATTCGGTGGTTGAATACGAACGAGGGCGCCTCCACCAATGAAGAAGGGCGTTTCGAGATGCCCTGGAATGCCCAAACCGATCAAGTGGTCATCAGCTTTATCGGTTTCGGGTCGGACACCATACAAGTAAAGGAAGATTTCGACCTGGAGATTGTCCTGCGCACCGGCGCCCTCCTAAGTACGGTAGAAGTTAACTACCGCCGAAGGACCACGGAAACTTCCTTTATAAGCTCCATCAAGGTACAGCAGATCGGCGAGAAGGAACTGATGAAGGCGGCTTGCTGCAACCTGTCGGAAAGCTTCGAGACCAACCCTTCCGTCGATGTTTCCTTCACCGATGCAGTGACCGGGGCCCGGCAAATCGAAATGCTGGGGCTGTCCGGCCCCTACGTACAGATCACCCGCGAGAATATGCCCGATGTGCGCGGCCTGTCGGCCATCTACGGGCTCACCTATACAGCCGGCCCCTGGGTAGAAAGTATGCAGCTCAACAAAGGCATGGGCTCGGTGGCCAATGGTTTTGAAAGCATCGCCGGGCAGATCAATGTGGAACTGCGCAAACCGGAGCGCGGCGACCGCCTCTATCTCAATCTCTACGGCAACCAGATGGGGCGCCTGGAGGGCAACGCCAACCTTCGGCAACCCATCAATGAGCATTGGGATTCCGGCCTGTTACTGCACGTCAAAAACCAGAAAATGGGTAGGGATATCGACCGCAATGACGACGGCTTTATGGATATGCCCGAAAGTGAGCAATATATAGCGGTGAACCGCTGGAAATACCACGGCGACAACGGGCTGGAAGCGCAGTTCGGCGTCAAAGGGGCTTACATCGACGACATCAGTGGACAGCACGGAGGCGGCACGGAGGCGCACAGCGGCCATGGCGGCCACTGGGGCGCCCGAATCACCACCCGCCGCCTGGAGGGTTGGTTTAAGATGGGCAAAGTGTTTCCGGAAAAGCCCTACGCCAGCCTGGGTTTCCAGTTATCGGGAACCTACCACGGCCAGGACGCCTATTTCGGCCTGCGTTCTTACGATGCGGAACAGTCTTCCGCCTACGCCAACCTGATCTATCAGAGTAACTTTGGGGACACGCAGCATCAGTTCAAAACCGGCGCCAGCTTTCAGTGGGATCAGTACGATGAGCGGTTAGCCGGCGCCGGCTATACCCGCAATGAATGGGCGCCGGGGGGGTTCCTGGAATACACCTACCAGCCGGCGGATCAATTTACCGCTGTAGCCGGCCTGCGGGCGGATTATCACAATCTGTTTGGTGCTTTTCTTACGCCACGCCTTCATTTGCGTTATGCATTGGCCGAAGCAGCCGTGCTGCGCGCATCTGCCGGGAGGGGCCAGCGCACCGCCAGTATCTTTGCCGAAAATATCGGCGCACTGGCTTCCGCCCGCGATATCGTAATCAAGGCGGGAAACCCGGAAAAACCCTACGGCCTGGATGCTGAAGTGGCCTGGAACTACGGCCTCAACTTCACCCAGGGTTTTAAAGCGGGGAAACGCCACGGCGAACTCAACCTCGATGCTTTTTACACCACTTTTGTCAATCAGGTAGTGGTGGATTACGACCGAAACCCGCGCGAACTAAACTTTTACAACTTGCAGGGCCGGTCTTATTCCACCAGCCTGCAGGCGCAGGTAGATATGGAATTGCTCACTCGCTGGGATATCCGCCTGGCGTACCGCTTCAATGATGTACGAGTAAGTTACGCGGATGGCGCCTTGCAAAAACCACTCGTGGCGCGCCACCGTGCATTTATCAACATGGCTTACGAGACAACTACGGCCTGGAAATTTGATTTTACACTGAACTGGCAGGGCGCCAAACGCATCCCTTCCACCGCCGATAATCCGCCGGCATTCCAGCGCCCGGCATACTCTCCCGATTTTTTACTGGCCAACGCTCAGATAAGCAAGCAATGGCGGGAACGCTTCGAAATTTACCTCGGCGCCGAAAACCTGTTCGACTTCATCCAGGCCGATCCAATTATTGCTAATGAGGACCCTTTTGGCCCCTACTTCGACAGTTCTCTGGCCTGGGGGCCGGTATTTGGCAGAAATGTTTACGTTGGCCTGCGGTACCGGATTGGGAAGGAGTGAGGGGGGCCTCCTACGCTGAAGCTTCGGCGGCTGAAAGAAGTCGGAAGGGGGAAGGGGGAGGTATGCCCCAGCATATCCAAGATCTAATCCCGTACGTTACCCCTAGCCTTGAACGCAAAAATTTATTAACTTGAAATTTTGTTACACAGAACTCGTTTGTAAGAAGAGCGCCTTGAGCCGATAACGCTCTTTTTTCAAAACGTAAAAGTAATCACTGTACAGACGACGAAACATGAAGCAGTACATTATGATGGGGGCCAGTTCACTGCTCAGCGCTTTGCTGGCCATTCTGATCTATCAATTTTTTGAGCATCCCAGAGAAGTCATCATCCGGGAAACGGTACCCGCCCGTTATACCAACTTCGACCCGATGGATGTGAGTAAGCAACGCCATTTTCTTTCCTCTTCGCCCACCGATTTCACTACGGCAGCACGGGCGGTGACTCCGGCGGTAGTCAATATCAAGACCATTCAGGGCGGCGGAGGGTTTGACTTCTGGGGTGGCAATACAATGGGTTCCGCTTCCGGTTCCGGCGTGATCATTTCCCCGGATGGATTTATTGTAACGAATAACCACGTTATCGAGGATAGCGACGAAATCCAGGTGACACTCAACGATAAGCGGGATTTCGCGGCCGAGCTCATCGGAACGGACCCTTCCACCGACCTGGCCCTGATCAAGATAAAGGCTAAAGGCCTGCATTTTTTGGAATTCGGCAATTCTGACTCTCTGCATGTGGGCGAATGGGTGATCGCTGTGGGCAACCCTTTCAACCTGGAGTCGACCGTAACCGCGGGCATTGTCAGCGCCAAGGGGCGCAGCATCGATATCCTGGAGGGGCAAGACCGCATCGAGTCGTTCATACAGACCGACGCTGCCGTCAATCCGGGGAACAGTGGAGGCGCTCTGGTGAACACCAACGGAGAACTGATCGGCATCAATACCGCCATCATTACCCGTTCGGGCCGTTACGAAGGTTACTCTTTTGCGGTGCCATCCAATCTGGCGCGCAAGGTGATCCGCGACCTTAAAGACTTCGGGCTGGTGCAACGGGGCATCCTCGGCGTCTTCATCGACGAAATCACCAACGAGCGAGCGCAAGAGCTGGGATTAAAGGCCGTTGAAGGGGTTTTCGTCACTCGCGTAACGCCGGGCAGCGGAGCCGATGACGCCGGCCTGCGAAAAGGCGATGTGATCATCGGCATCAACGGCGTGGTCACCAAAACACTGCCGGAAATGCAGGAGCAGTTGGGCCGATACCGCCCCGGCAACAGCGTGACGGTAGATTTCATCCGCAAGGGCAAAAAGAGTACGGCCAATGTGCTGCTGAAAAACAAGAGCAACAGTACCGCCATCGTCACGGAAAAGAACGTCGATGTGCTTACCGACCTGGGCTTCGAACTGCGGGAACTCACCCGCGAAGAACGCCGTAGGCTCAAAACCAACGGGGTCAAAGTGATCAGCATCTACCGCGGTAGCCGTATCGAACGCACCAATATGGATCCGGGCTTCATTATCACCAAGATCGATAACAAACCGGTGGAATCACTGGATGCCCTGGTGGAAGACTTCTCTAATGCCACCGGCAAAGTGATGCTGGAGGGAATCTACGAAAGTTATCCGGGAGAGTATTATTATGCGTTTCCTGTTGATTAAGCAGGCCTTTATGCTGCTCCTGATCGCAGGCGCCTTATCTCTGGCCCACCCCTTGTTTTCCCAGGCGCCCCAGGCCCGCCCCAAAGTAGCGCTGGTGCTCAGCGGCGGGGCCGCCAAAGGCATGGCCCATGTGGGTGTGCTGAAGGTGCTGGAAGAAGCCGGCATCCGGCCGGACATTATAACCGGCACTAGTATGGGCAGCATTATTGGAGGGCTGTACGCCATAGGATACCGGGCGGATACGCTGGAGCAGTTGTTGATAAAACAGGATTGGGACCGGGCGCTGAGTGACCGCATTCCACTGAGGGAAGTCATCTTTGAAGAGAAGGATTATTTCGAAAACCAGCTTATCGAACTGCCCTTTGAAGATGGAAGGGTCCAAGCGCCCAGCGGGCTCATTTACGGGCAGCAGATTTCGGCTTTGTTGTCACGCCTCGCCCTCCCCGCTTATAAGATCACAGATTTCCGGGAGCTGCCCATTCCTTTTCGTTGCGTGGGCGCTAACCTGCTCACGGGAGACCCCTTCGTTTTCGACCAGGGTTACCTGCCCGGCGCCATGCGCGCCAGTATGGCCATCCCCACCGTCTTCACCCCCGTCCACCTACAGCAGATGTTAATCATCGACGGGGGCCTGGTGCGCAACTTTCCGGTGCAAGAAGCCAAAGAATGGGGAGCGGATATCATCATAGGAGTATATACCGGCCGCCTGCGGGCGGAATTGGGAGACCTGAAGAGCTTTTCCGATATCATGCTCCAGTCTACTTTCCTGATGAGCATCAAAGACGCGGAGGAACAACTCCCGATGGTAGACATCTATATCGAGCCGAACCTGCGCGACTTCGGAGCCCAGGATTTCAAGCAGGCCGATAGCATCATATACCAGGGCGAATTAGCTGCCCGCGCCCAGTTCGGGAAGTTGAAAGCCCTGGCGGATTCCATCAACACCCTGGGGCCGCAACCGCAGCCTCGGCGCCTGCCGCCCGTGGATGAATTGTGTTTCGATTATATAGAGGTGGAGGGGAACGAGCGATTCAGTAAGGCCGAAATCATCGGCCGCTTTGGGATCGAAGAAGAAGGTACGGCCAGCATCGAAGAACTGGAACGGGCCGTCAACCGCTTGTTTGGAACCAACTATTTCCAAAAAGTAAGTTACCGCCTCCGACAAGAAGGCAGCCTGACTGTACTCACGCTGGAAATAGTGGAGAAGGCCTCTACCCTGCTGCGGGGCGCCATCAATTTCGATAATTACCTCGGCGCAGGCTTCCTTTTCAATGTCAGCACCCGCAATATTGTGCTGCCAGCCTCCCGCCTGATGTTCACCGGCACCATTGCTGAGAACTACCGTTTCAACCTGAATTACCTCAAATACGCCGACGAAACCCAGCGGTCCTCAGCCGTCGCTTCGATTTCCCTGACCAGAGATAAAATCCCGGTCTTTCAGGATGGCCTTCAGAATGAAGAATTTCGCCTCTTCGAGCTACTCCTCGACCTGCACCTGCAGCGCCGCCTGGGCAGGAACACGTTATTTGGCCTGGGCGTACAGCGTGAGCAGCTCTTTTTCCGCCACACTGTGAGCAGCGCCCCGCTCTTCAAGCGCCTTGATTACACCAACTATAACGCCTATGCCTTCTTTGAGGTCAATACGCTGGACCGCAACATCCTGCCGAGAAAAGGTACGCGCTTGTCCTTCGAATTCAAAGGGCTGAACAATGCCCACTACAACGTCCGGCAGCTCAGCCCCAATTCGCCCTTACCGGAAGATTCTCTTTTTGCGTTCAATCCCTATACCAAGCTGTCCTTTCAATCCAAAAGTTACCTGCCCCTGCACCGGCGGGCGTCTATCATCTTCCGGCCGTTTGCCGGTTTTGTTTTCAACCCCAGCAATACCTTCAGCGACTTTTACCTGGTGGGCGCCCCGGAAGCGCTTACCCGCCGTTCCATTCCCTTTTACGGGCTGAACGCCAACCAGCTGGTGGCTCAGGTGGCCGTCGGAGGCAGCATCGGTTACCAGCACTTTTTTCGGGACAACATGCTGTTTTCTATCGACGCCAATGCCGGCTTCTTCGCCCAACCCCAACGCTTTTCCGGTAACCTGCCTGAACCGGAACAGTTCCTGGCGGGCCTGGGCTTCACTCTGGGCTACAGTTCCTTCCTGGGCCCGGCCAAGTTCACCCTGATGTACCCCATCGATACGGATGGGACTGTACCGGATAATCTGCGATTCTTCCTGACGATCGGGCATCGGTTTTAGCGAAGCGGATCGGCCCACATCCTGGTTAGAACCGCCATTTCACCCCCAGCCCCCCATACATGCCACCGGCGCCCGGCTGTAATCCCCCCATCAGCTGGAGTTTAATACCCTCCGATTGACTGTTGAACGCATTGATGAAGCCAAGCATCTCTCTTTCCCGATTGTATATACTGCGAGAAAGGATGGTGCTGCCGCCGATTACCACCAGGCTGGCGATGAAACTGGTGTAGTTTGGTTTGGCGCCCAACTGATCCCCATCATCTATAAGCTGGGCTGTGCCGCGGATAAAAAGCGCCATGCTTACCACTGATCCGCCGACAATAATCCCTGTAGAGGTAGCACGCTTCTGTTTAATATCGATGTACCGGGGCTGCATTTTCTGATACAAAGGGTTCTCTTCCAACATCAGGTTTTCCATAAACATACTCAGGCCCCGGAAATCTTTGGTATAGGTCAGGTCGCCGTAAGTAAGGTAACGGCGGCTTTGTTCGACAATGACAACCTGCTCGTTGTAATTCTGAGCAAGCAGCGAACCGGAAATCAGGAGCAAAGAGAGTAGCGCGAGGGTTTTCATAAGTGTTCTTTTTTGAAGGTGTCCGAATACGCCGACGGAATCTATATCGGCAACAGCCTAAAAATAAATTTTTATTACCTGATTGGGTTCTGGCCGAGTATTAAAATAAGGTTAAAAGCCCGATAAGTGTTAAAGTTCATTAACATTGGCCCAGAAAAACATTGCCTTATTCCCTGCCACTTCCAGCATTTCCCGCTTCCCCCTGCTTTTTTTCATCGAAAAACCCCATCCTTTCATCTATCTGATTCGGATAAAAGCATCCATATGTGCTTTTTTGAGTCTCTTTTTACAGTTATCACCCAATAAGAGGCATTTTTTTAATCACTCATAAACCCGACTGTTATGTCAATCCTGAAAAAATTAGGCGCAGCCCTTCTGTTGGCCGCCATTAGCCTGCCCATGTGGGCGGCTCCCGCCACTGCCAATGCTACCGGCGAAATCACCATCAAGACTAAGGCGGTTGATTCCAAATCCATCGCCATTTACCTCTACAACCTGGACAAGGAAAAAACGACCTTACAGGTTCGGGACCGCCATGGCAATGTCTATTTCCAAAAGCGGATCAACCACCACAATGGCTTCAGCATGCTGCTGGACCTGGAGCAACTTCCGGCTGGCAGTTACATCATTCAGGTTAACCGGAAAGACGGCGCCAGTAGCCAGGTTGTCCGGGTCATGGAGGAGGGCCTGTTGCTTTCGCAGATCGTAGAAAAGGAATAGCGTTGGCCAAAGGCCAACTGTAACTGGTAATTAATGGCTCTGAAAGCCTGTTAATGGTTATCGGTTATTTTCCTGCAAGGGTTAATAACCGCTGGACTTTGGACGGTCCGACGTGAAAGTCGGAAGGCGGAAACCGGAAGGCGGAAAAACAGGAATAGAACGCCCATTTTGGGCCCTGTTCCGACTTCCGATTTCGCACTTCCGACTTCACGTCCAAAGTCCAGAATTAACCGATTCCGGCCTACACCCGTTCGATGATCGTGGCATAGCCCTGGCCCACTCCGATACACATCGTTACCAATGCGTAGCGCTTATCTTGTTTATGCAATTCCAGCGCAGCGGTGTGCAGGATGCGGGCGCCGGTCATACCCAGCGGGTGGCCGAGAGCAATGGCGCCCCCATTCGGGTTGATGCGGGGGTCGTCATCAACCAGCCCCCATTGACGGGTACAGGCCAGGACCTGGGCGGCGAATGCCTCATTGACCTCTATAATATCCATATCCTCCATTCTCAAACCGGCTTTTTCAAGTGCCTTATTGGACGCATAAACCGGCCCGATACCCATGATGCGGGGTTCCACCCCGACGACGGCAGATGTTATGATCCGGGCCAGTGGTTTCAATTGATACTTTTCTACGGCTATTTCGGACGCAAGGAGCATAGCTGCCGCGCCATCGTTCAGGCCGGAGGCATTGCCGGCAGTTACCGTCCCCCCTTTGCCGGCCGGTTTAAAGGCCGGGCTTAGCTTCGCCAGAATACCCGGGCTCGTATCCGGGCGGATAAACTCATCTGCATCAAAAATGACGGGATCGGCTTTGCGGCGGGGGATTTCCACCGGTACGATCTCCCGGGCCAGCCGCCCGGAGCGTTGCGCCTCGGCCGCTTTCATCTGAGACCAGCAGGCAAAACGATCCTGATCCTCCCGGCTGATGCGGAACCGTTCAGCGAGGTTCTCCGCCGTTTGGCCCATACCATCGGTTCCGTACATAGCCACCATTTTCTTATTGACGAAACGCCAGCCAAAGCTGGAGTCGTGCATCTCCGCGTCGCGGCCGAAAGCTTTGGATACTTTCGAAATGACCCAGGGGCCGCGGGTCATATGCTCTACGCCGCCGGCGATAAACAAGTCGCCGTCTCCGGTTTGGATGGCCCGATGTGCGTGAATAGCAGCCGACATACCGGAAGCACAGAGGCGGTTGACCGTCTCGCCCGGCACCGTATACGGCAGCCCCGCCAGCAACAGAGCCATGCGGGCGACGTTGCGGTTGTCTTCGCCGGCCTGGTTGGCGCAGCCCAGGATGACATCTTCGTAAGCATCGGGAGGGATTTGCTCGTGGCGGGCTATCAGCGCCTTGAGCACATGAGCCGCAAGGTCGTCAGTACGAACGGGTGAAAGAGCCCCTGTGAATTTTCCAATGGGCGTTCTGACGGCGTCGATAATGTAGGTTTTCTTCATTTCCAGTTTTGGTTAGGAACGGCGAAGATAATGGTTAGTTTTCAAACACAGGAAATCCGGGTGAAGTTGCAAAGAATCTGCGGTTCCTTTGAAAAGTAGATGTTCTGTTATCAGATACAACTGCAACCCGAAATACCCTTCCCGGCCCAAAAAATAAAATCGCCAAAATTTCACCTCTCATGCCCGCGGGGAGTATATCTTTGGCCAAAACGACAAGCTTCTGGCCTTTTGAACTCAACGAGAAGAGAACTTAGCTGTTTCTATATGAAATTGCCGGATGAGTTCCGGTTGAATAGTTACGAAAAAACAAATGATTCATTAGTATGCGTATCTACATCTTATCAATCACCCTGGCGCTCTTCACCACTGCCTGTGGCAGTGAGGGCCAACCGCAGGGTAAAGAAGAAAAGTTCACTACAGAACAACAAGCTACCCAGCAGGAAGCCTTCAAAAAAATGATGGACGAGCACGATGTGGCCATGGAAAAGATCATCGAAATGAACCGCCTCGCCCGCAGCCTGAAACCCTACCTCGACTCGCTGGACGACAAACGCCAACTGGAAGCGGTCAACCTGGCCATCACCCGGCTGGAAACCGCCGATGAGGCCATGATGCAGTGGATGGCCAACAGCCCCAAACTGGGCAAATTGCGCGACACCCTGCAGCACGAACAGATCATCACCCTGCTCGTAAATGAAGAAAAGAGCATCAACAAGATCGGCGAGGATATGGCGAGCAGCCTGGAAAACGGCAAAGCCGTACTCGCCGGTATTCAGGAAACACAAAAAGAAGATTAGCCATGAGATACTGGATCATTGCCTCTTTAGCCCTGTCAGCTTTTGCCTGCAACAACTCCGAACCGCCACAAAAGGCCCTGCCCATCATCGGCAACCACGACATTCAGGGCAAGGACACCATCTACCATCAGATTCCCGACTTCGCTTTTATCGACCAGGATAGCCAGGTGGTCACCAACGCTACCTTTGACGGCAAGATCTACGTGGCGGACTTTTTCTTCACCTCCTGCCCCACCATCTGTCCCAAAGTGAAAAAGCAGATGTTGCGCATTTACGACAAATACAAGGACGAGCCCCGGTTGATGTTCCTCTCCCACTCCATCGACCCCAAACGGGATACGGTGGGCCGGCTGAAAACTTACTCTGAAAACCTGGGCGTAGACACAGAGCGCTGGCGCTTCGTTACCGGTAACAAAGATGAGATCTACGAAATCGCCGACGATTACATGAGCATCGCCCTGGAAGACCCTACCGCTCCCGGCGGCTTCGACCACAGTGGCTGGATACTGCTCATCGATAAGGACCGCCACATCCGCTCTTATTGCAACGGGACAGTACCGGAGAAAGTAGATGAGTTTATGAAGGATGTGGATTGGTTGCTGGGGCATATGTAAGGCCGACGAGGCTAACCCCCAATTAGGGGTAGCCACAATTAAAAAGGGGCGCTCCCGGGATGGGGAGCGCCCCTTCAAACAATGGCGCCCAAAGGCTATCGGATAGACGTCTTAACCGCCAATCGGCACCATGAATCCCACATTTATCCCAAAACTTTTATTCTTAGCTTTATTAGCCTGTTCCGTGAAGGTGAATACGGCAAAGGCCAGCAGGCCCATCCATTTCATCGATGCTTTTGTGTATTTTTTGTCTTTAGGGTGTTTTCAACTTTTTCTTTCTTTAACGCTTATATACACCTGGCAGGAACAAAGCCCAACACCTCGCGTATACTATCTTAATGACGATTCTAAAACGATGGTGGTACGTTAATACACGTTAAGCAGAGGTTAGGAGAATCATAAAGTCCTGCTACTTTTGTGAAAAAGTGTTAGAAAGCAAGTAAGGGGTTTGGAAATAAATAAACTACGCAAAATGGCGCAGTTATTTTTTTCCAAAGCCCTAAACACAAGAATGAAATGATTGATTGGAAAAAGATAAGCGAACACTATGCCTATAGGGGTTGGCGGCACATGATACAACGCCGGTTTGAAATGCCCGATGGGCGGCATGCAGATTTCGATGTGGTCGGCATCGATACCTTTGTGACGATCGCAGCCTTTTCCAAAGAGCGGGAAGCCATTATGGTGCGCCAGTTCCGGCCCGGCCCGGAGATGATCCTGGCCAGCTTTCCGGAAGGGCTGGTCGACCCAATGGAAAGCCCGGAGATGACCGCCCGGCGGGAATTGAAGGAAGAAACCGGCTTCGAAGCCGGCCATATCACGCTGCTCAAGGAGGTGCGTAGCGCCTACACTACCGAGCGGCAAGTCATTCTGCTGGCCAGCGATTGCCACAAGGTGGGCCAGCAAAAACTTGACGCCACCGAGTTTATCGAGGTTTTCACCCTACCCTTACCCGAGTTTAGGAAGATGCTCCTCCAGGCCGAAGACACCAGCTTCGTCAATGTGGATGCCGGTTACCTGGCGCTGGACAAGCTGGGGTGGTTGTGAGGTAACTATCAACCGCCATATAATACCATTCCACTCCATATCCGGGGCGACGCCGTCGCCTTCTTCCGTATCATCTTCAGCTTAGCCTGGCGCAGGGCGGCAGCCGGGCGTTCCCCTTTCAACAGTTCTTTGTAAAAAGGCTCCATCATTTCGGCAGTGTAGCGGTCGTAAGCCTTCCAGAGAGAGGCGATGACGTTGGGCACGCCGGCGTCCAGAAAAGAACGGCTCAGGGAGAGCACCCCTTCGCCTTCCGCGAATGGGCCGATGCCGCTATCACAACTGCTGAGCACGGCCAGTTCGGCGTGGAGCCTCAGGGCGGAAATCTCCGGGCTGTAGAGGATGCCATCTTCGCCAGTATCCTCTTCCGGCTGGCTAAAAGCGATGCCGGACAGGGCGGGGTTGGCCTCGTCGAGAAAGCTGTGGGTGGCCAGGTGAAGGTAGCGGTACTGCCCGGCCTGCTCTTTAAAGGCTTGCTCGGTGGCCTCAGCCCGCAGCAACGCTACCGCCGGACGGCCCTGTTTCCCAAACTGTTCGAGAATGCCGCTCATTTCTGTTTCAGAGAATTTTAGCGGCGCAAACCGTTGCCCGTCAGGCACGGCGGAGCGCAGGCTTACATTCTGTTGATAAGCCGTATCAAAGACGAATTCGCTGCTGCTCCAAACGGCGCCATTGTCCGCGTTCTCATCGAAGACGGGGGCAAACCCAAGCAGGCCTTCGCCGTAGCTGCCGGCGGCGGCAGACAAAGCGTAAAGGCTGGCGGAATGATGGTACTGCACTGCGAATGCTTCGATGAGGTAATGGTACTTATGGTACTTTTCCTTTTCCGGTTTGTCGGCTTTAGAGGAAAGCAGAGCCTCAAAGGGGATGTAGTTGAGCCGCCCGTGGGGAATAATAATGAGTTCGTCTTTCCCGTCCAGCATCGCCTCTACCGGAAAAAGGAGCTGGCTGTACAGGTTGTGGCTATAAAAAGTAAACCGTTGGTTATCGACTTTTTTGATGGCGAGCAGGTAGCCCTCGATGGCGCCGGGCAGGGCCGGCAACTTCAGTTTCACATCCAACTTTGAATAAACGCCAATCCCCGTACCCTTCCTGAAGTTTTTGCCGGTGAGGGAACCCCAGCCATCCACCGGAGCCTCAGTAAGCATAAGTTCATTGCTGAACCGGAATATGCGGAAGTTGTCCGATGTCAAAGCGAAGATAAAGTAGTGATCGGCGCTCAGAAAGTAGCTGAGCAGGGCCTGTTTTTCTCCGAGTTGTTCCTGCAATTGCTGAGGTTTAGACGGGCCGTCGGCAAAGCGCTGCCGATAGTAATCCGGGGCTGCAGCGCGCATCTGATCCATCAACGCCCGGTAGGACTGCCGCTGGCGGGCCAGTTCCTGCTGCTGCTCCGGGCTGTCCGGGTTAAGAGCCAGGGCTACTTCCGCCGCTTTCAGAGCATACCGTTGGCGCGCCTCTTCTTTCTGCAATTCAGGAGGCAGGCCCGAAAAGCCCTGCCGGCTGATGCGGTTGAGGCGCAGTAGCAGAGCTTTGCTTCGTTCCGACACCTCAAAAGCCTGCTCGGCGTAAGTTAGGTTGCCGGTGCGCTGGTGCAATTGGTAAGCTGCCGTAATACCCATCTCGTAAATGCCGGCATGTTCCTCCAACAAAAGCAGGCGGCTGGTTTCGCCGCCGAGAAAAGCCGCTTCTTCTTCTATGGCGGCGATCCCGCGTAAGGTGGCGGACAAGGCTTGTTCGAGGGATTCCTGCTTGCCTGTCCCTTCAAAAGCCTGCCAAAGCAGCGCTGATTTTACCTCGAGCGCACGAGCCAGCAAAGTACGGCTGATTACCAGGGCATCCGCATTGGGATTGTCTTCAAAACGGCCGCCGTCAAAGCCCGGGCAAAGCTGGCGCAAAGCGTCCTGTATCACAGTCCTGGCGCCATTGTGATCTTTCTGCTTCAGCTTCAACTCTGCCAGGTTGATCAGGCTGCGGGCCAGCTCCTTACGGTTGTTACTCAACGGAGCCTTGAATACCTGCACCGCTTTCTGGTAATACCCCTCCGCTTTATCCAGTTCCCCCACTTCCATTTCCACCTGGCCCATGGCGTTGTACAACCGGCCCTGCTGGATCGCTGCGCCGGGGGGTAGTGGCTCGGTTGCCAGCGCTTTTTCAAACCATTCTCGTGCCATGCCAGGCTTTTCCTCCATCAAAAAAGTACGGCCGATGTGGTAGTAGTTGGAAGCCACATCCAGCGACTCTTCGCCTTCTTCGATCAGAAGGATGTCCAATGACTGCCGGTAGTACTTCCTCGCCTGCACGTATTGCTTCAAATCTGCATACACATTGCCGATATACCCTTTGATGAGGGCTGCGGTATGTGGGTCGTCAATGAGGGGAAATTCCTCGGATTGGAATAAGTAATCCAGCGCCTGTTCGTATTGTCCCTGCATTTGATAAATAGCCCCGAAACGCATATAATTCTTGGCGGCATCTTCGGGTATAAACTGCCGGCGCAGCTCCAGTGAGGCGGCATTATCAGCCAGGGCGGCCTCCAGGTTGCCGAGTAGCAAATGGTTGTAGCTTTTCAGAAAAAAAGCCTCTCCTTTGTCGTACATCCGGGTTGGATAGGTAGCCACAAATTTGTCCAGTAAAGCATTGGAAGCACTATACTGGCCGGCGGCCGAAAGCTTTTCAGCCTCGCTGAATAATTGGTTGGGCTGAGCGACGGCGAGAGTAGCACAGAAAAGGAATAGAGAAAAGAGGGGATATCTCATACAAGTCTTTTGTCTTTTTCAGATTATTGGGGCCTGCCCTTATTATTTAATCAAAAACTTTCCGACATACAGCAGGTCTTCGGCGGTTTCCAGTTTCCAATAATACAACCCCGGCTCCGGTTTCACCGGGCTGTTGAAGCGGTTACCCACTACGGATCGGCTGAAGACTTCTTCTTCCCGGTTGTTGAGCAGGCGCAGCGTCAGGGGTTCGGCAACTGAAGTTTGCCACGAAAATACAACAGCTTCGCCAATTTTCAATTCTGCCCCGTTGATCGGTTTGATTTCTGATATGCCCTCGCCGCGGGTAATCGCACCCACCAGGGGTTCCAGGGTTTCGGAAGGGGTGAAATTAGCGGCGAGGAGGGCCTCCTCTGTTTTGGGTTTTGGATTTTCGCCCGTCTTCGCTATGCCTCTTTCAGATGAACTCTCCGGCTTCCGGCTTCCGACTTCGGTTTGGGCCTGCGGCGGGCTAAGAGGTACGGCCGCGCCCAAACTGTCCGTATCAGCGGATGGCACAGAAGCCGGTGTATTTTGCTCCACCGCCGATTGTTTTTGCTGCTGCCGGAAGAAGAACAAGGCCATCACCGCCATCAACAGGAGCAGCATGGGCCGAAACCACATTTTCAGGGTAGAGGCGGTGGCCACGCCTTCATCCTGGCCGAAGGTGGGGTGCGGGCCCAGCTCGCTGTAGTCCTGGCCGGCGATCAGGGCGTAAAGGGCCATGGCCTGCTCCTGGCAATGGGGGCATTGCTCCAGGTGCTCGCGCAGCCTTTCCGGCGCCTGATCGGCCTGATCCAGCTTTAAGGCTTCGGCGTAGAGCGACAGCGCCTCGTCGGTGAGGTGGCCTTTGTCATTGAAGTGATCCATGTTATCGTTTGTGCCCAAATGAATGGAAAGGGCCTTTTACGGGTTGATCCTTGCCGGTTTTGGCAATACCGGCAAGGATCAACCTGCAACTCGCCCTAATAATATGGATTTGAGGTTAGAAAGTGGAATCGGAGCGTTAAACTTTAACATTTGCCGGTTTTTCTTATTCCACGGACAACCGGCCGGTGTGGGGTGTACCGTTGGCGCTCACAGCTATACACCCCTCGGTTATCAGAGGTGAAATTTTGGCAATTTTATTTTTGTGGCCTGCAAGGCGAAAAGCACAGGCATAGCCGCAGCTACGGCGTTCCGCTTTTTTCTAAAAAGCGGGATCAACGCCGCAGGGCGCAAAAAGAAAGCGACAACCCGCCTGCTGTGCCAGCATGGCCGGCAGGAAATCACTTCTGGTGACCGAGAGGTGTATAGCGTATAAATGACGGCGGCCAGCCTGGACAAATCTTTCAAAAGGCAGGGTTTACACAAAATAATACCGCAGCAGTATTTTAAAGGTGTCCCGGCTGTAACTGGAAATAGGTGGTTTCCCATTCAGCAGCACGATGAATGCGTCCGCTTGCTGCTGTACCCAGCGGCGCAGAGAATCGGGCTCGGTGTTTTTTCCTTCCAGGAGGTTAAACAGCTCGCCGGCCAACTCAAAAGCTTCTTTCTCGGATAAATCAGGGCCATTTCCCTTCTCCTGCAGCCGGTTGACGGCCATTTGGGTTTTAGGGCCGAGAAAGAACTGCCAGTCTTCCCGATGGATGGGGCTGCGCACCCATAACTTAAAGCAAAGGCGAAGTTTATAAAACTGGCGATGCCCTTTGAGCAGGGCCTCCAGGCGGTTGAGTTCGTCCCGAATGGCCAACTCTTCGATGGCGGTGCGCTGGGAGGCGGCTTCTTCCATCAGGGATGCTGCTGAAAAAATTTGAGGTTCGCGCTTTCGGCGCCGGGCCAGCTCCAGGCAACTGTTGTAGACAATTTTCGAAAAGTAGGTGCGCAGGTAGACACTACCGTTGTATTGCTCCTGCATCCGGGCCATTTTTTTCTCCAGCAGTTCGACATTCACCTCCTGAACCACCTCCATCTTTTCCTCCGGCCGGAAGAAACCCCGGCTGATGAAGCGGGCTACCGTAGCTTCTATGATATACTGATAAAAGGCGAGGAGCTTGTCGGGCTCTTGTTGCAACCACGTTATTTCCCGGGCGTTCTGGTCCTGGCTCACGATCCGTTCTGTTAAAAAACACTTAAAGGATTCTAGAATAATTCCGTTCGAAGCATTCGGCTACATATAGATAAGCGAAAGTAATTATTTATAACGAAATGACGCCTTCTCTACAGGCGCCTAAAAAAGAGGTTTCCGGTTTGGATAGGAAAAAGCGGCCGAATCCCTGGATAGCCTCAAAACCGAAAAAAACATGCGACCATGAAAAACCCGATTTTCTTTATTTTCGCCGTATTGCTGCTGAGCAGTTGCGGCCGTGAATACTACAAGACGGCCGGTTATGAAGACTACGCTCCCGAGCACCACCTCATTGCGGTGGCGCCAGTACAAACCATCACCAACGGCCGCATCCCACCGGAAGTGACCAGGGAGATGATCGAACAGGTTGAGGATGCCGAGAGCCAGGCTTTCCAAATCTCCCTCTTCAATGAAATCGCCCGCCGCACCGGCAGCCGGCCCGGGGAGATACAGGCCAACCTGCAACACTACTCCGAGACCAACGCCCGCCTCAAAGCGGCCGGTTATACGCCGCGCGAAAGCCTCGAATTGCCCCCCTCAGAGCTGGCGCAGATCTTGGGTGTTGACGCCGTAGTGCGCGCTACCGTCCGCAAGACTCAATACCTGACTGACCTGGAGTCTTTTGGGTTCGACATGGCCAGCACTTTCCTGTATATTTTCACTGACTGGCCCATCTGGTTCCTCCCGGATACCAGAACTGCCGACGTCGATGCTTCCTGCAGCATCCTCGACGGCCAAACTGGCATCCCCATCTGGTCGGCCAACCGCCGCTGGCGACTGGACTGGAACCGCCGCCACAACGAGATCATCGATAACATCAGCCGAAAGATGGCCCGGAGGTTTCCGTACCGGGAGCTGTGAGGGTGTATCGGTGTATCGAGTTAGTAGTACTGATACACCGATACACTAACACACTGATACACACTAACCCCCCTCTTCACCCAGGGCAAGGTGGGAAAAGTATCCCCATCCTGCCCGCAAAACCCTTTTAACATGAAAATGATCCTAAGCACTCTCCTGACCCTTGCTCTTTTAGCCACCATCCATCAGTTGGCGGAAGCCCAGTGTTGGAACGGGCGGCAGAAAACCGGCTATTTTGATGTCAACATCGGTTTGGGCCTTTTGCCAACCTATGCCAAGGATGGAGGCCGCCCGGCGGGCCTGCCCATCAGCGCCAGCCTGAACTACCGTATTCAGAAAAACTTTAGCCTGGGCGCCTTTGCCGGCTACTCCTTCACCCATGGCGCCCGCGTTTTTAGGGGTAGTGAAACAGCCGCTCCCTGGCAAAACCGGACAACGGTAGCTGGCCTGCGCTTTGCCGCCTATTCCAACCTCGTCGGCAATTGGGAATTCTACGGCGGTATGGCCGGAGGCGTTCACAACAGCCGGTTCGACATCATGGAAGCTGAGGCCCGGGAAAAGGCCCTTCAGCACGGCTTCAACACCCAAAAATCAAAGCTCTACGCCACCGGTTTCCTCGGCGCCCGCTTTTGCCTGAGGAAGAACCTGAGCTTGTTTACTGAGGTAGGGATGGGCGATTCGCTATTGAAGGCAGGTGTGAGTTGGAGGTTCTGAACTGGCGGAAGTGTAAACGATGGGGTGTCTTTACACGTTTATATCCTGTAAAATTTTGGGGCTCTGCAACACGCAGGGCTCTTTTTTGTTTTGGAAAGGTAGGTACTTGCTTATTCTAAAAAAATCAAAACATGCGGATCCACCAATACTTTCTGATTCCGGCGCTGGCCCTGCTGGCCTTTGGCTGCAACAATACTACATCCGAGGCAACGGATGATAACAGCGGCAAGGCCCAACCGAACAGCCAATGGGATGACCCAACCATCGAACTACCGGAAGGCTTCCGGGCCATTGTGGTGGCCGATAGCGTTGGACGGGCCCGCCACATAGCGGTTCGGGACAACGGCGACATCTATATACAACTGAGCCGTGAACAGAACGGCAAGGGGCTGGCGGCCCTGCGGGACGAAGACGGCGACGGCCATGCCGACCGCATCGAGTACTTTGGCAGCCATACCGGCACCGGCATAGAAATCTACGGAGATTACCTGTACTGCTCTTCCGACCTGGCGGTCTACCGCTACCCGCTGCCGCAAGGAGCAGACCTGGTGCCGGATGAAGCACAGCGCACCCTGGTCGTTGGTGGTTTCCCGGAGCAGGACCAGCACGCTTCCAAATCCTTTACCCTCGATAAGGAGGGACAGCTCTACGTGAATGTAGGGGCTCCTTCCAACGCATGCATGTACGAGGCCCGCACCAAGGGTTCCACCGGACAAGACCCCTGCCCGCAGCTGGAATGGCAGGCCGGCATCTGGAAGTTTGCCGCCGGCGCCCTGGCGCAAACCCAAAAAAAGGACGGACAACGCTATGCCACCGGCCTGCGCAATTGTGTGGCCATCCAGTGGAACCCCTCCACCAACAGCCTCTTTGCCCTGCAACACGGGCGCGACCAGCTGAGCTATCTCTACCCAGAGTTGTATTCAGACCAGGACAATGCCGAGCTGCCTGCTGAAGAATTCGTCAGCATCAACGAAGGCGATAATTTCGGATGGCCCTACTGTTATTTCGACCAGCGCAAAGGCCAAAAGGTCCTGGCGCCCGAATACGGCGGCGACACCAACATACAGGGACGTTGCGCCGATGCCAGGCAGCCCATTCTCGCCTTCCCCGGCCACATGGCGCCCAACGACCTGATCTTTTATACCTCCACCCAATATCCGGAGAAATACCACAACGGCGCCTTCATCGCTTTTCATGGCTCCTGGAACCGCGCGCCCCTACCCCAGAAGGGCTTCTTCGTCGCCTTCGTCCCTATGAAGGACGGCCAGCCCGCCGGAGACTGGGAAATCTTCGCCGACAACATCGCCGGCATTGAAAATATTGTTTCTCCAAGAGACGCCCACCACCGGCCCACCGGCCTGGCCATAGGGCCCGACGGCGCCCTTTTTATTACAGATTCTGTGAAAGGTAAAGTGTGGAAGGTCGTGTATGGAGGCTAAGAGTTGAGAAGCGGCTCCCACTGTGTCCGTCCATCCCCGAATCGAGTTCGGGGCAGGCGTACAAAACCCCAGCCCATTCTGTTCAACTTTAGACGGATACCCATTCTAACCTCCTTCTAATCAGTTTTCCGTCAAAGGCTGTAACAAAACACATTAGCCTGCGTAAAATCTTCTAACTTCTAGAGACAAACAAGGTACAATGCCCTACAACGGGCCTATGACAAACACTATGCCCCCCCCTTCTGTATGATACAACCCAGGTTTATATCTATTTCCTCAGTTAACAAACCCTACAAACAGGCGCCCTTCAGCCTGGCCTTTGTGTAGCACAATGTGAAACACAAAGGAAGCCCCCCGACTGTCTGTTAAGCACACCCACCGGTTGCTTTTCAGCAGGCCGCTATTGATCAACAAGCCATCCATGATGGTTCTGGCTGCCCTTTGTGGCTACCGGTAGCGGATGATTCACATGGCATGCATTTACAATACATAACTCAAAAACAAGGACTTAAAACAAAATTCCATGAGACCATTACTCTATCTTACGTCAATCTTTGTGCTTCTTTTAGGCCTTCCGGAAAAAGGCCTGGCTCAGTATCTTGACGGGCCAATCGACCTGCGGATGTGGGTTTCACAATCCTACGTCAGCCAAACCGGCAGCGATGGGCCGGGCGAACCGGCAGAACACCGGTGGGACTGGGAGTTTGAAGACAACTACACCGGCAAACTCGGGAGTATCCCCGGCTGTATTGAATACAGTTCCAGTACTTATACCGGCGGCTGGTACGTCCACCCCACCAAGCTCATTAAATCGTATCTCAACGCTACCAAAACGCCCTCCACCTTCAACTGGGTGGCTGACGGAGTAAATGGCAGCTCCTACTGGGAGGAAGATGCAGCCGGCAACTGTCATTTCAGTAATGGAGATGAAGCCCTCTGTGTTCTTGGGAACGTAGGAGCGCCCATCGCCATCCGCAGCGTCGTGCCTCCGCATACCTATGGAGAAGCCGAGCTATTTTCCGCCGGTGGTTGCAGCCTTGGCGCTCGCGTCAGAGTGTTTTACACCTGCCCGGCGCCGGCTGCGGCTACGGGGCCGGCTACAGTCGTGGCTGCGGGTACTAACGGCCACTTTACAGCTAGCCCGCCGCTTGGAAGTGTAGAAGGTGGTTGGGCAAACGCCATGGTTTATCATTATGAGATGGAAACGGAGCCCGGTAGCGGGATTTATGAAATGGCCTGTGAGGATTGCTCCGGAGATGTCGATATTATCATGCCCAACCAGCCTGGGGTTTACCGGATGCGGGTCCGGGCTGAGTATACCGCGGGATTCCCCAGCCGAGGCTATATCGAGCTGATCGTCAAGGTGGGTACGCCCGAGGGGCTGCCCTCGCCCTGGACCGGCTCTACCGTAGGTGAAGGCTCGGCTGAATACAGTTATAATGCTTCGGCGGAGGCCTTCAGCATTCAAACCAGCGCCACCAACTACGACCTCACGGCCGATAACTTTGGATTCATCCACACTGAGTTGTGCGGCGACGGGGAGATTGTGGTTAAGGTAAAAAGTATTGACGGGCCCGGATACGGCGGGGTTGTCATCCGGGAAACAAACGCACCCAATGCCAGAGAAGCCGCCCTGTTCTCCAACCTCACGCCGATCTTAAGATGGGAGCACCGCGACCGGCCCGGCGGCGCCAAGCAGGTCAGGGCATTCAACGCGCTTTTCCCTTCCTGGTTGAAAATACAGCGCTGGGGAAACTGGATCTTTGCGTACAGTTCTCCGGACGGGGTTCGATTCTACTACGTAAATGCGGTCAATATCCCCATGAACAGTTGCGTGAATCTGGGTTTTGGCGCCTACAGCTATATACCGGGCGTAGACGCCACGGTAGTCTTCAGCAATGTGAGCATTACCGGCGGAGTGGCACTGCGGGGCGGTGGCGGCGGCAATAGCGGCAGCGGCGTACAGGCCAATGCCGAAAGCCAGCCTATGGAACCCAGCCTGTTCCCCAACCCGGCTTCGAATAATTTAACGATCCGTTTCGGCGCCCTGATTGAACAACCTACCAGCCTGCGCCTGCGCAATAACCTAGGGCAGCTCATCGAACAAAGCCGCCTGGAAGTACCGGCGGAGCGCACCGAATGGAACGTCAGCGGGCTGAATCCCGGCCTGTATTTGATGGAAATAACCACCGAAGGCCAACCGCCGAAGGTATTGAGGTTTATGAAGAAGTAATCCTTGTCCGAATGATATGAGAGCCGCCGCCTTCCTTAACGGGAAGGCGGCGGCTTTTTAGTAAAAAAGATTTTCCAGGTTTTTAAAATCTGGAAAATCTTTTTAAAAACCTACTCCTTACCGGCCACTTCCGGGTCCGCCAGGCTCTTCATGGTGTCGATCATATCGATCAGCTCGCGGCGGTAGCCATTGGGGTCTTTGCCTTTGGCGCTGCGGGCCAGTTTGACGGCGTGCGTGTAGGTGGCGTTGCTCTTGAATTCGGAGTCGCGCAGCAACAGGCCGAACTCGGCCACGGCGGCGGCCCAGCGGAAATTATCGCTGGATTTGTCCAGTTCCGTGCCCTTGTCCAGCAACGGATGTTCGATCAACTGGCTCGTATCGCCATCGGGCTGCTTGTAGCGCAGCTTGATGGTGCAGAGTTCTTTGGACTTGGCGGCGTCCTTCGTCACTTTGCTTTCCTGGTACTTCAGATCGTCTACACTGGCCAGGTGAGGGCTTTCCACACCTACAGGAATGATCTCATACAGGGCGGTGACAGTATGGCCGGAGCCGAGCTCGCCGGCGTCTTTTTTATCATCCCTGAAATCTTCGTTGTTCAGCATGCGGTTTTCGTAGCCGATCAGGCGGTAGCCTTTGACTTTGGTGGGGTTGAACTCGATCTGCAACTTCACGTCTTTGGCGATGGTGAAAACGGTGCCGCCGAATTCGGAGACCAGCACCTTCTTGGCCTCGCTGATGTCGTCGATGTAGGCGTGGTTGCCGTTGCCTTTGTTGGCCAGTTGCTGCATCTTGTTGTCTTTGTAGTTGCCCATACCGAAGCCCAGTACGGTCAGGAAGACGCCGCTTTCCCGTTCCTGTTCGATGAGGCGCACCATTTCTGCGTCGCTGCTGGCGCCGATGTTGAAATCGCCGTCGGTGGCGAGGATCACGCGGTTGTTGCCGCCTTTGACGAAGTTTTCCCTGGCTACTTTGTAAGCCAGCTGTATGCCGGCGCCACCCGCCGTGGAACCTCCCGCCTGTAATTTCCCGATCGCGTCTTTGATCTTCTGCTTATTGCCGCCCGAGGTGGGTTCCAGCACCAGGCCCGCCGCGCCGGCGTAGACGACGATAGCCACCTTGTCCTGTTCGCGCAACTGGTCGGTTAGCAGTTTGAAGGAGGACTGCAATAAGGGCAGCTTGTTGTCTGAACTCATACTGCCGGACACGTCGATGAGGAACACCAGGTTGGAGGCGGGCAGTTCGTCCATGGGGATGTGTTTGCCCTGCAGGCCGATGTGCACCAGGCGGTGTTCCGGCTGCCAGGGGCAATCGGAAATCTCGGTGATCACCTCAAAGGGGTGTTCGCCGTCCGGTTCCGGGTATTCGTAGTTGAAGTAATTGACCATCTCCTCGATTCGGATAGCGTCTTTGGGCGGCGCCTGGCCGTTCTTCAGGAAGCGCCGCATGTTGCTGTAGGAAGCAGCGTCGACGTCGATGGAGAAAGTGGACAAGGGTTCTTTGGTGACTTCGTAGAAGCGGTTTTCGGTGATAACGCTATAGTCTTCAGTGTTCCAGTTTTCCTGGACATCGCCACTGTAGGTTTGTGGCACTACGCCATACATTGCCGGAGCGGAAGCCGGCATCTCTTTCATCGCTTCGGAAATACGCCTGCCTCGAATCGCTTTTTTTTCATAACCAATGACGACCACTTCCTCTAAGGCGGCGTCACTTACCTTCATCTCTACCCGGATGTCATCCCCGGCGGAAACTTTTTTAATGGTTTCGGACTGATAACCGGTGTAGGAAATCTCCAGCGCAGCGTTTTTCTGCTGGATTTGAAGTTTAAATTTCCCATCAAAATCGGTGACTGTGCCATTCTGTGTGCCCTTTTCCACGACGTTGGCGCCGATCAGGGGCTCCTGGGAGTCGGCGTCGACTACGATACCGGAAATGATATAGGGTTCTGATGTGGTAAAGCTGCTCTGGGTAACGGCGAGCAGGGCCGCGAAGCTGAATAGGAATAAGAATTGTTTCATGATAGTGGTTTTTAGGAGTAGGATGCGGGGGAGTGGAGGGATTGCATAAATGCAGGGGGATTTTTTTTATTTTGAGGCAAATATCAAATTTAGACACCTGATGCGGCCACAATTTACCTTATTATTTTTCATATCTTTTGCTGCCGGTAGCCTGGCCCAGTCCTCCATGCCCATATTGCCTTACCCGGAGTATAATGGGTTTAACAATCCGGCAGTAGCATTTTCCGCTTCTTTCCAGCGTGAAAATGTGCTGTTCGCAGGCGGGGGCAACTACCGGCGTTCCGAGGAGAGCTTAGCTGGTAATAATGGTGATACACATATTTTTTTTGCGTCTTTCGACATGCAGGTGGCGCCCAATCAGCCTACTCTTTTTTCCGGCTGGGATGCGGGCATTGCCTTCTTCAAGGAAAAAACACCTTTAGTTACCCTGGACGGGATATATGGAAAACTACGGTACGATTTATTATCGCTTTTTCGGAAAAAGAGAAATCTGTTAAGTTATTATGCTAGTTCTTTTACAGTAGGAGCTAACCTGGGAGGTGTACAACACCGCCTCGATTTCAGCGCCCTTCCCGACAGCCTGAAAGGTGATTTTTCAACCGATAAGTTCTTCCAATTTCTACCGGACTGGAGTCTGGGCATAGACGCTGAAGTAAAGTTTACAAAAAACCTGAATTTGTTTGGCAACCTATCTATTCCCCCCACCCTGGGCATCGAAAAAGTATACGATGAGGAGTCTTCCGGATTATTTCCGGGCGCCAAATTTTTCGGAACAGCCGGCGCCCGGTTGTTAATGCCGAACAGATACCACAAAATGGCTTACAGGCCATCAGCCATTCTTCCCCACATCGATATGTTCACTCAATTACTACTGGAAGTAAACGGCCGGTTATATCCCTATTTTGGCGCTTTTTATTATACTAATGTAGGAGAGAATAAATTTAATGCCGGCGGCAGCTACAACATTGACAATGGGATATACTATTTAAGTGCAGGATTTTCCATCGCTATTTCGGCAAATGAGGAACTTACCATCCGAGCCACAGTGAATTCCCGCCCGCACAGCTCAAAACCTACTGCGGTCAATGTTGGGGTAATTTACAGCTTTGTAACCTTTGCCACCACCTATCGACATTTAATCTCTCCATTCTAATTGGAGCTTTCAAACCCCAGTTTTCGTTTGATCTGGGCCGTCCGGTTAAGATTATATCCCAGGCGCAGGGAAAAGTAATCCCGGCTTTTTAACTGGCGAGCAAACGGCCAAAGCGAGAAGTGTTCCTGCCAGTACGGCTCATCTTCGACGGGTATACCGGTCAGACGGGAGAAGAAACCAAGCCCGGGATCAAAGGGATTGGTAGTATTTAATTCAGCAAACAGGTTGTTGTTGATTTTCAGCCGGTAGGTGATACCCCAAAAAACGGATACATTAATATAATCGAGTCGGCTAAACGGCGTAGTAGGCTCCCGAAAAACCCGGACCTCATCTTCACTGGCCATAATGGAAGGGCTGCCGGGTAGTATGGCCTCCAGGCCATCCAGGCTTGAAAAAACAAATTCCTCCGTCCCTCGCTGCTTTTCCCGAAGCAATCGGCTATTGATACCGAGAGAAAAAGTGAAATTTTTCCAGTTCAGGCCCACAGCAAATTGGTGGCCATACGACCAATACCGGTAGTTGCGCCGGATGGAATAGCCCTCTGCTCCATCCCGGACATTTACCGATTCAGCCTGGGAAAACCGGCGGTACTCGAAGTGCGAGGAATAAGACAATACACCTTCCGGCCGGTAATAGGAACCCAGTTGAAGGAAGTAAGGGCGTTCCTCCAGTAATTCCTCAAAAGTTACCGCCTGTACGCCGCCGGGAAATGGGCGGCTGTAGTTCACGATCTCGTTATCTTGCCACATCGACACCCCAATATAAAACTCGATCGGGCTGAATGGATATCTCAAAAAATCCTGCTCCCGCTCATCTCCGTAAAAACGGACCACTCCCTGATCCAGGAGGCCAGACATTAAGGAGCCCTCCCTCCGCACCACCTCATTTGTGGCTTGGGCGCCGGTATTGGCAAGAGGCAGGAACAACAGAAGTATCTGTAAAATGCAGGCCGTATCAGTTCGCTTGTGATTCATATTCCGTTTTCTCTTGTTCGGTTGGAAGAATGGCATGGTGCTGTTGTGCCCACTCGGATAGGTCCATTGGCCGGCTGAATATCTCCCAGCTGGAAACAACAAAATTGCTGTGAAGGATTACCAGTAATTTTCCATCGTTTGAGAAAACTACCTTCCGGATTTCTCCCAATTCAGAAAGGTTTCCAGTTTGGCTTTGCAGTGTCCCCGTCGCTCCCCACAACTTTCCCTCAGTATTGGAATAAGTGAACAGGTAGGCATTATCCGGTGAAAAATTTAGCCCCCGAAGGTTGGCCGCCGCTTCATCCATGCGGGCTATGTTTGCGCCCTTGCGGGTCCAGGCCCAAAGATGGGTAGTATCATATGTGAGTATATAAAACCCCGACTCCGTCGAATGGGGTGTAACCTCCAACCGGCCGCTCTTCCCTTTGAAGTAGGCCAGCAGGCGGCCGTTCTCATCCATGTATTTGACCCTGTCTCTGGCAGACTGGCCAATGATAAACCTGCCGGATGGTGCGATGTGAATGTCGTCGGAATCAAAACTCGTCACCTTTACTTTTCGAATGTCGCGGGTAGAAGGGGGCGTAACCACCAACAGCCTTTTGTACCGCTGGGGCCTAAATACGCCGCCGGTATCGGTCAATTGATATTGGTATAAAAAAGCGTATCCCTGGCGAGTACCCACCTGAAAATTCGCAACAGGGAAAGGTTGTAGACTGTGAATCTTCCGGTTGGAATAGGTGTAGGCCAATTCATTGGGCCGGTTCATGGAAAAGAAAACCGTATCGGTTACGATAAAAGCTTCGTTGTTCGGTGCAAAAACCAATTGATCGATTTCGTTATTTTCAAGATCGTATCCTCTTTCCAACTGAACATTAGCCTGCCCATTCTCATTTTGCCACGTATACACTTCTGCTCTATTGCCGGAAAACATGCCTACCCGGCTGCCGTCCGGAGAAAAGAGAGTTTCTTTCAGGCCTTCCATCCGGAAAGTGTGCAGGACTTCTCCGGTGAGCGTTTGCAGTTCCACCCGATCATCCCGATAATGAACCAAAAGGCGCCGCTGGGCGCCCGGTTCGATTCCTGAAACAGTAGCGGTATCCCGAATAGAATACAACGAATTTCTAAGCAATATTTTTTCACTTCCCCCGAACATGCCTGCCGCCAGGCTGTCCAGAGGGCCGCCAAGGCTGTCTCCCAGTTCTCTCCACTTGTGCAAGCCCACGATCCAGGCTTCGGTATGCCTTTTATCGGCCGCCAGTTCTTTGGCGATAATGTCCAACCGGCGGGCTTCCGCCAAACGGTACTGCTGTTGGGCTTTTTTTTCTTCGACGACGAGGCGAACGTTGGCCTTCTCGGCTTCATCCTGGGCGTCAAGTGCTTTCTGGCGTTCCGTTTCTGCAGATTTCCGAAGGCTTTGCGCCAAGTCTCGAGCTTTTTTAGCCTTGGTTTCCTCCAACTTAGCCTGGATCTTTGCCTGATCCGCCTGTTCCTTGAGGCGATTGATGCGTTCAAACATATCCACAACCTCTCCGTCGATTAGCTGCACAATATCCACACTATCCGGAAAGCACAATTTGGCAGCGTTGAAAAGGCTCAGGGCGCGCTGAAAGTCGGGCTGTTCCTGTTCGGCGGCACGGCGGGCATTGTCGAGGATGCACTGGCAGTCCTTGCCGCAATCCTGCCCGTAGGCAGACAGGGCTATTGATAGCGCCACTATCGCCAGCATCCAATTGCCTGCCTGTTTCCTAATTGCCATCGCGTTCATTTTTCAGGTTTTCGATCTGTTCTTTAAGGTTCGTATCTGACGGATCGATTTTCAGGGCTTTCTCCAGGCGGTCCAGCGCATAGGCCTCCTGCCCGGCTTCCAGGAAGACCCGGGCCTCGTCCTTCAGGCGGCGGACGATTTCCTTACGATACTGCTCCGCATTCTGCTCGGCCTGTTTCCGGGCTTGTTGAGCTGCTTCAAAGTTCGCTTGTGCCTGCCATTCACTGGTTTTAGCCCTTTGAAAGAAGATGATGGCAGCGACGGCAAGGGCAACAGCGATCAACGCTCCGAAAAGGGCCTGCCGCGCCCGCCGACGAGCCTGCCGGGCATTGTCCTGCGCCTTTTTCTCTGCTGTTTCGGCTTTGGCGCGCAGTTCACTTTCCCGGCGAGCCCGTTCGCGTTCCTCCTCCGCTTCCCTCCGCAGTTCGGCCAGCTCCGCCTCCCGGCGCCGTTGTTCTTCGGCTTCCTGGTCTTGGCGTTCAACCTCCCTACGCCGGGCTTTGGCCCGGAGCACCGGCGCCACCAGAGTGTCATGGCTCAGCTCATAGGTATATCCGCCCCGCATGCTGGGCTCTGAGCGGATGAGGTGCGTGTCGAGCAGTTGGCGAAGCAGTTCGGGGCTGATGTTGTAGCCCTTCAGGATTTGCCCTTCATACAGGCTCAGCCGGCGCTCTTCTTCTTCGAAGATGAGGCCCTCTTCAATCAAACGGCGCGCCGCCAGCTGATCTTCGGCATCTTCAATCCGGCCGATGTTATTGAGGTAGTAATTCTCCAGAATATCGCCGGGGTTCTCGATATCTGTCCGGGACACCCGTTTTTTTCCCCGTCCGATCACCACCGTTTTTTCCAGGTATTCGCAAAGGATCTGCAACTGGAAGGACTCGATGTCCTGTTTGCCCCCTTCACTCAAAAACCTGAGCAGGGTTTCCACCGCCTCATCTTCGTAGTCGAAACGAGGAGAAATAAAATCCCCCTGGTCAAAAGCCGGCAGAAGGATGGCGTCTTCGGCTTGCTCAGGGTTCAGCGGCTGTAGCTCATAACAGTTTTCCAGTACCTGCGGAAGAAAAGGCTTCAGCTTATTGAGCAGGCTCATTCGGTCGGAGCGAATCGCCATAACCACCCGTATCTCCATGGGTTGGTGCAGGGCCTGCAGCTCCGCCTCGGCAAAGGTTTCGGTTCCGGAGGCCAGCTTGCGTTCCAACTCCTCCCGGTAGCGGTTGGGAATGTTGGTAAACAACAACTCGGACAGCTCCCGGGCAAAAGCATCGACGGCTTTTTCCGGATAAGTAAACAATTCTTCAAACTGGTCGAAGATCAAAAGAAAGTCCTTTCCTTTGTTTTCCTCCAACTGCCGGCTCTTGAGGTGATACCACAGGCTGTCATCCCCCTCCGGCCGAATGCGGCTGAGCAGGGGCGACTCGCCGCGGATGCGGCCGCGAGCTTTGTCCTGCGGCATATCTGTTTCCCCATCTGTAAAAGCGCGAAAGCGGATATCCAGGGGCGCCAGCCGGCCCTCATCTTGCACCTTCGGAACGATGCCGGCATTGAGCAAAGAACTCTTTCCCATGCCCGACTTGGAGAAGAGCACCACCAGCTGTTCCCTACCGATCAGCCTGGACAGGCTGCGCACTTCCTCCTCCCGGCCATAGAAGACTTTCTGCTGGCCGCTGGTGAAGGGGCGGGGCCCGGGGTATCGGTAGATATTGCTCATATTCAATTTATATGGCGCCTGCTTCCGTGGCGATCTCCAGGATGGCCTCGATCAGCTGAGCTTCCTGCACGGTTTTCTCTTCCTGGTACAACACGCCTTTCATGGCGCGTTTTCTGAATTTCCGGTAGCGCCCGGCCAAATGGGCGACGTCATCTTCCAGCGTCGTACCGTCGGTGTAATCCATTAACAGGTCAATGGCCTGTTCCATATCTCCTTTAGCAACCAGTTTTTTTACTTTATCCAACTCAGACGCTGGCGTTACTCCCTCCCGGCGCAGCAGGCCCTCCTGCCGGCAGCGGTTGAAAAGCTCCTGAATGAACCCATCGATATGATTCGCGATGAAATTGATCTTGAACTGTTCGTAGCAAAAGGTGCGCAATTCTTTCGTCGCACTCTGGCTGGCGGCAAAGCGGGTGAACTCGTACTGTTGCTGGTGAATGCCCAGTTCGCGAAGCAGTAGCTGGAAGTACCATTGCTCAAAAGGGACGCCGAGGAAGATGATGTTCTTCACTTCCTTTAACACCTCGCTGAGCCGGCCAGGCATACTGTTGCGGGCAAAGATCGACTTGAAGTAGTCGTACAGGTCATTGTGGGTCAGCACCATAGACTCTTCGTTGTCGGTGCAGCCAAAGACGTTATAAATCAGAGGTAAGGCGGCCGTAGGCGCCTTGATCGGCTGGGGGTCTTTGTTCTTTTTATAATGGCCAAACTGGAAGGAGAAATTCAGCTGCTCAAAAGCAGCGGGCAATACTTTGTCGGGGGTAACCGTCAGGATGACGTGGAAAGGTAACTGGGCGATCTGCCGAATGGTTTCGCCAGGCTGGGCGGACCGGTAAAAAGCCTTGATCTGATGGCAGGCCAGGGTCCGTTTGTAAGGGTCATCAAAAAGGAAGAACCCGTCCTCTTCGTAGTATTTCTGGATGTTTTCGTTGTTGGGAAGGGCGAGCTGGCGGATCAGTTCATCCTGGAGGGTACTTCCATTGGCTGCCACATAGGCTTCAGGGCCCAATACCAGGAGGCATTGCTCTGCCTTGAGCTTGTCGATGATGAATTCCCAATTGATGGTCACGGTGTTTCCGCTCATGGAATCAGGGCGAGGGTTTTATGGTTTCCCAACAAATATAATTGAAAAAATTGTAATACCCAGGACGGGAAAGGTGGGGGTTAGAATATGTTATCGTTTCGTCTCTTATCATCAGAGTTGGCACATTGCTTGTTGTCCGATCATCCTGCCGCCTGGGTTGTGCAAAAAGCCTCTCAGGTTGATAGTACACTGATTTACTAAGATTTGTCAGGATTCGTTAAGGTCATTTCTACTGCGATTTACAATCCTGAAAAATCTTAAATTATTCTAATAGATCAGTGTCCTATCCCTTTTTGCACAACCCCTTTGTCAGAACGTGCCGCAAGGTACAAGAGGCCATACGATCAGGATGATCGCGGCACGAATACCCAGGTTGGGCAGAAAACCCAGGGAGAACTTCCAGCGGTAGCGGCGGAGGATGCCGTGCTCGATATCGTCCAGGCTGAAGCGCTGCCCGGCGATAAATACCAACGGTTCGCGGTAGATAGCCGGCGCCGTACGCCCGTCCCGGCTGCGCAGGATCTGAAAGTAGGCGTTGTATATGTTGATCCAGAAGGCAGTGCGGCGATCGTCAGTATTCAGGGCAGCCTCCAGGCTGTCCAGGTTTATTCCTTCCGCCAACTGTTTTTCCAGCGTGGCGGTATCCCCCTGTTTTTTTACCTTCCAAATTAGGCCTTCCGCCAGTTCGTTTGGGTTCATTCCTGTGGTTTTAAGTAGGCTATGTTTGCATTACTCGAGGAGAACCAACCTTTTGGCTGAAAGTTAACCGGGGCCATGCCGCCACTTGTAACCATGCGGACATTTATCAGAAAAGCAAGAACTGACAAAAGAAACAGCCCGGTGGGTGAGGTTTCCGCCGTCACACCACTTTGGCGCCAATTTGCATCCTTACTTGCTATACTCCCCATTACATCCTACTTTTACATTCGGGCCATGTTTCGATATAAACGCCAGGGTGTAAACGCCTGGGGTTTACTAAAGGGCAATAACCAATAACTGTTAACACCGCCATGCTCCGCTTCTTCAACCAACGCTCCAGCGAGCTGTCCGATGAGGACTTACTCGCCCGCTACCAGGCCAGTGGCGACCTGTCCTGGCTGGGGCAGCTCTTTGAGCGCTATGCAGAGCTGGTGTACGGGGTTTGCCTGAAGTATTGCCGGGACGAGCAGGAGGCTGAGGACGCCGCTATGGCTGTCTTCGAACAACTCGTCACCAAAGCGCGCGAACACGAGGTGCACAACTTTAAAAGCTGGCTGCATGTACTCACCAAAAACTACTGCCTGATGCAGTTGCGTAAGGCCAGCCGAAAACGGGAAGAAAGTTTCGAGCCCCAATTTATGCAATCTGTGGATAACCGGCATCATACTATCGAAATCCAGGAGGAAAACGGCCAACTAAAGGGCTTGAATGATTGTATGAAACAATTACCGGAGGAACAACGACAGTGCATCCAGGCTTTCTACCTGGATGGGCACTCTTACAAGGAGATCGCCGAGTCTCGACGGGAAGAACTGGGGCGCGTGCGCTCCTTCATCCAGAATGGCCGCAGGAATTTGAAGATATGTTTGGAGAAGAAGGTGGATAGGCGGGTGGGAGGGTGAGGGTGTATCGGTGTAAGTGCGGGAGAACAACCCAGGTGAACAATATAACAACAGGACCATATAACCGTGAATCAACGACCGACATACAACCCTTTGGAGCTTCTACGGCGGTGGGTGCAGGGTGAAACCCCGCTCGAGGAAGAACGGCAGTTGGACCAACTGGCGGAGGAAGACCCATTCCTGGCGGAAGCCCTGGAAGGGTATCGGTCTCATCCGGAAGGGCGGCATGCGGAACGGGCAGAACAGTTGAAGGCTCGCCTGCGGGAACGGGACAGGAAAAACAGGGGATTGCTATTTTACCTCCCTCGCCTGGCGGCAGCGGCAATTGCCCTGGCTGTAATGGTTGGTGGTTTTTGGTATATCAATCAAGACGGCGCCGAGTTGTCGGCGTTTGCAATGGAAGAAGCGCAGGCGGAAAAAAGTGCCGACACAGCACTCGACGAAAAGAAGGAAGAGGACGCGATGCTTCCGGCGGTAAGAGAAGAGGACGCGCGCCCCTCGCCACCTGGCCAAAAAAAAGAACGAGGTATTACCGACAAACCAGCCCGCTCCTCTCCGTCGAAGGCCGGCCCGCTCTTGCCTAAACCTCAGGAAAAGGCCGACGCCCGATCATCTGATGTCCCGCCGCCTGCGGAGCGACAGATTGCCCGGGCCGAGCTTCCTGCACAAACGGAAGACCGGGAGCCAACCCCGGCGGCGGATGAAATACAGCCGTATAGGCTTGATCAAAAGGAAATAGACGTTTTGGCCAAAGAAGATACAGAGGAACCGGAACAGGGCCTGCAAGCCAAAACCAGCGTGCAGCCCACGGCGCCGAAGATGGCATTTATGCCCCTGCCCGCAAAGCCGGAAAACCGGAAAATCACCGGTTATGTGCTGGACGAAAACGGCGAACCCCTTATTGGGGCCAATGTACTGCTGGAAGGCACCCAACTTGGGACTATTACAGATTTCGATGGCCAGTTCAAACTAGAAATACCAGATAGTTCCAACCAGAACCTTATTGTGAGCTATACCGGTTATCAGAACCAGGTTCTATCCCCGGAAGAGGGAGACAGCCTGACGGTGGTCCTCTCCGGAGGGGATGCCCTGCTCGAGTCTGTGACGGTGACCGGTTATATCACCGCCCGCAGCCAGCGGGCTGGCACTGTCCCTGCACCCCGGCCGGAAAGCGGTTTCCCGAAACTTCGCCAATACATCCGCGACAACCTGAAATACCCGGATGCTGCCCGAGAGAACAGCATTGAAGGCAAAGTAGTGCTCCGTTTTCACATTCGCCCGGATGGATCTCTCTTCGATTTTGAGGTCGAAGAAGGATTGGGCTACGGCTGCGATGAAGAGGCCATCCGCCTGCTCAAAGAAGGGCCGAAGTGGGAAGGCGCCGGGCAGGAGGCCACTTATTCCGTCCGGTTTAAATAATGCGAGGGTTAAAACTAAGTTAAGGACTTGACAATTAGCAGTAAGTGTTGCACCTTTAAGCCCGGGAAAAAATTCCCGGAATAAATTTAAAAGGTTTACGATGAACCTGATCCGAATATCCTTCCTCATCTTTGCTCTAGGCATTCTCAGCGCTCCGCTTCTGGATAACAGTGGCCTGCTGGAGGAATTCGCCCTGGCAATGGGGGAAGATGTCGCGGTTCAGGATGCATACCTCGCCCTACCGCAATTTGACCAGCCTTCTGATTACCCGAGCAATGGGCCGATTCCTTGTTTTGCGGGCCTTAACCGCCTTACCGAAGCCTATACCCAAGCAATAGCGGCTTCTTCTTCTCGTTTATACCATGCTCCGGAGGGCGCGCTGAACAACCGGCCCCTTTATCTGCTCTATCACAACTTCCGTTTTTGCGACTTCCTGTCCTAAAAGGCTCGGCCCTATTATCGGACTAACAATCCTAAGTTGATTTTTGTGGCGTTTTCGGATGGCTTTGCCACCTTTGCCCTCATCAACACAAACTGTTTTCGGTACCGGCCCGCCCCTTTCCTTCTGTCAGAATTATTCATTTCAGATCAAAAGTAAACTATCGTTAAGCCATGAAAAAGACCATCTGGGTAGCGGCTCTCGTAGCCGTTGTTACCAGTTTATCAACCGCTTTGATCTTTGATTATTCCGGGATGATACGCCCGGTAGTGAAGGTGGAACAAGTCAGCGGCGTCCCCGCTCACAGTGTTCTGTACAGCAAAAATGAAAACGGGGAGGTAATCCCGCTCGACTTTACCGCCACCTCGGAGCAGGTGATGAACGCCGTCGTATTTATCAAATCCTCTCATCAGCTCTCCCGCAATGAAATGGGGCGGAACGGAACGCCCAACCTGCCCGACCCCTTCCGGGAATTTTTCCAGGACCGCGGGTTCAGCCCTTTCTTCCAGCAACCGCCGATGGAAGGCGGCCAGCCTCCGGTAGAGATGGGCGCCGGCTCCGGAGTGATCATCAACGAAAAAGGCTATATCATCACCAACAATCACGTGATCGACCATGCCGATGAGATCGAGATAACCCTGCACGACAACCGTACTTTTAAAGCCAGCGTAGTAGGTGCTGACCCGGCGACTGACCTGGCCTTGCTTCAAATTCGTGCCGAGGGCCTTCCCACCCTACCTCTGGCCAACTCAGATGAGGCCAAGGTCGGGCAATGGGTACTGGCTGTGGGTAACCCCTTCAACCTCAACTCAACGGTGACAGCCGGCATCATCAGCGCCAAAGGCCGGAATATCAACCTGCTGAAGGATCAATACGCGGTGGAATCCTTCCTGCAGACCGACGCCGCCATCAACCCGGGCAACAGCGGGGGGGCGCTGGTCAACCTCGACGGACAGCTCCTGGGCATCAATACGGCCATTGCCAGCCCCACCGGAGCTTACTCCGGTTACGGCTTTGCGGTGCCTTCGAACATCGTCGCCAAAGTCGTCAAGGATTTGTTGGCCTACGGCAGCGTGCAACGCGGCTACCTCGGCGCCATGATCCGCGATGTCAGCGGCCCACTGGCCAAAGACAAAGGACTGGCTTTAACCGAGGGCGTCTATGTGGATAGCCTGCTCAATAACAGCGCCGCCGCCAAGGCCGGCCTGCAGGCAGGCGATATTATCACCTCGGTGGATGGAAATACGGTAAGGAATGCCCCGCAATTGCAGGAGGCCATCGCCCGCCACAATCCGGGCGACGAGGTCAGGTTAGCGGTAGACCGCAAAGGCCAGAGCAAGGCCTTCACCGTCAAGCTGCAAAGCCGCGATGGAGAAGAAGGCCTGGCGGAGGCCCATCAGAGCGCGTTGCTGAACCACCTCGGGGCCGAATTCCAGGAACTCGCCGCCGAAAACGCCCGAAAGCTGGGTATTGAAGGCGGCGTCAAGGTAACCAGGCTGTTCGCCGGCAAGTTGCGCAGCCAGACTGATATCCGGGAGGGGTTCATCGTTACGAAGGCCGATGGCCAGGTTGTTCGATCCCCCCGTGAACTGGAAAAAGCATTGAGTGGAAAGAAAGGCGGAGTCCTGCTGGAAGGCATCTATGAAGATGTGCCCGGCGTGTATTACTACGCATTCGGAATGGACAGTTAGTAGCACTTTTTATAACACGTTTTGTGATGAAGAGGCCCGTCTTCGGGCGGGTTTCTTCATCATCAAAACATCAAGCCGTTTATCATGGCCGCAAAATTATTGATGTCTGTTTTTGCCCTTTTCATACTGGGCTCATTCATTAGAAATAAGTTCTTCAGATCCTAACTCTTAGCTTCATTTGTGTTTCGTTATTCACAATTCCTCGTTTTTTACATGGGCCATCCCGGATGCTCTTATCCGGGATGGGCCCATGTTTTATCGGCCTGGAAAGAAGCTCGCCGCTATTTGTAAACCAGGCATAAGTGTACTATCCAGGCAGGCACGCCCGTGAGTGATTCAGGCAGCTTAGGCTGAGCCACGCCCGGGCGTAGACGCCCGACCGTGCTATTACACTGTAAACTAAGTAGCGTCCGGTTTTGGCAGTGCCTTTTGACGGAATACTGCGTTGCTCGATCGATCAGGTAGCTACGGCTACCCTCACTCCTCGCGCCTTGCCTTCCGCCAAAATGCCCATCCCAAAACACGAAAGAACTTAATTTACAGTGTACTATCAATACGTAAAATAATTGTGTCCGATTACTTACACTACATCCACCACCCCATAGTTCTTTCCTTGAAAGAAAAACGCCTCCCCTCCCCTTTTCCCCCTCAACAATTGGCCGATCGGAGACAGTAGAGAGACAGCAAAATAGATGCTTCCCTCCAGGTTGATCTTGCCCAGGCCTTCCGAAAGATAAAAATTGCCGTGGTTGGTGATCACCAGGCTGCCAGGGCCGGCGGTTTCACTGCGCTGGCCAGGACGCAGCTGCGCCAGTTGGTTCTTCAGTTCTATGGCCTTTATCAATTGCACCTGGTTCTTTTCCTGCTCCTGCTGCATCATGGCCCGGCCGGTTTCGTACTTGTCGCCGGCGCTGCTTTTGGTCTCCGTGTTGCCGGCTTCCTGAGCCGCTTCCAGAGCGGCGCGGGCGGTCGCTATCCTTTGGGTGGCCTGCGCGAGGCAGTGCTCGTAGAGTTTTGCCTTGGCTGTCGCCCATTTTTCTTTGTCCATCTTTGTGGGTTTGCGTCTTTTAATCCAGATTCATTTGGAGAAGCAAGGGGGGGGCTTCTTCGAGGGGCTGTCTCAAAAGTACTTTTTAGTTCAGACCCGCAAAATTTAATTTTGAAACTGTTTTATCCGGAACTCATCCCCGCTTCTCTTAAAAGAGAAGGGCCAATGGCCAAAATTAAATTTTGCTACAGTTTTTAATAATTGACTTTTGAGCCTCAGCCAGGTGGGCGTCAAGGCCGGGCCTCCCCCTGCGCCCTGCCTCCCGGCGGACAATGCTGCCGCAGAAAGCCGGTCACCATAGTGCGCAGGTGCTGGAAGGTGCCTTCTCCCTCCCGCAATCCGTGCGAACGGCCCGGGTAGGCCATGTACTGGAATTGTTTGTTGTGTTTCACCAGCTCGTTGACCAGCATTTCGGCGTTCTGGAAGTGAACGTTGTCATCGGCGGTGCCGTGGACCAGCAGCAGCTGGCCTTCCAGGTTTTTGGCGTGGGTGAGGGCTGCGCCGGCGGTATAGTCTTCCATATTTTCCTGGGGCAGGCCCATGTAGCGCTCGGTGTAAATATTGTCGTAGAACAGCGAGCTGGTGACGGGAGCGATAGAGATACCTGCTGTGTAGAGGCCCGGATACTGAAATAACAGGTTGAGGGTGGTGGAACCGCCGCCGCTCCAGCCCCAGACAGCTACACGGCTGGTGTCGATGTAGGACAGTTTCAGGATTTCCCGGGCGGCCAGCGCCTGGTCGCGGATGTTGATCTGGCCAAGTTTTCGGTAGATGGACTTTCGCCAGGCGCGTCCTTTCGGCGCTGGAGTCCCCCGGTTGTCAATACTGACGCGGATGTAACCGTCGGCCGACATATCGCCGTCGTAGAGGAAATCCCAGGACCTGCTCCAGGAATCGTTCACTGTGGTGCTCGCCGGCTCGGCGTAGACGTAAAAGACAACCGGATATTTCTTTTCCGGGTCAAAATCATGGGGCTTCGCCATCCAGCAATCCAGCCGGACGCTATCCTCCACCATCATTTCGAAGAAGGTGACATTGGATTCCGTTGCTTTAGAAGGGTCGTACTCAGCAAGCAAGTCTTTCTGGCCAGGCAGCGGTTGGTGATCCGGCAGGCTGACCCAACTGCTCACAGGCGGGGTGAAGTAGTTGGAAAAGCGCCAGCGGGCGTATTGCCCATTGGGAGAAAAGGTATAATTGTGGGTACCCGGCATATCGAAGGGAGAAACCTGCTGTTGGGGCTTGCTTCCATCGAGCGGTACGCGATAAAGATATTCCCGGGTAGCCTGATCGGGGGAAGTTGACTGGTAGTAAATGACGTTGTTTTTTTCATCGATGAGATCGAGGCTGATCATATCCTGTTCTCCCCGGGTGAGTTGCCTTATTTTTTTGCCATCCCGGGAGATCCTGTAGAGGTGTCGCCAGCCGTCCTTTTCGCTTACCCAGACAAAGTCCCGGCCACCGTTCACCCAGTCCCAGCCCGCTACATCGCGCGTCCACTCGCGTTTGGTGCTGACCCAGGCCTCGTCGGCTTCTTCAAATAGGATTTTGGCCTCGCCCGTTTTGGGGTTACAGAGCATCAGTTTGCTCTCATTCTGCTTGCGGTTGAGCTGTTGGAGAATAATCTCGCGGCCATCGGGCGCCCATTCCATTCGGGGGATGTAGTGCGCCACCGGATCGCCCGGTACTTTCATCCAGGTAGTTTGGGCATCTTTTATATCTACCACCCCGATGCGGACGGGTGAAGGTGGATCGCCCGCCTTGGGATATTCCACGGGTATAATGCGGCTGTATACAGAGTCGGTGTTGTTGATCATATAAAAGTCGCGAATCTGATTGGCGTCCACCTGCCAGTAGGCGATGTGGCGGCTGTCGGGCGACCAGCGAAAGCCGTCGCGAACGCCGAATTCTTCTTCGTACACCCAGTCGAACGTGCCGTTGATCAGCTTGGGGGTGCCTTTGTCATCAGTTAGTTTGCGGATGCTGCCGCTCGCCAGATCTTCCACATAAATGTTGTGCTCGCTGACGTAGGCCGCCATTTTGCCATCCGGTGAGCATTTGGCGAACATCAGGGAGGCCTCCGGGCGGCCCTTGCCGAGCTGCCGCAGGGCTTTGGTGTTGAGATCCAGCAGCCAATAATCACCCCGGGTCTTCATGCGCCACACGCGCTGGCTGTTAGTGTAAAGGAGGAGTTGGCCACCGGCTTCACTGAATTGGAAGCCGTCGGCCGCTAAAGGTTCATCGGTTCCTTCCGGGGTTAGTGCTGCTTTGCTGATAAAGGTAGAGGTAGCCAAGCCCGGCAATTCGGTTTGCACGATGGCGCCGTCCTCTGCTTCGTAGTAGCTGTTGCCGTCGGCCGCCCACACCATCCGCTGGGCGGAGAGAGGCAGACAGAGAAAGAGGAGGAGGAAAAGAATACTGGAAAAGCGGGTAAAGAAATTCATGGTGGAAGTTGATTTGGTGATGGTTTGCAGGGCTCCTTGCGAACAGCGTACTGCGAACAGTTCCTATTCTGACTGATCCAATATCTCTATTAATTGGTTTCTCAGCCCATCTATCTTATTTTCTCTTGCTTTCCACACTATCTCCAGATTAATCTTATAATAATCATGGACTAATATGTGCCGGAATGCCATTATCTTCTTCCATTCTACTTTCGGGTTTGCTCCCTTTATTTCATCTGTTAAATGATATGCCGCTTCTCCTATAATCTCAAAGTTCTTAGAGCGTGTTGGGGATTTACCCTTTGGCCTGCAAATGTGCATCTTTTGAACCTCATTTCGCCATTTTTTAGCTGTTTCTAATGATTCTGTTGGATAATCTTCGTGTTTGAGTTCATAGTATATTTTTTCACTCAGGAATTTTATCTGCAATTCCCTATATTCAACACCTAACTCCTCTGATAAAGGTTTGATTATCCTTTGAGACGCTATCAATTCATTCCGTTCGATCTTACTCATGGTAGACTGGTCAACATCTACTTTATTTGACACTTGTCTTAATGTCAATCCTCTTTCTATCCGCTTTTCCTAATAAATTCCCCAAATGTTTCCGACCTCATCTTGATTTCATTTTCTTGAATTTATTTTCTAAATATACTCTAAAGAATTTTTATTGTCAACCTTCTTTTTACTTTCCAGGCGGGGCATTACCGCCAACTCCGATATTACCGTCACCCCACCACAAAAACCAGCGACAGCGGCTTCCCACTCTTTGGGTTCACCGGCTCCCGCAGTTCCTGCATCGAAAACCCTAACCTGGCGAACAAACCCACCCAGTCGCCCATGGTGCGGTAGTACCACCGGTGTGGCTCGGTGTATTCCCCTTTCAGGCCGTTCCAACTGTCGGTTTCCCAGTGGCTGAGGTAAGGCGCGCCTTGCTCCGCCAGCCCGAAGGGGTGCAGGGTCTGTATGAAAATCCGGCCGCCGGGTAAAAGGCGTTCTTTCAGCGCCGCCAGCAGGGCTTCGGTGCTCTCTTTGCCAAACAGCCCGAAGTTGATGGCGATGGCGTCGAAGGGTTGGCCGGCCAGCGGTTGGCCGGCGATGATCTCCTCGTAGGTGCGCACCTGGAATTGGCCGGGGCCCTTTTGGCGGGCATCCCCGATCAGGGCGGCAGTGCCATCGGCCCCGATGGCCTCGATGCCGTGGGTGATCAGTTCGCGGGTGAGCCAGCCTTCGCCACACCCCAAATCCAGTACCTTTTTCGGGCGGTAGTGTAGGATGGCGTCCACAATGGCCCGGTTGGTGGCCAGTTTGCGGCTTTCGATTTCCTGGTTGTCAATCGACTGAATCCAGTTTTGGGCGTTACGGGCCCAGGATTGGAGGATGTGGGTTTCGTCTTGCATGGGAATGGTTATATGGTTATATAGTTATATCATGGAATCTCGATCCAAACCGCATCCCCCACCGCGCACAACTCCCGGTTTTGGTTATAAATGGCCGTGCCGGAGAAGAATTTCCGCCCGTCCTGCCCTTTGGGCCAGGCCAGGACGATGCAGCGCTCGCCGGCCATGACATCCTTCTCTACCCGGGCGGCCATTCTACCCAGGACCACTTTGCGCATCACACCGCCGCTGACCGCGAAGGCGCCGGGGCAATCGAGGGCGGCCCAGAGGAATTCGTTTTTAACCACTCCATTATCATTGGCCAGTTCTGCCTCCGGCGTCCAGAGAGAGGCAAAAAGCGGCTCCTCTCCCACCCTGCCGGCGAAGATGTGCAGGCCGTCGTGGGTAGCCCGCTCCGGGCCGCAGACGAAGCAACCGGGAAAGGGATGGCTTTTAAACCCAATGAATTTATGGGAAGCCGCCACTACCCGCTCCCATTCCGGAGGGGCGGGGGCGGCAAATTCCACGGTTCCGGGCTGGGCGGACGCGATGAGCAGGCCGCCATCCATCAGTTGGAGCAAATCGCCTTCACGTTCTACGCGTAGTGGCTTATCCAGAGGTGGCGGCTGCCGCAGCGTCACCTCCGAGGTGTAATCCGTGAGGTTGTCGAGCCGGCCGCAAGTGTAGCCGCCGTTGCCGGCGCCCGGAGGCCCGCAGAAACGGGCGGCGATTCTTATCCTGGGAATTCCTTTCATCGCATTACAACATTTTTATTGTCTGCCTGTAAAAATTGGAAAGAAAAAGGAATTGGATCAACCCCTCTTTAATCGTCAATTTTTTCAAACTGATAAGCCCCTCCAAAAACGGAAAAGCCGACGATGTCACTTTCCTCATTTGGGTTAAACTGAAAAACGATCCCCTCTTCCGTCTCAAAAAAACTCAGCTCCGATTCAGGATACAACTCGTATTCGGCGCCATCCCAGAGTTGCTTCACCCAGAGCTGGCCGTTTTGAACAGACACGTTCAGGCTCACCTCCTCATCGAGGCGGTACTTCCCGACAAACCGTTCCAGCTGTTCCGGTTCCAGCTTGACGACTTCCTTTTTTGTTGGAGTGTAAAGCCCCCAGCCATACACATCGGAAATCGCCCTCATCACTTCACCGATCAGCGCGATGCCGTTATCGGAATTGGACATGAGGACGACTCCCTGTCCGAGGTAAGCGAAACCCATCATCTGGCATTTGTACCCTTCATTCGAGCCACCATGGCTAAAGCGCAGGGAGTCGGCTGCCCCAGCCAAACTGGGCCCCAGCCCCCAATCCCCCAGATGACTGGTGAGCATTTGTTCCGTCATTTCCCGGGAGAGCACTTTATTGGATTCCCCTTTGAGGGAACGCTGCACTTCGATGATGTAGCGGGCCAGGTCGCTGGGGGTCGTCCACAGGCCCGCCGCCGCCATTTCGGGGTAGGTGTGCCAATTGCCTTCCACCTTTTCGCCATCCGGCCGGTGGCCGATGCTGGCATGGGCATGGTAGCGCGCCGGGAGCGGTTGTTGGTAGGTGCTGTGTTCCATACCGATTGGGGCCAGCACCCGTTTTTGCATCACCGTGGGAAACGACTCTCCGGTGGCGTCCTCCACTATTTTCTGCATCACGGTATAACCGCCGCCCGAGTATCGCCAGATGCTGCCCGGAAAGGTATCGGGTACGATCTTATCCGAGTTGGCAGGCTTTTCCCCGTTCAAAACCTGGATGAGAGTGGGAACGGAATCACCCTGAGCATACCCCCCAAAGCCATGGACCGTCAGGCCGGCGGTGTGGGTAAGCAAATGCTCCAGAGTGATGGGGTGGCCCTCCGTGAAGGGAGAAGCCTCTACCTGCCAGCCTTTTAAATAGGTATTGACATCCTGATCCAGTTGCAGTTGGCCTTCCTGTACCAGCCGCAGAGCAGCCAGGGCAGCAACCGGTTTGCTGATGGAGGCGGCCTGAAAAAGGGTGAGGCTATCTACCGGCGCCAGGCTGTCGGAGCTGAGGTAGCCGTAGCCTCTGGCCCATTCTATTTTCCCGTCATTGACAAAGGCAATGCTGAGCCCCGGCACTTTGTGGTGCTTCATCCGATCGTGGATGTTGAGGTGGTCGTCCTCCTCCTGGCCGGCGATGATGATGCTGGGTGTCAGGCGGTTTTCAATCTGTTGGATGCGTTCTTCCAGAGCTTGGCCGGCAGGCTGGCATTGAGCCTTGGCCATTGGTAAAAACGCCAGGCAGATGAGCAGGAAATGGTATTTCATAAATATTATTTATTATTCTGACTTTTCAATCGTGCTGGCCTTGGTTACATAAAAGTTGCGATCCAAAACCAGGGAGTTCAAACTGCCGGCCATCTTTTGCTGCTTCCACTTCCCGGCTACCGGCTCCAGCCATTGCTCTTTTCCATCCAGAAGCACTTTCACCGGCATATCGAAGCCATCCACACAGTTGCTCCAGCGGTAACGTAGTTTCTTCCCTTCGGCCCGGTATTCCAATGCGGGGATCATAGTGGTGCGCAGGTATTGATCGAAGAAAGCAGACAGGCCTCTACCGGCCTGCCGGCTGAGGTACGCTTCAATTTGACGAGAGGTAACAGTCTGATGGTAGAAATCGCGGTTCATATTGCGCAGGATGCTGCGCCATTTTTCGTCATCATTCACCACCTGCCGCAGGGTGTGCAACATATTAGCCCCCTTGTAGTACATATCTCCTGACCCGCTTTGGTTCACATCGTACAACCCGATGATGGGGCGGTCGTTGCGGATATTGCGCCGGGTGCCGATGACGTAATCGGCGCTGGCCTCTTTGCCGTAGTGGTAGTCGAGAAAGAGGTTTTCCGAATAGGCGGTAAAGCCTTCGTGCACCCACATGTCGGCAATGTCCTTATAGGTAATACTGTTGGCGAACCACTCGTGGCCGGCTTCGTGGATAATGATGAAGTCGAACTTCAGCCCCCAATCTGAGCCGCTCAGGTCGTAGCCACGGTAGCCATTTTGGAAGCCATTGCCATACGTCACAGAGCTTTGGTGCTCCATGCCCAGGTAGGGTACTTCCACCAGTTTGAAGCCGTCTTCGTAGAAGGGATAGGGCCCGAACCAGTGCTCAAAGGCGGCCAGCATGCGTGGCACATCCCGAAATTGTTCCTTAGCTTTTTCCAGGTTGTAGGGCAGCACATAGTAGTCGCAATCGAGTTCGCCCTTTTCACCCTGGTATGTTTCGGAGAAGTGCACGTAATCTCCAATATTGACGTTCACTCCGTAATTATTGATCGGATTGTCGACGAACCAATGGTAGGTTTTGGTTCCGTCGCCGTTGTTCTCTATGCCCCGCAGCCGGCCGTTGGAAACATCCATCAGGCCGGCCGGCACGCGCACGCTGATGAGCATGCTATCGGGCTCGTCGTACATGTGGTCTTTGCAGGGCCACCAGAGGCTGGCGCCATCGCCCTGGCAGGAAGTAGCCACAAAGGGCTTGCCGTTGTCGTCAGTGCGCCAGCTCAGGGCGGCGTCCCAGGGCGGGTTGCGGGCCACCTGAGGGCGGCCGCTGTAGTGCACGGCCACGGTTTCTATTGCTCCCGGTTTTCGGGGATCGGGCAGTTCTACGAACCAGGCGTTTCCGTCCTGTTGGAAAGACAGCGTTTTTCCATTCTGCACCACCTTCTCTACCTTCATAGGCGCCTGCAGGTCGATTTGCATCCGCTGCCCGGGCGCCAGCACCCGGTACTGTATGGTATTGGAACCCGCTATCGTGCTATCGGCCGGGTTGACGCGGATATCGAGGTGGTAGTACGTCAGGTCCCACCAGGCCCGCTCCGGGGTAATGGCCCCCCGCAAGGTGTCCTGGCGAGTGAAGGAAGGCTGGGCGTTTAAAGCAGTAGTTACTGATAAAATAGCCATGAATAAGTTCAGGAATATTTTCATAGTTTGGAGGTACTGAGGATTTCTCACCAAATTTAAAAAAATAAACATAAATGATCAGATGCCGTTTCATGTCTGTGACTTTCCCCTCAGGCCCGGTCTTTCCAACAAAAATATGGCCCTTTGGCCATCCTTTTCCAATTTCCCGTATAGATTCAGGCCTGCGCCATCAGCCAGGTTGGGGTCAAATATTGTAAAAAACCGATCATGAAGAAAATACTATTCATTATTGCAACCGTTTTGATGGGATTCTCCGTTTTTGCCCAAACAACTTATACTTTCGACAAAAACCAGGGATCCTTAACTTTTAGCGCTGCTGCTTTTGGCACATCAACCGTAGATGGGCGTTTCAAGTCTTTCAATGCAAGCCTGAAGGCAAGCAAAGCCGATTTTTCAGATGCAGTTATTGACATGACAGCCGAAGTGAGCTCCATTTTTACCGATAATAAAAAAAGGGACAATGACCTGAGGGGCGCTACCTGGCTCGATGCTCAGCAATTTCCCGTTATCAAATTTGAGAGCACCAGTTTCACTCATAAAAGTGGCAACGATTACCAGCTTTCCGGCAATATCACCATACACGGTGTCCAGAAACCGATCGTTTTTGATGTTGTTTATCATGGCGTGGCTGAAAATCCGGAGACCAAAAGCAACTCGGTATCGTTTACCGTCACCGGTAAATTACTCCGCACTGATTTTGGGGTCGGATCCGGATGGCTGGCATGGGCGGCAAGTAAGGAAATCACGTTGAAATCAACGGTTGTTTTTCTGGTAGAAGGAGGCAGCTAAAATGTACCGCTATCCAACATTAGACGGATAGCCGTAGCGGGCTACCATTCCAGGGTTGGACGAGTTCGCGGTTCGGTATTCGCTGTTCGCAACCGCGGCAGGCTGCTTGGGCTTACCTGCTTCTAACCGTGTCCAACGTTAGACGGATAGCCAAAATATCCATGTAAGTTTGGGCAAGTTCGCGTGGCGTCATGTGATGATAGTTTTTTAAAACCCTGAAATATGCAACCCAACTTCTACCGCCCTTTCTGGCAACGCTTTCTCGGCCCCGGCTGGCGCGCCGGCCTCTTGCTCGTGCTCCTCTGGAGCGTCCCCCGCTTCTGGCTGGTGCTGTGGGCCAACCAGACGGGAAGTTATCAATACGTCTCCCTGATCTTCCTCAGCATGTGGATCGCGCCCTTTATTTTGCTAAGTCGTGGCGGGCGGAAGGCCATCGGAATACAAGGCCCGCAAAATTACGGCTGGCTGTTTGCCGGCCTTGTTGCCGGCGTAGTGTCCTGTGCGCTGATGTTCGGGCTCTCTCAGCAGGCTTATGGTTTAACGGAAAGCAACTGGCTGTACTACATCTCCGGCACCTATTCCAACCTGCCGGCGGAGATGGACGCGAATACCCGGCTCACCTTCTTCCTGATCTTTGCCGGCATCGGCATGACGTTCAGCCCTATCGGGGAGGAACTTTTTTACCGGGGGCTCGTGCATGAAAACTTCCGGTTTAGCTTTGGCCAACGCGCGGCGTCTCTACTGGACAGCCTGGCGTTTTCGCTCGTTCACCTGGCGCACTTCGGGCTCGTCTACCGCACCGGAATCTGGAAGTTCCTTTTCGCCCCTGCGCTTTTATGGGTGGCTGCCCTCTTTGCGCTTTGCCTGCTATTCTCCTGGTTCCGGCAGCGTTCGGGGTCTATCCTGGGAGCCATTCTGGCGCACGCCGGTTTCAATGTGGGTATGAATTATTTTATTTTCTATCACATCCTTTGACCTGCCGCCTCATCCAGCGCCCAGCGGTAGATGTCGTGGTACATCAGGGGGTGCGCCTGGGCCATGGGCAGCCAGACCAGGGTGTGGTCCTCCTCGACCTTCAGGGAGAGATCCTGCTCATAAGGTGTGATCAGGAAGAAGTGGCCGATCTTATTGATATATTGATGGCTGCCGGCGTCGTAGAAATATTCGGCGGCCATACCCAGGTAGGCATCGATGTCGGCCAGCAGGCCGGCTTCCTCCTGCACTTCGCGAAGCAGGGCTTCCTCTTTGGTCTCGCCTGCCTCGATGCCACCGCCGGCCAGGAAGTAGTCGCCGTAGTCATTGCGGATGACGCCCACCTCGTTCTTTTCGTTAAAAAAGACAGCGTAACTGCCGGGACGGGTGTAAAAGGGTGTTTCGGGAGGGATGCTGCCGAGTTGCAGGCTGGGTGATGGTTGCATGTGGTTGTTTTTGGTACCTAAGTACACTGTAAACTAAGTAGCGTCCGGTTTTGGCAGTGCCTTTTGACGGAATACTGCGTTGCTCGATCGATCAGGTAGCTACGGCTACCCTCACTCCTCGCGCCTTGCCTTCCGCCAAAATGCCCATCCCAAAACACGAAAGAACTTAATTTACAGTGTACTAAGTACACTGTAAACTAAGTAGCGTCCGGTTTTGGCAGTGCCTTTTGACGGAATACTGCGTTGCTCGATCGATCAGGTAGCTACGGCTACCCTCACTCCTCGCGCCTTGCCTTCCGCCAAAATGCCCATCCCAAAACACGAAAGAACTTAATTTACAGTGTACTAAGCGACGTGCCATCAATAACTGTCGGTTATCTAGGAGTGCTTTTTCCTTTATCCGGCGTTGAAGAACCGCCTCCCTTAGCGCTGCTAAGGCCGGGAACCTTCGCCCCCGCAATGCTGCGGGGCAGGCTTTGGCTAAAGAAAAAATCACTCGCCTATCTAAACCCGACACTTATTAATCGCACGTCGCTTACCAAAAAGGAAAAAGGACGGGAAAAGTTCCGGATAGAGGGGTGTTTTTTTGCGGAGTTAGGCCTGATTTTCTAAGTGTAAAGAGAGGTGTGATTACTCTTCAAAGTATAGTAATTATTCCATTATTACAAGGCTACTTGATGGTCATTTCCATATACAGTAAATACCCTTCAAAGCCCATTTGCTCGTAGAAACTTTTGGCAATCTCATTGTCCAGCCAGACGCTGAGTTGCAGGCGGCGGATACCTTTTTCCCGGCAGAAATCACGGATGTAATGCATCAGTTTTTTGCCGATGCCTTTATGTTGGTGTTCCGGCACAATACCCATCTGGTCGATCTGCATCAGTTCGTAGCTGCTTGCATGAAAAGGGCTGGCGCTGTATTCTTTGTGGATGGCCAGGGCATAACCCACCGGAAGATCCTCCAGATAGGCGACTATGCCATACACGTTGTCCCGCGCCAGCAGTTCTTCGTACCAGGCCAGGAATTTTTCATAATCATAAGGTGCGAAGACGTCGGGGTGCTTTTCAAAATGAAGGGTGTGCACGTGACGATTCAGCCGGGTGAGAAGCTCCGGGTTGTTCTCCAGGCGGAATTCCAAGTCAGGTGAAGGATGGGCGTTTCTCATTGGCATTAATTTCTGGCTTTCTTTTTATAATAACCAAAGAGCCGATTCAGTTCCCCTTGTGGTCATAGCTCAACACCCGGGAAAGCCTCCATTCCCCCTCTTCCAGCAACCACAGATGGGTGAATATTGCCGTTGACGTTAACACCTCTTCCTTTTCCGGATATTTGGCGTAGAAGCGGTGTTCGCCGGTTTGGATAGCGCCATACAGATTACCATTGTTGTTCATAGGGAATACCCGCAGGCTGCCTTCCACCAGTTCCCGGCGGGCTTTGTACTCCATTTTACAGAGGCCATTCTCCATGCCGGCGATGAAATCGGCCTTTGAACCGGTAATGCCGGACTGGTCGTGGTAGAACTCCATATCTTCGCTCACCAGCGCTTTGAACTGGCTGATGTCGCAGGTATTGAAACCGACGTTGAAGAGGAGGCTGTCTTTGGCCCGAAGGGTTTGGAACAGTTCAGTGTTTTCCTCTACTTGTGCGGACAGAGAGCTGAGGAAGAACAAGCTAAGAAAGAGCGTTGAGTAAACCTTCATAAGTTTAGCATTTAGATTCGGATGGAATTTTAACCTATTTTTTATTGTAAAAAAGTGTAACGAATCTCTACCAGAGTGCATTATGATAACGTAAAACCTCTGCGAAACCAAATTTTCTTGTTTTTGCATATCCTTTTACAAGGCTTGATGGAATTTTGTCCCGGCTTATTAGCCCAGAGGATAACAGCCCAGCAGGCTAATTATTTTTTCACATTTAATTTTTTGTCATGAGTACCAGATCAGTTGAGCAAGTATCCCGCTGTCACCCGCTCATTCCACCCGAACCGGACTGGAGTTTAACCAGGCTGTTTGGGACAATGAAGAAAGGGCATTTAACGGGATCCGTACAACCGGGAAGGCTTAGCATCCAACCGTCTAGCTCAGGACGAAAAACAGGAGTAGGATGATAAGCTTTCTTTTTTTATGTTCTTCCGATGATAATGGCCTCTAACGGCTGCCCAAATTCTCTCGCCAGTTTGCTTCCCTGCTCCGATAACTTCCAGAAGCTCATCCGCCCGATCTTATTTTTCTCCACCCAGCCATTTGCTTCCATTTCCTGTAGCGCCGCTACGATGTACTTCCGGCTCTTAAGCTGAGTCGCTTTGTGTATTTCGGTAATGGCCAGCCCCTCCCGGCCTTCGTGCCCTTGTTCCAGGATCAACAGCACCGCTACCCTTGCCAGGGAAGCCCGGTACGGTTCTATTCCACCTGGCTTACCTTTTCCGGCCTTGTTTTTCGGATTATCTTCCGGAAGCGGGACGCCTTGCTGCGATTTTACAAAATCCAGAATATGGGACCTGAGTTGATTCAGGTGCCGCTGCACGGTGGCATAATCCAGAACCCCGCTGATCTGATCTTTTCTCAGGGCGTGAAACCTCCCGGATTGGAGGACAATCGCTTTCAGCCGTTCATTGCCCTGATAGTATTGGGACAGCAAGGCGATGGCTGCTTCGATCTCATCTTTGGCAATGAGGTTGTTGATCTGTATTTCCAGCTCCTGATAGGTCATCCTTACATGAATTATTGATTAGCAATTTTGATCTGCATCATGGTCGCAATCGACCGGGCGCGCGTTTTGGCATTGTGGGCGATCTCTCCGGAAAAGCGCTCATCTACCGTTTCTTCAAAGAGCGACAACCAACGATTGAAATGCTCTGCCCGAAGCGGCGATTTGGCGTTGAGATCAAGGTGAATCTGCATGGCATTCCGGCGATAGGTTGGCTTGTGAAAAAGCACCGACTCCCAAAAATCGAACATGATGGGAAAGTGGGCTTCCCAGTCTATCGCAACTACCTCCGTGAAGAAATGGCCCACCACTTCGTCTTCGGTGAGCTTGGCGTAGAAAGCTCGGATGAGTTGTTCGATATCGTGGCGGTTTTCCAGGTCTTTTTTGTACATGTTGCTTTCTTTACTCACAATATAGGGCTAAAAACCTTTGCCCCCCCCTCTTTCAGCCTGTCCGTCCAGGGGCGTTCAGCGTGGGCCGCCGGGTCGAGCTGTGTGCTGATCCAGCATTCTTCCTGAAAGAGGTGCTTCAACTGACGGGCGATGGCCGAATCGTAGATGACGGCGTTGACCTCAAAATTCTGCTCAAAGCTGCGGATGTCTAGGTTGGCAGTGCCGACGGAGGCCACCGAATCGTCGGCCACGACGATCTTGCTGTGAAGAAAACCGAAAGGATACAGGTAAATCTGAACGCCCGCATCCAACAGGGGCTGATAGTAAGAGCGGATGCTCCATTTCACGATGGGATTATCGGATTTGGCGGGCGCCAGAAGGCGTACATCCACCCCTCCCAGAGCGGCCGATTGCAGGGCTTCCAGTATGGGTTCCCCAGGGATGATGTAAGGGTTGGTAATGTAGATATATTCCTGCGCCTGGTTGATGAGCGTAAAATACTGCTGCCGTACCGCCGGGAAGTCCGAGTCCGGGCCACTGGCCACCAGTTGCACCGTAGAGGCGCCCCGAGGCGCCTGCCCGAAGGTGTAATCATGGCTGAGCAACTCTTCCTTTCCACTGACGAAGTGCCAGTCCAGAACAAAGATAGCCTGCAGGCTGTTGACCACCGGCCCATACAGGTAGAGGTGCATGTCGTGCCAGGCGCCCAGTTCATCGCCGGAAATGTACTTGTCGGCTACATTGATGCCGCCGGTAAATCCTTCCTCCCCGTCTACGACAATGATCTTTCGATGGTTGCGGTAGTTCAGGGTAGTGGTCAGCCAGCCGAAGTGCAGTGGCATAAATGGATACACCTGCACCCCCATGGCTTGCAGGCGGCGCAGGTATTTGCGGCTCAATTTGCGGCTCCCCACACCATCGTAGATCATACGAATCTCCACGCCCGCTTTGGCCTTTCGTTCAAAAATGGCCGCCATCCGATCTGCCAGTTGGCCCTCTTCGAAAATGTAGTATTGCATGTGTATGAAGTGGCGGGCCCGCTCCATGGCATCGAAGATCGCTTCGAAGGTGGCGGGGCCGTCCTTGAGCAGCTTTACTTCATTGCCTACCTGCGGCAAAAAATTGGAGTTCTGTATGATGAGCTTAGACAGGCGCTGATGTTGCTTCACCTCCGGTGGATAATCGGTCGTCTCCCGTTCGAACTCCCGGTAAAAGCGGGAGACCCGGTCGTTGTAGGCGTCCATCTCCCGGGTGCGCTTGCGCCGGTAAAACTTGTAGCGCCGCCGGTTGACTCCAAACATCAGGTATAGCACAATCCCCCCAACAGGGATCAGCAGGATGACCAGCACCCAGCCGATGGTCCGCGTCGGCCGAAGCCCCGTCAGCAACAGCAGGAATACCAGAACCAGAACAACCGCCAGATAAAGGATGGTGTAAAACATTGTTCGCGCTTTTACCGAATTCGTACAGGGGTAAAATAGTGCATTTTTTTTACTGCCCAAAGGTTTGGGGGGCAGTGTATCGGTGTATCGGGGTATCAGGGTATCAGGGTATCAGGGTATCGGTTACCATACGGATACACTACAACACTGATACACTACAACACGCCCCGCCTCCTCCCTAACTTTAAACAAACTTTAAGAAAACAAATAGAATAATTCGTCGAATCTCACTGTTAGTAGAGTGACATTGCCCCTGTTCAATAGTCTGAATACCATTGTAATTCAAAGATCCCTTTTTAAAAACCTTATTAATTATGAAAACACTCACTATTTACCGATTGCCGCTTTTATTGTTTGCCGCTTTTGTACTTTCTATTTCCAGCTGTAAGAAAGACGACCCGGTGAAGGGCAACCCCGATGAGATTCCCTTACCTGAATGTGATGATGTGACCATCGACGACGCCATCATCCTGCGTTTCGAATACACCAACTACCAGGGGGAAGAACCCTCCATCACCATCACACCGGACAAGACGGATTCGCGTGTCAAGTACGATACCACCCGTTATACTCCCGTCCGGGAAGGCAATAAGATAGTCATCAGCATCCCCAATATCCGGCTGAGCGATAGAGATTTCAACTACATCGCCCAGTGCGTAACCATCGAAGAATTTGACGCCACACGGCCATCGAGCGACCGCTGGTTCGAACAAACGGAGTTTAAAGAACAAAGAGAATTCTCCGAAACCAAGATCGCCACCATGCTCTGCCTGGATGTGAGCAGCTCGCTGGGCGCCGACCGCGAAAGCGTCAAGCAATACGCCATCGACTTCTCCAATCAGATTTTCGAAACAACCAGTAATGAGAGCTACGTCGGGCTGGTGCTGTTCGCCGATACGGTGATCACTTACCCTTTCACCAATGACATTACGGATATTGAGAATGCCATTGCCACCTTCCCCTACCCCGACCTCGACGCACAGACCTTTACCCGCCTCAGCGACGGCATCATCGCCGGCCTCGATGCGCTGGAGGCAGCTCAGCTGGATGTGTCCAACAAGGTACTCGTCGCTTTCACCGATGGCAATGATAACGGTTCCAATAACCCGACCACCAACCAGAAGACCATTCAGGAATCCGAGTTTCCTCGTTATATGATCGGCCTGAAAGGTAAAGGGCTGGAGTACAATACCAACTACCTGAAAAACCTGGCCAGCAACGAGACCTTCTTCGTCGAAGCCAATAATGCCTTCGAACTGCAAAAACGCTTCAACGATATCAATGAGCTGATCGCCAACATCTATACCATCATCTACAACCGCTCTACTCAATCCTTTACCCGCGGCGTAGACGAGCCCATTAAACTGCGGGCCATCTTCTTCGCCAAGCCGTACCGGATACAGTAGGTTGGCTTGCTTAAAAAAAGGCCGTTTCTTAGGGATTACCTAAGGAGCGGCCTTTTTTTGATAACAGAAGCTTTGATAAGTTGCTTTGATTTTCAAACTTCGCCATTAAAAAATGACGAAATGCATCCTTTTTTTCCTTCCTTTTTTGATTTTATCGCACCTTCAAAAAGCCACCGCCCAGAGCTGCTTACCAGATGGAACTACCTTTTCTACCCAGGCCCAGATCGATGGTTTTCAAAGCGATTACCCCGGCTGCACCCGAATTGAGGGCGACGTGGTGATCTCCGGTGAAGGAATTACCAGCCTCATGGGTTTGTCTGCCTTGTCTTCCGTGGGCGGTAGGTTAAGGATATGGAACAACCCCCATCTAAACGAGCTCACCGGGTTGTCTGGCCTTTCTTCGGTTGATGGCAACCTCGAAATTTGGGACAATAACGCCCTGATCTCCCTGAGCGGGCTGGAGGGGCTGGCCTCTACCGGCGGATCGCTGGATGTGTGGGAAAATGACAACCTGGCCAGCCTGGAGGGGCTCGGCAACCTGGCTCAAATCGAAGGCAACCTGCTCTTCGACTACAACACCGGCCTGGCCTCTTTGAGCGGGTTGTATCCGCTGGCCTCCATCGGGGGTAGCCTGCTAATTGAGAACAATCCGGCGCTGGTTTCCTTAACCGGGCTGGATAGCCTTACCTCGGTAACAGGAAGCCTCAGCATAGGTGGCAACGCCGCCTTGGCCTCTTTGAACGGGCTGAACCGGCTCTCCACCGCCGGCAGTTTCCTGGCCTGCTGGGGCAATGCCGCCCTTACTTCTTTAACCGGCCTGGAGCAGCTCGCCTCTACCGGCGGCAGCCTGTTGATCGAGGACAACGACGCCCTTTCTTCATTGGGTGGGCTGGATAACCTATCGGCAATCGGAGAGGTATTCACCATCCAGAATAACGATGCGCTGGCCACGCTGAATGGGCTCGATAACTTTACCTTCGCCGGCGGCGGCCTCATCATCAGGGGGAATTCTACACTGGGCTCCCTCAGCGGGCTGGGCCACCTGGAAGCCGTACAGGGAGAGTTGGTTATTGAATACAATGCCTCCCTGCCCGGCCTGAGCGGGCTGGGAGCCCTCAGCTCGGTTGCCGGCAATTTCTACATCGGCAATAACGAAGGGCTGGCCTCGCTCGACGGGCTGGACAACCTCCGGTCGGTAGAGGGCAACCTGTCCATTGAATTCAACGACGCCCTGGCCTCGCTGAGCGGCCTGGGCAGCCTGGCCTCGGTCAAGCAAAACTTCCGCATTGCCGCCAATGAAGAGCTGGCTTCCATCGAAGCCCTGAATGGGCTGGCTTCCATCGGCGGCAGTTTCTATATCGGCTACCAAGAGGCGCTGCCTTCCCTGAACGGGCTGGACAACCTGGAGGCGATCGGCGGCGACCTGTATCTGGAATACAACGAACAACTGGCGGATATCAGCAGCCTCCTGTCCCTCTCCCGGATCGGGGAAGGGCTCTACATTGAGTACAATGGCGCGTTAGGCTCTTTAAATGGGTTGAATAATGTTGACCCTAACAGCCTCGCCTTCCTTTCCCTGCTCAACTCGGGCGAGCTGTCCGATTGCGCAGTCGAGAGCATTTGCTACTTCCTGGATAATGATGGGGAGGCGGCTATTTCCTCCAATCATACAGGCTGTAGCAGTGTGGAGGAAGTCCTTTCCGCTTGCGCTGTTTTATCGGCAAAAGCCGCTTCCGGCCATGAACAGAATGAGGTGGCCCTGTTTCCAAACCCAACCGGCGGCTTTCTGCAGGTGGCCAGCAGCAATCCCCGGCCTTTTCTGGCCCGGATTCTGGATAGCCGGGGCAGCCTCATCAGCAGCCTCATCCTGGATGCAAACGGACAATTGGACTTATCGGCGCTGCCGGCCGGATTGTATTTCATACAGCTCGAAACTGGCGGCCAGCAGGTGGTCAAAAGGGTGGTCAAAAATTGACCCCTGAAATTAAAACATCTTTCCATTGAACCCGTATAAAGTATTCCGGGGTGCTGTCTGAAACCGGAGAGATTCGGGTTTGGGAGCAGGTATCAGCGAATAGCCAATGGCAAATTACCGAATACTCACCCATAATTAATCATCTCAAAAACGGCGCTATGAAAAAGAATGTACTCCTATTGATCGCTTATTTTTTCCTGGCTTACTATCAGGTGAACGCCCAGGGCTGCCTGCCGGACGGCATCACCTTCAACTCACAGGCAGAAATTGACAACTTTCAGTCGGACTACCCGGGATGCACCCAAATTTTAGGCAATGTCTATATCACCGGCAATGACGTCACCAGCCTGGGGGGCCTGTATGTGCTCACTTCCCTGGATGAAGACCTGGTCATCTGGGACTGCGGAGGGTTGGCCTCTCTCAGCGGCCTCGACAATATTGCTTCCATTGGCGGCAACTTTCAACTGGGGTTCAACGGACAACTCACCTCATTGGGCGGAATGGTAAACCTCGGTTCTGTACAGAACGACCTGGAGATCATCAATAACCCAAACCTGGAGTCTCTAAGTGGGCTGGAACACCTCAACTTTATCAAGGGAGACCTCATCATTGAGAACAATGACACCCTGCTTTCCCTGAGTGGCCTGGATAACCTCGGCGCCATCGAAGGCAGGTTCAACCTTTTCGACAATAACAACCTGCGCTCCCTGGCAGCACTGAACCACCTCACCTTTGTCGGAGGCGATATTGACCTGGACACCAATCCGGCCCTGGCCTCTCTGAATGGGCTGGAGAACCTGACCACTTTGCCGGGCGATTTGCGCATACAACAAAATGACGCCCTCACCTCTATGAGTGGGTTGGATAACCTCTCAATGGTTGACGGGGACCTGCGCATCGAGCAGAATTCAGCTCTGGCCTCCCTGGCTGAGTTGCAGCAACTCGCTTCCGTCGGGAAAAATTTCCGGTGCAAGGGAAACAACAGCCTGGCCTCCCTCAGCGGTCTGGATAACCTCTCCTTCACCGGTGAAAACCTCGAAATTGAAGACAACAACGCCCTGACTTCCTTAAATGGGCTGGACAACTTTTCCTCAGCCGGCAAAACCCTGCTCATTTCAAACAACAACGGACTGGTTTCCTTAAACGGGCTGGGCAACCTGACCTTCGTAGGAGAAGCCTTTCTCATTGAAGGCAATGACATTTTACCTGCTTTAAACGGCCCGGCTAACTTAACTACGGTGGAAGGGGGCCTATTTATTGAAGGCAACGACGCCCTGGCATCCCTGAGTGGCCTCAACAGCATCTCTACGATAAAGGGCGACGTTTCCATATCCAATAACGCCGTACTGGCCACGCTGGACGGGGTGAATAACCTTTTATCCGTCGCGGGCAGCCTCACGATTGAACGCAACGGCCTGCTGGCTTCCGTCAGCAGCTTCGAAAAACTCAATACGATCGGGGGAGCATTTACTGTAGAAAACAACGACCAGTTGCTCTCTCTGATTGGGATGGAAAACCTCCGCACCGTCGGCGGTGCGCTTACCATCAAGCGCAACGACCTCCTGCCCGCCTTAGTGGGCCTGGATAGCCTTGCCTCGGTTGGCGCCGGCCTTTTTATTGAATCCAATGACGCCCTGGTATACCTGTATGGGCTGGATAACCTCACCGCCATCGGGGGAGAACTGGTGATCAGAAACAACAACGCACTGGCTACCTTAAACGGTATCGACCATATCGACCCTGCCACCATCAGCTATCTTACCCTGCTCAATTCCAATGCCTTATCCACCTGCACCGTACCGAGTATTTGCGCATACCTGGCAGATGGCAACCCGGCCGAAATCACCGCCAACGCCAATGGCTGCAATAGCTATGGCCAGGTTTTGGACGCCTGTGCCCTCTTGCCGGCCGAGGAGGCGCCAACCGGCGCGTTGGCCGTTCGCATTCTTCCTAACCCAACCAAAGGGATCATTCAGGTGGATCGCCCGGGCGCCACGCCTGCTCACGTCCGGCTGATCGACAGCCGGGGCAGCCTGGCCCTTAGCCGGGAGCTGGCCGCCGACGGCCAACTGAATCTCTCCGGCCTGCCCAACGGCCTGTACTTCTTGCAGTTGAGGGCCGGCGATCAGGTGTGGGTGAAGAGGGTGGTGAAGGAGTAAGGGGGAAGTCGGAAGTGGGAAGTCGGAATTCGGAAGTGCGCCCCGAATGGGCGTCAAACACCCTTTTCCGAATTCCGAATTACTCCCTGCCTGCCAGGCCGCCAAGGCTTGCCTGGCGGGTAGGCAGGCGTCAGCCGCTTCGCTTGTGTCCGGCTTTGAGTCGGGGGAGGAACTACTTACTTCATCTTATTGAACATGTACCGGGCTATTCTCCAGGTTCCTCCTTCCTTATGCAGAACAAACAACTCTCGATTCTTTTCAGGAACTGTTGCCCCTGAAGCATGAATCAAAGTGCTTCCTTTTGAGGTAGTCCTCGCAAAGGCGTAATCTCCATTCACGACAATTTCATCGATATAGAATTCAATATTCAACTGAATGGTGTTGAACACAAACTCATACGCGCCTTTCACCTGTTCCCGGCCAACAGAGGTAGGAGCGGCGGCAGGCATAAACACTCCATCTGCAGTGTAAAGCGGCAGTACCTGGCTTACATCAGAAGCGTTGAGGGCGTCGCGGTAGGTGAATAACAGTTGCTCAATGGCCGTTTTTTCCGTGGCTGCTTGTATCATCTCATCTTTGTTTTGAAGGTTTGAAGAACTAATACTTTTCATCTCCAAAAAGGCCTCCAAACAAGCCCAGGGCCGTAGGCTCCTGATACACTGCTTCCCGATACACTACTCTCAAAAGCCCCCAACCTTCTTCCCCTCTGATTGTTAGTTTTCTATCTGATAACCTCCAAACACCTGGCTGTCATGATTTATCCTTCCCTGCGCCCGCTGTTCTTTATCCTTTTTCTGCTCTCTATGGGCATTACTGCTTCAGCCCAGCGCCCCTCCATCGAGGACTTCACGATGTTCGGCGACACCTACCGCACCGAAGACGACTGCTTCCGGCTAACCGATGAAGAAGACTACTCCTCAGGCTCCATCTGGTACCGGCGCCCCATCAGCCTGAGCGCTCCCTTTTCCATCGAGTTGAGCATCCTGGCGGGCTGCAAGGACGCCGACGGGGCCGACGGCATGGTCTTCGTGTTCACCTCCCGGGCCAACACGGTCGGCTACCGAGGGGAGGGCATCGGCTTTGGCGGCCTGCGCCCCTCCATCGGCATCGAGATCGACACCTGGCTCAATTACCACCTCAACGACCCCAGGGAAGACCACGTGGCCATCATGGCCAACGGGCAAGTCGGCCACCACAACGACCTGGCCGGCCCCACGCCCATCCCCAACATCGAGGACTGCCGCCGCCACCAGTTAGCTATCCGATGGAATCCCGCCGCGCAGCGCCTGTCGGTAGAACTGGACAAACAGGAGGTGATCGCCGCTCAGGCGGATTTGGTGAGCGCCATCTTCCAGGGCAATGATGTCGTCTATTGGGGGGTGACCGCCGCCACCGGCCGCTACAACAACTTCCACGAAGTGTGCTTCGACCGGCTTTCGATGGCGCCGCCGGAGAGGGAGCTGCAGTGGTTGCCGGTAGAACAGACGAGGGAGTTGTGGGCAGAGAGGAGAAGATGATGAAATCAAAAAGTAAAGGATAATGTTATCATCCAAAACAAAAAGAAATATATCCCGAATCATTCCATTCGGATTAATTTGGTTGGTTTCTGGTTTGGTCTTCTTAATTGTAGAGAAAGGAGCAATAGGCGATTGGGGCCAGCATCCATCAGCGGCTATCGAAATGAATTTTAAAATTTTCATTTTTTCCAGCCTGGCCATCACTATTGTCGGGCTGCTCGTGGGCACGATCGAACTGGTGTATCTGAATAATGTTTTTGCAAAAAAAAGCTTTACCAAAAAGATATTGTATAAAATGTTATTGTACACCTTGATGCTCTTCGTCATCACGTTAATTACCTTTCCTATCGCCGCCAGTTTGGAACTGAATACCGGCATTCTTGATCCGCAAGTATGGAATAAGTTGTACCTGTACTTAACCAGTTTTAATCATCTGAGTACGGATGTGCAATTGACCGTAGCGCTGGGCGTATCCCTTTTCTATGCTGAAATCAGTGAAAATATCGGACATGGCGTATTGATCAATTTTTTTACCGGAAAATACCATACGCCTACTGAAGAAAACAGAATATTCATGTTTCTCGACATGAAGTCCTCTACCACTATTGCGGAGCAACTCGGCCATATTGAGTATTTCGAATTGCTCAGGGAATATTACGCCGACCTGTCCGACGCCATCATACAATACTCAGGTGAAGTATATCAATATGTTGGAGATGAGATTGTTGTATCCTGGGCCTATAAAGCGGGAGTAGCAAACAATAATTGCCTGAAATGCTTTTTTGCTATGAAAGAAGACCTCCGAAAACGAGCGGATTGGTATAAGAAAAGATTCGGTTTATTGCCAACCTTCAAAGCGGGGTTTCATTTTGGAAAAGTAACAACCGGAGAAATAGGAGTACTCAAGAAAGAAATAATCTTTACGGGTGATGTACTCAATGCAACCGCCCGGATACAGGGACTTTGTAACCAATACAAAGTCGATCTTCTTATTTCAGATGATCTGATAAAAGAATTGGATCTGAATGCTGAATTTCAAATCAAATCATTGGGGGAAAACGAATTGAGGGGGAAAACAGAAAATTTAGAATTGTATACCATTGTGTAAGAGCATGTTCAATTTTAGCAATAGGGCCGTTACAAAAACTTTTCCTAAATTTAGCATGCGCCTCCCAACCGGAAGGCATTCAAAACCCAAGACAAAGCAAACCCGAATGGACGACCTTAGTGAAGAGTTAAAAAAATTCCCCGTAAAAGTCGATATAGACGTGCAGTGGGGAGAGATGGACGCCGCCGGCCATGTCAGTAACGTCATCTACCTGCGCTGGTTCGAGCACGCCCGGGTCGCCTACCTGGACGCCCTGGAGTACCCGATTGTCATGGCCGATGAAGAGGAAGGACTGCCGGGGGTCATCCTGGCCAAACAAGACTGTAAATACCTCTTTCCGGTAACTTACCCGGATACGATCACCCTTGGCATCCGGGTAACCGACATGCAGGAAGACCGCTTCACGATGCACTGTAAAATGTTCAGCCGGCGCCATAACCGGCTTGTAGCCATTGCCAACGCCGTGATGGTCACCTACGATTACAGACAACATCGCAAAGCGCCCATTCCGGAGCGACTCCGCCAGGACATTCATGCCCTGGAAGAGCAACCGGCGACGAGTTAAAAAAGAACCCAAACCATATAAAACCTTGGCCATGTTAAACCTATCCGTCGTTCTGGAAGACAGCGCCCGGCGCTATCCCGACAAGGCAGCCTTCCTGTTTATGGACTCCCGCCTGAGTTTTGCCCAGATAAACGCCGCCGCCAACCAGGTGGCCAATGGCCTGCGCAGCATTGGCATACAACCCGGCGACAAGGTGGCCCTCAGTTGCCTCAACCTGCCCTACTTTCCCATCGTCTATTACGGAATTCTCAAGGCCGGCGCCGCGGTAGTGCCGCTGAGCGTTTTGCTTAAACGACGGGAAGTAGCCTACCACCTCCAGGATTCGGACGCCAGGGCTTATTTCTGTTTCGAAGGTACTCCTCAGCTCCCCATGGGAGCAGAAGGCCATGCCGGTTTTCAGGAAGCCCCCCATTGTGAGCATCTCTTCCTCATCACCGGCAAACCCGACAGCCCCTCTCCCATCGAAGGGGTGAAAACGCTGGGTATGCTTATGGCCAATCAACCGCTCACCTTCCCCACCGAAATGACCGGAGCGGAGGATACGGCGGTGATCATTTACACCTCCGGCACCACCGGAAAACCCAAAGGCGCCGAGCTCACCCACTCCAACCTCATGCTCAACGCCGTACTCAGCGCCGACCTGGTAAGAACCCAAAGTGAGGATGTGCAGCTTATCGTGCTGCCAATGTTTCACATCTTTGCCATGACCGTCTTGCTCAATGCCGGCGTATACCGGGGGGCTTCCAGTGTGTTACTGCCCCGCTTCGACGCCGAGGCAGTGCTGGGCCTCATGAAGCAACACCATGTCACGGTTTTTGCCGGCGTACCGACCATGTACTGGGCCTTGTTGAACTATCAGGGCGATGCTGCGGTTGTGGAGGCGGCCCGTTCCAAACTAAAAGTATGCGTCTCCGGCGGAGCCTCTTTGCCGGTCGAAGTCCTCAAAGGCTTTGAGGAAAGATACAAGGTGCCGATCATCGAAGGGTACGGCATGTCAGAAGGCTCGCCGGTGGTCACTTTCAACCACCAGGGCCGCGAGCGCAAGCCGGGCTCGATCGGCAACCCAGTCTGGGGTGTGGAGGTCATGATCGCCGATGAGCACGATAAACCCGTAGCGCCCGGTGAGAAAGGGCAATTGCTCTACCGGGGCCACAACGTGATGAAAGGCTATTACAAACGCCCCGACACCAATGCCGAAGCCCTGAAAGGTGGATGGATGCACTCCGGGGACATCGCGGTTATGGATGAGGATGGTTATTATTATATTGTAGACCGCACCAAGGATATGATCATCCGCGGCGGCCTGAATGTCTACCCACGGGAAGTGGAAGAGGTCCTGATGGAACACGAGGCCGTCTCCCTGGTAGCGGTAATCGGCGTGCCGGATGAAGAAAACGGAGAGGAGGTCAAGGCTTTCATCGTACGGAAGGATGGCGCGCAGGCCAGCGAAGAGGAAATCATCGCCTGGGCCAAAGAACAGATAGCCGCCTACAAATACCCCCGATTGGTGGAATTTGTCCGGGAACTACCCATGAGCGCCACCGGTAAGATCCTGAAGAAGGAGTTGCGCAGGCAGGAGGCAGAAAAGTGAAAGCAGAGGAATAGCGCACAACAATATAACAATGAGGGCGCTCCGGAAAGTCGAGTTTGGCACTTTGATGGCCAAAAACGCCAACTTTTATTTGGATTCCACCCCCTGACCCCCGCCAGCGGGGGAAAACGCACTACCAAATCGGAGAAAATGTCCCCCGCTGGCGGGGGATTCAGGGGGTGGACAAAATGTTCTTCGGCATCAATAGTTTCCGGTCTCCGTCAGTAATAGCCGGACCACTGCCGGCGGAGACGGAGCAACCTCAACAATAGAGCCATACAGCAATTCTATAGTCTTGTTCATAAATAACATATCGGCATATGAAAATATCTTTTTCCCTCATACTTCAGCTATTTCTCCCTCCATACCTTCCAGGTATGAAGCTCGAAATGAGCTTTGTCTGAGAAAAAAAATCTATATTTCATATATCCAATCCTTATTTACGAACAAGGCTTATGACTACAGAAACCATCAATATTTCCAAACAAGACATCCGGCGCATCTTCGAAGCCCAACGCGCCAACCGCCAGGACGTAGCCCAAACGACTGCCCGCGAACGCATTGCCAAACTCCGCCGGCTGCACAAAACGCTGATGCAGTACCGCCAGGAAATCCGGAATGCGTTATACCAGGACTTCCAAAAGCCGCCCCTGGAGGTAGACCTGACGGAAATTTACATCGTCACCTCCGAGATCAAGTACGCCATTCGCAATTTGAGGCGGTGGATGAAGCCACAGGGTGTGGGTACTCCTCTGGCCCTGCTGGGCTCCCGGTCTTATATTCAATACCAACCTAAGGGCGTAGTGCTGATCATCGCCCCCTGGAACTTTCCGGTCAACCTCACCTTCGCCCCAATGGTTTCGGCCATCGCCGCCGGCAATTGTGTAATGCTGAAGCCTTCGGAAAATACACCTCACTCGTCGGCAGTCATGAGCAAAATAGTCAAAGCGCTCTTTCCTGAAAACGAAGTAGCGCTGGTGGAAGGAGCAGTGGAAACATCAAAAGCCTTGCTGGACCTGCCGTTCAACCACATCTTCTTTACCGGGTCTCCGGGAGTGGGCAAGATCGTCATGCAGGCCGCCGCCAAACACCTCACTTCCGTCACGCTGGAACTGGGCGGCAAGTCGCCCACGATCGTAGACGAGACCGCCGATATCGACAAAGCCGCCGCCCGTATCGCCTGGGGCAAGCACGTGAACATGGGGCAGACCTGCATCGCGCCGGACTATCTGCTGGTCCACGAAAGCCGAAAGGAAGAACTGCTGGAGAAGATAGGGCAACAACTGAAAGCCGCTTATGGCGAAGATCCCAGCCAGTCTGCGGACTACCCCCGCATGGTTAACCGGAACCACTTCAAGCGGGTAAAGGCGGCTATGCAGGATGCCCTGGATACGGGCGCCCGGGCCGTCACCGGCGGGCAAACGGATGAAGCAGATTGTTATATCGCTCCTACCGTGGTTACCGATGTAGGGCAGGATTCCCGCCTAATGACAGAAGAGATCTTCGGCCCGGTGCTGCCAGCCATCGGCTTCCGAAGCCTGCAGGAGGCGATCGACATCGTCAACTCCCGGGAAAAGCCGCTGGCTTTGTACATTTTCAGCAAAAGCCGGAGCAACATTCGCCAGGTACTGAACCACACTCAGGCCGGTACGACTTGCATCAACAATAGCTTGCTTCAGTTCAACAACCACTACCTTCCCTTCGGGGGCGACAACAACAGTGGCATCGGCAAATCACATGGGTGGTATGGTTTCGAGGCCTTTTCCAACGCCCGGGCGGTTTACAAACAGGTTTGGCCCATCAGCACCAATGACTTGTTGAAGCCGCCGTATACGGGGTGGAAGCAATGGTTGGCGGACTTTACGTTGCGGTGGTTGTGATCCATGGCGTAAACGTGTAAACGAGCCGCTTCTTTCGTTGACACAAAGCTTTGTGAAATTTATATCGTCCAAATTCTTTTTTTCTGGTACTCCACAAAACATTTGACAAGTGGATATTATCGCAAAAAATAGTAACCGTTGAGGTATCATGAAATTCATCCTGTATACGCAAAGATATTCTGAACTTTAATTTCTGAGAATTTCGTTATCTTAAAAAAAAATTTGGCAATGAATATGCAGTCGGCCAAACTGGAACTCATTAAAATGATCGCGGATATCCAAAGTGAAGAGCTATTGGATAAGATAAGGCAATTTCTTAAAGAAACGGAAACTTCGCCCCTTACCCCCTCTTTAAGCCGGGAAGAAACTGGATTGTTGCTTAAGATCAATGAAGGACTTCCGGAAGAAGTACAACTCAGGTATAATGAATTGTTGGCTAAACTTACCAGTGAAACGATCACAGAGCCGGAACGTCAGGAATTGCTTGAATTGCCCCCTCGTGTAGAAGCCAAAAATGCAGAAAGGCTCCAATATCTTGTGGAATTAGCCCAATTATGGAGTACCACAGTCGATGAGGCGATGGATCGTTTGGGAATCAAGCCCCCACCCATTATCCAGTGACTGGAATTTCATCACCCCTCTTCCACCCTCGAAAAGATACCTGGACAGATCATTTTGAATGGGATATCGACTATCAACAGGTCATTGGCATCACGCCAACTGGCCGGGCTACGGTGAGAACCCTTCACCTGAACCGCCGGGAACTGGCCAACCTCAGGGCAATAACCAGATTGACGGGTGAGCACCCGCCTCCTGGAAAATGAATGTAAACTCTTTGTCCGCCGGAACCGATACGAAGGTGGATACACTTTTAAACAAGCACTTTAGTATTCATGATTAACACCACCGTCCTCATCATCGGCGCCGGCCCGGCCGGCCTCGCCGCCGCCGCCCGCCTGCGGAAGAAGAGTATCCCCTTCGAGGTTCTCGAGCAGAGTCAGGCCGTTGGCCACTCCTGGCGGTTGCACTACGGCCGCCTGCACCTGCACACGGTCAAGGAGCACTCTCACCTGCCCTTCATGGAGTTCCCGGCGCACTACCCGCGCTATGTCTCCAGGCAAATGCTGGTAGATTACTTCGAGGCCTACGCCAAGAAATTTGATATCCGCCCTCACTTTGGGGAGGAGGTTGCCGCGATCCAACCCGGCGAGGCCAGCTGGGAGGTTCACACCCGCTCCGGGAAGGCCTTCTCGGCGCCCCACGTAGTGGTGGCCACCGGGCTGAACCGCGTGCCCAACCGCCCTCATTACAAAGGCGAAGAAAGGTTTGAGGGTAAGATCCTGCACAGCCGGGAGTATAAAAACCCCCAGCCCTTCAACGATCAGCGAGTGCTGGTCGTGGGCTTTGGTAATACCGGCGCCGAGATCGCCCTGGACCTGAGCGAGAACGGCATCGCCACCTGCCTCTCCGTCCGCGGGCCGGTCAACATAGTGCCTCGGGATTTCCTGGGCAACCCTACGCAGAAGACCGCCTTCACCCTGGCCAAACTCCCCACCTGGCTGGGCGACTGGATCGGCGCCAAAGTGCAGCGGCTGGCCTTCGGCGACCTGCGCCCCTACGGCCTGACGCCTTCCGATTTGCCGCCCGCCCGCCAATTACGGGAGACCGGAAAAACGCCGGTCATCGATATCGGCACTGTCGATCAGGTGAAAGCCGGCAAGATCAAAGTAAAACCAGGTATAGAATGCTTCCAAGAAAAGGGCGCCCGCTTCGAAGACGGCACGGAAGAGCCCTTCGACACCGTCATCCTGGCCACTGGCTACCGGGCCCGGTTGGAGGACTTCCTGCCCTTCACCGACGGACTGTTCGACTCGTACGGCATCCCCAAAGAGGTGGTGGGTAAAGGGAAATACGAGGGACTGTACTTCCTGGGATTTGACAACTATAAGCCAGGAGGTGGATTGGGAGTCATTCGGCTGGATTCCGAGGAAGTGGTAGCGGCGATTGCGTCTGGATAAATTGCAGTGTTGCGGTTTAACGGTATTTGGGTTTTAGGGCCGGAAATGCCGTAACACCTCAATACCTCAAAACCCTTGCAAGAGGATCAATCCCGGATAACGAATCTGTTCACCGCTTCTGTTCATACTCCCCAAGGAATCGATAGGGATACAACTCCGCTGGTTCACTCACCCCGTTTAAACGGTCCAATTCTTCTTCGGAGAGCTGCAATTCCGCCGCTTTGAGGTTGTCCTCCAATTGTTCCAGGGTGCGGGCGCCAATGATAACGCTGGTGACAGTGGGACGCTGCCGGGCCCAGGCCAGGGCTACCTGAGCGTAAGTAGCTTCGTGGGCTTCCGCTATTCCCCCCACGGCATCGATGATGTCCCAATTCTGTTCGGTGTCTCGGCGTTGCCAGGCCTCCTCGGTGTGATCGGGGTGGGCGCCGATACGGCCGTCCTTTTCAGTGGGGCGTTGTCCCTTTCGGTACTTGCCAGAGAGGAAGCCGCCGCCCAATGGGCCCCAGGGCAGCAGGCCCAGGCCTTCCTCCTGGAAAAGGCTGATGTATTCATATTCGACATCCCGTTTTACAAGGCTATACTGGTACTGGGCAGCTACGAAACGCTCATAGCCAAGGCCATCGCTGGTAGACAGGGCCTTCATCAAGCGCCAGGCCATGAAGTTGGACGCGCCGATGTACCGCACCTTGCCGGAGCGGACGAGGTCGTCGAAAGCGCGGAGGGACTCTTCGATGGGGGTAGTCGTGTCCTGGCAGTGCATGTAGAGCAGGTCGATGTAGTCCGTCTGCAGGCGGCGCAGGCTGTTCTCGACGGTGCGGATGATGTTATGGCGCGACAGGCCGCGGTCGTTGTAGCCCTCCCCTTCCGGAAAATTCACTTTGGTAGCGATGGTTACATTGTGGCGCTTGCCCTTCAGCGCCTGGCCGACAATCTCTTCCGACTTTCCGGCGTTGTAAACATTGGCGGTATCGAGGTGATTGCCACCGGCATCGAGGTAGCGATCGATGATCTTTTGAGCTTCTTTGGGTGTGGCGCCCTTGCTGCGGTCATCTCCAAAAGTCATGGTTCCCAGGGATAGGCCGGTGAGAAAAAGGCCGGAACGGCCGAGTTGTCGGTACTGCATGGAGTTGGTTTTTAGATTTTAGATTTTAGATTTTCCAGATTTTGAAAATCTGGAAAATCTGGAAAATCTGGAAAATCTGGAAAATCTTTCAATGGTAAAACAATGAAACAATACACTATACTGATTTTGTTCACCCTCATCGCTTTCCAGGGTTTTAGCCAGCGTTACGAGAATTGCCCGGGGCTGGAATGGCAGGCCTGCTACGGAGGCAGTGCCAACGATGGAGCAACTACTGTTATTCCCACAATAGATGGCGGTTATTTCGTTGCCGGCTGGGCCTGGTCGGATGATTTTGACCTGACGGACAACAAGGGGAAAAGCGACTTTCTGCTCATCAAAATAACCGCAACCGGTAATATAGAATGGAGCCGCTCCTACGGAGGCCCGGAGAATGACATAGCCTGGGATGCTTTGCAAATGGATGATGGTAGCTTTCTCATCGCCGGAATGGCCGGTGGCAGCGGCGGAGACGTAAGCACCAACCTGGGGCAAACCGACGCCTGGCTGATCAGGGTGGATGAAAGTGGCAATCTATTATGGGAAAAGAGTTTTGGTACTTCCAGATTGGATGCCGCTACCCAAATACTTACCGGCACGGGAGGAAACGCTTAGGGGCCGGAGAAAAATAAGTTTCCCGTTTCAGGCGAGCTATTTTTTTGCTAGACGAGGCGTGAGGAGGAAGCATAGCGGGGCTACGTGACCAACGAACAACGAAGTATAGCGGAAAAATAGCCGTATCAAATGGGGAAGTTATTCTTCGCCGGGCCCTTACCTGCTCACCGGTACCGCCGATGCTTTCCTCTTTGACAACTTTCCTTTTTACCCCGGCGCCGGGATAAAGGACTTTTCCATTCATCAGATAAATGAGGATGGCGCCATCATCACCTCCCATATCTTTCAGGCTGACCACCTGTCTATCCAGGTGCTGGCCGATGGGAAATTCAGCCTCCTGATCGACCGGCCGGGTGAAAAAATTATTCAGAATCTGGATGAAAACTTCAACCTCCTTCAGGAAATCAATCTCCCGACGGATTCCGAACCCAATATCACCTGGATAGAGTCGCTACCGATTGAAAATGGAAATTGGATCGTTCTCGGCCGCCGGCTGATAGACAATAGCTCAGGCAGAAGAGATGTAGTAGTTGCGCAGCGGATCGCATCTGATGGCGCCAGCGTGTGGTTCCGAAGCTTTTCCAATCTTGCCGAGAACCTCTGGCTAGAGGCCAGTCAATTGCTGGCTGGCGATCAGATATTACTCGGCCTAGACCCCGCCCCTTTGGCCGGAGGCCCGGAGGGAGACTACTGGGCCGCCTGGCTGGAACCCAATGGTGACATAAGCAACCTAAGACAGTTGGGAGGCTCCAAATATGACCACCTCTATTGTTTAATACCAACTACCGATGGTGGGATTCTCCTGGCAGGCGCCTCCGAATCGGAAGATGGCGACGTGCAGGATTGCTATCCTGAAGCTGACGCCTGGCTCGTCAAACTAGGCGCCTTGCCCGGTATCGCTTTGCCGGAAGACACCCTGCTTTGTCCGGGCGAAGAATGGATCGTTGATATTCCGGAAGCCCCCAATTTCATGGTGGAGTGGCAGGACGGTAGTTTAGGCAATACCTATACCGTCAGGGAATCCGGAACTTATTCCTACGAGGGGCGCCAGGGCGATTGTGTGGTACGCGATACTTCCATCGTGCGCATCCTGGAAACGGAAGCCCTCCTGCCTGTAGCCGATACTACCCTCTGCCAGGACGCCACCCTCCTGCTGGACGCCACTGTGGAAAACGCAGTCCTCTACCTCTGGCAGGACGGCGCCAAAGAGCCGCTTTACAAAGTGATCAAACCGGGCCGCTACCTGGTCAAGGCCGTGGTGGAAGATTGCGTCCTGGAAGATTCCATCACCGTGCGCTGGTGCGAGCCCTGCCTGGCCATTCCCAATGCTTTCACTCCCAACGGGGACGGGGTAAACGACTTTTTCTCGCCCATCCTGCAGTGCCCTTTCCCGGCTTACCGCCTGCAAGTGTTCAACCGATGGGGCCAGCTCATCTTCGAAACGGACGACCCCAAACAGGGTTGGGACGGTGCTTTCAACGATGAGCCGGCGCCTTCGGAAGTTTATTTCTACCAGCTTTCCTACCAGGAATTTGAGGGTGAGCCGGCAGAAAGAAGGCAGGGGGATGTGGTGTTGCTGAGGTAGGGGCGCCTGACTGACATATTGTTATATTGTTATATGACGGGCAAGGTGTTATATTGCTGGCTCTGTGCGGGCCGGCCCTATTGTTGAATTGCTGGATGGGAGCGCCGGCAACAATATACCAATACGTCCATAAACAATATACCACTAATCACTACTCAGTAGGCGGCGGGTGATGTAGTCCCCCACCTGCCGGCCCTGTTTGACCCCATCTTCAATGGCCGTCCGATAATGGATACCACCGTATAAACGGCTGATGGCGGCCTCCCGGGAGGCTTCCATGAAGGAATTAAAATGCCGCTCGGGAAGCCCATACTTCGTCTCCACCACATCAACGAATTCGAAATTATCTCCGAAAAGTTCAGTTAGAATGACGGCCGCGGCAGTGGATATCACACTGTGGCCACTGGTGTGTTCGGGGAAGGGTGGAGTCTGAAGTGTGGGCAACCAGTCCGGGTCTATTTTTTCATTGATAAGAGTCTCAGGGCGTATGAGTGAGCTACGGTACTTTTCATCCCAGCAACTGATAAAGGCGTCAAAAAGGCCAATACTTACCATGGAGTGGGCTTTCACCGACTCCATCAGGCTGGCATTGGCTTTTCGGCAAGCTACGCCGGTAATGCCCATCCAGTGGCCTCCAGGGGTAATTTTTTTTGTAGCAAACATGACGTGCCCGGTTTGGTGCATCACGAAGGGGTTACAGTCCCAGAAACTGGCGATGAGGCGTTGTTCGTCATCCAGGTTGTTGCCCACATCGTACACTTCCTTTATCAGCTTCCCGAAAGTGGACCCTTCCGTCAGGTCAAAGGCGGGCGGGGGCGGTGGCCTGAATTGAGCTGCTGAATCGATCACCAGGGTTCGGATTTTGTTCCAGTTTGGCTCAATGCCTTCAATGTAGGCCGGAGGAGTGGGCTTCCAGCGCGACGGGTCATCCGTGACGGAAAACTTAGGCATGGTCCGGGTCTGGTTGTAGTTATCTTCCCTGGCCCAGGCCATGATGAATTGCCCAACCTGCGCGGCATAGTCTTTTGACCCTTGAATCACCCTGGGGTTGACCTGCCAGGTGTTTATTATCGAATCTACCTCAGCTTGCCAATCCACCATTTTCTCTTCCGAAAAGATAAATTGCTTACCTACTTCATTGAAGACATAGATGGCAGCCAGGTCAAAACTAACCACGGCCGTATCTGCCTGGATATTCAAAGGTGTCAATCCGCTCAAACGGTTAGCGAAGCTCTCGTTTTCCGGATAGGCCGGGCGAATCGCCTCGTAAGCCGCAACACAGGGGTATACGTACACCCGGCTGGCTACCGGGGGCGAAAAAATATCGTGAACCTGAATGTCGGTCAGGTTTTCTACCGACCGAAGAAACAGCTCGCTTTGCTGCAGGTTTTCGCGAATTTCTGCCTGGGTAAGGTAGTCTTTTTGACAACTTACACCTAAAAGGGATAAGAGCATTATCCACCATGTAATACTTCGCATCTCGAATAATTTAAATTAAGGTAAATCCACCAGAAAGGGATAGTCATCGTTAGTTATAATGAGGCCTTTCCCATTCTCCAGCCGGACAAGTGCCCGGACGTTGATGCCGGTTGGAAGGCCGAACCAATTATCTCCTTTAAAGGTTTGTGTTGCCGCGTCAAATTCAGACAGCATTCCTCCTTTGGCGGACAAGGCATTGGACTGGACCGCAACCAGCTCCTGGTTGCTGCCAATGTAATAGATTTTTCCCTGATCTCCATCCAGAAAAATGTCCTGTATGGTAAGAGCCTGTAATCGATCCGGGAGCGGAACTGCCGTATACTGGCCATCTTGAGAAAGAAAAAGCATAGATCGCAATTCATTCACTTCTTTGGACTCCACCAGGCGTTCCTGGGCATCGGGCAGCAGCTCTTCAAAAGAACTGACCCGGGAGAAATCCTGGTACGTCACAAAATTTTTCTTGAGTGCCGGCAACTGGGAAACGTATTTGTCCTTCGAGCCCAGGGGGATATACCGATTAAAGTAATAGAAGAAAATGAGTGGATCTACCGCACCGTTCTCATCAAAATCACCAAGATAAAGCTTCACCGGATGAGCTTGATCTGCGTTCAACAGGCTGTTGGCGCCCCTATTACCCGCAACAATATCCAGTTGGCCGTCCTGATTTAGATCAGCAAACGCCAGGGTATTCCAAAACCCGGTAAGGTTCGGGAAGTTGTATTCAGAGGGTAAAAAATTCAAGTTGCCGGCGCCGTCATTTTGGAGGATAGTCACCGGCATCCAATCTCCACAAAGAATGAGATCCAGGTCCTGATCGCTATCCCAATCTACCCAATGAGCGTCCGTGACCATGCCGAAGCGGTGTTGGTAGGCAATATCTACGCCGGCGCCCGCCTTATTTTTAAGTATAAAACTGTAGGGCGACAAACCGTAAGAACCAGGGATGGACCGCGCCCCCACAAAGATGTCTTCGTAACCGTCCTGGTCAAAATCGGCCACGGCCACTACACTACCATTGGTATGGGGCAGTGATAAGGGGATGCGCTGGAAATCCATTCCCCCGTTGTTCAGGTAGAGGCGGTCTTCCAACAATTTGTCCAGTTCTTTGGCTATACTCCCTCCGCTCACTAAGTAGAGATCTTTGTCTCCATCCCCGTCGAAGTCAATGGTGGCCGCGCTGACATCCTCGTATCGGGCATCTCTCATAAAGTCGCTGATCTCCAGGTTATCAAAAGACCCATCTGGTTTTCCTTTCAGGAGCCGGGTGGGTTGGCCATGGGCGCCACCGATCAGCAAATCCTTTACTCCGTCGGCATCCAGGTCTTCGTAAAGTACTGCCGGTCCTTCCCGCGAGAGGATTTCGGGGATCAGTTTTTCGTTTTCATCATCATAGTAAACATTCTCTATATGCCGGAGGGGCAGGAGGTTAAATGTGTTGTTGGTGGCGGTTACTGGATTTAGGGCTGCGATTGGCCCGGAATCGGCCTTGGAAATTTCCAGCTGGGCGTTGATCTCCACGGAAGAGAGCACCTGCCTGGACAAGTCTGGCCAAATAATCACCAAAGAATCCACCTGACTGGCCTTTCCCAGGCCGAAGTGCAGGCGGTGTGAGGAGGAGGACTGGTATCCTTTCACATGCTGGGCTTCCTGATAAAACGTTTCCCCCCCTGCATACACGTACACTTTGGCGCCGTTGGCCGTCTTACCCGTGGGATCATTTAAGGCTACCTCCAGGTAATTTCCTGAAGATAAACCTGTGTTGTACGTCAGGATGGCGGCAGGCTCATTAAGGTTATTAACGACCACTTCGAGGTATCCATCCTGGTCGAGGTCGGCAAAAGCCGCGCCGTTAGAGAAGGAAGGAAGCCCTACTTTCGATTGGGTAACCGGAGAAAACTCCAGGTTGCCCGTTTGAAGGAAAAGAATATTGTTTAGTTTTTGGCCAGGTAGTTTTTCAATGAGCTTGCTGGTCCGCTCCGGGTCATCCTCCGCGAAGCGAGAGATGGCTTCGCTGTTCAGGTAGTTGATGTAGTCCAGGTCGTTGGGCCGTTTATTCATTCCATTGGTGATAAAAATATCCTTTCGCCCATTGTTATCGAAATCCTGCAGGAGCACCGCCCAACTCCAGTCAGTGGCGAAGGTTCGGGTTTTTAGCGCCATATCGATGAATGCCCCACTCCCGGTATTGAGTTGCAGGTGGTTGCGGGCAAACTGCGGTTCGAAGCCCAGATCTGCCTTAATTCTCCTGATTTGATCGGGATCCTCCCCGGCGGATTTGAGGTAAATGTCCTCCGCAAAGGGGAGCATATCCGTGCTAAAAACATCCGGCAACAGATCGTTATTGATATCCGCGATGTCCGCCCCCATACTGAACTGGGTGGTGTGGTCCGTCCACTTGGATACCGCTTCGGTAAAGGTCTTATCGCCGTTATTGATATAGATGTAATCGTTTTCGTGAAAGTCGTTCCCCACATAGATATCCGTCCAGCCATCTCCATTGAGGTCTGCGCAGGAAACCGCCAGGCCATAACCGAGCGGGCTGCTGTAAATGCCGGTTTGCTGCGTTACGTCCACGAAGGCCTGTCCCGTCTCATTCAGGCGGTTTTCAAAAAAGCGGTCACCGGCAAAGGGGTCTTGTTCCTGTCTTTTTTGGGTAGTTCCATAGCTTCTTACGGAATGGACATTATGATTGAGCAAGTATAAATCCAGGTCCCCATCCTTATCGTAGTCCAGAAAGCAGGCCTGGGTAGAGAAGCCCTGAAAATCCAGCCTCAATTGGGCAGACATTTCGCGGAAAGTACCGTCTTGTTGGTTGATATAAACCAGATTGTGAGCCTGGGGCAATACCCCTACCCCTACCTTGCAGACGTAGATATCGAGGTAACCATCGTTGTTGAGGTCTTCCATCGCTACGCCGGAGGACCAGGTGGCATCCTCCATGATATTCGCTTGCCGGCTGATGTCTTCAAACGTCAGGTTGCCTTTATTCAGATAGAGTTTGTCGGGCCCCTGATTAGCGGTGAAGAAGATGTCTTCCAGCCCGTCATTATTGATATCGCCAATAGCTACCCCCCCTCCATTGTAGTAGTAGAGGTATTCGATGATGTTGAGCTGCGGCGTTTCAGTCAGGGTATTGGCAAAGTCAATACCCGTTTCCGCGGCAGAAAGGGTAAGCATGGCGCCACTAGCGGCAGGCGGCTCTTTTTGGCAGGCAGACAAAAGGAGCATAGCCGGAATAAAAAAAAGGGCTACCATTCCAGCGTTGGACAAAAGCCGGAAATCGGAAATCGGAAGTCGGAATGGCGCCGGGCATTCCGCCACTTCCTGGCGATCAAGTGTGTCCAACATTAGACGGATACCCAAAAAAAGATAGGCAACAAGTATTCTAGTCATAATTGATTTGATAAGTCACGGCCTCCTCATTGTTTCTGAAGACATAAATCTTTTCCCCGATGATTTTTATATCCCTGATCTCCCCTGTAACCGAGAATCCAAGCGCTACCGATCGATCTGTAAAATGCCCTTGTCCATCATTGATGAGGCATTGGCCGTAGGAGGCGTCGTACATACCTACTTCGGGTTGCACCTTGAATAAATTCCCCCCTAAAAGCAGGTCCAGGTCCTGGTCTTTATCCACATCAATCGAAGCAATGGCGTAAACCGGGCTAAACTGGGCGGAGAGCGGCAATAATTGCTTTTCGAATTGATTGTTCCCCATATTCCTGAGCCATACTGAGTTCAGCTCGTTCACATCCAAAACGGAAGCCTGTTTCAGCTGGGCTTCGTCAAAGATTTGGGTGATATCCGCATTTTTAAAAGACTGAAAATCAGGGTACTTCTTCTTCAAATAGGGAAGCTGGCTGGTTAGGTTATGGCGAAGTACGTAGGGATAGTCTTGCCCGTTTGGGGCATTAAACGTCAGGATGCACTCGGGAGAGCCATTCTGGTCAAAGTCGCTGTAATACAACCTCATCGGATGTTCGGCGCTCGCTTCAAAGCGGCTGTTGGCGCCCAGGTTTCCCAACAGTATATCCAGGTCCTGGTCGCCGTCCAGATCGCTCAGCTGCAGGACGTTCCACATGCCGGCATTGGGGAAGGGCAAATCCACTTTAGTGAATTGCTTCCCTTCGTTGACGAGGATGTTCACTTCCATAAATTCGCCGACGACTACCAGGTCGGGCCGTTTATCGCCGTTCAAGTCGCTCCACCGAGCATCGGTGATCATACCGATGTCCTTTAAGCCGGGGTAATAGCTGGCGGTGACGTCCCGAAAGTTACCACTGCCGTCATTTTCCAGGATATAGCCCGAGCATTTTGCCCCGTATCTACCAATCTTGATCCTTTCGCCGACGAATAAATCCAAATCGCCATCTCCGTCAATATCTTCAGAATCAACGGCCAGGGTGCTCATCCTCTGCTCATTCGGAAACACCTGTTTGGGGTTGGCAAAATTGCCGCGTCCATCGTTGAACAATATTTGGTCCTGCAAAAGGGCGGAGTATTCGGTGATCTCAACGCCGCCACTGGCCAGGTAGGCATCCAAATCTCCATCCTGATCCGCATCGAACAGGTGAGCCGCTACGTACTCCGCATCAGCGGATACAGCCGTTATTTCTTTTGCGGTTAAAGTACCGTCCTTTTCACTCAGGTAAAGCATACAGCTCATTCCCTTCGGGCCGGGCATAAGCAGGTCGGTGATACCGTCTCCGTTGACATCGCCGGCGGCTACCCGCGGGCCTTCGTTGCTGTGCCCGTGATAGACCAGCCGCTCCCGGTTAAAGTCGATATAGGCATTTTCCTTGTGCCGGTAATTCAGTCCGGGCGTAAGCTGCCGAAAACTAAAAGGGCTTGCAGTGGCCGGTTCGGCAGCTTCCGGCTGAGCCGAAGAAGCTTCTATGGTAATAGCCTGGTTGGTTGGCGCATCAGCCAGGGTGGTCACCTGCCCATCAGGCCAGGTTACTTCGATATCGACCTGTTTAGCCGCTCCTACCCCGACGACGATAGCCGGATCCATGCTGGATTGAAACCCTCTGGCCGGTTGGTTTTCTACTACCCAGGCCTGCTGGCCGGCGCTCACCTTTATCTTGCTGCCAATAGCAAAGGTGTTAGCGCCCTTTCCCACTAACCTGAGCTTGATATAATTGCCCTGCGCATGCCGGTTTTCATATACAAAACAAGGCATATTTACGTTATTGACCACCAAATCCAGGTCGCCATCGTTATCCAGGTCGCCGTAGGCGGCTCCATTGGAAAAGCTGGGGGTCAGCAAGCCGCTATGGGTGTATTCCCGAAATTCCAGGTTACCATTGTTCTTGTAGGCGTGGTTGGCGACTTTGTTGGACGGAATGATATCAATGAGTTCTTTGTAGTTGACGCCCTGATTGGTGACAATGGATTGAATTACCGACTCATTGGCAATGTATTGGAGGTAATCCTGATCGGTGAGGTCCTTATAAATGCCATTGGCAATAAAAAGGTCTTTATAGCCGTCATTATCCATATCGAAGAAAAGTGCGCCCCAACTCCAATCCGAAGCTTCAATGCCCGCCAGGCGCGACACCTCGCTAAAGGTGTTATTGCCCCGGTTGAGGTGTAGCACGTTGCGCGTGAACTGGTGATGGTAGCCATTGTTCACATTGAGCTGGTATCTGTCCCAATCCTCGAAGGTCGTCACCGTCTTGAGGCGCTGATAATCCGACGGCAGCATTTCCGTTACAAAAATATCCTGGTAGCCATCGTTGTTGATATCTGCCATGTCAGCGCCCATGGAAGCTCCACTGATGGATTGCATTTCGTTGGTTAAATCCTCTTTAAAGGTGCCGTCCTGTTGGTTGATGTAAAGGTAGTCGCGTTCGAAGAAGTCGTTGGACACGAAAATATCTTCCCAATGGTCGTTGTTGACATCGCCGATGGTAACCCCCAGGCCAAAGCCAATGACGCTGCCGTAGATACCGGCCTGCTCGCTAACATCCACAAATCGCCCTCCCTGGTTTTGCATCAGCTTGTCGCCTCCCAGTTCATCGCGCACAGGCCGCTCGTTCTTACGCAAATTGAAACTGCCGATCGCCTGAAAAGAATTGTTCAGGATATAAACGTCCAGGTCGCCGTCCTTGTCGTAGTCGAAAAAGCTGGCGTGGGTAGAAAATCCCTTATCGTTGAGGTTGTAGTCGGCAGCTTGTTCCTTAAACTGGAGGTTGCCCTGATTAATGTAGAGTTCGTTTTCCTTGTTGTCGCCGGCTACGTCGCCGGAGTTGCAGACGTAAATATCCAATAGCCCGTCGGCATTGACATCGGCCATGGCCACGCCGGTGGACCAGGCTCGCTGGCCTCCTACTCCGGCTGTTTCGGTAATATCCTTAAACTGCCAGTTACCCTCATTGAGAAAAAGCCGGTTGGGGCCCTGGTTAGCGGTCAGGAAAACGTCCGCCAGGCCATCGTTATTGATATCCCCGATAGCGACCCCGCCCCCATTGTAGAAGTTGCGGTACTTATACACATTGAAGTCGCTGCTGTAGCTCAGGTCATTGCTAAACTCGATACCAATGGCCTGATTATCCTTCAACTCGAACAAATCTTCTACCGGTGTTGGCGAGCTATTGTCGTTACAAGCCAGCATAAGGCTCAAAACGACTAAAATGCCTATTCTTTTTTCCATTCGTCATTTAGCTTATAGTGTAAGTCCTCAATTTTTACGACCACGTCCTTGTCGTTTTTAGGATACATCAGTATTTGCCGGTTACCGTCGATCTTTACCAGCGCGGTATATTCTGAGTCTTTAATTGCTATTTCGATGAAGGGATTTCCCGGGTAGCCCTGAATATACTCATCGCGCAGGCGCAGCAACAGGCTGTCCGATTGCTTATCGCGGTTCCAGGGCGCCCAGGCCATGTAGGAGTAGGTCATCTGCATTCCCTGCATGATGTCATTTTCATCAAAGATACCATAGAATAACATATCCTTTGACCAGAGCGTTTTATTCCCGGCCGTATCCCTGTCTGTGATGTAGCGAGCGGTGGTATTTCCCGTACCCTGACTGATCAGCTTTTGTTTATTCAGTTCCCAGCAGATGGTGAAAAAATCTTTTTTGGTTTGCCCCATCCGCATCCCGAAGATCAGGCTATCCTGGCTGACGCCGCTGGCTAACTCTTCATCGACGTACTGTTGGTATTCTGATTTACAGCCTGCTAAACTGGCTGCTGCAAACAATAAACACAATAAACGGCTAATATTCATACACCTTAATTTCTCCATCGTTAATTCCTATAACGATTTGATGTTGATTAATGCTTTCGATCGCCCGGATTTGGCCGGAAATATCCAGGGAGCGGCAATCCGCAAAGATAATATCTCCCTTGCTTTTTTCACCATAACACACCCAACCCAATGAAGCATCCTGACGGCCAAATTGAGGCTTGTATTTATAGTCGTTCCCCCCCAGCAGCAGGTCTTGTATGCCATCCTGGTTAAAATCGCCCGCCAGGATCGCGTTGACGGTGGAGTACTGTACGTCTCGGGGCAAGGCCACGGGAACCAACCGGCCCGCCTCGTTCCACAAAATGAGGCTGCGGCTTTCTTTGAGATGAAGTTGCAAAGCCTTCTGTAGCTGCTCTTCGGGCACCAGCGCCTCCAGAGGGGCCTGAGAAAATTCGCGGTAGGTGCGGAATGCTTTCTTCAGGATGGGCATTTGCGAATAGAGCTCATCGATGTCGTGAACAGGAAAATGGCCTTCGGCGGTAGCCTGGCAGGCAATCTGTTCTATGGTGCCGTTCCCATCGAAATCATGCACGAATACCGTCAGCCCGTCCCGGAAAAAGTTGTTTTGCCCCAGGTTGCCCAGTACGAAATCGGGGTCGCCATCATCGTCTAAGTCCGCCTTCTCAATACAATTCCAGAGGCCCTCCGTATCGGTAAGGATAAGTCTTTGCTCCGGGCGTTGAAACGCGCCTTTCTCATTGAAGAGTATCGTGGCCGGCATATACTGCCCTGCCAGTAGGATGTCCGCCCAACCATCGGTATTGATATCCGCAATCTCTACGGCGGTAATCATTCCCAGTTCCTTGCACAGTTCGCTTTCGAGGAGCGAAAACTGGTTGTTGCCGTCATTGATGAAAATGAAGCAGTTACCGGGTAATCCGAACCCATTGGTTTTCATGGCCTCTCCCAATACGATATCCGGCAGGCCGTCATTCGTAAGGTCAGCAATAGCGATGTCTCCGGTAGAAATGGGGTAGGGAAAACGCAGGCCCTCCCCGGAACGCGTAAATACGCCGGCGCCATCATTGAGATAAAGGGCATCGTGCAACTCGGGGGCATAAATGGAAAACCCTTTACCGCCGTGGGCTACGTACAAGTCCAGGTCCCCGTCCCGGTCGCTGTCAAAAAATTCGGCGGCAGTGACTTCCGACCGACGGGTATCGGAAAACCCATACTGAGCCGTATAGCCGCCGTTTCCCGACAGGAAGAGAACCGATTCCTGGTTTTTCCCGCCTCCGATAAATACATCTTTCACCCTATCCTGATTCACGTCGGCTACGGCTATTGCCGGCCCCTTGCGCCCGGGCATGGATAGCAGCATTCGCTCCTGGTCAAAAAAGTTCAAACCGGTTTCCTGGTGGGTGAAAGAAAAAGCATCCTGGGCTGGCTGGAGCAGCGCTGTTTGCCCCGGCTTAAAGGGAGCGGTTCCCGCTCTTCGCTCGCTTTCCTCATAGCTGATGGTTAAAGACTGATTGGCAGGCACCCGGGTACGGACGCTGGCCTCTCCATTGGGCCAGATGACAATCAGGCTATCCAGCAATTCTCTTTGCCCGAGCCCGAAAAACAGGGGCGCCGCCGAGCAACTTTGGAACCCTTTGGCCGGATAGTACTCGAACATACTCTGGAGCGTATCCGCATAGATCAGTACTTTGGCCCCAATGGCCTGCCGGTTAGCTCCTCTGTATTGGAGGGAAATGGCTATGCTCCGGGCAACTTTCGGGTCCGAGTTATTGCGGTAGATAGATGCCGCCTGGTCCACGTTGTTAATGACTAATTCCAGGTCGCCATCGTTATCCAGGTCACCGTAGGCGCTGCCGTTGCTGAAGGTAGGCGCATCCAACCCCCAGGCCTGAGATTGGTAGGTGAAATTCAGCTGCCCGTTATTTTTGAAAATGGCATTATTCACCGGGCCAGAAGGCATAATGTCGATCAGCTTTTTCAATACATCCTCATCCTCATCGATCATCGCCTGAATGCGGGTGTCGTTGGCCATGTAGTTGAGGTAATCCTTGTCCAGCAGGTCAGATCGAATGCCGTTGCTGATAAAAATATCGCGCAGGCCATCATTGTCAAAATCCTGAATCAGCGCCGACCAGCTCCAATCGGAGCTTTCTATCCCCGCCAGCCGGCCCAGCTCCACAAATTGGCCGCCGTCCAGATTCTTGTGCAACACATTACGGGCGAATTGATGATGATAGCCTTTAGTAACAGCCAGCTGGTACTTATCCCAGTTTTCGTAGGTGGTTTTGGTTTTCTTGCGATCTGCAGCACGGGGTGACATCTCGGTCACAAAGATTTCAGGTAGCAAATCGTTATCCAGGTCACAGGCATCCGCGCCCATCGACCCCATCGACAGGGAGGTAAAACTGCTATCTACCCGTTCGGTGAAGGTCCCGTCCTGATTATTGAAGTACAGGTAATCCTTTTCAAAAAAGTCATTAGACAGGAAAATATCCGGCCAGCCGTCCCAGTTGAAATCGGCCAGGGTGATGCCCAGGCCATAGCCAACGCTGCTGGAATAGATTCCTGCCTTCCGGGTAACGTCCACAAATTTTCCGCCCTGGTTTTCCAGTAGTTTATTGCCTTCGGGGTCATAGATGTCGCGCAGGCCTTCCTTCATATCGAATCCGCCTACCGAACGCAGCGAATTGTTCAGGAGGTAGCAGTCCAAATCCCCATCGAGGTCATAATCAAAAAAAGCGGACTGGATAGAAAGGCCGGTGATGTCCAGGCCATAAGCTTTCGATTGTTCCACAAAAGTGAGATCGCCCTGATTGATAAAAAGCTCATTGTGCCGGTTCGCTCCTTCCGGTTTGCCGGCTTTGCATACGTAGAGATCCAACCAGCCGTCACCGTTAATATCTACCATATTGACCCCTGACGACCAAACGCCGGCGCAGGCTACGCCCGCTTGCTCAGTGATGTCTTCAAATTGTAAATTCCCTTTGTTGAGGTAGAGTTTATTGGAGACCAGGTTACCGGAAAAGTAGATATCCAGCAAGCCGTCATTATTGATGTCGCCCAGGGCGACTCCGCCTCCATTGTAAAAATTGCGGTACGTGTAGGGGTTGTACTCTTCGGTGTAATGCAGGTCATTGGAAAAGTGTACGCCGGACTGCCCGGGATCGACCGTCGTGAAAAGTGGCGCCGGCTCCTCCGCACATCCACTTAACCACAGTACCAGCAGCCAACAGTTGAAGGCCCACACCCGGCCAGACAAGCGGCCTGGCCGCTGAAGCCATCGCTTAGAATATGTTTGGCCTGCCTTGGCCAGAAATTCTTTTTTCATACCTCTCTTTATTTCAACATCGCCGAACTAATTTTTCAGTATTACTTATTTACTGATTTTATCTCCAAAAACGAAATTTAAACCCACTCTAATACCCCGGGTTTTGTGTCCAGTCCGGGCCTAACCAGAGTAATTGCGGGATCGGGAAGACATTTCTGAACGGTTCGGAAACAGGCTTTTCCCACCAGGCCTCATTGTATCGGCCAAAGCGGATCAGATCGGTACGGCGAGCCGTTTCCTGGAACATTTCGCGGCCGCGTTCGGCCAAAAACTCCGTCTCCGTCAAGTTGCCGTTGTAGGCTGCCACGCCTGCCCGGGCCCGTATTACATTCACATCAGGTTCGGCATCGCTCCAGTTGCCACTCTGGCGGGCTTTGGCCTCCGCCCGCGTCAGGTAAATCTCCCCCAAACGAACAATGGGGAAGTCGTTATCCATATCCGCACGGCCAAATAGCTTGAAGCTGAACTTAGCTGGGCGAGCGCCTGCTTCCCGCAGGGAGTTGGGGGCCAGCTCATTGATCCGGGGCGTATAATCCAGCTGAATATTGTCGTCATCCGAAGCGTAATCCAGAATGGCAGAGCCACTAAAGTCAAATTGAGGGCCAACGAGGAAGTTAGCCTGCTTGCGGGCATCTTCCTCTTCATAGGAGTTATAGAACTCTTCCAGGGTAGCATAGCCATTCCAAGGCTGCTGATCCAGGTGCCAGCTCAATTGGCTGGCGTAGTGCAGGTTCATCTGCGAGAAGTTCATGCCCGTACCGGTGGCTTCATCATACAAAACGGAAAAGATGTGTTCGGGATTGCCTTCGTTGTTAGGCGCAAAAACGGCAGCATAACCTTCCAGCTCTTCAGGATCGGAATCCACCGCAGGGCGCTTACCCAGGTTTTTCACCTTGCAACCCTCCCCACAAAGCTGGTATACGCCGCTGTCGATAATGTAGGAAGCAGCGATCTCGGCCTTTTCCCACCTGGGCGTACCGGTATATACTTCGGCATTCAGGTACAGCCTGGCCAGCAGGCCCAGCGCGCCGTAGCGGTTCATTACGTAGGCGCTGCCGCCATCCGCCAGCAGGCTGCCGCTCAGATCCATAGAAGCGCTTACTTCCGGAATGCCCAGCGCAGCCAGCAGTTCGCTTTCCACGAAGGTAAAGACTTCTTCACGAGAGGCCTGAGGAGGATCAGGATTCGATTCGGTAACGATTTTTACCCGGCCGTACAGGTCCAGCATGCGCCAGTAGAAGTAAGCCCGCAGGGCGCGGGCCTGAGCGGTTTCTTCCGGTTCGAGGACGCCATCACCCAACCTATCATTAACCGTACTAATGGCATTGTAAGTCTGTACAAAGGCATTGCTGACATAAGGGTGGGTAGGGGTGTAAGTATGCTGGTGCAACTGGATCAGCACCCCACCATCAAACCAGTCCTCTCCTTTAGCGCCGACCACCATTTCGTCAGAAGTGATCTCCTGAAGGGAGTAGTAGCCACCGTGGTTAGCGGTACCGGCATTTCGAAATTCACCGTAAATGGAATATAGCCTATCCACGGGGCCACAATCACAAACGTAACCAGTGTAACCGATACGAATGTCCTCGGTAATTTCGCCCACCAGATCTTCTTCCAAATCCGTACACCCGGTTAAGCCAATAACCAGTAGGGCGCTGATGAAGTATTTTACGAACTTTTTCATAAAAGGGAAATAGTAAATTTTTCCTTTTCCCACCCACTATCAAACAAGCATCCCGGATTCTCCAACTTGGGAGAATCCGGGATTGCTATTATTTCAGGAAATACAAGAAATTAGTATCCTGGATTCTGCGTCAAGCCGGTACCGGCATTGATCTGCTCCTGTGGAATGGGGAAGACGTTTCTGAAGGGTTCAGAAGCGGGCTTCTCCCACCAGGTGCCATTGTACTTACCAAAGCGGATCAGGTCAGTACGACGGGAAGTTTCCTGGAACATTTCGCGGCCTCTTTCCGCCAGGAATTCGTCCCCGGTCAGGTTGCCATTGTATTCCGATACGCCGGCGCGGGCACGCAGTACGTTCACATCAGCCTCGGCATCGGTCCAGTTGCCACTTTGACGGGCCCTGGCTTCGCCGCGGATCAGGTACACCTCACCCAGGCGGACAATGGGAAAGTCGTTGTCCATTTCGGCACGGCCTAACAATTTGAAGCTGAACTTGGAAGGGCGAGCACCCGCTTCCCGCAGGGAGTTGGGGGCCAGTTCGTTGATCGCGGGGGTATAGTTCAACTGGATGTCATCGTCATCAGAAGCGAAATCCAGGATCGCGGAGCCACTGAAGTCCAGCTGCGGGCCTACGATGAAGTTATTCGCCTTACGCTTATCACCCGCTTCGTATGAGTTATAGAACTCTTCCAGGGTAGCGTAACCATTCCAGGGCTGCTCGTTCAGGTTCCAGGTAAACTGGCTGGAGTAGTGGAGGTTCATTTGCGAGAAGTTCATGCCCGTACCGGAAACCTCATCGTACAATACCGAGAAGATGTGTTCGGGGTTACCTTCGTTGTTGGCTGCAAATACCGCGGCATATCCTTCCAGATTGACCGGATCGGATTCAACCTTGGGCCTTTTACCCAGGTTTTTCACTGTACAACCAACGCCGCAAAGCTGGTATACGCCGCTATCAATAATGTAGGAAGCAGCGATCTCCGCTTTATCATACATAGCAGTACCGACATATACCTCAGCGTTCAGATACAGCTTGGCCAGCAGGCCCAGCGCACCATAGCGGTTCATTACGTAGGCGCTGCCGCCGTCCGCCAGCAGGCTGCCGCTCAGATCCATTGAGGCGCTTACTTCCGGAATACCCAGGGCAGCCAGCAGTTCGTCTTCAACGAAGTTGAAAACATCTGCCCGGGTAGCCTGGGGAGGATCTGTATTCGTCTCGGTAACAATTTTTACGCGGCCGTACAGATCCAGCAGGCGGTAGTAGAAGTAGGCGCGCAAAGCGCGGGCCTGAGCGGTTTCTTCCGAACTCAGCGTACCGGCTCCCAGCTTATCGTTAACCGTACCAATGGCATTGTAAGTGCCCGTCCAGGCATTATTCACGAAATCGTGGGTGGGGGTATAAGTATGCTGGTGCAACTGGATCAGGATACCACCGTCGAACCAGTCCCCGCCTTTCGCGGCGATACACATTTCGTCGGAAGTAATCTCCTGAATGGAGTAGTAGCTACTGTGATTAGCCGTACCGGCATTTCTCAGTTCGGCATAAGCGGCCGTCAGTTCACCGCCGCCGCCGGTGTCACCGCCGGTATCGATACCGGCTACTGTAATTTCTTTGGTAATATCCCCGACCAAATCCTCTTCCAGATCAGTGCAGGCTGCCATCAGCAAGGCCAGGCAGGAGAACATGAAATACTTTAAAAATTTATCCATTTTTATACTACTTTTAGTCTGATTAGAAATTAAGTTTCAACCCGAAAGTAACCGTCCGCGATGCAAAATAGTTGTAGCGGCGGTCGATACCGGGGCTAAGTACATCCGGGTTGGAGAAATCAATATCCGCCCCATTATCCGGCGCACCATAATCAATGAGAGACGGTTCAGGGTCAGAGCCGGTGTAATTGGTAATGACGAACAGGTTCTGGCCAGTCAAAGATACCGTTATACCACGAATAGCGCTGTTGCCGCCAAAGCTGAAGCTGCGGGCAATCGTCAGGTTATCCAGCTTGAAGAAGTCGGCCTTCTCGACGTACAGCGAGCTGAATTGAGCGGAAGTAAGCCCGGGAACGCGCAGATCGGTATTGACGTAGTTGTAGGAAGACTGAGTGGAGATCACCGGCTCGTAGAAAGCCCGGAAAGTGTTCACCAGGCTGTGGCCGAATGCCCCGCGGAAGAAAGCATTGACGGACCATTTGCCCAAAGTCAATTGGTTGGTCCAACCAATTTCCAGATCGGGAATACCGTTCCCCAATACATCGAAGTCGGCATTGTCATCCAAAGCATTATCCTGTTGAGAGACCACCATCCCGTCGCCGTTCAGGTCTACGAAGGTAGGTGCACCTTCCGCGTTAACGCCCTCGAACACAGGGCCCCAGATTTGGCCGATTTCCTGGCCTTCCGCTACGAGGATCATATTGGTGCCGTTCTGGCCGGGAGCACCGAGGTTGGCCCGTACTTCTTTCGGAATGACGTATTCTTCCAGCGTCGTCTTGTAAGTACTTAACACCACGCCGGTGGTCCAGTTCACTTTACCGCTGTTCAGTACATCGTACCCAAGCGTCAGTTCCAGGCCTTGAGTGTTGAGCTTACCGGCATTTTCGAAGCGCCGATCCACCTGGAAGATCGCGGCATCAACCGTTCTCTCCAGAATGAAGTCAGAAATATCGCGGTTGTAGAGATCGAGGGTAGCATTGAAGCGGCCCATACCAAACTCAACACCCAGGTTCAACTCGGCCTTCTCTTCCCACTTCAGGTCGGGGTTAGCGGCGCGAATCAACTCAGTGGACACACTGCCGTCATCGCCGTTAACAATCTGACGAATAGGCTGAGACAATCCATTCTGTCCAGGCAACGCCCCGGTCACACCGTAGCCAAGCCTTACTTTTAACTGGTCTACGTTGTTGATGGCGAGGTATCGGTTCAGGTTGACGCCCACACCAAAGGCCGGGAAAATACCCCAGCGGTTATCCGCGCCCAATTTGGTAGACCCCTCACGGCGTACGGAAGCGTTCACGAAAATAGCATTGTCAAACGTAGCGTTAGCTCTGGCGAAAAAGGCAATGATCTTCTCATCGGGAGAAGCATCGCTGTTGGCAGTAATGAACCCAGCATTCTGCAAATCCTGAGAAGCTTCGATGATGTTACTGAAATCCTGCGAATTGTCAGGGAAGTCACCGAGCCGCAGGGTATTGCTCTCGAAATTGTTCTGCTGATAAGAATAACCAGCCGTAAGGGTCAGGTCGGTATTACCGAAGTTGTTCAGATAAGTACCATACCCTTCGTAAAGCTTGAAGCTGGTGTTCTCATTGTAGAAATCAGCGCGGCCTTTACGCGTCGGGCTGGTGGCATTACCCCGGAACAGGGATGTAGTGGGATAATACTGGCGATTATCGACCGTCGTATTCTGTTGCGCGATCCGTCCGGTAATCGAAAAGTTGTCGGTAACCTGGTAAGCCAACCGAGCGCCATAGGTAATCTCGTTGCGCTTGCCGTCATTGCGGTTTTGATTGACAATGGCAACCGGATTGAAGCTGTCGAACAAACCAAGCGTCTCGAAGAACCCGCCGTACTGCTCGCTGGCGAAGGAGAACGGAGCATCCGCACCATTAACCGGAGCGGTCGGGTTGTACAACACAGCGTAACGCAATCCTTCCCGGAAGCCGAAATCAGATTTGCGATTCGTGAAAGACGAATTGAAATCGAGTGATACGCGGTCATTGAACGCTTTGGTGGAGAAGTTCAAACGGGCGTTGAACTGCTCAAAACCGGAATTGTCCAGAATGCCGTCTACATTACGATAGTTTCCGGAAATGCGGTAACTGGTGTTGCCGGCGCCGCCGGCGGCGGCCAGGCTGTGAACGTTGTTGACCCCGGTGCGGGTTACCTCTTTGATCCAATCGGTATTAGACCCCAGGTCGGTACCCCCCGTGGCCAGAAAATCCTCTCTACCCATAACCGGTACACTGTTGAAAGCAGTAGAAGCTCCCACCTGGCCATTGTAGGTGAACTGCACCTTGCCAGCCTCCTTGCTACCGGTACGAGTCGTAATCAGGATTACTCCGGATGAACCACGAGAGCCGTAAATAGCGGCGGCAGAGCCGTCCTTCAGAACGCTCATGCTTTCGATGTCGTTCGGGTCAACGTTATCCAGGGATGCCCCGATGATACCATCCACGACCACCAGAGGCTCGGCGTTGGCGCCAACCGTAGAAATCCCCCGCAGGCGGATAACACTGTTCTGGCCATTAGGGTCGCCGCCCCGATTGTAAACCTGCAGGCCGGCTACTTTTCCTTGTAGTAGTTGCGCGGGGTCAGTGATAGGGCCCTGGTTGAAATCCTCGGCATTAACGGAGGTAACAGAAGAGGTAATTTCCTTCTCCTTTTGAGTACCATAACCGATCACCACTACCTCATCCAGCACCTCTCCAGCGGAAAGGGCTAAATCGATAGTGGTCTGGCTACCGATCTCAACCCGTTGAGAAGCATAACCGGTATAGGAAAACTCGAGGGTAGTGGCATCGGCGGAAACATTCACAGAGTAGTTTCCATCGAAATCGGTAATAGTTCCTGTGCTTGTGCCTACGACCAGGATATTCGCACCGATCAGGGGCTCCCCGGACTCGGCGTCCGTCACGGTGCCCGTGATGGTGCGCTGTGCATAGGCGAAGTTGCTCAAGCCGAGCACTGCCAACAACAACAGCAGTTTAGTCACATAGTCGACGTTAAGTTTCATACATTACTTAGATTTAGTTAGTAAAAATAAACTTTCGTTTGGATGAATAGCGGCTGACGAGCCCCTCTACAGGCGAATCGCCAGCTTTAGCTTCTAAAGTCGCATGGGATTACGAAATACTGTACTAACTTGTGAAACAATTGACTTTCAGGCCTTTTGCGGAATGAACTTGAGAAATAAACCAAATGTGTTTATTTAACACTAACTATGATGTAAAAGTCCAAAATTAGTCTGAAAAAACCAAAATTTGGCGAACAGTTTTTTTTTATTTGGACATAAACAAAATTATATTGGGGCTTAGAAAATAAAGGGGCATCAAAGGAACGTTGGCAGAGGGCTTCCCGCTGCCTGAAGGGCCTGACAAAATCACTCACTTTAAACCCGGCTATGAAGCGGCTGACACACGCCATTATATTGTTTTTCACACTCCTATCTACCGCGCCCGCCCAAATGCTGGACATGGAAATCCAGCGCGGCCTGCGGCGGATTGACATCCCGTTCGATTATGTCAATGGCTTTATCATTGTGAATATCACCTTTGACCAGGCCTTTCCGTTGCGCTTTATTTTTGATACGGGAGCAGAGCACACCATCCTTTCCAAAAGAGAGATCACCGACCTGCTCAATGTCAATTACCTGCGGCGTTTCCCCATTATCGGAGCTGACCTCAGCAAAGAACTCTACGCCTACCTCGTGCAGGGTATTGAAATAAAAGTAGGAAACATTATTGCCAAAAACCGCTCCGTCCTCGTACTGGAAGAAGACTATTTTCGCTTCGAAGAATACGCCGGTATTGATGTACAAGGCATCCTGGGTTCTGATTTTTTTCGCCGGTTTGTAGTTAAGATCAACTACAGTCGACATGTCATTTCTCTCTACGACCCCCAATACTGGGAGCCGCCGGGCAAGGCCTATGTCCGGGTGCCCATTGAAGTCAACCGAAACAAACCTTATATTTCGGCAAGGGTGCAGTTTCACAAAGACACGACCCTTCAACTTCGCCTTTTGATCGACTCCGGCGCCAGCCTGGCCTTGCTGCTCAACACGGACTCCCATCCGGGCCTGGAACTGCCCGAACAGGTGATCCCCAGCAACCTGGGCGCGGGCCTGGGCGGGTTCATTCAGGGTTATATGGGAAGGATAGAAGAGCTCGGCCTGCAGTCCTTTACTTTCAGGGAAGTGATCTCCCAATTTCAGGACGCTTCCTTTTTTGTGGATACCACTTACAGCGCCGGCCGCAATGGCATCATCGGCAATGACGTCCTGAGCCGTTTTACCATTATTATCGATTACAATAAGGAGCAAGCTTATTTCGAACCCAACCGAAGTTACAATGACGAGTTCGAATACGACCGCAGCGGTTTGTTCCTGGCCGCTACAGGCGCCGGACTGAACAAATATATTGTTTACGGTGTCATCCCGGGAAGCCCCGCTGCCTCTGCTGGTATCCTTACCGGTGATGAGATTGTCAAAGTCAACTGCTGGCCGGCCAGTTTTTTTTCGCTGGCAGGCATCAGCCGGAAATTTCAGAAAAAGCCCGGAACTAAAGTCCGCGTCAAAGTCAAACGCGGAAACGAACGCATAAAGGCTTCTTTTTACCTGAGGGATCTTATTTGACCTTAGGGGGGCGGAGGGCGGAGTTCGCAGGGGCGGAGTTCGCTGTTCGCAGGGTGCCGAATACTGGACTCCGCCGTTCGCAGGTTCGCGGTTCGCAGGGTGTTCTTCCGGATTTCGGACTCCGCAGGTTAGCCGAACTCCGAATACCGGACTCCGCCGTTCGCAGGTTCGCTATTCGCTGTTCGCAGGGTGTTCTTCCGGATTTCGGACTCCGCAGGTTCGCCGAACTCCGAATACCGAACTCCGAATACCGAATACCGAACTCCGAATACTGGACTCCGCCGTTCGCAGGTTCGCTATTCGCTGTTCGCAGGGTGTTCTTCCGGATTTCGGACTCCGCAGGTTCGCCGAACTCCGAATACCGAATACCGAACTCCGAATACCGGACTCCGCCGTTCGCAGGTTCGCAATTCGCTGTTCGCAGGGTGTTCTTCCGGATTTCGGACTCCGCCGTTCGCAGGTTCGCTATTCGCTGTTCGCTGTTCGCAGGGTGCCGAATACCGGACTCCGCCGTTCGCAGGTTCGCGGTTCGCAGGGTGTTCTTCCGGATTTCGGACTCCGCAGGGTGGCCGAATACCGAATACCGAACTCCAGCCTCCCAATAGCCATATTTTTTTCTACACAAACCTTATCCCCTACTATTCTTCCTTCAAACAAAACAATAAGCCAATCACAATCGTTAGTCATTATTTTAGAATAATATTTTGCTATAACCGTTACTCAAGCAACACTTCTTCAAACATAAGCTCTGCTTATTCGTTTTATTAAACGGTTTGTGCAGAAACTAAAACACCATACACATACACAATGGAGATCAAGATTTATACGCCATTTGAACCGGCCACCCTCACCGAAAAGAATAAAATTGCCGACTTCCTCTTTGAGCATCTCGATCAATATGGAGACAAACGGGAAGACATTTTGCGGGCATTGGAATATGCTTTGAAAGAAACTGCCTCCCACGGCGGATACATCGTCACCGGGTTTCGCAAAGAGAAGATTGTCGGGGCGGTGGTGATCAATCAAACCGGTATGAAAGGTTATATCCCCGAAAATATCCTGGTTTATATAGCCGTCGATGGTGGGCGCCGGGGGGAAGGTATTGGTAAAAAACTCATGAAAAAGGCCATTGCGTTGGCCAATGGGGACATTGCCCTGCACGTAGAACCGGACAACCCTGCCCGCAACCTGTATGAAAAGCTTGGCTTCACCAATAAGTACCTCGAAATGAGGCTTAAAAACCCCGCCCCGGCTACCGTTCCAGTGTTGGACAAAAGTCGGAAACCGGACACGAGCGAAGCGACTGACGGAGTAAACCGGAAGTCGGAATAGTACCGAGCCTTCCGCAACTTCCTGACCATCAATAGTGTCCAACATTAGAATGGTAGCCCCCCCCCCTAAAATAACCAACCCGCTTTTATTCAAGGAAAAAGACATTCATGCACCCAATTGATATCGTAATATTTGTAATTTATTTTCTGGCGATGCTGGGGATAGGTTTTTTCTTCTACGGGAAAAACAAAAACACAGAAGATTACTACGTTGGCGGGCGCGATATGGGAAGCACACACATTGGCCTGTCGGTAGTGGCGACGGACGTTGGCGGTGGTTTTTCCATCGGTTTGGGCGGCCTGGGATTTGTCATGGGCATTGCCGGGTCGTGGATGCTCTTCACGGGCCTGGTCGGGGCCTGGCTAAGCGCAGTTTTTCTTATCCCGAAAGTCAACCGCCTGTCCAAAAAGATCAATCTGCTCACTTTTCCGCAGCTGTTTGAATATTTTTACAGCCCCAGAGTCGCGCTGCTGGCGGGCATCATTTCCGCTATCGGTTACATCGGGTTTACCAGTTCGCAAATCCTGGCTGGCGCCAAACTGGCTTCGGCCACTTTTACAGAGCTGAGTATGGCCCAAGCGCTGATCATCATGGGCGTCATTGCCGTTGTGTACACTGTAGCCGGCGGGTTGAAGGCCGTCATCTATACGGATACGGTGCAATGGATCATCTTAATGGCGGGCCTGGTGTTCATCGGCCTGCCCATGGGCTATTATGCGGTAGGAGGCATGCAGGGTATCCGGGAGGCAGTGCGCCCGGAGATGTTGTCTTTGACCAATATTGGCTGGGCGGAGCTGGTCAACTGGGGGGTGACCATCATCCCGATCTGGTTTGTAGGCATGACCCTTTACCAGCGCATTTATGCCTGCCGGGATGAGCAGACTGCCCGCCGCGCCTGGTACATCGCCGGCCTGTTCGAATATCCGGTTATGGCCTTCATGGGCGTGCTGTTGGGCTTGTTCGCGCGGGTAGGGGCCGATCAGGGTATGTTCGAATACCTGGGCTATAACACCCCATCGGAACTGGATGCCGAAATGGGCCTGCCGCTGTTACTGAGGACGGTCCTGCCCGCCGGCCTGACCGGCCTGATGCTCTCCGCCTATTTTTCGGCCATTATGTCAACGGCGGATAGTTGCCTGATGGCGGCCTCCGGCAATGTAGTAACCGATATCCTGGAGCGGTTTTTTCCCCTGAAGGGAAATGAGCGAAAAATCCTCCGTATTTCACAGATCACCACTTTTGTTATTGGCGGCGCCGCCCTCTTCATCGCCATGAATATGCAGAATGTTCTCGAGTTGATGCTCCTCTCTTACGCCTTTATGGTATCAGGGCTTTTCGTACCGGTCATCGGCGCCATGTACTGGAAACGGTCTACTCCAACGGCGGCCTTCTGGGCCATGCTGCTGGGGGGAGGCACGACCATGGCCCTTATCCTGCTGGATACCGCCCTGCCATTCGGATTAGACGCCAATATTGCCGGCATTAGCATCTCTGCTCTTTCTTTTATTATATTGAGCTACTTAACGCCACCGAAGATCAACCTGGCCACTTTGGCTATAAAGACAAGTAAAAAACATGAGCAAGCTCAAGGCGCAACTATCCATTAACCGATTGACGAGCATTCGCCGTTATCTGCACCAAAACCCCGAACTGCCGGAGTGCGAGTTCGGCACCGCTCAGTATATTGCCACCCAGCTAAGCGAACTCGGCCCCAGCCGGTTGCTGGAAGGCCTCGGCGGCACAGGGATCATTGCTGTTTTTGATAGCGGCAAGGAGGGCCCAACGGTCCTTTTTCGTTCTGAATTGGATGCCCTGCCAATACAGGAAGTCAATGATTTTGAATACCGGTCCGATAAGGATAACGTTTCCCACAAATGTGGACACGACGGCCACATGGCTGCCCTTTTAGGCTTCGCCGGGATAGTCAGCCGAACGCCGCCCCATAGCGGGCGGGTTATGCTGCTCTTCCAGCCGGCGGAAGAAATTGGCGCCGGCGCAGAACGCGTACTCGAAGATTCCCGCTTCGAACAGCTTTTTCCCATTGATTATGCCTTTGCGTTTCACAACCTTCCCGGCTTCCCTCTGGGCGAAGTCCTGGTGAGGCCGGGCCCCTTTACCGCCGCCGTTAAAAGCTTGATCATCAAACTGGAAGGGAAGGCTTCCCATGCCGGTGAGCCGGAAAACGGGATCAATCCAGCTCTGGCTATTGCCCATATCCTGCAAACCACTCAGAAAATGAGTGTCCCAGATACTCAGGCAGAAGAATTTGCCCTTCTGACCCCCATCCACGTAAATATGGGCAGCCTGGCCTATGGTGTCTCCGCCGGTTATGGCGAAGTGCACCTTACGCTCAGGACGTGGTCTGAGAACACCATGCGGCAGCTCAGCGCCCGGCTGCTTCAATACCTGAGCGGCCTCGCCCTTAGCCACGGGCTGTGCCTGGAAACAGAATGGACCAATGTTTTTCGCACCAACAGTAATAATGAGGAAGCTGTGGATATCATCCAGCAAGCGGCCGAAGATTGCGGCCTTCCGGTTTCACTCAGAGAGCAGCCGTTCAAATGGGGAGAAGACTTCGGCGCCTTTACCCAAAGGTTCCGGGGCGCTATGTTTGGCATGGGCGCCGGCGAACACTGCCCGGCGCTGCACAATCCGGACTACGATTTTCCGGATGAACTCCTGGAACCTGCTGTCCGTATGTATCAACGGATCATGGAAATAATCTTAGAATAGAGCATGCTACCAACATCACAGATAGAGATCAGCAAACGGGCTCTGGAAAACAACCTGCGATTCCTCAAAGAACAAATGGGGCCTGAGGTGCGCATCTCTTCCGTCGTCAAAGGGCATGCCTATGGCCACACGATCGAAAAGTTCGTCCCGCTGGCCGAGGCCTGCGGCCTGTCGCATTTTTCAGTGTTCGACGCCAGTGAGGCCTATCGGGTGAAAAAAGCGGCCAGCAACCCGGAAACGGAAGTGATGATCATGGGCATGATTGACAACAGCCAGCTGGAATGGGCTATTGAAAATGATGTTGCTTTCTTCACCTTTGAGTTGGAACGGCTGGAAAGCGCACTGGCGGCAGCCCGCAGGGTGAAACGGCCGGCACTGGTGCACATCGAACTGGAAACGGGTATGAACCGCACCGGGTTCGATAGTTACCAACTGCCGGAGGTAGCCCACCTGATGAAGGCTTATCCGGAAGCATTGAGGTTTGAGGGCCTGTGCACTCACTTCGCCGGCGCCGAGAGCATTGGCAATTACCTGCGGGTGAAAAACCAACGCAAAGCATTTAACCACCTCGACAAGTGGTTCAAAAAACAAGGGCTTACGCCCAGGCTGCGGCATACTGCCTGCTCGGCGGCAGCCATGCGCTACCCGCCTACCCGGCTGGACATGGTGCGCATCGGCATCATGCAGTATGGGTTTTGGCCCAGCCGGGAAACTTTCATCGACTTTAGCATCCGCTCCGGGCAACCGAAAGACCCCCTGGAACGGCTGGTAGCCTGGAAAAGTAAAGTGATGGATATCAAAAGAGTAAAGACCGGCGAATATGTAGGCTATGGGGCCTCTTACCTGGCCAATGAGGAAATGAACATCGCTACCGTCCCGGTGGGTTACGCCCATGGGTTCAGCCGCTCCCTCAGCAACCAGGGCCGGGTCCTCATCCATGGCAAACGGGTCGGCGTCATCGGTATGGTCAATATGAATGTGATGATTGTCGACGTTAGCCAACTGAATGGACTGGAAAGAGGCGCTGAGGTGGTCATCATCGGCCGGCAAGGCGATATGGAGCTTTCCGTCTCCTCCTTCGGGGAGTTCTCCGAACAGGTCAACTACGAGTTACTCACCCGCCTACCGCTGGATATTCCCCGGAAGGTGGTGGAATGAAAGGTGTATCCGTGCTTGTGTGCATGGGTGTAAACTGATACACCGCACACTGATACACTGATACACTGATACACTGTTACACCGCACACGGATACACTGATACACTGATACACTGTTACACCGCACACGGATACACGGATACACAATGCCCCTCTTTTTACCAAAAAACTTACAAGATGGCATATCTGACACTCAACCGCAAAAAACTAAAACAGAATTACGATTTTCTGGACCAGCTATTCCAGGACGGAGAAATTGACTGGGCCATCGTCACCAAACTGCTCTGTGGCAACGAAGCCTACCTGAAGGAGGTGCTCAGCCTGGGTATTAAAGAAGTCTGTGACAGCCGGATCAGCAACCTGGCCAAGATCAAAGAGCTCAATCCAGAGGTTCAAACGGTTTACATCAAGCCGCCCGCCAAGGGGAGTGTGGAAGAAGTCGTTCGGTACGCAGATGTATCGTTCAATTCAGAGACCTCCACCATCCATATGCTGTCCGAAGAGGCCCAACGGCAGGGAAAAACCCACCGGGTAACCATCATGATCGAACTCGGGGACCTGCGGGAAGGGATCATGGGAGACCACCTGATCACTTTCTATGAAAAAATCTTCGAGCTGCCCAATATTGAAGTAGTAGCCATCGGGGCCAACCTCAACTGCCTGCATGGCGTGATGCCTTCCGCCGATAAAATGATCCAGCTGAGCCTCTACAAGCAACTCGTCGAAGCTAAGTTTGATAAAGAAATCCCCTGGGTTACCGGCGGCACCTCAGTGGTTCTGCCCCTGCTACTGCGCCATCAGCTCCCCAAGGCTATCAACCACTTCCGCATCGGAGAAACGCTTTATTTTGGCGTTGACCTCTTTCATGAAAAGCAGATCGAGGGCATGAACGATGATGTCATCCGCCTCTATTCGGAGATCATAGAGGTCACCAAGAAACCCAAAGTCCCCACCGGAATGATGTCGGCCAACCCCAGTGGAGAAACCTTCGAAGTGGACGAGGGTGATTATGGAAAAGAATCTTACCGGGCCATTCTGGATATCGGCCTGCTGGATATCTCTCCCGACTACCTCATTCCCGATGACCTAAGCCTGGAAATCGTCAACGCCAGCTCCGACATGCTCATCATTGACCTGGGAGATAACCCCAACGACTACAATGTCGGCGACCTGCTCTCCTTCAAACTCAAGTATATGGGCGCCCTGCGGTTGCTGAATTCGGATTATATTGAGAAAAGGGTGGTGTGACAGTGGTGTATCAGTGTGGCAGCAATGCAAATCTGAGGGCACTTCGTTTCCGCCGGCTGATACACCGATAAACTGAAACACTGCCCTACTCCCACTCATACCCCAAATGAAACAACGCATCACCCTGGCTCACCACCGGGGCATTATTGTGTCCGATGAGGTAGCCGTCGCGCGGAGCGATGACTTTGACTACGCCGTCTCCGTAGGGGTCATTGATAACACCAATTACTTCGCCCTTCGCGGTTCGATGGCCTGAACATTTTTCCCAGAGAAACATGCCCGCCCGGGGCGCCCTTACCCAGGTAGTTTTGTGAAAAACCAAGGGTTGCTCTTCAGAGGCAGGAAGCGTTTCTGACATTTCCTGAGTGTAGAGCAGGCGCTGAATGCCAGCCAGCCCCTTTTCAATGGAGTAGGCGTCGTAGCGGAGGCTTTCACCTCCCTCAAATACCAAAACGGGTTTACCTTGCTCGTGAGCTACCTTCCGAAGCGACTTGGGGATGGTAGGTTTCACCACCAGATAAGGCGGCGAAAAGGCCCTGGCCAGCTTTTCACTCAGCAGGTCTCCTTTGGTGTATCGTATCTGGGGATAGTTATAATGACTTTGCCCGCCGGTGTGGAAGTCGACCACCATATCGGCCAGCGGAAGGATTTTTTTGGTCAATACTCTGGCGACGCGGGAAGCCAGGGATCCATTCATGTTACCAGGAAAAGAGCGATTGATGTCCTTGCCGTCCGGCACCTCCCGGGAAAAGTTGATGAAGCCGTAAATATTGAGTATCGGAATGGCAATGACCGTACCCCGGAGCAGGTGTTCAAAATAGCCCACGCTGATGGCCCGCCGAACGATCTCCACCCCATTGACCTCATCACCGTGAACACCGGCCAGGATCAGCACTATCGGCCCTGCTACGGAACTGCGGTACACATGCGCCTGTATCTTAATCACATTGCCGGAAGGCAGCCGGCCGACGGAAATTTTCACTACTTCCTGCTGCCCGGGAGCAATCTCAATATTGTGTATGTTAATGGTTGGTGCTGGCATGTGTTCTTGCGTCAATTTATTACCGCCGGTTGGTTATTCCTGCGTTGAAACATGGCGGAGCTCGTTGCATCGCCGCTCAATATATTCGATAATCTTGCCGGCTACGTCTACCCCGGTGGTGCCTTCGATCCCTTCCAGGCCAGGAGAAGCGTTCACCTCCATGACCAGCGGGCCGTGCCTGGAGCGCAGGAAGTCGACGCCTGCTACATCCAACCCGAGTATCCTCACGGATTTTTGAACAATCTCTTTTTCCTCCTCACTTAACACTACCGCCTCGGCGGTAGCCCCTCTGTGCAGATTGGAGCGAAACTCTCCGCCACGAGCCTGCCGCTTCATAGTGGCCACCACTTCGCCGGCTACGACCAGCGCACGGATATCGGCGCCCTTGGCCTCGTGGATAAACTCCTGGACAATGATGCGCTCGCCGAGGCGCTGAAAGGCTTCGATCATAGATTCCGCTGTGCGGTAAGTCTCCGCCAACAGCACGCCATTGCCATGAGTGCTCTCCAGCAACTTGATCACCACCGGCAGCCCGCCGAGCTCGCGGAGCAGGGGCATCAGATCCTGGCCGGCAGCGACAGAGGCCGTGCGCGGCACTTCTATACCGGCGCGGGCCAGCTTTTGCAGGCAGCGCAGCTTATCCCTCGACTGTAGCAGCGCTTCCGCACCGGCCACCGTAAAAGCCTGCATCATTTCGAACTGGCTGATCACCGAAGCCCCCTGTAAGGTGACAGAAGCGCCGATCCGGGGGATGATGGCGTCAAAGCGCTGCAGCTGGTAATCATTATAGTAAATCTTGGGCCGCCCTCGCCCAACCGCCAGCGTGCAGCGGGTATGATCGACAATATGCATGGAATGCCCGCGCTGCATCCCAGCCCGAACCAGGCTTTGTGTGGAGTATAGCTGCGGGCCCCGCGAAAGAATGGCTATCTTCATATTTGAGATGATAAGGCCGGGCAAGATACAAAATGTCAGTATACCCATACAAAAGCATGATAAGTGAAAAAAAAATCATTCTTTAGCTCTTAAAAAGAACTCATGTCAAATCAGAACCGAGTGGCGGTCATTGGAGCGGGCATTTCCGGCCTTTGTACGGCCTACTGGCTGCAAAAAAACGGATTCGAAGTACAGGTATTTGAGCAATCTGCCCATGCCGGAGGAGTCATCGTTTCTAAACAAACGGACGGCTTCCTGCTGGATTTAGGCCCGAATAGCACCCTGGAAACCTCCGAAGTCCTCAGCGAACTGGTGGAGGAACTGAATCTCGGAAGCCAGAAAGTATACGCCAATGAGGCATCCAGCAAACGGTATATTGTCAAAAACGGAAAGCTGACTCCCATCCCTATGTCGCTCCTTTCATTTTTGAAGACACCTCTTTTTTCCTGGCCGGCCAAGTTGCGCCTCTTACAGGAGCCTTTCCGCAAGCCTACCCTGGGCGATGATATATCGCTGGCCGATTTTGTGCAGCACCGGTTGGGCAGAGAGTTCCTGGACTACGCCATCAACCCCTTCGTTGCCGGCGTGTACGCCGGCGACCCCCGCTCGCTGAGCACTGCCGCGGGCTTTCCCAAGTTGTATGCCCTGGAAAAGAACTACGGCAGCCTGATCAGAGGGGCCATCCTGGGAGCACGGGAGCGTAAAAAGCGAAAAGAGGTGGCCAAGGACAGAGCCAAAATGTTCTCCTTCAGAAATGGCATGCAAACTTTCACCGATGCGCTGAAAGAGCGGATAAACACGATCGAATACCATACGACGGCCCGCAGGCTGCAGAAAAAGGACGGCCAATTTGAACTGGAAATAGAAGGCACAGAAGGCAAAAAAACGCTGGAATTCAACCAGGTTGTCTGTTGCGTCCCTACCTTTGCTCTGGCGCCTTTGTTGACGGACATCGACCCTCAACAAGCCGAACCCATCGCTGCGGTCCACTATCCTTCCGTTGCTGTGGTGTACACCGCCTTCAAGGAAGCCGACATCCAACGCGAACTGGACGGCTTCGGGTTTCTGATCCCCGAGGTGGAGAAAAGGGACATCCTGGGCAGCATCTGGAGTTCCGTCCTATTTCCGAACAGAGCCCCGGAAGGGTGCGTGGCCTTTACTTCTTTTGTGGGCGGCACCCGGCAGCCGGAAAACGCCCGGTTGCCCGACGATGAGCTGGAGGCACTGGTGGTAAGAGAGTTGCGAAGCCTGGTTGGCATAAGTGGAGGCCCCGTATTTGTGAGGATAAAGAAATGGGAAAGGGCTATCCCTCAATACAAGGTGGGGTATAAAAAAATCCAGGCCATCTTTGACAAGTTGGAGGCTCAACACACCGGGTTGTACTTTGCCGGCAATTACAGAAGGGGTATCAGCGTGGGCGATAGCGTATTGTCGGCTCATGAGGCGGTGGAGAAGATACTGGGGAGGTAAAAGCGGCCTCCAAACATGATGTGTATAACAAATTGCACAGTCAGCCTCTGAAAGGCTTACCAATCCACTGCCAGGTATGAAATTTGAACACACTCTAAACAAGAAACCGAACACCACCGCATGAGCCAAACCAGAGACTTCCAGCTTAACGACCCACGCATCATCAATGGCTGGGCTTTTTTTGACTGGGCCAACTCGGCCTTCGCCCTCGTGATCACGGCAGCTATTTTTCCCGGGTATTTTGTTGCTGTAACGGATGACATTGTGAACGTCTTTGGGATTGAAATGTCCAATAGTTCACTCTATGCCTATGCGATTTCCGCTTCTTATTTTCTGATCGCCATGTGCTCACCTGTGCTTTCCGGCATAGCCGACTACGGCGGGCGCCGAAAGTTTTTCCTGAAGTTTTTCACCATCATGGGGTCGATTGCCTGCCTGTCTCTGTACTTTTTTAAAGGTATGGACCAACTGGCAGTAGGCACCATTGGCTTTATGATCGCCATGATCGGTTTTGCCGGAGGGCTGGTCTTTTACAACTCCTTCCTGCCGGTAATCGTCACGGAAGACCAGTACGACCGGGTGAGCGCCCGGGGGTTTTCCTTTGGGTATATCGGCAGCGTCCTCTTGCTGGTCGGCAACCTGGCGATGATCATTTTCTATGACCGGCTCGGCTTTCCGGACCAGGGCGCCGCCACCCGTTTTGCTTTTGTAACGGTGGGCCTGTGGTGGATCGGCTTCGCCCTGATCCCTTTCAAACGGCTGCCTTCTGATGAACGAAAAAAAGACACCCCAGACCTACTGAAAAGAGGCGTCCAGGAACTGCGAAAGGTATGGCAGGCGGTGAAACGTCAAAAGGATACGAAACATTTTCTCTTTTCTTTCTTTTGTTACAGCGCCGGCGTACAAACGGTGCTCTTTCTGGCTGCTACTTTTGCCGAAAAGGAACTGAAATTTGGCACTTCCGAACTCATCGGCGTCGTGCTCATTCTTCAGTTGGTGGCCATCCTCGGCGCGGTCTCTTTTGCCCGCCTCTCCGAGTGGAAAGGCAATAAAGCCGCCCTTGTCACCCTGTTGCTCATTTGGGTGGCCATCTGTCTATTGGGTTACCTGGTGCAGGCCAAGTGGCAATTTTACGGCATCGCGGCCACCGTAGGGCTGGTCATGGGCGGCATACAGTCCCTTTCCCGTTCCACCTACTCCAAGCTCATTCCCGAGGGGACCAAAGACCCTACGTCCTACTTCAGCTTTTACGATGTACTGGAAAAGACGGCCATCATCATCGGCACGTTCTCTTTTGGCTTCGTCGAGCAGGTCACCGGCAGCATGCGGGTGAGCCTGCTGGTGCTGGGCAGCTTTTTTATTGCGGGGTTGTTGATCTTGTTGACGGTGGAGATTAAGCGGGCGACGGTGGAGGGGGGGTAATGGTTGGATGGTTGCCGGCCCGCCAGGCGAGACGCCAAGCGGCCTGGCAGGGATGGTTCAGGGTGAAATTGGTTACAAATATGATGATTATAAAAATAATCGTTATGTTTATGGTCATTACATTTATAACGATTATAAAAGTAATGATTATAAACATAATCATTATAAAAGTAATGAATTATTCCCAAAGAAGGCCTTCTCGTCAGGTTTTGTCCTGCTGTACAGCCGGAATCCCTGCCGCCCCCCAAAGTCCACCCCCAAAATAGCCCGGCCTGATTTTAAAACTAGCCTCCGAAATACTATCTTTGCCCCGAATTCCGGAGCAAAGGGCCCCGGATGGATAAATCCAAGGAAAATTGATGAGCGAACCGCAGCAAGTACCCGCCGTTCTTCTGCTCGAAGACGGCGCCGTTTTCCACGGCCAATCTGCCGGCATGATCGGCACCGCCGCCGGCGAAATCTGCTTCAATACCGGCATGACCGGCTATCAGGAGATTTTCACCGACCCCTCCTATTACGGCCAGCTGATGGTTACGACCAACGTGCATATTGGCAATTACGGCGTCAAACGCACGGAGGCGGAATCCTACAGTATCAAGATCGCCGGGCTGATCTGCAAATCCTTCAATATCGAATACCACCGGCCGATGGCCGATATGTCTATCCAGGAGTATTTTGAGGAAGAAAAACTGGTAGGTATCTCCGAAATCGATACCCGCGCCATCGTACGCCACATTCGCAGTAAGGGCGCCATGAACGGTATCGTCTCCTCGGAGACCACCGACCTGGCCGTTCTGAAAAAACGCCTGGCCGAAGTTCCCAGCATGGAAGGGCTGGAGCTGGCCTCTAAGGTGAGCACCAAAGAGCCGTACACGTTCGGCGACCCACATGCTCCCTTTCGGGTGGCGGTACTGGACCTTGGGATCAAACAGAATATTCTCAACTGCTTTGCAGAACGCGGCTGCTACATGAAGATTTTCCCCGCCCGTACGCCCTTTGAGGAACTGCAAGCCTTTAGCCCGGACGGCTATTTCCTCTCCAATGGCCCCGGCGACCCGGCGCCCATGGATTACGCCATCCAAACCGCCCGGTCCATCCTGGCGGAAGATAAGCCATTGTTCGGCATCTGCCTGGGCCACCAGATCCTGGCGCAGGCCATGGGCATTCCAACTTACAAGATGCACCACGGCCACCGCGGCATCAACCATCCGGTAAAAAACCTGGTGACCGGCCATTGCGAAATCACGACCCAGAACCACGGCTTCGGCGTCCACCCCGACGCCATTAAGGACAATGCCGACAAGGTGGAGGTGACCCACCTCAACCTCAACGATGGCACCATCGAAGGCATGCGTGTAAAAGGGAAAAAGGCGTTTTCCGTTCAGTACCATCCGGAGGCCTCGCCCGGGCCCCACGACGCCAGATACTTGTTCGAGAATTTTGTGCAATTAATGCAGCATGAATAAACGATAGCCCCAAAGGGCAACTTTTTACCCATAAATAAAAAACAAAAAGATATGAGTATTATCATAGACATTGCCGCCCGCGAAATCCTCGATTCCCGCGGCAACCCAACCATTGAAGTAGACGTTTTGACCGAAGACGGCTTTATGGGCCGCGCGGCTGTTCCCTCCGGCGCCTCTACCGGCAAACACGAAGCCGTAGAGCTCCGGGATGGCGATAAAAGCCGCTTCCTGGGCAGAGGGGTGCTTAAGGCCTGCCAGAATGTGGAGGAGGTCATTCGCGAAGAATTGATCGGTATAGATTGCACCGAACAGCGCTACATCGATAACTTGATGCGGGAACTGGACGGCACCAAGAACAAAGGAAAGCTGGGCGCCAACGCCATCCTGGGCGTCTCCCTGGCTGTGGCCAAGGCTGCCGCTGAATCAACTGTTCAACCCCTGTACCGCTATCTCGGTGGAGTAAACGCCCACCTGCTGCCGGTGCCCATGATGAACATCCTCAACGGAGGGTCACACGCCGATAACAGCATCGACTTCCAGGAATTCATGATCATGCCGGTCGGCGCCGAGCGCTTCTCTGAAGCGCTGCGCATGGGGGTGGAAGTATTTCACAACCTGAAGAGCGTGCTCAAAGCCGCCAACCATTCTACCAATGTAGGCGACGAAGGTGGCTTTGCCCCCAACCTCAAATCCAACCAGGAGGCGATTGAGATCGTGCTCCGGGCTATCGAAAAAGCAGGATACCGCCCCGGTGAAGACATCGTCATCGCCATGGACGCCGCCGCATCCGAATTCTATAACGAGGAAGAAAAAGTTTACCACTTCCACCAGTCGACCGGCGATAAACTGACGAGCTCCGAAATGGTCAGCTACTGGAAGGACTGGGTCAGCAAATATCCGATCTTCTCCCTCGAGGATGCCCTGCACGAAGATGACTGGGCTGGCTGGAAAGCACTCAACGCCGCCATCGGCAACAAGGTGCAGTTGGTGGGCGACGACCTGTTCGTCACCAATGTAGAACGCCTGCAGCGAGGCATCGACGAGGGTTCCGCCAACTCGATCCTGATCAAGGTCAACCAGATCGGCAGCCTTTCGGAGACCATCGACACGGTGAATATGGCTACTCGCAACGGCTATACCTCCGTGATCAGCCACCGCTCCGGAGAGACAGAAGATACCACTATCGCCGACCTGGCCGTAGCGCTGAATACCGGACAGATCAAAACCGGATCGGCTTCCCGCTCCGACCGGATCGCTAAATACAACCAACTGCTGCGTATCGAAGGAGAACTTGGCGATGCCGCCGCTTTCCCGGGGAAAGCGCTGTTGGGGTAGTAAATTGTTTCCGGTTATCGGTTGTCAGTTGACAGTTATGAATCTTTTTTAATAACTTGAAGCCTGTGACTGAACGGACAAACGGTAACCGGAACTAACAACAAAACCATGGCTACACGCAACCCATTACAACCGCTGCTCGACCAAATCCCCAAACCGCTGAGGAACAAGTATTTCCTCGTACTGGCCGTCTTTTTCTTCTGGATGATCTTCGTGGATAGACACGATTTCCTCACCCAGTGGCGCCTGCAGGGGGCCGTCGACCAGATGCAGGAAGAAAAAGAGCTCTACATCGAAAAGATCGAGCAGGCCAAACAGGACCGCCTCGACCTGGAGGTGAACAAAGAGAAATTCGCCAGAGAGCAGTACTACATGAAGAAGAGTAATGAGGATGTGTTTATTATTGAGGATGAGGAATAAGTCCATGGACTGAATTAATGAATGATTGAATACCAGAGGTTTAGGCCAGGTTTCACGTCTCATTGATTGTGTAAGGGCACATACACTTATATACCTCATAAACGCCTCCAAAAAGAGGATCGAAAAATCAACTAACTCATAACTGAATAAAGAAACCAATATGTCAGTTCTCGTCAATAAGGACTCCAAAGTGATCGTCCAGGGATTTACTGGTAAGGAAGGTACTTTCCACGCTGAGCAGATGCTGGAGTATGGAACGAATCTAGTGGGCGGCGTAACGCCAGGCAAAGGCGGCCAGCAGCACCTGGAGCGCCCGGTATTCAATACGGTGGCGGATGCAGTGAACCAGGCAGGAGCCAATACCTCGGTAATATTTGTTCCGCCTGCCTTTGCTGCCGACGCTATTATGGAGGCGGCTGAAGCCGGCATCAAAGTGATCATCTGCATCACGGAAGGTATTCCGGTTCAGGATATGGTAAAAGTAAAAGCCTACCTGGAAAACAAAGACACCCGCCTGATCGGGCCCAACTGCCCGGGCGTTATCACGCCGGGTGAAGCAAAGTGCGGCATCATGCCGGGTTTCATTCACAAAAAAGGCAGGATCGGTATCGTTTCCCGTTCTGGCACCCTGACTTACGAAGCGGTCGACCAGGTAACCAAAGCCGGCATGGGGCAATCGACCTGCATCGGCATCGGAGGTGACCCGATTGTGGGCACCACCACTAAAGATGCCGTCGAACTGCTCATGAACGATCCGGAAACGGATGGCATTATCATGATCGGCGAGATCGGCGGAGGCATGGAAGCAGAAGCTGCTTATTACATCAAGGAACACGGCACCAAGCCCGTCGTCGGCTTTATCGCTGGCCAAACGGCGCCCAAAGGCCGCAAGATGGGCCACGCCGGCGCTATCATCGGTGGCAAAGATGATACCGCGGCCGCCAAAATGAAGATCATGGAAGCGTGCGGCCTGCACGTAGTCAAGTCGCCGGCAGAGATCGGGGAGACGATGCGGAAGGCGCTGGGGAGATAGGGCGGTGCGATTCTTCGGTATTCGGTGTTGCTTCCCAACACCGAATACCGAAGAACTACTGCACCCTACTGCGAAAGTAATACCACCAAAATAACGATAAGCACCACCATAAAGGCGAGAAAATAGTAGAAGTTGTTGCTGTTCCGGTATTTGCCATACAGCTTTTCGACCACATTGCGCCACTCCAGCTTCCGGCCCACCGGCTCGAAAACCATGACGAAATACTTGCGCTTTTTCAATCGCTTCTGGTCACCGTGCTTGGACAGGATAAAGAACTCCGAATCCAGGTAAGACAGGTCGTAAAGCTCGTCTTCGATCATCATCTTATTGGAACGCTCGAGGTAGCGCCAGCTGCCGTTGGAAACATCCCCGTTGACCGATTTCAGATACTCTCCCCCCTCGTTGTAAAAATGCAGAATGGTGTCGTGGAACTTTTCATCGTCCCGAAATTCCAGCCAGGGCTTGTTGAGGTAGAATTGGTCCTCCCGAAGGTCTTCCCCGATAGATTTTACACTGGGCAACAGCTGGTCCAGATAGTCATCCATGGTCTCGCTGTACGGCAACTCCGTACTCCATGCCTGCGATACTTTTTCTAAAAACTTATTTTCCAAAGCCGGTAGTGGTTTTCTGTACCGGTAAAAATACCAACTTTTCGGGAAAGTAGGGTGCGTAGCACTGGGTATTCGGATTTCGGAGTTCGGTGAGCCTGCGGTATTCGGAGTTCGGTATTCGGAGTTCGGCTAACCTGCGGAGTCCGAAATCCGGAAGAACACCCTGCGAATAGCGAATTGCGAACCTGCGAACGGCGGAGTTCGGAGTTCGGAGAACCTGCGAATTGCGAACTCCGAGCCTGCGAATTGCGAACAGCGGAGTCCGGTATTCGATATTCGGTATTCGGAGTTCGGCGAACCTGCGGAGTCCGAAATCCGGAAGAACACCCTGCGAACGGCGGAGTCCGGTATTCAGTACCCTGCGAACAGCGAACGGCGGAGTCTGGGATTCGGAGTTCGGTATTCGGAGTTCGGAGAACCTGCGAACCGCGAATTGCGAACCTGCGAACGGCGGAGTCCGGAGAACCTGCGAACAGCGAACGGCGAATAGCGAACCTGCGAACGGCGGAGTCCGGTATTCGGCACCCTGCGAACCGCGAACCTCCGAACCGCGAACTCCGAACAACCCTACCCCTCCCCTACTTCGCCCACTCCTTCCGGCTCTTGAAGTACTTAGGATGGACCACCAGCAGGCCGAAGGACTCCCCTTCCTCCTTGGTGCGCTTGGCGTGGTGAGCGCCGTGGGCTCGCAGGATGGCTTTGGAATATTTACTCTCCAACTGCCGGAACCACTTGAAACGTTGGTGGATGTAAACATCGTGAATGAGGAAGTAGATCATGCCGTAAATGGAAATGCCGATGCCGACAAAGAGCAACCAGAAATGGGGAGTGGACAGGCCTACGATGTAAGACAGGGCGCTGGGAATGGCAAAGACCAGAAAGAAAAGGTCATTCTTTTCGAAAAAACCGTCTTTCTGGTGATGAGGCTGGTGGTGGTCTTCGTGCCAGGACCACAAAACGCCGTGCATCACATACTTGTGCGTGAACCAGGCCATAAATTCCATTCCGATTACAGCGGCAAGGGTAATGCCGGTATAGAGCAAAATATCCATTACAGGTTGTTTTATTTTTTGATTACTGCCAGGATGCGATTCCCAGAATCAGGAAGAATAACATTTGCAATATAAACAATGCGACGGCCACTTTGTTGAGTACCCGGCCCAGCCAAAAAGCGAACAGGCATTGCAGGGGAAAAGCCACCAAAAACCAGCCCAGATAGTTGCGCAGCGGCACTTTGTCCGCCTCCCACGACCAGAAGCCATACTGCATTGCCACCGGTTCGATCAACACATCCAGGCCGACCATTAGCAAGGCAGCGGCAGCCCCCCGGAGCAGCCAGTGGCTCTGTTTCAGAAGATAATTGGCAACGACACCGGCACTGTAACTCAACATCACCCAGTTGACCCCAATCATCAGCGGAGTCTCCCAAAGCTTTGGGCCAAGCACCTGTCCATAAACATACTCGCCAAATAAAATGCCCGTCTGAACTCCAAATAACTCCGCTCCAAAACCTGCAAAATAGGTAATGACCAGGAACGCCAGAGTGTGCTTATCCCACCCCGGATGGAACCACAATACCAGTGCCAGGGATACCAGTAAATTGGCAGGGGTCAGCAAGATGAAGTCCTCGTGAAGGGGCAGTAGGATACCCAATATCCCCACCGAGTAAAGAATGGCCAACACGAGGATGGCCAGCCCGCCTGCCGATAAACTCAGTTGCGAAGAGTGCTCTTCCTTTAGCATGAATGTTCGTACTTTCGGATTGTCCCGCATATGTTTCAGGGGGTGAGAATTTTGCCGCCCTGCTAATGAACTCCTGGTTCAGAAGAATAAATCCGTTACAAATATAATAATTACAAAAGTAATAGTTATTTAAATAATGGTTCTCCCCAACCCCGCCCTTATTTCCGCTGTCTATCAACAACTCAGGCTTCCGAATGCATTACCTCATCCACGATCTTAGCCGACAACAGAGCCAAGGGTATTCCGCCTCCGGGATGCACGCTGCCTCCACAGAAATACAACCCTTTGATCCGGCTGGAGAAATTGGGGTGCCGCAGGAAGGCCGCCATCCGGTTGTTGGAACTCGTACCGTACAAGGCGCCGAGGTGGGAAGCGGTTTTGCTCTCGATGGTGCGGGGCTCCAGGATTTCCTCGCATTCGATCAGCGGCTCTATATCCACCTTCAGCATGCGGCTGAGCTTTTCCAGGATTTGCTTCCGGGATTGCTCGATGAGCGCGTCCCAGTCCTGCCCGGAATTGTAGGGCACATTGATCATAGTGAACCAGTTCTCGCAACCATCGGGAGCGTCGCCAGGTTCGTATTTTTGGGTGATATTGATGTAAACCGTTGGGTCGGTAAAGATCTCACCTTCTTCCAGATGGCGGAATTCGGCCTGGTAATCTTCACTAAAGAAAATGTTATGCAGGCCTAACTCCGGGAACTGCCGCCGGATACCCCAGTAAAAGATCAGAGCGGAGGTTGATTTTTGCTGGCGCAATGTGCGCTCAGGATGGCGCTCCCGGGGCAGCAGCTTGCGGTAGGTGAAAAACACATCCATATTGCTGATGATCCGGCCGAAGGTTGCTATTCCTTCATCCAACTGCAGGGCTACTGCCCTCCCCTCTTCTACGATGATCTCCCGAACGGGTGTATTAAAATGGAAGGTTACCCCTTTACGTTCTGCCAGTTCGTGGATGCTTTTGGTAATGTTGTACATTCCCCCCCGTGGAAAAAAAGCGCCGATGTGGTGCTCGAAATGCGGAATGATACTCAGGAGCCCGGGCGCCTTGTAAGGGTTGGAACCGTTGTAGGTGGCAAAGCGGTTGAAAAGCTGCACCAGCTTGGGATGCTTCAGGTGCCGTCGGTTGACGGCATTCATGCTGGTGAATAAATCCAGTCCGGGAATGGCCAGCATGGCCCGCAGTACGCGCCCGTTCAGCCAGGTATCCAGCCGGTGTAGGGATTTTTCGAGAAAGATGCGGCCAGTAAGCTCGTACTTTCGGCGGCTGTCGGCCAATGCCCGGTGCAGGCGCTCCGGCGGAACGCCCAGCTTGTCATTGACTTCTTCGGCAAAACGCTCTTCTTCGGCGTAGGCCAACAGCCGGGTATCATCCTCCCAGAAATAATGGCAAACTACCGGCAGCCGTTCGTATTCAAAATGATCGGCGGGCTTTTCTCCCGCTACCCGGTACAATTCATCAACGTATCGAGGCATCGTAAACAACGAAGGGCCCGCATCAAAACGATAGCCCTGCCGTTCAAATTCCGAAAGCTTGCCCCCGGGGTAGCTGTTCGCTTCATAAACGTGCACCTCGTGGCCCCGGCTCGCCAAACGCACCGCCGAGGCCAGCCCGGCCACTCCCGCTCCAATGATTCCTATTTTCAAAGGTTGTTATTTCGCAGCTTAACAACCGGAACTAAAAAATTGTTGTTGCCACGTTACCCTTACAACTCGTTTGCAGGCCAAAGATTACCCTCCAGGCAAGCACTCAATATCCTACCACCAACTGCCCACTACCCACCATTTCCCCATTCACTATCACCTGAAAGAAATATAAGCCTCCAGGCAGCCCTCCGCCATCCAGTTCAAACTGCTCGCCCCGGAACGACAAGCGGCGCGCCAGGCGGCCGTCGCTATGGTAGAGCAGGAAAGTACCAGCCTCGGCCGTTAGCCCTTCCACCACCAGGGTGGCGCGTTCCATAAAGGGATTTGGATAGGCCAGCACCCGGATGCGCGCCGGGCTAAGCTCGGGGTCAATATCATTGACCACGCGGATGAAGTTCTCACCCAGCGTGTGGAAGGCCGTATTCGTAATCACAGGAGCGTTGAAGTCAAAATAAATGGCGGCGCTGTTCTCGATGCGCGTTCCGAGAGGGTTGCCCGGGCGTTGGCTGATCAGGAACTTCGCGAAACCGTGGGAAGCCGCCTCGTTCACATTGCTGTCTGGCAGCATAATATGCTCGAAAGTAAAAGTGAGCACATTTTCACCGCTCAGCTCCCACTGGTAATCGTGGCTGGAAGCACCGGGCTTGACGCTGGCAGGGTCGAGCCATTCGGATAGGGTGTCCCGAACGACCACCGTAAAGGCGGTATCTGTACCGGTATTCTGGAAGCGGATGTGGTATTCGATATCCGTTCCCGGTTTGATGAAATGCTCCGCGTTATATCCCACCGGCAGGGCCTGTTTGTCATTGGGGTCGTAGGCCCCGATGTTCTCCCGGCATTCAATATCGGTGAAACCTCCACCCGGGAACAGGGTGAACTGGTTGACGAAGCCCGTACTAAAAGTGCCGCCGGGCCCGAAACCACAACCCTCGATCGTAGAGCTGACGAAGTCATTCCCATTGCTGTCCGGCAGGCGGGGCGCCTCCAGGCGGTAGGTCAGGCCATTCGCCCGGCGGGAAAATTGGATGGACTCACCCGAGCCCAGCTCGAAAGGGGCGTTCATGTACATCACGTCATCTTCGATGACAATATACTCCGCCGCATTATTCATATCTCCACCGCCTACATTGCGCAGGTTGAACCGGATTGAGTCTCCTTCACAAAGCGTTTCTACTTCGATCAGGGCCATGTCAGCAATGGAATCAAAGCACAGGCTATCCGGTAAAACGTGCGCCTCCACACAGTGAGTTTGTCCCAGCACCGTCGAATCGCAGTCCAGGTAGGCAGTAAAGCGGAACCGGCCACAGGTATCGTAGGGCACATCGCCCAGCTCGAAGCTGTAGAGGTTATTGCCAAGGCTGATGTAGGGCAGCTCAGCGCTCTGCAGGCTCAGATACGGGTCGAGCTCTACTTCTACAGCGGCATCTGCTGCCGTTGCGGTGCCCTCGTTACAATACTGAATGGTGTAAACATTATCGAAACAACGTCGCAGAAGGGGGACAGACACATCCACCTCCATCAGCGGGCAATCCGCCAAAGTAGTCACAGCAAAATCAACCCGGGTAGTATCGTAGAAGTTCTGCAGGCTGACGTCCACCGACAATTCACAGGCCGCCCATAAGGTATTGGGAGGCAGGAGGGTGAGGGTGTAATCGCCAGTGTCCACCAAAATACTGTAATCTCCATCGTCATCGGTGGTGGCATATTGAATGAGCCCGCCGCCTTCCACCCGTACGATCCATTCTTCCATGCCGGCCTCGCCGTCGTCGTAGCTGCAGTTTTCCACCTCGTCCCGAAAAGCTTTGCCCTGCAGCCAGTTGGTGACGGAAAATCCATTACCGTCGGTTTTGGCCAGAAAGGGGGTCCAGCTCGATTCGCCGGCGACGATGAAACCCCCGTCAGTCGTAAGCTCTACACTACCCAGGCGGTTGAAGCCGGATTGTGGATTGGTGAAATCCCGATGCCAAAGTAGGGTGCCATTGTCGTCGATCTTGATCAAAAAACCAGACGTCGTAGAAGGGTACCAGATGTAGTTGTCCAAAGAACCGGCCAGGACATAACCACCATCCGGGGTGAGTTCTATATCAACGGCTTTGGTATTCACGGCATGGAACTTGTGCCATATCTCATTGCCCATATCGTCCGTCCGGACAACCAGTGCGCTATGGCCGGCAAAGCCGGCGAGGCTCCCGCAGGCGATAAAGCCGCCGCCGTGAGCCGGGCGAACGGCCCAGAGTTCATCGCCGGTAGAAAACTGATAGGCCCGCGTCCAGAGGGTGTCCCCCTGTGCGTCGAAACGCACCAGCCGGGGAGTCTGGTAGCTGTCCCATTGCCCGGTGGCGATGTAGCCGCCATCGTCGAGTTGCACGATATCCTCTAAAGCCGGATACGGGTTGTTGCCCGGCCAGCCGTAGAACTGATCCCATTGTTTATTACCTGCCGCATCGACTTTCAGTAAATAAACGCCGGTGGTAGAATCAGGGTTGTTGACACTCCCGGCCAGAATGAAACCGCCGTCATCGGTTACATCATACCCCCCCAGGTTGGTTGGCAGGGTATCCTGATAGGCATAGGTTTTCGACCATAGGGTATCCCCCATCTCGTCGAGGCGAAGCAATAGTATGGAAAATTGCCACCCATCCGTCGAGGTGGCGCCCAAAGCGTAATAGCCCCCATCGGAAGCAACTACCACTCCCAGCCCATCATCGCTCCTGATCTCTCCTTCCCGGTACGAATATGCCCACTGCTGTTCTCCATTTGCATCCGTTTTCATCAAATGCAGGTAGTTGCGTATAGCGCCGGTGGGCAGGTTACGGCTGCCCACTGCAATATAACCGCCATCGGGAGTGGGCTTTGCTTCTCTGAAAAAAGCAAAGCTGCCAGATGTATCCGGATAGGTTCTTTGCCAACCCTGAGCGGCCAGGGTAAAAACCCAAAATAGAAAAATGGCCAAAACGGTTGAGTATCTCAATATCTTCATAGGGATTCAAGTTTTTTAACACTACAAAGATTGGATAACTCAACTGCAATATCAAAAACAAAAAAGAGCGTTTATCAAGAAAAAATAATGCGCCTATGCATCCAAAGCCCTATATTAATGGCTATTCTTAATAGCATCATCAAACACATTAAATATTTTATTAAATAAAAATGGAAGGCAGCCGACTATTGACTTTGGTGGAGAGCCTGAACAAGAAGGAAGTACGGGAACTGCGCAAGTTTCTCCGTTCCCCTTTTTTCAACCAGCGGGCGGATGTGGTTGAACTCTTCGAATTCATAACCGAACGAGTATTCACACTCAAGATGCTGCCCACCAAAGAGCAAGCATTCAACACCCTCTACCCCGGCCAGGATCACGACGCCCAGCAGGTCCGTTACGCCATGAGCTGGCTTCTCAAAGCTATTGAGCAGTATCTTGCCCTGCTGCCCTGGCTGGCCGACGAGCGGCAGCAAAAGATCGAACTGGCGCGGGCCTACCGTGAAAAAAGGCTGCCCAAACACTTTCAGCAAACCATGCAACAACTGCGCCGGCAGCAGGAGCAACAGCCGATCCGAAACGCCGAATTTTTCGAATACGAGTACCGCATTCAGCTCGAACAGTACGCCTTTACTGCCAGCCGCAAGCGCCTCAGTGAGCACAACCTTCAGGAAATATCCGACACGGTCGACCTGGCTTTCATCGCCCGCAAGCTACGTCAGACCTGTTTTCTGCTTTCCCACCAGGCGGTATACAAACGAGAATACGATTTCGGGCTGCTTGAGGAAGCCCTGCAGTTCGTCGACAGAAAAGGGCTACTGCGCATTCCCACGATTGCGGGCTATTACCATTGCTATCACGCCCTGAGAGGGGTAGAACCGGAGCATCACTTCCAACACTTCAAAGCGATCCTGCTCCACCAAAACCACCTTTTTCCGGCTGATGAGGCCCGCGACCTCTATCTCCTGGCCATCAATTACTGCATCCGCGAACTCAACGCCGGCCGAGAAGCCTACGCCCGCGAAGGGCTCGACCTCTACAAGGAAGGCTTCCGCACCGAGATGCTGCTACAGGAAGGGCAACTCTCCCGTTTCACTTACCGCAACGCCGTGGCCATGGCCCTCAAGGAAGGTGAACTGTCGTGGGCCGAAACCTTCATCAGGGAGTATCAAAACCGGCTGCCCAAAGAACACCGGGAGAGCATGTACAGCTTCAGCCTGGCCCGCCTGGCCTACGTGCGCCGGCAGTACGGCAAAGCCCTGGAGTACCTGCAACGGTCCGAATACCAGGACCTGCTACTCAACCTGGCTGCCAAAACCCTGATGATCAAAGCTTTTTACGAACTGGAGGAATTTGACACCCTGGAGTCTCACCTGGAGGCGATGAAGGTGTTCCTCCGCCGAAAGGACATCATCGGCTACCACCGCCGCAACTACCGCAATATCATCCGCTATACTCAAAAGCTGCTGCACCTCAATTGGAACGACCGGGGGGAGGTGGAAGGGCTTCGGAAAACGATCGAAGCGGAGGAGGTGTTGACGGAACGGGCCTGGCTGCTGGAGCAGGTGGAGGGAGAAAGGGGTGATGTTTGATTGGTGATTTATGGCCGGCGCAAGGATAGCCGCTTTGCTAAAACTTACCCCAAACCGGGTATTGTTATTGAGGCAAAACTTATGAACCTTTGCCTTTTAATCTTGAACAGTAAAAATCTTTTTTTATAACTACTTGTTAAAAACCTTTGATAAATATATATTTTTTATACCTTTGTTACAGATTTGTTAAAGTGAGATAATAAGACGACGGCCAAACGCCTGAAAAAGGGCAAAAAAAAAGCTCCGCAACACTGCGGAGCCTCTCGCTAATAACAAATCATAATCTCATGAAATAATAAGACGACCTAATTCTTTAAACAAATTATCTTTATCAAAGTTCCTTTGATGTTAAGTTTGTTGGGGTTCCTTGCCAAACTTAATGGCAAGGAACCTACGGCTAATGGGATTATGATCATTGTACTTTGAGCAGGGCTTTTTAATTGCCCTGTGGTCGAAGCACATTCCGGCTGAATAGTGGAATTTGTGATCATGTTCTTTTCCGTTCTCTTCTAACGGCTGGAATACTCCAGATATTTTCCTTTAAGCTCTTGGTTTTCAAAATTGATGGTAGCGCTTTAAAAATGCCGCTTACGGTTTATTTCGGCTTTTGGGCAATTCAGAATCGGGATTTGGGATCAAGCCCGTAAGTTTTTTGGCCTTTTCAGCACTACCATCGGCGGCAAATCAAATTAATATGAAGTTGGTTGGGTTCCGATTGTAAATCGGTTTGTTGTTAATAGCTTTTGGGATAGCCTCTCAATGCTCTTTCGGAACCTGAATTTTTAATCTTACCGCTTTTGTTTGTAGAACTCTGATCTTTTTCAGAGCCTTTCCGCGCCTCTGCGCGTTTCCTTCTGATTACAATACAAATATGCAAGGCTTTACGCCTGAAAACAAAGACAAAAATCGCCTTTTGTTGAATTTTTGAACTGAAATTTCAGCTTCACCACAATCATAAAATCTCACAAACGACTTTATTTCAGCACATTACATCATTTTTAGGTAATTTATGTTGTTGAAATTTCAACTCAATTTCAACTGCTTTGATGCGAAAAAAAAGTTGATTTTTTTTATTTCTACCGGGATTCTGCCGAACCTATTGCTAAGGAAAGCCCCAAAGGGCATATCGCACACCGGCAAAAGCAAAGCGGCCGCCCCGGCTCACACCTGGAACGGCCGCTTTGGTTTTGCGGGCAAAAAAAAGCTCCGCCGAACCGGCGGAGCCTCTTGCTAATAACAAATCATAATCTCATGAAATAATAAGACGACCTAATATTTTATATAACGTTGTATATTTTCTTTTAATTATCCAAAGCCAGGCTTTTTTGGTTCCCTGCCGGACATTTTAGGCAGGGAACCTCAAGCCACTTTTTGGGATTATGATCAGCGGACGGCCAGCGTACCGCTGCTAATGAGTTTTCCTTCAGATTTCAGGCTGTAGAAATACGTTCCGGCCGGAAGCGCGTTGCGTTGTACCGTAAAGGCATGCGCTCTTTCTCTGGTAGTTTGCACCAGCCTCCCATCCGGAGTGAATAAAGTGAAATCCAGCGGGCCGCCTGAAGGCCAGCCTTCTACTTCAACAGTCACATACTCCACGAATGGATTAGGATAAACGTTGACTTTCATACCTTCCGGCGCCCCGGGGCCATCGATATCCGTGAGGATGATATCTACCAGCATATCGAGGTTTTCCGCTCCTACCTTATGACGTATGGTATTGGTGCGAACCGGCTCGTAGTAATCGAATATGACGGTAGCCGCATTTTCAATGACGGTACCCAACGGGTTATCCGGCTGTTGGCCGATCTTGAATTCGGCATATCCATAGGAGGCGGGATTATTCCCACCGGGGTCTTGTGGAAGTTGGATGTCTTCGAATGATAGCTTAATCACTCCGGTGTGGTACACCTCAAAGCGATAAGGATGGCTACTCGCGCCCGGCTGTATGGAGCCGGGGTCGAGCCCTGCCGGCAGGGTATCCCGTATGATAACCCGGGATACGGGGTCATTGCCGATGTTCCGGAAAATGAAGCGGTAAGTAATCGGCGTATTACCGGCGATGAGGGAATCCTGATAGCCGGTAGGATGGCCAATGAGGCGCACGGCTGCCATATTGTCCACAATTTCGTCGGCCTGTACCGAACGGGAGGGGTCGAAGTCATTTTCCGGGAAATCGGTGACAAAGCCGGTGCTATAGGGGCCGCCATCTTCAGATACACAGCCCTCCACCACTACGGTAGGATAGCTGTTGCCCGGATGGCCAACAGATTGCTCGGCAATGAGCCGGTAGGTAGCCCCACTGGCGGGAATCACGATGGTGGTATCCTCTCCGGCGCCCAGGTCAAAGGGCCGGGTCAGGAACATAACGTCTTCCTCGACTATAAAATAGTTTCTGGGGGATAGCATACCCCCCTGCCCCACATTCTGTATTCTGAAACGAAGGCTATCAGCGGTGCATTCCCCGTCTACGTCTACACTGGCGCCATCCCAGTTGGGGTCGGGTTCTGTGCACAGAGAATCGGGAAAAATATGGGCACGCACCAACCCTGCCTGCCCCATAGCGATGCCGCTGCAGGCCATCTGGGTATTGATCGTGAACGCTCCTTCCGCATTGAAAGGAACAACGCCCAGGCCAAAGCGGTACTTGTTTCCCCCCAGATCGGTGGAGGGAATGCTGGCGCTCACGAAGGTGAGTTCATCATCCAGTTCCACTTCTACGTAGGCATCATCCGCCGGGATAGTACCCGTATTATCATATTGAACCGTATAGATAATATCCGAACAGACCGCCAGGAAAGGCGTAGAGATATCCACCTCCAGATACGGGCAGGCGATGTTCATATCCTTGATCGGGAAGTTGACCAGGGACGTGTCATAAAAATCGGTTATGGTAAGGGGCACACCGTTGGGAAAGCAACTTTCCCAGTAAGAATTGGCGGGAATGGCTTCCACCACATAGGAGCCCGTGTCAACCCGGATGAGGTAATTGCCGTTGGGGTCCGTAGATCCGAAGAAAGTGCGGCCCGAGCCACTCACCCGGACCAGCCAGCCAGGGAAAGGTTGCTCCCCGTTATCCAGGTCGCAACCTTCATCCTGATCGTAAAACACTTTTCCCCTTATGTAGTTGGTGTAAATATTGCCTTCCCCGTCGGTGCGGGTCAGGACGATATCGTTGAAGATGTTTAAAAACTTGGAATTGTAACCGGTCAGGACATAGCCTCCGTCGGAGGTAGCGGCAATACCGGTGGCGAAGTCGGTATTTTCCACATCGCCGGTATGGGTGGCCCAAACTTCGTTGATCTCATCGCCTCCCTGGCTGTATTTGATGAGCAGGAAATCTATATTGGAAGCGTTCACCTCGGTGAAACCGGCGACGACCAGGGCCCCATCCTCCAGTTCAATGACGGAATTGGCCTCATCGCCGAAACCGAACATATCCTTGGTCCGGAGCTGGATCAGATTGCCGGTGGAACTATATTTCCAAAGCGCGGCATTACTGTTATCACCTACGGCGCCGACGATAATAATATTGCCGTCGCGGGTTACCAGGATATCATTACCCACCTCGCGGTTATCGGTCGATACGCGGTCGTCCCATACTACCTCGCCATTGCCATTGAGGCGGTAGACGATCATATCGCGGTCGAAGACGCCATCGGGGTTATCCTCATTTCCGGTGATCACATAACCATCGCCGAGCACATCGACGGCCACGGCCATATCATCCCCTTCCACGCCAAAAGCTTTCCGCCATTGTTCCTGCCCCTGATCGTCTACCTTAAGCAGAAAAATATCATCGTTGGCGTCGGGATATTCGATGAAACCAACCATCAGGTACCCGCCATCGGGAGAAACGGCGACATCCTTGATACGGATACTGGTTCCCGGAGCATCGGCATAGGTGTAACTCCACTGGTATTTACCGCGGTCGGTAATTTTCAGTAAATAAGCTTCGAAGGGCCCCTGCGTCGATTCAAAAGAAGCCTCCCCTGCGATGAGGAACCCGCCGTCGGCCGTTTGCAGGGCGGCGTTGCCGTATTCGGTCAGGCCCACGTCATAGGTAGTATCCCAAACCATGGCGCCGTCCACATCGGTTTTGATGATGTAAACGTCAATATCCTGGTCGGAACCATTGGGGAAAGACTCGCTAAAACCGACCACCAGATAGCCGTGGTCGATGGTTTGGATGACGGAAAGGCCCTGATCCTCTTTATTACCGCCAAAAGCCTTTTCCCATCCCTGTGCGCCTAAGGGTAGAGACGACACCGCCAGCACTATAACCCAGAGGGATAGTGCCTTGACAGTGCGAACTACTGAGATCGGATAATATGCTTTTTTTGGTGTCATTAGCGAGTGATTTAGGCCGTTACCTTTTTTTCCTGATACAAAAATGTAAGGTTTCATAGGCAAAAACAAAGACAAAAATTGTAATTTGTTGAAAAAAATAGATTATTTTTATTGCATTGAAAATGCAAAAAAAAGTGCATTCATCTTAAAACCAGCTAATTAAAAATAACGAACACCCCTTATTCTTGTTGAAAACAAACAATGCTCCAAATTATGGAAAACAGCCATTTAGTTGCTATCATGCGGACATTTTCCGCGAAAGAGGTTCGCAGCCTGCGCAAGTGGTTAGGCTCCCCTGTGCATAATCAGCGTGATGACGTGGTGCAGCTGTTCGAATACCTGATGGCGGGTGCTCATTTGACAGAAGAGAAATTCCTGGAAAAAGAACGCGTATTCTCCAAAGTATTCAACGGAGAACCATTTGATGACGCCAAGTTACGGCAAAGCATGCACTTTCTGCTCAAAGCCATTGAAGAATTTCTCATTTACGAAGAACTGCGCGGCGACGAAGTCCGCTCCCGCATGGCCCTTTCCAGCGTTTACCGAAAGCGCAAGCTCGATAAGGCCTTTCAGAAAACCATCAATTCAGTAGAAACGCTTCAGGAGAAAGCCCCCTATCGGGATGAACACTATTTGCGCAATGAATATTTGCTGCAACTGGAAAAATATACTTTCCAGGAGGGAAAAAAGCGAACCGCCGAGATGAACCTGCAGGAAGTATCCGATGCCCTGGACACCACTTTCCTGGCCGATAAATTGCGCCAAAGCTGCCTGATGATCGCCCACCAGGCCGTATACAAAGCCAGCTATAATATTGGCCTGCTGGAAGAAGTACTGGAGCACGTCAAGCGGCCCGAATTGATGAAACACCCCGCTATCGCCATTTACTATAATGGTTACATGGCCTTTACCCACGAAGGCAACAGCGATTACTTCCAGGCGCTCCGGCAGGAGATTCAAAACAACCTGCACCTCTTTTCCCATTCTGAAATCCGGGATATCTTCCTGATGGCCATTAACTATTGCATCCGAAAGATGAATGTTGGCGAAGCTACTTTTGTCCGGGAGGCGTTTGAACTTTACCGCAGCGGTATAGAGGAAGGCATCCTGATCGAAAATGGCCTCGTTTCCCGCTTCACCTTCCTGAATGTTATCCGGATCGCCCTGCGGCTGGGAGAATTTAATTGGGTCGAGTCTTTCATCCCCGATTACAAACAATACCTGGCGCCAAAATTCAGGGATACCATCGTGCACTACAGCAAGGCCAAGCTACTCTTCGAAAAGAAAGACTACGCCGCCGCCATGGAGTTGCTGGCTCATGTCGATTATGACGACGTGCTGCTCACGCTCAACGCCCGCCTGATGCTGATCAAAATTTTCTACGAAACGGATGAATACGATGCCCTGGATTCACTGCTGGAAAGCATGCGCACCTATATTCATAGAAAGGACCTCACCAGCTCCTATAAATCCAATTACCAAAATATTATCCGGTACACCAAAAAACTCGTCCGGATCAACCCCTATGACGGCAGCCAGAAATCAAAACTCAAAACAGAGATTATTGCCGCCAACCCCCTGACGGAAAAAAGCTGGCTGCTGGAGCATCTGGAGAAGTTGTGAGCCGTGTGGAAAAGTATTACCCGCTTACACACCTACTCATCCTTGCCCAACAAATTCTCGAAACATTTGAACCTTCGGCCCGCGAACCGTAGCTTTGGCCATTTAAAGGCAACAAAAACAATGGAGGCCATCCAGCTAAAAGACTATACCATATATGTAGGGCCGTTGCAGCAATCCCTCCCCGGATTCCTGAAAGGGCTTTCCTACGGCGCCCTGTTCGTCATCGCCGACAACAACACGCAGGCGTTTTGCCTGCCGTTGTTGGAAAAGGCATTAGGGCATAGCGGCTATCATCTGATACAGATACCAGCCGGGGAAGCCCATAAGACCCTGGACACCTGCCAGCAAATCTGGGCGCAGCTCATGGCCCAGCGCGCCGGCCGCGATGCGCTCGTTCTCAACCTGGGCGGCGGTGTGATCGGCGATATGGGAGGCTTTTGCGCCGCTACTTTCAAGCGAGGCATCCGGTTTATCCAGTTGCCCACCACCCTACTCTCCCAGGTGGATGCTTCTATCGGCGGCAAGCTGGGGATTGACTTCATGCAGGTCAAGAACAGCATTGGCCTGTTCCGGGACCCTCTGGGCGTCTTCATCGACCCGGCCTTTCTGGCAACCCTGCCCGGGCGGGAACTGCGCAGTGGCTACGCCGAGATCATCAAACACAGCCTCATTGCGGACGCCGGCTTATGGCGGCAGCTACAGGAACTCCGCCGCCTCGACGAGGCTGGCTGGGAGGCGCTGATTAGCCCTTCTCTGCATATTAAAAAAAGAATAGTTGAAGCCGACCCGTTTGAGAAGGGCCTGCGCAAAGCCCTCAATTTCGGGCATACCATTGGCCACGCCATCGAAGGTTTTGCCCTCGACACCCAAACGCCCTTGTTGCACGGCGAGGCAATTGCGATCGGCATGATTTGCGAAACCTACCTCTCCGCTAAAGAAGTGGGGCTTCCGGAAAAAGATGTAGAGCAGGTTGCGCGTTATATCATACAACATTACGGCCATCAGGCACTGAATCCCCGCCACTACGAGGCCTACCTGCGCCTGATGGGCAACGACAAAAAAAATGAGGGACAAGACATCAATTTCAGCCTGATCAACCCGATCGGCCAGGCGGCTATCAACCGGCACTGTTCTGCCGATCTCATTGTCGAAAGCCTGGAATTCTACAATACGCTGGCAAAAGCTTAGAGGTTGTTCGAACCGAATTTGCTAACTTTACATCCTGAATTACATACAAGCATGGATTACAACACCCTCAATAATAAACAGGAAACCTACCGCAAGATCGCCCGGTGGATGTGGTACATCAGCATGGGAGGCCTTGGCGCTACTCTTTTGGCTTTTCTGGTCCTGTCCTTCACCAACCTCCCCTCGGTTAAACAGCTGGAGAACCCCAAGAGTGAAGAAGCCTCCCAAATCTTCGCCGCCAACGGAGAAGTGATCGGACGTTATTACACCGAGAACCGGGTGCCGGTCTCCTATAGCGAACTCTCTCCCAACCTGGTGAATGCGTTGATCGCCACCGAAGATGAACGCTATAGAGAACACAGCGGTATCGACTTCACCGCTCTGGGGCGCGTAGCCATAAAGACGGTCCTGATGGGGCAGAAAAGCTCCGGCGGCGCCAGTACCATTACCCAACAGCTGGCCAAACTGCTCTTCACCGGGCAGGCAGCCACCAATATACCGGAAAGGGTCATTCAGAAGCTCAAAGAATGGATCATTGCCGTCCGCCTGGAGCGCCGCTATACGAAGGAGGAAATCATCTCGATGTACCTCAATAAATTCAACTTCATCAATGGCGCCTACGGTATCAAGGCCGCTTCCGAAATCTATTTCGGCAAATCTCAGGACTCTCTTTCTATCTCTGAAGCCGCCATACTGGTGGGAATGTTGAAAAACCCTTCCTTGTTCAACCCGCTGCGGCGGCCCGATACCGTGTTGCAACGGAGAATGGTCGTTCTCCATCAAATGCAGAATAACGGCATGATCAGCCAGGAACAGTACGACACCCTCCGCCAATTGCCGCTGGGCATCAATTTTACCCGCCAGACGCACGTCGATGGGATTGCGCCTTACTTCCGCATGGAGTTGGCCAAAGAAATTAAAAAGATACTGGACCGCAAAGAGTACCGCAAGTCTGATGGTTCTATGTACGATATCTACCGCGACGGCCTGCGCATCTACACCACCATTGACCCCGCCATGCAGCGCCTGGCGGAAGAAGTGATGGTTGAGCACATGGCCAAAGTTCAGAACTCCTTCTGGAAAACCTGGAAAGTAGTCAAAAAAGACCCATGGGAATACACCAGTGGTTCAGACAACGAAGTACCGGTGCCGATCCGCAAGGAAGCCCTTCAGGACCTGGTTCGCCGGTCCGACCGCTACCAGGGCCTGCGCGCTAAATATCTGACCGACATCCTGGACCAGATCGGGCAGGAGGCCGAAGGCATCATTTTCCACGACGACGACCGGGAGGTAGAGCGCATCGTTGAAGACGAAGAAAAAGGAGGCGTCATTTCCAAACTGGTGGAGCGTCGGTTGATCACCTCCAAGCTTGCCGCCAGTTACCGGCAGGTGCAACGCAGCCGCCACTTCGACGCGCTGAAATCCAAGTGGCATGCGCTACAGGCAGAGGCGGAAAAGGTGTTCAACACCAAAGTAGAAATGAGGGTTTTCACCTATGATACGCCCTCTATGGAAAAGGATACGGCTATGACTCCATTGGACTCCGTGAAGTACCTTCGCATGATCCTGCAGACCGGCATATTGGCGGTAGACCCGGTCACTGGATACGTCAAGGTATGGGTAGGAGGCGTCAACTTCAAGTATTTTCAATATGACCACAACCAAACCAGCCGGCAGGTGGGCTCGACCTTCAAACCCTTCGTATACGCTACTGCCATTGCCCAGCAGGGGTTCTCGCCCTGTTATCAAGTCTATGACCTGCCCCAGACCATAGCCCCCGGCGATGGCAATTTTTTCCTGGCTAAGGAGTGGACGCCAAGAAACGCGGATGGCATCTATACCGGCCAATTGCTCACCCTCAAGGACGGGCTGCGCAAATCGAAGAACACGGTCTCCGTTCATCTGATGAAGCAACTCGGCGACACGGAGCCCGTCCGCGGGCTGGTCGACCAGATGGGTATCGACAGCAGCCTTCGGTATCCAAACGGCCGCTACCGGGTCCCGAAATCGCCGTCTATCTGCCTGGGCTCCACCGACCTCACCAATATGGAGATGACCGGCGCCTACACTACCTTTGCCAATAACGGCATCTACAACAAACCCATCTATCTGTTGCGGATCGAAGACAAAAACGGGCGCATCCTCTATGAAGAGTTTCCGCAGGAAAAGGTAGCCATCAACGCCAATGCCAATTATGTGATGGTCGAGATGCTCAAGTATGCCGCCACCGGCCTTGGCGGCCTGAAAAGTGAGGTTGGAGGCAAAACCGGAACGACTAACGACTATGTGGATGGCTGGTTTATGGGCATTACGCCTACGCTGGTCGTCGGCACCTGGGTTGGCGGCGAAGACCGCTGGATTCGATTTCGCTCGCTGACTTACGGCCAGGGAGCTTACATGGCCAAGCCTTTCTTCCGGGAGTTTCTGCGCAAGCTGGAAGCATCCGAGGAATACGGTTATGATGCCGCCGCCCGCTTTCACCGCCCACCCGGCGATATCGGTATTGAAATGGATTGTAACGAATACCGGCGGTCCACCCTTCCCATGAATGACAATGAATTTGAGGACGAAGGCTTCGGAAATGATATGTTTGGGGATGAAATCGGCGGATCACCACAAGAGGAGGAGTTTCAATAAGCGGAAACCCACATCATTTTTTAAGGATTTTTTTTAGAGTATCATGTTTGGAGGCCGGGGTTGAAAGTGGCCTTCGCTGCTCAAAAATTGGCCTCCAAATACTCTTAGGGCGATCCGCCTGCAAATACGCCATGCTTCTTAACCAAGCCATTCTACATGAACTGGAAAATCGTTTTAAGTATCGTAATATCCGGATTGCTGCTTTATGGAAGCTGCGTCCCGCCTTCTAATGAAGTTCCCACTGATATCAGTATCGATATAGAAGGCCCCGTCTTTCAAAAAATCCATAATTTTCAGGACCGGCAGCTCCGGGACAGCCTGTATTTTTACTTCCACCACAACGATCCAACCCATCGGTACCTGGCGGCAATGGCCTTTGGCTCCATTCGGGACAGCACCGCCAACGATAGCCTGGCTTTATTGCTGGGCGACCCGGCCGACGAGGTGCGGGCCGCTGCCGCTTTTGCCATCGGCCAGGCCGGCGCCGTTTCCGGGGAATCGATACTCCTGAGGGCTTTTAGCCGGGAAGACACCAGCGGGGCCTATTGGCTGGCCAACCGCGCCATTCTGGAAGCAATAGGTAAATGTGGCGGAGAAGAAAGCCTGCTGGCCCTGAGCACCATCACTACCTATCAACCCAAAGATACCCTATTGGTGGAAGGGCAGGCACTGGGCATTTACCGATATGCCCTGCGCGGCTTTACGCTGCCGGAGGGTACTGCCCGCATGCTGGACATAGCCACCGATGGTAGTTATCCGGTTAACTGCCGGGTTATTGCCGCCAATTATCTGTTCCGGGCCCAGAACATCCAGATCGACAGCGCTGCGGTTCCGGCCCTGGCGGAAGTCGTCAATACGGAGCCGGACGCCCGCATCCGCATGGCCCTGGTGGTAGCGCTGGGCAAAACCCGGTCCCAACCGGCCAAACGCGTTTTGCTCGAAGCCTTCGAAAAAGAGCAGGACTATCGCGTTCAGTGCAACATCCTGCGGGCACTGGGCAATTTTGATTATGAAAGTGTAAAGCCCATAGCCCTTACTGCATTGAAGGCCAATAATATAAACCTGGCGAACCGGGCAGTACAATTCTTCCTGGAAAATGGCGATTCCCGAGATGCCACCCTTTACTGGCAGGCCGCCAAAGACCCCCTTCCCTGGCAAATCCAGCTGGGCATGTACCAGGCTGCCAACCGCCACCTTCCTGCCTACTTTGTCGATTACCGGGACGCCATCAACAGCGAACTTCGGCAGCGCTTCCGCACCGCCAATTCCCCCTTTGAAAAAACAGCGGCCCTGACGGCACTCAGCGAATTCGGCTGGAACTACCGCCATATCTACCGGGAAGGCTTTCGGGCCGAAACGCCGGCTATCCGCACCGCCACCATGGAAGCACTGGCTGCCATTAGCAACCGGACAGACTTCCGGGCTTTCTTCGGTGAAGGTTACCGGCAGGTGCGGCGGGAGCTGCTCGGCATGTTTCTGGAGGCGATGCAAACCGGCGACCCCGCCATGATTGCCATCGCCGCCGGCGCCCTCCGCAACCCCAACCTCAACTACCAAACTTACCTTGAAAGCTACGGATTGCTGGATACCGCGCTAACGCGGCTGGAACTGCCCAAAGAGATCGAAACGTACAACGAACTCCGCAAAACCCTGGCTTTTTTCAAAGAGGAGCCCGAACCACAACCCATTACCCCTGAATTCAACCACCCGATCGACTGGAGCATGATCAGCCGGATCGCCAACGGACAGGCCGTAGTCATCAAAACGCCCCGGGGCAATATCGAGCTGGAACTGCTCCCGGAGGCCGCTCCCGGGACGGTAGCTAATTTTATCGCCCTCATTCGCCAGGGTTTCTATACCGGCAAAGTCTTCCACCGCGTTGTCCCCAATTTTGTCATACAGGGCGGCGGTATGCGGGGTGACGGCTACGGCAGCCTGGATTATACCATCCGCTCGGAATTGTCGAGGCTGCATTTCCTGGAGGAAGGATATGTGGGTATGGCTTCATCGGGAAATCATACAGAATGCACCCAATTCTTCATAACTCATGCTCCTGCCCTCCATCTCGATGGCAATTATACTATCTTTGCCCGCGTGTCTAATGGGATGGATATCGTGCATCAGATACAAATCGGGGACAAGATCGAGGAGATCGTAATACAGTAACTATCCAGAATAAAACCAGAAAATGAAAAACACACCTTTAACAGAAAAACACATCGCCCTGGGCGCCCGCATGGCGGAATTTGCCGGCTATAACATGCCTATTTCTTATGCCGGAATCAAGGAAGAACACCATCAGGTCCGGAATAAGGTAGGGGTTTTTGATGTGTCCCACATGGGAGAGTTCATCGTCCGGGGCAAAGAGGCGCTCCAACTCGTACAAAAGATCACATCCAATGACGCCTCCAAACTCCATATCGGCGACGCGCAATACTCCTGTTTCCCCAACAGCCGGGGAGGCATCGTCGATGATTGCCTGGCCTATCGCCTGCCACAGGATATGTGCGCCGAAGGAGAACAGGCCTTTATGCTGGTCGTCAACGCCTCCAATATCGATAAAGACTGGGAATGGGCCAACCGCCACAATGCGTTCGATACCCGGTTGATCAATATCTCGGATCAAACGGCCCTGCTGGCCGTTCAGGGGCCGCAGGCCATCGAAGCAATGCAACCCTTAACGGATGTGAACCTGGAAGGGCTAAAATACTACACCTTCACCAAAGGAACCTTTGCCGGCATCGACAATGTGCTCATCTCCGCTACCGGCTACACCGGCGCGGGCGGTTTCGAATTGTATGTGAATACCGATAAGGCGGCGGCTCTGTGGGACTCGATTTTTGAGGCCGGCGCCGCCTATGATATCCAACCCATTGGCCTGGGCGCCCGGGATACGCTCCGCCTGGAGATGGGCTACTGCCTCTATGGCAATGACATCGACGACGACACCTCCCCTATCGAAGCCGGCCTGGGCTGGATCACCAAAACGAAAAAAGGCGATTTTATCAGCCGCGACACCTTCGTTCGGCAGCGGGAAGAAGGCGTCAGCCGCAAACTGGTGGGCTTCATTTTACCGGAAGAGCGGCGGGTGCCCCGCCACGGTTATCCTATCGAAGATGCCGAAGGCAATGAAATCGGACAAGTGACCTCAGGCACCCTGTCCCCTTCCCTCGAATATCCAATTGGTATGGGTTATGTACAACATGCATTCGCAGCGCCAGGCTCCCTGGTTTATATTGTTGTTGGAAAGAAACGTTTGGAAGCTGAAGTGGTTAAGCCTCCGTTTTTCAAGGCTTCCTGAAGTATCCTAAACAAATTTCGGATATTTTTATTTATTTTGTCGGTTCAGTACTTATTGAAACTTTGCTTCAACAAGTTATTAATACCCATTCCGAATGACATTAAAAGAAGGAAAAGAAAGGTTTATCCAGTCCTGGGGAGCATTGGGGTCGAGTTGGGGCATCAACCGCACCATGGCACAGATTCACGCCCTGCTGCTGATCGCTCCCGAATCGCTCTCCGCGGAAGAGATCATGGAGGAGTTGCAGATATCCCGTGGAAACGCCAATATGAATATACGGGCGCTGATCGACTGGGGATTGGTCTATAAAGAATTAAAGCCCGGAGAGCGCAAGGAGTTCTTCGTTGCGGAAAAAGATATGTGGGAAGTGGTGAAAAATATCATCGTCCAACGCAAAAAACGGGAGCTGGAACCCATGCTCCGGGTCCTGGATGAAATTTCCAGCGTGGATCCCGAAAGTGAAGAAGCCAGGGAATTCATCGAAATCATCCGCGAAATAAAACTCTTCTCCAACAAAGCTGACTCCACCCTCGACACCCTCGTCAAAGCTGATTCCAACTGGTTTGTCGGTACATTTATGAAAATGATTAAATGAGTTTTGCCGAAGTTTTTTGCCGAATCGGCAAAAAACTTTAGTCCTCAGAATGGCTGCCTCCCCACTTAAGCAGGGTTGCAGTACGCCTGCCTTCCCGGCACGCTATCAGGGCGTGTCGAGTCGGCCTGTTCCTTTCGTCCCCCTGAGCACCCGGGATGGAGGAAAAACATAAACTCAAATAAAAAGTTTAGACTAGGCTAAAAATATATTTTTATTGTTTTAAAATAAACATATATTTGCTGAGGCCCAGGCAATTTACCGGTATATCCTGCTGGGCCGGCTTTTTGAAAGTTGTTCGGCAGACAGGGAAACCCGCTAGTTCCAAATCGGATCTTCAAGGGGTTGCTGCCAAAAAGAAACACAGGAAGAATGAATGAAATACTAGATATCCTACAACAAGAGTGGGCCTTGCGGGCGCTGATTGCCTCCAGTATGGTGGGGCTGATGTGTGGCGTACTGGGCTGTTTCATTGTTCTGCGCAACATGTCTCTGATCGGTGATGCGCTCTCGCACGCCATATTGCCGGGCGTAGTTTTTGCCTTTATGATCGTGGGCTACAGCGCATTGGGTTTTTTCGTAGGGTCGGTAGCAGCCGGCCTGGCCACCGCCTTTTTGATCACCTGGATACAGCACAATGTAGGCACCAAGAACGACGCGGCGGTAGGTATTGTCTTTACCGCCATGTTTTCCATTGGCGTAATGGGCATTTCCTGGATCAGCCGCAACGAAGGCGTACACCTCGACCTCAAAGACTTTCTGTTTGGTAATGTGCTCGGCGTTTCCAACCAGGACCTGATATTGACCTCAGCGGTTGCTGTTTATGTTTTCATCAGTATTATCGTTTTTTACCGGCAGTTGTTTGTAACCACCTTCCAGCCGGTCATCGCCCAGGCCATGGGCATCTCCATCAAAATGATCCATTATTTTCTGATGTTGCTGCTTTCCTTTGCGGTAGTAGCATCTTTGCAAACCGTCGGGGTAATCCTGGTAGTGGCGATGCTGATCACTCCGGCATCCACCGCCCTGTTGCTATCCAGCCGCCTGAGGTGGGTGCTGGTGATTTCCGCACTGGTAGGGCTAGCCTCAGCCATCCTCGGCTTGCTGGCGGCAATTGTATTCGAAACCACTCCGGGGCCCGCTATGGCGGTGACTGCGACGTCCCTCTATCTGTTGGCCGTTATTTTTGCTCCGGAGAAGGGGGTCTTGTTTAAAACCATACAACGGCGGCGGGTACGGCGGCGGGTACAACAGGAAGACATCCTCAAGCAAGCCTATCGCCTTCAGGAGGCAGGGGCCTTCAGCCTGGAACGCCTGGAGCAACAACTCAACCTGAGCCGCCGGGCGCTGCAATCGGGCCTGCGATCGCTCCGCCGGCGCGGCTGGGTATCGAAACAAAAGCTGGAACTCACGCCCGAAGGCGTACAAGCCGCCAAGCGCCTGGTGCGCGCCCACCGGCTGTGGGAGACCTACCTCGCCGACCGCATTGGGCTGAAAGCGGAGCAAATCCACGACGAAGCCGAGCAGTATGAGCACCACCTCACCGATGAAATTCTGGATGAGGTAGACCGCGTGCTGGGCTTCCCTGCGCTCGACCCACACGGTTCTCCCATTCCCACCAAAACCGGCCTGCCGGGGCGGCCGCTCAGCCGGCTGTCGGCTGGTGAGACAGGCCGCATATCGCACCACCAGGGCAATGAACAGGTGACGGTGCGCCTATGGGAACTGGGCCTGGTGCCCGGCGCCTGCTTTTCCATCCGCCAAAAAGATGGCCTGTTTGTAGAGATCGATACGGATGGCAAGGCGCTTAAACTGCCGGGTAGTTTAGCGGAGTTGGTGAATGTGGAGGAAGGGTGAGGGGAAATGTGGGTTATTTTTATTCCTTCATAAGGACTGTTATTTTATCCAATAACCATTGCTTGTGAAGCATAGGCTCGACTGAAGAAACTTTTTCATAAAAATGATTTAATTGTTCTTTTTTCATCCTTCCTGAGAGCCACAACTTTTCCCGTAATTTAATTAGTTCCGAAAGCAACTCAGAAAAATTTTGATACGCTGCCTGATGGCCCAGAGCAGTACGGCGGTCTCGACTGATCTTTTTTTTCAGCCGGGCGAAAATAGCCCTGAAACTTTCTAAATCATCCAATTCATAGTAAGCTCGTAGAAGAAGAGAATTGATATCATAAAAATAAAAATCGTTGTTCGGAATTACCTTCACCTGCAACACACTAATAGCCTCCCTGAAATTGTTCTGATAATAGTGAACAGTACCTTCAATAAAACAGCGAAGGCCTTCCCTAACCGAGGGTTTAGTATGTCGAATGTGCTTTTCCATAAACCATTTTATCCATTCATATTTCTTTAAGAGGAGCGCACAACTGACCATGTTTTTGAAGCGTTGATGAGGAATGTATGGCCCTTCAAACGCTGACCGGTTATCAATAATGGCTTGATTCCATTGGAAAAGCTTCTCAAGATAACCAGACTGCCCATTATTTATTCGGTTGATCAGATAAGCTGGAACAAGGTTGTTGATGTCCTTAAGTTCCTCTTCAGTAAACAGCATATTATAGGTGGATAAAAGAGGCTCCAGGCCAGAGAACAGAAGGCTTGTATTTTTTTCCCGGAAGACCCTGAATAAAGTGTAATAAATATTGATCACCTGATTTTTTTGGAGCCATTCGCTTTCCTTCAGATGCTTTTCCAACTCAGGAAGCATAAATACCTGATGCTGTGAATCCTGAACATTTTCTACTAACATTGCATAACAACAGTATCTCAGCTTTTCAATGATGGTGTAGCATTCAAAGTGATCGAAAAATGACTGAAAGCTAATCTGGTCTTTATCGGTCCGATTAACATCAATGTACTTCCTGTACACATCCTCCAGTTGATATTGATAATAAAAATGTTCGGCGCTTCTTACCGGAGAGCGGCTCAGCTTGTTTTTAACCTTGATCCAGTCTTTCTTAAAATGGCCATATTGCTCTCTTTTCAACAGGGTATTCAACCACATCAATTCCTTGCGCCGGGGGTCGCTTTGTAGTTCTAAAAAAATAAAGTACTCTTTCAAAAGGGAAAGCAACTCGGAACGAAGCCGCTTCAAATTGTTGTTGGATTGATCTCCGGGAAACAGGCGCTCAATAATTTTCTCTTCCTCCAGACTGGAGGCGGTCCAGTTTGGATAAGCTTTTTGAATCAATTTCAACAGGATCACTCCCTTTTTAGTGCCTTTGATCAAAGCAGCCTCCACAAACCTGATAAAACCTGAAAGCTCTTTTTTATCCAAGCACTGTAGTAATTTCAAGAGTTCAGAATCTATCATTTGAGTTATTTATTTCGAACTCTAAAATATAACAATCATTTGACTTACAAATAATTACATTTTTTTTTGTGCTTTTTACATGAACTCTTTGTATTTTTTTTCCAAGCAAACGCCTTTTTGAAGGCCTACCTTTGAAGCGTAAAAAAGAAAACATACGATGAAGCTCAAATCCTCTGTTCCAAAACTTTATTCTTTGATTCTAATTATCTTTTGGCTGAATGCTCCCTGTGTTTCTGCGCAACCCGAAGTATTGGCGGAAGGCCTTCAAAGCCTAACCACAAAAGGAAGTACCCTTAAACATCTGGTATTTGCTTCGGGAAAAGAAGTATCTTATCGGGAATTTGTCAGCGCTCCTTTCCGAAAGAAAGCCGGGCTGCCTGAGCAAAATACCTGGATAACAAAAGCAATAAACCAAGGCTCATTCGGCCAGCGGCATATTCGTTTGCAGCAGGCTTTCAAAGGCAGGAAAATCATAGGTGCTGAATACCTGTTGCATGAATCGGAGGGGTTCATTAAAAAAGCAAACGGCCATGTCGTTTTAGGGCTTCAATTGGACGCCGAAGCGGGCATTTCTGAAAGCCTCGCTCTAAAATCAGCTCTCGATTATTTACCAGCTCAATCATATGCCTGGGAAGAACCGGCTTACGAAGCCTTGCTCAAAGAGATGACCAATGATCCAGAAGCCTCTTTTGAACCTCATGCCGAACTGGTTATTGTTGCAAAACAGGAAGAACCCATCCAATATGTGCTGGCCTATGAGTTTGATATTTTTGCAACAGCCCCATATACCAGAAAGTTAATTTATGTTGATGCCCACAATGGCGGAATCGTCCTGGTAAAAGACAAGGCCTACCGCTGCGATGTACCTGGAACCGGCAGCCCTTCCTGTTTCAACGGCCCGATGGAAATTACAACGGATTCCTGTGGCGGGCCGTTCTTTCGGCTGCGCTCTGCTCACAATACTACTTATAATGCCCACCATACCAACTCCAACCCCACCAGTGATTTTGTGGATGAAGACAATATTTGGGGGGAAGCCGGACAACAAAATGGTATAGATGTGCACTGGGCCTCACAACAGTTTTACAACTACTTTGAGGAAGAATTCAACTGGCAGGGAATAAACGGCGAGGGGATGAAGTTGCTCGCCTGGGCCAATTTCGGAACGAACTATGCCGGTGCTTTCTGGCTTGGGAACTGGGCCAATTTCGGTGGTGGAGATGGTGTAAACTGGCGTTCAATGACGAGCTTGGATATTGTTGTGCATGAGTTTATCCATGGGATCATTCAGTATTCTTCCGGGCTGGAAAATTACTATGAGGCGGGAGCCATTAATGAGGCCCTGTGTGATTTCTTTGCCTCAGTCCTGGAGCATCGATACCATCCTGATGGCGGCAACTGGAACATTGGAGAATGCGCGGATATATCGTTTGGAGCAGGCATTCGCTCGCTTTCCAACCCCAATGCCAATGGCGATCCGGATACTTATCAGGGAGGATTCTGGGTACCTCAGGAAAATTGCCTGGCCTCCTTGCCAAATGACTTTTGTGGTGTTCACAGCAACAGCACGGTTATCAGCCATTTTTTCTATCTGCTGTCCGAAGGCGGAGTAGGCGCCAACGACTTTGGCAATATATATAACCTGGAAGGGATTGGGTTGGAGAAAGCCGCTCAACTGGCTTTTCACCTCATGGTAAATTACCTTACACCAACCTCTAGTTTTTTCGACTTCAGGCGTCTGGCCTTTTCCGCTGCCAATGACATCCCCGGATTCGGTACGTTTGAGCAGGAACAATTGGCCAAAGCCTTTTGCGCCGCCGGACTGGGAAGTTGTGAACCGGAGGCTTCAACACTCTTGCTGGCAACCCCCAATGGAGGAGAGGCCTTTCAACATGGAGAACGGGTGCCGGTTAGATGGGACGCAGAAGGAAATATCGACCTGTTGAAACTGCAATATTCCATAAATGGAGGAACCAGTTGGGTAAACATTGCCGATTCCGTAGAAAATACCGGCATGTATGAATGGACGATTCCCAATGCCCATTCTTATCAATGCCGGGTGCGTATCTTGGCCCGAGACAACCCGCTGGCACAGGATCAGAGCGATAACAATTTTGCCATTTTTGGCTGTAATGCAATTGCCCATTTTGAAGTCAATCCGGGAAAAATTTGCCTGGGCCAACCGCTAATTGCCACGAATACCTCCTCTGGTTTAGCCGGAGAGGCCGAACTGGAATTTGAATGGGAAATCGATGGTGAAACTGTTTCCTCAAATCCGAATGGGATCACCCATTATTTCACTTCCCCAGGCATGCATCTGGTCACGCTGTATGCCAGGCTTGACGATAATTGCATTGACACCTTCAGCCGGCAGGCCAGGGTATTTCCCGAACCCTCAGCGGAATTCTCCCTGTCGGCAGAAGGGTTGGCCCTGCACCTCCACGCGCTGGATGAGGATGCCACTGCTTTTATCTGGACCTTGAACGGCCTAGATTTGAATATCAGCCAACCCAACTTTACCACAACTGTGGAAGCAGAAGGCCAGTACCAGTTATGTTTGTTTGTTATCGGCCTTTGCGGCAATAGCCCCGAAGCTTGTCAAACCATAGAGATAACACAAGCCGAAATATGCGAGGGTAATGAGCCGGGCTGGCGGCAGGCCGTGAATGGGAACCATATCATTGATATTGCAGAAGACAGCCTTTTTATTTGGATCGCTACTGACGTTGGAGTGGCAAGGTGGAACAAGGCAGATAATGTCAAAACTCATTATAATATTTACAACTCCGCGTTGGATACAGATCAACTGACTGCTCTGGAAGTTGGCGCAGATGGATTGGTTTGGGTAGGAACCCGTAACCAGGGCCTTTTCCTTTTCGATGGGGCACTATGGGTCAAGCATACCATCTTCAATTCTGACTGGCTGCCTGATAATTGGATTAAAGAAATCACTGCTGACGCATCTGGGAATATTTGGATAGGCACCAACAACGGACTGGTAAAATACGATGGACTGGAGAACCAGGCTTACTATTCATTCGATGGACTCCCTTCCAATTCTATTGAATATATTGAAACCGACGATAACAGCACCGTTTGGGTAGCTACTATCGAAGGGTTATCAAAGCTACAAGATGGCACGTGGACCACATATACTACCAGTAATTCGCCCCTGCCTTTTAATGCAATTCGTGGAATTACAGTTGACAGTGCGCAGGGAATATGGATGATTACTTACCCCTATTCTGGCCTTATTCATTTTGACGGCGTTGACAACTGGGAACTATACAACACAGACAATACGCCAGATTTGATAACCAATAACATGAATCAAATTACAATTGATCATCTGGGCCATATCTGGGCTGGTACTGTAACAACTTTCAACGGTTCGTTAAGGTACCCATTGCTACTTGAGTTCAATGGGGCCGAGTTTACTACATATAATCCTGGTTTAAACGAAAGGGTAGATTTCACAAAGTTTCACATAGGCACAGAAAATACATTCTGGATCGGATCTGAAGACGGTTTGATAAAAAAAACAGATGAAAGTTGGTCCCGGCAAAATGTCTTTGGCTCTTCCCTGCCATCCAATATTATCAATGATTTTGTCATTGACCGAGAAGGCGACAAATGGCTAGGCACGAACAAAGGGCTGGTAAAAATATCTCACGCTGGATGGACCATTTTTAATTCATCCAATTCAGGACTTTCGTCTGACTTCGTTTATGCCATTACTATCGATCCATTCGACAACATCTGGGTAGGGACTGACAAAGGCGTGGTGAGGTACAATGGTAATACCTGGCTTCCATTCTACCTTTCTAATTCCTCAATCCGCGATATCGAAATCGCGCCTGACGGTGCTATCTGGTTTGGAGGAACGAGAGATTTTGGTTATCCGGCAGGGGATTTGGCAGTCCTTTTCAAATTAGAAAATGGATTATGGACAGAATTTTCCGCCTTTTCACACGATCTGGGAAATGCATCCCAGGTGAAAGAATTAGAATTTGATGAATCGGGCAAGCTGTGGGTAGGAACATACAGAAACCCTAACAGTTTTCCGGGAAACGATTACAGGGTATTCACTTTTGATGGAGAAGCCTTTCATCAAATGATCTACGGATATGTACGAGGCATAGGAGTATTAAAAGCGGATACCGCCAATCATATGTGGGTCGGGATGACCGGTTCACTACTAGGCGGGTTTCCGGGTGAACCCATCTTGTACAAATACAAAGATACTTTACTGGTTCGGTCCTACAGTTCAATTTACGCTGAAGACATAAAGATCACGGACAACCATGAAGTTTTCTTTGGGGCAAGTGATCATATTTTCCAGCTCGATAGTCTTGGGAATGTTGAAGATGTCGTCGCTTTACCAGCCGGAGAAAGCAGTGAAATCAGGCAATTTGATATTGATGCAACAGGAAGTATTTGGGTTGTATCAAAAGGCCTGAGAATCTATGAAACATCTTCACCGGCAATTGCTGCTACCTTTTATCAAAATACGGAGAACATTTGTGCCTCGCAAACTGTCACATTTTTAAATACCACATCCGGCGCTTCCGATTTCCTATGGAAAATTAATGGGGATACTGTTTCCACCAGTGTCAACCTACACCATCAATTTCCGGAACCCGGGAACTTCACCGTCTCACTCCTCGCCAGGAACAATAATGGATGCGAGGCTCAATCCTCCCAACTAATCACGGTGTATCCTACCGCCGACAGCCTGCCTTTGGCGGAATCCGTATCCGTTTGCGACGGTAGTACGGTATTGGAGGCCGCACCAGGGATGGCCGATTATGAATGGCGGCTGAATAACGTTCTCGTCAGCAATAATCAGACGGCCGGCGCAACCAGTTCTGGCCTTTATCAGTTGACTGTAACGGACCACTGCGGGGGTACAGCAATGGCAGCAATTCCCGTTTTGCTCGACCCATCCTGCGTTTGGCCGGGCGATGCAAACCAGGACAATATCGCCAATCATTATGACTTGCTGAAGATCGGCCAGGCTTATGGATTTCACGGTTTCGCCCGTCAGGAAGCCAGCGCCACCTGGGTGGGGCACCCTGCTTTCGATTGGGGAGGCTTCTTCCCGGAAAACATCAACTTAAAGCATGCCGACATGAACGGCGACGGCCTGGTTGACAATGCCGATTTTTTTGTTCTTGAACAAAACTATGGTTTAACCCACGGCATTCCGGCAGGAAATCCTTCCCCGGCCATCAGCCCTATATCCCTGAAGCCGGTTATTGCTGTACCCCCTACGCAGGAAAATGGCTGGCAAATGGAAATTGCCATCCAGATACAGAATGCTGAAAATGAAATATTGGATAATATTTACGGAGTTGCCTTCAATCTGTACTACTATTTCCCGGAAATAGAACTGGACGGCCCTCCATCGGTGAATTTTGGGGAATCAGGCCTGGGAATACCCTGGGTAGACGTACTTTCTATTTCGAGGCCATCACAGACAGAGCCTGTCATAGAAGCGGCCGTCACCAGGATCAACCACCAGAATCATATTGGAACAAATACGATAGGCAATGCTACTTTTTACCTGGTGATCGACGATAACCTGGCGATTGATGATACCCTCACCCTTTCATTGGATATTCAGGGGACACTAATGGTTACGAATGACGGTTCTATTATTCCGGTTGGAGCAAATAGCTTGCAGTTCAACCTAACCAGCCAGGGCATTAGTTCAAGCCAGGAGACGCTGCAAGAGGGAAGCTTCCTAATATATCCCAACCCGGGAAAAGGCATCTATTTCCTGGAAACAAAAGGCATTCCTGCCCGGAAGATCGCTGTCTATAACCACCATGGAACAGAGGTGTGGGCAGATGATCTGGCCGGGCAGGGTTTTAACCCTACCATTGATATACAACATTTGCCTGGAGGCGTCTATTGGGTAGCCTTCTATACGAGCCGTGGGCGTGAGGTTAGAAAAATTGTAAAGCTGTAGTTGCAGGCAAAAACATAGAGCAGCCCTTACGGATTAAAAACAGCCTGATCTTTTTATAAAAAACAGCCTGGACGGGAGAAAACAGCCTGAATCCAGATGGATTCACCATGCTTTCGACTGCCCACTCCGAGCTATTTAACTATCATTTTAACCAACTAAAATTAAGATCGATGAAAAACACGAACCACCCCTTACAGCTTAGAGGATTCCTGATTACAATCCTGTTTTTTGCATTCCTGGCCTATACTTTCAGCCAGGACTATGTAGAAATTCCACTAGATGAAGAGGAACATTTCAATATTTCGCTGAGCGATGAACAACCTTCCTATTACAGTATTCTTGCCGGAGCCAACACGACTCCATCCGCCGCGATTGTTTCTTTTTTTACGGTTGATAACCAGGGTGACACTACCCTGATAGATTTCATCGATATTACAATCGACGATTCCTACCTGGCCGGCATTATTACAGGCCCCAATGGGTTGATCTACGTCTACAAAACTGAATTCACGCTTTCCCTTCCAACTTCTTCTTCCTTGCCCCCTGCCGGGACTATCGAGAATGTAGAGCTTTTAATTTTATTCCTGAATAGTTCCACAGGCATTATTGGCGGCCTCCTTCGCGAGAATATGTCCATTACCCTGCTTACAACGACAACAGCATCCGAACTTCGTGATGAGGAAGTCAAAATATTTCCAAATCCTGCTCATGAATTTTTCACGCTGGAAACCCAAAATCCATCCGGAATACCCCTGAGTTATTCCCTGTTTAATGCAACCGGACAAAGGGTGCGAACAGGTAGTTTGCGAGAAGCTGACCAAATAATTTCCACACTTGGATTGCCGAAAGGCAGATATTTAGTGGAAGTAGTGAATGGTGAATATTCAAAGCTTACCAAGCAAATTATCATTTACTGAAAATACGAATTAGAAAAAGGATTTTGTCCCTGGCGGATCATGGGAAAAAGATAGAACGTCAAAAAATCGATTTTTCCCCTGATCCACCAATCCTCTCCGCTCTTCACTCCTCCTCCCCCATCTGATCCTCCTCATGCAACCGGTTGAACAGCTCATTGAGGCGGTACATCTCATCGAGGGTATCGTCGAGAAAAAAAGCGATATCGGGCATACGGCGCACGTGCTTTCGGATGCGGGCCATAAGCGATTGCTTGAGGCGGGTGAGATGCTCATCCAATTCCAGCAGCACCCCTTGTTTGTGTTCGGTATTGTAAATACTGAGGTATATCTTGGCCAGGTTGAAATCCGGCGTTATTTTCACCTGAGTAACCGTCACCAGCGGCTCGGCGCCGTAGATGTAGCTTCCTTCGTTCTGCAGTACTATACTAAAATTCCGCTTGATCAGCTCGGCTATCTGTAGTTGTCGTTTCGATTCCATGGTTTCAATCTTCTCTTTTCGCAAGGTCGGCAAATATAGGGTAAATGAAAAGCTTTCTCAAACGGAATTGCCAGCCTCCCTTTTGCTAATTTCCAATGCAAACAATTTTTCAGGAAAGTAGTTCCATAAGTATTAACAAAAAGTTGTTACTTTTACACTGATTTGTTTCACAACTACACCTGTGTAACCATAAAACCGCAAAACCATAAAACCGTAACCCTTTGAACCTCCTCGACACCTCCATAGAATTTTTAAAAGGCGTTGGCCCCAAGCGGGCGGAGCTGTTGCAGAAGGAACTCGGCATCTTCACCTTCCGGGACCTGCTGCAGCACTACCCCCACCGCTATATCGACAAAACCCAGTTTCACCGGGTGCGGGAGCTGAGCGAGCACAGCGGGGAGGTGCAACTGCGGGGCATCTTGCGGCGGCTGAGCACCGTGGGCGAAGGCAGGAAGCGCCGTTTGGCCGGGCGCTTTCGCGATGATACGGGCGCCATCGACCTGGTCTGGTTTTCCGGAGTACACTGGTTGGAGAAACAATTGGAGGTTGGAAAAGAATATGTCATCTACGGGCGGGTCAATAGCTTTCGGGGCCAGCTGAGCATTCCCCATCCGGAGATGGAGTTGGCCCTGACGGAAAATATCCAGAAGGCCGCCACGTTCGCACCGGTCTATTCCAGCACCGACAAGCTCAACACCAAAGGGGTGGACGCCCGCACCCGCCGCCGGGCCATGAAAGCGCTTTTCGAAAAGATCAGCCCGGCGGACACGCCGGAAAACCTACCCGACTACCTCATCCAGAAATTTCGCTTTCCCTCCCGCTACGATGCCCTGCGCATGATCCACTTCCCCCGGGATGAGCAGGAACTGCAAAGCGCCCGCAACCGCCTGAAGTTTGAAGAACTCTTCTTCCTGCAGTTTCGGCTGTTGCAGATTCGCCGCCGCCGCAAAGACGCTATCAAGGGCTTCGTCTTTGAAAAGATCGGCCACTATTTCAATACGTTTTACGAGGAAAAACTGCCCTTCGAACTGACCGGCGCCCAGAAGCGGGTGATCCGGGAAATCCGCCGCGACCTGGGCGCGGGTGTACAGATGAACCGGCTATTGCAGGGCGATGTAGGCAGCGGCAAGACCGTCGTCGGCCTCATGTGTATGCTGATAGCCATCGACAACGGCTTCCAGGCTTGCATGATGGCGCCGACGGAGATCCTTGCCCAGCAGCATTACCAATCCATCAGCGAGTACGTGGAAGGCATGGGCGTCAACGTAGCCTTTCTCAGCGGCAGCGTGAAGGGTAAAAAGCGGAAAGAACTCCTGAAACTACTCGCCTCTGGCGATATCCACATCCTCATCGGCACCCACGCCCTGCTGGAAGACCCGGTGCAGTTCAAAAATCTGGGCCTGTCCATCACCGACGAGCAACACCGATTCGGGGTGGCGCAACGGGCCCGCCTGTGGAAGAAGAGCAGCCCCTGCCCTCCCCACGTGTTGGTCATGACCGCCACCCCAATCCCCCGCACCCTGGCCATGACCCTCTACGGCGACCTCGACGTATCGGTCATCGACGAGCTGCCGCCGGGCCGGAAGGAGATTAAAACCCTCCATAAGACGGAAAACCACCGGATGCGGGTCTTCGGTTTCATGCGGGAGGAGATCGCCAAGGGGCGTCAGGTGTATGTCGTCTACCCCCTTATCGAGGAATCCGAGACGCTGGACCTGCAAAACCTGGAGGAGGGCTACGAAGCCCTGAAAAGGGAATTCCCTCCACCCGACTACCGGATCAGCATCGTGCACGGCCGCATGAAGCCGGCCGACAAGGATATGGAAATGCAGCGCTTCGTGGAAGGTAAAACCCAGATCATGGTAGCCACCACGGTGATCGAGGTGGGCGTCAATGTACCCAACGCTTCCGTAATGGCCATTGAAAATACGGAACGCTTCGGGCTCTCCCAGCTGCATCAGCTACGAGGCAGGGTGGGCCGGGGCGCCGAGCAGTCGTACTGCATCCTGATGTCCAGTTTCAAGCTGAGCAAGGAGAGCAAGGAACGCATCCAGACCATGGTGCGCACCAATGACGGCTTCGAGATCGCCGAGGCCGACCTCCGCCTGCGCGGCCCGGGCAACATTGAAGGCACCCAGCAGAGCGGCATCCTCGACTTCCGCATCGCCGACCTGTCCAAAGACACCCACATCCTGCAAACAGCCCGCGAGGTGGCCGCCCGCATCCTCGACGACGACCCCCGGCTGGAACGGCCGGAACACCATCCCATTAAGTGGTACGATGAGAAATTTGGGGAAAAGTTGAAGGGGTGGAGCAGGATCAGTTAGAGGAGGTTAAACGGCTCAATTGTTTCATGCATGGTTATTGATGCCGCACCTATCAGGATTCCATCTATTAATATTCAACATTCCAGCCATGAACCGACATCGCAGTGATAGGCTTTTACGCCAGGGAATTGTGCTGAAACCCCGCTTCACTTGAATAAATAGTGGAAAAGGCCTTATCTTATGGCTTCATAAGAATTTTAAGAACGGCCGCCTGCGTAGCTTGCCGAGCAAACCCAAAACAATGGAAGAAAAAAAGGGCAATAAGAAAGTAGACATTTCCCACAGCCAGAATGTCATTCAGGACTCCAACATCAACGCCGGTGGCAATGTCCATATCGGAAATGTATACAATTATTACGGAAAGCCGCCCACCGAAGTCAATTCGGACCTGGAAGAGATCCGCAACCTGATCATTAAAAACCGGGTGGAAAAAGCCATCGCGGGCCTTAGTGAGATTGCCAAAGCGAAAGGGGCAGATGCACTCAGCGAAGTACAGCTGTTAGCCAACCGGTGGGAAGAACTACAGCGGCAAAGCCGGATGGGGCTGGTATCCTACGACCAGGCAACCACCCACCGCAACCAGATCGTACACAGTTTGCTTCAGGCTATCAAAAGCCTGGAAAAAGAATAAGATGGCCCCTCACAGGCGTACCCTTCAATACGAACAGATCATCCGGCAAGGTTTTGAGCTTTTGGAGCAACGGAAAGCCTACACACAAGCTGACATTCTCCGCAAGCTGGAATCGCTGGGCAAGGGAATCTCCGCTTCTTCCATGAGTAATATCCTCAACGGGAACAGAAAGGGCAAAGAAGTACTTCGAAGGGGAGGAGAAGGCCTACTCGAGATCGTGCGCAGCGAACTGGGTTACGATTTTGACGAAGCCCGAATGTCCTTCAATACGGATCGGGTAACAGAGGGCTGGAAACCTTACATCATCCCTGAAAAGGAGGAAGCGCCGGTTGAGGCAGGCACCGAACACCCTATCTTTCATCCGGAGGGCCGGTGGCCGATCAACCAGAAGGTAGCCTTTTTGTCTTCCGCTCAGGATGAGGTCATCGAAGTGGGCATTCGCCTGCGCACTTTCACCAATTATTTTACCAGCCGCAATGAGCACGAATTTAAATTGCCGATTTACGGACTGCTGGAAAGAGGCGTGCATTTCAAGGCCTATCTACTCGACCCCGAATGCCAGGAAGCGAGGCTCTATTTCCACGACCGGGCGCGGGTACAGGAAGAAGAACGGGGGGCCATCGAAAAGATCAGATCCGTACTCCGCCAGCTGAGCCGGGTTATCGAAGAGGCCGAAGCGCAGCAGTTCCCGGGAAAATTTCAGGTGTACCTCTACAAACACGTCCCCTACAATCACTTTCTCATCGTAGATGGAGAACGCGGCCATGGCAAATTGGCCGTCTCCCCTTACCTCTATGGCATCAACCGCGCCAACTGCCCGGTTATAGAACTCGCCAAACAATCCAATCGCGACCTATTCCGACGGTACTACCAGTCCTTCCAGTTTTTATCGCAAGACGCCCGCCTCTGGCAAGGGTGAATCTTTTACATGGTTTTTACAAAATTTTACAAAATTTACGTAAAAACCTCTGAATCAAACCTTTACTAGACTCGCCTTTCCTTTTTTCTCACCTTTGTATGGTCATCATTCATCAAGCAGACATTGCGAGAAAACGCTCTGTGATCCAAGGCTGGCCGGCCTAAACCGAGCCCCTTAGATACCGAGCCATGCCGCCTCTTTGCGTCCGCGCAAAGGCTGCCCTTGTTTTGCCCTGATGGCAAGGTGGGTAAGCGTCGCGCCCGATGTTTTATCCGCCTTTTGGCAACCCAATTTTTTAACTCAAAATCCGGACATCATGATTTGGTTAGAAATGCTGATGATCGTCGTTGAAGAACTGATCATCACTTAAAGCCGTGCTATTAAAGCACCTGCGGAGCTGCGCTATTCCGGAAGGCTCTGCAACTTGCATTTCAACCAGGATTTACAAACCAGATGATCGTACTTTTCCAGGGCCGCCTCAATTTTCCGGCGGGAATGGCCATCGGCCAGCTTTTTCAGGACCTTCAGAAAATTCCGGTAGGCATTTAAGGCCCCTTTCTTATTGACCACTTTGTTTCGGAGCAGGGAAAGATCGAATGATTTCATGAAAGCATCCAGGAGTTCGCGCTCTCCCAACTCGTAAAAACACCGGGCCTGCAGCACTTTGGCTTGTAGAGTGAAAGAATAATCCTTGAACTCCAGTTCTCTTAGCAATTCGAGTGGCTTCGAAAAATCGCCCTGCTCAAATGCGATGCGCGCCCGGGCCAGCTTGAGGGTTGAATCCCGGCCCTCTGCCACCAGAAAATCAGCATACGCCTCCACAAACCATTCGGCCCATTGCAGTTCCTGCACCCCACTGGCCAACTGGATGATATTGTGAAAAGTAATGTCAGACAGGTAGCCGTCTGTGATGAGAACGCCCTTGTCCAGGCCATGCTGATACAACATAAACGCCGGCCGGCCCCATTGCTCCTGGTCCCGCGGTAAGCGGCGGGCAATAGCGTTGATCAAATAAGTCAACAGAACGTGCTCGTCCTCTTTGTCCAATAGGCCTTCATTACTGAGAAACGCATCATAAAAGTTTTGATAATTTTCATCCGTGTCGTGCTCCAACATCTTTTCGCAAAGGGAATAGAGCCGGGCCAACACCAGATGCTGCTCGGAATGGGCCAGGTCCTTGAGCCGGTATTTTTCAGCAATGGATTCCTCTTCCTGAAGCGCCCGGGCACGGCTCCTCAACTCACAGACATATTTCAAATTCGCAGTGTAACAAAAGTGATGCAGTTGGGTGGCCACCTCCTCAATGCCCTCCTGCCTGGTTTCCCATTTTTTGGTAGGTGTGTAGTAGTATTTGGAATGACCGAGTTGCATGTATTGCAGCGGTTTACAGGCGCTGGCAGGAGCTTCATCCAGCCAGTCCGAAGCCTTTTGGGCTACGCTAAAAAACGCTTGTTCCTGCTTTTTCTCCCGGAGGGACTGCAGCAGCATCCGGAAATATTCGAATTTGTTTTCTTCAGAGCGAAACTTTTCCCATGCCAGGAAATCCAGCAGCCAGGCGTACAGTTTGCTGGCTTCGTTCGACACCCGTTTGTGTCCATTCGTATGAGGCAGGCCCAGTTTTTTCTCTATGCGGCCTTTCTCCAATTCCTTGGCAGGAAAGGCAGGATGAAAGGGCCTCAGGTATTCATACAGAGAAACGGGCGCTCCTTCTCCACCGTGAAAGGCCTTGAGGTAGGCGCCGAAACCATCCATTTCCGACGTGCTTAGCACACTTAACAGCTTAACCAACTTACTGTTTTTCATAGCAAAACGATGTGTTACTGAAAGAGGGTGTCTTTTCATCAAAGGGCGGCGGACCGGCTGTTTGCCGAAAGGAAAATCATTCCAATGCTCAAAGATAAAAAGGAAAATAACAAAAACATATTTTCATTAAATTTTTGACAATCAGCTAATTACAACTAACTAATTAGAAAAAAACAACCAAACCAGCTTTAAAGCAAGAGGAAAACACCGAATTATGAAGTGGAAAATGGAGCAGTTAAAAGGGATATTTGCATTGTTACTACTGAAGTTCAGTGATAAAACCCAGCGAAAAAACAGTTGATTTTGCGTTGACGCTCTCGATTTCGCGGCGCCGCTTTTTTATCCCCTAAAAACCAAATGATTTTGCCCTTTTGAACATTATTCTGGTGTTTTCTCTCCGGTTAATCCAAAGTGCAGAGGCTAAACCTTCTAACTTCACTTTATCCATTCCGGCGAAGAACTCCATAAACCTTCGGGAAAGGGGTGCGCTCCCTCTCACTATCGCGTAATGCCGCACCCCATCCTTTTCAAAATATTGCATTCAATGAAACATAGCACCCGCAAACAGGAAATGGACATTTTTTGTAAAAAACTGCACCTGAATTTCCAACGATACTGCACCGAACACCAACTGCCGGAAGAGCTGGACAACTTTACTACGTATCTGATCGACCAGGAACTGATCGATAACCACACCATCCGGCAATACGCCATCCTGGAACTGTTCAAGGACCTCTACCCCGAGAATAAACACCGAAAAACCCATACGGTAGAGCTGCTGGCCAACCGGTTCAACCTGACGCCGAGGAGTATCTGGAATGTGCTGCGGAAGGGAGAGAAGGAGGAAAGGAGTGAGAAGGTGAGGGGGTAGCTTGGAAAAATGCAGAAAAAAAACGTATATTAAACTTCTAAAATAACAAGCAGATGGACATTGCTATACTGGCCCCCATCCCTGTAGAGTACCGCGCCGTGATGGCCTGCCTGGAAGATACCCGGGAAGAGGCAAAAAACGGCCAGTATTATACGGTGGGCGCCTTTCGGGGCAAGCATCAGTCCTATAGCATTGTGCTTCGGCAAACGGGCTCCCGCAACAACGAGGTGGCCCTGGCGGCGGAGCGGATCATCCAGCTCTACCAACCCACAATCATTATCCTCACCGGTATTGCCGGAGGGGTCAAAGACGCCGGCATCGGCGATGTGGTGGTCGCCACCCAAGCCTATGGCTACGAGGCCGGCAAATCGACGGACGACGGCTTTTCCAGCCGCCCCAACGTGCTGCCCTACAGTCCGGAGCTGATCGAACTGGCCCGGGCCGTCGAAAGGGCCGGCAACTGGCGGCAGCGCCTCTCCCCTGCTACTTCCGGCCCCCAGGTTTATTTTGGCCCTATTGCCTCAGGTGATCAGGTAGTGGCCTCCACGCAAGCGGAAGCCTACCGTATCATCAAGGCCCACTACAACGATACGCTGGCATTGGAGATGGAGTCCATTGGCTTTGCCCGCGCCCTGGCAGCCTACCCCCATATCCGCGCCATCAACATCCGCGGCATTTCCGACCTGCTGGACGGCAAGACCGCCCAACACGATGCGAAAAACCAGCCTCGGGCGGCGGAACATGCAGCGGCTTTTGTTTTTGAGTTGCTGGACCAACTGAATTTTAATAGCCTTAAAATACTTCACATGGATACAAAAACATTGGCCAAACAGATAGTCACTACCCTATTCCCGCTGCTTAAGCTCGATTCCGTGAAACAGATCGGCAAAGAGTTCCGGCAGGCAACCGACGGCTCTATCCTGGAAATGTGGGAAAAGGTGAAGCCTCTCTTTATCGAGGAAATCGAAGCGGAGGATACGCCGGAAGAGGCGCAGGTGGCCATTGGCTCCGCCCTGCGTAAGGCGCTTAACAAAGATGAGAAGTTGAAGCAGGAGCTCGAAGCCCTGCTCAAACAGGCAGCGGAAAAAGGGGTGGCGGGTAGTACAGTGGCGATCACTAACAGTAAGAATGTGGTGCAGGGGAGTAATATCAGCGTGGGAGGGGATTTTCGGGTGGGGGATGATATTGCCCAACAAGTCCATAATCACGGAAAGATCGATAAACAGATCAATATCAAGGAAAACACTGGAGATTTGCTCTTTGACGATTGAACTTATTTGTCCATAAAAACCCCCTACTCATGACACTACCCTTTTCGATTGCCTTACGGCCCTTGTTAATAGCGCTGGCAATTCTTACCGCTTGCGAACCCATTTTAGCAAAGAATATAACCCCCGACGCTCCAAATAAAGAATGGACAATTCTGCAACTTTCTCCAGAGGCCCGGGGCTTCTTGTCAGGCTTACCTGGCAGAAACACAATCAGATATGAAGTATACGCCACAGAACAACTTTTGGACTGGACTTTCCTAGCCATATTAAACCAGCAGAAGCTCTCTGAAAGTGAACTGGTAGACGCCATGTACGGCCATTCTCCAGCCCGCAATGACTACTTGCTTCCGGTCAGCAACTTTGCGTTCGGAGAGAGTAGAGGCATACAGCTTCCCAAGCGGAAACTGTTAGCCCTGGTAACTATGGACAGCGCCCTTCAGCACCAACAACTGTGCTACCTGGCCGATGCCTACCGAATGACGATGGGGGCCCCTCCCAGCGAAGTGGTGATCTATGAATATGAGGTCGACCCCTCCGGCCCTGAGGCCAGGTTTCGGCCGGCTGGAATACAACCAGGAGCTGCTTTCTTTAAAGAACAGGCCGGTTACGTAGAACGAGAGGTAAAGGATGAAGCAAGCCTGCTCGCCTTTTTAGAGGAAGTGTCGGACCTCACCTATGCTCATCCGCGAAGGACTGAGCTGACACTGGGCGGACGAACATTCAAAAACAGCCGGACAGCCGGGGTCAACATTGAGCATGTGGCTTGCCTCTACCAGTCGTACCGGGTGGGAGGCAGAGCTCCCGGTTTCTCTCTGGAGCCCAAGTTTCAACATGAGCTGATTGCCAGAAAATTGCGAAAAGCACTTTCGCCCTCTGAACGATTTTACCGGGAGCTACTTGATGAGGATGGCTTTGAGATCGGAAACATCATCGTGTTGAATAAAGCCTTACAGGATAAATATGAGTTACTGGAGGCTGCTGCCGAGGAACTGGAGAACAATAACATGAATGCTTATCGGGAATTACAACGATATCTCAGCGGTGTATTCCTCCCATTCCATATTGACAGTGTCTTGTTTGAGCAGTTGCATATTCAGGATGATGTTTGGGACATGCTGCTGGAAGCTGGATATGTAGAAGGTGGGGATACCCTTAGCTCCCCGGAATGCCTGAATGGCGTTCTGTTTGAACAGGGTCTAAAGCAGTTTAAAGAAGAACGCGGGCTTCCAGAACCGGGGTTAATCGATGAAGACACCTGGTACTATCTTTCTCAACTCAGCAGGAAAAAACGCCATGAATTCCAGGTATTGAAAGTCTTTCTTCAAAAGGCAGAATCCAAAGCCAATTATATTTACGCAAAATACTACGGAGGATTAAAAGGCACGGAAGTTGGTATGACCCTATTTTACACGGACCTGGGCATGAAAATGTTCGCCAGTGATGTAGCCGGACTAAAACGGTCAGGAGAAATTGAGGGCTTCATCCCCATGGGCTCTTTATCGGCCTCACCGGTTTATGCCAGATTCATGAGCCAATATCCAGCCAGGCGTTATTGGTTATCGGCATCGGAAAGTGGTTTTGACATCCACCCGGACCATGCCCTCTATTTTTCAGCTAACGCTACCCAAATCAATGCAAAATCCAGGATCGACCTGTTCGATGACGAAAGCGAGGCACGCCCCGATCCCCGCACCGCCGAATTCGTCAACTGGTGGAACAGCCATTACGACAGGGTTGCCGACTATGAACCGCAATACCACAAGCTGGACCAGATCATGAAATGGTCAACCGTCATTTCATGGGTAGCAGCCCGGAACCTGCCTCTGTTAAGTTTCCTCAATGAGGTGGACGTCCGCCGGGATTATGATTTTGAAGCGTGGTACACTTCCAATGATTCCCTGAAGATCAGAGTAGAAATTCCATTTCTGGACAGGGAGGCCCTGGGGGAAGCAACCGAATGCCTCGCCATGTCAGACGCTAAAAAGTATTATGGTGGTGTAACGCTCCCTCCCAGGCAATCGGTTCAGAGTAAACTGTCGCCTTCCAAACAAGTAAGCCAGCGCAGCCGGCCGGGCAAAAATTATTCTAACAATACGAAAGGCACCGAACAAATCCAGGAAAAAATCTTCGAGATCGGCCAAAACAACATTGAGGCCTCGAATCCTTCACTAGATGCATTCCAGGGTATGGAATGGGAGTTTTCACCCTTTACCCGCCATACTGTCATCAGCGTAGAGGAGGAAAAACTGGTCGTGGACCTTGCCTATGGAGAGAAGAAAGTAGGCAGGCTAACTATCTCAAAAGAGGGAAAGGTTGACTTGGAACAGGCTGAATTCAAACCCATTTTAGATATTTCAAGAACAATCGTTAATAGCGGCAACCCCATTTCAGAATTAGCGGCCTCCTCCAAGGCCGATAATATTGTAAAAATACCCATTTATGATAGCTATCTCTTCAAAATGAAGGATATAAATGAATGGGTGCTGAATACGCTGGATGCCAATTGGTTAACCACACCTTCCGTGCTTCATTTCAGGGGGGGCGCCCTCTTTTCCTCAAGGGTTCGTTCAACAGCACTGATCAAGGGCGAAGAGGATATTAATAACTTGTTGAGCAAATATAAAAATTGTAAGGTACAGGAAGAGCCGGAACACCTCAAGCTCATCACCGAATTCACCACCGAACCACCGCCCCTGAAAAAGGACACAAAATTGTGGGAAAACGACCGTCTCTGGCTTAGCCTGGAGGGCCAGGCCGGAGAACTCGAAATGGTGCGGGGTGTTGGTGAACTTCATATTGATATTCCAAGCTTCACAACAGTGGAACTACAAAAGATCCAAAGCATTAGAATGGAAGCTATTAAGCTCCTCCAGAAATACCCGAAGAATGCAAAGGTTACTTATCTGAATCGGGACGGGCAGGCGGTGGCGGCCGGTAGGAAGAGCATTTCGGGCCAACAACCTTTTGACCTCTGCAAGGAATTGTTGAGCCCGGGCTCAGCGATCAGAGGCATTGTACTCAACCCGAAGGCAAAGGGCCTGCGCCTGCTGCGCGGTAACATTATGGAGGCCCCCACCAACATGGGTATTAAAGAAAAGGCCCTGTTCCGGGAAGTAAACCGACAGCTGGAGGAAAGCTCTGGCCTGGCGGCTTTTTACGTACAGATCGAACGGATAAACAAACAGGATATACATATTCTGGGGCAGATTTCAGACGAGTTCCCCGAATTGCGTCAGGATTATATTGCGATCCGTCAGTTGAATACCGGTAAGTTAAACAAAGGTGAAGCAGTTGTTTCCCTTCGCACTGCCGGCCCCAACCCGAAGTATCTGTATTGTACAGAGCAGGGTGAAATAGGTGTAGGACAGATAGAACTGGGAAAAGATATTGACTTCGCCGGCCAGCAAAAGGCGTTTGAAGAAGCCGGAACCCTGAGCGCGCTCCGCCAGTTAACCATCAGTGAATTCGAGTTGCTTCAAAGTATCCAAAAGGAGACGGGCGCCCAAAATTTCATTACCTTAGAACACGAAAATACCCGCCTGAGCGCTGCAAAAATATGGACAATGCATGATGGCAGTAGTCAGGTGAGTTGGATAATCGACCAACCGGATATCAACCAAAGTATCCAGAATTACCGAAAAGATGTAGTTCCGCAGCCTGAACGTTCCGTAATACTTTCCAGTTATCGCCTGGAGGATACTATCTATGCTTCATTGGAATATCATGGCATGGACTCCATCCGAGCTCCGGCCTGGACAGAATTTGTCAGTATTCTGCAAGAAGATAAATACCAGCAGATTTATTTGGTAGTAAGCTGCGAAGAAAATGAAATAGTATTTGAGGACCGCAATGTTTCCTTTGAGCTTTTGACAAGCACCTTTGAAGGCATACCGGGTTCAAAGGAATTGCTGTACGTCATCTCCAATGAAGCACCCGGTATCCAGTACCTTGCTGCTCGCTCAAATAAGTTCCAACGAATCATTTCCAGCTCTTTCCGGACAGCAAATGACGGAACGGTTACCAAAAGCTCCGCCCTGCATAATCTCGGAAATTTCTTCCGCAAGGTAGTAGACAACCTGTCTGGTTCAAAGAAAACCAGTGTGGATGAACTGATCCGGGAGTTGCATAGGGATGGTTTTGACGAGATTAAATCCAGCAGACGGATGCGAGGGGCCCGGACAAAGCCGCCTATGGATGTCATTAAAGGCATCCCCGACCTTAAAGTAGAGGCAGAAGGAGATGTTTCTATTAAGAATAGAGCCTGACATAGTATGGCAAACTTCCACAAAAGCCTGGAACACTTACACGATGAACAGCCACTCCATTGTAGCCGGGTGGCTGTTCTTATTTGCCCGGCTTTAAATCGAGGCCGGTTTTTTAAAGAACGTAAACCTCCTCCCTGGTGGAAAAAAAAGAACCATCTTACTCCTGAATTTGTCAAACTGCAATGCCGGTATCATCCCAATTGGGAAGACTACCTCCAAAAAGTAGTGGCCCCTCTTGTCCCAAATCTTGAATACCTTCACCTGAATACAAACGCTACCGTAATTGTCGATGCAACGTGGAAAGATTTCAAAAGCATCTTCAAGGCCCCCGATTTTGAATTGCTCCTTTTACTGGCCCATCATTCCGCAGAAAAGGAAGCCATTGAATTTGCCGGCCAGATGGTTCCAGTTGAACAATTTCATTCCTTCATCACCAATACAAAAAGAGTTAAGGCTATATCCATTTTTTTTATCGCGTGTCATTCAAAAAGTTTTTCGCTGCCGCTTCAGAGCCTCAACACCCCAATAAATAGCATAGCGTGGGCCTCCTGGGCCATGCCTATGATTGAAAGTATGGAGTTTATCGCCACCTTGGTAAAATCATTGGATGGTACACATACCCTCTCCCAGGCTTATCATTTTACCCTAAGGCAATTGTTGGGCCCTTTAAAACCTCCTTTGGAATGAGGCCATTGAATGAAGTCGCAAAATGGTACATTGAACAGATTGACAACGATGTTGTCCTCAATGTACTGGAGCGGGCACTGGCTCGTAATATCCCGGAAGGGTTTCAGCCTGAATTGGGCTCAGGTAGCCGGAAGGATAAGTTGATCCAGGAAATCACCCGCCACGAAGTAGGCGAAAAAGCTATTACTGCCAGTTTATCACAGGCCAAGGATGAGATGCTTGAATTTTATGATAGGCAAATACTTCACAGTAATCGTTTGTTCCTATCAATGACAGCCTTATTCCTTTGCTCGTTTGTGGTATCAGCTGTACTAGAAATGAACAGTTTCATTGTCAGTGGGAGAAATGCCTTCTTGAGTATTCTTTTTATCTTGCTACTGATGGCCATTCTAGGCACAATCCAGTACTTCCGGCTTCAACGGAGAATAGAAAATACTGAAACAGAAATCCGGCGTCTGCTTACTTTACAAGCCCAGATTGCTCTTACTACAGGGTTAACCGATCCTGAATCTCGAAACCTTGTTTACGTTGAACTGATAAAACGTCTTCGTTCAAAAGAGCAAAACATCCAGATAAATGTGCAGAACCAGTATGGAGATATAAAAATGGAGTAAGGTGTCGGCTCCCCCTACCACCCCGCCCCCCTCAACTCCTCCAACATCGCCCTCCTCCGCCAATACTGCACCCTCCAATCGGCGGCGATCTCCAGGGCAGCGGCTCTGCCGCCCAGGCGTTCCATCTGCTCCAGGTAGGCGATCACCTCCTGGTAGCCTTTTCGGTTGCTCGCCCAATGCATGGCCTGGCGAATGGCAAGGTCATAAAGGATCAGGTAGTTATCCGGATATTTGTCGAATAGAATAGACTCGTACCGGCCCAGCGTTGCCAGGGAGGGGTTGGAGCCCTGTAGCAGTTCCATCAGGTCGTCCAGGCGGTTCTCTTCCAGGTAGATGGCGGCAATGGTGGAATCGAAGTAGGCGGTTGGGCCGGGCGGCGCCGGGTGGCGGAAGTGCGCAATGAACGCCTCCACTTTTTTATCGAATTCCGTCTGGGGCAAGCGGCTTTTCAGCTCTCGGTAGTATTCCATTTCCCGGGTGTCCAGGTACAGCTTTTCGAGCCAGCGGCACTGAGCGTTCTGGTCGCCGGTGGCTTCTGACACTTTCACCAGCCACTGCTCCCACTCCTGCACCAGGCCCCGATAGTTGTTTTTGGTATCCATGGTGATTCCTTCCTCCGCCAGTTGCCGCACTTCGTCGTAGCGCTTTTCCGCCATAGCCTGCTCAATGGCTATTCTTCTAAAAGAAGTATAGGCCAGGTTTTCCTGCAAAAAGCCTTGGGCCTTTTCGGGGGCATACCACTGGCCGAGCAGTTGTAATTTTAGCCCCGCCGCCGATTCAGCTTCGTATATTCCCCAGGATTCGTTATTTTTCTCCTGAGCGATAATCGGTTCCAGTTTTTTTAATACCTTATCTGCCTGTTCTTTACTTCGGGCCGCATTCGCCGCCAGGTAGCGCCAATCCCCCGCCCAATCCCAGCCCTGGTACAAGGGTTGCTCACCTTCCCGCAAACTAAGTTTATAAACGTAATCCATCACTTCCTCCTGCATTTCATTGCCTTCTTCACAAAGATCCGACAGGATGGAAAAAGCATGCTTAATGGCATCCCCCATATTACCCCCGGAATCATCCGCATCCTGGATAGCCTCACAGAGTTGCCGGATGGCCTCCTCGCAGGCATACACCAATTGCAGCGCTCCTCTGGCCGAAATGTTACTCCGGGTATCCTCCAGCAGCCCGTATACTTCCGAGCCCAGCCGGCTGGCGTTGCGGTAATCGATAATCCAGCCCTTTCCTCCGGAATGCGCCTCGATGAGCGTGTGGATCAGGGTTTGAAAGTGTTCCCTCCCGGGATCCCTGATGAGATGAGCGTATTTGGTAAGAAGGTGAACGCGGACCTTGTCGTGCCGTTGGGCAAAAAACTGCAGCAACTGGCGCAGTTCTTCTTCCGGTAGCTGGCCCAGGATTGCATTAACGGGCTCTCTCCCCTCCTTTCCGGCTACCTCCGCCGCCCGTGCCGGGTCGTGTTCCACCTCCCTTACTTCGAACAGTACTGCCGCCACATGCTTACAAATGGGGCCGTAATCGTACGGGCAATCGCAGGCCCAGCTTTCCACCTGCCCTTCGTGGACCGTTATCTCCACCTGATAGGCTTCCGTACCATAGACCGTAGCCAGGTAAGTATTGCCGTCCCGCGCCAGGTTGGCAACAGCGCCATTCTGGTAATAATCGAGCCCTCTGCCGGCAATGCTGGAAGAAAGGGATTGCTCGAAGGTAAGTAGGGAGAAACTCATGATGATAGAGGGTAAATATTGGCAGACAGTCGAAGGCTTATCAGGAAGCCCACCTTTCAGGGCTTAAATTAATAAAAAAACTGGAGCGATTCACTAACTCAAAGCCCCCGTGAGCGAGTGCTCACAGGGGCTTTCATGGATCTTTCGTTTGATCCTTTTAATCCAGCTTTCCCGCCTACATCTTCTTCACGTCCCCACTACCGACAATACTCTTGGTCAGTTTCGGTTCCCCCTTGTAGCCGACGTCGCCACTGCCGGCGATGGATACTTCCAGGGCCTGCATCTCGCCGACCTTGGCCTCTCCGCTTCCGGCGATGCTAACCTCACAATTGTTGCCGCTCAGGCCGGTGGCGTCCACATCGCCACTGCCGGCAATACTGACGCTGACATTCTTGGCCCTGCCGGACATCTTGATCGAACCAGAACCGCCGATGGACAGGTCGAGGTCGCCCATCGTTGTAAAATCATCTTTTACGATAATGTCTCCGGAGCCGCCGATAGCCAGGCCGGTAATGTTAGGCATCGTAACGTATACGATAACGCCGTTGCCTTTCCAATTGCGCAGATTATCTTCGCGCTCGATGTTGAGGCTTCCACTCTTGGTTTCAAATTTCATCTTGTCGACCGCGCTGGCCGGGCCTTCTACTTCGACCTTGTGATCACCTTTCATTACATAAACCGTGGCCGACAAGCCGAGGCCGATGGAGGTGAATTCATCTGTTTTTATGGTTTTCTTTTCCGATCCCTGGGCAAAAAGCGTGGCGGAAGCCACCAGGCTCAAAGCCAGCATCATAATGGGCCATTTTTTCATGTGTGTGAATATTTTGGTTAATTTAGATTAAGTAGGTAAGTTCGATCTTAATAGACAATGCCGGTTGCAAAGCGTTGCCTAAGTACGTTGATAATCTATTACCATCAACGCATATTCGATCAAAGATCGTGTATCTTGGACGGAGGCTGGCCGAAAAAGGTTACAGCTCTCTGAAAAGGTAGGTGCTTTGTTTGAAAGGCAGTCTGCAGATAAATAATTTTCAAGTTAAAATCCAGGACTTCTCCGGTTAAAAAAATAATTTTAGCCTTCATCTACATCCAAGCCAATGGCCTATACAACCAACAAACGCCTGCTTTCGCTCGATGCCTTCCGCGGCATCACCATCGCCGGGATGATCCTGGTGAACAACCCCGGAAGCTGGGGCTCGGTTTATCCCCCGCTACTGCACGCCAAATGGCACGGCTGTACCCCTACCGACCTGATCTTTCCCTTTTTCCTCTTCATTGTCGGGGTAGCCATTCCGCTGGCGCTGAGTAAGTATGAGGGGCAGCCGCAGTCGGCATTGATCCGCAAGACCTTACTGCGGGCGGCCATTCTCTTCGGCCTGGGTGTGTTTATGGCGGCCTTCCCCAAGTTTGGCATGGCGGAAGACGCGCCTCAGGGTAGAAAGCTATTGCACTACATCCTGCTTGGCATTTTCACCCTTTCCATCTTCAGCCGGGCGGTATGCCTGGGGCAAAAACCACAGCAGATGCTCTGGGCCCGGCGCTTTCTCTACCTGGCGTTGGGTTCCGCCCTGGCCATGGCCCTCAGCGGTTGGGGAATCTACGATTTCAGCCACTTGCGCATACCGGGTGTGCTGCAACGCATCGCCATCGTGTACGCCATCTGTGCCTTGCTCTTCCTGCGCACCGGCTGGCGCAGCCAGCTTTATATCGGCATCGGGCTATTGCTCTTTTACTGGATGCTGATGGCCCTGGTTCCCGTGCCCGGCGGCTTAGCCCCCAACCTGGAAGCCGAAACCAACTTCGGCGCCTGGCTCGACCGCCTGCTCCTCACCCCCAACCACCTGTGGAGCCAGTCGAAAACCTGGGACCCCGAAGGCCTGCTGAGCACTCTGCCAGCCGTCGCCTCCGGCATCGCCGGCATGCTTGCCGGGCAGTGGCTGCGTACCCAACGAAATCCTTATCACAAGGCTACCGGATTACTGGCCGCCGGCGCCCTGCTGGCCGCGCTCGGGCTGGTGTGGAGCCTTGCTTTCCCAATTAACAAACAGATCTGGACCAGCTCCTACGTGGCTTATACCAGCGGGCTGGCCCTGCTCTTCCTCGGCGTCGTGTACTGGCTGATCGACATCCTGGGCCATCAACGCTGGGCCCAACCTTTTGTAGTGTATGGCACCAACGCCCTCTTCGTATTCATCCTTTCCGGCTTCGTGGCCAAACTGATGTATACTATAGGCTGGACAACCGCCGATGGCGGAAGGCAAACGGTGAAAGGCTGGGTGTACGAACACCTGTTTACACCTTTCCTTTCTCCTATCAATGCTTCGCTGGCTTTCGCCATTACCAATGTGCTGGTATTTCTGGCGCTGGCCTGGGTGTTGTATCGGAGGCGGGTGTTTATTAAGGTGTGACCAAGCCGGAAGCCGGAAGTGGGAAGTGGGAAATCTCCCCCCCCCTTCCCACTTCCGACTTCCGACTTCCGACTTCCGACTTCCAAACTACTCCTTCACATACGTCCCATCAAAGATCACCTGCCAGTTTTTGCCTTCGTCTTTAGACATTTTCCACAGCTGGCGGATGGTGTCCTCCTCAGGGTTGTAATGAAAGGAAAAGTCAAACAGGATGTGCTCTCCTTTTGGGGAAGCCGTTTCGCCGTACAGCTGCATAACGTTGCCCTCCCGGCGCCCCGAGAAGTGGTAGGTGGCGCCCGACTGGTCGACCCACACCTGGTTCCAGGTAGAATCGACGGGGTTGTAGGTGTTGAAACTCTTGCCCTGCCAGCCGGAAGCGCTCGTCCAGTTCTCTTCGATCACACAGGAGCCGAGGATCTGGCGCACCGAGTTGTGGCCGGCGAGGGTATCGGTACCGGTTTTGTAAACGGTCCATTCGCCGATCCAGAAATCAAACTGGCGGTGGGCTTCCGTGGTGCAGGGTTGCTGGTTTTGAGCGAATAAAGTTTGAGCAAGGAGGAAAAGGGTGATGCTTACAAGAACTCGCATGGTGTTTTTTTTTATAAAGTTACATCATTCCATTAAACTGCTCAGTGCACTGTAAATTAAGTTCTTTCGTGTTTTGGGATGGGCATTTTGGCGGAAGGCAACCTGCCTGCCAGCGAGCTGGCGAGCAGGCAGGGGCGCGAGGAGTGAGGGTAGCCGTAGCTACCTGATCCCGCTTTTGGTTCAAAAGCGGGAAGCAACGCAGTATTCCGTCAAAAGGCACTGCCAAAACCGGACGCTACTTAGTTTACAGTGTACTCAACCGTTCCATCTTATAAAAATTGACGCTTTATGCTTGTGGAGCAGGAAGCTGTTTTGCAGAGAATCCACCTGTTTCAATTGGCCAAACAACGGTTGGAAATCTACGTTGTGGAATAAACCGGCAGCTTGAATCCAAACTCATTTTTGTTTATCTTTAAGGCTCAGACACAAAATATGGACGGAAGCAAAACAATAGAAAAGACGGAAGTTTCAACTCAAAAGCACCGCTTCACCGTAGAGGAATACCACCGGATGGGAGAGGCGGGGGTACTGGATGAAGCACGCGTAGAACTAATAGATGGAGAAATCTATAACATGAGCCCCATTAATAGCCCTCATAGCGGTACGGTCAAATGGTTAAATCGCCTCCTGAACCGCTTATTGGGAGATGAATTCATCATCAGCATTCAGGACCCCATCACACTCAACAGCCTGTCTGAGCCTGAACCGGATGTTGCCATTTTAAAAATGCGGGAAGATTTTTACACAGATTCCCATCCCCAACCAGAAGACGTCCTTTTGCTGATCGAAGTCGCGGATACTTCCCTGGAAAAAGATAAACGGGTTAAACTGCCTAACTATGCCCAAGCAGGTATAAGCGAAGTTTGGATCATGGATATTAATGAGCAATGCATAGAAGTTTATACACATCCCTGGGAGGATACCTACCGGAATAAAAGTACGTATCTGATAAATGAGGTTATGGAGACAACCTTATTAGGGGGCAGAGCTGTCAAAGATATCTTTCCTCAAAGAAACACCTGACCATACATAAGGCTACGACAGTGTTAAAATCTTCCGGGCGGGAAAAGCTATACACTCTCCACAGGTTAAAGGGCTTACCGTAAACGAAGTTTTTGGCAGGTAGAGGCTTGACCAGTTTTTCTATGGACAGCCTTACGGAAACTTGTCAAGTCTAACAAACTATACCTCCGCCAGGTATTCGTGTACAAACTTGATGGCCATGGCCCCCTCGCCCACCGCCGAGGCTACCCGATTCATCGCGCCGGAGCGCACATCGCCGGCGGCAAAGATGCCGGGCTGGCAGGTTTCCAGCAGGAAGGGCTCCCGGCCCTGCTTCCATATTCTGGGGAATTGCTCATCCGTTGTAAGGTCTCTGCCGGTCTTGATGTAGCCCTTGTCGTTGCGCAGGATATTGTTGCCCAGCCAGTCGGTGAACGGACGGGCGCCGATGAAGATGAACAGGGCGTCGGCATCCGTAATGTAAGAAGTGCCTTCCTCGATATGCTCAATTGTCAGGCATTGCAGGTGGCCGTCGCCCTGAGCTTCCACGATCTGGCGGCGCCCCTGCACTTCGATGTTATCAATGCCGTTGATCTGGTCGATGAGGTAGGAGGACATGGTGGACGTCAGGTCTTCTTTCCGGACCAGTATGGTGACTTTTTCAGCAAATTGCGAGAGGTACACGGCCCCCTGCCCGGCGGAGTTGCCTCCTCCCACAATGAAAACTTTCTTGTTCCGGCAGGCGTTCGCCTCCGTCATGGCGGCGCCGTAATAGATGCCGGCGCCGGTAAAATCCGCGATACCTTTGGAAGGCAGCTTCCGATAATCCACCCCTGTTGTAATCACCACGGCTTTGGTATTGACCTTCGAGCCGTCGGCCAGATGGATGGTTTTATAAGCGCCATCTACTTCGATGCCGGCTACTTCCTGAGGCGAAAGAAACTCGATCCCAAAGCGGGTAGCCTGGGAGATGGCCCGCCGCGCCAGGTCGGAGCCGCTCAGGCCATTGGGAAAGCCGAGGTAATTCTCGATGCGGGAACTGGTGCCCGCTTGTCCTCCCGGCGCTCGTTTTTCCACCAGCAAGGTCTTTAGGCCTTCGGAGCCACCGTAGACGGCCGCCGCCAGCCCTGCCGGGCCGGCGCCGATGATCACCACATCGTACAGATCGGATTGAGCAGTGGGCTGCAGGCCTACGCGGGAAGCTACTTCAGCCACTGCCGGGTCGGCCAGTGCCGTACCATCTTCGAAAAAGACAGCCGGCAGTTTTTTGGGTTCTATGCCGTGCAAGTCGAGCAATTCCCGTGCTTCGGCACTGCTTTCGATATCGAGCCACTGATAGGGCAAGAGGTTGCCCGCCAGGAAGTCCTTCAGGCTGTGCGATTTGGGCGAATACTGATAGCCCACCACCCGGATGCCCCGAAAAGCCGGGCGGTAACCCGCCTGCCACTCATCCAGCAGGTCATTGATGACCGGATAAAGGCGTTCGCCGGGTGGGTCCCAGGGTTTCATCAAATAGTAATCGAGTTGCACCTCGTTGATGGCCTTGATGGCGGCGTCGGTATCGGAATAGGCCGTCAGCAAAACGCGGCGGGCCTTGGGGTAAAACTCTTTTGCCTGCTCCAGGAAGTCGACGCCCAGCATCTCGGGCATCCGCTGGTCGGAAAGAAAAAGGGCTACTTCCTCTCCTTTTTTCTTAATTTCCGCCAGTGAAGCCAGCGCTTCTTTTGCCGAATCGGTACTAATGATCCGATACTCATTTTTGTATTCGGAACGAAGGTCGCGCTTCAGCGAGCGAAGTACCTGCGGGTCGTCGTCGACGGAAAAAATGATGGGTTTCCTTTCTTCTGACATGGAAATGGTTGATTAGGTTAGTATTGTGTATAGGTGAGGGCACTCCTTATTTGTAAGCCGGAAAACACAAGCTGAAAGTCGTCTTTCCCGGCCGGGACTCCACTTCGATCTCGGCCTTATGGCGGTTCATGATCTTTTTGACAATATCCAGGCCCATACCGGTACCTTCTCCCATAGCTTTGGTCGTGAAGAAGGGTTCAAAGATACGGGTTTGAATGTCTTCGGGTATGCCGGCGCCGTTGTCGGAAATATCGACGCGCACGTATTCGCGGTCCGGGAAGGTGTCCACGGTGAGGGCGCCGTCCTGGCCCATAGCGTCGATGGCATTGACGATCAGGTTGGTCCACACCTGATTGAGCTCGCCGGCAAAGCCGTTAACTTTGGGCAGTTCAGGGGCCAGGTTTTTCACCAGCTGGATATTTTTCGACTTGAATTTGTGCTTGAGCATGGTAAGGGTAGACCGCAGTCCTTCGTGGATATCGACGGCCTCCATGGCCACACCGCGATCCATGTGAGAGTAATCTTTGATCGACATTACCAGCTTGCTGATGCGATTGGAGGCTTCCTGTATCTCGCTCACCAGGTTTTCCAGGCTGAGCGTACTTTCCAGCCACCACATGATGGGAGGCGTGGCCCCACTCCCCACGATACCGTGAATGTGATCCAGGTCATCTACGGTCACTCCGAAGTCGACAAAAGTTTCGGCGATGTCTTCTCCGTTTTCGATGGCGTGGCCCTCGAGCCAGTCGGTGATGTCATCCATTCGTTCTTCCCTTTCCATCAGGGATATATCCAGTCCTTTGGCATTTTTTATCCTGGCAAACAGGATGGCATTCACCTGGTCGGTCTGCTCCGGGGTGATGCGCATGGTGATAATGGACTTGAACTTTTCGGGCGAAGCGTGGACTTTTTTGTACAGTTCCTCCGCATTGCGGACCATAGCCGAGGCGGGGTTGTTCAGTTCATGAGCCAGGCCGGCGGAAAGTTTGCCTAAAGCCATAAGCTTTTCATTCTGAAACTGCATGGTTGTGAAATCCCGCACGCGGTCGCTCATCACCGCCACCAGGGCCTGAGTCAGCTCGTAGCTGACGTTGACCATTTCTACAAAGTGTTTTTTATGTAGCTCCAGCGTGTAGGTCGGCTCCAGCGCCTGGCCGGTAGCGCGCACCTCTTTCATGCGGGAGAAAGGGAGTACGCCAGTGATGTAACCGGCTTCCCATACACCCAATTCACGGCTTTGCCCTTTCTGTTCCCACCGCACCACATAACGGCCCTTCATAATGATCTGCATATGGTCGACCGCCTGGCTGGGGTGAAAGAGGTTCTCACCGGTATCGTAAAATTTGTATTCCGATTGATCGATCATCCATTGCAAACCTTCGGGGCCGATCCCTTCAAAGATTTCAAAGGATTGGAGGATAGAGAGCAAATCCGGTGCTTTAGGTAAAATTTTCATAGATCATTATGGGTGTGTAGAGATATACAACCAAAGTAAAAAATAGTTTTATAGAACTGTATCCCTGAAAGGAGCGTTTTCAATTTCATGAATTTATACTGGCGAATTATCCTGGTTTTTTCCGGCATCCTGATCCTGGGGTGGCTATCACTGCAGCTGTCTATGTACGATTATTTGGGCTTGGCGGGTGTTCTGCTGCCCGGGCTCATTTTCGGGCTACCCTTCGCCGTAGCCAACTTCGAAGGAATCCAGAATAGGATAAAGGGCGTTGTCCTCAACAGCCTTTTTGCCAGCGTTTCCATTGTGGTGGCGTTTCTGCTGACGTTCTCTTTCGGGCCGGAAGGTGCGGAAGTGGAAGGCATGAAATTTGGTTTTATGCTGGGCTTTTGCGGCGCCGCTCTACTGACTATCATGCTCTATACCGCTTACGGGCTTTCCTGGCCGGCTGCCCTGCTTGCCATCGTTCTGGGCAGTACGCTTCCGGGCCTGGCAGGCTTTGAGGATGCCGGCGAAGCTAGTGCAAAGCCGGAGCTGTTTGGTTATTTCTGGCTGGCGGTAATGGGGGCGGTTTACAGTTGGGGGCTGTGGGATAAGGAACGAAGGTACGGAGGAATGAAGGAATGAACAGGCAGCCACCTTCAATCAATCCTTTAATCATTCCTTCAATCCATCATTCCTTCAATCCTTCTACATGAACCACGCTCAGGAACTCGGAACCAAGCCCATGGGGCAGCTTTTGGCCAAGATGGCCATCCCCGCTTCGGTGGGCATCCTGGTGATGTCTATCTACTTCATTGTCGACACCATTTTCGTCGGCCGTTTTGTGGGCACGTTGGGCATCGCCGCCATCACAGTAGTCATGCCCATCACTTTTTTCATTTCCAGTATAGGTATGGCGATCGGCGTGGGCGGCAGCTCCATCATCTCCCGCGCCCTGGGAGCAGAAGATGCCCGCAAGGCTTGCCACGCCTTCGGCAATATGGCCAGCCTGACCTTTCTGATCGTGTTGGCGGTTCTGCTGGCCGGTTCCTTTTTCAGAGCGCCCATTCTGGAATTGTTCGGCGCCAATGGTGACATTATGGGGCCCGCCCGGGAGTATTTCGATATCATCTTAGTCGGTGTGCCCGGCCTGGCCTGGGCCATGATGAGCAATAACGTGATGCGGGCCGAGGGCCGCCCCAAGATGGCCATGCTCACCATGATGGTCCCGGCGGTGGCCAACCTGATCCTGGACCCCATCCTCATTATATGGCTGGATATGGGGCTGGCGGGCGCTGCCTGGGCAACCACTATTTCTTACTACCTGAGTGCTTCCTTTGCGTTATGGTTCTTCTTTTCCGGCCGGTCAGAGCTGCGCCTGTTCCGCAGCAGCATGATCCTGAAGTGGGCCCTGGTGCAGGAAATCTTCAGCATTGGCCTGGTGACCCTCGCCCGGCAGGGTACCATCAGCCTGCTCAGCATCGTACTCAACCACTCCCTGTTCCAGTATGGCAATGAACTGGCGGTGGCTATCTACGGCGTTATCAACCGGGTAATGATGTTCGCCAACTTCCCGGTGCTGGGTATCACTCAGGGCTTTCTGCCCATTGCCGGGTACAACTACGGCGCCAAAAAATGGGGCCGCGTCAAGGATATTATCAACTATTCCATTCGCTCCGGCACCCTCATTGCGATGGGGCTGTTTACGGGTATCATCCTGTTTTCCACCCAAATCGTCAGCCTGTTCACCAATGACCCTGAATTGCTGGCGCAGGCGCCTTCCGCCCTGACCCTTGCCTTCCTCGCCACGCCCCTCATCACGGTTCAACTGGTGGGGGCGGCCTATTTTCAGGCTATTGGTAAAGCAAAACCAGCCCTGTTTCTCACCTTAACCAAACAGGGTTTCTTTCTTATTCCCTTCGTGCTGCTACTGCCTACCTTCTTCGGCCTCGACGGCATCTGGTATGCCTTTCCCGTCTCCGATGTACTTGCCGCAGGGGTAACTTACGCCTACTTGCGGATGGAAATACGCAGTAAACTGGATGTCGCAGTGCGGGAAGAGGAGTTGGAACTGGCGGCGGTGGGAAGGGAGGAAGAGGGTGATGTAGTGAGAGGGTGATGTAGTGAGAGGGTGATGTAGTGAGAGGGTGATGTAGTGAGAGGGTGATGTAGTGAGGCCAGGCTCCAACCAAATATTCAGTAACTTGTTTTATTAATAGATTCCGGTGTGCCGATGAAGTAAAACCTCTGCCACCCTACGCCAGTAAGAATACGAAAAAGGATTTTTCCAGGGCTCCATTCATGCATGGATGCCTTTTTTCCCGCCACATCATTCAAGGTGGAGCCACCCGAACGAAGTGTTTGAAAGCTGACTTTTCATTGAATTCGTATCCTTGCATTATAAAAGGATAGCTTATCTTTAGCTAAAATCATTCGGCCATGAAAAACCTAACTGCATTATTGCTATTTATGGGCTTAAGCTGTTCGCTGCCGGCCCTGGACGCCAGCGTTTCCTACGCGTCCTTCAAAAGCCCATCCCAGAGTTACGTTGAAATATACCTGCACATTGCCGGCAGGTCTGTCACTTTTCAACCCATGACGGACAGCACCTACCAGGCAGGGGTGGAAGTCGTCCTGCTCTTTAAGCGGGGCGAAGAGATTGTTAAGTTTGACAAGTACACCCTCAACAGCCCGGTGGCCAGCCGCCCGATCGATTTTATCGACCTGAAACGCTACGGGCTGGAGGATGGAAAATACGAACTGGTCGTTGCCGTTAAGGATATTCACCGGCCAGAGAACGCCAAGGAATTCAAAACAGAAATTGAGTTCGACTACCAGGGCGAAGCGCTTCAACAGTCGGGACTGGTGCTGCTGGCCTCCTATCAGCGCTCGGAAGACGCTACCAACGCCTTCGTGAAAAGCGGCATTCAAATGGAGCCGCTTCCCTACAACTTTTATAGCCGCCACGCTTCTTCTCTGATTTTCTACAACGAAGTCTACAACTCCGACAAGGCTATCGGAGAAGATTTCATGGTGAGCTACTCCATCGAGAAGCTGGATAATGGCGGGTCCGAAATGGTTATGATCGGCCACAAACGCCAGAAACCGCAGTCCATTACCCCATTGCTGGTTCATATGGACATCAGCCAGGTGCCTTCCGGCAATTACAACCTCATCGTGGAGGTCCGCAACCGCGCTAAGGAACTGATGAGCCAAAAGCGGATTTTCTTCCAGCGCAGCAACCCCTTCCTCGACCGGGAACTGGAATCCGTGCAACTCGCCGCCAACGTAAATTTAAAGGAGGAGTTCGTTGAAATCCTGACCCCCGAAGAACTGGAATACAGCTTGCGCGCTATGACGCCTAAACTCCCTCAGGGTGATGTCGACCTGGTGAACAGTATGATCCGAGACGACAGTATCAATGCCCAGCGACTCTATCTGTTCAGCTTCTGGGCAAAAGAAAGCCCCACCAACCCGGAATTCGCCTATCAGAAGTATATGGAAGTGGCCCGGGCCATCGACCAGCAGTTCGATTCCGGTTTCCGCCATGGCTTCGAAACAGACCGCGGCTACATCTACCTGAAGTACGGCCAGCCCGATGATATCGAAAACCGGGACCAGGAGCCCTCCGCTCCGCCCTACGAGATCTGGACGTACTACGAGTTTCCATCCACCAATCAGAACAACGTCAAGTTCGTATTCTACAACCCCTCTCTGGCGCCGGGCGATTACCAGTTGTTGCACTCCACTGCGTTTGGTGAACTGAACAACCCGCAGTGGCAACGCGACCTCTACCGCGACGTGCCCAATGAGATACAAGGGTCGGATTACTTCGGCGGTTCAGATGTACAGGACAATTTTAACCGCAACGCGAGCCGCGTTTTCAGGGATTACTGATCCCCGGTTTTGGGTTGGCATTTCGGATCGGCGCCGAGAAGGGCCCGAGCGCCGATCTGAAATGCCAACTGTCTCGCGTCTACAGCCGAGCGGGTTCACCGTATAGCTCCCAATATCCTTTCTTTTGCCCAGGCAAAGTGTAATTTTCCGTAGATTGGCTTCCTAACATCCTCTACGAACATGCAACGAATTCGCCCCATTGAGGCCATGCTGGGAGAAGTAGTGATTTATCTTCTCATTTGGATTGCCAACGACTATATGGCTGCCATGCTGAGTCTCATCTTTGGCAGCATCTTCCTGCTCATCCTGCTTACTAGCCTGGTGGTGGAACTGGTGGAGAAGTCCAAAGTACCGCGCTGGTATTTTATTTTTATGGGGTTATCGGTGCTGGCGCCGATTATTGCGGCCCTATTGTATACTTTGATCAATCAAGGATTAGGGTGGTTGTGAGCGTTTCCCGCGGAAGGCTCAGCTTTCCTCGATAATCCTGACGATATTCACCTCGACACCTTCCATTATTAGAATATTTTTATGCCAGTCAGATATATGCCAGTCCTCACCTTGTCTGGCTATCATTACTTTTTGGGTGTCGGTGAATATCCACACCACCTTTTTAACGCCAAAATTTAACAATTGATCCGTTTTCTCGTGGTAATATCCTAATGAATCCTGGATATCCTCCAGGTCCGCCTTGGTATCGATTTCAATTACAATTTCAGGAGGAATCTCTAAATATTTATTGACTTTGGGAACATCCTTCAGGCTTTCTCTTTCATAAATAGCCAAATCCGCTGCTCTCCAGGATTTTTTACCGAACTTCAATCCAACTTCGTTGGAGATCAGTTGGTACTTTGTCAAATCGATTAACCTACTTAGCAGGATGATCAACTGAGTACCTATTAACGCTTGCAAATAACTACTTCCCATCAGCTCATTAATTTGTTTCTCCCCTGATAAGTAGTCCTTATATCCCTTGTAATAGATTGGCTTCCCATCTACCATCTCATAGATCAATGCCTTTGGTATTGCTTTTACTGCGCTATCCATTTTACCACTTTTTTGATTGCCATCCTGTGTTTTATAAACAAAAATAAGGCATTCCAGGCATAATTGCCAGGGGCGTATTCAATAGAAACGACAAAGGCGTGGCGGAAAAAACTGCCGGGGGCAGGGTTGAAACCTGCCAGGCTTTCAACCCGGGACAGTTTGAAAAACCTGGCAGGTTGAGCAACCATCAACTACTTAAAAGTCGGCACTGCGCTGTACCGTTCCACAAACTCTCTCATTTCCTCCACCATATCCGGCGAGCCGATGGCGATGGTAATGCGCTGGTGCAGGTGTTCCACCGGCAGGTCCAGAACGCGCTCGAGCTGGCAGGTAATCGCCTTGCCGCCGGCCTGCTCTACGATGTAAGAAAGCGGGTTGCACTCGTAGACGAGGCGCAACTTGCCCTGCGGATATTTGCGGGTATTCGGATAGAGGAAGATTCCGCCCTGAAAGAGGATGCGGTGAATATCGGAAACCATAGAGCCAATGTAACGCAACCGAAGATTCAGGTCGGAACAATGGTCGATGTAGCGCCGCATTTCCACATCGAACTTAAGATAGTACCCCTGATTGACCGAGTAATAATTACCCCGGTTGGGAATCTGAATGTCTGTGTGGGAAAGGCAAAACTCGCCAATAGAGGGGTCGAGGGTAAAAGCATTGACGCCCCGCCCTGTGGTATAAACCAAAATGGTCGACGTTCCGTAAAGGACATAGCCGGCGGCCACCAGCTCGGTGCCTTTCTGCAGGAAATCTTCCAACTGCACCGTCTCTTCCGGGTCGCTGATCCGGCGGTAGATGCCGAAAATGGTGCCGACCGATACGTTCACATCGATATTGGAGGACCCATCGAGGGGGTCAAAAACGACGACGTATTTAGAGGTTTTGGTCGTTGCCAGGGGCTGGATAGGGATGAAATCCTCCAGCTCTTCGGAGGCGATGCCACAGCACTCCCCGCTGTTCTTCAGGCAGTCAATGAGCTTCTCGTTCGCGTAGAGGTCCAGCTTTTGCACATCCTCACCGGAAGCGTTCTCCGCACCGGCCTTGCCCAGGATGCTGACCAGCCCTGCTTTGTTGACCTCCCGGTTGACGATCTTGGCGGCCACGCCGATATCCCGCAACAGGCCGGTTAGCTCACCGGATGCGAATGGAAAATCCTTTTGCCGACGGATGATAAACTCATCCAGAGTTACAATTCGGTTCATAATTGGTTAGTTTGTATAGTAGAATGTCTTCTGTTTGTTTAGAGTGTGTTCAAATTTCGTTTTGGAGATAAAATCAATCAATTTTTTGCTTAGGCGAGGCACGAAAACCGGAGTTTAGCGTTCGACTAAGCGTTCGACTGAGCTCACGCCGAAGTCTCACGCCGAAGTCGTAACTAAATGAGGATTTGAGCAACGAAGCATAAGCAAAAAAGTGGCGATTTTAGCCCGAAGCATGAAACTTGGACACACTCTTAGCCATAAAGATAAGGGTATCGGGGCAGAAAAGTTCGGCAAGAGGGTATAAATGTGTAAGGGTGTAAATGTGGGGACCACTGGAATGCCAGGATGGTACTCGCCGGCTAGAGGCGAGGCTCAAAATGCATTTGTAAGCCCCCCCCATTCCGATAGCTATCGGGGTTCGCCTCCAAAACACAACTTCCAAACATAGCATCTCTAAGAGATGCATAGCCCGGAACCTCAATATTTGCCCGTTGCCAAGCGGAAAATTATTTCCTCTTAACAATTTTAACCAAATCTATTTGGCGTCCGTTCTCGATGCGGACGTAGTATAATCCTGCCGGGAACTTGGTAAGATCCAGACGGTTTTGATGAATAGTTTGCCGGCTCAGAAGTTGCCCCTCGGCATTATAGAGGGAAACCACAAGCCCATTCTGCTCTCCAGGGGCAGAAAAATACAAAATGCCATCAGTCGGATTAGGGTAGGCAACCACTGCCGGGATGTTCTTGTTAGCGTTGACACTGCGCACTTCAGAAAATTCAAAATCCCCATCAAAATCAACCTGCCGAAGCCGGTAGTAATAGACGCCGAACAGAAGATCCCGGTCTTCGAAAGCATATTGATGCATCATCTCAGAGGTACCGTGGCCTTCCACCCAGCCAATCTTTTCAAAACGCTTGCCATTTACGCTGCGCTGGACCTCAAAACCTTCATTATTGTGTTCGGTGGCGGTAGCCCAACGTAGCAGGGCATCGTCACCATCTATTTGAGCGCTGAAATACATAAGTTCAACAGGGAGGGGCATCGTCATTTCGATGGCTAATGGGATATTGAAAAAGCCGGTGGCCTGGACACTCATGATGGGGTCATCCACATCGTCATTCACCCCATCCAGGTCCGGTTGTACGGAAAAACTCGACGAAGTATATGTCCCCGGGTTTAATCCATAAGTTGCTACTGTCACGTATTGATTCTGGATCCAGTTTTCAGGGCTCATCAGAGAAGTGCTGCTCATGGTAATGATACCTTCGCCATTGGGAAGCAGCATGGTATAGTTGGTTGAGACACTGACAATCTGAGCCACGCCACTACCGAGCAGCTTCATATTGATGCTGCTAATGCTTTGAGCGGTAGTTGGAATATTGGCGTCCGTATTCTTAATCTGGACCAGGAGTTGGTTTCCAACGCCATCCAATACTAATCTCACAGTAAATTGGGAAGCGCCTTGCTGGAGGCCGGCCAGGAGGAAAAATATCAGTAGGGTTATGTTTTTCATGTTTATTTTCTTTTCAGAAAGCATTTCAAAAGTAACGGCGGGGGGCTAAAATTCCTGGTTCAAGTCGCCGGATGAGGCGCCTTAAGGCAAGTGAGCGACTCTTTCCCCGGTGATCGAAAATCCCAGAATCTGCAGGATGGATTCCCGGTCGTTGGTGCCTCCATTATAAGACGTCTTAGCGTTGAGGTTTACATCCTCGCTTTGATATGTAAGGTCTTCATTGAGAATATTGAAACTCAACTGAGCCAGTACAGATTCCCGGTCATTGGTACCACCGTTATAGGTCACCTTGCCGTTACCATTAGCATCTCCACCCCAGAGAGCCCTTACCCCATTCACCGTAGTCGTCGGGGTATTGGTTGTCACCGCTGGATCCGTCCAAATCGTAACAGAAGACATATCCAGGGAAAGGCTTCCGGCAGCAAGGGCAATGGCAGCGTCTGTAATAACTCCCAGGTGGTTGCGGTGTTGAATAGCCACATAATAATTTCCATCCGGAACACTGACAAAGTTAACTTTACTACCGTTTACCGCTTTCACCGCTCCATCGTCAAATAAGAAGCCAGCGGTTGAAGCTACTACCGTAGTGGCGGAACCCGGGCCAGCTCCCGACCGAAGTTCAACTTTCACCCAATCAACAGCAGAAGCCGGAATCGAGCTTGTTGAAACGCCCACTCCATAAGGGTCAGTTGTGGGGATCAAGCTGTTGATATCCGTGCGCATAGTCGTACCGGAAGTGGGCATAGCCCCCTGTAGCCTCAGGCCCGAAATGTCCAGGTACTTATCATCCGCAAAATAAACCGTATAATCTTCCGTCTGCCCATAGTCTCCAATATTACAGGCATCAACCGGGGTATTACTAAATCTTGAAAGCACCCGCAAACGAAGCCCTTTGCCGAGGGTGACGCTGGAAGTTGGGGTGACGAAAGACAGCGTTCGGGTACCATCCTTATTCGCCGGGAAGGAAACCACCGATTCTCCAGCTTCAAAAACACCATTGTCATTATAATCAATATATACCCTGGCGCCCTCATTATTAGCGGTACCGGTACGAATTGTCACATCATAGGAGGCGCCAAGTTCCAAAGTAGTCCATTGCGTACAGACATAATTGTTATAATAGCCATCATTATGCGGGCTTGTGTAATCAATATCTCCCAGGGCAAACCTAAAAATCCCAATGCCAAAACCATTGCCAAGATTTGAATTTGAGGAAAGCGTACAACCGGTATTAAGCGTTGGCTCGCTGTTCATGACCAGAAATACGTTTTTGACCACCTCGGCAGCGCCACCATTCACCGTAAGCCTCACAGTATATAAACCGGGGCTACTGTAAGTATGAGAAGGATTTTGAGTCGTATAATCCGTTATCCCATCATTGTCAACATCCCAAGCCCAGGAGCCTTCCGGTTTCAAACTTCCGTCGGTAAAGTCCACAGTAAGGCTGCCCGTACAATTGATGGTGCTGTTCTGTGAAAAAGTAAAATCCGCAACTGAAGTAGCCACAAAAATATCGGTAGTAAACAACCCTCTGCCGTGAGTAGATACGGCCACCAATTTGTCCGCCGGCCGATACTTCAACATAGTAGCGCGCGTATGAGCCAGGTTAGCATTGCTCGGTCCCCAGTCGGGTGCGTTGGTAGTGCCGGTTCCAAAATTATCGGTGCTCCATACCCCCAGTTCCGTCGCCAAAAGGACCTCATCCCGGTTATCCGGGTTATAAAGGGCCCAGCGCACAGGAATATCGGGCAGGTTCCCTTCCTTACTGTACCAATTGGCGCCGCCGTCGGTCGTTTCCCAAATAGATTCTACGCCAAAATTGGAATAAGTAACCAGGATGTGGTTGTCATTGGCGCCAACATCAATGGACGAGGGCCAGCCGGCGGTCGTGATCGGCGTTGTACCGTCATCGATCCGGGTAAGGACGGGCGATCCGGTGCTTGCATCCGTAAATTTATATATCCTGCCGTTGGTGATGCCCAAAAACAATACATCATTGTAAGGGCTCATTTTCAACGTAGACACTTTGGCGCCGCCTACCGAAATGGAAAGATCTGCATTGGTAATGGCCCCATCCATTCCAGATATCCGCTTCAGGTTATCGTCCGCCGCCGTCGAATATAGTATTTTCCTTTGCGAATCGTATTCACTTGGATTGATGAAAAGGCCGGAGGGATCTGAAATCAAAGAGGGGAAAGAAATTCCTCCGTTCAGTGAACGGTAAATACTGTTGTAGGTGTACTGAGTCGTTTGAATATCGGGATTAAGCTGATCAATATGGCAATAGGCGCCGTCTCCTCCGGTAACCTCGGTAGTACTTCCAATTTGAGGGTAGTCAAACTGTTGCGATCCATTATCCTGTGCTCCGGCGAGAAAATACTGGCTGTTCACTTCATTTTTAGCGGCGCAGGCATAAAACTGGGTTACGTTATAGTTCGTGTTCCTGGAAACAAATGTCGGGGTAGCCATATCATCTCCAGCATTAGTAGAATAATAGACCCCCCCATCATTTCCAAAAATGACTTCGTCACTCGCTCCCGGCCGAAATTGAATGGCGTGCTGGTCGGCATGAACTTCCGGCTGGCCGAACCCGCCGTACCAATGAGAGATTCCCGACCAGGAAGCGCCGCCGTTCGTCGACCGGTGCAGGTCGATTCCTCCGGCAATGACGTAATTCGGATCGGTGGGATGAACGGCCAGGATCAGGTCATAGAAGGCCTGGCTCCTGGTAAAGTGTGTCGTTCCGTCACTTACTAATCTTGGAATAGGAAGGTCAGACCAGGTGGTCCCCCCATTGATAGATTTCTTAAACCATTCTACATCGTTGTCCCCGCTTCCACCCTGTGCCACTGCATAAATGGTATTGGCATCAGAAGGGGCGCAGGCCAGCTCGATCCTCTTGGGAAAGAACATGCTCGTGGAATAAACAGCGCTACTCAGGTCCGTCCAGGTGCCAAAAGCCCCATTATCTGCATGCAATGACTTATACACTTTTCCAATGGAACCACCATATCCCAGGCTGGCATAAAGGTCTCCATTCGCAGCAATTTCAATATCCGCAACCCTATCGTAAGTAGTGGGATAGGGAGCCAGTACCTCAGTCCAGGACGTTCCGCCGTCCGTTGAGCGCATGATGCCCCCTCTATTTATATAGTACCCCCTTGTAGCAGCGAAGATCGTTCCATCACTTTTGATAACGATCTTATTTACATACACAAAATCGCTGCTACTGGGGTAGGTTGCTCCCGGCTCTGTACTTGCCAATCCCGACCAGGAACTGCCCCCGTCGGAACTTTTCCAGATACCACCGCCCTGCTGGGCGTCCACGTTGAACCATCCTTCCCCTGTTCCGACGTAAAATTCCTGCGTATTTGCCGGATTATAGGCAATGGAACTGACTGTAATATTGTCCCAAAAATCATCCACGTGGGTCCAGGTAACGGGTGTAGCAGTAATGTCTGTAGTAAACCAAAGGCCACCGGACACTCCTCCGGCCCATACCTTTTTATGGTTTACGTCATTGGGGTCAAACATCAACGCCCGGGTTCGCCCGCCTACATTATTTGGCCCTCTCTCCTGCCACGATATTCCGGAAATGGGCGCCCTTCCCTGATAGAGGCGCTCTACCTGCTTATTTGCACGCATCAACCGCTCGCGGGGCACCCTGCCCAACGCGGGGTCCATGGTCATCAGATAGTCTTGTTCCATGGCCAGGTCCGGCCGATCCTGCCGGGGTATCCTTTTCCATTCCGCTTCTGTTTTGATAGAACGATTATAATAGGGATGACTAACCAGAAATTCTGCCCAGGCTGTTTTTTTATCCTCTATCGAATCCTGTTTCTTCGTTGAGTCTGTTCGGAGGAATTCCCAAAATGCCACAGTTGATAATACAACAACGGCGAGCCAGGCTAAAAGTAATCCGAATTTGTGTTTTCTAATTCTCACGATAAGCCACTTTAAAGTTCTATTTGGCAATTTACAATCTTTTCCTGAAAACACACTTTTTCCTAGCAGCCTTTTACGGCCGGGCCGCTGGCGAGAAAGAGTGAAAGGCTATCAGGGTAAACTTGCCCAAAACCAGGAACGGCTTCAGGAAATCACTAATTTGCTGCTCGCAAAGAACAAACAGTTAATGGACATGGAAAAGGCTTTTCTCCAAAGGCGAAATATTTCGTTATCCGGCCGCGATACCCAGCAAAAGGACCCTTTAGATGGCCTTTTAAATTTCCGTATTCTGACGGAGGATGACTGGATGACTTTCAAAAATCACTTTGAGCGCAGCTATCCCGGATACTTGTCTTGTTTACGCATGACTTTTTCTGATATCACCCAAGCCGAAGAACGCCTCTTTTTACTGTACAATCTTAATCTCAACCGACAAGAGATCGCCAAAATATTAGACGTTTCAGAAGCTACAGTCAAAAAAAGCCGCACGCGCCTGCAGAAAAGGCTGGGGTTGGGGTTGGCTACGAAACAAAACCTGGAACAGTTTATTCAGGATTTTAAATAGCGTCGATGTATAGTCAAAACCTCAATTCTTTTTGGGCTTAAGACCCTATCTGGGTACTCCTTTTGGGATAGCATGGTGGGTTCGATCGTACAGTGATTGGGGAAAGATAAATCTTTCACTGAAAAAGACAATTACCTTCCGCTGTAGCTTGCGGGATATAAAATCGCTTTTGCTTCCGCGCCCGAATCTTTCAGTTAAATTCCATCAGCTGCATAAAAGTAGGGAGAAATCATATCTTATACTAAAAGCTAATAAGAGCGGGGAAAGCTGGCTTTGGTAAAGACAGTGTATTCGAAATACTCTTTTTTACCCTCTTTTCAACTTATCTTCCCCCCATCGGTTAATAGTGTTGTATTTTCAACAATTGAACAAGCCGGATTTCCGTGAAAGAACTAGGGTATCTCAATAAATTTTTCCTCCGCTACCGCTGGCGCTTTCTGCTGGGGATACTCTTTGTAATGATATCCAACTATTTCCGGGTATTGCAGCCACAGATGATCCGGGAGGCGCTCGACCTGGTAGTGGAAAACATCGGGCTGTTTGGCCTGTTCCAGGGTTTCAGCATGCAGCCGGAGCTGTTCAAGGTGCTGGGGCGGTCCCTGCTTTACTTTGGGGTGCTGGTCATTTTGCTGGCGCTCTTTATGGGCATATTTATGTACCTGATGCGGCAGACCATCATCGTCATGTCCCGCCTCATAGAATACGATATGCGCAAGGAGATATTCGCCCACTACGAGCGCCTGAACTTTGCTTTTTACAAGCGCAACAACACCGGCGACCTCATGTCGCGTATCACCGAAGATGTCTCAAAGGTGCGCATGTATCTTGGGCCGGCAGTACTTTACGGCATCAACCTGATCTCCCTCTTTGTCCTGGTCATTTATTCAATGGTAAAGGTCAATCTGGAACTCACGCTCTACAGCCTGGCGCCCTTGCCGCTTCTTTCCGTCTCCATCTACTATGTCAGCAACCTGATCAATAAAAAGAGCGAGGTGATACAGCGCCAGTTGGCTACCCTCAACAGCAATGCCCAGGAGGTGTACAGCGGCATCCGGGTAGTCAAATCCTATGTTCAGGAAAGCGCCATGGTAGGGTTCTTTGCTGAACAGAGCGACGACTACAAGGCCAAGTCTCTCAACCTGGCCCGGGTTGACGCCTTTTTCTACCCCCTGATGATCCTGCTGATCGGCGCCAGTACAGTCATCACCGTTTACGTTGGCGGACTGCAGGTGGTACAGGGCGCCATCACTCCCGGCAATATCGCCGAGTTTGTCATCTACGTTAACATGCTGACCTGGCCTGTAACCGCCATCGGCTGGATCGCCTCCATTGTGCAACAGGCCGCCGCTTCTCAAAAACGGATCAACGAATTTTTAAATACCCAACCTGAGATCACCAACCAGGAGGAAGCGATTGAACCGATCCAGGGCCTCATCGAGTTCGATGAGGTGGATTTTACCTATCCCGATACGGGCATACAAGCCTTGAAAAAGGTGAGCTTCCGGCTGGAGCCCGGGCAGAAGATGGCCATCATCGGCCGCACCGGCTCCGGAAAAACAACGATCGCCGACCTGCTCACCCGTATGTACGACGTCACCGGCGGCGCCATCCGCATCGATAACCAGGACATCCGGGAGCGCAACCTGGACCACCTGCGCCAGCGCATCGGTTATGTACCACAGGATGTCTTCCTCTTCTCGGATACCATTGCCAACAACATCGCTTTCGGCAAAAGGGATGCCAGCCGCGAACAGATCGAAGAACACGCCCGCCACGCCGCCGTTTACGAAGACATTATGGAGCTCTCCGATGGCTTCGACACCGCGGTCGGCGAGCGGGGGGTTACCCTCTCCGGTGGCCAGAAGCAGCGCGTTTCCATCGCCCGGGCGTTTGTCAAACAACCGGACATCGTGCTACTCGATGATTGCCTTTCAGCCGTGGACACCAAAACGGAAAAGCAAATCCTCGGCTACCTCTCGGGCGCACTGGCTAATAAAACCGCCCTCATCATCACCCACCGAATCTACGCACTCCTGCAGTTCGACCAGATCATCATACTCGAGGATGGCGCCATCGTGGAAGCCGGCTCTCACGAAGAACTCCTGCAACAGCGGGGTTACTACTTCGACCTGTTCGAGAAGCAAAGCCTGGAGGAGATGGAGGCGGAGTAGGAAGAGGTTCGATTCCTTCCTTCCTTCCCATCTAAAAAAAACCTCCTCCACAGTTTGCCCATCAATTTTTTTGAAATTTTCCACAAATATTTACTTTTGTAAGGGAGTAGCTGTCAGCAGGGAAAATTCTTGGTTGAGTCAGTCTGGTTTTTCCTGGGGCTATGCTCATCACGAGGTGGTTTTTGCAAGAGCTGAAAACCACCTCGTGATCGGTATAAAATATTGTTAACTAAACTCAATCAAAGTGGATAACGAGAGAAACCAAGGAAGATTCGAGAGTGTGTATTCCAACAAGGTGCGTGCTGGTAAGAGAAGGACTTACTTCTTTGATGTGCGGAAAACCAAGGGAGAGGATTTTTACCTGACGCTCACTGAGAGTACCAAGAAATTCAACGGGGATGGCTACGAGCGGCACAAGATCTTTCTCTACAAAGAAGATTTCAATCGTTTCCTCGACAGCCTGGCAGATGCGATCAACCACGTCAAGGAAAACCTGATGCCAGAGTATGATTATGACGAATACACTCGCCGCCATGAAGAATTCGAGGCGCGCCGCTTAGAGGAAGGTGAAGAAAGTGATTTCGCAAACGATGAGGACGAACCCGAAGCGCTGGAATCTCCTTCCAAGCAGAAATTCGATATCGGCAGTGATGACGATATGTCCTGGTAATCAGGGTTAGGGAAAAAAAAGCGCGAATTTCCTCCGGAGGTTCGCGCTTTTTTTTGAACAAGCGTTACTATTCAGCATGGGGTCTGAAATACGCCTGACGCAAAATTTTGTAGACTTTTTCCCGCTGGAACCCCTTCTCATTCCCCTTGGAAGGGGAAGGGCGGCTTACAAAATTTTGCTTGAGGGGTCAAATCACCACGATGCTGAATAGTTACGAACAAGCTCTTAAATCCGGACGCTCAGCCCGAAGGTAACCAACGAAATACCGAAGCCCAGTTCGCCAAACATGCCTAACCGTGGCGTCAAACTGTGGCGGCCGCCAATAAAGCCGGCAAAGATCATCTTCCCGGAGTTTTCCTTGATACCTTTCTCTTCCTTTACTTTTTCGAGCTGCCCTTCCATCATTTCAATGTTGGAGTGGGTGTAGGCCATCGACATGCCCCCGTAAATATTCCAGGGGCCCAGCGGGCGGCTCTGTGCAGCCAGGCGAAGCCCAAAGAGCGAGAAGCTGTTTCGCCATTTTGCCGTTCCGCCGTCCACCATTGTCCGTTGGCCGGTTTCGGTTACGGAATAGCCGGCAAAGGCGCCCAGGCTGAAATATTCGGCCAGCCTGAAATCGGCCGCCACGCTGAGCGGAGGCGATTTCACCATGCCGACATCTTTAATGAAAGTCGGCAATAAACCTATAGCGGCATTGATATCAACATATTGCTTAGGCGCCCGGCGGTGCTGGGCATTGGCCATTTGGGATAAAAAGAGAACGAGAATAGAGAGCAGCATTGCGTTTTTCATAATCTAGAATTTTAGGTAAAGTATGTTGAGTAATTACAATAGGCTTCAAGCCCTCGCCTCAGGCAACAGCCTGAACGGAGGTAGTTGTATCCGAAAAAGCATAGAATGGGCTAGTACCGAAAAGGCGGCTTGCCGGTAATGCTTTTTAAGAACCAGTAAATTCGTGTGAGAATTTTTTCACATTAAGGAAAATGTTCTCACTCTATCCGCGCGATTTGATAAACAGGCGTATTCAATTTAATACTATTGACGAAATAAGTCCAGCCTGAGTTGGGTAGATAACAAATTTTAACAGTTATCGCACCTATCAGCAGCGATTTTTTGGCGGTTGGCGGTTGGCAAAAAGCCGACAGCTTCACGCCCTATCCCATTTCATGGGCATCGGGCGCCAATGGCTGACTGCCAATGGCTAACCGCTAATTAGTCATCAGTTATCAAAGTCTCATTTTCTTCAAATTACCCTATTTTTGAAAACAATGCCTGCAAAATTCTCCAAAAGTCAGGTTCCTGCCAAAAAGCAGGCTTCCGGCTCCAATTCACCCATCCTCACCCTACAAAAATGAGATAACCGCCGATGAATTGCCAGGACAAAATTTGGCATTTATCAAAGAAAATTTCGAGTCAATTGATCACAAACAATTGCCTTACAATAGATTAACAAAAATAGTTATTAATTTTTTATGCTGCCGGGCCTGCGTTTAGAAGTGGAGAATTATCCATTACCCTCTTGTCGGCTTGGATGGTGTGCCGCTGATACACCACTCACTGATACCCTCCCCCCTAGTGCGCCGGGCATGAAGTAATCGGCCAATAATGGGAGGCTATTTTGCGGCCGGCTCGTCGCCAAAGGCTATGGCCGGCGGAGACAGGCAAGGCGCGACGACCGACCATAGCCTTAGCTACGGAAGGAAGGAGCAACGCAGCATGGCTGTAAAAGAGCCCAAAGAATTGGTTAAGAATTTCGTTCCCGGCGCACTAGTACCCCCCAAAATACCTCCGGAAGAACCACTCCACCGTAAGCAGGCCCAACAGGGCAAAAAAGAGCCATTTGAGGTTGATCACCGGCTGGGTGCGGGCTGTCTCGTAGATGACCGGCTTTACGGTTTCCCGCTGCCGGATCAGGCCGTCGATGGAAGCTACATCAGCGGGATAAACCAACTGGCCGCCGTACTTGTCGCTGAGCAGGCGGAGCAGGCCGTGGTCAGCAGTCGTTTCATAAGATTCCAACTGGATAGGCTGTACGCTAAACTGGCCGGTATAGGTAAGATTTTCACCATTGTAATTGGTAGAGGCCTGAAAATTATAGTTGCCCACCGGCAGGATGCCGGCATTGAGGCGGTAGGCCTCCCCTACTCTATTAAAAGTAAAATTGTACTCCTTGCCTTCGCCATCGGTAATGGCCATCCGGGCGTCGGGCTCGTTGACCAGCTCGAAGCTTTCGTTGTACAACTCGGCGTCGAAGTAGATACTTTCATTTTCGTTGAAGATATTCTTGTTCAGGCTGGCCCGGAAACGGCGCTTATCCTCCTTTAGGCTGAGGTACTGCACCGTTTTAGTGACAAGTTCATCGAAGATGTCGTGGTTTTGGTTCTGGAGATAGTCGAAGAGGCGCCATTTCCACAGGCCTTCGCCAAAGAGGATGCCGGCTTTAGCCTGCCCCTCTTCCCCCAGCGCCAGTAGCGGATAGCGGGTGTCCACCTTTCCAATGCGCTGGTACAGCAGCACCTGGCCGTTACCGGAAAGAGAATACTCGCCAAAAGGCGCCAGCAGGGGCGGAAAATTGGTGATATTGTCGGTGAGGCGTTCGCTCAGTTTAAAAAAGCCAAACGTTTTGTCTACCCTGGCCTGCACCTCATTGGTATTGTCCCCACCGGCTCGTACACTGACCATAGACTGCAACTGGTTGAGCCGGGACAGGTTCGACTGAGAGCCCACAATGAAAAAATGGGGAATATTGCGCTCCCGGATCGTATTCAGCACCCCGGCCGCATCGTTGGCCCGGCTGGGCAACTGGTGCAGGATGACGAAGTCAAAAGCAGTGACATTCTCCTTCAGCTCATCGATATAAGCAACTTTGATTTCATAGTTCTTATTGCTGGACAAAGCCTGCCGAAAGGCAGAGATATCCGGATGGGGGGAATTCGCCAGGATCAGTATCTTCTGGCGGGCATCCAGCACATCTACAAATATATCCTTGCTGTTGTTGGCCGTACTGGCCTCTCCCGGCACCTCGCTGAGCACCACCCGGTAGCGCTGCACGCCGGCAGGGCTGGCCTCCAGGATGAGTTCCCGTGTTTCAAAAAAATCGTTGCTGGTAATATCGACCGGGCTTTGCTGAAGCTTTCGGAGCTGATTGCCTTCTACCTTGTAAACGCTGAGCTGGCTTTTACTCCCGCTGGCATTCTCGGCGGCAATATCCACCTGCACACTGAATTTATCTCCCAGGTAGGCGATGCGGTTGTGAAATACCCGCTTGGCGATCAGGTCCCGCTGCGCGGTAGTGTCTCCCAACGCGATGGTGAAAACGGGCGCACCCAATTGGGTGGACAGGTATAAGGGGTTGCTCCCCTCGTTGTAAATGCCGTCGGTGGCCAATATGACCGCTCCCAGGTTTTGATTGCTGTACAGGTCGTACACGGTAGATAGCACATCAGAGAGGTTGCTTAGCTTGTCCGTATAACCATCGCTTATCCCTTCCCGGACACTACTGCCAAAGGAATATTCCTTCACCTCAAAATCGCCCTCCAGTTGCCGCGCCAGTTGCTGCACAGATTCGCGGTAGGCGCTGCGTTCCGCCTCCGGCCAGCCCGCCGCCACCGACTCGGAAACGTCCTGAGCAAGGACCACCACCGGCTTTTTTACATCCCGGATAATGTGCTTCAACAGCGGAGATAGCAACAGCACTGCGATCAGGGTTACCGACAGAAAACGGACGCTGCCCAGCGCCCAGTTGAGCACGCGGGATTGCTCCCGGAAATTCTTATCGCGGAAATACAGAAAGGCTGCGTAAGCCAGGCCCAACAAAATGCAGAGTAAAATGTACCAGGAAGGATATTGAAAAGTGATGTTGTCCATGAAGATTGTCTGATTAATCGCTACACAGGGTAATAACTTCTTAAATTACCGTTTGTTCTTTCGAATAGGTGGAAGTTAAAGCCTGCAATAATAATTGATTTTTCGGCGGTGGCTGGATAGCCTTCTGTTACAATTATGTTAAAACGGGCAACCAGCCATCCAAATTTCAGTTTTTTCGTTAAAATGACCTGCAAAGGTATATATTTCCGATGCCGTCTGTTGTTTAAAAAGAACTAAAAGAATCAAACCAATGAAGAAAATAGCCATCCTCCTGATCATGGCCTTCATGGCTCTGCAAGTGCGGGCTGCCTATATCCTTATTCCCATGGACGAGTCCCAGAAAGACCACCTCAAAGCCTACGGCATTACCTACTGGGTGCTTGCCGGGGGGTCGGAGGCCTGGTGGCTGCTCAACTACCGGGGAGGAAGCTTTGCTTTTCCCCACAACCGCGTGTTCGAAAAAGAATGCCTGACCCGAGGCGTCAGTTTTGAGATCATCGCCGACGGCCAGTTCAACAAAATCCTGGAGGATATTTCCAACCCCGAGGTGAATATGGAAGCCATGAAGCTGGAAAAGGCGCCCAAAATAGCCGTTTACACGCCCGACGTCAACGCCAAGGGTGAAAAAATACAACCCTGGGATGATGCCGTTACGCTGGTGCTTACCTACGCCGAGATCCCCTACGAAACGATTTACGACACGGAAGTACTGCACAATGACCTGGTCAAATACGACTGGCTCCACCTGCACCACGAGGATTTCACCGGGCAATACGGCCGCTTCTACCGCTCTTACAACAACCAACCCTGGTACCGCGAGAACCAACGCCGGATGGAAGAACTGGCCAGCGCAAACGGTTTCGCCAAGGTTTCCCAGCTCAAACTGGCAGTCGTGAAAAAAATAAAAGAGTATGTCATCGGCGGCGGCTTCATGTTCGCCATGTGTTCAGCCACCGACACGTACGACATCGCCCTGGCCGCCGAAGGACTGGACATCTGCGCCGAAATGTACGACGGGGACCCCATGGATCCCAACGCTCAGGCCAAACTGGATTTCAACCAAACCTTTGCCTTCGAAAACTTCCAGCTGTCCCGGAACCCTCTGGAATACGAATACTCCACCATCGACCACAGCCGGGGCCGCAACGTCAACCCCGAACAAGATTACTTCACGCTCTTTGATTTCTCCGCCAAATGGGACCCCGTGCCCACCATGCTAACTCAAAACCACACCCGGACCGTCAAAGGCTTTATGGGCCAAACTACTGCCTTCAGCAAGGAGTTTATTAAGTCCAATGTCCTGATCATGGGAGAAAATAAACCGGCAAAGGAAGCCCGCTATATTCACAACAACTACGGCCAGGGATTCTGGACCTTCTACGGGGGCCACGATCCCGAAGACTACCGACACTACGTTCACGACCCGGAGACCGACCTCAGCCTGCACCCCAATTCACCGGGCTACCGCCTGATTCTGAACAATGTGCTGTTCCCTGCGGCGAAGAAGAAGAAGAGGAAAACGTAGGGTTAGGGTTCCTCAAACTGGGTAAAGATCAGCCCGGCCAGAATGCAGAGAATACCGCCAAAGACGGCGGACAGGCGGATGCCGAGGTCGTCATAAGGGTCTTTTCCCAGGAGCGTCAGGATGGCAAAGGCCATGATCCCAATGGTCTGCCCCAATTTGGTGGAAAAATTGCGGACGGCAAAAAACATCGCCTCCTTCTGCTGGCCGCTCTGGTTGCCGTCTTGCTCGGCGATCTCCGCAATAAGGGCATAGGGCAAAATGCCGAGAAAGGCAGTAGGAATGGCAACGATCAGAGCGAAGCCAAAGATTTGTACCCGGGGCGGCAAGGGGCCCTTCCCTAAAAAGAAAAGCGCCAGTAAGGCCACTCCCAGGCTCAGCAAAGACCCAATTACCAGTTTCCGCTTCTCCACCTTGTCCGCCAAACGGACCACCAGTGGATAAAACAGCAATGAAAACAGTACCATCACCCCCATGACCGCACCCCCTATGCCCTCATTGAGGAACAGCAATACTTTGACAAAATAGAGCATGCCGCTACTGATGATCGTTATGGAAACAAAATAGGCAAAATCGGCTGAGATGAAAATGAGGAAATTCCGGTGGGTGAGAATATGTCGAAACGCGGCCTTCAAAGGTAGGGTCGCCGGCTGTCCGGAGCAATCGCGCTGTTCATCGATGCTAAAAAGCGGAATGAGCATGAACGCCCCGCCCAGCACATAAAGGCCGCCAATGGCCAGCTGAAAGGCCGCATGTCGGTTCGAAACCAGAAAAGTGGTTTGTATCAGGTCGGCAATGGCCGGCGTCTGGGAAGAAATGATGATCCCCAGTACAAATGCCAGAGACAGCCAGGTGGACAGGCGTACTTTCGCCTCCGGGCCAGGCGCTAATTCCGGCAATAACGCGTTGTAAGGAATAATGTACACGGTCAGGGAGAGATAAAAGAAGGCTTGTATAAACGCCAGCCACCATACATTGCTGTAGCTTTCCCTGTACTCCAGGGGGAGGAAAACCAGGATGCCAAAAAAAACGGAGGGCAGGATAGCCACCTTCATGAATGGAATGCGCCTTCCCTTTGGATGATGCGACCGGTCACTCCAGTAAGCGATCAGGGGGTCGGTAATGGCGTCAAACAGGCGCCCGCTGGCAGCAATCAGGGACAGGAGGGTGAAAATACCCAGGACGGTGGCTTGCGGGATGAGTTGCCCCATCCCCGAATTGTTGGGAGGGATATAGAAATAGATAAGCATCACCGCGATGATGTTGATCATGATCGACCAGCCCAGCATCCCGCAGGCATAACCAAATTGTCGCCACAATGATAAGGGCTGTTCCGGCATCTGTATTTTATTATGATCCTATTATTGTTTACAAAGATAACACGGGGATCATTCCATAAAAGCATGGATACAACGAAGCTGGAAAAATCAATTTTTTCCGGGCTTCAGCGATATTTGCTAAAACAAAAAATTATAGTCATGCCAAAGCAATTTCGATTCATTTTATGGCTGGCTCTGCTGGCCTTTGGCTTTATAGCCGGTATTGCCTGGAAGGGCAAGGATACTGCCCCCAATGAGAAGGAACGCACGGAAGCCGACACTACCCTGGCCGGTGAAAAAGCGGTTTCTGCTAAAAACACCAGCTTGCCCGCCGCACGGGATGCCAGCCCCGGCCGTGGGCTGACACCGGAAGAACGGGCTACGATACAGCTGTTTGAGGACGCGGCTCCTTCCGTTTGTTTCATTACCACCTCCAACGTCCGCATGGATTATTTCACCCGCGACGTATCGGAAATCCCCCGAGGCACCGGCTCCGGCTTTGTTTGGGATTTGGGCGGCCATATTGTCACCAACTTTCACGTTTTACAGGGGGCCGACCGGGCCACCGTCACTTTAGCGGACCGCTCCACCTGGCCGGCCCAACTGGTGGGGAAAGCGCCGGAAAAAGACCTCGCAGTGCTGCGCATAGAGGCTGGCAGGGAATTGCTTCACCCCATTCCCATCGGAAGTTCTGAAGAATTGCGCGTCGGGCAGTCCGTTTATGCTATCGGCAACCCTTTCGGGCTGGACCAAACGCTCACAACCGGTATTATCAGCGCGCTCGGCAGGGAGATTCAGTCGGTAGCCGGCATCCCCATCCGGGATGTGATTCAGACCGATGCCGCCATCAATCCTGGCAACTCCGGTGGGCCGTTGCTAGACTCCTCGGGGCGCCTCATCGGAGTGAATACAGCTATCTACAGCCCTTCCGGCGCTTCGGCGGGTATTGGTTTTTCTATCCCGGTAGACGCAGTGAGCTGGATCGTCCCGGAATTGATCGAGTACGGAGAGCTGCGTCGCCCTTCCCTTGGGGTCGACCTGGCGCGCCCCCAGGTTTTATCCCGGCTGGGACTGGAAGGTGCGCTCGTGATTAACGTCAGCAAAGGTGGCGCCGCTGAGCGGGCTGGCATCCGGCCCACTACCCGCGACAACTATGGGTATATCAAACTGGGCGATATCATCGTTGGTATTGGAAATACAACCATCAAAAATAATAGTGACCTGATACTGGCTCTCGAGAATTATGAACCGGGCGATGTCGCTACCGTTCGTATCCTTCGGGATGAGGAGCAATTGGAAGTCAGGCTGAAACTAGATCCGGCAAAATAAAACAGGAGACAAAAAAACCTGGATAGGGTTCGTCCTTTACATATACTTTTTTATATTTGTAGTCTATTTTTAAACTTATTCCACATGCTGTTGTTTAGGCTATAAGTCTTAAAGGACATATTTGCAAAATGGTCTATTTTGAATTATTAATGTGATAAAGATCACTCTAAAAATCAATAAAAGCGACTATTTTTGCACCATCAAAAGCTCACAAAAAGATGTGAGTAGAATTTTGAAAAATAAAGTCAGAAAAAGTGACCCTGGCTAAAAACTGCGTCCTAAAAAGTATAATTGAAAGGCGAATGCAAGCCTCAAAGCGAGGCGGGCAAACGTCAAATTTCAAGGGGAATGCAGTTGATTGACAGCCAGGGGAAATGATCTTAAGATGTTGATTGATATAGAGTTAAAATCTCTGGCTGTCTCAACATTCTCAATCTAGAAAGGTTTTCATGATATGAATATGGGTTTTAGGTGTTTTTCTCGGGGAGCAATTTTTGCTCCCCTTTTTTGTTTGGGGGTTTTCCTCCTATCCACCTTTTTGCTCACCTCATCAACACCACATCCCCACTGACAACCTCAATGCTTCCATCCGTAAATTCAACTTCAGCGTAGAATACAAAAACAGCCGGGTCCATAGGCATGCCGTCGAGAGAGCCATCCCAGCCCAGGGTAGGGTCATTGGGTTTGAAATCCGCATTTTCATAGACCATATTCCCCCACCGGTCAAAGATTCGAAAACGGCGAATATTGACGACATCGGCGCCGGCAAAAAGGGTGAAGCGGTCGTTGCTCTGGTCCCCATTAGGGGAAAAGGCAGTTGGTGCATAAACGGGATATTCCCGTACTACTCTGACCTCAATATTATCTGAGGCGGTACATCCTTCTCCGTTACTGACCCAGACGAAATAGGTAGTCGTTTTATCGGGGTTGACCGCCTGTATCGGGGCGTTAAGCGGGCTAAGGCTGTCGTAGGGCCACCACCAGATGGTGTCATAGGTTGCCAGGCTGATATCCGCCACCAGCGTATCCGGCCTGCCGAGCCGCAGAGTAATATCAGGCCCCAGGTCCACGCGGAGGCTTTGAGCTTCCGGAATTTCCAGCGTTGTTTCCAGTTCGCAGCCATTGGCATCCTGCACCATTAGCCGATACGTGCCCGGGGGCAGGTTTTCAAAGCGGGTAAGCCCGGAAAAGCCGCCCGCTTCAAGGCTATAAAGGAATGGCCCCGAGCCACCCAGAATGGTGTCAATCTCAATATAGCCATCGAGGCGCCCGGTGCAGGATGGTGGAAACGCCCTTGCCACCAGGCTATCTATCGGAGCAGCTAACTCAATGGCCTGCACGCTGTCAACCGCTGTACAGCCATTGCGCTGGTCCGTCACCAGCAGGGTATACCAGCCCGGGGCGGCAGCCAGAGCCTGGTTACTATCTAATGCACCGGCCAATTGGCCGGCTTCCGTCGTCCAAAAATACTGAATGAAATCTCCGGATGAAGAATTGGAACCGTCCAACCCTACCGTTCGGATGATACAATCCAGGGGTTCGGGTTCCCCGATACTTGCCACGGGAGGCATCGTATCAGCCAGCACAGTGCGTTGGGCCGAGGCAAAGCAGCCATTGCTCTCGTCCGTCACTGTCAACTGATACACGCCCGGCAAAGTAGCGGCCGCCTGAAGGCTGCTTGCCATCAGCGTATCCCCCGCCGGGCCAGTCCAGGTATTGGAAAAGCCGGGGCCGGAAGAAGAGCCGCTGCCATCCAGGGCCACCGACGTCCGAACACAGGTGATTTCTAAGGGCTGCCCGATGGCTACATCCGGCTGTTCGTAGTTCGCGCTTACTGAAAAGGCGAGGGTATCTTTACATCCGTTACCCAGGTCCGTAACGACCAGGCGATAATTGCCGGTACCGGACAGCGCCACCTGGGGCTCATTGCTGATACTACCGGCGGGAACCTGCCGCCAGTCGTAAGCCAGCCCACTACCGGTAGCGGACACCGAAGCGGAGGCATCCAGGAATATGCTGTCCGTGCGGCAGTCCAGCTGCAGGCCGAAGGAATCCGCCACCGCCAAAGGTGGCTGCCTGTTTTCAAACACGGCCACCGTATCGGCGCTGGTGCATCCATTTTGCGGGTCCGTCACCTGAAGGATGTAACTGCCCGGAGCATCGGCCAGCGGAGTCAAGCTATTGCCATCCAGAGCGATGTTGCCGTCCGGCGTATCCCAAAGTACCTGCATCCCACCGCTGGCCGTCATGCCCTGCCCCTGTAGGCGAACGTTGACCCGGCTACAACTCAACGTAGTATCCGGCCCGGCATTGGCCAGGGGCGCGTTGATATCTTGTCGGATCACCACTGTATCTAATGAGGTGCATTGATTCGCCAGGTTGGTAACCGCCAGCAGGAAGACATCCGGTTGATAGATTACCGGCGCCGGGCTGTCGGCGCCGGTGATAGGGCTGCCTCCTACCGCACTCCAGGCATAGGCCAACGGCAAGCCGGATGGCCCTCCGCTCCCCTGTAGTTGCAGGCTGTCCAGGTTGCAGAGCAGCGTGCCGTCGGGGCCAGCATCCGCAACCGGCGGTTCATAGTCTTCGCCTACTTCGACAAGGACGAAGCTGACACAGCCGTTGCTGTTGTCCTCCACCTCGAAACGATAAGAGCCCGGCGCCGCCACATCAACGATCAGCGCATTGGTACAGGGCCCCTGCGGCTGGCCATTGGGGCCAAGGCGACACCAGCGCCCGGTGAAGCCGGCCGGCGCCGGCAGTTCGCCCACCAGCAGAACCACCGGGGCGCCGCAGGTCAGGTTGGTATCGGATAACATGGGAACCGGTGGCAAAACGCCCTCCCTGTCCACCAGTACACTATCGGTAGCAAAACACCCGGTGGTGGTGTCCGTGACGGTCAGAATGAACCAGCCGGTGTCACTTACTGATGGGTTGAAAGAATTGACGCCGCCGATCACCGCGCCTGCCGGGCCACTCCAGGAATAGGTGATGTCGGGCCCGAAATCTGAAGCGCTGCCGTCGAGGGCGCGGGAAGGCATAGCACAGGTAAGGGTTACCGGCGCTCCGGCATCGGCGAAGGGCAGAAGGGTATCGATCGCAACCATAGCCTGATCGGTAGCGCTACAGCCTGTAATCCGGTCGGTAACCAGCAGTTGGTAATTACCAGGAGTGGACACCGGCAGGGCCGGCAACGTATCTTGTATCCCTGGATTCCCATTCTCGTCTATCCACTGATAAGATAAGCGGGGATTGGGAATGGAAGTGCCGCCAAGCACAACCTCCCGTATTTCACAGTCTAAAACCCGGCCGGGCCCGGCATCGGCAACCGGCGGAAGGATATTTTCGCGGACTTCCACACTGAGTACTTTGGAAAACCCCAGTGTATCGGTAGCCGTGATCGTATAGAGGCCGGGGGCTCCGGCCAGCACCTGCAAGGAATCATTATTGGTAAGGATCAGGCCGTTCTGGGTAGACCATTGCAGGGTGCAGCCGATACAGGGCTCACAGAAAGAAGCGGTAATGGACACCGTATCCACCCGGCAGGTAAGGCTGTCTATCGATCCTATTTCTATACAGGGAATGCAGGATTGTTCCATTACCTCCACCGTTCGGAAGGTGGTGCAGTTGTTGGATGGGTTGACCACAGTAAGAGTCAGCAGGCCAGTGGTATCCACCAGCACGGCAGAACTATCCGCGCTGCCAATGATATTATCCCCCACCCAGCTATAAGAGTAGGTTTGCCCGGGCGGATCGACGAATGCCTGCATCCAGAAGCTGTCCTGCAGGCAGGGGATGACTCTGCTTCCGAAGGCGATATCCGGCAGAGCAGCGCTGCGTTCAATCACCACAATATCCTCATCGGTACAACCCGTCAGGCTATCGATGACAGTGAGAAAATACGTTCCGTCATCATTGACTTCCACCGTGAGGCCGGGGACGTTGAAAAAATCATCATCCAGCTTGGTCCAGAGGTACCCAATCCCCGGCCCCTGAGTGGAGCCACCCGCATTCAGGATCGCTGTAGGTTCATCACAGGTGAGGGTATCGGAAGGGCCGGCATCGGCTATCGGAGGTGTCACATTGGCCACTACATTGACGGAGGTTGTGTCGGCCAGGCCAACCACGGTATTGGTGACAATCAGCGTATACAGGCCGCCGCAGCGCACTTCCAGTTCAGGCGTTCCCTGCCCGCTGATGATACAGCTGGCGCCGGGTTCTGTCCACTGGTAGGTAATAAAACTGCCGGTAGCAGAGGCCGTGGCGTCGATCGTCACGGAAGTAATGGCGCAGGTAAGGGTGTCCGGATTGGCAATAATGGCATCGGGCGTACAGTCGAGCACCACGAGTACGCTGGCCGTATCCGCACAATCCTGGGCGGCATTGGTGGCAATCAGCGTATACAGGCCGGCCGTATCAACTACAGGAGTAAGCGTATTGAAACTCACCGGCTGGCCGTCGAAATACCATTGAAAGAGCGCTCCTTCTGAAGCGGAACCATCGATGACGACGGCCCCATCCAGGCAGGATAATTCCAGGCTATCCGGTAGTACGACGATCGGCAGCAGGCTGTCCCGGCTTACGGCCACGCTGTCTACCCCGACACAGCCACTGGCCGTATTGGTGATACGGAGGTAATAAACGCCCGAACAGTCAACCAGTATTTGGCTGCTATCTGCCGGAGACTGCAGACAGGGGCCGCTCCACAGGTATTCGAGCGGGGCGCCGGTATCCGAGGAAGAACCGTCCAGCACCGCCTGAGGAGAAGCGCAGTTGAGTTCCCGATCGGGGCCGGCTTCTACATTGGGCGGTTGGTTGTCTTCAAAAACGGTAGTGGAAGAGGTTGCTTCACAACCGTTCCTTGTATTGCGAACAACCAGCTGATAACTGCCCGGCTGGCTGGCCAGAACAAAAGGCCCATCGGCCGGGCCGGCAAACTGGCCGCCGTCCGTCGTCCAGTTGTAGGTAAAACCGGGGCCGGTGGAGCTCTCGAAACCGCCGATCTCGACTACCGTGCTGTCACAGGTCAATACATCGACTTCCCCGGCAACGGACACGGGGCTTATGGTATCAATGGCTACCGTCGCCGTCGCCGTAGCCAGGCAGGTGTTAACCGTATCGCGAACCGTCAGGGTATATTGGCCGGGCAGGTTGATGGCCGGGTTCAGAGTGGAAACGCCGCCCAGCAGGCCCGGCCCGGCCCATTCATAAGTAAAATCAGGCCCCTGGCTGGAAGCACTGCCATCGAGGGTGAGTTGCAGGCTGTCGCAGGTCAGGGTATAGGGGCCGCCAACAGCAGCAGTGGGTATGGCTTCATTTTGGTTCACTTCAACGCTATCCGTAGCCGAACAGCCATTTCTGTTGTCTCTAATGGTTAACAAGTAGGCGCCCGGACAGTCCGCTCTGCCGATAATACTATCCTGGCCGGATATCAGGCAGGGGCCACTCCACTCGTAAGTGAAGTGGGGGCCGGTGTCCGAGCCAGTGCCGTCCAGCGCTACTTCCGTGACTGAACAGTTGAGTTCTGAACTTACCTGCCCCAAAACAACCGGCTGAAGAAAATCCATAGGCACGAAGGCTTCCGCCGTATCAGAACAAAAAGTCACGGTATCCAGAACGATGAGCTGATAGTTACCCGAGGCGTTTACCCGGATCGTCGGCCCGGTGGAATCCCCGATGATAAAACCATCGGTGGTGTTCCATTCATAAGCGATATGGGGCCCGGAACTGGACGCAAAAGCGTCGAGCGTCAGCTGGGTGGAATCGCAGTTGAGCGTATCCACCGGGCCGATTACGGCCATCACCTGAACCGACGAATCGCGCACGAGCACCGAGGTGCTGTCCCGGCAGCCGGTGTTGTCATTGATGACCACCAGTTCGTACCGCCCGCCGGCGTCCACAACCGGGCTGAGTGTATTGATACCCGAACTAACCTGCCCACCTTCCAATACATTCCAGAAAAAAGAAAAACCCGGGCCGCTGTCGGAGGCGCTGCCATCGAGGCTGAAGCGTGGCACGGCGCAATTCAACGGGCCAGGTTCTACAATGGCCACTACCGGCGGAAGGGTATCGATGCCTACCTCCACCAGAGAGGTATCGATACAGCCATTGTCTCTGTCCGTCACCACCAGCAGGTACAGGCCTGGTTCTGTAACTACAGGAGTAGGCGTATTGCCGCCAACCGGGCCGACTCCCGCCACCGCTATCCAGTCGTAGTCGAAATTGCCATTGAAGGAAGAGTTGGTTCCGTCCAGCGTAACGGTGGTGCTGTCACAAGTCAGGGCCCTGTCCGGCCCACTATCGGCGAAAGGCGCCATGGTATCCTGTGTGATGGTGACGAATGCCGTATCGGCACAAAAAGTAACCGTATCCTTGACGATGAGTTGGTAAGCGCCGGGCGCATCGACCTCAACTGTCGTTCCAACCGTGTCTGCGGTGAAATGCCCATCCGGGCTCGACCAACAGTAGAGGAGGTTCGCAGCTGTAGTAGAAGCCGAACCATCGAGGGTAAGGGTATCCAAAGCGCAGGTAAGCTCTCTGCTACTACCTGCATTTGCCACAACCACGTTGACGTTTTCCAACACCATCACCGAAGCGGAATCCCGACATCCATTGACAGAATTTTCCACCGCCAACTGGTAGGCGCCGGGAGCATCCACCACCGGCACGAGGCCATTGGCTCCGCTGGCGATATTTCCGCCATTGCCGGTTTGCCAGGTAAGGATAGGCGCCGGGCCGGCATTCAGCGCTTCGGCCTCTAATTGAAGAGCGGTTAAAGCACAGTTCAGTATATCCGGATCGGCGATACTCACCACCGGAGAGAGGGTATCATAAGTGACTGCCACAAAGGCCGAGTCCATGCAGCCGTTGTCGATATTGGTCACCAACAGGCGGTAATTGCCGGCTTGGGTAATGGATGGAAAGAGGGTATTGGCGTCCTGAGGTATAATCCCATTGGTGGCCCGCCAGTCGTATTCAAAACTCGGGCCTACGGAAGAACCGGCGCCGCTGAGCGTGAGGCTCGTCCGGGTGCAATTCAAGGCCGTATCCGGGCCGGTTTGGGCCAGGGGCGACCGTTCGTCCAGCCTGATGAGGACCGTTGCCGTATCGCGGCAGCCATTGCTAACATCGGTAACGATTAGCTCGTAGAGGCCGGCGGCGTCCACCACGGCTGTCGGGCCGGTAGTACTTCCGGAGAAGCTGCCGGCGGCGCTGCTCCAACTGTACTGGAATTCAGGGCCGATCGAAGTATTGGCTCCGCCAATAGGAAGCTGGCCTACGTCACAGGTCAGGGTGTCCGTCAGCCCGGCATCGGCCTGGGGTGGAATGGTGTCGGCCGCCACCACCACAGTGTCCCGGCTGAGACATTGCACCGAGTTCCGGGTTTGCTCTACCTCCAGGATATAGGCGCCGGAAAAGTTCACCAGCAGGCTGGGGCCGCTGCCAAGAAAACCGTCATTTACGTCCAGCCAACGGTAGGTAATACTGCCCGCCGGGCTGGAGGCATTGCCATCGAGGGCCACCAACGGATCGCTACAGGTGAGGGTATCCGGCAGCGCGATAACCGCTGTTACATCCAGCACCTGAAGGCCAACATTGACGATGCTATCGCATCCCTGCGAAGAAGCCAGGGTGATGGTGTAATTCCCGGTGGCCGTCAGCATGCTATCTCCCACCGCAAAGCTCTCCCCCCGGCAAAGTACCACTGTGGTATCCACAACAACAGGAGGGATGACCGTAAGGCTGAGGCTGATTATGCTGTCGCATAATCCTACAGACTGAAGGGTATCGGTGTATATTCCGGAGGCTGTATAGGCCGTTGTTCCCACCACCACCGAATCTCCCTGGCAGATGGTGTCCGACAGGCTGGTATACTCGATGGGGATCACCTGCAGGCTGTAATGCACAACGCTGTCACAGCCGGCATAACCGGATAAACCAATATCGTAGATACCAGTGGCCGTTAACACACTATCCCCCACCATTACGGAATCTCCCTCGCAAATGGAACTGGCCAGGAAAGTGGTGTCCGGCGGAGCGACAATGCGAACCCACAGGCAACTATCGGTAACCTCCCCACAGAAAAGAGGTTCCAGCCCGTTGAGGTTGCGCCGCAGGCTGTCGATGGTGAGCACGCCGTCCGGAGTTGGGAAGCTATCGTAATCTATTCGTTTGTAAGACAGGCCGCAGACCTGATACAGCCCGGGAGTATAACCGGTGAGATCGACCGTAGAATCGTACTCCATCAGTATATTGCCTTCCCCGACCAGGTAGGTATACCCATACTGATTGGTGTCGGGCGGGGTGCCGGAGTAGTTGGGCGGCAAGCTCAGAGCCAGGCTGGTATCACCTTCACAGGCAAGGATATCCCCGAAAGTATCGAGGTTGCCGGCGGCGGCGAAGCAGCAATCCAGCCCACGTTCGTCACAAAAGAGGAGTCGGAAGCCCAGGATTGCCCCAATCTGAGCCGAAGGGTTGTTGTTGACGCTGATCGTCCAGGCGCCATTCACCGGCCCGGTGTTGAAATCCTCCAGCTGGCCCTGGTAGGGATGATAAGTCCCTGTATACAAGCCGAAGACGCCCCAGTTGTTGGGTTGGTTGTTATCCCAGGAGGGCAAAAAGCCCGGGTCCGGCATAGGCATTACCGACTGTGGCACGAAAGTGACCCGCCAGCGGGTGAAGTTGGTAAAGGCTACCGGGTCATCACTATTGGGGCCAATCAAGGTGACGGACTGCCCGGCGGGTGAGGTAACCGTCAGGACCATGTCCTCGACGTAGTTATGAGAAAATTCTATCTCTATACCGCAGATGCCCTGATCGGCAGTCGACAGGTCATCATTATAGATATTGAAAACATTGAAATTGAAAGTGTGGGTACTATTGGGGTTGATGTACAAGGTGTCTTCCAGGCCGCAGGGTTGGCTCCAGGCCGAAGCTGCGCCTGCCAGGAATAGCCACAGGATTATGGTTCGCCTCATAAGCTTTTTTGATCTGTTCTTGGGATGGAGGAAATACAGAAGCGGCTTCCATTGGCTTACTTCGGATGACCTCTCTGATAGCTTTTGTTTACTTACAGCTTCCGCCACTTTATGTTCCTAAGACCCTTTGGGGCTCTCTTTCGCTGCCGTAGATGAACCTACAGTTCTAAATAGATGCCAAAATTAACACAAATGACGGACAAACGCGGGATGGGGAGTGTTAAAGGTTTATCACTCCATTTCAAATAGATGGACATATTTAGCACAATGCTTAAATCACCTCATCAGGATGACATCTCCATCAAACAAAATAACCGCTCCGTCCTCAAATTCTACCTCGGCAAAATAGGCAAACACGCCGGCGTTCATCCGCTCGCCGCGGAAGGTCCCATCCCAGCCCTGCCCAGGGTCGTTGGGCTGGAAGTCGTACAGCTCAAAAACCGTTTCCCCCCAACGGTTGAAGATAAGGAAGGATTGGATCGCCTTTACGCCTTTGCCGGATTGAATAAAGAACACATCATTCCGCCCGTCTTCATTGGGAGAAAAGACATTCGGGATATAGACCGGCCGGTCCTTTTCCACGATAACCGACAAGCGGTCCGTATCTGTGCAGCCGCTGGTATCCTGAATGGTTACGCTGAAGCTGGAGGTGACCTGGGGGCTAACCCAAACGGAGTTGCTGTTGCCAAATCCGATACTATCCGGTTCCCAGCGGATGGTGTCGATGGGAATATTGGGATCGTAAACGGCCGTCAGGCGAACGCTGTCGCCCAGTTGAATGACATTCTCCCCATCGATGTTGGTCGTTAGTGTAACCACGACCTCCCGGGGCTGCTCCAGGTTGACAGACAGCTCCGAGATGCACCCGTTCTGATCCTGAACGACGATACTGTAATCAGCAGCGCCCAGGTTGGTGAACTGAGTCTGGTTCAGAAAAGGCCCGCCATCGAAAGAAATCTGGTAAGGCGGTTGGCCGCCCGATATATTGGACAGGCTGATCAAACCATCGTCGGCCGCAAAACAGCTGATCTCACTCACCACCGCTTCAAAAGTAGGTACTTCCAGATTCGCCGTTACAGCCACCTCATCGCTGGCCGTACACCCGGCGGCATTGCTGACGGTAAGAACATAGGCGCCCGGCTGGCCAACGTCAATAAACGGGTTGCCGGGATCGGGAATCAGGACACCGTCGGGGCCGGACCAGAGATAGGAAACGTCGGTGGTGGTATTGTTGCTACCCAGGGTTACCATCCCCATATTGCAGGTTAGCTCCTGATCGGCGCCGGCATCGGCCACCGGAAGCCCTTCTACGACAACGCTAACCTGCACCTCATCGGCCGGGCAGGCGCCGCTGGTGGCCACGGCATAGACAAAAGTGTAGGCGCCCTCCGGCTGGTTATCTACGACAAAGGCACCACTACCCGGGTTGAATGCGCCTCCGATGGAAGGTACGGCGCTCACCTCCCGCCATTGCCCGCCCGGCTGCTGTCCGATAATGAGGCCGGAAAGCAAAATGGTGCTATCTGTCTGAGCGCAGAGACGGGCGGCTTCTCCCGCCATCCCCGCCTGGTTGGGTTCCTGTACCTCTACCACCCAACTGCTGCTGCTTTGGTAGATGCAGTCCGGTAAATTACTATCGGTAATGGAAACGATATCGAAGGTAGTGGTTTCACTGATGTCTACCTCCAGAGTAGATTCGCCGGCAGGCAGGCTTATGGCCGTTTCGTTGCCGCCATTCCGTGTATAGGTAAACAGGAACGGCCCGCTGGCCGCGCTGTTGATCGAGACAGTAAGGACGGCTGCCGATCCATTGCAAATTGCATCCGGCCCGCTGATAGCAGCGCTGAGCGGCGGACAATCCTGAGCAATGCAACTCAGCTCCGCCGAACTGTTGCCGCAGGGGCCGGTCCCGATGGCGGTAACCCGGATTTGCACTGCTTCGCCCGGGGTAAGCCCGGTAAAGGTATAAGTAGTTCCATTAAGCGTCCCGTTTGGCCCCTGAAGGACTTCCACCTGGTAGTCGGCAGCTCCCGGCGCCGGCTCCCAGATAAAAGCCACAGAGGTGCTCGTAGACTGGCAGGTGATGGCCGGTGCAGCCAGAGGCGCCTCGACTAAAACCGGCTGCGTGGCCGGGCCGGAGGTACAGCCATTCTCGCTGACAACCAGGCTGAGCACCTTGGCGCCGGCATCGTTCCAGCTCACTTCGTGAGGCCCGGCGCCAACGCCGGGAACAGCAGCGCCCCCATCAAAATCCCAGGAATAAGTTGCTCCCGGCGAAGCGGTACCGGAATAGGTAACCGTAGAGGGGCTTTGCTCACAAACCGGTGAGCTCGCCGTGAAAGAAGCGGTGGGCACTGCGTTCACAGTAAGGGTAGTGGAGGCTGTATACGCACAAACTCCCTCCATATATTGCACACTGATGATATAATCGCCTGGTTGCGGGACGGTTGCGGGGTCAAAGATATCACCCTGCACGCCGGCGCCGGACCATTGGAAGGCGCCGGCCCCATCGCCGCCGGTGGCGGTAGCGGAAAGCAGTACCGGCTCATCGCCTTCACAGAACGGGCCAATGGCGGGAATTTCCAGGAAGACATCCGGACAATCAAGGGCGATACAACTTTCTTCGGCCATGCTGGGCCCACATAGTGTACCGGATTCGGCAATGACCTGTATCGTTACTTCCGTGCCAGGAGCCAAACCGGTGACCGTGTAGGTATTTCCACTGAGCATGCCTGCCGGGCCGGTAACATCCACCACCTGATAAGCGGTAGCGCCCGGCACGTCCGCCCAGCTAAAGGTAATGGACGTGTTGTCGGTATTGCAGGCAATCACCGGATTTTCCAGCGGACTATCTACCTGTACTTCCCGAATTACAGGCTCAGAGGCACAGCCATTTTCAGATACGATCAACGTTACCGGATGCGTACCTCCGTTAGGCCAGTTCACGGCATGGGGGCCTGCCCCCGTTCCGGGGGCCGCCGTTCCTCCGTCGAAGTCCCACATAAAGACAGCGCCGGCAGCCGCCGCCCCGGTATAGGTGATAGTACTCGTTTCTGTCTGGCAGATATTGGGGTCCACTGTGAAATCCGCTGAGGGCCGGGGGTGGATCACGATGTCCAGCGAGGCATTGTATACGCAGTTGCCTTCTGTGTAGGTAAAAGCGATGGTATTCGTACCGATATTGGCCGCCGCCGGGTCAAAAATGCCATTGGCCGGATCGATGATACCGGGCCCGGACCAGTTTTCTACCCCATCGCCGGCGCCGCCGGTAAGGCTGGCCTGAAGTGGAATCTCGACAAAGATATCTCCTTCACAGAAGGGCCCGGGCGGCGTGATATCGATCGTGACGTTGGGGCAGTCCTCGGCAGTGCATTCCAGCTCGGCGAAGCTACTGCCACAGGGGCCGTTACCGATCGCTTCCACCCGGATACGCACAACGTCGCCAGGGGTGAGGTTCTCCACCAGATAGCTATTGCCAGACTGTATGCCCGAAGGGCCGCTAAGAACAGAAACGGTATAGCCGGCGGCTCCGGGTACAGCCGCCCAGCTAAATGAGATAGAAGAGGTAGTGGTATTGCAGTTCAGCACCGGCGCCGCCAGGGGCTCTTCTACCTCCACCATCTGGCTAAATGGCTCGGAAGCGCAGCCATTCTCCACTACCGTGAGGCTTACCATTGGAACGCCGCCATTAGCCCAATTCACTGAATGGGGCCCTACTCCTGTTCCGGGTACAGCCGTTCCTCCGGCGAAATCCCAGTTATAGGTAGCGCCGGCGCCGGCATTACCCGTATATACTACGGTGCTGGATTCATCGACACAGATTGCCGCCGTAGCGGAAAAGGTAGCGGTCGGTTGTTCGTTGACAATAATATCTATGTTATTGTTGTAACTGCAGTTGCCTTCCTGGTAAGCCAATGAAAGGGTATGGGTTCCCGGGCCAGCTAAAACCGGGTCGAAAAGGCCGGCAACAGCGTCGGTTATGCCCGGGCCGGACCAGCTCTGGGCGCCCATTCCAGCGCCACCGTTTATGCTAGCTGTCAGGGTAATAGGTGTAGCGGAAGCATCCAGGCAGATGGGGGCCACGGTGTTGATATCAATCGTCACTGTGGGGCAGTCCTCGGCAATGCAGGAAGCGGTGGCTGCGCTATTCCCGCAAGGGCCATCGCCTACAGCCACCACTTCGATCTCCACCTGATCACCCGGGCTGAGCCCGGTGACGAGATAGGTATTCCCGGATTGCACTCCGGCAGGGCCGGAGATGAGGTTGACAGTGTAAGCGGTTGCTCCGGGCACGTCATTCCAGGAAAATTCTACAGAGGAAGTCGTAGGGTTACAGTTGACCACCGGCGGAGGCATCGGGCTGGAAACCACCTCAGTTTGGATGAACTGCTCACTACTACAGCCGTTCTCTTCGACGAGCAGCGTGACCGTCTTGTCGCCGGCAGTCGCCCAACTCACTGTATGAGGGCCGGCGCCGGCGCCGGGTATGGCTGTTCCGCCGTTGAAGCCCCAGGTAAAGGTAGCGTTGGTGGGATCGGCGCTTCCCGTGTAGGAAATCGTTATTGGCTGATTGATGCAGGTTGCGGCATCGCTCACCGTAAAATCGGCCGTAGGTGTTTCGTTGACCGCGACATCCAGAGTGGCGCTGCCTGTGCAGGGCCCTTCGTTGTAGGTATAATTGATGGTATGAAGGCCGGGGCCCGCTACCGTCGGGTCGAAAGTACCGACAGCGCCATCGGTAATACCGGGGCCGCTCCAGCTTCCCGTACCGCTGCCATTTCCGCCGGTTACGACAGCACTCAGGCTGAGGGGAGGGGTAGTGGCATTCAGGCAAAGGCTATTGGAGGAATTGATATTATTGATACTGATCTGGAAGTTGGGGCAGGCCAGGGCGGCACAGCTAATTTCGGTGCTGCTGTCGCCACAAGGGCCGTCGTTCAGAGCGGTGACCCGTATCGTTACCACTTCTTCCGGCATCAGCATATCCACCTGGTAGCTGTTGCCGTTTTGAGCGCCGGTATGGCCAGAAAGAACTTCCACCAAATAGCCAATGGCCCCCGGCACATCCGCCCAGGTGAAGCTCACCGACGTAGTGCCTGCCGTTCCGCAACTGGCCAGCGGCGCGGAGAGAGGCGCCTGTATTTCCAGCGTATCCGTGAATAACTCCGAAACACAACCTTGCTGGGTAACTGTAAGCCCAACCACCTTGATGCCGCCACTGTCCCAGATGACGAGTTGCGGCCCCTGCCCTGTATCGGGCGACGCCACCCCTCCGTCGAAGTCCCAGGTGTAAGTTGCCGTGGTGTCGGCGGTACCGGTATAGGTAAGGAGGGCTGTATCTGCCACGCAAAGGTAGTTGGTGTCTGGTACGAAGTTAGCGGTTGGCGCCGGAAGCACCACAATTTGCAGGGTATCCCGAAAGGTACAGTCACCTTCGGTGTAAGCCACGATAATTTGATGTACACCAGTATCCGCCAGCACGGGGTCAAATACCCCCAGTAAAGGATCGGCGATGCCGGGGCCGCTCCACAGGGTATCGCCAACTGCCATTGCGCCGGTAATGGTAACGGAGAGTGTATCCGGCTCGCTGGCGCTATCCAGGCAGATAGGCGGAACGGGGGCGATCTCCACGCCTACGGGAAGGCAATCCTGAGAAAAACAGGATAAAGTTGTCGCCGGATTCGGGCAGCCATTGGGGCTGGTAGCTTGCACTGTGACCGTCACTTCTTCGGCGGGGTTCAGATTGGCCACCGTAAAAGTATTACCCGTCTGGACACCAGTTTGGTTGGCCGCGACTGTAACATTATAACCCGTGGCGCCCGGCACATCATTCCAGATAAACTCCACCGAATTGGGCGTTATGGCTCCACACTGAACAACGGGGGCGGCGAGAGCCGGCTCTACCCCGACGGCCACCTGCGCTGTAGCGCGGCAGCCGTTGCCATCGGTAACGGTCACCTCATAAACACCGGAAGTTGTCGGGCTTACCATAATGCTCTGCCCCACGAGGGTGTTGCTCCATTCGTAATTTACGCCTCCCGTGGCGGTGAGGGTCGTCGTACCTCCCGGGCAAACCGTTTCGGGGTCGGCCGCAGCCGTAACCACCGGTGGCGGATTAACATTGAGAAAAGTAGTCGCCATATCCTGGCAGCCAAACTGGTTGGTAACCGTCACAGAGAGCTCCTCAACAGGAAGAGAACTCGGGGTGATGGGAATAACCGGGCCGCTCAGGTTGTTGCTCCATTCAAATTGCACCCCGCCCGAGGCAGTGACGGTGATGGGTTGCCCCAGGCAAGCCTCTGTCGGTGACTGGATATCCGCCTCCGGCAATGGGTTGACGGTTACGTCTACGGTTTCAGTAATCAAACATCCATTCGCTGTTTGTATGTTGACGGTAAAGGGTAGGATTTGGGACGACGATACGGCCGGGGCCATCACCTGAATACTGGCTCCCTGCCCGTAAGGGCCCCAATCGTAAGAGACGCCTCCGCTGGCCGACAGGTTGATCATATCTCCGGAGCAGACAGCCGGAGGGGTGGCCTGCGCATTGGTATTGGTTTGAATATAACTAATGGTTACCTGGGCCGGATCGGAAGGACAACCATCGACGGTTACGACGAGGGTGTACGTTCCGGGCTGGGCGACAGCAGGGTTCTGTTGGTTGGAAGAAAAGTTGGGCCCCGACCACTGGTAGGTGATGTCCGCTCCGAAGCCGATTACGTCGCCAAAAAGCTGTAGGGGCTCTCCCGGGCAAACGTTATTGGCGGTAGGCAGGGCTACTGGTGGTGGGCCCGGAGTGATAGTAAAGTTGTCGCTGCCTCCGCAACCACTAAAGGGGTCGATAAAGGTATAAGAATAGTTTCCAACGCAAAGATCACTGATCGTTAGTGGCCCAAAAACACCCAATTGTTCCTCAACGATATTGCCGGTTGGCCCAAAAATGGTGACATTCCAGGGGCCGCCCAGGGCCTCCACAGTGGCCTGTCCGGTACAAACATTATCACAAGCGGAAGGAATGATGACCTCGGGAAGGAAGGTGGCCTGATCGCAGCATACCGCAGAAGCGAGGAAGTTGGTCGCAGCGTCACTGTTGCACCCAAAAGAAGTCCAGGAACCGGTCTCTCCATCCGCAAAGGTAGTGATCTGGAGGCTGAGGTCGGCCCCGTTTAGGTAAGAACAATCAACGCGGTCATCCTGAACCGTAATATCCCAACAAAAAGTAATGGGAAACCCACCCACGTCCTGGCAGGGATCCCCCCAGTTGTTACCGGGGTTGCCGTCCAGCGGGCCGCCATTACTGGAATCAAAGGCGAAGCCCGGGCCGGCGGTAATACCGGTATTGATCCCGGTCCAGGAGTCATACCAGGCCCAATAACCAGCGGGGTCACAGGAAGGTGGAGGAAAAGGGTTGAGGGAGTTAATGTCCCAGCCACCACCAAACTGAACCTGTACGGAATGCAGCCAGTTGTTGGTCTGAGTCACATCCCAGGCAGCAACCGTAAAGCAGAAACTAACGGTCTGCCCGGTGCTGTAAGTGCCATTGGCGGGAGGCGGGCTAGACACCAAAACGCTCTGATTCAGGCAGGGAGAGCATTCTCTGGCCGCTTGCAGGGTAATGGTAAAATTGCCCTGGTCATCGGGGTCTGCCCCGGAAACCAGCAGATAATAGGTGTTGCCTGCGCCCGTGGGAATGGTGAGGGTATTGGAACCCCGGCTACAGGCCAGGCCGGTGGCGAAGGTACAGTTGGCCCCCTGATATACCGCATAATTCACTGTACTCAAGTCATTGGAGGTTACCGTAATATTGGTGATATTACTGGTGGCGGTAAAGGTGAACCAAACTTCAGCGGCAGGTGCGTTCATGCCGCCCCCATTGGCCGGCCCACAGTTCAGCGCCGGATAAGGGGTAGTGGGTGTTGCGCCGTTATTATTATAGATATAGGTACTGGTTGCCGGATTGGCTGCCGGGCAGGAAGAGGGGCTACCCAAAGGAAGGTTGATCGCTCCGGCGCATTCATCATTCGGTGGTTGCGCCCACAAAAACGTTCCTACGGTGGATAGAATAAGCAAAAAGGTAAAGATCGCTTTCATCATTTGCCGAAATTGGAGTTAACGGATTATCTGTTCAGCTCTGATCCAGCGCATAGTATTACTGAGGGCCTGGTTTGAGGACCTTTTAATTGAGAAATAATATCACATTAGTTTGAAATGATAAAAGGGCTGGCTGTTTGGGGCTAATGGTTTTTCCTTCCCTCTAATGATGCGCCATCAGCTCGGAAAACACGAGACACAACACGTATTAAACAAATATATATGTCTCTATTGCGAGGGCAAGATACAATTTTTTACCTTTTATCCGGGGGTATACCTGCACAGGAAGTTTTTGCAGAGGCAATTTGTAATATAGATGACATGGGGCATTGAATATTCCGCTATTTAAAGAACGCGTTTAAAATTAATCCTTTCGCTAATAGGAACGCCTTTCTTTGCCGGGCTTCAGCTATTTTTCGAAACGTACCTTCCAGGTATGCGCCTCAAAATCAGCTTTGCGCTGCTTTGAAATCCATCTCCTATTAGCTGAAAAGCGTAACTATTCAGCATCGTGGTGATTTGACCCCTCAAGCAAAATTTTGTAAGCCGCCCTTCCCCTTCCAAGGGGAATGAGAAGGGGTTCCAGCGGGAAAAAGTCTACAAAATTTTGCGTCAGGCGTATTTCAGACCCCATGCTGAATAGTAACTGAAAAGCTAAATTTAGACACGTTTTGAAACCAGGCTTTGCTGGATAGCCTCCAGTTCTTCCTTCAACCAATCATCCAGCCCTTTGTACCAGTCCAGATGGGGTGAGAACTGATTGCAGCCCCCTTTATGGGGAATACATTGGGTGTGCTTCCACTGTTTGTTACAGGAGGGGCAGCGGCCGGCCGTTGCAAAGGTGTTCCAGATATAACCGCAGGTGCAGGACCAGTAAGCGCCGCCGTCAGGCTCCCAGGCGCATTTCGGGCATTCTATTTTGAGGTCGTTGGCCATGGATTTAGTGTGATTTGGGGGTTAGTGTATCAGTGAGCAGTGTGTCGGTGTGTCGGTGTATCCGTTTTAGCTCGCAATCTCTGCCACTTCAGCGGCGGCGGCCTGTTTCAGTGCTTGCGGAGACAAACCGGCCAGTAAGCCACGCTGGCCAGCGTTGACGTAGATGACGTCATAGGCCAGGGCGGAGGTATCGAGATAAACCGGATAATCTTTTTTCATGCCAATGGGTGAGCAACCGCCGCGAATATAACCGGTAACCTCCTGAATATCTTTCACAGGTATCAGGGCTATCTTTTTATTGCCGCTGGCTTTGGCCAGGGCTTTGAAGTCGAGCGTTTTATCTCCGGGCACTACAGCCACGGCAATCCCATACTTATCGCCTTTGGCGACCAGCGTCTTGAAAATCCGTTCCAGTTGCAGGCCGTTGTCGCTGGCGATGTGTTCCACGCTGAGGTCATCGGCATCGTACTGGTAGGCAACCGTTTCGTAGGGTATCTTCCGGGCGTCCAGCAGGCGCAGGGCATTGGTCTTCTTACTCATTTTCGGATTCGGTTATGTGAAGAGCAACCGCATTTCCCACCGAAATGGTTCCCCCCTTAAGTACCCGGGCGGTAATGCCGCCGGGGCCGAAATTCGCCTCCATTCGGGAACAGGGGTGACACTCACTTGTAGGTTAGTGTATCATCCAGGAAACCTTTCAGCTGATGCATCTCATCTCTGCCGAGGCGCTCGCCGGTTTTGGCGGACAGGTAGAGAAAAATGGCCAGGCCCGCGCCGACGGGCAGCACCCAGAGCACCGGCGCCGGAATGCCGAGGCTCACCTGGGAAAACCCGGTAATGGCCACGAACAGGCAGATGACACCGATAACCGAATACATGAACATGAACATCAGCCAGACCGAAGGCTGGGGCCCGAACAGGCCGCGGATGAGGGCGCCCTGCCCGCTCTCGTGCGCCTCCACCTCCAGGGCCAGTTGAGGCGACCAGAAGTGCTGCTTTTCATAGGGGATTTTAAGCGTCACGTGGTGGTCGGCCACAAAGCCGATAATCGGGCTACCAGGCTCCTTGAGGGCAGTACGAAGGCGCGCCAGCGTTTCCTCTGCACTGAGTGGAATCTCCTGCTGAAAACGGGGGCGTATTTCTATGGCTGTCATTTTGGTGTTTATTATGGCCCGCTCGGCGCCTGCAATGAGACACCGAAAACCACAGCGAAAAAAACCTAAGGTTTTCTTTGGCTCAACTGCTTACTAATTTAGGAATCGATTCTTGTAATCCGAACAATTGGTGTAAATTTTTTCGGCCTTGCATTAAACCCTCTGTCCTCTTCCCTATCAGCGCAACTATCTGGATGCTGAAAAAAGGGGGAGAACTCCTATCCGCCGGATTCGGGCAGCCAACTGCCGGCTGTTGTTTCGGATCCCGGCTTGTTTGACTTCCCGGTAGATTTCCGTTTATGTAGCCTCTCCTATAACTCCTTTTCATCGCCGGGAACCCTGTTACCTGTTCCCTTTTACCAAAAATCCAGCGGCCGGCGGCCAGAAAACTTTTTCTTTCCAGATCACCTTCTGTGTGAAAAATTGAAAGCAATTGATGTAAATTACCTCACTAAATCAAACCGCTTGTCAGACCCCGGGCCGCTCCATGCTGAAAAACTCATATCGGCTCTCCAATCCGGGAGTATGGAAGCTGTGGAAAGCCTCTACGCAGACTACCGGGAAGACTTCTTCCGCTGGGCAGGCCGTCGTTTTCAGGCGCCCCGGCAGGATTTCGAGGACGCCTGGCAGGAGGCGGTTTTTGCTTTCTACGAACAAGTAGCTTCCCGCAAACTGGCCACGCTGAGATACAGCGCCCGCACCTGGTTGTTCGCTGTCGGACACCGGCGATTGCTGAACTACCACCGCAAAACCAGGAGGATTTTCTGGAAAGACGAAATTGACGATGCGCTGGTGAAAGACCCGGTTTTCCAGTCCTTCCCGGAGGAGGAGCCGCAAGCGGAAGAAAGGGCGAGCCTGATGGCCGCCATGCAGGAAGTGTCGCCGCAGTGCGGAGAGTTATTGAAACAGCGGTTTTTCCTCGAAAGAAGCATCCCCGAGATGCAGGGGGCGCTGGGTTACCAATCCACTAACGCCTTGAGCGTTTCACTGTCGAGGTGCCTGAAAAGATTGAAAGAGATAATAACGGACAAACAAGGCCAAGCCATTGGCGAATAGAAAAAACCTTTGAGGTTTTGAATAACGATGAGATGGAAGACCAGAATGCAGACCAAATCGAACGCTACTTCCGCAACGAACTGACTTCGGCGGAGCGGAAGGCCTTTGAACGGCGCCGGGCGAAGGACGAGGCCTTCCGGCAGGAAACCGAATTGCACGGCAAGGCCCGGCAGGCCATCCGTTTGAAGGAGAAAGCGGAAGTGCTGTCGAGGCTCTCAGCACGGGGCAGACAACTCGATGAACAAAGGAAACCAACCGGCCGCTACCGGCCCTGGTGGCTGGGCGGAGGCCTGGCCTTATTGCTGGCGGCCTTTTTCTGGCTGCAATGGAAGGGCGAGCCATCGACAAAAACGCAAAGCCCGCCCGTCGTTTCACCCCAGGAGGGTACTCAACAAGCTGTGCCGCCCAACACGGAACAGGCGCCCCAGCCTGCCGAAACGCAGCCTGTTCAGAGACAGGAACGGCAACCGCCGGTTGCCTCCGGCAAGGAAAAGCAAGAGCTCCTTTTTGCCCAATATTTCCAACCTTACAAAGACGAGACGCTGGAGCCGTCGGTGCGAGGGGATGAAGAACCGTCGGCATCGGATACCTTTCAGCAACTGTATTGGGACGGCAAGTACCGGGAGGCGCTGGCGCAGTTTGAAAACCTGCCCCCGGCGGCTAAAAACAACGACAACTGGTTGTTCATCCAGGCGGAATGCCTGCTGATGACGGGCAAGGCAGGGGCGGCGGCAACGCTGTTGGAAGCCATACTGGCCAACGACCGCAGCCGCTTCATGCCGGAAGCCTCGTGGCACCTGGCGCTGGCTTATTTAAAATCGGGGAATATGGAAAAGGCAAAAAGGCAGCTGGGTATCATCGTCGGCGAGGTGAATTCCCCCTGGCAGGAGGATGCTGCCGCCCTGCTGAAAGCCTTGAGGTAACGTACTTTCACCCTTCAACTAAAATGTTATGAAAAAGGCGCTCCTTTCCTTTGGTTTGCTTTTTGCTTTTTGCTTTTCCGGTTTCGGGCAGGTGGATACCGCGGCGGTGGCAAGGGGGGTGGATAGTATGATTGAGTTGTCCAGGGTGCTTACCGAAAAAAAAGACTTCAATAAAGCACTTGAAGTCAGTGAAACCGCTGAAAAACTAGCTTTGGAAAAGTTGGGCAGGGAAACGGTTGCGTATGCAGACGTTTGCTATAACCATGGAGTCGTGTTTCAAATGAAAATGGAAAACGCAGAAGCAGAAAAGTGGTGGCTTGAAAGCCTTGCTATCCGAAAAAGGGTATTGGGCAAGGAAAACCCTGACTATGCCCAAAGTTTGAACAACTTAGCCATTTTTTACACAAGCATGGGCGATTATGAGAAAGCGATGCCACTCAATCTCGAATCCATTTCCATCCGGGAAAAAACACTTGGAAAAGAGCATGCTGAGTATGCCCGAAGCCTGAATAGCCAGGCGATACTGTACTACTACCTCGGAAGCTATGAACAAGCCGAGCCATTGTATCTTGAAGCTAAAGCCATTTGGGGGAAAACATCGGGCGTCGAACATCCCGACTATGCAAACAGCCTGAATAATTTAGCGGTGCTTTACAAAGCAATGGGCGATTATGAGAAAGCCGAAGTGCTCTACCTTGAAACCAAAGGCATCCGGGAGAAATTGGGTAAAGAAAATTCAGAGTATGCCAGAGTGCTAAACAACTTGGCATTGCTTTATCAGAACATGGGCAATTATGAGAAAGCCGAAACACTTTGCCTGGAATCCAAGGCCATTCGAGAAAAAATATTAGGTAAAGCCCACCCTGATTATGCATGGAGCCTGAACGTACTGGCGATTTTGTATAAATCTATGGGGAAATATGAGCAAGCTGAACCGCTTTACCTTGAAGCCAAAGCAATTCTGGAAGAAGCACTAGGAAAAGAGTATTCTGGAAATTATCTGGTTATAAACAACTTAGCGACGCTATTTAAGTCGGTGGGGAAATATGGAGAGGCCGAAGCCCTTCTCCTCGAAGCAAACGCCAATTTAGAAAAAACATTTGGCAGGAAACATCCTAACTACGCTATTAGCTTGAATAACCTGGCACATTTGTACGCTTCCATGAACAATTACGAAAAGGCGGAACAGTTCTATCTTGAAGCTGAAGCAATCCTGAAAATAGCACTGGGCGAGGAACACCCTGAATACCTCAAGAGCCTGATCGGCCTGGCAAATTTGCACGTTGTTACTGGCCGTCCTACCCAAGCGGCAGCCTTATACAACGAAGCCGAAAAACTTCAGCAAGCTCTCCTCGCCAAAGCCTTGCACCACCTCTCCGAACGGGAATTGAACAAGTACCTCCTCCTGTTTTCAGAGAATCAAGCCCGCACCCTATCCCTTACACAAATTCCTGCTGCGCCAAATCTTTTGATCACCCGAACTGCCTACAATAACTCCCTTTTTTACACAGGCTTTCTCCTCAACGCTTCTTGTCAAATCAGTAACTTAGCACACGACGACTCTATCTCCACAGTAAAATACAACCTCTTCAAATCCTATCACCGCCGACTTGCCAAGCAATATGCCCTGCCCGTTTCCGACCGGGACAGCACCCTCGTCGCCGAACTCGAAACCAAAGCCAACGACACCGAAAAAGACCTCGCCCACACCGTCGCCGGCTTCGGCGAAGCCCTGCGGCAAGTCAGCTGGCAGGAAGTGCAGGCCGCCCTGCAACCCGGCGAAGCCGCCATCGAGTTCATCCGTTTCGATTACTACAATCCTCAACCTACCGACAGCGTCCTCTACGCCGCCCTGCTTTTGAAGCCGGGGATAGAAAGCCCTGCCTTCATCAACCTCTTTGAAGAAAAGCAACTCGAAGCGCTACTCGAACCGCTCGCCGGTTTGGGTGGCGACGGCTGGAACGAACTCTACGCCGGAAAGATGGGCGAGTCCCTCCACCAACTGCTCTGGCAACCGGTGGAAGCCCATCTTGATGGGGTAAAAACCGTGTATTTTTCCCCGTCCGGGCTGTTGCACCGACTAAACCTGGGCGCCATCCCCTCCGGCAAAAGCGCTACCCTTTCTGATCACCTTGAACTGGTGGCCATGGGCAGCACGCGGCAGTTAACAGTAGCCAATGGGCAGCAAACAGCGGCCGGCGCAGAAACAGCTGTCATTTTCGGCGGCATCCAATACGAAATGGACAGCACCGCTATCTCCCCGGCGGAACCCGAGGGCCTGGCCAACCGCCACCGGGGGCCGTCCTTCAGCCAAACCGACTCCAGCCTGCGGGGCGGAACGTGGAAGTACCTCAAATACTCGGACAAGGAAGCCGACAATATCCAATCACTGTTACAAACCGCCGGTTTTCAGACAGAGGCGCGCAAGGGTTATGCCGCTACTGAAGAGGCATTCAAACTTTTGGGGAGAGGCCGGCCTTCGCCGCGGATACTGCATGTTTCGACGCATGGGTTCTTCTTTCCGGAAGCCCCCCCCAGCCCCCCCGAAGGGGGGGAGAATGCAGGCAACTCCCCCCCTTCGGGGGGGCTGAATGCAGGCAACTCCCCCCCTTCGGGGGGGCTGGGGGGGCCCTTCAAGGCCTCCGAACATCCCCTGATCCGCTCCGGCCTCCTCCTCGCCGGGGCCAACTATGCCTGGCAGGCGGGCCAGCCACTCGGCAAGCGGGAAGACGGCATCCTCACCGCCTACGAGATCAGCCAGATGGACCTGCGCCATACGGAACTCGTAGTGCTGTCCGCCTGCGAAACGGGGCTGGGCGACATCCGCGGCAACGAGGGCGTCTATGGCTTGCAGCGGGCCTTCCGGATTGCCGGAGCGAAGTACCTCATCATGTCCCTCTGGCAGGTTCCCGACTTCCAGACCCAGGAGCTGATGACGTTTTTCTACCAAAAATGGCTGGAGGAAAAAATGACGGTGCGGCAGGCGCTGAAGGCAGCGCAGGAGGAGATGAGGCAGAAAAGGTACGAGCCGTTTTACTGGGCAGGGTTTGTGCTGGTGGAGTGATTCATGCCGCGATCATCCTGATCGCAAGGCCCGAATAAATGGCACGAGCCGCTTTTCCAGGCAGTGTTCTATCCCTTTTCATACAACCTCTACTCGCGGAAGCAGGATGATCGCGGCACGAGCCGGAAAAGAACTTAACCGATAGCCGTAATAACCTTTAGGAGAAACAAAGCAACCTCTTCTTCTGAAAGGAGGGCCCTGCGATCAGGATGATCGCGGCACGAGCGGATGGAAAGCGCTTTCTTTACCGTCTCATTGTCTGGCTCCTGAGACAACAGCCATTCCCCACCGGCTGATTTGGAGAGTAGCCGGCCTTCATGGACGAATGCCAAAACCCGGCAAGCATTCAGAACCGAATTCTGGCCTTTAGGGTCGTGGAAGGCGTCGAGGATTTTGGTTTGATGCCATCGGAGCATTTCCAGGAAAGCGCCGGCCAGCAGGTGCTTTTCAACTGGAGCAAAGAACCGGTTGGGGGTTTTCCCGAAAAGGGTGACGCCATGCCTGCGGCAAAGTTCGATGAAGATCAACATTTCTTTGGCGTGGCCGGCCTCCCACCCTTCCTGCTTCCAGCTCGCTCCGGTAGCAAACCAAAATTCATAGGGGGGCTCGTTGGCAATATTGGCCACGGCATCCTTCGTCAACAGCACCAGGTCGAGGCCTTTGGCAGGACATGGAAAATGTTGGTGATCCAGCTTTTCCGCAAGGTCATTTTTTTGTGTATCTGTAAGTGGATTGAATAGTACGCCAACGACGTCCAGATCGCTTTTGCCTTCCTGGTATGCTCCAAGGCAAGCGGAGCCAATGAGGTATAGGCCAGTGAGGTTATTTCCCAGCGTTTCCTGAAATTTCAATGACAGTTGATGTAGATATTCATCCATGAGCTCTAAATAAATCCTTTTTGAAAAAACTTTCTTTCCTCTGCTAAGATTTCCCACCCTCGCGTGACTACCTCCTGAAACGCTGAAAAAGCGGCCCCGGCAGGCAGCCGGGGGGAGGTGAAAATCCTTCATTCAGCCATTATCATTTTATCATTTCACCACATTCCAGTTCTGGCTGCACCCAACCGGCCTGGCGAAGCCATGCCAAAAAGGCAGCTTTCTAAAACCGTTAATACTATGAAACAGAAAAAGCAAAAGAGCCTGGATGCATTCCTGTCTCAACAGATCAGCCTATACCAGCAAAAACAGGTGAAGGGCGGGCAGGATGACTCCATCGTCACTACAGATGTGATCAATGGATAATAGGGCGGATCATTAGCCAGTCCCCTTTTTCAGCATCAAACGCTGCTTTTCCAGCAGCCAGTTCTTTGAAACCAACGGGATCGTGGCCTCGGTCTCTTCCAGGATCGATTGCCACTGAGCAGCGGCGCCGTCAGGGCCGGCGCAGGCACGCACCATTTTTCTCATTATCCTGGCAAAATGCAATTCGGCGCTTATCCGCCCCCGGCTGAAGACCTTCTGCCGGCGGAGGAATTTATCAAAAGCTTCGGTTTTTGCCTCCACCAGTTCCTGGAGATTCGGCTTGTCGAGCATCATTTCAAACAGGCATCTCAAGGACAAAGACTGGCGGCGAAGCTGGTACCCCATGTCAGTATCCGGAATGTCGGCCAGCAGGCCATAAGCTGTCTCAAACCGCCCCTGATAGAAAAACAGGAAAGCATTGGCCAGCGAAACGGCGTCGGCGGCAATCTTCGGATGGAGCCGGACGGATTGCTCCCGGATGAATTGTTCCGTCCATTCCCATTCCCGGCAAACGGAAGCACATACGGCAATGTTGATAAACCAGATATCGGGAAAAATGCCATTGTCCAGAAACAGCGCGTGGTCAACCCCCAATCTGCTGAGCTCGAACAACTCCCGGAAAAACAATGAACTATCAAGGGCGGCCAAGCTGTTCCCGAAATTCATGAGGTAGGTGAGCACCTCCACCTGCACTTGTCTGCCCAGCCGCTCCCGTTGTTTGAGGAAGGTGTTTTTCAGGTTGAAAAACCGCTCCTCCGTCAGTACTTTCGAGGTTGATCTCCAACAAGAGGAGGTAGATACGGATGGCAGGGTCAAGGTCCGCCAGCGTCGCCTCGGCATAGTCCATGAGGGGGCTCAGGAGCGGATACTCCGCTTCTTCGGAGAGCAGGTTGGCGCGGGCGGAGAGTTCTACGGAGAGCCTGAGTTTGGCAAAGGCGTAAAATTCATCGAGCCGCCGCAGCGCTTCCCGCAGCGGAAGGCTCTCATTGGACAGCCCGTTGGTTTCGGGGTGAAAGTGCAGGTTGACGTTCAGCAGGAAGGCGTGGAGCAGGCCTTCCATTTCCGTCCCCGGTTGGGCGTCAATGTTTTTCAAAGCCGATTCCGTCGTTTGCACAAACCGGGCGTACAGCTGACGCCGGCCGAAAGCTTTCGCCAGCAGCCTGGCTTGCATAATATCGTTGCTTCGCAGCTGCTCGGCAATGAGGAACTGCTCCGCCGCTTTGTGCATGGCTGCCATCAGCACCCGCAGCACGGCGCCCTCGAACGGGGCGGCTTCGCCATACATCGCTCGCCAGGTTGCCAGGCGTTCCAGTTCAGGGTGCCCGAAAACAAGGCTATGGCGGTTGAGGTAATCGTAAAACACAGGTAGCCGCTTGTTGGCATTGTGGTAAGGTGAATGGAGGAACTTGCCGAAGGATCTCCATTCTTCCAGGCTAAAACGGCGAAGCAGGGCCAATAGGCTCGATTGGTGCATAGGTTTCAGAAAAAAAGCGACGCCGGAATAGCCGGTTCCCCGCAGAAATGAGAGGCTGCTTTTTTGCGAAAACAAACTAAGCAATTTTATTCAACTTACTGAAATTCAGCTTGATGATCTCAAGGAAACGGTAAAAAAACAATGAAAACAGTCCGAAAAATTTTGCAAAGCTGAAAATTTGTCTTTGCGCGAGTGGCCCGGGTCCTGTTCCTTTGTAGAAAATAGGTGACTGTTTAGGTGTTCCGGTTTTATGGTTTTTCGGTATTGCGGCCAGATGCTTTTGGAGGCCATACCTCGTCTAACGGTGGGCCTGCATCAGATAACTGCAATACCACAAAACCGACCTGCCTACCTGCGATGAGCAGGCAGGAATACCATCATACCTAAATAGATACGAAAATAGGCGGCTTTATGGGCTTTAAACCGCTTCAATCATCCTGAAGGAAATTTACTAACGAACCCCAAAACACCTTTTCTTTGTGACTATTTAGGTGGTTTGCCGCCCAACTCGGTTTTATTGCCACGAAGACACAAAAATTTATCCGGCTGAACGGACGGACACAAAGATTACACAAAGCCTTAGTGCGATCTTTGTGCCTTGGTGTCTTTGTGGCAAGAGCTTCTTGACCCTGCTAAATAGTTACTTTTCCTTTCCATCTAAATCTTTCAGAATCAAGGTACATGAAGACACCTTTACCTGTCCTGGCATTGCTATGCCTGTTCTCTAAACCGCAAAACCATCATTTCATTTACCCTTAATTTTTTTCACATGAAACCCCTATTCCTATTCCTCATCCTGATATTCAGCTTCCACCTCCATGCCCAATGGCAAGCCTACGAGCCCGCCCTGCCGGAGCCGTTGGGCGTTTATGACCTCCGAATTGCCGGGGAGGACGAGCAGGTAGCGGCCGCAGTCGCCATGAAATACGCCGTCACGGCCAACATCTACAACTGGCAGTCGACGGACCAGCTCACTTTCATGAAAACCAGCGATGGCGGCAATACCTGGCAGAGCGGCGCCATCCTAATGGGCGTCGAGCCTTACGCCAGCAATATCTGCCCGGTCAATGCCAACATTCTTTGGGCCAGCGGAACGGATATTGACTACGCCAGCTGGGTCGTGCGCAGCACCGACGGCGGGCAGTCCTGGGAGCGTTTCCTCGAGGACGGTTTCTTCCGTGCCACTTCTTACGTGAACTTCGTGCATTTCTGGGATGAGCAGAATGGCATCGCCGTGGGCGACCCCGCTCCATCCCCAACCGACCCGACGCCGTTTTATGAGATATACACCACCTCCAATGGAGGGCAGAATTGGATCCGTGTTCCCAGTGCCAACATTCCGCCGCAGCAGTTAAGTGAATTTGGCGTAGCCGGAAGGTATTTCGTCGTCGGCGACACGGTATGGTTCAGCACCATCAACAGCGCCAACTTCGAGGGGCTACGGCTGTTCCGATCCGCCGACCGGGGTTTGCACTGGACCGCATCCGCAAGCCCTGCCGTAGAGTGGTTTTCCTTTGCCGATGGGTTGTATGGAATCGGTGCAGAACATGTCAACAGCAACGCCGTCAACCTCCGGCTCACCACCGACGGCGGCGACAGCTGGACGGACCTGCCCGCGCTCCAGATGGGCAGAATCTCATCGCTTGCCATGGTGCCCGGCAGCCGCTACATTCTCGCCACCATGCGCACCAGCAACATCGCCCCGCCATTCAAGACGATCCTCAGCACCGACCTGGGGCAGTCCTGGCAGGAGATCGGAGACGGCTCGGAACTGGCCTGCAATGCGCAATTCGCCAGCCCCACCGTCGGTTATGCCGGGGAATGGCAGCCGGCCAACCACCCGACCCGGATGTATAAGTACGCAGGCAGCCCGCTTTCCGGCCTCCTTTCGGGTAAGCAACTCGACGCCGAGCTGACGGTTTTCCCCAACCCTGCTTCTGACTTTGCTTCGGTGCATGTAAAAACAGCGCAACCTTTCGATTTTTTGCTTTTGCTCAACGACGCCCAGGGCAGGCTGGTGGAGCGGCAGGTTTTTCCAAAAACAGACACTTTTTCCACCACGCTCGACCTACAGGCATTGCCGTCAGGGTTGTACACGCTGACGGTGAGTACGAGGGAGGGGGCGGTTGTCCGGAAGGTTTTGAAGCAGTGAAAAGGGGGGCTGAAGGGTTGGCATTATTGTGAAATGGAACGCGGATTTCTTTAAAAAAAAACATAAAATGAATACAATCACAGGTAAAATTGCATTACTTAATACAGGTGCCGGCATTGCCAATTTATTAGTGGTAGTTTACGATGTTGATCCTGAAACCAAGCCGGAGGAAGTTATTGCAGAACTTGCAAGTACTTCAGCAAAAGCAAAGACAAGGACTAAATCAGGAAACGACCTGGGATTTGTAGGAGACAGGATCGGATCAGTTTTAACTGGGCAGGATGGCTCTTTTACATTATCTTATGAGGATGAAGCATTCCAGATTCACGACTCCAGAGAAGTCCGGCCTGATCTTTTCTTAATGGTATTTGCGCCTGAACAAACGAATAAATCCCTGACAGAGTCACTGCTTTTCTATTCACCGGAAATAAGATATAACGCGGGAAGAACAGAAACCTACTATATCCAAATTACAGGGGAGCAACTCAAAAGTGCCAATTTACCCACCACCATACAATCGCCGCAAAATGATTTAAAAACCGTGGTGGATTCTATTCAGCATAATAGAAAATACGCAAAGGAGGTATCTTCAAATCTGGTTCAGGCAGAACGCAAGAAACAAAAAGACCTAGACGGGATTATTAAAAACAAAGTGCTTCCATCCTTTTTCAAAATGGAGCAAGCCCCCAAAAATCTGCCTACAACGAAAGCGGATGTTGAAAAACATATTGAAAGCAATTTAAACAAACTCAACAAAGACGTTTTTGCGAATAAGAAGGCAAAAGCAGTACGTCTTTTTGTACAGGTGCCGGATTCGGAAGTGCCCAAAATGAAGAAAGCTTCCTCAGATGAGTTTGGAAAATTATTACAACCTTATTTATCTGACTTTGAAAAACTGGAAGTAGAAGGATCTGTTTTTAGAAAGCAATTTGGTCAAACAGCCTCTATCACAGATGTTACCCTGCCCGGGAATGATGTCGAACCAAGCAAAAAACAAAAAAGCTCCAATACATCCTCCGTAACTAGCTTGGAATCAGATGATTCGCAGGAGATGTCCAGCGGAGATATTCCGAAATTTGTACACAAACTGATAGAGCATATCATATCTCCTGAAGATCTTTTATTAAACAATAATATCGATAATATCAATAAGGTTAAACAACGACCGAACAATACTACGGTTTTAAAGAATGTAGATGAGTTAACATTGACTGGAGGCCCTGCTGAAGCACCTGCCTTTTATGATTTTCATTCGCTTCAGATTGCTTTTCCGGATGTATGGCAGGAATTGGTGGATAATGATGTGATTGTAATTACTGAAAAGCTATTGGCTGTATTGAATGAGATGGGGGTCGATATAGGAGAACTTTCCGACACGGATGATATTCTTGCCATGTTACGCAAACATGTGGATGCAGTCAGCATCGCTTCCACACAAATTAAGGACTTTGCAGCACCTCAGGGAAGGCCAATCTTTAATCCGAATCAGAACGAACAAACAAGCCCCCAAAGCAGGCATTATGCTGAAGCAGACAGGGTACCCTATTCAAGAACCGATACTGCGCCAACCTTATCACCTGGTAAAGCGCTGATAAAAGATTTGGAAGAATTATTAGCAGCGCCTAATAAGTTTACCGTTTTCAAGGAAGGAATCATCAACTATGGTGTCATGGTTTCTTATCGCCAAAAATGGACTCCTCTGAATTATCAGGTAGGCGATTTGGTGCGTTCCATTCCTTTGTCGCCCAAAGAAGTGCGCAAAGTGACCACCAAGCGGGTGATAAAAACAGACCGCACGGTGAAGGAGATGGAGAATAATCTCCAATCCCGACAAAATGAATCTACAGAAACCGGGCGCACGGAATCGGAAATTGTGGACAAAGCACAAAAGAACACCTCTTTTGGCGCGAGTGCTTCTTATACTGCACCTTTTGGGCTTACTGCTAGTGCAGATTTTAAATCGGATTCCAGTAAGTCATCTGATGCAACAAAAAAGAACTTCCGGGAAGCCGTCGTGAAAGCAGCGCAGGAATTTAAAGACGAACGGAAATTGGAAGTGGAAACCAAAGAGACCTATGAAAATGAGTTCAGCGAAAGTACCGAAATTTCCAATCCAAATGATGAACTGACGGTCACCTATCTTTTTTATGAATTGCAGCGCAGGTTTGAAGTCTCTGAACACCTTTACAAAATTACCCCGGTCGTTTTGGTTCCCATGCCCGTCCCTAATCCGGATAAAAAAGAAATTACTCAACTGATATTAAAATATTGCTGGGTGATCAATCGGGTTTTGCTGGATGACCGATTCCGCCCGGCTCTGGATTATATTATGTCAGGCATGATTGGCGAAGAAGCAGCTATTGATCAGATGCAGGTGGCTTTAAGTACGATTAAATCCAATATAGACATGCTGGGCAGTGAAATCATGCGTGCCAGATCCTCTGTAACTAAGGCCCAGGATCTTCTAACAGAAGAGACGGATGAACAGGTAGCTGGGGAGAGTAAAAAGAAAATAACAGAAAGAGAAAAATATAAAATTGAAAACAAAAAAACAGTAGTAGATCAAGCCTTAGAGTTAGAAAGAACACTATCGGAAAAACTGGCAACCGCAGAAACCACTTATACCAGGACAAATGAAGCACTGGTAAAAATGAAAACCCAGTATCGCACCCGCCTATTTGAAATAGACATTCTGCGACTGCATATCAAAGAAAACATTTTTTACTACATGCAGGCAATATGGGATTACACCCATAAGGATCAGCTCTTTATGACACTCTATGACGATATCGTGCCCATTATTCTTGCCAAAGAGAAAGCATATAGCTTCATAGGAGAAGCCGCTGAAGTGCCACCATCAATCACTCCCTTATCAGGCCATACGATCGTGGAAGCAGAAGTAAGATTCGAATTTGAGGCAGAGCCGATTGATCAGGAGCAATCCTTGATTCAAATCGCCGACCTCGACCGGCCGATGGGCTATAAAGGGAATTATATGATTTTCCCGATGCGTCAATCCAACGCCATCACCGAGTATATGATGACGCCCTATATCGACGAAGAACTGGGCTTACGCGATCCCGATGGCCTGGGACATTGGACACCGGATGAGTTTGTCAAATATGTCAACCACCTGCGTGCCACCAAAACCAAACCTGAATTTGACGCACTGGAAGCAGGATTAACCATTCAATTCGGGCGCATTTTGAGCGCTTCCCGACGACTGACCGAAGAAATCATTGTCCCGACTGATTCGCTCTTTATCGAAGCCCTGCCTGGCAAACAGCCATTGCTGGAAGACTTCAAACTGATGCACCGCGCCATGGACGTACAAAAAGTACAGGCCGAAGTGCGCGCCCTGGAGCTCGAAAACTTACGCTATGCGGCTCGTTTGCTTAATGATGAACGGGAAGATCCACGGATTGAGAAGAAGATTGTGGTGGAGGGGAATGGTTTAGGGCATTCTTTAAATATTGGTGACCCAAATTAAAAAAAATGGATACATACACTTTAACTGAAATAAGAAAAGCACAAGATGTCAATACGCCATGGGGGGATTCTGTCGAACTGGCAGGTAAAATATCTGTTGCCGATGGGCGATGGATAAAGAGAAGGCCTTTGCCAGGAACAGAAGAAGAAATTATTTGGATACCTTTTGGGGAAATGCTGTTTATTGATCGTATTTATGACCCCGCCCCTTCCCATCAAGCAGCAAGCAGCAAGTGGTATCATGTTTATACCCTTAATGGCGAGGTTGGTTGGGTATCAGGGGGTGTTAATGTTCTGCCCGACGGAAAATATAAAGGCCCAATAGCATTAGAGCCGGATTGCGAACTTTACCAGGTGCAAAAAGGTGATAATTTATGGCAGATTTCTCATAAGCATTACCGGACAAGTGGCCAATGGGGGAATGATACCAGATTTTATGTAGGAGCTCTTGCTTATGTTAATAAATATACCGACGGCATCATTGTTCCTTCCAATTTAAACTTCAGGGATAATGAGGCTTGGGAAAAACTTTCATTAATTAGAGAAGGTACTGCCCTATGGATTCCCAGGAAGGAATTTCTTCTGCCCCTGAAAGAAAGAGTCGTAAGTTCTGGTTCCTGGTATTTTGATACAGCCCATTATATTATCAGAGTAGCCAAAAAAATTTATAACTGGGCAGTCCAGGGCGTTGGAATCATTGCAGGGCTTTTAAAGGGAGCATTACTTAGTGTGCTTGATATATTTGAAGATGCTGTTGGATTATTAAAGATTCTAATGAAAACAGTCTCCGCAATTATTACAAGAAAAATCCTTCCTTTCGCTAAAAAAATTTATGATGCCATTTCCTCTATCATCAGTAATGCCGGAAAAATACTAAAAGAATTATTGCAAGATTTTTCATCAAAATGGAATCATGAAGACCCTTGGCAAAGAGGGCTTTTTAGAGGTACTGTAATCGGCTATCTGATTGGATTTGCAATTATCACCTATTTAACAGCCGGTGGTGCAGCCTTAGTGAAGGCAATGAGTAAATCCACGCGTTTTGCGAAAATTGGCGCGGAGGTAGCCAAAGGATTACAAAAAATTCCTGAAGTTTTGAAAATTGCCGATTCTTTTCCTCAAGAGGCTTTAGCCATTGCTGGTGATGCTGGTAAACATTTTAAGCATAAAATTGGATTCAACACGGAAGCGCCACGTGCAGTAAGGCATGTTTCTTCTCCAATGGAGAGCAGAGCGTTGTCTGATACGAGCGCCACACCTGCAAACAGAATGACATCTGCTGCAAAAACAGAAAGCCCGCTAGGTATTCTTGAAGGAGCAGGTCTAAATAAGAAACAGGTACTGATGTTACGCACTTTTTTGGGTAGGTTTCCTAAAGCTTTCCAAGATGTATGGGATGGGGTGCTTAACGATGATACACGAAAAAAACTAAGTGAAGTAAAACAATTAATTGTTAAAGGGGATTTGGCTGAAGCCAGAAAAGTAGCGAGGAAAATGTATGATAACTACCGAAGAAGATTTTGGGGTGCTGTATATGCTGATGATGGCTTAAACGAATTAATAAAGGGTATGGGGGCACAACTACCTAAAAGAGGCAATACGCCCTATTTCATTCTTCCCAATGGAAAAAAAGAATATATTACGCTGGATCATAAAATGAGAATTTTAGATGATCCTTCCATTGCAGTAGACAGTGGGAACTTTCAATTTTCGTTAGGCCGTGAAAATAGCGTACTTCTGGAATTCATTCGTAATGACCCCAATTTTAAAAACTTTTCTGAAAAACTAAATATTGGAATCGACGAGTAGCCACGGCTTTGTTGTATGAACATATAAAATCTGGAGCAGCATCAGATTGCCTCCTCCTCACTAAAAAAACAACCATGAAACTCCACCACCTTCTCCTGTTCCTCTTTTCGGCCCTCACCGCTGCCCTGCCTGCTCAAACCACCGAGCCCCCGCTGCTGAACAACAAATTCTCCGTCTGGTCCCAGCGTTTGGACATGAGCGCCTATATTGGCCAAAAATACCGCCTCACCGTAGCCATCCGCGCCGAGCCGGCCAAGCGGAAGGCCGCCGCCCAGGCCTTCATCCGCAACGAGCCCCCGGAGGGTGGCTACCAAAACTGGACCTTCATGGACAATATGAACGCCCGCCCCGTGCGCAGCCAGGAATGGCAAACCTATACCCTCGAAGGCAGGGTGGAAAAGGACGCGCCCTGGCTCGGCTTCGGTTTCCTCAGCCTGCACAACGGCGCCTTTACTACGACGATGTCCGGCTTTCCGTGGAAGCCGAACCGGGATTCTGGACGCCTCTGCCCGTACCCAACGGCGATTTTGAAAACGAATCCCTCGATCCATGGCAGCAGACGAGCATGGGCATACCGGCGAGGACTGCCGGCGCCAATGCGACGATAGACACCACGAATCCTTTCGAGGGAAAACACTGCCTGCGGGTAGAGAACAAGCGGGGAAGAAAAACGCCATAGGGGCCGGAGAAAAATAAGTTCCCCGTTTCAGGCCAGAGGTTTTGTCGCTGGACAAGGCGCGAAGAACGCGCATAGCCCAGCTACGCAAGTGATGAGCAACGCAGTACAGCGGCAAAAGATCGGCATCAAATGGGGAAGTTATTCTTCGCCGGGCCCATAGTATTTTCTATTTGGTATCTTTACCCGTTATGGATGAACACCTCGACTTTGAAAACCTCGCTCCTTACCAGGACAAAGACGTACGGCTGGTGCTCGGTGAACTCAAAAAGCACCAGCCGTTCCTGAATATGCTGCGCTTCGTAGATACGGAGGCGCCGCAGGACGAACTGGTACAGCTCATCGACAGCATCACCACCATCCGGGATTTTCAGCACAGGGTGGTCAAACCCTGGCTCCATCATTTCTTCCGGCAAACCGTTGATGAACTCACCTCCTCCGGATTGGATACACTAGAGCCGGGACAGACGCACCTTTTTATTTCTAACCACCGGGACATCATCCTCGACTCGGCCATACTGAACCTGTCTCTGGATGACCACAACCTGCCAACGGCGGAGATCGCCATCGGCGATAACTTGCTGAAATCCGGCATGGTCCGGGCCATTACACGGCTCAACAAGATCTTTACCGTCGTGCGCAATGCGCCGCCGCGGGAAATGTACCGGCACTCCCGGCGCCTTTCCGCCTATATCCGGGACCGGGTCACCAACAACAAATCGTCCATCTGGCTGGCACAGTCGGAAGGCCGGGCCAAAGACGGCAACGACACCACCCAGCAGGGCCTGGTCAAAATGCTCAACCTAAGCAATGAAGGCGGCTTCGAGGAAGGCTTCCGGGCCCTGCGCATCCGCCCCATGTCCCTCTCCTACGAATACGACCCCTGCGACCGCTTCAAGCTGAGGGAGTTGCTGGCCAAAGCAGAGGGCCGGAAATACGAAAAAAAAGAGAACGAGGATTACCTGAATATCGAGGCCGGCATCATAGAATACAAAGGCAGGGTCCACCTCAGTGTACAGCCGGAGTTGCAGGAAGAGATCGGCCGGCTGGCCAGCCACGGCAACATCAATGAAAAAGCCACTGAACTGGCAGCTATGATCGACCGGTCGATCTACCGCTCTTACCGCCTGTTTGAGAACAACTACGCCGCTCACGACCTGCTGCACGAGACGGATCAGTGGAAGAAGCATTACGGCCAGGAGAAGAAGGAAGAATTCCTGGCCTACGTGGATAAGCTGTGCAAAGGGTATCCGCCGAAAGCGCGGGAGATTCTGCTGCGAAAGTATGCTTATCCCCTGATCAACAGTGAGAAGCAGGGCTGATAAGTTCTCCTTAAATAATCCGAGGGAATTGCGAATGAGCCTATTGTTTACCGGGATAAAAGATATCTGTTGCGGCATTATCGCCTTAAGGGGGCTGGCCAATTCAATATTTTAATGAGGGGACAGAGCAGGTGAAATGGAGAAGTATAAAAATTTAAAAAATTTGAGCTATCGCTGTAACCTATCCATCTTCTCCCCGTAAACTCCATTCAAATTGCCAGTTAACTTTGTACCACAAAGTACTCTATATGAAAAAAATGAACCCGAACCAACATTTGGAGACATTGAGTGAGATTCGATCTCTGATGGAACGTTCATCGCGGTTCATCTCGTTGAGCGGTTTGTCGGGAGTTGTGGCCGGTGTGGCGGCATTGCTGGGGGCGGCTTTGGTGTATGCCTACTTAGGCGTAAACCCTTTTAACCAGGAACGTCCTTATTTCGTTATGGCGCCGGAGATAAACAAGTGGGGAATGGACTATCTCACATTTTTCATCCTGGATGCAGTGGGCGTCATTGTACTGGCGTTGAGTTTCGGTATCTTTTTCACGACCCGTAAAGCCCGGCGAAAGGGACAGAAAGTATGGGATGCATTGACCCGGCGTTTGCTGGCCAGCCTGGGTATTCCCCTGGTGACGGGCGGCCTTTTCTGTCTGGCATTACTCAAATACGGGTGGATCGGGCTGGTAGCGCCGGCCACGTTGATCTTCTACGGCCTGGCCTTGATCAATGCCGCTAAATATACCTTACGCGATGTCCATTACCTGGGCCTCTGCGAGATCGTGTTGGGCCTTCTGGCTACTTTTCGCATGGGTTTTGGGCTGGAAGCCTGGGTCATTGGATTTGGTTTTCTGCATATCATCTATGGTGTTTGGATGTATAATAAGTACGAAGCCGGAGAGAACAAGCAGGAGAGTGTTGGGCCTTAACCGGAAAAGGGAAACGCGCCTGATATTCAACCTCTAACCTCTCAGAAGATGAAAGAATTAATTACCAAGCTGAATAAAATCTTTGATAACCGGTTGCGGCTCGGTATCATGTCCATCTTGTTGGTTAGTAACGAGGCCGATTTTAACCGCCTCAAAGAGATGCTGGACGCTACGGACGGCAACCTGGCCAGCCACCTCCGGGCGTTGGAAAAAGAGAGGTATATCCAAGTGCATAAACAATTTGTCGGCCGTAAGCCGAATACTTCCTACGAAGTGACGGACTCCGGGCGCAAGGCCTTCAGCGAACACCTGGACGCCCTGGAAAAGATACTGAACAACAGCAGGCCGGAACTGTCTTCTGAGGAGGAATAGGAAGACCACAACCGATTTGAACCCCAAATTCCGTCAACAAACCTTTCGCCCCCACTCCCTATCCTCCTACCCCCCGCCCCCCTTTTTTATCCGCGAGATGCAAAAGCATACGCAGTGCGGTTGAAAAAAAATGATAATCGAGACTTGGTAAGTTCCCAACCGGCCTTCGATATGCAGTCCCCAACTCTGGTTTTATGGTGTTGCGGTTTTGCGGCCGAAATACCTTAACACCCGGGATAGAAAGTTGGGGGCTACCTATCGAACTTGGGCTAGAACAACTTGCCTATCCCAAAGCGAAATTTAATCATATTCAAAAATTTTTTAACAACAATTATTGCACTATGAAACAGCGACTTCTTACATTAGGAGCCCTGCTCTTTTTTTGCCTTTCAATTTTCGGACAATCGTCAGAATTCGACGGCGGCGGCTTTGATGCCATGCGGATCGAGAACGAGATCAAACTGACGGTGCCGAATGAGATGGTGGATTCTGTCTGGCAATATCTACAGGACAGGTATAACAACGATAACCTTTTCCTGAGGAAATTTGACGATGGCTTCAGCACTAAAATGGCAGAAGATTTCTTCATCGATCAGTACTACGACAACGAGGAAATGCAGCTGCTGAAACGTCAGTTTGGCGTACGGCACCGTACCCGTTACGTGCTCACCGACAGCACTGACCGCAAGAACGGTAAGCAACTCCTTCAGGTAAAGGTCAATGACATCGATGACAATCAGCTCAACCGGTAGAGTACAAGTATCCGATCAAATACTACGGCACGCCGAACACCCCGATCGACGTACCACCCCTTTTTCCGCAAAATACAACGGGACCAACGCAAGCCTCTTGCCGGTAGCCTGAATGAACTCGGGATAGATGGTTTCAGCCTCTTCCCGACCATTCTGATCGAACAGTTGCGCCAAAGGGTTTACGTATCCTTAAACGGAGGCTCTTTTGCCACCTTCACCCTCGATGGCGTTACGGTATCTCTTTTGGCGGTAAATCGACGCATTTCACTGAGCTGGAACTGGAGCTGAATGAGATCAACTACACCCTGGGAGATTCCACTACCAGAGCCAAGATGGAAGAGATCAACGAACAGATCAAGGGAGACCTCCTGGCGACCTTTCCTTCTATTAAGCAGGACCAGACCCCCAAGTACAATAAAGGCTTCACGGCCCTGGGCCTTCAGGATTTCTCTTCCCGCCCGTTCTTCGGGGTCCAGGAAGAGCACCTGTCGGTTGGCCTGGCCTTTTTCCTCCTCCTACCACTTTCCTTTACGACTGGCTGGAGAGGAAAGCCTGGCAGGAGCAAACGAAAGCCCAGCCCCAAGAGGCGCAATAAAAACAACTTGACTTTTCCCTCGCCCCCGCGCCCTTTCCTGCGGCTTGTTGAGCCGGAAATTAAACAGGTTCCCCTTCTCAGGCATCCGCCTGATGTTGAACAGAGAAGATGCTTTCAGAATTGTGTTTCCCAATTAAACAGGTTCCCGCTTCTCTGTACAACAATGTATAAATTGTCCCCCTTGTTTCTTAAAAAGACTGTTACTCATTTCAAAACGACACACATGAAACACTTTTACCGGCTACTTGCTTTATCTGCCTTTTTTATCGGATTGAACCTGGCTGCTTTAGCCCAGGGCAGCCAGAAAACCCAGGAAGCGCAGGTGCGCCTGGACGGCCCCGGAGAAACAGCCGGAGGATAATTCTTACAAGCCACTTGTACTGAAGTTATCGGACGACGGCAGCAAATATGTCCGTTTCCTGCTTTGGCACCAGCACTGGGTGCAGACCAATAACCTGGCGGTTGAAGGCACAGGTATACGACTTACCAACAGCATCCGCCGTTCGAGGGTGATGGCATACGCGCAGGTGTCCCCGCGCTTCCTGATCGTTACCCATTTCGGGCTGAACAACCTGACGCCCGGCAACATCACTGCTTTTGGCAATGACGGAGATGCTCCCCAGTTCTTCCTGCACGAGGCATGGGCAGAATATAAGATCACCAATAATGACGCCCTGTACCTCGGGGCGGGGCTGCATTACTGGAGGGCCTGACCCGCTTTGCCAGCCACGGCACCACCACCTTCATGACCTTTGACCAGCCCCGGCCTTTTGTCCACTGGCATTCTTCGGGAGTAACCGACCAGTTTAACCGGCACCTGGGCGTTTATGCCAAGGGACAGTTCAAGGGTTCGATTACCGGCTGGTAGTGAACAACCCCGGCAGGAACGGTACCGCAGGAACATTACGGCGACAAGGATACCGGTACTGTCCTACAATGGGTTTGAAAACCCGGACAAAATGGCAACCCTACCGGTAATACCCTGGTCGAAGGTTACTTCCGCTACAACTTCTGGGATGAGGAATCTACTAAAATTCCGAATGCGACAGGCACTTACCTGGGCGGCAAAAAGTGCTGGTAAATCGGCGCCGGATTCTTCGCCCATCCCGACGGTATGTACAACAGCAGCAACGGCGCCCATGAAAACGTCTTCCACTACGCCGTGGACGCCTACCTGGACATGCCGCTCACGCAGGGCGATTGCCTCAACGCCTACGCCGCAGTCATGAAGTTCGACTACGGCAAAGATTTCGTCAGCCGCTGGGCCGGCACCGGCATGGCCTTCTACGGGCAGGTGGGCTACAAGCTGCCCCGCTCCCGCTTCATGCCCTACATGGCCCTGCAATCGGCCAGCTACGACGGGCTGAACCAAGACATCCAGGCGGTGGACTTTGGACTGAACTATTTCATCAACGGCCACCATGCTAAACTTACCCTGGAGTACCACTCCGTGTTCAACGACCGCCGGGAAGGCGGCGGCGACCCGGTGACTGGCGCTCCGAATGACCTCAAGTTGATCCGCTTTCAGGCCCAGGTTGCGCTGTAGGGCACCCCGGCCGGAAGCATTCAGGCCATCAAAATCATTAACTGAACGCAACTATTCAGCATCGTGGTGATTTGCCCCCCCAAGCTCACGCCACATTGCAAGGAGCTGAAGAGGAAGCGCCTCGATGAGAATAAGAATGTTATGGAAACTGCCTTTGTCGCGGAATTTAACAATTCCAACGGCCCGAATAAAGCCCGCGCAGCCCTGCATGCCTGGGCCCAAGGCTTTTTCCGCGTCCGTAAAAACAGCACCCGGAGCCGTTTTTACGGACGCTTCATCATCTTCCTGATCAATGAGATCTGCCCTAAATGATAATAACTATGCTCAATAACGCCTTCAATATTTCTTCGGTAATTCCCGTATTTCTCATCCACGAAAACGGCTTCCAGTTTTTCCTCCGGCATCCGCTCCACATGAGCGGCAAACTTTTCGGCGTTGGCCCATATCGTACGCAGCAGGTTGTCCCAATCCTCTTTTGACCGGATGGGGGGAAGGTCAAAGCTGAATTTATCCCGGATTTCCAGCGCGCCGCCTTCGAAGACGTTCAGAATTCCCGCTATGTAGTAATTGATGTGGTAGGCCAGGGCGGCGATCGTATTCAATGATCCGATCCTGGTTGTGGCCTGCTTCCAGTCTAAGCCTGACAACTGATCCCGGAAATTTGTATTGGCGATCCATTTGCCATTTAGAAGGACTTCCCGGAAACGGCCGGCGAGTTGCTTTGAATTTTCCATTTCAGGTTGAATTATGCAGAACAAATATAACAACAACCATGCATTTTTTAGGAAACCTGCCGAAGAAGCAAGTTTGGCCAAAATCAAAAAAGGCCCGCGGGTTCCAATCGCCTGCGGGCCTCTTAAACGGATCAGAGGTTGGGGTAATGAATTAAGAGCTTGTCCGAAATTGAACCATTGGCCTGCCAACGTTCCTTTTCCGCTTATGTTTCGTTGCGGAACCGGGCTTGATCACCCCGAACCCGCGCCTCATCTAAACAAAAATGAACAGCTTTCGGCTCAAAGGCCGAAATTTGGACAAGCTCTAATACCAGTTAAAACCCAACCCCACGGTAAAGGCAGCCCCGTCCCGGTATTATGACGTTAGCAAATTGGGGCGTTCTTTAACCCCCTTTATCAATAGCCACAGGCATAGGGCGAATTCGCCGATCGTCGTCGGCAGAGTAACCAGAGATGAAAGGCCGGCGCTGTACCCGGGCAGCAGGAAAAACAGAAAAAAGCCGGCCAGAAAGCTGAAGCAGGCGATCATCAGGAGTACGCCGATCAGCCGGGGAATAAAGCCGGCCAGAAAGCTGAAGCAGGCGATCATCAGGAGTACGCCGATCAGCCGGGGAATAAAGCCGGACCGGTAGGCCAGGAGGCCCAGTGGGAACAGCCATATTCCAAAAAATATCTGGGCGATGCGGTAGCCGTGCTTGTGCAGGTTCATGAACAGAAGGATCAGGCTATCGGCCTGGCTGCCATCGAAGGCCTGCATCAGGCAACTGCCCTCCAGGATCAGCAGTGCGGCGTACTGGTGGATCATATTCAGGCACATGACCGCCACGCTCACCATCACGCTGCACAGCATCAGCAAAGCATGGCGCTTATCGGCCGCCCGGAACAAACGGTAAAAGGCCAGGGCCAGAAAGAAAAAGGAAGCCTGCATCAGCAGGTCGCTCACGAAGCCCAGCCGGAACAGTTCCCGATGGGCCCGGATGTTCCGGGCCGTCTCGGCAGCATCGCCCGGAACAATGAGGCCGGAGCGGACGTAGAGTTCGGCAAACACGCCGAACAGGATGACCAGTAGGTAGAGGAGCCCGGCCGTTCGGGCTAGTGCGCCGGGAACGAAATTCTTAACCAATTCTTTGGGCTCTTTTACGGCCATGCTGCGTTGCTCCTCAGTCACGTAGCCCCGCTATGTTTCTTCCTCGCGCCTTGTCTGGCGGGAAAATAACCTCGCGCTATTCTCCCCTTATTTAATGCCCGAGGCACTAGCTTTTTCCTGGAATACATCTATTAATCATTTTGGGGGTAAAAGGTCAATTCGCCTCCAGAAACTCCTCCACCGCCTGGCGAACCAGCCGGGCTACTTCCTGATACCCGGCAGGGTCGAAGGAAGCGTCCATATTCGTCATCAGCGCGTAGCCGGATTTTCCGGAGGCGTCAAATTCCAGGTGGGTGGAAACGCCCAGGCTGGCCCCGCTGTGCAGAATGGTATTTCCTTTCCTGATCCAGAAGATACCGTGGTTATCAGCGAAATCCGGAGGTACAATGCCATCGGCAAGCTGAGCAGCGAAGAGTATACCGTATCCCGCTCCGGAAAACAGAGCGCCGGAGCTTTCCCGCGCCCCCTTCATCATATCCAGGAGGTATTCCCCAGGTCTTCATTAGAGGTAAACATCCCCCTTCCACATAGGGTCATTGCCGTAAAAGGGGAACGGGGCGCCCTTGTCGAGATAACACCGGTACCCCCTGCTGCGGTCCACCGCTCTAATGTCATACGTAGAGCTGTACATCCCCAGCGGCTGAAGGATGTTGACCCTGACATATTCCGCAAAGGGCTGCCCCGTAGCGGTTTCCACCAAATAAGCGGTAGTCCGGTAGCTACATTGGAGTAAGCCCAAGCGGCGCCGGGAGCGGTGTCCGCGAAATTGTCCGGGCTGTACAGCGCTCCATCTTCGAGGTAATACTCACCAGGAATTCCTCCAGGGGCGGGCGGTGCTGTTGCTCAATGCCCACGCTGGTATAATACCTGAGCGCCGACGGTGGTAAGGCTTTCCCCCGCATGATGTAATAGTTTTCCGCCACGTATACCGCCGGGTTGTCCAGCAGCCCCGAAGTGTGGGTCACCAGGTGCTTCACCCTGATGACGGCATCCGGTAGTTTGGGGTTGGACAGCTCAACGGGCAGAATGTCGTTGATGTCCGTTTCCAGCGTAAAATAACCCTGCTCAAGTACCTTCACCACGGCGGCTCCGACGAAGGTCTTGCTGACGGAAGCAAGATGTTGAAGCGTCTGATTGGTATAGGGCTTCCGGTATACGCGGTCGGCATAGCCAAAAGCTTCCTGGAAAATGATGGCGCCGCCTTCTGCTACCGTAACGGCAAAGCCCGGCACTTCGGTGTTTTCGATAATGCCTTCCAGCTTTGCCGATAACTCGGCCGGCGTAGCGGTATCTGGCGGAATCTGCGGCCCCTCCTCTTTTTTACACGAAGCGAAGAGTAAGGCCAAAAGCATGGGGATAAGGGGAATTAGAAAGGGATGTTTCATGATAAACAGATTTTTTGATTTTGTTACCACAAAGGTGGGGTTGTTATGCGCGCCTATCGTCCGCGAATGTAATTGTGGACGTTTTGGTGAGATCCCGTACGTTTAAGAGGGGGTGTGTAAAAAGCCCCTTTGGGGCAGCCCAAATAGCCTGCCCCGATGCATATCGGGGACTACCTCCAAACATGCTCTCAGTGTACCATACCTTTTTACACAAGCCCTCTAACGTCTATTCGCCTTCACCCAGGCCCGCGGGGTCATGGCCTCTTTCTTTTTGAAGAAGTCGTTGAAAACGGTCTTGGAGTTGAACCCGCTTTCGTAGGCCAGGGCCAGCAGGGTGAGGTGGCTGTTGGCAGGGTCAATCGCCTTGGCTTTAAAAACCTCCAGGCGGTAAGTGTTGATAAACTCGTTGAAGTTTTTGCCGACGTGTTCGTTGAGCAGCCAGGAGAGCTTATTGGGATGGAGGCCCAGTTGCGCCGCCAGCGTTTTCAGGCTGAGGTTGGGGTCCAGAAAGAGTTGTTCTTCGTCCAGCAGGCCCGAAAGGGCGGCCAGGAATTGCTGCACCTCCTGCTCACTCAGCAAGGATTTGCCGGAGGAATCAGCATCCATGGGGGCTTCCGCTGCTCCATCCGGCAATGCATCGGGCGAGAAAGTGGATTCAACAAGGCGCCGGAACCGTTCGTAACGGTGCAGGGGCTGCAGGAACGGAATATTCCGGAAGTTGATTATGGGCCCCATTCGCCTTCTCACCCCTTCTTCCAGAGCGTCCAGCGCCAGTTCGTGATGGCCGAGGTAAACCTGCAGGAACAAATGCCAGGGGAAAAGCGTGGAATCGGCGCCTTCATGCACCCGGGAGGGGATGGCGCTCAGGCCGATGTCGATATCTTCATCCGGGTACATCAGTTTGTACAGGGCCCGGCATTCCTCCGGCCGTTCGGCCTCCGGGTGTTCGCGCAAAAAACCATCCAGCTTTTCGTAGTCCTTCAGCAGGATGTAGCAGGCAAGGCTCATCTCGATGGCAAAGCCAAAATTCGGATCCACCCTCAACGCCGCCTTCATGCTCTCCAGTGCTGTCGGATAATCCCGGGAGAGGTAGTGAATGACGCCTTTGGTATAATAATGATTGGGCGAAAGGGGGTTGAGGGTAAGGATATTGCGGGTATGGGCTATGGTACTTTTCAAAGTCTCCGATGGCGGTGTAAAGTTCCGCCAGGCCCTCCTCCGCCTCGGTGAAAGAGGGATTAAGCGCCATAGCTTTGTTGTAAAACCGGCGTCCGCTTTTGAAATCCCACTTCGCCCAGAAGAAGAGCGTCGCCCGGGCGAACCAGCCCAGATAGGACTGATCATCGAGCCGGAAGCCTTCCTTCAGGTAGTCTTCCGCCGTTTGCCTATAGGCTTCGTCTCCCCGCCAGGAGGCGCGCATGGCGTAACTATAGCCGATCCCGAAATAAGGAAGGGCAAAAGTGGGGTCCTGCGCTATGCTCTGCTCATAATACTGAATCCCTTCTCGATGCCTTCGGCATCCCATTTCAGGTGGTGGTAGCGGTACTTTCAGGTAGAGGTTGTAGGCCTCACATTTTGGGTCGGCGCTTCAATAAGGTGTTCCCGAATCTCGAGGTGCCCGAAATTTTCCCGGATCGATCCGCGATCAGCAGGCTGATCTCGTCCTGGACGGCAAAGATGTCTTCCAGCTCCCGGTCGAAGTTCTTGGACCACAGATGGAAGCCGTCGCTGGCCTGTATCAATTGGGCAGTGATGCGGATGTTGTTCTTTGCTTTCCGGACGCTCCCCTCCAGCACCGTAGCAACGCCCAGCTGCCGGCCGATGGCCCGCACGTCGACATGCCTGTTCTTAAAAGCGAAAGAAGAAGTCCGGGACGTGACTTTCAGCCCCGGCACCCGGGTGAGCGCATTGATGATCTCCTCGGTGATGCCGTCGCTGAAGTACTCGTTATCCAGGTCGGCGCTCATATTCACAAAGGGGAGTACGGCGATGGACTTATTTGAAGTTATCATTAGCAGGTTGCTTCCACTTACTCAACTAATCCGGCTTGATTTTATTATTCAAAATTATTTGTTACTATTTAGCATAAGGCTATGGATGCCTCTGGTGCGAAATTTTGTAAGCAAACCTTCCCCTTTCAAGGGGAATGAGAAGGGGTTCCGGCAAAAAAAGCCTACAAAATTTCGCGCCAGGGGTTAAATCACCATGATGCTGAATAGTTACAATTATTTAATGACAAAGCTATACAACAGCCCTCCATCCCCTCTGCCTCTCTGAATCGGCCCCTGGGGCTTTCGGCCGAACAGTCGTAAAAAATGTATTCGCCCGTCTTTTCATCGTAGCCCACCACATCCGGTTCACCACCGGTCGTCTCCATTTCGTGGAGCGGCCACAGTTTTTCAGGTTTGGCTTCCAGCTTTGCTTGCACATTGGGCCATTCCATGCCATTGTGGCGGTTGCTGTTTTGCTCAAAACGGGCTTTTAGGATTTGGGCCAGTTCTTCCCGTTGTTCTGTTGACAAATGTCTTTTATTTTCCATTACCGATGATTGGTTATTTTGACTTATTCGTGCAGCAATCATTTTGCCAGCCCATCCGGAACTTTGGCTCAGCGAGCATGAGTGTGCCGGCGAGGGCTGCCGTTGCAAATGCAACGATAGACATCGCGAATCCCTTCGAGGTGAAGAACAAGCTGAGGAGGAAAGGTTCATGACATGGCGCTATTATTTTCATTTTCCTGCTTTCCCGAAGTATTCGATTTAGCATGGGGCCTGAAATACGCCTGACGCAAAATTTTGTAGACTTTTCCTGCTGGAACCCCTTCTCATTCCCCTTGGAAGGGGTAGGGCGGCTTACAAAATTTTGCTTGAGGGGTCAAATCACCACGATGCTGAATAGTTACATTTTGTGATAAAAAGAATGAGTACAATAGCGATGAGGGTATAAACTCTTATTTTAAAATCGCCTATACTGATGAGCTCAAATTCTATAATCTTGTTTAGAGCTTGTTCTTGTTGAATGCAAAACCTGCCCCCCGGCCAGAACCAGAGTGCAGGTTTTACATTTTAGAGCCAATAACTTTATGCGATGGTAATCTTCTTATTCAGGTACACGTCCTGAATCGCGTTCAGCAGTTCTACCCCATCCTTCATAGGCTTCTGGAAGGCCTTGCGGCCGGAGATGAGCCCCATGCCGCCGGCCCGCTTGTTGATGATGGCGGTGCGCACGGCCTGCGCCAGGTCATTCTTACCCGAAGCGCCGCCCGAGTTAATCAGGCCCGCCCGGCCCATGTAGCAATTGACGACCTGGTAGCGGGTCAGGTCGATGGGGTGGTCGGTAGTCAGCTCGGAGTAGACCTTTTCGTGGGTCTTGGCAAACTTGATGGCGTTGAAGCCGCCGTTGTTTTCCGGCTGCTTCTGCTTGACGATATCCGCCTCGATGGTGGCCGCCAGGTGGTTGGCCTGGCCGGTCAGGTCGGCTGCCACGTGGTAGTCCTTGCCATTTTTGAAGCCCGGGTTGCGCAGGTAAGCCCAGAGGATGGTCACCATACCCAGTTCGTGGGCGTACTGGAAGGCTTCGGATACTTCCTGGATTTGCCGGGTGCTCTCCTCGCTTCCGTAGTAAATGGTGGCGCCTACCGCAATCGCACCCATATCAAAAGCCTGCTCGATGCTGGCAAACTGAATCTGGTCGTACTTGTTGGGGTAGGTCATCAACTCATTGTGGTTGATCTTCAGGATGAAAGGAATCTTGTGGGCGTACTTCCGGGAGATGGAACCCAGTACCCCCAGGGTAGAGGCCACGGCGTTGCACCCTCCTTCGATGGCCAGCTTAACGATATTTTCCGGGTCAAAATAGATGGGGTTGGGGGCGAAAGAAGCGCCGGCGGTGTGTTCAATGCCCTGGTCGACCGGCAGGATGGAAACGTAGCCCGTTCCACCCAGGCGCCCGGCATTAAAGAGGGTTTGCATGTTGCGCATCACCACCGGAGAGCGGTCGGACCCCAGCACGATCCGGTCGACAAAATCCGGCCCGGGCAGGTGAAGGTGGCTTTTAGAAACGGTTTTACATTCGTGCTCCAGCAAATAGGAAGCATCATCGCCTAAAAGCGATTCCAACTTGGAAATGGACGCGGTTTGTATACTCATAGGATGAGAAGTTTTAGTTTCAGTGAAAGGCTAAATTTAGGGAATTCTCAGGCAGTATAGAATGATATTTATCATGCGGGAGCATGGTTTTTTGTTATTGTGCTTTTGACACTTTGCTCCTTATTTTAGGCTTTTACGGACAATTAATCATTTAACCCATAAACAGCATGGCAAATATCAAGACAAAAAAAGGCGTCATCGGTATTCTGACCGGTGGGGGCGACGTACCGGGCCTGAACCCGGCTATCCGGGCCGTCACGATCCGGGCATTGAGAGAAGGATATGACGTGATCGGCATTCGCCGGGGCTGGGGCGGCATGGTCGATATCGTCCGCGACAAAAAGTACGACAACAGCAACAACTTCCAGTACCTGACCAAAGACGTGGTCAACCGCGCCGGCAGGACGGGCGGCACCTTCCTCCATACCTCCCGGACCCGCCCCAGCCACGTGGCCCAAAGCCAGGTGCCGGAACACCTGCAGGGCGCCTACAACGAGCAGATGAACGACCTCACGCCCGAGGTGCTGAAAAACCTGGAATGGCTGAATATCGACTACCTCATCCCCATCGGGGGCGACGACACCCTGAGCTACGGGGTACACCTCTACCAGAAAGGCATCAAGGTGGTGGTATTCCCAAAACCATGGACAACGACGTGCCGGGCACCGACTACTGCATCGGCTTCAGCACCTGCGTCACCCGCACCATATCCATGGCCAACAACCTGCGGACCGCCGCCGGCTCCCACGAGCGCATTATGGTCCTGGAAGTCTTCGGCCGCTACGCCGGCTTCACCGCTATGCTGCCCACCATGGCCGGCGCCGCCAACCGCTGTATCATCCCCGAACATCCCTTCGACGTGAACCTCCTGACCGAACTGATGGTGGAAGACCGCAACGAGAACCCCAGTAAATATGCCATCGTCCTCATCTCGGAAGGCGCCACCTTCAAAGGCGGAGAAATGGTGTTCGAAGGGGCGGAAAAGGACGCCTACGGCCACGCCAAGCTGGGCGGCATCGGCGATATGGTGTCGGCGAAGATCAAGGAGCTTTCTCCAAATTACAACAAAGGCAAGGCGCTCAACGTCATCAACCAGAAACTGGGCTACCTCGTCCGCTGTGGCGACCCCGACGCCATCGACTCCATCGTGCCCATGGCCTACGGCAACCTGGCGCTCGACCTCATCCTCAACGGCATCGACGGCCGCCTGGTTATCCTCAAAAACGGCCGCTATGACGACGTGCCGATCAGCGTGGTGACCAGCACCAAAAAGGTGGTGGATGTACCTAAATTCTACAACGCCGAACGGATGCGCCCATTCTACCACAGCTTCGAAATGAAGCCAATGCTGATCATGACCAGCGAAGGGTAGTTTGTTTGGGCAGCAATGGTGATCGGAGCCGGATTGGGCTGGATCACGATTGCCGCCCTTACGTTGAAACGGGAGCCGCCCTGTGGAATAATCGCTTTGCGAATGCCACAGGGCCGATCCTGTTTGACTATGGCCAGGACGCCCCCGCCATACAGCTTCAGGAATGTACGGGAAGCTGCCGGCCTGGCCTTTTCCAGGTTTAAATACGGCCTGAATGCCGGTTTCATCGGCACGCTGCCGATGTTGCTGGGCACGGGCTTTCTTGCCAATTTCAACCTGACGATCAACCCGTCCGCCATCCTTATTGGCTGTCTGTTGGCCGCCGTCGGCGAGGAGACCCTCTACCGGGGGCTGCTCTTCGTACAATTGTTCCGCTATGCCCAATGGGGCTTCGTCTTTGCCGGGCTGGCCAGCGCCTTGTTCTTCGGGGCAGGGCACCTTTATCAGGGGGACAGCTGGCATTACCGTTTCAATCCTCATTCTAATGGATACCGCTCGGGAAGAGTGTAGAATACCTATGTAAGAAACTGAAGAAGGAAAAGTTTCAATCCTCATTCTAATGGATACCGCTCGGGAAGAATGGCCGCGAAGGATGGGCCACCGTCCGTTTCGGGTTTCAATCCTCATTCTAATGGATACCGCTCGGGAAGGCGGGGAGATCACTGCCGTACTGCTATATGAGCAGTGTTTCAATCCTCATTCTAATGGATACCGCTCGGGAAGCTTATCGGTTTCTATTTGAGCAGAAGGGTAAAAGGGTTTCAATCCTCATTCTAATGGATACCGCTCGTGAAGGCCGGACGCCGGAACCCTGCCGGGCGGTTAGCCTCAGTTTCAATCCTCATTCTAATGGATACCGCTCGGGAAGAGAACAACAGCCCCGGCCCGTATGGGGGCGAGGCTGGTTTCAATCCTCATTCTAATGGATACCGCTCGGGAAGGTTGACCCAGCAAGCGGCACCTTCCGCGCATCAGTAAGTTTCAATCCTCATTCTAATGGATACCGCTCGGGAAGAGAAAGCCGGGCAATACTTTTATGCTTACGGCTGCCGTTTCAATCCTCATTCTAATGGATACCGCTCGGGAAGACTGGAAACCTTTTTTCCGGGCATGGCGGACAGTTCGGTTTCAATCCTCATTCTAATGGATACCGCTCGGGAAGTTCTCTGTGTGTTTTGCTGTTGTTTCTTTCAATACTAGTTTCAATCCTCATTCTAATGGATACCGCTCGGGAAGCTTGTAATTGAATGGGTAGGGCATGGCGGAGACGACGTTTCAATCCTCATTCTAATGGATACCGCTCGGGAAGAGGGTTAGGGACTTTTCTTTTCGAAAGCCCTACGATGTTTCAATCCTCATTCTAATGGATACCGCTCGGGAAGGAAAACGCCACGAAAATGGGGCCGTTTTTGAAAATAGTTTCAATCCTCATTCTAATGGATACCGCTCGGGAAGGCGTAGCCAGCAGCACGAATGCTGCCGGCTCGCTGTAGTTTCAATCCTCATTCTAATGGATACCGCTCGGGAAGATTAAAACTGCGAAGCGATGACGGAAAAGAAAGTGTTTCAATCCTCATTCTAATGGATACCGCTCGGGAAGAGCGAAGCCTTTCAGAAATTCGCCGAGAAATCCTTCGTTTCAATCCTCATTCTAATGGATACCGCTCGGGAAGCCAATGACATGATGGTAGATGAAAACCAAGTATGGACGTTTCAATCCTCATTCTAATGGATACCGCTCGGGAAGGAAACAACGGCCGCCGGATAATCGCCTACAGCTTTTGTTTCAATCCTCATTCTAATGGATACCGCTCGGGAAGTAGTTCCGTTTCTATTGCTGCGGTAATGAACCGTTGGTTTCAATCCTCATTCTAATGGATACCGCTCGGGAAGTACGGGGTCGGGTATGACCTAGGGTTTTCCAATACTGTTTCAATCCTCATTCTAATGGATACCGCTCGGGAAGATCTTTGTGCGCGGCAACCCCGCTATATGAATACTCGGTTTCAATCCTCATTCTAATGGATACCGCTCGGGAAGCGAAATCAGCTACCAGCAGGATTTCGACCACAAGTAGTTTCAATCCTCATTCTAATGGATACCGCTCGGGAAGGGGGCGCTGCGGCCCTGAATGAAAAAAGCATCTACCGTTTCAATCCTCATTCTAATGGATACCGCTCGGGAAGCTTTTATGAGGCTTCTCATGGTTTCCTTCCCTTCGGGTTTCAATCCTCATTCTAATGGATACCGCTCGGGAAGAACGCCGCCGAAGCCGCCGGGCTTTGGGGTACGCTAGTTTCAATCCTCATTCTAATGGATACCGCTCGGGAAGCCGGCGTAAAAAAACGTAAAAAAATGGCACGTTCCAGTTTCAATCCTCATTCTAATGGATACCGCTCGGGAAGAACCAGCTAGCCGCGTCCGGTTTTGGTGATCCCAAGTTTCAATCCTCATTCTAATGGATACCGCTCGGGAAGCAGTATATGGCTTAGACTTCACTAACCAAGAAGCCAGTTTCAATCCTCATTCTAATGGATACCGCTCGGGAAGTTTGCGGGCTTGCTATACTTGCGCTGCATGTATTCTTGTTTCAATCCTCATTCTAATGGATACCGCTCGGGAAGATGGTTGCGCAACCGGGCTTTAAAGGCCGTAGGTAAGTTTCAATCCTCATTCTAATGGATACCGCTCGGGAAGAAATTTCATCCGGCTTTAAGTTATTAGAATCCGCCGTGGTTTCAATCCTCATTCTAATGGATACCGCTCGGGAAGCCGATAAATGCGCTGATCTTTTGGCAGGTATTTAATGTTTCAATCCTCATTCTAATGGATACCGCTCGGGAAGACATAGAAATGAATTATCAAGGTACGTCTGAACTAGTGTTTCAATCCTCATTCTAATGGATACCGCTCGGGAAGAAAAGCGGCGCTTACCTGCCCAGCGCATTTCGTTTCAATCCTCATTCTAATGGATACCGCTCGGGAAGCTCCGGCAATTTCTTTCTCTTCTGATCGCTTACCGGGTTTCAATCCTCATTCTAATGGATACCGCTCGGGAAGATAAGCGTATTTTCTCGCCAGGCGGTACGTCTACCGGTTTCAATCCTCATTCTAATGGATACCGCTCGGGAAGATGTTCCGAACCACTTCAACTACGAGCGCATCATCGTTTCAATCCTCATTCTAATGGATACCGCTCGGGAAGTCGTGGTAACAGTATCAGGCCTGCCAGCCACTACCTGTTTCAATCCTCATTCTAATGGATACCGCTCGGGAAGTTCTTTTCAAAACGTACAGTACCAGGCTCACCGCCAGGAGTTTCAATCCTCATTCTAATGGATACCGCTCGGGAAGGCTACCAGCTTTTGCCGGGCGGTCCTCAGCTGCATTTCGTTTCAATCCTCATTCTAATGGATACCGCTCGGGAAGTTGTCTCCATTGCGGGTGACTTCCATTCCAATTGATTGTTTCAATCCTCATTCTAATGGATACCGCTCGGGAAGTCCGCACAGCTGGGCAACGCAACAGGGCCACAGCGAGTTTCAATCCTCATTCTAATGGATACCGCTCGGGAAGAATTTTTCAAAAATCAACCAAAACCATGGCAGACTAGTTTCAATCCTCATTCTAATGGATACCGCTCGGGAAGCTATACACCAGAGCCTACAGGCTGATCCGTTTCATTGTTTCAATCCTCATTCTAATGGATACCGCTCGGGAAGTAGACTACAGCCAAGGAAATGATTGGGATACGAACTTGGTTTCAATCCTCATTCTAATGGATACCGCTCGGGAAGGTAATACACGCAGCAGCAGAGGCGACAGCGCAAACAAGTTTCAATCCTCATTCTAATGGATACCGCTCGGGAAGTAGAAGGAACCCAAAGCGGGCTGGAATCTGCAGAACCGTTTCAATCCTCATTCTAATGGATACCGCTCGGGAAGTTGCGCTGGCGACCCAAGTAAACCGATTGACATAGTGTTTCAATCCTCATTCTAATGGATACCGCTCGGGAAGAGGCATTACAATAGGCTCCACCCGGTCGGGCTGTAGTTTCAATCCTCATTCTAATGGATACCGCTCGGGAAGCTTTCAGGCGGGAGATACCGTCCACCGCCCGGACTAGTTTCAATCCTCATTCTAATGGATACCGCTCGGGAAGAAGTTATTGTGTTTCCGGTTTTGATGTGGTCACAGGTTTCAATCCTCATTCTAATGGATACCGCTCGGGAAGAACCTGATCCAACGCTAGTAGACACCTTCCTTATGTGTTTCAATCCTCATTCTAATGGATACCGCTCGGGAAGACACCCCCCCCACCTTGCCCTTGCCTTGCCCCAGGTGTTTCAATCCTCATTCTAATGGATACCGCTCGGGAAGTTGCAATCGTCAGGCGAAAGGGTCTGGCAGTTTCGAGTTTCAATCCTCATTCTAATGGATACCGCTCGGGAAGGTGGGCCGGGCATTTAAAACCGGAAGCAATGAGCAAGTTTCAATCCTCATTCTAATGGATACCGCTCGGGAAGCCGTAGAAGTCATCGGTACCCATTTTGCCCATGAGTTTTCAATCCTCATTCTAATGGATACCGCTCGGGAAGGAGCAGCCCCCCAGGCAAGAAAAGAGTGATGGTAGAGTTTCAATCCTCATTCTAATGGATACCGCTCGGGAAGCATCATCCGGCGGTTTTTCCTGTACAAGCAGTCCACGTTTCAATCCTCATTCTAATGGATACCGCTCGGGAAGACCGATCATCATAGTGATTTTCTAAGCTAGAACAAGTTTCAATCCTCATTCTAATGGATACCGCTCGGGAAGATTAGGTGATTATGCGTGGGAAAATAATGGTACTCGCAGTTTCAATCCTCATTCTAATGGATACCGCTCGGGAAGATGGTAGATGGTTATGTACTCGTAGATGGAGTGACAGTTTCAATCCTCATTCTAATGGATACCGCTCGGGAAGATATGTTGCATTCAGGGCAGCCGTGTTCAGACCGCTGTTTCAATCCTCATTCTAATGGATACCGCTCGGGAAGACCTTTTCTCAATATGATTTACTACTGCAAAGTGCGTGTTTCAATCCTCATTCTAATGGATACCGCTCGGGAAGTTGACCCGGCCAGCGGGACATTCCGGGCAAGCGTGAGTTTCAATCCTCATTCTAATGGATACCGCTCGGGAAGATTTTCAACACTATGTATGTCCGTAGAGATTTTGGCGTTTCAATCCTCATTCTAATGGATACCGCTCGGGAAGCTTCACCGGCGGCACTATCTACAACTTTACGCCAACTCGTTTCAATCCTCATTCTAATGGATACCGCTCGGGAAGCCATCCTGGCTAACTCGAGCCGGATGGCGTTCTCAAGTTTCAATCCTCATTCTAATGGATACCGCTCGGGAAGCCTACGTCCTCCAGTTCAATAGAACCGCACGTAGCGGTTTCAATCCTCATTCTAATGGATACCGCTCGGGAAGTTTACGGCAAATTAAGGTAGGATAGCGGGGTAAATGGGTTTCAATCCTCATTCTAATGGATACCGCTCGGGAGGAAGAGCCTGGGGCAAGGCAAATCCGCGGATGTAAATCCTACCTCGTTTTCAATCCTCATTCTAATGGATACCGCTCGGGAAGAAAAAACATGAGTAAGTTGAGATATGACCCTGGGGGTTTCAATCCTCATTCTAATGGATACCGCTCGGGAAGGAGGGCAGATGTACGGCGTGTCGGAACTGTCGAAACTGTTTCAATCCTCATTCTAATGGATACCGCTCGGGAAGGAGATCACCGGCGCGGTGACGCGAGGCCAGGAAGCGGTTTCAATCCTCATTCTAATGGATACCGCTCGGGAAGCGTGAGCTACCATCGTGTGAAAGAGGGTGTAGGGCGGTTTCAATCCTCATTCTAATGGATACCGCTCGGGAAGTCATTCAGCAGGACGGGGCAAGGTACCAGGCGGCAAGTTTCAATCCTCATTCTAATGGATACCGCTCGGGAAGTTGATTATTTTGATGGCGACACCCGCCTAATAGGACGTTTCAATCCTCATTCTAATGGATACCGCTCGGGAAGTATACTTTGACGGGCTTTACCTTAATGAATGTTCATTGTTTCAATCCTCATTCTAATGGATACCGCTCGGGAAGCAGAAGAAAAAACAGGCCTTTCTATGCTTGAAATGTGTTTCAATCCTCATTCTAATGGATACCGCTCGGGAAGAATACCTCCTCTATCTAAGACAATATCTGCACCCGGTTTCAATCCTCATTCTAATGGATACCGCTCGGGAAGCCACAATGATGGCGATATAATGAAAAGCATCGACAGGTTTCAATCCTCATTCTAATGGATACCGCTCGGGAAGCGATCCGCCAACCTGCACCGACGGAAAAAGAACGGGTTTTCAATCCTCATTCTAATGGATACCGCTCGGGAAGAAATTGCATTTTTTTGAAGTCCATTTGCTTTGCTTGTTTTCAATCCTCATTCTAATGGATACCGCTCGGGAAGTCAGGTTTGGAGCAAAGCGGAAAAAAGCTACTATTCTAGTTTCAATCCTCATTCTAATGGATACCGCTCGGGAAGTGGATGTTATAGCCATTTTTTTCACAACCTGGATAAGGGTTTCAATCCTCATTCTAATGGATACCGCTCGGGAAGCATACTCATATAAAACCGTTTCAGCTTAAAAAAATCTGTGTTTCAATCCTCATTCTAATGGATACCGCTCGGGAAGATCTACTCTCACCGTGTCCCTACTAACTTCCACCCCAGTTTCAATCCTCATTCTAATGGATACCGCTCGGGAAGATATAACGCCAGCCGTTCCGTCGTCCCGCAGATAGGTTTCAATCCTCATTCTAATGGATACCGCTCGGGAAGTTTTTACGGTGATAAATAAGCCGGTGGCCCGGACTGGTTTCAATCCTCATTCTAATGGATACCGCTCAGGAAGATCTGAATATTTTGGCTTATTTTCCGTCAGGTCGTAAGTTTCAATCCTCATTCTAATGGATACCGCTCGGGAAGATCGCTCATATATAGGCCGGTATGAAGGCAGGTTTTGTTTCAATCCTCATTCTAATGGATACCGCTCGGGAAGATGCCCTGTCCTTCTACCCTTGTCACCCAATCCAACAGTTTCAATCCTCATTCTAATGGATACCGCTCGGGAAGAATAGCTTCCATTTTGTCAAGTGTTTTTTAGTCGAAGTTTCAATCCTCATTCTAATGGATACCGCTCGGGAAGAAGGGCATTGTATGCATCGCAGAAGCAACAAAGCGTTGTTTCAATCCTCATTCTAATGGATACCGCTCGGGAAGAAGGCCCTATCCATTTGCACAGCAATTAGTAACAATGTTTCAATCCTCATTCTAATGGATACCGCTCGGGAAGATTATTGCTTTATTAGTCTACCTGATTATGCAGCAAGTTTCAATCCTCATTCTAATGGATACCGCTCGGGAAGAACACCGCCAACGACCCGGCCGAGTACGCCAATACCGTTTCAATCCTCATTCTAATGGATACCGCTCGGGAAGATAGGCATAGTTGGCTGCGGCCTTGCTTGCCAGATAGTTTCAATCCTCATTCTAATGGATACCGCTCGGGAAGGCGGGAAAAGGTTTCTTTTGTGGTAGGCATATTGTGTTTCAATCCTCATTCTAATGGATACCGCTCGGGAAGTATATATGCCAGACACTTCATTCCCAAGGTCCGATTGTTTCAATCCTCATTCTAATGGATACCGCTCGGGAAGCAGAAATGCATGGAAAAAAAGTTAACGGTAGTATTTGTTTCAATCCTCATTCTAATGGATACCGCTCGGGAAGATCTTATCGCATTCCTAATTGCGTTGCTTACCCCGTGTTTCAATCCTCATTCTAATGGATACCGCTCGGGAAGGCGGCTTTGGCTGCGATCCCTGCCACCTGATCCTTCGTTTCAATCCTCATTCTAATGGATACCGCTCGGGAAGACAGCGGGCGGACACCTAACAGGTCTAACTTTTCCTGTTTCAATCCTCATTCTAATGGATACCGCTCGGGAAGCCCGTAAACGCCAAGTGTATCACCCGCCGCATTAAGTTTCAATCCTCATTCTAATGGATACCGCTCGGGAAGCCGTGAAGTTGGTGCTACTGTTCACCGTAATAATCTGTTTCAATCCTCATTCTAATGGATACCGCTCGGGAAGCTGACCGGCTCAATGAGGAAACAGCAAGAATATGAAGTTTCAATCCTCATTCTAATGGATACCGCTCGGGAAGGTGGGAACATATCAGCCCAGGAAATTGTAAGCATGTGTTTCAATCCTCATTCTAATGGATACCGCTCGGGAAGTTCATGTTAATTCACTTGAGAGTAAGGTAATATTTCGTTTCAATCCTCATTCTAATGGATACCGCTCGGGAAGCTAAAATAATGAAAGCTGAGGCGCAATGGCTCGGGTGTTTCAATCCTCATTCTAATGGATACCGCTCGGGAAGGCTGGTGTTCAAGAAGGATGGCGTAGTTCTAAGTAAGTTTCAATCCTCATTCTAATGGATACCGCTCGGGAAGAAGGACTCATGGTGAGCCGTGGAAAATTTGGATGGTTCGTTTCAATCCTCATTCTAATGGATACCGCTCGGGAAGCAAAAACCTTTTTACAGACTACGAAGGCTTTATTGAGTTTCAATCCTCATTCTAATGGATACCGCTCGGGAAGATTGTCATGGGGCTGTCTGCAAGATACCCAGACGCGTTTCAATCCTCATTCTAATGGATACCGCTCGGGAAGAGGTATAGCGTCAAGCGATAAGCGATACCACGAAATGTTTCAATCCTCATTCTAATGGATACCGCTCGGGAAGCCCGGCCCGGATCAAGGCAGGCCGGGGCTGGCTAAGTTTCAATCCTCATTCTAATGGATACCGCTCGGGAAGCGATTGACGCTATACAGTTCGACAATACAGGGATTGAGTTTCAATCCTCATTCTAATGGATACCGCTCGGGAAGTCGCCGGAGACCTGGGCAAAGAAACGAGCGTCATAATGTTTCAATCCTCATTCTAATGGATACCGCTCGGGAAGAAGTCCTTAGTGATAAGAACCTTCACACCTTCCCACTGTTTCAATCCTCATTCTAATGGATACCGCTCGGGAAGTCGCAACAATGGAAGAAACCGCAGACGGATTAGAACAGTTTCAATCCTCATTCTAATGGATACCGCTCGGGAAGATTGGGGGAAATGAAAATCCTGGCGGTATGCTGAACAGTTTCAATCCTCATTCTAATGGATACCGCTCGGGAAGAGGGAGCAGGCTGAAAAAATGTAACTTCATTACTACAGTTTCAATCCTCATTCTAATGGATACCGCTCGGGAAGCCGCCATCCTTGAAAAATAAGCATAGCCAGAGGTGGGTTTCAATCCTCATTCTAATGGATACCGCTCGGGAAGCCGTCCCGGATGCTAAAATAAACATTTTCAATGACATGGGCTAATTTAAGCCGTCTGAAAAAAGAGCGGATTCAGCCTGTCAAAGAACATTTTCCGGGTTTTTGTCCGGCTTTTCCGAAAACACAAGTCCCTCGCTTTCAGCGCATAGAGATCACTTTTCGGATCAGCAGAAATAAATTGGCGCCCGGAAAAGCCTCATTTGATACAAATATTGCGGTACGTGCAAGTTAAGCATCTTCGCTTGTATTTGGTAGCCCGGGGGAAAGTGTTTTTACCGATAATGCTGCGGATGGCTTCCGCGGCGGCCCGCACTTCGACCTTGTCTTCTTCCCGGATGGGCACTTCCACCACTTTGTTCTGACTGCGGGTGTACACCAGGAAGCCACGGCCTACCGGCTGCTGAAAGTTGTCTTCAATTAGCCAGGCATAGCAGTACAACTGAGTTTTGTAGGTGTTGAACACCTTGTCTTTGTATTCGGCAAACTTGTAGTCCAGCGGCGCCATGGTTCCGTCCTGCAATTCCAGCACCTCGTCCACCCGGCCGCGTAGCAAATTGTTGGTGAGGTACTGGTCGTCGTAGCGATTCACTACGCCCAGGCGGCGGCGCAGGTAGCCTTTGTTCTGTTCCAAACGCTCGTCGTGAAGGTGGCGGCCGCGCATCACCTTATAGTTGCGGCTTTCGTACTGCGGAATGGCCAGCACATACTCGAAGTACGTAAAGCGCGGGCAGTATAAATATTGTATGATATGTGAGGGTGTCAAACTGATCATATGAATAAAGCTTTTACCTGCCCGGACACCAGTTTCTTATCGAAAGCCTGCCCCAGCAGCACCGTTTGCCGCAGTTCGTCGCGCGACATGGAAAAAATGTACACCTTATCCTTATCCGGGTTGATCAGCGCCTCCAGTTGCAACTGCAATGAGTCTTTTTCACTGTTTTCTACTTCTCCCAGAAATACAGATAACTGCACCCGGTACAGGCCGGACTGTTTGCAGCATTTGGCGGCCCGGGTGCGGGCCCGGTCGTTTTCGATATCGTAGAGTACCCAGCAGATCATGGTGATTTTTGATTTTTGCTCATTGTAACGTTTTGCGTAGCTGAAAAGACGTTCACCCTGACTCGGAGACGAAAGGCTAACGCTTACTTGGTTCGCCAAAATTTTTTGGCGTCGAAGACGATACCCTCAAGCGTCTTTAGCGCAGCTACGCAATCCGTTATATCCAGGATTTTTGATTTGGGATTTTTGATTTACCCAGCGCGGCGCCTCGCCCGTCAAAAATCTCAAATTTTACTTTCCGATCAGTTCATTGGCAAAGCGGTGCGCGTCCATCTGCAGGCCATTGGCCCGCGTCTGGTTGCGGCCGTTGTAGCGTATCGTCTGCACTTCCAGGTAATCGTTGAGCTTTTCGATCAGCAGTTGCTTGCCCTCCTTGGCCAGGGTAAGGCCGCTGGCCAGCGGTTCAGTATGGGACTGGTTCACCTTCTTGGCGCTAAACAGCCGGAAAACAACTGTTTCCACATGGATGCGGTAGGGCTCGATATAGTCGAACACCATGCTCTTTTGGTTGTAATCGTCGCGGTGCAGAAAGCCCACATAGGGGTCCAGCCCGGCGATCATCAGGGCCTTTTCCACCCGGTTGTAGAGCACTCCGTAACCATAATTGAGAAAAGCGTTGAAAGGGTCGAGCGCCGGGCGAAAACTGCGCCCGGTGAAGCGGTGCTCTTCGGGCAGGGCCCGGCTGAGGGCTTCGAAATAGAGGCGCCCGGCGGTGCCTTCCAGCCCGCGCAATGTTTCGGCGGCCGCATCCACCGAGGAGGCGTCCTCCTGCAGGCGGATGCTCTGCTGCAGGTTGCCGATGCGGGCGGCCTTTTCGTCCAGGAAATCACCCATGCGGCTGCGGTGCTTTTTCAGGCTTTTGATGAACTCGATCTGATTGCCCAACTTATCGCTCAGCCACTGCACCGTCCGGCGCACCCCTTCCGGGCCGATGCTGGCCTCCAGCTGCCGCTTGCGGATGCGGGTGGTGCTGCCCAGCTTGCTGTGCCACACCCTGCCCAGGGGGAAGCCGCTGCTGTCGGCAAAAATGATGTCGATGTTATTTTGCAGAGCCAGTTGTACCGCGTCGGTGCTCAGCGCCGCCGAGGTGGTCATGATGATGGACGTGACCTTGCTTGCCGCAAACTGATGCCGTTGATGGCCGCCGCCTTCCTGTGGCACGCGCACTTCGAAGAGGGCGTCCTTGATGTGCAGGTAGGTGCCGTAGGTGTTGAGGTATAATTGCATCGCAGATATGATTTGCCGGCAAGGTACCATAGCCCATTGACAACTACCGTCACTGAGTTATTGCCGTCAGCTGACAACTTTCCCCGGCTGCCAGAGCCACAGGCGAAGGTATGCCCGTTGTCTGCTGACTTTTGAGGGGAGGGGAACAGGCAACTCGAAGTTAGCTAGCAACATTGTCCCTACCCCACCCGCTCCACCGTCCCAAACCCCCTCGATACCGCCTTGCCGATCCCGATCCACTTCGGCAATACCGCGTTGGTGGTGAACTGCCCTTCGAAGGCCAGCATTTGCTTGTCTTTGAAGGTAGTTGTTTTCTGCCGCAGCTGCACCTGAGTCAGGATGCGCTGCTCGGGTTCCAGCCAGACACCCATCCCCTTAAAGGCAGCCAGGATTTGGTTGCGCAGCAGGCCGGCCAGTCGCTGCTCCTGCCGGGCGGGCGGCAGCTGCACGTACTCGGCGAAGTTCTTCTGGTTGAGGGCCATCCACAGGGTGCGAAAGGTGTAAGTGTGCAGGCTTTCGGAATAGCCGGCGGTTACCTCCTCGCAGCGGAGGTCCTTGTGGTGGAGAGGATACCGCTGCCCGTCGATGTCCAGTTCCCGGATGCGCAGGAACAGCTCGATGAGCAGTTGGGCCCCCTCCCCTACCCCAACGAGTACGGGCAGGCCGCCCAGCACCTTGTACTGTACCAATGGGTAGGCGTACCGCAGGCCGCCCCCCTCCAGGTGGTTGTGCAGCAAGGGGCTGTGCTCCTGAAACAGGCGGCCGAAGTAGCCGCGCAGGTGGTGGGCGCTGCGGGTGGGGAAATGGAGTTCGGGGAAGGTGAGGTGAGTGAGTTTGGGCATGGGCGGAATTTTTTTTGCCTTGATAGCATAAACATCAATGTAACAGAGCCAAGTTATCCTTTTAGCTTTAAAAGCTCCTGAATCAAAAGATATATCTTTGTACACGGATTATGGTCGGAAAAACCTGTTCTTCCTGCAAAAATTTGGTCTAATGACCCCGCCCACAAGATGGCCTGTTCTCTGTCACCATATTTCTTGAGCAGAGCATACATTTCCGGCCATGTCCCTTTTCTCTTTCGTTGCGGATTCGAATGGCTTCTTCCACCATGCTTAATGTATTCCTGCCTGTACCATCAACTTCAATGGCATAATTCTCAAGTACGCCTTTGGGTAAGTCTTTTCTAAAAGCATTGAAGTAATTGGGCTCGGTTTTTTCCCCCTCGCAAACGATGAGGATAAATTTCCGGATAGCCCGTTGTCCTTTCTTACGCTGTTGCTCTTTTCGGGCTCGGCGCTTTAGGATGGCATTGTCAATTTTGCTCTTTCTCGCCATTCACTCATCATTTTGAGAAGCCGCCGATATAAGGAATGCCGCCGTAATTACCGTGGATGTAATCTTTTTCAAAAGAGCGGTCTTTTCTGATGGTCTTACCTCCTTCTTCCTTGTATTCAACCAAAGAGTAAAGGCTAGACGCTCCGTAATAATCTTTTTCAATAAAATAAATCTGGTCTCTTCGGAAGTTGCCGTAACTGAGCAGGTTGGTGTCATGCGTCGCGAAAATGAGCTGGGCATTATTCGGGTTGTGTTCTTCGGAATTGAAGAGGGATACAATGGCTTTAGTCAGAAGTGGATGCATGGAGGAGCCCAACTCATCCACTACTAATACGCCGCCGCTTATCAATGCATTAAAGATAGGCCCCAGCATATTGAACACCTTATTGGTGCCGGCTGACCCTGAGTTCTGAGATTGAACTCTTTAACGCCAACTTCATTGCCATCATCATTATATACTTTATGGAGGGTTTCTATGGAAACCATGGTTCCTTCCTTCAGATCTTCCATGACCTGCTTTAAAACCTCAGCAGGCAGGTTTTCAGGCAGGTGTGAAGGGTTGAACGGTTCTTTACGACCTGAAAAGCATGAAAGCCCAGGTCCAGCTGTTTCAAAAATCTGGTAAATAAGGGTTTGCACTTTTCGTCCTCCAACATTTTGAACGTCACCGCCTGATATGCTTCATGCTGAAGGCCGGAAATGGTGTTCCACTGCCGGAACCAGGCCATAATAGCCTGGGATAATTTGCCATTAAATTGGTCAACCACACACTCAAAAAAAGTGCATTGTCCCGGGTTTTTTCTTCCAGCCCTGCTCCCTCCCGAAATCCGTCCATGACCTCAATGCCGTCCAGTTCTCTGACAAACAAGGGCTTTTCTTGCTGGCTGCTCCTGACAAACAACCATTCTCCATGCACTTTTTCTCGAGTTACTTCAAAACCATACCGATACCGCCTGCCATCGAGGAAAAAGAGCAATTCAAAAAAGCTGGGCCGGTGCTCCGTCTCCGGTTTAACAAAAAAGGGCTCCACCCCGATCTCATCCTGCGAAGATCCCTTCGAGGAGTTCAGTACAAAATGCCTCATTTTCGACATACTCGCAGCAGGTTGGTTTTCCTGCTCGAATTGGTACCCTGTAAACTACAGCACCCTTGAGCAGCTTCTTTTTGCCAGCTTCAAATGCATTTTCTGGATATTCTGTGATCCCTGCCGTAGACAAGTCGAGTTTAACCGCATCTTTGAAAGACAGGTAGTTTCCGACTGAGAATTCCTGTAGCATATTCGTGTTTGTTATGAGAAAATTTCTCATTAAAAACATCAATTTAAGGGAAATGATTGTAAAATGCTTGAGGTATGGTGTTTTTTTTTCTCAAATTATCATGATATGGTTTTGAGAGTTCAATAAGGTGGACATACAGGATAATTTTCATAAGATTAACCCCTTTTTTTGTTCATCCCATTCTTTTTGCTTGTTCTCTCTTGAACCCCGTTTTGGAAACTCGTACCATTTGGGCACTTGGTCATGGGCGACGTATAAAATCTTCAAATCCGGAAAGTCAGGAACCAAAAAGGAAGACCGGTGCGTATAAGTCGTGGGAACAGGGAGCGTATGTTGTTGAAAAACATTTCGATGATCTTTATCGAATAGTAATTTCAATTTGCGTTTTTCTTCCTTATCCCGGGTTGCCAGCATTTTCAGGAAAAGCCAGCCGTACCACTTTTGCCTCCTCGGATTTCTCAATAAAACAGTAGTATAAAAAGGCGCATTTTTATGACCTGAAAATTACTAACTGGGATACGCTCCGGTACCGTGCCTTTTCTTTTAGGTTTTACCATCGGTATAATAGATCGTTTGTACTCCTTTAAACCTTGCCCGCGCCTCTGAATAATCCACCATATCCTCGTCGGCAACTTTGCCAAAATAGTTGTCTACCAAATCAAAATAGTCTGGTTCTTCAATTGCCTGCTTGCCCAGCGCTTTTTTAGCCTGATTCGCGGTCAGGATGCTATACACATCTGCGCAGTCCCCGAAATCAAATACATACAACGGTGAACCAGTTCTTTCAATATTGTTTTCCCGGTTGATCCGTCCAGCCACCTGCACTATCGCATCAATGGGTACCCAGATCGCGGAATCCGCAATCAAAATCCAGGTCGACACCTGCCTCAACTACTTGAGTAGCTACTAAAATAGGTTTAAATACCATCCGGCGCCAGCAAATCCTTTAGCTCGTCAATAAGCCCTCTGCGATCTACCGGGAGAACATTCGTACTGAGGTAGTAAACTGGATTATTTAATTTTTTCTGTTCCAGATAAGTTTTAATAGTATTGAATACCGCTAAAGACCTGTTTACCTTGTTGCAAACGATCAGGCAGGATTGTCCTGCCTGCCAGTGTTTGGCGAACAAGGCGCAAAATTCGTCCTCCGATGTTAGCTGCGGATCAAGAAGAGGAACGATCTTAGTACGGTTAAATTCCTGATAAATCCGTTTTTTGATCAGGCAACAACTCTTTACTTCAGCTAAAATATTGGCTTCTTTTTTCATTTTTCCGATAATTTCCCGTTGCGCCAGTTCAAAGATCATGGGTTTGGTAGCGGTCATCAGGATAAACCTCGTATTGAGAAATCGAGCGCAGTAATAGATCATGCTACCAATGAAAGGCGCCTTTTTCCAGCGAAATATTCTGTACCTCATCCATGATGACAATGGCGTTCGCCAGATGATTAAACTTGAGCAACATCCGGTTTCGATTGCTGATGAGGGTTTGTAATAACTGCACAAAAGAGGTAACTACAACATCAGATTGCCAGGTGTTCAATTGCATCCGGCGTTGGGAATAATCCCGTTCAGCATCATTTTCGTTTTTGTTTTCGTCATCCTTTTCTAACATCCCGAAAAATATCCGCATACTGGTAATGCCCCAAAATACTGGCAGTGCTATTCCCCAACACTTTTTCATATTCTTTCAGAGTCTGCTCTATGATGTTGATGAAAGGCAGTGCTGTAATGATCTGTGGGCGCCCTGGGGTTTTATCTCTAAGCTTTAGGGCGAAATCCAGCGCAGTTAGCGTTTTGCCAATACCCGTTGGGGCTGTTAGTGTAAAAAGGCGGTAATGGAGTGTGTCTTTTTGCGCAAGAGCCTGGGTCACTTCTGCTCTCACCTGTTGACGGAGGCGATTCTGAGGGGTGTCTTTACTCTGTTTAGCAGTGATGGCCTCGTCGACAGCATTGGCCGGCAAGGGGATTCGAGTGTAAGGCGCTGTTTGAGACGCATCCAGTTTATCGGCTTCAATTAACAGGAGAAAAGGTAATTGAGAAAAAGTAATCCTGTATGTCTGCTCTGTTTTTACTAAATCAGTAACGAGTTTCCTAAACTGGCGATATTCGGGCATTTTCACAAATACCGAGAGGTTTGGTATATCCAGTTCAGCCGTAATTTGCGCCCAATGCGGGGTCAATGTAGCACCTTTGTTCTTGGAAAAGTTTTTACTTTGTCAGAGTATTCGCTATTGTTGATCAAGGTTTCCTTATCTCCATCCTTAGGTACCAGTGTAAAGAAGTATGGTGGTTCTTGATCAAAAAGTATCCCCAATAAGCCAGTACAGGGTCCTTATCTAACCATTTTTCATAAATGGTATATGCCCCCAACCGGGCATGGCTTTTCTTCTGAGGGTCTACTTTTTCTCCCAGCAGATAAGCCTGGAAAAATTGGGTGTATTTCCCCAGGTCATGCAATTGACACACATCGTGGAGTAAGCCAGAGACCTGCTCAGAAGAATAGGAAAAATTGATACCTGATAAAAAATGCGTCATAGCGTTTTCCCGGACACCATTGGTATGTACCAGCATGGTTTTACTGCCGCGCCGTGTTTTATCCTGCCTGGTTTCAGCATGCGAAAAGAATTCCATAGCATCAATTTAGGTTTCCAGAAAAACAAAGTTTTGTCGCCCAGTTCCTGTTTTAAAGAAGTGATACTGCCCTGTGAATTTCACGGACAAAGGATGCCCGGAGGTAGTAAACAAAACCTTATGCAAGGATTTAAGCTCCCTGTCGAAGTTGTCCAAAAATTCTCCCGGCAACATTTCTTCTTCAATGACAACACACGCCATTGCCGGGAAGAATTGCATTGATCAGGTCAATGGGAACTGCTGAAATAAATTCCAGAGGTTCTTCATTTGCCACATGAGTGTGCCAACTTTCGGTGGGAAGTCGCTGCACGTTGGCTACTTGCGCGTGACAAAAAGCTGGCCTTAAACTCAGGTTGTAGGTGTAATCCTTATCCTCCAACCGCTTGGCAATTTCGGCCAGTAGTGGTTCCCCGGCTTCATGGGCGGAAAGAAAAACCTGATAGGCCACTGACCCAGTTCGCAAATCCCAGGCAGTCACCATTTCATACGGCGTCTGCACCGGGCCTGATCGCCCTCTGAAATCCCCTCCGCCTTTGATCATCAGATTATTGAGGCGGTGAAATGACTTTTTACCGGATGCACTATACCAACCCCTGTGCGAAGGTACTGCAGCCATCTCCCGATAATACGAATCGCGTTCTCTTCCCAGCAATGCGGCAAAAATACCTGTGAGCGTTGTACGCGGCGGCAAAGCATAACTCAATGCGGTATTATTACCGTAGTATTTTCGGAAGTGCGCGAATTTTCCCTTGCAGTTCCAGCGTGATCAAATCCATGTTTGAGCCGGATTTGTCACACCTGCCGCCGCCCGTATGATAACTTCTTTGAGTGGTTTATCCTTTCCGGCTTGTCCTTCCAGGATGTCTTCCAAATGGCTGAAGTCAAGTACAAGATCGGTGAATTGAGTTACTTCCTGGGGTTTCTTTTCACCTTTTATCCTGGCCTCGATTAAATTGCGCAAATCACCGAAATGCCCATTGTGGTATCCTTCGTTATACACCAATTCCAGGAAAAACTTAGGATACTGATTTAGCTTTGAGCGGGTTGGGCTAGCTGAAACACCGTTCCACAAGCCTTCCCGAAAGGTTTTTAGGTCGCTTTCTGTCAAGCCTGTGGTTTGAGCCGCATATTTATTGACAGAACCGTGAAAAGCCAAAAGGCTATATTTGACGCGGTAATCTTTTCCAAAGGTACTGCTATCTTCATTCATAATGGAAGAGATGGTACTGCTGTCCAATAAATATACCTCATTCAGGCTGTATCCCCAGTTAAGTTGTATCGGGCCGGTCAGTGCTTTGTTAAACCCCTCTACCGCAAAGGCGCTGCCAAACATTCGAATATCTGCAAACCTGCGTTTGACCAAACCTGTTAATATGGCCCGGTTGACCTCTTTGTTCTCCGTTTTTTTATTGAATAACTTCTTCATAGTTTTTTCGGCATCCTCTTCTCTGACCTCCGTTTTATATATGCCGAATAGTTCTTCATCGCCGATTATTTCCTGCATCGCTTCATCATTATCCCAAATAGCAACCAGGATGTTTTCAAGCCTTTTATCCATCCTGACCTTGCTATCTCCTTCCATATCCACGAAAATCTCCTGCCCATTTTGTTTCAGGAATTCCCGGATGTATCGTTTCAGGCGTACATCGGTTACTAAATTCGTGCGGGTATCATAATCCATCCGGGGCTTGTTTTCCTGGTCGGGATCCCCGTTGGGATTGCTCAAGATGGCTTCGTACAAAAAGAGAAAGTCAGAATTGTTTTGGATGATCTGTTCCATGATTTTTTTTTGTGATTTTGGTTTAGTCTAAAGAATCAGTTTCCGGTTCAGTGTTCCCGCCCTTTGGCACATAATGGGTATATCCCGCAAGGAAGAAGAAAAGGGCTTCGCGGCTATCCATGTTCCCAGGTATTTTCCCAGCAGGGAAAAACTGAAAGAACCGATTTAGATCATATTCTAAAGATGAGGCGAGCTTATATTTTGCATCATACTGTCGTCCTTTTTCCATAATGGCAGCCGCCATATTTCGGATAGTCCTTTCGTCCAGTACCATTGAAGTTGACCATGTCCAGGGCGGTCTTATTCTTCTTATCCTGTCGCTGTATATTGACTACCCGTTTTAAAGCTTTACCAAGAAAAAACATGGCTCGCTGACTGGAAGAATAGCCCATCTCATCCAGGAATCTCTGGGTTTCGGCTTCTATCTGAGCTCCTGTTTTTTTGGTCTCAACTGTCTGGTTTGGTTCCATAATAAGTAGGTTCAGGTTAATTAATGCATGCCGGAAAGCATGGTATGAAAACACTGCTTCTCTGAGTAGCAGGTCAATAATATCATCCTGTTTGGGCTCAGTAATATTGGCATACGCTTTATACCTTACCATACCAATGGCACAAAACCAGGTCGGTGAAGTGCTGCCACAAAAGGGACTCTTGCACAGGGCGGCCCTCCAGCACCATTTTGCAGAGTGCCAAGGCATGGTTAGATTTCAGATCCTTGCGCACGGGGATCAGGTAGTACATCCTGCCGAGGTTGACCAATCTGTCTCGAAGAAAAATGCTCAATGAAGCGCTGGCTTTTTTAAATTGTTCCACCATGTTCTGTATGTGGATGCCACTTACATCCCGAATGTGATTGGTCACTTTCAGGAAATTACCGTCTGATTCAAATCCGTAAAAGTCAAGCCAATACAATCCACCCTCTGCCTGAAAATCTAATTCATCGAGAATTTTTTCTACATCTTTAATTTTGAAGATTAAATCTGTGCGGTTACGCAGTCGTCGGTAGTCCTCAATGTCGTACTCTCCTCCAATCGGCAGGCGTGGGATGCAGGCATGTGCCAGGCCCGCAATCATAACCTGGAAATCCGCCAGTACTCTTTCGGAGCCTCTATCCAGAAACTGTCTTACTTCTTCAGAAATCTGGTAGTTCTTCGCCAGGTTCTTCCCTTCAAAATTACTGGCATAATTAATTGTAGTTGACTGGAAGAGTTTGTTTAGGTTGTAACGCGCCGAGAAGGCAGCTTCTGTAGTATCTTCTCTTCTTTCACCCGTAGCATAACACAGCCGAGACGATGTTCCTTTGTCTGTTTTAGCAGAAGAAGCAAGAAATTTTTGCTCCATAAATTCCCGGTAGCCTTCCAGTTTAGCCAACGGCTTATTGTCCCAGTCCCTTTCAGTGCTTTTTACTGCGGCATACACGGCTACTAAAATATCTTGATTTCCTATTGAAATATCCTTAATCCCAAGTTTGCCTTTTTCATCGGTGAATTTTTCAAAGAAAGCCGGTCCGAAGGGCCGGATCAATGCCAAAGCATTATAGAACGCACTTGTTTCGAGATCAACAGCTTCCTTCTGAATAGCTGCCTGAAACTCACTCTGGCCGGGAAAACTGCCGTCTTTTCCAACTTTTCCGAAAAGGGCTTTAGCCATTTTATCCAAATTCCCCGGTTCAGTGGCTACATAGATCGCCTTGTTGTTGCCCTTTAAAATATCTATCAGTCCATACTCCGGCCGCTTTTCATGATTATAGCGCACTAATCCATCTTCAAGTGAAATAGTATTAGAATCAAGATCAAAAACCACTCGCAGGACAAGTTGATTCTTCTGGGCATCGCGTTCACTCACCTTAATGTTGAGCAGGAAATCTTCCCAGGGATGTCTGCCTTTGCTTACCTGCTTGCCGATTTCAATTAGGGTATTTAGCATAAATTAAAATTTAACAGTTCTATTCTTTCGAGTATTCTTAAAACCAGCTAAAATTTTTTTCACCCCACAAATATCCCCCCTCCCATTGACAACTACCGTCAATCCTCCTCCCGAAACCTTTTTTCTCATCCGCCTTTTTTTGGCAGGCGCCTGTCACTGCCTTTTTTTCTCTCAGGTTATTTTATTCTCTTTTCTACGAGCCCCATTCCGGTAGGTTACGGCAATTGCCCTAACATTGCCCCTCGTGCTTGCCCTTCCCCCTAATCCTCCGTATCTTTGCCCCAACCTCCCCGCGCGATAGCATCCGCGGGCCGACGCGCCGCCCGGCGCGTTTCTTTTTCTGTCAGCTGACAACTTTCCGTTGTCTGCCGACTTGTATCCAGCCAGAAGAAGTGAGCAGACAACTCGAAGTTGTCAGCTCACGACCACTTCCCCCGCCCGGCCCGTTCCCGCAGATACGCCCGAAACCCTTCCGGCTCCATCACCTCCACTTCCCCCGGCAGGCCCAGCACAAAGCGGCCGATGCCGCGCCAGTCGCGCACGATGCCGTCGAAGAGCGCCTGTCCTTTGAAGGTGCGCACGAAGGGGCGGGCGTCGGGGTATTCCTCCAGCAGCAGATTCTGGGCGTAGGAACTCAGGCGCAGCTTGACCGGTAGCCAGGCCGGCCCGGTCCAGCCGAACAGGTCGAGCGCGTGGCTCTCGTGCTCGCCGGCGATGGGGGCGTCCAGCACCTCCACCTCGCCGATGCGGTCGAGTTTGAATTGCCGGTAGCCTTGCTTGTCCAGGTCATACGCCCACAGGTAGGTATAGCCTTGCATGAACTCCACCGGTTCCAGGTGGCGCGAACCGAGGGTTTCGCTGGACGGGGCGTAGTAGTTGTGGAGGATCACCTGCCGCTCCGCTTCCAGGGCGCCGCCCAGGGCGCGAATGTGTTCATAGATGTTGAACTTGGAAAGGCTCTGGGCCAGCGGCGCCAGCATGTATTGCCGGTTGAGCTTGTGCAGCAGCCGGTCGCGCAACGGGTGCCCGGCCGGCGCCTGCCAGAGCAAATCTTGCAGGAAACCAGCCTCTTCTGTATCGATCAGTTTGTCGCCGGCAGAGAATTCCACTTGTAAGAAATACCGGTCGCCAGGCTTTTTGTCCACCCCGTAACCCAGCTTCTCCAACAACTGGATATAGCGGTAAACCGTCCTGGCGTCCACTTCCAGGATTTCCGCCAGCCGTTTCACCTTCCGGTACGGCGGCTGGCTCAACAATTGTATCAGGCGAAAGACGCGAAAGAGCTTCTGTTGGTCAGTCACAGGCTTTTATTTGGTGTTGGGTATTTTCTTCAATCCCCTAAAGCTAGGAATTTCTGTTCAAAAACTGAACCGCAGCGCTTACATTTGACGAGTAACGCAATGGCGGGAGGGGGAAAGCTAATCTTGCCACGAAAGATGAATCGCCGGCTACCAGTCTTAGGGGCTTAAGTCCGAGCGCAATGGGAAATTGCGCCCCGACAGCCCGCTCTCGGGCGCCAATTTTCTTCGGCTGCCGAAGCTATCGGCGAAGGCATGCCCATTGGCGCGCGAGTTATCCAAAATTTAAACTGACAAAGTAGTATTACTTACCTGGACACAAATAGGTAAACATTATAATAGTACAACAATATAACCAAACCCCAATGGGCAAAAGGCTTCACGCTCCAATTACGAAGCCAAATAGGTAAAACTATCATTGTCCAGGTACTTACACTTCCACACCGCTATCTACCGCACCAACACCACCTCCCCGCTCAGCCGGTACTCTTTCCCATCCACGGTGACAACCGTAGCCTGATACACATAGAGCCCGGGCGGAGCCTCCTTGCCCTTTATCCTCCCATCCCATCCGCTGCCGGGGGTATTCGGCGGCGAGGCGGCTTCCGACTGGAAGGCCAGGCCGCCCCAGCGGTTGAAGACCTGTAGTTGGAGCACCTCTCGGATGTCCGGCCCGGTAAAGATGGCAAAGCGGTCGTTGCGGCCGTCGTCATTGGGAGAGAAGGCGTTGGGGATGTAAACTTTATAGGTGTCGAGGATGAGGAGCACCAGGCTGTCGCAACCGTAGTAGGAGGTGAGGGTAGCGTTGTACTGCCCGGGTTGGGAGTAAGCCCTGCCGCCGAGTTGCCAGCTTTCACCTTCGAATATTTTGGCGAAGACGGTGTCTGCCGCCTGGCCGATCACCTCCAGTTCCAGGCGGACGATGCTGTCGCAGTTGTTGACGGTTGTCAAGGTATCCACATACGTCCCGTTTTCCAGCAGATGCCGGCCGCCGAAGAGATAAGATTCCCCCTGGCAGATCACTTCTTTGAGCTGGCTGGAGGCTACCGGTATCCGATGCCGGTACACGGTGGTGATGCGGCAGCTGTTGGGCCCCAGTATCCGAACCTGATAGTCGCCTTCTTCTTCGGCTCTTTCCAGGAGGGGCGCGGTTTCTCCCAGGAGGGCCACGCCGTTCCGGTACCACTGGTACAACAAGGTATCGCTCGGCGGCAGGCTCAGCCCGAAATCATCCGAGCAGGGATGCCCCTGGGCGGTGATCTGAAACCCAAACTCCCTTTCTTCCGCCAGCACCAGTTTATCAAAAAAATAGTAAGTGGCCCTATCCAGGGGGGTTTCGGTGCAGTTGGGGCCGATGGCGATGGCGTAGATGTCCTCCTGCGGAATGACATTGATCTCTTTGCGTATCCATTGGTTGGCGCCGGTGATCGACACCGCCCCCAGCTGCTTCCAGCCGGGCCCGTTGGTGGGGCAGCCGAAGTCGGGGTTGCCGTTGCCAAACGGCAGGTTATTGCAATCGGTAGTCCCGAAAAAAACGATGGAGGTAGTCGGAGAGTTTTGGCGAAAGGTGAACCCCACGTGGAATTCAAAGCGATACGCCACGCCGGCCCTCAGGGGAGCGGTCAGGCAAGCCCCGGCGTATTCCTTCCAGTTGGGCTGCGGCCCTCCTCCGTTGTTGCCGGCCGGCCGGCCGTTGCGAAACCCCATGCATCCCTCTCCATCGGGAAAGGGCAAGGGAGGCGGCAGGTCCGCCCAGCCCATCCAGCTACAGGTATGCAGATAGTCCGTGGTGGGAGCCGAAGCTTGTATCCAGCTGGTAGCGCAATTCATCTGAGAGCGGCTGGTAGGGCAGCAATCCCGCTCTTCAAAAGAAGGGTTGGGGATGCGGGAAACCGGGGCTATCTCCGGGCAGTCACAATCCGGGTCGTTCAGGTCGATCAGGCCGTCGCCGTCGTCATCCAGGGCGTTGTCGCAGATTTCCAGGTTTCTATCCCCATTCGGGGCGGCGGGCATCAACCCCCATAACAGGGATGCCGAGAGGATGGAGAGTAGGTAAAAAACCTTCATTGGGGCGTATTTGGGTGTATGGCGGATGTACTCGCCTGAATTAAATCTAAGGAAAGATGAGCAGGTATTGGGATTTTGTTTTGACGATTTCAATGCGAAGCGCCTGCCCCGAAGTCTATTCGCTTTCAAACCCGGCCTCCAAACAAGCTCTAAGAGTTGAAGACTTCTTTCAGGTTAATTTCCAGTTCCGGGAAAATGGCGGCTCTTGCTATCTGGTCTTCCGTTAAAGGTTGCAGCCCTACGAACCGCATTTCTTCGTTTAGCACGTAGATCAACACTGTTTTTTCTGACGGATTAACCAACCAGTATTCGCGTACGCCTGATTCTTCATACACTTCGTATTTATCCCGCATTTCCTTTTTTGAATTCCCCGGCGAAAGAATTTCAATGATCAGGTCCGGAGCGCCAAGACAACCCTTCTCGTCTAATTTTCCATCTCCACAAATCACACACAAATCCGGTTGAACAACAGTGTATGTTTCCTCATCGGCTATTTCCTTTTTTTGAGGCAAACGCACATCGAAGGGGGCGGAAAAGGCCTGGCATTCCTTTTTATCAAAATATTGAAATAGCTGAAGGCTTAGCTGTCGTGAGACCTTTTGATGCTCCGTTCCAGGGGCAGGACTCATTTTGAAAATTTTTCCTTTGATAAGCTCTACCCGATCCTCAAACTGCCACAGGAGATAATCAGCATAAGAATAGCGCTTATTGCTATTTAATGTGGATAAGATAGTTGAAGGCATGTTAGACTTTTTCCAAAAATACAAGAAATACAGATAACGATCAATATAGGGCCCAAATTCCGGGCGTTGGGGAAATTAAGAGCTTGTTCAATGTATATTTCCTTATCCAGGTTCTGGCATTAGGCTCACGCTGAATAAGAAAGCCCGGGCAGCTCAACGAAGAGCTACCCGGGCAGTATAGTTAAACTTAGAGCGTGTTGGGGATTTACCCTTTGGCCTGCAAATGTGCATCTTTTGAACCTCATTTCGCCATTTTTTCGCCACGTAGCGATGCTATGCGGCTCAAAAATGGCTTCCTGAGAACCAAAATCTGCTCATTTTCGACATCAAAAGTAAATCCCCAACACGCTCTTAAGAAAAATTATTCAATAAGGATCATCTTCCGGGTAGCCGTGTAGCGGGTTGTCTCTACCGTGTAGTACAGGATACCGGAGGCCGGCAGCTCGTTGGAACGAGCCACCAGGTTGTTGTACCCTTTGACACCATCCATGCGAACCAGTTTCAGTACTTTCCCGGTTACGTCACTTATCGTTATCGTCACCTTGTCATCAGCCGGGAGGTTGAAGCCGATCACCGTTTCGCCCTTGAAGGGGTTCGGCGTATTCTGATACAGCTCAAATTGATCTCCCGGGGCCACGTCAGAACCACTGAAGCGGATCGCAACGTCCAGGAACTCGCCACGGGTGTTGTAAGCTTCCGCTTTGGTCACCTGGGAACCTACGCTCAGCAACTCGCTCAGTTGTCCGTTCGCCGTTGCGCGGAATACGAGGCTGAACATCGTGGAGGCCGGAAGTTGGAAGCCGGAAGCCGGAAGTTGGTTCCAGCTGGTCGTGATGAGGCCTTCGTTGGCGTAAACCAGGCCGAAGTTCTCCTCTTTCACTTCTCCTTCGATGATGTCCAACAGTTCCAGTGCCTGGTTGTCAAACGTCAGGGTAGCCTGGTAGCCTTCGATGGCAGCGATATCGGCAGCCGTGAAGCGGACCGTGTACTCGTTGCCGGCTTTTACTTCGGCATCCTTCACGCTGAAGGCAAACGTACCGGCCACCGTGCGGCCTTCAACGCCGGCCAGGCTGCGCGTCTGTGCATCCAGGTTGACGTCCCCGATCTTGACGGCTACAAAATCAGCGTTGTTGATGCCGGTTCCCGGTAAGTTGTTAATGTTGATAATTTCCGGGAAGACCTCAAACCAGGGGTTGTTCGGGCGTGGGAAGACGTAAGAACGCTTCACAAAACGCCAGCTGCTGTTGTTGCTCATCTGTGTATCGATCGACAGGATCAGCTTGCGCAGCTGGATCAGGTCGAGGGTGGTGATCGACTTGCTGTTGTTCACGTCGGCGGCGATCATCTTGTACGGGCTGTTCAGCGGCTGGACGCCCAGGATGTGCTTGCTGATCAGCACCAGGTCGAAGGTGGACACCCCGTTGAGGTAGTCTCCGTTGCGGCTCGGTGTGATGGAATAATCGTAGCCTCCCAACAAGTCGTTGAAGCTGTAGGCGCCGGTGCTGCCCGTCATCATAGTGGCGGACGCCTGGCCGGAAAGGCTTACCCTTACCTCTTCAACCGCATTGTTCATCTCGGTGGCAATCGCACCGGCAGCGCCAACGGCCAGCGGGCCGGCGCCACAAATGTTCATGTTGTCCTGCACCAGGATGTAGGTCTCACAGAAGTCGCTGTTGCCGGCGCCATCGTAAGCCCAGATCTCCACTACCAGTGTGCCGGTATCGGCGCAGGTAAGCATGATGCCGGTAGAATCTACGTTCGGGGCATCGCCGGCCCGGTTGATGGAGTACTTGATCGGGCCGGTACAATCCGAAGAGGCGGACACGATGAAATCACTTGCCCAGATACCCATACGGCCTTCGTCGGGAATGTCATCGCCGTTGTTGTCGAACGGCATCAGCTCAATAGCCAGGCCGTTGATACATATCGGCGACGGCGCTTTGCAGTCTACGACGCAGAAGTCCAGCAGCTCGCTGTTCACATTGCCGCAGCCGTCTTCTACATGTACTTCGAAGGCGTGGCAACCGATCGGGAAGCGGCCGTTCAGCTGGTAGTTCGGGTAAGCGCCCGTCAGCCTGAAGTCATCAAACAGGCCATCCGTCAGGGTCAACAGGTTGGCGTCGATGGTGCCATCGGCGCCGGCATCCAGGAATACTTTAATGGTCAGGTCATTCGGCGTACAGTTCTCGAAGATCGTGAACGGCAGGCCCACCAGGCCGGTGCAGTTTACGTTGTCGTAAGAGCAGAAGTCCTGCGGCGTAGCCGTGATCTCCGGATCGATGTTGTCGTATACCTTGATGAGCTGAGTGTACTGGAAGAAGCCTCCGTCGTAATCCACCTTGCGCCAGAAATCATCGATGCCGTTGCAAATGTTCTGGAAGGCCAGCGGTACGTTGTTGGGTTCTGTTTCGTTGTTGTCGCGGTCGATGTAGGTGTAACCACCCGGGCGGTGCAGGACCCATACGGCCTCGTCGCCAGGCTGGCCGTCGCAGTCTTCATCGCGGCCGACCACATACGGGTCGGATTCGCCGTCGTACTGGCACCAGTTGACCACCTTCCACTTGCGGAAGATTTTGTAGCACTCGTTGCCGGAGGCGGAGAAGAACTCATCGGTATGATTCACCGCCAGCAGGTCGCAACCGATCTCATTGTAAATAACGCTATCGGGCTCCACCACACCGCAGATAGCTGCGGCATCCTTCGGAAACTTGATCTCGTAATTGTGTACTTCCCGGATGGTGACGATCTGCTGGCAGAAGTTGGTGCTTTCGTTGCCATGGATGTCCACGGCCCTAAAGCGGCGGATGATCGTGCCAAAACCACACTCCAGGTTGGCTACCGGCGGCAGTTCGCGCTCGTAAGCGCCACAGTTGTCGGCGGAAGTAGCATCTCCGAACAACTGCTGCAGTTGCAGGGTGTCGGTGGCGTGGAAATTGTAGGGCAGGTCATCACAGTCAACAGATGTGTTGTGCGGTGCATAGCAGTAAGGGCGCACCTTTTCTTCAGGTACGATCTCCAGCCAGCAGGTATTGATATTGCCGGATTTATCGATAACGCGCATTTCAATCGTAACCCGGACGCCGACGTCACAGCAGAAGAAGTCTACATACGGGCCCCAGTTGGAGAAACCGTTGCCGCAGGTGTAGTTGATGATGTCAAACTTGTTGCGGCGTACTTCTACGCGGTCGATCTCGCAGTTGTCGTTGGAGCCTTCGTCGATGTCGGTAGCATAAATACGAGCCAGGTTTTGGCCGCCGATCGATATGTTGAGGTTGTCGTCGCAGATCGCGGTCGGTTCAATCTGGTCCTTGACGGAGAACGGACAATACACCACGGCCTTGTTGCCACAGTCATCTTCCACTGTGTAACGGAAGAAGTGGTTGCCCACCGGAATACCGCTAACCAGGCGGTTCGGAGCGTTCCAAAGAACGGTTCTGACCACCACCGTATCGGTGCGGGTGCCGGTAACGATACCGTACTGGTTCACCACCTGTACCTGCACCTGGGTAACGATCTCACTCTTGACCCGGTAGCTGGAACAGTTGTCGGTTACCGTCGGCAACGGCACAGAGAAGGCGGCCGTGCAGGAGAAGGGGCTGGTGGAGAAAACCAGCGGGTCCAGGCTGCCGTCCCAGTCATAATCCTGGCCGGGGCAGGTAACGGTGGGTGCGGAAAAGTCGCCCACTTTAATGATCTGGTCAAAGTGGATAAAGGGGCTCGGCCCACACCAATCGAGGATATCCCAGGTACGGACAAACTTATAGGCGCCGCTACATACATCGATTATCGGCCCGTCAGAGAAAGAAGCACCAATATTGCAGTAGCTGTCCTGAAGGTTGAAAATACCGCTGACTGTAACCACAAAAGGATAACCGGTTGCCTCGGGAGCCGGGTTGCCATTGGCCAGCACCGGATAGTCCTGATCGCACTCGATCGGAGCGGTGAACGGAGGCATCTGGATATCTCCAAGGCCGGGGCGGTTCAGAGTGATCGCCTGAGTGCAGGTAGAAACGTTGCCTTTATCATCTACTGCCCGGAAGGTGCGGGTAATGATAATAGGTGCACAATCGCCGCCGGCGCTGTAGGTATCGACAAAGGAAATAGCGACATTATCGTCGCAGTTATCGGTAGCAGTTGCCCGGCCGGTGATATTCAGGCTGGCCGGGTTATTATAGATCAGGTCAAAATCTTCACAGAACAGGGGCAGCGAGATCTGGCGCTGGCTGGTTGGAAAGCCGGTGAAGGTCGTATCATATTGCCAGGACCAGTCGACTGGGTCTTGCTGAGCGTCAAAGTCCCACTCTCCCAGCCAGCCGGCGCCATCACTGAAGACCACCCAATCGTAGGCGCCCGTATCGTTCGCGTTGAAGGTGGAAGTGAACAGGTAATACGTTTCATACTTGCGAAGCGGCAATGTGATCCGCACCACGGGATCAAACAAACCGCCAATCGGCCCCTGGTTGCCACCTATACCACCCACGCCATTGATAACCAAAAAGTTATCATCTACCTGAGCAATGATATTCTCACAGGGGTTAGCGGGGTTGAAGCTACCCTGGTAAACCGCTACAAAACCGTCGCTAGCGAAGTTGTGATCCAGGTAAAAAGTGAAGAAGTCGTCTTCACTCACCTGAAACGGAATGAGTTCATAGTAATGGTTGCCGGCCTGCGTGCCGGAGCCGTCGATAAGGCAGGAGTAGTTGTTCAGCACGAGCCGGGGGTCACTGGTAGTCAGGTTGCCACTAAGGGTATGCACCGTCTGTGTGATCGTTCCGTTGCTGGTAGGGGCTGGGCAGGCCAGTACCGGCTTGGTTTTATCTTCACCGGTGATGAAGCCCCAGCAGGGAAGGAAACCCGGTACCGGCGTGACGCCCGGGCGCAGGCTTACTTCGTAAATGAATTGGCCGTGGCCGTCGAGGATGGGCCCGTTGGTGGGGTCGTCATCGTTGACGATCGTCACCTGGAAATCATCTTCGGAAAGGCAGCCGAACTGGCCTTGCAACACCATACCCGGAGTAATGAAACGCTGACAGTTAGCATCCAGGGTCAAATTGAGGTTGTCGTTGCAGGCCAGGTTGGTCGGCGCTGCCGCCGGCCGGGTGACCACGATGAAGAAGTCTTCCTGGCGGATGTTGCCGGCGGCATCCTGTGCAGTGATCAGAATCTGATAGGCGCCGGGGTTGAAAACGCCTACGAAGGTATCGCCACCCGGCGAATCGAGTACGATACCGCCTACGTTGGCCGGGCTTACCGTTACAGTAAAATTGGATCCCGGAACGAGCGTCGGGCCAAATACCTGATCCCCATCGCAGTTGTCGGTAACCGTTACTTCAAAGAAGACAGTCGCCGGGTTCGGGTCGCAGGCATTGAGCGCTACGTTGATATCCTGAGAGGGATAAATGATGAGCGGCGCCCAGGTATCCGGCTGCCCGACTACCTCGAGGGTGGCGTCCACCTGGCGAAAGTTGTTGGCGCCATCGGTATAGGAAGCGGTCAGCACGCCCCCATCATCGTTCATCCCCAGCATGCGGGTGAACTCAAAATAGCCCTGAGCCGGGTCGCTGCCCGGAAGTGGGGTCAGCGTCACCATGCCGGAACCATTATTATAACGGAAGGAAGCGCCGTTGATCGTACCGTCGCAATCATCCGTAATGGTGATGGCGAAACGGGCCGGCACCTGCGTTTCACAAGCGGGCAGCAGGTAGGTAAGGTTGCCCGGCATTTGAATATCCGGAAGTTGGTTCGCATCCTGCACTACCGTGAACAGGGTCTGCACCGTCACTCCACGGAAAGAAACGGAGACCGGATAAATACCGGGAGCGAGGTTGCCGGTAGCTTCGAAGAAGGCAAAGCCATCTTCTTCCTGAACATAGGTAACTGCCAGCGGGGCGCCCAGGAGGGTGATCTGCCCCATCAGGTTATCGTTGGCGGCGATCGAACAGTCGTAAATATTACCGGTGAAGAATACGGAGGCGCTGGGCTGACAAGCCGGAATCGAAAACTGCCCGTTGCCGGAAAGGTCAACGATGGGGTCCGGGACAGGAGCCTGGTTGACCGTGACCGAGAAGCTGTAACTGGCTACGTTGTTGTCATCATCGGTAGCAGTATAGGATACCGTGTAAGGGCTGCCGGCCGCCGACAAGAGGGAGCCACTGGCCGGGCCGCCGCTGTGGGTGAGGATGGGCGACAGGTCGCAATCATCCACTGCCGTTACCGTCCAATTGACCGGAACGCCGTTCTGGTCACAACTGGGCACTTCCACTACCATGTTGCCGGGGCCGTAGATTTGCGGCGCCCGCACGTCATCTATGATGATCGTATAAGTTTGTGTTTCCGAGCCGCTGGGGCCATCCTTCCGAATCGTGAGGGTGTTGGCGCCAACGGCGGCAATGACATCCAGCACATACGTCTGGCCACCGCCCAGAATCATCAGGCTGGCGTCAGGATTCACGCTCGTTGAAGTCGTACTCGTAGTGATGTAAGCAGTTGCAGTAGCCGGGCCGGAGAGGTCAAACACCGATACCGTCCACTGGAACTGATAGCCGCATTCTCCCTCGGGAAGCACCTTGGTTATCGACGAGGCGGGCGTTAAGCCGGCAGCGTCAAACACAACCAGCTGCGGAGGCTGGGCGTAAGCTTGCTGGGCGCCCAAAAAGCCGAACACCAGCAAAAATGCCAGTGCCTTAACCCATTGGAAAGGAGAAACGCAAGTAAAATTTGTTTTTTCCATAAGATCACAATTTGTTTAAAATAAAAATGACTATTAAAATTCAGGTCATACTAAATGATAGAGCGCCCCTACCCTCCCGGAAGGACAAAACCTTCAACGGAAGCCACTATCGTATGGGCTATCCTGCTCCAAATAGCAGCAGCCCGCGCAAAGGGCGCCGGTGCAACACATGCCCGCAGCTGAACCAGCTTATCTGGTTAGCAAACGGGCACAAGGATCAGCCTTACTGTCGTTTGGGAATAGTACGTGTAGTATTTGAAGGAAAGCAAGCGTGTGGGCGGTGAACTGCCCGGGTCAATTCAATGTGTAATTTTTTGTTCATGGGATTGTTGTTGAGCATCAAAAAACAGTACACTCATTCAATATCATCAGGCCCTTTTCCAAAAGCCTTCTTAAAGGATCAAGCCAAAGCTTGTCCCGGTAACGGCAGCTACTGTTTTAAACTCCGAGCCACCTTGTGGGTACAAATATATATCAACTTTATTTATGCTTTATACCCTGATAAAGGTATTTGTGCAGTTCTAATGTCTTTCTAATCTTTCTCTAAGGGGAGGAGTGAGGAGTGAGGAGTGAGGAGTGGGGAGGGAAGGAGTGAGGGGGTGAGGAGTGAGGGGTGAGGAGTGAGCGGGGGAGAGAGGGAGTAGCCGTTCAATCCGACGGTCCTTTCGCGTAAGGCGAGATCAGGTTCAGCATGAATGTGGCAATTCCTGGCCCGGCCCAAAGGGCCAGTATATATTAGCGCGGGGCAACGCCCCGTGCTCGATTGCACGGCAACAGCCTGCGGCCTGAAAGGCCAACATAAATCCTGCCGGGAAGATAAGTAGCCGGACAGTTTTAAATTTAGTTTAATGTTGCACTCGCGGGCGTCCCCGCCTACTGTACCCGTATGGCCGGCCGGCACGCCCGGCCGTGCTATCAATACGTAAAATAAACAGGTCCGACTACTTAGGGTTCTTGAGGCCATGCTGGCCTGCCTGGGATAAAGGCTATCCGGTTTATGTCGCCCTTTCAGGGCGCAAAGCGGCATGGCGCCTTTTCGCATCGGGCGTTGCCCGATGCTAAGTTATGCCAGCCCTTCGGGCTGGGCAGGCTCAGCAGGCTAGCAAAGGTATCAGGCTGCGAATTCGTTTTCCCGTTACGCGGAAGGACCGTCTGCCTTCCCACTTCCGACTTCCGACTTTTGCCCAACACTGGAACGGCAGCCTCTTTTAAAAAAGCCTCTTGATTTTTAGTAATTTGCGAATGGCGAACACCGAATTCCGAACCCTCCCTTCCTTCCGTTTAATAAAAAGATCAGGCAATGGCGTGCGAAGTCAGCCGGCTTTTCACTTTCAGGATTTGTCGGACTTCCTCCAACTCTACATCATAGGGTTTGTAGACATCCCCATTGTCCGAGATGAGGCGGAGGCGGGCCACTTCGTTGCCCTCGCGCACCTGCTGAATGCGCTTGGCGACCACAGCGTCGGTTACGATGACGTATACGTGGTTATCCCGCAGGGGGGTGCCTCGTTCAATAGGTTCACAAACGACCACGTCGCCATTGGTGATCGTGGGCAGCATGCTGTCGCCATTGATTTCGAAAGCGACCAGTTCTCCTTCCAGGCCGGGGATGGAAAATTTCTGCAGGTTGTCCAGAAATTCGCGGTCCTGATGCTCCAGGGCATAACCGGCCATGGCCCTTTCCGGAACGAGCATGATATTCTCCCGCCCGCCCCGTTGCCGGTCATGGATAGACCGGACGGGAATCTCCCCTTCGATTCCGTAGCCTTCCAGGAACATATCATCATCGATGCCAAAAACGAAATTGGCATTGATACCATACGTTTCAAACAAGCTGGTGAGTTGGTCCACGGTGATATTGCGCTGCCCCTTGAGAATGCTGTTAATCACGTGGTTGTAGGTCCCCAGCTTTTTGGCGATGTCCGACTTGCCCTTGATAAAGTTGTTTCTTTCCAACTCCTGGAAGACTTTTCTAAAGCGCTCGTTTACAATGTTTTCTGAAAAATTTCCCATTTTTTCAATAAAATGTTTTAAAAAAAGTTGACATAAAGCAACTTTTTGTTTTATATTTGTGGTCAACGAAAGTTATTCGCAACAAGAAAATGCAATTTCACGGCTAAAGATACAAAAAGTTTCTTAAAACAGAAAGCTTATGCGCACAGATCGACCCAATAATGTAGGGATACGCCAGGAAAGAAAACAAAACGGGCATCCTTCCCGCCAGGAATGGCAAATCCGGCGTGGCAGCAAAGGCAACTTCCTGGCTGATATCACCCTCGGAGATATACTCCACAAGCTTTGGGTGGGCGCCAGTAAACTGTGGGTCGCCCTCCGGTACCAGTTTCACCGCCTTACCGCCGGGGCCTTCAGCAATATCCGTTTACCCTGGTATAAGATCGCCCTGGTAGCGATCGTCCTGCTCATTGTTACCAAAAAGGACATACAGTTCTCCATCAATATGAAAGCGCCCCTTTCTGCCCTTTCCTCCGGCGGAGAAAGCGGTAGCCAAATGAGCCTGGCGCAGCCCATCGCACTTTGGCAGCAGGAAAACGGGCCTGCCGGTTATCAGATCGACGAGCAAAAAGCGCAGGCTTACATCAAACGCTTTAGCAAAGTGGCCGCCTCCGAAATGGAAAAATTCGGCATCCCGGCCAGCGTGAAAATGGCTCAGGCCCTGCTCGAAAGTGCAGCCGGAGAACATCCGCGGGCCCGGCAGGCCAACAACCATTTCGGCCTGCCCCTGGACGGACAGCATTACGACAGCGCCTGGGAAAACTGGCGGAGCCACAGCCTGTTGCTCCAGCGTGAATACCCGAGCTTGTTTCAGGCCGAATCCGACTATAAGCAATGGGCCAGGGCCCTGGAAAAATCAGCCTATAGCAACGACCGCCACTACGGTGATAAGCTGATTGAACTCATTGATAAATTCCAGCTCTACCATCTGGATCAGTTCTGATCGTATCAATTCTTTCTCTCCTATAAGTGGTTTTCTCATGATTGTACCGAGGCCGTCTTGTTTTCACACAGGACGGCCTTGCTTTGGTTGTATTGTCGCCTTCCAAACCAAAGGCCCGGTGCACTAAGGAAATAAAAATTACCGGTAAAAACATTGTGCTGCCTGCCAGCGTTGGAACTACTAATGCTGTTTTCTCCCTTTTACAAAATTATCTCACGATGAGCCAGCCGCCGAGTTTCCACTACAGTTATTCCCCGGGCGTACAGAGCCTGATCCCTTTACTGTACGTAGCCTGGGCAGACCGGGTGCTGACGCCAACCGAGATTAACTTCCTGAAGAAAAAGGCCAGCCTGGCCGATTTTCTTACTGAGGAGGATAAAAAGGTGCTCCTGCAATGGGCCAACCCCAAACGGCCTCCTTCCCCTCTTTTGTTTAAATACTGGGAGATAGAGCTACGCCAGGCCGCCGCCAGGATTCCCGCAGAACCGCCCCCCTCGCTTGCCAGCCTGGGCATCGCCATGGCGGAACAGGCTGCCAAAGAAAACCAAACCGAACCGGTAAAAAACTGGGGCTCACCGGAATTTCAGGCGCAGTTGAAGGAACTGGAGGAAAACCTGGGGAGTATCAACATTGAAACCTACCGCTGGATTTTCCCGGACGCCGCTAAAAAGCCACAACGACAGGCCGAACAGCGCAAAGCCGGTTTTTTGCCATCGGAAATGACAGCTTATCTCGATGGGCAACATGCCGGGCTCCGAAAAAAAATGCGCATTTTAATGCGCGATCCTGCCTTCCAAAACCCGGCGGCCTGGAATAAGGAAAGTTACCGGCAGCAGGTTCTGCAATGGGTAGCCCTGTTGGCCGAACAGGGGCTGGGCGCCGTGGCTTTTCCATCCCAATACGGTGGCCAGAACGATATGTCCGCCTACGCAACGGTTTTCGAAATGCTGGGTTACCACGACCTCAGCCTGGCCATCAAGTTCGGCGTACAATTTGGTTTGTTCGGCGGCAGTGTCCAACAACTGGGCACCCAACGGCACCATGAGCGCTACCTGGCAGCTATCGGCAAAGGGGAACTCCTGGGTTGCTTCGCCATGACCGAAACCGGGCACGGCTCCAATGTTCGCGGCTTGGAGACTACCGCTGTTTACCTACCTGAATCCCGGGAATTCATCATCCATACCCCCAGCCGGGAAGCTGGAAAGGAATACATCGGCAATGCGCTGCACGCCCGCATGGCCACTGTTTTTGCTCAGCTGATCGTACGGGGAGAAAACCATGGGGTACATGCTATTCTGGTGCCTTTACGCGATGAGGAAGGAAGTTTGCGGCCCGGCATAGAAGTAGAAGATTGCGGCTACAAGATGGGGCTCAATGGTGTAGACAACGGCCGAATCTGGTTCGACGAAGTCCGGGCGCCGCTGGAAAACCTGCTGAACCGCTTTGGCGATGTCAGCCCGGACGGCATTTACAGCAGCCCCATCGACAGCCCATCCCGCCGCTTTTTCACCATGCTGGGCACCCTGGTGGGCGGCCGGGTTTGCGTACCCAGGGCCGGGCTGAGCGCCGCTAAGGTAGGGCTCAGCATTGCCGTTCAATACGCCCTGAAAAGAAGGCAGTTCTCCCCCAGCTTTCACGAGCCGGAGGTACTGCTGCTCGATTATCCCAGCCACCAACGCCGGTTGATGCCGCTGCTGGCCAAGGCCTACGCCCTGCACTTTGCCCTCCTGTACCTTAGCCAGCGCTACACCCAACACAGCGATGATGATATTCGGGAGGTGGAAACCATGGCGGCGGCACTCAAGGCCTACAGCACCTGGTACACTACCGCTTCCCTCCAGGAATGCCGGGAAGCCTGCGGGGGCAAAGGCTATCTTTCTGAAAACCGTTTGGACAGCCTGAAGGCCGACACCGATGTATTTACCACTTTTGAAGGAGATAATACGGTGCTAATGCAGCTCGTGGCCAAAGGCGTACTTTCCGAGTTCCGCAAGGAGTTCTACGAAGAAGGCAATGTCGCTGTTCTCCGCTACCTCACCGGCCGGGTTTCCACCGCTATTTCCGAACTCAACCCGATCACCATCCGCAATACAAGCCGCCCCCACCTGCTCGACTCCGATTTTCACCTCAATGCTTTTCGCTTCAGAGAGCGGCGGCTGCTGCAATCGCTGGCCCAGCGCATTCGAGGCTCGATCAAGGAGGGCGCCAGCGCCAATGAAGCCGCCATGAAGTGCCAGACGCACATGATCGCTCTGGCCGAGGCCTACGCCGAACGCCTCACCCTGGAGCAATTTACCCAGGCCGTCAGTAATGCCGGAGACGAATCCGTCCAATTCGCCTTGCAGCGTTTGTGCCAACTTTACGCCCTGCACACGATCGAACAACACAAGGGGTGGTATCTGGAAAACGATTACCTGGCGGGGGTGAAAAGCAAAGCCATCCGCCGGCTGGTTGAAGAATATTGCACCCTGGTGCGGCAGGATGCCAGCGCTCTGGTGGAAGCCTTCGCCATTCCACCCGAAAGTATCAGGGCGGAGGTGATTTCCCATACTTAACGGCCATTTTGTCTAAGAAATCACCTATTCTGCCGATGGGGACAGTATTTCGCCCCACCGTACAACATTAAATACGGCCAAAAGCCGTTATTACATTTTACATCTGGTTAAAGAACCTGGGAGAACCTTAAATCACCGGAATCATGAGGAACATTTTCGTAAATGCCCTGGTCGCATTGATTAGCAGTTCATTTTCTTTTTTTCTGTTTCAGCATTACTACCAACCGCCGGCGCTCGTTTCGGAGCCAAGCCAGCCGGCACGCCTGATTGACCATGAAGAAACCCCGGTCAACACCAATCCAAGAACCTGGACACAGTTGCCGCCCGCTGATTTTGTCGCCACCTCCAAACTGGTCACCGATGCGGTGGTGAATATCAATACCCTTAGCGCCAGCGGCTACCGCATTTCTTCCGGCTCCGGGGTCATCATTTCCTCGGATGGATACATTATCACCAATCATCACGTTGCCGAGGATGGATCTACTTATGAGATCACCCTTTACAACAAACGCAAGCTGGAAGCCGAACTGATGGGCTCTGACCCCACCACTGACCTGGCGCTGCTCAAAGTAGACGCGCGCAACCTGCGCCCCCTGGCCTACGGGGATTCTGAAAAGGTGGAAGTTGGGCAGTGGGTCATGGCGGTGGGCAACCCCTTTAACCTTTCCTCTACCGTCACGGCCGGCATCATCAGCGCCAAAGCCCGCAACATCAATATCCTCAGGGGTTCTTATGCGATCGAATCTTTCATCCAGACCGATGCGGTGGTCAACCCCGGCAATAGCGGCGGAGCCCTGGTCAATGAACAAGGCGAACTGATCGGTATCAATACCGCTATCATCAGCGAGTCAGGGGGCTATGAGGGCTATTCCTTTGCCATCCCGTCCAACCTGGTCCGCAAGGTCATCCGCGATATTCGGGAATTCGGGGAAGTACAGCGGGCCGTCCTGGGAGTAGGCATCTCTGAAGTGACGGACGATATAGCCGCCCGGCTCGTCCTTCCGGTGGTTGCCGGCGTGTATATCACCAATGTGAGTGGGGAGAGCAGCGCTGCCGAGGCTGGGCTGCGTTCCGGCGATGTGATCATCAGTATCAACGGCGTCAAGACCAATTCCGTGCCCGAAATGCAGGAACAGGTGGCCCTGTTCCGCCCTGGCGACCGCATCAGCCTGGAGTTCTACCGGGAAGGCCGGAAATACCGGCGGGACAACGTCACCCTCAAAAGCCTGGAGCGGCCGGCTGCTTCGTCGAGACAATAAATTAGGGCGTCAACGCCTTAAATAGCAGGCTTTTTCCTTTGCTCCGCAGAACATATTCGCTGCCGGCAGGAACGAAAAAGGCATCGCCTCTGGAATAGGTGCGTCCGCCGCTTTCCAGGCTTACTTCCCCCTCAATGATCAGCACGATCTCCGCTCCTTCCGTGGCGGGCGCCTGATAATGCTGCCCTTCCGAGAGCTGGATGCGGTTGAGCTGAAAGTCCGGAGCGGGAGTGCGATAGGCCCATTCGGTTTCAGAAACCGGATCGCCCTTGAGTAGCTGAGGCTCTACCGGCTCGAAAACCAGGTGCTCCAGCAATTCCGGAACATCTACATGTTTTACCGTCAGGCCACCGCGGAAAACGTTGTCCGAATTGGCCATCAGTTCAACATTTACCCCCTCCAGATAGGCATGGGGAATGCCGGCGCCCTGATAAATGCCTTCTCCCGGCATAACTTTTACCAGATTGAAAAAGAAAATGGAAAAGACGCCCCGGTCGTAATGCCCGCCGTCCAGCCTGTGGTGATCGAAGGCCTGCATGGCCCAGTATTCCGGCTGGCGCTTATCCAGCTTACCGCTTTCCGCCAGTGGGCGCAGGCGCTGCTCCATAGGCTGAAGTATGCGATCTACCTCCGCCTGAGGCATCTCCATCACGGCTTTGTACAACTGAAAAATGTTTCGATTCGCAAAGTGAGGCAACAAGCTGCTGAACTCCGGCACGGCTCTGAGGCAACGCTCCAGCGCTTCTTGATTTTTAAAGCCATGGAGCAACCAAAACTCCGTGAGGGCCGCCATCACCTCCGGCTTGTGGTTGTCGTCCTTAAAGTTCCGGTTCGGTGCATCAAGGGGGATGCCCTGTTCATTTTCCCGCCGGAAGCCGGCTTCCGCCTGTGTTTTAGTGGGGTGGGATTGAATGGATAACATCTGCCGGACGTCCAGCACTTTGAACAAATAGGGCAATTTGCCGCCGAAGTTTTGCTGTACGGCCTTGCCCAGCCAATTGGGGTGTTCTTCCAGCAGTTTGGGCAGTGGTTCGAACTGGCCGTTTGTTTGTATCATTCCCGGGCCGCGATCATGAGCCCCCATCCATAACTCGGCAAAAGGTTGCTGCTCCTGATTGTCAATGCCCAGTAGCTCGGGCAAGTACGTGAACCCGCCCCAGGCGTAGTGCTGAATGGCGCCCTGTAGCGGGAATATCTGTGGTTGCTTCACTTTGATCATTTTGCGCGTGGAATTTCTGGTTTTTTATTTTAAAATAAAAACTTTTGAGGTAATGCCATAGGGAAGATTGTACGGAAAAGAGGGGAAGAGGGTTTCGGCCCGCCTGTAGCATGTGTTCAAAATTCAATCAATGGCTTCACACTCTTACCGTAACCTTTATCACTGACGGCCTCCCTCCTACTCGCTTATCTTTGCCTCATTATTGTTTCCTTGTCTAATAACTAAAAAAACATGTTTGGAATTATGCAGAAGATATTTGGAGGCAGCGCCGCTGCTGTCGATATGAAAGCCCTGATCGCCAACGGAGCCAGGATAATTGATGTGAGAACGCCGGGGGAATTCGCCCAGGGATACGCCGAAGGCGCCGTCAATATACCGTTGCAGGACCTGCAGCGCCATTTGCCGAAATTAAAGCAACTGGGTGTGCCGGTCATAGCCTACTGCCGCTCGGGCAACCGCAGTGGTATTGCGGCACAGATCCTCAAGTCTAATGGAGTCGAAGCTTACAATGCGGGGAGTTTGGGGCAGATGAATGCTTTCCTGAAAGGATAAACCTTTTGTCGGTTACTGGTTGCCCGGGCCCAGGCGGGCTTTTTCGGCAACCAGTAACCCACACACACAATGTTCGAAATATTTTTAGAACAACTGCTTAGAGCTTGTCCAAAATTCAACAATCGGCCTGCAAACGTCCCTTTTTCGCTTATATTTCGTTGCGGAACCAGGCTTGATAGCGCTGCTATCATCCTGAACCCGCGCCTCATCTAAGCAAAAAATGAACTATTTTCGGCTTGAAGGCCGAAATTTGGACAAGCTCTTATTACTCGGACCAAACGGCAAGTTCATTTCCGGCAGGGTCCATAAAATGAAACCGGCGCCCTCCTGGAAAAGAAAAAATATCTTTTGTTATTTCCCCCCCAGCCTTCAAGATTTTTGCTTTGATACTGGCAAGGTCCTGATGATACAGGATAACCAGGGCTCCGTTTACAATTTCCTCCTCTGTTTTTTCAAATCCTCCATTCAGGCCACCCTCAGAAAATGATACGTAGCCAGGGCCGTAATCTGTGAAAACCCAGCCAAAAGACTGGTGGTAGAATTTCTTTATTGCTTCTAGGTCATTCGCCTTGAACTCGACATAATCGATGTGATTGTTCTTCATGCTCTTTTTTTTATTGAAGGCTTTACGCCGCCCAACCTATTCAATTATTAAAGTGTGTTCAAATTTAGATAAAATCGCAACTATTTAGGTGTTTCGGTTTTATGGTGTCCCGGTGTTGCGGCCGGAGGCTCACCGAGGCGCTGCAACTGCCTGGCCACAAAACCATAATGCCAAAATACCATAATACCTAAATAGTTACATAAAATCTGTCAATTATTGGGATAGTTCAAATGCCCGTGTCTTCTGAAAAACGCCCCTTTATTTTCAAGAACTTGCGAACAGCGAACAGCGAACAGCGAACAGGCGAATTGCAAACAGCCCCCGATTATTCATTTGTTCCAGCCTTTCCAGCCCTCCTCCTGTCCTCCACTATTTCTCCCTCTCCCATCCAGTTCCTTCCACTCCATACTTCCCACAGGGCCAACCCATAGACGAGCAGGTATTCCAGGGCTACGATCCAAAGTTGTTCATCGTATTCCGGGTAGCTGTAGTTGATGTAGGTCAAACTGATCAGGGCAGTCCACAGCACGGGGAAGCGAAAGCGGGTGAAAGGCGCCAGCACCAGGGGCAGGCTGGCGTACCAGGGATGCACCGTAGGGGTGAAGGCCAGGTAAAGGCAGATGGCGAACAGCATCAGCGCAGGCAAGCTGCGCCAGTCCCTTCGGCGGCCGAGCAGCGCCGCCAGGCTGATGCCCAGGAAGGTGCAGGCCGCCAGGGCCGGCCCGAGGTATTGGATGAGATTATAACCAGACAGCTGGAAACCAATCCATCGCAGCACGTAGTAAATGCTGCCGTTGAACTCAAATCGCTGGAAGTACAACCGCAGGCTGCTTCCCATACCGGAAAAGAAAGCGCCGCCCAGCAGGGGGGAAAACAGCAGCAACAATACCAGGCCCATCAAAGCGAAGTACTTCAGGCTGCGCCGCCACCCCAACCGGCGGATCAGAAAGAAGCAAAACAGCAGGGGCAACAGCTTGGATGCCACCGAAAAGGCCAGCGCCGCCGCTGAAAATAAATAGCGGCCGCTAACCAGCCACCATAGGCTCAGCAAAAGGAAAAAGATCATAGCCCCCTCAAAATGCAGGTTGCCCATCACTTCTATCAGTATCATAGGGTTGAGGGCATAGAGCAAAACCCCTTTTTCCGGGAAGCCCAGCCGGGCCAGCAGCTTTACCAGAAGGATCAGGCTGCCCAATTCGCAGAAAAAAAGGAACAGCTTGATCACCACCGTAGCCGCCGGAATGCTGTAGGGAAAAAGCCAGGTGGCCAGTGCAAAAATAGCCTGCGCCACCGGAGGGTAGATGGTGAAGTATTCCGGAGAGTTGAGTTGCGCAAAGAGTTCAGTATCCAGGCCGGCCAGTTGGTTGCCTTCCTGGAGGTAGTAAGACGGCAAGTGAGCAAAAGGGTTGATACCCTGGTTGATCAGCCGCCCGTCCCAGAGGAAGCGGTAGATGTCGTCCGATAATTGTGGGAATGCGCCAATCAGCAACAGCCGGGCGATGACAGCCACCCCCAGAAAAAAATAAAGCGCAACCGGATCATTGGCTTTGCGGTACATTCCGAGGTAAACCAGGAAAGCTGCGGCGTGTAAACTGGCAATCCAGCCAAAATCACACTGCGCAGGGCCATAGCCCAGGCTGGTGATAAGCAGGAGGAACAGCAGGGCCAGCCCCCAGTGCCAAAGGGGAATTGAAGGAATGAGGGAATGAAGGAATGAAGGAATGAAGGGCGGTTTGCCCAATTCGTTCCCTCGTTCCTTCATTCCCTCATTCATTGCTACCTCAAGCTCAGGTGGCGGACCGTATAAAAGAAGATGGCGCCATACCCGAGGGCCAGCATCATGTGAAAGATGACAAAAGTCGTATTCTGAATCAGGAAGCCGCCGATAAAAGCGCCAAGGAAGTACAAGGCCAGCAGCCCCTCGAAGATAGTAGTCCAGGACAGTTTCTTATTCAGGTAATTGCGCTTCGTGAAATTATCCTTCACGGTTTGGATATTGAACTTGGGTGTCCGCACGAATGCAGATTTTTTGCCCAGATATCCTTGTATGACCGCCACGGTGTTGTGCAATGCCAGGCCCATTGACAGCGCCAGGAACAAGGGGAAGAGGACCAGGAAGCTCCATAGGGCCTTCCCGAACGATTTTTGATGCGTAGGCGCCTGCACGTTGGCGGCGTAGTACACCGCAATGATGGACAACAGGCCAACCAGGAAGTAGGCAAAAAAGTTTTTACTGAAGCCCAGTTCGATCAGTTCGCCCAGTGAAAACAGCAGCGGCACGCTGAAAATACCGGTGAGGAAGACGAAGACGAAAATCGTGCTGGCCAGCAGGTGAGAAGTCGCGTGGATTTTCTGCCGCAGGCTGAGGTTGGGCGAACGCCAAACCGTCGGCAGCATCTTCCGCGCCGTTTCGGCGCCGCCTTTCATCCATCGGAATTGCTGGGATTTGAAGGCGTTCATCTCCGCCGGCAACTCCGCCGGAGACCCTACCCCTTCCAGATATTTGATTTTCCAGCCTTTGAGCTGGGCCCGGATGCTGAGGTCGAAGTCTTCCGTCAGCGTATCGGCTTCCCAACCGCCGGCATCGTCGATGGTTTCGCGGCGCCATACACCGGCTGTACCGTTGAACTGCAACATGTAATCCCCGGCCATACGGCCCACCTGCTCGACGGTGAAGTGAACGTTGAGCTGCAGGGCCTGCAATTTCGTGAGCAGAGAGTAGTCCTGATTGATATGCTCCCATCGGGTTTGCACTACGCCGACGTTGTCATCCTCGAAAAAGGGAATGGTCCTTTTCAGAAAGTCGGGGTTCGGCATAAAGTCCGCATCAAAAATGGCGATGAATTCACCATGGGCGTACTTCATCCCATCCCGCAAGGCGCCGGCTTTGAAGCCCTGCCGCTTCTCCCGGCGAATCTGCTGGATATCGAGCCCCTTAGCCTTGTACTCTTCCACTTTTCGGCGGACGATCTCGACCGTCTCGTCCGTGGAATCATCCAGGACGTGAATCTCGAAGCGGCCGTAGGGGTAATCGAAACGGGCAATGTGGTCGATGAGGCGCTCTACGACGTACATCTCATTGTAAACGGGGAGTTGGATCGTCACAAAAGGATAGGCTTCGCTTTCCTCTTCCTCCGCTACGAGCAGGCCTACATCGGCATGCTGCCGGTAGGCGTTCGCGTGTTTATGGTTAGGAGAGGCCGCCATGGCCGCCTGCCGGGCGTAAACCCGCTCTTGGGGTTTCTGGCCGGCCGGAGGCTGTTCCTCGTCGCGTTGAAATTTTTTGTAGTGATACAGTAAGTTAAACTGCATTAAACAGTACACGGTGATGTACAAAAGGGCCATAGAATAAATAGCCAGAACCGCGTAGGCAATCACAGATGTCATTGCAAATATTTTTGTTAAAAAGAGTTGGAAGATGCTACTAGCCACTTCCTTTGTAATGATTAATGTACTTAAAGCAACTTAAAAATCGTCCACAGGATTTTGTATCCGGCTAAAATGGTTCCCCGGATCGTGCCTGAGACTTTAGACACACCAACCCGCTTACGGTAACGGGCCGGCGCCTCGATACATTTATATTTTTTTTTTGCCGCTTTGACTTGCATTTCAACTGTCCATCCAAAATCTTTATCCTGCATGTCCAGTTCCAATAACTTATCAAACCTGATGGCCCGAAAAGGCCCCAGGTCCGTAAACTGATAACCGTAAAAAAGCTTTATGAGGTTAGTGGCTAGCCAATTGCCGAAGATTTGTTGCGGCATCATCGCCCCTTTATCCATAGCGCCCAGGGCACGGGAGCCGATGCAAAGGTCGTAACCTTCTTCCACAATAGGGCGAATCAGGGCCGGCATTTCGTCAGGGTGGTCTGAATAGTCGCCGTCCAGAAAAACAATTATTTGGGGATGTTCGTTTACCGGTTTGTGTAATAAGTAGTCAATACCCTTAAGGCAAGCGCTGCCATACCCCTTTCGGGGCTGGTCAACAACCGTCGCTCCGTGTTCACGGGCTACGGCGGCAGTACGGTCCGTACTGGCATTATTGCAGACAATTACCTCCCGCACCAGCGCTGAAGGTATGTCCGCCAGGACCAGGCCTATGGACCGCTCTTCATTAAAAGCAGGGATAATAACGTCAATTACCGGTTTATTCAAATCTACATCCCAATTTTGCTCTACAAAGTTAGAAGAATTATGAACAACTTTAATGTCCCGGCCCAAACATTTAAGTATTGACCAGACTTATTCGTAAATCTTCGGGCTGTCTCCTGTTTGCCGTCAGATTATTTTATTTTTAGGCCGCGAAATGCAACGGCTGTTTCTTCGTTGCAGTAAAAGTAGGCGCTAAAAAGAATGACATGAAGTATACTTATTATCTGATAATGGCGCTGTTGGGCCTGGCTTTCGCTTCCTGCGATAAGCAGGCAGACTTTATCACCGACGGCAATTTCACACTGGAATTCTCCCTGGATACGCTGCGTTTCGACACCGTTTTCACAGAGTTGGGCTCAGCCACCCGTTCTTTTAAAGTGTACAACCGCAACGACCGCCCGCTCCGCATTGACAAAGTGAGCCTGGAAGGCGCCGGCGGCGCCAAATTCCGGATGAACGTTGATGGTATTGCCGGCAATGAGGTGGAAGAAGTGGAAATCTGGGGCAAGGATAGCATTTATATTTTCGTCGAAGTGACCATTGACCCGGACCAGCCCCTATCGGCCAGCCCTTTCGTCATCGAAGACAAGGTTATTTTTGAGGCCGGCGACAAACGGCAGGAGGTCCGCCTGGAAGCCTGGGGGCAAAACGCCAACTATTTCCCCAGCCGGTTCAATAAAGGCGTACCGGTTGTGCTGAGCTGCAACAACGACAAGATCGTCTGGGATGACCCCAAACCCTACGTGATCTACGGTGAGATTTTCATCGACAGCTGCGCGCTGGAGGTGATGGCCGGCACGCAGATTTACGTACACGGCGGCATCGCACAGAATGAGGTGTTCGGTATCTTCAACGACGGCATCATCTATACCCTGAACAACGGCAGCATCCGCCTGCTCGGCACCCGGGAAGCGCCCATTGTCATTCAGGGCGACCGCCTGGAAGAACCTTTCCAGGAACAGCCCGGCCAGTGGCAGGGCATCATACTGGGCAAGGGCAGTAAGGGCAACGTTATGGAGTGGGCTACCGTCAAAAACGCCGTCTTTTCCGTCTATGTCGACTCCCTGGCCGAACTCACCGCCAGCAACTCCCGGTTTTACAATACCAACAGTAGTGGCATCATCGGCTTTCACAGTACCATTAGCCTGGAAAACTGCCTGGTGTACAACAACCTCAGCTCTTCTGTACAACTAATTTTAGGGGGTGACTATACCTTCGATTACTGCACGGTGGCCAGCTACGGGGTAGACGCCTCCGCCATCAGCATGAGCAATTTTTTCTGCTATGACGACTTCCTCAACTGCCAGTTCCTGGAGGAAAACCCGCTGAAAGCCCGCTTCCGCAACTGCATCTTCTTCGGTTCCCGCCGCGATGAAGTGGGGTTGAGCGACCTGTACGGCGGCCAGCAGCCCAGCTCCTTCGATATCGACTTCCAAAACTGCATCATCCGCATCGACGAACTATTGAAACAGCAGGACGGCCTGTTTGCCGATTTTCTGGAAAACCAATGCGCCACCTGCATCAACGCCACCCGCGACGACGCCCTCTTCGCAGCCCCCAATGAGGATGACTACCATCTCGATACCTTGTCTATCGCCGAGGGTAGGGCCCTGCCCATCTCCGGCATTGAGATCGACCTGGAGGGCAACATGCGGGATGGGGCGGCGCCGGATATTGGGTGCTTCGAGTACCAGTAGGAGGAAGAAGGGTGTATGCGTGGAAATGTCCTGCCTGCCAGAACGTTTACACATTCCCACTTTCACACATTAACACTTATATTGCTTCCCATGATCCAACGAATATCCATACTAGGTTGCGGCTGGCTGGGGCTCCCGCTGGGGGCGGCGCTGGCGCAGAAAGGTTACGAAGTGAAAGGCTCCACAACCCGCCCGGAGAAGCTGGAACAAATCCGGGAACAGGGCATCGAGCCGTATCTGATCAAGGTAGGAGACGCCGTTGAAGGCCCGGAAAAAGAAAGCTTTTTTGACGCCGGCTTATTGGTCCTGAATATCCCCCCCGGCGGGCGGCACAATCCGGAAGTAGAAGAGCAGTATCCGCAGAAGGTGAAAGCCATCATGGAGCACATCCATTCCGGCGCCATTGAATATCTGATTTTTGTCAGCTCCACCAGTGTGTATGGGGACGAAAACCGGGAGGTGACGGAAGCAGATAAGTTGGGCCCGGCAACCCCGTCCGCCCGGGCGCTGGTAGTCATCGAGCGCTACCTGGCTTTATTAAAACGGCCTCAAACCACCGTCCTGCGCATGGGCGGGCTGGTGGGCGGCGGCCGCCAGCCCGGGCGTTTCCTGGCCGGCAAAAAGGACGTAGGCAATGGAGAGGCGCCGGTCAATCTCGTCCACCTGGACGATTGTATCGGCGTCATCGAGGCCGTTGTTAAACAAAATGCCTGGGACGAAACCTTTAACGTATGCGCGGATCAACATCCCACCCGCGCCGCGTTTTACACTGCGCAGGCGAAAAAGCAGGGTTTTGAACCACCTACTTTTCGGGCAAGTGATCAACTGGCTTATAAGATCGTTTCAAACGAAAAGCTAAAGAAGGCCCTGGGGTATGCCTTTAAGCATCCGGATCCGATGGGGTTTTAGCCCAATTTTCAGTTAGAACCAGCCAGAGGAACTTCCTTATCCCTTCAGAACCGCTTCGATCGCCATGAGCTCTTCCTGGTTGAAGGACAAATTATCCAGCGCTCCGATGTTGTCCAGCAGCTGTTGTGTCCGGCTCACCCCCACCAGTACCGAGGTGATCCGCCCGTCTCTCAACAGCCAGGCGGTGGCCATCTGGGCCAGGCTTTGCCCCCGGCTTTCAGCAATAGCGTTCAGGCGCCGCACCTTGTCGAGCTTTTCATTCGTAATCTGGCCTTTATTCAGATAGCGGGCATCCTTTACGGCACGGCTGTCTTTCGGAAAGCCTTTCAGATATTTATTAGTCAAAACACCCTGTTCGAGGGGAGAGAAAGCGATGGCCCCGGCGCCCTGCCGCTCCAGTTCGTCCAGCAGGCCGTTTTCCACCCAGCGGTCGAAAAGATTGTAGCGCGGCTGGTGGATCAGCAGCGGTGTGCCCATATCCCTTAATATTTGGGCTGCTTTTGCCGTGCGTTCTGCCTCGTACTGAGAAATACCCACATAAAGCGCCTTGCCCTGTTGCACGATGTGATGCAGCGCTCCCATGGTTTCCTCCAGCGGCGTGTCCGGGTCCGGGCGGTGGTGATAGAAAATATCGACGTATTCCAGGCCCATTCGTTTCAGGCTCTGATCCAGCGAAGCAACGAGGTACTTGCGCGAGCCGAAATTGCCGTAAGGGCCCGGCCACATGTCCCAACCCGCCTTGCTGGAGATAAGGAGTTCATCGCGGTAGGGCCGGAAATCCCGTTGAAAGATGCGCCCGAAGTTTTCCTCGGCAGCGCCGTAGGGCGGCCCGTAGTTGTTGGCCAGGTCGAAATGGGTGACGCCGTTGTCGAAAGCGCAGCGCAGCATCTCCCGGCCGGTTTCCAGGTCGTCCGTATGTCCGAAATTGTGCCACAACCCCAATGAAATCATGGGCAGGCGGAGGCCGCTGCGGCCGCAGCGGCGGTACTGCATGGTGTCGTAGCGGCTGGCAGAGGCCTGGTAGTCTCCGGGATGATGGGTGTCGTTGATGTTCATATTTTTGAATGATTTTTTCGCGTATAAAATAATCTGTCAATCCCCCAACCTTCCCACTACTACCCGCTTCACTGCTACGCCCTTTTCCGTCACTACCTGCATCAAATACACGCCAGCCGGCAGGCCATGCAAATCCACTGCCTGCTGGCCGGCGCCGGAACCGGCTTCCACCTTTATAAATTGGCCATTGGCATCAAACAGCCGCAGTTCCAGAATGGGCTGAGCAGCGATAATGGTGACGGATTCCTTTGCCGGGTTGGGAAAAATGGCGGGGGCAGGCCGGTTGTGGCCAGCGTCTTCCGTAGCCGTCACACACTCCAAATCCATAATCCGCTGCCAAAGCTGGTTATCAAATGAAGAGGCCGCCGGCGCAATACCTCCGGCGCTTTCTCCCTGCCGCACGACCACCAGCCCCATACTGGGCACGACGTAAATCTTCTGGTCGTTCTTGCCCAGGGCGGCAATCAGGTCAGCCGGCGCTTCCGGGAGGAGGCTGCCGTTGAAGGAAAACTGCAGGCCCGGCAGCAGGTAGGAGGGCTTGCCGTTGAGCCACCAGAGGTAACCATAGGAGGGGTTCATTTGCTGGGAGGAATGGGTCATGGCGTTGAAATAGGCCGTATCGGAAAGGACCGCCTCTCCCTCCCAATTGCCCCGCGCCAGGGTGAAAAGCCCGAAGCGGGCCATATCGCGGGCCCGGCTGTAGAAGATGTAGTTAATCCAAAACCCGCTCATCCCGATGCGGTTGCCCAGCCGGACGCGGGTGTATATATTTTTTGTAGTGCCGGTAGCTTCTTCCATGACATCCTGAACGATGCGGTAGGCCGAGTTGTGATATGCCCAACGGGTGCCAGGAGCAGCCAGGCACTGGAAGCATTCCGGGTCAAAGCAGTTGTCGATAGAGCCCGCAGGTTCAAGGCTGTCATCCAGCCCGGTGGCCATGGAGATTTGGTGACGGATGGTAATGAGCTGTTCTTCTTCAGGCGGGCAGGACGTCCAGCCCTCGCCCAGATAATCGCTGGTGGGGCCTTCGATACTGAGGTAGCCATCTTCCTGCGCCAGGCCGATCATAACGCCCATCAGGCTTTTGCCGGCGGAGGCCCAGTACCAGAGGGAGTCCGGAGTGAAAGTGCCGAAATACTCCTCTACAACGATCTTACCGTCTTTGAGGATGATGAAGGACTTGCTGTTCTTCTCTTCCACAAATTGAATGAGGCTGTCTACTTTCTCGCTGCACCAGCCTAGCTCTTCCGGTGGCAGGGTGGCCCATTCGGCGCTGCCCGTGGGTGGGAAGTAGAGGGCTTGGGAGAAGGATTGGGTAATCCAAAGCGCAATTGATAAAGTAAGGATCGTTCGCATTGGTGCTTTTTTGGTTTAGACCTGGATGGTAAGAGAAGGTTTAAGTAGCCGGACAGATTTAGATGCCGAATTGAACTTAAGCCCCCTATACAACCACGAAGCCGTTCCGGGCTTCCCCGAAACGGCTTCGTTAGCGTTGCCTGCACGTTCACTGTAAGGTGCAGGCAAAAACTTACTTCTTAGCCGTCCACTCTTCGATGGACTTCTTGTTCATGCGTACATAGTCCTCATTGCCGGCTGCTTCGGCCAGCTTCAAAGACAGTGTGGCAGCCTTGATCGCAGCTTCGGTCTTACCGAGGTCGGCCAGGATAAGGGCCTTGCGGCGTACCTGCCAAAAGCGCGGTTCATCACCAGCCGTTGCCTTTTCGACCCAGGCCAGGGCTTGGTTCAGATCCTTGCCCGATTCATGGTAATAGGTGGCGGCAGCGAAGTAATCATCCTGGCTGGGGCCACTCATGACGCGTTCGATAGAAGCCATCACCTGATCGTCCGTATTGACCTGCAACGGAAGCGTAACCATGGTTTTTGCCCAGGACAGAACGATGTCGGCAGAAGTGGGTTGAACATTGGCTATGTTGAAAGTCATAGACTCCACATGCGCATCTCCTTTCATCGGTTTCACAGATACGGTGGCAGCCGGCTCTTTTTCCAGATAGCTGTTCCAGCTACCACTTTCATAAGGGTAGAACATAAACTTCCACTCGTTGGCGTTCGGGCTGGCCAATACGGCGTAGTCACCTGCTTTCATAGCAGTACCCAGGATTTCAACATCTTTGCTGAACGAGAACTTGGTGGCTGCATTTGCACCCAGGCGCCAGGGCTTACCATAAGGAACCAGGCCATCTTCGGCAAAGATTTCGCGGCCTTTTACACTCGGACGGGAATAAACGATCGTTACATCTGTAAGGCCTACCGCCTGCTTTAATTCGCTGGAAGGGCTAGGGGCGGGTGTTTGAATTTGCGCGGAAAGGTCCAGCGCAGAAAAAGAAATCAGCAGCAGCATCGCGCTGAGCTTCAGTAACACTTTTCTCATTATAGCTTGGTTTTGATTTTAAAATTGTCAAATTTCGCGGCTAAATTAGTTCTTTTAGCCTGCATAGTTAACATTTCGAACCTTTTTTACATTTCTTTAAGATATGACCATAGCTATGAGTGGATGTTAACATGCTGATGCGGCTGTGTGACGTCTATAATATTCCGCTGGCGACTAACCACGCGGCGGCGATGCGGTTTATACAAAATTTGTGAAGAACATTCAAAGACCATGAAATACCTGAAGAACAACCAATTGCCCACCATCCTGCCCGATTGGCGGGGTAATCCGCACGATGGCCAGCGCTTTCACTATATCCACGAACCGTTTTACCCCTCTTATCGAAGCCTGTTGAAGTGGCAGTTTAGCGCTAACCCCCAGCGGGCGGAGAAAAAGATGGATGACTGGGCGCCTGCCCTGGGCAATGAATTCGGCTACCTGAAGGACAAGCGGCAGGACTGCATCGCCTGGCTGGGCCACGCCACTTTTCTCATTCAGCTCAACGGCGTCCGGCTCATCACCGACCCCATTTTCAATGGGCTGCCTTTTCTGAAAAGGAGAGTGGGGCTTCCCTTCCCTCTGGAGCAGCTAACGGATATCGACTATATCCTGCTCTCTCACGACCACCGCGACCATTGCGATAAGCGCAGTATAAAAGATTTGCTGAAGCACAACCGCCCTGAAAAAATCCTGGCGCCGCTGAAGTTATCCAACGTCATCGCTTCCTGGGTTGGGGACATCCCCATCGAGGAGGCCGCCTGGTACCAAACCTACCGCACCGAAGGCGTGGAGGTCACCTTCCTGCCCACCCGCCATTGGTGCCGCCGCGGCCTGTTCGACTTCAACCGGGTGCTGTGGGGCAGCTTCCTGATCCGGGCAGGAAACAAACAGATTTACTTTGGCGCCGACAGCGGCATGGGTTCGCATTTTGAAGAAATCGGCCGGCTCTTCCCGGATATACAATACGCCATGATCGGCATCGGCGCGTATAAACCGTCCTACATGATGCAGGAAATCCACACCAACCCGGCGGAAGCCCTGCAAGCCTTTCAGCAACTCGGCGCCGAGAAGCTCATCCCCATGCACTACGGCGCCTACGACCTGTCGGACGAGCCCGCTAGTGAGCCTTATTATGAAATCCAGCGCCATTTTGACGAAGCGGGCCTGCCTGGAAAATTATTATTGCCGGCGGTAGGGGAAGCGGTGGAAATGAGTACACTGTAAATTAAGCGTGTGTTCAAATTTCGTTTTTGGATGAGAATTTTGCTGGCCAGGCTGGTGCTCTACGCCTGGCTATCTCTATGATTTTTTGGTTACCTTTGCCATCTGAATACAATTACCGAGCAAGCAGAAATTTTAACATGCAATCAGCCGTCGTTTTCTGTGGCGCCAACACCGGCGCCAACCCCTTGTACGCCAAAGTGGCCGCCGAACTGGGGCAGGCCATGGCACAGCGCAACATTCAAGTCATTTATGGAGCCGGAAAAGTAGGGTTAATGGGGGTATTAGCCGATGCCGCGCTCCAGGCCGGAGGGGAAGTCATCGGCGTGATCCCATTCTTTCTGCGTAAAAAAGAGATTTGCCACGAAGAACTGAGCAACCTCTATGTGGTGGACAGCATGCACGAGCGAAAGATCAAAATGGCTCAACTCTCTGAAGCCGTCATTGTGCTGCCGGGGGGATATGGCACCATGGATGAGGTATTCGAAATGCTGACCCTGGCACAGCTCGGGCAGGGGCGCCACCCTGTCGGCATCCTCAATATCAATGGTTTTTATGACGCCCTCATCACCCAACTGGACCACATGGCGGCCGAGGGTTTCCTTAAACCCGCCCACCGCGAGCTGCTGATAGTGGCTGAAACCATTCCGGAACTACTGGACCGGCTGGCGAGCTACGAAGCGCCGCCCAGGGAAGGGAAATGGATCAAACTGTGAGGAGGGAGCAGGGAGCAGTGTATCGGGGAGTAGGAAGTATGGCCGTCAACATTAGTATAAAAGCCCGGAAAAACGTAATTTTGCCTCCGCAAATTTAATCATTTTAGCCGCTGAGCGGTTAAACATGGGAAGCCATTGGGCTCTTTGACAAATTGTGAGGCTTTCATTCAACTCCCACAATTTGTCAAAGAAGTAATTTTTAACATACCAAACCGGAGATCAATGCAATCAGTAGAACAAAAGCTGAAGTATAAAGTCAAAGATATCAACCTGGCGGAATATGGCCGCAAGGAGATCGAACTGGCGGAAGCCGAAATGCCGGGCCTGATGGCCCTGCGTAAAAAATACGGCAAAGAAAAGCCGCTGCAAGGGGCGCGCATCGCCGGCTGCCTGCACATGACCATCCAAACGGCAGTGCTCATCGAAACCCTGGTGGAACTGGGCGCCGACGTCACCTGGTCTTCCTGTAATATTTTTTCCACCCAGGACCATGCCGCCGCCGCCATTGCTGCCGCCGGCATCCCCGTCTACGCCTGGAAAGGCCAGACCGAAGAAGAGTTCTGGTGGTGCATCGAGCAGACCCTGTTTGCCTTCGAAGACGGCCAACCGCTGAATATGATCCTCGATGACGGGGGCGACCTGACCAATATGGTATTGGACAAGCACCCGGAATTGGTCTCCGGGGTCAGAGGGCTGAGCGAGGAAACCACCACCGGGGTGCACCGGCTTTATGAGCGCATGAAAAAAGGCACTTTACCCATGCCGGCTTTCAATGTGAACGACTCGGTCACCAAGTCCAAATTCGATAACAAGTACGGTTGCAAGGAATCGGCAGTAGACGCCATCCGCCGCGCCACCGACATCATGATGGCCGGCAAGGTAGCCGTCGTCGCCGGCTATGGCGACGTGGGCAAGGGCACCGCCGCTTCGCTGCGGGGCGCCGGCTGCCGCGTCATCGTTACCGAGATCGACCCCATCTGCGCCCTGCAGGCCGCCATGGACGGATACGAAGTCAAGCGCATGGAGAACGCCATCTCCCGGGCAGATATCGTCGTCACCGCTACCGGCAACCTGAACATCGTTGCGGAAAAGCACTTCCGCCTGATGAAAGACAAAACGATCCTCTGCAACATCGGGCATTTCGATAATGAGATCGATGTCGCCTGGTTGAAGGCCCACTACGGAAATACACACGTCAACATCAAGCCGCAGGTAGATAAATACACCATCGACGGCAAAGATGTCATCCTGCTGGCGGAAGGCCGCCTGGTCAACCTGGGCTGCGCCACCGGCCACCCCTCTTTCGTGATGTCCAACTCCTTCACCAATCAGGTGCTGGCACAGATGGAACTGTGGAATAAGCACGATGAATACGAGAACCAGGTATATACGCTTCCCAAACACCTCGATGAAGAAGTAGCCCGCCTGCACCTCGCCAAGATCGGCGTCGAGCTGGAATCTTTGTCGGATGAGCAGGCCGATTACATCGGCGTGGAGAAGCAAGGGCCGTATAAGCCGGAATACTACCGCTACTAGAGCAAGTTTTTTCAATAAAAACATAAAAACGGCTCTGCCCGGAACTACCGGGTGGAGCCGTTTTTTTTATGGGGCGGCCGGGAGCCGCCCAATGGAAAGGGCCGCCCTGCCGGGCAGCCCTTTACTTTTTATTAATCCATCCAATCTCCAGGGTAAAACCTTTCGGGCATAACGAGTATGCCGTCATGGAATTCCCGGTTTACGGATTGGCTTTGACAAATCGTTTCGTCCATACTTCCTCGCCGGTATTGACCGTGAGGATGTACATGCCGGCCGTCATTTGCAGGCCGGACAATTGCAGGTTAACCGTACTTCCGTTGATGTTGTGTACGCCGCGATACAGTTCACGCCCATCGAGGCCCAGGATGCTGATCGTTGCCTTCTCTACCTGTGCATTGCCGATCGCGACAGACAGTTCGTCCACCACCGGGTTGGGGAAAACGTTGAAAGATACCGGCTCATCGCTGTTGATGGTAGCCGGAGCGACGGGCCGCGGGGCGGTTCCTCCCGAACCGGTGATCACTACATTTTCGAAGGTGCCTTGAGTGGATACTCCACTCAGGTAGCTGGAAACCACCATGCCGGATTTAAGACAGTTGGGCATGCCGCCCATGTACTGTTGGTAGATCGTCATCCAACGGAACCCGTCAAAGGAAACGGCCGCGAAGAAATAGTCTCCCAGGCGCGTGATGCGAACGTAATCGGCGTAGATGGTATAAGCCGGCAACCAAAAAAGTTGATACGGCGCATTCGGGCTAGGCCGGTATTCCACATACTTAGAGCCGTTCGAATAACGAATGATCGACATCTTGCGGGCGCCCGGCGCATCTGATTCCTGCATGGTGATCCCGGCATAACCGATGGATGGGTTAACATTGATGATCCTGGCGCTGATTTCAGCATCGCCGCAGGTTTCCTTACTCACCAAAGTGCCCTGGTCCTGGCTGCCAAAGAGGTGCGCACAGCTTGAGCTGACGTAGAAAGTGCCGGAGTAGTCATCAAAGCCCGCATCGTTGGGGAAGCCGTTGCATCCTATATTGCTGACCATGAAGTCATCCGGCAAGCCACAGTATTCACTGGAATTGACGTTGGGCTCACCGGGTGTGATGCACTGAACGGAGAAGTCGGCATTATTCCGGCCGGTATCTACCCCGTCCACATAGCGGCCGATCCCCCGAAGCGGAGTAGCCGGGTCGGACAGGCCGTCTCCGGAACCTTCCGTAAAGCCGGTGGTAGAACCCTCATAGCTCACCGCATCGGCGATGGCTTGTACATACAGCAAGGCTACCGCGTCCGGGTCTCCATTCTGAATGAGGTTCGTGTTGGGAGAGACGTCCAGGTCACAATTGGGGGTCGTTGCGCCATTACCGCAGATGACAAAAAACTCACCAGGGCCCAGCATGACGGACGGCAGCTGGAAATCACCATAAATCTGGCCATTCGATCCGTTCACAAAGATCACGGAATAGTCGGCCAGGTTGATCGCCTGCGAGCAGGGGTTGTACAACTCGACAAATTCGCGGTCGTCGGTGCCGGGGTTATTGTAGTCCAGCTCGTTGATCACCGGGGTGCAGTTGGGCAAAGAACACGGATATACAGCCGGGGCGAAGCCGTCGGCAGAACAGGTTTCAGCATTGAACGATGCCGTCACCATCACCGGCAACGCATTCGCCGGCAATTCAACATTAGAGAAAACCACCTGTCCACCGGAAATAGAGCTAACCGATTTTTTAGTAATAAAGCCATTGGGGCCATATAGTTCCAGGTCACCGGAGCCGGGCGGGTTATTAAAGGTTACGGTTACATCCGCCAGGAAGTAGTCGTCATCCTGGCTGAAGGTGTTATCATCATTACATCCGGAGGTGGGGTTGACCACCACACTGGTGATCAGGCAGGCAGGATCGGCAACGCAATCGCCAATCTGGAAGCCCAGGCCGTCTATTGCATTAATAGCAAACGCTTCCCATTCTGTATTCAGGGTGGTAAAGGCGCTTGGGCCGGTATCGGTGGGGTTCACCGTCACGCCCTGCTTAACCGAAGCGATTCTCCTGAGAGTCATATTGGCCGTAGAATAACCGGGAGCCGTCCAGGCGCTACCGGGGTCATTACCAAGAACGCCGAAGATGTCGGCCGTCGACTGGGTGGCGAGGTTAAAAAGTTCGAAGGCGTCATCTCCATTGTGGTTGACCGCCCCGATCACCACTCCATCGGCAGTGGCCTGGCTGTTTTTAAAGACCGCTACGGCGCCGCTTTGCAGTACGCCGCCCTGGCCCAGGTTGGAAATCGTGGAGGGCGATGCCGCGCCGTTGCTGTACAACCTCAGCTCGTACATAGCCAGGTCAACCGGATTGGGCGTCGGGTTATAAATTTCGATGTATTTTTCAAAACCGGAACCTTCCACATACTCAGAAATGAAAAGCTCAGCGCAATCGCCGCCGCCGCCGGTACCCGGGCCGCTGCTGCAATCGGAGAGATTAAACAGGCAGCCGGCGGGCGCCTGCAGGGTATTGTCACTCCCCAACCAATTGGCCGCGTCATTGATCGCCATGAGCAGGTCGCCCTTGGTTCCACTTTCAGTGATGCAGCTGTATTGAGCGTTGTCAATTTCGGCCACCGCTACGGCAGTCATACCATCCGTCAGGCCCGAAGGCAAAGCGGAGGTAGCGGCGCTTGTTGCATCCGCCTGCCAGCTGCTGCCTTCAAAATTGATGGCGGCCACGAAAGAGGGAGTAGCCTCATCTCCCTGGTAAGCCAGGATTTGATCCCCACTGGCGCTCAACGCCAGGCTGCCGGAAGTAGTTATAACCCCAACCGGATTAGCCTGAAGGTCGGTGGCGCCCTTAGCAAGGCAAACCATGATTTCTGTCCCGCAAGCTACTTCGGAGGTAAATTCAACTGCCCATATCCCTTCATTGGCGCGGAAGCTTCCGGAAGCTTGCCAGCCATTATCGGTAAATTTGATAACCGTTCCGGAAGGGATGGTGGTTAGGGCAAGGAAAGAAAAGGCATCAGGAGTATCGGAATCGAAACTAACGAAAGCGATATCCCCCGCGCTCAACTGAGCATTGGCGCTCCCTGCCAGCGTGAATGCCAGTAAAAAAAAGAATAATTTGGAAAAGTGTCTCATACGCTTATGGCGTTTTAGTTTATAAAAGTTTGTTGGTATTCTGATAGTCAACAGGTATGCCGGCAGAGCTTTATGCATAGCGTTGGCTAGCCTGCAATGGGGGGAGAACCTATTTTTTATCGCTGTCGATAATTTTCTAATAGTACTTACGAGGGGGGAAATACATCTGGCCGCCGGGCCAAACCTTTCTGGAGGGCCGTTTTATTATAACGATTGTAAATCTAATGATTTTTTGGAAAGCGTTTATGGGATTGGAGCAGGAAAATGAAAAAATTTGGATATTTAATATTGAATTAACTTTTATTTGATTAATCGGCTCCTGCCCCTTTTACGCAGATAGCTGGAAAAAGTTATACTTTTACGCAAAAAAATCATGCAGTCGGTTTTCAGCGCTTATTTACAATTGGGGTTTGGCCATATTGCCGACCTTCAGGGGTATGACCACATCCTCTTTGTGGTCGTGCTCTGCGCCATATACCGGCTCCGGGAGTGGAGAAAGGTGGCGTTGTTGGTGACGGCTTTCACGCTGGGCCATTCGCTGACTCTGGCCCTGGCCGTGCTGGACGTCATCCGGGTCAACGCAGCGTGGGTGGAATTCCTGATCCCCCTGACCATTTTGGCCACTGCCATTTACAATGTCGTCGTGCACCAGGAAGAAAACAAAATGGGCACTTTTAGCGGGATGTTGCAGTTAAACTATTTGTTCGCGTTGTTTTTTGGCCTCATTCACGGCATGGGGTTCTCCAATTTTCTGCGCTCCAGCCTGTTGCCCGGAGAGGAAGGGCAATTAGCTACCCAACTCCTGGCGTTTAATATAGGTGTGGAAGCAGGCCAGATGGCCATCGTAGCGGCCGTATTGTGCCTGTCTTATATTATGCTTTCTATCCTGAAGGTGAAACAACGGGAGTGGAATATCTTTGTTTCCGGTTCGGCCTTCGGCCTGGCATTGATTATGGTGCTGGAACGGGTGCCGTAGTTGGTTGATTAAGCGACGTGCGATCAATAAGTGTCAGATTTCCTAGGAACGCTTTCGGCTTTACCCTTCGTTAAAGAACCGCCTTCCTTAGCTACGGCTAAGGTCGGGAACCTTCGCCTCGGTTAAAGCCAAAATCGCTGCCCTACTAAACCCGACAGTTATTAATCTCACGTCGCTAAGGAAAAAAAAGAAATATGAAAACGATCATTTTATTGTCCCTTCTGGCAATCAGCAATTTTGTAGCGGATGAGCAGGGCGTGCGAACAGCAGACCACGACTTTCACGTCAGCAAGTGCCTGCTGGAGTACAATGAAGGTGAGCAGGCGCTGCAAATGAGCCTGCATTTGTTTATCGACGACCTGGAGGAAGCGCTGCGCAGGCAGGGCGCCGACAAGCTCTTCATCTGCACCAATAAGGAGGACGAGCAGGCGGAGCAGTATATCCTCCGCTACCTGAAGCAGCACTTCCGCTTTGAGGTCAATGGCCAGGAGCGGGATTATACCTTCATCGGTAAAGAAGTATCGGAAGACCTGGCGGCGGTTTGGTGCTACCTGGAGATCGCGGATGTCTCCGGGCTGAAAAATTTGCAAGTCAGCAACAGTATTATGATGGACGTGTTTGATAATCAGAAAAACCTGGTCAGCATCACCGGGCCGGGCGGAAAGCAGGGCCTGCTGCTTTTCCAGAAAGGCGATACGGTGAAAAAGGCGCAGTTTTAGCGTTAGATTGGTTAGTAACCAGAATCGATGAAAGGAATACTCAAAAAAATATTTATACTGCCCATCCGGTTTTACCAGATGGCCATCTCCCCCATGTTGGGGCCGACTTGCCGTTTTAATCCTACTTGTTCTCATTATATGATCGGCGCCATTGAGGAATGGGGCGTCCTGAAAGGAATCTGGCTGGGGTTGAAGCGCATTTTCAAATGCCACCCCTGGGGGCCGCACGGGTATGACCCGGTTCCGAAAAATCCAAAAAAAGTAAAATTGTAATGTTGAGAAGACCAAGACGAAACCGATACAGCGCCGCCATTCGGGGGCTGGCGCAGGAAACCCACCTGAGCCCTGAACATCTGGTGCAGCCGCTTTTCCTCGTCGACGGAAAAGGCATCCGGGAGGAGATTTCCTCCCTTCCGGGCAGCTTCCGCCTGTCGACGGATGAAACCTTACGGGAAATAGAAGCTTGCATGGAGCTGGGCGTCAAAAGTTTCATCGCCTTTCCCAAAGTGGCAGATAAACTGAAAGACAAACGAGCCACCCACAGTTATAGCAACGACAATTTCTACCTGCAGGCTGCCCGGGAGATCAAGGCCCGCTTCCCCGAAGCCTGCCTGATCAGCGATGTAGCCATGGACCCCTACAGCTCTGACGGACACGATGGCTTTGTATACAATGGCGAGGTTATCAACGATGAGACCTTGCACATCCTGCAGAAAATGGCTCTGGCTCAGGCCGAGGCCGGCTTTGACATCCTGGGCCCTTCCGATATGATGGACGGCCGGGTGGAAGCCATCCGCATAGCCCTGGATGAGGAGGGGTATAATAATACGGGTATCATGTCATACACGGCCAAATACGCCAGTGCTTTCTACGGCCCCTTCCGCGATGCGCTGGACAGTGCTCCGCGCGAAAGCGACGAAGACATACCCAAGGATAAGAAAACCTATCAGATGAACCCCGCCAACCGCCGGGAAGCCCTCATCGAAGGAGAACTCGACACCATGGAGGGCGCCGACTTCCTGATGGTCAAACCCGCCCTGAACTATCTGGACGTGATCTTGCTCATGAAACAAAGCTTCGAGCTGCCGATCGCCGCCTACCACGTCAGCGGAGAATGCGCCATGCTAATCGCCGCCTGCCGCAATGGCTGGCTCGATTATGAGCAGGCTATGCCGGAAACGCTGCTCAGCATCCGGCGCGCCGGCGCGGATGTGATCATCACCTACTTTGCCAAAGATTTTGCGAAGATGGTTAAAGGGTAACAAAAGGATACGAATGGAAATAAGGGCAAAACACCCTTGTGTGCCGTTTATTATTTTCCAGGATAAGCCTTTACCCTAATTAAAACCCGCTTTTTCTTAATTTTTTTAGCAAAATTGCCGAAAAAGCACCCCCGATTTAATATTTATTTTGTACAGTCGGTTAATTTTCTGTTAACGTTTGAAAAAAAAGGGAATATATTTTCGCAATTCCGATAATTTGCCTTTATATTTACGCCATCTTAATATTTTCACGCTTCATCACATTTGATTCTTCACAAAACAGATAGTCTATAGAAAGTAACTTCTACACTAAATAATTGCTTACATAAGATCCCATAACGCTAACATTATTTAGTTATGCAAGTTACACCGCTTAATGACCAACAGCTTATAGGCTGCTATTTGGAGGGTGATGAACGCGCCTTCGAAGAATTGCTGAACAGACATCAGCAGAAGATTTATACCTCCATCTATCTCTTCGTTAAAGATCAGAGTCTAGCCGAAGATATCTTCCAGGAAGTTTTCATCAAAATTATTGATACCCTGCGCAAGGGCAAATACAACCACGAGGGTAAATTCCTCCAGTGGGCGTTGCGTATTGCCTATAATATGTGCGTAGACTACTTCCGCCGAACCAAGCGCCGGCCCAAGGTCTCCCCTACGGAAACCTTTGATATCTTCGATGTGCTTCAGGTTACCGACGACAATGCCGAACAGCGCATCATCCGCAGCCAGACCCATGATAAGGTCCGGGCACTGGTCGATATGCTGCCTCCCGAACAGCGCGAGGTCGTCATCCTGCGCCACTACGCGGATATGAGCTTCAAAGAGATAGCCAAACTGACCCGGGTGAGCATCAATACGGCCCTTGGCCGCATGCGCTATGCGCTGATCAACATCCGTAAGATGGTCGAAGAAAAAGACATCGTACTACAGTAGAGCGCCGGAACCGAAGTGGGTTGTCTTATCTTCCGCTTCTCAATCGGCAACATTAACCCATGCCCTCCGGGGCATGAATTCTCCTAACACCTATCCCCATATCCGGTCGGCCGAAGCGGCAGCAATGCTGCTTTGGCCGATTTATTTGTCTTCCTTTTCATTCCTGCCCTCCACCTGAGCTGTACCTGAACATGCTGGATGCCTTTGCTTTTGGAAACCTCCCTCCCGGTAAAACCAAGGCTTCGGTTTTTTGTTCCATAGATGTTTTATCGGAACATCGTTTTGTCCTGACTAGTCCGTAAATTTGCCTTTTAGAGTTTGTTCAAATTTCGTTTTTGGAGATGAAAACAGTTCATTTTTTGCTTAAACAAGGCGCAGGTTCGGGATCGTCCGTACGGACGAAGCCAGGTTCTGCAACGCAGTGTAAGCAAAAAAGGGGCGTTTTCAGCCCGAAGTATGAAATTTGAACACACTCTTAGTTTTAATCTATACATTCATGCCGAAGAAAGCTGCCGCTGTGCTGGAAAAACCAAGTGATGAAAGGCTGAAAGATACCATCTTCATCAAAGGCGCCCGCGCCAACAACCTGAAAAATGTAAGCCTGAACATTCCCAAAAACCAGTTGGTCGTGGTGACGGGTGTTTCGGGCTCGGGCAAATCATCCATCACCATGGATACGCTCTTCGCCGAGGGGCAACGCCGCTACGTGGAAAGCTTGTCTTCCTACGCCCGGCAGTTTCTCATGCGTATGAAAAAGCCGGATGTCGATTACATCAAAGGTATCTGCCCGGCCATCGCCATCGAACAAAAGGTCAGCACCAGCAACGCCCGCTCAACGGTCGGCACACTGACCGAAATCTACGATTACCTGCGCATCCTGTACGCCCGCATCGGACAGACCATCTCGCCGGTTTCCGGCAACCGGGTCAAAAAACACGAGGTGTCGGATGTAACGGATTATATCCATCAGTTCGATGAGGGCGACAAAGTCCAGCTCTTCATTCCCCTACCCTACAAGTACAAAGACCGGGGCCTCCGGCAAGAACTGGAGCTGCTGTTGCAAAAGGGCTATACCCGCCTGCAGATGGGAGGCCAACTCCAAAACATCCAGGATGTCCTGGAGCAAAGCCCTGATTTTTTGAACAAAAAACTGGGAGAGGCTAAAGAGGAAGGTATTCGCATACTGATCGACCGCTTTGTTGTCAAGAAGGAGGAGGAGGAAAATATTAAACGAATCGGGGATTCCGTACAAACGGCCTTCTTCGAATCGGAAGGAGAATGCACCGTAGAAATCCTGGGCAAGGAAGAAAAGGGCTTCAACAACCGTTTCGAACTGGACGGCATCGCCTTCCCGGAACCGAGCCCCCAGTTGTTCAATTTCAATAACCCCTACGGCGCCTGCCCCACCTGCGAGGGGTTCAGCAAAGTGATGGGCATCGATGAAGGCAAGGTCGTTCCGGATAAATCCAAGTCTGTCTACGAAGGGGCTATCGCCTGTTGGAAAGGAGAGAAGTATGGCCTGTGGCTGGACCGCCTGCTCGAGTCCGCCCACAAATTCGATTTTCCCGTCCACCGCGCTTACCAGGATCTGAGCAAGGAGGAACGGCGCCTGCTGTGGGCCGGCAACGAGCACTTCTGGGGCATCAACGATTTCTTTTCGGAACTGGAGGAAAAAACCTATAAGATTCAAAACCGGGTCATGCTGGCCCGCTACCGCGGGCGAACCACCTGCCATACCTGCGATGGCGGCCGCCTCCGTAAAGAAGCCACCTACGTGAAGGTGGACGGCAGTGACATCACCGAACTGGTGGACCTGCCTATCGACGAGCTGCTGGAGTTTTTCAACACCCTCGAGCTGAGCGAATTTGACGCAAAAGTGGCGCGCCGCCTGTTGCTCGAGATCACCAACCGCCTGCAGTTTATGTGTGATGTAGGACTGAGTTACCTCAACCTGGGCCGCCTCTCCGCCACCCTCAGCGGAGGAGAGACTCAGCGCATCAACCTGACCCGCACCCTGGGCAGCAACCTCACCAGCTCGATGTACATTCTGGACGAGCCCAGCGTCGGCCTGCACCCCCGGGACACCAACCGCCTGGTGCGCGTACTGAAATCCCTGCGCGACCTGGGCAATACCGTTATCGTGGTGGAACATGAAGAAGACATCATCAAAAATGCCGATTACCTGGTGGATATCGGCCCGGCGGCCGGCATCCACGGCGGAGAGGTGGTCTTCGCCGGGCCTTATGCCGCCATCCACGATGAAGCGGCAGATAGCCTGACCGCCAAGTACATGAGCGGCAGGATGGAGATTTCACTCCCGAAGCAGCGCCGCAAGAGTAGCAACTTCCTGGAGATACAAGGCGCCCGGCAACACAACCTGCAGAATATCGACGTCCGGATACCCCTGAATGCCATGACCGTAGTGACCGGGGTGTCCGGTTCCGGTAAAACCACCCTGGTTAAATCCATTCTTTACCCCGCCCTGAAAAAGCACCTGGGCGAAAGTTATTCCAGCGCGCCCGGGCAGTTCGGGCATCTGGGAGGCAGCCTTTCTCTGCTCACCCAGGTGGAGATGGTCAACCAGAACCCGATCGGGAAATCCAGCCGCTCCAACCCGGTGACCTACGTCAAGGCATACGACCCTATCCGCAAGCTGATGTCCGACCAGCAACTGTCCAGGATACACGGCTTCAAACCCAAGCACTTCTCTTTCAACGTAGACGGCGGCCGCTGTGATACCTGCAAAGGCGAAGGTGAACAGGTGATAGAAATGCAATTCCTGGCCGATGTGCGCCTGGAATGTGAGGAGTGCGGCGGCAAGCGCTTCAAGCAGGAAGTGCTGGATGTAAAGTACAAAGACAAAAATATTTACGATATTCTGGAGCTCAGCGTAGAGGAAGCCCTCGAGTTCTTTGCGGACGAAAAAGACGTCGTCAGTAAATTGCAGCCCCTGTCCAATGTAGGCCTGGGCTACGTCCACCTCGGGCAATCTTCCAGTACGCTCTCCGGCGGCGAGGCCCAGCGCGTCAAGCTGGCTTCTTTCCTGACCCGCGAGCGCGCCGATGAACACATCCTCTTCATCTTTGACGAGCCGACGACCGGCCTGCACTTCCACGATATCCGCAAACTGCTCGACGCTATGAACGCGCTGGTGGAGAACGGCCATACCGTACTCATCGTAGAGCACAATATGGAGGTGATCAAATGCGCTGACTGGGTAGTGGACCTGGGGCCCGGCGGCGGTAAAGACGGTGGCAACCTGGTGTTCCAGGGTACGCCGGAGGATTTGGTGAAGGTGGAGGGGTCGTATACGGGGCAGTATTTGAAGGAGAAGTTGTAGTTAAAATTGCGGGTACGTTTATTCAATTTGAAATAGTTGATCAGGAAACTTTTCCACCTGAAGGGGCCTGTCCTTGATTTGTTGGAAAGTCACCTTCCGTTTCAACATTGGCTTCTCTATTTCGAATTCGATATCTTCAAAACAGGTAAGCCCCTTCAGCGGGATCATTGAATTAGACCGTGGATATTTTTTTCATATCCATGCAGCAAAGTTGCCAGAGTCTTGGGTAAGTCTAATCAGCAACCGGAGTGTTTCCGGTTGAATGACTTCCTTTTCGGTATGAATCATTGAGGATAAATTCGGAGGAAGGGGGGAGGCGACCCCTTTCTCCAAAAGATAACGAAGGGGAAGGCGCCGCCTCCTTCAATTAATGCGAATGCCCATCCTTGACATGCTCGGCCTGGGCCACATAATCCATCCCGCAGACGGGGCAGTTACCGGGTTCTTCACTTCCGCTTCCTTCGCAGTGCATGGGGCAAACGTAGGCAGAGGTATACTCTTTGCCCTCGCCATGATGGGCTTCAGCGTTGGCTGCGTCATGATCCTGGCCCTCATGAGCTGATTCCGTTTGAGTAGCGTCATGATCCTGGCCGGCATGCTCCTGACTGCTATTGCCTCCGCAGGATACTACGAATAAAGCTAAGCTGAACAACAAGGGCAAAGCGCCAATTGATTTGAGTGATTTCATGGTTTAAAGTTTTATAAATTATTGATAAGGCTGATTTTCAACAATAATCTCCTTGCCTCATTTCTCCAATACGATCCGCTTCGTGGCAAAGTACTGCTCATTGAACAGCGTGAGCAGATAGATTCCGCTGGGGAAATCGGCCAGGCTTAATTCCAGGCTGTTGCCGGCCACTGATTTAGTCCAGTATTTGTTCCCTAACATATCAGTCAATTCTGCATTCAGGCCTGGGTTGGAGGATCGTCCAGGCAGGTAAACTATAGCTTGCCCGGAAGTCGGGTTAGGATATACCCAGAAGCCAGAAGCCAGGCCCGGTTCGGTGGTGGAGGAAACCACCGCAGTCGCCGTGTAATCAAAAGTTACGATCAAAGAGTCAGCAGGATTATTGACCGGAAAAAATTTGAATCGCACCAGAAGGGTTCCTGCTTCATCATTGGGAAAAAGCTGAAGGATAAATTTATCGGTAACACCGGTAACCGGCGGCAAGTAGAAGTCGGCGCTGTCCACTCCATCGGCGGGATTGTGAAAAAAATTGGGGTCCTGAATAGCAGTAGTCCAGTTTCCCATAACATCCTGCCCGTGGCCTACCGTCGTGTTGTTGGCGACGATTTCTGTTTTCACCCACCGCATTTGGAGGGTGTCATCCGTCAGGTTCTCGAATTGGGTGTAATTATAGAAAACAAAAAAGTCGGCTGGCTTGACCACCTCCACCGTTTCCGGGGTTGCGGAGAAGCTTTCCTGGGCCGTGGCGCCCAACTTGAAGGCCAATAAGAATATTAGGATAACTTTTGCGTTTTTCATATCTTGTAGGTTAGCATTTTTGACTGTCGAATTAAAAACCGTCTGTATGGAAGTCTTGGCCAGGAAAATCACCTACGAAGAGTTTGCGAAAATGGATTTTCCCGATGATGATCCCTTTTTGTACGAACTTATAAATGGTGAACTCGTGAGAAAGAATGCCCCCTCTGGTGAACATCAGTTTGTTCAATCTGAACTTTTTTACCGTTTGATGCACTTTATTACCGAAAAAAAACTGGGGAGGATCTTCTCCTCTCCCACAGCCGTGATCCTTTCGGAAGAAAATGCCCCGCAGCCGGACCTCATTTTTTTGAGCAAAGATAAAATGAAACTGCTCGATCCCGAATGGGGCATCCGAGGCGCGCCGGATATGGTGGTGGAGATTGTTTCTCCGTCCTCTTACAAGAGAGACCACCTGGAAAAAAAGAGGCTGTATGCGCAGCACGGCGTTGTGGAATACTGGATCGTCGATCCCTCTTATCATTCCATTGAGATTTATGTGCTGCAAGAAGAAGCCTACCAACTGCATGCTTTTGGCATCAGCGGCGAACAAATTACTTCTCATATCATCAAAGGTTTTTCCATAGAGGTTGATTCTATTTTTCTTAAGGAATGAGTTCTAATGGTTATGTACTTGTTCCGGCCGAGCCTGTGCCGTCGGCTTGCGCTCCAGCGGAAAAGCCTCTTTGATCGAGCCACATGTGAGCATCTTATCTCCAAAATAGGGGTTTCGAATCTCCTCGCCACTACTCAGCCAGTCGGCGCCCTCGTTATTGAAGGCCATCGGGCAGTGTTGCAGGTACAGCGTATCGCCGCCGGTACCGAATGCCGTTAAGTCCTCCACCAGGGTATTGGTAAGGAAACTAAACTGCTTTCGCTGTTCTTCAATGTCCTTGCTCTCCCTGATGGCGTTTCCGTGCGCCTTCAGCGACTCCAGTTTTTCCATCCAATACCGATGGGCATCGCCTTTCAGGAGGCTCATATCCACCTTTTCGAGCGCCGTAAGGAACGCTTTGGCGCTCTGCCCGGCCTGGCTGGCGTCAGAAGCGACCAGCGCGTCTTTCAACAGCAGGTAATTGCCCACCACATTCCTCAACTGCTTGCTGAAACCTTCCGGCGTGTGGGCGGTATGATCCGGTACCGTTTCCGCCATTCCGGTTGGCCGCACATCGCGGTTCATCATACTCGCCATATTGTTGAGCTGAGCGGAGGCATCGATCGTGAAAGCGCCGTTGACGACGACCCGATCGCCCGCTTCCAGCCCTTCTTTGACCATGTAATCGCTACCGATGGCATCCCCCAGCGTAACTTCCCGAAATTCATAAGACGGGACATTCGCGTCTGGCACTGCCACATACACTACCGAGCGAGTGCCCGTCCACATCACGGCTGTTTTAGGAACGGACAAAGCGCCTTTCCCGACTCCGATTTCGGCCTGGACCGTTCCCCTGACGAACATTTCCGGCTTCAGCAGCCCCCCGGGGTTGGCCGCTTCCGCCCGCAGAGAGGCTATCCGGGTTTGGGGGTTGATGGCCGGGTCGATAAATGAAATGCGGGCGCGGAAGGTGCGCCAGGGATTGGCGGGCGTTGTATAAGAAACGACATCGCCCACTCTGACCTCGGCAAGGTCCTCTTCATAAGCATCGAACAAAACCCACACCCGGTCCAGCCTGGCAATATCAAACAACACCTCGCCTTCTTTGAGGTAATCGCCTACGGATACCCGGCGTTTCAGCACCACTCCGGTTTGGTCGGCGTATACCGTAATATTGGATTGCACTGCTTTCGAATTTTCTATCTCTGCGATGGTAGCGTCGGAAACTTTCCAGTTGCGGAGCTTGTTGCGGGCGGCTTCCAGCAATTGAGCCTGGGTGTCTTTCCATTTGAGCGCTTCGAGCAGCTCCCGCTGCGCACTGACCAGCTCTGGGGAGTATATAGTGGCCAATCGCTGGCCCTTAAGCACCTGCTCCCCGGTGAAGGTGACAAAGAGTCGCTCGATCCTCCCTGGTACGTGCGCCACCTGGCTGGCAACCAGGCGTTCATCTGTTTGTACTTTGCCGGCCAGAGCGATCGTCTTGGTTTTGCTGCCGTTGGCGTTACCCACCGCAATGGTTTGAATGTTCGCCAATTTTACCGCCGCAGGAGTCATTTCCATAATCAGAGGGTTATCCGAAGCGGAGGCTTCGCCCAGCGGAATGAGTTCCATGCCGCAAACCGGGCAGTTTCCCGGTTCATTCTGCCGAATCTGCGGGTGCATGGAGCAGGTCCAGATTTCCGCAGCTGCCTCCGCGGCCGCCACATGGTTTTCGTTCGCTTCGGGCGGCGCCTCTGTTTTACCGCCAAAGATCAGATAGCCCGCCCCCAGGCTGATAAGAGCCGTTATGATGATGATAAGAAGGATTTTCAAGTTATTCATGATGCTTTCTTTTAATTAAAATCATGGGTAACTGTTCAGCATCGTGGTGATTTGACATCTCAAGCAAAATTTTGTAAGCCACCGTTCCCCTTTCAAGGGGAATTAGAAGGGGTTCTAGTGGAAAAGGATACAAAATTTTGCGTCAGGCGTATTTCAGGCCTCATGCTAAATAGTTAAAATCATGGCATATATCTTTCGATCTCAGCTTGTGCCATCTGGGTCTTCACCACCGCAGAAAGCGCCATCAGGTCGTAATTGATGAGTTGGCTTTCCAATTCCATCAGGTCGGTGAAGCTGGCCCCCTCATTACTGTAGGCGGCCAGTAGCAGTTCGATAGCCGATTGGGTAGTAGCCTTCTGTTCCTGAGAAAGCCGGTATTTGATCCGCCCGTCTTCCAGGTCGGCATAGGCCTGTTCAATAGCGCTTCGGAACTGCAGAAAGAGGTCTTGTTTCCTGGTTTCCAAAGCCTGTATCCTCAGCCTTTCCTCCTGTTCTTTTGCACGGTATTTTTCCCGGTAAAGGGGAATGCGGACGCCCACTCTGGGAGAAAGGATATCCCTGCCGTTATGCGCAGGTTCGGCATCCGTGCGTTTACCGACGGCGATATAGTCCAGGCCCACTCCAAAGGAAGGCTTCCCTTCCAGTGCGTTTAGCTCGATAGCCCGTTGGGCGGCCTCCTGTTGCAGGCTGAACATGCGCAGCATCGGGTGGCCCTCCTGAATGCCCTCGAGCAAGGCGGTGCGCTCGTAGGGAGGGTCCGCCAGGAGCAAGGTGTCATCCAGTGCCACCGGCGCCGGTCCCGGCCGGTTCAGCAAACGGTTGATCACCGCCAACGGCTTTTTCTTTTGATTTTCCAGCATGTTCAATTCTTCTTCCAGGCCCCGGATGCGAATCTGAACGCGCAGCACATCAGCCAGGCTGGCCTTGCCGGTTTCCACCCGGGTAGTGGCGATGGATTCGAGCGTTCTGAAAATGTCAATGTTTTTTTTAAGGATCCGCTGGCGCTCATCCAGATCGTAAAGCTGGAAATAGGCCTGTTTGACCTGGTAGTGCAGATTGAGGCGGGAGGCGGCGATTTGCTCATATTGGGCTTTGGCCATGGCCAGCACCACATCTTTCCGGGCCCCCAGGGTTCCTTTCCAGGGAAACATTTGGGTGACGCTGAGGCGAACCCACTGAGGCCCCAGGCGGGTTTCCACCGGTAAAGGAAAAACGCCCAGGCCGGCTTCTGGTTCCGGCAGCTGGCTTACCTGCGGCGCCTTTTCCAGCGCGGCAAGGTACTCCTGATAAAAGGCTTTCAATTCCAGGTTGGCGCTGTCGGCAGCCAATAATAAGTTTTGCAGGGGCTGTGCGCTCGTTTTCTGCCCCAATACAAACAGGAGCAGCACAAGCCCGGTCATTATTTTATGCTGATACTTCATTACTGGACTTCGGGCGAACCAAGGATGAAGTCGGAAGTGGGAAGTCGGAAGTGGGAAGTCGGAAGTGCTAAATTGGTATCGGGTGTCGGTTTTTCCGCCTTCCGATTTCCGATTTCCGCCTTCAACGCCGGCCTCTCCAAAGTCCACATCATTAGTCTCTTCGTTTTGATCACCAAACCAATTGTTCCATTTCAACTGCCCTTCTTTCCACATGCAATAGAGAACCGGCACCGTAAACATGGTAAGCAGTTGCAGGCACATACCGCCAAATGAGGGTATGGCCATCGGCACCATCACATCGGCGCCCCGCCCGGTGGAGGTAAGGATCGGGAGTAAGGCCAGGATGGTCGTGGCGGCGGTCATGGTCGCAGGGCGTACCCGGCGTAAGCCGCCCTCCACAACTGACTGCCGGATGCCTTCCACTGTGGTGGGGCTGTGTTCTTTAAACCTATCCCGGATGAAGGTGGCCACCAGAACACCGTCATCGGTAGCCACCCCGAACAGGGCAAGAAATCCTACCCAGACGGCCACACTAAGGTTGATCGGGTGCATCTGAAATAAGTGCCGCATATTGGTTCCAAACAACTCGAAGTCCATAAACCAGGGTTGCCCGTAGAGCCAGATCATAATGAATCCGCCGGAGAAGGCTATGAATACACCGCTGAACACCATTGCCGTCACTGCTACCGACCGGAATTCAAAGTAGAGGATGAGGAAAATGATACCCAGGGCGATGGGCAATACCAGGCTGATGCGCTTACTGGCCCTTACCTGTTGTTCGTAGGTGCCGGCAAAGCGGTAGCTGACGCCGGGGGGCACTACCAACTCGCCGCTGTTGATCTTTTCGTCAAGGTATTTTTGAGCATTGTTCACAACAGTCACCTCCGCCTGGCCGGGGTCCCGGTCGAAAAGTACGTACCCCACCAGGAAACCGTCTTCACTTTTAATAGATTGCGGGCCCTGCCGGTATTCGATTTGCATTAGCTCCCCCAGTGGGATCTGGCCACCCGATTGGGTAGACACCAGAATGCGCTTCACGACTTCCGGATCGCTGCGCAGCTCGCGGGGATAGCGAATGCGGACAGCAAAGCGCTCCCGCCCCTCCACCGTGGTGGTCATCACCATACCCCCCACTGCCGCCTGGATGTGCCGCTGAACCTGCTCGATGGTCAACCCGTGGCGGGCAATCGCCTGCCGGTCTATATTAAACTCCAGATAGGGCTTGCCGACAATGCGGTCGGCAAATACGGCGGCGGCTTTTACCCCCTTTACTTCTTTGAGGTATTTTTCGAGTTGCAGCCCAAAATCCTGAATCGTGGTAAGGTCAGCCCCTTTCACCTTAATGCCCATCGGCGCCCGCATACCGGTCTGAAGCATCACCAGGCGAGTCTCGATGGGTTGTAGCTTGGGCGCAGAGGTGACGCCGGGTAGTTTGGTTGCCGCCACGATCTCCTGCCAGATGTCGTCCGGCGTCTTGATGTGATCGCGCCATTGGCGGTAGTATTTCCCATTGGGGCCTTCAATAAGTACACCGTTTTCATCCCGTAGGTACTCCCCGTTCTCGTCTACTTTATATCGGATGCGGTGGCCGTCCTTATTTACTTTGTATTCCGTCTTGTACAGGATAATATTTTCGTACATGGAAACCGGGGCGGGGTCGAGGGCACTTTCCACCCGGCCCATTTTCCCAACGACCGATTCCACTTCCGGGATGGCGGTAACCGCCATATCGAGCATCCTCAGGTTGTTGGTATTCTGCTGAATACCGGTGTGCGGCATGGAAGTAGGCATCAGTAAGAAGGAGCCTTCATTCAGGGACGGCATAAATTCCTGGCCGGTGTTTTTCAAAATACTGACCCCCCAAACTACTATGCCGGTAACCGTGAGCAAGAACACCCAGCGAAAGCGCAGGAAAAAACGCAACACCTGCTCGTAGAAGTGGATAAGGGTGAAAAACACCAGCATCAGCACCGTAATGATGCCGCCCACAAAAATGAAATTCGTCAGGACACTTTCGTTCACCCCCAGAGGCATCCAGGCCCGGGTCAGGAAAAAAGCGACCAGCCCGGCATAAAATATGTTTTTGAGCCAGTTGTAAGTAGTGTCTGTTTTTTCCGTAAGATTGTCGCTTATCCAAATACCTGATACTTCGAACAGGGATACAAGGATGACGATCATTCCAAGCCAGAAGTTGAATAGTACCGCCACCAAAACACCCCCCACCAGTAACACGAGGTTGGAAAGATAGCGCCAGCGGCTTTTCTTTGGCTGTATGGAAAACAGGCTGTGCGCCATCGGTGGCAATACTGTAATAGCCAGAACGATAGAGGCCAGTAGCGCAAAGGTTTTGGTAAAGGCCAGCGGCCGGAATAACTTGCCTTCGGCCGCTTCCATTGCGAAAACCGGCAGAAAACTCACAATGGTGGTGGAAACCGCTGTAATTACGGCTGAGGCCACCTCGGTTGTCGCCTCATAAATTGTCGCCAGCAGCGGTTTTCCCGGCGGCGCTTCCTTAATGTTTTTCACCATGCTTTCCGTCAGCACGATCCCCATGTCCACCATGGTGCCAATGGCGATCGCAATACCGGAAAGGGAAACAATATTGGCGTCGATCCCAAACTGCCGCATAGCGACGAAGCACATCAACACCGCCACCGGCAGCGCGCCGGATACCAACAGCGACGACTTCAGGTTGAACAACATCAGGATGACCACGATCACCGTGATGAGCACTTCCAGCGTGAGCGCCTCTTCCAGTGTGCCGATCGTCTCCTGGATCAGCTGGGTGCGGTCATAAAATGGGATGACCTTTACCTGAGAGATGGTTCCGTCTTCCAGCGTCTTGGAAGGAAGCCCGGGCTCCAGTTCCGCAATTTTGGCTTTCACATTTTTGATCACCTGCATGGGGTTGGCGCCGTAGCGGGCCACCACCACGCCGCCGACCGCTTCAGCCCCCGACTTATCCAGCGCGCCTCGCCTTGTGGCCGGGCCGATATTTACCCGGGCAACATCCTTGATGTAAACGGGAACGTTGTCGTTCACCGCCACCACCGAGTATTCAATATCTTCCACATTTTTGATGTACCCCAGCCCCCGCACGAAATACTCGGCCAGATTGATCTCCATGGTCTGAGCGCCGATGTCTATGTTGCTTCCTTTGACCGCAGCCATCACCTGCTCCAAGGTAATGCGGTGGATCTTCATGGCATCCGGGTCAACATCGATTTGGTATTCTTTGACAAAGCCTCCCACAGAGGCCACTTCCGACACCCCTTCGGCGGAAGACAGGCCGTAACGCACATAATAATCCTGAATAGTGCGCAGTTCGTGCGGATCCCAGCCCCCGGCAGGTTTACCGTCGGCGTCCCTTCCTTCCAGCGTATACCAGTAGATCTGGCCCAGGGCGGTGGCGTCCGGCCCCAAAGCAGGCTGAACCCCATCGGGCAGGAGGTTGGCGGGCAGGGAGTTCAGTTTCTCCAGTATCCGGGAGCGGCTCCAGTAAAACTCCACATCCTCCTGAAAAATGATGTAAATAGTGGAAAAGCCAAACATGGAGTTACTCCGGATGGTTCTTACCCCGGGAATCCCCAACAGGGCTGAGGTGAGCGGGTAAGAGATCTGGTCCTCCACATCCTGCGGGGAGCGCCCCATCCAGCGGGTGAAGACGATCTGCTGGTTCTCTCCAATATCGGGGATGGCGTCCACCGCTACGGGGTCGCGGGGCAGCCAGTTGATATTAAAATCAAAGGGTGCGGAGACAATGCCCCATCCCGTAAAGAACAGGAGTAGTATCCAGGCTACCAGCTTGTTTTCCAAAAAGAATCGGATAATTGCATTAAGCATAAGGCCATATTGTAACGTAGGTTTTAATAGAATATCCCGCTTGGGATACAGCGCCGGTTGTTTGTTGTCAGTTGCTCGTTTTCAGTTCGTGGCCAGGGAGGCCAGACAACAGCACAACGACTTTAGCCACTGCGGCAGAATACCGAGTGGCCTCAAAAACCAACGATGGACTATAGGCGAAAAACCTGCAACAACACGGATAGGTCGTTGAGGACAATGGGCGGTTTGTAGGTTAAGTAGTGGAGCGTATTGGAATCTAAGGCAGGCAGTTCAATATTGAACACTACAAAAATGGCGGCCAACAGAACCGGCGTAACCTGCAAGTCGATTTGAAAGGATGGGGCTACCTGTTCATCCGAGGCCTTGACATATTCCGTTTCATCGTCGCAGCACCCCTTTTTTTCCTTCTCTCCAGAGCTATGCATCGGACAGCCCTTCATGGCCTTATCCTGATGGCAGGGTTCTGCCTTGTGGAAAATAGCCATGCTCTTCAGCTCGTTCTGGCAATAGTGTTTGTTGACTACAAAGCCGGTAGAGCTGATGAAGAGGAGAACGGCGAGGATGATATGTGCTGCTCTGGTGAACAAATAATCAAATTTCTCACAAAGGTACAAATTAAACCATTGAGAAGTTTTATGAAATTTTGGGGATTATTATAAAAATAAGGAGCCGGATAGCAGATTGATTCTATTTTTATAAAGTGAAAGCCGCCTTATTCTATTAATAAGCTGGCTCCTGTCTAAGATTTGTTGCCGAATAGTTAGTTCACGCCCTACTTAAACGGATCCTCAAACCGGCTGGCCGTCACCAATTCCTGGTCCGTCAGCGTTTCCAGGAAGGCCACCAGGGCGGCTTTCTCCGTATTGCTGAGGTTGAGCCGGCGCGGGCTGTTGCCGTCGGGCGCCCGCAGGCGGTGGTCCAGGTTCTGGTGCATTTTCACGCCGGAGTTGTAGTGTTCCACCACTTCTTCCAGGGTGGCGAAGCGCCCGTCGTGCATATAGGGAGCTGTCAGGGCGATATTGCGCAGGAAGGGCACTTTGAACTTACCTACATCGGTAGGGTTGCCGGTGACCTTGCCCACTCCAAGGTCGGTATAATCCTGATCCAGGCCGTTGTTCGCCACGGTTTCCTGAGAAATAGACATATTGGCGCCGTGGCAGGAAGAGCAGTGCTGGATAAACAAGGCTTTGCCCTGGTTTTCCTGTTGGGTGAAATTGGAAAAAGTACTGCCCACATCCCCCTTTCTGGCGGCCAGGCCATCGTCAAAGCGGGTCTGAGTGGATACGATCGCGTTGATGAATTCCTGCAAGGCATCCGTAATCATGTGGGGCTGAACGGCTTCGGTATTGTAAGCCTTGTTGAACAGGACCCTGTAATAAGGCTCCTGAGCCAGGCGGCCGGCCAGCTCGTTCAGGTCCATGCCCATCTCGATATCATCTTGTATAGTCATGGTGCTCTGCTCGGCAATGGTGTGGGCGCGTTCATCCCAGAAGAAAAACTGCTGCTGGGTAGGAGGAGCCAGCCCTCCCCCGTTGCTTCCTTCGTAAGAGGATTTGAAGTTGGCCACTGAGCCCAGGGCCAGAGAATTGCGCAAGGTCAGTTCTCCATCGAAACCCTCGCTAAAAGCTTTATTGTCGGCAAAGGCCAGTTCCTGATGGTGGCAGGAAGCACAGTTGATCTTCTCATTCCGGGAAAGCTTATTATCGTAGAAAAGGACTCGGCCCAGCGTGGCTTTGGCGTTATTGATCCTGGGGGGCACCATGCCCAGGTCGAGCATGTGCTGCGGCAACTCGACATCGTAATCCACCCGGTCGTTAGGCAGGCCGAGCACGGCGGAAATCGCCTGGTATTCCTCATCGGAGTACGTGGTGTAACGCACATCCACCGTGTCTTTCACACAGGAAACCAGCGTCATAGAGAGTATCAGAAGAAGAGCGGGTAACGTTCTTGTTTTCATAACTTAGGGAATTTAATAACAAGGCTTTATTGGATAACCACCAATATACGGCTTTATTGCTTTGTCATCAAATTGTAACATTCGCCAAGAGTGATTTAGGGTGTTAAAGTTTAGTTATTCCACATATTTATCGACCAGGCGCACGACCAGGTCGTTGAGGAATTCCACTTCATAATCTCCTACGGTGGGTTCCAGGTGTTCGTTGCCGATGCCGCTGTGGTTGGTGATGAAGGTATAGGTGCTGTTGGAAGCAATAGCCAGGATGCGCATCAGGAATTCCGTCTCCTTATCGATACCGCTGGCGGTAATGGGTATCACCTTGATGCCTTTTTGGGCGGCCAGCAGGATTTGATCCTGTACGGACTGGATCACATCATCCTGATGGTGAGGCGGGGCGTCCAGAATGAGAAACAGCAGGCGGGCGCGGGCGTTCTCCCGCCAGGCCTGCCCTCCGATGGCCTTCTCGAGGGCGGAGTGCACCGCCTCGGGGAAATCCCCGCCACCGTCGGCTTTCTGAATGTTGATAAAATCCACCACCTGCGCGAAGTTCCCGTCCAGGTTGGAGGTGCGGGTGACGTATTCGTCGCCTTCATCGCGATAAAAAACAGAACCCATGCGAAAGCTGATGTTATTATTGTTATTCCGTATGCGCGCGATAATATCGTTGATCTCCACTTTGATGTATTCCAGTTCGTCTGCCATGGAGCCGGTGGCGTCAAAGACGAAAAAGACGTCGGCCTCCTGGCTGTAGGAGCCATTCACCGGGATCACCATTTCATTGATACCGGATTCGTAGAATTTCACCTCATTGAGATAATAAGACTGCCCCTGAACGTTCACTTTGATGCGGGCAGGCTGTCCGGCGGCCGGCCCCATCAGCGCAGGAAAGAATTCCGCACGCCCGAAGTTGTCGGTACGAGCCCGCCACAGAACCTCTTCATTTACTCCCAGCAGAATGGCCTCTGCATCAATCACCGGACTGCCGTTGGGCTGGCTTAGCTTCAGGCTTACGCGCCCAAAGTCGTCGAATTTCCAGTATCCGGGATATTCCGAAAGGGTATCCTTGGCGATCAGGCCTTCCCAGAATTGCCAGTTGTCGAGGTCGTTCCACTCACCGGCCGTCAACTGGCCCGCCTGTAGAGTGCTGTCTCCGGCCTGTCCTGAACTGGAACTGCTGCTGACCGCGCCGCTGAAGCTTTCATCGAAGGTAATGTCCCCGTCTTCAGAAGAGCTTTTGAGGCCAATATCGTCTTTTTCACAACTGAACAGCATGAGCGCCAGGCTCAGGCAAAGAAGGAATGTGTATTTCATAGTCTTAGTTTATTGAATGTTTTTTTGACAGGACGCAGGGCCGGCAAAAAGCGTTGGGCAAATTGCCGGCTTTTTTTCTTTTTCCGTTACTTTGCAAAAAAACCAACGACACATGAAATTACTCGAAGGGAAAGTAGCTCTCGTCACCGGCGGTTCCCGGGGCATCGGAGCGGCTATTGCCCGGCGCTTTGCCGAGCAGGGCGCTGCCGTAGCATTTACTTACCGCTCGTCAGCTGAACAGGCCCATGCGATGGCGGCCCAACTCAGCGAATTGGGCGTCAAAGCCAAGGCATATCAGTCGGACGCCAGTTCTTACCAGGCTTCAGAAGAGTTGGCCAATGCGGTATTGCAGGAATTTGGCAAAGTCGATATTCTGGTCAACAATGCCGGCATCACCCGGGATAATCTCATGCTGCGGATGACCGAAGAGATGTGGGACGATGTGATACAGACCAACCTGAAATCTATTTTCAACCTGACCAAGCACCTCATTCGCCCCATGATGAAAAACCGCGGGGGCAGCATCATCAATATGAGCTCTATCGTTGGGGTAACCGGCAATGCCGGGCAAGCCAATTATGCCGCTTCCAAAGCGGGCATCATCGGCTTCACCAAGTCGATCGCCAAAGAGATGGGCTCGCGCAGCATCCGTTGTAACGCCATCGCCCCCGGTTTCATCGAAACCGATATGACCGACGCCCTGGATGAAAAGGTGAAAGAAGGATACCTGGCCAACATTCCGATGAAACGGCTGGGTAAGGCGGAAGAAGTGGCCGATGTTTGCGTTTTCCTCGGCTCCGATCTGTCTACTTACGTTTCCGGGCAGGTGATCAGCGTTTGCGGAGCGTTGAATACTTAGTTGTTGATTGCAGCAAGAGGTTGAAACCGTACTGCGAACAGTAGATTCCAACGGCCTACTCCGTCCCAGAAAGGTACAAACCTTCGAAGAAACGGGCTTGTCGATCCTCGTTCATGTGGCCGAACATTTCTCCTATCACGTTGGGCAAGTTACCTATTACGTCAAAATCCGAAAGGATATTGATCTGGCATACTACGGCAACATCCCTCTGGAATAGTTAAAACCGGGCGCCCCGGGCCAGCGCCTTGGCATAAGCCGCCAATGCTGACAAGCGCTTTTCGTCAACGGAGAACAGGCTTTGCCAGTCTACTTCCTCCTGAACGATGGCGCCGGTATCGCATAGTTTATCCAAAAGTAACTCTAGTTCGTCATTGCTGATCCGGGTGTATATCATCAATTCTAAAAAAGTAGTACTTCGGTGTTCTTTTAAAGTTTCCAGGACTTGTTTGGAGTTTTTGTCACTCAAGGTTTCCAGGACAAAAATTGCTCTTTGAATTTTTTCTGTGTTTACTGGCTTAATTGTAGTCCCTGCGTGCATAAGGGTAAAGGGTTTAGCAAGAGTGTGTAAATAGTATTTCACAATAATACCTGTCAAGGGGTAGCAAAATGGGGGGAAAAGAATTATGTTAATGCTAGTTTGTGATCACTTGGAGGGGAGAATCGGAAAGAATTGGGGATGGGTTGTAGAGGCTGTTTCAAAGTTCTGCGTTAAAGGTTCGAAGCCACCCCGGAAACCGGAGTTACATAGAACTTTGGACATAGGACTTTGGACCCTCCCAAGTTGTAGCCTCCAACTCAACGCAATTTGACGGTTTGTCTTACGAAACAAAAAGTAAAAAGTTTCAAAAAAATACAAACAATTGCGCTCCGATACTTTCCTGAAAACTGGCCGTCCCAATTATATCCGGTAATCCAATGGAAGTTTGGTTATCCTATTCAAAATGTAGATTTTTAAACCGCAAAACCAAAACGGACTATCCTATGCCAATCAGAATGGAAAAAGACGACCCGCAACCTCAGTCAGGAGGCGGCAGGCAAAGCCCCGGCGGGGGTGGATCTAACGCCTTGCTCAAATTTCTGCCACTTATCCTGATGTTCCTCTTCAAGCGGCCCAAACTGCTGATCCCCATTCTGCTGGTGGGGGGCGTTTGGTATTTTTTCCTGGGCGGGAGTGAAATGCTCAGTGGCGGCGGGGGCGCCGCCAACGAAGAATTTGACACTTCCGAATTTTCTCTGGGCGCCACCCTCGACCAGGAGGTCTACGACCGCGCCAAGGTCTTCGAGCCAGTCTCCTATGGCTACGGCGGCCAGGCCGCGCTACCGGCCCGGGCTTCTTTGGAACAGTACGCCCCGCAACGGCGCCATCAGGGCCGGCAGGGCTCCTGCGTAGGCTGGGCCAGCGCCTATGCCGCCCGCACCATCCTGGAAGCGGAAACCACCGGCCAGCAACCAGATAATGTAGCTTTCAGCCCGGCCTACCTGTACAACCAGATCGCCCTCACCGGTTGCCAGGGCGCCTATATGCTGGAAGCCATGAAAACCATGCAGCAATTCGGAGGGCTGCCTTTCAGCCAGTTTCGTTATGATGAGAACAATTGTTCCAATGCGCCTTCCTCGAACCAGAAACAGGCTGGCTCCCGGTACCGCATCCAGGGTTTCGACCGCCTCACGCTGGGCGCCAGCCAGTATAAACCCGACATCACGGGCATCAAGCAGCACCTCGCTCAGGGCTATCCCGTGGTAATCGGCATGATGGTGGGCGGGTCCTTCATGGGCCCGATGATGGGAAAACCCCTGTGGCAGCCGTCCCAACGAGACTATGGCATGCCCGGCTTCAGCGGCCACGCCATGTGCGTCATCGGTTACGACGATAACCAGCAGGGCGGCGCCTTCCAGATTATGAACAGTTGGGGGCCGGAATGGGGCGACCGCGGCATCGGATGGGTAAAATACCGCGACTTTGAGCACTTCACCAAAGAAGCCTATGGCGTTTATCCCGCCGCTACCAACCAGGATAAAAGCCGCATGGCCGTCGAATTCGGCCTGGTGGATGTCAATTCCAAAAACACCATCGGCTTGTTCAGCAAGGACAACGGCGCCTCCTTCCGAACCATCAAACCCATCAAAAAAGGGGATAAATTCAAAGTTCTGGTGGCCAATTCCATCGAATGCTTTATCTACGTTTTCGGCCAGGAAACGGACGGCTCCAGCTACGTCCTCTTTCCCTACACCGAAAAACATTCCGCCTACTGCGGCATCACCGGCACGCGGGTCTTCCCCAGAGATTACTCCATGGTGGCCGACCAGATCGGCAATAAAGATTTCATAGCCATCGTAATCAGTAAAGAAGAGATTAATTTTCAGCAGTTCAACAGCCGCATCAACGCCAGCCGGGCCGGCGATTATGCCGGAAAAGTAAACGAGGCGCTGGGCAATTCACGCGCGACAGAGGTAACGTTCAAAGCTGGAAAAACAGTGGCATTCGAAGCGAATACGGAAAGTAAAAGTGCGGTGGGAATGGTGATTGAGGTGGATAAGGAGTGAGGGAGGGAGAGGGTGAGGGCGAGAGGGCGAGAGGGTGATGTGGTGATGTGGTGATGTGGTGATGTGGTGATGTGGTGATGTGGTGATGTGGTGATGTGGTGATGTGGTGATGTGGTGCAGGCACTTCACGCTCCTCACCACATCACCAGATCCCTTCCTCCCTACATCAGAACTTCAGCCCCAGGCTGACGGTCAGCATGTTGTTCCGGCCTTCGGCATTCTTAAAAAAGTCGTTGAGTCCGATCTCGTAGTTGGCGTCCAGGGTGAAGACGAGGAAGTCAATACCAGCGCCGATATTGGCGCCCATAGTGAAGGTGTTGAGGTCATCCTTATTGAAGGAGAAATCCTGCTTTTCCGTCACGCCGAGCACCATAGTTGGCGCCACGCCCCCTTTGACGTGCAGGCCGATCAGGCCATTGTCTCCGGTCAGCCGGAGGCCAATGTTGACGGGTACTTTGATGTTTTGAATGGTCGTTTCATCCTCGAGCTTTACATCGTTCGGCCCTTGAACGTCCTTGATCAGGCGCGCTGTGTAGCTGTAATAATGGGCGCCCGGATTAAAAAACAGGAAGCCATTGCCGATGCGCAGGTCCAGGCCGGCGTTCCAGCCTACCCGGGCATTCGCAGTAATGTCCTGTAGTTGGGCGTCCACCCCGGAAAAGTTAACCCCCACCTTCGGGTTGACTTTGACCTGCGCCATGGCAGGGAGTGAAAGAAAGGCTACTGCCAACAGGGTAAAAAGGAGCTTTGCAGATTGTTTCATGGTTTTCATTTTTTTGTTCCCTATTGAACGGCCTTCTTGTCGGGGTTCTTATAAAGGGGGTGTTAAATTCTGTTAACGATAATATAATGTGTAATCGCATGAAAGTGTGAAGGGGTAAAGGGAGCCCCGTTCAGAATCCTTTTACACACATACTCCGTAACTATTTAGGTGTTTCGGTTTTATGGTGTCCCGGTATTGCGGCCGGAGGCTCACAGAGGCGCTGCAACTGCCTGGCCACAAAACCATAATGCCGAAATACCATAATACCTAAATAGGTACCATACTCCTACAAAATATCCGCCGGGATAGAGAGCACCGGCGTCCGGGAATGATAAGACATCATCTTGGTGCGGCTGTAGTTGAAGAGCTCTGCCAGAAAATTCCGTTTGTGAGTGACCATAGCCAGCACATCAATCTTGTTTTCTTCCAGGAACCCGGTGATCGCCTCCTTGATATCATTGCCCTCCAGGACGTAGAAGTGCACATTGTCTCTTTCGCCAAAGCGGGCCTTAAACTGATCCATTCGGTGGGTAATAGGCTCTGTATGCGCCAGGTCGACATTGATGCAATGTATCTCCGGATGGAAAGGCGCCATAATGTCAATCACTTTTTCCAGTGCCTTTTCCTCTTCTTCTTTGTAGGTTGTGGTAAACGCCAGTTGATCGATCAGGCCGTCAAATTCTGCTTTTTCGGGGATGGCCAGCACCGGGCATTCGGCATTTTCCAGTACTTCGCCGGCGATGCTGCCCAGGAAGACCTCCTTAAACCCGCGGGCGCCGGTGGTCCCCATAATGATCATATCAGCAGCCTCTTCTTTAGCAGTTTGAACGATGGTTGAGACAACTTTACTGCCTGGTTTCATCAGGTGGACTACCTTCACGCCGGAAAAGCCGTGGGCTTCCTGTATGTCCCGCAAAGCGGGAATGGCATCCTTGTAATTCTCAAATTTTTCAAGGTCGTAGGAAGCGTAGAATTCACTCAGCGTATGAGGTAAGCCAGCCCCTCTAACTTCAGGTTTGACATAAACATGGAGGGTCGTAACTGTTGCATCTAATTTGGCTGCCAGATGCAGCGCATAAATAAAGGCATTTTCAGCGGCGGGGGATAAGTCAGTTGGAAAGAGAATGTTTTTCATGGCACGCGTCTTAGTTGTTTTGTTAGCATTGCCTGTAATTTTAAGAAAAATTACCCGGCTATTTCGCTTTATTCATTTGATATTATACCCAATGAAACCAAATTGTCGTTTTTTGTCAGCAGAAAGGATGATCATTATCAGCCGGGCGGCCTGATTTCTGTCAAAATGACGAAAATCAGCCGTGTTTGCTGACTGGAATCACCCTAATGGCACTAAGCCACAGATATTTTTGTTGTATGCCAAAATTACAAAGCATGATACGATCCATCGCCTTAGCCGCAATCCTGTTTCTAACTATGGCCCCTACTTTCGCACAAACGGTAAGGGAGCTTCCCCCCAAAGCCTACGAACTCTATCCTACCCTACAGGATATGTACGGCTATGCCGTTGGGCAACAAGGTAACTATTTGCTCATTTTTGGAGGTAGCATCCGGTCGGACGTCCCCCAACAATACAGCCAGGATTTCCCGAACCTGGACATTCTGATGATCGACTTCAAACGCAGCCGCGCCGCTGCGTATACCAGCGGCAACCTCGAGGGCCTTTTGCGGGAACAGATAAGCGCTACCGGTATGGCTTATTATCAGGAAGGCAGTACGCTTTACCTGCTGGGAGGGTACGGCTTCAGTGAAACCAGCGGCCAGTACATCACCTTTCCCTACCTGACCGCGATCGACCTGGAGGCGACTATCAATGCGCTCCTGGAAGGCAAAAGTCCGGTGGCTAATTTTTATCAGCTCTGTGACGAGCGCATGGCTATTTTTGATGCTACGATGGATTACAACGGCGAGGAGTTTTTCCTAATCAACGGGAAATCCGCCTACAAGCTGGCCCCCTTCTCCGACACGCCGGTGTATAACGAGCAGCCTTTTACCGGGCAGGCCCGCACCTTCCGGATAAAGGGAAGGAAAGAAAGCCTGGAGATCGCTCAGTTCCAAACATGGTATGACCTGGAAGGCTTCCGCGAACACTACGGCCCCCTCCTACCCGAGGCCATCGAACGGGAATTGGATTTGTTACCAGATAAGCAGGTGGAGTGAAAAGGGTGACAAAAATCAGTAAAAATGATGATTAAGGTCAATACACCAGGGAATGCCAGGGCTTACATTTGTAACAAGAAACAAAAACAAACAAAAAACAGAGTTTATAGAAGTAATCGGCTAATCTTCTGTAAATAACATGGTCAATTGGGTGTTCAATCTTTAAGGCCGGTAAGTGTTTATGTTTTCCTAGAGAAGATGAAAATTATCGGCTGAAGCTGTCGCTCTGAATAAGATCAGAGCGACAGTTATTTTTAGAGGAAGGCCAGTACGCGTTTAGTGACCTAAGCGCTTACTGGCCTTCCTCTTTTTTGGGCCCTGAGAAAAACAACTCTTTTATTGACATTTGATTTTCTATTATGGAATGATGCTGAAGTCCTGTAATATTTTCAGATTTTCTGTTTAAGTTTGCTGTTGAAGCAATTATCCCATTATCCCAATCGCAAAACGTAAGCCCAAAAAATGAGAAACCGCGTTATCATTGAGAATGTCCAACCAGAAATTAATGGCGGCCAATTTTTTATCAAGCGCATTCCTGGAGAACAGGTTGCCATCACCGCCGATATTTTTGGCGACGGCCATGACCACATCCGCGCCTCTCTTCTGTACCGGCATGAAAGTCAAAAGCGCTGGACCGAAGTTTTCATGCAGGAGCTCCCGAATGATGTATGGGTGGCCTCCTTTCAGGTAGCGCAAAAAGGGCTCTACTATTATAAGATCGAAGGTTGGATCGATCATCTGCTGCACTGGCATGACGGATTCAAAAAGAAATACGAGGCCGGGCAGGGCATGAAGGTAGAATTGCAGATCGGAGTAAAGTACCTGCGGGAAACCGCCAAACTCCATCCCAAAGCTCAATCTGAAAGTTTACTCCAGTTTGCCCAGCTGCTGGGAGACGAGGCCAACTATGAACAGGCAATAGAAACGGCACTGAGCCCTCGTTTTGCCCAGGCTATTTTCGATTGCCCCATGAAACAGCACCAAACGGTGTATGATAAGAACCTGCGCGTACGGGTGGGCTGGGAGAAAGAACTGTTCAGCACCTGGTATGAGATTTTCCCCCGCTCTGCTTCCAGGGAGCCGGGCAGGCACGGTACGTTTAAAGATGCCGAACGGCTGTTGCCTCGCATACAAGAGATGGGGTTTGATGTGCTTTATTTCCCCCCTATCCATCCCATCGGAAAATTGAACCGCAAAGGCAAAAACAACGCCGTCACCGCCGGGCCCAACGAACCGGGCTCGCCCTGGGCCATCGGCAGCGATGAGGGCGGCCACAAAGCCATTCACCCGGAGCTGGGATCCATGGACGATTACCAGGCGTTGATCAAAAAAGCTAAAGAATTCGGTATCGATATTGCCTTTGACCTGGCCTTCCAATGCGCCCCCGACCATCCTTACATTAAAGAGCATCCGGATTGGTTCCTCTGGCGGCCCGACGGCACCATTGCCTACGCCGAAAACCCACCTAAAAAATATCAGGATATCGTTCCTATCAATTTTGAGTCGGAAGACTGGAAAAACCTATGGGAAGAGCTCAAAAGTGTGATCCTGTTCTGGTGTGAGGCAGGAGTACGGATTTTCCGCGTCGACAATCCGCACACCAAACCTTTCGGCTTTTGGGAGTGGGCCATCGCGGAGGTCCAAAAGGAATATCCGGATACGATCTTTCTCGCCGAGGCCTTTACCCGCCCCAAAGTAATGGCGGCGCTGGCCAAGGCCGGCTTCAACCAATCCTATACTTATTTTACCTGGCGCACCACCAAGAAGGAGATGGAAGAGTACCTCACCGAACTTACTCAATCGGAGTTTCGGGAGTACTTCCGCCCCAACTTCTGGCCCAACACGCCGGATATTCTGGCCTACGAACTGATGAATGCCTCCCCCAACGCTTTCGTCAAAAGATTCCTGCTTGCCGCCACCCTGTCCTCCAACTACGGCATGTACGGCCCTTCCTTTGAATTTATGGAAAATACCCCACACACCAATGGGAAGGAGGAGTACCTCAACTCTGAGAAATACGAAATTCGCCATTACGACTGGGAACACCGCAACCGCCTCACCAAAGTGATCACCCGGGTCAATCAGATTCGCAGGGAAAATCCCGCGCTTCAAACTACCTGGAACATCCACTTCACCCGGACTGACAACGACAACTTGATGAGTTACATCAAGTATACCGACGATAAAAGTAATATCATCTGGTGTATTGCCAGCTTCGATGTTGAATACAGGCAAAGCGGCTTTATCGAAGTGCCTAAAGACCTCCTGGAAATCGGCCGCAACGTCAACCTCAAAGTCACCGATCTGATAACCGGTGAGGTGTTCCACTGGTTTAATGAGTGGAACTACGTGGAACTCAACCCGGATAAATATCCCGCCCATATTCTGTTGGTGGAAAGGCCGCAGCGGTAGGGCGTTTTCCTTCTCCGGGAGGCGGAAAATGGCTATTCGGGATTTGTTATTGACTAGAACCACTGGGTACCATTCTAACGTTGGACTGCTATGCTGACCATCCTTCCGCTCACCGGCGAAGCCATCAATCCCTACATCGACGCCCTCGCGCAGCTAAGGATCGACGTGTTCAGGGAATACCCCTACCTGTACGATGGAGAAATGGAGTACGAACGGCGCTACCTGCAAACTTTCGGACAAGCACCTGACAGCCTACTCGTGGTGGTGCTGGATGGGGAGGCAGTCGTCGGCGCCTCAACCGCTCTGCCGCTGGAATGGGAGACGCCCAATATCCGGCAGCCCCTGGAAGAGGGTGGGTATGATGTAAAAAAAACGTTCTATTTCGGGGAATCCGTCCTCCAACAGGCCTACCGTGGCCGGGGGCTGGGCGTTCGCTTTTTCGAAGAGCGGGAGCGCTGGGCTCGTCAATTGGGCCGCTTCGACACCCTTGCCTTCTGTGCTGTAGTCCGCCCGGAAAAACACCCTCTTCGCCCGGAAGCTTATCGCCCCCTGGATGATTTCTGGCACAGGCGGGGCTTTACCCCAACCGATATGCACTGTTTCATCAGCTGGCGGGGCCTGCAGGAAGAGGAAGAATCGTCGAAAACATTGAGGTTTTGGGTGAAATCGATTTAAGAGATGTTTGGAAGTAGTCATTTGAGGATTCAAATTTATTTGGGTTCGAAGGCGCTTTCACTTACGTCTCCGATACCAAATAAATTTGGCAACCCGGGCCAACTTCTTTGAGGAAAAACAAACAGATACCTTATGAAAAAACGCTACTCATTTCTGTTACTCCTCCCAATCTTTTCCTGCCACACCCCCCAACTCCAGCCCTCTCCGGAAGAGCTGCAAAAAATCCGTTTCGACTTATCCCAACTGGATGAACGAGGGCTGCGCGGCCCAACGGATGGCAAAGTAGCGCTGGATTACGAATTCTGTATCCCCAGGAAAGAACAATACCGCAGGGAAGTGGAACGCATGGACCCCAGCCTGAAGCTCCAAACCGCCAGGGGGCGGATCGGCTGCGGCCGCGATCAGTACCTCTGCCTGGGCAATACACACCAGAAAAATTATAAGAAAATACTCTACCGGCTGGCTCAGCTACCTTATGTGGAAAGGATAGAACAGGCATTTTTCGAGTGAAGGCAGGGAGCGTAAGAAGGCCAATTATTTTGGGTATCCGTCTAATGTTGGACACACTTGATAGCCAGGAAGTGGCGAAGTACACTGTAAACTAACGTGAGGTTTGACCCCAGGTGGGGGCTTTTAGCCTGATAGCTGGTTCCCTGGCCGGCAAGTGTACGATGTACATGGTGTACGGTGTACGACGCCAGCCCAATCGTACATCGTACACTTTCAGGTTCCTGTCCAGCTCCGTACACCGTACACAATTCCGGGCAAAAATCCGGATAGCAACCTGGAATCCAACACTTTATACTCAAGCCTTACGTTAAACTAAGTAGCGTCCGATTGCCAACTTTTGTCCAATGTTAGAATGGTAGCTGTGTCCCCGGTATTAAAAGCCTCCTTAGCGCATTCACATCGGCCGGCCCCGTACGGCAGCAACCTCCGATGAGCCGGGCGCCCTGAGCGAACCACTCCAATGGCAAGGCGCCGAAACCCTCTGCCTGTTCGCCTTCCACCCAGCAGTGCCTTGCGGCATCCCAGCGTTCTCCGCTATTGGGATAAACCACCAGGGGTTTATTGGCCACCCGGCGGGCCTCCTTCAGCAAGGAACTGATGTGCCTCGGCGCCGTGCAATTTACCCCCACTGCCCATACCTGGGCAGCGCCGGCCACCCTTTTTACCACATCCCTGAAAAGTTCCCCCTGGCTGATGCGGCGGCCGTCCTGACAGCTAAAACTCAGCCAGGCCCGGGCCTCCGGAAATTCCTCCAGCAGCCGCAGCAGCGCTTCCGCCTCCTCCGGGCAGGGGATGGTCTCGCAGGCCAGGATATCGGGGCCCGCTTGCAGCAGCGCCGCCATACGGGGGCGATGCCAGTCCATAAGCTCCTCAACGCTCAACCCGTAGCGCCCCATATACTCCGAACCATCCGCAAGAAAAGCGCCATAGGGCCCGACGGAGGCGGCCACCAGAGGAAAGACACGCCCACTCCGGTTTTCCGGGTCTGCCCAGAATACATCCCGGGCTTCCTTCGCCAGCTCCACACTTCGACGTAGCAGGCCGCGGGTTTTCTCATCTGAAAGGCCGAGCAGCCGGAAGCCTTCAAAACTGGCCTGATAGCTGGCGGTGATGGCCACGTCTGCGCCCGCCCGAAAATAATCGAGGTGAAGACGGTGGATCAGCTCCGGCTTTTCGAATAGAATCCGGGCAGACCAGAGGCGGCCATCGAGCCTGGCCCCATGTGCTTCCAGTTCAGTGGCCAGCGCTCCATCGAGAATGATGGCCTTCTGTATTTGCAGGATTTCCCTTAGGCTCATCTGCAGCTTTCCATTTTTTTATTTTTCCAGTTCGTACTCCATCTGTAACTCCAGGACATAGGCCAGCCCTACCTCCACCGGAGCGGGGTTCAGCACCTTATCGAACCCGGATAAATTCAGCGGATCGTAAAAAAAGGTCCGCTCTCTTGGCACTTCCTTTATCACATACTGGTGCTTCCTGTTGGCGTTAGATACCCCTCCGCTATCCTTTGCCTCGTAGGAACGGTAGCGGCTCTCCGGCTGGATACTGTAGAAATGTTCGCGAAAAGGAGCAGCGGCGGGCTTCACCTCTGCGCCGGAAAGCTGAAGCCAGGCCTTGCGTTTCCTCGCCAACACTTTCGCAGCGGCATCAAAAAGCCGGCTGTAAATTCCTTCCTCATCGGTAGAGATATACTCCACGGCCACCAGGTCGTAGATCTGTTGTTCGGCGGCCAGGTCCAGCATCCGGGCGATGTCATCATGGCTTTCACAGCGAATGATGACGTTTTTCTGGACCTTGAATCCCACCAGGTATTCAGAGGCGATATTCTGTTCTATCTCATAGTCATACACTTTGCTCTGGGCGATGAGGTCAATAAAAATATCCCCCTCTGATATCCCCAGGCCTTTCAGGCTGGAAGTAAAGGCAACTATACGGCGGTTGAGCGCTTTATTACAGGCCTGAGGGGTGTTCTCTATATGGCTGAGGCCGAAAGTCACCAGGTATTTGTCGGCCGGAATGTGGAGCAGGACCCGGGCCTGAAGGATAAAAGTGGAATCAGTGCGGGCAAGTTGGACAGCACTACCGGCGGGGTCGGGTGTATAAGAACGGGAGTCCTGGTAAAGCTGATTACCACCTACCTGAGCCGACAGCCACCATGGAAGAACCAGTAGAAGGCAAGAATACAAAGGCTTCATGATCAGATGTTTTTTCTATACAACGGCTACCATTCTAACGTTGGACAGCCTCGTACAACGTACACACAAGGGCTCCCATTGGATTCGTACATCCCCGACCCTTCGGGTACGGGGCAGGCGTACACAACCTCGGCAATCTCTGTCCAACCTTAGACGGATACCCTATACAACCACCCCGCTTACTTAAAAATTGGTAACTATTCAGCATCATGGTGATTTAACCCCTGGCGCGAAATTTTGTAGGCTTTTTTTGCCGGAACCCCTTCTCATTCCCCTTGAAAGGGGAAGGTTTGCTTACAAAATTTCGCACCAGAGGCATCCATGGCCTTATGCTAAATAGTAACAAAAATTGTACAAACTCCCAATTCAGGCTGGCTCTTCTGATCAGGGCGCCACCACCCGATACACCCTGGCCTCCCAGGGCCGCAAAGTATCTTTAAATGAGGCATCCGACTCATAATTGGAAAGGAAGAGCCGGGTGCGGATACCGGTAGGGAAAGGGATATCCGTTTGTTCTTTTGAAGAAAAATTGAGGTAGACGTAAAACTCCCCCTCCTTGCTCCAGCGGCGGTAGGCGTATAACCAATCACTACCTTCGTCAATGGGCTCGTAATCGCCATAGACCAGGGCCAGGTTGTCCTTGCGAAGGCGTAGCAACTTCTGGTAATAGAAAAAAACCGAGTTCGGGTCGGCCAGCGCCGCCTTCACATTGATCTCCCGGTAGTTGGGGTTCACCTTGATCCACGGCTCAGCGGCAGTGGTAAAGCCGGCATTAGAACTGTCATCCCATTGAATGGGCGTGCGGACGTTATCCCGGCCAACCCGGTGCACCACCTCTAACAAGGCATCCAGGCCTTCCCCTCGTTCTTTGGCTGCCTGGTATTCATTGATGGTTTCCAAATCCCGGTAATCTTCAAAACGGCCGAATGCCACATTGGTCATACCGATCTCGGTACCCTGATAGATGGACGGGGTGCCCCGCATGGTCAACAGCAGGGTGGCCAGCAGCTTAGCGGACTCAACGCGATATTCCCGGTCATTGCCCCAGCGGGAAACGAGACGCGGGAAATCGTGATTGTCCAGAAAAATGGAAATCCACCCTTTCTGGCCGACGGCCTTGTGCCAGGTGTTGAACACCTCCTTAAATTCGTTCAGATTCCAGTTTTTGGGATCAAACTTTCCGCCCGGGCCCCAATCCAGCATCATGTGCCCAAAGTGGAAGATCATACTGAGTTCATCCCGCCCCTCTCCCACGTAAAGGTTGGCCCATTGGGGCGGCACACCGGGGGCTTCCCCGACCGTCATGACGTCATAGTGAGACGAAACCTTTCGATTCATCTCCTGCAAAAACTCGTGCAGGCGCGGCCCATTGGCGTAGATGTGTTCGATGGCGGAGCTGAAGTCATGAGGGTCCATATCCGGCCAGTCCAGCCGCTTGGAAATAAAGGGGATGACATCCATTCGAAAACCGTCAATACCCTTGTCCAGCCAGAAACGCATCAGGCTGTATACTTCTTCACGCACCTTTTGGTTTTCCCAATTCAGGTCGGGTTGCTTTTTCGAAAACAAGTGCAGGTAATACTCCCCGGTGCGTTCATCGTATTCCCAGGCGTCGCCTCCAAAGAAGGACTTCCAGTTGTTGGGCGGCTCGGGTTCCCAAAAGTAGTAATCCCGGTAAGGGTTATCCTTTGCACTGCGCGATTCCTGAAACCAGGCGTGCTCATCAGAGGAGTGGTTTACGACCAGGTCCATGACCAGTTTCATGCCGCGGGCATGTATCCCTTCCAGCATCTCTTCAAAATCGGCCATGCTGCCAAACTCCTTCATGATGGCGCGGTAATCGCTGATATCGTAGCCATTATCGTCATTGGGCGATTCGTAAACAGGGCTCAGCCAGAGCACATCCACCCCCAGCAATTGGAGATAGTCCAGCTTTTCAATGATGCCGCGAAGGTCGCCGATGCCGTCGCCATTGCCATCCTTAAAACTGCGGGGGTAGATCTGATAGATCACGGCTTCTTTCCACCAGGTACGGGCCATATTTTTTTTCGTAAGATAGACAGGATGACAGGATTTTCCGGATTGACAGGCGTTTTTTTGTGGCGGGTTTCACCAACGTGATTTCCTCCAAACATGCTCTCAAAGCGGGAATTGCTGAAGAAAGGGCAGCTTTTTCCCAATTGCTGTTCCATGGTTTCACCGGATTTCAATGAAACCATGGAACAGCGAAACCATCAATCTCCTACCTTCACCAGCTTCAGCTGCGCCCTGCCCTGCGGCCCTTGCACAACCAGGAAGTAGATACCGGCGGGCAGTTCACTGCCATCGGCGGCAGCGCCATTCCAGTACAGGATAGTTTCCTGCCCGGGCGCCAGCAGTTGAGGTTCCAGGACCGCCACCAGTTGGCCCATCTGGCTGTAGACGGCAAACTGGTATTCCGCCCCGGCCCCGCCGGGTAGCAATTCTACCTGAATCTGTACCTGTCCGGTAAAGGGGTTGGGTAGGGCTTTCAGGCGGATCAAAGGATCTTCGGCCGCCAGCTCTTCGGTGCTAAAGACCGGGAATTCTCCTCCGTTAGAACCATCGATACAGCCAATGCAAGGTTCCCCTCCCAGGCTGGGCTCCAGCGCCAGGAATGCCGTATGCAGCGACAAAACGCGGTAATAGATGCTGCTCTCGACGATCTCCTGGGCCGTTGCGTCCCCCTGGTTGCTGTTCTCCAGAGAAAGCAGGTAGTTGGCTGCCCAGGCCTCTTCCGCCAGGGTGTCAATAGTATGAACATCCTGGGGTTCGACGACGCGGGTAGTGAAAAGCGGCGCCCCATCCACCACGCTCAGATATTCTATCCGGAAGGGCAGAAACCCCTGATAGCGGCCCACCTGATAAACGGGCCGTTGCAGTGGCACATTGACCGTGCTGCCCCCAACGGTGAATCGATTGTAGCAAATGCCATTCTCCAGACTAGTTTGGAGTTCCACCGCGCCCCGCAGGCGGACCGCCGATTCCAGTGCTTTGCGAATCTTGTACCGGAACTGCCCGGAACGCCGGTAAGTACCTCCGGAGAGCAGGGCCAGCTCCGTATACAGGAAGTCATTGCCACGCCATTCACTGGGGCCCCACCAGTCCCACCAGTCCTGGATATTTTTATTCTGGTAATTGATGGCGTAAAAGGTGGCCAGGCTGAATCCGTCCTGGCGGCTCAGGTTGTCCACCAAATCTCCAGCGCTCCAGGGGTCGCCTTCATTTTGAGAATTAGAGATCAGCAGTACTGCAGTTTCCTGCCCCAGCGCATCGGCCTGCTGCAGTGCATGGAAAAGGGCGTTGTTCAACCGGCCGTTATCCGGGAAAGCGGAAAGGGATAGATTTTCAAATGCTTCGTCAATGGCGGCAGTAGAACCGGATACCCAGCCTTCACTCAGCATGGCCGGCTGGCCGTTGGTGGTAGCCCAGACCTGGAACTGGTCCTGTTCCATCAACCCCAGTTGTAATTCCTGGTGCAGGCCCGCCAGCAAGTCCTCTTTGAAAAAGTTGCTGGCGTTGTCGGGCTTATAGTCCAGATAGATAAGCAAATGGCGGGGCGGGGCGGCGGGCAGTTCCACCAGTTGGCCCGGCAGCGCCACCACCTGAAAGATCTGCAGGCCGGCATTATGATTGACGTAAACGCCATCGTTCAAAGGGGCGTCCAGGCTGAGGGTAAGGCCAGGCTTGATCTCCTGCCCCTGCAGCATAACTTCGTAGAAAACGCCCAGATCCGGATGGTTCCCCTGGTAAAAGCTGCGGGCCGGCAACTCGGGAATGTGGGGTAGCCCCCATTCCGGCCCCGCCCATACCCGGACGGCCAGTTCCTCCAACGGGAGGAAGGAAGCCTGGATGATCTCCATGGGCAGGTCGGCAAGCACCTGTTCAGCCGTCCAGGTGGCAGGGAGCAGGTAGCTGACTTTCACCTTGCGGCGCTGCTCCTGGGTAAAAGGATAGACCCTTAACTGGTATTGCCCGGCGTCCATTTTGAAGAGAATGGAGGGGTCCTGCCGGCGATCTACAATATCCTCGTAGATATTGGTGGCGGTGCGGCGGTCCAGAATATCCGCCTTGACGATCACTTCGTCGATCCATAGCCAGGAATCATAAATGGCGGCTTCCTCGGGAAGAGTGAAGTTCAGCGCCATCTCCAGCGAGTCGTAATAACCAAAGTTGGTTCCTTCGTAGGAAAAAGTAAGGTAGAGGCTGACATCCAGGTAAATGCCTTTGGGCTCCATAGTGATGGTAGCCTCTTCGATCGAGCCCTGTTCGGTGTGCCATTGCTGGTCCGGGTTGAGGACGGTGAGCGAAGCCTGCCCGTAGCCCCAAAGGGCCAGCAGATTCAGAAACAGGGTTAGTGTTGACATCTTCATAACGCGCGAATTTTGAGTGTTAAAAATAAGGGTTTCGTTACTGCCTGGTTCAGTAGTGGACGCCAGCGTTGGCCGTTGTGGATGGCCAGTTAGCCCATACAGGATCACTGGCAGCGATCAACCGATAGCCGTTAGTGGGCCAACACTCGGCTGTTCCAAAATAGAATTGTGATTATCACCAGGAGCATCTGGCAGAAGGTGAGCCCGGTGAGCGCGTTAGAAGGGGTATTCGGGGTTTACATTTACCTGACAAGCTCGAATACCCTTTTCTCGTATCAACACCAATATACGGAGTTTTTAGTTCCCATTATCCAATCGTGCAGCTTTTGTATGGCCCCTTGCCGAATTCCGGCATGGCAGCGCTCCTCCCAGCGCCCCCGGGCTGGGAAGGAAAAATGGCCCCAACCTCACTTCGCCGTCATGCGCTCAATGCCGGTCCAGTCGTCGGGCACGCCGCTGGCGATGCATTCGAGGGTTTTGTTCAGGAAAAGCCCGGTGGTAGCGTCATCCGGGTTTTCTTTGAGGATGGCTTCGAAAACCCGATAGGCCCTGGCAAATTCCCTTTCGAAATAATGGCCACGCCCCTCTTCGAAAGCCTCCAGGGTGGCCAGTTTTTTTTCGAAGATTTCGGGGCTGTCTCCGTCGAAGCATTCGTAAATACCAACAGGTACTTTTTTGCCTTTCATCTGCACTTTTCCCAGCATGCGAAAATGGAACGCATCGGAGGGAGCGATCTCTGCCAGGCTGTCTTCACTGAGCAGGATATTGGTGCCGTAATATTTATTCAGGCTTTCGATGCGAGAGGCCGTGTTGACTGTATCGGAGATGGTGGCGGCATCGAGGCGTTTTTCGTCCCCAATAATGCCCATGATGAGGGAGCCGGTGTGAAAACCGATCCCCGAGCGGATCGGCCGGCGGCCCTTTTTTCTGCGTTCGCCATTGTATTCCTGGAGGGTTTTTTGAATCTCAACAGAGGCTTTGAGGGCATCCGTCGGGCTACGTTGGAAGAGAGCCATAATGGCGTCGCCGAGGTATTGGTTGACAAACCCTTCGTTTTGGCCGATAATGGGGCCCATCCGCCGGTTGTAGGCGTTGACAAACTTGAAGTTCTGATCCGGCGTCATTGCCTCAGACAGGGTCGTATAGTCCCGGATATCCGAGAAGAAGACGGTTACCTTTCGTTCCACCTGGTCGCCGAGGCGCACCTCCGTGATATTTTCGCGCCCCAGAGAACGCAGGAAGGCGTTAGGTACAAAGCGGCCGGTAGCTTTATTGATCTGGTGCAGGTTGAGCTGTGTTTTTACCCGCGCCATGAACTCGTCTCTGGTAAAGGGCTTAGCCAGATAATCATTGGCGCCGGTATTGAGGCCCATCACCAGGTCTTTGACCAGGTTTTTGGCGGTAACCATAATGATAGGCAATTCGGAAGGCAGGTATTGCTCGCGGATTTGCTCACACACTTCATAGCCCGACATACGGGGCATCATGATGTCGAGCAGGACCAGGTCGAACGGTTCGCCGGCATTGAGTGCCGCCAGGGCCTCCTCCCCATTCATAGCGGCGGTGATGGCGTAATAACCGGAATCCAGGTGGTTCTTCAGCACGTGCTGGTTGATCGGTTCGTCGTCGACGATCAGAATGCGAATGCGTTGCCCGGCAGGTACCGGCGCTGCGGGGCCGGGCCGGGGCTCGTCCGGCTCGGCGGCAGAAAGCAATTGTCGTGCATTTTGCTTGACATCCTCTTTTACCGCCGCCGGTTCTTCATCCGAAACCGGCATGGTGAAATAGAAGGTGGTCCCCTTTCCGGCTTCCGATTCCACCCAAATCTTTCCTTCGTGTAATTCGATGAGGTAACGGGTGATGGAAAGGCCCAGGCCGGTACCCTCGTATTGCCGGGCCGTCGAGCCATCCCCCTGCTGGAAGGCCTGGAAGATGAATTCCTGCTTTTCTTTTGGAATGCCGATACCCTCATCGCTTATGGCAATCTGCAATGCTCCGTCTACTTCCCGGGCACTGACTGCAACGGCGCCTCTATCGGAAAATTTAATGGCGTTGCTGACCAGGTTTTGCAGGATTTGTTGCAGGCGGTCCTCATCCGCCAGAACCGGCGGAATGTCCACCGGAACGTCATTTTGCAATTGGAGGGATTTGCCTTTGGTCAGGGGGAGGTTAATGCGCAGGATGATATCCACGAGCGAACGCAGGTGGAGCGGTTTGAGGTGCAGTTGCAATTCGGCATTTCTCAGGCGGGAGAAATCCATGATGTCATTCACCAGGTTGTTGAGCCGCTTGCCCGCCGAGATCACCACCGACAGGTTTTCCTGCAGGATCTCCGGGCTGGCCTCGGCCCCTTTCTCATAAAGCCACTCGGTGATGCCAATGATGCCGTTGAGCGGCGTACGCAGCTCGTGAGAAGTGTTGGCCAGGAACTGGTCTTTCAACTGGTCGATCTCTTCCAGGCGCTCAGCGCGCTGCTTTTCGATCTCCGCCAGTTTTCGCTGTTGGGTGAACCGATACCTCTGCCAAACCGCGAACAGGATAAACAACAAGCCGGCCGCAATGGCAAAAATACGAATCCGCCAGGCCCGCTCCTGGCTCAGCTGTAGTTCCAGCAATGCGGCGTCTTTTTCCATCATGGCGGATTCCCGCTCCAGTTCCGCCTTAGCCATGGCCAGTTCGGCGGCTTCTTTTTCGGCCACGGCCAGTTGCGCTTCTTTAAGCAGCTTCTCTGCTTCGGTCAGTTTAAGCGCGCCCAATACGGCTTTTTTCTCTCGGGAAATCTGAGCCTTTTCCTGTTCAGACAAGTTCAGCGCCTGGGAGGTGGACGCGAAATCCTTTTCCAATTCAGACAACTGTTCAGAAGTCTTCACCAGTTCCACTTCCTTCTTCAGGCGGTCGTATTGCTCCCGGTATTCGGCCATTTTTTTGTCCCGGCCCGCTACCTGATAGATCGTTTGCAGGATCTTGTAACCCTTCAGCTCCGCCATCTGGTTTTTTTGGGCACGGGCGGAAGCCAGCCCCTGCTCCGCATAGCGGATGGCCCGCCGGATATTTCGCTCATCCCTTTCTGCAATAGCCAGAAAATAAGCGCTGAGGATAGTTCCTGCGTCGTAGTTTAATTTTTCACTCAGTTCCAGGGCTTCGCCGGCGTATTCGATCGCCTGCACCGGCTGGCTGAACTTCACTTTCTCCACCAGGGCATTGAGCACGTCGACGCGCTCTTTTCCCTGAGCCGCTGACAGCGCGGCCTGCAATTCCTGGATTGTCCCTGCCTGCCCCGGGGAAAAATTCGGCAGCACAAACAAGAGTAAAAGATTGATGAATACAGTTCTCATTGTTAATGGGTATGATAGAAAAGTATACGGGCCCGCCCGCTAATGGATACAGCCTGCATAAAAGATACTGGTAATGATGCATAATCAGACGGACACCAATTTACATAAAATAGCCGTACCTATTTAGGTAGGATGGTATTTTGGTGTTATGGTATTGCGGATACCTGGAAGTCCACCGTTGAGAACCGGATACGGCCTCCAGTAGCACCTGGCCGCAATACCGAAAAACCATAAAACCGAAATACCTAAACAGTTACAAATAGCCTCTAAGGCTACCAGTCTAACGTTGGACACTATTGATGGCCAGGAAGTTGCGGAAGGCTCGGCGCCATTCCGACTTCCGGTTTACTCCGTCTGTCGCTTCGCTCGTGTCCGACTTCCGACTTTTGTCCAACACTGGAACGGTAGCCGCCTCTAATAACCTATCTCTATGACAAATTTGGTGGGCTCTTGGGAGGCCCAATGAAGCGGCGCATTGCCGCTCCGAATCCTTCTCAAAGAACCCGGATGTTGCCGGCATGCAAATTTAATTATTTGCCGCATTGAACTATTATCCCTACCTTGCACGTTATTCAAAAGTATTTCCGAAAGCCGGAAAAACGATTTCAATCAATTTACAAGGAATAATCCTTAACACACAGACTGCTGTTCCAGAACCTACCAAAGTTCTTGAGCATAATGAGCCAACCATTACTGAACAACAAATTATGCTCTCTGCCAGCCGTTTTTTAATCAACCTTAATGTCATTTGAAGATCTTAATCTTATCGAGCCCATCCAGCGGGCTCTAAAAACGGCTGGATACAAGAAACCAACACCCATTCAGGCACAATCCATTCCGCTGGCCCTCCAGGGCAGAGACCTGCTGGCCTGCGCCCAAACGGGCACCGGCAAGACGGCAGCCTTTGCGCTGCCTATCCTCCAGCTCCTGGACAAACTGGGCAGGCCCAACGGCCGGCAACGGCCCATCAAGGCGCTGATCCTGGCCCCTACGCGGGAGCTGGCTATACAGATCGGAGAAAGCTTTGACGCCTACGGCCAGCATTTGCAACTGCGCCATACCGTCGTTTTCGGAGGTGTGTCGCAGCATGCCCAAACGCGAAAGCTGCAATCGGGTGTAGATATCCTGGTGGCCACCCCGGGCCGCCTGCTCGACCTCATGAACCAGGGCTACGTCCAACTCGGCCAGATCGAGTTCTTCGTACTCGATGAGGCCGACCGCATGCTCGATATGGGCTTTATACACGATGTCAAACGGGTGATCCGAAAATTGCCGGAACAACGGCAGACGTTCTTCTTTTCGGCCACTATGCCCTCCGTCATCGTGGAACTGTCCCGCGACATCCTGGACCGCCCGGCTAAAGTACAGGTAGACCCCGTATCTTCCACCGCCGAGCGCGTGGAACAATCGGTTTATTTCGTTACCAAAAAGCAAAAGCGGTCCTTGCTGCTGCACCTGCTGCGCAATGAAGATATTTCCGAAGCACTGGTCTTTACCCGCACCAAGCACGGCGCCAACCGCGTCGCCAAAGACCTCAACGCCAGGGGTATCCGGGCGGAGGCCATCCACGGCAACAAATCACAGAACGCCCGCCAGCAGGCATTGGGCAACTTTAAGGATGGCCGCACCCGCGTATTGGTAGCTACTGATATCGCCGCCCGTGGCATCGATATCGAAGAGCTCTCGCACGTCATCAACTTCGACCTTCCCAATATCTCGGAAACCTATGTGCACCGCATCGGCCGTACCGGCAGAGCCGGCGCCAGCGGCATCGCGCTGTCCTTCTGTGATGCAGAAGAACGCGCCTACCTACGCGATATCCAGAAGCTGACCGGCTTGCGCATCCCCATCGTTCAGGACCATCCGTTTACGGCGGAGGACGAAGATGACCGCCGCCCCGCTCCGGAAGCGGCATCGGTATCGGCGTCCCGCCCGGAACGGGCTAATGGGAACCGGAATCGCAATAATGGATACAGAACACGCGGGAATAACAGTCGCAGCAGCAGCTCGCGGACTTCCAGCGATAACCGCCGGTAGAGCCAGCCGTTGAGACTAAAGAATTAACGCCTATTCTGCAGGCAAAATAATAAGAAGAGCCCGCTCCGGTTAGTAACTGAAGCGGGCCCTTTCTTTAACAACTCCTGCCTCAACACGTCAAAGCAAAAAGTCAACACACAACGCCGCCGACCAGGAGAACGTATTCGTGCCACAGGCCACCTCCTCCGCTTCCCCTTTCCGGGGATCGAAGTATTCATAAATGCCGTGCTTTTCTAATAACTCCAGGCTGTGCTGCCGGACCCGGGCCGCCATATCCTCCATATCGTAGCGCTGCAGGCCGTGGTAAAGCAGCCAGTTCATATTGATCCATACCGGGCCGCGCCAGTATTTTTTGAAGTCCACATCCTCTGCTAACAGGCTGTAGGTGGGGCAAAGGTAGATGTCGTCTCGTTTCCCGCCGAATAGTTCGCTCTCCAGGGTGAGCAGCATTTTCTCCGCCTGTTCCTGGGTGGGTACGTCTCCGCACAGGGGCATCAGGCCAGAAGAGGTGTGGACAGGGATGAGCTCATCGGTGCGCAGGTCATAGGCGTTGTAGATGCCGCGTTCTTCGTCCCACAGTTTTTCGTTCATGCTGTACCGGGTCAGTTCATCCCACTGTACGATCTCGGTGACGTCTTCTCCCAGCAGCCCCCCGATCTGAATCAGGCACTCATTGGACCAGGCCAGCACCCCGTTGAAGAGGGGGTCCTGAATGAGAAAAGGGCATTGGCCATAGATGGCTGCGTCATCATAGTCATTACGACGGAAGAGGTCCACCAGGTAGACGTAGCGGTCGTAATCCTCCTGGGTGGGCCGGTGTTTGGCGGCTTTGGGGTTCTGCAAGTCTTTGCGTTCGTAGGGCGGGATTTCCAGTTGGGACATATCCATGCGCTTCAGGGCGCTGTCCCAGATAGGAGAATTATCGGTACCCCCTTCCCACGGGTGGCGGATGTACACCAGGCCTTCCTCGTGGGGGTCGCGGTATTGGTAGAGGTAGCGGTGCAGGCTCATCACTTTGGGGTACATTTCTTTGAGGAAAGCCTTGGCACGCTGCTTATCCTGAGCGATCTCGTAGATGCGCCAGAGCACGAAGCCGTGGACCGGCGGCATGGTAATGCCGGAGGTTCGGGGGGACTTTGGCGCATTGGGAGACCGATCGGCCTGCCAGAAATCGGGGCCGGGAAAGTAACGGGCATTGGGGTCATCGCCGAAGACGATCTGCGGTAGCAGGCCGGTGGCCCATTGTGCGCTGAAGAGGTGGCGCAGGTCCGCCTCCGCCCTATCCATATTGTAATGGGCGTTGCCGATGGCGATGAAGCCCGCGTCCCAGTTCCACTGATGGGGGTACAGGCTGGGGGCAGGCTTGGTGAAAGTACCGTTCCAGTTGTTTTCGAGGACGCCTTTGGCTGTTTCTAGTAGTGTTTCATACATGGTATATAATGGTTAGTAGCTCGGTGATGAATGCCTATCAGCCGAATTGACTTTTGTCATTCTAAAGTTACAAAAATAGCAGTTAAAGCAACCGTTCCTTCCTGAACTGTTCAAAGATTTCGAGCTGAATCAGCCCCCGCCTGGCTGCATCTCCTGCCGCCTGGGTATAATCCTGCACCATCTGGATATCGGCGCCGGTTTTTTCAATGAACCGGGCAATGCGGCGGGCGCGGCGGCCTGAGCGCACATCGCGGATATAAGTAGCAGCAATGCGCCCCGGAAACTCCTGAGCCACGGCCCAGTAGATATAGGCGTCTTTTTCTCCGCTATCACCGATGAGAATAAAGGGCAGTTCGGGGTAGGTATTCAGGATGCGAACAATACTGCTGTGTTTGTGCCCCTTGTAGTTGCCGGGGTGTTCCTGATAGGGGATACCAAAATCCCGCAACAGGATAGGGCCATTGGGCAGGCCGTTGAGGCTGAGAAATTCCTCCAGCAAGTCGTAGAGGTTCCAGGGGCTGTTGGAAACGTAAAAAACAGGATTGCCGGACTGCTCGTGGTTGCCCCAGTGGAGCGCCTGGAAAAAGGCCGCCGCCTGTCCGAAGGATCGCCGCAGTGCCGCGCTTTTCAGCAGGGTATGATACAGCACCCGCAGCTTGAGTAAAGAAGTCACATCCGTCTGCAATACGGTATCATCCACATCGCTGATAACGCCGAACTCGGCTATCGGCGGAGGTATGAGCAGGCTGCCGGTAGCCTGCACATCCACCTGGCGTTGAGGAGTGGCAGTGACCCTTATGTGCGCCTCCCGCCATGGATCGCCCCTATCCGGCAGAGGAACCGATAGGTTGCCGTCGAACTGAAAGTAACCCTCTTCGTCAGTAATGAGTTGCATTTCATTATCTCCAATGCGAACCCCAACCGTGGCGCCGCCTATTTCCCGGCTGCTGAACCGCTTATAGTTGTTAATGAGCGCCCGCCAGCGGGAATTGACGTTTCTGGCGATGATGCGGCGGTCTTTTAAAACCCTTCCTTTCAGATAGGCCCGCTCCTTTCTGCCATACCCCCGATAGGTTGCCACCATCACCGGCCAGTTGGGTTTATACCCCAGCAGGGCCTTTACCTGACGGGAAAAGCGGCTGGAAATACGATCCACACTTCTGAGCAACTGAAGGAGGAAGCCCTTCGCCATTTTTGCCATGAAAATAAGGGTTATTGGGGAGATAATGAAGGAATGAGGGAATGAGGGAATGAATGAGGGAATGACTAATGGAACACCAATCAATCCTTACTAAAAGCAGGGTTGGTGATAAACGCATGGTCGGTAAGCGCTCTCAGGAAGGCGATCAAATCTGCCTTTTCCATTTCACTGAGTTGGAGCGGGTGGATGAGGGTATCCTTGTTCGGGTGGGAGGAGCCCCCGTTGTTGTAGTGTTCGGCCACTGCTTCGAGTGTAGGCAGGCTGCCGTCGTGCATGTAAGGAGCCGTAAGGGCGATATTGCGCAGCGTAGGCACGCGGAACTTGCCTTCATCTTCGGAATCCAGGGTGATCCGCTGCCGGCCAGGGTCTTCGTAGGTTTCATACAGGCCATTGTTGCGAAAGCTGTTATCAGTAAAATTGAAGCCCTGGTGGCACTTGGCGCAGCCAACCCGTTCGCTGAAAAACAGGGACAAGCCCCGCAATTCCGCTTCATCGAGGGTGCTTACCGAACCGTTGACATACTGATCATACCGGCTGGAACCGCTGATCAGGGTGCGCATAAAGGACGCCAGGGCCCGGGTAAGCGTGAAGGGAGAAGCTTCTTTCCCATAGGCGCGCAGAAAATCGGCGGGATAGCTGGGGTGTTCGTTGAGGCGGCGAACGGCCTCCCGTAGCGGCAGGTTCATCTCATTGTGGTCTTCGATAGGAACGACGGGTTGCAAATCCAGCTTTACGACTCCTCCATCTTTGTTGAGCCGCTCCAGGTAGGCCATATTGGCCAGGGTGGGTGCGTTGCGGAACCCCAAACGGCCCTGAACGCCGGGGCTGACCGGCACATCATCGGCAAAAGCCAGGGCCTGCTTATGGCAGCTGGCGCAGGATAGGGTCGAATCTTCGGAAAGAATGGGATCGTAGAACAGGCGCTTGCCCAGAGCCACCCGGGCATCCGTCAGCTCATTGTCTTCAGGGATATCGGGATAGGGAAAGCCGGCGGGCACGTCCAGGCTGTAGGGCGATTCATCCAAGGGGTTGGCGGCCTCCGGCTGGCAGGCCAGGGCAAGTAGCAAGAGAAGAATGGATAAAAGGATGGATCGCATAGGCAAGGTTGATAACTTGCAAGGCATCTGCATCGGGTTTACCGCGTAGATGCCTTGCAAGAAAAAAAATTAAGGATGCTCGTAAGTAAACGCATTCGCCAGGTTGTCGCGGAAGGTGGCGGCCAGCTCCGGGAAGTCATCTACATGGGTAAAGTGGTCCTGCGCCAGGTCGATCCCAGCCAAGGCTTTGGCCAGATCGAACTCAAAGTGCATGTCGCCCTCTCCCGGATCGAGGTCCTTATGCGCTACAAACTCCAGTGTTTTCAGCATATCGTCGTTGCCCAGGTGTAAGCTCATTACCGCATCGGGTATGCCATCGGCATCCGTATCTACCTTGCCGTCCAGGCGGATAAACTTATAGCCCGTATTCCAGTTCCAGTGCATGGTAGGAAACTGCAGGGCCAACGGGTCCGCAGCATCCCGGCTGGTGAAGTCGGTTTCCGACTGGCTGTTGGTTACCGGATCCACACCGATGAAAAACTGCACCATGTGGTAGTGGCCTTTTTCCAATTCGCCCACTTCCTGCATGCCGGCTTCAGGCGTTACCAGCAGGTACTTGTCTGCTACCTCGGTAGGCACTCCTTCTTCCGACATAAAGGTAATGCCGCCTACATAGAAATTGGCAATGCTGAACTGCACCGCGGTGCCGTTGATGGTATAAACTTTGGAGGTATCATAGGCTTCTCCGTTCACCACATAGTCAAATTCGAAGCCGGCCATAACCTTATCTTCAGGTGTTGGCTGCTCATCGTCATTGTTGCAGGCCGAAAAAGCGATAGCGATCAAGCTAAAAATTGTAAGGAAAAGGATTTTGTTCGATCTCATATTATCGGGTTTTTAAAAATTCAATTTTCAATTTTACTGATTATAACGATTACAACGGATTGTGTAGCGATTCCGGGAAGTTAATCAGAGACGCCATTGGGGTATCCAAATTTATTTGGGTTCGACGCCGCCGCAATGCCTTTTGGTGGCATTATTGTTATTTACGTCTTCGACGCCAAATAAATTTGGCGTTCCAGCCGGGGCGGACGAAAAACACCCGTTGTAAGCGTACAATAATAGGCCAAAGGCCGGTAATAGGGCTGAGGAGAAAAAAAATCGAATGAAGGGGCCGGGAAAGATAAGCTGCCAGGAAGAAAAGTCGAAAGAAACAGCGGCCCTTCTTGTGAAGAAGCCGGCGGCATTTCATCGGAAGCCCCTCTTTCCACCGCATCGGCAACAGCCTGATTGATGTAGCAGCTACCCTGGCACATCAACTCCGGCTTATCGCGATTAAGGCAGCGTTCCCGGGCGATTACCTCCCGCTGGCCTTCCAGCCAAAGCACGGCCATCGGCAGGTACAACACATGGCCGAGAAAGAGTAACATAAGGATGGCGGAAAGCAAGATTTTCATGCGGGCACATCAAGGTATATCGCCTGTAAAACTAAACCCTTTGGGGGAAAAAAGTAGTGATCCTCGTCACATTGTCCGATAGAAGGCAAAAAAGTAAAGGCGCAGCCTAAGTACTCTGTAAAATAAGGATCTCCTTTTTATAAGTTGTCAGCCTTATTCACCAGTTGCAGGAATTCCTGCCGGAAGCCAAAGGGGTCGAATCCTACAGCAGCGGAAGCCCATTGCCGAATCTTTTGATAAGACGTTTCTCCCTTATACGCTGAGTCGCGCAGCAAGAGGCCAAAACTGGCCACCGAGGCGGCGAAGCGCATATTTTCAGAAGCCTGACTAAAGACAAATCCATTATCCGCCACCTCCAGATTGAGCAGAGAACTGACGTCTCCATCCGGCAACTTGTAGCGAAAATCTATGGAAAAGGTAGGTACGTTCAGGGTACCGCCTACAGTAGCAGGAATGATTTCATATAAGGCTGTGATGCTCTGTCCGGCGCCGATCTCCCCTGCATCCTTCTGGTCGTCCTCGAAATCATCATTCTCCAGCAGGCGGTTCTCGTAACCGATCAGGCGATAGGAATGCACTACGCTGGGGTTAAAATCCACCTGCACCTTGACGTCTTTGGCTACGGTATAGAACTTGCCGAATTCGTATATGAATACTTTCTTTGCCTGTTCCAGGTTGTCGATATACTCGTAGGCGCCGTTGCCATTGTTGGCGATCTGCTCCAGCACGGCGTCGTTGAGGTTACCCGTTCCAACGCCCAGCACGGTCAGAAAAATGCCAAGGCCCCGCTTCTCTTCGATAAGGCTCACCAATTCCTCCTGGCTGGACGGGCCGACGTTGAAGTCGCCATCGGTTCCCACGATCACCCGGTTGTTGCCGCCCTGAATAAAGTATTCCTGGGCAATTTCATAGGCAGTAAGGATGCCCTGCGCGCCGGCAGTAGAACCGCCTGCGCCTAGCTTGTCTATGGCGCTCTTGATCGCCGCTTTCTCGCTGCCAGGTGTGGACGGCAGCAAAAGGCCTGCCTGCCCGGCATAGGTAACGATAGCCAGGCGGTCTTCACCCGACAACTCATCCACAAAAAGTTTGAAACTCTCCTTGAGCAGGGGCAACTTATCCTCACTGGACATGGAGCCGGACACATCGATCAGCAATACCATATTAGAAGGCGCTAATTCGGATTCCGGAATCTCCCTGCCTTTGATGCCGATGCGCACCAGGCGGTGTGCCGGCGCCCACGGGCAACTGCTTACTTCTCCATTCAGCGCGATCGGATGCGCCCCTGCCGGGGCTTCATAATCATAGTTGAAATAATTAACCAGCTCTTCAGTCCGGATGGCGTCCACCGGCGGTAATTCGTTGTTATTCAAAAAGCGGCGGGTATTGCTGAAGGATGCCCCGTCGGCATCAATTGAAAAGGTGGAAGTGGTTTCCTCTTCGGTAAGAATAAAGGGATTTTCGACGATCTCGTTGTAATTTTCACCGGCCCCGGTAAAGCTGCCGTCACCTGCGATGCCGTTATTGGAAAAATTACCCGCTATATCACAATTACCGCACCGCTCCACTTCCAAGCTTTCTTCCTGAGAACAGCCGGCCATTAACAGCGCCAGGCCGAAGATGTAAAGCAATCGTTTTTTCATGTTGTTTCGCGTTAAAGTGTTTTGGAAAAAGGAGTTCTCAGGTTTAGGACGGGTATTGGGAGCAAAACGTTGGGGCCTTTGCCGTCAGATATTAAAGCGGGAGCTGAACGCAATGAGGCCCCGTACCGAGTATAGCGAGGCCGGGGCGGCCGAAGGAAGCCCTGCGGCCGGCATTATGAAAAAATTCCGGTTGCCGCAATAGCCCCTTATCGAATAAGCCGGGCACATTGTCCAAAAAAAGGGATTCATCAGGCCGGTATATCTTAAATTTGGCAAGCAAAACAAACATTGACATCCCACCATGAAGAACAAACCCGACCTCAAGGAATACAGCGAACAATTCCGATACACGCTGTTCAAGATGCCGGATGCCGGCCGTTTTATCCAAAATCACCGCCTATGGGAAGGATTCTGGAAATACGGATGGGTCTCCCGCCTCCTCATTGTGGCCGCGCTGATCATTGGCCTCAAGTTTCTGTCCGTCGCCATCAATTGGTTTCAGCACCTCAGTCTCGGCAACCCGAGCCAGGCCTTTCAAAGTATGGGGATGCTGTTCACCGAAGGGTTCGGCTTTCTTTTCAGCGGCGGCATGAAGTACGCCATGCTCGTGTTGCTGGAGGTGCTTGTCTTTCATTTCAGCCGCCGTACGCTGTATATCCTTACCGGCAATGAGGCCAGCGCCGCCTTCGAGGACTTTGTCAATGCCCAGGTGCGCATGATCAAGGTGGGTATGTACGCCTGGGTAATGGAACTCCTATTTACGATCGCGTTTAAAATTTTCTTTGGTATTTTCGGCTTCCTCGACTTTCTGCAGCCCGGTTTTGTGTTTGCCATCCAGTGTTATTTCCTGGGCTTCGCTATTCTCGACAACTACCATGAGCAGTTTGAACTGACGATCAAGGAAAGTAGCCGTTATGCCTTGAAATATATCGGAGTGGCCGCCGCCGCCGGCCTGGTGGCCTACCTGATGATGCTGGTGCCGGTGGCTGGCGTCATTGCCGCGCCCATTATTACTTCGGTAGCGGCAACCCTGGTGATGTACGAGCTTTCTGACCTGCACATCCTGGGGAAAGAGGCGTTGGGGCCGGCCGAAGGAACGGTTGAGTAGGCTGTGCAGCTTCGCAATTATTACACCCTGAATCCTGGGCTTTTTTTTTGTAATTTTGCAGCGCTTTAATCAAAACTAATGAATATGCGACTAGAAAATATGCTTTGGGGGCTGGCGCTGCTGCTGGCTGGCCCATCTTTTGCCCAGGTAGACCTGATCAATAAGGTCAAAGACAATCAGAGTGAAAACTCCAAAGAAGGATTCCAGTGGGAAACCGTCGTGGATGTAGAGCGCCTGGCAGTAGAAAACCAGGGGGCTTCCGGCACCTGCTGGAGTTACAGCACCAATTCCTTCCTGGAGTCAGAAATGGCCCGCATGGGCAAAGAGCCGGTCGACCTCTCCGAGATGTTCATCGTCCGTACTACCTACGAAGACAAGGCCGACCGCTATGTGCGTATGCACGGCAACCTGAACTTTGGCCAGGGCGGGGCACTGCCCGATGTATTCGATATGTACAAAAAGTACGGCATTGTGCCGGAAGCCGTATACGCCGGCCTCAACTACGGGCTGGACTACAACCGCCACGCCGAAATGGAAGCCGTGCTCAAAGGTATGCTCGACGCAGTTGTAGCTAATAATAATAAGACGTTAACCCCGGTGTGGAAGGAAGCTTACAACAAAGTACTCGACGTGTACCTCGGTGAATACCCCCGTGAATTTGAATACATGGGAAAGGCCTACACGCCGAAATCATTTGCCAAAGAGGTCGTCGGCATCCAGAGTGATGACTATGCCCAGTTCACTTCCTGGACCCATAACGAACTCTATAAGCCCTGCATTATCATGGTTCCGGACAACTGGGCCTACGGCACTTCCTACAATGTGCAGATGGACGATATGATCGCCATTATCGACAACGCGCTGCGCAAAGGATACTCCGTCGCCTGGGCGGGCGATGTGAGTGAAAAGTATTTCTCCTGGAAAAATGGGATTGCCTACGTTCCACTGAAAGACTTTACAGATATGACGGCTGAAGAAAGAGCCAATATGTTCAACGGCCCTCAGCCGGAAATGGAGATCACCGTTGAAGCCCGCCAAAAGGCCTACGACGACTACTCCACCACCGATGACCATGGTATGCAGCTTGTTGGTATTGCCAAAGATCAGGCTGGAAAAGAATGGTACCTCGTAAAAAACTCCTGGGGCACCAACAATGACCACGAGGGCTATCTGTACATGAGCAAGAACTATGTCCGCTATAAAACCCTTTCGTTCATGACGCATAAGGAGGCTGTCCCGAAGGATATTAAGAAGAAGCTGGGGTGGTAGAAGGAAAGAGGGGTGTTCGGTGTTCGGTATTCGGTGTTCGGTGTTCGGTGTTCGGGTATTGCGGTTTGGATGCGCGAATGCCGCCATATACATACAAACACAAAAAAAAGGAAGGGGCGCCGCCCAAATGGCGAGCGCCCCTAATTGGCGGTTCTTTATGTAAAAATCACAGTGTTTGTCCGGAGAATGATGATTCTCCACGTTATGGTTACCGCCGTAGAACTATTGCCTAAATATTTTCACGCCTGCCAAGAGGCTGCTTATCCTCCGTTTTCAAACTGTTAAAAAGTAGGAATGGAACCAGGAAAATAGTTCGAAAGCTACAACCTGAGCTCCATTCCAGAACGATTTTAGGTGCTCTTCTGGAGTTATATAAATAATAGGGTTAAATTCTTCTTTAACTTGAAATGGGCACAGAAATACTTCTAGTCCAGAATGAACTAAAAAGTATTTATTTAGGATGGGGAATCAAAAATACGGGGGACGCTAATTTCACATTAGCTAAAGTCTTATTTTTCGATGAGAACCTGTTGGGCGTAAAATAAATAAAACTTTTTCAAATAAAAAAGAGTGTGCATCAGTAAATTTATAAATCTATACTTTTTGTATAATAATGCCCGGCAAAATGTCCCTCTCCCATCACTAAAGTTCTAAAGATCCGATATATGAAAGTGATCGAGTTCTCCGATGAACACCGCCGCAAGCACTTTGAATTCTTCCGAAATATGAGCCACCCTCACTTCAACATCTGCTCCCGGGTGGAGATCAGCGAGTTGTTGCCGGTTCTAAAGTCGAGGCAACTGCGCTTCAGTCCAACAATTGTTTATTGTATCGCCCGAACTGCCAATGAGATTCCTGCCTTTCGTCAACGTATTCGGGAGGGGCTGGTGGTGGAACACGAAAGCGTCCATCCTTCCTTTACCGTTTTGACGGAAGCTTCTGATGTTTTCAGCTTTTGCACCGTCACTTACCAAACCAGTTATTCCACCTTTGCTCAGGATACGATCGATAAGATAGCAAAGATGCAAAAGCAACCTTCAATGGAAGACGAAGAAGGCCGCGATGATTATCTCTACCTCTCCGCTATTCCCTGGGTAAGCTTTACCAGCATGCAACACGCTATGCATAATAACCCGGCCGATTCCGTTCCGCGGATTGCCTGGGGGAAATACTATAAAGAAGGGGAAAAGGTTTGGCTTCCACTATCGGTGCAGGCGCATCATGCGCTGGTTGATGGCCGCCAGATGGGGCTTTTTTTTGAAAAAGTACAGCTTTTACTCTCCTGTGCAGATTTTTTTTGATAGCCCATCCACTTTTTTTGCCCGGAGCAATATTTCGCAGAAAGCCAGCCGGTAAAAATCTGGTTTGGCAATGCTTGTATTTGTCTGATTTTATTCCGAATCCCTGATCTCAGACCAATATAACACCAATTTCCGGCCAACCGTCAAATCCATCTTTTCATACCCTAAACTTTGAATATCAATTGACTATGAACTATTTTTGCTATAAATTTGCACCTTAGTGTTAAATAAACACTAACTAAAGAGAACATTCTTCTTTGATAAAATGGTGTGACAAGGGCAATATTGCCAACAGCGGTTTTGTTTTTCTTTTGAATCACACTATTCATCAAAGAACCAAAAATTTAAAACATGCTCAAAAAACAGTACCTCAAAGGTAAACCGGTTTGCAAGGTGACTTTCACCCTGCCGAAAGAAGCGGCGGAAGGCAGCCAGGAAGTAAAACTTCTTGGTGATTTCAACGATTGGAGCTGGGAAAATGGCGCTCCGATGAAAGTCGTAAAAAAAGATTACCAGGCAGTCCTGGAACTGGAAACAGGCCGTTCCTACCAGTTCAGATATATGATGGACGGAGGCCGTTGGGAAAACGACCACCAGGCCGACGCCTACGTCCCCAATGAATTTGGAGGAGATAATTCCGTCCTCATATTGGACGCTACCCCAGCTCCGGAAAAGAAAGCAACAACTACAAAAAAAGCGGCTGCACCTGTAAAAACAGCCGCCAAGAGCAGCGCCAAAAAGCCCGCAGCCCCCAAGAAGGCGGCCGCGCCCAAAGCGGCTCCTGCATCCGATGACCTGAAGAAGATCGAAGGCATTGGGCCGAAGATCGAAACCCTCTTCAACCAGGCGGGCATCACCACCTTTGACGGATTGGCGAATGCCAAGAAGAAGACGCTCACCGACCTCCTTGCCGCTGCCGGCCCTCGTTTTAAAATGCACGACCCCACCACCTGGACTCAACAGGCCAAGCTGGCCGCCAAAGGCGAATGGGACAAACTGGCCAAGCTGCAAGACGAACTCAAAGGAGGAAAAAAGAAGTAATTCACCTTACCATTTCACAACCGTTTAACTAAAATACTCATGATCAAGAAACAATTTCTCAAAAGCAAGCCGGTTTGCAAAGCTACTTTCACTTTCCCGGCTGAAGCTGCTCCTGAAGCCAAGACCGTTGAACTCGTTGGTGATTTCAACAACTGGAACACCGACAAGGCCGTCGCTATGAAGAAGCAAAAGGACGTTTTCAAGGCTATCGTTGAGCTGGAATCCGGAAAGGAATATCAGTTCCGTTACCTGATCGATGGACAGGCCTGGGAAAACGACTGGGAAGCCGACGCTTACGTTTCTACTCCCTACGGCGTAGAAAACAGCGTAGTGAGCGCCCTGAACTAACAGATCCTTTGAACATTATCAAGTTGTCGGTTGTGCGTTATTGGTTGGTTGGCCTTGCCTCATACAACTGATAACCATCAACTGACAACTTATTCAAAGGCCCTATCCATTTCCTCTCCAACATTCCTGCCAATGCCATGAATGCGCACTCGTTCTAATGAGCAGCATTCCTGGATTTCAAGTCTTATTTCTCAGCCTCAGCCATTCGCCCCTTCCCCACCCCATACATCTGCCAGGAATAATACAGATTCTGAAACAGGATATAAAATATAGGCCCTAAAGCCGCTATGGGCTGAATAAAAGTAAGCGCCAGCCAGATTCCGAACATGGTATTCTTGCGGCCCAGCGCCATGCCGGTTTCGATGGTTTTCTCCGGGCGGCCCAGCCATTCGCCAAGGCGGAACTGGAAGAGGCATAGAGCAACAACCGCCAGGGCTATTTCCATTACTTTCCCATGCGTATCGCGCCCGGTTTGGGATACGAATGCCGAAGCGGAGGCAGAAGCGATAAAGACGTTAGACAAAAAAAGGAGAAAAGAAATGCCCGAGAAACGCTGAATCCAGGCGGTTGCAGCGGCGCTGAGCCGGCGGAGGGCATAGCTCAGCCCCAGGGGAATAAAGATCAGGCTCAACACCGGGCCAGCCACTTCCAACACCGAGACAGAAGCCTCCTTACCTGCCACCCATGGCAATGTCAGCGGCAGCACCAGCGCCACTATCGGGCTGGTGAGCAGTACGGCGGTTGTGACAAAAGCTACTTCACCGCCCAGGAATCCGGTAATTGCCGGCGCTACGGCTGCCGTCGGCGCCACAGCGACAGCGAAAAGCGCCAATGCCAGGACGGGGTCAAAGGGAGTAATAACCAGGACAAGCACTAACGGGAAAAATAAATTAACAGCCAATACCTTGGCGTGGCCCCATTCCAGCAGCCTGCGCGAAAAGCGAACGTTGAGGAAAGCCAGGAAGAGCATAACCATAAGGTTGTACCGGATGATAAAGGAAAACTGCCCGGCGAAGGGCAGGAGGACCCCCAGCCCGATAGCCGATAATATTGTAATGCTACGCCCCACACCGTTTTTTTAAGGTTATTCCAAACCTTTCAGGATTTTTTGCTGCCGGTTGCTAAAGTTCAAGGCCTCGAAGAGCGTCAGAGACAAGGCCTCTTCCAGGTTGCCGTAAGCTTTGTCATAATCCTGCCGGCTGCGGCGGATGACCTCCAGAGCTTCCTCGCGCCCATAGGTGTCCGTTATTTCACACTTGGGCTCTTCTCCCGGCAACTGCTTGTAGGTGAGAAAATAGTGCTTTAGGCGGTTGATGATATTGGGAGGGATATCGCTGATGTTTTTCCAATTGCCGTAAACCTCGTCTTTTTCCAATACGGCGATGATCTTGTCGTCGGCCTCTCCGCCGTCGATCATCCTGAACCCACCGATGGGGATGGCTCTGACGATGATATTACCGTGGGTTACTTCCCTTTCGGTCAGTACGCAAATATCCAGTGGGTCATCATCTCCCACGATATGCTCCCGGCCGGTCTTTTCCCGGCAATAAGCCGCTACCTCTTCCTTACAGTAAGTCTGCGGGATGAAACCGTACAAAGTAGGGACGATATTGGAAAACTTTTGGGGGCGGTCGATTTTCAGATAGCCGGTTACCTTGTCTACTTCATACTTAACCGTATCAGAAGGAATTACTTCAATGAAAGTGGTAACCACTTCCGGGGCTTCCTTGCCGATCGGTATGCCGTGCCACGGGTGAGAGGTATACCGAAGGCCAATCATTTTCCATAACTTATCAAAAGCTTCCTGACTCATATTTTTCTGTTTAACAAAGGCGGATAAATCGGCCTAAAGTTAACAGAAAAGTTTAAACAATAACAAGCCAGGAAAAACAGAGAAGGCAAAATATTGACCTCTTCACCAACCCACTACCAGGCGGTAAACCCAAGCCGGGGCCCGGCAAATATGAAAAAAGCGGCCTACTGAGCTACTTTCTAATCGTCCTCCTCTTCTACGTTCACCTCAATATGAGCCCAACGTATTCCTTTCTCGATCTTGTACGCACAATTTTCACTCACACCGAATTTACGGGCAATGATTTTGCGCTTGGTTTTACCCCGCAGGAGCATTTTTTTCATCAGGCGAACCTGCGTCTCGGTGAGTTTATAGTTCTTGGTCCGGGCTGGCCTGCCCTTGTGATGCGGGTTTTTCTTTTGGTATTCCTTCCACTCTTCTTCGGTAGCCCAACGCAGGTTATTCACCATGTTGTTGGATTTATCGTAGTCGATGTGCAGGATGTACTCCTGATCAGCGGAGGGCTTATCCAGGAAGTTTTCGGCGACAAACCTGTGAATGTAGACGATTCCGGTTGAATTGTCTTTCAATTTCTGGTTAAGCATGATGAGGCCGCCTCGGGCCTTTGCTCCTTTCAGCAATCGTTCCCGATTGGTTAGTTTGTCTACACTTTTGATCCTACCAAAATTTGAAATATGGTAGTCACAATTTTTTGTGGGCTTACCGAAATCAACTTTCTTCCAAAGTTCATTCCAGAAGACCTTAACAGTTTGATTTTGCATAACGCTCTCTATTCACATCCAGGCATACCTCTTCCACCTCAAGAGGAGACCTGAGTTCAATTCCTTGCAAAAAGCAAGAAATATAAAAATGATTCAATTACGGTTTTAATAAATTCCCCGGGAAAATGGAATCGAAGATAAAGCACAGCTGAGGGCTGGCTATCTTCGATAGCCTCTTTTTTTCATTGGGTTTCAGGAGCTTAAATCAGGTAAGTAAGTTGGCTTAATCCTGTTTCTTGCCATAGAATGGTGTCACCTCTCCTCGCTTAGGTACGCTTGCCGTGAAGCAATTGGAGCGCGCCTTGATGAATACATTGGGGCCGGCAACACTCAAATTATAAATATTGCCTGGCCGGGTTGATTTTTCAAACCTTCCCACGGCTTCATTTAGAAAGGATGGAATCCTCTCTAAACTCATCATATTGAAGGTACAGAAGTGATTGCAAGTTGCAAGCTACGAATAGTATAGGAATAACCTCAAGAAAGCGTGTCATATTGTACAGTGACACGATAACTTTTGCGAAGTTAATAAAAAATTAACAAATTATCCGATTGCTAAGTAAATTCTTTCACTTCTGTGTTGCAATTAGGCGATCGGCAGTTGTTTTATTTTTCTTTTCCAAAAAGACAACAATACAATGCCGAAGCTTCCGCACCCTGTAAAACGAAATATTGGGATAGCCAACGCGAGTAAGCGCACATCAATATGGTATACATATCTGTCAATATCAAGGTAGAGTGGCCTTTCCTTTCCCTCTATCTTTGTCCCTGACAATGCGAAAGTAAAATCATCGCAAATCAAATAGAATTAAGAGCGTGTTGGGGATTTACTTTTGATGTCGAAAATGAGCAGATTTTGGTTCTCAGGAAGCCATTTTTGAGCCGCATAGCATCGCTACGTGGCGAAAAAATGGCGAAATGAGGTTCAAAAGATGCACATTTGCAGGCCAAAGGGTAAATCCCCAACACGCTCTAATGTGCTATTTCATCATTTCAACCAAAACACGCAAGCCATGAAAAAAGCTATGAAAAAGATCATTCAACTGTCCATTTTGTTGTTTTCCATAACTTCTTTAGCGATGGCCAATGACAATCTGCCGTCGATTACGCTGAAGAATATTCCTGCAGAAAAGAAATTCAGCCTTTCTATTGAAGGCCTGAAGGGGCGCGCCGGGATCACGCTTACCGATATTAGCGGCCAGGTGTTGCTGAGCCAGGAAACGGAGGGGGAAAAAGAATTCGCAAAAGTTTTCAACCTGAGCCAGTTACCTGCGGGCGAATATTTCCTGACCGTGAGCACCAGCCTCCGGGAAACGGTACAGCCCATCTCACTAACCGAAACGGAGGTATGGGTCAATACCGACAAGAAACGCGAATTCTATAGCCCTGTGATACAACTCAAAGAAGATTATATTGATGTGTCTCTGTTCAATGGCCGCATTGGAAATGTCACGATCAATATCCTCGACAAAAACAATGAGCGGATTTTCCAGGAAAAGCTGGAAAACATCCTGGTGGTCGAAAAAAGGTACCGCCTCGACCAACTCCTCTGGGGAGCCTATACCATCGAAGTGGTTACGCCTTCGAATACTTACTATAAGGCGTTTACTGTCCGGTAAAAATGTTTATTTTAGGATCGGAAGATGAAGCTGTGCCACTTTGGCACAGCTTTTTTTATAAGGCCAAGGTAACCACCGTTCCCTCGTTTTCCACAGAATGGACCTCAATATTGCCTTTGTGCATGCGCATGATCTGCCGGCTGAGGCTAAGGCCGATACCGGAGCCTTCCTTTTTGGTCGTAAAAAAGGGAACAAAGATCTGCTCCATGGCGTCTTCCGAAATTCCCGGGCCATTATCCATCACCAGGATCTGCGACTTGGAGCCCAGCTTCTGTACCTTGATCTGGATGGTAGGGTTTTCCCTTTCCGATACTGCATCTGCGGCATTTTTAATGAGGTTGATCAACACCTGCTCGAGCAGGGCGGGATCGGCCTGAAAAGATACCGGATGGGCTGGAAAAAAAGCTTCGAGCTTTATGCCTTTCTTGTCGAGGTCCGGTTGGAAGAGGGTGCAAATCTCCCGGATGAGGTGGCTGGCCTCCACCCGTTCGAAATTAGGCGGAGGCAGGCGGGTTAAGGTGCGGTACGTCTCGGTAAAACCCATCAGCCCTTCGCTGCGTTTCTTGATTACATCTACGGAATTTTTGATGTGCTTCTGGCTGGTTTCATCCAGCGGCGCGCCATTGCCTATGACGTCACTGATGGTGGAACTCAGTGAAGCGATCGGGGCTACCGAGTTCATAATCTCATGGGTAAGTATGCGGATCAGCTTTTGCCAGGCTACCAGTTCCTGTTCTTCGAGCTCTGTTTGTATATTCTGAAAGGAGGCCAACCGATAGTGTTCTCCCTGGAGCATCAGCTCGATACATTGAATAGCCAGCTGTTTCATTTTGTTCTTCACCGTAAGTTTGACCAGCTCGCGTTCTCCCGGTTTCAGGTTCTTTACGGTTGACCATAAAACTTCATCCACCTGCCTGAGGGCTCCCAGGTTGATGAGGTAGGATTTGTGAACGAGGCTCTGCAGGGCCTTGTTCATCAGGATGACCTCCCCTTCATCGTTGAAACAAAGCAAGCCGATGTTGATGTGTTCTACAATCGATTGCAGAAATTGATGATTCGCCTCTTTTTCTACCCGGATATTTTGAAACTTCTGGTTGACCATATTGAAGCTCTGATATAGCTCATTGAAGGATTCCCCTTTATGCCGGGCGGAGGCGGTGGTAGTGAAGTCGTTGTAGCGAACGCTTTCGATGAAGTTGGCCAGGTCGCGATTGGTTTGGTTAACATAATAGATAAGGTTGCTTACCCCAAACACCAGGAGCGCCGCGATAAAAACAGCGGTAAGCAGATACCCCTGGACAAAACTAATGGCGATACCGGCCACCAGTAGCAAAATAATGGCGATCCGGAAAATAATATTGATCCTGAAGTTATACAGCACGGCTTTTTGTTTGTCATCAATTCCCTGCCAATTTAGGGCTTTCACTTCGAAAATTCCGGATAGCCCCTGGCCTAAATCAAGAACCCGTATTTTGCCGGCGCGCCGGCGCGTCATCTTAAGAGCTTGTTGGGGAATTATCCTTCGGGCTGAAACTGCCCTTTTTTTGACGAAAGAAAGGTTGACGATATGCGACTGATGAGGTTTGGCAGCAGTTCTTCGAAGTCTCTCATCGGGCGGGAAACGACATGGCGCTCCTGGTTCAGGAGAAAAAAAGTAGTATAGCTGGCGTCCGATTCGAGGCGGATGATTTGAATGAGGCAAAGAAAGGCCATGCCTTCCTGGCTATTGAGGCTGATCTTATTCAATCTTCCGGGCTTTCCATGAACCATACATTGTTGTATAACTGAAAAAAGTATTTCCCCTCGCTTAGGCGAAAGGCTTCGGCCACTGGCAGGCCTGTGCTATTTGTATAAGAGAGATTGCCCAGGGTGTCGAGCTGCAAGGTGAAGATGACGTTCTCTACCAGCCCGTCTTTCAGGAATACGTAACCGTCGAAGCGGCTGACGCCGTTGTCCGAAGAAATCCAGATGAAACCTTGCCGGTCCTGGATAATACAATCAGAAGACAGCCGAATTCAGAAATGAGTAGCAAGGGAGGCGTAAATGGGTTATATTTAGATGGCTTTAGGAAGTCAAATTTCAATTTGGCCCCACTCTAAACCCTAACTTCGTTGCCATGCGCCAGGAAAAAGAACCTAAAACAGGAAACAGCCCCGGCAATGTCCTTGTTTATGAATACAGGAAAGAGGATGGCCTTGGGGTAACAAAGTCCATTTTTGAAAAAAATCGCCATGCTTATTCGCAACAATATCTCAAACGGGTATTGTACGGCAATACCCTTCCTTATTACTCCTCACAAAATCAAGTGCTGCAGCCCATCCCCGTCGACAATGAATGGCTATTTGAATTGGTATTCGATTATGGCGAACACGCCACCGTACAAAGCCTGCCGCAATATGCCGCATCACAAACCTGGCTCGCTCGGCTGGATGCATTTTCTTCCTACCGCGCCGGTTTTGAGATCAGGACTTATCGCTTGTGTCATCGGGTGCTTATGTTTCACCGCTTTGCAGATTTAGGCCCCAATCCTTGTCTGGTCAAAGCGACGCTGCTTGATTTTGATGAGAAGTAACTATTCAGCATCATGGTGATTTAACCCCTGGCGCGAAATTTTGTAGGCTTTTTTTGCCGGAACCCCTTCTCATTCCCCTTGAAAGGGGAAGGTTTGCTTACAAAATTTCGCACCAGAGGCATCCATAGCCTTATGCTAAATAGTAACGATGAGAACCCCATTGCGACTCAACTGAAACGCATCACCCATGCCGGATACCTTACCGAAAATGGCGCGACGGATATCAGCACTTTCCCTCCCCTGAGTTTCCGCTATACAGAGCAAAAAATTGATCCTGCCATCTACAGCATTCAATCGGAAGATTTGCCCAACGCCCCGGAAGGTATCGACGGCAACCGCTACCGCTGGGTGGACCTGGAGGGCGAAGGCCTGAGCGGCATCTTGTCACAAACAGAAGGCGCCTGGTACTACAAACGCAACCTCGGCGACGCCACTTTCGGCCCCAGGGAATCAGTGCGCCAACGCCCCTCGCTGGCCGGCGCCGGGGTAGCGGACTATGACGGCAACGGGCTGAACGATTATGTGCTGCAAAACGGCCTGCTCAACGGCTACTACGAAATGGATAGCCTGGGTGAATGGCAAAACTTCCGCGCCTTCAGCGATATCCCAAACATCGACTGGAATGATCCGAACCTCCGAAGCCTCGATCTCGACGGCGATGGTATTGCCGACTTGCTCCTCACTGAAAACGACTGCTGGGCCTGGTACCTCTCCAATGCCAAGGATGGCTTCGGCCCGGCCCGGCGGGTAGCTAAAGCCCTGGACGAGGAGCAAGGCCCGCGGATCGTATTTCAGGAAGCCTTCCAAACCATTTTCCTGTCGGATCTGAGCGGTAGTGGGATGACCGATATCTGCCGCATCCGCAATGGCGAAGTGTGCTACTGGCCCAACCTGGGCTACGGGCGTTTTGGGGCAAAGGTTACAATGGCGAATGCCCCCCATTTTGATCTTCCCGATGCTTTTGACCCTTCGCGTATCAAACAATGGACGGCTTGGGAAAAAGTGGAGTTGGCAATTGATGCGCCCTATGTATCGCCTGTTATGCATCTGGGGAAGCTGTATGTGTTTTGGGTGGGGGTGGTGACAATGGAGAAAAATACATTTGAAGGGGGGACTTCGAAATTCGAATCTTATGCGCACAACATTTCACTTTCCTATTCGAATCTCAACGAAACCGGAAAGTGGCTGCAGCCACAGAAAGTAAAAAACTTCTGCGCGCCTCTGCCGGGTGAAGGGCGTGGGGATTCCAATGAATCCGAATTGGGGTCATTTGAGAGAAGCAATACTCGATTCAGAGTATTTCCTTATCAGAATACATTAAAGGCATTAAAAGCTGATTATTTTAGGCGCAGTGGTACAACCATTCTAAGTCATTCCTTAGAGTTGTCCCAAAACCACGCCCTGCGAAATAATGATGCGTTTCAGGCTTCAATCCCTGCTGACAAAACCCTAGGGATTTATGCGAATCATGAAGGAGATAAGTTCTTTCTTATTTCACTGGATGAAGGTGAAGCAACTAGTACCGCACATGTCGAGGCATTTTTTTATGCTCATCTCGGAGGCCATTCAATTCTTCTCCAAAATCTTTCAACCCAATCCTTTGGTATAGACCTTCGCCTTGTCTTCAATAAAAACGGAGATTTTATTTTTAGAAACAACACCCACCAATACCTGTTCCGCCTCACACAACCGGGAGAGAAAACCAAGGGCCTATCCCCCCAATGGGATCAGGTTGATTATTTCAATTCCGAGCGCGAAAGCATCCTGCTTACGACGACAGCAGTTGATGAATTTACCCAAGATATTGCCCAAAAGGGATTACCTGGATTCCTCAGCCTGGATACTCAAGAGGCCAGTGAGTTGAGGGATACCCTCGATTTTGTGAACCAAAGCAAATTTCGCTTGCTCTGACAACAGGCAGCTTGCGCAAGGAAGGCAATACAAATGAGTATACGAATAATCCCATTGCTGCCGGCTTTCCCTTTCAGGGCAGTAAAATGATTGCCACCAGCAGCGCCAACAACGACGGCGGCCAGTTTGAGCTCAACTTCCGCGACGAACGCTATCTGCCCTTCGAAGGGGCGGGGGCAGTAGATAGCGAGTGGGTGCTGGAATTGCCAGGCCTGTTCCGTTCGTTCGATTACGACACCATTTCGGACGTGATTTTCCATCTGAGTTACCGTTCGAAGTATGGCGATGATGTATTGTTTAGGACAACTGTAGAAAGCGGCCTGACGACAAAAGTGGGCCCGCTGAAACGCTTGGTCAGTTTGAAAGAAGCGTTTCCGGATGCCTGGTTTCAGTTAGAAAGTGGAGCGGCTGACCCAACGATTCGCTTAACGAAAAAGCACTTTCCGTTTTTTGTGCAATCAGCATCAGGGGGGGTTCAAATTGGAAGTGCTACTCCTTATGGGACAAATAGCCTTGTGAACTCGATCCAGCCAACAGTGGACGGGGATTTCACCATTACCGCCGCCCATAAAAATGGGAAAGGAGATGATGTTTGGTTGCTGGTGGGTTACTATTTAGCATAAGGCTATGGATGCCTCTGGTGCGAAATTTTGTAAGCAAACCTTCCCCTTTCAAGGGGAATGAGAAGGGGTTCCGGCAAAAAAAGCCTACAAAATTTCGCGCCAGGGGTTAAATCACCATGATGCTGAATAGTTACGCTGGTGGAATATTTTGTTAATGGATCGTAGTGCGCTATTTGCATTGAGGAAAAAGTCCGTCTTTTTTTCCCCTTCCCGTAGGATAGAACCTTCAAGCTTTTTTTACTGGCAGAGTTGGAAAAGTTGAGAGGAGAAGGATAGTTTGGCGAACTATCTTGCGGTTTCAATGTTTAAACACTGATATACATTAAGAAACCAAAATTAACCTAAAATGGCATCCATTAAAGAAAGTGTAGAGAAACTGAACAACATGATCCTCAAAGGGGAAATCCTCCCGGCATTCGATAAATTTTATGCTGACGACGTCGTCATGCAGGACAACGACACCCCGGCCCGCGAAGGGAAGAAAGCCTGTCGTGCATTCGAAGAAGCTTTTGTAGGCAACCTCACCGAATTCCGGGGTGCGGAGGTGAAAAATGTCCTGGTCAGCGAGGAAGCCGGCATTGCCACCATCGAATGGCGCTTCGATTATACCCATAAAGAATGGGGCGTGCGCAATTATACGCAGGTGGCCGTGCAGCGTTGGAAGGATGGGAAGATCGTGAATGAGAATTTCTTGTATAAGGGCTAAACTGGGGTTCTCCCCATCTGAGCTTATTGGAGCACGGGTTCTGGTATTGTGTCGGAACCCGTGCTTTTTTTATCACAGCGATAGCAAGCTGGGCTGAAGCCGGCGGGCTGAAACGGACGGTTCATTCTATGCCTGCCGCTCGGGCGAGGCGGAAACCGTAGTCTTGGCCGCCGCCACTTGGTAGGTCTTTATCGCGATGAAAACAACTCGCCTCTTTCTCGGGGTAGCCCCAAGACCCGCCACGCAACACGCGGAGCGTACCTGAATCTGGGCCTGGCGGATTTTTTCTGGGGCTATTATTGTAATACGCTCGATCAGACCAGTCCCAACACCATTCCCACAGGTTGCCGCTCATATCGTACAACCCCAGTTCATTCGGCCCTTTTTTCGCTACCGGGTGTGCTTCTAAATCTGAATTACCATCATACCAGCCCACTGATTTCAGGTCATCACTACCACTGTATACGAATCCCTGGTGCTGCCTTCCTCCTTTGGCGGCATATTCCCATTCCGCCTCTGTAGGCAGGCGGTAGCCCGGTGATCGCAGGTTCACCTGATAAACATTTCCTTTTTGGCCAATGGCTTCTTCCTTTCCCAATTGTTTACTCACCCAATTGGCATATTCCACCGCGTCGAACCAACTGGCAAATGCTACCGGTTCATTGCCGGCTCCTCTGGGCTGTTCCTTACTTTTGCTGGCTTTGGTATGCAGAAAATACTGCCAGACGGTCGTCTCCGTCCGCGCGATCCAAAAGGAGTCGAGACTTACGGTGTGCACACTCTCGTAATTGGGACAGTTCTGCCCGGGCCTTTTTTTACATCCCATTTTAAAAGTTCCTCCCGGCGCCAGCACCATGTCGGGGTAATATCTGGCCTGCATTTCCCCGTACAGAGCGGCGTCAATTTCCCGAAGGCTTTCACGGATATGGAGCAGAGTATCCGTTTGGAAAGAAAAGGCCAGGCCAGCTTCGCCCCTGTATTCATCAATCAGGCGTTTAGCAAAAGTGATCACCATCTTTACGTAAGCTTCCTTTGAGCTTTTTAGTTCATCGAAGGCCCGTGCAGCCTGCCACCAAAAAAAGATGGCCGCTACAGCCGCCGTTACCAGCACGATGGCGGCTGCCAGGGTTCGCCGCCACATTCTGAGGGCTTTGGCCTCCACTTCTTCGATAACCGACAAGAATCAACCGCAATGCAAAATACAATCAAAATAGTACTTATCCTTTTAATGAATGAACGAATGGATGAATGAATGAATGAATATCAGGGGTTTAGGTCAGATTTCCAGGTTTCATTAATTGTGTTCAGGTACTTACACTGACACACTGATACACCGATACACTGAAGAGGACACTGGTACACTGATGAGGGCGCTCCGGAAAGTCCGAGGCTGGAGCCCTGACATTAAAAACGAAAAAATTTATATGGCAGAAAGCCACCACTGTCCAAAATCGAACACCCAACTGTACACCAGCGCACAACCCGGCTGCCCGAAAGGCCTGATCTGGATTATTAAGTTGTTGATCATTAGTTAATTAAGTTCGTTGGCATAGCTTTTGGAAGGAGAAGGGTGAGCCGACAACAACCTCAATGCACAAAGCAACAACCATGCTAAAGAACCACCTGTTAATCGCCTTTCGCGCCCTCATGAAATACCGGGGCAACACGGCTATCCACGCACTGGGCCTTTCCATGGGGCTGGCCTGCTGCCTGCTGATTTACACCTTTATACAATACCACCGGAGTTTTGACCGGCATCACGAAAAGGCCGGGCGCATATTCCGGGTGGGTATGATCGATTATTCGGGTGGAGAAAAAGAAATGGAGGGGAATACGCCCTACCCCCTGGCGGTAGCGCTGCGCAATGACTTTCCGGATTGGGAGCAGGTGGCGCGTACCCATACGGAGCAGGAAGCCTTGCTGGTACTGCCCGATGGCCGCAAATTCGAGGCGCCGGCGCTATTCGCCGAACCGGAATGGCTGGATATTTTTGATTTAAAAACCCTGGAAGGCGATCCCCGCCATACGCTGTCCCAGCCGGGACAAGTGGTGCTTTGCCGTTCGGCGGCGCAGCGCTACTTCGGGGATGAAGAGGCGATAGGAAAAACCTTTGAGCTGGACGGCGAACTGGCCCTGTCGGTAGGAGCAATTGTAGAGGACCTGCCCGCCACCTCTCATCTGCGGGCCGATATGCTGGTGGCTTACGCGTCTCTGAAAGATTATTTTCCCCTGGACACCGAATCCTGGGGCATGGTTATTAGCGGTAGTACCTATGTCCTGCTGGCTAAGCAGGCGGATGCCGGAGCAATCCAGGAGCAACTCCCGGGGTTTATCAGCAAGTATTACGGTGAGAGTGAGGCCGCTATTACTGAATTTGTCCTGCAACCCCTGCTCGATATCCATTTTAATACGGACTTTGAGGCGGCCGGCGGGACGCCCGGCATCGATCCCAGGTATCTTTGGTTTTTTGGCGCCATCGGCCTGATGATCCTGCTGGTGGCCTGCATCAATTTCATTAATTTGTCTACCGCCCATGCCTTCCGGCGAGCCCGGGAGATTGCCGTCCGCAAGGTGATTGGAGCCGGGCGCCGTCAATTGATGATGCAGTTTCTGACGGAGGCTTTTCTCATTTCAGCAGTAGGGGCGGTAATAGCAGCGCTATCCGGGCAGTTGGCCCTTTCGCGTTTGAATGCCTTACTGGGCCTTCAAATGGAATTGAACTGGACAACCGACCCCGCCCCCGGAGTATTCCTGCTCTGTTCCATACTGCTGGTAACCCTGCTGGCGGGCGCCTATCCGGCTTTTATTATTTCCGGCTTCCGGCCGGTGAATGCTCTCAAAGGCAAAGTGGGCGATAGCCTGCGCGGCACCCTTCAGCTGCGGAGAGGGCTGGTTGTCGGGCAGTTTTGCATTTCAATCCTTTTGCTGGTCGGCACCCTGGTCGTTTCCCGGCAACTTCACTATTTCCGAAACCAGCCGCTGGGCTTCCGGCAGGAGGCTATTCTGATGGTAAGCCTGCCGGAACCGGGGGTGTTTACCGGCATGAAGGAAGAGTGGCTTCAGCACCCAGGCATTGAGGAAGTATGTTTTTCCTTTGGGGCGCCCACCTCGATGGGTAGCGTGGGTACGCGCCTGTATCCGGAACCCGGTAACGAACGTACCGCTATCGATTTTGTACTCAAGGCAGCGGAACACAATTTTGACAATCTCTTTGAGCTGGACATCATTGCCGGCCGAGAACTGCTGGAGGCCGACGACCGCCGCGCTGCGCCGGAAGATCCGGAAGCGGAGGGGCAGTACAACATTCTGGTTAACGAGCAAATGGTGAGAAAACTAGGCTTTGAACAGGCGCAGGACGTCATCGGCAAACAGTACGAACTGGGCATCAACCACATCAACGCCACCATCGTGGGCGTCGTCCGGGATTTCAACCTGAAGTCGCTGCACCATTCGATCGAACCGGTGGTGATCATGCCTTTCCCCCATTTTTACTACGCAGCTGCTCTGAAGATACAAATGGGCCAGGCCTCCGAAGCCATCGCTCATATCGAGCAGGCCTGGAGCCGCCAATTCCCGAAAGGCTTGTTTAAGTACGATTTTCTGGATGATACCATCGCGCAGCTTTACCAGGAGGAATCCCGCCTGTCCAGCCTCTTCCAACTGTTCGCCGGGCTGGCCATTTTCATCGCCTGCCTCGGCCTTTGGGGATTGGTGGCGTTCATTACTCAACAGCGGACCAAAGAGGTGGGGGTACGAAAGGTGCTGGGCGCCAGTGTTGCTCAGATCATCTTCCTGCTGACCCGCGAGTTCACCTGGCTGGTCGGCGTTGCTTTTCTGATCGCTGTCCCTCTGGCCTGGTGGGGCGCTCAAAAATGGCTGGCCAACTTCCCCTACCACACCCATCTGGAAGCCTGGATTTTTCTGGGCGCCGGCATACTGGTCCTGCTCGCCGCCTGGCTGACGGTAGGGTATAAAGCCGTGCGGGCCGCCCTGGCGAATCCGGTGGAGGCGCTTCGGAGTGAGTGATTTGGGGGAGTGGAAAAGTTTAAATGGATTCATCAGGGAGTGTTCGCTATTCGGTGTTCGCTATTCGCGACCACTGGAATTTAGAGCTTGTTCAAATTTCTTTTTTGAGGTAACTATTCAGCATCGTGGTGATTTGACCCCTCAAGCAAAATTTTGTAAGCCGCCCTTCCCCTTCCAAGGGGAATGAGAAGGGGTTCCAGCGGGAAAAAGTCTACAAAATTTTGCGTCAGGCGTATTTCAGACCCCATGCTGAATAGTAACTTTTTGAGGATGAAATTTGAACAAGCTCTTAAGGAGCCTTTTTCAAATGACACACAAAATTGAACGATCCTATCCCATTCATCCGAATCGCTTCTACATTTTCACGTATGCCCCCTCCCCTACCCCCTCCCTGCCCAAAATCTTCCAAGGAAATTGTAACCATTACTCCCGCCGCTCGTAATAAAAAGGAAGATTGCAAAATTATCCAAGCAGACAAATTTTTAAAACGGAAGCGCCAGCCGCATGGCGGAGTGGTTTTCAATTAATCAGATGCCAACTTGTTGTGACAGCAAGGCAAGTTGGCGTTACTGGTAACTGCTCGTTCAGGCTGGTGCAGAATACCCCCCTTCGAAGGTATTCGATCCATTAATAGTGGAATAAAGGCAAAAGCCAAGGGCAGGAGCCGCTGGCATCGGAAATAGAACAACAGCCGGTGTCGGTTCCCGCCAATCCCCCACTTACCTGGAGCGGATGCTTCCCGTTTATGTCATAAACTAATTTGATCATGAAGATTGGGCGAAACGAAAGCGACTCCTCCTCAACGTCATTTTTAAAGACTGTATTCAGCAGCAGAAAACTGCTCCTCAAAGCGGTCCTGAGCCTGGCCGGCATTGCCGTGCTGGCCGTCCTGTTTCTGGCCGTGGCGGGTTATGGCGCCTATGTGGGCAAACTCGGGCAGTACACCTATACCAAACCGGTGATGCTCCAAATTTCGGACCTGGATTTTTCCTTTCTGGCGGATTACGCCAAGGGGGAACAGGCCGAATTCGAAAAAATTGAACTGAACATTAAGCCTAAGCACCTGGACCAGCTCCAAAGCCTTAGAGACCGGATCTTAGAAGAAGGCGTCGTGAGTGAAGCGATCCTCAAAGAAGAAGTTCCGGCAATGCTTTTTTATCAGGGGCAAAGCCACGACGTCAAAGTAGAGTTGGCCAATATGCTGGCCATGCACTTTAATGACCCGGCTAAATGGCCGCTTCAGATAGAAGCCAGAAACAACGCTTCGGTCGCGGATATGAAACGCTTCGACCTGTTGCCCCCGTCAACAGGAGGGTATATGACCGACTGGCTGGGCAACGAAATCCTCAAGGAAAGGGGCATTAAAAGTATGGGCGGCGATTTTGTGAGTGTGTCCATCAACGACAGGCCCGTTGGAATCTATTATCTGCAGGAGCGCTTCCATAAGGACCTGGTGGAAAGCCAGCGCTTTGGCCCCGGCATCCTTTTTAAAATTGAAGAGGATATGGTAGTGGATAAAGAGGACATACTGATGAACAACTCAGCTACCAAAGGCCACCTGCTGGTGCTGAAACGGATGTGGACCGACCTGCAGGCCGGCAAGTTGAAGCCTCGGCAGTTCTTCGACCTGGAGAAGATGGGCCAGTTGTTTGCCGTCGCCGACCTCATGAACCACAAGCATCCGCTCCTTCGGGATCATCTGAGTTTCTACTTTAATCCGGAGAGCGGCCGGGTGGAGCCCGTATGCCGGGAATTTACCGGCCTGAACAATAGTGACTACCATGCTTTTACCTCTATTCTGGGAAAATCCGGGCCGGAGAGCAAATGGCATTCCACGCTGGCTCAGGATGCCGTCATGCGTATGATCTACGACGAGCTCGACTTCAAACGGGCCTACCTGCGGGAGGCGGAGGTACTTACCCGTGAGGGTTTCGTCGACGATCTGCTGCTCCGTAACGGGGGAAAAGTAAATGTGTTGCTCAATAAAGTATACAGCAAATGGCCCGCCGACGACCTGCCCACGGCCACACTGCCCGGCAATCAGCGTTACCTGCGGTTTGTCCTTTTCCCGGATGAGGGAGAAATGACGGCCTATTTCAATAAAGCCGAAGAGGGATACATCCAGGTTAGCCTGCTCAACCAACAGGATGTACCTTTGGAAGTGGCCTATCTGGGCTGGCGGGACACCTTCCTTTTCCAGCCTGAGCAGCCTATCCTCCTGGGGTCCAGGACGGCGGCAGGCAATGAGCAGCCCCGCGCTTTCCATTTTCAGATGCCTGCTGGCGTCATCTGGTCGGACACGCTGCTGCCGGAGCTGAAGGTGTATTTTAATATGCCCGGATTGGTGGAGAAGCGTACGGCCCTGGTTTTTCCCTGGCCCTATGAAGGCCGCCGGGCCCATAATGGCAACCCGATCGTTCGGGAGGCCAACCACACCACTTTTGATTTCGTCGGGGAAGTCCCGGAAACAAATGTCATCACGATCCCCAAAGGCAACTGGACCCTTTCGAGGGATTTGGTTATCCCGGCAGGCCGGCGCTTCGAGATAGAAGCCGGCGCCCGGATCGATATGGTTAACCACGCCAAGGTGATCTGCTATTCACCCGTATTTTTCATGGGCACCGAGCAAGACTCCATTCTGGTGTACTCGTCGGACCAAACCGCCGAAGGCGTGGTGATCATCGGCGCCGGGGAGCGCTCATCGGTGGAGCACACTACTTTTGATCATATTTCCTGCCCTTCCGAGGATGGCTGGGGCTTGTCCGGCGCAGTTGTTTTTTATGAATCGCCGGTAGATTTCAATACGGTTGCCTTCATCGGCAATCAGATCGGAGACGACTTTCTGAACGTCATCCGCGCGAACTTTACCATGGAAAAGGGGCTGTTCAAAGATATCAATGCCGACGCTTTCGACTGTGATTTCTGCACCGGCGCCATTAACAACTCCGCTTTTGTCAACGTCGGCAATGACGGAGTGGATGTTTCGGGCACCAAAATCGATATCACCCATGTCACTATGAACGGCATTGGCGACAAGGGCCTCAGCGCTGGAGAAGGCAGTGATATGACCGCCCGGTGGATAGAGGTTACCAACGCCGAAATCGCCATAACCAGTAAAGACCGTTCGCGCCTCGTTATCTCCGATTCCAAAGTAACCAATAGCCGGATCGGCATTTCCATATTCATGAAGAAAACGGAATACGGCCCGGCTTTTATCGAAGCCAGTGGGGTGGAGATAGTGGGGGCGGAATTGCCCTACCTGATCGAAGCCAATTCGGGCTTTACGCTCGACGGAGCGGCTTTCCCTCCTAACCACAAGGATGTGAAAAAAATCCTGTACGGGGCTGAATTCGGGAAGGCGAGTAAGAGATGAGGGGAAAGTGTGAAGGTGTAAGTAAGTAGCCGGACACAATTAATGAAACGTACAACCTGGCCTAAACCCCGGGTAGTCATTCAGTCATTCAGCCCACCTACTTATCCGCCTTCGGCAAGCCTTCGGCGGACCAAGAATATTAAAAAAAAGCGATACGAATCGATATGAAAGTCAAAGCAATCAAAAATAACTCCCGCCTCGCTGAAAAGGTACAGGATGTAGTCCGTACCAGAAAGCGCGTACCTTCCTGGATGCTGGGAACAATTGGGGTCGTCATTTCCGCCATGTGTTTTCTTGGCGTTTTCAACTACGGAAGATACCTCTACTACTCGGGGCAAACACAGCACTTCGTGCCTATTGTAAAGGACCTTTCCAAACTGGATTTCTCTTTCGTGAAGCACTATACCCAGGGCCAGATGGCGGAGCTGGATGAAGCGGTGATCGACATCAAGTTCAAGCACCTGCTGCGAATCCAGTATCTCCGGGAGCAGGCGATGAAAGAGCGGTTCATCAATCCGGCCTTCAAAGAGGAAGAATTTCCGGCAAAGTTGACCTATAATGGGCAAACCCACAATGTGAAACTGGCTCTCACGGGTATGGTGTCCAGAACGCACCTGGGCAACGCCAACAAGTGGTCCTTTGAGGTAAAAGTAAAAGGGGACGGCACCATTGCCGGCATGAAGCGCTTTGCAATGCTGGTGCCGACGGCCCGGGGGTATCTGACCGATTGGCTGAGTTTTCGGCTGCTGGAAGAACTGGGCCTGATCGGGATGCGGGTAAATTTTGTCAATGTATCCATCAATGGCAAATCCGCCGGGGTTTTCTATATGGAAGAGCGTTTCGACAAATACCTGATTGAAAATAACTCGCTGCGGGAAGGCATTATTTTCAAACTGGAAAAGGAGGTGCAGCCCTACGGGGAAAACAAATTGATGGCTGCTCCGGGCACCCGTGCCCAACTGTTGCTGATGAAAAGAATGTGGCAGGATGTGACGGCCGGCGACCTGCCCGCAGAGAAATTTTTCGACATGGAAAAAATGGCGAAGTTATTCGCCGTTTCTGACCTGATGAACAACAAACATCCGCTGAACAAAGCCAACCTCCGCTTCTATTTCAATCCGGTTACTGGCCTGGCGGAGCCCATTGCCCGCGAGTTCGAGGACCTGAGTAAGCGCGAACCCGGCAGTATGAAGATGTTCCTGGAAGAGCCCACCATGCATACCCGCCATTTCTGGCTGGAGCAGGAGTCCATCATCGGCCTGATCTACAAAAACGAGGTATTCATGCGCCATTATATCCGGGAGGCCAACGCCGTTTCCAAAAAGGAATTCCTGGATGGCTTCTTCGAACGCAATAATGACGAATTGAACACTATCCTGTACAAGGTGTATCGCACCCTGCCTTTCTACAAATTCCCCAAGGATGAATTATACGCCAACCAGCAGTACATCTGGTCGGTGATGCACCCCGACAAGAAGGAACTGATGGCTCATTTCAGCCACAAGCAGGGGGGGCAGCTGAGCATTCAGTTGGAAAACCAACAGGCGCTGCCCATCGAAGTGGCTTACCTCAGCCAGGGCGACGTTAAATTTTATCCCGATAATGCCGTTGTTATTGACTCTCGGGCCAGGGAGGGCAACACCCGGTTACCCCTTTATCAATTTAATATTCCGGATGGCTTTTCCTGGACGGACGGACTGGTTTCGGAATTGAAGGTACACTACAACTTCCTGGGTTTGCAACCTGACAAAACGATTTCCGTCACACCGGCTCCCGACACGTATGCGCTGTCTCCAGCCGATCAGTTGATGGACAAGGCTGCCAACTATTCCTCTTTCCCTTTTATCCGGGAACTGGAAGAGGGCCAACTCCTTTCCATTCCCGCCGGTAATTGGGCCCTGTCCAGCGACCTGGTCATCCCAAAAGGCAAGCGCCTGCAAATCGAGGCCGGCGCTCAAATCGACTTGCAGAATCAGGCCCGGATCATCAGCTACTCCCCGGTATTCTGCCTGGGCAGAGAAGAAGTACCGGTAGTGATCCGCTCTTCGGACGCTTCGGGAGAGGGACTGGCCGTCATCGGCGCGGCCCAGCGGTCCAGCTTGTCTTACACCCGGTTCGAGACGCTGTCCAGCCCGGAACAGGAAGGCAGCCTGTGGGGCGGCGCCGTCACCTTTTACGAATCGCCTGTTACCCTGTATGCCTGCACTTTTGCCGGCAACCAGCGCGGTGGCGAGTTCCTGAGTATCGTCCGGGCGGACTTTTCCATAGAGCAAAGCCGGTTTAAGGACGTCCACTCCAATGCCTTCGGCGGCAGCTTCTGCAATGGCTCAGTCAGTAACACCACATTTGTGAATATAGAAAAGAACGGAATCAACCTCACCGGTGCAGAAGTGCAGCTATCCAATATATTTATGGGCCGGGTTGGCAACGAGGGCATCAGTGCCGGAGAAGACACCCAACTGACGGCCCGCTGGGTTGACATCCGCAACGCCGGCGTGGGCATCACCAGTGAGGATCGTTCCAGGGTCCTGCTCTCCGATGCTCAGCTGGTGAAGAGCCGCGTGGGTATCCGCCTGTCCCAGAAACAAGCTGGATATGAGGAGGCTTATGCTTCGCTCAGCCAGGTGAACATCCAGGGGGCGGAGACGCCGTATGCGGTAGGAGAGAATAGCCGGTTGGTGGTAGATGGCAAGGCGTTTGGGGAGTGAAATTGTGTGAATGTGCAGCTCCAATGGGCTTTTTACACCCCGTGGGGACTGTTCGCAATTCGCCGTTCGCCGTTCGCAAGTTCCTGAAAATCAAAGGTTTTTTCAAAAAATGGTTACCCGTCTAAGGTTGGACAGCACAAGCAAACCGTTAAGATTCAAAGGCATCTGATCCCGGAAGAACAAACAACCAGCAACGGTCACCGTGTCCAAGTACGCACCCGGATCAGACGGATAAGTTTTATCATCGGTTGGGGGAATTGATCGGGGAGTTGAGGGGGAGGGGGTATGGGTTGATAGCTCAAATTTCACGTTAAATTAATAGGAATGTCCCACCTTTTCATAGTTCGAATAATCCAAGACCTTCTTTGGTTTTTCAGGGGGTGAACCCGCTCGAGCGCATCATCCCTCACATAGTGAAGAATACTTTCACACAGCTTATACCCATCAGAATATATAATGGCGGCGGTATCTGCCAGTTCTTCTGAAGTCGAACGGTACTTCATCATTTCTGAAATTTGTTTGGATGTCCTATAGTTCCTGTACACGCTTGCAAACAGAAACAGCGCACCTTGCCATGGGAGAAAAAACAATCCAATAATAAAAATCAGATAATACAATGCATTGATAAAATCGATAAGCGTTTTCTTTTTGATCTTAAAGTTTAAAAAGAAAACGATCTTTTTCCACGTTTCGGTATCCTCTTGAAGAACGTGGCCGAATTCATGAGCCAACAAGGATTCTGCTCTTTTGGGAAATTTTCTGACGAGCAGAAGAAAGTTTTTTGGCAGGATCAGATAGACCTCCCGAGAATATTCTTCAATGCTGGGCAAGTAGGAATTTTGATTGGACACATAAATGTTAATCTTTTTTTCTATCTCCATTTTGTTGGAAATGTCATATACCATTTTGGCCACAGCCGGGAATTTTTCAGAATCTATTCCTTTGAGGTTTTTAGAGGATACCTGGCGGGTAATACTGTTTTTAAATGTAGAAAACGCTCTATACAAAAAAACAAAGTAAAAGATGAACACCAGGAAGGAAAGCAAGAAAAACAGGCTTAGGAGGTTACCTAATTCTACCTCGAATAGTTGGAGGAGAAAAAAGTAAGAAAGGTAAAGAAATATGCTTAACAAAGGCTCGGAAACAAAGTAGTTGCTTACTAATTTGTTGAGCTCCCTAGCTTTATTTTTAAGGTGGTTTATTCTTTCGAGATAGTGTTTATTCAAATCTCCATGCTGAAAGATCATATCAGTTCAGTTTGCAAGCTGTCTATGAAATCTAATAGAGATTTGGTTTGTGCATTTTTCATCCGGAGCAATTCATGCTGAGGGGTTAAATTCATCCTTCCGAATCTTTCGGTTCTGCTGATATCGGCGGAAATAACGATCAGTTCATTTCTTATGTCATTGTTTTCCTGAGATAGCAGCTCTTGTAATTGTAGGGCGGCTTCACTTAAATAGCCTTCTGCCAGGCTGCGCCTTACCTCATCGAGGGTATGAGCCATATTGGCCTTTTGGTGGCCATCAGACAGGGGAGCTATCCTGTTTGCGCTAGGGCTTACGCTTCTTTCAAACAAATCCGGCTCGATAAGGCCCAGTTTTGTTGTACGCAGGCATTTTTGTAAAGTTGCGATTGCTCGATCTGTTGAAGGAAACGAAATAGAAATGGTAATCTGCTGACGTTCCTGTAAAGTCCTGCTCAAAGCCTGTATATCATAGAGCAGCTATTATTACTTTTGGTTTTCTGAACCTTACAATTCATAATGTCAAACCTTTGAGGTTTTCAGAACCTCAAAGGTTTTTTACAACCCTTATCCATGATCCAAAAGCACCTGTTTTCCGCTCTCCTGGCGGCCCTTTTCACCCTGAGCCTCCAAGCCCAGACCCTCGGCGTCACTCAATACGAAGAGGGCGCCCTGGAAGGCTACACCTTCTTCTCCCCCTTTTCCGGCACGAAGGCCTATCTGGTCGACAACTGCGGCCGCCTGGTCAACCAATGGGACCGCAGCGCCCCGCCCGGCCTGGCCGCCTATTTCCTGGATAACGGCCTGATGCTGCGCACCTACAAGCCCAACCCCGCCGGCCCATTTACCTCCGCCAGCAATTCCGGAGGGCTGGAGCTGGCAGACTGGGACAACAACACCGTCTGGTCCTACGAATTCAACACCTCCACCTGGATCTCCCATCACGACGCCGTGTACATGCCCAACGGCCACCTCCTGGTGCTCACCTGGGACCTGGTGTACACCGAAGAACTCATCGAACTGGGCAGAGACCCCAACGAAATAGCTCCGCAGGGCTTCATGTGGTCAGAGCGCATCATCGAAGTGGAACCGGTGGGCGCCAATGATATCAACATCGTCTGGCAATGGGAGATCAAAGACCATTACATTCAGGATTTCGACCCCGCCCAACTCAACTACGGCGTCGTATCCGAACACCCTGAGCTATTCGACATCAACCTGCCCGAGCTCAACAGCTCCAACTCCAACTCGACCCGCGACTGGAACCACTTCAATTCCATCGACTACCACCCCGAACTGGACCAAATCCTGATCAGCACCCGCAACTCCGACGAAATCTGGATACTCGACCACAGCACGACCACCGAAGAGGCGGCCTCCCACAGTGGCGGCCGCTACGGCAAGGGCGGGGATATCCTCTACCGCTGGGGCAACGCCTCGGCCTACGGAAGAGCCCCGGTAAGTGAACAGAAGCTGTTTGGGCAGCACGGCGTCAACTGGATCCGGGAGGGCCTGCCCGACGCAGGCAAGATACTGATCTACAACAACGGCAACGGCCGCCCCGGGCCCGACTTCTCCACGGTGGAGGTTCTCGTGCCGCCGCAGGACAGCCTGGGTTTCTACACCATCCCGGAGGGAAGCCCCATCGGGCCCGAATTGCCGGAATGGGTGTACGGCGACCGCCCCGGCGAGGCCTTCTACTCCGCCTACCTGTCGAACGCCCAGCGCCTGCCCAACGGCAATACCCTGATCAACGCCGGCTCCCCGGGGATGATCTTCGAGATCGACCCCGATAGAAACGTCGTATGGGAATACATCATCCCGCTGTTCGGTGATACGCCGGCTACCCAGGGCGGAAATATATCCAACAACAGCAACTTCCGGGCGTATAAGTTTGGCGCCGATTACCCGGGGTTTGAAGGGAAAAACCTAACGGCCGGTACGACCATTGAGTTGGGGGAGAACCCGCTGGGATGCCCACTAACAGTGGGGGCTGTTGAGCCGGAAAGGGAACAACCGGAGGTGGGTATTGTCTATCTGCCCATCAGCCGCTCCATCCAGGTTATTAACCCCAACCGCCTCCGCCTTATCCTGTCCCTGGTTGGTGTGACAGGCCAGAGGTATCTGTTAGCCCAAACCGATTCGGAAGAAACTTTCACGGCAATTCCCGATATTGGGCGAGGCATCTATTTCGTTCAGGCCATGACCGGTGAAGGAACCACGATGAGTGAGAAGATATGGGTCCTGGAATAAAAAATACCGCCTGTCGGCACAATTCAAACAACATGCAAAAATGGTTGATTATTTTATCCCTCCTGGCTTCCTGTCAGCCGAAGCCAGTTGATCATTCCCTTATTCAGGAAGGCCTCTACACGGGTACATTCGTATTTGGCAATTTCTCCATGGACTTTGATGTCGAATTGAAAAAAGATTCACTGGATTGGATCGCCTTCTTTACCTGCCTGGAGCAAAATGCTTACCAGATACCGTTCAGAGCAGTGAAAGTGGAAGGAGACTCGGTGCATTTTCAATTGCAGAGCGACCAATATACCTATCAGTTTGACGGCCGGTTTGAAGCCGATGGGCAGGGTATAAAGGGAAGCCTGAGGGTGGATACCGTTGCCGGCCCGTTCTCTTTGACCAAGGCTGGGGGCCTGGCATTGGAAACTATAAAAAGCGAAGAAGTTTCCTTTGAATCAAATGGGCTATTATTGAAAGGCACGATTTGGAAGCCGGTAAAAAGCAACGGCCATGGCCTGTATTTAATCACCTCTTCAGGTGACGGCGATCGGGGGGGATCGAGGGCCGAAGCCATCTATTTTGCCCGGCAAGGCTACACCACCTTCCACTTTGATAAAAGAGGCACGGGGGAATCAGAAGGCAGTTGGCCATCTACCTCCATTGAAACCCTGGCGTCGGACGACATCAACGGCATCCGTTTTTTTGCCGAAAAAATGGCTATCCCCCTTTCCCACATTGGTATCAAAGGCAGCAGCCAGGGCGGGGCGAAAGTGCCGTACATCCTCAACCGGATCCATGAGCTGGAATACGGGATTGCCGTGAGTTGCCCGGGCAGCACCCTGCTGGAAAGCGACCTCAATTTTTGGAAAAACAGCAACCGGGAAAATATCGCTCCGGAGTTTCTGGAGCAGGCCGCCTGGTTGCAAAAAAGCGCTTATGAGTGGCTGGCGGGCCTGGTTAGCAGAGAGGAATTGGATAACAGGTTGAAAACCCATGAAAATGCGCCCTGGGCCGAGTATGTTTGGGCGCCCGATTGGGAAGCAAAAACAGACAGTGCTTTATTGTTTACCCCGGTTCCGTCTTTTGAACAGGTTCAGCAGCCGGTACTGATCGTACAGGGCTTATCGGATGGGGTGATCCCTTCAAATAGTTATGTAATTATTGAACAGGCGCTGGCCAAGGCCGGGAATCAAGGCTTCAACATTGTGAAAATCCCAAACGCTTCCCATTCCATGTACGATGAAGGGAAAACCGATTTTCCTTATTTTGCTAAACTGGAACCGAGTTACCTGCCAACCCTTACCAACTGGATAAACCGTCAAACAAAGTAAAATTCCTGTAATGATGAGTAAATACGGACTCTACGGAAAACTAAAAGCCCAATCCGGCAAAGGCGGCGAACTGGCGGCCATCTTACTGGAAGCGGCGGAATTGGTGCGCCCTGCCCCGGGCTGCCACATTTACCTCATCGGCAAAGACGCCCAGGATGGCGACACCGTCTGGGTAACCGAGGTGTGGGACAGCAAACAGGACCACGATGACTCCCTGAAAGCGGATGCCGTCCGGCAGTTGATCGCCCGCGCCATGCCCCTGCTCGACGGCCGGCCGGAAGGAGGGACGGTACTGGAGGTGCTGGGGGGAGTGGGGTTGGAATGAGGTTGTTTTTGTGTATGGGTGAGGGGTGAGCAGTGAGCGGTGAGCAGTGAGCGGTGTATCGGTGTATCAGTGTATCAGTGAGCAGTGAGCGGGTGTATCAGTGAGGGCAGTCCGTCTCTGCCGGCAGGAGGCCGGCTATGACGGACGGAGGCCGGAAACTCCAGGAAAGGAATGAAGGATAGGATAGTTCAATTTTCTGTGTCTTCTGGGCTACCATTCCAGGGTTGGACGAGTTCGCGGTTCGGTATTCGCTGTTCGCAAACGCGGCAGGCTGCTGGGGCTTACCTGCTTCTAACCGTGTCCAATCTTAGACGGGTAGCCGTCTTCTGAAAAAGCCCCTTGATTTTCAGTGATTTGCGAATTGCGAACACTCTCTGAAGGACTGCCCGTCTTCGTGCCTTGCCCTCATTATTTATCCCGAAACAAAATGAACCCAAAAGAAACTTCACTAAGCAAACAGAAATTCCGCAACACCCTCAGAAGCGCTCTCCTGATCGCCTTCCTCTGGGCGGGCATTGCTGCTTTCCAGGCTACTTACGAATACGCCATACTGGCCAGTTACAACGTCTTCCCCGGACTGAATAGCTATATCGTCCTGCTAAAATCCAATTTACTTACCGCCTTTACCGCCGGTTTTTTGGCTGGCCTCCTGTTGCTACCCCGGGTCAACTCCTGGCTGAGAACCCACGCCTACGGCCCGGCCCTTTTGCTGTCTTTATTCAGCATTCTGGCGCTTTATTTTCTAATGAGCCTGGTGGGCACCTTTATCTACAATTCGTTAAGGCTGAACGTAAGCATCTTTGATGAAGCCATCCTGCCCGAGGCCTACGAATATTTAACCGGAATGGAAAACCTGAAGAACTTCCTCTTCTGGCTATTGGTCGCCACCATAACCATACTAAGCCTTCAGATCAACGACAAATACGGCCCAGGCGTTTTGTGGGCTTTTATCCTCGGCCGGTACTTCCGTCCCAGGACGGAAGTCCGCGCTTTCATGTTCCTCGACATCCGGTCATCCACCACCATCGCCGAGCAACTGGAGGAATTACAGTATTTTGAATTCATCAAAGAATTTTTCCGGGACGCCACACCCGGAATTCTCATGACAAAAGGCGAAATTTACCAGTACGTAGGCGATGAGATCGTAGTGAGTTGGCCCCTTGGTAAAGGACTGGAAAACAACAACTGCATTCATGCTTTCTTTGAGATTCAAAAGGCCATACAGGACAAGGCGCCCTACTACCAGAAGAAGTATGGTGTCACCCCCTCCTTCAAAGTAGGCCTTCACTGTGGGAAGGTCGTCACCGGAGAGATCGGCGTCATCAAAAGGGATATCGCCTACTCCGGCGATGTGCTCAACACCGCCGCCCGCATCCAGTCGAAATGCAACGAACTGGGAGTGGACATCCTGCTGTCTGAAACCCTGCTCCGGTTACTCGACCTTCCGGCCTCGGGATTTCGGGAAAAGCCGGTCGGAAAAGTTGAGTTGAAAGGGAAGGCCGACGAGGCGCAATTGTACTCGGTGGAGGAGGGGTAGAGGCATCTAAACTTGCGAAGCAACATAACCATGTAACGATAAGTATATGGACAGAATGAGTGAATGAGTGAAAATAATGGACTCTACCCGGGTTTCATGCCTCACTATTTGTGTCCAGGTACTTATAATGGAATAAATCAGAAGGCGGAAATCCTGGCATTGGAGGCCCTATTCCTACTTCCGACTTCACCCATGGCTTGTCCAAAGTCCAGCAAAATCAAAAAAACATGAAAAATACGCTGTTAGCCCTTGCCCTCGTCACCTTTCTTTGGGCCTGCCAGGAGGCGCCCAACGCCTCCACTTTTTCCTCGGAGCTGGACGCCCTCTTCCAAACCCAACTGCCCGCCGATGAACCCGGTGGCGCCGTACTGGCCCTGAGAGGAGACAGCATCCTGTTTTCCGGGGGGTACGGCCTGGCGGACCTGGAGGCCGGGGAAAAGATCACCCCTAACACGCTATTCAATACAGGCTCCATCAGCAAAACCTTTGTGGCGTACGGCATCCTGAAGCTGCGGGATGAAGGCGCCCTGTCGCTGGAAGACAGCCTCGGCCTGTACTTCCCCGATTTCGACAACCCTGAGATCGCCGACAAAGTCCGTATCAAACACCTGCTTTCACACACCTCCGGCCTGCCCGACCTCCGCAAGGTGGACGAGGACAGCCTGTTCTATCTCACTGCCAAAGACCAGGAGAACTGGGAACCCATCAAAAGGGCCCAGGCGCTGAACTTCGAGCCCGGCGAGAAATTCCAGTACTCCAACCCTGCCTTCAACGGCCTGGCGCTCATCATTGAGCAGGTAGCTGGCAGGAAGTGGCAGGACTATGTCCACCAGGAGATCATGCTGCCCGCCGGAATGGAGAACAGCACGATCACCGATGGGCCGTACCCGGAGGAGGGCGTCGCCCACGCTTATGAGAAAGAAAATGGCCAATACCGGGAATGCGATTATGGCGAATATCCCACCTTTGCAGCCGCCGGCAATGGCGGCGTGTGGAGCTCCGTCAATGAATTGGCGCAGTACGAGCTGGCCATCCGCCGGGGCGCCTTCCTGGATGATACCACCATCGCCGAATCCCGTCGCGTATACCAGCCCTCCAACTGGGCGGACAGCCTGCCGCCCTTTCTCGGCTTCAGTTGGTTTATCGACGCACCCGCACCGCCTCTGAACGTACGCATCGTCAAGCACACCGGCTCGCAGGGGGGCTTCCGGGCGTTTTACCTCAGTATCCCGGAAAAGGAAATCTTATACGTGGCGCTTTTTAACCGGCCGGTGGATGTGGAAACCTTGATGGCAAAGGGGCTGGCGCTAATGAAAAAGTATGATTGCTTTTAAAATACCAGCATGATGAACCATTACCCAAAATTCGCCTGGATTTTCTTTTTCTTTACAGCCCTCCTGCTGTCCTGTAACAAAAAGGGCCCTCCTCCCAACGTCGTCGTTCTCTTCACCGATGACCAGCGCGCCAATACCATCCGGGCATGGGGCAATGAAGAGATCTACACTCCCAACATGGACCGGCTGGCCGAAATGGGCGTTAGTTTTACCCATGCCTACGTAATGGGCTCGCATCACGGAGCGGTCTGCGCCCCCAGCCGGGCGATGCTGCTCGCGGGAAAACCTTATACCCATATCCCCAAAGCTTTTATCGATAGGGGGCAGGGTGAGCCGGACAGCACGTTCCCCTTCACCCTCTTTCCCGAATGGCTGAGGGCGCAGGGCTACACCACCTTCTTCACCGGCAAGTGGCACAACAACACGTCGAAGATGAGCCAGGCTTTTTCCTCCGGGGAGAACATCTTTATCGGAGGCATGCACTGGCCAAAAGACGGGGGGCACCGGCGGCCCCAGCTTTGGCATTTTGACACCACCAATATCTACGCCCCGGAAGACAAATGGCAGGCGGAGGAATTCTCGAGCGCCATGTACAGCAATGCCGCCCTCGATTTCATCCGGGAACAAGATGGGAAAAAACCTTTCTGCCTCTACGTGGCCTACACCGCTCCCCATGATCCGCGCGAAGCGCCGGACGAGTTCCGGCAGCTGTACGATACCGCTAAAATTCAGCTGCCCCCCAATTTTTTCCCACAACACCCCTTCGACAACGGCCACCTGCACACCCGCGACGAGCACCTCGCTCCTTTCCCCCGCACGCCGGGGGGCGTCAAATCAGACATCGCCGCCTACTACGCCATGATTTCCGAAGTGGACGCCGAGATCGGGCGGGTTTTGGATGAGTTGGAAGCCCGAGACCTGCTGGACAATACCATTATTGTCTTTGCCGGCGACAACGGCCTGGCAGTGGGGCAGCACGGCCTGTACGGAAAACAGAGCGTCTACGAACACAGTGTCGGGGTGCCGCTGATCATCGCCGCTCCTGGGATAAAAGGGGGGCGCAAGGCGGAAACCCTCTGCTATCTGTATGATGTATTCCCCACGCTCGCCGGCCTGCTGGGAGTAGATGCCCCGGAATCGGTGGAGGGAAAAAGCTTGCTGCCCGCCCTCCAACGGGAAGACAGCCGCATCCGGGAGCACGTCTTTTTCGCCCACGCCAGAGAAATGCGCGCGGTCCGCACCGATGACGGCTGGAAACTGATCCAATACTTCGTCAAAGGAAAAACTCACCAGCAATTGTACAACCTGAAGGAAGACCCCTGGGAAACCAACAACCTGGCCAATGAGCCCGCCTCTCAGGAAAAAAAGGAAGCCCTGTCCCAACTGCTGATCCAAAGCATCGGGGAATACGATGATGCTTTCATTCAACCTCACATCAGCCTGAACCAGCAAAGATTCAATAGCCCGGTTGAAGTTGCCATCACCCAACCCTTCTCCACGACGGAGCTCCGCTACACCCTCGATGACACTGAACCCAACGCTCAAAGCCCGGTTTTTACCACCCCCTTTACTCTTTCGGAATCTGCCATCATCAAAGCCGCCGTCTTCGGCGAGGGCCGGCAGATTAGCCAAACCACTTCGGCCGAAGCCAGGATCAGTTTTCACATCAAAGCCCTATCCCTCCTAACCCCTCCCTCGGAAAAATACCCGGCTAAAGGAGCCCTCACCCTGCTCGACGGTATGAATGGAACCACCGACGCCTCGGCCGGCCACTGGCTGGGTTACGAGGGGGAGGACTTTGAGGCTGTCGTTGAACTTACAGCCGAACAACCCATTTCAGAGGTAGGCATCCGCTACCTGAGCCATACCGGATCGTGGATCTTCCCGCCCGCCCGCCTGGAAGTGAGCTTCTCCAATGACGGAAAAAAGTTTGGGAATTCAATTGAGCAGACACTCGCCCCCCTTCAAGGCCCGGAGGCGCCGGAAGCCATCACCTGGACAATGCCCGTCAACGGACAAAATGCCCGGTTCGTGAAATTCAAGGCGGAAAATATTGGTAACTGCCCGGACTGGCACATGGGCAAGGGGGGAAAGGCGTGGTTGTTCGTTGATGAGGTGGTTATCCGGGCCGGCAACCCTCCCGAATGAAGGAATGAGGGAATGAATAGGAATAAAATATGTTTAAACCTGAAAGTCATTTACATATTGAAATTATTCAATCATTCGCTAATTCAGTCCTTCATTCCTTTCCTGGAGTTTCCGGCCTCCGTCCGGCAGAGACGGACTGCCCTCACTGACACACCCCTCTCCGATACACTGACACACTGCTCCCTAATACACTGCCCTCTGGCACACAAAATACACCCAAATACCCAGCGGTATAAATGCCGTCGCCACCTTTTTCCTATCTTGCATTTTTTTTACAATCCGCCCTATGCCCTTCATCGACTTTGCCGCCATCATCAGGGAGGCCTGGATGGCTTATGACAGCAGCCGGGAGATCGCCCACATCACGGATATCAGCGCTCAGGTATCGACCAACCACGTGTACCGCATTGTGTTTCGCGATAAGAGCATCATCATCGGCAAGCTATCCTATTTCGGGAAGTACGAATACTTTGTCGAAGACCACAGCATCATCAATTCTCTGTCGAACAACCTGCCTGCCCCTTTCGAGCATTTCCTGGCCCGCTCCCTGATGAAGGGCAACACCCTTTTCGTCCACCGTCACAAAAATGAGGTCATCGACGCCTGGGTTGTCTTTTACCGGCCCATAAAGATCAAAAACCGCCCGCCCCGGCGGCTCAGCGAAGAACAGATCGTCAAACTGGCCGAGCAATTTGCCCTCTTCCACAAAGCCTGCCATACCATCCGCCACACCATACCCCCTTCTTCCAAAACCCTGGAAGTGGACATCCACCACCTGCTGGAGATCATGGACACGGAAGTGGGCCGCCACGAGTACCGCCTGCACGAAGGGCTGATCCGGGAGCAGGCGGAGCACTTCTTTGTAAATATGGAAAGGCTGCAAGCCAACAAACTGGATAAGATTCCCGTCTTTGTCGACTGGAACATCGGCAATTTCTCCCTCACTTCTTCCTTCAAATTTTACTCCCGCTGGGATTACGACTGGTTCCGGATGAGCTCGCGTATGATGGATTTTTACTTCATCAGCCGCGTGGTTTCTGATATTGGGGACCGTACCGTATTCACCTATAACATCGAACCGCTGATGGAAGAGCGGTTTATCCTGTTTCTAAAAACCTACCATCAGATTTTTCCTTTTAAAGCAGAAGAGATTCGGCTCCTGAAGGAAGTGTACCGCTTCTTCCTCCTCAACTATGTCATCAAGGACGGGCGCTACTTTTTTCACGAGATTTTCGCCACCAAGCTGCAAAAGGAGGCCTATAGCATCCACCTGCCTTCCATCGAAGAAAAATTTGACGCGGATATCCTTTTACAGGCACTCAATCTTTAAAGACTATGGAAAAACAATCATTCCTGGCTATAGCCGAAAACTTCAAAGCTGTTTTCCTCGACTCTTACGGCGTACTCAAGAACCACCGGGGCCTGATCGATGGCGTACAGCAGACCGTCGACTTTATCCGCGAGCGGGGCATCGCCCTGCGCATCCTCACCAATGACGCTTCCCGCAGCCAGCACGAGCAGTTCGCTTCCTTCCGCCGACTGGGCTTACAGGGGATTGAAGAAGAGGAGATCATCACCTCCGGCATGCTGGCCAAGCAGTACCTGCAACACAAGGTCAGGAGCGGCAGGGTAGCCTACCTGGGCACCGAAAGCGCCGCCAGTTATATTCTCGAATCCGGCAACACCTCCATTCCCGCCCGCGAGGTGGACCTGGACAAGGCCGACGAGATCGACGCTTTCGTCTTCCTGGACGACGAGGGTTTCGACTGGAACCGCGACATCAACACCACCGTCAACCTGCTGCGCCGGAAGACCATGCCGGTCATCGTCGCCAATTCCGATAAGCTCTACCCGGTCTCCAAAAACGACGTGGCCCTGGCCACCGGCAGCGTCGCCCAACTGGTGGAAAACATCCTGAACCGCTCCTTCATCCACTTTGGCAAGCCCGACTCTCAGATGTTCATGTATGCCTTCGACCACCTGAGCCAGTCCGGGCAATATGATAAAGACGACATCCTGATGGTAGGCGATACCCTGCACACCGACATCCTCGGCGGCAATAAGTTTGGATTGAAGACGACCCTCGTCCTGTCGGGCAATACCAGTGGACGAAACGCCGGCCTGCTGATCAGTTCGACGGGGATTATTCCGGATTATATTTGTGAGTCGATTGTTAGTTAGACTTGACAAGTTTTTCCGATGGGAGCCGGACTGTAAACTTGTCAAGTCTATTGCTATTAAATTCTTTTTAGGGGTTTGGAAATAAATAAGGTACTCAAAATGGCGCAGTTATTTTTTCGCTAGGCTTCCGCCTGGTGTTCGTCCCGTAGTTCACCCTGTGAAATAGATCGGCCCTGAATCATCACTATGTTAAAGTTAGGTTCAAATGCCGTTTATCCATAATTGCCTAAAGAAGTATTTCACAGGGTAAAGTTAGCAGTTCATGCCGGCTTTATTTTTGAGCTAAAGCGAGTTGGCAAAAAAAAGGAGAGGGAAATAAATGCCGCCTTTGGCAGCCGATTTTTTTTAAAAAGCGGGAAAATATGCGAAATTGTAATCACTAAAGAAAAGATATGAAAGAATTAGTAATCAAAATAAGGGGTAAGCACTACAAGCTGTTCTTGCAATTCCTACAGACGCTTGATTATGTGACCATCATGCCGCCTGCTTCTTCACCGGTTAATCCACCTTCGGAGGCTGGGCGATATGACTTTTCCGATATTGCTGGAAAATTGGAGTGGACGGGAGATGCGCTCACCCAACAACGTATGTTGAGGGATGAATGGTAGATTTTTGTTGGATACCAATGCTGTGATTGCACTCTTGGGTGGCCATGCAGGCTTAGTGCAATTACTCCAAAGTGCGACCTGGGTAGGTATCCCGGTGATAGTCGAATTGGAGTTTCTTTCTTTTCCCAACCTTTCCGATGCGGATAAAGCACTGTTTGCTATTTTCAAAAGCAGAGTGGAAGTGATAAGCCTTGATGCCACTGATACTGACATGCTGCAGGAAATCGTTCAAATGCGGCAAAATTTCAACATAAAATTACCCGATGCGATTATTGCAGCAAGCGCAGTCAGACAGGGAGCCACTTTGTTGAGTAATGATGCTATTTCAAACGAATTCCTGACTTGAGCTTACAAACATTCTGAAAGTAGCCCAACTGTCAACCATTTCGTTCCCGGCGCACTAGTGCGCCGGGAACGAAGTTGTTGGTCAATAATTTGAGGCTGTTTTGCGGCCGGCTCGTCGCCAAAGGCTATGGCCGGCGGAGACAGGCAAGGCGCGACGACCGACCATAGCCTAAGCTACGGAAGGAAGGAGCAACGCAGCATTACATGCCTTTGAGCCCAAAGAATTTTCAATTGGATTAACCAATTTGCTTGGGCGTTCCCGGCGCACTAGTTCCGGGTTTTCACGAAAAACACTTCTTCCAGGTTTCCATGCTTTTCAAAACCTTTGCCTTTAGCGCCTCCTCGCTCAGGACACTTACGATCAGCCGCCCTAACCACAGACGGCTGGAGATCACCGTTGAGTTGGTCTGCCTGCACTTCCTCGAACTCCCTCCTTTCGGCCTGTTTTTGCCAGACCTTGCCTTCCAGTTCCTGTACCGCCGCCTGCGGCTCGCCATCGTAGATGATACGCCCCCCCAACATATGATAGCCATTCGGGGGCAAAGTTGGCGGACGTCCTCCACAATGTGCGTCGACAGCAGGACGATGCCCTCCTCCCCAACCCGGCCAGCAGGTTGTAAAAACGGTGGCGCTCACCGGGGTCCAGCCCGGCGGTTGGCTCGTCCACAATGATCAGGCGGAGCTGGCCGATGAGTGCCTGGGCAATGCCCAGGCGCTGCTTCATGCCTCCGGAGAAAGCCGCTCCTGCCTTGTTGCGATCGGGGTAGAGGTTCACTTTTTCCAGCAGGTAACCGGCTCGCTCGCGCCGTTCACCCCGCCCGCTGATACCCTTCAGCGTAGCCAGTTGGCACAACAGCTGGTAAGCGGTAATGCGCGGATAAATACCAAATTCCTGGGGCAGGTAGCCCAGCACCTTGCGCAGCTCGGCTGGCCGGCCGAGCACGTCGATGTCGTTAAAGCGGATGCTGCCCGCATCCGGCTGCTGTAGGGTAGCCAGGCAACGCATCAGGGTCGACTTGCCGGCGCCGTTGGCGCCCAGCAATTCAAAAGCCTTTTTCTACGGAATCTTACCTCGTCCAGTTTCCCAACGGCGCCGGGAGGGTAGGTTTTGGAGAGGTGTTTTACGATTAGGGTATTCATTGTTTTCGTTTTTGCATAGAAATAGCTGCTCGTCGAAGCGGGCTTCGACGGGCAAGTGGTTGGGAGTAAGGAGGTAGATGGTAGATGGAGTAACTATTCAGCATCATGGTGATTTAACCCCTGGCGCGAAATTTTGTAGGCTTTTTTTGCCGGAACCCCTTCTCATTCCCCTTGAAAGGGGAAGGTTTGCTTACAAAATTTCGCGCCAGAGGCATCCATAGCCTTATGCTAAATAGTAACTAGATGGACACAATTAGATTAAGTAAAGCATTGCACTCGTGGGCGTGCCTGCCGGCCATACTGGCACAGTAGGCGGGGACGCCCAGGCATGCTATCAATACGTAATCTAAATATGTCCGACTACTTACTTCTACTTTGTTACGTATGGTACGGGCGCAGATTGATGTATTTGATAGCTACGCCAATTATATACGAGATTTATTACGCACCAGATGAATCTGGTACATCCGAAAACTCCAGGATATCACCCGGCTGGCAGTCCAGCGCTTTACAGATGGCTTCCAGGGTGGAAAAGCGGATAGCCTTAGCCTTCCCTGTTTTCAGGATGCTCAGATTGGCGGTGGTGATGCCGATGTGTTCCGCCAGTTCGTTAGACCGCATCTTGCGTTTGGCCAGCATGACATCCAGGTTGACAATAATAGGCATATCAGATTGTTAAGTCCTGTTCTTGTTGCAATTGATAACCTTCCCGGAAGATGGCCGCCAGGAAGAGGGTAAAGATGCCCAACAACCAGTGCACCATGGCCAGCAGCGCCTCGCCCATCCCGGCATCCATCGTTACAATGGCGTAAAAAATGAAAATGGCGATGGGAACTGACAAGCTGGCTCTGGAAAAATATCCCAATGCCTGTACCGCCGTCTGCGTAAATATCCTTTCATCGCTAAAAGCGGAAAAAATGCAGCCCAGTAACCAGAAAAAAACCGCGTAAGCCAGTAAAATGACCAATACAAACAGTTGATATCCCCAGTGCAAACGTTCCGTCAAAAAACCTATCTTGGTAAATGGAAAAAGGATGACAAAGCGGTCGTCGAGAACTTCTATGGGCAGCCAGGAAGCTGCGGGGAACAAAGCATTCAGCAAAAGCACCAGAAAGGAGTAGGCAAAACTCAGCCCGTACACCCCGGCCAGAACGGCCGCCGCCACTCTGAGTATCTTGGAAATTAAACGTATTGCTTTCATAGATCAATCCGGTTTATGAAGCAAATTTAGATAAAAAATTGTTGAAAAACAACAATTTTTTATCGCTAAAAGAAAATCACCCCCATTTGCCCTCGGCTTATTTGCCTGCCGGCTACCCGTCTAACGTTGGACACGGTTAGAAGCAGGTAAGCCCAAGCAGCCTGCCGCGGTTGCGAACAGCGAATACCGAACCGCGAACTCGTCCAACCCTGGAATGGTAGCCTGCCTGCCCGCCATATTGTATTTTTTTGTACATTCGATTGGTAACTATTTAGCAGCTACCGCTCAATTCAAAAACAATCAATATGAAAAACCAGATACTGCTCCTCATTCCTCTCTTCGTCCTCTCCGCCTGCCGACAGCAGGTGGACACCCATTTGCAGGAAGAACTCTCCCAGGCCCGCATCCGCCTCCAGGAGGTGGAAACTGAACTGGAAGGGCTGAAAGCCGGCCCGGAAAAAGGGCAACTGGTGCACATCGTCTTCCTGCATCTCAAAGAAGGCTTATCCGAGGAAGAAACGGCCGTTTTTATCAGCCAACTCAAACAACTGGGTGGGATCGGACTGGCTAAAGGCCTGGAGATTGGCAAGGTGGCCGACACCGGCGACCAGCGCTTCATCTCCGATCACGACATCGCCTTCCAGATGACTTTTGCCAGCATGGAGGACTACAAAGCGTACATGGAGCACCCGGCCCACCTGGCGATCCGGGAAAGCCTGAAGCCCTATCTCGGCGGCCCGCCGGCGGTATATGATTACTGGATAGAGTAAATGGAAGTACCTATAGAATGGTAGCCGAATTAGCCAACATAAAACCCCGAACCATGAACCATCATGTTCACATCTTATTTTTCCTTGCCCTGTTAATGCTTCCCTTAATCGCCACTTCTCAAAGCTGGAAAACCTATCCCTACCACGAAGCCGGCAGCGTGTTGAACTTTCCGGAAGACGAGGGCGCTCATCCGGACGAACCCATCGAATGGTGGTACACCAATGCCCGGGTTACCGGGCTGGAAACCGGCACGGAATACTCCTTCATGCTCACCTATTTTCACTATCCTGTTCTCGGCTTTGATGGCTTTCGCATTCTAAACTCTATTTAATCTTCTCCCGGCTCCACTTCGACCAATCGGCCAGATAGTACTCCAGCAGGGCGGGTTGGTCCAGACGGTTGGTGCGCAGGCCGCCGGGGTTGTCGCTATCTTTCGGAAAGTCGAACATGGCGGCCACCACCGCCTCATCCAGGTAGCGGACGGGCAGAGTAGTGCGGAACGGCCGTACCTCCAGCGGCTGGCGGCTGGCCATGAGGAAGCCCCAATCGCCAAAGGAGGGGACGTAGGTATGGTAAGGCAATACCTGCTCAAAGCCGCTCTGTTTCAAAGTCTCAAAGATGCACCAGAACGCGTTGCGGGTGTGGAAGGGGCTGCTGGCCTGGGTAGCGAAAACGCCGTTGGGTGTCAGGCGGCTACGGGCCAGCCGGAAGAAATGGGTGCTGTACAGGCGGGCCACTGCCTCATTGGAGGGGTCGGGCAGGTCAGATATAATGACATCGAAGTAGTCGGTGCTTTCCCGAAGGAAGGCGCCGGCGTCCATGGCTACAGTGTGTACTTTGGGATGATCGAGCGCCCCTTCGTTCAGCGTGCGGATGTAGGGATTCTCCCGCGCCAGGCGGAACACCTCCGGGTCGAGGTCGACGATGGTGATTGCCTCCACTGCCGGCTCCTTCAGCAGTTCGCGGGCCAGCAGCCCCTCTCCTCCTCCCAACACGAGGATGTTCTTCTTATAGGCCGCCGCCCGCAGTGGTAACAGGGCCAGCGCCTCGTGATAACGATACTCATCGGCCGAGGAGAACTGAATGATGCGGTTGATGTACAGCCGCACCTCCTCCTTGTTCTTGGTCAGGATGAGGTGCTGGTAAGGAGTCTGTTTGGAAAATACAACCTGATGGGTGAAGGATTGGTTATCCCAGGCCAGCAGGATCGGGCGGGCGAAGTACAACAGGCCGGCAAAGGCCAGCATAGAAAACAGGGAAAAGCCGTACAGCCAATTGGCTACCTTTCCGCGAATGTGCCCGGAAAAGTACCACAGGATGAATACCCCCAGGGCAATATTGGCCAGCCCAAAAAACACGGAGGTGCGGAAAACGCCGAAGTAAGGCAACAGGAGAAACGGGAATAGAAGGGTGGCCGCCAGGGCTCCAAAATAATCCAGCGACATCACATTCGCCAGGTTGACCCGTAGCGGATAGTATTTCTTCATGATGCGCGCCAGCAGGGGTATCTCAAAGCCGGTCAGGACGCCGATGGCGGCTGTCAACCCGATCATCAGCCCCATATAACTGCCCGCCGACAGCCGCTCGAACCAATAATACAGCAACGGCACACTGCTGCCGCCAATGATGCCCAGCAGTGCCTCCACGACAATGAAGAGTACGGCCAGATATTGATTGGGAAAGTACTTACTCAGGTAAGACCCCAACCCCATTGCCGCCATATAGATGCCAATGGTCAGAGAAAACTGCCGGATGCTGTCGCCCAGAAAATAGGAAGTCGTGGTGCTGATCAGCAGTTCATAAATGAGTGAACAGAGCCCGGCGACAAATATGGCCAGGGTAATGGCCGCCTTTTCTGATATTATTTTTTGGAAGTCCATACTTCATTCTCTAAATTTATCTTTTCTCTGATAATTTATCCGCTGAAATTGTCAGAGAACCCATTTGCCCAGTCGTTTTACCGGAAAAGCCCAATATTAAGGCTTTTCCAGGCAAAAAAAAGCGCTCTATCTACTCTTTGTTGGCCTTTGCTTTTACCGGCTGCATACAAATTGCCGATCCGGGAACGTTTTGCCCGACGGAGAAGGTTTGCACTACGAGTGTGTCACTTTTTTTCTTTCATCTATAAACCTCTAATCCTATCATGAAAATCAAATGGATTTTTTACGGCCTGATCGCTGCGGCGGTGCTCGCCCTCAATTTTTGCGGTTCCGATAATGTCGAGGAATACACCACCGAAGAAGTTGTGACCCCTACTCAGGGGCTGGTCACGACCGTCAAAGAAGTGGAATCCGGCCAATTTAAGATCGAAGACGAGCAGGCAGTCGATGACGTAACCGCCAGCCAAATTATTGCCAAATACATGGATAATACCATTGACACCTTCACCGTAGAGGAGGCCAAGGCAGCGGTGGCTGACACCTCCAGCCATCCCACCCACCAACGGCGCAGCTCTGTGATGCGCATGGCCTCCTACGGCCTGATGGGCTATATGATGGGCCGCAGCATGGGATCCTACCGCCCCAACGCCAGCGCCTATGTCGATCAGAATACCTACAACCGGGTGTCCAACAGCGCCGGCCAGTCTCTGAACCGGACGGCCACCCGCACCCAGGTTTCCCGGCCGAAATCCGGCTTTGGCAGTTCTCGTTCCGGCAGCTCTGGCAGTTCCACCCGCTCAACCCGCTCCTATGGTGGATGAGCGCCTGATCGAGATCGGGCGGCCCTCGCCCCGCTTTATGCGGAAGTACGGCTTAAACTGGTTTTCGGATGGCGATAATGAGGAGTATTTCGCCCCGGAACTGCTAACGCTCAGGGAAGCGGAGGTCGAACATTTCCGGGTGCAGGCGGCCAGCCTCTATGAGCTGGCCTTACGCGCCGCCCGCCATGTGAGCGAACACCAACTCTGGGCCGCCGCTGGTATTCCGGACAATGCAGTAGAACTGGTCGAACATTCTCTCCGCAGAGAAACGGGCCTGCACCTGGCGGGGCGTTTCGACTTTGCCGGCGGGCTGGGCCGCGCGCCGCTAAAACTGCTGGAATTCAACGCCGACACCTTTTCCCTGGCGCCGGAAACCGCCACCGTCATGCCGCACCAACTGGAGCTGCTGCCGCGCCCGTACCGCAAGGACGCCCGGCAGTACAACAACCTCCTGTCCGGCCTGGTGCAAAGCTTCCGCCGCATCCTGAACCAGCAGCCCAACCGGAAGCCCAGCCTGTTGCTCTCCGGTTTGGGTAATGAGGAGGACTGGCTCAACCTCGATCTCATCGCCATGGCGGCCCGGCAGGCGGGCTTCCAGGAGGTAGAGCTGCTGGCTCTGGAGAAGGTCGTCTTTTCGGAAGACGACGGCATCTTCATCGAAGTGGGGCCCGAGCAATACCAACAGTTCGATTTCTGGTTTAAAATGGCCCCCTGGGATTTCATCGCTTTCGAAGAACCGGAACTGATGGACTTGCTGTCCAAAATCGTAAAGCGAGGCCTGGCAACCGTGCTCAACCCGGCCTACAGCATGCTGCTGCAGTCCAAAGCCCTGCTGCCCTTTATGAATGAACTGGCGCCCCATCACCCGGCGCTGCTCCGGTCGAGCCTGAACCAGGAGGATATGCCCAACGGCGACACCTACGTGTCCAAGCCCATTTTCGGCCGCACCGGCGACAACGTGAGCATCTTTCGCCACGGCCGGCTTGCCCAGGCTAACGAGGGGGATTATGGCGATTTCCCCATGCTCTATCAGGAACTTGCCCGCTTCGACCAGGATGTGGACGGCGACTGCTACCAGCCCAGCGTATTCAGTGCGGGCAGCGAGCCCTGCGCCCTCTGCCTGCGGCGGCAGGACGGGCTGATCGTGGATGATGACGCGGAGTTTGTGGGGCATGTGATTTTGGAGTGAGGGGGAAGAGTGAGGAGTGGGGAGTGAGGAGTGAGGAGTGGGGAGGGAAGAGTGATCCAATACGGGCTGCCCAAAAAAAAAGATTATGAAAAACGCAAAAGAACTCGGAAGACATATTATCCTGGAGTTGTACGATTGCCCCGAGGCAGCGCTCAACAACATTCCCCGGCTGGAGGACAGCCTCCGCCGGGCCGCCGAGGCCATGGGCGCTTCCGTTGTCAGCTCCAGCTTCCACCAGTTCTCTCCTTATGGCGCCTCCGGGGTGGTCATCATTCAGGAAAGCCACCTCACCATCCACACCTGGCCGGAATACCGGTACGCCGCCGTGGACATCTTCACCTGCGGCGAGATCGATATGGAACAAGGGGTGCAGTATCTGGTGAAGGCGCTGGAAGCGAAACGCAGCGACTGGCAGTTGCTGAAACGAGGGCTGGGGTTGGTCAGGCCGACAGGTATCTCGCCTTCTGTCCGGCCAAAGCCTTATTAAATGCAGCTTCTTAAAATACGTTATCTTGTCCGAAATGCATAACAACCATGGGTAAACAACTAACCTCCATCACCGACTCACTGAAAGCCTTCATCGAACAGCAACAGCTATTCTTCGTCGCTACCGCAGGAACAGACGGCAAGGTGAACCTTTCCCCCAAAGGCATGGATACCCTGAAAGTGCTGGATGGCAACCGGGTGATTTGGTTGAACCTCACCGGCAGTGGCAACGAAACGGCCGCCCACATCCTGGAACAGAACCGGATGACCCTGATGTTCTGTTCTTTCGACAAGAATCCCATGATCCTGCGCTTGTACGGAACGGCTCGCTTTTACCAGCTAGGCGATGAGGAATGGGGCGAACTCATCCGGCAGTTCCCGAACTTTCCGGGCGCCCGGCAGCTATTCGATGTGAAGGTAGAAATGGTGCAAACCTCCTGTGGCTTCGGCGTTCCCCGCTACCAATACGAAGGCCAACGGGATGCCCTGATCCAATGGGCTGAGAAAAAAGGAGCGGAAGGAATCAATGAATACCAGAAGGAAAGGAACAGCCTGAGCCTGGACGGGAAGCCGACGGGGATGAAGAGGGAATAGAAGGATTCGGTTGATCGTTATTGGTTTGACAGGTTAACACGATAAGCACAACAATATAACCATTAGCCATATATCACTACCGGCAAATCCGCTCCGCAAAAGCCGTGCACAAGTACTCGATCTCCTCCACCCGGGCGAGTTGCTCCACCCAATCGGCGGGAATATCATCGAAACCATAGGCCAGGCCGGCTAACCCGCCGGTAACGGCGCCGGAGGTATCCGTATCTTCACCCAGGTTGACCGCGCGCAACACCGCTTCGGAGTAGGAAGAGGTGGTCAGCAGGCTCCACAGACTGGCTTCCAGCGTATGCACCACATAACCAGAGCTGTAAATATTATCCTCATGGACTTCCGGAATTTTCCCCTGAAGGGTGCGGCTAAAGTAAGACAGCTCCCGGCGGTTGAACGCCTGGTCTTCCGCAAATTGCCGCGCGGTTGCGATCCCTTCTTTATAGGCATCGGCCACCGGTTTACCCCACAATAGCTGCCGGGCTACCTCCAGATAAACGAAGCAGCTGAAGACCGAGCGGAAATGCCCGTGAGTCATGCTGGAGACATCGCTAATGATGGCGTACCGCTCTTCAGCCGGTTTGTTATGTATAAAAAACACCAAAGGCAGGATGCGCATCAGGGAACCGTTGCCGTTGCTGCCTTCATCCATGCCGCCGGCCAGATGGGGCGGCAGTTCCCGGTTGCGCAGCCGTTCGATGGCGGAAAGAGTAGCGGCGCCAACATCGAACACCTCCCCGTGAGGCGTCCACTTCTGGCCGAAACACCAGGCCAGGAATTGCTCGGCAATATTGCTGAGGTCATACCCGTGGCAAAGGCTTTCCGCGAGGCAGAAAGACAGGGAACTGTCATCCGACCAGGTGCCGGGCGGCTGATCGTGGGTGCCGTAGCCCCGCATATCATCCACGGGAAACCGCTTCAGCCAGGACCGGCCGACGAACTCCACCGGCACGCCAAGCGCATCTCCTACCGCCAGCCCGAAAAGGGCGCTTTTGACCGGATATTCCAAAGTGGTTTTCGTTTTACTTATTGAACTGCTGTAAACCAGTTCATTGACGAAAATAGGAATTTTAAGGGGAAAAGATTTTCCAGATTTTAAAAATCCGGAAAATCCGGGCGGCAGAACATAAAAAGGCTCCGAAAGCAGGTACTTTCGGAGCCTTCTCATTTGCAAAGGGCTCCTTATTCCTCCACCGGGGCAGTGCGGAAAAGCCCATCCGCAGGATTCCAGTTCAGAATCCGGTAGAAATCGAAAGTCTCGGGTATACTAACCCACTTTTTTGCTTTTTTGTAATCCTGTTGGGTCAGTACGTGCATATCGCTCAGCACCAGTTGAGAAAACTCGGAATCGATATTCACCAGGCGGGGCGGAATGATGCCATCCTTATCTTCAATGTCTTTGAGGAAAATGGGCATGATCTCGGCGCCCCGGGTAGTGGAAACGATACAGCCTTTGTGGCCCTGGTCGAAGAGCTTTTTTACGCCCATGCCGAGGATGGTGCATAAAGTAAGGTCGTAAGCTACCGGCCGGTGGCAGCGCAGTTCATACCCCATTTCCACGGGGCGGCTTTTGATCTGAATATCGAGCTCCTTGAGTTTCCGCTGCACCAGTACGTTAATGATGTGCGCCTTACTAACATTTCCCAATTCCGGGTGGCCGTGTGCATCGTAGGTGAAGGTGATGCCGCAGTTTTTGATATCCTCATCATCGAGTACGTGGAAGATGCCCTCACTGACAATCGCTACGCCATAACCGATGCCCTCGACCAGCCGTTTGACCATAGAGGAAACGATGAGGTCGATCACCTTACTCAGGGTCACCCGGGTTTTGTTGAACATCTCGGGGATGATGATGATGGGGAAATGGCAGCTGGCGCCAATCTCAAAGGCGAGATGCCCGGCCGACCGGCCCATGGAGGCAATGACAAACCAGTTGCCACTGGTCCGCGAATCTTCGTAAATGGTATTGCCGATAGCCACCCCGGCATCTTTGGCTGAGTTGAACCCGAAGGTGGGCATACCGTCGGGCAGTGGAATATCGTTGTCAATGGTTTTCGGAACGTGGATATTCTGAATCTCTACCTTTTTCTTCGCCAGGTATTTGGCCAGGCGGTTGCTGGTCGAAGCGGTGTCGTCCCCGCCGATGGTTACCAGTAGCTTGACGTTGTTATCCAGGAAAAAATCGGCGGAAAATTCGTCGTCCTTGGGCTTGTAGCGGCTCATTCGCAGGGTGGAGCCCCCCCGCGGAAAAATCCGGTCGGCGTAGTGAAAATTGATGTCCACCGTTTCCGCCTTGCCGTTAAATAGGTTCTTGTACCCGTCGTGGATGCCAATGATGCGGTAGCCGTCTTTCAGAAAGACCTTGGAAATAGTGCTGATGACTGTATTGATGCCAGGAGCGGGGCCGCCCGCGCAAAGTATGGCAATTGACTTTTGCATGGGTATTTTTTTCTTGGGCATTTTGCGATGTGCGTTTTATACGATGAATAATTGGGTTGAAAAGGGAGTTGCGACAAATTTACAAACCTTTGCGACAATATCGAAAACTGCCCTTTCCCTCTGCTCCTACCTTTGGCGTATTCATTTAAAAACTTACATCAATAAAAACCCACCTGTCATGAAAAAAGTAGTAAAAATTATTGGAATCACAATAGGAGCCGTTGTCCTGGCCCTCACCGCCGCCGCCCTTTACTTCAATTTCAAAGGCATGCCTTACTACGAGGTGAATGCGCCGGACATCACTGTGGAACCGACACCGGAACGCATTGCAAGAGGCGAGTACATTGTCAATCAAACTTGTGCGATCTGCCATTTGGGTAAAGACGGCAAGTTCTCTGGCACCTTGATGGAAGATGACCCGGCTTTCGGCGCCTGGTATGCCGCCAATATCACCCAACACCCGGAAGCCGGCATCGGAAAATATACGGATGGGGAATTGATGTACCTGCTCCGGACCGGAATAAAGCGAACGGGGCAGTTCGCTGCGCCCTTTATGCCCCGGTTCAACCACCTGAGCGATGAGGATGTAAAAAGCATCATTGCCTACCTCCACTCCGACGCCAGCCGGGTACAACCGGTTGATGTCCGGCAGCCGGCTCAGCAACCGACCCTGCTTGCCAAGGTAGTGTGCAACCTCGGCATGAAGCCCTTGCCCTATCCGGATGTAACCGTCACCGCTCCACCTAAAACGGATGAGGTAGCCTACGGAAAATACCTGGTGACGCAGGCCATGATGTGTTACATGTGCCACTCCGCCAGCTTTGAAACTAATGACGAATTAACGCCCGAAAATTCTGAAGGGTACCTCGCTGGCGGGACTATGGTCCGAAATCCTCAGGATCGTTCCGTGATCACCCCTTCCGCCAACCTCACCATGCACCCGGAACTGGGCCTGGGCCAGTGGACGGAGGAGCAGTTCGCCAACGCCGTCCGCTTCGGGCAAACCGCCGATGGCCAGGGACTGACCTCCGCTATGCCCAAATTCACCCTGATGACTGATGAGGACATTTCCGCTATCTGGGCTTACCTGCAAACGGTGCCGGCCGTTGAGAAGAATGTGCTGGCGGACGCCGGCCAATAAGCCCAAAATTCGTTTTTATTGATGATAGCAAAAGGAGTTGCCTCTTCGGGGGCAGCTCCTGCTATTGCAGTGTAAGATACTGGCAAGTTGGACTCCACGCCGGCCCTCCGGCAAAACTTGCCAAGTCTCCTCTCTAGTGCCTACGTCCGACAAATATCATTGCATAAGTAGGAACCGAAGCTTATCTTTCCGTGTATTGGAAAAATAAAAAAGCATCTCTATGAAATTACTGGAGCAAAAAGTAGCGATCGTCACCGGAGGCGGTTCTGGCATAGGCAGGAGTATTGCCCGGCTTTACACTCAGAACGGCGCCAAGGCCTGCGTCTCCGATATCGACGAAGAAGGAGGAAAAACAACAGTTAAACAGATCGAAGAAGCTGGCGGAACCGCATTCTTCTTCAAGGCCGATGCCGGGATACCCGAAGACAACAAAAAAATGGTAGAAGCCACCATAGAAAAGTACGGCGCGCTCCACATCGCCTGCAACAATGCCGGCATTACCGGCCCGCAGGCCCTTATAGGCGAATGCCCCATCGAGGAATGGGATCACGCTCTACGCGTCAACCTGTCGGGTGTGTTTTACGGTATGCGCTATCAGATACCCGAAATGCTGAAAGCCGGTGGCGGCGTGATCGTCAACATGTCTTCAGTACTCGGCAAAGTGGCCTTCGAAGGGTCGAGCGCCTATGTATCTTCCAAACACGGCCTGTTGGGGTTGACCAAAACCGCTGCTTTGGAATACAGCGGGCACGGAATACGCACCGTTGCCGTCGGCCCGGGATTTATTCAAACGCCCATGATCAGCAACAACTTGTCGGAAGATGAGATAAAAATGGTTCGCCAGTTGCACCCCATCGGGCGGCTGGGAGAAGCTGAGGAAGTGGCCGAATTGGTGCTGTGGTTGAGTTCTGACAAGGCATCTTTCATGAGTGGCGCCTATATTCCCGTAGACGGTGGCTATCTGGCCCGGTAGGAAAGAGCCATTCGCGATTGGCTAACTGCCGTTCGCAGGTTAGGTGAGAACCTGGTGGCAGAAGACATAGAAAATTGAACGATCCCTGAGGAAGCCTCCCACTGGGCCCCATCTCAACTACAAAACCCCTTTAGCATGATCATCGAAAATTTTGATAAGGACGGCCACCTCGACTGGATCGTCGTCAACGACGGCGTCATGGGCGGCCTGTCCCGCAGCCGCATGGAAATCCTGAAGGATGGTTTCGCCCGGTTTGCCGGCCAGGTGTCCCTGGAGAACAACGGAGGTTTTGCTTCCACCCGGGCCCGGCTGAAAGCCCCCATCCCCTCCGATATCAGCCGGGTGAGGGTTCGCGTAAAGGGCGATGGCAAAAGGTACAGCTTTCGGATTCAAACCGCTGGAACCTTTGAAAGAGTATCCTATAAAATGGAATTCGACACACGGGCAGGAGAATGGGAAACCCACGAATTTTCTCTATCCGGGTTTGTGCCGACTTTCCGGGGTAGGACGCTGGAGGGCATCCCGGCAATTGAGGCCGTTCAAATCCAGCAAATAGGCTTTTTGATCGCGGATAAACAGGACGGAGCGTTTACCCTTATGATTGACTGGATAGAAGTAACCTAGTACTCTGTAAAATAAATATCTTCTGCTTCTGAACGTGTCTTTCCGCCCCACCCGTCGTCTCGTCCTCGCCTTGATAGCTAAGGCTATCAGGCTCCGGGCGTTCCTCGGTTAGAACGAAAATACATCGTTCATAAACGAGAATTTACTTAATTTACAGAGTACTAGAACAAAAAATAAAGTATGCAAACCATTATTCAATTCGTTGGCATAGAACCAATCGATGCTGTCGAAAAACTAACCCAAAAGAAACTGGACAAACTAGCCAGAAAATTTAGTTCCATTATACGGGCGGAGGTCTTTTTCAAGGAAGAACCGGACTCCACCGGCAAGGGCAAAATCTGCGACATCCGGCTCAGCCTGCCAGGCCCCAGGATTCACGCTACTTCCGATGAATCCAGCTTCGAGTCCGCCGCTGCCGAAACAGTTAACGACCTGGAAAGGCAACTGAAAAAACGGAAATAATAATTCAGCTCCATTTGAAATGATAACTGGCTTGTAACTATTCAGCAATTGGCGCTTAGCTGTTGGCCATTGGCGCCTGATGCCCATAAAAATGGGATATAAGCTTAAGCTACCGGTTTTTTGCTTAACCTAACAACCTTAAGGGCAGGCATTTGCTAACCGCTAACCGCCAAAAGCTAACTGCTGAATAGTTACACTGGCTTTTAGAAAGGCCAGCATGCCCCCCCCCCTTCTGGTTTTCTTTCCAAAAAGCCCTTTTCCGTGTACGCATTCAAAAGTTTTTTCCCAACTCATAATCAACGATTTACACATCACTAGCCCTGTTCTTGAACCGGCAAACGCTGTAAAAACCGGCAAAAACCTTTCAAAAAGTGAACTTGAAGCCCCTCCCCCCCGGGCGTATACTTGTGGAAAACATTCACCAAAAAGTTCACGACATGAAAACCACCAATCTATTCTTCCTTCTGGTTGTATTATCCCTTTTTTCATTAAATGCCTGCCGGGACGAAACGGCTATTCCTGAACCCGAAAAAGACATCCCCAAAGTCACACCGGCTTCCCCGGCGGCCCTCCGGCCGGACCACCCAAACAACCCCTACGATGAGGTAGGCCGCTGGCATAATGAGCAACTCCAGGCCCTGCTCTATCACATTGAGGCCGAGCCGGCCTTCGCCGATTGGCCCCGGGACGATCAGCAGCGGGCCGTCCTGGAATGGTCCGTAACGGAAGCCATGGCCCTTGATGAAACGGCCGCCAGTTTCAGCATCCCGCCCTTTCTTTATACATACACCGGTAGAGAAGATGGGTTGATGCGGGAAGTCAGCCTGGAGAAGTTCAAAATAGCCCTGGAGCGCCTGGAAGCAGATGATCGCAACCGGCATCATCTGGCAGCCCTCTACCAATTGCTGGAAGAGCACCCGCTCGAAGAGCAGACGGATATCGCACACCTGATGGCTGCCATCCGCAACCTGGAAACCGGCTGGATGGAGGATCAGGACGCCGCACAGGTGGAGGCGCCCCTGATCGCCGCCTCGATCGCCCGCTACAGCCTGTACTTCTGGGCTGCCCGGCAGCCGACTCCCTTTCAGGGGCCCCAGTTGTTCGGCATCCGCGAGGGTTTCTTTGCCGATGCGTTCGGCGGAGGAATGGGAGCAGCCCTCGGCGCCATCGGAGGGCCGGGCGGCGCTGTCATCGGCGGCCTGATCGGCGGAGTAGCCAGCTCGGCTATCTTTGCGATCGATTAGGGACAGTTGGGATGCTATGGGGTATAATGTATGCGAATCCAGGGCTAAAAAGCTCTGGATTCGCATATTATTATACCCTAACCCACCCCACCCCATCAGCCCATACAATTGGTCAAAGAAAGACTTTTTCTTAAATTGAAGGCGGAAAACGGAACCTCATCGATATGATCCTACGAAACGCCTTCTTGATATGCTGCCTGTTGTGGGGCGCTACACCGGGGTTGGCTCAATCGCCACCCATTGATTCCCTGTGGCTGGGCCTGGGCCAGGCAGAGGGCGATTCGGCTCGCTGGTATTTTCTGGTGCAATTATGCGCAAAGTATTATCGCACCAACTCCGATTCCGCGATCCTCCTGGGGAAAAGATCGCTGGAGTATGCCCAAAAGGAGGATAAGCCTTCCTTAAAATCGACGAGCCTCAACACCCTCGGCGCCGCCTTCTGGTTTAAAGGAGACCAGGACAAGGCTTTGGAGTATTACTTCGAAGCCTTGTCTATTGCCGAAGCCAATGGCCTGCAACAGGCCGCTTCTACCACCCTAGGCAACATTGGCATTATTTATTCAGAACGCCAGGACCTTCAAAATGCTCTTAAGTACCAAAAGCAATCCCTCGATATCAAGAAGGCGCTCGGAGATACGCTGGGCATGGCGCGGGCGCTTACCAATATAGGGTTGAACCTTTTCCGGGAAGAGCAATGGGACGAGGCGCTGGAAAATTACCAGGAAGCATTGAAACTCGCCAGGGCCCTGAATGAAAAATTCGGAGAAGGCCTGTTGCTGGGCAATATTGGCGCGGTATACCTGGAACAGGAAAAGTACGAACAGGCGAGAAGCTATATTCGGCAGGCGCTGGATATCAGGCGGGAGTTGGGTGACAAGAGCGGCATCGCCAATGACCTTAACAATATTGGCGCCGCCTATCTGAGAGAGGGGCAGATAGAAAAGGCGCTGGTTAATTTTCACGAAGCGCTGGAAATAGCCCGGGAAGTGGGCAGTTATACGCTGCTTACGCTTCCTTATGAATCTCTGGCGGATGCCTATCAGCAACAAGGCGATTACCAGAAGTCCTTCGAATATCAGGCGCTGCTTCTGGAAGCCAAGGATTCCATCAACAATCAGGAAGTAATAGAGAGCGTGGCCGAAATGGAGGCCAAATATCAAACAGAGCAAAAAGAGAAAGAACTGGCCCAGGCAGAACTGGACCTGTCCCGACAACGCAGCGCCCGCAATCGCATCCTGTACGGTTCTCTCATCGCTATCCTGGCGCTGGCCTCCCTGGTGCTGTTTACCCGCAGCCGCGCCCGACTGCGAAAAAAACAGGCCGAACTGGAAAAAGCCGAAGCGGAAAAGTTGCGGGAGCTGGACCGCGTGAAGTCCATTTTTTTTGCCAACATCAGCCACGAGTTCCGAACCCCGCTCACCCTCATCAAAGGGCCGCTGCAGGAAATGGTGCAGGGCCGCTTTCAGGGGGACTACCCGAAGTACTACCGCATCATGCTGCGCAACAGTGAACGCCTGCTCAACCTGGTCAATCAACTACTGGACCTCAGCAAACTGGAAAGCGGCCGCATGTCGCTGGAACTGGAACGAGGGGACGCCGGCAAATTCATCAATGCCCTGGCTCACTCTTTTGAAAGCCTGGCGGCCCGGAAGCAGATTCAATACGACATAGAAGTCGGGGAAGGGCTCGATGTAGCTTACCTCGACCGCGACAAACTGGAGAAGATACTCACCAACCTCCTGTCTAACGCCTTCAAATTCACCGGCGAAGAGGGCCGGATCAGCCTCCAGGCTAAAGGACTGGAAAACGGCCGCCGCCTGCACCTGCGCATTCAGGACAGCGGCATCGGCATTCCTCAAAACCAGCTGCCCTTCATATTCGAGCGCTTCTACAGCCATGGGAATTCAGATAAAGAAATGAAAAGTAGTGGGATCGGACTGGCCCTGATCAAAGAGTTAGTGGAGCTCCACGGCGGCCGCATTGAAGTGCAAAGTGAAGAGGGCAAAGGAAGTGTCTTCCTCGTTTCTTTACCGATCGGAGAGGCGGTGTTGAAGAAGGGGGAGTTAGTGGAGGGGGGTGCTGTGGATGCTGTGGATGTGGAGCATAGCGACATCCCGACGAATGTCGGGGCTGTGGATACTACAGTGCCCGCAGCGCCAGTATCATCCAAGCCGTCATCGCCACCTGCACCCTCTGAAGAAATCGTCCTGGTAGTCGAAGACAACGAAGACGTCCGGCAATACATCATCGATCAGCTGCAGGGGCCATATCGCCTGCTGGAAGCCGTAAACGGGCTTGAAGGGCTGGAGGCCGCCACCCGGGAAATTCCCAGCCTCATTATCACCGACGTGATGATGCCGGAGATGGACGGAGTGGAACTCTGCCGCCGGCTAAAGCAACAGGCGGCCACCAGCCATATTCCCATCATTATGCTGACGGCTAAGGCGGAGCGGGAAGACAAACTGGAAGGCCTGGAACAAGGAGCCGACGACTATCTCACCAAACCCTTCGACGCCGAGGAACTGCGCCTGCGGGTGCACAACCTGCTGGAACAGGGCCGGCGCTGGCGAGCGCGCTTCAGCAAGGAGGTGAGCTTCAAACCCGGGGAAGTGGCCGCCACCTCGGTCGATGAAGCCTTCCTCTATAAAGTCGTGGAGGTGATCGAGCTCAACCTGGAGGAGGAGACGTTCGGCGTCCCTGACCTGGCCAGCGCCGTAGGGTTGAGCCGCAGCCAACTGCACCGAAAGCTCAAGGCCCTGAGTGATAAATCTCCCAGCCAGGTGATCAAAGATATGCGCCTGCAACGGGCCAAAGATTTGCTGGAAAAGGGCGCCGGCAACGCCTCCGAGGTGGCCTTTATGGTGGGTTTCAATAGCCTGGCCTATTTTTCCAAGTGCTTTAAGGATGCTTACGGGCGGCCGCCGAGTGAGGTGTAGGGGGGCCCATTGTATCGGTGTATCATTGTATCGGTGTGTAAGTGTGTTGGGAAACTGCTTGCCATCGCAAGTTTTTTAAAAAAAAGTGACTGGAACTTTATGGAATTTTAGGGTTCTGCTAATAATAAAAGGTAACTATTTAGGTATTTCGGTTGTATGGTGTCCCGGTATTGCGGCCGGAGGCTTACAGAGGCGCTGCAACTGCCTGGGCACAAAACCATAATGCCGGAATACCATAACACCTAAATTGGTACACATAGTACTTATAACAGAGTACTGAGCCCGTTTTCGATATGCATCTGTCAATCATGGCCTGCGATCAGGATGATCGCGCTACGAATTACTCATACCGCAACGCCTCCACCGGATTCCGCCGCACCGCCCGCAGGGCGTGGTAGCTCACCGTAGCCAAAGCCGCCAACAGAGCAGCCAGGGCGGCCAGGAGCAATGTTCCCGCATCCACCCGCACCCGGTACTCAAAGCCCTGCAGCCAGTTTTGCATGGCCAGGTAAGCCACCGGCAGCGCGATGACACAGGCGATGGCCACCCAACGCGTGAATTCTTTAGCCAGCAACAGGAATAAGTTCCGGGCCGGCGCCCCCAGTACTTTGCGGATACCGATCTCTTTGGTGCGCCGTTCGGCAGTGTAGGCGGCCAGGCCCAGCAAGCCCAGGCAGGCGATAAAGACAGCCAGGAACGTGAACAGGTGAACAATGCGGTAATGCGCACCTCGGAATCGTACATGGTGTTGAAATCATCATCCATGAAGTCGTATCCGAAGGGCTGGTTGGGAGCGAAGGCATCCCACTCGCGCTTTAAGGCGGTGGCCAGTGCCTGAATGTCCCCCGTATTGACCTTCATGGCGAGGTACCCTTTGCTGTCGCCGCAGTGCAAAACCAGGGGTTCGATCTTATCCCGAAGGGAGGAGAAGTGAAAATCCCGGACCACTCCGATGACCCGATAAGCTTGCGCCTGGCTGGGGTCTTCTCCCAGATGGCTGATCTCCTGCCCCAGAGGGTCTTCCAGCTTGAAAATCTTAACGGCCGCCTCATTGAGGATTACGGCACTGGAATCGGAAGGGTTCTCCCCGGAAAAGTCACGGCCTTTGACCATCTCCATCCCGAGCGTAGAGATGTAATCGGGATCAGCTTCAAAACGAAATAGGATGTGTGAATTCTCAGGCGTAGGGTTTTTACCCATAAAATAACTGGTGCTGCTTCGGTAGGATGGCGTAGGCAGGTAACCGGAGAAAGTGGCGCTTTTCACGCCTGGAATCTGTAGCACCCTCTCCTTGAAAGGCAGCGCGTTATTGCCCAGCGCGTAGGCATCATTCAGGATCAGCACTTGTTCCTTGCTGAACCCCAGCTTTTTATTTTGGATGAACTGCAACTGCTTATTGATCACCAGGGCGCCCACCATCAAAGCAATGGTGATAGTAAACTGAAAAACAACCAGGACATTGCGGAAGACACCGGCGCCGCCACCCCGGCTGAGTAGTCCTTGTAAAACCTGCACCGGGCGAAAGGCAGACAAGAAGAATGCAGGATAGCTGCCCGCCAATAGGCCCACCAGCAAAGTCAGGCCGCCCATAGCGGCCCATAGCCAACCGGTATCCGCCCGCCAAAGGTTGAGGTTTTTCCCGGATAGCTGGTTGAAATACGGCATGGCCAGCTGCATTAACAGGACGGCGACCAGCAAGGCAATGAGGCTTAGCAGGACGGATTCGCTCAGGAACTGGCCGACCAGCTGCCGGCGCCGGGCGCCGACCACCTTTCGCAGCCCCACCTCCTTTGCCCGGTTGGAAGATCGGGCCGTGGCCAGGTTCATAAAGTTGATACAGGCCAGCAAGAGGATAAAGGCGCCGATAAAAGAAAAAATGTACACATAACGAATGTCGCTGTTGGGCGACAGCTCATCAAACTTATTCGAATGGAGGTGGATTTTCGTCAATGGAAACAAAGAATACTCGGCGCTATTACCAGCCTTAAAGAAATCGTCGATGGCCATACCCATGTACTGCTCCAACTGACGGCCGATATGCGTTTCGATGATCTGGGGGAATTTCGCCTCTAAAGCCCGGGGGTCCGCACCTTCTTTTAATACCAGATAGGTGTGAAAGTTGTTGCTTACCCACTGGTTGCTCCGACTCTCCTCCAGGGAGGGCATAGAAAGGAGCATATTGTAGTAAAAATGAGTATTCTTCGGCATTTCTTCCATGATGCCGGTTACCCGATGGTTGTATTCGTTATCCAGCACCAGGGTTTTCCCGATGGGGTCTTCATCACCGAAATATTTTTTGGCTACTGCCGGCGTGATTACCACGGCGCCCGGTTCCGCCAAAGCCGTTTGGGGGTTTCCTTTTAGAAGCGGAAAGGTGAAGACCTGAAAAAAAGTGGAGTCGGCAAAGACCACTTCATCTTCGCGGTAGCTGTTGTTTTCATACCGCACCAGATAGCTCCCGTGGTCCCGCAGGCGCGCCTGCTGAACGACCTCGGGATAGCTCTCCAAAACGGTAGGGCCGAAGGGGTCGCCTACCTCGGTCAAATCAAATTCCTGGCCGAAAATATGGCCCTTAAAATCTGCACGGTAGATGCGATCCGCCTTTTCGTGGTAGCGGTCGTAGCTCAACTCGTCCTTTACATAAGCGAGGATGAACAGGAAGCAGGCCAACCCCAGGGCCAGCCCCAGAACGTTGATCAGGGTGTAGTACTTCTGCTTCCAAAGGTTGCGAATGGCGGTGTTCAGGTAATTTCTCCACATCGTTTTTTGTTTTTTTGCTTAAAAAGTTCAAAGGGGGCTATTGCCGGGATGCTTTGAACTTTTTAAGCGCCAAAGATTTGACGGCACGAATCGCCCTTTGGTTACAAGGAAGTTCTTGCCTGCCACCGGGCGACTGAGCCGGCACAGCGAAGCCGCCCGGTGTGCGCCAGGATATCATACGAGTGTGTTCGCGTAGTACTAAATGGAGTTTCTACAGGAGAGTGGTTACAGGAAGGATACAAAATGATGGGCCTCCCCCCTATTGAGTGGGTTGAATGCCGGAACGCTCTTCTCAGGTATCTGAGTCAGATATTCCTCAACTGTTTTTGCTTCACTTTTCATTTGTTGGGTTTAAAGTGTGCCTGGATTGGGAGGATTAAACATGCTGATCCACCAGAATCGGATTGCCATCCGGATCGATAACAATGAAACTGGCCGGGCCGGACGTATTTTCGTCTGCTTCCGTCTCTATTCGGACCCCTTTGTCTTTGAGCTGCCGCTGGAGGTCCCTGATATCGGTAAAAGAATCCAATTTATTGGCATTTTGATCCCATCCCGGATTGAAGGTCAGCATGTTTTTATCAAACATGCCTTGAAATAGCCCGATTATAGCATTTTCATTTTTCATGATGAGCCAATGCTGCTTTATGTCTCCTCCAAAGACGGAAAATCCGAGGTTTTCATAGAATGATTTAGAAGCGTTAATGTCTTTGACGTTAAGGCTTACGGAGAAGTTGCCTAGTTTCATATTCATTCGTGTTTAGTTAGGTTCCGGATAGTTGGGAATGTTTAGCCCCAAGATAATATTGTGTTCTGCAACTTGAAAATCATCTTTTTGTGAAACCTTCAAAATTCCGCTTCCGCCCCGGTTTTCAAGCGCGTTGCGTTTCGCTGGCGTTAAAAGGGTATCATCGTCAAATACAAATTCATCGATGTAGTATTCTTTATCGATGTCCGGTTCTTTGATGGAAGGGTGAATATGTGCCGGCATGTCTCCATTCGGATAGGGAGCCGGCCTTACGGTGTAGATGGCATACCTCCCCTTTTCGTCAGATTTCACCCACCCACGGATGTAGCCGTGCCGGGCTACCCGCTGGTCCAGGCCTTCCCGTTTAGCATAATACCCATTGATGTCAGTATGGTAATAGTACAGGATCACGTTTGGCGCCGGGGTCTTGCCGTCCTGTTTAAAGATGGTTCCGGTGATCAATAGCTTTTGCCCATCCTGCACCCAACCGGCACTGGTATCAGTGGAGTTGATTATTTCGGGCATTCCGATATAGATAAATTCGCCATTCTCGAATGGGCCGCCGACGGTGTTCCCGGAGTTGAGGGACTGAGGGGTTGGGGCAGGGTTACTTGTTTGTCCGTTACAACTCGTCAAAAAGTTGAATAGAAACATAAAAAGCCCGATTGGATAGATTCGTTTCATGTTTTCTGTTTTGTTTCAGCGCGGACGCCTTTTTCCGATTCCTTTAGGGCCCGGCGAAGAATAACTTCCCCATTTGATGCCGATCCCTGCCTGCCTTGCGGCGATCAGGCAGGTTGCCTGGCGACAAAATCTCTGGCCTGAAACGGGGAACTTATTTTTCTCCTACTATTATTACCTGGACTTTGGACGTGCGGCGTTGGGAGAAATTATTTTTCCTTTCGCCGCCGCCCGCCCTGTTATAAAAAGAGCCGTTCAGGCTCGCTTTTTCTTTGCCTTTTACCCTTCCACATGACTTTATGGCGTTCTCTCTTGTCCTGAATGTCTCCTTCTTTGCGCCCTCGGCTTTTTATTTGCAGTTTTGGGAGGAAGGGCTCCTGCTCAAAACTCAAAATAATAGATTCCATTTGCCGCTGCACCTCGGGGAGATACTGGCAAGCCATATTCAACGCGCTTTTTGTAACGCTTGTCGTACTTCTGCCATTTGTGCACTTTGGCTTGAGCTTGAACGGCTCTTTTATACCCAAAGCGGCCAGTATAAAGGGCTTACTATCTCCATCCAATTATCCAAGTGTGCCTGGTCCGGCGGATGGAAACTATGCATCACCAGAATTTGTTTGCCATCCGGATCGATAACAATATCAAAGCGCTGGCGATAAGCCGTATTTTCGTCTGCTTCCGTCTCTATTCGGACCCCTTTGTCTTTAGCTGCCGCTGCGCCTCCCTGATATCGGTAAAAGAATCCAATTTATTGGCATTTTCAATCCCATCCCCATTGAAGGTCAGCATGTTTTTATCAAACATGCCTTGAAATAGTACGGATTATCATATTTTCATTTTTCATGATGAGCCAATGCTGCTTTATGTCTCCTCCAAAGACGGAAAATCCAGGTTTTCAAAATGATTTAGAAGCGTTAATGTCTTTGACGTTAAGGCTTACGGAGAAGCCTCTGAGTTTCATATTCATTCGTGTTTACACTAGGTTCCGGATGATCGGGTTGTTAGCCCTAATATTGTGCTCTGCAACTTGAAAATCATCTTTTTCCAAACCTTTCAAAATTCCGTTCCGCCCCGGTTTTCAAAATTGCGTTTCGCTGGCGTTAAAAGGCGATATCATCGTCAAATACAAATTCATCGATGTAGTATGCATTGATCGATGTCCGGTTCTTTGATGGAAGGGTGAATATGTGCCGGGCATGTCTCCATTCGGATAGGGAGCCAGCGAATGTGTGTAGATGGCATACCTCCCCTTTTCGTCGGATTTCACCCACCCACGGATGTAGCGCCTCAGCTACCCCATATGGTCCGCCGCGCCTTCCAACCACTTATGCATAATACCCATTGATGTCAGGTTTGGTAATAGTACAGGATCACGTTTGGCGCCGGGGTCTTGCCGTCCTGTTTAAAGATGGTTCCGGTGATCAATGAGCTTTTGCCCATCCTGAGCAAACCGGCACTGGTATCAGTGGAGTTGATTATTTCCGGCATTCAACGATATAGATAAATTCCAATTCTCGAAATGGGCACGCTGACTTTTCCTCTTCGGATAATGAGGGACTGAGGGGTTGGGGCAGGGTTACTTGTTTGTCCGTTACAACTCGTCAAAATAATTGAATAGAAACATAAAAAGCCCGATTGGATAGATTCGTTTCATGTTTTCTGTTTTGTTTCAGCGCGGACGCCTTTTTCCGATTCCTTTGCTTTTTCCGAAGAATCCACTTCCCCATTTGATGCCGATCCCTGCCTGCCTTGTTTTTTCGATCAGGCAGGTTGCCGATGACAAAATCTCTTTTCAAAACTACCCCTTATTTTTCTCAGTCTAGTTATTACTCTGTAAAATAAATATCTTCTGTTTCTGAACGTGTCTTTCCGCCCCACCCGTCGTCTCGTCCTCTCCTTGATAGCTAAGGCTATCAGGCTCCGGGCGTTCCTAGGTTGGAACGAAAATACATCGTTCATAAACGAGAATTTACTTAATTTACAGAGTACTTATCATCTTTTTGATCATAGAAATTTGTATTGGCAATCCATGTACCATTTAAAAGGACTTCCCTGAAGCGGCTTGCAATTTGGTTTGAATTTTCCATTTATATTAGCATGTTTGGAGGCGAACCTGCCGGCCTACGGGACAGCAGACGGGAATGGCTGATTTTGGGTTCTCAGGAGGCTCAGGCTGTTTTCCTGCCCATAGCAGCTCCGTATCCGAAGAGCAGGGGGGCAGGAAAATATTATTAGCTGTTGTTTTGATTTTTTTCAATTCTTTCCAATACTTGATTTACTTTATTTTCAACATCTGAATAAAAATACAGGATGAAATGATGAGGCCTAAAGGTATGGATATACCCGCTCCCGCTGGCCGAAGTCTCCCGCCTCCGACGACACCAACTCCTCCGCCAGCCCCCTCACCCGCTCCGCCAGTTCCGGCATCACTGCCTCCACTTCCGGTGAAAGGCCGATGTGCATCTCCTGTAGTTCAATGATGGAGACGACGAAGAGGTATACTTTGGGCATACGCCCCATTACCTGCAGGCCTTCCAGCAGGTCGCGCAGGCCAATGTCGTGGGTGCTCATGGAGCGGGGAAACTCGGAGGAGAAGCGGGGCGTCAGCAGGCGGATGGTACCGGGCGGGCGCCCGTCGAGGGTGGCGTCGATGAGGATGACGCAGGGGTAGGCCGTGAAATAGTCCATGAGGTGGAAGCCGCCGGTGCCGCCGTCGAGGACATCTACGCCCTGAGGAAAGGGCTGATCGGACAGGCGTTGGGCCAGGTGGACGCCCACACCCTCATCCCCCATCAGCAGGTTGCCGATGCCGAGGATGAGGAGGTTGGGGTAGGTGGTGGTTTGCATGTTGGTGGCTTTTTGCGAAGTGGGAAGCCGGAAGCCGGAAGGCACTTAGCGTTTCCAACTTCCCACTTCCGGCTTCCCACTTGGAATCAGGCTTTCTGCTTCTCTTGCATCACTTTGCGCTTCAATTCTTCTTTTTCCTTCTCCTCTTCCTCCATTTCCTTCACAAACGCCTCCTCTTCGATGAACTTCCAGCCACCGATGATGGAGGAAGTCTCGCCCCGGCCTTCTACGTAATCGTGGTAGAATACCAGGTAGACGTGGATGATGGAAAAGACGATAAAGAACCACATGGTGGCGTGGTGGATTTGCCGGAGGTCAAAATCGCCGCCGAACAGGCCGGGCACCCAGATAAACAGGTTGGGCAACCACCAGTCGCTCATGGCGGCGTACAGGCCGAAGCCAGTGAGGCACTGCACGGCAAAAGCGAGGAATACGAAGAAGTAGATGAAGCCGGCCAGGGCATTATGGCCAATAGAGAGGTGTTCTTTGTCCTTTTGCAAAAAGATATCGATCTTGATCACCTCCCACATTTCCTGGAAGAATTTCCGGTTGGTGGGGATGAAGTTCTTCCAGCCGGCATAGCGGTTGCCGACGAAGCCCCAGTAAAGCCGGAAGATAAAGTTGAACAGGAAAATATAGGAAGCCGCAAAATGGAGGAAACGGTTGATGCCAAACCAGTAGGCATAGGATGCTTCGGCGCCCTGTTGAAAGGCCGGTGGGCGGGCAATGACATAGCCGGTCACACACAACACTACTATACATAAGGCATTGAGCCAGTGGTAAAACCGGACGGGTAATTGCCAGACGAATACGCGGCGGAGGTTTTGTGTAGCCATTTTATTATGGTTTCCAGATTAGTGTTTGGCGATTGGCCGTTGGCCGTTGGCGATTGGCTTCGATTGCCAACCGCTAACAGCCAAAAGCCAAAAGCGATTACAACGCCTTCACACGGCTGACCTGCTTGCCGTCCTCGTCATACAGGTGCACGGCGCAGGCCATGCACGGGTCGAAGGAGTGTACGGTGCGCAGAATCTCCAGTGGCTGTTCCGGGTCGGCAATAGGCGTATTATCCGTAAGGGCAGATTCATAGGCCGACATTTTGCCTTCCGGGTCGCGGGGCGAGGCGTTCCAGGTTGTGGGCACCACCAGCTGGTAATTTTCCAGCTTCTGGTCCTTGATCACACACCAGTGAGCCAGGGCGCCGCGAGGGGCTTCGGTATGGCCGACTCCTTGCGCAGACGCTTCCCAGCGTTCGGGGTTGAACTTCGTAGTATCCGCCATTCGGGTATCCCCGTTGCGGATATTGGTCAGTAATTCATCATAAAAGTTCATTGCCCAGTTGGAAATGAGCTGTGTTTCCAGTCCGCGGGCGGCGGTGCGCCCCAGGGTGGAAAACAGCGCGGTGACCGGCACATCCAGCTTGGACAGCGCCATGTCGACCACTTCCTTGAAATCTTCCCGGCCGCGGGCATAGCCCACCAGCATTCTGGCCAGCGGGCCTACTTCCATAGCGTTGCCTTTCCAGCGTGGGGTTTTCAGGTAACTGTATTTTTCTTCGACATTAAGGTGCTCGTAGGGCGGCTTAGGCCCGGTATAGTTAAGCTTGGTCTCTCCTTTCCAGGGGTGCAGGCCGGCGCTGTCGCCGTCGGCGTATTCATACCAGGAGCGGCTGACGAATTCCTGAATCTGGGCATCCTCGCGCAAATCCACATCGTAGACCTGGCTGATGTCCTTGTTCAGGATGGCGCCGGAAGGAATGAGGAAGCTCGACGGGTCGTTGTAGCCGTTGGTGGGCAGGTCGCCGTAAACCAGGTAGTTGCCCAGGCCGCCGCCGATGGCGCCCCAATCCTTGTAGAAAGAGGCGATGGCCAGCAGGTCGGGAATGTACACCTGCTCGACGAAGCGCTTCCCTTGTTCAAAGAGCTGGCCGACGTAAGCCAGGCGCTCGGCGTTGATGGCGCTCACGTCGTCCAGGCCGATGGAACAGGCCATACCGCCAACCAGGTAGTTGGGGTGCGGGTTCTTACCACCGAATATGGCGTGTACTTTCACCATTTCCTTTTGCCATTCGAGGGCTTCCAGGTAGTGGGCCAGGCCGATCAGGTTGACTTCAGCCGGCAGTTTGTAGGCGGGGTGGCCCCAGTAGCCATTGGCGAAGATGCCGAGCTGGCCGCTTTCTACAAAACCTTTCACGCGTTTCTGCAGGTCGGAGAAGTAGCCCGGTGAACTCTTCGGCCAGTTGGAAATGCTCTGAGCGAGCTCGGAGGTGGCCTTCGGGTCAGCCTGCAGGGCATTAACCACATCTACCCAATCCATAGCGTGAAGGTGGTAGAAGTGCACGACGTGGTCGTGCATGTACTGGGCGCAGTACATCAGGTTGCGTACGATCTCTGCATTGGGTGGAATAACGATGCCGAGGGCGTCCTCCACCGAGCGGCAGGAAGCCAGAGAGTGCACCGTAGTGCAAACCCCGCATACGCGGCCGACGAAGGCCCAGGCATCGCGAGGGTCACGGCCCTGAAGGATTCTCTCAATAAGGCGAACCATAGTGCCGGAACTATATGCGTCCACCACCTTGCCATCCTGAATATCCGCTTCGATGCGGAGGTGGCCTTCGATTCTGGTGATGGGGTCGACGACTATTCTGTTACTCATGATTATTTTTTTTGGAGGCCTGGCAAGTTTTCAAAACTTGCCAAGTCTAACTTAAGGCTTAGGATAATGCTTGGTCAGACTCTATCCCTTCCGCAATCAGCCCGTCAATGAGCTTTTTCTTGCGCAGGTTGGTGCCGATGGCGTGAGCGGCAATACCGGCGGCGGTAACACCGGCGGCAACACCACCGATCTTGTCGGCATTGCTTTCGATGCCAAATCCCGGGAAGTTGGTCAGGCGGCGGTAGAACGGCCCGTTGTCCCAGAAATCCTCCTCACTACAGCCGATGCAACCGTGGCCGGATTGGATGGGGAAGCTGGTGCCGTTGTTCCACTTGGTCACACCACAGGCGTTGTAGGTCATCGGCCCTCGGCAGCCGACCTTGTAGAGGCAGTAGCCTTTCTTGGCATTTTCGTCGTCGAAGCTTTCTACGAACAGGCCAGCGTCGTAGAACGGGCGGCGGTAGCACGTGTCGTGCACCCGCTTGGAGTAGAACGCCTTCGGACGGCCGATGCGGTCCAGTTCCGGAATGCGGCCGAAAGTGACCAGGTGCACCAGCACGCCGGCCATCACTTCACCGATGGGCGGGCAGCCCGGCACTTTGATGATGGGTTTGCCTTTCACCAGCTTGTGGATGGGCGTAGCGCCGGTCGGGTTGGGCTTGGCGGCTTGCACACAACCGTTACAGGCGCAGCTGCCCCAGCCGATGATGGCCTTGGCGCCGGCGGCCGTTTCCTGAAGAATATCCACGGCGGAGCGCCCTCCGATACAGCAGTAGACACCGTCTTCATAAACCGGCACCGACCCTTCTACACACAGGACGTACTCGCCCGGAAAATCCTCCATTGTTTTGTGCATGGCCGCCTCTGCCTGATGGCCGGCAGCAGCCATCAAGGTTTCGGTGTAGTCCAGCGATATTTTGTCCAGGATGACATCCGCCACTATAGGGTGTGAGGAACGGATGAAAGATTCACTGCAGCAGGTGCACTCCTGAAAGTGCATCCAGATGACCGGCACCCGTGAGTTGGACTTCAATGCTTCGGCCACCTGTGCCGCTCCAGAGGCCTGAAGGCCCATATAAGCGGCAAAAGTAGTACAAAACTTCATGAAATCACGGCGGGAGTAGCCTTTCTGGCGCAGTTCTTCGTAGTAGGTGGGTCGATTGCTTGAAGGCGTCATGGCTGCTAAGGTTTGATTTTAAAACTATCCGGCGTCGCCGAATATAATTTGACAACTTAAGCGTAAAGAAAAATCATTGCAAGTATCTATTTTATGATATATATCAGTAGTTTGGCGTGACTTTTATCACTCATTTAGCCGGCCAAGCCACCTATTTTTGGGCTTGAAGTATTTATTTTGTTACTATTCAGCATGGGGTCTGAAATACGCCTGACGCAAAATTTTGTAGACTTTTTCCCGCTGGAACCCCTTCTCATTCCCCTTGGAAGGGGAAGGGCGGCTTACAAAATTTTGCTTGAGGGGTCAAATCACCACGATGCTGAATAGTTACTTTATTTTTTTCTAAAAAACTTGAAGAGATGTTCCGTAAAGCTCCTTTGCTCCTGGTGGCTCTGATGAGCCTTCCCCTGATCTCCCAGGCTCACGATGGCCACGGTTTTTTCCACGGCAGTGAGTTGGCCCACTACCTCAGTTCTCCGGGGCACGCCGTACCGCTGGTGTTGGTGGTGGCGGCTTCTGTCGCGCTGATCCTTTACCGGAAGCGGAGCCGGGAGGAAAGGGATGTTTGAGGGATGTGTACAAGTGGAAACGTGCAAATGTGTAAAGGAGAGCGCGGTCCAGTGTACTCTGCCCTTTTACACATTTGTATGCGCCCCCCCATAATTCCAATTTTGCAAACTCAAACGGCCAACCATGCATGAACTATCGATTGTAATGAGCATTGTCGATTCCGCCCGGGAGCAGGTAGCCAAACACAGCGCCAGCCGGGTGGAAAGCATCGGGCTGGAGATCGGCACGCTGGCCGGCATCGAGCCGGACGCCCTGGAGTTCGCCTGGGAAGCGGCCGTGCCGGACACGGTTCTATCTGAGGCGGAGCGGCATATCCACTACGTTCAGGCCAGGGCCAAATGCGCCGGCTGCGGCCATGAGTTTGACATTCAGCAGATTTTCGAGCCCTGCCCCCTTTGTGGCGAGTATTTTAATGATTTATTGCAAGGGAAAGAGCTGCGGATAAAAACGATGACCTTGGTCACAAATTGATTTTGACGCTTGGTATTTTGCGAGGGCTGCTTCCCGCAAATCATACCTCACAAATCAAAACCCGGCCTGGTCAAAAAAAAAAACAACCATCATGTGTAGCACCTGTGGATGCAACCAACCTTCAGACGCCGTCACCATCACCCTCATCGGTGAAGAGCAATCCAGCCACGAGCACCATCATCACGCTCACGAACACGGCCATGAGCATCACCATCATGAACACGATCATAGCCACCACCATCATGGCCACGACGAGCATCACCATCATCACAGCCACAGCCACCACGAGCACAGCCACGGCAAGACCGTGGTAGAACTGGAGCAGGACATCCTGCAGCAGAACAATCTCCTGGCTGAGCGCAACCGGGGCTTCCTGGAAGCCAAAAACATCCTGGCGCTCAACCTGGTCAGTTCGCCCGGCTCGGGCAAGACCAGCCTCCTGGAACGCACCCTCAGCGGCCTCAAGGAAGAATTTGCCTGCTATGTTATCGAAGGCGACCAGCAAACGAGCAACGACGCCGACCGCATTGCCGCTACCGGCGCACCCGTAGTGCAGATTAACACCGGCAAGGGCTGCCACCTCGATTCCGATATGGTCAACAAGGCCCTGAAAAAGCTGCGGCCGGCGGACGATGGCCTGCTCTTCATCGAGAACGTCGGCAACCTGGTTTGCCCTTCCCTTTTTGACCTGGGCGAAGGGGCTCGCGTGGTTATCATTTCCGTCACCGAAGGGGATGACAAGCCCATTAAGTATCCGGATATGTTCCACTCCTCTCACCTTTGCATCATCAACAAGATCGACTTGCTGCCCTACGTTCAGTTCGATGTGGAAAAGGCCAAGGAGTACGCCCGGCGCGTCAACCACCACCTGGAGTTCATCGAGCTGTCGGCTACCAGTGGGGAGGGGATGGAGGAGTGGTATAGGTGGTTGAGAGCAAAAGCCTCCCCCTAACTCCCTCGAACCGGCTGCCGATGTGCTGCCAATTTGGAGCCCCCTCCCTCCCCCTCGGGAAGGGTTGGAGAGGAGCTATTACCCAACCAAAAAATAAAAAAAGACATGTGCCTTGCCATACCTGGAAAAATAACCGCCATCCCCACCGCATTGGATGAGATTTTCCGCGTCGCCAAAGTCTCCTTCGGGGGAATACAGAAAGACGTTGATCTTTCCATGGTGCCTGAGGCTCAGATCGGGGATTACGTACTTGTTCACGTGGGCGTAGCCATCAGCGTAGTGGATGAGGAGGAGGCGAAGAAGACTTTTGAGTATCTGCAACAGATCGGGGAACTGGAGGAGTTGGGAGAGGAAGGGGAAGTGCATGGTTGAAGGGCGTGCTCAAGCGCTGCTTGGCACTTTTCGCAATTCGCAGTTCGCAGTTCGCAAGTTACTGAAAATCAAGGGCCTTTTCAGAAGACAGGCTACCCGTCTAATGTGGGACAGCCTCGTACATCGTACATACAAGGGCTTCCACAGTATTCGTACATCCCCGAACCTTCGGGTACTGGGCAGGCGTACACAACCTCCAACCCATTCTGTCCAACATTAGAGGGATATCCTCAGAAGGCACAGAAAATTGAACTATTCCCACTGCTTATCCAGCTTTCGGGTAGAACCCTATTCCATCAACCCAAATCCATAGCCTCTCTTCTTCAACTCACGGATCAACTCTTCCAGCCGGGAATAAAAATGATCCGTCCGGTCCGGGTGTGCGCCGATGTGCAGCAATAAAATAAAGCCGTTTAAACCGGATTCACCAGCCATTTCATAGCTCAGAATACTGTCCATGATCTCCTCACTGCTCCGGTAGCGCACGCCCATATCGGGGGTGGTGTAGTCGGCATTGGAGCGGGTGCCTGGGCTGAAATTAATGAGCTGCAGGCCGAGTTCTTTTGTCCATTGGCTGATGGTGGGGTTGTACCACTCATAAGGGGGGAGGAAGAAGGGCGCGTCCTGCTTTTGTACGCCGAAACGGGCCATCTCCCGGTAGTTGGCCTGCAGGTCGGCTATGAATTGTTGTTTGGTGACCAGCAGGGAATCCCGGTTGTCCCAGGGAGCGTAGAGCAGGTGCTGATCGGAATGGGCGCCGAGGTAGTGCCCATCCGCTTTCAGGCCGCGGATCAGGCTCTGGTTATCGGGCTGGCGGTAGAAATCGCCGGTGAAGAAGAAGTGGGCGGGTACCCTTTGTTCGTTCAAAACCTGGCGGATGTATTTGCCCCCGTCGTTGTACTCCCCGCCGGTGAAGACGAGGTGGATGGTTTTGGCGGTGGTGTCCGCCCGAATGATAGCGCCTTCGTAGAAGGTAAAGCCGGTATAGGTATTGGGCCACTCTTCCTCCATAGCCGACAGATAGAACGTCAGGCTGGCAGTGCCGTCCATGGTCGGCTCGTTGGTGGAGTAGTCGCCCCAGTCGTCGTGGTAAACGCAGAGATCCGACTGGAATGGGGCGTACTCATCGCCGTTGACGATCTTCAATCCGATCAGGCGGTTGAAGGTGCTGGTGTAGATGGGCCCGTCGGCCAGGCCTCCGTCGATGGGGTAGCCATACACGGCGGTGAAGGCGGAGTGGGGGTCTACCGGTGTATCCGCCCCCTCCGGGAAGCCGACGATCATGCTGGTTCCCCAGGGGTTGCAGCCGAAGAGCCAGTCGCGCAGCGCAGCCTCCATTTCCAGATAGCGGCCGTCTCCACTGAGCTGGTGGTAGAGGCGGGCCTGGGTGAGGGCGGCGGCCACCAGGTTGTTGGAGCACCAGATATAGGGCACGCCCCGTAAGAAGCCGTTTGCTTTTCCTCTCTGATAAATGGCTTCCAACCCCTGCTTCAGAAAACTGATGAACTGGGCCCGGCCCAGGCTGTCGGCGGATTGGGCCACCAGGTAGTGCCCCAGGTTGACAAATGGGTACCACTGGTAATGGCGGGCGGTGTCGGTGATCATCCAGGGGGTGGCAGGCTCCAGTTGGCCCCAGTAGATGGCTTCCTTCAGCAAGGCCGGGTCATTGGAATGGCGAAATAGCTGGGCGGCGGCCAGTTCCATATCATCGATGTAGTTGTCTTCTTCATAGAAGTAGGGGGCGCGGTTGCTGGCGGTCTGGCAGACGCCCAGGTCCGTTTTGGCGAAAGCGTAGGTTTCGAGCGCTTTGGCGAAGATGCGTTCGCAAAACTGGGGATAGTGATCTTTCAAAAGTTCCGCTCCCAGAGCAAAAGCAGAGGCGTATTTAGCGGCGGTGGAGGAAACGCCGGTAGTGCGATTCTTGTACTTCGCCAGGCCCTGTGGCTGGCCGGTGACAAAGTACACCGGGCGTTCCAGCCCTTTGCCGTAGTCGACGGAATCGAGAGTAGGCAGCCGGAAGCCCAGGTGGTCGCGGTCGTCAGCGATCTGGTTAAATAGCATACCGTAGGAAGGGTTCATCTTGTCCAGCCAGTCGAGCCCCCATTTGGCCTCGTCCAGGATGTCGGGAATGCCGTTGGGGCCGGGCAGGCCGGCGGCATCGTAGTAGTCGCCAAAGGCCTGCGGGTTTTGCTGATAGGCGAACAGCATCTGGTAGGTGGCGTTGGCGGAGGTGGTGACGTACTGCAGGTAGTCGGAGGCATCGTGCCAGCCGCCGGTAACGTCGATGTGTTGCCCCTCCAGCTCGGGGTGGTCGACGATGAAACCGTCCTGGGTATGGCAGGAGTCCCGCAGGTAAGGATTGTAGCCACAGCGTTGCTGCCGCATGTAATTCAACAGGAAGTCGGCGGCGCCGTCGTAAATGTCCTGGGCGATGCGGAAGGGCGGGCTTTGTAAGGCTCCTGCCCGGATGTAAAAGGTTCCTTCTTCCTCAAAGCCGGAAAAATTGAGCCGGAAAATTTTGTTGAAACACGCATAGGCGGGGAAGGTGGTGACTTGCTTGCTTCGAAAGACGGTTGCTTCGGTGAGCAGGTCGACCACTTCGAAGGATGTAACCTCCCTGTCCTCCTGGCATCCTACAACGGCCACCTTGATGGATTGGGGGGTATAGCCCAGTTGGTTGATGCGAATCCAGCTTTGCTGGGAGAAGAGGCTGCCGATGCTGGCGAGGAAAACCGTTAGGGCCAGATGGAAATATTTTACCATTTGACAAAAATGGGCCGGGTAGAAAAAGCTGCGTCCCGGATGCCTGGCGCCCAGCGGCCGGCCGATGAAATCGTTCACTGCTTTGTGCAAATACTTTTCCATATATTGTGACGGCGGTAAAGGAGTTCTCGAGCATTAAATAAAAATCAATGTACTGGTTACGCATCATCCTAATCGCACTAATATTGCCCTGGGCTCATATCCCCACCTTCTGCCAGGCCTTTCCATGTGATGGCAGTTTGCTTTTCTCTACCAATTCTGGCGGCCCTCCCACAAAAATTTATAAAGTATATTTTGGGCCATTTGGTTTAGTAACCTTTGGTCAAATCAAGTATTATTCAGATGGTAACTTCAATGGGCTTGGCTTCAATCCTAAAGATAATTATATATATGCCGTTCGAACGAATAGCAATGAAATTGTTCGAATCAAGGCAGATAACAGCTTTGAAGTTATTGGGAATGTACCTAACCTGGATGAATTGACCACTACTGCTGGAGATTGTACACCTGATGGTTATTATTTATGTCATGACCAAGTATTAGATCAGATTTTGGTTTTCGAGGTTGTAGAAAACTTCGCGTTGGTAAATCAGATAGATCTGTTCTGGGACCCGATTTCGAATATTAGCGGCCCCTTCACCGCTCGTATTGATGATTTCGCCATTGACCCAAACAATACTACCGTAGCCTATTCTTTTCAAGGAAATTATTCCGATTCCGATTTGGAACCTGAAGAGACAAAAGGTTTTCTTTTAAAGATTAATCTGGATTTCCAAAGCCCGAATGTAGGGATGGTTACGCCCATTGCCCGGATTCCCAGAGATGTCATCCGCAAAATCGGCAGTCTGATGTTTTCGGCTAATGGAGGTTTATTCGCATATGGATCCACATCACAAAACCCGAATCAGGCTCAAAACCGGCTCTTGAATATTGATAAATCTTCTGGTGTTGCGGCCCAATATACGGCCACTGGCCCAGGAGCCATTAATAGCGATGGCTGTTCGTGTCCTTACAGTCTTAGTTTTACCAATTATGCTAACCCTAATTTTGCGCTGTGTTCCGATTCAAAGCTAAATTATACCTTAGTGGTTACGAATCGAACTTTTCAGGACATCCCCAATGCATCTCTAGTAGATACATTGGCTGAAGGTATGATTATTTCAAACATATCGGGAAATTTCAATGGGAACTTTGCTGCCGGAACAGGGATAGGTACCCGAATTTTACAGTTGGATAATATTGAAATTAATGCCAGGTCAGAAGCCACCATCCAAATTGAAACTGAAATAATTGATTTGCCGATAGACATCATATCGAATCAGGCCTTTCTCACTAACTTACCAGAAAAATTTGAAAACGATTTAGTCTCGGATGACCCGGCTACAGTATTCGTAGGGGATGCTACGAGGATATTTTCAGATCCACAGAGATTGAAAGAATTCACCATAGAGGTCACCCATCCGACCGACTGCCTGAAACCAGGAGATGGTAGAATAGTTCTATCCGCACCCGTTTTAATCCCGGGCATTGAGTACGAAGTGAATATGCGAAATGAAGAATATACCGAATTTGCAAGAAACGTAATCATCGATGATCAACATACTTTTGTACTGGATAGTTTGTTTCCTGGAGAATATACATTTTACAAAATCACGCCTAGGACTAGCAGGTGTAGTTTCGCCATGAAAGATACTACAGTAACCCTGGAGGCGCCAAATGAATTGATTCAAGCTGATATATTCACCAATAGCCCCATTTGTGAAGGGGCTACTTTAGAACTTTCTGCTACGGTTTTTCCACCAGAAGGAACCGTTCAATGGTCGGGGCCAAATGGATTTCTATCTACCGATTTAAATATCACTTTGGATACTGCGGTTTTCGAGCAAAGTGGCCTGTATGAGATGGTATTCAGCTATGGTGTTTGCGAGCAGGTGCGAAAGCTCGAAATAGAAGTAGCACCTGACATCGAAGCCAAGATAAGCAGCAAGGATAATTATTGCGAACGCGACACCGTGCGCTTAATTGCAGAAGGAGCAGGAAATTTGCACTCCTTTATTTGGACAAATCCAGATGGTATTCAGTTTTCAAACCAAGTTCTTGAAATTCCTTTTGCCGGCATTGAGCATGAAGGGCTTTACGAAGTGATTATTGATAATGGCTATTGTAAAGATACCACGAGTAAATTTATCAGTATGTTGCCAACACCTACGCTGACACTTCCATCATTAGTCAAATCCGATTTTTGTAATCCGGTGGTATTAACGCCAGAACTATCTGGTGACACCAATGTTTCTTATGCCTGGACTCCGGGGGTAGGGTTGAGTTGTACAGATTGCCCCAAACCCGAAATCGCACTACCTGTCAATCCTAGGTATCAGTTGAATGTAAGCAATGAATTTGCTTGTCAAGACAGTGCAGATGTTTTTGTGTTTTTAGATCAGGAGGGCCTCATATACATTCCCAATGTCTTTAGTCCAAATAACGATGGAGTGAACGATTATTTCCAGGTATTTCCTGACTGTGGTGTAGCGTGCATTGATGAGTTCCAAATCTTTGACCGCTTCGGTGGTTTGGTTTATTCATTGAGTTCTTTGGAGCAATTCTCTAACCCCGGAATATTCTGGGATGGGTACATCAATAATCTCGAAGCCAGCGTAGGCGTATATCTCTGGCAGCTGGAGATAACCTTGATTGATGGTACGACGAGAAGCTTGAAAGGGAATGTAACTATAATTCGCTAAGAGCTTGTTGGAAAACGGTTCTTTCAGCATATCAAACGACGAAAACCATGAGCGACCAGATCAACCGCCGCAACTTCATCCAAAAATCCGCGGCCATCGGCGCCGGCCTGGCTGCTATCCCCGGCACTACTTTCGCCGCCCCCGCCGCCAGCAAAAACGGTAAGCCCCGTTCCAAACTCAACATCGGAGTCATTGGCGCGGGGATGCGCGGGCAGGGGCACATCGAGATGTTGCTGAACCGCAGCGACTGCGAAGTGCCCGCTATCTGCGACATCGACCAGGGTATGGCCGACAGTGCATTGGCCCTTTACAAAAAGAAAGGCAAGCCTCAACCCAAAGTGTACGGCCTGGGCGAACGCGACTACCTCCAACTACTGGAAGACGAAAGTATCGATGCAGTGCTCATCGCCACCCCCTGGCGCTGGCATTCGGAGATGGCCATTGCGGCCATGAAGGCCGGCAAATACGTAGGCGTGGAAGTCTGCGGCGCCTTCTCCATCGACGAGTGCTGGCAGTTGGTGAACACCCACGAGGAAACCGGCACGCCCTTATTCTTCCTGGAGAACGTCTGCTACCGCCGGGATGTGATGGCGGTGCTCAACATGGTGCGGCAGGAGTTGTTCGGCGAGCTCATTCATCTGGAATGCGGCTACCAGCACGACCTGCGGGGCGTGAAGTTCAACGACGGCAAAACACCCTACGACAGCGGCGTGGAGTTTGGAGAAAAAGGCTTCAGCGAAGCCAAATGGCGCACCCAGCACTCCGTACACCGCAATGGCGACCTCTACCCCACTCACGGCATCGGCCCGGTGGCGCAGTATATCCACATCAACCGGGGCAACCGCTTCCTGACGCTGGCCTCCACGGCCAGCAAGTCACGGGGGCTGCACGAGTACATCGTCAACCATTCCAAAGGCGGCCAAGATCACCCCAACGCCAAAGTTGAGTTCCACCTGGGGGACGTGGTGACTACCGTTATCAAGGCGTCCAATGGGGAAAGCATCCTTATCAGCCACGATACCAACCTGCCCCGGCCCTACTCGCTGGGCTTCCGCGTGCAGGGTACCAAAGGGCTGTGGATGGACGTCAACCAGTCTATCTATCTCGAAGGGCAAAGCCAGCCCCACCGCTGGGAGCCCGCCCAGCCCTACCTGGACCGATACGACCATCCTCTCTGGCAAAAATACGCCTCCGACGCGGAAGGCGCCGGCCACGGCGGAATGGACTGGTTCCTGCTCAACGACTTCGTGGAAAGCTACAAACGGGGCGAAAAGCCACCTATTGATGTCTACGATGCCGCCACCTGGCTGGCCATCACGCCGCTGAGCGAACAGTCTATCGCCCTGGGTGGGCAGCCGATGGCCTTTCCGGACTTTACCCGGGGGCGGTGGATTCGTTGATTGGCACCACCCGGTGCCCCCAAAGCCCATAACTCAGCACGTAGACATAACAAAGCATCGGCACGATAAAGGACAGTTGGATATTGCCGGTGACATCCGCCGCCCAGCCCTGGATAGCCGGAACAATGGCCCCCCCCACGATCATCATCACCAGCAGGGACGAGCCCTGGCTGGTGTATTTCCCCAGGTCTTTGATCGCCAGGGTGAAAATATTGGACCAGAGGATTGAGTTAAACGCCCCGATGGCAATAGCGCTCCAGAAGGCAATGGCGCCATTGGTGCTGATCATTATCAATAACAGTGCGATCACACTAGCTGCGAAGATGGAGAGGGTCCGGGCCGGATTGCCCCGCCCGATAAAGAACGCCAGGTAGTTGATTACCAAAAACAGGAGGAAGAGGCTGATCTCGGAAAACGGCAACAAGTCGAAGTAAAAAGTGCCGCCGTCGTGTTTGACGCCGGTCAGCAGGTAAATAAACAGAAAGGAACCAACCGACAAGGCCGCCATCAGGGCGTACTTTTTCAAGCCATTGGCCATGGACCCCATCGAGACGGAACCCAGAAAACGGCCGATCATCGCGCCGCCCCAGTAAAACGAAAGGAATTTGCTGCCTTCCGCTTCTTCAAAGCCCATGATGGTTCCCAACTTGAAAAAATTGATCAGGAAACTGCCGATGGCCACTTCGCCGCCCACGTAACAGAAAATGGCGATCATCCCCAGCATCAGGTGGCGATATTTCAAAACATAAGCCCCTGTTTCGATGCTCTCCTCTTCGGTGATTTTGGGCAGGTAAACCGACTTCACCAGCAGGGCCAGCAAAATGAAGGTGCTGCCAAAGATCAAATACGGGGCTTTCAGGGAGTCAATCGTGATGGCGCCGTCTGAGAAAACTTTGTAAATAAGGATGGCGCCGACGACCGGCGCCAGGGTGGTGCCTACCGAGTTGAAGCCCTGCGCGAGGTTCAACCGGCTCGACTCCGTTTCGGGCGGCCCCAACCGGGCGGCGTAGGGGTTGGCGGCAATCTGTAAGATAGTGACCCCTGAAGCCAGCACAAACAGCGCGCCGAGAAAGAACCCGTATTTTTGGAACTGCGCTGCCGGGTAAAACAGGGCGCACCCCAGGCCACACAGGACCAGGCCAATGATGATGGCGTTTTTATAGCCAATGCGAACAATCGGGTCGCCGGTGGAAATAGAGATCAGAAAATAGAAAAGGGAGATGAAAAAGAAGGCGCCGAAAAAGGCGGACTGCACCAGCGAGGCCTGCAAATAACTCAAAGCGAAAGCTGACTTCAAATGGGGAATGAGCACGTCATTCATCACGGTGATGAATCCCCACATGAAAAATAAGAAGGTGATCGTAATAAAGGGTTTCCGGTAATTGTTTGGTTGCATTTGTTAGAGCTTGTTTAATAGAGTTGATGCGTATTGGACAAATAGAAAGTCAGCCTTCCACCTTTTGCCAACTGATCATGAGTAATCGAAAGGGCCTCGGCCTTCTTGCCATTGACTTTCACCGCCTGAATGTAAAAATTATCATCCGTTCGTTTTTTGCTTTTGATGATTATTTTTTTCCCGTTGGGCTGGCGGATGGTTATTTTATCGAATAGCGGCGCACTCAGCTGGTACTCGGGTAGCCCAACGCACACCGGGTACAAGCCCATAGAAGCCAGTACATACCAGGCGGACATCGTGCCGGCATCATCGTCCATTTCCGGGATGTACCCCTCTGGCTCCGCCTTATATAATCTTCCGTAATAAGGCTGTTCCCACTTTTCGTGGGTTCCGTAGGCCTGCGTCATGTCCCTGGTGAGTATTTTGTTTACCAGTTCCTGGGTGCGCCAGGGTTTGTTGCTGAAATTGAACAGAAAAGGCGCCTGCAGGCCCGGCTGGTTGCCGTGATTGTACAAGTCCTCGTCGAAGAATTGTTCCAGCTGGGTGGTAAACGGCTCTTTTCCTCCCATGAGGCCGATGAGGCCCTCTATATCCCAGGGTACAGACCAACGGTACTGCCAGAGCGTACCCTCGTACAGCCCGTCGCCGTGCATGATGTCTGACCGCTCATCCATCACGCTGAACTTTTTCTTCCAGATGTGCTTGTAGTTGTGCGCCAGCTTTCTGTATTTTTCCTGATCGGCTGTTTTTCCTAAAATGCCGGCTACTTCAGAGATAGCCCAGTAATCGTAGCTCGTTTCCAGGATGTCGTCGGGTGATGCATAGGGCAGGTAGGGAACATCCGCGAGGATTTCCGGCCAGAGTTTTTCAAAATCAATTCCGGCAACGCCCTTGCGGTAAGCATCCAGCAAAACCAGCAGGGAGTGCTCCTTCCTTACGGTCGGCGCCGATTCGTTTTTCCCGCTCCATCCAACCATGCCCTGCCCGTAGAAGAAAAGGTCGGCGATCGACCGGGTGAAATCCTGCATTTTATCCGGGTAAAGGAGTATCAGCAAAGGGAATTGGGTCCGGTAGGTATCCCAAACAGACCAGCCATTGTAGTGGGTGTAACCCTGCGCCCGGTAAATTTCCCCGTCCGCCCCCTTAAATTGCCCGTCAGTTGACGTGGTATTGACGGGCATGAGGCAACTGTGATACAGATGCGTATAAAAAAGAGTTTTGTATTCTTCTTTCCCCTCCAGTTCCACCCTTCCCAAAAGATTCTGCCAGGCCACGGCCGCCTCTTCCCTTACCTGATCAAAAGACTGATCCGCCAGGGAGTTTTCCTTGTCTTTTTGCGCCTGCTCACTGCTAATGGGCGATAGGCCTACTTGCACGGTGATGACTTCATCGGCCTTCGTTTCGAAGAAGGCGTAAATCTTGTTTTTTAAAACGGTATATTCCTTTACCTCTTTGGAAAATTCCAGGTGGAAATACTGGGTGTAGGCGCCTTTTTTGCAAACATTGCCCGCCTTTACCCAGCCGGCCAGTTCCCGGAGCCCTTCAATCTGATAATCCGAACCGATTAAATTGGCGTAAGCGTGTTCCAGGTCGACCAGGATATAGGCTGCTTCCGACTTTGGAAAGGTATAGCAATGAAAGCCCGCATAATTGTTGGCGGTGAGCTCGCAATCGATCTGCGCATCGGGTAGATACACCCGGTAATAACCCGGGCTAGCTTCCTCTCTTTCTTTGTCTATACCCACAGCCGCATCGGTAGGTTCTCCGATACCCGGTTTTAGCAGCACACTACCTCCTGCGCCCCGGCATCCCACTCCGGGTACCCGGCTGTGAGAAAAGCCCTTTATTTTTTGGGCATTGTAATCATAGCCGCCATGGTTGCCGGGTTCGGTTTCCGGCCCCAGCTTCACCATGCCAAAAGGCACGGTGGCCGAAGGGTCGAGCTGCCCGTGATCTCCGGCGGTGCAGATGAACAGGTTCACGTAGTCGAGAACGGACTGGCTGTGTCCTGTCTTTCCGATCAAAAGGAGTAGGGCCAAAAACAAAGGGAACTTATGCATCCATCGTTGCTTGTACTTAAACAATCAAAACTTCAAGCCTAATATTTCTTTCCGTTCAATGAATAGCTTCAGGATCAACTCCCCAAACAACGTATTGGCCCAGGCGAACCAGGACCGGTTGAAATCATCCGGGTTGTCTTTATGGAAGGCCTCGTGCATGAAGCCCGTCCCGGCGTGGGTTCGTTTCAGGGCGCTTAAACAATAGGCGATCTCTTCCTCATCCCGGCTGGTCATGGCGCGCAGGATAATCCCCATGGGCCAGATTTTTTCCTTTCCGGTATGGGGGCTGGCCTGCCCTTCGGCAGCCGTGCCTTTCAGGTAGTAGGGGTTGGCGCCGCTCAGCAAAAACTTTCTCGTCCTTTCGTAGATGGGGTCCTCCGGCTGGTGAGCGCCCAGGTAGGCCAGCGACATCAGGGAGGGCACATTGGCGTCATCCATAAAAACCTGGTTCCCGAAACCATCCACCTCGTAAGCGTAGACCTCTCCAAAGTCGAGGTGATCGGAGACGGCGTATTTTTTGACCGCCGCTTCCACCTCTTCGGCGAATTGGGCGCACTCCCCGGCAAAGGTTTCATCCTTGAGCACCGTCCGGTAGATATCGGAGAGCTGGCGCAAGGAAAGGGCCGCAAATATATTGGAAGGGATCAGGTAGGGGAACAGGGTGGCGTCATCGGAAGGCCGGAACATAGAGCAGATCAATCCCGTTGGCTTCACCGGCCGGCCCGTGCCGTTAAAGACGGGCGCGTCGATCATAGCGGAGGTTACCCGGATGAAGGAGTAGGGGGATGTACCGTCCTTGCGTTGCTCCGTGCGGAAGGTATCTACGATGAGCCGCATGGCCTTGTCCCACTCGCCATCAAAAACACTTTTGTCTCCGGTCAACTCATAATATTTATGCGAAAGCCGGACCACATAACACAGAGAGTCGATTTCCCATTTGCGTTCGTGGACACCGGGGATGGGCGAGGGTTGATCGCTTTTCCATCCGGACTCCTTCGTCAGGTCCTTGTAAAAGGCATTCGCGTAAGGGTCTTTCAGGACGCATTTCACCTGCCGGTTGACCAGTCCGAGGACGAGGTTTTGCAGCTTTTTTTCCTTGGTGACCAACGACATGTAAGGCCACACCTGCGCGGTGGAATCCCTCAGCCACATGGCGTCGATATCGCCGGTGATGATGAAGGTGTCGGGTCGGCCGTCCAGTATTTCGTAATCCACCGTCGTGTCCAGGGTATTGGGAAAGCAGTTTTCGAACATCCAGGCCAGCTCTTCATCGGCAATGGCCGGTTTGATCTTCCGGATCATTTCTTCTACCGCCTCGCTGATAAAGGTGCGTTCCTCCAGCGGCGGCCGGTTGGAAGTGAAATCTTTTCGGGGAGGAAAGCCCATGGGGAAAGCCTCTTGCGGGAAAAGGGAAAAGGCGCCAAGGGCCAGGCTTGAATTCCAGAAAAATTGTCTGCGGTCCATATCTCGGTTCAATTTTGGTTAGGAAATTACGTACCTATTTAGGTTTTATGGCATTTGGGTGTTTTGGGTTTACGGTTGGGTTTATCCCTATGGGCTCCAAAGGTGGCCTGGCCGCCATACCGCAAGACCATAAAACCACCATTTCTATAACAGTTACGAAATTACATTATAATCCTTTGCTACCCCCAGGATCAGCCCCCGCAGTTCAGCCAGGCCCCGCAGGCGGCCGATTGCCGAGTAGCCGTGAAAGGGAATTTCTTTTTTCAGGTCATCCAGCATTTGGTGGCCATGGTCGGGCCGGAATGGGAGGGAGGCGTTAGGGGCCGTTTCAGCCCTTTTTTTCACTTCCGCCACCAAAGCCTCCACCACCCGGAGCATATCCACGCTGCCCTCCAGATGGCCCGCTTCGAAGAAGCTGCCCCGCTCCTGCCGCTGAATGTTGCGGAGGTGAACGAAATGGAATTTATGGCCCAGGCGTTCCACTATTCCCGGAAGGTCATTTTCCGGCCTCGGCCCCAGAGAGCCGGTGCAGAAAGTGATGCCGTTAGAGGGGCTGTCTACTACACCGGTAAGAAAAGCCAGGTCTTCTTCGGTGGAAACCACCCTCGGCAAACCGAAGATGGGGTAGGGCGGATCATCGGGGTGGATGCACAATTTCACGCCCGCCTCCTCGGCAACCGGCGCCGTTTTTTGCAGGAAGTATTTCAGGTTGGCTTTCAGCTCCTGACGGCCTATACCGCCATACTTTTTCAGGATTTCCCGGAAGTCCTCTATTTTAATAACATCCAGAGTGCCCGGCAGGCCTGCGAGGATATTGTTCTGCAAATGCAGCTGTTCTTCCGGCGACAGCGCTTGCCAATAAGCTTTAGCCTGTGCTTTTCGCTCCGCATCATACGCCTCGGCTGCTCCGGGCCGTTGCAGGAGATAGAGGTCGAAGGCAGCCAGGGCGGTGGCATCGTAGCGCAGGGCCCTGGAGCCGTCTTTCACCCGGTAGGCCAGGTCGGTCCGTGTCCAGTCCAGCACCGGCATAAAGTTGTAGCAAATCGTGTCGATGCCGCAGGCGGCGAGGTTCCGGATGGTGGCGCAATAGTTATCAATATAGGTATCCCTCTCCGGCAGGCCCATTTTGATGCTTTCGTGGATATTGACGCTTTCCACCACTACCCACCGGAGGTGGCGGGGCCGGTTGTCCGCTTCATTCCATTCGATCATTCTTTTCCTTTTCCGGATTTCCTCAACGGGCCACACCTGCCCCACAGGAATGTGATGCAGGGCGGAGACGATGCCGGTAGCGCCGGCCTGCTCGATGTCGGTTAAAGATACGATGTCGTTAGGACCGTACCAGCGCCAGGATTGGATTAAAGGCATAAGTCCAGTTTTTCCGGTTATATGATATTTAGAGTGGGTTCAAAAACCTTCACACCCCACTGAACGCACTGAACCCGCCATCTACCGGGATGACGATGCCGGTGACAAAGCGGGCGGCGTCGCTGCAAAGGTAATGCAGGGCGCCGTTGAGTTCTTCCGCCACCCCAAACCGCCTCATGGGCGTCTGGTTGATAATCGTTTTACCCCGTTCTGTGTAACTTCCATCCGGATTGGTAAGCAGGGCCCGGTTTTGATTGCCGATAAAAAAACCGGGAGCGATGGTGGCGCCGGTAAGGATCGCTATTTTATTCTTTAAATTGAATAAGCCTTTTTCCATGGTCTGTATGGTCTATCGTTCTTCCAATTTTTTCTTTTTTATATCTGTCCTATCAGGGGTGTATAATCTTTAATGCCGTAATTGCCCCGGTTACTCCGGGCCGAAAGTACCAATCTCAATGGGCCCCGGCAAAATAACTTGTGTAAATTTACCGCTTGGAGGCCATTGATTGAAATTTGGGCTATCCGTCTGACGTTGGACAGCACTAGCAAGCTGTTAAGATGCAAAGGCCTGTGATCCCGGAACAACATATATATACAACAGATTAAACCAATGCCAGCCACCCATTCTATCCACTTACTGGGCCCGGGCGATGAAGCGCTGCTCATCCGCCTTTCGGAGAAGTTCTACAACAGCCAGTTGGCTCCGGCGGAGGCAAAAGCCCTGCTGAAGCGGTCGGAGCAATTCATGCTTTGCATTCAGGAAGGAGACGACCTGGCCGGGTTTTGCTACTTCCACATCCTGCCCCGGTGGTACGATGGGGTACACGAAATATTCCTTTACGATCTCGAAGTGGAGGAGGAGCACCAGCGAAAGGGTTACGGCCGGCGTTTTTTTCGAAAAATTTTCAGCCTCGCCAAGGACCGGGACATCCCGATCATCTGGCTGCTGGCGAAGGGCTCCAATGCAACGGCCATGCAGTTTTATAAAGACATGGGCGGCAAGATACAGACGGAGGAGGCGGTGCTGATTGAGTTTTATCCGTATTGAGGGGGGATTCCGCCTCATCGAAGCCAGCTTGTCGGAATTTACCTGCCTATGCGGAGTTGACGAATATCAAAAGCCTTACCTTGTTGAAATGATATTTATGAATACTTTGTATAACTATTCAGCAGTTAGCTTTTGGCGGTTAGCGGTTAGCAAATACCTGACCTTGAGGTTGGTATGTTAAGCAAAAAACCGGTAACTTGAGATTATATCCCATTTTTATGGGCGCCAATGGCCAATAGTTACAACTTTGTCACCTAATTTTCAACACAAAATGAAAAATAAATACCTAATATTAAGTCTTCTTGCCATTCTATGCCTGGAGCTATCCTGTTCAAATGACGATGATAGGGTAACCAGTTCCGAACAACTTGGCTTGTTAAAAAAAGTGGAAGGCTACCTCAATGGTGATCCGATAGAAGAAACAACAGAATTAGTATATGATGAACGTCAAAGAATTATCTCCATAAAATTTTCACAAGGGAATTTTTTGTCAAAAACCTATGACGTAAACTATGTTGATGACGAAATCAGTACATTATCTATAACTGTTAATTTTCTAAATACCGGCACAAATTCTGTTGAGGTTTACGATGTTGACGATCAAAATGGCCAAATAGTTTTAACTTCTACAACCTCTGAGGATAAATACGTTTTGACAACAAGCGATGGCTATATTGACTCTTTTAAAGATTATGTCGACCTCAATAACGACTATTATTATGAAGCAGTTTTTGTGAGAGGCAATAACAATAATATTGATACCATCTCCTACTTCGCGACCACTGAATTTGATAGTAATTTACTGGCCTGGCAATATACTTATTCAGGTTTTGATAGTGAAACGGCACTTAATTCCGCGGTGAATCCTGTTTTTTACTACTCCCATAGTTTTTATGATCCTTTTGTCGGCCTCGCACTAAATTTAAAAATTTCAAATGAGCCTCCTTTAAAATCTTCTTATTTTGACGGTAATGGCGGTTACAGGGAGGAAAACATAACTGCCGAAATATTAGCGGTAGATAATGATTTGCTCAAAGAGTTTGGATATTTTATCCATGATTTGCCTTCAAATAATTACCGTTTGGCGTTTCAATATTATTAATACCAATGCACGTCCCCGCAGCCAAACCACCTCCTCGGGGATTACCCGTGTCCTCCTGTCTTTGGGGTGCGGAAAATGCGTTAAAGTGCATATTTCATTACATTTACCGGACGTTCAATGCCCACTTAAATGAAAAGAGCCATGGTTATCGGATGCTGCGGCGCGGGAAAGTCAACTTTCTCGAAAGCCCTGCATGCCGCCACCCAGCTCGAATTGATCCATCTGGACCAGCATTACTGGAAACCGGAACGAAGGAAACTGGACAACCAATATGGCCAAAACCAAAATATGGATTGATTGGTGGTGGCGAAAAAAACAGATGTAATCAAACCTCAAAATGGGGGGCTGATTCGATCTGCTCTAAGCAGTCCTCCAAAGACAGCTCGTAGAAAATGGTAGCCCACTGCCCTGTGTGCCGGAAGTACGACAGGTCGTAAACACCGGGCGATTTGTAAGTCAGCCGGGCAACGCCCACTTCAAAACCTTCCACGTCGTATTCTGGTTTTGGCGGACACTTGTAGTGGCTCATCAGATAAAAGTAACTTCCGCGCCATTTTGCTTCCACCCGGACGGCTTGATTGAACTGTTGCGGCTCTTCCAGGGGCGGCAGGCCCTCATTCAGCTCTTGCACATAGGGTTCGAATAGCGCCGTGACCTTGGCCTTTTCTGCATCAGTCGGTTTTCCGGGTTGATTGCTTTCTACCCAACCCCAACCGCTTTTGGCTTTTGAAGATTTGGATGTTTTTTTTGCCATGATGTGATGGATTGATGTTATAGTAAATTGCTTTATAGGACAAAATAATCTGACATGCGATCAGGCAGCAATTCCCGCTTTAAAATTCAACAAAAACACGAAGGCACGAAATTCCACGAAAAATTTATTGCGGATTGGGTGTTTTTGTGCTTTAGTGGCAGGATTTAGGGCATCATTTCGCCAAAGCGGGAATTGCTGGCGATCAGGATGATCGCGCTACGGTTACTGCTTCAACGCTGCCTTTGTAAACGAATGAGCCGGCGATCAGGATGATCGCGCTACGGTTACTGCTTCAACGCTGCCTTTGTAAACAAATGAGCCGGCGATCAGGATGATCGCGCTACGGTTACTGCTTCAACGCTGCCTTCGTAAACAAATAAGCCGGAATCTCCTGATCGAACTGCACCTTCGTCATCCGAAACTCCGTGCCATCGCCCTGCTTGAGCATGTCTTTGAACACGATCGTCAGGGGAAACCACCGGCCCTCTATCTTTTGCACATCCGAGAGGGTGGTGCGCTTCAGCAGTTGCCCGCTTTTGGCGTAGAGTTCTTCCCGCAGCGGTACGTAGCGCTCCGTGTCGATCCACATCTTTTGGCTGTGGTAGGCAACGTCCTCCACTTTGGCGGTGAGCTCCAGCACGTAGGTTTTCCGTTTGTCCACCACTTCCTCGCCAACGAGCCTGGCCGAATAGACATCCGTGAGCTTGCGGTCATCCATCATATCCTCATACGACAGGTCGGAGCCCATAACCGACTGCCGCAGCAGGTGGCCGGAGATTTGTATGGTCCGGTCGGTGGATGGGGAATAAATCCACAGCTGGTTCTCCAGCTTCAACATCTTGGCGCCTGCCTCCCGGGCCGGCGACAGGTATTCTGTGAAGGACTGCTTATCGCCTACCGAATAGGTCTTCGAAGTGATCGTCCGGCTGCCGCGCCGCCCGTGGATGATCATTTCCGATTCGAACACCCGGTTGTCGGAAGTCATGTTCTCCTCTACCTTTTTCAGGATCGCGTCTGCGTCCTGGGCGGCTGCGAGGTTGAAGAGGAACAATGCAGAAAGAAAGATTATATTTTTCATTCTTGAACCGATTTTTTGTTTGGGGTATTCTGTTTTTGCCGCGAACCTGCCCGCCAAGCTGGCACTTGCCAGGTAGGCAGGAACACGAAGAACACAAAATCCCACGAAGGTTTAAGAAATTAGTCACACACTCAACTCCTTAAACAACACCGCCGTCCGCCGTTTATAAATACCGATCCCGGAGAGGGCATTGCCCAGGGTCATGGAAAGCAGGCCGGGGATAAAGCCGATGTAAAAAGATTCCGGGGTGATGTCGGCGCGAAACACTTCCGGCATCATCATGCCTCCACCCTGTACGGCTGAGCCGAAACTAATTCCATATTCCTGCAGATAATACGCCGCACTTAAGCCTAAAATTGTGCCCACCACCGAGCCGATCGCCCCGATCAGCAGCGATTCGATGATGAGCGTGCGGTAAATGTGGTTTTTTGCTTCCCCCATCGCCAGGCGAACACCGAATTCGTTGTATCGGCGCAACCCGCCCAGCAGGCCGGTGTTCCACAATACGATCGACATGGCCAGGATGAAGAGGAAGGTCATGCCGCCCGAAATGTAGTCGGCCATTGCCAGGTACTCGTCCAATCCTTGCTGGTCGTTGAGACGGAGCATTTGTGGGGCAAATTCATCGGTATCGGCGGCGTATTTTGCGTTGAAAGCCGTTTTCACCTGCAGTGCCTGTTCTGCATCGTATTGTCCGTCTTTGAAAAAACCAAGTACTTCCCCGGCCGCATCGGACATATCCAGCACAGCCTGGGCGTCGGTAATGTCGATGAGGATGGCGCCCCGGTCCAGCGCCCGCATGCCGAAGCGCACCGTGCCGGCGACCGTAAAATTGGAAAAGGCCATCCCTCCGTACATAGTAGAGCCGAAAAGAGTGATGGGATCACCGATTTTCACGTTGAAGCGTTCGGCAAAGTCGTTGCTGATCAGGGCCTCCCCGGGCTGATCGGGTAACCCACCCTGCACAATGGAACCCGGGATGTTCATCCGCTCGGGCTCCTGGCTGCCGGGGGTGAAAAAGTCGATGCCCTGGCCGGTAGCCATGCCCTGGGCGCGGGTCTCTCCGTTTTCGCCGGGCACATCGAGCAGGCCGCCAAAGTGGATCCGTTCGACCCATTCCAGTGTGGGGAATTCCGTGTTCAGCGAATTGATGAGCTGGCCAGCTTCCATTAAAGCCAGGTCGTTGGGCATCTGGCCGGCGTTGTCGGCGTAGGCGCGGGTCATGATCTTGACGTGCCCGGTCGAGAAGTTGGCGTTGACGTTGATCATATCGCTGAAAATGCCCTTGAACCAGGCGCTGAAAAGCACCGTGAGGAATACCCCGATGGAGATGACGATCACCGGCAGCACGCTCCGGTTTTTGTCTCTGATGATTCCTTTTAATAAGAACTGGATCATTGGATCTTACCTTTTAAAGCGTCTGTTGGATTGAGTTTGGCAATTTTTCGGGCCGGCAGAAAGCTCACGATGGTGGCCGAGAGCACCACCAGAAGAACGGTGGCGAGGATGAGCCCCGCTCCGAATACCGGATAGATCTTTTCGGCAATGGAAATCCCCATGTCCTGGCTGGCGGAGGGCATGGCCCATCCCGTTTTGGACAGGTACCACAGCAGCGGCGCCCCATACACTGCCCCCAGCAGAATGGCCAGGATGCTGTAAGCGGCGCCTTCCACCGTAAAGATCCTGACCACCTGCCAGCGGGTCATGCCCAGGGCGATGTAGGTGCCGATCTCCTTCTGCCGGCGGAAGATCGACAACACCTGGGTGTCGAAGATGGCAAGCAGGGCGATGACGAGTAGCAGCCCGTAAACGATCCCCGAAGCTCCTTTTTTGGATTGAATGATCATATCCAGGTCGGCCAGCAAATAATCGTGATCTTTAAATGCCCAGGGGGCGTTAGCGAAAGGAGTAAACCCCTCCCCTGCCACCAGGAGGGTGGCTTCGCCGGGCAGGCCCAGCATCTCCTGCAGGCGTTCCAGCGGCAGCCAAATCTGCCCCCCGTCGATGGTGGGCACATTGGAGTCGAAAATACCGGCGATAGTGACTTCCCGGGCGTCGAAGGCGCCGTTTTTATCCCGCCAGCGAAGAAGCAGTTGATCCCCTTCTTTTACTTTGATCGACTGGGCCATTCGCTTGCCGACGAGGGCAGGCATTTCTGCCTCTTGGCCTTCGAGCAAAGCCGTGGGGATTTTTAGCATCTTTTGGCCGGGGTCAATGCCTTTCAGCACCACGCCCTGCATGCGCCCCTGCGGGAAAGCGGAGGCCTGGGCCACCAGGACAGGGGCCAACTGGCCGGCCGCTATCTGGGGTTTCAGCGTTTCCGGTATAGGGCCGTGAGCGTCCTGGTAGGAAAGGTAGTCGAGCGGGTCGTAGCCGGGAACCCAGAGTTGTCCCTGGCCGATTTCCCATTCCATGGTATCGCGGCGCGCCTGCTGGTTCCATCCCTCCAGTACGCCGTTGTAGAAAATGATGACAACAAAGGCGAAAGACAGTACGGCGATGTTCAGAATGGTCCGAAAGCCGGCGCCGGAGATGTTTTTGAATGCCAATTGAATTGCTAACATGGCTTCATTTTTTAACGCGGGATTGAATAAGGTATCATGTTCATTACTTCGAAGGTATTCGGCGAGGTGTACGGTGGCTGTGATGTACGCTGTACGAGCGCCAGCCCCATCGTACCCGTCCGTTCGGCCAAGTACACCGTACACTTCTTCCATCGTCCCCCCAAACAATCTCCTTCGCAGCCATTCACCTCTCTCATTATCAATCTTCCATTACATTATCCATCATGATCACGTCATCCTTCACCACCCGGCCGTCTTCCAACGATATGATGCGGGTGAGGTAGGCCATCACTTTTTCGTCGTGAGTAGCGAAGAGGAAGGTGGTGTTCAGTTCTTCATTCAGTTGCTTCATGGTTTGCAGAATATGGTGCGAGTTTTTCGAGTCGAGGTTGGCGGTAGGTTCGTCGGCCAGCATGATGGCCGGCTGTTTCACCATGGCGCGGGCGATGGCCACCCGCTGCCCCTCCCCGCCCGACAGTTGAGCGGGCTTAGAGTCTATTTTATCGGTGAGGCCCACCCACTCCAGTGCGTCCAGGACCGCTTTGCGCCGCTCGGCTGCCGGCATATGCTGGAGCAGGAGGGCGAATTCTACATTTTCATATACTGTGTACACCGGAAAGAGGTTGTAGGTTTGGAAGATGAAACCCAGGTGCCGGTTGCGCAGCTGGGCCGACTGCTTGTGGCTCAGCTGGGCGATGGAATGGCCCAGCACTGTCACTTCCCCTTCCGTCGGCGTATCGAGCGAGCCGATGATATTCAGCAGCGTGGTCTTGCCCGATCCGCTCGGCCCTACGAACCCGGTGAATTCGCCCTTCCGGAACTCCAGGCTAATGTTTTTGAGGGCGGTAAACTGGCCGGTTCCGGCCGGGAAGCGCTTGGTAAGTTGATCGATCTGGATGATGGATTCCATGGATTCCTGGTTAGTGGTTGAATAAAAAAAGTAGCTGCACTCCCACGCCGGAGTAGAGGTTCTGGGTACTGTTCTGCGTAGGTATTTGGTTGTCTTTCGGGTTCCAGTAGCCCATCACGTAGAGGGCGGTACGGTCGAATTGGATCGTCCAGTTGACGAAGTTATACACCCTGCCGTTGGCCCAGTCGATGTAGAGGATCGCCCCCAGGTTGTCGAACAGGCCGACTGGGTAGGAGAGGGACACCAGCGACAGGGCAGTAGTGTTGGAAAAGGAAAAAGCGTCCTCTCCGTAGGATACCAGCAATTGCTCAAAAATAGCGTATAGCCCGTTGCCGATGCCAAAAGTATAATCAACCCCGGCGTTGATCAGTTCCTGGTTGGTGAATTCTTTCAGGCTTTTGCGGTTGGTAGCCCAGGAGGCTTCTACCCAGCAGCCCACGACCAGGTCGAGTTTGACGTCCAGCCCGATCCGGGTTTCGGGGGCTCTGGCGAAGGCGGGCACGGCGCCGTCCAGCCCGCGGGTGTCTGCCTGGCGGTGGTGGAAGGAAAGGCCCGCTTCTCCATGCGGGACGGGATGCTGTACCCTGCCCCCGAATTCGGGCTGGCGCTTGCTGGTGCCGGCGATCTCCCATCCTTTGGGGTTGTTGTTGCCATACAGCCCCCACAACCAGATATTGGCGTTGTTGAGGAAATAGTAGCGCCCCAGGGCGCCCCACACTCCGTCGGTAAACTGAATGGGGTCGCGCGGGTCGATCTGGTCGAACCACATCAGGGGGCGGAGCAGGGAGGCGGAACCGAAGTTGATCTTTTGCAGGCCGAGGCGAAATTCGAACTGCCGGGCGGAGTAGCGCGCCCACAGGCGGTAGGGGCGGATGTCACCATCGGTAACAGCGGTATCAAAGGGATGAAAACCAACATTGCCAAAGAGGTTGGCCGAGGCTTCGATGTCAAACAAATGGTTTTTCGGCAGGTTCAGATTGTAATTGAGCTGAGGCAGATAGCGGCCGCCCAGCCAGGCAGGAAGGTCATTGGCGGGGTTGATATTGGCCCAGGAGATGAGTTGGCCTTTGAAAATCAGGGTGTCGGGGGCTGAGGCCTTATTTAAGTGGGAAGTGGGCCCACCTTCGCCTAAGGCTTCGGCGGGTGAGAGAAGTCGGAAGTCGGAAAGCAGGCGGTTAGCGCACGCTGGCAACCTGTTCCCGGCGGCATTTACAACTGGCCGGCCGGCGCCTTGAACTTGGGGGTGGCCGAAGTCCATAATATTTGATGTGGGCTGTGCATCGGCCGGGAGCCCAGCCAAAGAAAGGAGGAGTATCCATAAGTAACTGGACAAAAACAATATAATGATACGGAGGTAAAGTCGGAGCGAAGGGAGTTTTGTAAGCGCTATTGAATAGGCCCGCCTGCCACTATAACCATATAACCATCTAACAATATGGCCATCCTTTCGATGGCATTCCGGAAGCCGGGGCTGTATGAAGGCCTTAACTTTCATGGTTCTTCTGTTCGTGAGGCAGTACGCCGTAGAAAAAGAAACGGACGGCTTCCATAATCAGCTCCTGTGTATCGGCGTAGGAGGAGAGCAACTGTTCGTCGGTTACCCAGTCCTGCATCCGGTGAAAGAGGTAAAGGATAAAGCCCGGCCGGATGTCCCGGCGAATCCACCCTTTTTTCTGGGCCTCAATAAAATCGTTCATGATCACTTTCAGTGCCTCTTCAGTGCGTTGTTCCATGTATTCCCGCAGGCCCCACTCCTGGTTGGAGTAAATGTCGCGGACCAGCTCGGCGCTGATCCCCTCTGTGCCTTTGAACTTCAGGAGCAGTTGCTTCCGGACCTTCTCTTCAAAGGGGATGTCCTCTGCCATAATGGCCCGGTATTCCTCCATGGATTCATCGAACAGGCGCTGCAGCACGGCCTTGGCCACCTCGATCTTGTTGGGGAAGGAGCGGTAGAAGGTCATCTTGCTGGCTTCCGCCTCCCGGCAAATCTCTTCCACTGTGACGCGCCGGATGCCGTGTTTCCAGAACAGTCGTTTTGCGGTGTCCAGGATGTTGAGTGCCTTCGGGCTTTCGGGTTGAGCGGTCATTTTTGATAATGTTACAAATTCTTTTTAAAGTTACGATTTTATTTCAATAAGTCAATAATAGTAACATCCTTTATAAGGAATTTCAATAGGATATGGGAGAAGCTAGAGCGAATTAACCAACCACTTTCGAAGACCCTTAACGCCTGGTTTCCAGGAGCTTAAATTGGGCGGTTAATTCGTGCCGCTTGCACTAGATTTGTCCGGTTTTTTATCTTTGGGGGAATGGCTAAAGTACTTTGTCAGATAAATTTTGTGGCACTTACTCGTGCGGCGTTCATCTTGATCGCACGCTAGCCTGCTCGATGGTTTTGCGCCTAACGGCGCGTTCGATCAAGATGATCGAACTACGAGCAACGCCTTCGATTATGTTCCAAAATTTATCTGACATAGTATTAATTACAGAAAATGAAAAAACAAAAACTAACCTTACTCGACCTGGGCGGAGTCGTCTTCCAATCTACCGGAACTTCAAACAGGGAAATAGAAAGTGTTGAAAAGAATGGCATTAAGGTAATCTTGTTTCAAAGCAATACACAAATGAAAAGAGTATTGAAAGGCACACACACATTTCAAGACATTATCGATACATGGAACACCATGAAGAAAATACTGGTAGCACTAATCGCCATCTCTCCGGCTGTTCACCTCAACAGCCAGGCCCTTAACCTCCTTGAAGAAAACAAGCGATGGACAGTCGAATACGCCGACCAGGTGACCCTCCCTCCGGAGATTGACCAGTTGTATTACACCTATAAAGGCGATACGGCCATAGGCGCTACCGAATATCAAAAGTTTGGCAACGGCGCCATTTTGAGAGAGGATACGATAGAAAAACAAGTGTATTTATTTACGGGCGATGAGGAATGCCTGCTGTACGATTTTGCTGCCAGCCCCGGTGATACCGTTGATCTTTGTGAAGGGATACGGATCGTGATCGACAGCATCACCCAGTTCACTACGGCGGACGGGCTGCTGCGGAAGAAGTTCCACGTTTCAGGGGATGACGCCATCAATCTTGAGTATTACATCGAAGGGATAGGAACCAACCTGGGCTTTGTGGAAATATCAGAGGTTATCGGCCCTCCTAACCTGGACCTGATGTGCGTGAAAAAAGCTGGCCTTGAAATATACGGAGACAGATGCGAAGAAGTCGTCGCGGTTTTTCATCACGGCCAACCCAAAAACTCCATTCACGTCTATCCCAATCCAACCCATGGAATGGTAATGGTGGAATCAGCCATTCCGGGCCTTCGCGTTCAGGTTGTAGATGTGAATGGGAAGCTGGTGTTGGAAGGGCTGCAAAAGGCCAATGAATTTCAGGTGAGCCGCCTTGATCCGGGCCTGTACTTCCTGCTTCTTTATGATGAAAAAGGCCAGTGTGTTGGAAACAAAAGGTTCATTGTGATGGAATAGTAGGGAGCCCATTCTCTGTATATAATGGTTTCAAAACCCTATATTTATCTGACATTCGGGAAATTCCCTCTTCCTACAGAAATAGTCGAAAAACTACCCTCATTATGAAAAGAACCCTATTTGCTATCTCCATCATCCTAATCCTCATGAGCTGCAACAACCAGCCGAAACCAGCCGAAGAACCGGACACAACAACCAACCGCACCTGGTGGAAAGAAGCCGTCATCTACCAAATCTACCCCCGCAGCTTCAAAGACACCAACGGGGACGGCGTAGGCGACCTCAAAGGCATCATCGAAAAGCTGGATTACATCCAAAGCCTGGGTGTCAATATGGTATGGCTGAACCCCATTTACGGCTCGCCGAACGACGACAATGGTTATGACATCAGCGACTACCGGGCCATCATGGAAGAATTCGGTACGATGGAAGACTTTGATGCCATGCTGAAAGGCATGCACGACCGGGGCATCAAATTCGTCATGGACGTAGTGGTCAACCACAGCAGCGACGAACACGAGTGGTTCAAACAATCGAGAAGTTCCCGGGACAACCCCTACCGGGACTACTACCACTGGTGGCCGGCCGAAAGGGGAAAGCCCAACTACCGCTGGAGTTACTTCGATGAAAAAGGCGAGGCCTGGATGTACGATTCTACAACCAACGCTTACTACCTCCACTATTTTTCCCGGAAACAACCCGACCTGAACTGGGAGAACCCCAAGGTGAGGCAGGAAGTGTACGACATTATGAAGTTCTGGGCGGAAAAAGGAGTGGACGGCTTCCGGCTGGACGCCTTTCAGTTCGTCTCCAAAGACACCACCTTCCCCAAATTGCCGGAAGGTTATGAAAAAGAAGTCATCAAATACTACGGCATGGGCCCCAACCTGCACGATTACCTCAAGGAGATGAACCGCGAGGTGCTGAGCCAATACAATGTGTTTGCCGTTTCGGAAGGCGCCGGCAGTACCTTCGAGGATGCCCACAACCTGGTCGATGCCGGCCGCAACGAGCTGCAGATGGCCTACCATTTTGAAGGAGTAGACCTCTGCAACAGCCTGGAGGGGTATGAATTGGCAGACTTCAAAGAAGTTCATTCCCGTTGGGACAGCGCCTTCGCGCAGGAAGGCTGGCTGTCCATCTTCCTGGCCAATCACGACGTCGCCCGGCTGGTTTCCAGATATGGCAATGACAAACCCCAATTCCGGGCGCCCTCCTCCAAAATGCTGAACACTTTTATCCTCAGCATGCGTGGCACGCCTTACTGTTATTACGGCGACGAACTGGGCATGACGAATATAGGCTTCGACAGCATTGAACAGTACCGGGACATTGCCGCCATCAACGGCTATAAAAAAACCGTTAATTCCGGCGGAGACGTCGAGCACTTCCTGAAAACCCTGAAATTCCTCTCCCGGGACAACGGCCGGACGCCTATGCAATGGGATGGATCGGAAAATGCCGGCTTTACTACCGGTACGCCCTGGCTGCCCGTCAATCCCAATTATACAACAATCAATGTAAAAGCCCAGGAGGGCGATCCGAACAGCTGCCTGAGTTATTTCCGGAAGATGGTAAAGCTCCGGAAAGACAACCCGGTGCTGGTGTACGGCGACTATGAACTGGTGCGGCCGGAGCACGAGCAGGTGTACGCCTATACTCGTACGCTGGGTGATGTAAAGATGCTGGTGTTGCTGAATTTCTCGGATGAGGCCGCCGGAATAGAACTGCCGGAAGGTACGGCTACTGATGAGGTTTTGATCAACAATTACGATGCGGTGGAGACGGCCGGCTTGGCCGTGAACCTAAAGCCGTATCAGGCGGTGGTGTATGCCTTGAAATGATTATTCTAAACCAATTCTTTGGGCTCTTTTACGGCCATGCTGCGTTGCTCCTTCCTTCCGTAGCTTAGGCTATGGTCGGTCGTCGCGCCTTGCCTGTCTCCGCCGGCCATAGCCTTTGGCGACGAGCCGGCCGCAAAACAGCCTCAAATTATTGACCAACAACTTCGTTCCCGGCGCACTAGTGAATTTATTAAAAAATTGTAACTATTCAGCTATTGGCGCTTAGCTGTTGGCCATTGGCGCCCGATGCCCATAAAAATGGGATATGGGCTTAATCTGTCAGCTTTTTGCTTAAGAAGCTGGTCTTAAGGGCATGTACCTGCTAACCGCCAATCGCCAAAAGCTAACTGAATAGTTACAAAAAATCTTAAAAACGAGTTAAACCCGGTAACGGGCCTAACGCCCAAGCATTTTATAACTTAATTTGGGAGATCATTAACGCGCCAAAACCTGAAAGAAATGAAGAAAGTCCTACTCTTTGTAATATCTACTCTTCTGCTTCAGCACTGCACTACCTTCCACCGCATCAAATCGAATCGGCTGGTAACAAAAGCCACTCTAACAAAAAAGGATGTCTATGAAGAGATTCCCTTTACCCTGACGCACGGCCTGCCGGTTGTCCCGGTTTACATCGGGCAGGACACCACTCCGCGCCGTTTTTACTTTGATACCGGAGGCTACACGGTCCTGTCCGAAGCGTTGATGGGCCAAGCTACCGGCGTCCATCCGAAGAGCTACATCGATGTCAAGGACGCCAACCATCAAACGGCGCGGATACACACCTACCTGCTGGATCAGTTCACCGTGGGTTCCATTCCTTTTCAAGATGTCGGCTTCGCCCGCATTGGTTTCACCGAAGCGGACTTTTTTCCTGCCTGGGCATAGACGGGACCATCGGTACAACATCATGAAGGAGTGCATCTGGTACATCGATTACGACAACCAAAGGGTCATCGTAACCAACCAACTGGATAAAATACCCGGGATCGAAAAGGCGGCGAGGATACCGGTAAAACCAACAACATCGGCAAGCCCCTGATGGCATTCACCATTAATGGGCATACGGGTACTTCACCTTCGATACCGGCGATAACGGCTTTGTCACACTTCAACAACCCTTCGCGGAGAACCTCAGTACTGGATTATCCTTCTACCACCCGATTCACCAAAAGGTACAGGCAGGGCACAGCATGAAACAGGAAGACGTGACTTTGTTCAAAATTGATTCTATCCATCTGGGCGAGGCCTCCTCGAAGATGCCGTTGCCGTATCGAGAAACAGCCCACCCACAGCCTGGGGAGCGGGCATCTTCGGTAGTACAACGTAGTTTTTAACCTCGGGCAGGACGAGGTGTATTTCATCAATAGAGAGAACCCATCGGTGAAGGCGGGATTGCGGTCTTTCGGCTTCAGCATCGACTATAAAGATCAAAAATTGACCGTAGGCGCTATTTACAGCAACAGCCCGGCGAGCAAGGCGGGTATTTTACCGGGGATGAACTAGCCAAAATCAATGGGAAAATGCATCATTTTTCCGATTATTGTGATTTCCTGAATCATTTTGAACTCGAACCTGCGGAGGAAATACAACTGGAGCTCGTTCGCAATGGCGAACCATTCAAAGTAAAGCTGAGAAAAGAAAAAATTCTATAAACTACAACTACCACCATCATGAAAAGAATAACCTTATTAGTACTATAGTTGGCGTTATGGTACTCTCTCACTTCCTGCAATAAAGAAGAAAATAACCGCCTGCGGGAGATTGAAAGGATACTTCCCGGCGAATGGAGGATCGATTCCTGCAAATACTCGGCAGCGCCAATGTAACCCTGGACGGCGAGCCGGTGAAAAGCGACATCATCATCCGGAATATCGGCGCCTTATTTATTCCGAAGTTCGATACCGGCAGGCTGAGCCTCAATGCCAATCCCGCCGAGCCGGTGGAAGCCATTATGGAAGTGAATGGAGTAGATTTGTTTCTGGATATTGAAAAATTATTCAGCAACAGCCCGGCGAGCAAGGCGGGTATTTTACCGGGGGATGAACTAGCCAAAATCAATGGGAAAATGCATCATTTTTCCGATTATTGTGATTTCCTGAATCATTTTGAACTCGAACCTGCGGAGGAAATACAACTGGAGCTCGTTCGCAATGGCGAACCATTCAAAGTAAAGCTGAGAAAAGAAAAAATTCTTTAAACTACTTTTATCCAGGTTATAAGAGACGGGCCAATGGCAGCCCTTGGGCGTGTAGGGTCTACGTGGCTGTCCAACCTTTGACGAGCAGCCTGAAAAAACATCGAAAGTTACTTAGTTTACAGTGTACTCAGGAAGCTTGCCAAGTTTCTCAACCTCAACCTCAACCTAAACCTAAACCTAAACCTAAACCTCAACCTCAACCTAAAAATTCGTCCCCAACGCCAAACTCACCACCGCTGTCTCCTCCCGGGACGCTCCTACCAATACACTTAGCGTGTAAGAACGGGAAAGCGGAATGAGGTAAATACCCCCCCCATAGGCCAATTGCCAGTCCTCCTCCGTTTGCCCTTCCTGGATGATCTTGCCCATGTCATAAAAGCCGATCAGGCCAATTTTGAGGGGCACGACTGCCGTTTCCAACTGGCCCACGGGAACGCGAACCTCTGAATTGAAATACACGCGGCTGTCGCCGGCGAAGCGGTTGCGCTGGAAGCCGCGCAGGCTCTGGTTCTGCCCCAGTTGTGGCAGTTTGTAAAAGGGGACGTCGCCAAAAGAAGTACCGTACCCGGCCTTCAGCCCGAGGGTCAAAGGATAGCCCCTCGGGCTGAGAAAATATTCTATGAATAAGTTGGTGACGCCAAAACGCTGTCCTCCATCCATGAAGCCGAATTCCTGGCCGGCGTGCAGGCGATAGCCCCGGGTGGGGAACACCTTGTGGTCGCGCAGGTCTACTTCCAGGGCAGCCTTGGCGTGGGTGATGTCGAGTTTCCCGGCGCCGAAGTAGGTTACCGTATCGGAGAGGATGGTGTTCTCTTCGATGGGCACTTCGTTTTGGCTGTACCCCAACCCCAAACGGAAGAAGCTTCGTTTCCAGAATTGCCGTTGCAGGCCGACACCTCCCTCCAGGCGGTTGAGGCGGACGAGGTAGTAGTCATTGTTAAACAGCGCATCGTCGTAACTGATGCCGTTGCCAATCCCGAAGAAATAGTTGAAGTTGTCGGGCTGCGCCCAGAAGGCGTGCAACAGCAGATCCCACTTTTGTAGCAGGTGGTGTAGCTCTGAGTTATAGCTGAGGGTAAAGTTCCCCAGGGTTCCCAGTTGAAAACCGAACCTGTGTTTGGCGCTGTAGTCGCGCTTGTTGAAATTCCGGCGGGTGAAGGTCACCCCACCGTCCAGCATCAGGCCGTTGAAAGTATTGAACGAGAAAAGGAGCAGCGGGAAGTACGTATTATAGGCGAAAGCAGTGCGGTCATAGTAGTACAAGTCTTCGTTCCAGCTGTTTACGGCCCGGCCTTCGGCGCCGAGGTTGAGTATAGCGTCATTATTTTTTTCATATACCAGGGTGCGCTTACCACCGCTTTTCACCTCCGACCGGTCCGTGATCTCATCCTCCCCGGCGCCGCCCACCAGGCGCAGTTTGATGGCCTTGCTGGCCTGCCCTTCCACCAGAAACTGGTCGTCGCCATGTAAGCCATACAGGCGGATTTCTTTGGTCTCGTCGGGACGGAACAGGCGACGGTAAGTCAGGCTGGAATCCTTTTGCTGGCGGATTTCCACCAGGCTGCTGCCGTCGGGTTGCCGAAGGATGTAGAAGTACTCCTTTTTGTTGGTTCCGGGTACATCCACATATTTGGCGAGCAGGCGGTAGAATCTATCGGCGTAGCCTTCCAGGTCCTGGCGGCGTTGGGTTAGCTTGGCAGTGATCACCTTACCTGATAGCTCGTAGGTTTCCCCGGGCATTTGCCTGACCGCTGTTCCGATCTCTTCCGGAGTGAGTGACTGTTGTACCTCCCGGGCAGCCTGTTGCCAGTCCTCCCGCGTCAGCCGGACACCCAGGAAGCGGTCCATGTGGCGGGCCTGGTAGGTCAGGGAGCGCACGCTTTTGATCTTATAGTCAAAATGTTCCAGGTTGGGCACTGCCCACTGCCGCTCAGCCAGCCAGGGCAGGAAGCCATCCAGGTTGGAAAAGGCGTGGTCGCGGTCGCGGGGGATGGGGCGCACCAGGATGCCGTCTTCTTTTTTGAAACCGGCCCATTTCCAATTGTCCTCGTGCTTGCTCCAGTCGCCGATCAGGATATCAAACATACGGGCGCGGGCAAATTCGCGGGTGTCGAGCCGGACATCCGGGTGGTCGTACATTTCGTGAAAGAGGTCATAGCTCTTGTAAATCTCATCAGCGTTGCCGAAGGGGAGCGGGCCTTTACCGCCATTGGTGGGCCGTTCTTCCACCATACCCAGCATGTTGGCGAAAGTGCTGCGGAACTGTCCGAGTTGGGGGTCGTCCGGCATGACGTACAGCCGGGGCGAGGCGTGCAGGATATTCAGTTTTTTCAGCATAGGCGCTACTGCCAGCGCTCCATACGGCTGTTGCGAGCTCGTTTGGTCTCGCGTGATGGCGGCGGCGATGGTCCGGCGCAGGGTATAGCTTAACGCGGATACCGGGTCTTTATCGACGGAGCGGAAGACGTACTGCCGCCCGTCTTCGGTTTGCATTTTCAGGGATATGGTTTGCCGGCCGCCTCCCCTTTCCAATACTTCCAGCCCGCCGTAGGCGGTGTCCAGCCTCAGTACCGGCGCTATCACCGGGGCCATCCAGCTGGTTCGGTAATGAGGCCCGAAGAAGAGGCGGTGGAGGGCGCCGGCGGCGTAATGAGCGCCCGCCGCGATTCGGACGCTGTCTTTCTCTGGAACCGTTGATGCGCCAGCCTCCTGCCCTGTGAGAGTGAGGCAGGGAACTTTCACCTGGTTTACGGGAATATCCGAACCGTCAGGTTGGCAGGGCGACTGGTAGAGGGCGCCGGTGTCATCAGCGGCAAACCCATCTCCGGTGTAGCGGAGGAAGGTATAGTTAACAGCGCCGTCGGTTGCGTAGTGAAGCTGGATCAGCCCACCCTGCGCGCGCGCCAGGCGGGCCAGGCGGTTATGGGCTACATAAGAAGCAGAAAGCGGCGCGCCGCTGTTGATCAGGCAGTTGCCATAATAGGAGAGGATCTGCTGGTTGGCCTCATGGCCGGAAAGAAAGATCAGGTTGTCGTATTCCCTGGATAAGCCCAGCAGGTAGTCGGATAGTTTTTCGAAGCGCTCATTGCTGATATCCCGCACGTTGCCGACATTTTCGTGGTAGGCGGCGTAGATGCCTCCCACCACCGGGGGCAGCAGGTGCGTGCTCAACGGGAAATAACCGCCATACTTCCCAAGAGAGTAAGGGGGGAAATGGCCGGTGATAATGACGTTGCGCTCCTGATTTTCCTTAATGGCGTCTTCAATCTCCTCGTGAATGGCTGCCTCCACGATCTCGTCACATACGGCATCGGCGGGAATGGGTTTGCGGTGGGGGTGGTTCCACCACTGGGTGTTCAGCGCCAGGAGCAGGATGTTATCGCCGATCTCCACCATATCCGGCCCGGGGCAGCCGTCGTCGATCAGCCATTCCACATTTTTCGGAGCGTGCTTCAAAACGTATTGCTCCATTTCGCGTATACAATCCCAGCCTTTCGGCCCGGAGTTGGCCCAGTCGCGGTCGCCGGGCAGAATACCCATCCGCACCCCGTCCAGGCCACGGACGAGTTCCAAGAGTGCCTTCACAGGGGCTTCCGGCGGCTGCTTCCCGTCACAATCCGGAACGATATCCCCGGCGATCAGGAGGTAAACCGGCTTGTCGGCCTGCTCCAGTTCCTGGCGGAGCTGGCCCCAGTAGGGGCTTTCAGAAGGTATGTCGGCGGTGTTGCCGAGTAACCAGATGTGTTGTGTGGGCTGGGACTGGGCACTGGCCAGGGCCAGGCAGAAAAGGCTGAGGTGCAGAATACGAAGCATAGGTTGGGTGTTGGCTTAAGTGGGTAATTTACACAATACCCTGGAAAAAAACGGAAGGCATAAACGGAAAATAAAATTGGACAAGAAGGGGGCAGCTCTCTATATGTGGTCCTGTGTCCGTGTATTTTGAGAGAAATAAAATTATTTATGTCACTTTTCTCTTAAAATTGAATCTATTTTAAGAGAAATCTATTATATTAAATTTGATTTCTCAATGTAAAGAATTTACTTATGGCGCTAGGTATTATTGGACGGAAAAAGGAAAAGGAAAAGTTAGATAAAATCCTGCAATCGAACCAGGCAGAGTTTCTGGCCATTTATGGAAGGAGAAGAGTAGGCAAAACCTTCCTGGTTCGCCAACATCTAAATGGCCACATCGTTTTTGAGCTTGCGGGTACAAAAGAGGGCGCGAAAGAACAGCAATTGCTCAATTTTTTTGGTGAATATCTTCGGCGCACCGAGCGGATGAAGGAAACACAAGCTCCAGTATCCTGGCATCAGGCATTTGACTATTTGGCAAGTTATTTGTCGGGCCTGCCCCAGCCGGCCACTAAACACGTCGTATTTTTGGACGAAATGCCCTGGCTGGACACTCCTAAGTCAGAATTTGTCCCTGCACTTGAGTTCTTCTGGAACCAGCATGTTTCCAAAATGGACCATGTGCTGCTGATCGCCTGCGGCTCTGCTTCGTCTTGGATCAGAAAAAAATTGATTAATGCCAGAGGAGGGCTATACAACCGAATCACACAGCGAATCAAATTGATGCCTTTTACTCTGAGCGAAACGGCGTTGTTCATTCAAAGCCTTGGGGTAAACCTGCCCCAATACCAAATACTCGAACTGTACATGGCGATGGGTGGCATCCCATTTTACCTCAAAGAAGTAGAAAAAGGCAAAAGTGCGACGCAGTTGATTGATGATATTTGTTTTTCGCCACAAGGATTGCTGCGGGAAGAATACAAGCAGTTGTATCATTCGCTTTTTAGAGATGCTGAATATCATATCGCCATCGTTGAGGCATTGGCCGCTCGTCCGCAGGGCATGACGCGAACGGAAATTGCCGCCGATACCAAAATTAGCGAGGGGTCTTTGTCGAAAACATTGGAAGAGTTGTGTGAATCAGACTTTATCAGCATTCTCTCCCCTTTGTTAAAAAAAAAGAAAGACGCCATCTATAAGCTAACCGACTTATACTCTCTGTTTTACCTCAAATTCATACAACCCAATCAAGGAGCAGGGAGCAGGATATGGGAACAATTGTCAAAGCAAGGTGCTTATGCGGCATGGAGCGGCTATGCCTTTGAGAATATCTGCATGAAACACATCAACCAAATCAAATCGGCTCTGGGTATCAGTGGCGTTTATACAAAGCACAGTTCCTGGAAATTCAAAGGAGACGATAGCCTGCCGGGCGCGCAGATAGACATGATTATTGACCGGGCTGACCAAATTATCCATTTGTGCGAAGCTAAATTCACCAAGGAAAACTACATCCTGACAAAGGATGCCGCAGCGCAACTGAGGCTCAGAAAAACTATTTTCAAACAAGCTTCCCAAACAAAAAAGGCCGTTTTCTCAACCTTGCTCACAACCTACCCTGCCTTGCAAAACAAATACTACCTCGAAGAAATCGACAGCGAAATCACCATGGACAAGTTGTTTGAGCGATGAGAAATATTCCTACAAAAACGTAGCCCGCACATCACAACTCGACTCCCTTCCGATTTTGTCAAAGTTCTCCGCCAGCCATTCATCCGCCTTCTGCCGGCCAATATCGCGCAGGCTGCACAGGAAGTCCCAGCGGGCGTTGAGCTTGCTCGACAGGTTGAGCGGCTGCATTTCCTGTTCGGGATTGATGGTGTGGATATAGATCTTCCGGAATCCCGGCCCCAGGTCCACCCCGGAGTCCAGCAGGCGGTCGACGAAGGCGATGCGGCGCATTTCCAGCATGAGGCTGGAGTTGAAGCTGAGCTCGTTGATGCGGTCCCGGATTTCGGTGGAGGAAGTGGGCGTTTTTTCGATATTGATCGGGTTGATCTGCACCAGCATGATATCCTTACAGCCGGCATCGATCAGTGGAAAGATGGGCGGATTACCCATGAAGCCGCCGTCCCAGTAGTCTTCCCCGTCGATGTGCACTGCTTTGTACATGTAGGGGATGCAGGCCGATGCCATCACCGCCTGGCAGTTGATTTCCGGTAAACTGAAGACCCGCGCCCGCCCGCGCCGCACGTTGGTGGCGGAGACAAACAGTTGGGTCACCTTACAACTGCGCAAGGACCGGAAATCGACCATATCCTCCAGGACATCCTGCAGGGGATTGATATCGAGCGGGTTGGCCTGATAGGGCGAGATGAACATGCTGGCCACCTCCGCCATCATGAAGCCGGGAGAGTAGTCCATATTGCCCCCCCCGAAGAGTACGTCCCAGGGGGATGGCTGAATGGGCGAAAACGCCGCCATATCGGATATGCGTTTCCAGAATTCGTGTAGCAGCTCCCGCGCCTTGTCCCGCCCTTTCACGTGCAGGCCATAGGCCAGCAGGGTGGCGTTCATCGCCCCGGCGCTGGTCCCGGAAAAGCCTTCGAGTTCCAGGTTTTCTTCTTCTAAGAAGCGGTCGAGTACGCCCCAGGTGACCGCTCCGTGGGAGCCGCCGCCTTGAAGGGCGAGAGAGAGGGATTTTGTTTCTTTTTTACTCATTTGTACTTACTACTTCGTCAATAATATTCTGAGATCGTCGTCGCGAGGGGGCGCTTACTCCGCAGTTTTTATCAACTTTTGAGATTCCTCTGGTGTACGGACACCCTACAACAATCCACAAACGCTAAGTAATATAGCTATTTTCCTTCCTACTGCGCCGACCACCCCCCGTCGATCACCTGCGTGGTTCCGGTCAGGGTATTCGCCCCTCCGCTGGCCAGCAACAGCGCCATTTCACCAAGCAGCTCAGTAGATACGAAATCTTTGACTGCCTGTTTCTTCAGCATGACTTTTTCCACCACCTCTTGTTCGCTCATACCGTGGGAGCGGGCCTGATCGGCGATTTGCCCTTCTACCAAAGGCGTGCGCACGTAACCCGGGCAGATGGCGTTGCAGGTAATACCCAGCGGCGCGCCCTCCAGGGCCAACACCTTGGTCAGCCCGATGATGCCGTGCTTGGCGGCGACGTAGGCGGCCTTGTACTCCGATGCCCGCAGGCCATGAACGGAGGCGATGTTGATGATGCGGCCGAACCTCCGCTTTTTCATGCCCGTCCAAACCGCCTTAGAGGTGTGAAAAGCCGAGCTCAGGTTGACGCCGATGATAAGGTCCCACTTCGCTTCCGGGAATTCGTCGATGGGCGCTACGTGCTGCACGCCGGCGTTGTTGATGAGGACATCCACTTGCCCGAAGCGCTCCTCCGCCTGGGCTGCCATATCCCGGATCATCTCCGGTTTCAGCATATTGGCGGGAGAGAAGAAAGCTTCGATGCCGTGTTCATTGGCCACCTCGGCGGCGATCTCCGCCCCGTTCTCTTCCAGGCCATTGAATACGAGATTATAGCCTTTGGCGGCGAATGTCCGGGCCAGGCCCAGCCCGATGCCGCTGGTACTGCCGGTGATGATTGCTGTTTTGGGCATGGATGCGTTTTGTGAATTAAAAAGAAAGGATTTTTGCGATTAGGGGGAACTGCACTTCAATAGTAAAGAGAGTCTAATGTCTGATTCAGAATAGGGAACAAAGCGCCCGGGGTTTGGTTCGGTGTTTTTGGAAGAAGTAATTGCATTTTCAGTTTTATCTACCTATTTTTGTGTGAAATATTGTGTGAGTATGGCTACCAACCTCGATATTAATCCTGAATTGTTAGAAGAGGCGCTGAAAGTCGGCGGCTTAAAAACCAAAAAAGCTACGGTTAATAAGGCTTTGGAGGAATTCATTCAGCGGAGGAAGCAGGAAGATATTCTTACACTTTTTGGAAGTATTGTTTACGATCCTGCCTATGATTATAAAAAACACCGGAACCGTAAATGAGCATTCTCGTAGACACCAGCGTCTGGTCTTTAGCGCTCAGAAGGAAAGCCGCCCCATCGTCCCAGGAAGAAACGCTGAGGTATCTCATTCGGGATGGCCAGGTAAAGGTAATCGGCCCCATCCGGCAGGAACTGCTTTCGGGTATTCCCAGCCTGGAACAATTTGAGGCGTTAAAGTCCAGGCTGTCTTACTTTCCTGATACGGTCATCCAAACCTCAGATTACGAACTGGCTGCGTCATTTTTCAACGTATGCCGGCAGAATGGCATCCAGGGTTCCCATGTAGATTTTTTGATATGTGCTGTCGCCACAAACAATGAATTTCAGATATATACAACCGATAAAGACTTTTTAAGCTACCGGAAGCACCTTCCGATCATGCTTTTTAAGGATAATTATCCGGGAGCTTCGGTATAGAATACAGAAAAATGAATCTGCACCATCGAAATTTAACTCAAAGCAGCCTTTTGAAATATTTACCCTCCCTTTACATTCTTTTACAATTGAAACGGCCTGAAAAAGGTACTTCATCGTACTTTGGAAAAAATAATCCGGCAAATGAAGAAATCTTACAAATACGCACAGGTCTTCCTTTTTCTTTTTTCATTCGTTTTCATCACCTCCTGTAATGGACAAAAGGAAACAGGCCTGTCAAAAGACAACACAAGCCAACCAAAGCAATCGGAAATAAAATTGCCTGATAATGACCCATATTTTGTGGAAACCCAAGAGATAACCACTTCCCACGGCCCCGGTAGTATCACGCGCAATGTCATGCAGGATAGCAAAGGAAACCTTTGGTTTGCCACCTGGGAGGGTATCATTCGGTACGATGGGAATACCTTTGCCAATTTTACGAATTAAAAAAGGCAATATTTGGCTCGGTGGCAATGACGGGCTTTGGCGCTTCGACCCCGATCGGGGCCGGGGTTCGTTTATCAACTTCACAACGGGTTTTGTTGGGTACATCTACGAAGACAGAAAAGGAAACATCTGGACGAGTTCGGAGGGCGCTGATACGCATACCTGGCTATTATCCCGCTACGATGAACAGTCCCTGCGCGCTGAAAAAGCAACTGCCACTCCAATTTGGAAAGAAGAGGGGATGCTTTTTGGAATTTTGGAAGACAAGAATGGAAATATCTGGTTCGGCACCTTGAATGGCGTGTGCCGTTATGATGGAAAGTCCTTTAACCACTTTAAATAATGCTCTTTAATGGATGAAGTTTCGGTCAGTTTCAGCGGCATCAATTCCCCACCATCCATTCCCGAATGAACGGCCCTGTCTCCCACAACTGATATTCCTGATGGAATTGCGCCGGGTTGTGACGCCTCCTTTGAAGGTACGGCTGTACAGCAGGATTGACTGCCCGCCTGCCTCAGTTTTGACCTTAGCTGGCCGGCTGGCGGATTGTCAATCCTGTCTGAAACACCTCGTCAATCCTATTATGCTTTCTTCACCTTTGCCGCCGCCGGTTTGGCCTTCGTTGTCTTGGGCTTCGGCTTCGCTTTGGGTTTGGCGGGCGCCGCCTTCGGTTTGGCCGCGGCTACCGTCCTCGTCTTCGTTGCCGGCTGCGCCTTCTTATCCAGTTCCAGGACGACGATGCCCAGGGGCGGCAGGTTGAGGCTTACATTATAGGGGCGGCCGTGCCAGGTTTCCTGAGTGGTTTTCAGCGCGCCTTTATTCTGCACGGCGCCGCTGCCGCCGTAAGCTGCGCCATCGCTGTTGAGCACCTCTTTCCAGGTACCGGCGAGCGGAAGGCCCACTTTATAGTTTTCGCGCACCACCGGCGTGAAGTTGCAGATGATAGCGAGGGGCTTCTCCTTATCGTTGCCGTAGCGCAGGTAGGAGAGGCTACTGTTCTGGTAATCGCCGTGGTCGATCCACTGGAAACCTTCGGGGCTGAATTGCTTTTCGACGAGAGCGGGGCTGCTGCGGTAGAACTGGTTCAGGGCTTTGACCCACGCCTGCAGGCCGCTGTGGTATTCGAATTCGGTGAGCCACCATTCCAGGCCTTTTTCGATACTCCATTCGCTGGTCTGGCCAAATTCGCCGCCCATGAATAGCAGTTGAGTGCCCGGGTGGGTGAACATGTAGCCGAAGAGCAGGCGCAGGTTGGCGAAGCGCTGCCATTCGTCGCCCGGCATGCGCTGGATGAGGGAGCCCTTGCCGTGTACCACCTCGTCGTGCGAGAGGGGCAGCTGGAAGTTCTCACTAAAAGCATAAACCAGGCTGAAAGTGATTTCATTGTGGTGGTACTGCCGGTGGATAGGGTCGTGCTTGAAGTAGCTGAGTGTATCGTGCATCCAGCCCATCATCCACTTTTGGCCGAAGCCAAGCCCGCCAGTGAAAGTGGGGCGGGAAACGCCCGTCCAGGCAGTCGATTCTTCAGCGATGGTGATGGTGTCCGGGTATTCTTTATAAACGGTTTCATTGAACTCCTTGAGGAAGGAGATGGCCTCGGTATTTTCGTTGCCGCCAAACTCATTGGGAATCCATTCTCCTTCTGCGCGGGAGTAATCCAGATACAGCATGGAGGCCACGGCATCGACGCGCAGGCCGTCTACATGGTAGTGTTCCAGCCAGAAGAGAGCGTTGGAAATCAGGAACGAGCGCACCTCATTGCGGCCGTAGTTGAAGATGCAGCTCTTCCAGTCGGGGTGGAAGCCCTTGCGGGGGTCGGCGTGGTCGTAGAGGTGGGTCCCGTCGAAGTCGGCCAGCCCGTGGGCGTCGGCCGGAAAGTGAGAGGGTACCCAGTCGAGGAGGACGCCGATGCCCGCCTGATGGAAAGCATCCATCAGGTACATAAAGTCCTCCGGCGTACCGAAGCGGCTGGTCGGGGCAAAATAACCGGTGATCTGATAGCCCCAGGAAGGGAAATAGGGGTGCTCCATTACGGGCAGGAACTCCACATGGGTAAAGCCCATCTCCTTGACGTAGCTGACCATCTCGTCGGCCATTTCTCTATAGCTGAGGCTGCGGGTGCCCCCATGAATTTTCTTCCAGGTGCCGATGTGCACCTCGTATACCGAGTAAGGCTTGTCGAGCCCCGAGATGTTCTTGCGGTTGTCCATCCAGTCCTTGTCCTTCCACTCGTACTCCAGGTCCCATACGATCGAGGCGGTATTGGGCGGAATCTCCCAGAACAGGGCGAAGGGGTCTCCCTTTTGCAGGTGGCGGCCATCCTTGGCGTGGATGTGATATTTGTACAATTCTCCTTTGCCGATACCTGGAATGAAGCCTTCCCAGATGCCTGAACTGTCCCAGCGAGCAGCAAGCGGATGGCTATCCCGGTTCCAGTGATTGAAATTCCCTACGACAGAAACGGCTTGGGCGTTGGGCGCCCAAACGGCGAAGTAGGTGCCCCACTGGCCGTCCACTTCAATAATGTGGCTACCCAGTTTTTCGTAGAGCTTGAAGTGCTTGCCGGCGCCGAACAGGCCGGTGTCGAAATCGGTCAGTAAGCTGTGGTTGAGGACATTTCCCATATGAAGTCGATTGGTTATTCTTTTTGTTCGGGCAAAGGTACAAAATATATACTGACGGGCGGTAGGTTTTGTAAGAGACAAAACCTGCCGTACATCAGGATGGGCGTCAGAAGGAGGAAAGAAAATTATCTGGTGAGGGATTCATAAATTATGAGGGAATGCCTCTTGATGTATTATCTCAGTTTGAGTTTTTCTGAGCGCTTAAAAACCAGATACTAAATTTTTTTCTCAAAAAGCGTGGCCCTCTCCACCGTGTTCTTGTCCTAGGTAGAAAACATCATCCAATGAAAATCATGAAAAGCCTTTCCACGCTGGCCATAGCCATAATGGCTTTTGCCTGCAGCCCGGCGCCTGTTCAGGAACAGGCGCCTACAGAACAACCATCAGCAGAACACCAGATTGCCCGAGGGCAGTATCTGGTCAACGTCATCGGTTGCAACGACTGCCACTCGCCAAAGAGAATGGGCCCGAACGGCCCGGAACCTGACCCGGCCCGGTTGCTGTCCGGTTACCCGCACGATGCTGCCCTGGCCCAGGTCGATACCTCTGAACTCAAATCCTGGGCGTTGTTTTCTCCCGACCTGACCGCCGCCGTCGGCCCCTGGGGCGTCTCTTATGCTGCCAACCTGACGTCCGACGATACCGGAATAGGCCTTTGGACAGAGGCACAGTTCATCAAATGTATGCGCGAAGGTAAATACAAAGGACTGGAGGGAAGCCGCCCCCTGCTTCCCCCTATGCCCTGGCCCAATTTCGCCCAAATGACAGATGATGACCTGAAAGCGGTCTTTGCCTACCTGAAAAGCACCAAACCGGTGCGCAATATCGTGCCGCCGCCGGTGATGCTGGCGGATTTGAAGTAAAGCTGTTGTGAGTCTGTCTCAAAAGTCAATTATTAAAAACTGTAGTAAAATTTAATTTTGTCCATTGGCCCTTCTCTTCCGAGAGAAGCGGGGATGAGTTCCGGATAAAAGAGTTTCAAAATTAATTTTTACGGTTCTGAACTAAAAAGTACTTTTGAGACAGCCTCACATTCCTCCTATTGACTCTAAGAGCTTGTTCAAATTTCGTTTTTGAGGCGACGGTGAGCAAATTTTATTTCAGACAAGGCGCAAAGAGGGAGCCTAGCCGAAGCTAAGTGACCGATGCAGCAACGCAGTATGAAGTAAAATTTGCCGCCGGTAGCCCGAAGGATGAAATTTGAACAAGCTCTAAGATGCCCCAGGCCTTAATAGCAGATATACACCCCTCGGTCACCAGAAGTGATTTTTGTCGCTTTCTTTTTGCGCCCTGCGGCGTTGATCCCGCTTTTTAGAAAAAAGCGGGACGCCGTAGCTGCGGCTATGCCTGTGCTTTTCGCCTTGCAGGCCACAAAAATAAAATTGCCAAAATTTCACCTCTGATAACCGAGGGGGGTATAATTGAAAAAGGCCTTCCGCTCATTTTTTCCTGCCCAATATTCAAAATTTCTTCTTTCCCGGAATGATCTGGCTTCCTTTGGCGTTCTGTTTTTCGCAAGGGTGAATTTCGTAGCTTTGCTTATCCGGAAAGCCAGGTGGCAAGCCGGCTCACTTAAAAATCCAACAACCCAACTACCCATGCCACAACCGCCCAACCCGAACACCCTCTATCCGCTCGCCAACATCGAGCGGCTTTGTTTTTTAAAGAACCTCATCCAAAGCCCGAACATCATCGTGGGGGATTATACTTACTACGACGATTTTGAAGATGTTCGCAACTTTGAGAAAAATGTGAAGTACCATTTCGATTTTACCGGCGATAAGCTTTTTATCGGTAAATTCTGCATGATCGCTTCCGGGGTGGAGTTCATCATGAACGGCGCCAACCACCTGGCTAATGCGTTGAGCACTTATCCATTCGCCATCTTCGGCGGCAGTTGGAGCCACGCCATGGACGGGAAATCCTACCCGGCCAAAAGAGACACCGTGATCGGCAATGATGTCTGGATCGGTTACCGGGCGGCCATAATGCCGGGGGTGCACATCGGCGACGGGGCCATTATCGGCGCTTATTCCGTGGTCACTAAAGATGTAGCGCCTTATTCTATTGTGGGCGGCAACCCCGCCCGGGAGATTCGCAAACGCTTTTCCGAAGAGCAGGCCGAAAAATTGCTCGAACTGCGCTGGTGGGACTGGCCGGTGGAAGAGATCTCCCGCAAGGTGCACCTGCTGACGGGAAATGATATAGATGCCCTGAAGTGACGCTTCCCCAGTGTACACCGCATTGAGCCGGAAGTGTCGCCTCCCGCCGTGAAGGATACACCTTAACTAATCCGAAGCAGCACCTCTTCCATGGAGCATACCAATAAAGCGAGGCGCTACTTCAACAAAAACGCCATGAAAAACGGTTATATCCTCGAAACGCCCCGCCTCCTCCTTCGTGAATTCCGCGAAGAAGACGCCCCTCATTTTTTTCAGCTGAACGAAGATTCGGAAGTCATCCGCTATACGGGCGATCAGCCCTTTATTTCTGTCGAAGAAGCCCGTCAATTCCTTCTGGACTATGATCAGTACGAAAAATACGGCTATGGCCGCTGGGCGGTACTGCTGAAGAAGCCGGCCCCCATCTGGGCCGGCTGGTGTGGCCTGAAATACATTCCGGAACTGGATGAGACAGATATCGGCTTTCGCTTCTTCCGCCGCTACTGGGGGCAGGGCTATGCCACGGAAGCCGCTCGGGCCTGCCTGGACTATGGCTTCCGTCAGGTGGCATTAAAACGGATCGTCGGGCGGGCCATGAAAGAAAATGTTGCCTCCGTCCGGGTTCTGGAAAAGATTGGTATGGAATACTGGAAAGAATTTGATTTCATGGAACATCCGGGCTTGTATTTCAGGAAGGATAGGAGTGAATGGCAGGCCAGCTGAAAACCAGCGTTGAGGGTTCGTAGGCAGGTGATCAAATTAGCTCTACTAATTGCAGGTTGAGATAGGACGGCAGCAGAGTTGCTTTTCAGCCTCAGCCGCGGCCATAACCTCTGCAATTTGACTACCTGTCTTAGTGCCTGGACAATGACCGTCCAACCATTTAGCAATCTGAGCAAAGCCCAAGGAGAAATCCCCTTGAGCTTCGATTTCGAAGTAGCAAAGGTTAACCCAATAAATTCCAAAGACATAAATGAAACAGCCTGTAAATAGTTGCTTAATTTATATCTTTAAGATTCCCAAAACGTCAACTCTTTTGTCCCTATGTTAGATAAAACCGATTACATCCAACCATCTATGCAGAAATATGACAACATCAAAGTTATCGCCCTCGATGCCGATGATACCCTTTGGGTGAACGAACCCATCTTTCAACAAACGCAGGACAAATTAAAAGAGGTGCTCAGCGCCTATATTGAGCCCGAACAACTGGATGAGCGCCTTTACGAAACCGAACGCGAGAACCTGCGCCTGTTCGGTTACGGTGTCAAAGGCTTCGTCCTTTCCATGATAGAAACAGCGGTTCAGCTGTCGGAAGGAAAGATAACGGGCGGGGAAGTCCGGCAGATCATCGATATGGGCAAGGCTATGCTGGAGCACCCGGTCGACCTGCTCGACGGGGTGAAGGAAACGGTGGAAACCCTGTCTGAATATTATGAGCTTATGGTTATTACCAAAGGCGACCTTTTCGACCAGGAAAACAAGGTCGCCCGCTCCGGCCTGGCCGAATATTTCAAGAGGGTGGAGATCGTTTCCGAGAAGGACGAAGCCACCTACCGGGAAATATTCAACCGCAATGGCATTCCGCTAGATGAGGTGCTGATGGTCGGCAATTCTCTGAAATCGGATGTGTTGCCCATCTGCGAATTGGGAGGCAAGGCCATTCATATCCCCTTTCACACGACGTGGCAGCACGAAAAAGTGGAGCGCCGTCGGGCCAATGGCTACGATTATGATGAGATTGACAACCTGCGCCAACTGATCCGCTTGTTGAACCCCAAAAAAAGCCCGGCCCTGAACGACCGGAAAGTGCTCATTGAAGGCCGTGGCTTCCGCCTGCGCCGCTTCACCCCGGCCGACACGACCAGCCTCGCCTATCACGCCAATAACGCCAACATCGCCGTTCGCCTGCAAGACCGCTTCCCTCATCCCTACACCGAGCAGGATGCCCGGCAGTTTATCGAGTATGCGCTCCATGCCAATATGGAAACCGTTTTCGCTATTGAAGTGGATGGCGAGGCTGCCGGCGCCGTGGGCATCATTTTCCAGAAAGACGTCTACAGCCAGTCCGGCGAGTTGGGCTATTGGCTGGGCGAAGGATACTGGGGGCGCGGCATCGTATCGCAAACCGTGAAGGCCATCGTCCGGCACGCCTTTAATGACCTGGGCCTGCGCCGGGTGTACGCCCGCATTTTTTCCAATAACATGGCCTCCAAACGGGTACTGGAAAAAGCCGGCTTCCAGTTTGAAGGCATGGCGAAGCAGGCTGTGGTGAAAAATGAAGAAGTGCTGGATGTGTTCCATTATGCCATCCTGAACCCCCGGATGCAGCCGGATGAACGTTGACAGTTGCCGGTTGCCGGTGTCTAAGGCTGTACAGTATAGGAAGGTGATAGGGTGTAACGAACAACAGATAACTGTCAACGCGTCTCAAGTTAGAACCTTAGCCACCAACAACCGGTACTGTTCAACAGGGATCAGGCTATTCTTACTTCCCGATGACTATTCGTTGGGTTGCCATCTCACCCTTTTCCCCTACTAGCTGACAGTGATATACCCCTGTCGGCAGCCCACTCACCGGAAGGCTTAACTCGTGCAGGCCTGCAGGTAGCTTATGGTTGGAAAATGCCGTTCGGGCCAACCGTCCCCGGCTGTCGAGCAATTGTAACGATGCCGTTGTAGCTTCGGGCAGGTTGATCCTGGCCCTGGCCACGGCAGAAGCGGGGTTGGGGCTGACGGACAGGCTCATCCCCACCTTATTTACGCCCCGGTTGGAAGTCACCCCGTCCAGGTTGGTGATCATGCGGACCGACTTGCTCTGATAATCTGAGATGAAAAGCGTGTCCCGGGTTGGTGAAAAGCGAATGCCATTAGGGCCGGAAAACCGGGCCTCATCCGGGCCTCCGTCAGTAGAGCCGTTATTGCTCCCCAACCACTGCTCAGAAACGCCGCCGGCATCGGCCCGCCAGATCTGATTGCGGGTGAACAGGGTGGCATAGATGTACCCATTCCGGTAGGCAATGAAGCCCAGCCTGCCAGATGCAGGCATATTCGCATAGTCCAATAACGCTCCTTCAGGAGTGACTTTGAAAATGCGCGTATTGTTGAAATTGGCCAGGTAAAGGGTATTGTCATCGTCATAGCACAAACCCACCGGCCCGTTCAGGCGGCTGTCCGTAAGGAATTCAGTAATGCTGCCATCCGGCGCCAGCTTGACCACCCGGTTGCCGGTATAGCTGGTCACGATCAGCGTGTCACTATCCCAGGCCTTGAGGAGGCCCGAAGGGCTGGACACGGTAGCAAATGTTTCGGTTTCACCATTCGGTGAAAACTTGTAGACTTTGTTGCCCTGGTTGTCGGCCATAAACAAGTTGCCCTGGGAGTCGTAGGCGAGCCCGTTGGGCGAGGCAAAACCAGTGGCGAATACCTCCACCTGCCCGTCAAGGGTCAATCGGCGCAGGGCCGTGCCGTCGTAATTGGAGCCAATAAGGCTGCCATCGGGAGCGAGGATGAGGTCGTCGTCGATACCCACCTGGCTGGCAATAGTGGTGACTGTTTGAGCAAAAAGAGGGCAGCAGCTCATTACTGCTAACCACAACAGTAGGGTGATTTTTTTCATAGCTTCTAAATTTTCATGAACAATAAATTGGTGATTGTCCTGCAAAGGAGGGGCGTTTAGCGCTGCCGGTCGCCCCGTTTTGCAAAGTGGGACGAAAAAAATGGGAAAATGGAAGGGAGTGTTCGGAATTCGGAAGGACGCTCTGAGTACTGCGGTGTTCGGAATTCGGAGGTTCGGAATTCGGAAGGACGCTCTGAGTACTGCGGTGTTCGGAATTCGGAGGTTCGGAATTCGGAAGGACGCTCTGGGAACGGCGGTGTTCGGAATTCGGAATTCGGTTGTTCGGAATTCGCCCGGACTCCGTGGGGTCTGCGGAGTTCGGAGTTCGGAATTCGGAGGTTCGGAATTCGGAAGGACGCTCTGGGAACGGCGAACCTGCGAACCGCGAACGGCGGCGGGCCATCGTTGTCCAGCGTAAGATGGATACCCTTTAAAGACACACTTAAATTGAACCATCCCTAACGGAATAATAAAACCCATGAACCAATGAACCCATTTCTCAAGCCCAGTTCGAGTTCTCAAGCTATTCGAAGCAGCCGGATTGTAACAAAACAGCTGTCCAGGAACGCGCTACTGCCTCAACCGTCCATCCTCATCGAATTGGAACTTTTCAAAAAATCACTCGGGCTCTGTCCGGCCTCCTTGCGGAAGGCCCGGTTGAAAGCCGACTTGGAGTTGAAGCCGGATTGGTAGGCCAGCTCCAGGATATTGAGATGTTCGTTGCGTTCGTCCTGCCGCAGGGCGATGAATTCCCGAACGCGGTAGCCGTTGATGAAGTCGAAAAAGTTTTTGCCGAAGCCGTGGTTGATTACCCGCGAGAGCTCATGCTTGGGCAGGCCCAGCGTCTCGGCAAGGCCGCCGATTTTAATCTCCTGATCCAGAAACGGCTTTTCCTGCTCCATAAACCGGACGAGTTGTTCCACCAGTTTTTTGGGCACCTCAACGGGAGGCTCGGCACTTTCAGCACGAAGCCTGGGCAATGCCAACAACTCCGGATGACTGTATACCTGATAAGCCAGAAAGTAAATGAGTGCCGCCAATAGGAACCAAACGATTACATAGGCTATGTAATCGGGCTGCTCCATAGAGTAATTGTAAGAAAATCCGATGATCCAGATGCCGATCATTAGGAAAGCGAGAAAGAAAAAAGGGCGGAGGAAGCGCCCCAGAAAAGGGGCCGCATATTTTTGGTAATAGGCTTCCCGATACCGGCGATAGGCGCGGTAGCTCAACAGGAAATAGACGAGAAAGCTGATAATGGCGGTGGCTTCTATTATAAACATGCAGGCGATGACCTGCTCTATCGTCATAAAACTCCAGGCGCCATTTAGGTTTAGCCCTACGGTGGTGTTGATCACCGCAACGTGGAATACGGCCGGCAGGTAGTGCAGGTAGATTCCGGGTTGGGCCGGCAACTCCAGTCGGATAAGAGACAGGATGAAGAAATACACCAGCGGCCCGCCCAGAAAAAGAATGACGTCGGGCAGCATAATGACCGTGGCAAATTGCTGTACGAAGGAAGGCTGAAAGGTGGCCCGCCCTATCATCAACAGCGAAAGGAGGCCAAGGGCAGTGACCAGGTATTGCAGCGCCTGCCGGTTGGCCCGCTCCTTTTTCCAGAGTACAAAACACAGAAAAAGCCCCTGGGCGAAGCCGGCGATGAGGATGATATCTAACCATTCACTTTGGTACATGGCAACGATTTACGGGTGACGTGGCATTTGCCTTTAGAGTATGTTCAAATTTTCATTTTTTTCTTTAATATAGCAATTGGCCACTAGCTTTTGGCTTTTGGCGTGCAGTGCCCCAACATTTCTAAATCGGAGTAAATTGAACGAGCTACCGTTTTTCCCTCCTCAACGCGCCCAATAAATCTTTCGCCCCTTTTTCCAGCAACCCCGTATCATCCCCGGTAGAGAGCAGTTGGAAGCCCATGCCCGATAGCTCCGCCAGGTGTTCCGTATTGCCGCTGTGAATGCCGGAGATGAGCTGGTGTTTTTGGCAGGCCTTCAGCACCCGTTCCAGAACGGCTCGCAGCGCAGGGTCGTGAATATCGGCGATTCCCTTTATTCCCAGGCTGACACTCAGGTCGTAGGGGCCGACGAACAGGCCGGACAGGCCGGGCACGGCGGCGATGGCCTCCAGGTTGTCGGCAGCGGAGGCGGTTTCGATCATAGCGAAAGTAAGCAGGGTGGAATGGGCGGTTTGGAAGTAGTCGCCCTCCGCCAGCCGGGCCGCCCGGATGGGGCCGTAGCTGCGTATACCGGCGGGCGGATAGTGGCAGGCGCGTACGAAAGCGGCGGCCTCTTCGGCCGTATCGATCATCGGGCAGATCAGCCCGGCGGCGCCGGCGTCCAGCATTTTCATGATGATGCTGGGTTCGTTCCACGGCAGGCGAACCAGCGGAACGGCATCGGTAGTACCAATAGCCTGTAATTGATGCAGGGCGGTTTGGAAATCGATCAGGCCGTGTTGCATATCTAGTGTAATGGATTCGAAACCACTGCGGGCCATCAGTTCTGCCGTCCAGGCGTTGGGGATGGTGAGGAAGAAATTGTAAGTGGGCAGGCCCTGGGCCCATTGGTTGCGGAGGCGGGACGTCATGGTGTACGGATATTGGTCAGGAGGCAAATTAAAGAAAAAAGAGGCTGCGCAATGGAACGAGCCCGCCTCTTTTTTCTTTAATTTGTACCCAACAACTGCCCTGACGATGAAGTACTTCAATCCCGATATCGAAACCTTGCCGCTGGACAAACTCCGCCAGCTCCAGAACGAACGCCTGCAAAAGCTGGTGGCCCATCTCTACGAACGGGTGCCGTTTTACAAAAAGCAATGGGAAGAAGCGGGCGTCCGGCCGGCTGATATCAAAAGCGTACAGGATTTACCCAGGCTGCCCTTCACCCAAAAACATCATCTGCGGGAGAATTACCCCTTCGATCTGTTTGCCATGCCGGTAAAGGATACCATCCGCCTGCATGCTTCCAGCGGCACTACCGGCAAGCCGACCGTGGTGGGGTATTCCCGTAAGGATATCGACACCTTCTCGGAAGTGGTGGCCCGCTCTCTGGTGGCTTCCGGCTGCCAGCCGGGCATGAAGCTGCAGAATGCCTACGGCTACGGCCTGTTTACCGGCGGCCTGGGCATGCACTATGGCGGCGAGCTGCTGGGCATGACCGTCATCCCCGTTTCCGGCGGTATGACCGAGCGGCAATTGCTTTTGCTGCAGGACTTCCGGCCGGAAGTGATCTGCTGCACGCCCTCTTACGCCCAGCGCCTGTCGGAAGAACTGGCTGCCCGAGGCATCAGCCCGGAGAGCCTCCAGGTGCATACCGCCATCCTGGGCGCTGAACCCTGGACGGAGGGCATCCGCACACAGGTGGAGGCGGGCATGGGAGTCAGGGCCGTCAATATCTATGGCTTGAGCGAGATCATCGGGCCAGGCGTCTCCAACGAAGACTTTGAGGAGCGCGGCACAGGAAGTTATATTTGGGAAGACCACTTCTTCCCGGAGGTCGTGGATAAGGATACAGGCGAGCCGTTGCCGGAAGGGGCGTATGGAGTACTCGTTTTCACCACCCTTACCAAAGAGGCCATGCCGTTGATGCGCTACTGGACCAACGACATCACGAATATCTATTATGAACATTCCAAAAAGCGGACTCACATCAAGATGGGGCCGATCCGGGGCCGTTCCGATGATATGCTGATCATTCGCGGGGTCAACCTGTTTCCCACTCAGGTGGAGGAGGTGATCCAGGACTTCGATCAGCTGCTGCCCAGCTACCAGCTTATTGTCAGCCGCGAGGGAGCGATGGCTAGCCTGGCGGTGAAGGTAGAGGTGAAAGAGGCGGTGCTCAAAGCCCTTGGCCGCCCTAACCTGGGCCAGAAAACAGAAGTACTGCCCGATGCCTTGCGCAACCTGCACGGCGCTTTGGCAAAAAAGATCAAGGATAGCATTGGCCTGACCATGGCTATTTCTCTGGTGGAGCCGGGCAGTATTCCCCGGAGTGAAGGAGGGAAATTGAATAGAGTAGTTGATTTAAGGAAAAGTAAAAAAGACTAAAATGCCGATCAAATACGTCCACACCAATATCATCAGCGCCAACTGGACACAACTGGCTCAATTCTACATCGATGTCTTCGGTTGTCAACCGGCCCCGCCTGCCCGCGACCAGTCCGGCGAGTGGCTCTCACGCGGTACGGGAGTGAAAGACGCCGCCCTGCAGGGCATACACCTGCACCTGCCTGGTTATGGCGACGAGGGGCCGACCCTGGAGATCTATCAGTACAACCACATGGAGGATAAGCCGGAACCGACGGCCAACCGCAAAGGCTTCGGGCATATTGCTTTCCAGGTGGAGGATGTGGGGGCCGTGTTCGAAAAAGTGATTGCCTATGGTGGCAAAGCGATCGGGGAGGTGGTGACAAGAGTAGTAGAAGGAGTGGGGATTATCACCTTCGTCTATGTGGCGGATCCGGAGGGGAATTTGATTGAGTTGCAGCGGTGGGGGTAGTCTTTTGCCAGGGGACGATTAACTGACAACGAAGACACATCATCACCTCACCCTCTCTCCTTCTCCCTCCCCTACTCCCCCGGCTCGAACCCCTGCCGAATCCCCTTCTCCCTGGGCGGAACGCCTCGCTGCATCCACTTCGGCATCGGAGCATCCAACAGGTAATAGTCGAAAAACTGCTGCATCCGGCGCTGGAAGTCCTTTTTGTTTTGCGGTTCCGTTACCCCGTGTGGGTCGCCGTTGTAGTTGATCAACCAGGCCGGCTTGCCCAGGCGGCGCAGCGCCACAAAAAACTCGATGCCCTGGTACCAGGGTACGGCCCCGTCGTCGTCGTTGTGCAGGATGAGCACCGGCGTTTCGATCCGGTCGGCGTAGAATAAGGGAGAGTTCTCGATGTACCGCATCGGCTTTTCCCAGAGGGTCCCGCCGATACGGCTCTGCGTGCGTTCGTACTGGAACATACGGCTCAGCCCCGTCCCCCAGCGGATACCGCCGTAGGCCGAGGTCATATTGACCACCGGCGCGCCGGCCTCGGCGCAACGGAACAGGTTGGTGCGGGTGATGAGGTAGGCCGACTGGTAGCCGCCCCAGCTATGGCCCTGCACGCCAATGCGCTCCCGGTCGATGAAGCCTTTGTCGAGTAAGGCGGAAAGCCCGGTGGTGACCGCCTCCAGAGCACTTTCCCCGGGGTAACCCACCTTGTAGTGGATGTCCGGAATGAAGATCACATATCCCCGGCTGGCGTAATAGGGGAAGTTGATGATAGACCGGGGGTACCGGGGCGTCCAGTGCTGGTGCAATTGGTTGGCGTAGCGTTCGTAGAAATAGGTGATGGCAGGGTACTGCCGGGTGGGGTCAAAACCTTCCGGTTTGATGACCAGCCCTTCCATCGGCTGGCCCTGCGCGCCCGTCCAGCGGAAAGGCTCGATAGAACCCCAGCGAAATTCGGATTGCTGCGGGTTGGCGTCGCTGATCTTTTCAAAAGAACGAAGATGGTCGACGCTGTACTGCAGGTCCGGGAATACCTGAAAGCTCTCGCGGGTGAACAGGTAGGCATCGGCGCTCCTGGCTTTCAATACCTTACTTTCGTAAGCGAATGGCCCTTCCTGAACCTGATCCAGCACCCCGGTGTGAATGTTGAACCAGGCGTAACCGGAAGCCTTTGTTTTTTCATCGAAAGTATGGAAGAGCATAGGGCCGACCTCCTCGATGGCCCGCTCTTCCGGATCGAGCCGGATATAGCGATACTGCTTTTGAAGTGGCCTGCCCGAGGTCAGGTTATTGGAGGTGAGTCCTCCGCTGGGATCTACCAGCCAAACATCATAGCGGTCGTAGATCATGATGAAGTCGTCGCCGGTAGTCCAGCCGGCAATGCCATAGGGGGACGGGTCCGTGGGGCTGTCGTTGAGCTCGTCGTAAAAAGGAACCGCCACCTCCGGCGCCAGTTTTCGAAGTTGTCTTTTTTCCACGGAATAGGCGTACCAGGCGGAATCCGGGTAGCTGTACCAGTAAGCAAAACGGGCCTCCGGCGATAAAGCGGGGTCTCCACATACTTTCTCGGCGATCAGCGTTGGCTTGCCGGTGCGGAGGTCGACGAGGTAGACGTCTTTGCATACCGGGAAGCCCTCCCAGGAGGCCTCCCGATAATAAGGATATGGATCGTAGGCCAGGGCGATATCGGATTTCCCCTCGTTGCCGGTTCGTACCTCGGGGCGTTTTTCACTGCCCACAGACACGATTTTTTTATCGCCGATATGATACACGCACGTATAAGCGCGTTTTTGCTCTTCTTCCAGTTCTTCCTCTTCCTGCGTGTAGAGGCGGCCATCCTGGTAGGCCCACACTTCCACATTGACAATTTCTTCTTCCAGCAGGGTGGTGTCCTGCAGAACAGGCGGAGGAGCCATGCCGAAGTACAACTTACCGCCATCTTCAGAGAATTCGATCTTTCCATGTTCACTCAGCATCCAGCCGGCCGGCAGAAAAGCCGCACTGGAGTCGGCAACCAGCCTGGGCGCCGCAGGCCCGTCCTCCCAGTGATATAAGGTATAGGGGACAGCCTGGGGCTGCAGGGTGTCCTGATAGGCCAGAAACGCGGCCTGCCGGCCTTTTTTGTCCAGGGCGAGGCCGGCATAAGTGCCTTTACCGGTGGCCAGCGGCTGCAGCTTACTGGCTGCGCCATCGAACAGGTAGGTACCGGCCTCGAAGGTAGTATCGTTGCCGGTGCTGTAGATGAGAAAACGGGGGCCCTCCTCAGCGGCGATGTAGGAATGAGTATACGGGATCGAGTCCTCCCGCCCGTTTTCCAGGTTGTGGAGGACCAGCAAAGCGCCGTTTTCCTCATTCTCCTTTTTCACCTTGATGGAGTCGGGCAAAGTGGTGTCTGCCGGCATCGGTTCCAGGTGGTAGGCCAGCCAGCCGCTCCATTTTTCGGGTAGGGTGAAGGCTTTTACTTTCGGTATTTTTTGGAGCTGGCCGTCCTCCAGCCGGAAGATGGCCAGTGTGTCCTTCGGCAGTTCTTCGTCTTTTACCTTTCGGCGGCGTTGGGCTTTGAGGCTGTCTTCCCCCGGGTGGATGAGGAAGGCGAGGAAGCGGCTGTCGGCGCTGAGGCGGGCGTCACTGGCCCTTTCAAACGGTATTCCTTTTTTTTGTTGCGCATCGTAGAGCACCAGTGTGGGATCGCCCTCGTTGGGTTGCAATACATAACTCACCCAACGCCCGTTCGGGGAAAGGCGGGGGCTTTCAATCTGCTTCCAGGCAGCGATGTCTTCCTGGGTGAGGGTTTTCTTTTGGCCCTGAGCGGAAAGCAAAGAATAGAAAGCAAGCAGCAAAAGGGTGAACAATATTCTTTGACTCATTAGCAGCGTTTTGTTTCGAATAATTTATAACAAAAACGGATGAGGTTGGTTTGGAAGTAGATTGGCGGGCACATCGCAAATCGAACATCACCAAAAAACCAGCCTGGTTTTACCCCTCATCCGGGCGGTTCCTTTCCCTTGCCAAAGCAATAGATTCAATTTTTTGGGCAAAGCCGGGATACCGGGAGGCCACTTCTTTGAACGTATCTTTGGAAAGGGAGTAGAAGTTACAGCTCATACTTTGCCATCCGCCGGTACAGGGCCGCCCGGGTCAACCCCAATTCATCAGCGGCGCGGGATATATTGCCGGCGTGTTTGGTCAGGGCTTTTCGGATAGCCCAGGCTTCGATATCGCTCAGGTTGTAGTTGTCGAGTTCTTCCTGTGGTTGGGTAGGGCCGTCATGGCCTAAGCCATCGGAAGAGTGAAGGATGAAATCGCTGATGTCAAGTTGGGGGCCGTCGCTGAGGATAACGGCGCGTTCCACCGCATGGCGCAACTCCCGGATATTGCCGGGCCAGGGGTAGGCCTGTAGCTCCTTCATTGTCGCGCTGCTGATGTTCAGCCCTGGCTTCTGATACTTTCGGTGGTATACGGTGAGGAAGTGATCTGCCAGAATGGGAATATCTTCCCGGCGGTCGCGCAGGGGCGGCAGCTTGATCTCTACCGTATTGATGCGGTAGAGTAAATCCTGTCGGAAGGCGTTCTCTTTGACCATATCGTAGAGCGGCATATTAGTTGCGCAGATCAGCCGGATATCGATCGGTATGGGGTCGTTGGAGCCGACCCGGCGGATGTGGCGGCTCTGAAGAACCGAGAGCAGCTTGGCCTGCAGCGGCTGAGAGAGGTTGCCGATCTCGTCGAGGAAGAGGGTGCCTCCGGAAGCGAGCTCGAAGCGCCCGCTGCGGTCTTCCCCGGCATCGGTGAAAGCGCCTTTCTTATGGCCGAAGAGTTCACTTTCGAACAGGGTGTCCGGGATGGCGCCCAGGTCTACCGTTATAAAAACTTCCCGGGAACGGGGCGACTGCCGGTGGATCGCCCGGGCGACGAGCTCCTTGCCCGTGCCATTCTCTCCGAGGATCAACACATTGGCGTCGGTTTTGGCCACCTTATTGATCAGGGTAAATACCTGCTTGATGGGCCCCGAATTGCCGATGATCTCACCAAACTGCTGGTCGATGTTGCTGCTGAGGGCCTGCTGCTTTTGTTCCAGTTTCTTCACCTGGCGGCGCGACCGGCTGAGCTTCAGCGCCGAAAGGATGGTGGTGAGCAGCTTCTCGTTGCGCCATGGTTTTTCAATAAAGTCGATGGCCCCGGCTTTAACCGCTTCGACCGCTGTTTTTACATCGGCGTAGGCCGTCATCATGATCACGTTGGCAGAGGGGTCCAGCTCCAGTACCTTGCCCAGCCACATCATTCCATCTTTGCCGCTGGTGTCTCCTTTCTTGAAATTCATATCCAGAATGACCAGGTCATACTGGTTGTTGCGCAGCAGCCGGGGCAACTGGAACGGATTGGATTCCGTCTTTACCTCTTCGAAATGCTGGGATAGAAAAAACTGCAGGCTCAGGAGGATGTCTTCCTCATCATCGACGATCAGAATGTTGGCGGATTGTTTTTTCATAGGTGATGCTTCCTGGTGTTGGGTTTATTTTGGAACATAATCGAAGGCGTTGCTCGTGGTTCGATCATCTTGATCGAACGCGCGCTTAGTACACTGTAAATTAAGTAAATTCTCGTTTATGAACGATGTATTTTCGTTCCAACCTAGGAACGCCCGGAGCCTGATAGCCTTAGCTATCAAGGCGAGGACGAGACGACGGGTGGGGCGGAAAGACACGTTCAGAAACAGAAGATATTTATTTTACAGAGTACTTAGCGACGTGAGATTAATAACTGTCGGGCAGGCTAGCGTGCGATCAAGATGATCGCCGCACGAGTACGTGCCATTCTGTCCATGTATTTATTTTACCCGGCCGAGTTACGAGGGCAGGCAGTGTTTGTCAATCTCTTATCTCAGGTATCCGACACATTGTTCTCTGACACTGATACACCGATACACTAATACCACTCAAAATTCACCACTAAAGATAACAATTCACCCGCTAAAATTGCGTACGTTCTGTTCATTTTCGAACACCTGGTGTGCGAAGGCGTACAAAAACAGCGCTTGACCGGGAGGGGCATTAAGCGCAGATCACCCACAAACAACTCATTATCAACATTATAATTTTTTTGGCATGGCGCTTGCCTGAATAATAGATGTAAGAAATCACCAGACTGTTTTTTAAAAACGTGCTAATCCATTTTCAGTTCTACGGCCGCCTTGTGTTCACCCGATTGTTGCTGAAATCATTGAAATCCATATTCCCTTCACAAGGCGGCCACGAACTGAAACAGTAAGAGAACCAAAGAGGCAAAAATGGACAAGAAAATAGACAAGAAAAATTGGACGGTAAAACGCGTAGGGCTTTACACCATCGCAGTAGCGGCAGTGGTTTTTTTGTTTTCCACCATTTATAAAGAAGCGGGCACTTCGCGCCTCAATGTGCAGCGTGAACGGCTCCTAACCGACACGGTTGAAACGGGTGTTTTCAAGGAATTCATCACCTTATTTGGCGTCGTGGAGCCTATCTCGACGGTGTACCTGGATGCCATTGAAAGTGGCAGAGTAGAGGAGATTTTCATTGAAAATGGGGCCATGGTCAGCGAAGGCGAAAACCTGATGCGCCTTTCCAACCTGGAGCTACAGCTGAACGTGCTCAACCAGGAGGCACAGATCATCACCCAGATCAACACCATTCGCAATACCAGTATCCTGATGGATCAGCAGAGCCTGAGCATCAAGGAGCAGGCCCTGGATGTGGCGTATCGCATCGACCAGCTGGAAAAACGAACCGCCCGCAATAAATCGCTTTACAACGACCGTGTGATCTCACAGGTGGACTACGAAGAAACCCAGGATGAGTATGAGCACCTCTTGCGGCGCAAGATACTGCTCAACCAGACCATCGCCAAGGACTCGCTCTTTCAGCTGATGCAAGAGAACCAAATGGACAACTCGCTGGACCTGATGCATCGCAACCTGGCCATTGCCAGAAACAGCCTGGACCACCTGACCGTTCGCGCCCCGATCAGCGGCCAGCTGTCCGGGATGGATTCGGAGATCGGGCAGTTGATCAACCGGGGCGACCGCATCGCCCAGATTGATATTCTCGATGATTATAAAATTCGCGCTCGTATCGATGAATACTATATTTCCCGTATTTTCCCCGAGCAGGAAGGTACTTTTGTAATGGAGGGCCAGACCTACACCCTGAGAATCCGCCGCATTTACCCTGAGGTGGCCAATGGTACATTCGAGGCCGACCTGATCTTCGTCGGCGACCGCCCTTCCAATATCAAACGGGGGCAGACCATCTCCCTGAAGCTTTCCCTCAGCGATGATACGCAGGCGATGCTACTGGAAAAGGGCGGTTTTTATCAGGCTACCGGCGGCAACTGGGTGTATGTGATCGACCCCAAATCCGGGATGGCCCGCAAGCGCGATATCCGCGTAGGCCGCCAAAACCCCAACTACTATGAAGTGCTCGAAGGCCTCGAGGAAGGAGATGTGGTCATCGTCTCCAGCTATGACAACTTTGGCGATAAAGAAGAATTGGTTTTAAAATAAAAACCCAACTGTTATGATCCTGAAAATTATTGAAACCTTAATTCGATGGCTACTGGCAGGCTTTATGTAATAGCTTGTCGGCTTTGCCGTCACTTGTTTAGGGTTGTTTGCTGATCGTTGAACGAGAACCAACAACCAACAACAGACAACCAACAACCGGAAAAGCAAAAAAAATGATTCGGACCAACAAATTGATGAAAGTCTACCGCACCGAAGAGGTGGAGACCACAGCGCTCAATGAAGTGAGTGTGGAGATCAAACCAGGAGAATTTGTCTCCATCATGGGCCCCTCAGGATGCGGAAAATCCACCCTTTTGAACATCCTTGGCCTGATCGACAACCCGTCCGGCGGGGAATACCACTTCCTGGATAAGGAGGTATCGAAATTCTCGGAACGCCAGCGCTCCCAACTACGCAAAAACAATATCGGCTTTATCTTTCAGAGCTTTAACCTGATCGATGAACTGACGGTATTTGAAAACGTGGAGTTGCCGCTGATCTACACCAAGGTGAGCAGCAGCGACCGCAAAAAGCGGGTGGACGACGTGCTCGATAAGATGAACATGATGCACCGCCGCAACCACTTCCCCCAGCAATTGTCCGGTGGCCAGCAGCAGCGGGTGGCCGTGGCCCGCGCCATCGTCAACAACCCCAAGCTGATCCTGGCGGATGAACCTACGGGGAACCTGGATAGCGCCAACGGGGACGACGTGATGAAAAACCTGGTGCACCTCAACAACGAAGGGGCCACCATCATCATGGTGACCCACTCCCAATACTGCGCCGAATTTGGCAACCGCATCATCCGCCTGCTGGATGGGCAGGTCGTCACGGAGAGCATGGTGGCGAAGCAGATGTTGTAGAAATCGGGATTCGGGTGGCGGGAGGTGTTCTGCTGACGGCTGTCTAACCACGGGTTGTACCGTTGTACGGGTAACCCATTCGGCTACCTGTCTGATGTTGGACAGCGATGGCCACCTGGTGTACACCTGCCAGCCAGGCCGGACGTCCAGCGGCCGAACTGCGAATACCGAATTCGTCCTCCTGGACGGCTACCCCCCCATTCCATTACTAATTTGAATTCACCCTTATCAATCCCAGCAAATGTGGAAGTCACAAATCAGGCTCGCCCTCAGGAGTCTTTGGAAAAACAAGCTCAATACAACGATCAAACTCGCCGGTTTCATCGTCGGCATCACCTCTTGCCTGATGATCATGCTCTTTATTCAGCAAGAGCTGAATTATGATGCTTTTCACGAAAAGGGGGATCGGCTGGTACGGGTGGTGATGGAATACGGCATGGCGGGAGAGTCCGGAATAGTCAATGTAACCGGCAACAAAGTGGCGCCCGCTTTTAAAGAGGATTTCGCTGAGGTAGCCAATGCATGCCGGGTTATTGAATACAATCAGGTGGTCAAATTCCGGGAACAGATTTTTGAGGAGCCTCATTTTTATTACGCTGACAGCACCTTTTTTGAGTTGTTTACGTTCCCTCTGCTCCAGGGCGAACCCGGCGAGGTACTACGTGCGCCCGATCAGGTAGTGTTGGCCGAGCGGATGGCCAAAAAATATTTTGGCGACGAAGACCCGATAGGGAAAGTCCTCCGCGTCGGCACGGACAACAATTATACTGTGTCGGGCATTATGCAGGATCCACCTGCCGCCTCCCAGCTGAAGCCGGATTTCATCGGGTCTTTTGTCAGCCTCAGAGATGCCCGTGCGGAGCGCCTTACGTGGTGGAATGCCAATTATGCGACTTACCTGCTGCTCCACAACGCAGAAAGCAGGCCCGGGCTTGAGGCGAAGATACCCGAATACATGCGCCGGCACGCCAATGAGACGGGATCGGAAGGGGAAAACTATTTGTCCTATCGTCTCGAACCCTTGCTGGAGGTTCACCTGCACTCTCCGGTTCCGGGAAATTTTGAGCCCAATGGAGACATCCGCTACATTTATATCCTGTCCGCTATCGGTTTGTTCATTCTGTTAATCAGTACTTCTTCATATATCAATCTGGCTACCGCCGTCAGTACCGAAAGGGCCAAAGAAATAGGTGTTCAAAAAGTGCTGGGAGCCAGCCGCGGGCAATTATTCTGGCAGCACCTGGCGGAGTCGATGGTTTTGACGGGACTGGCCCTGACGGCCAGTATAGCACTTGTGCCGTTGTTCTTGCCTTTTTTCAATAGCCTTTTCGACCGGCAGTTGAGCGCCAATGTATTGCTGGGCCCGGCATTTATGGGCGGGCTTTTCCTGTTCGGGCTTTCAACCAGCCTGCTGGCAGGAGCCTACCCCGCTACCGTTCTTTCGGGTTTCGAGCCATTCCGGGTGTTAAAAGGGGCTTACAAGCACTCTTCCTCCGGCAACTTGCTGCGAAAATCGCTGATCGTTTTTCAGTTTGCGATTTCAGTCATCCTGGTCATTTCCACCCTGGTGTTACAGGGACAGATGCAGTACATACAGGAAAAAAAACTGGGCTATGACAAAAGCCACGTCCTGGCCCTGCGTACGGACCAGCAGGTAGTCGAAAAACTGGATGCCCTGAGGTCAGAATGGGTGGGGCAGAAAGGCATACAATCACTTAGCCTGGTTTACGAAACGCCCGTTCACATTAAAGGCGGCTACGACATCAGCCGCTCGGTGAATGGAGAACACGCGAAGATGGTCACAGCCCTGCCCGCTGACGAACACTTTCTGGAAACGGTCAATATCGGGCTGGCGGCGGGTAGCGGCATTAGCAAGGCGGATGTTGAAATAGCGGCTCGCCTCGGATCGGGAAGCGACACCACCTCTACCCTATCCATTCTCATCAATGAATCGCAGGCCCGGGCATTCGGCTGGACACCGGAGGAAGCCCTGCGGCAATTCGTTTCCTTTAACGGGCGCCGCGTACAGATAAAAGGCGTGATGAAAGATTTCCATTTTGCTTCGCTTCATGAGCCGATCGGCAATCTCGTTGTATTTCCCACGTCCTGGGGCAATACGCTGATGGCAAAGCTGGATGGCCGGGATATTCCCGGCGCATTGCAATATATGGAAAGTAAGTGGACGCAACTGGCGCCGCACCGGCCCTTTACCTATCATTTCCTCGATGAAGAATTTGGGCGGATGTACGCCAGTGAGTGGCAGGCGGCCAAGCTGGCCACCACCTTTTCCTGGCTCGCCATTCTGCTGGCCTGCCTGGCCCTGTTCGGTGTTTCATCGTACAGCATCGTACAGCGGTCCAGAGAGGTGAGCATCCGCAAGGTGCTGGGGGCGTCGATGACGAGTATTATCAGCCTGCTCTCCGGCAGTTTTCTGAAGCTCGTCGTCTGGTCGTTTCTCGCCGCTATGCCGGTTGGCTGGTACCTGATGCACCAATGGTTGCAAAATTTCACCTACCACATCGAAATACAATGGTGGATGTTTACCCTGGCCGCCTTGCTGGCACTGGGAGCCGCCTTCCTCTCCGTCAGTGTGCAGTCCATACGAACGGCTCTGGTGAACCCGGCGGAGGAACTGAAGGGAGAGTGATTGTAGCCCTGACACACTGGTTACACCAAAACACAGATACACAATAAATCCATGCTAAAGAACTACCTGAAGATCGCCCTTCGCAACCTCTGGAAACACAAGCTCTTTTCCGGAATCAACATTTTCGGCCTGGGCGCCGCCATTGGCGCCAGCCTGTTGTTGATGCTCACCGCCCTGCAGCAGTTCTCCTTCGACCGGTTCCACCAAAACGGAGATCACATCTACCGGGCCTACCTGGAGTCCTACCGCTCCCGCGGGCTGGAGCGAGGCGCCAATATGCCTACCCCGTTGCAGCCTGTATTGGAAGAGGAAATAGCGGGCCTGGAGCACGCCATCCGCTGGCGGGGTGGAAGAGCGGTGGTTGAGTACGAAGGGGAGCGCTACCAGACGGGCATACGGTATACGGACCCGGCTTTCTTTCAACTATTTTCCTTTCAATTACTGGAAGGCGACCCCGCCCGGGTTTTGGCCGGCCCGAACAGCCTGGTGCTTTCAGAAAGTGAAGCCGTGAAATTCTTTGGCGCCACAGCCGGGATCGTCGGCCGCGAATTGAAGGTCATCACGGGGGGGATACCGAAAATCCTGCAGGTTACCGGAGTGGTGGAAGACCAACCCTACAATTCGAGCCTGAACTACGAAATGATCACCCGTTATGAAAATGCACCAGACTATCAGGAAGGCAAGGACAATTGGAATAATTTTAACCACGCCTTGTTCTTACAGTTAAAAGAAGGACAAAATCCCCAGGAGGTAGAACAGCAACTGGCGGCCATCACCCAAAAATATTTTTCCAACGATATAGAACGGATCGAACAGGAGGGCGCTTCCGCCCCGGATGGCGGCCCGGTGCTCCGGCTGAAGCTGCAGCCGATGCATGAGCTGCATTTCGACCGCGATGTTTCCGGGGATGGCATGAGCCGGGCCTTTCCCATCGGCCTGTTGATCGGGGCTTTTTTCATTCTGGGCATCGCCTGCATCAATTTTGTCAACCTCACCCTGGGCAGCTCCATGACGCGGGCCCGGGAGGTGGGCGTCCGCAAGGTGCTGGGCGCCACCCGGCGGCAGCTGGCCGGCCAGTTTTGGGGCGAGGCGCTGCTGGTAACGGGGTTAGCCCTGGTATTGGGCCTGGCGGCGAGCCAGTTCATATTGCCCGGTTTCAACCGCCTATTCCGTACTGAGATTGAACTCAACCACCCTCATCTCTTCCTGTCCATTGGGCTGATCCTCATCGGCATCGGGCTATTGGGAGGCGGGTATCCCGCCCTGGTGCTGTCGCGGTTTCAGGCGGCGGCAGTGCTAAAAGGCAACATGCAGGGGCCTCGCCCCGGGCGCCTGCGCAACCTGCTGGTGCTGGCGCAATTCGCCATTTCGGTGTTGCTCATCAGCTGTACCATCATCATCGGGCAGCAGCTGCAGTACCTGCGGCATAAACCCTTAGGATTTAATAAAGAAGAAGTAGTGAGCATTCCGCTACCCCCGGGCCTCGACGCCCCCCAGGTGCTGGAACGCCTCCGAAACGAACTGGCGCCCAACCCCCGGGTGAAAAGCATTTCGGCCGGCTATAACAATTTCGGGCTGGGTATGGATGGCTCCACCTATACCTCGATCATTTCCTTCACACAGAATGAAAAGGAATACTATACCCATTGGCAGGTGGCCGATTACGGTTTCACCGAAGCGCTGGGAATACCTCTGGTGGAAGGGCGTGGCTTTTCCAAAGATTATTCAACGGATACGGTGCAGGCCATCCTGATCAATGAAACCTTCGCCCGGCAGTTGGGCGAAGGCCCCTATGCCGGCAAAGTCCTGGAAATGGAGCCCCCCCGGGAAGTCATCGGCGTGATGAAGGACTTCCACTTCCAGTCGCTGGAAAAGCCGATCGAGCCCCTGTCCGTCGCCCTGGCCCGCCCCGGCGGCGGCTTCCCGATGAACTACCTCTTCGTCCGCATCAGCCCGGATGAAGCGCCGGCGACGATGCAGGCCCTGGAAGCCAGCTGGAAGGCCATCGCACCCAAAGCGCCCTTTATCGCGTCTTTCCTCAATGAAAATACCAACCGGCTCTACAAGGTAGAGGAGATCATGGGGCAGCTGTTTATTACCGCCGCCTCCCTGGCCATTATCTTGTCCTGCATGGGGCTGTTCGGCATCGCGGTGCTGGCCATCGGCCAGCGCACCAAGGAGATCGGCATCCGCAAAGTATTGGGGGCTTCTGTAGCCAGCCTCGTCGCCCTGCTCTCCCGCGACTTCCTGAAAATAGTGGCCCTGGCCATACTGGTGGCCGCCCCTCTGGCCTGGCTGGCCATGCAGGCCTGGTTGAAGAATTACGCTTACCGCATCGATATACAATGGTGGGTGTTTGTGCTGGCCGGCGCGCTGGCGGTGCTCATCGCTTTTGTTACCCTAAGCCTGCAATCGGTGCGGGCGGCGCGGGCGAATCCGGTGGAGGCGTTGCGGAGTGAGTGAGTGGCGCATTCGGCTATTCTATCCAGGTACCCACTTTAACCACATTGCATGCATGATAGCGCTTGTGGGGGAAAAGCCCCGACAAGCGCTATTGCTTCCTGAAGGAAGATAATGCCCGCCAAAGTTGGATTTAACGCAGTTGGATTGGTTTTTTTGGACATTAATTCGATGGACGGCTTTTTTGGACTCTATTGGCGGGATAAATGATTCTTTGGGTTGGAGGGGAAGGGGTGCAGTTAAAGGGCCCATTTGCTGGACGCTCGTTGAGTGGCCGAAAACCCCAACAACCCATATTGAAACCCGGATGAGAAATGCTGGCATATTCCCTATCGTAAAGAAGCCTATAAAGAGCTAAAACGCCTATTTGGAGAAGGCCAGGTGGTGGTATCGGAAAAACGGCCAGTAGTGCCGCAACCCGAAAAAAAGTAAAAAAGGAGCAAGCGGTAACTCAGCTGAAATATAAGGATGAGTTGATCCGGCTGGAAGAACGGTTGAGGATACAGCGGTATAGCCCAAGTACAGTAAAACGTATAAGTCTTTTTTCACTCTACTGCTAAGTTTTTATCCCAAAAAACATCCGGAAACATTGAAAAAAGAAGAAATCATGCGTTTTTTGCTGAAATCCATTGAAGATAGGCGGTGGTCTGAATCTGCCCAAAATCAGGCGGTGAATGCCATTAAATTCTATTTTGAAAAAGTCTTGGGCCAAGAGCGCACATTTTACGAACTACGCCCTCGGAAAAGTCAAAAACTGCCTGGGGTATTTAGTGAGCAGGAAATCATCGCCCTGTTTAAAGCTATAGAAAATCTGAAACATCGAACTATTCTAATGCTTATCTATAGCGCCGGATTACGGATTGGCGAAAGTGTAAAACTGAGAAAAGCAGATATTAATTTGGAACGAAAGAGCATTTTTATTAAAGCTGGGAAAGGGAAAAAAGACCGGTATTCCGTCCTTTCAGACAAAGTAGTCTTATTACTTCAAGAATACATAGAGGCCTACAAACCGGACTATTGGCTTTTCGAAGGGCAAGATGGTGGACAATATAGCACCAGGAGCATACAACAGGTATTTCGCAGGGCGGTAGCAAAAGCGGATATAAATCCATATTCTACCGTCCATACGTTACGTCATTCTTTCGCAACTCATTTGCTAGAGCGAGGAATGGATTTGCGCTACATCCAGTCCTTACTTGGCCATAGCAGTAGTGAAACTACAGAGATTTATACTCATGTTACAAAGAAAGCTCGGGAAAAACTTTATAGTCCTCTTGATTTTTTGGATATTGATAAACCAACCAAGAAAACTTGATTTTATAGCGGGTTATAATAAGAAATAACTCGCTATATAGCGGGTTACACAGATGTTACCTGCAAGCTAAAAAAATAAAACTCAAAGGAATTATGGAACTAAACATTGAATTTTTTATTGCGTAAAAAACGCATCCAGAAACTGCTTTGGAAGTGAAAGAAGGAAAAATATGCACGCTAGATAAGTAATGTAAATAATATCAACCACAATAGTGAAGCACCGATAGCATTATAATAAAGTATGAAAAAGAAAATTGAATATGGCATTTCCACCTTTGCCGATGTTATGCCTGACCCACATACGGGCAGAACTATATCACAAGCAGAACGCATTCGACAAGTGGTTGATGACATTGTCTTGGCTGACAAGTTGGGAGTTGACTTTTATGGCGTAGGCGAGCATCATAGACGAGAATTTGCGGCTTCATCGCCAGCGATAGTGTTGGCTGCAGCTGCGGGCAAAACCAACCACATTACATTAGGTAGTACCGTCACAGTTTTATCGACCAGCGACCCCATTCGTGTGTATCAGGACTTTGCTACAATTGATGCCATCAGTGATGGACGAGCAGAATTGCTGGTTGGTCGTGGTGCATTTACCGAATCATTTCCTTTGTTTGGTTTCGACCTCAATCTATACGATTTATTGTTTGATGAACGACTTGAATTGTTACTTAAAGCAAGAGATAACGAATTTGTTACGTGGAGCGGAAAAACGAGAAGTCCGATTGACAACTTAGGCGTTTATCCACGTACTGAAAAACCATTGAACATATCTATGGCCTTGGGTGGTTCGCGGAGTACCGTTATTAAAGCAGCAAAACTTGGACTTCCCGTAGTTTTGGCTATGTTGGGTGGCAATATTGTTGATTTCAGTAATTACGCAAAATTTTATCGCGCAGTAGCACAAGAAAGTGGACACGATTCGGATAAATTAAAATTCAGCGTTCACGCACACGGTTTTGTGCTTAACAACAGCAAAGAAACTGCCGACACATTTTTTCCATACATACAGCATTACAGAAATCATTTATTGGGAGAACGTGGTTTTCCGCCTTACACAAGAAGCGACTTTGATTACGCACGTTCCTCAGGGCAAGGATTATTTGTAGGTGGACCCGAAGAAGTAGCAGACAAAATTACGCTGCTTATCAACCATTTGAACATTGACAGGTTTATAATTCAAATGCCTTTGGCAACTATGCCTCACGATATAGTTAAAGAAGCAATTGGGGTTTATGCCACAAAAGTAATTCCGCTTGTTAAAGAAAAGATTGAAGCGGGAACTATTTAAGGGCACCTCTAAAAACCACCACTTTGTTAAACACTGACAGCTTCCGCAACCTTCTCCTTTTTTCCGATAACCATTTTGCGGTGTTGCAAGCCCCATGCTATCATAGCATCCAAAACCGTATTGAGGGTGTTTCCCGATTCTGTCAGTTCATACTCTACTGTAACAGGTGAGGTATTATAAACAGTGCGGGTTACAATGCCGTTGACTTCCAGGTCTTTCAGCTCTTTGGAAAGCATACGGGGCGTGATTTTAGGAATTTCCCTTTCCAGTTCTTTGAAGCGTTTTTTACCATAGAGCAAAGAACCTATTATCGGCAATTTCCATTTGCCGTTCAACACGTTCATCGTGTCGTTTATGGCTAAAATAAACTCTCCCGAACACTTCTTTACCTGATCCAATTGTGATATTGTGCTCATTTTATCCTGTTTTTGCTTAAGCTATACTAAAGTATAGTGATATACTATGGTATAGTAGTTACTAAAGTATAGCAAAAGTAACTATATTTGCACAGTTAAAAAAACATTTCATTAAATAAGTAATCATGAGCAAAATATTAATCACAGGTGCAACAGGACAGTTAGGAAAGTCAACAATTAACTTTCTGCTTGAAAAAGGTGTTGCAGCAAATCAAATTTCAGCTTTGGCTAGAGATGAAGCAAAGGCAGCAGAATTAAAATCTAAGGGTGTAGATGTAAAAATAGGCAACTATGATGATTTTGATTCCCTTCGCTCAGCTATGCAAGGTGTAGAAACTTTGCTACTAATTTCTTCAAGCGAAATGACAAAAAGCAGAGCGGTGCAGCACATCAATGCGATCAAAGCAGCAAAAGAAAATGGCGTTAAGCATATCATCTATACGGGATTTATGAGAACCCATGACGACCCAAAATCTCCGCTTTGGTTTATAGCAGAAGATCATGTGAAAACCGAAAAATACCTGAAAGAATCCGGTATTGCTTATACCCTTTTTGCAAACGGGTTTTATTTGGATATGCTAATGGATTTCGTAGGTGAACAGGTATTAGAAACCCAAACCATCTATGTTCCGGCAGGTGATGGAAAAATAAATTTTGTACTTCGTAACGAAATTGCAGAAGCACTTGCTAATGTTTTAACTACGGGCGGACACGAAAATAAAACCTACAACATTGGAATCGAGCAACCAGTGTCGTTTGGAGAAGTTGCGAAGTACATTTCTGAAATTACCGGAGTTTCTATAAACTATGTTTCTCCCGAACCAGAAGTGTATCAGCAAACCTTAATGCAATATGGTGTACCTGAGATGTATGCACGCATGTTTGCAGCATTTGCAGTTGCTTTTGCAGCCGATACTATGAATGTTCCTACAACTGAATTAACTCAACTACTCGGTCGTAAGCCAACTTCAGTTCAAGAATTTCTTTTGACAAAATTTGAAATTTAAAAAAAAATGGAAAATAAAGTATTACACATTACAGTTTGGGTTTTACAAATATTTATGGGGCTAATGTTTCTTATGGTGGGAGGAATGAAAGCATTTTCGCCTTTAGAAAGCTTGCCACCAGAAATGACATGGGCACTAGAAAATCCAAACTTAGTTCGGTTTGTGGGTATATCTCAGTTGTTAGGTGCTATTGGTTTGATTGTTCCTTCGCTGCTTCGGATTAAACCATTTTTAACCCCACTTGCAGCATTAGGGTTTGCCACTATTATGATTCTTGCTATAGGATTTCATGCCATGCGTAGCGAAATGGAAGCAATACCTACAAACATTGTGTTGCTTCTTGTATTTGCTTTTATTGCTTGGGCAAGATGGAAAAAAGTACCTATTCAACCCAAACCATAAACTTCTATGGAACGAAAAAAATTTCTTCAATCAATTTTAGCGTTAACCGCAATGGGAACATTAAGCAGCCTTAAAAATTTTACTGACACACTTCCTTCACAAAGTAAAAAAATGCCGGTGCTGTTTACCTCTCACGGAAACCCGATGGACATACCGGTTTCAAGAAGTGATAGGGAATTTTGGCAAAAACTTTATGATTTAGGAATTAATCTTCAAAAAAATTATGAAGTAAAAGCTGCATTGGTCGTATCAGCACATTGGTGTACTAAAGGCACATTCGTAAATGTTTCTCCTGATCAAAAACAGATTTACGACTACTATGGTTTTCCAGAAGAATACTACAAAGTATATTACAATGCCAAAGGTTCGCCCGAAATTGCTCACGAAGTAAAGAAAATTGTTCCTTCCGTTTCCGAAACAACAGACTGGGGATTAGACCACGGTGCGTGGCCTATGCTGATGCACTTATTTCCAGATGCCAATATCCCGGTTTTTCAGCTAAGTATTGATTATTACGCCAAACCCGAATATCATTATGAGTTGGGTAAACAACTAAAATCATTGCGAAACAAAGGGGTGTTAATAATTGGTAGCGGTGCACTTATCCATAACTTGCCTTTGGCAATGCAAAAAATGCGTACAAACAATACAACTCCTTATGGCTGGGAGGCAGAATACGATGCTTGGATTAAACAACAAATTGATTCCCGAAACTTTGCCAATCTCATTAATTACCAAAACAGTCATAAATTAGGAAAATTAGCCGCACCTACGCCCGATCACTACGTTCCTGTACTTTACAGTTTGGGACTTATGGATAAGACTGATGAAATCAAGCATTTTTTCGAAGGTGAGCCAAACATTCCGGCTTTTAGCGAACGCAGTTTTATTATTGAATCCTGAAATAAAATGCATTGTTTTATGGACAAAAAAAAAGAGTAGCGGCAAAAGAACGAAACTTGGACTGGCCATAATTTAGTGCGCGAGGCACTAGGTTTAGTATTTCGCAAAGGTTAACTAACACGTGCGGGATGGAACGCTGATTGGGCTGATTGGGCTGATTTACGCTGATTTTTATTTTTATCAGCGCAAATCAGTAAAATCAGCGGCATCAGCGTTCTGTTTCTTAACCCGGATTATTTTCACTCAACTACTTACCGCTCCCGACCTCCCAGATGCCGGAAATCATTCAAGTTTTCAATCATTGGAAATAGAGGGTGCGTCCTGAAAATAAGCTTTGTCGTCGAGGGTCTCAAGCATGAACCGGGCAACGTCTTTCCTCGAAATAGCCATCTTTAGCTTTTTGCTCCCTCCGATGCTGACACGGGTTGGTTTGGATGCCTGGGAGTTGGTCAAGCCCACAGGTCGGACGGCTGTCCAGTTCAGCCCGGAGTTTTTCAGTACTTTCTCCTGCTCTTCGTGCCCTTTGTAGGCGATGCCAACATTGGTTTTGTTGATTAAAAACCGGAACATCCAGTTGGCTTCCCGGTAGCTGTCGCCTGCACCCCAAGCCGAAACGGTCAGCACCCGGCTGATGCCGTGTTTTTTCATGGACTCCACAATGTGAGTCATGGAAACCTTCAACAAATCGGGGGGTGATTTTACCTTTGCCCAAGGGTTGTCGGCGGTGCGGGCTATATTTAAGGCAACAAAGACGGTATCGACTTCTTTTATGGTCATCTCCACATCTTCCTTTTTCATGGGAGTGCCCTGCAAAACTTCGAGGCGTTCGTGCTGAATGTTAAATGAAGCCGGATTTCTGACCAGGGCTTTTACTTTGTATCCCTTGTCGAGTGCCTAGCGGAGGATTTCCAGTCCGGTTCGTCCATTGCCTCCAAAAACTGCAATCGTTTTCATGAATGATGCGTTTTAAAAGTTAATTGCCGGAAATTTCCCCTGTTGCAAACTGGTAGGAGCGGTAAATGATTTTTTTAAGCACTTCCGCTTCTGCTTCATTGCGAGGAGCATATACCATCACAAAATTGGCAGGCAACCAGCCCTTCCTCACGACGGGGTGAAGTTCGCCCCAGCCTTTTTCAATGACTTCCCCGGCATCAGCCATCGGCAAACCGAGGTGCATGCTGCCGTCGCTGCCGGGATGGAAATGGGCAAACTCCCGGTCAGCCATAAAGGCATTCTGATTGACGATGGGAAATTCCCTTTTGAGGCAAATTGCCCTTGCACCGAGCACCGAAATACGGGTAGGCTGTTCTTCCGCCTTGGGTAAAGTGGTGAATGCCCACAGGGTCACGCTTTCGATGATTGCCCTGTCCCCGCTCTGCTGGTTTAGTTGCGTATGCGGGTTGGAAGGAGTCGTTGCGGGTTTTTCGCCCGGCCTTGCCGGAAGTTGAAAAGTTGTATCCATGATGCTACTATTTTTAGCGGGTGAAACAAGGCTGCTGCCGCCACACGAACAGAGCGAAAGGCTTGACAATGCTAAAAAGCAGGTTTTTCGGGCAGCGGCAAACAACTGCCTTTTGTAATCCGGCATCACCCCGCAGTATTGTAGTAAAAGCGTTCCGAGATGATTTGCCCGTCTTTCCATCGTTGCACGGCTACCTGGTTCATCTGCGCACGGTGGCCGCCCTGGTAAGTAACGTCCATGCTCCATTCCACCATGCTGGTGTCCTCCCCGGTGGCGACTCCTTTTACTTCTGGGCCGTGCCATTGTTCGATGGCCGCCTGCATTTGTTGCTCCCGCTCCCGGTTGGCAGCTTTGCCCACGGTGGGGGCAGCGTTGTTTTCCTGCATCACCACGTCGGGGTGGTAGAATTTTTCAAAGGCATCCATGATCTGCCCTTGCAAAATCATGCTGTTCAGTTGTTCGACTTTTTCTTTCAGGTTCATAAGTTGAATTTTTAAAAAATTAAGGTAAAATCGTTCGTTCGCAAATGTATGTTTAAACAACTGATGTTTAAACATTGTTTAAGGCAAAATAAAGATGCCTCATTGGAGACATCCCTATTTTACTTGTTCAGCTTGTTTATTGACCTATCACTTAGTCCGCTGCCAGCACAGTGCTACTGAGGGCGACAGCGTCTTCCGGGGTATGGTTGCCGCTGCCGTTGCCTTTTCTGTGGCTAAAAAAATCCTTGATGTTGTCCACAACCTGGTACAGCACGGGCACGATGAACAGCGTAAGCACCATGGAACTGAGCAAGCCCCCGATTAGCGCCCAAGCCAAACCGTTTTTCCATTCTGCACCTGCACCCTTGGCAAGGGCAATGGGTACCATGCCCACCACCAGCGCAAGGGTCGTCATCAGGATGGGGCGGAGCCGAACCACGCCAGCCTGTATGAGCGCCTGGGTGGTTTTAATCCCTTCGGCTTTAGCCTGGTTGGCAAAATCCACCAACAGGATGGCGTTCTTGGATACCAGACCATTTAGCATGATGATGCCAAGGATGGAGAAGATGTTGAGCGTCTCCAGTGTGAGGGCAAGGGCAAGCAATGCGCCGCACAGTCCCACGGGTATGGAGAACATCACCACAAAGGGATACATGTAAGAGTCGTACAACGCCACCAAAATCAGATAGACAAAAATGAACGACACGAGGAAAGCAGTGCCCAAGCTGCCAAAGGACTCCGATTGGCGGCGAAGGTCTCCTTCGTAATTGATTTTAGTGCCGGAAGGCGGCGGGTTTTCGGCGACCCATTGCTGGAGGGCTGCGCCAACGGTGCCGGATGACTGTCCCAGCACCTTTGATTTTACCGTGACGGAAGGGATGCGGTTGAGCCGTTCCAGGCGGGCCGGCCCCGTTGTTTCCCGGATGGCGGCAAACTGGCTGAACCGGATGAGCTTGCCCTTGTTGTTCATCAGTGTGAGGTTGGCGATGTCGGAAGGGGCGTTCCGGTCGAAGGCATCGAGCTTGATGTTGATGTCGTACTCCTTGCCGCCCGTGCGGAATTCCGCATCGGTGTTGCCGCTATACGCCGCCTGCAGGGTTGCCCCCACCATGCCGATGTTCAGCCCCAGTTCTGCCATGCGGGTGCGGTCCACCTCGATGCTGATTTCGGGGTTGCCCTCTTCGAGGGAAAGCTCCGCTTCGAGCGTGCCCTCGATGGTTTTCAGTTTTTCCAGCATTTTATTGCTGTACGATATGGCGCTCTGATAATCCGTGTTCCCTATTATAACCTGAATGGGCGCATCGTTGGCACCGCCAAAAAAGCTGACTTCCGACGATTTGATATCCACGCCCGGCAGGATGGCGTCCAACTCGTTGCGGATTTGCACCGCATATACAGCCGAGGACAGGTTTCGTTTTTCCTTGTCCATCAACTTGATGGTCATCTCGGCTAGGTTGGGGCTTTTCTGGCCACCGCTCAACAGACCCGTCTGGCGACCTACTGTCGTGAATACCCCGGTGACTTCTGGCTTGGACAGCAAGTACTCCTCTGCTATTTGGGTAGCCCGGTTGGTCTGTTGGATGGTGGCGTCCTTGGAAAGCTCCATTTGTACGATGAACTCGCCCCTGTCGCCCTGTTTGATAAAGGCTGAACCGATATAGCCTTTGGTGACAAGCAGGAACGAACTGAAAAACAGCCCTGCAATGACGGCGAGCGTGACGGTCTTGTGCCGCAGCGCCCAAGCAAGCCAGTTGCCGTAGGCATGGGAAAGCCGCCGGATGCCTTTCTCAAAATTGCCGAAAATGAACCCGCCGATGGTTTTTTCATTGAATTTTTCCAGCTTGGAAAAACGGGATGCCAGCGTCGGGGCGAGCGTATAAGAAACCAAAAGGCTCATCGCCGTGGAAAGAGCGACCACTACGGCGAACTGCCGGAGGATATTGCCGACGATGCCCCCGGTGATGACGAGCGGCAAGAACACTACCACCAGCACCGCCGTGATGGAAAGGGCGGTGAGGAAGATTTCGTTGCTGCCGTCAATGGCAGCCTTGCGGCTGTCCTTGCCCATTTCGAGGTGCCGGAAGATGTTCTCCAGCACCACGATGCTGTCGTCCACCAGGATGCCGATGACCAGCGACATGGCGAGCAGGGTCATCAGGTTGAAGGTGTAGCCCAGCACGTACATGGCTATGACTGCCGACACCAGCGATGCCGGTATTGCCAGCATCACAATGACTGCGTTCCTGAAGCTGTGCAGGAACAGCAGCATCACCAGTGCCACCAGCACGATGGACAGCACCAGGTCGTACTGCACCGCTTTCACGGCATCGAGCGTAAAGTCGGAGCTGTTGCTGGCAATGGTGAACTGGAGGCTGGCTTCGGGGTATTGGGCTTCAAGTTCCTTTAGTTTGCTTTTTATGGCGTTGCTGACGTCCACGGCATTGGCGTCCGACTGCTTGAGGATGCTCATGCCGAAAGAATTTTTGCCGTCCACCCGGTTGAGGTCTTCCACTTCTTTTTGCGTTTCCTGCACCTCGGCTATTTCGTACAGCCGGATGGGCGCACCTTCCCGATTGGTGGTCACGACCACCTGCCGCAAGTCCTCGAGGGTCTGGAACTTGCCCGCCAGGCGGATGAGGATTTGTCGCTCGTTGTTCTTGATTTTCCCGGTCGGAAAATCCAGGTTCGACGTTTGCACCGCCTGCACTACCTGGAGGATGGAGATGCCGTACTGCTCCAATTGGTCTTTCCTGACGTTCACCTGTACTTCCTTTTCCTGCCCGCCCAGCAAGTTGATTTCACCGACCCCCGTAAGGCTGGCAAGTTGAGGCTTTATGCGGTCTTCCATGAGGTCGTAAAACTCGCCGCCCGGCAAAGTGGAAGATGCGCCAATGGACATGATGGGGAAATCGTCCGCCGAAAATTTGGATATGGTGGGCGGGTCGGCATCTTCCGGCAGTTTTGCGGCGATGGCGTCCAGCTTCCGCTGTGCATCCTGTAGCAGGAGTTCCACCTTTGCGTCCTGCTCAAACTGCAGGAAGACGATGGAGAAGCTCTCGATGGACGTGGAGCGGACATCGGTTAACTTTTCAAGCGTCGAGAGGGCGTCCTCGATTTCCCTGGACACCGAGTTTTCTACTTCGGCGGGGGATGCGCCGGGGTAAAAAGTGGTAATCGTCAGCACCGGGGACGAAAACTTGGGCATAAGCTCGTAGCTCAGGCTGTTGTAGCTGGCCACGCCCAATACTGCCAGGATTGAGAAAAACACGACCAGCAGCGAGGGGCGTTTTATGGATAGTTCTATCATGATTTTTATTTTTTGAATTGGCTCAAAGTCCGGGGGCAAACCGCCTCGAAGACCACCAGAGCCGGGTTTTGTGTTACTTAATCACCTTTACCGTCGCTCCGTTGGTCAGGTTGATTTGGCCCGTCAGCACAACGGTTTCGCCCTCCCGCAGCCCGGCGAAGATTTCCACCATGTTATCGAAGGTTTCGCCCGCTTCTACCTTGCGGAGCACCGCCTTGCTGCCGTCAACCACATACACTTCCCCGTCGCTGGTGCTCCCGGCAAAAGCCTCTCTGGGGATGGTGAGCGCAGCCACTTTTTCGCCCGCCACAAAACGGGCTTTGCCGTTCATGCCTGCCTTGAGCATCGCACCGGATGGGTTATCAATGGCAATTTCCACCCTGAAACGCTTGGACTCGTCTGCCTTGACGTCCACTAAGTTGACCGTGCCGGTGAACTTCTTGCCCTGATAAACATCGGCGGTCACTTCCACTTTTTGCCCCTTCCTGGCGGTCACCACCTGCGCTTCCGTCAGATAGACGTTCAGGAAAATCGTGCTCACGTTCACGATGTTTGCCACTGGGGTGCCAGGGGCAAGGTAAGAGCCGTTCTCCACCTTGTTTTGGGAAATGATGCCGCTGATGGGGGCTTTCACGTAGGTGTCGCTCAGGCGTTTTTTCAGCGACTTGATTTTTACCTTCAGGTTGTTGGAGCGCAGTTTCGCCTCTTCGACCTGGACCTCCGTGACCCCTCCCTTTCCGAGGAGATTTTCCATGCGCTGCAAGTCCTTCCCGGCTTTTTCCAGGTCCAATTCCGAGAGTTCGAGGTCGTTTTGGATGAGTTCGTTGTCAACGGTGAGCAGGGTGTTGCCAGCCTGTACGTAGCTGCCGTCGTCGAAATTGAGCTTCGTTATCTTGCCGCTGACGTCCGAAACAAGCGTCACCTCTTTGGAGGGCTGAAAAGTGCCGTTCACGGTGAAGTCCTCCTTGAAAGACTTCTTTTCCACGGTCGCTACCTTCACGGGCACGAAGGTGTTGCTGGTGCGTGAAAGCTCGATTTCCTGCTGCATGGTGCCTTTGTTTTTGGACAATTGCCAACTGATGCCGTAAGCGAGTGCGCCGATGAGAAGGATGGCTGCTACTATTTTTAAGATTAATTTCATGATGGTTGTGTTTTTTTGAAAAAGGGCGAAAGTCAGGTTCGTCCCGTGGTTGTTTATTGATTGATGTTTTCGAGCAATTCGCCCCTGGCGTGGAGCAGTTCCAGTTCTGCCAGCTTTATCTGGAGCAGGGCGGTCAGGTAGTTGGTCTGGGCTGACCGCATGGAGGTCTCCGCCTGCAACAGCTCGACGATGGGCGCCACGCCCTCCGAGAAACGCTCCTGCGACAGGGCGTACACTTCTTCGGCTACCCGGCGGTTTTGCGCCAGCGACTGGAGGTTGTTGTAGTTCATTTGCAGTTTTTGCCGGGCGCTGCGGTGCTGGAGGTCGAGCGATTGCTTGGTGAATTTTTCGTCCTGCCGCCATTTTTCGAGGTCAATTCTCGCCTGGGCGATTTTTTCCCTGCGCTCGAAGCCGTCGAACAGCGGCATGGAGAGCCGTAAGCCCACTAAGGAGGAACTGAACCAGTTTTCCCCATCGAATATTTCGCCGAAGTTGTTGCCCTGCCCCTGCCAGTTGTACCCGCCGAACAGGTACAGGCTCGGGTAGTAGCCTGCCCGCAACTGCCGGACGTTAATCTCGTTGAGGTCTCTTTGCAGGAGGAGCAGCATCATTTCCGGCTTTTTTGAAAAATCGGCAGGTTGCAGCGCCAAAGCCGGGTAGGTGTAAGCCTGCTCGGAAATGGTGTCCTGCAACTCGATGTCCTGCTCCAGGGGCATGGACATCCGGTACTTGAGCAGGTCGAGCAACTGCCAGTACTGAAGGTCGAGGTTTTCCATGCTGGTCTCTAAGTTTACCCTCGAAACGGTCAGTTGGTCCACGTCCACCTTTTTGGCAAGCCCGTTGTCGAATTGTGATTGGGTGAGGTCGAGCAGTTTCACGACCTGCGCCAGGTTGGCTTGCAGGATGTCCTTTTGCTTTTTGGTGGTCAGCGCCTGGTAGTAGGTAGCACCCACCTCGTATGCAATGTCTGCCTTGCTCTTTTCCAAGCCTGCCTTGCTGACTTCTTCCAACTTCCTGGTGCCTTCCAGCCCGATGGCATAGATGGGGTTATAGACCATTTGGTTCAGTTGTATGCCAGAGCCTGTCGTCAGGTCGGTGCCGAACTGCACGGCTACACGCTCACCGGGAGCGCCGAAAAACTCACCGGGGATTTGTTGGGTGGGCAGTTCGATATTGTACTGAAAATTGAGGTTGAGGTCCACTTTTGGCAAACCGAGGCTAAAAAATTCCTTCGATTTGTGCCGTGCCTTTTCCACTTCGAGCCGTGACTTTTCTACCCCCGTGCTATTGTTCACGGCGAATTGTATGCACGTTTTGAGGCTCATTTGCCGGGGGCTGTCCTGGGCTGCCAGGCGCAGCGCCAGCAAAAAGCAAAGCAATAGCAGGACGATTGGTCTTGTTTCCTTCATGATTTTTTTTGTTGTGTTGTCAGTATTTAGTAATTTGACGGGAATAGATTCAGAATTTCAGGGGAAGCGAAAAATGGTTAAAACACTTAAAATGAACCACTTATTTAACCATTTTTCGCTTCCCGATTCTGAATCTATTTATTTCCCGTCCCTTATGGTTTTTCTTTCAGTTCTTCAATGGCCACTTTGACGTGCTCCCGCACGTTCAGTTGCGAATTGAAAACTTGTTGCACCGTGCCGCCTTTGCCGACCACGTAGGTCACCCGCCCTGGCAGCAGCCCGAACAGGCTGCCGGGCACGCCCAGCTTTTTTCGGACATCATTCCCCGGGTTGCTCAACAAGACGAAAGGCAGGTCGAACTTGCGGGCAAAGGCAAGATGGCTCTCCGGTGAGTCGGCGCTGACGCCGATGACTTCAGCGCCCAAACCCCGCAAGTCTTCATAGCTGTCCCGAAAGGAGCACGCCTCTGCCATGCATCCCGGCGAGTCGTCCTTTGGATAGAAATAGAGGACGAATGGGCGTCGAAATACTTTTCGATGTCCACTTGTTCCCCGTGCTGGTTGATCAAAGTGAACCGGGGCAATTGGTCGCCCGGTTGGATGGAATTGTTTTTCACGTTGGGTAATTATTTTATTGGTCACAAAATATTTTTGTCTTGGGTTCGGAGTTTCAACTATCGGTGCCCAATTGCTCCAAATACGCCCGACAGACTTCCCTGCCCTGTTCCGTTGCCATTCCCACCAGGAAAAAATCAAGACAGTTTTTTACAAAATCACCCGAACTGTTGAACTGCGGCAGTTCCTTTCGCAGAAACAAGCGCAGCACCTGGAGCAGTAGCATGGCAGCAAATTCAGGTTTCATATCTGCCCTGTAATCGCCGCTGGCTGCCCCTTTCACCAAATTGGTTTTGATTTTTTCAAAAAGATATTGGTAGTAAAAATCCAATAGCTGCTGCCAGCTATCGTGGTGGTATTTCTGGAGGTCGTGTACCATGGCCTCGGAGACTTCGCCCAAGGTGCAAGCAATGTAGCCCATCATGGAAAAAAGCTCGGGCAGGGGCGCAGCCTGCCGTTCGCAGATTTGCTCGATAGCCCCCTTTTTCTGGCTGATGAACCTGCCGACGGTTTTTTCCACCAGCGCATCTTTGTTTTGTGCAGCGCGGTAGAGGGTCTTCTTTGAAATGCCCAAGTGGTGCGCCACGTCGTCCATCGTCACGCTCCTGATACCAAAGCGGTGGAAAAGCCCTTGTGCGCTTGCTATGATGCTCGTTTCATCTGCCATTCAATCAATTTTTTTTCCTTTAAACAAACCCATTGTTGTTCACGGCTGTACCCAGCGCTTACTTCTCTTCCTTGCGCCTGATGCTGTACACCGCCCTCCCTTCCGCCAACGGTTTGGCGCTGCCTTCCTGCCACGCCCGCATGGTCGTGACGAGTATTCGGTTGCCGCAGCGCAGCACTTCTGCCTCTATTTCAATGGGCAATTCGTCAGCGCCCCTTAGAAAATCTACCCGCATATCAATAGTCGCAATTTTGTCCTCCATGGAGCCGAGCCGGGTAAAGCCTGCTATGCCGCCTACCGAGTCCATGATGGCTGCAATCATACCCCCATGCCAGCGGCGCTGGCGTATGTCGCCAATCACCTCCTCCCGAAAGGGAACCCGCACCTTTGCATAGTCCGGACGGATTTCCAGCAGTTCAAGCCCCAGGAACCGGTGCAGGGGGATGGATTCCTCCACCATATACTTTATAAATTCAGTCGTAAAAATGGGCATGATTGGGAAGTGTTAAATGATTTTTGAAAAATCCGGGCTGCCCATAATGGGCAGTTCCTCCAACCCGGCAGGCGTGAGATAGGGGTGCAAAAGCCCCAGCAGGGACTGCACGAATATTTCCTGGCTGGTGCAATCCTTTTGCAGCACGGCGAATTGCGTTAGCCAGAATGCAGCGTGCATCCAGATAGAATGTGCGAGGAAATCGTAAGCCCTTGGAAAAGGCTCTTGCCGGAAAACACCTCTGCCTACACAATAGTCAATGGTCGCCCGGATGTGCCGCATGGAACGCATGGAAAATTCCTTATGCGCCGCCGCCATCTGCGGGTATGCCCGGATGATTTCGAGCGTGTCCAAGTAAAAGAAGCGGAACTTCAATTGGAATTCGTAAAAAATGCAGACTTGCTCCATGATGCTTTTGAGGTCGGGATAAGCCCTCAACTTGTTCAGCATTTCGGCAGCTTCGGCGTCCATTTGCTCAAAAACCGCTGGCATCAAGTCATCTTTCTTGGGAAAATGGTAGTTCAGGTTGCCGGTACTGATGCCAAGCTCGGCGGCGATTTGCTTCAACGCCACGTTCCTGAACCCGTCCCTGTTGAAAAGTTGGGTAGCAGTCTGTACGATTTCATGCTTTGTATCTTTCATATCGGCCGCAAAAATAGGATTTATTTCCTAAAATTATTCTAAAAAACAAATTTATAAACCTATTTTTGTGACGTTGGTTTAATATTTCATCCATTTTTTTAAAAATATTGTCAAACCTCAAAGCCGTGTGTGACTTGAATACAGCTAAGCGCAACTTAGCAGTAATGCTTTAAAACAGATGGAAGACATCAGTCAAAGCGCCAATAATAAAGTGCGGAGTTCGAGCGAACAGAATGGCCGACTTTAGGAAAAGCAGGACTGATAGATTACTGGTTGCATGGCATCCGGGGTAAACCAGCCTGTACCGTCAACCCTGACCGACCGACCGTGCAGACATCAACCGACCGACCAAAACCTGACAACAACCCGACCGAATTTCAGGCAGACACTAAACCGGCACGACAACCGACCTTCTTTATTTTTATTTTTTCCACCACACAAAAAAATTGAACTTTTACCCCACACCTTTTACACCTTTGGCACATTTGGGTTTGCCCGATACACAAAAGCCAACGCTTCACAAACCCAAAAGAGCCAAGCCCACCCACCACCCACTAATAGAGGCTTGAAAAGATTATTTTTTACAAAACGAAAAAAAAACTTGTACAATCAAAAAACTGTTTCTACATTTGCAGACCGAAATACGAAAACAGTCTAAAGGTTTTGAAATGGAGAAGGACGAAATTGTTATTCAAAGCATCATAGATGCCGCCAAAAAACTGATGCAGCAATATGGATTGAGCAAAACAACTATGGAAGATATTGCCAAAGCAGCAGGCAAGGGGAAAAGCACATTGTATCATTATTTCAAGAGTAAGGACGAAATTTTTGACCACGTGATAAATCAGGAAATGGACGATTTTTTCCAGACGGTAAAAACGGCTGTAAGCAAACAAGTTGATGCAAGCGAAATGCTGAAAGCATATATTATTACCAAAATAAAAACATTGAAAACCAAAGTAAACCTGTACAGGTTTGCCTTTGAAACTGATTTGCATCCTGACGCAATCAATGACCTGTTTATTAAACTTAAAAACAGATATGATAACGAAGAAAAAAAGCTGATAGGTTCTATATTGAAGTCGGGTATAGATAGCAAACTTTACAGAGCCGAAATACAAGATGATATTGACATCCTAAGTGAGTTGCTGGTTACTTGTGTACGGGGCGTTGAAACGGAGATTATAACACATAACAAATACAAAACACTGACAGATAAAGCTGATATGTTGGTAAATATCCTTACCAAAGGTATCGGGAGATAGCCTGAAACAAATATGCTTTTCGGAGCATTTTTTTTAAACCAAAAACCGACCCAAAAACGAATTTCGTCAAACAGTAGCATTAAAAAACAAAGCAATGAATAAAATAAATCATTTAGTAGTAGCGGGAATACTTGTATTGGCAAGTTGTACGCACAAAGAAAATACATCAGTTACAGAAAGCAACGGTGTAGTAAATATTCAAATAGAACAGCCGATAAGCTACACAGGGCTTATTCAATCGGGCTATTCGGGTGTAGTGGAAGCACAAAAGACAACCGCTTTAAGTTTTGCCACAATAGGAACAATAACCGAAATTTTTGTAGAGGAAGGACAGGCAGTAAGCAAAGGGCAATTATTGGCAAAGGTTAATGCTTCCAACGCTCAAAACGTCTATCAGGTAGCATTAGCAAGCCTGCAACAGGCAGAAGATGCTTACCGGAGAATGAAGCCGATGAAAGAAAACGGCACACTCCCCGAAATAAAATGGGTGGAAGTAGAAACAGGCTTGGCACAGGCAAAAGCATCTGTAGCCATTACACAAAAAGGTATCAGCGATTGTAGTTTGTATGCACCTGCAAGCGGTGTGATTGGCAAAAAGTATGTACAGGCAGGTATGAATGTAGTACCTGCAACACCAGCTTTGGAGTTGCTGAACATACAATCGGTTTACGTCAAAATTCCTGTTTCGGAAAATGAAATAAGCCAGTTTAAAAAAGGCCAAACCGCACAAATCAGTATCAATGCCATAACTAAAACAGCAACAGGAACGGTAAAGGAAATCGGTGTATCGGCAGATATTCTCTCACATACTTATCCTGTAAAAATTGAAGTGCAAAATACGGACGGAGATATAAAACCCGGAATGATATGTTCCGTCCAGGTGGCAGCACAAGACAACCGTTCAGGAGTATTGGTTTCCAATAAAGCACTTCAAAAAGACGTAAACGGCAATCAATTCATTTTTATTGAAAAAGGCGGACAAGCCGAAAAGGTACCTGTACAAACCATTGCCCTGATAGACAACAAAGTTTTGATACAGGGCGAAGTACCGCAAAACGCAAACATCATCATTTCAGGACAGCAAAAATTAAGTAACGGTACATCAGTAAAAATCATCAAATAAGGCTATGGCTCAAAAGAATTTCAATATCATAGAATTGGCTATGAAGCATAAGCAGATAGCCATAATCATTACATCTATATTCGTGCTGTTTGGCGTGTTTGCTCTCGTGGTAATGCCAAGAAACGAATTTCCCGAATTTACCATTCGTCAGGGACTAATCATAGGCGTTTATCCTGGTGCTAATTCTGGACAGGTAGAAGAACAATTAACTACCAAAGTAGAAAGTTTTTTGTATGGCTTCAAAGAAGTGAACCGTGAAAAAACCTATTCCATTTCCAAAGAAGGAATGTTGATTGTGTTTGTAGAAGTCAATAACAATGTAAAAGACCCGGATGCTTTTTGGGATAAGATAAAATTCGGACTAAACAATCTGAAAGCTGAATTACCTCCGCAGGTTTTAGCCCTGATAGCCAACAATGATTTTGGCAACACATCAGCCATTTTGCTTACGGTGCAATCCGATAGTAAAACCTACAAGGAACTTGACCGTGAATTGAAAATCATTGAAACCGAATTACGTAAAATAAAGGCGGTTTCAAAAGTCAAACACTTTGGCTTAACACAAGAACAAATTACTATTTATCCCGATAACGACAAGTTGGCTTACTATGGCGTAAAACCAATGAGTGTGCTGGCAGCCGCACAGTTGGAAGGAGCGGTATATTATGGCGGAGAATTAGACAATGGCGAACTCATTACCCCGATACACATTCCTGCTACTTACAACACGGAAGAAGACATTAAAAATCAAATTGTTTATACCGATCCCACAGGCAATATTATCCGTGTAAAAGACATAGCCCGTGTAGTAAGGGAATATCAAAAACCTGACGCTTATATTAAAAACAACGGTACAAACAGTCTATTGATTTCGCTGGAAATGCAAACCGGCAATAACATTGTTTCTTTTGGTAAAACAGTGGACGAAACATTGCAAACGCTGAAAGGTAAAATTTCGCCTGATGTGCAAGTGGCTAAAATTGCCGATATGCCAGAAGCCGTTGGGCATTCTATTTCGCACTTTTTAAAAGAATTTGCCATTGCCATTTTCGCAGTAATTATTGTAACGATGTTCTTGCTTCCGTTTCGTGTAGCAGCAGTTGCAGGAGTAACCATTCCAATTTCCATTTTCATAACCATTGGTATTTTGTATGCATTGGGTGTGGAATTGCATACCGTATCATTGGCAGGATTGATTGTAGTATTGGGTATGGTTGTGGACAATGCCATTGTGATTTTGGATGGACACATTGAAAAATTAGACCACGGGGAAACGCCCTGGAATGCGGCCTGGAAAAGTACAAAAGTACTTTTTGTTCCTGTATTTTCTGCAACTATGGCAATTATCGCCACCTACATTCCACTGGTGTTTTTTCTTGACGGAATGACAGGCGACTTTGTAGGTTCGTTACCCATAACCATTGGCGTAGCTCTAATTACATCATTGCTGATAGCTTGTTTGCTTGTACCTTATATGAGTTACGTGTTTATCAAAACTGGAATTAAAAAAGAAGAAGGTAAAAAGAAGAAAAAATCATTATTGGATAGTGTGCAGGCAGTTTATGACCGTACATTAGAATGGGCTTTTCGCCTTCCCAAAACAACTATCCTGATAGGCGTTGTTTCGGTAGCGTTAGGTATAGCCATTCTTGCCTTAACGCCACGTCAGCTATTTCCCAAAGTAGATAGAAACCAATTTGCGGTAGAAATTTATTTGCCCGAAGGCAGCACATTAGAACAAACCGCTTTTGTTTCCGACAGTTTGGAACAAATGCTGATGAAAGACAAGCGGGTAGTAAATGTTGCAGCATTTGTAGGTACGAGTTCGCCCCGCTTTCATACGACTTATGCACCCAATTTTCCCTCAAAAAATTATGCTCAATTAGTTGTCAATACGCAAACGGCAGATGATGCTATTGCCATATTGAACGAATACGAAACGAAGCATAGAAACCTTTTTCCAAATGCTTATGTGCGAATGAAACAATTAGACCTGTTGAGTACCACAGCACCTATTGAAGTGCGGATTAGCGGAGATAATATAGACACTATCAAAACATTGGCTCAGCAGGTAAAGGTTGTAATGGAAAAGAACGAAAATGTTGTTTGGGCAAGAACCGATTACCTAAATCCAAGACAAGGAATAAGCGTTCAGATAAACGATGAAACCGCTAACCGATTGGGACTGACCAAAGGTGTAGTAGCCACTTCGTTGGCAGTAGGTTTATCAGGAATGCCCATTGGCACAATATGGGAGGGCGATTATCCCGTAACCATAAAGCTGATGAATGAGCAGCACCAAAAAAACGGGTTTGATGACATAGCCAATCAAAATGTAACATCACCTTTAACAGGAGCAACCGTTCCAGTAAGGCAGTTAGCAACAAGCATAACCAACGATTGGAGCGAAGGGCAAATTATCCGCAGAAATGGCACAAGAACAATTACGGTTCGTGCTGATGTAAAGCGTGGTGTATTGCCTTATAAAGTGTTGTCCGATTTAAAAACGGAAATCAAAAAAATATACAAAGCAGAACAAGTTACGCTCACGTATGGCGGAGAAGAAGAAAGCGAAATAGAAAACTATACTCCATTAGCCAAAGCCTTGTTTTCAGGCGTAATGTTGATATTCCTTATTCTGTTGTTTCAATTCAAAAATCCAAAATTGGTTTTCTTGGTAATGATGACAATGCCGTTAAGTTTTTTTGGTGCAGCATTGGGCTTAGTGATTACAGGCTATCCGTTCGGCTTAACTGCTTTCTTAGGTATTATGAGCCTTATGGGGATTGTAGTCCGCAATGGAATTATCCTGATTGATTATGCCGAAGAACTTAGAAGTAAAAACGGAATGTCGCTTTCCGAAGCAGCCATAGCAGCAGGCAAACGCAGAATGAGACCGATTTTCCTTACCTCATTTGCAGCTGCCGTTGGCGTTGTGCCAATGATAGTTAGCGGCTCTACCCTTTGGGGTCCGCTTGGGGCGGTGGTGTGTTTCGGGTTATTGGTATCAATGATACTTACCCTGTATATACTGCCTGTAATGTATCAGCAATTATTTAAAAGGAATTACGCTTGAAATTTAAGAAATGAAAGCAAATAACACAATTGGAATTACACTATCCGGAGGAGGATTCAGAGGCGTGGCACATTTAGGTGTGATGCAATATTTAAAGGAATTGGGTATTGAGTTAGATGCTGTTTCAGGTGCAAGTGCCGGATCCCTTATAGGAGCATTCATTGCAGAAGGTTACACACCAATTGAAATTTTACAGTTTTCAAAAATCGAGAAATTTTTCAACTATTCAGATATATCTACAAAAAATGGTGGCTTATTTAATACCGTTATTTTTGAGAAAATTATTAAAAAGTATATCCCTCACGATAGTTTTGAAGGACTGAAGATTCCGCTGTATGTTTCCGTAACTGATTTGACAAATGCACAATCTTTGACTTTCAATCAAGGATCTCTATCATTTGCGGTCAAAGCATCTTGTTGCTTTCCCTTAGTATTTCAGCCGGTTCTTTACAAAGAAGACATCTATCTATGTGATGGCGGTTTGATAAATAACTTTCCTGTGGAACAAATTCGTGCTACCTGTAGCAGGTCTATAGGTATCAATGTAAACCCAATCAACAAATTTGAAGGGAAATTAGGCTACAAGGAAATAGTGGAAAGAATAATCAGAATCACTACATCCAGTATGAGAACAGATCCAAGAAGTAATTGTGATATATATATCCAACCCGATGAAATCAATCGTTTTGGCACATTCGATGCTACGAAGATTGATGCGCTTTACCAATTGGGTTATGAATACGCACAAAAATTTGAACAAGAATTATTAGCAATTAAAAAGAGTAAACAAAAATGAAAAAAATAATGATGATAACCGTTGCCTTGATTACATCGGCTGCGGCATATAGTCAATCAACTTTAACATTGGAACAAAGCAAATCGCTTGCATTGAAGAACAACAAAGCATTGCAAAACAGTGCTTTGGAGATAGAAGCAGCACAGCAGGTAAAGAAAAATGCCTTTACCAACTACTTTCCAAAAGTGAATGCCAATATAATCGGTTTTCAAGCGATTAATCCACTTATTGAATTTAATGTACCTGGCGGTAACCTACCGGTGTATGATGGTAATCCAGCCAATTTAGCCACTGCCACAGAATTCGCCTACTTTCCCGGACTGGAATTAAGTATGTTTCAACGTTCGGCAATAGGTGTTTTGAACATAGTACAACCCATTTATGCAGGTGGTAAAATAAGTACAGGCAACAAATTGGCACAGCTTAATGTAGATGTAAAAGAACAGCAGCAACAGCTAACCGAAAACGAAATATTGCTTAAAACCGAGCAACAATATTGGCTGTTGATTTCCTTGCAGGAAAAACAAAAGACATTGGAAAAATACGAACTATTATTAAACGGTGTCCGCAAACAGGTAGATGATGCTTTTACAGCAGGTTTGATTATAAAAAACGATGTGCTGAGAGTACAAATCAAACAAAGCGAATTGGAAGCCAATAAAAATAAATTGTTGAATGGAAAAAAATTGGCAACAATGCAATTCTGCCAAACCATAGGAATACCTTATGACAGCACATTGATATTACAGGAAGTAATTGATGTAAGCCAAAACCCCTACCAATACTATACCGATAACCAAAACGCTTTAACCCAAAGAACCGAGTACCAACTTTTAGAAAAATCTGTAGAAGCCACACAATTACAAACCAAAATGAAAACAGGCGACTATATGCCCACCGTTGCAGTCGGATTGGCAGGTTATCATATCAATATGTTGGAAAAAGGAGCGAACAATTTTACCAATGGATTGGCTTATGTTTCCGTTTCTATTCCAATATCTGATTGGTGGGGCGGCTCTTACGCCATAAGAGAACACAAAATAAAGCAGCAGATTGCAGAAAACACATTTGAAGACACCAAAGGTTTATTGAACCTGCAAATGGAAAAGGCTTGGACAGACGTAAACGAAGCGTGGAAGCAAATAGCCATTATGAAAGAAACAGCCATACAAGCAGAAGAAAATCTTAAAGTGAGTCAGACAGGTTATGATAGTGGCGTAGTTGCTTTATCCGACTTATTGGAAGCACAGGCATTGGTTGCTGAAACAGCCGATAAATTGACAGAAGCACAAACGCAATATAAGTTGGCGATTACTACTTATTTGCAGGTAACAGCAAGAAAGTAAAAAATCACCCTATGGATTTGATCTTAAAAATTGACATCGTTGAAGATATAGGTGCTGAAGATTTTAAACAAAATTATTTTATTCCTCAAAAACCTTTTAAAATTTAAATAAAATGACAGAACAAAACATTGAATTATTTAAACAAGTAATTGAACAACACATTCCAATTCATAAATTTTTAGGACTAAAATTATTAGTTCTTGAAAAAGGATTTGTAAGGGTTAGTGTTCCATTCAGAGACGAAGTAGTCGGGGATTTTAGAAGAAACAGATGGCACGGAGGAATTATTGCAACAATCATGGATTCTGTTGGAGGAATTGTGGGCGGAACTTACTTTAAATCTTTTGAGGACAAGTTATCAACAATTGATATAAGAGTAGATTATCTAAAAGGAGCAGAAGCATCGTCAATAATTGTAGAAGGTAAAATTGTTAGATTTGGAAATAGAATACTTGTAACGAAAATGAAAGCCTTCCAAAATGATGAACTAATTGCAGAAGGAAAAGGTGTTTATAATTTTTTTACAAAAGATAATCTGACAGAAAAGTAAAAATGTTTTATAAAATAAAGAAGAAAATAAAAACTGAAATAAAAATAGCCAGCAGGTAACAAGCCATAGCACGATCATGCCGCCCTATCGGGACGGCACGCCGGCTATAGCAGACGTTACCACCAATTATGATGAAGATAGGAATTGTTTATTTATTAATTTTTCTCTTTCCGATAATTTCATTCGGACAAATAATTAGTGGAAAAATTATTGACAGAATTAGTGCTGAACCAATTCCATATGCCAATATATTAATCAAAGACTCGCATTCAGGAACCGTTTCGAATGAAGATGGTGAGTTCGAAATAAGTGTGGTTAAATCTAAGAATGAAATTAAACTCGTCATATCCGTTATAGGATATAAAACTGCTCAAATTCAACTTTCAAAGGATACACATTATCCCAATTTAGTTATTGAACTTGAAGAAAACGTATTTGAATTAAATGAGGTCGTGATTTCTTATCTATCAGCCAACCAAATATTCGATAATTTTCATAAAAACTGCTCTACTAATTATTATCAAGAATCTGCTCTTCTAAAAGCCTTTTATCATTCTGCTTTGTCAGAGAATGATGAATTCAAACATTTATTGGAGGCAACAATCAATGTTAGAGAATTTAGCAAGAAAAAGCATCGGACTTTTGAAGTAGAAATTACTCAGCGCAGAAAATCAAATGACTACAGAATAGAAAGGTGGGGAGAAAAAAACAATTATCTATTTGATGCAATTGCAAGTAATCCTATGCTTGAGTTATCAGATTTTTTGGATAAAAGGAATAAAAAGTATTACGATTTAGAACGACTACCGAACACAACTTACAATTCTGAATCAGTGTATGTAGTTCAATTTACACCAAAGAAAAACACAACTAAACCATTATATAAAGCAACCGCGTATTTCAATTCAGACGATTTTGCATTAATCAAAGCTGAGTATGCATTCAACAATGATGAACATAAAATTAAAAATCAAAGCTTAAAGAACAAAACCTATCATATTCCATTTATTTCGGGAAGTGTTCAATATCAAAAAATTGATGAGTATTATACTCTCAAATATTTAGGCTATAATAATGGTTGGACTGTAATTAATAATATCTCTAATGATACTATTGTCAAAGACATTCTAAAAGATGAGATTTTGTTTTATGAAAACCAATGCGACTATAGCAAACCACTTGCGAATCCATTAACAAAATGGGGCGATATTTATAAAAAACCTTTTGGCTATGATGTTGAGTATTGGGATAATCAAGTTAAAATTCCACCATCACAATTGTTCGAAAAAGCAATTGAAGATTTAGAGAGACATCAACCAATTCAAATTCAATATTTTAATAATTCGGTAAATAATATTGGCCTTCCGGATTTTGAAAATACACCTGGCGGTTCAATAGATAGTATTCTTACTGTATATAACTTAACAAAGTTATTCAATGGTGTTGCGTTGGTCACAAGCAATGGGGAAATTATTCATCACAAAGCATATGGTTATCAAGAAATTCAGGACAGTATTCTCATAGACACTTCAACAGTTTTTGATATTGGGTCAATTACCAAACAATTCACAACCGCAATTATCTTAAAATTAAGATCTGAAGGTAAATTACATCTTGAAGACAAAATTGGAAAATACATACCTAATTATAGATATGCAGACAAAATTACTATTCATCAGTTACTCGCTCATCGCAGTGGTATACCAACGTATGACTATCAGGAAAAACTGAATGATTCCAAATGGTTTAACACCAAATTATCTACCAATGAAATGGTTGACACTTTTTGCAGTGATGACTTAGAATTTGAACCTGATACAAAAATGGAATATAGCAACAGCAATTTCATAATTCTAACCGCAATTATAGAAGAAATTGAAGGCAAGGACTACTACAACGTATTAGATGAATTAATCCTAATGCCGTTAAATATGAGTAATACATATAGTCCTGTTTCATTACCTGCAAAGAATGTGGCAAAAGGATATATTCTCGATGGTAACAATTATACAATTGAACCAAAATGGGAGAAATCTAATAGTAAAGGAAGTGGCAATACATATAGTACTTCAACAGATTTAATGAAATGGTTAAATGCAACAAATTCTTCGGAATTACTTGATGCAAAAGACAGGAGTTTAATCAAATCACCTATCTCATACTATGAATATTATGATTCTGATTTTGGATATAGTTGGGGAATAAATAGGAATATGTTCGAAATATCAAGTCCAACTTATTTTTATGGAGGAACAAGCTTAGGTTTTTTCTCTATGATTACAACTGTGCCTGAAAAAGGAATAAACATTATACTGCTGAGCAATACAGGAAATTTTTCTCGAATAGAGTTGACTAATGAGATATTAAAAATAATAAAATAAACAGGTGGCAACAATGTATATAAAAAATAGGCGAAATAGCACTATAATCAAGGGTTTTGGCTCGTATCAAACTTTGTACTTAACTGAAAGTTTAGTGCTTCGTAATCGCCTACTTTTTATATGCTAAACGTTAGCGGTCAGCAAGAAAAAATAAAATATGATAAGAGTTTTTATAATCGTCATTTTAGTCGGAATAACACATTTATGTTATTCGCAAGTTTATATTGAAAAACAAACCAGACACAGATTTGCTCAGCTTAATCTTGGTTTAGATTTTCAATCCAGTTTTGGTGGCTCAACCAAGTATCTTGACGGATTGGGAAATATACAGTCCTTAAATTTGAGCAACAGCTTCTCGCCAAGATTTTTAATTGGTGGTACTCATTTTTGGGGACACGCAGATTTCTATATAGGAATCCCCTTATTTTCAACAACCTTGAAAAGGACAACCAAGAGATAACAGCACTTAGAGGGGTAGAAACTGTTTTTAAATATTATCCGCTAAGAATTGAGCATAATAAAGTGAGACCATACATTGGAACTTCGTTAGCACCATTTTACTTTGAACAACGAAATAATAATTTTGATTATTCAAATGGTCCTGAATTAAACCACACAAGTTTTCCGTTGCTTGGAGGACTTACTTTCAATTCTAAAAATCATCTGATTGAACTCGGACTTGCTTGGAATTATCAAAATCAGCAAGATTATTATATATCTCGAAGTCAAATAGAGAAAATTAACACCCCACCATTCTATGCTACATTATCATACAGGTATATGCTTGAAACGACATTGAGTGCCGAAAAGGATTGGGAATCAGGCAGAACAAAAGAAGTTACGGATATTCTGGCTGAAAGAGGCCGATTAAACGGACTTTATATAGGAGCAGGTATTTCATCAGCATTTTGGTTAAAGCAAAGCGAATATAATGTAGCCACCCGACCATATATTAACAAATATAGCACTTCGATAATGCCCGATTTTACACTTGGCTATTATCTTCACAGACCTGACCTAAATTTAGCAATAGGTTACAGAGGGTATGGTGCATCATCAAATACCTATGGGGCTGTTCAGCAACTAAACAGAAAGTCATTATTGTTTGAAGCTACAAAATATCTATTTGACTACCACGGCTTTGTACCTTTTATCGGCCTGACTATTAGTTATGAAAACCTTTCATTTAAGGAAAATTTCGAAGGTCAAAGGACATTTGATGTTGAAGAAATAAAATTTGGATATGGACTTACTTTTGGGTGGGATATAAGACCAAATAGAATTCAGAGTTGGATACTAAGAACTAATTTGAGGTGGTATCCGAATCTTTTCTTAGAAGTTGAGCCTAAGACGAAAGTTTCATTTGATAACTTAGAGTTCAATTTTATACAATTGATAATTTACCCAAATAGGATGATAAAACGAAAGCCGAACCGCTAACAATGTATCAACACCATTAAGTTAAGGAGATGGCCCGCACCAAATATTAAAAAGCGGCCCCAAAAAAACTTTGAAATAATTAGCCGATAAAAGAATCGGGTAAAAAGCGCCAAAATGATAAAGAGCTGGCAATACTTTATTGGGCAACCAACTATTAAGGCCACCGGAAAAAGCTCCCATAATTGTGTGGTTAAATTCGATTTTTTGGGGGCAATTTGAACTGCTAAAATGCGTGGCGGTAATTTGATTCATAGATGTGCCGCTCGGTGCCACGCATTATACGTCGTCGGCGCTCCTTGTTTTTTTCGGGCCTGATGGGCTCCATGGTTTGAACGATTTGGCGGTAGAAATCCTTGATCCAGTGCTTGAGTTCTTTTTCCGGGCAAAGCATGAATTTAACAAGGAAGCGTTTGAGTAGCCCGGCGGTGACGTTCCGGTTGGGCTTGTAATCGTGCTGGCGCTGTTTGTTGACTTTTTTGATTTCACGCTCTTTTGCCGTGAATAGGGCCGTTTGGATGTTGTAGTTGATAAAATGCGCATAAATGTCTTGCCAGCAATTATTGACGGTGTATGCCGAAAAGTTGGCCAATTCCAGAAAGGATTTGATGACGAGGAAGCAAGTTTCGATGCCCCAGCGTTTGCGGTATATTTCTGAGAAATAACCATGCTTAAAGCGCTTGGTGTCAAGCAGGGTGGTGAGTAGCACTTCCACCTCGCCGGTAGGCAACATCACTCGTATGAGGCGGTAAGTGATGGTAGTTTGGGCGTTGACAAGGATGCCCAGGCTGTTGAGCACCGTCCGGGACTTATAAGAAAGCTTTTCAGTAACAATTTGCTCTTTTTTGCCGCTGGCAACGAAGGCTTTACCGTATTACTGAAGCCAACCGGCATCCGTACGATGCAATGGGAACCGTAGTGCTGATGAAGAAAAGGGATGGTGTGGGAGGCATGGCCTCTGTCATAAACGACGCAGACATCCTTCGGGATTTGGGCAATGGCCTGCCGGGCGATCACTGTTTCGGCCACGTATCGGGTATGGAACTGCACGGCAGTGACGATTTGGTTGAGCAAATCAAAATGGGCGAGCAGCCGGGTAGAAGGCACCCTGTTATGCTGGTTACCGTGCCAGCCGAACTCTTCGCCCAGCCACTCCTCGTCGGGGAGCCGGAAACCGGTACCGTCGGCAGCCCAAAGGCGCATGCCTTTCCAGCGCTTGGTTTTGAAACATTCGTAAAACAGCCGGGCGCTGAAGAGGAACATGTCTTTGAAGAATTTGGGCAGGAGTTTTTGGCGGGCTTGGACAAGGGCGCTTTTCGTCGGAGAAAATTCTCCGGTATCAAGCCAGTCAAAAAAGCGGTCGAGTTCGACACAAAGCGTACTTTTGAGAAGCGTAATGTTAAGCCAGGCAACCCGTTCGAGGTGCAGGATGTGTGTTCGGGTGAAATCCTTCCCAGGCCGGGAAAAGTATTGTTGGGGGCTTTGTCTAGCCAACTGTGGAAACTGCCGGATGGCGTCAAGATAAGCACGGAGGGAGGTGTTCATGATTAGTGATATTTTCGCGAATATCCTCCCTTCCGTGCTGTTTGTCAACTGGCCTGATTCCTTAACTTAATGGGAATGGTACCGGAAGGGCAGCGTGAAGGTATTTTTGTAAATTGGGCGGTGGGTTTTTTCACAGTCTGCCGTTATGCATAAGCAAATAAAAAAGAATTCAAGTGAAAAATGATACAAGACCGCAAAATGCAAGAGGTATAGCCGAAGTAAACGATATTGTTCAAGCAAGAATGAAAATGGGGTGGCAAGAAATCAGCCAGATAAATGACAATGGTATTGATGGGATAATCATAGATAGAAAAAAGGGAATTGATACAGGAACAAATTACTATGTTCAAGTAAAATGTGGTGATAGCTACTATTATGAAACTTTCAATAGACCTAAACATTTTGGCGTAAAGGTGGGAGAAGAATATATACTAAGCCATAGAGAGAGATGGGATAAAATACAAGGTCCTGTTATTTTGGTTTATGTTGATTTTAAAACCAGAAAATCTTGGTGGACAAACTTAAAATCAAAAAACTCCTACTGCCCAGAATTAAACAAACAGATTATTTTAATACCTAAAAATCAGAGGTTTGGTGAGCATTCAATTGGTGCTTTAAGAAAGTTAAGAGGATATTATGATTTAGATAGAAAATTAGATGTTATCAAATTAGAAAAATCTGACCTGATAGTAAACTCGATTTCAAAAAGCCTAAAGCAATCTGCAAAAGAATATTATAGACATTGGGCATTGATGCCCGAGGTAGAAAGAACGTAAGCCTACCACCAAGGGCATCTTGCCCGTCATTGCAGCAATGCCGACCTTTGCCTAAAATGCAGACATGAAAAAACCATTGACAAGGACAAGCCGTTCGTGGCGGGATGCTGGCTCGTGGGCGCGGTTGCTGGCAAGTACATCAAGAGAGCGGGCAGAGTGTAAAAGAGTATTGTGCAGCCCAAGGCATAAGCGCGGTACTCATATTATCGTTGGCAAAACCGGTTGAAGCAGGAGCCACCGTGTGGGGTTCAGCCCAATAGAGATAGAAACGAAGCCTGTGGGCGGCATAGTAGTTGAAGTTGAATTGCCAGGCGGGTACTTTGCGCTTCAGCGAGTTGCCTCCGGTGGCGTATTTGCGCAGCCTGAGTTCAAGCTTTAGCATATGATGGGCTTTACCTCAGCGCAGCGCTATTACCTGAGCCGGGAGCCGGCGACATGCGCAAGAGTTTTGATACCTGAGCGGGCTTGTTCGCCAGGGGATGGGCGCGACCCGTTGAGCGGAGAAGTGTTCATCTTTTGAACCGCCGCCGGACGATGATCAAGATATTGGTATGGGACCGTAGCGGTTTTGTGGTTTGGAGCAAACGCTTAGAACGGGGCACGTTCGAGTTGCCTCGTAATACGAGGCTGGGCTTCAGTGCCGCTGCGCTGGGAGGAGTTGGTGATGATCCTGGAAGGGTAAGCCTGAGCAGCGTCCAACGGCGCAAGCGTTATAGCCGGGAAAAAGCGGCGGCGTAAAAAAGATCGGAGTTATCCACCGTTTTGAGGCGGGTGTGTTGATAAAGGCTTTTTTATGGGCGTTTCGAAAAAAACGCGCAAGAAATCCACAAAAGCGGGCGGAGGGATGTTGGGAAAAAGTGCTTGCAGGATAAGGGTTAAGCAGCTACCTTTATCCTGTATGCAAAACGCAAACGAACAGACGGTGCCGTTGTCCGATTACCAGAAACTGGAATCGGAGCTGCTGGAGTTGAAACAACGCCTGGCGTGGTTCGAGCGCATGATGTTTGGCCGCAAAAGCGAGCGTTTTGTACCAGCCGAAGAGGCGGAGGGGCAATTGAGGCTGGCCTTTGCCCCGGAACAGGCTCAGGAGGTAGAAGCCTCGGTAAAGCAGCTGATAGCCGCCCACGAGCGTAATGCCCCGCCCAAGAAAGAGAATGCCCACAAAGGCCGCCAGCCCATCGCGCCCCATTTGCCGAGAGTAACAGAGGTGCTTGAGCCCGAGGAAGATACCAGCGGGATGAAGTGCATCGGCGAGGACATAAGCGAGGTGTTGGAATACGAGCCGGGTAAAGTATGGGTGCGGCGCATCGTGCGCACTTAAATACGCCCGGATGGAAGCTGAACTGGAGCCAGGACAAGGACAAATCGTACAAGCGCCTGCCAAAGAGCTGCCCTTCTCACCGGTCAAAAGCCGGGGTAAGCCTGATCGTGCATATCCTGATCTCCAAATACGTAGAACACCTCCCGCTGCACCGGCTCATCGCCCGGTTTGCCCGCAGCGGCTTAAAAGTCCCGCCTCCAACGATAGGCAACTGGGTCAAAACCGGGGCTGCTCCGCTGATGATCCTCTATGAAGCCTACCAGAAGGTGATTTTTGAAGCCTTTACCTCCAAATGGACGAAACCAGGCTGAGAGTGCTGGAAGATGGAGGGAAAGGCGCACTTGGGGTATCTGTGGGCGGGTGTTTAGCCCTATGCATAACCTGCCCTTCTTCTTTTACGAAAAAGGCGGGATCACGAAGTACCGAAAAAATTCCTGGAACGTTTTGCGGGCGTGCTGCAATGCGACGGCTACAGCGTGTACAAAACCCTGACAAAAAGCTGGCTGATATCACCCTGATGAATTGCATGGCCCCCCATATCCGCCGGGAGTTCTTCGAAGCCCAGGGCACCGACGCCGAGCGTACCCAAACGGCATTGACGATGATCAAGATCCTTTACCTGGTGGAAGAAAAAGCCCGCCTCGCAGGGGCTGAACGCCGAACAACGCCTGGAGTTGCGCCTCAAAGAATCAAAGCCCGCCTTCGATACCCTTTACCAGTGGCTCCAAACCGAATACAACCAGGTTACTCCTCCAGCTCCATCGGTAAAGCCATCCAATACGCTCTCAACCGCTGGAAGAACATGGCTACTGGTTTTTACCGACGGTAATATTGAGATCGACAATAACCTGGTGGAGAACATTATCCGCCCGGCGGCTATCGGGCGTAAAATTACCTCTTCGCCGGCAGCCACGAAGCTGCTCAACGCACGGCTATGTTCTATACCTTCTTCGCCGCCTGTAAAAGCACCACGGAATCGACCCGGAGAAGTGGCTCACCGATGTACTCAACCGAATCCATGATCATAAAGTCAGCAAGTTGCATGAGCTGTTCCCGCAGAATTGGAAACCAGCATCGGAATAAGCAAGCTGCTGGCTCCGCCAGGCAAAGGTAAGGGATCTTGAGGCCGAGCGCAATATGCCCTTGGTGGTAGGCTTACGAAAGAACAAATCCAGCTTTAGGTGAGATTAACATTTCAAGAGTTGGATGGAGGCATATTACTGAACGAGGTAGAGGATTGGATAATATGATTCAATCTTGGCAATTGCTTGGAGTTGCAAAAAAAATAATCCAATGTAATGAGAAACCATTTCAAATAAGGAAACCAGACATTAGCAAGGTAGGAGATTTAAGAGTACTTCATGATTATCTTTCTCTGAGGTCGAGAGTAATATTTCCGAATAGACAAGAAAGTGTTGTACAAGTAATCATTAAACGGTTGAGAAAAATAAACGAATACTCTGGGAGCTTTGACTGTACAAATTGGTTCTATTCAGTTCATGAACCAAGAAAGGGAAAAAAAAAATGCATTGAAATATGAAACAAACACTTTCGATAGCTATCGCTTTCCTAAAAGGTGCGACTAAGAATCGGATGTGTCTACTCTATTCAATGCAGAATCAAAGATAGAAAAAAAGCCTATGCATAACAAAGCATCAACACCATTAAGTTAAGGAGATACCTGCACCAAATATTAGAGTTGTTCCGAAATAACTTGATATTAAAATTTTGACAGGGCTACCCCTCAATTTTTGGGCTCTTAGGCCCGTTTTTTCGTTCTTTGATAGAAATTGGTTAACCCGCAGCAGGTAAGCATGACTGCATCATCGAAGCCTTCGCGGCGGTTCCGGAATACATCGCTAATACAGCGGTACCGTTTGCACAAACCGATGGCATGCTCCCCTCGTATCCTGGAGGAGGCTATTTTTCGGTTTTCTTGTTTTTGTGTTTCGGTTAATTCCGCTTTTCGGGGCTTTTTGTGCGGGATGATGATACCTTGATATTCGTTTTCCAGGCCCTTATAGCCCAAGTCTACCTCTATAGGTATCTCTTTGGGTATGTGTGGGACGATGTCGTTGTCATCCAAATCCTTTTTGTCATGGACCGCTCCGGGAGTAGTCGGGGTGAGGATCAGGATTTTTTTCTTCTCGGGTTCTACGGCCAAGGTGTTCTTCAGCGTATGGCGCTTCTTTTTTCCAGAATAATGCCGGCGCTGTTTCTCAGAATCTTTGGGCCGGGCCCGTGGCCGTTCCGTACCGTCTATGATCACTTTGTGGACATTGGGGAAAGCCTTAACGAATTCTTCCACGGAAGATATCTTGCGTTTGGGCAGGTCCATAGTATGGCCCAGCACGGCCTCCAGCACAGGCTGGAAGGTTTGTACCCATTCACAAACACGGCTGCGGCCTGCGCCAAATAAGAAGCCGGCTACCGCCATGGTAGGATACACTCTGAAATACATCAGGATGAAGAACAGCATCCCGGTGCTATCCTCAAGCGTATGCCTGCGGCCGCCGCCAAGAGCCCGTTGGCGCTTGGGTTTTGCCGTCAGCTTTCGGGATAGCAGCTCGGCGTCGAACTTCTCATGCAATTCTTTGAATTGCCGGACTTGCAGCCCGGTAAGGGATTTCATGACTGATTCTTCGCGAAGGGCACGGCCGATGTCCAGCATGTTTTTCAAATTTGACCCAAATTTACGTTATTTCGGAACAACTCTATTAAAAAGCGGCCCCAAAAAAACTTTGAAATAATTAGCCGATAAAAGAATCGGGTAAAAAGCGCCAAAATGATAAAGAGCTGGCAATACTTTATTGGGCAACCAACTATTAAGGCCACCGGAAAAAGCTCCCATAATTGTGTGGTTAAATTCGATTTTTTGGGGGCAATTTGAACTGCTAAAATGCGTGGCGGTAATTTGATTCATAGATGTGCCGCTCGGTGCCACGCATTATACGTCGTCGGCGCTCCTTGTTTTTTTCAGGCCTTATGGGCTCCATGGTTTGAATGATTTGGCGGTAGAAATCCTTGATCCATCGCTGGAGTTCTTTTTCCGGGCGAAGCATGAATTTAACAAGGAAGCGTTTGAGTAGCCCGGCGGTGACGTTCCGGTTGGGCTTGTAATCGTGCTGGCGCTGTTTGTTGACTTTTTTGATTTCACGCTCTTTTGCCGTGAATAGGGCCGTTTGGATGTTGTAGTTGATAAAATGCGCATAAATGTCTTGCCAGCAATTATTGACGGTGTATGCCGAAAAGTTGGCCAATTCCAGAAAGGATTTGATGACGAGGAAGCAAGTTTCGATGCCCCAGCGTTTGCGGTATATTTCTGAGAAATAACCATGCTTAAAGCGCTTGGTGTCAAGCAGGGTGGTGAGTAGCACTTCCACCTCGCCGGTAGGCAACATCATCACTCGGATAAGTGATGGTAGTTTGGGCGTTGACGGAGATACCCAGTTCATTGAGTACCATACGGGACTTATAAGAGAGCTTTTCGGTAACGGTTTGCTCTTTTTTGCCGCTGGCAACGAATGCCTTGACAGTATTACTGAAGCCAACCGGCATCCGTACGATGCAATGGGAACCGTAGTGCTGATGAAGAAAAGGGATGGTGTGGGAGGCATGGCCTCTGTCATAAACGACGCAGACATCCTTCGGGATTTGGGCAATGGCCTGCCGGGCGATCACTGTTTCGGCCACGTATCGGGTATGGAACTGCACGGCAGTGACGATTTGGTTGAGCAAATCAAAATGGGCGAGCAGCCGGGTAGAAGGCACCCTGTTATGCTGGTTACCGTGCCAGCCGAACTCTTCGCCCAGCCACTCCTCGTCGGGGAGCCGGAAACCGGTACCGTCGGCAGCCCAAAGGCGCATGCCTTTCCAACGCTTGGCTTTGAAGCATTCGTAGAATAGCCGAGAGCCAAAGAGGAACATGTCTTTGAAGAAATTGGGTAAGAGTTTTTGGCGGGCTTGGACAAGGGCGCTTTTCGTCGGGGAAAATTCTCCGGTATCAAGCCAGTCAAAAAAGCGGTCGAGTTCGACACAAAGCGTACTTTTGAGTAAGCTGATGTTGAGCCAGACAACTCGTTCGAGGTGTAGGATCCGGGTTCGGGTAAAATCTTTCCCAGGCCGGGAAAAGTATTGTTGGGGGCTTTGCCTCGCCAACTGTGGAAACTGCCGGATGGCATCAAAATATGCACGGAGGGAGGTGTTCATGATCACTGGAATTTTCACGAATATCCTCTTTTCCGTGCAGTTTGTTATCTGGCCGGGTTGCTTAACTTAATGGGAATGAACAAAGCATCCCTGCCCATAGCGAGCAAAAAGCTCGCTACGTCAGGGATGCGGGACGTTAGCGTTCATTTTGACCCGTTCTTGAAATTTTTGACACGCATCGCTATCAACATAAAGTAAATTGACAACAGACTAATGATAAAAACCTAAAATTTAAAATTATGAGCAATAAATATAACTGGACATTTTGGACAACATTTGCTTTAGCATTTGTAGGAGCACTTGCTTGGTTACAACCGATTGTATTTTCTTGGTTTCAAAAAGGAGAAATCAATGGGAAAATATTAAGTAATGAGGCAAATATGGGCTTAGTTCCTAATAAAACAAATCCTCAGACTATTTATTTTCAGAAAGTTGCTGTGTTTTCTAAAAACAAGGATTTCTTTCCTAAAGACATAAACGTTTTTATAAAATATCCAAGCATGAAAAAGGAATTACCGTGTATTTTATGGACTTGAGGGGAATTAATTTTTACGTTTATATAGAGAATGGCCAGAATGTCCAGAAAAAATTAAACATTAAACAAAGTGAGTACTTAATACAAAGTGTCGTTTTTCCGAAAAATGAAACAAAAGTCGGTTATGTTTCATTTTCTGTCGACAGTCAAATAGATGAAATGTTTGAATACGTAAGATATGAGTTTGAGGATTTCAATGGTAAAATACAGAAAAGAACATTCTATGGTAATGAAATTGCTGCAAACAAATTAGGACATGAATCAAATATTTGGATAAATCAATAAAAAACGAAACGCTAACATTTTGCAAATTGCATTGCGGGTGTAGTGGTGTGCGTTGTCTCCGCTCCTTTCTTGACCGTCTTCGTCCTGCGGACGCTGACGCTCTTCGAAATCCGCAACGACAACTTGCAAGTGACCGTTGGGTACAACCGCCGCCTATAAATGAGATAATTATGAAGTTGAAATTTGATTCGAGAGGTAACCTTATTCCATATGAAAAGATTGAATTGAGTTTTGATGAATTTGAGAGTTTTTACATTGACAACTTTGAAGGGCTTAATGAAATAAGGAAAGAAATATTTGAAAATTATCAAACCTATCTGAGCGATTTTAGAGAGCAAATTTCGGAAGATTTTATTCAATGGGTTGATGGAAGTTATATAACCAGAAAAGCCAACCCGAGAGATATTGACTTTGTGATGATGATCGAGCATGAGACATTTGATCGACATGAAAGATTGATAGAGAACTGATTCAGAAGGCATAAAGCAAAACAAGAATATGGAAAAGTCGATGCTTATACTGTTAAAATGTATCCAGAGAACCATGCAAGGTATTTCGTGACTGAGTATGATTTAGTATATTGAGAGGTTTATTCACGGAGACCAAGAGGAATAGAGCCAAAAAGAAGTTTCCAAAAGGCTTTGTCGAAATAAAATTTGGAAAATTTAAAAAGGAATACCATGAATGATATTCAAATAGATGAGAAAATTGCCTGAGTAGCAGATATACTTGAACAAGTTGATAAACTGAACCATATGATTGAGTTTCATCGAGACCAATCTGGTGAAAAGAGCATGGTAAAGCAATATGAGGAAATGAGGAGTGAATTTTTGGATGAATTGAGAGAGATATTGTCCAATTTTGACATTGACATTGAGATCAAAGGTAAAGCTGCATAATCCAACCTGATATTTCATGAAAATCTAGGAAAAGGCGGCGGCAAATACTAACATCGGTTACCTGCTATGCTCCTAAACGTCGCACAGCAGGTAGCCCAACGTTAGCGTCCAGCAGAAAAAAGCTCTACCCTGGCATATCGTTCAAAAAGGCTGTAAATTTATCCCAAACAAAGATCAAGCAACATGGCGCTTCAAGATAAATACATCAACCCTTTACCGACTACGGATTCAAGAAGCTGTTTGGGACGGAAATAAACAAAGACCTGCTGATCGATTTCCTCAACCAGGTGCTGCCGAGCGCCATCATATCCAGGACTTATCCTAGTACCCTACTGAACAGTTGGGCGCCAGCGAGGTAGACCGCAAAGCCATCTTTGACCTATATTGCACCAGCCCCAGTGGAGAACGGTTCATCGTCGAGATCCAAAAGGCGAAGCAGCAGAACTACTTCAAAGACCGGAGCGTGTATTATTCGACCTTTCCCATTCAGGAACAGGCAAAGAAGGGAGACTGGGATTACCAATTAGCAGTACCGTTTACACGATAGGCATTCTGGACTTTGTATTTGACGATTACCGCCACAAGGAACAAGTACGCCATGAAGTGAAGTTGAAGGACCAACATTGCCAGGTATTTTACGACAAGCTTACCTTCATATACCTGGAGATGCCAAATTTCAAGAAGGCGGAATCGGAGTTGGAGACGGATTTTGACAAGTGGATGTATGTGTTGAGGCACCTTCCCTATCTGCAAAACCTACCGGCAGCTTTGCAGGAGCGGATATTCCAGAAACTGTTCGAAGCAGCGGAGATTGCGCGCTTCGATGCGGAGGAAAAGTTACCACCAGGTATGAGGAGAGTTTGAAATATTACCGGGATTTGAAGAATGTGGTGGATACGTCTTATGAAGAAGGCAAAAAAGAAGAAGGCAAAATCGAAGTAATCCTCAAATCTCATGAAGCGGGGCTTGATGTAGAAACTATATCGAAGATTACCGGGAAATCTATCGAGGAAATTAAAAAGATCATCGACGAAGCTGAACGCTAATCGAGTGGCAAGGAATAACGGTTGAGATTTAGACCTACGGACTCCGCAAAAGGTCTCGCCTGTTATTCCAGAGCCCTCTCTCACCACCGTACGTACGGATCGCGTATACGGCGGTTCACAGAACAACTTACTTTGTTTTCGGAGTTTTGGTTTTGGAAGATGGGCCATATTTTGCTTTGAGGAAATATTCCAAAAATGGAATATATCCCCGTTGGCGAAGGCGATCTTCGGTAACCGTTGTGCCCATAATTGGGCTACAGGCTATTGCCCACCCTCCCATTCGGGAGTAGGCAAATCGCCGTGCCCAACTTTCTTCCACCCCTGGTTGCCGGAACGCTCTTAGTCGGCGTTTAGGTACTTCCATTGTTTCCAAATACAGTACCGCAGGCGGCAGCGTATACACGAATCCAATGTTTTGAGCTTTTGATACCCTGTGGCGTGTTTGAAATAATTCACCCAGCCATACATCAGGCTTTTCAATCGCTCGATGCGCTCGGTTAGTGGGATGGGACTGGTTTTACGCGTGATGATTTTGATTTTCTTTTTAGTCGTTGCCAGCTTTTCTTGGCTATGCATAGGCGGTATTTATAGGAAGACACAAATCCATGTCCCAAGAGTTCGAAATGGACGGGGCGGCAGATTTTCGTTTTCTCCTCGTTGACTTCCAGATGAAGCTTGCGGTTTAGAGCGTGTTGGGGATTTACTTTTGATGTCGAAAATGAGCAGATTTTGTTTCAGGAAGCCATTTTTGAGCCGCATAGCATCGCTACGTGGCGAAAAATGGCGAAATGAGGTTCAAAAGATGCACATTTGGTATACCAAAGGGTAAATCCCCAACACGCTCTAAGTTCTGCCTTTGGTATGTTGTGCTACCTTGACGACTCATTGATGCCTCTTATGCGATTCCTGTTCGTACATGCCAACTTTTGCAGTCCCGCTTACTTCAGGCCGCCAGTCACCCGACGCGCCCTTGCGGCTTGCTACACGCATACTTACGATAGCGTGAGGAGAACTTTCATCTCCCTAGAGTACTCTTTTAGAGTTGCAAATGGCCCTTTCTTCTTATCTTTAAGCCTAGTGGCTTTGCCGATAGCTCGAATGGGCCATCTGCGATGCCCATTCGAGGCACACACAATGTGCATATCGATCAGGCGGGCTAAGCGCCCGCCCGCCGCATGCACGAAACGTTATGCGGCATATTAAAGAACAGAATAACAGAAACGAAAATTTATGGACAATATAGAATTAACATTAGTAACGGGTGCCACAGGCAATCTGGGAAATGCAATCGTAAGACAATTGATAGCCGATAATCGAAAAGTTCGGTGTCTGGTGAGAAATATCGAACGTGAAAAAACGGTTTTACCCCCTAATGTTGAATTAGCGCAAGGCGACCTAACCGATAAAGCATCTATCGAAAAAGCAATGAAAGGAGTTACCTCAGTATTTCACGCTGGTGGGTTGCCCGAACAATGGTTTAAAGATGAGAGCATATTTGAAAAGGTAAACACATTGGGCACCAAATACTTAATTGAAGCAGCATTAAATGAAAAGGTAAATCGATTTATTTATACCAGCACGCAAGATGTTTTTGATTTAACTCAGGCAGAGTTTGACGAAACAACTGCAAATCCAAGAATCCATATTTCTGCCTACGAACGCTCAAAAATCTTAGCGCAAGACTTGATTGACAAAGCCGTAATAGAAAATGGACTACCTGCAATTTCGTTGCATCCTGTTGCTATTTATGGCCCTTGTGTGGCAAAACCTACAGGAATGACAAGGTTGATAGAGGATTTAGTAAACAATAAAGTTCCCGTTCTTTTAAAAGGAGGATTTCCTGTTGTTTTTAATGAAGATGCTGCTCGGGCACATATTTTGGCTGAACAAAAATCTCCCATTGGCGAAAAATATATTTTGGTAGAGGAATACTATACACTTCAAGAAATAGCTAAAAAAGTTTCTGAAAAATTCCCATCTGCAAAACAACCCAATTTGATGCCCGATATTGTTGCTAACACTATAGCATTTATTAGCGAGCCCATTTCGAAATTAACAGGCAAACCACCTTTGATTACCAAAGGAGAATTAAGTGTTTTAAGACGAAAAGGTAAACCAAATGGGATTAAAATTAAAACGAAACTAGGTTGGGAACCAACATCGTTTGAAGAAGGTTTAGAATTAACAATAAAATCATTAAACTTGACAAAATAATAAATACGACCGCATAACAGGCGTTTGGCGGCAATGGCGGGTGACGTGGTTAATTGAACACCTGCCTTACCGGCAGGCAGTTTCTACCTCGCATTAATTTTGTGTTGTATTGACAGTTTTGTGCTCCGAAATCCGCCACTGCGCCAAGCGCCAAAACGTTCCGTCCAATTAAAAAAAGAAAACAATGAAGAAACAAATCCAAATTATCGTAATTATTTTGATTTTACCAATTATAGGATTGTGCCAAAATAAATTTTCTTTCGGAGCAAATGCGAATACCCAAATCAGTTTAATAACGATTAATGATTCTCAAGCAGCAAGCGGTATAGATGAAAAAGGAGGAATAGGAGTTGGCTATTCAATTGGGATTCAAGCTCAATACGGTTTAAATGAAAAAATATTTTTAAGGAGCGGTATTAATTATCAGAATAGGAAAAACCGCCATAAAATCGAAGGACTAAGATTTGGAACGGATATTATGAATGGTACCGAATCAAGCATTCAAAACGATATTACGATTACATCAATTGGGATACCTGTTGACTTTGGTTATTCAATCAAATCGAAGAGCGAAAAAATTAATTACGTGATTGGATTTGGTGGGGTGATTAATGTGAATTCAGATTCTAAAACAGAAGCAAAAGTTTTGCACGAACAAATAGATGATGAAAATTTGACCCAAGCAGAAAATGAAGTTGACGAATCAATCTATACGATAGGAATATTCGGAGGGGTAGAAATGCAATTAAGTGACAAAATGATTTTGGGAATAGAACCGAATTTTAGATTTACTCCAAACAATTTTAATTTATATTTATACAATTCTGAAGCAAGTACATTCGAGACTGGAATTACTTTGAGAATAAGAATGAAATAAAAAGAAAACTGGACAGAATCGAGTGGCAAGGAATAACGGTTGAGATTTAGACCTACGGACTCCGCAAAGGTCTCGCCCGTTATTCCAGAGCCCTCACACCACTGTACGTACGGATCGCGTATACGGCGGTTCACAGAACAACTTACTTTGTTTTCGGAGTTTTGGTTTTGGAAGATGGGCCATATTTTGCTTTGAGGAAATATTCCAAAAATGGAATATATCCCCGTTGGCGAAGGCGATCTTCGGTAACCGTTGTGCCCATAATTGGGCTACAGGCTATTGCCCACCCTCCCATTCGGGAGTAGGCAAATCGCCGTGCCCAACTTTCTTCCACCCCTGGTTGCCGGAACGCTCTTAGTCGGCGTTTAGGCCGCTTCCATTGTTTCCAAATACAGTACCGCAGGCGGCAGCGTATCCACGAATCCAATGTTTTGAGCTTTTGATACCCTGTGGCGTGTTTGAAATAATTCACCCAGCCATACATCAGGCTTTTCAATCGCTCGATGCGCTCGGTTAGTGGGATGGGACTGGTTTTACGCGTGATGATTTTGATTTTCTCTTTTAGTCGTTGCCAGCTTTTCTTGGCTATGCATAGGCGGTATTTACCGCGATCTCCCTTTTTATAGGAAGACACAAATCCATGTCCCAAGAGTTCGAAATGGACGGGGCGGCAGATTTTCGTTTTCTCCTCGTTGACTTCCAGATGAAGCTTGCGGTTTAGAAATCGCGTAATACTGGCCAACACTCGTTAAGAAAATACTACAATCATCAGCATAGCGGACGAATTTATGTCCTCGTTTTTCCAGTTCCTTATCCAGTTCATTCAATAGAATGTTGGATAATATCGGCTTCCTAATTGGTGTAAGATTCAGATAGCTAAAGGCTGTTCCATGTTCAGCCCTTCACATACGTGTATCTCAACACGCAGCTACTATGGCATCGGCTGACTTTTTCTTCCCGCTGTTGCCACGGGATGAAGATCTCCCTCGGTAAGGTGCATCCTCTTTCCGCTGACCCTGTCCGCATCTACATCAATTAGAGTTGCAAATGGCCCTTTCTTCTTATCTTTAAGCCTAGTGGCTTTGCCGATAGCTCGAATTGGCCATCTGCGATGCCCATTCGAGGCACACACAATATACATGGCGGTCATGTCGGCTAATCGCCGCCACGCCGCATGTACTAACCGTTAGTGCCAATGAGTGAAAAAAGCAGGCGAAGATTTGCAAAATTTATCAATAATTGATAAATTTACATAAACCTTTATCAGGAAATGAAAATACGCCTAAAGGATGTAGGAACAGGAAAGCTGTACGAAGGCCAAATACTCGAAAGCTTCCCAAACGAAATGCCATTAAGAAAAGACGGTTGGCAGTTTACTTGGAAGAAGTTAGCAAAAGTCGAAGGCGCTCAATTTTACAAGATAACGCTTAAAAAATCACCCGAAGCAATTGAAGGGGTATTGATGATTACCCTAATCAACGATGAAATGCTTTACATGAACAATGTGGAAGTCGCGCCACATAATTATGGGAGGAAAGGGAAATATGAAAATGTTGCAGGGTGTTTGATAGCATTTGCTTGTAAAAAAAGCTTTGAATTAGGGAAAGGGCATTATTTAGGTTTTTTGTCATTCGACAGCAAGACAGAATTAATTTCCTTGTATCAAGACAAATATGGAGCAACATGGGCAATGGGGCAAAAGATGTTTATAGATCCGGTAAATGGAAGGAAGTTAATGGGAAAATATTTGAGCATTAAACCAGAAGGCAAATAACAGTGACATGAGCAATCAGAAAATAATCAACGAAGGCGGGATAATTGGGACTGGAAGGGGTTTAGTAAACCAGAACAGCAAAGAATTTAAAGAATTACAAAGGATAATAAAGGAGAAGTCAGGAGAGATTAAGGAATCAGAATTAATCGCGAACCGGTTGTTGTCATTAAGGTTTCAGATGGAAACCTATTTGGAAAGAGAAAACCCAAAAAAGATCATACAAGTAGGAGAATTTTTAGAGGGATATGTGGAAGCACTAAAGATAAAGAAACGAAAGCTTGCAGAGTATATTGATTATAAAGAGAGCAACCTAAGCGCAGTATTTAAAGGCAGGAGAAAGATAAATATTGACTTGGCAATTAAACTCGGAGAAATATTCAGAGTCGACCCAGCAATATGGCTGCATATCCAAAGTAAAAATGATTTATTGGAAATAATCGATAGGGATAAGAAGAAGTATGAAAAATATAGATTAGAAGACCTGCTGAGAGAAGTGAATTGAATTACACTGGCACTAAGTCGCTCTAAATATTGTTAGACAACGGCATACTAGAAGCTTGCAAGAGGTATCCCAAGTTGCTCTAACCTAATGTACTGCCATTGGTTCTCTATCCGGACATTGGCAACAGCTTTATCCGGACTTGGCACGGCACCCGGCTAAAAACGGCTTTGCGGAGAGAGGAAAAAGCTGCTAATGCCCAGCGGTGGAACACCTAAGTCGCACCACAACATAAGTTAAACTGCGAACTCTGGAACAGTGAAATTTGAGTGGCTAAAAAGCGGAGGAGAGGTTAGCAAATCGCTTGCTGCTACGTAGTCCAACTTCCTCCAGCTTAAAGGTGGTCGGGCACCTGAGCGGAAACTGTTAGCCCGACGGTTATTTGCAAGAGCAACAGCTAATGAATAGGCGAACTACTTCGTTGGGCTGGAGTTGTATCTTTGGTTTACGACAACTAAAAATGCAACCAACCAGCCCATGTCAAAGATAAAAAGACACACAGCTGATAACGGCTAAAAGTACCGCGTCCTCAATTGGGGCGATTATAACAAAGAACTTGTCAAGAGGTTAGGATCACCATCTAATTCAGCGATGAAGCCATTGAAGGCTGGTATGATGCTACATAGTCCAACTTCCATGAACCCTATCATTCCCCCTCGCTAAGAATGCCGTGGAATGGTACGAGCATGTTTGGGGACTTGCCCGATTATCCAAGAAACGTTGCCCTATCACAGATAGAAGAGATCGGGCGCAAAAAAATGCCCTTTTTTGCTGATATTGCGTTACTTTTTTTCGGAGACGTACCACCAGTATGAGCTGCAAAACCATGCCTTATCTCAACAAAAAATGACACTTTTATCTCCAAACCCAAAATGTGACCAAACATGTTCGCTCTAAAGGTAGGCGCTAAACCGCCTGCAAGTATTTAGAGCGGAAACTGTTAAGCCCGTACTTTCCCAATTATTTGGGTAGGCAACGGCTTTGTTGCACTGAATAGGCGCTGACTGCGAAGTTGCTGAGTTGTATCTTTGGTTTACGACAACTAAAATAAAAACCAACCAGCCCATGTCAAAGATAAAAAAGGATACCCACACTTCAGCAGATAAGGCAAAGAAAAAGTATTCAGTCCTCAATTGCGGCGATTATAACAATTTATTCATGCAACAAAGGGCAGGATCACCATCTATCTTTGGCGATGAAGCCATTGAAGGCTGGTATGATGATTACCTTTTCAGAGAGGAAACAAAAAAATATGGGACGAATTGATCGGACGAACATGAACCCTATCATGGCAAGAAGGAATGCCGTGGAATGGTAACGAACAGGAGGAAGGGACTTGCCCGATTATCCAAGAAACGTTGCCCTATCACAGATAGAAGAGATCGGGCGCAAAATGGAAAGAGCAAAGTGGCTACCACCGGCGAAGTTTATCGGAGACAGACATGTATGAAGTTCAAAAATCATTCACGGACGAAAAACTGGATTCAAGAAAAATGGAAACTCAGCAAACATAAATCCTGGGAGACTATTCAGGAGCAATTTCTTTTCCCAGTTTGCTATTCAGCTCTAGCAAAGGAACTTAAAACCACAGCAGGAATCCAGGCTTGATGAACCAGTTCTTTGCTTTTAAGCAAATAGTTTTGGGCAGGTTCTTGCGAACTGTGAATAGCGAACTGCGAATTGCTGAATAGTTACACAAAAATATGAAAATAAAACGCTCAATATCATGACAGCCCAAGGTATGCCCGTATCGGTAAAAGCCAACGCTGCCTGATTCAGAAAATTGATATCGTTTTTGTTTGGAACCCATTCATGCAACAAAGCCGAACCAAATGCTTATCTTTGGCGTTAGTAACATAAGACGTTATTATGATAAAAAGCTTTATGGCGATAAGGAAACTGAAAAATATGGAGTGGATCATACTCCAAGAAGCTTCCAGGGTGACATACAACCTGTGGCAAGAAGGAAATTAAGAATGATAAATAACGCACAAGATATCAACGACCCTCGAATACCTCCAGGGAATAAATTGGAAAAATTGAAAGGTAAACTAAAGGATTTTTGGAGTATCCGGATCAATAGCCAATGGAGGGTCATTTTCAAATGGATAGGAAATGACGCCTATGAAGTTCAAATAATCGATTATCATTAAATGGATAAAGCAGCATGAAAAATTACCAAACATACATCCTGGGGCAACTCCTACTGAGGAATTTTGGTAATCCCCATGGAAATAAGCCAATACAGACTAGCAAAGGAACTTAAGATACCACAGACAAGAATAAGTGAGATAGTGAAACGAAATAGAAGGATTACCTGATACAGCACTCTATTAAGCAAATACTGTACACTTCGGCAAAGTATTGGATAGAGCAGTCAAGATGATTATGACTTAGAAGAATATGAAAATAAATTGGTCAAAGAGTTGAATGAAATTCAGGGTTGATACTTTTGAATTGGATTAATGGTAGCTGTTTTGACATCTAGTATCGTAAAATCGGGCAGCCTACACTGCTCGGTGCGCTGTTCAAAAGCGTTAAGAGTGCTTGAGCGGAATGCATGGAAACATGCACGTTCCGTTCTTAGGGGGGAAAGGGGCAGCAATGCCCCCGACCTACCCGGCAATAACGGTTGAGATTTAGACCTACGGACTCCGCAAAGGTCTCGCCCGTTATTCCAGAGCCCTCACACCACTGTACGTACGGATCGCGTATACGGCGGTTCACAGAACAACTTACTTTGTTTTCGGAGTTTTGGTTTTGGAAGATGGGCCATATTTTGCTTTGAGGAAATATTCCAAAAATGGAATATATCCCCGTTGGCGAAGGCGATCTTCGGTAACCGTTGTGCCCATAATTGGGCTACAGGCTATTGCCCACCCTCCCATTCGGGAGTAGGCAAATCGCCGTGCCCAACTTTCTTCCACCCCTGGTTGCCGGAACGCTCTTAGTCGGCGTTTATACCGCTTCCATTGTTTCCAAATACAGTACCGCAGGCGGCAGCGTATCCACGAATCCAATGTTTTGAGCTTTTGATACCCTGTGGCGTGTTTGAAATAATTCACCCAGCCATACATCAGGCTTTTCAATCGCTCGATGCGCTCGGTTAGTGGGATGGGACTGGTTTTACGCGTGATGATTTTGATTTTCTCTTTTTAGTCGTTGCCAGCTTTTCTTGGCTATGCATAGGCGGTATTTACCGCAATCTCCTTTATAGGAAGACACAAATCCATGTCCCAAGAGTTCGAAATGGACGGGGCGGCAGATTTTCGTTTTCTCCTCGTTGACTTCCAGATGAAGCTTGCGGTTTAGAGCGTGTTGGGGATTTACTTTTGATGTCGAAAATGAGCAGATTTTGGTTCTCAGGAAGCCATTTTTGAGCCGCATAGCATCGCTACGTGGCGAAAAAATGGCGAAATGAGGTTCAAAAGATGCACATTTGCAGGCCAAAGGGTAAATCCCCAACACGCTCTAAATTATCAGCAACCCTGCTACAAAGTGATCGCGGATTTTCGCAAGGACAACGCCGGGGCGCTGCGGGGCGTATTCCGGCAGTTAAACCAGTTGTGCCTGGACATGAATCTTTTCGGCCGGGAACTGGTAGCCATAGACGGCTCGAAGTTCCGGGCGCAGAACAGCAAAAAAAACAACTACAACGCCGCCAAAGTAGAACGGCATATAAAGTATATCGATAAGAAGCTGGAGGAGTACTTCGAGGCGGCCGACAAGCTGGATGAAGAAGAGCAGGGCGAAGAGCAAGCAGAAGTATGGGAAGCGCTCAGCGGGCGAGTGGAGAAACTGCTGGAGAGGCGCGGTAAATATGAGGGCCTGGAAAAGCGGCTAGAGCAGAGCGAAGAGAGGCAGATATCAACAACGGACAAGGATGCACGCGCCCTGCCGTTGCACATGGGCATTGTAGAGGTAGGCTATAACATCCAAACGGCAACCAGCGACAAGCACTGCCTGATCGCGGACTACGAGGTAACCAACGAGAAGGACGAATATGCGCTGGCGAAGATGGGCCGGCGAGCGAAGGCGGCATTGTCGGTAAAGGAATTGGAAGCCTTGGCAGACAAGGGCTACCATACAGGGGAGGAACTGAAAAATTGCAGCGAAGAGGGCATCACCACGTACGTACTCCTACACGCTGCTGAAGGGCAAAAAGAAGGTGTCCGGGGAGTTCGCGCTGATCTTCACGAGCTATGCCGAAGGCATGCCATGTGGCACAACCTTAGGAGAGTTCTGTCTATAGTTGGCGTAAACGCCTTGTTAGAAAGGCTGAAAAGCCTGTTTTTTGGCATTTCCCGGCTCAGCGCCTGGAGGGTGTAATATCAGCGGGCTGGCAGCAGTGGTGGCACGGTGCGCTGTGTACCGGAGGGCGGCGTGAAGGATTTTTTGTAAATTGGGGGTAAGTTTTTTCACAGTCTGCCGTTAGGTGCAAGCCCGGGCGGTAAAAAGACATAAAATAAAGTAACGATGCTTATCCAAATTAGGGATAATGCCAGCATACAAGGGAACATATAAAGAGATAAAAATGTATATTTGGATAGGCTTAACGGGTTTTGACAAGAAAAACTATAGAAATGACTAGGATACAGACAATTATAGAAGAGATCAACCATCTAAATCCTGATGAATTGGAAGTGATTCTGAGAGAGATCCTGATGAGGTTAGATAGAAAAAGAAGATCGAAACCATATTAGAAGAGTATATGGGGATCGGAGAAGGTGTTTGGGAAATGGATGCTCAAGAGTATGTTAATGAATTGAGAGAAGAGGATGAAAAATAAACCATGGACATAATCAAAAAGTAGGTTGATATCCCACAAATAAGAAAAACCAAAATGAAAATTTTCATTGATACAGCCCCCTCATCTATCTGATAGAGAAACGCCCAAAATATTCTGCTCCTCTCAAGAAGTACTTCACCGAATTGTATGTTGATGGATATGAGATTATTACCAGTGTGATAACCTATTCGGAATATGGAGTTAAACCCAAAAGGGATAATAAAGAAGAATTGATTAAAGAATTTGAAGAATTTTTAGGTAAAGTAGGTATTCCACTGTTGAACGTCGATAAAAATCATGCGACAAGAGCTTATGAGATGAGAGCAAAATATAAGTTCTTAAAAGGAATGGACGGGATTCAGATAGGAACTGCAATTGAAGAAGGTTGTGATAAATTTTTGACAAATGATATCAAGTTGGAGAAGATAGAGGAATTAGAGATAATTCTTGTAGATAAATTGGAATGAATCTTCGAATGTCCGGCAAGCACCTAACATAGGCTAAAACGGCAAGTGGCGCTAAGCACGCCACCTTCGTTTAGCCGAAACCCCTTAGCTACAATTAAAAAGCAATCAATAATCCAAAGAGAAAAAAGAACCAAATGTCAATTGATTGTAAAACCAAATTTCGATTCTTTCAAAGAATGGTTGATATTGGTGCTAATAAAGACTTTTCTACCACTGAAATCAGGTATCTACGAGTAACTAATATTGCATCTATCCTAGGTGCAATATATAATGCAATTTGGGTGCTAATTTCAATTAATTTCATTGACTCCCCAATAATTTATGGAAGCAATCTTTATTGGGAATGATGTTTTTAATTGTGTTAATTTTTAATAAGAAAGGTTGGCGGGTACTGGCAACCATATGGCTTATAATTACATCGTATATATCGGTTCTCTTATTTCTTTATTTATTGGGATATTCGTCAGGCGTTCCGGTCATTTGTTTCTTAATAATTATCCTGCCATACATGACTTTCCCCGTAAGGCAAGAAAAATTAGCCCATGGTTTTAGTATACTGGCTTGCTTAACGTTGATTGTTACTGTATCACTCCAATCAAATATTAATGCTCATTATGATGAATTAGACCCCTATTTATCACAAGTAGTCAATATCAGTATAACTGGATTCATTTGTCTCGCACTTATATGGAGTATGTCTGTTTTAATTGATAAATCGGAAGAATCCTTAATGGCTGAACAAAAAAATCAGATGATCTTCTTCATAACATACTTCCGGTAAATGTAGCAAAAGATCTAAAAGAAACCGGTAGAACTATTCCCCAAAGACACAAGAATGTGACTATACTTTTTACTGACTTCAAAGGTTTTACCGAGTTAGTAGCGTCCATTTCGGAAATCGCTTTGGTCAATGAGCTCAATGATATTTTTGGACGGTTCGATGAAATTGTTGAGGAGGCAGGAGTTGAAAAGATTGAAACAATTGGTGATGCATATGTGGCTGCATGTGGCTTTGGAGATGGGATAACTGAACATGCTATTAATTGCATTACAGCTGCACAACAGATGTTATACTATCTTGAGGAAAGAAATCGGATGCATGAAATTAAGTGGAGGATGAGGGTTGGGATACATTCAGGGACCTATTGTGGCAGGAGTTGTAGGAAAGAAGAAATTCAGATATGATCTTTTTGGAGATACAATTAATACGGCAAGCAGAATGGAGTCATTAGGAGAACCTGGTAAAATAAATATTTCAGGACCGACTTATCAACTTGTCAAAAATGACATTGATTGCGAAAACAGGGGAAAAATTCATGCTAAGGGAAAAGGAGAAATAGAAATGTACTTTGTAAAATAAACTGCAGCTAATAATAAAGGCTGAATAGCCTGGTGCAACTGGCTATTTCAGTCCCGCACCGAATGTGCGGGATTGAACGAAGGGGAGCCAAGAGTAAGCAGCGTCCCTTCCTTATGGGGTTTCAATTTTAAGATTAGGAGCTTACCAGCCCCGGCGTCGGGGCGAGGAGTAAAAAGAGAGGGCTGAAAAAGTTCTTTGAATACAGATAAATCCGGGAAATAGGAGGGCAAAAGGCGTTTATCAGGCCTAAATTCCTGCCGCCGGACAAAGCAAAGCCAGGGCAGAGCCGTGCTGCCAGCCGGGATCAATTATAGAACAGGGGCCAGAGGTGGACAGGGGGGCTTTTGTTTGCTTCCAGCGTTTCGATGGTAACCATCTGTCCTTTGTGGCAGCAGGGCATTTATCGGCAGCCTTGCCAAAGAGGCGTTGTTTGGCGAGCGCTTTGCGCAGGTATTGCACCACGTTCTGGGGCCCTGCGAAAGGCTTTTGGGTGTGGGCCACCCAGCTTTTGCGGTACAATGCTTCTTTCCAGCGGTAATAGGGCCCCCGTTTGTAGGGCCTTGGGGGCAGCCCTAATAGCCTGCCCCGATGCATATTGGGGACTACCTCCTAACATGCTCTGATTTACCTGTCCAGCCGCTTCATCCTGCATGCCGTCTTGCGGCATCGAATACCACCCTGGCTGCACCTGCTTGGTAGCTTTGGCGAAGAGCAGGGGCAGCCTTATTTTTTGCTTTTCCCTAGTGCGCCGGGAACGAAGTTGTTGGTCAATAATTTGAGGCTGTTTTGCGGCCGGCTCGTCGCCAAAGGCTATGGCCGGCGGAGACAGGCAAGGCGCGACGACCGACCATAGCCTTAGCTACGGAAGGAAGGAGCAACGCAGCATAGCCGTAAAAGAGCCCAAAGAATTGGTTAAGAATTTCGTTCCCGGCGCACTAATGCGCCGGCATTGCGGGGTAACCCCCTTTGGGGTTGGACTTTGAAAAGCCACCGTCTTTGACGGTGGTGGTTTACTCTGGCCGAACAATAATCACCAAAGCCATTGATCATTGTCATTCAGGTTTGTGTGTTTCCATCTTAACTTAAGGAATATGAAACGGGTAAACAAGCTATTGCCTTTTTCACATCTCACACTTTTATCCGCCGTAGCTCCTAGAGCGAAGGCGGGCACATTCACCATATGCCATGTGTCGTTTCGTCAGTTACCTGTACTTACCCATCATCATTGATGAATTGCTGCTGAAGCCCGAAAATTCGCTGGTCAACCAAAGCTATGACGCCGAAGAGATGTCGCAGCCCCTCAACGGCGACGGCTTCGGACTGGGCTGGTATGCCCGCGAAATCCGCTCGCAGCCCTACCTCTTCCGGTCGATCACGCCGGTATGGAACAACCAGAACCTGCGCTACAACGCCTCCCTGATCCGCACCCGTTGCCTGTTCGCGCACATCCGGGCGGCGTCGGTAGGCTTCGTATCGGAGGCCAACTGCCACCCTTTCCACTATCACGACTACCTGCTGATGCACAACGGCGGCATCGACGACTTCCGTCACATCAAACGCGACCTGGTGCGCCTGCTCAACGACGAGTTCTTCCTGTGGGTCACCGGTACCAGACAGACCGAGAACATCTTCGCCTTTTCCTGCAGACGCTGGTCGAACGATACGGCGAAGAGCTGCCCCAACCGGAGCAGGTGGCGGCCTGCTTCCAGCATACCTTCGACATGATGGAGGTGCTCAAACGACGCCGCAACATCGCCGGCAACTCCACCTACAATATGCTGGTGACCGACGGGCGCCGCATCTTCGGCACGCGGTACAACTCATCGCCGCACGAAGCCTCGCCCACCCTGTACTACGCCACCGGCAGCCGCTTCGAGTCCCATCCCAATGGCGACTGCTTCATCCGTGACAATAAGGAGGTACCGGCAGTTCGTGATGGTGGTTTCCGAAAAGCTCAACGAACGGGAAGAGGACTGGACCGTGGTGCCGCCCAATCACTTTATCTGGGTGGGAGAAGATCTGGAGGTAAAGTTGATGGCGATGGGAACGCCGTATTCAAAGTAGCCGCGTGAAGCCGGGGCTGTGTTAGAAAATGGGTATTCTACATAGCCTTTGTGCGAGGACAGGTGCCGAAGCCTTCCCGCTTTCGTTACAAACTTCAGCGGGCGAAGGGCGAAGGCATGCTGCCCTGTTCCAATCGGAAAGCAAGGAATAAGCCTCCTTCAACAACCTCACTACCATCATCTCCACGCCCTTCGCCACCAACTGCCACAGCGCATACAACCCAAACAACGGGCTGGCAGGAGCAGCAGAAAAATTACTCATTCCCCATGGTGTCCCGAACATTATTCAGCAGCTGAATGCTGCCGATCGTAATGGCAAAGCCAATGGAGTTGACGATCGTCGTACCGGTGCCGATGTAGTGCGGAGGCGCCGTCCGGGCGACGACAGTGGAAAACTGAGGCGAGTCGCCCACCACGGCAAAGCCCAGAGGAGGAGGAAAGCCAGGAAGAGAAAAGGGGGAAGCAGAAACAGCAACGGAGAGGCCAGGCACATCAGCCCGGAGGTGAACAGCATGCCGAACGCCACCCGGGCGCTGCCCACCCTCTGGGAATAGTACCCGCCCGCCACGCAGCCGAGTACCCAATGCCGATAATGGCGAAGGACCAAAGCGAAATCCCGATCTCCGTCCCGTGCAGGGCATTGTACGCTACCAGCAATGCCGGCACAAAGGCACCAGAAGGCATACAACTCCCACATGTGGTGAAATAGCCGAAGGCTGCCAACCGGAAGGGCTGGTAGCGGAATATCTTCGGAATGGCGTTCCATTCAAATTGAGCGCCGGGTCGCCGGTTCTTACCTGTCTCCTACCAGGAGGTAGAGCAGCACCCTCCGAACAACGCCACCGCCGAGGTAGCCCAGAGGACAGCCTTCCAGGGCAACCCCTGCGTACTCCCGCAGCAGGTGCGGAAAAGCCGTGCCCAGCACCAGGGCGCCGACCAGATAACCCAGGCCTTGCCCAGCCCTTTGGCGTACCAGTCCGAAGAGATCTTCATCCCCACCGGATAGATACCAGCCAGAAAAAAGCCGGTGAGAAAACGGAAAAGCAAAAGGAGAATAACCCGCCCGCAAACAGGCTGACACATAGGTTGAAAAAGGCGCCCATAACTGCGGAAAACAGAAATACCCGCGACGGAGAAAAACGGTCGGCGATCGACAGGAGGGCAAAGAAAAAGGTGCCGGTAATAAACCCCAACTGCACCGCCGCAGTGATATCACCCACAGGCTCGGCGCCCAGGCCGAAAGCATCCTGCAGATCCCGAACCACTGCATTGCCCGCAAACCAGAGCGAGGTGCCGGCAAACTGGGCGAAGACGATCACCGGTAAGATGTATCCTGGTATTTTGGCCTGAACGTCCATTACCGGTAAAGGTACGCAAACCGTTTGTCTGTGCTCTTAGGTATACGTCGAAATAAGGAGATGTTATTATATACCATTAAGGTAACTATTCAGCATTTCGCTTTTAGCGGTTCGCTATTCGCATCACTATGCCCCTAATTGCAGGAATCTAAGCTCAAGAAACCAGTTCTTTGCCCTAAATCCGGGTTTTGAGGCAGCGTTTAGCGAACGGCGAATAGCTGAATAGTTACCCATTAAGAATGAAACCACCAATAGTTTCTCTTCCCCGGGAATACAAGTGCCAAAGATTTGAACGCTTCAGTATTCATAAAAAAATAGTGCGGTGGAAACAAAAAAAATAGGAGATTTCGAAAAAATGCATTAATTTTGAAACAAAAAGTTTTTAAAATCAATTTTTTGGTTGATCGCTAAACATTTTGTACTTCGCTAGTCGTCGCGAACTAAAGAACAGGACTCCCATTTGAGTGAAAAACAGTACTGATGAACAAAGCAAAAGACGTAGAAGAATACATAGCCGGGTTTCCCGAAGCGGTACGTGTGCTTTTGGAACAAGTTCGCGCCACCATCAAAGCAGCTGCTCCGGAAGCAGTAGAATCCATCAGTTATGGCATGCCGGCTTATAAAAGGAACGGGCACCGCTGGTATACTTTGCAGGCTACAAAAACATATCGGCTTTTATGCCACGCCAACCGGGCATGCGGCATTTACGGAAGAATTATCGAAATACAAACAGGGAAAAGGCTCCGTGCAATTTCCTGTTGGCGAGCCCCTGCCGCTGGATCTGATCTCGAGGATCGTGCAGTTTCAGGTAAGGAACATTTAAAAAATAAATTCGACAACATCATGTCAGGCAAACAAAAGATCACCCCTTCCTGTGGTATGACAACCAGGCGGAAGAAGCCGCCCATTTTATACTCTCTGTTTTCCCGATTCGAAAATCGGAAAAATTCAACACCAGGGCGATGCCGTTATGACCGTCCAGTTCTTTCTGTCCTACCAGGAATTTTCAGCCTTGAACGGCGTACTGATGTTCCCCTTCAATCCATCCGTATCTTTCTATGTCGTTTGCGAAAGCGAAGCGGAGGTTGGTATGCATGGAAAAAAATTGCTGGAGGGCGGACAGTCCATGATGCCGCTCGACAAATACCCGTGGAGCGAAAAGTATGGCTGGGTGCAGGACAAATACGGCGTCTCCTGGCAATTGACTCTGGGTAAAGATCCCGGATGTGGGGCAGAAGATCTCGCCCTTACTGATGTTCACCGGAGATCAGCATGGGAGTATTGAGGACGCTATCAATTTTTACACTTCCTTATTTGAGCATTCCGGTACTAACCTCCTGGCAAGATATGAAGAGGGGAAGGCGATCCCGCTGTGGGAACCATCAAACACGCCCAGTTTCGGCTCGGGGAATATTTTCATGGCAATGGATAGCAGCTATGATCACGGTTTCGGGTTCAATGAAGCGATCTCGTTTGTGGTGCACTGCGCCACCCAAAAAGGAGGTGGACTATTTCTGGGAAAAACTCACCGCCGATGGAGGAGAGGAAATGATGTGCGCCTGGTTGAAAGACAAAGTATGGCGTCGTCTGGCAAATCGTTCCCGATGAGCTCATCCGGCTTATATTCGATCCTGACCCCGCCCGGGCCCAAAGGGCGGTAGGCGCCATGATGCAGATGCGCAAGATCGACATCGAAAAGATCCGCCAGGCTGCCGATGATGAGAGCTGTACGGTCATCACCGTACAGGCAACCGTTCATGCCCCCGTCGAGAAAGTTTGGGAAATGTGGACGCAGCCCGAACACATCACGAACTGGAATTTTGCCAGCGGTGATTGGCATGCGCCCCGTGCGGAAAATGACCTCAGACTGGGCGGGCGGAAAGTTCAGCTACCGGATGGAGGCAAAGGACGGTAGCATGGGCTTCGATTTTAGCGGCGCCTTTACGCTAATCAACAAAATAAAAACCTGGATTTCAGGCTTGACGACTTACCGCCAGGTGCAGGTCCACTTTTCTGAAGTGGATGGAGGTACCTTCGTCATGGAAAATTTCGAAGCGGAAGGCATGAACCCTGTCGAAATGCAAAAAGCCGGCTGGCAAGTACCATTCTGGATAATTTCAAACGATATGCGGAGGCGAATTGAGTTCGTGCGGTGAGCATCCTGCCGCCGCCTGCCGTTGCCTCCTATGACGGGCTGAGGCGCTTTTCATCCCGAACGCCCTAAAAGCGCATGACTCATTGGTGGATATCCAATAACGCTTTACCGGAAAAATTAAGAGCTCAAATTTAAGCGGCAATGGGAAATTGCCGCTTAAAGGTAGCCTTCAATCGCTAATTTATTCCATCCAGGCGTGACTGCTGTCAGCCAGCACGCCACCGCGTATTTCCATGTATTTCTTTAGAGTGTGTTCAAATTTCCATGATTGAGCGAAAGTGAGCAAATTTTGTGCTGAACGAGGCAAAAACATAGGCATACCTGGAAGGTACGCCGAGGCTTTTAACGAAGTGCAGTATAAAATTTGCCACTTGCAGCCGATTGATGGAATTTTGAACACACTCTTATTCCTGCCCAGATACTTATACGATCATTCCACCACCACCTCATCCACAAAGATGAACACCCCTGCCCCTCCACCGGCTGGTAGTACCGCCTTCACGCGCAGGTAGCGGTATACCGTGGGCCTGAATTCCAGGGTAATGGTTTGGGTATGGATGTCTGGCGTGCGTTCGATGGGCAACGGGCGGCGGTTCTGCCATGTTTTCAGCGTCCGGAAATTCCGGTACCGTCTTCCGACACCGCCACTTCCACCCCTGGCGGGGAAGTAGATGCCGGCGCCGGTTTCCTCAATGCAGCTGAAGCCCACCTGCCGTATGGTAGTGAGGGTGTCCAACTCCAGAACGGTATCGAAATCTTCATTCAGGATGCCCAGCCACTGGTGTTGCCCCATTTGTCGCCTCCGAAGTTGGCGTCCACCAGGGTGTAGCCGCCACTGGTATGGTAGCAGGTACCGTAGGGCGTGCAGTGCAGTTCCACCTTGGCGCCCCGCGCTTTGTGCAGCACGGCTTCGAAGGTTTCCGGTTCGGTTAATGGTTGCCCGTCTTTAAACGGTACGGCCTTGATGGTGGCGGACTCACTGAGCCGGATGGGCCCGGTGTAGGGGGATGCCGAAGGTGAAGGCGGTTCTGAGCCGTCAAGGGTGTAGAGGATTTCTGCTTCCAATTCCGTTTCCAGGCGGGCGATGAGTTGTTTGGTGCTCCGGTCCAGTTCGAAGGTAGCCTGTGGGCGGAAGGCGCTGCGGGCGTAGTGGATGCCCATCGCGTCGTAACGGGGCAGCAGGTATCCCAGCTTTTCCCGAAACCGTACCAGTTTTTTTCGCCCTTCGCCCATACCACCTCCGACAGCGCGGCGATGCGGGGAAATACCATGTACTCCACCTTTTGGGCATCGGGCATGTATTCCGTCCACACATTGGTATACACGCCCAGTATGTTGGCGCGGTAGGTTTCCTCCAGTTCGGCAGGCGCCGGTTCATATTCATATACTTCTTTCAGCGGGCTGTATCCACCCCAGGCTTTGGGGCTCGTGGGGCTCAGGTTCTGGTAGTGGTCGAAATAGAGGTGGGAGCCGGGCGTCAGCACCGTGGGGACTTTACGTCGCAGGTGAGCCCGCCCCCGTCCGCCCCGCCCCAGTACATGATCGAAGCTTCGGGGCTGAGTTCCCCTTCAGGATCTCATGCCAGCCGATGAGCCGGCGTCCCCGTGCCCGGAGGTAGTTGTCGAAGTGGTTGACGAAGTGGCTTTGTATATCGTCCAGGCCGGCGTATTGCCGTTCAGTACCATCAGGCGCTGGCAGCGGGCGCAGCGTACCAGTTGCTTTTACTGACCTCGTCTCCTCCGATGTGGATGTATCCGGAGGGAAGAGCTCCAGCACTTCATCCAGCACATCCTCGAGCAGGCGGTAGCTGTCAGGGGTTGTCGGCGCAGTATACACCGATATTGGGCAGGGGCTTGCCCAGGCTGTCCTGGCACAACAAGTGGGGATAGCATTGGAAAACCACTTCGGAATGCCCCGGCAGCTCGATCTCCGGTACTACCGTAATGTAGCGATCGCGGGCGTATACCACCACCTCTTTGATCTCTTCCTGGGTGTAAAAGCCGCCGTAGCGGGGCGTTCTTCACCGGGTTTCCACACCTCAAAATCCTGCCAGGGCATCCATTTTTCTTTCACCACCCGCCAGGCGCCCCAATCGGTGAGCTCAGGGGTGGATTTGACTTCCATCCGCCAGCCGATACCGTCGATCAGGTGCCAGTGGAAGGTATTGAGTTTGTGGAAGGTAAGATAGTCGATATACTTTTGATGAATTCCACCGGCATGAAGTGGCGGGAGACATCCAGGTGCATACCCGCCAGGCAAAGCGGGGATGATCTTCAATGTCGAAGGAAGGATAGCGGCGCCGGTCAACCCCTTTCTTATCAGAGAACAGTTGCCGGGCGGTTTCCACCGCATAAAAAAAGGTAAGTAACCGAAACGCCTGGATGCTTATGGTATGCTACTGTACCTGAAAAGTATACCCTTCATCGCCCAGGTAATCCTTCTCAGTACCCAGTTCGATAAAATGGCCCTTTCCCACCTCGCCCCTTTCTGCCTCCATTTGATGGGGAAGCCTGCCCCCAGGAGTTCAGTAAGGCGCCGGGCGGCTGGCAGAGCTGCCGAGTCGCTGAGCACAATTACCGTGCTGTTATCGATGACAAAGTACTGCCCTCATACGCCCTTCTACCCGGTAGGGTTCGGGGATGATGGATGGATGGGTGCCTGGTAAAGCAACGGTAAGTGCCAAAAGAAAACAAGCAGCTGTTGTGATCAACGGTTTCATCCTGTGTGGCTTTGGCGGAAAGGTACTTAATAGTATGTTCAAAATTCACCTCCTCAAAACAAAAGTTGAACTGGAGAACCCCAATATGGCGGTGGATTATGGCGAGGTTCACGGAAAAGGCAGCTGGCAGCTTTTCCCCGGAAGGACTGGAGGAAAATGCGTCGAAGGGGCAACGATGAATTGTGGGACTGGGTCGAAGCAGCGAGTGCCGATGTGAACCAATAAGAAGCGCTTGTTCGCTGGCGAACAGAGAGTGTTCATTATTGAACAGCTGGGGAAGTCGGAAGGAAATCGGCCTCCTTCGCTAAAGCTCCGGCGGCTGAGAGAAAGTGAGAAGTGAGTAGGGAGGAAGGAGGCTGGTTGTTCTGCAATGAATTGGTTTTAGTGTTTTGTGTTATTGCAGGGTGGCATTGTTTGTTTCCATGGCAGGCTTTAACTCCTGGAAAACCCGCCATTGGCACGATGTTGCGCCCAACAGGATAGGTACGTTTCTCTTGGGGACTAGTACTGTCCGGGAAAAAGCGGCTTATCCTTGCAAAACACAACCGATGCTAAGTTTGACTTTACTATTTTTTCCTTCGCTGTGCTCGCCGCCTGATGTCAGTAGGCATCAGCCGCGGGCAAAATCCCGGTGGCATTCTCTCTTCGTTCATGGATACTCTCGTCGATTGGAGCCAGGGCGCGCTTCACCAGCGCGCTTTTGTTGAACCACTACCGAGCTACCAATAGCCAACTGTTACAGGGAAGCCTGTACGATGAGAAGAAATCCTGGCAGTTAGTATCTTAGAGTATCTCAACCCTCTAAAGATGCTAACATTACCACCAGGATTTCAACGCACAATATCGGATTTTTCTACGGCTTTCCGCAAGGACGTATACTAAAAGCCCTGTTGCTGATCGCCGGCGCTATCATTTGCCCAGGCAGCCGCACGGTATGCAACCTGCTGCGAAGCGTAGGGTTACAAGCGGAGCGCTGCTTTCCCAAATATCACCGCCTGTTGAGCCAGGACAAGTGGTCCGCCAAGCGGCTGTCGGGGAGTGCTGCTCTCGTTGTTGGTTGCTGCTTTCGCCACCCTGGCGAAGCCCTGGTTTTCGGCTTTGACGATACGATTGAGCGCCGATGGGGCGCCAAGATCAAGAAGCGAGGCATCTACCGTGACCCGGTGCGGTCTTCGAAAAGCCATTTTGTCAAATGCAGCATTGCGTTGGCTGTCTTTGATGCTGCTAACCTAGCCTGCCCTGGCTGGAAGCTGGCGTATTTTGGCGCTTCCTGTGTTAACCGCCCTATGCCCGTCGGAGCGGTTTTATAAGTCTCGCGGCAAGCAACCCAAAAACTCACGGATTAAATTTCGCCAGTTAGTCACCTGGTTGAGCCGCAACGCCGCTGCGTTGAACCTACCTATCTACTTGACAGGAGACGGCTCTTTTGCCGTTTACGAACTGCTCATGCACGCTCAAAGCCTTGGCATTGGCATGATCGTGCGCATGAAGCTCAACGCCCGCTTGTTCCATTTGCCTCCCAAAAATGGCACCAAAGGCAAGCCATACCAAAGCCTCCCATTGGGAAGCGCTTGTTTGACATGGAAAAACGGCTCACCGACAAGCGTATAAAATGGACGCGTGTCATCTTTTCCGAGTGGTATGGCAAGTGCCACAAAGAAATGTTGATCACCTCGGCGCGTGGTATCTGGCATAAAAAACAACAAGGTGATGGTTAAGGTCAAGTGGGTGCTCGTCAAGGACCCCGACGGGAGAGCTTGAACCGGTACTGCTGGCTTGCACCGATACGGAATTATCTGCCGAGGAAATCGTGTCTTTCTTCGTGCGCCGCTGGCGGGTCGAAGTCACCTTCGCTGAAGTACGCCGCCACCTGGGCGTGGAAAGCCAGAGGCAATGGTCAGATTTGGCAATCGAACGTTCAACCCCGTGCCTGATACTTGATGTCTATCGTTTGCCTGATGGCAAACACCTTGCATCTGCGCCGTCCAATACAACCTAATGCCACAGCATGGTACCGCAAAACTACCGTCACCTTCTCGGACGTGCTCTCCGCTGTGAGGCTAGAAATATGGCGCAAAGCCGAACTATCGATGATAAGCCATTTTCAACCCGATGTCGGAAGTTATTCCGCCAAAATTCGCCACCTTTGGTTCTTGCTTACGCAAGCCGTGGCTTGACGCCCGGAAAAAATAGTAAAGTCAAACTTAGCAACTACCTGAAGATCGCCATCCGCAGTTTTACCAAGAACAAGCTCTACACCGGCCTGAACCTGTTGGGCCTCACGGTGGGTATGGCGGCTTGCCTGCTCCTCCTGCAGTACATCAGTTATGAGTGGAGTTTCGACCGCTTTCACGAAAAGGCGGATCACATCTACCGGATTATCAACGACCGCTACCAAAATGGCAAGCGGGTACAGATCGGCGCCATCACCTATCCGGCGGTAGGGCCGCTAATGGACGAGGAGTACCCCGAGGTGGTGAATCATACCCGGATCTTATTTCAGGGCAGCACCATCCTGCAAAAAGAAAAGGAGATGCTCCGCTTGGAAGGCAGCTACTTTGTGGATAACGAATTCCTGGATTTGTTCAGCTTTGAACTGCTGGCGGGTGACCGCACTACGGCCCTCCGGGAACCCCGGCAAGTCGTGCTGACGGAAAAGGTGGCAAGGCACTTCTTCGATATTACCAATAATAATTACGATATAGCCCTGGGGCAAAACATCCAGCTGAACCAGGATGATCAGCCCTATCGGGTTACGGGCATCCTGGCGGATATGCCGGACAACTCTCTGTTGCAGCCGGACATTCTGGGTTCCTACGCCACCCTGAAGCTATATATGGGCGCCGCAGTGGAACAATCCCTTGAATGGTCCGACTTTTACCACTATCTGGAAATTCAGCCGGGTACGGACATAGCCGCCCTGGAGCAGAAGCTCGAAGATTTCAGCGAGCGGCACTTCAAAGGAGAAGAAGTTTCCGGCGCAGAGGAGCATTTTTACCTCCAGCCGCTGAAGGAAGCGCACCTCCATTCCCTGGACCTGGAGTATGAAATAGGTGAAGTGGGCAGCAGCCGGGCCGTTTGGGCGCTGCTGGCGATCGCCTTGTTTATTCTGGCGCTGGCCTGGGTCAACTACATCAATTTATCCTCCGTCCGCGCTATTGAGCGGGCAAAGGAAGTGGGCATCCGCCGGGTGGTAGGCGCCCGCCGCGGGCAGTTGGTGCGGCAGTTCCTGACCGAGGCTACTTTAGCCAACCTTATCAGCCTGGCCCTGGCTGGCTACCTCACCTACCTGATAGCGCCGCTGCTGAGCAGCCGGCTCGGCGTCCACCTCTCCTGGCAGTATTTGTTGTCTGGCGACGGGATGCAGGGTAGGCTAATGGCAGGCCTCTTGTTGTGGTTCCTGGTTGGCATCCTTTTTTCCGGGCTTTATCCGGCCTTCCTGCTGGGACGCCAGCAAACCGCGCTGGTGCTCAAGGGGCAGTACCGGCAATCGGAAGGCAGCAAACGCCTGCGTAAGGGGCTGGTCGTCTTTCAGTTTGCCGCCTCCATTGCGCTGGTGTCTGTCACCTGGGTAGTCTTTCAGCAGGTGCGCTTCATGACGCACCAGGCCCTGGGCGTCAATATCGACCAGGTGTTGCGGGTCAGCCAGCCGGAGCAGACCAACTGGGACAGCACCTATATCGAGCGTGTTCAGAGTTTTAAAGACGAATTAGTGTCCCATCCCGATATCAAGGCGGTGACGGCTTCCAGCCGCGTGCCAGGAGAGCGCATGGGGCGCATTTTCGGTATCGAACGACAGGGACTGGAAGGGCAAAGCTTTTCTTCCAATTTTATTGATGTAGACCACGATTACGCCGAAACCTATGGATTGAAAACCGTCGCCGGGCGCGACCTGCGCGCGGCCGACCACAATATAGCCTGGCCACTCATTGAGAACGTGGCCATCAATGAATCGGCAGCAGAGCAGTTGGGCTTTGAAAAGCCCGAGGATGCCATTGGGGCCGTGCTCCGGTTCGGGGAGAAGGACTGGACAGTGGTGGGAGTCCTCCAGGATTATCACCAGATGTCATTCCATCATGCCATAGAACCCATTGTTTTTCTGCCGGTATACCACAACCACGAACCCTTTTCAGTGCGCATTTCCGGAATAAATGCCGATCGGGCGATCGAGCATTTGGCGGCCGCCTACGCCCGGTTCTACCCAGGCAACCTGCTGGAATACGAATTCCTGGACGAACAGGTGCAAAATCTCTACGAGGCCGACCAGCGCTTTGGAAAAACCCTTCTTTTCTTTACTGTCCTGGCCATCCTGATCGCCTGCCTGGGCTTGTTCGGGCTGGCCTCCTACATGGCTTTCCTGCGCACCAAAGAGGTGGGCATCCGCAAGGTGCTGGGCGCTTCAGTGCTGGGCATTGTCAGTTTGTTATCAAAGGACTTCGTGCGCCTGGTAGGATGGGCCGCAATGATCGCCACGCCCCTGGCCTGGCTGGGCGGACGGCTCTGGCTGCGGGATTTTGCCTACCGGATTGACTTGCCCTGGTGGGTGTTCTTCGCATCAGGGGGTATCGCTATTGCCATCGCTTTGCTGACGGTGAGCTATCAGGCGGCCAGGGCGGCGCTGGGCAATCCGGTGGAGGCGCTGCGGAGTGAGTGATGGGTGGGGGATCGGGGTGGTAGGGTATCAGTGTTTTGCCTACTTTGCTTTGTAGGTGGAACGTGAAGTCCTTTGCCCATAGGGTTCTGGCTATATTGCTGTATTGTTAATACACGATAAACCAGGTTAGTATGAAATTCAATAATACAATTTTCTATCTCGCCCTTTTTCTACTGATGGGCTCCTGTCAGGCGGAAGAAGAGCTGGTGTTACAGGAAGGAGAAATACACGGAGCGATTCACGAGGCCAACATTGGCAAGGTCACATTCATGGGTGAAGCGATCCCCATGGAAGATTATTCCGAAAAAGATTTTTTAACCTCTTTTGGGCTGAAGGATAATGTTGATTTAAATATCCGGGTTTTTATGGGCAAAACCCTCGCCTATTACCTGCACGAGCTGGCGCCGGGCTTGTCGGTCAACCAGCTGTGCAAAAAGGGGAATTACCAGTTCACTTTTTATGTCGATGGTAAATTGATCTACCAGGAAAACCTCGATCCCGGGGCAGGCTCCTGCTGGTATAAAAATGAGATGACTGTTTTCAGAGTTCCCCTGGTCAGCACTACGGAGGAAGATTCCTGGGGGCGTTTTTTGTGGATGCGGTTTATGAAAAAAGGAGGCGGAGACGAGGCGCTGACAGAGGGAAACCACACATTGAAAATTGAAATTCGCCCGTATATAGAAACCTCTGAGCTGAAGGTTGGGAATATCATCGCCGAGGGGCAGATCGCCGTCCATATGATTAAAAAAGAAGTGGGGGAAAGCCAGGTGGCCATTCAACCGATAGCCCCCAATAGCGGCTGGAATATTTCAAAAGACAGCTATGATACCGAAAAAATACGGGAACTCAATAAAAGGATTGCCCAAGGTGACTTCCGGGACATCACCAGTATGGTCATCATCAAAAACGGCGAACTGCTGCTCGAAGAATATTTTAACGGCGCCGGGCGAGCCACGCTGCACGACACCCGGTCGGTCGGCAAATCCTTTGCTTCGACGGTGACAGGCATTGCCATAGCGGATGGACATATTAAAAGCGAAGAGGCTCCGCTCCAAGATTTCTACCCACTCAAATCCTTTGAAAACTATACTGAAAAAAAAGAAAAAGTAACGATAAAAAGCCTGCTCACGATGAGTTCCGGCTTTGATGCTTCTGATATGGATCCGAATTCTCCCGGAAATGAAGAAAACATGTACCCCACTTCCAACTGGGTGAAATTTGCATTAGATCTGCCCATGGACGATCAAAAAGCGATCGGAAAAAAATGGGCTTATTTCACAGCGGGAGTAGTGGTGTTGGGCGATATTTTGAACCAAACCGTCCCGGGCGGGCTGGAAGCCTACGCCCGTGAAAAGTTATTTGAGCCCCTGGGCATAGAAAATTATCAGTGGCAATACACCCCGCAAAAAGTCCCGAACACCGCCGGTGGATTGCAAATGAACGCCCTGAATCTGGCAAAATACGGCCAACTCTATAAAAATGGAGGAATCTGGAACGGGCAGCAAGTTACTTCAACAGAATGGGTGGCATCCAGCCTGGCCCGGCAAATAGCTTTACCTGAAGAGATGGGCGGATATTATGGATACCTGTTTTGGAATAAGGATTACCAGGTAGCAGGCCAATCCTACGAAGTGGCCTACTCCAGTGGAAACGGCGGTAATAAAATTTTCATCTTCAAAGATTTGCCCCTGGTGATTGTCATCACCGCGAAAGCGTACAACCAGCCCTACGCCCATGTGCAGGTGGATAAGATGATGGAGGGGTGGATTTTGCCGGCAATGGTGGATTGATCTTTTGCTTAGGGGTTTGGAATAGTTGCTCTTCTGAATGCACGCCTCTGCCAACTTTTACCTCCCCCTATTTTACCATCTCTATCCTATCTTTTTTATCTTTCAAGCTGTTTCGCCGCAAAAACGAAAAACCATGCCCATTGTCATCGTCTTACTCGGGGTCCTGCTCCTGTTGCTGCTCATCACCGTGGGCCGTTTCAACGCTTTTATTGCCTTTATCCTCGTTTCCTTATTTGTCGGGGTGGCAGAGGGCTTATCCGTATTGGACACACTCGATGCCATCCAGAAAGGCATTGGCGCCACGTTGAGTTCCCTGGTGATGATCCTCGGTTTTGGCGCCATGCTGGGAAAGCTGGTGGCGGACAGCGGCGCGGCCCAGCACATTACCGAAAAACTGGTCCGGGCTTTCGGTTTGAAGCGGGTACACTGGGCGCTGATGCTGACCGGCCTGATCGTCGGTATTCCCATGTTTTACACCGTGGGCTTCGTCATTATGGTGCCCCTGGTGTTCACGGTTGCGGCCTCTACCGGTTTGCCCCTCCTGTATGTGGGGCTGCCGATGCTGGCCTCCCTGTCGGTGACGCATGGCTTTCTGCCGCCGCACCCAGCGCCAACGGCTATAGCCGAGATGTTCGACGCGGACATCGGCCTTACCCTGTTGTACGGGCTGATGCTGGCCATCCCGGCGGCAGTGCTGGTGGTGCCTATCTTTTCAAAGCGTTCCCGAAGGCTCCACCCTACCCCGTTGAAGGAATTCTACAACACAGAACTGATCCCGGAAGATCAGCTGCCGGCCTTTTCCACCAGCCTGCTGGCCGCCCTGCTCCCGGTCCTCCTCATTGGCGTTTCCGCAGTACTGCGGTTGTTTTTTGAAGAACAGAGCCTGGTGCGCCGGATCGGGGATGTGGCCGGTAACCCCGTGCTGGCCATGCTGATTTCCGTATTGGCGGCCATTTACCTGCTGGGCATCCGCCGGGGCCGGAAGATGAGCGACATCAGCGATTCTCTGTCCAAAGCAGTAACCAGTATTACCATGGTACTCCTGATCATCGGCGGCGCCGGCGCCTTGAAGGAGGTGCTGGTGGAAAGCGGGGTGAGCGAATACATCGGCGAGTTGATGAAGGGCTCTGGTTTGTCGCCCCTGCTGCTGGCCTGGCTGATTGCCGCCACCATCCGGGTGAGCGTAGGGTCGGCCACCGTTTCGGGCCTGACGGCTGCCGGCATCGTCCTGCCCCTGGTGGGCCAGAGCGGCGTTTCGCCGGAACTAATGGTGCTGGCCATCGGCGCCGGCAGTATTTTCTTCTCCCATGTCAACGACGGCGGCTTTTGGCTGTTTAAGGAATATTTCAACCTGTCGGTGAAGGATACGATCACTACCTGGTCGCTCATGGAAACGACGGTTTCGGTGGTGGGGCTGGTGGGGGTGTTGTTGCTGAGCATTTTGTTTTGAAGAGCTTGCCATCCTGATCATTGTAGCCTCCGAAATACCCATTTCCCCCATCAGTAACAACCTCGAAACCCTTTTTGAAAGGGTATTAGTCTGCCGTTCTCTCTTGCCGACGGCCTTCCATTAACCAATTTTATCGGTTACAAACACTTGAGGTACGAAATGAAGGCCCCTTCCTCAACTTTAGCCCCCCTCACTTTACCATCTCTATCTTATCTTTTTTATCTTTCAGGCGCACTGCTTGGCCATTGATGGCCAGGAAAACACATAGTTATGATCGAAACCAAAATCAAAGAGCTCGGCCTGGAACTCCCTCCTCCTCCTCCCCCCGGCGGCATTTACCATCCCGTGGTGATTGTCGATAAGATGCTCTATGTCTCCGGGCAGATTCCTATGAGGGCCGATGGCTCGCTCATCACCGGCACAGTGGGCAAAGATATGAGTGTGGAAGAAGGCCAGCGGGCCGCCCGGCAGGTAGGACTCACCATGCTGGCCACGATCCAGGCCCAGCTCGGCAACCTCGACGGCATCAAAAGGCTGGTCAAGGCCCTGGGCATGGTGAATTGCGAACCCGGCTTCGGCAGCCAGCCCCTGGTCATCAACGGCTTCAGCGAACTGATGGTGGAATTGCTGGGCGAGCAGAACGGCAAGGGCGCCAGGAGCGCCGTGGGGATGATCCTGCCTCGGGGAGTGGCGGTGGAGATTGAAGCGATATTTGAATTGAAGTGAGGCAACTTATAATTTCTGATGTTTGATTCGCGACGTTTGATTTTTGATGTGCGCTTTGCGGCTGCTCCGATTTGGAAGTATCCTATCCGGCAGCACATCGAAAATCCCAAATCAAAAATCGCAATAATTATTCAGCAGATGCCTATGGATGCACCTGGTGCGAAATTTTGTAGGCTTTTTCTGTAAGAACCCCTTCTCATTCCCCTTGGAAGGGGAAGGTTGGCTTACAAAATTTCGCACCAGGAGCCAAATCACCATGAAGAATAGTTGCAAATCCCAAATCAAAAACCCCAATATGGAATGGTACCAGATTTCCAATGAAACCGCTGTCCCCTCTCCGGCCATGTTGTTATTCCCGGATCGGATTCAAGAGAACATCCGGCGGATGATCGCTATAGCCGGCAGCCCGGAGCGCCTGCGGCCGCACGTCAAAACCCACAAACTGCCACAGGTGGTACGGATGCAGCTGGAGGCCGGTATTAGCCGCTTCAAGTGTGCCACCATCAGCGAGGCCAAAATGGTAGCCGAAACCGGCGCGGTAGATGTATTGATGGCGTATCCGCTTTACGGCCCTGCGGTGGATCAGTTGTTCCGGTTGATCGCCAAATACCCCGACACGTTATTTTCCGCCATTGTAGATAATCTCCGCCACTGCCGTTGGCTGGAAGAGGCCGCCCAGGCCCATGGACATCCGCTGGATGTTTTCCTGGACCTCGATGTGGGCATGGGACGCACCGGCATCCAACCCGGCCCGGAAGCGCTGGAATTATACCGCTCCATGGCTCGCTCCCCCTGGCTGCGCCCGCGGGGGCTGCACCTGTACGACGGCCATCTGCACATCCCGGCCCGGGCGGAGCGGGAAAAGGCCTGCGACAGCAGCTTTGCTCCGGTAACGGAGATGATACAGATTCTGGAAGCCGAAGGCCTGGCGCCGGAGGAAGTGATTTGCGGCGGCTCGCCCACCTTTCCCATCCACGCCCAACATCCGGAACGCATGCTGAGCCCCGGTACGACGCTGCTCTGGGATGCACGCTATGCCGGCCAATTCAAGGACATGGACTTCCTCCACGCCGCCGTTGCGTTTACCCGGGTCGTCAGCAAGCCCGGAAAAGACAAACTCTGTCTGGATTTGGGCCATAAGGCCATCGCCTCGGAGATGCAGCCGCCGCGCGCCGCCTTTTTCGGCGTTCCGGAATACCAGCTGGCCGTGCACAGCGAGGAACACATGGTTATCACCTTTGTAAGAGCGGCCGATTTCGCGACAGGCGATTGCCTCTACGCTATCCCAACCCACATCTGCCCGACCATGGCCCTGCACGGCCGGGTATGGGCAGTGGAAGGGAACCGGACCGGGGAGCAGTGGCCGGTGGTGGCAAGGGAAAGAGCGGTATTTCTAGAATAAAGGGTCTCCAGTGCATGATCAGATGCTAGTGATGCTTGTCCTTCTGCCTTTCCGGCTTCAGGACGATGCTGCACCTTTACAGGTGGGAGATGCTATAGCTGCTCCACAGCGACATTCCAGCATCCACAGCCCCGGCATGCGCCGGGATGTCGCTACGCTCCACATCCATAGTAAACACTTCCAAACGATATGAACAAAGCATCTTATTTCCTCTTCGACGCCCACCTCGACCTGGCGATGAACGCCATGGAATGGAACCGCGACCTCACCCGGCCGGTGGCAGATATTCGCGAAAGCGAAAAAGGAATGGCGGACAAACCAGACCGGGGCCAGGGCACGGTCTCCCTGCCGGCCATGCGCGAGGGCCGGGTGGGCTTGTGCGTGGCCACCCAGATCGCCCGTTACGTCAAAAAAGATAACCCGCTGCCTGGCTGGCATTCCCCCCAGCAGGCCTGGGCCATGACGCAGGCCCAGCTGGCCTGGTACCGCGCTATGGAAGAGGTCGGGCAACTTACACCCGTAACCGATATTGATTCCCTGGAAGCCCACTTAAACCGCTGGGAAAACCCGGCCCCGGACGAACCCATCGGCTACATCCTCAGCCTGGAGGGCGCCGATTCCATGGTGACCCTTGGCCATGTAGAGCGCGCCTGGGAGATGGGGCTGCGCGCCATCGGCCCGGCCCATTACGGCCCGGGCACTTACGCCCAGGGCACCGACGCTACGGGTGGATTGGGCGAGAAGGGCCGGGCGCTGCTCCGGAAGATGGAGGAACTCAACCTCATCCTGGACGCCACTCACCTGTGTGACGATAGCTTCTGGGAAGCTATGGATCATTTCAACGGCCCGGTTTGGGCCAGCCACAGCAACTGCCGCAGCCTCGTACCGCACCACCGGCAGTTTAGCGACGAACAAATCCGGGAACTCATTAGCCGTGGCGCCGTCATCGGCATGCCCCTGGATGCCTGGATGATGGTTCCGGGATGGGTGCGAGGCGATTCCACTCCGGAGAATACCGGCCTCACCCTGGAAAGGATGGTGGATCACATCGATCACATCTGTCAACTGGCGGGCAATGCCGCCCATGTCGGTATTGGCACCGACCTCGACGGCGGCTTCGGCAGGGAGCAATGCCCGGCAGATATCGACACCATAGCCGATCTGCAAAAACTGCCGGCCCTGCTGGAAAAGCGGGGGTATGGCGACACAGACATCAGAAATATCCTGCACCAGAACTGGATCGATTTCCTGCGCCGGGCCTGGGTTTGAGAACCTTGTGCTGACCCGCCTTGAATAGGTTCTTAAACCTGGCCAGGGTGAACCTTGTGCTGACCCGCCTTGAATAGGTTCTTAAACCTGGCCAGGGTGAACCTTGTGCTGACCCGCCTTGAATAGGTTCTTAAACCTGGCCAGGGTGAACCTTGTGCTGACCCGCCTTGAATAGGTTCTTAAACCTGGCCAGGGTGAACCTTGTGCTGACCCGCCTTGAATAGGTTCTTAAACCTGGCCAGGGTGAACCTTGTGCTGACCCGCCTTGAATAGGTTCTTAAACCTGGCCAACAAGAACTCCGCACGGAGTGGGCCCGGCTTTTTCCCTTTAAGGCTTACCGCGGCTTTTTCCAGGACGAAATCCTGGCTCAGGAACTGACGGTGAGCAACAACATCAAATGGATGCTGTTATTTCAGGCAATAGTGGCTATCCTGCTGGCTCTGACCGGCCTATTCGCCATGGTATCGCTCAACGTACTGAAGCGCCTCAAAGAGATCGCCATCCGGCGCATTGTCGGCGCCCGGGCCTGGGATATTGCCTATCTGATCAATAAGAATTACCTCTGGATATTTGCCCTGGCAGCCGTTTTGGGCGTCGCCGGCGGCGCTTTTTTGCCTGGAAGCTGATGGACAGCATCTTCGCTATCCACGCCGGGCTGCACGCCGGGATGATGGCCGGGGCGGCTTTGGGGGTGGTGTTCCTGGCGCTGGCTACTATTACTGGACTTTGGACGGCCCCAGGGTAAAGTCGGAAATCGGAAGGCGGAAAAGTGCGAGGGGGGGGGGCATAATTGGCTGGCTTAATTTTTTGGTATGGGGGTTATGAACCGTTGGCTGGGGGCTTGGCCTATAGCACAGCGGTAGATGATGAGAAAAACAAACGAACAGAACCAAGATTAGGCAAAAAGGTTAAATTGAGAAAAAACGTAACTATTCAGCAATTGGCGATTAGCTGTTGGCTACTCCAAACAAGCTCTTAAGGGCAGGCGTTTGCTAACCGCTAACCGCCAAAAGCTAACTGCTGAATAGTTACCTTTCTTGTATAATAGAAAGTTTCTCAATAGTTACAGTTTTAGTGCTTTTACTTGTTCCTCATCACACATAAACATGAGCATATCAACCCATTCGTTAATATTTTCGTAATCCACCAACCTTTCACTGAAAGCCTGCCCCCTCCCAGCAGATGCGGCTAAGTCAGAGCGCAGTGAAAAACTGCACCCTGACAAAACAACATTGTATACGGAAAACAATCTGGAGTGTTTCAGGCAGAAAAGATCAAGGGACCCGAAAAGTTGTAGGGCTAAGCTGGGGAAGGGGGCGTAAGTACCTGGGCTGAAACGTGGGAAATACGTGGAAATGGGCGAAACACCCAAACATAGAAGTGCTCATAACATGGGGATATTTTCATGAAAAATAGGTTTTAACCCGATTTATTCATTATTTTAATGATTTTTTCAGCAATTTATACTATATTGTATCGGATTAAAGTTTAACCCTGATGCCCAATATTGTACAACCTTCTCCAGAAAAAAAGGCAGCCCATGCTGCCGGGACGATTGGTCATTATCCAGTAAAGCCTTGGAGATATTTGATTGGATTTTTACTTACCGGCCTCCGGGAAACAAAGAAGACAACTAATATGATCACCATAAAAGTAAGAACCGTCGACGCCGGCGTCTATTGCCTGCAGCTGCATTACCTGATCGAACACTTCATTGCCGGCAAGAAAAAAGAGGAAATCGACTGGCGCCTGGTCAATACCCTCAACAACCTCTTCAAAAAATTCGATGCCATCAGCGATATTGTCGATGATATCCTCCCAATCGAATTGACTTCGGAAGAAGCCAGGACATTGTACTTTACGCTGACCCAGAAAAAATACGCCGCCACCCTGGAAGCCATCCCCGAAGCCATGGAAGGCGGCTTCTACGAAGCCTTCAACCTCATCAAAGATAAAATGATCTTCCAACTGGAAGCTAAGAGCATGTTTGGAGGTGGTCGTTTGGGCTGCAAATGACCGCTTCTGGAACCTCACCTCGCCATTTTTTCGCCCCATAGCACCACTATGAAGCTCAAAAATAGCTTTGCGAGAACCCAAAATCGACCATTTTCGCTTCCAAAGCACCACCTCCAAACATGCTCTGAAGCCGGCGGCCTGATAGCCAACCGCCCCACCCCCATTGTCCACATCCGAACAACCATTGTCCGATAACGAACACCTGATGTTTTCAATTGGATTCTAAGTAATTGACAATCAGCATCCAAAGTCTTGGCATGAATGTTGGCCTTCTGGGAGCAAAGACAAGCCGTTTTTCCCGCCGGCTCCCATCAAAGCCAGGAAAACGGGTTGTCTTTGCAAAAAAAACTACCCGATGCTGAAGAACTACCTGAAAATCGTCCTGCGCAACCTATGGAAGAACAAAACTTTCAGCGCTCTTACCATTGGCGGGCTCAGCCTGAGTATGGCGGTCTGCCTGCTGTTCATCATGCTCATCAAGGGAGCGCATGAGTTCGACAATTTTCATCCTGATGGGGATCGGGTGTACCGCATCCTGACCGATGCGCAACGCAAGGGTGGTGGCTCGGAGCGCTACGCCACTTCGCCCTATGTGGTAGTCAAGAACCTGACGGAAGGTTACGCCTTTGTAGAAGAATGGACGCCTTTCTGTTCGGCGCTGCGGGGGGAAGTAAAGCTAGGCGAAAGCATGCTGCCGCTCGAAGGGCTCTTTACCACGCCCTCCTTTTTCGAGGCCTTCGGCTTTCAGCTGGAGCGGGGAGACCCCGCCACGGCGCTAGCTGAACCCTATTCGCTGGTATTGACCCGAGCCACCGCCGAACGGCTTTTCGGAAAGGAAGACCCCATTGGGCAGACGGTGGAAATGCCCGGCCTGGAAGCCAGTTTCACCGTCAACGGCCTGCTGGCCGGTTTCCCGGGTAAAACGCACCTGGAGTTTGAAGCACTGGGTTCCTACGCTACGGTGGCCTCTCTGGAAGCGGCCGGGCAACTCAATAATATAACCAACAACTGGCAGAACTATTATAGCAATTACAACTTCATACGCCTGAAGCCAGATGTAGAACCGGAAGCGGTTGAACAGGCATTGGCGGAAGTGGCCGAGGCGGGTTATGGCGGCCTACAGCTGGAAACCCGGGATGCGGGCTACCGTTTTGAGTTGCAGCCTTTGGGCGAGATTACTCCAGGCCCGATTCTATCCAACAACATGGGGAGGGGGCTGCCGGAGTTCCTGCTGTGGTTCCTGGCAGGGCTGGGGCTGATCGTCATGCTCTCGGCCTCTTTCAATTACACCAACCTGACCATCGCCCGGGCGGTGGGGCGCATGAAAGAAGTGGGGGTGCGCAAAACCTTTGGCGCCAGCCGACGGCAGGTATTCTGGCAGTTTATGGCCGAAGCGGTGGTCATAGCACTGATCGCCCTGCTGCTGGCCTACCCCATGCTGAAGCTGGCCATACAGGCCTTCAACCAGTTGCAGTTCACCGAGTTCACGGATATGAACCTGAAGGAAGGCCTGGCGCTGTACATCTGGTTTGTTTTGTTTGCCGCAATAGTGGGCTCCCTGGCGGGGCTGCTGCCGGCGGCGGTGCTGTCGAAAACGACCCCGCTGGCCGTCCTGCAAAAGCTGAGCAACCTGAAGCTCATGAAAGGTGTGGGCTTGCGCAAGGCGCTGTTGGGCATACAACTGTCCGTCTCGCTGGTATTCCTCATCCTGGTCACTATTGCCTGGAAGCAGATCAATTTGGCGATGGCCATGAATTTTGGATTTGACCAGGCTCGGATACTGAATGTGGAGATGCAGGGCCATGAGTTGGAGAAGCTTCGGCCTGCCTTCGCCTCGGTGAGCGGGGTGGAGCGAATCTCCGCTATTTCCCACAGTATGGGCACCTGGGCGGACAGCAAGTCGGACCTCCGGGTACGGGAGGAGGAAGAGCCGGTAGAAGTGCGGGATTATTTCATCGATGAGTACTACCTCGATAATTTCGGACTGAAGCTGGTGGCGGGGCAAAACTTCCCGGCGGCGCCCGGACAGCAACAGGAGCGCTTTGCGCTGGTCAATGAAACCTTCCTGAAGCAGTTTCATCTGGGTGCGCCGGCCGAAGCGGCCGGTAAAACTATTTGGGTCGGCGATAGCACCCGCCTGTCCATTCAGGGCGTGCTGGAGGATTTCTACTACAAGCCGGCAGTCTATAACCTGGAGCCGTTGCTGTTGCGCTACGACCCCGGCCAGTTGAACGTTATGAACCTGAAGATCAACAGCCAGGATCCCGCCAACGCCATCGCCGCCCTGGAGCGCGCCTGGGAAAAAGTCGATCCGGCGCGGCCTTTCACCTATCAGTTTTTCGATGATGCCGTGCGGGAAAACTACGCCAACTTTGTCGACCTTGCCTGGATCGTGGGCTTCTTCGCCCTGTTGGGTATTGTGATCGCCCTGATGGGCCTGCTGGGCATCGCCATTTACACGGTGGAAACAAGGAGCAAGGAGGTCAGCATTCGCAAGGTACTGGGCGCTAGCATGAAAGATATGATTTGGTTGTTGTCGAAGTCCTATTTTGCATTGCTGGCCATCGCTGCCCTGGTGGCCATCCCGCTGAGTTTTCTGCTGGGCCGGCAGTTCCTACAGCAGTTTGCCTTTCAGCCCGAGATGACGGCCTGGCTCTTCCTGCCCGGCATCCTCTTGCTGTTCCTGCTGGTGGCCCTGACGGTGGTTTCGCAGACCTGGCGGGCGGCGGTGAAAAACCCGACGGAGGCGCTGCGGAGGGAGTGATATGGGATATGGAGGGGATGGTTGGATCGTCAAAAATGGTTATGGAAGGCGGATTTACACGGGTTTGGCGAATTGCGCGGATCACCAGCCCGTATGGACGCGGACTTGCGCGGTGGAGTTGTGTAAAAAGGTTCATTGGAAAAAACAATGCCAAATTTTGTATTTCCCGGGTAACTATTCAGCATCGTGGTGATTTGACCCCTCAAGCAAAATTTTGTAAGCCGCCCTTCCCCTTCCAAGGGGAATGAGAAGGGGTTCCAGCGGGAAAAAGTCTACAAAATTTTGCGTCAGGCGTATTTCAGACCCCATGCTGAATAGTAACTTTCCCGGCAGAATTGTCGGGGTGCAATTTTCTATTGCGCTCGGACTTAATTCTACTTTGTTACTTTAACGGGAGCGCGGACCTCCAGGTCCGCGACAACCTGCTTCGAGCACGTTTTTAGCAAACATTTGCCTTTTTTAGAGGCTGCCCGAGGCAGCCTTCGCGGACCTGGAGGTCCGCGCTCCAGTATTTGCAGCCTTCGCGGACCTGGAGGTCCGCGCTCCAGTACTTGGACCGGCTAAATTTTAAAGTAACAAAGTAGAATTAAGCGGGAAAACAAAATTTAGTTCGGCGTCAAAATATTTGAGAACCCTTTTTACACAACCCCTAAACAATATCCGCAAGACTTCCATTCCTGCGATCCGCGTGATCCGACTGATCGGTACTAATCCCTGCCTGCAAGGCCGCGCCTCGCGGCAGGCAGGCGCGTTCCATCTTTCCCGAAATTTTCTTATCTTGATGGCCTGAGAGCCGCGCTCTTTCCCGAACAATTACTCACATCGCATTGCCGGAGAAACCTGACAAGTTTACCGTAAGCCTATGCCGGGCAAAACTTGTTTTATCATCAAACCATCAAACAAAATAGCTATGATCGCCAAAATTACGCCTTTCCTTGCATTCCTACTGTGTTGTTCCACCCTTTCCCTGTAGGCCACCCACAACCGGGGCGGGGAAATCGAGTACCGGCAAATCGGCCCCAAAGAGCTGGAAGCTTCCGTCATCACCTACACCAAAGTGAGTTCACAGCCTGCCGACTATCCAATATGTTACAGAAGGCATTATATTTGCCACGGCTGTGAACCCAAACGGGCAGCCTATTTACGGCGGCAACCGGGCATGGTGCATTTGCCCGCCCGCAGGGCCTCGAAATGCACCATGCCCGGTTACTACAAACCTTCGCAAAAGTGAAAACTCAACTTCGCCAACACATCATAGAAAGGCTGGGCAGGATTCCTGACAATCTCGATACAGTACTCGCTTCGTTCACCGAGCGGAAAACGAAGCTCAACGAATTGCTGTTGCAGGAAGGCGAAATCTGCCGGCATGTATACTTCATTGCCAGGGGCTGCCTGCAGGTTTTTGTGATCGGCAAAAACGGGAACGAATCAACCCGGGAATTCTACTTCGAAAACAACTGGACGACCGACATTTTTGGTTTCCAAAACCAGTTGCCGTCCAGGGAATACATCAAATGCGTGGAACCCTGCCGGTTGCTCCAGGTCTCCTTCGACCAGTTTCAGGCCATGGCGCAGGCGATTCCGGAGTTCGTGCAGGTCTATAAACAGATACTGGAAGTATCCTACAATAACGCCGTCTACCGGGTGAATACCTTCACTTCGATGGACGCCCTGGAACGGATCAACTGGTTATACGAAAACCAGCCCCAGATTCTCACCCGCCTTTCGAGTAAACTGGCAGCGTCTTACCTGGGCATTAGCCCCGAAACCTTCACTCGCCTCAAAAGAAAGCTCTGAATTCCTTGACATTTATCAAGAGTTTCGGGCTCTGTCATCCCCGATCTTTGTGGTGAAAGATTTATTTGTCCACCCACAATGATCGAAAAAATGAAAGAGTACCTCTTATTGTTCTGGAACGAATCGGGAGACGGGCAATACGCTGTTTCGCCCGAAGAAATGCGGGAGGCCATGCAACAGTGGCAGTCCTGGATCGGCAATATCGCCATGCAGGGCAGGCTGGTGGCTACCAAGCCTATCAATTACGAAGGCCAGCTAGTGCGCCGGGAACGAAGTTGTTGGTCAATAATTTGAGGCTGTTTTGCGGCCGGCTCGTCGCCAAAGGCTATGGCCGGCGGAGACAGGCAAGGCGCGACGACCGACCATAGCCTAAGCTACGGAAGGAAGGAGCAACGCAGCATGGCCGTAAAAGAGCCCAAAGAATTGGTTAAGAATTTCGTTCCCGGCGCACTAGTTTCCAATGCCGGCCTCCATGCCGGGCCGTCCGTCCGGGAAGGGCAACTGGTCACCGGGTTTATGATCTGCAAGGCAGAAAGCCGGGTGGAAGTAGAGTCGTGGAGCAGCGCCTGCCCCATCCTGAAACATCCCCACGGATCGGTTGAAATCAGAGAATGTTCACCTTTTAAAATCTGAAACGATGAATAGAATACTGAATCTCGGAAGGTGGCTGTTTCCCCTTTCCTTCCTCATGTATGTCATGCTGCACTTCGGAAAAGCGGATACCGGCGCAGATTTTGTGCCAGACTTCCTGCCTTTCCCTTACTTCTGGAATTACTTTACCGGGCTTTGCGTCCTGGCGTTCATCATCAGCGCATTGATCCAAAAGTTCGATAAACTAGCCACCGTCCTGATGGCCCTCTACGTGTTCCTCATGATCTTCCTGGTTCACCTGCCGCGAGCGGCGGAGAGCGAGCTGGAAATGATAAATGCGTTCAGGAACGTGATGGTCGTCGGCGCGTTACTGGTTTATGCCCGGTATGTAGCGAAGGATAACAGGGTAGTGGGGTAAAAACCATGTTCTTTGCCTACTGTCCATTTCCGAACACCTTTCTGTCCGCCACCGCACAACCTGTGCAGCTTTCAAAACCGAAAATCATACTAAATAATTGATTAGCAACAATTTGTAGTTTTGGCACGAGCCTTGCCTTTTCAAAACGTAAGATTGGGGTTGCCCACTTTTTTTGGTTAGCCCGCGCCCCTGCAAGCAGCCGTGCCAGGTGCCTGCTCTCCCTGCCACCATTGAGCGAGCAGGCGGCTGGCACGGCAACAAAAACAAAAAAATATGATCCGACTCCGAGACATTGAACGGTACTACCGCAACGGCCTGCGCAAGGCCTGGGTCCTCAACCAGGTCAACCTGGACATCAAAGAGGGCGAGTTCGTCACCATCATGGGGCCCAGTGGCGCCGGCAAATCCACCCTGCTCAACATCATTGGCATGCTGGAAGAACCTTCCGGCGGATCGTATTATTTCTATGACGAAGCCGTTCATCAATTCAACGAACGCAAGCGCAGCGACCTGCACAAGGCCTACATGGGCTTTGTCTTCCAGGCCTACCACCTCATCGACGACCTGACCGTCTACGAGAACATCGAGACCCCTCTGCTATACCGCAATGTGAAAGGCAAGGAGCGCAAGAGCATGGTGGCGGAGATTCTGGACCGCTTTAACATCGTCGCCAAAAAGGACTTGTTCCCCGAGCAGCTATCCGGCGGGCAACAGCAACTGGTCGGCGTCGCCCGGGCCGTGATCAGCCGCCCGCGCCTCCTGCTGGCCGACGAACCCACCGGCAACCTGCACACCAAGCAGGGCGACCAGATCATGGAGCTCTTCAAAGAACTGAACGACGAAGGCGTAACCATCATTCAGGTGACCCACTCCGAACGCAACGCCTCCTTCGGCACCCGCATCATAGAACTGATAGACGGCAACATCCGCCGCGATGAGCAGCTCCGCGAGCCGTCGAACCAGGCGGATACACCCAAGGGGGTACCGAACGGGAAGTAGGAACGAAATCGGAAGTAACCATTGAAATAATATGTTCAGACATTATCTCACCATCACCATTCGAAATCTCAGAAGAGACCTCGGCTACAGCCTCATCAATATACTGGGGCTGGGCATGGGAATTGCCGTCAGCCTGCTACTCTTTTTCTGGGTTCGGCATGAACTGAGCTTCGACCGTTTCCACACTGATGCCGGACGCATCTACCAGATTGCTTTTAATTTTCCGGCGGACAACGGGCAATACGACACCTGGACAAGCGCGCCGGCGCCCTTTGCTGAAAAGATCGGAGAAGAAATCCCGGAAGCAGAAGCAGCGCTATTTGTTTCCTTCCCCCGGCAGTTGGCCTTCCAGAAGGATCAGACACCCTACCAAGAAAAAGGGCTTTACGTGGACAAATCCTTTCTGGACGTTTTCGCTTTCCCTTTACTGGAAGGCAGAAAGGAGGGCCTGCTCCACCAACCCGGCTTCATTGTCCTGTCGGAAAAACTGGCTGAAAAGCACTTCGGCGCCGGCTGGCGGGGACAGGCCATCGGCAAAACGCTGGAAGCTGCGGAGGACGAGTCGTATACGGTTAGTGGCGTTGTCGCTAACCCTCCCCCCAATTCTACCCTGCAGTTTGATTTCCTCCTTTCCAAAGAAGACTATCTGAGCAAGAACCCCTGGGATAGCCAATGGGGTAATTTTAGTTCCCGCCTCTATTTAAAGGTGAAAAACGGCACGGATATTCCGGGATTGGAAGACAAGCTAATCGGCTTATTTCGCAAGTACAAGGGCAATGAAGAACGAGCCACCATCAGCCTGCTGTCTTTTCCGGGCCGTCATTTGTACAGCAAATTGGAGAATGGGAAACCGGTAGGCGGCAGGATCACCTACGTTCGCCTGTTTATCGGGGCGGCGGCCTTCCTGTTGCTCATCGCCTGCATCAACTTTATGAACCTGGCAACGGCGCGGGCTACCCGCCGCTCGCGGGAGATCGGCGTGCGCAAGGTAGTGGGCGCCAGCCGGGGGCAGTTGGCGGGGCAGTTCATGAGCGAGGCCCTGGCCATCGCGTTGATCGCCACCGGGGCCGGCATTGCTTTGGTGGAATTGCTGAAAGAGCCCTTCCGGCAGATTACCGGCACAGAACTGTCCATCCATTACCTGGAACCAGGTACGCTGTCGCTGATCCTGGCTACCGGATTAGTAGCCGGGCTGCTGTCCGGCAGCTATCCGGCATTCCTTCTGTCTTCTTTCCGGGCGGTCAATATTTTCCGTGGAAAGGAGGCGGGGCAGTTCAGCGGAGCTTCGCTGCGCAAGGGGCTGGTCGTATTGCAGTTCCTGTTATCCGCCTGCCTGATCGTCTGCGCGCTGGGCGTTCAGCGGCAGGTTAAATTTATTATGAACAAGAACCTGGGGCTGAACCGGGAGAATGTGGTGCGTGTGCCTATGGAGGGCCCGCTGTACGATAAATACCCTAGCCTGAAAGACGAAATTTCACTTACCGGGCGTCAAGCAGTTCGCTGCTTCCAATCAAACGCCATTTATGGTCAACGCCGAGACCCGCGACCCGGTGTGGGAAGGCAAGGCGCCGGATAACCAAACCGGTTTCCGGGTGCTGGAAGTGACACCCGTTTTTATTGAAACCATGGGTATCGGGATAGCGGACGGCAGGAGCTTTTCAGCAGACCGGTAAGCAGATACCCTGTCCCTCGTCGTCAATGAGGCGGCAGCCAGGGCAATGGGTATGGAACAGCCGCTCGGGAAGAAGGTTGAATTCTGGGGCGTTACCGGGCAGATTATTGGTATGGTTAAGAACTTTCACCTCAACTCCTCCACGACCCCATTGCACCACTTATCCTCTACCTTAGCCGCAGCGGCAGTTCTGATAACTTATACGTCCGTACAAAGTAAACCAAAAACCCAAACAAGTACCATTCAAGGGTTGGAAGCCCTGCACCGGCGTATTGCCCCCGACTATCCATTCGAGTACGCTTTCCTGGATGAAGAATACAGCCGCATGTATCAAAGCGAAACTACCATCGGCAAGCTGGTACTTTTTACTTCGCCGCCATTGCCATTCTGCTGTCCTGCATCGGCCTGTTCGGGCTGTCGGTATTTACGGCGGCGCGGCGCACCAAAGAGATCGGCATCCGCAAAGTGGTGGGCGCCAGCGTGGCCAACATCGTGGCCCTGCTCTTCGGGGATTTTCTGAAACTCATCCTCCTCGGCTTTGTCATTTCGGCGCCGGTGGCCTGGTACCTGTTGTCTTTTTGGCTGGAGGGTTTTGCCTACCAAACCGGCATTGGCATTCATCTGTTCCTGGCCACAGCAGGGCTGATGGTGCTGGTGGCCTGGCTGGCGGTGAGTTACCACGCCATCCGGGCGGCGCGGGCCAACCCGGTGGAGGCGCTGGGGAGCGAGTGAGGGGGTAAGTACATGGGCTACCATTCCAGGGTTGGACGAGTTCGCGGTTCGGTATTCGCTGTTCGCAACCGCGGCAGGCTGCTTGGGCTTACGGGCTTCTAACCGTGTCCGACGTTAGACGGGTAGCCAGTACATGGGGTTGGACGAGTTCGCGGTTCGGTATTCGCTGTTCGCAACCGCGGCAGGCTGGAGGCTGCTGGGGGGCTTCTAGCGAGTGAGGGTAGCTTCAGTACATGGGCTACCATTCCAGGGTTGGACGAGTTCGCGGTTCGGTATTCGCTGTTCGCAACCGCGGCAGGCTGCTTGGGCTTACGGGCTTCTAACCGTGTCCGACGTTAGACGGGTAGCCAGTACATGGGCTACCATTCCAGGGTTGGACGAGTTCGCGGTTCGGTATTCGCTGTTCGCAACCGCGGCAGGCTGCTTGGGCTTACGGGCTTCTAACCGTGTCCGACGTTAGACGGGTAGCCAGTACATGGGCTGAATGACTGAATACCAGTATTTTAGGCCAGAATTAGAAATAATGAAAATAGCTTACGATAAATATTACCAGACGGATGGCCTCTTCGGGGAACCCTATCCGGAACTGATTGCCTTTTTCGCTAACTATCCCGAAAGAGGAAAGCTGCTGGACCTGGGTTGCGGGCAGGGGCGCGACGCCATTCCTTTGGACCGCTTGGGCTATGAGGTTACCGGCATCGACCAATCTAAGGCCGGTATAGAGCAGATGAATGAAGCCGCCCGGCGGGAAAAGCTGAAGGCCGCCGGAATCGTAGCAGACATTTATGAGTACGATGGTTTTTTAGCATTCGATTTCATCCTGCTCGACAGTATGTTCCATTTTACAAAGAAGGATAGGGAGAAAGAAACCGGCTTCATCCAGCGGATGATCAAAAGCACCCGAGCAGGGGCGGTCATCGTTTTCTGCCTTCAGGATAACGGAAAAAAAAATCACCCATGCTAAAGAACTACCTCAAAATCGCCCTCCGAAACCTCTTGAGAGAAAAGCGCTATTCCGCCATCAACATCCTGGGCCTGGGCATCGGGGTGGCGGTGGCCCTGCTGCTCGGCCTGTACGCCCGGGAGGAATGGTCCTTCGATAGCTTTCACAGCAAAAAGGGCCGGATATGCCGCGTGTGGGTCAAGGAGCACTACCAGGGAGAAGTGTTTTTCAATACCGTTACGCCGGTAGTGCTGGCGGGCGTATTGGAGGACAACTTCCCGGAAGTGGAAAAAACCGTGCAGTACATTCAGGTGAACAACCTGGTGAAGAAAGGCAGCGAGGTCAGCCAGGAGCAGATGCATGTCATCACGCCTTCCGTGCTGGAGGTTTTTGATTTTGAGCTGCTGGAAGGCGACCCAAAGGGCGCCCTGGAAGGGCTGCGCAAGGTGGTGCTTACCCCTGCCGCCGCCCGAAAATACTTTGGGGCGGGCCCCGCTCTGGGGCAAACGCTGTCCATCCAACTCAGTGGACAATGGGAGGAGTTTACGGTTTCCGGTATTATCAGAGAGGCGCCTTCCAATTCGAGCATACAGTACAACATGCTCATCCCTTACGAGAATATGAGAATCCTGTTCTCTGGACGAGCCCTCACCAGCTGGACTTTCGTGTACCCGGAGACCTATGTGTTGCTCAAAGAAGGCGTGGACGCCGGGGCCCTGCAGCAAAAGATGGCCCCGGTGATCGATGGGCAAGTGGCCAGAATATACAAAGCCGGCGAGTACGTGGTGGGGTTGCAGCCGCTGACGGACATCCATTTGAACAACGACTACCCTCAGGGCATAGCGGCGGTGAGCGACCACCGGTATCCCATGATCCTCAGCGGCATCGCTTTGCTCGTTTTGTTGCTGGGGGTGGTCAATTTTGTCATCCTGGCCATTGGCCGTTCCGTTTCCAGAGCGAAGGAGGTGGGCATCCGCCGGGTGGCGGGGGCGTTGCGGCGGCAGCTGATGCAGCAGTTCTGGAGCGAGTCGGTGGCCGTGACGCTGCTGGCGGTGGTGCTGGGCGTGTTGATGGCGCAATTGTGCCTGCCGGCTTTTAATTTAATCACCGGAAAAAATTTATCCATTCCGTACACCCTTTCCAGCCTCACCATTTTTTTGAGCGGAGGGCTGGCCCTCGGCCTGCTGGCCGGCGCTTACCCCGCCCTGATCGTTTCCGGCTTTTCGCCTCTCCGGGCCATCAAGGGAGTAATTACGAAGCTGGGGCGGGGGCGGCAGATGCTGTTGCGCGGACTGGTGAGCTTTCAGTTTGTGCTTTCCCTTTGCCTCATCATCTGCACCATGGTAATGGCCTTCCAACTGCAGTATCTGCAACACAAAAACCTGGGTTTTGATAAAGAACAGGTGGTCATCCTGCCGTATCAGGCGGCGCCCACTGCAGACTATGGCACGGCCGCCATTTTTGCCGACGGGCTGGAGATAGAACACCGCCTGCGGCAGGCGCTCAACGGCCGCCGGGAAGTGCTGGCGGTCACCGCTTCAGCCCACGCCTTAGGGTTTCCCGGCTGGACCACGCTCGGCTACACCGACCCTTCCTCCCAACAATACCGGGACTTCACTTACAACGCTGTGAGCGAAAACTATCTGGAAACCATGGGCATCGGGCTGGCGGCAGGCCGTAGCTTCTCCCCGGACATTCCGAGCGACCGGGAAAAGGCCGTGATGGTCAATGAGTCCATGGCCGGCGCCTTCGGCTGGCGGGGCCTGGTGGGGCAGCAGTTGCCACCGCCCTTTGAAGGCTTCCAACTGATCGGCATCCTGAAGGATTTTCACTTCCGCTCCCTGCATACGGAGATCACCGTTGATGATGGGCATGAACCCCACCAGTTTATACCAGGTAGTCAGCGATGTCAATTACGGAGACCTGCCGATTCCCAAGCTCGCGCTTCGCCTGGCAGGCGGCGAGGTGCCGGCCACGCTGGAAACCATTAAACAAGCCTGGAACAAGGTAGCTCCCGGGCAGCCTTTCGATTTCACCTTCCTCAACGATGCCCTGGACGCCCAGTACCGCGCCGAGCAGCACCTGAGCAGCGTCCTGTCGTGGGCCACCTACCTGGCCATCCTGATTGCCTGCCTGGGCTTGTTCGGCATCGCCACCCTTACCACCGCCGGACGCACCAAGGAGATCGGGGTACGCAAGGTGCTGGGGGCCAGCCTGGCTCAGCTCGTCTTTACGTTGAATAAGCCCATCACGCTGATGGTGCTGCTGGCCAGTGTTATCGCCGCGCCCATCGCCTACCTGCTGATGCAGCGCTGGCTGCAGGGCTTTGCCTTCCACGTAGCCATCAACCCGGCCTGGTTCCTGCTGGCGGCGGGGCTGGCGCTGGCGCTGGCATGGCTGTCGGTGAGCTGGCAGTCGGTTAAGACGGCGCGGGGGAACCCGGTGGAGGCGTTGCGGTATGAGTGATACATGGCCCTTGATGCACTATTCATCCGACAATAAGGGCAAGGGTTCCGAATTTCCAGCCTCCTGCCCCACCCCACCCAGCGAATCCAGTAAGCGAAACCCGTATTGCCGGATTTTACTCTTCCCTTCCTCATCCTTCATATTCGGATGGTGCGAGCTGAAGTTGGTTAGAATAACGACGCCCGTTTTCCGGCTGTCATCAAAAGCGGTGAAGGCGCGGTAAGCCCCGGTGGCGCCGCCGTGCCAGATGATATGCCCGGTATCTTTAACCCGGTGTATCCAGGCGTTGCCCATGAAGTTGTCGTCCCAGCCGGTGGGGATGTCGTAGCGCTGTTTCATGGCATCAAACAGGCTGCCCTTTGGAGCCTGTAGATGAGCGGAAACCCATAGCAGCATATCGTCCAGACAAGACTTGATGGAGCCCGCCGGGTTGATGAAATCCATATCCCAAAGCCCGGCCGGCTTGCCCTTTTCGTCGTAGCCCTGCACCAGCAGCCCGGGGGGAACCTCTTCGCCTGTAGCATAGGAATGATGCATGCCCAGAGGGCCGAACAGGCGTTGTTCTACCAATTCCTCCCAGGGCAGGTGCCGTTGCTCCGCAACCAGGCGCCCAAGAAGAGAAAAGCCGCAGTTGTTGTACGCCCACTTCTCTCCGGGCGGAAAGTCCAGCTTTTCATTGCGCAGGTATTTGCGGTAGTGCTTCCATTTGATGTATTGATTGGGGTTGCCGGCAGAAAAAAGTTGGGCCCGCAAGTAGGGCGGGATGAAACTCGCCGGCCCGTTGCTCAACCCGGAAGTATGGGTGAGCAATTGTTGTAAGGTTACCAGCCTGGCTTTTTCACTTTTTATCTTATCGCCCGCCGGCAGATAGGCAGCGATGGGGCCGTCCAGTTTCATATTCCCCCTGCTCACCTGATCCATCACCAAGGCGCCGGTGAAGGTTTTGGTGATGGAACCTATCTCAAATACGTGTTGTCCGTTATCGATAGCGGTGGTGGCGCCGGCCTCAATCCGGTAGCCTTGTTTGTAAACCGTGTCTGGCAGGATGAGGCCGACAGCGATCTCCGCCCCTTCGGGCAGGGTGCGGACGTATTCGTCAATAATGTCTTGCGTGGAAAGGTTTTGAGCCTGAAAAAGGCGGATTGACAGCAAAAACAGGAGCAGCAAAAAAACTTTCTTATTCATGATTTCGGTATTTTCCCGGCAAGATCAGCGTCTTTTTTGGGTGTAAAAAATTGGATTGGCGAAAGCGCAGCAGTAGTTGATGGGTTGTGGAGTTGCACCCGCTTATCAAGTGAGAAGGGCGGTTCGTCAAATGCGGAAGCCGGGGGCTTCCATTGTTTTTATCTTAGAGCATGTTTGAATAAGGTGACGCCTTCCCGTAAAACCCGGGAAGTAAAAAGGTGTCGCCTTCATTGGATAGTGCGGCTTTGGTGCCTTCCTGCCCGCGAGCCGCGGTGCCGATCAGGCAGGTTTTTGCGCTTTGGTAGCAGATTTCATCAACGAAATGTCCTCAAAGCGGAAATTGCCGGGAGGCGACACCTTATTTCCAAGCATTGTTCTGAGGGAAGGCGTCACCTCATTACCAAAACCAAATATGAACTGGAACCAAAGCCTTACCATTCTAAAACACCTCTCCATCTGGATGCTCACCATCCTCCTGTTGAGGAATTCCAGCCTCACCTGGGGATGGGCCGTTTCGTCCAAATACGACACCCTGGTCCCGCAGCTCTACGGGGCGGCCACCAATGCGGTGATCTTCTACTTCACCAGTTTCTATTTGATCCCCCGGTTTTTCAACACGCACCGAAAGAAGGCGTTCTATGCCTATAGCACGCTTTTTCTGATGGCTGTTTCCCTGGTGGAAATGCAGGCGGATCAGTACGTTGGAGAGCTTTACCAAAACCGGGCCTATCTGGGGATAAAAGGCCTGGCCTGGCCGGAGCGCCTCCTGGAAGGCATGATCTACATCCTTCCCATCAACCTCTTTTACTATATCATTGCCTTCGTCTACCGCATCCCGTCCGACCGGCAACAGCAACACGAAAGGGAGCAGCAACTGCAACGGGAAAAGCTGGAAGCGGAGCTGAAGTTTCTGAAAGCTCAAATCCATCCGCATACGCTGTTCAACGGATTGAACAGCGTTTACCACCTCATCGATTTCGACCCGCCCCGGGCCAAAGGGCTGGTGTGGAACCTTTCCAACACGCTCCGGTACCAATTGTACGAAAGTTCGGAACGGTTTGTGCCGCTGGCGAAAGAGATCGCCTACCTGCGGCAGTACATCGCCTTACAGGAAGTGCGGGTCGATGAAGATGCCGTCGTCGAGGCTTCATTGTCCGGTGGAGAGGAGGAAAAATGGCTCATAGCGCCGCTACTCTTCACTCCCTTCATCGAGAATGCGTTCAAATACATCAGCCACCATCCAGTACAAAAAGATAATAAGATAAGCATCCGGCTGCAAATAGCAGACAAAAGGCTTTTCTTTGAATGTACCAATACCGTGGATACCAATGCCCCCAGGATTTCTGAGGCGGGGGGTATTGGATTGGAAAATGTAAAAAGCAGGTTGCAGTTACTATACGGCGTTGATTATCAGATGGAGTTGAAAAAAAGGCAGGGCTGGTTTGAAGTGAAGCTAAATTTACCACTAAAAACATTGGGATGAAAAAGCTAAAATGTATCGTCGTCGACGACGAAGCCATTGCCCGGAGAGCCCTGAGCGCTTACATTGAAAAAGTAGATGACTTAGAGTTGATCCGGGCCTTCAAAAACGGAATGGAGGCCAAGGCCTATCTCGCTGGCCAGGAGGCTGACCTTCTTTTCCTGGACATCAATATGCCCTTCCTGAACGGCCTGGAATTACTTCGGGTCGTCAGAAATCATCCTCCGGTTATCTTCACTACCGCCTATCCCGAACACGCGTTGGAAAGCTTTGAGTTCAATGTAGTGGACTACCTGGTAAAACCGATCCCTTTCGAGCGTTTTTTACAAGCAGTAAACAAAGCCCTGAGGCGGGTGGAAGAAGTATCGGTGAGGGAAGAAAAATTCCTGATCCTGAAGGAAGGCGCCAGCCTGGTAAAGATCAGAATAGCGGATATTTCATTCATTGAGGCCATGCAAAACTACGTTCGCATCCACACCTCCGGGCGTAATTACACCATCCTGACGACCATGAGAGAGGTGATGGCCCAATTACCCGAGCCGGACTTCCACCAAACCCACCGGTCCTATATTGTTCAACTTCATAAAGTGGATGGAACAGACGGCGGCCAGGCCCTGATCGGGACGGAAAAGATTCCTATCAGCAAACGTTGTAAGGCGGAGTTTCTGGAAAAATTCAGTAAGCTAAGGTAAAAAGGTGAAACGCCTATTTAGGCTCCCGTCGAAGGTTGGACATGAAGCTACGGAGGCATGTACGTTGTACGAGCCAATGGCAGCCCCTGGGCGTGTACGGTGTACGAGGCTGTCCAACCTTAGACGAGTAGCCGCCTATTTTAACTTCTTTTCCTGGTCCTCAAAAACTTTCATCAACCAGGCCCGGTCGGCCAAAGGCTGCCTGTCACGGATTTGCTGCCTGAGTTTTTCCCGTTTCTTTTGGCTGCTATGGCTCATAACCCGGTGCAAAAGGGCACAGAAATTCTGGCAACTCTTCTTCAGAGAAACCGCAATTTCCTTGTTTCGGCTGAGATACACAGTAAAAGAAGCCAGAGCCGACATGCAGGCGTCAATGGCATTGGATTCGTAAAAGGCCTTTATCAGCAAAATCCGGGCCACCAGATGGTATTTAACGTCGAAAGAATGTACCTGGTTCAGGTGTACAAGCGCCTGGCCGTAATCCTCCTTGTGAAAATGGAGCTCCGCCAGGTTGTAGTGCAGCGCATTTTCCTGAAAGGACGCATTGTAGGTGTAAATAAACTTCTCGATCCATTCAAAACGCTCCAGCCGAAGGGCTAGCTTGACAATGTTGTTATAGGTCCAGTGGGATAAATAGTGGTTATCAAAAAGGGATTTGTTGCGAATACCTTCCTCGTATAGGTTTAAAGCCACAGCGAGGAACTGCTCTTTACCTTCCCGGATTTTGCGCGTGCATATATTGATGGCATACAGGTAAATATTCTTCAATTCAGAAAGGCCGATGGAAGTGGCATGCTCGGCAATCAACTCCAACAGCTTTTTGAAATGCTGATTATCGTCAGGATACAGCATAGAATAATAAATCTGGAGGTAAATGCCCACCAGAGGCTCCGATTGCTGAGAACTACTCAGGTAGTTGCTAACCTCTTCCATGAAAGGAATGGAAAACTGCTCCGAAACGATGGCCTGCCGATTTAGCATTTCACAGCTGTATTTCAGCTTATTGATGAAGTAATAACCATCCAGTGCATTGGAGGCAGCCTGCAAGTTGGCATCGAAATCCTCTTTTTGAGGGTTAGAAGCATTCAGCTCCATGTCGGCAAGAAGGTAATTGTGGTAATACGAATCGCCGTCCCGATGCTGCCTGGCATCCAAAGTGTCCTTCACTTTTTTATATCGCCGGGCATAATGTTTTTCCTGCTCTCTTTCCGACAACTCCCTCAGGGCCTGGCATTCAAACAGGATTTCCTGCTTTTCTGTACGCTGAACCCCCAAAAACTTCTCTCCCAGTTTTAACAACCCGCTCATAAAGTAACCCAACCGCTTCTTGTCAAAGGGTTGGCCGGGAAAAGCCGACTGATAAACAAGCGCTTCCTCCGTCTGCTCTTCAGCAAAACAAGGGTGCAGGGTCAAAAGATGATCGAAAAGTTCAACCAGGTGCTCATTGGGATTATAGTACGGAGAGCGGACAAATAGGCCAAAATGCTCCATTTCCCTGCTACTAAGGTGCTTTATAACGCAATGAGTTTACTTTTTTTCATAATCCCCCAGGTTCTGTGGCTTCAATAAAGAACATAACGGAAACCCATTTCTTACGAATATTTTTTTGTCGCATGTATTCAAAATTCAAACGATTGGAAATCAACACACTAAACCTCTTGACTTGAAAGGGGAATGGGAACACAATATAATAAAAACTTAGATTTCCTGCTGGAAAAGCGATGAAACCGCAATTGCCCTCCTTTTATTATTAAATCCTACCTCTGATTACGCTGTATTAAAAGGCATGGAGAGAAAACAAAGCGGAAAGACACTTACTACACATATAATTAAACATAATTAATTAAAATTCAAATAATTGGTTGTCAATTATTTGCAAGAATAAAAACAAGAAAATAAAACTCTACTTAAAGAACAGACATAGCCCCGAACCTGGAAAACCGGAAAAAATGTAATTGGTTGCTGCCCGGCACGGTTCTATATTTGTACTAATTGTGCATATTTGTTTACCACAGCGATTCTCGTCTTAGAATTTCAACTAACCGAGAATCGCTGTTTTTTTATCCAATCCAGCTTTCTCCAGCTCCATTTCACCTACTGCTTAGCAACATCATTTCCGCGCCTCCTCAGCGTACATATCCGGATATTACCGCTTCCCCCCTGCCAGTTCCATTGCCGGCAACATCGGGGCGTTTTTCTCCTGGTAAGGCTCCAGGTCTTTCAGGATGGTATCCAACAAGCCAATGGCTTTGAGGATGTACTCTCCTTTATTGAGCATCACACACTCGGCCCGCTGGGCCATAGCTGCATCGGTGATCTCTGCCCGCGAAGGGATACCCCGCTTGGCCATATTCTCCAGCACCTGGGTGGCCCAGATGTCGGGGATATGAGCCGACTGGCACAGGGAAAGAATCTCTTCCTGCACCCGTCCAATGTTCTCCCATCCTACTTCTATGGCCAGGTCGCCACGGGCGATCATCACCCCTACCGGGTGCACGCGCATGGCCTCCAGCAGGATTTCCAGCAGGTTGTTGAAGCCACTCTTCGTCTCGATCTTCAGGATGATGCCCAACTTGTCGGTAGCTTTCAGTTTCCCCAGTTCATCGATCAGTTGGCGGACGTCCAGTACGGAGTTTACAAAGGAAACGTTCACCACATCGGCGAAAGCAGCCACAAACCTCAGGTCTTTGATATCTTTATCGGTTAAGCCCCGAATCATCAACTTACTATCCGGCAGGTTGATACCCTTGTCGGCGGCCAGCTTACCGCCTCCCTCCTTGGTGTGGATGATCTCCACCCATAGTTCATCCGCCGCTATTTTCCGGATCACCCCCTTTATCATACCATCATCAAACAGGATGGGCTCTCCTACCGCCACCTGCCCGAATATTTCCCCGGAGGTGCAGGATATATGAGCCTCCTGGGCCAGGGCGCCCTTTTCGTCGTATTTCGCCGGCTCTCCGCGGTCCGGAGACCGGTGGATACGCAGCAAATCGCCTCGTTTCAGCAGTAAGGGCGCCTCAATGGCAGGCAACTCTCCGACCACAAAGGGGCGCGACCGTTTATTTTTGTCTGTATATAACAACATGCCGGTTTCCAGGTAGGTGGCCCGGTAGAGCTCGGCTATACAGCCATCGGCCTGCACTTCGGTGATGAGCAACTCGCGCCTTTTGCGGCGGGCATCGCGAAAATAAAGCCGGTTGCCGGCCTTTACGGTCTTTAGGGCAGCACTGGATATCGGTACGTGGGCCAGTTCCAGGCTGACATGCGGCGCCGGGCCGATCCATACTTCTATCGGCTGCACAATGCGGCCCCTGACATCCTTCTGCGGACGGTACTTGCGCACCTTAGGGCCCGGCTTCAATGCTCCGGTTCGAATCTTGGGCCCGGCAAGGTCCATAGCCACCTGGCATTTGCGCTTTAGCTTTTCAGAAGCCTTGCGCACATGGTCGATCATCTTCTTCCATTGCTCAGGCCCGTCGTGGGCACAATTGATGCGCGCACAATTCATCCCTTCCGCGATCATCTGCCGTACCATCTGGTAATCCTCAGCCGCCTCGCTCGGCAACGTCACCATGATGCGGGTTCGGCGCCCTTTGGCGCGATAGCCCAGCAACGCCTTGGCATTGGTGCGGGCCAGCCGGTTGCCTTCCTTGATCGACAATCCGGCCGGCTGAATGTGGACCGGCTCGTCCTTTAAAAAAGCACTCAGAACCGAACGGGTAATGTACAGGCTTGACAAGGTGTGGCTCTCTGCTTTTGCCAGGCGCGAGATACCCATCCACCCCAGGCGCTTCTGCAAGTCCCGGATATCATCACTACGCATCGCCCGGTAATAGACCAGATTGCGCGCCGATTGCTGAAAGTTGGGGTGCACGTGCTCCAACTGTTCCTTGTATTGCGCTTCCAGCTTCATGGCCTTCTCAATGATCTCCTCTACCTGCTGGAGCATCTCCCGTATATTCTCTTTTTTCCAGGGCATAGCAGCTATTTTACATTTTTTTGCATTTCTTTCAGCCGGTTCTCCGCCCACTCCACCGTCTCATCAAACCAGGCCTCCAGCCGGGGGTTGCCTCCGCGTATCCTGGCAACCACCTGAATACTGTTGGACAGATAGTTCTGCTTTTTCTCCAACGGCCAATCCAGGGGGTAGGTAAGGATATCCCGTATATTGGTTATTTTATCCACGATGCGGATTTTGCGGGCTTTTTCGCTCAGCTGGCTGGCTTTTTCCACCTGCAACCACTTGCGCTCCATATAGGGAATGCTCATATCGTCGGTTAGCTCCTGTACGATATCGGCCGCTTCCCGGCCGAAACGCTGCGCCAGCTCTTCGTGGGTAGCGTCGGTATCCTCGAGCACGTCGTGCAGGACGGCAGCCAACAGCAGCGCCTCATCGCGCTCCTCTCCGACCCGGATGAGCGCCTCCGTAACTTTTAGCAGGTGGTTCATGTACGGCAGCTGGCCGTAGCCTGCCCGCCGCTGGTACTGGTGCTTCACAGCCGCGTAAACGGCGGCATCCATCACCTTGGCCAATAGATCGTTGGGCATGATCTTGTTTTGTTTCCTTTTACGGTAGCCTATGTATCTTATAAATGTTCTGAGAGGAGATGAAACCGGAAGTTCACCCACCGGAAAGGGAAATACGCCTGCCCCCTCCGGGGTTCGAAAGCATACCTTGAGGCGCTTCCATCTCCCTCTCCGGTAAATGTAAAGAATTTTTGACTTTTGGGCGCCGCTCCCTTTCTGAAAAACAATATAGGCTACTATTCTGAAGTTGGACAGCCTCGAACATCCTGCCTGCTCGGCCTCACGGGCAGGCCGGCGTACATACAAGGGCTCCCCCAGTATTCGTACCTCCCCCAATCGAGTTCGGGACAGGCGTACACAACCTACAGCCCATTCTGTCTAACTTTAGACGGATACCCACAATATAATATCCTCAATCCCGGTAAAACATCCACTTACCCAACTCTCTCAACGTCACCTTCTTGCCGTACATCAATATCCCCACCCGGTAGATGCGCCCGGAGAGCCAGACGAAAAAGATGGACGAGCCGGCCAGCACCACCACCGAGGCCAGCACCTCCCACAACGGCGGGCTGAAGGCCAGCCGCGCCGGCATGACGATGGGAGAAAACAACGGGAAAATAGACGACCAGACCGCCAGGCTGGAGTTCGGCGCCTGAATGGCCACGATCATGATATAAAAAGCCAGTACCACCGGAATGGTGATAGGGATGGTAAGCGACTGCCCCTCGCCCAGGTCGTCGCCCATCGCAGAGCCGACAGCGGCGAAGAGGGAGGCGTAGAGGAAATAACCGCCCAGAAAGTAAAAAATGAAAAGCGGCAGGATGGCCCACCAGTTGAGGCTGTTGAATTCTTCAATCGCCAGGGCGATCATCGCTTCGGCATCCTCGGGGTTGATGTCAGCAGCGCCCGGAGAGGCCTGCGCCATTTGCATCTGACTGCTGGAATCGAGGCCAAAAACCAGGCTGGTGATCAACACCACGGCAGGTATGAGGATGGCCCAGATGGCCACCTGGGTGAGCCCTACCGCTCCTACCCCGACAATTTTGCCCAGCATCAACTGGAAAGGGCGTACGGAGGAGATCATCACCTCTACGATGCGGCTGGTCTTTTCTTCCATCACGCTGCGCATCACCATCATACCATAGATGAATACCACGATGTACATGATGATGCCCATCAACCCGCCGATACCGGCGGCGATAGCGCCGGTAAGCTTGCTGGCGTCCTGTCCACTTTCATCGATGGGTTCCGGCTCGAGGGCCACCCTGGTGTCCAATGCTTCCAACTGGACGGGGTCGAGCTGCAGGGCGGCGATCTTGAAATCTTTCACGCCCTCCCGCACCCGCTCGCGAATGAGGGATTCTATATCCAGGGTGGGCTGTTTGTCGGAGTAATAATAAACGGTATAGTTTTTTGACATCAGGTCTTTGACCCTCGGGATAACCAGGATGCCGTCATAGTCAAACTCATCAAAGTGTTCTCGCAAAACCTCCAGCTCTACGTCCACGAATTTGAAGTAGAGGTTCTTTTCATCTTTGATGCTCCTCTCCAGCACATTGCCTTCATCGATGATGGCAATCCTCCGGGTATCGTCGCTCTCGTACTGAAAGATCAGGCCTACCACGACGAAGAAGACGGCAAATGCCAGTGGCGTCAGAAGGGTGGCGATGATGAATGACCGCCGCTTGACGCGCGTGAGGTATTCCCGTTTGATGATGAGCCAAAGTTTGTCCATGGTTTAGTTGGTTGTGTAATAGTGTATCCGTGTTGAGGTGTATGAATCTGGCAGGCCAACGGATACACCTATACACGCTTAACCTGCCGGATGAAAATTTCATTCAAAGAGGGCAATATCTCGTTGAAGGCATGTACAAAAACGCCATTTTGCAACAGGTACTGCAACAATTCATTGGACCTGCCTTCCTCGTCTACTTGAATGGTGATGCTGTGATCGGATTGCTCGACGATGTCGGCGTTCAACTCCAGGCCCGGAGGCAACGTCCCTTCATAGTCGATCTGAAAGCGGTTGCGCTTGAACTGGTTTTTGATATCCTGTACCTTGCCCTCCAGAACATTCCGGCCCTTGTTGATCAGTACGATGTGTTCGCAGACCTCCTCCACCTGTTCCATCCGGTGGGTGGAAAAGATGATGCTCACGCCCTTGTTGTGCAGTTCGTGTATTTCGTCCTTGATGAGATTGGTATTGACCGGGTCGAGGCCGGAAAATGGCTCATCGAGGATGAGTAGCTTGGGTTCATGGACGACGGTGGCAATGAACTGGATCTTCTGTTGCATCCCTTTGGAGAGTTCTTCCACCTTCTTATCCCACCAATCTTCTATCTCGAATTTTTCCAACCAGTGTTTGATCTGCAGTTTGGCCTGCTCCTTGCTCAACCCCTTGAGCCGCGCCAGGTACAACAGGTGTTCGCCCACTTTCATCTTCCGGTACAACCCCCGCTCTTCCGGCATGTATCCGATCTGTTCCGGATGACGGCTGTTGAGTTTTTCACCATCGAGGAGGACCGTGCCGGTATCCGCCCGGGTAATGGTGGTGATGATGCGGATGAGTGAGGTCTTGCCGGCTCCATTCGGGCCCAGCAGGCCGAAGATGCTGCCCTTAGGCACCTCAAAACTGACGCCATCGACGGCCACGTTCTTGTCGTAGGTTTTTACGATATTGTCCAGCGATAAAATGCTGCTGTTCACAATGGATGCTTTTGTGTAAATAATAGAGCCGAACTCAAAAATGTTGCCCAAAAGTAATAAATAGTTTGGTAGGAATGGGTGGACGTAGTTAGCATAACCATTTAATCATACAACAAGTTAACCCTTCATCGATGCTCCCTCCCACGCCTGTCCAATGGTACGCCATCGCCAACCCCACTGCCGGTAGAGGGCTGGTTCGAAAACGCTGGGCCGCTTTGCAGGAGCGGATCGCCCAGGCACTGCCGGTGGGCGAATTTGCCCTTTCGGAGTACAAAGGCCATGCTACCGAGCTGGCGCAGCGGGCTGTGGAGCGAGGTTACCGGAAGATCCTGGCCATCGGCGGAGACGGCACCAACCACGAAGTGGCCAACGGCATCCTGATGCAGCAGGCTGCTCCTTCTTCAGACATAACCTATGCACTGTTGCCCATCGGCACCGGCAATGACTGGATCAAGACCCACGGCCTGCCGCGGTCATTGGACAAAGCCCTGGCAGTCATTCAGGCTGGTAAAACAGCCTTTCAGGATGCCGGGCTGATTCATTATTTTAAAGATGGGCAACCCCAGCAACGCTATTTTGTGAATGTTGCCGGCCTGGCCTATGATGGCTATATCGGTAAGAAATCGGAAGAACGGCGCTACGCTACCCGAAACCGGCTTTTTTACCTGCTGCTGGTCGTGCGTTGCCTTTTTGAATATAAACTGAAGCGAGCCATTGTGGAAGGGAATGGCCGCAGAATAGAGGACTTTTTCTATACCATCAACCTGGGAATTTGCCGGTACTCCGGCGGAGGCATGCAACTGGCGCCCCACGCCGTGCCCGATGACGGGCAATTTGCAGTGACCACCGCCGGGCGCATCAGCCGCCTGGGTGTCCTGGTCAATACATACCGGTTTTACAATGGCTCTATCGGCGAGCACCCAAAGGTGGAAACGTTCTACGCTACCAGTCTTGAAGTGCAGGCAGCTGACGGCGAGCCGCCCACCCTCCTCGAAGCAGATGGGGAGTTCCTGGGGGAGACACCGGCCCGTTTTTCGATCATCCCAAGAGCGTTGTGTTTTATCGTTTCTTAGTACTCTGTTAAATAAATATCTTATGCTTCTGGCCGTGCCTTTTCGCCCAGAAACGATAATTTACTTAATTAACAGAGTACTTAGAGCATGTTTGGAGGCCAATCTTTGGGCTAAAAAATGCCCCTTTTTTGCTGATATTGCGTTACTTTTTTTGCCCGTACCACCAGTATGAGCTGCAAAAAGATGCCTTATCTCAACAAAAAATTGACACTTTTTATCTCCAAACCCGGCCTCCAAACATGCTCTTAGAGTTGGGAGGTGATGTCAATTCTTCGTAACCTCAACGGTATCCCTTTCCGGGATAAGGCTTAATACTCCATTCGGATCTAAATAATAGTATCTCAATTTTCCGTCAGTTCCCTTTTTGGCCACTTTGGCTCTTCCATCCTCGAATGGTGCTGCCTCTTCAAACTGAGGCCAAATGGCCCATGTTCCCTTACTATCCATGTACCCCCAATTGCCGGTAATGACGTTAAAGCGGGGTTCTATCGGTTGGCCTTTGGCGGTAATGTCCGCTTGGGGTGTATCCGGTGGCGCCACCGGGGCACTCTTTTTTGGAGGCTTTTCCGGGGCAGGCGGAGTGCTGAGGCCGGGAGTTGTTTCTGCCGGCACAGCGCTCTTGGCCGTTTCCCCCGCAGGCAGTTGAAGTGCTGTTTTTTCAGGATTTGCCGGAGGCGTGCCTTCAGGCGGTGCATCATTGATGGCGGGGGCTTCGGGCGCCTCCTGAGCCAGTCCGTTTAAATCTTTTCCAGACACCGCCGTATCCTGTGGTTCGTTCTGCTGTATTATTTGATTTTGAGTAAGTGGTTGAACCATATCGGTATCCGTCAGGGCGCCATTTGTACCAGGAAGGTTATTTTGATTACTCAATTTTGGCCAGGCCAGCACGGCAATAACCCCTAAGAGTATTGCCAATGCAGCAACCCCAACACGGGCGTTTTTAAGTAAACCCGTTGGCATAGCAGCCCATTTCCCGGGCTGCCAACGCTGGCTTGTATCATCCGTATATTGAGCCGGCCATTGGCCGCTTTCCAGATAGCCATCTGCCATCTGCCTCAGGTTTTCACCGGAAGGGCGCCCCCAGGGGCCTTTGGCCATACAGTGTTTCAGGATATTGGACAACCCAGGAGAAAAGGAAGAAGGCAAATCCGGTATCGGCTGGCCGGAGGCCTGCCCTTCGCCCCCCTGCTGTCCAAAGGGGGGCCGGCCGGCAGCCAATTCGTAGAGGGTAGCGCCCAACGCCCATATATCGGAAGCCATCAGCTCGTCGTCTTTCTCATGCTGGCCACTACATTCCGGCGCCAGGTAAGCGGAAGGCGCCATACCGGCATCACTGGAAAGGGCAATATCGTTTTCTTCGGCATAGCGATGGAATGCCTCACGCAGTTCTGAACTTATACCGGAATCGCTCAGCAGATAATCGCCCTTGTCACTTAACAGGATGTTATCGGGTTGAATATCCCGGTGCACAATGCGGTAAGCAGGCTGATGTATGTAGGCCAAAGCGCCGCCGATATCCCGCATGGCCCGGGCGATCTCTCCTTCATCCAGCTTGCCCGCCAGCGTCTTGGTTGAGCCCCGCCGATAATAGGGCATCACCAGATAGGGCTGGTTCTCGTGTATGTCAAAATAGGTAGCCCGCAAAAGCCGGGGATGCATCAGATGATAGGATCTTGCGAACTCCCTGCGAAAAGCCCTGCCCCCCGGCTCATCCAGCGGAGCAAAAATTTTCACTACCTGCTCGTAGCCGGCCATCTCATTATCGGCCAGCCAGGCTTCCCACAAGCTCCCCTGCCCCAGCCGCTTGCGCAAGCGGTAACGGCCGGCAAAAAGAGTTTTCGAACGGAGATCATTCATTTCAGCTGTTCTTGTTTTAGCGTGTGTTCAAATTTCCTACTTCGGGGTAGCCCGAAGTAGGAAATTTGAACACGCTCTAAAGTTGTGATGGATATTCCCAACCTTTCCTTATTATATTTGGACTTTCCTATCATGGCAAAGGCCACATTTTTACGCCTCGTGTTACTTTCTGTTCTAAGCCTCGTCACAAGGGAAAGATTCGAAATTAAAAATAAATTTCCGATATGAAACCCCTTGTAATTTTTCTCGCCTTTTCACTGGTGGCCTGGAACTCCGTACAGGCCCAAATTTCCGAACAAATTAAGAAGATGAGCCAGGGCGCTAATAATGCCCTCATGCTGGAAATCCCCAATACAGATTCCAAGCTGGCCGGGGAGGTTTGGAAAGACTACATGAAAAGCTTCTATGATACCAAACCCAAATGGGAACGCAAAGCGGATGAATGGTTCTGCGATAATGCTGAGATAACCGCCATCGGCAGAGGCAATACTATTGACATCTACGCTTCGTCCGAAGAAAAAGGCAATGATGTACTGTTCAGCGTTTGGTTCGACCTGGGCGGCGCCTACCTCTCCTCCCGGGAGCATACCGATCCGTATCTGGAGGCCGAAAAATTGATGATGCGCTTCGCGCTGGAAGTAGCCCAGGAAAAAACGCGCCGGGAGCTTAACGCTGAAAATGACCAACTGAAAAAGCTGCAACGCGACCTGGACCGTCTGAAATCACTCAACGACCGCTACCACAAAGATATCGAACGAGCTGAAGAGGCCATCAAAAACGCTCAACAAAATATTGTTGACAACCAAAAAATGCAGGAAGATATGCTCCGTCAGATCACCGAACAGGAAAAATTGATAGAAGGTGTACAAAAGCGCCTGAATGACCTGTAAGGAACATTGGCATTCAGACATCCGTAATCCCATGAACAGGGATGGCTGAGCTGTCCCCTGCCTCCCCTTTCAGAGGCATTTTTTTCCACAACTTAGTATGAGAAAGCAGGAAGGCTGCTGCCCTTGGGTAGCGGCCTTTCGCGTTTTGGACGTAACTATTAAGCAATTGGCGATTAGCTGTTGGCTATTGGCGCCCGATGCCCATAAAAATGGGATATGGGTTTAGAGCTTGTTCAAATTTCGTTTTTGGAGATAAAATCTGTCAATTTTTTGCTTAACATACCGACCTTAAGGGCAGGCGTTTGCTAACCGCTAACCGCCAAAAGCTAACTGCTGAATAGTTGCCCCTGAGAGCATGTTTGGAGGCCAATCTTTGGGCTAAAAAATGCCCCTTTTTTGCTGATATTGCGTTACTTTTTTTGCCCGTACCACCAGTATGAGCTGCAAAAAGATGCCTTATCTCAACAAAAAATTGACACTTTTTATCTCCAAACCCGGCCTCCAAACATGCTCTGAGCATAATAATTTAACAATTTCACCCTGAGTACTGAGTACAGTGTATATTTCTGGCATTAGCCGTGGATAACTGCATCGAAAACCGAAGGGAAAAAGCCCGGGCCGAAAAGGTGCTGGAAGCCATCGTCCTGGAAATTCAGGAAAATCAGTCCAGCCTGGACAGTAACCCGGCCCTATTCCACCCATCAATAAAATAAATAGATTTGGCTTCGGCCGTCATTGTGGCAATTATCCCGTAGTTTTGTTAGCTTTAAAATTCAGGCGTTTTAATCCTTAGGGGCCGAAGAAAAATAAGTTCCCCGTTTCAGGCCAGAGATTTTGTCGCTGGACAAGGCGCGAAGAGCGCGCATAGCCCAGCTACGCAAGTGATGAGCAACGCAGTACAGCGGCAAAAGATCGGCATCAAATGGGGAAGTTATTCTTTGCCGGGCCCTAATTAATTCATTCAACTATGGCCGGCGAGAAGGACCAGGATAAGAAGCTGCCGAGCCTGCGCAACCGCAGCAAAAACAGAGGGGAGGACCTGTCGAACTACGTTTTCGGCAAGGTGCAGCCACAGGCTATCCCATTGGAGGAAGCCGTATTGGGCGCGTTGATGCTGGACAAGGACGCCCTGTCCATCGTCCTCGACATCCTGCGCGCCGAAAGTTTCTACCTCGACTCCCACCAGCTCATCTACAAGGCCATGCTGCGGCTGTTCGAAAAATCACAACCCGTCGACCTGCTCACCGTCACCGAAGAACTCAAAAAAACCGGTGAACTGGAGGCGGCCGGCGGCCCCTACTACCTGGTGGAGCTGTCTAACAAAGTGGCTTCCGCCGCCAACATCGAATACCACGCCCGCATCATCGCTCAAAAGTACGTTCAGCGCGAGCTGATCAGCGTATCCACCAAGATCATCCGCGACGCCTACGAGGACACCACCGACGTGTTCAACCTGCTCGACGACGCGGAACAGGGCCTGTTCGCCATTGCCCAGCAAAACATGAGCCGCGGCTTCGAAAGCATGTCTTCTCTGGCCGCCAAGGCCCAGAAACAGATCGAAGAACTGCGCCATAAAGAAGACGGGCTGACCGGCGTGCCCACGGGCTTTACCGAGCTGGACCGGCTGACCTCCGGGTTTCAGCGGTCGGATTTGATCATTCTTGCGGCCCGGCCAGGGATGGGGAAATGCCTGGGCAAGGGCACTAAAGTGCTCATGTATAATGGCCGCCTGAAAAAAGTGGAAGACGTTCAGGTAGGCGACCTCCTGATGGGGGACGATTCTACCCCCCGCCGGGTGCTCTCTCTCGCCAGAGGACGTGAGCGTATGTACTGGATTCGTCAAAACAAAGGCAAAGACTATCGGGTGAACGAGAGCCATATTCTTTCCCTGAAAAAAAGCCGGCAGGAAAGCGCTGGAGACAGAGGTGACATCCTTGACATTTCCGTTAGGGATTACCTGTCCAGTTCCACTAAGTTCCAATCCAATTACAAGGGCTATAAAGTGGCTGTGGATTTCCCGGAACAAGAAGTTCCGTTGCCCCCTTATTTTTTGGGCCTTTGGTTGGGCGATGGCTCTTCTTATGAATCCAAGATCATAAATCAGGATGAAGAAGTCGTTTCCTACCTGGAGAAATATGCCGAAAAATTGGGACTGAAACGCGCGTGTTATCAGGGAAAAGGTAAGTGTCCAGAGTACCGGATCAGTAATGGAAAAAAGGGCCGATGGGGTTTTTCTCTACAGGCAGAACTCCGCAGCCTTGATGTGTTGGAAAACAAGCATATCCCTCAATCTTATCTGATCAGTTCAAAAGAGCAACGGCTACAACTGCTCGCCGGACTAATAGACAGCGATGGCCATTACCTGGAGCAGTCCAACGGTTATGAGATTACCCAAAAAGATGAGGCGTTAACCCGACAGATTAAATTTCTGTGCGACTCCCTGGGCTACCGGGCCTCCTTCAAAGCCAAGCAAGCCACTATCGCTGCAATTGGCTACGAATCTACTGTTTATCGGTTGAGAATTTATGGCAATATTGATGAAATCCCCGTTCGGGTGCAGCGCAAGCCGGCTAGAGAATGGCGAAGCCCAGTCAACTGGCAGGTTACCGGGATTCTGGTTCAATACGACAAAGTAGACGACTATTACGGCTTCGAGATCGACGGCAACCGACGCTTCTTGTTAGAAGACATGACGGTGACCCACAATACCGCGATGACCCTCTCCCTGGCCAAAAATGCCGCTTCCGAATTCGGAAAGCCGGTCGCCATTTTCTCCCTGGAGATGTCCGCCCTGCAGTTGGCCCAGCGGGTTATCTCTATGGAAGCGGAGATCTCGGGTATGAAAATGCGCAACGGCCAACTGGAAGAATACGAATGGCAACAGCTCAACGCCGCCCTGGAGCGCATCAGCGAAGTGCCGATGTACATCGACGATACGCCGGGCATCAACATTTTCGAGCTGCGCGCCAAAGCCCGCCGCCTTAAGATGCAGCACGACATCGACCTCATCATCATCGACTACCTGCAGCTGATGAGCGGCGGCGGCGACAACCAGCGCGGCAACCGCGAACAGGAAGTGAGCGCCATCTCCCGCGCCCTGAAGGGCCTGGCCAAAGAGCTGAATGTGCCGGTCATCGCCCTGTCGCAGCTCAGCCGCGCCGTGGAGGTGCGGGGGGGCACCAAGCGGCCTCAGTTGTCGGACCTTCGCGAGTCGGGGTCGATAGAACAAGACGCTGATATTGTAGCTTTTATATATAGGCCGGAATACTACGACATCCTCGAAGACGAAGAAGGGCAAAGCCTGAAAGGCATCGCCGAGGTCATCATCGCCAAGCACCGCCACGGGGCCCTGAAAACCATCAAACTCCGCTTCACCGATGAGTTCGCCCGCTTCTCCGACCTGGATGACCCGGATTTCGGAGCCCTGCCGGAAAATACCTTCGAGAACCCGCAGTCCAATATCATCACCCGGCCCTCGAAAATGAACGATGACGAAGATATACCGTTTTAATGTTTGCGGCGCTGTATTTCCTCCTTCTTCCGGAGGGCCTGCCGGCGAAAAAATACAGAGCAGCCAAGCGGCCCCTTGCTGAGGCCCGCCGGCTGTTCGAACACACGCTTAAAGAAAAAGACTCCATCGAAACATGCCGAAACCACCTAATAATAACCGGAAAACCCGCCAGGGGCCCAAGCGAAACCCCCGAAGCAAACGCCAGCAAAGCTTTTCAAAGGCCAGAGGAAAGGCTGCCCAGCCGCTGCGCAATACCCAGGAGGTGGAAGGTATGCGCCTCAATAAGTACGTTGCTCACTGCGGCATCTGTTCGCGCCGCCAGGCCGCCGAGTATGTCAAAGAGGGGCAGGTGACCGTCAATGGGGAGAAGGTGGCCGAGCCGGGCTACCAGGTAAAGGAAGATGACAAAATCGCTTTCCGCGGCAAGCTCATCCGCCCGGAGAAACGCCTGGTATACGTTCTGCTCAACAAACCCAAGGATTACATTACTACCGTAAAAGACGAGCGGGGCCGCCGCACTGTTCTCGACCTGCTGGACAGCACAATTGAAGAACGCATTTTTCCGGTAGGGCGGCTCGACCGCGCCACGACCGGCTTACTGCTGCTGACCAATGACGGAGAACTTGCCGACAAACTGGCGCACCCCAGCAATAAGGTAAACAAATTGTACCACGTGGTGCTGGATAAGCCAGTCGCTCCTTTAGACCTGGACAAGATCCGGAACGGGTTGGAACTGGAGGACGGCAAAGCCCCCGTTGATGCGGCCGATTATGTACAAGGTAAGAAAAATGAAATAGGCATTGAGCTGCACATCGGGCGCAACCGCATCGTACGACGCATCTTTGAGCACCTGGGTTATCAGGTCGTCCGCCTCGACCGGGTCTACTATGCCGGCCTGACCAAGAAAGACCTGCCGCGCGGCAGATGGCGCTATCTCGAAGAGCAGGAAGTCATCATGCTCAAACACTTTACCCACTAATTCTTCCGCCGCTTCTTCTTGGCTTTTTTATTGAAATCCTTAGGGAACAGGTTGGTTTTTCCGCCGGAACTGGGCAACTCCCCTTTTCGGTTGGGTTTCACGTGGGCGGCTTCATTGGCCGGACAACCTACTTTTCGGGTGCAGGCGGCTCCGGTAACCGCTAATATAGATACCGCCATACAAAAGACAAATAATATCCAGGATCTGCGCATGGTTGCATTATTTATTTTGGTGTTGGAGCAAATCTTGCCTAACGAAAGGCACAAAGATATAAAAACGGCCCAAAACCCTTGAAAATTCTGGCTTTTAGCCTTTTTTTTTGAATGGAAAAACTTGGTTTAATAAAAGTAAGCGTCTAAATTTGCGGCACATTTTACTCATTAAAACCTTTAGAAATGAATAAGGGAGATCTTATTAACAAAATTGCTGAGAGCGCCAACCTTTCCAAGGCCCAGGCAACAGATGCATTGAACGCAGTGCTGGATGGTGTTTCCGACGCTTTGAAAGACGGAGATAAAGTGACCCTCATTGGATTTGGCACTTTCTCTGTTTCTCGTCGTGATGCCCGTACTGGCCGCAACCCTCAAACCGGTGAAACGATAAAAATCGCAGCTAAGAACGTTGTGAAGTTCAAGCCCGGTAAAGAAATTTCTGACGCTGTTAACTAAACAGCACATATAAAACCAGAAAAGAAAGGGCAATCTGAGCTATCAGGTTGCCCTTTTCTTATCAAAAGAATCCTAACCATGAAATTTGGCACTAAAGTAATCCACGCAGGAATAGAACCTGACCCCGGCACCGGCGCGGTCATGACGCCTATCTACCAGACCTCAACCTACGCTCAGGCTGCTCCCGGCCAACACAAGGGATACGAGTACGCACGCACTCAAAACCCCACACGGTCCGTTCTCGAAAAAAACCTGGCCGCCCTGGAAGAAGGCCGATACGGTATTTGTTTCAGTAGCGGCATGGCCGCGATGGACTCCGTTATGAAACTGCTCCATCCCGGGGATGAGATCATTTCCACCAATGACCTTTACGGCGGCTCCTACCGGCTGATGACCAAAATCTACGAGAAATTCGGCATCAAAGCCCACTTCGTCAACATGAGCGACCTCGAAGCGGTCAGGGCACGGGTGAACGCCAAAACAAAACTGCTTTGGATCGAGACCCCCACCAACCCTATGTTGAATATCATCGATATAGAAAAAATCTGCGCGCTGGCCAGGGGCCACGGCATCCTCAGCTGCGTAGACAATACCTTCGCTTCTCCCTACCTGCAAACCCCGCTCACCCTGGGCGCCGATATGGTGCTGCACTCCGCCACCAAATACCTGGGGGGCCATTCCGATGTAGTGCACGGGGCAATCGTCGTCAAGGAGGAGAAACTGGCCGAGCAACTCTATTTTATTCAAAATGCCGCTGGCGCCGTACCCGGCCCTCAGGACTGCTTCCTCGTCCTGCGCGGTATCAAAACTTTGCATCTTCGCGTTGAGCGCGCCTGCCAGAACGCAGAGCGAATCGCTCATTTCCTCAAAGAGCACCCCAAGGTGTCGAAGGTTTACTTCCCTGGGTTTCCCACTCACCCCGGCCACGATATTGCTAAAAAGCAAATGCGCCACTTCGGCGCTATGGTATCCTTTGACCTGGTGGAAGACCAATACGCCGCCGCCGAAAAAGTACTCAGCAACACCCACCTTTTCACGCTGGCCGAATCGCTGGGCGGCGTGGAGTCGCTCATCGGCCATCCCGCGTCGATGACGCACGCTTCCATTCCCAAAGAAGAACGGCTGAAGGTAGGGCTGACGGATTCGCTGATCCGGCTGAGCGTAGGGGTCGAAGATGTCGAAGACTTGATCGAAGACCTGGAAAAGGCATTGAAATAACCTTCCAGGTAACCGAATAATAGGGTTGAGGTGGCGTTTCCGTAAAAATGCCACTTCAACTTTTTCTTTTTGGAAAGAAAATCATAGTTTGGAATCCCATTTGAATATGGCAATTAACCCTATAGGAAAACCGGGGCTGCAGAAGTCAGTTAAAGACAAGAAATCTGTTTCATTCACAATGAAAAGATATGAGAACTATCTTTAATTTTGGGTTGCTACTGCTTCTGTTGTTCATCTTTTTCCGCCTAACCCACATCCGGAAGGAAAAATTACAACTAAAAACGGCTATTGTCAGGGAATTCGACGAAGACAAGGCGCGCCATTACCGGTATCTGACGATCTTTCAGCTGCTCATGCACGGTGGGTGGGTTTCTATCGGTTTGTACTATATCTATTACTTTTTCCTGAAATAAGTAGTCGGACACATTTAAATTACGTATCATCTTGAGCGCCTTTTCGGCTTATCCTTCGTTAGAAATACTCGCCGTAGCTTAGGCTATGGCTGTGCTTTCCGCCTCGGCTAAGCCGAAAATCCATCTCAATCTGATGGAAACCTAAATATGTCCGACTACTTAGGCAACCAATACTGTATGCAACCAACTTTCCTCTCGGCTGAGTGGCGCAACCTTATCATGGCCAACTATGAAATTGCCCCGGCGGAGCTGGCTGCTTTTATCCCCCAGGGCACAGAGTTGGACCTTTGGCAAGGCCGCTGTTACATCAGCCTGGTGGGTTTTCTGTTCGTCAATACTAAAGTCCTGGGGCTAAGCATTCCTTTTCACCGCCATTTTGAGGAGGTTAACCTGCGTTTTTACGTTCGTTACAAAGAGGAAGGAGCGTGGAAACGGGGCGTGGTTTTCATCCAGGAGATCGTACCGAAACGAGCCATTACGGCGGTGGCCAACACGCTGTACGGCGAAAAGTACATCACCATGCCAATGCGCCACCGCTGGGAAGAAGCCGATGGTAAGCTGGAGGTGCGCTATGAATGGAAGCCCAACGGCCACTGGAACCACCTTAGCGTAGTGGCCGATGCCAACCCTGTAGCCATGGAGGAAGGCAGTGAAGAGCAATTCATAGCCGAGCACTACTGGGGCTATACAGGCCTGCCGGGAGAATCTACTTCTGAATATCAGGTGGAGCACCCAAGCTGGAGGATAAATCCGGTGCTATCTTATCAGATCAACTGTGATGCAGAGCAGCTCTATGGCCCGGGCTTTTCCCGGGCCATGGCCGGCAAGCCTACCTCGGTGTTCCTGGCGGAAGGGTCCGGTATTCTGGTGCGCCGGGGCAGGAAGTTGCCAGTTTAGGGATCGCGCAATAATAACTTACCCATTTAGAGTCGTTCTTTATTCTGTGTAATTTATTATCGCGCGCCCCCTTAGCCTTACGGGGCCGAAAATACGCTCCCCGCTATCTGCGTTATGCTATAAACAAGAAAATATGAGCAGATACATCCTACTCTTGCTTTTTCCACTTTTCGGAAGCCCGCTCTTTGCCCAAAGTAAAACGGAGGTAGCTGCCTGCCTCCGGGCCTGCCTGCTGGCGCCAGAGCTGGAGGCTGCCTTCACACAGGAATGGGGGGACCTGAGGCCCCTTTACCTCCGCAAGCGGGAAGCGCCCGGTATTGGCAACCGGCCGATCGATCAACAGATCAACCAGCTTACCGCCGCCGACTTTCAGGGGTTGCCCTGGGAAGTCATTCCCGTAACGCCGGAAGAGATCAAACAGCTCCCTGCCGAGGAGGCCGAGTTCGGCGTGTTCGAAGCCGGCATAGGATTCCGGGAAGAAACCGCTACCGTCAACCTTTATGTGAGCCTGCCCCGGTATCCCCGCAAATGGATAGCCGCCTCTTTTTTACTTCACAAAGAAGGTGAAGAGTGGGTGGCCACCCAAAGATCGGTAGAGGTCCGGCCGTGAGACGTGGGTTGAAAAAGGCATATCGCTTTCTGATAAAGGTGCATCCCGGCAAATCCCTGGCGGTTCTCAGCGCCATGCTGCTCTGGTATGCCTTCTGCCTGCCCCGGCCGCTCTTCGACGCTCCCACCTGTATGGTGCTGGAAAGCCGGCAGGGCGCGCTGCTGGGCGCCCGCATCGCAGCCGACGGGCAGTGGCGTTTTCCGGAGATCGATAGCGTCCCGCCCAAGTTTGAAACCGCGTTGATCGAATTTGAGGACCGCCGCTTCTATTATCATCCCGGGATAGACCCGCTGGGACTCGGCCGGGCCCTGATGCAGAATTTACGCAGTGGCAGAGTCGTCAGCGGTGGCAGCACGATCAGCATGCAGGTGATCCGAATGGCGAAAGGCAACCCGCCCCGGACCTTCTGGCAGAAGGCCATTGAACTCATTCAGGCTACCCGGCTGGAACTGGGCTACAGTAAGAAAGAAATTTTGGCCCTCTACGCCTCCCATGCTCCCTTTGGCGGCAACGCCGTAGGGCTGGAGGGCGCCTCCTGGCGGTACTTCGGCAAAAGCCCGCAACTGCTATCCTGGGCAGAGGCTGCCATGCTGGCTGTGCTGCCCAACAGCCCCGCCCTCATCCATCCGGGGCGCAACCGGCAGGCGCTCCTGGCCAAGCGGAACCGCCTGCTGCTCCGGCTTCAGGAAACGGGCTATATAGATGCCTTCACCAGTGAACTGTCCATGGAGGAGCCGCTTCCGGAGCAGCCCCATCCCCTACCCCGCCTGGCCCCTCACCTGCTCGACCGCGCCTACCTGGAATATGTAGCCACCGGCCGATTCCGGCAGTCGCGCGTCCGCACCACCCTCCGGGAAAACCTGCAGAGGCAGCTGACAGACCTAGTCGAATTTCACCAAAAGCGGCTCAGCGCCAGTGAAATCCACAACCTCGCGGCCCTGGTGGTGGATGTGGAAACCGGCGAAGTGATCGCCTACGTTGGCAATGTGATCGGCGCCGGAGCAGAACATGGCGAACAGGTCGATGTCATCAGGGCGCCGCGCAGCACCGGCAGCATCCTCAAGCCGTTCCTTTATGCATGGATGCTGCAGGAAGGGCAAATCCTCCCCCAAAGCCTCGTACCGGATATCCCCATGCAGCTGAGCGGCTACCGCCCGGAGAACTATCACGAAGACTACGATGGCGCCGTAACGGCCCGCCGGGCGCTCATCCGGTCCCTCAATGTTCCTATGGTTCGCCTCCTGCAACAATACGGGTTGGAAAAATTCCACTTCAACCTCCAAAAGCTGGGCCTCAGCACCATCAACCGGCCACCGGCCTATTACGGGCTGCCGCTGGTGCTGGGCGGCGCCGAAGGCACCCTCTGGGACATCACCAACGCCTACGCGGGTATGAGCCGCATGCTGCAACACTATACAGCAAACGATGCCCGGTATAGCGCTGCTGATTTTCGGCCTGCTTCTTATCTCTATTCCCCAACTGAAGATGGGAAAAAGGAGGGAAGCCTTCAACCCACCCCCAGCCATATCAGCGCCGCCGCCGCCTGGTTCACCTTCGACGCAATGCAGGAGCTAGAACGGCCCAATTCCGAAGGGGAGTGGGAGCACTTCGCATCGAGCCGGCGCATCGCCTGGAAAACCGGCACCAGCTTTGGGTTCCGGGATGCATGGGCTGTAGGGGTCAACCCGCGATACGCCGTGGGAGTCTGGGCCGGTAATGCCGACGGGGAAGGCCGCCCCGGGCTCGTGGGCGTACTGGCCGCCGCTCCGGTGCTTTTTGATATCTTCAACCGCCTGCCAGGCGATGGCGCCTGGTTTCGCCCGCCTTATGACGATATGATCCAATTACCCGTTTGCCACAATAGCGGATACCGCCCCCTGGATATCTGCCCGGCAGATACCCTCTGGGCGCCGGCCTCCGCCATCAAGGCGCCGCCCTGCCCCTATCACCAACTTATCTTTCTGGACCCCGGCCAGCAATGGCGGGTTCATGCCGGTTGTGAGTTGCCCGGGCACATGCAGGCCAAGGCGTGGTTTGTCCTCCCTCCTACCGAAGAACATTTTTACAAGGCTCACAACCCCGGATATGCCCCTTTACCCCCTTACCGGCCCGACTGCGCCGTCCAGCCGGATCAATCCACTATGGAACTGATATACCCTAAATACCCTACTAAAATCTACGTGCCGGTGAATCTGGACGGCAGTTTGTCCAAAACCGTCTTTACCGCCACCCACCGCTCACCCGAAACCACCATCTACTGGCACATCGACGATGAGTACATCGGCAGTACCCAAACTTTTCACAGTTTTGAACTGAACCCATCCGAAGGGAAACACCTCCTGACCCTGGTGGACGAGCAGGGCCACCGGTTGGAACAACCTTTTGAGATCATAAAAAAATCCGGGAGTTAAATACTTGAAGGCGGGTAAAAAAAAAACTCCTACATCAGGGGAGGCTGTTCGGATGTAGGAGCACTAACATACTATGAGAAAACTACACGTTCAAAGATAATAATATATTAGGCTTTTATTCATAAGATTTACTGTCCGGGCAGTACGGCCTACGGTATGGTGCTATTTGGAAAGAAAGTGGCAAAGAAGCGCCGGTAATTGGCAAAAAAAAACCTACATCCGATGTTGACAGATGTAGGTAGAACAAACATACTATGAGAAAACTGTCTGCAAGTTAAGCTTTCCCGGCTTTGAAAAAAGCACTACTTAGGCAGCGGTACGGAGGGCGAGCCCAATGGCGTCAATGAATTAGAAAGCGGTAAAAAAAGGGAAGAAACGGGCAAAAAAAAGCCTGCACCGAAGGAATGGTGCAGGAGGTTCAAACAAACATACTATGAGAAAACTGACGGCAATATACAGGGTTCCGGGGAAAGAAACCGGGGCGATGAATGTAAGGCGCCTCACTGGCAGGGAGTGGTCGCATTAAGTTAGGTAACGGTAAAAGGGAGAGGGAAAAGGTATGAGGAAAGTGGTTATTTTATTTGAATCTCCATGATAGGGATCATGATCTCCACCCGGGTGCCCTTGGCTTCACCCGTTTTTTCGTCCTTCAGGTCGATCGTATGTACAAAAGTATCCTTGTCCTTGGAATTGTGGAGAATCTCCAGGCGTTTTTCGGTAATATTGGTGCCCCGTGAACGGTGGTTGTGGTACTGTGGATCCTGCATTCTGAGTTGCTGGGCTCTTTCCCTCCCGATTCCGTTGTCTTCGACCACACAGAGGATGGTATCCTCATCATACAGGAAGAACAGGACTCTGATCAGCCCGTCCCGCTTGGTGCGCAAGCCGTGTTCGATGGCGTTTTCCACGTAGGGCTGAACGATCATAGTGGGCACGCCGAGGATGTCTTCTTCGATCTCTTCATCGATGATGATCTCGTATTTCAGGCGATCTTCAAAGCGCAGTTTCTCGTTGATGAAGAGGTAATCTTCCAGAAACTCGATCTCTTTTTCCAGTGATATGATCTCCAGGTCGGAATATTCCAGGCTCTGGCGCATCAGCTGGGCGAACTTGGCCAGGTACTTGGCGGCGGAAGTAATCTCGTTGGAAGTGATATAATTCTGGATGGAATTGAGCGCGTTGTACATGAAGTGGGGGTTCATCTGGGCCCGCAGGGCCTTCAGCTGAAGCCGGGTGGCCTGCAGGCGCAGCAGTTCCGTCTCCTGTTTCTTTTTTTCCGCTTCGTATTTGACTTCCAGTTCGAGCTGTTTTCGCTTATCCACCTGCTCGATATTTTGTTCCTGGTAAGTATCATGGAGGCACTGGTAGTGGTAGGCATGTTGGTAATCCTCCAGGTTGGCGTAGTATTTCGCAAAATCCTTACAGATTCCCGCCAGCTGTTTGTAGTCTTTAATCAGTTCGGCGTATTCCAGCGCCTGGGTATAATGAACCAGTGCGCGCGCCTGTTCCTCCTTTTCCTGATAAAGGCGGCCACGCCAGGCTTCGATAATGGAAAAGTTGTAGTAATCCTCTTCCGATTTTTGTTTGTAAAGGTGTTCCGCCCGGTCGAAGAGTTCCAACGCCTCTTCATAAGAGCCCTTCTCGTAATAACAGTATCCCAGGTTGGCATAAGCGCTGGCGCGGGCGTACTCGCTGATATCGTCGGTAATATCGATGGCCTTACGAAAATAAGCTTCGGCCTTTTCCTGGTCATTGAGCGCGATATACCCGATACCGACATTGAGGTAATGCCAGGACAAGCGGGTGCGCATCGCCATCGTTTCACACATATTGACCACTTTGAGATAAGAGCGCACGCTCTTTTCCCGGTCATCGTTGCGTTCGTAAACCTTGCCCAGGCCCGAGTGGATAAGGGTCAGGAAATAATAATCTTTCAACTCCAATTGCTGCCCCTGCATGGTAATACTTTTATCGGCCGCCAGCAGGAGTTCGATGGCGCGGGAGTAATTGCCGTAATGCAGGTTCATGAAGCCCTCCCGGCAGGTAATGCGCGCCAGCAGGCCTTCATCAGGAAAGCTCTTGAGCAACTTACCCGCCTTGTCCAGGTACCGCGTTGCTTTATCCATCTTTTCCTGGTTCATACACACGCCGGCATAATCGATATAGGCTTCCGCTTGTTGCTTTATGGTGCCCCGTTCTTCCAGTATTTCGATCGTTTTCAGGAAATGGCTTTCAGCAGCGGTGAAATTGTACAGTTGATTATCGATGGTAGCGGAGTACCAGTGATAATCGAGTTTGAAATCCGGGTTATCGTATTCTCCCAGAATATCACAAAGTTCGGTGAGTAGTTCCTGAGCCCGGCGGACATTGGTGTAGATATAATGCCCGGCCAGCTTGTCCAGTGAGATCAGTCGCTGCAAGGGGTCTCGCTGTTGGAGGAGCTTGTACTCCAACTCATTGACATTGATAACTTGCGGGACGGGGCTTCCTATAAACATAACTGTAATAAGAATAAAAAAAAGGGCTATATCTCCTTATAGAGATATGGCCCTCAAGATAGTATTTTTTTGGCAATGATTACTGCGGCACAATGCCACCGCAGCCATTATTCCAGTTCTTGTTTTTGCCTTTTTTACCCCCAACGATCTTTTTCATATCGCCTTTTTTGATCGTTTTAAGATCCTTTTTCAGATCATCTAGATTTTTCTTGGATTTTCCCATAGTATTCTATTTTACGTACACGGGATCAAACTGATTCATTCCGATACCGCTACTTGTCAGTAAAAGTAAAAAAATATTCCCTTGCCACGAAGCCCAAAGGCAAGCCTGGCTTACATTTTTTTATTATAAATAAATGGAAACCCAATGCCAATAGGGCATTTTGTTTCCGTTTGTTTATCGTCAACTGGGTATGTAGCTACGTCTGGATGGGGTAGATAACTCTTTTGGAGTGGGTGCAAAGTTGAACCTTTTATCTGAAAAGGTCAAGTCTTTTATAATCCTTCCTGCAGGCGCTTCATTTGCTCCATAAAAGCAGGCCGGCGCCGGCGGGAAACTTCGATTTTGATATCGTCATCCATAATGAGATAGCCACCATCACCCTTGACAAATTTTCGCATGTAGTTTAAGTTGATAACATGCCGTTTGTGAACACGGTAGAAATTGAAGGGGGTTAGCAGATCCTCATATGCCTTAATGGTTTTCGAGGCGGTTATCCGCTCTCCGCTGTGGAGGTAAATGTGCGTATAATTATCTTCTGCTTCAAAACGGACGATATCTCGTATATTGACGAAATAAATGCCATCGAGCGCAGAGATACTCATCTTGGTGAAGGCATTAGGATTGTTGTAATAGCTGTTAAAAATCTCCAGGCGGCGGTCTATTTGCCCGTCGCGCCGGGGCCGGATACGAGCTACAGCGTCTTTGAGCTCATCGGGGTCAATGGGTTTGAGGATGTAGCCAATCGAACTGTAATTGCAGGCTTTGATGGCAAAGTCCTGATAAGCAGTTACGAAAATAACCTCAAAATTGACGGGCCGCAGCCGGTTGAGCAATTGAAAAACCTGGCCGTCCGGAAGGCTGATATCCAGAAAAGCCACATCCGGATCGATATCCGGGCTCGCCAGCAAGCTCAACGCCTCCTCATTGGAAGTGGCTTCACCAATAACCTCTACTTCCTCGCAGTACTTTCCCAGCAGATTCTTCAGGTTATTTAACCCTTTGATTTCGTCCTCAACGATGACGGCTTTTATCACGGCCTTCCGGTTTTAATTGCAGAAAAAGCAATGCCGCGGAGATCAACTCATAGCAACAACCAGCCACACCGGGTGGCGCTGCTCATTTTGTTCAACTTTCTTTGCGGAGTTGCCTATGGTTTACAAGCGGCAAATCTACTGCTTGTTTGAACTGTTTTACAGGCAACCGGGCAATTTTACGCCTATCTACCAAACCTAGCCTCTCGTCAATAACTACAGTACGAAAGTTTCAAAAAAAAGTTTCCCTTTTGAAGTTGGTTTCTTCACTGCCCGCTAACAGGCGGCAGCTTTTTTCAAGGTTGTTGGAGGTAGAAAAAAGGCCTCTCAAAGCTCTCGGTTTGTCGTCTTTGTGTATTTGCCCGGAATTGATGGGGTTGAAATATCGAATAACAAAATAAATTAAAAATAATCGAATATAAAAATTTTTATCAGATATTTTTTTGTGCCGGGTTGGCTTCGCGGGAAAACTTACCTGGACGGGTGGGGCGACTAAATAAGAGATAACCCAAACAACAAAAACGGCTGAAAATATGGAGAGGCCCGCAAAGCTTCGTATTTTCTGCCCGTAAATGAAAGCTCATGCCAGCCGTCCGGAGAAATGAACTGAAGGAAAAAATCCACGAGATAATTTTCGAGGCCGATACGCCTGCGGGAAAAGCATTTGATGTAGTCCTGCTTATACTCATCGTGGCCAGCGTACTGGTCGTCACGCTGGAAAGCGTCAGGGGCCTCCAGTCTCATTACAATAACTTTTTCTACGCCCTGGAGTGGTTCTTTACCATCATCTTTACGATCGAATATATCCTGCGGCTCTATTGCGTCTATCGGCCGGCCAAATACGCTACCTCCTTTTTCGGCGTTATAGACTTGCTGGCCATCCTGCCAACTTACATCAGCCTGATCATTTATGGCACCCAGTATTTGCTGGTTATCCGCGCCCTCCGGTTGCTCAGGGTATTCAGGATTTTCAAGCTTGGCCATTTCCTTTCGGAAGGCGAGGTCATCATCCGCGCCCTGAAGGCCAGCCGGGCCAAAATCACAGTATTCCTGACCTTCATCCTGCTGCTCATCATCATCATCGGTTCCATTATGTACCTTGTGGAAGGCGGCCAGAACGAAGGCTTTTCCAGTATCCCCCGCAGCATCTACTGGACCGTCGTCACCCTCACTACCGTAGGCTATGGCGACATCACGCCTGTAACGGAACTCGGGCAGTTCCTTTCCGCCTTCATCATGATCCTGGGTTATGCTATCCTCGCCGTACCCACCGGCATCGTCTCCGCTGAAATGGTGAGTGACATGAGGAAGAATACCCTTACCAACCAGGCTTGCCGGTACTGTGGTAAGGAAGGCCACGAAACCGATGCCGTTTTCTGCAAATACTGTGGAGAAAGGTTGAATGAAAGCCTCTCCTAACCTCTCGGAAGGAGGGGGCCTGGCAAAACCCAGGCCGTCCGTAGGCTTAACCCGGCACTGACATTACGAGCTAAGGGCCCGGCGAAGAATAACTTCCCCATTTGATGCCGATCTTTTGCCGCTGTACTGCGTTGCTCATCACTTGCGTAGCTGGGCTATGCGCGCTCTTCGCGCCTTGTCCAGCGACAAAATCTCTGGCCTGAAACGGGGAACTTATTTTTCTCCGGCCCCTAAGGGCCAGGATTTCTTCTCATCGTAAGGTGATACACTGATACACTCCTCCCCCACTCTACGTTCCCGGCACATGCGTCGTGGCAAACAGCCGTTTGACACTGTACTTGCCCACTCCATTGGCCCATACCATCAGCATACCGCCCATGATGGCTATATTTTTCATAAAAAGTATGGATTGCATCCGCCGGGCCGGCTCCGGGTCATTCCAGAAAGAATGGACAATGAATGTCAAGGGTACCCAGTAGAGTAGAAGAATGGAAATACCCAGGCCCACCCGATAGCCGATCAGCAGCATGGTTCCACCCAGGATCAGCACCAGGATAGAACCGACCAGCAACAGGTCCTGGTTCCAGTCCAGGCCGTAGGCCGACATCTTTTCCCGGGTTTCTTTAAAGTAAAAAATGGAATCGTACGCTTCATAAAGGAAAATAAAAGAGAGCATTGCTCTTCCTAACAGGTCTATCGTATTTTTCATCTGATTGTTTATTTGGAAAGGACTGGACCGGAATCATATTGGCGGGCAACAAGTTCGTCATTTTCCGGCATATCCCGGAGATTCGGGAGAGGGTTTTCTGGAAGCAGTTTGAGGTTTATGGCTTTCTGAGTACCGGCTGGGGTTTATGGAAATAGCCTCTAGGAGCCTGTCTAATGACTTCGGCGTGAACTCAGCGTTCGACTATGCGATAGCCCGCCGCAGTTCGCGGTTCGCAGTTCCCAGAGTGTCCTACCGAATTCCGCAGTTCGCAGGTTCGCGGTTCGCAGGTTCGCGGTTCGCGGTTCGCAGGGTGTTCTTCCGGATTCGGACTCCGGACAACCGAATTCCGAACTCCGGTCTCCGCGGTTCGCAGGTTCGCTATTCGCTGTTCGCAGGGGGTTATTCCGGACTCCGCGGTTCGCAGGTTCGCTATTCGCTGTTCGCAGGGGGTTATTCCGGACTCCGCGGTTCGCAGGCCGCACCGAGTCCCACCGAATTCCGAACAACCGAACAACCGAACTCCGGACTCCGCTGTTCGCAAACCCCACGGCGTCCGGGCGAACTCCGAACAACCGAATTCCGAACACTCCCGATTTATACTTGCCGGGCTCCGATTCCTGCCTGCATGGGCATAAACCCAGATAGGCTCCAAAGTGTCCAATAGTATCACGGAAGTATAACCATTCAACCATCCACCCCGACAAACCTCCCCACCGCCCGCGCCACATTCTGGCCATCCATAGCGGCGGAAATAATGCCACCAGCGTATCCGGCGCCCTCTCCGGCGGGAAAAAGGCCCGGCATTTCCTCATGCATATAAGTCTCCCGGTTGCGGGGAATGCGGATCGGAGAACTCGTCCGGCTTTCAGCGCCGATGACGTTGGCCTCTTCGGTAAAATAGCCCTTCATCTTGCGGCCAAATTCGCGGACGCCCTCGCGGAGCCGGTGGTAGATGGCCGGAGGAAGCAACTCATAGAGCGGCGCGGCGTATAAGCCGGGAATGTAAGAGGAGCCGGGCAGGCTTGGAGAGAGCCTGCCTGCTACAAAATCGGTCAGCCGCAAAGCCGGCGCTTTCTGGCTGCCGTCGCCAGCGGCAAACAGGGCTTGCTCCACGCTGCGCTGAAATTCCAGGGCGGCAAAGACACCGTGCTCCTGAAAAGGAGCGAGGTCTTCCAGTTCCACGGCTACTACCGTGCCGGAATTGGCATAGGGAGAATCCCGCCGCGACATAGACATGCCGTTTACCACGATCTCTCCGGGAGCGGTGGCGGCCGGCACCACCAGCCCGCCCGGGCACATGCAGAAGGAAAATACCCCGCGGCCGTCTACCTGGCAGGCCAGCCGGTAGCTCGATGCCGGTAAATGTTCTTCTCTTGGGGATTGGTTGTACTGTATCCGGTCGATCAGCAGTTGTGGGTGTTCGATACGGACACCCAGAGCAAAGGGCTTGGCCTCTATCCGGATACCCCGGCGGTGCAGTAGGTAGTAAATATCTCTGGCCGAATGGCCGGTGGCCAGAATGACGGCCTCTCCCCGCTGTTCTTCCCGGCCGTCAATCACCACCCCCCGCATACGCCCCTCCTCGATCAGGAAGTCCGTTACCGGGCTGTCAAAGTGTATTTCACCGCCGTAGTGCCGAATGGTCTCCCGTATATTGGCGACGACCTTGGGCAGTTTATTGGATCCGATGTGCGGGTGCGCATCGATGAGGATATCCGGATTGGCGCCGTGCTCCACCAGCAGGCGCATGGCTTTTTCGATATCGCCTCGTTTATGAGAACGGGTATAGAGTTTTCCGTCCGAGTAAGTCCCGGCGCCGCCTTCACCGAAGCAGTAATTGGAATGAGGGTTCACCTCTCCAAACTGCTGTATGGCCCGCAAATCCCGGCGGCGGGCCTGCACGTCCTTCCCCCGGTCAAACAGGGCCGGCTTCAGGCCCAGCTCGATCAGCTCCAGGGCGGCAAAATAGCCGGCCGGGCCGGCGCCAACGACAATCACCCGTGGGGCGTCTTCCACCGAATGAAAGCCCCCGATAATAGCGGGCTCGGCCTGATAGGCCTGTCCGGCGTATACTTCCACCTTCAGGCGGACGACCGGCCGGGAACCCCGGGCGTCGATCGAACGCCGGACCACCCGAACGCTTTGGATATCCTGAGCTTTCAGGCGGCTTTTTTGTATCGCCCGTTGCTCTACCACCGCCTCATCTGCGGCTTCCGCCGGCAGCAATTTCAATTCCAGTTCCCTGATCACTACTTATTCTTTCTTCGGTTTTTTCAAGCCATCTCTGTGCCTTTGTATAATAGAATCGGGCAATGGCAATACATATTCCTCTTTCACGGTGTCAACCGGTTGCTCCGGAATGGCTTCCCGGAGTTCATCACTGACTATCCCCGCTTCCCGGTTCAGCTTTTTCCGGGGCCGGTAAGCTCCGATGCGCTCCTCACTTGCCTCTTTACGGGGGCGCGCCCAGGTTGTGGGGGAGGCCTGCGTAAAATCATCGGGAACGAAGATGCGGATTTCCACATGCTCACTTTCCTTTTTACCCTTACTTCCTCCTCCTTTTTGCCCCGCCTCATTTTCAGTAGCGGTATTGAGCCTGACCTCCAGATGCCTTTCACTGACCGATGCCAACACCAGCGAATCGCCCAGCTCCCGGGATTCAAAATTATACCGGCCTTTCTCCAGAAGGTGGTCAAAGACTCCGCGGGAAGCGTAGTACAACTTGATATTGCTCTGTGTCATAATGGTGTTTCCGGCCCAGGGAACCGCTTCAAACACGTCCTTGTCGTAGATATTGAAGGAGATCAGGGTCACACTGTCGGGCACCTCGAAGGTCTGGTGAAGCGTCTTAACCAATTGAGCAGTGGCGGGGGCGCCGGCCAGCATCAGGGCGGCCAGCCAAACGATGATCCTCATATAATGTATAACATTTAGGCAAACAATAAGGGTGTAAAGCCATCCCGGCGTTACACCCTTATAACGTTCGCTCTATTCAAAAGTTGTTCAGAGGGAAGAGGAAGCTCCCGCCTCTGAGGCACTCTTGGTTTCCGGTAATTTTACGGTCACGTTTTCAGGAGCGAAAACGATGTAGGACACTTCGTCCTGCAACTGTTTGCCCCCGACTTTGACCTCGAGGCCCAATTGGGGCGCCAGCACATTGTAGGCGTCGTTTCCAATTTCGGAACGCAGGTTGTAACGCCCTGCCTGCACCAGTGACTTCAGAAGGGCTTCGCTGCCTTCTTTCAGGCTTACCTGCATTTGCACCCGGAGAAAGTTGTTACTCCAGGTTCTCACTTCAATAGGGCCGGACATCTGTAGTGCAACTATCTGGCTGCCCTGTATATTGAAGGATTTTACCAGTGTTTTTTCCACCTGTTGTCCATAGGTCACAAAGCTTACGAACAAGAGGAGGACTGTCAGTGTTAGGGATCGAAGTATAAAATTTCTCATAGGCGGCCTCCTTTTATTTTGGAATAATACAAATTACTACTTTTCTGATAAAGAGTCAATGAACGCGCGTTGCGCCATTTGTCTTGTTTTCTTAAACTCTCTTTATACTCAAAAGATTCCCTCAAGGCCCAAAACGCTGCCTGGAAGGACCGGTTGAAGTGGTTAAAATTTGGGGCTACCATTCCAGGGTTGGACGAGTTCGCGGTTCGGTATTCGCTGTTCGCAAACGCGGCAGGCTGCTTGGGCTTACCTGCTTCTAACCGTGTCCAAACTTAGACGGGTAGCCAAATTTGGGGTAACTATTGTAGGCGTCAGGGTGTTGCGGCCCCGTGAGCACCTGGCCGTTATACCGAAATACCATAAACCCGAAATACCTAAACAGTTACAATGCACGCGTAACCGCCTCCCGGATCAGCACCAGCCGTTCGAGCAATGCCTCCAGTTGATCCATGGGCAGCATATTGGCGCCATCCGACCGGGCTTCAGCCGGCCGGGGATGCGTTTCGATAAACAGGCCGTCGGCGCCCACTGCTATACCGGCGCGGGCCACCGCTCCGATCAGCGCCGGCCGGCCGCCGGTGACGCCGGAGGACTGGTTGGGCTGCTGCAGCGAATGCGTACAATCCAGCACCACAGTCGCTCCTAAAGACTGCATCGCGGGGATGCCCCGGTAATCAATGACCAGGTCCTGGTAGCCGAAGGTCGTGCCCCGTTCGGTGAGGATGACCTGATCATTGCCCGATTCTTTGACCTTATCCATGGCAAAGCTCATCGCCTCGGGGCTGACAAACTGCCCTTTCTTGATATTGACCACCTTGCCGGTATCGGCGGCGGCCACGAGCAGGCTTGTCTGACGGCACAAAAAGGCCGGAATCTGCAATATGTCTGCATATTCGGCCGCCAGGGCAGCCTCCTCATCGGTATGGATATCGGTCGTGACCGGTATATCGTATTGATCGCCAATGGCTTTCAGTATCCTGAGGGCCTTTTCATCGCCGATCCCGCTGAAGGAATCCAGGCGGGAACGGTTGGCCTTTCGGTACGACCCCTTGAAGATATAAGGAATTTGCAGGCGGCTGCAAAGGCCGTGCACATAATCCGCAATCTCAAAGGCCATCTCTTCTCCTTCGATGGCGCAGGGGCCTGCGATGAGAAAAAAGTTGCCACTGTCGAGATTTTTCAGGCGGGGGATTTGTCCTAATTGCATATCATTTCTTTTTGCATGGCAACGGATCGCCTCCAAACAAACGCTACAGTTTTACGCTGACGCCCAAATTGAGGATGGAAATGCCGTATCCCACTTCCGCAAACAAGCCGATATTTTTGATGGGATAATAGCTGGCGCCCACAAAAGCACTGTAGGTAAATTCATTGCCGGCCGGCCGGCTGTAGGTGGGGCCATCTACATCACTTTTCTCTTTGGTAATATTGTCATCGACCTTGGGCACGTTGTAGCCCAGCATCGCACCGCCGTAAATATCCCAGTTGTCCATCCGGTTGGCATGAACGGCCCCGCGCAGGCCGAAGAGGTAGAATTCATTGCTCACGTCGCGGATAGCCCCTCCGGGAAGGCCTACCTGATGAGCTTCTGACGAGGAAAAGGCGGCATAAGCCCCCAGGCTGAAATTGGAAGCGAGCCGGATGTTGAGCCGGGCGCTTACCGGAGGGACCACCGTTGTGGCGTTATCTTTGGCAAAAGTGGGCAGCAACCCGATGCCGGTGGCAAATTCTATATCGCCTTTTTTGAAAGTCGTTTGAGCGCTTACTGAGGAGAGGCCAATCACAAGGGCGGCCAAAAGGATCATAATTCTTCTCATGGAATTTCGTATTTTAAGTTTCTGTATTCTATCGGTGGTTTGCTCAGTTTTTTTTGAAAACTACTTCCTGAGCAACGCCCCAAAATTAGGCTGTTTCCGGGTAGGACTCAAACTTATAGGCAAATTTTATTTTGTTTACCTACATATTCACCAGTCAATGCAAAATTTTATTTTAAAAAACTCTTTGTCACTTCACCCAGTACTCATTTTTTCTCCTATCCCCAAATTTCGTATGCTCGGGCCCGGCCGGGGGGAAAACTAATTTTTTCTTTATTTCAGTCACCCTAAAACGGTTACCCTAAAACCGAAATTTTATTCGAATAAATTTTTTATTATTTATTATTCCGGCCCGCCATCCGGCCCGTTTCATCAGAGTGTAGGCCAACTTTTATCGAATAGCTGCAACCTATTTTGCTTCCATAGCATTTATAAGGTTTAGTAGAACTTATTGCCAAATGGCTGAAAAGCCCTTTTTAACCAAAAAAACATGCGTCTCCTTCTAACCATTTCTATCCTACTGCTTTTGGACTGGTACGCCTTTCAGGCGGTGCGCACGCTGGCGCAAACCTGGCCGGCCGCTGTTCGCGCCATGGCCTATACTTTTCACTGGCTGGTACCCATTGCCCTGGCCATCTGGATGATCGCTTCCGCTAATAGTGCAGCCGACGGGATCGACAAGAATACCCTTACAGTAGTCCGGACCCTGTTCTTTATCATCTATATTTCCAAGATACTGGTCGTCAGCATCCTGTTCATCGATGACCTGCGCCGGGTAGCCATGGTGGCTTACAATCATTTTGTCGGCTCCGGCAACTACGATGAGGGCCGTTCGCGCTTCGTCGCTCAGATGAGCCTCTTTATGGGAGGCATCCCCTTTGTATCTTTGATCTACGGGATGATCCGCAACCCATACCGCTACACTATATTTAAAGAAACGGTCCGCCTGAAGAACCTGCCGAAAGCCCTCGATGGCTTGCGAATCGTACAGATCTCCGATATCCACTCGGGCAGCTTCCTGTTTAAGGAGCCGGTAGAGAACGCTATCCGCATCATCAACGAGCAAAAAGCAGACCTGGCCTTCTTCACCGGCGACCTGGTCAACAGCATGGCTAAAGAGGTGGAGCCGTTTATCGACATCTTCAGCGGCATCCGGGCCAAATACGGCGTTTTCTCTGTACTCGGCAATCACGACTACGGCGACTACCACCGATGGGATACGCCCGAAGACAAAGAGCAGAACATGGAAAACCTGAAAGATGCTCACCGTCAAATGGGCTGGGACCTCCTGCTCAACGAAAACCGTATGGTGGAGATCAACGGGGAACAGGTGGCCGTCCTCGGCGTGGAAAACTATTCCTCCCACCCCCGCTTTCCGAAATACGGCGACCTTAAGAAGGCGTACAACGGCGCCGGTCAGGCGCCGCTAAAGCTGCTGCTTTCTCACGACCCTTCCCACTGGCTCGACCAGGTGACCAGCGATTACACGGATATTGACCTCACTTTCTCCGGCCATACGCACGGCATGCAGTTCGGCGTGGAGATACCGGGCTGGATCAAATGGAGCCCCATCAAGTACGTCTACAAACAATGGGCCGGCTTGTACCAGGAAGGGCAGCAGTACCTCTATGTCAACCGGGGACTGGGTTATCTCGGCTACCCGGGCCGGGTGGGAATTTTACCGGAAGTGACGGTGATTGACTTGAAAAGGGGGTAAAACTGCTTGCCGCCTGAAAACTGTCGGGGCGCAATTTCCCATTGCGCTCCGACTTATAGCCTGGCTTCCCAAACATAAACGGCCAGTTGCAAAGGAAAACTCGGACGCCAATAGAAAATTGGCGCCCGAGCATCTACCGCTTTACAAACCCTTTCACCCCCAATACCCGGCCAAGCCCCTCTTACTCCCCAAAGGGAAGAACCGGCCAGGTGGCAAAATTGGCGCCCGAGCCTCTACCGTTTCACAAACCCCTCCACCCCCACTACCTTCCCATTCCTTAGGCACTGCAAATAATACACCCCGCCCGGCAGTTCCCCCACCTCCAGCAGCAGCGTCACTTCATGAAGGCGAGTGGAAAAACGCCGCCACTCCCGACCCTGCGCATCCAGGATGCGAAAGGCATACTCCGCACTTTCCTCAGCGGAGAAATACAGCTGTAGCTGTTCACCTACCGGATTGGGGTAGAGCAGCAGCGTATAGTCATCTGACGACTTGAAGTCGTCTGATGACTGCACCCCGCTCACCAGCTCACAGCCCGGAACCAGGCAACCGTACTCATCCACCTTGAGCAGCCAGCCCTGCTGGCGGGGGGCGTTGACCGTGTCCCGCACTTCGCCGACCATGATGAAGCCGCCGTCGGGGGCTTGGGCAAGGTCGTTTATAAAGTGGCGGGTGTTCTGGCTTGGGATATGTTGGTAATAGCGCTTCCAGAGTAAAACCCCATCAGAAGATATTTTTGCCAATACCCCATCGAAATACAGGCCATCTTCAGGAGTGCCTTCAATTAAATTGCCCGCCACAGCATAACCACTGCCATCCTGAACTTCTATGCCTGAGGTGAGTTGGTTGTTATAGGATATGGCATGGAAGGAATCCCGTACTAATACCCCCCATTCTTCGTGCCGGTTGGAGTCCAGCTTGAAGGCGTAGTTGTGCCAGCGCAGCTGGCCGGCATCGGTACCTGCCGGCACCTCAATTCCCTGCCCGGTCATCACCAATAGCCCACCGTCACTGGTGGCGATGGCCCGCCCTTCCTTGCCCCGGAGTTCTCCGGAGGGGGAGAAATATTCCCACATTATTTCACCCTCTTCATTGACCTTAAAAATGTGGTTGCGCGCTTCATAGTTCTGATGAACGATATTCGTATTGTCGCGAATAGCAGCTATAATAAAACCGTCTTGGATATATATGATCTTGTGAGGAGTATCATCCCTAGAAACAATTCCGTACTCCTTTCCCCATAACAATTCCCCTTCTTTATTTAGCCTTAAAATTTGAATTTCATCATTATTGATGCCTTCAGGAGAACCAATCCAATTTAACAGCATATATCCATTCTCCAATGTTTCTATATCTTTGGTAAAAATGAAGCTTTCATCGGGATAGTAAGGGTTAGGAAATTGTGCGGTAAAAACTGTGTCACCATATTCATTGTAAACAATCAATAGTGCTTTCATTAAGCTATCTACTGTGTAACCAGCAGCAGCAAAACCTCCTTCCGGCAAGACTTTAAGGTTATTTAGCCAAGTTTGATAGGACTTTGCCGTATCTCTTATAGTTTTTAATAATTCAACTTCTCCTTGTTCCGAAAACCTAACAAAAATATTTCCTGCTTCATGAGGGGATATAGAATCGGCAATTACTCCCGTAGCATAATAACAGCTGTCCGTTGCTACAATACTCGTTAACACTGCTGCGGGAAAGCCAAAGTGAAATCGTTTACTGAAAGTATTTTGCCCCCACAACGGCAAGGCATTAAAGGCCAATAATAAAAAGGGCATAGCTATTCGCATCTTTAAGTCTGTTAAGTAAATACAAACAGGGGAAGTGGAAACACTCCCACTTCCCCGCTGTATTTTTCATTATTGCTAATGTTGAATAACCAGTTTCCCAACTGGCCCACTCTTTCCGCCTATCCAAAGCTGATACCAATAAATACCTTCTATTAATCCTGACACATTCAACTCTTGTAAACCAGTTTGAGAAGAAAGTGGGATTTCCGTTACTACCTGCCCGATAGTATTCAGCAACCGAATGGATGCCTTTTCTTTACTCAAAAGGGTATATTCAAATGTGACGCTTTCTCTGGCGGGGTTCGGATATACTCGAAGATTCGCCAGGCTCAAATGCTGTGAAAGAGAGCCCACGGGAGTTCGTGCCTGTCCAGTAGCAGGCAGGTCGTGGTTGGGTTCCATTTCAATGCTGTAGGCATAATCCAGCAGGACTTTTGCTTGCAAGCCCGCCAAGCCAGGTTGTAGAGCAATATCAGAAAGGGAATCTACTGCCAGGCTGTCCATTTGCAGTATGCTGGCCTGGCCTTCCAGCAACTGAAACAGGACCTGTTTGTTGTTGTATTCCTCCTGCTGTGTTTGCGTAAGCTGAAAGGTTGATGAGATGGAGTCCAGAGTGCTTTGTGCAACTTCAACCTGCCCGGCCTGAAACAGGATGCCCGCCTTTAAATACGCCGCATGCAGGCTGCCTTTGTGATCCAGCCAGGCCAGCACACTATCGGTTTGGTAAGCGGCCGTGTCCAACAAAAAATAAGCCAGCACCAGGTCGGCAGCTCGGTGTTTGTCGGCATAGGCAGCAGAAACAGACGCTTCCAGAACTGAGCGGGCCGTTTGAGTAGTGCTCGCAGCCTGCACCGTTGCCAGTTCAGTTTCATTCAGGCTGGAGTGCATTTCCAGATAGCCAAGGAAGCTTCCCTTTCGAATCCCATCCGGGTTGGCCTCCAGTAAGTCCACCTGCATCGCATTGGTGAAAATGGCGGGCCTGTCCACAACGGCTTGGAGTACTTGTTGGGAAACATAGGGAGAGATAGACAATAAATCGCTGACCAAAGTAGCAGCCTGCCAGGCTTTGGCTTCGTTTACCTCTGTCACAAGGCCAGGAGTATCTCCGTCATCAAGTGCCGCTTCCAAAGTTTCCTTATAGAGTAGGTGCTTGTCTTTTGCTTCGAAAAAATGTTCTTTTACCTGCTCAATTTCCCCACCGGGAATATCCCCACCAACTTCACCATTACTACATTCATTACGGTCAGCAGAGATCAGGTTTATTCTATTTCCAGTGTATTGTGTTGGCTCTTCTACTGATTCATTAGCATCAAAGAAATAGTTAATAATATTTCCTTGATTACTGAAATGTCCCTCATCGTCAATAACATTTGGAGAAAAGGTGTTGCCAGTAGCTTCACCTGAAGCACTCTGCTGATTCTCCGTAATCCCGCCTCCCTCCTGCACCCAAAAATCGAAAGTGTTGCCGCCCAGGTTCATATTGCATTCATAAACAATGCCGCCGCCAAGAACAGAACCTACATTGTCCCCAATTGCAGCATTACCTACATACAAAGTATCAAATGCATTGCCATAAAGCCTGTTGACATCTGTACCAGCTCCGATATCCACCACTTTGATCCCCACCGTTGAATCCTGGCTGGCCGCCAGGCCCAGGCAGGTATTGTCCACAACTGAAAAGCCGGTGCTGTAATTCACCTGCACCCCTTCCTGAGACACCAGAAACGGCGGCAGGTTGGTTACATGGCCGCCTATGAGCAAGGTGCAGCGCGTAATGGTGAAGTGGTTGGCGCCGGTGGCCAGCACGCCCTTTTCCAGTTCGGAAAAGGTGGCGTCCTTGATGGCAAAAGCCTCGGCGCTGGCCGCATTGCCCGCTTTTACCCCATAGCGGAGTTTCCGGAATACGGTTTGGTTGCCCGAAACCGTGAAGTTGGCGTCCAGGCTCAGGATGCCGGCCCCTTTGCCCAGGAAAACATTACCTGCTCCGGTGTCATTGGAAAAGGTGCAGTTGATGAACTGCAGGCCATGCACGCCGTTGAGCTTAATGTGCTCCCGGAAGGGTTGGCCGTAATGGCCGCCGTCTATAGTAAAGGCGCAATTGACGAAGCGCCCGTAGTTTTGCCCCCCATACTTGCGGAATTCCGCCGAGCGGGCATTATTGGTGAAACTGGCGTCGAAGGCCAGCACCAGCCCGCCGGAGGTGGACTCCACATCGCCGCCCGCTGCATTGGGGTTGAAGGCCACAATAGCCTCGGTGGCGAACTCGACCCGCCCGCCGTCTATGTACAGCTTGCCCTGCCCGGTATTGGGAACCTGCGTGGCCGTGGCGTCGCCCCACACCTCGATGCCTTTCCAGTAGCCGGCGCCGGCTTTCGTCATCACGCCGCCTTCCAGGCGCAGCTCAGCCCCCGGCTTCACCACAAATTTGACGCCGGAATGCATAGAGGCCGTGGAGGTAATGGTTAGTTTGTTCGGCGCTTCGATGTAAACGTCGGTGCACACTTCGATGGAGTCGTCCCAGGTGGTGTTGGACGTAATGACAAGTTTCTCAGATAGAGTGTTTTGCATGAACCGGTAATCAATTTCTACCCCACTACTATCATAATTGTATCGCACAAAATGAATGACCTTCCTCATTCTGGCTACCTGGCCAGGGGTGAAGTGCTCGTAACAACCTTGATAGTAGGACATGTAATTATTGATATCTACATCCCAAAAAGGTTGTAATGGGTTAATGGAGCAAGTATGTGTACTCGTGTCATATAATACTACTTCAAAGGGGCCATACATATTACCAAAGTACAACCAAGGGTCGTTAGGCGTATCCGGCACACAATCGCCGCATTCATATAAATTTTCAAGTAAGCTATCGCAAAAAATAGCGGGGTCAGTATCGTCATATTCTGGATACCTAAGTTCGCAAAGGTCCTCAGAACCTCGAAAAGTATGATACAAACCAAGGCAGTGGCCCACTTCATGCACTACTACCCCAATACCTGCATTATCCAAAAGATAACCTTTGACATAAGTAGCAATACCAGGGATACTACCGGCAGCGCCCTCAGGAGAACCAGAATCACTGCCGATGTAAATACTGAGCTGGCCAGATGGGTTATTACTCTGGTTGATGAGGTTGGAAACGGCTGTACTCGCAGGAGAAGCATTGAGTAAATCGGTGTCATTTAAGTACTCCAAATTGCCGTCAAAGTCAAAATATATGCTATAAACGCCAAATCCTCCTTGCAGCCCCGCAATAACATCTTTGGCATAAGCATCGCTAACCCCTCCATTGCCTGAGCTGTCACGGACTATAACAACTCTGAGTTTAAATGAAAGGGCACACGAATATTCCGGGAAAGAATCCATGGTGCTTTCGCAGACAATATCCGGGCCCGTAGCCATCCGGCAAAACTTTTCCGGATTAGTGGATAATGTATCGCTACAAGGGTCAACAATACTTTGAGCATTCAAAATACCGGATGTAAATATTATTACTAAAATTACCCCTATCCTCTCAATGGCATAAAGTGTCCAGAACCGCCAATGCGCAAGCCTATGCTCTTGTAAATAACTACCCTCAACGCTCGGTGGGTAAATGTGCCCTCCTTCGCCATCTACTCCGCTTTGAGGCTTCGTCGATCGGAGAAGGCTTCGGCGGGTAAATGTGTGTGTGTGTGTCCTGTCCTCCTTCACGAGGACTCTGGTGGATATATCGGTGAACCTGCCTAAGATGAAATCAATCATAAGTATTTGGGATTTGGTGAATAAATCAAAGAGCGCCTGTGCCCGGGCAGGGCAATTAGAGCTTGTAGAAGTAGAGTAAGGTAGGGATAAAATCCGGGCGGGGCAAGTTTTTAACAATGTCACAAGACCCCAATTGGACGCCTGCCGGGCGCAATTTATTCCACTTCATTCCATCAGTCGCTTCGCTCGTGTCCCCTTGCGCTCCGGCTTATCGGCTGGCTGCCCAAACATCAACGGCCGTTTGCAAAGGACAACTCGCGCAACTCGGGCGCCAATGGAAAATTGGCGCCCGAGAACCGCTTTTCTAAAGCCGTTCTTTGCGCTTAAATCATAAGCTCCTTGCGGTTTGAGGTAATCGAAATCTCTTGTCCTTACTTTTTTGAAAGCCCAAAAAAGTAACAAAAAATGCTCTCGCCTGACGCAACCCTGGCTGAAACTGCCCTCCACTCCACTGCACAACCCAAACTCGCATTTATGGCTTGTGCGTTGCGCTTTGTTTGTACTTCGGTTGCGCCCTTCTGTAGCTTTGACTATTAGCTTTCGTTGCTCAAATAGTGGTTTGTGCGGGCGTTTCGTTCCGGGCAGTTTCTTGACGCCAGGCCTGCTAAGGGCGGGTTGGCATTTTCTGGGCTGCTATGGCAGGGCCACTCGCCTGGCTCCAAACATCAATGGCCGGCTGCAAAGGACAACTCGCACGCCAATGGGAAATTGGCGCCCGAGAACCTACCGCTTCACAAACTCCTCCATCCCCTCAATACTCCAAATACGGTTCCAGCCGATCCACCACATCCGCCGGCAGGGCTTTCAATTGCCGCAGGCTCTCGATCCCTTCAAAGGGCCCGTGCTGCGCCCGGTAGTTGACAATGGCGTTGGCCTTCCGCCAGTCCAGATAGGGATGAGCTTTGAGAGCGGCTGCATCGGCGGTATTAATGTTCAGTTTTCGAATCACCGGAGAAAGCCGCAGTTGAGGGCGAATCTGCTGAAAGGTGCTGTCGGGCAGGCCATAGGTTTCTGCTACCTGGCCGATGCTGGCAAAACCACCCAGTATGTCCCGGAATTTGAGGATTCGGCGGGCATACGCCGGGCCGATGCCATGCAGTTGTTGCCATTCTTCCTCACCGGCTCTGTTAATATCTACGGGTTTCGGGGAGGAGGCTTTGTCGTAGGACTGGGGGCGCTCCTCCATAGCTTTCTCATTCTTTGCCACCGGCGGTAGGGCCGCCTTCCTGATCTCGATAAAAGGCGCCAGCGCCTGATAAACCTCCTCCTCCATACCATAGATCTTTTTCAGTGCTTCCGGCTGAGAAAAACGGCCTCCCTTTTCGCGGTATTTGAGGATGTTGCGGGCCAGTCGCTCCGGCAGGCCCAGGCGGGCCAGTTCCGCTTCGGTTGCCGTATTGGGGTCAAAGGGGAAGGGTTCCAGGGATCGGGTTGACTGCCGCCTCGGCTCCATTTTCACCTGCCGGGCCGGAGCGGAGGGCCCAGCCAGCCGTATGTAAGGCGCGAGGCGTTGGTAATCCGTTTCGGTGAGGGTAAAGACTTTCCGGAGGTCCTCCGGCCGGTAAAAAGGGCTTACCTTTTGCCGGTATTTGATGATGGTGGCGGCCGTCTTGGGCGGCAGGCCGAGCAACAGCAGGCTATCGTGAGAAATAGTATTGGGATCGAAGTGAAAAACTTCGGCGGCAGGGCGCTGCACCAGGCTGTCGGCCGCCTGGAGTTCCGCAAAAAAGGCAAGGGCCTCTTCCTGATAGGCTTCGGCCTCCACACTTCGGTTTTTAATAAAATGTGGATATATCTTCGGAAAAAGAAACAACCCGGCGCAAAGCACTGCCAGTATAAAAGCGCCATTGCGCTCCGCCCGGCTGTAGTAAAAGTATTCCTGGAGAAATGATTTCATGCGTTGAGGATTTTTTGGTGATCGGTGGACGGTGATCAGTGATCGGGATTCGGTGATCGGTGGTTCGGTTTTGCGGCAGCTTTCTACCATTCCTGCACCCAGGCGCCATCTTCGGCGGTGTAATGGCATTCAATTCCCAGGCTGCCGGCCTGTTCCAGCCACGCTCTCGCCTTCCAGGGCGGGTTGGAGCCATCGATGAGGGCCAGGCGGAAATCTACTTTTTGCAGTAGTTGCTCCAGTTTGATATCCACTCCATTAGAAAGCAAGACTACATCGACGGGAAGGGGTGGGCTGGAGGGTAGAAGGCGTTCATCCTGAACCACCAGCAGGCGATGGGCCCCATACTGCAGCGCCCCCTGATGATACCACCACGTTTGCCCATGAGCCTGTCCGGACAACGGCTGCCGGGCAAGCAGGCGGGCCCTCCGATACCATTGATGGTTCTGGCTGGCGTATTCCAACTGTTTGTCTGGAAGCCCTTCACTACAGGCCAGGCCGGCCTGTTTGCCTTCAAACAAGTTGATGGCGGTGGCCCGGGGGATGTGATACACTACCAGCGCCTGCTGATGATGTGCCTGCACCTCCCGGGCGGCATGGAGGGCGGCTACGATCAGCAGGCAGCCCAGGGCGGCCAAAACCCATTTGAAATTCCGGCTTTCCCGGGCCAGCACGGTGCAAAGCAGCATGAGGTACAATAACACGGCAGCGCCCGCCCCAATCCAGAATCCTTCGATCAGGCCGCCGGGTATTTGTTGTACTAAAAAGATCAGGGCGTTTACCATCCAGGTGATGCCGTACAGCAGCTTGCCAACCGCTATTCCTGCAACCGGAACCAGATGGAGGGCGAAAAGCGCCAGGCCGGCCGACAGGAGAAGGGCCGCCGCCGGCACGACAATCAGTCCGGAAAGCCAGAAGTACAACGGGAACTGGTGGAAGTAAAACAAGCTCAGGGGCAGGGTCGTCAGCTGTGCCGCCAGAGATACGGCGAGCAGCTTCCACAAATAATCGCCGGCCCGGTTCTGGATGTACCACTGCCGGTAAAAGACCGGCTGGAAGTACACAATGCCCAACACCGCCAGGTAGGACAGCTGAAAACCAATGTTAAACAGAAGATACGGATCGATACACAATAGCAGAAAGGCAGAAGCGGCCAGCGTATTATAGATATTGGCCCGCCGTTTCATCGCCTGCCCGATCGAGAGAAAAGAAAAAAGAGTAGCGGCGCGGAGTACCGAAGGGGAAGCGCCGGTAAGCAGGGCAAAAGCCCAGATACAAACCAATAATAATAAAGTGCGCACCAGCGGCCAATGGCGCCAGGGCAGCCGCAACAGCCCGAGCAAAAAGGAAGCCAGCAGTTGAATGATACCGACGTGCAACCCCGAGACCGCCAGCACGTGCATGGCGCCGGTATGGGCGTAGGCATTTCGCGTTTCGTCAGATAACTCCGCTTTATATCCCAGGATGAGGGCGGCGGCCACTGCATATTCATTTTGGGTAGGCAGGTGGCCCTTCAGTACCTGCAGGTAGAACCGGCGCAGCTCCCGGGCTCTGGTGGCCAGGCTGGGGCGGTGTGCCAGAAGTTTCCAGTCCTTTTCTTCCACAAAAGCCTGGAGGTGGACATTCTGATAGTGCAGGTAGCGGCGATAATCGAATGCCTGAGGGTTGAGGGCCTTCGGTACCGGAATTCTTTTCGCATTCAGCAACAGTACATCACCAGCCTGCAGTTGGCGGCTATCCGCCGTGACATCCAAATACACCATGATGTTGCCGGAAGCTGTTTGCAGCCGCCCGGTGGAATCCGCCGCCGCCCGGATAGCTACGGATAGCCGCAATTTGCTGGCTGTTGGCTCCAGTTCGCTCACCCGGCCCAAAATGATGGCTTTGCGATCCGGAGATGCTCCCGGATAGCAGGGGTGGCGGCGCTCATCGTGAAAATGAGCCAGCAATGTACCGAGGAGGAAAAAACAGAGATTGAGCACCAGGCCAAACCACCAGCGCCGGGAAAAGCGCCAGCCGGGCCTCTGCCAGAAAGCCAGGAGAGCCAAAAGAAGCACCAGTGCGATGATCGCAACCCACTGCAGCCACTCCTGCCCAACCGCCTCTAATCCAATGCCCAAAAGGAGCGGAAACAACAGGCGGGCCATCGGATATTCCCGCCAGTTCATGTCGCATATTTTTGAAGGTCCAACAATCGTTTCGATTGTGGTTCTTTTCTATGCGCACTGAGATATAAAACTACTTCATTTTTTTGGGAAGTGCAAAGGGAAAACCAGCCAGGGAGGTTTTCTAAAAAAAACAGTCGTGAAGGCCAACTTCCTCTACGCAAGCCCTTAGATTTTGTTGAACCCTCTTTTCCTTTGACTTACAATAATTTAAACAAAAACAAAAGCTAGTGTACACTTTACACTAATTCCCCCTTGTTTGATTGGATTTACGTGAATATTTCACTAATTTCAGCGCTGGAATATTTAAGCAAATACCTAGTCGATATTGGGAATGAACGAATTTAACGAATATTTCAAGTCTGCTTTTACCGTTGACAATGTCATTTTCGGGTTTGATGAAGGAGACTTGAAAGTGCTGCTCATCAATAGAGGGGAAGAACCATTTAAAGGAAAATGGGCTCTACCCGGTTATTTCGTTCACCCCGACGAAGACCTGGACACCGCCGCCAAACGCGTATTGGAAGAACTGACCGGATTGGGCAACGTTTACCTGGAGCAGGTAAAGACCTTTGGCACGGTGGGCCGCCACCCCTTTGGAAGAGTGATCACGGTCGCTTACTTTTCTCTGATCAAGATCAGCCATTACACCATTCAACCTTCTTCTATTGCCAAGAAGGCTAAATGGCACTCGGTATCCAGGGTTTCCGAGCTGGCCTTTGACCATAGGGAAATACTGGATGCTTGTTTCAACCGGCTGAAATGGCTGGTACGGTCCCGGCCGGTCGGATTCGAGCTGCTGCCGCCCAAATTTACCCTCACCGAGCTACAGCACCTCTACGAAGCCATCCTGGAAACCGAACTTGACAAGCGCAACTTCCGCAAGAAAATCCTATCTATGAACCTGCTCATCGACCTCGATGAGACGCAGGAAGGAGTCGCCCACCGGCCGGCTCGCCTGTATGAGTTCGACAAAGAAAAATATGAGCAGTTCCTCGCTGAAGGTTTCAGCTTTGAGTTGAAGGAGAGTAAAAAAAAGGAAAAGAAGCCGCGGAAGAAAGTTAGAGCCAACCTGGCTTAGTACTCTGTTAATTAAGTAAATTATCGTTTCTGGGCGATGAATTTTCGTTCTAATCGAGGAGCGCCCGCCCGCCTGCTGCGCAAGCCGGCAGGGAGCCTGATAGCCTTAGCTATCAAGGCGAGGACGGGACGAAGAGTAGGGCGAAAAGGCACGGCCAGAAGCATAAGATATTTATTTAACAGAGTACTTAGAGTTCTTCACCCAGCGTATTGAAGATTTTGATGTTAAGCGCTTCCCCATAATTGGACCGGTACTCTTCCAGCAGATCCAGCAGCGCCTCTTTTTCGCCGTCGTACCGGTAGGTAAACGTCCGGGAACCGGCAGGGGCTACTTCATTGGAAAACTTAAGCGTGCCTTTGCTATTCACCAGAAAATAACCATAATAGCCCTCTCTCAGAGAACGGATTTTACTGATCGATTGGAGGCGCGCCAAAAATTCTTCGGCTACGGCATCCAAAGCCCCATCGTCGAAAGCAATGGAGCCCCAAATCGTCTCGTCGGGTATGCGAAGCAGCTCCGGGCGCAGCAGAATGACGCCGCCGCCATCATCGAGGCTGATATTGTAGGCTTCCGAAGTGACCACCAACTGCCCGTCGCTGGATACCTTGTCCCGCAGGTCAACAAACAGAGGGTAAAAACCGCCGGGCAGCGGCGAATTCGTCCTCATACTGGCGGTTGCCGGCGCCTCTCCTTCTTCACATCCTTCCTCCCGGAGGATTTCATTAATGGAGATGGACAGCTCCCGGTTGGTTTGTTGAAAGGTGTAATTGATAGAAGTATTAAGGCAGGGCTCATTGGCAATCGTCCGCAGGCGAAACTCCAGGAACCGCCCCTCTGGGCTGAGTACTTCCCAAAGGTCCAGATAAAATTCATCATCTACATCAGGAACGACAACCGTATCTTCCAGAGAGCTCAGGTTGCAGCCTGAACTGATACACAAAATCATAACCCAGGTAAAAATACGGTGCATGCTCTTTAGTTTTAGTATAGTGTTACAAGAAGTAGAACGGGAAAGGGCCTTAAATGCTGCTTGTGTCAACGGGAATTATAAAGATAGCTTTTTTATTAATACGTAACCCTGCTTTAAAGGCTTAAAATTGCAGGTAGGGCCAAGAAAAAAGTAAATCAAATAGGGGGAAACACATCCAGTACGCATCCTAATAGCGCAGGTATAGGATACTGGTCTATAAACCCGATCCTTTTGTCTATTTTTTTTTTGCGGCTAATATCTAGGCTATTTATTAGCGCACTCGTTATGTAGCAGGCTTCATTCGCTTGTACAATCCAAACCCGGCTGTCTATGATCCGACTCAGAAACATTCGAAAAGCCTACAAAACCGGCTATAATCAATTGGAAGTGCTCAAAGGTATCGACCTCGATATTGAAGCGGGCGCTTTCGCCTCTATAATGGGCTCTTCCGGTTCCGGTAAATCTACCCTGCTCAATATCATTGGCATTCTCGACGAATATGACAATGGCGATTACCAGCTCGATGGGAAAATGATCAAGGGGCTCAGCCAAACCGACGCAGCTCTCTACCGCAACCGCTTCATTGGCTTCGTATTCCAGTCTTTCAACCTGCTGCCCTTTAAAACGGCTCAGGAAAATGTGGCCCTACCCCTGTACTACCAGAAGATGGACCGCAAAAAACGCCAGGATCTCGCCATGGAGTATCTGGATATGGTAGGCCTGGCCGATTGGGCTGAACACCTTCCCAACCAGCTATCCGGAGGGCAGCAACAACGGGTGGCCATCGCCCGGGCCCTGATCACACAACCCAAAGTGATACTGGCGGACGAACCTACCGGCGCCCTGGATTCCAAAACCTCCTCCGAGGTCATGGAATTATTCAAAAAAGTGAATAGGGAAGGGATGACGGTTATCATCGTAACCCATGAAAATGATATTGCCGCCATGACCCGCCGCATTATCCGGCTGCGCGACGGCGTCATTGAGAATGACGGCACAACTGTTAGTTCTAGTTCTTAACCCGACTTTGAAACCTATGATCGACCTCGACAAGTGGCAGGAGATTTTTAACTCCATACGGCGCCACCCGCTTCGCACGGTGCTCACCGCCCTGGGTGTATTCTGGGGCATCTTCATGCTGGTTCTCTTGCTGGGAGCCGGCCAGGGCCTGCAAAATGGGGTGGAATATGAATTCCGGGATGATGCCACCAATAGTGTCTGGATCCGCAGAGGGGTAACCTCCCTACCCTACCAGGGCCTTCCCAAAGGACGGCAGATTGAGTTCACCAATGAAGATTACGACATGCTCGCCGAGCATTTCAACGGAGTGGATCAGGTTACCGGCCGTTTTTATCTCTCCGGGGACCGGACGATCACTGTCGGCAGAAAATCCTTGTCTTATCCGGTACGAGCGGTCCATCCCGGCCACCGATATCTGGAAAACACCATCATGGAAAGTGGCCGGTTTATTAACGAAACCGATATCAAAGAATATCGAAAGATAGCCGTCATTGGTAAAGTGGCGCAGAAAGACCTGTTCGGAGAGGCGCCTCCCCTGGGCCAAAAGATCAAGATCGGCGATATTATGTACACGGTAACCGGCACCTATTCAGATACGGGGGGAGATGATGAAATGCGGGTTATCTACATTCCCATTTCCACCGCCCAGAAGGTCTATGCCGGCGCCGATGAAATCCACCAGCTGATGTTCACCACCAAGGATATGGAGTTACCGGCCATACAGCAGTTGCAGGAAGAGGTAAGGGGCGCCTTTGCCCGCCGCCATCAGTTTGATGTCGAGGACCGAAAGGCGCTGTATATATTTGGCGCAGCCGAGGAATTTCAAAAGTTCATGAACCTCTTTGCCGCCATTCGCGCCTTTGTCTGGTTTGTGGGCCTGGGCAGTATCGTCGCCGGCGTGATCGGGGTCAGCAATATTATGCTGATCGTCGTCAAAGACAGAACTAAGGAGATTGGCATCCGCAAGGCGCTGGGGGCTACCCCCCGTTCCATCATCACCATGATCCTGCAGGAATCCATCCTGATCACCGCCGTGGCCGGTTATCTGGGGCTACTGGCCGGCGTGGGAGCTATCAGCCTGATGGAATCTATCGCTGTGGAATACTTTCGCAACCCTCGGGTTGACCTGGGAGTGGGCCTCATCGCTACCCTGGTGCTGGTTATTTCCGGCGCGCTCGCCGGCCTGATGCCGGCCCGGAAAGCCGCCCAGATCAACCCAATCGTGGCGATGCGGGATCAGTAGGGGGCGAAGGGGCGATGTTGGAATGGCTATATTGTTATAGGGCTAGCCGGTTCCACCTCCGAAAACAATATAACCCTACAGCAATATAACATAGAAACAATACAGCAATATAAAAACCACATGCTCGACCAAGACACCTGGCAGGAAATACTGGGAACGATCAAAAAGCACAAGCTCCGAACCGGGCTGACGGCCCTGGGTGTATTTTGGGGCATTTTTATGCTCATCTTTGTCCTGGGAATGGGGAAGGGGCTGGAAAACGGAGTCTTCCGGGACTTCGGTGACCGCGCCAAGAACATCATGTATGTTTGGCCGGAACGGACATCTCAACCCTTCCAGGGATTTCAGCCCGGGCGGCGCCCGCAGCTAAGGCTGGAAGATATAACGGCCATCCGCCAAAACATTCCGGATGTACAATATATAGCGCCCCGCCTTTCGCTGGGCAGTGTGCCGGTATATTATGAAGATATTGGCGACAGCTACGAGATTCGCGGTGAATTGCAGGATATGATCCGCATCGAAGCCCTTCAGTTGCACCAGGGGCGCTACATCAATGACCTGGATATCAGGGACAGCCGGAAAGTCGCCGTCCTGGGAAAACGAACGGCAGAAGTACTCTTTGGAGAAAAAGACTGCATTGGAGAATACATCCGGATCAAAGGGGTGGAATTCAGAGTGGTTGGGATTTTCGGGCCCATGCAGATCAAGCCCTGGACAGAAAGTGACCTGGAAGCGATAGTCATTCCGCTGACGGCTATGTACCGTACCTTCGGCACCGGCGAGCGCGTGGATTACTTCGTGTGTTCAGCCGCGCCCAATGTTCTGGTCAGCAGCATAGAGCCACAAGTGAGGGACTTGCTTAAAAAACGGCATCACGTTGCGCCGGACGACCCCCAGGGCATCGGCGGATTCAACCTGGAAGCGGAATACCAGAGTATTGTCAACCTATTTGGCGGTATCCGTGCCTTCCTCTGGTTTGTGGGCATTGGCACCTTGCTGGCGGGCATTGTAGGCGTGAGCAATATCATGCTCATCACGGTGAAAGAGCGGACCAAGGAGATCGGCATCCGCAAAGCAATGGGCGCCCCGCCCCGCTCCATTATCAATATGATCCTGGCGGAGTCCATTGCGATCACCTCCCTTTCGGGCTACCTGGGCCTCATCGCCGGCACTTTTGTCATCGGAGGCATCAATTACCTGATGATGGCCAACAACCTGGAACCTGACAATTTCTATAATCCTCAAGTCAACCTTACAGTTGGCATGGGCGCCATCCTGCTCCTTATCCTGGCTGGCGCTGCCGCCGGGTTTATCCCTGCGCTTCAGGCTGCCCGCGTCAACCCGGTAATTGCACTTAAGGATGAATAATTGAACATCACAAAAAAAGAAGAATAATGAACAAAGGCTGCCTTATCGGACTTGGAGCTTTCCTCATCATCGCCACCATTGGCCTGAGCGTTTACTTTTATCAACAAAACAAAAGCGCCCCGGATAATTTCGAATCGGAAAAACCCGTACTGGCCGACATCGTAAAGAAGACCGTAGCTACCGGCGCCATCCGGCCGCGGCAGGAGGTGCAAGTCAAACCACAAGTGTCGGGGGTAGTCGACGAGCTCTTCGTCGAAGCCGGGCAGATGGTCAAAAAAGGGGACAAACTGGCCCGCATCAAACTCGTGCCCAGCGAGGTAAATATCAACAACGCCCAGTCTAATGTAGACCTGGCCCGCCTGCGCCTGCAGGAAGCCCAGCGCGAACTGGAACGCCAACGGGAGGTGTACAAGAAAAACCTGGATGTGGAAGAAGCCCGCCTCAGTTACGATAATGCTAAACAGGAAGAAGAACGCCAGCGAAAGCTGTTCGAGGAAGGCGTGGTCTCTCAGCAGGAGTACAACCGCTTCAAGGTAGACCTGGAGATTCGCAAGGCCGCCCTCGATAATGCCCGGATTATATCGGGCAACAACATCAAACAGTTTGAGACCAATGTCGATATCCGCCGGCAGGAACTCAATGCCGCCATCAACAACCTGCAGCTGCTGCGCGAAGGGGCCAGCAACAATTCCAAGCAGATAGCCAATATCGTCACCTCCACCCTCGATGGCATGGTGCTCGACATACCCGTGGAAGAGGGTACTTCCGTGATCGAACGCAACAACTTCAACGAAGGGACCAGTATCGCCATTATCGCCGATATGAGCAACCTCATATTTGAAGGCAAGGTCGATGAAGCGGACGTTGGCAAACTGCGCGAGGGCATGCCCATGGAACTGACCGTCGGCGCCATCGAAAGCGGTAAGTTCGAAGCTACCCTGGAATTTATCTCCCCCAAGGGCATAGATGAAGAAGGGACCGTCAAATTTGAGGTCCGCGCCGCGGTCAAGTCCACCGAGGATATCTTCCTGCGCGCCGGCTACAGCGCCAATGCCGATATTATTCTGGACCGCCGCATGCAGGTGGTCTCTATCAAGGAGCGGGATGTGCTCTTCGAAGAAGACACCACCTACGTGGAAATTAAAACCGGCGATCGGGAATTTGAAAAGCGCCTGATAAAACTGGGCCTGTCGGATGGCATACAGGTAGAAGTCCTGGAAGGGGTGGATACGACCCAGCAGGTGAAGGTGCAGTTGACGAAATCGTAGTGGCGCGATCTTCCAGATCGCATGCCAACTACTGCAAGCAGCCTGAGTACTCTGTTAAATAAATATCTTATGCTTCTGGCCGTGCCTTTTCGCCCTACTCTTCGTCCCGTCCTCGCCTTGATAGCTAAGCTATCAGGCTCCGGGCGCTCCTCGATTAGAACGAAAATTCATCGCCCAGAAACGATAATTTACTTAATTAACAGAGTACTGAGTACTCTGTTAAATAAATATCTTGTCATTATCGGAGGCTTTGCTCGTGGGGGTTGTGCAAAAAGGGATAGGACACTGATTCTTCAGGATAAATCAGGATTTTTCAGGATCGTAAGCCACTAAGAGTGTGTTTAAATTTCATACTTCGGGCTAAAATCGCCACTTTTTCGCTTATGCTTCGTTCCTCAAATCCTCATTTAACTAAGGCTAAACTCTCCCGCTTTTTCAGAAAAGCGGGATGCCTCGCCTAAGCAAAAAATTGACTGATTTTATCTCCCAAAACGAAATTTGAACACACTCTAAATAAATGACCTTAATGAACCCTAATGGCTACCGTTCCAGTGTTGGACAAAAGTCGGAAGTCGGACACGAGCAAAGCGGCTGACGGAGTAAACCGGAAGTCGGAATGGCGCCGAGCCTTCCGCAACTTCCTGGCCATCAATAGTGTCCGACGTTAGGCTGGTAGCCACCCTAATAAATATCCTCAGCCATTCCCGCTTTGGCTTTCCAGAAAGGCCGCTCCGCTGCCAGCTGACAACTTTCTATTGTCTGCTGACTTCCTACCGCAAGGTTTCCGGGAGAAGGGTTATAGCCACAATAGGCAGCTGATTAACATACTTTTCTCAGAAGTGAAACCCATACCCAAAAAACACCGACTGTAGCCCGAACAAACTCAAACCAGCCACAAACACGCCCAGCAAAATCAGGACAAAGGGCAGGTACATCAGCACCCTGAGTACTCGATGGTTCCACCCCAGGTGGTGCATAATGGGCAGCAGTACGAAGGCCAGGCAGAGGCCCAGGAAAGAAATCTGAAAGGTATACAGGCAGGCCATGCCGAATAAAAGCCCCGTGAGAAGTTCAAAACCCTGAACAATCCTTGTATCCGGATGGCTCTTAGCCAGAAGGTCCCTCCAGGATTTTTTTACCCGCTGAAGTAGATGGCCAACGGCGCCAGGGGCAAGGTGATCTTTCTGCGAATGATCGCCGGTAACCAGAAACTCCGCCTTGCCGGAAACCATATAGGCCAATACGCCGATGGAGGACAGCGGCGACAGAGCGGCATACAGCACGGTACTCTGGCTCAGAAAACGGAACAAACGGGCCGGCTGATGGGCCAGGCCAATGATGAAGCAAAGCACCGGCGCAAAAAAGGCCAGCATGGTGATCGCAAAGAAATCCCAGTCATAAATAGCCTGAAAGCCAGCATCCATACTCATCACGGGCAGCGCCCACTCCTGGCCGGCCAGTACGAAAGTTACATCGGCTGAATGGCCAAAGAAATACGGCAGGACGAGGTTGGCGTTGATCATGAATAAGAAGTAGACCAACGTCAGCGGCAGATTGAGCGTGGGAAACAGTATATCCAGCTTCTCCGTCCAGGAAACATTTTTGGCCCTCAGCAGCCACCCCATCTTTTTCGAAAGAAACTCGCTTGTTCCGCGGGTCCACTTCATGTGACGGATACGGAATGCTCGCACGGTATCCGGAAAGTCTTCATAACAGACCACATCCTCCACGAAACGCCCGCGGTACCCCTTCTCCCGGATTTCAATGGCAAACCCCAGGTCCTCGCTGACGATATGCGGAAACCCGCCCACTTCTTCCCAGCACTTGCGCCGTAGCAGAGCGCCGTGTCCGAGGAACATCACGAACCCGAAGTTATTGCGCAACGGCTGATACCATTGCCAGTGCAGGTCTACGCCAATACCCATGGCCTGAGCGAGCGTGCTTTCCGCATTCGGGTTGGCGCGATGATTGGCCTGCGTAAAGCCGCACATGGGGTCGGCCTCCATCACCGGCACCAGCTTGCTGAGGAAATCAACCGGCAGTATCTCATCGGCGTCAGCGATAGCAAAGTAAGGCTCTTCAGTGGCAAAATGGCTCAGTCCATAGTTCATATTCCCGGCTTTGAAACCTTCCCGGTTTGGGCGGCGGACAACTGTCACCAACTCCGGGTAACGGGCGGCGAAGGCATCTATTTTGCCCTGATGTTCTGGTGAAGAACTGTCATCCAGCATGTATACTGTGTAGTTGGGATAATCCTGCTGAACACAGGACAGGACGCTCTCCTCTACAAAATCGTTGCAGGTGGTGTACAGGAGAGCCACTGCGGGGTATTCGAGCAGTTCTGATCGCGCCAGCGCCGTCTCCGGTTTGTGCCCAAACCAACGATGGCCTACTGCAAACAGGATCACCCCCACATTGTACAGGCCATACAGCCAGGCAAAATCGATGAAAGCAATGAAGAGAGCCAAAGCGATCCACGTAGGCAGGTTGTAAGCCATATCCATCAGTTGGAGCAGGCGGGGCTCGAACCAGGCCAGGCTGGCGATCCACATTACAAAAATAAAGACATACATCCAGGGCCGCGGAGCAGCCGCATACAATGGCTTGTACCTGACAGCCTTTTCATTAAAAGGTTTGACGATTGCGGAAGAGATAGGCATCTCCAGTCCCGCACTGCTGATCAGTGCGCGGCCCGTTTTATTTTGCAACATGATATTATCTGTTTTACTGATCTGGCCAACCTGTGAAAAGGCATACTGGCCAGCATATTTTTCTAAAATGTGGTTATTTGAAGGAGGGCGCCGCCGTTATTACTTCGTCAAGTAAGTTTCATGACGAAGTAGTTTAGTTATTATTTAAAGCGTAGTTTCATACCGGCGGCCACTACTGTGGCAGTGGCGAAGTTGCCTCTTTCGTAGTTGACGGCCAATTGCCCCGACAGCCAGTCGTTGAGCGGGATCAGGGCCAGCAGGTACCCGCCGGAAGTTTCATCGGGAATTCCCTCGATGCCTAGGTTCGCTTTGCCCCAAAAGCCACCGAGTGTAAATTCGGGCCCACTGGGCATGAATAACTTTGCCGCCAGTACTGCCCGTTGCTGGCTCACGCTGTTGAGCCCATCTTTACCGTAATAGTAAGAAGGCTCCAGCGCTACGTATGGATGAATCGGAATATACAGGCCGGCATAGCTGTACCACTCCGTAGGAAAATCATTGGAAAATCCCGCCCAGCCTCCCAGGCGAAGGCTGAAGCCGTTCTGAATGTAGAAGACTTGCTCGAGGCGGGCCTGCTGCTGGGTATTGCGCTCCGGGAAAAAGCGCATACCATACTCCAGGCGGGTGGCCAGCCGATCGTTCCAGCCGGCGAGTACTCCGCCCCATAAAGAAGAGGCATTGCTGTTGCGGTTGACAAAATCCAGGTTATCCAGAGAAAGGGAATTGTCGAACCTGGCAAAAACGGAATAGCGGCTATCAATGCGGTAAAGGGCCTGTAGCAATCGGAGGCCGGTGCGGCTTGCTTCCTCTACTTTGGAGTATCCGCCCCAGATGTCCATCTCCAGAGCAGATCCCTGAGTCCGGCTTGAAACCAGTAGTTGCTGCGCTTCGCCATTGGATGGGCCGGCCGCCAGAGCCTGTTCGAAGGATTGTTGCGCAGCCCGGTGGCGGCCCGCCATGAGCCGGGCCTTACCCAGGGCAATGTGGTACTCGGTTACTTCGGGATAATCCCTGGAAAGTGGTTCAAATATCAGAATAGCCGACTGTGGATTCCGCTCGGACAAATAGGCATAACCCAGTCCCTTTCGGGCATCTATATTACCTGGCGCCTGCTCCAGAACCTGTTGGAACGTTTCGATAGCCTGATTGCCGGCTCCCGACCAGTTTAAGGCGTACGCCAGGCCTACAAGCGCTTCGTCCTGGCCGGGCCGCTGCTGAAGGATCGTGTTGAAAGCGTCGATGGATAACAGGTACTGCCCACTCCAGGACAGGTTATGGGCCCGGAGCAGCGCAGCCGGCAAATAATCGGGATGTGCGGCAGTGAGTGGCCCCAGCAAGGCTTCCGCCTCGGCATGCTGTCCGCTAATAGCCAGCTGTTGTGCCTGGCTGAACTGCTGCTCCTGGGCATTCAGTTGGGTTAAACACCAAAAAGACAAAAGCAGGATTGGCCCCGGTTTACCCTGGGCTGGCTTTAGGAAAATGGAATAGAGGCTCTTGAAATTCATAATCATTAGTTTTGTTGTTGAACAAGGATGTCCTTTACAATTTCAAAACTAAAGGGCGAACATTGAATTTCCTTTTTATTCTCGCCAAGCAGGTATAATCCTCCTCCGAATGGGAATAAGGGATCGCAAAGTTCAACCGGTAAGCACAGAAAAAAAGCACCAATTTAGGTACTATGGTATTTCGGCATTATGGTTTTGCGGCCAGGCAGTTGCAGCGCCTCTGCGAGCCTCCGGCCGCAATACCGGGACACCATAAAACTGAAATACCTAAATAGGTACGAAAAAAATCAAAAAATCCCTCCCCCTGGGTAACCTATTCCATTCCTCCTAAATAAAAGGGGAAAATACGACAGATGGAACCCATTACCAGCCAACCCAACAACGCCGCCCCTCAATTCGTCATCGTCTATCAACCGGCACCCGGGACCGGCCGGAGAGACGGGAACTATCCTGGCAGCCAGCCGGCAGCGGGGAAAACGCCCCGCTTCCTTACTGAAGTGATGGCGTTGATGGAGGCCAACCTGAATAATCCACATTTCACTGTGGAGCATTTGTCCCGAAAAATGGGGATGAGCTATTCCAGCCTCAACCGAAAGCTGGGACGGTACACCGGGCAGGGCGCCGTGCAGCTCCTGCGCAATATGCGCCTGCAGCAGGCTTGTGCACTCCTGGGGCGAGGGGACCACAGCATATCGGAAGTGGCCTATGAGACGGGCTTCACTACTCCGGCTTACTTCAGCCGCATTTTTTCCCGGGAAATGGGCTTCCCTCCTTCGGAATATCCAAGTGTCAACAAAAATAAAATTTAAGGGCTTGTTTGAATGCCGCCGTTGGGGCTAAAAGAAAAACGGTTCTGTTTTATGAGCCGGTCGAGATTAGGGTGTTCGGTATTCGCAGGTTCGGAGATACGCCTCTGGAGTGGCTCTACCTAAAACAGAATCACTAACACCAAAGAATTTGGGAGTATTTTTTTAACGGGTAACTTGTAGAGAGAGCGTCCATTTGGGGCGCTCTTTTTTTTTTTGAACTTTAGGCAGCGCTCCCGGTTACCTCTGAGGTAATACCAAAGCGATGACAAAACTCCTGCTCTTACACGGTAATGGGGGCGCCAGCGCCCGCTTTCAGCCTTTCCTCCAACTGCTCGGGGAAAGAGATGCGGAGCGCCTTTCAGCCCTGATCCCTAAGCTACCTGGCTTCGAAGGGCGCCCGCTGCCCGAAGGCGCCATCAGCTGGGCGCCTTTTATTGAAGCCCTTCAGCGTTCGGTGGAGGCGGCGGGAAAGGACGGCGAATGGGTGTTGTACGGCCATGGTATCGGGGGCAGCCTGCTGCTGGAGTGGGCCAGCCGCGGCTGGGCCCTGGCGGATGGCGGCTGTTTGAAACCTCATAAGGTGATCCTGCACGGCTGCATCGGCGCTTCTCTGGAGCACCGGTTTTTTCCCAAGCTGATGCAGCCCATGGCGGTACGCCGGTTGATGCAATGGCTGATCGCCTGGCCGGCCCTGCAACCCATCTGGGAACGCCGCCTGTTTCTGCATCCGGAGCGCATTCCCTCCGGCCTTCGGCAACAGTTCTTCCGCGATTATAAAACCTGCGCCGCTTTTTCCTTGTTTTTTGATTTAATTACGCCGGCCTGGTACCAAACGGTGCAAGAACAACTACAGGCCGAAAAATTTTGCTTTATTTGGGGTGACAAAGAAAGAGTGGTCGCTTCCCGCTTTCTGAAGTACTGGCAACAGGATTTCCCCCATTCCACCTTCGATATCGTGCCCGGCTGGGACCATTTTCCTATGCTGGATCAACCGAAGGCGTTTTACGATAAGGTCATCGGCCTTTGCAATATGTAATCACTACCATAGTATGAGTAAACTGCAACAACTGGAACAAATTCGGCAATGGCGACTCCCCACCCCGCGCTTTTCCGGCGTGCAGTATGAAGATTTTCAGCGAGGCGCTTTCGAGATCGGCAAATTGCCGTTTCCGGTGGCAGTGCGTTCCTCTTATGTACTGGAAGATGGCGATCATCAGAGTCATGCCGGCCAGTTCACCACGGTGCTCTCGGTTGAAGCAACCCAATTGGAGGAGGCGCTGGAAGAGGTATTCGCCAGTTATCCTGAGGCGGAAGGAAGTGAGGCCATTGTCCAGGAAATGGTATACCCGGAATTCAGCGGAGTCCTGTTTGCCTTTCGGGAAGGGGCCTGGAAACTGGAGCTTATCGAAGGGCAGGGAGAGGGATTGGTCAGCGGGCAGCAGCAGCCGGAAACCATCCTGCTGCCTAAATTCAACCGAGCCGACGCCTGGGCGTCAGCGATCTATTCTTTCTGGGAGGGCTTTCCCGAAAAAGGCAGAAGTCTCAACCGGGCGTTGATATGGTTGTCCTGTTACACTCAGGTACTGCTCCGGCGTATGGATGCCGAACACGGGCTGGACATCGAATTCTGCGTTGCCAAAGGCCAGCTGCTTTTGCTACAGGCCCGGCCGATCACCACCCCCGAAGAAGCAGAAGAGGTGTTGACCTCCGCTAACCACAAAGAAATCCTCCCTCCCCAACCTTCGCCGCTGATGACCGCCATCATCAGCAAAGCGGGTTACCGGCTGTTCGATTACTATCGGGAGCTGGACCCCACCCTGCCCCCGCGGGCCTTCATCCGGGAGGCGGCCGGCATGCCCTGGATCAACCTGTCGGCCCTGCTCGATGTGATGGTCCATTGGGGCTTGCCCACCCAACTGGTCTGCCGTTCCGTGGGGGCAGAGGATTTTTACCAGGCCGGCCTTCGGCCTTATCGGTTGATCGCTAAGGCGCCGGTTTTTTTCAAAGTGCTCCAGCAGCAATCGAACGCCAAAAAGCGGGTAGAGAACTGGGTGAGTAACGTTCGCGGCCGGTTCGCCTGGCGCCGCCAGCACCGCGAGCTGCTTTGGGAGAATAAGAAGGGCGCCGCCTTCAAGGAATGGCAGGCTGATTTCGAAAATTTATACGTAGAGCTGGTCTCCAATATGCAGGTGCTGACCGGCGCCATGTCCGGCCCTTTAGCCATACTGGATAAGCTGGGCCTGTTGGTTAAATTATCGGCCTCTATGGAAGCAAAGAGCGCCAGCACCGACTACCTTCGGGCATTTCAGCAGCTGCAATACAGCATGATCAGCCGGCAAGACTTCCTGGATGAGTTTGGCCACCGGGGTTTCTACGAATCAGATATCGGGCAAAAACGCTTTTTCGAATATTCGGAAGCCGATTGGCAACAGCTGCTCGGCCAACAGGCTATCGCCGAGCCGGAACTCCCCGGGCGAAACAACAAAAACACCTTGTGGGCCAGGTTGCTCGCTCCGGCCATTCGCCTGGTTCACAGCCGGGAATGGCTGCGCAATGAAACGATGAAGCTGTTCTGGGATTTTCGAAAAGAGCTGCTGGATCAGGCCGCCTTCTCCTTTTGGGAATACCGGCCCGAGGCCCTGTTGGCCTATTTCAAGGGCAGGCAAACCACCGACAAACTGCCCAAGCCCGCCCGCAACGCTTCCTCCGGATGGGACATGGATACCTTCCTGTGCAATCACCATGGCCGGCGCCTGCCCCTCAACCTGCTGGCCAATGTTGCCGAACAGCGAAACCAGCAAAGCGCAGGGATCGGCATCTATCCCGGAAAAGTGGAAGGGTACGTCTGGCGGGTCCAGTCCGCCACTCTCGATAACCTGCAACCTCCGAATTTAACCCCTATCATTCTGGTAGCCAACGCGCTGGATCCCGGATGGGTACCCTATTTTTCGAAAGTGGATGGGGTCATTTCCTATGTCGGCGGGCTGCTGTCGCACGCCTCCATCATCCTTCGGGAGTCCCACATGCCGGCCATCACCCAATTGCCGGCACATATCGAACTCAACGACGGCGACTGGATCGAAATGGATGGGCAGACCGGGGAGGTGACGGTGCTGTCGGAACGGGAGTCGGAGGAGGTGTGAGGGGGGAAAGGTGATGAGGTGAGGGGGTGATGAGGTGAGGGGGTGATGAGGTGAGGGGACGATGAGGTGAGGGGACGATGAAGGAACTTCGGAATTCGGTAGGACACTCTGAGTACTGCGAACACCGAAATACGAACAGCCCTGGAAGCATAAATATCCGAACTGGCTAATGAGCAATCAATTACTACAACGATCCGCTATTCTCTTCGCTCTGCTGAGCGCCCTGCTCTTTTTCGTGCTTAGCAGCTGGGCCATGGTGGAGTATCCCGGCGGAACCATCCTGGACCGGGCCACGGTGGGTTATTCCTTCTGGCACAACTACTTCAGCGACCTGGGCCGCACCCGGAGCTGGAACGGCGCTCCCAATGCCCTGAGTAGCCGGCTCTTTCAGGCCGGGCTGGTTACGGTGGGCATCAGCCTGGGCGCTTACTTTCTGGTGCTGCCGGGCATTTTCCGGACGGCGAGGGCTCGTTTTCTGGCGGCCATTGCCAGCATGCTGGGCCTGATGGCGGCGGCCAGTTACATCGGCATCGCGCTGAACCCGTTGAATGTTAATTACGGCCTCCATACCCTTTTTGTCCGGGCGGGGTTTATTGCTTTTCTGGGCATGTCACTCTTTTATACTCTTTCCATGCTCAACGAGCCGGGTTATCCGAAGCATTATGCGCGGGCCTTCGCCGTTTTTTCGATCATTCTTGGCGTCCAGGTGGTGATCATGCTGTTCGGGCCGCGCTCGTGGTCCTCCCCGGGGGCATTGCTGCTACAAGCTTCTGCCCAGAAGGTGGTGGTGTACGCGGAGATGGTGTGCATGGTGTATCAGGGAGTCGGAGCCTGGCGGTGGATTTCGTTGCGCGATCATCCCTGATCGCCGGCTAACGGCTGAGCTGCAAGGGGCATTGCTGCTCCAGGCTTCTGCCCAGAAGGTGGTAGTGTACCCGGAGATGGTGTGCAGGGTGTATCAGGGAGTCGGAGCCTGGCGGTGGATTTCGTTGCGCGATCATCCCTGATCGCCGGCTAACGGCTGAGCTGCAAGGGGCATTGCTGCTCCAGGCTTCTGCCCAGAAGGTGGTAGTGTACCCGGAGATGGTGTGCAGGGTGTATCAGGGAGTCGGAGCCTGGCGGTGGATTTCGTTGCGCGATCATCCCTGATCGCCGGCTAACGGCTGAGCTGCAAGGGCATTGCTGCTCCAGGCTTCTGCCCAGAAGGTGGTAGTGTACGCGGAGATGGTGTGCAGGGTGTATCAGGGAGTCGGAGCCTGGCGGTGGATTTCGTTGCGCGATCATCCCTGATCGCCGGCTAACGGCTGAGCTGCAAGGGGCATTGCTGCTCCAGGCTTCTGCCCAGAAGGTGGTGGTGTACGCGGAGATGGTGTGCAGGGTGTATCAGGGAGTCGGAGCCTGGCGGTGGATTTCGTTGCGCGATCATCCCTGATCGCCGGCTAACGGCTGAGCTGCAAGGGGCATTGCTGCTCCAGGCTTCTGCCCAGAAGGTGGTGGTGTACGCGGAGATGGTGTGCAGGGTGTATCAGGGAGTCGGAGCCTGGCGGTGGATTTCGTTGCGCGATCATCCCTGATCGCCGGCTAACGGCTGAGCTGCAAGGGGCATTGCTGCTCCAGGCTTCTGCCCAGAAGGTGGTAGTGTACCCGGAGATGGTGTGCAGGGTGTATCAGGGAGTCGGAGCCTGGCGGTGGATTTCGTTGCGCGATCATCCCTGATCGCCGGCTAACGGCTGAGCTGCAAATCGACCACCTACCTGCAGGCGAAGATGCCAGTTATTCCCGCCCCAGCGACTTTCGCGCTTCTTCCACATACTTCCCCTCCGGATACAACTCCAGATACTGCTCGTAATACTTCCGTTCTCCCGCCTTACGCGCCAGTTCCCAAAGGGCTTGCTCCGCCTCTTCGCTGGTTGGTGGTTTTTCCAGAAAATCTTCAGGTGCTTCCAGGGTATCGGTGGCGGGGTATTCTCCCTTGATGATGGCATCTGTAGGGCCGCTGCTTTCGGAAGTGAACAATTGCAACTGGGAGAGGGCCACACCGATGACGATCAGCACGGTGGCGGCGATGGACAGGCGGCGGATGTTCAGGGCGCGGCGCCTGCCGCTGGAGGGGGCTGGGGCCGGAGGCTGAGGCGCCCGCGGAGTTGGGATATCGTAGGCTTTCTTAATCTCATCGAAATCAATACCCCGGCCCGGTTCATACATCTTCTCGAGTTGGCTGGCGATATCGCCCAGCTTGCCGCTCCCACCTGAGGGCTGCACCACCTCGTTCTGTGGAGGGGAGGGCGGGATAACGGCTTCCTCCTGATAAGCGAAGGCAATGCCCGATTCTTTGAAGGCCGGCTCCATCTGCGGCGCTTCGGTGATGATCTGTACTTTTTCTTCCCAGGCCAGGTTGCGGGTGCGCTCCTTACCTTCGACCACCTCCACTACCGACACCTTCAACAGCAGCGCAAAGGTGCCTTCCCTTAAGGGCTTCACCCAGAATTTCCACTCGGTGTACTCCCCTGCCTGCAGGAATTGCTCTTCATCGGACCAAGTGCGGATGGCGAAAGCCGGGTCTTCGTTGGGGTCGATCAGCTCTGCCTGCATGATCTTGGAGACGGTGACCTGTTTGATCTCTACCGCTTCGCTCAATTCGATGTCCTGGACAATAGAGGCCTGTTCGTAGGCCAGGCGGATGATGCATTCCTCTTCTTTACCCACTTGCATCTGAGGCGGGATCTTGTGTAGCAGATACCCTTTTTTAGCCTCGCCCGGGCTTTGCCCCAGGGGCGGCGGTTGGAAATCATCCGTTGTCAGCGCATCGATGGTTTCCAGCAGGCTCATGCGGATGCGGTTGTATTCCAGCTGCAACTGCTCATTGGAGAAAATGCCGGCGATGCGGCCCTGGTTGGCTTCGTTGAGGCGGGCCCGCAAGTTGATCAACAACTTGTATTTTGGAGAAAAAGCGGGCAATTGCTTTTCTATCGCCTCCAATGCTTTGGCTATACTCTCGGCCACTAGCTTACGCCATTCCTGTTTCCACTGTCTCAATTGTTCTGAACTGATCATCTGCGTTCCCGGTAGTTGTCCTTTCAAATATACGGGAAATTGAAAGAAATGATGCCCGATGGTTTATACTTTGCAAGTTTTGCGTTTTTAAATCTTAACAAGATCAGGGAATTATTGTTAATCCTGTAAAATGCCTGCAATTTTAAGCAGGCAGGTTAATTTATCCTACGCATACATCAATGAAAATGACGTATATTTGCAGTCTATGAAGAATATCAGAAATTTTTGTGTAATCGCACACATTGACCACGGGAAGAGCACCCTCTCTGACCGGTTACTGGAGTTTACGAAGACGATCTCGGAGCGGGATATGATGGACCAGGCCCTGGATAATATGGACCTGGAGCGCGAGCGTGGCATCACCATCAAGAGCCACGCCATTCAGATGTACTATGACCACGAAGATGGACAGCGGTATATATTCAACCTCATCGATACGCCCGGCCATGTCGACTTCTCCTACGAAGTCTCCCGGTCCATTGCGGCCTGTGAAGGCGCTTTGTTGCTGATAGACGCCACCCAGGGCATCCAGGCGCAGACCATTTCCAACCTGTACCTGGCCATTGAGCACGACCTGGAAATTATCCCCATCCTCAATAAGATCGATATGGATAGCGCCATGATCGATGAAGTGTCTGAGCAGATCATCGACCTTATTGGGTGCGACCTGGACGAAATCATATTGGCCAGTGGTAAGACCGGCCAGGGGGTTCCGGATATCATGACGGCTATCGTAAACCGCATCCCTGCTCCCAATGGAAAGCCCGATGCCCCGCTACAGGCGCTCATTTTCGACTCTGTGTTCAATCCCTACCGGGGGGTTGTCGGTTATATACGCATCATGAACGGCACCATCCGGAAAGGAGACCTGGTTCGCTTTATGAACGTTGGTAATGAATATCAAGCGGATGAAATCGGGGTGCTTCGCCTGACTCAGGACCCGAAAGAGATACTCTCCGCCGGCGATGTAGGCTACATCATTACCGGCATCAAAGACTCGAAGGAGATCAAGGTCGGGGATACCCTCACCCACGTGGAGCGCCCCTGTGTAGAGGCCATCAAAGGCTTTGAAGATGTGAAGCCCATGGTGTTTGCCGGTATCTTCCCGATTGATAATGACGACTTCGAAGACCTGCGGGACAGCCTCGAGAAATTGCAGCTCAACGACGCTTCGCTGATCTTCGAGCCAGAAACTTCAGCCGCTCTTGGTTTTGGCTTCCGTTGCGGTTTCCTGGGCATGTTGCACCTCGAGATCGTGCAGGAGCGCCTCTTCCGGGAGTTCGGGCAGGATGTGATCACCACGGTACCCAACGTGTCCTACAACCTGCTCACCACCAAAGGAGAGGAGAAGACCATCCGCACCCCTTCCGAACTGCCCGATCAAACCCAAATCCAGTATGTGGAAGAGCCGTTCATCTCGGCTCAGATCATCACCAAGCCGGAATTTATCGGCATCATTATGACCCTGTGCATGGAAAAACGGGGCATTCTCAAAAAACAACATTATCTAACCCAGGACCGGGTGGAGCTGAGTTTCGACCTGCCGCTGGCAGAAATCGTTTTCGATTTTTACGACCGGCTGAAGTCCCTCTCCCGGGGCTACGCTTCCTTTGACTATCAGCCGCTGGACTACCGCAAGTCCGACCTGGTCAAGCTGGATATCCGCCTGAACGGCGAGCCGGTGGACGCACTGTCTGCTTTGGTGCACCGGGACAAGGCCGAGGCTTTCGGCAGAAAGATTTGCAAGAAACTCAAGGAATTGCTGCCCCGTCAGCAGTTCGTCATCGCCATTCAGGCTGCTGTTGGCGCCAAAGTCATTGCCCGGGAAACCATCTCCGCCATGCGCAAGGATGTGACTGCCAAGTGTTATGGTGGGGATATTACGCGCAAACGCAAACTGCTTGAGAAGCAGAAAGAAGGAAAGCGCCGCATGCGGCAGTTCGGCCAGGTGGAAGTACCGCAAAAGGCTTTCCTGGAGGTGTTGAAGCTGGATTAGAACGCTATAACATAACCCTTAAAATGAAGGCGCCCTTCCGAAGAAGAGCGCCTTCTGTTTTTCGGAACCAGGCAAACGCCTGTGCTCCGGTTACCGTTGGCAATACGTTGGTTTTTCGCTTGTCTGTCGGTCCATATCGGCGCGTAAACATATTGTTTATGCGTGACGATGACCTGCACAAGCAAAGCTTAATGCCAAAATTTCCGGCCTATTAAAGTGTTTATAGAAAGTTAACCGCGCAGGCGCGAGCCTCCCTTTGAGAAAGACGGCGCAGGCGCACAGGACAAAAGCCCTGAGGCTACGGATAGCAGCCTGGTTTGATAGTCCATGGAGATAGAGATAAGTGTGCTATAGAAGAGGTTTTTAGGAGCTTTTCGCATCGAACTGAATATCAGAACGTTGCATTTACGAGCGCGCTTTTTTGGCGCGGATGATCAGGGCGGTGAATTGTTTCAGTACGGCGCCCTCATCTGATATGGATTTGCTCACTTTTCTTCAGAGGATAGAGCGTTTCCTCATGGTACGTTTGTAAAAATTAATAATAACGGCTGCGGCTGCGGGATGAAACCATATTGGAAAGGAGTACAAGCCCTCCGCCGACAAGAAAAGCACCTGTGGTGATGTAAACAATCAGCATAATCTCATGAATGTTAAGTTAAAAATAGAGTTGGATTTTCTCTTAAGGTGGAATGTTCATGAGGGCAAGGGCTAAAATGACAAATTTTTCTTTTGTATCCTAATTATTTCCTCAAAAAATTAATAAAATCTGTAACTATTCAGCTATTCGCCGTTCGCAATTCGCCGTTCGCTAAACGCTGCCTCAAAACCCGGATTTAGGGCAAAGAACTGGTTTCTTGAGCTTAGATTCCTGCAATTAGGGGCATAGTGATGCGAATAGCGAACCGCTAAAAGCGAAATGCTGAATAGTAACTAAAATCTTAACATTACAGAGATAGAATAGATAGGCTAAAAAAAAAAGGTTGAAGTTGATTGAAATTACACTTTACCATTGACGTACAGCAGTGTCACGGTAGGTTCTTTACTCCCCCCTTCGGGTTCGAGGGTGATGTTGAGGCTTTCGGTGCCATCGATAAAAGCTACCGGCTGTAGTTCTTTACTATGGCCGTCGATGAGGCCCATGCTCACCATTTCCCCTGCTACATCCGCCCAGATTTGATAGGCCTTGCCCTGAGGCGGAGGTGGTAAAAGGGTTGGGTTGATAAAAACTTTCTTTTCCGCTTCATTAAAATAGGCAACGGCCTCTGCCTCGGCAACCAGCCCGGTACTGAGCAGGCGAATCGGAGTGGTGTGCTCGTTTTTCAGAAAGGCATAAACCTCCTGGAGCTTTTCCTGTTGGGCCTGCCGCCGGCTGCATTCTTGCTGGAAAGCCCGGTACTCCCTTGACAGAACCTCATATTCCCGGTCGGCAGCGACTTTGCTTTGGTAAAAAGACAGAGAAAGAATGATGAGCGTGGCCATGATACCTCTCGCCAGCCAGGCGCCCCATCGCCCCCCATTACTTCTTTCCGTACGGCCCCGAAGCGAGCCCTGGGGCTGGCTGTAAGCTTCCTTTTCATCGATCTCCTCCATCACGCGGGTTTTCAGCTCTTCGGGAGGCATTACGGCGTACTGCCGTGCATAATCGTCCACCGCCTTGCGCATCGACTCGATCTCCGCTTTAATCTCGGGGAAAGCTTCGGCATAGCGCTCTACTTCTTCCGTCTCTTTTTCATCCGTAAGCCCAAGAACATACTGTTCTAACAATCCTGTCTTCAAAAAATTTTCCTTATCCATCCTCATACCAATAGAAATGAACCCAGGCTATTCGACAGCCATGGGGCAATGATCCATAATACAATAATATTTTGCTCCTCGAAAAACTTTCGCAATTCGCGAAGAGCAATGCGGACTCTTGATTTTACAGTGCCCGGCGGAATATCCAGGTGATCGGATATTTCCTGCTGAGTGAACCCCTGAAAATACGCCAGGTCTATCACTATCCGGTACTTTTCTTCCAAACTACCAACGATCTTCCGCAACCCAATTTGATCTGTGTTTTGATGTGTACTCAAACGCTCATTATCAAATACGGTTGAATCCATCGGTTGGATTTTTCCGCTTTGCCGAAAGGTGGCTGAACGGATGACATCGATAGCTCTGTTCCTTGTAATATTCAGCAGCCAGGTGAAAAGCGTTCCTTTAGAGCGGTCATAACTTTTACCGTGCATCCAGGCTTTGACAAAGGTTTCCTGAACGATATCCTGGGCTATAGTTTCTGAGCGTACAACCCGTAGCGCAATTCCGTAGAGAGTAGGTGCAAAATCATCGTACAACAGGGAGATGGCCCGCTTGTCCTGCCTGTTTAAGAGCCGAATGATATGCTTTTCTTTTTTATCCATAATGTCAAGTCGAATCCTTAACAGGATATCTGATATTTTGTTTACTATATCTATAAGAATACCCCATTTGCCCGGCCTGAAGAAAATTTGCCCATTTCCGGATTGGCATGAAAATCTTACCCCGTTTGGGGTCGTGTAGAAAGGCCGAAATTGGAAACCGCACAATAAATTCTGCCCGCTCCGGCACAAACATGACGGTAATTCTCTATTTTACCGCCTGAAAGTAAGTCTCGCAATCATTCCTCCCATGAACAAAGCTCCCGCGCCTATCGGCCGGAGAAGCACCTTCACACCGCCGGGCACCCTTTGAACATTGACATTTACCGGTGGCGCCATTGCAGAAATCAGATCAAAAACAGCTCTGCAATGTTCAGTTAATGGTATTCCTGTATGACGAAACGAAAAATGCTACCCTTTTTAGCGCTGGGATTTCTCCTGGTTACCACGGGAGTTCGGGCGGAGGATATCAGCAATTCGGCTATGGTACGCCAAGATAGCAGCCGGGCCAACACCCAGGCATTTACGCCGCCGTCGGCTCCGTTCGGGATACTGGCTGGTTTTTGGGGAGGAAGCCTGTCCTTTCCATATCCTGCGCTGGACGCTCCTTCAGCCCTGCCCGCCATTGCCGCCAATGGGCCGGTGCTGTACAGCCTGATGGCCGGCCTTCCCTCCCGGGAAGCTGTTTTCAATAGCTACCTTCAACGCCTGGCCGGCGAGTATGAATCTCAACACATCCTCTACCGCTCCGTTCCGTTAAGCGATTGTTCGGGCATGTTCCACCGGCTGCTCCAGCAAATGAAGGCGGCGTTCCCGGCTTTTGTTTATCCGGAGGTGACGGAGGCGCGCTCTACCCGCGCCCTGGCACAGTGGTACTACGATAGAAACGCCCTGCACATTATTGAGGACGCTGCCAACAGCGGCCATCTGATCAAACCTGGCGCCATTATGTTCTTCGGCCAGATCGGGAAGAAGTACCGCCAACCTTCTATCGAACAACTCACTACCTACGGGCAGGGTATCATGCACATTGGAACGGTGATAGAGGTCGAAAAAGATGAGCAGGGCCAGGTCACAGCTTACACTATGTTCCACGCCAGAGGCAGAGGCAAGCCAGCCAGCCACACCCGGCATTATCTGCAGCGCCCCAACAACTCCAGTTTGCCGGCATTCGGCAACTGGCGGCAGCAGTGGATAGCAGTAGCTTATATTGACACTCAATAAGCTAAAGCGTAGTGATCGTCGAAGGAGGGGCCGAAGAAATGGAACTGTGGTTGAGGGTATACAATTCTACCTTTTGCCGCTTGCCCCTCAGCTCGATAATGCCCATGCGCCGGGGCTGATAGCCATGAGGGGGCAGGTTCAGTTTGTCCATCAGGTATTTGGAAAAGAGTATCTTAACCCCGTAATCATTGCACATGGATTGAATGCGGGAAGTGGTGTTCATTACATCTCCAGAATAGACAATATCCTTTTTGATTACGCCGATCTCACCGGTAGTGACCTGGCCGCAGTGTAACCCTGCCTTGAATTCCGGCACTACGCCATACCGTTCTTTGTAACGGCCCCCTTTCTGGTTAATGGCTTCCTGCATGCTGAAAAAGCAACGGATGCAGTTGGCTTTCTGGAGGCCCTTTTCCATATTCCAGGACAAAATGACCTCATCTCCTACATACTGATATACTTCACCGGATGTATAGAGAATGGGATTGGTAATATCCCGGAAGAAATCGTTCAGCAGATTGAAGAAACGCACATGGCCCAGGCGCTCGGCGATAGTAGTGGAAGATTTGATATCCACGAACATGAAAATCCGCTCCTCCTCCCTGGGCTGGTGGTAGCGCCCGAGAAGCATTTTGCGCAACACTCCCGGGCCGTATTTTTCGTGAACCTGAAGAGAAACGACCGTCATAAAGGTAACGATGCTCCACAGCACCACCGTTTTCAGATAGTAGGGGCCCCGCATGAGAGAAGCGGTTTTCTCCAGTATAAGCGGATCATTAAAAGAAAGGTGCAGGTGCTGGCTCAGGAAGATGTCGAAAGCCAGCGCAGTGAAGGCAAAGCTAAAAACCGAAATGATGATGCTGTTCAACAACAAGGCCAGCCCAAAAGGGTAGCTCCGGAAGCGTTCTCTCATATAAAACACCAATAACGAACCGGCGAGGATACCTCCCAGAAAAGAGGCGACCGTATTACCCCAGAAAAAGCGAAAAAAATCGTAGGCATCTGTCCGCTGAAGATAGTCGTTATTGGAAGCGGCATGAATGAAATAGGCATCCAAAGCGCCGATGAATGCCCAGGCCATACTAATGCCGGCTACCTGCCTCAACCTCAAGGCCAGTCGGCTTTTGGCCAACGCTTTCATCTGGATCGTCCGTGGAGTTGCCATAATGCCCTGCTTATCACTTATATTTGGTAACTATTTAGGTGCTATGGTTTTATGGCCAGCCAATGCAAGCCCACTGCCAGGCAGCCGTAAAGCCTATGTAAATGCCCGGCCGCAATACCGAAACACCATAAAACCGAAATACCTAAACAGTTAATATATTTGTTCATATGGCCCGAGAAAAACCATAATTTAACAAAAGTAATGGATTTTGCGTTTCCTTCGCACATATCCTGAAATCATCGTATAATAACCCAGAAATCATCATCAAAGCTTATGCAACCTCGATTGTTCAATATTGATACGGCTTTGGTCGCCGCCCGTACGGTAGCCCGGCGCTTCCGCGAGCAGGAAGGCGAAGCGCTTTACGACCTCATCCAGGACAACCACAGCCGCCTGGAGGATCATTTCCCGAAGACGGTGGAAGTTATCCGGGATAAAGAAAGCGCCGAGTTCTTTGTGCGTAAAATGCTGGCAGGCTGGCTCCTCCAGGAGGAATATGCCTTTGGGGTTTGGGAAAATAAAAGCGCTGCCCTCATTGGCATGATCCGCCTCTTCCGCATCGACTGGCGGGTGCCCAAAGCCGAACTCAATTACTTCATCCATAAAGACCACACCGGTAAAGGGCTGATGGCCGAATCGGTGAAAGTGGTGCTCCGCTTTGCCTTTCACCAGTTGGAACTGGAGAAGATCACCATCCGCACCGCCATGGATAATGTCGCCAGCCAACGGCTGGCCCGCAAGGTGGGGTTCCGCCGCGAAGGAGACCTCCGGGCCGACTTCAAAAAGCCCAGCGGGGAGGTTATTGACACGATGCTCTTTGGCCTGACCCGGGGAGAGTTCCTGGGAATCTGAATTTGCCTTTACCCCAATCGAGAATTATGGGCCATTTTTTTTATTTTTCCGTACCTTACCCCTGCTTAAAGAGTTTAGTATCCATCTCCTCGCCCCCCCCTATGCCGGATGAAATGCACAGCTCTGGAAAAAAATCCTAAAACCATAAAATCCATATATTATCATGGCCGTTACTGTACCATCTAGTCCTGCCGACGCAATCATTTTTGCGATCAACTCCGCCATCAAACTAAGCAACAACATTCGAAAAGCCTATGCCCAGAGTATTCGGGGCAAAGAGCTGGCCCTCCCCCTACCGCCTTTCGATCCCGATATCAAATTAAATACCATTCGCAATTTCTTTAATAAATATGAGGAATATGCCGAACAGGTTGAACGGCTGGGAGCGTTGCACCGGCTGGCTGTTGATAGCCCACGAAAGCTGAGTGAAAATGAAGAAAAACTTTTTAAGGAGTACCTGAAGTTTTATCACGCTTTCTTCGCTCTGCACACCGGCAAGGAACAGTCGCTGGCGATGAAAGGAGATGATCTGATCCACCTCTTTCGCATCCGGCAGTGGGAACACGGAACGGAGCCTGCGAACGTTTTGCAATTGGTTGCCGGTTCCCTGGTGGAGATCGGGATTGACTATTTCCTTCAAACACCGGGCGCGCTGAATACCGAATCCGCACAGGGCCGGATCATGCACAACTTTCTCACCGCCTTCGACGAAATCGATTTCAGTGAAAGCAAAGACATCAAACTGGAGGTTAGCAAAAAGCTCGTCCCCCGACTCTTTGCTGTGGCGGCGGAATCCTTTGCAGAACTAAGCCCGGAATCTGCCGATGACCCAAAGCTTCAACTCTTTATTAAAGAAACGGCCAAGGGCATTGCCACCGACCTTTATAAACGTTTCGAACAGCTGAAAAAAGAGGGTAAGCTGGACAGAGGCCAGGAGCAGGAAGCCACCAACTGGGGGCAACTGGTGCTTCGCAGCATGATCGGCAATGCCGGCGCTTTCGTATTCAAGTCTCCGGAAGCACTGTTCGATACCAATAAGCCGGTCTCCGACATCATTCAATCCACTGGACTGACCCTGATGAACGCCATACTGGGGTTCGATCCCGAAACGGGTATCCAGACGGACCCTGAGTCTAATAAAATTCAATGGAGGAACGCCCTATCGGCCGATACCCTTAACGGCATTACCCTGGCCAGCCTGGAAATAGTAGCCGAACATCCGAACTTAATTAGTGGCAACCAGGGCATTCAGGCCATCATCGGCGAAGTCACCAACGCGGTAAAAGATGAAGATTTCCAGAAGAAAGGCCTGGTTCCTGAACTGGCCCGCCTCGTACTCGAAAAGTCAGCCGGCAACCTGGAACTCCTTTGGCGCACTCCGGAAGGGGACGAGCCGGGCCATCTATTGGTCAGTACGGTAAAACAACTACTGGGCATATTGTCCGAAAAACATGGCGACGCTCCCTGGCGGCCCGCCCTGACCAAGGCGCACTTACTGGGCCTGGCCGCCGAGTTGCTGGATGAAGTGGTCCGGAATCCGTCCTGGATCACCGATAAAGCCAATCAGGATTCCATAATGGCGGAAGTGCTGGACATTAGCTTCAGCAGCCTTAGCCGCATACCCAAAGAGGAACGGCTGAATGCCGAAACCATCCGCTGGTTGATTCGCCTCAACCTGCAGGCCGCCCTCACCAGCAAAAAAGTCCTGGATACACTCAAATGGGGTAACGATCAGAATGAAGTAGTGATCCTGAAGCAGGCCCTGGAATTGGTGTTCTTGTATGTCTTCCCCAAAGATGCCGCTCCCAACGTCAGCCGGATGGAACTGCTGACGGAACTGACGGAGTACATTGTGGAAGTAATTATCCACCAACACCCGGGGCGTCGCGGCCTCGTGCTGGCCGACCTCATCCTCTTTGATAGCGGGATTGATTTCTCGGAAGGATTCAACCGCGGATTGGCCGATGAGTTGATGAACGCCACCTTTGATACGTTGTCCAACCGCCCGGAACTCCTGACCAGGCACGAAGGATTGAAACACATTCTCGGCGGGGTAGCCGGCGCCGTAACCAGCGCGAAACTCAAGCAACCAGGGCTTTTGCCTTTCCTGGCCCAACTCGTGCTGGAAAAAACAGCGCAGAATGCTCATCTGCTCCTCAATGCCGCGCCAGATCAACCCCAACACCTGCTTACAACCGCCCTCCAGCAAATCCTGACGGCCTTATCGAACAAAGACGACGATGGCAACTGGCGCCCGGAAGTAAGCCCACTTAAGGCTCAGTCCCTGATCGGAGTCCTGCTGGGAGAGGTTGTTGCCCATCCTTCCTGGGTCACTGATAAAGTAAACGAGGATACTATTCTTGCCGAGGTGTTGGATATCGTATTTACAACCATGGACGAGGTGCCAAGCCAGGATCGCCTGTCTTCAGATACACTGCAGTTATTGATACAATCGAGCCTGCAGGTATTGGTGTCCAGCCCCCTGGCCTTGAAAAAGGTAACTTTCGCCGAAGACGAGGAAGAGAAGGCTATCCTTCAACGCGCCCTCGGGCTGGTATTCACTTTTGTATTCCCCAAAGAAAATACCGGGAAGCCACCCCGCATCCAATTGCTCAAGGATTTGCTGGATTATTCGCTCAGCGTGATTATGGCCAATCATCCGGATGGAAAGGGCCTGATCCTAATCAACCTCATCCTTTTTGATAGTGGAATTGATTATGCTCAGGGCTTCGACGAAGCCCTCGCCGATCAACTGGCGGATGCCACGCTCGACGCCCTGGCTTCCCAGCCTGAATTGTTGGCCAAGCCAAAAGCCTTACAGCAGATTATCAAAGGAGTAGCCGACGCCATAGACAGCGCCCAACTCAAACAGCCAGGGCTTTTGCCCCTACTCATCCGGCTGGCCCTGCAAAATACCGCCCTCAACGCCAACCTCCTTATCGGGGCGAATGCCGGCCAGCCCCGGCATTTGATAACCACTGCATTGGAACAGATATTGCCAGCCCTCTCCGCACAGAATGGTAACGGCCAGTGGCGGCCGGAAATCTCGCCCGCCCTGGCATTGGGCCTTACGGAAAGCCTCCTGGGTGAAGTGGTCCGGAATCCAAACTGGGTGGCCAGCCAAACCAACCAGGACTCGTTGCTCTCCGAACTACTGAACGTTACCTTTAAGGCCCTGGCCAAAGTACCGGAAGGACAGCGTTTGTCCATGGAGACACTGGAAGGGCTCATCCAGCTTAATATCCGGGCCGCCGCCGGCAGCCCTCACGTGTTACGTAAAATAACCTTCGCCGGGGATGATGATGAAAAAGCCATCCTGGAACGGGCCCTCGGCCTGGCTTTGTCCTTTGTTTTCCCCGAGGAAAATAGCGGCCGGGAAAGCCGTCCACAACTGCTCAAGGGGCTGCTCGATTATTCCCTCGGCGTTATTATGGCTCATCATCCGAATGAAAAAGGCCTGATCCTGCTCGACCTGATATTGTTCGAGAATAACGCGATAGATTTCTCAAATGGCTTCAACGAAGCACTGGCGGATCAACTGGTGGATGCCGCGCTCGGGGCGCTTTCCCAGCAACCCGGCCTGGTCAGTAACGACCAGGTATTAAAGGCAATCATTGGCGACGTGGCCACTGCACTAAAGGATTCCGGAATCAAACGCCCGGAACTACTGCCCGAGTTAATCCGGCTAACCCTCGAGTACACAGCCGAACACCTCGGCCTTTTATTGGACCTGGATGAGGAGAAGCCCAAACACCTTCTGGTATCGGCCAGCCGCCAGGTCCTGAAGGCCATAGCTGAAAAGCCCGAAACGGGTAAGTGGAAGCCCAGATTATCCAATAGCCAGATCACCGAGATACTCGAGATCACCTTCGATGCCGTAGTGAAACACCCACAATGGATACAGGCGGAAGAAGTGGTCTACCAGATACTGGATGCTATATTCCGTTCCATGGAAGTGGTTTCCTCCGCCCGGAAACTACCTTTCATCGTTTTACAACGCATGATCGAAAGTGCAATGGAAGCAGCCTCCCGGCAACGGAAGTTCATCGCCAGTATACTGACGGATGAACAGATCATGCTGCGGTACGCGCTGGAAAACCTGTTCCAGGTTGTCTTCGTCAAAAACGGGGAGGAAGAAACCATCTGGCGCTTAGGCCAGGCGGAAGTGATCAGCGACCTCATCGACTATTTCCTGCTGGCCATTCTGGAAAGCCCCGGCGACAAGACGGCCGTCGATCATGTGCTGGACCATATTCAAACAGTGATAACTGCCTGGAAACAGGACCTGGCCAAAACGCTGGATGAAATTTTGGAACAATTAGAAAACGCAAACGCATAAAACCTGAAACCATGGTATTCAAAAATCAAATTTATCGTTTCCTCCTACTGGCTGCAATGGCGCTGTTTACCAGCTGCGCCCACCTTGTTCACCTGGACCGCGCCCAAAACAACTTTAACCGGGGAGCAGAACTGGAAAATCAACTCAGTTTCAATCCGAAACCCGATGTTTCAGCTTCGCCCTCTATGTATTATTCACTCGCCTACGCCGAATTGGACAAAGCCCTGGCCAATAAGAATAGCCTGAGCAGTGATCATGTGTTGGCCACTACCTATACCATAAAAGCGCTTTGTGAATGGAAACTGGCGATGTACGATGAGGCCAAAAAATCCGCCGACAATGCATTGGATGAGTTGGAGAAGATGGAAAAAACCGGGATGAGGCTGCCCCGGGACAAGGCGCTGATGGAAGCCCTGCCCGCCCTCATGGAGATCGGCCGGATGAAAGAGGAGTTATACGCCTTTCATTCCTCCGCGCCCTCTTTCGAAGCAAGCAAGGCCCATTATCTTGAATTCATCTATAACCCTGATTCCACCAAAATGGCCCGGCTGGAAGCAGCAATCGAAAAAGTTGCCAATGTCCAGGCAACCGTAGCTACAAACGAAGAGCTATCGGCCTACTTCGTCATGTCTCAATTAGCCGGATTGAAAACCTGGAGCGATGCTCATAATTTCCTGTTGACCTGCATCGAAGAAAATGATACTACTCTGAGCGAACAGGGTAAAGACGACGCCTGGAAATGGAAGGAACAACAGGAACGTGCATTCGAGAATTTCGTGAAAGAAAAGAAGCCCGTGAGAAAACTTCGCAGGCTGATGCGCAACGAACAGGGGCGGGAGCTGGCTCAATGGTGGTCAGCGCGCCTGGGAGTGACTGAGGACGAGGACGAATAGGGAGGATTGGGTATTTCAAACTGTGCAATTTAGAGTGTGTTCAAATTTAAGATTTTGGAGGGTGTCATCTGCCCCTATCGTCGCAGATGGCACCTCCAAAACCAGATATCCCTTCCCTCCCAAGAGAGAATAACTGATATCCCCTACCCTTCCAATCCGGGAAAGAAAGCATCCGGAATATGTTTCAGTTGATAATCACTTTCGCTTCGGAACAGGATGGAGATGATATCGAAGCGGAGCTCCCAGTCGTGCCCGATGGCCTCCATATAGGCAATAGCCGCCTCAACGATGAGCTTTTCTTTATAAGAGGTTACAAATTCTTCCGGCTTGCCGAAGGCGTCGGAACTTCTGGTTTTGACTTCCACGAAAACCAGGGCCTTCCCGTCCATAGCGATCAGGTCTACCTCCGTCCGCCGGTAGCGCCAGTTGGCCTCCAGTATGCGGTAGCCCTGCTCTTCCAGGTGCTGGCGAGCCAGGGCCTCACCGGACTTTCCAACCTCATTGTGACGCGCCATGGTTTTCTTCCCTTATTTGGAATAAAGTCGAATATACAAAAAAACCTCTTCCCACCACTGCAGGAAGAGGCTATCCCAAATGCATTGACCGGGCTGTTGCCCAGCAGAATTATAACCAATTGCTAGTGCTATTTATACCTACAGCACATCGATACAGATGAGCCGTCTGTTCCAATCTTATCCGGATATTTCATGGGAAAGCAACGGGAGGATTCATCGGATACACCGATAGAGGGTTTTAAGGAAGAACAGGCATGCCATTTGCTGCCTTAACCGGCAGTTATCATTTTGGATATTCCAAAGTTAAAACTTTGTATCTATACATGCAAAAATAGATCAATATATATTTTAATTATGTTTTATGGCTGGCGATCCTCCCCTAACCCATGACGGTTGGGGGCGGATCGCCAATTTCGCAGACCAATTTACCCTACCGGCCTGGCATCAAGACCAACCTGCCAGAGGCGGCGCCACACTGTGATTCCAGCCGGAACAGATAGGCGCCTGATTCACCGAGCTTCGCCGCATCTATCGCCATTTCGTGCCGTCCCGCTTCCAGATACCATTCGGTTTGGTAAACGAGTACGCCGCGGGCATCCCAGGCAGAAAACCGAATGCTGCCTGTTTCGGGGACATCGATGCGCAAATAGGCTCTGTCCCGGAATGGATTCGGATAGGCGGCGGCCAACAGTGACGTTTCAACAGGGGCGATGAACCGGAGGCTCACCGGGGCCTCTTCTATACCGTCGGTTCCTCTGAAGGCATGCGTTTCCCGGCTCAGGGCCAGGCTTTCACTCAACAGTCCTCCTCGTTCTGCCCTGAAGCGCAGGATAAGCAAACGCTGGCCCGGCTCGATCGCCCGATTTTGCCCACCTACCCAACTGGCAGCCGATTGTTGGGTTCCTTCCCGATATCCGCCCGTGCCTTCCAACTCAACAAAGCGGGCGTCTTCCAATACCAGCCCTTCATGTTCCAGCGCCAGGTGTAATCCCTGAATAACATCCCGGCCCTGGGATTGCATGCAGACTTCCACCGTTTCCCCTGAGTCGAAGTATCGATCCTGTACCTGCATTACAAAGGGAGCAAAAACCGAACGATTCTGAACGGAGTCGGCCGGAGCCATGAGGCTGGCGTCCAGGTCGCCCAGTTTGATACCGATGAAATCTGCATTTTCTATAGGGCCGGCCAGGTTGTTGATGGAAATTTCCTCCGGAAAGGCCACCGAGAGCGGATTCGTTGCCGGAAAGCTAAAGCTCCTGGGCACGAAGCGCCAGGTCAGGGTATCGGGAAATTCTGGTTCCAGCCCCAGTAACATTTGGTGCAACCAGGCCAGGTCATCCATGTCTACCGCCCCGGAAAGATCAATATCTGCAGCGATAAACTGATAGGGCGTTTCCAATGTATCCACACCCATGACGTGCTTCGCCAGCAGAATGAGGTCAATTGTCGTGACGCCATCCAGTGGATCGCTTTGTTTTTCAGGGCGCAGGACATAAGCGTCGCCCGTAGGCATATCTTCAAAGGCATACCAGCCGAGACTATCGGCCGTGGCTTCGTAGGCGCCGGTGGCCGTGGTGTCGATATGTACCGTGACATCCGGCACCTCATCGCCTTGTTCATCCATGATCAGGCCGGCGATCCGCGCCTGGAGCAAAGGAAGCCCACAGGCATTCTGGTTGTCTTGCACAATAGCATAAGTCAGGCAATAATCCCAATTGCCGGCCTCATCGCCCACCCAGAGGGCAACGATGTTGGTTCCGGTATCGGCGCAGGTGAAAGTCAGGAAATCTTCATTCGGCGGGCTGTCCTGGCCAGGAGCCGGCTGCAGGCCCAGCCTGAACTCCAGGTTTTCGTAGGAAGTGCAATTATCGCTACTGCTGCCCCGCTCTAAATCACTGGCCCACAACATAGCTTCGCCGTTGGCCATCAGTGGGAAGGATACGCCATTGGTGCAAACTACTCCCGGCGGAGTAGCATCTACCACGGTAACCCGAATTGAGCAGCTGCTGGTGTTGAGGCATCCATCCTTGGCGACATAAGTCATCTCATACTCGCCCAGAGGTACATTGCTAAAAGAAGAACCCTCGCCCAGATCCCCCATAATGCGCACATTGATATCCGACAGGCAATCGTCAATGGCAGCCAGAGGGGGGAGGGTAATCGTAGCCGTGCAATTTCCGGATACTGGTTTGATGATGTCATCCGGACAAGTGATAACCGGAGGGGTGTTGTCCTGTATTTTCAGTATCTGGTTATCTTCCCAAATCCCCTGGTTGCCGCCATACTCATAGGAGCACCAATCAATAACTTTCCAGCGGCGGATGATCTTTAGGCAGGAATTGGCCGCCGCTGTAAATACCCAGTCTTCATGATTGAAAGCGATGAGCTCACAGTCTTCGTATAGCACCGTCGGCCGGTTGTAGGGCGCCGGAAGGTCTTCCGGGTCCAGGTCATCGGCGGTAATACAATCGTGGAAAGTCGTATCGGGTGGAAAGAGTACGACAACCGGTGTATTATCGAAAATATGAATGGTTTGGTTACAAGTAGACGAATTGCCATAGATATCGGTGGCCCTCCACGTCCTGGTGATGTAACCGGTGCCACAAGAGCTGGTATTGTCCCAGTCGATGTGGGTAATACTGGCCACCCCGCAGTTATCGGTTGCGGTGGCCTGCCCCATTGCATACCAGTCATTTAGCTGGCTGCAGGGAATGTTTTTATCGTAGGGGCAATGAATGCTGGGAGCGAGCTTGTCTTCCACCCGCACCTCCGACCAGCAGGAATTGGTATTGCCGGCGCAGTCTCTGGCCTGAAGCTCAACCGAGACCAAGGGGCCAATATCGCTACAGTTGAAGATAACGGCATTGGCGAACGGCGCATTGGGCTGGTCCATACGCCGGACCTTCACTCCGGCCAGGCAGTAATTGTCATAACTTCCTTCATCGAACGATTGAGCATAAACGGTGGCGATACCGGCAGAGGTCAGCGACACATTGAGCTGGTCGTCACAAACGGCAGTTGGAGGAACGTAGTCCCAGGAGTCGCCGGAACCACCACTGGAGGCGGACAAAGGGGTAGCGGATCCAATCAGGAATAAAGCGATCGCGGAAAGCAGGCAGCTGGGGAAATAGCCTTTGATTTTCATAGATTGTAGCAGTTTTACTTATAGGTCAATTTTTTGGATAATGCGATAGAGGGCCCGTGGCCGGGAAGGGATGTTGTTGTTGAGGGCGGAAATCCGCCCTGCCGGGTAGCGTGTCCTTTGTTTAAAGCTTATACAAACAATACTCGTTTGGGTAGAGATAAGGGCTGCTGGCGCCCTGTATACATAGTGAATACAGGACAAGCCTATCTGGAGTGTTCAAATCTTTGTTGTAAAAAAAGGTTAGCCTCTCAAAGCTCTCAGAAAAAGGAGGCAGAAATGGAGGGGGGAGGACATTTCGAATTGCAATATATGAAAATCATTTTAATCTAGCAAATGAAAAAAAGAAAAAGCCTCCACTGTTACAGCAGAGGCTTTTTGGGGATAAATGGGATAAAATGGGATAAATGGGATAAAATGGGATAAAGTTCAGGAAAAGGCCACAGGCCTTTTCCTGTTGGGATATTACATGAGTATCATCTTTTTCGTCCTGGTCTGGTTAGCGGTTTCCAACTGATAGTAGAGGACGCCGTTAGCCGGCAAGTCGGCGGCAGAAATATGTATTTCGTTGTATCCACGCTCAAAGTAAGCTTCCTGCTGGTAGATCAGTTTTCCAGATAAGTCGATCACCCGCAGGCGGGCGGAGCCGCTCGCTGGAAGTTCGAACCCGATAGTCGTCTCGGAGGAGAAAGGGTTGGGCCGGTTCTGATACAACTCAAACCTTTCCTCTTTCGCATATTGCTCCTGTTCAAACTCGAAGCGAATATCGAGCAAGCGGCCATCCGTGTCATAGGCTTCTGCCGGGGTGGGGCCGTTAGCGGTAAAGAACAGAGGCTTTAGCGCCTTGATGTCTTTTCTGGCACGAAATACCAGGCTGAAGAGGAGTTGCTCCGCACTGGCGGTTGGCGCCTTCGCCAGGGCTTCGGAAGGCCAATGCCAGCTTGTACTGATCCATCCTTCGGAGGCCATCTGCAGATTGAAATGCGTTTCGTCCAGTCCAGGCAGGCTACCGGTTTCCAGCCCTACCCATTCCAGGTATTCGGTTTGGAAACCCAGGGTGAACTGGTAGCCGAGGATTTCGCTCAGTTGGCCGGCCGTGAAAGGTACGGTGATGAGTTCTCCTTCCTTGGCGCGCTTTTCCGGCGTCCGGAGGGGAAACGTACCGGCCGTAACCCTCTCTTCGACGCCCAGCAGGCTGTTGGGTACCGCGGAGTTATCCACATCTCCGACTTTGATGGCGACAAAGTCTGCTTCCATTTCACTTTGCGAGAAGTTGTTGATATTGATGTACTCCGGGAAGGATGTGGCAAAAGGGTTCTGGGGGTTCGGGAAAACGAAGTTGGCATCGATAAACCGCCAGGAAGTATTCCCGTTCGGGAAGGCTGCATCCAGGCCCAGCACCATCTTTCGCAGGCTGATCATATCCAGAGTGGAAACGGAGCCCGACTTGTTCACATCCGCCGCGATCTGCTTGTAGGGGCTGTCCAGCGGCTGAACCCCCAGAATGTGCTTGCTGATCAGCACCAGGTCCAGGGTCGACACGCCATTGAGCGCGCCGTCATCCCGTTGGGCGCTGAGGGTATAGTCGCCACCGTAGGGAACATCCGATATCTCAAAGAACCCAAAGGATCCGGTAAAGCCTTGCATGTTGTTGCTGTTACCACTGGTGCTAACCATCACATTGTCGACATATTCGCCCATTTCCGTTTGAACGTCGCCGGCAACCATACCGGAAGCCTGCTGCGGGCATACGCCGTTGTTGTCCTGAACGGCAATCACCGTCACGCAGTAATCGCTGTTGCCTGCCAGGTCGGTTACCCAGAACTCAATCGTTTGGTTCCCCTGGTCCGCGCAGCTAAACGCCAATTGGGTAGTTGCCGGGGGTGTTCCTGGAATACCTGTACCTGACAAACGGATCGTTCGCCGTAAATCGGTGCTATTGCTGCAATTATCCGTACTTCCGCCATCAAAGGCGCTGGCTTGCAAAACGGCGGCGCCATCGCCGGCCGAACCGGCAAGGTTGATCGACAAGCCCACTATACAAATGGGAGAAGGCGCCTTATTGTCTACTACGTTGATGTTTACTTTACAGGTGGACAGGTTGCCGCAGCGGTCTGTAGCGGAATAGGTAACCACGGTAGTTCCCAACGGATAATTTCCACTGGCATTGGCCCCCCCCGAGGCGGCAAAAGGTGAATCGTTGGTGATGATGAGGTTGGGGTTGCAATCCAGAGCCGTCACTAAAGGGAGGTTCACGGCTGCTCCGCTACAGTCATTGGAAACCCCTCGGGTTACATCAGCCGGGCAGTCGAGTACCGGAGCGTCATTATCATCCACTTTCACGAGTTGCACCTTCGTAAAACGCCCTCCTGCTTCCGGGTGCTCGGGGTCATAATCACACCAGTCGATTATCGTCCAGCGGCGCAGGATCTTATAACAGGCAGGCGCCGCTATGTTGAATAAGTCATCTTCATAAGTGATGGCGACATTGGTACAGTCCGGGCCATTGATCTGCGGGCGGGAAAAACCCGCAGGCAAGTCATCGGGCTCAGTAGAAGCGCCGCAAATATCCACGGTATAATCCGCCGGCCAGGTGATGTGATCTTCGGTTAGAGGTTCTTTCACAACCGTGATCAGCTGGGTGCAGGAAGATATGTTGCCGGAAGGGTCGACGGCGCGGAAAGTACGGGATATTGTTCCCGTGCCGCATTCGTTGATCCCCATTTCCTCAATCGGGATGAGTTGCGCGCCACAGTTGTCGGAGACGTTGGGGGCGCCAAAAACAAACAGGTCGGAGTAATCCATCGAACAATCAATAATCGTATCATGCGGGCAGGTGATTTGGGGAGGTAGCACATCCTGCACATCGACGTAGGCAAGGCAGTCTGAAAAATGCCCGAACAGGTCTCCGCCCGGAATCTCCCGGGAAGGGTCTACCGGCCCGGGGCCCGGGTCTATCTCATAAACGCGCATCATCAGTTCCACGCCTTCTCCAATATCTTCACAGCAAAAACGCACCTGGCTGTCCAGCCACTCCTGATATCCCGGCAAAGCGGAATCATCGCCGTTGGCCATTGCGCAGCCACCGGGTTCCAATCGTTTGGCTTTGAAATAAAGGGTACTGGCGCAATTATCGGTACTTCCTTCATCAAAAGTGAAAGCGTTCGCCGTCCCATACCCTCCGGATGGGATAGCTACAATAGCAGCGTCATCACAAACGGCCATCGGAGGCTCTTCATCCACTACATTCAAGGTCGTCGTGCAGGTACGGGTATTCTGGCAGGCGTCAATCGCCGTGTATTGCAGGGTGTGGGTTCCCACCGGAACAAAGCTGTGTGGCCCCAGGCCTACCGATCCATAGGAAGTATTGACGTAAAAGGTGGCCTCTCCGTCGCAGTTATCCAATATGGTAGGCATGGGCAGTGTTACCCGGGCATAACAGGCAGCAGGTGAAGTAGTAGCGGTTACCACAGGAGGGCAGGTAATCTGTGGCGCCACCGTATCCACCACGCTGATCAGCTGAATCTCCGTAGCCTCCATACCCGAGCAGGCCTCGGTAATGGTCCAGGTGCGGAGTAGTTCATACGCCTGGGCAGAACAGGTGGGAATGGTGTCATCCTCATAGAAAACCGAAAGGAAACATTCATTGTTGTTAACGATCGTTTCCCCATTGAGCAGGGGCCATCCAATACTATCCGGAACCGGGGGGCTGCCATCACAGGCCAGAGTCGTATCGGATGGAAACACGATGTCTCCCAGACTGGGCCTTTGCAGGTGAATTGGCTGCACACAGACAGTAGTGTTGCCAAAAATATCGGCCGCCGTCCACGTCCTTTCAATCAGAGCCACATCCGGCCCTACGCAGGGAAAGCTCATCATGTTGTCGAGGTAGCTTACAGCGATATCTCCCGAACAATTATCGGTTATTATAGGATAGCCTAATGACGTAATACTGGTATCGGCGAGGCAGTTGATCGTATCGGAAACGCAAACGATCGCCGGGGGGAAGGTGTCGGCCAGCGTGACGAAGCTATTGCAGAAAAAGCCGGACTGTAAATCCTCTATAGTCACGCGCAGCAATTGCCCATAGTAGGGCACGGCGTCAAAAGAGGCATCATTGATGGCCGAGACAATAATGGTGCTCAGGGTGTCGCGTACTGTTATTAATTTATCGCCCGGGCAGGTAGAGGAAGCGTCCAACAATATATTGGTATCCAGTTTTACCTCGCAATCTTCATCGATCACAACGGAAATGGGCTGGCCCGGATCGCTTCCCAGGCAGTTCAGGCTGCACTGCGCCCACAGGGGGGCATCGGCAAATCCTAAAATGAGCGCGAAAAGGGCCGCTCGAAGCAGCAGAAGAAAGGCTCCGTCGCTTGTAAAGAGCGCCTTTTTTCCTCTGCGGTGTGTCAAGTGTTTCATCTTGATGTAGTTTTACTGTTATCGAATAGTTGATGCTCAAAAGCTAATGTCAAGGCAAAGCTTCGCCCCCCGCTGGCCAGCACATTGCTGCCCACGGTAAGACATAAAGGCATCCGGGCCTTAAACCGCCAGGTAAAGGAAGATAGAAAGGGGGCCCAGGGGGTAGGAGGTAAGTACAGCCGGCGAATCTTCCTTGCCTCCCGGTATTCTATTTTTTCCTTAACCTGACAGCATGGGCCTCCGGGCCCTGCACTGGCCATTTCCAGACAGGGGCGCCCAAACTTCACCTTAGGAATGGGGGATATGGGAAAACATTTATAAAAGCTGAAACCCAACCGGCAGATTGATCAGATCGCCAGGGGCACAGCAGGGCGGCTTACAAGGTAAACCGGAGGAGTTTTCTCTCAGTACAGTGTGTTTGGTTTTCTCAAGTAGCCAGACAGAATAGCATTGCTAATCACTCAAAGTGCTTATTACGATCTGTGATCGCGTATAGAACAAAAGTACGTGACTCCCGCCCGGTATAAGCTTTTAGAGTATGTTCTTATCCTGATAAGTAACCGGATACGTGCCTTGAGTATCAATCAGCACGGCCGAGAGTCCACACTCAGCTGCTCCTCAGAAAACGGAGGCACTCGCGGGCGTGGACACCCACTCGTGCACTAGTGCGCCGGGAACGAAATTATCGGCCCATTATGCGGCCTCTTTTGGCGCTATACGTCGTTGCCCATTCCTCACGTAGCTCCGGCTATGCTCGTCATGGGCGCCTCGTCTAGCACCATAATAGCCGCCCATTATTGGCCGATTACTTCATGCCCGGCGCACTAGTGCGCCGGGCATGAAGTTGTTCGACTACTTTCAATCAGTTATTCTTAGTAGTACCAAAAGCGTGCCAAAATTGTGTGAGGAAGGAAGGAGGGATATGGGGTTGAGGTTGGGGTTGGGGTTGGGGTTGATGTTGGGGTTGGGGTTGAGGCTGGGGTTGGGGTTGGGGTTGAGGTTGGGGTTGGGGTTGAGGTTGGGGTTGGGGTTGGGGTTGGGGTTGGGTTGAGGTTGGGGTTGAGGTTGGGGTTGGGGTTGGGGTTGGGGTTGGGGTTGGGGGGTTGGGGTTGGGGTTGGGGTTGGGGTTGGGGTTGGGGTTGGGGTTGGGGTTGGGGTTGGGGTTGGGGTTGGGGGTTGAGGTTGGGGTTGGGGTTGGGGTTGGGGTTGAGGTTGAGGTTGAGGTTGGGGTTGAGGTTGGGGTTGGGGTTGAGGTTGGGGTTGAGGTTGGGGTTGGGGTTGAGGTTGGGGTTGGGGTTGGGGTTGGGGTTGGGGCTGGGGTTGGGGTTGGGGTTGGGGTTGAGGCTGGGGTTGGGGTTGGGGTTGGGGTTGGGGTTGAGGTTGAGGTTGAGGTTGGGGTTGGGGGGGGTTGGGGTTGGGGTTGGGGTTGGGCTGGGGTTGGGGTTGGGGTTGGGGCTGGGGTTGGGTTTGGGGGTTGGGGTTGGGGTTGGGGTTGAGGTTGGGGTTGAGGCTGGGGTTGGGGTTGGGGTTGAGGTTGGGGTTGGGGTTGGGTTGGGGTGAGGTTGAGGTTGGGGTTGAGGTTGAGGTTGGGGTTGGGGTTGGGGTTGGGGTTGGGGTTGGGGTTGAGGTTGGGGTTGGGGTTGGGGTTGGGTTGGGGTTGGGGTTGGGGTTGGGGTTGGGGTTGGGGTTGGGGTTGGGGTTGGGGTTGAGGTTGGGGTTGGGGTTGGGGTTGAGGGTTGGGGTTGGGGGTTGGGGTTGGGGTTGGGGTTGGGGTTGGGGTTGGGGTTGAGGTTGGGGTTGGGGTTGGGGTTGGGGTTGGGGTTGGGGTTGGGGTTGGGGTTGGGGTTGGGGTTGGGGTTGGGGTTGGGGTTGGGGTTGGGGTTGGGGTTGGGGTTGGGGTTGGGGTTGGGGTTGGGGGGGGGGGTTGGGGTTGGGGTTGGGGTTGGGGTTGGGGTTGGGGTTGGGGTTGGGGTTGGGGTTGGGGTTGGGGTTGGGGTTGGGGTTGGGGCTGGGGTTGAGGCTGGGGTTGGGGTTGGGGTTGAGGTTGGGGTTGAGGTTGAGGTTGGGGTTGAGGAAATTGCCTGGATACCGAACACCGAAGGGACGGTTCAAAGTTCTGTGTTTAAGGTTCGAAGTTGCGCAGGCAACCGAGGGTACATTGAACACTCCCACACCGAACGGCGAATAGTCCCAAAAAAAAAGCCCCCCTTCTGTTTGCCAGAAGAGAGGCCATCCCAAAAACCGATTTAAGTAAAACTTGAAAACGGTTCTTGTGAATCACATACAATCCAATCGCCTTATTTATGGTTGTGTAAAACAACTGCTTGTTCATAGGGCTTTCCTCATTCGGAAGCCGGGCGGACAGGGTTTACCCTTGCCTTTGAAATTATATACCTTGTTTACGATAGTTCAATATGATTGTTACAAAAACCCTTAGAATATATTTCATCTATGGCTTTTAAAACCTAGCCCCTCTCCCGGCATATTCCGGGAGAGGGCCTCTTTGGAGGAGCCTCCAAAGAGCTAGGCCTAAAAAGTAACTACATCAAATATCTTGTGTGGTGTTTGTGAAACACCATTAGGTAAAAAAGGATTCTTTTCTCACAGTAGCTGCTTTCGACTGATGTAATTACCTGAATGGTAGTTTTCTCTCTTTTCATAAATACCAAATACCGTGCCAACCTGGCCCCATGAAAGTAGTTGAACCCATCAAGCCTAAAAGGCTAACAGACGTACAACCACGAAAAAGCCCCCCTCCTGTCCAGCAGGAGAGAGGCCATCCCAAAAACCAATTGTTAAAGGACATCTATATTTTTACGGGTTAATACCTTTTACCCGCCGGCCCCTGCTGTTTGGTTCGGTTGAAGCTCAAAGCGATCGTCACTTCATGGGAGCCGTCATTATATTTCTGGAAATTCTGGAAGAACACATCATAAGAGTAATAAAACTCAAAGGAAGACAGCCTGGTGCCCAGCAAGATACCTAAAGAACCCAGAGAGCGGTAGGAAAGGCCCGTAGTCAGTGATTCTTCCAGGAAGCTGGCCTTCAAGTTGATATCCACCTGAGAGGGTACATCGCGGACATTGCGAACCAAAAAGGAAGGTTCCAGGGTGAAGTTCAGGTCATCCATCCTCAGTTTGTGGCTGGCGTAGAAAATGTAATAACTCAGGATAGATTCTTCATTGCCCTGAGCGCCGATGTTGGAAATGCGGGAGCGGACCAGGTTGGTGAACGTGAGGCCCACCTTGGTGTCTTCGTTAAAGGAGCTGAAGAATCCCAGCGAGGCGTCGAACACGCCGCGCCCATCCATAAAATCTTCGATGACTTTGTCTCCTTCCTGGAAGAAGATATTTGCCGCTATGCCATTGTCCAGGCGCACCTGCTGGTATTCGGTGGAAAAACCTGCCGATAACTTTACCACCTCGCTGATATTAAAGCGGAAAGCGTAGTTGAGGTGAGCCCGCAGCCGGTTCATCTGGGCGGCAGATTCAGTAAGGATACCTACTCCCAGTCCAAAATTGTTGCCGAGCGGGCCATTGTATTGAGCAGAATAGGTGGTCGGGGCATCTACAAACCCAGACCACTGCGCACGGGCATTGAGCTGAAACTGATGCACATCGCCAAATCCCGCCGCGCTGGGGTTGATCAGCACCGGCATGATGTTGTAATGGGAAAAGATCGCTTCATCCTGTGCACTGGCAAGCCGGACGATAGCCAAAAGGGATATGAGTAAAAGTATTTTTTTCATTGCAAATCGGTTAATGGTTTCCGAGAATTTGGTTTATGGAGGGCGTGTGACAACCACACGCCCGAATATTGTTATTAATCTTCCCGCAGGATGGTTAGCGAGCCTTTCTGCTGCACCAGGTTATCTTCCGGATCCTTATACTCCAGAATATAATAATACGGCCCTTCCGGCAGCGCTTGTCCATCCTGGGTAGTACCCTCCCAGGTGTTATCGTAGTTGTCGGCTTCAAATACCAACTGCCCCCAGCGGTTGTAGACCTCCAGGTGATTATCCGGGTAATCGCCTACGCAGAAGATGATGAACTCATCGTTGGCGCCGTTGCCGTCCGGCGTGATCACCACGCGCTCTTCGAGGCAGGGGAAGCGCCGGTCATCTACGATCAGTGCGGTAAGTTCGGATACACAATCATTATTATCCGTCACCTGGAGGTAGTACTCCCCGGGGCAAAGGTTAATGACCAGGTTGTCATTGATACCAGCCTCCAGGTTGGCCCAGTTGTAACGGAAAGGGTCAGTGCCTCCTTCGACGATCACCTCGGCCGTACCGTTACAGCCATCGGATGCCGGTTCGACTTCGAAGCTGACGGCGATGGGCGCCGGATCGTCAATGGTAAAGGTAGCGTCCGTGCTGCAATCGTTGGCGTCAAATACCGTAACGGTGTATTCTCCGGCGTCGAGGAAAGAAATGCGGTTGATCTGAGCGCCGTTATCCCACTGGTAAAAGTAGTTGAAGCCTTGTATGCCGCCGCTGGCGAATACGGTGATACTCCCGTCTTTTCCTCCACTACAGGTTATATCATTTACATTGGCCGTGACCTCCAAAGGCGCAGGCGCATCGAGCTCAACCTGACGGGTAATGGTGCAGCCGTTCTCATCGATCACCATCAGTTGATAAGCGCCGGGGGCGGCATCCGCCAGAATGGCTTCCGTGCCCACCAAAACGTTGTTGCTGGTCCATTCATAGGAGTATCCATCACTGCCGGAAGCGTTGGCCCGCACCCGCCCATTGGCGGCATCGGCACAGCTCACATCAAAACCGTTGTAATCCGATGTCACCTGAACACCTAATTGTAAGGTGGAAGTAGAGGTGATCGAGACCTGCTCGGTCAGGGTGTTGCCGGATGGCTCAGACACCATCACTGTATAGTTTCCGGCAAGCAGGCCGGAAACATCCTCTCCCTCGGAGACGACGGCGCCCTGCTCATTTAACCAGACAAAGTTATAGCCAGGCTCTCCACCGGAGACATCAATATCGACAGCGCCAACGGGGTCGTCGGGGCATTCCGTATTGGTGGTCGAGGCAATATTCAGCGTGAAAATATTCAGTTCTACTGCGTCCAGGGTAACACTGCAGCCATTGGCGTCGGTGATCGTCGGCTGATAGGAATTATCCCCGCAAACGTTATTGAGCGTTGCACCCGCATCGCCGGTGTTCCAGCTTACCGTATAGCCGCCGGTTCCGCCGGAAATGTCCAGCTGTATCATTCCTGAACAGCCAGGTGCTTCCGTATCGTGCAGGAAGTCCTGTACGGAAGCCAGCAGGGCAGGCGGGTTAACTATGGTAAACGGCTGGCTCTGGGTTTCGCCAATGGCGTCCGTGATTGCGATTGTGCCGCTACCAGCAGGCAAATCCGGCTGGGTAAAGCTCAATTCAGAAGTCTCAAAAGCGAATATCTCCCCGGAATCATAGTTGATCACTACACTGTAGGGAAACAGGCCGCCCTGTATTTCCACAGACAGCGCGCCGTCTTCCGTATCGGCGCAGCTGGTATTCTCGCCTGCCACCAGCGGGGCGAGAAAATCGGCCCTGTAGAGCATATTAAAACAGGTGTCTTTTGAACAGCCCACTTCGTCGGTGACCGTCACACAATATTCACCTTCGCCCAGGCCGGTAAGTTCAGCCCCGGTATCGCCGGTGTTCCAGTTGTATACCAGCATACCGGTACCGCCACTGGCCGCTACATTGATAGCTCCGTTCGTATTGCCCACACTGCCGGTAACCGGCGTATAAGCCGGGCCAAGTAAAATCGCCGGAGATTCCGTTACATCAAATTCGCCCGAGACCTCGACGCCATTGACATCGGTGACTGTAACGAAGTAAGTGCCGCCGTTGAGGCCGTCCACAATCGAATCGTTGTCGGTTAGCCCTGCCCATTCGTAGGTATAAGGGCTTTGGCCGCCCTGCATGCGAATGGAAATAGAACCGTTCCCTTCTCCGCAGGCGTCAACAACCGTAACATCTACGAAAACAAGCGCCACCTCTAATTGGTAGCACCCCGTAATCGTACAATTGTTGCCATCCGTAACGGTAACACAGTATTCCCCTTCAGCGTCGAGGTTGGTCACCTCTGCTGTATTATAAGTCGCATTATCCGGGCCCCGCCAGCTATAGGTGTAGGGAGTAGTACCTCCGGCAACATTAACTCGCACGCTCCCGTCGTTCCCCAATTCGATCGGGGTACCGGTAATCGCCACCATATCTAATGACTGAGCGGGCTCCTGAATGGTAAATGACTGGCTGGAAGAACAGCCGCCGTCATCGTAAACGGTCACCGAGTAATTGCCCCCGTCCAGATTGGTAGGGCATGATCCTCCAGTGACAGAAGAAGGAGTCCAGAAATACTCCACACTGCCCTGCGCACCAAAAACCGACAGGCAGATGGAACCGTTTGATTCACCGGCACAACTCACATCATCCACAGTAGCATTAATAGAAATATTGGAGCCGGAGCCGGCTGGCACCAGAAAAGAACGGCTCTGAGTACAGCCGTTATTGTCTGTAACCGTCACCGTATAAGTGCCCATTGGCAGGTTGGTGGGGTCTTCAACACCCGCTTGTATGCCATTATCCCAGGCATAGGTATAACCCGGGGTGCCTCCCGCCGCAGTAATATTAATGGTTCCATCCTGGCCACCCTGGCAGTTGGGGGGGTTGCTATTGCCCACAATGGTAATAGCGCTGGCCGGCTGGGTTATATTGTAAGTGGCGGTGGTAGTCAGTCCTGAATTCACATCCGTAACGGTCAGCATATAGGCGCCCGCCGTCAGGCCCGTAATATTGGCGCCCGTATAGGGGCCACCGGGGCCCGACCAGCTAAGGCCATAAGGCCCCCCGGTGCCGCCACTGGCCGTAATGCTGATGGCGCCGGTGGCGCCACCGGCACAAGCTACCTGTGTGATCACCGGTGTGCCGATGGTGGGCGGCTGAATAGCGGAGATGGTAATGGTGCCTTCTTCACCATTGAAATCAATAATTTCCTGGTTACTATCCGATACTTCGATCGGGGTAATGTCACTGGTGAAGGTGATGTCCGATACCTGTCCGTCATCACCGATAGCGGTGAAGCAGATCTCGAAAAACGGCTCGCCGTTCATGAGGTTAACCGGAGTGAGCGACTGTTCAAACCAGTTCATCGTAATGAAACCCGGAGAAGGATTGGCGAAGTTACCGGCAAGGGTAAAATCAGGAATATTCGGGTTTAGGTTCGTCACCTGGTTAAACTGCAGTTGCGATGAATTGTAATTAAGGGTGAACGCCACACCCACTACATCTGTAAAATTGAGTACCGTAATGGGCACACAGAACTGCTCGCCCGGCTCCACTACGTCGTCTTGTACCGTCAGCAGGAAGCCATCGAAAAAGGGATTGATGCAAACCGTACCTTCCACCCCATTGAAAGGCAGCAGGTCGTTGAAACTATTACGGAAATCTATGGCGGTTGGGTTACCGGAAAAGGTTAAATCCGAACAGTTGCCATCTTGCCCTATAGCGCTGAAGCAAAGCTCGAATAGCTGAGTATTATCCGGAAGGCTGACACCGGCGGCGCCCGTCCAACTGACCGTGATCACTCCCGCCGAAGTCCCGTTGCCGGGCGTACCGAAGGAGTTGTTGATCGTAAAACCGGGCAGGCTGGCGGTCAGGTTGGCCACATTCGAGAATTGCAGTTCGCTGGCATTATAGTTAATGGTGAACGACATTTGCCGGATATCGTTAAACCCTCTGGCCCGGATGGGGATGCAAAAGTTTTGATCAATATCGACGGTAGCGTCGCCAGCTGTAAGCCGCACCTGGCCGGGAACGCTGTCGTCTACACAAACTGTTCCTCGCCGGCTGTTGAAATCCACAACATCCTGGTTGCTGTCCGACACTTCGATCTGAGTGATATCACTGCTAAAAAAGATATCCGAACAACTGCCATTCAGGCCATTAGCGCGGAAACACAATTCAAAAAGAACCGCATTGGGTGGAAGGTTGATACCGGTCAGATCATTATTGAAATAGTTAACGGTAATAAAGCCCGCATTTAGCCCGCTATTGGGCGTACCGAAATGCGCGTCGACGTTGAAGCCAGGAATATTGGCGTTCAGGTTGCTGACCGACGAAAACACCAGTTGGCTGGGGTCATAGTTGAGGGTAAAGGCCAAACCTACAATATCCGTATAGTTCTCTGTAGTGACCTGTACGCAGAAATCTTCGTTCGGCGCCACGGTCAGGTCTTCAATCGTCAGGCGGAAACCCTGAAAGGTGCCGGAAACGGCAACGGTACCCTCCTCACTGGTGAAGGGAATGACATCCTGATTGCTGTCTGATACTTCGATCTGAGCGATATCATTGGTAAACAAGATATCCGATTCTGCACCGGGGCCACCGATCTCGGTAAAGCACATTTCGAAGAGGACGGCGCCATTGGGCAGGTCGATACCAGTCAGGTCATTATTGAAATAGTTGACCGTTATGAAACCAGGGTTCAATCCGCTGTTGGGGGTACCGAAGTTGGCGGCTATATCAAAGTTGGGAATGTTGGGGTTGAGGTTGCCTACACTCTCGAATTGCAGGTTGCCCGCGTCATAGTTGATGGTAAAGGCCATGCCTACTACATCCGTATAGTTGTCGACGGTAACCGTTACGCAGAACTGGTCGCCCGGGTCTACGTTTGCATCGGCGATGGTCAGGCGGAAGTCATCGGTTGGCGGCGGGGGGGGCGGGCCTCCACTGATGGAAATATTTCCGGGGTCGCTGGTGAAAGGAATGATATCCTGGTTGCTGTCCGATATTTCAACCTGGGCAATATCGCTGGTAAAGGTAATCTGCGAGGCGCCCGAGCCGATGGCGGTGAAACATAGCTCAAACAAAACCGTGCCGTCGGGCAGGTTGGTCCCTTCCAGGTTATTGTTGAAGTAGTTGACGGTAACAAAGCCCGGTGAAAGCCCCGTATTGGGAGTACCGAAATGCGCCGCGACATTGAAGCCCGGAAGGCTCGGGTTGACGTTTGTGACCTGGGTAAAAGACAGGGCGCTGGCGTTGTAGTTCAGGGTATAGGCCATCCCCACCACATCCGTGAAGTTTTCCGTGGTCACTTTCACACAGAAGGCATCACCCGAGTTAACGGTTTTATCTTCGATGGATAACTTGAAGTCTGTATTGGTGCTGACCGGCGTCACGTTAACAGAGCCATCGTTCCCATTGAAGGTAACATCATTGCCGGCTCCATCCAGGACATTAATGGCCAACGGAGTACCCGAAAAGCTGACCGAACTGGCGCCGCTTTGCAACGTATTGAAGCAAAGCTCGAAGATAGTTGTCCCATCTCCTACTGTTACACCGCTGCCTGAGGACCAATCCAAGGTTATGTTACCGGGGGTGGCCGTATTGAAATTGCTTTGCTGCAAGCCGCTGAGGTTGATGCCGCTGACAGACGTAAATTGCAGGCTGCTGCTGTTGTAGTTAATGCTCAGCTCCACGCTCCCGATATTATCAAAGTTGGAAACGCTCACATTCAGGCAGACCTGCTGGCCCTGCTGCACGCTGTTATCCCCAATAGAGAAGTCTACACTGGCAGGGCCTCCGCCTCCACCCACTGTAACCGTACTGTTCTGAGGATTCAGGCCCACATTTTGAAAGTTGCCATTGAGCACCTCGATAGAAGGCACCGGTGGCACCGCAAATTGCACCATTGAAGTACCGCCAGCCTTGGCGCGCAGGCGGAAGGAAAAGATAACCGATCCATCCGGCCGGGTTATGCCGGTGAAGCTAGGGTGAAACCAGGCGACGCCAAGCTGCCCCGGAGGGACGTTGCCGCCCGGTTTGCTGAACGTGCCGTTCCCGTTGGCGGGGTCGGAAAGGCCGGGAAAGCCGGTCGTTCCATCCGTGTTAATGTAGGAAATATCTACAAACTCCAGGACTGCCGGGTTCCAGTTGATTCCATATTGGAAAGTGGCTATATTATTGAATCCACTCACTTCGACATCAAACTCGATGATGTCATTAACCTGAGCGCTGGCAGTTTGAGGAGTAATAGAAAAGGTGGGCTGCTGGGCGGATAATTGCCATATACAGCAAAGCAGCCCGATAATCAGGCTTGTAAATTTTTTATCCATCTTGCTCGGAATTTGGGATGATGTTAACGAATCAATTAAGACTACGCTATATTACAATCAGTTTATGTGTAACCAGAAAATCCTCAGACTGGACCTTTAAAAGGTACGTACCCGCCTGGGGAAAAATGTCCTTTGATAAATTAAGTGTGTGCAGGCCGCTCTTGAAATTTGCCGACTCCTCGTAAAGCGTTGCACCAAGTAGGTTATGGATCGTAATGTGAGCTGATGCCGGACGCAAAAAATGGATATCAACCTGCGTTTTTTCTTTAAATGGATTGGGGGAACTATTTACTTGTACGAGGTCCGGCCTGTTTTTGTTGCGAATACTACTGATTCCGTCAATGGTAATGACACCCTCGTAAAATGCTACATCTAATATATTTTCGGCAGTATCGGCCACTTCAATAGCAGTGGGGTCTCCTCCAAAGTTAAAGGTATACATTGCGCTTTCTTCTCTCAGCGTCTTCAGGCGAACAGAAAAAAGAATGTCATCTGCCTGTACAGAAACACCGGCCAGTGAGAAGTCAATCCACGAGAACCCCAGTTTTCCCTGGCTGATCTGGGCAAAACCAAAGTGGTCAAGCGGATAATCCTCGAATACTTCATTGAGGTTTTCAGCTCCTTTGAATTCAAATGCCATAGAATCCCAGGAGACGCTGAACTGGCAGGCAAGAATATTCTGAAACCCCTGTGCCGTCACATCGACGGTAAAGGTCTCTTCTGGTTGAACAGTAAGATCATTTGCATAAATGGAAACTTGCGCTTCAATAATGGAAGGAAAATACAGCAGAAACGCAACTGCCAGGGCGGTCCTTACAGTGTAAGTGAAGTATATCATGGGATCATGGGATTAATAACTCAAATCGGCTCGCAAGGTAGCAAAAAAAGTGTAGAAAGGAAAGCTAGCCCTTTAAGTTATTTTTGTGCAAAAAACAAAAAGATGGAGTGGCTCCGATTTGGAGCCACTCCATTCATGTTATCCTGATTATTCGATGATAATCATCTTCTTGGTAGCAGTGTAGTCAGACGTTTCGACGGTGTAGTACAGTACGCCAGCTGCCGGCAGGTCGTTGGAGTTCACAACTACGTTGTTGTACCCCTTGACGCCATCCAGGCGAGCCAGTTTCAGTACTTTACCCGTTACGTCGCTGACCGTCAGCGTCACCGTATCGTCGGCAGGCAGGTTGAAACCGATCAGCGTCTCGCCCTTGAACGGGTTCGGCGTGTTCTGATACAGTTCGAAACCGGCAGCTACCGCTGCTTTGCCCGAGAAGGTAACCGCTACGTCCAGGTAGTCGCCGTTGGTGCGGTAAGCTTCTGCCTTCGTGACCCGGGAGCTTACGCTCAGCAGTTCGCTCAACTGTGCATCCGCCGTTGCGCGGAATACCAGGCTGAACAGGACTGCATCAGCGCTTGCTTTGCCGTTCCAGCTCGTGGTGATGAGCCCTTCGTTGGCGTACGCCAGGCCGAAGTTCTCTGCCGTAGCTACTCCAGCGATGATGTCCACCAGTTCCAGCGCGCTGTTGTCGAACGACAACGTTGCCTGGTAGCCTTCTACTGAAGCGATGTCCGCTGCCGTAAACGCTACCGTGTACTCATTGCCAGCCTTCACTTCTGCTTCCGCTACGTTGAAGGCAAGCGTGCCGGCCATTGTGCGGCCTTCTACTCCTGCCAGGGCGTTAGCCTGGGCATCGTTGTTCACATCCCCTATCTTCACCGCTACAAAGTCAGCGCCTGTGATGCCCGTAGCCGGCAAGTTGTTGATGTTCACCACTTCCGGGAACTCTTCGAACCAGGGGTTCGATGCATTCGGGAAGCTGTAGGCGGCCTCTACGAAGCGCCAGCTTGTATTGTTCTCAAATTCCGTATCGATCGACAGGATCAGCTTGCGCAGCTGGATCAGGTCGAGCGTCGTGATCGACTTGCTGTTGTTCACATCAGCGGCAATCATCTTGTACGGGCTGCCCAAAGGCTGCACGCCCAGGATGTGCTTGCTGATCAATACCAGGTCGAAGGTCGATACCCCGTTGAGGTAGTTGGCATTCAGTTGCGGAGTGACCGTGTAGTCATACCCATCCTGAAGCCCGGTAAAGGCGTATTCGCCGTCGGCTGCCGTCATCATTGCCATGCTCGGCTGGCCGGACAGGCTTACTTCTACATTCTCTACTGCCAGGGCATCTTCGGTGGCAATTGCACCCGATACGCCTACTGCCAGCGGGCCAGGGCCGCACAGGTTCATGTTGTCCTGTACCAGGATGTAGGTCTCACAGAAGTCGCTGTTGCCAGCTCCGTCATAAGCCCAAATCTCTACCACCAGCGTACCGGTGTCTGCACAGGTCAGTACGATACCCGTAGAATCTACATTCGGCGCGTCGCCTACCCGGTTGATCGAGTACTTGATCGGGCCGGTGCAGTCCGGAGACGGAGATACGATAAAGTCGTTCGCCCAGATCGCCATGCGGCCTTCATCCGGTACATCGTCGCCATTCAGGTCCACCGGCATCAGCTCGATGGCCAGGCCGTTGATACATACCGGCGACGGCGCCTTGCAGTCTACTACACAGAAATCCAGCAGCTCGCTGTTGACGTTGCCGCAACCATCTTCTACGTGTACTTCGAAGGCGTGGCAACCGATCGGGAAGCGGCCGTTCAGCGTGTAGTCAGGGTACGTGCCCGTCAGCGTGAAGTCGTCAAACGCTCCGTCTGTCAGGTCCTGCAGGTTGAAGTCTATCGTGCCGTCGGCGCCTGCATCCAGGAATACCTTGATTGTCAGGTCATCCGGCGTGCAGTTCTCGAAAATCGTGAAGTCCAGGTTCACCAGCCCGGTGCAGGTTACGTTGTCGTAGGAACAGAAGTCCTCCGGCGTAGAGCTGATCTCCGGGTCGATGTCGTCGTATACCTTGATGATCTGTGTGTACTGGAAGAAACCGCCGTCGTAATCCACCTTGCGCCAGAAGTCATCGATGCCGTTGCAGATGTTCTGGAAGGCCAGCGGTACGTTGTTCGGTTCCGTCTCGTCGTCATCCCGGTCGATGTACGTGTACCCACCTGGGCGGTGCAGTACCCATACGCACTCGTCGCCTGGCTGGTTGTCGCAATCTTCATCTCTGCCCACTACAAACGGGTCAGATTCCCCGTCGTACTGGCACCAGTTAACCACCTTCCACTTACGGAAGATCTTGTAGCACTCGTCGCCGGAAGCAGAGAAGAATTCATCGGTATGGTTCACGGCCAGCAGGTCGCAGCCGATCTCTTCGTAAATAACGCTATCCGGGTCTGCTGCGCCGCATACGGCTTCAGCATCTGCCGGGAACTTGATCTCGTAGTTGTGCTTCTCCTTGATCGTGACCACCTGCTGGCAGAAGTTTACACTTTCGTTGCCATTCACATCCGTTGCACGGAAGCGGCGGATGATCGTACCAAAACCACATTCCAGGTCCGGTACCGGAGGCAGTTCACGCTCGTAAGAGCCACAGTTGTCTTCCGAGGTTGCATCCCCGAACAACTGCTGCAGCTGCAGCGTATCCAGCGGGTCAAAGCTGTACGGAAGCGCATCGCAGTCTATCATCACCGGGTGCGGTGCATAGCAGTACGGGCGCGCCTTCTCTTCCGGCGTTACTTCCAGCCAGCAAGTGTTGATGTTGCCGGCTTTGTCAATCACGCGCAGTTCGATCGTCACCGTTACCCCTACGTCGCAGCAGAAGAAGTCTACATACGGGCCCCAGTTAGAGAAGCCGTTGCCGCAGGTGTAGTTGATGATGTCAAACTTGTTCCGGCGTACCTCGATGCGGTCTACCTCACAGTTATCGTTAGAACCTTCGTCGATGTCCGTTGCGTATACGCGCGAGAAATCGTTGCCGCCAATGGAGATCGTCAGGTTGTCGTCACAAATGGCAGTCGGCTCGACTTGGTCTTTTACTGAGAATGGGCAGTATACTACTGACTTATTCCCACAGTCGTCTTCCACCGTGTAGCGGAAGTAGTGGTTCCCGGCTGGGATACCGCTCACCAGGCGCGTCGGTGCGTTCCAGGCAATTACCCGCACGACTACCGTGTCGGTGCGCGTGCCCGTCACCTGGCCGTATTGGTTCGTTACTTCTACTTCTACTTCCGTTACGATCTCCGTGTGTACTTCGTAATCTGAGCAGTTATCCGTTACTGACGGCAGCGGTACGGAGAAGCTAGCTGTACAGCTGAACGGGCTGGTGGAGATCACCAGCGGGTCCAACGTGCCGTCCCAGTCGTAGTCTTCGCCCGGGCAGGTTACAGACGGAGGCGTAAAGTCTCCGACCTTGATGATCTGGTCCCAGTGGATGAATTGGTTCGGGTTACACCAGTCCAGGATATCCCACGTACGGACCACCTTGTAGGCGCCGCTGCAGATATCAATTACCGGGCCGTCCGAGAACGACGCTCCCAGGTTGCAGTAGGTATCAGACAGGTTGAAAATACCATTGATCGTCAATACAAACGGGTAGCCCGTTATCTCTGGCTGAGGGATTCCGGCGCCATCGTACTCGTCACACTCGATCGGCACAGTGAACGGCGGCAACTGGATGTCGTTGAAGAAGTTCGGCCGGTTCAGCGTGATCGTTTGCGTGCAGGTAGACGCGTTGCCTTTGTCATCTACCGCCGTAAACCGGCGCGTGATGATGATCGGCGCACAGTCGCCTCCCGTAGAGTACGTATCTACGAAGCTTACATCTACGTTAGAATCGCAGTTATCCGATACAACCGGGCTGCCCGTAATGCTCAGGCTCGCTGGGTTGTTGAAAATCGCATCGAAGTCTTCGCAGTACAACGGAAGGGTAATCTCGATCTGCTGTGTCGGGAAACCGTTGAAGTCTTCGGTAACCGTCTCTTCCCAGGTCTGTGGGTTCACCGTCGTGGTGATGTCCCATTCGCCCAGCCAGCCGTCTCCATCGCTGAACACGATCCAGTCGTAGTCGCCCGTATCGTTGGCGCCAAACGTGGAAGTCAGCAGGTAGTACGTCTCATACGGCCGCAGCGGCAGGGTCGTGCGCACCACAGGGTCGAAAGGAGTCGTCGATATGCCACCGCCGTTGTTGATGAAAAAGAAACCTACGCCATTCACGCTCAGGAAGTTGTCGTCAACCTGGGCAATGATGTTCTCGCAGGGGTTATCCGGGTTGAAGCTACCCTGGTAGATCGCTACAAATCCGTCCGTAGCAAATTCGTGCTGCAGGTAGAACGTGTAGAAATCCTCTTCGCTTACCTGGAACTCGGTCAGTTCATAGTAGTGGTTGCCAGCCGCTGTGCCCGAACCATCGAGGAAGCAGGAGTAGTTGGTCAACACCAGCTGCTCATCATCGGTACCCAGCGAGCCGCTCAGTACGTGCGCCGTCTGGCTAACCGTACCTGTGCTCGTATTATCCGGGCAGTCCAATGCAGGAGCCGCCTTGTCTTCCCCATTCACGTAACCCCAGCAGTCTTCCCAGTTGAAGAACGGGAACGTCGGTGCGTTCGGGTCGTCAACAAGGTAAGAGAAGGTGAAGTTGTCAACAGTTAAGACATTATTCAGCGTATTGCCGATCGGAGCGAAGTTATCGTCATTCACGATAAAAACCACCACATCGCCCGCCAGGAGGTCTTCATCGATCGAGCCGGAGAAAACCGCAGGAGGAGTCGCGCCACTGGCAACAGAGCCGGTGGAAATCTCAACCAACGGGCGGACCGAACCGTCTGATACCACCATGACATCGATGTAGAGTTCATCGTAGACCGTCGTACCAAAGAAATCCGCCAGGGAGTACTCCCAGTCGAACTGAAGGTTACCGTCGCGCGGCATAGCGATTGCTGCGCTGGCCGGGCCGGCGTCAAAAGTCGTGATGGTCATCACCGAAGTGGTGAAGGCAACATCAGACACACCACCCGTAGCCGGGTTCTCGTCAATGGTCCAGTTAGCAGCGGCAAAATCGCCGGTGAAACCGGTGTTGGTAACCGTCTGCGGGTTACCTCCCTGAGGGCCGCCGGTATTAGACGGGCCAGGGCCTACGTAGGTCACTTCGTAGATGAACTGGCCACAACCGTCCAGGATATTGCCATTGGTTGGGTCGTCATCATTGACGATATTGACCCGGAAGTCATCCGGATTGGCGCAGCCAAATTGGCCTTCCAGCACCATATCAGCGGTGATAAAACGCTGGCAGTTGGCGTCCAGTGTTACATTGAGATCATCATTGCAGGCCAGGTTGGTCGGCGGAGGAGGATCCTGAGTGATATTGATGAAAAAGTCTTCCTGGCGCGTATTGCCGGCCGCATCGGTAGCTTCGATCAGCACCTGATAAACACCAGGATCCAATATGGCGACGAAAGTCTCGCCACCCGGAGAAGGAATGACCGCACTCCCGCCAGCAGCCGGAGTGATGGATACTGTAAATTCAGAACCGGGAACGACAACCGGGCCGGGGATGTGGTCTCCATCACAGTTATCCGTTACCGTCACTTCAAAGAAAACGATAGCCGGGTCCGGATCGCACGGGTCCAGGTCCACATTGATATCCTGAGAAGGATAAATGATGAGCGGCGCCCAGGTGTCCGGCTGGCTGACTACGTTGAGCGTAGCATCTACCTGGCGGATGTTGCCGGCGTTGTCCCGATAGCGAGCAGTGATCACTGCACCATCGTCGGCGGCCGTGAGCACCCGTTCGAACTCGAAGTAGCCTTGGGCTACGTCAAAGCCTGCCAGTGGAGTCAGCGTAGAAGTACCGTTGCTATTCGTATAAGTAAAGGACAAGCGGCTTGGGCTGGTATTGATCGTTGGGTCACAATCATCGGTGATCGTGATGGCAAAGCGGCCCGCGATCTGGTTGGTGCAGGCTGGCAGCAGGAAGGTCAGGTTGCCCGGCATGTGAATGTCGGGAAGTTGGTCGGCTTCTTGCACTACCGTAAACAAAGTTTGAACCGTTACGCCATCGTAGGTAACATCAATCGGGTAAATGCCAGGCGCCAGGGCGCCGGTAGCTTCGAAGAAGGCAAAGCCATCCTCTTCCTGGATGTAGGTAACGGCCAGGGGCGCACCAGCAACTGTGATTTGCCCGGTCAGGTTATCACCCGCAGAAATACCACAGTCATAGATATTACCTGTAAAGATAACAGATGCGTTGGGCAGGCAGGCGGGAACCGTGAACTGCCCGTTGCCGGAAACATCGACGATGGGAGCCGGGTCGGGAGACTGGTTCACCGTGATGGTGAAGCTGTAGGGCGCCACGTTTCCGTCATCGTCTGTAGACGTATAAGTCACCGTATAGGGGCTACCTGCCGGAGACAGCAGCGAACCACTGGCAGGGCCGCCGGTGTGGGCCAGGATCGGAGACAGGTCACAATCATCAACGGTAGACACCGTCCAGTTAACCGGCACGCCATCCGTATCGCAACTCGGCACTTCTACTACCATGTTGCCGGGGCCATAAATCTGTGGCGCCAGCACGTCATCAACGATGATGGTGTAAGTTTGAGTAACAGAGCCGCTCGGGCCATCCTTGCGGACGGTCAGCGTGTTGGTGCCTACGGCGGCAATAACATCGAGCACATAAGTCTGCCCGCCGCCTAGCTGCATCAAGGATGCATCCGGGTTCACCGAGGTAGAGGTAGTACTGGTAGTAATGTAGGCAGTGGCCGTTGCCTGTCCGGCAAGGTCAAATACTAATACCGACCATTGGAACTGATAAGCACATTGCCCTTCGGGCAGTACCTTGGTCATTGACGATGCAGGAGGCAAGCCGGCAGCATCAGACACCATCAGTTGTGGTGGCTGTGCATGTGCTTGCTGAACTCCCATAAAGCCGAACACCAGAAGTAACGTTAGTGTTTTCAGCCAATTGGAGGTAGAAACGAAGGTAAAATTCGTTCTTTCCATAAGATCACAATTTGTTTTAAAGAATTAGGTTATATTTAAAAAAAAGGCCATAGGCCGTGGTCTTTACCCTACCATCTTCCTTCAGAGAGGCTGGAAAAGGCTGGAAACCAAAACCCGGGTCGTCGTCGTCGTATTATCGTTTCTATCAAATGAATTTCTATTCAGTCTGTCAACTTTCAATGAGCCGCAGCTTTCTGAGGCTTCATTTTTTATATAGGCCAGATGATTTTGAAAACAAAAAGCCGGCCTGAAAGCGGTTATTCTTTCAGGAAGGTCAATAAAAACAAAGTATTTGGGAAATGAGTCGCGATATGCTGAAGGGAAGAAAATTCAGGTTAGGAAGTATTTGACGATACAGAGAAATGGTGTACGGCTTTTTGTTCATGGGATTGTTGATTTGTGTAGTATAATGGGAAAATTCTTCTTCGGAAATACACCTAGAAGTAACGTATATCGCTCGTTGCAGGCCGTCAATTAAATCGAAAAAGGTCATCTTGTAGTATGTAGATAGCAATGTAGCGCAAGCATTTCGACTCGCGCTACAAATATAAAATAAGTTTATGGAGACTCCATACCCTTTTGGTGGTATTTTTAAAATAACTGGAAAAGCTGTGCCTCAATAACTTATACCAGGCTATTGTCATAAGCGATCTTCACCAGGCCGGCGGTATTGCTCACGCCTAGTTTTCGCATGATATTTTTTCGGTGCACACTGACCGTTTGATCACTGATAAACAATGTTTTTGCAATCTCCTTATTGCTCAGGGCCTGGGTAATAAGCTGCAGAATTTCGAGTTCTCTCTTGGTAAGGCTGTGTTTTTTTACGAAGCGGTCACTCGGCAGGTATCTGGATTGCCGCCCGGTAGCCTTGGCCCGGGGCAGCCCGTTACTCAGGCTAATGCCTTCAGAAACGTAAGTGTTGCCGGAAACAACTTCCCGGATACCGGCAAACAGCGGCTCTATACCTCTGTCTTTCAGCACATAACCGTCAACTCCGGCTTTAAAGGCGCTGCGTATGATCTTGGGCGATTCGTACATCGTCAGCGCCAGGGTAAGTATACTTATTCGGGAATGATGAATAAACTGGAGTACCTCCAACCCGTCTTTTTCGGGCATATTGAGGTCGAAGATCAGCAGGTCGGCGGCCCTGTGTTTCAACAGGCTGATCAATTCAAGGCCGTTGGTAGCCTCGCCGACGATCTGAAACTGAATGTCACGGGAGTAGCGGCGTAATACGGTTTTCAGGCCCTCAAGAAAGATAGCGTGGTCATCAGCGATGATCGTTTTTACTGTTTGCATGGGATATAATTTTGGATATGTAAATGGGATACTTTCGCCTCTTTAAATACACCGGCAATATGTATTAGTTATTTCGGTTTTATGGTGTCCCGGTATTGCGGCCGGAAGCTCACAGGGGCGCTGCAACTGCCTGGCCCAAAAACCATAATGCCGAAGTAACATAATACCTGGACAGGTACGGCAATATAACTTATTCTGCATATCTATGCTCATATTAATTTGCAACGATATACTTGTTATATTTTAATCCAGCCTACATGGACATGGCACAATGTAGGCTTGCCGGCAAAAAACGTTGAAGGGGGGGTAGACGACTGGCCGAAACTGTTCCGCAAAATTAAAAATATCTGTTAGATAATCAAATCTCAATTACGCCGGCTATCCGATAACCGGCTGCCTTTATTGGCACAAACAGCTCTAAATCAATTGAATGCCATACACCAACATATAATTTTCCAAAAGAAAGTACTTCAACTGGAACCACGCTTCATACCCCTCTTTGATGATCCGGCCCTTACCCTCTCCCCCTTTCGGATCGTAGGAAAATGGAGTTATATGAATATGGGTACGGAAATCCAGGGCCCGCCGGCCGTAAGCTTTGTAAAGCGCTTCCTTGCCGCCCCAGTAAATGTGTATATGTTCAATACGGCTTTCCGGCTTGAGGCTGGCTATTTCCTCCGGCCGCATGAATTTATGCGCCAGGCGCTCGATACGCGGCACCAGATACTGGATGTCAACGCCAGCCGCTACCGGGGCGGCGATGGCGGCCGCCAGTTCGTGTGAATGGCTGATGGAAATGTGGTGGGCAGAACCTTCCAGATGTGGTTTACCGTATTCATCTTTAAGGAAAAGCCCCCGTTTTTTTCTACCCGACATTTGGTGCACCAACTGCCGCGCCGCCAGCCATTCTACCCGACGCCGCCCTTTGATCTGTTCCAGCTGCCGCCGTTCTGCCGTCCCCAGGTTCAGCCGATCCAGAAACCAGGCTTCTGGTTCCTCAATACGCCAGATGCCCAGTTCCGTTTCTGGTGCTATCTGTTGATGCAGTTGTATCGGCATATTGAATGATTGAATGATTGATTGATTGAATGCAAAACCAAAAGTAAGGAATATCTGTTTTTTGCTAGAAACGAAAACGAAAACATGCCTGAACTAACCGCGCGAAAGACAGCACAGCTCACCGGCCACAATGCCTCGGTCTTTGCCCTGGGGCAGGGCCCGAATGCAGATGGATTCTTTTCCGGAGCCGGTGACGGCTGGATCGTCCATTGGGCGCTGGACAACCCCGAGGTGGGGCGCCTGGCCGCCAAGGTGGACAGCCGGATATTCTCCCTGCTTTACCTGCCGGAGTGGAGTAAAGTTCTGGCCGGCAACATGAATGGCGGCCTGCACTGGATACAACTGGATGAACCGGAAAAAACCCGCAACATCGCTCACCATCAGAAGGGCGTTTTCGATATCCTCAGAATTGGCCCTTTCGTTTACACAGCCGGCGGCCAGGGGCTGCTGACGCGCTGGGCTGCCGCTGAAAGCCGAAGCCTGGAAAGCATTCAGCTCAGCAACCAAAGCCTGCGGTGCCTGGCTTACTGCCCGCAACGCGGGGAACTGGCGGCCGGCGCCAGCGACCGGGCCATCTACTTACTGGATGCCGATAGCCTCCAGGTGCGCCACCGCCTGGCCAATGCTCACGACAATTCCGTCTTCACCCTGCACTACACCCCCGACGGGGGCCACCTGCTGAGTGGCGGCCGGGACGCTATGCTCAAAGTTTGGAGCCTGGCCAATGAACCCAAACTGCACTCGGCGCAGCCGGCTCACTGGTACACCATCAACAGTATCGCCTTCCACCCCGAGGGCCGCTGGTTTGCCACCGGCAGCCGTGACCGCACCATCAAACTATGGGACGCACAAACCTTCGAACTACTCAAAGTACTGGACACCAGCCGCGATGGCGGCCACATCAATTCGGTCAACCGGCTCTTCTGGCATCCCTACCGCAATTCCCTTATCTCCGCCAGCGATGACCGGACGATGATCGTGTGGGAGGTGGAAGAATCTGCATCCTGATCATTTTTATGATATTTGTGCAACTTTGGGAGTATTATCTAACGATCACCCAAAAGAAGGCCACCCAATGAGAAAAGTATTGTTCTGCCTCGCCCTGCTGAGCTGCTTGTCCTGCCAGCCCCAGCCGGCCTCCAATATGGCGGCTAAGGCCACCCCCTCCTCTACCCTTCCCAGCCGGGATAGCCTGGCCGGCCATTTTCAGGATGGCCACCGCCCGCTGATGGGCGAATTCGATGAAAAAAGCTGGGAACCGGACGAGCAAACCGAATTCAATTTCACCGAGGCTAAGGATACAACCATAAACAGGCAGTATTTTGATTTCATCCTCCATCAGGTGCCTCCGGCAGCGGAATCTACCCTACGCCTCATGGAAGCCTGTGAGGCCCATGCCGCCCGGGCCGTAGCCTTCTGCCGGCAGCCTCCGCCGGCCCGGGCCATCCCCTGTCATCTATACCCTTCTCTGGAACAAAAAGGCCTGCGCCTGAACAATACCCAGCCTTCACAGGTAGATTTCAGCCAGGGCGCCGCCTATTTGGTGGCCAACGAGATCTTTCAGGGACAGCATGCCGGTTCAGAAAATGCGCTTCTGCTGCGCAGCCTGCTCGGCCAGCCTAAGCTCCAGGCGCTGGAGTGGGGCCTGTCCTTGTACTTCACTACCAACTGGCAGAAAAAAGGCTACGCCTACTGGGCGAACCGGCTCTATCAATCGGGCAATGCCGTTCCCGTTTCTGAAATGCTGGACAACGACAAGCTGACACAGGAATCTCCCCTGGTGATGAGCTGCCTGGCCGCTTCCTTTGTCGATTTCCTGATCAACTACTGGGGGCAGGAAACTTTTCTGGAACGCTACGCCTCCTGGCAACCCGAGGCAAAGGAAATCCGCCAACTGGAAGCGCGCTGGCATCGCTACCTCTCTCAACCCCAAACCCAGCCTCCCCGTACGCTATCGCTACAGGGCAAGCAGCCTCAACCCCTCCCCTACCTCAAAGGCTTCAACTTTGCCCACGAAGGCTACGCCATATACAACGGCTACGGCTCAGCCCTGGCCGCCGGGTCGCTAAGGCAACTGCAAGGACTGGGGGCCAATGCCGTGGCCATCGTACCTTATTCCTACATGAGGGATGCCCAGGCGCCTACGCCCCTGCCTTTCATGTCCAGAGCGGGCTCCGAAACGGATGAAGGGGTGATCCACGACGCTTTCGTGGCGCGACAACTCGGTATTAAAACCGTCCTGAAACCCCAGATTTGGCTGGGCGGCGGCAGCTGGCCGGGTGATGTGGAAATGCAGAACGAGGCCGGCTGGCAGCAGTTTTTCGATCACTACTACCGCTGGATGCGCCACTACGCTTTACTCGCGGAGATGAATGACATGGACCTGCTCTGTATCGGTGTGGAATTTGCCAAAGCAACCCTGCAACGCGAAGCGGACTGGCGAAATCTCATTCACAAGCTGCGCGGCATTTATTCGGGCCCCTTGACTTACTCCGCCAACTGGGGGCAAGAGTTCGAAAACCTCCGGTTTTGGGATGAGCTGGACTATATCGGCCTGAACTGTTACTATCCGCTCAGCCAGAGCGAAACCCCTTCGGATGAAGAACTGAGCGCCGCCTTCCACCGGGTGCTGCACCTGGCCGAACGCGTAAGCCGCCAATACGACAAGCCGCTGATCTTCACCGAGATCGGATTCACCAGCACGCCCACACCCTGGGTCACCCCCCATAAGGACCGCGACGGGGCGCCCTATAACGAGGAAGCCCAGGGGCGCTGCTACCGGATCGTTATGGAAAACCTGCGGAGCGAAACGGACTGGTGTAAGGGCATCTTGTGGTGGAAATACCCAACCGACCAGAGCCATGGCGGATCGGGCAACACGGGTTTTACCCCCAACGGCAAACCGGCGGAAGGGGTGGTGAAGGAGTGGTTTGGGAAGTTGCCTTGAGGGCTTTTACTCAGATCAACATTTTTAGCACATGTTCTTATTTCTCCATATATTTACATAACTTTAAACTGATAGCCCTGTTTTAACCGAGGACGACTAACAGACTATGCACAATTTCACCCCATGAACAATTTCAATCATTGGGTCAAACTCCCGGCACTTTGGCTTTGGCTATTGCCTCATCTATTGTTTTCGCCCGCCTCAGGCCAGGAATACCTCGTATCTGTGCAGCACTACTCTGTGCCGCAGGGCTTATCCAATCAATACATCCAGCATAGCCTCCAGGATCGGCGGGGGTTGATCTGGGCAGCCACCCGCTTCGGGTTGAACCGCTTCGATGGCTTTGATTTTCAGCAATATACGCTGGAAGAGAACAGCCTCCGCTCCAACGATTGCGAACAGATCGCCGAGGATCGCAACGGGTTGCTCTGGCTGGCCTGCCTGGCGCCGCCGCCGGGGCCCATACAGTTAATCGATATTTTCGATCCTGTCACCGAAAAGGTAACGCCTCTGGAGGCGCTGCTTCAGCCTCCTTTTTCCGGTGTCGACATCGCTGAGCTCCAGTCTGATCCTTCGGGAAATATTTTTATCCTGCTTCAGGACGGGCAGGTGTATCGCTACGATGGCAAGGCCTTTACCCGCCCGCTGAATTATATGGCCGGCGGGCCGCTCCAACTCGCAGTTTCCAACCGGGGGCAGGCAGCGCTACTCAATAAGGACAAGGCCATCCTGTTCGATTCCCTGGGAAAAATCCTCCATCAGGCCTCGCTTCCCGAAGCCGCTGATTTCATCCGCGCCGGAAAAGATCAATTTTGGGTGGGAAAGCACCATCCCGGAGAAGGGCCTTCTCTTTGGGCCATCCGGCCGGGGCAGGCGCCTCAGCCGGTTTATTTTCGCGACGCCAGCGGCCAGCCTGTTGAATACGACTGGAGGGGTGGCTTTAACAACCCTGTTTATCCGGATGCCGAAGGGCGTTGGTGGGTTTTTGCCAACGAACGGCTGCTCCTATTTGATCCGGAAGGGACATTCCTCTGCGATATTTCTTCCGCTGTGAAAGACACCTGGCTTCCCTTTCCCGTTTACATTTCTTTTGGCCGCCGCCATACTGCCTGGGTGGGCACGCACAATGGCCTTTTTTCGATTTCGGTTGAAAAAAATCCGTTCACCATCTACCTTAAGCCCGAAGGCCTGGCCGATACCCGGGGGATCACAGAAGATAAAAAAGGCAACTTATACATCGTTCAGAGCGGAGAAGTATGGAAAAAACCTCCATCCGGCGGCTTAGCCAAACTGAACCTTCCCGCCTGGGTGGCAGCTGCCCGGGACAATCAGGGCAGGCTCTGGTTTGGCGATTACAGTTATATGGTGCATTGCTATGACCCGGTTTCCGGAGAAAAAACTACTTTTTATCCCCCCGGCGCCGCCGGCAAGCACGTTCATAACGGAGCCCGTGCCCTTCTGCCGGACACCCGGTCCGGCCGCATCTGGGTAGGAACCGAGTTGGAAGGCCTGGCGTTTATTGACACAGTGAAAAAATGCATTGTTCCCTATACCGCCTACAACGATTTTCAACACCTTCGGCAGGCCACCATTCATTGCTTTTTTCAGGACGAGTCAGGCATCTGGATAGGCACCCGGCAAGGAGTATACCAGCTCGGCCCCGCCAAAGGCGTAGTGGCGGAATACAGTCGGCGCACCGGCCAACTGCCGCACGACGACATTTTACATATCCACAAGGATAAGCAGGGTATCTTTTGGCTGGCCTCCGGCGGCGGCGGCCTCATCCGCTGGGATCAAGACAGTGGAACCTACCGGCAATTCACACGGCGGGACGGTTTGTCACACAACATCGTCTACGCCGTTTACGAAGATGAATACCAGCAGCTTTGGCTGCCCAGCCATTACGGGCTGATGCGCTTCGACAAGCAAAGCTTCCAGGTTCATACCTACCTGCCCCGGGACGGGCTGCCGCATGAAGAGTTTAACTTTACCTCTCACTACCAGGCAGCTGATGGCCGCTTGTATTTCGGAGGCCTCCGGGGCGTTATTTCCTTCTATCCGAAAAACCTATACCGGGAAGAACCCCCAGCCAGCCCCGGCCTGGGCGTCAGCCAATACCTCGAACTGGACGGCGCCACCGGCGCTTTTCTTGATAAAACGGCGGAATTGCTGACTACCAAAGAGATTCGGCTGGCGCCCAAAAACAAATCCTTCCTTTTAAAAATAGTATTTCCGGATTACCAAAGCCCCCGGGACAACCGCTTTGCCTATCGCCTGGAAGGCGTGAACGATGTTTGGAATTTCCAGGAGGATAACACCATTCGGGTGAACAGCCTGCCCTACGGTTCGTATACCCTGCACGTTAAAGCCCAGGGCGCCAACGGGCGCTGGTCCGCCCGCGAACTGAGCCTGCCCCTGACAGTGGCTCGCCCTTTCTATCTCCGCCGGTGGTTCCTGGCTGCCTGTTTCGCGATAGCCGCAGCCTTCGCCTGGTGGAGGATAAGCGCCCTTAAACTAGCTGCCCGCAAACTGGAAGCCGAGGTAAAAAAGCGCACCCATACAATCGAACAGGACAAACAGCTAATTGAAAAACAGGCGGCCGAATTGCGGCAACTGGACGAGCTCAAGTCCCGCTTCTTTGCCAACATGGCCCATGAACTGCGCACCCCTCTTACCCTGATTCTAAGCCCCCTGAAAAGGATGCTCAAAGAAACGGGCCTGGACAACCGTACCTTTACCACGCTGAAACTCATCCAGAGCAACGCCAACAGCCTGCTGCGCCTGGTTGAAGAAATCCTGGACATGAACAAGTTGGAGGCTCAACGACTGGAGCTGAAAGAAACGCCGGCTGCCTTCTACCCTCTGATGCGCCGGCTGGTGTCTACCTTCGAATCGCATGCCCAGGCCAACGGCGTCAAACTGCTGTTCGACTATCAGCCGGAGAAGTACCTCCAGTTGCAGCTCGATGCTCAAAAGTTGGAACACGTGTTGTTCAACCTGCTTTCCAACGCGCTGAAGTTTACGCCCCGCGATGGCAAAGTGCTTGTTACTGTAAAGGAGGCAGGCAATACTATGCGTATCATCGTGGCCGATACCGGCTGCGGCATTCATCCGGATGACCTGCCGCGCGTTTTTGTGCGGTTTTATCAAGCCTCCCCCAGCCCTCCCAAAGGGGAGGAGTCAGCAGAAAAGCCCCTCTCCGGCGGGCTCTTTGGTGAGGCTTCCCCCCTTCGGAGGGATCAAGAGGGGCTTGGCGGCGCCGGCATCGGCCTGGCCATTGCCAGCGAATACGCCCGACTCATGGGCGGTTGCCTGAGCGTGAAAAGCCAACTCGGCGAGGGCAGCACTTTTATTTTTGAATTTCCCAAAAAAGAAGTGTTCGGCGCCGTTCAGCGTTCCCAGTTCGAAGAGGAAGATTCCAGGCCGAACCCACAACGAATAACACACAACCAACAACTGGCAACCAACAGCGATCAACTTCCTGGTATTCTAGTCGTCGAAGACAACAGCGACATGCGTCGTTTCTTGCTGGAAGTACTTTCGCCCTATTACAAAGTGGCCCCCGTCACAAACGGCGCAGAAGCCCTGGCCATTTTGCAGGAAGAACCCATCCACCAGAAACTGGAAACCATTAACTTGATCCTAACCGACCTCATGATGCCCGAAATGGATGGCTACAGCCTTTTGGAAACCCTCAAAGCGGACGCTCGCTGGCAGCATACGCCCGTTATCGTTCTGACCGCCCGGGCAAGCTTGGCCGACCGCCTGTCCGCCTTGCGCATGGGGGTCGACGATTATCTGGCCAAGCCTTTCGACACTGAAGAACTGCTGGCGCGGGCCGCCAACCTGATCCAAAACTACCAGGAACGCCAGGAGTGGCGCCGCAAACAAACTGCCGAAACCGGGGGCGGAGGAGGCATTCAAGTGCAGTTTCCTAAACTGGAACAGCTCCTCCAATCCGAAGGCCGCCAGCCCGTTGACCAGCAATGGCTGGAAAAGGTCGAAAAAACCGCCTTTAAACAGGCTGGGGATCCCGAGTTCAGCCCCAGGATTCTCGCGGATGAACTCGATCTCAGCAGCCGCCAGTTGCTGCGCAAACTCAAACAGCTCACCGGCATGACCATCGCCGATTACCTGCGCGAGATTCGCCTGCAAAAGGCCCGCCAAATGCTCGAACGAAAAGCCTGCTCCACCGTCGCCGAAGCCTGCTACGCCGTCGGCCTGTCCAGCCCCAAACACTTTACCCGCATCTTCCGCCAGCGCTTCGGCAAAAACCCTTCCGATTATCTCAATGAGAATGGATAGGTAATCATACAACAATATAGCCCCACGTCCATTCCCCTACCCTGAAATGTCGAATCCGCTACCCATGTCGGCCCAGTACCCCAAGATTGTCGAGCCTGGCGCCATCGGCCCCGGTATCTTTGTGCGCGGGCAGAAAGAGCTTATGTTTAACATAACTTAATTTGACCGATTCTTACCCTCACTATGCCCGGCTGGCCCCCCATCCCATGAACTAACCTGCCCCCCGATAGTAAAGTTTGTTTGGATGCCATACCTGCTCGTTCCGCCGGGCAAGTAGGATTTTTTTGGGCCTGGCCTAGTGCTCTGTAACATAAGTTTGATCGAAGAATTTCGAGTCTATTTTTTTCGGTATCAAGGCACGACGACCGACCATAGCCTAAGCTACGGAAGGAAGGAGCAACGCAGCATGGCCGTAAAAGAGCCCAAAGAATTGGTTAAGAATTTCGTTCCCGGCGCACTAGCACTCGATGGCGGATTTTCCAATAATAAAAATAATTTTTCAACCTGCACAATTTTTACTTTTATGAGGACATGTAAACTTCTACTGTTAGGGCTACTGGCCTTAATTTGTTTTCAAACAACCATTTATGCCCAGGGGCGCCAATGCGGCACTATGGACTACCTGGAGCAACAAATCAGGGAAAACCCGGAAAGGGGGCTCCGCCTGCAGGCTATTAACCGGCAGGCAGAACGCTTTGCTCAACAACCTCAGCGCGCCGTCAACGGTGTCATCACCATACCGGTGGTGTTCCACATTGTTTACGACAATCCTTCTGAGAATATCACCGATGCTCAGGTACTTTCACAGATAACCGTATTGAACGAAGATTTCAGAAGAAACAATGCCGACGCTGCTAATACGCCATCTGATTTTCTGAGCGTTGCGGCTGATGTTGAGATTGAGTTTTGCCTGGCTACCGTAGATCCTAACGGCATTGCCACGAACGGCATCACGCGCACCGCCACTGCCACCGCTACGCCCTACGCCACCAGGGACAATGTAAAGTTTACGTCTTTGGGCGGTAAGGATGCCTGGCCAACCGGCGAGTATCTCAACATATGGATTTGCGAATTGGGCGGTGGCACGCTGGGCTATGCCCAATTTCCCGGCGGCCCGGCAGCTACCGACGGCGTGGTAATTGATTATCGCTACGTGGGCAGCGGCCCCCCTGCTACACCGCCTTACAACCTGGGCCGCACCGCCACGCACGAAGTCGGCCACTGGCTCAACATGATCCACATCTGGGGCGATGGGGACTGCAGTGTCGACGACCTCGTCAGCGATACGCCGCTGGCCGCCGCCCCTAATTATAACGGCAGCCCTTGTACCTACGATGGCGCCCTCAACAGTTGCGACGAGGGCGCCGGCGACCTGCCGGATATGTTCCAGAACTATATGGACTACTCCGACGACGCCTGCATGAACCTCTTCACTCAAGGCCAAACAACGCGGATGCGCGCCCTCTTTGACGTAGGCGGCTTTCGCGAAAGCCTGCTCAGCTCCAATGGCTGCGGCCAGCCGGCAACCTGTGACGACGGTGTCCAGAACGGCGATGAAACCGGCGTCGACTGCGGCGGCTCTGCCTGTGATCCCTGCCCCTGCTATGCCAACGCCCTCACCTTAACGATCACTCTGGATAATTTTCCGGTAGAGACCAGTTGGGAAGTTAGAGACGCCAGTAATAATGTGGTGGCGTCCGGCGGCCCTTATGGTTCTCAGCCGATTGGCGCTACCGTTGTGGAAAATATCAACCTGGCAGACGGCGATTATACTTTCACCATTTCCGACTCTTTTGGCGATGGTATTTGCTGCGCCAATGGCAGCGGCTCTTATACCCTGAGCGATGGTACCAATACCATCGCTTCCGGCGGCGCTTTTGGCTCCTCTGAAAGCACTCCGTTTTGCACCGACAGCGGCGCCTGCCCCGACGCTGATAGCGATGGCATCTGCGACAACGACGACAACTGCCCCAATGACCCCAACAAGGCCGAACCCGGCGACTGCGGTTGCGGCTTAGCGGATACTGACACCGACAACGACGGTACCGCAGACTGCAACGACAACTGCCCCAACGACCCCAACAAGGTTGAACCCGGCGACTGCGGTTGCGGCATTGCGGATATTGACACCGACAACGACGGTACCGCTGACTGCAAAGACGGCTGCCCCAGTGACCCCAATAAGGTCGAACCCGGCGACTGCGGTTGCGGAACGGCCGATACCGATACCGACTTGGACGGCACTGCTGACTGCAACGACAACTGCCCCAACGACCCCAACAAGGTTGAACCCGGCGACTGCGGCTGCGGCGTAGCGGATACTGACACCGACAACGACGGTACCGCTGACTGCAAAGACGGCTGCCCCAGTGACCCCAACAAGGCCGAACCCGGCGACTGCGGTTGCGGAACGGCGGACATCGACACTGACAACGACGGCACTGCCGATTGCATTGACAACTGCCCCAACGACCCCAACAAGGCCGAACCCGGCGACTGCGGTTGCGGAACGGCCGATACCGATACCGACTTGGACGGCACTGCCGACTGCAACGACAACTGCCCCAATGACCCCAACAAGGCCGAACCCGGCGACTGCGGTTGCGGAACGGCCGATACCGATACCGACTTGGACGGCACTGCCGACTGCAACGACAACTGCCCCAACGACCCCAACAAGGTCGAACCCGGCGACTGCGGTTGCGGAACAGCCGATACCGATACCGACTTGGACGGCACTGCCGACTGCAACGACAACTGCCCCAATGACCCCAACAAGGTCGAACCCGGCGACTGCGGTTGCGGAACGGCCGATACCGATACCGACTTGGACGGCACCGCTGACTGCATCGACAACTGCCCCAACGACCCCAACAAAGGTGAACCCGGCGACTGCGGTTGCGGAACGGCCGATACCGATACCGACTTGGACGGTACCGCTGACTGCATCGACAACTGCCCCAACGACCCCAACAAGGCCGAACCCGGCGACTGCGGTTGCGGAACGGCGGACATCGACACTGACAACGACGGCACTGCCGATTGCATTGACAACTGCCCCAATGACCCCAACAAGGTCGAACCCGGCGACTGCGGTTGCGGAACAGCCGATACCGATACCGACTTGGACGGCACTGCCGACTGCAACGACAACTGCCCCAACGACCCCAACAAGGTCGAACCTGGCGACTGCGGTTGCGGAACGGCGGACATCGACACTGACAACGACGGCACTGCCGATTGCATTGACAACTGCCCCAACGACCCCAACAAGGCCGAACCCGGCGACTGCGGTTGCGGAACGGCGGACATCGACACTGACAACGACGGCACTGCCGATTGCATTGACAACTGCCCCAACGACCCCAACAAGGCCGAACCCGGCGACTGCGGTTGCGGAACGGCGGACATCGACACTGACAACGACGGCACTGCCGATTGCATTGACAACTGCCCCAACGACCCCAACAAGGCCGAACCCGGCGACTGCGGTTGCGGAACGGCCGATACCGATACCGACTTGGACGGCACTGCCGACTGCAACGACAACTGCCCCAATGACCCAAACAAGGCCGAACCCGGCGACTGCGGTTGCGGAACGGCCGATACCGATACCGACTTGGACGGCACTGCCGACTGCATCGACAACTGCCCCAACGACCCCAACAAGGTCGAACCCGGCGACTGCGGTTGCGGAACAGCCGATACCGATACCGACTTGGACGGCACTGCCGACTGCATCGACAACTGCCCCAACGACCCCAACAAGGCCGAACCTGGCGACTGCGGTTGCGGAACGGCGGACATCGACACTGACAACGACGGCACTGCCGATTGCATTGACAACTGCCCCAACGACCCCAACAAAGTGAAACCCGACTGCGGTTGCGGACCCGGCGACTGCGGTTGCGGAAACTGCTGATACCGATACCGAACCCGGCGACTTGGACGGCACTGCCGACTGCAACGACAACTGCCCCAATGACCCCAACAAGGTCGAACCCGGCGACTGCGGTTGCGGAACAGCCGATACCGATACCGACTTGGACGGCACTGCCGACTGCAACGACAACTGCCCCAACGACCCCAACAAGGTCGAACCTGGCGACTGCGGTTGCGGAACAGCCGATACCGATACCGACTTGGACGGCACTGCCGACTGCATCGACAACTGCCCTACCGACCCGAACAAGGTCGAGCCTGGCGACTGCGGCTGCGGAACGGCGGACATCGACACTGACAACGACGGCACTGCCGATTGCATCGACAACTGCCCCAACGACCCCAACAAGGTCGAGCCCGGCGACTGCGGCTGCGGAACGGCGGACATCGACACTGACAACGACGGCACTGCCGACTGCATCGACAACTGCCCCAACGACCCGGATAAAACCAATCCTGGCATCTGCGGTTGCGGCGTAGCCGACACCGACACCGACAGCGACGGCCTGGCCGATTGTATCGACGCCTGCCCCAACGACCCGGACAACGACGCTGACAACGACGGCGTCTGCGGCGACATCGACAACTGCCCCAACGACCCCAACAAGGTCGAACCTGGCATCTGCGGCTGCGGAACGGCGGATGACGATTCTGACAACGACGGTACGGCCGACTGCAACGACAACTGCCCCAACGACCCCAATAAGGTCGAACCCGGCGACTGCGGTTGCGGCATAGCGGACACCGACGCCGACGGCGACGGCGCCCCCGATTGCATCGACGGCTGCCCCAACGACCCGGATAAAACCAATCCTGGCATCTGCGGTTGCGGCGTAGCCGACACCGACACCGACAGCGACGGCCTGGCCGATTGTATCGACGCCTGCCCCAACGACCCGGATAACGACGCCGACAACGACGGCGTCTGCGGCGATATCGACAACTGCCCCAACGACGCTAACCCCGGCCAGGAAGATAGCGACAACAACGGCATCGGTGACGCTTGCGATCAGGGTGATGTCTGCATCAATACGGTTGTTTATGGCCTGACAGGTTACGTTGATGGGCTGAGCATCAGCTCCTCCATAAAGATAGCCATCATCCGGAGGCTGGAGTTGGCAGAAAACAGGTTCTGCGGTGGATATTCTGTCTATTCGGTTATTTCCAGCCTGGAATCTCTCATAAGTTATGTAGATTCCAGAAGTGGCCGCGGCATCCCCTCCAGCAACGCCAATTACATCATTGGCCAGGTAAACCTGCTGATCGATGCGCTGAACGAGGGCGCTGTCGTGTGCTGCTCTGCACGTACGCCCCAAACGGTTAACCCGGGCCAGGTAGCCGCGGCGGAAGCCCTTCAGCTGCAGGCCAACCCGAACCCCTTCCGCGAGGAAGTAGCCATCGGTTTCTACCTGCCTGAGGCAGGGCCGGCCACGCTCGAAGTATTCAACCTGAACGGCCAGCGAGTGCTCGCGCTGTACTCCGGATACCTGGATGCCGGCTACCAGGGCTTTAGCTGGAACGGCGGCGATGAAGATGGACAGCAGTTGAGCCCCGGCGTCTACCTCATCCGCCTGCGGACAGAAAGCGGGACGGTGACGCAAAAGGTGAGCCTGGTGCGGTAATTAAGATCTTCCAGATTTTGGAAATCTGGAAGATCTTTAAGGAGGATGCCGGGTGAAGTTTCACCCGGCTCCATTTTCGGTTTTGAAGACTCTTTAAAGCCGAAGGCTCCACCCGAAGGGGTGGGGCCTTTTTTTATTAAGATTTCCGTTACTATTCAGCATGGGGTCTGAAATACGCCTGACGCAAAATTTTGTAGACTTTTTCCCGCTGGAACCCCTTCTCATTCCCCTTGGAAGGGGAAGGGCGGCTTACAAAATTTTGCTTGAGGGGTCAAATCACCACGATGCTGAATAGTTACAGATTTCCCAGATTTCGAAAATCTGGGAAATCTTTACTTCCCTTTCATCATCTCCACCCCCGTCCAGTCCTCCGGCGCCGGTTCGTTCATATAGTGGACCGCCCTGGCTTGGAAGTGCCGGGCAATATGATCGCCTGGATTTTGCTGCAGCACCTGCTGAAAGGCATTCAGCGCTCCGGAGAAGTCCTTCCCCAGGTAGAAATCCAGCCCTTGTTGGAATAGCTCCAGAGTCGCCAATTTCTTTTCCGCCTGTTCCGGCTCGTCACCGTCGAAGCACTCCAGCAGGCCTACCGGCTCGTTCTTGCCTTTCACCTGCACCTGGCCTAGGTAGCGCAGGTTGAACGCCTCGGGTTTCCCGATCCGGGCCAGGCTGTCCTGGGTGAGCAGGATGGAGGCGCCGTAATATTTGGTGAGGCTTTCCACCCGGGAGGCAGTGTTGACCGTGTCGGAAATGGTGGCGGCGTCCATGCGGTGATCGTCTCCGATGACTCCCATGATGAGAGGGCCGGTTTGCATGCCAATACCGATCTGTATGGGCTTGCGGCCCTTTTGAAGCCGTTCTGTATTGTACAGCCTCAAATTGGCCTGCATGCCGATCGCCGCCTGAAGGGCATCGGCAGGCTGATCCGGGAAAATGGCCATAATGGCGTCACCCAGGTACTGGTTGACGAAACCTTGCTGCGCCTGAATGATGGGCCCCATCCGGCCGTTGAGTGATTTGACGAACTGGAAGTTGTCGGAAGGGCTCATGGTTTCCGAGAGGGTGGTGTAATTTCGGATATCGGAGAACATGACTGTTACCAGCTTCTCGGCCTGGTCCCCTAGCCGCACGTCGGTAATGCTTTCCCGGCCGATGGAGCGAAGGAACTCGAAGGGGACGAACTTGCCCGAGGCCTTGTGAATGCGGTTGAGGTTGAGATGCGTCTGAATCCGGCTCAGGAGTTCATCGCGGGAGAAAGGCTTGGCGATGTAATCATTGGCGCCGGCGTGGAAGCCCTCCACCAGGTCGGCCACCCGGTTCTTGGCGGTCAGCAGCACAATGGGCAGGTTGCTGGCCGGGTAGGATTGCCGGATTTTCCGGCACACCTCATAGCCCGACATTTTGGGCATCATGATATCCAGGATGATCAGGTCGAACGGCTGGGCCCGTTGCAGGATTTCCAGCGCCTGTGGGCCGCTTCCGGCTGTTTCCACTTCATAACCTTGCAGGCGGAGGTGGTTCTCCAGCACCTTGAGGTTGACCGGTTCATCATCGACGATGAGGACGCGGGTAATTTCTTCGGCAACGGCCACTGATTTCATCAATGGCTGTTCGGCAACCGCCCCTAAAGTTAGCGCCTCATCCCATCCACTATCGTGAAGCCGGCCTACCGGGGCGCCCCGCCCGGCTATCTCGCCGAGGTCGGGCGCTTGCCGTTGCTGGTCCTGGCTGAGCGGCAGGGTAAAGGTAAAGTGGCTACCCTTGCCAGGCTCTGACCGAAGGCTAATCGTCCCCCTGTGCAATTCGACCAGCTGCTTGGTCACAGTCAGGCCCAGTCCGGTGCCGCCGTATTCGCGCACCACCGACCCATCCGCCTGTTCAAAAGCATGGAAGATAGCCTCGTGCTTTTCGGCGGAGATGCCGATCCCGGTATCCGAAACCGTAATAGCTACACATCCCTCCTGCTCTTCGGCGGTAACGCGCACGGAGCCGTCCTCGGTAAATTTGATCGCATTGCCCACCAGGTTGTGCAAAATCTGCTGCAGGCGGTTTTCGTCGGCCTCCACCAGAGGGATTCGCTTAGGAACCTGGTTGTACAATTTGAGGCCCTTCCCCTTGGCCAGCGGGCCGGACAAGGCCAGCACCACATCAGTAGCGGCATAGAGGTCGGCCGGGCTAAGCTGCAAGGGCAGGTCGTTCTTTTTGATCCGGGAAAAATCGAGAATGTCATTGACCAGGCTGGACAAACGCCGGCCGCTGGCGGCAATCATATTGAGGTTGTAAACTGCCTCTTTCGGGAGGCTGCCCACCACGCCATCGGACAGCGATTCAGCCAGCCCGATGATACCGTTGAGGGGCGTGCGCAACTCGTGGGAAGTATTCGCCAGAAAGTCGTCCTTGAGCTGGTCTAATTTTTCCAAGTGCGCTATCCGTTGTTCCTCCAGGGCGGACTTTTCCTTTTGCCGGCGGTAGCGGCTGCGCTGCCAGTAAGCGAAGGCCAGGAGTAACATAAAACCGGCCCCGGCCAGGGCGTAGTTGCGGATAGCGCGTTGCCGGCGGGCGTTCAGCTCACTCAGGGCGTTATCTTTTTCCAGGCGCTGAATCTGGGCCTCCTTTCGCTCCGCATCATAGCGGCTTTCCAAAAGGGCCATCTGGCGTTTTTTCTCCTCTATAGCCAGGCTATCCTTGAGTTGCTGGTATCTTTGATAATAGTCCAGGGCTTCGTTCAACTGCCCTTTCTTTTCGGCGTTCTTCGACAATTGAAGATAGGCTTCCTTCTCTTGTTCTCTGGACTTAACGGCCTGGGCCACCTGCAGGCTTTTGCGGAACAAAGCGTCCGCCCGGCCCAGGTCGCCCTGTTCCATAAAGATGCCGCCCATGTTGTTGTACTCTCCGGCCTTGGCGTATTCGTTGCCGATGGAGTCGTACCCGGCCAGCGCTTTTTCGTGAAACTCAATGGCCTTACGCCAGTCTTTCCGGTCCTTGTACAAGGCTCCGATGTTGTTGAAAGCGTAAGCCCCATCGTCCTTATTGCCAATTTTTTCGCTGGCGGCCAGGGCCCGGTTGTAATACTCCAGGGCTTTTTCCGTCTGGCCCATATTCTGATAACACTTGCCCAGATTGACGTACAGAAGGGGCAGTTTTTCCTCCACTGCCCGGTTGCGGCTTACCCTCGACAGTTCCCGGTAGAGCACGAGCGCTTCCTCATAGTATTGCCGGGCCTTTCGGTAATTGCCTTCTTCAGAATAGATATTGCCAACGTTGAATTTGGCGTTGGCGATCCGCTCTTTGTCTCCGGAGAGCTCGGCTGCGTCCAGCACTTCCAGGTAGGTATCCAGGGCGACCTTGTTACTGCCGCTGGCCTGGTGTACGGCGCCCATCGTTTCCTTGATGGTATTGATCTTGACGGCATCTCCCTCCAACTCGAGGTACTGCAGCGCCTCATCCATAGCTTTCATGGCGGAGTCCAGCGCCACCTGATCGCTGGGGCTGATCTCCCGGTTGGGGCGAATGATATCCTTCACCGGAGGGGCGTCAATGCCCTCAATGAAGCCTCTGGCCTTTTCAAAGAGCCTATCTCCCACTTTTACCAGGCTATCTCTTTGCTTTTCGAGATGGATTTTAGGTATCCTGATCTGGAATTTCTTTTTCTTATCGGGGGTCTCCGGCTCCGTCTGCTGTTCAGACGGAACGGCTTCTTTCAAGCTATCCGGCTGAGCCTGCGCCTGGCCAGCCAGCAGCGAAATTCCTAAAAAAATGAAGGACAACAACAGCGTACATTTAAACCACCTTTTCATAATCATTCCATTTCGTTTTCAGGTAATCCGAATATACGAATCCATTGTAAATCTTTCTCCGGAGCGCAAAACCATTTTTTGCATTAGACTTTATACAACAGAATACTTAACCCCCCAACCCTGCTTTTTCCAGGATCACTTTTACTTCCTCTTGCTCCTGCCCGCTCAATTCCGGCAGCGGGCTTCTGACGTACCCGCCCTGGTAGCCGCGCAGGGTGCAGGCGTACTTAAGGCCGGCGATGCCGTAGGTAGCGGTCACGGCCTGATTAACCGGAAATAGCCGTCGATACAGCTCCTCCGCTTCGGTTTTTCGGCCTGCATCAAAGGATTGCTGCACGCGGACACAGTGCTCCGGGGCGCAATTGGCCAGGGCCATGATGGCGCCGGTAACGCCCAGCGTGAGGGCAGGGTACCAGGCGGAGGCGGTTCCCACCAGCAGGTTGAACCCTTCAGCCGCCGCTTTCTGGTATTGCACCATTTGAGGAATGCTTCCCGAGCTATCCTTCATCCCAACGATATTAGGATGTTGGCTCAGTACTTCCACTGCACGGGGCGAGAGGTTGACTCCAGTGTACTTTGTCACATTGTAGATCAAAACGGGAATGGGTGAAGCATCGGCGATTGCCTGGAAATGACGAATCTGAGCCTCGTCTTTCATTTGGCTCCGGTAGAAAGCCGGGGTAATGATCAGGGCGGCGTGAGCACCGGCTTTGGCCGCCTCCCGGGTCAGGTGTATGGTTTCGCGAGTGGCTTCCATGCCTGTGCCGGCCAGGATGAGGCGCCCGGGGCTGGCGTTCTCCCGCGTCTGTTCGATCAGCCGGAGCTTTTCTCTTTCGTTGAGGTAAACGGCTTCGCTATTGGAGCCCAAAACCAGGTAGCCGCGCAGGCCGGCTTTATTCCAGCGCAGGACATTGGCGGCGTGGGCGGTGAGGTCCAGGCCGCCATTTTGGGTAAAGGGGGTGATCATGGGAGGGATCACGCCGGTGATGAACATTGAATCTTCGGGCATTTTGAGTTTAATTTTATCAAAATGCAAATTATCAATTCCGGCGATAAAAAAAGGGGCTATTCTTACGAAATAGCCCCTGTACTGGAAAGCGAACTTACTTAGTACTCTGTTAAATAAATATCTTATGCTTCTGGCCGTGCCTTTTCGCCCTACTCTTCGTCCCGTCCTCGCCTTGATAGCTAAGGCTATCAGGCTCCGGGCGCTCCTCGATTAGAACGAAAATCCATCGCCCAGAAACGACAATTTACTTATTTAACAGAGTACTTAGTCGAACAGGAAAATTATCTTTTCAGCCCGGTATTGCTGGGTAATGCTCCTTCTCCGCCAGGCCCAAGCAGTACCGGCAAATCTCCATCAGAGATGATGACCTTGGTATTGGGAGACTTCGCCAGCTCCAGGAAGGCCTCGATCGATTTGAACTGGAGCACCTGCGGATCGAGCCCCTGGCTGATGATATTCTGAGCGTCGCGTACTCCTTCGGCCTGTATGCGCATGCGTTCCGCTTCCTGCCGTTCTTCCTGCAAGACGAACTCCATGCGCAAGGCGCGCTGTTCCGCTTCCAGTTTTTCCTCGATAGCGCGCGCCAGGTTCGACGGTAGCTGAATGCTCTTAATGAGAACCGCCTCGATAACGATACCTTTACCGTCCAACAGTTTCGTCATCTGCTGTTGAATAGCCAATTCGATGGTTCCTCTCTCGCCGGTGTGCATATCCTTGGCGTAAAAACGGGCGGAAACGTCGGCTACTGCCGAGCGGAAGACCGGCAGAATCACATTGTTCTCATAATCAGTGCCGATCAAACGCAGAATATCCGGAGCCTTATTCGACTGAATGTTGTAGAGGATGGAAATCTCCGCGCGGATGTTCAACCCTTCTTTAGACGGCAGGTTCAGCCCCACTTCCATGTTCTCTGTCTGTATCGGCACTTTTACGATCATAGAGGTAAAGGGGTTGAATACCTTCAGTCCTTCGGTATACGGCCGGTCGGCATATTTCCCAAAAGTCCTCTTGACACCGACCTCTCCCTGGCGGACAACGGTGCAGCTACTCAGCAAAAAGGCAAAGGCAGCCATTGCTATGGCATAAGACATAACTTTCTTCATAGCACATTGATTTATATGGATAAATAGAAGAATTTTTTATTTTCCGGCATCAGGACAAGGGCCGGCCAGAAGGCTGTTTTTACGTCCATCTCTTTTGCGACTAATTCCAGCTCCTTGTGCCTGATACGGAATCAATTATTGGCCTGGTTGGCCACCATTCGAAAATTGGACAGGTTGTCAATATGAGCACAGATATTGTATTTGTTCCTCTCCCCTGTCATAGCCCAGCTGGGCGCTTTCCCGGAAATCCAGGCAGGCGTCAGGGCGGTTATAAGCCAGTATTCTGGCAATGCCCCGGTTGTAGTAGGCTTCCGCAAAACGCGGATTCAACTCAATGGACCGGGTGTAATCCTGCTCGGCGGCAAAGTAATTACCCAGCAACAGGTAGATATTGCCGCGTATTTTATACAGCGCGGCATTGTCTTCATAATCCAACCGGATAGCCTGTTGGATATCGGCCAGGGCGCCCGTAATATCTCCTGACATTTTTCGGGTAATGCCCCGGTTGAGCCATATTTCCGGTTCGGACTGGCCTTCCTGGCCGAGCAGGCGCCCGTAATCTTGCATAGCGGCGTCGATGTTACCCATGGCTTTATGAACCAGCGCCCGGTTGAAGTAAGCCGCCTCCAGCCCACTGTCCAACTCGATTGCCCGCCCGAACAATGTCAATGCCTCCTGGTAGCGCAACTGTTGTTGACGGATCACCCCCAGGTTATAAGCAGCAATGGCCAGCCCCGGATTCAGTTCAATAGCTCGCTCAAAAGCATGCTCAGCCAATTCAGAAGATCCATCTTCCAGGTAGGCCAGCCCCAGCAGGTCATGCCCCAGGGCATTGTCGGGTTCCATTGCCAGGACAAAATTAAGGTCATCAAAGGCGCTTTTCTGGTCTTCCAGACACAGATAAACAACCGCGCGCTGCAGGTAATATTCAGGGGATGACGGGAACTGCTCAATGAGTGCGGACAAAGAGCCTATACGGACAGAAATATCGGTTCTACTCTCATCTCCGAATACAGGGCCCAACCGCTCCTGATAATATTCCATGCGGCGCTCCAGGCCGAGGCGCCCTGCCAGCTCGTAAGGCTCAAAAGCCAATACTTTCAACTTGCGCAGGTTATTGCCATAGCCGTACATATCTCCGACGTATGGATTGATCCGGATCGCGAAAGTATAATCCTGTTGGGCCTCTGCTATTCGCCCCAGCCGGTATTTAGCGATCGCCCGTTTGATGTAAGCTTCCGCGAAGTATAGATTTTGCGCCACGGCATTGTCGTAGGCGAGAATGGCATTCTCAAACTTGCCCTGGGCCATCAGGTTGTCTCCCATGATGAGATGCCGGGTGATGCCTTCTCCGGCAATCACCGGATTATCGCTGACGCGCGACTGGAACATGTTCAATTGAGGCTGCTGAGCATTTAACTCAGCAGCCACTAAAAAACAGATTAGAATGAAAATATTTTGAACTCGGAGGTTACGCATCTCTTTTGGTTTTAGACCTGTAAGTTTAGCTATCTAATTTAATAGCTTTACTATCAAAACAACGCATAACGCCTCTGGTTCAAAAAACAGGGCTCTTTTAAGAAAAAAAATGGATTGAAAATTTTGCGGCGCCTCCTGGCAATGATCTCAAGGAAGGACATGGATTCGAAAACGGATAGTTTTACCATCACTACGTCATCCACCGGAAAGGGCGGGTAGGATTTTTCTCCTGGCAACGGTTTACGTAGCTGAAAAGACGTTTACCCTGAATCGGGGACGAAAAGCTACTCAATCAATGATAATACCGGATTTTTTATTTTCTGGCAGAGAGCCGGCCTGGGATCAGGATTTCCCGCCCTTGACCTGGTACTCCAGGCCTAGTTTCTCCAACTCTACGATAAAACCATTCGTAGCGTTCACCTTTCGCTCTTTGGCCGCCATGGCCAGGCGCATACGCTTGGTTTTATCCAGCAGTTCCATCCGCAGGCGGTGGGGCCCCTGGTGTTGGCGGCACAACTCATCGAAGCGGTTGATGAAATCCATCGTAATGGATTCGACCGGCAATTTGACGGTAATCGAATCGGTCATATTCTCGGCGATACTTTCCAGCAATTTGACATCCTTAATTTTCAGGTCCATACCGTCGCCACGCCAGCTACGCTGCCAGCCTACCTGGAGGAAAAGAGCTTTCCCCTCCTCGAAGAGGTGCTTGAACTTCTGGTAGTCCTCTCCGAACAGCTTAAATTCATAGGAGCCATTGTAATCACTCAGCTCAAAGATGCCCCAGCCATTTCCGTTGCGGCTGACCATGTGTCGCGCCACGGTCATCAGGCCCGCCAGGTTGAGCGGGCGGTTCTGGTTGTCATCTACCTCGCCGAGGGAGCAGGTAATGAAGTTATCGATTTCCAGCCGATAGTCATCCAGCGGATGGCCACTGACGTAGATGCCGGTCACGGCTTTCTCATTATTGAGCTTCTCGACCAGCGGCCAGGGCGGGCATTCGGGGATAGCCGGTTCGGGGACCATGACCTCTTCGGTATCGCCAAAGAGGGAATTGACCGCCTGAGCTTTCTGGGACTGATAGGCATTGCCATAACGGAGGGCATGTTCGAGCAGGCTATCGTACTTTTCAGAGGGTGAAAAATACTGGGAACGCGTGAGCCCCTCAAAGCAGTCGAAACCGCCGCCCAGCGCCAGGCTTTCGAGTACCTTCTTGTTGATAGCCCGCAGACTCAGGCGCCGCACCATGTCGAACAGGCTCTCAAAAGGGCCGTTGGCTTCGCGTTCTTTCAGAATCTCTTCCACCGGCCCTTCCCCTACGCCCTTCAGTGCCGACAGGCCAAAGCGGACATGGCCGTCTTTGTTGACCGAGAAGTCGGATGCGGATTCGTTTACGCTCGGCCCCAGCACCTCCAACCCCATGCGTTTACACTCCTGCAGGAAGAAGGTAATTTTGGAAATATCGTTTTTGTTGTGGGTCAGTACGCTGGCCATGAATTCGGCCGGATAGTGAGCCTTGAGGTAGGCCGTCTGGAAGGCCACAAAAGCGTAACAGGTGGAGTGCGACTTGTTAAAGGCGTAGGATGCGAAGGCCTCCCAATCTTTCCACACCTTATCGAGTACATCTTTGGGGTGGCCGTTGCCGGTGCCGCCCTCGATGAAGAGCGGGTAGAGCGCGTCGATCTCCTTCTTCTTCTTCTTGCCCATTCCCTTGCGGAGGCGGTCCGCCTGGCCCTTGGTGAAGTTGGCCAGTTTTTGGGAAAGGAGCATAACCTGCTCCTGATAGATGGTCACACCGTAGGTTTCCTCCAGATACTCCGCCATGTCCGGCAAGTCATAAATTACTGGCTTACGGCCGTGCTTTCGGTCGATGAATTCGGGAATGTATTCCAGTGGCCCTGGGCGATATAGGGCATTCATGGCGATAAGATCCTCGAATTCAGTCGGCTTCAGCTCTTTCATATACTTCTGCATGCCGTGAGATTCGTACTGGAAGATGCCGATGGTGTCGCCGCGCTGAAAGAGTTCGTAGGTTTTGGGGTCGTCGAGAGGCACCTCGTCCGGGTCTAATTCGATGCCGTGGTTTTCTTTCACCATGCGGACGGCGTCCCTGATGATGGTCAGGGTTTTAAGGCCCAGGAAGTCCATCTTGAGCAGGCCGGCGGCTTCGGCAACGCTGTTGTCGAATTGGGAAACGAGCATGCCCGTATCCTTGTCCGCTTTGACCGGTACGTATTTGGTAATTTCATCGGGGGTGATCACCACTCCGCAGGCGTGAATGCCGGTATTGCGTACGGAGCCCTCCAGTTTCTGGGCGGTACGGATCATCTCCCCAATATCGTCCTGGCCTTCCGCCAGGGTGCGAAACTGGTAGGCCTTTTCCAATTCCTCCGAGTTGAGGACCTCTTTCAGCTTAGCGTCCACATCTCCCGGCGCCAGCACATTGTGCAGGGAGGCTTTCAGGTGGGCAGGGAAGGCCTTCGACACCTTATCTACTTCCGACAGTGGCACGTTTAGCACCCGGCCGACATCCCGGAGGGACATCTTGGCCGCCATGGTGCCGTAGGTAACGATCTGGGCCACCTGGTTTTGCCCGTACTTCTGGATCACATAATCGATCACCTTTTGCCGGCCCTCATCGTCGAAGTCGATATCGATATCCGGCATGGAAACCCGTTCCGGGTTGAGGAAACGCTCGAACAGCAGGTCGTACTTGATCGGGTCGACATTGGTGATACCGGTGCAATAAGCCACTACTGAACCGGCGGCCGACCCCCGCCCCGGCCCCACCGCTACGCCCATCTGCCGGGCGGTAGTAGTGAAATCCTGAACGATAAGGAAATAACCGGGATATCCGGAGTTCTTGATGACCGACAACTCAAAATCCAGGCGTTCCTTAATATCCGGGCTGATGGTCCCATAGCGGCGCTTGGCGCCTTCGTAGGTGAGGTGCCGCAGGTAATCGTCCTGATCTTTGAAGCCTTCCGGCAGGGGAAAAGCGGGCAGCAGAATATCCCGCGCCAGGGTCAGCTTGTCGATCTTTTCGTAAATCTCTATGGTATTTTCTACCGATTCCGGCAGGTCGTGGAAAAGCCGGCTCATCTCCTCCTGCGTCTTAAAGTAAAAGTCGGAGCTTGGAAATTTGAATCGGCTGGTTTCTTCCACCAGGCTGTTGGTGTTGATGCACAACAGGATATCGTGGGGCAGGTAGTCTTCTTCCTCCAGATAATGTGAGTCGTTGGTACAAATGACCCTGACGTTGTATTTTCGGGCGAACAGCAGCAGTTGCTGGTTCACATCCTCCTGGCTGACGCCCAGGCCGTCGATATTCTCCAGGCCCCGGTGGCGCTGCAGTTCGATGTAAAAATCCTCGCCCAGCAGGTCGAGCCACCAGCGGAGCTTCTGTTCGGCCTCCTCCAGCTTGCCATTCAGGATAGCCTGCGGTATCTCCGCCCCGATGCAACAACTGGTGGCGATCAGCCCCTCGTGGTATTGTTCGATCAGTTCCTTATCGATACGGGGAAATTTACCGTAGAGCCCTTCGATAAAGCCCAGAGAGCAGAGCTTGGAAAGGTTTTCGTATCCTTTCTGGTTCTTGGCCAGCAGCAGCTGGTGGTAGCGTTTGTCCTGTTCTCCGGCGGCCCGGGAGAAGGCCTGCTTGTGGCGGTCTTCCACCAGATAGAACTCACAGCCGACGATCGGCTTGAGTCCGCGGTTCTCGGCTTCGGCTACAAACTTGAAAGCCCCGAACATGTTGCCGTGGTCGGTCAGTGCAACGCCTTTCTGCCCATCTCTGGCGGCTTTGTCCATCATCGCCCCGATATCCGTTGCTCCGTCCAGCAAAGAATATTGGGTATGGCAGTGAAGGTGTACGAACTCTGGCATCTGAAGGAATGATTGAATAAATGAATAAATGAATAAATGATTGATTCGCGTTGTCGCCGGTGCTCAATCACCATTTCGCATTACTATCGGATTTCCGTTTTGCAAGAAGGGCTTCTAAATACAACACCGAAGTTACCGTTTTCGATGCGGACAGGGAAACAAAATTATTCTAAGTTTTCCACAAATTGTTGGTGAGGTTGGCCGGATGTTACAAATACTCTGGCGTTCCGTTTCCGATTTTTCCTTCATTTCGTAAATTGGGAGCCTTTTTGGCAATAATCCCAAATTCAAAAACATAGACCACCCAACATCCATGTTTAATTTTCCTCCTTTCAGGCGCTGCTTTCTTTTTATACCATTTCTTGCCTTGCCCTGGCTTTTGTCGGCCGGAGGCGTGATAGACACCGCCACCATCCACAATTATTTCCGCAACGCGGAGAGCGCTTCCAGTCCGGATTCTGCCGAGTACTGGTACCTGAGGGGTATGCGCCTGAGCGAAGCATCGGATTACTACCAGTGCCTGTTCGATGGCTCCCGGTCGTTGAGTAATTTTTACATTGCCCAAACCCGCTTTGACGATGCCGAGCAATGGCTGGAAAAGGGCCTGCGATGGATGTTGGCAGATGGCAGCAAGGCTCAACAGGCGGCTATCTACAACGAACTGGGCATCCTGAAATATTACAAGGGGGAAGTCCCGGCCTCCATTGAATTTTTCCAGAAAGCTATTCCGTTGTACGAATCGGACGGCACCATCGAGCAGGCGGCCAACGGCTATTCGAACCTGGCCAATCTCTGGCACATCACCGGCAACTGGGTGGCCAGCGTGGAGAACTACCTGAAGGCGCTGAAGCTCTTCGAAGAGATCGGCTTGCAAAGTGGAGTGGGCACTACCCTACTCAATGTTGGCGAGCTCTACTACAGCAATGGGCGCGACTCACTGGCAGCAGTATACTACCAGCAATCGGAGGCTATCCTAAGGCAGAGCGGCGACAGCCTCTACCTTGCTCAGGCCTTAACCGCTCTGGGCGATTATTACAGTGAGCAGAAGAGATGGAAGGAGGGTGAAACGGCCTTACTGGAGGCCTTGCCCATGCTCGAGTCCCTCCAGTTTCCGGTTGGCATCACCCAGGCCTCTAATAAATTGGGAGGCATCTATTTGCACTACGGCCAGTTGGATAAAGCCGAGCAATACCTCAACCGGGCCTATCAGCTGGCGGAAACCATCAGCAGTGACCAGGAAATCGGGTGGGCCCTGATGAACAAAGCCCGCCTGGCCGAAGCGCGGGGCCAATATCAAACTGCCCTGGAATACAGCCGGCGCAGCCTCAGTATTTTTGAGCAACTTGGTATGAAGGAGCATATTTTTAATGCCCATGAGTTGTTATCAGAAATCCACGCCGCCTTCGGCCAATACGAGCTTGCCCTGGAAGAACACCGCACCTTTGCCAGCCTGCAGGACAGCTTCATCAACAACCAGATGAACCGGCAAATCTCAGAGCTACAGGTGGCCTTTGAAACGGAAAAAAAGGACAAGGAAATCACCGCCCTCATACAGAAAGCCCAGCTTTCTCAGCTGCGCAATACCCTGTTGGCCGGTTCCCTGCTGGCCGTGTTGCTCATCGGCGGCCTGTTCTACAACCGTCAACGCCTCAAGCACCGCAAAGACCGGCAACTGCGCGAACAGGAGCAGCGCCTGGAAGCCGAACGCCTGCGCACCGCTCAACTGGAAAAGGAACAACTACAGCTTGAACTCGACCACAAACAACAGGAGCTGGCCACCCAGGTGCTCCACCTCTGCCGCAAAAACGAAATGCTGCAAAACATTCAGGAGGAACTGGGCAAGCTGCCTGCCGCCGGCCCTTCCGCTCAAAAGGCGCAAAGCCTCGCCCGCCAGATCAGCCACAACCTGTCTTCCGACGAAGATTGGGAGGCCTTCCTGGAGTCTTTCCGGTCGGTCCACCGGGATTTCTTCGACAACCTGGCCCGGGAATACCCCACCCTGACCACCGGCGAGATTCGCCTCGCTTCTTTGATGAAGCTCAACCTCTCCACCAAAGAGATCGCCACCCTCCTGAACATCACCCCCGATGGCATTAAAAAAGCCCGCTACCGCCTGCGTAAGAAAATGGATTTGGACTCGGAGGTGAACATTCAGGAGTTTCTACTGCGGTATCCGGTGGTGGAAGTAGTTGAATAGGCACTAATTAAGTGTCCACCCTTTGTCCACCCTCTTTTTTTGGGCTTTACCCTCGTTAGCTGCACCTTTGAACCATTGGAAGCGGCGCCGATTCCTTTTCTTAAATCCTAAAAAAATTGACCATGAAAAAGACCCTATTAGCGGTACTGGTAGGCTTACTGGCCCTTGCCTGTAATAAAGAAAGCAACACTCCGGCCGACAGTTTCGAGGCTGTTTTTGAAGCGGGCGGAGACTTCGCAGCCGTCAACCGGAGCGAAGAGGTGATTGCGGAAGAGCAATCCTCCGAAACGCTTAATGATGTAGCATTCAATTGCACGATCCGGACATTGCGCGTGCAGGATGCAGCGGGGGGACAAAGCGGGTTCCCTCTGTTCAACCCCAACGCCTCGGTCGTCTACCCCGGCAGCCTGCTGCAGGGCAAAAGCCTCAACCAGGCCACTCCGGATGTCATTGCCGTAAAACGGGCCGGCGGTACCATCTCTATTGATGTAGTCGACGGCAATATACAGCCCTCTTTTTCGGTAGATGAGATCAAGAAGAGCACGGTCAGCACCGCCGCCAACAATATTATTGCGAACAGTACCGGCGTAGTGCCCGCCAATTTTGAATTTTCCTACGATTTCGTCAACAGCAAAAGAGAAATGGCACTGAAGATGCGGGCGGACTTCGAAACTAAATTCACGGAAATAGAGAGCAGCCTCAGCTTTAGCTCCGACCGGGAGTACAACCGAATGCTGATCCAGCTCAATCAAAGCTTTTACACCCTGAGTTTCGACATTCCCACTTCCCTCGACCAGCTCTTTGCACCCGAAGTGAAACCGGACGACCTGGCCCGCTACGTCGGCCCCGGCAATCCGGCTACTTACATTTCGGACGTGACCTACGGCCGCATTTATTACATGCTGGTTGAATCGACCAGTTCCCAAACGGAGATGAACGCCCGGGTGGAAGGCTCCTTTTCCGGCCTGGCCGTCGGCGGTTCCGGAGAGGTGGAGTACAACCAACTCGCTCAACTGGAAAATATTAAGATCAAGGTCTTTGCCTTCGGGGGCGAGTCCGGCTCCACCATACGGACGATCGGGGTTTCAGACCTGAGCACCATCGTGGGCCTGCTGGCGGAAAGCTCGGATATCACCACCGGCAAACCCGTATCCTACGTAGTGCGCAGCGTGTACGACAACCAGATCGTCAGTGTACAGCTGAACACCGAATACGATGTCAAGGAATGCACGCCCACTATGACGGTGGGGGCGCCTCCCTACACAGCGCACTGGGCAGGTTTGTCCACTACCTTCGGCCCCATAGGCGCCGCTTTCACACTGAAAGGAACGGAATTCATCCTGGTCAACCGGGCCGGCGACCAGTATATGATCAGTGATGTCGGCCGGCTCGACGGCCCCTATTCTATCGACCAGTTGGGCGACGGCCCCTGCCCCTTCACTTCTATCGGCGCCGCCTGCAACCTGGAGGGCAATGATTACGAGCAGGCTACCATTATGATCTTCGATGAAACGGGCACCAAGTATACCTACATGCTGGATAACGGCCGTTGGCTGGATATCCAAAACCTGTCTCAAATGGCCAATGGCACTTCCCCGTTCAACCTATCCGGCGTAGGAGCGATGTCCTTTCGCACGAAGGATCCCTTGGGGCCGAGTACCCGCGTCATGTTCAACAAAGACGGAACCCTGTGGACGATCTACAACAACAACCCGCAGGGGTTCAGCAGCCCTAAAAACCTGAACCAATTGTTCAGCAGCCATAATTTTCCGTCGGGAATGGATGGCGTAGGCGCTTCTATTGGGTTTGATATCGGAGATGACCACTACTATATCTTTTTCGATAAAAGCGGCAGAAAATACACTATTTACGGCAACGTAAATGGCCAAGGCAACCGCTATATAGGGCCTTTTTCAATTTGAGAAGGGCGAGTGGGCCTGCGGGCCCACTCTTTTTTTAGTGCTTATGGAGGCGATTCAATCGCCGTACGGTATGGGAGCTTCGCGCGCGGATGGTGACGCATAGTGTGGGAAAAAGAACAGCCTGAACTGAATTCGGGAGTGTTCGGTGTTCGGTGTTCGGTTTTCGGTGTTCGGTGTTCGGTTTTCGGTGTTCGGTTTTCGGTTTTCGGTGTTCGGTGTTCGTCAATCACTAAAAATCAAGGGGCGTTTTTTAAACTAGTGCGCCGGGAACGAAGTTGTTGGTCAATAATTTGAGGCTGTTTTGCGGCCGGCTCGTCGCCAAAGGCTATGGCCGGCGGAGACAGGCAAGGCGCGACGACCGACCATAGCCTAAGCTACGGAAGGAAGGAGCAACGCAGCATGGCCGTAAAAGAGCCCAAACAATTGGTTAAGAATTTCGTTCCCGGCGCACTAGGAGCCCTTAAAAGACACAGAAAATTGAACTATCCCCACCTGCCTCCCGATACACTGCTCTCCGACACACTGCTCTCTGACACACCGCTCACCGATACCCCCTCACCCCCTCCTCATCGCTTCCAGCCCGTTGCGCACGGCCATCTCCCAGGCCTCGTCCAATTCGTCGGGATTGTTCCAGTTTTCCTCATCAAAAGTGAGAATGGTTTCTTTGAGGCATTCCAGGAAGAGCGCATAATCTTCGGGTTGCACGCCAACGGCAGCGTGCTGTCTGGACAGGCTCTGCAGCCGTTGGCCCATAGCGGTGGAAACGGAAGGGAACTGCAGCAGGCGCTCCATGGCCAGGTCGAGCATCTGGTGCTGGTATTTCCACAATTCCTCCTCGGAGAAATTATCGCGGGCCATGTGGGCGGTGTAGGCGCGGTCAAAGATCTCTCTGGCATTGGGCGACTTATCGAGGAAGAAATCGTAGAATGCCTTGTAGAAGCCCTCGATGCGGCGCACCCGGCTATAGCTGTTGCGCAATTTTTTCAACCGCTGATATTCGGGATGTTTTTCCATGGGCTGGGTGGCGGAAGGCAGCAGTTCGATCTCTTCCAGCACCTCTTCCATATCCAGAAAGCGGGCCGTGGGTTCAAAGCTGAGCATACGCTTCAAGGCCTGGGCGAAAGCAGGAGGACAAAGGGTATCCTTGAGCTCCTGAAAGAGCAGGTCCGGATTTTCGTCGAAATCTAACCGGCGGCGGAGGATATCCATGATGGTGCCGCCCCGGAAAAAGGGCTCGCCGGTAAATAATTCTACGGCGATCAGGGCAAAGGAATACTGATCAGAAAGGGGGGTGGCCGTGTCGCTGTTGATCTGTTCGGGACTCCAGTACATGGAGAAGAGGCGGATGCGTTCAAAGGAACGCTTATAATAAGCAGCCTGGACGACCTGAAAAGGAGATATCTTAGGCCCTTTCTTTTTATCGATCAGGATGTTGGAAGGCCAGAGGTTGTTGTGCACCAGGCCGTCCTGGTGCCCCTGGTACAGGGCCCGGCCCATAGTGTAAAGCATTTCTTTGACCTCTTTGACCTGATAGGGCCAGCCCTTGGCCAGCCGTTCGGACAGGCGCATGCCGTCGATGTATTCGGTCACGATGTAGCGGGGCGGAGCGTCCAGGCCCTCATCGATAATGCTGATGATGCCATCCAGCCCGGAAAGTTGCTTGGCTTTACTGAGATCCTCCCGGATATTTTCCAGGTTCTCGTCATCAATAACCGACAGAGGCTTCACCACTTTGATGGCTACCCGCTGGGGTGTATTCGTAATGTTATCGGCCTTGTCGGCCTTGTAGATGATAGCCGTGTCCCCCGAGGAGATTTTTTCCAGGTTGATGTAGCGTTTGGCGAGTTTCTGCTCCAGTATTCGCTGAAACTCCTCTTCATTTTTTGCCAGGGTGATCTGCATGATTTCCCCGTTGCCTTCCTCCACCATGCCCTCTTCGGTCTTATGGATATGCCGAAGCAGCTGAAGCAGGGATTTCTTGATCTGGATCAGGCGGACGCGCTCCTCTTCGGCGGTGATGGCCTTGCCGAGGGCCTCATATCGGATTTCGTTGAAATCACTGAGCAGCAGGGAGACCGGAATGCTGTATTCGGTATATCTGACCAGTGTCTTCAGTTCCTCGAATACGCCTTCCAACTGATTGTTCTCAATCAGCCCTTCCAGGCGATCAATATTGTCTTTCAATGCTTTCATACCCTCCTTCTGATGTGGAGCCAGATATAGTAAGGGAAACATAATCGGTTTTTTTGAGCAGCGTAAAGGCCTGCTGTATCCATCCTGAAATCGCTCGTTCCCCTTAATGACGAAAGTAGCGCTCTAAATGTCGCTTTCGAAAAGATATTTAACAAAAGATTATTTGTTCCTTAACGCTAATTCCGCGATTGGTTACTCGTTGGTTGGGAAGAAAGTTTAGCCCAGGCCCTCCGCTCTCAGGAGCTGGTGAAGCTGCATCCCCTTTTTATAGAAGTTAATGATCTGAGAAGGCAACAGGAGTTGATTTTTGCGATACAGGACCAGATAGTAATTGAGCCCCTCCATGGTCCAGTCCTTTTCGATGGTGAAAAATTGCAGGACTTCATCGCTAAAACTGGCGCGGATGTAGTCTTCATCATCCCCTTTGAGCAGGTATTGGTTAGAAAATTTGGGATAGCGTTCGAAATCGATATCCTCTATACCCAGCCAGGCTCCGACCTTGTGGAAAAAATTTTCCGGTTTCATCAGGAATTGAGGTAGCCCCAGGTTTTTGGATTGGACGTAAAAAACGGTCTGCTTGAAAACGCGGGCGTGGTTATTCCGGTAGATGGTATAACGATAATCAAAGATACGGACATCCAGTTGCAGCATACCATCCCGGCGATATAACATATTGGTGATCCCGCGGCGGCGGCCCCGGCTGAAAAGCTTAAAATCTTTCAGCATGGTGTGCAAGCCCCAGGTATCCTCCTCTGCGTATTCCATTCCGAGCTCGTAGGCTACATTTTTCAGTTGGGTGGATCTGCTGTATGACATAAGGTATAATGTAAACTCGGGAAAGATAAAGATTTTGCGGACAGCATGCAGAAAAAGAAGAGAACTTTCGGGCGAGAGAGGGTTCAAAAGCGATGACAGGCCGAAACCTGGTTGTTAACATTCCTGCCGGGAAGCCAGCAAAACAGCGAGCCGGGCCCCAGTGGTGCGATATTTACTCAGGCGGCGTGTTTCTGAATGAAAAAGCTGGCGTCCTGAACGGTTTCAATAGCTTCCGCCTCCTCGGGAGTAAGGTACACATTGAAACGGCTCTCCAGTTCAGCAATCAACAGGAGGAGGTCGATGGCATCGAGGTTGAGATCATCCTGCAGATGGGTATAAGGGTGAATGTACTTGACGGGCACATGTAGCCTCCAACTGATGAGATCGATGATACGCTGTTGCATATTAGTAAGTGTTGAGTGTGAGATGGCCTGGTCTGTCATAGCGAATATTTGCTTCTTTTTATTCGATGTTAAGAACGCACACCGCCCCCTATTGGTTGCCTGGCTTTTTTGTATTTCGACAAAAAATGATACCCTACCTGCCGGAAAGGACGCCAAGGCGCTAAACGGTAGGCTTTTACAAAAGAATACCCTGCCGCAAGAGGTTGTCACTCAGGGCTTAGGATGGAAGCAAGGCTGCCGTTCTAACGTTGGCAGCCTTGTTTGTTGTAACTAATCAGCTCACCGGCCGGAAAAGCCGGATGGAGATAGGCCTAAATAGTTACAACAAACAAGGATCAACGTGGAACAGTATATCTACAATTCGTAATTAGGCCCAAGTTCTTCACCCTTTTCCTTATAGAAATCATTGATGATCTGCACCACTTCTTCGGGGTCGTCGGTGATGGGCATCAAGTCCATGTCTTCGGGGTTAACATTTCGGTGCTGCTCCATCATTACCTCCTTGATCCAGCTTTTGAGGCCGGTCCAGAAGCCGGTTCCCACCAGGATGATCGGCATTTTGGTTATCTTGTTGGTCTGCACCAGCGTAAGTACTTCAAAGAGTTCGTCCATGGTGCCAAAGCCTCCCGGGAGAGCGACCAGCGCCTGGGCGTATTTCACGAACATCACTTTTCGAACAAAAAAGTAGCGAAAGTTGAGGTTGCTGTCAACGTCTATATATTTATTATGGCCCTGCTCAAAGGGGAGGTCTATATTGAGGCCTACCGACCGGCCTCCGTACAGATGAGCGCCTTTATTTCCGGCTTCCATAATGCCGGGGCCCCCACCGGTGATAACCCCGTAGCCCGCTTCGGTGAGCAAACGGGCAATGTCGACGGCTTTTTTATAATAGGGATCATCCGGCTTGGTGCGGGCTGACCCGAAAATGGATACACAGGGCCCCATCTCATTCATGGTCTCAAAACCTTCTACAAATTCGGAGATCACTTTAAACATGGTCCAGGAGTTCTCGCCCTTCAATTGGCGCCCCCAGGGCTTCATCTGTTGTCTTTTGACATGGTTCTCGGTCATGGTTCTTTTCTTCTTTGGTTAAGCTGTTATGTATTACTGCAGACAGGTTCTTCCCCCGGTGAGGTAAGAAAAAACCTATTCAGCACAAAAAAGCCCGCCCATTTCATTTTGGGCAGGCTTAACTAGTTAAGTCTTTTCGGGGTAAATTGCAAAGGCGGAACTCAAACTTGCCCAATTTTAAAAACCGGACAAAGGTTATTAGCCCTTATAGTTCCTGAACTCATCTTCGATGAACTGATGTAAAGCTTCCTTATCATTAAATTGGTCGAACACCTCCTGCAATGGAGCAGAAGGCGGCGCCATGGAAGGCAATACATAACGAATAACATCCTCCTCATGAATCTCACTACCGCTCAGTATGATGAGCCGCTCTATAACGTTGCGCAACTCCCGGATATTACCCGTCCAGTTGACCTCCTTTAGCCGTTGCAGCGCCTTCTCACTGATCACCTTTGGGCTAACGCCGTATTCACTACAAATCCGAGTGGTGAAATGTTGGGCCAGCAATGGAATATCGCCCTTTCTGTCATTCAAAGAAGGCACCTGTATGATGATCACCGCCAGCCGGTGGTACAGGTCTTCGCGGAACCGCCCGGCGGCGATCTCCTTGCGCAGGTCTTTATTGGTAGCGGCTACGACCCGCACGTCTACTTTTATTTCTTTGTCGCCACCGACCCGGGTGATCCTGCTTTCCTGCAGGGCGCGCAGGACTTTAGCCTGCGCCGAAAGGCTCATATCGCCGACTTCATCCAGAAAAAGGGTTCCTCCGTTGGCCTGTTCAAACTTGCCAATTCGTTGCTTGATGGCGGAAGTAAAGGCTCCTTTTTCATGGCCAAAGAGTTCGCTTTCGATCAGCTCGGCAGGTATGGCGGCACAGTTGACCTCAACGATGGGCTGATCCGCCCGGCTGCTTTTCTCATGCAACCAGCGGGCCACCAGTTCCTTACCGCTGCCATTAGGGCCCAATACCAGCACACGGGCATCGGTAGGCCCTACCCTGCTGATGGTTTCTCTGACCAGCTCAATCCGCTCGGACTCCCCGATGATGTCTTGTACCTTGCTTTTGGAAACCGTCCGCTTCAGTATCTTGGTTTCCGTTACCAGGTTCGACTTGTCCATGGCATTGCGAATGGTGATCAGCAGGCGGTTGAGGTCAGGTGGTTTGGATATAAAATCAAAGGCTCCCTTCTTAACGGCTTCTACGGCCGTATCGATGGTGGCATGCCCGGAGATCATCACAACCGGTACATCGGGCGCCAGGATTTGTATGCGTTCCAGGGCTTCCATACCATCCATTTTGGGCATTTTGATATCCAGAATGATGACATCGTATTTTTCTTTTTTCACCTTTACCAGGCATTCCATGCCATCAGCGGCTTCGTCTACCTGGTATTTTTCGAATTCTAATATGTCGCGAAGGGTGCGGCGGATGCTTCTTTCATCATCCACGATGAGAACTGTAGCCATAGGAGGTCTTGATTTGATGTAGCTTATCACACCTTCTACGAGGAGGAGAAAAGAAAAGTTACAGGGAGATTGTTTTTTTTATTATATGAAAAATATCATTAATGAAATACCTCAAATGGGGCAGCCAGGGACAATATCTTCCAGGAAAAAGTTCAACTCACCAAAACCAAAACCCCTGACACAAAAAAGGCCAACAATACCCACGCCAGCCGCCGGTCCGTCCTCTTGATGGCCGGAATATCCGCCTTTTTCTTCAGCTGCCCCACCTTATTCCCCACCAGTATGGCCCGCAGCATGATGCAAACGATGAGGGCATAGCCCAGCAGGTAGATTTTGTCCATCAATACCATGTAGCCCACATCCGGCAGAGCGGAGCTGTAGGACTGTTGCAGGAAGACCGACGTGAGCAGCCCCCCGATGGGCAGGGAGATGCGGGCGTCCAGCTGGGCGGGGTGGATGAACAGAGCGCCCAGGCTGGCGATGATGACGATGAGCAGGGGCAGCATCAGCTTGAGCAGGAAGTAGTTGAGGGGCCGGGAGATAGACAACTGAAAGGTGAAATTGCTAAAAGCCGCGGCGGCTTTTCCGCTTTCTCCGAAGTTGCTCTGGTAGCGGTTGGTTCGGATTTCCATTGCACAACCCTCAATTTTCCAGCCTGGCATCTGAAGGCCCTCCCTTATAAAAGCGCCGGAGCTGTCCGCCACGTACACCAGTGAATCCTGAGGATAGTCAACGTTTTCAATGTGGATGTCCAACTGATGCCGGTCCAGCGGGAAATCATACAACACAAAGGGATGATAAAAGCGCCCCTCGATGCGCATGCCATTGTACCAGTAGCCGTCGGCCAGCAACTCCGGCTCTTCGCTGAAATCCACCTGGGTAAAGCCCCACTTTTCCACCGAATTGACGAACTCGATGTTCATCGGGCTGCGCTCCCCCTTCCACTTGAACCAGAGGTAAAAATCAGCGTTGAAGGAATGTTCATTGATGTTCAGGTCGTACAGGTTCATCAGGTAGATGCCGGCGTATACCTTTTCCTGCCCGGGGCCGGAGGCTGGCTGGGAGGTAAGCAGCAGAGGCAGCAAAGCAGCCAGAAGCAGGAGTACATTTCGCAGTGGCGCCATCGTTTTGTTTTGTCTGCGAAAATTAACACTACTTTGGCAATTAACAGCGAAATATTTTCCCCCGGCTATGAACGCCGCCAGCCATCCATTCATATAACCCACCCTTCTACCCCCCCAACTCCTTCACCGCCATCCAGGCCATCAGGCCGATACTGAGGGCCAGGCAATCCTCGTCGACATCGAAAGTATTGGTATGGATGGGAGAGGTAATGCCCCGGGCGGGGTTGCCGGTCCCCAGGCGGTAGAAGCAGGCCGGCATTTCCTGGGAGTAGTAGGCGAAGTCCTCAGCGGTCATGCGGATGGGCAATTCCACCACATTTTCTTTGCCCAGGTATTCTTCGGCATAGTGGAAAGCCTTAGCGGTCAATTCCTCATTATTGAAAAGCACCGGGTAGCCCACGAGTATGTCCAGCTCGCAGGCACCGCCCATACTTTCGGCCAGGCCTTCCGCCATGCGCTTCATGCGCTGGTGGGCTTCGAAGCGCCAACGTTCGTCCATGGTGCGGAAGGTGCCCTTGAGTTTGACCTCGTTGGGAATGATGTTGGTGGCGCCGCCGGTTGAGGCAATATAGCCGAAGGTCAGCACGGAAGGTAAGGCGGGGTCTGCATTGCGGCTGATAATCTGCTGCAGGGCGGTGAGGATATGGGCGGTGATCAGGATGGGGTCGATACAATCCTGAGGCAGGGCGCCATGCCCTCCTTTACCTTTCACCGTCATGTAAAGCTCATCGGCGGAGGCCATGTAATTGCCGGCGCGCATTCCGATTTTGCCCACCTCCAGCGGCGGATGCACATGCTGCCCGAGAATAGTGGCGGGCCGGGGGTTTTCTAAAACCCCCTCCTTGATCATGATGGAGGCGCCGCCGGGCAGGCGTTCCTCGGCAGGCTGGAAAATGAGCTTGACGGCGCCTTCGAAATCCTGCTTCAGCTCATTGAGAATGCGGGCGGCGCCGAGCAAAGAGGAGGTATGGACATCGTGCCCACAGGCATGCATGATACCAGGCTTGATCGACTTATAAGGAACCTCGTTGGCTTCGTCGATGGGCAGCGCGTCGATATCCGCCCGCAGGGCTACCACGCGCTTGTCAGGGTTCTGTCCTCTGATCAGGCCCACTACTCCGTTATCAGCAACGCCGTGTTGATGAGGAATGCCGTATTCGCGAAGTTTTTCCGAGATATACTTCCCGGTTTCCACTTCTTCGTAAGAAAGTTCCGGATTCTGATGCAGGTGCCGGCGAATACCGATGGTGTCCTGATGATAGGCATGGGCCAATTTCTGAATCTTATCTTTTAGCATAGCGTTTCTCTTGGGTGAACTTATTCATTCTGCAAATGTGGTGAAATCCTGCTTAATTCTTTCCATGTTTATGAAAGGAGCGAAACAGATAATAGTTCCCAATGCCCAGTAACAGAAAGATCAATCCGGCAATAGCCTGCACAGGCCGTTGCTGGAAAACCGGCAGTCCATTCCGGCGAGGGTTGATGCAGTTCCGAAAGTTGGAAGAAAGCAGCCGGTCACGGGCTGCCTTCCTTTTTTATCTCACCTCAAAAGTTTTTTCATCTTTCCCCACTCCATTTAACTTCAATCCGCTCCAGGCTGCCGGCAGTACCGCCCGAAGCTGTTTGACCCCTTCATCAGAAATATCCAGCCCGCCGATACCGAAGAGGACGGCCTGCAAAACACCGCCGGCGCCGGTGGCAAAATAGGGATTAGATCCTCCAGCCGTTTCCGCCAGCACACCAAATGGGGGCGCCTCATTGGGTTGATAGCTATCCTTGAACAACTGGTAAGCTTTTTCTACCTCACCCAGGCGGGCGTAGAGGGTGCTGAGAGTAGAAACCCCCATGGCGGGCCCATCTTCCGCCATGCGAGGCTCGTAGTACTCCAGGTCCTGGCGAATGCGCTTTTCCCCGGTAACGATCTTCATCGGATAAGCGAGCAGGTTGGCGTCTGCCTGTTTGATCACTTCGCCATTGTAGGTGGCGTTCTCCCGGGTGACGCCACCCGGGAAGGTGAGAATAGGGATGTTGGCCGCCACGTGTTCCCAATCGGGATCGGGTTCCAGGCCCAACTCACGGGCAGCCTGGGCAGCGTAGCGCAGGACGGTAATAGCCATGCCATTGGTATACGCATTATTGTCGATATTCTCCTGCCATTCGTTGGCGCCAATGACGTTATGGATATTGTACTTTCCGGGGCCTTCTCGTTCTACGCGGCTCGTCCAGAAATCGGCCACTTCCCTGATCATGGGATAGCCCCGGGTGCGCAACCATTCCTTGTCACCGGTTACCTGATAATACTTCCAGGCCGCCCAGCTGATATCTCCACTGATATGATGCTGGAAAGGGCCGGTCAGCGCCCATACCGGTGTATCTTCCGAACCGTCGTCCGCCGATTCCCAGGGATACATGGCGCCGTCGTAGCCATGGGCGAAGGCATTCTGCTTGGCGGCTTCCAGGCGCTCGTAGCGGTACTCCAGCAGCGAACGGGCGATCTCCGGATGCAAAACCAGCAACGGCGGGTACATCCAAATCTCCGTATCCCAGAAAACATGGCCGTTGTAGCCCAGGCCGGAAAGGCCCATGGGAGAAAGGCTATAAGCCGTGCCTTCGCGGGCAAAGGAATAGAGGTGGTACAACATGGAGCGCACATCGCGCTGGTCCGCCACATTACCTTCGATGATGATATCGCTCTTCCACAACTCCTCCCAGGCGGCTTCGTGGCGTTTGAGGAGGCGCTCGGCGCCTTCCAGCCTGGCAAAAATGGTGAGGCGCTCCGCCTCGTTGAAGGGATCTTCGTAGTGTTCGGAAGAAACGGCGGAAGCGACGATGCTGAAGCGGTAGGTTTCGCCGGCCTTCAGTTGTTTGTGGAATTTGGCCAGATGCATATTGTAGTCCCAGTCTTCATGGATAATGTCCGGCTCGCTGCCGTGCTCCTCCTCAAAAATAAAACTGTTGGACGCCGCCACGATGAGCCGCCCGGACGGGCTTTTTGCCACTGAACTTAGCAGGGGCAACTTTACGTGAGGGCGGTCGATCTCACTGTAGTAGTTGCGAACGTCATTTAAGTGGTTGGGCGCCTCGATCACGCTCATCGGCGTAATGGTTACTGCTTTTTTCGCCCTGATTTCCACCATCACCATCGAGGTAAAGGGCAGGTGGCGCAGGGCCATCATGGTATGCCGGACGCTTACTTTATCGCCTACATCAAAAGTAGTCGTCAGGGCGGCGCGTTTCATATCCAATACCTGTGCGTAGTTGCTGATGCTCTGTGGACTAACGCGCCGGCCATCCACATCCAGGTTCATATTCACGTGGTTGAAGGTTTTAAGTATGTTGGAGACCCTGCCGCGCTGGTAGTAGTCATATACGCCATTGAGCACCACGTCTTTTACCTTCATGGGTTCCGGGGAAGACACCAGGCCCACCATTCCGTTGGCGCAGGTGATGCCAAAGTAGTTGTTCGGATCGATGTCTTTGGCGACTATGTACCAGGGGGAATCGGTTTGCTGTTCCTGGGCCAATAGCTGAATGGCTGTCAGAACCAGGATGATTAGAATAGCTTGTTTCATGAAATCGGTTTTAGCGTATTGATTGAACAATCATTAATTCACTCCTTTTTAAATCACTTTTCATCATTTTTTTAAATTTCAATACAGAAATTCAGTTTAGGGGTTTGGAAATAAATAAGGTACTCAAAATGGCGCAGTTATTTTTTTCCAAACCCCTTAAATCCAGAAAAAATAAATTAATTTGTTTGCACTTTTTTGTGTTTTTCGTTAATTTACGACATGTCTACTAACGCAACCAAACCGCATGATGAGTTTTTCAAAGCGGCTCTCGGAAGAAAAGAGCTGGCGATAGCCTATTTGCGGGCATTTCTGCCGGAAGGAATCGTTCAAAAACTGAGGCTCTCAGAGCTAAAGCCGGACAACAGCTCCTTTATCACCCCCAAATTAAAAAAAGTTTTTTCAGATATTGTATATATTTGTCCTTATGGAGATGAAGAGAAAGAAGTATTACTGACTTTCCTGCTGGAGCACAAAAGCAGTCCAGAGAAATACCCCCACCTTCAGCCTGGGATAAGGATTATCTGCGAGACAAAATGGTGCGTTTTTTTTCAGGTATTGATCTTCTCGCCAGTGGAGACGAAGATAGCAACTTCCTCCGGCTCACCGTAAATGCCGATATCGATCCAGTCATTCAGCGGTATGGCGGCCCGCTGTAAGCAAAGGAATCGATCAGGGTGCGCAAAGCGGCGTCGGCCTGCTCTTCCCCGATTATCTCCTTGAGGCAGTACATCCCCACACTTCCCTTTCGGTAATGGACGTAGCCCTGATTGGGGTAGGCCTCCATCAGCGGCTTTTCCCGTTCCGTTTCCCGCCCCCGGCTTCGGCTCCGGAGGCGCCGGCCCATCTCATAGCGGAGGAATTTCTGCATCTGCTCCCTGCCGTATTCCTTTTCCATAATCATCAGGGCAGAATACTGAGCCATCGTTTCAGAAAGCAGAAAACCAGGACCGTATTGAGACCTCTGGCTCAAAGCGTTCCGAATCAAATACAAAACACTGATTATCAAAAACTTAAACCTAAAATAATATTCGTCGAATATTTACTTACCCCCCTTTCGCCGCATCATTCTACAGGCTACATTGCACGAAATTTCATCACAACAATGCGCAGAAGAACCTTACTTTTTTTCCTACTGATCAGCGGTGTCGTTGCCGCCCAGGATGTGAAAGTCCTCAACCTGAAATCCAACGACGTTATTTACCTACCAACTACGGACAGGCTGTACGTTTCCACCCCCGAAGGCGATGAGTACGGCAACAGCCTCTGCGTAGTGAATCCCTACTTTGGGACGATCGAAACCTGCTATCCCATTGGCGGCTCACCGGGGGTACTGGCTGTATCTGATGACGAAAAGTACGTTTATATCGGCCTCACCACCAGCCCGGAAGTGGTGCGGTTTGACCTGGAGAGCCAGGCCATCGGCCAGCGTTTTTCCCTGGGCAATGCCGGCGCGCCCTACGGCCCTAACTTCGCCGACGACATCGCCGTTATGCCCGGCGCTCCTAATCTTGTTGCCGTATCGCTCATGAGCCAACTAACCGGCCCCCGCCACACCGGTGTGGCCATCTATGACAATGGGGTGCGGCGCCCTGTCACGACTCCGGTGCACACCGGAAGCAACAGCCTTGCTTTCGACCCGAATACGGGGATTTTGTACGGATTCAACAACGAAAGCTCCGAGTTCGGCCTGCGAAAAATGGCTGTTGACGCGGAGGGTGTGAGCGTTTTGAGCGTCACCGAAGGCCTTTTCTACAAGTTTGACGACGAGATCGAATACGTTGATGGGAAATTGTATTCCCGGCTCGGGCAGGTGATCGACCTCAGCGGCGATACGCCAACGCTGGCAGGGCAGTTCGATACGGACTACAACCTGTTCAACGCAGGCGTTGAAGTGGCGCCCGATTCCAATGTGGTTTATTTTCTGAATTCCTCCTTCAGCCCCTGGCTGGCCTTGCAAACCTTCGACAAGACTACCTTCAGCCTGATCGGCGAACAGGAGTTCCTCAACCTGGGCGGCCTTGTTCGGGATTTGGTGAATTGGGGCGAAGCGGGCAAACTGGCCTTTATCACCAATGATAACCTCGAGAGCCAGCACAACCATTTGGTGATCCTTCGCAACTGTACATCCAGCATCACCGCATCCCCTGTTCTGGAACAGGTACCCGGGGGGTGTCCGGGTGATACGTTGCTTTTTCAGGCCTCGACCGGCCAGGGGCCGGTATTCTGGTCCAACGGGCAGGTGGGCCCGTCAGCGCTGGTTACGACACCGGGAGAACTCTATTATCAAATTGCCGACGATCAGGGCTGCCTGAGCCTGCCGTCTAATCCGGTTTTCGCCCAATTCGATTATGAGACCCCCGCGCCTTATGTGCAGGTTCCGGGCTCCACAGCCCTTTGCCAGGGTGGGCAGGTGACGCTTTCGACGACGCTCTTCCCCGGAACTTTTGGGCTTTTGTGGAGCAACGGCGCGGATAGTGAGACAATTGCCGTGACAGAACCCGGCGTGTACAGCGTCCAGTACCTCTCCCTGAACGGATGCCTGAGCGGCCCTTCCAATCCGGTGTCCGTCTTTGCGCTGAACGAGCCGGCGCCGCCACAGCCCTCAATTACCGTTGTTGGTGAACCGGTGCATTGCGATAATGAGCCGCCCACCCAGCTTCTGGCCCCGGAAGGCTATTCCGGGTATCTTTGGAGTAATGGCAATATCTATCCATCTATTATCCCCTACACATCGGGGCTCTACAGCGTACAGGTGCTGGACGGCCTAGGTTGTCAAAGCGCTCCTTCTGAACCAGTGAACATCACTATACTCCCCAGCCCGCCAACGCCCGCAGTTTTCCTGTCCAATGATAATTTCTTGTACATGAATATTCCAATAAACACCGGAATTCAGTGGTTGCTGAATGGCGAGCCGATCCCGGGCGCCAATAGCCAGGTATTGGAAGTTTTCGAAACGGGTAACTACAGCTTGCAAGTCACCTGGGAGGGCTGCACGTCCATTTCCAATGAGTTGTATGTAGTCATTTCCAGCACGGAGGAGCCCAACCAACAGGAAAAGTACCGTTTGTTTCCAAATCCGGCTACAGATATGGCCTATTTGCGCCTGGACATTCCTGAACCTCGGGCTGGATTGGTCCGGATCAGTAGCCTCGAAGGGAAGTTGCTTAGCAGCCAGGCCCTTCGTGCCGGGCAAGAGCTTCAGGAACTTTCTCTCGTCAGCCTGCCGGCAGGTTTTTATCTCGTTGATGTATTGGATGGAAATGGCAGGCGGATTGTAGCCGGCCGGATAGTAAAGCAATAGCCGCTGGGGTATTGTTGTCCGTATGGCCGTCCGGACCGCTTAAATTTTAATAGCTTATTCCCGGCTTTTGAGCCGGGAATAAGTTCCCTTACACTCCGCATCCCGGCGTCCGCCAGTCGTCGATATCCCTTTCCATCTGTTTGATAAAGGCAGCAATAGCTGTTTCTCCCCGCTCTATCCTTCCCTGTTCCTGAAGTTCGGGAACAGGAAGTGCATCGTGCTGTTCAAACCGGTGAGCAACCACGAGCTCTTCCAGTTTTTCTTTCCAGTTGTCCAGGATGGGCGCCCATCGGGTGTAGCGAATAACGATCATGAAATATTTTTTTAAAAAAAAGCCCCGCTCTTGTAACACTTTCCTCCGCTCAAAGGATGAAAGAACAACAATAGGTAAAAAGACCCTGATATTATCCCTTGTAATCCCATGATGAACCGGTAGGGGGAAGCGTCCGGAAGAGAGGCGCTTCCAACCCTCCATTTCCGAATCCAAAAAATAGGTGTTTTATTAACCCTCTACTCTTTTCCCAGAACAGTGCGCCCAGTTGATTAAAGAGGGTAGGCCGGACGGCGTAGAAAGCGCGCCTCCGGCTTTTTGCATTAATTCAAGAACCGCCACTTGATGCCCAGGCGGAACACCGAACTGGGATGGGCATAAAAGGCCGTCTGGTAGAAGAGCCGATCGGTGATCAGCGCCGCTGTTGCATTTTCCCACTTGAAGAAGGCTCGGAATTTAGTGACCCGCATGCTAAAGAAGGCGTCGGTAGCCGGATAGAACTCCACCTCCCGGCTATCCTGGAGTTGAAACTGGCCGGTCACCGGGTTGTAATAGGGGGCATAGAAGGAATTGTTGAACCTCAGGTCGAAGCCGACCCTTACATCCAGTACCTTAAACCATTTACCGGCGTAATACAGGCTATGCTTGGAATAGATAGAGGGCAGGCGAATGAAATCCTCCGTAGCCTGCTGAAGCGCTACAATATTGTCGAGGTGAAAGCGGCCCACCCGGAACCCTTTTTTGATGATCAGCTGTGCAATACTAACCGGAATACCCGTTTGCCGCGGCAGGCCCAGCGTGTCGAAATAAACGTAGTTGTTGAGCAGGTGAAAACGGCCCGTCAGTTCCAGCTGGAACTGCGGCAGGGAATAGGTTCCCGAAAGGGTCGTGGAAAGGGTTTTATTAAAATCATTGCGATACACCTGCTGGCCCGAGAGGTACAGGCGGTGCTCCATCAAAGTGGGCGAGTACAACTGATTGATTGCGCCGAGGCTTAGGCTGCCCACCGTTTTAAAATCAAAGAACAGGTTGCCTTCAACCCGGTAATCGCCCGCATTGTCCCACAGGCCAAAATGGCCGTAGAGGTTGAGGCGCAACCGTTCACTGGGATTGAACCGGTACTTACCAGTCAGGAAAAGGTTGTTGAGGGTAGTATCTGCCCCGGCCTCTTCTATTTGGTGTAGGGTGTGCACGGCTCCTACTTCCAGCAGGTCCCGCTGATTCTTTGCCATGTCCTGTTTGCGGCTATCGAGTTTAAAGGTAGCCAGGCGAAGGCTGTTCTCCAGTTTGCGGTGCGTAAAAAAAAGCCGGGTGCCGCGCGGGTCGGGTAGAAAAGCCGGGAAAGAATGGTAAAACGAGGAATCCTGGGCCTCATTATAATCGTCGTAATACTTGTAGGTGCTATTGTCAAAGGTAGCCTGATGAGCAATGGTGTAAGAGCGGCGCGGCCCGCGGATGGAATCCAGCCCGCCACCAAACTGATAATAGTGCGTGTACATGAACTCCCGGTGCGCATGCCGCGTGCGGGCGTCCCCCAAAAATACCTCCGCCGAGCTGGGGCTGCTAAACTGGCCTTGCGACTGCGGCTCCCGCAACAGGCCGCCGTTGTCTTCCTGCTGAATGGTATTGGCCGCAAAACTGAAGAAGCCATCGTACCTCCCGTTACGGCTTTCATACCACAACCCATTGGTAAAGGCAGTATTCCGGTTGTTCTGGTTAGGATACTGGCTCTGCGTCCCCAGCTGTGTAATGCGTTTGTAATCGAGAGAGTAGTTAAGGCCATTGGCGAAATTCCGGCTAAACTGAGCGGAGGTATACCCGTCGGCCTGTTCCGAACCCAGGGTATAAGACACGTTGGAATACGGCCGCTCCACCCGGTAGAATGGCATCTCGTCTCCCTCAGTCATATACAGGCCGTACTGGTTTAAGCCTACCTCAAAACCCCGCCGCCGGGCTGCTTCGAAAACGATCGGCTCATGCGCCGAGCCCAGGTTGCCCAGGTGCCGGTAATCGAGGTCCCGCTTGCGCACCGGATCATATTGACGGAAGTAATTCCCCAAAGTTGAATCCGAAAAGGGAATCTCCTGGTTGGGGTTGTCCACGAAGAAATAAAAAATCTCGAAAGTATCTACCTCTACCGCGTCTTGTTCACTTCCACTCCCACTGCTACTCCTGCTTCCGCTTCCGGTTGGGAAAGTAGGTTGCTGGGCCTGCACCAGGGCCGGCGCCGATAAGATCAGCAGGAAAAAGATGTACGTTATACTTCGATCCATAAATACTCGTCTCGGGTTTGGCGGCGAAGATACGGAGAGTATTGGTGTATCTGTGTGCCGGTGTATCTGTGTATCGGCATTTCACAAAACCGGTTCCTTTAAACCACTGATACACTGACACCCAAATGCCCCAATGCACTTTCAATCACCGCACCACCACCCGCCTGACTGCATTGACCCCCTCCCCTTCCAGGCGAAGCAGGTAAACACCCGCTGAAAGTGCCGGGTCCAGTTCATAGCGCAGCAGGTTGGCGCCGGGCTGCAATGGTTCGTTGCCTAAACGCTGGGCCAGCCGGCCATTGATATCCAACAGCCGTACGTTAACCTTTTTTTGGCCTTCGGCGAGTTCGAGCTGTACCGTTAACACTCCGGAGGCAGGGTTAGGGAAAAGCTCCAGGTTTTCCACCCCCTCTACCTCCGCCGAAGCGCTGACTCCCAGGCAGGACAGGTCGACGGGCGTAAGTTCCTGGGTGGCGGCGCAATTGTCGCCCATCCCTTCAAATACGTAAAGCCCCGACTGCATATCCAACACCAGGATATTGCCGGAAGGAAGGAACGGATACACGCCCCAGGCGCCTTTGTAGCTGTTGCCATCCGCCTCTGGATAGGTGTCGTAATACAGTACCTTTTCCGGATTGGCCGGATCGGAAATATCAAAGACCACCAAGCCGTCGTAGTAATAGCTCACATAGAGGTAGTTGCAGGCTACGATCTGATTATGGGTAATACTGGAGGGATTGGATACTTCCGCATTAAAGGTGCCGATGACCTCAATTTCACAGGGGTCGCTTACATCGATAACTTTAATATCTGCGCCGTGAGTTTCATCCGCCATGTAATAATACCGGCCATCGTCGGAAAGCCAGCCGGAGTGGTTGTACCCTCGAAAGGGGTAATCCGTCAGCGTGCTCAGGGTTTGGGGGTTAGTGGGGTCCGAAAAATCAACCAGGGCAAAGCCGCTTCCCCCACAGTTCAGAAACGCAATGTCATCACGCACGTAGGCATCGTGTACGTGGCCGACTGACAAGCCGCCAAAATTGTTGTAGCTACCCAGCCTGACCGGGTTGAGTGGGTCTGAAATGTCGAAAATACGCATCGCTGCCGAGCCTCCCACATTTCCATCCATCGCCAGAGCATACAATTTGGCCGTCGCCGTATCAATAAAAATATTATGAGACTGGCGAATTGCCTGGGCGGAATTATAGACGACTTCTATTTCATTTGGCAAATTCCGAATATCTATAATCTGCAGGGTACTCGATCCTTCATCACAAACGGCGTAGAGGTAGCCGTTGAAATCGTGATAATCGCGATGGATCACCCCTCCTCCCTGAAAGTTGCCGGGTACAAAATGAGCTTCAAAGAGTTGCCCGGGGTCCGTCACATCGATAAAGTGGGTGCCGGCCGTAGAGCCGACAATAGCGTATTCATGGCCGTTGACCGCCAGGCCCCAAACCTCGTTGTAGGTGTTGTCATAAAAATTGGAGCCCACCAGTTCCGGGTCGTCCCAGTTACCGAGCAGGTTGGCCTGTTGCTGAGCAGTCAGCACTAATGGAAGTGTGAATAGCAGTAGCGGTAAGAGTCGCTTCATAAGTTTTCGTTTAAATAGAAATAAAAAGTACCTATTTAGGTATTATGGTATTTTGGCATTATGGTTTTGTGGCCAGGCAGTTGCGGCGCCTCTGTGAGCCTCCGGCCGCAATACCGGGACACCATAAAACCGAAACACCTAAATAGTTACAATAAAAAACGAAGATAAACAGCAACGGCCAAATAGTTTGTCAGCCAGCAGAGGAAGGGGCAGGTTGACGGGCCGGCCAGGTATTGGTTGAGAGCCGCCAGACAACAGACAACGACCACCCCTCACCCAATCCGCTACATATCCAGCACCTTAGGGCTCATGCCCATACTGGCGAAACCGCCATCGTGGTAAAGGTTCTGCATGGTGACCATACGAGTGAGGTCCGAAAACATCAGCATACAGTAATCGGCGCAGGCATCAGAAGAGGCATTGCCCAAAGGCGACATTTTATCTGCATAGTCGAAAAACTCATCGAAACCCTTCACCCCACTGCCCGCCGTAGTTTTGGTAGGTGACTGGGATATGGTGTTTACGCGCACCTTGTTGCGCTCCCCGAAGTGGTAGCCGAAGCTACGGGCAAAAGATTCGAGCAAAGCCTTGGAATCCGCCATCTCGTTGTAATCGGGAAAGGTGCGCTGGGCAGCGATATAGGTCAGTGCCAGGATGGACCCCCAATCGTTCACGGCATCCATCTTCCACAGCGTTTGCATCACTTTATGGAAAGAAATGGCGGAAATATCAAAGGTTTTCTGCATCCAGTCGTAGTTCAGGTCCGTATATTCTCTCTTTTTGCGCACGTTGAGCGACATGCCGATCGAGTGCAGCACAAAGTCGACCTTTCCACCCAGGATTTCCATCGACCGTTGGAACAAGGTTTCCAGGTCCTCCAGGCTGGTGGCATCCGCAGGGATAATTTCCGCTTGGAGCTTTTCGCCCAGCTTCTGAATCTCACCGAAGCGCATGGCTACCGGCGCGTTGGTCAGGGTGATCACTGCTCCTTCTTCTACACATCGCTCGGCTACCTTCCAGGCAATAGATTTTTCGTCGAGCGCACCGAAAATAACGCCCCTTTTTCCTTTTAGTAGGTTGTTACTCATTATACTATGATTGTTTTTTTGTTAGCCTCCCCTGCACCGTACACCGTACACCGCCCAGAACTGCCTTCCCCCGTACACCGTACACCGCCCTACACTGCCTTTACCCCGTACACCGTACACCGCCCTACACTGCCTTTACCCCGTACACCGTACACCGTCCAACACTGCTTTCACCCCCTACACCGTACACCGCCCTACACTGCCCTCGCCCGTACACCACACAACCCTTCCCCTACCCTGCCTGCAGCAGTTCCCTGGCATTGGCAATGGCCGAATCACTGGGCGGGCTCTGGCTCAGCATGGTGGCAATGGCTTGGATGCGTTCATCCAGCTCCAGTTTGCGAAGTTTGGTTATGGTCCGATCCTCTTTTATTCTCTTATACACAAAGTAGTGCACATCTGCCTTGGAAGCGATCTGTGGAGAATGGGTGATGGAAACCACCTGATGTTCATTGCTCAACTTGCGCAGGATATTGCCCATCTTCAGGGCCACATCCCCGGAAATACCGGTGTCGATCTCGTCAAAAATCAGGGTAGGCAGTGGGATGGCGCTGGCTACCAGGGATTTGACCACCAGGGTTAACCTCGATAATTCACCGCCGGACGCCACATCCCGGATCAGTTGCAACCGGCTGCCCATATTGGCGGCAAAAAGAAAGTTGACCTCTTCGAAACCGGTAGGGCCCAGTTCATCCAGGAGAGTAAACTCCGCCTTGATCCGGGCGTGTTCCATGGCCAGCTCGGCCAGCATTCGTTCAACTTTATTCTCAAATCCGGCCACTACGGCATGGCGGCGGCGGCTCAGCTCTTCAGCCTGTGTTTTGAGCGCCTCTTCCTGATGGCGAACTTCCTTATCCAGCGCAGCGATCTCTGAGCTGAGGTCGCCGATATCATCCAGCTGTCGTTGCAAACCCTCCTGGATTTTCAGCAACTCTTCGACGGAGGCTACCTGGTGCTTGTTCTGCAGCCGGTAGACCATATCGAGACGCTGCTGTACTTCCATGATCCGTTCGGGGTCGTGTTCGGTTTCTTCGGCGATGCCTTCAAACTCCTGGGAGAGGTCGTTCAATTCTACCAGCACACCGTCGAAGCGTTCGAAGAATGGCTCCAGGCGCGAGTCGAATTTACGGATTTCCTTCAGGGCCTGGGCGACTTCTTCGAGCTGGTTGATCACCGAAACTTCACTCTCACTCAGTTGTTGAAATGCCGCCGCCAAAGTCTTCTTGATATCTTCGGCATTGGTCAGGCGGGTGAGTTCTTCCTCCAGTTCTTCCTGTTCCCCGGCCTTCAGCCCGGCAGCGTTGAACTCCTCCAGTTGGAAGTTGATAAAATCCAGTTCCTTGGCGGCGCTATCGTTGCGGCGGGTAAGCTCCGCCAGGCGCCGGCGGCGGGCCTGATATTGAGTAAACCCGTGCTGGTAATCGTTCAGGAGGGCCTTATTGTCCGCCAGGGCATCGAGCAGGCGCAACTGAAAAGATACCTGGTGAATATCCAGATTATCAAACTGCTGATGCAGGTCGACCAGCGTGGAACTCAATCCCTGCAGGATATTCAGCGTCACAGGTGTATCGTTGACGAAAGCACGGGATTTTCCGGAAGGGGTGATCTCCCGGCGAATGACCATATTGTCTTCGTAATCGAGGTCGTTTTCCTCAAAAAAAACCTTCAGCCCGTATCGGCTGACATCGAAATGCGCCTCTACTACACACTTGTTTTCCAGGTTGTAGAGCGACTTGATATCCGCGCGCTTGCCCATGATTAGCCCCAGGGCGCCCAGCAAAATTGACTTGCCGGCCCCCGTCTCTCCGGTGACAATAGTCAGCCCCTGAGAGAAATCCATCTCCAGCTCCTCAATAATCGCGTAGTTTCGTATCTGTAGGCTCTTGATCATAAATTGCTTTCCGCCTGATAGAAATTTTGGGCAAAGTTAATCGTTTTGATGATATACCACCCCATAAGTAAGGCCAAATATGGCCCTTGTTATTCACTGGAAAACTATTATTTTGCGGCTATCGCCATCCTACCGAGGAAGCCGGATGGCCTTGCAGACAAATAAAATATGAAAATGAAAAAAATAATCCTGTTCTCTCTTATCGCCCTATGCTTTACCGCCTGCCAGAGCGAGCCCGGCGGCAGCCTCAGGGAAACCGACCTCATGCCGTACGGCATCCCGGTTAGTATCATGGCGCCCGACAGCGCCGAAATCAAAGCCGATGACCTGGGTGGCGGGCTGATCAAAGATGTGACGATCAGAGGAAAAGACAATTATAACGTACAGGTTTTTGCCACTCAGGCCGAGACCAGCGATATGGCCCGCATTAAAGCAGGCCAGCTGGCGGACGTGAAGAGCATTCGTTTTTTTGAGAAGATCATCAATGAAGAAGAGGACGGCTTCATTTACCAAACCGCCATCGATAGCAACAACATTAGCTACAACTTCCGTTACATCGTCCTGCAGGGCGACCTGGAAATCATCTTCCAGGCCGGCTTTTTAGGAACGTTTTCGCAGGAGGAGGCGGAAAGGATGTACCAGGCAGTGCAACAGTAGCCTACTAATTCAGGCGCAATCGCAAGCCGGCATTGAACCCGAGATAACGCAAAAGAGTATGGTCATTTGCTCCCAGCCGGTAATCATAATGATAGAGCGCCTCTGTGTATAAGCCCCAGTTCCTGGAAATGGCCACGGCCAGCCCTGCCCCGCCTCTCAGGGAGCTGAGGTAAATATCATCGTTCCGGATAGTAAGCGGATGGTAATAGGCCTCTCCCAGCCCAATGAACTCATAATCAAAATTTTGCTTTCTAGGCTGGCGAAGAACAGCGCCTGCTTTAAAATAAGGTTGCAACGCTGTTCCTTTTGGATTGAGGAAATATTTGGCGGAAAAAGGCAGTTGAATATAGTCCATGGCCACGTAGATGTCCTGGAGGTTGTCAGAAGGAGCATCTGGCAGGAGGGAAGGGTAATCGCCAAAGTGTTTTTCATCCTGAAGTTCGAATGAGAAGTGCACTAATTCCAGCCCGGCCTCCAGCCGCCAATGCGGCCCGTATTCCAGTTCGAGGCCCAGGTTCAGGACGTAAGATGAAAAGTCGGCGCCGGGCATCGAGTAAAAATTGGCAACACTCCCACCACCCAGTAAAGTTGTCCCTTGTGGCTTTCCTTTCTGTACGGCCTGGTAGGCGGTTCGCCTGATCCAGGAAGCTCTTTGGCTTTCCTGTGCCACGACGGCTGGCAGCGTTACCGCCCGGGGGGTTAAGGCCGAGAGATCAGGCAAAGCGGGAGGAGATAGCAAGGCAAGCTGCTGCCCCCAATTTTGATTGAGGCTGGATTCGCTTTTATCTTCCTGAACCTCACGGGACGAAGACTGCCTGGAAAGGGAGGCAAAACCTGAAACAATTCCGCCGCTATGGGCAAGGGAGGGCGGTGTAGCGCTGGATGAAAAAGATGCGCCGGGCTGGAAAAGGGGGAATCTTCCTGCCCAGGCCCCGGCGCTCTGAGTGGCCAGTAAAGGCCCATTCTGAATGTAGACAGTATCTCTCGTTAAAATATTTTTTACAGCCCATACCGTGTCGGCCCTTAGTACCAACTGTTTTTCTGCTATGGCAAGCCGCTCGCCTGCGCCATTCAGCCGCAACGCCAGGTAGGAAGAAAAGCTGCAAAGCCCCAATAGCAAAAAGAGGGCCGCCGCCGCCGCCCAGCGGGGCAGGAAAAACCCTTTTGGCTTTGTTGTAGCTTTATCCAGCCTTTTCTGCAACGCGTCCCATGCTTCAGGATCGTAGCCAAAAACCGGAGCATCATTCAGTGCGTCCTTAAAGCGTCGATCCTGGTGTATATCCTCTTTCATCTTTTGTGATTTCTTGATCCCAATAACCTTCTCCTCTGTTACTTTCCAGTATCTGCCTAAGCTTAATGCGGGCTTTGTGCAGATTTGACCTCGAAGTGCCCGGGCTAATTCCCAATAATTCCGCTATTTCCTGGTGTGTATATTCCTCCATAACATACAAGTTGAATATGAGGCAATAGGCCGGAGGAAGTTGCTGAATGAATACAATAGCCTCTTCATAGGACAGCTTGTCCAGTGCGCCGTTTCGACTGGATGGCATACCGCTTTCGGTTGGCTCATCATCCGTGTTGAACCGATTGAATTTCTGGTACTTCCGGTTGTAATCAATCGCTGCATGAACAAAAACTTTACTGAACCATCCCTTGAAAGGAAAGGAGGTGTTGTATTGATCGATCTTGGTCAGTATGTTGTAAAAACCATCATTTAGAATTTCCATTGCTTCTGGCCGATTGCTTGAATACCGTAGGCAAATACTTAAAGCGTAGCTGTAGTATCTGCGAAACAATATATTTTGTGCGTAACGGTCTCCCCGCTTACACCCATTGATAAGCTCCTCCAAAGGAGGGTCCTTGTGAGTATCCATGTTTCTTCTTCTGGTTCATACGGATAGAATATAGGAAAGCGTTGCCTGAAAGCTGGATAGTGGCCTTGTTAATTTTCCCGTCATGAGATTGAATTAGAGGAATAGGGCCAATAAACCCTCTGCTTCCAATAGTTGGACGAACTCAAAGATTCGATGAAATCAATTGACAGGTGAATCTCTTCAGTTTTTCTCTTTTACGTCGCTTATCCCAAACAGGTTGCGTTGCATCGAAATTCAATTCAGCGCTTGCCGGGAAATTTTATTAGGGCGGCCCATCCGGCCCCAAATATTATTTACTGCTGTTGGTAGACAAAAAGATGGCATTGATCGGATACCTGTAAGTATTGGAACAAAGAGATAGGGGGAAAGTGGTATTCCGGCTATCATCTCAATAAACCACAACAATTTACATTATGAAAGATCAAGTAAGAAAAATGATGAACTGGGCGGCCATTTTACTGCTGCCTGCCCTTTTGTTTTCCTCCTGCGAGGATGCCAGCTATTCTTCTTCCAGTTGCCCTGCTTCTGAGCAGCGTTCTTTTAACGTGTCCGGTTTTACCCGGGTGGATGCCGGCGAGAACTTCCGGCTACAGATTCAACCCGGTGAGACCTTTTCCCTGACTGCCGAAGGTTGTACCCGCGACCTCGACGAGTTAGAACTGGATCTGCATAATGGGGAGCTCGAAATACGTTACGATCGCAACCGCAATAATCGACGCCAGGTGGACATCACCATTACCATGCCGGCACTGGATGGCTTCAACATCTCCGGCGTAGCCGAAGCCAATGTGTTGCGCTTCGGCGCCCATGACGATTTCCACGCTACAGTTTCCGGCGCAGCCGAGGCCTCCTTTAGCGGTGATATGGAACAATTGACTGTCAACCTCTCCGGCACGGCTAAGCTCAAACTGAATGGCACAACTGATAACCTGGAGGTGCAGCTTAGCGGCAACCCCCGACTGGAAGCTTATAACCTGCCTGCTAAAGTGGCCGATATTGAGGCATCGGGCGCAGCTAAAGCCTGGGTGCTTGCCAGCGAAAGCCTTAGAGTGGATGCCAGTGGTAACTGCCGTATCTACTATAAAGGAAACCCCTCAACCGACATCCGGCTGAGTGGCGCCAGCGAGGTAGTCCACGAATAGTAAATAAAAAGCGCCGGGCCGGATTCGGGGAATCTTCTAATCCAGTACCCGGCGCACCATCCTGCCTGTCTCGACAGGCAGGTTACTTACTCGGTTCCGTTGATATAATAGGCGCCTTTCAGAGCGATCTGCTGGCCTTCTCCGAGGTTTAATTCCCGGATTTCCACGAAGCCCCCATCCGTCAGGCCGGTTACTACCTCTACTTTTCTGAAACCTTCACTATCCTGGACAAAAACAAAAGAACGGTCCCCGGAACGGACAATCGCCGCTTCCGGAACGGCCGTCACCTGCCGGGAATCCGTGCGGATGCGGGCATACAGGAAAGTGCCGATGGCCAGCCCCTGGGGTTCCTCATCCAGGTGGACGTGAACGTTGGCGGTTTTCTTTTCCAGGTCGATGGCTTTATTGATGAGGTGAACTTTCCCGTGCAGTTCTTCCTCGCTGCCGGGAATACTGGCCACTACTTTCTGTCCTTCGTGCAGCAAGCCCAGGTCCTTGGCGAAAACCTGCAGTTCCAGATGGATATGGCTGTTATCGACGATTTCGAAAAGAAGCATATTCGGTTCCACCAGTTTGCCGGGATTGGCGTTGACCTGAGTCAGGTAACCGCTCACCGGCGTATAGATGCGAATACTCGACTGCACCTCCCGGCCTTCCTCCACGGCCTTGGTGTTGATGCCGATCAGGTCCAACTCCGCTTTCAAACCTTTATAGTGAGCTTCTTCCACGAAATAGTCGGACTGGGTCTGTTCATAAGCTTTCTGTGAGGAGGCATCGGCCGCGGCCAGTTCTTTTTTGCGCTCCATATCCTTTTTCAAAAACGCAATTTTGCTAGCGCTTTCGAGGAAGCTCCGCTGCTGGCGGATAAGCTCGGGATGGACAATACTGATCAGTAAATCTCCCCGGCGGACGTATTCCCCTGGCAGGTGCTTCACCTGCTGTACAAAACCCATTACCGGACTGTGAACAGAGCGGATGTTGGAGGGCGGAACGTCGATCATACCGGAGCATTCTATATACGAAGCCACTTCTCTGTTGCTGGGCTGTCCCAGAATAATACCCGACAACTCCATTTGCTCGGGAGATAGATGAACGATGGCAGATTCACTGCTTTCCTTTGCTTCGGCTACGGCCGGCTCAGCCGGTTGGTTGCAGGCGCCCATTACCAGGCCTAGCAGGATGGCGACTCCACTTATTTTGTTGTATTTCATGTTGTTATCACTTTAAGGGCCATTCGGCCCGGTGGTGCTGGCGGAAGCCGCACCCGTTATTTTGAAAGAAATTCCAGATACAGAACGGCCTGATTGTACCGCCCACTCAACTCGATATACTGAAGTTCATTTTTCAAGGCAGCTTCCAGGCTTTGAGCAAACTGAAAATAGTCGGTTTCTCCGGCGCGCAGGCGGGCGGCGGCCAGCTGGCGAAGCTGGGCGGATTGAAGCCGCAGGTTCGCCCCTTCCTCCCGCAGTTGCTGCTGCAAGGCCTGAGCCTGCTGGAGCACCAGCCGGCGTTCCTGCTGCAACAGCTGTCGTTGCAGGTTCAGGTTGTTCACTGCTTTTACTTCTTCTAGTTTTGCCTGTTCTGTTCTGGCACGCTGTGCTTTAGTAAAAAGGGGCAATGCAGTGCCAAAATTCAAGGCGTGTAACGGCCAATCGGGGCGTATGCTCTGCTGCATAACTCCCAGCCTTAGCTCTGGTTTCAACATCCGGGCTTCCACATCCGCCTGTCGCCGGGCGACTTCAATTTCCTGTTCGAGAGGGGAAAGCTGGAGTTGCAGGCTGGCCGTACTGTCCGTAACGGGAAGAGGCAGCAACTGCAGGCTATCTGAAGAGCGCCGGTATCCTTCCGAAAAAGATTGTTGCAGCAACCTGGTAAACGCTTGCTCCTCTTCAATACGGCCTTGCTTTAAAGCATAACGAGCCTGGGTCAGGAGGTTGGCGGCCAGGGTGTTTTCCAGTTGTCCGATCTCGCCGGTGCGGAATTGCAGGCCGGCTTTTTCCAGGAGAGTGGCATACAAAGATTCCTGTTGGACGAGGGCTTGCAGCCGTTGCCGGTTGAAAAGCCAGTCCTGCCAGGTGCTTTTCACCTGATAGGCCAGTTGCTGTTCGAGCAACGCCAGCTTATTGCCAGCCAGGGCCATCCGCGCACGGGCCGCCTCTCGCCGGCGCTGGTTGAGGCCGGGAACGCCCAGGGATTGCGTGACGCCCAGTTGATAGTCAATGGCTGAAGTATTGTACTGCCCTACTCCCATCGTAAACTCTGTGGGAGGGATGGGGCTTGCCGCTTCGATCCCCAGTTGTGCCTGCTGAACATCAATGGATCCGTTCTGCAGGCTGGGGTGCTTTTCCATCGCTTGTTGCAGGGCCATTTCCAACGTGAGTTCCGGTTGTTGGGCTTGTAAGGAATGGCCCAGTAGCAATAATGGAAGCAAAAGCGCCGCCGCCGCCGTCGGTATAGTGCGCTTAAGATTGCGGTTGGCCAGGTAATACAGTACCGGCAGGACGACCAGGGTGAGCAGCGTAGCCGTCAGCAATCCGCCAATCACTACCGTTGCCAGCGGTTTTTGAACTTCAGCGCCGTTGGACGTAGACATGGCCATGGGCAGAAAGCCCAGGGCCGCAACCGTTGCAGTCATGATCACCGGGCGCATGCGCGTCAGGCTCCCAACGATAACTACCTGGCGGATATTCGTCATGCCGTCCTCATACCGCAGGCGGTTGAAGTGGCTGATGAGCACAATCCCGTTGAGCACCGCCACCCCGAACAGGGCGATAAAGCCGACCCCGGCGGAGATGCTGAAGGGCATACCCCGAACCCAGAGCGCCAGGATGCCGCCAATGGCAGCGGTGGGCACCGCCGTGAAAATCATCAGGGCATACTTCAATTTACCGAAGGTGAAATAAAGCAAAACGAAGATCAGCGCAAGAGAAACGGGCACGGCCACCCCCAGCCGGCGGCGGGCGGCTTCCAGGTTCTCGAACTGGCCGCCGTAGCGGATGTAATAACCCGCCGGCAATGCCAGGCGTTCCCCCAAAGCGGCTTCGATGTCGGCCACCAGGCTGGCCACGTCCCGGTTGCGCACATTGACGCCGATGTTGATCCGGCGCCGGGCATCTTCCCGGGAAATCTGCATGGGGCCTTCCGAATAGGCGACATTGGCCACTTCGCTCATCGGAATGGAACGCCCATCATCCAGGTGAATAAACAAGCGGCCCAGGTCCAAATCCTGGCGGAAATCTGCCTGCAGGCGGACGACCAGGTCAAACTTGCGCTCGTTCTCGAATACAGCCCCGGCCGTTTCACCGGCATAGGCGGTGCGGACCAGTGTGTTGAGCCGCTCGATATCCAGGCCGTACTCGGCAATCTTTTTGCGGTCGAAGTGGACGCGTAATTGAGGCAGGCCTTCGGTCTGCTCTACCCGAACGTCGCCTGCCCCCGGAATATCCTTGATGATTTCAGCTGCCTGGTCGCCCAACCGTTTGAGCTCTTCGACCTGTTCACCGAAGATTTTGACCGCAATATCGGTCTTAGCCCCGGTAAGCAGCTCGTTGAATCGCAACTGAATGGGCTGGGTAAATTCAAATCCCGCTCCGGCTACAACCGCCAATTTTTCTTTCATCTTGTCGGCCAATTCTTCCCGCCCGGAGGCCGAAACCCACTCTTCTTTGGGTTTCAGGATGATCATGATATCCGCATCTTCAATCGCCATCGGGTCAGTGGGCACTTCGGCGGTGCCAATCTTGGACACCACGTGCTGCACTTCCGGAAAGTTGTCCAGCAGAATGCGCTCTGCCTTGGTGGAAGAGCGAACACTCTCCTGCAGGGAACTGCCTGGTTGTATGGTCATCTGCATAGCCAGGTCGCCTTCTTCCAGGGTAGGCAAAAATTCGGCGCCCAGGGTATTGAAGACCAGGCCGGCCGCCACCAACAAGATGGCGGTGGCGGATAGTACCAGCACAGGCAGGCGAAGGGCCCACTCCAGCGTCGGCCGGTACAGCCGCCGGATAAAGTTGACAATCCGGCCGGAAAAGGACTTGTGCTCCCTGATCTCCTTTGGCATGACCCAGGCCGCCATCATGGGAACATAGGTCAGCGAAAGGATCATGGCGCCCAGTACAGCAAAACTAAACGTCATAGCCATCGGGCGGAACATCTTGCCCTCGATGCCTGTCAGGGTCATGATGGGAATGAAGACGGTCAGGATGATGAATACCCCGAAGACTGCCGAGCGGAACAACTTCGATGATTCTTCGATAATGATGCCGTCCATCTCCTCTTGTACAAGGGTTTTGCCGACGTGATAAGTGAAAATGGCGTGCAACACGCCTTCCACAATGATCACCGCCCCATCGACAACGATGCCAAAGTCGATGGCCCCCAGGCTCATCAAATTGGCGGATAGGCCAAAATAGTTCATCAGGATAAGCGCAAAAAGCATGGCCAGAGGAATAACGGAGGCTACGATCAGGCCCGCTCTCAGGTCGCCGAGCAAGACAACCAGCACCAAAACGACGATCAACCCGCCCGTGAAGAGATTGTGTTTTACGGTATTGATCGTCTTACCCACCAGGACGGAGCGGTCGAGATAGGGGTAGAGCACAACTCCTTCCGGAAGGGATTGCTGGACCTGCTCGATGCGATCGTGCACATTGGCAATCGCCTCCGATGCGTTGGCGCCTTTGAACATTAGGGTGATGCCGCCCACCGCTTCGCCCAGGCCGTCCATCGTCATAGCGCCAAATCGCTTGGGGCTTCCCATCTGGACTTTGGCCACGTCGCGGATCAGAACCGGAATACCCTGGCGGGCGCCGATCACGATACTTTCAATATCGGAGAGGTGTTGCACCAGCCCTTCGGTGCGTATATAGAATGCATTGGTTTGCTTTTCGATATAGCTGCCGCCACTGTTCTGGTTGTTGCGAGCCAGCGCATCAAACACCTCCGCCACGGAAATGTCATAACTCTGGAGTAATAGCGGGTCAAGCGCCACCTCGTACTGCTTAAGGAAGCCGCCAAAACTACTCACCTCGATAATACCCGTGATCCCGGAAAGCTGCCGTTTGACAATCCAGTCTTGTATCGTCCGCAGCTCCATCGGGCCATATTGGCTCTCGTAGCCCGGCTTTACCTGAAGTACATACTGGTAAATCTCGCCCAGGCCGGTCGTGATCGGCATGAGTTCCGGCTGCCCCATTCCATCGGGAATCTCCTGTTCGGCTACACCAATCTGTTCTTTGACATACTGACGGGCGTCCAGCACGGAAACCCCATCTTCAAAAACAATGGTGACAACCGATAGCCCAAAACGGGAAATAGAGCGTATTTCGACCACTCCGGGGATATTCGCCATGGATATCTCCACCGGGTAGGTGATAAATTGTTCCACCTCCTGCGGGGCCAGAGAAGTGGAGACTGTGACAACCTGCACCTGATTGTTGGTGATGTCGGGTACGGCGTCGACGGCTAAACGCGTCAGGGAATATAAACCGGCCCCCACCAAACCGGCGACTAATAAAAGGATGATGAGTTTATTCTTTACAGAAAACTCAATGATTGCTTTGATCATGGTTGAATTGAATGTTTTATCCTGAAGGGTGGAAGTGCTTTGGGCCAGTAATGGTATAGCGATTAAGGCCTGCCGCCATTTCTGTTTACGGGGCTCTTGCCGCCGATTCCGGCTTCCGATCTCGCACTTACTGCGTCAGTCGCTTTGCTCGTATCCGGCTCCAGTCCCAAGTCCAGTTGGCCGTTTTCAGCCTATTCGCGAAAACTAACTGCACGCTAAACCGCATACTGCCACTAAGAGACGGCCCGCACGTTTCCCCAGGCTTCGTAATTGAGCTCAAGAAGGGAAGGATAATATCAGGACAAAATTGGAGGGCGGAAGATGGCGCCGTCGTGAATGGCGCTGAAAAAGGAGTGATGATGAGGAATGAGCTGATGGCAGGCAGCTGGCAGAGAAGCCAGCTTAAGGGCTATCGAACCCGAAGGTAGTATATGAGAAAATACATGAATTGTTTTCAGTGGCAGGCCCTGGTGGCTATGGCCCCCATCGTGGTGGTTGTGGCTTTCGGTATCCCAAAAATGAGTATAGAGGAAGTCAAAAAAAGAGGGCTTTTCACCAACAGCGGCCACCAAACTCCGATGGAGATTGTAATGCTCCCATAGCGCAGGCGCCTTCTTCAGTTGGCTAAAGTCTGTGCCAGGCAGTAAACTGCCGAGCAGGAAGTAGAGTGTTAATATCAGCGCAGTGAGCTTCATTTTCCCGGGAATCGGAACCTTTTTGGGCTTTGTTTTTAAACCAATATGCAGCAAAGGTACGATTTATTCATGAATATTTCTGTGACGTTGGGCAACAGCTTTATCAAAAACCTGGTGATCGGCGTAGAAGCGCGGAATGTCGCTCTGTTGTATTCCGTAATCCCCCATATCGACCCGGAGGCCAGCTTGTTTGGCGCCGGCGCCGACGGTTGGGGCATTGAGCGGTCGAACGTCCCCAGTACGCGAAGCATCGGAGTGAACCTTCGGGCTATCTTTTAATGATGGAGTTATTCCAACTGTGCTTATCATTAACCTAAAAAATCGAGCAACAACGTGGCGGCAATCGCCAAAATCCTGAAGGCCAAGGCCTTCTTCGAACTGTCTTGTATCTGGGACAAGGTTCCCTTTACGGAAGCCCTGGACGGCGCTAATTTTGCTTCCCCAAATTTCGATGGCCAGGAAGTCGTATTCCACAAACATCCCGGCTTTTGACTGACGTCAAAGCCCGGGATGTTTTTTATTTTTCTTCAGGCTTCTCAACCGGTTTTCGATAACTCGTCCCGTACCGTTCGGCTGAGCGTTCGGTATTCGCCGTTCACTTGCCACATGCCACCTGCGAACAGCGAATTGCGAACAACCGTTGGGTACTACATATCGAACCCGGGTTAAAGCCACAATCGCCACTGCCTGGCCTGCAGCGAAACTTTTACCCGGTTTTTTGGTTTCAAAAATGGTGCTTGTCGCTCTTTATCTTGGCAAGAGGATGAGATAAAACTTATTTTTGTGTTTATTGGGAGTAAATTCCCCCTATCCTATCCAAAAGGACAACGGCAATGGTAAAAAAAATAGAGCAAGTCAAAAAAGTTATGATGAAGATACAGGCGGAGGCCCTGATCCCAACGCCCTGGGGCAACTTCAACATGATCGCATTCGCGGCAGATGAAAGTGAATGGATGCCCCACCTTGCCCTTGTTCACGAGGATTGTGACATTACCAAGCCGGTCCTTACCCGAATACATTCCGAATGCATCACCGGAGACCTCTTCGGGTCCAGGCGCTGTGATTGCGGAGAGCAGTTGGATAAATCCTTGCAAATGGCCGCCGAACAGGGGGGCGTGGTGCTCTACCTGCGTCAGGAGGGCCGGGGCATCGGCATCATCAACAAGCTGAAAGCCTACAACCTGCAGGACCTCGGCCTCAACACCGTAGACGCTAACCTGCACCTCGGCCTGGAAGTTGACGCCCGGCAGTACGACATCGCCATCGAAATGCTCCAAGCCCTTGGCGTCAGCCGCATTCACCTGCTGACCAACAATCCAGAAAAGGTCGAAGCCCTGGAAGACTCCTCGATTGAAGTAGTCAGCCGGGTGCCATTGATCATTGAGCCCCAAAAAGAGAATTTCAACTACCTCAAAACCAAGCAGGACGAGATGGGCCATTTTTTCAAGCTCTAATCTGGACGGGGCCTTATTAATATGTCCGGCACAAATACCCCTACTCTATGCACGCAATACTGATCGAATCCTTCGGCGGCCCGGAGCAGATGTATATTGACGAATGGCCCAAACCCCATCCGGGCGCTCATGAAATACTGGTGAAGGTGGAGGCAACCGCCCTCAACCGGGCCGACATCCTTCAACGGGAGGGAAAGTATCCGCCCCCCGAAGGAGAAAGCACCATTATGGGCCTGGAAATGGCGGGTACGGTGGAGAGCATGGGGCAGCGTGTTACCAAATGGAAACCGGGAGACGCCGTCTGTGGCCTGCTTGCCGGGGGAGGGTATGCCGAATATGCCGTTATTCACGAGGATATGGCGCTGCCAGTTCCCAAAGGACTGAGCTTTACAGAGGCAGCCGGCCTGCCGGAAGTCTTTCTCACTGCTTTTCAGGCATTGCGGTGGCTGGCCAGGCTCCAGGAAGGAGAACGCATCCTGATCCATGCCGGCGCCAGCGGTGTCGGTACCGCCGCCATTCAACTGGCGAACACGATGGGCGCCCATGCAGTAGTAACGGCATCCGCCGCCAAACATGCTATCTGTAAAGAGCTGGGAGCCGTCCACGCCATCGATTATACAAACCAGGATTTCGAAGCGGCAGTTATGGAATACACCCACGAAAAAGGAGTGGATGTGGTAGTGGACTTTATCGGAGGGCCCTACTTTCAGCGCAACCTCAATGTTTTGGCAATGGAAGGGCGCCTGGTCATGCTGGCGTTTCTGGGCGGTGTCTATGCCGAACCACTCAACCTGGGGCCTATCCTCCGCAAGCGCCTGCAGGTGATGGGGTCTACGCTCCGGGCCAGAAGCCTGGATTATAAAATCAGATTGTCACAAGACCTCTACCGCTACGCCTGGCCTTTGTTCGAACAGGGAAAACTTCGCCCCGTCATCGATACCATCTTCGATTGGAAAGAAGCCTCAAAGGCCCACCAGTATATGGAGGACAACCGAAACCAGGGAAAGGTCATTCTGAAAGTGAGCTAGGAAAACATTACCGCCCAACCCTTATACTCGCAGTGGCGGCAGGCGCAACTGAAGCGCGGCTGTCCTCCACAGCCATTTCCTTGCATTTCCAGACAGGTGTATAATTGTCGCCTTCGTGGCTGTAGCGGCACAGCTGGGCGCCGGCTTTGCCGGTGAAGACAAAGGCAGCGTTGGCTAACTCCTTATGCGTAGTGTATTCGGCCTGGTAAACGCGTTGCAGGTTGGCGCCATCCCAGTAGAAAAAGGATTTTTCAATGCCTGCCCAACAACCGACCGTCATGGTACTGGCTTCAATAATCTGGAAGCCCTGGGGCGTTTCAACCACCCGCAAAAGAGGGCTGGAAGCACAGTCCTCAAAAACACAGAGGCCGGGAACCGTCTTTTGATGGAGGAGCCGGCCATCCTGGACGATGCGCAACTCCGCATTGATATCCCCTGGTGCTTTTCGAGTTTGGGAGGAGATTCCCAGCATAATGAATTCCGGTTTACCATCGCCGTTCAGGTCGGCAGAACGCCAACCTTTTGCGATCTGCCCTCCCCAGATATAACCGGTGAATGATTGTCCTGTAAGGTCTTTGCCGCGAACGTGGTACCAGATGTCGCCGTAGCCATTGATCTCATCCTCCGGAAGATAGTAGTCATCATTGTACGCGATGTTTTTGACTCCGTAGCCGATGGGGAGTTGAGCGGCCACTTCTGAAGTCAGGCACGGCCCTGTGTACACATAGGTATCACTGGTGAAGGTGAATAGCTCCGTTTGGTCTTCATAGAGTTGTGCCACCTGGGATTGCTGATGGTACCAATCGTAAAAGTCGCTGAAATCGGAGCTAACGAAGCGTTCCTGGGCGGTGAGGCCTTGGGTGCTAAAAAGGGCTGCCAGGATTAGGGCATTTCTCATGGGAATGTGGATTTGGGAGTTATGATGTAAACTATTTTGCCGTTTCGATTATTGCCTATTGGAGATATAATATTGTGAAAATTGGACCCACCCCTTACTTTTTGGGCCAAAACCTTTTTTATGAAAAAATATATTTTGTTTTTTAGTTCCCTTATCATGATAAAATTTGTCACCGCTCAAAACATGGAGAGCCATCTTTGGCAAGACCGGGTCATTCTGCTTTTCACTGCTTCCCGGCAACAAGCCAATTTTCAAAAACAGTTACTCATTTTGACGGAAAACCCCGAAGAAGTAACGGATCGGAACCTGGCCGTGTATACTATTTTGCCCGATGGCGGCCAGCAACCCGATGGCAACGCGCTGCCTGCCACCCAGGCTCAAGCCTTCTACAGCACATACGGAATTACCCCCGGCATTGGTTTCACTTTTGTGCTAATTGGTAAGGATGGAACAGAAAAAATTCGAAAAGATCAGCCGGTAAGTGCCGGGGAGCTGTTCTCCCTGATCGACAGCATGCCTATGCGGAAAGCGGAAATGAAGAAAGCTGGAAGAAGGGAGAAGAAAAAAAATTGAATTATTGTCAACCTTAATTTGCTTACTTTTGTATTACCCATTGTATGTTCTCTCTGTACAGGCAAACCCCAGGCGCCTCTAACTTTGAAGCCGGAAAAGCGATTCTTCAAGATTGATTTAACCCTTATGAAACGGAATAATGTATCAAGACCAGAATAATGCTCCCAGAAGATTAAGTATTTGGCTGCCCTTACTTTTTGCGCTGGTGTTGGTTACGGGCATACTCATCGGCATGCGCATGCAGTCCAATGCCCCTACTGTAATCACCGAAACGCCCGAGGAGTCTATGCACGCCCTTGGGCAGGGTAAAGTTGAAGAAATCCTTCGGTACATTGAGGCCAAATATGTAGATGAGGTAGACAGGGACGCGCTGATCCAGGAAGTGATTGAGGATATGCTTGCCAAGCTCGATCCGCATTCCAACTACATCACCGCCGAGCAATTGCGTGAGGTGAATGAACAACTGGAGGGCAATTTTGACGGCATCGGCGTAGAATTTATGATGCTGGACGACACTATTGTCGTCGTCGCACCGCTGGCAGGTGGCCCATCCGAAGCGGCCGGTATCCAGGCCGGCGATAAGATCATTCAGATCGCCGATTCGACCATTGCCGGTGTGAATAAAGATTCCCGCCAGGTAATCAAGATGCTCAGAGGGGAGAAAGGAACAGAAGTAGTAGTAGGTATTTTGCGCGTGGGGGAAAAGAAAATCCGCAAGTTTACGATCATCCGGGATGAGATTCCCATGCACAGCGTCGATGTGGCTTACATGCTTGACGAAAAATCCGGATACATCAAGGTCAACCGCTTTAGCGCAACGACTTATGAAGAATTTATGAAAGGGTTGGAAAAGCTGGTCGATGCAGGAATGGAAGACCTGGTGATCGACCTTCGGCACAATCCGGGAGGATACCTCCAGCAGGCCACCAATATGCTCAGCCAGCTCTTTTCCCAAAAGGATAAATTACTCGTTTATACCGAAGGCAGAGCGGTCAATCGCAGTAATTACGAATCTACCGGAAGAGCCTTTTTTGATATCGACGATATTGTCGTACTGATTGATGAAGGCTCTGCCTCTGCCAGTGAAATCCTCGCCGGCGCTATTCAGGATCACGACCGCGGCGTCATTGTCGGGCGGCGCTCTTTTGGCAAAGGCCTCGTCCAGGAACAGTACAAACTTCGCGATGGCTCTGCGCTCCGCCTGACCGTAGCGCGTTATTATACGCCCTCCGGGCGATCTATACAAAAGCCCTACGGCGATGACCTGGAGGCTTATGAGAGCGAAATGGCCCATCGCTTCGAATCCGGTGAGCTGGTGGAAAAACAAAAAATGGAAGTGGAGGATTCTACTCAATACTACACCGATAACGGCCGCGTAGTCTACGGCGGCGGCGGCATTACCCCGGATGTTTTCGTCCCCATCGATACGATCGTTTTGAATGATGATTACCTTGAACTGCGCCAGCATGTGCCTCAGTTTGTCTTCCGGTACATGAACGAAAACGGAAAAGGGCTGAGCGAACTCGACCTGCCCTCCTTCGTGCAAAAATACCAGGTGGACGATGGCCTGTATGATAAATTTATCGCCTACGCCAAAGGCCACGGCGCTACGGTTAGCCCCAATGGAGACAGCTACGCCCAAAAGGAAATTAAACGTTTTATCAAGGCTCGCATCGCCAAACACCTCTTCGAAGATGAAGGGTTCTACAGCGTATGGAACCGGGATGACTCGATGATCAAGGAGGCCCTGAACGCCCTGGAACATTCCAAACCGTTGACGGCTAGCCAGAAGTAAGGGAGCAAGATCGAATCAACGCGCGCCCACCGGCGCGGCCGCCCAGCAGTTGGTGTTCCCCGCGCCGGCAAATGCCGGCGCCAGCCCTAATCTACCTTCACCATTACCGGCTTCACTTCGCGATCCTTACCGCGCTGTATAGCGACGAAGTAAACGCCCGGCGCCCAGTTTCGGGTATCTATCTCCAGGCGTTTGGTGGAAAAGCGGGTAGGCGTTTCGGTATTGCGGTACATTTCCTGGCCGAGGGCATTGTACACACGAAAGTCGTACGTTTCGAAATCCGGCGTTTCATACTCTACGATAAAGCTGGAAGAGGTAGGGTTGGGAAATATCTTAAGAATCTCTATCGGGCCGGAAGTACCCCCACAGGCCTCGTTGATGAGCTCCATCGAATTGTATACATTGAGCAGGCCGCCGGTGGCGGTCAGCCCTTCCAAGCTGGACAGCGGCTCTACCCCGTCGATCAGCACCGAGCGGATCAGTAGCGCTGTTTCCCGCGGGTTGGAAAGGGCATCTGACGCCAGTTCTTCGCAGGGCAAGCTATACAGCAGGGCGATTGAGCCGGTCAGATGGGGCGCGGCGGCGGAATTGCCATCAAACACGGCGTAGCGGTCAAACAAATACAAGGAGTAAGAATTCTGGCCCGGCGCCGCCATATCAATTGAAATTTCGCCGAACCCGGAACTCAGTTCCTTCTCTTCCGCTTCGTTCATATTCGTGACGGTGATGAGGAAATCGCTTTCACAACTCGTCGGCATATCGCCTTCCACATCCACATCCAGATTTCTGTTCGTCGTACCGGCGCCGGTAAGCACGCCTACCGCCCCCAACTGGTCGTACATACCGCCCCATACCGGCTGTTCATCACAGAAGGTCGGCGTGGAAAGCCCGAAGGAAGCATTGGTGGCAACGACAAAAGCGCCTTTCTGCCCGCCGCTTTCATTATATTGATGGCGTTGGTCAATAACGTATTCATAAGCCGAGATGATCTGATCGACATACTGTATGGCGCAGACCATCAGCTTGATGTCCCAGTTGATGCCACTGACCCCCATACCGTTATTGCCTTTGGCGCCTACCAGCCCGCTGACGGCCAGCCCATGGCCATTGACCTTCATTTCATTCGTGTCGTCCACAAAATTCCAGCCGAAGGTGTCATCAATGTAACCATTGTTGTCATTGTCGATGCCGTCACCGGATATTTCGGCTGAGTTATTCCAGATGTTACCCAGCAGGTCGGGGTGATTCAGGTCGCACCCGCTATCGAGGACCGCCACTACGATGGTGTCTCCATTAGCCGTGAGCCCGCCGGTGCTCACGTTCCAAACCTCCTCCGCGCCGATTCGGGTAAAACCCCATTGCTTTTCGAATTCCGGATCATTGGGCTCCTGGCGAAATGCTACTGCGTAGTTGTACTGAACCGCTTGCACTTCTCTTTGTACGCGAAGCCATTGCAGCAGGCTTTCACCCGGCCAGGCGGTTGGGTCAAATTGCAGGAGGTGGATATTAAAACGGCGGGCAGCTACCCGCTTATGTATAGCGGTGGCTGGCTGTTGCCGGTTGATCTTTTGCAGGAGGGTGGTTACACTAGCCTCCTGAGCTAGCTGAACCAACAGTTCGTTCTTTACCTGGCCGGTACCTGAGCCGGCCAATTGAGCGTTGGCGAATTGCGCAACAAAAAAAAATAACAGAAGCCACAAATACCTATCGATCATTTTTTACATACTTTTTGAAGATGTCAAAGTTATAGGAATTTGACTAAACATATAGGCATAATCAGCTTGCCTGCCATTTACGGACATATAATTGTCCAGGTACTTATAGAGTCCTGTATGCCTCCGTCAGGGCATGGCGTACTTTCCGAAAGTAACCAACCGAAAGCAACAGGCGGCTTCCGTACCAGGAGAAGCATTCTCCGTCCACCATTTTCAGGGTAGTAATGGGGCAGGCCCGCTGGAATTCTTTCCGGTGTTGGTCCTTGAAGGGGTAGGGTTCTGAGGAAAGCAAAATGGCTTCCGGACGGGCCTCGGCCAGTTCCTCCAGGCTGATCTCCGGATAGCGGCTTTTATGGCCGAACACATTTTCAAAACCGGCTCTTTGCAGCATGTCGTTGATAAAGGTATCCCCTCCAGCTACATAATAGGGCTTTCTCCAGATGAAATAAGCCACCCGTCGCCGCCGTTTGCCGGCCATTTCTTCGGCCAGCGTATCAAAACTTTCGCGAATCTGCCCAAACAGCAGTTCAGCCTGCTGGCTCCGGTTAGTTAGTACGCCAATACCTCGGATCATATCCAACGCATCCTCCAGTGTTTTTACATCGCTTAACCATACCGGGTATTTTTCCGCCAACCCTTCGATCTGCTGCTTATCGTTCTCTTCTTTATTGCCGATGAGCAAGCCGGGTTGCAACGCCCCGATCGCATCCAAATTCAATTGCTTGGTTCCTCCGACGCGCCCTTTATTGCGGAACCATGCTTCCGGATGAACACAGAACCGGGTGATACCCACTGTTTCTTCGTCCAGCCCCAGATGTGCCAGCAACTCGGTTTGAGAAGGCACCAGCGAGATAATACGCTGAGGGGGGAAGTCCACCGATATCGTACGGCCGAGCTGGTCAGTGAAGGCCCTTTTCATGTTTAGGAACATTTTTCCCTTCTAAAACGGAAGCGGAGTGCCGCCTGTTTCCGTTTGGGCTTTAAAGCCCTGTTGTATCTTCTCTAACGTAGATATCCCGGATTTGTTAAAAATCTTTCGCCCATCGATCTCGAATACTTTGGTGAGCTCGCCCATAGTGCCGGTAGTGAATACTTCGTCGGCAGTATAAAATTCGGTAATAGAAAGATTTTTCTCCAGAGCAGGGATACCCTGGTCTCGGCAAAGCTCAAGTACCAGCGCGCGGGTAATACCGGGCAGGCAGCTGTCGGCGTGGGGGGTGTAAACGGTGTTTTTGGAAATACAGAAAAGGTTGACCCCGTTGGCTTCGGAGACGTATCCGTCCTTATCGAGCATTATGCCGGCGTCGGCGCCGGCGTGATTGGCCTCGATCTTAGCGAGAATATTGTTCAACAAGTTATTGTGATGGATTTTCGAATCCAGGGACATCGGAGAGTTGCGCCGCACCGAGGAAGTTATAAGCGCAATCTCCGGCGGGTACACCGGGGGCTTCCACTCGGGCAATATGATAAGGGTTGGGCCGGCTTGATTGAGGCGGGGGTCCATCCCGGAGGTAATTTTCTCGCCCCGGGTCAGGGTCAGGCGGATGTGCACGCCATCCCGCATGTTATTGGCCTGTAATGTTTTGAAGAGGGCCTGCGTGATGAACCCACTATCCGGCACATCCCGGAAGGCCAGCGCGTGGGCGGAGTTTTGCAGCCGTTCGAGGTGGCGTTCCAGGCTAAAGATGCGGCCGTTGTAAACGCGCAGCCCCTCCCAAACGGCGTCACCTCCCTGCACCACACTATCAAATACCGATACCTTGGCCTCTTTGCGGGGAAGGAGCGCTCCATTGATGTAAACGAGGATATGCTCATTTTTTGGATCGTACTGTTGAAGCATACGGTTGGTTTAAGCTTTAATGGCCACTTCGTATAATTGATCGTAAAAAGGCCGGCATGCTGAGGCCAGAGCCTGTAGCCGGGGCGGCAGTTCAAAAGAGAGTTCCCGGTAGGGTTCGAATCCGGACGATTGGTGGACCCGGCTGTACCAATACCTGGCCCATACGCCATCTTCGGGCCGGGCGCCGGGCCGCCAGCTCAGCATAGCCTCATCAAAGGGAATGTCCAGGCGTTGGCACAACTGGCGAAGGACGGAAGCCGGATCGGCCAGTAGTTCCCGGCTGTCCACCACTGCCGCCAGTTTACCCGTCTTGTAAAGAAACTGATACAGGCTGTACATTTTTTCGATGCCGATATCTTCCATGGAAGGATTGGGGATCACCTTATTGTAAGAATGAATGATGGCCGCCGGGTCGCGAATAAGCAGCACGTTGTCCATTTCCAGGAGGAAGCTTTCATCCAGTCCGATGAGGTGGTGGGCCATCTGCTTGAAAAAGGCTATAGGTTTGTCATACTTACCCAGCAGGATTTCGCGGATGGCCTTTTCTCCGTTCCGCTCCTGGCTGGCAAGAATCTCGTCGGCGCCGGGATGCAACACCCGGCCATCGGTAGAGGAGAGATAATGAGCGTACAGCGGCTCATCAAAAACCCGGGTATCCTCCCGTTGCGCAAAAGCATACATCAGGGCGGTCGATACGTTTCGCGGGCTGGACCAGGTGTTGATTCGTTTGATTGTGCCGGGCATAGGGTGAACGGATCAAGCAGAAGATAGAATTGGGCGTGGTTTCACCGGTTCATGGAGCCAATAGGTACAACGGACCGGTGAAACTATGAAACAGTGAAACCAAACCCTTAAAAACCTGCGGGTTTAAGACGCAACCGTCAGGTCTTCGATCGTAGCTCCAGGGGCATTGGTTTGTACCGACTTAATGCCGTTTTCCATGCTGGCCTTGGAGGCATACATCTGGCTGCTGCCGATAATTTGCTTGTTGGCAGCCAGCAGATTGAAGTGGAATTTGCCATTGGCGGCTTCCTTGCGCTCAAAGCGGCTATCATCTTCAGCGTTCTTCATTACGCTTTCAGCACCATTCTTGGCGCTGGTTTTGCTGGCGTAACCCTGGCTGGAAAGGATGATCTGTCCGTTTTTAGCCTTCAGGCGGAAATAAAACTTGTCGCTTTTTTCGCTTTTGAAAATCTCAAACTTCATAAAGCGTGTGGTTTGATGGTTTGGATAAATTAAGAAAGCCTAAATTTATATGTTTTTTCACAAAATTCAGGCCTTGTAACGACCTTTTGACGAAATAGTATTTTGAAGTCACCAGAGAAAAGATATTTTTTAGCGCCCCCCCTCTTTTCTCCACAAATCCACACGGCGTCCCCCGCTTTTGGAAGTAGGGGTTTGTCCCGGTAAAAATACGGGAATGCACCTTCACCTCGAGGCAAGGTGAAGTAAAATGAGGCCACCCGTCTAACATTGGGCAACCTCGTACATCCTGCCTGCTCGGCCGTGGCCTCCCGGGCAGGCGTACACACAAGGGATCCCAATGTGTCCGTCCATCGCCTTAAGGGATTCGGAGTGCCCTAATCACCATCATCCGGTATCGCTCTTTTTTCAAAATCCCGGCTGGAAAGCTGAAGCGTCACGCCCAATTGAATCAGCAACAGGGCTGTTGGAGAACTCACTTCCTCGAAGACATCCAGAGGGTCTTCAATCGGATCGGGAGCCTCCTGGCTGCGGGTGTAATAAGTAGCGTTTTCCCCTGGCAGATAAGTGACGCGCAGGTCCCCCAGGATCGTAGGGAATTCGGACAGGTAAACCTGCACGCCCGCGCCCAACCCGTAACTAAAAGCCGAATCACTCAGGTCGGTATCGGATTCCACAATATTGTCCTCGTTCTGGCTTTCATCGATAAGCCGGGTGCGGGTGTAGAGTTTTTTCACGCCTGCCAGCCCATCGGCGTACGGCTGTGCCAAGCCATTGGTGAAAGGCTTGAAACGCAGCAGGCCGTGCGCCATAAAGATATTGTTGTGGGTTACCCGTCGGTAATCGACGGACTGCCCGTCCTCGATGGCCGTGAATTTGAGCTTTTCCTGGTCGAGGTAGAGCATGCCCGCATCCAAGCCAGCAAAAAGGGGCATGCCCCGCTTCAACTGGAACAGCATCTGGCCGCCGAATCCTACCCCGTCCTTATTTTGCTTGCCGGCAAAGCCTTCCATCGGAAAGCCTGCCTGCAGGTGGCCGCTGAGTTGGAAATACGAGGGCCATTCCGCTTCGCTTTGAGCGGAAGCAGGAATGTGCCAGAGGCAGGCCCAAAGGGCCAGATAGAGGATTGGAGGCTTTTTCATAGCTGGTGTTTTCTTGCAAAGATAAGGGGAAAACTGCATCCTGCCACAGCATCACCTCGCCGCCGCCCTTCTCAGCCGGTCATTGATCGCCCGGCCCAGCCCTTCCTCCGGTAGCAACTCCGCCAGGATGACGTCGAGCTGTAGGGCGTCGAGGCGGCGCATGCCGGCGAAGAGGTTGCGGGCGGCCTCCGCCAGGTTGCCGGTGGGGGAAAGAACGAGCTGCCGTTCGGGAGAGATGCCCGGCGCGGCTTTCCGATAGGTGATGGCGCCGGCCCTTTGCCCGTGATATTGAGACAGCAGGCTTTCGGTATCGCCCAGCACGATCGGAGCGGATGGGGCGTAATGACTCTTCAACATACCCGGCGCCTCCGGATTGGAAGTGGAGTGGGCGCGGACGAGCACCGGGCCCACAACTGCTTCGATGTCTTCAACGGCCACGCCGCCTTTGCGGTACACCACCACCTGCCCGTCTTCAAAGCCCACGATGGTGCTTTCCACCCCCACCCGGCAGGGGCCGCCGTCCAGAATGTAAGGGATCTTGTCGCCCAACTGGTCCGCCACGTGCCGGGCAGTGGTGGGGCTGATGTATCCGAAGGGGTTGGCGCTGGGAGCGGCCAGGGGAAATTCGAGAGCAGCGAGCAGTTCCTGCGTCATGGAGTGGGCAGGGATGCGGATGGCCACCCGGGGAGAGCCGGCGGTAACTATATCGGGGATATTGCCGGATTTGGGCAGCAACAGCGTGAGCGGGCCGGGCATGAAGCGGCGGGCGAGCTGCCGGGCGGGCGCCGGCACATCGGTAGTAAAGTCTGCAATGCGCTCAAACCGGCTGGTATGAATGATAAGGGGATCGAAAGAGGGGCGGTTTTTTACCTCGAAAATGGTAGAGACCGCCGTGGGGCTCAATGCATTGCCCGCCAGCCCGTAGACGGTCTCGGTAGGGATGGCCACAACAGCTTCCGCTTTCAATAGTTGTATGGCGTAGTTTATATCTGTTCCGATCATGCTTGTTGTACTGAATTGGGCCGCAAAGTTCCGGTATTTTTTTGTAAGCGTTAAAAATTCTGGCCGTCCCTCTTCCTATCCAGATACGTAAACCCTAACCACACCAGCAAACAGATGCCCATTATAAGGTACCACAAGCTGGAAAACCCAAAGTGTTCGGCCACCTGCAGGCCGATGTTGGGTGCGATAATATGAGAGACGGAATAGGTCATGGTGAAAAGCGCCATGTACTGCCCCCGGTTTTTGTCATTCGTAAAGTTCAGCGCCATGCTGGCCACGAAGGGCAGGCTGAGCATTTCCCCTACCGTCATCAGGATCATGCAGGCAAAGGCAGCGCCCACCACCGGGCCGAATAGATTGAACAGCAAATAGGCGGCTCCTATAAGCAAGGTGCCGACGCTGATCATCTGCTGAATGCGGAAGCGCTTTTCCACGACAAAGATCAACGGCATCTCTATAATGGCGATCAGCAGGCCGTTCATCGCCATCAGGCGGCCGATCATGCCTTCGTCCAACCCTACCTCTTGCTTGAAGAATACCGGAAGGGTGCCGAACAACTGCATAAAGGCGATTCCATTCAACAGGGCCAGCAGCAGAAAAAACTGAAAGGCGCGGTCGCGATAGGCGGAGCCGGACAAGATCGCGGCGGCATCGGCATCATCCCGGATGCTTTCAACAGGCTGCTTTTCCGGCAGGGCAAACCGAAAGAAAAGGGCCGCAGCCATACAGGTGAGCCCGTCGGCCCAGAAGAGCAGCCCGTAACCAACACTAACGGCCAGCAACCCCCCGATGGCCGGCCCGATGGCCCAGCCCAGGTTGATCGCCAAGCGCAGCAGCGCCAACGTGCGGGTGCGGTTTTCCGGCTTGCTGTAAGCGGCAAGCGCCGACATGTTGGCGGGCCGGAAAGCATCGGCGATGGCACTGGTAATAAAGACCGCTACACAGATACCCAACAGGCTATTGACATACCCGAGGGATATGAAAGCCAGCCCGCTCAACAGCAACGACCAGAACTGCACCCGGTAGAAACCGATCCGGTCGGTCAACCACCCGCCGATATAGGAACCCAGGACCGACCCGGCGCCAAAGCAGCTCATCACCCAACCGGCCTGCCCCAGGCTATAACCCATGACCTGGGTCAGGTACACTGAAAGGAACGGGATGACCATGGTGCCGCTCCGGTTGATGAGCATCACTACAGATAAGAGCCATACCTCGCGGGAAAAGCCGCGGAAAGAGTTTCGGTAGAGGGTTAAAGTTCGTTGTACCATGTCGGGTGGTGATTTGCGGTTCACCCCGGGAGGTTCGCCTTCTGTTTTTTCAGAATCCGGTGGCTATTCCCCGGGGCTGCAGGCCTTTTTCATTGTGTTCTAAACTTACCATATTGGAAAGGAAATAGTTCCTGAAGCGGTACTAAGAAGTTGTTTTTTTGCCTTTGAGTGTTCATCGGAAAAAAAGAATAATTTATTCCAGCGTTTTGCGTTTTATTCCGGTAAAACCAGCCGCGCGTTAACGTACTTTGAACTAAAGCACCTCTGGCAGGTTCTATTTCCATTTGAGAAGATAAAAAACGCCCGCTATGAAAAGCTTTACCCGGTTCATGCCCTTCATTTATGGGCTTGCCCTCATTTTATTCTCCTGCAATGCCTCTCCGGCTAACGGGCAGGATCAGCCGGCTTCTTCCTCCGCTCCGGCGGCGCAAAAGAAGATAACCCAATGGCCGGCTCCGGCCACCTACATCGGCGGCGTCCCCATTTATGATGAGTTCAGCCAGGTAGAGCCCTTTTTTCACTTTGATAATGACACCACCTACGTCGTTAACTTCTGGGCAACCTGGTGCAAGCCTTGTGTGGAAGAGTTGCCCTATTTCGAGGAGCTGACGGAGGCCTATAAGGGCCAAAAGGTGAGAGTTATCCTGGTGAGCCTGGACTTTCCCCGCCAGTTTGAAAGCAAACTGGCGCCCTTTGTCGGAGAGCGGCAATTGCAATCGGCCGTGATCGCCCTGGCCGACGGCCGCTACAACGATTGGATAGACAAAATATCCACCGAATGGACGGGAGCTATTCCAGCCACTTATATCTATAAAGGTGAGCAATCCCGTTTCATTGGCACATCGGTCAAAAGTATGTCCGAGCTGGAAGCCGTGATCCAACCACTATTATGATTTTTCCAACAAAAACCATTATAAGCATGAAGCAACTCAATCTGATTCTCACCCTGGCGCTGGCCTTGTCCGCCTTCGCCTGCAACGCCGATACCGGGCAACCCAGCGAAGCAACATCGATGGAATCTGATGCACCGGCTAAAACCGTCGCCCTCAAGCCCGATGGCGTGGGCGTGGGAGACAAGGCCCCTGCCTTTACCCTGAAGAATATTGATGGTAAGGAATATTCCTTCCAGAATATCAAGGACGCCAATGGGAATGCCCCCAAGGGGTATATCGTTATCTTCACCTGCAATACCTGCCCCTACGCGGTAGCCAGCGAGCAGCGCATCATCGACCTGCACAAAAAGTATGCGCCCATGGGATATCCGGTGGTGGCCATTCAACCCAACGACCCGGCAGTGACGCCCGGCGACAGCTTCGATGCCATGCAAAAACGGGCGCTGGATAGGGAATACCCCTTCCTCTACCTCTTCGATGAAAAGCAGGAGGTTTTCCCGAAATATGGCGCTACCAAGACCCCCGAGGTGTACCTCGTGGATAAAACCCTGACCGTCCGCTATACCGGCGCAATCGATGACAACGTACGCGATCCGGAAAGCGTACAGGAGAAATTCCTGGAAAACGCCATCAACGCCATTGATAAAGGCGAGGAACCGAAACCGGCGGCGACGAAGGCGATTGGCTGTGGGATCAAAACGGCGTAGGTTATTTTTCTCTGAAAATGGCCGACGCCTTTTTTCCGGGTGCTGAAAGACGATAAATCAGCATAGCTCAAAACTACAAGCCTGGTGCAATAGTCGTTGCACCAGGCTTGTTTACAAGTTATACGGCCCCCCGAGTGGTTTTCCCAACCTATAATATGCGCATCTCCTTTTCGATCGCCCGGGCTTCGGCAGGAATGGTATCGGCCGAAGCTATCTCCGGAGCCGGTTGGGCAGGTGTTTCGGGCATGGCGGGGGGAAGTACTTCCGCTTCGCCAGCTACCGGCATACCGGCTTGGAATTCTTCTGTCCATTCGGATTCAACCTGTTCCGGGCCAACAGGAGGCCTACCGTAGGCGAAAGGGCCATTCCGTAACGGAGGGTGGAAGATAGCCCGCGCGCCAAAATCAGGCTTGCCGCCAGCAATAGGGCGATAGCGGCTCCCTGCCAGAGCGAATGCAAAAGGGCCCGGCCCAGGGCTTCGGCCAACTCGGTGTTAATCCAGTGGGTGATGGTTGTCATTAGCAAACCTAACCGTGAGAAATGTTTCGTTTCTTTCCACCGGATATGCCCCGGCCCGGATCATTCTGCCCTCTGCTTCCGGCCAATGGCTTTGCCTGAATTGAAAAGGGGCTTCCAGCAGAAAAACATCATTTCCGAAGTACTTTTGAAGGACCTCGCTGGCCATCGAGCTTCTGACAAACTGGAAAACGATAATTTCCGGGGCATCCAGGCTGATCAGGGCGGTTGCCCGCTTGCAGTTCAGGCAACTTAGGGGGACGGAGCCGAGGGCTGTCGGTGAATTCACTTTGCATATTCCCGACCCAGCACAGTTCCTTTTGGGCGACCCGAAAATAATTTCAGCGGCAAAAACCTGGTGTAGTTCCTTATGGGAGGAAGTGGCTGGCGCCTTGTCCTCCCAATTGAAGAATGGTGTGGTGTTCATAGTCTGTTAGTATTATGCTTATCATCAACTATCAAGAATAGATGTAGTCCTTCCGGTAGCATGGCAAATTAAGGCGGAGGATAATAGTCATCTATCCGCAAAAGGCATGCCACCTTCTTAACGATACATCCGGAACCTCTATTTGTTAGGTTCCGGAATTGATGTGCATATTTGTTTGAGATTGTAGTAGCAGGTAAACGGAAAAGGGGCTACACCATAGGTACTGAATCCAAAGTAGTGATTTTTTCCAATGTAAAGGATATTTATGTCTGGTTTTCCCGGTTTCGAATAAGCGATTTATGTACACATTACGAGTATAATTGCCAGGTTACTCTGCTCCCAGAGGCAGGATAACCGCCGGCATCTGGTATTCGCGGTAGAGGCGGTTGAAAGAGGCAATATCCTCGTTAATGATCTTGCGCATCTGGTTCCTGAACTGAGCCCATTCACTCAGCAATTCCTGCAACCGTTGCCGGGCCCCTTCGGTGACTACGGGGTCATGAGCGTCTACCCTCTGTTTCAGGTTGAGGAGTTCGGCGCTGAGCCGGTTGGGGAAATTGATGACATCCTGATAGGTTTTCTGCTTGGGCTGCACCAGTTTTTCCTCCCAATCTTTTATATTATTAACGATATTTTGGCTGGCGTCCAGCAGTTCTTTGGTGCATTCGATTTTTTTGAGGCTGGAATGAAGGTTTTCCACTTGTTGTTTCACCTCCTGCATCTGCTGAACGCTGCGGTGGATATCTCTCACGGCCTGCTCAATGGATACCAGAACCTCCTGTTGTTCGAGGTAATCCCTGGGGCAGGCTTTCAGGCGGGGGTCCGGCAAAACGGTGAGCGGCCGTTCCAGGGCCTGTTCGTTCATTTTAAGCTGCAGTGTATATTCGCCAGGAGCCGCCAGGCTGCCTTCATAGCTTCCCAGGATAAAAACGCCAGGAATACCCGGCAACGGCTCCCGGCGGAGGTCCCAGTAGAAACGGTTCAACCCGCGTTTATCCGGGAGCAGGGACTCTGGCCTGGGGCCGCCGTCGTATTGCTGAAAATCTTTATCTGCCTGGTTGCAATAAGACCTTAGAAGGTTTCCGTAGGCATCCAGGATATTGAGTTGAAAGCTGCTGCTATCCATATCTTCCGGCAGGTAGTAGTAGATCAGGGCCCCGTCTTGTGGATTTTGCCCCAGCCCGGCTATGGGCTCTTCGGGAGTATTCCCGGCAAAGCGGACTGTCGGCGAAGGCTGGAAAAGCTGAACGCTGCTATTGGCCATATCGCCTTGTTGTTGCAAAGGTTCCAGCCCATCCAATATCCAGATGGCGCGCCCGGAAGTAGCGGCGACAAGGCTATTTCCTTTTACGGCCAAGTCATTGATGGGACAGGCCGGCAGGTTGAGTTGAAAACGCTGCCAGTTTCGGCCATAGTTTAAGGAAATATACAGCCCCGTTTCTGTACCACCATATAACAAACCAGGCCGTACGGGGTCCTCCCGGATGACCCTCAGGAAATCTTCCTCATCGATACCCTGGGCGATTTCCATCCAGCTCTTGCCAAAATCCTGAGTGTAATAGGCCATTGGCCGCAGGTCATTGAACCGGTATTTCGTGGCCACTACGTACGCCGCCGCAGGATTGTGCGGCGAGGCTTCGATGCAGTTGATCAGGGCTTCGCCCAGGCGGGGAGGCGTAACGTTTTGCCAGTCCTGTCCTTCATTGCGGGTAAGATGAAGGAGCCCGTCATCGCTGCCAGCCCAAAGCGTCCCGGCCTCCAGCGGAGAGCAGGCAAGATAACTGAGCGTATTATAATTCTCTCCGCCGGCGCCTTCATTGGTATAGGGCGCCCCACCCTTTCCCTGTTTTTCCGGCTCGTTGCGAGTGAGGTCGGGGCTGATCTCTTTCCAGTTCATTCCGCCATCTTCCGTGCGGAGCACCACATTGGCGCCATGATAGAGAATACCGGGATGCTGGGGTTGGGCCACCAGTGGAGCGTTCCAGTTGAAACGATATTTCATCTCCCGGGGCAGTTTGCTCAGGCTCAGGCCGGGGTAAGCCATGATGTCTTTTTTTCTGCCGGTATGGTGATCATAAACGGTGAGTTCTCCCTGGTAACTCCCACCGTAAATCCGTTCCGGGTTATCCGGGTCAAAAGCAATAAAGGCGCTCTCACCTCCGGCCACGGAGTACCAATCCTGAGCCGTAATGCCTGCCTTAGGGGTACGGCTGGGAATGGCAATAGCAGAATTGTCCTGCTGGCCACTGTAGATATAATAAGGAAAGCGGTTGTCGGTAATGATGCGATAAAACTGGCCGGTAGGTTGGTTGTGCTGGGTAGACCATGATTGCCCACCGTTAAAGGTGATCGTAGCGCCTCCATCGTTGCCCAGGATCATGATATCCGGTTTATGGGGGTTGATCCAAAGGGCGTGTTGGTCGGAATGAGGGTTGGAAATACTGCTGAATGACTTGCCGCCATCACTGGAACGCAGTAAAGGGGCATTCAGAACATAAACAGTTTCTTCATCTATAGGGTCCGCTATGATCTCGATGTAATACCAGGCGCGGGCTACGGTGCTGCGGTGCTGATTCACCCGTACCCAGTTTTGCCCGCCGTCATCGGACCGGAAGACTCCTCCTTCTTCGGCTTCAATGTTGGCGTATATGCGTTCCGGGTTGGCCGGAGAAACACAAACGCCCACCTTGCCCATTGCCTCCGGCAGGCCGTTGATGAGTTTTTCCCAATTGAGGCCGCCATCGGCAGAGCGGTACAAGCCGGAGCCCGGCCCGCCGCTGCGGATTTGCCAGGGCGTGCGCTGGTGATCCCACATGCCGGCGTAGAGAATACGCGGATTATTGGAATCCATACTGAGGTCACAGGCGCCGCTCGTTTCGTTCACAAATAGTAACTGCTGCCAGTTTTGGCCGCCATCATTGCTATAGTAGACGCCTCTATCCAGGCTCGGCCCGTAAAGGGCGCCCTGCACCGCCACATATACAACGTCGGGGTCATTGGGATGTACCTGGATAGCCGCGATGTGGCGGGAATTGGGCAACCCCAGATACTGCCAGTCTTTGCCCCCATTGAGCGAACGGTAAACCCCATCGCCGTGAGAGGTCATCACGCCCCGCACCGGGTGTTCACCCATTCCAACGTAGACCACATTGGGGTCGGAGGGTGCAATAGCAATGGCGCCAACCGAGCCGGTATTGAAATAGCCGTCGGAAATATTGAACCAGTTCAGGCCGGCATCCTCGGTCTTCCACACCCCGCCGCCTGTCGTTCCCATATAATAAACTAAAGGGTTATCGGGCAAACCGGCAACTGCAACCGAACGGCCACCCCGGAAGGGGCCAATGTTGCGCCATTGCATACCCTGAAAAAGGGCTTCGTCGATCAGTTGCGGAGACTGAGCACCGGAAGGTAGTACCAGTAGAAGCAGTGCCGCCCATAGGATTAGATCTCTCATCCCTTTAGATTTTATAACATAAAGCCTGTAGGGGGTGGAGGCACGCTTTCCCGTAGATAGTTTTCTCACTTGTAGTATGTTTTGTGCAGGAAGCATTAACCGTCATAAATAGCTGCTGGCGCTTCTCTGTTCTCATAAGTGTTTGCAGCCCTAAAGATAGTATTTATACTACAATTTCTAAACATAGCGGAGCCGAGGAAGTGAAAATCAACGGCTACCCGACACCTCCACCGATGTCATTTCAAGGGGTTTTACGGAGAGGGAATGGAAAAGTTGCGGCAAGAGGTTGGTTTTCAGGGCTATCCGTCTACTCCAACACGCCCAACCGCATCAACGCCTCCCTCAACGCCTCTGCTCCCTGAAAGAGAATACCTTCCATCCCAACTTCCCGGGCTGCTTCAACATTTTTTGCAAGATCATCGATAAAGACGGCCGTCTCCGCCGCTACCCCGTAGCGGTGGAGCAAGTTATGGTATATCCGGGTATCCGGTTTAATCAGCTTTTCCTGGCCGGATACAACGATGCCTTCGAACAAATCCAGAAAACCGTAACGCTCCTGGGCGATGGGAAAGGTCTCCTGGCTCCAGTTGGTCAGGGCGTACAGCCGGTGTCGGCCCCGGGCGTGAATCTGCTCCAAAATGTTCACGCTGGCGGTTATCGGGCCGCCCAGCATTTCCTCCCAACGCCCGTAATAGGCGCGAATGGCCGGCTCGTATTCCGGAAATTCCTTCACCTTTTCTTCCGTGGCCTTCGCCAGCGGCCGGCCGGCATCCTGCCGGACGTTCCACTCAGCGGTGCAGACCTCCTCAAAAAAATAGCGCATTTCCTCCTCATCGTCAAAAACTTCGCGAAAAACATACTGGGGGTTCCAGTCAATCAATACCCCGCCCAGGTCAAAAATGACCGTTTCAATAGTTGCAGACATGGCTCTCATCATGATTGAGTTTCTGTCGGATTATCATTTTGTTAAGGTGGGGGCAAATATAAGAAGCTGTTTGAATTTGGCTTTTGAAATCTTGTTATAGATTATTTTTGAGGCAATTGAGGCGTCAAAACCGGAGTTTAGCAGCGCTAAATGAGGATTTTGACAACGAAGAGTGCCTCAAAAAGAGCTATAACAAAATCGAAGTGTTAAATTCAAACAGCTTCTAAGCGTGTTATACGCTGAAATGCGTTATTTATACTGAAAAAATCACACCCCCTCCCGATCGTTAAAGAATCAGAAAAAGCAGTCCCCATGGCTCGATTTCTTTCCATCTTTCTCCTTGGTATCAGCACCGCCCTCCAGGGCCAGTTCATCCTCAATGGCGAGGCCGTTCAGACGGATAATTCCTGCTATCGCCTCACCAACCCGGCAAACTGGTCCTCCGGATCCATCTGGAACCCTGACAAAGTGAGCCTGGATGAATCGTTTGAAGTAGTCATGGATATCTACCTGGGCTGTAAAGACCAGGACGGGGCCGACGGTATCGTCTTTGGCTTTCAGCCGGTGAGCACTTCCATTGGATCAGCCGGAGGAGGCATCGGTTTCCAGGGCATTACGCCTTCCCTGGGCATCGAGTTCGACACCTGGCAAAACGTCAACCTGACGGACCCGGAATATGACCATATCGCCGTTATCAAAAACGGCAACCTTGACCACGCCTCCGCCGGCACTTTGGAGGGGCCCATTCAGGCCAGCGCCAGCAACCCCAATATCGAGGACTGCAGCTTCCACAGCCTGCGGGTCAGCTGGAATGCCCCCGGCAACCTGTTAACCGTATATTTTGACTGCGAAATCCGCCTGTCCCTGAATGTAGACATGGTCAACGACATCTTTGGCGGCGACCCCGAGGTGTTCTGGGGCTTCACCTCCGCCACCGGCGCCGCCAATAACCTCCATCAGGTATGTTTCAACTACACCAGCTTTCTCGACCAGATGCCCGACGTAGTGATGTGCCCGGGCGGGCAGGTGCAACTGAGGGCCACCGGCGGCAGTTCCTATTCCTGGACGCCGGCTGAAGGCCTGAGCAACCCCCGGGTGGCTAATCCTTTAGCGTCGCCGGTGCAGACAACGGCCTACACCGTCGAGATGAGGGATGTCTGCGGGATTCCTTTCTACGATGACGTCATTGTCGAAGTTGCCGGTGATTCGGTCTTCTTCGACCTGGGGCCCGACACCAGCATCTGTGAAGGGCAAAGCCTCCGGCTGGACGCTTCGAGCTCCAATTCCACGTACGAATGGAATACCGGCCAGACAGGGGCTCAGGTATTGGCCAGCCAGGCGGGGCGGTATGCCGTCACCGTGACCAAAACCGATACATTTTGTATAGCTGAGGATGTTGTCCAGGTTGGGCTCATTCCCTTACCTAAAGTGAATCTCGGGCAGGATACCCTGCTGTGCGAGGGCCAAAGCCTCCTGCTGCGTTCCACTTTTGGCGGGGGTGAGGTGCGCTGGCAGGACGGCTCCGCAGCCGATACCTTCCGGGTGCAACGATCCGGCCGTTACGAGTTGACCGTTTCCAACGAATGCGCCACGGTAAGCGACGCCATCCAGGTCGACATTGAAAGCTGTAGCGAGGTGTACCTCCCCAACGCCTTTTCCCCCAACGACGACGGGCGCAACGATCGCTTTTTCCTCTACGACGGAGGGGATGTATCCCTGATCAAAACCCTCGCCATCTTCGACCGCTGGGGCAACCAGCTCTTTCTGCGCACCAACATCCTGCCCAACGATTACCAGAATGGATGGGATGGTACGTTTAAAGGACGGCCGGTGAATTCGGGCGTTTATGTATTCTTTGCCGAAATCGTCTTCCGGGACGGGCATTCGGAGGTACGCAGTGGGGATGTAAGTTTGCTCCGGTAAGTGGATACCCCCTCTATTTACCTGCCTTCCGCTCCCTATACACAGACAGGCAATCCTGTATGAAGCTGGCTTTTTGTTCTTTGATCCCCGGAAACTTTTCCATCAGGGCAGCCATGGCGGCTTTCATTCTTTGAGTTCTTACCGGCAAGAGCATTTCCGGGGTAGCGCCCAGTGATTCATCGATCTGGCTGACCGCTTCTTCAAATTCTTCTTTTGACAATTTTTTCTCCCCGCTCAATAAGGCCCTGATCTGGCGGTTCCGCTCCTCCATTATTTTTTTCGCCTCCTGGTCCTTTTGTTGATCTTGGCCGCCCTCCCCCTGGAGGCTTTGTTTTTCCTGAAGCAGGTCAGCGCCCCTGGACTGATAAGCCTCGACCAGGGCGGCAAATTCGGAGCTGGCCAGTACCCGTTCCCGCAATTTCTCCGGGTCGGCTGAGTTTTGGCAGGAAACAACGGCCATAGCCAAAATGGCAATGAAAAATGACACTTTTTTCATAGGATAGTTTTTTCCCGGCGAAGATAGAAATAAGTACCCATACTGTGTAACAGATTGTTTGTTGCCGGTTGTTTGTTGCCAGACTCCCTATTCAGCCTCCGGTAATTCCAAAAAGAAATTTGTTCCTTCATCTTGCCGGGTTTCAAAATAGAGCCGGCCGCCGGCTGCTTCGATAATGTCTTTACACATGGCCAGCCCCAGCCCCATGCCGGAAGACTTGGTGGTGAAATTCGGCTGGAATACTTTAGGCTGCACCTCCTCCGGAATACCGGTTCCGTTGTCGGATACTTTGACGATGGAGGCGCCGTTCTGTTGATAGAGCTGTATGGCGATCTGCCCCGGGCGGCCTTCCGGAATGGATTGCTGAGCATTTTTGACCAGATTGGTCAGCACTCTGGCCAGCTGTTTTTTGTCAGTAAAGGCCTTGATGGGTTGTTCGGGCAGTAAGAGCTGTATGTTCTCCGCAGGCTCCTGATGTTCGGTGAAGAGATGGTAAACAGAGGTGACAACTTCATTCAATACCAGCTGTTCGTTTTGGGCCTTGGGCATTTTGGCAAAGTTGGAAAACTCCGTAGCGATGTGCGCCAATCCGTCGATCTGCTCGATCAGGGTTTTAGAAACCCGTTCGATCAGGGCTGCTGCCCGTTCGGGGTCGGACCGCTGGGCGTGTTGCAAATACTGGATGCTCAACTTCATAGGCGTGAGCGGGTTTTTTATTTCATGGGCCACCTGTTTAGCCATCTCCCGCCAGGCGCCTTCCCTTTCCGATTGGCGCAGCTTCCGGGTGCTTTCCTCCAGTTTGGCGATCATCTGGTTGTAGGCCTCTACCAGATTGCCAATCTCATCCTGGCTGTCCCACTCCAGAGGCTCATTGCTGCCCAGGCTGAAACTGCGTAGCTTATCGCCGATGGCGGCCAGCGGGCGAGTGATGGAATTGGCCACAACTATGGCGATAGCGCCCCCCATGAGCAAAAGGAATACATAAAAGTTAAACAAAGCGCCCATGAATTCAACCACACTTTCCTGCAGAGCCTGGTCGGTGGCCGTGTAGGGAATCTGGAGGAAAAAAGCGGGATTCCCCAGGGTGGCCGGCAGGGCGACATAGGCCGCTTTATAATGCAGGCCTTTTACGTCCTCGTCGAGCACTACCGTACGGAAGCGGCTATCTTCCAGAGCCTGAAGAGCGGCCGGCGCCATTCGGGGTTCTTTCCACCCATCCCGAAAAAGGAAGGGTGCGGAGGAAGCGATCAACTGCCCATCCTGTCGAAAAAAGCTGATATCTATTTTGTGGGTATTGGCCAGCCGGTTGAGGCTTAGCGCATCGGTAGGTGGGTTGTCCCTGAGGTTGATACTGCGCACCAGTACGTTAAGCGTCTCAAAAAGCCGCTCCTGTTGATATTGGACGGCAGTCCTCCGAAAATAGGCGATTGTCGCCAGGCCGATGAAGAAGAACGCCGCCAGTGCCAGGCCGATAACGGACAGCTGGATGCGGTGCCGGAGAGAAGGCTCTCCGATTAGCAATTCCGGTGGTGTTGCCGGAAAAAGCGGAACGAAACGGCTGGCGCTAAAAACGAGAAGCGCAATCAGCAGCAGCATGGCAAACAGATAAGAGAACAGCGAAAGCGGCTTGAGGTAGCCCCCCGGCGCTTCCCCTACCGCCACCTGATAGCCGTTGGGCGCCTGGTAAAAAAGTGTCGCATACCGGCTGTCGAGCTGCTCCCGCCACTTTCCGGCCGCTGGCCACGGTCCGGCAGCGGCATGGCCTGAAAGTATATCCCCCCGGCGGGCGGCGGGCTTATCCTGAAAATAGGCCACAAAATCAAAGGAAGCCTGCCGGATGAAGCTGCTGGGGATCAGTTCCTGGAGCACCCGCTCCGGCGGGCGGATAGCAGGGCGAAGCATTAGCCAGCCGGGCCGGTTATCGGTTTTTGTATCAGGCCTAAGGGCATAGGCATAATAGGAGGGGTTGGGCGCTAAAAAGTATAAGCCGGAATCTACTTGTTGCCCGGACGGCATTGCCAGGGTATCCCATTTCAGCCGGTAGTTCTTGCCCAGGTAGGGGTAGGCTTCCAGAAGGTATAATTCTATTTTTTCTTCTATGTGTGCTCCTAGGGCCAGATGGAGTAACAGGGTATCTGTTTTGATCAGGTTGGACAACTGGGCCTCCGCCAGGCTATCGCGCGGTATGGCCAGCCTTTGGGCGAAAGCCAGCCGCTCCTGGCTGCCCTTATCCAGCTTGTATTTGAAGAAAAAACCGGCGCCCAATGCCGCCGGCAGAGCCAGCCAGATAATCAGCCAGGCCGGGCTTCCTTCATCCAATTCAACATACAGGTCCAGAAGGATGAGATACACCAGCAGGATCAACACCCCGGTCAGCCAACTAATGCCCAACGGAAGGGCCGCCATCAGCGGCGCACTGAACAGCAAAGAAACGGCAATCGCCATGAGCCGCTGCTGCCGGCTGAGGTTTAGGTACCGTAGCTCCCGGCTGAACCATAGACTCAACAGCAGTAAACTGAACAGCAGTAAAACGATACAGCCGATACCAGTGAAGCTAAGGGCGCCCAGATTGAAGATATTCCTGAAATCGAAATGCAAGCCGGAATCCAGCACCAGGCTGCGGATAAGGAGGAGGATCACAAAAAGGCACAGCGAAATCGCAACATAGGCGCCCAAGGCCAGCCCCATTTTTTTACGAATAGGCCATTGTTGAAGTGGGGGCCGTCGATAGCTGTTTTGAGCAAAGCCCAGCAACCAGGGCGCCAGCAAGCTGTTGAGCAGCAGATGCGCCATCTTGCCTCCCTGTACCGGTATCTGAAAAAGAGCGGCCAGGTAGGGCGGAGCCGAAAAGGAAAGTACACTATAAAAAATATTGAGAAAGAGGACAGCCAGGGCAACCAGGGCCCAGCCTGCCAGCGGGTGACGGGACCGGCTAAGCCGTCGTGAAAAGCCTCCAATCCCCGCCAATCCTGCCGCCAGAAACAGAACGCCTATTCCAAAAGCGATCGCCGAGGACGACTGCGCCGCCCACCATTGTATACCTATTCCCAGTGGAAACAGGACTGCTCCCGTAGCTCTTTGGTTTAACTGGCCCCATATCATAGGCTTCCTATACGTATATTAGCGCCAATAGGTTTCCTCCATTTTTCACCTATTTGTTCAACAGAAACTTTTATTCCGTTCCATTCGTTGGGCAATCCGTTAGAAAGGCCTATCTTTCTTTCTTGCTGCGGGCTGCTCTATCGCGGCCATGGCCGTTAGCGCCATGGGTGAGGAAAGTCCGGACAACGTAGCGCACCACGCCACCTAACGGGTGGGCTGTGACCGTCAGCGTCATGGACAGAAAGTGCCACAGAAAACTAGACTTCCTGCCGGGAGGGCTCGCCCTTCTCCGCTACGGCCTTCGGCACGTAGCTTCGGTGGGTAAAGGTGAAAACGTGCGGGGCTATGCCCTTAATGTAAGAGCGCACGCCAGGCCGTAGCAATACGGCCCGGGGGTAAACCTCGTGGGTTGAAATGTCACATACACCACGATTCCGATCCCTTAAGCTGAGCCATGCTCACTTCAGGGTGGGAGGCGGGTTGCTCGCCTGCTTGGAAACAGTCGTGGGGGGTAGGCAGATAGACCCTGACGGTGACGTCAGGGCTAGATAAATGATAGAGGCCCGGGGCTGGGCGTAAGCCCATCGTCAGGGAACAAAATCCGGCTTACAGGCCCGCAGCAATTTTTTAGCAACAAAAGGGGCTGGCATTTTCCAATGCCAGCCCCTTTTGATTCTACATGCTGCCTTATTGATTTTCCAACCCGGGATATAACCCGGAGGAAATCAAAAGGGCGGCATACCTGTTATTGGCCTGCGTCGAAAGCGCCGAAGTCGAACAGCAGGGAGAACCGCAGCGTATTATCCAGCGGATTGCGTTGGTTGGTGGTCGGGATGAGGTAGGAGAAGTTCAGGCCGAATATATTGTACTTCAGGCCCAGCCCTACCGTAAAGAACTTGCGCCCTCCCTTTTGCAGGTGCTCGTTGAAGTAACCGGCGCGAACGGCAAACTGCTTATCGTACCAGTATTCCACACCAACTGAGTACATCAGTTCTCTCAGCTCCTCGCTGAAGCCTTCGGGGGCGTCGCTGAAAGAAGAGAAGATGGCGCGGACGCCAGACTGCTCGCGGTAGTCAAAGACGCCGTTGCCGTCCAGGTCCTCACACGTTTCATCCTGGCAGGGCGTTGGCACCATCAGCTTGTTGATGTCCGTAGCAAAAGTGATGGAGTTGTACTCATCGAGATCAATCTGCCAGGCGGCGCCCAGCCCGAAGTTGGCGGGCAGGTAGTCGCGGAAAAGAGAATTGGTGTAGGTAATCTTGGAGCCGATGTTGGTCAGCGCCAGGCCTACGGTCAGTTCCGATTCTGCATTTTCCAGGCTGATAGGCGTGCGGTAGGTGAAAGAAATATCCGCAGCGCCGGCGATGCCGGGCTCGATGGTTTCCCCGCCTTCGACCTGCTGGCCGGCAGCCAGGTTCGAGTAAATGAACTTGGCGCTCAGCGAGGCGGCAAACTTATCGGAAAGTTTACGGGCGTAAGCCGTCGTAATCTCGAACTCGTTGGGCCGGCCGATGCTCAGCGGCTCTCCGTTCTGATCGGTGAACTGAATGCTTCCCAAGGAGAAGTAGCGCAGGCCGAATCCGAGCGCCTGCAGGTCATCCAGCTTGTAGTATCCGGTCAGATATGCCAGGTAAACATCATTGAGGCCCAGGGCCCGCAGCCACGGCGTATAGGTAGCTGACAGGGCAAGCCCTTCCTCCGCAAAAACGATCTTGGAAGGGTTGAAGTGCATGGCGTTGGGGTCGGGCGAAATGCCAATCCCGGCGTCGCCCATAGCCCCTGAACGCGCATCAGCTACGATGCGCAGAAAAGGAACAGCCGAAACCACTGTGTTGGTGCAGGGCGTGCCATCCAGGTTGAAATATTTTCCGTTTTCCTCATAGCATTGCGCCGTTGCCTGGGTAGACAAGCCAGTGATCGCGAGCAATAAGAGGAGAGAGTTTTGTAATAAGTTCTTCATGAGATCCTCACTGTTTAACAAAAAAGTTTTGCAAATATAGTATTTGTTGGCTGAATTTCGGCGATTCTTTGTGACGCCATCTACACTATTGGCGACAAAAAAAGCCTCCCTTGGATGTCCGGCAAATTTCTTGCCACCTTATCAATACGAAAAATTCGGCTTCTTATTTTAGGATAACCATTTTTTCGAACTCACTCTCTCCGCTCAAAACGACATTCCCCGTATTGCCGGCCCTTACTTTTACCTTGTATAAATAGACCCCCCGGGCCAGCCGGTCCCCATAGTCGTCACGGCCGTCCCACTCGATGCAATCGTCGCGGCGAATGGCGCCATCGGAAAAAATACTGGCCTGAATGGTCTTGACCAGTCGGCCGGAAATAGTATATACCTGGACCATAACTTCCAAATCCTGGTTAGTCAGGTTGTGGTCAAACTGGAAACAGGTGAAATCGGTGAAGGGGTTCGGATAGTTGAGCACGTGCTCCAGGGCCACTTCTTCCGAGGCGGCAACGACGAACTCCGTATAGCCTTCGCTGGAGTTGTTGGCTATATCCCAGGCCTTGACCCGAATATTGTGGCGCCCTTCTGCCAGTTTGGACAACGGGTAGCGGACTTCCCCTTTGGTATAGTCATCGAGTTCCGATTCGTAGAAATCATTGAGCAGGTACGTGTTCTGGGTATTGTCGTTGAGCACGCCTTCCAGGTCGTGGCCAATGCTGTTGCCCACCACATTGATGCCGTTATCATCCTCCAACTTTACCAGTAGGGTTGGATTGGGATTGGTAATACCTCCGAAGATGAAATCTTCGGTATTCATAAATACCTCCACTTTAGGGCCCTGATCGTCCGCCAGGGCATTCGGGTCGGATCCGCCGATGATGATATTTTCATAACTGCCGGCTGCGTCCTGCATAGCGCCCGTATCCGCTGCGTAGTAACTGATCTTCCCTGCCCCAAACTGGTAGTTGATATCCTTAGGCACGACAAAGGTGAACTGGAAACGTCCGTTGACGACCGAAGCGCGGCCCCGGAACAGTACGTTCTTCTGTATCCGGTAGTTGTAATTTTTATTGGAGCCTTGCCCCAGGGTAGTGGCCGTCTGCGCTTTATCGAAAATGGTGGGATAGATGACCCCGTTGAAATCCGTTAGCAGCGCTCCGTTCTGTCCGGCGATGATGCCTTCGATCGTCACTTTTTGCAGCGCCCGCAGGGTATCGTATGCCTGCGCAGTAACCGCCTGCCCATCGATAGCGGTAGTGAGTACATTGTAGTTGGGAATGGCAATCGCCATGGCGGGGTCGCCGATCAGGGTAAACTTACGGGAGTTGTTGATATTAAAATCGCCGCTCACATCATTCTTGCCTCGCTGAAAAGCCTCGCCCACCGTTGGCACCTGGCCGTCTACGCGATCGAAGATATAACGCAGGGCATTCTCCGTCATCCGCACGTTGGAGCTGGCGTACACGGCCCGCACGGTCGTCATCAGGGCAATGGCCCCGCCGGCAGGGTTGAGGAAGACCTCCTCGCCGGCCGTGACGAATGCCGGGTCGTCATATCCGGTAAAAGAACAGGTGGCGGTGATAAAAATGGGCATCTGGTCGAAGTTTTCCCAGGAAAGGATATCCGAAATGTTTAGCACCCGTTCCTGCGCCCACCCTTTGGAGCCGCCGTGCCCCAGGTAGGTCACCGCCAGCGCGCCCTTGAAAATCGACTTGTTGAGTTCCTCGGTGGCCTGAGGGATGCGTTCCCCACCGGGAGTAGATTCCTGGGGAAAGGCGTCGAGGTAGATCTTTTCCAGGTTGAGATAGCGCAGGCTGTCATTCAGGTCTTCGGCGATCTCATCGGCATCTTCATAGTGGTCGAGGTCGAAGTTACCGGGAGAGGAATCGTTGTCGTCGCCCACAAAAACCAGGCGGTTGCGCCAGTCCCCCAGCGTTTTCTCATCAGAGTCGTAATGGATGATCTTATTCACGGCATTGGCTGCCTCTTCCGGTGTTTTGACCGGCAGGCGGCCCACGGCGATATTCAGAGCGCCCTTGAGCGGGTCGTTGGGGTCATCGCCAGTGAGCAGGGCGAAGTAATCGTCCGTAGGATAAGCTTCAACCGGGTTGAACGACTCCTTTTGATAAGTCGGGATGAAATCCCCGCCCAATCCATAGATGTTTCGGGTGTCGAAGGAGCCATCGCCGAAGAGCAGCATATAGCGGAAGCCCGGGCTTTTTTCGTAAAGCAGGCGGGCAAAATCGCGGATCGCGGTAGGGTCGTTCTTGCCGGAAGAGAATTCGTTGTAAACCTGTTCGACTTCTACCAGCTCTACCGTAAGCCCGTCATGATCGGCGCGGTGCTCTGCCAGGCGCAGGGCATCCTGCTCGAAATCCCGGTGATAGAGGATCACCATATCGACGTTTTCGATGCCGTGGAGGTTTTGATTGGCTACCCTACCGATGGCCTCCGGAACCGGAAATTGCTGGTTGGCCTCAAAAGCGATGAACTCGCGCAGGGTTTGGGTATTGGCCGTAAAGCTCAACTGGTTGCCGGCCCGCTCCACGGATGGCCGCACAGGAACCAGCGGGTTGCTAATATCCCACACCTCTATGCTGGCGGTGGCATTCTGAAGCTGAAAGGTAGTCGCCGGGTAGGCCAGGCTGCGGCGGTCCCGAAAATGAAGCTGGGCGCCTTCCATCCGCAGTGAACGGCGCACGTTGAACTGCACGTAATCCAGCCAGCCTTCGCTAAAATCCGTCACGCCTTGCGGATATGGGTATCGAATGGTAAAGCTGACATTGGGGCCGTTCAGCAGTACCGTATCATTCAGGGTGGCCCTTCTGGCAAAAACGGCCGTATTGTCGCCGCCGCCATCAACGGCAGGTACAGAGCTGGCTTCACTGCTTTCCAGCGACTCCCCGTTTATATCGACAAAAAAAGTAGATTTGACATTCGCCCTCAGCGCCATGGAGGCGAGCAGAATAGCCGGCTCCGAGCTGATCAACCCGGAAAAGGAAAATACATTATTATAAGTGTACTGGCGGGCCACCTTAAAATGGTCGCCAAACCAGCTCTGCCCGGATCCCTGAGCTTTCACCCATTCGTGGAATAAGTTGATGGACTCCTGTTCCAGCCGGGCGTAATCATCGAAGGAAGTACTGGTGTAGGTAGCGCCACCCGGCGACGGCGTCTCCTGCAGGCGCAGGCCGTTGCCGGCGCTGACCTTGAGAAAATAGTAATTCTTGGTGTCATAGGGGTTTTTGTCGAGCACGAATTGCCTCAGGTTGTCACTGTACCCCCACTTGTCAGGCCCTTCGGCATAAAACAGGATATAATCATTGGGCCCGAAATTGCCGTCTTCGGCGCCCACAACCTGAATAGCATTTTCAGCCAGGTCATCAATTCGCTCGTCACCAATATAATAGGGCAGTTTGCCGCCGCCATTTCCATAGAGCTTAATCTGCCTGGGGTCGATGTTATCGATGTCCATTTCCAGCTCGTTCTTCAGAAAATTATAGGTGATCTTATGGATTCCCCGTTCCTGGACAGCGACCTTGTACAACTGGCCGTCACTCAGCACCGAAGGCCCTGCCGTGGGGCCCCGGAAGGCAACCGGCTCCGGTTCGGGCTGGAGATATACCCGCAGCTCAATTTCCGTCAGGCGCTCAAACCGGCTGCCCCGTCGCACGATAGGCACAAAGGCCACTTTGCCGTAGTAACCTTCCCGGCTCCTTTCAACCGCCGTTTCGAATTGCAACTGTTCCTGCAGGTACGCATCGTCCGGAGAAGGCCCCTTTTCAAAAGGCTCGAAGCGGGCGTTGGCCACCTCAACCCTGAGTTGGCCATAACCTGCCACCGGAAAGCGTTGAAGGAAGAACTCGAGGCTGGGGTGTTCCGAACTACCTACCCCTCCTTTAAACTGCCAGTACTCAACGGCTTTGCCCTGGAGCAGGGCCTCCCCGGCTTTATCTTCCCACTGGAACTGTTTCCGAATAATTGTCGGAGCCTGAGAAAAAGCCAGGCAAACATTCAGAAGAAGGGCTGCTGTGGCAATTAATTTATTCATATCTTGCACGAGTTTGAAATAATCTATTTTAGTAGAGTGTAGTTTTGTCAACCTCCCGCCATAGGGTGGTTTACCGTATCATAAACAGCACAGGCGGTTCGTTTTTTTCCTATACTTGGCAGATCGCATTACCAGAGCCACCCCGAAAATGGAGGCCTTTTGCCCGTAGAAGTTGTTATAGAAACGCCAGTTCCTTCGGGGTATTGCGCGTTCTGAAGTGCCGAAATGTCGGCTAATATAACCTTCGTATAACAAGGCCAAAAAGTTTCGGAGACTACAAACATACTATTATTTATTGTTGTAAAACCATCATAACCCGTCAATGGCCAGACAATTACCACTACTTGCGCTATGTATGTTGTTCCTATGCTCGCTACAGGGGCAGGACCCCATTTACAGCCAGTTCTACGCTGCCCCGCTTCAGGTCAACCCCGCCTTTGCCGGTACGACCCTTTCGCCCCGTGTTACGGTCAACTACCGCAATGAATGGGCGGCCTACGAGGGGGGGTACGAAACTTATTCTGTAGCCTATGAACAGTCTATAGAATCCCTGAACAGCGGCATAGGGCTAATGGTTTTGGGCGATGATGCCGGCAACGGCATTTACAGCACCAACCGGTTCCTTGCGGTGTACGGGTACCGGGTGCAGTTGAGCCGCAACCTGTCGGTCCGGTTTGGCATTGAGGCAGGCATGATACAATCCCGTCTCGACTGGAACCGCCTGGTTTTTCCCGACCAGTTGGATCCGCTGGAAGGCGCTACCGGGCCGGACGGCTCGCCCAACCCCTCGGGAGAATTGCCTCCGGAAAACCTCAACCGCAACTTATTCGACGTCGGCGCCGGCCTTTTGGTTTACGGCCAGCGGGCTTACGGCGGCCTTTCTTTAAAACACCTCAACAGCCCGGATGAGAGCCTGCTCGACATCAACAACAACCTGGGGGTCGGTATGCCCATGCGCCTCACTTTACACGGCGGAGTAGAAATCCCTTTGCAAACGGGCAATAATCGCAAATCGGAGGCGTTCATATCACCGAACCTCCTTATTGTTAAGCAGGGAGAGTTCGCACAGGTTAATGGCGGCGCCTATTTCGGTTTAGGAAAATTCTTCGGCGGCGCCTGGTACCGGCACGCCATTGGCAATGCCGACGCCGCTATAGCCCTGGCCGGTGTAAAGCACGGTATTTTTAGGTTCGGATATAGTTTCGATTTTACCGTGAACGGTTTAACTTTGCAACGCACCAGCGGCACCCATGAGCTCTCGTTGACCATCAACTTTGACGATAGCGAAGGGGCCAGGCGGCGGAAAAAAACCGCCCGTTATAATGATTGTTTTAAAATGTTTAATTAATGCAAGTTGATTTTTTGTAACTTGCAGCCGTTTGAAGGAAAACTGTGGCTCGCCCACAGAATCAAAACAATTCTCCAATGCCCTTTTTGCCAGGGAGGAGGTAACGCAACCCCGGCAAAACTTTGCCTATACCTCCAAATGGTTCGCCATTTGTAAGGTAGCCCTCAGAAATGATGGCAGGGCTTTGTTCGTGAATGCTGTATTGCCGCCTGGCTATGGTAAGGCAATACGATGCTGGCTGAATCTGGTTCGTTGATCAAGTTCCGGTGTGCGCCAGCAGGGTTTGGATTTTCACTGATTTAATATAATTGTTGGTCGATTCTCAAAACAAACTCCTATCAATGAAAAATCTGTTGAAGTTTGGTGCTATCCTCCTGGGAGTAGCGTTTATACTGAGTTCTTGCGGTAGTAAGGAACGATCCGCCACTACGGGGTGGAAATACAATGATACCAAGTGGGGTGGCTTTGAAAAGCTGGATTACGAAGGACAGGCTACCGGCCCCAACCTGGTCTTGATCGAAGGGGGTACCTTTAATATGGGTATTACCGAACAGGACGTCACCTTCGATTGGAACAACATCGCCCGCCGGGTAACGGTTTCTTCTTTTTACATGGATGAAACGGAAGTCTCCAATATCAACTACCGGGAGTACCTCTACTGGCTCAATCGGGTTTTTGGCGAATCTTACCCGGAAGTTTACCGCGATGCCCTGCCGGACACGCTGGTATGGCGCGAAGAACTTGCCTATAACGAACCTTTCGTGGAAACTTACTTCCGGCACCCGTCTTATGATAATTACCCGGTTGTTGGCGTTAGCTGGATACAGGCGAATGAGTTCTGCAAATGGCGTACCGACCGCGTAAACGAAATGATGCTCATCGAAAAAGGCATCATCAACCCGAATACCGAGCAAAAAGATGAGGACAACTTCAACACCGAAGCTTATCTGGTCGGCCAGTATCAGGGCGATGTGCGCAAGAACCTGAAAGACCTGCGCACCGGCGGTGAGCGCCCCGTTCGCTTTGAAGATGGCATATTGCTGCCGGATTACCGGCTGCCGACTGAAGCGGAGTGGGAATATGCGGCACTGGCTCTGCAGGGCAACCAAACTTCCGAAAAAGACGAACGCATCTCCGACCGCCGTTTCTACCCCTGGGACGGCAATACGGCCCGCTATCAGAAGCGCGATAAGTATCAGGGAGATATGCTCGCCAACTTCAAGCGCGGCAAGGGTGACTACATGGGTATGGCCGGCAAGCTGAATGACGATGCTCATATACCGGCTCCGGTACGCTCCTTCCTGCCCAATGATTTTGGCCTCTACAATATGGCCGGCAACGTAAACGAATGGGTGCTGGACCTCTACCGCCCTCTGACCAGCGAGACGCTCAGCGATGTGGAAAACCACGACCTGAACCCCTACCGGGGTGGCAAATTCCAAAAAATGGAGCTGGACGAAGACGGACGCCCGGTAGAAAAGGATAGCCTCGGCCGCCTGCGCTATGCTTACGTGACCGATGAAGAATCCGCCAACCGCGATAACTATAAGACTGGCCAGGTATACAACTACCTGGATGGTGACAAACAGTCGCAGGCTTTCTACGATTATGGTAAGCACACCCTGATCAGCGACAAAGCCCGCGTTTACAAAGGAGGATCCTGGGCCGACCGCCTCTTCTGGCTGTCGCCCGGCGCCCGCCGCTTCCTGGATGAAGACAAATCTTCCCGCGCCATCGGCTTCCGCTGTGCTATGACCCGCACCGGCTCGCCCAGCGGCAACGAGGATGAAGGGGGGCACCAGTTTAACACCAAACGCAAGCGTAGCAAGAGAAGATATTAATTCGGTTACCGTTAAAGAAGAAAAGCCTCCACCTTAGCAACGCTGAAGTGGAGGCTTTTTAGTTAAATCTATGAGCACACAAGAACTCTACCAGCTTTATCTCAAGCACTCAAAAGTGGTGATAGACTCCCGCAAAGTGGAAAGCGGCAGCCTGTTTTTTGCCATTAAGGGCGAGCGGTTCGACGGAAACCAGTTCGCCGCCGCCGCCCTGGATGCCGGCGCCGCTTATGCCGTTGTCGACAATCCGGCGGCGGTGCAGAGCAGCCGCTATATCCTGGTGAACGACAGCCTGCAGGCCCTTCAGGAGTTGGCGCGCCATCACCGCCGGCAGTTCTTCATACCGGTGATCGCCATTACCGGCAGTAACGGTAAAACGACCACGAAAGAACTGCTGGCAGCCGTGTTGGGCAGCCATTACCGCCTGCACGCCACCCAGGGCAACCTGAACAACCATATTGGAGTGCCGCTGACCCTGTTGGCCATGCCGCCCGGGCTGGAGGTGGCCATCATCGAAATGGGCGCTAACCACCAGCGGGAGATCGACTTCCTGTGCCGCATCGCCGAGCCCTCTCACGGCCTGATCACCAATATTGGCAAAGCCCACCTGGAAGGCTTCGGCGGGATAGAAGGTGTGAAAAAAGGCAAATCGGAGCTCTACCGCTATCTGGCGGAGGACGATGGCATGGCTTTCGTCAACCGGGATGAGCGTTTCCTGGAAAGCCTGGCCGCTCCGGTTAAGAAAAAAGTGTTTTACCGGCGCAGCGAAAACCCCAGCCTTTCAGAGCGCGACCTGGAGGTTAAACTGCTCGATACCCGTCCTTTCGTCCGTGTTGCTTTTATTGATAAGGAGGGCAGAACATACCAGGCAAACAGCCACCTGATCGGAGCCTACAATTTCAATAACATCATGACCGCCGTTGCCCTCGGGAAATATTTCAAAGTACCCTGTGAGAAAATCGTCCGGGCCATTGAAGCCTACATCCCCGCCAATATGCGTTCCCAGATAGTGGAGCGCGATGGCAACACCTTCGTCCTGGATGCCTACAACGCCAACCCCAGCAGCATGCGGGAAGCCATCCTCACCTTCGCCGCCATGGAAGGCCAGCGCAAAATCGTCATTCTGGGAGATATGCTGGAACTGGGGGAGGACAGCGTCCGGGAACATGAGCGCATCGCCGAACTGGCCGCTCAGCAGGATTTTGACGACGCCGTCTTTGTGGGGCCGGAATTTGAGGCGGTGGCCCGCACTGCCGGTTTCCGCCACTTTGGCGATGTGGCGGCCCTGAAGTTGTGGTTCGACACTCAGCGCTTTCAGGGAACTCACTTCCTCATTAAGGGGTCACGGGGTATCCGGTTGGAGGCTGTTTTAGTAAATTAACCAAACCGCCGCATTGCATTCAGCAACCTATCCGGCAGTTCATTCTTGCAGGCCAGCATGTAGTCGGCGTAAGAACACGGAATCAGGCGATGGCGCTGGTATTTAGAGCGGGTTTTTACCGGCACCTGCATCCACCAGCGGCCGCTTTTGTCGCTGCGCCAGAAGGTAAGGTGATAGTCCATCTTTTTAAAATCGACGATATATTCGGCCAACCCGTCGGTAGAGGCGGGAAAATCCCCTTTCCGATGGTAAAAGCCATCCAGGAAGTACCAGGCCATCTGGGCTACGGCGTTGGCCGTTTGCTGGTTGCGGTCCAGCGATTCCTGAAAGCCGTACAAGCCCAGCGCCTTAAGCTTGTCACTCATGCCGGCGTAGCGGGTGATCTGGCAGGCTTCCTCGGTGGTGAATCCGCTGGGCGTTGGGCCTTCCTGCCCTGGCGCTTCGGCCTGCTTCAGGGCGGACAGGTTGATGCTCAGCAGGTCGCAGTCCCGAATGAGGGGCTCCAACTCGGCCGGCTCCGCTTTGGCCTTGCCCAGGCGGACGTAATCAAAGTTCCGCTTATCCAGGTACTCGAAGGTGCCGGGAGGCACGAAGTGGGCCTGGCAACCGATAAAACTCAGGTGAAAGAGGCGCGAGTGCTTGCTGTCGAGAATTTCCTGCAGGAAATACTGCTCCTTGTCTTCACTTTCCCGGCTGTAAGGAATCCGCTCGTCCACTACTGCCAGGCTGATGAGTTGCTGCAGGCTTTGGAAGGCCTTGTACTGGGCCAGCGCCTGCCGGGCGGCATTGCCGATGATCAGGGGAAATATCTGGCTGTCCAGCAATTCCCGGATGAGGGGTATGATAAAGGAGATGTCGGTATTGCGCACATTGCCGAGGTCAGCCACCTGAAGGCCCCGAAAGGGATAGCTCATCCGGTATAACTCCCGGCGCACGGCCCCGGCGTCTTGTTCTCCGATGCCGATAATGGCCACCTGGGTTTCCTTCAACTCCGGGAGTATTTCCGTATAGCGTTCCAGATGCTTACCGAATTGGTAATCTTCCAGGCCTTCTACTGTATCTTCGAGGGGGCGGAGCCAGTTTTGAAACATGTTTTTGCTTGGTGCTGTTGTGGAGGCAAAACTAAGAAATGTAAAATGTAAAATGCAGAATTTATCATTGTAACGTTTTGCATAGCTTAAAGGGGCTATCTTTACCTTTGCCGCCATGGAAACGACGCAAGCCCGGTTGTACACCCCTCAATTTCTGCTCCTCTGCCTGAGCCATGTGCTCTTTGCCGGCAGTTTCAATATGATCATTCCGGAATTACCGGCTTACCTGACTTCGCTGGGAGGGGGAGGCTACAAGGGGCTCATCATTGCCCTCTTCACGTTGACGGCAGGCCTGTCGCGCCCATTTAGTGGAAAACTGACCGATACGGTGGGCCGGGTGCCGGTGATGATCTTCGGTGCGCTGGTTTGTGTATGCTGTAGCCTGTTGTACCCTTTGCTCACCTCCGTAGCCGGTTTTTTATTGCTGCGGCTATTTCACGGATTTTCCACCGGCTTCAAGCCGACGGCCTCCTCGGCTTATGTAGCGGATATTGCACCGGTGTACCGGCGGGGAGAAGCCATGGGCATATTGGGGGTGAGCATGAACATGGGAGCTTCCATCTTCCCTCCGGTGGGCAGTTGGCTGGCCGGCGCCTTTTCCCTGAATGTGATGTTCTTTGCCTCCTCGGGCCTGGCGCTCCTTTCGATCGTCATCCTATTGGGGTTGAAGGAAACGCTGGAAAGCCGGCAAAAATTTGGCATTCATGCGCTGAAGGTGGCCAGAAACGATATCATTGAGCCTACGGCGCTGGCCCCGGCGGCCGTCATTGCCCTTTCCTATGTCAGCTTTGGCGCCTTACTGACCATTGTGCCCGATCAAAGCGCCCATCTGGGGATGGCCAATAAAGGCCTTTTCTTTACCAGTTTTACGGCGCTGTCCGTGTTGTCGAGACTGGTAGCCGGCCGCGTCTCCGACCGCTTTGGGCGGGTGCCGGTGCTAAAGGTAGCCCTTTTGCTCTCTGCCGTTTCTCTGGCGCTGATGGGCCAGGCCAATACGCCGGCCATGCTACTGGCGACGGCTGGCTTTCTGGGTTTTTCTACCGGCATTGTCGGCCCTGCCGCTTTTGCATGGGTCATAGACCGCAGCCCGGATGAACACCGGGGACGGGCCATGGCCACCGCCTATATCGCGTTAGAAATTGGTATCGGTTTTGGCGCGCTGGCCTCCGCCTGGGCTTACGATAACGACGCGGCGAATTTTCCGTTTGCCTTTTATCTGATGGCGGCGGCGGCCGTGATGGCTTTGGTGTACGTCCAGGTGGCGCGCCTGAAAGGATAAGTCCCCGGCGAAGAATAACTTCATGACGACAAGGTTTCATTATCACCTTACTCTATATTAAAAATTCCGGCAACTATATTGGCCTTTCGGTTTTATGGTGTTTCGATATTGCGGCCGAGTGCTCAAGAAGGCTATACAGTTGCCTGGCAGCACGCCTGGAATAGGCCGGCCACAAAACCATAACACCGAAGTGCGTAGGTGGACACATTTAGCATAACAATTTAACCATGCAGCAATATAACCATAACCCAATAGGCAAAGGCCTTAACGCTCTGCTTACGAAGCAGCATAGGTTCAGCTAATTGTGTCCAAGCACTTACCGCAACACCTAAACAATTACTAATTCCATCCCAAAAGATTTGGAAGGCCTGACTAGTTAGTATACTAACTAATTAATTACCTTTGCCCCCCCAATGAAGCCCTTGCTATGGAAAGCGGCGAAAAACTATCACCCAGATAAAACCGAAATCAATGAAATCCTTACTTCAACAGTATAAGGACAAACAGCCGGAGATCGTCTTCGAATGGCATGACCAGGAGACGGAGGCGGAAGGCTGGATCGTGATCAACTCTCTCCGGGGTGGCGCTGCCGGAGGAGGAACCCGCATGCGGGAGGGCCTCACCCGGGAAGAGGTCATCTCCCTGGCCAAGGTGATGGAGGTCAAATTCTCCGTCTGTGGGCCCGCGATTGGCGGGGCTAAATCAGGGATCAACTTCAACCCGAAGGACCCTCGCCGCAATCAGGTGCTCCGGCGCTGGTACAAGGCTGCATACCCCATCCTGAAGAATTATTACGGCACCGGTGGCGACCTGAATGTGGACGAGCTCAGGGATGTTATCCCCATCACCGAAGCGCTGGGGTTGTGGCACCCTCAGGAAGGTATCGTCAACGGGCATCTCAACACCAGCAGTGGCGAAAAGGTAAAGGTAATCGGCCAGTTGCGAAATGGCTGCGCCAAGATCGTGGAGGATGCCCGCTATGTTCCCGACAACCACAAATATGCGGTAGCCGACCTCATTACCGGTTTTGGTGTTGCCGAATCGGTTCACCATTACTATGACATTTTTCACGGGCGCAGCCTGCAGGGCAAAACCGCCATTATTCAGGGCTGGGGCAATGTAGCTTCGGCAGCGGCGGGCTACCTTACCTTGCACGGAGCCAAAATACTGGGCATTATCGACCGGGAAGGCGGAGTCATCAGTGAGAAGCCAATGGGCCTGGAAGAGATCAAATACCTGTTTGTCAGCAAGGCCGGCAATCAGCTGTTTGCCGACAATATGATCTCTTATGAAGAGGCTAATGACCGGATATGGAAACTGGGCGCCGATATCTTTATCCCGGGCGCGGCGTCCAAACTGGTATCGAGGGAACAGGTGGAAGACTTGCTCGACGGTGGGCTGGAAGTGATGGCCTGTGGCGCCAATGTACCTTTTGTAGATGATGGTATTTTCTTCGGGCCGACTGCCGAATACGTGGATCAGCGCATCAGCCTCATTCCGGACTTTATTGCCAATTGTGGAATGGCCAGGGTCTTTGCTTATTTTATGGAGCCGGATACAGAAATGACCGATGATGCTATTTTCAATGATGTTTCCTCCACCATACGGAAGGGCATAGAAGAGGTGTATTTGGAGCATCCTTCTCCTACCGGGCTTTCTGCCGAGGCGCTGCGCATTGCCCTGAACAAATTGATGCCGGTAGAGCAGGTGGCCGGGTAGCTGTTTTACCCGTTAAGTAGCTCAGCAGTTAGCTTTTGGCGGTTAGCGCCTACAAATACCTGCCATTGAAGGTGGCTTCTTAAGCAAAGAACCAATAACTTATGCTTATATCCGATTTTATGGGCATCGGGCGCCAATAGCCAACAGCTAATCGCCAATTGCTGAATAATTACCCCGGAAAAGGAATAGCAGATCAGTGGCCGGCGGCCCTGCTTACCGTCAAAATGAAAGATATAGAATATTAAAGCTTATAAAAAAGCCTAATATCTTGAAGAACAAGCCTGAATATGCGCTTTTTTTCAACGGAAGGGTATGCTTAGCACCGATTTTCTTGTTCTGCGAAAAAATTAGCGGTAAATTTGAAACACATTTTAGTAATGTGAAGTATAATCATTTTATAATTGTCGCTATTATTGCTGGCAAGACCGGAAGGCTTCTATATTCACCGATTTGAGTAAATTTTAAACGAGGGCTTGGTTCATCGTTTGCACTTCCCTGCAGCACACAGGGATGGGATGGCCAGGCTTGAAAACCTCAATATAACCTGGTTGCCTCAATGGCAACTGAGAATCGGGGAGGTTTGGCGGTATGGTTCCGCCAAACCTCCCTTATTACCACAACTAAATTATTAACAATTAATCCCTATGACTATGATTAAGCGAAGTACCCTTCTGCTGACTGTAGCCCTCCTCTTTGGGGCAATGGGTAGCCTTCTGGCCCAAAAAGCACAAGATAGCGGATATCCGACACCCAAAGATATGTTCGAAGTTGGAGTCGGCGGCGGCTATGTTTTTATATCTGGAGATATAGCTCAAAAGCCTGGGTTTGGCGCCGGGTTTCACGTCCGTAAATCCCTGGATTACCTTTTCTCCCTACGATTCGATGGTTTTTACGGTATGGCGTCTGGCCAGCGTAACACCATCGGTAGTTACGCCGAATTTGAGACGTCTCTTTTATCCGGTACTGCCTTCGGTGTTATTTCAGCCAATTCCATGCGTTGGAACCAATCTGTCCGAAAGTATAACATCTATGGTATGGCGGGGCTTGGCGCTACGCAGTTCAAAGCAGACAAACGGGAAGACGATAAACGTCCTTTCGGAAAAGGTCAATCCCAAACGATGCCTCACTTTGCCGGTGGCGCCGGTATCTCCTTCCGCCTCAGCCCCCGCATCAACATTGGAGTTGAACACCAGGCTCACATCGGTTTCGGCAATCAATCTGACCTGGTCGATGGTTTTAACCTGAGTGCTAAAGCTACCAGCAGTTCCCTCTTTAGAGATGTGATCAACTTTACATCTGTTCGGGTAAATGTCAACATTGGCAACCCGACAACCCAATCCGAACCCCTCTACTGGGTCAACCCACTGGAATCGGTCATGAACGACCTTGCTCAGATTAAGGACCAGTCGCAACTGACCTTAGAAGATACCGATGCGGATGGTGTCATCGACGCCATTGACCAGGAGCCCAACACGCCGCCGGATGTGCCGGTGGACACCAAGGGCCGTACCCTGGACAGCGACCGCGACGGCGTACCCGATTACAAAGACCGGGAGCCATACTTCCCTCCCCGGCCGGGTGAGCGCGTCGACGGAGAAGGAGTGGTGGTTAATCCTATCGGCGGTGGCCCCGGCGGCGGCGTCTCCGAAGCCAGAGTCCGGGAGATCATTGCTGAAGAAATGCAGAATTACCAACTGCGCGATGAAAATAGTGCAAGTGGCGGCGGCGTAACGGAATGGTTCCTGCCTATGATCCACTTCGGTACCAGCAGCAACAACGTCAAATATTCTGACTACGGCACGCTGGCCAGCATTGCCCGCATGTTGAAAGGAAATCCGAACGTTCGACTGGTAGTCGCCGGGTATACCGATGCTACTGGTGAGGTGCCAAGTAACAACGTACTGTCTTACCAGCGTGCCAAGTCGGTCGTCGACCACCTGGTCAATAACCACGGTATTGGCCGCGGCCGCCTGGTCCTGCAATGGAAAGGCCAGGAGGATCTCCTGGTGCCCTCTGGCAGCAGCTATATGAACCGCCGGGTTGAATTCCGCGTAGCTCGCCCCGACGATGTGGAAATGGATCCGCCCTCCGGCGCTGCTAACAAATCGGGCGACGGGTATTAATATTCTGACAGGACTACTAATCTCTATAAAACAGAGAAGGCGCCAGGCTGAATATTCAGCCTGGCGCCTTCTCTGTTTTATAAGCCTTGAACGTTAGAGATTGAGGCTACACGTCTAAGGTTGGACACGGTTAGAAGCAGGTAAGCCCAAGCAGCCTGCCGCGTTTGCGAACAGCGAACACCGGCCCCACCAAACAGCAAACAGCCCCACACCTGGTTACACAAGATCTTTATTACGCCAGGTTGGCTTGGGGGCGTCCTGCTCCAGCGGCTCAGGCCCTTCTTCCATCCGGCGGCGTTCGCGTTCTTCCATCCAGGCTTCCCAATCTTCGCCAAACCAGCCGTTGGCGCCGGGCCAGCCGAAGGCCTTGATGTAGTGTACCCCTACGAAGATACCCCAGATGAAGCTGGCTTTCCACATGCCAAAGCCGCCGCTTCCCATCAGCATCAGCACGGCCATGACAAAATTGAAGATCAGGTAGGAGCGCAGGTGGCGGTAAAATTTCATCTTTTCGGAAACCGGCCCGCGCCGGCGCTTGTCCCATTTAGATTGGTGTTGACACATGGTTGAGTGGTTTTTTTCTCCAAGTAACTCAAAAAATAAGTTCGACGATTTTGAAATATGGCGAAGCCTGGAAGCCCGTGCGGGCTGAAGCCGAGGCATATTTCAAAATCTCAAGTGGAGAACTTATTTTTTTATCACTGCCAAGTTAGGAGAGAAAGGATGGGAACGCCATCTTTTTCGACTGAACGGTAGAATATGGCGTATGAAACGTTCTTTGGGCAAGTTAATCCCCCAACTGATAACGGATTTCATCCCCCGCTTCTACCCCATATTGCTCACAGAACCCGCCGATCACCTCCACCACATAGAGGGCGTCGCCGATCGAACTCTGGCTCTCCAGCGTTTGCGGCGGGGCATTGGCTCTAATATTCAGAATCTTCAGGCCCTCACTGACGAAAATAATGTCCAGAGGGATGTAGGTATTGCGCATCCAGAAAGATTGCGGCTCGGGCCGGTCCATGATGAAGAGCATGCCCTGGTTTTCTTCCATCGACCGGCGCCACATCATGCCCTCGTTCCGGTCCGCCGGGTCTTTTTTGACTTCGATGTCGATCTCCCGGATCACATTGCCGGCCCCGCTCTCGATGAACTGCAGGGTTCCCTGTTTGGTAAATTGAGGGCCGGTTGGCGCCTTCGGGCTCTTGGGGATAGCCATGTAGATCAATCCGCCCAAAACGACGATGGCCAGGGCGATGACCAGCCATTTCAGGCCGCGGCGCCGTTGTTGTTCGGCCTGCCTTCGTTGGGTCCGGTTTTGTTTTTTTCTTCTTGCCATTAGGTTGTGTTTTGCTGGGTGCGTATGTGAAATTGCTGTTTGTAATTTTATTTTGTTACTTTAAATATTTTCATTGAATAACTCGGGCGCCAATAGGAAATTGGCGCCCGAGAGTGCATTGTCGGGGCGCAATTTTCCATTTCGCTCCGACTTAGAGCTTGTTGGGAAATTTGGCCTTCGAGCCGATTTTGTCAATAGTTTGGTTAGGCAAGGCGCGAAAACACGATTTATGCCTAAGCATAATGAGTGTTTTTGCAACGCAGCATAACAGAATTAGTGGCGAAATAAGACCGATTGTTAAATTCCCAACACACTCTAAAGGTAAACTAATACTGTTCACCTACTCAACAGATTGCGTAGCTACTCTAGCCAGCCATCTGAGTTCGCCACCGGGCTGCCCCAATAATCCCGCAGAGATGTCAAATCCTTGCTTCCGTTTATTAAAAGGATGAGGCCCTGGCAACTATGGGCATGCTACCAAATCTCTGCAAGAGCGACACCATGGCATATCGGCATATCGGCCGGTGATTGGCTATCGTCCCTATAGGACTAGAACGCGCACGCCTTTAATCCAGGGCAATCTCATTTAATTTGAATGCCTGATTATGGACACGGGGGAGTTGCTCCTAACAGAAACCAACTCCTTCTTTCTAGTCAGGCTCTGGCTGGCCTTCCGCCAGCGTCAATCTATGCCGTTAGACGGCGCACCCTGAAGGCAGCGGCAACTACGGCCGTACGACTTACCACCGGCGTGGCGGCTCAGCCCGCCGCTGAGGCTGTTGAAGTAGAAGTACCACGCGTCCTGCGCGTCCTGCTCCGTCCCGATCCAGTAATAGCCGTACTGCCCAAAGTAGTTGAAACTGCCATCTAGGTTCCGGTAGCCGCCAGGGAACGCAGCGAACCCCCTATTGCCATCTTCCACCAAAGCTTCATAAGATTTTTTTGGGTCGCCGACATCCTTGTCTGTTTCAGCATCATAATATCCTCCAAAAGAATTGGCCAATTCCTTCCATTCTGCATCCGTCGGCAGCCGCCAGCCGGCGCCCAGTTGTTTACATGCCTCCTGCGCCGACTGCCAGGTATACAGCCGGCCGTATTGCTCACAGTTTTTCGGGTTGTCCTCATAGCACCACGACTCCTTCACTTCGAGGTCCAGGTTTTGCGCTATCCAGATCGGGCCGTTGGCTTCAAACTGAAGGGTGCGATACGTTTTACCGCCGGCCGAAACACTGCCTCCTATTGGGAAAGCGAGCGCCTGCTGCTGGAGATCAAGGCTATTTTCCGGTTGTTTATCTATTTTGCCGATCTGTCCGAGATCTATCTTGCGGAGATTCGTGGGAGGCTGCTGTTTTATTCGAGTGCTTTGGCTGGACAAAAAAGCAGGGTCGAAGGTGCGCAGGGTGAGCTGCAGGAGCTGGTAGAACTCATTGGCGGTACCGTCGATGGAGCGGCGCACCCAAAAGCGGGCGGCCATGTTATCTTCGAGGAAATCCGATCCCTGGCCGCTGGAGAAATCGCTGAATTGTTCGTAAAAGTAGCGGCTGATAGGGCTAACGCCCCTGCCGTCCGGACGCTTCTCTATAGGTGTTTCCAGTATCCTCTGGTAGCCGTCCATAACATTCTTATTGTTGGCAGCCACCGGATACGCCTGGTAGAAGGTGCGAAGCACGATCCGGAACTCGCGATCGTACAATCCCTGCAGTTGCTTCGTCAGTAGCTTGTTCTTACTCAGGAGGTTTAAGGTGGTATTCAGTTTGCGAAGGAAAGCGGGGTTATAGCGCCCAAACGTATTTTCATTGGCATAGTCGATATCCGCCCCGCGGTGCGGGCCGGAGCGGTACACCTTTTCTCCGAATATTTTTTCCAAAATGGCCGGATTCAATAAGGATTTCAGAGCGGCGTAGCGCCCTCGCACCCCCATTTCCGGCAAGTAAGTGCCGGTCTCTTGCCAGGGAAGCCTGGCCGCCTGCTGGCTCAACCTGCTCCAGTTGGTGGACGATTCCATCATGGCCTTTTCCAGCGCCTGCTCTTCCCGGGATTCTCCCGGCGGGTAAGGCCCAGCAGTAGTATCCGTCCCTGATTGGGACAGGCACGGTTCGAGGGTGGGCTTGCCCTCGTAAGTTTTAACAATATAGCCCTCCACGCCCTTGTGCCGGATGCGGTAATAGTCCGGCCCTTCTTCCAGCAATTGTACCTGCTCACCAAGAGCGATGGGTTTTATTTTCGTTTCTATATTGACCCTCAATTTTCCCCAGGCTACCGGATCTTTAATATAGGCATTCAACTCATCAGCCTCTTTTCGGGTCAGTTGCCGGGAGCGAAGCGCCAGCTCAGAAGGCACATTACTGATCACATAGCAAGCTTCGGGAGGGATGGTATCTGGCGGCGCCTGGCCACCTGTACACCAGCTGCGGATACGCTCCATATCCAGCTGGGTGGAATCCAGGCGGATGGCTTCCTGGAAGTAGGCGCAGACTCTGTCCCTGCCGGTTAACAACAACTGCTCAAAGCGGTTATACAGCGCCTCTTCCGAGGCTTGTTCGTTCTCCAGTTGAGTAGTATCCTGCAAGCCCAGGCGTTCGAAGGTATTCAGCATGGACTGCTGCACCACAGGAGGCGAATCGCTGGTTCCGGCTTTGATCTTTTTCCATTCCTCGAAAGCATCGCGAAATTGCGCTCGCTGCTCCGCCGGGCTCAGGTCGAAAAACTGGGAGCCGGCCAGGTACAGCTCGGCGCCTTTATTATAAAAAGCCACCGCCATATTGCTGCGGTATTCGTCCACCCATTCATCCCGGAATTGATAGCGGTTGTTGCCTGCTGTCGTTGACAACTTCAGGCTTCTATCCGCCCGGTTGTAGGCGACCAACTCGGTGACGGCAGAAAATCCGGAAGGCGGCATTCGCCACTGCCAGCTGGCGTCGTAGCCCGATTCTGCTTCCGGCACAAACAGCGGTACATCTGCCAGGGTTTGCCAAAGCATGGCCTGCGCATTAAAAGCGCTGGCGCTGGATAAAGAGTCCCCTTGTATGGCCGCCAGTACGTGCGCTTCCACCATCACCCCCATGGCGTCCAGGCTGTTGATACACAGCAGGTTGCTTTCCCTTTCCACCCGGTATTCCACGATTACTCCTTCGCAATCTACCGGCTGAATCTGCCAGGGCCAGGCGGTGAGCAGCAAAGCGGGTATCCACAAGGGCAGGGCCCAGCGCAGCACATCGCGCCATTCGCCGCGCCAGCCCAGTCCGGGCAGGCCGTGAGGGTAAAGATATTTTTTCCAACTTTCCGGAATAATGAAATCCAGCGCATTGCGCTCGCGCTGTAGTTGTTTGATAACGGTGACATCGGCGTCGGCCCCGGCCTCCATGAAGCGGCTGATTTCCTGTTCGAGTTCCTTCTTGCGGCGATTGTTTTTGGTGATGAGCCACTCGTTGAGGGCTACGTTCATAGCGTAATCCTCAAAGGCAGCCGAATCGCTGGGGGGCGGGTTCTGCTGCAGGATATCCGCTAGTTGAACCCGCACCTGTTCGAGCAGCAAAGGGTGCTCCGCCTGCAGCCAATCCACCAGGCTAACACGGGTGGCGGGCGGCATGCGCCCCTCCGTAAACCAGGGCAGGCGGGTGAGTTGCAACAACTTGTCTACCGTGAGCAGGTTCTCCTTTCCGATGGAAAGCTGCTGGCCGAGGTAGAGGGTGAGGTCCCAGTGCAGGGCGGGGTACACCGCGCAGGCGGCGATCCACTGCAGCATAGGCTCGCTGAAGTGGGCCTGCAGGCTGGAAACCAGGGCGCCGTTGAGTTCAATGGGTTGCTGCGGGGCGTCTTTTACGCGGCCTGGCCAGGTATCGAAGCGGGCGTCCTCTTCCATTTCCAGCTCTTCCAGCCAGAATTGCAGGCTTTGCATGGAGAGGGGCAGCAGGACAAAGAGCTCGCCCAGCCGGCGCTCGCGTTTGCCCCAGCTACCGGTGGGGCGGGGCGTCAGCAGGAGGCGGTGTTTCCAGTTTTGGAGCAGATGGCTCCACGGCTCCAGCTTGCCGGTCAGCTTATGGAGCAGGCCGTTCCCGTAGCCGGCCACCAGGAGGCGGGAGCCGGCGTAACGATGCTGTATCTCCTGCAACGGCACGCCCTCCGGATACCCTTCGTTGTAGCAGATTCGGAGGTCGCTATCGTAAAAAAACCGCTCGATCAGCACCTCATTGTCGTGAAACACCTGGAAGAGCAGGTCCAGCAGCCGGGCTCGGTGGTTGCGGGCCGACTGCTGCTCGATCAGCAGGAGGTATTCCGGAGGGCGGGTCTGCTGGAGGAAGCGGAAGGTGGGCATGCCTCCTTGCTCGATGGTGGCGCCTATGGTCCGGGGCACATCCAGCTTGAACGCTTCGCTACCGGTGCGCTGGCGGATGAGATTGAGGATGAAACTAAAATCATCGCCCAGATGAATGGCCTCCGCTCCTTCAATACGGATGTTCCAGGCGTAAGGAGCTTTGTCTTTGGATTCCAATTCAGCCACCAGCTTGCGGCGGCGGTAGGCGCGGTAAAAAAGCACCGCCAGCAATAAAAGAGTAAAGAGTAACAGGCCGCCCCACTTTAGCCACCAGAAGTTGTCGGCAATAAATTGCTGTAACCAGGAAGGAGGCTGCACGGCAAAGGCCAATGGGTCGTGCTGGAACGGATAATTTTTAAAATCAAAGGTAGGGGCTGGTAGGCCCGGCGGGGTAACCACCTCATTTTCAATCGAATCTAAACCAATGGTATCTACATCCGGTTCCGGCAATTCAATAATGGGCTTATAATTGACCCGCAGTTTCTTTCCCTGTCCATTGTCCCATTCCAACAGGATGGAATCCTTTCCCTCGATGCCATCCCGGGCGGTATACACCAGGCATTGCTGGCTATCCACCCGAAAATCGCCGAGGCCGCCCCGGCCGGGGTACAGCACTTCATAGCTAAAAAGGGCGCCAAAATCTTTGAGGTCAACAGTATCGTTAAGGCAGGCCACTACCTGCTCTCCGGCCTGCATCTGGAACGGCTTTTCAATAAAATCCCTTTCCACCGGTTGCATCAACTGATACATGATGATCACAGGGGGGGCCAGCAATAAGAGGGCCAGAACCCAGATCAGGCCGCGGAAACGCCGTTCCTGCTGGTCTGGCTCCACCCGTTCTTCCTGTTCCACTTCTTTATAGAAGGCCTCCGTCCGCTTTCGGCACTGCTCAAACAGCTCGTAAAAATGGGCCTGCTCCTTGGGGTTGTTGGCAAAGAGGGGGGCCAGGAGGTAGGGCATTTCCTCCAGCGGGGTGTCTTCCGGCAGCCGATGCAATAACTCCTGCACTTGCAACTGCTGGCCGGTGCCCAGGGAGTAGCCTTCTGCCTGAAGGGTGCTTAGCAGTTCTGCAATGAGGTGATATTTCAGCCCGGAAAAAGTCATAAATTTAATAATCCCTGCAACGCCTTCAGGTCTTCCTTATTCTTGGCCAGGATGGAGTACGACAGGCTCAGTTGTTCCTTCTCCTCCGCTGCCAGCCCCGACAAATTATTCAGTTTGGATGCGTCGAATTCCATTTTCCGGAGCAGGGCGGCCCATTGGATCAGCTCGGCGGTGGCAGGGTCTTTCTTGAGTTTCACCCTGTCTTTAGCGCGGATCATTTCAAAGTGGGTAATGATGGCGTCGAGCTGTTTTTTTCCGGCCTCCGAATCGAAGCCATCCAGTTTTTGCTGAAGGATGCGGAGCAGGTCGCCCGCCGCCGGGAATTCGATGTGGAAATAGGCCACCCGGCGCAGGAAAGCGTCGGGCAGGTTTTTTTCCGAGTTGGAAGTCATGATGATGACCGGGCGGTTGTCGGCGGTTGTTTCGAAGCTTTTGCCGATCTCAGGCAGGTCAAAGCGCAGTTCCTCCAGAGCGGCCAGCACGTCGTTGGGCAGGTCGCGGGGGGCCTTGTCGATCTCATCGAGCAGTACGACGCGGCGGCTCTGGCTGCGAATAGCGGCGCCCAGGCCCTGATAGCGGATGTACTTCTCCTCCACCTGTTCGGGTGTCAGCGGCTCGGTTTGGGTTTGGCTGTACTGAAAATGCCCCAGGGCGTCGTACCGGTAAAACAGGTCTTTGGCCGTAGAGGTGGTCTGGGCGTTGAAGACGATCACCTTTCCCAAATCGAAATAGTAAGCCAGGTGATGGGCCAGCTGGGTCTTGCCCGTGCCCGGCTCGCCGGTAAGCAGCAATGGCTGCCCCAGGTTGAGGGCGACATTGACCGCGCCGACCAGCCCTTTGGGCGGCAGGTAAAGCCGTGGGTCGTTGATCTTTTTGTTCAACTCGATCTTCGGCAGTTTGCGCTGCCCGCTTTCGCTGTATAAATGGAAGCTCATGGCGTATTTTTTCGGTTAATGCTGGCGGATTCGGTAATTTTTTCGTTTGTGAGGAGGGTTATCAATCCTTGGCATGCGCAGGAAAATTGCCGCTTAATGCCGCCCCCTCCTATTCATTGGCAATCCGATAGACAATCGCCTGCAGTTCTTCGATATCTTTCATATTCAACAATCGTTTGTCCTGATACAACCGCTGGTCCTCCTCCCGCAGGCCGGAGAGGAAGACGTCCATCACCTGCTGCACCTTATTGGGGTTGCGCTCGCCCAGGTCCATCAGCCAGGCGCGCAGGTCGCCCTCTTCAACGGGCAGGAGAGGCGTCAGCAGGCTGGCTTCATTTCGTTGGGACAAGCCCGCCAGGCCGTCGACGATGGCCTTCTGAGCCGGCGTCAGCTTGCCTTCGTGTTGTTTTTCGATATACACGACAAAGAAAAAAAGAAAGGTAGGCACCTCCTGATGGGGGCAACGGAAGGTGTCGATCATCCATTGCAGGTACTCCAGCAAAAAATCCTCCCAGTTGCGCTCGTTGATCTCAAAGGCGACGGCCACGTAGTCGAAAGGCAGTTTGGGGACGCCGGTTTTGATAAACGCGTCGAAGGACTGGGTATCGGCAAAGCGGAAGCGCTCCTGCACATATTCCTTTAACCGCTGCTGGCATTTGCGGGCGTTGCGCCCTACGGGCAGGTCCTGAATACGCAGGCGGCCGGTATCCTCGTGGGTGATGATGTGCAAGCCGTCCGCATCGCCGTCGAGTTCTTCCACCAGCAGCTCGTACACCATGCGCTCGGCAAAGCTGGGCGGCATCTGAGTGGGGCAGGCGCTGATGAAATAGAACTGAAATTCCTGCTTTGCCTCCTCCTTTTCGTCGAAAGCATCCCAGAATTTGCCGCGCATTTCCCGGCGGTCTACATTCACCAGGTGCAGCAGGCCGATCTCCTCGTCTTCATCGATGTTCAGCTCCCGCGCGGCATCCAAAAGTAAGGAATCCTTATCTACCGAACGAATGTTGTGGGCGCCCGACAGGGCGCCTTTCAACTCGCGTATCTGCCCTTCCAACTGGTTGATTTCCTCGTCCATAGAAAACTTGGCGTTGGCGTCCACGGCAATATCCCGCTCTTTCTTCAGGAAGTTGAGCTTGCGGATGAGCAGTTCCAGCTGCGCTTCAAAACCTTTGATTTCTTCGGGCGTGTAGAACATGGGTATTGTTGGGTACCGTTTGTTGTGAGTTGAGGGCCCGGAGAAGAATAAGTTCATCTCCGGGTCCTAAAGTTAGGCATTTTTTTGAATGCGTATGCGGCCGGCCGAAGGCTTATATTATGCATACGGAAGAGATGGGGGTGAAGTTTAGGGATTGCGCAGAAATCAGCGGAAAATGGTGGAAGGACGCGGATATATGTCGGCCATTTTTTCTGACGCCCCAAAAAAAAAAGCTTGCACCGCATGCGGCACAAGCCTTTTTTTGAAACTCTTTCGTACATGTTAGACAGCCGTTCGGCTAATCTCGTAGTTTTTTGGCGATTAAGATTTAAGATGCTTCCATCAAGTCAAAATTGAACAATAGAAGGATCAGTAGAAGAATGCCTAGAATGATCATGGGATAAGCTTTAAATGAAAAAAAAGGGTTTAGAAATCTACATTCTTCCCATCGGAGTAAAGTGGGTTGAGTGAAGCGTGTGTTTTGGATATGTTGTGATTCACTTTACACCTAAAGCATGTTTGTAAAAGAACATTCGTTCGGCAAAGATACACTAAATATCGTTAGCCCGCAAGATGGGCCGGGATGGGATTGACGTGGGAGGGACAATTCGGTATTCGGAGTTAGGGGTGTTAAGAAAAATTTTTCACTCTCTTTGGATGAATTTTTTCATATTCTGCTTGAGCCAGTCCACCCCTTGCGGCTCCTCCAGGATGTCAAGCAAGATGGAATAAGTTAGTTCTTTGAAAAACTGGATTTTAGCCATTTTGAACGAACGGATACCGTTGCGTTTCTTGTAGATCAAGACCAACATAGCTGCAATCATGGTAAAGTAGAGCATGTTTTGGATGGCATTGGCATCGTTGCATACAAAGTGCGTCAGGTTCATTTCCTGTTTCATGAAACGGAAAAGCACCTCGATGTCCCACCGCTGGCGATAAATTTCAGCGATATGCAGGTGATCCCACAGGTTAGTCACGAAAGACAGCACCTGCCCACTGGCTTTTCAAGGTATTGAACCAAGCGCAGTTTGGTGGGCGAGAGACTTTTGTTGCTCTCACAGAGATGAACGGCACTGTCCTGGATAAACTCTAAGCTCTCTGTATCGCTATAGCCATCGTCTTGCCAATGTGGATGAAGCAGATCATAACGGGGCGCATCCTTCAGGCGGTGGACAAATAATATCTGTTCCTCTGCCAGTTGGGCGTAAGACTTGCGGCTTTGTAGCCCTCTATCAAAAATCGCTGATATCATCTTCCCATGGATGCCTTGAGGATGGCTTCTTTCAAAGCTGTTTCACTGAGGTGCCCTTGATCGGCATGGAAATGCATCTGGATGAGAAACTCGTCAGATGCATTTCCGTGGTGAGCTTGACTTGCCTCTTTTGCCTTTTTTCGTGTTACCTACCTTCATCCCTTCAATAAATGGGAAAAGGTGGCGATCATTGTGGAGTCATAGCGCTTGATATGGTAGCCAGACAAAGATTTGTCTCCATATAATTGCCGGGCGCGTTTATAGACTAGCTCAAAAAGCTTACGGCAAAAAGCAGGCTTGATCTTGATCAGGCGCTCCCGGATACCTGTCCAGGTCACCTCATCGGCAGCCAGCGCAGGGCTATAGGCTTGAAAGAGCGGGTCTTTATAATGCTCTTCCATGACCCGAAGGCTTAAGCGTTCGCTGCTCATAAGGCTAAAAAGCACTAACTTGAACAGGCTGGTGGCCTTAAGTTTCTTGACCCATTTGTCCACGACGAGGTCCTTAGCCAGTTGCTCGACCGATTCCTCAGGTATCAACTCAAGCAATTCTGATACACTCACTCCCTCTGCGGAGGGAGGTTTTCGGCGCATTGCGGGCATGTTCGTTTTTCGGCTAAATTCCAATTTTTTTCAAAGAATGTATTTGAAAATTTTTCTTAACACCCCTAATTCGGAGTTCGGTATTCGGAGTTCGGAGTTCGGGGTTCGGGGTTCGCAGCGGGCAGCTTACCGCCTGGGGGAAAATGGATAAAGCCCGGCGCAGGCGCCAGGCTTTATTATTCAGTATTCGAGGGATAGTTCAATTTTCTGTATCTTTCAAAAACGCTCATTGATTTTCAGTAACTATTCAGCATCATGGTGATTTAACCCCTGGCGCGAAATTTTGTAGGCTTTTTTTGCCGGAACCCCTTCTCATTCCCCTTGAAAGGGGAAGGTTTGCTTACAAAATTTCGCACCAGAGGCATCCATAGCCTTATGCTAAATAGTAACGATTTTCAGTGATTTGCGAATAGCGAACACCGAATTCCGAACACTCCCGTATTCGATGCGATACGCTTTAGAAGCTCGAAGCTCCCTCATTAGCGTCATTGTAATTTTTAGTCACCTGTTCCCAGTTGATCACATTCCAGAATGCGCCGATGTAATCCGGGCGGCGGTTCTGATAGTTCAGGTAGTAAGCGTGTTCCCAGACATCGAGGCCGAGGATGGGCGTACCTTTCTTGTCGGCAATATCCATCAGGGGGTTATCCTGGTTGGCGGTGGAGGTAATGAACAGTTTGTCTTTCTTATCCACGCAAAGCCAAGCCCAGCCGGAGCCAAAACGGGTAGCGGCGGCGTTGGCGAATTCGGTCTTGAATTTGTCGAATGAGCCAAAATCACGCGTAATCGCTTTGTGGATATTCATGCGCTCGGAAGGCTGGCCACCGCCGTTCGGGGACATGATTTCCCAGAACAGTTTGTGATTCCAGTAGCCGCCGCCGTTGTTGCGCACTGCGGTGGAGTGCTTCGATATATGGGCCAGGATATCTTCAATCTTCATTTTCTCCAGCTCCGTACCGGCGATAGCGTTGTTCAGGTTGTTGGTGTAACCTGCATGGTGTTTGGTGTGGTGTATCTCCATGGTGCGTGCATCGATGTGGGGTTCGAGTGCATCATAAGCATAAGGTAGATCGGGAAGTGTGAAAGCCATAATATGGATCTTTTAATAAGTTAAGGAATGGTTTTTCATAGTTTGAAGTTGCGGTTTATCCCCAGGGCTTGGGAGTTGGAAGGCCGCCCTCAAGAAGCTTCGGTTTTCAAAGCCTGATTCGCTGCTCTTAGCGCAAGGATAAACCGCAACTTTCCGCCCAGGCAATTCTCCGCAAAAGTAGGCAAACATTTTAATTCGTTGGGCCTGATGTCAATACAACGTTCTCTTAAATAATAAGTTTACGGCCGGGCCGGGCGCGTGGTATACTTTTCTGTATTTTTTCGAAACACCCTGATATTGCTATTACACAAAGTCCGCCCGGGACTCATTTTCTGACTTTAGGACGGGATTTTTCAACCCTCATACTGTACCTTTGGGATCATGGAATAACCTGAATGATTAATTAAAAGCCAGCCGGCCAAAACTTATGACCTTTAACCGCTCTACCTGGATCGCACTTCTTTTTATCCCGCATTTCGCTTCTGCTCAGGTGAAAGTTCCGGAAAGGTTGATATTCCCTTCGCCCTATGAGATGGAAGATTATGCGGAATACCCCGACGATGCATACCAACCAATAGCGCGGGAAAGCATGGAGACTTCGCCGGCCTATCGGATTTCCAGCTCCTCTTTTACAGCGGTTCAGGTGAACGTCAACGCCGCAGGGGAAAACATGATTGGAGATGCCGCCAACGAGCCGTCTATTTCGGTCAATCCGCTTGACCCATCGCTTATGGTGATTGGCTGGCGGCAGTTTGACCAGATCAGCAGCAATTTCAGGCAGGCCGGCTTTGCTTATTCGGAGGATGGGGGGTTGAACTGGGTATTTCCCGGCGTCATCGACCCCGGCGTTTTTCGTTCCGACCCGGTGCTTGACGTGGATAGTGAAGGTACCTTTTACTACAATAGTTTAACGGTAAATGGAAATGATTTCCTCTGTGATGTTTACAAGTCGGCCGGTGTGGGTTCCTGGGATGCGGGCGCCTATGCCTTCGGCGGCGATAAACAGTGGATGGCCATCGACCGGACAGGAGGGGAAACCGATGGCAATATTTATGCCTTTTGGAATCAGTTTTTCTCCATTTGTCCAGGGGGCATGTTCACGCGGTCTACCGATGGAGGGCTGAGCTATGAGGACTGTGTGACCGTGCCGGAACAACCGCGCTGGGGAACGTTGGCGGTAGGCCCTGAGGGCGAAGTATATGCATGTGGCGTTACGAATAACGAAAGGCTGATCGTCGCCAAATCGTCCAATGCGGGCAATCCCGGCGAGCCGCTCAGCTGGGACTTTGCCACAGAGGTAAACCTCGATGGTGCGCCGGTGGGAGGCGGGCCGAATCCGGCCGGCCTGCTGGGGCAAGTATGGATTAGCGTAGATCATTCGGGAGGAGCTACCCACGGCAATGTGTATTTACTCTGTTCGGTTAGCCGGTTTTCTACTCCGGATGTGCTGGACGTCATGTTTGCCCGCAGCACCGATGGGGGGCTTACCTGGAGTGGCCCGGTAAGAATCAATGACGATAGCGGCCCGACAGCCTACCAGTGGTTCGGCACCTTGGCGGTGGCGCCCGACGGCCGCATCGACGTGGTATGGCTGGATACGCGCGATGACCCCGGCGGGTTTAATTCTTCTCTGTACCACTCTTTCTCTGTCGACGGCGGCCTCGGCTGGAGCGCCAACGAGCAACTGTCCGAATCGTTTGACCCTCAGGTAGGCTGGCCGAACCAGAATAAGATGGGCGACTATTTTGATATGAAATCAGATGCCAATGGGGCTCACCTGGCCTGGGCGGCCACCTTCAACGGCGAGCAGGATGTCTATTATGGGTTTATCCCATTTGAAGGGTTGACCCGTACAGAGGAAGCTCCAATAGAAGAAAAGCCCTTGTTTTCACTTGCGCAAAATTTCCCCAATCCGTTTAGCCGTTCTACTTCGATCACGTATGCTTTGAGAAAAAAGAGCCGGGTTCTCCTGGAGGTGTATAATGAACTGGGGCAACCGGTAGCTTTACTGGAAAACGAAGAAAGGCCGGCTGGCGAATATACCCTGTCCTGGAACGGGCGAACCGATCAGGGAAGGCTACTTCCCAACGGCGTCTATTTTTACCGGCTGGCCGTCGGTGAACATGATGCGGTAACCAGGCGCATGATGTTGATGCAGGAGCAATAAGTTTCGAAAATAGTTATAAACAACTTTATTCAACATGGAATTCAGAAAAGAAAAAGACAGCCTGGGCTACGTAGATGTACCGGCCGACAAATACTGGGCTGCGCAAACCCAACGCTCTGCCGAAAACTTCAAGATCGGCGGCCACCTCATGCCAGAGGAAGTGATCCATGCTTTCGCTATCCTCAAAAAAGCAGCCGCCCTGGCTAATCTGGGCCTGGGCGTACTGGAAAAGGAAAAGGCGGACGCCATCGCCCAGGTCTGCGATGAGATTCTGGCCGGAAAACTGGCCGATCAATTCCCGCTGGTCGTCTGGCAGACGGGTTCCGGCACCCAGTCGAATATGAATGTCAACGAGGTGGTCGCCAACCGGGCCCACGTACTGCGTGGAGGCCAATTAGCCGACGATAAAAAATTCCTCCACCCCAACGACGACGTCAACAAGTCGCAATCGTCCAACGACACCTTCCCCACGGCCATGCACATCGCCGCTTACAAAATGCTGGTGGAAACCACCATTCCGGGCATCGAGGCCCTGCGGGATACCCTGAAAGAGAAGTCGGAAAAATTCATGGAGGTGGTCAAAATCGGCCGCACCCACTTTATGGACGCCACGCCGGTGACCGTGGGCCAGGAACTTTCCGGATATGTTGCCCAGCTGGATCACGGCCTGCGTGCCATCCGCAACAGCCTGCCCCACCTGTCGGAGCTGGCCCTGGGCGGCACCGCCGTCGGCACCGGCCTGAACACTCCGAAGGGCTACGACGTAGAGGTAGCCGCCAAGATCGCCGAACTCACCGGCCTTCCCTTCGTGACCGCCCCCAATAAATTTGAATCCCTGGCCGCCCACGACGCCATCGTGGAGTCCCACGGCGCCCTGAAGACGGTGGCCGTCTCCCTGATGAAGATCGGCAACGACATCCGCATGCTGGCCTCCGGCCCGCGTTGTGGTATCGGAGAACTGATCATTCCCTCCAACGAACCGGGCTCTTCCATCATGCCGGGCAAGGTCAACCCCACCCAGTCGGAAGCCCTCACCATGGCCATGGCTCAGGTGATGGGCAACGACGTGGCCATCAATATCGGCGGCATGACCGGCCATTTTGAGCTCAACGTATTCAAACCTCTGATGATTTTCAACTTTCTCACCTCGGCCCGCCTCATCGGTGACGCCTGCAATAGCTTCAATGAAAACTGCGCCGTGGGCATCGAGCCCAACTACAGCCGCATCAAGGAAAACCTCAACAACTCCTTAATGCTGGTGACGGCGCTCAATACGCACATTGGCTATGACAAAGCCGCGGAAATCGCCAAGAAGGCGCACAAGGAGGATAAGACGCTGAAGGCGGCGGCACTGGAGCTGGGGTATCTTACTGCCGAGCAGTTCGATGCGTGGGTGAGGCCGGAGGAGATGGTTTAGGGAAGGCGGCCTCCTACGCTGAAGCTTCCGCGGCTGAAAGAAGGGGGAACAGCGAATTGCGAACCGTTATTCCCTGGCCGCCTTTCCCAGCTTATCCATATCCCGGATAAGCAGGCGCTTTCGGTTGAAGGTCAACAGGTTGCGGTTGCGCAGTTCGTTGAGCACGGTGGTAACGGTCTGCCGGGAGGTAGCGGTCAGGTTGGCGATCTCCTGGTGAGTCATGAATTTTCGGACGAGCATTTCATAGCCCACGCGCTGGCCCTTTTTCTCTCCCAGCTCGTGCAGGAATTCAATAATGCGGGTGCGGCTGTCTTTAAAAACGAGGGATTCCAGGCGCTGCTCCATTTCCAGCATGCGCGAACCCATGATCTTCATGAGGAAAAGGCTGAGGCCGTTGTGGTCGCGCATCATGGATTTCATATCGGGTATCGACATCACGCACGCCACGGTTTTTTCCATGGCGTAGGCGAAGTCGCGCCGCTTGTCTTCTCCGATGAGGGAAAGCTCGCCGAATACCTCACCGGCGGATAGAATGGCTTTGGTGATCTCCTTGCCGGACTCCCCGTAGGTACCGATCTTCACCCGGCCTTCGGTCAGGAAGTAAATCTTGTCGGCGTGTTCGTCGGGCAGGTAAATGTATTCTCCTTTTTTGAAGTTTTTATGGACGTGCTGGTCCATGTCTCCCCTGCCGACCTTCTTGGGGCAGAAGATGCCGGTTACGTCGATATTTTCCAGGTACCAAAGGGATTGATCACTCATGGTTTTATCTTTTAGGGTTTTGTTGGGATGTTCGGGAGTTAAGTACACTGTAAACTAAGTATCGTCCGGTTTTGGCAGTGCCTTTTGACGGAATACTGCGTTGCTCGATCGATCAGGTAGCTACGGCTACCCTCACTCCTCGCGCCCCTGCCTGCTCGCCAGCTCGCTGGCAGGCAGGTTGCCTTCAGCCAAAATGCCCATCCCAAAACACGAAAGAACTTAATTTACAGTGTACTAAGGTTTGAGGTGGCCTTACATACACCCTATTCACAGAAGCTGCTTTAAAAATTCCCGGCTTTTACAAAAACACGTCATTGCCTTATTGGTTCTCGCCCTACAAATTTAACAAGTACGAACTGTCTTGTTCTTAACAAGAAAATCAATTTTTTATCACAAATGTGTTCGCGGTTTGCTCACAGGGGCGATACAACAGTATAATAAAACCAACTCCCCTACTCATCCGGCCTCAAATCAAACCGTTTCTGCAGTTCCTGAATATTGGGGTTGGTTTCCCGCATAGCCAGGTATTTATCTTTGCTGGTTAGGAGGCGTTTGCGTTTGGGCGGCTCGACGGCCTTGCTCTTATCGATCTCGATGGTCATGGTCAGTTCCGGGGCGGTGAGTACCTCCCGCATATAGTCCATGAGGCTGCTCTCCTGGCGGATGGTATTCTCCGCCAGGGCGGAGGTGACGGTGACTTTTACGTTCTGCCCCTCCAGTTTTAATTCGGAGTTGCGCATCATCACTTTTACGGACTCCTGTCCCTGGGCTTCAATGTAGAGATTCCAGGCTTCTTCTACCCGCTCCTGGGTCACTTCCTGTACCTCCTGGGTGAGCAGTTCGGCCTCTTCAGCCTTTACTTCCGCCAGCATGGCATCCAGGTTCATCAGCCGGGGGGTATCTTGTTTGGCTGCTTTTTTGAGGCTTTGAGGGTGAGGGTGAGGGGGTAGAGTGGAGGACGGCTGGGCGTCAGGGGGGGAGGACGGTTCGGAAATTTCCGTTTTGGAAGACTCCGGTGCTGGATGCTGGCCTGGGTTTGTTGGGTTTCCGGCCTCCTTCGTCGGTACGGGGCTCACTGCCTCCGACTTCCCATTTCCGACTTCCAACTTCCGACTCCCCATTTCCGACTTCCGGCTTCCGACTTCCGACTTCCGACTTCCGACTTCCGAAGTGGCGCTCAGTTCAGCCGTTTTTTTTTCCGGGCCGAAAGCGGATGCGTCGTTTTCCGCCAGTTGGAAAGCCCGGGGGATGTAGGCCATTTTGATCAGGGCCATCTCCACATGCAGGCGTTTATTGCGCGCCAGCTTGTAATTGACATCGCAATCGTTGGCCAGGTTGAGGGCAGTCAGCAGCAGGCTGGAAGGAGTCAGGCGAGACTGCTCCAGATAGCGCACGCGCAGCCCCTCGCTCACCTCCAGCAGTTGCAAGGTGGCCTCGTCCTTACAGACGAGCAGGTTGCGCAGGTGCTCCGCTAAGCCGGTCATAAAAATATCGGGCTCGAAGCCGTTGCGGAGGATGGTATCGAAAAGCAGCAGTATTTTGGAACTATCCTCCACCAACAAAGAGTCAACCACCTGGAAGTAGTAGTCGTAATCGAGTACATTCAGGTTAGTGATCACGTCCTCGTAGGTGATGCGGTTGCCGGAGAAGGAAACGATGCGGTCGAAGATGGACAGGGCGTCGCGCAGGGCGCCGTCGGCTTTCTGGCCGATGATGTGCAGGGCGTCCTTTTCTGCATCGATCTTTTCCTGCTGGCAAATGTCCTGCAGGTGTTGTACCATTTCCGGCACCTGAATGCGGCGGAAGTCGAAGATTTGACAGCGCGACAGGATGGTGGGGATGATCTTGTGCTTCTCGGTGGTGGCCAGGATGAAGATGGCGTAGGGCGGCGGCTCTTCCAGGGTCTTCAGAAAGGCGTTGAAGGCCTGCTGAGAGAGCATGTGCACCTCGTCGATGATGAATACTTTATATTTTCCCTGCTGGGGCTGAAAGCGCACCTGTTCGATCAGGGCGCGGATGTGCTCCACGCTGTTGTTGGAGGCGGCGTCCAGCTCGGTGATGTTGAAGGAGGAGTTGGCGTTGAAGGCCTGGCAGGAGCCGCATTCGTTGCAGGGCTCGAAATCGGCCGATACGTTCTGGCAGTTGAGCACCTTGGCCAGGATGCGGGCGCAGGTGGTTTTGCCTACGCCACGCGGCCCACAGAAGAGGAAGGCGTGCGCCAGGTGCTCATTCTTCAGGGCGTTCTTCAGTGTTTGGGATACATGCTCCTGCCCCACTACATCGTCGAACCGGACGGGCCGGTATTTTCTGGCGGATACTATAAAGTTACTCATATTCAGTTATTTGGGGCCATACCCCTCCTTACAGGAGCGTTATGGCCCAATGCGGCTAACGCCGGAAAGCGCTAAAAGCCAGGAGGGCGGGAGGCTCTGAGGACGCTCCGACTTCTCACTTCCGGCTTCCCACTTTTATCCAGCGTTAGAATGGTAGCCATTCAGCCTATGTACGTACCTTCAAAGATAAGAAATTATTGTGGGTGCAGTCGGGCCGTTGTTAAAGTAGTTCTTTCCAAATGCGCAGGCCGGGAACATACTGGAAATGCTTATCATAAGTGATTAGTTCCGCTCCCATTTCCATGGTATGGGCGGCGATCCATACATCGTTCAGAGGGATAGGCGTCCCATTTTCTTTGAGTTGCTTTTTGATAATGGCAAAAAACTCAGACGTTTCCTGGGTGGCATTGAGCAGGAATACGCTGGGTTTATCCAGGAAAGTATTCAGCTTTTGGCGGTTCTCTTTTTCTTTGTTGCCTAGCAAATACCCATAGTACAATTCCCCCAGGACAAAAATGGATATATAAACGAGGTCGGCGCCCGCCAGGCTTTCCAAAACGCGCTTATCCCCCAAAAGGAAATGGCTATAGGCATTAGTATCGAGTAGGATCTTGCTCACGTCCAGTCGTCCGGATTTATGGACCGAAGGTCTTCGGTATTTTTTTCAAACGCTTCAAACTCCGCCTGGCTCCAACTGCCGAACAAATCTTCAAATTGTTCTTTCCTATCCAACTTTGGTTGGGCAGAAAGCCCCAGCGCCTGCGCCAAAAGGGACTTAATGAGCTTATTCATGCTGATGCCCTCCTCCTTGGCCCGCCGTTCGATCAGGGTGGCCAGGCGGCTGTCCAGGTTGTGTATGGTGATGGATTTCATATTGAACCAAGATAATTATTTATGAACCATATTTGGTTCAAAGATAATTGTTTTCATTTTCAAATTCAAGATATAGGGCATGTTGAGGCGACACTTCCTTCCTCAAGCCACCGTCGGGCAGGAAGTGCCACCTCAACACTCAAAACTTAGTTTGACTTTTAAACTAACCATCCCTATCTTTGTTGCTTCCCACAGGCGTTGCCCCTACTGCGCGCCTGGTTTTCCTGCTACGGGAATACGAAAACACATAACCTACCCTAAATAATTTTCGTGGGGTTTAGTGTTTTTGTGCTTTCGTGGCAAAAAAGAACACTACATACACATGAAAATAGCCATCGCACAACTCAACTTCCACATCGGCAACTTCGAAGGCAACCTCGGCAAAATGCTCTGGGCCGTAAAGGAGGCAAAAGGCCAGGGCGCCGACCTCATCTGCTTCTCCGAGCTGGCCACCGTGGGCTATCCACCCCGCGATTTTCTGGAGTTCGAAGACTTTATCGAACTGGCGGAGCACTCGGTACAGGAACTGGCCAAGGCCGCCCAGGGTATCGCGATCGTAGTGGGCTCGCCCACCAAAAACCCGGTGGTGGAAGGGAAAGACCACTACAACGCCGCCTATTTCCTGGCGGACGGACAGGTGCAACAGGTGCAGTACAAAACCCTGCTGCCCACCTACGATATCTTCGACGAATACCGCTACTTCGAGCCGGCCACCGAATGGCGAGTAGTGGAATACCGGGGCAAACGCATCGCCCTGACCATTTGCGAGGACATCTGGAATATCGGCAACGAGAACCCGCTCTACACCGTCTGTCCCATGGATGAGATGATCACCCAGCGGCCGGATTTCATTCTCAACCTGTCCGCTTCGCCCTTTAGCTATTCGCAGGCGAAGACGCGCATCCGCATCGTGCAGGCCAACGTGCTGCGCTACGGCATTCCGATGTTCTACGTCAACCACTGCGGTGCACAGACGGAGTTGATCTTCGACGGCGGCTCTCTGGTGGTTTCTCCCGATGAGAAAGTTTTCGATGAGTTGCCTTACTTCGAGGAATGCATTCGAACCTACGACCTGGAGGAGGTGAAAAAAGGAGGGCGCAGCCAGGAACAGCCCAAGGAGAAGATGCGCCTGATGCACGACGCTCTGGTCACCGGTATCCGCGATTACTTCGGGAAGCTGGGCTTCCGGCGGGCCATCCTGGGCTTGTCGGGCGGCATCGACTCAGCGCTGGCCACCGTGCTGGCAGCACGCGCCCTGGGGCCGGAAAATGTACGGGTATTGCTGATGCCTTCCCAGTACTCTTCCAGCCATTCTATTGACGATGCACGGCAACTGGCTGAAAAACTGGGCGTACAATATGACATCATCCCAATAGAAGGTATTTATAACGCATTTATGGAGGCGCTCAAGCCCCAATTCTGGGGCCAGGAATTCAACATCGCCGAAGAAAACCTGCAGGCCCGCGCCCGCGGCAACCTGCTGATGGCCATGAGCAATAAATTTGGAAATATCCTGCTCAATACGTCCAATAAGAGTGAAGCGGCAGTTGGCTATGGCACCCTTTACGGCGACATGTGCGGGGGCCTGTCCGTCATCGGCGACCTCTACAAGACAGAAGTCTTCGACATGGCGCGCTACATCAACCGGGACGGGGAGGTCATCCCCGAAAACACCATCACCAAGCCGCCCTCCGCGGAGCTGCGCCCCAACCAGAAGGACACCGACAGCCTGCCCCCTTACGAGGAGCTGGACGAAATACTTTTCCATTATATCGAAAAGCGAAAGAGCCCACAGGATATCATCGAGATGGGCTATGACGAGAAGCTAGTGCGACGGGTACTGCGCCTGGTGAACATCAACGAATTCAAACGCCATCAGATGGCGCCGGTGCTGCGGGTGTCGGATAAAGCCTTCGGCATGGGAAGAAGGATGCCGATTGTGGGGAAGTATTTGGCGTAGGGGTTCGGGGTTCGGGGTTCGGGGTTCGCTGTTCGGGGTTCGCTGTTCGGGGTTCGGGGTTTGCTGTTCGGGGTTCGCTGTTCGCTGTTCGCTGTTCGGGGTTTGGGGTTCGGAGTTCGCGGCTAATCCTGGTACGCGAACTCCGAACTCCGAACCTATTAATCCTTAAATCTCAACTTCACACTCTCGCCGATGCCACAACCGACCGGAACCGTCTGTCCTTCCTTCAGGCCGCGCATAAAGCCATCCTGGCGGGCGGGCAGTGCATCGGAATACTGGCCGATGCGTTTGTTGGCGTCGTCGGCAACCTCGCCGTCAATCGAGCGGGCGTAGCTATACTTCTCAATAGCTGCTATGACCGCCAGGCGGGAGTTCCAGTCATCACAGCCGCGGCCCATCTTGGCGTAGGCGTCTCCGATCAGCAGGTAGGGGCGGCCCCAGCCGGATTTGAGGCTGGCAGCCTGGCGGGCGGCAGAAATAGCGCCCCCGGTATTGTTCTGGCGGTACAACTTGATAGAAGCGATACTGTAGTAGACCTGAGCGCGCGTTTCGGCATCGTTGGTGGTGGCCAGGCACTCTTCATAACGAGCCAAAGCGCGGCTGTATTCCCCTTCCTGCTGTAGCTGGCTGGCATCGTAGCAGGGGTTTTCCAAACGGCGTGTATTTTCCCGCTCTACATTGATCTTGGCCGCCAGCGTTTCGTAAGCGGTCCTTATTTCCACCATTTTGGCCTCGGTGCTGTCACAACCCTGTTGCCTCAATTTCACATAGACATACTGAATGATATTCAGGCTGTCCTTGTTGGCTTCGTAATCCGGCAGCAGTTTCTTTTTGAAGTAGGCGCAGTCGAACACCTCATCTTCGATTTCTTTGAACTGAGAAGTCATCCTGGCTTTGGAATCCTTGTAATAAGTACCAAAGCGCTCGTTATTTTCGATGTTGTAGTCGGCGAGCTCTTCCAACTGGCTGTAGACTTTCTGCGTTTCCGCCTGATCGATCTTTTTTGACTTATAGAAGTAGACCAGGAGTTGCGCCATTGGCTCGAGCAGGATGTATTCCGCATCGTTGCCCCCTAATTCCAGCGCTTTTTTAAACGCTTCGTAGGTAGCTTCCCGATAGCCGTATTCCGGCATGTAGAACATATCGAAGGCTTTGCGGCCCATCAGGAAGGCTTCGTTTTCATAACATTGAGCCTGTTGGTCATACAGCTCCAGTATTTTGGCGGCGACTTCTTTCTTTTCCGCTTCATCCGTAGACCGCTTGTACTTCACCTTCAGCAGGTTGCGGCCATCGGAATAGTGGGAAGGGCGCTGTCCGTCGGCGGCAGGAGCAATGTCGTAGGCCTTTTTCCAGTTGGTGTAAGCCATTTTGAACTCCTCAGCGCTAATGGCTTCGAGCTCGGTGGCATCTTTTCCTTTAACAATGCCGCGATACAAAACGTGAGCGTTTTCCGCCTCTTCCTTTTTAGGAGAGTTGTTCCACGTCTCACATTGCGCCATGAGCGAGGCAGAGAAGAGGCTCAACAGCATGAGCGCTATAAACGAAATGCGTAATACCTTCATGATTAATTAAATTTTCGTTTGAAAAACCAAGTGTTATCGTTGAGTGTAAACCCTAATGTCATTTTGACGAAAGTTTCGCGTAAAGTATCAGATAATCCAAATTGGCCGGCCTCCACCGCCAGGTTGACAAAGGAAATACGCTGGCGGCTCATGATGATGGGGAACCCGAACCCCAGGGAAACTCCGTACTCTTTTAGCTGTTCGCCTTCGAAGCTGCGGGGATCCAGCCCGTAGTAGAAGCCAAAGCGGTAGCGCATCCGCTTGAAATAATTGTTGTACGACTGGTAGTCCGGTATCCATTCCACCCCGGCTTTCAGGCGCCAGGTGTCGGAAAGCGATGAATCCGGCTTGGCCTCATTGATGTATTCGCCCCAGTTTTCGATCCCGTATTCCAGGCCAAAACGAAAATCATTAATATCTTCATACATGACGCCGAAAGCCAGGTCAGAGGGCAAGGTTCCCTTTTGCTTCACGCCGGTTTCGTCGAAAATAGTATCCTGGGTGTTGTAGCTGAAGTTGTACCGCTCGGCAAACCGGCGGGTGTTGGTATTGAAATTATCGCTGGAATTGCCGTTGACGCCGATGATGAGCCTGCGCCCGGAGGGTTCTCGCTCTCCCTTGACGTTGATTTTCTTAAAATCGTGCGTATACTGCAGGCCGGCTTCCCAGAAAAAGCCATTGAGGCTGACCTCATCGAGGAATTCTGTGATATAGGCCAGTTCCAAGCTGTCGAATTCGACCCGCCGGCTATTGGTCAGCTGCCCAAACAGGTAGCCCAAAGTAAGGCCCCCGCTAAATCCTTTGTACTTCACCGAATTACTCCATAGCAACCGGTTCGTCCCCCCTGTGCCTTTTAGGAAGTTGGTGGTCGGCCCCAGCGTTTCCTGATCAGAAGTAGATTCGATGTTGTATCCAACTACGCTGTAAGGCTGTAGCGCGAAGGCCATTCCCAGGCCAAAATCGGACCGCTTGCGGTCCAGCGCCTCATTGATCGGGTTGATCAAGGGGAAACCCAGGGCCAGGTAGGTCAGGTTGCCACTCCAGATTCCCTCCGTAGCGCCATCGCTCTTCAGCCCGGAATATTGAGCATTCAGGCCGACTTCAAAAGCGGTGGCCTCCAAATTGGCCAGAGAAGCGGGGTTGACGGTATTGAGATGATAGGGGTCGTAAAAGGCGGCGCTAAGGCCGCCCATGCCCCCGGGCCCGGCATAGTACTGGCTGACGAAATTACCCACTCCAAAACGGGAAAAGGGAGAGTTGATCTTAGGGGTAATGGAAGCGTTTTGCGCAAACACGGCCCATGTGCAGCAACAGAGCGCTGCCGTTCCAACAATTCTACTCCAAACGCTTGACATTATAGTTTAAGATTTGATCCAGCCCTATGAGGACTAAATTGTGATTCACAAATATCTCGCTTTTCAGGTTTTTTACAAAAAAATCCGCATCTCCGCCTGTAAAAATGGCTTGCAAGGGGCCAAAACGGGAGCGGCAGTAGGCCAAATAGCCCTCTGCTTCCAGTAGCGCCCCTAACTGCCCTCCGTTGCGCAGAGCACTCTCGGTGCTATCGCCCACCCAGTTTTCCAGCGGCCCCTGCTCCACCAGCGGCAGCCGGGCCGTAAAGGTGTGCATGGCCTTCAGGCGCATCGCCATGCCGGGGGCAATATTGCCCCCCAGATAGGCGCCTTCGCTGCTCAGCAGGTCGTAGGTGATGCAGGTTCCTGCATCCACTACCAGGCAGGACTGGCCCGGAAAGAGCGCATAAGCCCCCACCACTGCGGCCAGGCGGTCTTTTCCCAAAGTGTCGGGTGTTCGGTAATGGTTCTCTATCGGCAGTGGAGTGGCGGCATTCAGCTCCATAAAGAAGAAACGGCTCGCCAAAACCTCCCGCAGGGAATCAGCGACCGCCGCCGCTACAGTAGATAAGATGACATTTTGAACAGTATGGTTGGTTGCCAGGGCTATAAAATCGTCAATTTTCCAATTTTCCAGGATTTCCCGGTGCTGCAACGCCCCGTTTCTGAAAACGCCAACCTTTGCCCGCGTATTGCCGATGTCAATGACCAGGTTCACCGCTCAATCAGTGTTTGAAATGGCGGACACCGGTGAGCACCATGGCCATGCCGTGTGCATCACAGAAATCGATGCTCTCCTGGTCTTTGATCGAACCTCCCGGCTGTATAACCGCGGTGATGCCCGCTTCATGGGCAATCTCCACACAGTCTGGAAAAGGGAAAAAGGCATCGGAAGCCATCACGGCGCCTGCCAACTCGAAGCCGAAGTGCCGCGCCTTCAGTATGGCCTGCCTGAGGGCGTCCACCCGTGAAGTTTGGCCGCAGCCCATACCGATGAGTTGTTTGTTTTTTGCCAGGACGATGGTATTCGACTTCAGGTGCTTACCGCAAATATTGGCAAAGAGCAAATCCTCCACTTCTTCCGGCGCGGGCGCTTTTCGGGTCACTGTTTTCAATTCGTCCGCGCTTTCTATCTTGAGGTCCGTATCCTGTTCGATGACGCCATTGAGCAGGCTCTTGAAGCTGCGGTGGTTGACGTGCCAGTCTTTGATGCGCAGCAGGATGCGCTTTTTCTTTTTGGCCAGCAACTCCAGCGCGCCGGTGTCGAAGGCAGGTGCGATGAGCACCTCGTAAAAAATCTTGTCGATCTCCTGAGCCGTCGCCAGATCGATGCGGGCATTGCTGATCAGGATGCCCCCAAAAGCCGACACATTATCGCCGGCCAGGGCGTCTGTCCAGGCTTCCAGGATGCTGGCCCGGGTGGCCACCCCACAGGAATTGGTGTGCTTCAGAATGGCAAAGGTGGGCGCTGTGTCTTTGAATTCACGCATCAGCGCTACCGCCGAGTCGATATCGACCAGGTTGTTGTAAGACAGCTCCTTGCCGCCGATCTTTTCAAACATATCCTCCAGGCGGCCGTAGAAAACGCCTTCCTGATGGGGGTTCTCTCCGTATCGCAGGGCCTGGCTGTCGGGGATGCTCTTTTTGAAGGCGTCCCCTACCCTGCCGGCATTGAAGTAATGGAAAATAGCCGTATCGTAATGGGAGGAAACCAGGAAAGCCCGGCGGGCCAGCTCTTTGCGGCCGGGCAGGGTGCTGACGCCGTCCTGTTCCTTTAGCAGGTGGAGCAATAGGCCGTATTCGGCTTTGGACGGAACGACCACCACATCGTTGAAGTTCTTAGCGGCGCCCCGGATCAGCGCAATGCCGCCAATATCGATCTTTTCGATGATCTCCGCTTCATCATCCGTACCGGCCAGCGTTTCTTCGAAGGGATAAAGGTCGACAACAACCAGGTCGATCTCCGGAATATCGTACTGCTCCAGCTGGGCGAGGTGGCCTTCTTCCCGGCGGGCCAACAGGCCGCCGAACACCTTGGGATGGAGTGTTTTCACTCTGCCATCCAGTATCGAAGGGTAGGAAGTCAACTGCTCGACCGCCTCTACTTCAACGCCCAGGCCCTCAATAAAACGCTGAGTGCCGCCGGTGGAATAAATCTTAACGCCCAGCCGCTGCAGCTGGCGGATGATGGGCTCCAAGCCATCCTTATGGTAAACGGAAATAAGGGCTGATCTGATTTTTTTTGATGTCATGATATTTTGACTGTGGCTTTCTGACAAAGTGCTCTTTGAAAAAGATGTGCAAAGGTACGCATTAGGTGGGGAATGGCAAAAGGAGATTCGCTATTCGTGGATTGGTGGCCTGAAAGTTCCTGATAGGGCTTAGTGTTTCCTGTATAACTTATAATTCAGGAACCTGACAATAACCTGAAATATGGTTACCCTCGCCCCCCGAAATCGCCTACTTTTGAAACCAGAAGAGATTCATGACTCAGCCTAACACCCTATTTTTTGCCCCAAAACTCCAAATACGCTATTAGCTATGAAAACTGTTTTACCGGAATCGAAGCGGTATCGCCAGAAGCGGTACTGTCTTCAGCCGGTATTCTTCAGGGCCTTTCACTAACAGAGTTTAACATCTGGCTCACTTGCCAATACTTCCAAAATTCGTCGGGTGAGCCAGTTTTTTGACTTTTTTCGTACTCCAGCATATTACTCACCCGACTGTACTGCCAGAAGGCCATTTGAAAACATTTTTTATCATACAACGGACAGAGCAAAAGGAGGACTATCCTTTTGCTCCCCGTTGGCCACATCAACTTAAAAGCTATGAAAACTACTCTCCTGCTGCTCGCCGCATGGTTGTGCGGTGCAGCTGCTTTTTGCCAAACCTCCCTTTCCGGAAAGGTCGTCGACGCTGAGTCCGGCGAGCCCATCCTCTTTGCCTCGGTAGCCCTCTATACAAACGGCGCCTTAACCGCCGGCACGGAAACGGATTTTGATGGCAACTATTCTTTTTCCAACGTCAATCCGGGCACGTATGAGGTAGAAGTGTCTTATGTAGGTTATGCGAAACGCCGGGTGGACGGCGTCGAGGTAACAGCTGGGAAAGCGAACAGCCTGGACATTGAAATTTCTTCCGCAGGCGTCGTCCTGCAGGAAGTAGTAGTAACGGACTACAAGGTTCCTCTGGTAGAACAGGATAACCTCACTTCAGGCGGTATGATCATCACCAGCGATCAGATCAGGAACCTGCCTACCCGGAACATCAAAAGCCTGGCCGCCACGACCGCTGGCCTGAGCGGCCGGAAAAAGAACAAAGGAAGAGAGGGCAAAGAAATCAGTATCCGCAGCAGCCGATCCGGCGCCACCGATTACTACATCGATGGTGTCCGCGTCCGGGGTGAAGGGGGCGCCGCCACTGTGTCGGCAGCTCGTTCCGGCCCGACTGTACTCGCCGGCCAGCTGACCGCCGGCGAATGGAGCGACCTGGACAACTGGGCAACCTGGACGGAACTGCTGGAGGAAGATTTCCTGCCCTTCGCTCAAATATGGGAACTGGCGCCTAAAAACCGCTATTCCGTGGAGGTGAAAAACAAAAAGGGCGCCCCGGTGGCCAACTGCCGGGCCCGGTTGAAAAACTCAACCGGGAAAATACTGTGGTCCACTCTTACGGATAACAACGGCCGGGCCGAATTGTGGAGCGCCGAAGCCGCCCCGCCGCAAGCTATTGAGCTGGAATACGAAGGCCTGAAAGCCCGGATTGATCAACCGCGCCCCTACCTGGAAGCAATCAACCAAAGCCGGCTGACCGCCGAATGCCAGGAGAACCAGTCCGCCGATGTGTTTCTTGTAGTAGACGCCACCAGCTCCATGTCCGATGAGATCCACTACCTCAAGGCCGAGCTGGAAGACGCCATGCTTCGGGTAGAACGCAACCTGCCGGGCGCCGAGCTGCGCACCGGCGCCTTGTTCTACCGGGACCACCAGGATGACTACCTTACCCGCAGCAGCGCCCTCTCCCCTATCCTGGACTCCACCCTTGCCTTCATCCACCGCCAGAGCGCCGGCGGCGGCGGCGACGGGCCGGAAGCAGTAGAGGTGGCCCTGAAAGAAGCGCTGGAAAAGCAAGACTGGAACCCGCAGGCCTCCGCCCGCCTGATCTTCCTCATCCTGGATGCACCGCCTCACCAAACGCCGGAGATCAGGCAATCCCTACAGCAAAGCATACAAAAGGCGGCGGAAATAGGCGTCAGGATCATTCCCGTGGCCGGCAGCGGCATCGACAAATCCACAGAATACCTGATGAAGGCCCTGGCCATCAGCACCAATGGCAGTTATGCTTTTCTTACCAACCACAGCGGTATCGGAGGAGGCCACATCGAACCTACTGCCGGGCCCTACGACGTGCTTTTGCTCAACGACCTCATGGTTAAGCTCATCCTGGAAAATGTAATAATGCCGCCCTGCTCGGAGGAAAAAAGCCCGGAAGTGCCTTCGGCAGATCAACTCAATCCCGCGCTGCTGGCGCAGGTAAAGTGCTTCCCCAACCCCGCTACCGGGCCGTTCTATCTGCGCCTGGAGCAGGATTTCGACAGGGTGGTGATCCGAAACCTGGAGGGCAAGCTGATTCAGGAAAAAGAAAAACTCAAAAAAGGGGATCACGAATTCAACGCCGACAATTGGGCGCCAGGCCTGTATCTGCTGGAGTTGCACAAGGGTGATGAGGTGGCGGTTGAGAAACTGGTGGTGGAGCGGACGCCGTAAGCCGCCGCCGAACATCAGTCATTTCCGAGGCGAACCACCTTCTGAACAACCACCGGGGTTCCGCTTTCCGTATCCCGAATACGAACCAACAGCAAGCCGGGAGGGAGCTCATCCTGCTTTATATGAACATGTAATGCCTTGCCCCGTGGCAGCAGCCGGGAATAAACCTCCCGCCCCTCAGCATTGAGAACCGAAAGCTGATATGTGCCGGCGCCTAAAGGAATATCTGACTGCAGGTAAAGCCCCCGCCGGAAAGGATTGGGGAAAATGCGCACATCGATGCCGGTTGTATTGAGAGACGAAATTTGCGTCAATTCCTCCACCAGGGTGTTTTGGGTAGTGTTCGTTACGATGGGAGCATTCGCGTCAAAATAGATCTCCGCTGTATTTTCAATAATGCTTCCGAAGAGGGCGCCTGCCTGAGGTTGGATGCGGTACCGCACATAGCCCTGGCTGGCAGCCCAACAGCAGGCGCTGTCCGGAAGGTTGATATTGGGAAACTCGAAACGCAGTGTACCATCCGTTTCCAGATATACCCGGTAGGAATGGCTGGCAGCCACCGGTTCAAAAGTGCTCAGTCCCAGTTGGGAATCCAGTTGATCTTCAATGCTTACCTGGAAAGCAGTATCATTGCCGGTATTCTGAAACCGGATGGTGTATTCCAGCGCTTCACCCTCCAGGATCTCAAAACGGGGGGCGCCCCGGTTGGGCTCCACCAGTTTGTCATTGGGGTCGTAGGCGCAGCGCACCACTGTACGATAGCTGGCCGCTCTACCCGCCACCAATGCACCTCCCGGCGCCTGAAACCAGGAACCGGCAGAGTACTGCAGAGTATCGCCGGTGCTCTGCTCATCGGGTATCAGCACCAGAAGCTCCACCTGTTGCGTTTGCCCGGGAGCCATAGCCAGGAACGTCCAGTAATAGGCGCCGGCAGCAGTGCTGTCAGGGGGAGGGACAGCTTCCAGAAATTCTACGTTGGGGTCCGGGACGAAGTTCACTACTCCATTCCCCACCATGCTGCCTTCGTTCTTCAGGCTAAGCCATAGGGGCGCCGGAGTAGAACAGCGGCTGAACCCCGTCTGAATGGCCGGGGCCACCCGAGCGGAAGCAGTAGCCGGCGCCAGTCCGATCTCAATGAAAGCCCCCTGCCCAGCGGGAAATTCCAGGTTATACTCGCCGGGGCCGGTAGCCACCCAGTCCGGGTTGCCGGGATAGGCCAGTTGGTAGCTCCCTTCCGCCACGATGTACTGAAAGCCGCCCTGCTCATCCGTAAAGGTAATGCTTCCGGCGGGGAAGAGCGCCAGCCGCTGGCCGGGCAAAGTGGGCTCCCCTGGATCGCGGGAGCCGTCCTCATTGAGGTCATAGTAGCAAAGCCCCCATACACGGAAGCCGGCGCCTCTGTTCTGCAAATATCCCAGCTGATCATCCTCCTGGCCGGCAAAGCATACTTCCGGCAGGCCATCGCCATCTAGGTCGGTGGCCAGGATGCGGAAAATATCCCGGGCAACGTCGCTGGCCACCAGCTGAACAGGGCCGAAGTTGCCGTTGCCATCCAGGTTCTCGAACCAGAAGATATCCGAATAGCCGCCCGCCAGAATATCCTGGTCGCCATCGCCGTCCAGGTCGGCAGCGGCAACGCTCTGGGCCCTGTCGAGCTGATCGGTTAGCAGGATGGGAGTGAAAGCAGGATTGGCGCCATTGATATAAGCCACAACCTGGTTGAGGCTCTTGTAAGCCACCACCAGGTCCGGGCGGGTGTCATCATTCAGAAGAGCGGCGGTAAAATCCGTACCGGGGGCGCGGTTATCGATCTGGATGGGATTGTCATTGTCAAAAGTCCCCTGGCCGTCCAGATTGGGCGCCCAGTCGATGCCAGCCGATGAGGTGATAACGGGGTCTTCGTCTCCATCCTGGTCCACATCAACACCCATGAGCGCCGTCACACCGGGTTCGTAGTAAAATGCCAGTTGATCGTGGAAAAAGTCCTCTCCATTGACGTTTTCAGACCAGCCGGTATTGTGCTGAAAGGTTTCGTAATGCAGCACGTCGGGGAAACCGTCTCCGTTCAGGTCCGCTTTTCCGATAGCGGGAGGCCCGTCCACATCCGCCGTCAATTCGGCCAGAGTATTGAACCCACCCAGGCCGTCTTCGTTGAAAACTGCGCCGAGGGTTATGGCCATATCCCTGCCGATGATAATGTCGAGGCCGCCATCCTGATCTATATCGGTAAGAAAGGCGTCTGTGGGCCGGGCCCAGTCATTCAGCCCATTTATTTCCAGAAAAGGATATGCATCTCCCGAATTGAAGAACCAGTTGATCTCCGGTTCGCTATTGCCTACCAGCAGCAGGTCGGAGAGCTGGTCGCCATTCAGGTCGCCGGCGTCCATGGCTTTGAGAGCAGTAACTCTTCCCGTAAGCTGCCTGACGGCGAACTGGGCATTCCCCTCGTTGAGCAGCAGGCGGGCGCCTTCGGACCCCGAAGTTAGCAGGTCGGGCAGTCCATCTCCGTCAAAATCGGCGGTGCTCACCACCAGGCTGTTATTCGTGTGGGTATCCAGCAGTACCCCGGCGGTAAAATCGCCGCTGCCGTCCTCATTCCGGTACCAGTAGGTATTGCCATTGGTGCGCGAGCTGGCGATCACATCCGGAAAGCCATCCATATCGATATCGGCTACCGCCAGGCCGGCAGCGCCCAACAGTCCGCTGATGGTAGTGCGGGTGATCGTCTCGCCGTTATTGATATTTTCGAAAAGATAAACCCGCTCGAAGGACCCATTGGCGCCGATGGAGGTTGCGCAGTAGTCTTCGTCTCCATCGAGGTCGAAATCAAAACTGCGGATGTGATAGGAGCCGGAAGCGCCGCCAAGCAATTGCTGAGGCCCAAAGCTGCTGCCCTGCCCCAGGTTGGGAAACCAATCATAGCGGTTGCCTAGCTTGACTACCGGATCCGGTTCACCGTCCCCGTTAGGGTCAAAGGCGAAAACTACGGTTGGATTATCCAACTGGGTGGCGATCAAATTCTGGCTGCCGAAGGTAAGTGTCCCATTCATTCGTTCTCTCCAGCCCAAAGCGCCTTCATCGTAATCCGCCAGCAGCAAGTCAGTGTCTCCGTCGCCATCCAGGTCGGCGAAGTTGAAGCCCCGGATGCCCGCCAGGCCATCCAGCAAAATCTGCCGTCCGCTGAACTGCCCATCCTGGTTTTCATACCAGGAGATCTGGCTGTACGGCGCCGCTCCTTCCCCAATAGCGATATCTTCATCTCCATCGGCGTCAACATCGTGAAAAACCAAAGAGGGGAAACCGTTGAGTACCGGTTCAATGATATGATAGCGGAAGCCGCCGCTGAGTGTTTCTATCCACGCTATTCCCGGCGTATCGTAAAAGTCATTGGAAGCAGTGACCATATCAAGGTCGCCGTCGCCGTCCACATCGGTAAAGGTGCTGGCGAAAGGGGAACGCTGGCGAATGTTAAGGTATTCCGGCCGCTCAAAATCCTGAGCAGAAAGGCCGAAAAAGCTTCCAAAAGCAAAGAGGAACAGCCATTTTTCCAGAGCGCGTTGCCGGTGCATATTCTGACATTTAGGGTTTACCGATCCATTGCAACGCGCCAAAGATAAGGAGTCAGGAAAAAAAAACCATCTAAACTGCTTCTTTCTGCGGCATTTCTACTCTCGTCCTCGGCAGGCACTCCGGATATTTTTCCTGGATAAACGAAATGAGCTGCTCGCGGATATCGCACCGCAGGTCCCAGGCATCAGGAGCATTGCGGGCGCTCATGAGGATGCGCAGCTCCATGGCGTGGCGGTCGGAGTTGGTCACCTGAATATTTTTCACCCGGCCGTCCCATTTTTCGTGTTTTTCAATGATCTCGAAATAGAATTTCCGAAGTTCTCCAACCGGCAGGCGGTAATCGGTGTACAAATAGACATAGCCCAGCAGTTGAGCGGAAGTGCGGGTCCAGTTTTGGAAAGGTTTTTCATTAAAATAATTGAGCGGCACCACCAGCCTGCGTTCATCCCAGATGCGGATAACCACATAGGTGAGCGTGATCTCTTCGATCTTGCCCCACTCCCCTTCCACAATCACCACATCGTCGATGCGGATGGGCTGGGTGAAGGCCAGCTGAAAGCCCGCCAGCAGATTGGCGATCGACTTCTGCGCCGCCAGGCCGATGATGATGCCGGCCACCCCGGCTGAAGCCAGCAGGCCGGCGCCCAGCTCCCGCACCCGGTCAAATTGCAGCAGGATGAAGGCAATCACCACAATGATCGCCACGAAAATGATCACCTGCTTGATGTACTGAAACTGGGTAATGATCTTGCGTCCTTCCAGATTATCCTGCACATCGATCCGGTAGCGGTCGGTTACCAGGTCGCTCACTACATCGGCAACCTGCACAAACAGAGCGCCGCCAGCGATGTACATCGCTATCTCCAGCAACAGAGTAGCGGTTGCGACTTTTTCAGCGGGAAGGCCAAAAGTAACCGGCGCCGCCAGTGCAAAAATGATAGGCGCCAGCCAGAGCGAGGGCGTCCGAAGGTTGCTGTTAATGGAGCGCAGCAACAGGAAGTCGCGCTTTTTACCATACCACCTGAAGCCCTTGAAGACCAACCAGGTAAGAATAAAACCGGTAAGTGCAGCGCCGGCGAAGATAAGTACCCAACGCAACCATTCAGAAGCATTTTCTAACAATCCGGATAACATGAATCAAGGGTTTTTTATTTCGAAGGTAAAAACCACTTGGTTTGTTTGGTTGGGGCAGGTATTATTATATTGTTATATTGTTAGGTGGAAGTGGCCGGCCTCATGGCCGCAATACTACGATATTACACTTCAATATTGAGGCTGCTCCGGAAAGTCGAGTTTGGCACTTTGATGGTCAAAAATGCCAACTTTTATTTGGATTCCACCCCCTACTTGGCCCTCATCCGCACCACCGGGCAGATCATTTCCTCCAGCGAAATTCCCCCGTGCTGGAAAGTATTCTTGTAGTAATTGTGGTAGTAGTTATAGTTATTTGGGTAAAGGAAGAACTTATCCTCCTTGGCGAAGATGAAGGTCGAGCTCACATTAGGCCGCGGCAGCATAGCGTCCTTAGGGTCGCGAACGTCGAGTACATCGCGGCGTTCGTATTGCAGGTTTCGGCCCACCTTGTAGCGGAGGTTGGTGGTCGTTTCCCGGTCGCCCACTACCCGGGACGGGGTATTGACCCGGATAGTGCCATGGTCGGTGGTCACGAAAAGCTGAATACCTCGCTCCGCCGCCCGTTGCAGCGCCTGCCAGAGGGGGGAGTTTTCGAACCAGGAACGGGTAAGGGAACGATAAGCCTTTTCGTCACCCGCCAGTTCTTTGAGGACTTCCATTTCCGTGCGGGCATGGGAGAGCATATCGATAAAGTTATACACGATAACGGTCAGGTCATTTTGCAGGTAGTTGAGGATGTTGTCCTGCACCTGCTTGGCGTGGTGGGCATTGGTGACCTTAATATAGTCGAAGCGGATATCCTTGCGGAACGTGCGGCCGATATTTTCCGCCAGCAGATCGTGCTCATGGAGGTTTTTCCCTCCTTCGTCGTTGTCATTTTTCCACCATTGAGGATAGTGCTTTTCAATTTCGGACGGCATCATACCCGCAAAAATAGCATTGCGGCTGTACTGAGTAGAAGTGGGCAGGATGCTGTAAAAGAAATCCTCCTCTTCAACCCGGTAGTATTCCGTCAGGATGGGCTCGATCATTTTCCACTGATCGTACCGGAGGTTATCGAGCAGCAACAAGACCGTGGGCACTTTGTCGTCTATCTCCGGAAATATTTTTGACCGCAGCAAACTGTTGGACATGACCGGCCCGGAGCCATGCTGCACCCAGTTGAGGTAACTATTGACAATGTAGCGGGAAAACTCGTTATTGGCTTCGCTTTTCTGGTTGGACAGAATATCGGTCATCCCAACCGAATTGGATTCGTCGATCTTGAGTTCCCAACCGATTATCTTGCGGTAGACTTCCACCCACTCCTCATAATCCAGGCCGCTGTTGATCTGCATGAAAATCTGGCGGAATTCCTGTTGGTAGTCAGAGGATGTTTTTTCCCGCACCAGCCGTTTATTATCGACAATCTTTTTGAGGGTCAGCAGTATCTGGTTGGGGTTTACGGGCTTGATGAGATAATCTGTGATCTGAGAGCCCAGGGCTTCCTCCATGACGTTCTCCGCCTCATTTTTGGTGATCATCACGATCGGAAGGTGAGGTTTCTGGCTTTTGATCTTCGCCAGGGTTTCCAGGCCGGTAATACCCGGCATGCTTTCGTCCAGGAATACGATGTCGATGTCTCCATTGGTTTCACATTCCTCCAGGGCGTCATGGCCATTGGTAACGGTAATGACTTCGTATCCTTTCTTTTCGAGAAACATCAACTGGGGTTTGAGCAGGTCGATCTCATCGTCTGCCCAAAGAATTGTAATTTTATCCATTAGGTCTGTTTGTTATTCGTGTACTCTTTAATAAACTTTCGGGGCCAATTATTGCCTATTGTCTGAAATAGGGAAAGATATTGAATTATAATCATAAACCCATAAGCTCCTCCGTCAGTTCTCCTGGTAGAGAAAGGTTAGATAAAATATGAAGAATAAAAAAATAGTGAATGACCCGGTCTACGGGTTTATCAGCATACCGGACGGCCTCATCTTCGGCCTGATCGAGCACCCGTACTTTCAACGGCTGCGCCGCATCAAACAGACCAGCCTGACCCACCTCGTATATCCGGGGGCATTGCATACGCGGTTTCACCATGCCATCGGCGCGCTGCATCTGATGCAGGAGGCCATTGAAGTGCTCCGTTCCAAAGGCGTAACGATCAACCAGGCGGAAGCGGAAGGCGCCTGTGTGGCCATCCTCCTTCACGATATCGGCCACGGCCCTTTTTCACATACGCTGGAACATACCCTGTTTCAGGGGGTCACCCACGAAGAGCTGTCGCTTTTGTTTATGGAACGCCTCAACCAGATCTTCGACGGGCAATTATCCCTGGCTATGGACATCTTTCAGGGGCATTACTCCAAGCCCTTCCTGCACCAGCTCGTATCCGGACAGCTCGACATGGACCGCATGGACTACCTCAACCGCGACAGCTTCTTCACCGGCGTTCACGAAGGAGTGATCGGTTATGACCGGATTATAAAAATGTTATCGGTCCGGGATGGAGAGCTGGTCGTCGAAGAAAAAGGCATCTATTCCATAGAAAAATTTCTCATTGCCCGCCGCCTGATGTACTGGCAGGTATATCTTCACAAAACGGTGCTTTCCGCCGAACAAATGCTCATCGCAGCCCTGCGCCGCGCCAAAGCGCTGACAAAGCAGGGCGCCCAGTTGCCGGCTTCCGGCCCACTGGCCTTTTTTCTTCAGCGCCAACCTACCCGCCAGGACTTCATAAAAGACGGGGACCGCCTGCTAGGACAGTTCGCCAAACTCGACGACTTCGACATCGTTTCCGGGCTCAAAAGCTGGATGGAAAGCGAAGACAAGGTGCTTTCCTTTTTATCGTCCAGCATCATTAACCGACGTCTATTCCGGCTGGAATTTAGCAACAACCCTTTCGACGAAGCCTACATTCAAGAGGTGCGCCGGGGCATACTCGCCTGGAGTGGGTTGAACGAGGAGGCCCTCGAATATCTCCTCCTTCAGGGGAAGGAGTCCAACAGCGCCTATACTACCTCCAAGGATGAGATCAAAATCCTGCATAAGAGCGGCGAGGTGCTGCCCATGTCGGAGAGTACCGACTACGACTTGCAGTCGCGCGCCGTTACCAAGCATTACCTCTGTTATCCCAAAGTAAAGTTTTCCAAACAAAAGTAGTTTCCCGGAAACTATTCTCCTTCATCAAGCATTACAATGGTTCAACATTTCCGGGCCTCTTCCCCATCCTTTGTACTCTGTTATACACCGAAGAGAAATAAAAACCATGGTCAAACCCTCAACATCCCCACTTGAGCCGCCGGTAATGAAGGAGAAGATGCTGCTCTTCATCCTGGCGGTGGTGCAGTTTTCTCACATTCTGGATTTCATGATCATCATGCCGTTGGGTTCGCAGTTCATGCGGATATTTGATATTTCTCCCCGGCAATTCAGCCTGATCGTATCCGCCTATGCCGGCAGCGCATTTGTGATGGGGTTGTTCAGCGCCATGTTTATCGACCGATTCGACCGCAAGCAGGCCTTGTTCTATACCTATATCGGCTTTACCATCGGCACGCTGGCCTGTGCGATTGCCCCCAGCTATCTGGTTTTTCTGGCGGCGCGCAGTGTTACCGGCGCATTTGGCGGTGTCCTGGGCGCACTGGTGCTATCCATAATCGGGGACACGGTTCCGCTCAAGCGGCGGGCCAGCGCCATGGGCATGGTTATGACGGCTTTCTCGGTGGCCTCGGTCATTGGGGTTCCGGCAGGCATTTACCTGGCGGCAACGTTTTCCTGGAGGGCGCCCTTCCTGGCGGTTGGATCGATTGCCATAGTACTGTCTTTTTTCATTTTCTTTTTCCTGCCGCCGCTGCGCAAGCACCTGGAAAACGGGCTGGTGCAACGCAACCCCTTTCGGGTGATGGGCAATATTTTCGGAGACGCCAACCAGCGCCTTGCGCTGCTCTTCACGGTGATCCTGATGCTGGGCCATTTTACCATCATTCCCTTTATTGCCCCCTACATGCAGTTGAATATCGGCTTTTCCGATTATCAGGTCACCTACATCTACCTGATCGGCGGCTTGCTGACCGTATTCCTGCTTCCTTTTTTCGGGCGGCTGGCCGACCGGCACGGGCACGCCAAGGTATTTACCATTGCCAGCCTGTTCGCGCTGTTTTCGATTTTTGCCATCACCAACCTGCCGGCAGTACCTATGGCCCTGGCCCTGTGCGCTACGTCCAGTTTCTTCGTCGTGGCCAGCGGCCGCAACGTACCGGCGATGACGATGGTTACCTCGGTAGTAAAGCCCGAAAGCCGGGGCAGTTTTATGAGCGTGCGGGCCTCGGTGCAGGAAATGGCGCTGGCGCTTTCTTCTATATTCGCCGGCCTGATCATTACCGAAAATGGCGATGGCTCACTGGCCAACTATCAATATGTGGGATACATCGCTATTGTCATGAGCGTAGTAGCTATAGCCGTAGCCTGGAGATTGAAATTGGTGGATTCGTGAGGATACCCGGATACACAATAACAAACTCCAAATACCTTTGCCACTGCCCGACATTTTTCTGATTTGGCAGAATAAAAAGCTGCCCAAGGCCTGATTTTTTTGCTAATTGCAAATTCTTTGACGGATTAGCCTGCTTTCAGAGAAAATCCATATACTATCCTAAACCCAACCAGAGCCTGGCTCTGGTTGCCGGTATGAATTAGCAAACAGGGAGCGGTGAAGGCTCCGTCTTTAAGCGCAAAAAAGCATGTATACGCCAAACAACCAATTCATGGTTGACTTTACTCTTCCCGAAGAACTATGTGAAGAGTTCGTTGACCTTATTCCCTACCAGCGGGCGGTCGTCGACCGCTATCTATCAGAAGGCAAGCTCATCAACTATGCCCTTTCCCTGGAAAATGCCAAGGTATGGGCCGTGTTCAACGCCAATTCGGAAATGGAGGTAATGGAAATGCTGATGGACTTTCCGCTCACCCGCTTTATGGAAATTGAAGTCTGCATACTTACTTCTTTCAACTCCTCGGAATTTGAACCTTCGTTTTCTATGAATTAATGGTGGCAACCACGTTTTTGGAGGCAGCCACCCCTATCCCTCCGATACCTTGCCGGAACATGCCAGGGAACTGGTGGAAACCAGCATTGATTTTCTGAAAAGGCTGAAGAAATAAAAAAAGCCCGATTCCATTTGTGCGGGAGTGGAACGGGCGGGGGTAAGAGAACGAATCAGGAGTTTTCAAAGATTTTCCGGGGCTACATAAAATGGTCATGAAGTGAGCGCGAACGCTCTACTTCATGGCCTGGTTAATGGGGTTTGGCTTTCAGGGTCATTGAGTATTTTGGGATAATACAGGGTTACGGGAGGTATCAGCCAATTTTACCCTGGCCTTGTTTGTCAAACGGTGAAGCCGGTTTTGGGGGTTTCAGGATTGTTTTCCCAGCTTCGGTATAAAGAGCAGGCAGAAGGCCTGATTCCACAAAATTTGGTTTATTTTTTCATATTTTTTTTATACGAATCCGAAAATCCCTGTAAACCAAAGCATTAACAAGTCATCCTCGTCTAAAAAAATGGCCGTCCGGAAATTGCAAAAACGATGCTAATGAATATCGCCCCCCGTCACCAAACATGCTCTGGGTAAATTTAAACATGCTCTGTATTTTTTGGTAATTTTGGCCTTACGGTAACCAGTGAAGCTACAATGCCGTAAACTCAAATCAACCAAAATGGAATTAAACCGGTGTTAGCCATATTTCGAACCAATCAACTTTTTGCAAGCATCCTGCTTGTATTCTACATTGCTCTGGTGCGAGTCTCTGTATGGCTGGTGCCTGCCACCTGGGAGCCCTCCGGATATGGGCCCCTGGCGGAGTGGGTATACAGCCGTATTGGTTACGCCGGGCCGGTCGCGGATATGTTGGCTATGGCCCTTTTACTGGCTCATGCCTTCTTTATCAACTACCTCATCAGCGAGCACCGGCTGGCCAGCGTAGTGAGCCTTTTCCCCGGCCTGTTCTACATTTTAATCAGCAGCATGCTTCCTGAGTTTCTACACCTATCGCCTCTGCTGATGGCCAACACGTTCTTTATCATCGTCCTGGCTGAAATTTTTGCCATCTACAAAAGTGTGGATTGTTCAGACCGCATTTTCAATATCGGCTTCTGGGCTGGAGTAGGGTCATTATTTTATCCTTCCTATGTCTTTTTATTTATCCTCGGATTTATCGGCCTCAATATTCTGAGGGCCTTCAAATTCAGAGAACGGCTGATGGTGATCATAGGCTTAACCACCCCCTACCTGCTTCTCTCGGCCTACTTCTTCTGGACCGGCCAGTTTTTCACCTTCTGGCAAGAGCGCCTACCCTCCAGCATTGCTTTTCTGGACTTTAACACAACGCCCAACTGGCTGCTTTTTCGCAGCCTGGCCATTTTTAGTATTCTGATCCTGGTCGTGCTTTTCAGCTACCGCTCCTATATTGTCAAACAAACGATGCAGGTCCAGCGCAAACTCAATATACTCTTTTGGAGCCTGCTGGCCACCTCCTTTAGTTTGCTGATACAAGCGGATATTGAAATAGGCCACCTGCTGGTGACGGCCGTCCCACTGGGTATCATGCTTTCTTTCAACTTCATTCGCATGCCCAACCGCATGGCAGAGGTCATCCACTTGTTAATCCTGGTGATTGTGCTGTTCCTGCAATTCAAAGATTGGTTGATGCCAGCTATCTAAACTGTTAATCTTTTATTATTGTAACCTTTCTCACATGTAAAGAAAGGACAATAGCTGTATTTTAGAGGCGCCAAAAGAAACGCTTGTGAAAAAATCGTATACTACCCTGTTTTTTGTGTTGTCCATTTTAGCCGCCGGCGCTCAGCCCGCCGAGACGCCGGTCCAATGGTCCTTTACGGTTAAGGAGGCTGGAGAAGGGCAGTTCGACCTGCTCTTTACGGCCGATATAGCCCCGGGCTGGTACCTTTACTCCCAGCACCTTGGGGAAGACGGCCCCATCCCAACGACCATCGGCTTTTACGAAAGCGGGGACTACGAGCTGCTAGGAGCCACTGAAGAGGACGGCCCCAAAGTGGAAGGTATGGATGACCTGTTCGGAATGTACATTACCAAATACAAAAAACAGGCCGTCTTCACCCAACGGATCAAGGCCGGGGAAGGCCTGCAAAAAGTGGCCGGCTACGTAGAGTTTATGACCTGTGATGAAGAAAAGTGCCTGCCGCCAACGGAAGTTGAATTCACCTTTTCTTTTAAAGAATAGCCTTAGAGCGTTTGACGAGCTTTTATTAATTGCAAAGTTTTTGAGTATGAGATATTTATTATTTTTCACTGCGTCCCTTTTCTCATCTGTTCTCCTGGGGCAAATAGAAAACCCGGTGCACTGGAGTTTTGAATCCAGGCACATTGAAGGCAACGAATTCGAGCTTATTTTCAAAGCTAAGATCGACGATGGCTGGAAGACCTATTCTCCCTTTCAGGAGTATGGAGAGGACGACATCGCGCCCATTCCGACCGGTATCTATTACGATGAGGGCGATCATTTCGAGGCGGTTGGAAAGCTCGGTGAAGCCGGCAACCGCAAAGTGGCTCAGGAACCTCTTTTTGATAATATCAATGTGGCCTACTTCACCAAGAATGCCATCTTCACGCAACGCGTGAAAGTCAAGGACGGCAGCCAGGCCATCACCGGCTATGTCGAGTCGATGGCCTGCGATGAAGAGAAGTGCCTGCCTCCTTCCAGCGTTGACTTCAGCTTTAAGCTGGAGGCCCTCAAAACCAACAGCACAGCCCTAAGCTCAAAGCCGGCGGTTGACAAAAAAATCGTTGAAGCGGTAGAGGAAAATATTAAGAAACCGGCGCCAGACCTCACAGAAGTAGAACCCATAGACGAACTGGAGGCTATTCTCCCTCCGGCCGGCATGGAATCGCCGGTGCAATGGACGTTCGACAGCAAAAAGCTCAACGGCCAGGAATACGAGCTCCTGTTCATTGCCAATATGGAAAAAGGCTGGACAATCTATTCCCAGCATACCTCCCCCGATGACGGGCCTATCCCCACCGAGTTCCATTTTGAAGCAGGCGGACACTACGAGCTGTCTGGCGCCACGCTGGAAGAAGGGGGCAAGAAAAAATCGGGTATAGATCCCTTCTTCGGAGTTGAGGTAGTCAAATTTACGGAAGGGCCGGTCACTTTCCGGCAGAAAGTAAAAGTGCAGGATAGCAGCCAGCCCATCACCGGTTATGTGACGTATATGGTTTGCGACGACTCGAAATGCATGCCTGCCGATATAGAGTTTAGCTTTGATGTCGCCGGTGGTATTGCCGGACAGGTAACCACCATTGACCCGGCCAGCGGGCTCCGGGGCATTGACCAGACGGTGCCCAGCATCCGGGCCACCTACGTAGAGCCCCTCGGCAATTGCGGAGAGGAAAACGTAGCCCGGAATTCAAGCCTGCTCTGGACCTTCATCCTCGGCTTTGCCGGCGGGCTGCTGGCCCTGCTCACACCCTGCGTCTTTCCGATGATCCCACTGACGGTCAGCTTTTTTACCAAAAGCAGCCAGGACCGGGCCTCGGGCATTCGCAATGCCCTCATCTACGGGCTTTCCATCATTGTCATCTATGTTTCTATCGGCTTGATGATCACGGCCTTCTTTGGAGGAGATGCCTTGAATGTACTTTCGACCAACTGGATCGCCAACACCCTGTTTTTCGTCATCTTCATCGCCTTCGCCTTCTCCTTCTTTGGCTATTACGAGATCACGCTGCCCAGTTCCTGGGCCAACAAGAGTGATACCATGGCTGACCGGGGAGGCTTGCTGGGCATCTTTTTCATGGCCTTTACCCTGGCCATCGTTTCTTTTTCCTGCACCGGCCCCATTATCGGCTCAGCCCTGGTGCAATCCGCCACCGACAAGTTAGGCCCCTTTATTGTGATGTTAGGATTTTCCTCGGCCCTCGCCCTGCCGTTTGCGTTGTTTGCCGCCTTCCCCGGCTGGCTGAACTCCCTGCCCAAGTCCGGCGGCTGGATGAACTCCGTGAAGGTCGTTCTGGGCTTCCTGGAACTGGCCCTGGCCCTGAAGTTCCTCTCTGTAGCCGATATGACCATGCACTGGAACATCCTGCCCTACGAGCTCTTTATGGGCGCCTGGGTGCTGATCTTCGCCGCTATGACGGCTTACCTCTTCGGCCTGATCCGATTTCCACACGACAGCCCGGTGAAAAAGTTATCCATCACGCGCGGCTCTTTCGCCTTCTTGTCTTTAGCCCTGACCCTATACCTGGCCACCGGCTTTTTCTACAATGGCGAAACCAAATCCTATAATTCCTTAAAGCTGATGAGCGGCCTGGCGCCGCCGGCAACGTACAATATTCTCCTGCCGGACACCAAAGACGGCCTGAATACGGACATCAAAGCCCGGTATCCGTCCTTTACCAAGTGCGCCAACAACCTGGATTGCTTCAAGAACTACGCAGAAGGAATGGCTTACGCCAAAGAGGTGAAAAAGCCCGTCCTGCTTGACTTTACCGGCTACGGCTGCGTCAACTGCCGCAAGACTGAAGAACACATCTGGGTGGCGGATGAAGTCAAAAATAAATTGTCTGGCGACTTTGTGCTGGTCTCCCTTTATGTCGATGACCGCAAAGCGCTGGAAGAAACCCTGCTCTCCATCCCACGACAGGAAAAGCTTCGCAATGTGGGCAATAAATGGGCGGATTTCCAGATCGTCAACTTCGAACAGAACTCACAGCCGCTCTACGTCATGATGTCTCCCGACGAACGCGTGCTGGCCGCCCCCCGAGGCTACAAGGAAGGCGTTGAGGACTATGCTGAATTCCTGGAGTGCGGGCTGGATACCTACGAACAGGTCTCTGATGAGCAGAAAAAAGAAAAAGAGGATAAACGGCTGGGAGTTAATTAGCTGGGCCCGAGCAGGTAGAGATGAAACAAAATTTGCCGTTCGCTACCGAAGGTAGGCCATTGATTGAATCTTGGCCTGGCTACTCTAGCTCTATCAGCAGGAAATTTTTTTCTACTGCTTCGCCCTTTTTGACCAGAATGGCCTTCACCACACCATCCCCCGGGCTTTTGAGGAGGTTTTCCATTTTCATGGCTTCCAGGATGAGCAGCGGCTCCCCTTTTTCGACCTGCTGCCCTGCCTCTACCGAAATATCCAATACCAGGCCCGGCATAGGAGCCCGAATCTCCCGCACCTTGTGCTCGGAAACCACGGCCAACCCCAGCCGATTCACCAATTGGTCGTACTGGTCTGCCAACTGTACTTCGTAGGACGAGCCGTTGACTTTGATGGAGAATGTTTTGGTGTGGTAATCGGTGCGCAGGATTTCGACGTGGTAGGAAACGTTATCTCTCAGGACGTGGTATCGGCCATCGCTCATGGGTACGATATCGAGGCCCGAATAAACCTCATCGAAAATAAACTGTCCGTTGACTGTCGCTTTGAATGGCTCGCCAGTATTATTCATCAGGCAATTTTTTTCAGGCATTCATGCGCCCGAGTTTCATCATAAAGTAAGTTTCGAAGATAGTATAAATCAGGTAAATGGCGAAAAATGGAATAATAAAGAGTTTATCCGGAGGCTGAGCCAGTTGGCTATAGCCAAAGATCACCAGAATGGCGAGAAACATCTTGGCGGCGGTAAAGCCCAGCACCGCATTGGAAAAGTTATTTTTATTGTCACTCATCACTGCCTGGTATCCGGCCAGATACATCAGAATGCACAAAGCCGCAAAAGCGGCCAGGCTGATCCAGGAAAGGGTGCTGTAGGCTTGTAACTGAGGAAGTCGGTTGAGGAAAAAAAGCAGGATAGCAGTACCGAGGGAGAGGATACTCAACTGTATAAAGAAACTTCGTTGGCTCATAATTATTTATTGCCGGTGAACAGATCCTTCAGGCTGACATAAAGAGCTGCAAAAATGGATAAAAGGGCCAACAGGACAGTGAGGTAGGGACGTTCGGTTTGAAAATGGCTATCCAGCATTTTACCGGCGTACGTCCCTACCAGAATGATAATTCCCATTTGGAAGGCCATGCCCGAGTATTTGAGATATGCATCGAATTTCTCGCGGGGCCTGCCCTCCTGTGGGCCTTTGTTTTCGTCCTCGTTATTGTGCGCCTGCCGTTTTTGTTTCTTTGACAACCTTGGAGTCTTCTTTTGGGTTATTTTGAGAATGGCTGCTGCTATTGGCGGTGGCATGGCCCTGCCTGGACACCGGCTTCCCGCCCATTGAGCAGGTAACGTTGAAGGTGGCGCCAGACTGTACGATCAGCTTATTGGTGACCACCTCTCCACTGATGTTGGCTGTTTCCCGGATATTGAGGAGTTCAGCGACATGGAGGTTGCCTTCAAATTTACCTTCGATCACAGCGTTTTGGCAACGGATTTCACCTTCTACATAGCCGGTTGGCCCGATGATGACTTTGGCGTCGCAAAAGAGTTTACCCTTGATGGTCCCGTCGATGCGAATGTCGCTTTCCGATTTGACAGTGCCTTCTACTATTGTCCCGGTGACCAGGCTGTTGAGCGCATGGGTACCCGAGGGCATAAAACTGCTACTTTTTCCTTTACTCGCCTCCTTCTTGTTGTTACCTCCAAACATAGTACAGTTTTTTAATTTGGTTAATAGATTTAAGAATTTGGGATACCGATAATCCAATGGACGGCTACTTGGTAAAGCTCCGCCTCAAAACGACGGGCAAAGTTAATATTTTATGCCATCCTTTACAACTGGGGGTGATGCTGGGAAAAGTTATCTGTTCAAAATCTGCGGCCTGGCAGTTTTCTCATTTTAAAGAAACAATATAGGACTTTTTGATGCTACAGGAAAATTGTACTCCAAAAAAGTGATGCCCAAATCTATTCAACGCCAGAGCCCCACAGGACATTGCACTGTGGGGCTCTGGTTTAATAGATTTCCAGATTTTCCAGATCTTCCAGATCTCAGAGATCTGGAAGATCTGGGAAAATCTGGCTTAGAAGTTCGGGCAGTACACCCCTCTGCGTTCCAGCCCACAGATTTTATAGGACAGGGCAAACTCAAAGGCGCCATTGGAATTGCTGGCGGTGCGCAGCGGAGAAACATTGATATCGTAGCTGAAGCCCAGGCTGAAGTTTTCGTAATCGAAGCGGGTCGACAAGATGGCCGCATCATTGAGTACGCCGGTTTCGATTTTATTCGAAATACGCGTCCACAGGCCGAACTGAAAGGCCTGGTAGGATTGGCGGCTACCCAACAAGAACTTGAGGCTGGTGCCCGCGTTCACCTGGAAGGACGGCCCCTGGCTCATCACAATGACCCCCGGCACGATGCCGAAGCGGTCGCCCATCATGAATTCACCCCCACCGTGGAAGGTGAAGCGGCTGTAAAGCAGGTCCTCATCATTGCTGTTGAACGACTGGTTGGAGCGGTTCAGGTGGTGGAAAGAACCACCCAGGTAAAGGCTGTTGCTTTCATCGAACACCATAAACCATAGCAGGCCGGCGGCCAGGTCGGCGAAGATAAAGTTGTCGCGGTCGAAAACCCCTTCTTCACCCGTGGCCAGGTCAGGGTTGAATCCACCTTCTCCGTCGTGCTGTAAACCCCAGCGCAACTTCAGAAAGTCGATGCTGCGTTGAGCGACACCGGCTTCGGCGCCCACCACCAGGTAATTAGCCTGGCTGCGGTAGCCGCCCATCCGCTTGCTATAGGAGGCCGACATTTTCCCGGTCAGGGTAGAAAAGCTGGCTTCGCCGGCGCGGTCACCCCAGAAGGTGCCGCCGATGCCGAAGTAGTCGTAGCGGCCAACCGGTATCCGTTGGTCATAAGAAACGGAATAGGTGTTATAGGCATTGGACCTCAGAACACTCGCCCACTGGTTGCGGTAGTTGGCCACCAGGCGGATATTACAGTTCATCACCCCCGTCATCGCCGGGTTCAGGTTGAGGGGGGACAGATAAAATTGTGAGAAGTGAATATCCTGTGCGCTCATGGAAAAAGCCCCCAGCGCCAACAGGCAGGTAATGAGTATCGACTTGAAATTCTTCATACAAGCGGTTGTTTGTAAAATTGCTTTCCTAAATAGTAGTGGTTTGATAAAACAGGTTGATCTCGCTTTGTTCAGGGCTTTTCAAAAAGACGTGGTTTTAAAAAACTGCGATGTTGCCAAATCTAAATTTGAAGCACAAGGCCTTAGGCAAAGTAAAAAGCCGCGCTGCGGCAGCTTGCCAAATCCACCTTACACTTTCAGGACACAATAATAGCGAATGTTATGCAAAATAGTCGAATATTTTGTGTTAAAAGACGGCTGCACCACAAATAGTGTCGATCAATAGTTGCTTTGGGAGAACTGAAACCGGCATCTAAACGCTGCCTGGAGGGGGGATATTATAGGTAGAAACGTGGAAATGTGTATATGTGAGGCACTCCGCCTCCGCCTGTCATAGCCGGACTACTGCCGGCGGACTGATAAACTGATAAACTGATACACTTCAACACTGATACACTATCCCTTCACTCCACCTCCTCCCCATCCTCAAATTTCCACTGGGCGCCATAATTCTCCACCAGGATATTGTCATATTGGTCAGCGCATTCAAAGAGGTGCTTAAAGAGTTTCATGCCGGTACTCAGGTTGAGGTAGCGGTCGTAGATGAGCAGGGACAGGATGATATCTCTGCTTTTAATGCTGAAGGTCAGCCCTTCTACCTCGTAGTTCTTGCGGAGCAGAAACTCGTACAGCGGTTTGATATTCTCCTGAGGCAACATACACAGGTAAGCGTCGCCGGTGATCAGGCCGGTCTCCTCATGGTAAGAGATATTGATGCGGGCGCTGCCCTGCAGAATCTCCCAGTTGTTGAGCCCGCGGCGGGAGAGGCGCACATCATGGCCCGCTTTTTCCAGCAGCTCTTCAACGGTCATTGCCACACCTACCGGCTGGTATTCTTCGGCCATGGATGGCAGGTCGACCTTGGCCCCACAGTGCGGGCAGTATTTACTATTTTCTACTTCGTCTTCCGAGATGACATTGCCGCAACCCTCACAGCGGGCGCGCACGCCATCGCCGGCGGATTGGAAAGCAGTGATCGTTTCGCTGATATAATGGGCCGGCAATGAAAACCCCATATTATCCCCATCTTTGATGATGAAGGTATTCACCCCTAGTATCCGGCCGCTCTTGTTGATGAGGGGCCCGCCGCTGTTGCCCGGGTTGAGGGCCGCGTCGTGCTGGATATAACGCACATCATCATTGTCGTGAACATGGTTGGCATTGGAAACAATACCCTGGGTAGTCGAAAATTTCAACCCAAACGGGTGGCCGATAGCCACAACCGGGTCGCCCTCCGCTACCTTGTCATCGACTCCCAGCTCGACTTGCGGTAAATCCGGGGTTTGTCCTACTTCCAAAAAAGCAAGGTCGTACTTGGGGTCAGAATAAATGACCCGCACCAGTTGTTTTTGCATGCCCTCCCCCTTGATGATCACCTCCCGGTTGCCCTGAACAATATGGCCGTTGGTAACGATCAGCCCGGGCCCCTTGAGATAAAAGCCTGTACCCGTGCTATACGGGGTAGCGATCTGAATGACGACGTTGCGGTATAATTCTATGACTTCTCTCATGAATAAGTTGGGCCTTCGGGTTTTACTGTAGGCAAATATACTTGACTGATCTTGGACTGCCAAGGGTTATATTGTGAGAGTGTTATATTATTGGATGGTTGGCCAGAGCATTGGGGCACTTCGGAGGCTACCATTCTAACGTTGGACAGCCTCGTACATCGTACATACAAGGGCTCCCACAGTATTCGTACAGCCCCTAATCGAGTTAGAGGCAGGCGTCATAACCTCCTGTCTAACTTTAGACGGATACCCTCTTCTGAGGCTACCAGTCCAGGGTTGGACGAGTTCGCGGTTCGGTATTCGCTGTTCGCAACCGCGGCAGGCTGCTTGGGCTTACCTGCTTCTAACCGTGTCCAACGCTAGACGGACACCCTCTTCTGAAAAACGCCCCTTGATTTTCAGGAACTTGCGAACGGCGAACAGCGAATTGCGAACAGTTCCACAACCATCTAACAATCATCTCCATTACCACTCCATCCCCGGATAGGCCCTTTGCACAAACTGCATTTCCGCCAGGATATGGCCCAGGTACTCAGTGTGCATCCTGCCGTTCTTGCCGCCGCTTTGCATGTGCCGGGCGCCCGGCTGATCGAGGGTAGCTTCCTGCAGGATGGCGGATACTTTTTCGTCATACAGGGTCCGGATTCGGTTCAAATCGGCGCCGATGCCGGCTTCCTGCATCCGTTTATCCACCTCATCGGGAGTGGTGAGCTCGCCGGTGTACGTCCAGAGGCCATTCAGGGCATGCTGCATTTTCTGGTGGCTTTCTTCAGTGCCGTCGCCCAGGCGGATGACCCATTCGGAGCTGTAACGGAGGTGGTAGGCGATCTCTTTGATAGATTTTTCGGCGATAGCCCGGAGCTGTTCGTCTTTGCTTTCACGCAGCGCTTCGTGAAGGTAAAAATTGAAAACATCGAAGAGGAACTGGCGGACGATGGTGAAGGCGAAGTCTTCATTGGGTTGCTCCACCAGTAACACGTTGCGGTAATCCCAGGCGTCGCGCAGGTAAGCGAGCTGGTCTTCGTTGCGGCCGTTGCCTTCCACCTTTCCGGCGTGCGCCAGGATGCTGCGCGCCTGCCCAACCTGGTCGAGCGCGATATTGGTCATGGCGATGTCCTGTTCCAGGACGGGGCCGTGGCCGCACCATTCGGACAGGCGGTGGCCGAGGATGAGGGCGTTGTCGCCCAGGCGGAGGAGGTATTCGAAGTGGGTTTGTTGTGGAGTCATGTGAGTGGTTGAGTGGTTATAAACTATCCCGGGGGATGACTGGGGACTATTCAGGGGTTTGAGGGTTTCGGTGTTCGGTATGTCGGTTTTACGGTTTTACGGTTTTACGGTTTTACGGTTTTATGGTGTCCGGTTTTGCGGTTTTAGGGGGGGGCGGTATTGCGGCCAGGGATAGTTCAATTTTTGTGTCTTTAAAGGCTACCATTCCAGGGTTGGACGAGTTCGCGGTTCGGTATTCGCTGTTCGCAACCGCGGCAGGCTGCCTGGGCTTACCTGCTTCTAACCGTGTCCAACCTTAGACGGGTAGCCTCTTTTAAAAAACGCCTCTTGATTTTCAGTGATTTGCGAATTGCGAACACCGAATTGCGAACACTCCCTGCCGCCATACGGACCGTAACACCAAAACACCTCAACACCATCCTACCTAAATATGCTTCACCTCATCGGGCAGGTTATAAAAAGTTGGGTGGCGGTAAACCTTATCATCTGCGGGGTCGAACAGCGACTCGCTTTGGTTAGGGCTTGAAGCAGTGATATTTTTGGATTCCACCACCCATATGCTGACACCCTCGTTTCGGCGGGTGTAGACATCGCGGGCATTTTCAATGGCCATCTCGGCATCGGCGGCGTGCAGGCTGCCGGCGTGCTTGTGGCTCAGGCCGTTCTTGCTGCGGATGAAAACCTCCCAGAGCGGCCAGTTTTTTTTATCGGATTTTGAAGTCATGATCTCTATTTTTTGAGTTCAAGCAGAATAGGTTAGCCTGTAATTGTCCAGGCACTTACTTACGCGACCTGCGCGGCAACCTTCCGCTCCTTCCGCTTCCTCCGCTTCTCAGCGTAGGCCATAGCGGCTTCGCGTACCCAGGCGCCCTCTTCGTGGGCCTTGATGCGGGCATGCAAGCGCTGCTCGTTGCAGGGGCCGTTGCCTTTGACTACTTCCCAGAATTCATCCCAGTTGATCTCGCCGAAATCGTAGTGGCCGCGTTCTTCGTTCCACTTCAGATCGGGGTCGGGCACGGTGATGCCGAGGAATTCTGCCTGTGGCACGGTCACGTCCACGAATTGCTGGCGCAGCTCGTCGTTGGTTTTGCGCTTGATCTTCCATTGCATAGACTGGGCGGTATGCTTGGAGTCGTTATCGCTCGGGCCGAACATCATCAGGGAAGGCCACCACCAGCGGTTGAGGGAATCCTGCGCCATGCGCTTCTGGGCTTCCGTACCGCGGCACAGCGTCAGCAGGATTTCGTAGCCCTGGCGTTGGTGGAAACTCTCTTCCTTACAGATGCGCACCATGGCGCGGGCGTAAAATAGTAGGAGGTGCGCGTGAGCATCACCTGGTTCATGATGGCGGCGCCGTCGACCAGCCAGCCGATGGCCCCGATGTCGGCCCAGCTAAGGGTCGGGTAGTTGAAAATGCTGCTGTATTTTGCTTTGCCCTCATGCAACTCATCGATGAGGTCCTCGCGCTCGGCGCCCAGGGTCTCGGCGGCGCCGTAGAGGTACAGGCCGTGGCCCGCCTCGTCCTGCACTTTAGCCAGCAGGGCCACCTTGCGGCGCAGAGAAGGCGCCCGGCCGATCCAGTTGCCTTCCGGCAGCATGCCGACGATCTCAGAGTGAGCGTGCTGGGAGATCTGCCGGATCAAGGTCTTGCGGTATTCGTCCGGCATCCAGTCTTTCGGTTCTATCTTTTCTTCGGCGTCAATGCGCGCCTGAAATTGTTCTAAAAGGGCTTGTTGCTTCAGGTCCATATTACTGTTTTTCGGCACTGCAAATATAGGGAGTTTCATTTTAAAAACGAACATTTGTTCGTATTGTTTAGAAAGGGGCGCGCCCATCGTATGAGGGGAGCTAAATTATGGGCGCTCCCCTTTCTTCATCTGCTCAAACACACAAACCGCCAGCTTCGCAAACGCCGGTAGCTTCCGGCTCACCGAGGCCTTCAGCGAATTCCCGCTGCTGGCGCCCATGAAGCGGGCCATCTGCTCGTATGTCCAGCCCAGTTCTTTTTTCATGGCGCGGAAGCGTTGTTTCCAATCCTCCTCGGCCCGTTCCTGTGAACGGAAAGAACCAACATCCAATTTTTTTCGTTATTTTTGAAAAAACTGCCTCATGGAAGAAGAAAAATTACTGCGCCGCATAACATTAGACCCTAATATCTGCCATGGCAAACCTACCATCCGTGGCCTCCGTTATCCTGTGGAGAGCATTCTGGAATATCTGGCAGGAGGAGACACCATTGATACTATTCTGGAAGAATTCCCGGACCTGGAGCGGGAAGATATTCTGGCATGTCTTGCTTATGCAATAGCCTCCATCAAAGCTAAAAGTATAATAGTATTTCCCTCCGCCGCATGAAGTTTATAATTGACGCCCATCTCCCAAAAGTTGTATGCACCTATTTTATCGAATTGGGCCATGAGGCAATCCACACCAGTGATCTAATGCTGGGAAACAAAACCACTGACCAGGACATCACAAAAACCGCAGATGAAGAGAACGCAGTAGTTATCTCCAAAGACAGCGATTTTTATCATTCCTTTCTACTGTTCCGGAAACCACCCAAATTGATCCTGGTCAAAGTTGGCAATATGAAATTGGCCGAGGTGAAGGCCCTTTTCCACCGAGAGGCCGGTCAATTGCTGGATCTACTTGGAAACCATGATCTGATCGAGTTGCACAAAGACCAAATAATTGCGATAGATTAACGCAACCATTCAACCAATTTTACCCGGCTCCAAAGGAGACCGGCAACCCATCAACTACCTCCCCCTCAACGCCGCCACCACCGCCTCCTTCCGCCGCCGCGCCAGCGGCACCTCTGAGCCATCTGCCATTTGCAGGAGGCCGCCGTCCTGCTGTAGCAGCTTTTTGACGCAGTGGAGGTTGACGATGTGAGATTGGTGAACCTTGATAAACTGATCAGCGGATAGCAGTTCTTCGTAGGCCTTCAGGTTTTTGGAAGCCAGCACCTGCTCGCCGTCCTGAAGGTGAAAAGTGGCGTAATTGCCCTCCCCTTCAATGCGGATGATGGAAGGGACTTCCACAAAGTGCAGGCCTTCAGCGGAGGAGATGGTGATTTTCTCCAGCTTTTTGGTGGAGAGAGACTGGATGAGGTTCTCCAGCTGATTGCTGTCGATGTGGGGAGCGCCCTGCCGGCCGGCCTTTTCCACGGCTTACTGCAGCTGGGAAGGATCGACGGGCTTGAGCAGGTAGTCGATGGCATTGTAGCGGAAGGCCCGGATGGCATATTCGCTGTGGCCAGTGGTGAAGATGAGCTGAAAGTCGGCCTCTCTGAGTTGCTCCAGCAGTTCGAAACCCGTCGCCTCCCCGATGTGGACGTCGAGGAAAACCAGGACGGGCTTCTTTTCCCGAATGAGCGCCATGCCCTCCTCCACATTATCGGCAAACCCAACGATCTTGACGGACGGGCAGTACAGGGCCAGCAGCCCGGCGAGGGCCTGTATGGCGTGTTGTTCATCGTCGATGATGATGGCGCGGAGCATGGGTTTATTAATATTCTGTAACTATTCAGCATCATGGTGATTTAACCCCTGGCGCGAAATTTTGTAGGCTTTTTTTGCCGGAACCCCTTCTCATTCCCCTTGAAAGGGGAAGGTTTGCTTACAAAATTTCGCACCAGAGGCATCCATAGCCTTATCAGGCTGACCGGGAATGCGTTATGGGAATCAGATAAAAATTGCTATAATGCGTAATATGGCAACATTCAAGAAATATGAAACCGGGCATGCCCACGGGGTGGTGATCGACGTGGGCGGCTATTTAGCTGCGGGCCATTTGTGTAGGCAAGTGGAAATAAATAGTTTCCACTCTGGATACCAGTGCCATCGAAGCCAATTATAGTCCTATGGACAAAATGGGCTGCACCCTAAATTGATGCTTAGCGTAATTTTTACGGCTACATTTTGAAGGCATCCGAAGCGGGAGGAAGCTGTCCCAAGCTTGTGCAGAAACCTGCCCTTCATCTATCTGAGCAAAGCTTACCGCCCCCGAAGAAGAGTTGTATCAATGATTTTCGAAAGCAATACTACCTCATTTTCCTATTTGTCCAAGTATTAAAAAAAGTGCGGTGAAGCTGGTTTGGTAGATGCCTCCTTGAGTATAGTGGACGGCAGTAAAATACAAGCCAACAGTTCCAAGAGGCGCACCAAAACGAAAGAGGTCTTTGAAAAATGGCAGCGCCATTTATTGGAGGACATTGCTGCTTTAGAAAAATATCGCCTTTATGAGCAAGCAAGGAAAAAATAGCCTGCAAGAATAGCCTGCACGAAAAAGATAAGGAAGGGGCCATTGAAGTATTAGATAACGGCGCTTCAATAGAAAAACTTAACCTAACGGATGCAGACGGTGTGTCATTTTCGATGAAAGGCAAAAGGGCAACTTCGATACCAATTATCGTGCCCAGGCAGCTTGCATAAGAAGGACACCAAATCATTACTTATTGCGACGTCACTACTGGAGGGCAATGACAAAGCCCAGCTTGTGCCAGTAATCTTCAAGGCATACAAGAAAACACCGCACAGGAAGTAAAAATAGCCCTTGCCGATGCGGACTATGGCACTTTTACAGCTTTGAATATATGGATGAAAAGCTCATTTGTGGATATGTGCCTTATTCAGAGACATGAATGCTACTTTTGAAGAGATCAGCCCTTTCATAGCGTTCATTTCAGGCTATGATGCCGAACTAGACGTGAGCGCCAGCCCAGCCAACCATTATCGCTGAATTCAAAAGCATAATAAACGACAACACGCGCAACAAACAATATCGCCAATATCGGACAAAGGATCAAACTAAAGGCTGCCCTTTCCAAAAGCAATGCCACTCTTCCAAAAAATCGCCTTACCGTGCTATCTCAAGAACAGCCGCGCCAAGGGTTGCGAGATGAAATGAAGCAACGCCTTATCATAGCGAAGAAGGGCAAAAAAATGTATCGCAGGCGCTTGCACCCTATTGAAGCTATCTTTAAGTAATTTGAAATACAACTTGGGCTATACCCGCTTTTTTTTGCGCGGCTTAGAAAACGTAAAACAGAGTTCACCCTGATGTGCTTAGCCTATAATTTGCGCAAGCTGGCCAAGCATGCAGCTCGTTTCTTGCTTTTTTGGCTTACGTCAACCCCATTTTGATCGGGCATTCGAAAAATACAAAATAGCTTTTAAACCCTGTTTTTGCTCGCTTCCTCTAAAACATCGCAAGTGAGGTGGATATATCTTACAGATGGCTATATGTCGCCATGCGTTCCCATAACGCATTCCCGGTCAGCCTGCTTATGCTAAATAGTAACAATATTCTAATGATTGTTTACCAATGTGCGGAAGGCGCTCCTGTCTTCTAATATTGAGTAAAGGAGTTTCATGGGTTTGGTTGTGTTTGTGTAGGGTTATTGGTTAATTCCGGAAATGCCTGGCTTTGCCTCGGTTTCCGAAATAAATTCGGAACAGGCTCTAAAGGATGGCCAGGCATTTTCCGTCCTATATCCAAGTTGTGTTTTTCCAAATTGAGTTTCAGCAATGTTCAACCTTTTTTGCCCCAGCCCTGAGGGGAGAAAGGTTGAACATTGCTGAAACGGATTTTTTGAATGAATAACGCTCTTTCCAGATTCCGGCCAAAGATACGCAGTTTGACAATCCAATCCATCACTTGCCTGCGAACTACCTGTATTCCTGTTAAAAATACGAAAAAGGCCAGGGAAGGGGCCCTGTGGCTCAAACCCACCTGTATGAAATGAAATACAGCTATACTGTAAAAGCGGATTTTTTTTAAGGCATTCGGTCTTTTCGCTCTGTCGCGCCGCCTTCCCGGCAGGCGGGCAAAAATATCGTCTTTTACGCTGGTGAGGAAAAACAGGAGCGCACCGTTGCTACCGTGGAAGGATGGAAGGGGCTACCGGGTTGGTGAGAGCCATTTTACCGGAAGCCGAACCTTTGAGGTAGGCCCTGTGTGTCATTTTCGATGAAGCGCAGCGCGGGACAGAGCTGTTTTCTTAGCAAATTATCGTAACCGAAGTTACAGTAACATAAGTTACGAAAAAAATTTATCTTTACACTATGAAATTCATCAATAGAGAAATGGAGTTGGAAATGCTGGCGAAAACGAGGCAAGCCAGTAAAAAATCCTCAAAAATGACGGTTCTCATTGGCCGCAGGCGAATTGGTAAAACGAGGCTTATTTCAGAAAGCCTGAAAGGAGAGCCTTACTTATACTTTTTTGTCGCCAGGAAGGACGAAAAGCTCCTATGCGAAGAATATGTTGAGCAGATTCGGGAAACGCTGGGGATCAATATTTTTGGTGAGATCAGCCGCTTTCAAGACATTTTCCGATTATTACTGGACTATGCCGAGCGCCAGCCTCTGAACCTGGTTGTCGACGAATTCCAGGAATTCTACCGTGTGAACCCAGCCGCATTCAGCGAAATACAGTCTGCCTGGGACCGGAAAAAGGATCAGACGAAAATGAACCTGATCGTGAGCGGCTCCGTGCATTCCATGATGAAAAAAATATTTGAGAACAGCCGCGAGCCGCTTTTCGGGCGGGCCAATGAACGCCTCCATATCAAACCTTTTTCGGTAGAAGTTCTTAAGCAGATCCTCTCAGAATTCCACCCGGATTATAAGCCGGAAGACCTGCTCTCCTTTTATATTTTTACAGGTGGCGTGCCCAAATACGTAGAACAGTTTGCGGACAAGAACATCTTCACATTCAAAGCTATGTTAGATGAGGTCTTTCGGGAAAATTCACTTTTCCTGGAAGAAGGGAAGAACGTATTGATCGAAGAATTCGGAAAAGAATACACGACCTATTTTTCTATTCTGTCGTTGCTCGCGTCCTCTAAAACTTCCCGAAGTGAGGTGGAAAGTATCTTACAGAAAGACATCGGTGGATTTTTGAGCCGCCTTGAAAAGGAATACCAGATCATTAGAAAAGTACAGCCTATTTTTTCAAAACCAGGCGGACGGAATATCAAATATGAGATAGAGGATAACTTCCTGCACTTTTGGTTTCGTTTCATCTATAAAAATAAAGGAACCGTTGAGATCGGCAACTTTGAATACCTTAAATCGCTTGTCAAACGGGATTTCCCAACCTATAGCGGCCGGTTTCTGGAAAAGTACTTCATGGAAAAACTGGCGCTGTCCGGTAAATGGTCTGAAATCGGCAGTTATTGGGAACGAGGCTTCAAAAACCAAATCGATATCGTAGCCATCAACCGCATGGAAAAAACAGCGCTGCTCTCAGAAGTCAAACGAAAGGAGAAACAATATTCCGAACAACAATTGAGAAGCAAGGCGCTCCAGCTACAGCGGCAACTGGGCGGTTATCAGTTGGAGTACCAGGGCTTGTCTCTGAAGGATATGTAAGCGGCTTACAAAATTTTGCTTGAGGGGTCAAATCACCACGATGCTGAATAGTTACTAATTTGAGGCTGTTTTGCGGCCAGGCAAGGCGCGACGACCGACCATAGCCTAAGCTACGGAAGGAAGGAGCAACGCAGCATGGCCGTAAAAGAGCCCAAAGAATTGGTTAAGAATTTCGTTCCCGGCGCACTAGGAACGAGGCAAAGCCAGGCGTTTTCGGCCGGAGAATAAATAGTTACGGCAGTTTTTATTTTTAGAGTGTATTCTAATTTCATATCCGCCGGTATAGCCGGGCAGTCTTCGGGCTGAAAACGAAATTGGAACACACTCTTTGTTTTAAAAAAACTGGTATCTTCGAAAAAAATTATCCTCCATTTAATGGATAACACATCTCTGATAAAAGGCCTACGCGAACACGATAGAACCACAATCGAGTACCTGTTCGAGCAGTTTTTTCCCCTTATCGAAAATATGGTGAGAGCCAATGGCAAAGGCAGCCGGCAGGAAGCGGAAGACCTGTTCATGAATGCCCTGGAAGTACTATACCTAAAAGTTCAAAACGAAGATTTCAAGCTGACTTGCGCCTTTTCGACTCTTTTGTTTGAGATATGTAAGCGCCAGTGGTTAAAAACTTTAAAGCATAAAAAAAGGTTTGTCAGGGTAACTATTGACAGTCAAAGTGAATTAATAGAAGAGCATGACCTGGCGCTGGTACTCGAGCAGTCCGAGCGGTATCAACTTTACCGGGAGAAATTTAAAGCATTGAGTGAAGGATGCCGCAAAGTATTAAGCCTGTTCCTCGAGGGCGTTTCCATGAAAGAGATTGCAGAAAGGCTGGGCTTCGCGAGCGAGCAATACGCGCGCAAGCGAAAATTCAAATGCAAAGAGAAACTGATGGAATTGGTTAGAAAAGATACCCGATACATAGAACTCATAACTAATGACAAAGGAAGAAAGGATTGATCTTGTCGAATCTTACCTGGAAGGTAGGCTGACGGGCGGTCAACAAGCCCTGCTGGAAAAGTTGCTGGCGGAGGATCCTTCTTTTCTGATAGAGATCGAAGAACACAAAGCGCTTCGGGAAGCTTTGGGCCCTTCGGATACCAATGCGTTCCGGCGTATTGCCCGCGAAGTCATCCGCTCGCGTTCCTCCGTGCATAAAAAACCGAGCTTCTTCCAGCAATACAGCGTATTAATAGCCTCCCTGGCGGCCGCGCTGATAATCGCCGTCGCCTGGTTTTTCATGCCTTCTTCCCAGATGGAAGAAAAACTGTTCGCAGAATACTTTAAACCGCCGGAAGCTTCCTCGATCTTCCGAAACGCCGACCCTTCAACTTCCGATCCATCGGTTCTGATCCGGAAAGAGATCGACTCTCTTTATCGCCAGGCGGACTACCAACCGGCTTTAACCTTGTTGCGCGACTACGGCAGCCGGTTCCCTGAAGTCCGGTCTTCCGATTATTACTTCAGCCTGGGCCTGATGTACTTATTGAACAATCAGCCTGAGGATGCATTGGAAGCTTTGGGCCTGGTAAAAGCTGGCCATCCTTACGATAAGCCCTGGTATACGGGCCTGGCCTACCTGAAAGCGGGCAACCTTCAAGCTGCCAGAGCGCTTTTCTCCACCATCGCCCAATCGGAGGGGCCCTACCGGAAGGAGGCTATGGAGATTTTGGGGGCTATGGGTGAATAAAGGGAGCTTCCCAAATTAGGAATTTGCAATTTTTGTTGTGCGACGTTCTACGTTTGATTTGCCAACAACAACCAGCAACCCCGGCTGGCTCACTGATAGGAATACAACTACTCACTAATTTTGTGCCTCCAGAAAAACACCCCTAACGCCAACAACCCAAACAAGCCCGCCACCCAAGCCATCCATGGCTGAAACCAGGCAACTGGATGTTCAATCTGGATCGGGTCATCCTTTCCAATCACGACAAAATTGGCCCAATAGAAAGGGTGCGCCAGTTTATCGTCTTTGACATTTGACAAGAAATCCAAACTGGCTCTTTGTAAAGCTTCGCTTTTGGGCACCCCCTGCTGCAACTGGCGGAAGAACCCTACGATGACCTCCTTGGCCGCCACATCATTGGCCGGCCACAGGCTCATCACCACCGAAGGGCAGCCTGCATATTGGAATGCCCGCGATAAACTCATGATCCCTTCTCCGGGTTGCAGCATCCCGGCGCCGGTATTGCAGGCGCTCAGCACGGCCAGGCCGGCTTGCAACGGCAGGTTGTACAATTCATAGGCATGAAGCTGTCCATCTTCCGGCCTTTGGGGGTCCTGAGCAAAGGCCAAAGCAGAATAATCAGGTTCGGTATCATGGACAAACCCATGGGTGGCCAGGTGAAGTATGGCCGCCTCGGCCGCCACTTCTTTAAAAGCATATTCGGTAGCCGCTGAGCCGGTAATTTTTTTCCCGCCCAGGAGGGCCGTTGTTTCATTTACCTCTTCCTGGTTATAAGCGAGTTGCCCCCAGGCATCCCGGCTCAAATAAGATGGATATTGCTCCTCCATACGAATGCGGTCTCCTCGGGTGAGAGAGGCGATATCTGCCTTTCCGCTATAGGTGGGAGAAAATCCAATATATCCCTTCCCCTTTCCCCGGCGATCTTCCTGCAGCAACAGTCCCGCAGCGTACTCGTACTGAACCGGCCGCTCACGGATAAGGTAGGGCAATTTCCGGTAATCCATCTGAGTTCCGGCTTCCCGGCCAGGATCTGCAACCAGCAGGGCCTGGAAAGGAAGGCGCCCCAACGGCCCGTCCGGCGCCAGGATCAACCGGCCCTGGCCCTGTTCATCGATAACCGGCTGCACCAGCCGGTTGTATAAGGACCGGGCGCTTTGGCAAAAGGAGCCGTAGCTGGAAAGTATAGATTCATCCGTTTGCCATTGGCCCGGGCCCTGGCCAATAGCCTGATGGAAAAGGGCCAACTCGTTTTCAATGGAATCCAGGCCATCCATCTTTATCCATCTCAGGCGGCCGGGAGTAACATCTATGGCATAAGCGGATTTTTCTCCCCAAAAATAAGTGATCAGTTCGGCGCCTTCCAATTGAACGAACCGCTGGGTTTCAGCCAGGGAGGCCACCTTGAGGTCATATTTCAGGTTGTAATACGCCGGATAGTGCGCTTCCATTTGCTTCAGCAATTGATCCAACTCTTTTTTTGCCTCAAAAAACCGTTCCTGCCAGACGTCCGCTCTGAAATCAGCTCCCGAAGAAGAAGAAAGCTTTTGATTTTTTCTCAGGTCTTGATAGTACGCCAGTTCCGTTTTTAAGGCCAGTTCCCTCTCCACCAATTCCCCGGGGACACCAGCGTACTGCCTGGCCAGCCACTCCCGGGCGGAGGACCGCAGCCGGGCGTTTTTACTTTTTTCAAAAAAGAAAAAAGCATCGTGCACGAGGTGCTCCTCCCCGGTAATTTGCCACAGCCGGTAAAGGCAATCCAACGCTTGCTCCGCCAGGCTGTAAACCTGCCGTTGGGCTTTCTGAAGCGCCGGCCCGGACTGCAGCCTGATCTTAAGGCTATCGGAATAGGCCATTCCCTTGTAGTAGGCGTTCATGGCCCGGTGCAGGCCGGCGGTATCTTTCGAAAATTCGTATTGCCGGGCGCTGATACGTCCAGTCAATTCCAAAAGGGCAATATAGTCAGGGAGGTTGCTGATCTGTTCTGCTGCCGGAAATCCAGAGGAGGGCCCGGCGCTTAGCAAAAAGGCGGCCGCCCCTTCCTTCGTCTTGTCAAGCGCCTTTGCGAGCTTATCTTCTTTAAAATAAAGCCGGGCCAATTCCATTTGGATTTTCCCGGCGTCCGGATGGTTGGCGCCAACTTTCTGATGAGCGATGGACAGCGCTCTTTGAAAATATTGCTCCGCCAGGCGGAGGCCGCCTTTTTGCTCACAGGCCAGCCCCAGGCCTACCAGGACATCTACCCAGTTGAAGTTATCTTTATCGTAGTAGGCATCCAATGTGGCGTATGCCCGCTGGAAGTAGCCGTAAGCCAGGCTGGTTTGCTGGAGTTTGAGATGGCATTCCCCGGTTCTAAGCAATTCGAGTATCAGCCCGTTGGCATCGTCCCGGTTATTCGGATTCCAGTAGGCCAGGCATTGCTGGAAGTACCCGGCGGCCTTCTGAAAATCTTCTTTGGCCAGGTAACAATCTCCAATACTCCCCAGAAGGTAGGCTTTCATTTTATTTCCCGGTTCTCCCACTTTAGCCTCGAGGGCAGAGGCTTCTTCCAGGGTGATCAAAGCCTCGGCGAAGTCGCCCATTTGAACCTGAACCTGGGCGATGTTAATTAAAAACTTGACCACTTTCATATCCTCTTGCCCCTGGATTTCCTGCACAATGTGTTTCGCTTTTTTAAAATTGTCCATTGCCTTGGGGAAGTGCCCCATACCGAAATAGATCAGGCCGAGGTTGTTGTATATTTTGCTGTAGGCAGTAGCATTTTCAGCCGCCGGCGCTTCCAGGAAGGCCAGCGCCTTTTCATAGAAAGGAATGGCGCCGGTAAAATCGTCGATCAGATACCGGGCGATCCCCAATCGCTCGTAGGCATCGGCCAGCGCCGGGTGCCCATCGCCGTAGTACTTGCGGGTAATTTCCAGCGCTTTTTCGTAATAAGCGACACACTTATCGAAATCCTGCTTCGTGCGGCGATCCGCATGAACATTGCCCATTACGGTATACACCTTTGCGATTTGGATATCTCCAGGCCCCAGCCACCGGGCGCCTTCTTCCAGGGTGCGCCGGCACAGGTCAAGCGCCTGATCACCCCGGTGGGTTACCCAGAAGCAATAAGCCAGGTGGCGTTGACTGGCAATGTATTGTTCCCAATTCTGTTGCTTTTTGTATTCCTGTGAAACCGTTTGAAAAAGCTCAGCCGCGCTATTGAACTTTTGGCCTGTTTTTAGTTGCACCGCCTTTTGGAAAAGGGAGTCGGTTGAAATCTCAGTACCCGCCGAGTTGCCATTGACCCCTTGCAACTGGCTGGAGGTAAAAGCAAATAATAGAAAGGAAAGGGCCCATACTGCCGCGGGAGGTGTAGTTCTCATCCGGGAAAATTTGATGTGTTTGGTAACTGTCCAGGTATTCCGGTTTTATGGTTTGCGGTGTTGCGGCCAGCCTGCCCCAAGAGGACATCAGGATGAACTCCGGGCTTTCATTGAGTCAACCGTAAAACCAAAACACCGAAATACCACAAAACCTAAATAGTTACTGTGTTTGGCTAGAAATATACAAATTTTATTTTTCCCAATCGGAGGGTAACGTTTGGAGGCTAAAAAGTATGTAGTCAAAGTAAGTTCTCAGCCCTTTATTCATGAGGGCGATCCGGCTCTGCCGGCAGAGACGGAGTGTACTCATTCATAAAGCCCATAATGAACACCCAAACCTTACAACTCCGAAAACTGGTTGGAGGGCCATACGGTATGTTACCGTTAGTGGTTGGTTTGGTGTGTGTTTTTCAAAAGTGGGGAGGATATTATTTGGATGGGTACTTTCTTGCGCCCTGCGATGTTGGGACTCGTATTTACCTGTCAGAAGCAGACTCCCTGGCCTGTTGTTATAGCCTGGCTTACGATTATGATCCGGCCGGCGGCGTGGCGACTGCCATTGAGGTAAAGCTGCTGACATCCGGAGCCACCTTTTCCGCTGTCCAGTTTCCGCTGGGCTCAGGTTGGTCCTATCAGGCGCTGGAGCCGGGGCGGCGCCTTCGCTGGCAGCATCCCGGCGGCCTGCCGGCCGGCAACCAGGCTCTGTTCGACTTCTGTGTGGACGCTCCCCAAACCGGCCTGCCCGTTGAAATGGCCGTGAACTGGCTGGTGGGAGCTGAAACGCTGTGCAGCGACACCCTGCGCCTGGCCTGCCATCAGTGCCTGGCGCCCCGGGACGAGAGCCTGAACTGCCTCGACGATGGCGGTTATTCCTATAGCTTCGGATTGATCAACCTGACGGAATACACCATCCACCGGCTTCGCCTCAGAGAACCGGCCGGGCAAGACCTCATCGTGGAAGAATTTATTAACCTGCCGGGGCCCTGGGCGCCCGGTACTTCCATCGGTAACTTCAGCCTGACCTTTCGCCCGGAAGCGGAAGGCCTGGACATCCTTTGTTTCGACCTCACCGGCAGCCGCCTGCTCGCCGATTCCTCGGCTCTCGACTGTTGTACCTTCACCCGCTGCCTGGAGCTGCCTTTTTGTGACCGCTGCTGTACGCCTTTCGATGAATATGAAGCCGACGTCAACGCAGGGTTTACCGTAGAGGCCGATTGTGAAACGGGTTTGCTGACCGCCGTCTACGAGCGCTGGGGTGATTGCGACCGGGCTTTCTGGAACCTGCGCAACCTCAACACCGGCACCGGTATCGGTGGGTTTGTCGATAACAATAGTATCTCTTTTTCTTTTCTGGATGAAACAACCTATCAATTGTGTATGCGGGTAGAACGCCGCGACGCCGGCGGACTGAACTGCTACGGAAGCACTACGCTCACCGTATGCGACACCGTGTTCTTTGATTGCCCGGACCCTCCCTGCCTGGATAGCAGCCTGATCGACTGGGCCTTCGAATGCCCTCCGGAACTGGACCTGGTTTGTGGCTGCGACGATATGACCTACATCAACGGCTGCGCCGCTATGAACTGGAGCGGAGTATTGAGCTGGACCAATGGGCCTTGCGGAGAGCCGCCGGCAGACAGCATCATCCTGGAAATCACCGACTTTGACTCCGACCGGGCCATCCTGGGATGGACAAGCCTGGGGGGCCTCGATTACCGGTTCTTTCTAATCCAGCGCCGCCTGCCGGGCGGTGGTTGGGTAACGATCGGCCAGGTGGACGGCAGCACGTTCACCTTTACGGACGATGATCCGGCCGGCGGGTTGAGCGAATACCGCATCGTAGGCGTCATCTGGCCCGGCAAGCCGGTATTCAGCAATGTGGTGGAGATCTTTCTTACCAGTTCCCGGCAGGAAGGAACTCCGGAGACAGGGCGAATATGGCCCAACCCGGCCAGGGCTGAAGCCTTCCTGCAGTTGCACTGGACAGGAAGTGCTGAAATAGCCGCCTTCGATATCCAGGGCCGGCTAATAGGCCGATGGCAATCCGCCGCCGGCCATCAGGAGCCCATAGCGATAACGGTCAGCCAATGGCCTGATGGACTATATTTCTTGCAGGCCCGCAACCCTATGGGAGAAAACTGGACTACAAGACTGCTTGTGGCCCACTAAATGGAAGTGGGAAGTCGGAAGTCGGAAGTGGGAAGTGGGAAGTGGGAAGTGGGAAGTTCACTAAATACAGCATAACAAAACGAAAATACACAAATCATGAAACCCATATTCAGCTTAACACTTGTCATATTGGCTTTCCTGTACCTCGCTCCGAATTTCCAGGTGGCGGAGGGAGAGGTAGCGGATTTCACCATTTCCGGCGCCGTGCAGCTCGGTGATGGAAGCCCGCTGGCAACAACTCCCTTGACGCTTTCCGGCAATCAAACCGGCATGGTGGCAAGCGCAGCGGATGGCAGCTACAGCTTTGCCAACCTGCCGGAGGGTTTTGATTATGCGGTAACACCAGGGGAACCGGCCGTTGATAACCCCCTGGAGCACCTATCGGCCTATGACCTGTTGCTCATCCGGAGGGCCATTCTATCTATTGAGCCGCTGAACAACCCGTGCCAGACATTAGCAGCCGATGTCAATGGATCTAGTACAGTGCCTGTTGGTAATCCTCTAAATGGCGTAACTACTTATGATTATGTACTGATCCAGCAGTTTATACTGGGATATAACTCGGGACTAACCCCCGCCTGGGAGTTTATGCCGCCCGACAGCAATTTCTATGGCGCCCTGGGCCAGCCTTCCTCTGTAACGTTGAGCAACCTTTCCACTGATACTCAGCTGGATTGGCTTGCCATACAGGCAGGCGACGTGTCGGCCTGTGGCGCGCCAATCGTCAACATTCCGGATTTCCTGGCCCTTGAAGCCAGCGACAACCTGAATGTGATGCCCGGATCAACCGTCTCGGTTCCAATCAGGGTTCAGAACTTTGCTGACGTAATGGGATTGCAGTTTTCCATAAATTGGGACCCCGCCGTATTGGGTTATGTATCGGCGGGGAACTTTGCCCCGGCGCTATCGATTACAACCAACAACATTGGAGATGTAAATGCTGCCAATGGCGAGTTGCGGTTCACCTGGTTTGATACGAATGTTACCGGCCTGGTTTTACCGAATGGAACAACCCTTTTTGAGCTCACTTTCAATGTCGTCGGGCCTCCGGGAAGTGCTTCTTTGGTTGAAGTCAACGCCACTCCCCTGCCGGTGGAAGTGATCAACAGCACAATGGAAGTATCCGGCCTCACTGCGCTGGCAGGGGCCGTCAGCGTAGCCGGGTCCGCAATCGCCTCCATTTCGGGCAACATCTCCCGCGCCAACGGCGCGCCGGTACCCGGGATAACGGTGGATCTCACCGGCAACAGCAACGGCCAGCAAATCACCGACAACAACGGCAATTATGCCTTCCCCGGCCTCGACGACGGCTTTGATTATACCATCACCCCGTCATGGGGGGGTACGTGTAATTCGCCCTGCATCACGCTCTACGACCTGTATCTCATTCAGCAACACATCCTGGGTAATATGCCGTTATCGTCTCCCTACGCCCTTATTGCGGCCGACGCCAATAATAGTGGAAGCATCACGGCCCTTGATTATTCTATCGTGAGATCCATGACACTGGGCGATATCAATTTGTACCCCGACAACCTCTGCTGGCGTTTTGTCCATGCGGATTATATATTCCCCAACCCGGCCAACCCTTTTTTCGAAGCCTGGCCGGAAGTTGGAAACATCAATAACCTGGCCGGAGATGTACAGGTGGATTTCATCGGCGTTCAGGTAGGGGATGTGTCGGATTGCGTAGAATCGGTGGGCGTCAGCAACCTGCTGCTTGACCTGGATGTCAACACCCCTTATTGCCTGGGGGAAACAGCTCTTATTCAAGTCCGGGTGCAAGGCTTCACAAGCCTTACGGGCCTGCAATTCACTTTACAGTGGGACCCCGCCGTATTCGAATACGTCAATGTCCTCAATTTTGGGCTACCAGGGCTGACCGCCGCCAACTTCGGCCAGCCCGGCAACTCCGGCCAGCTGACCATGGTGTGGACCGATGCCAGCGGCGCAGGCCAAACGCTGGGGGACGGCAGCCTGCTTTTCAACCTCTACCTGAACCCGATTGCTCCGGCTAACACCCAATCTATCCTTTTCTTTGCCGATACCCCCTTGCCGGCTCAGGCCCTCGACGCTATGGGCCAGCCCGGCGTGGCCGCTACAGGTGCAGCCCTGCTAAGCCTGGAAGCTCCGACATTGGCGATTGGCCCTGCTTACTGTTACAATGGCCTGCAGTTTGTTTCCCTCTATTCCGACGGCAACATTTCCGGTTCGGATGGCGATAATGTCTTTCAGGACCGCGGCAACAATGGCTCAATAGTGTACAATCTGACGGATAATGATCCAGTGTTTATAGTCGCGACATCCCCTACCCCACCCTTTTGCGGCACGCCCTATTCCAACCAGTTGGGCGCCTGTGCCGAAGCCCTCGTCCCCGACTGTGAACAGCCGCAGGAACTGGCTGCCGATGTAGAAGCCGACGGCAGCTTGCAAGTACAGGGCGACAAGGTGGTATGGGTGAGTGATCAGGACGGCGACCGCGATATTTACGCTTATGACCTGGCAACCGGAACCACCACCAATGTGTCGGATAATGCTGCCGATGACCAGCTCCCCTATGTGTATGGCAATAGCATTGTCTGGCGGAGTAATGAAAGCGGAAATTATGAGATTTGGCACTACGACTGTCTGACGCAAATCAAGCGACAGGTTTCTCAGAACACTACGGATGTCGACCAAACGCCCGCCGTATTCGGCAACTACGTCGTTTGGCGCAGCAACCAGGATGGAGACAATGAGATATATCTGTATAACCTGATCAGCCAGGCAGAAATAAATATCTCCAACGACAACGCCACCGGCGCCGGCAGCCCCGCCATCTTCGGCGACTGGGTGGTATGGGAAAGCACCGACGAGGGCCCGGATGTGGATGTCTTTCTGTATTCCATCAGCACCCAAAGCAAGCAGAACCTTTCCAACAGCCCGGGCGATGAGAGCGGCCTGCGCCTGCAGGGCGATAAGGCCATCTGGGCGGTTACCAATGGTGGGTTTACTTATGATATCTTTGTTTATGACCTTTCTACCAGCACACTGATCCCCGTAGCTGCCGGCCAGGGCCTCAATCCTTCCGATCTGGATGTAAATGGCAATTACGCCGTTTGGGCGGCCAGTGATGGTGGAGACGATGAAGTTTTTGCCTTTAGCCTGCCGGCTGGCCCAACCCTTGCCCTCAGCAACAATAATGATGCCGACAACCGGCCGGCCCTCCACGCGGATCAGGTGGTGTGGGAAGCGTTTGAAGGGGGTGAGCGGGAGATTCGGTACTACAATTTGTCTTCTGGCAGGGAGTCCGTTCTGGGCCCTGATCCGGCAGCAGATATTTCCCCGGACACCTACGGCCCCTTTACCGTTTGGCAGTCCGACCGCGATGGGAACGGGCAGGATGAGTTGTATTTTTTCAATACCCAGTTGTTGCCCCCTCAGGCAGCACTGCTCGATGCCGGAGCGTCCACCATCAGCGGCCTGTGCCCCGGCGATATCGCTACCCTTGTGCTGGAAACGGCCGGCGCCGGGCTGGAGGCCGTTTGGTTCGACGATGGCCTGATGTCCAATGAGTTGTATGCCAGTACGGATAACCTGTTTGAACCCACCATCGCCGGCTCAGGCACTTATTACGGCGCCTGGCGCGACCCGCTCACGGGCTGCATCGCTCCCTTAACGGCGGTGCCGGTGGATGCCAGTCCGACGGATAACCTGGCTTGCAACGATATGTTTTTCATCCCGCTCGACGGCCTTTGCCAGGCCAACCTACTGGATTTCGGGCCCATCTTGGAGGGCGATCTTGGCTGCCTACAGTCCGGCAATTTTATTATTACGGTCCAGGATGGCGACCCCAGCAATGGGCCCATTATCGACGGCGTCGGCAATTTCCCTTACACTGTAGAATTGGCTCCGGGCCTGACGGCCAACTTCACCGGCTGCTTTGGATTGATAGATGCAGTAGACATGATCGCTCCCGTCCTCACCTGCCCGGCGGACATCACCGTGCAGGCCCCTCCCGGTGCGACGGAAGTCAGTGTAAACGCTCCGATCCCCACCTGGGACGACAATTGCGAAGTCGACGTTTCTACCCTCCTTGTCACTACCCCCTTCAACCCAAGCAACCCCTTCCCCATCGGCCAGACCGCTATGGGCTTTAGCATCATGGATGTAAGCGGCAACATAGGGGAATGTAGTTATATCGTTGAAGTGGCGCCCTCAGCTTTAGATTTCACTATATCGGCGGGTTCGGCAATAGTAACGGCCGGAGATATGTTTTGCCTGCCGTTTACAGTTGATGGCTTCCTGGATATTGCCGCCTTAGCATTCACGATCTCTTTCGACCCTACAGTAGTGGAATTTGACATGGCAGCCAACTTCGGCTTACCTGGACTTAACCCCACGAGTTTCGACGAGGCGCCTCCTGGCCAGATCGGTTTTATGTGGGTGGACCCTGACCTATCCGGGGAAAACCTACCGGATGGAACGATACTCTTTGACTTGTGCTTTACCGCTTTGATGCCCGGCGCCACAGATATAAACTTTAGCGGTAATATCGTTCCCATAGAGGTTATCAACTCCTCGCAGGAATTGATCCCTTTCAATTCCAATACTGGCAGCATAACCGTGGCCGCTCCCCTGGTGCTGGAATGCCCTTCAGATATCGTACAGGCCAACGATCCGGGCCAGTGCGAGGCCTTTGTCAATATACCGGTTCCGGCCTTGCCGGGAGCGGGCACGCTCACCAATGATTATACCGGTACCATTGACGCCAGCGGGGTGTATCCGGTGGGCGTGACGACTGTTACTTACACCTTCACCGCTCAGCCGGGCGGAGACATCAGCCAGTGTTCCTTTATGGTTACTATTGAAGATCAGGAGTTGCCCATCATCAACTGCCCCCCGCTCATACAGGTCGCCGGCCAGGCAGCCACGGGTGGCGCTACGGTGGTATTTTCCGATCCAGTCGTCACCGACAACTGCCCAATGGCAAGTTGGAGTTGTACGTACATGAGCGGTGATTTCTTTCCATGTGGAGAAACCACCGTCGCCTGCACGGCTACAGATATGAGTGGCAACCAGGGGAGCTGCTTCTTCACGGTGACGGTCACTTGCCCAACCGACAGCTGCTGCCTGGACTTCAATGGGGTGACGATCGTGAACCCGATCAATCTGGTTGGAGGATGGGCCGACACCGGTTTTGATTTCATCGATGCCGATAATGATGGGGATCAGGATATCCTGGAGTATAATACCTTAGGCGCCCTGGCGGTCATCAGCAACGGGCCGCCCTATGACCCCCCGAATTTTCAGCTGTTCAACCCCATAAGCCTTGGCTACAACTCCATCAGCCCTTCCACGCTGGACTACAATCAGGATGGCTTTGAAGATTTCTTTGCCATCGAATTGGGGTCGAACGCCGTGATCTATTATGAAAACCAGGGAATCATCGGGACGCCTGCCTTCAACGCCATACCTATCGGACTGGTACTACCTCCAGAGGCCACCGACATCGCGGTGGGAGACCTAGGCAATGACGGCATTGCCGACCTGCTGGTGCATACCAATGGCGGCGGCATAGTGGCCGTCTATTACGAAGGCGGCTGCCAGGCGCCGGCCACTCCCTGTTTTTCCCTGGCCGGAAATGATTACACCACCCCATTTATCAACTTACCGGCAGCGCCCGTGACCTCCATCAATAAATTCGAACTGTTCGACGGCGACTGTGACGGCGACCTCGATCTGTTTATGGCGGATGGCGGCGCCCTTTCTCCCAATCCGGTGGTCTGGTACTTTGAGAACTACGGCGGCGTTGCCCCGTCCGGCAGCCTGCCCGATATCGAAAACGTGAATTACCTGTCCAACCCCTTTGGGCTTACCGGCTGGGCATCCAACTCCAACGCTACCCTGCTGCGCCTGGCGGATGTGGACAATGACCAGTTGGCCGAGGCCTTCCTCGATGCCGGCGACATGATCTATTTTGACAACACCTGTTTTTTACCTCCTGATTTCCTTTGCCCGGGCCTGGTGCTCACCCCTACTTCTGCGGCGCCAGACAGCAACTTACTGGGCTGTTGCTGGAATCTCGATTACAGCAATATGGGCAATGATAGCGTCTACGGCATTCGGCTGACGCCCCTCGATGGCATCGAACTATCTATCCATAATATAAATCCCGCATTCATGGTGCCCAGCACCCTCAATGGCGTTCTCATCACCCCCGATGTATTATTCGTACCGATGCCGCCTTCCGTTTCCGGCCTGGCGGACATCTGCCTGAACCATGTGCTGGCCAGCCCTCAGTACGTTGCGGTACAGTATCTTGATGAGAACTATGAACCCTTCTGCTACGACACGCTTGTCTTTGACTGCCCGATAGAAGAAACCTGCCTGTATATCGTGAGTGACAGCCTTCAATGCGACACCAACGGATACAAATACGTAGCGACGGTCACCAACCCAGTCGGCGCCGACTTCCCGGTGAAGTACATCAAGCTCAACATCACCTCCGGCCCTCCCGGCCTCGGCCTCCTGCCTCAGGCGGGGATCGTACTGCCCGACACCCTTTACCAGGGGGACACCACTATGGTGATGTGGAACATCCCCACCGATGAGGACTGGTTTGGAGATACCTTGTGCTTCATCCTCTCCGCCCACGATGGCCCGGAGGAGCGCCTATGCTGCGCCGAGATCGATACCTGCCTGGCCTTCCCCATCTGCGATCCTTGTGTGTACAAGGATGTGGCGGTGGCCATATCCCCTTTACCGGGAACCGGCGGCGGCGCGGATTGCTTTGGCGGCGACCCCTTGCAGGAGCCCTGGCTACAGGAGATCATTGCCGATTGTGCGAGCCGGCCCTGCGGTATGCTCGTTTATTGTTGTCTTTTCCAGGGGCAACCGGTGGTCAATGTGCAGGACGACAATACCTCTTGTACGGACTCCGGAGGTACGGTGTATGATTACCAGGGCAACATCCTTTTCTCCTACGGCGGCATCGCCGGCATCAACCTGAATCTTTTCAACCAGCTGGAAAATTGTACGCTCCTCTTTGAGTGTTCCCAGCTAGGCGACTGCTGCTACAGTCTGCTGATCAGCAACGACCATCCCACGCCGGGATTTTTCACCAGCATCCAGACGAATATTCTGACGCCGGGCATCACCTTTTCGGCGGTAAACTTCGATCTGGGCTCCGGTTGGATTTACAACCCGCCGCTTACCGGCCAAAGTGCTTATACCTGGACCCATAGCAGCGGCGGGGCGCCCAATGTGGTGGATTACCGCTTGTTTGATTTTTGCATTGAAGGGGTTACCACGACCGACTCGGTTTGCATTGAAATACAATGGCAGCGCAACGATTCCACGCTATGCCGGGATACCGTCAAGGTGTACTGCCCGGAATGTGTGGTGATCACTCAGGAGGAAGTGCTTTGCGATACCAGCGGCAATTATACCTACACCTTCAGTGGGCAGAACTGGTCGCCCTATGAGGTAAACGCCGTGGGCTTTGTCGAAACTTCTTCTGATTTCGATATTGTGGAGGAGGTAGTGTCATTGCCAGGCCTTGTCCCCACTAATGGCGGCTTTTTCGGGCCACTGGACATTACCCTATTGCCCACGGGGGCAATGGACGGGGATACCTTGTGTTTCGATATCGTCTTGCGGCAGGTGGTGGGGGACAGCATCAACATCCTGTGTTGTTACGCGACCCATTGCATCGTATTGCCTTCCTGTGACAGCATACCGCCCTGCGACGGCCTGACGTGTATTCCGCCCCCGGATGTAGTGGCAGGCTGCAATGCCGTACCTGCCTTTGACCCTTTCAATCCCGCAGATCTCCAGGCCCTCTTCGGCACGGCGGCGGGCGGCGGTAATTGCCCGGGCGCCACCTGGCAGGAACTGCCCCCTGTCTCCAACCTGGTTGATTGTATGGGCGGAACCATTGTGCGAACCTTCCAGGCTTTTGATGCATCTGGGGCGCCCAGCACCAATCCGTGCCAGCAAACCGTAACCATAACACCAGGAGACCCGGACTACGCCATTCGCTTCCCGGCTGACGCGGTTTTGGATTGTGACGGCCTGGAAAATGAGACAGCAGAGTTTCAGAGTTCCGGTTGCGACTTGATGGCCGTTACCGTTAGCGATGAACCTTTCCCGCCGATCGGCCCGGAATGTTTCCGCCTGGCCCGCACTTACCGGGTGATCAATTGGTGTGAATACGATGGGCAGGCTGCCCCGGTGGTGGTAGGCCGCGATGAAGACTGCGACGGCCTGGCCGGCGAGGAAGACATCTGGGTACTGGTGCGGCCCGGCGGGCTGGCCTATTTTGACCAGGACGGGGACGAAACCAATGCCATCCCGGCCGCCGGCGTCAGAGGCGTCACTTGCGACGGCCTGGCCAACCCCGCCGGCTATTGGGTGGACTCCGGGATCAAACCGGCCATTGCCTCGGTTGGCCATTGGCAATATACCCAATTTATTTCCGTGGTGGACAATACTCCGCCGTCCATCAATCCCGGGCTATTTGGCGCCTTCTGCACCAACGACAACCTGAACTGTACCGGCCCGGTGGAAATCCCGATTGAAGTAAACGGCGTTTGCCTTCCCGACAACAGTGTCATCCGCACTTTCCTCGACCTCGGCCGTGATGGCAGTTTCGATGCCGGAGTACAGCTGGAGCCGAACGGGACGCTGACTACGCTGAGTGGTGTGCCCGGAACGGTGACGATCACCGGCGCCTACCCCAACTACCTTATTACGGGAACAGGCATGCCGCTGGGCGCCCATCAATTCATGATAGAAGCAGATGATGGCTGTGGCAATACGGGCAGTACGGCCATTGATTTTGTGATGGAAGACTGCCTGCCGCCGGATCTCACCTGCATTAATGGCCTCGCCGTAGAACTTCAGCCCGTTAGTCCGCCGATAGACCTGGACGGTGATGGTGACCTGGATAATGCCGGGATCCTACTTTTCGCCGTTGATTTTGTAATACCCCCATCTACCGACTGCAGCGGCCCGGTGACTTATTCCATCAACCGCGTCGGACAGACGCCCACCCCCAGCCAGGCCTCATTGTTCGTGACCTGCGATGACCTGGGTACCGTTATTGTGGAAATCCACGCCTGGGATGCCGCCGGTAATAACATGGACTGTCAAACCTTCATTCTTGTGCAGGACACCGGAGTCTTCTGCGGCCCGGCCCTGGGCGATGCCGTCCGGCTGCAGCCGAACCCGGCTGAAGGCAGCCTGCTGGTGGAGTCGAGCCGCCGGGGCCGCTGTGAGTTGGAAATATTGAGTTTGGAGGGGCCGAGGTGTCGCAGCCAGGCCGCCCAATTCCTGGGGGTGCCCGTGAGGGTTAGCCTGGAAGGGCTGCCGCCGGGCATGTATTTGCTGCGCCTGCGGTATGCCGATGGGGATACGGTGGTGCGGCGGTTCGTGAAGATGTGATAAACTATTAATTTTTTTCACCTAAAAAACGCTATTACTATGAAAAAAGGACTACGATTGCTAATTGCAATGACACTGGTGGCGCTGGGCGCCGCCCTACCGCCCGGCCTGTGGGCGCAGGATTGTATATCGGGCCTGGTATATGAGGATAGCAACAATAGTGGCGCCTTCGATGCCGGGGATCAATTACTGGATGGAATAGAAGTAGAGTTGGAGTATCCTGATGGTACAAATAGTGTAATAACTACCAATGGTGTCGGGTTTTATGAATTTTGTTCCCTCCAGCCAGGTAATTACAAAATTTTTGCATTGTACAGCACCGTGAATTATTTTACGAGTTACGGTGTAACTGAACTGGTACTAATTCAGGGCCAGAGCATCAACAATATGGATTTCCCTTTGACCCCGTTAACATTTTACGGGGCCGTCAATGGCCTGGCCTTTTTCGATTTTGATGGTGATGGACAAAAGAAAAGAGATGAGCCAAGTCTGCCAATGGCATCCATAAGAGAAACTTTTGGGCCGGGAACAATTGACCTCTTAACCAATTCTAACGGTGCCTTCAATCAAAACTTTCTAACTCCGGGCCTATATACCTATGAGATCACTTCTCTGCCACCAGGGGCAGTACTGATCTCTCCGGCATCAGTAGCTTTGGATATAGGTTCGTCCACCACGGCCGACGTTCTATTTAGATTAGATTTACAACCCGATGTTGGAGGAATTGTCGATTTTGCCTGTTTAGACCTCGACAATAATGGCACCATCGATGCTGCTGATCCAGGAATAGCCAATATGCTGGTTACTCTAATGGATTTAAATGGCCAGGTGATTTCGACTACAACTTCCGATGATAATGGTTTATACTCGTTTCTTGGCCTGCAACCCGGAGATTATATGGTTGAGGTAAATGCCTCATCCTTCCAAGCCCCACCGACCACCCCAACTGTATATCAGGTTGCCGTATCTGCTGGCGAGATAGCCAGAGTATCTCCATTTTATTTCGGGCCGGCAGATCGCATTTTTGAGTGCGGAATGGCTGTAGCAACTTGCTTTTCAGGTTATGATCCTGGAACACAAACCATCGTAGATAATTTTGTTTTTGGAGTATTTGATACCCGAAACCCTCCAACATTGGATGGGGCAACCTGGAGTGTCTCCACCGTACCAGCTATCAAGCCGGCATCGTGGAAATCCGGGAACATTGGCCAGGTTTTTGGTATTGCTACCGATATGAGCAATAACATCTATTTAACAGCCTCCTCTTCTTATAATTTCTACGATCCGGTTAAGGCCAATTCTATTGGATTTGGAGGCTCGGGCGCAGTATATAAAATAGACAATTCCCTGGCTCCGGCAGTTTTTACAACACTGCCAAACGGAGGTAATACCGGATTAGGCAACATTTGTTTTGACAAAACGAACGATCAGTTTTTTGTCAGCAATTTCGAAGATGGGAAAATTTACCGCATCAGTAATTCTGGTGCTGTACTTAGCAGTTATGACCCCTACTTCAATGAACCGCCTGCAACCGGTATGGATGATGGTACTAATGGATTTGTTCCCGTAGGCCAAAGAGTATGGGCGGTAGGAATCTATGACAATCAACTTTATTTTAGCCGGTGGACACATAATTTCGGTAATTCCAGCCCTTCTACACCCCAGCAGATATGGGTGGTTCCGCTTACTTCCGGCGGGGAATTTTCAGGATCGCTGAACGGGAATTCCGACTATACCGGAGCAGAGGTGAAGATTATTGACGTCATCTCTTACGGTAGTGGAAAATGGTCTGCTCCGGTTTCAGACCTCGCTTTCTCAGAAGATGGGACGTTATTAATAGCTGAACGAGGCATGAGCAATGTTTCTAGTGTTTCTGCCCATAGATCACGGATCATTAAATATCCATCGGTTGCCGGCAATTACAGTTCTGCTAATTACCAACTCATCTATATTGGCAATTATGACTCTTTTGACAATTCAAACTCAGCCGGAGGGGTAGCCATTAATCCGGGTGGGTATGACCCTACGACTGGTGAATTTAGTGGTTGTGATAGCCTTATCTTAGGTACCGGAGATGCTTTGCGATGGGGTATAACAAAGAATTGCTCGGGCACCGGTAATGGCGTTGCTTATGGCTTTGCCATCATGCCATTTGAAGGCAACTCCAACAGTATTGGTAACGGACTTCCCCTACCCCCGGTTAATTGCTCGAGTAGATACGTCCACCTTGGAGCATCAAAGAGCGATTTGGGTGAAATCGAAACATTTGCCTGTCCAACCTGTTTGCAGGTAACCGCCGACTGCTCCCAATTCAACCTCTCCGTAGCCGCCAACCCGCAGGATAGCCTCACCACCGACAGTTGCTGCTACACCCTGGACTACCTCAACGGCGGCACTCAAAACGTATATGGCATCAGCTTTGAAGCCCTCGATGGCGTCGAGTTCAACCCCAACTATACCCTGGCCGCCGGCTTCCAGGTCGGCAGTTTCAATCCTTCTCTTCTGGAGGTCGTCCCGACTTTAGCATGGCCCAACCCTCCCGCACCCATGCCGGCACAGGTAAACGGCTTGATCTCCAATCTGTGCCTCGAGAATGTACTGGCCTTCCCCCAGTATATCCTGGTCAACTACCTGGATTTCCAGAATGGGGAGTTCCAGGTTTTCTGTACCGACACCCTTATTCTGAGATGCCCCGTACAGGAAACCTGCCTCTACATCGTCAGCGATTCGCTGATCTGCGATTCGCTGGGGTACAAATACACCGCTACCGTGAAAAACCCGCCAGGGGCTGACTTCCCGGTGGGCTATATTAAATTGAATATCGAGCCCGATATTCCCGGCCTGACGGTTCTGGGAGGGGAAGGCATCATTTTGACAGACACCCTTCAGCAGGGAGACACCACCACCCTGATGTGGACCCTCGTCACTTCCGACGACCTCTACGGCGACAGCCTCTGCTTCATCCTCTCGGCCCACGATGGGGTGGAAGAGCGATTGTGTTGCGCCGAGATCGACACCTGCATTGCCTTCCCGGCCTGCGACCCTTGTAAATATGTGGATGTCACCATCAAACCTCTGGTGGACGACCAGGTGGGCGAATGCTGTTATGAACTGTTCGTGACCGATACCTTTACTTATGACCCGGCTCTGATACAATCCATTCAGGCCAATATCCTGAACGCCGGTGTTTACTTCAGCGGGGTGGACGCCCTCCCGGCACAGCTCGACGGGTGGAACGTTTCGCCCCCTTTGCCTACGCTGACCAACACCCTGCTCTGGACGCACGGCAGCGGCATCACCCCCAACGGCGTCAGCTACAACCTCTTCGATTTTTGTATCCAAGGCACTACTTCCACCGACTCGGTGTATATCGCCATCAACTGGCTGGATGCCGATAGCATGGTGGTTTGTACCGATACCCTGGCCGTTTTCTGCCCGGACTGTTTGAACGTGGTCAACGATTCCCTCACCTGCATCACCAATGCCGACGGCACTCAGGACTACGCCTACACTTTCCAGGTAGTGAATTACTCGCCCTTCGACGTCAATACGATCGGTATTGTTGAGATTCCCTCCAACAATACCCTCATCACGCCGGATGTGATTTCCATACCTACCATCCCGGCCTATCCTCCGGGAGGTACTTCCGTACCCATCACCATTCTCATTGATGGTTCGGCAGGGCCCATCGACAGTTTCTGCTTTGACATCGTCCTGCGCCAGGTCATTATTGATTCAATTGATATTGTGTGTTGCTACGCCACGCACTGTATCAATTTGCCGGAGTGCGACAGCCTGCCGCCCTTCCTTTGCCCCGACCCGAACCTGATTAGCCAGGTTCCCTGCGCACAGGTATGGGATCCGGTTTGCGGATGCGACGATATGACTTACAGCAACACCTGCTTTGCCACCAATGCCGGCGTTACCCTTTGGACGCCCGGCCTGTGCGACAGCATGCTCACCCCCGACCCGAGGGTGATCCTCACGGGCAGCCTCGACCCCAGCGGCGGTGTATTGCTCGAATGGATGCTGGATGACAATCCGGACAGTTATGCGTTCTTCGTCCTGATCGGCCGATGGCCCGGCGAATCGGAATTCAAAGATTTTGCCATTGTGCCGGTTAACCCGGGGCAGCAGTCCTACAACTTCCTTCACGTCAATAGCATGCCGGGGTTGAACGATTATCAGGTGATTGCGGTGAATAACCAGGGGCAGCCCGTGTACAGCAACAAAGAGCAGGTATTGATGATGAACGAGGCCCAACGGCGGGCTTTGGTGTACACTTACCCCGTGCCGGCCACCCACACCATCTATGTCACCTCCAACTGGCAGGGCGAAGCGGTGGTGGAACTCATCGGCGCCGACGGCCGGACGCTGCTACAGCGTGAGGAGAACTTCGAAGGCCTTCCCGTGCCGGTTAATGTAAGCGGCCTGGGCTCCGGCGTCTACCTCGTCCGCCTCCGCTTCAATGACGGACAGGTGGGACAGCAGCGGATGGTGAAGATGGAGTAAGTGGACGGAGGTTGAGGTTGAGGTTGAGGTCGGGGAGTAAGGATATAATGCCAGGTTTTCCTGGAAAAATACTCCAGGGTCGGCTTGTCCAGCCATCCCGGCCTCCGGCTCTACCTCAGCCTCTGCCTCAATCAGATTTAACTCGCTAAAAAACACCGCTCCAAGGTCAACCCACATGTTAGTTTAGGATCGCACGGGCGGGCGTAACTGCCAGCCATACTGGCACAGTAGGCGGGGGCGCCCGGCCGTGCTATCCTATTCCTACTCACGGCTCCACTACAATTTCCGTCCGCACCGTAGCGGCAAAATAGCCGGGCGAAGACCCCTCCAGGTTGGCCGACAGGTTGGCGGGAGGCGCCAGAAATACTACTTCCTCCCCGGGCGATACTTGTTCCAGGATGCTTTTAAAAAAGAAAAACACCGCTTCTTCGACCTGAAAGAGTTCGATGCGGGCAATTTGGCCATGAGACAACAACAGATTCAGCGGCAGCAGCCATTCCCTGTACTGGTCGTCCCCATCGTCGTCCTGATAGAAAAAATAATACTTGCGTTCCCGATTGTTGGCCTGTATCGTCAGCCGCATCCAGGCGAAATCTGCCTGTCCGGAGGGATCCTGGAAATACAAGGCAATCTGCGAACGCAAAAAACCTGCCTCATCCCGAACCTGGCGATGCAGGGCCGAATCGACCACAACCGGCACTAGCGGCATGAAAGACCGGCCGGCCACCTTTTCGCTACCGGCTTCAATGGCCAATGAATATTGGACACCTCGTTGCCCCTGAATCCTCAAAGACCGGTAATGGCCATAGCCCAGGTGAAGTAGTTCCTCCCCGTTGCCACGGTTGTCCAGTAGCGTCACCTTCGCGTCCGTAACCTGAGGGAAATTTTCGGGATCGGCCAGGCTGGCGGGGCGGGTCAATACGATTAGAGCGTTCTCCCCTTCCGCGATACGCCCTTCCACCACAATGGGGCCGGGGGCTTCCTGTATCAGCGCCCCCAGCTCGGCCTCTTCGGTGCACGAAGGCAGGATCAGGATCAGAATCAGGGCCGCCAGACAGCGGATTATACAGCAGCGCCCTTTCTTCAACTGGCCCGCGATGATATTTTGTTGCTTTGCCATCAAAATCGGAAATTATAGGTTATGGAAGGAATGATAAAAGGGGTGAGTGAAACCTGATAAACTTTGGACGTCCCATCAAGCCCATGCCTGATATAAACATAGGAGGGATTCTTTCGAAAATACAGGTTAATCAGGGATACATTCAGGCTCGTACCCCGGTCGCGGACACCTTTGCGGTAGACGGTGATGGACAGGTCGAAGCGGTGATTGTCTTCCAGCCGGTAAGCATTCCTGGGTGCGTAATAGTCCAGCCCGACTCCATCAATAGCATATTTTCCGACCGGAATGGTCAGCCTTTTTCCCGAGAGGTACACCCAACGCCCCACGACGGCCATTTTATCGTTGACATCCCAAACTGCAGCCAGAGACAGTACGTGGGGCCGAAGAACATCCGTGGGGAAAGGTTGCCCGCCCTCAATTTGATCGAAACGGGCTTCCGCCGCCGAGAAGGTATAACTGGCCCACGCCCGAAACTGTCCCTTGTTTTTTCGCAACAGGCATTCAAAGCCTTTAGCCTCGATCTTCCCGAAAACGAGCAGAGACTCCAGGTCGGCAGGCGGGCCATCCAGCGCCGCACCACTTCTGAACCCAGGCTGGTTGCCCATACTTTTGTAATAGAGGCCCAGCGTGGCCTCGTATGCGCCCTTGCCAATGCCCGCCTTGTATTCCAGCGACCAGTGATTGCTGTACTGGGGTTTTATCAACCGGCTGCTGGGCAGCCAGATATTGACCGGATCGTCGGGGATGGGGCGGGAGATGCGCTGTACGTACTGATAATTGCGGTTGTAAACCAAGGTAAGCCATTGCGTTTCCCCGAGGGCATAAGAAACCGAAACCCGGGGCTCAAATCCATAGTAATGCTGGATCGGCTGGCCCGGGGCGTAATAGGTGGAGTCAATCCTGGCCTCTTGCTGGTTGTATTCATAAATGAAACTGCCCGTTCCCAGAGCGCTGAATTGGGTAAAATGAAGCCCATAATCGATGGCAATGCGTTCCTGAAGTTCCCACTCGTGGGCAGCGTAGAGCCCGGCCGTTACGGAACGGCGTTGTATGGCATCATCAGGCCTGGCGGTTACCGGCATATCGGCCCTGAGATGCCCAAAGCGGCTGAAATAAACCCCGGCTCCAAATTTAAAAACACTGCCCGGCGCCTGGTAATACTGGAAATCCGTTTTTACCTGGAGCCCTTTGATCTGAGTCTCCTTAGGCCTCAGGCCCAGCAAGCCGATAAAGGCAGAATCCTGGGTGCTTTCCCTGAACTGGTATTGAAAATCGTGGTAAATGGCCGAGGTGTTCTGAAACAGGCGTTTATTGAACAGGTAATTCCAACGAAGGGTAAGCGTTTTATTGCCCCATTGTGTGCGGGTCCTGGTGCTCCAACCAAGTCCAATTCCCCATGGGGTGTTAGAAGAAGTAACCGGCACACGCCCCACAAAGCTGGTTTCATTGGTGTCTTGGCCATAATACCCCGAAAGGAAGACTCTGCTTTTGGGGCCGAGGCGCAGGCTTGTTTTGGCATTGAGGTCAGAAAAAGAGAAGGCATTCCGAACCCCTTTTGCCAGGTCAGTTGACTTAAACAAGGAGGAATAAAGCTCCAGGTGGCTGCGCCGGGCCGCCACCAGAAAGGTAGCTCTGTTCTTCAGCAAGGGGCCTTCCACTTTGAGCCGGGAAGCGATGATGCCTATCCCACCAGACGCCCCTAGGCGCTCGTCATTCCCTTCCGCCGTCCGCACGTCGATCACGGAAGCCAGGCGGCCCTGGTATTTGGCTGGAATATGATTTTTGTACAAACTCACATGTTTGACCGCATCGGGGTTGAATACAGACACGAAGCCCGACATGTGAGCATCGTAAAAAACCGGGGCTTCATCCATCAGGTAAAGGTTCTGGTCGGAAGCGCCGCCCCGCACACTGATAGCGCTTACAGCGTCCCCGGAGCTGGAAACGCCCGGCAGAAGCTGCAGGCTCTGCAGAATGTCCTGTTCACCCAACAAGCCCGGCATCTCGTTGATCAGGTCCATCTCGATTGCCGTACCGCTCGCCGGAGACTTCTGGTTGTCCAGGCCGTTCGAAACATTCGCGCTGATGATGATGGGCGCCAACTGCTGCACGCCGGGCTCCAGGGAAAGGCCAACTGTCCGGTTATTTTGCAGTGCCAGCACCGTATCCTTTTCCACATAACCCAGGTAACGAGCCTGTAAGCGATACTGCCCTCCCGGCAGGGTCAGGGAATAAAAGCCGTAAGCGTTGGAAGCTGTCCCGGCAGACAATTCTTCAATGAAAATGTAACCGCCAATGAGCTCCTCCCCGGAATGTGCGTCCCGGATATACCCACTGAGGGTAAATTGCGGCGGCTTTTCCTCCTTGTCCTCCCTGTCAAGAAATACGACGATATGATTGCCGCTCAGGGTATAGTTCAGGCCGGTGTCCCCGAGGATTTCTTTCAGTACTTTTTTCAGCCGTTCCCCCTTAAAACGAAGGGCGAGCTGCCTATTGGGAAGGTGCTGTGCGCTGTAGGTAAAGGACAGGCTGGTAGCCTGTTCAATCTTTGCAAACGCCTCGGCAAGAGAATTGCCACGAAAATCCAGGGTAACCCGCTGGTTGAATGGGTTGTCCTGAGCGCTCAGGCTTACCGCCGACAACCATAGAAAGGCCGCCAGGCAGTAGTTTTGGAGAATACGGGTTGGCATGGTTCAGGGCGTTTATTTCCACAATTTCACGATTTTTCGTCAAAATAGCACCAGCCTGACATCGCTACTCATGCAAATGAATAGCGCTACCAGTATACTAAAGCGGTTTTTCATAATATCAGGATTTAGAGGCAACCCGCCCGGCGCCTTTCATGCCGGTTGGCAACCCTGTTTTCTTTTTGAGTTTCAACTTACTGTTTCACCACTTGCTTTACTGTCAGTATTTGCCCTTCTCTATCCAGTAGCTTCAATACATACAGGCCCGGGGCCAGGCCACCGAGGTTTAGGCTGGCCAACCCTGGGGGCGTTCCGAGGGGCTGAGCGCGCACGTGGCCACCCAGGGCATTGTACAACTCCGCCCGGGCGCCGGAGGGGCAATCGCCGGAGATGAACAGCGCGGATGTTGTCGGATTGGGGTATACCCGGATGGCGGTCTCGCCCTCTACTTCTTCCAAGCCTACCAGTGCATTGTATTCAAAAGGAGTTGAGGTAGCCGTACAGCTGAGGCCAACAACCCTTACGGTATAAAAACCATTGCCCTGAGGTGCAATAGCAGCGGTAGTCAGATTGGGGAGCTGGTCGCCATCCAGATACCATCGATAGGAGATTCCCGGCCCTTCAGGAGGGAAGGTAACCCTCAGATAACCGTTATCCAGAACGATCGTGGGTATACCCACTTCCACTTCCAGTTCATAGTAATACTGCTCTTCGGCAGGTACTGAACCAAAGGCCAGGCTTAGAGATCCGTTGGTTGCCGTACCCTGCTCCATTCCCCCGTCGATCTGTACTTCCCCCAAAAAATCATTGTTCCCGATCAGGTCAGAATCCCAGACCTGCACCGTGTAGGCCTGATTTCTGACCAGGCCGGCCACCGGAAGGCTAACCGGGCCGCCGCTGGGATTGGCCGTAACCGTCGAACTACTGAAGAGGACGTTACCCGCTTCATCTTTCACTTTGGCATACAGATCGGGCACATTATCGACCGGCTCCCACCAATTACCGGGGATACTGATGACCTCGATCCGGTTCAGCATCCTCTGGCCCTGAGCCGCTGTAACCGACAAGGAGATGGTGTAAACGCCGGGCTCCTGGTAGGTTACCAAACCTGGCTGGGTAGAGAAAGAAGCCTGTCCGTTGCCAAAGTCCCAGGTGTAAGCATCCCCACCGCCAAAAATAGGGCTGATGTGGATAGAAGCCGGAACGCAGGCCGTTTCATGGTTGACCCGGAAGAGCGGCATGTCCTGGGCGGAAAGGTGGCCGGCCATGCCCCAAAAGGCCAGCACTATCAGAGAACTGCTGAGGGAGCCCACCATAAGCCGGAGGCTATTCAGCATAAAAAAAGAAAGGGAAAACTTTTGTGCGGAATAAAATACAGCTGTTTGCATAGCGATAGGGTTTGGTTAATCATTCGGGTAGTCGGCTACCCTTTTCCCTATCCATTACGCAACGGCTATCAGATACCCCTAAATGAAAAGAAAAAAAAGTTATTCCCCGGGCAGGATAATGATGGAATCGCCCTCTTTCCGGTAGGAAATGCCGAAAGTAATGGAAAGGCGTTCCAGAAAGCTTTCGATGGGGTCTCCTTTCTCCAGCGTGTCGGAAAGTGGCCGAGCGCCGAGATTGGTGCGGTCGTCGATATTGACATCATAACGGCGCTCAATGGCCCGGAAGGCTTCACTCAGGGGGGTATCTTTGAAAACCAGTTTGCCATCCAGCCAGGCCAGAGCAGCCGGGTTGCCGTCCGGCAATTCGCGGAAGGCGCCGGTTTGGGTATCGAACTCCGCCGCCTGTCCTTCGGCCAGGGGCAGCCCTTCCGCAATTTCGGTGCGAAACTGCACGGTTCCGGAAGTGACGGTTACGGCCACCTTACCACTTTCCTCCCTTGCCGACAGGTTGAAGGCTGTGCCCAGGACACGGACATAGGCCTGCCCGGCCCGAACGATAAAGGGCTGGACAGCGTTTTTTTTCACTTCAAAATAAGCTTCGCCGGACAGTTCCAGGCTGCGCCCGGATTGGCCGTATCCGGCGCTGATGAGCAGGCGGCTATCGGCATTCAGGCGGATGGTGCTGCCGTCTGGCAAGGATACATCTCTCGTTTCGCCTTTCGGCGCCCGGATTTCCCGGGCAAACGGAGTTTCCCGGGGCTGCGACAACCAGGTGTACAGCAACCAGGCCGATACGGCCAGCACCGCCACGGCAGCGGCCATCCGCCAAAGGGCCGGCCGGCGCACCAGAGGCCGAATGGATGATTCAGGCTTTTCATGATTGGCCTGCTGTCCTTCCGCCAGGCGTTTCTGAACGGACTGCCAGGCCGCCGCGGGATCGAGTTCTCTTTCCAGGGGCATTTCCCGAAGCTCCCGATCCACCAGCGACACCTGTTCGAAATGGCGGCGGTGTTGTTCGTCCTCCTCCAGCCAACGATCCAGCTCGGCCTGCTCCTCCTGGGTGCAGGCGCCTTCGATGTGTTTCAGGATCAATATGTTGGCTCTTTCTTCTTGCATATCTACCGTTTAAAAGCCTCCAAACATGCTCTCAGGACGCATATCGTTAACTACCCCTACGCTCAAAGCCGGCTTTCCCCCTAAGAAGAAAGCAGAAAAAAAACAGAAATTGTGGAACAGCGTTCCAACCAGAGAAACCAGGAAAAAAAACCAGGAGAAAAACTGCCCCTTCCAGGGCGAATCGTTATCGAGAAAGAGGCGCTTTCGGATCCGTTTCAGGGCATTGCCGATGTGGTTTTCAACCGTCTTCACCGAGAGGTTCAGGTGGCTGGCAATTTCCTTGTAACTCATTTCCTCCTTTCGGCTGAGTAAAAAGACCTCCCGACATTTGTCGGGCAGCTTACCGATCTCCTCGTAGATCGCGGACCGTAGTTCAGCCGTATTTATATCCGCTTCGATATCGTTTTCTTCACCAATGGGCGCCTCGCGGAAAGCGTCGATGGCTACCGTGGGGAGACGGCCTTTGCGGCGGCGGCTGACACAGCGGTTAAAGGTGGCCGTATAGAGATAAGCTTTAAGGTTGCCTTCAGGGTTCAGGTTTTCCCGGTTCTTACACACTCCGCCAAATACTTCCTGAACTACATCTTCTGCTTCTTCCTGCGACCGGAGCCACTTATGGGCGTACATCACCAGGGCAGTGTAGTGCTGCATGAATAATTGTTCTATCCCTGATGCATCTATTCCCATATTGTCTGGAAGGTAAGTACTCAGAATATAAAGAACAATCGTAACTTTTCAGCAATTCGCAGCTCGCGGGTGTAGTGCAGTGCCTGAAAGCGAGATGCTGAATAGCCACCTCCAATCAAAAATAATTCATAAACCGGGTAATACAAAACGGAAAAGCGGACTGGCCATGGCGATCAGGAAGCCGAAAGCCCCTTCATCAACATCCTCACAACATGCTCCTCCACCTCTTCCGCCGTCAGCTTTTTGCCGGGCTGAAACCAGTCGTGCAGCCAGCGGATGGAAGAAAAGATGGTGTGCAGGGCAATGGTAGGTTCTATATCCCGAAACTGTCCGGCTTGCATACCGGCATTGAGAATGGCCAGAAAACGGTTTTCGTAATCTTTGCGCAAGGCCATGAATTCGCCGAGCAGGGGCTCGGTCAGGTGGCGCCATTCGTCGTTGAAGGCCATGACGGAGGCGGCATCCCCGGTAGCAGTGCGAATGTGGAGCCTCAGCAGGGCTTCCACCTTTTCGGTAGCGTTGCCAGGCGTGGCCTCCACTTTTTCCATGCCTGCCAGGAAGCGTTGGGCATTCTCAAAGCAAATATTCTTCAGAATCTCCTCCTTGGAACTGATGTGGTTGTACAGGCTGGAGGCTTTGAGGTTTACGGCGTCCGCCAGGTCGCGCATAGAAGTGGCGGAGTAGCCTTTATCCCGAAACAGGCGGACAGCCGCTTCGTGGATAATTTGCTTTTTGGTTTTCTTTTGCGTTTTGGGAGCCATTCTTTGAGGTGTATCAGTGTTTTTGTGTATCAGTGTCAGTGTATCAGCACCCTGGATGAACTTGCAGCCGAGCTCTCAAGGGCGCTTTTTATTACCTTAGAGCGTGTTGGGGATTTACTTTTGATGTCGAAAATGAGCAGATTTTGGTTCTCAGGAAGCCATTTTTGAGCCGCATAGCATCGCTACGTGGCGAAAAAATGGCGAAATGAGGTTCAAAAGATGCACATTTGCAGGCCAAAGGGTAAATCCCCAACACGCTCTTACAATTCAAACGAAGGGATCATACCTGAAAATCTGCTTTTAACTCCCCTCCTTCGGAGGGGCTGGGGGAGGCTGTAGCCTAACTATCAAAATCCACCACGACCCTATCCGTTTTCGGGTGAGACTGGCAAGTGAGGATGTACCCCGCCTCTACCTCCTCCGGTTCGAGGGCGTAGTTGACGTCCATTTCGACTTCTCCTTCCAGCAGTTTGGCGCGGCAGGTGCAGCATACGCCGCCTTTGCAGGCGAAGGGCAGGCTGGCGCCGGCCTTCTGTGCCGCCTCCAGGATGGTGTCGCTGCCGGAAGCCAATGGGAATTCGAAAGTATTTCCATCCAGGGTGATCTGAATACTGGCTTCAACGGAACGGGACTCCTTCTGCTTCTTTTGTGCTTTACCATTCAGCCCGGCAATAAACAATTCGAAGTGGATTTTGCTTTTGTCGACGCCCATGGCGGTAAGGGTGTCGCGAATCTCATGGATCATAGATTCCGGGCCGCAGAGGAAGTATTCATCCACCTGCTGCGGGCTGACGAGTTTATCGCAGAAGGCACTGCACTTTTCGGCGTCGATCCGGCCGGAGAACAGCTCGCTGCCCTGCAATTCCCGGCTGAGAACATGAAACACGCTGAGGCGGCCCATGTATTCATTTTTGAGGCCCTCGATCTCCTCGCGGAAGATGATGGTGTCCACTCGCTGATTGCCGTAGAAGAGCGTGAATTCACTTTTGGGTTCCCGTTGCAGCACCGCCTTCATAATAGAAAGGATGGGCGTGATACCGCTGCCGGCGGCAAAGGCCACGTAGTGCTTCTCATTGTTGGGGTTCAGGTCCGTAAAGAAACGGCCCATGGGGGTCATCACATCCAGGGAGTCGCCCTTTTGCAGCTTTTCGTTGGCAAAAGTGGAAAAGCGCCCTCCTTCCAGCTTCTTGATGGCCACCCGAAGCGTATCGTCAAAGGGGCTGGCGCAGATGGAATAGGAGCGCCGTACTTCCTCCCCTTCGAGTTCGGTTTTCAGCGTAAGGTGTTGGCCCTGTATGAACCGGTACTCCGGCTTCAGGCTTTCCGGCACCTCAAAGGCGACTGATACGCAGCCGTCGGTCTCGCGCCGCACTTCTTTTACTTTAAGCGAATGGAATTTGGGCATAGCTAACAATTATTCAGACAGGATGAACGGGATAAACAAGATTTATGCTCCCTCCCCTCGGGGAGTATATCCTGCCTCCGCATACGAATGAACGTTCGTTTGCAAATATAAAAAATACGGATGGAGAAAGTTGAGTCTGGAGCGGAAAAGTTGGAGGGCCCCATTAAATGCAGGAGTGAAAACACAGAAAAGTGTACCCCGGCTCATACCGAGATACACTTTCCCAGGAAGATACTGGCAACACCTTCAATACTCTAGAGGCTGCCGACGTGGCGCATCAACTTGCCCTTGAGGTTAGAAGCTTTATTTTTATGCCAGGTATTGCGCTTAGCCAGGCGGTCGATCATGCTGATCACTTTGGGCAAGAACTTCTCTGCGTCCTCTTTTTCCGTCATATCGCGCAGTTGCTTGATAGAAGTACGGGTAGTCTTCTTATAGAAACGGTTGTGGATGCGGCGCTTAGCTTCCTGGCGCATACGTTTTTTCGCTGACTTATGGTTTGCCATTTATCTTGATTTTTCCTTTAATTGACTTGTTTTTCCAAACGAGGTGCAAATTTAGGCATTCTTTCAGTAAAAGAAAAGAACTACCGTAAAATTGTTGCGGCCCAACAATTACAGATAAATGCCAGGCGGCATTTCCTGCAAAAAAAGTATCTTCACCAGCAAATAGAAAACTACCAACGTCTTATGAGAGGAATTATTCTACTGTTGATTGCCTTTTTTTGCTTTTCTGCTGCTGCCGATGCCCAGGTTTGGCTCGAGTTGGGCGTTAAGGGTATGATGGGCATGACGGGCTTTTACAATAAGAACATAGTGGATGACTCCCGACACGACAGCCAGTTCGGGCTGGGCCTCTCGGTAGGCGGCGTGGCCGCCATCAACATCGGTGATTACCATGGCATCAACATCGAGGTGTTGTCGGCCACCCACCATCAATCCATGAGTTTCCGGGGGGACGACGGCATCAATAGCACGATCAATGTCGAATGGAAAAGCACGGATGTCTATTTCATGTACCGCTGGTACCGCGACAACGGCGCCTTTCTGGAAGTAGGCCCCAAAATTACGTATGTCAACGAGGTGCAGCAGTCTTTCAGCACGGACTGGTCAAAAGTGAACGACAAGTACGCCAGCCGGTATACCTCAGCGGCTTTCGGAGTCGGGGGGTTTGTTACGGCCTCCCCGGTCCTGACCATCAAGACCGGCATCCGCGCCGAGTACGCCCTGACCGACCTCATCTCAGACCAGGGGAAGATGGAAGGCTACCCGGCTTACTACACCACTTTCGATTCGTACAAAGAAACCCGCCCTTTTCGCGCAGGCTTCTACCTGGAGGTTACCTTCGGCGTGGGCGGCATCGCCAAATCCATGTGCGGCTCCCGGGGGATGATCCTGGGCACGAAGTACAATTAACTACTTGTAGTGGCCGGAGCACATTCTAATACTCTCCTATCTAAGAGCATGTTTGGAGGTGGTGCTTTGGAAGCGAAAATGGTCGATTTTGGGTTCTCGCAAAGCTATTTTTGAGCTTCATAGTGGTGCTATGGGGCGAAAAAATGGCGAGGTGAGGTTCCAGAAGCGGTCATTTGCAGCCCAAACGACCACCTCCAAACATGCTCTAAGCCGGGCCGGCCTTGGTTCTCAGCACCAGTTCTACATGTTCCAGGTGATGCCGGCTATGCCAACTGTACAATGCCAGGAATTCAAACAAGGAAATTTCGCGATGCTGTTCAGGGTGAAACCCAGTACGCTGCCAATCTTCACCCTGTATACTTTCCAGTAGCGTTGTCCATCTCTCGTGTACTCCTTCCAATATTTGCAGAGAAGCTTCCAGTGGTGTCTTCCGGGTATCTTCCAACTCTGCCCAGGCTTTTTCATTGTAGGGCTTAATGACAGGCTTTTCCTCGGTGAGGATCAGCTTGAAGCGAATGTAAGCATTGAGGTGGCTATCCGCCACATGGTGAATGACCTGCCGGGCCGTCCAGCCGCCCGGGCGGTAGGGCTGCTCCAGTTGAGCAGAAGAAAGCCTGGCTGCAACTTCCCGCCATTTCCCGGGCAGTTTACGAATCGTTTCGATATGAGCCTGCCTCTGAGTTTCATCATAAGGCTGATAAGAAAAGCGGCCAATGGGATACTGAAGGTTTTCCATATTGAAGATTTTAGAGTTTGTTTTTAATATCTGATTTTTTAATTTTCCCCAGTTAGTTTCCAAAAGAAAAAAAACTAAAACCCCTACAAATAGTACAATGTTTCTATCGCACCACTCAAAAATCGAAAGAAATTTTAAACTTTTTCTGTTAATTTTAATTACTTTGCAGTAAATAAAATAACACAACATGAGCCAACCACCTCTCAAGCCTTTAGAAATCGAAGGCCTGCTTACTCAATACCGGTCTGACCTGCGTAAATTGGAGTATCAAGTCCACAAGATTCAAACCACCATTCAGGAACTTGAAAAACAGGCCGCAGAAGTTCAGGAACTCCTGTACGCTGAAGAAGCGAAAGCCCTGCCCAGCGCAGCAAAACCCAAAGTAGCCGCCGCCGCAGAAAGCAAGCCCAAAGTAAAACGCAAAGGGCTGGGCCGGCCGCCCAAAGCTAAATCTGCTGCCACTTCAGAGACAACCGCTAAAGAGCCTGAAGCCCAAAAAGAAGAAGTAAAGGAACCGAAAACTAAAAAACCGGCGGCAAAACGCGCGAAAAAGACACCGGCGGAAAAAAAAGATACCGCGACAAAAAAAAGAGGGCCAGGCCGGCCTCCCAAAGACCCCAGCCTGAAAAAAAGCGCGAAAACAGCTCCCAAAGACGCCTCTAAGGATACGGAAGCTAATCTCCGGCTCTCCGATTGGGATGAATTTGTGATCAGCAGCCTTCAAACCAAACAGCAGGCCCTCATCACCAAAGATTTCCTGGAAATTGCTAAAGCAAATCCGGAAATCAAATCAGGAGAAGCACAGGTAAAAGTGAAACTGAACCGCAGCCTTCACAAACTAGCCAACAGAAAAGGAGCATTGGTGAAAGTTGAACACGCCGGCCGCGGTTTCGCCTACGCTCTTTCCGAATGGGTCAACAACAAAGGAGAATTACCGAAAAAGTATGCCCGTTAGAGTTAGCGGGTGTTCAAACTATCGCGAAACGATCTTTCGCAACGATCTGAAAAAGGTAAAGCCCACGTAGCTTTTGCTGCGTGGGCTTATCTCTTAAAAAGTAGTCTTTGAATTACTTATTCGCCTTGCAAAATAACCCTTCCTTGCGGGAAATACAAATATTCCGGGCTGTATTACCTTGTGCACTCTGGCCTATTTATTATTGCCAACTGTAAAAAAACGCTGGTTATCTCCTATATTGGTGTTTTGCAAATTGCTGATATTGCTGAATATCACTTTTTCCAGTTCTTCCGTCAACAAGCCATAGACCTTGGCAAACCGCTTGGTGGCCATCATCATACCAAAACAGGCGGATCCAAAATAGGACTTCAGGTCGATCAGGTCATAGGAGCTTTGATCGTGGTAGCGATTGAGGCGGCCGAGGATACTGTACCGGCCTTTTACCCAGCTATACCCCCAAAACCATACGTGTACCGGGGCGCTAACGATAAACAACAGCGCGTGATACCAAAAATGCCGGCCTCTGATGTAGACATAGTGGTGCACGAGTAACTGGCGCCCTACTAAATTGAGGTAAATAAAATAATAAAGCGTGCTCTTTCGCGCAGTTTGAAAGGTGGCTTTCAAAAACGTCTTTTCTCCATGGCGGTAGTGATAACTATCTTCCTTGTTCCACCCCAAATCCCTGACAATATGTTCCTGTTCCAGGGATACTTCTCTGAGCCCTTCGAATTGTTCGTGGGTGGCATTCCATAAAAACTCCCGGAATCGATCCAGCAGGCTTTCCGCATCCTCCTCCTTCGCCCCTTCTTCCAGGCCGATGGGAATCACTGTTTCAAAAACCCTTCTTCCATAACGGAAGAAAAGGTTGCCGCCTTTGAAATGGTCCTGAGGCGCCCGGTCATAATCCCGGTCGATGAAGTAAGCCACAATCGCAAAAATAATCCCCGATAAAACGGCAAAACCCAAAGGAATTGCCAGGCTGCCCAGGATGTGTGCTTCCCAGGTTGCCTCTACGTCCGGCCAGCGGTACAGGGCGGGAATGGCAATGAAATAAAGCAATAAGAATAAAGCCACCTGCAATAATGCAAAGGCAAGGCGGGGGTTCCAAAAGAAGAACAGCAGGGCAACAGCTCCAATGAATAAGTATTCGAGGGGAATAGCAGCGTTCATCATAGTATGTTTTTTTTGCGGAAATGGGCCCATCCGCCTGAGTATGTTTGTTCGGGGGAGTATTAGTACATGGACTGAATGAATGAATACCAGGGGTTTAGGCCAGGCTTCACGTTTCATTAAGAGCTTGTTCAAATTGTGTCCAGATACTTGTTTTACGGCCTCACAGCCCTTTTGTTTCAACCTCTTATCCTGTATCTTTCGGAAAAACGGGCCATGAGGATACTCGCTCTGATCACCATTCTTTTCTACAACACGCTCATTTACAGCCAGATGGCCGTTCTGGACACCACCTGGGAGGCGGCCCTGCAAATGGCCCGCGAATCCGGCAAACCCATTTTTGTGGATGCGTACACCCAATGGTGCGGCCCCTGCAAATGGATGGCCGCCCACACTTTTACCCGGGAAGACGTGGGGGGCTTCTACAATCAACATTTCATCAACGTGAAAATGGACATGGAGCACGGAGAAGGCCTGCTCTTCGCCCGAGCCTATGATGTGAGCCGATACCCGACCTTTCTCTTTATCGATGCGGAGGGAGAAATGCTACACCGCGGACTGGGCCGCATGAGTGCCCAACAGTTCCTGGAACTGGGCGCCGCCGCCCTGGATAGCACCCGACAACTGGGGACACTGGAGCGCGCCTATGAGGCCGGCAACCGCTCTTCACAAACCATGAGGGCCTACGCCCGCGCCCTGCACCAGGCCGGCTGCGGCAGCCCGGCCACGATCGCCCTCGAATACCTCGAACAACAGGAAGACTGGGCTACCTCCGAAAACCTCCAACTGATCGCCGAGCTGGCGCCGCCGGATATCCACCATCCTATGTTTCAGTTCCTGGCACAAAACCGCCGGTTGGCCTATCAACAGGTTGATCCGGCATTGGTAGACCAAACCCTGAAGGCGGGCATTGGAGTGCAGATCAGCAGGGAAGGTATTTCAGCAGAAGATGAGGTCACCGCCGCCTTCCGGGAAGTGTGGCCCGCCCAGGGAAGGCAATACGCCATAGAATACCAGTTGAAACAGCTGCGCCAAAGCAAGGAGGAGGAAGATCGTCAACGGTATATCGCCCTTGCCCTGGAACTCGACGAAAACTACTCTATTGAGAACAGCAGCCAGCTCCAGGCCATGGCCTGGACCTTCACGGTTTTCAGCAAAGAGCAGAGCCACCTGCTTCAGGCCCGAAAGTGGGCAGAGCAAGCCCTGAAAATCGATGATTCTTGTGCCTCCCATACCCTGATGGCGGCCATCTGTCTTCGCCTGAAGGAAAAGGGCTACGGCATCCATTGCGCCGAACGCGCCATCGAACTGGGAAAAAAAGAGGGCGTGGACATCCGGATGCCCGAGGGGTTGTTGAGGGATCTGCAAGGATTGGAGTGAAAGCCTCAACCTAAATCTCAACCTCAACCCTAACCCTCGCAAGATTACTTATAGTATTTCCTGATCTTCCGCCGCACATACATCAGCCGAATGATCCCGACCACCAGGATCACGGGTGACAAAAAGAGCAGGAACCAGCCCAGCAGGCGCAATTCCTGTAAGGCATCCAACTGTAAAATGGCAAAGCCGGCGCTCAAGAAAACGACAGACGTTCGGAAATAGGCAAGAAAGGTTCGTTCGTTGGCCAGGCGGGTTCGCTCGATGGCCAGGAAATCCCGGGTGATGAGTTGGTTTTCTTCTTCTGCCATGTTTTTTTGCTGGCAAATTTGGTGTACCTGGGTTACTTTGTCAAGGATATTCATCACACAAGCCGGAATTTAATTGGTGGTTAGCAAAAAAACGGAGTCCCTCCTGTAGAAGCGGTTCAAACAAACTCTTGGGTTTCGTAAAAAAAACAATAAAAGTATCTGCCGGGCTTGCATTTTGAATACATACCCTATACATTTGGCCTATCATGTTGAAAACGATTGCACATATTATTCCTTCCACTTCACACAACGGGCCACATGGCGCCGCTTGTAGTGCCAATCGCCGACGTGCCCGCCGTCGCCCTTAGGGGCGCAACATTCACATATTACCCATCGTGGGTAGGCTTTACCACCTCCCGTTTCTCCCTGACCAGTAAATCCAGGCAAGTATCCTTTTTTATTCATCCTGCTGCCATTATACTATACGCAGTATTAAAGACTATCTGAACTGAAAATGGAATGTATTATCGAAATTGCCGGCCCTCAACACGAAATGCATGCCGAGGCCATCTGCCAGCTGATCGCCGAATCGGCCAAAGCCCGGGGTACCGGCATTGCCGAGCGGCAGCCTTCCTACATTCGCACCAAGATGAACAATGGCAACGCCGTGATCGCTTTACACGGTGACACCCTGGCTGGCTTTTGCTATATCGAAGTGTGGAGCCACGGCCGCTATGTAGCCAATTCCGGCCTCATTGTAGCGCCGGAATTCCGCCAGCAAGGATTGGCCAAAACCATTAAACAAAAGGCGTTCGAACTCTCCAGAGAAAAATTTCCCGAAGCCCGCCTCTTCGGTATCACCACCAGCCTGCCCGTTATGCGCATCAACTCGGAACTGGGTTACAAACCGGTCACTTTTTCCGAACTGACCCAGGATGAGGCCTTCTGGGAGGGTTGCCGCAGCTGCCCCAACTTCGATATCCTGGAGCGCAGCCAACGGCGCATGTGCCTCTGTACGGCTATGCTGGCCCCTTCTGCCCGGGAAGCCATGCAGTTCGACCTGACGCATTTGGTCGTGAATAATATCTGGTAGTTCGCGATTCACCGTTCGGGATTCGGGGTTCGGGGCGCAAAAAAACGGCCTGACAACGGCAGAACACCGAACACCAAAAAATCGTATTTAAAACTCAGAACCATGAGCCATAAAAAAGTCGTACTCGCCTACAGCGGCGGGCTGGACACCTCCTATTGCATCAAATACCTAACCCAGGAACAGGGGATGGAAGTCTACGCCCTGACGGTCAATACCGGTGGTTTCAACGCCGAAGAGGTCGAAGCCCTGGAAGCGCGGGCACTGAAACTGGGGGCCGCCGGCTTTAAAGCCATCGACGCCGTACCGCACTATTACGACAAGTGCATCCGCTACCTGATTTACGGTAATGTGCTACGCAACAACACCTACCCTCTTTCCGTGAGCGCCGAGCGCGTCTTCCAGGCCCTGGAAGTAGCCCGGTACGCCCGGCTGATCGGCGCCCAGGCGGTGGCTCACGGCAGCACCGGCGCCGGCAACGACCAGGTGCGCTTCGACCTGGCCTTCCAGGTCCTGGGCGAGAACCTGGAGATCATCACTCCCATTCGCGACGGGAAGCTGTCGAGAGCCGAAGAGATCGAATACTTGCAGAAAAATGGCGTCGACTGGCCCTGGGAGAAGGGCAAATATTCTATCAACCAGGGGATTTGGGGCGCCAGCGTCGGCGGCGTCGAGACCCTGACTTCTCATCAACCGCTACCGGAGGAGGCCTACCCCACTCCACTCGAAAAGACGGAGCCCGTAAAAGTCAGCCTGCAGTTTGAAAAAGGTGAATTGGCCGGAGTAGATGGCAATACGTTCAGCCATCCTACCCAAGCCATACAGGCGCTGCAGGAACTGGCGGCGCCCTATGCTATCGGGCGCGACATTCACGTGGGCGACACCATCATCGGCATCAAAGGGCGGGTGGGCTTCGAAGCGGCGGCGCCGCTCATCATCATCAAGGCCCACCATTTGCTGGAAAAACACGTGCTGGCCAAATGGCAACAATACTGGAAAGAACAACTGGCCAACTGGTACGGCATGCTACTGCATGAAGGCCAGTACCTCGACCCGGTGATGCGCAATATCGAAACCTTCCTGGAAGATACCCAGCAGAACGTCAGCGGCGTGGTTTTTGTCCGGCTCCACCCCTACCGTTTCGAACTGCTCGGCATTGAATCGGCGTACGACCTGATGAACAGCGGCTTCGGCCAATACGGAGAAATGAACAAGGCCTGGACGGGCGAAGACGTCAAGGGCTTCACCAAGGTACTGTCCAACCAGCTCAAGATTCACCATTTTGTCAACCAGCAACAGGAACAGCATGATTAGGGTAGGCATCATCGGCGGCGCCGGCTATACGGCGGGGGAACTACTACGTATTTTGTTGTATCATCCGGCGGTGGAGATCGCCTTCGTACAAAGCAGCAGCCAGGCCGGCCGGCCGGTAACCGATGTTCACACGGACCTGATCGGAGATACCTTTTTGAATTTCCTGCCGGAAGCAGATTTCGACGAGATAGACCTGATCTTCCTCTGTCGCGGCCACGGAAAGTCTAAAGCCTGGCTTGCCGCCCATGAGCTGCCGGAAGAGCTGAGCATCATCGACCTGAGCACCGACTACCGCCTGGATAGCGATACGCACGAGTTTGTCTACGGCTTGCCGGAGCTCAACAAGGAGGCCATCCGCCTGGCTCAGTACGTGGCCAATCCCGGCTGCTTCGCCACCGCCATTCAACTGGCCCTGCTGCCCCTGGCCAAGCTGGGCCTGCTGGAAGAGGATGTCCACATCCACGCCATCACCGGATCTACCGGCGCCGGGCAACAGCCAACGGCCAGCAGCCATTTCAGCTGGCGCAACAATAATGTATCCATATACAAGGCATTCCAGCACCAGCACCTGGCGGAAATCCGCCAAAGCCTCCGGCAATTACAGGAAGGCTTTGATAAGAATCTGAACTTCCTGCCTATGCGAGGCAACTTTACCCGAGGCATCTTTGCCAGCGCCTACATGTACAGTGAGCTTAATGAAGAAAAGCTGAAAGAGCTTTACAATACGTACTACCAGGACGAACCCTTCGTCGTCATCAGCGAGCAGAACCCGGACCTGAAACAGGTAGTGAACACCAATAAGGCCATTCTGCACCTGGAAAAGCACGAAGGTAAAATCCTGATCATCAGCATGATCGACAACCTGCTCAAAGGCGCCTCCGGCCAGGCCGTCCAGAATATGAACCTCCTGTTCGGGCTGGAAGAAACGGCGGGGCTGTGGTTGAAGGGGGGGGCGTTCTAGCGGAGAGCTTTCTGTATAACTGGACTTTGGACGTAAGTCGGAAGTGCGAAGTCGGAAGTCGGAATACGGCACTAAATAGGCGTTTGACGCTAATTTTCCGCCTTCACAAATTTACTCCGTCATGGACCTTTTCAAAGTCCAGTAAGGGTGTAAGTAGTCGGACACATTTACACATTTACACAAAAAACATGGACCTTTTCAAAGTATATCCTTTATTCGACATCAAGCCCGTCCGGGGAGAAGGCTGCTACGTTTATGACGAACACGGGCAAGCCTATCTGGATTTGTACGGCGGCCACGCTGTGATCTCAATCGGACACGGGCATCCACAATATGTAGAGCGAGTAAAGGCCCAACTGGAGGCATTGCCGTTTTACTCCAATTCGGTGCAGAATGAGCTACAGGAGGCTCTGGCGGCCAAGCTGGGGCAGGTATCCGGCTGCGAAGCATATCACCTGTTCCTGTGTAACTCCGGAGCGGAGGCCAACGAGAATGCGCTCAAACTGGCCTCTTTCCAGAACGGGCGCAGCAAGGTGATCTCCTTCCGGCAGGGCTTTCACGGGCGGACGTCCGCTGCGGTGCGCATCACCGATAACGCCAGGATCGTCGCGCCGATCAATAAAGGATTTGAGGTCGTTTGGCATGAGCTGAACGATACCGCCGCCGTGCTGGAGAGCTTGTCGCAGGGAGATGTCTGTGCCGTAATGATCGAGGGGATTCAGGGGATTGGCGGTATTTTCGTTCCCGATCCTGCGTTCCTGCGGGCTGTTGCCGACGCCTGTCGTGAACAGGGCGCGGTGCTCATTCTCGATGAGGTGCAATCCGGTTACGGCCGCAGCGGCGCCTTTTTTGCTTTCCAGCATGCGAATGTGGTACCGGGCCTGATCACCGTAGCCAAAGGGATGGGCAATGGTTTCCCCATCGGCGGGGTATTGATCCACCCTGAATTTGAGGCCTGGTATGGCATGCTGGGTTCCACTTTCGGAGGTAGCCACCTGGCCTGTGCCGCCGGCCTGGCAGTGCTGGAAGTCATCGAACAGGAGCAACTGATGGCCAATGCCGAAGAAGTTGGCGCCTACCTGATGCAGGAGCTGTCAGCCTTCAACCCAATAGCCGAAGTCCGGGGTAAAGGCCTGATGATCGGCGCCAGCTTCGATTTTCCGGTAAGCGCCTTGCGGCAAGAGCTGCTTTTCAAAGAAAAAGTATTCACCGGTTCCGCCTCCTGCCCCAAAACCTTACGGCTATTGCCACCGCTCAGCCTGAGCAGGCAGGAAGCCAGCCTGTTCCTCGAAAAACTGCATTCGGCCCTGAAGCAACACCAGCAAACGAAAGTAGCATGAAGCAATTTACCTCCGTTCATGACGTCTCTAACCCCGAAGCACTGGTGCGGGAAGCGCTGGCGCTCAAGCAGCAGCCCCGCGGTAGCCTGCACCATATTGGCCAGCACCACACCATCGCCCTCTTGTTTTTCAACCCCAGCCTGCGCACCCGGCTGAGCACGCAGAGAGCGGCCATCGAACTGGGTATGTCCGTCATGGACTATAATGCCGGGCAGGGCTGGCAGTTGGAATTCGAGGACAGCGCCGTGATGAACATCGACAAGGCCGAACATATCAAGGAGGCCGCAGCGGTGATCAGCCAGTATGCAGACATCATCGGCATCCGCACCTTCCCCGGCCTGCAGGACCGCGAGCGGGACTACTCCGACTACGTGCTCCGGCAGTTCCAACAGTACGCCCGGGTTCCGGTGGTCAGCCTGGAATCGGCCATCCGCCACCCCCTTCAATCTTTGGCCGATTGGGTGACGATCGAGGAACACCGCCCGGCATACCGGCCCAAAGTGGTGCTCAGCTGGGCGCCCCATCCGAGGGCCCTGCCCCAGGCCGTCGCCAATTCCTTCCTGGAATGGATGCAGCGCGCCGATGTGGAGCTGGTGCTTACCCACCCAAAAGGCTACGAACTGGCGGAGGAATTTACCCAGGGAGTGACGGTATCGTACGATCAAAATGAAGCCTTGGAAGGCGCCAACTTCATCTATGCCAAAAACTGGTCCTCCTATCAGGATTACGGCCGGATTCTCAACCAGGACGCCGGCTGGATGATTACCCCCGAAAAAATGGCGCGAGCCAATAATGGAAAATTTATGCACTGCCTGCCGGTGCGCCGCAATGTAGTGGTGGCCGACGCGGTGCTGGATAGCCCCAACTCCCTGGCGATTGAGCAGGCGAATAACCGGACGTACGCGGCCATGGCGGTGCTGAAAAGCATTTTGGAAGGCAAAGATTAGATTTTCCAGATTTAGATTTTCCAGATCTTGAAGATCTGGAAAATCTAAATCTGGAAAATCTAAAGATCTGATACCATGAAAGAACCCCTGCACCTGTTCAAGATCGGCGGAGCCATCCTGGAAGACCCTGAAGCGCTCGAAGAGACCCTTGGCTTCTTCAGCAACCTGCCCGGGCGGAAACTGCTCGTCCACGGCGGGGGGCGGCGCGCCAACCAGATGAGCCGTCAACTAAGCATAGAACCCAACATGCACGAGGGAAGGCGGATTACAGACTCCGCCACCCTGGAAGTGGTGGTGATGGTGTACGCCGGCCTGGAGAATAAAAAAGTGGTGGCCCTGCTACAGGCATTGAATTGCAACGCCATCGGCCTGAGTGGCGCCGACGGCAACGTTATCCTCGCCGAAAAGCGCCCGGTGAAAGCGATCGACTACGGCTACGTGGGAGATGTAAAGAAGGTGAATACTCAAAGCATTCATACCCTGCTGGAGGCCGGCCTGGCCCCTGTATTTTGCGCCATCACCCACAACGGCCAAGGGCAATTGCTCAACACCAATGCCGACACCATCGCCGCCGAGTTGGCCATCGCCCTGGCCGGGCAGTACCAGGCCAGCCTTTATTACTGTTTTGAAAAACCAGGTGTAATGACCGATATTGACGATGTGCATTCTGTAATCCGGTATCTGGACCCGGAGTTGTATACTGCTTATCGGGAGCAGGGCATCATTGCCGAAGGTATGATCCCCAAGCTGGACAATGCCTTCCGGGCGCTGAAGGCAGGGGTAGCCTCCGTGCACATTGGAGACAGAAAATCGCTGGCGCTGGGGAGAGCTACGCAGTTGGTGTGGACGACTGAATTCCCGGAATAGGTAGCCCCCACCGCCTTCGGCGCGTCGCTATTTCTTCGTTTGGGCAGGGCCGAAGTAGAGTATATTCTCAATCTGATTCTATTCGATTGTCAGAGACAAAAAAAATGAACGACCACACAAAGGAAGCCATTAGCTTACTTCGCCAACTCATTGCCACCCCCTCCTTCTCCCGGGAAGAAGCAGGAACCGCTGAGCTGATCGAGGCATTTTTCCAAAGCCACAACATGCCTACCCGTCGCAAAGGCAACAACCTCTGGGCCTTTTCCAGCCACAGAGATGAGGCAAAGCCCTGGGTTCTGCTGAATTCCCACCACGACACCGTCCAACCGGCGCAAGGCTGGCGGCGCGATCCGTTCACGCCAACGCTGGAGGGAGACACGCTCTACGGCCTGGGCAGCAACGATGCCGGCGGGCCGCTGGTGTCTCTGATTGCCACTTTTATGCACTTCTATACAATGAAAGAGCTGCCGTTCAACCTCATCCTGGCTGCTACCGCCGAAGAGGAGATCTCCGGTGCGAATGGCATCGCCTCCATCCTGGAAGAACTGCCGGCAATAGCAGTGGGCATCATTGGAGAGCCCACGCAGATGCAAATGGCCATCGCCGAGCGCGGCCTGATGGTGATCGATGCAGTGGCTAAAGGCAAAGCCGGCCATGCCGCCCGCGAAGAGGGCATCAACGCCATCTACCTGGCCCTGCAGGATATTCAGTGGATAAAAGCCTATCAATTTGAAAAAATATCCCCTACCCTGGGGCCGGTGAAGGCTATGGTGACGCAGATCGAGGCGGGCTCGCAACACAATGTGGTGCCCGATGCCTGCCACTACGTCATCGATGTGCGCACCCAGGAGTGCTATACCAACCGGGAGGTGTTCGACATCCTCCAACAGCATACCGTCGCCGAACTGACGGCCCGCTCCTTCCGCCTCAACCCCAGCGGCATCTCCTTGGGCCATCCGCTGGCAAAGGCGGGAATTGCCTTGGGGATGAAAACGTACGGCTCCCCTACCCTCTCTGACCAGGCTCTTTGCTCCTTCCCGACCGTCAAAATCGGCCCAGGCGATTCCGCCCGATCTCACACGGCAGACGAGTTTATCCGATTGACCGAGGTGGAAGAAGGTATAAAAACGTACATTCAGCTCCTGGAGCGTTTTCGGGACTCGTGGATTCGTTGATTCGTTACCTGTCCTGGCAATGGCCCCCGGATAATCATTCATTCACTCATTCATTCACTCACCCATGAAACTCTGGCAAAAAAGCTATACTGTCGACCAACAGATCGAAGCCTTTACCGTCGGGCAGGACCGGGAGCTGGACCGCTACCTGGCGCCCTATGATATATTGGGCTCGCTCGCCCATATCCACATGCTGGAAAAAATCGGGCTGCTCACTACCGAAGAGCAGGAGCAACTGTCCACCGCTCTGCGGAAATTATACCGGCAGGCAGCCGACGGAAAGTTGACGATCGAAGAAGGCATTGAAGACATCCACTCCCAGGTGGAACTGTTACTGACCCGCGAGCTGGGCGATGCCGGCAAGAAAATCCACGCCGGCCGTTCACGCAATGACCAGGTGCTGGTGGACCTGCGGCTCTACTTCCGGGCGGAACTACAGGGAATCGCGGAACTAACGGAGCGGTTGTTTACGACCCTCATGCAACTGGCCGAGCGGCACCGCCATGCCCTGCTGCCGGGTTACACCCACTTCCAGGCCGCCATGCCCTCCAGTTTCGGGCTGTGGTTCAGCGCCTACGCCGAGTCGCTGGTAGATGACCTCCGCCTGCTGCAAAGCGTTTACCACAACATTAACCAGAACCCGCTGGGCTCGGCAGCCGGCTACGGCACTTCCTTCCCGCTGGACCGCCGCCTGACCACCCGCCTGCTGGGTTTTGAAGACCTGAACTATAACGTCGTCCACGCCCAAATGGGCCGCGGCAAGACGGAGCTCTTCCTGAGCTACGCCCTGGCCGCCCTGGCCCACACCCTCGGTAAGATGGCCGCCGATGTAGTGCTGTATGTCAGCCAGAACTTCACCTTCCTATCCTTCCCCGACGAGTTGACGACCGGCTCCAGCATCATGCCTCACAAGAAGAACCCCGATGTATTCGAGCTGATCCGGGCCCGCTGCAACTATCTGCAATCCTTGCCGGTGCAGGTGAGCCAGCTCACTACCAGCCTGCCTTCCGGTTACCACCGTGATTTTCAGCTGCTCAAGGAGAGCGTCTTTCCCGCCATTCAGCATTTGAAAGACTGCCTGGGCATTCTTACCTACGCCCTGCCACAGGCCGAAGTCAACCTCCGTATCCTGGAAGACGAGCGCTACCAGTTTCTGTTCAGCGTGGAGGTAGTCAATGAGTTGGTGCTGCAAGGCGTGCCGTTCCGGGAGGCCTACCGGCAGGTGGGCAAACAGATCGAGCAAGGGCAGTTCGAGCCGCCAGGAGAGCTGCGTCATTCGCACGAGGGCAGCCTGGGCAATTTGTGCCTGGAGGAGATCGAGCGGAAGATGGAACAGGTGATGGAGGGCTTCCCGTTTGGGAAGGTGGAGAAAGCGGTAGGGGGATTGGTGGGGGGAGGTTGAGGGGGAGGGACTGTTCGCAATTCGCCGTTCGCCGTTCGCAAGTTCCGTTCGGCTGAGCTCACGCCGAAGCCTGAAAATTAAGGGGCTTTTTTCAGTAGAAACAGAAAATTGAACTATCCCGTTCTGTGTTTAAAGTTTGAGGTTCCGCCGGAAACCAGGGTTACATTGAACTTCGGACACAGAACATTGAACACTCCCTTATTTTCATTGATTTGCGAACCGCGAATAGCGAATTCCGCCCTTCTCCCTTTACCTCAACCTCATATCTGGTAAAAATGTCAATTCACCACAAAGTCCCCTTGCATATTCACATAATGGGCAGGGAAGGAACACATAAATTTGTAGCTTCCTTTCGCCGGAGCATTGAACTCGATGGAGGTAGACTGCCCGCCGCCGACCATGTCGGTATGCACGATGATATTGTCTTTCTGGCTTTCCGGAATGTAGCCGTTGTCTTTCGCCAGCGCGGCTTCGTTGGCGAAAGCTTCGATCGTAGTCTCCGGTTTGAGCAAGACGAAGTTGTGGCCCATGGCCTCAATGGGCATTTTACCGATGTGGGTCAACGTCAATTTGACCTTCTGGCCCTCTTTGACCTCGATCTTGTTCAGGTTGTACTTCATCATATCATCGCCGGTGAGGCGTACGGTGACCGTCGATCCATCCTCCGATACCTCTATCGGCGGCTGCTCGTCGGCGATCATAGATTTTGGTTTTTCCTTATTCCCGGTGGCGCTTTCGGCTGTTTCGCCGCCGCCGCAGGAGGACAGCAGGATATTGAAACTTAGAAAAACCACGGCCGCGCTCAGGATTGAAATAGCATTTTTTTTCATGACTTTACGGTTTTTGTAGATGCCCCAAGGTAAGGCTTATTTCTGTTTAAGCCAAAGAGTATATTCAGCCAGGTAAGTGAAAAATGCATATTTTGCGATCCTATTTTTCTTGTAACACAATTCTCAAACCCCCTTTTTACAATGCTCGAAGCACCGGTATCTGCTCATCTTAACCCCGCCATCACAAAATCACTCTGTTACTGGGCCCTTAGCCTCGCGCTCTTCGCTTGCAACCCCGGCCAGAAAGAGGCGGCCCCTCCCACCCCCAAATGGTACAAAGGCAACACCCACAGCCATACTGTCCTTTGCGGCCATGCCGATTCTACCCCAGAGGCAGTGGCTCGCTGGTACCACGATCGGGGTTATAACTTTCTGATCCTGAGCGAGCACAATATCTTTATTGACCCGGATAGCGTACGCCTGCCGGCCGACAAGCGGGCGGACTTTATCCTCATCCCCGGAGAGGAAGTCACCGGGCGGGAAGCCATTCACACTACCGGGATGAACACCCGCCGATTCGTACCCGCCCAATTGCCCGAAGGCTTCATGAACGAGCCGGACGCCACCGCCCGGGAAGCCAAGCGCCGCATTCTGCAGATGCACGTCGATTCGGTGTTGCAGGCCGGCGGGGCGCCTATTCTGAACCACCCCAACTACGTTTCCGGCATCCATGCCGATAACATTCTGCGCGTCCGACGGCTCCATCTGTTCGAACTGTTCAACGGCCACCCGGATGTCCACAACTGGGGCAACGAGCTGCACGCTTCTACCGAACAGAAGTGGGATTCGCTCCTGACAGCCGGCATGCTTATCTACGGCGTCTCTTCCGACGACGCCCATACTTTTCAGGAATGGAGCCCGCAAAATAGCAACCCGGGCAGAGGATGGGTTATGGTGCGCAGCGACACCCTCGAGCCTGGCGCCATTACCTATGCCATGGAGCAGGGTGACTTTTACGCCACCAACGGAATCATTTTGTCAGATGTTTCTTTTGAGAATAAGCAGTACCGCGTGCAGATCGATACCGCCCATACCCGTGAGGAACTGGAATCCCCTTTCGTGACAGGAAAAAAAGACAGCGTCGGCACGGAAGGATACCTCATCGAGTTTATTGGCCCGGGGGGGCAGGTGCTGGAAAAGGCCGGGGGCACACAAGCGGCCTATGGCCTGGGGAATGGGGAAGCCTACGTCCGCTGCAAGCTGAGCTATACCCGCCGAAACCCGGATGGCGGCTACGAGCAATTTTTCGCCTGGGCCCAGCCCTGGTTTTCGGATGGAAGGGATAAAATTGCCAGGTGATTTAACCTTCAATACAAATTGGCTTTCTACTTTTGTGAAATTCATTTCTGGCCGTTTGTTGCCGGTTGATAATTCCAGCAACGAACAAGAGCCACTATAAAAGCATCCTAATTTTAATTTCTATGAAAAGCTACCCAATCCTTATACTACTGCCCCTGATGATCCTCAGCAGCGGCTGCAACGAGCAATACAAACAGCTGGCTTCCGAGAAAAAGGCCCAAAACATCATCTTGCTCATCGGCGACGGCATGGGCCTGGCGCAGGCCTCCACTGCTTTTTACTTCCAGGAGGAGGAGCCCAGCTTTGTCCGTTTCCCGGTCATTGGTTTGCACCGGAATCCGCCCAGCGATGCACTGATCACGGACTCTGCCGCCGGCGCTACCGCCTTTTCCACTGGTTACAAATCCTACAACGCCGCCATTGGAGTGGATAAAGACAGCATTTCCCGGGAAACCATCCTGGAAATAGCTGCAAGGCAGGGAAAAAGCACCGGCCTGATTGCGACCTCCTCCATCACTCACGCTACGCCTGCCTCTTTCTTCGCCCATGTGACACATCGAAGCCTTGAAGAAGACATCGCCAGCCAGCTCGCCGGCTCGCCGGTTGATTTCTTCGCCGGCGGCGGCCTGCAGTTTTTTACTCAGCGCGAAGACGGCGCCAACTACCTGGACACGCTGTCCGCCCAGGGCTTTGTGGTGAACACCCAAAAACTGGAGCGCCCCGGCCATCTTAGCCTAAACAGTAAGTACGGCTACCTCCTTGCCCCGGAAGGTATGCCCAAGATGCAGGAAGGCCGCGGCGATTTCCTGCCCCAGGCTACCCAATTGGCGCTAGACTACCTCAGCCAGGACAAGCACGGCTTCTTCCTCATGGTGGAAGGGTCGCAGATCGACTGGGGCGGCCACGATAACGACTCCGAATACGTTATTCAGGAAGTCCGGGATTTCGACAAAGCCATCGGCATCGCACTGGACTTTGCAGAAAAGGACGGCAACACCCTGGTCATCGTAACCGCCGACCACGAGACCGGAGGCATGTCGCTCTCCGCCGCTAAGGTGCGGATGCAGAGCGACTACCGGCACATCCAACCTACTTTCTCTACGGGCGGGCATTCGGCGTCACTCATTCCGGTGTACGCCTTTGGGCCGGGGGCCGGGAAGTTTATGGGGATTTATCAGAATAATGAGATTTTTGGAAAGATGTTGCGGGCGTTTCGGTTGAAGTAGGGCTGAATTAACGTTTATACAGCGTCTTCACCCACTGCCCCTTATCACACTCAAAACTCACCCAATACACCCCGCCGGGAAGCGTTTTCACGTCGACCCGCATAGAACGTTCCCCGGCTGCTTTCTACGTGACAAGAGCCTGCCCCAACCCATTGCGAATCGTCAGGATGCCAGTGGCCGGCTCGGGAAACTCAATGACTGCTTCTTCCAACACCGGATTCGGGTAGAGGCGCATGGTTCCCGCCAGTTCTTCATTCGCCGAATTGAGCACCGGGTCGAAACGGGCGCCCGAGCGCGGGGGGTTCCCTGGTTCTGAGACATAAAAAAAGCCTCCTGGAGCGAACCCCAGAAGGCTTTTTTTTATCCAAATGCGCTCTTATTGCTTAATAAACTTCTTATTGATCACTTCATCTTCCGTTTGGATGGAGAGGAAGTAAACGCCAGGGGCGAGGGCGGAAATATCGATCGTATTGAAGTTGTTCAGCGTGTGGGCCTGCTTCACCTCTGCACCGTTCGCCGAGAAGATTCGGACGGCCTGCACGTTCATCGCCTCCGGAATATCCAGGTTGAGTTCGCTTTGAGCCGGGTTGGGATACAGCTTCACATCGGCGATATCAAAATCATTTACCGCTTCGATACCAAGATAATGCGGCGGTGTCTCCACTTCCCGGATCGTTTGTGTCGGCCCGCCGGTTTGCGGCAAGCTGGAGCAGTTGCCGCTTATGGTTACCAGGTCGATGTAAATCTGGTCGGAATTGGCGCTGGCGTCGCATTGGAAGCGGAACTGGCAATTGTTCGATAAGGAAGAGCCGGGAATCGTAACAGTTGCCACGTAGAAACTGCCGTTATTAAAGCTGCTACCCCTTGCATAAGTAGCCACCGTATTCCAACCGGAACCATTGTTGAAGCGTACCCAGAAGTCTTCTCCGTTTTCCATACTGTTGGGATAGAAATAGAACTCGATATCAACCGAGGAATATTCACTCAAGTCATAGGCAGGAGAAGTAGTCGAAGAAGCGGCGCCGGAGTTGTCTCTTATTTCAATGGAGTAGTTGCCATCCCAAGCTCGGGAGCTGCTAGCGTAACGCCGACAGTCACTGCCGCCATCCGACCAGCCTTCCAGGCCACTCTCGTAGGAGAAGGTGGCCGAGGCTGGCGTACACCCGCCGCCACCACAAGGAGGACAGGAACCGCCGCAGTCAACTCCCGTTTCATCACCATTCTGGATACCGTCATCGCAAGTGGGGCAAGCCGGGCAATCGGGGCCGCCACAGTCAACATCGGTCTCATTCCCATTCTGAATACCATCATTACAAGTCGGGCAAGCTGGGCAGGAGGAACCGCCGCAATCCACCCCAGTCTCGTCGCCATTCTGAATACCATCCGTACAAGTGGGGCCGCCACCGCCGGTGCTTACGCAGAAGTTGGTCGTTTGAGAAGAAGTGAAAGCGCCGCCGGAAGCCAGCGTACTGCCGTCGGAATCGTCGGTGAGTGTATAAGAGCCGGAGCCATAAGCGCAGCAGATGCCGTCGCCGTAAGCGTCATAAATGATAAAGTCGTAGCAGCCATCCGGCAGGCAAGCGTTTTCTATCACGGTAGATCCATCCGGATTGGAGCCATAAGTGCCGCCGGAAGCGACGACCGTGCCGCCGTCTCTGATCTCCCAGCTGGTCTCTTCCGGGTAGTTGTCCAGAACGATGGTCAGCGTAACTCCATTGCCGTTACAGGGGCAGGCCGAGCAGAAGGAGCCGCCGCAGTCCACGCCGGTCTCGTCGCCATTCTGGACGCCATCGCTACAGGTAGGGCAGGCCGGGCAGTCAGGGCCGCCACAGTCGACGCCGGTTTCATTGCCATTTTGTATGCCATCCGTACAGGAAGGCGGGCCGCAGGGCGCCAGGCAGTTGGCATTGGCGATCACATTGCGGATCACGTTGCCCGGTTGCGGGCCGAAACCTTCGTTGAAGTTGATGCCCACGCTTTGCAGGTGGCAGTACGACATGAGGGTACCGCCCTGAGAAGGATAGCCGGGCAGGGAGCAGGAGCCTTCGGTGCTGCCGGAGCACCCGTCGATAGCGGTATTGTTGCCATTCCAGACACAGGCGTGGGTGTGGCGCGAGCCAAAGGTATGGCCGAACTCGTGCGTGACCACCATCACCGTCCAGGAATAGGTAGGAACGGTGCTATAGGTAGAATTGATAGAGCTGAAACTCTGGCTGTTTCTGCGGTCCGATGCGCAAATTCCCGAAAATCCGGCGGCGATGCCTCCGCTGGCCTGGTAGGACACCAACTGCCCTAAAGCGCCTGGCCAGGATCCTGAAGAACCCCAGTAACCTTGGAACTGGCTCAGCATACCGCTACTGGACGTACTCGAATAAGGACTGTTGGTCGTCCAGGCAAAAACCTGAGTGAGCACTGTATTGATCGATTCGTTAGCGTACAGGGTCGCGACCTGATTGTAAACACCCGTAACGTAATTGGTGGCGCCGACAGCGCCCCCTTTGTCCGTCACGATATCATCATCTACTTCAAAGTATAAACCCACGCAGTCAGATAATGCTCTGGCGCCGGGCTGCGGCGCCAGTTCTTCTCTGGTGTAGCCTATGCCGTCATCCATGGTTTCACAACTGAAGCCGATATCCTGGAGGACATCACTATCCTGATAAATGATATACCGTCCCTGCTGGCGGGGCTCCTTCAACTGTCCGACGACCAGGTTGCCGTTCTCTTTGGTACTCAGCATGCCCATGACGTCATGCGGAAAGAAGCTGAAGGCAGCAATTGAGGATCCTCCTTTTAGGATGCCCCGGTAGTGAACCCCCAGTTCGATGTCTGCATCAGTAAGGGTTCTTCCGTCGCTGGTCCGCACGCTGAAATCCTCAGCGAAGGGATTCACTTTTACCAGCAAAACCTCCATTGGGCCTGGCTGAAAACTTGCAGGTAACATTAAGGTCATAGCCTCCGGTTCATCCTGAAGCAATTGCTCCAGCTCATATTGGCTAATATCCAGAATATCGTACTCTTTAGGCGCTTTCTCATCGGAAAGAACAGCGCCCGGCGCCGCCTGAAACAGCTGGACGGGGCTGAATACAGCGCCCTGTTCCCGGGCAGACTGCACCAGGTCCATAGGGCGGACAGAGATTTGTCCAAATGCCAGTACGACTACGAATGCAAACAGGGTGGTAAACAAAGTTTTCATGTACTAATCTGTTTTATTGAATAAAATAGGTATACCAGCTGCTGACGGGGTGTAACCGTAGCAGTCAAAATCTTTAGCGGCTCTACACTCCGGATTAGCTCATCACTTTGTTTGTGCTGAAACCGAAATTCAGGCCGAAGTCAGGTGTTGTTCAGTCAGTTGTTTTTGTCGAAAAAATGCCACACCCCCAGAAGCTATTTGGAAAGAACACTGTAAAACAGGGGTTTCGAAAGTATGTTTCCTATTTGGAATACAAGGGGGAAATGGAAGGCGGTAGAGCCGTCCAACTAATATATTGCAATAATTGCGATAAATCTAATAATAATTGGTGGTTACTGCAACAGTAAAGTTAATTTCTGGAGAAATTATTTTTCCGCCAATGAAAAAACCCCGGCGATACCTCGCCGGAGCTTATAGTAAATTCAAAAAACAGAGGATACAGGAAGGCAGATAAACCTGACAGATTAAAACAAACGCTCAGTTTTTCACCACGGTAAACTTCTCAATTATCTGCGCTTCACCCAGCAGCACTTTCAGCACGTACGTTCCGGAGGGAAGGGCGGATACGTCCAGCGATTCCCGGTTGGCGCCGGGCAGTACACCCAGTTCTTGCTCCAATACCAGTTGCCCGGTAAGGGAGAAGGCCTGAATGTACGCCTGCCCGGCTTGGGGGGAAAGGAAGTTTAGCGTTATCCAATCCCTGGTTGGATTGGGGAATATCTCCAGCGTAGGGGGTTGGCTATTTTCTTCCGGCAAAGCGAGTGCCGAGCCGGGCAACTGCGCGGCCCGGCCACAGCTGTCTCCATCATAAATCCGGATGTTCCGGAAATAGCTGTTGCCATTTCGCGGATACCGATCGTGATCGGCCACAAAGAAGAGGCGGTTGAAACTTCCGGTGTAAAATTCACCTACAGGAATCACATACCGCCGCCAGGTGGCATTGCCAGGATAGTCATTATGATCGTCGATACCCCAGTTCTGAAGGCCATAGAGCTGGAAGGTGCGGTTGGCGGAAATACTGTTGTTGTCGTCAAACCCAATACCGTGGATTTCTCCCTGAATAGTGGAGCCAAACTCCAGTTCAATGACCGTCCCGGGCTTCACTTCGTAATTAAGCGCCAGGGCCTTCCAGGCGTTGCCCCCGATTTTGAGAACCTGGCCGTCCTCGTAGAGGGCAGCGAAACCGATATCCTGCCCCCCCCCGAAAGAAAGGATTTCGTAATCGTTGAAGTTGACGCTAAGGCAAGAATCCGGATTGGGTTCATCGGCCAGGGGAAGGCAAAAGCCGGTAGATTCGCTAAAACCAAAATCCCCGCCGGAGCCGATCACCGCGCCGCTGGTATCCACCAGAGAATAGGAACCGGCGCCGAAGTTGCAGCAAATACCATCGCCAAAGGAATCGGAGATGTAAAAAGTATAACAACCATCGGGCAAGCAAATTTTTTGCTCCACCAGCGCACCGTTCGTTGCATTGGAGTACGGCCCGCCCGAATACAGTATGACATTATGGGTATCCCGCAATTCCCAGCTGGTTTCGGAGCCATAGGCGTCCAGGATAATGGAAAGAGCCAGCTCCTGGCCAACACAGCTGTCCCCGGGGGGAGGAGGGTTATTACCGCCATCATCGCCGCAAGGCTGCAGGCAGGAAGCGGCATTGGTGGCGTTGCGGATGACGTTGCCCGGCTGCGGCCCAAAGCCGTTGCTGAAGTTGATCCCCGTACTGGAGATGTGGCAGTACGACATGATGGTGCCGCCGCCGGCAGGGTTCCCTGGCATAGGGCAATCTCCTTCCGTAAAGCCCGGGCATGCATCCAGCGCCGTGCCATTGCCATTCCAGGCGCAGGCGTGGGTATGCCGGGAGCCGAAGAGATGGCCCAGCTCATGAGCCATGACCATAACGGAAAAGGAATACGTGGGCACGGGAGCGTATGTGGTGTTGATGCTGGAAAAGCTGTGCCGGGGGGAATAGGTGCTGCACAGGCCGGATAAGTAAGCAATACCGCCGCTGGCCTGGTAGGAAACCAGCTGCCCCAGGTCGCCATTGAAGTTGGGCCGGTAATTGAGAAACTGGCTCAACAGGTTAAAGCTATTGGTCCCGTTGTAAGGGCTGGGCACATCCCAAATAAACATTTCAGACAGCTTGATGCTGATGCCCTCATTGGCGTAAAGCATAGCCACCTGATTGAATAACCCGGTGATATAATTGACGGCGCCGGTTGTCCCGCCTTTACTTTGGTAAATATCGTGGTCTACTTCCAGATAGATGCCAACACATTCGTTCATGGTTCGCCCAGTCACTGGGGTTTGCAACTGTTCCCGGGTATATGCGGGCCCTTCATCAGAAGTGGCGCAATCGAAGGCCAGCTGCCTTATGGCCTCGCGGTCTTCATAGAGGATATATACCCCTTTGTTTCGTTCCTCCTCCAGAGCGCCGAGCACCAGGTTGCCATGGCCAGAGGAACTGAACAACCCCATTACCTCGCCTTCAAAAAGGCTGAGGGCCGCCACAGAGCCCGCCACCCCTTTGATTATGCCCTGGTAGTGCAGGCCCGGCGCCACGCTAACCGGCTTACCCGTTGAGGCCAGCACACTGGGAAAAGCGGAGGAAGCAACTTCCACCCGGGCCAATTCCAATTCTATCTGCCCGCTGCGGCCGGAGGCAGGCAAAATCAGCGCCAGTTGTTCCGGCGGCTGGTGAAGGGCGCTGGCGAGCGCCTCTTCATCCAGTTCCAGAAGGCCATAGGCCGACAGTTGCCGGGACAGTTCGGGATTGTCCTGTTGGGAAAGGTGAAATAAATCGACTTTGTCAAAGGTTTGGTTATTGGTTTTGGCTGAGGTAACCAGCTTGGCGGGTTGGGATTGGCCCTGGGCATGGCTGCATAGCAAAGCCATTAGGCCCAGTGTGGCCAGGATAATTCTCATCATTTAAATCGATTTTTGGGGCTCCCCTCTAAGGTTGGACATAAAGCTACGGAGGTATCGAGCCAATGGCAGCTCTTGAGACCGTAAGGTGTACGAGGTTGTCCAATCTTAGGATGGTAGCCGGTTTTTGGTTAACAATTCTTTTGGGTACCGGAGTTGAAGCGCTGATTGCTGCCAGCCACAGGCTGAACATAAAACCAACGTACCTATTTAGGTATTATGGTATTCCGGCATTATGGTTTTGTGGCCAGGCAGTTGCAGCGCCTCTGTGAGCCTCCGGCCGCAATACCGGGACACCATAAAACCGGAACACCTAAATAGTTACAAACCAACAACTGACAACTTGCAGCTGATCAGCGAGCCAGTTCCGTACCCGGCCTAGTAGTCTTACTGTATGTTGAACTTAAGCGTGTTTATAGAATGAGGGGATTTCCCTCTACCGGGGCCATTTGGTTTTTTGGAAACGGGTTGAGGTTTTCTCAGCGTTTGTCTGGAAGGGATAGTTATTGACTAATTTCTACCTGATGAGATATGATCTGTTACTGCGGTTGGTCGTTATAAGACAAATGTAGGGGGTTTCAAACATATAAACAAAATATTAAACTATTATTTTCTTGATATGAGGATTTATTTAATTAATTGACAACCCAGGCAATTTTATGGTTTGGGGCCGCGTTTTGTATGGTTTTTTTGTTGGAAAGGGTTGTTGCTGATGCAGGATTCGCGACTTGTGGGATGGGATGCGTATATTCGGTTGTCAAAAAGGAATTCCTCCTTCATGGCCTGGAGGGAAAGCCATTTCAACTACTGTTTCTAAACAGATGAAAAAATGAATTTCAAGAAACTGAAAACGACGATTGAATTTACCCGAAACCTTTTTACTACCGGCGCCATTTCTGAGACCAGCCGGGAGGTGGAAGTCGAGATTTGCAGCAAGTTGCCCAAAGAGGATCATAAAATTATTGTGGAGTATGGAATGGGGCACGGAAACATCACCCGGGAAATCCTGAAGAACATTTCCCCCACTTCCAAAGTATATGCTTTTGAAGTAAACGAAAGATTCTGCCAACACGTCCAGGAAGAGATTCAGGATGGCCGCCTGGTTATCATCAACGACAGTGCGGAGCACGTTAGAGAACTCGTCAAAGAGAACGCGGTGGACGCCTTTATCGCCTCTATACCCTTTACGTTCCTTTCTAATGAAGTGGGCCAGAAAATAATACAGGACTCTTACGATATGCTGGCCGCCGATGGATACTACAGCCAGGTGTTATATACGAGGTTCAACTACAAAAAATTTGTGCGCATCTTTGACGAATGCAGCATCACTAAGATCCCGAATATTCCTACTGAGTATATTTATCATTGTAAGAAACAAAAAAACTAAATAGTCATGAGTGACAAATCTGCATTCGGAAAATTCATGGAGGCCATTATCGATTTTTTCAAATATTTTCTTTCCCGGAAGAAGAAACCTTAGGGGCCGGCGAAGAATAAGTTCATCATTTCAGGCGAGCTATTTTTTCGCCAGGCAAGGCGCGAGGAGGGAGCATAGCAGAGCTAAGTAACCGATCGAGCAACGCAGCCTGGCGGAAAAAGAGCCGTATCAAATGGGGAAGTTATTCTTCGCCGGGCCCTTAGGCGCAACTATTAGGTGATGCTCCTTCGCGAATTGTACAGTCAACCCCATCTGATCCTGCTCGAAGCCTGGAGCGGCAGCCGTGCCTATGGTACGGAACTCCCTGCTTCCGATGTGGATACCCGGGGTGTATTTTTCTTACCCCAGGCGCAATTCTATGGCCTCAGTTACACGCAGCAACTCAGTGATGAAACTAACGACACTATCCTCTACGAGCTGGGGCGCTTTGTCGAGCTGCTTTCCAAAAACAACCCCAATATACTGGAACTGCTGGCCATGCCAGATGATTGCATACAACGCCGGCACCCAATAATGGATCGCTTACGGCCGGAAGATTTTCTTTCAAAAAAATGCAAAGACACTTTCGGTGGGTACGCTTTCACGCAGGTGCGCAAGGCTCGGGGATTGAACAAAAAGATCGTCAACCCCATGTCGAAGGAGCGTAAAACGCCGCTGGATTTTTGTTATGTTCTCTGGAACGAGCACAGCCTGCCTCTGAAAAAATGGTTGGAACTGCAAGGGTTCCGACAGGAACAGTGCGGACTGGCCAGCATCCCTCACTTTCGGGATAGTTATGGCCTTTACCATGACGAACGTGGGGAACTTGGCTTCAGCGGCGTCATCCGAAAACCAGACAGCAATGAATTGGCCTTGAGCAGTATCCCCAAAGGAAAACCCATGGCAGCAGTCCTGTCCTTTAACAAAGATGGCTATCAAACCTACTGCAAAGAATACCGACAGTACTGGGAGTGGGTGGAAAAACGCAACGAAACCCGTTACGAAAGCACCCTTTCGCACGGAAAAAACTACGACGCCAAAAACATGATGCATACCTTCCGCCTATTGGATATGGCCGAAGAGATCGCCCGCGAGGGTATCATCCGGGTGCGCCGGCCCAACCGGAGCTTCCTGCTCGACATCCGCCACGGAGCATTTGAATATAAACAGCTGGTTGGTTGGGCCGAAGAACGCATGGCCCGCATCGAGGCGCTCTATCAACAAAGCGCCCTGCCGGAAGCTCCAGACCTGGAAAGGATCAACCGGATACTAATCGAAATGAGGGAGGAATTGTATGGATAAGCTGCAGTCATATTGGAGTATACTGAACCAATTCGGCATTGTGGAACCTTGTCGGCTGTACCTCTCCGGCCCTTTCGAAGCAGATGAGGTAGCCCTCCGGTTCCTGCTGCACAAACTAGGGTTCACCCTGCTGGACCGATGGAATACCGGCGCCGCCCAATGGGTCATACACGGCAAAGGCAGCACCGTTCAGAAAACGGGCGCCCCGATCCGGACAGGCGAGCGCCAAATCGCACCTGCCCTGCTTCAACTGCCTTCGCCTTTCCATCTCCTTCCCGAGAATGCCGACGCCCTGCAACGCCGACGCAACTTGTTTAAATTCCTTATGAACCGGGACGGCCGGAACGTTCAGCTCGGCCTCACTCTAATAGAAAATGGCGGCCTGACTTCGCCTTTTCTCGAGCAGGTACTCGCAGCCTGGTACCTGCAACAAAAGGATCGGGGAAAGCAGTTGCTCTTTCTCCGGCATGTCGGCGCGTGGCTGCCTGATCAACTGCTGGACCTTCTGAGAGAAAGCCTGGAAAGCCTGCCCTTTCGCCTTGGGTTTGTCCGGAATAAGCTTCCCTTTTTTTCTCCCGGTGGTTTTCTGAAACAGGCGGCAAATATCCGGATTCTTTCCCTAAGTGGGTTTCGAAACCTGGATTTGGAGGGTATTGAGGTGTTCCGAAACCTTAGCTCCCTCACCCTGAACAACAACCAGCTGTCGGCACTACCCGCAGAAATTGGTAAACTTCGGACGTTGCGGCATCTTTCGCTCTTCGAGCCTCAGTTACAGAGCTTACCCGGCTCTTTTTACAACTTGCCTCTTGAAAAAATCTGGATGGGCAGCAACCGGTTGCCGGAAAACATGAGGGTTTCGCTCCGAAGCGCGTTCCATCCGGAGGTTTTCCGGAATGCCCGCAGGGTTTGACACTGGAGCTTATGAGGCGCCGTTGCTCCCCTACCCCATTTCCGCCACTACTTCCTTCACCTCAGGGATCATCCGCTTCAGCATGCCTTCGATACCGGCTTTAAGGGTGACCGTTGAGGAGGGACAGCCGCTACAGGCGCCCTGCATGGTCAGTACGACCGTGCCCTGGTCCCAGGCTTTGAACTCGATATTGCCGCCGTCCATCTCCACGGCAGGCTTGACGTACGTTTCGATCAGGTCTTTGATCTTTTTGACGATCTCTGCTTCATCGCCCGTATATTCATAACTGGCGCCGCGCTCCGCTTCGATCTCGGCCATCGCATCAGCGAAACCCTCATCAACGATCTCGCCTCCCTCTTCGATGTATTTCTTGATGAATTCCTTCATTTTGAGCATAATGTCCGCCCATTCGTAGTTCATCTCTTTGGTTACCGTAACGAAGTTGTTACAGATATAAACGCCTTTTACATAAGGCATCTCAAAGATAGCGGTGGCCAGGGGCGACCACTCCTGCGCCAATTCTTCTTCGCGGAAGTCAGCGGTGCCTTTGTACAGCATCCGGTTGGTGACAAACTTGAGCGACTCCGGGTTGGGGGTCTGCTCGGTATATAACATTACAGGGCTCTTCGTAACTGGATTACTCATTATCTTTTTTACTTTTTACAGTCGTTGTAAACAATTAGTAGTGAACTGCGTCCTTATTTAGACCAAATCTATGAAAGTTAACAGATAAAAACAAAGGAGGTTTGACGTTCTTTTGGTTTTCTAAAAACTTCCCGGTTGGGGCCTTTGGCAACTCATCCCATTTTTTTTATCTTAATTTGGCCTGGGGTTGAGGTTGAAGTCAATTTTCAGAACACACTCTAACTACCTATCCATGCTCAGTACAAAGGCCAGCATCTTTATTTTGTCCATCATCTGTTCAAGTTATATATTCGTTTCCTGCAATGATACCAGCGGCGGAGCGCCGGGGGCTGCCACCGCGCGGGAAGGCTACTTCACCAGCGAGGATAACATCCGGCTCTATTACAAAATGACCGGACAGGGCGCCGATACCCTTGTAGTCATACACGGTGGCCCGGGTATGGACAGCGAGTATATGGTGGCCGACTTTGAGCCCCTCGCCGACAAGTACAAGTTGTTGTTTTACGACCAGCGGGGAGGCGGCCGGTCTACGCTCCCTAAGGATACCTCTCAACTGCACATGACGCAGCACATCACGGACCTGGAGGCCCTGCGAACGCACTTTGGTTTTGAAAAAATGACGCTGGTCGCTCATTCTTTCGGCCCGGCCCTGGCGGCCCGTTATGCCATCACACATCCCGGGCGGGTGGCCCGCATGGTATTCCTCGGCCCGATCCCCCCCATTCGGGAAAACTTCTGGGAGCGCTTCGGGGACGCCGTCAACCGTCGGCTTACCCCCCAGGAACAAAAAGAACTGAGCGTACAGTACAACGCCATGATCGAAGGGCCCGATACCAAGGAAGCCTGTCGCAAATTCTGGAATATCGCGCTGAAACCCCGCCTGGCCGCCGGCCGGAAGGTTTCCATTATCAAGGGCGACTGCTGCGCCGCTTCACCGGAGGCCATTCGATATGGCATGGACATCACCAACTCCGTCACGATCAACTCGATGGGCAATTGGGATTATCACGGGGACCTGCCATTGGTCACTGCGCCCACGCTTATCCTGCACGGCGAAGAGGAGGCTATTCCAATGGATATGGTGGAAGAATGGGTAAAGGCCATGCCTCATGCGCAGCTCATCAAAGTACCCAGGGCGGCGCATTTCACCTATGTGGAGCGGCCGGATGTAACCTGGCCGGCTATAGAGGCGTTTTTGGAGAAGAAATGAAGTGAAAAGCTATTTGAATTTGACCCTTCGATTTTGCACAGCCAAAAACCTGTTAACATGAATGCATATTGGCTTATCAACAACATCAGAGCCCTCCTTCCAATTCTTTTTTTGACCCTGCTCATCACCCCGGCTTCCTCCCAAACCCTCTACGGCGGCATCCATTTCGGCTTGTTCCCCGGCGGCGATGATTTCTATGCCGAGTTTCACACCGAATTCGGCAAACGCTGGAACGAACGCTTCGGGCTGGGCCTTGCCTATACCGGTTCCTTCGGCGGAGGGACAAGCGTAACCTACGGCATACAAGGCGCCGGACTGCAGGGCCGTATAGAGTTAGGCCGCTGGCTGGTATCCCTCGATGCCGGAGCGGTACTGGGCGCCAGCCATAGCACCGACTGGTTTTGCAACCGAACCTATGAACAGGAATTCGACCCCTACTTCCGGCCTGCCGTGGGCTTCCGGTTTGGCGTATTTACCCTGGGAATGAGTGGCTTCTTCACCACCCCGCTTCGATTTTCGGAATACGACGAGGCAGTCAATCTGGAAGACCCAGATATATGCTACGGGAAAGAATACCTGGAGCATTTTGAGCGGTTTACCTTTACGCTGGGGTTGAATTTCCCGGGCCCCAGGCGCTAAAAAAACTTCTCATACAACTCGTGCTTCACCGGCGCCCCCATCCGGCTTTCCAGTATTTCAAAAACATTGCCCTTGATAGTATGGGCGATGTCGCCGGTGGGCAGGTCGTTGCAGTCCAGGCCGAAGGGGTCTTCGATCTCTTCACCCAACAGTTCTACACCGAGCAGGGCGAAGAAGATGAACATGGAAATGGGGATGGCCGACAGGTGGAACATATTCACCAGAGCGAAAGGCAGCAGCAGGGCGTAGGCCGTGATGAAAATCTTGAGATAGACCGCATACGAGAAGGGAATAGGCGTCTTCTTGATACGCTCGCAGGCGCCCAGGATGTCCAGCAGGCTCTGATGCTGGGCCTTGATGTTGATGTAATCGCCCTCGTTGATCTCTCCGTTGCGGTGGGCGGCCGCCAGGCGCTCGAAAAGCTGCAGGGCGATGTGGTTGGGAATGTGCCCCTTGGTTTCGTACTCCGCCCGCTCCTCCTCCTGCAGGTAGATCAGTTTTTCCAGTTTGGTTCCCTCCCGCAGGTGCTCCACCAGGGCCAGGCAGAAGTTGGAGATGTGCTTGGCGAAAAAGCGCCGCACTTCCTTATCTCCTTCCGGAAACATGCTTTGCACATAGATCGCGAAATTGCGCGTATTGTTGACCAGGGCGCCCCATTGCTTGCGGGCTTCCCACCAGCGGTCGTAGGCCGAGTTGGTGCGAAAAACCAGAAAAATACTGAGGATCACACCCAGCAGGGAGAAGATGGACGTGTTCATCCTGATGTATTCCCCCAGGCCGAAGTAGACCGTCGTCAAACATACGATGGCGGAATATACGCCGATCAGCAGCACTGAGCGCATAATGCGAACCATGGTCCAGCTCTTGGCCAGATGGCCCACGTCGCCAAACCAGTTGTCATTCGTTTTGTAGTAGATCATTGGGTGTTGTTTTTGTTGGAATCATTTTAAGAATGGTTGGGGGAAGAGAATTATTTTGAGGGTGGTATGAGTATACACTATTTCAATAAAACCCAAACCCACTTGGCGCCACCCCGGCCAGCACCGAATCCAGCAAATTCCCATCCATATCATATCGATAGATCATTTGGCGGCTCTTGTAATCACCGGCATCTCCCAGCCAGATATTTCCTGTACCCGGCTCTACACCCAGGCCGTAGAGGCTGCGGCCATCGGCGGGGATCAAAGGTTCGGAAGGAAGCGCGGTGGAAGTAGTAGACAGGGTGTACAGATCGATTTTCGTATAGTACAGCTGCTGGCCCGCCTCGTCTATTGCCAGCCTGGGCGCAAAGCCAATGCTATTGTCCGCAAAGGGAAAGCTTTGCAGCACAGCCCTGGTTTGCGGGTCCACCTGATACAACCCGCCAGGGGCGCCCGTATCGAAATCGCCGGAGCAGAGCACCCATATTTTCCCGGCGGCGTCCTGCACCAGAGCGGTAGGGCTCAGCCCCACTTCGATGCTATCCACCAGCACATGGTTTTCTGAATCGATCACAAACAGCTGCCGGTTAGGCGGCTGGCCGAAAGAACTCGGACTGGATACGAAAACCTGATTGCCCACCTTTATCATTTGTTCGGTCCAGCCCTGAGGCATGGGGACAGATAACACAATAGCCCGGTTGGAAAGGCTTACGACGTGGATCACCCCTCCGAAGAGGTCAGAAACGTAAGCTGTCTCTGCATCAATGGGCAAAAAATAACGAGGCGAACCCGGCGCCCCGATGGCCCCTTCTGATTCAAAGGTATTCACATCCACGATCTCGATGCGCTGGGAATTGTTGAGCACCAGGTAGGCTTTATCGCCGACGATTGTCATGCTCTGCAAGATGTCGCCCAGGGGGCGGCCGTTCACCCCGGCGAAGAGTTCCTGCTGTATGGACTTGTCGTCAAATTGATAATAACTCACCGAGGCATTGCCATCATTGAAGCCGCCTTCATTGGTGATCAACACCCCCGCTCCGGCTTCAACCAGGTTATTGACGGGTGTTGGGGTTTCATCATCGGTCTTGCAATTGCTTAACCAGAGGGTGGCGATCAGAGCCAGAAGAAGAGAAATTCGCATGTTGGTTGTTTATTTTTTAGATAATTCAATATTCACTAGACTTTGGACGGTCCAACGGTGAAGGCGGACACGAGCGAAGCGACTGACGGAGTAAATCGGAAATCGGAAGGCGGAAAATTAGCGTCAAACGCCTATTTATTGCCGTATTCCGACTTCCGACTTCGCACTTCCGACTTACGTCCAAAGTCCAGAATATTCACCCCTACCCGGTAGAACCTGCCCGGCAGCGGACGGTTGGCGACGAGTTCGTATTTTTCGCCCCACAGGTTCTCCAGTTTGACATACAGCCGTCCCGAGAAAGGCTCCCGGCGCCAGTTCCGGGATACGTGCAGAGCGCCAACTGTAAAACCCGGCAACCAGTCCGAATTGTCGGATTGCGTATAGGTGCGCCCCGCCCACTCCTGCTGGTAGGCCACATACCAACCGCCCGATTGCCAGGCCAGGCTGGCGCCGCCCTGCTGCAACGGAACGTAGATCAATTGCTTGCCGACGGAGGGATCGGACGTACGGCGGGAGCTTTCATTGGTGGAACGGGTGTAATTATAATTGGCCTCCAGCCGAAGGCTACCCTTGCCCAATGGCCGATCCAGCCGTAGCCGGGCGCTCCCTCCCCGGCTCCAAACCCGGCGGACGTTCTCTGGCCGGAACAAGCCGTTCTCCGGCAGCCAGATGATCCAGTCCTGTATATTATAGTTGAAGCCGGAAAGCTGAAAAAGGCCTCGCCATTGCCTCCATGCTCCTTCGGTTTTCAGGTAGAGCGATTGGTTCCAGCCCTTTTCCGGCCGGAGGTTGGGGTTGCCGGCATTGGGCCAGTACAGGTCGTTGAAGGTCGGCAGGCGATAGTTGCGGGAGGTGGAAAAGCCCGTCTCCAGGCCACCCTTGTGCTGCCAGCGCAGGCTCAGGGCAGGGGTAAAAGGAATCGCCTGGCCATCCACCCATTCCTGCCGGCCGTTGAGCACAGCCAGCCACTGCCGGCTAGAGCTCTCCCAGCGCAGGGCGGTAAAGGCGGCGAACCTGCCCTGCCGGGGGAAACCCGGATACACATCGGAAAGGGCTTCCAGATAGTTGAACTGCAGGCCGCCCTTGACGTCCAGTCCGGAAGAAAGGTTCCGGGCGCCTTCGGCTTCCGCCAGCAGGGAGCGCGTCCGGCTGTCTGAGAAAGTCTGGGTCAATGGGTCATCGTAGCGCAGGCGGTTCTGGAAGGCCGCCAGGCGGGTGATCCAGCTGCTGCGCTGGCCTATCCATTGCCAGTCGAGCGCGGCCCGCAAGGCCTCGTCTTCCTGGCGGGCCCGGCTGGCCGGCTGCACGCGGCTGGGAGGAATATCCCGCCCGGCGCGGTGCGCCCAGAAGTGAATGCCCAACTGTTGGTTTTTGGAAAGCTGGATAGTATTCTCCTGCATGAGGCCCATCTGCCGGGTGGCGGCGTGGGGAAGTCGATTTTCTGTTCCGTATAGGTCCTCGTAAGGATAGTCGTTATCAGCAGTTTGCCGGAATAATTTAGTGGAAGTGCTGAATTGATCGTTTCCATAGGCCAGCCTCAGCCCCTGCCCCAGGTAGCCGAAGCTCCCCCCTTCGCCCTGGTAGCTCAGGCTCATCCCGTTTGGCTGCTCCCGGCTGCTACCCAGGTGGACGGCGCCACCCAGCGCGCCGCTGCCCCAAAGTGAACTGCCCCCTCCCAGAGACAGGCGAACGTCCTCAAAAAAGAAGAGGGGAAGAATGCTTAAATCCGTCAGCCCCAACATAGGGTCTTGCAGGGGTAGCCCGTTCCACAATACGGCCGTATGCCCGGCAGAAGTACCGCGAATAGCTGCGGTAGCAATATTGCCGGCGCCATAATCGCGGATATAAACGCCCCCCTGCCGGCGCAATGCATCGGACAGGTTCTGCGTCTTCAGCAACGAGAGCTGCACGCTGTCAATGGCGCCCTGCTCCTGCCCGGGCTGCCAGCCCCACAGGCGCGAAGCGGTGACCGTCACCTCGGGAATGTCGATGGTGTCGGCCTGTGAAATAGCACGGCCGGGCAGCGCCAGGAACACTGTCCATAAAAAAACATATCGGAGAAAACAACGCTGAAAAAAAGCCATGCAACAGGTCTTGAATTTCACGGGCAGGGAAGGTGGGAGCAGAGGCTGGAACAGGTTATCAGTACCTAAAAACACATTTTTTAACCGGCTCCAAAGAAAACGGCAAACCGGCAACAGGAAAGCCCAGCTATATCATAGCGGCGTGGCACATTTAGCATAACAATATAGCCATTTCACCCTGAGCTTGTCGAAGGGACAGCACATCAACCATCGCCTCAGGAGTAGCGCGATTAACGTTCCCCAACCGAAGCAGTAGAGATTGTAAATACAATGTGTCCAACTACTATCCACCATGCCTTTAGCCCGAAGACAATAATGAAACATCCGCCCTGGCAGGTCTTCTGACTCACTCCACTATGCTGCCGCCTTCCCATTATAAACAGTGGCTTTTGGCAGCCCAGCCGAAACGCTTGTATCTGACAACCGAAAGCAAGACATCGGCCCGCCCTCAACAAACATTCCCCGGAGCTCACAGCTGCGGGTACAGTCCCTGGATCAGTAGTTACTTACACAGGAGTTCCCTATCTATATGCCGTATGGCAACCAGAGCAGGAGCGAAGGTACGAAAAAACGTTGCATACCTGACAAAAGTATCCTGTGCTAAGTGACAATGCTCACCGGAAAAGTGACGCACTGCTCACTATCTTGTCTTTCCGCTTTGTGGTATAATAAAAAATCAAAATACAGATCATGAAAAAAACGATACTGCTGCCTTTGTTTTTACTGGGCTTATTCTTCACCTCTTTCTCTCAGACGGAGGACTTTGTCTGCAAAGATTTCTCCAATCTCGTCGGCCAGGAACAGCGCGCCCGGGAGGCGCTGCTGAACTTCCGCTCCTCTCCTTTTACCGACAATTACGACATCCGCTACCAGCGTATGGAATGGGAGGTAGACCCCAGTTCGTATTATATTAAAGGAGCGATTACCACCTACTTTGCGCCTACCGAAGCGGGCTTTGAAGAGCTGAACTTTGATCTTTCGGACGCCCTTCAGGTAACCGCCGTAACTTATCACGGCGCTACCCTGCCCGGCCAGATTCAGGCAGGCAACCGGCTGGCTATCCCCTTACCCCAGGCCATTGCCATGGGGCAACTGGATTCTGTAACGGTCGTATACGAAGGCGTTCCGCCCCCATCCGGTTTTGGGTCCTTCATCCAATCCAGCCATAATGGAGAGCCCATCATCTGGACCCTTTCCGAACCCTACGGAGCGTTGGACTGGTGGCCCTGCAAGCAGGACCTCAACGACAAGATCGACCACGTTGACATCTACGTTCGCACGCCCGCCCAATACCGGGTGGCCAGCAACGGAGTATTGGTCAATGAGTATGAAGACGGAGCAGATAAGGTGTACCACTGGCAACACAACTACCCCATCCCCGCCTATCTGGTGGCCATTGCCGTGACCAACTACGCCCACTATTCCGACTTTGTCCCGGTCGACGGAGGGGAGCCGATCGAAGTGCTCAACTACGTTTTTCCGGAAAACCTGTCTTCCTGGCAAAATGCCACCGGCGCCACGGTGGAAGTGATGCAACTGTACAATGAACTCTTCGGCTTGTACCCCTTTGCCAATGAAAAATATGGCCATGCCCAATTCGGCTGGGGCGGCGGCATGGAGCACCAGACCATGAGCTTCATGGGCGGCTATTCGCACCTGCTGCAGGCCCACGAGCTGGCCCACCAGTGGTTTGGCGACAAAGTCACCTGCGCCAGCTGGGCCGATATATGGCTCAACGAGGGCTTCGCTACCTATCTGGAAGGGATGACCTACGAAAATGGCCTAGGCACGAATACTTTCCCGGCATGGCTGCAGGGCAAGATCAACCAGGTGACCAACCAGCCGGGCGGCTCGGTTTATGTAACCGATACGACCTCGGTAAACCGCATTTTCGACGGCCGCCTCTCCTACTCCAAGGGCGCCATGCTGCTGCACATGCTGCGCTGGAAGCTGGGCGATGAAGACTTCTTCCAGGGCCTGCGCAACTACCTAAACGACCCGGCTCTCGCCTTTGGCTATGCCCGCACCGCCGACCTGCAACGCCACCTGGAAGAACAAAGCGGCCTAAGCCTGACGGAGTTCTTCGACGACTGGTTCTACGGAGAAGGCTACCCCTCCTATCGCTTCAACTGGTGGCAGGAAGGCAGCACCGTCTACGCCACGCTCGACCAGGCCACTTCCCACGCCTCGGTTGATTTCTTCGAGATGCCGGTGCCCATCCATTTCAGAGGAGCCGGCGGCCAGGAAACCACCATCGTTTTCGACCATACGGTAAATGACCAGTTCTTTGAATTCGAAGTGCCCTTTGAGGTGGATTTGGTCAGAATAGACCCCGATTACTGGCTGCTGTCCCGCAACAACTTTGTCACCAACAACGAAATCACGAGCGTCCACAACCCCTTATTCGAACAGGTGAAGTTGTTCCCCAACCCAGTGCGCACCCAACTCACCCTACAGCTCCCGGCGGCGCTGCTACCCGCTCAGGGGCTGATCTTCAATACCGGCGGGCAGTTGGTGCAACAATTCACTGCGCGCAACGAGCGGCAGCAGGCTGACGTCCGCAGCCTGGCCGCCGGGCAATATTACCTGCAACTGCAAACCAAGGAAGGAGGGATGACGATGTCGTTTTTGAAAGAGTGAGCCACAGGTAGAATTGATACTCCTGGCTGAATACCTTGTCAAGGAGGAAAGGTGGAATGCAGCCGCCAATAGAATGTATTATGCCTGTTTCTATGTAGTATCGGCCTGTTTAGCGTGTGTTCAAATTTCATACTTCGGGCTAAAATCGCCAAAAACGAAATTTGAACACACGCTTAGAGCATGTTTGGAGGCCGGGTTTGGAGATAAAAAGTGTCAATTTTTTGTTGAGATAAGGCATCTTTTTGCAGCTCATACTGGTGGTACGGGCAAAAAAAGTAACGCAATATCAGCAAAAAAGGGGCATTTTTTAGCCCAAAGATTGGCCTCCAAACATGCTCTTAGCCTTTAAAGGACTGACTGAATAGTTGCGAATTGAAAATATTTGTCTCCTACCTGAAAATTTATTACTTTTGGTTTGCAAGTAATACTAACATAAGGTTAACATGAAACATAAATTTCGCTGCGATTGTCCGTTTACTTCAGCCCTGGATGTTTTGGGTGACAAGTGGATGTTGGTTATTGTAAAGCAGATGCTAATAGAAGACAAGGAGGCCTTTAAAGACTTTACGGAAAGTGAGGAAGCCATTGCCACCAACATTCTTTCGGCCAAACTCAAACTGCTGGAAGAATTAGGAATAATCATAAAAACCAAACGGCCGAATAATAAAAAGGCCAACCTCTATCTCCTGACCGATAAGGGACTGGCTTTAACGCCCATACTTGTGGAGCTGGCAACTTGGAGTGATCGTTACCTTAGGGATATTCATCCGGCCATTGTCAATGGAGAAGCAATGGAATTATTACGGAATGACAAAGCAGCTTTTGCGAGTGCGTTAGAGAAAAAATACAGAGAAAAACTAGCTGCAACATTACATACCCGTCAAGGTTTTTAAAGTTGGTTTGAAGCATTTCGAGTCTGTTTTTTTCGGCATCAAGCCGAAGGTTTGCGACTTTAGAGCTTGGGCTAAAATCGCAGTTCTTCACCGAAGAGCGCAATTAGATTTTCCAGATTTTAAAAATCTGGAAAATCCGACGTAACTTAGTACCTACCTGTTTGATAAAAGGCAAGGACAAATGAATAGCCAACTATCCGCCCTGCTGCTGTTCGCGGCGGCGGCCACCCTCCATTCGCAACCCACAGATACCGTCTCCATCCCCGGCTCGGAAGCCACATTCCAATTGGCGCTTATTCCCCAGGGCACACTGGTGTGGGAAGAAAAAGAAGGCACATCGGCAGAACTGCAGCTCGATGCCTTCTGGATCGGTGTCCACGAAGTCACCCACGATGAATTCATCCTTTTCCAGCACCGGGAGAACGACAGCGACGCCAGCCTCCGGGAGGATGGCGGCTTCTCCGCCGATGCCGTCAGCCGCCCTACTCCACCCTACCTGGATTATACTTATGGAATGGGCAGCACCGGCGGCTATCCGGCGGTGAGTATGACTCAGCAGGCGGCTCTGCGCTATTGCCGGTGGTTGTACCAGAAGACCGGCCAGTTCTACCGCCTGCCCACCGAAGCGGAATGGACCTACGCCTGCCGGGCCGGCCAGAGCTGGCAGCCCGATGAGGATAAACTGAACGAGTATGCCTGGCACTACGACAACAGCTACGAGAAGTACCACAAAACCGGCGAGAAGGCGCCCAACCCCTGGGGCCTGTACGACCTGCTGGGCAATGTAGCCGAATGGACGCTGGATTACTACCAGAAAGATTACCTGGAAGCCCTCGGCGATCAAAGGCACAACCCCTGGGTGGAGCCCACCCGCCGCCATTCCCGCACCGTTAAGGGAGGCTCCTATGATAGTGAGCCCCGGGAGTGTAACTGCCTGATCCGCCAGAAATCGCAGGCGCGCTGGCAGGCGCGCGACCCACAGATACCCAAGAGTATCTGGTGGAATACGGACTCGCCCTTTGTGGGCTTCCGCATCGTCCGGCCCGTGCAACAGCCCGGCGCCGAAGCCATAGAAGCCTTTTTTGAATCAGCCATAAAAGACTAATCTTCTTGGACAAATCTCGTGGGCCACGAGGAGGGTCAAAGAACCAAAACTAATTACCTATGAAAGAACTCAACCGCCGAGAATTCGTCAAAACCGCCGGTGCGGCTGCCGGCAGCCTGATCCTTGCGCCTTCCATGCTCTCCGCCAAAGCCCACATTGGAGGCGATGACGCCATCCGGGTGGGGCTCGTGGGCTGCGGCGGGCGCGGCACCGGAGCCGCCGTGCAGGCCCTGCTGTCCGGACAGAACGTCCGCCTGGTGGCCATGGCCGACGCCTTCCGCGACCAGGTGGACAGCAGTTACCAACAGATACAGGAGGAGATGGAGAACAACGAACTGCCCGCCGATCGCCTCAGCGTACCGGAAGAACACAAGTTCTCCGGATTCGAAGGCTATCAGAAGGTGATACCGCTCTGCGATGTGGTCATCCTGGCCACTCCACCGGGCTTCCGGCCCATCCATTTTGAAGCGGCCGTGAAAGCCGGTAAACATATCTTCATGGAAAAGCCGGTGGCCGTTGATGCGCCAGGAATCCGGCGAGTCCTGAAAGCGGCGGAAGAGGCCAAAGCGAAAAAACTCAATGTCGTAGTGGGCCTGCAGCGCCACTATGAGAAGGTGTACCTGCGCTGGATGGAAATGCTGCACGCCGGCGCGATCGGCGATATCGTCACCGCTCATGTCTACTGGAACAGCAGCGGCGTATGGGTGCGCCCGCGCCAGGAAGGACAAACGGAGATGGAATACCAGATGCGCAACTGGTACTATTTTAACTGGCTTTGCGGCGACCACATCAACGAGCAACACATCCACAACCTGGACGTGGGCAACTGGGCCAAGCAGGCCTACCCTGTGAAAGCCCACGGCATGGGCGGCCGCCTGGTGCGCACCGGAAAGGACCATGGAGAGATTTTCGACCACCACAGCGTGGAGTACGAATACGCCGATGGCAGCCGTATGTTCAGCCAGTGCCGCCACATGAAAGACACTTACTACCAGGTTACCGAGTCTTTTCAGGGGACCAATGGTTCAGCGCCCAAACCCGGGGTCATCCAAACGCCCGGCGGTTATAAGCTGCTGGACTACGACGCCCGCAAAGACCCCAACCCCTACCAGGTGGAACACGAACTGATCTTCGACGCCATCGCCAAAGGGGAATTCCGCTACGCCGATGCAGAAAACGCCGCCAAAAGCACCCTGACGGCCATCATGGGCCGCATGGCTACCTACTCCGGCCAGCTGATCGAATGGGACGCCGCCCTGAACTCCGAGCTCAGCCTGATGCCCGAACGCTTCGCCTGGGATGCCGAACCGCCGGTGGCGCCCAATGAGGAGGGCTTTTATCCGGTGGCGGTTCCGGGGGAGACGAGGGTGATGTAGGGGGGCGGGGCTCGCTGTTCGCTGTTCGGTATTCGGTATTCGGTAGGGACCCCGGCGAACCGGCGCTGTCCGGAACTCGGTAGGCCACCCTGCGAACTTGCGAACTGGCGAACAGCGAACGGCGCTGTCCGGGACTCGGTAGGCCACCCTGCGAACTGGCGAACGGCGGAGTTCGGTATTCGGTATTCGGTGGTTCGGTATTCGGTAGGCCCCCCGGCGAACCGGCGCTGTCCGGAACTCGGTAGGCCACCCTGCGAACTGGCGAACTGGCGGAGTTCGGTATTCGGTATTCGGTGGTTCGGTATTCGGTAGGGACCCCGGCGAACCGGCGAACGGCGCTGTCCGGAACTCGGTAGGCCACCCTGCGAACTGGCGAACTGGCGAACAGCGAACAGCGGTGTCCGGAACTCGGTAGGGGCCACCCTGCGAACTGGCGAACAGCGAACTGGCGAACTCCGAACAGCGTCCCGCAGTGCTCCCTAAGGACACTTCGAAAACATTTTCATCCATAATTTCAAGGAATAGCATGAAGCAGATTTACCTCTTATTCTTTCTGGTTTTCAGCCTGGCGTTGCAGGGGCAGCAAAACAAAGTGCTTATTATAGGCATCGACGGTTGCCGCCCGGACGCGCTGATGGCGGCCGAAGCCCCGCATCTGCAAGGGCTGCTCCAAAACGCCGTATATTCACTCGACGCACTGACCCATGCCCCGACCTGGAGCGCTACCGGATGGAGTAGTATGCTCACCGGCGTGTGGGAGGACAAGCACGGAGCTTTGGAGAATAGTTTTGCCAATACGAATTATGTTGACCATCCCCATTTTTTTGACCGCCTGGAAGCCTTCAATCCGGAATGGGAGACGTATTCCGTTTGCCATTGGGGGCCGATCAACGATCAGATCGTCAATGCCTGCGACGGGAAGTTCAATGTGAGCACCGATGCAGCCGTCCGTGATAAAGTGGTGCAATTGCTCATCAATGAGAATCCCACCGCCTTGTTTATGCATTTCGACGATGTGGACCATGCCGGCCATCAATATGGTTTTTCACCCGCAATTCCGGAGTATCTTCAGCGCATTGAAGCGACGGACGAGTATGTGGGCGACCTTCTCGAGGCGCTCCAATTGCGCCCCAATTTCGAACAGGAAAACTGGTTGATCCTCGCCTCTACAGACCATGGGGGCACTCCTGGCGGGCACGGCGGCGCCTCACTGGAGGAGCGCAACATTTTCGTCATTGCCCACCACCCGGCCTTGCCCTCTCTGCCGGTCAGCAAAGTGGTTTCCACTTTTGAACCGGCCACCGGCCTGGCCTTCGACGGCCAAAGCCAATACCTGCTCCCGGCCGATAGCACCCCTTTCCAGTTTGGAGATACGGTTGATTTTTCCATCGAGCTGCGTGTGAAATATGAGCAGTTGGACGGAGACGCCGCCTTTATCAGCAACAAGGATTGGGATAGCGGCAGCAACCCGGGCTTTGTGTTATCCACTCCCTTTAGTGACCAAAGCCGCTGGAAAGTGAATATTGGCGATGGCAGCCAACGCGCCGACCTCACTGGCGGCCGGATCAATGACGGCGCCTGGCATCAGCTGTCCGCCACTTTTGACCGGGACGGGGCGATGGCGTTGTATCAAGACGGGGAATATCTGGGCAGCACGGATATATCATATATAGGCAACATAGACGCCGGCCTTCCACTGGTGATCGGGCAGGATGGCGCCCAGGCTTATCCGGCCTGGTTCAACGGCTTCCTAGGAGAGGTGCGCATCTGGCGCAAAGTGCTGTCGCCGGAAACGATCCGCCGCTATGCTTGCTCTCCTGTCGAAAGCGGGCATCCTGATTACGAAAGCCTGCTGGCCTACTGGCCGGCCGATGAAGGCAGCGGATCCATTATTTTGGACAGAAGCCCGGCAGAGATCAGCTGCAACCTGGTGGGCGCTCCTCCTTCCTGGATAGAAAACCCCGGACAGATGCAGTGCCTGAACTACGATGACACCCCCCGGATCACGGATATTGCCGTCACGGCCCTGCAACACCTGTGCGTACCGATTGACCCGGCCTGGGGCCTGGATGGCAATGTTCTGGCCGACCTTTGTATGCTGACGGCTACCGAAGAGCCGGATGCCGCCACATGGATGCGGTTAAGCCCCAATCCTTTTCAGAATGTACTTTCCATCGATTTTCCACCAAAAACTGAAGAAGCAGAAAAGCAGATAGTAGTATTCGATGCACTGGGAAGAAAACTAAAGAGCTTAAATACGCACGCCGCCCGCGTTGAGCTGGATACCCGGAACTGGTTGGCAGGCTGTTATTGGGTGCAGGCCCGGCAGGAGGGAAAGCACGCTTCCCAAATGGTGATAAAACAGTAAGGGCTATGGCTAAGTGGTTAACTGCCCTTTTTTTCCTGTTGGGGACAACCGGCAACGGGAATAGCCAGGTACTCCATCGATATGAATACCAGCACCCCCGGATGGGCGCCCTCTTCCGCATCGTGCTCTTCGCTGAAGACAGCCTGCGGGCCTACACCGCCGCTCGCGACGCCTTCGCCCACATTGACAGCCTGGACGCCATGCTCAGCGATTACCGGGAGGACAGCGAATTGAGCCGGCTTTCCGCCCGGGCCGGCGGTGAAGCCTGGGCGCCGGTGAGCGATGAGTTGTGGTTCCTGCTAACCACATCGAAGCAGATAGCCATCCTGTCGGACGGCGCATTTGACCCCACCGTCGGCCCGCTGAGCAAACTGTGGCGCAAGGCCTTCCGGCAAGGGGAATTTCCGGATACCACCGCACTGCGGGCGGCAAAGGAGAAGGTTGGCTTTCAGCATTTGGAATTACACGAAACCCAACAAATGGCAAGACTGGCGATGCCCGGCATGCGCCTCGACTTAGGCGGTATCGCCAAGGGCTATGCCGTGGATGAGGCTATGGCGGTGTTGCGCCAACACGGCCTGCCCATCGCCCTGGTGGATGGCGGCGGCGACCTGCTGGCCGGCGAGCCGCCCCCCGGAAAAGAAGCCTGGGAAATAGACATTGGAAAGGGCATAATATTGCCGATCGTAGAGCGAGCCGCAGCCACCTCGGGGGATACCTACCGCTATCTGGAATGGCAAGGCCTGCGCTACAGCCACATCATCGACCCCCGCACCGGGCTGGGGGTTACCAACGGACTTAAGGTTACCGTGTTGGCTCCAGGTTGCGCTATGGCGGATGTTCTGGCCTCCGCCCTAAGTGTGAATCCGGCTTTTAGAGGGTTGATAGAAGGAGGCATGCCCCGGGTAGATGTACTTTTCATGGAATAATAGTAACTATCCTACATTTGTGCTACCGAAAGGGATTGGAAGGATAGGGCCAAAAAGTGGGTTGCTGCTTGTAACGGAATGGGAGAATGGGTATTTTAGGGGGTATTTGGATAAAAATAAGAGCTTGTTCAAATTTCGTTTTTGGAGATAAAATCTGTCATTTTTTTGCTTAGGCGAGGCAGGAAAACCGGAGTTTAGCCAAAGCTAAATAGCCTGCCCCGCAGCATTGCGGGGAGGATTTGACGAACGAAGCATAAGCGAAAAAGTGGCGATTTTAGCCCGAAGTATGAAATTTGAACAAGTTCTAAAGAAATTAGATGTGATTACCGAAGATTAAAAAAATGATAAAAAACAAAAAAACCAAATGGATTGTACGGATTTTATTGCTTGTTGGAACAACAGTATCCATGTTTTTTGTGCCATGGATTTTAGTAAAGGCTTGGATTTTACCGTTACCTGATACGGTCCAAGAACAAGTAGATGAGGCCATTGGACATGGATTTGATGGCATGATTGTTTATGTCGATGAAGCAGGAAAACCACCAACGTTTTACACAGGTGGTTGGAAGGATAGAGAAAATAAAGTACCAGCAGACCCAAATTCACTATTCAAAATTGCTAGTATTAGTAAGTTATACACGGCTGTTGCTATCACTAAAATGGTTAAGGAAAACCGTTTGTCTTTAGATGAAACGCTTGCTGATTATCTTCCAGAACTTAAAGGTAGAATTGAAAATGCGGAAAAAATCACTTTGAAGATGATGGTTCAACATCGGTCTGGTATTCCCAATTTCACAGATAATCCTGCTTTTTGGGAAAACGAACAGGAAAATGGCAAAGATGCTCTTGATTTTGCCCTTGATTTACCGGCAAGTTTTGAACCAGATAAAGGATATGAATACTCAAACACAAATTATTTGTTGCTACGAAGGATTATGGATGATGTTTTAGGATATAACCATCATGAATATATCAAAGAGAAAATATTAATACCACTAGAACTAAAAAATACCTTTTTTTCGATTACAGAAGTTGATTTAGATGATGTAATGAGTGGATATTATGTGGGGCATGACGAAGATTTTAAAGCCAATGAATATGGAATGTTGGCCACAGCAGAAGATGTGGGCATATTCCTGCGAGCTTTAAACGATGGTTCGGTATTTGACGAAGGAGAACAGGAAATCTATCCCTACGAATACAACCATGGAGGCTTGGTAATTGGCTATCAAAGCCTAGCAGAATACCACAAGGATATTGACGCTGTAGTGGTTCAATTTATCAATACAACAGATTTTAATGGATATGAATGGAACTTATCGGAAATTACAATTAACCGTATTGTAAAAATCATAAGAAAGAAAAACTAGCCACAATATAATAAGAGCATGTTTGGAGGCCAATCTTTGAGCTGCAAAGGCCACTTTTTTGATGACACTTCGTTGCTTTTCTTGACCGTACCTCAGGGTACGCTCTTCTGCCAAAGGCATGGCTTCGCCAAAAAAGACGCCTCGTTTCATCAAAAAACTGACTCTTTTCGCTTTCAAACCCGGCCTCCAAACATGCTCTAAGGACTAAACGACAGGGGCGCAGGGCGTTCCCTTCGATTTAGTCCTTATATATTAGCGGCAAGCAAAAGAGAAAAATGAAAATTACATTACCCATAATATTGACTGTAGTTTACACCGTTGCTCTATGGTTTGGAGGAACCTTCTCAAAAAAAACAGGAATCGAAGTGTCCAACAATACCTATGTGAATGGACAAGTAAATTACCAGATTATCCTGCTGGTGATTACAGGAGTTTCTTTGTTGACCACTTATCTCGTAAATAAGGAAAACTTTCTGGCCTACTTCTCCTTTGGACAAATCTCTATACCAGGAGACGAGCTTAAGATTTTTGGTATAAAGCAAGGTGATAGTTGGCTAAAAACGGGGCTTTCCCTCTGTTTGGTAATAACCGGAGTGACGGCCATTTTTATGTATTTCCAACTTAAGAAAGTCGATGTTGATTGGTCCATATTGCAAAACGGAATTTTCTGGATTTTGCTTTTTTCATTGACAAATTCTTTTGGTGAAGAAATGATCTATCGATTAGGCCTTGTTTCACCTCTGCAGGGACTTCTTACACCAACAACCGTATTTCTGATCTCTGCGCTAATTTTCGGACTGGCCCACATCAACGGGATGCCGAGCGGAATAATTGGGATATCGCTTGCCGGAATTTTAGGATTTGTTTTGGCCAAATCTGTTTTTGAAACACAGGGGTTCTTTTGGGCGTGGATCATTCACTTTTTGCAAGACGTTGTAATAATTGGCTCACTTTACCTCATGAATAAACCAACTTGACCACTACCAATGGGTTGTTCGCACTTTTACCCATCAAAAAGATAAATTGATATGATAAAAAAAACCATTTTACCCATTTTGCTAGCTACCGTTTGGATAAGCATTTCCGAATTTGTTAGGAATGAATTTTTCCTCAAATCGTATTGGACAGATCATTATGAAAGCATGGGCTTGATTTTTCCTTCCGAACCCATCAATGGAGCCGTTTGGGGAATTTGGTCTTTGTGCTTTGCTATTGGCATTTATATTATCTCTCAAAAATTCTCATTGCTTCAAACTACGCTCTTGTCATGGTTTGTTGGTTTCGTGCTTATGTGGCTTGTAACAGGCAATATGAACGTGCTGCCATTTGGAATACTACCATTTGCCATTCCTTTAAGCATCCTGGAAGCATTTGGGGCAGCATTCATCATCATGAAAATAGCGAACAGGTAAAGATGAACGTAAGTACCACATCCTCTGCGCAAGTTTTAATCCATACCACGATGGTATTGCGTGTAAAATCGGCAGAAAGGCTGGATTTTGACCATACAAAAAGGGCGGCAACAAGGAATATGTATCATTTTAATAGCAAACCCGACAGTTATTGATCTCACGTCGCTTAAGAGCATGTTTGGAGGTCAATCTTTGGGCTAAAAAATGCCCTTTTTTTGCTGATATTGCGTTACTTTTTTTGCCCGTACCACCAGTATGAGCTGCAAAAAGATGCCTTATCTCAACAAAAAATTGACACTTTTTATCTCCAAACCCGGCCTCCAAACATGCTCTAAAGCAGTGTTAAACAAGAAATCGAAGCATTATTCGGAAAAACAAGTAATAGCAGTCGAAAATTTCTCAATACGCTCTACACATATGAACAGAAGAACCTTCGTCAAATCCAGCCTGGCCGCCACAGCCGCACTCGCCGGGCCCGCCGCCCTGAGCGCTTCCATCCCTTTCCGTAAGGAGGAACCTTTCAACATGAAGTTCGCCACCCACCTGGGCATGTTCAAAGAACACACTGGGGGGGACCCTATCCTCCACCTCGAATTTATCCACGACAAGGGGTTCCGCGCCTTCGAAGACAACGGGATGAAGGACAGAGAGGAAGGCCTGCAGCGCAAGATGGGCAAAATAATGGAGCAACTCGGAATAGAGATGGGCGTATTCGTCGCTCATAAAATCTACTGGAACGAGCCCAACCTGGCCAGCGGAGACGAGGCCCTGCGCGAAGAGTTTCTGCAACAAATCCGAGAATCGGTGGAAGTGGCCAAGCGCGTCAACGCCAAATGGATGACCGTCGTGCCCGGCCACACCGACCCGCGCCAGGAAATAGGCTTCCAGACGGCCCACGTAGTGGAAACCCTCCGGAGGGCCAGCGCCATCCTGGAGCCACACGGCCTGGCCATGGTGCTGGAGCCGCTCAACTTCCGCGACCACCCGGGCCTGTTCCTGGCCAAAGCCGCCCAGGCCTATGAAATCTGCCGGGCGGTGGACAGCCCCTCCTGCAAAATCCTTTTCGACATTTACCACCAGCAGATATCCGAGGGCAACCTCATCCCGAACATCGAAAAGGCCTGGAGTGAAATTGCCTACTTCCAGATCGGAGACAACCCGGGCCGCAAGGAGCCTACGACCGGTGAGATAAATTACAAAAATGTCTTCCGGTTTATTCACGATCAAGGATACGATGGCATCCTGGGCATGGAACATGGCAACTCAAAGCCAGGGAAAGAGGGGGAACTGGCGGTGATCGAAGCGTACCGGAGGGTGGATACCGAACTGTAAACAATGGGTTCATTGGCGAGGGCAATGTACCGGTTTGCCGGGGCTACCCTTCTAAGGTTGAACAGCCTCGTACAACGCACCTACCCAGCCATCCCGAAGGTAGAAAAATGGCTAAAATCCTATAGAAAGAGAACCAGGCAGCAATGGCCAAGGCTTGAGCGTTCTTTCATTGTGCACTTCAAATGAATGAAGCCATTATGAACAAGATTTACTTCCTTTTATTGTCGGGAATCTGGCTCAGCTTGCTCTTCCAGAGTTGCCTGGACCCTAAACTCGATATTCCCGAGCAGTCCATCGGCCTGGCCCCTATCTATTTTGAAGGGGACTGGCGCGACATTGGCGCCGAGCCCGCCCGCCCCATCAAAGAACTGTTCAAGATCTACTACAAAGACAGTATTATCTTCGCCGGCGAGGCGCTGCAGGGCATCCACGTGATCGACAATACCGACCCTTTCTACCCGGAACCGATTAAATTCATCCGTATTCCCGGCAATTCCGACATCGCCATTAAGGGAAATACCCTGTACGCCAACAACCTTTCCAGCCTGGTCGCCATCGATATCAGCGACCTGAACGACATCCGAGTCGCCAGCCGGGTGGAAAATGCCTTTCCCGGCCAGGGCGCTCCCTTGCCCGACGGCTATATCGGATTCTTCGAATGCCCCGACCCCAATATGGGCGCCATCATCGGCTGGAGCGAAAAATTATTGAAACGGCCGCAGTGCTGGCGGTAGAGGCGGCCTTGAACCGAAGGCGGTTAGGCTGCTCGGTTTTCGGCAGTTCGCTATCGGGCCCCTCATTTTTTCACTCATTCACTCACTCACTCATGATCCGAAATACCTTATTCCTCCTTCTGCTCACCGCCCTCTGGAGCTGTGCCGAAAGCGACAGCGAAGCAGCATCTATCTCCGATTCCGGCTCCGGCGTAGGGGGCTCTCTGGCCCGATTTACCATTGTGGGCGACTACCTCTTCACGGTAGACAACAACAACCTGCACAGCTTCGATATCAGCCAGGCCAGCGATATAAGGCCGCAGGAATCCATTTTTGTAGGGCAAGGAGTAGAAACCATTTTCCCCCTCAACGGCTTCCTCTTCCTGGGCACTCAGAACGGCATGCTGATTTACCAGATCCGGCCGGGCGGCGTGCCGGAGTTCGTCAGCAGCTATCAGCATGTAATCAGCTGCGATCCGGTAGTGGCTAACAATCAGTATGCCTACGTGACTCTGCGGGCATCGGGTTGCCGCCAGGCTGTCGCCGGCGCCGCCGACCTGCTGGAGATCATCGACATCAGCAATCTCAATAACCCCCAAATAGTGGCCAGTTACGATATGGACAGCCCCTTCGGCCTGGGCCTGGACGGGCAGACGCTCTTCCTGTGTGAAGGCGCCGGAGGCCTCAAAGTCTTCGATGTAGCCGACCCGCAGAATATCCGGCTCCTCCACCACCTCACCAACCTCAACGCCATCGATGTTATCCCGCTCGGTGGGTTGCTCCTGGCCATCGGGCCCGACCGAATTGTTCAGCTGGATTATTCCGACCTCAGTAATATCAGGGTCGTATCGGAAATCTCAATCGGCGTATGAGTAGAGGGAAGTGGATCATTTTGGTGTTACTCCTGGGGTTTGGAGCGGTTCAGGGAGCCCTCGCCGAAAGCCGGGCAGTTGCCGGCGGTTGGTTGCCGGTTGATAGTTCCCGCATAGGCCACCCCATAACAGCTGCTCCTGCTCCCCGCTTCAGCCTCAAACACGGCCCATTCAGCTTGTTCGACCCACTGGCGCCGAGCTTCAACATCGCGGCGGAGCACATCCTCCGGCCCCGTATCTACGGCCATCTGGAAGCGGGGCCCCTGTTCAACCTCCGCCTGTTCAACGAGCCCACTATCAGCAACCTGAAAGGCTACCGCCTGAGAGGGGCGATCCGTTATTATCTGCGCCCCATTCAGGTAGGAGATTTTGCCCCGTTTTTAGAATTCCTGTACACGCATCAGTACACAGATGTGGATATCGAAGGCGATTTCCGGAGAACCACCAGCCTGGGAAGCTACCGGCAGCGAATCACCTACCACATGGAGCAACGCAAGCAGGGCGGCTTCGTCAACCTGGGCCTTCAGCAGATTTACGCCCAACGGTTCATCTTCGAATTTGGCGCCGGCCTGGGCATCAGCCATCGGCGTTCCAACTTCAGCGGAGTGCCGCCCGACGCCACTTTCCGAACCAACGGCTTCCTGGGTTGGGAATACGACCGCTCCCCCACCCGTATGGATTTGGCGGCGGTGCAGTTTTATATCAATTTGGGATATGTGTTGAAGTGAGTGAACCCATTGCCGGAAAGCATTGAAGGTGTCCGGCTGCTTACTCCTTCCCTTTCCACTCCTTCACCAGCTTTTCTATCTCCCTTTTCTGATCCTCGTAGAAATGATCCTCCGGGTTGGCGCCGGCCCGCTTTTTAGCGCTTTCGGCGGCAACCAGGGCGCTGGCATAATCTTCCCGGGCCGCCAGGATGCGGGCTTTGACCCAGTAGTTCCAGGAAGCCTCGTTTTGCCGGATGGATTCTTCGATGTACTGCAGAGCGGGCCCGGGCTGGCCCACCCAGAGCAGGAAATCCGCCGCCTGGGCATTGATCCGCCATTTTTGCGCTTCCGGGGCGGCCGCCAGGGCCGTGGTAATCTCGAGTACGGCCTTTTGCATGGTGTTCACCTTAACCCGCAGGTAGAGGCGCAGTTTCTCCCAGCTGAGTAAAATGTACCCGTTTTCAACATTCTGTCCGATGATCTCGTACTGAAGATGTTCCTGGTTGGCCTGCTTCGAAAACTGGGCGTCCACCTCCACCCTAAGGGCGTCTTGACCCGGGTCGTAATTGTAGGCGCCCCATTGATCCCAGGTTTTATTGAAGACCGCCGTCCACTTTCCTTCCTTTTGAGGAATGAGGAAGAAAGCATACTTACCCGCCGCCAGAGGCTGGCCTTCGAGTTCTACATCCATGCTGAATTCCATGATCGTCGCCTCGTCAGCGCCCGCCCGCCACAGCTCGCCGTAGGGCGCCAGCCCGCCCCATATCTCCCGCCCCTGAACGGCAGGGGAGCCATACTGGATGGCAACCTCGGTGTAGCCAATGGTATGGAAAATGCCCGCCTTCGGGCTCTTCCGGGGCAGGTTGAGCTCCTGGGCAAAGGAGAAGGAAGATACCAGAAAGAAAAAGACAAGGGAAAGAAGGGTATAAATTCGCATGATCCAGGTGTAGTTTTTAAAAACTGATTAAATTCGTTACAATAATAACGATTACTTTTATAATCATTACTTTTGTAATCATTATAAAAGTAACGGCTTGGTTCCTTTTTTAGTGTATGAACCCACTACCTATCTTATCAACTCGCCAGGCCCGCCATTGTTCTGGGGCATCCTTCACACATTGGCAATCCGGCGCATAAAGGCCCGACAGGCAACCAGGCGAAGGCAACATTTTCGAATATCTGCGGCCCGTTCTACCCTGGCAGCAAACCCGTTTGTATCAAACTGGCGCCATTTTTAAATACTTCAATTTAAAATATTAAAAGAATTTCGATTAGTTTTGAGGTCCATTAGTCAGTCCCAAAACCGAATCTCATGAAACGATTCTACGCCCTCCCTTTGCTTTTCAGCCTGGTTTTGCTGTGGGGCTTCCCTGCTCACACCCAGGTTATCAAAAACTCAACCGCCGCCGAAATTTACCGTGATGCCGAAGCCGCCCTGCTGGAAGGCAAAGTAGAACAGGCTCTAAAGCTATTCGAACGCAGCCTGAAGGTGCAGCCCGGCCTGAGCGCCGCCCGCCGGGGCATGGGCTTGTGTTATGGTTTGCTGCGCGATTACCCCAGCGCCATCGAGCAATACGAAGCGGTGCTGGCGTCTGACTCACTCTATTCCCGGGCGCTCTATTATCAGCTCGGCGAAGCCCACTACAAGGCGGGCCACCACAAAAAAGCCCTGGCTTATTTCCAACGCTATGAGCAGCTTCAGAAAGTTGAGTTGGATACCTTTAGCATGAATACCGAACGAGAGCTGCAGGACGAACAACGGTACCTGGCCAAACTGGAAAGCAACATTCGCGCCTGTGAAGTGACGCTGGACTCCATCAAATTTATTAATATCACTCAGGTGGCCAACCTGGGCAACGCTGTCAACTCCAAAGATGACGACTACTTCCCCTACATATCCAATGGCCAGCGCCAGCTCTTCTACACCCGGAAGACCGCAAACGGCGATGAGGACTTGTTCGAAAGCCGGCTAGAAAAGGACAAATGGAGCAAGGGCGCCCCGGTTAAGGCCATCAATACCGATAAGGACGAAGGGATGTGCACCCTGGTGCGCGATGGCCGCCGCCTCTACTTCACCGCCTGCGGCCGCGAGGGCGGCTTAGGTATTTGCGATATCTGGGAGGCGCTGGTCAGCGCCGAAGGGGAGATCGATCAGGCCACCCCACTGAAAGGCTTTGCCAACTCAGACCGGTGGGAGTCGCAGGCCTCTATCAGTTGTGACGGCAGCACCCTCTATTTCGCCAGCGAACGCGAGGGAGGGCTTGGTAAGTCCGACCTCTACTACAGCAAGCGGCAGGCCGACGGCAGCTGGAGCACGCCCGTCAACCTGGGCCCCCGGATCAATACAGATGACTATGAGGAAGCACCTTTTATTACCAATGACGGCGGTACATTGTACTTTTCTTCCTATGGCCACCCCGGCATGGGCGACCAGGATATCTTTATGAGCTGGCTGGATGAAAAAGGAGAGTGGAGCCAGCCCATCAACCTGGGGCCTCCCGTCAATACCGCCTTCCGGGAACTCGGCCTGTTCCTTTCCGCCGATGGCAGCACCGGCTACTTCGCTTCGGAACGGCCCGGTGGCTTCGGCAAACTGGACATCTACCAATTTCAGCTCGATGAAGAGCTCTACAGCCAACCCATGACCTTCGTGGAGGGCCTGGTCGTAGACAGCGCTCTGGATATGGCCGCTCCGGCCACCGTCAACTTCGCCGACAGGCCTCCCATCACAACGGGCCCCGACGGCCGGTTTTTCCTCTGTATCCCCGCCGGCCACACCCTGGATATCAGTGTAGATAAAAAATATTTCCATCCCTACCAGAACCGGTTTCTCATTCCGGAATGGGACAACAAACAATTCTACACCATTGAGATACTACTCAAATCCGTTTTCGAATTTCCGGAACCCCAAAGCCCTCAACCGATAGATACCGCCAACGTTGCGCCCAGCCGAAAAAAGGTGTTTCGGGAATTCCATCACACTGTATTCTTCGGCTTCGACAAAAAGGAAATGGATATTGAAGAGATGGAGAAACTGGGCCAATTCCTGCAATTGCTCAAGGACAAAAACATCCAAAGCCTGGAGATCGCCGGCTTTGCCGATGAGATCGGCGCCGACAAACACAACATGGAGCTTTCCCTGGACCGGGCCAAAGAAGCCGCCCTCTTCATCACCCGAAACGGGCTTGGCATTGACAATATTATAATGGAAGCCAAAGGGGAACTCATCAATGATAAGCCCAAAGAAGAAAACCGAAAGGTCGAAATCAGAGTAGTTACGGTGGAGTGACCCTTTGCCCGGTTCCCCCTGTTTGGGGCCGGGCAAAGGGTCAACGCCCCCTCTAAAGCCTAAGTACTCTGTTAAATAAATATCTTATGCTTCTGGCCGTGCCTTTTCGCCCTACTCTTCGTCCCGTCCTCGCCTTGATAGCTAAGGCTATCAGGCTGCGGGCGTTCCTCGATTAGAACGAAAATTCATCGCCCAGAAACGATAATTTACTTAATTAACAGAGTACTAAGTACTAACGGCTGCCCTCCGTCTCTTCCTCTGCCATTTTCACCTCCTTGCGGGGCAGCATTTCATCGCGCATAGCGGTATGCATCACAAAAGAAGCGATGATGGTGGCCGCCTGCTTCAGGTCGGCTTCCACCAGATGGTCGACATTGTCCATATTAGAATGGTGCGTGCGCGCAAAATAGGCCATGGGATCCTGAATAAACTGGAAACCCGGGATGCCTACGGCGTCGAAGGAAAGATGGTCGGTACCTCCGGTATTGGAGAGGCTCAGCGTACCGGCGTCCAGGTCTTTGAAAGGTTCCAGCCAGGCGCGGAAAATGGGCGCCACATCGGGGTTGCCCTGCAGGTAAACCCCTCTGACCTTGCCCGTCCCGTTGTCCAGGTTATAATACGCGGACACCTTGGCTTGTTCCGGCTTGAGCGATTGCGGGTTGTAAGTCCCTTCCGGAAATTCAGCGAAGTGCTCGCCGACATAGCCGCGGCTACCGAGTAGGCCCTGCTCCTCGCCCGTCCAAAGGGCCAGGCGCAGCGTGCGGCGGGGGCGTACCCCCGTTTCCCTGACCACTTCCTGCAGGATGCGGGCTACTTCCATCATCACAGTAGAGCCGGCGCCATTATCCGTAGCGCCGGTAGCGGCATGCCAGGAGTCGAAGTGAGCGCCAAACATGACAACCTCATCCTTGAGGTCCGTGCCCGGTATTTCGGCGATGATGTTCTGTTCCATCCCATCCGCATTGGTGTAAGTGCCTTTCAGCTCCATACTAAGCGTCAGGGGGATGTCTTTTTGCAGCAGGCGGAAGATTCGGTTGTAATGCTCTACGGCGAGGGTTGCCTGCGGAATGACGTAAACGCCCTCCTTGCGGACGTCTCCCCAGTCTCCACCGGTGCGGGCGCCAGAAACAAAGACGGTGCCCAGGTCACCTTTGTAGCTGCGGTCCAGGACGGCCAGTGGCTTTTCCTCTTCCAGAAATTGCCAGAGCAACTGGTTGAATTTAAACCCGCCCAGGCGATTGTAATTGCGGCGCGGCCGCGGGGTCGGCATGGCCTCGTTGGCCAATTCCAGCAGGCCTTCCGCATCGTACCGCTTGGCCGGCGCTTCAAACCATTCCTCCACCGCCCGCAAGGTATCCATCAACACGAATTTCCCCCCGAGCTTTCCTTTGTACTTTTCCAACTCTTCTTCAGAACTGGCTTCCAGGTACACCACCTCTCCGCTCACCTCCCCATCGGTAGAGGCGGACCAGGCCTTGGGGTAAGCAATGACCGGCCAGTAACCCGGCGCCTGGGCGTGCATTTCAAAATGCTGCAGCTCCCAGCCTCTTCCGAAAGGGCCCCATTGCTCGGTGTGGACATTCTCCAAGCCCCAATCTTTCAGCTGCTGAACCGCCCATTCCGTAGCCTTGTCCAGCATAGGCGAACCGGTTAGCCGCGGGCCGTAGGTATCGATGATCCAGCCGGCGACTTCCATCGCCTCGCTTTGCTCCAGGCCCTGCTTGCGGATCGCGTCCACAAGTTCCTGATTGACTGCCTCCTGGCTGAACACCGGCCCTGCCAGGCTCATGCAGATTAAACATAAAAGTAAATGACGTGCCATAAAATTTCGTTTTTTAGCTATTTGTGATCCGAAGATACGGAAATCCTCTTTTTTAGGAGGGAAATTTATAGTGCGAACGTGGGGTTCGGGGTTCGGGGTTTTACCCGCTCCTGTGGGCTGAAGCTACTTTGGCGAGCGGAATTCGGAGTTCGGGATTTGAAAAAACTACCCTCAAAAGGGTATTAAAGTACGTAATTTTAACACTTATATTTTTCACCAATCAAAAAAATACCCTATTTATGGTATGTACTGCATGATTTGAAATCATATCTTTGTTGCGAGTGGAATAAAGACCGATTTATATATTTAAGCAGTATTCCACCACAAGACAAATTATTTAATCCCTTAAACTGCATAATCCCATGACAACAGTAGCCACCTCTGCTGCCCAAAGTTATTACTTCCTTCCGTATTGTAATTCCTTTCTTATTTCTAAAGCATTCATTTTATCGATTAAGTCGAATTTTTAATCGCGCTGGCGCGTGGCCCACAGCATGGTTTCACGTCCTAGCTTATCATGCCCTATTGCTTTAAACTTAAGAACATTACAATGCGAGCCCCTACTCCCGTAAACTTCTTCCTAATCGCTGTACTTGCAGCCATCCACCCTATTTGGGGGATAAGCCAGTACACTGCTGTCGATGCAGCTTCCAGCTGGGAAGAAGGCCCGCTCCGGCTCGAAGGAATACATCAGGCCACAAATTGCCTGAAGCAGGAAGAGGTAGTCCCCCCCATTGTCTATGCTCCTGACAATGTCATCACTTACCTGACTTATCAGGACCAGTATTTCAGGCTGGGTTGTGCAGTTTCCGGATTTACAGAATATTTCGCGCCGTCTCGCTGGGCGGCCTTGAAGATCAATGGTGACGGTGGGGTAGATGTCACCGGAGCTCCCAATTCAATATTGGTTGAAGGGGCCAATAGAGCCTCAGTAATCGCCACCCCCCGAAGCGCGGCGTCCTATCGGATTGCCATTCCCGCTGAAGGGTATGTGAGCTTTGACTGGGGGTATATTGGGGGCTCCAATCTTTTAAATCAACAGTTTTGGATCGAAGTCAACGGAGTACGCGCCGAATCGATGGCCGAAGGGCACACCGCCGGCAGTTTTTTCTCCAACCAGCTATTTTCCGGTGATATACTGTCATTTAACATTGTATCCGAAGATAAAGGCTTTGAAATCCAACTGTCTAACTTCGAATTTTTCAGCAATGCGATTGGCGTGATCGAACGCCAATGGGAAGCCGGTGCAAAAAACGGCCAGCAGGGCCATTTCACCCAATGGGTCAGCGTCAAGAAACCGGACTTCACCCAGGTCATTTTTCCTGGCAATTGCGACGGGATTTCCTATCCCTTAATTGAAAGCGGGGCTTCCATCGAACCTGAATGGACGGGGTACCCCGTTATCGACGAAGATGGCTCGATCGCTACTACCCACGACCAGTACCCCCTGACCGATGATGGCTGCGCCTTCAGCCTGAAGTGGGAAGACGAAGTCCTCCCAGATAATGGCAATTGCATCGTCTTCCGGCATTGGATCATCAGCGATTACTGCGGCGACAATGTGCAGGACTATACTCAGGTGATCAAGATGCGCGGAAGCTGCCCGGAAGGGAGCAGCCCCCTGCCCTATGGCCAGTTTGACATTCCAGAAAACGGCAATCAAAACGGCGCTGGCGATCCGAAGTATTCGGTATCGAACGGCTCACTACAGGCAGCCCTGAACAGTAACCCTGTGGAAGCTCAGCTGGTATCGCCTGCCGAATAATGGATATTAAGAGCATTTTTATAATGATTTAGTAGGTTTGTAAAGGGTTTCTCATACAGGACTATCGGCAGAGAGCTAAGGCTCTCTGCCTTTTTAACCCTTTCCCGGTTCACCTCGATGTTTCGCATAGACTCTATATTAGTGAGTATTAATTCTTTTGTTTCTTTATGTAGAAAGCGGCCCTGAAAGCCGCTTTTTTTTTGGTCCTGGCCAGGAAATACAGTAAATTTCGGCACCAAAATCGGACGTCATGACGGAACAAGACCATCTCTTTTCAGAATTCGCACCTACCACCAAAGCCGAATGGCTCGCCAAAGTAGAGAAAGACCTCAAAGGTAAACCACTGGAAGAATTAAGCTGGCAACTGGAAGAAAAGATCACCCTTGCCCCTTTCTATCATCCGGAGGATTTGGAATGGCCGCCTGCGCCCCTGCAGGGGCAGCGGCAGGACAACAATTGGGAAGTGGGTGAATACATCGATGTAGAAGATGTTAAAGCCGCTAATGCCGAGGTGCTTGAGGGGCTGCAGGCGGGAGTTCAAGCCCCCTTGTTCCGCCTCCGGCGCCCGCTCAGTGCCCAGCACATGGAGCAACTTCTGGAAGGGGTTGAGCTTTCCTTCATCTCCACCAATTTTGGAGAGAATTATACCGATAAAGTACCCTGGGAGGCCTTCCGGCACTTCGTGTCCCTGTTAGAAAAGCGGGGCGCCGATAAAAAAACTATTCGGGGCTCCATCGACTTTGACCCCCTCCTTGACTGGAGCCATCCGCCCATCGATAAGCTGGCGGAGCTCATTCGCTATTGCCGGGATTCCATGCCGCTCTTCCGGCCTTTCCAGGTCAATGCCCACCGTTTTCACTCCGGCCCGGACGACAGCTCCCTGGAGCTGGCCTACACCATTGCCAAAGGTAGCGAGTACCTGGCCCGCCTCACCGGGCAGGGCCTTTCTGCGGCGACGGTAAATGCCCACTTGCAGTTTTCCGTTGCCATCAGCAAAAGCTACTTCGTGGAGATCGCCAAACTGCGGGCGCTGCGCCTCCTCTGGGCCAACGTCATGAAAGCCTACGGCCCGCCTCAGGCGCCTTTCCTGGCGGTGCACTTCGCAAAAGAAACGCAGGACGAGGATGCCAATATGAACATGATCAGGGCCAGCACCCAGGCAATGTCGGCTGTAATCGGAGGGGCGGACAGGCTGTATGTACTGCCTTCCAACCATGCCGGCCAGGAACCCAGTACTGCTTTCAGCCGCCGCATTGCACGAAATGTGCAGCACCTGCTCAAAATGGAAAGCCACCTGCATCGGGTGATAGACCCGGGCGCCGGTAGCTATTATATCGAAAAACTGAGTGAAAAACTGGCGGAACAGGCCTGGGGGCAATTTCAGGAAATGGAAAAAAGGGGAGAGTTTATGTAGCGTGCAGGACTTGTACACGCTTCGGGCATAAGTCCTGCACACTATAACTATCAGGAAGATTGTTACGGCAGAATAACCGCGTCGATCGCGTGGATCACGCCATTCTGCGCCTGAACATTGGAGGCAACAACTTTTGCCTGATTGGAGCCGGCGATAATATTCAGCGTTGGTGCTCCACCAAAGGTACTGCCACCGCCGCCAAAGGAGAAAGAAGTTGTATAAGTGGCGCCATCCAGTAGCGTATTGATTGTCGGGCGGCGGAACAAATATTCCGACGTGAAGCTACCGGCTGCCACATGATAAGTCAACACTGCCTCCAGCGTTGCCGCCGGGATGTCGTCCAGGCTGCTCCAGGCCGGATTGCTGTCGAGCAGGGCTACAAAGGCGGCATTGGTCGGCGCCAGTACGGTGAAAGGGCCGTTGCCACTGAGCGCAGCCACAAAATCTACAGAGAGGTCAGGGCGGGTCAGCGCCTGCACCAGTATAGAGAAATTGGGGTTGCTGGCCGCTAAAGTGACAATGCTGGAAGGAGCGATCACTTTGTCAATAACGTGAATAACGCCATTGGACGCATCCACATCCGCTGCTACTACGTTGACATCCCCGTTGATGGTAACGCCGTTATCCGCTGAAATATAAATGTCAGATGGACGTCTGTTCGGAGCAGTGGCTAAGGTCTTGAAATAGCCGGAATTGATGTCAGCGGCAAAGGCCTCTCCCCTCAAAACGTGAGTGGTGAGCACCGTGGTGAGCAGGCCAACGGGCACTTCATTTATATTATTGAACCCATTCGCAGAGAGAAAAGCATCGAATGCGTCATTGGTAGGGGCAAAAACGGTGAAAGGGCCGCGAGAGCTCAGGGCGCCTACCAGATTGGCGCGTACAACAGCATCCACCAGGATACTAAAATCAGGATCGCTGAGGGCGATTTCAACAATGGTTGAACTGCTCCGGTTTTCAATACCCGGGTTGGTAAGCCCATCCTCTGTCAGCATAGCGTCTTCGGTACAGGAAGGAAGGGCAAAAATACTCGCCAAAAAGAGCAGAAGCGCAGAAAATTTCAGGTTCTTCATAATTAGATGTTTTTTAAATACTTGATAAATAATGCTGTGGAAAAGGCTTTCCATTGCAGGGGGCGCCAATTTGAGGGTATCTGTTCAGGCAGCAATGGAAGCATCTTATCGGAACACCCTTACCAGGCTGGCAATGGATGCTGCAGAAGGCTTTTTACCGAACTAAAAAAGAGGGGAGCAAGCCGAAGCCTGCTCCTCTTTTTTTCAGTATTTATTCAGGAAGGATAACCGTGTTGATGGCGTGAATAACACCATTGACGGCCTGTACATCAGTAGCAATGATTTGTGCCGTGTTACCACCAGCGATGATGGTGGGAGTGGCTGGATCGAGATCGATGCTAAAGGTTTCTCCGGAAGCCAGCGTGGTTACGACCATATCGTCAGTAAGGTCGGTAGAGCGCACATTACCGGCGCCCGTTACGTGGTACAACAGTACCGTTTCCAAAACATTCGTCGGGATATCCGCTACGGAATTCCAGTTGGGATCGCTGTCCAGCAGCGCCTGGAAAGCATCGTTTGTCGGAGCAAAAACAGTGAAGGGGCCTTCGCCGCTCAGTACTTCTACAAAGTTGGTGCTCAAACCATCAGCAGTCAACGCAGCTACCAGAGAGCTGAAGTTGGGATCAGCCAAAGCAAAGGTTACAATGCTGGGCAGGCCGATAACCTGGTCAACTACGTGAATCACACCGTTATCGACAGCTACATCCGCCGCCTTCACACTGGCTGTTCCATTGATGGTGACGCCGTTATCCAGGTTGATGTAAATACTGGTGGTAGCATCGCCAAACCCGGTGGCGCTGAGGGTAGAGAAATAGCCGGTAGAAAGGTCTCCGGATTTTATATCACCACTCAGTACGTGGTTGGTCAATACAGCTACCAATGCATCCTTAGGTGTATTTTCGATGGTGTTGGTGCCAATATCATTCAGAAAGGCCTGGAAAGCTGCATTGTCAGGAGCAAAAACGGTGAAGGGGCCCTCGCCGCTCAGGACACCGTCCAGTTCAGCTTTAACAACTGCGTCTCTCAGCAAGCTGAAGTTGTCATCTCCCAGCACGTAGTCGACGATCGTATTTGATTCGGCAGGTGTGGGGGTCTCATCATCGTTATCACAAGCGGTGAAAGTAATTACAGAACCCAGTAGCATGAGGCTAAACAGCCAAGACATTGATTTCTTCATTAGTATCATTTTTGGTTTAAGTAAATGGAGATTCATTATCAATTCGCCCGTCATAACCGCAATCGGTAGAGTGATGTTCAGGGAAGTTTATCAGAAGCGGTACAGGAAACCTTGTTTTGCTTAATGCTTTACATTTGGAAGGAAAGGAAAGATTTAGGAGGTTTTTTCCTGAACAATTCCAGAAGGGGGACAGGAACTACCCAAACAGTGAAATTTCAACATACGCTACTCCACCAGTGGCCACAATTCCTCCGCCAGCCGGCGGTGGAGGCTGGGGTCGTCGGACCGGATATCGCCGCCGCCGTCAATGAGCAGGGGCGACAGGCTGACACCTTCTACCGCTTCTGCGGCGGCCGCCAGGGCTTCATAATAGCCCGCAGTGCGGGTAGAGGGGAGGATCAGGATGGGCAAATCTGCCTGTTGGGTTCGAATATGGCGCAGGAGTTTGTTTACGTCCCGGGCAAAGGCTTCAGGGCCCGTCTGCCGGGCCTCGTCGGCCTGCCCCAACTCCAGGATGGCCTGTTTCAGTGGATGCGCCAGAAGGAATGGAAGGCGTTCGAGGGCGCCGGCAACCGTTTCGGCCGCCACACTGGCATTGAGGGTTTTGACCGGGGCCGGGGCCTCAGAAAGGCGGCGCCCTAACAAAGCGGCATACCCTTGCTCGGGTGAAAGGCCGCGGGCGACAGAAAAGGTGCTGCCCAGAATGAGCAGCAGGGGCTGCTCACTGGCTGCGGGCGCTTCATTAATGTCCGAAGAGATACTGATGATGGCGCCTTTTTCCTCTTCAGCAGGAGGCGAATGGCTATTCTGCCCGCAGGCGGCGGCCAGCAAGTACACCAACAGAAGGTATAGCCAATGGTTATTCGTGCTCATGGCCGCCCTTTTTCAAAAAAGCAATGTTGCGTTTCAAGCCTTCATATTTAGTACGCTTAACCGCCGACTTTCGAAAAAGCTCCCGGAAGACTTCTTCGGTGATCTCTTCCCATTCCTGTCTTGTCTTGGCCAAAAGCGCTGGCTTAGGCTCGAATTCAGGCTCAGAATGGGGCCGGGAGAACCGGTTCCAGGGGCATACCTCCTGGCAAATATCACACCCAAACATCCAGTTTTCGAACTTCCCCTTGTATTCCTCGGGGATGGCCTCCTTCAGTTCTATCGTAAAATATGAAATGCACTTGCTGCCGTCCAGAATATACCCCTCCGGTGAGATGGCCTCTGTCGGACAGGCGTCGATGCAACGGCGGCAGGCGCCGCAGTAGTCCTTTATCGGAGCGTCGTACGCCAACTCTAGATCGCAGATCAACTCCGCCAGAAAATAATAAGAGCCTGCGCGCGGGTGGATAAGCAGGGTATTCTTGCCCATCCAGCCCAGGCCGGAGCGGCGCGCCCAATCCCGCTCCAGGACGGGAGCCGAATCGACGAATACGCGGCCATGCACCTGTCCGATCCGCTCTTCTATGAAGTGCAGGAGGCTCTTGAGCTTGTGCTTCAACACAAAGTGATAGTCCTTGCCATATGCGTATTTGGCAATCCTGGGCGCCTCGGGGTCTTGCTGCCCATCCTCGGAATAGTAATTGTACATCAGGCTGATGACCGACCTGGCGCCGGGCGCCAACTTACGGGGATCGGTGCGCTTATCGAAATGGTTGGCCATATAGCCCATCTGGCCATGCATGCCCTTATTCAGCCAGGCTTCCAGCCGGCGGGCCTCCTCCTCCATAAACTCAGCCCGGGATATACCGACGTAGCTGAAGCCGAGGCGTTGTGCTTCTTCCCTTATCCAACGAGTATGTTCTGTAGCGTTCGGCATGGATTCATTAAAGGGGCCCCAAAAAGTCCCCGATCTCACGAAAGGTAGGCAAGCCTGATCAAAATTCCAAAAACATGGCAGGAATCCCTCTCCGTTGATAAAAGTCACTGGCCACAGTGCCAATTGTCATTTGGTATACAGGGGTTTGCGTGCATTTTTGGTATTGAAAATAAGATTGTTTAACGCCCTCGGGTACAAAACTCCTCACTCATGAATTTTGAAATCACAGGCACCGAATTACTAGTGGGCGTGGGGATTGGAATCGTACTCTTAATGGCCCTTATTAGTGCTATAAGAGCATACTTCCGTCGCAAGTCAGAAGGAAACCTCACTGAGCAATATCGCGATAAAAAGTGGGACTCACCTCTGGACGCCCGTAATAAGTACCCGGATGTAGATGTCTTCCGTTATAGCGCCACCTTCTGGCGCCTGAGTCTGGTTACCGCCCTGTTACTGCTGATAGGCGCGTTCAACTGGACCCTTTACGAAAAAGAGGTTTATATACCGGACGATGCACTGTCAATGGACTTCGACGTTGAGATCGATGTTCCGCGCAGTAATACCCCGCCGCCGCCGCCGCCGCCGCCGCCCCCACCCACCATCGAGGCAGTACCGGATATGGAACTGATGGAGGAAGAAGATGTGGAATTTGTTGACCAGTCGGTGGATGCCAATACCTATATCGAAGCGCCGGTGTTCCATGAATCGACCAAGAAAGAGGCGGCTCCTCCTCCGCCGCCGCCGCCACCGCCACCACCAGAACCCGATGTAGAAGAGATTTTCAAGATCGTTGAAGAAATGCCGCGTTTCCCGGGTTGTGAAGATATCACAGCGTCTAAAGACGAAAGACAGCAATGCGCCAACAAAAAGTTGTTGGAATTTATCTACGAAAACATCCGCTACCCGGCAGTTGCCCGCGATAACGGCATCGAAGGAACGGTAGTCGTCAGCTTCGTCGTCGACCAGAAGGGCAACATCAAGGACGCCCAGGTCGTTCGCGATATCGGCGGTGGTTGCGGGCAGGAAGCCCTCCGCATTGTCGAACTGATGAACAGCATGCCCAACCGTTGGGCCCCGGGTAAACAAAGGGGGCGGGCAGTTAAAGTACTGTTCAACCTCCCGGTGAAGTTTAAACTGGAATACAACTAGTAACTAAAGCTAACTCAAATACAATAAAAAGCCACCGTGGATATCCTCCGCGGTGGCTTTTGTTTTTCCGGCCAGCAGGCTTTCAGCCGGGACGGCAGGCAGGTAAAGCCTGCTTGCTTTTTAGCTCAGGTGCGCCCGCAACATCCATGCGTGTTTCTCATGCGCTTCCATCAGCCCAATGAGAAAGTCCTGCGTGCCGGCGTCTCCGTACTGCTCCAGAGCGGCCTCCTGGTCTTTGCGCAAAGACTGGATGATGGCCTCGTGGTCCTGCAGCAGGTTTTCCAGCATTTGCTGAGCATTCCCGTTCAGGTGCTGTGTCTCCTCCAGCCGGGCATAAGCCTTGAACTCTTCCATAGAACCGGGAGCGAAAAAGCCAAGGCTGCGGATGCGCTCGGCAATGTCATCAATACTAATGGACAGAGCGGTGTACTGCTCCTCGAAAAAAGCATGTAACTGCTGGAAGTGAATACCACTTACGTTCCAGTGGTAATTGCGCAGCTTGATATACAATACATGCTCATCGGCCAGAAGGTGTTTGAGCATTTCAACAGCGCCGTTGCGCTTCTCCTGTTGTATGCCGATGTTTACATCTGTCATAGACTTAGCAACTTGCTTGGTTTCCAAACTCATTATTTTTTTGTTTTGATCTGTAAATTGGATACTGCGTCAGGAACATTTTGGCGCCATCCAGCCTCAGGAATACGTGGCTTTGTGGCGGAGTTACAATATTTTACTGATACAGAATTGACTTAATAAAACAAATAAATCGGACTGAAAGTTGGGCGGCATTAAGTATAAACTTACAAATACTGCTCGATAAAAGCAGCGGCGGCCAACTCATGCTCCTTCAGCCAGAGCTGCCGGTAGGCCCCATCGCTATCGTACATGGAAGCCTGCTTCCCGGTATTGAAAATGCGGTCCCGTGGGTCGTTGCCCACCCCGGCGGCATACATCCAGTTCCCGTAATTGCTGCACACGTCATAGTCAACGAGCAGGGATTCGAACCAGGCGGCGCCCTTGCGCCAATCCTGCTTCAGGCGGTGCACCAGATACGAGGCCACATTCTGGCGGCCCCGGTTGCTCATAAAACCAGTTAGGAGCAATTCCCGCATATTGGCGTCCACAAAGTCATCACCGGTCGTACCGGCGCACCAATTGCTAAAGGCAACCTTGTCCTCCTTCCAGTCAACGGCCTTGTCCTGAATGCCTCCCGGGAAAAATATCCGGCGGCCATAGCGCATCGCAACCAAACGAAAGTACGCTCGCCAGAGCAGTTCGAACTTCAACCAATAGGTAGACTGATTGGCCTCTACTTCCGCCTCGTAGCTTTCAACTTCGTAGTAAATAGTGCGCGCCGAGATGCTGCCGTTGGCCAGCCAGGGAGAAAACTTGGAGGAATAATCGGCGCCGATCAATCCATTGCGGGTTTCCTTGTAAGAGGAAAGGGACTCAGTATCCCAAAAATAGTGGTCGAGGCGGGAATGAGCCTCCATGGCTCCTCCCTTGAATTCCAGAACGGCCCGCTCATCGGCTGGCGGCATCTTGAAACCCAGGCTTTCCACCGAGGGGATATGGGTGTCCGGCAACTCCGGGCCAGGGATTTCATCTGGTGGAGAAAGAGGCTCGGGGACCGCTGCATATCGCTCCACCCGCTTGCGGAATGCAGTGAAAACGTCCGGCGCCTGATTGATGGCAAAGGGCAGTTGCTCCGGATCGTAGAGCGTGCTGCTATGATAGAATTGAACGTCGCAGGCCTCATCAATGGCTTTTTCCACCTTGATTTCCTCATGGGTATATTCTTTGGAGGCATAAATCCGGGAGCACCCGTATTCCTTGGCCAGGCGGGGCAACTCCCCCTCGGGTAGGCCCTTCAATACGATCAGCCGGCTGCCTTTATCGCGCAGACATTCACTGAGGCAATACAGGCTCTCCAGGAGAAATTTCAGGCGGTAGGGGCCGGTGCGTCGTATCCCCCAGCGATCGCGTTCCAGATAGCGTTCATCCAGCACATAAACGGGGACAACCTCATCGCATTCGCGGACTGCAGCATTGAGTGCAGGATTGTCATTCAGGCGCAAATCATTGCGAAACCAAAGGATCGCTCGGGACATCAACTGTTGAATTTGTTAGAGCTTGCAACAGGGCAGCCGCCCGATTGTTTAAGCGATCCTTCCAAAAATCCATAAAAAGGGCTACCCGTCTAAGGTTCGACACGGTTAGAAGCAGGTAAGCCCAAGCAGCCTGCCGCGGTTGCGAACAGCGAATACCGAACCGCGAACTCGTCCAAGCCTGGAATGGTAGCCATAAAAAGGCTTACCGGTGCAGGCGGGGCACAATCAGGCCTATCGCAGCGCCCACTGCATAGCCCGCCAGTACGTCCGTAAGGTAGTGCTTCCCTCCCCGGATACGCAGATAACCGGTTATGGCCGGGATGACGGATGCCGTAGCCCAGGCTAAGGTATCGTGCCGGTCATCGGGGTTCAGATCCGTATACATTCGGGCGCTGACGAAAGACAGGCTGGCAACAGTAGAGGTATGGCCGGAAAAGAAAGAAAAGCGGGCGTCCCGTTCCAACTTGTAGGGCAACGGAACATCGGGGTTAAAAACAAAGGGCCGGGGGCGGCGCGCGTTTGCCTTCGTCAATTGCATAAATGCCATATTCACCAATAGCCCTTCCAGGGCGATCAGCGCATGCCGCCCAAATTGATGGTTCGTGTTTTTATCCAGCGCCAGCGCCAGAGGAAGGGCGGGCGAGGCCAGCAAAAATCCGTCGCTGATGCGTTGAGCCGGGGGAGACCATTGCCGGGTTACCCAGCGGTCGACGCCCCAGATATCGCCGCGCTGCTCCTGCAGCAGCCTGACGGCCTCCGGGGTCAAAGGTTCTACTTTTTGAGTAATGATAAGGCCTAGCCCGTAAAGGCCCGCCCCGGCGCCACCGATCAGGGCGTCGCGGGAGTTTACCGGCCCATAGAAGGACTGCCCGTTGAGCAACAAACACCAAAAACTGAACAATAGCACCAAGCCCGGCCAATGTTTCATGGATCAGATTTTTGGCAAATCTAGATATTTATTAAGGAACTCGGCTATTGTCTGCAAAAAAACCTGAGAGCTTGAGAGGTGGCTGCTTTGAACAAACCATAAGCGGGAGGAGGGATGCCGGCCGAATAAATCCGGCGTACTGGAGGATATTTTCCTGGCGTTGGCCGTCATGAGGCTTTCTGAATTTAGATTTGCAATCAGAAAAACTTATCTTTGCGGCATAGTTTACTAATGCATTTTGACCTAACGCCCCAGCCATCTGGCTGGGGCGTAGGTTCTTAAATCTTGATGTTTTTTTCGTTTTGCCTTACACTTTAGCGGCTGCCTTTCCTCCGGCGCGTACGGTTTCCATTGAACCTTCATCTGTCTTGGAAACAGCGAGGCTGTAGATCACCAATCCAAAACCGATCTTGTTGACAGCATCACCAATGTTATAGATGATATCCATCGACGTAGCCGGAATAACTCCAGCCAGCCAGCCGGTATCCATTGCCATATAACCGATCGGGTAGATAGCCCAACCCACCAGGACGAACCATGCCAGTGCATTGAAGCCCTTCTGCAGCAGAGGATCGTTGGAAGTGGTTGATAAGCGCTTGGCGGAGCCAAACCATACTTCATACAAGATACCTACATAGCCGATTGTGGAAATAAAGCCCCAGAGTGGTGAGCTGTCACGGTAAACCGTTTCACCCAGATAACCGGCGACCAGCATCAGAATAGAGTAAGCGATCATCTTCCAGAGCAAGCCGGCCTTAGCGCCGAACGCCCGGAGAATGAGATAAAATTCTACGCACATCAGCGGAACGGTAAGAATCCAGTCGATGTAGCGAAATTCGGTTGGAGACGCCTGGTTCTCCGCCCAGAAATCACGCATGTAGAAATAGTGGACAGCAGCAATGAAAGTAATCAACCCCGAAACGAGCAGGGAATCCTTCCATTTGCCTTCTACCCGGCTGATCTGGAAAAAGAAAAATACAGTGGCGGCAGCCATGGCCATCGAGCCGATGAAGAAGGTAAAGCCTACGTAATCACCAGACTTCAACTGGGCCAACAACATTGGTTGAAAGTTTACTAATGCATCCATAAGAATTACTATTTTGTTAAATAACTGTTAAAGATTAAAAAACGAACAGAATAAATTTCAGAATGTTCAGAATATTTCAAAAATATTTGAAACAATGAAACTAATTGACAACATTTGAATAAACCGGGGCCTCATCGCCTCTCTCACCCACCGGCAACTCATGATAAAGCTGCTCAATCAGGATCATGTGCGGCAGGGTAACGACCGAAATGAAAATGAATACTACCCCGATGTTGAAGGCTATTCCCATACTCAACTGTACCCCCACCAGGACTCCCAGCCCGGCAATGGAGGCCAGGCTGAGCGGCAGCGTACTCCGCACATAATCCTTCAGTGAATATGGCCCCAACCGCTCCCGGAAAAAGCGAATCTGGTCCATTACCGAACTCATGGAGTGCCAGCAAACGAAATAGACCGCAAAACCCAGTAGCAACGGAGTGTTCACAAAAAGCACGGATAGCACTACATAATTAGCCAGTTCCTCCACAAATTGCCGGAAATTGACTCGCTGCTGAATCAGCAGATAGATCGTAAGCCATAGATTACAGGCCAGCAGGCCTATGCACAAAGCTTGAGCCAGGGGTTGGGAGATCACCGGCGCCGGCGCTCCGATCAGTTGCTGAATGATCACCTGGGCCGCTTCGTAGTGCCATAGTATGGGCGTTAACAAAACGAAGGCGCCCCACAGAAGGTAGGCGCCATATTGCAGCGCCTTGTTTCGATAAGTAACATAATTCCAGTTGGACTGCCCGAAGTGGTACATGGAAAGCAGCAGAAACAAGGCAAGGGCAGGGCCAGGTAACAGCCACCACAACAGAGCATATCCAGCCATCAACAAAATGTAATTCAGATAAAACCTGAACAGATGACGGGATCCCCACAGCGGGCGGGATAGATACTGAAAGATCAGATAATCTGTAGCTCCATGGGGTATACCCACCAAAACGATCAGGGCTACCGCCAGGAAAAGCTGCCACTGAGCCGCCAGTTGCGGCGCTAACAGCCCAAACAGGGCGGCTGCCAGGGCAAGCCCTTGAACAGAACGGTATAACAGGGGGTAGCGGGAGGCCATATGCTGATTTTAATTTTTTCCTTTTTCCTTGTTACTATTCAGCATGGGGTCTGAAATACGCCTGACGCAAAATTTTGTAGACTTTTTCCCGCTGGAACCCCTTCTCATTCCCCTTGGAAGGGGAAGGGCGGCTTACAAAATTTTGCTTGAGGGGTCAAATCACCACGATGCTGAATAGTTACTTTTCCTTTATAGAATAGTACCTTGAACGTGCTCTCCGGCGCCGGCTTTCGCCGGGCCGAGCTCATAAATGAGATCCGGATTTTTTTCTTTAGAAAGGCGCTGGCCCGCCAGCAGTTTTCGCCACTTCGGCCGCAACTTTACCCGAATCAGGGCTTTAATGAACGGAGCGACAGGCAGGCTGGCAAAGATTCGCGCCTCTTCCATCAAACTGGTTTCTTCGTTCAAAAAGCGTAGAATCCGAACCATGTCGTTCTTTCGGAAAAGCGCACTGAAAATAGGCATCCCTTCCTTTCCATAGTCCTGGAGAATACTCAGCAACAAGGAATCATAGAAGCGGAACCGGCGCCCGGATGTAGCGGACGGTAGCGGTATTTCCTGCGCTTCCAGTTGGGATACGATTTGCCTTGCCTGCTTTTGTATATTTTGAAAGGCGTAACCGGTCGTCGGCTTCACCGCCCCCCCTACTGTGCCGATGTTGACGACATGGGGGCTCCGGGTTGACGGAAAGGGCAGGTCCGTCATGGGAATAGCGCCCTGTTCCCGGCCGGTTATTGTATATGCGCCTACTGCCAATGTATCAGAAAGGTAAGACTCCAGGGCCTGCTCGTAATTCCTGATGTGTAATTTCTGTGGAGAAAATACAGTGTACTCCACCAGCGCTTCGCGTTCGGACAATGGCAAGACATACATGAAGCGGGTACTCCGGTACTGAGGTGTTCGAAAATCCATCAGGATACCCTTTCCTGGTTCGAAGAGGGGCGCTTCGGTTCTGATCCACCAACCCACGAAATGCTGTAGCAGGAAATGATGAGGCTCGCAGTGCGCTTTCCGGCTTTCGTCCCGGATCACACTGTTGAAAACCCAGGCTGCATCAAACCGCCGGCCGTCTGCAATTACGTATGCCCCCGATTCTGATTCTCCTGTTTCTGTAATGGTTGCCTGCAGTATTTCAAAGCCGGGCGTACTGTCAATAGTTGCTTTTACCTTTCGGTAAAAATCAACTCCCTGGATCATTTTGTAGTGAAGGTTTCTTAAACTGCCAGGGCGCTCCCCTCTTTCATCGATAAAGGATAGTTCAGGCCATTTCCGGATAACAATATCATCAAAGGCAGTTTCCTGATCAGTCCAGAAACACCAGGTGCGGTCGTTGTGCTCCTTTTTTTCAGCATCAATTATGAGTACCCGCTTGTTCCGAAGAGAGCTTTGAGTGAGGTAATAGGCAAGGCTCAGCCCTGCACAACCTCCACCGGCAAGGATGTAGTCGTACTGCTTCAAGGTATAGTTTACTAATGCATTTGACAAATATCACAGGCAAGACAAAATACCAGAAACTTTGTTCAAGATTTCATACAAAAAAATAAATGCAGATTAAACAAAAATACCAGCCTGGCCCGTAAAACGCAGCATATGATTTGGACGAAGGGCAATCGGCGGTATAATATTTCAAATAAACAAGTAAAAAAACTCGGTAGGAATGAGCCGGCAATAAATTAACAAGCTTAATTTCATACCCGATGAAATTTGAACAAACGCTAAGTACTCTGTAAATTAAGTAAATTCTCGTTTATGAACGATGTATTTTCGTTCTAACCGAGGAACGCCCGGAGCCTGATAGCCTTAGCTATCAAGGCGAGGACGAGACGACGGGTGGGGCGGAAAGACACGTTCAGAAGCAGAAGATATTTATTTTACAGAGTACTAAGGGGTCGGAGAAAAATAAGTTCATCATTTCAGGCGAGCTATTTTTTCGCCAGGCAACTTGCCTGCCCGCGAGGCGGCCGAGCAGGCAGGGGCGCGAGGAGGGAGCATAGCAGCGCTAAGTAACCGATCGAGCAACGCAGCCTGTCTCCGTCGGCCATAGCCTCTGGCGACGAGCCGGCGGAAAAATAGCCGTATCAAATGGTGAAGTTATTAGCCCGGCCCCTGTCTCACCCGCTCCTCTCGACAATCTCTTTCAATCCTCCCGGCGCCCGGAAGCGCTGGCCGTGCGCCTTCTGATAAACCTGGCATTGCCTTACGAAATCATCCACTCCATAATCGTGGATAAACTGAATGACGCCTCCCTTAAAGGCAGGAAAGCCCCAGCCGTGGATGCTGCCCAGGTTGGCGGCGGCTACTGAATGGATGACTTGCTCCTGCATGCACCAAACCGCCTCCAGTACCTGAGCAAACAGGAAACGGTTGATCAACTCCTGTTTGTCGAAATCCTGTTTGGATGAGGGGAAATGCTCGCCCAACTCCGGCCAGAGGCGGGGCTCGCCCTCCGGCGGGTATTCGTAGAACCCCCCGCGCCGCTGTCGGCCCTGGCGCTGCAGGCCTTCCAGCATCTTTGTCAGAACGGCTACGGCAGGATGCTGGACGTACTTCGAGCCGTAGTGCTCCGCCGCCTGGTTTTCGTATTTCAGCACCATATTCAGGCCGAGATTATCGGCAAAAGCCAAGGCGCCGCGGGGCATACCTGCCTGTCTGCCCAGGTTTTCGACCAGGGTGGGCGGGTAGCCTTCCTGCAGCATGGTGATGCCTTCCAGAATATACGTATTTTGAACCCGCGCGGCATAAAAGCCCCAATCGTCCTTCACTACGATCGGCGTCTTGCGAATGGCCCGGACGAAATCGAAAGCACGGGCTACGGTCTCCTCCGAAGTCTTTTCGCCGCGGACGATCTCCACCAGGGGCACCTCTTCGGCAGGAGGGAAAAAGTGCAGGCCCACGTAGTTCTCCGGGCGGACGGAAGCTTCCGCCAGCTGGGTAATGGGGATAGAAACCGTATTGCTGGCAACCAGAGAGTATTCATCCAGGTGCGCTTCGGCTTCGCGGGTGACCTTCTGCTTGACCAGCCGGTTCTCGAATACCGCCTCGATGACCAGGTCGCAGTTTTCGAAATCCCGGGAGGATTCAGTAGTCTGAATGCGGCTAAGCATCTCCTCGCGTTCTTCAGGTAGCTTCTTGCCCTCCGTTACCATTGTATTGAGTTGGCGGCGCACATAATCGCGGCCGCGCTCGGCGATGGGCTTGGATACATCTTTAAGTACCACTTCCATACCCCCGCTGAGGCAGACAAAGGCAATGCCGGAGCCCATACGGCCGGCGCCGATGATGCCCACCTTTTGAGGCCTGAACTTGCCAAAGCCCCTGGGGCGGTTGCCTCCCTGCTTGATGTAGTTGAGGTCGAACCAAAAAGCCTTGATCATATTCTTGCAGGCGGGGCTGCGCAGCAGCTCCGTATAGTAGCGGCTCTCGATACGGCAGGCAGTATCGAAATCTACTTTGGAGCCCTCCGCCAGCACATTCAGAATGGCCTGCAGCGCCGGGTAATTGTTGTGGCCCTGGCTGGCGAGCTGGGCCGCCAGCCGGCGAATATGTTGTGCTATCTCCGGGCTACGGGCCGTACCGCCGGGAACGGAGCATTCCTCCCGGTCCCAGGGGCGGCGGCCCTCCTTATTCTGTAGCAGCCAGGCCCTGGCGAGGTCCATCATCTCCCGGGGAGTGCCGGCCACCTCATCCACCAGCCCCAGCTGCATCGCTTCATGGGGGGAATATCGCAGCCCGGAGGTCAGGATTGGGAAAGCTTTTTCGATGCCCAATAGCCACATCAGGCGGATGAGGCCTCCACTGCCGGGCATCAGCCCCAGCTGGACTTCGGGAAAGCCCAGGAAAACCTTGGGGCCGTCTATGACAATCCGGTGGTGACAGGCCAGCGCCACTTCAAACCCGGTGCCCAGGGCGGCGCCATTGATGGCGGCCACCACTGGAATACCGGGGCTTTCCAGCTCCCGCAGGATGCCTTTGAGCTTTTCGGCAAAGCCAAAAATTTCCTCCGGGTCATCCGCCTGGTAAAGGTATTCCAGGTCGCCCCCGGTCAGGAAGGTTTTCTTGGCGGAGGTGAGGATCACGCCCCGCAGCAAGCCTTTCGCCTTTTCTTCCTTGAGGTGCTCGATGACCGGTACGAAAACTTCGGCGATCTCGTGGTTGATCACATTGACGCTGCGGCCGCTCATGTCGAGGGTCAGCGTAACGATATTGTTGGTGTCTTTTTTATATCGAATCATTGGCGTTTGATATATTCCCAAACGGGATCGACGCCCCGGTTGAATTCGTTGAAAGATAACTCGACGCGGACGTCCGGTTCGAGGGTGGCGGGGTCGCCCTCTACTCTTTTGAAATATTGGGTGGAATAAGAAACCGTGGCTTTAGAATTCGGCAGCTCAAATGTTTTTACCTCCCCAAAGTGGTTGGGGCGGCCACTGGTGGGCTCGCCAACGAGTGTAGCGCCACAGTGTTCCTGAAAATCCAGGGTATTCAATACGGCCGAAGAAAAGGTGCGCCGCCCGATAACGGCATAGACCTTGCCTTTGTAGGCTTGCCCGATCTGCCTCGCCAGCCGGGCCCCTTGCGGAGAACTGCCGCCCGGATTATTGCGGACATCGAATACCAGCTTGTGTACGGGCTTTTCCGCCAGCGTGGATAATATCCCTTTTTCAAAGTTTTCGAAGGATGGTTGCTGTTTCGCCCTCTTCTTACTGCCGTATTTCTTTTCTACCTCCCGGCTGGTACAGCGGTTGTAGCGAATATAAAGACATTGCTCTTCCTCCAGGTATTCGCGCCAGAATACAGACCGGTTGTCGCGCTCGGAAAAGGCATAGGAAGCAGGTTTGTAACGAACCAAGGCCGATTTAAAGGAAGCCAGGGGCACGGACTCAAGCGGCAGGTTAAAGGTATAACCATTGGTATCCTGAAAGGTGAAAATAGCCGAGGCGCCATCTACAACCCCGACATAGCTCAACAGATACCAGGAAGGCAGCAAATTGGGTAACCGGTGCCGGACGATGGATTCGTTCTCAGCTACTAACAGCCGGGCCGCCCGGGCCGCCACCTCCTCTATTGGTATGCCGTTGATAGCCAGTAGCTGCTTGCCCAAAAGAGTATCCTGAGACGACACAGCTGAAGCGCCCAGGACAAACAGTCCTTCCTTGAACCAATACAGAGACAATGGGAAAACGGGGCCATTGCTCACTACATCACTGAAAACAGAGGTGTGGGAATCTCCGGCGCGGCAGATGATTTCCTGTAGACGCAACAGGACCGCCCAGTCTTCCAGGCCCGGCAAAGCAGTGCGCAGGCTGTCCAGCGCCGAATGAAAGTCCGGCTCGGAGTAATGCCGGTAAAAGTCATTATGCCGCTTTGGCAGTTCCGTTTCTAAAAGATCAATATCTTCTTCCCACCGAGCGGCCCTGTCTTGCCCACAGGCACTGCCAGAGAAGAGGAACAAGCAAAAAAAGAGAAGCGTCAATTTCATTGGCATCAAAGTTTTAGAGGCGTTCGGTTTGTTGCATCGCAACTTTTTAGCTCCTTATACCCGCTCTACGATCGTGGCCACGCCCATTCCCCCGCCCACACAAAGCGTCACCATCCCGGTAGTTTTATCCTGCCGTTCCATTTCATCGAGCAGGGCGCCCAGCAGCATAGCGCCGGTAGCTCCCAGCGGATGCCCCATGGCGATGGCCCCGCCGTTGACGTTGAGGATGGAGTCATCTATATTCATTTCCCGCTGGAACTTCAGGACGACAGAGGCGAAAGCCTCGTTGCACTCCCAAAGGCCAACATCTTTTACTTCCATACCGGCTAATTGCAGTGCTTTGCGGGCGGCCGGCGCCGGCCCGGTCAGCATCAGGGTGGGGTTGACACTCACGGTGGCGGCCGCCCGGATGCGGGCGCGGGGTTTCAGGCCCAGCGCTTCCCCCTTTTCCTTACTTCCCACCAGAACCAGGGCGGCGCCGTCTACGATGCCGGAGGAATTGCCGGCGGTATGCAGGTGGCGGATGCGTTCCAGAGTAGGATACTCGCAGAGGGCCATCTCGTCGAACCCCTGCCGGCCAATGGCCTCAAAGGCGGGAGGCAACTGGGCCAGCGCCTCCAGCGTGGTATCCGGGCGGATGTGCTCGTCCTTGTCCAGTATGAGCAGGCCGTTGCGGTCGTAAATGGGAATGATGGAACGGCTGAAGTAGCCGTTGCTCCAGGCCTGCCGGGCGCGCTGGTGGGAGTTGTAGGCGTAGGCGTCCAGCTCTTCGCGGCCAAAGCCTTCCATGGTGGCGATCAGGTCGGCAGAGATGCCCTGGGGGATGGAATTGACCCGGGTGATCAGCTCGGGATCGTACATCAGAGGGCCGCCGTCGCTGCCGATAGGGATACGGCTCATACTCTCCAGGCCTCCGGCCAGCACCAGGCTTTCCCAACCCGAACGTACCTTCATGGCCGCCAGGTTGACTGCCTCCAGGCCGGAAGCACAGTAGCGGTTGACCTGCATCCCACTGACCGCCCCTCCCCAGCCGGCGTGCAGCAAAGCGGCTTTGGCGATGTTATATCCCTGGTCGCCAATGGGCGTCACACAGCCGATGACGGCGTCATCCAGCTCTTTCGGAGCAATAGCCATCCGCTGCTGCAACGCATGCAGTGTGACGGACAGTAGGTCGATCGGCTTCACTTCGTAGAGCGCGCCTCTGCTTTTGCCTTTGCCCCGGGGTGTCCGTAGCGCGTCGTATATATATGCTTCAGGCATCGTGTGCGTTTTGTGGATAATGTACCCTACTTGGGGTGCGATTTCCATTTGTACCCATTAGCTGGGTTTAGTCCTATTCCTGAACTAATCTGGGTTTAGATCAGCCGTGCCCCGGAGGGGTTTCCCTACACTTCGTGTACGGGACAAGTAGGGATTTCCAGGAGCTTATAGGGGTTTAGAAGCCCGGTGAGCAGCCTCAGGGAGGCATCCTAAACCTTTCTAAACCCCAAACAAGGCCCCAAATAAGCCTCTAAACTCCCGCTAGGCCACAATAGGCCCCTAAACTAAGGGAGGGGACAAACTAGAATCGTACCCCCTGCTTGAAGGCCGGCACCCTGTATCCCTATCTCCTTGTCCCCCAGTCTCCCGCTCCCTCACAGGCAGGCCCCATCACGGTTCGTGCACAAAAATAAGCGGTTAGGGAGGAAGATCGCAATTTGGACGGTGATTTCTGAAGGCAATCGCATTATTGGGAAACCTATTCTTTCTATTTCTATCTTTGTCCCGTCAACGAACAAACCGAGCAAATTGGCGAACCTAATATCCGGCATCCTCACCATTGCTTTGTGCGCCACCGTTTTCTTTCTGGCCTGGCGGGCGGCCCGGCGAGGCCAGTACCAGTGGGCCCTACTGCTCCTGCTCGCCGGCGGGTTGCTTTTGAGGATTTATGCGGCTTCGGATTTCTTCTTGCACGAATGGGACGAACGCTACCATGCCCTGGCCGCTAAGAATATGGCCGATCACCCCCTGCGGCCCACTCTTTACGACCACCCGGTGCTGCCTTACAATTATGAAGACTGGAGCAGCAACCATATCTGGCTGCACAAACAGCCTCTTGCATTATGGGCGATGGCGTTGAGCCTCAAACTGTTCGGCATCAGCGAGATCGCCCTGCGGATTCCCTCCATCTTGCTCTCCACCCTGGCCATCTGGCTTACCTACGCCATCGCCCGGCATTACACCGATGAAAAGACGGCACTGCTGGCGGCCTTTCTGCACGCCATCCACGGCCTGATCATCGCCCTGACAGCAGGCCGAGCCGCAACCGACCACCCCGACCTTTTCTTTTTATTTTTCATCGAGCTGGGGGTGTTCTTTTCCATCCGCTTTCTCAGAGAGCCGCGCTGGTATATGAGTGTGCTGATCGGCCTGAGCATCGGGCTGGGCGTGCTGACGAAATGGCTGCCTGCCTTCATCGTAGCGCCGGTATGGGGGCTGCTGGTTTTACACCGGTTCAGTTGGAAAAAGATCTTTTTTCACCTTTCGTTGATCGTGGGGGTTGCCATAGCGGTGTTCCTGCCCTGGCAGCTCTATATCTTCCGGGCATTCCCGCTGGAGGCCGCTCATGAACAGGCATACAACATCCTCCACTTCTTCGAAGGGTTGGAAGGGCACAGCGAACCCTGGTATTACCACCTGGCTAAACTGCGGATCATCTTCGGGGAACTCATCTATCTGCCTCTGGTTTGGCTAACTTATAAACGAATGAGGCAGCTGTTCCGGAAAAAACGAGCGGACCTAAGCCTGCTGGTTTGGATTTGGGTTCCGCTGGCCATCTTTTCCACCGCCCAGACTAAGATGCAGGCTTACACCATTATCTCTGCGCCTGCCTTTTTCATCCTGACGGCTCTGTTCTTTCGATACCTGAAAATATATAAAGAACGCCTTTGTTTTCCAAGGTATGCCAATTACCTGGCCCTTGTCCTGCTGATCCTGTTGCCCGTGCGCTACTCGATTGAAAAAATAAAGCCCTTTTCCCTCCGGGAGCGTTCGCCGGAATGGGCGGAAAACATGAAGGCTTTGAAAGAGCGGTATGAAATGAAAGAGCGGACGGTGGTTTTCGGGGTGGAAAAGCCAATAGAGTTTATGTTCTACACCGGCGCCACGGCTTATCCGTTCCTGCCCGAACCGGCGGTGGTGGATAGTTTGTCGGACGTAGGATTTGGTGTTTATCGGTATGAGGAAGGAACATTAAAAACGTTTTACTAAAACGTTTTTTCCACTCGGAAAGGTCATTTGAAACCCCGACACCCGCAGAGCGGCGAAAGGGCGATAAGCGCTGATGTCGGGAAAAGCATCCGTGTGTACTTTCAGCCGCGATACCCTTGCCCACTGCCCCTTACCCTTGCCTCGGGGGGAGGTTTCCACCGTCCGGCCGTCCAGTTCCTGGTATATGCGCAGAGGAATGAGGGCGGTGCTGATGGGAAAGCGCGGGCCAATGCCTTTGATACTCATTTCCAAAAATGGCTCATTGTCTTTCAGGCTCACCTGCACCTCATCGGCGTAGGGGCCGGTGCGCTGCCAGTGGAAGTCCGCCATCTCTTTAGGGATGGCCCAGTTGCGGCGCCCCCACTCCATACTTTCCTGTGAATCGACATAAATACGGGTGATGGAAAACCGCCGGCCCCGCTCCGTACCAAACAGGCCGGGGATGAAAAGCAACTCCCGGTACGGCCCCACCGGCGAGTGCTGGTAATCAACCAGCATGACACAGGCTACGATGCCCTGAAAGGCAGGGGCCAGGCTTTCCGGTATGCCGCCATGCTCCCGGGCAAAGGCCGCGGGCAGGCGGTAAAACAGCATGGCGCCTTCGCCGTGCAGCGCCCAGGGGGCGGGAAAGGAAAGGGCAGAACGGCGGGATGGGTCCATTTTGTGGTTTTGTGGCAAAAAACGACAAACTTACCGGTGTCGTTGCAATTTCTGCGACCGAACCGGCCGTTTTTTCTTCCGTTCCTTTTCCGCCTCCGGTGCGGCGGCAGATTCTTCCGGCTTGGCTTCCTTCGGAAGCCGGTTGTACCACAGTTCCGTTCCATCCGCCATTTTTACCCGGTCAATTTCCGTTTTGGCCACCCGAAGGTAAGCGGTATCCGGCTGTTCAAAAGGGGTGTATCGGATGTAATGGCCCTGAATGCTCTCTACCTCGGCTTTGATCTCTTCTCCGTTGAGCAGGTAGATGCGGTCTATTTTGTCTTGCGCCTGTAAGCCGGCGCTTCCCAAAAGGAAGGCAATGGCAACGCAACAGAATGGCAGGTATTTTAGCATGATCGTAAGGGCTTTGAATGAATGGCTTGGACAACAAGTGTAAAGCGTTTTTCCGGGGAAAAAATTGTGTCGCGGTACTCCTTATTGCCTTCAATTGGGTGCTGGCGCAGCCAGCATTTTATTCCAACCTTCGCTTACTTCCCTTGCATAAACGGAGGTATTTGTGAAAATGGAATAGGCAATTGCCCTACCGGCTTCTGGGGATTTACCTAACTTTTGACCCTCCGAACACCCAAAGGGACATCAGGAAACAAAGAGGCAATGCCTGCCCTCCAAAAAAAACCTCACAATCCTGCCAAAAAATCTTCCAAATCCGAAACCCTCTTCCAACTATTGCCGTACAACAGCACACAAGCCGGCAAAAACTAAGTTGATAACCGGCCGTCGTATATTCGTACCAGGGTTCTGCTGGGAATGAACTGAAAGTGTGGATAGTTGTTAGTTCATAGTTGTTGGTTTTCTATTTTGGCCCTTCGGGATGGTGACAACCGGCAACAGACAAATCCCCCCTCAAGTTTTTCCCGGCCACCCCCCAATGATAAAAAACTCAATCCCATGGTGACGAGAATAACTACCCTTCTGGCGTTGTGCTGCGCCCTTACCACTACCCTGTTCAGTCAAAGCTTCGATTCTGACTTCCAGCCTTTTGTGACTCGCCCCGGCGATATTGAAGAGCTGGTTATTTTGCCCGACGGGCGCTTCATAGCCGCCGGCAGCTTCACCCTGGCCAACCGGGTGGAACGAGCCAATATCGCCCGCTTTCTGCCCGACGGCAGCCTGGACGAGAGCTTCCAGCCGACGATCCGGTTTTCCATTATTGCCCTGGCGTTACAGCCGGATGGCAAAGTCCTCATTGGGGGCAGCTACCTGGATGAAAATGCTCCCGAGGGTATTACCATCCTCCGCCTGAATACGAACGGCAGCCTCGACAACAGCTTTCAGGCCGGCTTTGCACCCGATGGCAGCTTTGCCGAAATTGAGGTGGAATCCAATGGCTCCATCCTGGTGGGCGGCTCCTTCAGCCAATTCGACGAACTGGCAGTGCAGGGCGTCATTCGCCTGAGCGCAAACGGTAGCCTGCAAAATATTATCCCCCTCAACACCCCCGGCGTGGTCTTCGTTAGCAGCCTGCTGGTGCAAAACAACGGGCGCTTTGCCGTTGGCGGCACCTACAATGGAGAGGCTTATCTCAGTTACCACGAAAACAGCGGCGCCCCGGTTGCCGGCTTTAACTTCTCCATTAATTTACCGAGCACCACCAACACACTGGTTGGTATCCGGGACCTGAACCAGGATAGCCAGGGGCGCATCATTTTCAGTACCGGCACCTTCCTGATCCGCTATGCAGTGGGCATTCTTAACCCCGATGGCAGTTTTGCCGAATGGAACTACGTCTTTGGCATTCCTCAATCTATTGCAGTTGACAATAATGACCAGATCTACGTCTCCGGTGACTACGGTGGCGTCAGTGCAGTCCATCCCTTCGACCCGGCGACAGGGTTGAGCAATTACGACGGCGGAATAGGCGCCGATGGGCTGATACGGAAAGCAGTTATCCATCCCAGCGGCGGCTTCATCGCTGCCGGCCCTTTTAGCGCTTTTGACGGACAAGCCCACCTGGGTATCGTCCGCCTTAACAATTCGGGCGCCCCGATAGCCGGCTTCAACAGCGCGGTGGAGCGCGTGGGCGTCGTCCGTTCGATGGTGAGCAGCGGTAGCGATAAAGTGTATATCAGTGGAGATTTCGCCATGGCAGGCGACACCTATAGCCCCAATATAGCTCGTCTCTTCCTGGACAACGGCGAGGCCGACCCCAGTTTCAACAATCCTGGCATCAGCTATCGGAATGAGGTCCGGCGGATCAACCTGGACAATCAGGGGCGGGTGCTGGCGGCCGGCACCAATCTGGACAATGCCGAAAGCCCGCACGAGGCGCCCCTCATGCGCTTGTTGCCCAGCGGTGCGTTTGACCCTACCTTCCAACCCAACCCGGCTACGTACCCAATAGGGCGCCTCGCCAAAGTGCAGCCCCTGGACAACGGACAACTACTGGTGATCGGCGATTTCAACGTTTTTGACCAGGGTATTGCGGCCTCCAAAGTGGCTCTTTACAATGCCAACGGCAGCCTGGTGCGAAGTTTTTCCGACCGCATACAGGTCGCTACTGCCACCGAGATATTCCGCCTGAACGATGGAAGGATACTGCTTGGCGGGCGCGATATCCGCTACGATGGCGCCGCCTCGCAACCCATCATCCGGCTTGACGCCAACCTCAACCGCGACTTTTCCTTCCAGTCGCCTTCCGATATTATCTGTCCTGGCGATTGCCGCTTCAAGTTCACCGAACAGGCCGATGGCAAGCTGCTCCTGGGCGGTATTTTCCGCACCGATCCCGCTCAGGAAAATCCATTCCGTATGGTGCGGCTCGAAGCCAACGGCGCTTTGGACGACAGCTTCCAACTGCCCGCCGCCTTCAGCAATAATGAACCCTATATCGACGGTGGGCCGCGCAAAATGCTCTGCCTGCCCGATGGGCGCATCCTGACGGTAGGCCTGTTTGATTCCCTCGGACTGGCGCCCGCCCCTTCTATGGTCCTCCTGGAAGAAGATGGAAGCCTGGCGGATAACCTGGAAGGGCTCACCTTCGAGCGGCAGTTCCTCTTCGATGCCTTATTGCTCGAAGATGGCGGCTTCCTCATCGGCGGCATCCTCGCCGATCCCAGCCTGCCCCGTCAGAGTGGCCTTGCCCGGGTGACCTACGAACCGCTCTCTACCGCCAGTATAGCCGGACTGATCCAGACCCCGGCCGGCATACCGGTGGATGGCGTCGAGATTGGCATCGTAGGGCAACCATCCGGCAACCTGCTGACCGGCGCCGACGGGCAGTACGAGTTCTCCGGGCCGCAGCCCGGCAGTGATTATACCGTGATGCCCATGCTCAATACCGGGCATGCTAACGGCGTAAGCACTTTCGACCTGCTATTGATCAACCAGCATATTCTCGGCAACAACCGCTTTGACAGCCCCTATCAGATCATCGCCGCCGATGTCAATAATTCTCAGACACTCACTACGCTCGACCTGATCAGCATTCAAAAGCTGATCCTGGGGCGGATAACGGAATTTCCCAACAACTTCAGCTGGCGTTTTGTCGATGCGGCTTATATTTTCCCCAACCCGATGAACCCGTGGCAGGAAGCCTTCCCGGAAATGATCCGCCTGTCTAACCTGCCCGCCACCGGCGTTCAGGATGCTAATTTCATCGCCATCAAGATCGGAGATGTAGATGGAAGCGCCATGCAGATTCTACAGGCCAGGCAGAGCAACCGGCCTTTCCAGTTATGGGCCGCCGGACAAGAGGTGGAGGCAGGCGCCCTGGTGCGGGCGCCAGTTACCGCCGGTGGCCTTGAGGCCATTCGGGCGTTCCAGTTTACCCTGCGCTTCCAACCCTCTGCCCTCAGCCTGGAAGGTTTTTCCTATGGCTTGTTGCAGGAAGAGGATTTGGGATGGGATTTCCTGGACAAGGGATGGATCACGGCCAGCTGCTACCGGCTACCGGAAAATGCCGATCCGGAAACGACACTGTTCACCCTCACCTTCCGGGCGCACCGGGCCGGCAACCTTAGCGAGTGGCTGAACCTGGGCTCCGATTTCACCCAGGCCGAAGCATACGATGCCAATGGGCAGGTGTACCGCCCGGAGCTATCCTTCACCCCCGCCCCGGAAAAAGCGCCGCAGCTGTTGGAGAATGCGCCTAACCCGTTTTCAGAGGCGACTACCATTGCCTTTGAAATGGAAAAGGCAGGCGAGGCTACCCTGCTGATCCACAGCTCCAACGGCCACCGGTTGCGGCAGCTGAGCGGATGGTTTGATACCGGGCGCCAGGAGATCAGGCTGAGCGGCGAAGGGCTGCCGGAAGGAGTATTGTTTTATACGCTACAGACGGAAGGAGGAACGAAGACGGGGAAGATGGTGGTTAGGAGGTGATGCTATTTTAGAGCTTGTTGAAGCCCTTTTAAAAAAACGCTTCTTGATTTTCAGTGATTTGCGAATTGCGAACACCGAATTCCAAACCCTCCCGAATAGGGCCGGGGCTGTGCAAAAAGTATAGTTTGACAGGGTCAACAAAATTTTCAGGATGTGTCAATGGCTACGCAATCCGTTACAATCAGAAAAAATAAACACCCCGAAGAGGTTTATATAAGATGAGTTATTAATCAACCCCCTACTTTTCCTTATTTTGCCTTTCAGCAAAAACCAAGCCATCGCTTATCATGAACCTACGCATCATTTCCGCCGGCGCCGGCAGCGGCAAAACCTATCGCCTGACCAGTGAAATGGTGGCGCTGCTGGGGAAAGGCGTCCGCGCCACCGGTGTCATTGCCACTACTTTTACCAAAAAGGCGGCGGCTGAGCTTCAGGAGCGGGTACGGGTGCGCCTGCTGGAAGAAGGGCTTACCGGACAGGCAGACCAATTGGCCAATGCCCTCATTGGAACCGTTCACGGGTTGGGGGTCAGGCTGCTGCAGCGCTTTGCCTATGAAGCCGGCGTTTCTCCCGAGGTGAGTATCATCGCCGATGAAGACCAGCAGATTCTCTTCAATCTCTCTCTGGCGACCGTATTGACTGGCGAGCGGGTTGAAAAAATGGAATACCTCAGCGACCGCCTGGGCCTGAACAAACGCGAGCGCTACGACTGGCGCCGGGAAGTCAAACGGGTGACGGACATTGCCCGCGCCAACGACTTTTCTTTCGAAGCGCTGGAAAAGAGCAAACACCAGTCTTTCGAAAGCTTCCAGGAGTTCCTCGGGCAGCCCGATAAAGATAAGCCGGAAGGCTACTTCGAGCACCGGCTCGACCAACTGATGGGCGAAACCATCACCCGCCTGGAAAACAATACCGACGAAACCAAAAAGACCCGGGAGGCAGTCAATACGCTCAAGGCCTTTCAGCGAACCCTGAACCTGCGTCAATACCTGTACTGGCACGAGTGGGCGAAGATATCCAAGCTCGACGTCGGCGCCAAGAGCCGCGATGATGTAGCCGAACTGCTCGAGTTTGCCGCCAGCCACCATCGCCATCCCGAATTTCAGGAGGATATCCGCGACTTCATCTACAACATCTTTGAAATTGCCATCGCCGCCATTCAGGAGTACGATGAATATAAGAAGCGCCGCGGCCTGATCGACTACACAGATATGGAAGTCCTGGTCAACCGCCTGCTGGATAAACCTGCGGTTAAGGCGGTGCTGAAGCAGGAGATCGACCTGCTGATGGTCGATGAATTCCAGGACACCAGCCCCATCCAACTAGAGATTTTTCTGAAGCTGTCCAAACTGGCTCAATACTCAGTCTGGGTGGGCGATCCGAAGCAGTCGATCTACGGCTTCCGCGGAGCAGCGCCGGAGCTGATGCAGGCCATCATCCGGAAAGTGGGCGGGGTGAAGCCCGAAGATATCCAGGAATATTCCTGGCGCTCGCGGGAGGACATCGTCCATGCCGTCAATGCCCTGTTCACCAAGGCCTTTACCGATCTTCCGCCGGAGCAGGTGGCCCTGAAGGCCAAGCGGGCAAAGCAACCCAACGAAAACAGCCTCGACAAAACGCCGGAGCCCATCGAGATGGAGGATGCCCTGATACACTGGCATTTTGTGTACGATGGCGAGGGGCGCCTCCCCGGCCGGCCGTGGATGGAAAGCAGCATCGCCGCCTCTCTCAAAAAAATGCTGGATAAGCCCACGTACGTCATTCCCAAAGGCGCCCGGGAACCTCAGAAGGCGGTTCCCGGCGATGTGGCCATCCTCTGCCGCTCCAACGCCGAATGCCAGACCGTGGCCGAGGCGTTGCACCGCGCCGGCCTGCGGGCGGCCATTTCCCGCAGTGGCCTGCTGGCTACCGCCGAGGCCAAACTCATCCTGGCTTGCCTCAAGTACCTCCTCAACCAATACGACTCCCTCTCGGTAGCCGAAATCTTACTGCTGGCCAGCGGCCAGCCCATCGAAGACATCATTGAGAGCCGCCTGGAATACATCGACAGCATAGACAACGGCAAGAGCTGGAAAGGACAGTGGGCCGGCGACGACGCCTTCATCCTCGCAATGGATCAGTTGCGGGAGCAGACGATCGAGCTGTCCAGCGCCGAAATCCTCAACCTGCTGCTCGAAGAGATGGGCCTGCGGCGCATCGTCGCCAGTTGGGGAAACCAGCAACAACGCCTCGATAATGTAGACATGATGCGCAAACTGGCGTTGCAGTACGAGGAGGCCTGCAACCGCCTGCATTCAGCCGCTTCGCTGGGTGGCTTCCTGCTCTGGCTCGGCGAGCTGGAAAACAACGAAGCGGACATGCAGGGCTCAGGCGAAGGGCCCGACGCCGTGAATGTGCTGACCTACCACAAGAGTAAGGGCCTGGAATGGCCCATCGTCATCTGCCATAGCCTGGAGGGCAACCTGAGGGCGGAAGTCTGGGGAGTGGACATTATACAGGAAAGTGAGGAGGTGGACCTCAATAACATATTGGGCAACCGCTGGCTGCGCTACTGGGCCAACCCTTACGCCGATCAAATCCGCCATACCGCCCTGGAGGAAAAGCTGTCGGAAAGTGAAGCTACCCGGCGTGCCCGCGAAGCCGCCCTCCAGGAAGAGGCGCGCCTGCTTTATGTCGGCCTGACCCGTGCCCGCGATTATCTCGTTTTCCCCTCCCGCGCCCGGCCCACCCAGTGGCTGAACCGGGTCTGGCATCAGGGCCAGGAAGACCATCCTACCCTCCTCCCCAATGAAAGGGAAAGCCCCTGGGAGTGGAACGGCCAATTCCTGAATATCACGAATGAGGCCTTCCCTTACCCCCGCGATTTCACCCATGCGGAACTGCCGGAAGAATCGCTCCTTTTTTTGGCGGAACGCACCGGCCGACAGCCACACGAACTCTACGACATCGATGCCGCCAAAGAGCCCTTCTCCCAGGAAATGAGCGCCCGAATCGGCGACGTTCTCAACTACCAAAACTCACTAAGCCTGGAAGAGGGCATCGACCTGTACACTGTTGCCAAAGGGATTAAGGCCTTCCTGACGGCCGACCGGCCCGCCTACCCTACTCCGGAACGCCTGAAAATGGCGGAAGGCTTCATCCAGCGCTACGAAATGGGCGATACGGCGCCCAGCGCGCTGGCATTAATGGGCGACGCCTGGCTGGCTTTCCTGGGGCGGCAGTTCGACATTCAGGAGGTGCATCGCAAGTATCCCTTCCGCTATTTTCATCACGGCCGCCTTTTCACGAACGTTATCGACCTGTTGCTGGAAACACCCAAAGGCCTGGTCATTATCCAGAATAGTGGCTTCGACGGCGGCGACCTAACCAAAATGAAGCAGCGAGCCCTGCAAAACCTGGGCAGTTGGTGTTACCTCAGCGGCTGTGCCGCAAGGGAGCTCTTCGGCCAGAAGCCGGTGCGTACTTTTGTGCATTTTGTGCTGAGTGGGACTTTGGTGGAGATTGAGATTCGTTGACCTCTCGCCCGGCTTTGCTGAAGCTCTGCCGGGAAAAAGAACAGATGCTATGGATGCTGTGGATGCTATGGAATCAACGCTGGGTGGCCTCTCAGCAGCCAATATCTATAGCATCTACGGCCGGGCTGTACTATTTGGGCCGTACAGCATGAAAAAACGACACTAGCCAGGCCAGGAGCCAGGGGATAGCCCCGTAGCATCCATAGCAACGCACCTTCTACAGCCCCAGAAGCTGAAAAGTCTGTTCTTCCCCCTCTTCACCGATCCGCAGGCTCAACACATAGACGCCGGCAGGCAGGCCGGTGATCTCAAGGCGCATCAGAGGGCCGGTGGCCAGTTGTTTCCCCTTCCGGGCCAGGCGCCCGCTCATATCGTAGAGTTCGTAATAAACATCATCGTCCATCACATCTGTAAAAGTAACCTCAATAAAATCCTGGAAAGGATTGGGAAATACGCGGAGCACTTCCCTGCCCGAGTAGAAATTCTCCTTCCGGAGGGCAATAGTTGGCGAGTAAAAGACCTCTTCGTAGTCTTCGGCGGGGTCTTCATTGACGACCCGCAGGCGGAAGAAATAGAGCAGGCGGTCACCAGGAGTCGAGAAGGTATAAGATTTCAGATCTGTAGCAAGATAGCCTTTGGCGTTTACCCTGCCGACGGATTCGAAGGTTTTGCCGTTCAGCGATTGTTCGACCTCAAAATATTGACATTTGTACTCGGGCTGGGTTTCCCACGCCAGCCGTATTTGGGAAGCGCTGCTGAATTCCCCACCAAAATTGAGCAGTTTGGTGAGCAGTTCCCCATCGTATTTGGTGATCTTCACATCATCAATCGCCAGCCCATTGTGGTTTCCGGTATTTTCCGAGCGGAAGACGAAACGGAAAGCGACGTCCTCATTTCCGGCCAGGCCGCTCACATTGAGGCTGAATTTATCGAAAGAGTTCTTGGTTCCGCTGAAATAGGAGGCGCCCAGGGGAAACGCAGCCGCTGGTTCCGACTCATTGGTATAGTTGTACCAATCGCCATCCTTATCTGTACCCAGTTGTTTCCACGTTTGTCCGCGGTCGGTGGAATACTGCAGCTGGAAACCGTCAAAGCCGCCCTGTAGCTTAAACTTGGCCCAGAAACTGAGTTCATAGATACCCTGGACAGAAAAATCAAAGTTGGGCAGGTAAAGGTAGGTTTCGGTGTTGGGCTGGTAATACAATTCGTCCAGTCCAATGACGAAAGCGTTGTTTCCGCTGTTCACCCCACTCTTGCCCGATATGGACGAATTGCCTCGTTCCCAGGAAGACCCTTTGATCGTATGAACGCCGAACTGTTCCGGGAAAGCCTCAAACCCGCCGCTGTAGGCCTCCCCTTCGGAGCTGTAGGGCAGGCTGTGATCGGGCAATATTTTAATGGGCGCCGTTTCCGATAAGCTTCCGTTGATGGTCATTTTGAGGGCGTATTCCCCGATCTGAGCATATTCTTTATAGACCGTTTCTCCGCTTCCGGCCGTACCGTCGCCAAAGTCCCATTCAAAAGATTCGGCCCGCAGGGAGCGCTGGGCGGTGAGGAAAAGCGGCGATTGCGTATAGTGTACCCGGTTGCCGGTGATGACCGGCAGGGGGTCGGAGAAGAGGTCGGATGTCCACATGCCTCTGCCGTAGGTAGCTGCCAGGACCACCTTGTCCGACTGCCGGGCCTGCAGCATGGTGGTGCGGGTGAGGGGGATGCCAATGCCCGGGGTGGGCGGCGCCCATTCCGTTTGGGCCCCATTCAGCTGGCCGGTTGCCCAAACGCCCAGCTCGGTGGCGATGATGGCCTGGGAAGCATCATTGGGGTTGAACAACCCCCAGCGCACCGGCATATCCGGCAGGTTGCCTTCGCTGGCCATCCAGGACTGGCCGCCGTCGATACTCTCGTACACGCTGGTAACGCCATAATTGGAAAGGGTAACCAGCAAATGATCCGGATTGCCCAATTCTATATCAATACTCGAGATGGAACCGGCATTATTGACTCCCAGAGAGGTGGCGTTGACGGTGCTGCCCTGGTGTGCATTATCGATGCGGTAGATACGGCCGGAGCCGGCGCCCAGGTAGATCCGGTTCGGCACGTTGGGGCATACCCGCACGTGGGTCACTGAAATATCGGCGTTTTCTATATTGATAATGCCCCCCTGGGTGGATTCCCGGTCCCAGCGGTAGAAATCTCCGTCATTGGTCTGGGAGTAAAGGATGTTGGCTTTGTCATCGTAATCGGAAGGGTTGACAAAGCCTCCTTCGGTATTGACGCCAACGCCGAACGAGGCGCCACCGTCGACCGACATGGCGTAGTCCCCGTAGTAAAGCGACACCAACTGGTATTGGGGCTCATCCTGGTCGATATGGGCATAGAAGCCATCGCCGCCCAATACCGTTCTGGCGCCAACGACGCCATATTGATTGAGCTGCAGGGAGCCGTTGTCCTGAGTACCGCCAATGAAGTAGTCGCGCAAGGCTTCCGGGTGAATATCCGCCGCATAGAATTGTGTGACATTGTATTCCGTGTTGGCGGCCTGAATATTCGAACCGCCGTTAAAGCTGCGGAAGAAGCCGCCATCATTGCCAAAATAGACAACGCCCTGTTGTTGTTCGTCAAATAGAATTTTGTGCTGGTCAGCATGTACAAACTGCAGAGGGTTGCCCGTCCAGTCCGAAATCTGGTTAAAGGAAATGCCTCCGCTCTCGGAAGCATAAAGGTCGATCCCGCCGATAAAAACGCGCTGGCCGTTGAAGGGGTCAACTGCAATTTCCAGGTCGTAGCCGCCTTGTCCGCGGGTCCAGTTTTCACCATCGTTGCTGATGGGCGCGCTACTGATTTCCCAAAAGTCAGAACCTTCGGCCAGCCGGTGAACGCCGCTGCCATTGCCTCCGCTATTGCCAACGGCATAGAGATACTGAGGAGAACCCTGGCTGACCGAGATTTCCACCCGCGTGAACCCTTCCGAAAAATTGGTGCCGGCGGTGAGATTCTCCCAGGAGCCGGCATCCCCGGAAGTCGATTTATAGATAACTGAAGTGGTGGAAACATAGATCGTCCCCGAAGCTTTGTGAAAGGCGATATCGTGGATGGTTTCCTGGAAAGTACCGGCTCCGGCGCCCAGCACCTTTTCCCAGCTCAGCCCCTGGTTGGAGCTACGGTAGAGCCCTTTGGTGGTGCCGGCGTACACGTCGCGCGTTTGAGGATGTACGAAAAGTTCCTGGGTGAAAAGGAAATTGCCATTGGTAGTATTGGGCAGAATGGCCCAGTCCTTTCCCCCATTTTCCGATTTAAAGAGCGCAAAACCGGCAATACCGGCATACAATTCTCCGGTACCCATATACAACAGATCGGGCTCGTTGGGGTCCTGGGCCATCGCTCCGATCGAAATATTATCCAGGTAATCGTCGGCCTTATTCCAAACGGGGCGGCTGGCAGTGACGTCATCCGTTTTCCAGAGGCCGCCGGAAACGCCACCCGCCCAAATGGTTTTCCGATCCGGGTCATTCAGGTCGATGTGGATGACGCGGGTACGGCCGCCGATGTTGTTGGGGCCCCGTTCCCGCCAGTGGGATTCCAGGATGCCGCCCGGGGTGCGGGTGGCGTAATATTGTTGCAATGCTTTGGTTTTCTTCAGGGCTTGCATCAGGCGCTCGACCGGCGGATAGCCCAGGGCGGGGTCCTGAGTGATCCTGTTTTCGTACTCAAGGGCTTCCAGAATGCGTTCCTGTTTAGCCGGCTTGGCCCGCTTAGGAGCGGCGCTGTTAGAGTAGAAAAATGAGCCATAAAGAAGGCTGCCTATTAAAGCAAGGCCGGCGAGGAGAGTGAAAGATCTTATCATGAGACGGCAAATTTGATCGGTCGCTGATGGAATAGATGAATATTATAAGTATTTTATAACTCGCACGCCAATGGGAAATTGGCGCCCGAGACAGCGTTGTCGGGGCGCAATTTATTTCATCAGTCGCTTCGCTCGTGTCCTGTTGCGCTCCGGCTTGAGCCCCGGTTTAATACAATCTAAATATGCTAGACTACTTAATATTCAGGCAAAATAAGCTTATTGCAAGTAACCTACTCATTCCCACGCTTAGAAAATGCTCCAAAAGACAAAACTAACGCGGCTGGGCGACAAAAAACTCAACTAGCGCTCCGTCCCCGGCGGCTAATAGGCCTGGGTAGGATATAATTAGAGTATGTTCAAAATTCGATCAATGGCCTGCCCCGAAGGGCCCCTTTGGGGCGAGCGGCAAATTTTGTTCCATCCGGCGTTAAATTTTTCGCCGGATTGCCCGCATCCGGCTGCAAAATTTGCCTTGGCTGGAATAAAATTTTCTCGCTCTCGGCTCATCATCGAAATTTGAACATACTCTTAGGAGCGGCGCCTCAGCGTTTGAATATTCTACCAACTACCGCGCTTAGGCGACAAAATGAAATTTGGAATGCAAATTTAATGGATGCAAGCTATTATTTTTGTGCCTATTAATAGAAGAGGTGACGCCTTCCCACGCCAGTCCCGGTTTTGTAAAAGGTGTCGCCTCCAACTCAGGGCGCGCTTTTATGCCATTCCCAAACAGGAATCCAAAAAACTTAACCCATTTTCCAATTCATTCCTTGAAAGCATATCGAAAACAGTAAAAACATGAGATTATTCCTAACGCTTATCTTCATTCTCCCGGGGCTGTTGCCCCTGCAAGCTCAGCAAAATTTCTGGACAGACGCCAGCGAAAGCGCCCTCCCGGAAACGGCGCTCCGGCAGCGCAGCTTTGTGGTCACTCACTACCGGGCGCTGGCCCTCGAACTGGAAGGCCTGAAAACGGCGCTACAAGCCGCCCCCATGGAATTCACCCCGGAGGCCACCGCCCCCATAGTGCTGTCCATGCCCATGCCGGATGGCGCCATCAAAACCTTTGAGGTAGTGGAATCGCCGGTGATGGCCCCGGGGTTGGCGGCGCGTTATCCGTCTATCAAGACTTACAAGGGCTGGAACCCCGACAACCCGAGCGAAACCATCCGCTTCGGGTATGGCCCCAAGGGCTTCTACGGCACCATGCTGACGGCACAGGGCGCGGTATATATCGACACCCGGACGGAAGGCGCCTGGCCCGTTTACATGTCATACTTCGTAAAGGACAACCCCAACCCGGAATTGTGGAGTGATTTTAAGTGTGAAACCGATTCGGACGAAGAAGTGCATACTCCGATCTACGAAGGAGATGTGATTGAGAACCGCAACCCAATGGGGCAGATCACACTTCGGACCTACAAACTGGCGTTGGCCTGTACCGGCGAATACGCCCAATTCCACGGCGGCACCAAAGAGCTGGTGCTGGCGGAAATGACGGCCGTCGTCAACCGCCTCAACCAGGTCTTTGAACGCGACCTGGCCATCCGGGCGCAGTTGGTCGAGAACAATGACGAGATCATCTTCCTCGACCCTCAGATGGATGGCCTGAGCAATGGAAACACCGGTGCTTTATTGGGAGAGATAGCTAACAAGATCAACCCCATCATCGGCATCAACAACTATGATTACGGCCATGTTGTGAACGTTCACGCCGACTCACCCGGCAACGGGGTAGCTTCCATAAGAAGCGCTTGTAATATCCAAATCAAAGCGAATGGGGTATCCGGCATTACCATTCCTCAGGGAGACCCCTTTGTTATTGATATTATTGCCCATGAAATGGGCCATCAGTTTGGGGCCAACCACACGATGAGCAGTTGCCAGAATGTCAACGATGGCACCGCCTACGAACCGGGTAGTGGTACGACCATCATGAGTTATTCCGGGATTTGCCCTCCGGGTAATAATGTCCAAACTTTCACGGACCCTCAATATCATACCGGCTCTCTTGAGGAAATCTTTGGTTACCTCCGCCTCGGGATAGGCGATGCTTGTCCGGACAAGATGCTCACCGACAATACCGAACCGGTCGTGGAAATCCCTCGTCCAGGTGGTTTTTTTATACCTACCAGCACGCCTTTTGAGCTGATAGCCTCGGCCTCCGACGCCGAAGGCGATGCGTTGACTTACTGCTGGGAGCAGTTCGACCTGGGCCCGACGGCCCAAAGTGGCGGGTACGGCAACCCCACCGGAGACGCTCCTTTGTTCCGTTCTTTTCCACCTACGGAGAGCCCCATGCGGGTATTCCCAAAGCTGAGCAAGATACTGAGCAACAATTATGACATCTCCGAAATATTGCCCACTTACGGCCGCAATATGACCTTTCGCTGCACGGTGCGGGATAACAATCCACAGGGGGGGGCGGCAGTCTGGGCGCAGATCGGATTTAAAGTAGACAGTACGGCCGGCCCCTTCCGGGTCCTGGCGCCGAATACTTCCGCTGACCGATGGACAGTGGGCGCCTACACAGAAGTCGCCTGGGACGTAGCGAACACGGACAATGATATCGTCCGCTGCCAAAAAGTCAACATCAAGCTATCTCTGGATGGGGGCTTTACTTACCCCATCACCCTGCTGGAAAACGTGGATAACGATGGCTCCGCCTTCATCACGGTGCCGGATGAGGTAACGATGCAGGCCCGGGTGCGCATCGAAGCCGCCAACAACATTTTCTTCGATGTCTCCAACCAGAATTTCTTTATCGAAGCAGCCACCGAACCGGGTTACGCGCTGACGCTGGCCCCCGATGACCTCTCGCCGCTCTGCCTGCCGAATCCCGCCGTCATTGAGATCGAAACGGCCTCCATTCTGGGTTTCAACGAACCCATTTCGCTCGACCTGGTCAGCGAGCTGCCCGAAGGCGCTACCTACAGCTTCTCCCAAAACCCGGTCAGCCCTTCAGAAAACACGACCCTGACTATTACTTTTAATACGTTCTTTGAAGAGACTCTCGACCTGCAAATCCAGGCCGTAGCCGCCGGCCTGGATACAGCCTACCGGAATCTTCAGATCACCACCGTCAGCAATGATTTTTCCTCGATGGCGCTGCTCACTCCGGCCGATGGCAGGGACGATATCCAGTTGCAGGCCAACTTCTCCTGGCAAGGGGCCGATGATGCCGTTACTTATGACTTTCAGCTGGCCACCAGCGCTACTTTCGATGAATCAGCTATCATAGAGGCCGCCAACGGACTCACCGCTACTGAATATGCACCTCAATCTTTTTTTGACAATAACCAGCGCTTTTTCTGGCGGGTACGCCCGGTCAACGAATGCGGCGCCGGCCCCTGGTTGACGCCCTTCGTTTTCCAAACCATCACGGTGGATTGTGCCGGCAGCGATCTGCCCAACGACCTGCCGATCAACCTGCCCAGCGCGGTCAGCACCCGGACGTCCACCCTGTTTGTCGCTACCGATGGCATCATCAGTGACGTCAATGTCAAAAATTTAGATATCAATTTCACTCCGGTACGGAGTATTCGGGCTACGCTGATCAGCCCTGCCGGTACCCGGGCCATCCTTTTCAACCGCAACTGCTTCACCAACTCGGGAGACATTGAACTGACCTTAGACGATGAAGCCCCGGAAGACATCCCCTGTCCACCGGACGATTTTGTGCCGGCCCAGCCTGAGCAATCGCTTTCTGTTTTTGACGGAGAGAATACAGCCGGCCCGTGGACCCTGGAAGTGCAGGTTGTAGAAAGCGGATTCGGCACCGGAACAGTCAATGGCTGGCAACTGGAGTTCTGCGCCGCCACCGCCACCACGCCGCCGCTGCTCATTACCAATGAAGTGCTGAGCGTACCGCCGGGGCAAGCCAATACGGTCACGCCTGACTACCTGAAGGCGGAAGACGATGCCGCTACTCCTGAGCAGTTGACGTATACCCTTCTGCAGCCGCCGGCTCACGGGCAGCTCTATCGCTGGAGCCTGGACGAGGTGCTCACCACCGGCTCCAAATTTACCCAGTCGACCATCAATACCTTCAACCTCGTTTACGTCCACGACGGCAGCGATACGCAGGAAGACCACTTCACCTTCATCGTTGATGATGGCCAGGGCGGCTTTATTCCCACCCAAACATTCAACATCGTTATCGATGAGAATGCCGTAGTCAGTACGGCTGAAGCCGATCCCGGCAATGCGGTCAGCCTGTTCCCCAACCCGGCGCAGGATCAGGTTACCATTGGCTTCCGGCAGCCCGTTAAGGGTGACGTGGCGGCCCGCCTGATCAACCTGCAAGGGCAGGTGGTGCAACAAAACCGCTTCCCGGAGGCCGGGCGACAGTTGCAACTGAACACGGCCGGCCTTCCGGCCGGCATCTACCTGGTCAATGTACAAACGGAAGATGGTAATTTCACTGAAAAATTGATACTCCAACGGTAAGAGGCATAAAGCAAAAGAGAGAGGCGCTCATGGTTGTCATGGGGGCCTCTTTTTTTCGGTGTTCGGTGTTCGGTGTTCGCAGGTTCGCCATTCGCAGGTTCGGTGTTCGCAGGTTCGCGGTTCGCGGTTCGCAGTACTCAGAGTGCCCTACCGAATTCCGAACAACCGAACTCCGAACAGCGTAGGTTCGCCTGCCGAATTCCGAACAACCGAACTCCGAACAGCGTAGGTTCGCCTGCCGAATTCCGAACAACCGAACTCCGAACAGCGTAGGTTCGCCTGCCGAATTCCGAACAACCGAACTCCGAACAGCGTAGGTTCGCCTGCCGAATTCCGAACAACCGAACTCCGAACAGCGTAGGTTCGCCTGCCGAATTCCGAACAACCGAACTCCGAACAGCGTAGGTTCGCCTACCGAATTCCGAACAACCGAACTCCGAACAGCGTAGGTTCGCCTGCCGAATTCCGAACAACCGAACTCCGAACAGCGTAGGTTCGCCTGCCGAATTCCGAACAACCGAACTCCGAACAGCGTAGGTTCGCCTACCGAATACCGAACAACCGAACTCCGAACAGCGTAGGTTCGCCTACCGAACTCCGAACAACCGAACTCCGAACACCGTAGGTTCGCCTGCCGAATTCCGAACAACCGAACTCCGAACAGCGTAGGTTCGCCTACCGAATTCCGAACAACCGAACTCCGAACAGCGCCCTTCCATTATACCCCTCTCTTATTCCCATAGATCAAAATATGCAGGCGGCTGGTAAAATGAAAGCCGTGTTGTTTACACACCTCCACCAGCCAGGCCATCTTTGCCCTCAGGCTGGCTTCGGAAGTACCCTCCGGCATGAGGTATACCTTTTCAGGATCAATCGCGTAGCGCCGGATCAGGCCCATTACCTCTTCCAAATCCTGCGGTTCGGCGACTACAAATTTAAACACAGCCTTGGGGCTCTGAGCAAAGAAACGATAGGCCTCGGTTTCTCTCTTAGTTTTTGCGGGTTATTGGAGTTAGCCAGTTTGGGGGAGACGTTGTACTGGCCGATGCGGGCGTCAAATACCGGTTCGGGTATCAGTGTGCCGTTGGTTTCAATTTCAAACCAGAAGCCTTCCCCCAGCGCTTCCATCAGCGCCAGCAGGCCTTCCTGCTGCATCATGGGTTCGCCCCCCGTGAGCACAACATTTTTACAGGGATACTGCCGCACCAGGCCAGCTACTGCTTCCACCGGAAGCTCCGCCACCACTTCTTTGATGTCAAACTTTTCGTAATCCGGCTCAGCGTCTCTTATGTGCGTGAAACGCGTTCCTTTCCAGTTCCAGGTATAGTCCGTATCGCACCAGATGCAATGCAGGTTGCACAGAGCTGTGCGTACAAAAATACTGGGCTGTCCCAGGTTTTTGCCTTCCCCCTGTACGCTGTAAAAGACTTCCGGGTGGGCGTCGGGGCGAGCGATTTTCAGATGTGTTTTCATGTATTGGTGTATAGCCTCCCCCCAACCCCCTCCGAAGGAGGGGGAGTAGGGGATCAGGTTTGCTGCCATCATCGAGCCAATTCCCCCTGCAAAGGAGGGGGAGTGCAATCACTGGAGGGGAGGGGAGTAGGGGATCAGGTTTGCTGCCATCACCGAGCCAATTCCCCCTGCAAAGGAGGGGGAGTAGGGGATCAGGTTTGCTGCCATCACCGAGCCAATTCCCCCTGCAAAGGAGGGGGAGTAGGGGATCAGGTTTGCTGCCATCACCGAGCCAATTCCCCCTGCAAAGGAGGGGGAGTAGGGGATCAGGTTTGCTGCCATCACCGAGCCAATTCCCCCTGCAAAGGAGGGGGAGTAGGGGATCAGGTTTGCTGCCATCACCGAGCCAATTCCCCCTGCAAAGGAGGGGGAGTAGGGGATCAGGTTTGCTGCCATCATCGAGCCAATTCCCCTTCCTTCGGAGGGGGTTAGGGGGAGGCTCTTAATCCAACTCCAGCCCCCTCCATCGATACATCCAATACTGAATGCCGCCTCGGGCCAGAAGGAAGAGCAGCAGCGTCAGCCACAGGCCGTGGTTACCCAGCGGGATCGTGGCAAAATAAGTAACAACGAAGATAACAAATGCCAGTATCATACTGTTGCGCATGGCGCGGGAAGCGGTCAGCCCGATGAAGACGCCGTCCCATATATAACAAGGAGTAGCGAAAACGGGCAGCAGGGCCATCCAGAATAAAAACGGGCGGGCGGCAGCAAGCACATCCTTTTGGTTGGTAAACACCTGTAGCAGTTCCGTGCTGAAGAGTCCGTAGCCGAAGCTAAAGAACAAGGCCAGCCCCATGCCCCAGGCGAAAGAGAGGCGGATCGCCCGGTGGGTTTTCGAATCATCGGCAGCCCCCCGGTACTTACCCACCAGGCTCTCTGAAGCAAAGGCAAAGCCATCTACTCCGTAGGACATCCAGTTGAGGAATTGCAGCAGGATGGTGTTGACCGCCAGCACCATGCCCCCCTCGGCGGAAGACTGGCTGTAAAAAAAGGCAAAGGCGGCCGTAAGCGCCAGGGTTCGGATGAAAATATCGGCGTTGATGCTCAGGAATTTCTTTAGTTGGCTCCATTGCAGGATGGCGATCCGCTGGAAATGTTCCAGCAGGTACCCGTAGCGAAAGCAGAACAAGCCCACCGCCAGTAGCAGGCCACAGTATTGAGCGATGACCGTCCCGTAAGCCACCCCGTCCACATCCATACCCTGGTTTTGTACCAAATAAAGACTCAGCACAATGTTAACCACATTAACCACCACGGTGAGGATGAGCGGGTAGATGGCGTTCTGCATGCCGAAGAACCAGCCCATGAATGCGTAGAGGCCGAGCGTGGCCGGCGCAGCCCAAATGCGGATATAAAAATACTCGGCCACCAGGCCTTTCTGCTCACCGGTGGCATTCATCAGGAAAAAACTTGCCTGCCCGAAGGGCCATTGCAGCACAAGCAGTCCGGCAGCCACCAGCAGCACGGCCAGCAGGGCTCTGCCCAGGGTGTGGGTGACGGCGCCATCATTTTTTGCACCGTAGGCCTGCGCCGTCATGCCCGTAGTGCCCATGCGCAGGAAGCCGAAATTCCAGTAGATGAAGTTGAAGATCATTGAGCCGATGCCTACTGCGCCGATGTGCAATTCGGAGAGACGGCCCATGAGCGCGGTATCTACGCTGCTCAGCAAGGGTACCGAGATGTTGCTGATGATATTGGGAATGGCAAGACGGAGGATTTCTTTGTTCATGGGGGATGTTTGTGGATCAGTGGATCGGTGATCAGCGAATTGCGAACAGCGAACACCGAATTCCGAACGCGCACTTATTGGTGCAAGCTAATACAACCATTGCAAAAAGCCACATTGAGCGCGAACGAATACGAACCCAACGGCGCCATTTACTCAGCCCTTCTCTACGGGCTATCATTTCCCGGCCGATTCCCCAGCCGATTTCGGAAGTTGGCGTCAAAAGTTTAAAATAAGCCCTAAACAATATACCTTTGTACCCTTGATGCTACAGGCATCAAAAGTGGCCAGCTCGCCGAAAGCCCTGCGGCGCCCTTCCGGCGTTGCCGGTTGTTGGTTGCCCACAAACTCTCGGCAGGCGCAGCCAAGAACCGGCAACATACAAACCGCGAGCCGAGGCGAGCCTCCCCAAGCAAAAATTTATGAAAGTAGGTATTCTCTTTGGTGGCCCTTCCCGCGAGCGCGAAATTTCTTTCGCCGGCGGGCGGACAGTGTATGACAATCTCGACCGCAGCCTGTTCGAGCCGGTCCCTTTGTTTGTCGATAGCCACCGCAATATTATTTTATTAGACTGGCACTTCATATACAAAGGGGCCATCCGAAATTTCTATCCTCCGCCGGCTACCCTGCCGCCTTCTCCGCATCATTTCGAGATTTATGTAGAAAGCCTGGGGGAATTATCGGTTGAGCAGCAGGACGAACTCATCCGGCAGGTAGGTTCAAAAGTGGAGCCGGAGGAATTGCCGGCGCTTATCGACATCGCTTTTCTGGCCCTGCACGGCGCCTACGGCGAAAATGGAGAAATACAGCGGGAATTGACCCAACTCAATATTCCCTACACGGGCAGCGGCGCTCGTGCCTGTCAGATCGGGGCCGACAAATCTATGTTGAGTGAGCTCCTGGGCGTCCGCAATTTTACCCGTCCTCCCATGATGGCCCTCTACCGCGAAGAATGGCTACAGGGAAAACCCTCCGATTATTATCAGGAAGCGACTGAAAAAGTGGGCTTCCCTATGGCCATACGCCCGGTCAGCCAGGGGCCCTCCATTGGGGTCTCTATCCTGACAGAAGACCAAGGGCTGGAGGGGTTCGACCTGGCTATCAACCGGGCTTTGTTTCGGGAGATTTTGCCCGTTTACGAGTGGAGAGACCGCAGTAAATTCGAACGCTCTGAATATGTGCACCTCATCACGGATATCCGCGATGGATTGGGGTTCCCCATTGATGTTACCTTCCAGGGAACGGCCCAGACGATCTATCATCCGGAAGGGCTGATTGATTATCTGAATAAACGGTCAGACACTGGCGCGGAGGGAGAGGCCTTCATTCTGGAAAGCCACCACCAGGAGGAGAAAGTGCTCATCGAAAAGTACACGGAGGGCAAGTATTTTTCCTGTATCGTCGTGCAAAATGAAGACAAAGGGGTTACGGCTCTTCCGCCAACAGAGATCATTCGGGATAGCCATGTATTCGACTACAACTTCCGTTACATGCTGGGGCTTTCTCAGAAAATTACGCCGGTGGAACTGCCGGAGCAGCAGATACAGGCCATTCGGGAAGCATGCCAGCGTTTGTTTGAAGAACTTGGCTTTAAAGTATACGCCCGCATCGACGGCGTATTTTCCAAAGAGGGAAAGGTGCTCTTTACCGGCCTGAAGACAACCTCTGCCATGCTACCCTCCTCTTTCCTCTTTCACCAGGCAGCCGAAATCGGCCTCAACAGCGCTCAGGTTCTGACCTTCATCCTTCGCACTTCCCTGCAAGAGCGCCTGGCGGAAGCACCCGATAATGAACAATACCAGAGCCTGCTGGCGCAACTGGATCAAAAAATAGCGGCGGCGCGGTCCGCAGCTGCTCAAAAACGCCGGATGGGCGTTCTCTTTGGAGGAAATTCCTTCGAGCGGCACCTCTCTGTACAAACAGGCCGCAATGTTTTTGAAAAGCTCGCCAGCTCTACTCAATATCAACCCCTGCCCATTTTCCTCAACCAAACGGAAGAGGGCTACGAACTGTACCAATTGCCCCTCAACCTGATGCTGACCGATAATGCCGACGAAATCCGGGAAAGGGTTAGCTCTTTCCAGGTGCATCCCCTGGTACAGGCCATCCGGCGGGAGTGCGCCGGGTTGCGGGCCCGTTATGGCTCGCCTGAAACGATCTTTGAACCCAGGAAGCGCTCCGAGGATGAACTGGCGGAATGGGTAAATGGTGTATTTATCGCCCTGCACGGGCGGCCGGGTGAAGATGGGCAATTACAAGAAGAACTCGAAAAGCGGGGCCTCCCCTACAATGGATCGGGCGTTCAGTCGTCGGCCGTCACCATCAACAAATATCAAACGCTTCAGACACTGGCCCGCAATGGTTTCACCGTAGCCGACCAGTTAGTGATGAGCCGGCAGGCCTTTGAGCAAAGCCAGGAAGAGTTTTACAAGCGTGTGGAGAACCGCCTGGCCTACCCATTTGTAGCTAAGCCGGTAGATGACGGCAGCAGTTCAGCGGTGAAGATTCTTAAGTCCCGCGAGGAACTGGAAGCATTTACCCGCCTCATGTTTCGCCCTCCTGGTGAAGAGGGGAAAGAAGCCCGCCACAAACTGCGCCTCAAGATTAGAGAGGAGTTTCCCCGCAAGCCGGAGATTCTCTTCGAAAACCTGGTCGGCGCCCGCGGCGCCCGCCAGTTTATGGAAGTCACCATCGGCCTGCTGACCCACTATAAAGACAATGGAGCGATCCGCTATGAGCTCTTCGAGCCTTCTGAAATACTGGCTACCGGCGAAATCCCGTCTTTGGAGGATAAGTTCTTCGCCGGCGAGGAACAACACATTACGCCGGCGCGCTTCAGCAGCAACCCCGAAGAATACCAGGCCATAACCAGACAGTTGAAGGAACAGGTAGAACGGGCCGCCCGCATCCTGAACATACAGGGGTACGCCCGGATCGACGCCTTTGTACGCATCTATTCCGATAACAGCGTAGAAGCCATCATCATCGAAACCAACTCGCTGCCGGCCCTGACTCCGGCCGCCATTCTTTTTCAGCAAGCCGCTATCAATGGCTATACGCCGTTTGAGTATCTGGATAAAATCATCACTTTTGGGTTTGAGCGGCAGGCCCGCAAAACGCCCTTAGCGCCCACGCTACCCGAGAAAGCTCCGCCCGTTGACCCGCTACGGGTACCTAAAGCTATTACAGTAATGCCAGGAACAACTGAGAAAGGACAGCCCGTGTACGGCGCCGTTTACAAAAAAGAGCCCGACTCCCCCCCCTTAAAACCGCAACCGTTCTGGCAATATCTGCTGGGCCAGGCCAGGAAGGTGGCGGTTGAAACCGGCCGGTTTCTGGCTTCTCCGGTCTTTCTGCGCAACTTCGGCGCGATTATTGGCACGTTTCTGGTCTTCTTTTTCCTGGCCACCAGTTTCCTGAACCTCTATACCCATCATGGTGAGTCGCTCCAGGTACCTGACTTCATCGGCATGGATTTGAGAGACGCCAGCCGCAAAGCCCAGAGACAAGACTTTAAATTGACCGTGATCGATTCTTTTTTCGATTCCAGCAAAATCCCTAACACCATCTACCAACAGGACCCCAAGGCCTTTCAGCGGGCGAAGCAAGGCCGGACGATCTATGTGAGTAAATACCGGGTTACGCCCGATTCGGCTATACTCCCCACCCTGGTCAGCGCCGGTTATAATTATACCCAGTACGCCACCAAGCTCAAGCGGCTCGATATCAAAACGGCCGTTAGAGAAAAGATATTCGATAGCAAACAGGAAGAAAACACCATCCTGTACTTTTATCACAAAGGCAGGAAAATAACGGATGAGATGCTGCGCCGGGGCGTGAAAGTGCCGAAAGGGGCTACACTCGACTTCGTTATCACCGAACGCATCACCGGCGCTGTGCCTGTTCCGGACCTCGTCTGCAAGCGTTACGATGCGGCTATTTTCTTAATAGAAGGCTCCAACCTGATTTTGGGAAATGTTTTTGGCGATACCGGTTTCCACGAAGGCGCCTATGTCTATAAACAAGAACCCGAATACATTCCCGGTATGCAGATGGGTATTGGGCAACAGATCAACATCTACCTCACGGATACCCGCCCAGCCGGCTGCGCCGATGACCTGGACCCCAGCAGCCTCGACGGCGGTAGCGATGGTAGCCAGGAGGAGCAGGAGGATTTTAATTAGGGGGGGAGTGAGGAGTGTATCAGTGTATCAGTGGGTAGTGTATCAGTGTATCAGTGAGGGCGCTTGCCAATAAACAACAAAAACCCTGCTTCCTCGTTCTTGAATCAAAGGCATAGCTTGTCAGCTGGCCTTTCCCTTTTTAGTACAAAGATCAACACATGAAGCATCTACTCTACTTGATTCTTTTTCTTTCCGTTTCGGCTGCTCTTCAGGCACAGATCACCGAAATGCCGCTGCAAGGCAACCGGGTTCTTCAGCGTTATTATGCCGAAAGGAATGTACCGATGCCGGTGGGCTGGCAACCAAGCCAGAACCCTGAATTCCGTGGGCCCGGACGAGCTTGCATGCTGGAGCAGGCAGGCAAAACCTACATCAATGCCGGTGAAACCCGTTACATCAATACCAACATCGATACGTCCGGCTTGGGAGGAGGGCCCGGGCAATTTACTTGCCTCAACTGCGACGGCAACCCCATTGGGGAAACAGCCATTGTCGATGACTCGCTGATGATCACCGCAGATGCCGGCCTACTGGGTGCAGAATATAGCTTTACGGTGGAATACTGCGCCACTGAAGGCTGCCGGAGCCTCACCTTTGCGGTAGTAGGCCGCCGCAAAGGGCAGCACTATTTTCCCCCTGTCATCGAACTGCCCTCAGAAGGGCGGGCCTTGGCCGAGGGGCAGGCTTCCCTCCTCCCCGGCCCGCTGGCCTGCAATAAATTCATCGATGCCGCAGACCAGTACGAGGGCCGTGAACAGCGCTTTTACTTTACCACCTACGTTGATGTGGACAGCAGCTTTTACTACGACGCCAGCCGTTACGCCGGAGTAGACTCCGTCTACCTGGTGCTCTGCGATACCTTTGCCATCTGCGACACCTTCCATTTTGCCTTCGACATACAACGAGATACCATCAAGCTATCGGTTGGCGGCAGGGAAACCTTTATGGATGATTTTTCTCAGGACAGCCCCATTTCCGATGAGGCGTTGTGGTTGGAAAGCGAGGCCTACGTCAACCGGCATTTTGCCGTCAACCCGCCCTCGATAGGCGTGGCTACCTTCGACGGGCTAGACCCGCAGGGCCGGCCCTATGGCGGCGGGCTGGGGCCAGCCGATCGGCTCACCTCCACGTACCTGGACCTCACCTCATTCTCCGGCGACCTATTCCTTTCCTTCTGGGTGCAACCCGGTGGGCTGGGCGAACGCCCCCGTTCTCAGGATAAACTGGTGCTGGAATACAAAGACTTCAACGGCGACTGGGACGAATTTATAGTGATTGTAAAAGATAGCTTCCCGGCGGCGGCGCCCGGCGAAACCCCGCCGTTCCGCTTTTTTTCATTTCCCATTCCGTCCCTTTACAAACACAACGCTTTTCAGTTTCGCCTGACCAATTACAACGACCGCAACGGAATCAACAATATCTGGCAGGTGGATTACATCCGGCTCAGCCGCTTTGCCGCTGACAGCGCCATTGCCGACATCACCTTTACCGGCCCGCCCCGGTCCATCCTGGGCAATTACCGCAGTATGCCCTGGCGCCACTTCGAAGGGGCGGAAGACGATGAACTGTCTCCTTTCATCGAAGTAAACGCCCGTAACCTTTCCCCAGGGGACCGCAATGCAGAGCCATCCTTTGTGAGGGTCGAAGAACAGGCAACCGGGATAGAGTTGTTCAACGTAAGCCTTTTTGGATCCGGACTGGAACGTAACTTTACAGCCGGGCAGTTTAAGCAACGTATCTACGACCTGCGCGGAGGGCCCCTTTTCACGCCAACTCCCTACAATGGTTATCTCAATCAAATGAAAAGTGATGCCTTCGACGCACCCGAACAACTGTTTTTCATGATGGAATACAGCCTGGAAAATTCATCCCAGCAACAGAGCCCCGGTTATGAATCCGTCCTGCGCAATGACCAGGTAAAGTCCGTGACCCTTTTCGACAACTACTTCGCCTACGATGACGGCACCGCGGAGAGCGCCCTGGTGGCTCAGGAGGATGACCAGATCGCCATTAAATTTACCTCTACCATCGATGACACCCTGCGGGCCATTCGCATGCATTTCCCTCACATGATCAGCAACGTTAGTAACCAGGAATTCAACCTGAAGGTATGGGTGGGCCAGTTGGATGATGAACCTGAGTTTGTGATGAATTTTCTCCGGCCCCTCTACCCGGACCAAGTGCTGGACACGCTGCAGGGCTTCACTACTTATCTGCTGGAGGACATCAATGGAAACCTGGCGCCCTTGTACCTGCCCGCCGGCGATTTTTACATCGGCTGGGAACAGCTCACCAACTGCAACTTTACTGATTGTATACCATTTGGACTGGACAAAAACACGCCGGCCGGCCAGGCCCTGAGTTACTTTAAACAACAAAATGCCAGCGAATGGCGGGCTTTCTCCGAGTTGGGCGTCCCCATTCCCCAAGGCGCCCTGATGGTAAGGCCGGTTGTCGGCAGCGAAACGCCGGTGCCAACTGCTACCGATGAACCGGCCCCGGAAGCTTTCCAGCTCAAGGTATTCCCTAACCCGGCGCAAGGCATGCTCAACCTGCTACCGGCAGAAGGGCATTACAGCGATTATCAAATCGAGTTATATAATAGCCTGGGGCAGTTGATTTACCAGGGGGCCCTGCAACCTCAGTTGGACGTGAGCCAATTCGAAAACGGTTTGTATCTGCTGAGAGTGGCACAGGCTGGTACCGACAGATGGGTGCAGCGGAGGGTCGTGGTGATGGGGAGGGAGTGAAGGAGTGAATGAAGGAGAGTAAGATTCATTTTTTCAAAAGAGTTGCCATTTATCGGCTATCCGCGTACTTTTGCATCAAAACAGAACACCATGGCCAAAGATATTGACGTAAAGGAGTTTAAAGAAAAGATAAACCGCGGAGACGACTTCATTCTCATCGACGTCCGGGAGCCCTACGAGCATCAGGAATTCAATGTAGGAGGCCAGTTGATTCCTTTGGGTAAGCTACCCGCCAAGATCGAAGCATTGAGGCCACACCAGGACGAAGAGATCATTTTATACTGCCGCTCCGGCAACCGCAGTGGTGTGGCTAAACAGTTGATGGAACAAGCCGGCTTCAAGGTCGTCCGCAACCTGCTGGGCGGCATGCTCGACTGGCAGGAGAACTTTGGTTCACATAGTTAGTTATAACCGCAAAACCTGCCAGGCTATTATTTTTTTATCTGGCCTGACAGGTTTCGCGGTTTTGTGAGCAGCCTTACTTCCGCTTCACATAGGATTCCACCCCCTTACCTTTCAACTCGCTAACCAGGGCTTTGGCTTCGCTGATGGAGTCGAACCGGTCGACCATCACCACAGTGAACTTCCCGCGGTCGAAAGGTTCAAGCACTACGTTATTGTAACCCAGCCCGCGCAGTTTTTTCTCCATATCCTGAGCATAGGCTTTGACGGAAAAGGTGCCGGCCATGACCATATACCGGCCGGAGCTGGCCGCTGTATTACTGCTATTGATACGGTTGCTGGTGGAAGTATTGCTATATCCCTCCTCTGCGACACCACTACCCTTCGTATCTAATTCATTGGGTGTTGCAGTAGTGGAGGAATTGCTGGCAGGAGAACGCCCCTTATCAAGGCTCTCCCCATTCTGATAATCGTAATTGGAATAATCATCGGACTTGGCGACGCCGACATCCGTCTGATTGTCGCTATTTGCCTGGCCTTCATCATTAAAATAGTACGTATCGTCTTCCTGGCCTTCCGTATTCGTAGAAGGCGTAGTAGTTTCGGTAGTCGTTCCCGGCTCACCGGAATCTCCCATCAGGTTGGTGGTCATGTAAATGAGATAAACGAGTGCTGCAACACAGACAGCAACGATCGCAATGGTAACATAATCGAGTCGTGACATAGCCTTTTGTGGTTTGGTACAGGGTATTTCCGTACAGTGAATTGGCGAATGTGCCCTATTTTTATACCCATTAAATGTTCTGGCTTTAAAATAAGTATTTTTTTTCCCGCCTTTTGCAATAATTTGGCCGAAAAAACTTCAAACCTTCTTTGTTATAGAAAAGCCGGCTGGCCGATTCCTGATCGGCCGCACTGGGGATTAGGTAGAAATAATGTGCAATTCGGGCGTCATAAACGTACCTTTGCCTGCGTACTTTAAAGGAACCTTCTTTGACAAATTGTATGTGCCGGTTGAAAGCCGGAACCATTCCATCGGCAGTGTTGCCGGCTTTCGGGTGGAGCATGCTTTCCAACTTGTCAAAGGATCAAAAAAACAACAATGCCAAGAAGAAAAATGACGCCCTTTGCGCGTTTCATGATCGTGATGCTCATCATCGTGCCGTTGGCTTACTTCGGAGCATCCTGGTACAATGGAGAGGACCCGCTGAACGTAAGGCAATACCTGGGACTGGATGAACCGGCCAAGACCGAACAAGTGTCTGTAAAACCCGATGAGCATACTTCCGGAGACGCCCTTCAGCTGCGCGTCAAGGAACTCGAACAAAAGCTACAGCAGTGCCAGAAAGAACTGGATGAACTGAAAGCGCAGATCAACACGCAAGAATAAACGGTTATATCGGCTATTGCCTTTTTGATGAAAAACGCTCCGGGAAATTCATTGTCCTCTGGCAACGACAACCCGATGGGAAGTGGCTCATTCGTGCGGATGGGTATAGCGGGTTGGAAGCAGAGTGAGGAGCGCCTTTTTACTCCCTAACCACTTCCCTCACCCATACCCCTTCCTCACCCTGCAAGCGGATGAGGTACATGCCCTTCGGAAAAGTTTCCAGGTTGAGCGAACGCTGCATAGCATGCCCATCGTGGCGGAATCGCTGATCCTGCAGCACCTGTCCGGTGAGGCTAAGCACCTGTAGCCGAAGTTCCTGGGCGCGGAAGCCATCCAACTCCACCACTACCTTCCCTGGCGTGGGATTGGGGTAGGCGCTAAAGCGGCGCGGTTGCGTGAGATGCTCATTGCCTACCGTCATTGGCATAATAAAATCGAAAGTGATGCTGCTTCCAAATTCGCTTTCAAAACTTCTCAACGGTAACTGAATGACCTCATTGAAATACCGTTTGAAGCTGGCCTGGCCGTTGCCCCGGATATCGCCTATTGCGTCCCAGTACCAATAGTAGAGGCCGTCGCCGGCATCATCTTCGATGTGCAAGGTGTAACAACCCGGCGGCAGGTCGATATCATCGACGTAGAGGGTACTGTTCTGCATATTGTCACGGGAGAGCACCACCTCGCCCACAGCATTACGGAAGGTGTATCTATTTTCGCTGGCCCGCAGATTGGTGCGGAAGTGGAACTGTAGGCGTTCTACCTCAAAGAGGATTGGTTTCGTAAATTCAGAATAGGCCGTGTTGTTCGGGCTGTAGGCGTCGGCCTGCCCGTTCACCTCCAGGATGTTTACCTGGAAGACACCCACTTCTTCCACTGTATTCCAGAAGTCCATCCCCGGAGAAGGTAGCTCGACAATGGCCGTATCCAGGAAAGACAGGCTGCCCGTCCATTCGTAGTTCAGGGCAGGGCCGCCCTGCAAGCGATATTCCAGCACCAGGCTGGTAATAATGGTAGCCCCTGTATTTTTCACCACCACCATCGGCCGGTTGCAGGCTGGGTTGAGGCGGGCAAATTCCACTCTTCCACTCGGCCGCATAATGCTCTCGATAGCGGCGTCGAGCTCAAAGTTCGGCGGGCCATAAGAGACCAGCTGGGTGGAAACCAGGTAGTTGGCGCTACTGAGAAAAGGGCCATTCAGGCCGTAGTCTATCTCCACACTACCGCCCGGGGCGGCCATATCCGTAATTTCAAATTCGTGCACTTCAGTAGGGTCACCCGGGCACCAGCCGGCGCGGTTGAACAGCCAGGTGCCGCCCTGCGGGTAAATGGGAATATCCCCGCACTCCTTCCACACCTCAAAGGGGAATTCCTGTTCCCCGCCGTTCAGATTGATGTAGTGTTCACGGGGGGTAAACTCCCCGTTCTGCTCATGGCCGGTGATAGACGCACGGATCTTATAACCAGCGGCATCAGCACGCAAGGCTACCTGCCGGGGTTCGAAGAAACGGTCGTCCTGGATCTGGTCAAACCAGCCGCGACGGAAGGGCCAGATATTTTGAATACCCAACACATCGCGCGGAGGCGTTCCTTTTATAAAATAGAACCGGATGTCGAGTTCCTCCTGGTACTGGCCGCCTAATTCCACCGAAAGAAACTTTTCCCCCCGCAGGACGGGCGCGTAGTCCGTCACATCAAACCAAAAGGTTTTACCCTGGGCGCCCAGGCTCAGGCCATTGCCGTAAGGAGTGACCAGGGAAAGCAATTCGAACTTAGCCTCCTGTTTTTGATAATAGGCCAGCGTACCCGGCATGATGCTCCCTTCAGCAACGACGGGATAGGTTTCCAGAAGGTTGCCCTGCTCATCGAGCAGCAGTTGGGCCGTGGCCCACCAGCTGAGCTGAGTGTCGAGTGCCACCAAAGCGTTGTTGCCGTCTACCCCATACCGGATGATGACATAAGGGGCGTTTTGGATGGAATCCACCACCGTACTCGTCACTTCTATGGGATCTTCGGCATAGCTGCCGGCGAAAAAGGTGAGGGCGGGCCGTTCAAAGCTGGAGAAAAAACCTTTAAAGAGCGCCGCTCCCCGGTGGCTCCTGCGGGGAGGAGCGCTGAAGAGGCGGGCGTCGTGGCCATTGGGAGATGCATCGATGGCGGTTGTGCCAGAGGCTTCATCCAATTTGTAATAAGCTGCCAGCTCGCTCCATTCCGGGTGAGCGGGGCTCAGGGTACGGAACATCCAGCTTTGGATATCCTGCTCGCTGAGCGCTTTTTTCCAGATGCGAAACTCATCGATAGCGCCGTAATAGTTATTGCCGGAAAGCACGGCGCTGCCGATGGTGAAATCCTGAATATCGATAGGCTTCGTTTTGCCGGCGCCACTGTGCCAGAGCTGGCCGTTGAGGAACATCCTCATCTCACCGGTAGCGGCATTTTTGGTAAAGGCCCAATGGTTCCACTTGCCGGCAAAGTCTTCCGGGTTGGCATCTTTCTCGATACGGTCGTAGCCGCCGCCGTCATTGCCGCAATCCCAGTATACCCGGCTATTGCTCCAGGGCAGGTGTACGTTGATCTGCCGCTGGTTGCTGGCGTCGCTGCCTTCAAAGATAGAGGAATTGACGGGCAGGTTATTGGGGTCGCCGTAGCACCAGAAAGAAACGGTGATCTCCTGGTTGATTTCTTCAAAAGCGGCCGCCGGGGGCTTCGCGGCGCCGTAGCCGTTGAACTCCAGATAGCGGTCGGCGCCAGTAACCGTTGCCTGGCTGGGAAAAGAAGCCTGGTTATTGGCAAGCATCACCGGCTGGCCACCGGCAGGATTGGTATAGCTGAGTTCCAGCAGTAAATTAGAAGTTCCATCCCAATCGAAAGGCCGGATAGGGATCACATTGAAACCAGGACTGAAGCTGGTATTGCGGAAATATACTTCCGTGAAACCGTCCGGAGCGGGTGGCGTTTCGGCGGAGAGCGCAGTAAGGCCGGTTGGTTTCAGGCGGATACGCAGGAAGGCGGCCCCGTCGCCGGCTTCCAGTACCTGAAACCCGAGTTGGGTCAGTGGATTGCCCTGCGCGGCGATCAACTGCAATTCTTCGGCTGTATACAGGAAGAGCATCCTGCCGGTTGGGTTGCCCAGGGTGATGGGGATGCCAAAATCGGAAGGCAATATTGCCTGCTCATTTTCCCCGGCAGCAGCGCCGTAGAGCAGATCGTATTGATCATATTGCCGGTAGGTGTAAGTGGGTTGTCCCGTATATGGGAAAACATCTCCGGTGTAGCCAGGTATGACATAGTCCGGGTGGATAATGCGGGTGGAATCCACCATAGAAGGGTCGGTAATAAAGGTATTACAGCTGTAGTCCCACTCCCGACAGCCCACGTTGCCGCTGCCCACGGCGTTGTCATGGCAGCGCATATTGTAGCGCATGAGGATTTTTTCGTATTGAGCGCCCGGCTCATCTGGAAACAGGTAAAACCCCGAGCGGTTGTCAGATTGCCAGGTGAGGGTTTGTACGATGGTGGTGTCCTGAGCGGAGAGCCCGGGAGTGAGGAGGGTGAGGAGGAGGGTGAGGGTGAGGTTGAGGGTGGAGAAGAGTGTCAGTTGCTTTTTCGTTGCGGCCATTGGATGATAGTTTTTGCGAAAATAGTTAAAACGGGACAGTATTTGAGTTAGAGAGACAGGATTTGCGGGATGATCAGGATTTTTTATTGTCAGATAGTAACTATTCAGCATCGCGGTGATTTGACCCCTCAAGCAAAATTTTGTAAGCCGCCCTTCCCCTTCCAAGGGGAATGAGAAGGGGTTCCAGCGGGAAAAAGTCTACAAAATTTTGCGTCAGGCGTATTTCAGACCCCATGCTGAATAGTAACGTCAGATATAACTAACCCCCTGAAAGGAGGAGAGCCGCCAATTTTCAGGAAATCAGTAATTTAGCCCCCTGCAACTAACCTCATACATTCTATTGAAATGAAGAACCCAACGCTTCTGCTGCTTTTATTACAAGTTGTTCATCAGCTGGAGCGACAAACGTTTGTACCTCAGCCCCCGGAATGTAGAGCCCCCGCAACTGCCGAAAGCGTTGCTCAAGATCGGTTACGAGGATGGAGCCGTGCGCATTCTAACTGTCTATCAAAAACTCGCACAGGCCAATGACAGGGTCGAACCAGGAGATGAGGTCATAGGAATAAATGGAGCCACAACGGAGAGAATATCCCTCGAAGAGTACTGTGCGCGCCGGACAAGCGTTTGGGAGGAGTTGCAACTGAAAATCAGGAAGAAAGAAAGTGAGGAAATTATGGAAATAAACTTCAACAGGAATGAGGTGGAGTGGTAGGGTACTTGGTTTCTCACCCGCTGGCCGGAGGAACCTATGTAATAAAGCCAAGGCATTTCCGTTGAAAAATTGACACAAATCCAGGGCATTTCATCAAAAAACCGACATGGCCATGCCAAAACGCATCCATTGCAAAACTCGTTACACCAAACTGCCGGAAGGTGCTGTGCTGGCCACCCGTGGCAGCCGCTGGGGAAACCCTTTCCGCCTGGTGGAACACGGCGGGGAATATACTCGGGAAGAAAGCGTACGCCTGTACCGGGGTTTATTTTTGCATTCAAGCACTTGCCTGGCCTTCTACCTCCCTGAAAAACGTACTCGTAATCCCCGCAATGCACAAAGCGGCAACCAGCCCTCCGGCAACGCCCGTCAGCAGGAATACGCTCAACTGGCTTTCAAATACCAAACCCAGCAAGGTGATGGCGAACATACCCAGCGCCCAGCCAAAAACGTTCATGCCGATCCAGGACGACGCCTTTTCCCGGTGTTTTCTCAGTTCCAGCCACTGCGCAAACCCGATGAGGCCACCCAGGGTAGCCCCGAAAATGATAGAGCCATACATTGCTGTAAATGTCGGAATACCAAAAGGCGGGATCACTTGATGAATGGCGTTCTGCCCGGTATAGGAAAACGACGGTACGATGGCCAGTATCCACCCTGCGATAAAAGCGATAACAGTATTGCCCCACCACCCTATCCAGGATAGATCAGCATACCGGCGCTTCAGCGCCCGCCACTGAAACCACGCCAGAATGGTGCCGGCAATCAGCCCGCCGGCCAGGGCGACTCCCAGCCCGCCGACCTTTTCAACTGCGGTGCCGGGCTGCCCGAGCAGTTGGCTTTCCATCGTCAGGATGCCTGCGGCAACGGCTATTCCTAAAAATATCCCCAATGCATCATTTAAAATCCAGTTGATCCGGTAAGAGCTTTTCATGATTTTTGTTTGTTTGTTTTTTATAAAAGGATGGGAAGGGGGGGGATGTTCGCAGGGAGCATAGATATAATATCATCAACTACACGAGTGCACATATCACCTATCCCTACCGCCGCAATACCTTAAACGCCATGCCCCTGCCATACTTCTGCATGATCGCCAGGTTGATCCATGCCATGGCAAACGACTCGATGAGGGCTACCTTGTCGTCGCCTCCAAAATCGTACACTTCTCCGAAACCGGCATCTTTCGCCAACTGTTCCGCCAGGGCTTTGGCCTCCTTATTGCCGCCCGCCAGGAACATATCTGCTTTTTCGCCATCATAGTCCGGATTTTCCATATTCTCGAAGCCGGTGGTGTTGAAACACTTGACGACGCTTTTGGCGTTGGTGAGCGCCTTGAAGGCTTCAAGTCCATTGTCATACCCCTCCGGCTTTTTGAACACCGAATTGGTCGCGTCGATGATGATGCTGTTGCTCACGTCGCCGATCTCTTCAGCGATGCCGGGGATGGCGTCGGGTGGGGTAGCCACCAGAATGGCGCCCGCTCCGCGTACGCAGTGCTTAACCTCCGTAGCACTCACTCCATTGGCGCCCTGAATGAGGTCTATGACTTTATCCGATTTCGGGTCGCGCGCTCCAATCACGCAGAGATGGCCGGCCTGCGCCCAGCGCTTGGCCAGTGCGCCGCCAACGTTGCCGTGGCCGATGATGGCTATTTTCATAAGTGTGTGTTTTTTCCGTTAAAAGGTCTTTTTATATAAGGTGAAAGGTAAGAGGATTGTTTGCAGCAAGCTGCCGTTATACGGCAATTCCTTCTCCGGCCAGAAGGCCAGAGAATATCGGCCCCCTACAGCTATGCAAAACGATCAAGAATAATCACATTTTTTGCGATCACATTCGCAAAAAAAACGTTATTTTTGCGAATATGATCGCAAAGGATAGTTATATCGAACGGAAACTCAGTCCTATTATTCAGGAAAAGCTGTTTACGGGAAAAGCTATTCTGCTGATGGGCGCCCGGCAAACAGGGAAGACCACTTTGTTGAAATTTTTGTTTTCCGGCCGCCGTGATCTGTTATGGCTGAACGGAGACGACCCGGAAACCCGCCTTTTATTGGAAAATGTGAGCGTTAGCCGCTGGAAACGCCTGATCGGAAAGCAAAAACTCGTAATCATCGACGAAGCACAGCGCATTAAAAATATCGGCCTGAAGCTGAAACTGGTCACAGATGAGCTACCGGAGGTACAGGTAATTGCTACGGGATCTTCCTCCTTCGAGTTGGCCAATCAGATTAATGAACCGCTGACCGGCCGAAAGTGGGAATACCGCATTTTTCCCATCTCCTTTTCGGAAATGGTTGCCTACCACGGCTGGTTGGAAGAAAAACGGGCGCTGCCGCACCGGATGGTGTTCGGCTATTATCCTGAGGTGATCCACGCTGCTTCCAATGAAAAAGAAATACTGACGCTGCTGACGGATAGCTACCTGTACCGGGATGTGCTGACCCTGGAAAAGATCAAGAAGCCCGAAAAGCTGGTGAAACTCCTGCAGGCATTGGCCTACCAGTTGGGGCAGGAGGTTTCCTACCACGAGCTGGGCCAGATTGTCGATCTGGATAACCAGACGGTCGAAAAGTATATCGATTTACTGGAGAAGAGTTACGTCATTTTCCGGCTCCAACCGCTGAGCCGCAACCTGCGCAAAGAGCTCAAAACGAAACGAAAAATCTATTTTTACGATAATGGCGTGCGCAATGCCGTAATCGCCAAGTTGCAACCGCTGGAACTCCGCCAGGATAAAGGCCCTTTGTGGGAAAACTTCCTCCTGAGCGAACGCCTCAAACACCTGCACTACGGCGGCATCCTGGCCAACCGCTTCTTCTGGCGCACACAGGACCAGCAGGAAATCGACTATGTGGAAGAACGGGACGGCTTTTTTTATGCCTACGAATTTAAGTGGAACCCCAGGAAAAAGGCGCGTTTTTCTACTACGTTTACCGGGAATTACCCGGTAAAGTCTGCTGAGATGGTTACGCCTGAAGATTTTGAGGCTTTTTTGGGGGTGGAGTAAGGGAGCGTACATTTCAGGACACTCGATTTCGATGCAATACTTTACACCCTTACCCGCACTCCTACATAGAAATGCACCCCCGGCGCCGGTTCATAATACCTTCCTCCAAACGCATTAATCCGAATATTACCACTGTAGTGGGCATCCAGCAGGTTGTTGACGCCCAGGAAAGGGTGCAGGCCCCACCGGGCAAACTGCCGGGAGTAACTCAAGCGCAGGCCTGCGTCCAGGTAGGCATCGTCTTGTTCCGTATTGGCGTCATCTGCGTAGAGGGCGCCGATGTAGCGGCATCGCAGGCTGGCTAACAAGCCGGAGGAATGCAGATAGCGCAAGCTGAAAAAACCGAAGTGTTGAGGGATGGCCGGTAATTGATTACCTGCAAAATCACCGTCCGGCGTAGTGTATCGGGAATAGGTGAAATCCGAAAAAGTGTAGGAAAGGCTGGCTGTTAAGCCAGGGCGCAGCTGCCAATCCAGGCTGGCCTCCAGGCCCAGGCGCTCCGAGGCGCCGGCGTTGCGGTAGAAGAGTCTGCCGGGAAAAGCCTCCAGTTCGAAGGGAAGCAATTCGTTTTGCAGGCCGATGTAGAAGACGGCCAACTGGTAGCGGAGGCGCCGTTGCACAAGGCCGCGCAAGCCTAACTCGTAGCTGGTTGCCTTTTGTGGCGAAAGGGTTTCATTGAAGCCTCCACCGGCGGGGTTGGCGGACAACTCGCTCAGGGCAGGCGTTTCGAAGCTGGTGGAAAAGTTGGCAAAGGCGCGGGCCGAGGAGCTAAAGGTATAGAGCAATCCAAGAGAAGGATTGAAATTTTCAAAACCGAGCTTTCCCGAATCATCCCCATCCGCCAGATAGTAGTCATCGGCGGCCAGGCGCAATACGTCGAAGCGGGTACTGAGCGTAGCGTTGAGGGCATCGGCCAGCCCCCATTCCTGCACCCAATAAAAACCCAGGCTGCGGAAGGATTCTTCCTGTCTGAAGTTCAAAGGCCCGGAAGCCCCCTCCAGATTGTCAAAGCGCTGGCGATCATCCACCTGGTTAGCCAGGTCTATACCCAGCTTAAAGCGGTAGGGCAAAGCCCCTGGTTTGCCGGTGTAACCATAGCTGGCGCCCAGCCCGCTGTATTGCCGGTTGAACGCTACGATACCTCCCATTTCAAAGGGCAGGCGGTTGTTGAAATCACGGAACAAATAGAAAGTATAGGACTCTAATTGATGCTTCAATCCCCAGCGGTGCTTCCAGCGCAGCGCCAGGCGGCCCTGTCGGACGGCCTCCCCGGCGTCGAAAGTGAGGTTGCGGGAGAAGGCCTGCCGACGGCTCTCCTTTACATCCTCCAAGGTGAGGCCGCCGGAATCCTCCGCCAGCGGACTGTCGAGGTAATTCAGCAGAAGTTGCAGTTGGCCGCCGCACCGGTGATCGTTATCTTTGTAATTATTATAAAAATAATCATTACTTTTATAATCGTTACTTAAGTAATTATTACTTTTATAATGATTATATACATCATCATGTCCCTGGATATCGCTGCTTCTCTTCCCGTCTTTCTCATAATCAAAATGCAGGCGCGCATTGAAAAGCGACGATTCCATAGCGCTGTGCTCCCGGTACCCCTCCAGGCGGGTATGGCTGCCGTAGGCGATAACGCCCAGTTTCCCTTTCCTGCCGCCTCCCTTCAGTTGATACCGCTGGAAGCCAAAGCTTCCGGCACTGAACCGGGCCTCGGCCAAAGGTTCAGCCGGCGGCTCTTCAGTGGTGAAACTGATAACGCCCCCGGCGGCATTGCCGTACAGGCCGGAAGACGGCCCCCGGATCACTTCTGCTGAAGCCAGCACGCCGGGATCGATATTATCTACCTGCCCCTGTCCGTCGGGTGTCGACTCCGGCAGGCCGTCAACGACGAGCTGTATGCCCCGGATTCCGAAGGCGGAGCGGGCGCCGAAGCCCCGAACGGCAATGCGGGCATCCTGGGCAAAATTGTCGGCATTGAGGGCCAGCAGGCCGGGAACCCCGGCAAGGGATTCATTCAACGCCAGCTGCTGTTGGCCCGCCTGTATTTGCTCTTTTGAAATAACGGTGAGAGACAGCGGGGCATCCAGTTCGCGGCTTTCCAGGCGCGTAGCCGTTACGGTTACGGAATCGAGGGCGCGGAAAAGAAGGGTATCCAGTTGATAGGATTGTGCGCTGGCGGCCAGGCTCAGGAAAAAAGTAAAGAAAGGAAGTATACTGCGCATTTACTATTTTAGGGCTGTTTTTACAAACATAACAAAAAGTAAAATGAAGTATCTTATTCTTTCTTGCATTGCCGCGCTGGCCCTTTCCTGCACTGCCTCCAAACCGGCGCCAACAAAAACGGCCCCGGCCAATCCTCCGATGGTTGAATCCCGTGAGAAGGCCCATTCCTATACCTGCATGGGCAATGAACCCTCCTGGTCCGTTCAAATTAAGGGCAGCGATATCATCTTCCGCACCGCCGATATCAGCCCGGTTAGCTACCCTTACCAGGCCCCCCGGCAGCAGGACAACCAGAAAACATTTATGAGCAAGGCGGGTAATTCCAGCATCAAGGTAGTCATTCGGGAAGAAGGATGCACCGATACCATGTCGGGCGAGCGATTTCCGTATTCCGCAGAAGTAACCCGAGACGGAAAAATGTATCGCGGATGCGGAAAATGACATCCAGGCTACCATTTTAACACTACTACAATGTTAAATTTGTAGCACTCCCAATGAAAAAGACTATAAATGGAACAGCGCCTGGCTATCATCATCTCATCCTTCTGCCTCCTGGCTTGTCAACAACAGCCCCCTAAACGCTTACCTCCTCCTACCGATGGAACCATCATCCGGCTCGGAGAAGAAGGACAGGAAAGGGCGGCGCGGGAAGCATGGTTCGAATTGATGCACCAGGCGGCGCCGGAAACCGACTGGCGGCAACTGGAGTACCAAACCCGTATGCAACGCCATGCCGAACGTACGCAGCAGTCCTTTTTCCGCAGCGGCTGCAACCAGGAAATCCTAGCCGAAGGCCACCTGGCCGGCTACTGGCAGGAACGGGGCAGCACCAATCAGGCCGGCAGCGTCCTGGAAACCACTTATGACCCGGAAACTGATAAGATATGGCTGATCTCCGCCGGAGGAACCCTCTGGCGGGGCGGCCGCCCGGGGTTGGACTGGGAAGCCGTCAACCAGGGCCTCCGGTTCAACCGGGGCCTGCTACAGTTCATTCCTCACGGCAATGGCCGCCGGCTCCTTGCCTTTGCCGGGCGCCTGCCCCACTACTCCGACGATGATGGCCAGAGCTGGACAAGAGGCGCCGGTATTAACCATACCGACCGCTGGGGAAATATTCATTCACCAGCCTTGCTCAATGACGGCGCCAATTATCCGCTATTCGTCCTGTCTAAGCCTGATTACTGGGCTGATATTCGCCTGTACCAATCCCTCAACCAGGGGGAAAGTTATTTGGCTCGTTCCACTTTCAACACCAATGAATTCTCCCGGCTGGCGCTGGCCATTCCCCATCACTCCAATACAGTGCTCCTGGTAGAAAAAAAAGAGAGCGGGCAGGCCAGAATCTATGAGGTGGATGCCGTTACCGGCCAATTGGAATGGATCAATCCAGGGACAAACCTCAACTTTGGAGAAGCCCGGGCCAACCTCGCCGGCGCTATGGTTGGAGAGCAGTTGCGCCTCTATGCCTACACCAGCCCGGGCGAGGCGGACTGGAAAGTATACCGCTCCCTGGATGGCGGGCTAAATTGGGAATTGCGGGGCGCCCTGCCTGCCGCCCCCTGGGAAGTGGGCCTTTACGTCAGCCCTTCCGACCCCGACGCCCTGTTTATGGGCGAGGTGGAATGTTACCGAAGCCTCAATGCCGGCCAACATTGGGAGAAGGCAAATAACTGGTGGGACTACTACGAGGATATTGAGGGCAGCCTGCATGCGGATATTATGGACATTGCGGAGTTTGAGGATGCCCAGGGGCAGCCCTTCTTGCTGATCAGCAACCACGGAGGGCTGTCGCTCTCCGAAGACCGCCTGGAAAGTACCGCCAATATAGGGCTGTCGGGCCTCAATATAAGCCAGTATTACAGCGTTCGGACCGGCCCCACGGACCCGGCCTTTGTCTACGCCGGCTCCCAGGATCAGGGCTTCCAGCGCTCCGGCCAGTTCTCCGGAGAGGGGCCGGCCCATTTTGAACAGGTGATCTCCGGCGATTATGGACACCTCGCCTTTTCCAACGGTGGCGAAGGGCTTTGGGTTGCCTACCCCGGTGGTTGGATCACGTACTACGGACATCCACAATGGGGCGGCTACACGGCAACCTACGAGCTGCAATCCGAAAATGAGACCGTCTGGTTCCCTCCGCTGATCGGCAGCCCTTACGAGGATGGCCCGGCAGCCTATCTTGCCGGCGGCAGCACCGACGGCGGGCCAGGGTCGTATCTCATTCGCCTGGAATTTAAAAACAACCAGATTCAAGCCACCCAGGGCAACTTCAACTTTCTGGGAGAATCGGCAGGCGGCACCCTGAGCGCTATGGCGGCAACACCTCAAGATCCGGACAAATGGTACGCGGCAACTACCAACGGACGCTTTTTCTACTCAACCGACGGCGGTGACAACTGGAGCCAGGCTCTCAACTTTTTGCCGGATGGCCATTATTTGTACGGCCAGGCCATCTACCCTTTCCACTCGGATGGGCAAACTGTCCTTCTGGCCGGTAGTGGCTATTCCAACCCGGCCATATACAAATCTACAGATGGGGGCGCCAATTTCCTACCCATGTCCAATGGCCTGCCCGCCACATTGGTACTCGATATTGATGGTAATCAGGATGAGAGCTTACTCTTTGCCGCCACAGAGGCTGGCCCCTACGTCTACCTTGAAGAACAAGGGCGCTGGTACGACATGTCAGGCTGGTGCGCTCCGGCCCAAACGTACTGGTCGGTAGAATACCTGGCGGGAGAACAGGTTGTCCGCTTCGGCACCTACGGCAGTGGCATCTGGGATTTCAGGATTACAGAGGTTTCGGCAGTGGCGAGCGCCTCCCCTGTATCTTCCCGCATCTACCCCAACCCGGCAAGTAACCGGCTGAACATCGAATTGCCGGCTGGGAACTGGGGAATTCAACTCCTGGATAACAGTGGAAAAATAGTTGTTGAAAAAATCGAAGCTCGTAGCCTGGAGGCGTTGCAGGTTGCCCAACTGCCCAGGGGGCTCTACTATCTGAGATGGTACAACGGAAAAAGGACAGAGGTGGAAAAAATCATCCTGCAATAATGCTAAGAGCGTGTTGGGGATTTACTTTTGATGTCGAAAATGAGCAGATTTTGGTTCTCAGGAAGCCATTTTTGAGCCGCATAGCATCGCTACGTGGCGAAAAAATGGCGAAATGAGGTTCAAAAGATGCACATTTGCAGGCCAAAGGGTAAATCCCCAACACGCTCTAAGTGATCGGCTCCGGCTCCGTATGCCCGCCACCGACAACTTTCATATACAAAGCCATCATCTTGTCGGCTAAGGGCTCGCCGCGGAACTGCTGGGCGTAGCTATATCCCTTCTCAATGAGTGTTTGGCGGTACGCCTCATCTGAAAGGATTTTTTCGATAGCGGCGGCAATTTCTTCCGGCCGGTGGGGGTCGACCAGATGAGCCCCGGGGCCGCCCGCCTCCGGCAGGGAAGACACGTTGGAGGTAATCACCGGCGTCTTGCTGAAAAGCGACTCCAGGATGGGAATTCCAAAACCTTCGTAAAAAGAAGGATAGAGGAAGGCCGACGCTTTCTGGTAAATGGCGGGCAGGTCATCAAAACTTACGTCCGTAAAATGCACCAGATGCTCCAGCCTGCTCTTTTGGATTACCTCCTCCACTCGCGCACGGTAACGCCCTCCCTGTCCAACGACCACCAAAGGCAGTCGATAACTTTCGGGCAGTTGTTCCAGGGCGCGGATGATACCGAGCAAGTTCTTCCGCTCGGTAATCGAGCCTACCGTCAGCAGGTATTTTTCCGGCAGGTGGTACCGGCGACGCAGCCCTTCAAAAGTCTTCTGTGACTTTTCAACCATGTAGCGCTCGTGGCAGGACTGATAAATGACGGTGATCTTCTCAGGAGAGATTCCGTAGAACTCGACAATATCCCGCTTCGTATGCTCACTGATGGCTACGATGTGGTCGGCATGCCGGCAGGCGTAACGGAATTTGAGCCCATAAATCTTACGGTCGATCAAAGGATAATGCTCTGGAAAACGTTCAAAGGTAAGGTCGTGGATGGTGACGACACTTCGGATGTTGGCCTTATTCAGCCCTAAAGGTATCTCATGGCTCAGGCCATGAAAAAGCTGGATTTTGTGTTTCCGCAAGTCGCGCTTAATCCCCATGCTTCGCCAATAAGCACCAGAGCCCCGCTTAGGTAACTGGACATTGAATAAGGCGCTGTTCAGGAAAAAGTGGGTCTCGTCGTTCCGGGTAATCTTCGGGCTGTATAAAAAGTAGGCATTATCAGGGTAGTACTCCGCCAGGTTGGCTAGTAGGGTACGGCTGTAATTACCCAGCCCGGTGAAGTTGTTGAACAGTCGTTTGGCATCGTAACCAATGCGTAACATATCGTTAGACCGAGAAGCTTTCGCCACAGGCACAGGTGCGCGAAGCGTTCGGGTTGTTGAAGTGGAAGCCTTTACCTTCCAGCCCTCCGGAAAACTCCAGAGTGGTGTTAAACAGGTAAAGAACGCTGCGCATATCCGTGACCACCCTTATATCGTTGTCTTCAAATGGCTGGTCATCAGGCTTTGGCTCATTGGAAAACTCCAACTGATAAGTTAGCCCCGAGCAGCCTCCACTGGTCACCCACACGCGAACGAAGTAATCATCTCCATACCCTTCTCTGCGGCGAATCTCGGCTATCTGCTTTTTAGCGCTATCGGCAACGTATATCATACTTGTTGTCGCTTTTTTTCTGTTTTGAAAAGCTAAGATACTAACACCGCAGGAGGAAATCAAGTTCAAAGCCTGGCAGTTACAAAGGTGGAGGATTTATAACTGCTGCGTGAAAAAAAATCTCTTGTATCCTTTCGGCGAAAAAACCCGCTCCACGCAGCTTTGTCCCATCCATTTGACGTATGATATTAATAATGCTCAAGGGTGAGTTCACAGGCGCTCCCTGAGCTTTTACCATAACGGTAAACGAACACCCCCCCCTTTCATTCTTAACCCATTAATGAATTTCACAAATGAAAAACCTCATCCCGGTTTTCGTGTTTTTGATCATCTTGCTGTTCCAAAACGAGCATATCGCCCAGGGGAATACCCCGCTTGGGGCAGTCAAAGGAATGGTTATTGATGGAGAGACCCAGGAACCGTTGCCAGGGGTACATATTCTAATCGAAGAGACCAAGGAAGGCGGCATTACCGAAGAGGATGGGCGTTTTTTGATTTCCAACCTGCCTGAAGGGACGTACACGTTGAGTTTCTCTTTTATTGGCTACACAAAAAAACATTTGGATAATTTGAAGGTAAGCCAGGGTGAAGCAGTAGATCTCAATGTGGTCAGCCTGCAAGAAGAAGCCTTTTCACTAAGCGAAGTAACCGTCACGCCAGGGCGCTTCTCGATCATGGGCGGCGCTCCCTTATCCCGGCAAACCATGACCGCGAAAGACATCAAAAACATGTCCTGGGCGGAAGACATTACCCGGGCGGTGAGCCGTTTGCCCGGCGTATCCTCCAACGACTTTTCGTCAAAATTCACCGTTCGGGGCGGCGAGTCGGACGAAGTCATCATTACCCTCGATGGCATGGAGCTGTATGAGCCGTTCCATCAGAGAGATTACGGCGGCGGGCTTTTCAGCATCGTCGATATCGAAACGATACAGGGTATTGACCTCATGACCGGCGGTTTCCCGGCCGAATACGGCATGCGCCAGAGTGGTGTTTTCAACATGTATACCAAACGGATACCCGATGGGCAGAAGCATACTTCGGTCGGGCTCAGCATCATGAACGCCAGAGTTTATACGGATGGAAAATTTGCCGATAATAAAGGCGCCTACCTTTTTTCCGGCCGCCGGGGGATGCTGGACGCTACCTTCGCTTTGCTCGGTGAAACGGAGAACACCCCCATCTTCTATGATGTGATGGGCAAAGTATCCTATAAGTTGAGCGACAAACACGTCCTATCTTTTCACACCCTTCATTCCGGCGACAAGACCAAAATCCGGGATATCAAGGAAAACAATGTTGACCGGCATGACACCAAATACGGAAATACTTATGGCTGGCTGACGCTGAAATCTTACTTTTCGCCAAGATTGACCTCCCAAACCTTGCTTTATTCCGGCTTCATCAACCATACCCGAAACGGTTTCTACAGCAAAATAGATTACACGGATAAAGGAGACTTCTCGCTCACGGATAAAAGAGATTATGCCTTTGTTGGTTTAAAACAGGATTGGACCTGGGACGCATCCAACCGGTTTGCACTGAACGCCGGCTTTGAGGCCCGGCAACTGAATGCGGATTATAGTTATTCCAATTCCCTCACCGACCTGCGCATCAATTCAAAGGACAGCCTCATCACTTACAGCGAAGACATCGACATCCAAATAAAACCTTCCGGACAGTTGGGTAGCGCTTACCTCTCCAGCCGGTTTAAGCTGCTGCCGCGGCTCATCTTCGGCGCCGGGCTCCGATACGATTTTGCCACCTATAGCGATGACCAGTTGTGGAGCCCCCGGCTCAGTTGTGTCTATGCTTTCGGAGAAAATACTTTCCTGCGCGGCGCATGGGGCTATTACTACCAATCGCAATTTATTAACAATCTGGATGTCAACCATAACGGCAATAAGTTTAACCCCGCCGAGTTGTCGAAGCATTATGTCCTTGGCTTCGAACACCTTTTTCCGAATGGCGTCAACTTCCGGATCGAAACTTATTATAAAGACATCTCCAACATCAGCCCAACCTATCAGAACCTGAGAGACCCCTGGGAGGTCTTTCCCGAATCCAGAAATGATGTGGTAAAACTGGATATTGACGGGGCGACTGCCAAAGGCATTGAAGTATTCCTGAAATACGATTTGGGCAAGAAGATATCCTGGTGGTTCAGCTATGCGCTGGCTAAAGCGGAGGACAATATTACCAATATTGAATTCGATGGCCTGCTGGAGGCAAGAACCGGAAAGCACCCCCGGCTCAATGACCAGCGGCATACAATCTATGCGGACCTGAATTACCGCCCGAACCCCAAATGGCATTTCAGCCTTGCCTGGCAATACTACCGGGGCTGGCCTCGCACTAATTATCATTACGAGGCCAAAACCCTGGATGACGGCTCCCTTCATTTTTACCAGGTGCATGAAGCATTCAACGGGGTACGCTACCCGCCCTACCACCGAATGGACCTCCGCATCAACCGCCATTTCCAGGCTAAGAGGGGCAGAATCAGCACTTACGTTCACCTGATCAACCTCTACAACCGCGCTAACCTTCGAAAATACGACCTGGATGTGGTAAATGATGAGGAAAACCTGGTATCGGACGGCCAGGGCGGCTATTTATCTTTTGAGGATCATAAAAACTGGTTCGGCTTTATTCCGGTCATCGGGGCAAGCTGGGAATGGTAGGCCACGGCCAACCCACGATGCTGCGCACTAGTGCGCAGCATCATTTTGTGCCGCAACGCGGTACAAAGTTAACATCCATAGCATCGACACCCGCCCCCCCTACAGTATCCCCTCCTTAAATAGCTCCCAAACCGGACTCATACTCCGTACTTTATCCACACCCCGGATCACTGCCTCAATGGCATCGTCTAACTCTTTTTCTGTATTAAATCGCCCCAGGCTAAAGCGAAGGGAACTGTGCGCCAGCTCACCGCTGCGGCCCATGGCGATCAGGACATGCGATGGTTCTACGGAAGCGGAAGTACAGGCGGAGCCAGAAGAAAGTGCCACTCTTTGGTTAAAAGTCATCATCACTCCTTCTGCCTCCGCATGGCGAAAGGCGATATTGGCCACATGGCCAAGGCGGTGCTCACGGCTCCCGTTGATGGAAGCCTCCTCTACCCTTTCTAAAAGTGCTTTTTCCAGTTTATCGCGCAGCCGGCGAAGACGTTGAGCTTCTTTTTCCATTTCCTGTACAGCCAACTCGGCGGCTTTGCCAAAGCCTACAATAGCAGGCACATTGAGTGTACCGGAGCGCATGCCCTGTTCGTGTCCGCCCCCGTCGATCTGCGGCGCTACTTTCACCCGGGGTTGCCGGCGGCAGACGTAGAGAGCGCCCACTCCTTTCGGGCCATGCATCTTATGAGCGGTAAAGGCCATCAGGTGAACGCCCGCCGCTTTGGGAATAGCCGGTATCTTACCCACTGCCTGAGTGGCGTCGCTCATCAGCAAAACACCGTGTTTGTCGCAAATATCACCAATGGCCTTCATGGGTTGTATCACCCCCGTTTCATTATTCGCCCACATCACAGAAACCAGAATGGTGTCCGGCCGGATGGCGGCCTCGAGGGCTTCCAGGCTGATGAGGCCATCGGGATCGACATCCAGGTAAGTTACTTCGCCGCCCATCTTCTCAATGTGGGCGCAGGCGTCGAGCACCGCCTTGTGTTCCGTTTTGACGGTAATGAGGTGGGCGCCCTTGCGGCGGTAGAGTTCGAATACCCCTTTCAGCGCCAGGTTGTCGGACTCGGTAGCGCCGGAGGTGAAAATGACCTCCCGGGGGTCTGCCTGAATGAGCTGTGCTACCTGCTCGCGCGCCTGCTTCACCGCCTCGTCAGCCATCCAGCCGAAAGGATGGTTGCGGCTGGCCGCGTTGCCGGGCTTTTCGTAAAAATAGGGTAGCATTGCCTCCACGACGCGCGGGTCACAGGGGGTCGTGGCGTTGTTGTCCAGGTAAATAAGAGCGTCAGGCATGGCCATTTTTTTATTTTGACTCAGTACACTGTAAACGAAATAGATGGAGGGATGGTTTTTAATAACCATTGCATCCGTCACCTTTTGATGCAGTCAAAAGCCTAATTTTCCCTACTTTTGCCCCGCGAAAAATAGTTGTAGATTAGAACATGTTGCCCGTTGTTCGTTATTGCCAGCAACCCGCAACTAACAACCAGCAACCAATAACCAACCGCATGTCGATAGTAACCGAATTCAACGACTACAGAGCCCGGATGAATGAGAAAATCCTGGCGGAGGATAATAAAGTATTGAAGCGATTTTTCAATCTCGATACAAATGCGTATCAAGAGGGGGCGCTTTCTCAAAAGACGAAAGAACTGCTCGGCCTGGTGGCATCTATGGTATTGCGCTGCGACGACTGTATCCGCTACCACATCGGCGCCTGTTACGAACTGGGCGTCACCAAAGCCGAAATTTTCGAAGTCTTTGCCATCGCTAACCTGGTCGGCGGCTCCATCTGCATCCCGCACACCCGGAGGGCGGTGGAGTACTGGGAAGCGTTGGAAAGTAACGAGGGAATGAATGAATGATTGATTGAATGATTGAATGGCTACCCGCATTCATTCCTTCGTCCCTTCATTCCTTCAATCATTAAAAGAAAGAAAATGGCAAACAACGACTACCTGCAGCAACTCAACGATGTCCAACGCGCCGCAGTCACCACCACCGACGGCCCTGTGCTGGTGGTGGCCGGGCCGGGCTCGGGCAAGACGCGCGTGCTCACCTACCGCATCGCTCACCTGATCGAGCAGGGCGTAGCGCCCTGGGAAATCCTGGCGCTGACCTTCACCAACAAGGCGGCGCGCGAGATGAAAGAACGCATCGCCAAAGTCGTCGGCGGCCGGGCCAATAAGGTATGGGCGGGCACCTTCCACTCGATCTTCGCCCGAATACTGCGGGTAGAGGCCGAAAAGATCGGCTACCCTTCCAACTTTACCATCTACGATACCGACGATACCAAAAGCGTCATCACCGCCATCATCAAAGAGATGAACCTGAGCAAAGACGCTTACAACGTCAATGCCATCCGTTCGCGTATCTCTTCGGCCAAAAGCAACCTGATCACCCCCAAACTCTACGAAAAAGACGAGGCCCTGCGCCAGGAGGACCGCATGGCCAAACGGCCGCACATCTACGCTATTTACCAGAAGTACGTGGCCCGCTGCAAACGATCCGGCGCTATGGACTTCGACGACCTGCTGTTCCGCCTCTACGAGCTGTTCCAGAAAAACCCGGACGGCGTGCTCGACAAGTACCGTAAGAAGTTTCGCTATGTGCTGGTCGATGAGTTCCAGGACACCAACCACCTGCAATACGCCATCATCCGGAAATTTATCAACTACGACGGCAGCCCCCGCAATATCTCCGTAGTAGGGGATGATGCGCAGAGTATTTACGCATTCCGGGGCGCCACCATACAGAACATACTGGATTTCGAGAAGGATTTCAAGCCCTACGGCATCCAGATTTTCAAGCTGGAACAGAACTACCGCTCCACCGACCACATTGTACAGGCCGCCAACGAGGTGATCACCCACAACCGCAAACAGATACAGAAGACCATCTGGTCGGATAAAGGCGAGGGGCACCGAATCAAGGTGATTAAAGCCCTGACCGACGGGGAAGAAGGCAAGCGGGTGGCCGACACCATCATGGAACAGAAGAACCGCTTCCACCTCAGCAACAACGAGATCGCCATCCTCTACCGGACCAACTCCCAGTCGCGGGTGTTTGAAGAATACCTGCGCCGGTATAATATTGCCTACCGGGTATTCGGCGGTTTGTCCTTCTACCAGCGCAAAGAAGTAAAGGACCTGATCGCCTACCTGCGCCTGGCGGTCAACCCGAACGATGAGGAGGCGCTGCGGCGCATCATCAATTATCCCAAACGGGGTATCGGCAATTCAACGGTGGATAAGATCGGGGCCCTGGCCAGCCAGGTGGACAAGCCTATGTGGCAATGCCTCGGTAGCGCCCAGCTGAGCAACCGGGCGCAGAACGCCATCAATGATTTTGTAATCATGGCCAAATCCTTCATCCACCGGGCGGATAGTGACAACGCCTACGAGCTGGCCGCCCACATCGCCAAACATTCCGGCATCCTGAATGAACTGAAGAACGACACTACGGTGGAGGGTATGAACCGCCTCGAAAACGTCAACGCATTGCTCGATGGCATCAAATCTTTTGTGGAGGAGGATACCGTCATCGATACGGAGACCGTGCCCGATAAGTCGCTGGCCAGCTACCTCCAGAACATCGCCCTGCTCACCGACCTGGATAACAACGAGAACTCAGATGACCACGTCACCCTCATGTCCGTCCACGCGGCCAAAGGGCTGGAGTTTAAATCCGTCTTTATCGTAGGACTGGAGGAGAAGCTCTTCCCCTCCTTCCTCTCCCTGGATACGCCTGAAGGGCTGGATGAGGAACGCCGCCTCTTCTACGTGGCCATCACCCGGGCCGAGCAGTTCCTGGCTCTCTCTTTCGCCAACAGCCGTTACCGCTTCGGGCAAATGCGCTATAACGAGCCCAGCCGTTTTCTGGAGGAAATCCCCGGGCGGCACGTGGAAAGCACCGCCTACGTGCGCTCTGACGTCAGCAGCCTGGAACGCGCGGAAAATATCAACAGCAGCGGCGCCCGCGTAAGCGGCAGCTTCAAGCGGCAGACTACCAACAGCGCCATCCCCAAAATTGACCCCAAAGACTTCAAACCGGCGCCGGCCAGCGAGATTCAGACGGGTATGAAGGTGCTGCACCTCAAATTTGGGGAAGGCAAGGTGCTCGCCATCGACGGGGCCAAAGACAGCCGCATCGCCACCATCTTCTTCCGCGATGCGGGGGACCCGCAGGAAAGGAAGATCATGCTGAAGTTTGCGAAGTTGCAGATATTGTGAAACCTTAGTACTTCAAGTTAGAAGACAACTTTAAGTTTCACTCAAATACACCCACCCCCTCCAGCCGAGGAACAACCCGATGATACACAGCCCCAGCCCCAACATGTTGCGCTCGTATTCCAGTTGGGCCTGACGTTCGGCGTTATAGGCCCGGAGGGTGAGCAGTTCCGTGCCTTTGCTCCGAAGGGCGTACACATCCACTGCCTGGAGGCGCACGGCCGGGTGATCGTTGCGGGTGACGGCGTAGTAATAGTCCTTCCTGTCGGCCAGCAAACGTACGTGATCTCCGGTATGGAGCTGATGGGTAAGCTCCTCTGCCCGGGCAGCGTACAGGGCGCTGCCTTTGAGCTGGAATTCGACACCGGGATATTCCCGGGTGGCCAGGGCCACTCTCGTGATCAGGGTATCCCCTTCTTTAGTTTCCAGTTGCACCCGGGGTTTTTCCGCCAGCATCAGCTGTAACGGCTGTAAATCTCCGGCCTTCAACGGGAGTTTCTGAAGGTTGTATTGTATTACTAGTACGTACAACATCCCGGCGCCAAAAGCCAGCGCTCCCCATACTAGCAAACGCTTGTTTTCTTCCCTGTTTAGCGTAGCCGCCAGGGCCGGTTGGGCCTCTACTCCCTCTGTCAGAGCTTCTTTCAACACCTGGTAGTTCCGGTAATAACTACTGTGTATCTGTATTTGCTCCCCGCCGCGAAGTTCGAGTAAAAGCCTCTTGCCCTGCCTGTACCGGTATCTTTCCGCATAGCCGGTGATGTCGGAGCGGAGGAACTCCCGCTGTTTCCAAAGGCGGCGTTCCGTCACCTTGTCTTTTTCTACTGTAAGAACCGAATAACCGCTGATAACGGCGGCCAATGCCAATAGGGGGAAGAGCCAGAACAGGTGAATGATCCAGGCAAGGGAAATTTCCTCGAAACCCTCTTTTCTAACGGCGAGGATCAGGATGATGGCGGCGGTGAAGATCAACAGGGGCGTCAGCACCCCCAGCACAACAATGGAAATAGAAATTTGAGATTTCAAGGGGTAGGGGTAAGGGGATATTGTTTTCATTGGTTCTTTGGGATTGATAGCCCAATTTGTTTCCGGAACCCCAGGGATGGAAATTTTTTCGACGAAAAGAGGGATTTTGGGCTCTGCGCACCGTTCAAGTCAGCAGACAACCCGAAGTTGTCAGCTGACGGCCCTCACTCCTGCCGACAAATCACTGGCAGCACCCCGTCGTACCAGTCGATATAGGAAATGCGGCGGGCGCGGGTCAAATCTTCACAGGCTTCGCCGAAGCGGTTCAAATCCATATAGGCCTGGCCGCGCATGATAAGGAAATCGGCATTATCCGGAAACAGAGCGACCGCCTGGGAAAGCTTCTCAAGGCCGGCCTCCTTTTCGCCGCTGTCGAACAGCTCGGCGCCCTCCTGCACCAGTTGGTTCGCCTGTTCGTATTGTTCCACCCGTTCCTGGCAACCCGCTGCCTCCGGAATAAAGGGCAGGGTAATGTTATAGGCGGCCGTTACCGGGCGGCCCTCGAAAGTGGCCGACTCCCATTTTCCGTAGGTAGAAGTAGCCAGGCTGATGGCTTCGTACCAGAAGTCAAAGTCGAGGCCGCTGTAGTCGATCAGGTCCAGAATGCGCACCTGCCCGTCAGGGCGCACCATAATTTGCAACTCTATGCTGCCAACCAGGCAGGAATCGTTGCCGGAGGGCGGATAATCCAGGTTATCGGCCAGGTAGGCCTGCAGCGCTTCGTCCCCACCTTTGAATTCCAGCGGTTTTTCAAATTCGGTGTAGATAGTATCCCGGCCGACGATCGTGTAAGGCAGCGCTTCCTCCAGTTTAAATTTGATGGGCAGGTTGAAACGGGAACGCACCACCTCGCCATTGTTCTTTCCCGGCACCCATTTGACATCGGCTTCGTTCATGCCTTCCACCACGCGCAGCACCTCCAGCCCACAACCGCCACCGATATCTTTGACGATCTTAAAATTACTCAGGCTTCCATCTTTCTCCACAACAAAACTGACCACCACAGTGCCCTCGTAGTTGTTTTGACGGGCCTCCAGCGGGTAGTTGATGTTTTTATACATCACTGACAACAGCGCCTGCTGGGCGCATTGATTCTTGGCCTGAAGGGTAGTATCCAGGTTTTCACAGGCCGGGAAACGAGGCATTTCGCCGACCGCTTCGTAGATCGTTGTATCAGAACCAACGGTTGCTCCACCTTCCTGAGCAAGCAGGGAAGGCAGCGCGAATAGAAAAAGGCTTATGGACAGAATTGCAGTTCTCATGTCGTTTTATTTTTGTCATCCTCAAAACGGACGGCGCGGGTATGGCGTTGCCCGCGGGTAGCTCCGGAGCTGCGAAACTAAGGTTTATTTTTCAATTCCTCCTTCATCCATTTCCCAAGGGTGCTCAACAACAGGTTCCTGTCTTCCTCGGCCATATTGCGGATGCGGGCGGTGGCGTGGTCCTTTCCCGGCATAATAAACCAGAGGGCGTCTACCTTATCGCTTGGCGGCACTCCGGTGGCCGACCAGGTGTCCATGCCGCCGTTGATGTAGATCATCTGGCTGGCCTTCGTTTGCGTCCATTCGTACACCTTTGTTACCAGCGAAGGCTCAAAAGTCATCGGCGCCTTACCAGGCATAAAAATGGCGCTCGGCTCATTGGAAAGGGCTTTGAGCAGGCCTTTGAAATCATCCGTTTCGTAACCGTAATAGCCCATTTCCGTGCCTGCCTGCCAGTAGTGGGAAGCATAGGCAGCCATCGATTCATCGTTGAAGAGCGAAAGCCCGGTGACGGCCATAAAATGCTGCAGGACATCATCCAGTTCAGCCGCTTTGGCGTCGGGAATTTCATCGCAAGTCGCCGCCCCTACCTGCCAGAAAGAAAATGGATACTCCAGCACCCCGTACTCGAAGGCTTGCTCCAGGCTGAGATAGGTGAACTGATAACCGGCGCCCTCGGCGTACCACTTCAGACGGGGCAGCACTTCGTCCCTGGCTTTCAGCAGGCGCAGTTGCACCTCCCGGATGGCCTGCCGGCAAGCGTCCGGACCGATGGTATCCAGGAAGGTGTAAATGCGCTTATCTTTCAGGCTGAGATTAAGAGGCGCTACATAGGGAACCGCCGCTGCCACATCGTCCGGGTAAAAATAGCGGTAGAAGAGAGTGGTCTGCCCTCCCTTACTGATGCCGGTGCTCACCCAGGCGTTTGGATAAATCTGCCCGATCAGTTCCCGGATATGGTGCAGGTCGGCCGTGGCCTGCTTCAGGTTGAGGTACCGATAATCGCGATTATCGGGGACGGAAGCGCCAAAGTAACGGTGCTCCACATCCAGTTGATTGGCATCCAGGTAATTGGTGAGCTCATACAAGCGGTTGGAAGGCCGATGGTAGCCCTCCGTTGCGATCACCATAGGGGCGTCGAAGCTGCGGTGTGACAAATAGGCTCGTTGATAGAAATACCCTTTGGAGGGGGCTTCGTGGTCTATAGGCTGTCGAATCTGTAACTCGTAAGCAGCCTCAAAGCCCTCGGGGCTTTCGATTTGTTTAAAAATGACGTCCGGAAGGTTGAAAAGTTTAACCTCCAGTGCGCCGGGCTGCGCCAGCAGCCAGGTGGGCGCCAGAAAAAGCAGAAGGCTCAGATAGCGATGGATAGGATGCATCGTTTTTATTTTTTGGTTAGGTTATTCATTCGCTCCAACAACTCACATCTCCGCCGCCACCCGTTCCACTTCCTTCCATACCCGCCAGACATTTTTGTAACACATCTTCTCGATATCTTCCTCCGAATAGCCGCGTTTGAGCAGTTCGTAGATGAGATTGGGATACTGGGAAACATCCTTCAGCCCGGTAGGCAGGCTATCCCCTACACCATCGAAATCGGAGCCGAAGCCGACGTGGCCGACGCCGGCCAGTTTCACCACGTGGTCGATGTGGTTGGCCACTGTTTGTACATCGGCATAGAGGGTGGGATGATCCTTGACGAACTGCTGTACAATGGGTTGCGCATCGGCGTCCGAATCTTTCAGGCCCTCTTTTTTCAGCAGCGCATCCAGTTCCTCGCGCATGGCGTCATTGCGTTTGCTCATCTGTCCATCCAGAAAATCGGTGCCGAAGTTGATCTGTATAACGCCTCCGTTCTCTCCCAGGCGTTGGATCATCTCGTCGTTCATGTTGCGCTCAAACCCGGGTGTATACTTCCGGCAGGAAGAGTGCGAAGCGATGCAAGGCGCTTTGGTAACGGCCATCACCTGCCAGAAGGCGCTGTCGGAAATATGGGAAACGTCCACCATGATGCCTACGCGGTTCATCTCCAGGACTACCTCCCGCCCGAAGGGGCTCAGCCCGTTCCAGGTGTGAGTGGTATCGTAGGAAGAATCACAGATGTGGTTGTCCTTGCTGTGAGTCAGGGTAATATAGCGGATGCCGCGCTGGTGAAAATAGTCGACGTTGCGGAGGTCCCCTTCAATGGGCGCACCGTTCTCCATACCCATGGGCAGGGAGATGAGCCCCTTTTTGAAGTTGGCCTCCACCTCCGCCGGGGAAGTGGCCATGGCAAACTTATCGGGATGCGCTTCGGCGATGCTGCCCACCATATTGATCAGGGAGTCGGCCAGCAGTTTAGCGCGCCCATCCTGATAGGAAGCGGGGATGAAGATAGACATGAAGGGCGCATCCAGGCCGCCCTTCTTGGCGCGCACATAGTCGAAATCGCCCTCTGCGGTTTCCACCGGGATGCCGATGTACTCCCGCTCCAGGCGGAAATTCTGAATTTTCAACCGGTAAGGCAGGTCGACATGGCCGTCGGTAATGATGTATTGATGAGCCAGTTGGCCGGCCTTCTCGTATAACTGAGCCTCTTCGGTTAGGGTAGCCACCTTTCGGTTGCAGCTGGAAAATGATATAGCCAGAATTATCAATCCAATGAGCCGGTTCATGAGCATGTTGTTTTAATGGTCGCTAAAAATACACAATCCTGCCAATCTGAGGTAATCATTTTCCGGTGCAGATGTGTTCCATAACCATACAGTTTACCAAACTTTGGAGGGAACTGTCCAAAGCCCAGTCAATTATCATCCCTATGCAGAAACAAAAAACCGTCCTCATCACCGGAGGAAACGATGGAATCGGCAAAGCGACAGCTAATGAACTGGCCCAACGGGGTTTCCAGGTACTACTGGCTTGCCGCAACGAAACAAAGGGCCGGCTGGCCGCAGAAGATATCCGGCGGCAAACCGGCAACGAACGAGTTACTTTTTTGCCTTGCGACCTCGCCAGTTTCGAAAGCATCCGGGATGCAGCCCGGCTGTTTCAGGCTCAAAATAGCCAGCTCGACGTCCTGATCAACAATGCCGGTGTTTACACCAGCCAGCTGGCCCAGACGGAGGACGGTATTGAAATGCAGTTTGGCGTCAACCACCTGGGGCATTTTTTGCTTACCCACCTTTTGCTGGGGCCGCTCCGGCAGGCGCCCGAACCCAGGGTGATTAACGTTTCTTCGGTTGCCTACCTGCGGGGGCGTATCGACTTCAATAATCTTCGCGGAGAAAAGGGCCCGGGCCAATACGATGGGCTACAGGCCTACGCCCGGAGTAAGCTCGCTAATGTACTCTTCACTCGCGAGCTGGCGCGGCGATACCCGGAGATCCATAGTTTCGCCCTGCATCCGGGCGCAGTGCGCACCCAAATTGGCAATAAGCACTCGAAGTGGTACACTTCTTTGTTCTGGCATCTGCTAAAAGTGCTTATGGTAACGCCGGATAAAGGAGCCGGCACCTCCGTTTATCTCGCTACTTCGCCGGAAGTAAAGGATGCCAGCGGCCTGTTTTTCGATGATAAACAACGGCGGCGAGAGCTTTCGGAAGCGGGGCGCAGCGACGCTCTGGCGCGGCAGTTATGGGAGGTGTGTGAAAGGATGGTAAATATAAATAGCTAACAGGGATAAGACGGGCTGGTACACAGCACTCTTTTTAATCCTCCTCTTTTCCATTGTCGTCTTTCTCCATTCCGGCCTTGAACTCGATGACCTCCTCTAATGAGGGTTACTTTCACCAGAAATAAACCCTCATCTCCGTCTTTAAATCTCTTTAAGAAAGCAAAGACGTTATCGATCTTCCTCAACTTATTCGAACCCTCTTTTTTGCAAACTTTTCACCTTTTCGCTAGTTTGCCCTTCAAAAAAGCAAGTGCCCCTATGAACGATAAAATCCAACAACTGGAACAACTAGCCCGGCAACTCGAGCCACCACAGCAGCAACGCGACAGCTGGAACGCGGAAGTCCAAGCTTACGCCGATGATTTCATCAACCACATCGAAGCGCTGAAAGCCTACGACGAGCCGCCAACCGATGGCCAGCTGAGCCTGGCCATTGAAGAAGAAGGCAAACCCATGGAGCAACTGCTGGCTGAAATCCGCTCTAAAGTAGACCGCGCCGGGATCAACCCTGCCTCGGGCGGCCACCTCGGCTATGTGCCCGGCGGGGGCGTCTTCCCGGCAGCACTGGGCGACTACCTGGCGGCTGTTACCAACCGCTACGCCGGCTTGTTCTTCGCCAACCCGGGAGCCGTGCGGATAGAAAATGAGCTGATCCGATGGATGTGCGAGCTGATGGGTTATCCCAAAGGTTCGCTGGGCAACCTGGCCTCCGGCGGCTCCATCGCCAACCTGATCGCCATCACCACGGCCAGAGACTTCAGGGGGATCAAGGCGGCTAAAGTAGCTAAGGCGGTGGTATACCTCACCGGGCAGGCCCACCACTGCGTGCAGAAAGCCCTGCGCATTGCCGGCCTGGGAGAGGCTATCATCCGGTACATCCCTACCGATGAATATTTCCGAATGGATACCAAACGCCTCCATCAACAACTGGAAATGGACCGATTCCAGGGGCTGGAGCCGTTTATGGTAGTAGGCTCAGCCGGAACGACCGACACCGGCGCCATAGACCCGCTGGATGAGATTGCCAACCTGTCGGAGCAATTTGGCCTGTGGTTCCACGTCGATGCCGCCTACGGCGGCTTCTTCCTTTTAGTAGACGAGTTAAAGGATAAATTCCGCGGTATCGGACGTTCCGATTCGGTGGCCATCGACCCGCACAAGGGCCTTTTTCTGCCCTATGGGCTGGGGGCGGTGCTGATCAAAAATGTCCAGGCACAATACGACTCCCACTATTACAAAGCCAATTATATGCAGGATGCGCAGCAAGACTGGGAAGAGGCCTCTCCCGCCGACCTGTCGCCGGAACTGACCAAACACTTCCGCGGGCTGCGCATGTGGGCGCCGCTTCAACTCTTTGGCCTGAAGCCCTTCCGGGCGGCACTGGAGGAAAAGGTGATGCTGTGCCGGTATTTTTACCAAAAGGCCCAGGAATCCGGCTTTGAAGTAGGCCCGGACCCCGACTTGTCCATCATGATATTCCGATACCGAACCGAAGCACAAAACAGCACCCGCTTCAACGAGCGCCTGGTGGAATACGTTCGCCGGGATGGCCGCGTATTCCTTTCGTCCACCACCATCGACGGCAAATACTGGATCCGCCTGGCGGTGTTGAGCTTTCGGACACACATCAGGGAAATAGAACTGTGCCTGGAGATATTGAAAACGGCCGTGCAGCAAGTCGAACAGGAACAGGCTGTAACGAGGAAGTAGTTATTGGTAATCAAGTGCCGGTTGTTTGTTCCCAAACGATCAACAAACAACTGGCAAATGACGGCTAAGAGCCCCTTACGTCCGGTCGTCGTCCTCATAACGCCCCCGGTCTCCGCGCTCAAACTTATTGCGCAGGTTCACCGATAGCGAAATGTAGAAGATATTGGAGTTCAGGCCCCGATAGGGCTGCACCAGATCTCCGCCGATCCTTTCGGAATAATCCGGGTCCAGGAAATCCAGCAGGTAGTATTTGAACTTCAGGTTGATACCTCCCGGAAACTGAATCCCTCCAAAAATGGAAGGGTTCAGAAGGTTGGTCCGGTCACTGAACCACTCATTGAATTTGTCTTCCTTTTTGTCATTGACGAACAGCTTTTCTTTGTAGTGGAACATCAGTTCCGCCTCGGCGCCGGCAAAGACAAAGGCCCGGCGGTTGAAGTTGCCCAATTTCAAGGCAAGGGGTACGCCAAAGGAATAAGAACGGCGTTTGATCTTCACGTCATCATTTTCGTCAAACAGGCCGACGTGCTCCTGGGTAAGAATACCGTCATCTTTGGTGATCATGCCAATGTTGCGAAGCGCGAAGCCGGCCATCAATCCAAAGTTATTGGTGAATTCGAAGTGCCAGAATTCCCCAATATGGAAAAAGCCCGTGAAGCGGGGGTTGGCGCTGATGCTGCCGCCGCTGTTTTCTACATCGGCAAAAGAGAAGATCATTTCGCCACCGGAGGTAGAATAAATTTTCACTTCCGGCCGCGGGGCAGGCAAAAGTTCGGGCTCGGGCTCATCCTGTGCGTACAGAAAAAAGCCCAAAGCGAGGAATAACAGGGTTAGTTGGTATTTCATGATATTGTGTAGATTGATTTCAACTGGAATACAGGCAAATTACACATTGCTGCCCTGGGGTGCAAGTGCCGGCGGGCAGGTTTTGTTTTAAAGTTTTGTAAAAAAAAAGGTAAGATTAAGATTATGATAACAATTGGTACACCAGGAGGCTGCTGAGGTAAGCCAGCCCACTCATGTAGAGGAATTGCACCAGGGGCCATTTCCAGCTTTTGGTCTCCCGTTTGACCACCGCCAGGGTACTCATACACTGCATGGCAAAGACGTAAAACAGGAGTAAGGATAAAGAGGTGGCCAGCCCGTAGATGGGCTTCCCGGTGACGGGGTCCCGCTCCTGCGCCATTTTATCCCGGACGGTGTATTCATCATCCACGCTGCCTATACTATAAATGGTAGCCATGGTCCCTACGAAAACTTCCCGTGCCGCAAAAGAGGTAATGAGGGCGATGCCGATCTTCCAGTCGAAGCCCAGCGGCCGGATCGCCGGTTCGATCACCTTGCCCAGGTGGCCGGCGTAGGAAGCTTCGATCTGCCGGGCGGCTACCATGTTGGCGGTTTCCGTTTCGTCGAGCTCGCGCTCCTGCGCAAGGGCCAGCGCCTCCTGCTTCGCCTCTTGCATTGCCATCGGCGGCCCGTAGCTGGCCAGTACCCAAAGTACTACGGAAATGGCCATGATGATACGTCCCGCCTCCCAAACGAAGGTTCTTACTTTTTCCCAAACCGTGAGTAATACATTGCGCATGACCGGAGGGCGATACTCCGGAAGCTCCAGCATTAAAAAGCTGCGCTCCTGGGTCCTCAGGATCAACTTGAATACCAGCGCCGACAAGAGGGCAGCTATAATACCCAGCAAATACAGGCCCATAAACGCCAGCCCTTGCAGATTAAATAATCCCGCGACCACCCTGGATGGCACCACAAAGCCGATGAGGACCGTGTAAACCGGTATGCGCGCCGAGCAACTGATCAGCGGAGTCACCAAAATAGTGATCAGGCGTTCCTTCCAGTTGCTAATGGTTCGCGTACTCATAATAGCGGGAATGGCGCAGGCGCTACTTGAGATCAGCGCTACAATGCTGCGGCCATTGAGTCCAAAGGCCTGCATCAGCCGGTCAAAGAGATACGCAGCCCGGGCCATGTAGCCCACCTCTTCCAGCAAGGATATCAGAAAAAAGAGTATGGCGATCTGAGGAATAAAAACCAGGATGCCTCCCAACCCGGCCAGCATTCCATCCGTCAACAAATCGGTGAACCAGCCAGCCGGCAAAGTACTGCGCACCCACTCTCCGGAAACGGCAAAAAATTGCTCGATCAGGTCCATGGGATAGGCTGCCCAGGTGAAAATGGCCTGAAAAACCAACAGCATCACGACAAAGAAGAGAATGGGGCCGGCCACCTGATGGGTCAAAAGGACATCGAGCTTTTCCGTTATCGAACGGGTAGCAGAACGCACATTGCGCAAAGACATCCGCACCATAGGAGTAAACTTATCATAGCGCTGCATGGTTTCGTTGACCTGCGACCGAAGTGGTTGGAACCCATGGGTAGCAATAAGGTCGGATATCAACTTGCGTTGAGCCTCCGAGAGGAACGGCAGCCATACATAGTGGTGCGCAACCAGCAAAGCCTGATATAAATTGGCGCCCGGTACAATATCTTTTATTGCTTCCGCCAACCGTTTTTCCTGTGCAGAAAATTCGTAGAAAAGGGAAGGGGCACGATGCTCCCTGCCTTCACAGAGCTGCTGTAATTCGTACTTCAGGGCCTCGATGCCAAACCCCGTCCGGCCGCTGAGCTTTACGACCGGGATTTCCAACCGCCGGGAAAGAGTATATGCATCGACCTCCATGCCTTCCTTTTCGGCCACATCAGACATGTTGAGGGCCAGGATCAACGGCAGGCCCAAATCCCGCAGTTGGGTCAGCAAAAGAAGGTGTTTTTCCAACTTGGTAACATCGGCTATGTAGACAGCCGCATCAGGGTAATTTTCGTCGGATGGATTCGCCAAAGACTGCACCACGATGCGCTCGTCTATGGAGGTAGGATAAAAACTATAGGTGCCGGGAAAGTCAATGAGCTGAACGGCATGCCGGCCCGGCAGGCGGATCATGCCCAGCTTTTTGTCAACCGTAACCCCGGGAAAATTGCCTACCTTCTGGCGCAGGCCCGTCAGTTGATTGAACACCGAGGACTTGCCACAATTGGGGTTTCCCAGAAGGGCTACAGTGAAAGGTTGTGTAATTGGCTGCGTTTCATGCTCCATCACCTGAGTACCACACTTGACGCTTCGTCCATGCGCAGGGCAATATAAAGATTATCAACTTTGACGTACCAGCCCCCGCCAAAAGGGGCGCGGCGGACAAGTTCAACACGGCTGCCGGGAAGGATTCCCATAGACATCAATTTACCCCCAATACTGTCATTGGTATAGTGAGAAACGATTTCTGCTATCCCTGGCTTTGCTGTTGAAAGCTGCTTCTTTGATGTTACCGTAGCTACCACGCTTATTTTGATTTAATCTAAATATTAGTTCAAATTTAACACCAAAATAGCCCCCTTGTATAGAAAAACAGGTGATAAAAATCATCTAAACCAAAAAATTACCTAAGGGTAGCCATTCCCTACCTAACATTGGGTAGTGGTTGGCTTTACCTATTACACAGAACCCATCTATGCCTTCAGGTAAACGTTGAACAGGCCTGCCCGGTAGCATTAATACGCCAGCAAAGCGCCGATTGCCCGCCCGACTTTCTCCATGGAAGGGATCATCGTTTGCTCCAGCACTTCATTCAGCGGTATGGCCGGCATATTTTCCGAGCCAATGGTGCGAACCGGGGCGTCCAGATATTCGAAGCAATTTTCCTGGATGCGGGCGGCCACGCTTTGAGCAAAGGTGTTGTTAACCGGTTCTTCGGTGACGACCAGCGCCCGGCTGTGGCGCCGCACGGCCTCGTAGATAGCGGCTTCATCCAGCGGGTAAAGTGTCCGAAGGTCCAGTATGGTTATGCTGCCCGGGTATCCTTTGGCGGCGTTGAGCGCCCAGTGTACGCCCATGCCGTAAGTGATGATGGCTAGCGACTTCCCTTCGGTAACCGCCTCAGGGCTGGCTTCCAGTGCTACTCTGGCCTTGCCGAAAGGAATGATGTACTCTTCATCGGGCAAAATAGTCCGGGCTGCCTCTGTACCTTTCACTTTCGACCAGTACAGCCCTTTGTGTTCCAGGATAACGACTGGGTTAGGGTCGTAATAGGCGGCTTTCAACAACCCCTTGAGATCAGCGCCGGTACTCGGATAGGCGATCTTTATACCGCGTATATTGGCAACAACCGATTCTACACTGGAAGAGTGATAGGGCCCGCCACTGCCGTAGGCGCCAATGGGCACGCGAATCACGCAACTCACCGGCCACTTCCCGTTGGAGAGGTAACAGGAACGGCTCACCTCGGTAAACAATTGATTGAGGCCAGGCCAGATATAGTCTGCAAATTGAACCTCTACAATGGGCTTGAGGCCTACGGCAGACATGCCAACGGTGCTGCCAATGATAAAGGCCTCCTGAATCGGCGTGTTAAAAACGCGGTCATCGCCGAATTTTTTAGCAAGGGTCGCCGCTTCGCGGAATACACCGCCGAGGCGGCCGCCGACATCCTGGCCGTAGAGCAGGCACTCCTTGTGTTTGCGCATCAGCTCTTCGACCGCGAAGAGGGCGCTGTCGACCATTACGTGCGGTTCGCCTCCTTCGGGCTCCCGCACGCCTCTCTCTTCGTTAATGGGCGTAGGGGCGAAATCGTGGGTAAAAAGGTCTTCAGGCCGGGGGTCTTCGGCACGGCGGGCCTCATCAAAGTCTTTCAGAACCTTCTGGCGCGCCTCTGCTTCAATCTGTTGCAGGCCTCCTTCGTCCACCAGTTCATCGTCCAGCAACTGGCCTCTGAGCAGGGAATAGGGGTCGCGAATGAAGTGCTCTTCGAGGTCATCGCGGTACCATTCCTTGCGCACCCCGGAAGTATGGTGGTTGAGCAGGGGTACTTTGGCATGGACCAGGAAGGGGCGGCGTTCCTTTCTCACCTTGGCGATAACCTCCTGCATGGTGAGGTAGGATTCGTAAAAGTCGCTCCCATCGATACTGCGCACTTCCAGTCCGTGGAAGCCCCTGGCATATTCATCGGCATCCTGAGCGCGGGTTTCCTCTGCATTGGCGGAAATGTCCCATCCGTTATCCTGAACGACGTAAATAACCGGCAGTTGCTTCAGGGCCGCCATCTGGAAAGCTTCAGCCACCTCCCCTTCGGTGATGGCGGCATCGCCCAAAGAGCATACCACCACCGGCTTTTTATCCCCGCCCGTTGAGGCCAGGCCCATTTTCTCCTTGTACTGTATCCCCATGGCTACTCCCGTTGTGGGGATGGCCTGCATCCCGGTAGCGGAAGATTGATGGGGAATCTTTGGCTTGTCCGGATCCCGTAGGCTGGGGTGGGCGTAGTAGGTGCGCCCTCCTGAGAACGGGTCATCCCGCTTTGCCATCAACTGCAACATGAGTTCATAGGGGCGCATTCCGATCGCCAGCAGCATGGCGTCATCGCGGTAATAAGGCGCGAGAAAATCCTGGGGAAGCAACTGCAGCCCCACCGCCAGTTGTATGGCTTCATGGCCCCGGGAAGTGGCGTGCACGTACTTGGAAACGAACTTGAAATTTTCTTCATATATCTCCGCCATGGCCTTGGCAGTAGCCATCAGGCGGAAGCCCTTCAATAGCACTTCTTTAGAAATTCTGGTTTTGGCTTTTATCATGGTTAGGTTAAATTTTTTTTCCTGCTTTTGGGTTTTAATATCCCATTAATCCTGTAATGAAAACAACGGAAAAAGGGCCCCGGTTTGTGCAACGAGCCATTCTATTAATCTTCTGAAGGAAATGCGGGCAGGCGATGCAGGTTTTTCACATAGCGCTCGTTGTTATACGGCTCATTATTTCTCATAACGTTGAAAATCTCATTGGCCACGCACTGGGCGATCAGTAGCCGGGCATCCTCATCGGAATATCCCTCCTTTTTCAGGCGGCCGAGTGTTTGCTTCACCTCCGGAGGGTCGTCGTTCTTCAATTGATTGTTCAGGATTTCCAAAAATTGTTGCTTGAGGGCGTCGTTTGGTTTCATCAGGCTTTATTTTTAAAGCTTTCAATAGCCTTCACTGTGAAATCAGAGAGCACCAGGCGGCCACTCATCGCGGCCCTTTCTTCCAGTAAGCTTCGCCAGTTTTCCGTACCTTCCCAACATACCTGCTTCAACAGGCGCATGGCTTCCGGATTGGAAGCCGCCAGTTTTTCAGCCAGGTGAGCGATGTAGGCGTCCATTTGTTCCACGGTGTCAAACACTTCGTTGAACAGGCCTTTTTCCTTGGCCCACTGTGCGGTTTGCCACTCTGTTGCGTTGATGGCCAGGTGGGCCATGGCGGAGGCGCCCATTTTACGCGCTACGGCCGGCCCCACTACAAAGGGCCCAATGCCGATGGCCAGCTCGCTGAGTTTGACCGATGCCCATTTGGTGGCGATACAGTAGTCGGTAGCTGAACAAAGGCCTACCCCGCCGCCGACCGCTTTGCCCGGTATACGGCCAATGATAAATTTCGGGCATTCGCGCATGGCGTTGATGACGTTGGCAAAGCCCATGAAAAAACGCTTGCCGGTTTCAACGTCCCGGATAGAGATCAATTCATCAAAGCTCGCGCCGGCGCAAAAGGTGCGGTTGCCTGCACTCTGTAAGATAATGACTTTGACCGAAGTGTCCTGCCCGGCATTCGTTATGGCGCCTGCCAACTGGCCCAACAGACGGCCTGGAAGAGAATTGTGAGCCGGGTGCTCAAAAGTGATGGTGGCAATACCGCCCTTTATGACGGTACCCACAGAACCTAATTTGGTTTTATCCTGCATGGGCCTTGGATTACGAATGAATGTTCGTTAGCAAAGATAAGGGATTATGGCTAAAAAGCAATATCCGCTGTTACTCCTTTAGCTTTTCTCCTTACCCTTCATCAGCCCGCCGGCAAAGAAGTTGAAAATAGCCAGTATGATGGTGAAGACAATCGCCCAAAACAAGCCATCGACTGAAAAGCCGGGGAGCAACCAGTCGACCAGCAGCACCATCGCGCCGTTGATCACCAGCAGAAAAAGCCCGAGCGTGATGATGGTAATGGGCAAGGTAAGGATCGTCAGGATCGGCCTGATAAAGAAGTTGACAAAGCCCAGCAGCATGGCTACCAAAATAGCTTCCATATAACCGGCTACCGATACTCCGGGCAGGATTTCTGCCGCCAGGTAAACCAGCAGGCCGTTGATGAGCAGGGAGATGATGAATCGCATAATTTATTTTTTGTCGGTTTATAAGCTTGGCTTTCCATCCCGTGGCTGAAAACGTTCGATATTACGAATCATTCTGTTAAAGATAAGAAAATGGAACGGCAATACCAGATACCAATACAAGCGGCCCCAAATCCCGGATGGCCGAAAGGTCGCCTTTTGGTGGAGCAGGTTTCTGCCCTCCTCCTCTGTGATGTGAAATTCGAGCCAGGCCTCGCCGGGCAATTTCATCTCTGCATACAGAAGCAGGCGTTTTTCTGCCTGGTCGGCCACCAATACCCTCCAGAAATCCAGAGCGTCGCCGGAGTGGATTCGGTTTGGATGGGTGCGCCCGCGGCGCAGGCCAATACCCCCCACCATTTTATCGAGCAGCCCGCGAAGTTTCCACAAAATGTTGGCATAGTACCAGCCGCGCTCGCCGCCAATGGCGAGCACATTTCCCCAGGCCTGTTCTACGGAATTGTGCTCGATAACCACTTGTTTTATGTCTTCAAAACAACCGTGTTCCGGAACCTCGATGTACTGGTTCAGCGACCCTTTCTCCGAACTGGAAACCAGAGAATCTTTCCAACTCGAAACCACCATGTTCTGCTGAATCTTATCAAAGGCCAATTGCACTGCTTGATCGTAGGCAATGGGAACCATCCCCAGCTTTTGCATCAACCGGTTATCCCGGCATACCACGTCTATCTTCATGCTATTGACCAGGTTGACCGCCAACTCATAGGTAGTGGAAGTGACAAAGTAAAGCCAGTAAGAAGAAAGGCGGGGCGTCATGATTGGAATGGTGAAGATGAACCGCCTCAGGCCGCGGACCCTTGCATATCCTTCCAGCATTTCTTTATAGGTCAGTATTTCACTACAACCAATATCGAAATTCTGGTTGTAACAATCCTCGCGAAGCATTACGCCGGTCAGCAACTGTATAACATCGCGAATGGCAATCGGCTGACACCGCGTGTTGAGCCATTGGGGCGCCACCATCACCGGCAGTTTCTCCACCAGGTCGCGTATGATCTCAAAAGAAGCGCTACCGGAACCGATGATGATGCCGGCGCGCAGGGCGGTGAGCGGCGCCCTGCTTTCGTTAAGCACCTTCTCGACCTGCAGGCGGGATTCCAGGTGGCTGGACAACTCGTCATTATTGACGATCCCCGTAAGATAGATGACTTGCCGACAGGAGGACTGTTCCATATATTGCCGGAAATTCACAGCTGATCTTTCTTCAAGAGATTTGAAGTCATTGATTGCCGCCGACATAGAATGGATGAGGTAGTAAGCCACATCGAAATCCAGCGGCGCCGCATTGATATCGACTTCTTTCAGAAAGTCTACTTCAAAAACAGATACGCGGCCCTGCCATCCTCGTTTAAGTAGGTAATTTGAAGCATTTCGCACGCAACAAATGACTTCGTGGCCTTCTTCCAGCAGTACGGGCAATAATCTTTTTCCAATATATCCGGTGGCGCCGGTGAGCAGAATGCGCATGTGGTTGGTTTGTATAATAGAACGGCGAGGGAGCGGCAGTGTTCAATGGAAAATGGATGTTCTCGGGCTTTTGTTCGATTGTTTTATAGCTGAATTATTATATTGCTAAATTGTTTTATGGCTTGGCGAGTGTTGAGCCGTTTACATCGTACACCACTGAGTAAAAGCCTTAACCAATGGAACCAATAAGCGTATTCGATATGCTCAAGATAGGTGTGGGCCCCTCCAGCTCTCATACACTGGGGCCCTGGCGCGCCGCTGAGCGATTCTGGAAAGAGCTGCAGGCCGAGGGCCTGCTGGCAGCCACCCACCGGGTCAAAGCCCACCTGTACGGCTCACTGGCGCTTACGGGTGTAGGGCATGGCACCGATATTGCAGTCCTGCTGGGACTCTGCGGGCAGGACCCCGAAACCATTCCGGTGGAAGACGTACAGCGTATACCCCAGCAGGCCGCTGCCAGGCAAATGCTCCGCCTGGGCGGTCGCCACCCTATTTCCTTCGACCCGGCAGAGGCCATTGAATTCCACTATTCGGAACGCCTGCCGGGCCACGCCAACGGGCTGGTATTCGATGCCTTCGACGAGCACGGTGAACGCCTGCATTCCGGTACTTACTACTCTGTAGGCGGCGGCTTTGTTGTAAAAGAAGGTGAGAAAAAACAGGAAAACCCCGTCCAGTTGCCCCACCCCATTGCGACCGCCCGGGAGCTGGCCGGTTATTGCGCCAGCCACCATGCCGCTATTTGGGAAGTGGTGATGGAAAATGAAAAAACCTGGCGCCCCGCTTCGGAAGTCAAGGCCGGCCTCCTGCGCATCTGGGATGTGATGAAAGAATGCGTTTACCGCGGCTGCCATACCCGGGGAATCCTGCCCGGTGGGCTGGAGGTAAGCCGCCGCGCCGCCGACATCCAGGATAAGCTGCGCCTGCCCTGTAACCACAGCAATGCCGACGAGTGGATACGCTGCCTCGTTCGCTGCGATTTTGAATTCTCCAAAGTGCTCAAATGGATCGGCTGCTTCGCTATGGCCGTCAACGAAGAAAACGCCAACTTCGGCCGCATCGTGACGGCGCCTACCAACGGGGCCGCCGGAGTTATCCCCGCCGTGCTCCTCTACTACCTCTCCTTCACAGAGAAGGACGTTACCGATGACGACATCGTCAAATTCCTGCTGGTGGCAGGAGAGGTCGGCAGCATCTTTAAAAAAGGCTCCACCATTTCGGCGGCCATGGGGGGCTGTCAGGCCGAGATCGGCGTCTCCTCCGCTATGGCCGCCGCCGCCCTCGCCGAAGGATTGGGCGGCAGCCCCGCCCAGGCGCTGATGGCCGCCGAGATCGCCATGGAACACCACCTGGGCCTGACCTGCGACCCCATCGGCGGCCTGGTGCAGGTACCCTGCATCGAACGCAACAGCATGGGCGCCATCAAGGCCATCACCGCTGCTAATATAGCATTGGATAGCGACCCGGAAAAGGCCCGCGTCCACCTCGATGAATGCATCAAAACCATGTGGGAAACCGCTCAGGATATGAACACCAAGTATAAGGAAACCTCCCAGGGAGGGCTGGCTGTGAATATTTCCATTAAGGTGCCGGAGTGTTAGGGAGGGGGAGAAGGAGGGAGGGGTGAGGGGTGAGGGAGTGAGGGAGGGAGATAGATTCTTCCGGAAATCCAAAACGAACAACCCACAACAAATAACAGCAAACCCATTAATGCCAACCTATCATATACATATAGAAGGGCAGGTGCAGGGCGTTGGTTTCCGGCCCTTCGTCTATCGAATGGCCCTCGAGTTGGGCCTTAGCGGATGGGTGAGCAATACCAATGACGGCGTGCACGTCGAGGTAGATGCTACGCCGGAGAAAGCTGACATTTTTTACCGACGCCTGGTCGCAGAGGCTCCCCTCATGTCGCTTATTCTCCGGCACACTCTCCGTGAAACAGCACGTAAGAGGTTCCTCGATTTCCAGATCGTTCCTAGCCAGGAAGGAGGGCCCGCGCGGTTGCTGCTCACACCCGACTTTGCCATCTGCGAAGACTGCCGCCGCGAACTGCTCCAAACGGATAACCGCCGCTTCGGCTATCCCTTTATTACCTGCACGAACTGCGGGCCTCGGTTTTCCATCATCAACCGGCTTCCTTATGACCGCGAACGCACCACCATGGCGCCCTTCGTGATGTGCCCGGATTGCCGTTCGGAATACAATAACCCCCTGGACCGGCGCTATTTCTCCCAAACCAACTCCTGCACGGCCTGCAGCATCCAACTGGCCCTCCATCAAGCGGACAAAAGCCTGGTTTCCACCGCCCCCCATGATATTCCGGCTACCATCCCAGCGTTGGACGAGAGCCGGAAATCGGAAGCCGGAAGCCGGAATGGCGCCGGGCTTTCCGCCGCTATTCTGAAAAAAATACATAGCCTGTGGCTGGAAGGAAAGATCATTGCCATCAAAGGGATCGGCGGCTTCCTGCTCACTTGCGACGCCACCAACCCCCATGCCGTCGAAGAACTGCGCCGGCGCAAGCACCGCCCTGCCAAGCCTTTTGCCCTGATGTACCCCGGCATCCCTTCCTTACGACAGGATGCTGAAGTTTCCGAAGAGGCGGAAAAATTATTACGGTCACCGGCCGCGCCCATCGTGCTGCTGCCGGTGAAGCCCAGCCCAGCCTCGGGAATTGCCGTGGAGCCGATCGCTCCCGGGCTGGTGCAGATCGGAGCCATGCTTCCCTACGCACCACTCTATGAATGGCTGCTTCGATCATTCCAGCGGCCCATCATAGCTACCAGTGGCAACATCAGCGGGGCTCCTATTTGTTATGAAAACGAGGACGCTCAGAATAGCCTTGGCGGGATCGCCGACTACCTGCTGCTCAACGATCGCGACATTGCTACTCCCCAGGATGATAGCGTGATCCGCCTGAGCCCGCAGTACGGAGTTCCGGTTTATCTGCGGCGCTCGCGAGGGTATGCTCCTACGCTGCTTCCCTCTACCCCGCCGGCCGGAGAAGAAGTGGTGCTGGCCACCGGCGCCGAGCTCAAGAGCACCTTCACCCTGCTGCAGGCCGGCAACTACTACGCCAGCCAGTATCTGGGCAGCCTCGGAACGCTGGAGAGCCAGGAGCGCTTTCGGGAAACAACCCAACACTTTCTCTCCCTTTTTGACGTACAGCCGGATGTCGTCCTAACCGACAAACATCCTGCCTATTTCAGCACTCAACTGGGACGGGAGCTGGCTGAACAGTGGGGCGTTCCCCTACACGCCTTCCAGCACCATATCGCCCACTTTGCCGCCCTCCTGGGAGAGCATGGCCTGCTGGATTCGGAAGAGCCTGTATTGGGCATCGTCTGGGACGGCCTGGGGCTGGGCGATGACGATCAGATTTGGGGCGGAGAATTTTTCCTCTACGAAGGATACGAATTCCATCGCTTTTCACAATTTGAATATTTCGACTACTCCCTGGGCGATAAAATCGCCCGTGAGCCGCGTTTGGCCGCCCTGATGGCCGCCCGTGGCGTGGAGGAGGCGGAAGCATGGCTGCGCCCCAAGTTCAGCCCTACCGAGTGGCATGTCTACCAGAAGTTGATGGAAAAGCCGGCCCGCATCCATTCCTCGAGCGTAGGACGCCTGTTTGACGCCGCCGCCAGCCTGCTCACCGGAAAAGATGTATGTAGCTTCGAGGGAGAAGCCGCCATGCTGCTGGAACAAATGGCCCAGCGCTATTGCCGAAAGAACGGACTCGAAATGGAACCCTTTGACGGCTGCCTGCCCGATGGCGGCGCTCCTGTTTCCACCTCCCGGCTTATGGCCGGCATTGTGAAAGGCCTCGCCAGGGGGGAAGAGCGGGAGTATATCGCCGCCAAATTCCATTATACATTGATCAAGGCTGTTCAGATGGTGGCGCAGCGGGCCGCCGTGTCCAAACTGGCCTTCAGCGGAGGCGTCTTTCAAAATGCGCTACTGGTGGATATGGCCCACCATCAATTGGAGGGGCCTTTCCAACTCTACTTCCACCGCTGGTTGTCGCCCAATGATGAAGGGGTTTCCTTCGGACAACTGATGGCCTATTTTATTCAAAAAAAACGAAGTGCATTACTCCACAGGCCGGGCCTCACTAAAGAGAAAGGCAAAAAATAATGGCCGGAATCATCTGAAATACCAGATTAACTTGTTTATTTCATAGCCATTTGGCCCGGAGCCTTAAAGAGATATGCATGAACACCCTTCACAATCAACCTGGACTATGAGTAAGAAGAATATAAAAATACAACTGGACTGCCCCATGCCGGAAATGGACTTTGACATCATCACCATGGGCCATGGCAGTGGCGGGCTGCTAACCAACAAACTACTGGAAAGCGGGGTTTTCAACCTCCTGAAAAACGAAAAACTGGACACCCACCACGATGGCGCCCTCCTCACGCTCGAAGGGACTACCGCCTTTTCTACCGACAGCTTTGTCATTTCTCCCATTTTCTTTCCCGGCGGCAATATCGGCGAATTGGCAGTCAATGGAACCGTCAATGATGTAGCCATGTGTGGCGCTATTCCGAAATATATCTCCCTGAGCTTCATCCTGGAAGAAGGCCTGCGGATGGAAGAATTCTGGGATATTCTCGTCGCCGTCAAAGGCGCCTGTGAACGCGCCGGCGTGATGGTCGTTACGGGAGACACCAAAGTAGTGGAAAAAGGCAAGGGCGACAAGGTGTTCGTCAACACAACCGGCATCGGGCCGCTGCACCCCCAGGCAGACATCAGCCCGGCCCGCATCCGGGCGGGAGACAAGATCGTCCTGAGCGGCAACCTGGCTACCCACGGAGTGGCGATTCTCTCCGTACGGCAGGGATTGGAGTTTGAATCGGATATCGAAAGCGACACCTGCAACCTCAACCACACCGTTAAGGCCCTGCTGGATGATTTCGGCAAGGATATTCACCTGTTGCGCGACCCTACCCGGGGAGGGGTAGCCACCGTACTGAATGAAATAGCGCGGGACACAAAACTGGGCATAGAACTGCAGCAACGTTTCTTACCGGTAGATGAACAAGTGGAAGGCGCCTGCGAAATTCTTGGCCTGGATCCCCTCTATGTCGCTAATGAGGGCATATTTATCGCTGTAGTCAATGCAGCAATTGCGGAACCCTTCACCGAAAAACTACGTACACTAGATCACGGGCAGAACGCCGTTATCATCGGCGAAATGGTGGAAGCGCACCCCCGGCAGGTAGTGCTGGGCAGCAGTATCGGCGGCAAGCGAGTGGTCAATATGCCGATCGGGGAGCAACTGCCGAGAATCTGTTAAGCAGAAGGTTAAAGTCCCCGTTTCATCTGGAAAAACGCAACATAGGCCCTAATTTACTTTTTCTAATACCAACGAGTAACATGAAAAAGATCGAACTAAACGTACTAGGACAGGCTCGCAGTGAATCCGCCCCGGACCACTTTGCGCTCATACTGGAAGAACCCAAAGGCGGCCGCCGCCTACCCATCATCATCGGCCCTTTCGAAGCCCAGTCTATCGCTATCGCTCTGGAGAAAGTGGACACCGGCCGGCCGATGACTCACGACTTGCTCAAAAACACCATTGAGGCTCTCGGGGCCACCCTCTCAGAAGTACTGATCGACAGTATCCGCGATGGGGTCTTCCACGCCAAACTGGTTTGTAAAAAAGACATTGGCCAGGTAGTGGAGATCGATACCCGCACCTCCGACGCCATCGCCCTGGCGGTCCGCTTTGGGTGCCCGATATTTACCTTCTCCGAGGTGATGAGGGAGGCTTCTATTGCCACAGAAGCCCCCCCTGCCGAGCCGCCCAAGACGAAAGGCGCCCTGCAGGAATATTCGGCGCCCCAGTTGGAAGAGCTGCTCCAAAAAGCCCTGGAGAGAGAGGATTACGAAAGTGCCGCCAAGATTCGGGATGCGATGAAGAATAAAGAATAATCGCTCATACTTCCAACACCTCGTCGCCGGCAATGACGAAAACCTGATCGCCGGCTTTAGGCCACACCTTGCCCATACCTGTGAACGCTCCGAAGGCAGGCAGAATACCCTGATCTTTACCAAAATAGAAACAGGCCAACCGGGCGCGCTGCCGCCCATTGCCTCGCAAATAAACACAGGGATGGATATGGCCGGCCAGGTTGTAAAAAGATGCCGGAACCTCCTCCAGCGGGTGATGCGTAAGCAGGAACGGAGGCAATTCCAGCCCATCCGTATATACTTCCAGGTTGGCCTGCCGATAGTGGCCCTCCGGCAAAATATCGTGATTGCCTAAGACCAACTCAAACCGAACCGAGCTGAATTGCGCCATCAGTTGGCAAAACTCCTCCCATTCCTGGTTGTAATCGCTGTGAAAAAGATCTCCCAGAAAGACCACCCGCCGGGGCTGCAGATCGAGCAGCAGGCTGATGAGCCGGTCCCAGTTGACATGGCTCACATGAGCGGGAACCGGCAGGCCCTCCCGCCGGAAATGAGCTGCTTTTCCGAGGTGCAGGTCTGCCAGAAGCAAGGCTCCCTCCGCCGGCCAGTAGGCCGCCTTGAAAGGGTGGAGCAGCAGGGTTTCTCCAGCTACCGTTGCCTCCAACCGGCCTTTGTTGTGCCCATCGTTTTTCATGAGGAGCAAAGGTAGGCAGAAAATTCCTATCTGCTCGCCAACTGCTGCTGTAGCTCCACCAGCCCCGGTTGCCGGGAATGGGTGCGCGTTGCCACTGCCAAATGTTTGGCTGCTTCTGAAGTATTTCCACGCTGCCGGTAGATAGAAGCCAATACCTGATTGACGTCGATATTGTCGGGGCGTTTTTGGTATTCTTTCAACGCATATTTCAGCGCCTTGTCCTGATCTCCCAACAAGTCAGAATAGATTTTCGCATACTCCAGGTCCATATTGTGGCCGCTTTCCGTATCGTCTTTCAACATGGGCCAGAGTGCTTCCACGGTCCGGTTAAAGTCCTCCTGCCGGCCGGTTTCCTTATAGATATGAGCCAGCGTTTCATAGAAGCTGAATTCGGGAATGATCTCGCAGGCCTGCTTCAGCATCCGTTCGGCTTCAGCGTAGTCCTTCCTGCCCAGAGCCAGGCCGGCCAGAGCGGCAATGGCGAAGGGATAATCCGGCCGTTCGGCCAAAATAGCCCGGTATTGCTGTTCGGCCACTTCAGGGTGGCCATAATTTTCATAGAGCTTGCCCAGTGTCAAGCGGGCCCAGGCCGTTTCCTCATAGGCAGGATACCCGGCGGCAACCGCCATCTCCATCGCTTCGATAGCGCCTTCTACTTGTCCGTGAATCTCCCGAAGGTAAGATACGCGGGCGTAGGAACGCAGGTCGGGCCGGATAGACACCATCTTATCGGCCATGGCCACGGCTTGCTCATAACGGCCGAGTTCCAGATTGGCGTCAACCAGCGCTCCATATATCTGAGCGTTGTAAGGATTGATGGCCACTGCCTGTTCGGCAGTCTCCAGCGCCGCCGCAAAATCGTGCAGGGAAAGCAGGATGCCTGCCCTGGTAGACAGGGTGCGGAAGCGGATGTCTTCATCTGCTTTGCTGAGGATGATATCATCCAGCACCTGAAGCCCTGACGGATAGTAATGGCCGTGCTCGCCGGTTATCCGGGCTTCATTGATAAAAAGCTGGGCGAGGGCCAGCCGGGCTTCGTCATCCTGAGGGTTGGCCTCCAGCTTTTGTCTGTATTTTACATAGTAATTCTGAACGGCCTCCCACTCTTTGTCCTGCCTCAGCGCCGGGTGGCGGTCCAGTAGCTTGGGAATCTCTACCGCTGCCCGCTGGCCATCCGGCGTTTCTGTAGCGTTGGAATGGCAGGAGAAAAGAGCGGCGCTCAGGAAGGAAAGGAATACAAGTAGGTTTAAAGTTTTCATTTTTTTGTTTTTTAAAAATTCCGGAGGCCCGATGGCCTCCGGAACGGAAATTGGATAATAAAATCCCCTTACTTAAATTTCACCAGCTTCAACACCTGCAGGAGTTGACCGTCGGCGCCATCGGTTCGGGCGAAATAAATGCCGGCAGGATAGTTGGAAGCGTTCCATTCTACCTGGTATTCACCAGCTTCCTGAAAAGAATTTACCAACACTTCCAGGCGGCGGCCGCTCATGTCGTACACGGCCATGCGGACCGGGCCGGCTTGATCTACCTGATAGCGGATCGTCGTTTGGTTTTCAAAGGGGTTCGGGTAGTTGCCCATCACCACCTGCCGCCCGACGGACGGGGTAGTGAGCCCAAGGGCCGAAGCGGCGGGTGCGCTGGCAACCGGTGTGGCCACTGCTCCACTGCATTCGCTGTCGCCGGCAAAGGGCTGCCCAACGAAGGGGAATCCGTTGACGAACGGCTTGTCGTTTGCTTCAACACCGGTAGAGTAAGTCAACACATCCAGCAAATCCTGGGTCACCGGGTTGGGGCCACCGGCAGTATAGTCATCATACCACAGGCCGATCGCCGCCAGGGCTACTCCGGAAACGGCCTGTAGCTCGATCCGGGTCACATCGTCTTCGAGCCTGCGCCCGTTGGGGAAGCCATCCATATTGGGGATGAATTGCAGGTCGCTGGTAGCATTGAATTCCGGATCGGTCAATCCCAGTACAGCCGCCTGGATAAGCCCCAGAGAGCTGAACTGCGGATGGTCGCGGGGCGTCGGCGGCACCGCCATGTTCAGGCGCAGCATGTCCCCGCCATTAGGCAGGAAGTTGTTGATGAAAGGCTTACCGGCAGCTAAGGGGTTGCCGCCTTTACCCGTTGCCAACTGGTAGGGTGGGAAATTGGGCACCCCTGTGTGGAAGATGGGCCAAAGATCTACCGATCTCGGCATACCGGGGCCAGGCAGCAGCAGGGTCCCGAAAATGGCGTCATCCAGGGCGGTGCCGGCAACGGCCGGGCTGCCTTTCAGTCCATACAGGCCATCCTGCCCATTGCCAAAGTCAAAGCCCTGCAGCGAATTGCGCTGAATGCGAAGCGGAGCAAAGGCCGGTACCGCGCCGCCAAAAAGATCGTCGTCCATGTACAGCGCCAGTTCAGGATTGTAGAAATATTGATCAAGTACGGTATCTTCCAGTTCATCGTATGGGGTTAGTGAATTCCAGTAGTCTTTCATACCAACCGGAATCACCGCTTCGTTGGTCAGGGGCATACCCAGGCGGGATACCTGCACCCAATCGCCGGAGTAAGATTCGCCGGCTGGCTCCAGGGTACGGATTCGGGGCCGGCTGGCGGATGCCCATACGCCGATCACGTAGTCGCCATCGAGAATGTTCTCAACCGGGCCGGCGCCTTTCTTGCGCAGATAGGCAATCGGTATTTCCAAGGCAATAGAACTGACGTTCTGGCAAGCCAGCCCGTCGCGGGGAGCGCCGTTCTGACGAGGTGCATCACCCAGGTCAAAGATGCCGCCCAGATCGACAAAGAAAGGATCGTCAACCGTGCCACAAAATACATTCTCCCCGGTGTGGGTACGGCGGACAGCCGCGCGGAACAGGTCGCCGTAAGAACTGTTCAGGCCTACCGGAGAACTGATAGACCGTTCCCCGATCCGGGGCGGCGGTACGTTGGCGTTTACCAGAATCGGAAGAAAAGTCCTGCCTCCATTGGTACTCTTCTCCAGCGTGTAGGTGGTCTTCAGGTTCTGTTTGCCCAACCGGATATTGAAGAAGGTGGTGGGGTCCTCATTGCGCTGGGAGAACGTAAACCGGTAAATGATCTCATCTCCCGGCCAGGAGGGGTTGTTATCGATATGAATCTCATAGCGAATATTTTCGCCGAAGCTGTAGTAATTGGGACCTCCGTGAGGCAGTTGCATCGGCACGTAATTGGCGATGATCACGATATTGCGCGGATTGCGCGGGTTACGGAACGCGTAAAGGTCCGTATTATCCGCCAGCGGGTCATTGGCGATCAGGGGCGCTTCCCGGTGGCTGGAGGCCATGAGCGTGCCGCCGAGTACCAGGGCAACCAGCAGCATCAGGCCGTATTTCGAAAGTTTATGAATAAACATGTTGTATTGTTTTTGATAAATAAAAAATGGGCGAATCCGCTTTTTACTCCTCATCGGTTTCGGTACCGCTCCAGGGAGTAGCCACATAAGGAAAGCTTTGTTTGAAGGCTTTGTCATTCTGGCCCACTCCGGTAGAATAGGTCAAAACGTCCAGCAGATCCTGAGTAACCGGATTCGGATCGCCTGCCGTGTAATCATCATACCACAGGCCAATAGCCGCCAGAGCGACTCCGGCAACGGCCTGTAGTTCGATCCTGGTAACATCATCCTCCAGGCGGCGCCCGTTGGGGAAGCCGTCCATATTGGGAATGAACTCCAGTTCGACATTGTCGTTGTAGGCTGGGTCGGTCAGTCCCAGCACCGCTGCCTGTATCAGGCCAGAGGCACTAAAAGCCGGGTCATTGCGGCTAGTCACCGGCACGGCCATATTCAGGCGAAGCATGTCACCGCCGTTGGGCAGGAAGTTGTTGACAAAGGGCTTTCCGGCAGCCAGTGGGTTGCCGCCTTTACCGGTGGCCAGTTGATAGGGAGGAAAGTTGGGAACACCGGTATGGAAGATGGGCCAGAGGTCTACCGAGCGAGGCTGTCCGGGCCCGGGCAGCAGCAGGGCTCCAAAAATGGCGTCATCCAGAGCGGTGCCGGCAACGGCGGCGCTGCCTTTCAGGCCGTAGAGGCCATCCTGTCCATTGCCAAAATCAAAGCCTTGCAATGCATTGCGCTGAATGCGCAGCGGTGCAAAGGCAGGGACGGCGGCGCCGAACAGATCGTCGTCCATATACAAGGCCAGTTCGGGATTGTAAAAATACTTATCGAGCAGGGTGTCTTCCAGTTCCTGATACGGGGTCAATGAATTCCAGTAGTCTTTCATGCCGATGGGGATCACTGCCTCATTGGCCAGAGGCATGCCCAGGCGGGACACCTGCACCCAATCGCCGCTATCGTCGGGAGCAGCGCCGTCATCCCGGAGTGTGCGAACCGCACGGCGGCTGGCAGAAGCCCACACGCCAATCACGTAATTGGGGTCGAGGATGTTCTCGGGCTGAGCCGGTGCGCCGGCTTTCAGCAAAGTACTGATGGGTATTTGAATGGCGATGGAATGGACATTGTATTCTGCCAGGCCGTCACGAGGGGCGCCGTTCTGACGGGGGGCGTTACCCAGGTCGAAGATACCGCCCAGGTCGACAAAGAAGGGGTCGTCGGCAGGGCCGCAGTAGACGCGTTCTCCCCCGCTGCTCATGATGAGGGCTTCTTCGATGAGGTCCTGGTATACCGTTCCCAAACCTACCCCGCTTTCGATAGAACGTGGGCCGATGTTCGGTGGCGGCACGATACCGCCGCTGATGAGGGTTTCAAAGCTCATACCGCCGTTCATACTGCGTTCCATGGTGTAGGTGGCTTTCAGGTTTTGTTGCCCCAGCCGGATATTGAAAAAGGTGGCGGGGCCTTCATTCACCTTGTTGAAAGTAAAACGGTAGATGATCTCATCTCCAGGAAGCGAAGCATCATTGTCGATGTGGATTTCGTAGCGGATGTTCTCACCGAAGGTGTAGTAATTCGGCCCGCCGTGAGGCAGCTCAGCCGGAATGTAGTTGGCGATGATCGTAATCGTATTGGGATCATCAGGGCTGCGAAAGGCATAGACATCCGTGTTATCCGCTAATGGATCATTGGCAATAAGCGGCGCTTCCCGGTGGCTCGACGCCAGCAGGCTGCTGCCCGCCAGCAGGGCGAGCAACAGGCTTAGGGCTGCTGCTTTAAAGGGTCTGAATCGTTTCATTGTTAGAATTGATTTTTATCCGGGGCTTGGCCAGGGGCATAGGATGGATTAAGGTTTTTGCGGCCATTCGCACAACCTGATATCCAACGACTGCCTGCCAGCGTTCACCTGGATGATTTTTTTAGAATTGCAAATTTATGGCTGCATCAAAGGGTATGGGCGCCATTACTACCCCTGCAAATTTGCTTTCAATTGTAACTACGTAAAGGAAGGGAGGGTTGGATTAATGGAAGATGTGTTTTTTATAATCATTCCCGGATCAATTGCAACTTCATCTTGCGAATGCGATCTTCCAACTTCTCTGAACTTAATCTCCCGCGCAGGCGGTCGACCATAATCGGAAAGGCAAAGGGGGTAGCCTGCTCCGGCCGGCTGAGCACGATGCGCTGGCTCTGGATGCGCCGCAGCGCCGCCCGCAGGCGCGCCTCTTCCAACTGGAAGCTCATCACCTCGTCGTAAGCCTGTAGGAGCAGCAGGTTGTTCGGTTCATAGTCGTTGAAGACCTCGAAGAAGAGTTGGGAGGAAGACTGCAGGTGGCGGTCTTTTTTCTGTTTGCCGGGAAAGCCCTTGAAGACAAGCCCACTGATGCTGGCGATATCCCGGAAGCGGCGCTTGGCCAGTTCGGCGGCGTTGATGCTGGCCTGGATGTCCTGGCTGAGGCCTTCGGTGGAGAAGAGGCCTTGCTTCAGGGCTTCCTCGACGGGGATTTCGGAATCGGAGAGCAACTCGAAGCCGTAGTCGTTCATAGCAATGGAAAAGCTGAGAGGTTGCAACCGGGAAATGCGATAAGCGATGAGTGCGCCCATCCCTTCATGTACAGAGCGGCCCTCGAAGGGATACAGCAGCAGGTGATAGCCTTCGCGGCTTTTGAAGTATTCGATGAGGAACGCTCCTTCGTGCGGCACGTGGGAGCGGCGGGCCTGTAGCTCGATGAGAGGCGCCAGCTTTTCCAGCTCCACATCGGCAAAGTCCCGGCGGCTCAACTGCGCCATTTTGAAGCGAAGGGAGGAGGAAAGCTGAGAGGACAAAGGCATCCTGCCACCTTGCCAACTGGGGATTTTGCCGGTTTTCTTTTGGCTGCGCTTCACCTGGACCGTCATATCCTTGATACGCACCAGTTCCAGGCTGCGCCCGGCAAACCAGAAGACGTCACCCGCCCGCAATTGCGCAATAAACCACTCTTCGATAGTCCCGATTCGCTTGCCGCCGACATATTTGACCGTCATATTCACATCGCTGACGATGGCGCCAATCTGCAGGCGGTGGCGCATGGCGGTGCGGCGGCTTACCACCTTGTAAAGCCCGTCCTCTACAACCACCTTTTTGTATTCCTCGTACGCTTCCAGCGATGGGCCGCCGGTGGTGATGAAATCCAGGCACCAGGCCCATTCCTCCTCCGTCATACTGCCAAAAGAATAGGTTCCTTTTACTTCCTGATAAATCTCTTCCGGACGGAATCCTTCGGAAACCGCCAGGGTCACCAGATATTGCAACAACACATCGAATGAACGAATATAGGGGATGCGGCTTTCCATTTCCCCTTCCCCGATGGCCCGCCGCAGGGCCGCCGCCTCGATCAACTCCAGCGAATGGGCCGGCACAAAATAAATTTTGCTCAACGCGCCCGGTTGATGCCCGCTGCGGCCTGCCCGTTGCATAAACCGCGCCACCCCTTTGGGGCTGCCGATCTGTATAATGGACTCCACTGGCCGGAAATCGACTCCCAGGTCGAGGCTGGAAGTACAGACGACGGCTTTCAGAATACCCTGGTGCAGAGCATCTTCCACCCAATCGCGCAGCTCACGGCTGATGGAGCTGTGGTGCATGGCGATGGCGCCGGCCAGATCGGGGGCTATTTCCAGCAGGTTCTGATACCATATTTCGCACTGCGCCCGGGTGTTGGTAAAAATAAGCGTACTCTGGCTTTGTTCCAGGACGGGCAGCACCTTTTCCAGCAGACGGATACCCAGGTGGCCCGCCCAGGGGAAACGCTCGATCTCATCCGGCAGAATGGATTCGACTTCGATCCGCTTGGAAATATTGGCGCGAACCACCTTGTAATGGCCGGTTTGTAAGGTGTTGCCCAGCAGTACCGCCAGCGCTTCGTCCATATTGCCGATGGTCGCGGAGATGCCCCATACCTTCAGGCCGGGCAACAGGCCCTTCAGCCTCGATAGGGCCAGTTCTACCTGAACGCCCCGCTTGGAGCCGATCAGCTCGTGCCACTCATCTACTACGATGGTTTTAAGGCCCTTAAAATACTGGGAATACCCCTTGCTGGCCAGCAGCAGGTGCAGGCTTTCCGGTGTGGTGATGAGCACCTCCGGCGGGTTCTTCTTTTGCTTCGCCCGCTCGCCGGATTTGGTGTCGCCGCTGCGGATGGCCACCCGCCAATCAAGCCCCAGCCCGTCGGCAGCGCGCTGTATGGAGCCTTGGATTTCCTTGGCCAGGGCGCGAATGGGCGTGATCCAGATGGCTTGGAGCCCCAGCCCCCTTTCTCCCCCTCCTTCGGAGGGGGTTGGGGGGAGACTTTCTCCCTTGGATGAGGCTGGGAGGGGGCTCTTCCCTTCCAGCAAAATACCCATCGCCAGCGAATAGGTCTTGCCGGTACCGGTCGGCGCATTCACCAGGCCGCTGTAGCCGTCCAGGTAGTGGCGCCAGGCCTCCCGTTGGAAGGGGAAGGGCTGCCAACCCTGTTGTTCAAACCATCGACTGGCGATATCCAGGTGCTCGTTTTGATCCATGATATTTTTCTAATACACTCTTAACAGGGTGAAAGCGGGAAGGTTGCGGAGAAAAAGTCGCCTCTTTCAGGCTTCTTTTTACCTCGTTCAGCCGACTATTTGCCAAAGTTTATGGAAAATCATTTCTACCTGCCAGCGTCGTTTAGTATTTTAGAGGACTCAAGAACATCTTCCCAACAAGGCCAGCGGAGAATCAAAAGCCACAAATCCATGCGAACAATAGCCGTCCTGCTTGTATCAATGGCAGGCGTATGCCCCCTTTATACTCAGGCGCCGTTGTATCAGACGGCCGAGCATATATCCTTCTTCCGCCAGGGGCGGGAGCTGCCTTACGCCCTGTCCGGAGGGTTGGAGGCGCCTCAATTTAACGGCATTCAACTCAATGGCGATAACTTGACGGACCTGCTCATTTTTGACCGCGTAGGGGCAAAAGCGCTGCCCTTCATCGCTATTCAAACGCCGGAAGGTATCCGCTATGACTATGCGCCCTCCTACGAATCGGCCCTGCCTCCCCTCAACCAAATGGCTAAAGTAATTGACCTCAACTGCGATGGGCTGGCCGACCTGCTGACCACCGAAGAGCTAAGCAGCGCCGCCGATGTAGCCCTGAAGGCCTACCTGCGGCAGCCTACCGCCGATGGCAGCCTGTCTTTTCAGGCCGAGCGTTTACAGTTGTACAACGGCCTCAACGACACCCTCATCCGCATCCATGCTTTCGACCTGCCTGCTATCGCCGACATCAATGGAGATGATCTGCCCGACCTGCTATACATCCCGCAGGGAGGAATCCATATTCAGTATTATGAAAACATATCGATGGAGGCAGGCGGCTGTGGCAGCCTTGCCTTTGAACTGCGGGATGACTGCTGGGGCCAGGTGACTTACACCTTAGGAGGCGACTTTGATCTGTATTCCTGCGAACCTGGCCGCGTTCCCCACCTCTCGGGCTGCGCCGGCTCCGCCATGCTCCTCTTTGACGATGATGCCGATGGCGACCAGGACTTGCTGTTCAGCGGCATTTACGATTTTCATATCCAGCTGTTGACAAATGGCGGGAATACTCAACTGGCGGAACTGAGCAGCTCTTCCACCGACTGGCTCTTCGGCGGGCAACCCCTGTCTGAGTTTCCGGCGCCCTTCCTGCTAAATCAGCAGGGGGACGGCAGCACCGGCCTGGTGGTGGCCACCAACCGAATCAACGGGGCCGGCTACAGCCCCAATGGAAACCATATATACCATTTCCTCAGAGACGATGGAGATGGCAGCTGGAACCTCCAGTCCAACCAATTTATGATAAAAGATATGATTGACCACGGCTTCCGGTCCAGCCCGGCGGTTTGGGATGTCAACGAGGATGGCCTGCCGGACCTGCTGATCGCCTACAATTCGGCGCATCCCATTTACGGCTATACTTCCCGGATCGCCCTCTACCTCAATACCGGGGCCGCCGAGGAGCCGGCTTTCACGTTGAGTACCGAAGATTTTGGCAACCTGGGTATTTACAACCTCAAGGCTATTCACCCCGCCATCGGCGACCTCACCGGCGATGGCATTCCGGAGCTGGTCCTGGGGCTCGAAGATGGCCGGCTGCAGGCCTACACCAACAGCCAGAGCACGTTGAGCAACTATTTCCCAATGGACCCCAGCCTATTGGCCGAGGCGGCCCTGTATGGCTACGCCCGCCCGCAACTGATCGATATAGATGAGAATGGGACGCTCGACCTGCTCTGCGGCGCCCGCAACGGCGCCATGGCGCTGATCGAAAATACAGGGACGCCCTCGGCGCCGCAATTCATTCTGAGGGAAGATACCCTCGGCGGGGTACTGCCGGAAGGCTACTTCCAGGAATGCAGCCCCTTTTTTCTGAAACAGGAAAACGGCGATTACCTCATTTATTACGGCCAGCGGGATGGCCGGGCCAGCCTGTACCGCGGCCGGCTCGATGAAGATTTTACCTTGGTCACCAGCCAGCTTGGAGCCATTGATGTTGGAGAACGGGCCACCCTGGCGCTCCATGACCTAAACGCCGATGGGACGCCGGAACTGATCATGGGCAATATGAGAGGAGGTATTGAAATTTTTGAGGCCAGCCTGCTTACCCCGACGGCTGAGCCTGCAAACAAGCAACTTTCGGCGAAAGCCATTCCCAATCCCGCCTGTGAAGCAACCAGGATCGAAGTGAAGGGCCTCAAGGGGCAGGCAGCACTGCTGCTCTTCGATGCTACCGGCAGGTTGGTGCGCAACGAAAAAACAGAAGGGGCTCACTCCCCTTACCTGCTTAACCTACACGGCCTGGAGGCAGGCCTTTATTTTTACCGCATCCAAGCCGCCGGCCAGACCGCTGGCGGAAAATTAATCATCATCAAATAAACCCCGATGGGAAAACTTTACACTACGATTTTCAGCCTGTTTCTAAGTTCTATAGCCCTCCCGGTGATCGGCCTGGCCTGTGACGGCTCGGGTTATGTCATCAACAGCCTTACGGATAATAATGACGGTACTTTTACCATTAATATGACCATCCATATTGCCGGCGGCGATTATTCCGGCGGCATTCTCGGCGGCACCCAGGGTTTTTATTTTACGACGGCCACGCCCATTGTCAGCGTGACGCCCCCAAGCCTGACCAGCCTGAACGGCGCCACTTTTAATGCCTCTATATCCGGCAATACTGTTACCTGGGGGACGCCCGGCAGCGGGCCCTTTTTCGTCAACAGCAATGAGCCCACCCAAACTTTTAATGTAACAGTGGTGGTTAACGGCTTCCCTCCCAACTGGAACGGGGGCGGTATGGAAAATAATGCCTGCCCGGGCGGCGCAGGCACCAACAACCCTTCCCCCGGCTACTCCGGCGCCTTCTGCCTGCCTCCTTCCGTCAGCATTGCTCCGGCATCGGTGAGTGCCTGCGCCGGCGAACCCATCACGCTGACCGCCATCGCTTCCCCGGGGACGTCCGTTACCTGGTCAAACGGAATGACCGGCTCTTCGATCACTTTTCCCGCTAATAACTCCGGTACCGTGACCGGTACCGTGTCCAATGGCTGCGGGTCTGATTCTGAAACGGTGACGATCAATGTGACGCCCCTGCCTACCGTCGCCCCTATACCCGGCCTGGACCTCTGCGAAGGTGAACTGATCACCCTGAGTGCTCAAACGCAGAATGCCGATATGGTCGCGTGGTCCAACGGTTTTGTGGGCAACCCCATTGTCTTTTCTCCCACCACCAGCCAGGTGCTGACGGTGTCCGCCTCCAGCCAGTGCGGGACAGCCACCGAGAACATCAACATCAATGTAACGCCACTGCCCCTGTTGTTCGTTATCCAGGGCGACCAAAGTATCTGCCAGGGCCAGGTTGTTACATTGGAGGTTCTGGTGGAAAATGCCGACAATTTTTTCTGGAATACCGGCCCGACTTCTCCCTCGATCATGGTGAGCCCCGGCCAAACCCAGGTATTTACCGCCACTGCTTCCAATCAGTGCCAAACCCTCCAGGAGAACATCATTGTCGATGTGTTGCCCCTGCCGCAAATAGACGTCATTCAGGGCGATCAGTCTATCTGTATTGGTGAAAGCGTTACGCTGGAAGTTTTTACCCAGGATGCTCAGGATGTATTCTGGTCGAACGGCGCCAGCGGAAGCACCCAAACTTTCTCCCCCACACAAAGCGGTACTTACACCGTGACCGCCAACAACGACTGCGGGGTTGTTGAGGAAGAGATCGATGTTGTGGTGTCCACCGGGCCCGCCCTGGAAGTCATCGACGGCAACCAGGCCATCTGCCAGGGAGAAAGCGCCACGCTCACGGTATCCCCCGAGGGCGCCGACGCCATCGTATGGTCTAACGGAAGTACGGACACCACCATTACCGTCAGCCCGGGCCAGTCGGAAGATTTTACCGTCAGCCTTACCAATATTTGTGGCACGACAGACACCACCTTTACCATCGATATTCTGGAGAGCCCCTCCATCGAGGTGCTGCAGGGCGACCAGGAAATTTGTATCGGCGACAGCGCCACCCTGGAGATAACGGCCGGCTTGGCTAGTTCCCTGGAGTGGAGCACCGGGCTGATGGATTCTACCGCACTCACCGTCCTGCCAACCCAGACGACGAGCTATGAGGTACTGGCCGCCAACAGCTGCGGCCAGGCGGACACCAGCTTCACCATTACGGTCAACCCCCTGCCTACTGTCGATATCATCGATGGCGGCCAGACGATCTGCACCGGCCAGAGCGCTACCCTCTCTGTTGAAACGGCCAATGAGGACGCCCTCTCCTGGAGCAACGGTGCTACGGATACCCTCATCACGGTGAGCCCCGGCCAAACCGAGGCCTTCACCGCCTCCGTTTCCAATGCCTGCGGAACAGATAGTGAGGTAATTACCGTCACGGTAAACCCCACCTACGACACGAACCTGGAACTGCAGGCCTGCTCCGGTACTGCCGTCACCTACAACAATACCAGCCTGCAAGCCGGCGATAGCCAGAGCTTTATGCTGGCAACCGTTGAGGGCTGCGATTCGGTGGTTCATGTATCGGTCATCGAGTTGCCCACTTATGAGGCCAGCCTACAGTTGGAAGCCTGCACCGGCAGCACGGTTGTCTACGAAAATACCACACTCAATCCCGGCGACAGCCAAAGCTTCACGCTGATGACTCAGAATGGTTGCGACTCGGTAGTGAATGTATCGGTAATGGAGCTGATGCCGGTAGAAGAAGACCTGGAACTACAGACCTGCCCCAATTCCACCCTCTTGTACAACGGCACGGAGCTGGCGCCCGGCGATAGCCAGGATTTTGTATTCACCGGCCAGAATGGCTGCGATTCGACGGTACATGTCACGGTAAGCGAGCTGACAGCCTTTACCTCCAGCCTGGAGTTGGAAGCCTGCACCGGGACGACGGCCAGCTACAACGGCGCCGAGCTCGATCCAGGCGACGCCCAAAGCTTTACCCTTTCTGCCAGCAACGGCTGCGACTCGGTCGTGCAGGTAACGGTACTCGAATTGCCGGCCTTTGAGTCCGCCTTACAGTTGGAGGCCTGCACCGGAAGTACCGCCACTTTCGATGGCGCCCTGCTCGATCCCGGCGATACCCAAAGTTTCACCTACATCGCCGCCAACGGCTGCGATTCCACCATAAATGTCACGGTTGCCGAGCTGCCCGTTTTTGCATCCAGCCTGGCCTTGGAAGCCTGCACCGGGACGACGGCCAGCTACAACGGCGCTGAACTCGATCCGGGTACTGCCCAAAGCTTTACCTTTACCGCTGCCAACGGATGTGATTCCGTGGTGAGTGTATCCGTTATCGAGCTGCCCGTCTTTGAATCCAGCCTGGCCCTGGAGGCCTGCCCCGGCACGGTTGTCACCTATAGTGGAACCGACCTGCCGGCAGGCGCCGCCCAGAGCTTTACGCTTACTGCACTTAATGGCTGCGACTCGGTGGTGAATGTATCCGTCATCGAATTACCGGTCTTTGAATCCAGCCTGGAGTTCGAAGCCTGCCCTGGCGCCACCGTTGCCTATAATGGCGCTACGCTGCTGGCCGGCGAAAGCCAGCGTTTTACGCTCACCGCCGACAATGGTTGTGATTCGATGGTTCAGGTTACGGTGCTCGAATTGACGACTTTCGAATCAGCGTTGCAATTGGAAGCCTGTACCGGCTCTACTGCCTTGTTTGATGGTACGGAACTACAGCCGGGTTCGGCCCAAAGTTTCACCTATACGGCCAGCAATGGCTGTGACTCCACCATTCACGTCTCCGTTCTCGAACTACCGGTCTATGATCAGGAGCTGCAGCTGCAGGCCTGCACCGGCAATACAGTGGCCTACAACGGTATGGAACTGGGCCCTGGCGCAATAGAAACCTTCACTTTTACCAGCCAGGCCGGCTGCGACTCGGTGGTGCACGTCATGGTGGAAGAAGTGGATATTCTGGAAGAAAGCCTGGAGTTCTTCACCTGCCCGCAGACAACCGTCACCTACGAGGGAACGAGCCTCGCGCCGGGCGATACTCAGCAATTCCAGTTTATCTCTCAGAACGGCTGTGATTCTATTGTCACCGTCAGCGTGCTGGCGCTCCCCATCTTTGAAACCACGCTGGAACTGGAAGCCTGTACCGGCACCACTGTAGCCTATAATGGGCTGGCGCTCAGCCCCGGCGACAGCCAGTCCTTCACCTTCACCGCCGGCAACGGATGCGATTCCATCGTTAATGTGAGCGTCATGGAATTGCAGGTTTTCGAAAGCGAGCTGGAGCTGCAGGCCTGCCCGGGAGAACAGGCCAGCTACAACGGTACTTTCCTGCCGGCAGGAGAAAGTCAGGATTTCACGCTCAACGCCCAAAACGGATGCGACTCTATTGTCCACGTCTCCGTTCTGGAACTACCCACCTACGAGCAGGGCCTACCCCTACAGGCCTGCCTGGGCACGACCCTTACCTACAATGGGGCCACCCTGGCCCCGGGCGACAGCCAGAGCTTCCTGCTGGCCAGCCAGTTTGGCTGTGACTCCGTGGTCAATGTAAGTGTAGAAGGTGTCGAGATTTTCGAAACGGAGCTGGAGTTGCAGGCCTGCTCGGGAAGTTCAGTGCCCTATAACGGAACCAGCCTCCTGGCTGGCGAGCAGCAGGACTTTACTTTCACCTCCCAGATTGGCTGTGATTCCATTGTGACCGTTTCCGTACTCGAACTGCCCACCTATGAGCAGGAGCTGGAATTGCAAACCTGCGAAGGCGCCACCACCACCTACAACGGCGTCACCCTGGCGCCGGGTGAAGAGCATGACTTTCTGCTTACTACCGCCGGCGGATGCGACTCCCTCATTCACGCGTATGTCCTGGGAGTCGAAAATATTCTGACCAACGAAAGCCGGACGATCTGCCAGGGAGACTCCAGCCTTATTTTCGGCGTTTATCAGGGCCAGCCCGGGCCTTACAGCGCCGTTTTCACTTCCGCCAACGGCTGCGATTCCACCCATACGGTTATGTTGGCTACGACTCCCCTGCCCCAGCCGGTGGCGGAGATACAGGCCAGTTGCCCTGACAAAAACAACGGCGTCATCAATCTACAGGTAAGTGGCGGCGCCGCCCCCTATACCTTCAGCTGGAACGACGGCGCCTTTACGCCCGGGCGGTCGGAGCTGGCGCCCGGTAACTATACGGTTGTCACCACCGATGCCCGGGGCTGCCGGCAGGCCCTCTCCACTACAGTGCCGGAGCGAAGCCTGGAAGTAGAGATCGAAACCAAAGACATTAGTTGCTTTGGACGTAAAGACGGCCTGATCACACTCCAGAGTGATGGTGCAAATATTACGTACCAGTTGAACGGCGGCCCGCTACAGTCCCTGGGATTCTTTTCTTCCCTGGAAGCCGGCCAGTATCTGGCCCGGGCGGAAGACAGCTACGGCTGCCGTTATGAATTAGGCGCGCTGCTCATCGAGGAGCCCGGGCAACTGCTGGTGAGGTTACCCCCGGATACGACCATCCAACTCGGCAAGCCGATCCGGATTCAGGCGCTCACAAATCAGGGCGGCGACCTGTCCTTTGGGTGGAACCCCAGCCAGGATCTCGATTGTGACGATTGCGACAGCCCGGTGGCCAGCCCTCCTTACAGCATCCGCTACGAAGTCACCGTTCGGGACTCCAACGGATGTGTCGCCGAAGACGACATCATGATCTTCGTCAACCGGAAACGCAATGTGTACATCCCCTCCGCCTTTAGCCCCAATGGTGACGGCAAAAATGACCGCTTCTACATCTTCGGGGATGAAACAGTGGTGCAAATCCGTTCCTTCCAAATCTTCAACCGCTGGGGGGAACCCGTTTATGAGATTTACGGATTTCCGCCCAATGACCCTGCCTTTGGCTGGGATGGCGCTTTCCGGGGAGAACCCATGAACCCGGCGGTATTCGCCTACGTAGCGGAAGTGGAGTTTTCGGATGGCGAAGTGGCGTTGTTTAAGGGGGATGTGACGTTGGCAAAGTAGGGCTACACCGCCCGCTGAAGCCATCGGCGAAGGCGGGTAGGCCCTATTGCTATTGGCTTCTATACCGGATAACTCTTCACGGCTATCCAAACGAGCAGAAAAAGGGAGGCCAATACCAGCCAAAAACGAATATCTCTAAACACGGAAGATGTTTTCTCATGGATCATGCTTATTAAGTTGTACGTAATTAGTAGAAACAGGATTACAACTATACTCGCGGCACGTTTTCACAAAGTGGAAATTTGGCGCGCGTCAGTATACCATAAAGCAATGGCGTTACTATTCGTGGGGATTTCTCCATGGTTAATCGCCGGATGGGGCCCATAACGAGCCTTTTCACCTGGCGGTGAATGGTCAGAGAGTATCCGTTGAATGAAACACTTCTGGCGTCATTTGCCTTATATCCTTTATACTACCAAAAAAGATGCCATAGCGTTTTTTGTTAATATGACAATAGCCGTAGGTTAAGCCTGTCCCGCCAATTTCATTTGGCGCCGGAGACGATACACGGATGCTCTTTCTTGTTGCTTGATCATGTATTTTGGGCCCAAATGATTTTGGGAACCTGGGATGGTGTCTTTGGATTACGTCTTCGAAGGGGTTGTGTAAAAAGGGATAGGACACTGATCCATTAGGATAAATTAAGGTTTTTTAGGATCGTAAACCTTGGTGGGAGTGATCTTAACGAATCCTGACAAATCTTAATGAATCAGTGTACGATCATGCCGAGGGGCTTTTTGCACAACCCCCAGCCGGGGCGTGCGCCTGAATGGCGGCCGCAAGCACCTCCGTTAGTCGTTGGGGATTTAAAATCACAGCGCCAGCGCCTTTTTGATGCGCTTTACCAACCCCGGCCCTTCGTAAACCAGGCCGGTATACACCTGCACCAGCGAGGCGCCGGCGCGGATTTTATCGAGCGCGTCTTCCGGGCTGCCAATGCCGCCTACCCCAATGATGACCAGTTCACTGGATCGCTCCTTTAAGTAGCGGATGACTTCGGTAGAACGTTGTTTGACGGGCTGCCCGCTCAGGCCGCCGGCGCCGATGTGCTCCACCTCGGCGGCGGGCGTGGCCAGGCCGGCGCGGCTGATGGTCGTATTGGTGGCGATCACTCCGTCGATGCCGGTGCTTTCCACAATGCCGACGATATCGTCAAGCTGCCCATCGGTGAGGTCGGGAGCAATCTTGAGCAGGATGGGCCGGGGGATGGGCTTTTGGCGGTTGATGGCCTGGAGCCGGTTCAGGAGTCTGGACAACGGCTCTTTGTCCTGTAGGCCGCGCAGGCCAGGCGTATTAGGCGAGCTGACGTTGACGGCAAAGTAATCGACATAGGGATAGAGCGCCTCGAAGCAGCGGGCGTAGTCCTCTTCCGCTTCCTCATTGAGCGTCGCCTTGTTTTTGCCGATGTTGCCGCCGATGATGAGGCCTTGGGGCTTACCCTTTTTCAGGCGCTCCACCAACGCTTCCACTCCTTCGTTGTTGAAGCCCATGCGGTTGATGAGGGCTTCGTCCTGCGGGAGGCGGAAAAGGCGGGGCAAGGGGTTCCCATTCTGTCCTTTAGGCGTGACGGTGCCTACTTCGATAAAACCAAAGCCCAGGCTGGCCATGGCGCGGAAGTGCCGTCCGTCCTTGTCGAAGCCGGCAGCCAGGCCGACCGGGTTGTCGAAGGTAAGGCCAAAGAGCTGGCGGCGGAGGCTTGGCTGTTCGAAACGGTACATCCTTCTAAAGAGGTAGCTGACTCCGGGAATGGCCAGTGTGAGCTTGAGCAAAAAAAGCGTGAAGTGGTGCGCCCGCTCGGGCGATAAGAGGAAGAAAAAAGGCTTGAGGAGAGTCTTGTACACTTTTTGGTGTAAATGTAGGAATTTGGGATGAAGGGGCAAAAAACCAAAAAAAAAGGCCAGGTAGAATTGCCTACCCAGCCGGAATCATAATCCCAAAAACTATTCTTATGTATATTCCCTGATGAGGGAAGAACTTGTCGGAATACATTTATAGGACAAATATACTTATTTGATTTTTCTATACAAAAAAATATTCGTCCTTAAATACAAAAACATTAAAAAAAGTTAACCCACGCTCTGTAAAAGGCATATTTCTTCATGCCAGAGCGAAGGGGGGCAGCCATCCAACATCTAACAATTCAACCATTTAAACATCCTCCTCCCTATGCCTCCTCCTCTGCTTTGACGAGCAACTGAAAGCCGTTGCCGTGAATGTTAACGATCTCGATGTTTTCGTCATTCTTGAGGTATTTCCGGAGTTTAGTGACGAAAACGTCCATACTGCGGGCGGTGAAGTAGTTGTCTTCGCCCCAGATTTTGCTCAGGGCTTCCGAGCGGGGTAGTATATCGTTCATATAGATGGCGAACATGCGCAGGAGTTGGGCTTCCTTGGGAGACAGTTTATTTTTCTCCTCGTCCTCTTCGTCGAGGTTGTAGGTCAGTATCCGGAGAGGATAGTTGAAGTGGTACTTACCGATGGTAAATTCCTTGATCTCTTCCCGGGGATCCGCCTTGGCCTGGCTGCGCTTCAGTATGGCCTGAATGCGGTACAACAGCTCTTCGGAGTTAAAGGGCTTGGTGATGTAATCATCGGCGCCGATCTTGAACCCTTCCAGCACATCGTTCTTCATCGTTTTGGCCGTCAGGAAGATGATGGGCATGTCCTGGTCCTGTTCGCGGATTTCCTTGGCTAGCGTGAAGCCATCCTTCTTAGGCATCATCACGTCGAAAATACACAAGTCAAATTCACCCTGCTTATAGCTTTCCAGGCCCTGCGCCCCGTCAGTGGCCAGGGTTACCTCATACTCGTGCATTTCCAGATAAGACCGAAGCACATCTCCGAAGTTCTGGTCGTCTTCAACCAGGAGTATTCTATTGTTTGCCATAATCCGTTGTTTTCTGTTCTGGAGTTTGAAGCATTGCCAAACCGGCAACACCCGAGACTATTGTTTGTAAGGAAAAGACAGGATAAAGCTACTGCCCTTGCCCAGTTCACTTTTCACATCGATGGCCCCCTTGTGGGCCGTCATGATTGCTTTGACATAACTCAGGCCCAGGCCGAAGCCTTTCACATCGTGCAGGTTGCCGGTATGCACGCGATAAAACTTATCGAAAATGTGCTTGCGCTGTTCTTTGCTCATACCGATCCCCTTATCGGTGATCATCACTTCCACCCCATTGGCCACATCCCTCGTTTGCACTTCAATCTCCGGCTTTTCGGAGGAGTACTTATTGGCGTTGTCCAATAAGTTATTGATAATATTCGATATATGGGTGACATCGCCCTCAACATAGGGGTTCGAAGCCTCCAGGCGCACCGTCACGGCGCCTTCTCTCTTCTCCACCTGCAGATTGATATTTTCCACCGCATGGCTGATGATATCGTGCAGGTTGGCGTCCGTCAGTTTCAGAGAAAAGTCCCGCTTGTCGATCAGGGCCATCTGTAAAACTTTCTCCACCTGACTATTCATACGTTTATTTTCCTGTTTTATTATGTTGGCGAAGCGGCTAACCTTATCCGGCTTACCGGCAATGATGGGGCTGGTGATGGAATCGGCGGCCAGAGAGATGGTGGCGATGGGCGTTTTAAACTCGTGGGTCATGTTGTTGATGAAGTCGGTCTTCATCTCCGACACTTTTTTCTGGCGGAAGATCACGTGGATCGTATAAGCGAAGCAGAACAGGATCAGGCTGGTGAATATGATGGAGCCCAGGAAATTCATCCACAAAGAGCGCCAGACGAAGCTTGTACGGCCGGGGAAGTGGATCATAAGCAAGCCCGGAGAGGGCGTGTCTTCCGGAAAGAGGTCTACTTTATACGGCGAATTATAGATGGTGCGGTAGCCTGGGAGAATCTCTTTAGGCTGGGCATCTTCGACAACATAATGGCCGTCGATAATGATGAAGCTCTTCTTGTCGCGCGAAAAGACGCCATAATTGTATTCCGTGTCGATGCCTCGGTTGGCCAGCTCCTGTTTCACGATGCCTTTCAGGTGGTCCAGTTTGATGCGTTGTTCCAGTGGAAACTCCTGGGTATTCTGCTGGAAATAGACCATGAGCGTTCGGTAGGTATTGTCTTTACGCGCTATACACTGGGAACAGGTGCAAGGGTTGGCGAACTCAGCCATCAGTTCATCGAGCAGATCGCTATGGTTCAATCTGGCAGACAGGGCATCGGGGCCCTCATTCAGCGGCCACTCGGCATTGAAGCTGCCCGGCTCGCCTCCATTGTGTTGCATTTCCTGATAGTAGGTCGTCATAAAACCATTGATGGAATGGTTGAAAACCTCCCGGTTCTCTTCGGCCTCCAGCCTGCGCACCACCGCGCTCAGCGCAGCGTAGACGTTTTTCTCAAAACGCTCTTCATTGACGTGCACAGCGGTGCGGATCAGGTCCATTTGCAGCACCACCACCCCGATCACCGCAGCGCTCATCAATCCAATAATGGCCCAAATTGCCTTCTTATTCATTCGATAAATCCTGGTTTGCGCTTATAAAACCCAATAAGCGGGGAAATATTTCAAAAAGAATACAACAAAATTAGGCAATCCGTCAACGCCACAGGGCAGTTTAACAGTCTTTTAACTTCACCCCCAATTGGCGCTGCACTTTGTCCACAAAAGAGTTACCAATTGTTAAAATTAAAATTTATCCGGTAAAACCCAATATCCATGAAGCCCGCCTCACCTGTTTATATTGTATTTCACTAAAAAGTATTATGTATTTCAACTGACAAAATTTCATTAAGTACTCAACGTACCAGGCTAAGGCAAAATTTTGAATATCATTCCATAAATGAAAGCAAATTCTCCCAATTGTAAAAAAAACGAATGAATTAATCTTTTTTCAAAAAAGCCGGCCCATTTTACTCGCAAAATGAAATATTTTCATATAATCTCCAATAGAAAAATAATTTTTTAGAACTTTGACTATTTGGTATATTTGCCCATTGTACAACTTAGTAACCGCTAAACGCCTTTTTTGCTGGAAATCTGCAATAATGAGAAAACACACATCATCCTCAAGAGTTCCCTGTTATTGCCAAATACAGCAAGTATTCTCCCAAATTCATATCGCTCCGGCACCTCCTAACACAGCACTTTCTGATAACTGAAGAAAATAACATCCCCAACAAGCCTAACAAAACAATTGAGCGCCCAGCTCACTTAAATTCCAGCCCTCGCTTTTTTGACTCAGTGGGCTTTAATCCCGAAAACTTCAGTGTTGAATCCTATTCGTGATTGTGCAATAAAATTGAGCATGAAGAAAATTTTACTACTTCTACTTTCCTTGTTGGCCGCTGAACTGGTTATGGCTCAACAACCTCCCGGTTCTTGCCCGAACAACATGGCGCCGCTAGCGCCCTTTTGCTCCCAGGCCTGTGTGCTTTGTGATATCGACGGTTACATCGGCATGAACGCCAACCAATCGCAATGGGATGCGCCTCCTCAATTCTGCGCGCCACAGTTCCACAGTATACAGTGGGTCGGCTTCATTGCCGGTTCTACGAGCATCAGCTTCAGTGTTTCTACACTTACCTGCGACACTGGCAATGGCCTCCAGGCCGAGATTTACCAGACGGTAGATTGCACCAGCTGGACCTCCGTGTCCAACTGTGACCCTGGCTTTACAAGTACCATACTCAACGCCAGCGGCCTGGTGCCGGGCAATACCTACTTCTTCGTTATTGATGGTAACGGCGGTGACGTTTGTGAATTCCAGATCGATGTGCTCAGCGGCTCCGCCACAGCTCCCGATGTAGTGGGCACGCCGGTCATCTCCGGGCCGACCAACCTGTGTACCGGCGGAACAGCCACCTACGCCGCTAATGGTGTCACCGGCGCTGCTTCCTACACCTGGACCGTCAACGGCAACATCGTTGGTTATGACCAACAGATACAACTGGGCAACCTGCCAACCGGCTCCTACCAGGTCTGTGTCGAACCGGCCAACCCTTGTTTCGGCCCGGGTAACTCCACCTGTACGACCGTCAACGTGGGGCCGCTCCCCCTGGAAGTGGTCAACCGAACCCTTTGTTTCGACGATCTGCCCTTCACCTACCAGGGGTTTTCCTTTTCCGCCCCGGGTACTTACAACTTTTCCTATACCCGCCCCGATGGTTGCGAACAACCGGTTGTACTCAACCTGAATGTGATTCCCCCCATTACACCCACTGAAATTTCCGCCGACATCTGCTTCGGCGTGGAAGCTTATTTCTTCGGTGGCCAGGGCTATACCCAAACCGGGTACTATTCTCATACTTTCCAAACCGCCGCCGGCTGTGACAGTGTCGTCAACCTCACACTGATCGCCCACGCCCCCAGCTTCACCCAGTTGGGATATGTTAACCATTGTGAGCTACTGGGCCCTTATTACGTAGGCAATATACCGATTACCCAAAGCGGCGATTTCAGCATCACCCTACCCGACCAGTATGGCTGTGACAGTATCATCGCCGGCTTTATTAACCTGACCAATCCGGATGTGTTCATCCTGGATACGACCATCTGCCAGGGAGATTTCCTGGAGATTGGCGACTACATCTTCACCAATACCGGCAATTATTCCGAGTCTTATATCGAACCGGGAGGCTGCCAAAGTTCCTTCAATATATCGCTCACCGTTTACAACCCGGAAACTACCATCGACACCACCATCTGCCCGGGAGAAACGATCAGGGTCGGCACCAGCACCTATTCTACATCCGGCTCCTATACCAAGGTTCTGAATGCCCAGTACCTCGGCCTGGGGTGTGACAGTACAGTCTATCTCAACCTGAATGTGCTGTCTCCCATCGTTACCAATATCCAGGCTTCCATCTGCGAAGGAGAATCTTACACTTTTGGTTCTAACAGTTTTGATACCGCCGGCTCCTATTCTGAAGTATTCACCGCCACCAATGGCTGTGACAGCACTGTAAACCTAACCCTTACCGTGTATCCGGCGGTGGAGACAACGATCGATACGGATATTTGCTTTGCGACAACTTACACCGTTGGTGATTCTGTTTTCGCCCAAAGCGGTAATTACGAAGTGCTGCTCCAATCCGCCCGGGGTTGTGACAGCACCGTGTTCCTCAACCTGACGGTAAAAGACGCCATCATAAACACCCTGAATGAATCGGTCTGCGATGGCGACTCTCTTTCGGTAGGGGGTATATTCTTTAATATGACGGGAACATATGAAGTAGTACTCACGGCCGCCGACGGCTGCGACAGCACCGTGGTGCTCAACCTCGACCTACTGGACAACCCCCAAACCACCCTCAATGAATCGATCTGCCTGGGCCAGAGCTTTCAGGTGGGCGCCTCCAGCTACAATCAGTCCGGAACCTATACGAATGTGTTTACCGCAGCTAATGGCTGCGACAGCACCGTGACCCTCAATCTGAATGTCGTCGCCCCTATCGTCAATAATATTACCCGCAGGATTTGTACCGGCCAAACTTACACCGTAGGCGCTTCGACCTACAGCGTTGCCGGCAACTATACCGACACCCTCACCAATACCATTGGTTGTGACAGCATCGTCAACCTTACCCTGACGATCCAGGACATCATTCGGGATACACTGATAACCTCCATCTGTGAAGGAGAAAGCTATTCGGTTGCCGGTAATGTTTATAACACCACTGGCTTTTATGACAATGATTTTGTGACCTCCAGTGGTTGCGACAGTGTCTTCTCTCTCGGCCTGACCGTCGTCCCCACCCGTTATACAACCCTCGACCGGACGATCTGCGATGGCGAAAGCGTCTCGGTTGGCAGCAGCACTTATACGGCCACCGGCAATTACCAGGATCAGCTCACTTCGGTGGAGACCGGCTGCGACAGTATCGTTAGCCTTAGCCTTACAGTGCTTAACGTGCCCCGCACTTCATTGACAGAAAGCATCTGCGATGGCGAAACCTACACCGTCGGCAGCTCCAATTACACCGCAACCGGCACTTTTACAGACACCCTCGCCGCCGCCAATGGCTGCGATAGTATTATCACCCTGGGCCTGACCGTCCTGGATGTGCCGGAAACTACCCTGGTAAGAGAAATCTGCGATGGAGAAGTATTCACCGTGGGCGCCTCGGATTACACCACCACCGGCAACTACACGGATGTGCTGGTGGCTGCCAATGGATGCGACAGTATTGTATATCTGGACCTAACAGTGAAAAACGTGCCGGAAACCTTCCTCGTTGAAGACATTTGCCAGTACGAAAGCTTCTCCGTCGGCTCTTCCGGGTATACCGCTTCCGGAACCTATACCGATGTATTGGCAGCCGCCAACGGCTGTGACAGCATCGTGCACCTCGACCTGACCGTCTACCCGGAAAAAACCCGAAACCTGATCATCAGCATTTGTATCGGCTCCTCTTACACGGTGGGAACTTCTACCTACAACCAGGCCGGTATTTACGTCGACACGCTGGCCTCCCTCGTTACCGGCTGTGATAGTATTGTGACCCTCGACCTGTCTATCACCGATTTCTATGAAATCAACCTGGAAGAAGAAATCTGCGAATTTGAGAGCTACACCGTTGGAACGGATGTGTACACCCAGACCGGCCAATACACCAATATGTTCATCTCTTCCGACGGCTGCGACAGTATCGTCAACCTCGACCTGACCGTCATTCCTCTGCCGCGGACCACCATCGATGAGACCATCTGTGATGGAGAATCGGTATCTGTCGGCGGCATCGAGTACACCCTTACCGGAACCTTCGCCGACACCCTCACCTCTCTGGCGTCTGGCTGTGATAGCATCGTAACCCTCAACCTGACCGTGAACGAAGTCTTCCAGACTGATCTCCAGGAAGAGATCTGCGATGGTGAAACCTTTATGGTCGGGCCCTCCGGCTATACTCAATCCGGTATATACCAGGATGTCCTGACGGCCTCCAATGGCTGTGACAGTACGGTCAACCTGGACCTGACCGTTCACCCCATACAGGAGACCAACTTGGTGGAGACCATCTGCTTCGGCGACAACTATCCAGTAGGCAACTCCAGCTACGATGCTACTGGTACTTATCAGGATATTATCCCCTCGGTAGTGACCGGCTGCGACAGCATCGTCAACCTCAACCTCACGGTGCGGGACGAGATCACTACCGAATTGACAGAAATCGTCTGCTACGGAGGCGGCTTTACCGTTGGCAACTCTACTTACAATGCCTCCGGCACCTATCAGGATGTGCTGGTGTCGGTAACCGGTTGCGACAGCACCATTACCCTCAACTTGACCGTGCGCGATGAGATCCGAACTGGCCTGGAGCAGGAAATCTGCGATGGCGAAACCTATACGGTGGGATCCTCCGATTACACCACTTCCGGCATCTTTGTAGATACCCTCACTTCTCTGGCTACGGGCTGCGACAGCATCATTACGCTGGACCTGACCGTGCACCCCATCCTCATGACCGCCCTGGTGGAAGAAATCTGCGATGGTGAATTGTATGAAGTGGGCGATTCTGATTACACTACCTCCGGCGCCTATCAGGACGTGCTTACCTCGGTTGTAACGGGCTGCGACAGTATCGTCGGCCTGAACCTCACCGTGCACCCCATACCGGTCACCAACCTCACCGAGGTGGTTTGTTTCGGTGGTAGCGTGACGGTAGGAAACAGCACTTACAACGCCACAGGCGCTTACCAGGATGTGCTTTCTTCAGTCGTTACCGGTTGTGATAGCATCGTGAACATGGACCTGACCGTCAGAGACGAAATACGCACCGGCCTGGAACAGGAGATCTGCTACGGGGAAATCTATACCGTAGGCTTTTCCGACTATACCGCTTCCGGCATCTTTGTAGACACACTAACCTCTCTGGCTACCGGTTGTGACAGTATCGTAACCCTGGACCTGACGGTACACCCTATCCCCGTGACCACCCTTGTAGAAGAGATCTGCGACGGCGAACTATACGAGGTAGGTAATTCCGATTACACCACTTCCGGCGTTTACCAGGATGTACTGGCTTCCGTAGTTACCGGTTGCGACAGTATCGTCAACCTCGACCTGACCGTGCACCCCATCCCCGTAACCAGCCTCGTTGAGGCCATTTGCGACGGCGAACTGTACGAGGTAGGTAATTCCGATTACACCACTTCCGGCGTTTATCAGGATGTACTGGCTTCCGTAGTTACCGGTTGCGACAGCATCGTCAATCTCGACCTGACCGTGCACCCCATCCCCGTAACCAGCCTCGTTGAGGAGATTTGCGACGGCGAACTGTATGAGGTGGGCAATTCCGACTACACCACCTCCGGCATTTACCAGGATGTGTTGACTTCGGTGGTGACGGGTTGTGACAGTATCGTCAACCTCAACCTGACCGTACACCCCATACCCGTAACCAGCCTGGTGGAGTCCATTTGTGACGGCGAATTGTACGAGGTAGGCAATTCCGATTACACCACCTCCGGCATCTATCAGGATATACTGACTTCGGTGGTGACCGGCTGCGACAGTATCGTCAATCTCGACCTGACCGTCAACCAGGTGTACAATGTAGAACTGTTTGAAGATATTTGTACGGACGGCGGCTTTGAAGTGGGCGGCAACACCTTCTCGGAGCCCGGCGTCTATACGCAAACGCTCACTTCCCGGGAGGGCTGCGATAGTGTAGTGACGCTGAACCTGTTTGTCTATCCCTGCGAACTGTTCTATGACCGCGCCATCACCAATGTAAGCTGTAATGGCTTTTCGGACGGTAATTTCAGCTTCCAGCTAACGGTCGGCACACCGCCCTATCAATACACCTGGCAGTCTATTTCCGGTACAGGACAGAATGGGTCGGGCACGCTGGACGGCAATAACCTGCAAGCCCTCGTCGAAGGCCTGCCAGCCGGCAATTACCGCATCGATATAGTGGACAGTTCGCCCTTCGCGGTATCCACCAGCTTTACCATCAACATCAGCCAGCCTCAGCCGCTGAGCATTTCTATGGATTTGTCGAGCTACAACAATTTCAATACCAGTTGTGACGATGAGGCCGACGGGGCCATCGACGCCACCATCAGTGGAGGAACGCCCCCCTACAGTTATCTCTGGACGACCGGCGACCGCAATGAAGACATTGACGGCCTGGCGGCAGGCACCTATGGGCTGACGGTTACGGACCAGAACTTATGCCCCGATTCGGCCAACACGTCTCTCCTGGCGCCACCGCCGCTGGAAGTCCGCCTGGCGATCACCGACCCGCCTTGTTTTGGCGATGAGTTGGGAGTCATCAGAGTGAATGAAGTCAACGGCGGCGTAAGCCCTTATCTGTATGGCATCGATGAAAACCCGCTCAGCACGGTGCCTCAGTTCACCAACCTGCCCATCGGCGCGCACATGGTGCAGGTGCAGGACGCCAACGGCTGCATGTGGGAAGAACAGGAAATGGTCCGCCAGCCCGAACAGCTAATCGTAGAACTAGGTGATGATAAGGAGATCAAACTCGGCGATAGCGTGCAGCTATTTGCCCAAACGACCTATCCGGTGGAATTTTACAACTGGACATCTCCGATCGATATTGACTGTGACAACTGCCCCGCACCCTTTGTGCGGCCCCTGGAATCGATGGCCTTCGCGGTTACCACCATTGATGAAAACGGCTGCCAGGCTACCGACCGGATCACTGTCTTTGTAGACCGGAGGCGCGATATTTACATCCCTAACGTCTTCTCGCCCAATAATGACGGCCAGAATGATGTGTTCCTCATTTTTGGCGGTGATGAGGCGGTAAAGGTGAAATCGTTCTACATCTTCAACCGCTGGGGTGAACCCATGTTTGAGCTGTTCGGCTTCCCGCCCAACGACCCCACTTATGGATGGGACGGCACTCACCGCGGAGAGTTGATGAACGGCGGCGTTTACGTCTACCTCGCCGAGATCGAATTTGTGGACGGGGTGACCGAGCTGTTCAAGGGCGATGTGTTATTGATGCGCTAAATCAAATTTATTTGGCCGATTGCCACTTAACAAGTTTTCCGGGAGTACCTGATTGGAATCGTTTCGATTCTTGCCCGGAATGATTGAAACTAAATGCCATGAAGCAAACCTTTTTTCTCGCCATCGTTCTTGCGTTCACCCTCACCTCCTGCGCCCCACCCGTAGGAGGCCCGATAGAGGATACCTTCTGGAAACTCACCTATATGAACGGAGAGATTCCGGAAGGGGTAGAGGTAAGCGCAGTTTTTAAAGAAGGTAAAATCACCGGCAAAGGAGCATGCAACCGTTATTTTGCCGACTATGAGATTGACGGTGGCACCCTGAAGGTCGGCCCGGTGGGCGCCACCAAGATGATGTGCCCGGAGCAAGCCACACTGGAAGATCAGTATTTCGGTATTTTGCCAAAGGCGTTGGCCTTCTCTGTGAAGGGGGAGACGCTGAGTGTACAGTGCGAGGGGGCGAAACTGCGGTTTGTAAAAGGAGAGGAGAGCCCGCTCGAAAGATAAAGAGCCCCCGGAAATTCCCCGGAAGGCTACTTATTTTGACGTGAAGTTTGAACCCTGGTGGTTGGCTTTTAGCCTGATAGCTGGTTCCCTGGCCGGCAAGTGTACGATGTATAGGGTGTACGGTGTACGACGCCAGCCCAATCGTACATCGTACCCTTTCAGGTTCCTGTCCAGCCCCGTACACCGTACATATTATTTTACAGCGTACTTATCACCTTTCGAGCGAAATCTTTACAAATGCCGCTCCGCGTGATAACTTGACCGCACCAGAGGCGCGCTCTCCACAAAAGCAAAACCTTTGGACAAGCCCACCTCCTTATATTCTGCAAACTTATCGGGGTGCACATACGCTGCCACCTCCAGGTGCATCTTAGTCGGTTGCAGGTACTGCCCGATGGTCAGCACGTCGCAACCGTGAGCCAGCAGGTCGTCCATGGTTTGGAAGACCTGCTCATCGGTTTCACCCAGTCCGACCATGATGCCGGACTTGGTGCGTTTGCCGAAATCTTTGGTGCGTTGTATTTGTTCCAGGCTACGATGGTATTTGGCCTGGGGGCGCACCTTGCGGTAGAGGGCCTCCACGGTTTCCATATTATGAGAGACGACTTCCTGCCCGGCGCTAATCATGCGTTCCAGGGCCCACCAGGTGGCGCGCACGTCGGGGATGAGGGTTTCGATGGTCACATGAGGCGTGCGTTCCTTGACGAGGCGCACGGTTTGATGCCAAATCTCAGCGCCCCGGTCTTTGCGCTCATCGCGGTTGACGGAGGTGATCACGGCGTGTTTGACGCCCATCAGGCCGATCGCCTCGGCTACGCGGCGCGGTTCGTCCTCGTCGTACTCCGGCGGGCGGCCCGTTTTCACGGCGCAGAAGGAACAGGAACGGGTGCAGGTATTGCCCAGGATCATAAAAGTGGCCGTTCCGGCGCCCCAGCATTCGCCCATATTGGGGCAATTGCCGCTTTGGCAGATGGTGTGCAGGTTATAGTCGTCGACCAGGCTGCGGACTTTCTTATAGTTGGGGCCAATCGGCAGTTTGACGCGCAGCCAGTCCGGCTTCCTTCTTCTTGTTTCTTTCTTTTCTACGATAGGTAGTTCGAGCATAATGTACTCCGGTTATGAATTTTTCCTGTCTTTCAGGGTATAAATGAGGTTGTCCAGCGACAAAATATCTGGCCTGAAACGGGGAACTTACTTTTCTCCGGCCCCTTACTTGTAAAACGAGTAGCCAGATTGTGGGTTCCGGCTTCCGGCCGGGCCGGGGCTTACCACCGCTTACCCAGCTGCAAATTTATGTAAAGGTTGATAAAAATAGACTTATTTTCCGGTGTTTCCACCAGGTTGGATTCCGCCATCAGGGGCACCCGTTGGAAATAGGCGTCTACCATGACCCCAGCTTCGATGGCCTTGACGAACTCATCGAAGGCGCCCCAGTCGAAGTGCACAGCGAACTTACCGTGCAGGCCCGGCAGAGCGGAAATTTCTCCCAGGCCCTTGGAAAAGCCGGAGGAGCCGTAGATGCGGCTGATGTCCAGGAAGGTGCTGGCATTTTCCTGAGTAAATTTTTCGCTGCGGATAGTAAAATCATCGAAAGGGCCCGATTCGGAAGAGCGGACCAGTTCCAGATAGTAAGGCTTCAGCAGGCCCAAAGAAGGCCCTGCCTCGTAACTCAGCCCGACGGCCAGGCCTTTGCGTTTGGCTTTTTCCGACAGGTATCGCTTTTCTCCGATTCCCGCTCTGAGGACAAGCAGGTTGTTCTGCTTGCCGAAGATAAAGGCCCGGGAAACGCGCGAAGCAGCCGGCGTTTGAAAATCAAAACTCTGCCGGAACTCTTTGGCGTGTTTGATCTCACCGATCTCTACATTGAAAAAGCGGGTGAGATAATAGGTCTTGAGACGGGCGAAGTTGACGCCAAGAGCGAAGCCGTTGGTGTGCAATTTCATATCCACCGTAAACTCGCGGTCGTAGACGATACCTTTGGTTTCGTCATAGATATTTTGCTCGGTATCATAAGTCTGCTGAGCCACCGCAGGGAGGCAAGCCAACCCAATGAGTAGGAGGAAAAGGAAAATCTTTTGGGCCATGATCTATTATTCTTAGATAGTATTACGTTCTTAGGGCGTAAAGGTTCAACTACATTTGGATTAAAGCACAATGAGGGGTATATCCGCAAAATCACAGACAATTTAGCAAAATAAATGGACAAAGTATAGTTACCGGCGCCCTGATCCTTTAAGCGTATCCAAATGATTAGGATACCAGTATTTATCCTCCCAGTGCCTCCTTCATCAATTCGCGGCAGATTCCCGTAAATAAACGCTCCACATTTTCTCCATCCTTGGCGCTGGTGTAGTAATCCGCACTGGTTTTGCGTTCCTGGACCTGAAATTCCTCCTGGCTCAAAAGGTCCCTTTTATTCCCGACGATTCGGACCAGGCAACCCGGCAATACCCTGCGGATGGCTGCCAGGTCGGCCTCCATGTTTTTACAGGTATCCGGGCAGGTCAGGTCGAAGACATAGACTACAGCACTGGCGCCCAGAAAATAAGTGCGGGGCACTTTTGCCTGGGAGATTTCACCCATTATATCCCATAGTATAAGCGCCACCTGCTGTCCATACACCTGTATTTCTTTTTTGTCTACTTTCAGGCCGATGGAAGCCGAAGGGAGCTCACTGAAACGATCGTAAATGAAGCGGTTGACGAGTGAGGTTTTCCCAACGGCGCTGCTACCAGTGATGAGGATTTTTTTAGTGGTCATGCTTTGGATTTTTGGAAACCGCCGCCAAGGCCTTGCGACTAAAATTATGGTTTTTCCGGCATTAATGGCAATAAAGCATAGAAATCGTGTTACCTTTCAGTAAAACCCGCCCAAATTCAGGAATGAAGATACTGGTATACGTTCCATCCTTAACCCCTCGGGTAAGATATGCCTTTCGCATCCTCTTCCGGGCTTGCCTGAAAGCCGATTACGAGCTTACTGCCCGCAAGGACTACTATCTTTTGGCTGAGGGCGCGAAGGTCAATTACAGCCCCGCCCCGGTGGCGGAAGGAGAGGCCTGGCTTCCCGCCGGGGCCCTGCTCTGGGAGGAAGGCATCCGCAAACAAGCCCTCGAGGTATTCAGGCACGATGGGCTGCCCGCTTTCTTCCGGCAGGAGGCAGAAGGGGCCAGCCTGCCCTTTGACCTTCCGGCGCTGGCGTTCTTCCTGGCCAGCCGGTACGAGGAATATCTACCCTTTGAAGCCGATAGCCTGGGCCGGTTTCCCGCCGCCCAGAGCCTGGCTTATCGGGGCGGCTTCCTCGAACAGCCGCTGGCCAACCAATGGGCCATCCGGCTCGGCAAAATCCTGGAGCAGCATTTCTCTGGCCTCGATATTCGTTATCCTGCCTATCAATTTCTGCCCACCTACGATGTGGATATGGCATGGGCCTACCGAAACCGCTCCCTGTGGCTCAATCTGGCCGGAACCCTCCGCGACCTGGCCACTGCCCGCTGGGGGCTGGCCTACGAACGCTGGGCTTGCCTGCTGGGCAAAAGGCCCGACCCCTTCGACACCTTTTCCTACCTCAAAAAGCTCCATCGCTCACAGGGACTCTCCCCTATTTTCTTTTTCCTTCTGGGCGATTACAGCCGCTATGATAAAAATATCCCGGTGGGTACAACTGCCTTCCGAAAGCTGATCGCCCGACTCGCCGATAGAAATAAGGTAGGGCTGCACCCCTCCTACCGATCCAATTACCAGGAAGGGCAATTGCACAAAGAAGTCCGCCGGATGAAAAAGATCACGGGCGAAAATGTCTTGCGCAGCCGCCAGCATTTCCTGCTCCTCCGTCTTCCGGATACGTACCGGCGGCTGGTGGAAGAAAATATCCGGGAGGACTATAGCATGGGCTTCGCCGATGCAGCAGGCTTCCGGGCAGGGATGGCCACTCCTTTCCCCTGGTACGACCTGGAAGCTGAAGTCATGCAACCGCTGAAGATATTCCCCTTTGCTGCAATGGACGTGACGCTTCGCCGGTATATGGCTCTGGAACCCGAAGAAGCCTTTGTCTGCCTCCAGCAGTTGTGCCGGCAATCCAGTGAAGTAGGCGGGGTTTTTATTACCCTATGGCATAACAGCTCCTTTGCCGAGAAACACGGTTGGAAAGGCTGGGGGGAAGTATACGAAAAGGCACTATCTTACGCAAGCAGCCCGGAGGGCCCCACTAACTGAAAACAATCAACTGACAACCGTCATCTGCTCTATTCCGTACTAAATAGTATATTTGCGTTCCGGATTTTGATTTTCCTATTTATAACCATACCAGCTAACTGCAATGATCTTTAACCTAAGTGAACAGAACTCGATCGCCAATCACTTTATCGCTGAAATAAGGGATGCGAAGATACAGCAAGACAGTATGCGCTTTCGCCGCAACCTGGAACGCATTGGCGAAGTATTAGCCTATGAGATCAGCAAAGAGCTGGAATATGAAGAAAAGGATGTGGAAACCCCTCTCGGGGTCGCCAAGGTCAACGTCCAGACTGACAGGGTCGTACTGGCTACCATACTGCGGGCAGGCCTGCCGATTCACCAGGGTATGCTCAACTACTTTGACCGCGCCGGCAACGCTTTTGTCTCCGCTTACCGCAAACACCACAAAGATGGCACCTTTGATATACACCTGGAATACCTTTCCTGTCCCGCCCTGGACGGCGCCATTTTGATTGTTTCAGACCCCATGCTGGCGACCGGTGCATCTATGTCTCTGTCAACTAAAGCACTTCTGGAGTTTGGCCAGCCCAAACAAATCCACTTCGCTACAGCTATTGCCTCACAGGCCGGCCTGGATCACATGCGACGGCTCTTTCCGGATGCCTACGTCTGGATGGCCGCGCTGGATGAAGAACTGACCGGGAAGGCCTATATCGTTCCCGGGCTGGGAGATGCGGGAGACCTCAGCTACGGAGATAAGGCAGTGGAATTGGAAGATTGAACAGCGGTTACGCTGCCGGATATGGATCGTTGTAAACTCCTGGGTATATAAACGGAAAAAATAAAGGGCCGCCAAAAGGCAGCCCATTATTTTCGAAAATAGCCTCAACCGTTCTTTATTTTTGGTTTACTGTGATTTGATTGCTATCGGAGTTCATATCAATCAAGACATCACTATCGTTATCATGGCCGTCCTGTCTTACCTCCACCGTATTATAATCACTATCCGAATAAATCTCCACCATAGAATACTGATCATTACCATCCTGAGTGATGTCCACTTCATTGTCGTTCGAATCCCAGCGGATGTAAACCTTTGACTCCTGCTCATCGCCGTCCTGCTCGATCATCACGGTATTGTCGCTGGCGTCGTTGGACAGTTCTACATTTGATTCCTGTTCGTCTCCTTCCTGATCGACAAAGACCCGGTTACCGTCGCTGCCCTCATCGATCGAGACATCCGATTCCTGGCCGTCGCCGTGCTGGCTAACCGTTACTGAGTTGCCGTCAGACCAGTTAGATATGTCGATATCCGAATCGTGCCCTCCGCTCCCATGCTGATGCACTGAAACTGTATTCTCTGAAGAATTGTCGAGTATATCAACGTCTGAGTCGTTGTACTCCTCTTTTTGCTCAACGAACACCATGTTCTGGTTGCTGAAACCGGAGATCACCACCCTGGAATCCTGTTGTTCACCGCGCTGTTTAACGGCCACCTCATTTCCTCCTGAATTATCACCGATGGCCACCTCAGATTCATGGTCGCCCTCCCCTCCCTGGCTAATAAAAACCTCGTTAAAGTCAGACAGGTAAGAAATATCCACTTCCGATTTATTGTCCTCGCTCTCTTGCTCGATTTCAACCCGGTTGCCCCAACTCTGATCGATATTTACCTCGCTTTCATTGTCTTCTTCTTTCATCAGGACTGTAACCTCGTTACCTAAGGAGGCATTGGTAATGTTAACATCGCTCTTTTGGTTTTCGCCTTTCTGTTTAACTTCAACCCGGTTTTCATCAGAATCTCCTATGATGTCGACTTCGGAAGTGTTCTGCTCATCGCCGTGCTGATCCTGTTTCACCACTACGTTGTTATCATTGCTTTCATCTGAAATAGTGATCACGGATTTGTTCTCTGCCTGCGCCATTACGGTACTCATGGCAAATAGAATAGCTGCAAAAAATAATACGATCTTTTTCATGTTCAATTTAGATTTTTTGTTCACAATGTAAATGTATGTGTGTTAGTAAATTGTGTCTTTGGCTCAGCCAGCCCGTAGATGATGCCACTTTAAGGTGGCCGCTGCTTCCGGCGCCGGCATTTCCGGTGAGCAGAGTATCATCGCGGGTTCGGTTAAGCCTACCGGCAGGAAGGCGATGCCTATCCGGACAGTAGTGTATTTTAAATGGGGGGATACGTAAGTGGGCGGACCTATTTAATATAGGTGTTCACATTAAGCCGTAAATTTCCTTTACCGCTTAAGTTCAATTCGCATCTAAATGTGTCCGACTACTTAAAATGCGTTTCATTGAGATAATATCAATATCCGTGCCAAGTATCTCCAGAGAAGTCGAAAAGGTTGTAATTTCTTTTTGGGGCGAGGTTCCCGCGCGGATGCACGACGCCGCCTACAAGGCCATCATAGAACCAAAGTGTGAATTGTGGAGAGCTAGTGCCTCGCGCACTAAATAGCGGGGGAATATCGCGGGCTCTTTCCCCACCATACTGCGTTGCTCCTCAGTCACGTAGCCCCGCTATGTTTCTTCCTCGCGCCTTGTCTGGCGGGAAAATAACCTCGCGCTATTCTCCCCTTATTTAATGCCCGAGGCACTAGTTTATGTTTCCCAAAAGGAGATAGGGCTGGATTGTCCTGCGAGAGGCCAATTGTGGAGGAAGAAAATCAATAGGAGCCAAGAGAAGAATACATGAATTTAGGGCCATTAAGCGCGAGTTTATCGGACTTAATGGCCCTAATAGCGGTTAGAGTTTGTTCCTACCGGCCAACTATGCTTTCTTACCCATACCCAGCAGCCAGCCGATCACACCGCCGGCAACCGCCGACATGACGGTGTAGACTACTACGTCCATCACCATTCCGTTCAGGGTCATCAGGTTGGTGGTTCCAAACATGGTCAGGTCCAGGCCCAGTGCGACCAGCAGGCCGATCAGCGCGCCGCCCTTCAGGCCTCCCACGAAAGTAGAGATGTTGGCCCAGCGCAGGAAAATCAGCGTAAAAAGCGCCGCCATAGCGAGGTTGCCGAGGAACAGGGCGATCATATTCATGGATTCTTTGTTGACCCCGGTGGCGGAACCGGCATTGGCTTCAAAAAAATTCATGAACAACATGCCGTACAACAACCAGCCGAGGAGGAAAAAGGCGACCCCGCCTGCAAGTGTACCGATTGCAAATTTCTTGGCATCCATTTCGTTTTGTTTTTTGTTAAAATAATAAAATTCTACATTCAGCCAAAAATACAAAACTATATACTAAATGCTAGCCCCGTAATTTGAATATTTTTTTTACCACTTCAACGCCGTTGACGATGAGTGAAAGCTCGTGCGGGCCAGGGTAGTACCAGCGGGTGGTGATCGGCCGGAAGCTCTGTTTCCGTTTAATGAGGGTGGCAGAACCAGGTGGGTACGCCCGTTCGCTAATCTTAAATACCTTCCGGGAATGGGCGCTATTGGCACGCAGGTAGTACAGGCCATACTCCAGGCGAATGAGGGCGGGGTGTTGTCCCTGGTTCAGCAATTGGAAGGAGAATTCCAGTTGCCCGCCGATGGAAACGATTGGAGTGTGAATCTGAACATTTTTTAATTCAACATCCCTGGAAGAGCTATAGCCGAATAATTCCATTACTTCCGGCAGCCCTTGTTTGAGCAGGGTGCGGCAGCCGTGCTTGACAAGCCGGTCCGTCTCCAGAGTGCGGCCAATCCAATCGCGGAATACGGAAAGGGCAATATCCGGGTTGTCCTTGGAAATGTCGTTGAGGCTGTTGGCCACCGAACGGCGGACGTACTCAGAGGAGTCAGCTTTGAGGTTTTCGAGAATGGGTAGCACCGGCGACGGGTCTTTTTTCAATTCCGGAAGGGCCATGGCCCAGGGCAAACGGGGCCGGCTCCCTTCGCTGGCCAGCCGGCGTACGTGATGGTTGGCGTGCTCCGACCACCCTAGCATCTGCTCCAGCATTTTACCCTCGTATTTTTTGATAAAGGGCCGTACGGCAAACTCGCAGCTGGTGAAGGGCGTTAGCTCTTCCATCGTCCGGACGGATACTGCGTAGTGCTCTAATCCAAAACGCTCGATGTAATCCGGGAAGAACATATATTCCAGGGCATTTTCTGTGATGCCTCCAGCTTCCAATGCCTGTACGATATCGAGTATGGCTCCGGCGGCCTTTTCGAATGGCTGCGGCAGAAAATGGTGCAGGATAGTGCTGGTGTGCTTCATCCTGTCTTTCAGTTCCCGGGCCTCCCACTGCTCATCGAATATGAGGGCCTGGAAGGAGGTGGCGTCAAACCCCCTCAGCACGGAGGCCAATGCATGGCAGAACTGATCGTAGAAAGCGGGGTTATAGCGGTCTTTCAGTAAGGTGCTCATGGGGTAAAAATACAAATAGCGGCTGGAAAAATCCAGCCGCTATTTATACCAGGTAAAAAACTTTTGAGGTTTTGAAAACCTCAAAGTTTTGGACTCAGGCCCCGGTTTCCCGCCCCCCTAATCTGAAGTCCGGATCGTCGTCGACGTTTGTATCCAGCAGCCGATGTAGTAGCTGTCGCCAGCTTTGAGGCTGCGGATAAATACGTCCTCCCGGTTGGGCATATACTGGCTGTAACGGCCGATCCATTTGTTGGCCTCTTTCGCCACGCTGGGGTCGATGGCCTTGGCCTTAGCCCACATATCGATGGCGGGCCAGGTGACCACCTGGCTGTCCCAGCCGGTGCCCGGCCCGCAGAGGGGCCCGCTGGAGGCATAGAGCCTACCGATGAGGATGTAGGGCTCACCCCAGCCGGAACGCATGTCGGCGGCCTGCAGGGCCCACTGCCGGGCGCGCGGGAAATTGCGCAGGTGCACGTTGTATATCTTGGCGATGGTCAGGGCATAATTGGCCCGCTTGTTTACATCCTCTTCTTCCTCTATCGCCTTCTGGAAAGCTTCGATGGCCTCCGGATACTTCGCTTCGCGTAGCAGGATGTAAGCCAGCTCAGCCGGGCCGGGTTCGGGCTTACAGTTCTGGTTGCCCACCCGGATCAAGGCGCGGAATTTTTCATCCGACTCCGAACATCCGCCCCATTTCAGGCGGCTGTATACCGTCCGGACTACGTCGCAATCTTCCGGGTTGGCCTCAAAGTCGGGGTAGTACTTATCCATATAGTATTCGCAGGGGTAGAAACCCTGGACCGTCTCAAAATATTCCAGGCGCACCGGCGCGTACTCTTCGATGATCTTCCAGCGGTCGCAGGCCTTTCCTTTGCAGGTTTTCAGGCCATTGTCCAGCACCTTGCGGACCATTCCCTGGTATTTGTAGGCTTCGTCCTGTTTCACTTCCCCGGAATCGTACAGTTCCACCAGCAAGGCGGAGAAGGGGTTGAGCACAAAATCCGGTGTATTGATGCCATCAGTGTCGATGGACTTCTTGAACATATCGTATATTTCTTTTTTACTGGCCCGGTGCTTGTACTTATAGTACAGGTCGAAAGCCTTACGCGCCGGAACGTACCCACCCTCCGGGTAACAGCGGTCAATCTCGTCGTAAATGGAAAAAATCGTATCGACATACGTGTCGATCAGCGTAGAATCCTGCGTTTGAGAGATAAAGTATTCGTAAAAACGGATGCCATCGGCATAAACGGTGTTGCGGCGGCCATCGGCGGCGGGGGAAACTTCATAGACTTTCTTCCACATTTGGAACGCCTTATTCCATTCATTCACCTTCAAAAAGTCGCGGTAAAGCACGTAGTGGGTCTCCGCATCATCGGGATTGGGCGCGTCCATGAATTTGGGGCAGGGGCTCAACGTTTCCTGCTGCTTGGGAGGTTTAACCGTAGTGGGGGCCTCTCCTGTTTTGTCGTTAGCAATAGTAGGTTCTGTGGTTTTGGGCGTACATCCTGCCATAAAGGCCAAAAGGAGCACCCCCAGAACAATCTGTCTGGAATTCATAACTTTATCATTTTGGGAATTTTAAAGGGCACTAAAATATTGATTTTCCTCGAAAATCATCTAAGAATCGAGACAATACCCGTCAGTACCTTTTCTTCTCCTTCGCAAATGAAGTTCAACTGATAGCGCATCACTCCGGAATTGACGGCCTGCCCGCGATAAAAGCCGTCCCAGCGTTCGAAAGGGTCCGCCGTTGAAAATACCTGGTTGCCCCAGCGGTCAATGATGTCAAAAGAGATCAGTTGCTGCACCGAGTAGGGGTTGCTGATGCCAAACGTCTCATTGAGCCCATCGCCGTTAGGCGTAAAGGCATTGGGCAAGGACACGGCATTGCAGTCGAGATCATCCGGGTCGATCACATTGATCAGGATGGAATCGGTGGCGATGCAGGAACTGATGGTATCGGCCAGGGCGATAGTATAAAGGATTTCCCCTTTTTCTTTTGGTGTAATGGAAGGCTCGGCGGCCGAGGGGTCGGAGACGCCCTCCGCCGGTATCCAGTTAAAGGAATTGGCGCAGGTATTGGTCAGCTGTATATCTACCGATTCACCGAGGAATACATTGACCACTGCGCTTTCCCGCTGGATTTGATCCGGCGCGAAATACAGTTCACGGATTTCCTTGTCGTCCAGGGCCCGGTTGTAGACCCGCAACTCATCGACCAGCCCCTTAAAGGGCCGTTCGGTAGCGGTCTTGCAATCGCTGTTGCCGATGGTCAGGTCACCATCGTTAAATATATCCAGGCGGTTGGCCGTGGTTAGCAATTGGACCCGTTCACCGTTGATGTACAGGCGCGCCCGGCCACCTTCGCGGACGACGGCAACGTGTTGCCAGCAAGCCGTATTGGTAAGTTGATGAGACAGGAAGACAGATTTGTCCGGCGTTTCCAGCAATACAGCATTGACCGTCCGGGATGCCGGCACATAACGGATGTAAAATTCATTGCCACCGAAGCAGCTGGGGCTTCGCTTTGACAACACGTACTGCGTGCCATCCCCTCCGGTAGGCTTGAAGTAAAGGCTGACGGTAACATCCTCATCGTCAAATTCGTCGTTGACCGGCCCGCTCAGAATGACCACTTCGTCATCAACCCCATCCAGGGACAGGGCCTGCCGCTCGGCGCCACAGGTAAAAAAAGGATTGCCGCCTGGTGTGCCGGTATTGGCAGTATTGCCGGTCACATCGCGATAGATGGAGTCCAGCGAGTAATACGCGATCAGGCCGATGGTAGTCTGGGCAGAAAGTGCAACTGCATTACACAGCAAAATCAAGGCTAAGAAAAAGCGGTATTTCATGGAATTTTTTCCGTTTTTGGAATGGAGCTTTGGTTTAACAAGTCTTTTAACGCAAAGCTTGGGGTTGAGATTTTCCAGGCCCGAAAGATCTTAGAGCGTGTTGGGGATTTACTTTTGATGTCGAAAATGAGCAGATTTTGGTTCTCAGGAAGCCATTTTTGAGCCGCATAGCATCGCTACGTGGCGAAAAAATGGCGAAATGAGGTTCAAAAGATGCACATTTGCAGGCCAAAGGGTAAATCCCCAACACGCTCTTATTACCCAAACAGGTTGCCCAAATCCCCCATACCAGGAGGCAGCATGTTTTTCATAATGTTCTGAGCTTCTTCCGCCTCCTTCGCCGCCGCTTGTTCCAGAACCTGGTTGACCGCTGCGATGATGAGGTCCTGCACCATCTCGGTATCCTCCCAGTCGAGCTTATCTTTGTCGAACTGTATATCGATCAGTTCCCGGTTGGCGTTGGCCGTCACCTTTACTGCTCCATTGCCGGCATCGGCTTGCACTCTGAATTCTGCGAGCTTCTTCCGCATTTCCTTCTGCTGCTCTTTCATGTTGCCCATCAGGTCTCCAAACATGGTTGTATGATTTGGTTTGTAATTAAAGAATTGCCAAAGGTACACTTTTACGGACTTGTGTAAAAACACTATCTTGCCGAAATCATGAGGAACATTATTATCGAAAAAATAGAACAGGGAGATTTCAGCCACTTCAGAGGCGCCGATATTCCAATGGACATTCCTATCTCCCAGGCCCTGCTCAACGAACAGCTCAGCCAACTACACAATGACACCCTGCAGGAACTCACGCTGAGCCTGCACGACCACAACATCCTCTACCTTAGCCTGGCTGCCAAAGTACCGGTCGCCGGGTTGATTCGCCGCCGGATTCGGATGAAAATGGAAGGAGGGATTGACACTTCGGGAAATGCTACATTGATCTTCCATTTCCTCGATGGCCTGAAGTTGCTCGATAAACAGCTGATCAACTTCTTCCAAAAAAAAATTGCTGAGGTGCTCCCCGATGGGGTGCACCTCAGCAAGAAAGGCTGTACCGTCGATCTCAGGGCGATGATGGCGGCTTCAGGATACGGGCAACTGGTACCCGCCGTACAGCTGCTGTCACCGTCTACAGAAACAGGAAGGCTGAGGCTGAGAATGCATATCCGGGCGTAGCGGACAAGGATTTGAACGTGCGAATGGGTAAGGGTGTAAAAGAAAGCGGTTCCCAATCATTTACACCTTTACACTTTCACATACTTATACGTTTGCCCCCTAAAAACAGTACCCGTTCGCTTCGATCAGCACATGAGCTATCTTCCGGCGCTCTTTTTTCACATTCACCGGCGGATACTTGGTGAATCGCTTCAGGCCCATGAGCAGGATGCGCAGCAAGTCGCCTTCGGCAAAAGAGGCCAACGCGTCGGTACCGTTTTTCAGTATCCGGGCGGTAGCGTCGGACAGGAAGACTTTCAACATGGCGTCATAAGCCTCCTGGTTCATATTCCCGGGCATGCCCGCCAGCTTTTCTACACGCAGGAGCAGCGATTCGGCGGTCAGTACATCATTGAGCATATCCGATACATTCATAAGGACTTCCTGCTCTTCTTTGAGGTTGAGCTTGCCATCCATCTGCATCTTGGCGGCGGCGCCCGCCACCATCAGTACGGCTTTCTTAAAGTCCTTTATAGCTTTGCGTTCTTCTCCATAGGGGCCTTCCGCCTGTTCAAAGCCCGGCATGGAAGACAACTCTTTTTGTACTTCCCAGGCTGGCCCGACGATATCCAGGGCGCCTTTCATACCCCGGCGCAGCAACATGTCTATGGAGAGCAGGCGGTTAATCTCATTGGTGCCCTCGTAAATGCGGTTGATGCGGGAGTCGCGATACGTCCGGGCGGCAGTGCCTTCTTCGCTATAGCCCATACCGCCGTGAACCTGAACCGTTTCATCCGCAACAAAATCCAGTACTTCCGATCCGGAAACCTTGAGCAGGGCACACTCGATGGCGTACTCTTCGGCAGCCTGTAACTTGGCTTCGGCAAAGGTAGCCCCCTTCTCCATCAAGGATTTATTCTTCATTTGCATCAGGTGAGAAACCCGGTACATGGCGCTTTCAACCGCAAAGGTGCGGATTGCCTGCTCCGCCAGTTTATGCTGAATGGCTCCAAAATTGGCGATGGGCTGTTTGAACTGCTGGCGTTCGTTGGCGTACCGGACCGCGGTGGTGATGCTTTGCTTGGCGCCACCGATACACAATGCACACAACTTGAAGCGGCCGACATTCAGGACATTGAAAGCAATGAGGTGGCCTTTCCCAATCTCTCCCAGCACATTCTCCTTAGGCACCTTTACATTTTCAAAAAATACCTGGCGAGTGGAAGACCCCTTAATACCCAGTTTGTTCTCTTCTGCACCCAGGTTGAGCCCTTCGCTATCGCGCTCCACGATGAAACCGGTAAATTGGCTGCCATCCACCTGAGCAAATACAATATAAATATCTGCAAAACCGGCATTTGAAATCCACATCTTCTGCCCGTTAATGATATAGTGTGTGCCGTCCGGAGAAAGATCCGCCCGTGTTTTGGCTGCCAGGGCATCGGAGCCGGAACTTGGTTCCGTGAGACAGTAAGCTGACTTGAGTTCGCCGCTGATGAGGCGAGTAAGGTATTTTTGTTTTTGCGCCTCATTTCCATAATACAGCAGCGGCAACATACCAATACCCGTCTGTACAGCATAGGGCACGGTGAAAGCCCCGGCAGGGCCTAGTACATCACAAATCAGCGTATTAGTGTTAGTGTCCAACTCCATTCCACCATAGGCTTCCGGCATGTGAGTGCCCAAAAGGCCGAGGTCAGCCATTTTTTCCAGCAGGCCGGGGGTCAGCCCTTCTTCCTGCTTTTCGATGCGGCCTATATTCGGCAGGACCTCGTTGCTGAGAAAGTCCCGCACCATGTCAGCAATCATTTGCTGCTCCTCATTGATCTCTTCAGGAATGAAAGTTTCTCCGGGAGCGGCGTCTTTGATCAGGAACTCCCCTCCTTTCAGAACGGTCGGTTTGACTAGTGTGTCTTGCATTTCCGGGCTATTTTAATAGGCAAATTGAAGAATTAGCGAATTTTCGCTACAAAAATAGGGGGTTTCGAGCTTAATGTAAAGGGATACTTCAAATTTTTTGCGAATTTTCGCTAAATCATTACTTCCTTCAGCATAAGGCACGAAATTCGGCAGCATAACCATTAACGGTGTCCCGCACCACCGCAACGGCCGTCAGCTCAGGATCAGGGCCACTGTAGTCAGCAAGCCTGTCAGGGCGCTGAGGGCGATGGTATTTTTATTGGAAACAACCAGCTCTCTATCATCGTAATGCTGACGAATATGGCCGAAGATCAGCAATCCAGCTATCATCGATAAAAAGCTCAGGGCGACGAGCCAAAGATTGATGCCCGGCAGCAGCCAGACGATAGCCAGGTTGGCAATGAAAGACATCAGTAAGATAGCCAGGTAAATGTAAGTGCTCTTTTCCTTGCCGAAAGTAACCACCAGATGGTTTTTACCGGTCGTAGCATCAGAGGCGGCATCCGGAAATTCGTTGATGAGCAGAATATTGGCGGTCAGCAGGCCAACGGGCAACCCGATGAGGAAAGCCATTGGACTGAGTTGCTGGGTCATGACGAAAACAAGCCCGGCGGTGACCAGCGGGCCGAATGCCAGCGCAATACCCAATTCGCCTAATCCTTTCCGGGCCACCAGGCGGACTGGCGGCGCAGTGTACAAATAACCCACGGCCATTCCTGCCAGGCCAATCCACAGCGTGGTAAGCCCCGTCTCATACGTAAGATATAAACCAACCGCAGTAGCCATAGCCAGCAGGCTAAGCCCCAGGCGTTTGGTACCTTCCAGGGTGATGAGTCCCAGTTCTATGGCGCGGCTGCCACCGGAGAATTGCAGGAAGTAATCGTTATTGGCTCCATCGGTGCCATCCTTTACATCGAAGTAATCGTTCATAACATTACTGCCCAAGTGCAGCAGGATGACGCCAACAACGGCCAGCGTGAAGTACAACCAGTTGAAAGCCGACGGATCATTTAGTAAGTAGTGGTAAGCGTAGGCTCCGCCGATGAACGCCGGCATGACCACTGCTGATAGGAAAGGCAGGCGGGTAATAGCCAGCACCCGGATCAGCTTCGTCGTCCATTTGATAGGTACTTCCACCTCTTCCTCTACCACTTCCGTCACCCCGCAGTAGCCTGTCTGGCCATTGGCCTTACCGTTGGCAAAGGTAGGCGTAACCCGAATCCGGGCGTTGAAGGTGGAACCATCCTTGCGGACGAATTTCGTTTTCGTAACATACTCCCCTTCTTTACTCGCCTGCTCCAGCCATACGGGCACATTCTGCAGGACAATTTCTCCTGGAGAAAAAATAGAAACCCTTTCTTTGCCGACAACTTCTTCCGCACGGTATCCAAAGAACTGCTCGGCGCCTTTGCTGAAGGTCTCGATTCGGCCTTCCATATCGCAAGTGATTACACTTTTCATGTCGTTCATTTTTTTCAATAATTAATGAAAGTTTAACGCTGTGAGTGCCTACTTTGTTCACTCGTGCCGCGATCATCCTGATCGCATGGCCCCGCTTTCAGTAAACCCAATCCGTGCCGTGCCGCGATCATCCTGATCGCACGGCCCCGCTTTCAGTAAACCCAATCCGTACCGTGCCGCGATCATCCTGATCGCATGGCCCCGCTTTCAGTAAACCCAATCCGTACCGTGCCGCGATCATCCTGATCGCATAGCCCCACTTTCAGTAAATCCAATCCGTGCCGGGATCATCCTGATCGCATGACACATTTTTCAATAGATTCAATCCACGCCGCGATCATCCTGATCGCACGGCCCCGCTTTCAGTAAATCCAATCCGTACCGGGATCATCCTGATCGCATGGCACATTTTTCAATAGATTCAATCCACGCCGCGATCATCCTGAGTGCACGGCCCCGCTTTCAGTAAATCCAATCCGTGCCGCGATCTTCCTGATCGCACGGCACCGCTTTCAATAAATCCAATCCGCAAAGCCCGGCGATCAGGATGATCGCGGCACGAGTTCCTCCGAGCAATATGTCCAGGGCCAATCCTGCCATTGCCTTACCAGTTTTGCCTTCACAGGGTTTTTCAAAATATAATCCAATATTCTAGCAAAGGATTTATCATCCCTGACCAAATGGTCGTAGCTTTCGTGATGCCAGAACTTACCTTCCCTGCCTAACAACTTGTTAGCCTCGTTTGCAGTAAATGATTTATGCCTGCCCAGGATATCGTAGAGGGGAGGGCATCCCTCTCTCAATGTGAATAAAGCATGAACATGATTAGACATGATGCAATAGGCCCAAAGGTGAAAGAAATGTTCTCCGCAGTAGGATAGAGAATCCGCTACCACTTTGGCAACATCTGACCTGGATAACCAGTATGGCCCGTTAGGGTTTTGATCCAGGTGTGGGTCATATTTTTCAAAAAAATATCGCCGGTATACCTCGGTTAATTTTTCCCGAATAGTAATTTCACCAGGAAAGGAGAAGTCAATTTGGGCCTTTTCCTCTTCCAGTTCCACTTTCCACTTTCTGAGCAATCCCATGGGAATGGAACCATGGAGACGGTAGGTAATGAAGAAAGCCCCTTGTTTGGGCTGAAGGTGAGGCAGGCGGCGGCGGTATCTGGGTTTGTAGGGACGGGGCATGTTAGATGTTTTTAAGTGAAATAAATACACCGCAAATTAAGCCGGAGTATCAATAATAATCAAGGACAAACCTCCGCTCTGGAGCACCTGTAAATCTTGGCTTTTAAAAAAGTAAGAATATGTTAAACTGTTGGTTTTCAAGTCTATAAATTCACTTTAACTTGGGTGGTTTTTATCATACTGGCCCGGCGATCAGGATGATCGCGGTACGTGGGCTGATAAAAATCATCTCCTTCTATTGCGGGTAATCATTTAAATTAGGAGCAGCAAGCGGTATCTTTTTTTTTGCCAAAAACCATCACCCATGCAAAATCCCGTTTTTCGTACCGCAGAGGCTGAATCGTTCTTCCTTCGCCTCTATCAGGATCAGCTTGACCAATGGCCGGTTCCCTTCGAACAACAGTTCATCAGAACGGAGCAGGGCATCACCCATGTACTCAGCTGTGGGGATGAAACGGCGCCTCCTCTTGTTCTGCTGCACGCCGCCAGCACGGCCAATATCGTCTGGAAGCCCAATATCGAAGCCCTGGCGGAATATTACCGGGTTCACGCCATTGATATTCTGGGAGAAGTCGGGCTGAGTGTACCAAATCGCAAGAACAAAAACAGCCGGGAACAAGTAGCCTGGTTAGCCGCAGTGCTGGACGAGCTGGGAGTCGACAGCGCAGCCATCGCCGGTGGATCTGCCGGAGGATGCCTGGCCCTGAATTTCGCCATCGACTGCCCCGATCGGGTGGAAAAGCTGGTGCTGCTGGGCCCAATGGGCCTTTCTCCCACCAACTTGCTGACTATCCTGAAAATTCTGTACTACGTGCTGTTCCCAACAGATAAAAACATTCAGAAACTGATCCACTGGTCGGTTGGTTATCATCCTACGGTACTGGAAACCTATGAGCCCTGGTTCGAAGGTTTTTTCCAGGGTATAGACAGCAGCTATGTCACCCGCCCGGCTAAGATTTCCAACCAGCGCCTTGCCCGGGTTACCTGCCCTACCCTGCTCTTCCTGGGACAACGGGATGAAGTGATCGGCCCGCCGCATCAATCCGAACAGCGGGCCCGGCGAATGCCTGGCCTGGAAAGAGTGATCCTCCTGGATACAGCCCACCTGATCAATTATGAAATGCCGGCTATTGTGAATGAAGAAATGGTGAAATTTTTGTTGAAAAGTCAAAATGAGAAGACTCTTTCCAAACACATTCTCAACTTATGAAGCCAAAGTATGAAGTCATTTCTGTCACGCCTAATAATGTAGAAACCTACGGCCTTTTTTGCATTAAGAGTCAGAAAAACCCGGGCTACATCAAAAAGCGGGATTGGTTCCTGCAGGAATACCCCAAGGGCCTGCGCCTGAAGATACTACAGGAGGAGTCCGGCCGCCAGCTGGGATTTATAGAATACACGCCGGCCGAGCAAGCCTGGCGGCCAGTGGAGGCGCCGAGTTACCTCTTTATTCACTGTATGTACATCTACAAAAAAGAGGACAGAAGAAGGGGTAATGCGTCGTTACTGATCAAAGACTGTGTTGAAGACGCCCGGCGGCAGGGGAAAGCAGGAGTAGCCGTGATGACCAGTGACGGCCCCTGGATTGCTAGTAAGGACGTCTTCTTCAGAAACGGCTTCGAGCAGGTAGATCAACGTGGAGGCTTCGAACTGCTCCATTACCCACTGGCCAAAAACGCCCCTCCCCGGTTAACAGATCGGGAGGTGAAACCAGAACAACACCAGAGCTGGCAACTCCTGTATGCCAACCAGTGCCCCTGGCACCAAAAATGTGCGGAAGAATTGCTCGGATTCGCCAAAGATAAAGGTATCCCCCTCCAAATAACCGAAATCACCAACTCAGCCACCGCTCGAAATGGGGCCTCCCCCTTCGGTGTTTTCGCCCTGGTTAGAGGCAGTAAACTCCTGGAGTACCATTATATTAGTAAGACGCGCTTTATGAATATTCTGAAAACTACTTAATTTCAAGCCCGAATCCATTTTCGATATACGCTGACAGCCGGGCCACAAATTTGGCCATTACTACCCCATCCACAACGTCATGATCCAGTAATACCGTGAGATGGAGGAATTCACGAACCTGGATTTCGTCATTTATCACTGCCGGTTTTTTCACGATGGACCCGGCGCCAAATCCCAGTGGATGAACACTGGTGTGAACGAACCACCCCCTGACTTTCCCAAACATACCTATGGAGGTAAAGATGATGCTGCCCATCATCTGCTGGGCTTGCCGGGGGGCAATGGCAAAATATTTCCATACCATGCGCCTTACCCAGCCGGGCAAACTGAAGTACATATTGGCCCATAGCGCATTCCTGCTGCTGTTCATCGCCACCTGATCTTCACTGAGTTTCCGGGTTTTGGCATTGTTGATCTCAGCGGTGATCTCATCGATGCTTTTCAGTTGGGTTTGCCGGATGATGTAAGGCAACGGCACTTTGTCGCCCCCATGTTCCCGCTCTACCATAACCGTTATATCGATGTCATCAAAAACCAGGCGCGTGCGCTTATTTTTCAGGTAAGCATGCACATCCTCAAAGGCTTCTACCGTCCGGCTGATCGTTTTTACCATCCAGGCTGTGAAGGAAATGGGCCGTCCGGCCTCTTTATGTCGCCCGATCAGTTCCCGCGCCAGGGTGACATCCAGCTCTATGAGTGCCTTGACGTGGTGTTTTTTCAAGCCAATGGCGAAAACATCCAGGGTACCGATCCGGCTTTTAGGGAATCGCTTTTCCTTAAATTTTCCTGATGCTGGCATTTTCTATTTTTTGGAAGATAGCGTTTGTCCAAAAAAAATAACGACAGGTTATTCCGGAAATAAGGACGCGTCCAGCCCCGGAATGACCTTTAAGGCATTTTTATAATACAGCTTTTTCAAAATTTCATCGGGCAGGCCGATACCGTACATCCTCCAGAAGGCGTGATAACGCTTGTAATAGGGGAAGTACTCATCTTCGGTTTCGAAGACGCGGAAGTAGGTGTGATACTCCTCCGGGTTGTAAGCGTCTTTGCCAAAGAGAATGCGATCCTGGTATTTCTCGAAAAACTTCAGGGCATGCCGGGGTTGCCGCCCTAATTCGGCGATGATGGCGCCGCACTCTACGTACATATTAGGCATCTCATCCAGCAGTTGGCCCAACTTTTCCAGGTCGTTTGGGTACCAGCCGAAGTGGGCGTTGATGAAAGTGGTTTTTGGATGCTTGCGGAAGATATCGTGCTGCTCGGCGATGATGGTTTCCCAGGACGCCGGGTCATCCGCCTCCCGTTTGCGGCCGGGGCGCAGCTTGAGTTCCAGCCAGCGCTCGTTGTTCTCGTCGTGCGGCGCCCAGAAGGATTTGGGGTCAGCGGAGTGAATGAGCACGGGGATACCCAGTTCGCCGCACTTGGCCCAAATCGGGTCCAGCCGGGAGTCATTGACCGCAATGCGGTTGCCGGCATTATCGGTATCCCTCATGCCCTGACTCTTATAAATCTTCAGCCCCCGGGCGCCGATGCTCACATCGTACTCCAACTGCTGGAGGGTGCTCTTCTCCCAATCCGGGTCGTCGATGCTGCGGATGTTGATATTTGTAAAGTTGACGATGCGGCCCCCGTGTCCGTATTTATGGATATTATCCATCATAGCCTTCAACGCCGGGCCGCCCCGTCCGCTGAGGTTGACGATGACGCCCATGTTCAGCGAATCCATCTCTCGGATGAGCTGGTCGAGGTCCTGCTCCGCCATGCGCCAGTGGTGGCTGTGCACATCGATAAACGGGAATTTAGCACTGGACAGAATGTGTTCAGGCGTCACCAGCGTAGACGGCGGGTCGTACAACTCAAAATCCATATGGAGGGACGTGTCAATCTCACGCCTGCCCTGAGTAAAGGCCAGCAGAGGAACACACAACATGATACAGATGAGGTGGATTTTCATAACAATCAGGTGTTTTGATAGCTTCAAAAGAACGTACGGCCTGAAATTACGGTTACTTAAATGAAAAACCGGCCCTTTTCATTGATTTTCGACTCTAAAACGGCGCCGTCAGCCCAACCAACGGAAACGGGCTAACCACTACATCCCCGTCAACCGCCACCCCTACCAGGCTGATGTCCCAACTGGTGCGCCGCTTGCCGATCAGGCGGACTCCGGCCGAGAAAGCGCCTCCGGACATCGGCTGGCCGAACCAACTCTCGGTGGTGAGGGCTACTCCAGAAGATACCCGGTACTGGGCCCCGATGGAAAAAACGGGCGCTGAATTGACCTCCCCTTCGTTCATTACATAACCCAGCCCGAAAGAAACGTTTCGGCCCCGGGGGCCATAGGTAAAGGCGCCGTAAAAGATGTTGAGGTCAAAAGCAGACCGGGTGTCCGGTGTACTGAGCAGGATAGCGCCCAGGCCAAAATGGGCCTTGTTCTCCGCCACCGGAATAGTGAATTTAGGGAAAATCCCTACTGTTGGAAAATCGATAAAAAAGTCGAAAAGGCTGACCAATTCAACGCCCGCTCCCAGAGAAAAGTTATCGGTAATACCGTAGTATATTTCATTGACAAAAAGCATATAGTTCTGGTAATAACCACGGCCTTTGGGCAGATTATACCCCGTACCCGGCCCTACGATGTTGCGAACATCGTCCAGCGTCTCCCGCCAGGCTTTGCCTTCGAAGGCCACACCGTAGGCGATCAGGTTGATCTCCTGGCGAAGGATATTTACCTTGCCCAGGCTCTGGCTTTCCAAGACCACCTGTACGTCATTCTCCAAAATGACCTCACCGACCAGTTCACTGCCATCCTTGAGGATAACGGTAGCTATCCTTTTTTCCGCAACCTGGGCGCTGAGCGCCAGCGAAAACATCAGAAAGAAGCAAAGGGTGAGTAGCCGTGATTTGTACATTATAATTAGGTGCTAATTTTCACAAGGACGAAGGGAAACCTATTTTTGTTGAATAACCAGTAATTTTCATCTCTTATCCACCACCATTTCCCCCTTCAGGAAAGCCCGTTCCACCAGGTCGCTGCCAAAAGCGTAAGGCAGGTAGGCCACCGAGGGGATGGGCGGCGTGATAAAGAAGTTGGCCACCTTACCCACCGCAATACTACCGTACTCCTGCTCCAGTTCCATAGCGCGAGCTCCATTGAGGGTGGCTGCGTAAATGGCCTCTTCCGGTAGCATTCCGCATTTGATACAGGCCAGAGACACCACAAACTGCATTTTGCCCGACGGTGTGGAGCCTGGGTTGTAATCCGTAGCCAATGCGACGGGCAGCCCGGCGTCGATCAGCCGGCGGGCGGGTTGGTAGGCGTCATTGAGGAAGAAGGGCGCGGAAGGCAGCAGAGTGGACATGGTGTGGCTGCCCTTCAGGCTTTCGATATCTTCATCACTCACCACCTCCAGGTGGTCGACGGAAATGGCGCCCTGCCGCACACAGGCGGGTATGGCGCCCAGGCTGTTAAATTGGTTGACGTGCACTTTGGCCTTCATCCCATAGCGGACGCCGGCTTCCATCAACTGTTCGGTTTCGGCAACGGTGAAGAAGCCTTTCTCGCAGAAGGCATCGATATAGTCCGCCAATCCCTCCCCGGCGATGCGCGGCAGCATCTCATCGATGATGAGCCGGATGTAACCTTCCCGGTGCTGGCTGTACTCAGGCGGCAAGGCGTGAGCCCCCAGGAAGGTTGCTTTGATGGGTAGGGTTGTTTTTTCCTTTAGGCGCTGGATCACACGCAGCATCTTCCACTCACTTTCCACTGTAAGGCCATAACCGCTTTTGATCTCCACCGCCCCGGTGCCGAGCGCTTCGATCTCCCGGATGCGTTTAAGGGCAGCCGCCAGCAGTTCTTCCTCGGGCGTTTCCCTCAGGCGGCGGGCAGAGTTGAGGATGCCGCCGCCCCGGCGGGCGATCTCTTCATAACTCAGGCCTTTGATCCGATCGACAAATTCCATTTCTCTGCTCGCAGCAAAGACGAGGTGGGTATGGGAATCACACCAGCTGGGAAAAACGAATCCGCCGCCGGCATCGATGGTTTCACCGGCCCGCTCCGGACATTCGGCCATCGGCCCGAAGGCATGGAAGCGGCCGCCTTCAATGAGAAGGTAAGCATCTTCTAACAGGGGCAGCGCCTGCATGTCTCGGCCCGCTACAAAGGGGCGGGGGGAAGTTTCGGCCAGCACCAGGCTTTGGATGTTGCGGATGAGGAGGCTGGGCATGAGTAAAGGTTGTTTTTTTGAATGGGCAAAGATACGAAGAGTAGACGAGGGCGTTGATCCATTCATCAGTTAAACCTCTGACTCAAAAGTTTTTTCTGTTTTGTCGCTGAAGGCGGCAGCCTATTTGTAAATAATTTTTACAAATCCATCGATATTGTTTTTGCGCAGGGACGCCAAAAAGGCAGCCGCTTCATCTTCCCGGTCAAAATGGCCCAGGAAAATCTTGTACAGGCCCTCGCCTTTGAGTTGGCAAGGGGCTATCTCGGCTTTTTGATCCACCCTTGTTTCCAGAGTGGCACAACACCGGACTGCATTATCGTAAGAGGAAAAAACACCGGCCTGAATGGTGAAATAAGCCGTTGGAGTTTGAGCCCCGACAGGGGTTACCGTAGAATAGAGCTGTGGTTGTGTAGCATGGTTCACCTTCGCCGGGCGAGCTAACTCATCGGGGATCAGGGCCGGGCGCGAAATAGAAAAGGCAGGTTGCGGGCTGGACAAGATATTTTCTTCCCTGGCCATCTGTGTCGCCCGGATACGGTTTGCCGGCAAGTCATAAGCCTTCAGTTGTTCCAGCAGCGTTTCGGGCTCCATCGCCCCTTCGTGGCGCCCCAATAGCTGCCCCTGAGCACTGAATACCAATATGGAAGGTAAAATATTCACCCTATATTGCCCCTTCAGGGCTTGTCCTTCCGGCCGGTCGACATCGGCGCGCAGGGCCAGGAAGTTTTTTTCTAAAAAAGCAGAAAGGGGCTCATCCGTGAAAGTGTGCCGTTCCATCCACTGACAAGGCATACACCAATCGGCAGCAAAATGAATGATATAAAGCTTTCCTTCCCGGGCAGCCATCTGCCGTACTTCGGATAAGTTACCTTCCAAAAAAGGCATGTTTGAGGACGAGCTGGCAAAAAAGGTAAAGGGCAGGCACACTAGGATCAAGGTAGTCAGATATTTCATGGGATTACGTTTTTGTTACCCGCCCAACCTGCTGTCAACAGCGCCGGCGGAAAGCCTAACCCCTTTTACGATAAACAGGGAGAAAAGTTATATGGGAAAGAAAAAATTATAGCCGCGCCACTTGTGGCCTGTTGAAAAATAACAGTCTTATAGTTGTAACAGGTTGACAGGAAGGTGGAAACACCTCAACAGTAGCCGGTTGCTGCCCCGCAAAAGGCGGGGCTATGGCCGAAAGCGGCACTTGACAAAGTCGATGAGCGAACGATGATTGTGCATCAGTTCCTGACAGGTATCAAACAATTCTTCGAACTTCATAGCAACCATCTGCATCTCTTTGGAATCTTTGAGCTCTGCGCCCATAGATTTTGCTTTGAAAAGGAAGCAGGTATGTATGCTTTGAAATACTTTTTCCAGTTCCTCGGCCCTGCGCAGAAACTGTCCTATCAGTTCAAGTTCATTGGAAGACAGGTTTTTATAGCTGCTACTTGCTTCAGACAGCACATCCGTATCGGAGAGGTCTTTTTGGGTAATGTCGATGATCGAAATACCAAAAAGATTGGCTATTTTCAAGAGGTTACAAATCTTGGGTTCGGCAGTTCCGTTCTCGTAAGAAGCAATATTACCACGGTTGAGGCCAACCCGGTTAGCCAATTCTTCCTGGCTTAACTTAAGCCGCTTCCGCAGAAGGCGCATATTTTGCTGTAAAAAAATCGTTGAGGTGTTCTGTTTTACCACATCCATATCCATTTAATATCCTGCTTTTCCAAAAAATGACTCTCTGACAATTCTCACGTCATTGAGCGGCCTGAGAGACAGAAAAACACTGAGCTGGCGTTTCAACCGTTCTGGCTTTCAGTTGAACTTCAAAGTTTGTTAAAGAAGAAAAAACTCTATAAAACTGGATAAAAACTCGACAAACTAATATACAATAAGTACAACTGAATCGAAACTTAGTTTAAGTATGTTAATTTTTTTAACGCTTATACCGTCTAGAATGCCACCAAAGTGTAAAAAAGGTTCCAGCTGCGACAATAACTACTCTAAATAGGAAATTTTATTTGCAAAAATGATGTTCAAACTGTAGATTTGTAAATAAGAATTACAAAATAATCGACAAACTATAAATCACCGGCTAATATGATATATGCAATTCAGAATCAAATTCAGGAACAACTTGACAATATAAGTAGTTCACTGAGAGCCTTCTCCCTTAAACTTACGGGCAATTCCGTCGACGCCGAAGACCTGTACCAGGATACGGCGCTAAGGATCATTACCAACGCCGACAAATACAGGCAGGGCACCAATTTCAAAGCCTGGGCTGTAACGATCATGCGAAACATCTTCATTAACAACTACCGCAAGAAGGTGCGCCGTAATATGATCATAGACCAGACTCCGAATAACTACTACATCAACTCCGGCGACAAGCTTGTCGAGAACGATGGGGAAATGAACGTAGCTTACAACGAGTTGATGAAAATGGTTAATACGTTGCCTGAAGACTTCCGCCGGCCTTTCATGATGGCTTATCAGGGATTCAAGTACGATGAGATCGCTGAGCAGTTGGAATCACCCCTGGGCACCATTAAGAGCCGTATCTTCTTCGCTCGTAAAAAGTTGCAGAAGATGTACAAGGACGCTCAGAAAGAGAGGAGGGCTTAATGTCCGGTTATCCTGATTATTGTTAATAATTTCAGCAAAAAAGGCTGGATGGCATACCGCTATCCAGCCTTTTTCGTTTAATTTTGAACAAACTTTCAACCATCCACCTAATCCAGCCATAATGAGTAACTTAACCATCAAAAGCGGCAAAGGCGAACTGAACCTTAAAAAGAGCGCGTCTCTGGTAGGTTTGAAAACCACTACCGGGAATCCGGCGGAAAAAGAAGCGTACGTTGAGTCTGGGGTCTACAAAAACCTGGGCGGCTTTGAGGTAGTAAGCCTCAAGAAGGAAGGACAAAATATTGACGACAGCCTGGACCAGGTAAGGGGACGGGAGGAAGTGGAAGTGGGCACGCACGTATACTATGCCGAAGGCAGCAATAAACCGCTGATAGCCACCGGTGACATTTATATCACTTTTGAAGATGGGGTTAGTGAAAGCGAACAGCGCATTGTGCTGGAAGAATACCACCTGGAAATAATAGAACGCCGAAGCAATACCCGCATTCTGGCCAAAGTAACACCTCAATCGCCCAACCCGATTAAGGTGGCCAATATGCTGCAACAGATTTCCCTGGTGAAGCTGGCTGAGCCCGACCTGGACACCATGCTGGACGAATACGAATTCCGGGAGCCCACCGATGACCTGATCGGCCAGCAATGGCACCTGAACAATAAGGGCAGCATTCCGGGCACCAACTACCGCATTCGCCAAGGCGCTGACGCCAAAGTGTCCGACGCCTGGCGCCGGCTGGGCGCCCTTGGCTCCGAGCGCATCGTCATTGCGGTGATTGACAATGGGTTTGACATCAACCACCCTGACCTGAGAACCAAGGTGTTTCGCCCTTTTGACCTTTGGAACCAGTCTCCTAACCTGAGTATGGGCGACCCCACCTTCACGCACGGCACGCCCTGCGCCAGCGTGGCCCTGGCGGTATCCAACGGGCGGGGAATTGTCGGCGCCGCCCCTAACGCCATGTTTATGCCGGTCAGCGGTACCTCCTTTAGCAATCGCGCTACCGAGCAGATGTTTGACTATTGTATCGAAAATGGGGCTGACATTATCAGCTGCAGTTGGGGTACAACCGACCCCAACTTCAGCCTTGGTTCGATCAAATCGGAAGCCATTTCCCGGGCGGCCACTAAAGGGCGCAACGGCAAAGGCTGTATCATTTTATTTGCCACTGGCAACGATGACCTTGATTTTGTCAACTTCTACGCCGCTCACCCCGATGTCATCGCAGTGGGGGCTTCCACCAGCCAGGATGACTACGCCAGCTATTCCAACCGGGGCCGGGAGGTATCCGTTGTAGCCCCATCCAATGGCGACTGGCCCATTCTGGCTGCGCGGGCCTCCTGGGATGAAGGCATCTCCTGGGAAACCGGCGTGTACAAATTTTACCGCGATGGTAATGACCGCGGCCCACTCTATAAACATTTCGGGGGCACCTCCAGCTCTACGCCTCTGGTAGCGGGCGTTTGCGCCCTTATTTTGTCGGCCAACCCCGGCCTCACCGCGCGCGAAGTGAAGGACATCCTGCAATCTACCGCCGACAAGATCGGACCGCCTTCCGAATATTCGGGGGGGCATTCATCCAAGTATGGCTATGGCCGCATCAATGCCGACCGGGCCGTTGCCGAAGCCCTCCGCCGAATGGAAAAACAACCCGAACCGGCAGAGGTAAAAGAAACCATCTCCTCAGGGCAGGGCCTGTTCCGCTTTAACGTTCAACGGCACCCTTCTTCGGGCTGGGGGGTGCAGGTCGGTGTATACAAGGACTACGGCAATGTGCTGATCCAGGCGGAAAAGTTGCAAAGCCAATTCAACCAGCCTATCATCGTCAACATCAATGAGTTGGGCGGAGAAACGGTCTATAAAGTTATTGTCGGCGCTTTCGATTCGGTGGCCGGAGCCAAACAGTTGCACGAAAAGGTCAAGGCCGCCGGCATCAGTTCCTTCCCGACGGACCTTTCGAAGCTGGGGTAAAGGATGAAAGACAATTTTCAGGCCAGGCTGCGGATTACACAAGGTTTTGCCCTCACTCAAATATCCCCCAGTAAAAAGGAACCCACCGGTGAAAATAGGCTTCTTTTACTACCCGGAAGCCCGCTGCCTTGAGCAGCTCATCGGTAGGGCGGTCGAGGTGACAACCTTCCGCCAGGTGTTTCCATACCGGAGTGATGGCGCGCTGCAGCCAGCGTTGGGGTTGCCGCGTATCCCGGATATGTTCTATAACCAATAATTGCCCCCCGGGCTTTAGCCACTGGCGAAAAAGTTGTATAGCATCCTCCAGGCCAGGTAGGGTACAAAGGACGAGGGTACAAACGATGCAGTCAAACCCGCTTTCCGGGATGGCCGTTTTAACCCGGCTATCTTCTATGCCGGCTTCGAGCAGTTCTATGTGGGCATGGGCCTCTCCTTGCGCCAATCGCCGACGAGCGTATTTAAGCATAGCTCCTGATGGCTCTACGGCCAACACTTGTGCTTGAGAGGCATAGAGGTGAAAATTTACTCCCGTACCGGCTCCCACCTCCAGAATTCTGCCATGAGCATGTTGCAGGAGTTGCCTGCGCTTGGTTTCCAGAAAACTATTTTCCACTCCCCGCATGATGGGGTCATAAAAATGAGCTACGAGACGGGAGTAGAAGTTGTTGGTATGAGAGCAGATGGGGGGCATAGTTATATTGCTGTAGGGTTATATTGTTATAGGGTTATAAGTTATAATGCTACGCACCTCCGGACACTGCCCGGGAACAATATATCAATGGAGGCGATCCGGCAGAGACGGGCTGCCCTCATCAATATAACAATCCACGATATAACTACCCCTACCACGTACCCGTCGAGAACCAGTCATTATCTTTTTCGCGTTGGCGTTCCTGTTTGGTTTTGTCGAACGTATCGCGATCGAGGAAGTATTCTCCTTCCTGTTCCGGTTCCTGTTCCCAGGAATAAGTGGCGCGCTCTTCGTCCTTTTCTATTGAATTTTTAAACCAGAAGGAGGTAAATATACCCACCAGGCCGCCCAGGAGGTGGCTTTCCCAGGAAATATTGGGCTCTCCATTGGGTAGTATGCCCATAAACATGGACCCGTAGTAGAAAACGACGATCAGGGCCAGTACGATGGATTTGAGGTTGCGCCGGAAAATGCCGTTCCAGAAAACAAAAGCCACCAGGCCGTAGATCACCCCGCTGGCGCCGATGTGAAAAGCGTTATCCCTGGCGAATAACCAGACGGCCACTCCGGTGAGCAGGTAGATCATAATAAAACCCTGTATGGCAACCCTCCTGTAAAAGAACAGGACAATGGCACTGAGCATAAACAAGGGAGGCGTATTGGACAGGAGATGAGGCCAGCCGGAATGGATCAGTGGGGAAAAGAGAATCCCTCTCAGCCCGAAAGATTCCCGGGGGAAGACCCCATACGTGCCGAGGCTTACTCCGGTAAGGGACTGAAAAAGCTGAATGAGCCAAAGAAAAGCGATCAGCCAGAACGGCAGCAACAGGCTTTCCCGGAATTTTTTCTTCATGGTCATTGGTGATAGTTAGGGGATGATCGCTATTGCGACCTTATTTCAACCTATGCCAACTACATAAAGTTTAGCCTTTTATCCAGTATCCCCTCTCGTTCGTAGAGAAATTACTGATACCGCCGCCGGACCAGCTTGATGAAATCTCTGGCCACCGGCTGGCGCTCTTCCTCTACCCAATTGTACTGTTCCGCCAGGTTGAACAACAGGCCGCGGGCTTCGTCCATACCTCCGTATTTATTCAACATGCTGAGGGTGTCGTTGAGTGCGTTGAGGTCTTTGCCAAACAGTTCATTCATATACAGCAGGCGGTCGTTAATAGCCAGGGATTTGGTCAGGTCATTCACCGGCCGCTCACTTAGTTTTTCAGAGAGTTCCTTGGCTACTTTGAATTCGAACAAAGCGGCAACCTCTTTATTGTTCGTCGGGACGGGGGCATGGCCCATCGGCGGCCGGGGTTGGGGTTGTGGCGGCGGTGGCGGCACTGGCTGCGGTTGTGGAGGCGGTTGTGTCGGCCAGGTATCGGGTTCCGGTTCCGGTTCGCGCTTGGGTTCTGGCTCCGGCTGTTCCGGCCTGGGGTCCGGAAGAGGGTCCGGCCCGGGGGCCATTCTGGCGCTCCTCTGTTGTGTGTCGGGAATCTCGATGATGCGGGGGGGGGTGTACGTGCGCTTCACAGCCGGCCTTTCCTGTCGGGTATTGGCGGGGTTATCCATTTCCACCGGCCCACTGGCCTCCCCATGCAGGAAATGTTCGTACAATTGCTTAATATAGCTGAGCATGAGGTCGCGCTCTATAGAAGCGATGTTGCCTTCATCTATACTCATGCTATTATGAAGGGCATTAATTTTTTCGAGGATGGACTTAGATTGCTTCAAGTTCATGTTTGCACTTTTATCTTTCTTTGGAGCGATACATTGACGAATACAAATATAAGGAGTTGCCTTGTTCTATACTGTAAAAGAGCCGCATACTTTCAAAGAAGGCCAAAGTTTATCCCCATCTCTTCAGCAGGTCCGGATGAATTTCCTAACTTTACTTCCTGGCGTAATTTGTATTATTATGTTTTTAGAACCACACTTTAAGGGGCAACGCAGCGGCTGGATCGAAGTGATCTGCGGCTCCATGTTTTCTGGAAAAACAGAAGAACTCATCCGAAGGTTGAAACGGGCCAAGATTGCCAACCAGAGAGTGGAGATTTTCAAACCGGAAATAGACACCCGCTACGATGAGGCTAAGGTGGTTTCCCACGACGCCAATTTTATTCTTTCCACCCCGATCAGACATTCGTCAAACCTGCTGGAACTGGCTGATGGTGTCGATGTAATCGGCATCGACGAAGCCCAGTTCTTCGACGCCGATCTGCCCGATAATTGTCAGCGGCTGGCCCTGCGCGGCATTCGCATCATCGCCGCCGGCCTCGATATGGACTTCCGCGGTAAGCCCTTCGGCCCTATGCCCAACTTGCTTGCCGTTGCGGAGTACATTACCAAAGTACACGCTATCTGCCAGCACTGCGGCAACCTGGCCACTCATTCCTACCGCTTATCCAACAACCCCGATACCGTCGTCCTGGGGGAGAAAGACACGTATGAAGCCCGTTGCAGAACCTGCTACCACATGGGGAATATCCTCGACCTTCGTACCCAACCGGAACAGAAACAGAGCGGGAGCGCTAAGGAGAGAAAGCTGGCTTGAAGGGGATCGGTGTATCGGTGATCAGTATATCGGTTGGGGGGCTGGGCACAAAGGCAAACAAATACGGCGCCGGTGAAGAACGACTCCCTCCCTACGACGGGGGAACGCAGGAAACTACCGAATCACCTTCAAACTCAAATCCAGGCTTACGGCTGAATGGGTCAGGGCGCCAACAGAAACGTAGTCGACCCCGGACATAGCAATCTGTCGGACGTTGTGAATATTGACCCCACCGGAAGCTTCGGTCTCATAGCGGTTACGGACGGTCAGCACCGCTTCTCTTAGCAGGGGAACCTCAAAATTGTCGAGCAATACCCGCGTAAAATTACCCACCTCCAGCACTTCGTACAATTCAACCAGGTTTCGTACTTCTATGGTAACGCCCAGGTTGAGGCCGTGTTCTTCCTGATAGGCCGCAACGCGGTCCAGGGCAGGCTTTATCCCACCACAGGCATCGATGTGATTATCCTTGATCATAATCCAATCATAAAGGCCGAACCGGTAGTTGGTGCAGCCTCCGAGGCGCACCGCCCATTTTTCCAGGAACCGGATGAGGGGCGTCGTCTTCCGGGTATCCAGTATCTTAACCGGCAGGTCTTCAACTTCAAACTTAAAGCGGTTGCTCAGGGTGGCAATCCCGGTCATACGCTGCATGGTGTTGAGCACCAGCCGTTCGGCTTTAAGCAACGCCCGGGTATTGCACTCGACTTCAAAAGCTACATCACCCGCGCTAACCGCCATTCCATCCTCAACAAAAATAGCAAGCCGGGCCGACGGGTCTACTTTATTAAAAATGTATTGGGCAGCCTCTACCCCTGCCAACACCGCCGGATCTTTGATCAGCAGTTGTGCCCGGCTCCGGGCATCCGCCGGAATACAGGCCTGAGAGGTATGATCGCCTTCACCGACGTCCTCTTTAAGGGCGTTTTCAACAAAAAAATCCAGGAACGTTTTTGTGCTTTGCTCATCTGCAATCATGGGCCACTTTTTAATTTGGCTGCAAAAATAAACATTTCCGCAAGGAAATGAAGGAATGAAGGAATGAGGGATTGAATAAATAGGCCATTCCTTCATTCCTTCATTCCCTAAAAGATAACTCCCAGCTTAATGACGAAAGCCCGGATAGAGCCCTTGGACTTTTCATCGGCAGGGGTATTGGGATTGTTATCCAGGTAAACGACGTCGTCATCTTTAGTCGCGTCGGCGAAACCGAATTGCAGGCCAACGCCGCCGACCAGCGAAGTATTCTCCGAAATGCTATATTCGATGCCGCTATTAATACCCCAAAAGAGGTTGAGCAGGTTGACGTCCTTTTGTATATTGATATCGCTGCAATCTCCCCCGCTACCGGTAACCGTAACATCTCCCGTGGCCTGGGTTCGGAATCCAAACCCCAGATGGGGTTCGATGAAATAGCGGATATAGCCGAATTCCCGGGTGCGCATTTTCAGGCCAATTGGGATTTCTACGTACTGGAGGTTATATTTCAGCTTAGTCATGGTGTTATTTTCAGTAGCTGACCGGCAGGATTCGGTGAGCTCTGAATTCACCCAGAATTTGCCTGCCCGTTCTTGCAATAGGGTGCCGCCGGTATTAAAAAAGAAACCCAGGCCGCTGGTCACCGCGTAGTTTTCCTGGAAATAAAATTCGCCTACCATACCCAGCTTAAGGCCCAGGTTGGTGCCGCTACTGTTAATTTTGTTCGTGTTGGATGTCATCCAGCTAAAAGCCGGGCTAAGTTGAAAGCCGAAGCGGACATCCTGTGCCTGCGCAGCTGTCAGCAAGAAAGTTAAAAAGGCAGTGAATACAACAATTTTTTTCATTATTCTTCAGTTTTTTGTGAATGATACCGCAGCCCGAAAATCGCCATTTTTTGGAAATAATAGCGGGGAGCGCATACTTTTGCTGCTGCTCAGGCAAAATTAAGGACTACTATAGTATGATTGGAATAAAAGGCTATTTGTTTAGTATTTTCTTTTTAATACTTCTGGCGCTCAGTCTGATCAGTGGCTGCCGGCCCGACGATTACCGGGAAATCCCGGATGTTTCTGATATACCGGCTGATATCTCCATTCGCCGGTTTGAGCAGGAGCTTTTCAACCTGGACACCAGCCGGATGGAAGCCGGGCTGGCCGGGCTGGAGGAGGCCTATCCCGAATTTGCGCCTATCTTTTTCGGGCAGGTATTCAGGGCGCCCCTTGCCGATACGTCCTTCTACGCTGGTTTTATCACCCACCCTTCCGTCCGCCACCTGTATGACACCTGCCAGGTAGTGTTCGAAGATATGTCGGGGATTGAAGCCGAGCTGGAACAGGCCTTCCGCTTCTTCCAATACTACTTCCCGGGAGAGGCCATGCCTACCGTTACCACTTTTATTTCAGAGTATACCATTGCTGCCTTTGTTTACGGGAAAAATGACCTTGCTGTGGGGCTCGACCTTTTCCTCGGCGAAACGTATCCCTACCGCCAGATAGAGCCCAATAACCCTGCGTTTTCCAGTTACCTGACCCGAACCTTCAACCGCAGCCATCTGGTGTCGAAGAGCATACAAGCCCTGATTGACGGGGTGGCCGGGGCCCCCTCCGGCAATCGCCTGCTGGATATCATGGTGCACAATGGCAAAAAATTGTACACACTGGATTTGCTGCTTCCCTATGCTCCTGATAGCGTAAAGCTGGAAGTAACCCCTGATCAGGTGCAATGGCTGGAAGACAACGAACTGGAAATGTGGGCTTACCTGCTCAAGGAAGAGCTGGTTTATTCCAGCAACTGGCAGGATATCCGAAAGCTGGTGGACTATAGCCCTAATTCCCCCGGTATGCCCCCGCAAGCCCCCGGCCGAACCGCCAACTGGATCGGCTGGCAGATTGTTAAGGCCTATATGAAAAAACATCCGGAAGCCAGCCTGCAGCAACTGTTCGCCCTCACCGACGCACAGGCTTTACTGGATGAATCGAGATACAAACCCAAACGATAAGATGACAAATAGCATTGATTTTTTTTTGTAAATTGCTGTACCTTGCGCGGATGAAAAAATTGTCGCAGCCAAATAGTGACTGATTTTAAACCTTCAGTCCTATTTGTAATCTCACTCTATATTCCTTTACGTTTGAATAATAAAAATATTGATCATGGAAAACATACTGTTGTTCAATTTCTTCGGCCCTGAGATGATTGTGGTGCTGTTTGCGATTCTGCTGCTGTTTGGCGGCAAGAAGATTCCGGAGCTGATGCGCGGTATTGGAAAGGGCATTCGGGAGTTCAATGCCGCCCGCTCTACTCTTGAAAGCGAACTTAAGGATGGCATGCGGGAAGCTGAGAAAAAAGAACTCGAAGAAAAACAAAATAAGGACGCTTAAGCCAGGGCGGCATGAACTTACGGTGAACGTTCTCATCGCCCCCAATAAAAAAAGCCGACGGAGCAACCGCTCTGCCGGCTTTTTTTATTGGGGGCGAATTATCTACTTCTTGCGCCCAAAGAAGCCACCCAGTATTTTCATACCCATATTGGCTACATCATCGACGATGCTGCCGTCACCATCGGCATCCAGGAAGCTGGTAACCAGGTTCATGGTTGGGTTTTGTTGTTTCTGAGCAGATACCGTACCGGAGAGCAGAGAAGTGATCCCGGCTACATCTAATCCTTGCTGCTGCTTGGTTTTGCCCAATGCGCCCATAATTACCGGAGCAAGCATCGTCATCAAGGAACCGGTTTTGCTCGAGTCCAGCCCGCTGAGCTTGCTAATCATATCAATAGCGCCCGACTGCTTGTTGCCCAGTACGTGGTTGAGGATGCCGGCGCCATTGAGCATGCTGCTATTGTTCGTTTGGGTATTGCCGGTGAGCATCCCCATTACGTCATCCAGTATGCTGCCGTCGTGGTCGCGTTCCAGTGCGTTGTTCAGCGCCTGCGCACCTTCTGTAGAAGAGGCATTTTTGGCCAATGCCCCCATCAGCGTGGTCACGATGCCGGAAGCTGCTGCCGCTGTTTGTTGTTTGTCGGCCCCGCCCAGTTGCTGACTCAATTGCTCGACCATACCTGAGGAAAGGGAACCCTGGAGAATATCCATTAAGTTTGAACTCATTTCTTGTTTATTTTAGTTTTTCATGTAAATATTATCTTTCAAATGGCTTATCTGTTATTTATGACCCAGGCATGTATTAAAAGTAACATTTTTTTTTTGCCTGGCTGTAAATTCCTTATAAACTGATCTTATCTTTATTTTAAAGTGTTCTTATTGCTGTAAATTTCACTTCTAATGTGGCAAGGGCTTCAGGAAATACTTAATTGGCTGAACGGGGAGGATGAAGGTTCGACGCCGGAGGAAACCTCAATGGCCAATATCGTCAAACTGGCTGCGCTATCCGCCATGGCTACCATCCTGGAGCGGCGCCACCGGGAAAACCATGATTCAGATGAGGACACACCAAAGCCCGGGGCAGGAAGGTGAGCGCACCGTTTTGATGGCTACCTGGCTGAATGGTTGCATCGCCTCATTGTTGAAAGCTGCATTAAAAACAGTGGAATCCTCTTCCTCTTACATCTCCTGATTCCAGGAATCTTTCTTCTCTACTATCTCTTGCATACTTTCTGTAAGTTTCCTAACTTTGCATTTCAAAGTACTTTTATGACACAGAACTACAATAGCCACCTCGAAGCCCTGAACGAGATTCGTTCTCTGATGGAGCGCTCCTCCCGCTTTATTTCCCTTAGCGGTTTATCAGGTGTAGCGGCGGGCCTGTGGGCCTTGATCGGCGCCGCGGCCGCCTATCTGTATCTGGGCGCCAGTCCGCTGGATGGCAAGCACTTGTATTACCAGCAGCCGATACCGATAGAAAAATGGGGGCTTGACTATCTCAGTTTTTTCCTGCTGGACGCCACACTGGTGTTGATCCTGGCACTGAGCAGCGGTATTTTTTTCACGACGAGGAAAGCGCGTCAGAAGGGGCAGCTCGTTTGGGGCCCTTTGACCCAAAGGCTGCTGCTCAACCTGGCGCTGCCCCTTGTGGCAGGCGGCATTTTTTGCCTTGGCCTGGCCTATCATGGGCTGATGGGGCTGATCGCTCCGACAACGCTGGTTTTTTATGGCCTGGCGCTGATCAACACCAGCAAGTATACCCTCAACGATATCCGCTACCTGGGAATTACGGAAGTAGCGCTGGGGCTGATGGCCCTTTTCTTACCGGGCTACGGCCTGGAATTTTGGTGCATTGGCTTCGGCCTGTTGCACATTATTTATGGTTTGATCTTATACTTTAAATACGAGCGGACAGCATGAAGGAAATCCTGTCCAAACTCAACCAGGCATTCGACCACCGTGTTCGTTTAGGCATCATGTCCATCCTAATGGTCAATGAGTGGGTGGAGTTCAATACGCTAAAGGACACACTCGGGGTGACCGATGGCCGTCTGGCCAGCCACATCAAGGCGCTGGAGAAAGAACAGTTCATCGACGTGCGAAAACGCTTCGTAGGGCGAAAACCCAACACCTCCTACCGGGCTACGGAAACCGGGCGGAAGGCTTTTACAGGCCACCTCGATGCCCTGGAAAAGTTGCTCGATACTACTCGTGATTAATTTTTTTTACTCATTAACTTTGAATTTCAAAGTACTTTTAAAAATTCATTCGCCGGTCAAAATCAAGATGCCATGAAAAAGAGCCTGCTTAATTTTATCCTGATCATAATCGGGAGCTTGTTGTATACTAATCTATTTTGGCGAGAGCAATTGGGGCTGAACACGCTCATCTTCTCCCTGTTTGCCATAGGAGCAGCCTGGCAGCGCTGGCCCGAAGCTTTGAAGCGCCGGGAGGTGCAGCTTATGATGAGTGGCGTCCTGATCTCGGCCCTGCTCACCATCTGGCATAACTCAGTGTTGGCCAAAGCCACCCATATCATTTCGTTTCTCCTTCTAATCGGTTATCTCCAGCAAGAGAAGGTGCGCTTTGTGGTTTTCGCTTGTATACTTGGTTTGGCAAATTTACTCGAAGGCCCTTTGATGTTGATTCGAAGCCTGCGGGAAAGCCTGCCAGCGCGGGGCAACTGGCAATCGGCTGCCCGTTGGGCCCAGTTGACATTTTTGCCGCTGGGCATGGGCGCCATTTTTACGTCCCTGTATTATCACGCCAACCCCAGGTTCGCCTAGGCCTTCGACTTTTTATGGTTGCGCTTTTCTTTTTCCTTTAAGTGGATACACCTTGGTGAGCAAGTAGGGCCGTTTCTGGGGGGGCTTTTTGTCATGGGAGCGCTTTTGGGCGCCTCCCATCTGGCGCCTTTAGTTTCTGGAATGGAAGGCAAACTGTCCTTCAGCCAAAACCGCAGACAAAAGCGTTTTCGGCTTTGGGCGCCAGGTGTGATTAGCTTGAAAAACGAATACCGGGCCAGCCTGATCACCTTCGGGCTGCTCAATGGGTTAATCTTTCTGGCCAATATCGCAGATCTTCGTTACGTTTGGGTATCCTATGGCGAAGCTGGCCCCCAGGAGCTTAGTCAATACGTACACGCGGGAACCTATCTTTTGTTATTTGCCATCCTGCTGGCCATGGCCGCCGTCATCTGGTACTTCCGGGGCAACCTCAACTTCTACCCCGAAAATGAGTGGCTGCGGGGGTTTGCCTTTCTCTGGCTGGCGCAAAACGCCATGCTGGCTTTTTCCGTGGCCCTGCGCAACTGGCAGTACGTCGCCCACTACGGCCTGGCCTACAAGCGCCTGGGCGTTTTCTGGTTCCTCAGCCTGGTACTCTATGGCCTGTATACTCTATTCCAAAAGGTGAAAAACCGCAAAACTATAGCCTTCCTGCTGTATCGAAACAGCTGGGCGATCTATGCCTCCCTCTTGGCGCTAAGCTTGATTAATTGGGATGTAGCGATTACCCGCTACAACCTGCAGGCCGACAACAAAGAAGGCATAGACGCCCAATTTCTGTTCCAGGATGTATCGGATAAAAATCTCTATCTCCTGTACCAGTACAAAGGCCGCCTGTTGGAGAAAAGCGGCTGGAACCAAGCAACGCTGGAACAAGCTTTACATAAAAAACGGTTGAAGTTGGTACGCCGGGCCCAGGCCAACAGCTGGCGCTCCTGGAATTACGCGGATGTGCGAAATGAATATTTTCTTTTTAAGTAACACAGTCCATCACCGCATTCTCTACCGGATATTCCTTGTATAACTTCCTAACCTCTTCCGGAGAAAGGGCCCGGCCATAGACCCGAAGTTCATCCAGCACCCCTTTGAAACGGCGGGCCTGCCCATTGTGTACACAGGGGCTATTGGAAAAGGAAAGTACGGCGTCATTGGAAATATCTACCCCGCTGCACCGAAAACTCTGGCGCTGGAGTTCTCCATTGATATAAGCATAGGCGCGAGTACCTTCCCGGACCAGGGCAAAGTGAATCCAGCCGGTAGTATCCAGGGCCGGAGACAAGCCGGCGTAGTATTTTTCCGGTGTTTCATGAACGGCGGTGTTTACTTCCCTCCCATTGAGGTCAAGCATCAGGTCGAACATATTATATTCATCACAGTCTTCCCGTTTGGACAACAGGCTTTGCCGGAAGACCAGATACTGCTCTGTTTTAAAATAAAAGCTGATCGTAAAATCGGAAGTATTAAAGTAACGGTTGACCTTGCCCGGAAATTCGATATAAGACCGGGCGCCATCCAGCAGCAGCCCGTCATCTTCTATACCGCACCAGCAACCTACCCCACCAAAGAGTTTTCCATCCGATCCGTTCCCGCTATCGTCACGGGCATCACAGTAATTGAAAGAATAATGCGCCACCAGGCCGTCCTTCAGCGAGTCGTATGGCAAAGCAGTAGAAAGCGCAAAGGCGGCCAATAAAAAGTGAATAAGGATGCCAGTATACTTCATAATGGTCCCGGATTGACTGCGTAAACGGTTAATCAATGTTTAATTCCTATGGGAAGCACCGAAATCGGCTTCGATAAGATAAAGCAAGGAGATTCCCCCAAACATATAGTGATCATTAGCACCGGGGTTTCCATTCTTGCTAATGCCGTCCAGGTAATCGGTAATAGTACTCCGGACGCTAAATTCCCCGGCTAGGATAAGGGATTCGGTGACATCAAAGCGTATCCCAACAGTTAGTGGAAACACCAGGAAGGCCGACTTGGCATCCGACTCGGGAAAGCGGGTTGGGTCATTCTTCGGCACCATAACGTCGGCACTGCCAAAGGCCAGGCCAAGGCCGGCGCCCAAATAAGGAGAGATTTGCCTCTGGTACACTCCGGCATTATTGTAGCGCGAAGCTCCCAGCGGGTGCCACTCTGCCTGAAGGGCTGCTTCCAGTATGCCTGTTTTCATTTCCCAGCGGCGGACATTACTCGCCGGGTTCTGAAGGGGGACGTTGGCATCAGAGCCGGTAAGCTTACCGTACGTCGCTGAACCTTTCAGGCCAACTTTGGGATTAAACATGTAGCGATACTGTCCGCCAAAAGCGAGGTTGGTTTCATTCGCTGCCAAAGGGGAAGGAGCCAGGTCTCCCATATAATTGGATACTCCGATAAAGATACCTGCCTCTGAGGAACGCTGAGCGAAAAGCCAAAGGGGTAGAATCCACAAGACAATCAATAGGGTAATCAACTTTTTCATTGAGCTTAGTTTTAGGGATAATAGGATTAATCCGATGCTAAAAATACCCATATGAATCCACTTAACCAAAGTAGAAAGCAAAAGATGTGCCTCCATCTGCTTTTGTCACAAAAAAGGGCGCCTCAAAAGAAGCGCCCTTTAAATGTTTGCTTTACGCAAATCTACAGCTTAACAAATCGATCTGTTAATAATTCTCCATTGTCGGACCTCCATTGCAGGATGTAGGGCCCTGGCGGGAGGAGTGAAACGTCCAGGCCCTGGTGGATAAAGCCAGGCGCCGTAGCCAGTTGCTGAACCAGCCGGCCGTTCAAATCGCAGATCAAAAGCGCTCCTGCCCGGGCAGCCGGCGCAGCCATCCTTATCGTCAGTTGTTCGGTTGCCAGGCTGGGATAAACCTGAATGCCGGCGCCTTTTCCTTCGTATTCTATAGCTATCAGCCCGTGGTAGGTGAATGCTCCGTCAAAATCTACCTGCCGGAGGCGGTAGTAATTGAGGCCGGGTTGCGGCTGATCGTGCCAAAGGTGGTAAACCTGGGGTTCCGTCGTTGTCCCGGCGCCCTTAACCTGGCCAATCTCCGTGAAACGGCGGGCGTCCGTGCTGTACTCCACCGCCATATAGTCGTTATTTTCCTCCGTTTCGGTTTTCCAGGTGAGCAGGACCCGTTCTCCCTGCGGTTCCCCTTCAAAGGAAAGCAAGGTAATGGGAAACACCGTTTGCACGAAGTTGAGCTGCCCGCGGGAAGAAAGGGCCGGCCCGGCCCATACCTGGCTGGTATTGGGGCAGGCAATATCTCCCTGCCGCTGAATAGAGTAATTAACGGCCGTGTTGGGGTCCTCATTAACCCCTTGCCAGAAAGCGGGCTGCCCGGCGGCCGGCCCATCATTGGCTACTACGCCATAAGCACGGTGTGCGACGAAGTCCGTGGTGACCCCGGTCACCTGATTGACCAGAGCGATGGCGCTGGCGAAGAAGAGGTCCGGGTCGGGCACCCAAATAGCGCCGTATCCCTGTCCTTCATCGTCGATAACCCCTGTAAGAGGGATGATGCGCTCCAGGTTGGATTGAATGTTGTAGATGGCCAGCACATAATTTTCCAGGTTGATGCCTGCCAATCCGGCAATTTCGATGCCTTTATCTATCTCTGTGTTTTTATTGGTGAAGTGCAGCTCATTGATGTAGATGAAGTCGCCGCCCAGAAAGGAGCAACCCGCTTTAGGGTTCACCATCACCTCGGCGCCGGCGGTCCAAATCCCTGCTTGAAAGGTGAAAATCTTAAAGAAATAAGGTTGATCATTATTGAGGCCGGTGATGGCAGCCTTCGTATCGACGCCCCGGTACACCAGGGCTTCATCATTAGTGAAATCTGCACTGCCATGTGCTCCCGGGCTAAAAACCGGGTTCGTTATATAGACGTTTGCATCAGGGCTGGTGGGCATGGAAGCGATGGTTTGGCTGCTCGCCACCACCATCACCTGGTCATAACAAAGCGGAGCCTCCCAGGCCAGGCTTACCTGCTGGTCGGAGGGGCTGTTCATCAATTTGTCGACCCCAGTGGGTTTGCCGCACAAAGTAGCCGCGCTGGCTACCGGTAGGTTGTTCTTTTGCAGGCAATTGTCGGCGGAGTTGTAGCCAATGGCAAGGAGGTGGTAGGTAGCGCCGTCCTCAAGCCCATCCATTGTAAAAGCTGAACCCGGCCCGTTGAAAACGACAAAGGCCCCATTGCCCAAATCCGAACCCTGCCCAAATGTCGGATCAGCAGAATAAGTATTGCCTCCGCAAAGCATAACCTCCACCGGGCTGCCCTCTCTGGCCAAAACGAGGGTGGCGTCGGCGCCCCCGGGCGTCCAGGCTACATCCATGGTGCTGCTGGTAATATTGCTGATGGCCAGATTGGAAGGAGGCGAACCCGGCGGGTTGCAGGCGGGGGATTCCGTTCCGGTGATGATTACATTGGACAGATACCACTCGCCGTTGTAGGCTTCGGCATTGTATCCGTACCACCGAATGCATAATTCCTGCCCATCACATACCCCGATATCCAGGTTGGGATGTGTAGCCGTTCGAGGGGTTACAACATCAGGAACCGGCACATCGGCCAGGACATTGAAGGTCTGGAAACCATCCAGGGACCATTTTAACCGATAAGACCGGATGCCATCCGCGGTTCTCATTTCTGTAAAGGTAAGGCTGCTGATATCCAGCATATAGCCTGGTTTGGGCTTGAGGCATATTTCGTAGAAATCAGCCGCACTTACGTCGACAGAAGATTCCCAGGCGCTTGCAGAAGCCCCGTTGGGTGTGAAATCTATAGGTGTGATTCCGTTGCCTCGGGTCAGCTTACCGGCATTGGTGTGGTTAGACTGATAGGTAGCAGTAGCATTGTTGGTAAGATTCCAGGTTGCCAGATTTTGCCCCAGTAAGGCACTATAGCAGCACCCCACTGCCAGGAGCAGTGTGATTGTAGTTTTCTTCATAGTACGGTCGTATGTTTGTTAGCGCAAATTACGTTTGCTATCAGCAAGCGCCCCAAATGGAACGCCAGCGTTTTCTCATTTATATTGTCTCACTTATAGTATGTAATCTCTGACTGATTAAAGATGGTTAACCGGAAAGCTTCCCATTGGAAGATGGGGAACTCATTATTGCGCTACTATTCCGACATTCAGCCCCGATTTATTCGGGTTGAATTTTCAAGGGGAGGGGGGTAACAAAACTCGTTTACACGATAAAAATAAGCCTTTTTAGGGAAAGATGCATCCCCTGGCTTATACTTAAGTTGAAATTCGGGAAATTAGTTCGCTAATTGTTAAAAAAAAACAGGCCCTTTGAAGGGGGAAGGGGGAAGGGGGAAGGTCGGACATCCAAAGTCCAATTCCTTAGCCTGCGTTTTTGAATAATTCTGAAACGAAAAAAGCATAGAACATAAGCAGGGCGACCCCTTCCCAGCGGGTAATCTTTTTATTGTTGGTCATGACCCCGAACAGGATGGTCATGGCCACCATAAGGGGCAGAAAAACCTCATTAATATCGGTAGGGATCACCAGTTTACCAAAAAAGGAAGGGACGCTCATCACGATGTAGGTATTGAAAATATTGGACCCTAAGACATTGCCAACGGCAATCGAAGCCTTGCCCCGGCGGGCGGCATTGAGGCTTACGATCACCTCCGGAAGAGAAGTGCCCAGTGCGACTGCGGAAAGAGCGATGACTTCCGGATTGATCCCGGCGATGGCGGATAACTTCTGGATTGCAAAAATGGTGTAATCCGCGCTCAACCAGACCAGCCCCCCCCCTACGGCCAGCATGGCGTAGGTTTTCCAACTGATAGATAAGCGCTCCATAGGTTCTTTTTCCTCATCTTCGTCGTCCGACTTAAAAGAATAACCCAGGAAAACGACTGTACCAAAGATGAAAAGGCAGCCTTCAAAAAGTGAGAACTGTAAATCGCGGAGCGCAAACCACAACAGGAAGGCCGACGCCCACAGATAGGGCATATCGATATGCCAGATATTGTATTCCAACTCGATGCGCTTGGACACCAAGGCGGATAGGCCGAGCACCAGGGCGATATTGGTGATATTAGACCCTACGACATTGCCCACCACGATTTCAGAATTACCGCTGAACACAGCGGCGATGGACGTTGCCAGCTCCGGCAGAGACGTCCCGAAGGCAACAATAGTCAGGCCGATGATAAAAGAGGAGATGCCGAGTGCCAGGCCGATCCGTTCGGCAGCATCGACGAACCAGCTTGATGCTTTGAGCAGTACTCCAAGTGAAATCGCAAATAAGCCTAAGTATAGCAATACATCCATAAGATTCTAATCACAACGGCCATTCCCCAGCCGTTCATTGCCCGGCAAATGTAAGCATTTTTTGTTACCCTATTTTGGATGCCGTGCAAGTTAAAGATTACAGGCAGGCATAATTTTTTTACTTTTGTTGAAGGTAATTTTTAAACTTACACCTTCAAACAGAATCTTAAGTATAAACCCGATCTATGGCGCTGGATCAGATTGACGTCGACAAGTTGGAAGAGGGCCAGGAGCAGGCGGCCGGTAAAGAAATGTCTTTCCTCGAGCATCTCGAAGAACTGCGCTGGCACATTATTCGCTCCCTGATAGTTATTCTTGGCCTGGGCATTGTCTTGTTCCTTTTTCAGAAATGGATGTTCCGGGAAGTGATCTTCGGGCCAACGGAACCGGACTTTTTATCCTACCGTTTCGTTTGCGGCCTTTCGGAAGCCATTGGCATGGGTGATAACCTTTGTTTTACTCCGCCGGTATTTCCCAAGATTGCCACTGGCTTTGGCGAAGCATTCATTATCAGCATTAAGGTGTCTTTTGTGATGGGCTTTATCCTGTCCTTTCCCTATGTACTTTGGGAATTCTGGCGCTTCATCCGGCCGGGCCTGTACCCCAAAGAACAAAGCGCAGCGCGCGGTATGGTCGCCATCTGCTCCAGCCTGTTTTTGACCGGTGTTTTATTTGGGTACTATATCATTTCTCCCTTCGCCATTAACTTTCTGGCCGGATACGATATTCCGGGCGTTCAGAACACCCCTACGATATCCTCCTTTATCAATTATATGATCATGTTTACCGCACCGGCGGGCCTGATCTTCGAGCTGCCGGTGATCGTCTACTTCCTTTCCAAGGTAGGGCTGGTCACGCCGGAAGGCATGAAACAGTACCGCCGCCATTCCATCGTTGGCATCCTGATCGTGGCCGCTATGATCACCCCCCCGGATGTTGTCACTCAGTTTCTGATCGGCATACCGCTCTATGTACTGTATGAAGTAAGCATTTTGGTGTCGGCGAAAGTAAACAAAGAGAATGAAGAAGCGTTGAGGTAGTATCCTTTCTCAAAGAATGGAATGGCGTAAAATTGTTCATCCCCATAACTAGCAACCGGGGTTAACCGCACATCAATGCATCGGGTCTCCACTAATCTGACACTGTTTTACAAGTTCTTCATACCGGTCTTCTGGATCGTTTTCTTTGGTGCGCTGACCATAGCCGTGCTGTCTTATTCCTTTGAGTACATCGGCGATATGCCCGCCCGAACCTTCCGCATCGGTATCGTCTTTTTTTACCTCTCCGGCCTGCTGCTCCTCGCCTTCACTCTGATGCGGCTGAAACGGGTCGAAGCGGACGAGCACTTCTTCTACGTCACCAACTACTTCAAAACAGCGCGCTATCCTTTTCACAGTATTGAGCAGGTGATCGAAAGCAAGTTCTTTTTCTTTCGCTCCGCTACCATCCACTTTAAAGAGAAGGGCGTCTTTGGCCAGCGTATATTCTTCGTGCCCAGCACGCATCGCTTCCGGGATTTCTGGGAGGCCAACCCGGAATTGAGAGAAAAGTTGCTGGTGGAGGTTTAGAGGGCTTCAAATTTCCGCACCGATAAACTTTACCTGAAAGCCTTCCCCGTAAAAGAAAAAATGCTATATTTAGTGCATTAGATCTTCGCATTTTTTATTCCCCATAGTGCTGACATTTTCAAACCTGGCTTAGTTCCAGAACCTACGGCAATTATAATCCAGCCTCTCAGTAGTGTTTAAAAACACTACTGCATTGCACTATTACATCAGATTGTATTGTCACAAAAAATCTGATCATGAGAAAATTTAGTAATGTTTGTTTTAGCGCCGCCCTTCTGGTCGTTCTGGCGGTATTGTTTGCAGGTTGCCCCTCAGTTGAACCGCCTCTTTCTTATCAATGCAGTGGCTTTATTGCGGTACCCCTCACTTCCGAAGGGCCTAACGGGTTGGTAAAGAATGTACCCTACGTATGTAATGAGATCATTCTGGACCCAGCCAACCGTAAAATAGAGGGCTGGAAGGCTTTTCTGGCGAAGGAAGGCTTTGTCAGAAAAGATACCTGCTCCTGTGAAAATAAGCTGGAATTGTGGCGCTATGACACCGCCGGCGATTTCAACGTCATCGGCATAGTTAAGGACCCTCCGCCGGAAGTAGATGCGATAGGAGACCCCAACGGGCCAATAGGCGCTTCTTTGAATTACCTTTCTTCTCTTTCGCCGGCCGATGAAACCAAAAATGGAGACGAATTTCAAGTCCGGCCACCCACTACGCCTTGCAGGGAACTCAACCGGGTGAAAGTTGCCATCATCGACACCGGAGTCGATACAGTAGTTGATATTTCTGATAATGCCTTGCTTCAGTTCGGTTGGAAAAAGGCAGGAACAAGCGGCCGGTGCCCCATGCCCCATACCTTTGGTTATCATATCCCTGAGCCTCCTCTTGAACCGGAGGACAATCACGGGCACGGAACCTCCGTGAATGGGGTTGCCACAGGTGTCCCGTACTATAATGCCCCTCGCCTGAATTTGCCTCTGGAATTCCTGAATATTAAGATCACGCCCGATATTTCCGGCTCCGGATCCCTGTTTGACGGCTTGTGCGGAATATATCATGCCATTAAAGAACGCGCCAATGTTATCAATGTAAGCTGGGGCTACATGGGCAACCTGGATAATGAGGAAATCCCCTTGATTGATAATTGCCTGAGCGCCGCGGCGGACAGCAATATTATCGTGGTGGCCGGTATGGGAAATGATACGGCCAACCTCAACGGATACGCTAAATTCCTGCCGGCAAGCCGCGCGGAAGCCCACCCTAATGTTATTTCGGTAGGAGCGGTGGATAACTCGGGCAACAGAGCGGTTTTTTCCAACTGGAGCACTAACCAGAACGAAATGACCCTTACCGCGCTCGGTGTTGATGTGATTAGTGCTTACCCGAAAAAACTACATAATCCTCCCACCGGCATATCTATGCAATCCGGCACTTCGTTTGCAGCGCCTTTCGTTACCCGGACGGTAGCCGCTATTTGGAGTCTGGACCCGGCGAGGCCCATCGATCAAGTGATATCACTCATAGAAAGCACTGCGGACAACAACGGAGGAGGCTATCTTATCCTCAATCATCAGAATGCGGTGGCGGCAGTTTGCAATGATCTCCAATAATTACAAATAAAGCTACGGGTGAGGCAGCGGAGGCCGAATTTCTGCTGCCCCACCCGTAGCTATGCACCGCAATACTAACCCCCAACAAATGTCAAAAACGCTTCTTTTTTCCGCCCTCTTGCTGATCAGTTTTTCAGCCTGTAAACAGGAACCAGCCCCTCCCCCCTGCCCTACTTCCCTGGAAACAGGCCTGTCCGTTTTGCTGGCAGGGCTAGCCGAAGGCGCCATCCGCCCGGATTCCGCCATCCTGCTGTTGAGCCTGGCCCGCCCGGAATTGGAAACCTGCAAAGGATTCAAAAAAGATTCTCTTCTGGCTTCCCTGCTCGATGAACTTGGCAAGAAGCTGCTCCATGGCAAACCTGTAGATTCCGAGTTGTATTCCCGGCAGGCGCTGATGATTCGAAAGCAGTTATTCGGCGACTCCCTGCACAAAGACGTTTTAAGAATGTACTACAACATCGGTTCTGCCCATCTACTCCGAAAAAATTACCACCAGGCCATCTCCTACTTCGATTCAGCCAGTGTCCGGCCTATTGCCGAGTTGCCTCAGCTATTCGTCTACGGCAAATTAAAGATCGGGCAAGCCTATTTGGAAATCGGAGAGTTGAACAATGCCCTTTTTTACTTTCAGCTGGCTTCCGACAGCATGAAAGCTTACCCCCGAAGCGAAGGAAAACGCCTCGAACTGATAACGGCATTTGCCTCCTGCTACCGTTTATTGCGGGAATACGACAAGGGCGTAAAAAAGGCCAGTGAAGAACTAAGCCCGGAAGTGCTGCTGGCCAAAGGCGACGCATTAGCCGACCTCTGCCTGGTGTTGGGCAATATATGGCAAGACTCCCTGCTGGATAGCAATCAGGAACAGGCCCGGCAGCAGGCTGTTTTTTACACCCAACAAGCATTGTCTTTCTACCAGGAGCGGCCGGAAGGGCCGGATATGGAAGAAAGGGTATCCATTGCCGGAGGCAACCTGGGCGAACTTTACCGGCGGGTGGGGCATTTTCAAGCGGCCGTAGACGTGCTGACCTCTGGCCTTAATTTCCTGAAGGGCAGGGATGCCCAGAGTGGCCTTTTCGCTCAATTGTATACCAATCGGGGCGAAGCCTATGCGGACCTGAAGAGGTATGAAGCAGCGTTGGTTGACTATGACTCGGCGCTGGCCCGGCTCATTCCTGCTATCCGAAACAAAGAGCAGGGCGCTTTACCATCGATTCAGGCCTATAGCGGAAATCGAAAAGACCTGATGGCCCTACTCGCCGACATAGCCTTAACCAACCTGGCTCTGTTTGAAGAAAAAGAGGAAGATACCGCATTACTAAAAAAGGCGGTGGCTGCCTATGATACCTTGTACCAGCTTATTAATCTGGTGCGAGGGGATTTTATCAGCGACGACGCCAAACTGGAACTGGCGGCCGGGTCCCGGGAAATACTGGGCAAGGCCTTTCAGGGCTGCCTGAAACTCTACCAAAAAACCAATGATCCCCGGTATAAGGAACAGGCCTTCCGGATTTCTGAACAAAGCAAGGCTTTTGTATTACTGGAAGCCGCTCGTTTGAAAAACGTGAGTAGTATGCTTCCGGAATCTGACCGTCAGAGGGAAGAAGAATTACTGCTGGCCCGGGCAGAGATCGAGGGCCAGTTACTGCAGGCCTGGAAGGACCCGGCTGAAAAAAAGAGGCTTGAAAAGAGCCTGGCCCGCAATTTCGAACAGATTCGCCTTTACCAGCAACAACTCAAAGAAGCACACCCCCGGTATCACGCCCTCAAGTACCAGGGGGCCGGCCTTTCCAGTGTGGCCATCCGCGAGGGCCTCCTGGACAAAGGCCAGTCCCTGATCGAATATTTCTATCAGGATTCCTTCCTGTATATTTTTCTGCTGTCCCGGGAATCTATCGAATTACAAACCGTGGCCATCCCCCCCCAACAGATGGCCCGCCAGATAAACCGTTTCCGGGAGATTCTGGAACGAGGCCGCCCGGGAGAGGTGGAGCAGGAAGCTGAATTTTGCCAGTTGGCCTACAGCTTGTACCAATATTTGCTGGCCCCGGTGGAAAACAGGCTGAGCGAACGGCTGATCATCATCCCTGCCGGCCCGTTAAACAACCTTCCCTTTGAGGCCTTATTGAAAAAAATAGATTCGGGCGGTATACCGCAGCAGATCGCAAAAAACAATTTTGTCCTTTTCAATCACGCTATCAGTTACTGCTTTTCCGCCAATCTCCTTTCACTGATGCAATCCGGCCCAAAACGTCCTTCCCGGCGCAAGGGGGTGGCTATATTTGCCTCGGCCTTCAGCCACGGCCTAAGCCAGGGCGCCGATCGTTCAGAACTTCCACCCGCTCTGTTACGGGCCCTGCCTTTCCTTACCCCCCTGGGCATCAATCAGAACGAGGAAGTGAACCAGATTCGGCAAAACATCCGAAAAGTGACGCTTTATGAAAATGAGGCCGCCAGTAAAAAGGCATTTCTGAAGGCCTGCCAGGAATTTTCGATCATTCACATACCCACTCATGGTATCCTCAACGAACAAGACCCGGGGTACAGCTTCATTTCTTTCTCTCAACTGGGTGAAGAGATCGACCTTTCTGAGTTGCTCTTTGTAAAGGATTTGTACGCTCAACACTGGGAGGGGCTGGACCTCATTTTTCTTTCAGCCTGTCAGACGGCTTCCGGCCGGTTTATGGAAGGAGAGGGTAACATCAGCCTGGCCCGGGGTATGGCTTACACCGGAGTGAACAGCCTGGCCACCACTCTTTGGAATGTCCCTACGGCAGCCAAATCGAAAATAGCGCCTGCGTTCTACCTTCACTTCCTCCAGGAGGGCCAACCCAAAGATGTAGCCCTGGCCGAAGCCAAGCGAAGCGTCGCCCGGCAGTATCACCCCAAGGATTGGGCGGGCCTGATTCTGATCGGCAGTTCGAAATGATCACCGAACGGCCAGGAACCGAAGCGGATGGGACAAGTCGTTATACAGGCTTTGCGCCGCACGCCGGGCCTCGTCTCCCGCATCTGAATCCTCCACCAAGGCCTGCAGGCCGGCGAGGATTTCCTGCCGGCTGTGGCCGGCGCCCAAATTGGCCAATTGTAAGTTGAGCTGAACCGGGCCGGCAAGAGAGGTATAGCTGACCTGGGGCAGTATCCCCTCATTGGCCAGGCACTGTTCAAACCCGGCTATAGCTTGCTCAAACTGCCCATTTTTCAGTTGCCAGTGAGCGAGGTAATAGTCGGCCATGCAAAAACCGGCACAACCATCCGCCAGGGCCTTCAGGCTATCCACGCCTCCTTCCGTATTACCGCAATAGAAGCCGGAAGCCACTTTTACCCCTTCCTCCGGATTCGTGGGGGAAGGCGCTTCGCCGGCGTATCCGTAGCAATACGCTTCGATGAAATAACGCTGGATCAGCTTACCGGCCGGCTCCTGTGTGAGGTTGGCTACTATCATCATACCGGCTAATAGGGTAAAAAGAAGGCCAAAACTGGTTTTCCAGGGGCCGTAATAAAAGAAGGCAAACCGCAACCGGTCGAAAAAATTTAAGCGGGGCTCGGGTAGCGAGCCCTTTTCCCGGCGTATCTTATCCAGCATTTCTTTCCATTTCCCCTCCTGTTCAAACGCTGTTTTATCCATAGATAAGGCTTCCTTGAGAAAAGTTTCCCGCAGCGCCTCCTGTTGTTCAAGAGCGGATTCGAAAGCCAGGCGTTCCCGGCGGTTCATGGCTCCTTGCAGGTAGGCTTGGGACTGGTTCCGGTAATCTTGGTTTTTCATTTTGTGATACGGTTTAGTCTTCGAATAAGCCGCTCGGATCACCTCCCAGTAGTGCTCTGAACTTTCTTTTACATCGCGAGAGTAAAGAGGAAATAGATGTTTTACTGACTTCGTAGTTTTGCTCCTTCAACCGGCGCGCCAGCTCGCCGTGATTTGCTACCGGCGGCTCTTCAAAAAAGAACAGCCAAAGCAATACTTCACACTGCCCCCCTAGCTTTGCCAGGCAAGCCTTCACTTTCTCCTGGCGAACCTGGCTGGATGGGCTGTGATATAATTTGACCAATACGTCCATGATCGTGGCCGCTCTTTGAGTTTCCCGCCGGTACTCTTCGCAAATATTCCGGCAAATATTCCGGATATAGCCTCTACAGTTCTTTTTAGGGCCCCGGCCGTCCCGTATCTCGGTAACCAGCCTCAGAATCGCTTCATACAACAGGTCTTCCCAACTGATAATACTGGAAAGCTGCCGGTACCGGCTGTAGAAATATTTCGCAGTTTTGCGAAATTCAAGGTCTTCCACCAGCAAAGCCATTCCCTCCGCCACCCCTTCCTCCCCGCCGTTTCTCATCTTGTCGATAATCGTTTTGCATTTATTCATGTCCTTGTTACTGATATAGTGAAGCAGAGCATGGAAATTAAACTCGAAAGAGGAAAATAATTAAAAATTAATGAGTGGTTGTTTAAATGTGGCTTTATTCTGCACCAATATAATAAATGCACCTAAAACCCAAAAAACCGTTAGCCCTGTATAACCCCTTTTGCCCTTTTGTTGTAATCCCTGAAACCCCTATCCCTTCACCTCGCTGAGCAGCAATCGCTTTTGGCTTTTTTGCCGGAGTGATTGCCTCAGCCGAGGTTGGGGGTAGCCCTTCTCCCGCTGCCCGAAAAAGGCACATCAAAAACCTAAAATTATACGTAACTATTCAGCAATTCGCAGTTCGCTATTCGCAGTTCGCAAGAACCTGCCCAAAACTGGGCTTAAAGCAAAGAACTGGTTCATCAAGCCTGGATTCCTGCTTTTAAGGGCATTGCAGAGCGAATAGCGAACTGCTAAAAGCGAACTGCTGAATAGTCACAATTATACTTCAGAAAACCAACACCCCCGAAATAAAAAAGCCATTAATATGAATAGTTGACGTACCCAGGTTAACTCTTTATCTTGAGGCCGGAAATGTGTGTATCCCAAATTGCACTTTTTGCATGGCAGTGGATTGGTAAGCCCGCAGCAAAGCGAAGGGATTGCTAAGCCTTTCAGAGGCTGACTGTGCAATTTGGGATACACACCCGGAAATTAATGCCTACCTCTTTTGAGTATATTTGAAGTGTCAGCTTACTTTCAAGGTAAGATACCTGATGATCTTCAACGTCAAATGAGCATTCTGGAAATAAATTCAGAAACTATTCCTTATACACTTTCCCCTCCTTCATCACGAACGCTACCTCCAGCAACGTCTCGATCTTCTCCAGCGGGTTATCCTTCACAGCGATGATATCCGCCAGCTTACCCGCTTCGATGCTGCCCAACCGATCGGAAATGCCAAGCAATTCGGCGGATGTAAGCGTAGCGGAACGGATGGCATCCATCGGGGGCATACCGGCTTCCGTCATATAGATAAACTCCTTGGCATTATCTCCATGGGGCGAAACGCCGCTGTCGGTCCCGAAGGCGATCTTCACGCCCTTTTTATAAGCTTTCGCAAATGTCGCCTGAATCTGCGGGCCGATGGCCAGGGCTTTGGGTACGATGATAGCGGGAAAGTAGCCTTCCACTTTGGCTTTCTCGGCTACGAACTTGCCGGCGGAAATGGTCGGTACAAAATAGGTCCCCTTTTCCTTCATCAGATCCATTACCTCTTCCGTCATCATGGTGCCGTGTTCGATACTGGTAATACCCGCCAGCACCGCCCGCTTCATACCTTCGGGGCCGTGAGCGTGGGCGGCCGTTGTCATGCCGTAATCCTTGGCGGCCTGTACGATGGCGCTGGCCTCTTCCAGGGTAAACTGAGGGTTGCTGCCATCCTTGGCCAGGCTGAGCACCCCGCCGGTGGCGGTGATCTTGATGAGGTCGGCCCCGTTCTGGTAGCGCTGGCGGACGGCTTGCCAGGCTTCGTCCGGCCCGTTAATCACGCCCACTTCCGGGCCGGCGTAGTCCATCAACCCCTTGCGGGCCCCGTTGGTGGGGTCGGCATGGCCGCCGGTGGTGCCGATGGCCTTTTCGGCAGTGAAGATGCGCGGGCCGTCCACATAACCCTGGTTAATGGCGTTGCGCAGGGAGACGTTGACACCCGAGCCGCCCAGGTCGCGCACGGTGGTGAAGCCGGCCATCAGGGTGCGGCGGGCGTATACGGTGGCTCGCAGCGCCACATCGGCGTCGCTGAGCCGGAAGCGGTCCAAATAGCTATTGGGGTTGCTCTCCCCTTCGATGTGCACGTGCATGTCCATCAGGCCGGGCAGTACGGTTTTGTTCTTTAGGTCAATGGCCGTTGCTCCATCCTCGGCTTTGGTGTAGCCGTCTCGGATTTCCCTGATCGTTTTGCCGTCGACGATGATGGTCACTTCTTCCCGCACCTGGCTGCTGACTCCGTCGATCAGGCGGCCGCAGTGCAGGTACTGCAATTGAGCAGTGGTAGTATAGGTTGTGAAAATAAAGAGAAAGGCAAACAGAATTTGCTGGGTCAATTTCATGGTTTGGATGTTTTTATCTTTGCCATGAAGGTACCTAAACAATAGCGTTTCTGGTTACTGGTTTCGTCCCGAAAATAACGTCAGGCCTGAGAGCATCTTTGAAGATATGGATAAGGATTTCTGGGACGCCCTCTCCCAAAGGGCCTCCAACGGATCAGCGCCTGAAAAATTATCCAAAACTTCCTACCCCGGCCGCACCGACGAGCGGCTTGACTTGTTAGTATTACTGGACCGGCCTTTCAGAAAAGCCAAAGCGGGAATGGCTGCTCAGCAGGGGTTCCATTTACAACAGCAACACAACCAAATAACTATACACCAATGAAAAACCAAACCATTCTTCCCCTCATCCTTCTGGCGCTACTTCTTTCCTGCCAGACAGAACCCGAAACCACTACCATCCAATCGCCACAAGGGGGGCTTCAACTTGAGTTCCTCCTCTCCGATACCGGCATTCCCCAATACACCCTCACCCGCAACGGCGCCCCCGTCATCGACACGTCCGGCCTGGGTTTCAACCTGCGCGAATCGGGCGTGCTGCGCGAAGGCTTTACCCTCGTTTCCACCGAAGCCAGCGAGACTCGGGAGAGCTGGACGCCCGTCTGGGGTACGCAAAAAGAGATCCTCAACCACTACAACGAACTATTGGTAGAGCTGTCTGAAAAGGGGGACAACCCGCGCAAGCTCAACCTTCGCTTCCGCCTCTTCGACGACGGCCTCGGCTTCCGCTACGAGTTCCCCGAACAGGAGGCCCTGAAGGAGGTGACGATCATGGAGGAGTACACCCAGTTTCGGCTCACCGGCGACCACCTGGCCTGGTGGATTCCGGCCGACTACGATAGCTATGAATACCTGTATCACAATACCCGCCTCAGCGAAATCGATACTGCTGGTTATAATTATAACATCCAGGACCGCGCCGACCGCTACATCGCCAACCCGCACGCCGTGAATACCCCCGTCACCATGAAAACCGGCGACGGCCTGTACCTCAGCTTCCACGAGGCCAACCTGACGGACTACGCCGGCATGACCCTGGGCGTACAACCCGGCAATACCCTGCAAAGCGAACTCGTGCCCTGGAGCGACGGCACGAAAGTGCGCACTCAAACGCCCTTTGTTTCTCCCTGGCGGACCATCCTGGTGGCGGACACCCCCGGAGCGCTCCTCACCTCCAACCTCATCCTTAACCTCAACGAGCCCAACCAGATCGAGGACGTCTCCTGGATAGAGCCCATGAAATACACCGGCATCTGGTGGGAGTTGCACCTGGGCAAAACCAGCTGGAGCCTCCGGCAACAGGAAGGATCCTGGGGCGATAAAGGAGGGACCGGCCATGGCGCCACTACTGAAAACACCAAAAAATATATCGACTTCAACGCCGAGCACGGCATCCGCGGCCTGCTGGTGGAGGGCTGGAACCAGGGTTGGGAATACTGGGGCCGGGATACCCTGGGCTATTTCAACTTCTACACCCCCTATCCCGACTTCGACATCGAAGCGCTTGTCGAATACGCCAAAAGCAAAAACGTAGCGCTCATCGGCCACCACGAGACCGGAGGGCAGGCCGACCACTACGACGCCCAGCTGGAAAAAGCGTTCGAATATTACAACAAACTGGGCATTAAAGCGGTGAAAACCGGCTACGCCGGCCCGGTAACCCCCACCGGAGAGCGCCACCACGGCCAGTACATGGTGCGCCATCAACGCCGGGTGATCGAAATGGCCGCCAAGTACCACATCATGATCGACGCCCACGAGCCGGTCAAGCAGACCGGCCTGCGCCGCACCTGGCCCAACCTGATGGCGCAGGAAGGCGTGCGCGGCATGGAATACAACGCCTGGAGCGACGGCAACCCGCCCAACCATACCTGCATTATCCCCTTCACCCGCATGCTGGCCGGCCCGATCGATTACACGCCGGGTATCTTCGACATCACCTTCAACCAATACAAGCCCGACAACCGGGTGTACACCACCCTGGCCAAACAGCTGGCCCTCTACGTCACTATTTACAGCCCCCTGCAGATGGCAGCCGACCTCCCGGAGCACTACACCGGCAATCCCGCATTCCAGTTCATCCAGGAGGTGGGGGTCGACTGGGATGACACGCGCATCCTCAACGCTGAGATCGGGCAGTACCTCACCGTCGCCCGCAAGGAAAAGGGCACAAATAAATGGTTCATCGGCAGCATCACCAACGAGGAACCGCGTGAATTCACCATCCCCCTCGACTTCCTGGATGAAGGCAAAATCTACCGCGCCGGCATCTACAAGGACAGCGAAACGGCCCACTGGAAGGACAACCCCATGGCCTTCGTCGTCACCAGCACAGAAGTAAAAAAGGGAGATACGATGACGTTGAAACTGGCGCCGGGCGGAGGGCAGGCGGTGAGTATTTTGCCGGTGGAGTAGTGAAGTGATGGATATTCACCTGCCAGGTTTTCGGTGTGAGCCCGCTTATTTGAACCCGGCAGGTTTTTTTTTAAATAATTCTGTTCTATTACTTACTTAATGCTTCACCACCTTCCCCATATAAACCTTGCCATCCAGCACGATGCGGCAATAATACACGCCCGGCGGCAGCGCCTCGCCGTTGCGGCCGGTTCCATCCCAACGCACTTCTTGCACGCCGGCGGCGCCGAGTTGAACGGCCAGTTCTCTCAGCACTTTGCCGTCGATGGAAAGGATCTCCAGTATGCCTTGCCCGAAGAAATCCCGTTCCAGAGGGATCTGGATGAGGGTGTAGGTACGGAAGGGGTTAGGATAAGCAGTGAGGATAGCCTCCTGCTCCCGAAGAGCCTCTTCAAACGTTCCCACCACCGGGTCATCCGTCTCATCCGAAAAGCTGGTGAAGGGGCTGATCACTCCGTAGCACAAGCTGATGCCGACGATGATCTCCTCGATCGCCATGGCCTCCGGGGAGTCTTCCGGATAATTAAAATACTCGGAATAAAGCTGTTCCATCTTCTTTTTCGACCACAGGCGGGGCAGAAACTGGTAACCGGACACGGAGGTATCGGCCAGCATTAGCGGATAATCATAAGACACCGGTTGGCCGAAAGCCTTTCCAGAAAAGTGCGCAGTTACCGGCAGCGGCTCATCATACCGGCCCACGACGATCAGCTGCTGTCCTTTGAACAGGTTGGGGAGGGTGGTGGGATACGTTTCCACGATAGCCTCCGGAGAGAACGACATGGCCGTGTTGAGCAACACGGGGTTCTTTATGGTCAGATAAAAATTACTGATAGATGCTTCCAGTTCATCATTTCCGAGGAACTGGGCCAACCCCAGGTTCTCCGTAGCGATCCGGTTCAGCAGCTGTTTGTTGACATCATTGCCGATGCCGAAGGTGAAAATGCTGAGGTCTTCCACCTCATTGACCGTGAGCGAAGACCGGATCCCTTGTAGAATGCCTTCGGTACTCGTAGTACCGGCGGTGGCCACACCATCGGTAAAGAAGATGATAATCTTGGCGAGGTCGTTGCTGTAGCCCTGGAACTGAGGGATGGCTTGGGAAAATGCACCCGAAATGTTGGTGGAGCCGCCGGCGTTCAGGCCCTGGATATAATTGAGGGCCTGTTGCCGGTTATCGGCCGTAGCCAGAACATGTCCGGGCCGGAAACTATACACCTGATCGTCAAAGATGACCAGGTTGAAGCGGTCGCCGGCGTTGAGGTTGTTTACGATGAAGGAAGCCGCTTCTCTGGCCTGTGCGATCTTATTGCCGCTCATGCTGCCGGATTTATCGACGATAAGGGTAAACACCTTGTCGATCACTTCGGTATTTTCACTGGGGTCGGGCTCGACGATGAAGGCAAAGAAGCCCTGGCCGTAGGCGTCGCAGTTGGCAGCCGAGTCGGGCAGATAGGTGCTAAACGGGAACAGGCCCAATTCGGTAGCGTTGAGTTCGTACTGAAGCTGAAAATCGCGGCCGGCAGGTTGTTCGTACTGGCTCCATTCCACAGTGGCGTTATTGCCGTCGTTGGTGACGGTGGCGCCGCTATGGCTCAACAGGCCGATAGTTCTAATGTTTTTTGAGTTTACAGATACCCTATAAGATACGCTCATTCCGTCCACAATGCCGGAAAAGAAGACGGATTGCAATGCGGTTAACAGAATTTGGAACTGTTCAGGTGCTTCGGTTTTCAGGTGTTTCGGTATTGTGGCCGGGAGCGCTGCAACTGCTTGGCAGTGGACTTGCCAATAGAGCAATATAACAACACCCCCACCCACCAGCCCTATATCACCACACCTCCGGCACCACTTCGATCTCCTTCACCACCATTTCGAACCACTTTAGCGGCGCCTGGTTCTTATCGCCGGTCTGAGTATCGACTTTGAAGAAAAGGTAGTAGAGCTGAATATCGTCTTCCATGATATCCAGCAGGCGTTGCAGGCGTTCGCCGCCTTCCCGATGCTGATGATAGAGGTGTTTGTGGCGCCAGGCGTAGTAGGCTTCATCGTGGAGTTCAACAATTTTGAGCACTACCGGGTCCTTGGTATATTTTTCGATAAAACGGCGGGCATACACACCGTGATGCTTGGACCAATCGCGGGGATAGCTTTTATCTTCCAGGTGCTTGAAGGTGTCGTGGACAAAAGTAATCAGGCGGAGTTTCATCCTTTCTTCATTGCCGATATCGAGCCGGTCTATATTATCCAGGACTTCGCGGATGTGTTTGTAGACCTCTCCCTCGGGATGGCCAAAGCGGGGAACACCCCAGCCCAGGCCGGTGCGGAATTCCAGGTCAAGGAGGAGCTTGCGTTCAAGAGGTGTTTCAGGTTTCAGCACTGCATCCAGGTCCACTCCATCGATGGTTTTTTTTTTCATGCGCGCACAGTTGCTGTCCAATTGGCTTTTGTGATACTTCATCCTATACAGTTTTAAGGGGCCGGTTGCTACAATCGGCGCCGGTTGGAGAATAGCCTTCCCCTGGAACATAATGTGTAGTGCAAAAAAAAAGAACGGATTGCTGTTAATTTCCTGTTAAAGAAAAAACAGTCCGTAACAAAGCTTTTGGGATAGAAGTTTTCTTTTCGTAATTTATGTTGTTTCTCGTTCTTTTTGAAATTTTTTCATCAAAATAAGGTCTGACTTTTAAGCAAATGTGTCTTATCAGGGCAGATTTGTGCCTGGTAAGCACCCTGTTAAAAACGATAAAACAGCTTTTCTGGCAAATTCCGGGGCCTGAAAAAAAACCGGGATAGCAGAAAAAGCTGTTTTTTCGGTTACCCAATAGCTCGATACCACGAAATTCATCAAAGAACAAATACACAGAACCATGAAGCATTTATTTTCGCTCGTTCTGGCCGGTATTATCGGTGGAATGATCACCCTTGGAGGCTACAGCCTACTGCGGCCGGGTGCGATGGCCATCCATCAGGAGGCCACCTATGCCCAGCCGGTCAAAAACATTAACGTCCCGGCGCAGGTTAATGCTGTCCCATTCGATTTTAAAGCCGCCGCCGCCCGGGCGATGCCGGCGGTGGTGCATATATCGGCAATCAGCAAAGCGGTTGCCAACTCGCCTGCAGAAAAGGACCCTTTCCGCTTCTTTTTCGGTGATGATTTCAATCCATTTGGCAATGGTACGCCCCCACAGGGTGGAACCGGGTCGGGAGTGATCTATTCGTCGGATGGCTATATTATCACCAACAACCACGTGGTACAAAACGCCGGGCAGGTAGAAGTTACGCTTTATGACAACCGTACCTTTGAGGCCCAGGTGATTGGCGCCGATGAGAAGAGCGACCTGGCCGTTATTAAGATCGAAGGCTACGATTTCCCCATCCTCGAACGGGGCAATTCCGATGAAGCGCAGATCGGAGAGTGGGTCCTGGCAGTCGGCAACCCCTTTGACCTCACTTCCACCGTAACGGCAGGCATTATCAGTGCCAAAGGCCGTAGTATCAACCTGCTGGGTGGCGGCCGCGCCATTGAATCATTTATCCAGACCGATGCTGCCGTCAACCCGGGTAACAGCGGCGGCGCACTGGTGGATGCCGAAGGGCGCCTGCTGGGCATCAATACAGCTATTGCTACCCGGACGGGTGTCTTCTCCGGTTATTCCTTCGCCATCCCGGTCAGCCTCGTCACCCGTATTGCCGATGACATTATCGAGTATGGAAGCTTCCAGCGAGCCTTCCTGGGCGTCACCATTTCAGACCTCGACTACGAGTACGCGCAAGAATTGGGTGTAAACATCAACCAGGGCGTAGTTATTCAGGAGCTGGCCGACGGCGGTTCTGCTCAATATGCCGGGCTACAGCCTAAAGACATCATCATTGGCGTCAACGGCAGGGAGGTAAAAAGCGTCCCGGAGCTTCAGGAAATCATCGGAAGGGCCAAAGCCGGGGACCTGATCACCCTGAAAATCAACCGGCGTGGAAATGTAGAGGAGATTCCGGTGCGGCTCAAGGCAGGATAATTTTTCCCGGAATCCTCAAAAGGAAAGTATCGGACAAATTGGGAGTTGCATCGAAAGCCGATAGGCCTTAAATTGCAGGCTCGCAGGCCGGCCTGTCTAAACAGTTGGCAATTAAAGCGATACCTTTTCGTTTTAAGAAATTATTAACAGTCCGATTGCAACAAAAAATTGGAGAATAGAGTTAATACGGTAAACGGTGAGTAGTAGTTTCACCAAGAAATAAACACTTTTGACATTGAACATTACCGTGAATCTTCTTTTCACGGCTTGTTATAAAAGACTTGTTTAAAGTTGGTTTTTCGTTTTGTTTTGATGCGTCTGTCTAGCTTTGCTGGGCAGACGTTTTTTGTTGCCTTCTCAGCGTTTGCCGGGAAATGTTCTTTTTCGGGACAGCCCGCACCTTCTCCTCATGGCCTAAATCAATAAACATCAGCTCTGTTTGAGCCCCTAGCTCCTGACCTTCAATACATTACGACACTCGCAAAGGCTCGTTTTGTCATTTCCGCCGCCGAGGCCGGCTGCCCCATTCCAGCAATATTATTTTTAACTTAGATTTTCCAGATCTCCAACAGGCATCCTTCGGAAGATCTGGAAAATCTAAAAGATCAAAAAACCTCACTCATGCTGCACTCCCCCCAATTCCGCTGGTTAAGCAACCTGCTCGGCCTCTTTTACCCCAATCTTTGCCTGGCCTGTGGCCGCAACCTACCTCCCAACCAGGAGGGCCTCTGCATCAGTTGCCGGTACAAACTGCCCAAAACCGGCTTCCACCTGGAAACCGAGAATGATTTCACCGAGCGTTTCTGGGGCAGAGTACCGCTTCAGGCCGGTGCAGCATTTTTGTACTTTACCAAAGGCGGAAGAAGCCAGCGGCTCATCCACCACCTCAAATACGAGGGCAAACGAGAAATTGGCGTCTACCTGGGCCAGCTTTACGGCCGCTCGTTAAGCGAAGCGCCTGTTTTTCGGGAAACGGGCCTCATTCTGCCCGTGCCCCTGCATCCGCATAAACAACATCAGCGGGGCTACAACCAGAGCGCCCTGTTCGCCCGGGGCCTGTCGGAAACCATGGGTATCCCGTGGCTGCCCGACGGCCTGAAACGGATGGAATACACCGCCACCCAAACGAAAAAGAGCCGGTTGGAGCGCTTCGACAATGTGGAAAAAGCATTTGTGGTTCCCCAACCCGAAAAGATAGAAAATCAACACGTACTACTGGTAGATGACGTCATCACTACCGGTGCGACACTAGAGGCTTGTGCATTAAGAATACTGGGAATAAGGGGTACGAAAGTGAGTATGGCTACGATTGCAATTGCTCAATGAAGGGGGCCGGGTTACCTACCCCTCTACCAGTGTCCCCACGGCTTCCCCTTTTACGATGCGCAAAAGGTTTTCGTCGTGGTTGATATCGAAGACAATGATCGGCAAGTTGTTTTCCCGGCAGAGGGTAAAGGCGGTCATATCCATGACGCTAAGGCCGAGGCTGATCACTTTGGCGAAGGTAATTTTGTCAAATTTAGTAGCGGCAGGGTCCTTTTCCGGATCAGCCGAGTAAATGCCGTCAACGCGGGTCCCTTTGAGGATAACATCGGCATTGATCTCATTGGCGCGCAGGGCGGCGGCCGAGTCAGTGGTGAAATAAGGGCTGCCGATACCCGAGGAAAAGATGACCACACGGCCCTTTTCCAGGTGGCGGATCGCCCGGCGGCGGATATAAGGTTCGGCGATCTGTTTCATCTCAATAGCGGAGATCAGGCGGGTGTATACGCCAATACCCTCCAGGGCGCTTTGCAGGGCCATGCCGTTGATCACCGTAGCCATCATGCCCATATAGTCGCCCTGCACCCGCTCTATACCAGATTCGGAAGCCTGGAGGCCTCGGAAGATATTGCCTCCACCGATCACTACGGCTACCTGTACGCCCACTTCGGTAAGCTCCTTGATCTGGCCGGCGTAGTGGCTGAGCATTTTAGGGTCGATCCCATATCCCTGGGCCCCCATGAGGGATTCGCCGCTTAGCTTGAGGAGCACTCTTTTATACTTGATCATATTCGATGTAATTGCAATATGAAAAAATGGCCCAAAAAAAGGCGAATTATTGCTAATTCGCCTTTTTCTTTTTAGCCAAGCGTTACATGCTCGAAAGCGATAACGGTCAGGTCTTTATCAAAGCTGTGCAGATATTCTCGCACAGAATGTTTGTTGTCTTTGACGAACTGCTGGTTGAGCAGAGTACTGTCTTTAAAAAACTTCTGCAATTTGCCCTGAGCGATCTTTTCCAGAATCTGCTCCGGCTTGCCTTCCTGGCGCGCTTGTTCTTTTCCGATCTCGATCTCTTTTTCAATCGTCCTCGCGTCCACACCGTCTTTATCTACAGCAACCGGCTTCATAGCGGCAACCTGCATTGCTACATCACGGCCGGCATCGAAGAAATCATCGCTTGCTTTGTTGAGGCCGACCAGTACCGCCGCCTTATTTCCCATGTGGATGTAAGGGCAAACCATAGCCGCCTCCATCTTTTCGTAGGCGGCCAGTTCGATCTTTTCGTTGATCTTACCCACCAGTTCGGTAACCCGGTCACCGAGGGTCAGGCCATCCATATCGATCTTCAGCAACTCTTCGAGTGAGTTAGGGAAATGCTTAAGGGCCAGTGAAGCCGCTTTTTGGGCAAAGCCAACAAAATCTTCACCTTTACCCACAAAATCCGTTTCACAGCTCAGCTTAACGATCACGCCTCTCTTGTTGTCATCGGAAACTTCGGCGATGACGACGCCTTCATTAGCTTCGCGGTCGGCGCGCTTAGCGGAAACTTTTTGTCCTTGCTTACGCAGAAGCTCAATAGCCTTTTCAAAATCCCCTTCTGCTTCCGAAAGGGCTTTTTTACAGTCCATCATACCTGCGCCGGTCATTTCGCGCAGCTTTTTGACATCAGCTGCCGTAATATTTACACTCATTTGTCGATCCGTTGATTTTTTTGGTAAATGGGTTCTTTCTCCCTTAGTTAGACGATTCTTTCTCCGCTTTGTTGCGTTCCCGTTCTTCCAGGCCCTGGCGAATACACGCTACAATGTATTTGGTGATAATTGACACCGACTTGGAAGCGTCGTCATTGGCGGGAATGGCGTAATCCACCTCATTGGGGTCAGAATTGGTATCGACCAGGCCAAAGGTCTTCATACCCAGCTTGTGGGCTTCCGCTACGGCGATGTGTTCATGGTGGATATCCACGATGAATACAGCTGACGGCAGGCGGTTCAGGTTGGCAATACCTCCCAGCACGCGCTCCAGCTTGTTGCGCTCCCGGGTGAGGGTCAGGCGCTCCTTTTTGGTGACGTTGGAAAGGGTGCCATCCTGCAGCATACGGTCGATGTTGTTCATCTTTTTAACCGAGCGGCGAATGGTGGAGAAGTTGGTCATCATACCACCGAGCCAGCGGTCCGTCACGTGCGGCATGCCTACACTGCGGGCAGCATCCGCGACGATTTCTCTGGCCTGCTTCTTGGTGGCGACAAACATGATTTTCTTACCGGCGCGCGCAATGCTGCGGGCGGCGTTACCGGCGCGCTCCATAGCTTCAAGCGTACGGTTCAGGTCGATGATGTGGATGCCTTTGCGCTCCATAAAAATGTAGGGCGCCATCTTGGGGTTCCACTTTTTCTTAAGGTGGCCGAAGTGGACGCCTGCATCCAATAGTTCTTTATATGTGGGCTTTTCCATTATTTTGCTCTTAATTTGAGATTAGTAAGTAGCGCCTGGCCAGGGTATACTCCGCCAGGCACGAACATCCAAAAAACAAAGGTTAACGCTTGCTAAACTGGAAGCTCTTACGGGCCTTGGGCTTACCGTACTTCTTGCGCTCCACCTCGCGGGCGTCCCGTGTGAGGAACTTCTTAGCCTTCAGCGACGTGCGGAAGTCTTCGTTCAGTTTGACCAAAGCGCGGGCGATACCCATGCGAACGGCCTCCGACTGTCCCTTAAAGCCTCCTCCATCAACGTTGACCTTCAGGTCGTAGATATTTTCTACTTCGACCGTCTCAAACGGAGAGGTGATATTCTGCTGAATGTGAATCTGGGGAAAATACTCTTTGAAGTCCTTACCGTTTATGGTAATTTTTCCTTCGCCCTTGGTTAGGTACACGCGAGCGACAGACGACTTTCTTCTCCCGATGGCATTGATCATTTCCATATCTCTTCGAGCTTTACCTTCTTTATTTGCTGAACCGGCAGGCCTTCTTTTTTTAAAACCCTGCGCGTGTCAGTACTTACTGTTTAGAAATTAAACGGTTCCGGCTTCTGCGCCTCATGGGGGTGCTCCGCACCTTCATAAACGTGCAGCTTTTTATACAGCTTCCGGCCGAGGCGGTTTTTGGGCAACATGCCTTTCACTGCAAACTCGACGACCCGAATGGGCTTATTCTTCAACAGGTCCTTCGCCGTTGTTGATTTTTGGCCTCCAGGGTAACCGGAATAGGTCTGGTATTCTTTCTGGCTCATTTTATTGCCGGTGAAGCGCACTTTACCTGCGTTGATCACGATCACGTGGTCACCACAGTCTACGTGGGGCGTGTAAGAGGCTTTGTGCTTGCCGCGAAGCACCGTTGCGATTCTGGTGCAGAGACGTCCGACGACCTGTCCTTCGGCGTCAACAATATACCACTTGCGCTCTACTTCCTCCTTCTTCGCCGATTGCGTTTTATAGCTTAGCGTATCCACTTTTCTTGTTTTTAAATGTGAGCAATCTTGCCCGAAAACCGGGGTGATCGGGACGCCTCTGAAAAGGCAGGTGCAAAGGTAAATCTCTTTTATACAATAACCAAGCCTTTCTTAAAAAAAAGTGATAACCTTAAAACGTAACTTGCTGAAAAACAGGTAAAATATCGCTCGGGGTTTTAATCGGGGTGTTGGTGTGATGGCGCCTCGGGCGGTGTATTGATGAGGTGATGTATTGATGGGGTGATGGGGTGTATCGGTGTGATCGGTGTATGAGTGTGTCGGTGTTCCATTCGAACTAATATACTGATACACTGCTCTCTGACACACTCCTCCCCGAAACACTACCACCATCACTCCCCACACCCGATCGGCGCGCCATCGGGCAACGGGCGGGCTTCGGGCATTTTCCATGCCTCCGGGTTGTCTCTGAAACGGCGGATTTGTTCCAGCATATACATATAATGTGCCTGTTGTTCTGCTTCTGCTTCCTTTTCTGACAATACACTTACATAATCTTCAATCTGGTTGATCTTGAACCAAGCCATAGCGGAAACCTGGGCCATAACGCCATCGCCCTGTGTAAGGTGGAGGAGTTGGTTGAGGACCAGCTTCTCTCCGATGCGGGCAATCTGTTTCTCAAGAGCGCTTTGAGTACTCGACACCTGTACGGAGGTGAGCATCTCTTCGATAAGAGAATGGACGCTAAGTTGCCGGTCATCCCGGGCATGCTGCTCCACCAGGCGGGCAAGGCGCTGCGGGTTGAGCAAAATTTGAATGGTATGATTAAGCGCGCTTTCTGCAGCGCCCAGCGCGTCGAGTCCTATGCCTCCATTGTAAGTTTTAAACAACTCCCGCCCTCGGTTGTAGCCGATCGGCTGGGGCGGTACGGCATCCAGTATCCATTCGGGAAGCGCCAGTGCCCTGGGGTTCAGGGTTTGCTGCAGGGCTTTCAATGCCTGAAGCTGAAGCTCAGGGGGAACCATCTCCGCGACCGGTTCCTGCCCGTCGCCCCGGACCGCGTAAGTATACTCCACCCCACCGATGAGTTTCGCCACCGCCTCCACCTGGTAGCGGTGGGAAAAGTACAAGGGGGCCAGCACATCTTCCAGGGAAGCCAGCGGGGCGCCTTCCGGTATATTCGCTTCCCCGAAAGCCTCCAGGCCTTTCGCGCGAACGTCCAGTATCCGTTTCAGTTCATCCACCGGTGAAACCCCATTGTCCCAGAGATGAGCGTAGGGGTGGCCGCCGGCAGCCGGCCGGGCGCCCTCATCGGAGATGAATTTCAAACCCATCGCGATGGTTTTCTGAAGGATGTCCTTGAGGGCTGCCGTTTCATTTGTCCGATCCGGAAAATCCTGATAGCCGTAGAGAATGGCCTGCTTATCCCATTCGCCGATGCCGGTATCATAGGCCCGGGAAAAGTCCATCTCGCCCTTATCATTGAGGGTAATGTAGGGATGCGGATAGTCCATAACCGAAGCCCGTCCGTTGTAGCTGGCCGCAAAGTTGTGCGTAAGGCCCAGCGTATGGCCCACCTCGTGGGCCGATAGCTGCCGCAGGCGCGCCAGGGCCATCTCTTCGAGGCGGGGGTCCGGTGTTTCACCATCCTCATAAGCCTGGACCAGGCCCTGAGCGATCAGAAAATCCTGGCGAACGCGCAGGGAGCCCAACAGGACATGCCCTTTGATGATCTCCCCGGTGCGCGGATCGGAAACCGAGGAGCCGTATGACCAGCCCCGGGTGGAGCGGTGTACCCAGTTGATGACATTGTATCGCACATCCATAGGGTCGGCGCCTTCGGGTAGTTGCTTTACCAGAAAGGCATTGCGGTAGCCCGCCGCTTCGAATGCCTGATTCCACCAGGAAGCCCCTTCCATCAGGGCCGACTTAATGGGCTCCGGCACGCCGCGGTCGAGGTAATAAATGATAGGCTCCACCGCCTCGCTCATTTTGGCGCCGGGGTTTTTCTTTTCCAGGCGATGCCGATAAATGAAGCGCCGGATGAGCGGTTGGCCGATGGGGGTGCTGTAATCCTGAAAACTCAGTGGGTAATAACCCGAACGGGGGTCAAAGACGCGGGGCCGGTAGTTGCCGTCGGGCAATTCCACAAAGCTGTGGTGCATGCGCAGGCTCAGCGCCTCCGGCGTAGGCGCTACCGAACGCACCTCATCGCCTTCCGGGTTGCCCTCAAAAGTGAGCAACGCTTCGAATTCGCTGTTCTTTGGGAAGTTCCTGGTGCGCTCCAGCCAGAGAGCCGACCGTTTTTCGTCCAGCTTATAAACCCCTTGTTTCCCTTCTTTCAACCGCTGCGACACGCCGTGGGCATCGCGCAACAGAAAAGGAGACAGGTCGATCAGGGCGCGCGTGCCCTCTTCTGCTTCCACCTGAAAACCGCCGAGCACGGATTGGGCGAAAGCCTCCTCTACGGCTCGCCGCTCTTCGGTATTGTCTGTCCCGGCCCGGAACTTGTAGTTGAGCTCCCGCAACAGTACCTTCGGGCCGGAGCGCAGGAATTGCACCACCCGGCTATCCCCCAGTTGGTTCCGGTCCAGCCCGATGTCGTTGGAACCCAGGCCACCGGTCAGAGAGTTGACGTAAAGAAACGCTACCTCCCATTTATCCACTTCCAGCCAGATCTTGCCGGCTTTAGCGTCATAGTAATATTTGAAGAAACCTTCATAAGGTTGGAAGCCTTTCGTCTTTTCGGTTATTGTCGGCAATTGTGCCAATGAGGCGTGACAGCAGGCGCTCATCAATACGGCCAGGAGGAGGATTCGCATAAGCAATAGGGATTTGATTAATTTCTTGAAGTGATGTTGAGAACGGGCATGAAAATAAGGAAAAAACAAATGTGCGTTGGCAAGCTCGTTTTCAAACAGGGAAAGGTATGGCGAGAAATCAGGACGATAGCCTGAAAATGAAGGAAAGTTCAATCGTTATTTTCATAATGATTATAAAAATCATTATTACTTTTATAATCGTTATATTTATAATCATTACTTTTATAACGATTATAAAAGTGCCGATTGCGATCTTGTCCGCCTCACTTCAATTCCGTAATTTAACATCCGGTAACTTTGCAATTCAAATTCATTGTCATTATGCGTTTATACATATTCTTACCCACCTTATTGCTATGCTTTTGCTGCAGCCGTCCCGGCCTTTCCAACCCACCGGAAGAACTCGGCAAGGTAGCCTGGCAGCGCGACTTCGGCCAGGGCCTCGAACGGGCCTCTCTGGAAGACAAACCGGTATTCCTGCTCTTCCAGGAGGTGCCCGGATGCGCCACCTGCCGCAACTACGGGAACGAGGTGCTCAGCCACCCTCTCATTGTAGAGGCCATCGAGACGCTCTTCGTGCCGGTGGCGATTTTTAACAACAAAGGCGGGAAGGACGCCGAAGTGCTGCGCTACTACAACGAGCCGTCCTGGAACAACCCGGTGGTGCGCATTGTCGATTACGACAGGCTGGACGTCGTTCCCCGGGTGAGTGGCAACTATTCTCAGTTGGCCGTAGTGCAGGCCATGGTGTTCGCGCTGGAGCGGCGAGGCAGGGCCGTTCCGGCCTATCTGCAATTGCTCTACGAAGAGTTGCTGGCGCGGCAGCAGGGTGTAGAAACCACCACCCTCTCCATGTACTGTTTCTGGACAGGCGAAAAGGCGCTGGGGCAACTCGACGGCGTGATTGCCACCGAGGCGGGTTTCATGGATGGCCGCGAGGTGGTGCAGGTGGTTTACAATCCCAAAGCCATCTCTTTTCAGCAGGTGGTGAAGGCGGGCCAACAGGCACAGTGCGCCGACCGGGTGTATGCCCACACCGAATCCCAGAAAGTTGCCGCCACTGCTCTGCTGGGGCAGGGAAAAACCGGCTCCCAGTCCTCCTTCCGCCCGGACCGCGAGCCGAAGTACTACCTCTCTAAAACTCATTACCGCTTTGTGCCCATGTTTCCCCTGCAGGCCGCCCGCGCCAATGCGCTGATCGGGCAGGGTAAGTCGCCGGAAGGGGTATTGTCTCCCCGGCAGGTTGAACTGGCGAGTCAGGTGAATGCCCATCCGGAAAGAAAATGGGAATGTGCTATTGAAAGGGACATCATGAAGGCCTGGGAATGGAAGGGCCGATAGTCTGCCGGAAACAAATTTCCCCGGCCTCTGTACGGAGACGATAGAGAAGCCGACGGGGTTATAAAACAATTTTCAAATTATGAACCGGACAGGGATGCTACGTCCATTGAAACAGCGAATAGCGCACATCGCATTAGTGGTAAGAGATTACGACGAAGCCATTGCATTCTATACGGAAAAGCTGGATTTCAGGCTGGTTGAAGATACACGGATAAATGACGACAAACGATGGGTTGTGGTCGCTCCGCCAGGCGCTCAGGAATGCACTTTGCTGTTAGCAAAAGCAGCAAATGAGAAGCAATCAGAAAGCATCGGGAATCAAACAGGGGGCCGCGTTTTCCTTTTTCTTTTCACTGACGACTTTCAGAGGGATTACGAAAAAATGAGCGCAAGAAAGATCAAATTCGTAAGGCCGCCCAAAGAAGAAGACTATGGAACCGTCGCCGTCTTTGAGGACCTGTACGGAAATTTATGGGACCTGCTGGAGCCCAGCGAAAAAAATACAGGCCTCTTTTAGAAATGGGTTGACTTCATTGATCTGTAGGTTTAGGGGTTTGGAAATAAATAACTGCGCCATTTTGTGTAGTTTATTTTTTTCCAAAGCCCTTAATTGCGTTTACTGTTAATGGCGCCGGCAACTGAAAAACAAACGGCTGCTTGCGCCCCGGCGCCACCACCACCTTCATCAGCCAATCCTTTTCCTTGCCGCCGTTCAGTTCAAAACGAAGGAGGTTATCCACCCGGAAGCGCTCCAGTTCCAGCACATGGCCGTCGCCGTGCATGAACAGGACGGGCTTATCCAGATCGAGGGCGGCGGCCTGGAGAGCGGCGAAGAAGGCCTCATTAGGGTCCTGTGAGCCGGAGGCAGGCTGAGCGTGGCCGAAGGCCACTGCGCACTTCACCTTTTTCCGATTGGCCGCAAACTGCTGCGCCAGCCACTGGGCATTATCGGCCAGCCGCTTTTCCCATTCCACTGCATCGTGCACCCGGCCGCCCACCAGATTGAGCCCGACGTAGAGGCATTTCCGGTAGACAAATGCAAAATTTTCCTTCCGGGCCAACTGGTGATCAACCCGAAACGGCGGAGCCGGCCAGTTGTCTTCAAAGTTCATAAAGTATTCTTCCCAGAGCGCCCAGGCGGCATCCGGCTCTGTACAATCGTTCCATTCATTATCGCCCGGGATGATGAAGGTTGTTTTATTCAGGTTTTTCAGGAGGGTGAAGGCCTGCTCGTAGTACAACCGCTCGCAGGGCGCCTTGCCGGCCTTGATGTCTCCCAGGTGGATGGAAAAGTCGTGGCTGCCATCCTGGTTGATCTCCTGGACTCCTGCCTGTAGTTTTTCTACTTCCGCCGGGCTGTAGGGCAGGTCGGCGAAGGCGTAGAAGGTAGTAAGAGGGGCCTGGCAGCCCGATAAGGCTAAACAGGCCAGTAGGATCAGGTTGTTCCGGAAACGAGCCACGGGTCTATGCACAGTCGTGTATTTTGGTAATATTACAAAGACTTCATATACGCAATCACCAAATCCCGCACGTCGTTTCGCACCGGCTGGCCGCCGATGCTGAGCGATTCCTGAGTTTGGTACTTGAAATCTGCCAGGAACTCCAGGTTTTGTTCGTTGCCCCTGGCTAAAAATTCCGGAAGCACCACGGCATACAACTGCGCTGCATCGACTGGGGTTCCTTTGACGAGCCATCGGCTGCCGTCGCGTTCAACATTTTGGGCCTGCAGGTACCCGCCGTCACCCCGATTGGTGACGAGCCCGGTTGTCAGCAGCTTTTCCAGGGCGTCGCCGGACAGTTCCATTCGTACGATCTTACCGCCAAAGGGGAACGTTCGCAGCACATCGTACTGGGTAACCACCCCCTCCACGTCGTCATCCATGCGCATGGAGCCGCCGTTGACCAAATACACGCCGGCTCCAGGCCAGGCGGCGGCAAAGGCATCTACTGTAAGGCGGCCGTAGTTGGTAGGACGGCTGCGGATATCCGCTTCCTTGCACTCCAGCGGGACTTCGGTAACCATTAGCTTTTCATTCGGGTTGTAACCCATGTCTTCCATAATGGCGTTGACACTGCCCTGCCACTTATCCACTACGGCCTGGGTGGCGGGGTCATCCGGTATGCTGTCGTCGATCTTTTTCAGGCTGGACCGTACTTTGGCAAAGCCCGAAGCAGGGTTGTAGGTAATATGGTGGATGTAAACCGACTTCACATTGGCGTCGGCCTTGGTAATAATGGTTTCTTCCGAATACCGGCTCATATTCACATGGTCGTGCCCTCCCATGAAGAGCAGGACACCGGGCACCTGCCGGGCCAGCTCAACATCCTCCTTTACATTCAGGTGGGTCAGGCCCAGAACGAGGTCCACCTGGGGCTTCAACTCGTTGTAGGTTTCCCGGAAGGCCTGAGTTACAGGTTCGTACGATACGTAATCCGTCTTATTGAAGGGCAGTACTACCCCGATGAGGCCGACGCGCACGCTCTGGCCTTTATCGTTGCGGAATTCCCGGATGATGTACCTGGGAATGGGGGCTTCCTGTCCGTTTTTCATTTGCAAAAAGGGCCGAAGGCTGCCGCCGTCAGCACGCTGTACATTACAAACGGTATATTCGAAGTTGCTTTGGTTGATGCGCTTTTGCAACAAGTCCGCGTCTTTGAGGTCAAACTCGTGGTTGCCGAAGGTGGCGTAGTCGAGGCCCATGGCATTGAGCACCTCCACCATCTGCTGGCCGGCAATCCGCTCGCCGTCTTCTTTCTTCAGAGTGCCGATCACGGAGGGGCTGAGGAAGTCGCCCGACAACACGGCGATGGTGTTGGGGTCCTCGCGGGACAACTCTTTCTTCACGGTGGCTACCCGCGCCAGCCCCCCGGCCGTGCCACCCTCCAATGGAGAAATCTCGTAGACGTCGTTGAACTGAAGGACCGTAAAAGTTACATCAGAAGCCAGGCCAGGAGTGGCGGGGATAACCCGGGCCGTATCACAGGCAGAGAGAAACAGCAGGAGGCTCAGCAGCCAGAGGAAAGAACGGTTTTGCATATATATTGAGTTTGTTCGGCCCTAAAATAAGACAAACTACTGGCCGGCCCTAACAATTATTAACTCACACTTTTCCAAAAAATCATCTGGTAGTGATGTATTTTAGCCGATCTAAACCAGCATACCATGTTTTACCAGTTTCAAATACAACAAACCACGCGCAACAACGTTTTTCAGCTCCTGAATAACCTGGCGCCCCGGCAGCTGAACTTCATTCCGGAAGGCTTCAGCAACAACTTGCTGTGGAATGCCGGCCACATCCTGGCTACCCAGCAATTGTTACTGTACAGCCTGTCCGGCCAGGATATGCTGCTCCCGGGCAGCTTTATCGATAGCTTCCGGAAGGGAACCCGCCCGGAAGAGGACTACGATGAAGAAATGATCGATTTCATCAAAGAAAAGTTGATGCCGACTGCTCAGCAGGCAGCGCTGGATTACGAGCGGGGATTGTTTCAGGCGTTTAAACCTTACCCCACCAGCTACGGCATCGAGTTAAAAAATATCAGGGAAGCCATCCAGTTCAACAACGTGCACGAAGGGCTGCACTTCGGCTATATGATGGCGCTGAGAAAGAACCTGCCCGGTTGAGGGATCGTGGCTTCCCTGGTGTAAGTCCAGAAACAATAAGAGCGTGTTTGAATTATCCGGACCAAAAGCTCCTACTCCAGGTAGTTCAGCTGGAAGAAGGCCCGATAGTTCTCCACCGATTTCTCCTTCAGAATCTCGCGGTAGTTATTCTGCGTAACCGGGAAGGCCTCGAAGTTTACAGACGAGGGGATGAAATCAGCTGCATTCTTCTGAATACCCTCATAGTACTTCATGGCCTCGGCCTTGTCCTTATAGCGTCGCAGCACCAGGATGGGAAGGCGTGAATCGGCGTCCGTACCGAGGTAAATATTGGAGATGCGCAGGCGGTCCAGTTTGTGGTATTTGTCGTTATAGTCCGAAACGACGATCTTATTCTTGTTGAGGTCTATATCCTTATCGTTGAAAACGATGATAACATAGTGGAGGGCGTCGGCTTCCACCTTAAACTGTTCGATCTCCTCTTTGGCGCCACCGGGCAGGCTGGCGGAGGATTCGCCGAGCAGGCGCAGGATTTCTTTGGCGCGCCGCTGTTCATCGGTATCCGGATAGCGGGCCACTACGCCCTGTAACGCGGCCACATAAGCCTCTTTGCCCTCGAGGTTGCCGGTGCTCATGGCCGCCAGCAGGGCAAACTTGGGCTGGTAAGGGTTGGCAGCTCCGAATTTATCCTTGGCCGACAAGCTTTTGTCATAGGCGTCGCGGTAATTACCTGAAGTAAAGGCCGCATAAGTGTCGTTGTAGTAGGTATTGAGCAGGCGGTCTTCCCGAGCCAGTTCCTCGACGTAAGCCGGGTTCTTTATCACCATGGCATACTTCGAAGTTTGGTATTTTTCCAGAATCTTGTTGGCGTATTCCTGCGCTTTGGGCTCATTACCCAGTCCATCGTAGATGATATACAGCTGATACCAGGACTCCAGTTCATAGTTGTTACTGGGATAACGGCTATCGAGCGCCTCGAACATTTCGATTGCTTTGGGCAGGTTTTGCAGGCGTTCCCGGTAGAGCGACCCCAGCTTGAACATGGCCTCCTGTATCTTCAGGTTGGCCGCCGCCACCTCGCCTTCGGTTTGGGGCACATTGCCTAGTAGCTTGTTGATCTCTTCTTCGGTGAGGATGTCTGAAGAATTATCCACGAATTGCTCTGCTCCTTCTTCTTCAAAGGCCGTAGCGTCCCGTTTACTGGAACGGCGCCAGTTGTCCTCCAGGGGGCGGCTGCCCCACTTGCGTTCAAACTCGCGGAGCCCCCGCTTGACAGACCGGTCGTCGTAGGCAAAAAAGCTGCTCTCTTTTTGCAGGGCGCCGGCGCCGGCAATGGCCCGGCGAGGAATGTTAGCCAGCCCGGCAGGCGTCCCCGCTTTGGCGGCGATCTGCTGCCGGCGCAGTTCGTCCTGCTCCTTCTTGATGGCCAGAGCCAGCTCTTCCTTCTCCTTTTCGCTCATCCGGCTGATGCGCAGCAGGCTATCCTGTAGCGCAATGGCCTGAATATTGGCGGCAATCTCGGTCAGGTTGTTGCTCAGGTTATTCACCCGGGGATGGCGGCTGTCGGTCTCGGCCATTACCTGCAGCGTGCTGTCGTAATAGCTCTTTGCCGGCACATATTCCTCCGATTCGTAGTAAAGGTCCGCCAGGGTCAGATAAGACTCTACCTTTTGAGACTGGTTTTGGCGGCTATTTTGCAAAGACAGTTCCAGATTGGTGATGGCTTCTTTCCGCTCTCCGGTTTTCAGAGCGATCTGTGCCAGGGCGAAGTAAATCTGGTCCTGATAATCGGCGTTCTTGGGGTCCCTGAGTAATCTTGCCAGGTTTTCCCTGGCGTCATAAGCCGACCCACTGCCGCTGGCCCAGGCATTCTGCGCCATGTTGAGCTTACAGTTGAACTCCATTTCATAGCCGGGCTTCATCTTGCGGGCCTGGTCAAAGGCAGCATAGGCTGCGGAGGCATTGCCATTCATCTGGAAAAGCTGGGCCATGATAAACGTATATCGGGCCCGCTGCTTTTTATCTTTCTCGGAAGCGATGGCATTTTCCAGGGCGGGCATGGCCTGTATGTAATCCTGGCGGTGAATGTGATAATAGGCTTTTACCGCTTCCATCTGGCCGCGGATATCCGAATAGGTATCCATACTATTTTCCAGCTCGGCCATATAAGCCACCGCCGCATCGTAGTTGTCGCGTTCTATCATGGTGCGCGCCAGCCAAAGCAGGCCTTCCTGGTAGGCAGGGCGGTGCTTGAGGAAGTTGTCGTTGTTATCCGGCGTATCGTCTTTTTTCTCTTCCTCCTCTTTGGTGGAAGCCACTTCCTCTTCCGGCGCTTCTTCAGTATCTGCCTTGCGCTTGAGAATCTCCGGGCGGGGCGGAGCCTTCACCCCCTTTTTCTTAGCCTTCTTCACCGCTTTCTTGTATTGGGCCAGGGCCTGCTCTTTTTGTTTGTCTAGTTTAGTTTTCTTTCCGCCCTTTTTGCTTTTCTTTCCCCGGCGGCTTTTCTTTTTCTTCTTTTTCTTCTTGACCTTCTTATCCTGTTTGCTCACTTTTTCGCGTTCCTTCATCTTTTCGGGGCTGTATTCAGCTATCAGATAGCGCAAGGTTTCTTCAGCCGCTTCGTAGTCCTGCTTCAGATATTGGGCCTTGCCTACCAGGAGGTAGCAATCGTCGGCCCACTTACTATAGCGGTGCAGGTTGACCACTACGGTGACCTTCTTGGTGGCCTCATCCAGGTTGGGCGCCTCCGATTGGGGGTTCTCTACCGCCACATACTCGTACATGGGCAGCAGCTTCGTATAATTGTCCTGATGCTGTTCATTCAGGGATTCGATACTGGCAGCCAGCAACTCCTCCGCATTGAAGTAGCCATTATAGTGAGCCGTCGTATTGTGATAGAGCTCTCCGAGAGCCGACATGTCACTTCTGCTCTTCTGGGTAGTGCAGGCGGAAAGGAGTGAGAGTATGATCAGAACCAGCGATACCTTAGTTATTTGTTTCAAATCCAGTTATTTTTTATCACTAACCAATTTGGCGACACCTGTGTTTCTGCCTGCCCTGGTACTGGAGTACAGCTTGCAGGCAGCTACAGGAATAAAAAGAAAATGTTATTTTTCTTGCAAACCTCTGTATTGTCGATATAACTTTACAGCCTGTTCGGTTATCCGGCATAGAATTTTTCAGGGGGCCTGGTGATCCATTCCGGTGGCCGCATCGTTATATAAACGTCGAAAGGCAAAATTATTTTATTATTTAAAGACTTCAAAGCGTGTATTTAAACCTTCTGCGTATATTTTTTTTAAAATAATGGATAACCACAGTGAGCTGAAGGTACGCTAATATTGAAGAAACGGAGCAATCCTCATGGCAGCGGAGAACGAAAATGCAAAAAGCAGGTGGGAAAGGATTAAGAAGCAGATGAGACATACTTACAGGCTTGTTGTGATGAACAATGAGACCTTTGAAGAGGTAGGCTCTTATCGCTTAACCTTGCTCAATGTCTATATTTTCATCAGTACCGTACTGGTTGTGGTGGCTGCGTTGGTTGTGTTCGCTGTGGCTTTCACTCCTCTGAAAAGATATGTCCCCGGATACGGAGAAGGAGGTGAAAACCGGGAAGAAGTGGAGCAACTCTACCGGGAAGTACAAGACCTGAAAAAGGAACTCGTCGCCCAGGAAAAATACTCCACCAATATACGCAAAGTGCTGGTCGGGGAGGTGGAAACCGCCAAAGATATTATCAGGGCCAACCCCACTGATACAGCCGAAGAGGTGGAGCGGTCCGAAGAAGAAGAACAGTTGCGGCAGGAGGTGGAACTGCAACAAGTGGGGCAGGCCGCTCAGCGCCCCCGCACCGCCAACTTCTCCCCTCGGGAAGTCCCCCTGGAACAAATGTACTTCAACGCGCCGGTAAGAGGTGAAATCTCAGCCGGTTTCATGCCCGATAAGAAACACTTTGGGCTCGATGTACTTGCTCCTAAAAATACAGCTGTACAGGCTGCTATGGACGGTTACATTTTTTTCTCTGACTGGACCCTGGAAACAGGCAATACGATAGGTATTCAGCATGCCAATAATACCATCACCTTCTACAAACACAATTCCGCCCTGCTCAAAAAAGCGGGCAGCTTTGTCAAAGCGGGAGAGGCTGTCGCCATTATTGGCAACACCGGTACCCTTTCTGACGGGCCCCACCTGCATTTTGAACTTTGGCACAAAGGTAATCCGGTTGATCCCAGAGACTATATTAAATTTTAGTAGCGCTTTGACAAACAGTGTGCTGTGAAACCGATTTTTCAATCGATCTCATTTGTTTGTTTCAGGCCAGGTATTTTGGAACTTCGCTCCCGAAATATCTCCCACTATCTGCTTACCTAATCACTACCCTAACCACTTCAAACCAAAGTTGGCAAGAAAAAAGGTTCCCTTTATTTTAAAACCAGTTGTCCATGAGTACACAGAAGAATGTAGATTTACAGACTACGTATAATCTGAAAGGAGAAAAAATCAGCCCGCTTCTGCCTGAAGGAGTAAAAAATTTTATGATCGACATCGACGGGACTATTTGTGATGACATCCCTAACGAAGAGCCAGAGCGGATGCTGGCCGTCCTCCCTTATCCCGACGCCCTGAAGATCATTAACAAGTGGTACGATGAGGGCCATATCATTACTTTTTTCACTTCCCGTACGGAAGAACACCGGGAGGTAACAGAAAAGTGGCTCCGGAAAAATACCTTCAAGTACCATAATATGATCATGAACAAACCTCGCGGCGGCAACTACCACTGGGTGGATAACCACATTGTAAAGGCTACCCGCTTTAAGGGCAAATTTACGGACCTGGCCGTCCGCAACCACGAGATTGAGGTGTTTAAGCCGTAGGTTCGGGATTTCTTAAACCCTGCGCCGCAGCAGGTCCGGCAAGGCCTCGCTGAGGGTGGGAAAGGCGTATTCGAAGCCTGTTGCTTCGATCTTTTCAGAACGCACCCGGGCGCTCGACAAAACCACATCTGCCATCTCGCCCATGGCCAGCCGCAAGGCCAGGGCGGGCGCAGGTAAGGTCAGAGCCGGTTTGCCCAGTGCATTTTTCATTGCTACAGCCAATTCCTTATTGGTGACAGGGTGGGGCGCCACCCCGTTGTAGGCCCCTTGCATGTCTTCATCTTCCATGGCTTTAATGAACATCCGGCACAAGTCGTCGATATGTATCCAGCTGTACCACTGGCTGCCATCTCCAAAATACGCTCCGAGGCGAAATTGGAAGGGCAGCAGCATCTTTTCCATCGCTCCTCCCCGGGTAGACAGGACGATGCCAACGCGAACGGCAACCGTGCGTACACCCGCCTGAGCCACTTCGCCGATGGCCTCTTCCCAGGCGATACAGCTTTCCGGCAGAAACCCATGCCCGGGGGCGGCGCTTTCATCCAGCCATTCATTACCCCGATCGCCATAATAACCGATCGCTGCACTGGAAAGATAAGCCTTGGGGAAATGCCGCAGCCGTTTGAATGCAGATAATAATAACTGCGTGCTATCGACACGGCTGTCGATGATCAGCCTTTTGCGGGCGTTGGTCCAGGGTTTATCGGCAATACCGGCGCCGGCCAGGTTGACCACATAATCGGCGCGCAGAACCGCTTCGTCGTCGATATAGGCATCGCCGGGATTCCAACGGTAAGTAGTATAGAGAGCGTCTGGACGAGGGCGGCGGCTGAGGTGCACTACTTCGTCGCCCCGCTCCTGGAGCAGTTGGCTAAGGCGGCTGCCGATCAGGCCGCTGCCACCGGCAATAAGGACTATTGACATATACTTGTACTTGTTTTAGTTACAAAACAAGGAGAAGCAGGCAAGGTTTAAAAGGCAACCCTGCCATCCCCTGACAATTTTTTTTTTAATTTGCTATCCAAATCCTGTAATTTAGAGCGCTCTATTGCCAACACAGCTGGCATCAGAAAATCCCAGAGAAATATGATCAACCTCCGTCCTGTAATCATTTTTGCCATCTTTACGCTCTTGTTAGCCGCTTGTAAAGGGGATTCCCCTAAGGAAGAAGGCGTGGATAGCACGCTATTTAAACATCAGGACAACACCGTCTACGCACGGCTGCCGGCAGAACCCGACCGCCTCAACCTCCTACTGTCCACCAACGTCTATGGCCGGGTAGTCAATGAACAAATATTCCTCTACCTCCTGCATTTTGATTCCAAAACGTTGGAGCTTCAACCTCAACTGGCCAAATCCCGGGCTCAGATCGAGGAGGTCTCCGATGGCCCCTACCAGGGGGGGATGGCCTACACCTTCGAAATCCAGGAGGAAGCTACCTGGGACAATGGACAACCCATCACTGGCAAAGATTTTGAATTTACGCTCAAGGCCCTTTTTAACCCTAAAGTCAACGCGGCCCACATTCGCGCCTACCTCGACTACATCCGATCCATAAGCATCGACCCGGACAATCCCCGCCGGTTTACGGTCTTCTCCGACAAGAAATACATCATCGGCGAAACGGCGGTGAGCAACATACCCGTCCTGCCGGAGTATATCTATGACCCCAACGGGCTGCTGAAGGACATCCCTCTGGACAGCCTGTCCAGCCCGGCTTATGCGGACCGGCTCAACAGCCCTGCCGGCCAGGACGAGCAACTGGGCCAGGAGCGTAAAGCCATTCAGGATTTTGCCGACGCTTTTAATTCGCCAAAGTACTCCAGGGAAAAAGGCTTTATTGTAGGCGCCGGCCCGTATGAGTTTGAGGAGTGGGTGACCGGGCAGCGCGTTGTGCTGAATCGGAAAAAAGACTGGTGGGGCGATAAAGTGTCGGATAAATACCCGATGCTTAAGGCCTATCCCGATAAATTGTCCTTCCTCATCATCCCCGACCAGAACGCCGCCGTGGTCGCCCTGAAGGATCAGCAGATCGACGTCACCGGACAGATCGACGCCAAAGACTTTGTCGACCTGAAAGAGAATGAACTGATCAACCAGTTGTACAATTTGTATACGCCCTCTTCACTGGGCTATTATTACATTGGGCTGAACAACAAGAAACCCAGACTCGCCGACAAGCGCGTGCGCCGGGCCCTGGCCCATCTGGTAGATGTGCCTGCCCTGATACAAGACCTCTATTATGGCCTTGCCGAGCGCACCGTAGGGCCTTTTCACCCAACAAAACCCTACTATCACAAAGGGCTCAGCCCCATTGAATACGACCCCGAAAAGGCGCGCGCCTTGCTGTCTGAAGCAGGCTGGGAAGATACCAATGGCAATGGAATAGTCGATAAAGAGATCAACGGAGAACGGGTAGAGATGGAGCTGGAGTACAAAATCAGCGCCGCCAGCAAGTTCGCCAACAGCCAGGCCCTGCTCTTTCAGGATAATGCCAAAAAAGCCGGGGTTAAGGTCAATATCATCCCCAAGGAGTTTACCGTAATGATCGACGATACCAAAAAACGCGACTATGAAATCTATTCCGGCGCCTGGGCACAGGATCCCACCATCGACGACCCAAAGCAGCTTTGGCATTCAGAGAGCGACACCCCGGACGGAGGCAACCGGGTGAGCTTCACCAATACCGAAGCGGATCGCCTGATCGAAGCAATACGGGTGACCCTGGACGAAACCAAGCGCAACCAATTGTACAAAGAGTTTCAGGAACTGATATACGAGGAACAACCGTATATCTTTTTGTTTTCCCCTCTGGAACGCATCGCTATCTCCAAGCGTTTCGCCACCGAACCTTCGCCCCGCCGGCCCGGCTTTTTGGTGAACAGCTTTGTCAAGCGCGAAGCAGCGCCGAATTAATTACCTTGCATCAAAGCTCCTGATTTGCCTTTCAGGCCACAGTATAAAACCCAGATTATAAAACAACAATCCAGATCGAATGAAACATTTTAATGTGAGCTACATCATTATTGCCCTCCTCTTATTGTTGTGGGCAGGATGTAAAACCGACCCTAAACCAAAAGGTGAGGATGTCATTTTTTCCCTCAACCGCCCGCTCAATGAAGCGGCTATACAACTGGATGCAGAGCCGGACCGCCTCAATGTCCCCCTGTCTACCAGCGCCTTCGCACGCCTCGTTTGCAACTCCATTTTTCAAAACCTGCTCTCCATCGACCCGCAAAGCCTGGAGATCATCCCGCAACTGGCCAAAGCCCGCCCCACCGCCACTCCCATTACCGAAGGGCCCTACGCCGGAGGGATGGCCTACACTTTTGAAATCCACAGCCAGGCCACCTGGGACAACGGCAGCCCGGTAACCGCCGAAGACTTTATCTTCACCCTGAAGGCCGCCCTCAATCCCCAGGTTCCCGCCCCTGCTTACCGGGCGTATCTTTCTTTTATTAAAGATATACAAGTGGACCCCGATAACCCTCGCCGGTTCACTGTGCTTACCGGCCAGAAATACATCATTGGGGAAGAAGCCATCGGTTCCGCCCTGCCGATCATGCCGGCTTATCATTATGACCCAGACGGCCTGCTGAAGGATATTCCCCTGACCAGCCTCACCGATGAAAGCAAAGCCAAAGAGCTGGCCGCAACGGATGAGCGCCTGGCACAATTCGCCACCCTTTTCACCAGCCCTAAATACAGCCGCGAGAAAGAGGGGATTTCCGGAAGCGGCCCCTACCGCTTTGAAAACTGGGAGACCGGGCAGCGCATCATCGTCTCCAAAAAAGAAAACTACTGGGCGGAAGAACTCATGGAGGAATATCCTGCCCTGGCCGGCTACCCCGACAAAATCGTCTTCCAGCCTATTCCCGACGCCAATGCCGCCATCACCGCCCTGAAAGACGGGCAGATAGACGCCATGGCCAATATCCCCCCCAACGATTTCACGGACCTGCAGAAAAATGACTTCACCGCCAGGCGGTACAACTTCTACAGCCCGCCGCTGCTGGGCAACACTTTCATCTATATCAACACCCGCATCCCCAAGCTGTCGGACAAGAGGGTAAGGAAGGCTCTGGCCTACGCCATCGATGCGGAAGAGATCATCAATACCGTCTACAATGGCCTGGGCAAACCCTACGCCAGCCCGGTGCACCCTTCTTTTGCTTACTACAACAACGACCTTCAACCCATCCCCTACGATCCGGAAAAGGCGCGGCAATTGCTGGCGGAAGCCGGATGGGCCGACACCGACAACAACGGTATTGCCGATAAGGTCATCAACGGCAAAAAGGAAGAACTATCGCTCAACTACAAGGTCATTGCCGGCAGGGACAACCTGCAGAATGTGGCGCTGCTGGTCCAGGAGTCTGCCAAAAAAGCCGGAATCGATATCCAGATCGAAGCCAAGGAGTTTGCGGTGCTGGCCGATGACTTCAAACGACGGGATTTCGAGCTCGCCCCCTGGGGTAAGACCATCCAGCCCACCCTCTGGGAACCCAAGCAGGACTTCCACTCCGAGGGTGACGACCGCACCGGCTTTGCTTCTGCCGAATCCGATGCCCTGATCGATCAGATTCAGATAACCCTGGATGAGCAGGAGCGCAACAAGTTGTACAAGCAACTACAGGCCAAACTCTACGACGAAATGCCCCTGATCTACCTCCTGGTGCCGACCAGCCGCATCGCCATCCATAAGCGTTTTGAAACGCGGCCCTCGCCTATGTACCCAGGTTATTCTCCCAACGAAATGAAACTCATTAAAAGATAGCCGCCCCAAAAATAAGAGTGGGCCGGAACCTGGCGCATTTTTTTGCGTACATTAGCGCAGGTATCTAAAGAAGGGACAAAGCCACAGGATGTCGGCTTTGTCCCTTCCAAGCAAATATCCCATGTTACAATATCTGCTCAAACGCATACTCATTTTCATCCCCACCCTGCTGGTGATCTCCCTGCTTGCCTTCGGCCTGAGCCGGGCGGCCCCCGGCGACCCCGTTGAGATGAAACTGCGAGGCTTTGGAAGTGACCAGCAGAACCTGGTCAATGCCGAGCGGATTTATCGGGAAACGGCTGCGTTTCTGGGGCTCAACAAGCCGGCCTTTTACATAGGCCTCTCTCCCGCGGCTTATCCGGATACCTTATACAATATCCTCAAAAGAGACCACCGCGAGAACCTGTCAAAGCTCATCGCCCAATACGGCAACTGGGAGCAAATCTCCGCCTACTACCAGCAACTCCTGAAAATGAACTACCTCCTGCAAAAAACTGCCGGCCAGCAGGAAAGTAATAACTTCCGTTCTATCCGCTCCTCCATCCAACAGCTCTTTCTGGCTTATTCCGACACCAGGATCACCAGCCTGCTGGAGGAGGCCGAGACTCTGGCGCTGCAGGACAGCAGCCTGCAGGCCGCCCTGCAGGAACCCATCCTTACACTGCATAGCAGCTATGAGGCCATCAAAGCAAAAGCCCGCCCGGAGCGGCTCTATATCCCCGATATTAAATGGTACGGGTTGGATAACCAGTACCACAACTGGTTGGCCGGTTTCCTGAAGCTGGATTTTGGGCTTTCCTATTACGACAGCCGGCCGGTGGCCGATAAGATGAACGACGCCCTCTTCTGGACCATACTCATCAATGGAATGGCCATCCTTCTGGCCTACCTGCTGTCTATCCCGCTGGGGGTCTTTTCAGCTATCTGGAAAGGGTCCGTTTTTGACCGCTCCTCCACTATCCTGTTGTTCATTCTTTATTCTTTGCCAAGTTTCTGGATCGGCACGATGTTGCTGGTCTTTTTTACTACGCCGGAATATGGGATGGACTGGTTTCCCTCCATAGGGTTGGGCAACCTGCCGACGGAGGCGCCTTTCTGGAATCGTTTTTGGGAAACAGCTTCTCACCTGGGTTTGCCGGTTTTCTGCCTGTCCTATGGAGCGCTGGCCTTTATCTCCCGGCAGATGCGGGGGGGCATGCTAAATGTCATCCGGCAGGATTACATCCGGACGGCCTGGGCCAAAGGCCTGAGCAGCCGGTCGGTGATCTGGAAACACGCTTTTCGAAACGCCCTCTTTCCCATCATTACCTTGTTTGCCAATATTTTCCCGGCTGTCTTTGCCGGCTCGGTCGCTATAGAAGTGATTTTTAATATTCCCGGTATGGGCAAGCTCACCATTGACGCCATAACGCAGCGCGACTGGCCGGTGGTGTATACCGTGCTGATGCTCTCCGCCATCCTGACGATGGCGGGCATACTGGTTGCCGACTTTTTATACGCCTGGGCCGACCCCCGGGTATCTTACAGCCGCAACAAGCAATAGATTATGTTGATCGGAGTAAAAAAAGAAAAAGATATTGCCGAAGGAATCAGCCGGCGGCAGGCCATGGGGGAAAGCTACTGGGCCATTGTTCGGCGGCAGTTTCGCAAGAACCGCCTGGCGGTATGGTCCCTCCGTTTGTTGTACCTTCTGTTGTTTACTGCACTGTCCGCCGATTTTATCGCCAACGAACGGCCTCTTTATTGTCAGATTGAAGGGGAGACGCACTTCCCGGTATTCAAACAATATGCCGTAGCGCTGGGGCTGTCTACCTGGGAAGCTCAGTTTTTCCAAAAAGGCTGGCGGGAACACGACTACGAAAAGGTAATCTGGGCGCCCATCCCCTACTCCGCCACTACCATCGACCGGAAGAACAACAATTATCGGGCGCCGGGTGACGAACAGGATGTAACATCTGTCCGCTTCCGCCATTGGCTGGGCACCGACCAACTCGGCCGGGACATAACCGCCGGCATGATCTCCGGAACGCGCATCGCCATGCTGGTGGGGGTCGTCTCGATGTCGATCGCAGCCATCATTGGCATTTTCTTTGGCGCCCTGGCCGGCTACTTCGGCGACGACCGGTTCCAGGCATCCCGGATTGGGCTGGCCCTCAACATCCTGGGTATTCTGGCCAGCATCTTCTACGCCTTCTCGGCCCGTTCTTTCGCTTTTAGCGAAGGTACTTTCAGTGTGGAATTGCTGAAGAGTTTGGGCATTACCGCGGCCATCATGGGCTTGCTCAACTTGTTAGCCAGAGCGCTGAAACGGATTCCCTTTCTGGGTAAGTCCATCACCCTGCCTCTCGACATCATGGTCATGAGGCTCATCGAGATCATCAGCTCGGTTCCGGCTTTGTTGCTCGTGTTGAGCATATTGGCGGTCATCGAACAACCCTCTATTTTATATGTAATGGCCATTATCGGGCTCATCCGGTGGACGGGCATCGCTCGCTTTATTCGGGCGGAATTGCTCCGCATCCGCAGCCTGGAATACATCGAAGCAGCCCAGGCGCTGGGCTACAGCGAATGGAGAATCATCTCCCGCCACGCCATTCCCAACGCCCTGACACCCGTGCTGATCACCATCGCCTTCGGGGTCGCCAGCGCAATTCTGCTGGAAGCGTTCCTTTCCTTCCTCAGCGTGGGCGTCCCTCCCGAACAGGTCACCTGGGGGTCCTTACTGCGGCTGGCCCGCTCACAGGTCTCCGCCTGGTGGCTGGCCATCTTCCCCGGCTTCGCCATCTTCCTCACCGTCACCATCTTCAACCTGCTGGGAGAAGGCCTCACGGATGCACTGGACCCGCGATTGAGGGGGTGAAGATTTTTGATGTGGGATTTTTGATGCGGAATCCTCTCTATCGAGTCAGCTAAAATTTTTGATTTGTGTCTCCAATGGGGTTGTGAAAAAAGGTATTGTGATGACTTTCACTCCGAATTAAATTTTGTCGGCCGATTCAAGTCCGAGCGCAATGGTAAATTGCGGCCCGACAACACCATCCAGCCCACCTAAATGATTACTGAAAAAGAAAAAAACAGGGTTAATCATCAAAATTTACCTCTTTAAAATACAGTAAAATAGATTAAAATTAAACACAATTACTTAATAATCAATATTTTAAATTATCAAAATAATGATAAAAAATACAGCAATCCTACGAATTGTACTTCACTAACCCTGAATGATTATAGATATTTGTATTGTCAACGAAGAAGAACGACCGTTGGCAAGTTCCTTCGGAAGAGAAGGGCGGAAAAACGACTTACTACAAAATGTGTAATCCCACGAATGCAATTATAATCCTATGAAAGATTTCGGGGGTATCAAAGGATATCCTCATTTTTGGTATGTAGATAGCCTCTCAAAGCTCTTTGAATAACCGGCCCCAAAAGGGCCGGTTTTTTTTTGCAAAAAATCCTCTCAATCGTTTACGCAACCCGCCTCATTATTGTTTCATTGAATATGATTTTTTTTTGAAATCATATTGTAAACATTCCTTCAGCATTTCGCTTCTATAGATTCGGACATAAAGAAGTGGTAATATCAAGCCATAAGCTCTTGACATTCAAGGGCTCTCTTCCGGCTTCGACTGCCCGTCTAACATTGGACACTATTGATGGCCAGGAAGTTGCGGAAGGCTCAACGCCATTCCGGCTTCCGACTTCCGACTTGATCTATAGCTGTTCGCTAAAGACAAAACACCCCACCTCCTCTGTTCCACTTCCTTGGCATTCTAACCGAGAAGCCCTAATTTTATCCTCAGAAAATTCAACCCAAAGCATGTACAGCCAGGAAGAACAACGATCTCTTTTTGACCTTTCCAAAGCCTACCTCAATGGAGGCGGGGCGCTGCAACAGGAATCCGCCGACGAACAGATCAACAAGCTGCGCCGCCTGATCGAGTACCACGAATACCGGTACTACATTTTGAACAGCCCCGTTGTCAGCGACCCCGAGTACGACCGGCTGTATAAGATGCTCGAAAAACTGGAAGCAGAACATCCGGAGCTGATAACTCCAGAATCCCCGACCCAGCGCGTATCCTCTGACCTGTCCAGCGATTTCCCCTCGGTAGAACACCTGACGCCCATGCTCTCCCTGGCCAATTCCTACAACGAGGAAGACCTGTTCGAATTTGACGCCCAGGTCAAGCGCTACCTCAACATACCGGAAGAGGAGGATATTGAGTACGCCGTGGAGCCCAAGTTCGACGGGGGCAGCATTGCCGTGGTCTACGAAAACGGCCGCCTGCTACGGGCCGCCACCCGCGGCAACGGTACCGTAGGGGAGGAGATCACCAACAACGCCCGCGCTATCCGCTCCATCCCCCTCCGAGCTGATTTCGCTGGCCTGGGTATCTATAAGGCCGAACTGCGGGGGGAGGTGCTCATCCGGAAAGACATTTTCAAAAAGATCAATGACCAACGCGAGGAAGAAGGGCTCAGCCTCTTCGCCAACGCCCGCAATACCGCCACCGGAGGCCTGCGAATGAAAGACCCGCAGGAGGTGGCCAAACGCGGGTTGGAAGCCTTCATCTATACGCTGGGGTACGCCGTGGATGAGACGGGTAACGATGTGCTGTCCCGCTTTTCCACCCACCAGGAAAGCCTCGGCCGGCTCAATCAGCTGGGTTTTAAAGTACCCATTGAGGGGGTAGAACGAACGGTCTGCAAAAACATCAAAGCTGCGGTCGGTTTCTGCCACGACTGGCAGGAAAAGCGCGACGGCTATCCTTACGAGATCGACGGTATGGTCGTAAAGGTCAACAGCCGTGAGTTGCAGGAGCGGGCGGGCTCCACCAGCCACCACCCGCGTTGGGCCATCGCCTTCAAGTTTAAGGCCAAGCAGGCTACCTCCCGCCTGTTGCGAGTGGAATACCAGGTGGGAAAGATCGGCTCCATCACCCCGGTTGCCAAAATAGAGCCGGTGCAGCTGGCTGGCGTGACGGTCTCTTCCGTTTCCCTGCACAACGAGGACTTCATCACCTCCAAGGATCTGCACATCGGCGATACGGTGCTGGTAGAACGGGCCGGCGATGTGATCCCCTACATCGTCAAAGCTATGGAGGAATTACGCAACGGTTCGGAGCAACCCATCGAATTCCCGAAGCACTGCCCCATCAACGATACGGACGAGCCGGTGGAGCTGGTCCGCATCGAGGGCGAAGCCGCCTGGCGCTGCCCCGTCTGCGTCTGCGGCGCCCAGAACCTGCAGAAAATTATTTTCCACGTTTCTAAAAACGCCATGGACATCGAGGGGTTGGGCAAGTCCATCGTCGAGCGCTTCTACGAGCTGGGCTGGCTGCGCACCATCGCCGACGTCTACCGGCTGGACTACGATAAGATCGCCGAACTGGAGGGTTTCGGCGAGAAGTCGGCGGACAACCTGAAGGAATCGGTGGAAAAAGCCAGGCAGAATCCCATCCACCGCCTGCTGCACAGCCTCAGCATCCACCATCTGGGGCAAAAGGTATCGAAGATCATCGCTGCTGAAATCAATCACGTGCTAGATTTGCGGGACTGGGACCTGGAGAAATTCACCCACATCAAGGATGTCGGGCCCGTGGTGGCGGAAAACGTCATTGCCTTCTTCAGCAATGAGCACAACATCAAGCTGTTAGAAGAAATGGAGGCGCTGGGGGTCAATATGAAGCAGACGGAAGATGACCTGCCAAAATCTGCCTCCGGCGAGGGCCCTTTCGTCGGCAAGACCATCCTCTTCACCGGTTCCCTGCAAACGCTGAGCCGCAAGGAAGCGCAGGCTAAGGCTGAAGCCGCCGGCGCCAAAATCATCAGCGCCGTCAGCGGCAACCTGGATATTCTGGTGGTGGGGGAAAAGCCGGGCTCCAAGCTAAAAAAGGCGCAAGCGCTGGGTACAGTGGAGGTGATGACGGAGGAGGAGTTTTTGGAGCGGGTGGGGTGAATCTACTCCATCCCCTTCCTCAACAACTGCGCATTCACCGCCACGATCACCGTGACTGAGGCTCATCAGGGCGGCGCCGAAGGTACGGCGAGATCATGATGCCCCAATTGTAAAGCACCCCGGCACCAGCGGGATGGCGACAACGTTGTAGGCGGTTGCCCAGATCAGGTTCTGCACCATTTTGCGGTAAGTACTTTGCCAAAGAGGATCAGCTTGCTGATGTCCCGCGGGTTGCTATTCACCAGGATGATGTCGGCGGTTTCCGCCGCCACGTCGGTGCCGCTGCCTACGGCGATGCCTACATCGGCCTGGGCCAGAGCGGGGGCGTCGTTTATTCCATCGCCGGTCATGGCTACGTATTCGCCTTTCTCCTGAAGGGTTTTGACCTTGTCGAGTTTCTGATCCGGCAGCACCTCCGCGAAAAAGTCGTCCAGGCCAAGTTCCCGGCTGACGCTGGCGGCCACGGCTTTGTTGTCGCCGGTCAGCATCATGGTTTTAATACCGTTCTTATGCAGGGTCTGGATGGCTTCGGCGCTTTCCGGGCGGATTTGGTCGGCCATCGCAATGAAGCCGGCTAACTTGTCGTCCAGCAGGACGAAGACGATGGTCTCACCGCCATCATTTTCTGCTGCTTCCGGGATATTGATCCCCTCGTCGTTCAGATACCGGGGGCTGACTACCTTTACCTGCTGCCCTTCCACCGTGGCCTCTACGCCCTTGCCGGTGATAGCGTTGAAATTATCTGCCGACGGCGTTTCCAAGCCCAGTTCTTTCACTTTGTCCATAATACCCTCGGCAATGGGGTGTTCGGAGTTGGCCTCCAGGGCGGCGGCGAGGCGGAGCATCTCTTTGTCTTCCATCCCTTCCCGGACACTCTTAAAGCGGCTTACGCCAAACTCCCCAGTGGTCAGCGTTCCGGTTTTGTCGAACACCAGGGTGGTGATCTTGCGGGCGTTCTCGAAGGCGGTGCGGTTGCGGATCAAAAGGCCATTCTGGGCCGATACAGCGGTAGATATCGCGCTTACCAGCGGGATGGCCAGCCCCAGGGCGTGGGGGCAGGAAATGACCATCACCGTCACCATTCGCTCCAGGGCGAAAGCGAAGTCTTTACCCAGGAAAAGCCAGGTGGTAGGGTGCCGAAGCCTACCGTCAGCGCGACGATGATGGTGAGCCAGAAGGTACGCCCGGTCCGCCAGTTTCTGGGTCTTCGACTTGCGGTACCTGCGCCTCGCGTACCATGTTGACCACTTTCGACAGGTAGCTGTCTTCACCGGTGCCTTCCACTTTTACCTTCAGGGAACCATTGCCATTGACGGCGCCGCCGATGACTTGATCTCCCTTTTCTTTGCTCACCGGTTTGCTTTCTCCGGTCAGCATGCTTTCGTTGAGATTGCTTTCTCCTTCGGTTATGATTCCATCCGCCGGGATCTTTTCTCCAGGTTTGATGAGAATGACGTCTCCTTTTTCAGTTCGCTCACTTTTTACATCCTGTACTTGATCGCCATCCATCCGGTGCGCCTCATCCGGCAGCAGGGCAATCAGCTTTTCCAACGCACGGGAGGCGCCCAGCACGGACCGCATTTCTATCCAGTGACCCAGCAACATCACCACGATCAGGGTGGCCAGCTCCCAGAAGAAGGTCTTTCCTTCCAGCCCGAAGACCACGGCGCTGCTGTAGGCGTAGGCCACTACAATGGCCACGGCGATCAGCGTCATCATGCCGGGCGCCTTTTCTTTCAGCTCATCGGCCAGCCCCTTCAGGAAGGGCCATCCGCCGTAGAAGAAGATGATGCTGGACAGCCCGAACAGCACGTATTTATCTCCGGCGAACTGCCAGTCCAGCCCCAGCCACTGCTGGATCATTGGAGACAGGGGCAAAATGGGAAGCGTAAGGGCCAGCGACACCCAAAACCGCTTTTTGAAGTCTTCGATCATCATGGCGTGGTGATCGTGGTGGCCGTGATGGCCGTGCTCTGGCGCCTTTTCCGTTTTGTGCTGGTGGCGGTGCTCGTGGTTCTGCATTATTGCTGGTTGTTAGTCAGGAATTGCTGAGGAATTGTTTCGAAAAGATGCAAATAACAATGCCTTATATGCTTATATGATTTTGAAACAATTTTACATATTCTTTGTGCGATCTGCTGGATACCGGCCTGGCTGGCCAGAATGGCCGACACGAATGTCCTCTGTCCTTTCAGAGTCTGAACTCAGCGATAGCTTTCCTTTCCTCTTTCCCAAGATACTGCCGGGCAATCCTGCGCTCCGGCGCCCGGTCAAAAGTGTAAAGCACAAGGAGAAACAACCACTCCGCCGGCTTCATCGCCAGATAGACGACGTCGCACAGGTACTTGTGGTCAAAAACAGCGTAGTGCTTGTGGATCAGGGCCCCTACTCTGTTGTAATTCCGCCTGATCACTTTGTGCGTTTTCGGCAGGTGCTCTTCCAGAAGCTCTTCAAACGCATTGGCAACCAGTAGTTGCCGGTTGCAGATGATGAGCCCCCCGCCCCGGACGCCCAACCTTTCGGGTTTTACCACGTTTTTATGCCCCTTCGCCGCCACCGAGCATAAAAAGTGCCCGCCGCATTCGACGTTCCGGCACAGATGGTCCAGTTGGGAGAATCCGTGCTTGTAGGTCTCGGTGAATGCCCGGACGGCAGCATCCGGTTTCTGCCCGAACAGCAGCAGTATGCTAGTCACCACCATGATCACCGGCAGACAGAGCAGCAGGAGTATGGGGAATTGGAATATGAGGCTCAGGGATAATACCTTCCATGCTGTTCGGGTCAGAAAAGTATCGCCAGACAGGCCCTTCTCCCTGGTATGCAGGATCAGCTTCTTTTGATTCTCCATCAAGGCGATGATGAATAAAAGCCCGATGGGCAGGTTGCCCCATAGCCACAGGAACTCCTGTTCATGGCAAGCGATCAGGATGTTCAGGATGATGCCGATCAATAATAAAACATTAAGGAGCACTTCAATAACCGGCGGAAAGATCAGCCTTCTCCCGCTGCAAGTGAGAAAGGCAACGATACAGGCAGCGATCCATGTATAAATGGTGAGGCGGTGCGCCGGCGAGAAGAATATATTTACCGCACAACAGTTATTTTCCAGGCCTCTATCCTCCGACAGGATAAAAAGAAGCGGCAGTCCAATCACCATCAGGGCTTCAATTATCCGCGTAGTAACATATCCAAACAGCCTCCTTCCGGACACTAAATATTTCATAAAATCGGTGCACACCAAAATAGCCAACAGGCTGAAGAAAATGAAAAGAATGATGCCTACCATGTGGATTTTCTTATGAGTACAAGCACGAATGAAATCCTTTTTGAAGATAAGGAATCTGACGAAAATACTACTTTCCCAGGCAGGCAGTGACCATGAAGGATTTGTTTTTACTTTTACCGGCCATACCCTTCAACCAATTTTCATACACCAGCTTCCTCCAAATTCCCTAATTTCGCCCATCCATAACTTTCAATCCAAAGAAATGATCAAGACGCTATTCTCCATAATGCTTCTCTTCCTGGCGCTCTCCCTTCCAGCCCAGCCCACCCTCTACCTGCCCCGAGACTTCCAGCAGGCAGTAAAGACTGGCGCCCGCACCCTCAATGGCAAGCCCGGCCAGCAATACTGGCAGAACCGCGCCACCTACCAGATCGACGCCCGCGTAAAGCCTTCCGACAAACGCATTGAAGGCCAGGCTGCCATCACCTACACCAATAACAGCCCGGATACCCTGCGGCAGCTCAACCTCAAGCTCATTCAGAACGTACACCTGCTGCAGGCGCGCCGCGCCTCCTACGTCGATCCGGCATTTTATACCACAGGCATCAGCCTCTCCAATGTCCGGGTAAATGGCAAGATGTTAGAATGGGACAACGGCGCCGTCCACCAATCCGAAGACCCCACCAACGCCTGGTTGCCGCTGCCCGAACCCCTGCTGCCCGGCAAGAGCCTGCAACTGAAATTGGAATGGAACTACGAGCTGCAAACATCCACCCTAGAACACCGGGAAGGCATGGTAGACGAAACGGCCCTATTCGCCGCCTACTGGTATCCCCGCATTGCCGTGTATGACGACATCAGCGGCTGGGACCGCATACCTCACAATGTGCAGACGGAGTTCTACGGCGACTTCAATGACTACGACGTAACTATCCGGGTGCCGAAGGGTTGTGTGGTATGGGCCACCGGCGAGTTGCAGAATGATAAAGAAGTACTCAGCCCGCTCGCGCTGGAACGTTTCCGGCAATCCCTGAAGTCGGATACCGTGGTGCATATCATCACCCAAGAAACGCTGGCGGCCGGCCAGGCCGTCCAACCGGCAGAGGAACTGGCCTGGCGTTTCACCGCCCGCGAGGTGACCGACTTTGCCTTCGGCGCCAGCGGCCATTTTCTATGGGACGCCACCAGCATTGTGGTGGATTCCACCGGCCGGCGGGCCAGCGTACAGGCGGCCTACCAGCCCGAAAGCGCGGATTTCCCTGAAGTGGCGCAAATCGCCCGCGCCTGCATCGGCTACTTTTCCACCCAAATGCCCGCCATCCCCTACCCCTACCCCACCATGACGATCTTCAACGGCCACGGGCAGATGGAATATCCTATGATGGTCAACGATGTAGACATGGACAACCTGGACGATACCAAGGCGCTCACCGCTCATGAGATCGCCCATACCTACTTTCCCTTCCTCACGGGCATAAACGAGAGCGCCTACGCCTGGATGGACGAAGGCTGGGCCACCTTGCTGGAGTTCTTCGCCTGCACCGAGTTGTATACCCTGGAGCACCCGGAGTACGCGATCTACCCGGGCTACTACCTGCGCGGCTACCTGGGGGTAAAGGGCGCCGAAGTGGATGTGCCCATGCTCACCCCTTCTCATCAGTTACTGGCGCCGGCCTATGGCCTCAACTCCTATGGCAAACCGGCCAGCGCTTACCTGGCTCTTTACAACCTGCTGCTGGAATATAACTTCCTGGAGTGTGTCCAGGAATACGTCGAACGCTGGCGTGGCAAACATCCGCAACCGTACGACTTCTTCTTCACCATTTCGGAATGCTCCGGCCAAAACCTGGACTGGTTCTGGCAAAGCTGGTTTATGGAGTTCCACACCATGGACCTGGCCCTGGTGAGCTACCGGGAGGAGGAAGGAGCCTTCTTCGTCACCGTGCGCAATGAAGGGGGCCTACCGCTACCCATCTCGCTGAAGGTGGAAATGGAAGAGGGAAATACCCCGTACTTTAGATTCAATCCTATCCTTTGGAGAGAGGGCGCCGAGGTGGAGCTGGAACTTCCGGTGAATGGGAAGGTGCGCAGCATCTCTTTGGACTGGGAAGATTTTCGGGATGTGGACCCAGGGGATGACAGGCTTGATGTTAAGTAGCCGGAGAGAATTAATTTTAGTATAAACCAAGGCTTAAGTCCGAGCGCAATAGAAAATTGCGCCCCGACAACACACCTCGGGCGCCAATTTTCTATTGGCGTCAGAGTTATTTGAACACGTAATTTAAATGTGCCCATCTACTTAATACTACTTTGCCAGTTTAGAATTAGCTCACCAGCACGACTATCTTGCCAAGATCAGGCCAACCGCCAGAATCCAGAAAAAAAACGAGCCATATTTTCTGACAAATTAGCGAAAAAACTATCTTTGTAAGGAGAGCTTATGATTCTCGTTTGTATAACGCCCCCCTTTTGTCCTTACCTGATACTCGAAAAACTGTATTCCAAGAGGCTACTAAACTTTTTTAAAAACTCCCCTGTCGACAGCACCTGCTGAAGGAGTATCCTTTGCCTGGCTGAAAGGGGCTCAGAACACGCTTGGAAATTTTCTCAACTTGAATTGACCAAAATAAAATCGATTTTTTATGCAAAGAATTTGCACTACTCTTATTCTTCTTTTCACCCTTGCTCTGGCGTTACAGGCGCAGCCTACGACCTTTGGCACTGATATGGTGGACAGCACCAATTATGTTTCGTACAACCTGGTGGACCGGGGCGCCTTCCGGCAGGTGCGGCTACAGGCGGCCTTAAGGTCTCGCACCCCTATCCGGCGATGGAACTTCGCGGAAGGTTCAGCCGGCAACCAAAACTTCAACAACAACTGGCGCCCCTACAGCGGAGGGTGCAACGGCAACTTCAACCTGCTTATCAGTGGTTTCAATCAGGTCATCGCTCCGGCAGCAGGTTTTCCCGCTCCTGCCGCCTCCGCTACCTTCAATTCCAATTCTGGAGGCTGCGACGGCCTTTTTCCGATAATCACTGCCGGCAACAACTACACCGTAAATGTGACGGAGAACACCGGCGACAACCACATGGCCATCCTCGAAACCACCTACGCTCCCGCTATCGTTTCCAGCGTCTCCGGCCCGGCCTGCGCCACCAACTGTGGCGACGAGGTGACGGTTACCCTCAGCGGGGCTCCGGCCAGTGGAGAGCACGCCTATGTGCGCTACTCCACCGATGGCTTTGCCACCTCCAGCCTTGTGGAAGTAAGCTTTAGTGGCGCTACCGGCACGGCCACCATTCCCGATCAGGGAGGCAATACGGTAGTTTACTACGTTTACACTTCTTCCAGCACCCTGGCTCAGATCAACAACGCCGTCAGCGCCAACGGCCAACTGGCCCATGATATGCTCACACTGGAGCTAAACAACAACGGCGGCGCCAATTACATTTACAGCCCTTGTACCACCTCCAACCCGGTAGCTGTCTGCCAGAACACCACCGTAAACCTGAATAACGCCGGCAACGCTACCATCAACCCCACCCAGATCGATGGCGGCAGCTTTGACAACTGCGGTGTACCACCTGCCCTGAGCGCCAGCCCAACCACGCTTACCTGCAGCGGCCTGTCCGGTACTTTCCCTACGGATCTGTTCTTCTCGGAATACGTAGAGGGAACCAGTGATAACAAATATCTGGAAATCTACAACGGGACAGGCGCAGCGGTGGACTTGAGCAATTATCAGGTGAGGCTATACACTAATGGCAACACCTCCCCGTTTAGGACAAACACACTGAGTGGCATTTTAAGCCCAGGAGCAGTGATCGTCCTGGCCAACTCCAATGCTTTTATTTACGGCGGCCCTGTGACAGATGCCACTGCTATTATTTTTAACGGTAATGACGCCATCGAGCTGTACAATATTGGATTGGGCACAACGGCCGACCTCATCGGCAGGATCGGCGAAGATCCCGGAACGCAATGGACCGGCGGCGGGAACAGCACACTGGATCAAACCCTGCGCCGGAAAACCACAGTAACCGGTGGGGTAACTACCAATCCGGCCAGTGGCTTTCCCACCCTGGCTACAGAATGGGAAAACTTAGGGACCAATGTCATCTCCGACCTGGGCAGCCACGGTATCGGCGTCACCGTTACCCTGACTGCCACCGGAACCGGCGGCGTACAGACGTCCTGCCTGGCGGTAGTAACCGTCATAGATGCCATAGCCCCTGCTTCTGATTGTCAGGACATCACCGTTGACATCGAAGCGGGCGGCGCCTACACCCTCGCCGCAGAGGAGGTGAATGGAGCTTCATCAGATAACTGCTCCGTTAACCTGAGCATCCCGGAAACCATTTTCCATTGCGCGGATGTGGGCAGCACTGTAAGCGTGGAGCTTACGGTGAGCGATGACAGTGGCAACCTTTCATTCTGTTCGGCCAATGTAACCGTCGCCGACGGCAATAATATCTGCAACCAGGCGCCTACGGCAAGATGCCGGGAAGTGGCCGTAGATGCCGACGCCTCCTGTATGGGTACAGCCGATGCCTCCGCATTCAATAACGGCTCCACCGACCCGGAAATGGGCATGCTCTCCTTTAGCGTATCTCCTGAGGGGCCCTATGCTTTAGGGGAAACCGGTATAACGCTTACCGTTATGGACCCGAACGGAGCAACCGATGCGTGTACGACGACCATCACAGTGGTGGATAATACTGCTCCGGCGATTGATTGCCCGGACGCTGTCACGATCAACGCCAATGCCGAGTGCCAGGCTTTCGTACCCAGCTTTACCGGCGGTTCCATCGTCCTGGCGAATTCCGTCACCGAATTTTCCGGAACCCAGGGAAGTAACGGTTGGTTCTACGGGCAATACTTCACCAATGGGTTTCAGAACTTCACCCAACTCCCTGTTTACAACAGCGGCGTGCCGCAGTGGCAGGACAACCAGGCTTTCAACACCCCCTTCCTCGATGCATACGGTGGCCATCCCGGCGTCGATGATTTCAAACTGGCCGTGCGCCGCTGGATAAGCCCCTACACGGGGACGGTGGACCTAAGCCTGGCCTTCTACGACCGGGACGGCAACTGCGGGGACGGGGCGCACGTTCGGGTTTTACTCAACGGAACACAGGTATGGGAATACCTTAATATCCCCACTACCCTGGTCACTCAATCCTTTAGCCAGGCCATCACCGCAGGGGATGTGCTCGATTTTGTGATCGACCCCATCACCAATACCGGCTGCGACAATACGCAGTTCACCGCTCTGATCACTACTTCCAACGGCCTTTCCACTTCCGACAACTGTGGGACGGTTACAGTAGGACAAAGCCCTGTTGCTGGAACACTGGCCGGGGCGGGCCCCACTACGGTCACCCTGACAGCTACCGACGGCAATAGCAACCAATCCCAGCCCTGCTCCTTCACCCTGATAGCTGTAGAAGTTACACCGCCCACCGCCGCCTGCCGGCCAACCACTGTACAGCTCAACGCCAGCGGCACGGGCAGCATCAGCGCCAGTGATGTCTTTGACGCCGCCAATTCCAGCGACAACTGCGGATCGGTGAACCCGCAATCGGCCAGCCCCAGCACTTTCTCCTGCGCCAACCTGGGCAATAACATGGTGACCCTGACCGTCAACGACGGCAACGGCAACACCGCTACCTGTATGGCTTCCGTGATGGTAGAAGACCCTGACAACAATTGCAACCAGGTAGTTTGCTTTGATGAAGAGATCGATCATTTGATAGGCTATGTCGAGGATTTAGGCCTCAATTCAAGTGTGGAGCGGGCGCTGACTACGAGGCTGGAACTGGCTGCGTACAGATTCTGTGGCGGAAGTAGCGCCAGCACGGTCATTAGTTCCCTGGAAAGCATCATCAGTTATGCAGCAAATATGAGCGGCCGCCGAATCCCGTCTGAAAATGCCGGATACATCATAGCCCAGGTACAGGCCCTGATCGACGCCATAGAAAATGGCACGGCGGAGTGCTGCTCGGGCGATGCGCGCGCGCTACCTCCTGCCAATCCGGTTCCGGAGGCAGAAGCCTATCTGCTGGATGTAGCTCCAAACCCTTTCAGCAGTGAAACGGCCATACGGTTTTATCTGCCGGAAGGCGGCCCCGTCAGCCTGGAAATATTCAACCTGCAGGGGCAGCGGATCAGCCTTCTTTTAGCCGAAACGCTGGATGCCGGCTACCACACCCAAAGCTGGGACGGAACGGCCGATGAAGGCCAAAGCCTGAGCGCCGGCATTTATCTGGTCCGGCTGAGAACGGAAGCCGGGGTGTTGTTGAAGAAGGTGAGTTGGGTGCGGTAGGCCAAGCAACCTCATTTTTTGAAGAAAAAGTTTTTGAATAGGGCGGCGCCTTCGGGCGCCGCTTCTTTTTTTGCCAAGGCCCTAACCGGAAGTAAGAAATCTTTGAATTATTTAGAGCGCCCTATTTTAAATAAGAAGTCGGAGCGCAGTGGGAAATTGCGCCCCGACACTACCATTGCCCCCATGCCGCCTTTGTCTGAAATAATGCTTCCCTGGCCGTACAAAACCGTCCCTTCATAAATAAATGAATTTTCCTCATAGGGGAAAGTAGGGGCCGCCTGCATCAAGGGAAGGAACAAACGGGAGAACCCTGATCCCGCAAACAACCAAAACAATCTACATTATGAAGCGAGCCCTATTGATGGCCTGCTTGCTGCTGGGATTTTTATGCTCCGCAACAGGCCAACCCGACGCACCCGAAGAAGAACGTTTTACCATCAGTGGCTACCTCAAGGACGCCACTTCCGGCGAAGAACTGCTCTACGCTAGTGTTTACGAACCCACCACCAAGGCGGGCACTACCACTAACCTGTACGGTTTCTACTCTCTGACCCTGCCTGCGGGCACTTATGAATTGACCTTCACCTATGTGGGTTACCAAGCCATGGTGAAGACGGTCACCCTCCGGGCCAATGTCGAACTCAACGCCGAGATGCAGCCCGGAGCGGCGGTGCTGGAAGAAGTGGTGGTGACGGACAAAAAACCGGACCACGCCGTCCAGCAGGTAGCCATGAGCCGCATCGACGTGCCCATCGAGGAGATCAAAAAACTGCCCTCCCTGCTGGGAGAGCCCGATATCATCAAAACGATACAAATGCTGCCTGGCGTCACCAGCGCCGGCGAGGGCACCTCTGCCTTTTTCGTGCGCGGCGGCAGCGCCGACCAGAACCTCATCCTCATCGATGAAGCGCCGGTGTACGATGTATCGCACCTCTTTGGTTTATTCTCTGTTTTCAACGCCGATATCATCAAAAGCGCAGAGTTGTACAAGGGCGGTATACCGTCTAAATACGGCGGGCGCCTGTCTTCTCTGCTCGAAGTGACTACCCGCGACGGCAACGCCAAGCAGTTGGCCGCCAGCGGCGGCGTCGGGCTGCTGGCCGCCAAGCTGACCCTGGAGGCGCCCATCGTAAAGGACAAGGCTTCCTTCATCGTCGCCGGCCGTCGCTCTTACGCCGATCTGTATATGAAAAATGCTTCCGGTTTCGACGGCACTTCGGTGAGCTTTCACGACCTGAACGCCAAGGTCAACTGGAAGGCCAATAATAAAAACCGGTTCTTCCTCTCCGCTTACAGCGGCCGCGACATCTGGCAGTTCAATGACGACTTCAAGATGGACTGGGGCAATAAAACGGCTACTTTCCGCTGGAACCACCTGTTCAACGACCGCTTGTTTTCCAACCTGAGCCTGGTGTACAGCGATTTCGACTACGCCCTCAACGACAAAGACCCGGTCGATGGTTTCCTCTGGGAGGCCAATCAGCGGGAGGCGTCCGTCAAGGAGGATGTCTCTTACTTCGTAACGCCCAATTTTACGCTAAAATTCGGTTACCAGGGCATCTACCGCCGCTTTACTCCCGGCAAGATTACCAGCAACGGAGCGGAGTCTATTTTCAAATCCGTGAGCCTACAGAAGCAGTATGCGCTGGACCACGCCCTGTACCTCAGCGCCGAGCACCAGGTAACGGATCGCCTCAGCCTGGAGTACGGCCTGCGCTACAGCCTGTTTCAGAACATCGGCGAGGGGACCGTGTACGACTACGAAGATCCGGAAGATAATGTCGATATCGTCATTCGCGATTCCACCACCTACCAGCATTTTGAAACGATCAAGCTGTTCCACAATCCCGAGCCGCGCTTTGCTGCCCGCTATATGCTCGACCCGCAGAGTTCTGTCAAGTTGTCCTACAACCGCATGGTGCAGTATGTGCACCTGATCTCCAACTCAACCGTGCCCATTCCCTTTGCCACCTGGGCGCCCAGTTCGCCCTACCTCGACCCGCAGAAATCGGACCAGGTTGCCATGGGGTACTTCCGCAACTTCCGGGACAACATGTTCGAATTCTCTGTTGAAGCCTATTACAAAAATTCCAGGGACCTGACCGAATTTGCCGACAACGCCGAGCTGTTCTTCAACCAGCACCTGTCCACCGAGTTCCGGCAGGGCGAGTCCGAGTCCTACGGCCTGGAGTTCTACCTGCGCAAGAGCAAAGGTAGCCTGACCGGCTTTGCCAGCTACACCCTGGCGGAGGCCAACATGAAAGTGCCCGGGGTCAATAACGACGAAATCTTCCCGGCCAACCATGACCGCCGCCACAACCTGAACCTGTCGCTGGCCTACGACCTCAGCCCTCGCTGGAATGTCGGCGCCAGCTTCACCTACGCCACCGGGCGCCCCATCACGCTGCCCGCCGGCAAGTACGACTTCGACGGCTATCAGGTCAACCTGTATTCCAGCCGCAACGGCTACCGCCTGCCGGATTTCCACCGCCTGGATCTCTCGGCCACCTACGAACCGAAAAAGAACGAGAACCGCCGCTGGCAGAACTCCTTCGTTGTAGGTGTCTACAACGCCTACAACCGCCAGAACCCCTGGACCATCTACACCCGCAAGAAGCAGGACGATGACGGCAACATCATCGGCGACGGCACCGAGAAGGAAGCCCGTATGGTGTACCTCTTCGGCGCATTGCCCTATTTCAGCTGGAATTTCAAATTTTAAACTCAGATTTTCCAGGTTTCCCCGAAATCTCCCTGGCGTAAACCTGGAAAATCTAATACTAAAAAACAACCATCATGAAAAATATCCTTTTCCTTGCCCTGTTCTCTATTGCCCTGTTCAGCTGTGAAAAAACGATTGAACTGGATTTGGAGCAAACACAAGAAGCCACCATTATCGAAGGGCTGATCACCGACCAGGCTGGCAGGCAGTACATTCGCATCAGCCGTTCAACGGGGTTTTACGACAGTGGGCAGAACCCGGCGGTTAGCGGGGCTATTGTCAGCGTGGAGGACAATGAAGGCAACGTTTACCCCTTCGTTGAACAATCGCCTGGCTACTACGTGCCCCAAACGCCCTTTAGCGGCAAGGTCGGCAATACCTATACCATGGCCGCCCAGGTAGGCGAAACCATTTACAGCGCCAGTGAAGTCATGAACTACGTTCCGCCTTTCGACAGCCTCAGCATCCGCATCGATGCAGCAGAGCAGGCGGACCCGGAAGACGAAGGCCGGTTTTACGAGGTCCTCGTCTACATCAAGGAGCCGCAGGCCACCGTAGATTACTACCTGGCCAAGTTCTACCGCAATGACACCATCCAAAACTGGGATGGGACCTGGGCTTTTGCTTACGACGACCTGCTGCTCACCGAAGATATTGACAACCTGCCCGCTCCTTTCTACTACGCCAAGGATGACCTCGCCCGGGTAGAGATGTACGCCGTCACTCACCAATGCTACAAATACTACCTCGACCTGAACGAAAATATCAACAGTGACGGCGGTATGTTCAGCGGCCAGCCGGCCAACCTGCGCACCAATATCGAAGGGGGTGCGATCGGGTATTTTCAGGTGTCGGGCCTGGCGGATGCGGCGATTCGGGTGGCGGATTGAGCGGTGAGAACTTGGACCTCCCCCATCCTTGCACTGACAAAAATCACCCCTTCGCACTATTCTTCATCATCGCACGCTACTATCAATACGGGTACCTTTAAAAGCACAATCAAAGCCCGATAGCATGAAAAAGTGGATACTCCTTTCGGCGATGATACTTGGCTTGATTAGCGCCATTTACAGCCAGCCACAAGAATGGGGCTATCACGCCGGCGCCACGGTACTGTTGAGCGAAATCAACGGCGCCAATACCCTGTCGGCAGGTATGACGGCCGGTGTTTCCAACGGGCGGATACTCCTGGGCTTTTACGGCCTGAAAGCCCTCACCCCGGCGCAACGGCCCACCTACGAGTCTACCCTGGAAGAATACGGCCTGCAAACTGCTTTCCTCTATCCGCTGACTTCCCGGCTCAACCTCAATTTCGGGCTGAGAGCGGGCGTCGGCGAAGCCAGTATGGAAGCCATCCATAAGCACATAAGCGAAGGCGCCCAGAAAGAAGACATCTGGGCCATCAGCCCGGAGATGGGGATAGAGTTTCCGCTCAGCCGGAATCTCAGCCTGGCCTATACCGGAGGATACCGGTGGATTTGGGGGTCCGAAAACCTGGAAGACGTAGGTTGCGGCAGCTATAGCAGTTTCTACAACGCACTGAGTTTAAGGGTGGGTTTCTTCCCCGGGCGGTGATGAAAATCAATGAAACGGGATGATATATCTCATCCGGAGCGAGTACAATAGAAGGATATATTTGAACATAAGGAATTAATAACCAATACTTAACCAAAAAAATGAAATCATGTCACTGATGAAAAGAACCAACCTGATGCCGTGGGTTGACCGCTTTTTCGCAGATGACGACTTCATTAACAGATGGTGGAAAGAAGACAGGCTCCCCGCTGTTAATGTCGCCGAAACTGAAAAGGATTTTAAAGTGGAAGTAGCGGCGCCCGGCATGAAGAAAGAAGACTTCAAGGTAGAAGTCAAGGAAGGAACGCTGTACATCAGCGCCGAAACCAAGGCCGAGAAGGAAGAGAAGGAAGACAACTACATGCGTAAAGAGTTCACCTACAGCTCCTTCAAACGCTCGTTCTACCTGCCTGAAAATGTGAAGGATGACGCCATCGTGGCCAATTACAAGGAAGGTATTCTGTATCTGACGATTCCGAAAGTAAAAGTAGAGAAGAAAGAGAACGTCAAGAAGATCGAAATCAAGTAAGCGAACCGGAGGCGGCGCCCCTTTCGAGGTGGCAAAGCGAGCCGGTTGGCGGAAAACAGTTCACCAAAACAGTGCACCATGAAATTTCTGGCCCGTGTAGTAAGCATAACCATTCTAGCCTCATTGATCAGCGGTTGTGACACCACACAGATCCAAAAGGCCATGGTGCACTTTGACCGGGCTTTTGTACCAGTGTTGGTCTATTCTTTTGAAGGAGATGTCCATCAGGCCAAGCGGTCCGTATTCTACCTGGAGTTTCAGTGGCAAAAACTTAAAAAGCAATACCAGGCGTACTTGCCGGAAGAAGCGGAAGCCCTGAACCGGATCAATAGCTGGCTGGGCGACGCCTACTATGCCATCGACGCCAACAATATGACACTCGCAGCCAACCAGCTGGAACATGTGAAGTACGAGTTTATGGAGCTGCGCCAAAAGTACGGCGTAGATTATTACCTGGACGGCCTCTTTAATTTTCAGGACGAAATAGGGCTGTTGTCGGAAGCTGCCGCAGACGAGTTGATGTGCCTAATGGAATGGGGTGAATACGAGCAACTACTCCACAAGGCAATCAAGGATTGGCAGGCCATCCGGGCGCAATCATTAGATAGCACGCTTTATGAATTTGACGAGGCCCGGCTACAGCAGTTGGCCTACAAACAGGATGCAATGGAGGCTCTGCTGAACCAATTTGCAGAAACTTTCAGCTGCGCCAACCGCCAGCAACTGGCCATTGCCAGCCAAAGCCTGCAACCGGCCTTTTTTGAAGTACTGAGAATGTTCGGCAACTTCGAAGCTTCACAAACCTATTTTGCACAAAAGTAATTGAATAACTAACCTTAAAAACGGACACCATGAATCCGGACAAAGCTATTCGGGAAATAATGACCACCAAGCTGGTGACGGTTGCCCCCGACAAGCCAGCAAAAGCCATTCAGGATATTTTCCGCGAGAATGAATTTCACCATATCCCGGTTATCGATAAAGGTGAACAACTGGTAGGCATTATCAGCAAAGAAGACGTTTTCAAAGTCGCCCATGTATTATCTCTCCAGACGACCGGCAAAGCCTATTCTGAGAAAGAATACAAGCGCCTGACTGCTGCTGATATAATGACCAGATACCCCATTACCCTCGACCCGGATGATACCATTGGGCTGGCGGCGGATATTTTCCTGGCAAATAAATTCCACGCCCTGCCCATCATTGAAGATAACAGGCTCGTTGGTTTGATCACCACCCATGACTTGCTCAACTTCAGTTTTAATAATGTTGAGGTAGAAAAAACGGAAGAAGCGTACGAAGAATAATTTTTAATTTAAACAGGCCTCCAATGAAAGATACCACCACCGTCGGCCAGATCATGAGCACACCGGTCATAACTGTGTCTCCCGACGATACGATGAGCCAAGTGCAGGATATTTTCCGCAAAAATAATATCCACCACATTCCCGTGATTGATAAAGGTAAAGTGGTGGGTATTATTAGTAAGAGCGATTATTTTCGCTTATTGCACGGCTTCACGCTCTTCAAGACGGAGAAGAGCAACGAATACAATGACGCCATTATGCGCTCTTTGCTGGTGGGCGAGGTAATGACCAAACAGGTTGCCACGCTCAACCCCGAGGATTCGCTGGAAATGGCGGCAGGTTTCTTCCGGGAGAACCTCTTTCACGCCCTCCCCGTCGTTGACAAGGGCAAGTTGGTAGGGATCATTACTACTTTTGACCTTATCACCTATGCATTTTCAGGGTATGGTGTTTTGAATTCGTGAAAGAATAGCGCTTCCCCGGTAATTCAAGCGGCGGGTTGCCCCAAGGCTGCGGAGATCATTACGTCATGAGATTCGGCAGGTGAGGTAGCCGGCCGCTTGTTTTGTGCCCTCCTATGGCAGCTTTGCCTCAAATGAAGTACCTTTACAGCGTTCGGTAATTGAAATTCATTCACAGCAACCATAAAGTCCATGGCATGAAACCTACTTTACTTTACCTCATATTGGCTGCCTTTATTGCTACAGCGGCACAAGCCCAGATCACCATTACCAATGCAAGCTTCCCTTACGCCGGCGACACCCTGTTTACTTCCGTAGACAACCTGCCCTCCGGCAACTATATCACCGGCAGCGGCGGCAGCCAAAGCTGGGATTTTACCACCCTGCAGGCGCCATTTCCGCGGCGCACCCTGCTCCTCCCCGCTATGCAGGGCCCGGGAAGTTACGCCTTTCCCAACGCCACCTATTATGCCAGCGTCAACGCCAACCTCGTTGCCTACTACCGGGTGAGCAATAATATGGTGGAATTACTGGGCTATTTTGGCGAAGATCCGCTGGGCCTGGGGGTACAAAGCGCCTCCCGTTTTGATCCACCGGTGGTTCAGCAGCGCGCGCCGCTTAACTATAATAACACCAACGAATCACAGGCCAACCTCTCCCTGGCTTTCTCCGCCAACGACCTGCCCGCGGGTGTGGTCGACAACCTGCCCATTACGCCCGATTCTCTGCGTATTCGCCTCAACATCCAGCGTTCCGATGTAGTAGATGCCTGGGGGACTATGACGATCCCCGGCGGCATCTACGATGTGCTGCGGGAAAAACGGACCGAGGTGCGCGAAACGCGCCTGGACGCCAAGGTCGGCTTCTTCGGCTGGCAGGATGTCACCGATATTGCCATTCAGGCCCTGGGGCTTCCTACACTGGGCCCTCAAACAACGGTCAACTACTATTATTTCAGCAATGAGGCGATAGAACCGATTGCCCTGGTGGTGGCCAACGAGGATGAAACGCAGGTGCAGCGCGTGGAGTACAAAGCGAATAACATCGCCACCAATGTCCAGAATATCGATGCCTTGAAACCCGGCGTATGGGCTTTTCCCAACCCGGCCATCGTCAACGTCCGCTTCGAGTTCACCAACCTGCCTGCCGGGCGGTACAAACTCAAGATTCACAATATCCTGGGCATCGAAGAGTGGCGCAAGAGCTACTACATCAATGGCAACCATACCGAAAAAATCGATATTTCCGCTTTGCGAAAAGGCACCTATCTCTACAGCCTGTCTGATGAACAGGGAAAGACCATCACTACGCGCCGGCTGATCGTGGTCAGGCCGTGAGCCTTTGTAAGCCCCCGGCCGCGATACCGAAACACCATAAACCCGAAATACCGAAATAGTTACACCAATTTCCTATCTTCCCCCAAAAAAGGACGACATGAATCGTTTTGGAACCTTATTGATAATTTCGATAACCCTCTTCAGCTGTCAATCGGGCCAGCAGGAAGCGGGCGCCAACCAACAAAAACAGGAACAAGCTGCTACTCAACAAACGGCTGACGAAAAATTATACCCCAGCCTGCCGCTGGATACCCTGCAAATGCTCTGGAAACAGTGCGACTATATCGACTACGTCTTTTACTACAAGGACTTTAGCGTAAGCCAAAACAAAAGTGCGGACATACAAGGGGCCGTCCGGTATATTTCCGAAGAGGTGCCCGTTATTCAGCCCAACTGCCAGCCCATCGGCCGCATCTTTTTCCAGGTGCAAGGCGAAAACCGGCTGGAGGCGGACCTTCACTTCAGCCAGGGTTGCACTTATTTCATTTTTTATGAAAACGGAAAGAAAACCTACGCCAACACCATCATGCCGGCCGGGGTTCAGTTTTTCAACCAGATATTGAGTACAGGAACGGAAGCGCCGGCCAGTCATTGAGGCGCCGGCAGGAATCCGACAGGCAGTTATCGGGGGCTCTCGTCTAAGGTTGGACAAAAGCTACGGAGGCATGTACGTTGTACGAGCCAATGGCAGCCCTGGGACGTGTACGGTGTACGAGGCTGTCCAACCTTAGACGAGTAGCCGTTACCGGTTGTTTGTTGTTGGTTATCATCCAATTGGCAACCAATACCACCCATTCAACCTACCAACTTATTGACCATAAATGAACCGCTACGCAGTCATCGACCTGGGCACCAATACCTTCCATCTGCTCATTGCTGAGGAAGGCCCATCTGGCAAGATCAAGGAAATCTTTCGGGAACGCCGTTTTGTTAAATTGGCGGAAGAAGGCATCGAAACGATCGGCACGGAGCCCTACCGGCGCGGAGTGGAGACCATTCAGCGCTTCCGTCGGGTGCTGGCCGCCCATGACGTCCCCATAGAACAAGTGCGGGTATTCGGCACCGCCGCCCTGCGCACCGCCAGCAATGGCCCGGTTTTTATTCGGGAAATTCAGGAAAGCACCGGCATCGAAATACGGCTCATCAGCGGAGAGCGGGAAGCCGAGCTCATTTATAAAGGCGTTGTCTTAGCCGTACCGCCCACCGAAGAGCGCATGCTCATCATGGACATCGGCGGCGGCAGCGTGGAGTTCATCATCGCCGATTCCAACGGGGTATTGTGGGCGCAAAGCTTTCCGATAGGCGTGGCCGTTCTGTACAAAAACTTCCACCGGCACGAGCCTATCCTACCGGAAGAAACAGCGGCCATTCACCAATTCCTGGGACAACAGCTCAGCCCGCTCCTGGAAGCCTTGCAACAATTCCCCACCCAGCGCCTGGTCGGCGCCTCCGGCACCTTCGACGTCCTGCAATTTTTCCTGGGAGAAGACAAGGCCCATCTGCTCAACGCCACCCTCCCCGCTGAAAAATTCTTCCCCTTCTACGAGGAATTGGTTAAAATGGATGATCTTCAACGCCGCGCTATGAAAGGCATACCCCAGGACCGGGTAGACATGATCGTCGTCGCCCTGATCTTGCTCAAAGTAGTGCTGGGCATGGCAGGCATCCGGCAGATCACCGTTTCGGCCTATGCGATGAAGGAGGGGATGTTGTATGAGATGATGAGGAAATGAATATTCCGGGCCATACTACTTATCATCCCCAAAAAACGCCAGTATCCGGTCCGCCAGCTCCAGGCCGATGTTGGCCTGCGCTTCGGCGGTGGCGGCGCCGATGTGAGGGCTGCAGGACACCAACGGATGCTCCAGCAGTGCTTTTTTGGGGGTGGGTTCGTTGTCGAACACATCCAGGCCTACGCCTCGGAGTTTACCGCTGTTCAGAGCTTCCAGCATGGCATCTTCATCTACCGCGCCACCTCGGGAAGTATTGACGATGATGGCGCCATTCTTCATACTGTCGATCTCTTTCTTACCGATGAGGGCGGAACCTCCGCTGAAGGGTACGTGCAACGTGAGGAAGTCGCTGTTGCGGAGCACTTCGTCCCATTCGTAGGTATCCAGGGTAACCGATAAGCGGACATTATCACTCACAAACACATTGATATCGATATCCGCCTCATTGACTACGAGGTCGACCGGCATCACTTTCATACCCAGGGCAACGCCGATGCGGGCCACCTCCTGGCCAATCCGGCCGAAACCAACGATGCCCAGGGTGCGGCCGCGAAGCTGTATGCCTTCCGAATAGACCTTTTTCAGTTGTTTGAACTCGGTATTGCCTTTCACCGGCATATCGCGATGCGATTGCTGCAGGAAGCGGCAGAGGGAAAACAGATGGGCAAAAACCAATTCGGCCACCGATTGAGAGGAAGCGGCCGGCGTATTCATCACGGTAATGCCTTTGCTTCTAGCGTGTTCCACGTCGATATTGTCCAGGCCTACTCCGCCACGGGCGATGATCTTCAGGTTCGGGCATTTGTCGATTAGCTCCTTGCGGATTTTGGTAGCGCTGCGCACGATAACCACATCGTACTCCGGCAGCACCCCGGGCAGGGCATCCTGAGCGACCTTATCAGTGTCTACCTGATAACCAGCCTCCTCTAATAACATTTGACCGTCGGCATCTATGCCGTCATTGGCTAATATTTTTATCATCGAACCAGTGGTTTTATGATTTGAATGAAGTACACTTCAAAAAACCCAAAGGGATCTTCTGATCACTTACTAAAGTGCAAATATACGCGGAGGGAAGGGCTTTACAAACTTAATGTGCAGTGGTTTGGAAAAGAGCGGCGGGAGGGGCTGGATTAAGTCGGAAGGGAGCCTCCTACGCTGAAGCTCCGGCGGCTGAAAGAAGGGGGAAGTCGGAAGGCGGAGCCTCAGGGCTTCCGACTTCCGACTTCGCATTTCCGGCTTAAATCAAAAGTCCGGTTAGTTACTCACTTTTTCACTATAGATGGGGAAGTTCGCGCCGGTATAGTGGCTAAATTTCTTGCTGCTGGTAACCGGAAGCTTGTAGCGCCCCATGAAGGTCTTGAAGAAGGCGGCCATTTCCAACTCATCGATGTTGCGGGAATCCGGCCGGAGCAGGTAACCGACATGGCTGAGGGATCCGTCTTCATTCCAATATACGTGCAGCCAGACTTTCACGCCTTTGATATCAAAGCGGATTTTTTTGGAATATTCCTGCATTTCCTGCATCATGTCCATCCAGCTGTCAAAGGCCTTTTGGGTGTCAAAATTGCTTACCTCCAGCAGGGTTTGGCTGTAGGCTTGGTTGAGGGCTTCGTAGCCCTTTTCGTTGTTGCCCAGCTTAAAAACCGCCGGCATCTCTTCCGATTGAGCCAGCAGTGATGAAGCAAAGAGCGTAGTTCCCAGGATTAATGATAATAGTACTTTCATTTGATTGAAATTTTTATACAAAGGTAGCCTCCTGAACGGAAAGATGTAAACTTTTATTGTAGATTTTCCGAATGGGCGATCTTACGGGGCAGTTCATTTGTTTTCCTGGTGAGAAAGCTGCTTTGATGTTAAGGGGGGTTGGAAATAAATAAGGTACTCAAAATGGCGCAGTTATTTTTTCGCTGGGCTAGGCGCGAAGAGTGAGCATAGCCCAGCTACGTGAATGATGAGCAACGACGCCCAGCGGAAAAAGAACAAGCCAGATGGGTAGGTTATTTTTTCCCAAACCCCTAAATACAGGCATTTTGATCCATTTAATGCGGCTAATAGTCTATTTTATGCGTCATAATAGCGGCTAAAGGCTTACTTTTGAACTCATTATGGCAATAGATTTAATATTTTTGGTACTAGCAGCCTGGGGTTTCTACCTGGGGTTTTCACGAGGCATCATCAAGACCATCTTCACCATCTTCTCAGTGATCTTCGGCCTGATGATGGCGTTCCGCTTCGGGCCGGAAGTTACCAGCACGCTGGAAAGCCTGTTCCAGGAAAACCCGCTGATGTTCATCGCCGGCTTCCTGCTGACTTTTGTGGGCACCATGCTGATTATCCGGCTCATCGCCAATTTCCTGGAAGGGGCGCTTCAGACGGCGCATATCAACATCGTTAACCAGATCATCGGCGGCTTTTTTCTCTCCGCCCTGATGGTGCTGGTCTATAGCATGGTGCTTTGGTTCGGCGACAAATCCCACTTGATCGGGGACCCGGTCAAAGAAGAATCAAGGACCTATACTTACCTTGAACAATACCCCCAAAAGGTCTGGGCATGGGGCCAAAAAGCCAGGCCTATCTTCGAAGACTTCTGGGACCACTCCATCGAATTTATGGATGACCTCGATAAAATGAGCGTGGAACGCCGGGAGTCAGCGCCTGAGTTCTATGATATCCCCGAGGATAGAAAGGATTAAGAGCATGTTTGGAGGCCAACCTTTGAGCTAAAAAAGGCCACTTTTTCGGTGATGCTTCGTTCTTTTACTCGGCCGTATCTTCGGATACGCCCTTCGAAAAACGCCTCGCTTCACCAAAAAACTGACGCTTTTCGCTTTCAAATCCGGCCTCCAAACATGCTCTAAGGAATCGGACAGATATAAATTGAGAATAATTTTTTCTCCAAACCCATAAATCGAAGAATCGCTCCCCCTCCTTCGGAGGAGGTTGGGGGGAGGCTTCCCCATCACGTCCCGATCGTGCCCAATTCCACTCCTTCAGAGTAAGCCACTTTGACTCCCTCTCGATTAAAGGCAGCCTTGATTCGCTCGTAGGCTTCGAAAGTGACCTCCCAGTAATCGTCAGGAATAGCGTAAGGGCGCACCGCCAGTAGTACGGTGTGGCTATCGTAGGCTTCGATTCCCACCTCCGGTTCCGGTTCACTGAGCACTTTGGGGATGGCCTTCAGCTCTTTCAGTATGATATCTCTCACCTTGGGAAAGCTCTCGCTATATGGCATCGACACATTCAGTTCCATACGGATATACCCCTTTTTGGAATAGTTGGTGACGATATTATCCACCACCTGCGCATTCGGAATGATGAGGGTTTTCCGGCCCGGAGTTACCATGATGGTATTGAAGATTTGTATCTCTTCCACGCGGCCGAATTTCTCGTCCACTTCGATCCAATCTTCCACCTTATAGGGACGAAAAAGCAGGATGATAATGCCGGCGGCAAAATTGCTCAGGCTGCCCTGTAGGGCCAGTCCGACAGCAAAGCCGGCAGCCGCCAGCACCGCAACGAAAGAGGTAACATCAACGCCGACAATGCCGGCGATGCTGAAGGCCAGCAACACCTTGAGCGAGACGTTTACCAGAGACCGGACAAACGGCAGCAGGTTGCTGCTCAAGCCCGCCCGCTCCATCACCCTGCCCGCCAGGCGGGCGATCCGGCCGATGACTTTAAACCCAAAAAAAAGCAGCAGCAAAGCGAGCGCCAGTTTCGGCAGAAAGGCAACAGCCATGTCCGAGAACTGGCTCAAATACTCGTTGATCTTATTAATGTCCATCAGGGTTTGATTTTCTTCGCCGCTAATTTAGCCTCTTTTTCAAATATCGCTCACCTAATTCCTAATCCTCTTTAAACTCGAATACCATATACAATGGAGTTGTCTCACCGACAATATCGATCCGGAAAGTAAATGCCCCTTTGGTAAATTGTTGTTCTCCAACAAAATCTATAGGTTGAAGGGTGAGCGTATCTCCTCCAATAATTGTCCGGATATAAGCATACCGATAGGTGTACTCGAAAGGCTTATAATCGGTAATGCCGCCGACAGGTATATCCAAGTACTCCTGCTCACCGCCTCCGCCGGTTTCCACCAGCACTTCATCAAAAGTATAGGTACTAAGGTTCTCAATGCGAATGCCGGCTCCCTTGCCAAAAGGGGCCTCGTCCTCTTTGTTGCACGACAAAAGCAGGACTACCGACAGCAGACAAGCGGCGGTGGTAAGAAAGGTGATTTTCAATTTGCTCATTGGTACTGTTTTAAGAGCTTGTTGGGGAATTATCCTTCGGGTTGAAACTGCCCTTTTTTTGATGATATTTTGTTGCGAAATGGGTCACGTACCTTGCGCCTCCGCTAAAGCTTCAGCGGCACGCGGAAGGGTATGCTCCCCATCTCACGCCTCATCTCATCAAAAAAATGATCAATTTCATCACCAAAAACAATTCCTCAACAAGCTCTAAGGCATGACGAACGGTTGCCGGCCAACGTTGGGTGCTAATAAAAGTAGCTATTTCGCTCCGAAAAGCCATCCAAACACCTTGATATACCAAAAAAATGGCCCATTATGATTATATTTTGGAAATCTAAAGGGGTAATTAGCACTCAAAACAACACATCGAGATGTCTGCACCTAGACAAAACTGGCAAAGCAAGCTGGGGTTCATCCTGGCGGCCAGCGGTTCCGCCATCGGGCTGGGCAATATTGTTTTTTTTAGCTCCAATGCCTACCAGTACGGAGGCGGGGCTTTTTATCTTCCGTATTTTGTGGCCCTCTTTGTAATGGGCATGCCCATCATGATGGTGGAATTCGGCCTGGGCGCCCTCACCCAGAAGTCCTTCCCCATGGCGCTGAGCCAGCTGGCGGGCCGGCGCGGGGAATTTGTCGGCTGGTGGAGTATCGGAAGCGCTCTGTTCATCACCATGTACTACATCGCCATTCTGGGCTGGGCGCTGGGCATGATGATCGGCGCATTCGGCTCCCTCTTCCAACCCGGAGCCACTGCGCCTTTTACTCCTTTCGCCGAGCCGATGCCCGAGCCCAACGCCACCGTCTATTTCTTCAGCCTGATCAGCACCTGGAACCCGCTGGTTTATATCATCGTCATCTGGCTGGCCAACTTGTTCATCCTCCGGCAGGGCGCCCACACCATTGAAAAGGCGGTGCGTATATTCGTTCCCCTGATGTGGCTCTTTATGATCATTCTGGCAGTCCGGGGCCTTACGCTGCCGGGTGGCTTCGACGGCGTTATGTACTTGTTCACGCCCGCCCTCGATGGCATTCGGGAGCCCAGTGTATGGAAGGGCGCCTTCAGCCAGATGTTCTTCTCCCTCTCTTTAGGGCTGGGCACCATGACGGCCTATGCCTCCTACCTGCCGAGAGATGCCGACCAGGTCAACAACTCTATGCTGGTCTCCTTCCTGAACTGTAGCTTTGAGTTTCTGGCGGGGGTAGCTATTTTTTCGCTGCTCTTCGTCTTTGCGCTCAATCCGGCGGGTACAACGCTGTCCCTGTCTTTCTTCGTCATACCTCAAGGCATCAACGAGCTCTCTGCCGTACCCTGGATCGTCCGCCTCTTCGGCTTCCTGTTTTACTTGCTGGTAGTGATGGCCGGCATCACCTCCTCCATCTCGCTGATCGAGGCGCCGGCTTCTGCCCTGATCGATAAATTCCGATTCAGCCGGCGCAAGGCCCTGGCGCTCATCGCCATTCCTTGTGTAATGGGTTCCTGCCTCTTTGCTCTGCCACAGATCATCGATCCGAGGCTGAGCGGCAACGGCACCCTGGGCCTCACCCTGCTGGACATTACCGACCACTGGGTGTTCAATTATAGCCTGCTCACGGTTGGTTTGCTGGAAGTGCTCATGATCGGCTGGGTGTTCGGGGCGGGCAAACTGCGGGCCGCCCTCAATGAAAACGCTAAACTGAAACTAGGAGGCTGGTTTGAAATCCTGATCAGGTATTTTCTGCCGGTAATCCTGCTGGTGGTCATTGTCACCTCCCTGGCTCAGGAATGGCCATTGTACGGCACCAGTTACGATATGCCGGGGTACAGTTGGCTGACAATGTTCATACCTATCTTCTGGCTGGCCTTCACCCTCTTTTTTGCCTTTTACATCACCCGCTCAAAAACTGTTGACCCATGAAATGGATAGCCCTTCTGCTCAACATAATAGCCCTACCCCTTCTGGCTTCCGCTCAGATCAGCCTTTCTGATGAGCAACCCACCCAGGGAGAAGCCGTGGCCGTTACCCTGGGGCAGCCCGAACGCTTACTGGTCGTTACCTACCGCCCCAATAGCAGTGTCGCCATGAGGGATACGCTCCGCGCCGAACAGCCTACCACCGTCTTTCGCTGGACGCCCAGGAAGCCCGGTATAGTCAGCCTGAGCAGCAGCGCCGCCTCGCGCAATGTTTCGGTGCGTTTTAATGGCCTGTCGGGTTCCGGTATCATCGTTATGGGGATTGCCGCCACCTTACTCTTCGGAGGAGCGGCATTCGCCTTCCGTTTGCTCTTCAAGGACGAAGCAGAAGACGGCACGCTGGATATGGAGCTGGACCATTTCCCGGATACTTGATGAAGGGAAGAGGGATATTTGCACTCATTTTCCTTTCACCCACTTCACCGCCATCGCTTTTTCCCCTTGCCTGAGGTGAAGGATATAGCCGCCCGGCGCCAGGTTGTCTATCCAGATGAACGGCCGTAATGGAAGCCGCAGTCAAGGGCTCATACCATAAATCACTTGGAAAATATTTTTGCCCGAATAATATCTGCAGGCCGGTTTGCTGTTGAAAGTCGCTAAAGAAGGAAGTATGACGAAATTCGGTATGCCACCCACCTATTGGCCGATTCCATATAAAGGCGCCTTCCGAAGAGGTTCGTAGCGCATAGGGAATACCTGGCCCTATTGAGGTGTTGCCACTGGCGAAGATATCTCCGTCGGGGTGTTGATAGACGGAGTTTAGGCAAGAGCCCCTGGGGGCCTCACTATAAAAAAACGACTAGTGGTTTGTCAAGCATAAATTGTCGGGTAATCTATGGCACCTTTTCCGCCTGCTCATCGTTGGAGAACCGGGCTTCGTAGCTACGGCTACGATCCCGAACCTCCGCCTCGATCAGGCGGAAAATTTGCAGATACCTTACCCGACATTCATACGTTGACAAACCACTAGGATATCATTATCATTGAATCCGGCGATGACACAGCTGCCATCAGTTCTTAGAGCCAGAGCATGAACTTCATCGTTCTGAGTGCTACCGATATCGGCCGGCCACTGCAAGCCGCCGTCAGCGTTAGTTCGAATCAGCCAAAGATTACGTTCCTCATCAGCAGTAGGACGGGAACCGGCGACCAGGAAACCGCCGTCGGGCGCTTCAACCACCATTACCCTTTATAAGCATATCGTTGGCGCCCTGTAACGCTACGACTGCCCAAATCCCAGATCCCCTAACGTTCCAATCGGAGCGCTCTTCTCCCTTTGGCCCGGCTCCAGTTCCTCCACCACCTCTACCCGGTATACCTGGTTGATCATCAGCTCTTCGCCCAGCAGGTTGGCCACCACCCGCTCGCCGGCCATCAATAACGTATCGGAATCTAGGTGGCTGGCATTTTTCGCCTCCAGGATGACCTCTAACCGGCCCTCCGTTCTTTTTCGCAAGGCGTACCTCCAGGGCGAAGCGTCCACTTCGCGTTGCACCATAAAGTCATCAAACAGGCTGAACTGCAACCCTCCTGTTTTGGCAGGCCGGGCATAGTTGAACTCCCAGTCCGACAAGGAAGGCGCCGCCTCTATGATCAATCTGCTTATTTTGAGCCGCTCCTGGTTCCCGTTGGGGGAAATGGTCAGGTAGAAGGGCCGCCCCACCCCCGGGCCGATCTCCCAGGCAAATAGCCCAAAATCCAGTATTTTATTATCGATGGCTTCGATCAGGGCCGCTTTGTCCACCACCTCCTCTTCCGAGAAGTACTCCCGGATGTCCTCCTCCATCTCAACGAACCATTGCCAAAAGGATTGAATCTTAGCTTGGATGTCTGTTAGTTCCTGCTGCATGATTGGGTTGTTTTGATTGACACCACAAAATTAACCTAGTCAACCGGCTTACCCAAATATATCATTATTAAGTCCTTTGAGGTTTTGAAAACCTCAAAGGACTTAATGAACAGGCAAACAGGAACTGAGCCGGACGAAGGGAGTGTTCGGAATTCGGTGTTCGCATTCACAAATCTGCCCCCCTGATACACTGCTCTCTGATACAAGGGGGCTTGCCAAATAGAGCCGAGCTTCAGAATGGCACTTCATACCTTAACTATAGATCAATCGGTATTATAATTGAATTTAAGCAAAAAAATTAATAATTTACAGTTAATTCTCGATAATTAAATTTTAACTCGCTTTTGGTTTCTAAAACCGATTCGGAGGATAGAAGAAATATTTCCCCAAAAACTTGCGCCAATGGTTAAATCAAATTCTACCAGGAAACCCAAGACAAAGAGTAAACGCAAGCAGCACCTTACAATAATGCTTTTGCTCGGAGTTTTTGCCATGATCATCTACTACTCATTGCCCTTGCCAAAAGGGCTAGAAAGAAATCCGGATGGCACCTATTCACCAAGCCCTGAACGACTATCCAAAAAGGAAAACGAGAAACAGCAATTAGACAATTGCGAAGTATACAAATTAACCGCTATTGAAGATGGAAATTACATTTGTTGGAATTGTCCTACTGGAACAATATATTTAAAAACTGGAATGGTATGGCGCTACGGATATACTTGCAATGATAAAAGGTATAGAAAAGTTCAATTAGAAAGGTGGGGCGTTTCGTATACTCCTTTCTTTTGGGGAAATTCAACTGAATGTAGGAAAGTAGAAAAAGATTTTATTTATGGCTATCCGGGGCTTCCTGAATATATTGAGGTGGTAAATCTCAATGAAATCTATTTGCTACGGCCACCAGGAAACAAAGAAGATGACTAATTATGATCACACTAAATTTAAGAACAAATGATGCCGGCGTTTTTTGTTTGCATTTTCAATACTTGATCGAATATCTGGTCGAGGGCAAACAAAAGGAAGAGGTAAATTGGCCATTAGTCCATACACTCAACAACTTGTTCCTCAAAATGGAAAAGATCAGCGACATCGTCGATGACGTCCTGCCTGTAGAACTGACGGAAGAGGAAGCCCGGATTTTTTATTTCACCCTCACGCAGAAAAAATACCTGGAAGCTCTGGAAGCCAACCCAGAAGCCATGGAAGGGAGTTTTTATGGGTCTTTGCTCCTGATCAAGGAGAAGATGATCTATCAGTTAGCAGCCAAGTTGAAAACAGCGGCCTAAAAGGCAAACAGGAACTGAGCCGGACGAAGGGAGTGTTCGGAATTTTTACCCGGCTGAGGTACGAAGGCGGGCGTTGTTCTCTATTCGCCTACCTCCCTGCTACACCTACCCCACTCACACCCCCGCCGCCAGCCAGCTCGCCTGATAAATCGCCCGTTTGGCGTCCAGTTCGCGGGCCTCGTCCGCTCCGCCGATGAGGTGCACGGTAAGGCCTTTCTCCCGCAGCGGCGCCCACAGATCGCGCAGGGGTTCCTGTCCGGCACAGATGATGACGTTGTCGACTTCCAGGACTTTGGATTCCCCCTTGACGGTAAGGTGCAGGCCCATATCATCGATGCGCTGGTACTGCACCTCGCTGAACATTTTGACGTTGCGGCGGCGCAGGGCAGTGCGGTGCACCCAGCCGGTGGTCTTGCCCAGGCCGGCGCCCAATTTGCCTTTAGATCGCTGGCAGAGGAAGATTTGCCGGGCGGGCGGTTCGGGATCGGGCTTGGCCAGGGCGCCCCGGTGGTTGTAATTCATATCTACGCCCCATTCTTCCATAAAGGCGGCTACGTTCAGGCTGGTGGATTCCCCTTCGTGGCTGAGAAATTCCGCCACATCGAAGCCGATGCCGCCAGCGCCGATGATGGCCACCCGTTCGCCCACCGGCATGATGCCTTTCAATACTTCAATATAGCTGAGCACCATCGGGTGTTCGATGCCTTCGATGCGTACCTGCCGGGGCGCCACCCCGGTGGCGACAACTACCTCATCAAAGCCCTGGCTTGCCAGCAATGCTACCTCGGCGCGAGTGTTGAGATGCAGGTGAACACCCGTCTTTTCGATGCGCTTGCGAAAATATCGAATGGTCTCGTGAAATTCTTCCTTACCGGGAATGCGCTTGGCCATATTGAACTGCCCGCCGATCTCGCTGCTGGCCTCGTAGAGGTGCACCTCGTGGCCGCGCTCGGCAGCGACGGTGGCAAAGCCCAGCCCCGCCGGGCCGGCGCCCACCACCCCAATCTTTTTTTTCACTTTGGCGGGAACATACGTTAACTCCGTCTCATGGCAAGCGCGGGGGTTGACCAGGCAACTGGAGGTTTTCCGGTCGAAAACGTGATCCAGGCAAGCCTGGTTGCAGGCGATGCAGGTGTTGATCTCATCGGCTCGCTTTTCGGTTGCCTTTTTAACGAAGTGAGGGTCAGCCAGGAAGGGCCGCGCCATGGAAACCATATCGGCGTGGCCATCGGCAAGAATCTTTTCCGCCAATTCGGGCGTGTTGATCCGGTTGGTAGTAATGAGCGGGATGCCTACCTTGCCCATCATGCGTTGGGTCACCCAGCTAAAGCCGCCGCGCGGCACCATCGTGGCGATGGTCGGTACGCGGGCCTCATGCCAGCCAATGCCGGTATTGATGATGGAGGCGCCGGCCTCCTCGATGCGCCGGGCCAGCATTTCTATTTCTTCCCAACTGCTGCCGTCGTCCACCAGGTCGAGCATAGACAGGCGGTAGATGATGATAAACTCCTTCCCCACCGCTTCGCGGATGCGTCGAACAATCTCAATGGGAAAGCGAATCCGGTTCTCATAAGGCCCGCCCCATTTATCGGTGCGCTTATTGGTCTTGGAAACGATAAACTGATTGATCAGGTACCCTTCCGAACCCATCACCTCTACCCCATCGTAACCCGCCTCCTGGGCCAGTTGGGCAGTGCGGACGAAGGCGCGAATGGTGCGCTCCACCCCGCTGCCCGACAGCCCCCAGGGCTTGAAAGGAGAGATGGGCGATTTGATCGCCGAGGGCGCCACCGCCAGCGGATGATAACCATAACGGCCGGCATGCAGAATCTGCATACAAATCTTGCCGTCTTCCTCATGTACCGCTTCGGTGATCAGGCGGTGCTTGTGCATTTCTCCTCTGGTAGAAAGTTTGGCGGAAAAAGGCGACACCCAACCCGCCCGGTTGGGCGCTATCCCGCCGGTGACTATAAGCCCGACGCCGCCGCGGGCGCGTTCGGCAAAGTAGGCCGCCATGCGTTCAAAGCCGTTCTTTTCCTCTTCCAGGCCTGTATGCATGGAGCCCATCAAAACGCGGTTTTTCAAAGTCGTAAAGCCCAGGCTGAGCGGGGCGAGCAGATGTGGGTATAGTTCGTGCATGGCTATTGTCCGATTTGTGGAGCTTTTGTTTCCCCCCTCCTGCCTTGAATATATGTTCCCTCCCTCGGAGAGGGCTAGAGGGAGGCTCGCCCAAGATACAGTTTTCAGCGAAAATTCGCTTAGCATCCGGGCCAGAAGTGTATTTTTCGTAATTTTGATCCATCAGGCTACTGCATCACAGTGGCTCCAGGTACAACCAATCTTATCAATCCTGTCCAAACTCAGAACGCATGAAAAAAACACATTACCTCCTGCTCGGCCTTACGCTCGGCGTTATGCTCAGCTTCACCCTTTTACGCGCCCCGATCAACCGGGCTATGGTGCAACAAGCCGCTGAGCTCATCGGGCTGGAGATGACGGAAACCGAGATTGACAGCATGTTGCCCGGCCTGGAGGAGCAACGCGAAAGCTATGCCTCCATCCGGGAAAAAGATATCCCCAATGAACTGGCGCCTTCCTTGCTCTTCAACCCGCTTCCACCGGGTTTCAAGGTGAATACGAAGCAGGAAGCGCTGTATTTCGACATTCCCAAAGGCCAGAGTTTACCCAAAAACCTGGACGATCTGGCCTTTTACTCCGTCACTCAGCTGGCTGCCCTGATTAAAAGCCGGCAGATCAGCTCAGTGGAGCTGGCCGAATTCTTCCTGCAGCGCCTGGAAAAGTACGATCCTACCCTGCACTGTGTGATCACGCTAACCAGGGAACGCGCCCTGGCGCAGGCCCGGCAGATGGACGAAGAGTTGGCACGCGGCCAGTACCGCGGGCCTCTGCATGGCATCCCATTTGGCGCCAAGGACCTGTTGTCCACCCGGGATTACAAGACCACCTGGGGCGCCATGCCCTACCAGGGCCAAATGCTGGCCCAGGATGCGGCCGTTATCGAAAAGCTCGAGGCAGCCGGGGCGGTGCTCGTCGCCAAACTCTCGCTGGGCGCTCTTGCCTGGGGTGATGTTTGGTACGGTGGCAAGACCCGCAACCCGTGGAATCCGGAGCAGGGGTCCAGTGGTTCTTCTGCGGGCTCCGCATCGGCGGTCTCCGCCGGTTTGGCCCCCTTTGCGATCGGCACGGAAACCTGGGGCTCCATCGTTTCTCCCGCCACGGTTTGCGGGGTGACCGGACTGCGGCCCACCTTTGGCCGGGTGAGCCGATACGGAGCTATGGCGCTCAGCTGGAGCATGGATAAGATCGGGCCGATCTGCCGCACGGCGGAGGATTGCGCCATCGTCTTCGAAGCCATTCGCGGAAAGGACGAGCGCGACGCCACCACCCTGGCGGCCGCCTTCAATTACAACCAGAAATTAGACCCTGGAAAATTAAGAGTAGGGTACCTTAAAAGCGATTTTGAAGGTGATTATCGCTTTAAAGAGCAAGACAGCCTGGTGCTCGCCAAGCTGAAGGATTTGGGCATCACCCCCATCGCCATCGAGCTGCCCGAAGTACCGGATATCGGTTTTGTACTCAGCGCCGAAGCAGCCGCAGCCTTCGACGAGCTCACCCGCTCCGGGAAGGACGACTTGCTGGTGCGGCAAATCCAAAACGCGTGGCCCAATGTTTTCCGGCAGTCGCGTTTCATTCCCGCAGTAGAATACATTCAGGCCAACCGCCTGCGTAGCCGCCTGATCGAAGAAACCCATCAGGCCCTGCGCGAGTTTGACATCTTCCTGTCTCCTTCCTGGGCCGGCGACAACCTGCTGCGCACCAACCTCACCGGGCACCCCTGCGTCGTGTTGCCCACCGGTTTTATCGATGGGCTGCCAACGAGCATCACTTTCTGCGGGCAACTGTTCGGAGAGGCGGAAGTATTGAAGCTGGGGGCGCTGTTTCAGGCGAATACGGATTTCCACAGTCAGCATCCGGCAGGATTTTGAGCAGGGCGCCAGTGCAGCTCCACAATCCGTTATTATCCTTAAAAACAAAAGCCGGAACAGAGCAATCCGTTCCGGCTTTATAAAAAATTAAGGTTCACTAATCAAAGATCGCAGAGTTAATCTGCAATTATCATTCGCTGGGTGGCCGTAGCGCTTTCTGTCTCAACCCGATAATAGAGCAAACCGCTGGACGGAATCTCATTGCGGTTCAACTGCCATTCGTTATAGCCGGCGCTGAAATTGCCCTGTTTCACGAGCAGCGCCTTGCCCGTTCCATCGAATACCGTCAGCTGTGCCCATCCTTCCATCGGGAGGCGGAATGGAATAGCCGTAGCATTGGCAAAGGGGTTCGGGCGGTTTTGATACAAGGCGAAAGCCGTGTCATCCAGGGCGCTGCCGGTAGCGTTGAATTCCAGTGCTACGCCCATCGGTTCCAGATAGGTATCGTAGGCCTCTCCTTTGGTCTTATCATCGCTCAACGCCAGTACTTCGCTCAACCGGGTATTTCGCAGGGCGCGGAAACTCAGGTAAAAGAGCGGTTCTCCGTTGCCTGCTTCGAAGTCCTCTGTTTTGAACCAACTGGTGGTTAGCAAGCCTTCGTTGGGAAAAACGCCGAGGTTGTCTTCGGTAAGGCCCGTCAGGCGCCCCGGCACAAGGCCTTCAAAAGCAAGAGCCTGCTCATCGTATCCGAGGCCAAACTGGTACCCCCGGACGCCACCGAAGGCATCGGCGGTAAAGGCAATGTTGTAACGCTCCCCTGCCTGCAGCTCCATATCATCCAGCTCGAAAGCCAGTACAGCCCGGGGCTCGATGGGCGCAAGCATGTTGGTTGGGTCGACGTCGCCGGTCACATCTCCTATCTTGACCGCGACGAAGTTGATGTTCATATCGTTAGACAGGACATCTTCAACGGTGATCGCCTCGGGGAAGGCTTCCAACAATGGATTATTCGTTTGGAACGCATAATCCGCCCGCACAAACCGCCAGGAATTATTATTGGGGAAAGCCGTAGCAATGCCCAGGATCACCTTCCTGATGTGAATTTGGTCGAGAGCGGTCACAGCGCCGTTGTGGTCAGCGTCGGCCGCTATTATTTTATAAGGACTATCCAACTGCTGGATGCCCAGGATATGCTGCTGGATGAAGACCAGGTCGGCAGTTGACACGCCATTGGTTACATCATCCACTTTTGCCACATCGATGCTATTGACATTGCAGGCGGGCACATCGACAAAGTAAAAGTCGCCATCCGGGCTGGAGAGCAACTCCAGGGTATTGTCTGTGCTGAGAACCCGCACCGATACATCCGGTACCGGCAGCCCCGTCTCGGTGAAGATATTTCCGGCCACATCCGCCGTCATATTATCGCAAATCTCGGAATGCGGCATCGACTCGAACACCTTGTCCTGCATCAGCTTAACGCCGGTATTGCGCATGATAATATCGTGCAGGGAGGTATTCCGGATGGTTGTTTTCTCTTCTTCAGAAAGGACCGGGTCGGCCTCGTAGTAGAAGCGGTCTCCGTTGCGAAGAGCGGTAAACTGTACTTCCATGATCTTCATCACGGTGGGGCCAAAGAGAGCGCCCGGCATCCGTTGTTCGGCCAGCATCCCCACCCAGGGATCTACGTCATTGATGTCTCCATAGAGAGACAGCAGCGTGAGGTAAACACTCTGACTGGGATTGATCTGCTGGAAAAAAATGTAACGCTGCAATCCAAAGGACTGGCGGACGCTATTGTAGTCCGTCAATCCGCGTTCGCGGCCCCGGTTGATGTTGATAGAAGCCAGGTCGAGGCCGCCGGCGCCCGGAGGGCCGAAGAGGAAGTTGCGCACATCGTCGATCACCTTGCTGTCAAAGCTCTGCTGCGTCTGTATGGCCATGCCTTTTATGAACGGTTCAATACCCATATCCATGACGGAAAAGGGGTTGAAGAAGGCGTCGCGCAGCATAACATGGCCCTGCGGCATTTCATTGCCATCGTTATCCACCCGCATCAGCCGGCCGTTGAGCAGGGTATGTCCCATGCGAAAAGCAGCGGCGGTAAAGACATTCATCAACTGGGGGTTAACGGTGGGGTCATAACCGTTGTAAGGCGGCAGGTTGACACCCATTGTCGGCAACCATTCGTTGTAGACCACTGACTGGATGAGGGCGCCGACGGTCTTCCGGGCGTGTTGGTAGAGCTCCTCATCCGTCCAATCGGGATGCTGCTCCGCCAATTCATCGCACAGCCGGTTGTGCTCCCGCATAAAAATGGTATGAAATGCCAGCAGCAGGGGGTTCTCATTCGCACGGGCATCCCCGGCGACAAATACCCTCTGACTGACACCTACGGGATTATCCATGTGTGGCGCATTGGGGTCGATCGGCGTGTTGTAGGCCCCACTGTAGGTATTGAAGGGCGGCAGGTTGCCGGCCGATGTTTTCAGCTTGCCACCGGAAAAGGTGCGCAGCCAGTTGGCGCGGCTCTCCTCCGAGCCATAGACGCCCGAGCCATCGACAAAAGCTGTGATCATATTGGGATGGCGCCGGGGGTTGAAGATATTGGTGCCGGTTGCCGGATCGAAGACGTTCCGTTTCATCGGTATCTTCATCTGGCCGGTATTGAAGGGGTCGAACCAGGGATCGCCCTCCGGAACGGAAATACTGGCGTCTTCACTGCCATCGGGAGTAAGCCCGATATCGTGATCGATAAACTGCCCCCATACCCAGCAAAAATCGCTGAGGCTCATAGGGTCATTGAGCAGCCCGTCCTGGGCAAAAATGCGATTACTGATCTCCCTCGGGTTAGGACGGGCCGGGCCGGCGGGGTCATCAATAAAATTGGCGTAACCGACTCCGGTGGAAATCCGCAGGTGGTCCCCTGCCGCTCCCCAATTGGGGTTGTCGGAGTTGTTCCGACTCCCGTCAATGGTTCGGTAGTTTTGTACATCAACCGTTTGCGCTGCGGCGCTAAAGGCGGCTGTGACAAGGAGGATAAAGAGTAAAGGTCGTCTTTGCATAAGCGTTTTTTTAGTTCATGGGCCTAATCTAATAGAATGATATATCGAACTATCATATAATGCCAAAAGCAACTGTGTGGTTGCGCCAACACCGTTGGGTTTCTAATACAGATAGCACGAAAAATTTCTAAAGGGTATGTAACTAGCAGCTTCAGGGAGACGAAGGGCCCTCTCTGAGCAGCCCGGAATATTCAAATATGAAAAGGGAACAGCTTAATACTCGACAAATTTAATGAAAAGTAAAATATTACTTCTATACAATACCGATTAAATTTTTTATGATCAGTCATAGTTGTGCGAAAAGTAAAATTTGTGCTATTTTTTAGTTAACCTATCTTCTAAAATGTTAATTTTTCTTAAATTACAATTGTAAAGCAATACTTTGACAGTCTTTTCGCGTCAAAGTTGTTGAATGTTGAGTGCTGATGAGTGATTGGGTTAGAGTGCCTGTCACTCAACAGCCAAACACAACAGTCGGGTGATTTCTGCGGAAAGGGCAACCAGGTGTTGCCCTTTCTGTTTTTTTGTCCGTCCCAGGTTATTTTCTCATCCGGATGTTTTTGGAAAATACCTTACCTTCTCATTTCACGTTTTCAGTGATAGTTTTGTGGTAAAGAAAATACTGAAGCATACGATTTGAGAAAAACCGGGCTATACATATTGCTACTCCTCACCGTGGCCGCCAGCTTACCGGCGCAGTCTCCGCTGCCGGACAACCGGCGGGAGCGCCTTATCCGCCCGCAGCCGGAAGCCCTGCTTCTGGATAGCCTGAGTATCATCTATTCCTCCTTTCAGCTTCAGGAAGCCCGCAGCGGCCAGCCGCTCGATACTTCTTTTTACACGTTGGAGGATAATCTGCTCCGGTTGAAGCCTCCCGCACTGCGACTGGACAGCCTGCGCGCCAGTTACCGGGTGCTGCCCTTCCTGCTCAGCCGGCGGTTTAGCCATCTCGACACCAGCCGGGCCGCCCGGCAGGAGGATGGCCTCATCGGCATCGCCTATAATCCTTACGAGCAGCAGGAAGAGGCTCTTCTCGACTTCAAGGGGCTGGACTACAACGGCAACTTTACCCGCGGCATTTCTTTTGGCAATAACCAAGACCTGGTGCTCAATTCCAGCTTCAACCTGCAGCTGGCCGGCGAGCTGGGCGAAGGCGTGGAGATTCTCGCCGCCATAACCGACGAGAACATCCCTCTGCAACCGGAAGGCAACACACAACAACTGCGAGAGTTCGACCGCATTTTTATTCAGTTGAAAAAAGACGACAACCGGCTCATTGCCGGCGACTATGAGCTACAGCGCCCCAACAGCTATTTCATGAACTACTTTAAAAAGCTACAGGGGGCTACTTTCAGCAATATCAGCCAGTTGGGAGAAGGACAGCTGAGCAGTACCGGCAGCATTGCCATCTCCCGGGGGCAGTTCACCCGCAACCTCATTCCCGCCATCGAAGGCAACCAGGGCCCTTACAAGCTGCGGGGCGCCGAAGGCGAACGCTTTATCATAGTACTGGCCGGCACGGAAAAAGTATTCCTGGACGGAGCGCTGGCCAACCGAGGCCTGGAGGAGGATTACATCGTCGACTACAACCGGGGAGAGATCACCTTCACCAACAAACGCCTCATCACCAAAGATAGCCGCATCACCGTGGAGTTTGAATATGCTGATCAAAATTATGTGCGCTCCCTCTACGCCGCCGGCACGGCCTACGAGCGGGGTAAACTTCGGCTGGACCTCAACTTTTTCAACCAGCAGGACAGCAAGAACTCAACCGGCGAACTGGGGCTGGATAATGAACAAAAGCGCATACTCAGCCAGGCCGGCGACGGCCTGAGTAATGCCTTTTTCCCCAGTATCGATACCCTGGAAGAGTTTGTGCCCTACCGGGTTTCCTATAAACTGATAGACACGGTGATCCGCTGTGGCTTTCGGGATACCGCCTTGCAGTATCTGGCATTCACGGCCGATGAAGACAGCGCCCGCTACACCGCCACCTTTTCCTTTGTCGGGCAGGGCAACGGGCAATACGTGCTCAACCAGGCGCAGGCCGCCAACGAGCGAGTCTACCGGTGGGTTGGCTTCGGGGCGGACTGCCGCCCGCTGGGCGATTACGAGCCCGTGGTGCAATTGGTCGCGCCCCGGCAGCAGCAGTTGTTTACCTTGGGGGGGCGCTACGACTTTTCAGGAAATTCAAGCCTCACCACCGAAGTGGCCTTCAGCCGCAATGACCTCAACCGCTTTTCCAGCCTGGATAGCGAGGACGACCTGGGGCTGGCCGCTTTCACCGAGTTCAACCGCACCTTCTCCCTGGGACGGGACAGCTCGGGCTGGCAGCTGGCGTCCAACCTGAGCTACGAGTTCGTACACGAGAACTTCGAACCGCTCAACCCCTACCGCAACCCGGAATTCCTCCGCGACTGGAACCTGGCCAATGTGCAGGGAGTGGGGCAGGTGCAGCGGGCTCAGGAGCAAATTGGCAGGGGTGGGCTTAGCCTTCGCAAGGCCGGCCTGGGCAGCCTCCGCTACGAGTTCAGCGGCTTCCTCCGCGACACCCTCTACACAGGAACCCGCCATCAGCTACGCCTGCGCAGCCTGGCCCGCAACTGGGAGGTAGATCTCGACGGCAGCCTCCTGCAAACGGAGAGCCAGGGGCAGCGCACTCGTTTCCTGAGGCCGCGGGGCGCCATCGCCCGGTCTTTTCCCCAACTGGGCGGCCTGCGCATCGGCGCATCCGGCGAGCAGGAAAAAAGCAGCCGCTTCACCGACGGGGCCGATACCCTGCAGGCCACCAGCTTTTACTACAACCGCTACCGCCTCTTTGTGGAAAATCAATCTCAGGAAAAGTACAAGTACGGCGCCAGCTTCAGCCAGCGGATCGACTACGCGCCGGTATCCGACGCTTTTGAAAGCAGCACAACCGCCACCGAGGCCAACGTCAACGGCAGCTGGGAACTTCGGGGCCGGCATAACCGCATGCAACTAGCCGGTAACCTCACCTACCGGCAGCTGGTGATTGACCAGCCGGGTAGCACCAACCAGGAGCCCGGCGAGACCTTCCTCGGGCGGTCCGACCTCAGCCTGAGCCTGGCCAAGGGCGTATTGCAGTCTTCCACTACCTACGAAATCGGTTCGGGGCAGGAACCCAAAGTGGAGTTCACCTACATACGGGTCAACCCCGGCGAGGGCAGCTATATCTGGCTGGATTCGCTGTACAACAACGACGGCATCATCCAACCCAACGAGATGGAGATCGCTCCCTTCCAGGACCTGGCCGACTACGTGCGCATCACCGCCGTCACCGATGATTTTATCCGGACCGACAACGTCAACCTCAACCAGAGCCTGCGCATCAGCCCCAAGGCCATCTGGTACAACCAGGAGGGCCTGCGGCGCTTGATGGCGCGCCTGTCCACTATTTCCACCCTTAGCATTAAACGCAAGACCCAGAAGGCGGAGGGCGTCACGCCCTACAACCCCTTCCAGCTCGATGTGGCGGATACCGCCCTGGTGGCTGTCACCTCCAACATCCGCAACGTGCTCTTTTTCAATCAGGCAGACCCCACCTATGACTTGCAGCTGGGCATGACGGACAACCGCAATAAGTTCGTGCAGACTTCCGGCTTCGAGAGCCGCCGCAACAGCGAACAGTACCTGCAGGGCCGCTGGAACATCTCCCGCAGCTGGAGCACTCGCCTGTCACTCACCCAGGGCCTGCGCACCAGCGACTCCGAGTTTTTCAACAACAAGGACTATCGCATCGGGTCGCTGAAGCTCTCCCCAGAGCTATCCTTCCTGCCGGGCAAAAACTTCCGGACAACCCTGAAGTACCAATTGCAACTAGATGAAAATACCCTGGAACAGGGCGGTGAAACGGCCCGCAACCACGATTTCAACCTGGACGCCCGCTACAACCGCTCTACCAAAAGCACGGTACAACTGAAAGTGTCCTACGTGCAGGTCAAATTCGAGGGGAATCCCAACTCGCCGGTCGGCTTCGCCATGCTCAACGGACTGCAGCGCGGCCAGAACTTCCTCTGGAACCTCAGCCTGGACCGGCAACTGGCCCGAAACATTCAGCTGCGCATCAGTTATGAAGGACGAAAGACGGGGGAGGCCCGGGTGGTGCATACGGGGAGGGCGCAGGTGGCGGCGAATTTTTGAGGGGGAGCGGTATTCGGAGTTCGCTGTTCGGTATTCGGAGTTCGGGGACGTTCTGGGAGCGGTATTCGGAGTTCGCTGTTCGGTATTCGGAGTTCAGGGATGTTCTGGGAGCGGTATTCGGAGTTCGCTGTTCGGTATTCGGAGTTCAGGGACGTTCTGGGAGCGGTATTCGGAGTTCGCTGTTCGGTATTCGGAGTTCAGGGATGTTCTGGGAGCGGTATTCGGAGTTCGCTGTTCGGTATTCGGAGTTCGGGGACGTTCTGGGGAGCGGTATTCGGGGTTCGCTGTTCGGTATTCGGAGTTCGGGGACGTTCTGGGAGCGGTATTCGGAGTTCGCTGTTCGGTATTCGGAGTTCGGGGACGTTCGGGGAGCGGTATTCGGAGTTCGCTGTTCGGTATTCGGAGTTCAGGGATGTTCTGGGAGCGGTATTCGGAGTTCGCTGTTCGGTATTCGGAATTCAGGGATGTTCTGGGAGCGGTATTCGGGGTTCGCTGTTCGGTATTCGGAATTCAGGGACGTTCTGGGAGCGGTATTCGGAGTTCGCTGTTCGGTATTCGGAATTCAGGGATGTTCTGGGAGCGGTATTCGGGGTTCGCTGTTCGGTATTCGGAGTTCAGGGACGTTCTGGGAGCGGTATTCGGAGTTCGCTGTTCGGTATTCGGAGTTCAGGGATGTTCTGGGAGCGGTATTCGGGGTTCGCTGTTCGGTATTCGGAATTCAGGGATGTTCTGGGAGCGGTATTCGGGGTTCGCTGTTCGGTATTCGGAATTCAGGGATGTTCTGGGAGCGGTATTCGGAGTTCGCTGTTCGGTATTCGGAGTTCAGGGATGTTCGGGGAGCGGTATTCGGGGTTCGCTGTTCGGTATTCGGAATTCAGGGACGTTCTGGGAGCGGTATTCGGAGTTCGCTGTTCGGTATTCGGAGTTCAGGGATGTTCTGGGAGCGGTATTCGGAGTTCGCTGTTCGGTATTCGGAGTTCAGGGATGTTCTGGGAGCGGTATTCGGGGTTCGCTGTTCGGTATTCGGAATTCAGGGATGTTCTGGGAGCGGTATTCGGAGTTCGCTGTTCGGTATTCGGAGTTCAGGGATGTTCTGGGAGCGGTATTCGGAGTTCGCTGTTCGGTATTCGGAGTTCAGGGATGTTCTGGGAGCGGTATTCGGGGTTCGCTGTTCGGTATTCGGAATTCAGGGATGTTCTGGGAGCGGTATTCGGGGTTCGCTGTTCGGTATTCGGAATTCAGGGATGTTCTGGGAGCGGTATTCGGAGTTCGCTGTTCGGTATTCGGAATTCAGGGATGTTCTGGGAGCGGTATTCGGGGTTCGCTGTTCGGTATTCGGAATTCAGGGATGTTCTGGGAGCGGTATTCGGAGTTCGCTGTTCGGTAGGGACTGGCTAACAGCGAACTTGCGAACAGCGAACAGCGAACTTGCGAACAGCGAACAGCGAACAGCGAAGCCCGGTACAAGCATCCTGACACTTCCAGCGGGTATCCCAAGGTTTAAAAAACCAAACGTCCGCCACTTTTTCCTCCCAAAAGCAACCGAACGCCCTTTTTTTTGTTCTTCAAATCAAAAAAGGTACATGCAGAAATTTTGTTATTCCCTATTCCTTACTCTCCTGGCCATTGGCGCGTGGGCGCAGCCTGCCAGCTCTGCCAAATACGCGCCGACTGCTGAAGAGAATGCCTTGCTCTGGGAAATCAGCGGCAAGGATTTGCAGCAGCCCTCCTATCTTTATGGCACCATCCACATGATCGGCAAGGAGGATTTTTTCCTGACGGATGCTACGAAGCAGGGCCTCGAAAAGGCTCAGCAGATCGCCTTTGAGATCGACATGGAAGATATGATGGATTTTACCAAGCTGATGCCGCTGATGATGAAGGCTTTCATGGCCAACGACACGACCCTGAGCGACCTGCTTACCGAGGAGGATTATGCACTGGTCAAGGAGCATTTCGAAGCGGTAGGACTGCCCCTTATGTTCCTGGAGCGCATCAAGCCTATGTTCCTTTCCGCTCTGGGCGGTGAAGATATGTTCAATATGGGCAGCGGTGAAGAAAGCCAGGTCGTCTCTTATGAAATGGAACTCATGCAAATGGCGCAGCAACGCAAGCTACCCATCGAAGGGCTGGAAACGGCGGAATTCCAAATGAGCATGTTCGACAGCATCCCCTACACCGTGCAAGCCCAGATGCTGGTCGAATCGATCAAGTCGGGAGATACCGGCGACGGGCAGTTTGCTCAGATGGTGGAACTCTATAAGAACCAGGACCTGCAGGGTATGCAGGCCATGATGGCGGACGAAGCCTCCGGCATCGGCGGCTACGAAGACCTGCTGCTGGTGCGCCGCAACCGCAACTGGATACCGGTGATGGGAAAAATGATGGTACTCAAACCCACTTTCTTTGCCGTTGGCGCCGGCCACCTGGGCGGTGATGAAGGGGTAGTAGCATTGCTGAGAGAAGCGGGGTATGTGGTAAAACCTTTAAAGTAGATTTAAAGTTGGTTTGTTGTCTGCTTCTCCAACAACAAACAACAGACGACTAAAACGCCCACCATGCATTATAAAACGGCAACAGCCTGGATTTTCGTCTTCCTGATGTTGATAGTATTTCTTATGATTATCCACCCTTCTCCCTTTTTCATCTGGCTGGGCGCCATCGGGCTACCGGTGATGATAGTAGTGCAGGCCATAGTCGTGTTGCGCTCCAAGGAGGAAAGCAATCGCCAGTTTTCGGATGAGCAATGGTATGAGGATAGAGAGAAGTAGCAGGAGCTTACCTTTACGGTAAATAAAGCCATTAACATGAAGCCTACCTGCTGCGGATTGACAGCCCTGTTCGTTGGTATTGCCATGCTGGCTCATGCCCAGGAATACCTGCCCAACCCTTCCATGGAAGGCCCCTCACGCGCCAACTTCCCGCCGGCGCCCTGGATGAACTGCGGCCCCGGCAGCAGCGCTGATACTCAACCCGGACAGTTGGGGATCACCAAGATAGCAGCCGACAACCTCACCTGTATCGGAATGGTAGCCTGGGGAGACGACCAGTTTGTGTCTCCCCAGGCAGGCAGTACCGAAGGCGTAGGGGTTTTCCTGCTCGACACCCTTTTGGCCGGCGAGGAGTACGACCTGACTTTCTCGCTGAGCTACGACCCCGATTTCATCTGGGAAGGCATCGACTGGGGCGGCCCCTGCCGGCTACGGATTTTTATCGGCGACGGTGAATGCAACAAAAACCAGGAAATCCACTTGTCCCAGCCCATTGACCACTATCCCTGGCGGGAGTATACTTTCCGCTTTACGGCTTCGGGACGGGCCGACTTTCTGACCTTTGAAACGGCCTTTGCCGAGGAATCGAGCCGGCAGTCCTGCAACCTCTTCCTCGATGCCGGGCGGCTGCGCAAAAGTTATGAAACGGAACCGGAAGAACCCATGGATACGGTGTACGTGCAGCCCGACACCCTTTGTCAGGCCTACCTGCCCAACGCCTTTTCGCCCAACAATGACGGCCGAAACGACACGTTCCGGGCCTACCTGGCCTGCGAGCCCAGCCGCTTCCAATTGTCCGTTTTCGACCGCTGGGGTGGCAAAGTATTTGAAAGTAGAAACCCTGGCCGGAGTTGGGATGGCCGCATCCGGGGAGAAGCGGCGCCCATTGGGTTATATGCTTTTGTGCTGGAATATGAATTTGGCGCAGGGCTGAAGGTACGGGAGTATGGGCAATTGTCCTTGTTGCGGTGAGCCACCCTGCCCGCCCCAAAGCATCACCCACCACCCGCACCGCCTCCAATCCCACCTGATAAAAATCATCTCCCCTTCTGATAATTGTCATTCAGCGCTACCATGGCGGAAGCTATATTGGGCTAGCAAGGAAACTAACAATCATTCGTATATGATGTCCTTAAGCCAAATACCTATGACGCAGTCACCAACGGCCATTCAGCCCTTCCAGGTCCGCCAGGCCATGGTTGCGCTCGAATTGGGGCCAACCGACAACAAGATTCTGGAATACCTCGATTTCTTTACAAGGGAGATTCCCACGGGCGCAGCCTACTTCCTGCACGTGCTGCCTAAGTTCGACCTGCTCAACACCATGATGGAGCGGGAGGCCCAGGCGTTGGTCAGCAACTACGAGATCAATGACGAGGTCATCACCCGGATGGAGCGCAAGATTCGTTCGCGGCTAACGGATGAGCACACCGTACACATCGAGTTCGATGTGAAGGAAGGCAACCCCCTGGAAGAACTGCTGGAAGATACCAATGACGTTAAAGCTGACCTGGTGGTCATCGGACAAAGGAGCGGAGTCAACCAGCATGGCATTCTGGCCAAAAACCTGGCGCGCAGGGCGCCGTGCAACGCGCTGATCATTCCGGATAAGGCCAAGGCGCAGATTCGTAAGATACTGGTGCCGGTCGACTTTTCGGAGTTTTCCATCAAGGCATTGCGCACGGCGATAGCCATCAACCTGGAACTGTACGAGCCGGCAGAGATCGTATGCATCAACATCTACGAAATCCCTAACCTCAGCGTCTACAAGATTCAGAAGACCAAAGAACAGTTTAAGGAAATGCTGGAAAAAGACCACCAGGATGCCTTCACTGCCTTCCTCAACACACATATACCCGAGCACAAAGACAATATCAAGGTGGAATTGATTTGTCGTGAAGAACCCGGCGTAGCCCAGTACATTGTGGATTACGCCGGCCACAACCAGGCCGACCTCATCGTGATGGGGGCCAAAGGGCACTCACAGGTTGAATTGCTGCTGATGGGCAGCGTGACGGAAAAGTTGCTGGCCATTAATGAAAATACGCCCACACTGGTGGTGAAATAGCCCACCACCCCGAGGCGGCTCCGAAAAGACGAATCATAGCTTGGTGAATTTTTTCTATTTAGTGAGGTTAGTTTTTCGGGAGGCCGTCAAAGTTTTTCTTTGACGGCCCTTTTTTTACAGGGTAGTGATAAAAATCAACCCGCAGGCTGACAGTTGTCAGCCGGGCCGGGCCCGCAAAAGGCTAGTTTTGGAATGCGGCCGGAGCAAAAGTATTTTTCGCAAAAGCCCAATATTTGCCTAATGGAAAGCGTGTGTAGTGCTTTTTTTATTCAAAGGCAACACACTACGATGCTTTTACCGTATAAAGCCAAGAGTCATGCTAATATCTGATGACAAGACATTCAGGGATATCCAAAAAGATTTCAATAGCAAATTTTCATACCTCAAGCTGGAATTCTATTCTTCCCAACACAGCGAAGGTGAAGGCTCGCCTGTACAGGAGCGGATTGATCCTGAGCGATTGCTGAAGGACGCCCGCCAAAAGCATACAGAAGGCAGTGTACAGGTGAAGGAGGATATGAAGGTAAGTGATTTTGAAAAGATGTTTCACGATAAGTTTGGCCTCAACGTGCAGGTTTTCCGAAAATCCGGCAACCTATGGATGCAAACGACTTCAACCGACCACTGGACGCTGGCCGAGCAAAACCGCAAGGGTGGATCCTCTGAATTACATTACAAAGAAAAATACAGAACATGACCACGTCCATCGCAAGAGTAGCTGATATTATGAGCAAGAACGTTCTTTTTGCCCATACCGGCCAGAATTTCACTCAGTTGTGCCGCCTCTTCTTCGAGATGGACATTCACCATCTGCCGGTCGCTGACGAGGCGGGGCAACTCATTGGCATACTGAGCACCAATGATGTGCTAAAAGCCTACGGCCGCAAGATACCGACGCTGCAACGCGCCGATGAGGCCATGCTCAACGAGCAAATTACCATTTTCGACCTGATGACCCAGAATCCGATCAGTATACCTCCCAGTACGACTCTCAAAGAGGCAGCCCAACTGCTGGCCTCCCATAACATTCAGTCTCTGCCTGTTGTGGAAGGGCAAAAAGTGGTGGGCATCGTCACCAGCCGGGATCTGATTCGTTTTTTGGCAAACAACCAAGAGACATAGTTAAAATTGGCTTTTGCGACTAGGACGAGGGGCGGCCATCATTTCTTGATGGTTGCCCTTTTTTGTTGATAAAAGTCAACCGCGCGGCTGATAAACATCATGCCGTCTATGCCATTGCTCTTAATAAATTGAATGGGAAGCTTGAATGAGCCGCAAAAGCAAAAACGCACTTCCCGGGCACGCTCTTTCCGGCATCTTATTTTGTGATTTTCATATCAAAAAATATCCTTCTCTGACAATTTTGAGGAGGCGAGCAACGGTATGGATCGTTTTCATCGACGTTAGCCTTTATCCTCCGAAATTGTCAGAGAACCAAAAATGTTACCAATGAAGAGCATTCTGGCTCCTACAGACTTTTCCGCCTGCGCCTTTCAGGCCACGGAGGCAGCTGCCAAGCTGGCCCGCCGATTCGGAGCGGCCCTCCATCTGATGACCTGCCTGGATATTCCAGGCAACTGGCGGCAGCTATCTGCACGCGAACGGGCTCAGATGCCCGAAGCGCAGCAACGGATATACAATGCAGAGGTACTTTTTAACGACCTGCGCAACCGCTTTTCCGATATAGAAGTCAAAACGGCCTACTGCGGTGGTAAACTAACCACCGAAGTGAAACAGTACGTCGGGCGCCACGCGATCGACTTTATCGTTATGGGCTCTCACGGCGTCAGTGGGAAAAATGAATACTTCGTCGGTTCCAACACCCAGAAGGTCGTTCGGGAAGTACACTGCCCTACCCTGGTGATCAAGGAGCCGCTGGAAGAGGTGAATTTTGACAAGGTCGTTTTCGCCTCCAGTTTCCTCGAAAATGACCGAGGCCCATTTCTCAGGTTTAAAGACTTCGTCAAGCATTTCGTTCCGGAAATCCATTTAGTAGAAATCCATACCTCCTCTCTGCTCGACCCGCCCTATTTCCTCAGCCACGAAGCGATGGAGGAGTTTCGGGCCCTTTGCGCCCCCTTTCGCTGCGAGACCCACATACACCGCAACTTCAACGTAGAACGAGGCATCCGGGTTTTTGCCGAAGAAATGGGAGCGAAACTGATCGGCATCTCCAACCACCAACGCCACCCGCTCAAGCGAATGCTCGTCGGCAGCAATGTAGAAGCCCTGATCAACCATTCCAATATCCCCGTGTTGAGTATGGATTTTGAAAAGGCCCCGGCCACAGCATCATAAGCCAAAAGAAAAACCCATGAAAAAGATACTCTTCCCTACTGATTTTTCAGAAGCTGCACAGAATGCATTCGCCTACGCCGTCCAACTGGCAGAAGCGCTGGATACGCGGATCGATGTAATAAACGTTTACCACCTGCCCATCAACGATGCCGGGCGGGTGCCGCCCGATTACATCGAACGCATGCTCAATGAAAAAAAGCAAAGTGTAAAAAAGCACCTCAAGGAATTTGTCGGGGAGCATCCCCCTAAAGTTGTTGGCGAGTTAAAAGCCGAATACGGCATCTTTGTGCACCAGGAAGTAATTGATACTGCTCAAAATGGAGGCTACAGCTTCATTGTGATGGGCACTAAAGGGGAGCGCAACACCATGGAAAAGATGATGGGCAGTGTGACGACCCACACCATGATGCACGCCTCCTGCCCGGTGCTGGCCGTTCCGGAGGGGGCTGAATTCCGCTCCATCGGCCACATTGCTTACGCCACCGACTTCGAACCCAGTGATGAACATGCCGTGGAACAACTCATGGAGTTTGCGGGCAAACTGGGCAGCGCCATCCATTTCGTCCACGTCGATACCAAGGCGGTTGCCGGCAACCTGGAAGACTACGTCCTGGTGGAGAACTATCCATTTCCTTTTACAGACTTTTCGGTGGTGGGCAGCCACTCGGTCACCGACGGGCTCGATGAGTTTATAAAGAAAAATAATATTGATGTCCTGGCGCTGTTTATCCCCAACCGCCGCTTGTGGGAGCGCCTGTTTCACACCAGTTTCACTAAGCAGATGGCGTTTCATAGTAAGTTGCCGCTGCTGGTATTTCACGAGTAGGCGAAGGCGTTCATTCGCAATAAATGCTGCCTCAAAACGCCTGCAACTCGACCAGCTTGCGGTATTCTCCGTTCTTTTGGATCAGGGCCTGATGGGCGCCCCGTTCTATGATCTGCCCATCGCGCATGACGATGATTTCGTCGGCGTGCTGAATGGTGGACAAGCGGTGGGCGATCACGATAGAGGTTCGGTTTTTCATCAACTCCAGCAGGGCCTGCTGCACCAGCTTTTCCGACTCCGAATCCAGCGCTGAAGTAGCTTCATCCAGGATGAGGATGGGTGGGTTTTTCAGAATGGCCCGGGCGATGGTGAGCCGTTGCCGTTGCCCTCCGCTCAGTTTGCCGCCCCGGTCTCCGATATTGGTTTGATAGCCCTGTTCGGTGGCCATGATGAAATCGTGGGCATTGGCTACGCGGGCGGCGCGATGCACCTCTTCCTCGGTGACGCCTTCCATGCCAAAAACGATGTTGTTGTATATGGTGTCGTTGAAGAGGATGGCTTCCTGGGAAACGATGCCCATGAGGTTGCGCAGGGCATGGAGCTGGTAATCCCGGATATCGTGGCCATCGAGATAGATAGCGCCTTCCGTTATATCATAGAACCGGGGCAGCAGGTCTACAAACGTAGATTTGCCGGCGCCGGATGCGCCCACCAGGGCGATGACCTCTCCCCTGCCGATCTCCAGATTAATATTTTGCAGCACCGGCCCTTCATCCTCCCGGTAGGTAAAGCTTACATCCCGGTACTCGATCTTGTCCTGGAAACTGTTGAGCGGCAGCGCATCCGGTTTTTCCTGAATGCTCACCTCGGCATCCAGCACCCGTTCAACCCGTTCCATGGCGGCAATGCCCTTTTGGATGTTGTAGAGGGACTTGGTCAGCGATTTGGCGGGGTCGATCACATTATAGAAAGCAAAGATAAAGGTGAGAAAGGTTTCGGCCGCCAGGCGCCCGTCGAAGACCTGCCGGGAGCCGTACCAGAGCAAGACGGCAACGGTGGCGATACCCAGGAATTCGGATAAGGGAGAGGAAAGATCCCGGCGCCAGAGCAGGCGGGTCAGCGTCCGGCGGTAAGCATTGTTCTCTTTCGAAAACTTTTCCTGCTGATAGTGCTCGGCATTAAACCCCTTGATGATGCGAAGCCCGCCCAGGGCCTCTTCCACGATGGAAACCAGCAGCCCCAGCTTCTCCTGCACCACCGCAGAGCTGCGCTTGAGCGAGCGCCCGATGCCGCCGATGACCACAGCGGTGAAGATCATCAATAAGAAGACAAAAACTGTCAGTGAAGGGCTCACGTAGATCATAAAACTCAACGCGCCGATGATAATCAGCGGTTCCCGGAAGACGGCCTCCAGTACATTGAGGATACTCCACTCCACCTCCTGGACATCGGCAGTTATACGAGACATAAGGTCTCCCTTGCGCTCTTCCGAGAAGTACGATAAGGGCAGGATCAACACTTTGTCGAACAATTGCTCGCGGACATCCCGGATGATGCCGTTGCGCACCGGCGCCATAAAAAAGAGGGACAAATAGCGGAAGAGGTTTTTGAGGAAAAAAGCGGACAGGATGATGATGCACACAAAGGCCAGCGCCGTTTCCTTGCCCTGCTCCACCACCAGCTGGCTGAGGTAGTAGTTGAAGCTCGTGGTCAGGCTTTCTATATCGGTGATGGCCGGCGGCTTTTCCATTACCAGTTCACGCCGGTCAAAAAGAATCTCCAGGAAGGGCGCCAATAGCGGGATACTGGCCGCCGTAAAAACAGCCGTCAGGATATTGCTCACAACGTTGAGCGACACATTGGCCTTGTAGTTGCGCATATAGCCAAGCAGGCGCCAGAAGGTCTTATTCACGGGTTCATTGTTATTTCCCATCCACGGCCTCACTTGAGATCGGTTCCAAAATAAAGGAAGCCTCTCCCTGCCGCAGTGAATAAGTAATAACGCGCCATTTCCCCGTTGGTTGGCCGCCCTTGTAAATGGGGAAGGACCGCATGAGCACTCCGTCCTCGAAATAAAAGCGGCCGTGCCCGTTAAAGCCTTCCGCCATTTCTTTCTGAGCTGCCAATTCGCTGACGCCCACCGGCCCGTAGGAGCGGTTGCGAAAGGAAGAGAACCCGTAAACATAGGCGGTCGAGTCACTTCCGGTGCTTCTGGCGAAGGCATACACTTCCGGGTAGCCATCTTTATCGAGGTCGGCCAGTTGAGCATCGGTAACCAGGCCGGCCACCGCAATCTGAAAGGTATCGTTGCGGGTTTCAAAACCGGAAGCTGTTACGACCAAAGTGTTTTCCTCCGGCATATTAGGGGATGAAAGTTGAAACCTGACCGGAGCCTTTTCGAGGCTTTTTTCGAAAGGCACTCTATTTTTACGGCTCAGCATAGCGGGGCGGGAGGCTTCCTTTTCCGGCGCTACCGCTGTTGAATCTTCAAGGGTGGCGCCATCGCTACGATCGGCATCGCTACTTCCGGAACAGCCCCAAAGGGCCAGTGTACAAAGACAAAGGACAAAAAGTGAGTTCCTCATTTTCCATAGTTTTAGTAAGCAGTAGCGGGAAATTCCCTTTTCCCAGGAGCCGGTTATTAATCGTCAATCATTTTGAACGTATTGAGGAAGCCGGTATGGAAGTTGCCTTTACGGAAGTTTTCATCTTTCATCAATTTTTGATGAAAAGGCACGGTGGTTTTTACCCCTTCGATGATAAATTCGTCCAGCGCCCGTTCCATTTTGGTGATGCATTCCTCGCGGGTAGGCGCCCGGCAAATGAGTTTGGCGATCATCGAATCGTAGTAAGGCGGGATGGTATAGCCAGCGTAGACGTGGGTGTCCACGCGCACCCCATGGCCTTTGGAGCTGTGGAAAGAAGCGATCTTTCCCGGGCTGGGCCGAAAATTATTATAGGGGTCTTCGGCATTGATCCGGCATTCGATAGCGTGGGCATTCGGATAATAATTACCACCGGTAATCAGCTCTCCGGCGGCGATCTTGATCTGTTCTTTTATGAGGTCGTGGTCGATCACTTCTTCGGTCACCGGATGTTCTACCTGAATACGGGTATTCATCTCCATAAAGTAAAAATTCCGGTGTTTATCGACCAGGAATTCGACGGTTCCGACGCCTTCGTAGTCAATAGCCTGGCCAGCCAGCACGGCGGCGTCGCCCATTTGCTTGCGCAGCTCGTCGGTCATGAAGGGCGAAGGGCATTCCTCGACCAGTTTCTGGTGGCGGCGTTGAATGGAGCAGTCGCGTTCGGAGAGGTGAACGACCTTACCCTTCTGATCTCCGGCGATCTGAAATTCGATATGCCGGGGCTCTTCCACGAATTTCTCGATGTAGATGCCGTCATTGCCAAAAGACGCCCTGGCTTCCTGGCGGGCTCTATCCCAGTTCACGTCAAAATCCTTTTCCTCCCAGACGATGCGCATTCCTTTCCCACCACCGCCGGCGGTAGCTTTGAGGATAACTGGATAGCCAATTTCGGCGGCAACTTTCTTACCATGTTTTTCATCTTTCACCAAGCCTTCGGAACCTGGAATCACCGGCACGCCTGCCTTGATCATAGTCTCCTTTGCGGTGACCTTATCCCCCATTTTGCGGATTTGGGCGGGCGTAGGGCCGATAAATTTGATGCCATATTCCGCGCAGACCTCGGCAAAGTCGGCATTCTCGGCCAGGAATCCATAGCCTGGATGGACGGCATCGGCGTTGGTGATTTCCACGGCGGCCATAATGCGGGGAACACTGAGGTAGGACTCGGCGGAAGAGGGCGGCCCGATACAAACCGCTTCATCAGCGAAGCGCACATGGAGGCTCTCCCGGTCGGCGGTGGAGTATACCGCCACTGTTTTGATCCCCATTTCCCGGCAGGTACGGATAATGCGTAATGCAATTTCGCCACGGTTGGCGATGAGTATTTTTTCGAACATACTTTTTCAATTAGGATATTGCAACAAAAGGCTGGGGCTATATTGATAACATATCTACTCCGTTTGGAGCGAAAGCTAAGTTCCCTGCCTAGTGGCGCCCGGTTTACGAACCCAGTTCATGCCGTAGCCATACACCCGCGCCTTTCCCGGCGCCTGTCCGGAAAGTATATGCCCTGGCTTCCAATTCGTCAGGCAGGTTCCACTAAAAAGAGGACCTGATCGTACTCTACAGGCTGTGCATCTTCCACGACCACTTTAACGATCTTTCCGGCAATATCGGATTCAATCTCATTGAAGAGTTTCATGGCCTCAACGATACAGACGACCTGCCCTTCCTCGATGATATCACCAACCTTTGCATAAGGCGGCTTTTCCGGCGAGGAGGAGCGATAGAAAGTTCCCACTATTGGCGAACGAACCTCTTTGTACTTACCACTTCCCTCTGTCGTGTCGGCCCTGGGCGCTTCCACCTCCTGTTCCGCCTGTGGCTTAGGCGGTGTAGATGAAGGGGTAGCCGATGGCTGGGCAGGATAGGATGGCGGTACCGGCGGTATCTGGATGATAGGCCCCTGCTGGGCGGGCGCCTGGCCTTGAGCAGCGGCTTGCTGCTGTTGTCTTTTTAGTTTTTCGTATTTGTTGGTGCGAATGGACAGTTCAAATTCTCCATCCTTCATTTTAAACTCGGTAAGGCTGGATTTATTGATCAGCCTTACCAACTCCTGAATTTCCTTAAAAGTCATAGGCGTTATTGTTTTACGCGTTCCACGTAGGAGTTCGTTGAGGTATCGATTTTGACCAGGTCTCCCTGATTGATAAACAAAGGCACCCGCACCTCAGCACCGGTTTCAACGGTAGCCCGCTTGAGGGTATTGGTCGCGGTATCACCCCTGACGCCAGGTTCGGTATAAGTTATTTCCAGAATGATATACTGCGGCATATCCAGGGTGAGCGGAATTTCCTTTTCGGCATGGAAGAGGATTTCCACCTCAAGGCCTTCCTTCAAAAGGCCGGTGTTTTCGATGAACTCTCCCTTGAGAGCTACCTGTTCGAAAGTCTCCTGGTCCATGAAGTGATAGCCCATATCATCGTTATAAAGGTACTGGAACTTGCGGCGCTCCACCCTTACTTCGTCTACTTTGTGCCCGGCGGTGAAGGTGTTGTCGATTACACGGCCGGTCGTCAGGCTTTTCAGCTTGGTACGCACGAAAGCATTGCCTTTACCCGGCTTTACATGCTGAAATTCAATAATGGAATACGTATCATTACTGAACTCAATGCACATACCTTTGCGAATATCAGAAGTATTTGCCATTGCTTAATTCTATAGTTTATTTGGTATCTGTATTTCAGTTCTGCAAAGATAGAAAAATTGTTTGATGGGGTTAGAGTTGACGGGCCATATTGCTGAAGGGTTTTATTGTTACATAGCCTTCGGGGACTGTTCGCAATTCGCCGTTCGCTGTTCGCAAGCTCCTGAAAATAAAGGGGCTTTTTTCAGTAGAAACAGAAAACCGAACTATCCGTAAGTAAGAAAACGCAATCGAACAAACCATAAAACGCTATAGCAATTCAAGAATACATATCCCTCTCCTGCCCCATCAATAGGCCCACTTCACATAAATGGCGCCCCAGGTGAAGCCCCCGCCGAAAGCAGTCAGGATGAGGTTATCTCCTGGCTTGAGTTGGCTTTCCCACTCCCAAAGGCAAAGCGGGATAGTAGCTGCCGTAGTATTGCCATATTTGTGGATATTGATCATCATTTTTTCCAGCGGGAAGTCCGCCATCCGGGCTACCTGTTCGATAATACGCCGGTTAGCCTGGTGAGGCACCACCCAGTTGACATCATCAACGGACAGGCTGTTGCGCTCCATTACCTGCGTCACCACCTCCGCCATACCGGAAACGGCGGCCTTAAAGACCGGGCCTCCATTCTGGTAAACGAAATGTTCCCGGTTATTCACAGTTTCCGCACTGGCCGGATAGCGGGAACCGCCTGCTTTCTGAAAGAGAAAGACGTGTCCGGCGCCGTCGCTCCTCAGGAGTGCATCCTGTATCCCCAAGCCCTCTGTATTGGGTTCGAGCATAACGGCGGCCGCCCCATCTCCAAACAAGATGCAGGTGGAGCGGTCCGTATAATCAACAATTGAGGACATTTTGTCGGCTCCTACCACAATCACCTTTTGATGTGCGCCGCTCTCGATAAAGCGGCTGGCCGTTGTCAGGGCATACAGGAAGCCGGAACAGGCGGCATGCAGGTCAAAACAGAACCCATTGCGAATACCGACGGCATCGGCGATGAGGTTGGCCGTATCGGGAAACTGCATATCCGGGGTGACTGTAGCGCAGATCATCAGGCTTATTTCCTCTGGCGCCGTACCGGTTTTCGCTAACAGGGCCTTAACCGCTTCGATGCCCATGGCGGAAGTGCCCTTGCCTTCTCCTTTGAGTATGCGGCGTTCCTGGATGCCGGTGCGGGTCCTGACCCACTGGTCATTTGTGTCGACCATCTGTTCCAGTTCAGCATTGGTCAGAACATAATCAGGCAAATACCCCTGGACAGCTGTGATCGCTGCGCGGATCTTTGACATAGCGGCAGAAATTAATAAGCATTTGAAAAATCGAGCGCAAGGTAGGAAAAATGTCGGATAGTTCCAGTTTGTTGGATGGCCCTTGTCTACCTGCTCAAGAATGACACCTTCTCAACTTTGAATACTCCCTGGCCTGGAGATCATCCAAAGCCCCAGGAAGGTAAGCAATCCGTTGAGGGCTATAATGAGAAAGCCAAACTCAAAGCCGGAAAGCCAGGCGGCAGAATTTGAATTCAATATATAGGATAGAGCCGGTGCAGCGATACAAACGGGAATCACCCAGCTGGAACGCACCTCCCTTTGAGTAAGCATGCCAAAAGAAAAGAGCCCGAGGATAGGCCCATAAGTATACCCCGCGGCTATGAAGAGCTGGCTGATCACCGCATCGTTATTGAGTGCATTGAAAACCACAATGATGATGAGTAATACCAGAGAGATACCTATATGAACAATACCCCGGGTCCTCCGTTTTTGCTCTTCACTGGCATCGCTTTTTTCGATATTCAGGAAATCTACGCAGAAAGAGGTCGTCAGGGCAGTAAGGGCGGAGTCGGCACTGGAATAGGCTGCTGCGATCAGGCCCAGAATGAAAAGAACGCCAACGGCCGGAGAAAGATGGCGAAGTGCAATCATTGGAAAAAGTTCGTCGGTCTTTTCCGGCACTTCCAGGCCGATACTGGAAGCATATATATACAACAAAGCGCCCAGGCTCAGGAAGAGCAGGTTGGCAAAAACCAGGACCACGCTAAAAGTGTAGACGTTTTTCTGTGCCTCGCCAATATTCCGGCAGCTCAGGTTCTTCTGCATCATGTCCTGATCCAGGCCGGTCATCACCACGGCGATCAGCGCTCCGCTAATGAACTGTTTAAAAAAGTTATTGGGGTCATTCCACCCTCCCTCAAAGAAAAACATCTGGGAATAGTCGCTCGACCGCACCATGGCCACCAGCCCTCCCAGGTCGGTTTCCAGTGCATTGCCAATTGAGATAATGGTCAGCACGACAGCCGAGATCATGCAAACGGTCTGCAGGGTATCCGTATATACGATGGTCCTGATCCCTCCCTTGAAGGTATAAACCCAGATGAGCAGAATCGTCATCGCAACAGTAGCGGCAAAGGGAATGCCAAAGGGCCCCAAAACGAATTGCTGGAGGACGATAGCCACCAGATAGAGCCGGAAGGAAGCGCCAATAGTCCTGGAGAGCATAAAATAAGCGGCTCCAGTCTTATAGGCGTGGTAGCCCAGGCGTTGCTCCAGAAAGGTGTAGATGGAAGTAAGGTTCAGGCGATAGTACAAGGGCAACAAGACCTGAGCGATGATCAGATAGCCCAGTAAATAACCAAAGACCATCTGCATATAAGAAAAAGACTGGTTGGCCCCACCGGCGCCCACCACTCCCGGAATGGAAATGAAAGTAACACCCGAAAGGGAAGCCCCAATCATGCCGATAGCAACCAGTATCCAGGGGGATCTGCGCCCCGCCAGGAAAAATTCGGCATTGCCGGCCTTCCTACCGGTGAAATAGGATACAGTGATCAAAACCAGGAAGTAAACTGCAATGATGCCGAGGATAAACGTGGGTGTCAGTTGGTTGATCATACGGATGCCTGCTTATTTAGCAAGGCAAATATAGTAAAATTGAGAAAAGGGCAAGGTTTTGGTTTATTCAATCAAACTTTCCAGCTGTTGTTTCAACAGCGCCAGGTTCTGAACGCCCATCGCCTGCCACTTGCGTTCTCCGGCCTGAAAGATCATCAGGGTTGGAATACTGCGGATTCCCAGTTTGCTGGCCAGCGGCTGGTTGCGGTCTACATCGATCTTGACGATCCTGATTTTATCTCCCATCTGGGATTTGAGCTGCTTCAATATGGGCGCCTGAGCCTTGCAGGGGCCGCACCAGTCGGCGTGGAAATCTACCAACACAGGAGTGGCGGAATTGATGATATCGGTGAAGCTGGACTTTGACATGGCTTTTTATTTGATAAAACAGTGTAAAAGAGAGACAGGTTGACTACTGGGAAGGCCGGGGATTACCGTTGCACGAAGAAAAAGAGTTGAGTATATTGGAACCAAACCAACTCCTATGAAAAAAACCATCCCTTTCCTCAGCTTCATTTCCCTCTTTTTGGCTGCTTGCGGCGGCAATTCCGGTGAAAAAGCCGGACATCAAAATCAGGCTGCGCAACAAGAAGAGCCAGCCGAACCGGTGGACGAAGACCAGGCCATCCTTCAGCTTTCCTCCTACCTTACCGCCGACCCACAAAATCAGGCGGAAAAAGACCAGAACGCCATCGTCAACTATGCCATTGACGAACTCATCCCGCTGGAGCGCACCCGCTCCGGGCTGCTGTACCGCATCCTCGAAGAAGGCGAAAGTGACAAGCTGAAATGGGGGGATTACATCTCCGTCCACTACAAAGGCTACTTCCTGGACGGCCGGGTGTTCGACTCTTCCTACCGCCGGGATAAGCCCCTGAAATTTTACATCGGCAATATGATCCCCGGTTGGAATGAGGGGATTCAACTGATCGGCCCGGGAGGCAGGGTACAACTCTTCTTGCCCTCCCCGCTGGGTTACGCAGAAAAAGGGCTGTCGGATGGTAAGGAGGGCTTCCTGGTGCCGCCAAATACGCCTTTGGTGTTTGAGGTGGAGGTGCTGGAGCGGTTGGAAAAAACGGGGGAAGGATAAGGGGGGATACTATATTGTCATATTGTTATAAGTAGTCGGACACAGGGAGTGTTCGCAATTCGAAAATCACTGAAAATCAAGAGGCGTTATTTAAAAGAGGGCCACCCGTCTAAGGTTGGACACTATTGATAGCCAAAGGGTTGTAGAACCCCCAAAGCCGTTCCGACTTCCGCGTTCCGACTTCCGACTTTGTCCGTCCATCCCCGAGTCGAGTTCGGGGCAGGCGTACACCACCTCCAGCCCATTCTGCTCCATATTAGAGTGGTAGCCTTTTTGGCGATTTCAACCCGAAGGATAATTCCCCAACAAGCTCCTAATCCAGCACTACACTCTCCTCCGCCACCGAACTCAGGGCAAATATCCCGTACCCCCCCTCAATATTGCTGTGCACGGTCACCGGCTCGGCGAAGGGGTTATCCAATGCGTCATAATACTGCCTGAGTGAAAGATCGTACAGGAAAGCGTCGCGCGAGAGCGTATACAGGCGCGCCACGAGACGAGCGTTGCCTTGCCCCTCCGGCAGAGCGCCCTGATAGGTGTAAAGGCTAACCGTATAGGAGCTTCCATTAAACGATTTATCGGTAAAGACCTGCTCGTAGTGGTAGCCATACTGCACGACCTGGTCAAGCGTACTGGCATATACCGGGTTGCTGTATGTAATGGTATCCCCCCCTGGCTGCCCTTCCGAAATCTCATAGAAAAACGCCAGCGCATAGTAGTTTTCCTCATCCGCCGGGTCGTTGAGTTGCACCTCAATGCCGTCGGCGCGCCGCCCTTCACCGTCGATGGCGCCGTCGCGTTCTACCCTCAGAGATTGGATCGAAGCAGGAACGGGCATCACCTGCTCAGCAGAAATGGGTTCGTAACCCGGAGCGCTCACTTCCATCCGGTAAAGCCTGGGAGCCGTACCTAGCGGTTCATCCAGAGAAAGGAAATATTTTAATTTATCCGGTAAAAAGAAAAAATCGCCCCCCACCCATTCGCCGTCGCGAAAAAGGCGCACGGCTGCATCCTCCGGAATGTCGTAGGCCGAAGTATCCAGGATGCCCAGGCTGTTGGCCACCAGGGCCGTGACGCCCGTATCCAGGCTGGAAAACCGAGCATTGAGCACCAGCCGGGATTCGTGTTCCGGAATTTCCACTTCCACGACCTGGCTGAACCGGTCCGAATCGCAACCAGCCAGGAGGAAAAGAGAAAAACTTAAAATCGTTATTTTTATAATAATTACTTTTGTAATCATTATATTTATAATCGTTATATTTTTCATAATCCTATTTTTTTCACCAGATGAAACCAGGCAAGTTTATCCCGGGCCTGCCGGTTGCAAAACTTGCCGGGTTGACCGGCCTGTTTTTTCAAAACTTAAACTGATATGACACCGACGGGATGATGGGCAGTATACTCACCTCCCTAAACCGGCGCTTCTCATAAAACTGCCCGGTTTCGGGATCGAACACCCGCTCGGTATCCAGGGTCATGTAGTAAGGGTTTCGGTGGTAGTAGGCATTGTACAGCCCCACTACCCAGGTACGCTCCCATCTGCGTTTTTTCTTATTGAATTGCACACTCAGGTCGAGGCGGTGGTAGTCAGTCATTCGGAAAGCGTTCTTTTGGCCGCCGGACTCGATCTCTGCGTTGCCGACGAAGGGGTTATCAAAACCTCCGGCGTAGACATCATGCGGATAGCGGAAGGTGTTGAGTGTCACGGCGTTACCGGTGCCATAAATCCAGGCGGCGGAGAAGCTCACCTTTTCACTCAGGCCGTAATTGAGCACCAGGGAGATGTCGTGGCGGCGGTCGTAGCGGAAGGGGAAACGGCGAGCACTGTTGATCTCATCAAACTGCCGCCAGTTCCAGCTCAGGGTATAGCCCAGCCAGCCAGAAAAACGGCCGCTTTTTTTCTGGAGGAACAGCTCCAGCCCGTAGCTTTCGCCATCGCCCTGGGTGACCTTGTCCTGCCAGTCGTTTTCGAGCCCGAAGAGGAAGCTGGCGCCTTCTTTATAGGAGATCACGTTGTGCATCTTTTTGTAATACCCTTCCAGGCTGATCTCATAATCTGCTCCCAGGGTGCGGGCGGCGCCCAGCGCGGCCTGCCAGCTCTGCTGCGGTTTGATGCGTTCAGTGCTGGGCACCCACAGGTCGGTAGGCAGGCTGAACGACTCGCTGGTCAGCAGGTTGATGTACTGCGTCATGGTGGCGAAGGAGCCTTTGAGCGACCAGTTGTTGTCGAGCAGGTACCGAAGCCCGAGGCGGGGCTGGAGGGAGGAATAGAACTTCCCATCCACCGTGAAGCCCGAAGCGTGTACGCCCAGGTTGGCCTTCAGTGCGCCGAACTGCATGTCGTCTTCCAGATAAAGGGCAAATTCACCGCTGTAAGCGTTCTGGGAGCCGACCAGGGTATCGAACTGCTCTTCGGCAAACTCGGCGTTGAGAGCCAGCGCCCCCGGCTCGTAGCGGTGGTTGATAGCCGAGGCCCCGAAGCGGATGTAATGGCTGGGGCTGGGGATGAAGTCGAAGTCAACGCGGGCGGCCAGGTCCTCGATGCCGGAAAAATACTTGGCGGAATAGGTTTCCGTCTGCTCCCCGAAACGGTCCTCAAACTCCGCCAGTATGTCAATCTTATAACGGCTGTAGGTAATCGTAGTATTGGCAAAAAGCTTGTTGTTGAGCTGCCAGTTCCAACGCAGGGCGGAGATGACGTTGCCCCAGTCGATACCGCCTTTGAAACGGCCGTCTTCCTCTTTGAACTCATTGGCGAAAACATCCGATCCAAAGTACCCGCTCAGGAAAAGCCGGTGTTTATCGTTGATCTTATGTTGTATCTTCGCGTTGAGGTCGTAAAAGTAAAGGTCTACATTGAGGTCGGTGCCGGGTTCTTCATTGGCGTTGATGATGGGCGCAAAGATCAGGTCGGCGTAGGTGCGGCGGCCGGAGATGAGGAAGGAGGTCTTATCTTTGACGATCGGCCCTTCCAGGGACAGCTTGGAAGAGATCAGCCCGATGGCGCCCTCGCCGTGGAATTCCTGCAGGTTGCCCTCCTTCATGTTGATCTCCAGCACCGAGGACAAGCGCCCGCCGTAACGGGCGGGAAAGCCCCCTTTGGTCAGGGTGACGTTCTTGATGGCGTCGGCATTGAATACCGAAAAAATCCCCAGCAGATGAGAGACGTTGTAGACCGGCACGCCGTCCAGCAGCACCAGATTCTGGTCGGGGCTGCCGCCGCGTACGTACAGGCCGGTCTGGCCTTCGCCGCCCGACTGTACGCCAGGCAATAACTGCAAGGCTTTGAGTACGTCGGCCTCTCCCAGCAGGGCCGGCACTTTTTTGATCTGGGCAATGGGGATATCGATCTGGCTCATTTGAGTGCGTTCTTCGATGCGCGCTCCGTTCTTGGTGGCAGAAACGACGACTTCCGACAGTTGTACCGCTCCGGCCAGGCCGATGTTCAGGCTAATGTCCTTGTCCAGGTACAAATCCCGGTGGCTGGCGTCATAGCCGATATAGGAAAAGGACAGGGAGACGGAATCAGCGGGCAAGGTCAGGCTGTAGAAGCCATAAGTGTTGGTCACCGCGCCGCCGCCGCTTCGGCTGTCGTAAACGTTTGCGCTGATCAGGGGTTCTCCAGAGTTGGCATCCCGGATATATCCACTGATGGTGTACTTCTGGGCACGGGCCAGAGGAGCACAAAGCAGAAGGATAAAAAACAGAAAAAACAGATGTTTCATAAAAGGTATTTTTGGTAAAGACAAGCCTGCGTTCCCTGGGGTTACATCCCTTTACTAATGGCTTTGGTGAAATCCTCCTCAAAAAAAGGAGTTTTTTTGAAAAAATGTGCACATTTATGGACAGGAGGGGCCCGAACTATGGGTTAGCAGTTGTTAGCCGTATGTTGCCAATCAACAAACACCGGCCAAACATGCTCTTACGCTCCAACTTACAAATCACAAAAAATACATGATAGGTAATATACTCCTCACGCTTTTCCTCGTACTGCTCAACGGCTTCTTTGTCGCCGCCGAATTTGCCATTGTCAAGGTGCGAACCTCCCAAATACAGGTGCGAACCGGGCAAAACCTGGCGGCCCGGGTAGCGGAATCCGTTATTGCCAACCTCGACGCTTACCTGGCGGCCACCCAACTGGGCATCACCCTGGCCAGCCTCGGGCTGGGCTGGATTGGCGAAGGAGTGGTTTCGGAGATTATTCTGGCCAGTATGCACGGGCTGGGTGTAGAAATGAGTGAGGCGGCGGCCCATCAAATCGCCCTGCCCACCTCTTTTGCCCTGATCACGGTGCTGCACATCGTTTTCGGAGAGTTGGCGCCCAAATCGCTGGCCATCCGGTTCCCGACCCGGACGGCAATGGTGACCGCCATCCCTCTCCGGGTTTTTTACTTCATTTTTGCCTGGCCGATCAAACTGCTCAATGGCATTGCCAATGCCTTTCTGAAACTGATCGGTATTCAGCCGGTTCCTCATGCCGAAGTGCACTCGGAAGAAGAGCTCAAGCTGATCATTGCGGAGAGTGCGGAGGGTGGGGCTATACAATCTTCAGAGCGGGAGCTGATCCAGAACGTCTTCGACTTCGATGACCGCCTGGTGCGGCAGGTGCTGAAACCCCGCACGCAGATTATCGCATTGGATGCTGAAACCCCGATTCAATCCGCCATCGAAACCGCCCTGGAGGAGGGCTATTCCCGCGTTCCGATATACGAAAAAAATATCGACAACATCTTCGGCTTCGTAACCACCAAGGACCTTCTGGCGGCGGCTTACCGCCAGGAAAAAACCAGCCTGCGCGAGCTGGCGCGCCCCGTTATTTTCACCCCCGTCAGCCGAAAAGTAATGCCGCTCCTGCGCCAGTTCCAGCGCGAACGGGCGCAGCTGGCGGTTGTGGTTAGTGAGTTTGGAGGCACGGTGGGCCTCATCACAATGGAAGATATTCTTGAAGAACTGGTTGGGGAAATTCAGGACGAGTACGACACCGAACAACCCATTGTGGAAAAGATAGGGGAAAATAAGTTTCGTGCCCTCGCCCAAAACCCGGTCGACGAGATCAACCACTTCCTGCCCGAACCCTTGCCGGAAAGCGTCGAATACGTCACCCTGGCCGGCCTCCTTCTTCAAATCGCACAGGACGTGCCCACCGTGGGGCAAATATTCACCATTGGCAACTATCAGGTAAAGATCACCCTCCTTCAGCACACCAGCCCTGAAGAAGTGGAATTGGAATGGCAAGGACAAAAATCATAACTTTCTCTTTTTTTTGTTAATACATTGAACTCCTGGAAATACTTAGTTTTGACCGGAAAATTAATCCATCAGAGCTCTTAAACCATAAAACGTCAGCCATGAATATCACGCATATCGAACACATCGGCATAGCGGTAGAAAACATGGAAGAAGCCATCGCCTACTACGAAAACGTACTAGGCCTGAAGTGCTACGCCATCGAAGAAGTCGCCGATCAGAAAGTCAAAACGGCCTTCTTTATGGTCGGCCAGACCAAAGTGGAACTACTCGAATCGACCAGCCCGGAAGGGCCTATCGGTAAGTTTATTGAAAACCGGGGCCCGGGGCTCCACCACCTGGCCTTTGCCGTGAGTGATGTGGCCCAATCCTTACAGAAAGCTGAGGCCAAGGGCATGCGCCTGATTGATAAAGCCCCGCGCCAAGGCGCTGAAGGCCTCAAAATCGGGTTCCTGCATCCTAAATCCACCCTGGGGGTACTCACTGAGCTCTGCGGTAAAAAGTAACTTCGTTCATTAGGTTGATTGAGTTGAAAGGGTTGAACAGTAGCCCGGCAATCAACCCATTCAATCCAATAAACTCTATCAACAAAAATGAGTTTACAAGACAAGATTAGGCAACTCACCGAGCTGCGCAGCCAGGCCCGGCTGGGCGGTGGCGAGAAACGCATCGACAAGCAACATCAGCAAGGCAAATTCACCGCCCGCGAACGCATCGATTTATTGCTCGACGAAGGTAGTTTCGAAGAATATGATATGTTCGTCACTCACCGTTGCCACGACTTTGGCCTGGAAAGCCAACAGTTCCTGGGGGATGGCGTCGTGACCGGCCGCGGCACCATCGACGGAAGGGTCGTTTATGTCTTTTCACAGGACTTCACGGTACTGGGCGGCTCTCTGTCCGAGACTTTCGCTATGAAAATCTGCAAGGTCATGGACCAGGCCATGAAGATGGGCGCTCCGCTCATCGGCCTGAACGACAGCGGCGGCGCCCGTATACAGGAAGGCGTCAACAGCCTGGCCGGATATGCAGAAATTTTCTATCGGAACATACAAGCCTCCGGCGTCATCCCTCAGATATCGGCCGTCTTTGGGCCCTGCGCCGGCGGAGCGGTTTACTCCCCTGCCCTGACCGACATCATCATCATGAGTGAACAGACCAGCTACATGTTCGTCACCGGGCCCAAGGTCACCAAAACAGTAACCGGCGAAGACATCACCATTGAAAACCTGGGAGGGGCTGACATTCACACCAAAAAATCAGGGGTTGCACACTTCAAGGCCGCAGACGAGAAGGAAGGCATCCTGCTCATCCGAAAAGTGCTGGAGTACCTGCCGCAGAACAACCTCGAAGAGCCCATTATTACGGAATGCGACGACCCCATCGAACGCATTGATGACGAGCTAAACGAGATCGTGCCGGAAGACCCCAATAAGCCCTATGACGTTAAGGATGTCATCCACCGCATTGTAGATTACGAGGAATTTCTGGAAATGCAACGGCTGTACGCCAAGAATATCGTAACCGGCTTCGCCAAGTTCGGCGGTATGCCCTGCGGCATCGTGGCCAACCAGCCCAGCTTTCTGGCCGGCGTGCTCGATATCGACGCTTCCCGGAAAGCGGCGCGCTTCGTGCGCCTCTGTGACGCCTTCAACATCCCCATCGTAACCCTGGTGGACGTCCCCGGCTTCCTGCCCGGCAGTTTCCAGGAGTACGGCGGCATCATCATCCACGGCGCTAAGTTGCTCTTTGCCTACGGGGAAGCAACCGTACCCAAGATCACGGTCACCCTGCGCAAAGCCTACGGCGGCGCCCACGATGTGATGGGCTCCAAACAGCTGCGCGCCGACCTCAACTACGCCTGGCCCGGTGCGGAAATCGCGGTCATGGGCGCCAAAGGGGCCATCGAAGTCCTGGAGGGAAGAAAACTGAGCCAGGTTGAAAACCAGGAAGAACGGGAGGCTATGCACCAGAAACTGGAAGAAGAATACCGCGAGAAATTCGCCAACCCCTATGTAGCCGCCCGTTATGGATATATCGACGATGTGATCGAACCCCGCAATACGCGCTGGAGGATCGCCCGGGCCCTTCGCTCCCTTGCCACTAAAAAGGAAGTGGGGCCGCCGAAGAAACATGGGAATATGCCTCTGTAGAGGGCTGGATGATTCCATGGCTGTTTGGCTGTATTGCCATATTGTTATACGGCTATATTGTTGATGGAAAAGGGCAGCGTTCCCGGCAGCCATAGCAATTTAGCCATTTATCCTTAAACTTATGAATATCAATTGGCCCACGATTATCGATGGATTGCTCATTTCCGGAGTTGGCTACCTCGTCGTGTTGCTGGCGCTCAGCCTGCTCTATTTTGTCTTTCGCTATCTGCCCAATGTCCTGCAGGCCCGCATCCGCTCCCGCTTGCGGCGGCAGGGAAAACACATCCGGGAAGATGAACAGCTGACCATGGTAGGCAATGAAAGCGCCGCCATCGCCACAGCACTGTATCTCTACTTCAACGAAGTGCACGATGAAGAGAACACCATCATGACCATCAAAAAAATCTCTAAGCGCTACTCCCCGTGGAGCTCGAAAATCTTCGGGGTAATGAAAAACCTTAAACCATGAAAAAATACAAATTCATCATAAAAGGGCATGATTACGAAGTAGATATCCTCAACTACGAAAATGATGTAGTAGAGTTGGAGGTCAACGGCACCCATTATGCGGTAGAGGTGCAGCGAGAGGTTAAGGAAAAACCAAAAACGCCCAGGCTGGTGCGCACTGCCGTTCCCCGGCCGAGCCCGGAAGAAGCCGGTATCGCCAGAGCGGCTCCCAGCCCGACGGTATCCATCAAAACGCCCCTTCCGGGCACCATTCTCAAGATTCTGGTCAAAGCAGGCGATGAAGTCAAAAAAGGCGACACCCTGCTGATCATGGAGGCTATGAAGATGGAGAATAACATCATGGCGGAAAAAGCCGGGAAAGTAGCGCAGGTCAAGGTCAAAGAAGGCGACAACGTCCTTCAGAATGACGTATTGATCGTATTGGATTAAAACCCTTTCTTTCTGATTCCAGGATAGTAAAAACACAATAAGGGCACTCATGAAAAAAGCCTTCATCCTTTTTTTTATTGCTACCAGCCTGCTCCTCCCCTGCCTGGGCCAGAGCGGCCAACTCCCTCAGAGCCCTGAGCAATCAGAACAGGTGCAGGAAGAAGCGCCTATGATGGATATTGACAAAGGCGACAACGTGGCCGCCTGGCAGGCGGTGCGCACCTTTTACGAATACACGGGTTTTGCCAACGTAAAACTGGGCAACGTCGTGATGATCCTGGTAGGCCTGTTCTTCATTTATCTGGCCATCCAGTACCACTACGAGCCCTTGCTGCTGATTCCCATCGGCCTGGGCATTCTGCTGGGCAACATACCCTTCAAGCTGGACGCCAACCTTCAGGTCGGCATTTACGAGCCGGGAAGCGTGCTGAATTACCTCTACTTCGGAGTGATCAAGGGCATATACCCTCCACTGATCTTCCTGGGTATCGGCGCGATGACGGACTTCTCTTCCCTCATTTCCAACCCACGGCTGATGTTGCTGGGCGCAGCGGCGCAGATCGGCATCTTCGCCACCTTCATCGGGGCGCTGATGCTAGGCTTTTACCCCGCCGAAGCCGGCGCCATCGGCATCATTGGCGGTGCGGACGGCCCTACGGCCATCTTTTTATCTTCCAAGTTGGCCGGCGGGGCCAACATCGTCGACTATGCGGCCAGCGGGGCGCCGATTTATGCGCAGAACCTCATCGGCCCAATCGCCATTGCCGCCTATTCGTACATGGCCCTGGTGCCGGTGCTACAGCCTCCCATCATGCGCCTGCTCACAACTCACAAAGAAAGGCTCATCCGGATGAAGCCGCCGCGGGCAGTCGGGAAGACCGAGAAGGTCCTCTTCCCCATCATCGGCCTGTTGCTGACCACGTTCATCTCTCCCAGCGCCCTGCCGCTGCTGGGCATGCTGTTCTTTGGCAACCTGCTCAAGGAGTCGGGCGTCACCAAGCGCCTGGCCGAAACAGCCCGCACCTCCCTGATCGATATCGTGACCATCCTGCTGGGGCTGACCGTCGGCGCTTCTACCCAGGCCGATGTGTTCCTGACCCCGCAGTCCATCCTCATCTTTGTGCTCGGCGCCTTGTCCTTCATGGTGGCTACCGCCGGCGGCGTCCTCTTCGCCAAGGCGATGAACCTCTTCCTGAATGAAAAAAACAAGATCAACCCTCTGATCGGAGCCGCCGGCGTATCGGCCGTGCCCGACAGCGCCCGGGTCGTACAGATGGAAGGCCTCAAGGAGGACCCCAACAACCACCTGCTGATGCACGCCATGGCGCCCAATGTGGCGGGAGTGATCGGCTCGGCGGTGGCGGCGGGGATTTTGTTGAGCTTTTTGGGGTAGGTTCGGAGTTCAGTAGGACGCTCTGGGAACGGCGCTGTTCGGAATTCGGAGTTCGGAATTCGGTAGGTGCTGTGGGAACGGCGCTGTTCGGAATTCGGAGTTCGGAATTCGGTAGGTGCTCTGGGAACGGCGCTGTTCGGAATTCGGAGTTCGGAATTCGGTAGGTGCTCTGGGAACGGCGCTGTTCGGAATTCGGAGTTCGGAATTCGGTAGGTGCTCTGGGAACGGCGCTGTTCGGGATTCGGAGTTCGGAATTCGGTAGGTGCTCTGGGAACGGCGCTGTTCGGGATTCGGAGTTCGAATTCGGTAGGTGCTCTGGGAACGGCGCTGTTCGGGATTCGGAGTTCGGAATTCGGTAGGTGCTCTGGGAACGGCGCTGTTCGGGATTCGGAGTTCGGAATTCGGTAGGTGCTCTGGGAACGGCGCTGTTCGGGATTCGGAGTTCGGAATTCGGTAGGTGCTCTGGGAACGGCGCTGTTCGGAATTCGGAGTTCGAATTCGGTAGGTGCTCTGGGAACGGCGCTGTTCGAATTCGGAGTTCGGAATTCGGTAGGTGCTCTGGGAACGGCGCTGTTCGGAATTCGGAGTTCGGAATTCGGTAGGTGCTCTGGGAACGGCGCTGTTCGGAATTCGGAGGTTCGGGATTGGGGGTTCGTACGCTGCCAACGCCGATTATCGAATTGCAAACCCCGCCTCGCCCAACCTGGCAAATCTCCCGGATTGTTAGTATCTTGAACGATCAGAAAAAGAAAGTATATCTATGGACACAGCAGCTGTAAAGTCGGAGTACGAACTGGAAAGAGATAAGCCTATGCCCAGTAAAAATCATGCCATCGTTCAGGGGAATCTACATTTTATGATTAGAAGCGCCTATGGAAAGCGTTATCGGATATTGCCTGAAGTAAGTATTGTCATCTCCTCAAAAGAAAAAGTACCTGACATTGCCATTTATCCCTCTATGGAATTCACACCCGGCGAGGACGAAACGCGCCTGGAAACCGCCCCGCTGGGAGTTATAGAAATTCTCTCTCCTTCTCAAAGCCTCACCGAGTTGATCACCAAATCGGCCGCGTATTTCGAAGGCGGCGTATTGTCTTACTGGCTGGTGCTGCCCGACCTGCGCTCTATTTATGTGTTCAGCGCGCCGGGAGAATACGAGTCCTTCAATAAAGAGGATAAGCTGGAGGACCCCAGGCTGGAGATCGAATTGGAATTGAAAGATATTTTTAAATGATGGGCCGGAGGTGACGCCTTCCCATGGGAGCCCCGTCAGGAAAAAGGTGTCGCCTCCTAATAATGGGCCTCCTTAACAATAGGCCATCGGGGCTCACTCACAGGTATTCGCCATTATCGCCTCCCAATAATGGGCCTCCTTAACAACCATCTTTCTTACTAAAGCTATGCGCCAATTCCTTATTCTATTAATGTGCCTTCTGCTCGCTGCCGCCTTGTCCAGTTGTGCCTCTTCTCAAAAACCCGCCCGGGAGCCCATCCTTGAAAAAGCAGGTTCCGATTTTGCCTACGAAGGAAACGCCCCGGAACAGGCTCAGGCAAACAGAAAGGCGCTCTACTTCGCCTACCTCACCCTCGTCGTAGAAAACCTGGACAGCGCTGGCCAACCGATCACTGACATCGCAGAAAAATACGGCGGCTATGTCAATGAGATGGGTACCTACCAGGCCACCATCCGTGTGGAAAGCGGACAACTCGACGCCGCCATAGCCGATCTTGCCACCCTGGGCAAACTGGCCCGCAAGAACATTGTAGGGCAAGACGTCACCGAAGCGTATCAGGACTACCAGATTCGTTTGGAAAACGCTCAAAAGGCGCGGGATCGCTACCTGGAACTGCTCAACAAGGCCGAAACCGTAGAGGAAATTTTGAAGGTGGAAAGGGAACTCGAACGCCTCAACGAAACCATCGACCTGCTCAAAGGAAAGATGGCCCGGATAGAACACCTGGAAGCCTATTCCACGATTACCGTAGCATTGCGGGAGCGGAAAAAACCAGGCCTGCTGGGGTATATAGGGCTGGGGGTGTATCATGCCGTCAAATGGCTTTTTGTTAGAAATTAACCGCAACCCCATGAATAAAGTCTTAGAAAAAATCCACCGGAAACTGACTGCCGGCCCAGCCCTGTCCGAACTGGGCGAAAAGCTCAGCCTGTCCGAACTGAACACTTTCCTGCTGGAACTCTTCCGCAGGAAGGCAGAACACATAAAGCCCGCCCACCTGCTGCGGCAGTTCGGCGAAAACCGTTTTGTCACTCCGGCCTCAGTCGACACCCTGGCCCTCCGGCAAACGGAGCTGGACTGGCTGAAATATGCTCAGGAACAGTACTTTCACCCCCTCACCCTCTCGCCCCTCGCCCCCTTCGGCGCCTGCTCCGCCATCGGGCACGTGGATCAGAACAATATACTGAGCGCGGTGAGAGGCACGGAGGTGGTGTCAGACGCCACCAATATTCTGGCGCTCCAGATCGCTCAGGAAACCAAAGCCACTCGGGACAAGGACGCTATTTTCCGCTACGCCGCCACCCACCGACATGTGCGAGGGCAAGCGTTTGACAACCCCAATTTTACCGCCCATTTCTCCATTTTTTGTATGGCCTCCGGCGGCTGGGATATGGGCAACTATGCCTTCGAGTTGGGCCAGCTGAACGAACACCTGAGCATCTTCCTCGCTCTGCTGCGCCGACACTTTCCAGAGGAGCGCTTGTCCATCCGTTTTTACCGAAAAAAAAACGCCCAAATTTTCTTCGAACGGATGAAGGAATACAAGCAAGGTGTTTGGCATAGCATGCCCTTCGAATTTCAAGACGACCTGGAACACGAATACTACGGCCTGATACAATTCAAAGTGTTTCTCCGCCTTGAGGATGGAGAGATCGACCTGGCCGATGGCGGCCCGGTGGACTGGACTCAGCGATTGCTCTCTAATAAAAAACACAGGCTGTTTATCAGCGGTATTGGGCTGGAGTTGGTGCATAAGCTGGGAGAGGATGCTAACATTCAAAAAAATACAGACAACTATGGATAAGATTAACATCCGGGAAAAACTCTCCTTGTTTTCCGACCACTGGAACCCCCGAATTGCCGGCGAGCTGAACGGACAGCACGTCAAACTCGTCAAATTCCAAGGGGAGTTCGTCTGGCATAAACACGATGAAGAGGACGAGCTTTTCTACGTGCTCAATGGCGAATTCGACATGGAGTTCCGGGATAAAACCGTGCGGCTGCAGGAAGGAGAATTCATCATCGTGCCGCGGGGAGTGGAACACCGGCCGGTGGCTGAAAAGGAGGTAGCAGTGATGCTGTTCGAGCCGGCTTCTACGCTCAATACCGGGGATGCGGGAGGGGAAATGACGAAGGAGGAATTAGAAAAAATCTAAAAACTACTTTGCCGATAATACACCACCCTATTGATTCCCTCACCAACTCTGTTCGATCTCCTCCAATGTCTTCCCTTTGGTTTCCGGAATCCGCATCCATACGAAAACAAAGGCCATAACCGAAACGGCGAAAAATATCCAGAAGGTATAGGCGGGCCCGATTCCTTCCACCAGCACCGGGAAGAGTTGGGTGACCAGGTAAACCGCCACCCAGACGGACAGCGTTGCAACCGACAGGGCCAGCCCCCGCAACTTGATCGGGAAAATCTCGGAAAGGATCACCCAGGGCACCGGCCCGAAGGAAGCGGCAAAGCAGGCCACATAGGCCAGTAGGAAGATCAACAGCACAGCGCCGCCCCAGTTGAAAAAGAAGGCCATTCCGACGACGGCCAGGCTGAGGGCCATGCCGGCGCCCCCGAACAGCAGCAGGGCCTTTCGGCCCACCCGGTCTACCAACCAGATGGCGACAAAGGTGAACAACACATTGATGACCCCCACAATAACCGTCTGCAGGAAAGCAGCATTGGCGCCTGTACCTACTTCTTTGAATATTTCAGGCGCATAATACATGATGGCGTTGATGCCCTGCAACTGCGTAAAAAAAGCCAGCAGGATGCCAATGGACATGGCCTTCCGAAAGCGGCCGCTGAACAGCTCCCCAAGGGAGCCCGATTCTTCCGCCAGCGTTTCCCTGATCTCCCGAAGAATCTCTTGGGCCCGCGCTTCGCCATTGATCCTGGAAAGGACGCCGAGCGCTTCTTCTTCCCGCTTCTCCTTGGCCAGCCAGCGGGGGCTTTCCGGGACAAAGAACATGGCGGTAAAGAACAAAAGGGCCGGCAAGGTTTCCGACCCGAGCATATAGCGCCACCCCCAGTTTACATTCCAGGCCTCATCCCCCATGTTTTGCACCAGAAGGTTGACAAAAAAGATCAGCAAGATGCCGATAACGATCGCCAATTGGTACAGCGACACCAGCATCCCCCTCACTTTGGCGGGCGCCAGTTCGGTAATGTAGAGGGGCGACAGCATGGAGGCGGCGCCCACTCCCAGCCCCCCTACAAAGCGGGCGAGGGCGAATTGTGTGAGGTTGTTGGGCAGCGCCGAGCCGATGGCCGAAACGCCAAATAAAAACGCGGTAAGGATCAGGATTTTCTTTCTGCCAAAACGGTCGCTCATATAACCGGCAAACAGGGCGCCGAATATGCAGCCGATGATAGCGCTGGAGGCTGCCCACCCCTTCATGGCCGCCGTCAGTTCAAATTTTACCTGCAGGAACCCAATGGCGCCGGAAATGACGGCTGTGTCATAGCCGAAAAGCAGGCCACCCAGCGCAGCTATCGCGGTCAAAAGATAGACGATGCCCATATTGACGGCCGGTGCAGCAGGAAGGTTGGATGTCGGCATTATTTTTGTTTTTATACTTTAAACAAATTCTAAGTCCTTACAAAAGCCTTGATCGTGGCACATTCTTTGCCCTCACTTTCCCCGAAAGGGCGGATGGTATAAGCCCCTGCCGCCGCCGGTACGATAAAGGTTTCGGCATAGTGGACAAGGAAAGGCTCAAAAGTATGATCCGGGCTCTCCACGATTGCTTCCCGGCCTTTTACCAGATTGAGTACATTAACCCCCCCACCCGTTTGGTGGCCCACCTTTTGGGTGAACCAATGCCGGCGGGTTTCGATGAACTCCAGTTCGTGCAGGCCCGTTTTTTCTTCTCTCCATCCCTTGCCTTCGGCAATGAACTCAACGCGGTTGATCAGGTTCCGGCGAACCCACGAGGTATCCCGTTTCCATTGGATCACCTTTTTGCCGTGCTCGATATTAATGGGCCGGGGTTGGCCATCCAGCCCGAGCCGCCCCCAGTCCCACAATTTGAAGGTAAAGATGTAAGGAGTAGCGCTGATCTCCAACACCATGGTGTCTTTCCCCGAGCAATGGACCGTACCGGCGGGAATGAGAAAGTGGTTGTGCTTTTGGGCCGGCCATTTTTCTACAAACTGTTCTGCATCAAAGGGTGCGCCCCCATTTTGAGCATCCCGAAGCGCTTCAATCATCGCCTCCTTACGGACTCCTTCTTTAAGCCCCAGATAGACGTGGGCGCCCTCTTTGGCATCCAGTATATAATAACTTTCATCCTGGGTATAGTGCATTCCAAAATGCTCCTGAATGTACTCGGTGAGCGGGTGCACCTGAAGGCTGAGGTTTCCGCCGTCTATGGTATCCAGGAAATCGAACCGAATGGGGAATTCGGGTCCAAAACGGGCATAGACGCTGCCGCCCAGCAGTTCCTCCGGATAAAAAAAGACCAGGTTGAGCGCAGGTATTTCTACAACATCCCCACCAAAGCCCAACAGCAGGCTGTTCTCCTCCGGCACACAATCGAAGCACCAGGCGTAATTAATTACAGAGGGGTCCAGCCCACATACTTCCTTCATCCACTGCCCTCCCCAGGGCCCGGGGTCGAAAAAGGGCGCCACCCGAAACGGGCGCCGGGTGGCCTGCCGCAGCCCCGCCCACAGCGTTTCTCCATGGATCATCTTTGGCTGGCGGGGCTTATGGGTATCCAGCAGGAAATCACAGGCTGGAAGGAGCTGCTTTTTGATGCGGTCGCAAACGCGCCAGTCAACAAAATAGGCGCGCTTATACTTGCGGGCAACATCCTCCGTGAAATTGGAAGCCCCCAGGTTGGCCACCTCGTGGCGCCGCATGCGTTGCTGAATCTCCCAGCGCGCCATATCCGCATAGGCCAATACATCCCAGTGTTCCGCCAGGTGCGCTGCGCCAACGCCGCTCACCAGAACCAGGCCTTTTTCCAGGCTTTGGAGTTGCCGCCGGGCGGCCTCCAGCTTTTCAGGGTCGAAGTAGCGGCCGATGGTAAGCCGGGTCATAAAACCAAAAATCCGGTCACCAGTAACATCCGGCAAGGCCAGTGCATCGATCTGTTCTTCAGTGTAATAGGCTTGTTCTGTATCAAAAACCCAATCCGGTTTCAGCCCCTCTATCAGTGCCTTCCGTACCTCCTGGGCATCTACCCCGTGGTAAAATTCGGCCACCACGACCGCTTTGCCCCGGGTAGTATCCGGAAGCCTCTGCCCAACCGCTGTTATTATTTTATCCCAGCCGGTAAGGCAGGCGTTTTCAAACCCTTGAACCCGGAGCACTGGAAATTTATCGTAATTTGATTGCAAGTGTACTGTGGTTTTCAATTGACTTCATTCTAAAAATTTCCATAAGGACATGTCGTTTTGCTGTTCACCTTGTGTGATACTTAGAAGAAACATTTTCTTCCCTCACAAATTCTGAAGGCGTTTGGCCAGCCATTTTTTTAAACGTCCGGTTGAAGGTCGTTTTGTTCGTAAACCCACACTCCAGCCCAATGGCGAGGATACTGTAATGGTGGTAATTCTTGTCTTTCAGCCGCCGTTTAGCTGCCTCCACCCGGTAGGCGTTCACAAAGTCGTAAAAATTGGTTGCCATCCCCTCGTTGAGCACCTGGGAAAGGTGATGAGAAGGAATATCGAGCCGGGCGGCCAGATCGGAGACCTTCAGCTCGGCGTTGAGGTAGGGCTTTTCATTTTTCATCAAATCCAGTAAAGAATCCTGGCAGGCTTCTATCTGCTCAAGGGTGAGGGGAGAGGTTTTGTATTTGCCGTTGCTGTTTTCCCGGGATAAACCGGAGGGGAGCATTGCCGGAAAATCGTTCAGCCGCCCGATGGCACGGTAGCCAGCCAACTGAATAGCCAACGCTATCAGCGATGCGACGGCCATTTCCATCACCGCCCCATCTATTGTCAGGGCGAAAAAAATGAACCGGCACGCCAGGTCCAGCAAAAGCAGTATCAAAAAACCCAGGCAAAACTGGCCATACCAGTGGGCGTTGCGTTGGTTTGGAAGGCCTTCCTGCCGGTTTTCAATGCGCCACGAAAGCCACCAGGCCGCCGCTACATAAACCAGCAGTTGTATCAAAAAGCCACTACTGAGTAGCAAATCGAGCCAACTCAACTCCCATTCGCCCGAAAGGATGACCTCGATGGCCCTTAACTTCGTTTTTCCTGGCAGGGTATACAGCTCAAGCGTATCGAAAACTGCGGCAACCGGCAACAGAAAGTGCCAGAGGTGGCCCCAACCGAAACGGAAATCCGGTGTCAGCGACTGTTTGACAAAAAAGTAAAAACAGGGGCCGATCAGGAAAAACAGCGGGTAAAAAACACCCAGCAAATGCGGAAAGGAACGAATGAATCCGGTTAGGAAAAACAAGTAGTTCACCAGATATAGTGAGACCAGTACGAAGGAGGCGGCCAACAACCTCAAGCCTCTTTGCCGGCCGCTTTTCAATAAGAGCAAACCGGCCAGCCAGAGGCCGTGCAGAGCGGCGGCAGCCAACAGGAAGGTAAGCCAATATGTATTTGCGGAGTTGATGTTTTCCATAATTTCGATTTAACAGGTATGTTCAAAGTTAGGCATTACCAGCAAAAATTGCCGAAGGTTTCCGGGGCAAGCGTAACAATTTATCTATTGATACCCAAATGGGCCGGCAGAAGGGGTGACAATTAATTAAACAGCACTTCTATTCCCAAAAGAAACCGGACTTTTATCGAAGCTTGAAATCACCCGGCTTATTTTAGACTTTATACAGAAATCATGAAAAAGCAAATGCTGTTTTTCCTGTTCTCAATCCTACTTCCATTCGCCCTTTTGGCCCAGGAGACGCCAAATCAGGAACCGACGGAGGCGCCTGGCCATCCCATCCCCCAATGGCTGCTCGACGATTGGGCCGCCCGCACCCAGGGCACAGGAACCTGGATTACCGACAACAGCGCCTTTAAAAGCGAGAATGAACCCTTCGACGCCTACGGCCTGCAATGGGAGAACGGCTTAGGCAAAAAAAGCCTGACAGGCCGGCTTTTCTGCCTCCAGGACGGCCAGGATGTGGGCGCCGTCTGGCAATTCCTGGAATACTGGGACCCCGCGGCAGCCGAGGTGCGCATCGTGCAGATCGGCAGCGACGGCGCCGTGGGCCAGGGCCGGATCTGGCGGCTGGACGATGGCAGCGTGAGGGAACAGCAAACATTCACCCGCCCGGATGGCGCTGCCTTCGAAAGCGGCCACCACAGCTGGATGGAAGACGGGGAACACCACACGCAGTCTTTCAGCATTGAAAACGGGGAGTGGGTGAAGCGGCGCTTCTACATCTGGAGGCTGGAAAAATGAACTTTTTTGTATCTTCAAAAAAAAACAAGAACCAATGGACAAAGCAGTGGAAACCATGATCGCCAACCTGCAGAAAAACACCGGCAAGTCCCTTGCGGAGTGGGTAGCCGTAGTACAATCCTCCGGCCTTTCCAAGCACGGCGAGATCATCAAATTCCTAAAAACGGAACACGGCTTCACCCACGGCTTCGCCAACCTCGTCGCCCATGAGGCCAGAGGCTCCGCTGCCGCCAACCTGGCGGAAACAATGGACCTTGTGGCGGAGCAATACAAAGGCAAGGAAAGCCTGCGGCCGATGTACGATCAACTCATAACCCAAATCCATCAATTCGGAAAAGACGTTGAGGCCGCCCCGAAAAAGGCCTACGTCAGCCTGCGGCGAAATAAGCAGTTCGCCATCCTGCAGCCTTCCACCAAAACCCGGCTCGACATCGGGCTGAACCTGAGAGATGTGGAACCACAAGGCAGGCTGGAAGCCGCCGGCAGTTGGAACAGTATGTGTTCTCACCGAATCCGAGCTACAGATTTGAAAGATATTGATGCGGAGGTGGTGAAGTGGTTGAAGATGGCGTATGAGAACTCCTGATTCTTTTTTCACCCGATAAAATCCATACCAATGAAAAAGATCATATGGGCTACCATTCTAAGGTTGGACAGCCCCGTACACCGTACACAGCCCAGGATTGCCATTGGCCCGTACATCGTACACGCCCCCGGAATACCCTGGAACTTTCTGTCCAACCTTAGACGGATAGCCATCATCTGCCTGCTCTCATTGATTATTAACCTGTTGTTGTCACCTGCCTTGTTCTCCCAATCCCAGCTCACCGAACACACCCTGAAGCTCGACGATGCCGCCAATATGCCGGCCGCCGGCATCGAAGGCCTGGCCTGGCTCACCGGCCGCTGGCTGGGCGAAGGGTTCGGCGGCACTTTGGAGGAAAACTGGAACCCTCCCATGGGCGGAACCATGGTGGCTACCTTTCGCCTTATCGAGGATGGAAAACCGCATTTCTACGAAATCTGCCTCATCGAACCGCAAGGCAATTCCCTGGTGTACAAGGTCAAACACTTCAATCCCGGATTGGCCGGCTGGGAGGAGAAGGACGAGTACGTCACGTTTCCTCTGGTGAGGCTGGAACCGAATACCGCCTGGTTCAACGGCCTGACGATGAAGCTGGACGGCAACACCATTACCCACTACCTGGCCATGAAGCAGCAGGATGGCAGCTACAAAGAGGCCGCCCTGGTTTACCACCGCAGCACGGCGACGGCAACCCCGGCATCGCAGGATGTCCTGTCTCAGTTCCAGTGGGATGGCAAGAAAATCCCCCTGATGCTGCTCGGCTCTTATCACATGAGCAATCCTGGCGCCGATGCATTTAACCTGGAAGCTGATGACGTGCTCACCCCCAAACGGCAGGCTGAAATCGAGGCGGTGGTAAAAAACCTGGCCGCTTTTAAACCGACCAGGATTGCCGTCGAAGCACCATTCGGCGACAGCGCCACAGTGGCCCACTACCAGGAATACCTGGCCGGCAAACGCGAGCTGCGCCGTAGCGAGGAAGAACAGATCGGCTTCCGCCTGGCCAAGATGCTGGGGCATGAAACCATCTACCCCATCGATGTGCGCATGAATCTCGACCAGCCGGGCCTGGAGGAGGTTATCGCCGCCAACCCCGCCGGGCACGGCCCGCGTATGGCTTCCCTCGATCAACTGGGAAAGAAAGCCATCGCTCAAATGGATCAGTGGCTTAAAGAAGGGACCATAGCGGATATGCTCTACGAAATGAACCGCCCGGAATTTCTGGACCTGAACTACCAAATCTACCTTCGCATCTTTCTCCCCACCGTAGAGGGGGACAACTACGCAGGGGCCGACCTGGTAGCTACCTGGCACCAACGCAACCTGCGCATCATGAGCAACCTGCACCAGATCGGCCTTACGCCCGAAGACCGGGTGCTGGTGGTCTACGGGCAGGGGCATGTGCCGCTATTCGAACGCATCGCTGAGGATTCGCCTTACTTTGAAGTGGTGAGTGTGTTGCCCTATTTGCGGTAGTTTTTTAATAAGCAATGGTAGACATTCATAGCATGAACTATTTCAACCTTTTCCTTGCCCTGCTCTTCGGCCTTTTTGCCGCGGTACAACTCAACGACCCGGATCCCTGGGGATGGGTAGCCATGTATGGCTTTGTGTCCATTGTTTCTGCTTTTGCAGCTTTCAGGCGGTATCATCCCTACGTCCTGTACCTGGGGTTGGGCGTCGTGCTGATCTGGATGGCCACCCTTGCCCCTGATTTTGTCAATTGGGTCAAAATGGGGATGCCAACGATCACCGGTTCCATGAAAGCGGAATCGCTCTATGTGGAACTGACGCGGGAGTTTCTGGGGCTGCTGTTGTGCGGGCTGGCACTGGGCTGGCATTGGAAGGGGCCGAGGGCTTGAAGGGATGAAAGGCTATTCCTCATCCTCCAGATTGTACTTGCGCAGGATTTCCGGCCAGTCAGCCCGGTGAATACGATTCACCAGCACCGGGTTGATGTCCTGGTAATAGGGGCTGCCTTTGGGTAAAAGGAAGCTTCGGTACTGCTTGTTAAAGGTGGCCGGTAACAATTGCACCTTCCCATCCAGTTTGTAATGGGAGATGAGATAGTGTAAAACCGTCTTGTCGTAAACCAGGGCGTCGATTTCCTGGCGCGCCAGCGCACGCAGGCCTTCCAGCGGCCCATCATAAGACTCGTCCGGCAGTATATCATGGGCTACCAGAAAGTCTTCGCTGCCGGTAGCGCCAATGGCCCCCAGCTTATCCACTGACTGCAAATCCTGAAGCTTTTCGATCTGCGCCGCCAGGGAGTTAACGGTAAGCGTAGAGGCAATAGTAGCCGTAAAACCGGAAATGATGATCACCGCCGTAAACATCCAGATAATGGCAATACTCTTACCCAGGGAGGTTTTGGGCGCCTTGTCGCCATAGCCCACCGTCGTCATCGTTACAGCCGACCACCACAGGCCGTCCAGCAAGCCCTGCAGGCCGGGCCGGAACTGATAGTGATTGTGGCGGCGCTCCACCATCCAGAGGAGGGCGCCAAAACAAAAAATGATAAAAAATAACAAGAGTACGATCTTCAAAAAATCCAGCGAGAAAAAATTGCTGATGAACATGCGAAATTGGCTACGCCGCACATGGGCTGTCGCTACTCCCAGGCTGGAAATAAAAAAGGGCTGGGATACGTCAAACATCTTGAGGCGCGTACTGCTCACCGTCAAAGGATTGATAGATATCTCCAGCTCGTGGAAATCCAGCGCCCGCACCATTCCAATGATATCGTGGTATTCCTGATACTCATACGACAACCCCAACTGCTCCGCAATGTCTTCCCATAGATCGACACACAGGCCTTCATAACGCCCCTCCCCGATCTTGATGATAAAGGGCGGGTCGGGATGCAGCCCTACCCGCAGCGGGGAACTGTCCTGCCCCCAAAGACAGGCTACCGTGAGCAGGTAACTGATGGTTAGTATGGTTTTTTGTGTCATAGTCTGGTTTTATACAGGGATTTCGGGTATTGTTACATTGTTACCCCTTCGGCAAGCTCAGGGTGAAATTGTTTCTTGTTGGGTGCAGTTCTTTACGACAACAATACACAGCAATATAGCATAACCATTCAGCAATATACTCCCCTGGGCTACTCTAATCTATCCTTAACCGCGATCGACAAATAATCCACCAACACCTGAAGCATCTGCCGGCTGCGCTCATCGAAGGCATTTTTGCGGATACCATAGACGCAAAGTACCAATGGCTGCCTGCCGAGGACCTCAAAGGGTAAATACAGGGCGGAATTGTACCGGTAATCTTCCTGAAGTTCTATGTACTGCCCCTGCTCCACGCGATAATCCTGTATGATCACCGCTCTTTTGTTCATCAACACCCATACCGGGAGGCTGCTTTTGTCATTAAACTCTTCGCTGCGATGGGTAAAGGCCCGGTGGCGTTTGACATACCCTCTGAAAAAAATCTCATCCCCGTGGTTTCCTCCAAATTCGAATGCGTCGATGCCAATGGGGTGTTCCAACGACTGCGCCAGCACTTCGACCACCGTTTTCCAACTGGTATTTCTGGGACGGGCCGAAGCGAAAGAAAGTAAGCTTACCTTGCCGCCAACGGGCAAAACTGCCGTTAGGCTGGCTAATCCAAAGCACCCCGCTCTGATCAAAATACAAACCATTGGGATACAGCAGCGTGGTATCGGTGGCTACCGGCTGCCCGGGGATGAGGCAGCGCAGATAGGCTGTGTCCGGCTTTTCTTCAATGGAAAAAACGCCCATATCATTGACCATCAGCAGCGTACTGTCAGGAGCCCTCACTAAAGCTTTGATGTAATGGCTGTCCAGCACCCGCTTGTAGTTGACAAAGGATCTGCCATCGAAACGCAGCAGGCCGCCATCGGTAGCCACCCACAAAAAACCGTACTGTCCGCGTATGGCCGCTCGCACCTCCTCAGAAGGCAGTCCTTCCGCCAGGCGATAGTGGGTAGAAAAGTACTTCTGTGCTTCACCCAGGAGCGGCAGCAGCAAAAGTAAAAGGCATAAGCGGATCGCAAGCATAATAATGAATACCCTCCGTTTTTACCTAAAGATAAGAAGTGCTCCTGTAAAAACGGATTTTCTTTCTTTTGTCCTTAGGGCCCGGCGAAGAATAACCTCCCCATTTGATGCCGATCCCTGCCTGCCTTGCGGCGAGGCAGGTTGTCCAGCGACAAAATCTCTGGCCTGAAACGGGGAACTTATTTTTCTCCGGCCCCTTATACATGAGCTGCTTTCCTGTCACAAAATCCCGAGATTTTAGGACAGAAAAAAAACAAGAAGCCAGCTTTTTCGTAAATTTAAAATTATGCAACTGCCTCTTTCACGGCCGGCATAAAAAATGAGGGATTATATGTCCGCAGAACCATCAGAAGGCGGAGCTGTGTTCCAGGGCATTCTGGAAGCCAATCTGTTATTGCAGGAAGGGCAGGAGTTCCAGCTGGCATTGCCCGGGGCAGTAACAGTTCTTTGCCAAACCCTTTTCCTCAATGCAGCCTATGTGTACAAAGTGCAAGGCGTGTCTGAGGATGCCGCGTCCTTTGAATTTGGGTTGCTCCACGGTAATCCGGCCCCGGATACTTCCAACGCAGCCATCTCATCCGGCAGTTTCACAAAGGAATTCATAGGCCAGCTTGAGCAGGGCTTAAACCTTAAGGCCAACAGCGGCCGGATGCCGGCCGATTGGCGCCGGTTATTGCCCGAAGCCCCGGGCCCGGTTTGCCGGCTATGCCCTATCCGGCCTGCCGGCAGGCTCGTTGGCTTGTTGGCTGTTTCCGGCCGGAAAGAGAGGCTTAAAACGGAACTGCCGTTGCATTATTTTTGCCAAAGCCTTGGCGCCTGTTTTGAAAGGGATCAAGACAACTGGAGGCAGGAGTTGCAAAACAAGCACCAACAGGAAAAGCGGTTGAAGGAAAGCATCCTTTCTACAGTGCCTGACTACATTCATGTTTATAATCTGAAGAGTCGACATTTTTCCTATTACAATTCCGGGCCCTGCTTTTTTGGGCACAATCTGATTCAGGTCAATGACCCGGTGGAACTGGTCGCGGGCATCGTCCACCCCAAGGATATGGAAACTGTCGGATTTGACTATCTCAAGCGCATTGCCAAAAATACCGGTGATGAGATTCTGGATCTGGAATACCGCATTCGCCGTAAGGATGGCAGCTGGGCATGGGCCCTTACCCGGGCCAGGCCCTTCCGGTTTGGCCCGGAGGGCCAACTGGAAGAAATCATAACCGTAACGCAGGATATCACAGCAAAAAAGGAACAGGAAGCCGAACTTCAACAAAGCCAGCAAATGCTCAACATGGCCTTTGAAGGCGCCAAACTGGGTGTCTGGGAATGGGATATTGACCAGCGGCTGGTTACTTACAGCAACCGCTTTTTAGAATACCTGGGGTATGACCCCTCCCATTTTAGCAAGCAGTACATCGAATTTGAAAAACTCTTCCATCCCGATGATGTTCCCCGGCTACCCAATGAGTTTCAGGCCGAAACCCTGCAGGATGATAATTTTGAGCTGGATTACCGGCTCCTGGCAAAGTGTGGCCGCTATCACTGGATTTACGACCGGGGCCTCGTCGTTCAACGAAGTTCAGAAGGCAAACCTATAAAAGCCATTGGCATCTCTATTGATATCACCCATCGCCAGGCAACACAAAAAGCCCTGGAGGAAAGTGAGGCCATCCAGAAAGCGATCCTCAAAGCCCTGCCGGACCTTAAATTCCGCCTCAGTACGGATGGCGTTTTCCTCGATTATTTCACATCACAGGAAAACGACGATGCGCTTTTCCTGGCTCCTGAACACTTCCTCGGCCGCTCCGTCGGAGATGTCATGCCGGCATACCTCTCCAAAGCTATTATGAAAAACCTCCAACTGGCTTCCGAACAGGGTAAAGTCCAGTCTTTTGAATACCCCCTGTCGATACAAGGCGCTATCAAATATTTTGAAGCGCGGATCAGCGCTATTAATGATCAGGAGGTGATCGTCGTTGTCCGCGATATTACAGCCCTTAAACAAACCCGGCAAGAACTGGAACGCAAAGTGCGGGAATTGGACCAAAACAATCAGAAACTCCAAAAATATGTGGACTCCAACCTCCAGTTGGAAAACTTCGCCCAAACCGTCTCTCACGATCTTCGCGAACCGGTCCGGACCGTCAATAGCTTCTCTCAGCTCCTGCATAAAAAATACCATGGGCAACTGGATGAAGATGCCGATACCTTTCTTCATTTTATCACTACCAGTGCGTCCAACATGAATACCCTGATCGAGGACCTGCTGGAATATTCCCGCTTCAATAACAGTGAACACCAAACCGAGGAGATTCCGGTCGAACAATTGCTGCAGGCTGTCACCAGTGACCTGAACGGGCTGATCACTGAATGGCAGGCGTCCATCAACATTTGCACCCCCTTGCCAACTATCCGCGGCAACTGGACTAAGATCAGCCAGCTCTTTCAGAACCTCATTTCCAATGCTATTAAGTTTAGAAAGAAGGGCGAATTGCCGATGATTGAAATCTATTCCTTTGACGACTTGAAAAAATGGGCCTTCGCTATTAAAGACAACGGCATCGGCATCAACCCGGATTACCAGCAACAGATTTTCCTGCTTTTCCGGCGCCTGCACAGCCGGAGGTTCTATCCTGGTTCCGGCATTGGCCTCTCGCTTTGTAAACGAGTAGTAGAACAACATGGCGGCACAATATGGGTGGAATCTCAGCCGGGCGAAGGCTCCACTTTTTATTTCACGATCCCCAAACCCCCAGTAGAAGAGAAAAACCAAACCTGGCCTCTCACCGAGCGCTAATAAAACCAAAGGCTTTAGTTGTTGTTATTAGTTACTTATGGCGCTACTTGAATTCAACGACAAAGGTATCTACTGCCCGCCGGCAGATGTTTACATCGACCCCTGGAAACCCGTCGATCGGGCACTCATTACCCACGGCCATGCGGACCACTCCCGACGGGGCAACAAACACTACCTCTGCACTGAATCGGCTAAACCCGTCATTCGATACCGCCTGGGAGATGTGCAGATTCAAACGGTTCGGTTCGGAGAACAGCTCTCCCATAATGGAGTCATCTTCTCCTTTCACCCGGCAGGGCATATCCTTGGATCCGCCCAGATTCGCGTCGAATACGAAGGGGAAGTTTGGGCCGTGTCCGGCGATTACAAACTGGAGAACGACGGCTTGTCCGAGCCCTTCGAACCGGTGCGTTGCCATACCTTTATCACCGAATCCACTTTTGGGCTGCCGGTCTATCGCTGGCAGGAACAAAGCAAGGTCTTTGAAGAGATTAATGACTGGTGGCGGAAAAACAAAGCCGAAGGCAAAGTAAGTTTACTCACCGCCTACGCGCTGGGAAAGGCACAGCGCCTGATGCGGGGCCTGGACGAAAGCATCGGCCCGATCTTCACCCATGGCGCCATCGAAAATACCAACCAGGTGATGCGACGTCAGGGCGTCAAGCTGCCCAAAGCCAAAAAAGTATCCAACAAATTCAAAAAAGAGGAGTATGCCGGGGGAATCGTGATCGCGCCCCCCTCTGCTATCAGCGCACCCTGGATACGCAAATTCAACCCCCTTTCCATCGGCATTGCCTCCGGGTGGATGACCCTCAGAGGCGCCCGCCGCCGCCGCGCCGCCGACCGCGGTTTCGTCCTCTCTGACCACGCCGACTGGAACGGCCTCAATGAGGCCATCACCGCTACGGGCGCCGAACGCATCATCGTTACCCATGGCTATACCAACCTCTTTACCCGCTGGCTGAGAGAAGAACGGGGGTTGGATGCGGTTGAAGCCCAAACGGAATTCGAAGGGGAATTGTCCGAGGACAAGGAGACGGAGGAGTGAATAGGGGGAATGGCTGTATTGTTATAGGGCTGTATTGTTGAGAGCACTCCGTCTCCGCCGGCAGTAGTCCGGCTATGACGGACGGAGGCCGGAAACTCCAGGAAAGGAATGAAGGCCTGAATTAGCGGATGATTGAATAATTTCAATATGTAATTGATTCTGACTTTCAAGTTCAAACATATTTTATTCATATTCATTCCTTCATTCATTCGGGAGGGTTTCCGGCCCTATAACCATGCCCAGGTAAAACACTGCAACCATGAAACACTTCGCATCCCTGTACACCCAACTCGACCAGACCACCAAGACCAATGCCAAGGTCAGTGCGCTGGCTCAGTATTTTGAACAGGCCAGTGACGAAGACCAGTTATGGACCGTGGCCATCCTTTCCCACCGCCGGCCCAAAAGAACAGTCAATTCCACCTTACTGAGAACCTGGGCTGCCGAAATGGCGGACATCCCACTGTGGCTGTTCGAGGAATCCTATCACGTGGTGGGCGACCTGAGCGAGGCCATTGCCCTTACCCTGCCCCGTCCGCAGGTGGAAAACACCCATTCCCTTACCTACTGGATTGAATACATCAAATCTCTGGACAAGCTGGAGGAAACGGAGAAAAAGGAACGGATTTGCGCGGCGTGGCAAAGCATGGACTACACCGAACGCCTGGTCTTTAATAAACTGATCACCGGCGGTTTTCGCATCGGCGTTTCGCAGAAGCTCATGGTGCGCGCCTTGTCTCAGTATACCGCCATTGACGAAGACATCCTGGCGCACCGCATCATGGGCAACTGGGATCCCAGCGAAACCTCCTTCGAAAGCCTCATCCTCACCCGAAATCCACTGGAGGACATTTCTAAACCCTATCCTTTCTATCTGGCCTATGCCCTGGAGGAGGAGCCCGAAGCACTGGGCGCCCCGGCAGACTGGGCAGCCGAACGCAAATGGGACGGCATCCGCGGGCAACTCATCGTCCGCGAGAATGAACTCTTCGTTTGGTCCCGGGGGGAAGAACTGGTGACCGACAAATTTCCGGAATTCCACCCGCTCGCCGAACTGCTGCCCAACGGCGCCGTTATCGATGGCGAAATCCTCCCCTTTAAAGACGGCCGGCCACTCACCTTCAATGACCTGCAAACGCGCATCGGACGGAAGAACGTCTCTAAAAGTATCCTGAAAAAAACGCCGGTAGCCATGATGGCCTACGACCTGCTGGAATGGCAGGGAGAAGATATCCGTCACTATCCATTCCAGGAACGGCGCCGCCTGCTGGAAGAGATGATGGCCAACTGCGATACTCAGGGCATTCTGCTCCTTTCCGAGGCCCTGGCTTTCCACACCTGGGCAGAGCTGGTAACGGAACGGGAAAACTCCCGGGAACATCACAGCGAAGGGCTGATGCTGAAGCGAAAGGACGCGCCCTACCAGTCCGGCCGGAAAAAGGGCGGCTGGTGGAAATGGAAGATCGACCCACTGGCCATCGATGCCGTTATGATCTACGCCCAACGGGGCCACGGGCGGCGCGCCAACCTGTTCACTGATTTCACGTTTGCCGTTTGGGATGGCAACACACTTGTGCCTTTCGCCAAGGCCTATTCCGGCCTGACGGACAAGGAATTCCAGGAAATCACCGCCTGGGTTCGCCGAAATACCCGCGAGCGTTTCGGCCCGGTGCACAGTGTGGAACCTACGTTTGTCTTCGAAATCGCCTTCGAAGGAATCCGCGCTTCCACCCGCCACAAATCCGGCGTGGCCCTGCGCTTCCCCCGCATCAGCCGGTGGCGGAAAGACAAAACGGTTCGGGAAGCTAATACGTTGGAGGATCTGAAGGAGATGCTAAGGGTGTACGAGGGGTAAGGTGTGGGCACTCCTTCTCCCTCAAATATTATCATGCCCCGAAATATAAAGCGGCGCCTCGGTAAGGTTAGCCGCCTCTGTTGCTGAAAACCCCTTCAAATTGACGATGAAGCGGGCCTCGGAATCCCCTACAAAGCGGTGTAACAGCCCCATGCGGTTGTGCTTCAGCAGGCGTGGATAAAACGGGTCGCGCTCGTCGAACCAGAATATTGCGGAATGATAGCCGTACCGGGCCAACAACCCTTCCAGCAGGCCCTGCAGGCGGTTTTCATAGCCCGGGACGACAAAGAAACCTTCAAAGGTGAGAAAGCGAAAATCGCGGGGATTAAAGATGCGGTTGAGCAGAGGGATGTAAGGAAGGGCCGGCAGCAGGGCCCCGATCAGGCCCGGAAGTTTCTCTATGGCCCAATGGGCCCGATGGGCCTGCACGCCCGCAATGGCCTGCCCCCCTTCTTCCAACACAAAATAACCCTGGTTGATGCACAGGTTGTCCGTCATCCAGAAAGCATAATCGGAATACATGGCTTCCAGCCGGGGAAGAAAGGCCGTAAATTCATCCTTGCTCAACGGCCTTACCGCCGGGTTGGCCCTCGGAAAAAACCGGCTGAAGCCAACGGTCTTAATCGTAGCCAACTCGCTAAAGCCCACTGAATGGACTACTTTTTTCACCCGGGCGTTCCTGGCTTCAATAGCGGCATAGAAGGCCGCCTGCCGTTCCTCGTGCTCAATGGCCCACTGCATGACCAGTTTGCTAAACCTGCCAACCAGGCCCTTTCCCTTCATCTCCGGAGCGGCGGCAAAATAGCGGATGTAAAGGCCCTGGTTCTCCTGCCCCCGGCTTTTGATGGTTCGCCGGCAGAAAGTGACGGCAGCCTGTAGCCTGCCATCCCGGCGGACGGTAAAAAAATAGGGGCCGGGAATGTGACTGAGATGCTCCCGGCTGTAATAGTGGTGGTAAAGAGTCTGTTTGGTGCCCAGGGAGGCGTGCTCCATTATTTTGAAGAACTCCTCATCCATTGCATATTCCTTGTACATCTGGTAGCCATCTTCTTCGAAGAGCAGTTCGCGTTCCATGGGCTGTGGATTGGTTTGAAATGTACGACCGTTATAAAAAGAAGCGCCGGCAATATCGCAGGTTGGAAAGTTAAAAAAAACCACTATTCACTACGGTGATTTTGGTCATGGGGGAAGGGCTGTTTACAATTCGGCTACCCTAAAATTCTATCCGATAGGCCAGAATAGGAATAATCCCCAACTGGTACTTCTTCACCACCTGCATTTGCTGGGTATCGTAATAGCTGAAAGCCACATTTTGAGCATTGGCCAGGTTTTGAATATCCAGTGCGAGGGTGGAATTGAACTTTTGGCGGTTCCACTTGCGGTAAAGCCGCAAATCCGGGCGAAAAAAGGCCGGTTGTTGTTCGGAAAAGGCTTTTTCTGAAACCAGGAGGGTCGTTCCCGCTTCCGAAGAAGCCGGCACATCGATGGGCGTTTCCCGAAAGCCCCCCAGGTACACCACCCGGATGTTCGCTCCCCAGGCCACCAGCCGGCCCTCTTTCTTCTGCCGGGCCCACTCTTTACCAAGGGTGGCGTTCAGGATATAGTTGCCATTGAAGCGGGTGTCGCGTTGGATACCGTCGCTGCCTTTGTACTTTGACTCGTAGTAGGTTGCGTTGAACAGGTAGAAAACGCCCCGGGTAAACAACCGCCGCAGCGTTATTTCCAGGCCGTAATTCACACCCGTCCCCTCATTCACCAATTCTTCGGTTACAAAACCCTCCAGCAAATTTAAGGCGGAAAAGGAGCTGCCCGGTGCAGCCGCAATCGGAACATCAAAAAGAGACTGATAGAAGAGCTCGGCCTGTAGAGAAGTGGCCTCCGCCAACTCCTGCCGGTAGCTCAACACCACGTGGTGTGCGCGGGTAAAGCCTAAATTTTTCCCAGCCTCCTTTCCTGAACGGGCGAAGTACAGCTGAGGAGGCTGTAGCTGGCTGTGCAAGCCATAGGCCAGGCTGAAACGCTGCCGGGAGCCGGGCCGCCACTCCATCGAAAGCCGGGGCTCCAATACGCTGTTGCCCGTCAGCCCGAAATACATAAAATGCAGGCCCGCGTTCATCCGGATAGCCGGAGCAAGCAGGCCGCTCCAATTGGCGTAGGGTTGCAGGACCGCCCCGCCTCCATCACCCGAAGCCAGGGTGTCCGAACTATTTGCAACCGATAAGATATCAAACGCTTGCTGGGTAAGCTGAAGCCCCAGGCGCAGAGAAGCCGCACGGCCCATTTTGCGGTTAAGCCAGCTGTGCAGGGTGTATTTGGCTTGCGTTTGTTCGTCCTCTTCCTGAAGGAACGTCGAATAATCATCGGCCAGCCGCTCACCGGTGCGGGAGCTGTTGGCTGCCGAGGCAGCCATGGCCGTATGCCAAAACGAGCGCGCCCCAATGGGTAAGGCATAACTGGCCCCCAGAGCGCCCATTTTAGAACGAAAGGTTATATCAAAACGGTCCTTTTGAAATTCCCAGACGCTGGAGTCCCGCTCCGCTTCAAAAAGGTTTTCACTCAGGCCGCCCAGCCCGAAAAAGGTAAACTTGCCGCCGTTCCTGGTGGGAAAGGTGAGGTTGAAGGAAAAGTCCTGGAAATTGATCTGTTCATCCCCGAAATCCACGCCCAGGCTGGTAATCAGCCCGACCGTACTATACCGGTAATTGGCCAGGTAGGAAGCTCCGCTTTGCCGGGAGGCCGGCCCTTCGGCGGTCAGGTCAATGCCAATCAGGCCCGCCTGAATGATCTGTTCGTGTTGTTCATTATTGCCCGGCCGCAGGCGCATATCGAGCACTCCGCTCAGGGCATTGCCGTAGCTGGCCGGAAAGGCGCCGGTAAAAAAATGAGAAGTGCCCAGCATTTGGGCGCTGAGGATATTGACGCCGCCTCCGTTTTGCGTAACGCGGTCGCTAAAAGTGCCGGCATTGGGGGTATGGTTGGGGTTGACGATGTCTACGCCTTCCAGCCGCCAGATCAGGCTGTTGGGCGAATTGCCGCGGATCACCAGCCCGTTGGCCTGGTCGTTTTCATTCACCACTCCGGCAAAGGCTGCGGCCAGCCGCGCCGGGTCGTAAAAGGTGGCCGGGAAACGGCGCGTCTCCTCCACCGTAATCGTTTGCACACTCAGGGGGTGCGGCACCCGGATATCACTTCGGGAAGCCCTGACTTCCACTACTTCCAAATCCAGGGCACGCTCCTTGAGTTCCAGGTTTAAAACGGTTTCCTTGCCCGACTCTACCAGCAGCTCTGCCAGTAGCAGGTCATCGTAGCCTACATGGCGCACCTCCAGTTGATAACGCCCTACCGGCGCTTCTTCCAGGCGAAAGTGGCCGGAAGAGTCCGTCACGGCGCCCATGTCCAGTTCCGCTATCGCTACCGTCGCGCCCGACAACGGCCGATGGGTATCGGTATCGGCGACAATGCCCCGGATGGTTTGTGTGGGAAGTTGAGTGAGGGCTAAAATGGGAACGGCTAGTAGTACAACCAAGGTGCAGCTTCGCTTCATGAATTCTTTTTTTCCTGCTCAAATTTGTAAATCGGTGGGTTTGAGGAGCGGGTCAAAGGTAGGAAGATATCGGGAAGAATTGCCTGTTCGTAAATGGGTAACAAGTCAAGTGACAACTTCGAGTTGTCTCTTGACTTTGCAGGTGCAGGCCCATTTTACCCAAGTTGATGACATTAATCCTAGGAGCCTGTCGGAGAAGTGTTGGTGAGGCGAGAACGAGCAAATATTATTCTGAACGAGGCGCGATGAAGGAGCATAGCGGCGCTACGCGACTGAAAAGCAACGAAGTGCAGAACAATATTTGCCGTTCGCAGTCCATCAAGTACTTCTCCGACAGGCTCCTAGTGCGCCGGGCATGAAGTAATCTCCGACTATTATGGTGCTAGACGAGCCCCAGCACCCTCCGGTTCTGCTCGTCATCGGCGGCTCCGCCGGCGAAATCATCGAACGCCTTTTTCGTCACTTCAATAATATGATCTTCGATGAACATAGCGCCTTCGCGGGCGCCCTGCTCCGGGCTTTTGATGCAGCATTCCCATTCCAGTACGGCCCAACTGTCGTAGTCGTATTCGGAAAGTTTGCTGAAAATGGCGCTGAAATCCACCTGTCCGTCGCCCAGGGAGCGGAAGCGGCCGGCGCGTTTGAGCCAGGGCTGAAAGCCCCCGTAGACTCCTTGTTTACCGGTAGGGTTAAACTCGGCGTCCTTCACGTGGAAGGCCTTGATGCGTTCGTGGTAGAAGTCGATGAACTGAACGTAATCCAGGCACTGCAGGATAAAATGGCTCGGGTCGTAATTGATGCAGGCGCGGGGGTGGCTGTCCAGCGCTTCCAGGAATTGCTCGAAGGAATCGCCGTCGTGGATGTCTTCATTGGGGTGTAATTCATAACAGGCATCGACGCCCTGCTCCTCAAATACATCCAGAATGGGGCGCCAGCGATCGGCCAATTCTTTGAAGCCCATTTCCACTAGCCCGGCGGGGCGCTGCGGCCAGGGGTACATGAATGGCCAGAGCAAAGCGCCGGAGAAAGTCACATGGGCATCCAGGCCCAGGTTTCGGCTGGCGCGGGCGGACCACTTCAGCTGCTGTACGGCCCATTCGGTGCGGGCTTTGGCATTACCATGGTATGCCTTGGGGGCAAAACCGTCGAAGAGGGAATCGTAAGCCGGATGGACGGCCACCAGTTGCCCCTGCAGATGAGAGGCCAGTTCCGTGATCTCCAGGCCGTGCTCCGCCACTTTGCCTTTCAAGTCATCACAGTAGGCTTTGCTTTCAGCGGCTTGCTGTAGGTCGATCAGCCGATCCTCCCAGGTAGGGATTTGAACGCCTTTGTAACCCAGGCCGGCGGCCCAGCGGCAGATGTTATCCAGTGAATTGAAGGGAGCTTCATCGCCCATAAATTGGGCTAAAAAGAGGGCAGGGCCTTTGATGGTCTTCATACAGTGCGTTTTTGTTTTTAAAGCGGCCCTTAATTTAAGGATTCTTGGCTAAAAAAGCACAAAAAAAGGCCTTCCTCCACAACCGTGAAGGAAGGCCTTTCTTTCTTTACTGGGCAATTATCTGCCTTTCAGCAGCAACCGCCGGTGCGTTTATTCTACAATCACAGATTGCGTGAAGCGGGCATTTCCGTCTATGATCTGAATCATATACATACCAGCCGGGATATTGGTTACATCGATCTCGATGTTACCCGTCTGCATAGCGCCATAGTAACGCTCGGTCACCACTTGTCCGAAGGTATTCACCATACGGATGGCCAGGTTGTCGGCAGCTTCCGGAAGGTCAATACGAACATTGAGTAGTTCGTTAGCCGGGTTCGGGAAGACCTGAACGCCTTGCTGCAGCTGGTTCTCGTCTACGCCAACCATCAGGTCCAACGTCCAGATAAACGGATCAGCGCTGCGCTCATCGATCCACTCGATGTAGTACGTGACTCCGCCGGTGACTTCCAGCCCTTCGATGAGGGAAGAAACGCCACAGTCGTCATCGCTGGAAGCGATCAGATCGAGAGAGCTGTAATCACCACAGGTACCAGTGTACACGAATACATAAGTATCCGTACCGGAATCACAGGAAGTGATGGTGACAATGCCGTCTCCTTCCGGTGTGAAGGAGTACCAGTTGGAACCGGCGTAGCCTGCCGGGAACGAACTGGAGCTGGCGCCCAAGCTGTAAATATCTTCACCGGCAACAGCCGCTTCACCGACGAATCCATCCACGTTGATGTCACCCGGATTGACCACCTGTGCTGACTGGCAGAAGGCCGCTTCAGCCGGAGTATCGGCAGTGAACTCCAGATCCCATTTGAAGCCTCCATCATCCCACTGGTCATCCCAGAGGATGTAGTAGGTGGTGCCGGCGGTTACATAGGCTTCTTTGTAAGAAGCATAGGGGTCGCCGTTGGACTGGTCACAGCGGTCGTCGTTCATACCGACGATAGCCAGGTTATCGCAATCGCCGGTAAACACCCAAACGCGGGAATCCGCATCGCCGCCACAGGAAGAAACGGTGATATAGCCATCTGCCGCAGGCGTGTAAGTGTACCAGGCGCCCGCCAGGCCGCCATTGATTGCATTTCCGGTGCCAATGCGCAGGTCAAACCCAGCGCCGTAGCAATCCAGGCCGCTGATGGTATGGTTGCCGGGGGCGATCGGTGTAGCCGTGTAGCAGTATTTCCCTTCGTCGGCTCTGGCGACGCGCCAGAAATTAACGTTATCGAGGTAGTAGAGATAGCTGGCGTCAGCCGGGTAGAAGTTGAGGCTGTTCAGCTGGTTAACGCTAGCGGCAGCATTGGCGCCTGTACTGAACTGCCACTGATCGACAAAGTAGTCGTTGACCGTCATCCGGGCTACATCGTTATCCATATCGATATAGAGGAAGACCGGGAACCACAGGTCGGAGGGGAACTGGAAGGCTCTGTTCGGCGAGCCGTCATAGAGTTCCAGGCGGCCTTCGCCATTTTCAAAATAGCATTCCAGGCCCCAGAAACCGGCCGCAGAGGTCGGCGCCAGGTGCTGTAAGTTGAAGTAACCATTGTTGCCTTCAGGAATATACATATCCCAGCGGATGACGTAGTGGCCACCTACTCTGTCACCGAAATTGAGCAAGACATCCTGGTTGGCAATGCCACCCGAAACCTTAATGGACTGAGCGCCATCCAACGCTTGTTCATCGGTCACTTCACCGCCTACACCGCCACCGGGCCATGCGCCCCACCAGGCAGTCTGGCCGTTGGCGTCGCCGGGGGCCAGGCCTTCAATATCGTCTTCGATGAGAATAGCCGGCTCAGAACAAGTGAACCCTTCAACCGGGCCGGTCACCAGGCGGAAGTGGTAATCACTGGCATACAGGTTCCAGTTGCCGCCAATCTGCTGGTAAGTACGGCTGGCAACAGCCGGAGTAGTTTGAACCGTCCAAACGGTTCCTTCCGGGACGGAGAACCCGACGTATACATCGCCATACAGGCCGGTCAGTTCGGCAGCGTAGGGCCGCAGGTCCACCCGCGTCATCGGGCTGTTGTCAACCAGAGTAGCTTCCGGTGCAACGCGGATCGGAGCGATCAGGTCTTCACCGGGCAGGCCATCCGGGCCGGGCGCCCATACATGGACGTCGATGCTATCATTCGGACGGTTGGTATCTGTGTAGTTACGGACCAGCGCGTAGGCAATGGTCGTCGAACCATCAATGGTAATGCGAACAGCGGCAGCCTGCTCAGCCGTGGTAGCCAAGGGGCCGAGGTCGTTTACAAAGTTAACGGTTCCGTTGTCGTAGAAGATATGATTACCGGCAATGTAGCTAAAGGTTGGAGAGACGGCCTCATTGCTATTGGCCGAAGCGTCGACCGCGCGCACATAGTAATCGACCTGTGCGCCAGCTTCCTGCTCGGGGATCACAAATTCCCACTGGTTGCCGCCCATATCGGTGCCGGCAACCGAGCCGGCGGCTACTCCGTCGACACTGTATACGACTTCAGCAGTGGCCAGGCCGGAAATATCTACGATCTCAGCCGTTTGGATCACATCGCCCAACTGGCTTTCATAGTACTCAGGGGGCGTGTGCAGGATCAGCGGTGCGGAGTTGTCCTCCGTAGAAGCGGTGACGATCACATCATCGATGTAGATACCATCTACTTCATAGCCGCCGTCAGAGAAGAAACGGAAGCGAACCCGTACATCGTCGTTGCCGACAAAACCGCCCAGTGAATAGATGTATTGAATCCAGGGCGACAGGTTGCCCTCTCCCAGGAAGCGGCCCACTTCTACCCAGCTGGTACCGCCATTGGTGGACACCTCGACGAAGCAGTAATCGAAATTACCGCCTTCAATATCGTAGATGGCGCGGAAGGCCAGCCTGGCATCCAGGAAGGAGCTCAGGTCCAGGCCGGTAGCCATGGTGGCGGAAATGTTCTGGTCGGCAAGGTAGTTGCCGCCCGGGCTGTCCGTCAGGGAGTTGTCCGGGGAGAAGGACTGCGTCGTCGTCAGGCCCCAGGCGCCTTCCAGCACCCAGTTGTCCGTGCCTCCTTCGAATTCGTCACAGAAGATGACGTCCGGGTCGGTACAGGAAATCACATCGCTGGGGCAGAAGCCCTGGCAGGTGCCAAAGCAAACCGGATCTACTGCAAAATCAATTCCGGAAGCCGCGATCAACGGGCGGATGTTGAATCCGAAACCGGAAGGCAAACCGCAATCATCAGGCACCCCTTCGATGTTGGCGGGATCCAACATGCCGTTCATGAAGGCGTAGCCGATAGTGTCGAATGAAGTCAGGGTAACCGTACCAGACCAGGTGTTGTCACCGTTGTCCGTGAGGCCAACCACACTGACATCGTCGATACCGGCGGCATCCGAGAAGGCCCATACCATGCTGACCCCGTCGGGGCTAACCGTTTCGTTGGTCATATCCACCGTAAAGGTGACATCGATGGCCGGAAGAGGCCCTTCGCTCACTTCAAAGTCGAAGCCGCTCTCGTCCCAGCGGGCGTCCCAGTAAATAAAGTAACGCGTGCCGGCCTCAGCCAGGAAGCTGAGTTCAGACGCCAGGTTGGTATCGCCACAGTCATCGTTGACGAAAAGGCCCACCAGGTTAGCGCCACAATCTGCCCCCCCAAGGATGTAGAGGCGGGTGTCAGCTGTAGTCAGGTTACAGGAAGAAACCGTAACCACTGCATTGGTGGAGGGCGTGTAAGAATACCATCTGGCATTACCGCCATTGGAGAATACGGCGCCCAGGCCGGAATCGATGGCATCAACCGTAGTAATGCCGGCACTGATCTCGATGGCCTCATCGCAGGTTTCGCCGGCAGTAGCGGCGCGGCCGTCCGGAGACAAGGTGACCGTCAGGCCGTTAGCGATCTCGGCGCGGATCGTCTGGCAATCACCATAACCGATCATCACAGCCGGGATCGTTGCACCGTCCGTAGCCATCGCGATGGCGTTGTTGGGCACTTCCGGGCGGTTGTTGCAGACAATGGCGCCGATAGCGCCGGCATTTGCGGCATTGATCACCTTTTCGGCAAAGCCGCAGACGCCCCGGTCAATCAGGGCAATAGAACCGGTAAGGTCAACGGTGACTTCGCCGCAGCCAGTCACGGTCGTACCGGAAGTATCGACCGCCAGCGCTACCGGGCCGGAAATAGCCATGGACAAGCCGGGTGTACCAGCCTGCCGGGCGTCATAATCTCCCGCTATGCCAGCCGGGGCCGTGACCACTACCGTAGCATCTACCTGCGCCTGAACGCCAATGGCAGTCAAACACAGCAGTGCGAGTGTGGAAAATAAATTGGTTAGGAATAGGTTGATGTTCAACCGAGACAAGTAGTCTTTTTTCATACTAAACGCATTTAGGATTTATGAAATTTAAGCGAAAAAATAAGGAAAAACTATCAATTCAAATACTTTAGATTGGTTATTTTAGGGGTTTGGTCAGCTGTAAGGCCGTTAATAATTATTTTTTCAGAAACAATTTGCTTCGTTTTTCGTAAAGGCACGGTTTTTCGGTTTTTCGGTTTTTCGGTTTTTCGGTTTTTCGGTTTTTCGGTGTTCGGGCATTTTACCTGACTGGCAGGCGAAAGCCCGGCCGAGGTACGAGCCCCCCCCTCACTACATCACTATATCACCACATCACTATATCACCACATCACTATATCACCACATCACTATATCACCACATCACTATATCACCACACCACTATATCACCACACCACTATATCACCACACCACTATATCACCACATCACTATATCACCACACCACCCTCTCACCGCCTCACTACCCCCCTTGTGATCATCCCTCCGGCGGCCAACGGACGCGGGCAAAGGCCCGGCCATGCCTCACTACATCACCTCCTCACCATATCACTATCTGCCTTGTGGCCATCGCTCCGTCAGCGGAAAGGCGCAGCAGGTACATACCGGCGGGTAGCCCCTGTAAATTTAGCTCCAGGGTTCCGGCTTGTGCGCTACTCAAACGGGAATTACGCAAGCTGCGGCCCAGGGCGTCCACAAGTTGGATATCCAGGACATCAACCGCTTCCTCGAATTCATACCGGACATGGAGCAGATCACTAGCGGGGTTAGGGAATACCCGCAGGCTGGCGTCCAGTTCCGCTTCAGTTACGGCCACCAGTTCATCGAAAGCCAGAGTCCAGCCGAAGAGTTCTCCATCCCCGGCTTGTTCAATCCGTCGGTCGATCCATTCGATAAAATAAGTCGTGCCGGCGGTTACCGGGATGCTGTCCAGGCTGGCCATAACCATGACATTGCCCTCTGCATCTTCGCAGCCATCGTCATTTTCCGCTACCAGTTCCAGGCTCTCAAAGCTGGAACAATCACCGGTATAAACGAAGAAGTAGGTATCGGAGGCAGCCAACTCACAGGAAGAAATGCTCATGTAGCCATCCGTCTCCGGGGTAAAAGCGTACCACTCCGATTGAGTATAACTCGTAATGGAAGAACCCGTGTTGTTGATATTGGGCCCACCCACGGCTGCTTCACCGGTTATTTCCAGAATATCGTAATCGCCGGGGCCAATTTCAATAGCCGACTGGCAGAACTTGCCCGGTTCGGGATCCTCCGTGGGGTTGAACGCCAGTTCAAAAGGAAAGGAAGCGTCTTCCCAAACATTGTCCCACATAATATAGTAGGTAGTGCCGGCGGTAGCGTAGGCTTCCCGGTAAGAAGCATAATCACTGCCCCCCGTGTCTATCTCACAGCGGTCGTCATTCACCCCAACGGTCTTCAGGTTGTGGCACTCGCCGGAGAAAATCCAGCCGCGGGTATCTACCCCGCCGCCACAGGAAGCAATGGTGAGCACACCATTTTCGGTTGGCGTGTAGGAGAACCAGTACCCGGCGAAAGCATCGCCGCCGCCGGTGAGGTCGTAACCGGCGCCAAAGCATTTCAATTCGGGAACCTGGTAAAAGTCAGGGGTTGTCAGTTCAACGGCAGTGTAGCAATACTGCCCCTCTTCCGCCGCCGGGATTTCCGACAAGTTGATATTATCGATAAAGAAAAAGAAAGAATTGTCTTCGGGGTAGAAATTAATGGAGTTCATCTGCAGGCTCTCAATAACGCCGGTGCTGAACTGCCAGGCGCCCACGGTGCGCTCGCCCACCAGCAGGCGGGCCTCATCATTGTCGAGGTCGAACAGCATATACGTGGTAAACCATTCGGCAACCGGATAGTCGAAAGCTATATCATCGGATCCATCGTAAAGCTCCAAACGGCCTTTGCCTCCTTCTGTAAAAAACACATCGAAGGCCCAGGATGCGTCGGCCTCAGTGGGCATCTCATGCTGCAGGTTGAAATACGCCTGTTTACCTTCCGGGATCAGCATATCCCATCGGAGAATATAGTGCCCGGAGGTTTGGTTTCCCAGAAGTAACAGCGCATCGGTTGTACTAACCGAGCCGTCAATTTTGAAGGAATTGACGCCGCCATTGGCCTCTTCATCGGTCACAATAGCCCCGGTGGCGTCGCCGCCAGGCCATACCGCCCAGTTGGGTGACTGCATGGTTACATCTCCCGAGGCATAGGCCTCAGCATCATCTCCAAGCACCAACTCGGGGTCGATGCAAGTAGGTTGTGCAGAAAGCGCCGAGATTGCAAGGAAAAGGAAAGAAAAAAGAGTGTAGATAGTCTTCATACTAATTATGTTTTTTGTCTGCCTGCATTCATTGATTGCCGGAAGGGGGCCAGGAGATGGTTATATTGCCATATTGTTATAAGTACCTGGACACAATTGATGGAACGTGAAACCTGGCCTAACCCTTTGGTATTCAATCATTCAGTCCGTCATTCGGCTACTCGTCTGAGGTTGGACAGCCTCGTACACAACGTACACGCCCAAGGACTGCCATTGGCCCGTACAACGTACATGCCTCCGTAGCTTTACGTATAACTTTAGGCGGATACCCAGTCATCAATTCAGTCCATCTACTTATGGTTATGCTGGGATAAGCCTAACTACTTTAGCAAGGAACCATGAAACATGAACCATGAAACAATATAACTCTGACCCATGGGCCTCCTCGTTAAAAGGAAACCCATTTTTGAGTACTCTTTGAGGATTCCACCACCTTTTGAATAAACCGCATACCCCGAACCCCGTCGGTGACCGTCGGGAAATCCTGGTAAAGAGGATCCGGTTCATTCCCTTGTAGTTTTGCCCGCAGGCAAAATGCAAAATTGCGATAGATGTTACCGAAGGCTTCAAGATATCCCTCCGGGTGGCCCGCCGGAATGCGCGAATGTGCCTGCGCTTCGGGCTGGAGGCCGGCTCCTCCCGTGCGCAGCACCTGCATCGGTTGATCGAGCCATTTGATGATTAGGCTATTGGGCTCCATCTGGCGCCATTCCAGGCCGCCTTTTTCTCCGTATACCCGGATATTAAGGTCATTTTCTTCCCCTGCGGAAATCTGGCTGGCGTGCAAAATACCCTTGGCGCCATTATTAAAGTGGAGCAGTATATTGCCGTCATCATCCAACAGGCGCCCGTCCACAAAGGTGGTCAGGTCGGCACACAGTTCAGTGATCTGGAGTCCAGTGATATATTCGGCGAGGTTTTCAGCGTGCGTTCCAATATCTCCCATGGCGCCGGCGATGCCCGAACGCTTCGGGTCTGTACGCCAGGAGGCTTGTTTCTGATCAGTATCTTCGAGTTTGGTGGAAAGCCACCCCTGAGGGTATTCCACCACCACTTTTCGTATTTTCCCCAGTTCTCCCCGGTGCACCATGGCCCGCGCTTGTTTGACCATAGGGTAACCGGTGTAATTGTGCGTCAAAGCAAAAAGTAAGCCGGTTTCTTTTACCAGCTTTTCCAATTCCAGCGCTTCTTCCATATCGAAGCTCAGCGGTTTATCGCAAACAACGGGAAAACCGTTTTCCAGGGCCATCTTTGCCGGCCCGTAGTGAACATGGTTGGGGGTGACGATAGAAATAAAATCCATTCGTTCCCCTTCCGGTAGTTGCTTTTCTGCGAGGATCATTTCCTCGTAATTTCTGTAGACGCGACCGGGAGGAAGGTAGAGCGCTTCACCGGAAGCCTTTGACTTTTGAGGGTCGCTACTGAAAGCGCCACACACCAGTTCTATTTCTCCATCCAGCGCTGCCGCCATTCTGTGAACAGCTCCGATGAAAGCGCCGATGCCGCCACCGGCCATTCCCATCCGGATTTTTCGATTCATAGGGTTGGCTAAAATTTCAAAATTGGAGTCCTCATAGTTGGTAAACAGAGAGCAATAATAAGAAGAATTTTGTTAAAACAATAGTATTTTTCATATAGAACTATACCAAAAATAGCTGAAACCACAAAATAAACGCGAAGGGATTCGTTATGCGTCTTTGCGCTTTTCTCGATACAGCAAGGGACGCAGCCCGATAAAATCCGGGATGGATGGATTCGCCGCCCACCTCTTTGGAGGCAGGTAGAAAGAGCGCACAGGGCGGGCAGAAAAGGGCCAACCCGGCGACTCCATCAGGGCCCACAGGGGAATCACGAGGCGACGAATCACGCGCTCTTAAGCAGCCCCCTTCCCCATCACCTCCCGGCGCCGTTCCTCCAGCTTATGCCGGTATAAGAACAGGCCTCCGAAAGCAAGGGTTAAAAAAACGGGAATGATAGCCATACGGCTCAGGATGGCCGGCCCGGCCAGCACCTGGGCATGGGCATAGGCCACCGCTTCTTTTGACCCTTCTTCAGCCGCTTTAAAAACAGCCATATCAGCGCCTTCCGGCAGAGCGGCCACCAGAGCGGCATCGTACACTTCACCGATGACCGGCAAAAAGAGAGAGGTAGCGAACATGCCGGCGGCCCCCATCACCGCCAGCCCTACCGCGCCGGAACGGGGAAGGTATTCCGATACAAACCCCAGCATGGTCGGCCAGAAGTAGGTCACCCCAACGGCAAACAGGCCGGCGGCGGCAAAGCTGGCCACTGCCCCGTTGGCTGCACTGAGCGCAAAGAGACCCAGCCCCGCCAGAATGGACGAAATGAGCAAAACGCCCGGAGGAGACATCCGGTGCACCACCGGCCCGGCCATCGACCGGCCAAAGGCCATGATACCGCTGATGAAGACCAGCAGGAGGATTGCATTGTCCGAAACATTATCCAGCAACACAGCGATCCACTGATTGGTGCCCAGCTCGGTGATCGCCGTCCCAAACATACAGACGATCATAAAGAGGAACAGGGGGGAAAGGATAGCGCGATACATATCCGTGGTGCTGACGCCCTCCGCCACCCGCTCGGTAACCGGGAATTTCTGGCCGATGAACAGGTAGGCATAGGCTACGGCCGGCAGCAGCATCGTCGCCATCTGTACCTGCCAGTTCCACCCGATCTGATTCATGAAGTAAACGACCAGCCCGCCGATGACCAGCCCGCCGGGGAACCAGATATGGAAGTGGTTGAGTTTGGTTGTCTTATTCTCGGGGTACATACTGGCAATGAGTGGATTACAGGCCGCCTCCACCGTCCCGTTGGCGATGCCGATGAGCAGGGTGGAAAAATAAAGCGTCCAGAACCCGCCCGCAAAAATGGTTAGCAGGATACCGGCAATGTGGCAGAAAAAGGCCAGCCACATCAACCGCCCCATGCCAATGACATCGACCAGCATGCCGCCGACGATCACGGCCAGTGGAAAACCCCAGAAAGCCGTGCCGGCGATCCAGCCCAGTTGCTGGTTGTTCAATCCAAATTGTATGCCCAGGGGCTCCAGCATGCCTGCCCGAATGGCAAAGGTCATGGAAGTGACCGTCAGCGCTACACAGCTGGCGATAAACAAGCGGTCTCGGTTGATGTCTTGCATAATGTTTTTTTTGTTCGTTGGTTGTTGTTCGTTGTTATTCAAACTCCCTGATCTTAATATTCCTGAACCACACTATTGCATCATTGTGGTCCTGCAGGCAAATGCGCCCCTTTCGGGCTTTGCCGAAATCGGGCATATCCCTGAACTTGCTGTTCCGGATCATACGCTCCCATTCGCCGGTGAACATTTCAAAGTCCACCACCCGGCGGCCGTTGAGCCAGAACTGGCTTTTCCCGTCCCGGATGATAATGCGCACCTTATTCCATTCTCCTGAAGGCTTTACGGTTTCGTACTTTACCGGGACCAAATCGTACAAGCAACTGGCGCGGTGGCTCTCGAAGCGGGCGTCGGGATGGCAGGTGTTGTCGATGATCTGCATCTCCGGGCCGGTCTGCCAGGGGTAGTCATACTGCTCGGCTTCAATTACATTAAACATGACGCCGCTATTGCCGCAGGGGCTGATCTTCCACTCCAGCCGCAGTTCGTAATTTTCATACTCCCGGTCCGTGACCAGGTCGCCGCCATCTTCCGGCCGCAGGCTGCCATCCGGTTGGCGGACGGCATTGATCTTGAGGGCGCCGTCTTCGATGATCCAGCTGGAACCGGGGTTTTTCTTTTTCCAGCTGTGCCATCCATTGGTCGTCTGTCCATCGAAGAGCAGTTTCCAGCCAGCCGCCTCTTCGGCTTCGGTGAGTGTATTGAGCAGAAGGGGCGCCTTGTTTTCAGCAACGAGGCCAGGCGTTCCTTCAGGGATATTATTCAGGGTGTACCAGGCCTCGGTAGACCAGAGTTCGCGGCCTTCGGCGCTGATCCAGTCGCTGGGCAGGCGCAGGTATAGAACGTGGCCAGGCTTCATGCCTGCCAGTTCCAGAAAGACGCGGCGCCTGTCCGCCGACACGCTGGCAGAGCGCACCGGCAGCCTTTCCAAATCTTTTTTGGGGCCGCCGTATTCATGGGTCGGCAGGTACCACCATTGCTGAACGGTATAGGCGGCCGGATTCCAGCCGGCGCCAGGTTCCAGCGGCTCGGTAAATTCAATTTCCACCCCATTGGTACGGGCGCGGACGGCCAGCATTTCAAAAGCGGGCTGCCCGTTGTATTTCAGGCGTTGCAGGCCGTACCAGTTGCCGCCGGTATGTTGCCAGTTGCCACTGGAGCCAATCCCGCCGATGTAGAGGGCGCTGTCGGGGCCCCAAACCAGCCGGTTGACCCCGGCTTCCAGCCCCTGGATGAAGCGGAAAACGCACCCCTGGTATTCGCCCTTCACTTTTTCCACAAATACCCGTTTGACCCCACCGTGGGTCACTTCTCCGTGGATCATTTGGCCCTGGTAAGGGCCATCGTTGAGGACAGACGGCGTGGTGGGAGAGTTGCCGATCTCATCCTGCGGCAGCCACACAACCGGTTGCTTCATCGGTAGTTGGGCCACTCGGGCGGAGTCGACCGCCCGCGAGCCAAAAAAGTCGCCGGGCGTTACGTGCAGGATCTTACACGAAGGCAGCCAGTCTCCCTGATTGTCGGCAATGAACAATTCGCCATCTACACCGATACCCACCCCATTGGGCGTACGCAAACCGTGGGCAATAAATTCGACATCGCCATTGGCGCGGCTAATGCGGATCGCTTTTCCCCGGTCTTTGATCTGAGGGTTGGCGCTGGCCCCTCCCGGCATGATGGCAATAGCCAGCGCGGCGTAGAAGAAGCCTTGTTTGTAAGCCAGGCCAAAGGCGAATTCATGGAAGTTGGCGGAAACTTCCCAGTTATTGGAAACGGTGGAATATTCGTCGATCACCTCATCCCCATCGTGGTCGATGAGTTGGGTGAGTTCCTGTTTCTGGAGCACATAAATGGTGTCCTCCACTACTTTCAGGCCGAGGGGTTCGGCCAGCCCACTGGCGATCTTCTTGTAAGACATCCGGGCGGGATCCCCCGTCTGTACGCCATCCACGATGTAAACAGCCCCTTCGGCATCCCAGGTGCTGACCACCAGGCGGCCGTCGGACAGGAAATCCATGCCTCCTACTTTGGGCATGAAATCCTTAGGCCGGGCCGGAGAGAGGGTGTAACCGGGATGTACACCGGCAACCGCATTTTGGTCGCCCGGAATGTGGACGAGCTGAGCCATCGGAGGCGTTTTGGCGTCCGGCGCCGGCTGTTCAGCCTGGTTATGGAAGAATTGACTCCTCGGAACCAGCTCGAAAGCGGGATCGTCATAAGCGCTCCATTCCAAAGCGATGAATTTGCCGCCGCCACCCTGAAAAAATTCGAGGCGAAACGAATGCAGGCCCTGCCGGAGCGCGATTTCTCCATCCATCTTTTCGGCGCTGTGCAGTCCATCGTAATTGACTACTTCCTGCCCGTCAATGAGCAGGCGGGAGCCGTCGTCACTGCGCAGGCGAAAAACGTAATTGTTGTCTTTGGGTATGGCAATGTAGCCCTTGTATTGCATGCCGAAGTTGGCCTCCAGCCCCTGAAACTCGTTGTTCTCTATATGTATCTGGCTAACAATACCTTCGTACAGGGGCGGGCCGTTAAAGCTGAGGTCCGCCAGCCGGCTCAGCTCCCGGTTCGACTGGTAGACCTGCAACAGCAGCCCGGGGATCAGATTCTCCTGTTTGAGGCCTTCCGCCGCGTCGACGAATTCCAGCCCTTCCATACTCTTTGTTTCAGGCTGTGCCTGCAGGGCTTCTTCCTCTGCATCGAGGCCCATAATGTATTCCACCATGGCCCGGATATCCAGTTCTTCGAGATCGGGATGGGGCGTCATCGCCGCTTCTCCCCAGACTCCCGCGCCGCCATTCTGAACCTTACCGACCAGCATGGCTACATTATCGGAGTTGTTGGCATAGCGTTTGGCGACATCGGCATAGGCAGGGCCAATCGTCTTGAGGTAGGTATTGTGACAGGTTTTGCAGTCGCTGCGGGCAATGAGGCGGGCGCCACGAGGAAGAGCGTCTTCCTCTTCAGCGCCTTCCACCCGGTTTGGATTGTAAATCAGCGGGTATTTGGTAAAGTAGGCAGCCAGGCGGGTAGGCCCGTCGGATTGTAGCGCCAGGCGGCCTTTTAAATCTATGGCATCGAGCCCTTTTTCTTTTCTCGGTTTTGTTTCGAGCACCTCCAGCTGTCCGTTCGTCTCCAGGCTATGAACCGAAGGGATGGAGCTGAGGTTAAAATCCAGGAACAGCGTGGCGCCTTGCGGCAGCCCTTCTACGAAAAAGGTGCGCTCCAGCCCCTTCTGTTTTCCTTCGGCACGCGCCAGATACTCCGGCCGTTCACGGATATTGACGGAGGCGCCATCCGCCAACTGCAGGCTGAAATTGACATACACCTGGCCGTCCTCCAGGCGATGGCCGCGGTAGCGAACGTCAGGCTGCTGATCCTGGCCATGGATGCGCACCGTCCAGGGTTGAGCCACTTCATTGACAAAAAAAGCATCGCCCAGGCTGCTCGGCTGCGGGCCGTGAACGGTGGTGTAAACAGCGCCGTCGAAATTCACATCGCCCTGCCATACTTTATAGAGGTTGCCATCTTGGGCACTATAGGCCGCCCAGAACCGGCCGGCCAAAGCGATCGTCAGTATGCGCGCCTTGCCATCGAGCACCGACCGGAATACCCACGGGTCGTTGCCCCGCTTCTCCGTATGGCTGATGCTTTCCCGCTTACAACTGCCCAACGATACGATAAGTGTAAAAAGAATCAGGAAGGGAACAAAGGTTCTCATAGATAGCGTTACTGTCTTTTTCTGTCAATCAATTGGATGTATGCCTTTGGCGAAGTTGCAGTTTAAGTGCTTATCCTTCTTTCCTAAAAGTGCATAGAATCGACAATATCCGTAATTTTCACCTTAAAATATCTTGATTGGCAGAAAAAAATTCGGTAACCGCCCCCGGTAGTTAATTCCAGCGCCCTCCATCATCCGGCCCGGGTTCCAGGTCCGGAAAATCAGAGAGGAAAAGGCCATCATTATCCTCGTCATCCTCATCGAAATCATATTCGTCTTCGTCGAACTCCTCGTCTTCATAGTATTCATCGTCTTCATCAAAAAAGAAGTCCTCGTCTTCGTCGAACTCCTCCTCCTCGGAGTCAAAAAAGAAATCGGGCAAGCCAGTTTTTTCAGCTCTACTTTGCATGGCATCCTCATCCAGTGATCCGTCCTCATCCAGATGGGTCAGCCACTGTTCGTAAACTTTACACTGGCAAAAGGACTCTCCAAAGGGGCAGCTGTGGGGTTCGTATTCGCAGAAATCTATCTGCCAGGAATTGTGCATGAGAATGGGCACCTCTTTGCCCAGCTGAGCAACCAATACCTCATAGCGTTTGCGGACGGGAAGGCCGGAGGGGAAGTGAGGAATGAAGTTATAGACATCCAGGCACTGGTTCATTGCATCCAGTAAATGAGACATTTGGTCATCGTTCAGCCGGTGGGCAGGCGGAAACAACTCTTGCCTGAGTCCGATCCAGTCTCCGAGAATTTCGCGACGAGCCATTTTTTCTTCCTCATCCAGGGGAATAAAAGAGGGGCCTTCATCTGATTCTTCGAAAGTGAGGACAGGAACGTTAGCCGCCGCAGCGGCGATATCGGTGAGCAGGTAATTGAGATACTTTTCCATAACCCGATTTTTCTCCTGTCGGCAATTTAATAAGTTTTACCGGTCAATGCCAACTGGAGAACAAATTCCTGCCTTTTTTTTCTCGGGTACGGGTTCACCCGCGTTTTCCCTGAACTCCGAAAGCCCAACGCTCCTCTATTTTTTCACCAACTTGATAAACTCCTGTATTTTTTCATTGGCCACCAGCACTGCCAGGTTGTAGTGCCGGATTTTCCAGCCTTCAGGCGTTTTGGTGAGAATGCCGGAGCCGCGGCACGGGCCCATCCAGGTATCCAGTTTTTCTTCGAACCAGGCGGTTTGCCCATTTTGGGCGAAGTACAGCTGCCGGCTGTGGGGAGTGAAGGCCCAGGCCGTATCTCGTTCGAAAGCGGCTTGGGCCCAGGTGCGCAGCTCGTCGCGCTGCCAGCGTTCGGAGGCATCGGTGCCCAGGTAAATGCCATCGGCCGTCATGCTGCCGAAGAAGGTGTCTTCGTCGGCAGTGGCGGCGGCCTGATGCCAGGCATCCAGCAAGGCGTTGATGGCGGCGGCCTCATCCGGTGCTTCCGAAAGACAGCCCTCCCGGCGGCGGGTGTCGGTAATGTGGCTGATCTTCCAGCCTTCGGCGCCTTTGAAGAGTTGAAAAGCATTGACGCCGCAGTGGCTGAGCTGATCGCCCAGGAAGAAGGTGTACTCCGTCCAGGCGGTGGCCAGCAGGCCATCGATGCGAATGTCATAACTCCAGATTTGCTCGTTGTAGATTTGCTCGTGGGGCGTTCCGATAGCTTTGATAAAATCCTCCACTGCTTCATCCCCCAAATGCGGTTGCCCGTCCTGCCCGACGTAGGCGGTCTGCAGGCGGCTGCCCGGATGAAACGCCCGGCTGGCCATGCTGCTGTCGCCTGCGCGCATACCGTCAAATAGGAGCTGTATGGGCGCTTTCACAGCCGCCAGTTCTTCATCGGTTTGAGCCAGCAGCAACGCAGGAAAGAGAAAGAGTAGAATAAATAGTTTTTTCATGATGGATGATTGTTTTTTCTTAAGCCGGAGTTCGGAGTTCGCAATTCGGTATTCGGGCATGTGGGAGCCATCCTCAGGCAAGGGGGCGTCCAACCCGCCGAATACCGGACTGCCAAAGTTAGGGCTACCCGTCGAACTTGGGCTAAGACAAAATAACTTTCCCGGTAAAGATAAGGAAGGGCGGGCGGAAGGAGGTGTGAAATCTTGCGGAATAGGCGGGCGGGAGGTGTTTGTTGATGGGGCCATTGCTCCAACTGTTAAGTTCATCATAAATCTTTACCTTTGAACGTTAAGGAATGAAGCGGCAGGTTATCTCTGCCCATAAATGCTGTATATGGACATTTACACCAGGAAATCCCGCCTGAAATTATATCTGGCTATCGCCGGGGGCATCATTGTAGCGATATCGATGTTTTACACGAACTACCTGACCGGTAGGCTGGCCAATGAGGAGCGCAAAAAAGTAGCCCTTTACCTGCGAGCCATGGAAGACCTCAGCGATACGGATGATGAAGACGCCCAATTCTGCGATTTTACGTTACACTTTCAAATCCTGCAGTCCAATACCACTATCCCGGTCATGGTGGTCAACGACCGGGGCGGGATCGATGATTATATCAATATCCGGGGAGATACCAGCACCCTGGCGCTGCAGAAAGAGGTCAAAAAGATGCAGGAAGAAGGCTTTGAGCCGATCAAGGGGTTTGCCTATTCCATCTATTACAAGGAATCGACGCTGCTCACCCAGCTGCGCTATTTCCCGTTGGTACAGCTCATCCTCATTGCCGCTTTTGTGGGCTTTGGTTATTTGGGCTTCAACTCTGCCCGCCGCGCCGAGCAGAACCGGGTGTGGGTAGGTATGGCCAAGGAAACCGCTCATCAGTTGGGCACCCCGATCTCCGCTATCTTGGCTTGGATCGAGCACCTGAAGCTCCTCCGGGAGAACGACGAAGAAACGCAGGAAGTGCTGGGTGAGTTGCGCAACGATGTCAGCCGATTGGAACTGGTCGCCGACCGCTTCTCCAAGATCGGCTCTGCTCCCAAACTGGAGCCCATCGATGTTTACGAAGAACTGGACAAGTGCCGGGCCTATATGCAGCGGCGGGCTTCCCGAAAGATAGCCTTCGAGTTTCCGGAACCGGGCAATCAGCCTCCTAAACCAATCCGCATCAACCCGCACCTCTTCGATTGGGTAGTGGAAAACCTGCTGCGCAACGCCCTCGACGCCATGGAGAGCAGCGGCAAGATCAGCGCCGAAATCTATGACGACGCCGATTTTATCTACATCGACATCAGCGATACGGGTAAAGGCATACCCGCCAACAAGTTCAAAACGGTGTTCCAACCGGGCTACACCACCAAAAAACGAGGCTGGGGCCTGGGCCTTTCCCTGGCCAAACGCATTGTAGAGGAATACCATTCGGGCAAGATATTTGTCAAGCGGTCGGAAGAGGGGGAAGGGACGACGTTTACGATACAGATGCCGAAGGGGTAGGGGCGGGTTGTAGTGTTGTAGTGTTAAATGGTTGGCGGGGAATTCCCGGCGGGGCAAAGGGCTGCTTCCTGGCAGAAATTGGAAAAACAAAAATTTACTTCCCTTTTTCAAAAATATTTTCCTTTGCCCACATAATGGCGCGATTGAGTTGTCTATACAATGTCAATTCGCGATCAGGAGCCCCCAAACGAGTGGCTGCATCGTAGTTTACCTCCGATTCGTTGAGGTAACTCTTACGCAAACTTTCGTCCTCAGAAAGCAGGCACCTTCTCAGGTAATACCATCCCAGGGTATCATAAAACCGCCCCTGCCATTCTGAATAGTCCTCGTAGCCTTCGAGCTCTCTGACCAGCGGAGCGAGCTTGGCATATTCTTTACGAGAACCACATTTGGTAGTATAGTAGATGACATTGTTTAAGGCATACAGGTAATTTTGTAACCGAAGACTATCTTCCGGCTTTTTATCACGCAGAAAATCATAGGCCAGATTGGCGTATTTGATAGCTCCGTTCAAGACATATTCTTTGTAATCTTTACTTTTGCGTTGGTTATTCCAGGCTTCTTCATGCATTTCCGGCAGGTCTGGTTTAAGTGTGGTCATGCTTGTCCAAAGTTGAAAATATAAATACCCCACTCCCAGCCAAACCTTGTAATTCTCATTTAGCTGAGACAAGACGCACTCGATGATTTCCTTGGTCCGCGTTATTCCTTTCCGGTTTCTCTTTCTCGCTATATGGGCAGCACCGTAGATCAGAGCCGTTTCATAACGCTTTTTCAGGTCTTTCTTTTTAAAGTCCGAACAGAGTGTGTTAATAAGGTCTAATTTATTTAATAACCAGGCTACCGTGAGCGCACTTAAAAATTGCTTAGCTTTTTCTTCATTATCTGGCCTGATGGATAAGGAATTCATCACCGTACGAATAGCCGGAGGGGTACCCGCCTGTTCTTCCTCATGAGTGACCAATGCAATTATCCTTTTTTGCAAATTGGGCAATTTGCGCCGATCCAACCCAAACTTCATCAAGGCGAATTCCTGAAAAATATCCCTTCCAGGTAAGCTCCCCAGATAATTGGTTATGTCATCATCAATATTTTGAAAGCCTTCAATAATGGCACTCATTTTTTGAGACTGCATAAGGTTGATCTTGGCAGTCCGAAGCACTTCATTAAGCGCTGCTCTAACCTTGGCATCTACTGTTGGAAGTTGGTCCTCTTCAAGCGTATATATCTCCTTCAATTGGTCAACCAACTGCTGATATGCACGGTGTTTGATCCATATTTCCTGTACAAATTTAACATCAATGATATCCCTGACTTTTTCTTCGAATTGTTTCCTGACGTGATCCCAGTCCTTCACCAGTCCGCTCTCTGATTTGTAATAAGCTTCATATTGCTTGCCAACAAGTGCTTTGATCTCTTCTTTAGAATCCTGAAGATCTTTAAAGAACCCTTCTGTACTATCTCCGATCGTAAAAACGGCCTCAAGAACAAAAAACAGAGAGTCTCTAAGAATTGGAATAGGCTTACTTCCCAGCCTGTATGTGAATAATTCCGGATTTATTTCCTGTAGCATGGAGACCGCTTCCTTTATCCTAAAGGAACTATTGTATAAAACGGGAAGGACATTCTTTGCAGGGTCGTTTTTATATTGATCCAGTTTTTTCTGCAGGTGATACAACGCCAGCGCATCATAATGATTATTAGTTGGATAATCAGGCCTGATCTTGTCAAAAACATCTTTAATTAAATAAAAGCGCTCGACATTTTGAATATCTACTGCTCCCTGCACATTGTCATCCAGGACAAGAATTTTTTCATTAATCAAATATTTCAACCGCCCTGCCCACGTTGCCTCCCGGAGTAAATAATTGGCCCTAAATAAATCCGTACCTTGTTCAATTAATTGTTGTATCTGCTTATCAATATCAGGGAAATTGAGCCGGGGAGGCGTCCCTTTCCCATTAAACCCCAAATTAAAAAGGACTTCCTGGCAAAGCTCCAGAAACTCGTTCCTGTTTTTGGGGGCTTTAAAAAATACATCTACTTTATCCAGTTTATTAACAAACTCCAATTGGTGAGGGGGAAGCATCCGGATTTTTCCAAAAAGGCCGTGAAAAGCCAAAGCGTAAACAAAGTTCTTACTCTCTTCTTTTTTATAGGCATTGCTGTCAAACCTAAGTCCGTTATCATAGGCCATTGCCCCTTGAACCATATTAATTACATCAAAGGAATCGAAGTAATACTCCAGCTTCAGCTTGCCTTTTGCGCGAAAATCTTCTTCTTTTTCCTGAATAAAATAACTGTCTGCTACTTCTTGCAACAAATTAATGTCATTTCCTTGTTCGAGGTCGACAAATGTTACATCCGGCCTATTGATATTTTGACTGGCACTATCATGGCTCATAATCCAAGGGTTATCCGGTTTATAAAAAGCAAGGGCTCAGATGGGCCCAGTTTCACAAGCCCGCACCTCCATTTCAATTCAGTAACTTCTCCTATTTAGGGTGTACACATAATGAAAACCGGCAAAGAAAGCACCCAACCCCACTAAATTACGTGCGGGTTTTGCGCCTTGGCGGCAGTGCGTGCACGCTTTATTTTCAACCACTGGAGCAAGTACTCGGGCATCCACCTGAGGTTGGACAGAGTTTGCCGGGGTTGTGTACGATGTACGAAACATCATCTGGCTGTCCAACGTTAGAATGGTAGCCAAGTGCTCTTTTACCGATTAAAAACCTAATTACCAATGAGTTGTCGCTTATAATTATCTGCTTTTCGAAATACTTCTTTCAAGTGGGTTTTCCAATTTGGTTTCTCTTTCAGATTTACGGCTCCTTCTGTATAGGACCACATGAAGGGAGCCCTTACCATATATGGATCCAATGAAACTTCAATCCCCATTTGTTCAAATACATTTTCAACCTCAATATCAGTGTCTCGTTTTAACTGAACCAACAAGGGCCTGGCATTTCGGGCAGCGACTTCGGCGTAACGCTTAAGATCCTGTGCAACGCCCCTGAACAAAAGGCCCTTTCTTTTTTCATCTTGCATTGCAGCGCCAATCCAGGATCGGATCATTTCCGGGGAAAGCTCATCCTTAAAGGTAATCGCTTCTGGTGCAACCATGATGGCCTCTTTGGTTTCCACCGAATATGCGACTTGCACCTCCTGCTTTATTCCTTCGCCCATTTGCAGGCTCACCCCCAACTCTTCCGCCACCAACTCCCTCAACCAGGAGTTGGCGATCTCCAGTTCTTCGTGGACAAAGCGGTTCAGCCGTTTTTGCCAGTCCGCCGGGAAGGCCTTGCGGAAGGACCTGGCCACCTCTTCCAGCATATAGATCATGCCGGGCATCAATTCGACGGCGCGAACCGGGAAGTCTTTTTCTTTGAACTGGTTCAGGGCTCGCAGCGCCTGTTTGGCTCCTTCAAGCCCTGCCCGGAGGTAGGCCTCCATCAGGGCAGGCAGCATGTAGGGGGTGCGCTGGACCGAAAAAAGGGATTCCGCCGCTGAAAAATCCAGGTCGTAGTCTTCGTGCAGCACCATCAGCTGAGCCAATTCCAGCCGAAGGGCCGGGGCCAGGCCGCCGGAACGCACTTTGCGCTCCAGGTACTCAAAAGGCAGCCCGGCTCGGTTCTTCGCGGTAAGGGCTTTTATCTTTTGAAGGGCCGCAACGGACCCCTCGGGGCCGTAGGCGCCATCGAGAGCCCCCTCAAAGAGAGACTCGAAAATACTCCTGGCCTTCGCCATGGTAGTATAGGGAAGGTTCATCAACCAATCGTAGGATGCTTCCGACTTAGAGACATGAAGCGTATCCGGGAACAGCGGCAAGCTCATCAATTCGGGATCCTCCAGCAACAAGGCGGTGAAGAAATCCGCGAGCTCTTCCAGGCTGAAATCATTCATCAATTCGGTCAACTCCGTAAGCCGGCCGGTTGGAGAATCCACCTTCCGATACGGCATTTCTTCCAGCCGTTGGAACAAAACTTCCAGCCCGTCCACCTCTTCCGGCTGTTCCGGCAGTGGCGTTTTGGGCGCATCTTCCCAGGAAGCGCATAATTCCCTGACTTTTATGAGAAATGGCCTTTTCATGGTTTACAAGTACTGAATTTTACAAAATGCTAAATCAGCCAGCCGAAAATAAGCGCTCCGGCCTACGGCGGTGGCGACATCCGCGATCGGTTTTTTCCCTTCTGAAGCCTCTATCGGTACTTCTGTTATGCCGAACCGATTCCGTGGGCATGGCTTTACAGGATTTACATCCGCCAGTGCGAAGTCCGCCCAGCTCGGCCGGTGCAACCCCTTGCCGGAAGCCGGCGGAACGCCTTGGAAGGATTTAGAAATATCAAAAATGAGAAAAACAAAGGGCATCGGCTGAGCCCTGGTTTTTTCGGCCCTCTGCCGCGCTGTTGCTTCAAGCATAGCCAGCATATCTTTAAAATGCCCTTCAGCATCCCAATACAACCAGGCCAGTTCATGGTCGGCCCTAATCCGGATATCGGCACAGCCCAACCGGGTGATCCATTCCGCCGGGTTGGGCTGTTCGTCCAGGTCGCGCAGGAACCGGTTTACAAACGCCTCATTGGGGAACAGAGAACCGAAGTTCTTTAGCAAGTGGTTTCTCAAATGATCCCGCAGAACGAACGTCCCCACTTTCTTAGGGGTATATGCCGGGATTACTTTTCCTCCCTTTAGTTGCAACCAACTCTTACAATGCCGTTTAAGTTCCGCTTCCAGTCCATCAATGGTACTTTGGTAATAGTGAGCCGGAAATTCCGGCAGGCGCCTGGCCAGATACGCCATTTCGGGCTGAGGCAGAAACCGGTCTGCAATTAAGGCCTTGGCGGCATTAGGATTTTCATTTGCCCATCGGGCAAGGACCTCCTCCAGCCGTTGCCGGCTTCGCAAACTGAGCTCTTGCACTTCATCTTTGAAAGCCATTCCACCGTTTTAGGTTTGAAGGGGTTCGGTTTCCTCATTTTCCTATTCGTGAAAAATAATTGTGATAAAGGGTGCAGCGCGCCCTTCATTCCTTCCCCTTGGGTATCCTGCAAAATGTTCTGACTTTCGTAAAGTTATATTTTTTCGTTAAAAGCCCGTATTAAAAATTTGATTTTACGAATAAATCCATTATAAATATTTATCATCATCAAAATGACGCTACGTTATTGGACCCGTTGACATTGCCAACCGGTGGTGTTCTCAGCCTGAAACGGCTATCCCTTAAAGGGCCGCCAAAGGCTAGTTAATGGTAAGTTTTTAGGATTAGGATCGCCAGGACGTTGGCGGCGGGAGTGCAAGTTTACTCTTTTTAATCTGCTGAGTAATGATCAAACGCTTTTGTTTACTACGTGAGAAAAAACGTGTCCTTGTAAAAGAAATTCCATGTCCTGATTGACATTTTTTTAAAATTGGCCTACTTTAGAGTATGTTCAAAATTCAATCAATGGCCTACGAGCGGCAAATTTTGTTCCATCCGGCGTTAAATTTTTCGCTCCCGCTATCAATTAGCGGGACCCGCATCCGGCTGCAAAATTTGCCTTGGCTGGAATAAAATTTTCTCGCTCTCGACTCATCATCGAAATTTGAACATACTCTTATAGGGGTAACTTTGAGGTTTTGATCATTTCAAGCTGCTTCCGGCTGTAAAAATGCATAGCGTGGAACTAACTAATTCCTAACTCCAATGGAGTTGTTGGCCCGATATCTCTGGCCCATGTTTCAGGGCATTCACCTGGATACGGACAAAACGTATCTGGCCCTGCCTTGCCTGCAGGGCCGGGAGTTACAGTGCCATTTCTACGAACTTCCGCAGCAGCGGGCCCCCTTGCTCATCGGCCAGGCCAATTGGGAGGAAACGCCCTTGTGGGAAGAGGCAAAGCTCCCAACCTTGGAACTTTCCGTAGCCGCGAAAGCCTGGTTGGCCCAAAAATCGGGCGCATCAGCCAGCCATCGGAGACTGTCCATCCTGCCATTATCATTAGGGGGGTTTTCGCAAGCCTTCGTTTTGACGCCGGCTCCAACCCCGGGGCAGCCGTTCTCTACGCTGCTGCTTAGCCTGCACAAACGGCTCTCCGCTCAATTCACGGCGGGCCGGCTGCAACAACTCGACCACCCTCATCAGTTTACGCAGGCCTTCTTCGAATCGTTATGTCAGTTACTGATGCCTGCCGCCTATAAGAGCCCCGGACAATCCGTTTGGGTGCCGTTTTGCCGCCAACTCTACCCCACTCCGGCCAACTACGAATATGTGCTGGACTTCGGAGCCTCCACCGGAGCGTTGAAAGCCTGCTCAACGGGCAACCGGCAAAACGAACATCTACAGGAAGAGATCGAATCCCTTTACCGGGATTTGTATGAAAAATGGGAACTCTGCAACCGCAAAGAGCTCCTGGTGGCCAACCGTATCCAGCGGCTGTCGGATGAACTGGAGGCCAACCGTTCTGTATTGAACAGCCTTATGGCCAGCCAGCAAAACCAACTCCAGGAGTTGGGTAGCCTGAAACGGCTGGCGGAACAATTGTCTGCCCCGGGAGCCGCCACCAGTTTTGAATTCTTCCAGGGCACCGACAGGTGGACGATCCGCTTTGACGGCAAACCCGTGAAAATGGGAAACCGCTATACCTTAGGACTGATCTATATTCACCAACTGCTGATGAACCCCGGTAAAGAAATCCATTGCCATCAATTGTACCTGCGGTCGGGGAAAGACCTCAGGCAGTCGTCCACCATTTGGCAGGAGATAGAAGGGCAATTTGGCAAAAAAGCGCTGGCTGACGATGAAAAAAGCTGGCTGGACAGCATTGCCCGGATAGAGGCTCGCCTGAAAGGAGCCTCTCTGGAAATAGCGCTTCCTCTGCTGGAATACCGGGTGTTCCTCGCCGAGCAATTATACCGTACTCATGCTTCCCGCGCCAACCTGGCCAACCTCGCGGAATCGCGAAGCCGCCTCAAGGCCAAAAGGCTGGAAGCGGAGCCGGGCCAGCTCGATGAGCGGTTCTATAAAAAAGACCTCACCCTCAGAAGTGCGCTCTACAAGGAATCTGGCCGGGAAAAGGAACACCGCCGGATGTACCAGAATGTGACCAAGGCCATTCACCGCACCATCAAAACCATGTCTCTTCCGGAAGCGCGAACCTTCTTCCAGCAAACCCTCTCCATTGGCATGCGCTGTTGCTATCTTCCCGAGAAAGCCTCCATTGATCTCCCAAACTGGAAGTTTTGGATGGACTAACCATCTATTTCTGACAAAAAAGCCTGCTTTTTTTCCATTTTTTTTTATTCTGACACATTTTTTCTCATTCAGATAAATTCTTTTTCTACCGTGGGGATATAAAGACATTCCGGAAAAGTCCGGAAGAAAAGTTTCATCAAAACCATATCGCCATGGAAGAAAGAGCTGTTCTCTTATTACTGCTGGCCGCCGGCGCTATCGGAGGGGTTTATTTCCTCATCATCGGCATCCGGGCCATTCTACAACTACTCGCCGTCATTATCCGGATCATTATACTGGTGCTCCTGATCGTCCTCGGCGGCATGTACCTGGCTAAATGGGTGGATAAGTACACGAAAGAACCTGATCTACAGCTTGAGCAACCCGACGAGGAATCCGCACTGGCACGGGAAGAAGAGAACGGCCTTTATAAAGAACGGCCCGGCTGGCTGGCTGGGCAATGAAGCGGGCGCCGTTTCTCCCGAGGCGGAGTGCACCGAGGTTATATTTTTTCATCTAAAAACTATTCAGCAATTCGCAGCTCGCGATTCGCCGTTTGCTAAGTCCGTTTGGAGCAAAGAACCGGTTCTTTAAACTTGGATTCCTGCACTTAGAGGCATGGCACTGCGAATAGCGAATAGCTAAAAGCGAAATGCTAAATAGTTACCTAAAAACAACTGATATGAGCTATTTCACCGCTTTGATCTCCAGAAGAAAGATAAACATCATCTGGGCTCTAAAACCTGAAAAATCCATCCAGCGCCTCATTGAAAAATTATGGCTGAGAATTCAACGGATCAAATCGCCGCCGTAAGTACGCTGACAATTAAGTTTTGGGCGCAAAGTTTATTGCGCCCACCCTGCAATTTACCCCGCCCCTACTCCGTTCTGCAATAGACAACCGCCCTGGGCGGATATACCATTAAGAGTAATAGGGTATCCCGTCCAGGGCGGCTAAAACCCCGCTAACATGCAAGATGACTCCTTCCTCGGCCGCCTCAACCGCTGGGCGCGCAACTCCGTCACGCTAAAGCTTTTTGTCGTTGGTATCCTCATCCTGATTTTGCTCATCCCGGTGAGCATGGTGACCTCGCTCATCCGCGAGCGGGAAGGCATCCGCGACGAGGCAGTGCGGGAAGTGAGCGCTAAATGGGGTGGCGACCAGACCATCGCCGGGCCGGTGATCTCCGTCCCCTACCGTTCCACCCGCCTGAACCAGGAAGGCCAACCCATCATCACCCGCGGTTATGTGCACTTCCTGCCCGACAGCGTTACCATCAACGGACAGGCTGATCCGCAGAAGCGCTACCGGGGGATTTATCTGGTGGTGCTGTACAACACCCGGCTGGAAGTCAGCGGCCGCTTCGAGGCCCTCAATGCCGAGGCCCTGAGCGTGCCGGAGGAGGACCTGCAGTGGGAAGATGCGCTGTTCACCGTAGGCATCAGCGACATGAAGGGGATCGAAGAAGCCGTAAGCGTGCGCATCAACGACACGGCCTACCAGTTGGGGCCGGGCACCGTCACCAACGACCTCCTGGCTTCCGGGGCCAGCTTTCCAATTGCGTTGCCCCGGGAAAAGGCTTCCGCCATCGACTTCTCCTTCCGGCTCAACCTCAACGGTAGCTCCAGCCTTTACTTTACCCCCTTTGGAAAGTCTACAACCGTTACCATTCAATCCTCCTGGCCGGACCCCAGCTTCGAAGGCGCCTTCCTGCCGGACAGCCGAACGGTTTCCGCCGACGGATTCTCCGCCAGCTGGCAAGTGCTGCAGCTCAACCGCAACTACCCGCAACAGGGCGAAGGGCCCTATATCAACAACAGCCCCCAGCCTGCCAGCGACCCGTACGGCTACAAGTACGACGCCTTTCGCGCTTCCACCAGCGCCTTCGGCGTCCGCCTGCTGCTGCCCATCGACGAGTACCAGAAGACCATGCGCTCGGCCAAATACGCCGCCTTTTTTGTGCTGATCACCTTCCTGGCCTTCTTCTTCATCGAAGTGCTCAACCGCAAGCGGCTCCACCCCATTCAGTACATCCTGGTGGGCGCGGCTATCATATTATTCTACATCCTGTTGCTTTCAATTTCCGAACATTTCAATTTCGATACGGCCTACCTGATCGCCTGCGTTATCATCCTGGCCCTCATTACCGGCTATTGTTCCTACATCCTTCAAAACCGCCGGCTGACCTGGATGATGTTCGGCATCCTGGCGCTGCTCTACGGCTTTTTCTATTCCTTGCTTCAACTGCAGGACTACGCGCTGCTGCTGGGCAGCCTGGGCTTGCTGCTGATCCTGGCCACCATTATGTACTTGACGAGGAATATTGATTGGTATGGGTTGAGGGGGGAGGAGGAGGGGTAGTGTTTCAGTGTATCAGGGAGCAGTGTTTTTCAGAGGAATCCCTTTTCTCCGATGCTTCAGAGCATGTTTGGAGGCCAATCTTTGGGCTAAAAAATGCCCCTTTTTTGCTGATATTGCGTTACTTTTTTTGCCCGTACCACCAGTATGAGCTGCAAAAAGATGCCTTATCTCAACAAAAAATTGACACTTTTTATCTCCAAACCCGGCCTCCAAACATGCTCTCAGGGAAACTGTTTTCGATCAATTTGAGCACCCCCTAACCCCTTCTCGGGTTAGTCTGCCCTGTTTCTAATTTCCACCTGTTTTGAGTATCTTCTCCACAATCTCCCGCCGGCAGCGCTGGAATAGCTTATTCTGTCCCTCCGGCCCCTGCTCGTTCTCCACGTTATTGACAAAGACGTATGCTTCATCGCCCTTTTCAAAAAAGCCGACGAACCAGCCGATGTTACGGCCGTTGGGTTGTGCCCAGCCGGTCTTGCCGTAGAGCTTGTAGGCCGGCGTATCTTCCAGCAGCATGATCTGCTTAACGGTGCGCTGGTGCTCCTTTTGGAAAGGCAACTGCTCCCGGTAGAGGCGGACGAGGAAGCTCACCTGCTGCAGGGGCGTCACCCGGGAATCGCCCTCCAGCCAGAAGGTGTCGATATTGTCGTCTTTGATATCCAGCTGTCCATACCCGGACCTGGTTGCCCACTCGCGCATGCGCTGCACGCCTATCTTTCGGGCGATCTGCTGATAGCAGGGCACGCAGGAGACGCGGAAAGCTTCGGCAAAGGTGTTGTCGCGGTTCCAGTCCGGGTTCCAGTTCTCCTTTCCGTCCCAGAAGATGGTGTCCTCCGGGCTTTGCATCACCCCGGTTTCCAAGGCGATCAGTGAATTGGGAATCTTATAGGAGGAGGCCGGTAGGAAGCCCTGCTCACAACGGGCCGGATTGTAGAGGGAGAGGGAGTCGGTTTTCAGGTTGTAAAGAGCGAAACAGCCTTCTACACCGTAGGACTGGTATAGGCTATCGAGGCGAAGAACCGCAGCATGCTCTGTTTTAAGAGGGGGTTCAGCCTGCAATGGAGGTGGCTCCGGTTCATTGGAGGACTGTTGTCCGGCATTGGTGCAGGAACACAAAAAGGCAAGCAGGGAAAAGAAAATCGTCGGGCGCATTTTTGCCCTAAGATAAGATTTTCCGCTTCTCTGGTTCCCCCTAAGAAGTGGAAAATCTTATCTAAAAACTCACTCAATCGGCACGCCGTTCTCATCCGTGGTCAGCACCTCGCTCATATAATCAAAGAAGGGGCGCATGCGCTGAAAGGCCAGCACCATCTTATCGAGCAGGTCGGGTGAAGTCACTTCCTTATCGGTATAGGACTGCGAAAGCAGAAATTGTTTATAGCGGAGCAGGTCGATATTGGGATGGTCCTGGGAGTAGCCCTGGGGTGCTGTTTTCAACTGTTCGCCATCCAGCTGGCCGAATGTTTCGACAAACTCCGGCGCGGCGATGAGCTTGCGCATGGGTTCCGCGTCGATGGCAATCTCCTGGCGAATGCGCTTGATGTCGGCCGAACTGGGGCCCCAGAATCCGCCGCCCACGAAAGAGCCGCCCGGCTCGATGTGGAAATAATAACCGCCGCGCAACCATTTGGTATCCCGCTTCATGGTGCCGCTGAAGTGGCTTTTGTAAGGGGATTTATCTTTGGAAAAGCGTACGTCCCGGTAGATTCGGAACAAGCTTTGTTTGCCGGTCATAGGCACGAGCTGGTCGTGCTGCCCCATTCGGGCGAGCAAGGCCTCGGCGAATTCAACGACATGGGCGTGCTCAGCCTGGTACCTGGACTTATTGGCGGTGAACCATTCGCGGTTGTTGTTGTCGCGCAGGGCTTTCAGGAAATCGAGGGTGGATTTGGGAATGGAGGTAGCAGGCATAGTGGGTGATTTTTAGGATTTATATCGTTCAGGATTTTTAACAGCCCAAAGGATGGTATGGTTGATCGCATTGCAGGCAAATATTTCCATTTTTTTGTAGATATTAGCCGGGCCAGTAGGCCCGGACTCTTCCCAACCTTAGCTCTTATGAAATTTGCCAACTTACTTTTACTCCTTTTTCCTTTGCATTGCTGGTGGGCTGCTAACGCCCAACCTTTCAGCCTGCCCGTCAACCTGGGATACCCCTTAAACCACTTCCGGGATATGCTTGTAGACAATGACACCATCGTTGCCTATGGCTTGGGTTTTTCCAACGACTCTATTCCCCAACAGGGCCTTTTGTTATCTAAATTTGATTCTTCCGGCCACCACTTATTCTCCAAAATGATCCTCGACCTTCAGGGTGCTCCCCTTTTCATCGACTATCATTGGGGTAAAATTGCCAAAACTCGTGACGGCGGATATATTATGACTGCCGCTCCCACTAATAGGATCGCCGCCTGGCTGATCAAAACCGATCACGATTTTGAAGTTGAGTTCATTAGAGAATACCTGGATACGGTGAACCTCCGTCATTATAGATATAATGTACCCATTGAATTAAGTGACGGTTATCTATTAAGTGGAGGGATACAACGGCCTAATTATAAAAATAATCCTTTTGCCAGAAGGGTGGACCAGCAAGGTAACACACTATGGTTTCAATATTATGGAGACTATGATGTCGCAGATCTTGTCAACTCCATGGCAAAGATTAATGATTCCTTGTTTGTCTTATGTGGCACCACTGATGTAGAAGGCCCCAATTCCGCCCGAACCACGATCCGGTATATCGATGGGCAGGGGCAAGTTGTCAGGCTTTGGAGTTCTGAGCCCAATCCAGATATCGGTTACAACAGGAATGTCCTCATTACTGATGACGGAGGGCTCATTACTTTTGGGTTGTATTTGGTGGAAGTGATAGGAGAGACTAGTATCGTCCAGCCCACCCTCGCCAAGCTAGACACCGGGTTTCAAATAGAATGGCTCCGCCATTTTGGATTAGAGGCCCGGCTGGGGGCTGATGTCATATTCTGGGACATCGAGCCAACTTCCGACGGCAACTACATCGGCGCGGGGGAAAGTTTTGTCAAAATACCCGGTACGCCGACCCGAAGAGTGGGCTGGCTCCACAAATTCTCCCCCCAGGGAGACAGTATATGGGAAAACCTGATAGACGCCCCATTTCCCCTGGTGAATACCAACCAGGGCGCCCTCGCCGGGGTAGGCGAATTATCCAGCGGCAGCATTGTGGCGGCGGGAGAAACCATCAACGGCAACCAACGATACATCTGGCTGGTGAAAGTCACCGCTGACGGCTGCCTGGATACGCTCTGCTCCATGGTGTCTCCTGTGGTGGAGGCGCCGGCGCCGGAAGATACGCCTTTCTCCCTTTATCCCAACCCCACCAGTGGCCCGTTCACGCTGGCCTGGGCAGGCGCGCCGCCGGGGCGGGAGGCCATCCTACAGCTATTCGACGCCACCGGGCGGGTGGTGTGGCGGCAGCAGCGGCAGTTGCAACAGCAGATAGAACTGGCGGTGGGCACGTTACCGGGTGGGGTTTATTTTTTGCAGGTGCGGACGGGGCAGGGCAATTGGGTGGAGCGGCTGGCGGTGAGGAGGAAGTGAGGGGAGGCAAAAGGCCATACTGCTGGACACTTTGGTGCTATTGTTTATCAGAGAGCAGTGTGTTGGTGTGTCAGAACGGGACCGGAATCACAAATGTCCAGTAGTGTAGCAAAGGCCTATCTTCAACAGCTCAACATATTATCGATCAGGCAATTGTAATTGTTCCGGGTTGTTTTTCGCTTAATTTATCAGGTGACGGGAAGCCGCGAACTGTCCTGGTTTCTACCGGAAAAAAAGCAGTAACTTTAACTGCGCCGCTAGTCAGGGCACAAAAAAAAACCGCAACGATGTGTCGCTGCGGTTTTTTTTTGCGGTAGAATCCATCAACTTCCGAAGTCGTCAAAAGCGATATTCTCTTCCGGTACGCCCAGCTCGTCGAGCATTTTGAGGGCGGCCTGAAGCATCAGAGGCGGGCCACAAAGGTAGTATTCAACCTCTTCCGGCTCGGGATGGTTCTTCAGGTACTCATCGTAGAGCACCTGGTGTATGAAACCGATGAAACCGTCGCCTTTTTTATCGTTGATATCTTCTTTGATTTTCCAGTGGTCTACCTCTTTGGCGACCTTCACGTCGGACAGGGCGATGTGGTAGTTGAAGTTGTCGTATTCCTGCTCGATCTCGCGGAAGTCCTGTGTGTAGAACAGCTCGCGCTTGGAGCGGCCGCCGTACCAGTAAGACACCTTACGGTCTTTGGTTTTCAGCGTGTGGAACAGGTGGAAGATGTGCGAGCGCAGCGGGGCCATACCGGCGCCACCGCCGATGTAGACCATCTCCTTTTTTGTCGGTTTGATAAAGAATTCGCCATAAGGGCCGGAGATCGTCACCTTGTCGCCCGGTTTTTGGGCGAAAACGTAGGAGGAACATACGCCCGGGTTGACCGCCATCCAGGTATTGTTCTTGCGGTCCCAGGGCGGGGTGGCAATACGGATGTTCAGCATTACGATATCTCCTTCTGCGGGGTGGTTGGCCATGGAGTAAGCGCGGAACTGTTCCTCGTCGTTTTTCATCTTGAGGTCCCACATCTTAAACTGGTCCCACTCTTCCTTATATTCATCCGGCCTTTTGTCCGTCATGCGCGGGTGAGCGGTGATATCGAAATCCTTGAAGTCTACCTCGACCACCGGCACGTCGATCTGTACGTAACCGCCCGATTCGAACTCCAGGGTCTCGCCTTTAGGCAATCTCACCACAAACTCTTTGATAAAAGAAGCTACGTTGTAGTTGGACACCACTTCGCATTCCCACTTTTTGATGCCAAATACCTCTTCCGGAACGCGGATACGCATATCCTGGCGCACCTTTACCTGACAGGCCAGGCGCTTGTGTTCCGCCACTTCGCGGCGGGTCAGGTGGTTGAGTTCGGTAGGCAGCACGTCGCCGCCGCCGTCATCCACATGGCATTCGCACATGGCGCAGGTACCGCCGCCGCCACAGGCGGAAGGCAGGAATACGCTCTTGTCGGAAAGGGCGGACAGCAGGGAAGAACCGGGCTGCACCAGCAGTGGGTTGTCTTCATCTCCGTTGACGATGATCTTTACATCGCCCTGTGGCACCAGCCGCTTTCGCGCCAGGATCAGCATGAAAGACAGCGCCAGGATCACCAGGCTAAAGACCAGTACGGCTAATATAATAGTAGTCATTGTATCTGAGTAATTTTAATTTTCAAATCTGGTTGCCGCATGTTTTGTTGTTTGTTCTCAGTTTATACAAAAATTTGAAGCTTAAAAAACGAACCAGCCGGTTTAGGAATAACAAACAACTGTCAACCGCCAACAGTCCAGCCACTAGTTCGAAGCATAAGCCGCCGGGTCGATACCCATCAGGCTCATAAATGCGATGCCCATCAGCCCCGTCAGGATGAAGGCCATACCCAGGCCGCGCAACGCCGGCGGCACGTTGGAATAGCGGATTTTCTCCCGGATGGCCGCAATGGCGATAATGGCCAGGAACCAACCGAAGCCACCACCCAGCCCGAAGGCGATGGAGTTGCTGAAGTTGTATTCCCTCGACACCATGAACAGAGAGCCACCGAGGATGGCGCAGTTTACTGTGATCAGCGGCAGGAAAATACCGAGGGCAGCATAGAGGGCCGGCGAAAACTTTTCCACCACCATCTCCACGAGCTGCACCATGGAGGCGATCACTGCGATAAACAGGATAAATCGCAAAAAGGTCAGATCAACCCCAAATAATCCGTTCTCACTCAGCAAATACTCGCTGATCACCCAGTTGATCGGCATGGTGATGCCCAGTACGAAAATCACTGCCAAGCCCAGGCCAAAGGCCGTATTGACACTCTTGGAAACCGCCAGGTAAGAACACATGCCCAGGAAGTAGGCGAGTACGAGGTTCTCGATGAAGGCGGCTTTTATGAAGGTATTCAGGAATTCCATGTCTTAGTTGTTAGTTGATCGTTGTTAGTTGATCGTTGTTAGTTGATCGTTACCCAACAACAAACAGGTTTAAGATACATCCACCAGTTTGGTATTATAGCTGCGTTGAATCCAGATCAGGATGCCAATGATAAACATGGCGGCAGCCGGCAATACCATCAGGTTGTTGTTGGTGTACCAGCCGAACAGGGCACTATCGGTGGTGTTGATGAAGTAATCCACGGTTGGGCCAATGATCTTCAGCTCGATCGGGCTGCCGGCAAAGAGGCTGCCTTTGCCAAATACCTCCCGGATGATGCCCACGATGATCAGGATGGCGCCGTAGCCCAGGCCGTTGCCGATACCGTCCAGGAAAGAACGCCAGGGCTTGTTGGCCATAGCGAAAGCTTCCAGGCGGCCCATCACGATGCAGTTAGTGATGATCAGGCCGATGTACACCGACAATTGCTTGTAGATCGGGTAGTTGAGATATTTCAGCGTCAGCTCTACCACTGTCACCAGGGAGGCGATGATGACCAGCTGAACGATCATGCGCACCTGCTTGGGGATGTAGGTCCGCAACATAGAAGTAAACAAGCTGGAGAAGGCCGTCACAAATATCACGGCGATCGCCATCACGAAGGAAGGATAAACCAGCGAGGTAACCGCCAGCGCCGAGCAAATACCCAGCACCTGAACGGTAATCGGGTTGTTGTCATTCAGCGGGTCGGTGATCAGGTGGCGCTCTTTCTTCCCAAACTGAAATAAGGGTTCTTTCTCTTTAACAGCAGTTTCAGCCATTGTTTTATAGTTTTATTCCTGAGGCGCCCGTGAGCACCAAAAATCCGGTTTATTGAATCAACAATCCCTGAGCCTTTTCGGATTGTCGTATTTCTTCCAAATAGGGCTGATAGTACTTGATACCTCTGTACAGCATTTCGGAAACTCCATCGGAGGTTACCGTAGCGCCGGAGATGGCATCCACTTCGTGCGTCCGGTTTTTAGCCCCGCCTTTGCGCACTTTTACGGAGACGTAGTTACCGTCTTCATAAATCTTGGTTCCCTCAAATTCTTTAGCGAAAGCAGGATTGTCCTTGATCTCGGCGCCGAGCCCCGGCGTCTCGCCCTTGTGGTCGAAAGCGGCGCCGGCGATGGTATTGGCGTCGCTTTTCAGGGCAATATTGCCCCAAATTTCATCCCATAACCCTTTGCCCCGCACCGAAAGGATGTAAAAATTTTCGCCGTTGTGCTCGTAGATATATAGCGGCAAGCGGCGTTCTGCTTCCGGCTTTTTACGTTCCTGAGCCATGTCGACCGTTTCTGCCTGCACCCCATCGAGGACTTCCCCCTGCATGTTCAGGACCGGCTGTTGCATTTGAGCAAAAATCTGAGCGACTTCCTCATCGGACAGGCCGCTCACCTTTTTGCCGTCCGGGAGATAATCCTCAATCGCAGACAAGATAGCCCGCTTATTGAAAATATCCTCATTCTGTGCTGCCTTGTTCTTCGTCACTTCCCGCAGGCCGGTCAGGGCTACTGCTACCGAGGCGGTAAGAATCAGGATGAAACCTATAACATATCTGGTTGTGTACATTTTGCTGATTTTATTTCAGGAAAAATCATCATTTTCAGGGCAACCTTCAGGCCGCTACCTTCGCCCTTTTGAGCCGGCGGTTAATATTTGCCTGCACGACGTAGTGGTCGATCAGCGGGGCAAATACATTCATAAAGAGAATGGCCAGCATCCAGCCTTCCGGATAAGCCGGGTTCAACACCCGGATGATCATGCCGATCATGCCGATCAGGAATCCGTAGATCCATTTTCCGGTGGGCGTTGCGCTGGCGGTTACCGGGTCGGTGGCCATAAAGGCCATAGCAAACCAGAAGCTCCCCATATAAAACTGGTAGTACCAGGGCACCTGCATGAAGAGGGTAGCGCCCCAAACATTGAGCAGGAACGCCATAACCGCGGCGCCAACTACCATGGAGAACATGATCCGCCAATCGGCGATCTTGGTGAACGCCAGGTAGAGCGCCCCCAAAATGATCAGCGGCTTGCTGCTTTCTCCTATCGATCCGGGAATAGTGCCCCACCACATCTGCGCATCAGAATAGGTTTTAGTCACGTTTTCCCATCCTCCCTGATACGCCAGGCTCAGGGGGGTAGCCCCTGTGTAGCCGTCAACAACCGCCGACGCCGGATTATAGCCCGACAGGTTGAGCGCTTCAAAGAGGGGGTTGAATACATGAAGGTGAATCCAGCCATAATGAGCTGCGGAACCGGCTGACAAACCGTCCAGGCCGGCCACCCATACTTCGTCTCCGGAAATGTAAGTAGGATAAGCAAAGAAAACGAAGACCCGGGCCAGCAGGGCGATATTGAGCACGTTCATACCGGTGCCACCAAAGGCTTCTTTCCCGATCACTACGGCAAAGACAATGGAAATAGCCAGTATCCAGAGAGGAATGTCCGGCGGCATGATCAGAGGAATGAGGGCTCCCGAGACGAGAAAACCCTCCTCAATGCCGTGCCCTTTTTTGTAGGCATAAAAGAATTCAATACCCAGGCCGACCACATGTGTAACGATGAAGATCGGAAGAACCAGTATAAGCCCGTAGATCAGCTTGAGGTGAACCCCCTGCAGGAATCCTGTATACTCACCCAACGCGACAAAGTGCTGATGGCCGATATTATAGGTTCCAAACAGATAAAGCACCAAAAGTGCCAATACGACCTGCACCATCTGGCGCTTGAGGTCCATGCCGTCACGGATGTGGACTCCGCCTTTGGTTACTAGGTTGGGCGTGAATGCAAAGGTGAAAAAGCCGTCGTAGACCGTGTGCAGGAAAGGCGACTTTTTCTTGTCCGGTTCAATCTTGTGGAGAAAATTTAATATTGCTTTTTTCATATCTCTATGTAGTGAGATGATCGTTTTTTTGTAAAAATATCTGGCAACTTATCCTTGTTCGCGCATCATATCCAGGCCCTGCCGAAGTATCTGCTGAACAGGCTGCTTGGAAACGCAGACGAACTCACAGAGGGCTACATCCTCTTCGCTCAGTTCGTAGATGCCCAGGCCTTCCACCTTTTCAAAGTCCCCGATGAGGATGGACTTCATCAGTTCCTGTGGGTAAACATCCATCGGTAAGACGGATTCATAACTACCGGTAACGACAAAGGCGCGCTTTTCCCCGTGGGTGTTGGTCTCTGCGCGCTTCTTCATCTTTGGAAACAGCGCAGAAGGAAGCGTTGGCGAAATGCTCGGCGTGTTGAGCGAGGGGATCAGCCAGCCGAAGAGTTCGTAGTCATCTCCTTCCAGAACCACCGTCAGCTGGTCGTCGAATATATCCAGGAAGCCTTCCGCTACTTTTTTCTTGCCGGAAAGCACATCGCCGGAAATGAGGCGAATGTGATCGTTGGCCAGGTTATCCTTCACCAGGTCGCCAACATTAGCTCCTATATAGGTGCGCACATACTTCGGCTGCTTGAGTTCAGCCCCCGCCAGGGCGACCACGCGCTCCGCATTGAACCGCTTTTCTGTAAAGACTTTACCGATAGTAGCCACGTCCTGTACACCTAGCACCCATACTTTATCCCCGGAACCAATAGGCTTGGTGTGATGGATTTGTATGCCGACATTGCCGGCCGGGTGCTTACCGTGAAAATAGTGCGTTTCTACTCCCTTGGCTTCGGTGAAGGCCGCATGGGGCTCTTCCTTGCCGCGCCCGTCCAGCCCCAGGTAGACCTTTCCGTCGGTTAGCTTATTGAGCACATCGAGGCCCTTCTGGAAAGCCGCTTCCTGTCCTTCAATAATAAAGTTGAGGTTAGGGCCCAGCGGGGCGGTGTCGAAGGTAGAAATGAAAATATCACGAGGCACGGCATCAGGCTCAGCGACGATGTCATAGGGGCGTTGGCGGATCAGGGGCCATACGCCGACATCCAGCAGGTAATTAACCAAATCTTCCCGGCTACCGGTATCCAGCTCAAAGGCATCCAGTTGGCGGTACTTGATCTCCTTATCTGCCAGGATGACCACCTCTGAAATAGAGCGTTTAGCGCCTCGGTTGATGGCGATGACTTCCCCACTCACCGGGGCGGCGTACTTGACCTCCGGCCGTTTCTTGTCATAGAAAAGATGGTCGCCGGCTTTGACTTCATCTCCTACCTCCACTTCCAGCTTCGGGATGGGGGAAATACCCGTGAAATTAGTAGGCTGCACGGCAAAAGTCTTTGCGACAACCGTTTTATCCACCGTTTTTTCCGCCTCCCCTTCCAGGTTGATGTCATGCCCCCGGCGCAAAGCCGTCAATGGCTTGCCCTGAAGGTATTCCGGCAAGCGCGGAGCAAAAAGCTCCTTCCAGTTGGGAAACAGCGAAAGATTAGCGCCCTTGCTGGCCGCGCCGGATTGCTTGGCTTCAATAACCATCAGATTATCCGAGACCTGCAGGATGATCATAAAGAAGACCAATACAGCCACAATGATCAGGCCGTAGATGAAATAGGCGCCGAATCCTGAGCTGCTGCTTCCAGCTTGTGCCCATGCTGCGCTGGCGCAAAGCACGGCAACGAAAGTTAAGATCGCCTTGCTCGTTTTATTATTCATTCGTTGTGACGTTTGTTAGTACCCGGCCTCAAGGCATAATCCTGTGAAAACCAAGTATAATAGGCTTCTCAAAAACTCCGCAAATATATAAAGCTTTTCACTTAAAAAAGAACCTGGCTTTCGCTAAAGTTCAGAGAAGGAATTTGTTTAGATTGAATCTAAATAAAATTAATTAACCTTTGTTTTCAAGGAGTTATAAAGGAGGGAAAGCGGTATTTAAAGGTGGAAGAGACGAGAAAAGAGGATTCGCATGAGGATTCTTAAGTTCTTTTTTCAACTTCAAGGATTTATTGCCTGTTCCTTTCAGCCTGAAAGATATATTGTTTGCAGTACTGAAATATTTGCCAAATATTTATACTCGACAAGCCTTTCCGCTACGCCCCGCTCCTACCCGGCCCGGTACTGCCGCGCCCAGTTCACCAGGGCAAAGGAAGCAATGACAACATACACCACCATCACCAATGCAAAAAGGTAGGCGCCCCGGCTGAAGTATAGCCCTACATAGATGAGGTCTGTCACGATCCAGTAAGCCCAGTTATCGAGCACTTTACGAACGAGAATCCAGGTAGCGATGACGGAAAAAACGGTGGTGAAGGCATCCCAGTAGGTCGCAGCGGCGGGCGTATACTCGTCAAAAAAGTACCCGAAAAGCAAGGCGGCAGCGCTGCCGCCGGCCAGAATAAAGAGATGCTGCCGGGCGCTGAGCCGGCTGATGGGCAGCCCCTCCCCCGCTTGCCCGCCGTACTTCCACTGGTAGAGCCCTACTCCTGCCATGGCCACATAGAACACCTGCAACAGCGCGTCCAGGTACAAGCCGTAAAAAGAAAAGGAGGCGTAGGCCCAGAGGCTGCAGCTGATGATGCCCCAAAACCAGCACCATACGTTTTCGCGGGCCGCCAGCAACACATAGATGAGGGCAGTGATGGCCACAACCCAGTCGACCCAACTGAGAGCGGCCGCTTCGGTGAGGAGGGTTTGGAACATGATGAATGGTGGTAAAACAGAACGCGGACGCCGTCGCTCAAAGCTTTAGCATCCGCGTTCAATCGCCTCCGGGAGGAGGCTTTTTTATTTTTTTAACTCGAACCGGTACTGCACCGTCTCCCGGATCGGGATGCCGTCATTATCGGCTTCTTCCAGGAAGATGTCGATATCGATTTCTTCTGATTCATCCTTTTCGCTGCTATCAAAGAGTACTTCGATGACGCCCTTCTGGCCGGGTTGAAACGTATCGCCGGTGGGGTCGTTCTCTATGGTGGTGCAATCACAGGCGGAGATCAGCGAGATCGTCAACGGGGCGTCGCCGGTATTGACAAACGCATAGGTGAAGCGGCGTTTTTCGCCCTTCTTCACTGCGCCCAGTTCCAGTACCCGTTTATTGAAGTACATAATTGGCAATCCCTTAAGGTCTTTCTTACCGTAAAGAGAAGAAAGCATATTGATCCGGGTGGTGTCCGGTTGTGCTTCTCCGATCAGGCGTTCGCGGTCGGCGCCCGGTTTAGTTGTCTCTTTCTTGCGCAGGCGCGTGCTCTTGATGGTAATGCTTCTAGGGCCTTCCAGGATCTTAAACTCGGTGCGGCGGTTGAGCTCATGAGCAACTTCCTTCTGGTTTTCGTCCTTGAGGGCATCGATGTACGCCTCGGTCAGCACGTCTCCTTCCTTCAGGAATCCGTGCAGTGCCGCTGCCCGGGCGCTCACGGTCTGCGGCTGGTTCTCTCCATAGCCCTTGGCAACGATGCGGTCCCGGTCGATACCTTTGCGGACCAGCCAGCGGCGGGCCGACTCGGCGCGGCGCTGGGAAAGGTTTTCGTTGTAATCGTTATTACCCCGGTTATCGGTATGGGAGCTGAGCTCGATCTTCATATCCGGGTACTCGGTCATCAGTTCGTAGACCACCTCCAGGTCGCTCTCCGCTTCCGTCCGGATGCGGTCATCATCGAAATCGTAAAGGATATTTTCCAGCACGATGGGTTCTTCGAGTGTAATGGTATCGTATTCCGGAATAACCGGTTTGGGTTTCAGGTAGAAAAAATGCTGGAAGGTCTTGGATTCCGTCAGGCCTACGGTGTTAAACTGCATGGTATCCGGGAAGTAATCCGGGTGGGTAGCGATGACCATGTAGGGCATATCCAGGCCGAGGTCGAAATCGAAGCGGTTGCCGTCTTCACTGGTCTTGCTCTCCGGAGTTCCCACCTTGTTGTTCTGGGTGGGAATGAGGTAGACCGTGCCTCCGGGCAGCGGTTTCTTTTCTATGGTAAACACGCCGGTGACCAGGTCGGCGTACAGCTTGGCGATACTGACAGTATAGAGGTCATTGCAGCAGGTGCGGCCATAGGCGGAGCGGCCTTCGGGGCGGTTGGAGACGAACATACCAAAATAGCCCTCCTCATCGAGGGTCAGGCTTTGATCGTCCACGCTCGTATTATAGCCGCGGCCCATGTTGAGGGGCCCGCTCCATTTGGTGCCGTCCCAGGTAGAATAAAAAATATCGAAGCCGCCCAGGCCAGGATGGCCGGTAGAGCTGAAGTACAGGGTTCCATCGCGATAATAAGGCGTCTCGTCATCGCCAAGGGTATTGATCACCGCCCCCAGGTTAACGGGGTCGCTGAAGGTGCCTTCGCCGGTTTTAGTGGCGTAATAGACATCAAAGCCCCCGTAGCCGCCCGGCATATTAGACACGAAGAAGAGAACTTCCTTGCCGAATAGTTCCCCAATAGCCGGATGCTTGGCGAGGTAGGGCCCATTGACGCCCTGCACTTCCTGGGCGCCCTTCCAGCCTTCGCCTCCGCCGGTGCTGAAGTAGATTTTGCTTTCGGAAAGAACGTTGCCTTCCAATTGCGCCCGGGTGAAATACATGGTGCGGCCATCCTTAGACAGCGATACGTTGCTGTTGTGGAATTCCGGGCGGTTGATCTCTCCGCCCAGAGCCTTAGGCTTTTCCCAGCCGTTGTCATCCTTCATGGCCTTGTAGATCAGGGCATAGGATTCGTCCTTGTTTTTTTCATCGACATAGATGACGTCATCGGCGTCAAAAGTGGTAAAGTACAGTTCCGTCCCGTTACTAGCCAGGGCCGGCGAGTATTCCGACACTTTGCCGTTGAGGTCTCGTCCTGCGTTCTCGACGGTTACGCCCTTCATAGACTGGGGCAGCTCTTTGGCCAGTTCGGCGCCGGCCATTTCGTTTTTGGCCAGCGTTTTGAGGCTATCATTGCTGGAGGCATCCAGGAATGTCTGGAATTCGTTGATGGCTTCATCGTACTTCTCGTTCATCTTGAGCAACTGCCCGTAGATGTAGCGATACTCGGTGAGTTCGCCCTCCTCCGCCCGGCGCAGGATACGGGCAAACCAGCGCTCCGCTTTCCGGTAATCGCGAATCTGAAAATTCAGCCAGGCGATGGTGTCGATCAGCGCGCGGTCTTCTTTATCCTCGTAGGCCTCTTCGTAACGCTCCAGGGCGTAAACGTAGTTGAGGGAGTCGAAGGATGCGCGGGCCGCCCGGAGCGTCTGCTCATAGGAGGACTTGCGAATGGGTTGCGCCATCAAGGCGCCGCAGCCCAGCAGGAACAAAAAGATGAGTATTGGTATATTTTTCATAGACTTCATGAATTGCCACGTTTTCTCAACGTCAAAAACTACGTTTTCTTTCTAAATAAATTGTTAAATATGGATCAAACGGCTCCCCCGGGGTGCTTTCCCAAAGAAACCCTTCGGATTGCCCCCCTCCCATGGTGCAATTGCCTCTACCTGCACCCGGACATTTCGCCTTTAGAATTTCGGGCAAAGGATCGTCTGCTTAACTTCCGGGTCTTTATATATTTTAATGATGTACCAGGCGGCAATCTCGAAAGCGCCCTGATAGTTGGTTGCCGAGTTCAGCTGTGAGAAGTTCACATCATAAGCGGCCGCCACCCGCAGGTCTTTGTAATCCAGCCCCAGCAGTACCTTGCCGGCATCGCCGAAGCGATACCCCAGGCCGAAATTCAGCTTCACCTGCATTTCGGGGTTGATCATATAACCCGCCCAGGCCTGCAGGCTCACCTCGGTAGCTCCTTTTGAAGCCTGGAACATCGCGGTCGGCGCAGCCGACCACCGATCGGTAAGGGCCCATTCGTATTTGGTGTGGGCGGTGATGCGCATCGGGCGCTTATCGGCGCCACTCACATTGATGGAATCCTGATTTTCCCTCAGGGACCCGAACAGGTAATCCGGTTGCGTAAGGTGCGCGGCGGCCGCGCCCAACTCAAAGTTGCTTTGGGCGTCGATCTGGCTGCGGAACAACAGGCCGGCGGCGAAATCGAGGTAATCCGTTTTATCTCTTCCCCCTCCGGAGGCGCCTCCCCCAACAAAAGGGTCGGAGGAATTGCCGGCATTGTATGCCAGATTCGCCCCAAAGCCATCGCCAACGGTCAGGTTTTTGGGGTCATACCGACGCTGTACGCTTCCTCCCTGCAAACCGAGGGTCAGTACCGACTTGCCGTCTTTACCGAGCCCCAGGTGATAAGACGCGGAAATCATCGTAGCGTTGGTGCGCAGCTTATTACTGCCCGCCTGGTCGTTGAAGATCATCCCGCCGACACCGATCCAGTCCTGCTCGCGAAACCCGCGAAGGATGGGAGCGTCGACATAAAAAGAAGGCGTTTCGTAGCCATCGGCGCCGGATACGTTGTACCACTGCCCCCGGTAAATCCCCCCTACCCTTGCCGTGCCGAAGAAGGCGCCGGTATTGGCGGGGTTGAGGGTCAGTGGCGACATATTGAACAGCGAAAAGTGTATGTCCTGTGCCTGTAGTGTTCCCATTATGGCTGCAAAGAAGAAAAAGAGTAGAGGTTTGATTAGCTTCATAGAAGTCATATTTATTAATGGTCCTGCTTTTGGGTGACTGTAAGCTGGTTCAGAACCCGAAAGATAGTTTTTTTCTCTAAAAGTTTGGGTACCTGCCCGGTGCTGTTTCGCAAATCAGGCTTCTGGCGGTTCCACCGGTGATCAGGACTGGCAGAGCCGGTTGTCCCAAAACGCACCCAAGATAGATTTTCAGAACATACCTTACAATTCACGCCTCGTAAAAATTGACCTGTTATTTGACAAACCGGGGGATTTGGAGGGAAAGGGCTTACTACTCAAGGGTTCTACGGTTTACAAAGCCTATGAGTTTCACCCTGCACAAATGTTATCCCGGGAATTATAGAATAAATGCTTCGAAAGATCGTATTTTTTCGGCGATCATTCCTATATGGCTACCTTGTAACCAAATAATCATGAAAAAACTCACAGTCTCTGTCCTTTTACTTGTCCTTTTCGCCTGCGCCGCCTGCAACCAGAAAGCGATGCCCCTTCGGGCAGATACAGCTTCCAAACCGGAGGACTTCGGTGGGTTGAAACGGTATTCCGAAGCAAACCAAGCGCTCATGCCTCCAGAAAAAAACGAAAAAAGAGTGGTCTTCTTTGGCAACTCCATTACCGAAGGCTGGCCCGATGCCCACTCCGAGTTCTTTGCCGGAAAACCCTATGTGAACCGGGGCATCAGCGGGCAAACCACCCCGCAAATGCTGGTCCGTTTCCGGCAGGATGTAGTCGCCCTGCAACCTGCCGCGGTGGTAATCCTGGCGGGCACCAACGATATTGCCGGCAATACCGGGCCCACTACCCTGGAGGCTATTTTCGACAACATCGTTTCCATGGCGGAAATAGCCCGGGCCAACGGCATCCGCGTCGTAGTTTCTTCTGTGCTGCCGGTGGCGGACTATCCGTGGGCGCCAGGGCGCCAGCCGGCAGAGAAAATCATTCGCCTGAACGCCATGCTGAAAGCCTACTCCGACAGCAACCATTGCGTTTACCTCGATTATCACAGCGCCATGAAGGATGAAAGGAACGGGCTACCGGTTTCCCTGGCCAGAGATGGCGTACACCCTACCCTCGAAGGGTATAAGGTGATGGAGCCAATGGTAGAAAGGGCAATAGGGGAGGCCTTGAATGGTAGCCGATAATTGAAGGCGGAAGGGGGGAAGCCCCACTGGTTTACGGGATAGTTCAATTTTCTGTATCTGTAACTATTTCGGCCTATCTCCATCCGGCTTTTTCGCCCTTTGTTTGCCCTGAAGGGATGGGGCAAATCCAGGCATTTTCGACCGGTGAGCTAAATAGTTTCGTATCTCTTCTGAAAAACGCTCGCTTTGATTTTCATGAACTAGCGAACGGCGAATTGCGAACAGTCCCTGGTTTACCCCTGTAACGCCCTCACAATCGCCTCCTCCGAAATATCCCGCATACAGCGAAAGTGGCCTTTGGGGCATTCCTGAAATCCGATCTTGGAGCACGGGCGGCACGAAAGGCCCTTCACCTCAAAGGTGGTATTGCGGTTCACTCCTTCCGGGTAATAGGGATACATGCCAAATTCGGGGATGGTGTTGCCCCAAACGGAAAGCAGGCTCTTACCGAAAGCGGCGGCAATGTGCATCAGTCCGGTGTCGTGCGAAATGACTTTATAGGCCTGGCGCACGATGGAGGCCGACTGGTTGAGGTTGAACAGGCCGCACATATTCAGCACCTGGCCGCCGGCGGCATCGGCAATCTGCGTCCCTTCATCGGCTTCTCCCGGGCCGCCCAGCAGCAGTACCGGCATAGACACCTGCCGGCAGATGGATATGATCTTATCAGTGGGTAGCCGCTTGGTGTTGTGCGCCGCGCCAATGACAAAAGCTATATATTTTGGCGCCTCCTGTTGCGGAGCCAGCACATTGGTAGCCAGTAGGTTGCCTACCGACACCTCGTCTTCTGGCGGGATGAAGTAGTCCAGGCCCAGGCCGTCATTTTTTACCCCCAGGGATTCTACCGTAGCCAGGTAGCGGCCGACGATGTGCACATCCGGCAAGCGGTTGGCCTTCAGGTTTACGATAAGCCACTTCTCCCAGTTGATCTTGTCGAAGGAATAAGACCGGGCGCCCAGCCCCCATTTAACCTGAGCGGAACGCAGGTTGCGGTGCAGATCGATCACATAATCGTATTTTTCCTCTTTCAGCGCCGACATCACTTCCGACACCTTATTATTAATGGTGTATACTTTAGCTACATGAGGGTTGGCGGCTACGATGCCCCGGAAGCCCTGCTTGGTCAGATAGTGCACTTCCGCTCCCAACTGTTGCCGGAGGGCCCGGATGACCGGTGTGGTCAATACGATGTCGCCGATGGAGGAAAAACGGATGATGAGGAGTTTCATGTTGTTGTGTGTCAGGGTGTCAGTGTATCGGTGTATCAGTGTGTCAGTGTATCAGGGTAGCTGAGGGGCTGTTCCTGTCTACCAATAATCCAGCACCACCCGCACCTCTTTCAATTCGATGAGGGACAACAGCTCCAGGCCGCCGTTTTCAAACAGATCGTCAAATTCCGCCACATTGCGGTTGTCATCTTTGGGTTTGTAATTGCGGTAGTTAGCAAAGCGGATGCCATTGGAGGTGCGGGTGGAATAAGCTTCCCGAAAGCGGGCGCCGCCGCCATTGACCTTAAAGTTGTAGGCCAGATAATCCAGGGTGTGGTTGTCTTTATGGAACCAATACAGATATTCATCCTCAAAATCCTCGCCGCCGCCGTCCTGCCGGAAAGTGACTTTCACCTTTTGATAAGGCGCTCCCTTGATAGTGGTTTCTCCCAGGTATTGCTTGATCACGGCTGCATCATTGAGGAAGTAAGGCAACAGAGCAAAATAGATGACCGAATTTACGGAGTTGGCGTAAGCGGAGCTGTCCTTTGTACTAAGCGCCACTCGCTTTCCGCCCACCTCCCGGTAGAAGCCCTCGTGGGTGAGCACGTCCCGAATCTCCGCCCCGCTGGAGTCCCTAAAAATCCGTTCGTACTGGAATTTCCCCTCTCCGCGGGTAGCAATATAGTGCCGGTCCCTGAAATAGAAGGTAACCCGGCTGCCTTCGTACTTGCTGCCGCCGTGTTCTTCAATGGCGGCGTCCACGATCTGTTGTGCTTTTTCATCCACAGCCGTTTCCTTCGGTTTTTCTTCCGGCCGGTTAACTGACTGGTTGTTTTTGGCGCCGCAACTGGACAAAAAGAGCAGGAGGCAACACCAAAGAGCCCATTTATTCATAACATTTTTTTTTACACTAAAGGATCGCGCGCCAGATGAATCTGGTAAGCCCGGTTACTTCTCTGAAGCGATTTCCCGTGCCCATTTTTCATTCCCATCGGCGTCGATAACGCGGATGGTGAGCACCCGTTCTTTCCGCGGGCCGGAGAATTCGAGCAGGCCGAAATTGTGTTCGTTCACCAGGGTGCCCTCCACGCGCAGTTCATTGGCTTCATCGTTTGGGTTTACCCCTGCGGTCAGGGGAGAAACAGTCAGGTCGTAAACGGCATGATCCCGGGCATTGACGTATTGGCTCAATTCCGTCAGGTGGCGGTCACCGGTGAGGAAAACGACGTTGCGGATGTCTTCTTCCTCGATGCGCTTCAACAGGTAGGCGCGCTCTTCCGGAAAGAGGTTCTGATACGTTTCATGAGCCTGTACCGGGTTGAGTACCTGATTCCCGATGCAGACCATCTTGAAAGGGGCATAGCTGGCAGCCAGGGCCTCGATCAGCCACTCCAGCTGTTCTTTGCCCAGCATGGTCTGATCGCCTCCCTCCAGCCGGTTGGGGCTGCGGAAGTAGCGGTCGTCCATCAGGAAGAAGTCGATGTCGTTATACTGAAAGAAGGTAGTGATGCCTTTTTGCCCGTTGACCCCAAAGGTGGGGTTGCCCCAGAAGAGGCGGAAAGCCTCCAGAGTGGTTTCTTTATGAATGTAGGTGCGGTCCGAATTGTCGGGCCCGTAGTCGTGGTCGTCCCAGATGGCGTAGTGATGGGTGGAGGCCAGCAGAGGCTGCATTTCCGGCAGGCTGCGCGTGTGGGTATTCCGCGCGAGGATGCCGGTGCGGGAGTACCAGTCTACCTCCCGCAGGTAGATGTTATCGCCCAGCCAGATCATGGCGTCAGGGTGTTTCTGATAAATGGAATTGAAAATTTGATAATCACTGCCGTAGGGCTTGCCGGGGCGGTCGTAGACTTCTTCGTTGACATAAGCGCAGCTGCCGATGGCCACGCTGAAGGCCGGCGGGTCATAGCGCCACCTCCAAAGTTCCTGGGTTTTGAACTCGGTGGGATAATCCAGTTCCACTGCTTTGCCATTGATCAACACCTGGTAGCTATAGTCTGTGCCGGGCTCCACCTCATCGGCTATGAGTTTGGCGGTAAAGGCCTCGCTTTTCCGGGTTGCCTTTTCATCGGTGTAGTGCTTTTCAGCTGGCTTATCTTTTGCCCAGTAGGCAAACTGTACGCGCGCTGCCTCTTTCGTTTGCACCCAGAGCAAAACTTCCCGCATCTCGTTGTAGCCCAGCATGGGGCCGGATTGCAGCCGGGGGTTCTGGGCGAACAGGGAGGAAGAGAAGAACAGGAACAGAAACAAGGGGGAGAGGTATCGCTTCATTTTTTGCTGTAAAGCTAAGGAAGCCAGGGGGGAATGCCTATATTTGGACGGTTATTTTTGGGTTACTTATCCGGTTAGGGGTTGTGCAAAAGCCCCTCGGCGTGATAGCATACTGATTCATTAAGATTTGTTAGAATTCGTTAAGATCACTCCCACCAGGATTTACAATCCTAAAAAACCTTAATTTATCCTAATGGATCAGTGTCCTATCCCTTTTCACACAACCCCCTCGAAGGCGGTTTAGGCGGAAAGCGATTTCACAGAGATTCCCTCAGCCAATTGCCTTCCGCCTAACAACTCACTTCTTTTTCGGCACAAACACATGATCCAGAATCTCGCTGTCGTAGAATTCGACCGGCTCGTTGTTTACATGGCGATAGATGGCCGCCAGAAACACCGTCTCCGCAGCTGACACCAGCGTGACCAGAAACAGGACAGAAAGAACGCCGGCAACGATGGCCACAATAGGATGGATAAAGAACAGCAATACGCTGATGAGGCCAATACCCATGAAGCCCAGCAGGTAGAACAATCCAAAACTGAAATTGGCGCCGATCGCTTCGCCCCACTTTTCTTTCATGATCTGGCCGGAGCGCTTCACCGCCTGAATGGGCGTGACGTTTTCATAAGCAACCACCGGCACGACAAAGAAAGTGGCGATCGACCACACCATGCCCACAAGGCTGATGATGATCTTTCCAACAAAGCCCAGCCGGTCTTCCAGCGTTTTCAGAATCACGCCGACGGTAGCCGCCAGCAACGCCCAGGAGACAATGGCTTCGATACGGGAAATGCTGTAGGCGATGCCATCCCCCACTTTGGCGTCCTTGCCTTCCATGATCAGGCGGGTGCAATGGATCAGCCCCACATTGAAAAAGACCACGATGGTGAAGTTGACCAGGTAGAAAATGAACAGGCCAACATAACCCAGCCATTCGCCGCCGGCTTCAAAGCGGCTGAAAAAGGCGTCCAGCTGAAACCCGAACATGGCAGCGATGCTCCCGAAAAAAGTCAGGCAGATAAACAAAAGGGAAGCTCCGGAAAGCACCGGGAAGAGCATCAGGCCGGGGTTTTCGCGGATAATTCCGAAACTGGCCATTCCCAGTTTCCAGCCGTTGCTCAGGCGATCGAAGAAACTCATGTGATGTGGTTTAGGTTTAAAAGGGTAATTGATAACTGGCCTAAGATAACTAAATTGCCGGTAGCTTGTCAAGCGGAATAAGATCAACGGGGGGATTGGCTCGACAATCGTCAAGTAGTGATTAAAAAGCTTTGTGGTTCTTTCAACCGGTTGGAAAGTATTTTATATTGGGCTCGCTTGTACATCTAATGTGGCTTGAAACAGCAATTCACAAATTACTCTCTATGTTAGGGGATTTTACTCAATATATAAAGTAATTTTACTCAATTTCCTACAAGCCTGTCAAAATGATCTTTTCAACATCACCCGCAACACCCCCGTCATACGACAGCAGCAGCTGGCAAACCAGGAACGGCCCCCGGAAGGCCTCCAACTTCAGCGGAAAGTGGTGAGCGCCAGCCGGCTGATACCCCAAATCCTGGTGAAGTAATTTTCGGCCGGATACGCCAAAGAGCAGCAGCTGCACCTCTCCGCCCACCGGCAACTGGTATTGTAAAGTTCCTGTTTCCCGAACAGGGTTAGGAACAACTACCAGGTTTAACCTTTCTCCTCCGAATGGTTCCTCCACCGCCACCGGGTCGCAGGGTACGGACAGGCCGGTGCAGTAAGTGCGCTGCGCCACCGTGCAATCCAGCACAAAGGGGTTGGGGTTGCCCTGGTAGAAGGCGATCTTCTCGCTGCGTTGGTACTCCTTGTCATCCACCGGGTCGGCAATGTGCCACTCGCAGAGGGTTTCCCGCTGGGATTCAAAGAAATTGGGGTCCTCTGCATTGGCCTGGCTGCGGTAGATGGTATAAAAGTAGAACATGGCCCGGGCTACATCGCCCTTTTGCGCTTCGGGCGGTTCGAAGCCAATGGAGCTATACTCGCTGTACAAGTCCCGGTTGGCGGAGGGGATATTGCTCTGTTGCTGGTTCAGGTAGAACCAGCTTTGCGCCTGTCCGTCCGGAATTTCCCGGAAGGGCAGGTTGGCGCGGGCGGCGTTGACGTCTTCCCGGGTAGGATAGAGATGGTGCATATCGGCACGAGCCGGTTCCTGGCTTGCGCCAAAAGCCTGCGGGTAGGTGTGCTCGGTATTGATGCCTTTGCTGAAGGCAGCTACAGTCGGATCCTCGGCGGGATCCAGGTAGATGGTGTAGCCGGTATATACGCAGGTGAGGCTGTCGTCATGGGCATCAACCCGGGAAAAGAGGGTATCGCGGGAGTTGCCGAAGGGCAACACTTGATCCGGGGTATAATTGCTCTGGAGGGCCTGGATGAGGGCCGGGCCGTCGAGGGCGGGGAAGACGGCTTCGTACTGGGCGTAGGCTTGCGGGAGAAGCAGGGACAAGGAAACGAGCACGATCAGTAATGTACGTTGCATGGGAAGTATTGTAGTAAATATATAAGGCTGGGCGAAGATACTAAATGGGAAGCAGTTGGAGATTACATTGGAGGGATAGTCATTCCAAAATATTAGGTTTTGAGAATGAGTTCTTCTTTGAGGCATCGGTGCGAACAATCTTGATCAGAATATAATTACCCCCAGGTTTTTTAAAAAGCCAGGCATGACAGGCTATTTGGTGACCAAACCTTTTGGCAAGCGCATCGACTACTTCTTTTTGCTTAAAGAGGCCAAGTACTTTTTTTACTGGAAGCCCGTTACTCAGATGTGAAGGAACGAGAGTTTTTGCGAGTTATTCACTGGGAAAGACCCAAACTGAAAATCTTTTCAGCAGTTTCTCACGTAGGATGCGCACGCGATGAAAAGCTGGCACGAAAGTTTACCCGGCTGGCTGGACGGGTACCAACACACACACCCTAAATTTCGTGCGGACTTTGTGTCTTAGTTGCGATACGTGTATGCTTTACTTGAGGAATTGCTAAAACCTTTTAGAGAGCATTTTCAACATCTTCATCGTCAATATTATCTGAATTAATTTCTTCTAATTCCCCTTTAAAAAACTGAGGAGGGATGTTGAGCGTTCCTGTCAAATTGCCAATATTTGCCGTAAAAGTTGAGACAAATGACCTTAGATAGGGGAACATTATGGCGGGAGCGTTCACGTTTATAAAATTCTTTTTTATATCCCCAATTAATTCTTTATCAACCTCGAAAGTTCCTATCGCGACCACTTTTAAGGAAAAAAAATTCTCAGCCTCTATGGTAAGGTCCATAATTATTCTGAAAAACCTTGTTTTTTCCTTAGGGTAAAATACTTTTGGGTGTAAAACTATTTTAATTTTTTCGCTTTCTTTTGAATACAACTTGATTGAAGTGAAATTGACATGAGGTATATCAATACCACGAAACTTAAGTTTGAGCTGTTCCTTTATTTCCATGGTGAATCTTAGGCTGCCATTAAATAATAGGTATTGATAATTGGAAAATCATTACCTTCATTTTCTAAAAAAACATCTTCACTTGGCATTAGATATTCACATTTTATTTCCTTTTTATTTTCCATGCTACCTATCCCAAGCAGAGCCATGTAGCTTTTTTCTCTCTTTTTGAAAAGCCAATTTGTTAAACTCTCTTGACATTCGTTTTCAAGGGCCCTATCAAGTTTTTCTTCAAGTTTCTCAAGGTTCAGCATAAGTAATTAGTTATTAACAATTTTCAGTAGTCAAAAGAACAAAATTTTCCACAATTTCCAAATTGTATACTGCTAACTGAATTCTTTTCTTGTAAACAAAAGGTCTGGTTTTTGTTCTGTACTTTATAGGCTTAACTAATAAGAACGTGTGATTATTTGACAAATCCTGGAACATTATTCCACTAACTTCATCCCAAGTTGCCCTTTCTTTAAAGTAGTCATTAATCTCTTTCAATGTAGGTTTTTCTCCTGTGCTTTTTATGATTTTCTTGGCGACTTTCTCAATCTGTTTTAACCAAAATATGTAGTGTTCTTCATTAAACACTGTATCCAAAACATCTTTACAGTCAATGTCAGCTTCATATACCTCATAACTTCCAGTTCTTTTTTTGCTTGAATGTCCCCATCTATGGGCATCTTCCTCATCATACCAAAAATAAAATGCTTCACCTAACCACGCATCTTCTCTTAAACACATTATTGGGGTTTCTAGTTCTTTTTTCTGATGTTCTTGGGTATGAAACATTTTTCTTTTCATCAACTTCTGCAATTTTAACTCTAAACGATTTCCTTCACTTTACTATTTTTAAGGAGCATTGTAGATTGCCAAAGTAGCAATGTCTACGGACATTCTCATTAAGATGTTTCAATTTTTCCTTTAAGCATTGTTCAGATATCAAGTTGTTATTTTAGAGCAGAATATGTTCTTGTCAAGAAATAACCTAATTTCTTTTACCAGAAAATTCATGATTTTGTCTTTCACAATTTGTCAACTTAATAGCAATGTCCAGTAATAGTATACCTAGCAACCTTACCCCTCACTCCTCCCCCGCTCATCCACATACTCCTCCACACCCCAGGCCGGATCCGTACAATACTGATAAAAATCATACAGTACCAGCAGGCTCTCCCTGGTATAGTGCAGCCCTTCCACCAGCCTGCGGCGGTGCAGTTCCAGCAGCCCCTCCTCTTTTTGCATGAATTTATATAAGGTGTGCATTACCTTGGCGAAGCGCTCCATATCGTTGGCCTGGGGAATATCCGGGCTGCCCAGTTTTTGCAGAAGGAGGCGAAAGCCGGCCGGGGCGTAGAACGTATACCGAGCAGGATAGCGGAAAGCCAGATAAAGGAAAACCATCTGGTAATCGTCGTCGTGGTAGTGGTTGTTGTCTATGGACCGGGGGTGCTGATCCTTATATTCCTGGAGCAGCATGTCGCAATAGTAGACGAAGCGCCCTACCCTGCCCTCCAGGCTCTTCTCTTCGTTGAACAGGTCGAAGAACATGTGGCGCACAAAATCCGGCTGCATGCGCGCCAGTTCCAGCATCATGCGCTTGGGCTCGTAGGCCTCGCGCTTCCAGAGGCGCTTGGTTTTAGAATTTTGGAGCGCGCTGTCGTACATGGCAGGCCAGTCTTCCGCGTCCATATCCCAGTTCTCCTGGAATATCCGTTGCGACTCCCAGATATAGAGGCCCTGGCCTTGAGCACTGGGCGTTTGCAGGTACTTTCGGTATTGTTGAAGGTAATGTTGAATTCGCTTGAGCTGCATGGGATTGGGTGAATGGTTGAATGGTTCGATTGCTTCAAGGTTGCACTGGCATGCAGCCATGGAACAATATAACCATATAACAATGACACAATTTACAACTGCTGCCGCACTCCCACAAACAACCCGGTGGTCATATAGCGCTGTTGCACGCCGTACTGATCGCGGGTGACCGATTTGGGATAGACTTTGAAATGGGGTTCTACGACGAGTTGCAGGTTGTGGCCCACCTGATAGGCGAGGCCCACGCTACCGTACCAACCCAGGCCCGCCTGTTGTTTGAAGGCAGGATAGGCGTCGGGGTCGCTGGAATCGAAGCGAACGGGCTGCAGGTCGTGAGGGGAAAGAAAATCCCCCTTCTGGCGAAACAAGAGGTTGAGGTAAGCGCCGCCATTGACCGATACTTTGAGTTTATTGGAGGAAAGCTCGTAACCCACCAGGAAGGGAATATCGAGCATGCGGTAGTGGTTCTGGGTAATCTTCCGGCGGGTGCCTATCTTGATGATCGTATCGGTGCTGATAATATTGCCGGCCTGGTCGTAGTTATTGATGGTTTCGATGACCTCTTCACTACCGTTGATGTAGCTGAAGCGCTCGTTTATCTGTGAAAAGTTCAGGCCGGTGCGCAAGGCCAGCCCCTTATCGGAGACCAAAGAAAGGCGCAACGCGCCGCTGAAAGCATACATATTGGATTCGGTCTCTTCCCGGGTATTGACGTATTCGGCAAATTCGGGATTCCGGGGCTGCAATTGCCGGAAAGTGAGGTCCGGAGAAAGAAGTGCATCGAGGTAAACACTCCAGGAGCCGTTCCCAAAATTGGCGCATTTGGGGTCCGGAGAGAAAAGGGCGTCAAAAATGGACCCGCCTCGCATGGCCTGCTGCTCCAGGGCCGTAGGCAGCGTCGGCAGGGGTGTTTCCCGAACGGGCCGTACAGTCGGCAGATCAGCAGGGTAGCCGCTTTTCGATACAGCGGGTTGCCGGGCGGCAGGCATTTGCCGGGCCGGGCTGGCGGCGGTTTGTTCTGACTTTATTACGGTTGCGGCGGGTAGGGAGATGGGGTTAACCGGCAGATCAATTGAAGCGATGGCTTTAACCGCCTCGTCAGGGCCGGGCAGCACGGAAGCTGAAGCGGTGGCCTGTTCTGCGGGAATATCAGCAGTAGCAGGAGCCACAGTGCCATTTACGGGGATGGGAAAACGATCGAGATTCGGTTGTTGATAAGACCACACCCCCCAGCTCAAGCCTACTACGATCAGGGTAGCCAATAGGGCCACCACCGGCTTTTGCTGCCGGGCCTGATTCAGAACGCGGTGTTTCCAGTCGCGTTTTTGGCTTATTTGTTCCCAAAGATGCAGGGGCGCTTCGGCTTCCAGGTCCCTCAACCTATGCCGAAACACCTCATCCAGGGGGTGGTGTTTGTTCATACTGCGATCTTTTGCAAATCAATGATCATGGCCTGTAACATCTTCCGGGCCTTTACCAGTTGTGAGCGGGAGGTACTTTCCTGAATGCCCAGCATATCAGCAATTTCCTTGTGGCTGTAGCCTTCAACCGCGTAAAGGTTGAAAACAAGGCGGTAGCCTTCGGGAAGCTTAGCGATCAGGCGGAGCAATTCCTCCTCCTGCAAATGGGCGTAAATCTCAGGTTCCAATGGCAAGTCCGGATAATTTTCCAGGCCGATCTGCTCCTGTTTAAAACGTTTCTTACTGTAGTTTTTGAGGGCAGTGTTTATGACGATCCGGCGAATCCAACCTTCGAAGGATCCTTTGTATTCGAACTTATTTATATTGTCGAAAACTTTGATAAAAGCGTCCTGCAAAAGGTCTTCGGCTTCCATCTCATGACGCGCATAGCGCATACATACCATGAGCATCTTGCCAGCATAGCGCCTGAACAATTCCTGTTGGTAGTACCGGTCTTCCTGGATACAGCCTTTGATCAGTTCCTTTTCGGTCACAGGAATGAGGTTAATCCGCCTTGCTTACACCATTTTTCGTTTTCCCCTTATTGTAAACAAGTACAGACATTTTCATTTAGCCAGGCGCGCATGGTACCTATTCAGTTCTGCCTCTGGTTAATAGACCTCTTTCCAGGGGAATACGCTGCCTGAAGATGCCTCCAAATATTATTTCCCCCAAGATAGGGATTATTGAGCGATAAATCGAGGCCCCTTCTTCCTTTTCACAATAATTTTACATCGGAAGGATGAAAAAGTTATCCTAACTTATCGCCAAAAATGACAGCCGAAGAAAAAGCCCGAAAGGTAGTCAACCTCATGTATAACAATGACCCCTTTAGCCAGTGGCTGGGAGCCGAACGCCTGAAGGTAGAGCCCGGGTACTGCATACTGCGCATGAAAATCCGCCGGGAAATGCTCAATGGCTTTGCCATTGCCCACGGCGGCATCACTTTCAGCCTGGCCGACAGCGCATTCGCATTCGCCTCCAATTCCCGCGGCCGGCACGCCGTAAGCATCGATACTTCCATTTCCCACATGGCTTCGCTTAAGGAAGGAGACGTCATCACGGCAATAGCCATCGAAGAACAACTCGGCCACCGCATCGGCCACTATCGGGTGGAAGTGCGCAATGAGGCTGAAGAGATGGTAGCGCTGTTTCGGGGTATGGTCTACCGAAAGAGCCAGGAGTGGGAGGTGTGATGAGTGTGGCCTCCTGCCCGTCCTTTTTGCGCCTCGCGGCGCGTTCGATCAAGATGGCCGAACGAACAGCCCAGTACCTACCTACCCCCCAAATCAATCCTCCGCCCGGGCGTATAAGGCGCTCCTGCCTTTTCCAGGCCTTCCTCCAGCGCTTTCAGTTTCACATCCGCCAGCTCATTGATGCGCGGTATCAGGGGGCTGAGTTGCTTCCGGATGATGCGCAGGGCCTCCTTTTGGGTTTCGGTAGGTGCAGAAGTAGAGCGCCACATTTCGTAAACGGCCCAGCCCATCCGGCCGGCGATTCCCATGGTGGCGTCCTGGTCGAGTTGGGCGGCCACTCCGTCCCCATCCAGGGCCAAACGGATGGCACGCAGTTCCTCCCTCAGTTCCAGAATCCGGAGGGTAAAATCCTCTGTAGGCGCCGACGTTGCCGCCACTGCCTTTTCGATCAAATCCAGGCGTTCAGCCGCCTCTTTCAACCGGCGGGAAGCGCCGTCGATCACCCGGTCGAGCTCGCTGGCCTCCCGGTGGAACCCGGCGAGCGCCTGGCGGTCTTTAGCTGGCAGGGTGATTTCACCCAGCGCTTCCAGAAGGAAAGGCTGAGGCCCGGCCAGTTCGGTAAGTTCTCCATTGACACTTTTGGACAAGGCAACCGTATACTCGCCGGGAATAGCCAACATGCCGGAATCATCATTCGGGTTGGAGCTTTCCCGGACGGGACTCAGCGATGGCCGCCGGCCGTCCCAGGTGATGCGTTGCACGCCTTGGGTAGCGCCCGCTTTCAACTTGCGAACGATCTCTCCGGCAGCGTCCCGGATAGTAAACAGCAGATAGGGTTTTTCTTCCGTCTCTTCGGCTAGCAGTTCTTCATAAGTGGGGTACCGGACGGGCTCTCCTTCCTTGGCCTTTTTCTTTTCTTGCTCCCGGCGCTGCTCCCGAAGCGTCTTTATATCTTCCTTGAGGAAGTAGGTAAAAGTAGCCCCGATGGGCGGGTTGGGGGTAGTGTAAAAATTCTCTCCCTGAAAGCCCTTTTCCCGGCGCCCCAGTGGCACACTCTCTATAAATAACAAACCGTCTTTAACCGGAAATATCAAGGCGTCCGCCTGCAAATCTTCTTCCGCCATTTGCCTCAGCGGGCTGTAGTCGTCCAGTACGTAAAAGCCGCGGCCGAAGGTGCCCAGCACCAGGGCGTTGTCGCGTTCCTGTATGGCCATATCCCGCACGGCGATAACCGGTAGCCCCGCCTTGAGCTGCTTCCAGTGCTGCCCGCCGTCGATGGTAAAAAAACAGCCGAATTCGGCGCCGGCAAATAGCAGGTTGGGCGTCTCATGGTCTTCGGCAATGCTGTAGACAGAGCCGCGCGCCGGCAGGTTGTTGCTGATGCTTACCCAACTCCGGCCCTTGTCTGAGCTCTTGTAAAAATAGGGCTTGAAATCTCCGTATTTATGATGGTTAAAAGCGGCATACACTACATTCTCATCGTGCTGTGAAGCCAGCAGGTAATTCACATAGGTGCGCTCGGGAGCGCCGGGAATGTTGTTGACGTCTATTTTCGCCCAGTTTCCGCCACCGTCTTCAGTGATTTGTATCAGGCCATCATCGGTGCCCACATAGAGCAGGTTCTCATCGAGCGGGCTTTCGGAGAAGGCTACGATGGCGCCGTAAAGCGAGGTTGAGGAATTCTTGGCTACTGCATCTATGCTTTGCACCCGGCCCATGACTGGCAGGGTGTTGCGGTCTATTTGCCGCGTCAGGTCCGGGCTGATGGTTTCCCAGGCGTTGCCGCGGCTATCGCTTCGGAACAGCTTATTGGCGGCGAAGTAAAGGCGGGTGGGATGATGCGCGGAAATAGCCAGGGGTGCATCCCAGTTCCAGCGGAAAGCAGGCTCCTCTTCGCCTGGTTTGGGCTGAATACCGGTCTCCTCTCCACTCTTCCGGTCGTAACGCACCAGTACGCCGTGCTGCGACTGAGCATAAACGATGTCCGGATTATTGGGGTCCACCTGTGATTCAAATCCGTCACCGCCATGGGTTACGAACCAGTCGGAGTTGACGATGCCATTGCCGCTGGTAGTGCGGGAAGGGCCGCCCAGGCTGAAATTGTCCTGGGTGCCCCCGTATATATTGTAGAATGGCAGGGCATTGTCTACCGCCACTTTATAGAACTGGGTTACCGGCAAATTGGGTTTGTAGGCCCAGGTAGCGCCGGCGTCGAAACTTTCGTAAATGCCGCCGTCACATCCCACCAAAAAATAATTGGAATCCGCGGGATCGATCCACATAGCGTGGTTGTCAACGTGTTTGTATTTTTCGCCCACGGGCCTGAAGGTTTTTCCGCCATCCTGGGTCCAGTGCATGGAGGTTTCCATGGTAAATACCACATCCGGATCGGTGGGATGGGGCGTCATTTCACCATAGTAATTGCCGTGGGAGGAGGTGGTGTGGCTACTGCGTTTTTCCCAACTGGCGCCGCGGTTGGCCGAACGATAAAAGCCGCTCTTGTCTTGTGCCGCTTCCACCCAGGCATAAATGACTTCCGGGTCGGCGGGGGAAATGGCCAGGCCGATGCGGCCCATATCGACGGAAGGCAGCCCTTTGTTGGCCTTTTCCCAGACCTTACCACCATCGGTGGTTTTGTAAATGCCGCTGCCCGGCCCTCCGCTCACATAGGTAAAGACATGGCGGCGGCGTTGATGAGCCGAGGCGTACAGCACGTCGGGGTTGCGGGGATCCATCACCAGATCATTGACGCCGGTATGCTCGTCAATGGTGAGCACGGCCTCCCAGGTTTGGCCGCCATCGGTGGTTTTGTAAACACCCCGGTCGCCCCCCTCGCTCCACAGTGGGCCGATAGCCGCTACGTATACTACCCTGGAATCCCGGGGGTCAACGATGACCTTTCCGATATGCTCTGAGTTTTTAAGCCCCATATTCTTCCAGCTGCTGCCTCCGTCCTCCGATTTGTAAACACCATCGCCGTACGCCACGGAGCGCTGATTGTTATTTTCCCCCGTTCCTACCCAAACGACATTGGGGTTGTTCGGGTCAATCGTAACACAACCGATAGAATACGAGCCTTCGCCGTCAAAGACAGGCTCATAGGTAGTGCCCGCATTCTCGGTTTTCCACACGCCTCCGGAAGAAACAGCCACGTAGTATACCGAGCGGTTATTGGGGTGGACAGCAAAGTCAGAAATACGCCCGGAAGTCAGCGCCGGGCCAACGGAACGGAACTTGAGTCCGCCGATGGCCAGCTCTTCGAGATAGTGTTTGGGCTTGGATACCTCTTCTTCATTATTCTTTTTTTTCTGTGCCTGTCCGGGCCAGGCCAGAGCGGCTATGAACAGAATGGTTAGAGCAAATCGGATTTGATTCATGTCAGGGTATTTTTTTAATTGCGGATAAAAGTAGGAAAAATGGGGTTGTTGGACAAATAATAAACTGGCGGGCGTTTCTCCGGCAGCCGAAGCCATCAATGAAAGCAGGCTGAGCGCCATCAGTTGCATATTAAATTTTCTTTAACATATCGCCAAAGTGACTTTCTCAACAACTCTTAGTCAAAAGAGCAAATCAAAATCCAAAACGCATGAAGATCCAGAAAATCCTTTCCCTTTTTTTAGCGATCGCACTGACTTTTGCTCTTACCGACGCTGCTCAGGCTCAATCCAAAAGCCGGAAAGCGGAAGAAAAACAGGAGGTCAAAACAGAGAAGCCGGAAAAAAGTAAGAAGGCAGAACAAGCGCCGGCACAAATGATTGAAAAACCGGCAAAAGCAGAAAAGGTTCAGGCCGAAAAAGGCCAGAAGAGAGCCTGGAAAGACAAAGCCGGGAAGGTGGACAAAGAACATAAGGGCAAAGGCCATGCCTACGGCCGCCACAAGGAAGGCCAGGACGGCAAAGCGTACGGCCAGGAGCGCGCGGCTGACTCCAAGGACAAAGAAAAAATGGAGCAGCAAAAACCGCTTAGAAAAGCTAAGAAGGAAAAATCATTGGAGCGGAGGTAGCACGAACCTACTATGAAAAAACTACAACACTTTGACAAATAGTGCAGCTGGATAAAGCTCACTATTTTTCAAAGAACCAAAGCCAGGCAAGCCCGTTATCCGAGAGGATGGCGGGCTTTGCTTTTTTAAATTATTTTTGCGAAGCACTTTGCGTCCGGTATCTTTGCGGCAGGACCAGACTAAAATCTATAACCACATGGACTTTTTCGCCGTACTCACCATTCTGATCGTTCTCTCCGCCATTTTTGGCTACATCAACATTCGATTCCTGAAACTGCCCGTCACCATTGGGTTGATGATCGTTTCCATCGCCTTTTCTCTGCTGGTACTGGCCCTGGGGCAGTTCGTCCCCAGCCTTTTGGCATGGGAATCCGCTTTGATCGCCCAGATCGACTTTCAGAAGCTGCTCATGGAGGGGATGCTCAGTTTTCTGCTCTTTGCCGGCGCTCTGCACGTCGATTCCCGGCAGCTAAAAGCCCAGCGATGGCCTATCATGTTGTTTGCCACCCTCGGAGTAGTGACTTCAACTTTCCTGATTGCCGGCCTCCTGTATGGCGCCCTGAACCTGCTCAACGCCGGGCTGCCGTTTATCCATTGCCTGCTGTTCGGCGCCCTCATCTCCCCTACCGACCCCATCGCGGTGCTGGGTATACTTAAGAAAGCGGGAGCCCCCAAGAAGCTGGAAGCGAAGATCGTTGGCGAGAGCCTCTTCAACGACGGGATCGGAGTGGTGGTTTTTATCACCATTTTCCAGTTCGCGCAGGCCGGCGCCGGCCATTTTGAAATGTCGGAAGTGGGCCTCCTGTTTCTGGAAGAGGTAGGCGGCGGCATCGCCCTGGGGCTCGGCCTGGGCTACCTTGCCTACTATCTGATGCACACCATCGACGACTACGAGACGGAAGTGCTGATCACCCTGGCTATTGTAATGGGAGGGTATTTGCTGGCGAGTTATCTGCACTTCTCAGGGCCGCTGGCCATGGTGGTCGCCGGCCTGATGGTCGGCCATGAACGCTTCCGAACCAGTTCCATGTCGGAAGTAACCGAAACGTATGTAGATAAGTTCTGGGAATTGGTGGATGTATTACTCAACGCCGTCCTGTTTGTGATCATCGGGCTGGAGATTCTCGTCCTGCCTTTCGAACGGCAGTATTTCATCGCCGGCCTGCTGGCCATCCCACTGACCCTGATCGCCCGTTATATCGCCCTGGCCGGCCCGATCGAGCTGTTCAAAAAACGGCTGGAATTCGTCCCCAAAACCAACCTGATCATGACCTGGGGCGGGCTGCGGGGAGGTATCTCCATCGCCCTGGCCCTCTCACTCGCCGAACACATGAGCCGCACCCCCCTGCTGACCATTACCTATGTGGTCGTGGTTTTTTCCATCGTCGTGCAGGGGCTGACCGTGGGGAAACTCGTCCAGCGAACACAAATGGGGAATGCGGTAGCCTCCAAATAAAAAATGAACAAGCTCTTATCGGTTTCTTTGCCCTGTCCAATGTTAGACGGGGAGCCCGCCTCATCTAACAGCGATCAAAAATAAAAAGGTTATGTATTGAATTTTATCAGATATATTTTATTTTTGCATAAGCAATTCTCGTTAAGTAAGCCGCTTCAAGAAGCCACCGTTAAGGGTCATTTAATTCAATCCTACACGCCCGCTATCAAGGGGTGAGCTTCTATTCTCAGATACAGAAAACTACATCCAAAACTAAAATATTGGCGGAACCGAAAGGTTCAGGGAGGCCATGATCTGGTCATTTTCGGAGTTCGTGCCGTTAATCCTCAATATCGAAGGGATCAGTTTATTCTGCCAGTAAGAAACTGTTTACCCACAAATATGCACAATACAACTTATGCAACACGCTACCCTTTTTGCCCTGGCCTTCCTGCTGGGCATAAGCAGTATCCGGCTTTCAGCTCAGGATCACAAGATCCGGTTTCAAACCGGCCAGGCGCCTCCTTCCAGCCTCTATCAAGATGGGGTTATACCGGAAAGCGATACCAGCTTTGCCCAAACCGTCTTTCAGGGCAACCACTACCTAATACTTCAGTTCCAGTCCATTCCATCTCCGGCAGAACGGCAGGCCCTACAGGATAGGGGAATTGAACTATTTGACTACATCCCCAATTACGCTTATCTGGCAAAAGTACCGGTCAGTGAAAGTGTAAATACATTAGGGATACGGGCGGCAGGTGTGTACGAAGGGATTTATAAGCTACCCCAAAGCCTGGCAAGCGGCGACTACCCTGCCCATGCTTTTGACAATGGCCATCTACAGTTGTTGCTGTACCCCTGGCCCTCGGTTACAGCGGATAGCCTCAGGGCCGCGCTGGAAGCAGCCGGCTGGCAACCGGATGAGCCGGCAGGGGGCGTTATTCCCATCAGCATCCCCGACAATTTGCTGCTGGAGTTGGCTGCCCAACCCGGCATCCGGTACGTTGGCCTGCCAGAACCGCCCCCTCAAACGGAAGGCATCACCGGCCGTAGTGCCCTGGCCCTCAACCTGCTGAGCTCAGGCTTTGGCAATGGTTTGGATGGAGCTGGAGTGAGCATCGGTATTGGAGATGATGGCAGCGTAAGCCACGAAGACTTCAGGGGGCGCCTTTTTGATCATACTTCCAGCAATACAGGCGAACATGGAGACATGACCGCCGGGCTGGCCATCGGCGCCGGCAACATCGATCCACGGGGCATAGGCATGGCGCCCGGAGCGGCTTTGCATCTCTACGATATTTGGGGGTATCCGCACATTGCTAACGCCCAGCCATATTATCAGCAGTACGGAACGATTATTACGTCTACCTCTTACAGCGAAGGGTGCGGCGGCGCCTATAGCTCCACCGCCAGTGCCATCGACGGACAGGTGAGGCAACAACCGGAATTATTGCACGTTTTTTCCGCCGGCAACAGCGCTGCCAGTTCTTGTAGCCCCGCCTACGGGGGCGCGCCGGCGCCCGACGGCTATCGGTATGGCAATATTACCGGTGGCCGCAAAGCCGCAAAGAATGTCCTGGCTGTAGCGAACCTGTATTACAATAGCCAGCGCGTGAATTCCAGTAGCCGCGGCCCGGCGGAGGATGGCCGTATCAAGCCCGATATCAGCGCTTACGGGCAAGGCGCCTTCACCACTGCCGGCGGCGATACTTACCAGCAGGGCAGCGGCACCTCAGCGGCGGCGCCCAGCGTGGCCGGCGCCGCAGCGGCGCTCGTCCAGGCCTATCGCCAGCAGAATAATGGCGCCGACCCTTCCTCTGCACTCATCAAAGCCGCGATCCTGAATACAGCGGAAGACCTGGGGCGGCGCGGGCCGGACTACGACTATGGCTGGGGCAGCCTGCACGCCGGCCGCGCCCTGAAAACCATCCAGCAAAACCAGTATCTCAGCGGGACGGTAGCCAATGGCGGCCAGAATACCCACCTCATCAGCATTCCCAATGGGGTGAAAGAAGCCCGGGTGATGCTCTACTGGATCGACCCCGAAGGAGCGCCGGTAGCCGCCCAGGCCCTGGTCAATGACCTAGACCTCACGATTACGGCTCCCGGTGGGTCCACCTACCGTCCCTGGGTAATAAGTGCTCATCCTCATATTGACAGCATCACCCAACCTGCCTACCGGGGAACAGACCACATCAATAATGTCGAGCAGGCCGTTGTGGAAAACCCTGCCGGCGGCAACTACACGGTCCGGGTTAAAGGTTTCCTCCTCGGGCAGGGGCCACAACAATATTACCTCGTTTATTCTTTCCTGCAGGAGACAATTGCCGTCACTTACCCCGCCGGAGGCGAGCATTTTGTTCCCGGAGAAACGGAGGTTATTCGCTGGGACGCTTACGGAAACAGCGGCGCCTTTACCATCCAGTATTCCACGAATGGGGGGGCATCCTGGAATACCCTCGCCAGTAGCGTTTCCGGTGAACGCCGCAGTTACAGTTGGTTGGCGCCGAACCTGGCCAGCGGGCAGGCCCGCATCCGAATAAGGCGAGGCAACCAGACGGGGCAATCCCCCGAAAATTTTAACATCCTTGGGGTTCCTGATTTTCAGTCCGGGCCCGGGCCTGCCAACCAGGTTCGCCTGAGCTGGGCGCCCGTTCCCGGAGCGAACCAGTACGACGTATACCGGCTCGGCCAGTACGTTATGGAAATAGTGGGGTCTACCTCCGCTCAATTCTTCGACTTGCCCGCCATAGCCGGACAGGGGCAATGGTACAGCGTCCGGGCCCGGAATGGCAACCAAATTACCGGGCGGCGAGCCATCGCCCGGTACTACACTTATTATCCTTGCGAAACCAATGTGACGCTCACGCTTCATTTCGACAACTATCCCGGCGAGACCCAATGGCAGATCACCGCCAACAATGGAGACCTACTGGCCTCGGGCGGCCCCTATACCGCGCAGGCCATTGGTTCAACTATGTCCGTACAGGAATGCCTGCCCCGGGGCTGTTTCAATTTCACCATTTTTGACTCCTACCAGAACGGCATCTGTTGTAATTTTGGCAATGGATTCTACGAGTTGCGGGATGCAAACGGCAATATACTGGCAGCCGGCGGCCAATTTGGCAGCTCGGAAACGGCTTCTTTCTGCCTGAACAGCAATGCGCCTCCTCTGCAAGCCTCTATCCGCAATTTTTCTGACGTTAGCTGTAATGGCGGGCAGGATGGGTCGGCAACGGTATTCGCCAGTGGCGGGGCGGGCAATTATAGCTACACCTGGAGCAATGGCGCCCATACCGCCACCATCAATAACCTAAGCGCCGGCAATTATTCTGTAACCGTTTCCGACGGACAAACCCAGGTTCAGGTATCGGTGAGTATCAGCGCCCCAGCTCCCCTCAACTTGCAGGCCTCCGCCACCGCTACTTCCTGCAGCGGAGCACAGGATGGCACAGCCCTTGTCCAGGCCAGTGGCGGGCAGCCTCCCTATTCCTACCACTGGAGTAATGGGGCCAATACACAACAAACCACCGGGCTGGCGGCAGGCAACTACTCCGTAACCGTTACCGACCAGAGCAGCTGTTCAGCAACTACCTCAGTAGGTATCTCAACCGCCAACCCCATTACCGCTTCGCTCCTGATTACCAACTCCACCTGCCAGGGCGCTGCCAATGGAAGTATACTGGCCAATGTGAATGGAGGTACAGGCTCTTATTCCTATGCCTGGAGCAATGGAGCAAATGGCCCGTTGGCCAGCGGGCTGGACCCCGGTGTTTATCAGCTGAGTATTAGTGATGAGAACAGCTGTTCGATCACAAAAACAGCTGTTCTGGGAACAAGCTCGCCCCTGGTGCTTTTTGCCCAGGGAGAGGACGCATCCTGTGCCGGCGCCAACGATGGGCTGGCCATTGCACAGCTTAGCGGCGGGTCCGGCAGTTATTCCTATACATGGAGCCACGGCGCAGTCGGCCCTCTGGCAAATGGCCTTGCGCCGGGAGTTTACGAAGTTGAAGGCCGGGATGCAATAGGCTGCGTTGCCACTGCATTGGCAGAAGTCGCCGCACCTCCACCCTTGCAGATACAGATAACTACCACCCTTTCATCAGATGGAAATTCCTGGTCCGCCGGCCTTGCTACCACCGGGGGTACGCCTCCCTATCAGTACAGCTGGCAAAACGGGATGGCCGGCTCCAGCGCCACCGGGCTGGGGGCCGGCAGCTATTCCGTTACCGCCACTGATATGAAAGGGTGTACCACTCAGGCTCAGTTCACCCTCGACAGTACGGGGCCCGCTCCTTGTGAGGCACAAGGCATCTATAGTAACTATGAATGGATAGCGGGCTTTCAATTTGGCTCCTTCTTCTTTTCCAGCGGCAACAACGACGGCCACGGCGACTTTCGGGAAACAGATAGCCTGATGATCAGGGCATACGCAGGCACTACTCATTCTATTGCTCTCATACCTGGTTTCAACGGCCCCTCCTTTTACGAGTACTGGCGGCTTTGGATAGACTTCAACCAGGACGGCGACTTTCTGGACGCCGGAGAAGAACTGCTCGCTCCTCCCCTTTCTTCCGATACGATCTTTTCAACCCTCACGCTGCCGGATGGCCTGCCGCCGGGGGAATACGGGCTCAGAATCATCATGAAATACGGCGGCATACCGACGCCTTGCACCGGCCCGCCCTACGGAGAAGTAGAAGACTACAAGCTTATCATAGAGGCCGGAACCGCGTTATATTGCAACTCCGGTGGCCAGAGTTCCGGTTCAGAATGGATCGAAGAAGCCCGAATCGGCGCCATGGCCAACCCCTCCGGCAATGACGGCGGATATGCCGACTACACGGATATGCTGATAAGCGCTCCTCTCGGCGCAGAGGTGTCTTTCTCTCTGCAACAGGGCAATACCGGGAGCCCGTACCCGGAAAGCTGGCGTATCTGGGCCGACTTCAACCAGGATGGCGATTTTGAGGATGCCGGTGAGTTGCTGCATTCCCGGCAGGCGGCGCCCCCTGCCTATAGCGGCAGTTTTCCGATCCCCCCGACAGCGCTGCCCGGGCTTACCCGCCTTCGGGTGAGCATGAAGTTTGGCGCGCTACCCGGCCCCTGCGAGCCTTTCACCTGGGGAGAAACAGAGGATTACAGCCTGCTGGTCACGGAAGGGGAAAGCAGTATTGTCCAGCGCCAGAGCGGCATACTGGCAGGCCAGGCTCTGCCGCACGCTGCCGAAGCGCCGGTATGTTACCCCAACCCTACCGCCGGCAAGCTCTTTACCCGTTTCCACCTATCGGAAGGCGGCGGCATCCGGATAGCTTTATATACCGCAACCGGTAAGTTGTGCGTTCTTCGGGAATTGACGATGGAGCCAGGATGGGCAGACATTCCTCTGGAAACCGGGCTCCTGCCTCCTGGAGCCTACTATGTGCAGTTCAGCACGGAGAAAGGCAGCTGGACGGCGCCGGTTCAGGTAATCCGGTGAAGGGGGTAGAAATTTCTTTGTTGCAACTATTCGGAGGTTCGGTGTTCGGAGGTTCGGGGTTCGGAGGTTCGGTAGTTCGGTGTTCGGTGTTCGGGGTTCGGGGTTCGGGGTTCGGGGGTTCGGTAGGACACTCTGCGAACTGCGAACCTGCGAACTGCCGAATAATAACTATCCGCTTTAAAAATAACCCGTGATCAATAGGCAATAACTACTCCTTACCTTTGGCGGATGCAACCATTGTTACGCGACCGCCGAATGATCCTGGGAGCGGCCTTGGTATTTACGGGAGCTATCCTGTTCTCCACCAAAGCTGTGATCGTCAAACTGGCTTACCGGTACGAGGTAGACAGCATTTCCCTGCTTGCCTTGCGGATGCTGTTTTCTCTACCTTTCTTTTTGCTGGTCGCTTCCCTTTCGGGGCGGCAAAAGAAATACCGGGGCCATCCCCTCAGCCGGAAGGATGGGTTACAGATTTTATTTCTGGGCGTAGTAGGATACTACCTGGCCAGCCTGCTGGATTTCCTGGGGCTACAATACGTTACCGCCAGCCTGGAACGGCTTATTCTGTTCGTTTATCCTACGCTGGTGTTGCTCATTGGCGCCACTGTTTTCCGGGAGCCCGTTACCCGCCGGCAGCTCGGGGCGCTGGTACTGACCTATCTGGGCATTTCCATCGCCTTTTCGGAGGGCTTTCTTCTTAGTGGCGACCAGCATTTCGTACTGGGGGCAGGCCTCATATTTTTCGGGGCCATGGCCTATGCTGTCTATATTGTGGGCAGCGGCCGGCTGTTGCCCCGCATTGGCACCCTGCGTTTTACTTCTCTCGCCATGACGGCCGCGGCGGTTGCCGTGTTGGCCCACCACGGCATCGCCTACCACTGGCAACTCTTTGGTTTTCCACCCCAGGTCTACGGCCTGGCGTTGCTGATGGCGCTCATCGCAACGGTTATTCCTTCTTTTTTGATCTCGGAAGGTATCCGGAACATCGGTTCCGGCAACGCATCGATCATTGGAAGCATCGGCCCCATCTCCACCATAGTGCTGGCCTATTTCTTTCTTGGAGAGCAGTTGGGCTGGCTGCAATGGATAGGGACGGTACTGGTGATCGGGGGCGTGTTGGTGATCACTATAGGGAAGGGTTCCTAACCGGTGTCCGGTGTTCGCAATTTGGTGTTCGCGCATGCGGAAGCCCTCCTGGGGCAAGCGAACGACGAACCGCCGAATACCGAACTGCCAAAGTTGGGAACTACCAGTCGAACCTGGGCTAACTTACGTTCCCAACAACCCCCTCTGCCGGAGGGCCAGCAGGATGAGGCTCAGCAGGAGGACGCCGGCTGCGAGTCCCATCTGCATCCATTGGGCCTGCACATTGCGTACGCGGCTTTCCACGTAATAGGGGTTGGCCGCATTGGGAGAGCCGTCGCCGTAACGGAATTCCCAATTGTCGGGGTCGCTGTTATCGAGGTAGGGGAGCAGTAAATTCAAGGTAAAGGAAGTATCGGTGGGCGGCGCCACATAGGCAATGCTGTCGACCATAGCCCCGAGGATGGAATAGAGTGCCAGGGATTCTTTTCGTTTATTCAGGCCGAAGTTTAGGCCGTTGAGCACATTATAGGCGCCGGGGTAAGCCTGCACGAATTTGGCTGAATCCCGGGCGAGGACCAGGTAGTCGTTGGGGCCGATATAGGCCTCGGGGAAGACAAATTCGTTGCTTTTGAGGTCCCCCAACGTCCATCCTTTTAGCGAGACCCGGTTGCGGGAAGCATTGAAGAGCTCCAGCCAGTCGCCGGCCTTACCGTTTCTCGGGCAAATCTCGTTGATCACCAGTTTGCCCTCCATGGGATGGACAAACTCGTCGAAGCGGGCATGCAAGCGGGTGGTTGCTTTATCCAGCGTGAAGGTGAATTCACGCTGCGTCTCATTGGCCTCTATCCCTTCCCAACTCGACAGCTGATACCCGTGATGCGCCACCGCCCGAATGGTAACCGGGAAGTTTTCAAAATACACCAGCTCGACCGTATCGTTGCTCACCGATATCCGGTCGTTGATGAGGATGCGGCCGCCGGGCGAAGTACTGACGATCAGCCGGCGCTGCGGGCCGGTATTGAACTGCCCCATCAGGTGCATGCGTACATAGGCCGGGCGCTCCTGGGCAAATTCACGCACAATGGCCACCTCTTCCTCCCACTTATTGCGGCTGAGGTTCCAGCGGCTCAGGTGGCGGGGAATCTCCGGCAATAAATTCCGGTACATGGAGTCGATCCGGTTGAGCACGGTTTCTTCCCTGAAGGAAGTACTCAGGTAGCCGGCAAAACGGTTGACAAAGGCCTTCTCAAACTCCTTGTTTTCCAGTAATTTTCGCAACAGGAACGTACTCCACGGCGGGTTGGGCCAGGAAGGGCCGTCCGGGTCGGTATGAAAAGCCAGGCTATTGTGTTTATAGGTATCTCTGCCGTGCAGGCCAAACCCCCAGTCGGTATCATAGAGAATCCACCGCCATCGGCCACCGGGTTTCTGGGGGCGCCAGAATTTTATATTGCCACCGGCATCCTGGTTATCAAAGTAGATTTGGGCGATCTGATAATCCATAAAATTCTGTACATCCATCTGGGTTTGCACATACGCGTAATTGGCAGGGTCGGCCAGGCTGTTTTTTTCAAGGAAGCTCAGCAGGCTGAGATAGTGGCGGAGGCTACCACGCTTACGGGTATAGCGGTGTTCGACCAGGTCAATACTATCATTATCCACTTCCGGATGATGCCCGGCAATAAAGAAGCGGTTGACTTTTTCCCGGATATTGTAAATTCCCCAGTACTGCCCGTTGATGTAAACGTGAACCGGGCGGTAATCCTGCTTATCGATATCCCAATCATCCACCAGCCCGGTCATGAGGGCGTCCCTGAAGTGCGTTTTACCAAAATCGCTGCCCGAATTGCGCAAGACCAGGAACTTGAATTTGTCCAGGCCCTCTTTTCCGAAGACCTTATGGCGTATCCGGCTGTCCCCGTAACGGCTGCGGGCTACAAGGGCAATGGATTTTTGCGGAAACAGGCGGCTCATACCGCCAAAAAGGCGGAAACCGGACTGGTCCCGGTAGGCACAGCGGCCGTCGGTTTCGAAAAACTCAACGCTGGCGGGAAACTCGCTGCGGCTCCAGAAGTTGGCCCCCGGTTTCTTCCAAAGAGTATCCACCACATTATTCCCCAGCATAAACAAACCGGAACGAGGATGGAAAAGGACACTGGGCGAAATACCAATGGAAACCACGGCGAAATCAGTACGAGGCTCGCCGATGAAGTACGTATGGCCGAGAACGAAGCTTTCCCGTCCATCCGAATGATAGGCTACCGCTTGCAGCACGGTCGTTTCTTTTAAGTGCAACGGCCGGTTATAGCGCTGGGAATTTCGGGAAGGCGTGCTGCCATCTATAGTATAATAGACGGTGGCGCCGGGGGCGGAAAGTTCCACTACTACATCATTCGGATAGAATCCGCCTTCCAAAGAGAAATTAAGCTCTACCGGAGGCGCCCCTTCGGAGGTTTCTGCTGACTTTTTCTGTGCCCACAGCGGGTTAAAAAGTAAAAGGAGTAATATGAAGAAGGCCGCTTTCTTCAATGTAGCTGTTGATTTTTGGGTTGCACAACTTCTAAACAATTGATTTTCAATCTAATTCAGAAGTCCGTTTTCCTTCAAGTGATGCAAAATAATACATTTTTTACCGCCCGCGCAAGGGGCTTGTAAACATTATCTATATACGTACGCTTATGACGGAGGTTACATTTTCAGGTAACGGGGCCTGTATGTAGTGGAAGATTGTCGTATTTTCGCCCATTGTAGTGAATAAAAGATAAGTCCGGCATCTTGAGTCAATGAATAATGGATGGGCCTTTGCTATCATTCATTGTCGTCGAACTTATTTTTTAAATGTCACCTAATTTTCAAAAAGACATTGTAAAAGCATGTTCAGGGCGATCAGCAAATTTCTCCTCTCGGCTTTAGGTTGGACGATCATTACCCAGTACGATGCGTTGCCAAAGAAGTACGTGATCATCGCCATTCCCCATACTTCCAACTGGGATTTTCCCATTGGCCTGATGGTGCGAAGCGCACTGGGGTTCGACGCCAAGTACGTCGGTAAAGACTCTTTGTTCAAAAACCCGGTTGTGGGCGCCATCCTGCGCTGGCTGGGCGGCTATCCGGTAGACCGAAGCAAGAACAACAACTTTGTGGACGCGGTCGTCGATATCTTCAACAGCAAGGAGGCATTTGCCATCACGATCGCTCCGGAGGGCACCCGAAAGAAAGTAGATCAACTCAAGTCCGGCTTTTATTACATCGCTCTTGGCGCCAAAGTGCCCATCATTATGGTTCAATTTGACTGGGAGCATAAAAAAATAGTATTCAGCCAGCCCTTTTACCCCTCCGGCGATAAAGATGCCGACTTTGAATTTATTCACGCTTACTTCCGGGGCGTAAAGGGCAGGAACCCGGAAAACAGTTTTGAATAAATCCAGAAAGTATCGCCTTCTTTACCTTTTTTCATATTTACGGGTTAAACTTTTGACGGCTTTTTCTGTCCTGATGGAGTATTTCCGCAACCAATCGTAACTATTTAGGTATTTCGGTTTTAGGGTGCTCCGGTATTGCGGCCGGAGGCTCACAGAGGCGCTGCAACTGCCTGGCCACAAAATCATAATGCCGAAATACCACAATACCTAAATTGGTACAACCAATCAACTAATTGAACCAGCTTATGAAATTCAGAATCTTTTACACCTTCTTTGCTCTCATTGGCGCTGCTCTACTCTGGATGAATAATTCCACCGGCCCGGCTTCCGCACAGGGGCTGGACCGCACCGGTAGCCCGCTCAGCCCGGGCCCTTGCCAAACCTGCCACAGCGCCGGGGCTTTTTCCCCAACGCTCACCCTGGAAATCCTGGATGGCGGCGCGGCCGTGACAACGTATGAACCAGGCAAGACATACAGGCTCCGGGTGCGGGCCAATGCAACAGGCGCCCCCGCCGGCTATGGCTTCCAGGCGGTCGCCCTCGCGGGAAATGACGACGCCCAGGCAGGCCAATTCACCAACCCGGGCGCCGGCATCAAGGTCACCCCGCTGAATGGCCGCCAATACGCCGAACACAGCATGCGACGCACCAGCAATACTTTTGAAGTAGACTGGACGGCCCCCGAAGCCGGAACGGGCGACGTACGGTTCTACTCTTCCGTCGTAGCCGCCAATGGCAACAACAGCTCCGGAGGCGATGGTTCTTCTTTCCTCACCAGCCCGGTGGCTATTTCAGAAGGCGCGGTTAGCCGCACCGAAGATAACGACCTGTTCGAGGCTTTCAGCGTCTTCCCCAACCCGGTGGAAAACCAGCTGAACCTGCGCTTCCGTAGCCGGGAGCAGGGGACATACCAGTTGCGCCTGCTGAACCTTCAGGGCCAAGGGCTACTGGAGCGCCGCATCGAAGTGGCTACCGGCGAACAGGTACAGGGACTGGATGTCAGCACTTTGCCGGCCGGCGTGTATACGGTACAGGTTACGGATGGGAAAGGGGTGAGTAGCCGGAAGGTAGTGAAGCGGTAACAGCCGAAGGAAATTCGAGGCCGGTGTTCCTGAAAACTGGCTATCGTCGGTTATACTGGGGAGTGCAAAAAGGGATAGGGCACTGATCTATTAGGATAAATTAAGAGTAACTATTCAGCATCGTGGTGATTTGACCCCTCAAGCAAAATTTTGTAAGCCGCCCTTCCCCTTCCAAGGGGAATGAGAAGGGGTTCCAGCGGGAAAAAGTCTACAAAATTTTGCGTCAGGCGTATTTCAGACCCCATGCTGAATAGTAACAATTAAGATTTTATAAGATTGTAAATCTCAGTGGAAATGATCTTAACGAATCCTAACAAATCTTAGTAAATCAGTGTCCTATCACCCTGAGAGGCTACCAGTCTAATGTTGGACAGCGATGGCCCTACTAGTGTACGCCTGGCAGCCAGGCCGGATGTCCAGCGGCCGAACTGCGAACTGCGAATACCGAATCCGTCCAGCCCTAGAAGGCTACCCTCAATTCAGCATGATTAGCTGGCTGCCGAAATATCGGGATGATTGTTCTTTAAATCCACTTTGCTGAATGCTTACGCTCAATATATACAGGCCTGCTTTCAATCCATTGGCGCCAAAAACAGGGACCTCAAGCCGGCCATCTACCAGGCCCAGCTGACTCGCCGACCCGATTATAATGGTTAAGTTGTCTTCCAGGGATTTAGCCAATACTTTGGCGTCAAAAGCACTGGGGCCAGCTTCCCCGCCTGCCTTTGGGATGAGTTCAATTTTACTGATCCTGCTTTTTTCTGCAAATTTAGGTATCAGTTCTCCCTGATCCGTGCGTATCTTCAGCTCAACCTCTTTCCATGCCAGGCCTTCGAAGTTATCCGGAATTTCTTTTGTTTTGGCGGTCCCCGGTGCAGTGGTGGGTTGCAGTAGTTCTTCCCGTTCCTCGAGTGGAAGCTGGCTTTTAAGAAATGCCTCGACCGCTTGTCCATCCCAGGTTTTCAATTTAACCGACCCGCCTGAGAAATCGTTTTTAACGGCCCATATCTTTGAATCGGGATAATAAATAACCGAAAATTTATACCTGGCCCGTTTTTCGACATGCTCCGGCTGAACGATCGGGCCTTCAGGAACATGGCCCGTTTTTACTTTTCCAGGGCGGCTTTCCACTCCTTTTTCTTCCCTTCGCCCTTCCTCTTTTCCTTTTTCGGGTGTGATATTATTATTCTTTTCGGGCGCCGCCTCCACCAAGCCATATCGGGGAACATCCACATTGATACTTTTCAACAGTTTCATCTGTGCTTCTAATTGCTCCTGCGTGTCAAAAAGCCTGCTTCTGCCTATTTCCTGGTGATTGCCCGACTTCAGGACGAAGTAGCATTTCCCTTTCTTAGTATCCTTTAAATCATAATACTCGTCTTTACCCGCAACGCGAATGGTAGCTTCCACACCATTGACGCAGGTTTTTTCAGAACTGTAGCCCTTGCTGAAGAGAAGCGGCTGCCCTTCCGCATCCATGAAACGAAAGTAATATTTCTTATCTTCTTTGAAAATTATGTCAAAGCCAAAGCGGGAGGAAGGGCTGCCCTCACGTGGAATGTCAGATTTCTTCATGATCGAGCTGGTTTCTTGGTTAATGAAATACGGAATAGAAATAAGAGCGTGTTGGGGATTTACCCTTTGGCCTGCAAATGTGCATCTTTTGAACCTCATTTCGCCATTTTTTCGCCACGTAGCGATGCTATGCGGCTCAAAAATGGCTTCCTGAGAACCAAAATCTGCTCATTTTCGACATCAAAAGTAAATCCCCAACACGCTCTAAGGTAAGGCAAGAGCGATAAACAGCCGGTTAAATTTTCGGAAACGGCCGCTTAAAAAGCAATTAAATTTCTGTTGGGAAAAAATTTCACATCCCCACAAAACCTATAAGTTAATTTTTACAAGCCGGAATTGCCCCCCTGATCTTTTAATTGACAATTAATCATCAATCGGCTGTAATTAATCAATTCTTAATCAACCCATCCGATCTTGCCCCCAGTTCTTAACCATTATTCATTTAATAACCCCGCACATTATTTCGCATTCGATAAGCATGTAAATTTTGTGCCACAAAAACCTTTTTCTATGGCTTCTACGAATTTAGAGATCTCTGGAATCACCGTCGACATTCAGAATGCAACCGTGAGAATCACCGAACATCATTCCACCGCTGCTGCACCGGGCGGCCCGATACTCCCCGCAACTTCCAATCAACTGATCCAAACGGATCAGGCATGGGATATCTGGTTTAAGTGGGATCAGGTGGCCGGTTCCTTCCTGCTCAACGGCGGACAATGGGTATTCGATGTATACCTGGAGCTGATGGGGCCCGACGAAGCGGCAGCGACAAAAGGCCATTTCACGAAAACGATCAACGCTACCCCGGTTAACGGGAACAACTACGAGACTTACGTCCACGTTAACGCAGGCGAGGTCGCTGCAGGCACCTATCGCATTGTGGTCAGCCAGCAGTTCCACTCACTCGGAAAGCCCAGGGCACTGGCCTTGTTCGGAGACATCGGACTGGTGAAATTTTATGAAGAGGAAGTGTAACCGCACCAGTCTTGTATAAAATTTAAAGAAGGAAGCCCGTGCCGTGACGCACCGGGCTTCTTTCTATTTAGCCTGGTAGCTTTAGATGAGCCATTGCCCCGAACGAACAAGTGCCTGTTATCTTATCACCGAAATATCTCCTGAAAGATCGATATCCCTGGCCTTGCCATTTTCCAGAACAGTTATCTGCAGGGAATAGATATAAACGTCCGTACCAACAGCTTGCCCGTTGAAGGTACCGTCCCATCCTTCATTAATGGAAGTGCTTTCGTACACGATAGCCCCCCAGCGATTGAACACTTTCAGGCTGAACGCTTCAACCGGGCAGTTGGTGTAGGGTTGAAAAAGGTCATTGCGCCCATCGTTATTGGGTGAAAATGCATTGGGGACGTAGGCCTTACATCTTTCACAGGCGCCTACCCTGATACTCAAGGGCGCCGCTTCGCATGGATTGGCGACGAGCACAGTATACGTTCCGGGTTCTTTGACCTGAAAAACCGGTTCGGTGGAATTATCCTGCCATAAATAAGCGGTGGCATTTTCATCGGTAACATCCAGCAACAAGATCGTGCCCGGGCACAGCACCGTATCCTCGGGCAGGCTGACGGTTAGGGGTTCCACCGTACTCACCTGAATAGAATCGGAACGGCTCTCACATTCATTCGCAACCGTTACCGAATAACTGCCAGGCGACATCACCTGGTAACCAGCTGCTACGGACCCATCCTGCCACAGGTAGGAAACGCCCGGTATATCCAATTCCAGCAAAAGGCCCTCTCCTGGGCATAAGGTGGTATCGTTTCCCAAAATACTATCGGGAATGGGAACGTGGGCATCCCCGACTTCTGCGTACAATTCCACTACCTGACAGGCATTGCTGATGGTTACCGAATACACTCCAGGAGTAGCGGCCGTATAGGTAGGCCCGGTGGAACCATCCTGCCATAAATAAGTCGCGCCGGCGGTGGCCACATCGAAGGTTACATTCTCGCCCGGGCAAAGGCTGGCGTCGTTCAGCGCTGCGGTAATAGGATCCGAAACGCCTACATTGATCTCGTCCTGAGCCTCGCCGCATTCACCCGTTACGATAACCGAATAAAGGCCAGGCTGATCCACCAAAAGTGTCGGTTCCGTGCTGCCATCGCTCCACAAGTAAGTAGCCCCGGGAGTGGTTGCATCGAGCCATAGCGTTTGCGAAGGGCACAGGGCCGTATCCGGCCCAAGATCAACCGGTGCGCTGAGAGTGGGCCCGGCGAAACTCAGGTTGACAGGGCCGGCAGGGTTATCACAAAGGTCCAGCGCCTGGGTACTGCCGTCAACGATCAAGGCCAGGGACATCTCCCCGCCCGGAGAAACGGGAGGGCTGGCCGTCAATAAAAATTCTTTGCCGGCGTTTCCGCCTGCATCACAGTTTTCAGAGGATAAAGTCAAAGCATACGGGCCTCCCGGGCCGCTTAGCCGGAAATTCGAAGCATCCAAAGTAGAACATTGAATGTACTCTGAAAACCGGACTACCATTTCCTGGCCATTGCAGGAATCCGGATAGAAGACATCGGCCAGGAAAGGGGGCGTTTCATCAAAAATACCGATGCCCGCGGATAACCCGAAATCTAAAGTATATCCCTGGGAGGATACATTGGAAAAATTTAAAATGCACAACGCATAGGTGTTGCCCGCTTCCACATCTACCAGCTCGTTGAAGGGAGAAAAGCCATTATTTATATCGGGAGGGAAGGTATTGCAATCCGGGCCTTGATGCGCAAAGTCAGTATCTCCGGTTGCACCAGTCGGGCCGTTGCAGCCGCTCCCGCCGGCTGCGTTACAACTTACGACCAGGGAAGGGTCATCGGATAAATCCTGGCAAGTGGCATTCGTCACATCAAAAAGTATCCAGTCATAATCCTGATCTGGATTGTTGGGGGTCAGCAAAAAACCAAACTGGCCTGAGTTATTGACCGTGAAAGTATACCAGATAGAATGGTCCTCTCCCAGGGTACAATTATTAGCAGACTCGAAATCAACTATATTCCCATTACCTACCGGGGCCCGGTTTTCCTCGTATACCTGCTGACAAACCGGTATGGCCCCCAGGCAATCCTGAAAGGATGCCGGCTGAGCCTGGAGAATAAAAATGGTCAATGTGCCGATAATTGAAAGGATGGATCTTAGCATGTTTTTGGGGATTGGTGAAAGAATAATAAAGGATGACAAATGTTTCGGATCTTTCATACCAACAGTACATAGCGAAGGCGGCTATCCGTTTTGGCGCAATAGCGCCAAGGATAGCATATAAGGCTACCATTCCAGGGTTGGACGAGTTCGCGGTTCGGTATTCGCTGTCCACAACCGCGGCAGGCTGCTTTAGCTTACCTGCTTCTCACCGTGTCCAACGTCAGACGGGTAGCCGCATGTAACTGCTGCTCGCTAAAAATCATTCTTTTATAACTGGAATAAAGCCAGGCCGGATTTTTTCAGGAGATTTGATAATTAAGTGCAATTTAAGTAAAATAAGATGCAAATGTGTGGGAAATCCGGTAGATTAAGTAACAATTAATGTCCGCTGCCCATTAAGTATAAAAGACCTTGTTCACTTCGCCAGGTGAATTTCGCCAATGGCGAAGCATTTTGAGAAAAGCATTTCCTAACCCCCCAATGCCCCTAAAACCAATGAGAAAACCCCTTGTTGTTCTTTTCTATTCTCATCAACAGGACAAACAATTTTGCGAAAGCCTTGAGCCGGAACTTTCAACAATTGCTTTCCCACTTGATCAGGAACTCAAAGCCGACAACCTGATCTGGAAGCCATCTATTGTCATCATCTGGGATTCCTCCAAAGAAGGGAGAGGTATTGCCCGGCTGAAAGAGATGACAGCCGCTTTCCCTCAGGCGCCCCTCTTTCTCGTAGTTAAGGACCCCTCCAGGGAATACCTGATGGCAGCCCTTCACGCTAAGGTGTCTAACTTTTTCACCTTACCGCTGGACCAGGCTAAACTTCGCCGGTCTGTTTTCCAGGCAGCGAAAGGCCCTGAAAAGCAATTTCCGATGGAAAAGGCACGAAACTGGTTATCGAAGTTCCGGCAGTTGGCTCAATCTTTCTTGTCTTCTTTTTCGCAGCCTGCCTCCAGCTTTGCTGCCTCCCCCCTCACCGATGGACTGGTGGCAGCCTATCCTGCCTTTCACATGCCTCAGAAGAAACTTGAACTGGAGCACTGCTACGATATGAGTGTACAATTTTTCGGCAAATTAAATATTCTGGCCAGAGAGAAACCAGCCCCCCGGATCAGGGGTAAAAAGAATGCTACTGTACTGGCGTATCTGCTTTTTCACCATCAAAGGCCTACCCACCGAGACATCCTGATGGACAAATTCTGGCGGGATTACACCACCTCCTCCGCCAGAAATTCATTGAATGTAGCGATCTGCTGCCTTCGGAAAAACCTGTCGAAAACATTCAAAGGGCAGGAAATCATTGTATATGACAGCCAAAGCTACGGCATCAACCCGGATCTGAAGATCATTACCGATACCGAAAAGTTCATCCATTACTGGAAAAAAGGCAGCGCCATTGAATCCTCACAAGGTATCGCCAACGCTTTGGGGGCATACAATACGGCGATAAGCCATTACAAAGAAGAGTTTTTATCTGACATACGGTTCGACAACTGGTGCGAGTACGAGCGGGATAATCTGAAAGAAATCTATTTGTTCATCCTCAACCGGCTAGGCATCCACTTTTTCGGCCAGCAGCAGTACGAGGCCTGTATCAATACCTGCCGGAAGATGCTGAAAGAAGACAGTTGCCTGGAAGAAGTCCACCGTAAATTGATGGCCTGCTATTACCATTTGGGGTTGGCCGACCTGGCGCTTAAGCAGTACTTTAAATGCAAAAAAGCCCTGGAGGAAGAATTGAACCTGAGCCCTTCCGAGCCCACCGCAGAGTTGTTCAACCGTATTCAAAACGGCAGGCTTATACAAATGCAATAAAGCTGGCGCATCAGGGCCGTGCCCGGAGCATTAAAATAACCAGGAGACTCTCTTTTCCTCCTGGACCAGTTGAAAGAGCTCTTTGGTGGAAAGAGAGGGTTCAATATTCAGCTCTTTTTGTAATGCCTCCACACACTTGTGGTACTGCCGGATGGCCAAATCCCGCCGCCCCAGCTGATAATAGCACAGGATCAGTTTGCGGTGTATATTTTCCAGGCAGTCGTCTTTTTCCAGCATCATTCTGAACACGCTCTCCGCCATGCTGTATACCTCCTGCTGTAAAAAATAAGTACCCAGGCGGTCCAACAAGATGAGATAGGTTTCTTTGAGGTTGTCTCTTTCCAGCTCGCACCATTCTTCGTAGTGCATATCCTCCAGAAAGTCACCCCGGTAGAGGGAAGTGGCCGCTTGATAATGTTCCAGCGCTTCCGGCGGGCCCTGGCTGGCCTCGATCGACCGCCCCTTATGCCAGTGTCCGAGGAATTGATCGACATCCGTAATAATATCCAGTTCGGGGTTAACCGAGTAGTTGTCGTTGTAGTACTGTATAAAGTCTATATCGGGCATACAATCATGGAGGTGCTGGCGCAGGGTGTGTATCGCCACATTGAGCGATTTCCGGGCGGAGGAAGGCGAGGTGTATTCCCAAAACCGGGACAGGAGAATCTCCCGATGGACGGGTTTTTGATGGTGGTATAGCAAGTAGGCCAAAAGGGCGTTGACCTTCTCTCCCGGCAGAAGCGGCAGCACCTGCCCCTTCACGGTAAGCTGGAAACTTCCAAAAAACTGAACATCTACTTCATGCCCGGCCTGCTCGTACCGGGCTGCCGGAAAAAGGATGCCTTCGGGTAGCCCATCCACGCTTTCTTTCAGCCACATTGCAGCCGGGGAGCCCGCCGGCTGTTCCGGCGCAATGCCCAGCCACTGCCGAAACCGTTCTCCCCACCGCTTTAAAGGCGGCATGGCGGGGTTACTTTTCCCGTGTTTTTCCACAGCCTGCTGAAACTCCTCCGCCTGTAAAGGGAATAGCAGGCAGTCTTTCACCCCTAGACGAAAAGCCTGGATAATATCCGCTCTCTCGGGGTTGTCGGCCATCCATATTACCGGTGTGGACGGCAGCTTTTCCTGTACAGCCTCTAACCGGGGCATTACCTCATCAAATGCCCCGTCCTGAATCAGCAATACGAGCCCGGGCGCAGGATGGACATCGGCCTCGCTCAGCAGGTGGCCCGGCGGGAAAATACTCAGGGCCCCGGCGCCTGCGATCAGTTTGGTGACCTGGTGCAACTGCTCAGGGTTTCCCCCCCAAATAATAATTCGGGGATTCGTCATTATTGATTTTTTTGGGGCTTGGCGGCGACCGGGAAAGTCTGTTTTCTTAGCGAAGTTCGGTTAGCCCGTTGTTTCCGGGTGAGGAGGGATTCAAGTTATGCTCTGTTGGACTGGTTCATCTTCCTGCATTTCACCAGTCTTCCAATTTAACCTTTTCGCAACACAATTGCTCGTGCTTTTTTAAAACAATTGCTGGTATTTTCCGTTTAGAACATTATATTTGACCTGCGTTTGTAATAAGAACATGCTTCTTCCCTTCACTTGTTTTTCAAAATGAGTAAAAAAAAAGTATAATTTTTACTTAACCCCTCACACCCCAGACTTTGGACAGCCCGACGTGGAAACCGGAAAGCCTCTGCCGGGCCCGGAAATCGAAATACTGGCATCGAACACCCTGTTTTGTGCCCCATTCCGACTTCCGACTTCGCCCTTCCGACTTTAAACAGGAACCTGTCCAAAGCCCATTCACACCCATACCCATAATTTTCCTAAGCCCCAATGTTAAAATTTGAACCAATGTATAAAACAATACGTTTTAGTATTTAATTATTTGTTTTTTTTTAAAATAAAGCGACCATGTCTATGAACTTTGAATTCCATTCAGAAGGGTTCGAAAAACACTCCTGCCAGGGGCGCCGCGAAGGCGAGTGGCTCATCTTTGAATGCCCGGAGTGTAGTTATGTGCGGAAGTGGAACCCGGAGAGCAACGAGATGAACCTGATCGACAGCGGGGATGAAAATGCGCTGCACAGCGGGATGTTCGAGCCGGTGGGCCTGCAGATGAGTAAGTTGAATCCGAATTAAAATAGGTTCTATACAGTATATTAAAGTCAAGAGTACCTTAAAGTCAAGAGACAACTCGAAGTTGTCGTTTGACGTGTGCCCTGTGAGCTGACAACTTCGAGTTGTCTGCTCACTTAAAACTCGAAATTAAGCGGCAATTTCCTGTTGCCGCTTAATTTCTCATAAACCTGATTTTAACTTAGAACTTGTCCGCTATGGACAAGATAGCTACTGCTTTCCTTCATCCATCCTTTTTCTACTCCCCCCCTCTCTTTACCGCTACTTTACCGCTTTTTAACCGCTGGCTGGCCAATGGCTTAGGTGCAGTTTATTGGCAGGATTTACTTTAGCAATAGAAAGTTGGAAAGCTAGCAACCGACAACCAAATGAAATAAAGATTTTCTAACCGGCCTGTCCTTTTCATTCGAACAGTCTTTTTAGATCGAGAGAAAAGAAGAGGCAAAAAATTAATAGTCATGACAGGTAACTTTGTATTTGAAGAAGGCCTTCTCGGCCCTGCATTCTCGATGTACAACGGCCACATTTCTGTTGCAGAACAACCAATGGTGGCACCGCTGGATACTGGCCAGGAAAGGGTTATTAAATGTGCTCAACCCTGTAACTGTCACTTCAGCGTAACGATCGACAATGCTTTCTGGATGATGTTCTGTAATGCACCTGACCTCTGCCATTTTGAGGTACAGATGTTGTTTGAAGGCATGGGTACTCACGCTGAATTTGATGAACCTGTTGCGCCGATTTATGTTCCATACGTCGCTGCGCCCGCTCCTCATGTTGTCACCCACAACTGGGCCATCCCTGCCTATGCTCTCCCGGAAGGTGTTTACCGCGTAGTAGCCACCGTCAAGCTGGTCAGATGGAACGGTGCAGTTGTTCTTCAGAAACTGCCAGCTGTTGCCTTTGCTGACCTGGGCTTCATGGAAGTCTACGATACTCCGTAACCGTGAATAAAGCTAATCACAGGGAAGTAACCATACTATTGATGCTTCCCTGTGGTTTTATTGTGCACATATAAAAGAAAGCGGAACAAATATTTAAATGCTGAAACAGGCTATAATAGACCAAAGGCTATACATCATGAAAACAGAAACGTCAAACCGGCTGCCAAAACAGAATACCCCCTCACCTATCCCCGATGCCGGGCGGGAAAAAAGCAGCAATCCGCTGAATAAATGGGAGGAAGGAATTAAGCCGCTACTCCTTTTCCAGGAGGAAAAACAAGTGAAGGGATTTTCTCTAGACCGAAACCGTTCTTATCAAGTTGAATTCGGGGTTCAATCCCTGATGTTTCAGAATGACGAAATCGTAAATTACATTGCCACTCTATTGGCGAAACCGCTAGAAAGGGAAGGCGACTCCTTACGGGTTGGAGAACAGGAAAACCAGTTGCCTGAAGACAATAAAGTTTCGGTACCTATTTGTCTTGAACACCTGCCTGACGGCCTATACCGCCTGCTAGTCCAGGTATCCTTATCTGATACTAGTGAAAAACGGGAGTTTTTTATGGGTAGTCAGGTAGTCCAGATATGCAACTTACAAGATATGATAGAATTGAGAAAAATTAAAAAATCTCCCTGTGGATGTGATTAAAAAATGTCCCTTAACTCTGTTAGGGATTGGAGACATTATTAATGCTTTAGCACAAAAACAAAGGTTATGAAAACATCAAAATACGGTTTCACCACCTTCTTCAAAGAAGATGGCCAATACTACTTCCAGTTCAATGACAAAGCCGGCCTTCCTATCTTCTACAGCCATGGCTACCAATCAGATAGAAGCCGTGATAATGGTATTCAGGTAGCCATCCGCAATGCGGGAGAGGAAGAGCGGTACGAACGGAAGCAAAGCAAAAAGGGCCAGCAATTCTTTATTCTCAAATCCGGCAACAACCAGGAGATCGGCCGTAGCATTACTTTTAGCAGTATAGCGGAAATGGAGGAGAAGCTGGATGTAATGAAAGGCATAAGGGAAGACGTCCCCATTTTCGATATGGCTGAACCGGCCTCCGAAAAAGAAGCGGAAAAGGCTAAAGGTATCGTGATGCAGGCCGAGAAAACGCCGGCCAAAGAGTGGCCTATCGAAGATGCGCCCCGGTATAAATTCTCCATTATTTACTACCCGGACACCGACCTTTGGAAAATCAAGCACGACCAGTCGGAAAGCACCAAACAGTTCAAAACCTGCGACGGGAACCTGATCGAGGCCTTCCTCAAAGCCCACCTGCCGGCAGAAAAGGCAAGAACGGCGCCTACAACCGATCCGATGATGACACAGCCCAAAGTTCTTACCCAGGAAGGCATCCCCCGAAAGCAAAGTAAAACGGCCGGGGAGGAAATTGAGCTGAAGCTCCGGAACTTCCGGGGAGAAGAGAACGAACATTTTGTCAAAGCCGGCCAACTTAGCCAGTTAGAAATCCGTCCTAAAAAGAGAACAATCATTTCCAACGAGGCCTTTGAAGCTAAGGTCACCGCCAAGTCTTTAGGGGACACAGAAACGGTAGTAATTACTGAAGTAAAAGGCCAAACCCCGGCCTACGGCCGCTTCCTGATCCCCATCTACGAGGCCAACAAGCTGAAGGCCGGTATGTACCGCTTCACAGTCAACATCCACCAGGGCAAAGAAGGAGAAGAAGCGCACGATTATTCGGGGAGTAGTTTGGTTATGTTGAACTGAGAGTATGTTTCAACACCAAAACATCCTGAAAGTCCTTACACGCCGCCTTCTCCCGCCCCGCCCAGTAGCCGTAGTGCGCCTGCTCAACTTTCAGGCCCGCCGCCTCGATCATATTTTGCCTCAGGTAGCTTTCCTGATAGGCCACATTGGCCGCCTGCACCTGCTCGTCCATCAGCCGGTAGTGGCCGTGATCGTGCGGGAAATTGAAATGCGGATTGTTCCGGGAAAGGGCGGCCGACTCTTCATTCCACAGAAAAAAGGTAGCAAAGCAGCAGCCCCCCGGCCGCAGCACCCGGCCGATCTCCCGCAGGTAGTTGGCCACCTCATCGGGCAGCATGTGGGTGAAAACGGAGGTAAGCACCACAAAATCAAAATCCTCATCCGCATAGGGGAAGCGAAAGTCCGCCGCGCTGCCTCCGCCCGAGCGGTAGAGGTCATTATCCAGATCGACATACGTAAACCGGAAGTTGGGAAAGCGGCGGCTGATCGCCTTTTTGCACCAGCGCACCCCCACCTCCACCACGTCGAAGCCCTCGTAACTGCCCTGCTCGCTCAGATACTCCGTAAGGGGCGCCGCAATGCGGCCGATGCCGCTGCCTACATCCAGTATGCGGTGGTGCGGCTGCAGGCCCGCCAGTTCCACAAAATACTGCCGCATTTTCTCCCCTTGTGCGCGAAAATCACCAGAGCCGGTATAAATCAGGCCCCGGGGCGGGGTCATGGCATTGCGCCGCCCTCTGAGGCCCTCGTAGAGGTCAACCGGCAGGTAGTATAGGCGCCGCGCCAGGAAGCGCCAGGCGGGGGGGAGGGCGTAGTAGAGTTTGCGAAGGGTGGGCATGGGGAGATTTATATTGTTATAGGGTTATAGAGTTATAGGGTTTTGGGGCGGGATAGTTCAACCTTCTGTGTCTTCTAAGGCTACCATTCCAGGGTTGGACGAGTTCGCGGTTCGGTATTCGCTGTTCGCAACCGCGGCAGGCTGCCTGGGCTTACCTGCTTCTAACCGTGTTCAACCTTAGACGGATAGCCTCTTCTAACAAACACCCCTTGATTTTCAGTGATTTGCGAACAGCGAATTCCGAACACTCCTTATGGGGCTGCGCCCAAAAACGCGGCAGCCCCTACCACCCCCTCGCCCCATCCAGGCCCACCTCGTACTCCGGAAAGTTCTCCATCGCCTCGTATACCGTATTCAGGATACGGCGCCGGGTTTTCATCTTATTTAGTTTGTAATTATTCATCGAAGGGTAAGTGCGGTTGGAAAGAAAGACATAGACCATATTTTTTTCCGGATCGGCCCAGGCACAGGTGCCGGTAAAGCCGGTATGCCCGAAGGCGCCCTCTGATGCCTCCGCCGGCAGGTTGATCCAGCGGCTGGGGTCCAGTTGCCGCATATCGAAGCCGATACCGCGGCGGGTGTCGTCCGGGTGGCGGGTAGTGAAGGTGGCGATTGTTTCCGGCCGCAGGAATTGCTGGCCGCCGTAGGCCCCCTTGTTGAGGAGCATCTGCATGACCACCGCCACATCATGGGCGTTGGCAAACAGGCCGGCATGGCCGCTGACGCCGCCCAGCATGGCCGCGCCCATATCGTGAACATAGGCCTGGACGGTCTGCAGGCGAAAGTAGTTGTCTTTTTCGGTAGGCACGACCTTATCTTTAGGAAAGTGTTTCCAGGGATTGTAGCCTATCCGGCTCAGGCCCAGTGGCCGGTAGAAGTGGGTATCCACATACGCATCCAGAGGTTGGCCGCTGAGGCGTTCTACAATCCGGGCGATCATATAGAAACCCAGGTCGCTGTATTTGTAGGTGGGGTTCGCCTCTACCGGAGATTGAATGATCTGCTCCCAGATACTGTCGGCAAAATCCTGGCGGAGAAACAGGTTACTGGCCACTGCTATCGAGAAAGCGGCATCGGGCGTAGCGTGGTAAAATTCCTGCCGTTGGTAGACGCGGCGCCGCCGGGTGGCGCCCATCGTCTGCTTGTAGAACGGAATCCAGTCGGTGAGCCCGGCCCGGTGGGCCATGATATCCCGCAGCACCAGGCCGGCCTTATTGGTGCCCTCCAGTTCGGGCAGGTACTGGACGATGGGGATGTCCAGGCTAAGGCGCCCTTCCTCGTAGAGTTTCATCACTGCCAAGGTGGCGGAAGTGATCTTGGTCAGGGAGGCCAGGTCGTAGAGGTCATCCAGCTCCACCGGATATCGCGCTCCGTAGGTGTGGTAGCCAAAGGCCTTTTCAAAAACGATGTTGCCATCTTTTGCGACCAATACTGCGCAGCCTGGCGTGGCCTTGGCTTCAATGGCGTTCTGGGCCATGGTTTCAATTTGGGCGAGGGCGCCACTATCCAGGCCCATCGTTTCGGGAGGGGCATAACCAAAGCGTTGCAGCTTGCGGGTAAGCACGCCCATACCGTAGGCGCTGCGCGGGGAGGCCGTCACCGGCAGGCGCCCCTTGAGGGCGAGGGCGCCAAAGAGTGCCTGTGCCGCCAGGTCCTGGGTGGCGGGGTCTTCATCGTAGGCTTCCAGCAACCAGCCGATATCATCAAAATACCGGAGGCTGTAGGGATTGCCAAAGACGGCCAGGACCACCCGGGTTTGGCGGCTGAGGGCCTGGAGAAAGCTACGGGTGCTCTGGGTGACGCCAAAGTTATTACTGGCCCGGCTGCTCATATCGTGCAAGCCCACTACCACTGCATCGTAGCCTGCCAGTTGCTGCAACAACTCCTGGCTCTTCGCGGAAGATATCTCTTTGCCTACCTGCAGGGCCGGCATGCGCTGATAGGACAGTAACCGCTGCTGAAATGGATTGGAGGAACTGCCGCCAATGCTGAGGCTGGCCAGCTTCAGGGTATCCAGCTGCTGGAAAGGGATCAACCCTTCCGGGTTGCGCACCATCGTCAGGGCCTCTGCGATGAGGCCGCGCTTCAGCTGAACGGCCTGCCCGGAATTGAGCACCTGCCGGATATTGTCTGACTTTAAGGGTTCAAATTGGGTGATGCCCAGGCGGTACTTATTCGCCAGTATTTTCTTTACACTTCGCTCGATCCGTTCCCAACTCAGTTTCCCTTCCCGGACGTACTTTTTGATCTCGGCAAAAGCGGCGCCCAGGTCTTCCGGCAGCAAGAGCATATCATTACCGGCCAGCAGGGCCTCCGCCTCCACTTCACCGCTATCGAAATGCTTGGTCACCCCTTTCATATCCAGGGCATCGGTAACGATGAGCCCCTCAAAACCCAGGCCCTCCCGAAGAAGCTTGGTGACCGTATTGTAAGACAGCGTAGTGGGCCGGTTTTCCCGCGCATCCAGGGCCGGCACATTTAGGTGGGCGACCATCATACTTCCTATGCCATATTCCGCCAGTACCCGAAACGGATACAACTCGAGGCTGTCCAGGCGATTGAAATCGTGGTTGATCACCGGGAGGTCGTAATGGGAATCCACATCTGTATCGCCATGGCCGGGGAAGTGTTTGGCGCAGGCCAGCACTCCGTGATCCTGAAGCCCTTTGGCATACCTATAACTCTTAACTGCCACATTCATGGGGTCTTCTCCGAAAGAACGCGTATTGATGACCGGGTTGGCGGGGTTGTTGTTGACATCGGCTACGGGAGCAAAATTGAAATGCACACCGACCGCTCTCAACTCGCGAGCGATCTCCTTCCCCATATTGTAGATCAGCCGGTTGTCCTGAATGGCGCCCAACATGAGTTGCTGAGGGAAACTAATCGTGCTTTCCTTCATACGCATGCCCAACCCCCATTCGGCATCGATGGCGATCAATAAAGGGACCGGCCCGGCCAGGGCCTGGTATTCGTTGATCAGTTCTATCTGCTTTTCCGGTGTGCCCTGAAAAAAGCACAAACCTCCTACCCGATACTCGCTGATCAGGCGTTTTATCTTGTCGATATGATCCTGCCCCAGGTTGGAATGAGCGCGCAGCATGAAGAGCTGCCCCAGCCGTTCGTCCTCACTCATAGCATTGTAAACCGAATCCACCCATTGCTGTTCATCCAATGCTACCTTCCGCTCCCGGGGAACGTAAAAGGCCGAGGTAATAGCCAAAACGGACAGTAAGATGGGTAGGATGAGTCGTCTTTTTTTCATAGTTTAATGGTTTCATAGTTTGGCTGATTAGCCCTCCCACATGCACACTGATACACTATACACTCTCGGAGGAGAACCTACTCCCCTTCCTTCGGAGGGGGCTGAGGGGAGGTTTTCACCCTCAGGCTGGGGTCCATCTCAAAGGCCTTTTGGCGGTACTGTTCGCCCAGGCTGTTATTGCCCAGGTTGTAATGGGCGGTTCCCAGGTCGTACCATCCCCGGGCGTTGTTCGGGTCCGCCTGGGTGGCCAGGGTGAAGTATTCGACGGCTTCCACTCTGTCTCCCCGGATGCCGTGAGCAACACCCAGCAGGCGCAGCACTTCGTATTCATTGGGCATCAATTCCTTAGCCTGGTCCAAATACAGGATGGCTTTATTCAGGTCGCCTTGTTGTTCGCCAAAAAACTGGCCGGCGTCTTTATAGGTGATGCCCAGGTTGCGTTGAGCATCTGCGTAGTTGGGGTCGAGGGCCAGGGCCTTTTTATAGGCCTCGATTGATTTATCATATTCCTGGAGGTAATTGTAAGCATTTCCCAGTAAAAGGTACGCATTTTTATAATTAGGGTGGATGCGCAGGGCTTGCTGTAAGTGTTCTACCGCCTGGCTGGCCATATTCCTCTTCTGATTGGGGTCCTGGACGGCCAGCGATTGCGTAAGCAGTTCGCCGCCACAGGCATTGCGTAGCTTGGCGCTGTTGGGCGAGTATTCGATGTCGGTTGTAAATAAGGTATAGTTGTCCTTCCACACCGGGTTGCGCAGCACCGTGCGGACGGAATAGGCCAGCGCCACAATGGCCAGTACCGCCAATACCGAAGTAAATTGGCTGAAGGCGGGCGACTTACCCCTGGGGGTTCGGGCGGCGGCCCAGCGGTAGCCCAGAATGGCCAGCAACAGGCAGAAGCCCACGGAAGGCATAAACATCAGGCGCTCCGCCATGTGGGTGCCCACAGGGAAGAGCAGGTTGGAAACGATGGAAAGCGTGGCCAGATAGTAAAGAATGGCAAAACTTACCGGGTCTTTTTTCGGCAGTTGGCGCAGAGCGTACCCCAGCATGCCCAGATAAGCCAGCAGGCTGAGCCAGGCGCCCCAGTCGCTAAAATTCATCACTCCGATCTGGCGGGGATAGTAATCATGGGTAAGGACATAGGGGAAAACCAACAGCTGGATGTATTTGCCCAGGGTGTAAAATACAGTGGCCAGGCGTTCCTGCATGGTAAAAGGCAGGTACTGGTTTCCTTCCAGCTTGACAAAGGGGTTGTTCATCATCTCCATCGTCGGCTCGCTGAGGCCGAAGCCCAACACCGAAAAGCGGATGGCCAGAAAAACAGCCGCAGCGATCACAAAGGGCGCCGACTGCCTTACAATAACCCCCGGACTGGCCTTGGTAAAGAAATAATAGGCCAACGGCGCCACCGCCAGGAAAGTGATGGCATTTTCTTTGGACATCAGCCCCAGGAAAAATACCAGCCCGGCAATCACATTCAACCCCGGTTTATTTTCCCGATAGGCCCGAAGCGAATAGAACAAAGCGGCCAGGCTGCCCAACAAAGCTACGATCTCATCCCGCCCTTTGATATTGGCCACTACCTCCGTATGAATGGGATGGACGGCAAACAAAACAGCGGCGGCCAGCGCAATGAAAAAAGCCCGCGCCTGCCCGTTGGAGGGGCTGAAGAGCTTCAGGAGCAACAAGTAAAGCATTACTGTTGTCAGGCCATAGAGTAAGCCATTGACCAGATGCCCGATAAACGGCGTTTTTCCAAAGAGCTGCACTTCCAGGGCAAAGAGCACCAGCGTCAAGGGCCGATATCGGCCGCCGGCCACCAGGCTGGCCTTACCCTCTTCTTTAAAAAAACCAAAAAAGGTGTCCTTGGTTAATATGCCGGGAATGCCCGACACCCCATCCTCCACGAACATATTATTGTAGATGACGATGGCGTCGTCCAGGGCGTAGTCGTGAGAAAGGGTATTGGCATAGAGCAGAAAGCTGAGCGCAAAGAGCCCCCAGGCCACCCACTTTTTATTGCTAAACCAGGCGGGAAAGCCCTTGGGAGAGCTGGCTGCCGCGGGTTTGGGAGTTACCGCCTTTTTATTTATCTTTTTATTTTGTTTTGCCATGTATCGATTGGTCCATAGTGCACTGTAGTGATTAAAAAACAACTTCACAGTTTGAGATTTGCCGTTGTAACTCGTTATTCAGCCCTGGCTTACGGACGTTCTGTCGGACCAGGCTTCTTTTCTTCGCAACAACGACGAATCGTGAAGTTATTTTTTAAGAATCCCTTATCGAACCAAAATATTGATTTTTTCAGGACTTCCGGTAATGCCTTACAGGAAAATTCTTGTTAAGGAATGATAAAGCAATAACTTTCCGCCATGAAAACCATTGATGAATTACTCGGCCTGCTCAACCTGGAGGCCATCGAAGAGAACATTTTCCGCGGCCAGAGCCGCAGTGTGGGCAGCCAGCGCGTTTTTGGCGGGCAGGTGCTGGCGCAGGCGCTACAGTCTGCCATCCACACCGTTCCGGAAGATCGCTTTGTGCATTCTCTGCACGCCTATTTTATCCTGCCGGGGGATATCGAACTGCCCATCGTTTTTGAGGTCGACCGCATCCGGGACGGCGGTAGCTTTACCACCCGCCGGGTTAAGGCCATCCAAAAGGGGCAGGCCATCTTTAACATGTCCGCCTCTTTTCAGAAGAAAGAGGAAGGTTTTGACCATCAGATCAGCATGCCCAACGTGACGCCCCCCGACGGGCTGATGAGTTGGGACCAGCTGGTGGAAGAATTCAGCGGGCAGCTCCCGAAAAACATCCGCCGCTTCCTGGAGATCGACCACCCCATCGAGTTCCGCCCGGTGGAGCGGGTGTACCCGATGCTGGCCGGCAAACGGCAGCCGCAACGCCACGTGTGGATGCGCGCCAAAGGCGCGATGCCAGACGAACCTACCGCCCATCAGGCCGTGCTGGCCTACGCTTCCGATTACAACCTGCTGACTACCGCTCTGCTTCCTCACGGCGACCTGGCCGCCGCCGGCAACATCGTGCTGGCCAGCCTCGACCACGGCATGTGGTTCCACCGCGATTTCCGCATGGATGACTGGCTGCTCTACGCCATCGACAGCCCCAGCGCTTCCGGGGCAAGGGGCTTCACCCGGGGTAGTGTTTTTAGCAGGGATGGAAGGCTGGTGGCTTCTGTAGTGCAGGAGGGGCTGATGCGGCCGGTTTGAATCAAACTAATTTTTCTGTATATTTATTCACTCAATGATCAATTATCATTATGGCAGTAAAACTTGCCCAGCGATTAATCACCGTCGAAGAATATTACAAAATGGCGGAAGCCGGCATTCTGGATGAGAATGACCGTGTGGAGCTAATTGATGGGAAAATTATAGAGATGAGCCCTATTGGTAGTAAACATGCAGGTTGTGTCGACAAAATCGTTGCCCTACTCAATAGGTTAAACCGGCCTGATATTTTAATCAGAGGCCAGAATCCTATCAGGCTTGGCAAGTATTCGGAGCCGGAACCAGATGTGGCGGTTGTAAAGTTTTCTCCCGATTATTATTCAAGCAATCATCCTTCCGCCAAAGACATCCTCCTGGTTATTGAAGTGTCCGACTCTTCATTGGAATACGATAGAGAAATAAAGCTTCCACTTTACGCCTCCGCGAAAATTCCGGAATGTTGGATTATAAACCTTCAAAAAAAGGAGATCGAAACTTACCACTCTCCCGTTGGAAACCGATATAAGAACACCGAGTTATTCCTACTTGATGATGAGATTTTCATCAGGCCGGCCGGGGTTGCTTTCCAGGTAAGCGAGTTGGTAGTTTAAGAATCCTTGTCACTCCACAATTAACTCCTCATCTTTCCGAATCGCCTTATACCGTCCCTTCCCGAACTTCGTCCCATTGAACTCCACTTTACCGCGCAGCTCCTGCTGCTGCTCTTCGGGTAACTGAATGAAATCACTGCATTTTTTAGAACAGCACTGATGGTACTTTTCGGCGCAGGCTTCACACTGAATGAAAAGGATGTGACAGGCGGCGTTGGCGCAGTTGATGTGCGTATCGCAGGGCTGGCCGCACTGGTGGCAGCGGGCGATAACCTCCTCGCCAATCTGTTCGCCCATGCGTTCGTCGAAGACGAAGTTTTTGCCCCGGAACCGGATGGGCAGCCCCTTTTCCCGGCATTGCCGGGCGTACTCGATGATGCCGCCGTCAATCATGTAGACCTTGCCGAAGCCCTTGTGCAGGTAATAGGCGCTGGCCTTTTCACAGCGGATACCGCCGGTGCAGTACATGATAATCGGGTGATCCTTTTTTTCCTCCAGCATTTCTTCGACAATAGGCAGGGCCTCGCGGAAGGTTTCCACATCCGGGCAGATGGCGCCCTCGAAATGGCCGACTTCGCTTTCGTAGTGGTTGCGCATGTCCACCACTATGGTGTCCGGGTCGTCCATCAGCCGGTTGACTTCTTCAGCGCTGAGGTGCCCGCCTCGCCGGGTGACATCAAAACTCTTGTCGTCCAATCCGTCGGCGACGATCTTATCGCGCACCTTGATCTTGAGCTTGTAGAAGGATTTGCCGTCGTCGTCCACTGCGATATTCAGGCGGGCGCCGTCGAGCCAGGGGATGGAGTACATGTCCCGGCGGAAGGCTTCAAAGTTCTGGTCCGGTACAGAAATCTGCCCGTTGACGCCTTCCCGTGCCACATAAATGCGGCCGAAGACTCCCAATTTGTTCCAGCGGCGGTATAGTTCATCCCGAAACTGCCCCGGATCTGCGATTTGATGGTAACGGTAAAAGGAAAGAGTGGTTCGCGCTTCGTCGCTCTCCAGCATACGGCGCTTCAGCTCGTCGCTATTGACGAGGTTGTACAATCTTGGCATTTTAAAAAGTTTGGTACGTTAAGCAATAAAAGACAAGTTGCAGGCTTGTTGGGCATATGCCCCAGGCTGCTAACTGTACCCACCTTGAAGCCAAGCCTTGGCTTCTGCTTCAAGGCAAAATTTTTTCGGGGTAAAGATACAGGTATTTTGCCGGAATGGAAAAGGAGGCCAGGTAAAACCATTACCCCCTACTCCAGCTTCCGATCCGGCCCGGCTGGCTTTTCCATCTCCTGACGTGGCGTTTTCGGCAATTCTTTCAGAATCTCCTCCACCGCTCTTTCCAGTTGAGGATCTTTGCCTTCGATCACTGCTTTGGGCGTCATTTCCACCTCGATGTCGGGGCTGACGCCTTCGTTTTCAATGATCCATTCGCCGGCTTTGTTGAAGATACCCAGTCGGGGCGCTGTGGAAAAGCCTCCATCCATCAACTGAGGGTAGGAATAAATGCCAACCAGGATACCCAACGTGCGTTTGCCGATGAGGGGGCCTAACCCTTTTTCTTTGAACAGGAAGGGCAACAAGTCCCCGCCGGAAGCGGCATATTCGTTGATGATCAGCGCCTTGGGGCCAAAGATAGCCGCCATCGGGGTTGTTTGCACCTTGCCGGCGCGGGTGCCCCAGTAGTTCATCCGTTTGCGGTCGAGTAAATCGATGATATAATCGGCTGCGGAACCGCCGCCGTTGAACCGCTCGTCAATGATTACCGCCTCTTTGCCAAGCTGGGAAAAGTAGTAGCGGTTGAAGAAGGTGTATCCGCCGCCGCCGGTATTGGGCAGGTAGACATAGGCGACGCGGCCGCCGGTCATTTCATCCACCTTTTTGCGATTCCCTTCCACCCAGGCCATATTGCGCAGATTGGAGTCATCGTCGATGGGAACTACCGTTATCTGCCGGGCGCCGGCCATTGAGGGCTGCCCGTTGACCGTCAGCACCACCTGCTTGCCCACTGTGTTGCGGAAACGGCGGTGGATGTTTTCGTCGCCGCTAAGCGATTCACCATCAATCGCCAGGATGTAGTCGCCTTCATTCACCGCTACCCCCGGTTCGGTTAGAGGGGCGCGGAAGCCGGGGTTCCAGTTCAATCCACTGAAGATACGGCTGATGCGATAATACCCGTTCTCGATCGAATAGTCCGCACCAAGCAGCCCGGTGTTGACTTCTTCGATGTCCGGAAAATCACCGCCCCCAACGTAGTTGTGGCCCACCACCAGCTCGCCCATCATTTCCGAGAAGAGGTAGTTGAGATCTTCCCGATGGCCAACATAGGGTAAAAACGGTTCATATTTTTGCTTAACGGCTGCCCAGTCTACGCCGTGCATGTTTTTCACATAAAAGAAATCCCGCTCAATGCGCCATACTTCGTTGAACATCTGTTTCCACTCTTTGACGGGATCGACGTATACTTTCATGCCGTCGGTGTTGAGCTTACCGTCTCCTACTGAGCCTTTACTATCGGCATCAACCATGCCGTAGGTATTGTCATTGGCGGCATAGATTAGTTTTTTACCATCCGCGCTTACGCCATAGCCAGTTATCCCGTCCATCATCGTCTCGCTTTCCCGCTTTTTCATATCGAAGGCCTGCAATTTGAACCCAGGCTGGTTATCTACCTGCTCCATGTACAGCAACTTGTCTGCCACCGACCCGTCAAGGCTGGAATAGGCCCGGGCGGGAGTAGGAAGGGCAACAATCCGATCAAGTATATTCTCCAGGTCAATGCTTACAGGGCTTACCTCCTCTGCTGACGTTTTATCGGTAGCTGGCTCCTCCTTTTCTTTTTCTGCCTTTTTCTGTTCTTCCTCATCACTTTCCGGTTTGAAGGGGGAAGTGTTTTCTTTGCTCAGCACCACCGCGTACAAACTGCTGGCCACATCCCGTTCGTAGCTGGACATATCCAACCAGCCGGCATTGAGTCCGTAATTCGTACTGGCAGCAAAGAAGAGGTATTGGCCATCGCGGCTGAAGACGGGAAAATCAGCATGGCTCATGCCGTCCGTCACTTGATGGGGTTTTCCACTTGACAGCTCATACACAAAAACGGCTTTGAGGTGATTGTCGAGCTGGCGGGCATAAGTAATCCACTTGCTATCGGGCGACCAGCTCGCATTAAAGGATTGGTCCGGAACCGAATAGGTATCGGTATCGATCAGGTAGAGGGCGCTGCTTTCCACATCCAGCCAGTACAGCCGGAAGTTTTTATCGGCGAAGAGTAGCTTCTTGCTGTCAGGCGACCAGGCCGGCGCATAAAAATAGGAGGGTTCTTCAATAGGGATCACCTTGGGTTCTTCCATACCTTGCTGTCCAATAATCATCAGTTGGTACTCGCCGCTGGCGTCCGAGAAATAGGCGATGTATTGGCCATCGGGCGACCAGGCGGGAAAGCGCTCGAAAACGCCAGGGGTCCCGGTCAGGTTGCGGATATCCCCCTTATCGGTGGGGATGGTAAAAATATCTCCCCGGGCTTCCACCACCGCCCGCTTTCCGGTAGGCGAGGCCTGAAAGCTGTGAATCTGTTCTGCCCCCTCTTCATACCGGGGCCGTCGGGTAGGCAGGTCCGGGTTCAAAACAATGGGCAGCAACTGAGGTTCGCGGCCTCTGAGCGTCAGCCGGTGGATGCGCCCCGCCTGCTCATAGGTGAGCTCTGTACCGTTGGAATGAAGCGTTTTTACATCGTACTCCTGATGGTTGGTAATTTGGCGCACCGCTTTGGCATCTCGGTCATAGGCAAATATGTTCATCCGGCCATTTCGGTCGGAAAGGAAATAAACGGTATTGTCCGCCCACACCGGATGAGTATTGACGGAGCCATCCTGTGGAATCTCCTCTACTTCAAAGGTTTCATTATCGAAGATCCAGATTTTCGGAGCATTTCCCCCCCGGTAGCCCTTGAAGGGGCGGTAGGTACCATTGCCTTCCGTCGGGTCGGGGTTTTTGATATAAGCGGTAAACTTACCATCCGGTGAGATGCTACCCTGATGTGCTTCGGGCATGGGCAATGCTGTCGGCAGGGCTTCGTTTAGCCCCACTTCGTACATTCTGGAGAAGCGGTTGGAATAGGTTTCCCGGTAGGAGGAGAACAAAACCTTTTCTCCATGCCATCCCCGGACGTAGTCCGGCCCCGGGTGGTAGGTCAACCGGCGGGGCATTCCTCCCAGGGTGGATACGACGTACACATCGTAATTGCCATCGTAATTACCGGTGAAGGCCACCCATTGGCCATCGGGAGAGAGGACGGGGTAAATCTCCGCTCCTTCGTGAACGGTCAGCCGCCGAGGGGCGCTGCCGTCTTTGTTGGCGATCCAAATGTCGCTGGCGTAGGCAAAGGCGATATGCTGTTCGCTCGCCGAGGGGTGGCGCAGCAGGAGCGTAGGTTCACCGGATTGGGCAAATGCAGTATGGATCAGACTCAAGACAAGCCATAAGGTAAAGGGGTAACGCATGAGAGTGGTTTGTTTAAAGTTTAAGATAAATTCAAGGTTTGAGATTCAAAATTCAGTCTCAAAAGCCGAGCGTTCCAGGCCCAGCCATTCCATGGTATTATTCCCAAAGATATCTTCTACCGTCTGGTGAGGAAGCCCCATCTCTTCGATGAAGGCGCCGATTTCCAGGTCGCCCAGTGGGAAAGGATAATCGGAGCCGAGGCAAACGCGGTTCTCTCCGGCGGTATCCAATACATAACGCAGCATATTGGGGTCGTGAGTAATGCAATCGACCCAGAATTTACCCAGGTAGTTGCGGGGCGGCACATCATTGTCGATGGCCACCAGGTCGGGGCGGCAGTCAAAACCGTGCTGTACCCGGCCGATGGTGGGCAGGAAAGACCCTCCGGCGTGGGCAAAGCAGGCCCGCAGCCCGGGCAGGCGCTCAAAGACGCCGCCAAAGATCATGGAGCAGATGGCGCGGGAAGTCTCCGCCGGCATACCCACCAGCCAGGGCAACCAGTATTTGCGCATGGAATCGAACCCCATCATCTCCCAGGGGTGGACAAAAAGGGCCATATCCAGGTCCTGGCAGGCCTGGAAGACAGGGAAAAACTCGGGCTCATTTAAGTTCTTATCGTTGATGTTGGAGCCGATCTGAATGCCCGACAGGCCGATTTCCCGGCAGCGTTCCAGTTCCTGAATAGCCAGCGCTGCATCCTGCATGGGCACGGTGCCCAGGCCAATGTAATGCCGGGGGTGATCCGCTACGGTCCGGGCAATATCATCATTGAGAAAACGGGACAGCTCCAGGCCGTCCCGGGGCTTGGCCCAATAAGAAAACAGGACCGGGATGGTGCAGACAACCTGTACTTGAGTAGTATACTGTGCGTACTCCTCAATGCGTTCCACGGGATCCCAGCAATTGGAGGCGATCTCGCGAAAAAACTCCTTGCCTTTGATCATTTTGGCGCGGCCGGGCGTGTGGTGTTCGAGGTAGATGAAGTCCCCGTAGCCGAACTTATCCGCAAAGCGGGGCAGCTTTTCGGGAATAATATGGGTGTGCATGTCGATCTTCAACATAGCGATCTGATAATTTGGTTAGGCATCAAGGGTGAAGGTACGTTTTTTGCAAAGGAGCTCCAACTTTCTACTTAGTACACTGTAAACTAAGTAGCGTCCGGTTTTGGCAGTGCCTTTTGACGGAATACTGCGTTGCTCGATCGATCAGGTAGCTACGGCTACCCTCACTCCTCGCGCCTTGCCTTCCGCCAAAATGCCCATCCCAAAACACGAAAGAACTTAATTTACAGTGTACTTAGGGGCCGGAGAAAAATAAGTTCCCCGTTTCAGGCCAGAGATTTTGTCGCCAGGCAACCTGCCTGCCGGCGAGGCGGCCGAGCAGGCAGGGGCGCGAAGAACGCGCATAGCCCAGCTACGCAAGTGATGAGCAACGCAGTACAGCGGCAAAACCTGCCTGATTTAACGCCGCAAAATAAATCCGGGAAAATCAAATGGGATAGTATTCTTCGCTGTCACATATTGCCACTATTTTGTGTGCTTTTGGAACGTTGCTTCAGATGCGATCCTGATCTATTTTGGAGGTCGCCTGGAGCGCCTCAGTCTTTCTTTATTGGCATTCTGAAGAAACGCTTTTACTTTGCCTTTTACCCTTCCACAGGACTTTATGGCGTTCTCAATCAGGTCCTGAATGTCCGGCAGGCTGTTCCCCTCAAGCAGAGTTTGTTTTTTGGGTTTGCTATTTAGGGCTTGCTTTTCTCAAAATTTTAGGCGTTTTGGCTACTAACCCTCGGAGGGAGATACTGGCCCATTCTTCCATGCACTTTTTATACGCATTGTCGTAACTTTTTAGCCATTTTTGCCATGGCAACTTTGCCAGGCTTCTTCATCTTCTCGGTAATGCGCGCCCGCCATTACCCACATACTTACTATCTGCTGCTCAGCGACACGGCCAAGTGCTCACACGTCCGGCGTTGGCGGCTGCCATCAGCAAGTTTTGTTTGCCAAACCGGAGGAACTGCTCCCGACTGGTAAGAGTACAGGTTGAAGCCCGCATATTTGATCGAGCTTTTCTACGTTGTCAAAAGCATGGATGTCTCCGCCTCGCCAATCAGCCCACCTTTGTCTGGGCATCCATCAAACGCTTTATTTCCAGCCATTTTGCAAAGAACGCATCCTGTTTCAGCAGTTTTTCCATTTGAGTTTCACACTTGTCAACCTGCCTGCAAAGCAAATGAAATTGCTGCCATGCCCATTAGACAAAGCCACTGCCGGGTGGTGTATGGGGTTATCCGGCAGTAGCCTGTACTGTATTGGGCTTTGTTTATCAACTCTTTAGCTTGTTTTTCCTTTAAACTGCCCGCAGCTCCCTTTTTTAAGGCGCTCAGCCAGCCAGCTTTCCTCTTTGCTCAATATGTCCCCCGGCAAAGGGCTTGCTCCAATATGCCCAGATTGTTGGTTAAGCGCAGCCCTCGTTTTACTAAATGGGGCTGCTCCGGAAACGCTTCGGCGCCAGGCTCGGGCGAACCGTAGCATAACGATCGTCATGCATTGACGGTCAAGTTGATGGCGGTGGCGGTCCTTAAGCTCCGCTAATTCTTCGGACAAAGTATCTCGCTTATTGTATGCAGCAACTGGCTATGCTCATCAACTCGCTGATAATGTAGGTGTTCTTTGGCGTCGTTTTTATCCGGCGTATTGTCATGTATCTCCTTCATCCGGTAGGTGTCCACCGGGTTCCCCAGCGCCCGGTTATTAGCTGGCAGGCAAAATGGATCAAAAGCGTTGGCGAATAGGTGCTCGTGCTCAATGCCCAGCCACACTGTGTTGAGCAAGTGTTGGCTTTTCAAACGGTTTATCCATATAACCGAATTCAACGAAACCTGAATGCTCGTTAGAAAACTTAAATGCTCGGTATTTCCGCCTCTTCTGGATAATCAAAACGCAGTGCAGGCTTGGTTTTCATTTTTGCGCTGTCATTGATAATGATACCAGCACCACTTCCTAACTGCTGTAACTGTTTGTTTATTAATTCGTAACTTTGACATAAGGCTGTGTGTTTTGCTGTGTCACAATTTTTTATTCTCAATAGCAAACGATGCACAGCCTTTTTTTTTTAGCTGCAAGATCCAAAGTTCCGATGCCGCAAGGCAGGCAGGGATCGGCATCAAATGGGGAAGTTATTCTTCGTCCAAAGTCTAGTTAATGATGCGAAGGCCCCGAAGAAGGGCTTCCGCGCGAAGCTCCTACAAGTCAAGCAACCGGGCTTCCAGCAGCGCCTGTACATAGGAGGCCTTGGCATTGATGAGCTGCCCACGGCTATTGGACAGGGCCTGCAGGGCATCGAAAACGGGTTGGAAACCCGTCACTTCATTCTGATAATTGACTCTTGCCAGCATCAGGTTTTGCTCAGCCGTTTGTATCGCCTGCCGGGCCAGCAAGGCCTGGGCCCGGGCGCTTTCCAACTGTAGAGAAGCTCGAACGGTTTTATTTTCCTGTTCGATCCGGTAGGCCTGCATCTGGTTGCGCACCTGTTCCATCTTCAGGTTTTCTATTTGGGCGCCATAACGCCTGTCGTTGCCATCGTAGATGGGCAGGCTGGCAGTCAGGCCGATATAACTCAGGCCATACCAGCGTTTGAAGTTGTAGAGGTCTGGTGATGGAGAAAAGAACTGGGCGCCGAGATAGCCTTCGGCATCAACCGCTGGGAGTTTCGACCGGCTGAGCCGATTCAATGCATTTCGGGACTCCTCCAGTTGCAGTCCAAAGTTTTGAAAATCGTAGTTGTCCGCTGCATTCAGGTTCAAAGTATCTCTCATAGAGAGGCTGAGGCTGTCGGCCAGAAGGAGCTCTTCGCCTGCCGGGAAATGCATCTCCAGCTTCAGGCCAGCGAGGCTGGCCTGCCAGTTGAGGCTATCCACATAGATCGCGTTTTGCTGCTGCCGGTACTGCTGGTTAAGGGAGTTGAGCAGAGCGGGGCTTTCCAGCTCATTTTCCACCAGAATGCGTACATCCTGACGCAGGATGTCCAAATCCACCAAAAGGCTTTGGCTGTTCCGGAAAGCGTCCAGATTGAGTACGGCCTGGTAGTACGCCGCCAGTACCTGTAGTTGCACCTGTTCGTTCTCAAACGCCTCATCCAGTACGGCCTTTTTCTGGCTGATCGCGCTCAATTTCCGCTCCAGGTGAAAAACGGGGTCATAAACCTTCTGCCGCACCGTCAGGCCCAGCGCGCTGGAAAAAGCGGCGCCGAACTGCACCTCGACCAGGCCGCCTCCCGAACCGCCGGACAGCTCTGCCGGCAGGAGCGTAGTCTGTAGAATGGGGTTATACCGAATGTCGGCGGAAGCTGACACTTGAGGAAACCAGCTGCGCCCCAGCCGCTCTTCTTCCATGGCCGATAGTTGCTGCTCCAGGCGGCTGTTATCCAGGCCGGCATTGTGCTCCCGGGCGTATCTTACCGCCTCTTCAACGGTAAAGGCGCCCTGCCCCACCAACACATTTGACAGGGAAAGCAAGAAAAAGAAATAAAGAAAACGCTTCATCACGGTGATTTTGGTTCTTGGATCAACGGAAAACAGAGGCCGGTTCTACTTTTCGGATGCGGAAAATGGCCAGTAAAGCTCCCCCCAGAGAAAGGAAAAGTGTAGCCAGCAATAGCCCTACCCAAAGCATAGAGCCGTAATTGAATAGTACGCCGGCATTGGCTATACCTCGCTGAAAGGCCACCAGCAGGCCGGCAGCCATAGCAAAACCCACTGTTGCGATCAGTAAGGCCTGAGCAAGGATAATACGGGTAACATAAGCATTCGAAGCGCCAATCGCTTTCATGGTGGCGTAGTCGTTGAGGCGCTCGATGGCGGCCGAATAGAGCGTCAACCCAATGATGACCATACCAGAAATAATAGCAAAGATGATCAGGGTAAAAGTGGAAGTGCCGATACCGCTGTTGCTGAGGTTTTCCTGCCTCGTTTGTCGGGAGAAAGCCTCCCGTTCCCAGGCGCGAACGCCAAAAAAATTTCGATTGATAGCTGCCACTACGCTGTCGGCAGAAAAACCGGGCTGCACCGTTAATAAAATGGCGCTGGCCTTGTAAACCGGTACTTTGCCAAGCTTCCTGGCCTGATTAATGGTAGTTACCATCAGCGTTCCTCCGAAGCCTCTCGCTCCCCGAGTGACGGTTCTCACATACGATCGGACCCCATTGACCTCCAGCGGTTCGCCAATTCTCAGTGTGTCGATGCTTTTGAAATCGAATACATCAGCCGATACGGCGCCATTGCTCAGCAGCCCAAACTTACTGCCTTTCACCACCCGCCAGGGCTCCAGCAGAAATTCCGGCGCCTCCACCCCGATCAATTGAACAGGCAACTGCTCACCATTTTGCAGCTTGGCACTGGCGCCTGCCAACACTAAAGGAGAAGCGATATCTACCCCGGGCACGGATTTCAATTCCTGTACATAGCGCATATCCAGGGTCCCCAGGCGATTGGCGTCGCGGGCTTTGTCATTGACCACCCAAATATCTGCCTTGGAATTGTCGACCAGTGATGTCATCAGGCTCGTAAGGAAAATAAAGATACCGGCCTGCTGGCCGATGAGGAAAATGGCCACCAGCACGCCCAGGGTAGCCCCAAAAGCTTTAGGTTTGTCGTAATTGATAAATTGTAAAGCCTGCCGGAACATAGATTAGCGTTTTTCTGAAATTTGGATGCGCGCCTCGACCTTCATCCCCAACAGCAACCGGCTACCGTCTTCCAGTCGAATTTTGATGCGCCTCACCTGCCGGTCTTCAAACTGGCTATTGTCTTCAGAGAGGATGGATTTGTCGCTTAGGTTATCGGCCGTAAAGATGACTTGCCCCCGGGCCAGGGTATCGGTATAACCTTCGCGCCGGATAATGGCGGGTTGCCCTTCCTTGACGTTGGCAGCAAAGTACTCATCCACTTCCGCTTCAATGAACAACGGGCCACTGGGGGCAAATTCTCCAACCAACTCATAGGCATTAACCGTTGCACCTTCGCGCACTTCCCACGCGAGAACCGTTCCTTCACCCGGTGCATGCAACTCTTTCTGAAGCCGGCGCAACTGTACTTCTTCCTGCTGGATACGCAATTCCCTGGCTTGCGCCTCCAGGCGCTGCAGGAGCCGCGCCGCATTGGCGGCCTGGTTTCGGCTGTTTTTTATATCTAACGCTACCGGGTCCAGTTCGCTGGCGGGCAGGGCTTGTGCATCCACCGAGCTTTTCAGGCGCTGGTAGGTTTGCCGATGCTGTTCGAGCACCTCTTCCTGGTACTGCCCCTGAGCGCGGGCGTCCTCCTGTTCGAGGCGGTTGAGTTCCTTCTGGGCGCCGAGGGCTTTCAGTTGGTTGTCTTCCAAAGCGGCATCCAATGCGATAAGGAGATCGTTGGCCCGAACCTGTTGCCCTTCTTTATAATAAATGTGTTGTACTCTGCCACTTACTTCAAAAGCGAGTTCCAGCACTTCTTCCGAAGGGACTACTTTACCAAGAGCAGTCAGTTCAGCCGGGTTTTGCAGGCGGCGAATGGCTGCCTGGCGTTCAGCGGCGGCATTTTCCTGTCCGGAGGTTGGCTTTTCTTTTTTCCCGCAGGCGAGCGCAAAAATGATCAATAACAGGACTAAAGCGGGGGCTTGATTGATCTTCATAATTTTGGATTTTCATTAGCTAGTGCCTCGGGCATTAAATAAGGGGAGAATAGCGCGAGGTTATTTTCCCGCCAGACAAGGCGCGAGGAAGAAACATAGCGGGGCTACGTGACTGAGGAGCAACGCCGCCTGCCTGCCCGTGAGGCCACGGCCGAGGCAGGTATGGTGGGGAAAGAGCCCGCGATATTCCCCCGCTATTTAGTGCGCGAGGCACTAGCCAGTCACCTCATCCACTATCCGCCCGTCTTCCACTCGAATGATACGGTCAGCATACTCCTCCAGGCGAGGGTCGTGGGTAACGACGACGACCGCTTTACCTTCCTGGCTGAGGTTCCTCAACTCAGTCATTATTTTTTTCAGGGAATCGTGATCGAGGGAGGCAGTAGGCTCATCACAGAGCAGAATGCGGGGGTTGGCCACCAGCGCCCGGGCAATGGCAACCCGCTGCTTTTGTCCGCCGGAAAGCTCCCGGGGAAGGTTCTTCCCGCGATCCGCCAGGCCTAGCTTTTCGAGCTGCTGCCGGGCCTCCTTGTAGGCTTCCCTACCGCTTTTCCCCATTAGGCGGAGGGGAAAGGCTACATTATCCAAAGCTGAAAAGGGAGCGATGAGGTTGAAGTTCTGAAAGACGAAGCCGATGTTCTTCAGGCGCAGCTTCGACAACTGGCGGTCATTGAGGCCGCTGGTATGAATATTGCGCACGAAAACTTTGCCCTCGGTGGGATAGATCACGCACCCGATGAGAGAGATCAGGGTCGTCTTACCTGACCCCGAAGGGCCTTCCACCAGTACAAGCTCCTGGCTACGAATATCCAGGGTGGTGGAGTCCAGCGCGACGATCGTTGTATCTCCCGTTCGGTATACTTTTTTGGCTTGCTCCAGCCGGGCCAGTACTTCAGGCATGGCAATAGTTGTTTAGGGTTTATGTGATAACAACCAGGTGACCAGAAAGGAGGCGTGTATAGAAGCGTTCTGTTTCTGCTCCTATGCCATGCCAGGTTCTATAGCGCATTATTTCAAAACTACTACAGGACAGCCAGACAAATATAATACATCCTGTGGAAGGAACAACCTTACTGCCGCACCAGTTTGCCTTTGTATTGTTTATCGTCTGTTACTACCCGGTACCAGTAGATACCCGAAGGCAAGGCGGAAAGGTCAACCTGTATGATATGGCCACTGTCGGCGTCCCGGCGATTGGAATAAACCAGCTGCCCCGAGAGTGAAAACACCTGCACCAGTGCCGCTCCTTTCACTCCATCCATCTGAAAAAAGGCCGGCCCGGATGTGGGGTTGGGGAAAACCTTAAGCCGGCCGGAGGCTTCCTGGCTGTTAGCGCCGGAGACTTCCAGTACCTCCAAAACTGCCGCCAGGGCATCTACTCTCCCGTAGCCATAAACGGCATTGGGCACAGCCTGGCCGGAGAAGTCGCCACAATCCTGGCCGCTCAGCAAGGGAAGAGCGGTTTGTTCTATAATGCTTTCAATCTCTTCCACCTGTCCGGCCAGTTCGGGTTTAGCGGAAATCAGCAGGGCCACCAGGCCGGCGACGTGGGGGCCGGCCATGCTGGTTCCGGAAAAAGTGGCATACCCGCCATTGAGCACCGAAGAGCGAACCCCAACGCCAGGAGCGGACACATTGGGCTTCAACCGGCCGCTGCCATCCACCATGACCGGCCCGCGGCTGCTGAAGCCGGCGATTGTGTCATTCTGCTGGGTGGCTCCTACGGAGAAACTGTTTTCGTACATCGCCGACGGGGTATCGACCGTTTCGCAACTGCTTCCGCTATTACCGGCAGAGACCACCACCACGATGCCGGAGGCCTTGAGGTTGTCGACCACCATCTGCATGGTGGCAAAATTGGACGGGTTGCAGCCTTCAGATTCCGGGCAGCTCCAGGAGTTGTTGATCACATGAGGGGAGTAACTCACATCCGCTCCCTCTCCATTGAGCCCATAAGGCGCCAGGAACCATTCGAAGCACTCGATATAAGTGGCGGGCGTTCCATCCCCCATTTCCATATTGCGGCAGGCGATCCAACGGGCGCCGGGCGCCACGCCGATGCTCTTGTCTTCGTCACTCTTGGCGCCAGCCATGGTGCCCATGGTGTGCGTGCCGTGGCTGTGGTCATCACAAGGTTCCGCGCTGTCCAGGCCACAGGGATTGGCATTGTTGGGGTCGCCAATAAGTTCGTGTATGGCGTCGTGCCAGTTGTGATTGTGGTCTGTACTATTTCCATCCCAGCCCCGGTAAGAATCTTTGATCGCAGGATGATCCCAGTCGTAACCGGTATCCTGGCCACCGATAATGACGCCCTGGCCGGTGTACCCCATGGCCCAGACATCGTCGGCGTTGATCTTGTCAATGCCCCATTCTACTCCTTCGTCGCGGAAGGAAACCGGCGCCGCGCCGCTGTCTGCCAATGGTTCCTGAAGGTTCACCACCGGGTTGTCCTGAACCTGGGCGACGGCATCCAGCTGTGCGAGCTGGCGAATGAGTTCCAGTCCACCTTTTGCCAGCACGGCGTTGACGATGTAAAAGGAGCGATAGTTTGCTTTGGCCTCCTCCAATATGGCGATCACCGGCCCTTGCGTTTGTTTGGCCACGGCCTTCAGCTTTTCAAATACAAATGCGCCTTTCTCCTCCTTGAGGCGAAACTGGCTGCTGCCACTGACATCCGCCTGTTCCTTCAGCAGGATCAGGAATTCAACTTCTTCTCCGGCGGACGCTTTTTCCAACAGAGAAGCATCAACTTTATCTTTCCATTCGCCTTCTTCCCGGCTTTGCCAGGAGGCCAGGGAAAACAAGACGAAAGTTGCTAAGAGTATTTTCTTCATAATCCAAAAAATTTTGGGTAAAGGTAATCGTTCTCGACAGGAAACTATGTAATCCAGGTTGCAGTATATCAAAAGCGTTTGATGAGGCCAAAAACCGGAAGCTGGAAAAGCGCCATCCCGGAAACATTTTGGTTTTCGACACTATTTATAAGGCTTTAGCATGTGTTCCATTTTAGTAGCGCGGTTAGAAATGGGCCATTCTTTAATGACAACAATCAGTTCTTTTTCCCGTATACTTTTCCATATTGCGGTTGTTCTTTTAATGACAAGGGAAACCGGGTAAAATAAAATTTCATGATAACTACTAATTTTAGCCGTAAAGCGGCTAAAGCGATGGACACCGAAACAGAACGAATCATTGGCCAACACGAAGGGCAGGAAAAAGGGCCTCTCCTGATCTGCGTGGGAGGAATGCATGGCAATGAACCCGCAGGCATTCAGGCCCTGGAGATTCTTTTTAAATTGCTCGAGATAGAACCCGAAACCAACCCCCATTTTGCCTTCAAGGGGCGCTTGCTCGGCCTGCGCGGAAACAGGAGGGCAACTGGAAAAAAAATGCGGTACCTGGAAAAAGACCTCAACCGGCAATGGACGCCGGAAAACGTCGCACGGGTAAAAGCGGCGCCCAACGCAAAGCTGCAGGCAGAAGACCTCGAACTGAAAGAACTGATCACCATCATCGAACGGAATATCGAAGACTATCAACCGGAAAAGATCGTCCTGCTTGACCTGCATACCACCACCGCCTATGGAGGTATCTTTTCCATTGCTACGGATGATCCCGAAAGTGTAAGAATAGCCGTCGAACTGCACGCCCCGGTAGTCAAAGGCATGCTGGAAGGCATTCACGGCACGACCTTACACTACTTCAACAGCGATAATTTCCCTTGTCCCACCGTCGGCATTAGTTTTGAATCCGGCCAACACGACGAGCCCCTGTCCGTCAACCGGGCCATTGCCGCCACCATCAATTGCATGCGGACGATCGGCTGTGTACGCGCCGAACATGTCGAAAACCGCCATGACGCGCTGCTCATCGAATACTCCAAAGACCTGCCGAAAGTACTGGAACTCATCACCTGCCACAGGATACAAGCCGGTGATGACTTCCACATGGCGCCGAATTACGAAAATTTCCAGGTCGTGAAAAAAGGGGAACTCCTGGCACATGACCGCCATGGGCCTATTTATGCAAAAGCCGATGGCCGTATCCTCATGCCGCTTTACCAACAGCAGGGTGATGATGGTTTTTTTCTCATCCGAACGGTAAGGGTGGGAAGTTAGTAGTGGTTTGTCAACGTATGAATGTCGGGTAAGGTATCTGCAAATTTTCCGCCTGATCGAGGCGGAGGTTCGGGATCGTAGCCGTAGCTACGAAGCCCGGTTCTCCAACGATGAGCAGGCGGAAAAGGTGCCATAGATTACCCGACAATTTATGCTTGACAAACCAGTAGACGCTATTCTATTGTTCCTCCATCTGCAGGAATTGCATCTCATACAAGTTGCGGTAGTGGCCGTCTTCATCCTTGAGCAATTCTTCATGGGGGCCGAACTCTTCCACTTTACCTTTACTGAGCACCATTATATTATCAGCGTGCCGAATAGTACTCAGGCGATGGGCTATAATGATGGAGGTGCGTTTGGCGATCAACTTTTCTATGGCGTGCTGAATGACCGACTCCGTTTCGGGGTCAATGGAGGAGGTGGCCTCATCGAGGATAAGAATATCGGGGTTAAAAACAAGCGCTCTGACAAAAGATATCAGTTGCCGCTGGCCCATAGATAAGGTGGCGCCACGTTCCATTACCTTATAGTCATAGCCTCCCGGCAGCTTTTCGATAAATGCGTGGGCCCCAATCATCTTCGATGCCTCGATGACCTCTTCACGAGTAAAGCGGGTATCGCGAAGGGTAATGTTTTCAAAGACAGAGCCGGAAAAGAGGAATACGTCCTGCAAGACGATGGCGATGCGTTTTCGGAGGGCGCCGAGTTCATACTCCCGGATATCGACGTCGTCGATCCTGATACTCCCCTTCTGAATCTCATAAAAACGGTTCAGAATATTGATGATGGTGGTCTTGCCCGAGCCGGTACTGCCCACAATCGCCAGGGTTTCACCGCGCCGGATCGAAAAATTGATGTCTTTCAGCACATAATCTTTGTCATTGTAGGCAAAGAAAACCTGCCTGAACTCGATTTCTCCCCGCAGGCGCTCTGCCTTAATGGCGCCGTTGTTCTCGATCTGGTCGTCCCGGTCCAGCACATTGAACACCCGTTCGGACGCAACCAGCCCCATTTGCAAGGTATTGAAATTGTTGGCCACCGTTCGGATAGGCCGGAACAGCATGTCCAAAAAAATGGGGAAAGCAACCAGCGCTCCCAGTGTGACTCCGCCGGCACGCAAGGCGTCCTGTGCCCCCCACCAGACCATCAGGCCCAGAGAAAACGCGGCGATGATCTCAACTACCGGGAAGAAAACGGCGTAGTAAAGAATGGAGTCCAGGTTGGCCTGCGTATACTCCCGGTTGATCTTCTTGAATTTTTCCATTTCCTGGCGCTCAGCATTGAATATCTGAACGATCCGCATACCGGTGATGCGCTCCTGCAAAAAAGCATTCATACGTGAGATTTGGGAGCGCACTTTCTGAAAAGCGCCTTTCACCTTTTCCTTAAACACATAGCTGGCTATGATAAGGAAGGGCATGGTGGCCAGACAGATCAAAGTAAGCTTCCAACTGGTATAGAACATCACGGCCAGCACCGTTAGCAATGTCAGCAAGTCGGCGATAATGGTAATGGAACCCTGAGAGAAAACGGTGTTGATGGCTTCGATGTCATTAATGGTGCGGGTGGTTGAGGTACCGATCGGCGTCCGGTCAAAGTAGGACAGGCGCAAGCTGGTGAGGTGCCTGAAAACGCGCACCCGCAAATCGCGAATAACGGATTGCCCCAACAGGTTGGTCGAATAAATAAAAACATACCGGAAGCCCGCTTCCAGGGCCAGCAGGGCACAGAGCAACAGCGCCATCCGTGTCAGGCCCTGAATGTCATTGACGAAGATGTATTTGTCTACCATCTCCTTAACCAGATAGGGGCGCAGTGTCGCCAATGGCGCCAGGAGCACCGCCAATCCTCCCGCCAGGAGGAAAATGCGCCGGTACGGTTTTGCCAGGCCCAGCACTCTGCCGAGCAAATAAAAGTCGATCTTGTTTTTGTCGAGTGAAGCCATGAATTAAAGTTCTGGGTCACTGGGCTCACTATTGCGCGCCCATATTAAAAACCACGGCTACCAGTCTTCGTACATCCCCAAACCGAGCCGGGGCAGGCGTACACAACCTCCATCCCATTTTGTCCAACTCTAGACGGATACCCAAAAATACTATTTTACGGAACAAGAGAGCAGAGGATAAGTTTTAAAGCACTTCGCTTTTAGCGGTCAGATCAAGCCTTCATCGGCAAAGCTGTAGTACCCGCCCTCTCCGACGATAAGATGGTCTACCACTATAATATCAAGCGTTTCGCCAGCTTTTTTGAGTTTGCGGGTCAGGTCAATATCGGCCTGGCTTGGGTTGAGGTTGCCGGAAGGGTGGTTGTGACAAAGCACGATGGAACAAGCGCGGCCCTCAATGGCGCGGCCATACATCACCTTGGCATCGACCACGGTGCCGGCTACGCCTCCCTGGCTGATTTGTTCCCGGCCCAGGATGCGGTTGGCGCGGTTGAGCAGCAATATCCAGAACTCTTCGTGAGGCAGGTCTATCAGTAAAGGAGCAATGGCGTTGAAGGCGTCACGGCTACAGGTTACCTGCGGCTTTTCACGGATGCGGGACAATTGGCGCCTTCGGCCCACCTCCATAGCGGCGACAATGGTGATCGCCTTCGCTTCGCCCACCCCTTTGAATTTCCTCAGTTCCGCAATGGAGCATTTGCCCAGTTCATTCAGGTTATTGTCGACGGAGTGGAGAATGCGCTGGGCCAGCCCTACAGCCGATTCCTCTCTGGAACCAGATCCCAGGAGAATGGCCAGTAATTCTGTATCCGAAAGGCTGCCTTTCCCTTTCCTGACCAGTTTCTCGCGCGGGCGGTCCTCTTCCGCCCAGCTCTTAATGCCCAGCGCTGAAGGTATATAGTTTTGCATGGGTATGCTTGGTTTTAGTGCTTTGCCCTGTCCGGAAACAAAAGGGACGAGCCGGTTCTTTTCAAAAAGCACCCGGCCCGCACCCCTTGGAACAAAACAGTAACGTAAAAATGAAACCTTACGGAAATTCGGAATTCGGAATTCGGAAGGCGGAAGGCGGAATTCGGAATTCGGAAGGCGGAAGGCCAGGCCAGGCCAGGCATTCCCACTTCCCCCAGAGGCGGATTCCAAACCCAACACGGAGGCCAGGCATTCCCACTTCCCACTTCCCACTTGGTTCGTCCAAAGTCAAGTTAACTGGTTACGGTATCGGAATTTTCCTTGTGGTGTTGAATAACATGGTTCAGCGCTTCGGCAAACTCACCGAGGTCTTTGTGCAGAATGATGATTTGCTGTTGCTCGAATTTACCTTCTTCTTCCTTACTTTTTCGGCTTTCCGTGATGCGCAAATAAGGATTCCCTTTTTCCGATTGCTTGAAATTAAAAAAGTAGGTGCGGAAGACGCCCTTGACCGTTTCAGCGTACAGATCTTTTTTTTCCATGATATGGAGGGTTAAAAGGTTGAAAAAAAATATTGTCATAGTATCAGTCGCAGAAATCGAGAAATTCCATAAAGATTTTTCAACTTTTTTCAATTTTTTTTCGAATTCGCCGGTAAATGGGCAGCAAATCGGGTATTTTGCAGGCCTATGCTATCCTATACATTTCAAAAAGGCGAGCGCCTGAAGAGCCGAAAAGTGATCGGCGCCCTGTTTAAAGAGGGGAAGTCTTTCGGGCAATACCCCTTAAGGCTGGTGTATCTATCCGTGAAAGAACGGCGCAGTGAATTTCCGGCCCAGTTTACGGTGAGCGTTCCCAAAAAAAAATTCAGTAAGGCAGTGGCGCGCAACCGCATTCGCCGGCAGATACGTGAAGCCTGGCGCCTGAATAAACATCGCTTATACAAGGTGTTGGAAGGAGAAGAACGGCAAATGGCCCTTCTGGTGATCTACGTGGCCAAAGAAGCACTCCCTTATCCGGAGATAGAACGCGCCATGCGGCAAATGATCAGCCGGCTGACAAAAAAAAGGTAACCCTCATCGAAGCAAACTGAACCAACCATTCAAGACGCTGAATGTTCTTTAGTTTTGGAACAAACCGGAAATGCCATGCGCACCTTTCTATTTTTAATGCCCTTGCTTTTGGCCCAGAGCCTGCTCAGCGCCCAAAAAGTGCTACAGATCGAGCAATACGGCAAACCCCAGGCGGATAAAATATTTATCGGGGATCCTATCACCTACCAACTCAAGGGAGAGGATATGTTCCACGACAGCTATATCGAAGGCATACAGGTAGAGGACAGCCTGCTGATATTGAGTGACCGCTACGTTAATGTGTACGATATTTCCGCTTTGCGATATGAACGCAACTGGCCCCGGGCAACGGGCATCTCCCTGTTTTGGTTCGGCATAGGGTGGTCGGGCTTTGCCGCTATCGGCACTGCTCTAGATGGGAATGACGATAGCCGCTATCGATGGTCGGATGCGGTTGTTTCGGCCAGCGCTATCAGCTTGTCTTTCGCCATTCCCTTGCTTTTTAAGCACAAAACGATCAGGATCGGTAAACGCAAGCGTTTGCGCCTGCTCGATCTGCGTTTTAAGAGAGAGGCTTGGGAAGATTAAGGCCCTTTCAAATGTTAAAGCTTCGGATATGTGGTTCTAGTCTCAGAAATTTAAATTAATTTCATATAAGTTTTTTCTTTCTTTAGCAAATTTCGTAGGCCAGCTGAGCGCCCGAATAAACCCGGCCTCCTCCTAACCGGCAGGAGAGTACTTTCCGGCTTTTGGAAAGCCCAACAAAACGAAATTCGTCAAAGATTCTTGTTTTCCGATACATTAACCAAAACCACATTATGATGAGACGGCTATCCCCCCTATGCCTCTTGCTATTTTTATGCAGCTGGGCGAATGCTCAGAAAATGACCACCCCGAACGGCTGGGCCTACCAGGTGCTGCGTTCGGGAAAAGGCGCCCAACTCAGTAGCGACAATGGCGCACTTACCCACAACCAGCTCTCTGACATCAACGGGAGCGTACTGGTGTCTACCTATCAGATCGGTGTACCGGATTATCAACTGATCGCCGAGTTGCCAGCGGCCTTCCAGTCGGCTTTCAGCGTCATGCAACCGGGTGGAAAGTACCGCTTTAACATTCCTATGGCCGACCTTCAGGAAGCCATGCGGAATACCTCCGGCATGGCGCTGCCGGGAGATTACGCCATCTGGGAAATTGAACTACTGGAGGTATTGCCTCCGCGGCCTGATGGAGCCCGGGAAGTAGTAAAAATCATGGAAAGCGGCGGCGCCGAGGCTGCTTACAAAGAGTTCAAACTACTGCTCAACAGCTCCAAAGCCTATTTTGGAGAATGGGAAGTCAACCAGGTTGGTTATCTGTTCCTGGAGAATGGAATGACGGAGGAGGCCATTACCGCTTTAAGTTATAATGTGGACGAGCATCCCTTTTCCGCCAACGCCCACGATAGCCTGGCCGAAGCATACTATAAGGCCGGAGAACAGGCCATGGCCAAAAAGCATTATCAAAAATCACTGGAGCTGAATCCTCAGAACGGCAATGCCCGGCAAATGCTGGAGCGCTTGAGGTAGGGTGGTTGGTTGTTCGTTGATGGTTGGGGCCGCTAACAGCCCCAACCATCAACTACTCGTACTCCTCTACTCAGGGAGGCAACGCACTCCCATCTCTTTCATACGCTCGACTCCGTTGACGATAAAATCCCATTGGCCGCCGAATTTGCCATTTTTTACATCGAAGTACCATACCTCTTCCCAGGACACTGTCTTGCCGCCGGGTCTGGATTTTTGGTATAAGTAATGTTTCACTTTCTGACCAATGCCGTCCGGCCTACCGGCACATTATTGGACTCTATTACGGCCTGGTAGATACCCGGCGCCAGAGGAGTTTGTATTGGCCACTGTAGTTGTTGCCACCCTTCGGGCCATTCACCGCCCGGCAAAGTAGCCACCAGATTGCCTAAGGGGCCGAAAATATTCAGGCGCACTTTTCCCGCCTCCGGCAGATGGAAAGAGAAAGATACAACGTCCTCGAACGGGTTGGGGAAGGCCGTAACAGTTGAAGCGGCTTCGGCCGCCAGGTGCGCTATGCCGGTGAGGGGCTGGCCGGTGAAGAAATTCCAAATCTCCCGGCTGGCGTCAAAGTCGCGGTTGGTTTTACCAAAAACGGACTCCAGGAAGAAGGGTACATCAATGCTGCCCGGCCACCAGTGGCCGCCACCGTTCACCCGGAAGTGCCACACCTCAGCATCCTGCTCGCACCCCAGGTACTGGATAAGGGTGACGGAACTACCGTCCTGCTGGTTAGTATTGGCTATTTCCGTTACGACTGCTTCTGTGCCACAACCGTTGAAGTTGCCCCAGCCTTCCATTGTAGCGGGAATGGAAGCAAAAAGGCCACTAACGCCTGTATAAGGCACCACCGCGTCGGCGGTGCCGTGAATATCCAACACAGGCATGGGGCCCGTAGCATTACAATCAAGGAAAGGCACGAGGCCGGGAGATGTTCCCGGGCCGCCCACCGAAGCGATGGCGGCAACGCGGCTCGTGAGTTCACAGGCCATCACATAAGCCAGGGCGCCACCGTTGGAATGCCCGGCCACAAAAACCTGCTCAGCATCGATATTGAATTCCGTGGCCATACTGTCGATCAGCGCCACCATAAAGCCAAGGTCATCCGGCCCGTCGGGATTCTGAAGGTTCCATCCGGCGCCCCGGGGCGGCAAAGCCGGCAGGATTCCTCCTGAGGGGTCGTCAATCTCGAGCCCCTGCGGATAGGCCAGCAGGAAGTGTTCCGTATCGGCCAGCGCCTCAAAGTTGCTGATCAGGCGCTGCAGCGATGCCGTGCCGGTGTAGCCGTGCAGGCTGATGATAAGCGGCCAGGCTTCGTCGCCGGTATAGGCCTGCGGCACATATACGATATAGGTTCGGGTAGTGTCGTCATGAGTGAGGCTACGATCGAGGGCCTCGCCTTGCTGGGCGGATAGGCCGGGCGCGAAAGCGGCACTGAAAAAGATCAAAAGGGTCAGTCTGGTTAGCATGATTTATCGGTTGATGTGTGATTTGCGGGCCTTTCAACAGGCCCCTGTTTTAAGTCGGAAATCGGAAGCCGGAAGCTGGAAGCCGAACTTAGTGAGGCCCCGCCGCTGTCTCCGGTGGACCATAGTCCGGTCTCCGACGGACAGAGGCCGTGGGCTGAAGCCGCTATGGCGGGCGATCTTAGGAAGCCCCGCCTTCCGCCTTTTAGACACCCCTACTCCACCTCCCTTTCCCTTACATAACCGCTCACCGGGGCATTTGTCTGTCCCAGAAGCAATAGCTGGCGGCCGTTTTGATCAAAAGAAAGGATATGCCTTACATCGCCCTGGATGTGGAAACCCGAGCGGTATTGGGGCACATAGGCCCACTGCCCATTACCCTGGTTGAGTAGCAACGTGCCATGGTTGGCGTCGAAACGCCCCCAATTGGCGCGGGTGCGTTCGTAATTACCGGCCAGGAGCAGGTCCATCTGGCCATCGCCGTTGGCGTCCAGCGGCTGGATGGCGAATACGGGAGCGGCCTGGGCTATCAGCGGCAGCGGGTGCAGGGCCCAGCGGCCATCGCCGAGGTTCTCCACCCAAACGCTATGCAGTTCCACCGCCTCGAGTTGGGTAGCCATCTTCAGCTGTTCCGGGCTTAGGATGTCCTCGATACCCGCCTGGGCATAAGAAGCATAGTCGGTAAATTTCTTTTTCAGAAAAACCAGCTGGGAGAAAACCTCATCGCGGCTATAAGCCGGATAAGGCTTACCCTGTATATAGTGAATGAGAATGGGGTCGACCGCCCCGTTATCATCGAAGTCGGCATAATATAAGGTGATCGGCTCTTCCTGGCTGGCTTTCATCTGGCTGTTGATTCCGAAGTTGCCCGCTACGAGGTCTTCATCGCCATCGCCGTCGAGATCGGAGGAAGCCAGGGCGCACCACAGGCCGGCGCTGGGCCCCGGCATTACCTGGGCGCTCACATTCCTGAACTGGCTGCCATCTTTGCGAAAAAAGGTAAGCGGCATCCACTCGCCGGCAATGGCCAGCGTCTGGCCGCCGTCCAGCCAGAGAGCGGCAGTTACCATACCGATTTGGGCCAGGCCGGGCGCCAGTTCCTCTGTAGCAATCCGAAACCGGCCCTTGCCGTCGTTGAGCAACAGGTAACTCACCGGCGCCTTAGGATAAGCTCCCGGAATGAGCCGCCCTCCGACAAAGAGGTCGGAAGCGCCATCGCCATTGACGTCGGCTACGGCAAGGCAGGACCCGCTGGTAAGCATGGGAGGAAGCGCATCTTTGTCCCGGGTAAACCCTCCTTTGCCGTCGTTGAGGTACAGGCGGTCCTGTAGCGCCAGGTCTTCCGGCAGGTAATCATACCCGCCGCTGACCACATAGAGGTCGAGGTCGCCGTCCTGGTCCACATCGAAAAAAGCGGCATCGATATCATCGGCGATCAGGTCTTTTCGCAATGCCTCCTGGCCGCTGGCGCGAAAGGAGCCATCGGCCTGCTGCAGGAAAATATCGCCGGCCTGAAGCTTGGCGCCCCCCATGAAGACATCTTCCCTGCCATCGCCATTGACATCGCCTTTGGCCATGGCCGGCCCCAACCCGGTCAGCATATATGGAAGCAGCGACTGCCGCTTAAAATCCACCGTTGGCTTTTGTACATGTGTGAACGGAAGGGGCGCCGGTACAGGCTTATACAGAACTGGAAAGCCGGATCGATTCAGAGGGCCCGCCGCATCGGTTTCCTTCAGCGTCAGAAGCTGGTTGGCATCAACCCCGGTAAGCCATTGTTGCTGGCCGCCGGGCCAGCGCACCATCAGGCTATCTGCTCGGGTCGCGGCGCCCAGGCCAAAGTGGAGCGGTATATGCATGGAAGATTGAAACCCGCGGACCGGGATGAATTCCTGCATCATCACCTGCCCACCGGCATAGACTTCCACTCTGGCGCCGATGCCAAAGCGGTTGCCGCCGCTGCCCTGCAGTTGCACCCTGAGGTAATTGCCTTTAGGACTCTTATTCTCATAAACGGCCGCCGGCTCATTCACGTTGTTGAGCACCAGGTCGAGGTCCCCGTCATTATCGAGGTCGGCGTAAGCGGCGCCGTTGGTCAGCAGAGGCGTATCGAAACCCCAGTTCTTTACCTGATTGCTGAATTGCAGGTTGCCTTCATTGCGGAAGATATAATTATGGGTTTTGGTTGATTCCATCCGGGAGATAATTTCCATGAGCGCACTGGAAGTTTCACCCTGCGCCTCCCTGATGCGTTCAGAAGCGTAATAAGACATAAAGTCGCGGTTGGTATAGTCGCGCAGGTAGCCGTTGGAAATGAAGAGGTCTTTCCAGCCGTCGTTGTCGAAATCGGCGAGCAGGGCCGCCCAGCTCCAGTCGGTATTGGACACGCCCGCCAGTTGGCCCACTTCACTGAAGGTACCGTCGCCATTGTTCAATTGCAGCATATTGCGCATGACCTGGTGATAATAACCATTGCGCAATTGGGACTGGAACTTGTCGTACTCGTCCGGGCCGTAGAGCAGTTTCTGCCGGCGGTTGTCCTCGGGCAGCATATCCAGCGTCATGATATCGGGCAGGGCATCGTTGTTGAAGTCGGCAATATCGTTCCCCATGGAGAAGTGAGGAATATGGCCCAGGCAATTTCGCAAGTCTTCCCGAAAAGTACCGTCCCCCTTGTTCACGTAGAGATAATCCTCCTCGGTATAGTCATTGCTGACGTAGAGGTCGAGCCAGCCGTCGCCATCGAGGTCAGAAGCGGCAACGCCCAGGCCGAAGCCAAGCGGGTTGTTGCGAATGCCGGCGGCTTGGGTCACTTCAGTAAACTGCCCGTTATCGTTGCGGAGCAGTTTGTCTCCTGCAAACTCGTCGGTCATTTTTTTAACGAAAGCAGCGTCGAAGTTTTGGTATTCGTCAATGGAATGGTTAAGCAGGTAGCAATCGAGGTCGCCGTCGCGGTCGTAGTCGAAAAAAAGGCTGTGGGTGGTGTAGGCGGGATTGGCCAGGCCGTATTCGGCCGCCTTTTCGGTGAAAGCCCCCTCCCAGGCTCCCTCATTTCCCCCTTGGAGGGGGCCGCCATTATTGATATACAATTCATTCCGCCGGAGTTCCTCCGGGTTATCGCCGGAATAAGCGAGGTAAAGGTCGAGCCAGCCATCGGCGTTGACGTCGACGAAGTTGACGCCGGTATTCCAGCCATTGGGGCGGCCGGCCACGCCGGCTTTTTCAGTGATGTCTTCGAATTGCAGGTTGCCTTTATTCAGATAGAGTTTGTTTGGCGTCATATTGCCGGAAAAGTACAGGTCGGGCAGGCCGTCGTTGTTGACGTCTCCCACGGCTACTCCTCCGCCATTGTAGAAATATTCATAAGACAGCACATTGAGTTCCTCTGTTTCCGTCAGTTGGTTGGCAAAGGTGATACCGGTTTGGGAGGGATCCAGGCGGCTGAAGTAAGTGGCGCCCTCTTTCGGAGCGAATTGCGCTCCTTCTTTGTTACCGCAGCCGGCCCCGGCCATCAGGCCGATAGCTGCCAACAGGAATGCAGGAAGCCAACGGTTACCTGCCAGGTTATGAATGGTTTTGGGATGATTGGACTGAAGCCTCATAAGAAATTTTCTTTCAATGTTTTATGTTTGTTTTTTCTCCAAAGCCGCAAAGGGCCTTTTTCCATCGGAATGGGAAAATTAATGAAATCCTGCACAAATCGGCAAGATATTTTCTAAATTCATCCGCATCATTCAGGTTCGCCTTTCCCTTGCTTCCAGGAGGCAGGAAATCGAATTCACAAAAACATAACATGCGGTTACTACAAACAACGCGCCGGCACAGCGCTCTATTTTGCCTGCCCTTCCTGCTCGCCGGCTCTCTGCTTGCACAGGAGCCGGTAGGCCTGGTCAATCCTTTCATTGGCACGTCGAATTACGGCGCTACCCATCCCGGGCCAGTGCTGCCGGCGGGGCTGGCCTCGGTGTGCCCCTTCAACGTCGCCTTCAAAAAGGGAGCCGGGAATGTTTTTGAAAAAGACAGCGAGTGGCATTCCCGCCCCTATGTCTATGAAAATAATTTCCTGACCGGCTACAGCCACGTCAACCTCAGCGGTGTAGGCTGTCCCGACCTCGGCAGCATTCTGCTGATGCCCACCACCGGCGAGCTGGAATTCGACCCCGAACAATACGGCAGCACCTACCAGGGGGAGCAGGCCAGCCCTGGCTATTACACCCATACCCTCGATAAATACGGCGTGCAGGTAGAACTTTCCGCCACGCTGCGAAGCGGCATCAGCCGGTACACCTTCCCCGCCGGGCAGGCCAACGTACTGCTCAACCTGGGGCTGGGGCTGACCAACGAAACCGGCGCTATGTTGCGGGTAGTATCCGGACAGGAGGTAGAGGGCTTTAAGATGATCGGCGACTTCTGCTACAACCCCGAAGATGTCCGGCCGGTATACTTTGTGGCCCGCCTCAGCCAACCGGCCCTCCACTTCGGCGCCTGGAAGAAAATGCCCAAATATCAAGGTGCAGAAGCTGACTGGACGAAATACGACGACACCTACAAGCCCTACCCGGCTTTCCGGCAGGAAGTCGCCGGAGACAACGTAGGAGCGTACTTTTCCTACAACCTGCCGGAAGGGGGTGTCATTGAAGTGAAAGTGGGCGTTTCCTACACCAGCATCGAACACGCCCGCCTCAACCTGGAGGCCGAACAACCGGGCTTCGACCTGGAAGGTACGCGCCGCAGCGCCCGCCAGGCCTGGAACGAACTGCTGAGCCGCATCGAACTGAAAGGCGGCGCCAGAGAAGATCAGGCCATATTCTACACCGCTCTGTACCACCTGCTGCTGCATCCCAACATCCTGCAGGATGTAAACGGCGACTACCGGGCCATGGAGTCAGGGGCTATCCTCAATACCGGCGGCAAAAACCGCTATACCGTTTTCTCTCTTTGGGATACCTACCGCAACGTACATCCATTCCTCAGCCTGGTTTATCCGGAACTGCAGCTCGACATGGTGCACAGCATGGTGGACATGTACCGCGAGAGCGGCTGGCTGCCCAAATGGGAACTGCTGAGCATGGAAACCAGCGTGATGGTCGGCGACCCCGCCACCCCCGTCATTGCCGATACCTGGCTGAGGGGGCTGAAAGGGTTTGACGTGGAAGCCGCCTACGAAGCGGCCCGAAAAGCAGCCACCCAACTGGAAAACAACAAACTAAGGCCTGCCCTGGCCTATTACGACTCGCTGGGATATATCCCCGAGAACAACGAAGCCAGGGTAGGGGGCACCGTCTCCACCACCCTCGAGTACAATATTGCCGACTGGAACCTGGCGCAGCTGGCCAATGCCCTGGGTAAGGACGAGGACTATCAACGATTCCTGAACCGCTCCTATTCCTACCGCAACTACTTCGATCCGCAGACCGGTATGCTCCGCCCCCGCATGAAAGATGGCAGCTGGCTGGACCCTTTCAACCCCGAGGCAGGCAAAAACTTCGAACCCGTTATCGGTTTTGTCGAGGGCAACGCCTGGCAATACCGCTTTTATGTGCCGCATGACATCAAAGGCCTGAAAACGCTGCTCGGAGGAGACACTGCTTTCTTCGAAGCGCTGAAGGCCTGTTTCGATACAGATAACTATGACATGGCCAATGAGCCGGATATCACTTACCCCTTCCTTTTCAATTATATCCCGGGCCAGGAGCACTTCACCCAGCAAACGGTGCGCCGGTTGATGCGGCAGTATTACTTTAACGCCCCCGAGGGCCTGCCTGGCAATGACGACACCGGCGCCTTATCCGCCTGGCTGCTTTTCAGCATGATGGGCCTCTACCCTACCTGCCCCGGGGATATGGACTTTGCCCTTACCAGCCCGGTTTTCGATGAAGTGAAAATCCAACTCGATTCCCGATATTACCCCGGTACGGAACTCATTCTTGAAACCGTGAATGCCAAGGGGGATGAACACTTGCTCATCGATACAATGGAGTGGAACGGGCAAAGGCATACTTCCTATTTCATCAGCCATCAGGAGTTGGTGCAAGGGGGGCGGTTGAGGTTTCTTCTGAGGTGAGGGTGGTTCGGTGTTTCGGTGGTTCGGTACGAGACTGGGTGGGACGGGGGGTAACTTCTCAAAAGGGGATAGTTCAAATTTCTGTGCCTTCTGAAAAACGCCCCTTGATTTTCAGGAACGGCGTGAGCTCAGCCGGACGGAACTTGCGAACAGTCCCCTCAAAAGACGCCAACCCGGATTGGGGTTGTGTAAAAAGGGATAGGACAGATTTAACTTTGAGGGCTTAAGTCCGAGCGCAATAGAAAATTGCACCCCGACAACGCTACCTCCGACGCCAAAAAATTGGCGGCCCAGGCTATAATATAATGATCATCAAAGAAACGATTGAGATATGGACAAAAGACAATTCCTCAAAACATTAGGCAAAGGAGCTCTGGCTTCCATGGCTCTGCCCGCCCTATCTTCCTGCGGCGCCGGGCGCCCTGCCGTTTACCCGTTGGTGGACGGCTTGCCTACCAACTGGATTTGGCTGCGGCCTCAGCTCGGCCTCAGCGATGACGAATGGAAGCAAATCTTCGGCAAGATTCGCGCAGCCGGTATCGAGGCGGTATTGCCGCAAATCTTCAACAGCCGGGAGGCCTTGTTTGAGATCGGCGTACCGGGAGTGCCCGTCCGGGAGCCCCTGCTGGAGCGGCTCATCCCACTGGCTCACGAGGCCGGCCTGCAGGCCCACGCCTGGATGTGGAGTATGCCATGCAATATTCCGGAAATCATAGAAAAGCACCCCGACTGGTTTGCCGTGAATGGGAAGGGGGAGCCTGCCCATGAAAAACCCGCTTACGTAGACTATTATAAATTCCTCTGCCCCTGCCACCCCGAAGTGCAGGATTTTGTGCAGGCCCGCGTAGAAGCCCTGGGCAGGATCGAAGGGCTGGATGGCATACACCTCGACTACATCCGGGTGCCGGACGTCATCCTGGCCGAAGGGCTACAGCCCAAATACGGCATTGTGCAAGACCGCGAATATCCGGAGTATGACTACAGTTACTCTACCTACTGCCGCGAACAGTTCAAAGCTCAAACGGGCATCGACCCGCTCACCGACCTGGAGGATCCCTCCGGGAACGAAGCCTGGCGGCAGTTCCGTTACGATGCGGTTTCCAAATTAGTGAACGACAGGCTGGCGCCCACTGCTCACCGATATGGAAAAAAGATCACGGCAGCCGTGTTCCCCAACTGGGAAAGCGTGCGCCAGCAGTGGCACAAATGGGATCTCGACGCCTTCCTCCCCATGCTTTACCAGGGCTTCTACAATGAAGATATTGACTGGATCGGCGAGCAGGTGAAGGCCGGCCTGGAACGGCTCAACAATGACAAACCCATCTACAGCGGCCTGTTTATTCCCCAGCTTTCGCCGGATGAACTGCCCCGGGCCATTGACGTTTCCCTCCAGGCAGGCGCCAGCGGTGTCTGCCTGTTTGACTACAGCGCTTTGACGGAGGAGCATTGGGCGGTTGTCAGGAAAACATTGGCAGGATAAAAACATACCCGTTCAACCCTATAAAACCCTAACCCCCTTTTCCCGGAACGGCGCCACCGCCGGGTCTTTGGGGGAAAGCTCCGTGACAAGAGTATGGACCTGTTCCAGTTCCACGACGCGGAAGGGCTGAATGGTGCCGATCTTATCGGAGGTAACCAGGGCAACTACCTCAGTGGATACCTCGGCCAGTTTGCGCTTCACCTGGGCCTCCTCGCGGCGGGTGGTGGTAATACCCAGGCTGGCGTGCAGGCTACGGGCGCCGATAAAACACATATCAGCGTGCAGGTCAGAAAGAAAATGCAGCACATCCATGCCGACGGCCACCCGGACGTTTTTCAACACCTTGCCGCCAAAGATAAACAGGTCGATACCAGGATGTGTACAGAGCTCGTTTGCGATCGGCAAAGAATTGGTAAATACCGTCGCCTTTAGTTCTTCCGGGAATTGGCGCACCAGTTCCAGGTTGCTGGTGCCGCCGTCGATGATGATGACTTGTCCGTTTTGAAGGAGGGAGAGGGCCTTTTCGGCAATAATCCTTTTCTGCCCGATGTGGTCGATATTCTGTTCGCGGTACTCTGCAGGTATAAGGGAATTGGCAACGGCCCCGCCGTGAACTTTTCGAACAATACCTTTATCTGCAAGTTCTTTGAGGTCGCGCCGGACGGTATCTTCAGAAACTTTCAGCATCCGGCAAAGTTCCGCAGAACGGACTTTATTGTGCCGGGTCACTTCATCCAGAATCAATTGGTGTCTTTCTTCTTTAAACATGAGGCACAGAAAGTTTCAGTCTATGCAGCAATAACGCAAAAATCTGTTTCTTTGTTTTTCGGAAACCTGCACACCACGTGAAAGGCATTGCCGTTTTTTGCGTGTTCTGTTTCCATAGAGGGGTGCTAATATAAGACAGTAATATAAAAGTAAATTTTAAAATACTGCAAATATTTAAAAGAAATGATCCATTTTGATGTTCAAACAAAATTTACCCTTGACAACCAAACCATTCAGGGATAAATAGGCCCAGCTTAAAAAGTCACTTAATCCTGCGCGTTTTTGCTGCCTTTTTTCTTTCATCTGAAAAAAGTTTCATTACCTTTGAAAAAGTTTATTATCACCAAATCCAAAATTCGGTCCTAACTATGGAAAAGCGACTTATACTCTTTACATCGCTAGTACTCTTCCTCTCAATGTCAGCCTGGGCCCAGCGAACGGTCACAGGCAAGGTGATTGATGAGGGCGGAGAGACCCTGATCGGGGTCAACGTCCTGGAGGTCGGCACCAGCAATGGTACGATCACCGATATTGATGGTATGTATAGCCTACAGGTGAAAGAGGGCGCCAGCCTTCAGTTTTCCCTCATCGGCTACTCCCCAACTACGGTGGAGGTAGGTGCTCAGAGCACTATCGACGTCACGTTGGCGGAAGGGGTTCAGCTCGACGAAGTGGTCGTAACGGCACTCGGTATCGAGCGGAATAAAAAAGCCCTTGGGTACTCCGTAACAGAAGTATCCGGCGACGACTTCACGGAAGCCCGCGAAATCAACGTCGCCAACGCTCTGGCCGGCAAAGTCGCCGGGGTGAACGTGAGTAACATGGCAACCGGCCCGGCCGGTTCCAGCCGCGTGATCATTCGGGGCAACAGCTCGCTGACGGGCAACAACCAGCCGCTTTACGTGGTCGACGGTATCCCCATCGACAACTCCAACCTGGGCAATGCCGGGGAATGGGGCGGCCAGGACTGGGGCGATGGCATCTCCAGCATCAGCCCGGACGACATCGAGACCATGACCGTCCTGAAGGGCAACACGGCTGCCGCCCTCTATGGCGCCCGCGCTTCCAACGGGGTCATCCTCATCACTACCAAGTCCGGTACCAAGCGCAAAGGCGTTGGCGTAGAGGTGAGCAGCAACTACACCTTCGATAACATCATCAACACCTACGACTTCCAGAACCAGTATGGATCTGGCGACCGCGGCGCCAAACCCGCCAGCGCCAGCGAAGCACAGGCATTCGGGCTGTACTCCTGGGGCGGCCAGTTGGACGGCTCGCAGGTGGTTCAGTGGGACGGCGTAGCCCGCCCCTACTCTGATGTAGGCAACAACCTCGACCGCTTTTACCGCACCGGCAGTACCTGGACCAACTCCATGAGCCTCAGCGGCGGCGACGAAAACTACAACTTCCGCATTGGAGTGACCAACCTGCAGAACGAAGGCATCGTACCCAATTCCGGCCTGGACCGGAACAACTTCACCGGTAAGATCAACGCCAAGTTCTTCGATCGGCTTTCGGCCACGCTGAGCGGCTCTTACATCAAGGAAGATGTGAAAAACCGCCCGCGCCTGTCCGACTCCCCGGGTAACGCCAACTATACCGCCTGGTCGATGCCGGCCAACGTCAACATCGAAACCCTCAAGGGGCCCAATGGCGACGGCAGCGACGCCACCGGCGGGGAAAACGACTTTAACGACAATATCTACGTGACCAACCCCTACTGGGCGGCCTACCGCTTCCGCGCCGACAACAACAAAGACCGTCTGCTGGGTAACCTGACTCTGCGTTATGATGTCTTCGACTGGTTATTCATCCAGGGCCGTATCGGTATGGATACCTACAACGAGCGCCGCACCAACCTGGAGCCTTATGGCACCAACTACATCCCGTTGGGAGCGATCACCGAACGTAGCTATGACTTCACGGAAACCAATAAAGACTTCATGGTGGGCGTCAACAAGCAATTCGGCTCTATCGGCCTGAATGCCTTTGTCGGCGGCAACCAGATGAAGCAAAATACAGGGTTGGTTGAAGGATCGGGTAACCAATTCAACATTCCATTCCTGGAGCAGATCACCAATACGCAAAACCGCAGTATAAATTATGATGTATCCGAAGAACAGATCAACTCGCTCTACGGCTCGGTGGAATTGTCCTACAACAACTACCTGTACCTGACCGGTACGGCGCGCCAGGACTGGTGGTCGACCCTGCCGGAAAACGACAACAGCCTGCTCTATCCTTCCGTGGGCCTGAGTTTTGTGCTCTCCGACGCGGTTCGGTTGCCGAAAGCGATCACTTTTGCTAAACTGCGTACTTCCTGGGCACAGGTGGGCGGCGACACCGACCCTTACCAATTGTTGCTGGCCTACGGGCTGTTCGGCCAGGGCCACTTGGGCCAACCGCTGGGCGGCGTCACTTCCGGCCAGATTCCCAATACAGCGCTTACCCCGCTGACGAATACCGAGATCGAATTCGGCTTCGACCTGCGCATGTTTAACAACCGCGTTGGAGTGGACTTCTCCTACTACGACCGGAAAACGGAGAATGACATCCTCAACGCTGGTGTTTCCAGCACCTCCGGCTTCGGCACCAAGGTGGTCAACGTAGGGGAACTGACCAACAAGGGCGTGGAACTGTTGCTGTCCGTCGCACCGGTACGCAACAATAACTTCCGCTGGGACGTCTCGTTCAATATGGCCTACAACCAAAGCGAGGTCGTGAGCTTGCTGGACCCGGAAGTTGACGGCGAATTGCTCCAAGTTGGTATAAGCCGCACTCAGTCCGCCTACATCTTCCAGCAGGAAGGCGAACCCTATGGCATTATCCGCGGCTATACGTACGCCCGCGACGATAACGGCAACATCATCCTGGATGCCGATGGCCTGCCAACCCGGGGCGATATCGAGAAGCTGGGTGAAGGCATTGCCCCGCTTACCCTGGGCTTGCGCAATACCTTCGGATACAAGAACCTCAACTTAAGCTTCCTGATCGACGGTAAGTTCGGCGGTGACATCTATGCGGCTACTAACTCCTTCGCTTACCTGCGGGGTTTGCACCAGAATACGCTGGAAGTACCGCGAGAACGGCGAGATCGTCATGCCCGACGGCAACGTGACCAAGCTGGAGCCGCAAAACGTTCAGGATTACTGGAGCCGCGTATCCGGTATTGCGGAAGAATTTGTGGAAGACGCCAGCTTCATCAAGCTGCGCCAGTTAACGCTGTCCTACAGCCTGCCCAAGTCGGTCATTGCCAAAACGCCATTCGCAGGCATCAGTGTCAGCCTGGTATACCGCAACCTTACCATCCTGTCTAAAAATGTGGACAATATCGATCCGGAATCCACTTACACCAACGCTAATGCCCAGGCTATGAAATGTTCGGCGTCCCGCAGACCCGCAGCTTTGGTGTTGATTTGAATGTAAGGTTCTAGGTATTAGGTGTTGGGCTACCCACACCTGATTCTTCTTAACAAAAACAGACAACAGACAATGAAATACATATTAAAAAGACTTTCTCTTTCTGTGTTGGTGCTCGCCTTCGCCCTGCAATCCTGCAGCGATTTCGGTGACACCAACATCGACCCGCTGGCGGCCACTTCGATCAACCCCGATTTCCAGTTTTCTTTCCTGCAACTCCGGGTTTCCGGCGAGCGGTACGAAAACTGGCGGACAGTGCTGATCTATTCCTCCACCATGATCCAGCACCTGGCTGCATTGCCCGAATACTGGTCGGGCGACAAGTACCTCTACAATGCCCAGTACTCCGGCTCCCTGATGGAGCGTTGCTACCAGCAGCAGGTCATGCAGTCCGTAGATTTGATCAATACCCTGGAAAAAATGCAGGCAGAGGGCGAGCCGGTGGCCAACAAGCTGGCCGTCGCACGCATCTGGAGAGTGGCTATGTTCCACCGGATCACTGACCTGTACGGAGACATCCCTTATTCCGAAGCCGGCAAAGGCTTTCTGGAGGGCATTGACAACCCGAAGTACGACCCACAGTCGGATATCTACTTCGATATGCTGAAGGAACTGGAAGAGGCCACCGCCCAATTGAATGGCAGTGACCCGACCTACGGCAGCGCCGACTTCATCTACGGCGGCGATGTCGATCAGTGGAGGCGTTACGGCAATTCACTGATGCTTCGCCTGGGCATGCGCCTGACCAAGGTAGATCCAGCTTCGGCTGAAGCCTGGGTTAGGAAGGCGATCGCCGGCGGCGTAATGACCAGCCAGGATGATTCCGCTAAGGTGCCCCACACCGATGGCCCCGAGGGCATCAACCGCAATGGCATCGGCGAAGTATGGCTGGCCGACGACAACCAGCACCTCAGCGAATTCTTCGTCAACTGGATGAAGGACAATGGCGACCCGCGCCTCGATGTTCTGGGTGTAGTGCCCAACGGCACCGAGCAGAAGGGCCTGCCCAATGGCTACAACGCCACGACCATCAAAGAATACCTGGGCCTCGACCCGACTGATGAGGTGGATATGGACCAGTTCAGCAACGTGAATGACGCTCTGGTTACGACGGCTTCTCCGATGATCTTCATGTACTACTCCGAAGTGGAGTTCCTGCTGGCGGAAGCCGCTGTACGTGGCTGGGGCAGCGATGCGGAAGCGCACTACAATGCCGGCGTGCGCGCCGCCATGAAACAATACGGCGACCTGTTCACTCCAGGCGCTGCAGTTGAGGATGCCGCCATCGACGCCTATCTGGCCGCCCACCCGTTCGACGGTTCTCTCAAGATGATCGGCGAGCAGCACTGGGCCGCCAACTTCATGAACGAATACGAGGCTTACGCCAACTATCGCCGCACCGGGTTCCCGGAACTGACCCCGGTCAACTACCAGGGTAATGTCACCGGCGGACAAATCCCGCGCCGCCTGGCTTACTTCGAAGGTGAAGCCGCCAACAACCCCACAGAGTTGAATGCAGCGCTACAGCGCCAGGGCATGCCTTCTGACTTTACTCAAATGCTGACTGTTCGGATGTGGTGGGATAAGCAGTAATTGTATTAATTAAAGCTAAGTTTCATACACTTCAACGGGACGCCCCAAAGACAAGCTATTTGGGGCGTCCTTATTTTAGAGAGTTGGCAGTTTTTTTCGACGTTATCCTGTTTCGCGTTGTCTGTTGTCTGTTACGCTATGCCCTTAAGGCCAGGGGGCAGAGACGGCGCTTCCCACAACCTGTGCCGCCCTGTGGAATATTATCCCACAGAGCCCATAAAAGGCCGGAGAAACCAACCGTGGTGCAGTATAACACAGGGGGTGGCCTATCCTCGCCCAGTGAAAATCCTATATCATCAAACACAAGTATCCAATATCATGAGACGATTACCCATCCCGGCTATCCGTTTAACGTTCGACACGATTGATGGCCCAAAAGTAGCGGAAGGGCCGGCGCCATTCCGACTTCCGATTTCCGGCTTCCGACTTTTGTCCAACCTTAAAATGCTGGGCCCCATCCCTATCCTCCTATCTCTGGCCTGCCTGCTGGCCTGCCAACCGCAACCCGAGGATGAACCCGAAACCGACAACCTCCTTCAGTACGTCGCCCCCTTCATCGGCACTGCCGAACACGGGCATGTCTATCCCGGCGCCACCGTACCCTTCGGCGCTGTGCAACTCAGCCCGGACAACGGCACGCAGGGCTGGGACTGGTGCGCCGGCTACAACTACGCCGATAATGTCATCGTTGGGTTCAGCCACACCCACCTCAGTGGCACCGGCATCGGAGACCTCTGCGACCTATCCATGATGCCTGCCGTGTCCGCTGTCGACTTCAATACTCAGCCGGAAGATCCCAAAACAGCTTCTTATGCAGCCCGTTTCCAGCACGAAAAGGAAGAAGCCGAACCGGGGTACTACTCCGTGCAGTTGGAGAACGGCATTCGGGTGGAACTCACCGCCGCCCGTCACGCCGGGGTACAACGGTATACCTTCCCGGAAGGGGCTCAAAAATACGTACTGCTCGACCTGGGTTTTGCCATCAATTGGGATGCGCCGGTAGAAACCAGTATCCACCTCCAGGAAAAAGGCAAAGGCGCTACCGGCTATCGGTACTCCACCGGCTGGGCTAAGGACCAACGGGTGCACTTCGCCCTCGATTTCTCGGCGCCCGCTTCGAGCATCACCCTGGCCGATTCCACCGCTTTACTTACCGAAACGGCTGTAAAGGGGAAAAAACTGCGGGCCCTCTTCCTGTTCCCACCGGAAACCACCGAACTGACCATCAAAACCGGCATCTCTTCCGCCGGTGAGCAGGGCGCCCGCGCCTCTCTGGCTACAATAGCCGACAAAAACTTCGATCAGGTAAAGGCCGAAGCCCAGGAAAGCTGGCAACAGGAACTGGGTAAGGTGCAGGCCCAAACTGAGGACGAAACCCTGAAAAAGATCTTCTACACCGCCCTCTACCACACCTGCCTGGCGCCGGTCGTATTCTCCGACCCCAATGGCGGCTACAAGGCCTGCGACGGCAATATCCATCAGGCCAATGGCTATACTCGTTATGACATTTTCTCCCTTTGGGATACCTTTCGGGCCGCCAACCCCCTTTACACCATCACCCAACCGGATAAGATCAACGATTTTATCCGTTCGATGCTGGCCCATTATGAAGAATACGGCCTACTGCCGGTATGGTCGCTGCTGGGCAATGAAACCAATACGATGACCGGTTACCACGCCGTTCCTGTCATCGCCGACGCCTATCTGAAAGGCTATCGCGATTACGACGCTGAATTGGCGTTCGAGGCGATGAAAGCCAGCGCTATGCAGGATATCCGTGGCACGAATTTTTACCGGGAGTACGGCTATATACCCTACGATAAAGACGGCCAGTCCGTCACCAAAACGCTGGAATATGCTTTTGACGACTGGTGTATCGCCCAGATGGCCCAGGCCCTGGGTAAAACTGAAGACTACGAAACCTTTATGCAGCGGGCCCAAAGCTACCGGCCGTTGTTCGACCCTTCCACCGGCTTTATGCGCGCCAAGCTGAGCAATGGCGAATGGAAGACGCCCTTTGACCCTCAGTATTCGGACCACAACTTTGATGTTGCGGAATATACCGAAGGCAATGCCTGGCAGCACAGCTGGTTCGTGCCTCAGGATGTGAAAGGCCTGATCGAACTGCACGGAGGGAATGCCCCTTTCATCGCCAAACTCGACTCCCTTTTTACCGTCAGTTCCGAGATCACCGGGGAAAACGCTTCGAACGATATTTCCGGCCTCATCGGGCAGTATGCCCATGGCAACGAGCCCAGCCATCATATCGCCTACCTCTACGCCTACGCCGGCGCCCACTGGAAGGCGGAGGAACGCGTCCGGAATATCATGGAAACCCAGTACAATACCCAGGCCAACGGCCTTTGTGGCAATGAAGACTGCGGCCAGATGTCGGCCTGGTACGTCTTCAGCGCTATGGGTTTTTATCCGGTCAACCCATCTTCCGGGATTTATGTGCTGGGAAGCCCCCTGTTCGAAAAAGTCAGTATTCCCTTAGGGGATGGCAAAACTTTCGAGCTAACCACCAAAAATCATGGCCAGCCTTATATCCAATCCGCTACCCTCAACGGCCAACCCCTGGAACGCCCCTACTTCACCCACGCTGAGTTGATGGATGGGGCAAAGCTGGAACTTGTAATGGGGGCGGAGCCGAATAAGAAGCTGTGGGAAGGGGGGATGTAGGTATGGAGTGAGATAGTGATGGAGTGAGATAGTGATGGAGTGAGATAGTGAGATAGTGAGATAGTGATGGAGTGAGATAGTGAGATAGTGAGATAGTGATGGAGTGAGATAGTGAGAGGGTGTGCCTCACCACCTCACCACCTCACCACCTCACCACATCACCACCTCACCACCTCACCACCTCACCACATCACCACCTCACCACCTCACCACATCACCACATCACATCTTTGAACAATCCCTAAATGAATAAGCAAAAATGGACAAGATCACTTTCGAACAGGAAGTACGGCATTTGCTGGAAAAGCAGGGGGCCTTTTTAAGTCGCCGGAACGTTCGCCTGGAATCCGAAAACGGGATTTATCATCGCTATCAGCATCCGGTGCTGACATGGGAACATACGCCGGTATTCTGGCGTTTCGACCTAAACCAGGCAACCAACCCTCATCTGCTGGAAAGGCTGGGCATCAATACTGTTTTCAATGCCGGAGCCATGGAGTTGAACGGCAAGATCGTGCTGGTTCCCCGCATTGAAAGCCACGATGTAAAATCCTTCTTTGCGGTAGCGGAAAGTGAAAATGGGATTGACAACTTTCGCTTCCGGGACTATCCCATCGTAATGCCGGAGACCGAAAACCCGGATATGAACGTCTACGATATCCGTCTGGTGCAACACGAGGATGGCTGGATCTATGGCACCTTTTGTACTGAACGAAAGGACCAGAGCCAGCCCCGCGACACCTCAGCAGCGCTGGCCCAGAATGGCATTGCCCGCACCAAAGACCTGATAAGCTGGGAACGCCTGCCCGACCTCATCACTCCTTCCCCTCAACAGCGCAACTGCGTTTTGCATCCGGAATTTGTAGACGGCCAATACGCTTTCTACACCCGTCCGATGGATGGGTTCATCGATACCGGCGGCGGCGACGGCATCGGTTGGGGGTTGTGCCCGGATATTGAAAACGCCCGGATAAGCCAGGAAAAGATCATCGACGCCAGGCAATACCACACCGTCAAAGAGGTGAAAAACGGCATGGGGCCGGCGCCTCTGAAAACAGAGCACGGCTGGCTGCACCTGGCTCACGGCGTACGCCGCACCGCCGCCGGCCTGCGGTACGTGCTGTACTGTTTTCTCTGCGACTTGCACGAACCCTGGCGCATCACCCATCAGCCGGGCGGCCATTTCATTGCACCCCACGGTATCGAGCGGGTGGGTGATGTATCCAATGTCGTGTTTAGCAATGGCTGGGTGGCCCGGGAAAACGGAGAAGTGTTCATTTATTACGCATCCTCTGATACCCGCATGCACGTGGCCACCACGACTCTGGAGAAATTACTGGATTACACCCTGAATACCCCCGCAGACGCCGGCCGCACTTTCGCTTGTGTACAACAGCGCACAGCGTTCATCAATCGGAATATGCCGGTAGTAGAAAAGCTGAGAGGAGGCCATTGAGGGAGCGCTCGCTTGAAAGCATAGCACACCGAAAACCGAACACCGAAAACCGAAAACACCCCTTACCCAGCCACCACCGTAGCCCTGAGCAAAGCGTGCAGCGGATTGGGCTTTCCCAGAGGGCGGACGCGATAAGCGCCCACCTGTGCCGGAATGATGAAGGTTTCGCCGTAGCGGACCGGAAAGGGTTGGAACAACCCGGTGGGGCTTTCGACTAAAGCGGCCTGGCCGGATACCAACAGCAGAATATGGATGGCTCCATTGGTATGGAACCCAATGTCCTGGGTAAACCAATTGCGCGCCAACAGGATACCATCATTAATCAGAACTTCTTCCTGCCCGTCAGGGGCTTTCGAATAACGGATGGCCTCCGAAAAATCGGTGGCCAGTCTTTCTTCAGCGGGCGCCGGAGGGAGTTTGACCGAAAATATCTGAGGCGCCGTATTGACCTGCAGCGCCGTCAGCTTTTTTCCGGCCCGGTACGGGACGCCGGGTGGAATCTGCACAAAGTCGTGCGGCTGCATCGCCAATTCTTTAACTTTTAAAACCTGTGGGTATTGCTCCGGGCCGGCCAGTTCCAACATGGCGCCGGGTTGCCCCTGCAACATATAGTAACCGGTGGCCTGCCGGTACCGGCATCCGAGGCTGTCTACGATTTCCTGCGTGATGGGATTGAGCTGGAACTCGGTATCCTCGTGCTCCGTCGTGTCGATAAAATTGAACCGGACCGGGAGGTAAGCGCCAAAATCCCGGACCACTTCGGCGCCCAGGAAGCTTTCTGGCCGGTAGAAGACAAGGTTGAGCAAGGGTGCTTCAAACAGCAGGCTGCCAAAACGGAAGAGCAGGTTGTCTTCTTCCGGCACACAACTGAACCAACACTCCAAAGAGGAGCTTTTTTTCGAATGCCCGTTGATATTAGCCCGTTGGTCCCACAACTCGGGATCGAAAAAAGGCGCCATTTTAAGCGGTTGCCGGGTAGCCAGTTCCAGGCCGCGGCGTACCATAGCGCCGGTGGCCAGCTTGGGTTTGGCCCAGTTGTTGGTCTCCAGGAAATAATCACAACGGCTGATGAGTTCGCGCTTCAGTTGGTTGCACACCTGCCAGTCGTTGAAAAAAGCGATCTCATATTTTTTTTCGAAAACAGCCTTGACGTTGTTCAGCCCGATATTACCGATATCTCCGCGCCGAAGGCGTTGCTGAATCTCCCAGTGAGACATATCGGCATAGACGAGCACGTCTGCCTCCCAGACCAGGGTAGCGCCAACGCCATAGATAAGCACGGCTCCCTCTCCGATAGAACTGATGCTGTGTTGAATGGCCAGCAGCTTCTGAGGGTCGAAGTAATCGCTGATGGACAGGCCGGTGAACTTGCCGGGACGGCCATTATCGGCCATGCGCCGGCGTATAAGTTCCTGCAGCGCTTCACTTTCCTGAAAGAGGTGGGAAGTTTTACAACTGGCATTGGGTTGTAGCCGCTTTTTGATCTCCTGAAAGTTGGCCTCATCGAGAGTGCCATGATAACACTCCACAGCGATGACTACCTTGGGTTTGTCTATCCGGCTAATGGCCTGCTGAATCTCCGCGTGGATAGCATCCCAACCCTCCCAGGAACTTTGAAAATCCTGAGGTACTTCGATGAAGGGAAGATATTGGTACATAGGCTCAAAATAGTTGAGCTTTGGCCAGCTTTGTGTAAAGCCAAAACCTGTAGAAAAATCTCTTAAAAATACGGTAGTAGGCTAAGTACTCTGTTAAATAAATATCTTATGCTGCTGGCCGTGCCTTTTCGCCCTACTCTTCATCCCATCCTCGCCTTGATAGCTCAGGCTATCAGGCTCCCTGCCGGCTTGCGCAGCAGGCGGGCGGGCGCTCCTCGATTAGAACGAAAATCCATCGCCCAGAAACGACAATTTACTTATTTAACAGAGTAATAAGTTCGTTGATCTATCCAGCGGGCCTGAAGATTCGCTCTCCATTCGCGCTGCAATTTCAACAGATTTAACAACCTACCGCCAGTTTGATGTACAGGCTTATAAACAAGCTCCCGGCCAAATTCGCCAGGGGCAGTGGCTTAAGAATATTTGAAGATAAGAAAATTGATGATAAATGGCTAACTATTTAGTTTTGATGCCTGGAAAACGGAGCGGGATCATTACGGGCCTACCCTGAACCGCAGGCTGACGCCGCAATGGTTGTCATCCTCTCCAAAACGAACCGTGGGCATCAGGCTGATAACAAGGACACCCCAATTTTCAAGAAAACCAATGATGATTGTCAACTCATTCCAAAAAGAAGCGGATGGCCAGCTCATAGCCCTTCAGCCCCAGGCCCACGACGAGCCCCTGGCAGACGGGCGAAAGATAGGAATGGTGGCGGAACGCCTCCCGCTCGTAAACATTGGAGATATGCACTTCGATGACGGGCGTGCGAATGGCGGCAATAGCGTCGGCAATGGCAATGGAGGTATGGGTATAGGCGCCCGCGTTGAGAATGACGCCATCGTAAGAAAAGCCCACTTCGTGCAGCTTATCGATGATCTTACCCTCGGAGTTGCTCTGAAAGTAATGCAGGATGATATGCGGATAATCCTCCTGCAGCTTGAGGAAATACTCCTCAAAGCTCTGTCTTCCATAGATGTGTGGTTCCCGCTTACCGAGCAGATTCAGGTTGGGCCCGTTGATGATGATGATCTTCATGGTGATAGCGGTTGGCGGTTGGCGGTTGGCGGTTGGAAAGGCTAACAGCCAATAGCCAACGGCCAATAGCTTCCCTAATTCGCCATATCCGATAAAAACTTGATGCGCACCAGCTGGATCTCTTCCAGGGTGATGTCATCGTCTTTCAGCTCGCGGAAGGCTTCGTCGACCGAGTCAGTAGCCGCCTCCATGAAGTACTCGACGATATCCTCCCTTGAATATTCATCCACATTTTCATCGATGTAATAGTCGATATTGACCTTGGTGCCCGAAGTGACGATGGAATATAGTTCCTCCATGAGTTCTTCCATACTCATGTTGTTGGTCTCCGCCAGGTCTTCCAGCGGTACTTTTCGGTCGATCCCCTGAATGATATTGATCTTGGCTTTGGACTTATTGGCGACCTGTTTGATGATCAGGTCGTTCGGGCGTTCGATATCGTTCTCTTCAACGTATTCCTTGATTAGCTGAATAAAGGCCCGCCCGTAGCGGATGGCCTTGCCTTTGCTCACCCCGCTGATGTTGGCCATATCATCCATACTAATGGGATACTGGGTAGCCATATCCTCGAGCGAGGGGTCCTGGAAAATGACGAAGGGGGGTACGTTGTGTTTCTTGGCCTCCCGGCGGCGAAGGTCCCTGAGCATTTTCATCAGCGTATCATCGAGGACGGCCACGCCGCCTTTGGCGGATTCCTCGCTCTCCACGGCTTCCTTTTCGTAATTGTGGTCGATGGGAATCTTAAAGGAATGCGGATGTTCCAGGAAGGCCCGGCCCTTGTCGTTCATCTTGAGCAGGCCGTAGCTTTCAATATCCTTGCGGATCAGGTCATTCAGAATAGCCTGTCGGAAAACAGAGCTCCAGAAGGTGCCGTCCTTGTCCTTACCGGCGCCGAACAGCTCTTTTTGGCTGAAGCCGAAATCCTTTACTTCTTTGGTATCCTTACCCCGGACGAAGTTGGTGAGGGTCTTTATTCCGTAGTTTTCATCCAGTTGCAGTACTGCTTTGAGGGCAATTACAATTTCGTCCTTTACCTCGATCCTTTCCTTTGGATGGCGGCAATTGTCGCACATCTTATTGCAGTTGTCGTCATCGTACTCTTCGCCGAAGTAATGGAGCAGAAAACGGCGCCGGCAGGAGGTGGTCTCGGCATAGGCCATCACTTCCTGCATGAGCTGCGCGCTCATCTCCCGTTCGGCCACCGGTTTATCCCTCAGGAATTTTTCCAGTTTCAGGATATCCTTATAAGCGTAAAAGGCGATACACCTTCCCTCCAGGCCATCCCTGCCGGCGCGGCCGGTTTCCTGGTAATAATTTTCAATACTTTTGGGAATGTCATAATGAATTACAAACCGGACGTCCGGTTTGTCGATCCCCATACCGAAGGCGATGGTAGCTACGATCACATCCACCTCTTCCATCAGGAAGTTATCCTGGGTATTGCTGCGGGTTTTAGCGTCCAGGCCGGCGTGATAAGGGGCTGCTTTAATATCGTTGACGGAAAGGGCTTTAGCAATCTCCTCCGCCGATTTCCTGCTCTGCACATAGATGATGCCGGACTGGTGAGACATCCCCTTGATCACCTGTATGATCTGCTTGATCGTCTGTTCCTTTTTCCCCTTGGGGCGCACCTCATAGTAGAGGTTTCCCCGGTTGAAAGAGGAAATAAAAGTATTGTGCACATCCATGCCCAGGTTTTTCACGATATCGGACTGCACTTTAGGCGTGGCGGTGGCAGTGAGGGCCACGACCGGTATGTCTTCGCCGATGCCGTCGAGCATGGCACGGATGCGGCGGTACTCGGGCCGGAAGTCATGGCCCCATTCCGAAATACAGTGGGCTTCATCCACCGCTACAAAGGAAATGCCTACCTGTTTAAAAAACTCGATGTTTTCGTCCTTGGTAAGGGTTTCGGGTGCGATAAAGAGCAGCTTGGTCTTACTATCAGAAATATCCTGTTTGACCTGCTTCATCTGCGCTTTCGTCAGAGACGAGTTCAAAAAGTGAGCAACCTCGTCTTTCTGGCTATACCCACGGATAGAGTCCACCTGATTCTTCATCAGGGCAATAAGAGGAGAGATAATGATCGCCGTACCTTCCAGCATCAGGGCGGGCAGTTGATAACAAAGGGATTTGCCGCCGCCCGTAGGCATAATTACAAAAGTGTCTTTACCATTCAGAACACTTTTGATAATAGCCTCCTGCTTTCCTTTGAAACTGTCGAACCCAAAGTACTTTTGTAGCGCATCATGCAAGTTTTCTTTCGTCACTGTCATGGCTCGCAAGTTCTGTTTTTTTGACTAAATATTTCCCTGGCCGTTCTTACCTAAAATGCTATATCCTGAAAGGCCTGAATATTATTACCTTTCATGGAATACGAGAATTGCCAGAGAACACCTTATTTTTGTGCATTGGCCTATTTGGGGAAGAGCTGTTGAGTTTGCAAAAACCTTCAAAACCAGGCCGGTAGAACGGCAGTAGCCAGAGGGTTATTCGCAAACAGAGTTAATTTAATCAAAATCATTGGTTAGTTTGCCCTAATGGGTTAATTATTTATCCACATCTTCAACTGCTTATGAAAAAGCTTTTTGAGAAAGCTACCAAAAATACAAAATCCAAAGTGATTTCTGAAGCATTGATCACAAAAACGGCTATACGAACGCTGGACATTGAAGCTAAGACGCTCAAAGCGCTCAAGGCTAGTATAAACGCTTCTTTTGTCGATTGTGTTCAAGCCATTTTCCAATGCAGCGGGCGGCTGGTGGTGACGGGTGTCGGGAAGAGCGCCCTGGTTGGGCAAAAGATCGTCGCAACGCTCAATTCTACCGGTACGCCGTCTCTGTTCATGCACGCCGCCGACGCTATCCACGGCGACCTGGGTATGATACAGGCCAAGGACTTTGTCCTCTGCATTTCCAAGAGCGGAGAAACGCCGGAAATCAAGGTGTTGGTCCCCTTCCTCAAAAACCTGGGCAGCCCCATCATCGGTATGTCCAGCAACCTGAACTCCTACCTGGGGCAGCAGGCTCACTACGTGCTGCACACCCCCGTACCTCAGGAAGCAGACCCCAATAACCTGGCGCCGACCGCCAGCACCACTGCCCAGGCGGCCATGGGCGACGCCCTGGCCACCGCCCTGCTGGCCCTGCGGGGCTTTACGCCGCAAGACTTTGCCCAGTTTCACCCCGGTGGCGCCCTGGGCAAGCAACTCTACTTAAGAGTACATGACCTCTATCCGCAAAACGAGAAACCGGCGGTCCGGCCGGAAGAAAGCATACAACGGACGATCCTGGAGATGACCACCAAACGCCTGGGCGCCACCGCCGTTGTCGGCCCGGAGGGAAACCTCTGTGGCATCATCACCGATGGAGACCTGCGCCGCATGCTCGAACGGGGCCAGGATATGAACGCCCTCTGCGCCCGGGATATAATGAGCAGCACCCCCAAGGTTGTCAACGAGGATGAATTGGCCGTCAAAGCACTGCAAATGATGCGCCAAAACAGCATCACACAGCTGATCGTCGTCAATGAACAGGGGCAATACCGGGGCTTCGTCCACCTGCATGATTTGATCCGGGAGGGGCTGATTTAGGAGCCTCCCCCAGCCCCTCCGAAGGAGGGGAGTTGCTTAGTTCTGCTTTGTTACTTTAAGAAAAATGAGATGCAATGTCTCCGATTTTCCTCCCCCTCCCTGCGGCCGGCCCTCCGATATGCATCGGAGCAGGCTCTCCGGAGGGGTATATTTGGGGCCCAGCCGCTTTGGCAATCCAGCCGGACAACGGGGTTCATATTGGAAAATAATTTAAACTAACAAAGTAGAATCCCAAATCCCAAACACCGTACTCCAAATGCCGAATACCGAATACCGAACTCCAAACGCCGAACCCCAAACCCCGAACTCCGAATACCGAATACCGAATACCGAACTCCAAACGCCGAACCCCAAACCCCAAACCCCGAACTCCGAATACCGAATACCGAATACCGAACTCCAAACGCCGAACCCCAAACCCCAAACCCCGAACTCCGAATACCGAATACCGAATACCGAACTCCAAACGCCGAACCCCAAACCCCAAACCCCGAACTCCGAATACCGAATACCGAATACCGAACTCCAAACGCCGAACCCCAAACCCCAAACCCCGAACTCCGAATACCGAATACCGAATACCGAACTCCAAACGCCGAACCCCAAACCCCGAACTCCGAATACCGAATACCGAATACCGAACTCCAAACGCCGAACCCCAAACCCCAAACCCCGAACTCCGAATACCGAATACCGAATACCGAATACCGAACTCCAAACGCCGAACCCCAAACACCAAACACCAAACCCCGAACTCCGAATACCGAATACCGAACGCCGAACCCCAAACACCAAACACCAAATACCGAACGCCGAATACCGAATACCGAACGCCGAACCCCAAACCCCGAACTCCGAATACCGAATACCGAATACCGAACGCCGAACGCCGAACCCCAAACCCCGAACTCCGAATACCGAATACCGAACTCCGAATTCCGAATTCCGAATCCCGCCCCCCCTCATCCTCCTGGCCCTAACCCTCCTCCTCTCCTGCCAAAAACCGAAGGAACGGATCGTCATTCCAGCTTTCTACCACTGGCAAACCCACCTGGAGCTGAGCCCTCCGGAGCAGGGCCTGGTGCAGCAGCTCGGCGTACAACGCCTCTACGTGAAATTCTTCGATGTAGACTGGGACCCCGAGTTGCGGGCCCCGGTTCCCCTGGCGCCGGTGGAACTGGCGCCGGAGACCTACGCCGGATTGGAGCTGGCCCCCACGGTCTTTATTACCAACCGCACCCTGCAGCGGCTGCCTCCCGAGCAGGCGCCCGGCCTGGCCGACAAGATTTACGACAAGATTTTCAGCCTGGCCGCTCAGGATAGTAGCCTGCACATCCGGGAGGTGCAGCTGGATTGCGACTGGACGGGAAGCACCCGGGAGGCCTATTTCCAACTACTCAGCCACCTGAGGAAAAAACTGGCGCCACGGGATGTCCTTCTTTCGGCCACCATCCGCCTGCACCAGGCGCGCTACCCGGAACGGACGGGCGTGCCCCCGGTAGATCGAGGCATCCTCATGTTCTACAACATGGGCCAGCTCCAGCAATGGGAGGAACCCAACTCCATCCTCAACCTGGAAGCGGCCGAGCCCTACCTGGAAGGCTACCCAACCTACCCCCTGCCGCTGGGCCTGGCTCTGCCCCTCTTCCGCTGGGGCGTCCTCTTCCGGGATGGCGAGATGATCAAACTGATCAACAACCTGCCGGAAGAGCGGCTGGCGGATCATCCCAAATACAAGCCCCTGGCCCCGAACCGATACGAAGTGGTGGAAGGTACCTTCCTGGAAGGCCACTTTCTCTACCCCGGCGACCGGATACGCCTGGAGAGCGTAACGCCGGAGCAGCTGTTTGCCGCCGTGGAGCGCCTCGGCGAGCTACCCTGGCCGGATACGCTGGAGGTTGTTTTTTATCATTTGGATAGTGTGGTAGTGGAGCGGTATGGGGCTGAGGTGTTAGGGGAGTTAGGAAAGCGGTTTGGAAAGGGCGTTGAGTGAACTTTGGCAAGGCCGCCAGCGTTAACGCCAGAATCAATTTACGGGATTTTGAGCCAACCGCCGACGGCAACTACATCGCAGCAGGCGAAACCACTGTTCCTGCCGAAAATAACAATACCCGCCGGGTAGGCTGGCTGTACAAATTCTCTCCCCAGGGCGACAGCATCTGGTCCAAACACATCGATGTACCTTTTCCGGTTATTCCTCAAAACGGTGGCTATTTCGGCGGTGTCGGCGAGCTGTCCAGCGGCAGTATTGTAGCCGGTGGGGCGGCCTATGAGGGCAGTACCCTCTACCCCTGGCTGGTCAAGGTGGATGCTAATGGCTGCTTGCAGGAACCTTGCCCGGTGCTGAATGCCATTGCCGGCCCGGCAGTTTCGAAGGAAGTTATTCAGCTTTTCCCCAATCCTAGCAATGGCCGGTTCCAGCTATCCTGGGAGGAGGCCCCGGTGAGCCAGCGGGCCTTTTGTAGCCTTTTCGATGTGCAGGGACGGTTGGTCTGGCGTGAAGAACGGCAGGCCGCCCCCAGGATGAACATCGACGCGGCGGGCCTGCCGCCGGGCTTTTATCTGCTGGAACTGCGTTCGGAAGGCAGGCGCTGGGTGGGAAAGGTGGTGGTGAATTAGAGCCTATGCCGAATGGCTACCCGTCCTAATGTTGGACAGCGATGGCCCACCTTGGTGTACGCCTGGCAGCCAGGCCGGATGTCCTGCGAATAGCAAACACCGAATTCCGAACACTCCCGATATTACTCCGTTTTTCCTTATCTTCATCCCATAAAAAACCACCCACACTATGCGCTGCCCAAGCCGTTTGATCCCACTCTTCGTTTTTCTCCTTTCCTACCTCTGCCCCCCCCCCCTAAACAGCAATTGCCGGACCAGGCCGCCTTTCTCCGGTTATTCCTTCATCAGCCCGCTCATTCTAAACCCGGAGCTCAACGGGGCGCCTTACTTTGTCGACTTTGAAGCGCTGGAGCGCTACTATCAGAAAAAGGGCAACCCTCAGATACAGGGCAATATTGAAGAATGGCACGAACGCTATTGCGAGGTTCCTCGTCTTCAGGATATTGGCCGATTGATCTACCAGGCGTCCATCACCGACCTGGACCAGTTGGAGGCGTCGATCCGCAGCCCTTCTATATCAATTGGGTATGGCTTAAGAGACAATTCCTTTGCAAAATACCTCCGCAAGAACAAATGTGTGGAAACGGTCCGGTACCTCATCTTTGCCAAGCGATGCGAACCGTATGTGGTGAAGAGCGACGCCTGGAAAGACGCCCCTAATACCGCCCGGCGCCTCATGCAGGAACTGATCGGGGAGGGGCAGGAGGCTTTTCGCCGCACCAAATCTCACTACATCAGGCTGCGTTATGCTTACCAGCTCATCCGCCTGGCTCACTACAGCCAGCAGTACCAGCAGGTGCTCGACCTGTACGAGGACCTGATGCCCAAGATTGACAACGACCCCAGCATCATCGAGTACTGGATCATGGGGCACCGGGCCGGAGCGCTCCTGGCGCTGGGCAACCGGGTGGAAGCCGCTTACCTCTTTTCCCGCATTTTCGAAAATTGCCCCAGCAAGCGGGAGTCGGCCTACCGGAGCTTCAGCATCAAAACCGATGAGGAGTGGAAGGCCTGCCTGGTGCGCTGCCAGAATGACCAGGAGCGGGCCACCCTCTACGCCATCCGGGCCAACCACCCCAAAAGCAAGCTACTGGTGGAAATGCGCAATATTTACAGCCTGGCGCCCAACAGCCCTTATCTCAACCTGCTGCTCATCCAGGAGATGAAAAAGCTGGAAAAGAACCTCCTGGGCGTCTCCTTCAACGACAAGCGCCGCCGCAATGAATACTACTACGGCATCCCTTCCAAAGATGCCGGCCAGCGGGTGATCGAGCTCCAGCGCTTCGTCAGCCAGGTGCTCAACGATGGGCTCGTCGATGATGTCGCCCTCTGGCGCCTGATCGAAGGCTACCTGGCCTTCTTGTCCGGCAACTTCTACGATGCCAGCGCCGCTTTCGAGCAGGCCCGCCAGGTGATCACCCCAAAGTCCTTCCTGGAAGAGCAGCTCGAAGTTTTTAAACTGGCCATGCAACTCAGCGCCTACCAGAAGATCTCGGATGAGATGGAAACCGAGGTCGCCGATATCCGCAGGCTCAATGACCTGTACGACAAGTACGAGGACTTTACCGACTTCACCGATGACAAGATGTATCAGCTATATACCCAAACCGGCCACCCCGGCAAGGCTTTCCTCTTCCAGCACAATGTCCAGGAGCTAAAGCCCAACCCCCAACCGGCCATCCTGGATGAACTCATCGCCGTGTGTTTAAAACCGGACCGGACCAAGCTGGAAAACCAGCTTGTAGCCCAGGGCGACAGTACCTTTCTCAACGTGCTGCTCGACATGAAGGCCACCTACCTGATGAATAACTACCAGTTTGAGGCCGCTCTGGAAACCTTCAAAAAAATGTCGAGGTTAGACTGGGATAACTTCGGCCTTTTTTACCCTTTTATAGAACGCATCAACGACTGTGTGCACTGTAAAGGCTGGCCCGACAACATAACGCCGCTCAATAAGGGCCAGCTCCTGGAACGCCTGCTGGAGCTGGAATACGAGGCCAAAGCGGGCACCGGCAATACGGCCTGGAACTACTACCAGATCGGCCTGGCCTTGTATAATATGTCCTATTTCAGTTACTCCTGGAAAGCCATGGACTACTATCGCAGCGGCGCCAGCCTGAACCCCGCCTACCTCAAGGATGGCGACGAGGTGACTCCCAACGCCAGCTTCCCCTTCGACAACCGGGAGCATTTGGACTGTGGCCAGGCCCGCTACTACTTCGAACGCGCCCGGCTGGCCACCGACAGCCTGAACTTTGCCGCCAAAGTTACCTTCATGGCCGCCAAGTGCGAACGCAATGAATATTACGTCAACCGATGGCGGGAAGGCACGGCTCAGACCTTTGACAATTTCAATATCCTGCTGCAAAATTATGCCGGAACGCCTATGTTCCAGCTCTTTATCGATGAGTGTAAGTATTTCAAAGCTTACGCGCTGAGAGAGTAAGCAATTTAAAACCAGAAAGTTTTATCTTGGCGGCGTATCCATCATTTTCCTAACGCAAGCACCCGCGCATGTTTTTTCCCATCGGTGATGACCAGGTCAAAGGCGGCCACTTCCCTGCCCTCAGCTATGCTTTTATTGCTTTGAATATAGCGGTATTCCTGTACCAACTCCAGTTTCCCGATGCGTTGGTGGGGGAGTTCGGTTCGGTGCCGGCTGAGACAGTCCGGGGCGAGAACCTGCTCACCCTGTTCACCAGCATGTTCCTGCACGGCGGCTGGGCTCACCTGATCGGCAATATGATCTTCCTGTGGGTCTTTGCCGATAACATCGAAGCCACCATCGGGAGCACGCGGTTCCTGATCTTTTATCTGCTCGGCGGACTGGCCGCCCACGCCGCTCACATCTACTTCAATTGGTACAGCACCGTGCCGACCATCGGCGCCAGCGGCGCCATTGCCGCCGTCATGGGCGCCTATCTGGTCATGTTCCCTACCTCCCGCATCAAGGTGTGGTTCTTCTTCCTCATTTTCCGCATGCCCGCCATTTTCTTCCTCGGCTTCTGGATCGCCATGCAGTGGATGAGCGGGCAGGCTTCCCTGGAAGTCAATACCGCCCAAAGCGGGGGCACCGCCTGGTGGGCGCATATCGGCGGGTTCGCATTTGGGGTATTGGCCGGGTTTTATTTTCGTTTTCAGTATCCGTCTCCCAAAGAGGAAAAGGCGTACGATTATTATAGTGGGGGGGGGTATTATTAGCCTTACTGGACTTTGGACGTGAAGTCGGAAGTGCGAAATCGGAAGTCGGAACAGGGCCCAACATGGGCGTTCAATTCCTGTTTTTCCGCCTTCCGATTTCCGACTTTTACGTCGGACCGTCCAAAGTCCAGTTAAACCTGTCGCTCTACTGGAGTATGCCAGGGAAAAACCTGCACGTTCCTCACTGTGAAACCCTCATCCCCCCCAAACACCAGCTGCTTGTAAATGGGCTGGCCGGCAATTTTTCCGACCTTGTGTAGGTTGGCCAACAAGTTGTCCCGATAGGTTCGATTGGCTTTAATCTCGGTTAGAATAAGTCCGGAGGCCGTCTCTTCGAGCAAGTCTGTTTCTAGTTGATTGCTGTCTCTATAGAAGTATAACCGGGCTTCTTTTCCATCGTGCTGAGCCCTTTTCATGCGTTCTGCAATGATCAGGTTTTCAAATAAGGCGCCAAGCTGATAATAGTTAATGACATCCTTTTCTGATTGCATACTTAATAAATAGCAAAGCAGGCCCGTATCATAGAAATATAGTTTAGGGCTTTTAGTGATCCTTTTGCCAAAGTTCTTATAGTAAGGAGGCAGCCGAAAAACCAGGTAGCTCTGTTCCAAAACGGAAAACCAGCTTTGGATGGTGGGCACACTAACGCCTACCGCCCGGGCAATAGCGGAATAGTTCAGCAGTTGGCCGGCGTAGGCGGCGCACAGTTGCAGAAAGCGCCGGAAGGTATTCAGGTTAGCAGCAGAAATCAGCCCGCTGACATCTCTTTCGATATAACTCGAAACATAACTTGGATAAAATAGCCGCGGCGGCACCCCGGTATCGAATTGTGCGGGATAGAAACCGCGGTAAATAGCTGTTTCGTAATCTTTCGGGCGCACATTTGCTGCCGCTATCTCCCTAAGGTCCAATGGGAAAAGCCGGGCGATGCCTACTCGCCCGGCTAGAGATTGAGTAATACTTTGCCGCAATAAAAAATTTTGCGACCCGGACAGGATATACCGCCCGGGCTGCCGATCCTCATCAACGACCGTCTGCAGATACGAAAATAATGCGGGTACCCGCTGGGCTTCGTCAAAAATTACGTTGTAATCATAATGTTTCAGGAAACTCCTGGGGTCTTCGGTTACCCTCAGTTGCTGGTCCGGGTCTTCCAGCGAAACGTACCGGTAGTCAGGATACAGTTCTTTTAGAAGCGTCGTTTTCCCTGCCTGCCGGGGGCCGGTGAGGCTAAGGATGGGGAAGTACAGGCTTAGCTCCCGTAAATGAGCGGTAATGTGCCGAGGGATGAGCATTTTATGTAATTTTAAAGTCTGACTTTAAAATTACATAAAATTTCAACTACTGGCAAGAGGTAGCTTTGAGTTGGAGTTGAAATACTGCCCGCGAGTACATCATAATTTCCTATTTTTACCTAAACCCTTAACACCTGCGCTCATGAACACTACGCTCAAACTCGCTCTGCCTGCATTACTCTTTCTGGCCTTTTTTCAAAACCTCACTCCCCGCGGTGAAACTCCCCGGAAAGAAACGGACAGCTTCTGCTCCCAGGCAGAACTGCACGCCCGGAAGATGCAAACAGACGAAACCTACCGACTGGCCTCTCAACGCCTGGAAGATCAGCTCTACGCCCTGGCTCAGCAGCCGGCCCAACGCGGCCCCCTCGTCCAGCACACCCTGTCCGTCGTCGTCCACATCATCCACAACGGCGGCAACGAGAACATCAGCGACGCCCAGGTAACCGACGCCCTCCAACACCTCAACGACGCCTTCGCCAACGTCGGCTACTACAACCCCGCCACTGGCGTAGATACCGAGATCGCCTTTTGCCTGGCGCGCCGCAGCCCAGATGGGAACGCCACCACCGGCGTCAACCGGGTGCAATCCGCCCTAACCGATCTCAACAACAGCACCGACGACCAGGCGATGAAGAACCTCAGCCGCTGGAGCCCCACCCAGTACATCAATGTCTGGGTGGTCAAGGAGATCTGCAGCAACAACGGCTGCGGCGTGGCCGGCTACGCCTACCTGCCCGGCGCCCACGGGCAGCCCTACGACGGCATCGTGCTGGAAGCCAATTATATGGGCAGCAACCCGACGGCTTCCACCGTGCTCATCCATGAAATGGGACACTACCTGGGGCTGTACCACACCTTCGAAGGCGGCTGCCCCAACGGCGACTGCCAACAGCAGGGCGACCGCGTCTGCGATACGCCGCCCGACAACACCACCGCACGCACACCCTGCTCCGCCGATATGAACTCCTGCGATACTGATGAGGACGACACCTCCGTCAACAACCCCTTCCGCCCTGTCGCCCAGGGGGGCCTCGGCGGCCAGGTGGACCAGCAGGAAAACTACATGGACTATTCCCGCTTTGAGTGCTACGACCGCTTCAGCCAGGGGCAGAAAGACCGGATGTTGAGCGTAGTCGAAACCATCCGGTCGAGCCTGCTTGATTCGCCGGCCTGCATCGATCCCTGCCCTGCTCCGGTTGAAGCCAGCTTCTCCGCCAGCGCGCTCAGCGTGCCGCTCGGCTCCACCGTCGATTTTACCAACATCTCCACCAATGCAAACAGCTACGAGTGGGCCATCGATGGAACGCTCTTCAGCTCGGCCACCAACGCCAGCTACACCTTCAATACAGAGGGCAGCTTCCAGGTTACTCTCACCGCCTTTTCCAGCCTGAACAACTGCCTGCCTCAGGATTCCACCATCACCATAGAAGTGTTCTGCCCGGTAGAAGCCAGCTTCACTGCCAGCGGCACCTCCGTGCTGGCGGGCGCCAGCGTCACCTTTACCAATACCAGCGCCAACGCCACGGCATATACCTGGCTGGTGAACGGAACGGCGGTGAGCAACGGCCCGGACTTCGTATTGAACACCACTGAACCTGGGTTATACAATGTATGCCTACAGGCGGAGGGCGCCCTCTGTGAAAGCCTGGAATGCGGTTTTGTGGAAGCCACCTCCCCGGATACCGGATGCGGGAATGCTTTCTTTTACAGTCTTGGCGATGCGAATATTTCCGAAACCGCCACTTGCCTCATTCCGGCGGCGGACGGGGGTTTCTATCTGGGGGGCAGCCGGGCGGAAGCGTCCTTGCTCATGAAATTCGATGTGGAGGGCAACCAGATCTGGCAGAAAACCTTTTCCATTTCCAGTGGCGGGGAAGAAGTGTATACCCTGCTGGAGGACGGGCAGTATCTGGTGGGCTCGTCCAGAACCTTCGCCAACGATGACCAGTACTGCTTTAAGTACGATACGAATACAGGGTCTTTTACGTGGGCCCGGTCGATTACAAACCCTGGTATTAACCGAACGTTTGAGTTCATCAACATAGAAAACTTCCCGCATTATATCCTTATCGCAGAGCAGTGGACGCCCAACACCCCGCAGGGTTGCGACGTCGTCTGGGGTGAGATGGATAAAAATACCGGCAACCTCACTCAGTTGCGGAAATATACCTTGGGTAGTTGTGAAACAGCTGTGGATGCCATTCTGGTGAACGACAAGGTGTATGTAACCGGGCGGTACAATGCTGCAGGTGGCGGGCAAGGCGCCTTCCGTCCCCCTATCACTGAATTTGAATTGGACGGCTCCATTAACTGGACGCGTCTCTACTTAGTCAACACCAATACCACCGCCCGCCTGTATGCCCATTCAATCATTGAGGACAGCGGCTCCCTGGTAATTTGTGGCTACGGCGACCTGACAGGGATTTCCACCACCTCTTTTATCACCCATATTACTAAAACCGGACTGGACGGGGCTATCGAATGGTCTACCGTCATAGATATTCCAGGTGGCAATACAGAGCACCTGAACACCGTCCTGGACCAGGGCGACGGCTACCTGGCAGTCGGAAACTACACCCTTGACAGCGGCAGCGAAACGCTGATGCTCATCAAAGTCGATAAATCCGGCAACCTAATGTGGGCCAAAAGCCTGGCCAGTGGCGCCCAGGCAGCGTCGACCCGCAAGAGCACCTTCGGCCGGAACGGCTATGCCTACATCTCTGCCACGGCCAGTAACGCGGGCCGCAACATCCTTCTGTTCCGCGTCAACCCCTTCGGAGAACTGGACACCGCGTGCGGCAGCCTGGAACCCCTGGAGGTGGAAAGCTGGCAGCTGAACGACCCGTTCGACGGCTTTTTCGACCTCATTGAATCTCCTTTCACGCCGGATAACTCCGCCGAACAAATCCTCCCGGAAAATGTGGATGTGCCCATTGACTACAGCTGCTCCACCCCCTGCGCAGAAATCTGCAACAACGGCCTCGACGACGACGGCGACGGCCTGGCCGACTGCGAGGACGATGACTGCCCCTGCTTTGTGGATTGCGGCAATACTTTCGTGAAAACCATCGGCGGCCCTGCTACGGCTGACGGAGCAACGGCTATTGTCGCTTCGGATGACGGCAATTTTTACATCGGCGGTTATCTCGACGAAGAAGGCATGATCGCTAAGGTAACCCCGGATGGGGAATTTCTGTGGGTGCGCACCTTCGACTTTACGGACCGGCCCGACCATATCATCAGCCTTTCTCTGGACAGCGATGGCTTCCTGGTGGGCGCCAGTTTCGGAGATGCCGGTATCGGGCCCTTCGGGCGGGGAGCTACTGTTTTCCGATACGATCCCGACAACGACCAGCTCATCTGGGTCAATTACTTCAACGACATGGGTACTCCTGACCAGGTCATTACCAACCCCGCGAACGGCAATTTCCTCTTTGTCGGCGGAGACATCCTGACCACCGGCGGCGGCAATGCAGACAACGCCTCGCTGGCCGAACTGGACCGCAATACCGGCAACGTCCTGTGGCGGAAGGAGTTTAACCTCGGCACCAGCGACCGGTTTTTCAGCCTCCTGCCGGTGGGCAACGTAGTGTACTGCCTGGGGCGCTACACCTTTTATTCCAATTTCGAGAAGATGCGCGTAACCCTCGCCGCGTTTACCGGCGCCGGCAACCTGGAGTGGTCGAAGTATTACCTGGCCCCCTCCACGCTCAACGCACGGATGTATGCGCCCAGCCTGCAATTGGATGCCAGTGAACTGGTTGCCTCTTTCTACGGCGACCCCAACGGTACGGACCTGGCCGGTTCTTCGATCAGCGGGATCATGAAAACAAACCTGGCCGGCGGGCTGCTATGGGCAAAATGGTATCAACTGGCTGGGTACCCGTCCCTCCAATCGGCCTTTGAACTGGTTGTAGTGCCCGACGGTTACCTGCTGTACGGCTACGCCATTGCCGGCGACCGGGACCTGGTGATTATAAAAACAGATAAGCAGGGCAATGCCCTCTGGGCTAAAGCTTACGGCGGGCCGGCCGATGAAGACCTCTATTATTCTTTCTGCACGCCCCCCATCCTGCAATCGGGAGGCAACATCTACTTCGTAGGGCGCAGCCGCGACGGCTCGGACGACGCGCTCTTCGTCAAGGCGCTGGCCGATGGAAGCCTCAGCAGCAGCGATTGTGATTTCTTTCGGGAAGTGCCGGTGACGACAAACAACTGGACGAACCTCTACGAAGCAGACGCCAACCTGCAGGAACAGCCCAACCCCAATATCAACCCCCAATTACAAACCGTACAGGCCGTGGCGGCCAACCCGGACTGCAATATTCTCTGCGAGGCCAGCCCGATAGATGCCATCGTCACCCTGGACAGCGCCTACTGCAACGGCGACAGCCTGGCGGTGGCCCTGCACATCTGCAACGAAGGCACGGATACCCTGTCCGCCGGGCTTCCTTTCACCTTTTATGACGGAAATCCTACCGCCAGTCCGGCCGCTACCATGTTGTCCGGCGGCCAGGGCGTTCCTGTCGAGATTCTTCCCGGCGGCTGTTTCAGCACCGTGGTTGCCGTCCCATACCCTCAGAATCAACTTTACTGCATCGCCAATGACAATGGCTCCCTGACGCCGGTGTTCAACCTGGAAACTGATTTCCCCCCAACGGAGATCATCGAATGCGACTACACCAACAATCTCGATAGTATGGGATATGAGCAGCCGGTTCCCGTCATCGATCTGGGGCCGGACACCAGCGTGTGTGAGAACGGGGTGTTTCTGCTGGACGCCGGGCCGGGCTTTGCTTCCTACCGTTGGCAGGATGGCGCCATAGGGCCAACCTACACCACTTTTGAAACAGGTACTTTCTGGGTCGAAGCCACCACTGCCTGCGGCGATGTGGCGAGCGACACCATCCGCATCCTGCTGGATACCGCCATTCTGATCACCTTGCCGCCGGACACCAGCATCTGCCCGGGCGCTTCTGTCAACTTTTCCACCGCTCTTGATCCCGCCTATACCTACCAGTGGTCGCCTGCCGCTACGCTGAATTGTACAGGTTGCCCGGCGCCAACGGCGACGCCCGAAACCACCACTACCTATACCCTGGTGGTGAGCAATACCACCGGCTGCGTTAGTGTGGACAGTGTAATGATAATTGTTGAAAATTGTGGCAATACCCTGGATACGGCCATCTGCCGCGGCGACTCCCTGCTTATTGAAGGCCAGGTGTTGTACCCCAATGAGATAGACACCCTGCAGCTTATGGATGGCAGCAGCCTGATCGTCACCGTTACCGAGCTAGAGGATAACCAAACCTATGAAACCATTGCGGTTTGTCAGGGCGAAGTGGGATACGTCTTCGGAGAGCCGGTAACCGAGCAGGGCCTTTACACCGAAACCTACCCTTCCTACCTGGGCTGCGATTCCACCCACAACATTGCCTTTGTCGTTCTGGATACGGCGGTGCTGTACATCGAACCCGGCGGGCTCGGTTGTGGGTCCCGTTCCGGCCGCCTGACGGTAGAGATCAGCGGCGCCACGCCCCCTTATGAGATCGAGTGGAGCAATGGGCAAACAACCGCCACGGCCATCGGCCTGCCTGTTGGCGCGTATTCGGTAACCGTCACCGATGCCTTTGGGTGCCAGAGTGTAGCCGGGCAGCAAGTGTATGATATCATTCCTATACTCAGGGCAGATCCGGGCAGTACGCCGGCCAGCTGCTTCGGAGAGAAAGACGGCGCCGTACAGATCGACAACCCCTCCGGCGGTACGCCTCCCTACGAATACAGCCTCGACGGCGATCAGTGGCAAACAGAGAACCGTTTCACCGGCCTGGCGGCGGGTGTTTACGCTGTTTTCATGCGGGATAAAGAGGAATGTGAAAACATGTTTTCTGTGACGGTCAGCGAACCGGCGCCCCTGGGTATCCGCCTGCCGGGCGACACTACGCTGCGCCTGGGCGACAGCCTCCGTATCACGCCCTTTGTCCTGTCCGGAATGCCTTCCATTTATGAATGGATTCCACCTTTCGGGCTGGATTGTGCGGATTGCCCCGCCCCTGTTGCCCGCCCGGAGGAAAGCACCAACTACCAGTTAACTATCCGCGACAGCACCGGTTGTGCCGCCGGGGATGAAATCACAGTGTATGTAGATAAGTCTGTCCGCTTCTACCTGCCCACTGCTTTTTCTCCCAACGAGGACGGCCGCAACGATTTCTTCACCGTCTTCGCCGCCCCGGAAGTGGAACGGGTTCAAACGCTGCAGGTGTTCAGCCGCTGGGGCGAGTTGGTGTTTCAACGCGACAACTTCGCCCCCAACCAGGAGCGCATGGGCTGGGATGGTACGTTCCGCGGGCAGCAGATGGCAGGTGGGGTGTATGCGTATTTTGTAGAGGTGGTGCTGATTGATGGCAGGGTTGAGACGATGAAGGGGGAGGCCGTTTTGGTAAGATAAATACCGACTACTTCATGCCCGCTATTTGAAAATTCTTTTTTGAATCGAACATCAATATTCTCATCAAGCAGCACTTTCATATCTACGGCTTATCGTTTGTACAAGATCTCCCGCCCATTCGATCACTACCTCCGCCTGCTCCCGTTTGACCGATGGAAACCCTACCAGAAACGCTTCTAGTGAACTAACTTCAAGATGATCAAATAGAGTCTTAATCGGCACCCGGGTCCCTGCGAAAATGGGCGTCCCCCCCAGTATTTCAGGATCAACTTTTATGGCTTCTTTTACTGTCATTATTGATTGGTTTTTTCAAAAATACACTTTTCCAGGATGAAAAGCTACCGCCAGGAACACCTTATTTCCAGACAAAACTCCTTATTTCCATTGAATGCAAGAAATGATATTTTCAACAGGCCAGGCAGCCTGCCTCCTTTTTCTCGCAAAATCCTTACCTTTGGGCCCTGAAAAACAATAATCCAAAACTAAAGGAACCATAGCCCAGAAAGCTCCGTTGATTGGAGACAAATTCAGAAAGGCAAGCCCCTTGGAAGCCCGTCCTTCCAAGCCGGGTTAAACTTGACAAGTTTTGCCCAAACAAAATATATTATGTCAGTAGAAAGTTTCGACAAACTCAAAAAGATCAAAGCCGATATCGAGGCAGAGCAGCCGGATAGCATGGAGGCACTGGAGCAATTCCGCATCAAATACCTCGGCACCAAGAACATCATCAAGCCGCTGTTCGGAGAGATCAGAAATATCGCCAATGAACAGAAGAAGGAATACGGGCAGCTGGTCAACAGCGTGAAGGAAGCGGCGGAAGCCAAGTACGCATCGCTCAAAATGAGCCTGGAAACTGCCGCTGAGCAGGCCGCCGTCCAGGACATCGACCTCACCGCCCCCGGCGAACCACTGGAACTGGGCGCCCGCCATCCGGTAGCGATAACCATGAACCGCATCATCAAGATCTTCGAACGCATTGGCTTCGTAGTGGCGGACGACCGGGAGATCGAAGACGACTGGCACAACTTCACCGCCATGAATACGCCGGAAGACCACCCGGCCCGCGACATGCAGGATACATTCTACCTGAAGGACAGCACTGAACTCCTCCTGCGCACCCATACCTCACCGGTACAGGCCCGGGTGATGGGCCGGCAGAAGCCGCCCATCCGCATCATCGCTCCGGGGCGGGTGTACCGAAACGAGACCATCTCCGCCCGTTCGCATTGTCAGTTCCACCAGGTGGAAGGGTTGTACATCGACGAAAACGTTTCCTTTGCCGACCTCAAGCAGACGCTGTTGTACTTCGCCCGCGAGATGTTCGGCCCCGAGGCTAAGATTCGCCTGCGGCCATCCTACTTCCCCTTCACGGAGCCCAGTGCCGAGATGGATGTCTATCTGGGCACGGACACGGAAAAGGATTACCGGCTGACCAAGGGCACCGGCTGGCTCGAGATTCTCGGCTGCGGCATGGTCGACCCCGCCGTCCTGGAAAACTGTGGCATCGACTCCGAAAAGTACACCGGCTTTGCCTTCGGCATGGGCATTGAACGCCAGGCCCTGCGGCTGTTCGACATCGGCGATATTCGCCTTTTCTTTGAGAATGACGTGCGCTTTTTAAAGCAGTTCGCTTCGGCGCTGTAGAATTGTTGAAGTTTTTTCCAAGAAACCTTTGAGGTTTCGGAAACCTCAAAGGTTTAGAAATTCCTGAATTCAAGATGAAACCCAGCATACCCAAGGGGACCCGCGATTTCTCCCCCGAAGAAGTGAATAAACGGAACTACATCTTCGACACCGTCCGCGAGGTGTTCGTGCGCTATGGCTATCAGCCGATCGAGACGCCGGCCATGGAAAACCTGAGTACCCTGACCGGCAAGTACGGTGAGGAAGGCGACAAGCTGCTCTTCAAAGTACTCAACAACGGCGACTTTCTGGCCAAGGCCGACGAGAAAGCCCTGGATAACCGCGACTCCAACCAGCTCATTCCTTCCATTTCCAAACGGGGGTTGCGCTACGACCTGACGGTGCCCTTTGCCCGCTACGTGGTCATGCGGCAACACGAGGTCACTTTCCCCTTCAAGCGCTACCAGATACAGCCCGTCTGGCGGGCCGACCGGCCGCAGAGAGGCCGTTATCAGGAGTTCTACCAGTGCGATGTGGACGTGGTGGGCTCGGATGCGCTCGTCTACGAGGCGGAACTGGCGCAAATCTACGATGAAGTCTTCGCCCGGCTGGGGCTGGAGGTGGCCATCAAGATCAACAACCGCAAGGTGCTGGCCGGCATCGCCGAAGCCGCCGGCATCAGCGACTCCTTTATGGATATGACCATCGCCATCGACAAGCTGGATAAGATTGGCATGGAGGGCGTAGAAAAAGAGATGGCCGGACGGGGTATCCCACCAGCCGCTATCGATACAATCAAAACCATCCTGCAAGCTAAAAGCCTGGAGAAACTGAAGCCGCTACTGGCCAACAGCGCTACCGGCCTGAAGGGCGTGGAAGAGCTGGAAGTTGTTTTCGATTATCTGGGCATCGGCGAAACGGCCAACGAGATCACGTTCGATATCACACTGGCGCGAGGGCTGAGTTACTACACCGGCTGCATCTTCGAAGTGCAGGCCAAAGGCGTTCAGATGGGCAGCATTGGCGGCGGCGGCCGCTATGACGACCTGACCGGCGTGTTCGGCATGCCCGGCATCTCCGGCGTAGGCGTCTCCTTCGGGGCCGAGCGCATCTTCGACGTCATGGAGGAACTGAAGCTTTTCCCCGAAGATAGCGCCATCCGGCTAAAAGCGGTATTCCTGGCCTTCGACGACGCCAGCCACCGCTATGCTTTCCGCTGCCTGCGAAAGTTGCGAGCCGCCGGTATCAACGCTGAGATTTACCCCGAACCCACCAAGATGGGCAAGCAGTTCAAATACGTAGATAAGCGCAACGCCCCCTACGCCATCGTCATCGGCAGCAACGAGATGGCCACCGGCGAACTGGCTTTCAAAAATATGAAAACGGGCGAGCAGGAAGGGCTGAAACTGGAGGAGATTATCGAACGGTTGAAGGGGTAGTGGCGCTAAATAGATGCTGGGAGTATTCGGAATTCGGTGTTCGCAGGTTCGCAGAGCGTCCTCCCGAACACCGAACACCAAATTCGTCCCTCCCCTGACGGATGCCCTTTAAAGACACAGAAAATTGAACTACCGCTATGAAAGCTCATTTACTAACCACCCTTGCCCTCCTCCTTGGCATCTCCACCCTTTCCGGGCAGGTAGTGCTGCGCAATTCCCTCACCAATAAAACCAGGACTCTCAAGGCAGAAGGGCAGATCGGCCTGGGCATCCCCGTCGAGGGGCCGGAGCTAACCTGCGGCTACCGCCTGCTGAAAGGTAAGCTGCAGGACACCCAAAAGGGAGTGATCCGGGTGCTGCCGGAAGGCGAAGTAAAAACGATGATGTTCAACAACGGGCTGGCAAAGAAAGAAGAGATTCAGTACGAAAATATAAAAGCACTGCGGCCTATCTCCTACGCCATTCCGGATATTGACTACCTCACCTACCGGAACAAGGGAGCGAAAGGCTGGGCGAATATGGGCGGCATCCTCACCACCCTGGGCGCCCTCAGCGCGCTGGTAGTTGCGCCTCTGGTGAGCATCGACTACGGCAAGAGCACATTCAATTCCAGCCAGTATTTTCGTTTAGCGGGCTATAGCCTGGGCGTTACAGGAGTAGGCGCCGCGCTGCTCATCGGCAGTAAAAAGCGCCGTTTCGATATACAACGCCCCGGGCAGGCGGCCAGCAGGAAACTTTGGGTAATAGAAGAATAAGCATGACCAGATACACGACACTACAGCAAGTTCAGGAAGCCATCCACGCCGGCAGGGAAAGCTGTGAAAGTATAGTGCAATACTATCTCTCCCGGATCGAAGCCACGAAGCACCTCAATGCCTATGTCGAAACCTACTCCGAGGAAGCCCTGGAGCGCGCCCGCCGGTTGGACGCCCGCTACCGGGAGAACCCGGAGGCGGTAGGGCGGCTCTTCGGTATGGTGCTTTCACACAAAGATGTGATCTGTTATAAAGGCCATGGGGTGACCGCCGGCTCAAAGATTCTGGAAGGCTTCACTTCCCTCTTCTCCGCCACCGCAATCGAACGCCTGCTGGCGGAAGACGCCATCCTGATCGGCAGGGTCAACTGCGACGAATTTGCCATGGGGTCCAGCAATGAAACCTCCATATACGGCCCCACCCGTAATGCGGCCAACCCTGCCAAGGTGCCGGGCGGCTCTTCGGGCGGCTCGGCGGTGGCAGTACAGACGGACACCTGCCTGGCCTCTCTGGGATCCGATACCGGTGGTTCGGTGCGCCAGCCGGCGGCCTTCTGTGGGGTGATCGGCTTTAAGCCAACCTACGGGCGCATCTCCCGCTACGGCCTGCTGGCCTACGGGTCTTCCTTTGACCAAATCGGCATCCTGGCAAATTCCATTGAGGACACCGCCTTACTCCTGGAAATAATGGCGGGCCCGGATGGCCATGATAGCACCGCCAGCCAAAAGCCGGTGCCGGCTTACTCCAATTTGTCCACAATTGATAAAAAGGCGAGGGTGGCCTACTTCAACACTGCCCTGGAACATCCCAGCCTCGATGAACGGGTAAGAACCCAGTGTCAGGCGCTCATCGGGCAGTTGCGGGAAGCTGGACATGAGGTAGAAGGGGTCGATTTCGAATATCTCGACTATATCATTCCCGCTTATTACGTACTGACTACCGCCGAGGCGTCCACCAACCTGTCTCGCTACGACGGCATCCGCTACGGCTACCGCAGCCCCAACGCCACGGACCTAATGAGCACCTACAAAAAGTCGCGAACCGAGGGCTTCGGTACGGAGGCCAAGCGCCGGATCATGCTGGGTACGTTCGTATTGAGCGCCGGCTACTACGATGCCTACTACTCCAAAGCTCAGAAGGTGCGCCGCCTCATCAAAGAAAAAACGGACGAGATTTTCGAGGCGTACGATTTCATTCTAATGCCCGCCGCTCCGGGCGCCGCCTGGAATCTGGGCGAAAAGATGGACGATCCCGTCGCGATGTATCTGGCCGACATTTTCACCGTTCAGGCCAATATGGCCGGCATACCGGCCCTTGCGCTGCCCATGGGGCAGGATGCCGACGGGATGCCCGTTGGTATTCAGTTCATGGCTCCTAAGTTCGGGGAAGCAATGCTGCTGGGTTTTGGAAAAACGGTATTGTCTTTGAAAAAAGAGACGGATTAGAGTTGTATGTTACCGGGCTACCCGTCTAAGATTGGACACGGTTAGAAGCAGGTAAGCCCAGGCAGCCTGCCGCGGTTGCGAACAGCGAATACCGAACCGCGAACTCGTCCAACCCTGGAATGGTAGCCTGTTACCGGGCTAAAATGTTGGTAACTAAATACTAAGATTGGACGAGGTTGCCAAAAAGAATGCTTATTTTTGTAAAATGGGCGAATTTTATTTCGGGAAAGCCTCGTTCAACCGGCTATGCAACTAAAGCCGGTTCCTGCCGTATACCAGACTTGGCGCGGTGGCGGAAATATCAGCAAGCCATTTTTTACGTTGCTGGTATTATTTTTTAACTAACTCCAGTATGATGGAACTACCTAGTATGAGAAAATCTTTTTCTCTGGCGGCAAGCCTTATTTTCTTCTTATTCCTCCCCCTCCTCTTGCCAGCCACAAACGACCCTGTTTACGATGAAGCGGCGGTCATTGAACGGCTGAAATCCATCGAAAACCCTCTGGTGGAAAACCGCTATAATTCCATTGTCAGAGGATATATCAAAGGATACCTGTTCTGGAACCGCGACAAGACAGAGCGCATTCTGGGGCGTACGGTATTGTACTTCCCACTAATGGAGGAATACCTGAGCAAGCGAAACATGCCGGATAAGCTCAAGTACCTGTCGGTAGTGGAATCGGCACTCTATCCCCATGGCGTTTCCAGGGTGGGCGCCGTTGGCCTGTGGCAGTTCATGCCCGAGACGGGTAAGGAATATGGCCTGGAGATCAATGAGTTTGTAGATGAACGTAAAGACCCGAATAAATCTACCCAGGCGGCGCTGGATTACCTGTCCCGCCAATACATGAAATACGGAGACTGGGCGCTCGCCCTGGCAGCTTACAATAGCGGTTCCGGCCGGGTAAGCCGGGCCATCAAGCGGGGCCGCAGCAAAAACTTCTGGCGCATCCGCCGCTATCTACCGCGCGAAACGCGCAACTATGTACCTGCTTACATTGCGGCCACCTACATGATGGAGTACTACAAAGAGCATGAAATCACGCCCGATTACCCGGCGCTGGATTATCAGATCACCGAGACCCTGAAGGTCTATAATCACTTTAGCTTTAACCGCATTGCTCAGGTCACGGGCCTTTCGCTGGAAGTTATTGAAATGTTAAACCCGGCTTATAAAAAAGGAATTATTCCGGACAACATAAAGGGCAACTACCTCATTTTGCCCAAAAGAGTCATGCCTGCATTTAAAGACTATCTGGAAGCCCTGCGGCCCGATCAGCTGTCAGACCACTTCTTTGATGACTCACCGGTCCTTCTCCAAAAGCAACAGGAGAACTGGAAGGAAAAATACATCCGGCAGACCTATGTGGTCAAAAAAGGTGAAAGCCTGAAAAAGATCGCTAAAAACCTGAAGTGTACGGTCCATCAGATCATAGCCTGGAACGGGCTGCCGTCCACTGATCTTAAGGAAGGGCAAAAATTACTGATCTACCAGCCAAAGGAATTCAAGCGCTTCAAGCCGCTGGAAAAAATGGAAGAACTTCCCCTCGCACCAGGCATCGCACTAAAGGGGCGGCAAATTCAACCCTCCCGGCAATATCCTTCAGACGCCGCATTTAACCAATTGATCTATATCGTCCAAAATAAAGGCACACTGGAACGAATCTACCGCCAGATACCAGGCGCTTCTCTGCCGGGGCTCATCGGGCTAAATGGCATTCCCCCCAATCACAAGTTGAAACCCGGTGACGTGCTGAAGGTCCAGAGGATAAAATAATTAACAAACCTGATCTTGAAAGCGACAGCGGGCGGCCCAAAATTTGGGCCGCCCGCTGTCGTTTGGATATCTTTCGTTGGGCGCCCGGCCTACAGCAAAGTTATTGCCGGGATTAGCAGAAAAAAATTATTTTTTCCAACTATATACAATACTTCCGGAAAGGGTTCCGTTAATAGGGTATTATTTTGATCAACAAACCCTTTTTTAATAAAATCTCCTTATCGAAGCACCATTCTACACGCCAAAATTAAGATTGATCAAAACCTTCAATTCCCTGAATGGCCCAAACCTCTACCTTTCTGATGCCCGCTGAGGCACTCTTTTTATTCCATTGTAATTCATTATTCCACGGCAATGCTGTTGCCGGCAACTCTACCCTTTTTTAGGGTATACTGTGAGAAAGCACACTATTTTTTTCGCTATGTTTTACCCTGCATAGCCCCAGGCGCCCAATGCCGCACAACGGCACGCCCCAAAGAAAACAATTGTCACCCAAACCGCCTTTTGAAACCATCTACCCCCCTCCGTGAAGTAGTGCTTTGCTGCACACTTCATGGCAGACCGTGGAGGACGCTGCGAGGCGCTCCTTCACGGCCCCCTTTTCCTGAATCATGCCTCACGGCGTTTTCAGGGCCAAACCGATGAAAACAAACTTGCACGAACCATTGAGAGAGTAGTTTAAACCAGCAGCCGGCGGGCAAAGGCAACACATCCCGCCGCTGCCTTTTTTCTGGTTCGGGCCATAATCCTAAAAACGGTATTCGGCAGTTAGTTACGCCTTTTTTACTCTTTTCTGCTGTAAGGGCTTCTTTGGAAGCCCTTATTTATTGGCCTCCTCCCGATAGAGTTCTTCCAGCATTTCAAAACCCATTTCGCGGATATCATTGGCGGAATTGGACAGTAGGACCACTCCGATACCTGCATCTTTGATGAAGCCGATAAAAGACCGGAAACCCGCCGTTCCTCCGTACATCCAAACTACCGGCTGATTGGATTGGGCATTGAGTTTGGATATCAGCCATCCATAGCCTGCCTCTGTTGGGCTCGGCAAACCCGGGAATTCCACATCCACCCTGGCTTGTTGCGCCTGCTCCATAACTGCCGAGTATCTGGACTTATCTACCTTTAAATTGGCCAGGACGAAGGTAGCCAGGCCTTCCGCTGTAGATTTCAGCCCTGCGGCCGGCGCCAGCCCGTCGAAATTCCACCACGGCGCGGGCCTGCCTTTGCTATCGTGCCCCCGGGCCAGCCGTTGGCTTTGCTCGGCGGACAGGTGAATGCGCGTGTCTTTAATACCTAATGGGCGCAACAACTCCTGCTCCAGCAGCTCTTCGAAGGGCAGGCCGTTCATATCGGCAAGCAGATGCCCGGCCAGGGCAATGCCTATATTGGAGTAGTGAAAACTGGAACCAGGCTGCGATTTCAGCGGATATTCAGCAATTTGGAAATAGAAATCCCGCTTGGTAAAGCCCTCCCGGGGCCCCTGCAGATAAGTGCCGGTTCCAATGGGATGCCAGTCGTATAAACCATGGCCTGAATTGGGCAGCCCGGAAGTATGGGTCGCCAGGTCACAAAAAGCAATGCAAACTTCATCCCCCAAAGGGTCAGCTGTGCAACTCAGAATACGCTCGGGGCGGCGGGAGGAGCTGGTTGGCAATATAACCTCAACACAGCGTTGAGGGTGAAACGCAGGTGCGCCGGCCCCCTTGGGTAGATAGGGGTCGATCGGGCTACCCAGGCCGAATTTTCCATCCATCGCCTGCTTCACCATCAGGGTAGTGGTAAAAACGCTGGTCAGGGCGCCCAGTTCAAAAAGGGTATGCTCATCGGGCCTTATCTCCTCCTGCCGGCTTATCTGCCCATAGCCTTTATAATAAACCTGCCCGTCTTTGATAAGAGCGGCCACCAGGCCGGGATTGCGGCCTTTTCTAATATAGGCTTCGGCCTGCTCTTCTATTCCTGATGGGAACTGAGCAACCGCCATGGCGGTAAAACATAGTAATATTATGGTCGGAAAATGTTTCATGGGGTAAAGTTTTAGCGTAACTAGCAGGAAGGAAATGCAACTTTGAAATTGAAGAGCATTTTGAGTTGCGCATTTTCCTGCCCCGCCGTATTTTGGAGCTTAGAGTGTGTTCAAAATAACCAAATATCAGTAATACTTTGATGATTGGAATCAGCCTACGAGTATGATTTTCATCAACGGGCAAAGAAAGAACGCTAAGAATGCAAAGACCCAAAGTGAATTGGAATATTTATACAGTGCCCTCTTCGTTTCTCAGCATACGGGTAGCGATTGCCCTGGCGCTGACAGAGTTTCTGATCGGGGTGGGAGGCTATATGGCCATTGAAGGCTATGGCCTGATCAACGCTTTATATATGACGGTGATCACCATATCCACCGTAGGTTTCAGTGAAATCCAACCGCTGAGCCCGTTGGGCCGAATATTCACTTCGGTTCTCATTACCGCCAATATCGGTATCTTTGCTTATGTGTTGGCAGCCTTTTCCTATTATGTCATTCAAGGAGAAATCTTCAAGAACATGCACCTCAATCTGATCAATAGTTCTATCGATAAGCTGGAAAACCACATCATCCTATGTGGATTTGGCAGATACGGGCGGGAGATCGCCCTTCATTTCGAAAAGCACAAGCTGCCCTTCGTCGTCCTGGACCTGGACCCGGCCCGGATCGAACAACTTCAAAAAAGCGAGGAAAAAACGTTGTACCTGGAAGAAGACGCTACCCACGACGAAGCCCTCATCAAGGCGGGCATCAAGCGCGCCCGCGCCCTCATTTCCGCTCTGCCCGATGATTCCGACAACGTATTCGTCGTACTCACCGCCCGGCAGATCAGCCCCAAGCTCAACATTATCAGCCGGGCCAAGGATCCCCGGTCTCAGAAAAAATTATTTATGGCAGGCGCTGACCACGTAGTGATGCCGGAACAGATCGGCGGTTTCTATATGGCCACCCTGGTGAGCAAACCGGGCGCCGTAGAGTTCTTCTCCTTCATCACCAGCGAATACCGGTCCGATATCGGCTTCGAAGAAGTGACCTTCGACCACCTGCCTCCTGAATGCCGGGGCCGCTCACTCAGCCAGCTCAACATCCGCGAAAGTACCGGAGCCAACATCATCGGCTATAAAGCGCCCGACGGGCACTATGAGGTCAACCCGGCGCCGACTACCGTGCTCGGCCCGGGGTCCAGCTATATCGTTCTGGGAAGCGACCAGCAGTTGAAGCAACTGCGCTATTATCTGGAGCATTATCCGGAAAAGATAATGTGATACGGCTATTCAGCATTTCGCTTTTAGCTGTTCGCAAAGACGTCTACCGGGACCCCAAATTTATTCGGGCCGAAGAGAGGCATCATCACCTAACCGGGAAGGGTGGCCGCAGTGGCCGCTTATCGTCTGCGACGCCAAAAAATTGGGCGGGCCTGTCAATCCGCCTCAAAGAACCCCACACTTCCCCCAACCCAGTCCTTATCCTTATTGTAGCGCACGCCAACCATCAGGCCCTTGCTAATGCGCGCCAGGTTGTTGACGATAACGGGGCGCTCCCAGCCCTGCTCCCAAAGCATCAGCATGCGGATTTCGCATTTGGCCGGCTCATTGGGCGTCGGGATAATGGAAGCGTATTCAACCTTGCGCTGCAGGATATAGTTCTCCGGGTCGCTGATAGCCTCGATGTCGTGCCGGTTGAGGTTGATGATCACCCCTGTGCCGGCGAAGGAATAGAGCGGCTTGAGTACGTAGTTGTGCAGGTCTTCGGGAATAGATTCTACCTCGTTGAGGAAATAGGATTTGGGCACGTATTGGCTGTCCAGCAGCGGCAAGGTGTGCTTGCTGATGCGGAAGAACCAGTTGGGGTGGCCGATGAACTCCACGTCGTGATCTTCCGTAAAGTAAAACTCCCGGGGCAGGTCATCCCGTTTGATGAGCTCGTCAAAAATAACGCGGTTATAAATCTTTTCCACCTGGATCAGGCGGCCTTCTTTTTCGTAGAATACCTCTCTTCCGTGGACTTTCAGCTGGCTGACACAGACCGGCTCCAGGCCGATCATGTGCTTTCCGGCAATAAAATCGATAGCCGTCGTTTGCTTTTCAGGTTCCACCTCCAACAGGATGACATTCTCCGGGTTGTGATCACCCAGGATCACCCGGCGAAGCATCTCCAGATATTCCTCCGAGTTCAGCCCGCCAAACAGGTGGCTGAAGTTGTCGGGAATATCGTAAAACTTCCGGTAAGCGCGAGCCGCTAAATCCTGGTAAAAATAGAGCGAAGGAAAACCCTGCACTTCTATCAGTTGAGGCTTCAGCTCGCCATTCTCCTGCAGGCAGATGCCAAAATCCATCTGGAGAAAGGTAGTATGAGGCGTTTCCCCGGGCACCTCCTGCCCCGCCAGCAGGGCGCCCCGGGACAGTTCCTTGAAATCCGGACGGACGATCACGTCCGTTATCTCTTCACAGGCTTCGATCAGTTGTTTTTTAAGCTTTCGGGGGATAAATACCGGTGTTTCCGCGATGCGGAAGGGAGGCCGGTAATTGTACAGCCCCTCAATATGGGCGAGCATACCCTGATAGGTTTCTTGCCGGAAGCTTTCGTTGAACTGCCTTCTGAGTTCAGTGATCATGGTGGTCTTTGTAGTGTGTGTGTAATCGGATGATGCCTACGCCAGGGTCATTTCCGCCTGGACCGCCCTGATGGACCGGTTGAGAAACAGGGGCAGGACGATCTCATGGGTCAGTCCTATCTTATCGGCATCATTCAGGTGTTCGATCATGCGCAGGTATTTCTCCTCGCTGTGGTTATCTAAAATATCTTTGCGGCGTTCCGGCTGAAGGAAATGGTCCAGCATCCCGTCCGGATCGGCTTCCGGATGGAATTGAACTCCAAAAAATTCATTGGAGAAGCGGATGGCCATAATGGCTCGCTCCAGTGGCACATGAGGCCGGATTTTTTCCAAAGCCAGTATTTTGGCGCCCATTTGCCCGAAACGTGCTACGTCCGGTTGCACGCACTGCCATTGACGGAAGTCGGCAATATAAAAAGGGTTGGGCAGGCCGTTAAACAGCGGCTCAGAAATGCCCTGGTCGGTCATATGGCAACGAAAAGTACCAAAGGACATCGACTTGCGCTGGGTTACTTGCGCCAGACGAAAGTGCTTTACCGCCATCTGGAAAGAGTGGCAGATAAAAAACACGTGCTTCTTCGGATTGCCGGGAACCAGATTCCAATCCCAGGTTTGCTGTAGCCAATCGTAGTATTTCACATCCCATACCCCATCGCCATCGTGGGGGCTGCCGGGGCCGCCGGTAGAGATGTAGAGGTCGAAGTCAGGCCCGGGCGTCTCCGCCTTGCCTCTTACATCGAACAGCTGACAGTCCAGGGCATGCCCATAGCGCTTGATGATGTCTTTGATACAACGCATTCCCTGATTGGGGGTATCGTCGTACATATCCAATATCGCCAACTTAACTGAGTGCATTACATTGTCGTTTTAGAACGAAGCACAAGGTAGTCATTTAGTTGATTTGACCCGGCCCAGAACCCAATTAACCTACCTGCTTCCCGGCGGCATTCTTAATGAATGTACCCCAGGTCAGGTTATCCTGCCCCTCTTTATGAGCCAGGGCGCGCTCTATTGCGTAGTTAGCAGACATTTCCACCACCCACTCGAAGTTTTCCTGGCCAACAGAATGGAGATCGGCATCGGGCGCCGGGTTGCAGAAATCTATAGCATAAGGGATACCATCGCGAATCGCCAGTTCCACGGTATTGAAATCATACCCCAGAGCATGGTTGAGCTTCAGCACGTAATGTTCCAGGGTTTTCATCATCTCGCTGCTAACGTTATGCTGAGCGGAGTAGCGCAGATGATGCGGGTTGCGCGGCTCATAATGCATGATGCGGACATACTTACCACCGATGCAGTAGCATCGGAAGTAGGATTCGAAGTCGATAGCCTCCTGCAACATCATCACCAGTTGGCCCGTTTCGTTTAGCTTCTCGAAAAACTCATTAGAGTCGTTCAGTTTATAAACGTTCTTCCATCCTCCGCCGGCAAAGGGCTTCATGAAAGCCGGAAACCCGACATAGTTGAAAATCCCTTCCCAATCGAGCGGGAAGGCCAGGTTGGAGAAGGAGTCCGAAGAAGTATCGATGGGATGGTCTTTGGAAGGCAGCAGAACTGTTTTGGGGACCGGCACGCCGATTTTTTCCGCCAGGGTATTGTTGAAAAACTTCTCGTCGGCGCTCCACCAGAAGGGGTTGTTGATCACCGCCGTGCCACTGGCCGCTTCATTCTTGAGGTAGGCCCGGTAGAACGGCACGTCCTGAGAAATCCGGTCGATGATAACGGCGTAATCTGAGGGCGCCGCCTGAACGACCTTGCTGATCGATACCGGTTCAGCCACGATACCGTCTACTTTCTTGGCATTGATGCGTTCGATAAAGGCGTTGGGAAAAGAACGTTCTTGTCCAAAGAGGATTCCGATTTTCTTCATGTTTTGTTTTGATGTTAGGATGTTCAAATCAGTGAAATATAATGAGGAAACATTTCCTGCCACAGGGGCCAGTCGTGTTCCTTCCAACCCCTCATATCGAACCAATGGTTGACCCCTTTCTGATTCAGTATATGAGAAAGACGCTGATTGGCGTTCAGGCAAATGTCCCATTCTGAAGTGCCCAGCACGATATTCATGCGCCACAGATCAGGATGGTTATTGCCGGGCAGAAAATCTACCGGGTTGTTAAAATACACATTATCGTCATAATAACCATCCGTAAATGACCTTATATCGAAAGCACCGCTCATGGAGAACATGTGGCTGACCACTTCCGGATGCTTAAAGGCGAAGTTGACAGCATGGTACCCCCCGAAACTGGCGCCGGCTACGGCCACCTTTCCCGCACCGGTATTCCAGCGCACGCGGCCGGCAATTTCCTCCAGGACCATTTTGTCATACCAGGCATGGTTTCTTGCCCGGTCCGCCGGATGGATGTGTTTGTTGTACCAACTATGGACATCGATGCTGTCCGGACAAAAAATCTGGATAAACCCCCGCTCCAGAAACCAATGGGCCGTCTGGATAAGGCCAAAATCCTTACTTTCGTAATAGCGCCCCATGCTGCTGGGGAAAAGAATCACCGGGTACCCCTGGCGCCCGTAAACGAGCATTTCAATATCTTTGCTCAGGTTGGGAGAATACCATTTGTAATATGTTTCTTTCACCTTGCGTATTTGTTAAAAAGTGAACCGAATAAACCTCACTAATTGTATATCTTACACTTAGTGCAAAGGTACGGGCTTTCTCCGAATAAAAAAAGCCCAACCAACTGATGATCAAACTTTTACAGTAAACATCGAATTTAATAATTGAACTAATATTTAGCACACTAACTAATTGACCAAAACTTATTCTGCGTTAGCGCCGCAGTATTACCGTAAATTCCAGCTCAATATGCATTTTCTGAAAAAGCGGTTCCCGGAAAAAATCAGGTTTTTTAACAAAATTATTTTCCCCCCGGAACATTCTCTGGAAATCCACAGCCTCTCCAACTTCTTTTCCCAGGCTTTGCAACGCGCGGTACATATCGACGTATTTCTGCCTCCCGCCCACTTCGCAGAAGAAGCCCCGGCCTCCTTCCCTACCCTTGTTCTGAATGATGGGCAGGATGTGCCCGCCATTGGCCTGGCCGATACCCTGGAACGATTGTACGCCAACGATAAAATACCTCCGATCATTGTAGTGGCCGTTCACGCGAATGAAAACCGCATGCAGGAATACGGCACCGCCGGACGGCCCGACTACAAGAAACGTGGAAGCAAGGCGCAGGACTACGCTGATTTTCTGCTTCAGGAGCTCCTCCCTGTATTGCGGCAACGCTACCGGATCGCGGCAACAGCTGCCCAGACGGTTATCGCCGGCTTCTCTCTCGGCGGCCTTTCCGCCTTCGACCTGGCCTGGAACCATCCCGACGCCTTTGGAAAAGTAGGCGTCTTTTCCGGCTCCCTCTGGTGGCGTTCCAAAGCTTTCACCGCTGCCGATCCCGATGCCCACCGCATCGTACACGATATGGTCGCCGGCAGCGCCAAACGCAAAGGGCTGCGATTCTGGCTACAGGCCGGCACCGAGGATGAACAGGAAGACCGCAATAAAAACGGTATCATCGACGCCATCGACGATACCCTGGACCTGATCAAAGAATTGAAAAAGCTGGGGTACCATGAAGGGCGGGACATCAGATACGTAGAAGTGGCCGGCGGGCAGCACAATCCCGCCACCTGGGGAAAGGTGATGCCGGATTTTCTGCAGTGGGCGTTTCGGGAAGCCCCCCATTGATGTGGCTCTTTCAGTTTTCTATACCTTATTTTGCAGCGATCATCATTCAAAATAAAGACTTATGCCTTCACAAAAGATCGAATTTCAGAACGGTAAAGGGGAGAAGCTGGCCGCCCGGTTGGAGCTACCCATCGACCAGCGCCCTTACGCCTATGCACTCTTTGCCCATTGTTTCACCTGCAATAAGAACCTGTCCGCCGTCCGCAATATCAGCCGGGCGTTGAATATGAAGGGCATCGCCGTCCTCCGTTTTGACTTTACCGGGCTGGGGGAAAGCGAAGGTAATTTCGCCGACACCAACTTCTCTTCCAACGTGGAGGACCTGGTGTGGGCCGCCCGCTATCTGGAAACGAATCATGAGGCGCCTGCTTTATTGGTAGGCCATGCACTGGGGGGAGCAGCCGTGATCTGCGCCGCCCATGAACTGCCCTCGGTTAAGGCCGTGGCGACCATTGGCGCCCCTTATTCCCCCAACCATATCAGCCATCTGATAGCTGAAGATATCAAGGAGATAGAGACTAAGGGGGTGGCGAAGGTCAGTATTGGTGGGCGGCCCTTCACCGTCAAACGGCAGTTCCTGGAAGACATTCGGGAGAAAAACCTGGAAAAGAAGCTGGAAACACTCGGCCGGGCCCTGCTCATTCTACACGCTCCGCAAGACTTAACCGTTGAGATCAGCAATGCCGGCCGGATGTACCGCGCCGCCCGCCATCCCAAGAGTTTTGTCTCCCTCGATGGCGCCGATCATCTGCTTTCTGATAAAGAGGATTCCCGCTATACGGGAGAGGTGATCGCCACCTGGATGAGCCGTTACGTTCCCCGGCCGAAAAAAGAAGCGCTAAAGGTGGAAAAAGAGGTAGCTGTTCGCCTGGGTAAGGAAGGCTTTACCACGGATGTAATGGTGCGCCGTCACAGCCTGACCGCCGACGAACCGGAATCTTTTGGGGGCACCGACTATGGCCCTTCCCCTTACGAACTCGTCACGGCGGGCCTGGGCGCCTGCACCGCCATGACCCTGCAAATGTACGCCCGTCGGAAAAAATGGCCACTGAAGGAGGTGCGCGTACACCTGAATCATTTCAAAGACCACGCCGAGGATTCTGAACATACAGAGAACCCCAAAAGCAAGATCGACTATTTCAGCCGAACGATTGAAATGGATGGAGACCTGGATGAGGAACAACGCCAAAGGCTGTTGGAAATCGCCAACAGATGCCCGGTGCACCGGACGCTGCTAAGCTCTATAAAAATACTGACAGAGTTGAAGTAGTTGTCTAAATTGAGGTTGAGGTGAAGGTTGAGGTTGAGCGGCTTCTTCAGCCTTAACCTCAACCTCAACCTCCTCAGCCTGGAAATGCTATCGTTGCAATAAGGTAATATTTCCTTTTACCTCCGAAACCTCTTCATCGCTGACTGAAGTCGGCGGACAGACAAGACGGAGATAGTAACCGTATACATCGGGCGGTAGTTGTTTACCACCGTGCGTACCGTCCCAGCAGAAGAAATCCGCATCGGGGATTTTTGTCGGATCTGTTGAATCCACCTTGTAACTCTTGCGGAACATCTCTTCACCCCAGCGGTTGTAGATCATAAATTCGATTTCGCTGAATTTATCGAAATGTTCGCTGCGCAGGCAGACGGCATCGTTGACGTTGTCGCCGTTGGGAGTAAAGGCCGTGGCGACAAAGAATTCATCGATGGGGCACAGCTCGGGGCAGTCCTCAACCACAACGGGAATACTCAGGGTGTCCAAACAAACTCCATCGGTAACAACCACCGAATAAGTAGTCGTCACATTCGGAGAAGCTATTGGGTTAGGTATGTTCGGATCACTCAGCGTACCGGCATTGTCCCAGGAATAGGTACAGTTTTCGCATCCGGTTACCAGCAGCTGGCTTACCTCGCCCCTATCGGCACAGATCGTGCCCGGATCAGCTGAGATAGCAAGTTCGAGCTCTTTACCTTCTACTGTGGCCTCCGCCGTATCCACGACGCAACCATTATCGGCTACGGCAAAATACGTATTGGGGCCGGCAAAGGCAGTTACGGAGAGGTTATCGCCTGTACCTACCTGCCCGAAGAGGTCATCGTACCAGGTGATCTGCGCCATGGTCCAGTCGGGCTCCAGCTGAGCCGTGAACGTAATCATATCTCCAGCACAAACCACAGAGTCGGATGCTGTGATGCTCAGGCTGAGCGTATCGGGCAGTACCTTTACCATTACGGTATCTCCTTCTACGCAATCTGCTCCCGGTATCAGGGCAATGTAAGTGTGAATGCCATAATCCGGAACGACGGTAATCATCATGCCTGTGTCGATGGAGTCGCCATTCTCATCATACCAGACGACGTAGTCGCTGCCCGTTCCTCCAACCGAAAGCTTGAGCGTATCCGGCGCACAAAGTACCGTATCACCGGGTGTGATCACCAGTTTCATGCTGTCTACCACCGTGATGGTTGCCAGGGCCGTATCGGCCACACAACCATTATCGGCAATGGCGATGAAGGTAAATTGCCCTGCTGCATCCGGGCTGACGGTGATCATACTACCCGTTTCATCCAGGGGTACGTAGTCTTCGTCATACCAGGTTATATCCGCCATGGCGTCATCCGGCACTACATTGGCCGTTAACTTGACCGAATCGCCCCGGCAAACCACGGTGTCAGAAGGCAAGATTTCCACCGCCAGTTCAGGAACAGACAGTTTTATCGTTGCTGTATCTCCGATTACACAATCCAGCCCAGGAACAGATGCGATGTAGTAATTTATACCGTCCACCGGCACTACACATAGCTCAGCTCCCGAACCAATGCTGTCTCCTTCTATATTCGTCCAAACCACACAATCGGGTACAGGGCCGGTAGCAGTCAGGCAAACCGTATCCGCTTCACAAAGCAGGGTGTCGCTGGGCATGATCTCGATCTTAGAGTCGTCGGCTACCACAATAACCCAGCCCAGGTCACTGGCCGTGGTGCACCCATTGTTTACGGTCGCCAGATACTTATAGGTTCCCGGGGTGTTTGGAGCCACAGAAATCATGGAACCATTTCCTGCCGGGTTCGTACCGTCCGACCAGGTGATGGTGGCCATTGGATCAGGCGGGTTCAATACTGCTGTCAATTTAGCGGTATCCCCTACACATAATTTCGTAGTATCCGGGACCACTGTAATGGTAATATCCTCAGGAGCATACCTCACAACAGCCGTATCCGCTTCTATACAAGCTACTCCGGGAATATCGGCAATATAAATATTCTCTCCCGGTTCCGGCACGAAGCAGAATTTATCGCCGCCCCCTACAACTGTTCCATCGAGGGTAGTCCATACCACACATTCGGGAGCAATCGTCTGCACGGAAAGGCAAACGGTATCCTGGGTACATACCACCTGCATGCCAGGTTCGATCTCCAGCTTGGTGTCTTCTGCAAATACATGGATCAAAGCTTGATCTGTATCGGAAGTGCAACCGTTATCCGCCGTAGCGCTGTATTTGAATACCCCCACCTGCGTTGCTACAAATACGAACATGTTGCCCGTACCGACAATATTGTCATTGTCATCCATCCAGGTGATGGTAGCCATCGAAGTGTCCGGGGTGAGTGTGGCAGTAAGTGTTACGGTATCTCCAACGCAAAGTTTGGCGGTATCCGGAGTGACAGAAATAGCCAGGTCCTGCGGCGACAGCCGGATTTTGGCGGTATCCGGAGTCACACAATCCAATCCGGGAATACTGGCGATGTAATAATTATCGCCGGGTTCCGGTGTGACACACAACTCTGCTCCCAGCCCCAGCGTATCGCCCGACGGGGTCGTCCAGACAATGCATTCTGCCGCCGGCGCGGTGGCCGTCAGGCACACTTCTTCGGCCTGGCACAGCACCACCATCGTATCCGGCTGGATCTCGATCTTCGTGCTGTCCGCTATAACAACTACGGTGGCTGTGTCGCTGTCCATCGAGCAGCCGTTGTCCACCATCGCTACGTATTGGTATTCGCCAGGGGCGCCAGGGCTCACACACAGTTCGGCGCCCGTGCCTACTTCTGTGCCATTCGCGTCGAACCACCGCAGGCTCGCCATCAGGTCACTCGGGCTCACGCTGGCCGTCAGGCAGGCCGTATCGCCTACACACAGCTTCAGCGGGTCCGGGGACACCGAGACCATCACACTGTCCGGAACCAGCTTCACATAAGCCGTATCCGGAATGATGCAGTTCAGCCCCGGAATACTGGCGATGTAGGTATTCATGCCGATTTCCGGCGTGATGCACAGCTCTTCCCCCAGTCCCAGCGTGTCGCCCGACGGGGAGGTCCAGACTACACATTCCGGGACGGGAGCAAAGGCTCTCAGGCACACTTCTTCTGCCTGGCACAACACCACCATCGTATCCGGCTGGATCTCGATCTTCGTGCTGTCCGCTATAACAACTACGGTGGCCGTGTCGCTGTCCATCGAACAGCCGTTGTCCACCATCGCTACGTATTGGTATTCGCCGGGGGCGCCAGGGCTCACACACAACTCGGCGCCCGTGCCTACTTCCAGGCCATTCGCGTCGAACCACCGCAGGCTTGCCATCAGGTCACTCGGGCTCACGCTGGCCGTCAGGCAGGCCGTATCGCCTACACACAGCTTCAGCGGGTCCGGGGCCACCGAGACCATCACACTGTCCGGAACCAGCTTCACATAAGCCGTATCCGGAATGATGCAGTTCAGCCCCGGGATGCTCGCGATATAGGTATTCATGCCGATTTCCGGGGTGATGCACAACTCTGCTCCCAGCCCCAGCGTATCGCCCGACGGGGTGGTCCAGACAATGCACTCTGCCGCCGGCGCGGTGGCCGTCAGGCACACTTCTTCGGCCTGGCACAACACCACCATCGTATCCGGCTGGATCTCGATCTTCGTGCTATCCGCTATAACAACTACGGTGGCCGTGTCGCTGTCCATCGAGCAGCCGTTGTCCACCATCGCTACGTATTGGTATTCGCCAGGGGCGCCAGGGCTCACACACAGCTCTGCGCCCGTGCCTACTTCCGTGCCATTCGCGTCGAACCACCGCAGGCTCGCCATCAGGTCACTCGGGCTCACGCTGGCCGTCAGGCAGGCCGTATCGCCTACACACAGCTTCAGCGGGTCCGGGGACACCGAGACCATCACACTGTCCGGAACCAGCTTCACATAAGCCGTATCCGGAATGATGCAGTTCAGCCCCGGAATGCTCGCGATATAGGTATTCATGCCGGGTTCCGGGGTGACGCACAACTCTGCTCCCAGCCCCAGCGTGTCGCCCGACGGGGTGGTCCAGACAATGCATTCTGCTGCCGGCGCGGTGGCCGTCAGGCACACTTCTTCGGCCTGGCACAACACCACCATCGTATCCGGCTGAATCTCGATCTTCGTGCTATCCGCTATCACTATGACGGTGGCCGTGTCGCTGTCCATCGAACAGCCGTTGTCCACCATCGCTACGTATTGGTATTCGCCGGGGGCGCCAGGGCTCACACACAACTCGGCGCCCGTGCCTACTTCCAGGCCATTCGCGTCGAACCACCGCAGGCTTGCCATCAGGTCACTCGGGCTCACGCTGGCCGTCAGGCAGGCCGTATCGCCTACACACAGCTTCAGCGGGTCCGGGGACACCGAGACCATCACACTGTCCGGAACCAGCTTCACATAAGCCGTATCCGGAATGATGCAGTTCAGCCCCGGAATGCTCGCGATATAGGTATTCATGCCGGGTTCCGGGGTGACGCACAACTCTGCTCCCAGCCCCAGCGTGTCGCCCGACGGGGTCGTCCAGACAATGCACTCTGCCGCCGGCGCGGTGGCCGTCAGGCACACTTCTTCGGCCTGGCACAACACCACCATCGTATCCGGCTGAATCTCGATCTTCGTGCTATCCGCTATCACTATGACGGTGGCCGTGTCGCTGTCCATCGAACAGCCGTTGTCCACCATCGCTACGTATTGGTATTCGCCGGGGGCGCCAGGGCTCACACACAACTCGGCGCCCGTGCCTACTTCCAGGCCATTCGCGTCGAACCACCGCAGGCTTGCCATCAGGTCACTCGGGCTCACGCTGGCCGTCAGGCAGGCCGTATCGCCTACACACAGCTTCAGCGGGTCCGGGGCCACCGAGACCATCACACTGTCCGGAACCAGCTTCACATAAGCCGTATCCGGAATGATGCAGTTCAGCCCCGGGATGCTCGCGATATAGGTATTCATGCCAGGTTCCGGGGTGACGCACAACTCTGCTCCCAGCCCCAGCGTATCGCCCGACGGGGTCGTCCAGACAATGCACTCTGCCGCCGGCGCGGTGGCCGTCAGGCACACTTCTTCGGCCTGGCACAGCACCACCATCGTATCCGGCTGGATCTCGATCTTCGTGCTGTCCGCTATCACTATGACGGTGGCCGTGTCGCTGTCCATCGAACAGCCGTTGTCCACCATCGCTACGTATTGGTATTCGCCGGGGGCGCCAGGGCTCACACACAACTCGGCGCCCGTGCCTACTTCCAGGCCATTCGCGTCGAACCACCGCAGGCTTGCCATCAGGTCACTCGGGCTCACGCTGGCCGTCAGGCAGGCCGTATCGCCTACACACAGCTTCAGCGGGTCCGGGGCCACCGAGACCATCACACTGTCCGGAACCAGCTTCACATAAGCCGTATCCGGAATGATGCAGTTCAGCCCCGGGATGCTCGCGATATAGGTATTCATGCCAGGTTCCGGGGTGACGCACAACTCTGCTCCCAGCCCCAGCGTATCGCCCGACGGGGTCGTCCAGACAATGCACTCTGCTGCCGGCGCGGTGGCCGTCAGGCACACTTCTTCGGCCTGGCACAGCACCACCATCGTATCCGGCTGAATCTCGATCTTGGTACTGTCCGCTATAACTATGACGGTGGCCGTGTCGCTGTCCATCGAGCAGCCGTTGTCCACCATCGCTACGTATTGGTATTCGCCGGGGGCGCCAGGGCTCACACACAGTTCGCTACCCGTGCCTACTTCCGTACCGCTGGCATCCAGCCAGCGTACGATGTCCGACATGCTCGCCGGGTTGACCACCGCCGTCAGGCAGGCTGTATCGCCTACGCACAGCTTCAGCGGGTCCGGGGTGACGCTAACCGTCACGCTATCGGTGACCAGCTTGACAATCGCCGTATCCGGGATCACGCATGCCAGCCCGGGGATGCTGGCGATATACATGTTCGTGCCAAAATCCGGGGTGATGCACAGCTCTGCTCCCAGCCCCAGCGTATCGCCCGACGGGGTAGTCCAGACAATGCACTCTGCCGCCGGCGCGGTGGCCGTCAGGCACACTTCTTCGGCCTGGCACAGCACCACCATCGTATCCGGCTGAATCTCGATCTTGGTACTGTCCGCTATCACTATGACGGTGGCCGTGTCGCTGTCCATCGAGCAGCCGTTGTCCACCATCGCTACGTATTGGTATTCGCCGGGGGCGCCAGGGCTCACACACAGTTCGCTACCCGTGCCTACTTCCGTACCGCTGGCATCCAGCCAGCGTACGATGTCCGACATGCTCGCCGGGTCTACCACCGCCGTCAGGCAGGCTGTATCGCCTACGCACAGCTTCAGCGGGTCCGGGGTGACGCTAACCGTCACGCTATCGGTGACCAGCTTGACAATCGCCGTATCCGGGATCACGCATGCCAGCCCGGGGATGCTCGCGATATACATGTTCGTTCCAACGTCCGGGGTGACGCACAACTCTGCTCCCAGCCCCAGCGTATCGCCCGACGGGGTCGTCCAGACAATGCACTCTGCCGCCGGCGCGGTGGCCGTCAGGCACACTTCTTCGGCCTGGCACAACACCACCATCGTATCCGGCTGAATCTCGATCTTCGTGCTATCCGCTATCACTATGACGGTGGCCGTGTCGCTGTCCATCGAGCAGCCGTTGTCCACCATCGCTACGTATTGGTATTCGCCGGGGGCGCCAGGGCTCACACACAGTTCGCTACCCGTGCCTACTTCCGTACCGCTGGCATCCAGCCAGCGTACGATGTCCGACATGCTCGCCGGGTTGACCACCGCCGTCAGGCAGGCTGTATCGCCTACGCACAGCTTCAGCGGGTCCGGGGTGACGCTAACCGTCACGCTATCGGTGACCAGCTTGACAATCGCCGTATCCGGGATCACGCATGCCAGCCCGGGGATGCTGGCGATATACATGTTCGTGCCAAAATCCGGGGTGATGCACAGCTCTGCTCCCAGCCCCAGCGTATCGCCCGACGGGGTAGTCCAGACAATGCACTCTGCCGCCGGCGCGGTGGCCGTCAGGCACACTTCTTCGGCCTGGCACAACACCACCATCGTATCCGGCTGAATCTCGATCTTCGTGCTATCCGCTATCACTATGACGGTGGCCGTGTCGCTGTCCATCGAGCAGCCGTTGTCCACCATCGCTACGTATTGGTATTCGCCGGGGGCGCCAGGGCTCACACACAGTTCGCTACCCGTGCCTACTTCCGTACCGCTGGCATCCAGCCAGCGTACGATGTCCGACATGCTCGCCGGGTCTACCACCGCCGTCAGGCAGGCCGTATCGCCTACGCACAGCTTCAGCGGGTCCGGGGTGATTGAGACTGTCACTGCATCGGTGATCAGTATAAAGGCGGTATCGGGGATTACGCAGTCTAAATTCAGGCTATCATTGATCTGAGCAATATATATATTCAATCCTGGCTGGGATGGCGTCACACAAAGTTCGCCCCCCGAACCGATCACCGTACCGCTGGCGTCCACCCACTCGATGCAATCGCGAAGGGCAGCATCCGTAACTGTAAAACACACCTCTTCAGGAGTACATAGGGGAATGGTATCCCCGGGAGTGATCTCAATCTTGGTCAAATCCGGAAGCACGGTAACGACAGCGGTGGCTGTATCTGAAGAGCAGCCATTACTAGCTATGGCCAGATATTGCTGGACGCCAGCGGCAGGTGTAACACATAATTCCGGTTCGCTGCCCAGCGGCAGGCCATTGATATCCGTCCAGGTAACACTTACCGTTGTATCATTGGGAGAGAACGTGGCCATTAGGCATACCTGATCTCCCTCGCACACTTTTGTAGCGCCGGCAGTCGTTACGCTGACCATCTCAGTCCGATATTCTAAGGTAACCGTATCGGGCGTTACACAATTTTCAGTTCCCGGCAGGGTGGCTACATACTGATTGACGCCAGGTTGCGGAACTACCGTAAGTTGAGTTCCTGTATCTACCGGCGTCCCATTGCTGTTCAACCAGACTACATATTCGGTTAGCTGCCCGGAAACGTCGATGGTAACCGGGTCATTGTTGCAAACCAAAACATAATCGGGATCGGCAACCAGGGGTACATTGCCGGCGACTTTAACGCGGGCGGTAGCGGTGTCGGCGCTGGAGCTGCAACTACTTTGCGCCACTACACTATATTGGTGAACGCCGGCGCCTGGTGTAAGCGGCAGGCTGGCGCCGGTTCCTATTTGCACATCATTTTCATCAAACCAGGTAATAGCGCCCGGTGGGTCGGTGGAGGTAACAATAGCTTGCAGCGTGACCGGTTCGCCTTCGCAAATGGTTGTATCGGCAGGAGTAACGGCCACCGTTATCGGGCCACAGGGACAACCTTCGATTTCCACATTTTTAGTAAGCGGAAGGCAATTATTGGCGTCCGTGATTTTAACCTGGTAAATACCCGGAGGCAGATTGGAAGGGCCGGTTACCGGGCTGTTCGAGCTATCCGTTATATTAATGGTGTAGGGCGCGGTACCGCCCGTGACCTCCACCACCTCTATAGAACCAAGGCTGGTTCCACCGGGCGAACAATCATCCACTACCTCTACTTTCGCGTCCAATTCTTCCGGCGCCTCTACGACGAGTTTGAATTCACAAATACAATCATCCCGGGAGCTTATTCTTTTAACCCGGTACTCTCCAGCCGGCACTTCAATGGTGGCCGTTCTATTCCCCTCTACGCTCTGTATCACAAAAGTGGAATTCTTTTGCCGCACTTCGAAGGTTTCGTAAGCCTGTCCACAACCTTCAAAGACCAGGTATCCTATGGCATCCGAACAATCCGCATTCATAGCCGTCCAGCAATTATCGCAGGAAGTAGGCTCATCGATGACCCGAATGTCGCGTTCCTCCTCACATTGCAGGGCGCCTTTGACGTTTACGCGATATAAGCCAGCCGGCAAGCCGGTGAAAGTGTAAGGATTGGTGTTGGTAGTAATGGTATTGAGATTGTTGAAGGTAATTTCATAAGGTGGGAAATCCCCCTGAACATCCACGGTAACGGTTCCGTCTGATGCCCCGCAACTGCTGGCGGGGGTCGCAGAAAGGAGTACGTCGAACATGCCGCTATTGTCCCGGCCGACCTCTCCGATCAGAGCGGTTTTGCATCCGTTGGCATCGGTAACAAGAAAAGTGTAGGTTCCCGTCGCCAGATTGGCGAACTGTACTGTCCCCAGGCTGTTTGCCGTCCGTGTGCCACCGGTCCAACTGATAGTAAAAGGAGGTGTTCCGCTGGTGATGTCGAGAATAACGCGGCCCGCTTCTGACATGCAATTGGCGGGGACCGTGCTGACACCCACCTCCGGGCCACCCACATTGCTAACCGCCAGAGTGGTTTTGGTATCACAATTTCGGAAGGAACCATTTCCCGACGAGACGACTGAAATAGTGACAAAATAGATGCCAGCAGGCAGGCTGTCTGCTTCATTAGAAGTGCTGACATTGCCGGACCAGGTATAGCTGAAAGTGGTTCCTGCCGGATATCCGACCGGTTCCACTTTGGCGCTGCCATCGCTTTGCCCGCAATTGGCGGACACAGTGATCCGGTTTACCGGAAAGTCCGGGCAAATCAGGTCGCAGGCATGAGTGGCAAAGGGGGGCCGCAGGGTGTCTCCGGCCATTAGTTCCCATTGCCAGCTTTCCAGGGCCTGCTTTTGTTCGGCTCGCTCTTGCCACTGGCAATAGCCCGGCTCGTCCCAGTGATAGGCGGTTGTGCTCCATAGTAAGGCTGGAAAATTCCAAAGTAGCACCAGGAATGTAGCCTTGATCAATGTTGGCATGATTTTCTCATTTATTATCATGGTTGTCCAGGATTTTTTGTGTTGGTTTGGGTGGAGAGGGTATTATCCCCTTTACAACTCTTTATATTAATGGAGGTGATTTCAACCCGTCGGTCCAAAGCGGCGGAAAGGAAATACTTACCTCCTTCGTCGGCATCCGTATCGAGATTGGGGTCAGGGAAGTTCTCAGCCGCTCCCGAAGCCCCCAGAGGCTTAGACTCGATTTTAAAAGCACCAAATTTTTGGCGCTTCGTTGCGCTTAACCCCTTCCACGATTGTTCCAGAGATTCTTTTATGGTAGATTCAATGCAATTGATCCGGCGCACAGCAAGAGAATCATTATAACTGCTGTAAATACCACTGACCCGCTTGCTGCAGTAGGCCTGCATATTAATGGTGATGTTATTCCCGGTCTCGAGATAGTTCCTGATGTAGGTGATAAAATTATTGAACTTATCGAGGTTCCCTTTCAGGTCGCGGTCAAAGAAACGGTCAATACGCCCTCCTACGGTAATCGGATCCGGAATAATTTTAACCGATCCGTATTTGTCCTTTCTCACAAAATAGCGCAGGGATTCCCGCTCCAAACCTTCCTGTTCAGCCGGAGATTTGAGGTCCAGCAGGGTATCAATGCGCTCCACCTCGTTATCAAAGTTGAGGACGGTGTCGAACCTGACCTGGCCCGCGACCTGAGCCCATCTTGTCGGTATAGAATCTAAATTAAAATCCTTGTATGCCTGTTTTTTATCATAATATGGATCGACCAGAGCGGGATTGAAACGCCCCTTCGTCGTCGTCCATTGGCTTCTCACTATCCTGCTGGGTTCATCATTGTCAAAGTAAAAAATGATGCCTTCCAGGCGATCCGGGAAGCATGGCGCCATCTCTATAGTGATGGTATCCGTACAGGTTGACGTCAACCGTAACCGATCCAGGGGTATGATCTTAGAAGTATAAATCGAGTTCTCAGCCTTAACCTCCAGCCTGTAATCCAGCTTTGGATCCAGGCGAAAGGTTTGGTTTCCCTTATCCTCACCTGCAACGGCCCCTTCCGCGGTAAGGGCCAATGTGTAATCTTCCAGTTTCAGAGGATCCCGGGACAAACTATCCACCACTACAAAAGTCAGGTCGACAAAAGCAGGGGATAATTGAAGGGTAGCCTGCTCCTTTTCTTTCCCGTCGTATCGCCAATCCAGGCTTAGCGTGATAGAATCCGTTACGTATTTATCGTGTGAGGCTATAATTCTGTAGGTATGGTACCGTTTTAAAGTTGCCAAAAGGGTAGGCATATCGCCCTGTCCCACTAATGTGCTTTCCACGAGGTTGCCCTTTCTACAATCGCAGTAGGTAATATCATATATTTTGACGTTCTCTTTGGAAGTGATATTTTCCTCTTTACACCCATATACGCTAGCTTCCAGCTCCATATTCATATCGATCGGATAGGTATAGATATCCTGGCAGCAGGCATCCAGAGAATCAATGAACCGGATGGATTCCGGGCGGTCGGAAGAGAAGAAAGCCTGGCCCCCGTCATCGGTGAGGAAGTAGTACTGATCGTTATACCCGCTGTTGTAAGGAAGCCCGAGGTTTTCGGTTGTCATTCCGTTGGCGCCGGATTTGTATACAAAATTGTCGTATAGCCCGAAGGTTGATCCGCGGTCGGAACTAAAAAACAGCCGGCCGGATAAGGCATGCATAAAGGGGGTTGCATCATTCCACTCCGAGTTCACATCCGTTTGAGGCTCCGGATCGGAGAGGCTGCCATCCACTTCGTTGAGCCGGCAGCGCCAGATATCCAGGTTACCTTTGGCTCCGGGGGTATCGCGGTCGGAAGCGAAATACAACCACTGCTCGCCCGTCCGGGGGTCATAGCTGATGCTGGGCTGGGTAGTCGTAAACCTGGTGCTATCTACATTGATATCCAGGTATTCCGGCTCGCCCCAGGCGCCGTCCGTTTTTTCCCTTCGGTACAGGCTGCAAAAGGCGCCATCCCGGCCCTGAGGACAGTGAGAGAAATACATCCATTGCTCATTATGAGTTATGGCAGTGTGAATGGTATGGCTAAAATCATTGGCATCGTTGAAAAAACCAGCCTGAGGCAGGGTATCCACTGTTATGATGGTATCCAGCTCTCCGCGGGCATTTCTCGAATAAGTAGCTTTTAATACCTCGGAATAGATGCGGGACTGCCGCAGGAGCCTTCCTGGTTTGGAAGGGAATTTCAGAGAAGAGAAGTAAAGGTCGTTGCCCCTCAATACCGGTGCTATATCAGAATATTCGGAATTGACCGCATCGGGAAGGCGCGAGATGGTATCTTTACTCAAAATGATGCCTTCCGGATGGGCCTGGGCTACGCGAATAGCGGCCTGGCAATCGTCTATACCTTTAGCCGCCGCCACATTAAAGGAGCGTTGATCATCGAGGCTAAGCGGTTCGGGGCTTTCCTTGCCTGAAGTTGGAAACACTTTGAGGTGTTGACAGAGGTTTTCATCCAGAAAAAGCTGGTAGTATTTTTGGGCTTCCTTCAAGGTGGCTACATCCGGGCGGATTACATTGAGGGCGATGGTGTCTCCGGCAAGGCTTTGTTTTACCCGCGCCAGGTTGAAGGCCGACCGGGCGTACACATCCATATTATTTCCCAGGCTTTCCCTCAGCAGTACGGTATAAACAGAATCGGCCTTTTTGAAATAGTTAAACCGCTGGGCTGCTTCGGCATAGCGATATTTTATATAAAGCGAATCCCAATCTCCTTTATACTTATCCTTTGCTACAAAATCGAGTACACTTTCATAACAACGAAAGGCATTATAGTAGTCCTTTGTATCAAAGGATTGATTCCCCACTTTTACTACTTCGTCCAGGGATTGGCTGTTACCGGTGAAAGAAAAAACCAGGCCGGCCAATATGGACAATAAGACTACTCTCATATTGTTTTTTTTGTCCAAGTGTTTTTAAAAAAAGCTCTTTCCGAAAAAGCAGATAGTACAACTACTTAGTGGGAGATCTTTATCTGCGTCGGATTTTCAGGCCGTCTAATTATCTCTCCAACGCCGGGTAAAAATGGGCTCGCTGGAAAATAACGAACCATAAGTGGTCAAATAAAATGGGGATAAGTAGCACAGATGCTGGTTGAACAGGCATTTGTACACACACGCTATAGCAGGGGGCAGAAATATTTGTTGTTAAAGCAAACTCGGCTGATAATGTACCTGATCGTGAATTCCGGCCCGCCCCGGCGCAAAGTCGCCACATTGAAGTCCGACAGGTTTATATCATAAGAAAAGCTGCCATGTATCCGGTCCACCTGTACTTCCAGTGCCGGAAATACAGCGTCTCCGAATTCCTTGTTGAATCGGTAACCGCAACTCAATGCCACCGAGAGTTGATTGCCCGGAGTGCGGTCAATGTAGACTCTGCCCCCCAAGGCGGCCAGCCACTCGCGGTAGGGGCCCTGAAACTGGAAGTTCAGGTTGGCAAATACATCCACGATATCGCCGGCCTGTTTATTGGCTAACAAATAGGGGCTATACCTTATAAATAGCTTGGAGTCGCCGTTATTGCCAAAGCTCTGATCCGGCCGGTTGAGATGGAAAATGCCGATCCCTACATCCAGGTAAGAGCGCTTGCTCAGGTCATTGACGATCTCACAGCTGCTGTAGTCCTGAAAACGGAAGTTAATCCCGGCGCTTAAGTCGCCAAATGTATTGCTAAAAGCGGGAAAATCTTCTCCATGGTTTTTGGAAGGGTCGCCTACACTAGTTAAGGGGTCGTACTGAGCATCAAAAGTAAGCTTATCCAGGTCGAAACCCCGGCGGGTGAACCCAGCCTGGACTCCGGCGGTCAGAAAAGCAAAACTGGCCAGCTGGTGCGTGTACGAACCACTGAAGTTGAGGTTGGCCAGGTTGAGGCGGGAAAGCCCTGCCTGATCATAGTTGAAGGCCATGCCGGCGGCAAAGAACCCATTCTTGTCATACCTTTTGGGAATTTTGATGTCCCCACCGGCAGAGAAAGTGAGATAATCAACAGGGACGGCGCTCCACTGGCTTCTCACATTGGCAGCAAGGCGGGTATTGCCTCTGAATACCCCGGTCAGGGCGGGATTGAGATTGGAGGGAGAATAGGCAAACTGAGAGAAATGTAAATCCTGGGCATGAAGCCCGGAAACCACCCAGAAAGCCAATAACCAAAGGTATAATATCCTTTTCAAGGTCAATTGGTTTTGGTTAAAGTTAAACTAATAGAGCCTTTCCCACATTTTGAGCCAGGAAAGGATAGTTGCGCTTCCGGGTTGTGCCCAAAATAAGGAAAAACTATTTTTTCATCACGGATTTCGGAATATTAAATTCAGCCACCTCAATGTGTGCTCTAATGTTATTGTCCATAGGGGGAGTAAAGACGGGAAACTTTGATACAATTCTGTGTACGAGGGGAAAGGGTAATTCGTTACATGAAAATTAAAAAAAATATCCCAGAAAAAAAACTTTACGGTTCAGTTATACACCCCTCGGCCACCAGAAGTGATTTTTGTCGCTTTCTTTTTGCGCCCTGCGGCGTTGATCCCGCTTTTTAGAAAAAAGCGGGACGCCGTAGCTGCGGCTATGCCTGTGCTTTTCGCCTTGCAGGCCACAAAAATAAAATTGCCAAAATTTCACCTCTGATAACCGAGGGGTGTATATTTATCGGCGAGGCCCAAAGGCCGGGCTTTGCGGCTCTTTGAACGAGCCTGCAAAAAAGGCTCCCGTCTCAGGTTGGACAAAGCTACGGAGGCATGTACGTTTAAGCGCCAATGGCAGCCCCTGGGCGTGTGCGGTGTACGAGGTTGTCCAACCTTGGACGAGTAGCTAAAAAGGCTACCATTCCAGGGTTGGACGAGTTCGCGGTTCGGTATTCGCTGTTCGCAACCGCGGCAGGCTGCCTGGGCTTACCTGCTTCTAACCGTGTCCAACCTTAGACGAGTCGCTAAAAAGGCTACCATTCCAGGGTTGGACGAGTTCGCGGTTCGGTATTCGCTGTTCGCAACCGCGGCAGGCTGCCTGGGCTTACCTGCTTCTAACCGTGTCCAACCTTAGACGGGTAGCCGCTAAAAAAAATAAAACCCTGGCCTTCATTAAATAAAGAATTTTCTTATTTTGCAATCGTTTGCTTTCAGGTTCCCTAAATAGTTAGCCTCTTTTCATCCAAGACTTTTCAAAAGCAGGAAACTTATTACAGAAGGCATCGTTATTACATTATAGTTTTTCCCATGTATTGAATATAGAGCGTTGATTTTCTTTGCTCCATCCCACATCTAATGATCTTCTTTTGGCGCTTTTTCAAAAGGGCATCGACCATGCTGTTATCCCAATCTGGCATAGCGCCCTATCTGGTTCGTCAATTTCAAAATCATTAAGCGTGAAAAGAACATTACTATTTACCGTATTGATCCTGGCCATCAGCCAGGTAGAAGCGAAGGTCATTTTCGTCACCGTTGGCGGCGCCGGAAACGGTACATCCTGGGCAACAGCTATGGGCGGCCTCCACCGGGCCCTGGAAATGGCCCAGGCAGGGGACCAGATATGGGTGTCGAAAGGAACTTACCGGACGGCCGACAACAATGACCGGTCCAGGTCTTTTGTCCTGAAGGCTGGCGTAGCGTTATATGGCGGCTTCGCCGGGTTTGAAACCTCCATTGATCAAAGAAACCTCCTGGATAACATCACCTACTTAAGCGGTGAAATCGGAACCTCTTCTTTGCAAGACAACGCCTTCACTGTGGTATTTTGCATTAATGTTGGCGACAAAGCCGTTGTTGACGGTTTTTATATCACCGGGGGAGCGGCCAACGGGTCGGATGAGGCGCAGCACCTGGAGTTCCGGGGCGCCGGCATGATAAACCTGGCAACCGACGGCCAATCCAGCAGCCCGAGTATTCGGAACTGTACAATCACCAGAAATTACGCTCGGGAAGGCGCCGGTATGCTCAACCTGGCGATGAAAAAGGGCGCCTGTGAGCCGGCCATTTCGCATTGTTCTTTCATCAATAATAAGGCGGACCTGGACGGCGGTGCAATTATGAACATCAGTATTGACGGGAATTGCAGCCCGGAAATTACCGACTGCCTATTCGAAGTAAATGTAGCTTCCTACGGAGCAGGCATATTCAACGAGCCCAGGGGCGGAAGTGTGAGCCCTGTTATACGATCCAATATTTTCAAAAACAATAAAGCGATGGTTCGGAGTGGCAGCATCCACAATGAATACTCAAGCGATGGTTCCTGCCAGCCCGTTATCGGAAGCAATTATTTTGAAGGAAATACCGCTTCAGTAGGGCAGGAAAAAAATTCATCTGCGACACAAAAAGCGAAAGACGACAACCCTGCCGGATACAAATAACAGTGGTTATATTGGCAACGTAAAAAGGAAACGAGTGTCCGTCTAAAGCTGGACAGAAGAATGGGCTGGGGTTGTGTACGATGTGTGCGGAGACTCAGTGGGAGCCCTTGTGTGTACGATGTACGAGACTGTCCGTTAGACTGGTGCGCCGGGAAAACTGCTCACTCACTGTGCGAACACCGAATTGTGAACTCCGAACTCCGGCGCCCCCCGTTAAGGTTCTTGCTCCTGGGTAATCGTTTCTGTTGGATCAGGGCTACCGGTGATCGCATCACCTTTCGACAGATCCACAATTTCCACCCGGCGGTCGAGAGCCGGGCCAATCCCCCAGATGGAGTTAGGGTCATTATCCGGATAGGTACTGCCGGCTCTGGATTCTCCCAGCGGCAATTCCCTGACAATATACTTATCGCCGATGTAGTCCTTCAGCACTCTCCCATCCTGGGTGTACGATTCCAGGTAAGTACGTATACACTGAATCCGGCGTTTACTGAGCAGCCGGTTGTATATGTCATTCCCCCGGGGGCTACAATAGCCCTGAATCTCTATGACCAGTTGTTCATCCTCTCCCATATAATCCACGTATTCCAGTAGGGACTTGGCGAGGTTATCCAGCGTGCTCAGGCCGCCGCTGACTTCACGGTCAAAAAAGGCATTTACCTTACGTTCCTCCGAAGGATCATTATTCTTTAGAAAATCATCCCGGTTCTCCAAATACCGGCTAATCGCATCGTCAAAGCCCTGCCGGGTCTGGTCGGCCCGCCGATTAAACCGCAAGGGCATATCGTGGTCAAAATAGAGGACAATAGGCAGGGGCAATTCCGGCGTTTGCGCCTTCATTCCTATTTTCAATTCCACTTTCCCGCAAAGCCGCAGCATATTTTCCGTATCCGAAAGCGTATAGCTGAAGGCCGTATCTACAGGAAGATAAGCTTGGGCCTTGGCCGGTGGCCTGGTAGACTGATCCTGCATTCCATAGTCAGGGCCGGACTGGCTCGCATCGGCAACCAGGCTGATCTTGTAATTCACATTGGGTTCTATACGGAACACGTTGTTTCCCTGCCCCGCCCCTACCGGAGCGCCCGATTCAGCCACGGTAACGGTTACAGAAGCTCCCGTGAGTATCCTGTCACTGGATAGGTCATAGGCAATCACTTTCATATCCAACCAGGCTGGGTAAAAGGGCTCAGGCTTCCAAACGATCTTTTTCTCCTCGTTTAGATACTGATCCTCGGAAAGGTCAAATTGTTTAGAACGAGATAGGTTGGAGGCTACACTCCGGGCAACCACTTCATAACTATGGTGAAGCTGAACCGTAAAGGAGGCGTTTCCTCTGCCGTTAATAGTTTTTGGTTCTCCCACCAGGCTACGCTGTCCGCAGGATAATTCGTATAGCTCGACGACCTTCTCGATTGGATTATTTTCATCACAATCCTCCAAACTAACCTCAATCGACCGGTCCACCTTATTGCCCATGGTATAAATATCGGTGCAACAGAATTCCAACTCTTCTACAAAACGAAAAGAGCGGGGCCGGTCGGAGGCAAAGTATTCGTGCTTTCCATCTGCTGTCAGAAAGAAGTACTCATCATTATAGCCGCTGTTATAGGGGCTGCCCATATTTTCAGGAACCGACCAGGAACCGTCCTGGTATTGGCTGTAAAAAATATCGTATTCGCCAAAACTAGGTGGCGCATCAGAGCTGAAATAGAGCCGTTGAGAAGGGTCGTGAAAGAAAGGAGTGGCTTCATGCCATTTTGTATTGATGGCCGAGAGGTTTTCAGGATCCCCCAGCGTGGCATCTTCCCGGACCTCCGCCCGCCAAATGTCCAGCCCCCCCTGAGTGCCTGGCCGGTCGGAGGAGAAGTACAACCACTCTCTGCCGGTGGCACAGTCGAAGCTAATACTGGGCTGGGTAGTGGTAAATTCATTATTTTCAGCACTGACTGACAGCTTTTGGGGCATACCCCAACTACCGTCGCTGAGGCGCCGGCGCATGTAAAGCCAGCAATTAAAATCCTCTCCTTCCTGCATGCACTGGGTAAAAAACTTCAGGCTGCCATCCTGGCTAAAGGCGGTGTGCAAGGTATGTACCTTATCGGCGTTGTAGATGCCTTGTTCGGGTAATACGGTAACAAAGGTGTCTGTCAATTCCACACTACTTACCGGATCGATACCCTCAACAAATTCCGCCATCATGTTTTTGGAATAGAACTGCGGCTGGCTGGGGTTTTTGAAGCCTTTAGGCAAAAAGCGGAGCGACGAGAAATACAAGGTATCTCCTATGCGTACCGGCGCCAGGTCAGAATATCCAGAATTGATGCCCCTGGCCAGGCGGTAAAGGCTATCGGTGCGTACAACGGGTGCATTCCGCAAAGAATCACAGCTGATTATCCCGGACTCCGCCGCTTGTTTGAAACGCTCCTTCACCTTAGCTTCTCCTTCAATATCCCGGAAAAGCCCTTCACTAATAAAAAGTTGATATATATCGAGTGCCAGGCTGTAATTAGAAGGATTATCCTGGGCCAGGTTCTGCAACATTTTAGCCTGGTTGAACAGTGCGCGCGCATAGATGTTCTTGTCTACGTCTTTTGCCTCCCGGCCGAGCTCACTGTACAAGTCTCTGGCCTTGGAGAAATAGTTGAGCCGCTGCGCCGCCTGTGCATAGCTGAACTTTACTTTCAGGGTATCCCCTTTGTAAGCGCCCTTGGATGCATAACTCAGGACCGTCTCATAACACCTGTAAGCATTATAATAGTCCCGGTTCTGAAATGATTCATCACCAGCTTCCAGAACTTGCTTGAGGGATTGGCTATTGCCTGAAAAGGGCAGGGCCAGGAACACCAAGAGGGACAAGAATAGGATTCTCATAATTAATGCTTTGCCTTTAAAATTATAGATTAGGCCGTCCTTCTTTCATTTTTGGGCAATGGAAACTTGGGTTGCTATTTCCTGGTACCGCCAAAATAAAGAAAAACAATTGTTAAGTACCGGATTTCGGGAAAATTATTAGGTTAAAGTCGGGGGTTAGCCGTCCATTTTACTTTTGGGTGGCCCTGAAAGACACTTTACACCAAGTTTTCATACGTATGCGCCAGGGAAATGTTTCAGTATTAGTAAAGTGTGTTCAAGCTTTCGTCCAGAGGCTGGAAGACAGATCAACTACTCCCCACTTTACAGGATAAACACCCGCCTTGAAAGGCTTCCCTCCTGATTCAAATCTTCAAAATACGTATTATTAAAAATTTTATCTAATTTATTTGTTTGTTACTCCTAAATATGCGTATATTGCGAAAGGTTATACCACAGGAAAGAATTTGTTAATTTTTAATATTATTTTTATAAGCGTGAAACAAATTCAGAAAAGTGGCCGTTAACTGTGTAGAATTTGTAAAAGATTCTATATATTTGTTTATCCCATTTTACACCTCAAAGCCAGATAGAAATAGTTAAGCGTGAAAAACGGATTTTTTTCGATCCCAATATCCCATTAGAAAAAAATCCATGTTTTGTTTTTTGTATTCGTATTTGACGACTCATCCCATGTCGTTAACTACCGAGAGTGCAAGCTCTCATTGTATATCCCACATTTGTAATCTTCGTTTGACACCTCTTTTGACAGGAAGGTGTCCCATCCCAGCTTTACCCAAGACTTAGGTAAGTTACCATTCCAGTCATTTGAATCCCAAATTTTTCTCAAGGCGATTTTGTTATTTCCAACTTCAAAACTTTTTTGAGCGTGAAAAGAGTATTAATATTTACAGCATTGATCCTGGCCATTAGCCAACTAAGCGCCCAGGTCATCTATGTGAAGAAAGGGGCAAACGGTAATGGTACTTCATGGGATCAGGCAATGGGCCTGCAGCAGGCTCTGTTGCGCGCCAAGGCCAAAGATCAGATTTGGGTGGCATCCGGAAAGTATTTCACCGCTAAAGACAGCGACCGCACCAAGTCTTTTGTTGTTCCCGACGGCGTCATGATGTTCGGAGGCTTCGCCGGTTACGAAAAATCCGTTGATCAGAGAGACCCGATCAACAATCTGACTATCCTGAGCGGTGAGATTGGACAGCCTTCCAAGGATGATAATGCTTACACCATAGTATATACCAAAAATGCAAGCAGTGCTACCGTGGTAGACGGCTTCGTGATCATGGGCGGCTCTGCAACCGGTTCTGCTTCTCAAAACCCGCTGCACCACAAAGGCGCCGGCTGGTACAATGACGCTACCAACGGCACTTCCAGCCCCAGCATCAGAAACTGCATTTTCATGGATAATATCGCTCGCGAAGGCGCAGGCATCTACAATTACGCCAGCAACGGCAATTGCGAGCCTTCTATCGAGAACTGCAAATTTATCCGCAATCTTTCTGACCTCGACGGCGGCGCAGTATTCAACGATGGCAACAACGGCAAATGCAGCCCTCATTTCATCAACTGCTTTTTTGAAGCAAATGAAGCTACTTACGGTGCGGGCATGTTCAATAAAGCTGACTATGGCAACGCTCAACCCCTGGTTAAGAATTGTGTTTTCGTCGCTAATGTAGCCTATATCCGCGCCAGCGGCGTCTACAACGACCGCACCGCTTCTTCCAAAGGCACCTGCGAAGCGATCATGGTCGGTTGCCGCTTTGAGAAAAACAGCTCTTCGGTAGGTAATGAGATCAGCAGCCGGGTAGGCAGCTTCAATTTCTCCGGCATGGAAAACACCAATATCAAGTCTTCCGGCTATTAAGCAATAACTACGCTCTTTTTCGCTCAGGCAAAGGCCGCTCCCGGATGGGAGCGGCCTTTGTTTTTTGGGTTATACTCCCCGCGGGCACAAGAAGTGTTTTTTGTCAAGCTGAGTTTTTTGGGGAAATTAGATATATTTGGACAAAAGCAGTTCACTCCTGCTTCAAATGCAGATTATGAAAAGATTTACAACTCTGGCCTTTCTGACGCTGGCGCTGCTTTCCTGCCAGAAGCAGGAGGGGCTGCCCCCTGAGGTAACATCCTTACTTGAAAAAACCCGGCAAGCTTACGCTCCGGATAAACGGGTGGCCTTATTCGATATCTCTGCTGAACAGGAGGGCGGAAAGGTCGTCCTCAACGGAGAATCCAACCTTCCGGAGGCGCTCCGCTCACTGGAGGAAAGCCTACAGGCAGCAGGCTTTACCACCGTCAACCGAATCAAATTGCTGCCCGATCCTCTTCTTGATGGCAAAACTTTCGGGGTGGTGCAGCTGTCCGCCTGTAACATCCGCTCCGAGCCCCGCCACTCTGCCGAATTATCCACCCAGTCTACTTTGGGCGCCCCTTTAAGGGTACTGAAGGAAAGCGAAGGTTGGTTTTTAGTACAAACTCCCGACGGCTACCTCGGCTGGCTCGATCCCGGCGGCTTCATGTCTATGACGGAAGCGGAATTCCGGCAATGGCAACAAGCCGAAAAAGTAGTGTTCCTGCCCGGCCAGGGTTTTTCACTAGACGCACCCACGCTGCAGGCACAACCCGTTTCCGACCTGCTGGCGGGCAACATCCTGCAATACCTGGGCTCTGAAAAGGGCTTCAGTAAACTGCAGTATCCGGACGGGAGAACCGCCTACGTACCCAATGAGGCCGTTATGAATTACAAAATGTGGCTGGCTTCCAGCAAACCCAATGCCGAAAGAATCATCGAAACGGCCTTCGACTTCATGGGGCGGCCCTATCTATGGGGCGGTACTTCCGGAAAGGGAGTAGACTGCAGCGGTTTTACCAAGACGGTATTTTACCTCAACGGCCTGCTTCTGCCAAGGGATGCGTCCCAGCAGGTGCATGTCGGGATACCGGTTGAAACCGATACGACCCTGGCCGGCCTGCAGCCCGGTGACCTGCTCTTCTTCGGCCGAAAGGCCACCGGCGAGCAACCGGAAAAAATCACCCACGTCGCCATATATCTGGGCGACGGTAAGATCATTCATGCTTCCGGCAGGGTGCAGGTGGAAAGCCTGAAGCGGGGCGCCCCCGACTTCACGGAATACCGGCTGAAGTCGTTAGTTTGCGCCCGGCGAATGCTACAGGCGCCGGAACAAAACGGTATCCTCCCTTTGTCAAAAGTTCCACTTTATCAGGAAATGTGATCCGCCATGAAACTATTTTTCCCCCTTGTTTTGCTTTTACTCGCCGGCCTTCACCTGCCGGCTCAAACCGCTTACCCGGATATCAACGAGGCCATCGGCGGCGGAGCGTTCCAAAAAGCCCGGCAGTTGATCGACGCCCGCATTGCCGAAGGCGGCCTCTCCCCTGCTGAGGAATACGAACTCCAACTCCAGTCGGCCCTGCTCAACCGCATCCGCCTCGACTTCAACCGGGATGAAAATTATGTCCGCAAAACACTGAAGCCCTACTATCCCGAGTTATCCGCTCAACAACTGGCGGAGTGGGAAACTTCGGGAGACCTGGAAATGCGCTTTATCGATGGGGAAAAACGCTATTTCCGCAATGCCGTCTGGAATTTGTTCCGGGTCAACGAAGCGGCCAAAAAACGCAGGGAGCAGGTGGACGGGCCCCAGGTGAGTGAGTTGGACCTATTTCTTCAGGGCTATCTGCCGGAAGCGGTGGCCGCCATCAAAAAAGAGGAAGGAACCACAGCCCGCCCCCGGCAGCTCCGGATCACCTACACGCTGAAAGTAAAACCCGATGCCGTACCAGACGGTGAGATGATCCGCGCCTGGCTGCCCTTCCCGAGGGCCAGCCGCGATCGGCTCTCCGCGGTTCAGTTGTCCGGCGCCAGCGAGCCCTTTTATGTGCTTTCGCCCCTCGCCTACCCACACACCTCTATATATATGGAGCAACGGACCCGGGCCGGGCAGTGGACGGAGTTTCAGTACCAGGCGGCTTACACTGCTTATGATGAGTGGCGCCCGCTTTTGGCCTTACCCATCGAGCCCTACGATACAAGCACCGAGTTATACCGCCATTATACCCGTGAACGGGATCAGCACATTCGCTTCACCCCCGAATTAAAGGCCTTGTCCCAAAAGATCGTAGGCGAAGAAAAAGGCCCCTTGCAAAAAGCCTGGCTGATCTATCAGTGGATCGGCAAAAACATTCCCTGGGCCAGCGCTCTGGAGTACTCCACCATGCCCAATATCCCGGCCTACTGCCTGCAGAACCGGCGCGGGGACTGCGGCATGAAAGCCCTGCTCTTCATCACCCTCTGCCGCTACAACGGCATCCCCGCCAAATGGCAAAGCGGCTGGTTCCTCTATCCCGATAATATGAACCTGCACGACTGGACAGAGCTCTACTTCGAAGGTATTGGATGGGTGCCGGTTGACCCCGACTTCAACTTACAGGACATCCAGGAGGAAGATGCTCGCCGGTTTTTCTTCGGTGGCGCCGATGCCTACCGGCTCATCGTCAATGACGACTTCTCCGGTGATTTTTTCCCGGCCAAGATTTATCCGCGCAGCGAAACCGTGGATTTCCAGCGTGGTGAAGTGGAATGGCGTGGGGGAAACCTGTATTTCGATCAGTGGACGTATGATATGGAGGTGGAGTATGAGGAATAAGCCAGCCTACTTAAACCAACCCGCATACATCACATAGTTGTTCGCGATGCGCTCCACCGTGTCCTTGAAAGCCTCGGCGCTGAGGGCTTTGACCTTCTTCGCCGGCACCCCGGCGTAGATGTGGCCCGATTCCAGATGGCTGTTTTCCAGCACCACGGCGCCGGCGGCAATGAGTACATTCTCTTCTACCACCGCGTGGTCCATTACGATGGCGCCCATGCCGACCAGCACGTTGTCCTTCAGGGTGCAACCGTGAACCAGGGCCCGGTGGCCAATGGAGACGTTGTTGCCGATGTTCGTGGGCGCGCGCTGGTAGGTGCAGTGGATGATGGCTCCATCCTGCACATTGACCTTATTGCCCATGCGGATGTAGTGTACATCTCCGCGCACGACCGCCTGGAACCAGATGCTGCAATCGTCACCCATAACGACATCTCCCACGATGGTAGCGTTTTCCGCCAGGTAACAGTTCTTTCCGAATTGAGGCTCGATGCCTTTCACTGGCTTGATTAGTGCCATGTTGTTGGTTGTTAGTTGTTAAGTAGTCGGCTCTCCAAGATGCGCAAAAAACAGTCAACGCTCAACAATCTACCGCCAGCTTTCCCGCGCTATCCCATCAAACCAATGATCAAATATAATAAAGCCGCGCCAGCTCCAGCCGTTAAAGCGTAGGGCAATTGCGTCCGCACGTGGTCGATATGGTCCGTGGCGGAGGCCATAGATGACAGGATCGTGGTGTCGCTGATCGGCGAGCAGTGGTCGCCGAATACCCCGCCCCCCAGAGCGGCGGCGATGGTGATGTACACATCAGCGCCCATTTCCCGGGCCATAGGCACCGCGATGGAGATCATGATGGCAAAGGTGCCCCAGGAGGTGCCGGTGGAAAAGGCAATAAAACAACTGACCAGAAAAACGATAAAGGGAACCATACTGGGTGATAGCCAGGCCTTGGCCACATCGGCGATGTAGGGGCCGGTGCCCATTTCCTTGCAAACCGCGCCAATGGCAAAGGCCAGCATCATCAGCAGCGCCAGTGGCATCATACCGGAAATACCCTTTAGGGTCAGGTCTACCATTTCCTTCATCTTCATGATGCCCTGCAGCCCGTAGAGCACCATGGCAGAAATAATGGAAGTCAGTACGGCGATCAGCACCGCAGTCGAGCCGGACCCCTGCCCGATGGCGAAGAATACCTGCCTTACGGTTGAGGCATCGGGCTTTAACGCCATGGCCGCTTCCCAACCGGTGGTTGCCAGCATGACCGGCATCATGAACACCATGATCAGGATGGGGATGACCATATTGAAAGCGCGGGGGGTAATGCCTTCGACGGTTTGGACGTCCGTCAGCTCGTCGGAGATCATGGGCTGGGCGTCGTCGTTGAGCAATTTACCGGTTTCGGCAACGCGGCGCTCGGATTTGGCCATCGGGCCAAAATCTTTTTTGGAGAAAATAACAACCAACACCATCAGCAGGGCCAATATCGGATAAAAATTGAAGGCCATGGCGTGGAACATCGTTGCAAAGGGATCGGCAAAACCCTCCGCCACCAGCAAAGACATGATAAAGGCCCCCCAGCCATTGAACGGAATAAGAATGCTGGACGGCGCCGAACTGGAATCTGCAATATAGGCCAGCTTCTCCCGGCTGATTTTCAGCTCGTCGAAGACCGGCCGGTAGAGCGCGCCAACGGTAAGCACCGAAATGCTGGACTCCACGAAGATCAGCAGGCCGGTCAGCCAGGCCAATAGCTGGATCACCGTGCGGTTGCTGCCGGTGTGCTTCCGCTCGTAGTGTTCCAGGAGTCGGTTGACGTGAAGGATGAAGCCTTCCACTCCGCCCGAGCGCTGTACGAAAATGATCAGCGCCCCCACCAGCGCGCAGAACATGATCGTCCGGGTGTTGCCCGCATCCTGGAACACATCGACCAGGGCCTGAATGGTATCGAAACTGCCTTGTAGCGGATTAAAGCCATCCATGATGATCCAGCCCAGCCAGATACCGAACAACAGGGAAATGTGCACCTGCTTGGTGCGAATGGCCAGTACGATGGCGATGACAGGCGGCAAGAGCGACAGGAAACCGAAGGACTCCATTTGTTTTGGGGTAAATATACTCGACTCCACGGGGTTTGCAAAATCAATGTTTTAGAGCTTGTCCAAACTTCAACAATCGGCCTGCAAATGTCCCTTTTTCGCTTATATTTCGTTGCGGAACCAGGCTTGATAGCGCTGCTATCATCCTGAACCCACGCCTCATCTAAGCAAAAAATGAACTGTTTTCGGCTTGAAGGCCGAAATTTGGACAAGCTCTTGCCAAACCCTATGCTTTCTCATCCGCAACTGTTTGAAGTTGAGGATAGACATAAGGAATATTGTCAATATTTGTGAAGCCTTAGGATTTCTTGCTTTTCTTCAAAAATTATCTCTAATAAAACACAGTATTACCTCCATCTCCTTCTTCACCGGCTCGGGGCTCCCCAGATAATTATTATTCATAAAGCTGAAGATGTACACCCTGCCACTTTTAGCCAACAGGTAACCGCTCAGGCAATGGCGGTTGCTGAGGGTGCCGGTTTTAGCGTACAGATAAGGCTTCTTATCAGCATAAAAATCCTTGATGGTGCCCGATACACCGCCGGCAGGAAAAATACTGAAGATCCGTTCTCTGGGCAGCTCCCGGTAGATCAGCGCCAGGATGCCCACTATCGAGCGGGGGGTAAACAGGTTGTACCGAGAGAGGCCGGAGCCATCCCGCCAGACGAGCGCATCGGGGATGGACTGGAAAAGGCTGTCGCTGGCGTAGCGGATGGCTTCCCGGCTGTTCAGGTTGCCGGTGAGCTTTTCGGAGCAAGCCAGCAATAATTGTTCGGCAATGAAATTGTCGCTGTCCTGCATCAGGCGGCGGTAGAGGGTGTCCGGAATGGGCGTATACCTCGTTTGGCCCTCTTCCGGCGCAACATTCATCAGATCGATCAATTGTACAGGCTTGCCCAGGGTATCCGCCAGCAAACCGGCTATCACCCCTGGAGCAGTTGCGAAAGGAACCTCCCGGGAAAAGGGTAGGCCGGTGAGGGCGCGGCTGTTGTATTCGAAAATATTTTCGTGTTCCCGGCGCCGGATAAGCGGCCGGTGGTTGTCCAGCCGGGGATTGAAAGCGATGTGGTGCTGGAAGTAGCCAGGGTGGGCTACGAAACCTTCGGCCAGGCTGTCCCGCTCGAAAATGGCCGTATTCCCGTAGATGGGGAAAGAAGACCGTTCCGCCTGGTAATAATCGTTGTAGTCGTCCCAGGCCCAACCGGGGCCGAAGCGCTCCTCCTTAAAATTGTGCGTGGAAAAGAACAACTGGCGGGTGGTGTCGCCCAGCCATTCCAGCAGGCTGCTGTCCTGAGGCAAGGCAGGGTGCAGGAATAAAGGGTTGCCCGTTCCCCAAAAGATAAGGGAATCGCCCTTTTCAATATAGCGCAGGGCGGGGATAGAATCTCCCAGTACCTTCAGCGCTGTGTAGAAAGTAAGGATCTTGGTATTCGAGGCCGGGGTGTAATATTTTTCCGCATCCTTTTCAAAAACCATACTTTGGCTTTCCGGATCATAAAGGGCAAAACCGGTAAATATCCGGGAGAAGGCCTCTGAGTTATTGAACAGCTGGCTCAGTTCTGCCAATTTTTTTTCGCTACTTTTCTGAGCTTGCAGCGCAACGCTCAGCAGCAAAAAGATGAACAGAAGTTTCAATCGCATAGGTGGAATGATTTTCGGATATTTGTTTTTCACGGGAACACGAAAATATACGATATATGTTGGCACTTGAAAAAGGAAAGTTGAGCTTAATCCATATTAAGGATAGAAGTACCGAAGTTTTAGGCAGGTGGCGTGTCGAAAACATCCGGCTACCAGGGTATTTCTTTTTGTTACTTGCGATCCTGCTGGCGGGCGCCGCCCCGGCAATAGGCCAGCCGGATGTACCGAATGATGGCACAGCGGCCTTCAAACAGGCTGAGCAGGCGGTCATTCTCTTGCGCAACGAAGGGGCGCTCATCCCTCTGCAAGGGCTGGATACGCTGCGCCTTGCTTATCTGGGTATCGGCAGCCCGCTTTCTGATAGCTTCTACCCTACCCTTCAAAAATACATGCCCGTTGCGAAGCTTGATATGCCCATCGTCAGCAGTAAAAAAGAAGCTAAAGCCTGGTTGCAGGAGTTGGAAGCCCAATACAACCTGCTGGTCGTTGAAGTGATGGATTACACGATTTCCGGCCAATTACCGGCTTCCTACCGGCAGGCGGCCCTGCTGGAATCTATTGGCAAGTATCAGCGGGCCATTGTCGTCATTCATGGAGATGGGACGATATTTCAGTCAGCGCCGGCCTTGCTGCAGGCCCAACAATTGATCATAGCCCCCAACCGCCTGGAGTATGCGCCCAGCGTAGCCGCCCAGATCATCTTTGGCGGCCTGGGCGCCAGGGCGAAAATGTCGGCGCCGCTGCGCGGCACCAGTTTCCGTCAAGGGGATGGCCTGGATAGTGAGGGGGGATTGCGCCTGCGCTACACCCCGCCCGCCTACGCGGGGATGGACTCCCAATTGCTGGAGGACAGTATCCAGGCCATCGTAGAAGAGGGCATTCGGGCCGGCGCCTTCCCCGGGGCGCAGGTGCTGGTCGCCAAAGACGGTGATGTCGTTTATCACCGGGCTTTCGGTTATCACACCTACGACAGCCTGCAGGCGGTGTCAATAACCGATATTTACGACCTGGCGTCCGTATCCAAAGTCACGTCCGCCCTGCCGGCCCTGATGCGCCTACACGGACAGGGTAAATTCGAACTGGATGCCCCGTTGAAGCGATATTTCCCTCAACTCGGCCATTCCAATAAGGAAAATCTCACCTACCGTTCGATGCTGGCCCACAATGCCCGCCTCCGGCCCTGGATTCCTTACTGGAAGGGCACGCTGCGGGGCAACGCCCGCTACCCCTGGCGCAAAGGCTGGGATAATGACCGCATCAACGATTTCCGCTTCCGGTGGTGTACTTTCAAAACGGATTCTTCAGCCCGCTTCCCCGTTTATGTAACGGATCAACTGTGGCTGCACCGCAATTACAAGAAGCAGATTTATAAGGCCATCCGAAAATCGCCGCTCAACGCAGACCCCGGCTACGTTTATTCCGGCCTGCTCTTTTATCTTCTACCCGAAATGGTGGAAGGGCTCACCGGTGAAGAGTACGAACGCTACCTGAAGGAAACCTTTTACCATCCCCTGGGCGCCTACACCCTTACCTACAACCCCCTTCGCTTTTTCCCCCGAGCTCGGATCGTGCCTACTGAACGGGACACCTTCTTCCGAATGGTGCAGATTCACGGAAGAGTGCACGATGAAGGTGCGGCTATGATGGGGGGCGTCTCCTCCAATGCCGGCCTGTTCGCCTCGGCCAACGACCTCGCTAAACTGATGACGATGTATATCAACTACGGCGCCTACGGTGGAGCGCAATATATTGCGGAATCATCTGTCCGGGAATTCACCCGCTGCCAGTACTGTGAAGAAGGGAACCGCCGCGGCCTGGGCTTCGATAAGCCGCTGATCGAGTACGACCCCAAGACGAGCTCCGTCGCCGAAGCCGCCAGCCCGGAGAGCTTCGGCCATTCCGGCTATACCGGTACCTTCACCTGGGCAGACCCGGAAGCAGGCCTGTTGTACATCTTTATGTCCAACCGGGTTTATCCCACCCGGGACAATCCAAAGATTTACCAGCTGAATATCCGGCCGCGTATCCATGAGGTGTTGTATCAAGCCATACGGGAGTAGAAAGTGTGACTCTTCTACCAACTTGCACGCTTATGAACATGGGCTGAAATAGATTGAAAGAAGTACCTACCTTGTCGGGCTTAATTATAATTTTCATCTGTTTCTAACCGGATACGCGAACTGAAAAAGAATAAATATTATGCAAACCAAGAATAACGACCCCACCCCCCTGAGCTTTATGTGGGAACATCTCACCTGGCCAGAGATCGCCGAACGGCTTAAGCTTATTGATATGGCTATATTGCCCTGCGGCGCCATCGAGCAGCACGGGCCGCACCTGCCGGTGGATATAGACTACTTCGACGCCAACCACCTTGCCATCGAAGTGGCCAAAGCTTGCTCCGACCCCAAGCCCTTTGTACTGCCCCCTATTCCCTATGGCGTATCTTACCATCACGAGGACTTTAAGGGCACTATTAGTGTGAGCAATGAGTCGCTGTCGCGGTTGGTTTATGATATTGGCATGAGCCTGGCGCAGAACGGCATTAAGAAACTGCTGATTCTCAACGGGCATGGAGATAATGCTCCGACCCTCAACTTTGCCGCTCAGATGATCAACCGGGACGCCCACATTTTTGTTTGTGTAGATACCGGAGAAACCAGCGACGAAGATATATACCGCCTGACCGACACCCCCAATGACATCCACGCCGGAGAGATCGAAACGAGCACTACGCTTGCCATCCGGCCCGATATGGTAAAGATGGACAAAGCGGTGGATGAGATCCTACAGTTCGGCAGCAGCTACATGGATTTCACTTCCGCCAATGGCCTGCCCTGGTACGTACGCACCCATAAAATCTCAAAAAGCGGCGTCATGGGCGCACCCAGCCAGGCCACTGCCCAAAAGGGGCAACAGATGTGGAACATCATGGTGAACCATCTGGTCAAATTTATTGAGGACATAAAGAGTAGTAAGCTGGAGGATATGCATCAACGCAAGTACTGAACGGCACTGCCTGACAACGCAATACCATGAAAATAATACAACTCGAATGCTGGGCGCACCACATGCGGCTTGGGGAACCGTATACCATCGCCTACGAAACCATTGATACAGCGCCCAATGTTTTTCTGAAAGCGACAACGGATAATGGGCTGACCGGTTGGGGCTGCGCTGCACCCGACCTGGAAGTAACCGGGGAAACCGCCGAAATGGTCGTACGCACCTACAACGACACCATCGAGCCATTCCTGCGGGGGCAGGATCCCTTTCGCTATGCCTTATTGCTCCAAGAGCTGAGGAATTACATCCCCAATGCCCATTCCGCCCTGGCCATGGTAGATATGCTGCTCTTCGACCTGATGGCGCAACAGGCAGGCGAACCCCTCTACAAGCTATTGGGCGGTTTTCGCACCAGCATCCCAACCAGCATAACCATCGGCATTCTTCCTGTCCAGGAAACGGCAGAACGAGCGAAGGCCTTTATGAGCAAAGGCTTTCGGATTTTAAAACTCAAGGGAGGATCCAGCCTGGAGGAAGATGTGGAAAAAGTGATGCTGGTTCGCGAAAAGGTGGGCCAGGAAACCGAAATCCGCTTTGACGCCAACCAGGGGTATTCCGTGAAGGAAGCCATCGACTTCATCAAACGCACCAGCACCGCCCGGGTAGAACTGCTGGAGCAACCGACCGACCGCCACAACGATGAACTGATTAAGGAGGTCTCCGAGAATGTGTCCATCCCCATCATGGCCGATGAAAGCCTGATGACCCTTAAAGATGTTTTTCACCTCACCAGCCATGGCTGCATCGATATGATCAATATCAAACTGATGAAGGTGGGCGGTATCATGGAGGCCCTGCACATCAACTCCGTGGCCAAGGCCGATAACGTAGAGGCGATGGTCGGCTGCATGGACGAATCGGCCCTGGGTATTGCCGCCGGCCTGCACTTCGCCCTGTCCCGCCCCAATATCCGCTACGCTGATCTGGACGGGCATTTCGACCTCGTTGACGACCCCTTCGCAGGCATGGTCCGGTTGGAGGAAGGAGTGCTGTATCCGATGGAGGGGCCGGGGTTGGGGGTGAAGGGGTGAGCCGCCTCTTCTCATTTAATCCTGCCTTATCCGACAGGTTTTATTTCAAATAATACAAATGGGGAGTATACTCCCTCTCCCGCTCCAACTCATACTCATAAACCATCCGCCCCAGCCGCGCCAGCACCGGAAAGCCGATCTCGTCGTACTCGTACTCCCCGTCGTTGTACGTCTGGTTTTTATTGACGTGGATATTGGCGGCCAGCAGGAACTCCACCTTGTTCTTGAAATCCACTACATAGGCTACATCGGTGAGGAAGCCGTAGGCGTCGCCCACCTTATTGAAAATGCGGATGTGATCGGGAATGGTATCTTTACTGTCTCCGAACAGAAAGAATTTGACGTAGCTATCCCATTCCTGGTATCGGGGGGAATCGCTTTCCCGGGGCAACATGGACATGTACTTCCACAAAAAGCGGTAGTCTTTCGCCGTAAGGTTGAACCGCCTTTCTGGAGGAGTCGCGTCCGGGAACATCACCGCCTTCAAAATATCGTGCAGGTTCTGCAGGGAAACGTAGTTCTTATACCGGAAATCAAAAGGCTCCGGGATGATCGCCCCGTCACCATCCATATAGGCGACGCCCCGCACCTGCTCCTTTAACTGCAGATCCGGATAAAAAGCGCTGTATACCTCCCCCTGGTGGTACAGCAGCGTATCTCCGTCGTAGAAACTGACGGGATTGGTGAAACGGTTGCCGGGTACATCAAAACCGCTGACGGAAAGGCGGTGCAGGATGCGCAGGTTGGCGTAGCCTTTCTCCTGGAGTTTGCGGTTGAGGTATTCCTGCCCCAGAAATTCGTAGAGCCGGTTAAAGGCGTCGTTATCACTGACGAGGAAGATTTTTTTGATGTAGTGGGCAATGGAGGGCAACCCGTTCTCTGAAGTGCTATCTCTGGAAACTGCGGTTTGAAGCGGACGGGCGGCCTCCGTCTGCATATTGGCATGTTTATCCAACCCCAGAATATTGAGTTCGTTCAGTTTTTCCAGCGCCATAAAAGCAGCGGGCATTTTGACCGTACTGGCCGGATAGAAATAGAGGTTGGAATCGACATTATACCGGTAGGAGGTAAAGCTGGGCTGATTGCGCGCATTCCGGTCGATCCGGGTGTAAATCAGCTGCAGCTGAAACTGTTCGGGGCGGCGCAGCACTTCCCGCAGGAGGCTGTCCCCGGAACGCTCCAGCAATTGCTGCAGGACGTTTTCCTGGGAGAAGGCCAGGGTGCAGTACATCAAAAAAGCAAGATTCAGGAGGGTGTATTTCATCGCTTTGTGGTTATGGCATTTTTTCTTTTTTGTAAGCCAGAACGGCATCGGCAAGATAGTCAATATCCTCTTTTTCATGCAAGGCGTTGAGCACGATGCGGGTCACGGGCTCATCTTCCGGGGTGGGGTAAGCAAACTGGGAGATAAGACAGCTTTTTTCTTTCAGCCAGGGCGCCAAAGCTGCCTCAGGGGTATAAAAGGCGGGATAATCGCCAAAGGAGCACAACAGCGCCGGGCAGCCGGTTCTTTGTTCAAAACGACGGATATTGGCCAGGAGCTTTTGATGTGCCGACTGATACAGCGGCGCGGCCTTGAGCATGGCGTACAAAAAGGCAGGAGGGGCCGGAGAAGCGCCGCCGAAAAAGGGGCTATGCCAGATTTGTTGGATCCATGCGCGGGAGCTTAGAATCAAGCCCCCTGGAATACCCATCGCCTTACCGAGGGAACTGATCACAACGGCCTCCACATTATCCGGGGCTTCCAGCTCTTTCCAAACCCCGGAACCGTTGGCTCCACACACGCCGAAGCCATGAGAATCATCCACAACTACTGTAGCAGGCCGGCCCGGCGGGAACTGTTGCAACCACTCAAAAGCATTTTTCCGAACCAACAGCGGATCAACCGAATTGGCAAATAAAACCATAGGCCCCTGCCCACGGGCGGCTTCCTGCATAATGTAGCCTACCCAACTTTCGAACGTCCCCTGAAAGTAATTACCTTCCCCCCAAAGGGCGGGATGCGTACCGGGAGCAAAGTAAAGGGAGGCCTTTCCCCTGAAGTGTTCCACCAGCAGGCGGCCCGCCAGGGTGCCCGAGGAAACCGTCAGCCCGGCTTCCGCCCCGGCGAAGCCGGCCAGCCATATTTCTGCTTCTTCAAATACGGCAAAGCGTATGTTGCCCAGGCGGGACCCTCCGAAATTGGCGCCGTATCGGGCCAGCCCTTCCCGCAACAACTCCTGAAAAATCTCATTTCGCGACATGCCCAGGTAGGAGGTGCCGCTAAAGTAAAGAAAGGGCGTTCCATCAATATCAATACTGCGCCCGGGCAGGGCTTCCAGTGTGATGTTTTTATCACTCATAACCCGCCCTCATGCTTTCAACCCCGCTCCGGTGCCATTCACTTTGGGAAAGCGCGCATGGCCATCCACCAGTTCCACCCCGGTTGCCGGGTCATTGCTCAACAGCAACGCTCCATCCATATCCACATAGTCGAGCAGCGGCAGCAACTGGGCGATGGCGGAAATGCCAACGGACGACTCGGTCATACACCCTACCATCACTTTGAGGCCCAGCCGGCGCGCGTGCTCCACCATGCGGCGGGCCGGCGTCAGGCCGCCGCATTTCATCAGTTTGACGTTCACTCCGTGGAAAAAACCGTAGCAATAGGCTACATCCGCTTCGATGTGGCAACTTTCGTCGGCGATCACCGGCAGCACGCTCTCTCTATGAACCAGCTTCATACCTTCCCAGTCGTTGGCTTTGAGAGGTTGCTCGATGAACTCAACCCCCAGCTCTTTCAGGCGGGGCGCATTGGCGATGGTTTGTTCGGCTGTCCAGGCGGTATTGGCGTCTACCCGGAACAGGGCGTCGGTATGTTTCCGCAATGCTTCAATAATCTCGATATCGTGATCCGTGCCCAGCTTCACCTTGTAGATCGGCCAGGGCTGTTCTTCCATCTTTTCGACCATCTTTTCGATGCTGGCCATTCCGATCGTAAAGTTGGACATTGGCCTATTTTCCAGCTTCAGGCCCCATAACTCATAAACCGGCTTGCCCTGGAATTTGCCGTAGAGATCGTGAGCCGCCTGGTCCAGTGCACAGAGCACAAAAGGATTGTCGGCCAGATGAACATGCATGCTTTCCCAGAATGCTTCCGGAGTGACAAGCGGAGTGCTTTCGATAACCGGTTTTAATCGCTCCAGGGTTTTTATCATTCCTTCCAGGGTCACGCCGTAGTAGCGCGTCTCCGTCGCTTCTCCGTAGCCCGAGTGGCCGTCCTGAAAGAGCTCAACGATCAGGCTGGGCATCACATCCCTGGATTCGTGGGAGATGGAAAAGGTGTGCTTGAGTTGCAGTTGGTATGTATGAATCTTTAATTGCATTTTTTTGTTTCAAATTTTTTGTTTATTAATCAAAAAAGTGATATCTTGTTGAAAATGCTCTGCTCTGATGGGTTCAAAGGTCACTAAAGATATACTTTGGAAGGGAATTATCGAGGATTGTTTCGAGGACTTCTTCCAATTTTTCTACCGGGAATGGGTAGGAAAGATTGATTTTGAAAGAGGTGTAGTGTTTCTGGATAAAGAGTTGGAACAGTTGATGCCAGAATCGGTAAATAACCCCCGTTATGCCGATAAATTGGTAAAACTTTACACCAAGGATGGAGAAGAGCATTGGATATTGATCCATATTGAAGTACAGGGGTATCCCGACAAGTTTTTTGCAGAACGCATGTTCACTTATTTTTACCGGATTTATGATAAGCACCGACGGCCGATCAATGCGATTGCCATGCTAACGGATGACAGCCCAAGTTTCCATCCGAAATCGTTTGAGTATGCTTTTATGAACACCCGCCTGGTTTATCAATTCGACACTTATAAACTAATGGAGAAACGGCAGGAAAACTTTTACTTCCAGCCGGATAATCCGTTCTCTGGAGAAAAGAAGGCATACAAAAAAGCATTGCCCGTTTGCTCAACAAGGGATTTCTTCCGGATCAAGTATGTGACTTGTTAGACGTCAGCCCGGAGATGGTGGCCGAAGTTCAGCAGCAGTCCATGCAATCTTCCGGCGAAGACGAATAAATCCTACCTAATTGGATTGTTCAAAAAACGGCGCCATTTTGACTATAAACATCTGATTTCCTGGGTTGCTTTAAACTTCGGACACAGAACTTTGAACAACCCCTACCTCACTGCCGCCTCCAGTAAAACAAGGCTTTCCATCTCCACATCCAGTTCCGCTTCAATGCCGACCGGCAAAGTACACTGGTTATCGATGTGCCCGAAAGATAGCCCATAGATAGCCGGAATCCCCAGACTCCCGGTTCTGTCCCGGATCGTTTCCTCCAGCGATAAGGACAACTCCCCTTCCTTGGGCTGACAATCTGCATAGACGCCCATGGCGATACCGGCGGCGCCACTCAACCCCCAGGCCTGCCTTAGTTGGGTTAGCATGCGGTCAATCCGATAGGGCTTTTCTCCGACATCCTCTATAAAAACCAGTTTACCTCTGGCTTCCGGCAGGTATTCCGTACCCGCCAGGGCAGCCAATAACGACAAGTTGCCGCCGACCAGCCTGCCTTTGGCTTTGCCGGGCCTGATGGCGTAAGTGCGGTAGGCTTCCTCTTCCTTTTCCTGATTGGCCGTTGAAAGTGGAATAGCGTAAGGCGCCTGCCCTTCCATAACTACCGCCCGAAACTGGGCTTCGGTATATTCCGTCAGTTCAGAGGCGCCCACCGGCCCGTGGAAGCCCACCAGGCCCGTCTTTTGGTAGATCGCATTCAGGAGGGCGGTAATGTCGCTGTAACCGATGAGCGCTTTAGGTTTTTTAGCGATGAGCTTGTAATCTATAGCGGGTAAAAGGCGAGAACAGCCGTACCCACCCCGGGCGCACCAGATACCGGCCACACTATCATCCGAAAACATCAGGTGCAGGTCGTCGAGCCGCTGCTGGTCCGTCCCGGCATTGAAGCCGTTCTGAGCGCGGATGTGCTTCCCCATTTTCACTTTAAACCCCAGCTTCAGTGCATTGTTGACGGCTTTTTCCAGGCTCTCATCCGAAATGTAACTGCCCGGGGTGATCATGCCAATGGTGTCGCCCGGCTGCAGGCGGCGCGGCAAAATCCTTTTTTTACGGGGAATAGAGCGGGCGGCAGCCAACAACGGTAAAGAGAAAGCCAGAGATTTAGCAAAGGATCGGCGGTTCATAGGTTGTTCTTTTGGTGAAAAATTATAAACGAGAATTTACTTAATTCACAGAGTGCTCAGCGTTTGTTTTCTCGGGAACGATCCAGCCGGAGTGCCGGAAAAAATGCCACTCTTCCTGAGCCAGATCGGTGGCAGGGTCGATGAAAGTGTGATACTCCCTGAAGTTGAGCTGCATCCGGATATCGGCAAAAACTTCAACTGTTTTGCCTTGCTGCCGGTAGGTATCTCTCAGATGATGGGCAAACTGAAGGATCATATCAGGATGGGTGTACAGCTTCCTGTATTGTTTTTTGTCCAGCCAATCTACGGGGTCTACTTTCTCTTCTGCCCCGGTATCCTTGTCCCGGACGATAAAAGTGCCATATCCTTGTTTTGAACGCAACATCATACGCCAGGAATAGCGATGGCCTTCTTCGGTCCAGGCCACGTCACCCGGAAAAAGATGGTGCCGAAGAGGGGCCAGCAGGTGGAACAGCATCGCGATCAGAAGGCCGGTAAGGATGGGCGTCCGCCAGCGCGCAGCCCCCTGCCAAAGTGGCGCCTTCTGTGAGCCCTCCCCTGCAGTGCGCTCTTCCCACCACATTTTCACTCTTTTCAAAAAAGGCAAGCGCCCTTTGAGTTTTTCGTATAGATGCATCGGGAAGCCCGGCGGAAAATACAGCGCGGTAAGGGCCACCGAGAGGAATGGAAATATTCCGATGTTAAAAACCAGGTGGTTCATGAGGTGGAAGAACAGGACGGCGGCGAAAGCCCAGGGGCGGGTTTTTCGGATGATGAGAAAAAAGACAACCGTCAGGTCCAGCAGCAGGCCGCCGTAAGCCATAAAGTAGGGCATCCATTCCTGCTTCAGCAGAGGCCCGATGCCCGGGGCGCCGCTTCGCTGTTCCAGCCATTGCCGGAGGGGAATGGCGTGGAGCCAATCGGCGTTGAGTTTGGCGATTCCTCCGTAAAAATAGGCCACCCCCATCAGGAATTGCAAAAGAAACAAACACCAGTAAGGCGTTGTAGCTGACTTCAGCTCCGGGCGCCGGAGCACATCCGCCGAGAATTGCCGGTGAGCCGGCAGAAAGATCATCACGAAGCTGATCCAGCAAAACAGGTAACCGTGGTTAAGGTAATGGGATTTTTCCAATAAAAAAGTGTAGGTAAAGCCCAGCGCAAAGAGCAGGCTGCTGATGCGATACCATTTTCCCAGCATAACCAGAATAGCCAATCCACAGATCGACAGAAACAGGATAGACATAAAGGGCTCGGGCAGCGGGTGCACCCATTCGAAGCCATAATACCGAAACTGGAACTTTTCCGGATTGTAGGCATCGACGATCCAATGGTAATAAATGTAGGAATTGAGTACATCGGCAAAACCCAGCATGCCGAAGACGATACGGAAAAAGACGAGGGATGAGATGTTAACCGGTTGGAAGAGGCGCCAGGCCATAGGCAGGTTAATACTTTAAAAAGGCATCAAGTCCTAAACTTTTTAATCTTCTTGCGTTTGCGTTTCTTCCTTTTAGGTTTCGCCTCCGGAGCAATCCCATCCATGTCCTCCTTGATCTTGGCTGCCACCGACTGCGCCAGCCGCACCGGAACGGCGTTGCCGATCATTTTGTAGGCCGCCGCCAGATTTTTGTAGTAAAAGACAAAGTCATCCGGAAAACCCTGAATGCGGGCGCATTCCCGAACGGTGAGGCGGCGATAGAGATGTTCCTGGCCCGGTACAAAGCGTTTCCGGTCTTTATCAACCGTTTCCATTTTGGGCGCCTGAGGGTGGAGCGGAGCATGGCGGGCCCCCGCCTGAATGGTGTAAGAGAGTTCATCCCAGCCCCGGACCCGGTTCCTCGACATATACATACTGGAAAAATCACCGATGAAATATTCGTGGTTGGGCACCGGGCATTCTCCGTTGGTATAGTTGCCTTTTTTTGCGGGAATGGCATTATCCGTCAGGTCGCCAATGGCCGACCGCAACGTAAGCTTCATATCAATCGACGGAGGGAATTCAAAGTTAATACCCAGGTCATGGCGATAGCCTACAAAAAACACCCGCTTGCGGTCCTGCGGCACCAGGTAGTCGGAAGCGTTGAGCAGCTGAAAAGAAAGTTGATAGCCAGATTCTTTAAACAACTTTTTGATGCTGTCCAGCGCCTTTTCATTGCGGGGCAACAGCATGCCGGCTACATTCTCCGCCAGGAAAAATTTGGGCTTTTTCTCTTGCAGGATGCGGATGAAGTCGAAAAACAATTGCCCCCTCTTATCGTCAATCCCCCGTAGCTTACCGGCGGCGCTCCAGCTTTGGCAGGGCGGCCCTCCGATCATACCGTCCACATCCGGAATATCCGATGGGTCGACATCTGTAATGCTCCGGCGGTCCAGCTCTGTATCGGGATGGTTTTTTTCGTAGGTTTCCCATACATCACTATCGTATTCATTGGCCCATACGACATCGAAGCCGGCCCGGTCAAACCCCAGGTCCAGCCCTCCTGCTCCCGCAAAAAAAGAGGCCACCTTCATAAGCTAATCTTTAATAACATGGTAGTATGAGTGAAAGCGGAACAAACTGGCCGGCCCATTTGAGCTCCTTTTTACCAGACGATAAGGGTTGCCGAAAGGAGCCGGTTGGTTCGCTTTAGTCGCACTAGTGCTCTGTATATTTGGAATTTAAGCAACCGTAAGATGCACAAAAATAATGAAAATGGCCAAGTGTATGAGAAAAATTATTGTTTCAGGAGCAATGGAGCCCCCCTCTCCTATCCTTCCTCCTGCCTGAGCAGCATTGCCGGGTCGGCCATGTACCACTGTTCGCGGTCGCGGGTATACCCGAAGGTGGCGTGTGGCAGCAACCGATTAAGGGTTTTCGAAACCTTCCGCTGGTTTTTGGCCGAAAGGCCTACGGATACTTCATCGCCATCCATCAACTTGAAGTACATCGTACAACTACTTCCGAACTGAAGGCCAAAAGGAAGGCGTTCGGTCACCACGGCGTAAACCCAGACGATGTGGCGGGGCCGGTTTTCCAGTAAGTATAGCAGGTAGGAGCCCCTGGCCAATTTTTCCCGCAGCAACTGGAAGGCCAACCGGATGCCAAGTAGGGTACACGCTAATCCCAAAAGCGCAAGCAGGGCAGATGCCCCAAAGGAAAGCCAGGCCACTACCGCGCCAAAAATCAACAGCGACAGAGCTGCCGCCAGCTTCAAGCGCCACTCCCGCCGAATGGCTTTGCGCAACAATTCGAAAGATGGATGTCGTAGTAAATTCTTCTGGCTCAAAGCAACCCGTTATGTTTTGACAGACTCAAACAATTTGTTGTTTTTGTGGAAAAAAATTCTTACTTTTGTTGATCATTGTGGAAAAAATGAAGGAATATTATTGCATATTTTCCAGCTTTTTGTTGAAAATTACGCTGCTCCCAACCGAAACAACAGCTAATTTTACGGGTACAACAAAATAAGCCGCCATTTACTCAGTTGTTAGAGGGCTATTTTAAGAAAGAAACACAAAAGCAGAAACGCAGTTCATGTCACAGGTAACCTATAACGAAGAAAATATCCGGTCCTTAGACTGGAAAGAACACATACGCATGCGCCCCGGCATGTACATTGGCAAATTGGGGGATGGTTCCGCACCGGATGACGGTATCTATATCCTGATCAAAGAAGTAGTCGACAACTCCATCGATGAATACTTCATGGGCCACGGAAAGGCGATCGACATCCTGGTGGAAGACGGCCAGGTCACCATACGGGACTACGGGCGGGGCATTCCGCTGGGCAAAGTGGTAGATTGCGTATCCAAGATCAATACCGGTGGAAAGTACGACTCCAAAGCGTTTAAAAAATCGGTGGGCCTCAACGGCGTGGGTACCAAAGCGGTGAATGCGCTGTCGCAATACTTTATGGTGCAGGCTGTTCGGGACGGGAAGGCCAAAGTCGCCGAGTTCGAGCAAGGGGAACTCATCAAAGACCACAAAGTCAAGAAGTCTACTGACCCCAATGGCACCCTGATCGTCTTCCGGCCCGACGAGGAGATTTTCAAAAAATACCGATTCCGCACCGATTATATGGAGAGCCAGTTGTGGAATTACGCCTACCTGAATGCGGGGCTGAAGATCAATATCAATGGCAAAACCCTGGTTTCCAAAAACGGATTGCTCGACCTCCTGGAGCGAAAGGCCAGCAATGAGAACCTCCGATATCCCATCATTCACCTGAAAGGGGAGGATATTGAGCTCGCACTGTCCCATGGCAACCACTACGGAGAACAATACCATACCTTCGTCAACGGCCAGAATACGACCCAGGGCGGCACCCATCTCAACGCGTTGCGCGAAGCCATTGTGAAGACGATACAGGAACACTTCAACAAAAATTATGACCGGCGGGATATCCTTTCCTCTATTGTGGCCGCCATCAGCATCCGCATAGAAGAGCCGGTTTTCGAATCTCAGACCAAAACTAAACTCGGCTCCACCGATATGGGGCCGGAAGGGCCGACCATCCGCACGTTCGTGGTTAACTTTGTCAAGGAAAAACTGGATAACTTCCTCCACAAAAACACGGAGGTGGCCAAAGCGTTGGAAAAACGAATCAAACAATCGGAACGAGAGCGCAAAGAGATCGCCGGCATCAAAAAACTGGCCAATCAGCGCGCCAAAAAGGCCAACCTCCACAATAAAAAATTGCGGGACTGCCGCCTCCACTACTGTGACAACCCCCGAAAGGTAGAGGATGAAGGCCGCAACAATACCACGCTTTTCATCACCGAGGGGGATTCGGCAAGCGGCTCTATTACCAAAGCGCGTGATGTGCAAACCCAGGCAGTGTTCAGCCTCCGCGGAAAACCGCTGAACTGCTACGGCCTGACCAAAAAGGTGGTGTATGAGAACGAAGAATTCAATTTGTTACAACATGCCCTCAATATAGAAGATGGGCTGGATGAACTGCGCTACAACCGCGTCGTGATCGCAACGGACGCCGATGTAGACGGCATGCACATCCGCCTGTTGCTGTTAACTTTCTTCCTGCAGTTCTTCCCCGACCTGGTTCGCAACGGGCACCTTTTCATTCTCGATACGCCTCTTTTCCGGGTGCGGGACAAACAAAAGACCTTCTACTGCTACAGCCAGGAGGAAAAACTGCAGGCCATTCAGAAACTTCGGGGCAAACCGGAAATCACCCGTTTCAAGGGATTGGGCGAAATCTCTCCCGATGAGTTCAAGGACTTTATCAGCGAAAATATTCGCCTGGAGCCGGTTATCCTGAATGAAGATACCGACATCGACGATGTTCTGGCTTATTATATGGGCAAGAATACACCATCCCGGCAGGAATTCATTATCGGCAACCTGAGGGTGGAAAAGGATGAGCTGGAGGAAACGGACGCGGCCCGAAAAGAGGAGGCTGAAGAAGAAGAGGAGGAAATGGTGGAAGCCTAAAAAACAAACCAATTCTGCCTTCTTCATTGTTTAGAGCTGACGTTTTGTCTACATTTGCCCTTTGGCTATTCTGCCAGGGGTATTTTTTTGCTTTGGCATAGTAGTTGACATTATATAAGCACGCGCTCTACAAAGCGCTTCCTGACACCTTGACATTGAGCGTGTATATAGGTATTTTATGATCCAGCGGAAGCTGTAAATGATAAAGATCGTATGTTTGAAGAAATTTTTTCGCACCAGCGGTTTGATGATGATGGAGACTTTCTGCCTCTACTTTCGGTTGAGGAGGAGGTGGATGAGGAATTTGATGAATCTTACCCGGATATATTACCCCTTTTAGCGCTTAAGAATACCGTCCTCTTTCCGGGGATTGTCATTCCAATTACGGTTGGCAGGGACAAGTCCATTAAAGCCATCAATAAAGCTTATAATAAAGGGCGAATCGTGGCCGTCTTATCCCAACGCGACAGCAATATCGAAGACCCTGACCTGAAGGACCTCTACCATATTGGGACCATCGCCCGCATCCTCAAGCTGTTGCGTATGCCCGATGGCACCACGACCGCCATACTTCAGGGCCGCAAGCGCTTCATTGTCGACAAACTGACCAGGGAGGAACCGTACATGGAAGTGAGGGTAAGCCAGTTGGAGTATACCCAACCCGAAAAAAGCCTGGAATTTGAAGCCATGGTCGCCTCTATTCTCGACCGGGCGCGCCAGATCATAGAATTGTCTCCCAACATTCCGTCGGAGGCCAATGTCATGTTGAAGAATATCAACAACCAGTCCTTTCTGCTCAACTTCATCGCCTCCAACCTCAGCTCTAAGATTCGGGTTAAGCAAAAAATCCTGGAAATTGACGACCTGCACCAAAAAGCAGAGACGATCCTGGAGCAGATGAACAACGAGCTGCAACTACTGGAATTGAAAGACCAGATCGAGAGTAAGGTCCGGGTAGATATAGAGAAGCAACAACGGGATTATTTCCTCAACCAGCAGCTCAAAACCATACAGGAAGAGCTGGGCCAAAACCCTCAGGAGGAAGAGGTTAAGAAACTGCAGCTGCGCGCCAAGAAAAAGAAATGGCCCGAAGAGGTGGCCGCCCATTTTGAAAAGGAGCTCAAGCGCATTCGCCGCATGAACCCCCAGGTTGCCGAATATTCTATCCAGCTCAACTACCTGGAATTGATGCTCGACTTGCCCTGGAATAAGTACACCAAGGATAACTTCGAGCTCAAAAAGGTGAAAACAGTTTTGGATAAAGACCACTTTGGCCTGGAGAAGGTCAAAGAGCGCATTCTGGAGCATCTTGCCGTTTTGAAACTCAAAGGAGATATGAAGGCGCCTATCCTTTGCCTGGTGGGCCCTCCCGGGGTTGGAAAAACCTCTCTCGGCCGCTCGATAGCCCGGGCCCTCAAACGGCAGTTCATCCGTATGTCTTTAGGCGGTTTGCACGACGAGTCTGAAATCCGCGGGCACCGCAAGACCTACATCGGGGCGATGCCGGGCCGTATCATTCAATCTTTGAAGCGGGCAGGCTCCTCCAATCCCGTTTTCATTCTGGATGAAATAGATAAAGTAGGCAAGGATTTCCGCGGCGACCCCTCCTCGGCCTTACTGGAAGTGCTCGACCCGGAACAAAACTCCACCTTTTACGACAACTACCTGGAGATGGAGTACGATCTGTCCAAGGTCCTGTTTGTTGCCACTGCCAATAGCCTGAGTACCATACAACCTGCCCTGCTCGACCGCATGGAAATCATCAGCATCAGTGGGTACTCTACGGAAGAGAAAATTGAAATAGCCAAACGCCACCTCATTCCGGAACAACGCAAAGAGCATGGCCTGGAAGCCAAACAAATACGGCTCAACAAGGTGGTGATCCGCCAGCTCATAGAAGAGTATACGCGGGAATCGGGCGTGCGGTCCCTCAACCGGCAGGTGGCCGGCGTCATGCGCAACATAGCTAAGAAAGTGGCTATGGAAGAGCAGTACAATATAACCGTAAAACCGGATGACCTGCATGAAATGCTCGGGCCGCCCCGCTTTTCGAAAGACCTGTACCAGGAGGTCCGCGTTCCGGGAGTTGCAGTAGGACTGGCCTGGACCCAAACCGGCGGAGATATTCTCTTTATGGAATGTAGCCTGAGCCGGGGCAAGGGTAAACTCACCCTCACCGGCAACCTGGGCGACGTCATGAAAGAATCTGCTTCCACTGCCCTGAGTTTCATCAAAGCGCACAGCGAAGAGCTAGGCATTCCCGCCAATCTATTTGAAGAAAAGGACATTCACCTTCACGTTCCCGAAGGCGCTATCCCGAAGGATGGGCCATCGGCGGGCATCACCATGCTTTCGACCCTGACCTCAGCCCTGACCGGCCGGCTGGTCAATCCCTATGTAGCCATGACCGGGGAGATCACCCTGCGAGGTAAAGTATTGCCGGTGGGTGGCATCAAAGAAAAAATACTGGCTGCCAAACGAGCGGGAATGAAGGAGATCATCCTCTGCCAGGAAAATAAAAAGCATATCGATGAGATCAAAGAGGATTACATCGAAGGCCTCGAATTTCACTATGTAAATACCATGCAGGAAGTGCTGGCCCTGGCGCTTGAGCCCGTAACTGTCTCGACGTAGGTTCATCAGCCGGGTGTGGCGGCGCCTCCTTTTCGCTTCCACCCCACTGTTAAACCTACGTTAATCAAGATTCCCCTTACGCTTAGGGGCCGGAGAAAAATAAGTTCCCCGTTTCAGGCCAGAGATTTTGTCGCTGGACAAGGCGCGAAGAACGCGCATCCGTACGGACGCAAGTGATGAGCAACGCAGTACAGCGGCAAAAGATCGGCATCAAATGGGGAAGTTATTCTTCGCCGGGCCCTTATCTCCCTTCCCAAACGTTTTTCAGGGTGATCTGCCGGCATTCCGGAAGAGATCAACGGGCTTGCTTCGTAGTATGATTTTACAAAAATCCCTACTTTTGGGGAATAGTAACAAACCTTTGCCCGGTACAAGTGGTCTTAATAACAGGCTGTAAGTGAATATATAAATTGAGCTCCATGAAATTGCGCATACTATTGATATTATCCGTCCTGATCCTTGCTATTTCTGCCCGGGCACAGGATACCCAGAATAAACGCCTTATTCAGTTTTCCGGTATGGTGCTGGACGGGTCGGACGAACAACTGTATCCCGTACCTTACACCAACATACTGGTTAAAGGCAAGGGGCGAGGCACCTATTCCGACCTGAAAGGCTTTTTCTCCATCGTTGTGGAAAAAGGGGATGTGATCATATTCTCCGCTATCGGTTATAAAACCGTGGAGTACAAAATTCCTGAAGACCTGGAGGATGACCGCTACTCCATTGTGCAACTCATGACCCAGGATACCATCAACCTGCCTGAAACGGTCGTCTTTCCCTGGCCCAGCCGGGATCACTTCAAGCTTGAGTTTCTCGCAATGGACGTCACCCCGGAACTGCAGGAACGGGCCGCCAAAAACCTCGCCAACGAAACCCTCCGGCGCATGCGCAATGATGTCAGCGTCGACGGCAATGAACATGCCGATTATTACCTCCGGCAACAGGCCCGCGAATATTATTACATCGGCCAACAGCCCCCCATGAACATCTTCAACCCGGTGGCCTGGAAAAAATTCTTCGATTCCTGGAAAAACGGGGACTTCAAAAAGAAAGACTAAGGACTTATTTCCCGAATACCTTTCTTCCCCAGATCAAAACCTGAAAACCATAGATACCCAGCCAGAAGGCCAGCGCGGCGAAGGATAACATCCCCAAAGCTACATAGGGCTTTACAGACCGGAGGTTGATATTTAAAAACTCGAAGCAGATAAAATCGGTGGCCACAAAAACGGCGTGGATCACAAACAAGAAGAACAGTACCCTGATCAGGGTCCGCAGATACAATACCTGCTTTAGCTCCGGCGACCGCTTCCGGCGCAACTCCAGGCGTTTTTCCCGAATGTAACGATGCGAAAAATACAGATAGGCAATAAAGGTGGTCAAATACAGGAATTGCTCAAAGGCCCCGTAAAAGGGGTTGTAAAATGACCGGCCCCAGTGGCTTTTGAATTCGGCCGGCATAAAAAAGAGGCCCAAAAAGAAAAGGAACTGGAAAACGGGTAGCATGAAATGTTTGACATCCGTCCACCTCAATTCATAAGCCGGGTACAGGCTGAGCTTGACATAGTAAAAAAGCAGCGTGGGAAAGGCCAGTGTATAGTACAAGGGCAGAAACTTGACGCTTGGGAACCACTCATAAACCCCGGTAAAGTCCAATATGTTATGCAGCAGCGTAAGGCCATAGGCTATGAGCAGGAGCCCATAGAAAGCATTGGCCTTTAAACTGCCGGAGCGCTTCAGGAAAAACAGGGCGCCTATGGAAAGGTCGAGAGCCGCCACTACTGCCAGCAGGAAAATCAAAAGGTAAAAAAATATACTCCTGTCACCGATGTCCAGAAAGTCCATCGCTCTATTTTTGAATCAAACAGCTTTTTGCAACTTCGAACCTTAAACACAGAACGTTGAACAGGCCCTTACCTCCCTTCCGTGGTATTGTCAAAAGTGAGTTGCAGTTGCCCGTGCAGGCTCTTCATCTCATCCAGTAACTCTTCCGGGCCAGTGATGGTAAGAATCAGGTACACATCTCCCTTTGATAACATCTGAGCGTACTGGTAGTAAGTACCGGCAGAAAATAAAGCCTCAAATCCCTGTTCTGTGGTTTCGGTTTCCAGGTCTTCCGCCCCGGCGCCGATCACCGCTGCAAAATCAGCTTTGGTAAAATCGTGTATTTTGTTCGGCGTCCAGTTCATTACATTGTACGAACCAGAAACAGAAGCTTGTATTCCATTGGCGGCCTCCAGAACGACCCCGTCTCCATTGATCGGGCGTTCTGATGAAAGCTTGAGTTCCGCCGGATATTTGATGCAGTACCCAAAGCGGTTATTGCAGTATGTTTTGGTTGCCTGAGCTGTTAGAGAAGATACAGCGATCAGCACGATGGATAGCAGGGTGAAAATTGTTTTTTGCATAGTATTCAGTTTTTCCTAAATATAATGATAATTATCGTCAGCTAAAACCGTTCCGGCTTAAAACGGCCGCTGGTTGTTTTTATCTTCACGATGGTATTCTATTTATTTTGTACCAACTGATGATATACATTCAATAACATGAAAACACATAAGAAGGTGTTTCTACTTTCTTTACTGCTGATTTTTGTTCTTAACCTTTCGGCTCAGGAAGCAGATACGACAAGCCTGGGCTATCAGGTGGGCTATCACATCGGCAATTGGTTGCCATTTAGTATTATTGTACTGTTAACGCTGCTGGTGCTCCTCAAATCGAGCCGCCAGAAACGAGACAGCTAACCCTAAACCCAAAAGGGATGAGTAAAACCGACACCTGGACAGATAGCCGGCTGGAGCAACTCCGGTATCAGGCCGACCAGCCGGCGGACGAGGCCATGGCGCATATTCTGGCCAACAAGGGAAAAGAGGAAGCCTACCGCATCTTCGACTTGTTGATCCGTAATATTGAGATGCCCAGCAATCAACTGCCGTCCGAATTGCAGCCCTTTTTCGAGGCCACCCAGTCTTTGCCCTCCTTTGCCGATGAAGATGCCATCGCCGAAGCGCACCGCTTTTTCCTGGACCATGGCGCCAAGTGCCTTTTTTTGTTATACTACAAATCACTCCCTCTGCTGTACTGCATAAGTAAAGGCGCCCCGGTGCTGGTCCGCACCAGCCGGTTGACCAACGAAGACCAATCCCTCCGGATCTTTGCCCGGCGCATTGCCGAAACAGGGCAGTTCCTCATCGACGTCATGACGCCAGGAGAACTAACCATCCGGGGCCGGGGCATACAGTCTATCCAAAAGGTACGGCTTATTCACGCAGCTATCCGCCAGTTCCTGATCGCTGAAGGCTGGGACAAACAAGGCCTCGGGCTCCCGATCAACCAGGAGGATATGGCGATGACCCTCATGACTTTCAGCGTTGCGGTACTCGATGGCCTGGAGCAGTTCGGCATCCACGAGCCCCCGGCCTTGCAGGAGGCCTACTTCCATACCTGGAGAGCCATCGGCCACAACCTGGGCGTCGTCGAAGAGTTGCTCCCCGATAATGTAGCCGAAGGGCGCCTCCTGATGAATAAAATTCTCGATCGACAGGCCGCCGCCTCGGAAGAAGGCCAATTACTTACTCAATCCCTGATCGATTTCGCCCAGAGCATGCTCAGGAACGAAAAACTTGCCCCGGCCCCGGAAACCATTATCCGATACCTCATCGGAACAGAACGCGCCAGCCTGTTAGGCCTGGCGCCCAAAGAGGGCTGCCTGTCCATCGCCCTGCCCCATGCCCTACGAGCCCTATTCCGCCTCGGCGAGCGCCTGGAAGACAAAGTGGATGGGCCGCTGGACGAAGTGCTCGGCCTCCTTTCCCGACAAACCGTAAAGGCCATGGTGGGCTATTTCGATAATTACAAGGGGCGGAAATTCCAGATCCCACAGGCGATGCAGACGGAGTGGTTGTAGGAGGCGGTCCGGCAGGAAGTGAGAAAAACGGCTTCGAAAATAAAGGCTAGAGCTTCATGTTTGAAGGATTCTGCCCCAAGAGGATGGCTATATTGTTGCCGGCCGCCCCCCCTTGTATCGAAGGCTTTGCCACAATATAACCATCCAGCAATATAACAATATAACCATCCAACAATCTATGAACCAACTCCACCACATCCCCAGCGCCGCAGACATCCGCGCCACCCACGAAGCCATCCGCCCGATGATCCACCGGACGCCGGTGCTTACCTGCGAGAGCATCAATACTATGGCGGGCGCCCGGCTGTTCTTCAAGTGTGAAAACTTCCAGAAAATAGGCGCCTTCAAGATGCGCGGCGCCGCCAGCGCCGCCCTTCGGCTGAGCGACAAGGAAAAAGAACGCGGCCTGGCCACCCATTCCTCCGGCAACCACGCCCAGGCGGTTGCGCTGAGCGCCAGGCTGCTCGGCCTCCCTGCTTATATCGTTATGCCCAATACTTCCCCGGCGATCAAAAAGGCGGCCACCGAAGGCTACGGAGCGGAGGTCACCCTCTGTGAAAACACCCTGGCGGCCCGGGAACGCACCCTTGAAGCAGTAGTGGAACGCACCGGCGCCACCTTCATCCATCCCTTCAACGACTACAACGTCATCGCCGGGCAGGCCACCGCCGCCAAAGAACTCATCGAGGATACTGAGGCGCTGGACTGCATCATTGCCCCCGTCGGCGGTGGTGGGCTGATGAGCGGCACGGCCCTCAGCACCCGCTACTTCTCTCCCGGCACGCTGGCATACGGCGCCGAACCCAAAGCAGTAGACGATGCTTACCGCTCCTTCAAAAGCGGAACCCTGCTGGAGAACACCACCATCGACACCATCGCCGACGGCCTGCGCACCAACCTGGGCGAAAAAACATTCGACATCATCCAACGCGAACTGGAAGATATATTCACCGTCAGCGAAGAGGCCATCATCGCCGCCATGCGGCTGGTGTGGGAGCGCATGAAGATCGTCATCGAACCCTCCTGCGCGGTGCCCCTGGCAGCTGTGTTGGCCAACCGCCCGGTTTTTGAGGGGAAGAAGGTGGGAGTGATACTGACCGGGGGGAATGTGGATTTGGGTAAGTTGCCGTTTTAAGGATTGGTAACCGAACATTATTGATAAATTCGTGATAGATTTGTGATAACAAAGCCCCCCGCCTCAGTGTTAGGAAAAGAAAAAGCATGAAAAAGATAATCCTTTTGTTCACCGTGGGCCTGTTTGCCTGGAGCTGCGCCAACTCGCAGAAGGCAGATATTCCTGCCCGCGATAAGAACATCGAATACGCCAAGGGTGTATCCAACATTTCCAAGATCGAAAAGCAGCTGGATGATGGCCTCTCCCGTGCCGTCTTCGCCGGCGGCTGTTTTTGGTGTGTGGAAGAAGTCTTCGAGCGTGTCAAAGGCGTAGAGGAAGCGGTTTCCGGTTATGCCGGGCCGGATGCCCCCAAGCCTACCTACGAGCTCGTTTGCACCGGCACCACCGATTACGCAGAGTCGGTAGCCGTTTACTACGATCCCGAAAAGGTCAGCTACGAAGAACTGCTTACCGCCTTCTTCGCCGGCCATGACCCCACCCAACTCAACCGCCAGGGGCCGGATGTGGGGCCGCAGTACCGCTCCGCTGTTTTCTATCAAAATGAGGAGGAAAAGCAGCTGGCCCAGGCCTACATCGATAAGCTGAACGCCTCCGGAAAATACGACAAACCCATTGCCACTACCCTGGAACCCCTCGGCGTTTTCTACGTAGCTGAAGGCTATCACCAGGATTACTACCCGGGCCACCTCAGCCAGCCCTACGTGGCGCGCGTTTCCGTACCCAAAGTGGAAAAATTCACCAAAGCGCATCCCGAGTTGTTGAAAGAGGGATATCAGAGTGACAAATAGCCTACTGGAGCGTCAATAGCGAGGTAGTTGTCATAAAAAATATATTCGAACGCTACGGGCAATGTCCCGCAGGCGGAGGTGCAGCAGGCTTAGGGATCGCGCAATAATAAGTTACTCAGAATAGACGAAGTTATTTTGTGCGCTGACAAGGCAAAAAACGTAGGCATAGTGGGGCTAGCCTGCAACACAGCAATAAAAACGAAAGCCATGAGTGAATTCAAACAAGTCGTCAACGAAGGAGTGAAAAAAGTAGGAAGCTGGGTTAAGCGCTTCTTCCTCATTCTTCTGCTGTTGGCCATCGCCGGCGGCGGCGCTTATGTATGGGTATCCAGCTGGACCTACAGCGACGGCACCCGCGCCGGCAACCTGATCAAAATTTCCAAAAAGGGGATGGTTTTTAAAACCTACGAAGGACAGCTCAATCTCGGCGGCTTTCAGCAGGACCCCGACGGAGTAAGCGGCAATATCTGGAACTTCTCCGTGCCGAAAAGAGAGGTCTACGAACAAATGCAGAATTACGAGGGTAAACAGGTGAAACTCTATTATAAGGAGCGCTACAACGCCATGCCCTGGCAGGGAAAGACGAATTATTTCGTGTATAAGGTGCAGGCGGTGGAGTGAGGGGGGGCGGTGTATCGGTGTATCAGTGTATCGGTGTATCAGTGTATCAGTTCTTCACCAGATACACACCCGACAGGATCAACCCCATGCCCAGCAGGTGAAAGAGCGTGATGGGCTCGCCGTCGAAAGCACCCCAACTGAGGGCAACGATGGGCACCAGATAGCTGATCATGGAAGCGAACACAGGGGTCGTCCACTGCACCAGTTTAAAAAAAATGATAGAAGCCAGCACCGTGCCCATCAACGCCAGAATGGTGACATAACCCAGCGCCAGCCAGGCGCCCTCCTGATGCCCCAGCACGTCCAAAAAATCGGTGGAAAACAGGAAAGCAATGGCTGGCAGCCCCACCATGACAAAAGCGGCCGCACTGATGGTCACCGCACTCATGTCGCGCAGATACGTGCCGACCACATTGGAGCTGGTGGCGTAGCAGATCGTGCCCACGACTACCAAAAGGCCAAACCAGGGGTTGCCCTGAGCGCCGGCTTCCTTTCCAAATAAAATGAGCATAGCGGCGCCCACCAGGCCCACCATGACGCCCAGTATCTTCGCCAACGGGGCGCTGGAGCCAAACAGCAACGCTCCCAAAAGTAAAGTAAACAAAGGCGTCAGAGAGTTGAGGACGCCGGCTACGGAACTGCTGATGTGCATCTGCGCAATGGCGAACATAAATGCCGGAATGGCCGTACCCGTGAGGCCGACCACCAGCAACGATTTCCACCGCGACCAGTCCACCCGCCGAAAACGGTAGATCAATACCGGAAGGAAAGCCAAAGCGGAAATAGACAACCGCATGGTGGCCAGTTGGTTGGAGGAGTACACTTCCAGCCCTTTTTTGATGAGAATGTAAGAGCTGCCCCAGATGAGGCTGAGGGCCACCAATACCGCCCAACTTTTCCAATCTGGAGGGGCTGATTCGGCGGCTTTTGTTTTGGTGGCTGTTGCGTTCAAGTTGGTGTGGTTTTAATTGTTACCTAGCAAACCTGTAGGAGGCGGGAAAGGTTGCGAAAAAAGGAGCCCGCCCCGGTTTTGCCCACTACTCAATTCCTCCTACCTTTGCCCACGGCACAACGCGAGAATAACCATGGAAGAACGATCAACCGAAGAGATGCCCGAGCGCCTGCGACACCTGCGCCAGCGCGCTATGGACGAAAAGAAGGCCAATAAAAAGTATTTCCACAAACTGGCTCAACGCAAGCCGAAAGAACTGGATACTATCGTAGCTACCCTGCACGAGTCGGTTTTTGAACATACCGACTGCCTGCAGTGCGCCAATTGCTGCAAAACCACCAGCCCCATCTTCCGGGATAAAGACATCGAACGCATCGCTGCCCACCTCCGGATGCGCCCCGGAGAATTGGTGGAAAAATACCTGCATATCGATGAAGAGGGAGATTATGTGCTCAACGAAAGCCCCTGCCCCTTTCTGGGCGCCGACAACTACTGTTCTATCTATGACAGCCGCCCGAAGGCCTGCCGTGAATATCCGCATACTGACCGGAAAAACTTCCACCAGATCCTGGGCCTGACGCTGAAGAATACAGGGGTCTGCCCGGCGGCTTTCGAGGTGGTGAAAAGGCTGCGGGAGGTGCTGCCCCAATAAAAACAGCGCAGCAACCCTGTCGGGCGCTGCGCTGTATATCAGCAGATGATTAGCTTCTTAAAAAAGAGTTGTTCGTTAGTGCGTCGGGAGTTAATACAACCTCGGCTTTGCCCCTTCCGCTTTCGTCAATGCAGTAAAGTAGAAACGAAAGCCCACGGAAAAGTCAAACTGGTTGGTTCGGGTCATAGTCTTGGCCCGTACTCCCCCGATGTTGGTATCGAAGTCGGAGCGGGCGTAGTTATATTTTACCAACGTTTCGATACCAATAGCGTCCGAAGAGAAGATGGTAAACCCCGGCCCTACCCCAACGGCAAAGATGTTGGTGCTGATATTTTGCTGCACACCGCCGACTTCCTGGTCATCAGAAGAGTTGCCAAAGCCGAAGTTGGCTTCCAGGAAAAAGGACATATCGTCCGTCATGGGTATATAGTAGCGGGCAAAGGGGCCGAACAGCAGGTCGCTGTCCTTATTAGTCGCCTGAGTCTTATTTTTAACCTGGTTGAAGGTGTAGTCCAGGCCAATACCCAAGGCTAAATTGTCAATCAGGAAGTAACCCACCGATGGCGCAATGCTGAACTGCGTATAGGTTGGATTTTCTGTCGCTACATCTCCACTTCCTTTATCCTGTGTGATGGTGGACGTCGCTGCGGAAAACCCCAGCGTAGACCCCATCATAAAATTGCCTTGAGCGGTGAACTGCGCCAGCAGTGTACCTGCGGAAAGCAGAAAGGCGATCAAAAAGACAGGCTTTTTCATCATTCCTCATTTTGGTTCAATGCATTAAGCTATGCTTATTGACAGCCCCCTGCTATGAGTTTGCTCATAGTAGGAGGTGATTTATATCAGTTGACATCAGAAACTATACTTCATCCTCAAAAAGAAAGCCTGTATCGGACTAGAATACCCCCTCTTCTCCTTATCAAAAGTAATCTGCCCCACGAAATCGAGGTCCCAGTTCTCGGCGACGGAAAGCGTCAGCGTCGGGTTGGCGAATAGGGCATGTATATCTACCGGGCTGTAAATGAAAGCTACGCCGCCGTTGAGCAAGGGAGTGAAAGGATAAGAAAATTGGGCAAAAATAGCATGCCGGTAAGGGTAGAGGTTGCGGGCAGAGAGTTCGAAATTAAACAGGTTGGTCACACTGGCGCTGGTGCTGCCCGCGCTGTTGTATAAATACCCGCCATTGAGGTAGAGCGAATTTTCAAAGGAATAGTCTATCCCCACCGTTGCTGCAAAAGCATCATCCTGTTCTTTATCCAGAGGAAGGAAGTAGGTGAATTCTCCCTTCAGGCCGGCATCCCCCAGGTTGCCTGCCCAACCGCCCCCCATGGCCAGGTAATTCCGGTCGTACCCTCCCAAAATCTGGATGTCGTAACTACCCTTATTGAATTTCCACATGCCGGCAATAGTGGCTTCATCGAAATGGTCAAACATCCGCACCGCCAGCTCCACGCTGGAAGCAAAACCAGTGTAGTACTTCACCCGCAGGGCATCGCTGCCAGGGCGCTCTTCGTAGTCAAAATCGGTAAAGGAAAAAGCATTGAAGATATCGTTCGGGTTCCAGACGGTACTGATACCCCAGTTGATGCGCTGCCGCCCCAGGCGCACCTCCCAATTGCCTTTAAAATATTCGAGATACAGACGGTCGATCATCGATTGCACCACCCAGGCATTCTCGTCCAGTAAGACCAGCGAGAGGTCGAAATAGTCGTTGTTGACATTATCGATGGCGTCGCCGTAATTGGGGTTGGCCCGCACCAGGTCGCCGTAGAAAACGCGGGTACGCAGGTCGGTACGCAGCTTAAGTTCATCATTGATCATCCAACGGAAATTGAGGCGGTTGTGGATGAGGTTGTCCTGCAGAAAGGTATCCACCAGCATCCCCTGCTGAAAATCCGGAAAAGCGTCATTGAAAAAAAGCAGCGTCTGCATGTTCTTGACATAGCCGCTTAAAGACCAGTTTTTGGGGCTATCCTGCCCTTGTCCAAACAGGGAAAAAGCAAGCAGCCCAATGAGGATCAATCCTTTTCTCATTTTCTCATTGCTTATATTCATTCCATAACTCCTTCACTCACTTTCCCTCACCTCATCCGTGGCCACCTTTCCATCCACCAGGGTCACCACCCGGCGGGCCCGGTCGATCACCCGTTGGTCGTGGGTGGAAAAAATAAAGGTGACCTTTTCTTCTTTGTTCAGTTGCGCCATGAGGTCGAGCAGGTTGGCGGTCGACTTTGAGTCGAGGTTCGCAGTCGGTTCATCCGCCAGGATAAAATCCGGCTTGGGCGCCAGGGCGCGGGCAACGGCCACACGTTGCTGTTGCCCCCCGGACAACTCGGACGGGCGCTTGTCCATCTTATCCTCCAGGCCGACGGCGCGCAGCAGTTCTTCCGCCCGTCCGTGGCGTTCCTCCTTCGGCCGGTTTTGGAGCAGCATGACGAACTCTACGTTCTCCCGGGCGGTGAGCACGGGGATGAGGTTGTAAGCCTGGAAGACGAAGCCGATGTGCTCTTTGCGGAAATCGATGAGCTTGTTGTCGCTCATGGCGTCAATATCATGGCCGCCGACTTCTACGTCACCCTCATCGGGACGGTCGAGCCCGCCGATGATATTCAAAAGGGTTGTCTTGCCCGAGCCGGAAGGGCCGACGATGGCGGTGAATTCTCCTTCGCTGATCTCCAGGTCTACGCCATTGAGTGCTTTTACCGGGATTTTATCCGGGTTGTATATTTTCACGACGCCCTTGGTGGTGATGACTTTCATTGCTGATAATTTTTATTAAATGGTTCTCAATGCTTCCACGGGTTTGAGCCGAATGGCTTTCAAGGCCGGATAGATAGAGGCCAGTATGGCTGTGAGGAATACCCCCACCGCTACCTGCAGATATACGATTGGGTCCAGTTCGAAATAAATAATGGAAGACATTCCGAAGCTCTCCAGGCCTTTAGCGTACATGGACATGTCGATGCCGTTCGCACCGACGTACTCAATCGTGATGTACCCCAACAGCAGCCCTACCGGCATGGCCACCAGGCCCAACAGGGCAGACTCCAGCACGATCATGAGGAACACGCGAAGTTTGTTCATACCGATTGCCATCAGCATGCCCAGCTCTTTAATGCGTTCGAGCACCGCCATCAGCATCGTATTGATAATGCCGAAGACCAGCGCCAGCATGATCACGGTAAGGTAGATGAGCGATATGTTCTTGATCTGCCCTTCGTAGAGTTCCAGGTCGGGGGAAATTTCCCGGTAGGTCTGTACTTTCAGGTTCGGGAATTTGGAACTCAGGCTGGCGGCTATGAGGTTAACCTGCCGAATGTCATCCACCATCAAGGCTATCTCGTGCGCCAGGCCCTCAACCGCCAAACTACTATCGGCGGCGGGGATCAGCAGGCTGTTGAGGTCATTGCGGCGAACGAAGACGTGCGACAGGTCGAAGGGATTGTTATCGGTATCGAAAATGCCCACAATGCGGAAGGCGGCGGCAGTAATGCTTCCGCCCCTGTCCTGAAAATTGAGCACTACCTTCGACCGAACCTTTACGTTCAGCTTTTTTGCCAGCTCGCTGCTGACGAGAATAGGATTTCGCCCTTCGCCGGAAAGGTAATCGCCTTCCACTATATTTTCATCGAGGGCATTCACCCGGGCCTCTTCTTCCGGTATGACCCCCTTGATACTCACTCCGCGGGCGCCCTTGCTGGAAGAGATCATCCCATTAACCACCGAACGCACGCTCACGGCTTTGACACCTGGCTCCGCCCGGATGGCCTGCTCCACTGCCTCCGCATCCGGTATATTGTATTTGACTTCATTTTCGTCCAGGAATTCAGGCTGATGCACCTGGATGTGAGAAACGATGTTCTGAACGGCATTGTTGACGTAACTCTTGACCATCCCCGTTGCGAACCCCGTTAGAGAAAGGGCCGCCCAGATGCCTACGGCAATCGCACCCATCACCACCAGGCTGCGGGTCATGCTTCGCCAGATATTTCGCCAGGCCATTATTAGTATCATGGTTTGAATTTTATGTGTGTCGGGGTATCAGTGTATCGGGTTGAGTGGCATTAGTACAGAGATGCACTGCCACCCCGATACACCTTTCTTATCCTATGCTCTCATCGCCTGCACCGGCTTCAGTTTTCGAATCTTAAAGATCGGATACATCGCCAGGATGGCGGTGATGACAAATACCAGCAAGGCCTGCGTCAGGAAAATATGGGCTTCGAAATTCGCCGGGAAGATGGCTTCGAAGCCAAATTTTTCCATAGCTGCCGCATAATCTCCGGAAAACCGGAGGGGGTTGACGTGAAAATACCACACCAGCGGAATGCTGGCCAATATGCCCAGCAAGGCGCCGAAAAGGCCCAGCATGATCACCTCCATCCATACGGCCAGGGCCAATTGCCAGCGGTGCATGCCAATGGAGATGAGCACCCCAAACTCGTATTCCCGTTCTTTTGACATCATCAGAATGGTGCCGAAGATGCCGAAGGCAATGATGAGGTAGAGAATGATGTAAACGATGACGTTGCCGGCGCTATCCACCGTTTTGGCCTCCACCAGGTCGGGCAGCAGGTCCTTCCAGTCCATCACTTCGTAGGTGGAGGTGTCCAGTTTACTGTTTAAAACCTTCACTACCGGCTTGATATCATCCTGGCTGTCGAGCTGCAGCGCCAGTGAGGTTACCAGGCCGGTGGCCCCGTAAAAATACTGCGCCACCGGCAGCGGCAGGTAAACCATTTGCTTGTTGAGTTCCGGCGAGCCGAAATGAACCATCCCCTTAATGGGGTACTTCCCGGCGGCATTGACCCCGTGGTATCCCTGGCTGATCAGAACGATGGTATCGCCCAGGCTCAGCCCCAGGTTCTCCGCCACGCCTTCAGCCACCAGGGCCGCTTCTTCGTTATCCTCCAGGTATCTCCCTTCGGAAATCCGGCCGCTCAGGTTGGTCATGGCATCCTCCACCTGAGGGTCGATCCCCACCACCATCACTCCGGAGGTGTGATCCCCGGTAGAAGCCAGGGCAAAGGATTCGATGCGCGGCAATACCTGACGAATCTCAGGCGTCTTTTCCTGAAGCTGCTTCAGGGAGTCCGCCAGGGGGAAAGCCTTATCAATCGTCTGCTCATCCCAGTATCCCTTTTCGTGCACCTGCACGTAGCCATAGTAGTAATTAACCACGCTGTTGATCATGTGATCCCAGGCGCCTTTCTGGATGGACTCCATGAAGGTGGCAAATAAAACGGCGAACAGGATGGAAGCCGCCGTGATGGCCGTACGCCGTTTGTTGCGCCAGATATTGCGCCAGGCAAGACGAAATAGCATGTCTTTTGTTTGTTTATATTCTAGTAAGTATATGGACTGAATGAATGATTGATTGATTACCAGGGGTTTAGGCCAGGTTTCATGTTTCATTAATTGTGTCCAGGTACTTAGCTTTCATAAAACCCACCTCACCTCACTCTCTTCATATTCTGAACAGAGAAGAAAGATTCATTGATAGGTTGATTAAAGTTCAGGTCCAGGTATTCAACAATGGTCTTATGCCCCTCTTCGTCGGCGGGGACTACTTCCAGGATGGAGGGTAGCAGGCGGTCGTCCATTTTCTTAATGCTCTTACCGTACATGGTATTCACCAGATAACCGTCCTCATCGTAAAATTCCGCTTTCATCTGCATAAACTCTTCGGTGTCGATCCAGGAGAGCACCTTGCCCCACACCACCGGTGCATTTTCCCTGGGGGTGAGTTCGATCTTGTAGCACTTGCGCCCTTCGATGGTTTCCGTACCTAACAACTGGTGGGTATAGTCTACCACGATAGAAGACTCGCGGACCAGGTCATCGTTGGTGAAATCGGAGCCCATCCAGGATTGCATCATCATAGAAGGCGGCAGTTTAATGGTGCGGTCGATGGTGGGTTGCCAGTTCCAGATCTCATTTTCTCTTTTCAGGAAAGCCGTGCCTTTATCGCGGGCAGGGCCTGTAACCAGGATCAGCATGTATTCACTGCCCTTCGACCAGCTCTTCATCTGCATCTCCCGCTTCCAGGTAGGCCGGATAATGGTCATTTTCAGCTCGCCAACGCTGGTCTCTCCCCGTTGCTTCTGGTCCGCTTTTTCAATAATTTCCTTGGCAGTGAGGTTCTGGGCATAGGCCGCTGTGCTCATTATCAGCGTGAACGCCAGTACGGCCAGGATCAATCGTTTCATTATGGTTGTGGTTTAAGAGTGTGTTTAAATTGATTTACGCCTCCGATGCCAAATCAATTGGGCAGGCCAGGAGGCGTTGGGAGAAAGCGATCCAATATGAAGGCTTTCATCTCTTCTATCGGGTAGCTTTCTTCCATTTGCATGTAGTGCAGCATGATGCCGTCCAGCACCGCGCCGTAGTAAAGGGCTTCCTTTTCAGGTTCCTTAGCGCCCAGGCGGCGAAAAATGCCGGAGATGGCCGCTACCGCCTCTTCCTGTTTCTTTTTAAGCTCTGGCATAAAACTCGTCATCACATCGGTCTGAAAGGCCAATGAGGTCATCAGTTTCCAATAGTGGAGGTCTTTTTGCACAATCCCAAATGTCACTTCGGTCATCGCCCGCAATTGCCCGGCAGCGCCGGTTTGAGCGGTTAGAATCTGCCCCATTACCTGCTCGCCCATCTCCACCGCTTCCATAATGATATCATGCAACAAAGCTTCCTTGCTGTCAAAATAATTGTACAGCAACCCCTTCGACACCCCCGCCCCTTTGGCAATTTGGCTAATAGAAGTGCTGTGGTAGCCGTTGCGGGCGAACAGTTCCATGGCGGCCGTTTTGATCGTCTCTATGCTTTTCTGACGAATCTCTTCAAACTGTTTCTTAGTGCGTGGCGACATATCATTTTTATGATTGACCGAACGGTTAGTCAAACCTAAATAAACTTTATCAATTTGTCAAGAGCAGGCGTCATTTTTTCGGGAAAACACGACAAAAAAGGGGCTGGGGCCGATGAATACTATCGCAAAAGGCGCAGAGGTACAGCGTTTTTTCAGCCTCTGCACACTCCACGCCTCTGCGTACAACTTATCTCCTTACTGCGCCACCGGCTTACCCTCTTCCAGGGTTTTGATCATGCCCTGTAGTGCATCTCTGTTCAAATCATCGGGCGCTTGGGCCACCGCTATTCTGGCGTGTTTCAGCGCGTTTTTGACATCGCCGATTGCCGAATATCCCCGCATCAACCCAACGTGAGTGGGCCAGGTATCGCCGTTTTTCTGGAAATTGCGCTCAAATACAGCAAAGGCTTCTTTGTATTTTTTCTGGCCGATCAGCTGCCTGCCATAACCGTGCATTTCGAACACCGAGGCATTGGCCAGGGCGGTTTCCATCGTGGCGTCAGCTTCCTTGGTATTGCCCTTCTTGCGCAGCAGCCCCGCCTTGGTGGAAAGGGCGGCAAAAGTAGTAGCGCCACCCAAATTAGGATCAGTAGCCGAGTTGATCCAAACCAGGGCTTCATCCAGGTTCACGTCGTTGGCCAGGCACCACTGGGCAGCCGCCTGCAGGCTGGGGGGATCGAAACCCAGCGCGCCGCTCATCTGGCTCTGAATGGAAGCCAGGGCGGTTTGAGTCAGGCCTACTTCAACTTTGAAGGGAATGCGCCAATGCTCCCATTCCAGGGCGATAACTACGGAGCGGTCCGTTTGGCCCGAAAAAGTGTACTCCAGCCGCTCCCGGCTTTCGGGCAGGCCTTTTTGCTGCCGGACGGTAACCCGCAGTGCGTCCAGTTCTGGTTTGTAAAAATAGCTGCCCCATCCCGCAGTGTTCTTCGAAAAAATCAGGGTGCACGAATCAGGATAGGCCGCGATAAAGAAGCCGTACGTACCGGCAGCCAGCTTTTGGCCTTCGATGCTTACGTCGGTCGAAAACGAGATCGTCGTGCTTTCGTTGGCTCCGGCGCGCCAGGGGGATGCTCCATTGGAGCCAAAGCCCAGCACCGTGTAGCCGTAATGAGCGACGTTTGTCCCCCAGATCTGGCCTTCCCGGCCCTTTACCCCGGGAGCATTCCAGCGGACTTCCACATCGGTAACGCCGACTCGCCGGCCGGCCCAGCTTTTGTGGTTGACCCCGCCTTCGGGCAGCGAAAGGGCCTGGGCGGAAACATCGGATTGGGAAAGGAATACGAAGCTGATCAGGAGCGCCAGGGCGCTCAACGTCGGGCGATTCATTTGAACAGTCATTGGTGATTGGATTGGTGAAAAAATAGGTTTTTATGTCGTTGTATAAAGATAGGGAATAGTGAGAATATGCTTGCTTTTTCGGGAAAGGCAAATTTTGATCCTCCACTGACACACCAATATGGTATTAAAGCCCACTATTCCGTATTTTTGCCCTTCACTAAACAACTGCCACCGCAAAAACATCCTTCTTTGACAAATCTCGTGGGCCAGTTGAAAGCCGGAACAAAGGCGCAGCCTTCAATAACCGTGTTTCCGGCTTTCAACTGGCCTAATATCACGAGATTTGTCAAAGAACCAAAACATAACATGAAAGTCACCGAATACTTTGAAAAGGCCAAAGGCCAGACCCTGATATCCTTCGAAGTGCTGCCCCCGCTCAAGGGTGGCAGCATGCAGGCCATTTTTGACACCCTGGATCCCCTCATGGAGTTCAAGCCTCCTTTTATCGATGTGACCTATCACCGCGAGGAATTCATTTATAAAAAGCGCTCCAGTGGTTACTACGAAAAGGTGGCCATCCGAAAGCGGCCGGGGACGGTAGGCATCTGCGCAGCCATCATGCACCGCTACGGCGTCGATGCAGTGCCACACCTCATCTGCGGCGGCTTCACCCTGGAAGACACGGAAAATGCCCTGATCGACCTCAGCTTCCTCAATATCAATAATTTGCTGGCCATCCGGGGGGATGCCCGAAAATTCGATGGGAAATTCATACCGGAAGAAGGCGGACATACTTACGCCATCGACCTGGTGAAGCAGGTGGTGGAGATGAACAAAGGCAGATACCTGCACGACAACATTGAAAATGGCATTAAGACCGACTTTTGCATCGGCGTGGCCGGCTATCCGGAAAAGCACTTCGAATCGCCCAATATAGATTTCGACCTGTTGCAAACCAAAGCGAAGATCGAGGCCGGCGCCGACTACATCGTCACTCAGATGTTCTTCGACAACCGAAAATACTTCGATTTCGTAGACCGCTGCCGGGCCATTGGCATCGACGTACCCATCGTACCAGGCCTGAAACCGCTCACCAAGCTGTATCAACTCAGCTCCATCCCCCGCATTTTTCATATCGACCTGCCCGATGACCTCGTCCGGGCCGTACAGTCGGCAAAAGACGCCGAAGCCCGCACCCAGGCCGGCATCGAGTGGTGTATTCAACAGTCAAAAGAGCTGAAAGCCGCCGGCGCCCCCTGCCTGCATTATTATACAATGGGGGATTCGGAAACGATCCGGCAGATCGCGGAGGCGGTTTATTAGGCGGGGAAGTGGATAAATGGGATCCTTAGCAGCGTTGCAGCGCCACCTGCGGAAAAGTGTCTTCTCCAAAAATATCTCAAAAAATTAGCCTACATTTATCCCTGGCAAAATCCTGAAAACCATGTCTGATTCCAATTTTAGACTCAAAGCCGTTGTACAAGACGCCAAACTAACCTGCCGCCGAAAACTGGACAAATTAAAGCTTCAATTTAAAGAGGAAAAGAAGCACCTGGCCAGCCTCTCCGTAGAGTCCAATGCCGTTTTCCGAAAATTCGACCAGCCCAAACTCTGGGAAAATGCGATAGCGTACGATGAACTCAATTTGATCCAGAAGACCATACAACTCAGCGAAGCGCCGGAAGACGACCTGGAGAAGTTCACCGAAATCCTGAACGGCCTGCTGGATGCTTTCCGCGCCCTGGCCCGGCCTACAGCCCGCTCCCGGAGCCTGTTCAGTAGTGAAGCTACCTCTTTGAATATCCAAATGATGGACGCCTTACTTGAAAACCGCCGAATCATCGATGAAAAAATCGAATTGTTCAGAAGCAACGGGCTGGAACCTCACGACGAACCCGGATTTACCGATTTGGCGGCCCAGCAAAAAAACCTGATTGAACAATACCAGGAAGCACTGGAAAACAATGATGTACGAACCCAAAGCACCGACCTGCGGCTGATTAAGGAATTGTTCGGACGGGCCTTTTCCGCCATCAAAGAAGATACCCCGATCCTTAAATTTATTGAAGTTTACGAAAGGTATAATCAGGAAATTGAAAAAAGATGCCCGCAGGACGTTACCTAACAGCCCCTGCCGGCTACCCTGATCGCGTCATTCTGTCATAACCTGTTCACCTTCCCGTTTCATTATGCAAAATGCAAGATTCTTATTATTGCTGCTATTGCCCTGCTTTCTGCCTTCATTGGTAAAAGGGCAGAGCCTTCTGGAAGACACCAGAGCACTGGTGTCCGCGCTCAAAATCCTGGAGCAGGGCGCTGAAGCACGCATGGATACCGTCATCGAGTATACCATCCTCAGGGATACCCTGAGTACGGAGAGGATACGCCTGGATACGATTGGCGCCGACACCCTTATCCGGGAATCGGCCAGCGCCGAGAGGGTGGCCATGGAATCCTCCGCCTGTGCATTGGCCATCCTCTACAATTATGACAATCCCACCGGGCCGGTACCGGCCAGCCCGTCCCAACTCAAAAATATCAGCGAGCGATACGCCGGCAACCACCTGATCCGGGAATTGGCCCGGCAGGATGGCCTTGGGCTTTTCCCGGAGGAACCCGATTCCTTATTTGTAAGCAAATTCCAGGAAAAACTGTACGCCCTGCGCGCCGCACCCCGCCATAAGATGATGGGCCTGCTCTACGCCGAAGAGGCCCGCTCTCCTTCTTCCTATCTTTCCACGGCTCATACCCTGCGCCGGTACAGCGTTCCGCCGGTAGCTAATACGGCGGCGCTGCGGATGGCGGCCGAGGGCAGCAACCAGAATATCTCTAAAGGCATCATCAGTGCGCCCGATATCATCCAGGGGCTTTTTGACTTCATTATCAAACGGGCGCAGCAGGAAGTGGCTATCAATTTCATGGAAAGGCTGCTGGGAGAGGAAGTCAAAGACATCCATGAGGTGTTCCCGGCAGTGGCCGGCACCTTTGACGGGCACAACTTCACCTATTCCAATTCCTTCTTTGAGCGCCTGCGCCAGGCCTTTTTCGAAGACCTGCAACTCTTAAGTGTCCGGCTCCCCAACCTGTTACTGGAATCCGATTACTTTAAAGCGTTGCAGGACGACCCTATCTCCTACAACCTCCTGGCCGTGTATTCCATGGCCGGCATGGCCCAAAACGGCTATCCTCTTGAGGAAATCCTTCCCATTACCAACCGGTATCTGTACGATTCCTACGGGGAAGCCAAAAAAAGCGTGAACCTGCACCTGGCAGAAAAGGCATTCACATCGCCCGAATACAAAGCGCTCATCACCACTACGGAAGATATTATCGGCGAGATGAACGCCATATACATCCGCCTGAACAAAGAGGAAACCGCCTTGCGCAACGAACTCGACTCTTTCCAATTGGCGCACCCGGGGACCCTCAGAACCTTCAACCTGGATGCCTCCCTGAAAAACCCGGAGTTCGATTTTGAGGTGCTCCTGTACGGCGCCAATGACAGCCTGGGCTTCGGGCTCAACTGGCTGCCGGACCTGCTCAGAGGCGAACTGGACTCAACGGCTGTGCTGGACTACAACAGCATTCAAAACTACGACAAATTCTTCGGCCGAGAACGCTCGCCCGAACAATGGCGGGCGGCAGGCCTGGAACTGGCCAGAAACCTGAACGGCCCCTGGTACAAGGACTCCGCCGTTGACGCAATCCTCCGAAACTGGCGCCGCGCCCTGACGGACTACCGCCTGAGCGCTCAGCGCTGGATGAACAGCGTCGACACCCTCAGCGTACTGACGGCAGCCCTCCAGGAGGCTGAACATGCCCGGGAAAACCTGCAGGCCACCGTCGAAAACACCCTGGCCTACTGGGATACGATTGTGACCAGAGACCAGTCCCTCGCCCTGCAGTTGCTGTACAACATTGCCCGAGACTTCAGCGATATCCAGCCGGATCCGCTTTTTGGCGTTAGCGACCGGAATGCCCTGGATGCACAAACCGAAAGGCTACAGGAAATAGAAAGGCGCCTCATCCAGCTGAATGACAGACTCAGCGAAAGCCGCCCGGCCCTGAAGGCCGGCAGCCCGGTCAATAGCTATCTGGCCAGCAAGCAACCGGCTATACCCTATACCGATATCACCCCGATGATCGACACTCTTTCGCTGAGCCTGCAACGCATGCAGGAACAACTATCGCTACTCGACGCCAAACAGGCCACGGGCCAGATCAAAGCCCGGGATAATGCCGAACCCCTGCTTCAACTCACGGAAATACTCACCCAGCTGGTTTACAGCATGCGCTCCAATAATGATACGGATAGATGGATCAACCGCGATGACCTGAACTCCATGCTCAACGGCGGCGTCGAACAACGCGTCTTCCTGGGCCTGATGCAGCAACGCCTGCTCGATATCAAATCCATCGGCCGCTTTTCTACTAACGGACTGGCTCAGTTGCTCGAACTGACGGTAAGAGACCTGCCTTTGCTGATCAATACCGACACCATCACTCCGAAAGATTCGCTTTCTTTCTACCGGAAAGCTTCCTTTGCCATTAATGCCTTCAACCGCACGATGGAACTACCGCTGTTCTCACAAACCGGAGGGCCCGGGGGGCAATTCCTCCCCATTACCGAGCAAAAGCCAGGGCTGAAACAACTGCCGGAATTGTCGGATAAGGCGCTGGAACTCATCTATTTTCTGAATATCAAAGACCACCGTCACGCCGTAAGTTCCGCCATTCGCATCTTCTCCAGCCTGGATGCCGCTATAGATAGCAAGAAAGAAGGCAAACGAAGGCTTCTGGTCGGTTTCTTCCAGAACTATGGAGACTTCATTGCCGACCTGGTCGACGCCAAAACCGGGGATGAGATCAAAGGGTTGATGAGCAGCATCGCCAATCCCCCCGGTAGTTCCCGCACCAAACGCCGCCAGGACCTTTCCGTATCCCTCAACGCCTATCTCGGCGGCGCCTTTGGTTATGAATCGTGGGAAGACAACAAAACCGGGGACACCGATACTTTCTGGAGTCTCGCTCCTACCATGCCGGTTGGCATCAGCATCAGTAAGCTGTTGGGAAAAAAGAAAGAATCGGAGGAGGAGAAACGCCCCTCTTTTTCAGCCTTCATTTCCTTTGTCGACCTCGGCGGCTTATTATCCTACCGCGGCGGCAGTGAGATCGATGCGGAATCCAAGATTACTTTCAAGAACATATTCAAACCAGGGCTGCAGTTTCACTGGAACCCCAGGAAAACACCGTTTTATGTAGGCCTGGGCGGCCACTACGGCTCCCAGTTCCTGGAGGCAGACGGAACCGAACTATCCGTGCGGTCTTTGCGTGGCTTCGTCGCCTTTGGCGTGGATGTCCCGATCAAGACGTTGTATCAGAAGTGAAGGATGGGATGAGCGTGTCCTCGGATTGTGACTATTAAGCTGTTGGCGATTAGCACATGATACCCAATAAAATGGAGATTTAAGATTAATGAATCGGTTTTCTGCTTGAAAGCAACCTTTAGGGTAGGCGTTTGCCAAACGCTAACTGCCAAACGCTAACTGCCGAATAGTTACCCCGGATTTTGTATTTTTACAGGCAATTATCACAAACGAAAACTACTCCATGCTTCGCATACTCCTCAGCCTGGCTGTCAGCCTTTGCCTTATTGCCAATTTGTATGGCCAGTTGCAGCCTCCCGGCAAATTCCTGCCGCACGAATACGGGCAACAGTTTACCCCCATTATATGCTGGTTGACTACGTTGAACACGTGGCAGAAAACAGCCCGAATGTCAAGCTGGTGGAATACGGCCTCACTCCTGAAGGCCGCCCCCTGCTGCTGGCTTTCATCTCCACTCCCGGGAACCTGGCACAACTGGAAGAGATTCGCCAGAATAACCTTCGCCACACCGGCCTGCTGGAGGGTGAGCCCGACAGCAGCCTGACCAGGGCCATCGCCTGGCTGAGCTTTGGGGTACACGGCAATGAGGCAGGGGCTTCGGAGGCATCCATGTCGGCCCTTTACGAATTGGCCCGTACCGACAACAAAGACGCACAAAGCTGGCTGGGCAACACCATCGTCATCCTGGACCCCTGTATCAACCCGGACGGCTTTTCCCGTTATACCGAATGGTACCGCCGTTATGCCCCCATAAAGCCGACGCCGGAACACGACACCTATGAACACGACGAGCCCTGGCCCGGCGGCCGCGTCAACCATTACCTCTTCGACCTCAACCGCGACTGGGCCTGGCAAACGCAGGTGGAAACCCGAAGCCGCATCAAAGTATATCACGAGTGGATGCCCCATATCCACGTCGATTTCCATGAGCAATACCCCAACGACCACTACTACTTTGCTCCGGCGGCCGCGCCTTTTCATTCCTACATTACCGACTGGCAGTCTGAGTTTCAATACGATATTGGCAGAAACCATGCCGGCTACTTCGACCAGGAGGGCTGGCTGTACTTCACCCGCGAAGTATTCGACCTCTTTTACCCCAGCTACGGCGACACCTATCCCACCTTCAACGGCGCGATAGGCATGACCCACGAGCAGGCCGGCCATAGCGTTGCCGGCCGCGCGTATGAACTCGAAAACGGGGATACGCTAACCCTGCTGGACCGGATACAACACCACACCGCCACTGCCTTGTCCACCGTAGAAGTGGCTTCGGAAAACGCGGCCCGGCTGGCTGAAAACTTCCAGGCTTACTTCAACCAGGCCAATAACAACCCCGTCGGCAAATACAAAACCTTCATCATCCGAGGAGATAACCCGGAAGGCCGCCTCCGTGCCTTTCGCGACATTCTGGACAAGAACAGCATTCAGTATGGGGAGGCGGGCGCCCCCTCCAGCGTATGGGCTTACAACTACCAGTCTGGCCAGGAAGAAAACGTCTTTGTGGCCGCCAGCGACCTCATCATCAGCGCCTACCAGCCTATGTCTGTCCTGGCGCAAGTACTTATGGAGCCGGAGCCGGAACTGGAAGACACCCTCACTTACGACATCACCGCCTGGGCGCTACCCTACGCCTATGGCCTGGCCGCCTACGCCAGCAGCCAGCGAATTAACCCGGTTATGCCCTATGAGGCCGTTCCTTACAGCAGCCAGCTGGATCCAGGCCAAGTGCCTTACGCGTACCTGGCAGACTGGTCGTCTATGGCCGACGCCCGTTTTCTGGCGGCCCTGCTGCAAGCCGGCGTCAAGGCGCGCTTTGCCAACGCCTCGTTCGCCATAGAAGGGCGCGAGTACGAACCGGGCGCCCTTGTTTTTACCCAGGCCGACAACCGCAAAATGGGCGTTTCCCGCTTTAATGAAATAATGACTGCTACCGCCCGAAAATTCGAACAGGCCATTCACCCGGTGAGTACCGGCTTTTCCGATATTGGCTTTGACCTGGGATCCAGTAGCCTCCAATTCATAGAAACACCCCGGGTGGCTGTACTCACCGGAGAAGATACGGATGCCAATAGCTACGGGGAAGTTTGGCATTTTTTCGAACATAGCCTTGGATATCCGCTATTCCCCATTGCACCTGACAAGCTAAACGGCATTGAATTTTCGGATTACAACGTTCTGATCATGCCGGAAGGTGCCTATACAATCGACGAGACGGCTATGGAATCGCTCCAGGAATGGATCAGCCGGGGAGGGAGGTTGATCGCAATTGGCGCCGCCCTGTCCGCCCTGGAGGGGCAGGAAGGCTTCAGCCTTTCCCGGTACGCTACCGAAGAGGAGGAACAAGTAGCCAAAGAAGCGGACGAAAAGATCAGCCTGGACCGCCGGTTGGACACCTACGCAGGCCAGGCTCGCCGCTATGTCAGCCAAAGTATCCCCGGAGCGCTCTTCAAGCTCCAACTCGATACCACTCACCCGCTTGCCTACGGCCTGGACAGCTACTACTCTCTGAAGACCAGCAGCAGTTTTTATCAGTTGATCAAAGACACCTGGAATGTTGGCTATATCGGTGAAAACCCCGAAGTGATCGGCTTTGCCGGTTCCAACGCCCTCATACACACCAAAAACACAGCCGTCTTCGCCGTACAGGATAAAGGGGCGGGGGCCGCCATCTATCTGGTTGACAACCCACTGTTTCGGGGCTTCTGGGAAAATGGAAAGTTCCTGTTCAGCAATGCGCTGTTCTTTGCGGGGCAGTGAGTTCAAATTTCATACTTCGGGCTAAAATCACCACTTTTTCGCTTATGCTTCGTTCCTCAAATCTTCCCCGACACTTCGTGTACGGGGCAGGGTATTCAACTAAGGACTTCGGCGTGAGCTCGGTCGAACGCTCAACTCTCCTGCTTTTTCAGAAAAGCGGGATGCCTTGCTAAGCAAAAACTGACTGGTTTTATCTCCAAAAACAAAATTTGAACACACGCTAAATAAATGGAAACTTATGTACCGGACCCTGTGCCTGATGTTCGCCTTTTTTCTTATTGCCCAGCCTGCCTATGCTCAGCGCATGGACAATAAAAAAATGGAAAAAATATTTAAAAAGGAGGCCATCAAAGTAGAAGGAGAACCGGGCGCCTGGATGGCCTATTTCAGCGACCGCATCCTTTTGGTCATTACCGACGAGCGCAACAACCGGATGCGGGTTTTCACTCCGATCGTGGAGGAAGAAGCCGCCAGTGCGACACAGATGTCGCGCATGCTCAGGGCCAACTTCCACTCGGCGCTCGACGCCAAGTACAGTGTCTACGAGGGTTTCGTCGTCAGCGTTTTTACGCACCCTTTGCGGGAACTCACGGAAAGCCAACTGCTGGACGCCATGAGGCAGGTCGCTAAACTGGCTGAAACCTATGGCACTACCTACTCCAGCACCGGCCTGATATTCGGAGGGGAAGAGGAGGAGGAACAAGAGGAGGAAAGTAAACAGTTGGAGAAACGGTCGTGATGTTTGATATTTGATGTTTGATGTGGACGGACGGGGTTTCCGGGCCGGCAACAAGCGCATAGCCCTCTACCCAGAGAATCTGGAGGGGCATAAAACGCCAAAAACTATGACAGCAATCATCTGGATGAGCCTGATGCTCTCCCCTACCTTGGGTTCGGCCGGCAAAACCGATACCGGGTCGTTGGCTTTAAACATTCAAAACCTGGAAACGGCAGGAGGCGAAGTGCACATCGCCCTGTACGGCAACGAGGCGGATTTCATGGAAACGGAAAAAAGGATAGCCGGGTTGGTTATACCTGTGAAATCGAGAGAAACCCTACAGGTAACTTTGGGCAGCTTTCCATTTGGCAGTTACGCCATAGCCGTTTTTCACGACCTCAATAAGAACGGGAAACTGGACAAAAACACCCTTGGAATTCCTACCGAGCCGTACGCTTTTTCGAATAACCCAAAGATAAAATGGCGCGCGCCTGCTTTCCAGGAGGTTTGCTTTGAACTTCGCCAGGCAGCGCTCACGCTTGATATTCAACTAAAGCGGTGGAAGGATTATTAGGTGTTGTTGGAGGGTTGGACAAACAATATACCAATTTAGCCATTCAACCATATCCCCCCTACCCTCCAACCCCTACCGGCGCTGTGATCAGAGGAATGCTCACTGTAAAATATTCCGTGGTTTCGATCACATCCACTTTTTCCTCAGAGAAAAAAGCGTACCGGTTCTTGATATTCTGCAGGCCGAGGTTAGTGGACGGCAGGGCCTGCCGCTTGCGTTGCAGGTTATTGCGGACAATGAGGCGGTTGTTTTCCACCCAAAGCTCGATGTGCAGCGGCCGTTCTTCGGAAATAATGTTGTGTTTGACTGCATTCTCAAAAAGAATCTGAAGCGACAGGGGCACCAGCCGCGTTGGCAGCACTTCATCGGACACCTGAATATCGGCCCGCAGGTTATCGCCGAAGCGCTCCTGGACCAGGAAGAGGTAGGCCTGTAGAAAATTCAGCTCTTCTTCCAGCGATATCAGCTTCTTATCCCGGATTTCCAGTATATAACGGTAGGCTTTTGACAACTTCTGGACAAACTGCACGGCCTTCACCGGGTCCTCCGGGATGATATAGCTCAGCGTATTCAGGCTGTTGAACAAGAAGTGGGGGTTGACCTGGCTTTTGAGGCCTTCCAGTTGGGATTCGATGTTCTCCCGTTTGAGCTGTTCTGCTTCTACGATGGTCCTTTTCCAGCGGTCGTACAAAAAGGCGCTTTCGTAGAGAGTACTTACCAGGGCTACAATCATGAGGGTGCCAACAGTATAATCAAATTCAGTGACTCCCTCCCTTTCTTCGTGTCCCATAAAAATGTGCACGTAATCCAGCGACCAGTTGACCACTGTATAGGCTGCCAGTACCGATGCGGAGACATAGAGGAGCCGCTTCCGGGTTTCCTGCTGGCCGGGAAAACGGCGGCGAAAGTAGATGAAGATCGTCCGGCAGGACATCCAGTAGGCAGTAGTATACATCATGGAGATGCCCCATTCCGGCAGGTAGGCCATCAGCCCATCAGCCAGCGTGGCTTTGAAAAACAGAAAGGGGATACAAAAAGCAAGAACAGGAATGCCGAGTATCAAAAACCAGGTATCGTCGAATCCCAGTATTTCTTTATTGCTTCTTTGCTCGCCCATAGCTGTAATTTCTCAGTGAAAATAAGAAGATTTTTTGAAAAGCATTTTGGTTTTCCCGGCGGAGCCTGGATAAGGAAAACCAAAATGCTTTCCTGGCTTAGGGGCCGGAGAAAAATAAGTTCCCCGTTTCAGGCCAGAGATTTTGTCGCTGGACAAGGCGCGAAGAACGCGCATAGCCCAGCTACGCAAGTGATGAGCAACGCAGTACAGCGGCAAAAGATCGGCATCAAATGGGGAAGTTATTCTTCGCCGGGCCCTTAAGTTAAAACTGTACTCGATATAAAATATCCGGGAAGAAGCCGGATTGGTAGACATCATTCACTTCATTGGTCACCTCGTTGTAACGGCGCTGGAAGATATTCTCGTTGTTCGTAATATTTTGCAGGTCGATGAAGAATTGCTGTGACAGGCGGCGCTTCCGGCTGTTGAGCTGAAACCCAAACTTCATATCCAGCCGGAAGTACGGGTCATATCGCTCGCTGAAAGCCAGGCCGTCCTGCAACACCTCCTCCCCTGCGATGCGGGAAGCCTCCAGGTCGGCCGGCGTGTAATAGCGGCCGCCGGCATTGGTAGCTTTGAGGTCGAAAGTCAGAGCGTTGCGTTTGTCCTTACCTACCTTGAATTCCTTACCAGCCAGCAGGTTGACGACATAGCCGTTGTTGAAGGCGGTGTTGCGCTCTATACCATCGCTGCCCTGGTATTTGGAGTCGAAGATGGAGGCAGTGAACAGGCTGTAGTATCCTTTGCTGAAGAATTTTTCGACGGTAAGCTCAAAGCCGTAGTTGGCCCCGGTTCCCTCGTTGACCAGAGAACCTGCTTCGGGGAAGACGAAATCCGCGCCGGCATTCAGCAGAGAGAAGCTGCTGGGGAAGCTTTCCACCGGCGCCCGGCTGATATCCTGGTAGTACACCTCGGCCTTGGCGCGCCAGTCCTGGCCCATCCGCCAGTCGTAACCCAGCACAAAATGGTGGCTGCGGGTGAAATCCAGATTTCGGTTGGTGCGTTCGAAGACGCCGGGGCTCACCTCTTCCTCGAAGAAAAAGACCGGGAGGGGCTGCATTTGGTGGTGCAGGTAGTAACCCAGGCTCAGCGTTTGATTGGGGCGGAAGCTCCAGTTGAGGTAAGGCGGGGCTCCAGGGCGGCTGTTTCGTTGAAATCGAGATACTGCCCGTGCAGGTAAGCGTGCAGCGACCACTGATCGGAGAAGCGGTACTGCCCCTGAACGAAAGGCTGCAGCAGGCCCATACCTCCGTTAAAGTCGCGGACTGTCACCCAGTCGGGCTCGCCGTCCCCGTCGAGGTCGGGGCGGTTGTCGCGGTCATCCACCTGGGTATTGAGGTTGAAGTACTGCGCCAGTATGCCGGTGCGCAGGGTGAAGCGGGCGTTGTATTTTTTGTTGAAAAAGGAAGAAAGGGAGTACGTGTTGGTTACGTCGTTCACGTCGGTAACCCTTAACTTGCCGCCGTCGGTGGCGATATTGTCCTGCTGGAAACCCGACTGGGCGGTGGAAGCGGAGAGCACGGTGCGGATATAGGCATTCTCTCCAACAATGATGTTGTGCCGCAGGCCCACGACGCCGAAGCGGGAGTCGGCGAAAGCATCCTCATTGGGGTTGGCAAAGAGGTCCGTCTCGTCAATCTCGTTGCCCAGGAAGTCGATATTGCTGGTGGCGCCGATGCCAAAGAGGGAGAATTTGCCGGCCTTGCTGTTGGCGAAGTCAAATTTAAAGGACAGGTCGCGGTAGTTGGGCGTGGCATTGGTGCCGACCGGAATGCCGGCGGCATCGGCCAGCTCGACGAAGGAATGCCGGTAGCTCACCAGGAAGGAGCTGTTCTTATTTTTATTGAGCGGGCCTTCCGCCATCGCCTCCAGGCCGCTGAAGGCGGCCAGTTGAAGGGTGAATTCATAGTTGTCCCGGTTGCCGGAACGGAAGCCGATATCAAAGACGCCGGCCAGGGCGTTGCCGTATTCGGAGGGGAAAGCGGAAGTAAGAAAATCGGAAGTGGACAGCAGGTTGGGATTGAGGGCGCTGACCGGCCCGCCGGTCGTGCCCAGAGTGGCGAAGTGGTTGGGATTGGGAATGGGAATCCCTTCCAGGCGCCAGAGTACACCCGTGGGTGAGTTGCCCCGGATAACGATGTCGTTGCGGCTGTCATCGGCGGTAGACACGCCGGCGAAGTTGCCCGCCAGGCGGGCCACATCGTTTCGGCCGCCGGAAAAGCGGGTGACTTCTTCCAGGTTGAAGGAGCGTGCGCTGATGGTGGCCATCTCGTTATTCGCCTTGCCCTTTTCCACCCGGCCGGTAACAACCACCTCATCCATTTGCACAACCGACTCTTCGAGGCTGAGGTTGAGTACTGTTTCCTTACCGGCCGTCACCAGTACGTTGGGAATGGTGACGGGGCTGTAGCCCAGGTAGCTCACCCGAAGGCTATGGCGGCCCACCGGCACCTCCGATACGGAGAAGCGTCCATCGACGTCGGTCACCGTGCCCCGGGCCGGATTCACGCTGATCAGCTCCACCGTTGCGCCGATGATCGGCATTTCAGACTGCTGGTCGACAACGGAGCCTTTGATGGTTTGAAAAGCCTGGCTCCAGGAAAAAGGCGCACAGGTAAGGATAAAAAACACGATTAACAGGTTATACTTTTTCATAACGGATCAATACGGTTTTGACTATTCAATTGAGTGTTGACGGTATAAAAATCTTATTTAAGGAGCCTGCCCGCCACTCTTTTCCGGTGAACCGTCAAGGAAGGAGGATGAATTGTCGATTGGGTTGTTTTAATCGATTGGGCGGATTCGTGGCCACAAACAAATACCGGGTAACGAATCACGAAAACTCCCCTTATCTTTGCCGGGTGAAAGTAAGCCTCGGTATGATCGACTTCAAATCCAAAAGCTGGTTCGAGCAGTATATTGCTTTTCGGCAGCAGCACCCCTTAGTGCTCAGGGATATGCGCCCGCTTTCAGAGATTCTGAAGGTGGAGTCGGCCAAGCTTTTTGAGAGCCTCCGGCACCCGCTCTATTTGTGCCTGCAGCATTCGGGCATGTTGTATGGATTTCCCATCCACTATCCTTTTGAAGAGTCTGCGCCGTTCATTGGCCGCCTGTCAGCCGGGCAACGCGCCAAGCTCATTCTGCTGGACACGATTGTGTTTGCCATCAGCCTCGAAGAAGAATGGGAAGAAGGCCGCACCTACGCACAAATGGTTGCCAGCGTAGGGTCCTGCCTGCACACATACTACCGGAAGCTGTCCGAATATGGCCCCGGTGAAACGCTGGAATACACCGAGGAAGTGCTTTTCCAAAGGGTGCGGTACAAAAAGAACCACCTCGATTTTCGGCATACCGGCATCAATAGCCATTTGTTCTGGGACCTCTACTTTTTCAGCGAGTACTACCGGCGGCACAAACAAGGATCCATAGAAGAAGCCCTTTATTTCCCGGGCTTGATCGCCCGAAAAAAGGAGATGAGCACCCTCTCAATAAAGGTAGTCGTGGCGGCCGCCTATGCCGACTGGAAGCTGGTGCGGCAGGAGCGGCGGCTATTGCGCCAGTTCAGAAGGTCGGCGCGCCTGCTGGGCCGTTTGGAAAAAGAACAAATACGCTATTTTTTTAAGCGGCGCCTGACACTCGATGAGATACAATTCCCTGAACTCGAATGGATTGCCCGCCGTTTCCTTATGGACATTTCGCTGCTGGCCGTTTTTTCTGATTCCAATATCGGCCGGCAGGAAGATTCTTTTTTGCGGCAGCTGGCCTCGCGTTTGCAGCTAACCGAAAACGACCTGCTGAGCAGCAAGGCCGACCTGGGCTGCTTCATCTATATTCACGGCAAGGACCTCCATTTTTACGAGGCCCAAAAAGCGGGGCTGATGCTGCTGGGCCAGGCCATTTACGAAAATATGATCCACCTGAGCCAGGCCGCCCGGATGGAGGCGGTAGAGACCCGCGATATGGCCGTCGTCTTCGGCAAAATACTCCGCAGGCGACTGGGTATTAACGGCCAGGAGGAACTGCCCTCCGAAGAAGAAATCAAAGCAGCCATTGAACAGCTAAAAGACATCCCTAAATTCCTGCCATTTTTTAGCTTCATTTTCATGCCTGTCCCGGGAATAACTGAAATGTATATCTTACTGGCTTTCAGCCTGGAACGACTCTCCAGAGGAACCATAAGCCTACTCCCAAGCCAGGTTCGGAAGGCCCTGCGCAAGCCGGGAGAGGAAGAATAATCCACCCAAAAAACTTGGGCTTAATCACAAATATCCTTAACTTTACCAAAGACAGTTATCTCATACCATCTCCCCCACATGATTCATTGCTGACCCCCTGTTATCACTGATTTGGAGTGGCCGTTAAATTAGAATGGCGTTAAGACGATGCAGAACCCCTTTTTGTTATTAACTTTGCCCCTTCAAATCAAAAGGTGATAAAATCTATGAATCTTGAAAATTTGATCGCAGTAAGTGGGCTGCCTGGCCTCTACCGAATGGCAGCCAACCGAAGCAATGGCTTGATCATTGAAGATGTAAAGAACGGGAAACGGCGCTTTGCGTCCTCCCGGAGGCATCAATTTACGCCCCTGGAATCTATCGCCATTTATACCGATGATGGAGATTCCACGGAGCTGAAAAACGTGTTTCGCAGCATGCTTCAACAGATCGATGACAATCCCCCGGCCAGCGCGGGCGCCAAACCGGAGGAACTCCATGAATACTTTGCCGATATACTCCCCAACTACGACCGCGACCGCGTGTTTGCCGGAGATATCAAAAAAGTGATCAAATGGTTTAACTATTTGAATGAGAGCGGCGCCCTTTCTGCCGAAGAGGAAGCAAAGGCAAGCGAGGAGGAAGAGTAACACTCGTTCGAGGAAAGGAAGTTCCCGTCAGAAGAGCCCGGCAGGAATACTCGTTGCGCCAATGGATGACAGCAAGTGGTAAAGAGAATCCCATAACATGAGGCGGCCCAAAATAAAGCGGCCGAAAATTATGGGATTCTGGCAACAATTTTTTGAAAGCCCCGTAATACCAAAAGGTTCCCCACAGAGCCGACGACGACCTAAACATATATTAAAGGAATAATGGCCCCCCGGAACACTGCCTGTTTTTGACCCCCAAGCGGCAACAACACAAAAGAAGCATCTCATGAATCTCAAAACGGCAACAGTTCTACAGCAAGAGAAAGAACGAACATTTGTCCCGAAGGAATTCAAAGTTACGACCTGGTCAAAACTGAAACCGTATTACAATGAACTACTAAACCGCCCTATCCAGTCACGCGAAGAACTTGAACAATGGATCAAGGATAAAAGCGAACTGGATGCAGTGGTTAGTGAAGCCTTTTCCTGGCGCTACATTAGTATTACCGTTAACAGTAATGATGAAAAGGCGGAGGCCCTGTACCAGTACGCGGTTCAGGAGCTCGCCCCTAAGATAACTTCCTTCGAACACGCTCTGAACAAAAAGCTTGTAGGCTGCCCTTTCTCCGACCAGCTGGATAATAAGCGGTACGGCATCCATTTGCGAAGCATTTATAATGCCGTCAACCTCTTTCGCGAAGAAAATATCCCTCTGGCTACCGATATACAGATGAAATCCAAGCAATATGTAAAAATATTCTCGGAGATGACCATCGGTGTAGACGGCAAACAGATGACCCTGCAAAAGGCCAGCTCCCTGCTCGAAGAAACGGACAGGGACTACCGCGAAGGAGTCTATCACAAAATCCATCAACGAATCCTGCAGGACACGGACCAGCTCGAAGACCTCTTCGACCATCTGCTCCACCTTCGCCATAAGATGGCCCTCAATGCCGGCTTCGATAATTTTCGGGACTTCAAGTTCCAGGCCCTCGGCCGCTTCGATTATTCGGTCGAGGATTGTTACGACTTTCACGAATCCATAAAGTCAGAAATTGTTCCGCTGATCGACGAGCTCAATGGGTACCGAAAGGAATCGCTGGAGCTCGATAAATTGCGCCCCTGGGACCTTTTCGTGGATCCCGTCGGCGATACGCCGCTGCGGCCTTTCGACACCATTGACGACCTGGTGGAAAAGGTCATTTTTTGTATGGACAAGCTGCATCCGGAGTTTGGAAAGACCATCGCAATTATGAGGGACAAGGGGCACCTCGACCTCGAGGCACGGCCTGCTAAACGGCCCGGTGGCTACAATATGCCGCTTCATCTCACCGGCCTGCCTTTCATCTTCATGAACGCGACGACCTCTCTCAGCGATATGCGCACCCTCATGCACGAAGGAGGGCACGCCGTACACTCCTACCTGACCAGGCACTACAAGCTCAAGTCAGCCAAGCGGGTGCCTTCAGAGGTGGCCGAACTGGCGGCTATGTCTATGGAACTGCTGACGATGGAATACTGGGATACCTTCTTCCCCGATCCGGAAGAACTTCGCCGCGCCAAGATCGCTCAGCTGGAGTACGTTCTGAAAGTACTCCCCTGGATCGCCACCATCGATAAATTCCAGCATTGGGCCTACTCCAACCCCGGCCACAACCGGGAGGAGCGGGTGAAAAACTGGATGAGTATCATGGCGGAGTTTAATTCTACTATCATTGACCATTCCGGACTGGAAGACTATATCGCACATCTATGGCATAAACAATTACACATTTTTGAAGTACCTTTTTACTATATCGAATATGGAATGGCCCAGTTGGGCGCCATCGCTCTTTGGAAACAGTACAAAGAAACTCCCGGGCAGGCTGTAGACAACTACCTCAATGCCCTGAAACTGGGCTATACCAGAAACATCCGGGAAATCTACCGCACTGCGGGTATCGAATTTAATTATTCCCGTGAATACGTCAGCCAATTGGGTGCTTTTGTGAAAGGAGAACTGGAGGCGCTGTTGTAGTGCCGCCCGGTATCTGATGCTTCACCACCCCGGACAGGTTGAAATATAAGGGAACAAAGGCATGCACTGCCGCTCTTATGGGCTGTAGTTCCCTTATATTTCAATTTGTCTGATAACGCTGTTGAGCCCTAATCCAGGGACCGGAAAGGGTCCTGGCTGAGGCCGATAGCTGCCAAACTGTTTCCACCCCTTACATTTTCAAGCGCTACCGTAAAAAAGCCTGCTTTATGGCGGGTGGCAATTCTGGCTCCCGTTTCGAGCGTTACCCATTCTTCCCAACTGGTTTCCAGGCCGCCAACCGGAATGATGGACACCCACATTTTCCAGCGGGCCGGCAAACCTTCTTCATCCACCTCCCAAAGGTAGGCATCACCGGGCGTGACCCCTCCACCGGAATAACTGACCAGCAACCCTTTTTTTTCTCCATCCAGTTCGACCAGGCTCCGGGCCGTACCCGGGTCAAAAGCCTTGGCAGGCGCATTGAGCCAGAAAGAATCGTTGCAGAAAAAACTCCAGGCCTTTTTCAACAGCTTTTCCGCAGCCTCTCCCTGGAGCGCTGCTCCTCCTTCCCAGGCCTTGCCACTTTGGTTGGAGGTGCGCAGCACCACCCTTTTGCCGCCCCACTCTACCTGTACGAGCTGGCGAAACTTGTCCCAAACATATTGATGGCCGCCGGGAAAATCCCACCGTACATAATGCGTACTATCCCAGGCATCCTTGTGTATAGCCTCCAGCATTTGCCGCGCCAGGCGATCGGCTTCCGGGCCGGCCTGGCCTTGCGGCAACGGTTGGTGAACAGCCAGTGCGGCTATGAAGCCGGCTATCAGTAAAACGCCCAGAACGATTCCCGCCCATTTCAGTACTTTACGCATACTATTTTTGGAGTTATAAATACCAAAAGCTCCAAATTGTTCGGTATCCACATGCCGGCTTATGAGCGCTTAGGACGAAAATCCCGTTTTTTCTTGCAAACCACTTTCCTGGCGACCTATCTTTGGGCCCACAAATCAAAGTAATGTACAAAGGCAAAAAAGTGATCGTAGTGCTGCCTGCCTACAACGCAGCCCTTACGCTGGAAAAAACTTATCAGGAAATTCCCTTCGAGCTGGTGGATGAGGTGATCCTTTGCGACGATGCCAGTAGTGACAACACCTCGGCGTTGGCCCGGGAAATTGGCATACAGCACATTATCGTACACAAAAACAACAAGGGATACGGCGGAAACCAGAAATCGCTCTACAACAAAGCCCTGGAACTGGGCGGCGATATCATTATTATGTTGCACCCGGACTACCAATACACGCCCAAACTAATCCCTTCCATGATCAACATCATCGGCGAAGGCCTCTACCCGGTGGTGCTGGGCTCCCGTATACTGGGCAAAGGCGCCCTGGCCGGCGGTATGCCGCTTTACAAATACATAGCCAACCGGGGGCTGACCCTGATACAAAACCTGCTGGTCAATTACAAACTCTCGGAGTATCACACCGGCTACCGGGCATTCAGCCGGGAAGTGCTCCTGGGCATCAACTTCAACAGCAATTCCGATGATTTCGTCTTCGACAACGAAATGCTTTCTCAGATCATCTACGCCGGTTTTCACATCGCGGAAGTGACCTGCCCGACCAAGTATTTCGAAGAAGCCTCGTCTATCAACCTGACGCGCAGCATTCGCTACGGGCTGGGAGTGCTTAGGGTCTCGGCCAGCCATCTGCTGCAGCGCCTCGGCCTGGCCCGGTTTGAGATTTTCAGAAAAGTGGGACAGAACGCCGGACAACATGCCTAGCGATGTCGGAAAATGGTTGGAAGAGGGCTTTATACGTTACAACCAGACGGCTTTTATTGAGGCGGACCCCATCAGTATCCCGCATCGTTTTACCCGGCTTCAGGATATTGAGATCATGGGCTTCTGGGCCGCCATGCTGGCCTGGGGGCAGCGTAAAACCATTATCAACAAATCGGCGGAACTCATCGAACTGATGGATGGCGCGCCCTATGAATTCATCCGGGGCCACCGGGAATCGGACCGCAAGCCATTCATGCAGTTTAAACATCGCACTTTTCAACCCACCGATACTTTATACTTCCTGGAATTCTTTCAGCAGTATTACCGCCAGCACGATTCGCTTGAAGATGCTTTTGCCCGCCATCTGGCCCCGGAAGACGAACATACCGAAAAGGCCCTTACCGGCTTCCATGAGCTCTTCTTCTCCTTGCCTTACGCTCCTGAACGGACTCGCAAGCACGTCGCCACGCCGGCCCGCAAATCTACCTGTAAGCGCCTGAACATGTTTTTAAGGTGGATGGTAAGGCAGGATGAAAAGGGCGTGGACTTCGGGCTGTGGAAACGCATACATCCCCGCCAGTTGTTGATGCCCCTCGACGTACACGTCGACCGGGTAGCCCGCAGGCTGAAGTTACTGGAACGAAAGCAGGCCGACTGGCAAGCCGTTCTCGAACTCACCGGCCGCCTCAGACAGTACGATCCCGAGGATCCCGTCAAATACGATTTTGCCCTGTTTGGATTGGGGGTGCTGGAAAAACAAACAGGAGGCTTCCTTTGACGGAAAGCCTCCTGAGCGTTTTGGGAGTTATGAGTGGCCAGTTCGGGCTGGCCCGCCTAGCCTTTATCCAGAGGGTTGCCCCTCCGTTTTAACTTCTATTCTTTGTCGAAGCGAAGCTCCTGAATGAGAAACTGCCCACCCGAGGACTTCATATAAATGTACACCCGGAAGGTTTTACCGCCGGCGGCCAGATTGCCAATACAGTATTGAGAGTCATTATTCGGCGGAGCGCCTTTATGCACCTGGCTAAATGAGGTTGGCCTATTCTCTGCGAAAAACTTGCGCACGACGTTGATCGCCTGCGCCTTATTATAAACGTCTTCCTTGTCTAATACCGCCACTTCCACGGTCTGGTCAAAATATTGGCCGAGGGCATCGGCATTGCCTTCACTAAGGGCCTTGGTGATATTTGCCAGGTTGGCGTTATCAAAACTACTCAGCAAGGGTACCAACAGGATTAAAAACATGAGTTTTTTCATCATCTTAGGATTTTATATTCATGGGAAAATTCCACTATTATGTAGTCTCATATCCGCAAAATCGTTCAATCCGTTACCAAACAATCCCACGAAATATTCCCATCTGCAATAAACCCAACAATGAGACGCAGTTTTGAGGCTACGGCCACATTTGTCGAATTTCACTATAATCCCGAATCACTTAAACGAACCCATCGCGAATAAAATTGCCCATTACCCTCTCGTACGCATATCTGCCCTGATCAGCTTATAGACCCACTCGCGGTCAGTAGCGCGGGAACAATTCACGCAAAGGTTGTTGATCGGGTGTTCACTCCAGGTGTAGATCAGCTCTTCGGCGGTGTACATCGGGCTCTGCAATTGCTGCCCCATATTAATGCCATAAGAAGTCCGTTCCCAGTAATGGATGCCGTTCATGCGTTCAAATTCAATAGCATCGGCGATCCTGGCGCCCTGGTCCGGCAACCGTTCCTGGAAGTGAGGGCTGTACATAGTGTGGATGAACATCCACAAAGAGGCTTCGAAGTTGGGGAAGGAAGCAAAATCCGATGGCTCAGGGTCATTCCGGGTTACTCCGTCACAAAAGAAAAAGGATTCACAAATCCAGGGTTTGGCCTGTTGGCGAATGCCAAAATAATTGCTGGTGCGGTTGCAGAGGTAAGAGGTGCCCCAGAAACTTTCCCGGGCGGCTTTGCTGGCCAGCGCCCGCCAGTCGGCCAGGTATTTCTGCCCGTAGATTTTACACAAAGGAACAATATCGTAGTAAAAAGCATCCTGTAAACGGGTAAGCTGCCCGGGCGTCACCGCTTCCGAACGCGGCACATTGATGTGCCACCTGCCTGTCTCCGGAATCTGGGTGACCATATAAGGATGCGTACCGGCGAATTCCCGCAAGACAGATTGGACACTGTCCCCACGAATGGCCTGCCCGTGAAGAACGGAAACAGAAAATAAAAAAGCGAAAAAGATCAGCCTGTTGAAACGCATTGGGATTCAATTTAAATCGTACAAACGGTGTAGAAGAGTAGCCGCTATTTCAGGAGGGGTATAATTGAGCAGCACAAAAATACTTATTAATTTGAGAATTATGCTACTTATGTACGTAACCTGTGCTCAGAAGTTCCGGCCGGGCTTCGCCTTTTTCATTCAAATTGGTACTTTTGGGGTTATGGAAAAAAAACGCGTACTACTCGTCATACTCGACGGCTGGGGCCACGGCCCTAATCCGGAAGTCAGTGCTATCGCCCAGGCTGAAACGCCCTTTGTCGATAGCCTTTACAAAAAATATCCCAATGCTGAACTCACCACCTTTGGTGAGCAGGTAGGCCTGCCCGAAGGGCAGATGGGCAACTCCGAGGTCGGCCACCTCAATATTGGCGCCGGCCGCATCGTCTATCAGGAGTTGGCCCGGATCAACAAGGCGATCCGCGAACGGGAACTGCACCAGAACCCGGAATTGCTCAAAGCCCTGAAACACACCAAAGAAACAGGCAAAGCGCTGCACCTCTTCGGCCTGGTGTCCGACGGTGGTGTACACTCGCACTACCGCCATCTGCTTGCCCTCTGTGATATTGCCCGGGAAAACGGCCTGAAAAAGGTTTATATCCATGCCTTCACCGACGGCCGTGATACCGACCCTAAAAGCGGGAAAGGCTTCATCCGCCAAGTCCTGGATCATATTGAAGGCGCGCCGGCACAGCTCGCATCCGTCATCGGCCGGTATTACGCGATGGACCGCGACAAACGCTGGGAACGCACCCGGCTCGCCTACGACTTGCTCGTTCATGGACAGGGAGAAGCCACCGCCGATGTGCTGGCTACCATCCAGGAGCGCTACGATAAGGGTGAAACCGACGAATTCCTCCACCCCATAGTATGCACCGGCCCGGACGGGAACCCCGTAGCTACCCTACAGGAAGGGGATACCGCTATTTGCTTCAACTTCCGCACCGACCGGCCCCGGCAGATCACCACGGTGCTCACGCAGCAGGATATGCCGGAATACGACATGAAAACACTGGATCTTTATTATGTGACCATGACCCGCTACGACGAGTCCTACCACGGAATGCACGTCCTGTTCACCAAAGACGATGTAGCCAACACCCTGGGCGAAGTCCTTTCCAAAGCGGGAATGACCCAGGTGCGGATCGCGGAAACCGAAAAGTATCCTCACGTCACTTTCTTCTTTAACGGGGGCCGGGAAGCCGAGTTCAAGGGCGAGCGGCGCATCCTCATCCCCTCTCCCAAAGTGGCAACCTATGACCTTCAACCGGAAATGAGCGCCGTGAAAGTGACCGACGCCATCGTTGAAGATATCGATAAGCACCAGCCGGATTTCATCTGCCTCAATTACGCGAACGCTGATATGGTGGGCCACACCGGTGTCTTCCAGGCCGCCATGAAAGCCGTCAGCACCGTAGATACCTGCCTGAAAAGGCTGATCGAAACAGCATTGAAGCACCATTATCAGGCCATCGTCATTGCCGACCATGGCAATTCCGACTATATGATCAATGACGACGGCTCCCCCAATACCGCCCACACCATGAACCCGGTTCCCATCTTTTACATCGGCAGCCAGCCGGATAAATACCAGATCAAAGGGGGGAAACTGGGAGATGTCGCACCGACCATCCTGACCTTGTTCGGCATGGATATCCCTAAAGAGATGGACGGGGAAGTGCTGGTTACCAGGAAATGAGTAGCCGTAAGCAAAAACAAAGTATGGACAAAGTATATCTGTATCTGGCGTTTCTGACCTTAACGGCCATTGCCTGTTCGGAGAATGGACAGAAGCCCGGGAGCGCTACCCCGGAAGCCTTTTTCGACCTCAAGGGATACATCGAACAAGAAGTTCAACGCCTTTCGGAATCTCAACCTGCGGTGTTGAAACGGATCGCTATTGACGGCCAAAAAGAGGAGCGGGCTTTTGACTCCCTGGATTATTCAAAAGAGCTGAACATCTTTTCCCGGTCAGATATCAATAAAGTTGCCTGGCTCGACAAATACCGGGCAGACAGCACGTTCCAGGATGGGCAACTCAGCCGGATTTCTTACACTTCAAAGGAAAAAGGATTAAAAACCCAACTGCTAGAACTCCAATTCTCCGGCGGCCGGGTTTCAAGGGTCCATATTCAGAATAAAACCGAGAGTATCGTGGCCGATGTAGCTCAGGAAATGTGGTACGACCCCGAACATGGATATAGCCTGGAAAGCCGGCAATCAACTGCCCTGACAAAGGAAAAGAAGGTGAAGGTAGAAGTGGACTTTAAGTAGTAGAAAAAAAAAGAGGCAGCGCTTGCGCACTACCTCAGCCCTAACCAAATAAAACCAAATTATTTTTGAGAGGAGCATTTTCCTCTTTTTCTTTCGATTGATAATACAAATATAAGGACTTTGTGTAAAAAATACAATTACAAAATTAATAAAAAATCAAGGTTGCTGTTTAACTCGTAAAACGAAAGTGCCCATTCCATTAAAAAACCAACATTTCCACGATTTCTCTTGCTTCAGTGCTGCAAGGCCCCAGATTTGGATTTGAACACAAAAGAGCTAAAACAGGCTTTGGCAAAAATTATATTTTGACCGTTCCGCCAGCGCCAAATAACTTTCCAAATCAAAAACACTGATTTTTTCAAAAAAAATAACCTGCTCGTTGTGGCCGGGCCTTTTACAAGCTTCAAAAAAAGCTTTACCGCCTTAAAAAAAATTTTACTCCTTTGAAAATTTTATCTTTGGAACCGGTTTGAACCCCGTTTTTCAACAAGAAAAGTGCTGAAAGCTGCTTCTAATGAATCGTTTCACCTTCCTTTTTCTGCTGTTTTTCCCTGTGCTGGGTGTTGCCCAGGAGAATGCCTTCGCCGAAGATGCCTTTTTCATTCGCAAAATCTACGATGAAGCGCTGACTCGCAGCCGCTGTTACGACTGGCTGAACTTCCTGGCCCGCCGCATCGGAGGGCGCCTGGCCGGTTCTCCGCAATCTGCCGCCGCCGTTGAATATACGCGGCGGTTGCTCGACTCTTTGCAGTTGGACAGCGTATGGCTGCAACCCTGTATGGTGCCCTACTGGGTGCGCGGTGATAAAGAACAGGTCCGGATCGTCAATTCACAGAAGATGGGGACGATCGAACTGAATGCCCTGGCGCTGGGCAATTCTGTCGGCACCGGCCCCATGGGCCTTACCGCAGATGTGGTGGAAGTGAAGAACCTGGACCAGGTAGATAGCCTGGGAGAAGCCCTGCGCAACAAGATCGTCTTCTTTAACGGCCCCATGGACCCCACCCAGATCAACACCTTCAATGCTTACGGAAAAGCTGCCGGCCAAAGGGTATGGGGCGCTTCCCGAGCCTCCCGCTACGGCGCCCTCGGCGTACTGGTCCGTTCGCTAACAACCCGCCTGGACGATATTCCCCATACCGGCTCAACGGTTTACGAGGACGGCGTTACACCTATACCTGCCCTGGCCATCAGCACGCGCGATGCGGAATTGCTCAGCCGCCTGCTCCGGGAGCATCCCGTGCGGGTGTTCATGCGCAATACGTCCCAAAGCCTGGGAGAAGTTCCTTCCTTTAACGTCATCGGAGAGATAAAAGGCAGCGAGTTTCCGGACGAGATTATCCTGGTTGGCGGCCACCTCGACTCCTGGGATGTCGGCGCCGGCGCCCATGACGACGGGGCCGGCTGCGTACAGGCCATAGACATCCTGCACCTGGCCCGGCTAATGGGGTATCAACCTAAACGGACCATCCGCTGTGTATTATTCATGAATGAAGAGAACGGCCTGCGAGGAGCGCGCGCCTACTGGAAATGGTCGGATGAAAAGGGCGAATTCCACATGGCGGCTATCGAGTCCGACCGGGGAGGCTTCACCCCCCGGGGATTCACCGCCGACGGCCACGAGGAGGTTTTTAATGAGAAATTTCGAAAAGTCATTGACTGGCTGCCACTCCTGGAGCCTTATGGCCTGAATTTCCGAAAAGGTGGATCCGGGGCGGACATTTCCGGCCTGAAAAGCCAGAAGGGGCTGCTCTTTGGGTTTGAACCCGATTCACAACGCTACTTCGACTACCATCATACGCCCATCGACGGCGTCGATGTCGTCAATAAAAGGGAATTGGAACTGGGCGCCGCCGCCATTATGAGCCTGGTTTATTTACTGGACAAGTATGGAATCTAACAAGTATGAAAGATAATATCGTAATACACGGCCTTACCTTTCGGCCTTTCCTCAGCCGACAGCAAATCGCTGAAAGGGCCAACCAACTTGGCCAAAGAATCAGCCGGGATTATCAGGGTAAGCGCCCCCTCTTTCTTGCCGTTCTGAACGGCGCCTTTATTTTTGCCGCCGACCTGATGCGCGCCTGTGAGATCGATTGCGCGATCACCTTCATCCGCCTGGCCTCCTACGAGGGGCTGGCTTCGTCGGGCCAGGTGAAAACGGTGATCGGCCTGCAGGAAGATATTAAAGGCAGAGATGTGATTATCGTAGAAGATATCGTCGACACCGGCCAAACCATGTCTCAGTTTATGCCACAACTGGAACAGATGGAGCCCGCATCGGTAGCCCTCGCCTCCCTTCTGGTCAAAACGGAGGCCCTGGAATGTGAGGTCGACATAAAGTATACCGGCTTTGAAATCCCCAATAAATTCGTCATCGGATACGGGCTGGACTACGACGGGCTGGGGCGCAATATTCCGGAGATTTATCAGTTAGCGGATTGAAACGTCATTCCATCAATCATTTCTCATATGAACCTTGAAAAAATCTGCACCCAGGCCATTTCCATCGTTGAGCACAGCGGCCGTTTCATCCGCCAGGAATTAGGGCGGGTGGCCAGCGGTGATGTAGAAGAAAAAGGATTAAACAGCCTGGTAAGCTACGTCGATAAAACGGCGGAAGAACAGCTCGTAGAGGCGTTAGGCCAATTGTTGCCCGGCAGCGTCTTCCTCACCGAGGAGGACACCGTCGCCAACCAAAGCGGGGATTTGCAATGGATCATCGACCCTTTGGACGGCACCACCAACTTTTTGTTCCAACTTCCCATATTTTCGGTCAGTGTGGCCCTGCAACGGGAAGGGCAAACCGTGCTGGGTATCGTTTACGAGATCAACCGGCAAGAGTGTTTCTACGCCTGGGAGGGCGGGGGCGCTTGGCTCAACGGGCGGCCCATACAGGTGAGCGGGCGGGCGCCCTTGTCGCAATCTCTGCTAGCTACCGGTTTCCCGTATCACGACTACAGCCGCATGCAGGAATACTACCAGGTGTTCGAATACTTTATGCGCCACAGCCGGGGCCTTCGCCGGCTGGGTTCCGCCGCTGTCGATCTCGCCTACGTGGCCTGCGGGCGCTTCGACGGTTTTTTCGAATACGGCCTCAATGCCTGGGACGTCGCCGGCGGCGCCTTCATCGTCCGGGAGGCGGGCGGGGTGGTTACCGACTTTGAGGGTGGAGATGACTTTTTAAACGGCGGGGAGATCATTGCCGCCAATCCGGCGGTTGGCAAGGAGATGCTGGAGGTGATACGGGGGGCGTTTGGGTAGCGGGATGATTATTTTGTTACAGGGCTATATGGTTGAGTGTTGAGTGTTTAGTACTTGTCAAATAAATTTCGGAACATAGTTGCTCGTGGTTCGATCATCTTGACCGAACGCGCCGTTGGGCGCAAAACCACCGAGCAGACTGGCGTGCGATCAAGATGATCGCCGCACGAGTACCTCTATATTATCCCTTCATTCATCGAACAAATTCGGATAAGCATAGCGCTTCTACTTATATTGGAGCGCATTTTTCGATCAAAATATTCCGATGAAATTAAGCGAAAACATTACCCTTGCCTTCCGTGCGGTGCGCTCCAATATCCTGAGAGCCATTCTCACCCTGATGATCATTGCCTTCGGCATTATGGCGCTGGTCGGCATCCTCACCGCTATTGACGTCGGTATCAACTCCTTGAGCGACAACCTGTCCTCTCTGGGGGCCAACACCTTTGATATCGATCCAAAAGGAGAAGGGGTGAGGGGCCACCGCGGCGGGCGCCAGGAAAAGCGCGGCGAGCCTGTTTCTTTCCAGCAGGCTGTGGAATTTAAAGAGCGCTTTGATTTTCCGGCGAGGACATCCGTCTCTATGTTCTGTACCGGAACCGCTGCCATCAAACACCAGGACGAAAAGACCAACCCCAATGTTTTGATGTTCGGAATCGATGAGAACTACCTGGAAGCGAAAGGTTTCACGCTGGCGGCGGGCCGCAACTTCACCAACCGGGAGATTATGCATGGCGGCTATATTACCATTATCGGAGATGAAATCCTATCCAACCTCTTCGATGGGCAGGCCGATAAGGCGTTGAATAAAACCATCTTCGCCGGCAATATCAAGCTGAAGGTGGTGGGCGTTCTCAGGTCTAAGGGATCCAGTATGAACCAAAGCGAAGACCGGCGCATTCTCTTTCCGCTTCAAACGGCCAAGCGATACTACGCCACAGACAATACCAGCTACAATGTGCTGGTTGCGGTCAACGATGCGACTCAGGTGGACATGGGTATTGATTACGCCACCGGCCTGTTTCGCAATATCCGGGGCCTGAAAGCTTCTCAGGAAGATGACTTCGAGATAACCAAGAGTGACAGCCTCATCGGTATCATCAGAGAAAATACCACCTACTTTCGGTTGGCCGCTATCGGCATTGGGTTTATCACCCTCATTGGCGCCGCCATCGGCCTGATGAATATCATGCTGGTCTCGGTTACGGAACGCACCCGGGAGATTGGCATTTGTAAGGCAATCGGCGCCACCCGCCGCTCCATTATGATACAGTTCTTGTCGGAAGCCATCCTGATCTGCCAGATGGGCGGGCTGGTGGGTATTGCCCTAGGAGTGATGGCCGGCAACGTAGTCGCCATAATCGCCAATGGTAAATTCCTGTTCCCCTGGGCCTGGGTGCTCACGGCGGTGGCTACCTGTACGCTGGTTGGCCTCGTATCGGGCCTGTACCCTGCGCTGAAGGCGGCCCGCCTCGATCCGATTGAGGCTTTGAGGTATGAGTGAGTGGGGGCTTCAGTGTTAATAGGTGTATCAGAGAGCAGTGTGTCAGAGAGTATTCCCTTCAGGAAGCCTGCCCCTGATACACTGATACACCGATACACTTACACTGATCTACAACAAAACGCCTATCTTCACGCTCGCCATGAAGCGCGAATTCCTGATCAATATCATCTTTCTGCTGGCGGTCAATTTACTGATCAAGCCTTTTTATCTGTTTGGTATTGACCGGACGGTACAGAACACGGTGCCGATGGGAGACTACGGCATCTACTTTGCGCTCTTCAATTTCACCTTCCTCTTTCAGATCATCAATGACTTCGGCATACAGAATTTCAACAACCGCAACATAGCTCAGCACCGCCATTTACTGGACAAGTATTTCCCCAACCTACTCATACTAAAAGCTTTGCTGGGGTTCCTATACCTTTCCCTGGTATTTTTCACCGCCTGGATTGCCGGCTACGGGCTCCGTTTTCTGCCGCTGCTGGCCGTCATTGCCGTCAACCAGATATTGAATTCACTCGTGCTATTCCTGAGGTCCAACCTCTCGGGGCTGGGCAAATACCGCCTGGATAGCCTTCTTTCCATAATGGACCGCCTGTTGCTCATTCTGATCTGCGGTGTATTATTATGGGCGCCCGCCTTCCATGGGCAATTCCGTATAGAATGGTTTGCCTGGTCTCATACCGCTGCATTGGGGGCGACGGCGGTGCTGGCCTTCTGGCTTGTTCATCGGCAGCTTTCCGGGCTGCGCTTTCGTTTTCACTGGCCGTTCCTGTTGCTTTTACTGCGCCGGAGCGCCCCTTATGCCCTGGCAGTTTTTCTCACCTCCATTTACAACCGCATCGACGGCGTGATGGTGGAACGCCTGCTGCCGGATGGCCAGATAGAGGCCGATATTTACGCTTCCGCATTTCGCCTGTTCGAGGCCAGCAACATGATCGGTTTTTTGTTCGCCGGTTTGCTGTTGCCTATTTTCTCTGGTATGCTGAGGCAAGGCGAAACGGTCAGCAGCCTGGTGCAAATGAGCTTCCGGCTGATCGGCGCCGGCGCTATTGTGCTATTTTGCGGTATATTTTTTTACCGCACGGAGGTTATGACAGCCTTGTACGACAGTGGTTCGGTTTATTCCGGGCGGGTGCTGATCTACCTGATGGGGGGGTTCTTTGCAGTATGCGGAACCTACATCTTCGGCACCCTGCTGGTAGCCAATGGCAGCCTGCGGCAGTTGAACTACATCTTTGCCGCCAGCCTGCTGCTCAACGTGGTGCTCAACCTGGCCCTCATCCCAAAATATAAGGCCGAGGGCGCCGCCATAGCCACCTGCATCACCCAATTTGGGGTGCTGGCCTGCGAGCTGATCCTGGCCCACCGCCTGATGCGCCCCGGAAATATCATAGACACATTTCTGCGCTTTCTGGCGTTGCTCGCCCTGTCCCTCTTCACCGGTTTTATTATCCATGCCAATCTGGATATGGGTTGGTTCTGGCGCTTTCTCCTGACGCTGGCCGCCGGTGGTATTTTCGCCATAGCGCTGCGGTTGGTGAACCTACGGGGGTTTGGGGTATTGAAAAAGGAATAAGGGCTCCCGTCGAAGGTTGGACATAAAGCTACGGAGGCATTACGTTGTACGAGCCAATGGCAGCCCCTGGGCGTGTACGGTGTACGAGGCGGCCCAACCTTAGACGAGTAGCCAGGAATAAGGAAGGCCGTCTCACAACCAACGCTTTGCCGGGCCAAGCCTGTCTTGTCAAATGCAATAGCCAAAGATTTGCCGAAAGAATGTTGAAAAAATAACCTTCAAAGGTATACTTTTGCGCTATTTATCCGAAAAGGGAAGAAAAAGGGAGCGATGAAAAACAACGATAATCTGATCGATGTACTGAAGGCCGTCTTCAAATGGAAGCGGCAGATTTTTTACGTTTGCCTGATTGCAGGCCTGGGCGCCGTCATAATAAGCCTTTTTTTATCTAACTACTACCAGGCCACTACGATATTCCTGGCGGTGAGCCCCGACCAGGCCAAGCCGGAGGCCCTCTACGGCAGAGGCCAGTTGCGCACGGAATACTATGGCAATGAAAATGACATTGACCGCCTGATGACGATCGCCGAATCCGGAGAACTGGTCAATTTCCTGATCGATTCTTTCAATTTATATGAGCACTACGACATCAACCCGGACCGTCCCAAGGCTGCTTTCAAGGTACAGGAACATTTTTTCGACCTGTACGAAGTCACAAAGACCAAGCGGGACGCCATCGAGTTATCGGTGGAAGACAAGGATAAGGAACTGGCCGCCCGGATCACCAACGCAGCCCGGGAAAAGATCGATGCGATGGCTCGTCACCTGATCAATGAAGGCCTGGCAAAGTCCATCAAGTCTTATGAAGATAATATCAAGGCCAAGGAAGCGCAACTGGCCAGCCTGAGCGACAGCCTGATCAACCTCCGGGAACAATATGGCATCTACAACATAGCCGGGCAGACCGAAGCGCTGACCTCCCAGGTTTCCGAGTCGGAAGCCATGGTGGTGCGCAACCGGGCCAAGCTGCAGGCCATGAAGGAGACCAAAGGGATTCCCCAGGACACCATCCGCCTGCTGGAAGCCAATGTAAAGGGATTGGAGGAAGAATTCAAAAGCCTGGATAATAAAATAGGCCGCTTCAACCAGGGCCTCTCCAAGTTCGGCATTTTCGAAAGGCAATACATTGAAGCCAACCAGACACTCAGCGACGACAAAGAGCGGCTCAAGCAAACAACGGCAACCTACAAGTCAGTCATTCCGGCAATGGTCATTGTAGAAGAGGCCAAAGTGCCGGTGGTCAAATCGCGCCCCAAACGCAGTATCATCGTTCTGGCTACCGTGGCCATTGCCTTTCTGTTCAGCCTGATCGGGGCGCTGCTCTTCGACACCTATAAGGACGTAAACTGGAAGGATATCTACCATGCAAAGTAAGCTCCTGCAATTGCTGGATACTTCTGATACGCCTCAATTCCTCTTTCGGGTATTTGCAGCCGTGTTGCTGGTATGCCTTTTTACCGGTATCGCCACCGAGATGTATTATCTGGCGGGGATTCCCGCCCTGCTGTTGATCGTTTACCTGACCATTGTCGATTTTCGCAAGACCTTTCTGCTGCTGGTGGCCTGCATTCCCTTGTCTACAGAACTGATCCTGCCCAATGGCTTTGGCACCGACCTGCCCACCGAGCCTCTCATGGTAGGCTTAATGCTGGTTGGGCTGGCCTATGGGCTGCGGCACGGCAAAGAAACGGACGGGCGGTTCCTTCGCCACCCCATCACATTATTGCTGCTGTTTCACCTGGCGTGGATCATCATAAGCGCCATCACTTCTCAGCTACTGGCTGTTTCCGTAAAATTTGTACTGGCCAAAGCCTGGTATGTGGCCACCTTCTTCTTTCTGGCCAGCCGGATGCTCAACAACGAACGAGAAGTAAGGCAATTTTTTTGGGCTGTTTTCTCCACCTTGCTCTTTACGGTACTGGTGGTCATGCTGCGTCATGCCGCCTATGGCTTTTCTTTTGCCGACATCTACCGGGTGCTTCATCCTTTCTATCGCAATCACGTAGCCTACGCCTCCATAATTGTCGTTTTTCTGCCTTTTATCTGGTATGTTCGAAAGTGGTACCCGGCCTACGGCCGGATATGGTGGTTACTTAGCATTAGCCTTTTGATCCTGCTGGCGGCCATCCAACTTTCTTATACCCGGGCGGCCTATGTATCGGTAGTCATTGCAATCGGCGCATTTTACATCATCCGCCGCCGGCTAACCAAATACGTTCTGCTGCTGGCCCTGGCGGGTACAGTCGGTATGGTGGCCTTTATGAGTTATGGAAATCGCTATCTGGAATACGCCCCCAATTATGAGACGACCATCTCGCACCAGGATTTCAACAATCTGTTGCAGGCCACTTACTCCGGGGAGGACATTTCCACCATGGAACGCGTCTATCGCTGGGTGGCTGGATTTCATATGAGTGTTAAAGAACCCGTTTTTGGTTTTGGCCCCGGAAACTTCCACAACTTTTATAAAACCTATACCGTCACCAGCTTTAAGACCTACGTCAGCGACAACCCCGACCAATCGGGCATTCACAGCTATTACCTGATGACGCTGGTTGAGCAGGGCCTGCCGGGGCTGTTATTTTTCCTGCTCCTCTCCGCCTATGCCTTGCTGCGAGGCGAGGCCATCTACCATCGGGCGCGCCGCGAAAAAGATAAACACATCGTGATGATGGCGCTTTTATCTCTGATCATTATACTCTCCTTGCTCATCATCAATGACCTGATCGAAACGGACAAGGTCGGGCCTTTCTTCTTTATGAACCTGGCCCTGCTGATCAATGTGGACCTTCGGTTACAATCGGAAGCGGCTGATGAATAAACGCCAGGCATACCTGCACGCTCTGGCGGCCATTGAAAAGGCGGCGCGCGGCAGCCATCTGCACCGGCTGGCCTTTGCTCCCGGCCGTTATCTATGGGGAATGCTCCACAGCAAGTTACTTTACCCTGTCAATGGGCGCAGCCGGCGGCAGCAAGCCCCCCTGTTCTTCGGAGGCGTGATGGAAGTCCTGCTCCCGGCCGGGCTGGATATCTACCTGCTGAGCGCCAAGTCGCACGATTCGGAGATACGGCTTGCCCGCTTTATGGCCCTACACCTCGCCAAAGGGATGAACATGCTGGATGTAGGGGCCCATTTTGGTTTTTTCAGCCGCCTGGGAGCAGCGCTGATGGAAGAAGAAGGGAGGGTGTTGGCAGTGGAAGCAGCCAGCAGTACCTATGAAGTATTGCAACGCAATATTGCCGGCCAGCCTGGCATTGAAGGCATAAGGGCAGCCGCCAGCGATGCAGAAGGGACGGCTACCTTTTACGAATTTCCAGCCTTGTATTCAGAATACAATACCCTGGAGAAGGGACAGTTTGAGGATGCCGCATGGAAAAAAGACATTCATCCCAAGGTAACCAAAGTACCGGCTTACCGCATGGACACACTGATGGAAGAGCAGGGCCTCCTGGCTCATTTCATCAAGATAGATGTAGAAGGCGCCGAAGCACAGGTAGTGGCGGGCCTGTCCAACTGGTTCAGCAGCCCCAACGCCAGGTGGCTGGCCATGGAATTTCTGGCCGCAGCGCGGCACAATGAGAGCCATCGCCGGGCCAACGCCCATCTGGCGGAGCACGGTTGGCAGCCTTTCTCCATACAGGCGGACGGCAGCCTGGAGCCTTGCCCGGATATCGAAGCTTATCTGAAAAACAAGGGGTTGGATTCGGATAATATTGTCTTTCAACCGGAAGGCCGGCCCAATTAGGCGGATAGCCCCTTTTCACATTCCCACCCTGATGCCAATGTAAATGCAACCGAGGCACAGCAGCAGGCTACCGCCAATATTCAGCAGGCCCAGGCCCAGGTGGCCCGCCTGCAAAAGGCTGAGCGTTTCGTTCGTGAAGGTGGAAAAGGTGCTGAAGCCACCGCAAAAGCCGGTCATCAGCATAAATTTATAGGTGTCGCTCACCTGGCCGCGCAGGCTCAGCCCAGCCAGCAAGCCCAGCAGGATGCAGCTCAGGGCATTGGCCACGAAGGTAGCTAAAGGGAAAGTCAGATGATACTGGGCCAGCAAATGGGCAATGCCATAACGACAGACGCTACCCAAGCCACCACCCAGAAAAACAAGTGCGTAAGCGGTCATCGAAGTAGTAGCTTTTTTTGTTTCTTCCGGACAACAGCGGTGTGCAGCCAGTAAGTAAGGCCAGACGCCAGGAAAATGATCAGCGCCAGCAGCCAGTGCATTTCCACCGCCCGGTTGAGGGAAAAGGCCAGCAGTATGAAAAATACATTGACCGACACCAGTACTCCGGTAGCCTGCATGTGAGAGAATCCGTAATCGATCAGTAGATGGTGGATGTGGCGCCGGTCGGCGTGTAAGGGCGAATGTCCCCGTAGTATCCGGGTGATGAATACCCGTATCGTATCATACAACGGCAGGATCATAATGCCGATAGCTACCACCGGGCTGGCCAGAATCTTTCCTTTCTGGCTCACTTCCATATAATAGTTCATATCGATAAACTTTATGACCAGGATGACACTGGCCGTCCCCACCAGCAGAGAGCCCGAATCGCCCATGAATATCCTCGCCGGTGAGTAGTTGTATTTCAGAAAAGCGATAATAGCGCCCACAATGGTAAAGGCCACCACTGCAAATTCAATCCTGCCGACATAGAAAAACCAACAACCGAGCGTGCCACAGATCAATGCGCCAATACTACCCGCCAAGCCGTTGATGCCGTCAATCAGATTGAACGCGTTGACGATCACCAGAATGGTAAATATAGTCAGCCCCGTATAAAATGGCAGGGGCCACTCGGCGTGTAGCCCAAAGAAGCCATAAAAGCCCCGCAACATAATATCAGATTTAAAAATCAGGATGGAAGCCGCCAGAGCCTGCCCGATGATCTTATTGACCGGCGAAACCGGAGAAATATCGTCTTTTACACCGATCAGGAAGACGATGATGAAGGCGCAGAGGATGTACTGCAGGTTGCCAAAATCCCGGAAAGGCGTCCACAGGACAATGGCGAAAATGGCCGCTGAAAAGATGCCGATACCTCCAAGGGCCGGTGTGCTGATGGTATGCGAACTGCGCGCGGAGGGCTCGTCGCAAAGGTTCTTATCACGGGCGATATTAATGATATGAGGTATAGAAAAATAGGCAAGCGTAAACGCAGTCAGGAAGCTGAGGATAAGTATAAACATACAGGGGGATTATGATTATCGTAGTTTTCTTATGGTTGTTTACAAATATACTGTTTTTTTGGATTCGGTGTCCGGTATTCAATGCTCTAAAAGGCCGCATCATCCACTCCATCCAGCCATTCGGTAATAATATCGACCACTGAGGCGACACAGCCATCTTCAAAAGGAGAACGCAGATTGGCCAGTTGCACCAGTTCCAGGAACGACCGGCTGCCACCGGCCTGGCAGAGGCGGACATAGTCGCTCCACGCCTGCTGATGGCCTTCCTGGTCTTTTTTCCAAAACTGGAAGGCACAGATTTGCGCAAGCGTGTAGTCGATATAATAAAATGGCATGACAAAAATATGGCTCTGTTTCTGCCAGTACCCCCCGTTTTCGAGAAAGGGGTGGCCATCGTAATCCCGGTGTGGGAGGTATTTGCGCTCGATATCGCGCCAGGCCTGGTTGCGCTCGGCGGGAGAAGCCTCCGGGTGTTCGTAAACAAAATGCTGGAATTCATCTACCGCTACTCCGTAAGGCAGGAAATACAAAGCATTGGACAGGTGGCTGAATTTGTACTTATCGGCATCTTCTTTGAAGAAAAGCTGCATCCAGGGCCAGGTGAAAAACTCCATACTCATAGAGTGGATTTCACAGGCTTCGAAGGTCGGCCAGTTGTATTCACTAATCCCGATATCCCGGCTACTGAATACCTGAAAGGCGTGGCCCGCCTCATGGGTTAACACATCGATATCACCACTGGTGCCATTGAAGTTGGAGAAAATAAATGGCGTTTGATATTTGCCGATGTAAGTGCAATAACCGCCGGTGGCCTTCCCCGGGCGGGTCTGCAGGTCCATCAGTTGAGCTTGTCGCATAAAGTCAAAGAACTCACGCGTTTCTTCGGAGAGTTCGCTGTACATCCGGCGGGCCTGCCCGACGATCCAGTCCGGCTCCCCTTTCGGCTGGGGGTTGCCGGAGTGAAAGCGCAGTTCTTCATCGTAGTATTTGAGTTGCTCCAGCCCGAGGCGGCGGCGCTGCCGTTCGTAGAGGCGGGTAGCGATGGGTACGATATAATCCTGCACCTGGAGCCGGAAGTTGGCCACCTTTTCCGGCCCATAATCAGAGCGCAGCATGCGGGCATAGCCCAGTTCCACAAAGTTTTCATACCCTAGCTCCCGGGCGATTCGATGGCGGACCCGAACGAGCTGATCAAAGATGCCTTCGATCTCAGCTGCATTCCCGGAAAAAAAAGCCCACTTCGCTTCAGTGGCCTCCTTTCGCACCGCCCGGTCCATATCCATTTCGTATTTGACAATAGAGGACAGGTTGTGTTCTTCCCCCCTGAAGCCGATCTTGGCCTTGGCCTTCAGCTTGGTGTAATCGCTGCTGAGCTTGTTCTCTTCCTGCAACAAGCCAATGACCGATTCGTCAAAGGTTTTCAGGCTCAACTCAGCAATCGTAAAAAGCTGCCTCCCCCACTTTTTCTCCAGCTCATCGCGAAAGGGCGAGTTGATCAGCAATTTGTAAAACTCATTCACCAGGCCTTCGTAGGCAGGCATTTGCTGGTCGAAATATTCGTTTTCCTTCTCGTAAAACGCATCGCGGGTGTCCATGGTGTGCCGGATGTGACAAACATTATACATAGAGGTAAACTCTATCCGCAGTTCATTGACGAGAGCCAGGGCCCGGGCCTGCTCTTCTGCTGAAGAAGCTGCCTCAAATTGGGCTGACGCTTTGCGAAAAGAGGCCGAGAAAAGGTCGAATTGAGGGCGCGCGTACTGAAAATTCTCGAATGTAAGGTTCATTGTGCTATTTCCTTTTCAATAAATGATTCTGAGGCGGGAAAATACAACGGTTTCCGCACATATTCAATTAGAGGATTTACGTTATCTGTAATTGCACCCTCAAAAAGTTCCCGCAGTTTCGTAAATTTGCATATTTGGCGCTTATTTAAGAATAGTCCTTAGCGGAACACGATGGATTTAAAGTCTCAGATCGACACGGAAAAATTGCCCCGTCATATTGCCATTATCATGGATGGCAATGGCCGCTGGGCCAAACAACACGGCAAGGCTCGTGTCTTCGGCCACCGCAATGGCGTAACTGCCGTACGGGAAACCACCGAAGCGGCTGCCGAGCTGGGTGTTGAATACCTTACCCTCTATGCCTTTTCCACCGAAAACTGGAAACGGCCAAAAATAGAGGTCAGTGCGCTTATGCGCCTGTTGGTTGAGACGCTCAACAAGGAAATTGACACCCTGAACAAAAACGACATCCGCTTACAGGCCATCGGTGATATCAGCAAACTGCCGAAAAGCACCTATAAAGCCCTCCTGGAAGGCATCGAAAACACCAAGGACAACAAACGCATGACGCTCGTACTGGCCCTGAACTACAGCGCCAAGTGGGAAATCATAGAAGCCAGCCGCCGCCTTGCCCACCAGGTGAAGGCCGGAGCCCTCAACCCCGATGAGATCGACGAGGCCGCTTTCGCCGGCGCGCTCAACACCAGCGGCATGCCCGACCCGGAGCTGCTGATCCGGACCAGCGGTGAAACCCGCCTGAGCAACTTCCTGCTCTGGCAGATCGCCTACGCCGAACTATATTTCACCCCCATTTTCTGGCCCGACTTCCGAAAGGAGCACCTCTTTACAGCCATCATCGACTACCAACACCGCGAACGCCGTTTTGGTAAGATCAGCGAGCAGGTGGCACAGTAAGGGAAATGTGTGTATGAATCGCGCGGCTAAGCCCGCAACCTGTATACACAAACTGTTGTGGCTAAACGCATTAGACATATTCAAATGCTTGTAACGTGAAAGAGGTAATCGAGAGTATCGTAAATCATCCAGAAGCTACGCTACTTGTTCTTGGATTGTTCCTGGCCATTGGGGCTATTACCAAAGGCGGGCTTGACCTGGGCTTTATAAAGTTACCTGAATTGGAAACCGGGCAGGCAAAATTATTGGGCATACTAGGAGGTATTTGTATTATTGCCGCAATGGTAGTAGCCTGGAAACCCTGGGCACAAAACACCCCGCCTGAAGAACTGAATACCCCACCTGTAGCATCAAATGACAGAGTAGAAATTCTTAAGGGAGACGAAACAGTAATTGATGTGTTGAAAAATGACACAGATAAAGATGAAGACGCATTAACGGTAACGATTGTAGCATCTCCGGGCCCTGGATTTACCAACTTGTCCGAAGGGAAAAAAATAAAGTATAAATCTGATCCGGAAAGATCCGGGACTTTTACAATCACCTATGAAGTAAGCGATGGTAAGGGTGGCAAAGACACCGCTCAGGCCATAATCGTGGTAAAAGCCCCCCCTCCCAAAATAGTGGAGGTAGAGATTCAGGGTAAATTGATCGATGTTTTTGGACAGCCAAAGTCCGGGATATACAAATTTGGCTTAGATAATCAAGAGATTATTGATTCGATCACAGCCAATACGAAAGGCCTGTTCAAATTAACAACCAGACAAGGCTATTCCCTTTGTAACCTATTTATTGAAGACAAGCTGATGCCTTTTGATTTGGATCCCCCAGGAGAAATAAAAACGGTAGAATACGATCCAATCGATACGCTGATATTCACTTTTTGCAAGGATTACGAAAAAGCCCCCATAGATATATTTCCCGATAGAGACAGGATTCCTTTCCAAGAGTTGAAAGTGGATACGGTAAAAACAAAAGATGGAGGTATATTAAAATACGGAATCTTACACTGTGGGTTGAAGTTTTTTGGCTCCGCGTCCAATGAATATTCCAGTAGAGACAAAAAAAGGGAATTGTACTTTCAATTTATTCAGAAAAACAGAGATGCCATCATCTACGATCCAATACCTATAAACTCTGGTACGAGTTCAAACGGTTGGGATTCCTACTTAAACAAAAAGCTACTTAGGGGAGAATATGAGCTGCACGTATTGTCCAAATCAGGGAAACTACTAAGATTTATTGAGTTCAAAATCATATAAAGAGCCTGCATCTGTAATGAGTCCGCTCACTTATTATCCTTCCTCTGCCCTGATACAACCTTTCCTCCCCCGCGTCCCTCTTTTAACCGTGAACCGCCAGGCCGTTTTTCCATCAAATTGTCTTGGCCCTTTCCTCCTCTGGGGATTTTTTTAATAATCTGCTGGAAGAATATGCGGTTATCCTGGCGGCAAGCGTTATTTTTGCGGACCGAAAATCCAGCAATCCGCTGTTTTTAAGATAAATATGAAGATTGGAATGAGAGAAATTGCCTTGATCACCCTTTGCAGCCTATTGATACCCTTCTATACGTTTGCACAATCGGATACGGATACCCTGCCCGTACTTCAGTACAGCGAGCCGCGCGACTTTGAGATCGGCGGTATCAAGGTCGTCGGGGCCGACTTCAGCGACGACAACGCCATCATCAGCATTGCCGGGCTACAGGTAGGCGACAAAATCCGCATCCCCGGCCCCGATATTCAGAAAGGCATCAAAGCCTTGTGGAAGCTGCGTTTGTTCACCGATGTGCAGATCATCAAGGAGAAGGCCATCGGCGATGTCATTTTCCTCGAAATCAAAGTACAGGAGCGGCCGCGCCTGTCGCGCCACACCTATCAGGGAGTCAAGAAATCCTACCACGATGACCTCAATGATGAAGTAGATAAGTACCTGCTCAAGGGGGGCATCGTCACTGAAAATGTGAAGGTCAATGCCAGCAAAGCCATCGAAGGCTTCTTCATTGGCAAAGGATATCTCGACACCCGATGCCGGGTGATCGAATCTCCGGACTCCAGCCGGGTCAATTCCGTTATGCTGACCTTTGATGTAGACAAGGGAGAGCGCATTAAGATTCAGGACATCACTTTCACCGGTAATAAAAGTATAAAGGGCAACAAACTGGCCAAGAAGATGAAGGGCACCAAGCCCAAGCGGCGCCTTTTTGCCTCCTCGAAATTCATCAAGAAGGACTACGAAGAGGATAAAGAAAAATTGATCGCCTACTACAATACTCAAGGATACCGGGACGCCCGAATCATCGGCGACAGCCTCTGGCGCGAAGAAGATGGGGACCTGATGATCCGGCTCAACCTCGAGGAAGGCAACCAGTACTACTTCCGGGATATCAGCTGGAAAGGCAATTCCATCTACGATACCGAAACCCTGGCAGGCGTTCTGGGTATTGAAAGCGGCGAGGTCTACAATAAAGAGCTGCTGGAAACGCGCCTGCGCTTCAGCCAGGACGGGCGCGACGTCAGTACCCTTTACATGGACAACGGCTACCTCTTCTTTCAGGTAGACCCCATCGAGGTGGCGGTAGAAGGCGACTCCATCGACCTGGAAATCCGCATCTTTGAAGGGCCCCAGGCCACTATTGACAAAGTAGTGATCAAAGGCAACGACCGAACTCACGAGCACGTGATTCGCCGGGAATTGCGCACCCGCCCGGGGCAGAAGTTCAGCCGCTCCGATATCATCCGCTCTCAACGGGAGATCATCAACCTGGGCTACTTCAACCCGGAAAGCCTGGGCATCAACACACCGGTGAACCCCCAGCGGGGAACGGTGGACATTGAATACACCGTCGAGGAAAAACCCTCCGACCAGCTGGAACTCTCCGCCGGATGGGGCGGCGCCCAACGGGTGATCGGCACTTTGGGGGTCTCCTTCAACAACTTCTCCCTGCGCAATATCTTAAACAAAGACGCATGGAAGCCGCTGCCTCAGGGAGACGGCCAGCGACTGTCGCTGCGGGCACAGACCAACGGCGACTTCTACCAGTCCTACAACCTGTCCTTCACCGAGCCCTGGCTCGGTGGGAAGAAGCCCAACTCCCTGACCGTATCTGCCTTTTTCAACCGCTTTGCTTTCGGGCGCCGCGGTACGGATAGCTACCAAAGCTTCAATATCAAGCAGGGTTCGGTAAGCCTTGGCACCCGCCTCAAATGGCCGGATGACAACTTTGTATCCAGCACCGCCATCAACATACAGACCCTGACACTGGACAACTGGCTGCGAGGCCTGTTCCGTTCCGATGACGGCGAGACCGTCCAGGAAGGTAACTACAATAACTTCAGCCTCAAGCAGACCATTGCCCGCTCTACTATCAACGACCCCATTTTCCCCAAGGAGGGCTCCCGCATCTCACTGTCCTTACAGTTTACGCCCCCCTACTCCTTATTCGACGGTAAAGATAATTACAGCGAACAACCGGCATCTGAGCGCTTCCGCTGGCTGGAATACCACAAGTGGCGCTTCGACGCAGAATGGTACACCCCCATCGTGGGCAACCTGATCCTGAAAGCCCAGGCCAAGATCGGCCTGCTGGGCTTCTACAACCGGGAAATCGGCTCCTCGCCCTTCGAACGCTTCCAATTGGGTGGCGACGGCATCAACAACCAGCAGTTTGGCTTTGCCGGGGTAGACATCATCTCCCTGCGCGGCTATGAGATCAACGAGCTGGAAGCCAACCGCGATCCTTCGGGCGGCACCTCGGCAACGCCCCTGTTCGATAAATTCACCCTCGAACTGCGCTACCCGCTATCGCTCAACCCCAGCTCCACCATCTACGTGCTGGCTTTTGCCCAGGGGGGTAATGCCTGGCGCGAATTCCGCGACTTCAACCCCTTCGACGTGAAACGGTCTGTGGGAATGGGCTTGCGGGTCTTCCTGCCCATGTTCGGAGTGCTTGGGTTTGACTACGGGGTTGGCTTTGATAAAGTGGGAGCGGACCGCTCACTACAGGCACTGGGTGACTTCAACATCGTGCTCGGGTTTGAGCCGGAGTAGTGTTATCTGTCGTTTTTCCCCTGCCGGAAAGCTACCGGTAGGGGAAAAACGGACGTACCCAGCGATAGTCGCCGAAGTGGCCTTGAACGAGCAATATTATTCCGGAAGGATTTCTAAACGGGAAAACACCTTGTGATTCATCAAGGCTACAGATTCAAATCCTGAAAGCGAAGGTCTGCCTTAACCAGGCTGACCAGGCGCTCTTTACATTGAAACTTGCGCTTTTTGGCATAACTCACACTACCGTAGCCCATCAACTCTGCTATTTTCTCCATCCTGGCCTTGTCAAAGAAAAGCCGCATCAATTTTTGACAATCTTCACCGAGCTGGCCGAAAGCGTCCCAGAAGATTCGGTTTTCTTCTGCTTCCTCGATCGATTTCTCAATATCTTCGTCTAATTGGTATTTGTCGTCATCAGAAAAAGATACGTTGCCGCGCGATTTTTTTTGCAGGCGGTTGCCCCATAGGTTTCTACAGATGCCATAGATCAGCGTGTACAGGGAGCTGTTGAGTTGAAAATCGGGCTTGCCGGCCTTTTCGTAGAGGATGACCAGCGCCTCCTGAAAGATATCTTTGGCATCTTCAGCGCTGCCTCCGTTTCGGGTAATGAGGTTGGCCGCCCGGGGCAGATATAACCGATAAATCTGCCGGATGCCTTCATTATCACCGGAAAGCAAAGCTTGCAAAAGGTCTTGGCTCTCTTTATTCATTACAGGAATGTATTTCAGCACCTGCAATATAGTGGCTTTCGAAAGATTTTTCCCTAAAGCAGGTAACCTTCTGTCTTCAGCCAAAATACAAGCTTTGAATTTCAACACCAAAACCAGAGAACAAAAAGGAATTTTCGAGATTCCACGCTTATCAGAATTAGGTAATTGGGAGCTTTGTTTGTCTTGACAGGGGGGCGTTTCGCCCCCCTCGTTTATTCTATCACTTCTTTTACATCAAATCCAGCGTCTTCCACCGCTTCGACGACGGCTTCAACCGTCACTCCATCCCCTTTAACGGTTAGGATTTTGTCCGGATTGTCGATGTCGACGGCCCATTCCTGGACGGACGGCACCTCATTGAGAAAGCCCGTCACGGCGCGAACACAATTGCCGCAATTGATATTGGTCTTGAACTGTAGTGTTTTCATAATTACCTTTTCAAAAAGAACGCCTGAGAACCGGATCGGTTGCATTTCGGCAGCTGCTAATCAGAGCTTGTCCGGATGCCGATTTTTGCTACCATAAAAAAGGAATCATCTTTTTAGCCTCTTGCTGGAACGCCGTGTATTGTTCGCCGAATGCCTGTATCAGCGCTTCCTCCTCCACTTTTATCCGGATGCTATACGCCAGCAACATCAAAGCGGCGGCCAGGAGCAAACCCACCCAGGATTGCAACAGGATAGCGCAGCCCAACGTAGCCATAAATGCCCCCAGGTAGCTGGGGTGCCGCACCAGCCGATAGGGCCCTTCCCTAACCAGGCGGTGCTCGCCCTTTATTTGTACCGTGGCTGTAAAAAAAGCTCCAAGGGTGCGAATCGCCCATATCCGTATACCCACCCCGGCCAGAATCAGTGTCATGCCCACAGCCATTGCCACTGGGCTATGCCGCCCGGAGGGCCAGTAGGCCCATTCAATCACCGGGATGGCAGCTGAAAAAAGTGAGAGCACCAGGATGATCAGTACGGAATTCCGGTCTCGTTCCTGTTCCTGCCGGGCTTCCTTGAGTTCAAGGCCGGGCTGGGTCAGAAAAACAGCCAGGGCGGCGCCAACAAGGATAATTATCTTGTAATGCAGTATCAATCCGGGCCGCCCGGCTAAAGGCAATAGATAAGCCAGGGTAATAAAGAGAAGGGTGTTTATGGTTTTTCCCATGTTGAAGTGCTATTTTTATTGCTACATAACTATACAGCTGCTCTCGGCTACCAGCTTATTGATGGCCAAAGGTTTCGGATTGACCTAAGCCATTCCGGCTTCCGCCTTTGTTCAGCGCTAGACGGCTATCCGATACGCTTACCTTCGGCATGGGCACTGCAACAGTTGAATTATCAGGCAACATATAAATGCTCCCATCCGACTTACCTTGCCGGGCCATAGCTTCTATACCAGCGGCCCGTTTTCGGGCAATCTCACCTTTAGTCATTCCTAAAATACTTGCACTCAAACCCTTATAATTATTACTGTTCCCATCCAGTAACTGCTGAAAACCATACTGTAAATAAAAGGACGAATGACGCGGATGACAGGCCAACAGCGCATAATCGTAACCATATCGATAAAAAGTACTGGCCAAGGCGCCTTCGAAAACAAACCGGGCGTAACCGGACGCCCGAATCTCGGGTGAGAATACAAAACGGCTGCCTTCAACAACGCGCTGGCCCAGTTGTGTTCTTGAACGATACCACCCCAGCAGCCAGTCCTTTTGCGGGCAACTACCGATCATCGGCAAAGGAGCATCGGCGGCGGGCGGCGGCGGCAGTTCAGGAAATTGTCCTGCCAGCTTGCTCACCAGCGAGGCCATTGGGCTGGGCTTATCCTGCACAAGCCGCATATAACCAACCGGTTGGGCCCCATATTGTCCTTCCTGAAACAACCCCAGATGAAAGGCGTGCCAATCATAACTGTCAAACTCCAGGCCATATTCATTCTGATGAACCAGGGAGGCGCAACTGCTTTTGAGGTAACCCTGGTAGCGAAGCTGAAAAAGAGATTCCAGTTCTGAGGCCGTCCGTGCTTCTCTAAACACAAAATGGGTGTGTTGAATACTCATAGTCATGTGGTATTAGTGTTTGGAATAATATCTATCCGCTAACAGCAGGTATCGCTGTAGAACCCATGACTTGCCACCAGTCTTATTTGTGTTTGTTTAAGAAGCGTGTCCTGTTTAATCTTAGAAGAACCAACCACTTCCTTCAGGAACGGAAGAAGTAGTGTAATAATTAGTGTTGTTCTTTATTATTAACTCATTTGTACCTATTTAGGCATTATGGTTTTGTGGCCAGGCAGTTGCAGCGCCTCTGTGAGCCTCCGGCCGCAATACCGGGACACCATCAAGCCGAAATACCTAAATAGCTACCCTCATTTATGGTTAGAGCTGCCGATGCTTATTCCTATCGGCAGCAACTCTAACATACAAATATCCGGCAACTTTTAGCTGAAAAATAACGGAGGCTATCCTTTTTTTATTTCTAAGAGCATGTTTGGAGGTGGTGCTTTGGAGGCGAAAATGGCTGATTTTAGGTTCTCAGGAGGCTCATTTTCTTGCCCATAGCAGCGCTACGGGCAAGAAAATAGCCGAAATGAGGTTCCAAAAGCGGGCATTTGCAGCCCAAATGACTGCCTCCAAACATGCTCTAATTTATGCAGGAATTACAAATTCCAAAGCGCTGAAAAAGACAGGCCCCCATCTTTCCCATAAATGAACAATACCCTTGATAAAAGCATTAGGATTCGTGTTTACCATAAAATGCAGAATATGAACATCCAATATCTCAAAAGCGCCGACATCGACAAAGTGAAATGGAACAGCTGCGTACACTATGCCAACAACGGCAATATATTTGGGTATATGTGGTACCTCGATTTCGTCGCCAAAGATTGGGATGCCCTGGTGGAAGGTGACTACGAATCCGTTTTCCCGTTGGTATGGCGGGAGGGGCTGTTCGGAAGAAAAGAACTCTATCAGCCGGGCCTGATGCGGGAAATGGGCATCTACTCCATTCACCTGCTTTCGCCAGCCCGCATCAACGCTTTTCTCGATGCCATTCCGGCTGAATTCAAAAACATCGATATTGTTGTCAACGAACAAAATAACCCTCCGGATGGACATTCTTTCAACGTGAAAGAAAAAACCAACCACCAGTTGTATCTGGGCCGCCCTTACGAAGAGCTGTTCGATGGATTTTCTACAGAGTTGGCCTCTACCCTACAGCGGGCGGAAGACTCCGGCCTCCTGCTCACCTCCAGCCTCAAACCGGAAACCATTGCCGATTTCTACCGCCAACACACCCCCAACCACCGGGGCCTGGAACGCAATTACCATGCCCTCCACCGCATCATGTACAATGTGCTGCACCGGGGCTGGGGTTTTGCTTCCGGCGCCATGGACAGCGAGCAAAATCTCTATGCGGCCAACTTCTTCATCTACAGCCACGGCAAGGCCCTCAGCCTCGCGCCGGTGGAGTCGCCACAAGGCAAGCAGCTCGGCGCGTTACCCTACCTTTTTAACGCCCTTATTCGCAGCCACGCCGGGCGCCCCATCATTCTTGATTTTAATACCCGGGAAAGAGATGAACTGGCGGAGCAATTTGGCGCCCAGCCCAATGCTTTCTATCAACTCAAAAGAAATACCAGGATACTGGGCGTGATCTAACCCACCCGCTCCTCCGCAGCCTGCCGATGCCGCCGCCGTTCATTGAGAACTTTCCGTATCCAGTTGGGTATAACGATGGCGCCTGCCAACAAATAGGTGTAATACGACAGCAACCGCCAGATAGTAGAAATCAGCGTTGCATAGGTAGGGTTGGTTACGTAATCGCTCAGAAATCCGCCGAACAGAATCTCCACGAAGCCGGCGCCTCCCGGAGTGGGGCTGAAAGCAATGATGACAAACATAGTCTCCAGGCGTGCATAGAGTTCAAACTGCGTCCAGAAGTCCAACGGCAATGCGGTAATGAAGGCAATGATCAGGCAGTTGAGCAACAGGAAGCGGCAGGACCAGGCGGTAGCAGTAGCGAGGAATGCACCGAGGTGAAAACGCCAGTTTTGCCGTTTCAGGTGGTTGGAGGCCAGGATCATTTCATTGCCCAGCTGCACCGTCTTGCGGCGATAGCGTTTGAGGAAGCCGATCCGTGTAAAGCCCACCAGTACACGCTTCATCTGCTTGGGGTTTATGAACAGGCCGTAATAGAAAATGCTGCTGTAAAGCGCCATCAGAGAATAGGCGAAGAGGAAATAAAACCCCCAGGCGCCGATATCATCGATGGTTTTTACCTCAGGCCGGATCATGTTGGTGCCGAAAAAAAGAAACAGCAGGGGCAGAGAGCCAATAAAGAAAAAACTGTCGAGGACAATGGTGTAAAGGACAATGGTCGCAGTCTTCGCCGTAGACAATTTTTCCTGCGCCAGTACAAAAAACGCCACAGCAGAACCCCCAACAGCGGTAGGCGAAACTGCCGAGCTGAATTCCCAGATAAAAATGAGCTCAATGCATTTGCGCCAGCTGAATTCACCCTCAGAAAGAATATGCAGGCGGGTAGCGTAAGCCAGGTGGCGAGTGATCAGGATCAGCACACAGGCCAGTATCCAGAGCAAGGTGTGGATCGTCCAATCTATTTTGGCAAACTCCTTAGGGTCGAACTGGCGCCATAGCAGGTATCCTACCGCTACAATCCCCAGCAGAACAGGCAGAACGATGCGGGAAACCCGTATCGACCTGAGTGCCTCCTGCTGTTCTTCATCAAATTGCTCTAGCGTAGTATGCTTCACAAAAAATCGGGTTTACCAGTCACTTATTGGCAACAATTGTCTCCGGGCGGAGTTTTGCCATTTTTAATAATTCCGCAAAGTTGCAGAAAAGCAACCAATATTGCCTATCTTTCTGAGGATGAACTAACCTTAAATAAAGATTATGGAACTCCTCTACTTTTTGATCATTGGTGGCATTGCCGGCTGGCTGGGCGGACAGATCATGCGCGGCGGCGGCCTGGGAATCCTGGGCAACATCGTTGTCGGTATTATCGGCGGCATTATTGGTGGATGGCTATTCGGCCTACTCGGTATCAGCGCCGGAGGCGGGCTGGTCGGCTCCATCATCACCGCTGCCGTAGGAGCGGTCGTATTGCTCTGGATTGCCGGCCTGCTGAAAAAATAACCTTCAAAAGAAGGAAGCATGGATGAACGCATCGAGCGCTGGCGCCTGATCCTGGGTAAACAGGCCGATCCGGAAGGGGAAGTCCGTTTACAGGGGCAGGCACAGGGTGTCGATAAGGTGCTGGAAGCCCTCTACGATTCCGACCGCAAGGCGGGGCTGGGCAGCTCGTCTCCTAATGTCAACCGCTGGCTGGGCGATATCCGGCGCTATTTCCCCACTCCGGTCGTGCAACTACTGCAACGCGACGCATTGCAACGCCTCGGCCTGGAACGGATGCTCCTGGAACCCGAACTGCTGGAAACGATCGAACCGGATATCGAACTGGTAGGGGCCATTCTCTCCCTCAACAAGGCCATGCCCGACCAGACCCGGGAATCGGCCCGAATGGTCATCCGCCGAATCGTCGAACAACTGGAGAAGCGGCTGAAAAACCCCATGCGACAGGCCATCCGTGGCAGCCTCGACCGTTCTGTCCGCAACCGCCGCCCCCGCCTCAACGAGGTAGACTGGCGCCGAACCATCCGCGCCAACCTCAAACATTATCAGCCGGAACTGAAAACCATCATCCCCGAACAAGTCTTCGGCTTTGGCAGAAAAAGGGCCCACCTCAAAGAGGTCATCCTGCTGGCCGACCAGAGCGGATCAATGGCCACCTCGGTGGTGTACGCCGGCATCCTGGCCTGTATCATGGCTTCTTTGCGCGCGCTGCGTACGCACCTGATTGTCTTTGACACCAGCGTGGCTGACCTCACCGAATACCTCCACGATCCGGTAGACCTGCTATTCGCCACTCAATTGGGCGGCGGAACCGACATTGCCAAAGCGCTGGCTTACGCCCAACCCCTCATCCAACGGCCCAACGACACCATTTTCATTCTCATCAGCGACCTCTACGAAGGTGGAAGGGAAGCGGATATGCTTAGAAGAGTTGCCGATATCAAAGCCACCGGCGCCCAGTTCATCACCCTGCTGGCGCTCAACGACCAGGGGGCTCCTTCCTTCAACAAACAGCTCGCCGGCCAAATGGCAAACCTGGATATTCCTGCCTTCGCCTGTACGCCCGATCAGTTTCCCGGGTTGATGGCAGCAGCCATTAACCGGGAAAACATCCACAATTGGATGAACCGGGAAGGGGTGACGGCAAAGAACTGAGTTACGAAACCAGATGGTCTACAATATCACTTTCATTTTCTTCCATCAGGCGCGTCACATCCGCAAAGGCAGCATACTGAGAACATAACATGATGGGATAGGTCACGAAGATACCTACAAATAAAAGGACGACGCCAAAGGCGGCCAACAGGCTTAATACCATCGTATACAAGAAGAGGGCCAGCCACTGCCTGGTGATCATTTTACGGCTCATTTCCAAAGCCTCCCACGGGCTCATCCGGTAAAAGGCTATAAACATAATCGCCCAGCCATAGGCTACGCCCAGATAAACGGCCGGGATCATCAACAGGATGGACCAGGCGGGAAAGGAAGGGGGTTCGCCCGCACCGAACGGATCAGATTGCGCGTCCATCAGCCAGGAGAAAAAGTCCGTCATTCCCCAGGCAACAAACATAGGAATGAGGCTGGCCAGGATGATAGCCGTCATAATAGCTGTCGCTATCGCCAGAGGCCCTATGAAGTCGAACCCTTTGAAAAAGTCGGCGAATTCCGTCCTCTCGCCTTTATCCAGTTTGTTGGCCACCAGATAGGCGCCCACCGTCAGTGCCGGCGAAAGGAAAAAACCACTGGCGATAGAACCGATAAAGGGGATCAGGCTGGCCACCATGACGATTAGCCCCGCCACAAAAGCAAAGCCGATAAACCCACCGGCGTTCTTCTGGAAGAGCTCAAACCCTTTGCTGATGTATTCTCCAAAATGAAATTCGTACCCGTAATCGAGTATTTCCTGTAGTTTTTTTTCCTGGTTCTCGTTCATCAGATATTATTATTTGAGGTTATAGAAGCAGCCTAAAAATAGGACAATCCACTGACTTTGTACTCTGTAAATTAAGTAAATTCTCGTTTATGAACGATGTATTTTCGTTCTAACCGAGGAACGCCGGAGCCTGATAGCCTTAGCTATCAAGGCGAGGACGAGACGACGGGTAGGGCGAAAAGGCACGTTCAGAAGCAGAAGATATTTATTTTACAGAGTACTTAGCCTCCATTTATCCTCGCATAATCAAAAAAACGAATTTTCAGCCACAAAAAAATGATTGGGAATAAAACCTACCGCCGGAAAGTGATTACCATCGAAGCCACCCGTGCTCCAAGCGCCATTATTTGAGGGTCATCCGAGGAGAAGCTTCGGTCTCCAGATACTTCTGCCCCCACCTTCTCCCAGACCTCCGGCTCTAATGCTATGATAAGGTGGCCATTCAGCTTACCACCTTTCCAATCGTTAACCAGCCCACCGTAATCCCAGCCGAAGCCATACAACTGGAAAGGCCTGCCGTTGATCTGTTGGAGGTTTTCCAGCGTAGTGCCTACCGCAACACCCTGCACGGTGTGCCAGTCGGCGCTGTCGTGGCTAATGCGGATGAATTCGGGGTTGCCGGTGGCGGCGGCAATGTCCCAAACGATCTCCAGCTCGTTGGGGGTGTTCGGGAAAACGGCAATACCCGGCTGGGATTCACCCTCGCCGATATATACGGAGCGGTATTCCACCTGCTCTTCACCGTAGAGCGCTTTGATGTCCGCTTCTGTAGAAGTGGCGGTGATGCCTCCTACCCGTTCGCCGGGCACGATAGAGTAGTCCGTTTTTAATGAAAGTGGTTGTTGCGCTTCCTCCGAACCGGCAGGCGCCTCTCCGCTCGTTTTTTTAGTATCGGAATTGCAGGCGCTGATGAGAAGCGCCAGGATGGCCAGGAACAGCCATCGGGTAAGAAAAGATTTTCTCATAATTTGTCCCTTCAATACAGAGGTGTGCCACCTGTTTTTCACACCTGATGTGCTTTAAAATCAGTATACGTTTTCAAGCTGATCACTTTCCAGGAATCCAACACCTCCCGTGCGGCTTCGTGGCGAGGAGCGGCAACGGCCACCAACAGCTCTGACTGCGGTTCAAAGGTATGAAAATAATATTCTGGCGTATCGCCAAAATAGGAGGAGGCGAAAGCATAAGAAGCATTGGCCCAAACCTCAAAGCCGAGGTTCTCATCGCGGCACAACTGCTGAAGGATTTTGATGTCCTGGGGGCTTGCCGATTGAAGCACGCAGGAAAAGGTCCGGTAGTGAGAAATCTTGAGCAAGCCGAGTTCCTCATAGACAGGAAGGCGGTAAGAATCGGAAGTGTGATGCCCCTGGACCACGTTATCGATCAGAACAATATCTCCGTAACGCCGCCCCGAACCGGGGTGCGGGATATTGCGGACAAAACCCCGGGCCGGGCCCAGGCGGCTTACCCAAAGGATTTCGAACTGCCCCTGGCTGTAAAAGCGCACCGATACCGGGCTGAGGTTGGGCTCGTCAGTTGAGAAGCCGAATTTAGCCCATACATTCCGGGCCAGGCGCCCCCTTTTTAGCGCCGTCGCGGCAATACCAATATTCCACCACGCCGTTTGGTTACCGACGTCCAGAGAAACTGCTTTCTTATTGTAATACAACGCCGGCTTCCACTCCTGCCGGTATTTGTACACCTCCCCCAGGCGGGCCAATGGCGGGGCCCAATAGCGAGCTTCCTTTACGATGCGCTTGTACAACTTAACGGCATTGTAATGGTCCCGCGCAGCCTCGTATTGCAAGGCCTTTTCATACAGCGCTTTCAGTTCGGGGGATGGTTCTTGCATAACGCTCTCTATTTCTCGAGTACAAAACAAATATAACTCCACCGGAGAGTAGAATGCAAGTTAACAAGCTGTTTTCTGATTGCGCTGTTTTCACGAGCAGTATACATATACCCTTAATTTACAATATATTGGGCATTTATTTTTTTTACAAATTAGCTCTTTATCCCTTAGAGATTGTTCAAACAGACACTTATGAAAAATTCATCCGTATTTTTACCTCATGAGCAATTTACCCCTACCCTGGCGCCTCTGCATCGACACGGGCGGCACCTTCACCGACTGCATCGCCACCGGACCGGGCGGCCAAACCCAGCGCATCAAGGTGCTGAGCAGCAGCCGGCTGCGCGGACAATTAACGGAAAAAATGGAAGATGGATGGTTCCGGATGCGCCACAACTGGCCGGTAGCAGAAGCTATTTTTAAGGATTATTCCCTTTACCTGCTTCACAACCCATCGGAACCCTTGCGGGTGCTGGATACCCGGCTTGAACAGAACAGCATCCGCCTGTCTGGCGACATTACCCTTTCCGGCCCGGCCGCCTTCGAGATTACAGCAGGGGAGGAAGCGCCCATCCTTGCCGCCCGCCTGGCTACCGCTACTCCGTTGGCGCAACCCCTGCCCTCCATCCGCATGCGGCTGGGTTCCACCAAAGGCACCAACGCCCTGTTGGAACGCAAGGGCGCCGAGGTAGCGCTGCTCATCACAAAAGGACTGGGGGATTTACTCTATATCGGTACCCAGCAACGGCCTCATCTGTTCCAACTGGATATTCCCGAACCGCCCAGGCTCTACCATACCGTAATTGAAGTATCTGAACGGCTGGACAATCAGGGGAGAGTGCTTGAACCCATGAACGCGCAAGAGATCGGCCACATCGTGAAGGCCGTCCGGCAGAGTGGCTGCCGAACCGTGGCCATCGCCCTGCTCCACGCCTACCGAAACCCAGTGCATGAATTGCAGCTCGGCGAGGCTCTTCGCCAGGCCGGCATCCATTTTCTGTCGCTGTCTCAGCAACTGACGCCTTCTATCAAACTGCTGCCCCGGGCTCAGACGGCCCTGACAAACGCCTACCTATCGCCGGCCATCCACGATTACCTTTCCCATATCCGGGAAAGGCTGGGAAAGGGCCAACTACGTATCATGACCAGCGCCGGCGGGCTGGTGGGCGCCGATCTGTTCCACCCGAAAGACAGCTTGCTCAGCGGGCCGGCGGGTGGCGTAGTCGGATCCGCCGCCATCGCTCAACAGCTAGGCTTCAGCAAGGCACTCACGCTGGATATGGGCGGCACCAGCACCGACGCCGCCCGCTACGACGGCCAGTACGATTACGAATACACCACTCGCGTGGGCGACGTCAGTATGCTCAGCCCCTGCCTGGCCATAGAGACCGTCGCGGCCGGCGGCGGCTCCATTTGTTCCTTCGACGGGCAAAAGCTGACGGTGGGGCCGGAGAGCGCCGGAGCTGCGCCCGGGCCGGCCTGTTACGGAGCGGGCGGCCCCCTCGCCATCACCGACATCAACCTGCTGCTCGGCAAACTGGACCCCGCCGTAATGGGTATTCCTATCAGCCTGGAAAAAGCGCGGCAGGCCCTGCTTGGTGTGAAAGAAGCTATAGAGGCTGCCACCGGTGAAACCCATACAGAAGAAGAATTACTCCGGGGCTTTGAACAGATCGCCAACGAGAAGATGGCCGAGGCGATACGGCGCATCTCGGTGGCCAAAGGGTTCGATCCCGCCGATTATGCCCTGCTCGCCTTCGGCGGGGCAGGGGGCTTGCACGCCTGCAAAATCGCCGAATTGCTTAACATCGTTACTATTATCCTGCCCTACGACGGCGGCCTGCTCAGTGCTTACGGCATGGGCCAGGCGCAGGTGGAACGCATCGCTGAACAACCAATACTACAGCTGCTGAATGACTGCCAGGCTGAGTTGCCCGCCCTCATCCAGGAATTGAACCATAAGGCCATTCAACAATTGCAACAAGAAGGCTTCCCCCCGGAAGAAACGGAGATTCGGCACATTTGGGCTTACCTGCGCTTTAAAGGGCAGGACAGCACCCTGGAAGTCGAGTACCATTCACCGGAGCAATTGGAAGGCCATTTTCGGGAACACTACGAGCGGCTCTTCGGCCACTGGCCCGACGGCAGGGCCATCGAGTTGGAAAGCCTGAAAGTAGTAGCCGCCAGCCGGAAAGAACCTGCCGGCAAGACGGCAGCCCCTCAACAAACCTACCGCCCCGAAGCGCAGGGGCAGGCTCGGGCGGCGCGCTCCGGCGTTGCGCCGTCTCCTGTTTTTTATTGGGATGAATTGAGAGAGGGCGCTGTCATTGACGGCCCGGCCCTGCTGCTCAATCCATCCTCCACTGCTTTCATAGAACCGGGCTGGCGCCTGCTAATGTACGAAGGAAAAAATGCCATCCTGGAGTCCCGGAAAGGAAAAAGCCGCCAGGCACAAAACCTCAAGGAGGCCGTCGAGTTGGAACTGTTCACCAACCGCTTCTCCGCCATCGCCGAAGAGATGGGCGCCCAGTTGCAGCGCACCGCCTTTTCAGTCAACGTTAAAGAGCGGCTCGATTTCTCCTGCGCCCTGCTCGGCCCCGATGCAAAATTGCTGGTCAACGCCCCCCACATACCGGTCCACCTGGGTAGCCTGGGCATCTGCGCCCGCCTGGCTCTGGAAAAACTGGAACTGAGGCCTGGCGACGTCATCATCACCAACCACCCCAAATATGGCGGCTCTCACCTGCCGGACGTGACTTTGCTCAGCGGCATTTTCACGAATGACAACCAACTCATTGGCTACGCCATCAACCGCGCGCACCATGCTGAGATCGGCGGCAAACGGCCGGGCTCCATGCCGCCCGACGCGACGAACCTGGCGGAAGAAGGGGTGGCTATTCCTCCTACCTATCTGGTTAACGGCGGGATAGTGCATTGGGAAACAGCCCGGGCATTGTTCACCGAAGCGCCCTATCCCACTCGTGCATTGGAAGAAAACCTGGCTGACATCAACGCTGCTTTGGCTGCCCTCCGCACCGGAGAAACAGCGCTGCAACGGCTGGTCAATATCCATGGCATGGAAAAGGTGCATTACTACATGGGCCAACTGAAAGCCCTGGCGGCAGACAGCCTGCAGGAAGCGCTCCTGCCCTGGCGCGATTGTGTATTCGAAGCGGAAGAACGAATGGACGACGGCCGCCCGATCCGGGTGAAAATCGCCATTCGGGAAGAGGGTGTCATGATCGACTTTACGGGAACCGGCCCTCCACATCCCCACAACCTGAACGCCAATATTTCCATCGTCTACAGCGCTGTGATCTACGTCTTGCGCCTGCTCTGCCGGAAAGAAATCCCCCTAAACGAAGGGCTGATGCAACGGGTGCAGATCGAGCTGCCGGAAAGCTTCCTCCACCCTCCCTTTGAGGACGACGCCAGCCGATGCCCGGCAGTGGTCGGCGGCAACACCGAGGTAAGCCAGCGCCTGGTGGATACGCTGATCAAGGCCTTCGGCCTGGCGGCCTGCAGCCAGGGCACTATGAACAATTTCCTCTTCGGCAATGCCCGCTTTGGTTACTATGAGACCATCGGCGGGGGCGCCGGCGCCGGAGCGGGCTTCCACGGCCGCTCTGCCGTCCACCAGCATATGACCAACACCCGAATCACCGACCCGGAGGAGTTGGAACTCCGTTATCCGGTTCGGCTGCATCGCTTTTCGCGGCGGGCAAATTCGGGCGGGCAAGGACAGTACCGGGGCGGAGAGGGCATCATCCGGGAACTGGAATTTCTGGAACCGATGGAGGTGACGATCCTCAGCCAGCATCGGGTGGAGCAGCCGTATGGAATGGAGGGAGGTGAACCAGGAATGGCCGGGAAGCAGTACCTCATCCGGAATAACGGAGAGATAAAGCCGCTTCAGGGCGTCGATTCGATAGAGGCCCGGCCAGGAGACAGGATCGTCATCGAGACGCCGGGCGGCGGCGGATGGGGGGAGCCGGACATACGAAACCCCCATGGGGCGGCCCTGTAAATAGGCATTTATGGAATGGATTGACAAGTGAGGATAAAGATTGTTGTACAAAGCACAAGGTGAACTTCGGAAAAAACTGAAAAAAACCCGAAGCCTCTTGTGAGGAATGGAAAATACGATTATATTTGCATCCGCTTTTAAAAGTTAAAGCAAGGAAAAAAATAATGGTGCGGTAGCTCAGTTGGTAGAGCACAGGACTGAAAATCCTGGTGTCGGCGGTTCGACCCCGCCCCGCACCACCATCAAGGACCATTTATGTTTCAACCGGTACATCATCATCACCATCATCTGAATTTGCTCCTCCGGGCAGGTGGTGATCCTATGTAACCGTTTTGAAGATCGCTTAAACAATAGCGAAAAAAAGAGGTTAACCATCATGCCGGTTAACCTCTTTTTTTTTGTCAAATTTTTTAAAATACAAAAATCCCTATGCAAACCAGGCTTCAGGTCGCAGTTCAGAAATCCGGCAGGCTGCTGGAAGGCTCGCTCAAGTTGCTGAAAGAGTGTGGCATAAGAGTCGACAACGGCAAGGACCAACTGAAGGCCTCCGCTGGAAATTTTCCTATCGATATTCTTTATTTGCGTAACTCCGATATTCCCCAATATGTGGAAGATGGGGTGGCCGACATCGGCATCATCGGTGAAAATACGGCCTTTGAAAAGCAAAAACACATCGATACCGTTCTGCCGCTGGGCTTCTCCAAATGCCGCCTTTCTATCGCCGTTCCCAAAAACACCGCCTACCCGGGCCCTGCGTTTCTCAACGGCAAGCGCATTGCCACTTCCTATCCCAACTCACTGCGCCACTACCTCGACGCCCATCGCCTGAACGCCGAAATCCATGAAATCTCCGGTTCCGTGGAGATTGCCCCCAACATTGGCCTGGCTGACGCTATCTGCGACCTGGTCAGCAGCGGCAGCACCCTCTTCAAGAACGGGCTGGAAGAAAAGGAGGTCGTCCTGAAGTCAGAAGCCTGCATCGTCGCCCAACCCAAACTAGGCGCTGAGAAGCAGGCCATACTCGATAAGCTGGTTTTCCGCATCGAAGCCGTACTCAAAGCGCGCAACAATAAGTACATCCTCATGAATGCCCCGGATGAAAAAGTGGCGGAGATCATCAGAGTCCTGCCCGGTATGAAAAGCCCGACGGTAATGCCCCTGGCGGAAAAGGGCTGGAGTTCCATTCACACTGTGATCGAGGAGAGCCACTTCTGGGATATCATCGACCAACTCAAAGACAGCGGCGCCCAGGGTATACTGGTCGTGCCAATTGAAAAAATGATAATTTGACAACCATGAAACTGCACATCCATCCCGATAAGGCAAGCTGGCCGGCCATCCTTCAACGGCCGGTAATGGAAGTGGAAAGCCTGGAATCTACCGTGCAGGCAGTGCTCGATGAAGTGCAGCAAAAGGGCGATACCGCCCTGCGCGCTTACACCGAGCGCTTCGACGGAGTAAAGCTGGCTGAACTCCAGGTAAGCGCCGCCGAACTGGCGGAGGCGGAAACTCAGGTCACCGAAGCGCTCAAGTCGGCTATACAGATGGCCATGGCTAATATAGAGCGTTTCCACAGCCGGCAGCTCGAACCGATACAAGAGGTGGAGACCATGCCTGGTGTGCGTTGCTGGCGCAAGAGCGTGGCCATCGAAAAGGTAGGACTCTATATCCCCGGAGGTACGGCCCCGCTCTTTTCCACCGTCCTCATGCTGGGGGCGCCGGCCAAGCTGGCCGGCTGCCGGGAGATCGTGCTCTGTACCCCCCCACAGAAGGATGGCAAGGTGCACCCCGCCATTCTATATACCGCCCAGTTGGTGGGCGTCACTCGTATCTTCAAGGTGGGAGGAGCTCAGGCGGTGGCCGCCATGGCCTACGGTACCGAAACAATTCCTGCTGTGTACAAAATCTTCGGCCCGGGCAACCAGTACGTAACCGCCGCCAAGCAACTGGTGAGCCGCCGCGGCATCGCCATCGATATGCCGGCCGGGCCTTCCGAAGTCCTTGTCTGTGCCGATGAAAGCGCCGAGCCTGCTTTTGTGGCGGCCGATCTGCTCTCTCAGGCAGAACACGGCGAGGACAGCCAGGTGGTGCTGGTCGCCTTTTCGGAAACTTTCGCCGGCAGGGTGCAGGAAGCCCTGGAGGAGCAACTGGCTATACTGCCCCGGAAGGCTATCGCCGCCAAAGCTCTGGAGAACAGTTCCGCCATCGTCGTCCGCAGCCGCGACGAAGCACTGGAACTGATCAATGCTTATGCCCCGGAACACCTCATTCTGTCTGTAGCAGATGCTGAGCGCCTGGGTGAAGAGGTAATCAACGCCGGCTCTATCTTTTTGGGCAACTACACCCCGGAATCAGTAGGTGATTACGCCTCCGGCACCAATCATACTTTGCCGACCAACGGCTACGCACGCATGTACAGCGGCGTATCACTGGATAGTTTTATCAAAAAGATCACCTTCCAGCGACTGACCCGCGAAGGGCTGCAGGGGCTGGGGCCGGCCGTAGAGGAAATGGCGGAAGCAGAAGAACTGATGGCGCATAAGCGGGCGGTGGAGATCCGGTTGAGGGAGTAATGCTATGGATGCTATGGATGCTGTGGATGTGGAGCATAGCGACATCCCGACGAATGTCGGGGCTATGGATGCTGTGGATGCCGGAGCGCAGCGGAGGCCCCGTGCCGACGATAGCTGCGTCGAGGCTATGGATGCTATAATATCAGCGCCGCAGTCGAGAGCATCACTTAGTACAAGCAATTATGCAAACTAAAAACCTAATGAGCATAAAAAATCTCGTCCGCAAAAACATCCTCCGCCTTACCCCCTACTCCTCCGCCCGCAGCGAGTTCAAAGGCAGCGCCCATGTTTTTCTGGACGCCAACGAGAACCCCTTCGATACGGGGTACAACCGCTACCCGGCCCCCCTGCAGTGGAAGGTAAAGGATAAAATTGCAAAACTGAAGGGCATCGCCCGGGAAAAAATCTTCCTGGGCAACGGCAGCGACGAGGTGATTGACCTGCTCCTTCGCATCTTTTGTGAGCCAAAGGAGGACCATATCCTCATCCTGCCTCCTACCTACGGTATGTACCGGGTATCGGCGGATATTGCCGATGTTGAGGTGCGGGAAGTGCAGCTCGGCGCCCGTTTTCAGCCGGAAGTGGAGGCTATTCTCCAGGCGGCCAATGCACACTCCAAGCTCTTGTTCCTTTGCAGCCCCAACAACCCGACCGGCAACAGCTTCTCACCGGAGGCCATTGGGCGACTGGCGGCGGGCTTCCCCGGCGTCACGGTGGTCGACGAGGCTTACATCGATTTCTCCGCTCAGCCCAGCAGCCTTACCCTGCTGGATCAATACCCGCGCCTGGTGGTGATGCAGACTTTTTCTAAAGCCTGGGGGCTGGCGGGTATCCGCCTGGGCATGGCCTTCGCATCGGAGGAAGTCATTGAGCTGTTCAATAAGGTGAAGCCTCCATACAATGTCAACCAGCTCACTCAGGAAGCGGTACTTAAGGCACTGGATGATTACCAACAACAGCAGCAATGGGTGCAAAGCATCCTGGGGCAGCGCACCCTGCTGGCGCAGTACCTCAGTGGGCTGGACTTCGTAGAGCGCATCCACCCCTCCGACGCTAATTTCCTGCTGGTGAAAGTGGCAGAACCTCGCCGGATTTACGACTTCCTGGTGGAACGCGGCATCATCGTACGCGACCGCTCGCGGGTATCGCTCTGCGAAGGCTGCCTGCGCATAACCGTCGGAACGCCGGAGGAAAATGAACAGCTGTTTCGGGCGCTGGTGGAGTTTTAAATGAGGTGGCGCCTCCAGGAATAATGATTATATTCATAACGATTTGCGCTCCGTCATGCTGAGGGGAACCAAATCAACTCAATCAACCAACGAGCAATATGAAACGCCTACTCATCCTCGACCGCGACGGCACCCTGGCTATGGAGCCGGAAGACTATCAACTTGACAGCCTGGAGAAACTGGAGTTCTACCCCAAAGTATTCCAGTACCTATCGCGTATAACCCGGGAGCTGGATTTCGAATTACTCATGATCACCAACCAGGATGGCCTGGGGACGGATTCCTTCCCAGAGGAGACCTTCTGGCCGGCTCACAACAAGGTGATAAAGGCGTTCGAAAATGAAGGCGTCGTCTTCAAAGACGTGCTCATCGACCGGTCTTTCCCTCAGGATAACGCCCCGACCCGCAAGCCGCGCACCGGGCTGATGACCCCCTATATGAACGGCGACTACGACCTGGCCAACTCCTTCGTCGTCGGCGACCGGCTGACCGACATCGAGCTGGCCAAAAACCTGGGCGCCAGGGGCATCTGGATCAACACAGAACCGGAGCGGGGGTCTGATGAGTTGGGCGGCAAGGCCGAAACGCTGGCGGAGGTGATCGCCCTGACGACGACGGATTGGAGCGAAATCTACCGCTTCCTGAAGCTGGAGCAGCGCACGGCCCGTGTCCGCCGCACCACAAAGGAGACCGATATTTCCATCTACCTCAACCTGGAGGGAACCGGCCAATCCAACAATCAGACCGGCCTCGGCTTTTTCGACCACATGCTCGACCAACTGGCCAAGCATTCCGGCTCTGACCTGGAGGTGAAAGTTGCCGGCGACCTGCATATCGACGAGCACCACACCATCGAGGATACGGCCCTTGCCCTGGGGGAGGCCTTCGCCCAGGCGATAGGCGATAAGCGCGGCATGGAGCGCTACGGTTTCTGCCTGCCCATGGACGACTGCCTGGCGCAGGTGGCCATCGACTTCGGCGGCCGTCCCTGGTTGGTGTGGGAGGCCGATTTTAAACGGGAGAAGATCGGCGAGATGCCGACTGAGATGTTCTTCCACTTCTTCAAGTCCTTCAGCGACGCCGCCAAATGCAACCTCAACATCAAAGCGGAAGGACAGAACGAGCACCACAAGATCGAAGCTATCTTCAAGGCGCTGGCGCGCGCTATCAAGATGGCCAAGCGGAGAGATACGGGAAATAGGGAGCTGCCGAGTACGAAGGGGGTGCTATAAAGGGAATGGTTATATTGTTTTATTGTGTAACCATACAACCCTCACCAACAGTTGAACAGCTCCCATTTTTTCATTAAATTGGAAAGTCAGTAGAAAATCAATAATCGATATGGAAACGGCAGTAGAAAAACGATATACCCTTGATGAATACCTTACTTTAAAATTCGAAAAGGCCGAACAAAAGGCCGATCAATAAACTCCCCGATGCGAATAACCATCATTGACTACAACGCCGGCAACGTCCAATCCGTCCTCTTCGCCCTGGAGCGCCTGGGCGTGGCAGCCGTGCTGACCGGTGACCACGAAACCATTCGCTCGGCGGACAAGGTGATCTTCCCTGGCGTGGGGGAAGCCAACACCACCATGGCCTACCTGCGGGAGCAGGGCCTGGACGAGCTCATCCGCAGCCTTACCCAGCCGGTGCTGGGCATCTGCCTCGGCATGCAACTGCTCTGTGAGCATTCCGAAGAGAACGATACGCCCTGCCTGGGCATTATCCCCCAAAAGGTGATGCGTTTCCAACCGGTAAACGGAGAGAAAGTGCCCCATATTGGCTGGAACAGCATCCGCAGCCTGAAGAATGGAGTCTTTACGCCTGGCCAGGAGGGGGATTACGTCTACTTCGTTCACAGCTACTACGCCGAAGTGGGGCCCTATACGACTGCTACAACCGATTACATATTGCCCTTCAGCTCTGGGCTGCAGAAGGATAATTTTTTCGCAACCCAGTTCCACCCGGAAAAGTCGGGTAAAGTGGGGGAGGCCATTTTGAAGAATTTCCTGGCGTTGTAAGTTGATGGTTGCCTGTTGCCTCGACAACCATCAACCTGCAAACACTTCTTAACGCGCAATCCGATAATCCTCTTGGTCGATCGGATTTGTGTTGCTAGTGCCTCGGGCATTAAATAAGGGGAGAATAGGGCGAGGTTATTTTTCCACCAGACAAGGCGCGAGGAAGGAGCATAGCGGGGCTACGTGACTGAGGAGCAACGCAGCCTGCCTGCCCGTGAGGCCACGGCCGAGCAGCTTTCTATCTTGCAGCTAAATAAAAAAGGCTGTGCATCTTTGCTATTGAGAATAAAAAATTGTGACACAGCAAAACACACAGCCTTATGTCAAAGTTACGAATTAATAAACAAACTAAACCAGGCCAGGAAGTGGTGCTGGTATCAATTGACAGCGCAAAAAATGAAAACCAAGCCTACTGCGTTTTGAGCAACGGCCAGGCGGAAATACCGAGCTTTAAGTTTTCTAACGAGCATTCAGGTTTCGTTGAATTCGGTGCACAGATCCGGGCTTTGCAAGCCAACACGGCAAGAGCCAAGTGTGGCTGGGCATAGAAAGCACGAGCACCTATGGCAAGCCTTTTGATCCATTTTGCCTGCCAGCAGGGCTGGGAGGTGCGCTGGGTGAACCCGGTACACACCTACCGGATGAAGGAGATACATGACAATACGCCGGATAAAAACGACGCCAAAGACACCTACATTATCAGCGAGTTGATGAGCATGGGCAAGTTGCTGCAATACAATAAGCGAGATACTTTGTCCGAAGAATTGCGGAGCTTGCACCGCCACCGCCATCAACTTACCAAGCAGTTGACGCAGTTATGCAACCGTGCCGAGAGCCTGGCAGCCGAAGCGTTTCCGGAGCTTCCCAAGCTAGTAAAACGAGGGCTGCGCTCAAAAACTATCTGGCACATATTGGAGCACTGCCCTTTGCCGGCGGACATATTGAGCAAAGAGGAAAGCTGGCTGGCTGAGCGCCTTAAAAAAGCAAGCTGCGGGCAGTTTAAAGGCAAACGGGTTAAAGAGTTGATAAACAAAGCCCAATACAGTACAGGCTACTGCCCTAACCCCATAGCCACCCGGCAGCGCTTTAAAAGGCATACCAGCAGCAATTTCATTTGCTTTGCAGGCAGGTTGAGGAGTGTGAAACTCAAATGGAAAAACTGCTGAAACAGGATGCGTTCTTTGCAAAATGGCTGGAAATAAAGGGGCTGGGAGCTATTATCTTAGGTGGGCTGATTGGCGAAATTGGAGACATCCATGCTTTTGACAACGTAGAAAGCTTGATCAAATATGCGGGCTTCAACCTGTACTCTTACCAGTCGGGAAAGTATAAGGGCCAGCACAAGGTTAGCAAGCGAGGCAGCCGCCAACTGCGCAGGGTGTGTTACCTGGCTGCCGTGTCGCTGAGCAGCAATGGCCGTATGTTGGCCCAATGGCGGGCGCATTACCGAGATGGCCTGAAGAAGCCTGGCATGGTTGCCATGGCAAACCTGGCTAAAAAGTTCCTGCGATGCGTATACGGTGCATGGAAGAATGGGCAAGTACTTAACCCGGGGTTAGTAGCCAAAACGCCTAAAAGCGAAGAAAACAAGCAATAAATAGCACAAACCAAAAAAACAAACTCTGCTTGAAGGAACAGCCTGCCGGACCTTCTTACCTGTATTGAGGCGCCCCAGGCGACCTCCCGCGGCAGCAACCCAAGGCCGGCAGGTTTCTTCAGAATGCCAATAAAGAAAGACTGAGGCGCTCCAGGCGACCTCCAAAATAGATCAGGATCGCATCTGAAGCAACGTTCCAAAAGCACACAAAATAGTGGCAATATGTGACAGCTTTTTTTTATACTATCCGGGCTAATTTTTTCCCGGATTTATTTGGCTATGTTAAATCAGGCAGGTATGGTGGAAAAAGAGTCCGCGATATTCCCCCGCTATTTAGTGCGCGAGGCACTAGGATAAGGAGTTATCTGTACCAATTCAAATATAAGGTTACAGCTCCTCCACCATCAGCCGGATGTCATAATCCTGCTTTTCGATGGTTTGTCCCTCTCTGGGATGGGGCGACACCTGCAAAAGGCTGATCACATAATTGCCCACCGTATCGCGGTCAAATGAACTGCGGCTGGCCTGAAAAAGCAGCTCGATGGATTGAGATTCATTTGCAGCCTGGATGTCCAGTTGTACGCGGGCCTCGCCCTCCCAGAAACAGGTCGCCGGCACCGGGCAACGGGAGTCTTCCAAAACGTCTGCAAATGTAACGGACAAATCCCCACAATTGCAGTTGCCGGTATCTTTGTAAGATAAGTCGAAACTCACCCCCGGCTGAAATTCAATCGGGCTGTGATCCTTTTTTTCATTACAGGCCATCAACAAAAGTACAATAAGAGACGAGGTGAACAGGATGGATTTTTTCATGATTCTGATTTTTACTACAAGACGAAAAGCCTGCGGAAAAGTGTTGGCTGGATAAAGGTTAATAATTTCCTAAATTTGTATTCTTTTGATTCCTTCACAAGGACACGGTCGAAGGCCCAGCTAATCAACCAATTAGTCAATCAACCAACTGTACCAACTCAATCAACCATCCCTCATGCACATCATCCCCGCCATAGACATCATCGACGGCAAGTGCGTCCGCCTGACGGAAGGCGACTATACTCAGAAAAAAGTCTACAACGAAGACCCGCTGGAAGTAGCCAAGGAATTTGAGGCCCACGGCATCCGCCGCCTGCACCTGGTCGACCTGGATGGCGCCAAGGCACAGCACATCGTCAACCACCGGGTACTGCACCGCATCGCCACCCACACCAACCTGGAGATCGACTTCGGCGGCGGCCTTAAGGCGAATGAAGACGTGCGCATTGCCTTCGAAAGCGGCGCCCGGCAGGTGACCGGCGGCACCGTGGCAGTAAAAAACCCGGAGCTCTTCCTGGGCTGGCTGGAGCAATACGGCCCGGAACGCATCATCCTGGGCGCGGATGTAAAGGAAGGCAAGATCGCCGTCAGCGGCTGGCTGGAGCAAAGCGGACTGGAGCTGTTTGCTTTCCTGGAGGAGTATATCCAAAAAGGAATTCAATACAGCATTTGTACGGACATTTCCAAAGATGGGCGGCTGGAGGGAACTGCACTGGAATTGTATAAAGACATGATTAACCGCTTCTCTGAATTAAAGCTCATCGCCAGTGGTGGGGTTACTTCTATCCAGGAAGTGCAGGCCTTACAAGAAGCCGGCTGTTACGGCGCCATCATCGGCAAGGCCATTTATGAAGGACATATCCGGCTGGAAGAGCTGGAGGGGTTGCTATGAGCCATCCTTTCCAGGGAGGATGGCGCAACCTTTATAGATCAATGTGCCATCCTCCTTTGTGTATCTCTGAAAATTCTATCGCTGCAATACCACCCGCTGAACAGCCACCGCCCCTTCCATCTGCATTCTTACAAAATAAACGCCTCCCAGCAGTTGCTGAAGGCCCAGGCTGGCGGTATCTATAAACCTATTCTCCTTTCGCCAAACCAGCTTGCCTCTTGCATCAAGCACATCTATGCTCTCCACCTGCCGCCCCGGAAAGCGCAGCTCCAGCCGGCCGGTTGTCGGGTTGGGGAAAAGATGGATATCCTCTGCGCCGTATGCCTCTTCAGTGGCCACTGCGATACCCGGGAAGCGCGCCACCACCGTCGTGCCGCCGATCTCAATTTCCGTCCCGTCGTTTCGGATAGCCTTGATGTTTTTGAAGCGGATCAGCGAAGTATCAGCTGGAAGGGGGGAAAGGAATGCCTCTTTCACCTCGATTTGTAAAAGAGAAAGCAAGCCCGATCCGATGGCGCCATCGGTAGCTACTCTGGCAAAATCGAATTGGCCGGATGAAGTGCCAATAGCGGAACCGGTTCCAAACGTTCTATTGTTCAGATCGTAACCCGGAGACTGGCCGTGGATGATTTCAAAAAAAGCAGTATCGTATTCCAGAGAAAAAGCCAGGGCGTAAAGCCCGGGAACCGTCGTTGTCAGTTGTATCCTGCCCAGGGCAGTGGCCTGTCCGGGAGAAAGGTTATTGAAATCGAAAGCGCCCACTGCATTCAACACCAGTTCGGGCCCTTCCCGGTACACGGCCGGCGGAGGCTGGTAACCGGGGCGGGTAAGGTTGTAGTGCTGCTCGGAAAGCAGGAAATCTTCAAAGGCGACAGCTCCGTCTCCATTGGCGTCGAGGTGTTTGAAGTTGGCGCCGTTGTTTTGCACTTCCATCCAGTTATCTCCATTCTGGGGCGACCAGTTGTAGGGAGCGCCGCGGGTGGCTCCCTGGGCATTTTCTCCCAGCGCGATAGCCAGCAGGTCGCAGTGGTTGGCGATGCCATCCGCATTGGCGTCGCCGGCCCAGATGCAGTCCTCTTCGCAAATGGCAGCCTGGCCACAGGCGCCTTCAAACTGGCTGTCATACCAACTTTGCAAATCTTCTATGCCGGCGTACATCGCCGTGACGTTCTCCAGGTGGCCGGCGCCAGCCTCCCGGAAGAAGGAATAACCAAAATCCACTTCCTCCATGCCTCCGGGAGGGAGCGCCCCGAGGTAAATACTGCTGACAGCTCTCTGGTCTCCCAGGTCCAAGCCCTCATTGTAGGCAGACCATTCATCGGGATTATTGGGGTCTCCGGGGAAGGCAAAATTAGTGACGGGATTGGAAAGGGAGGGGTCGTAGCCGTTTCCGCCAAAAGTAAGTGGGGCGCCGTCCCGCCAATGGCCGGACAGAAGGCGGTAATAGTCAAGCGCGGTATTGGGGTCCGAAGTGGCGGGAGGGCCATCGGAGTTATTCATGTAATACATCACATAAGAAAGGTTCCGGTTGAGAGCAGTAATAGCCTGAGCCGGCGGGTTTTCCCCGTAGCCGGTAACTCCAAAGCCACAATTCACCTCATCCTCATTATCCTGATTGTACACGAAGGTGGTGTTCAAATCCGGGGCGCTGCCAATAAAATCATCCTCAAAACAACCCAGGTCGAAATCCACCCACAACCCGAGATGGAGAGAATCCAATGACTCGGCGCCCCGGTTGATCACCTTGTAGGAGGCGAAAATAGTGTTGTCCAGTTGCGGATTATCTATGCATGTATACGCCCAGGTAGTGAGCTGTACTTCTACCCGCAAGGGGTCGGATAGCGACTGAGAATGGAGGCCCCCGGCATCGTTGAAGATACTCCAGGTGATCTGCTCCGGAATGGCCATCGATTGCCGGATCATTGGGAAGTCGCCCGCCAGGGGGTCATAGATACCGTCATTGTTCCGGTCGAAGAAAGGCGCCAGCCCCTGAGGGGTGGAAGGGAGTTCAAACCCATATATGCCTGAGAAATAAGGATTGCCCTTTGCCGGCCAGCCCATTATTTCAGGTATCGGGTTATCGACGGCCCCGTTGTCCTGAAAGTCCAGGATATGCGCCTCGATCTGGTAGCGGTACACCGTCCAGATGCGGTCCCAATTCTGACAGCTTTCCGCATCGATCTCGCCCATCTCGTTTAGCGGCCCTGCGAAGTAGTCGGAGCTATTGTCGGAACGGCCGTAGGTTTGAGCCGCCAGCTTCAGGTTGCCGGCCGGATCCAAACCACCCAGCCACAGCCCCTGGGCAAAGATAGTGTGAACAGGCTCTGTGCCCGGCACTTGAAAACTGGCATCCTCACCGTCAAAGAAGAGGCTGCCGCCGCCGGTAATGAGTGCCTGCACATTGTTGCCGTTCAGGTAATCCTCGGCAGAAGGAGCGAGGCAATCCTGGGCATAAGAAAGCCATCCTGCCAATAAAAATAACAGGAGAAAGGTAAATCGTCTTTTCATAAGCGCATTTTTCTTTTTCATTAAAATGTATAAAACTTAAGTAAGGGAGTCGGAAGTCAGCCATTCCCGCTTTGCCCCAAAAGTGAGCTGACAGCGCAATGGCCTCCCTGGAATGCCAAAGCGGGAATTGCTGGTCGGAAGTTAATATATTCTGCGCCTGGAAACGAAAGGGAATGGGTACAGCTCCTGACGTGCTGTGTGAGGCCCGAGAATGATTTACTAAAGGGAACAAATTGAACTTTATCTCGCAAAAGGTATTATCTTGTTTCTGCCTCTTTATTAAGAACTTCAACTATACCATGCTGGCCAAACGCATCATCCCCTGCCTCGACATCAAAGACGGCCGCACCGTCAAGGGTGTCAATTTCGTCAACCTCATCGACGCCGGCGACCCGGTAGAACTGGGCGCCCTGTACAGCGAGAAAGGGGCCGACGAGCTGGTCTTTCTGGACATCACCGCCACCCACGAAAGGCGGAAGACCCTGGCCGCTCTGGCCAAGGACATTGCTCAGCACCTCAACATCCCCTTCACCATCGGCGGTGGCATCAGCTCGCTGGAGGATGTAGGCGTATTATTGTCTTCGGGGGCGGATAAAATATCCATCAATTCAGCCGCCGTACGACGGCCGGAGCTGATCGATGAGTTAGCAAAAAACTTCGGCAGCCAGTTTGTCGTTGTAGCTGTAGATGCTAAATGGTTGAACGGCGACTGGTACATCTACCTCAGCGGAGGACGGGTACCGACAGAGATTCGCTTGCTGGACTGGGTGAAAGAGGCGGAAAGCCGCGGCGCCGGAGAGATTCTATTTACCTCTATGAACCACGACGGCACCAAGAACGGCTTCGCCAACGACATCACCGCCCAGGTGTCGGAATGCCTGTCCATTCCGGTCATCGCCTCCGGCGGCGCCGGTGCGGTGGAGCATTTCTACGACGTTTTCACCAAAGGGAAAGCCGATGCCGGCCTGGCCGCCAGTATCTTCCACTTCCGGGAGATCGAGATTGGGGATTTGAAGCAATACCTGCATGGCCAGGGGGTCACCGTGAGGCTGTGACCTATTCTACCTTTGAAGTCCGGTTTTGACCTGAAACGAAAAGGGGTGGATGCTCGTAAATGTAGTAGAAAACAGAAAACCATTATGAAAATAGATATCAAACAGATTGATTTTGCCAAAGGCAACGGCCTGGTTCCGGCCGTGGTGCAGGATGTCGATACCGGCAAAGTGCTGATGCTGGGTTACATGAACGAGGAAGCTTTGGAAAAGACGATCAGAGACGATAAGGTTACCTTCTTCAGCCGCAGCAAGCACCGTCTCTGGCGCAAAGGCGAGCGCTCCGGCAACTTCCTTCAACTGGTCGACATCCGGGCCGATTGCGACCATGATACCCTGCTGGTGACGGCCCGTCCGCGCGGCCCGGTCTGCCATACCGGCGCCGATACCTGCTGGGCGGAAACCAACCGCCACATCAATTTTCTGGGGCACCTGGAGCGCACCATTCACAGCCGCAAGGGCGCCGACCCGCAGGAATCCTATACGGCGCACCTGTTTGCCCGCGGCATCAACAAGGTAGCCCAAAAGGTAGGCGAAGAGGCCGTCGAACTGATCATCGAAGCCAAAGATGATGATGAGCAATTATTCCTCAATGAGGCGGCCGACCTGATGTACCATTACCTGGTTTTACTGGCAGCGAAGGGCTATCACCTGGAGGATGTGGTGCGGGTCTTGGAGCAGCGGCATAAGTAGGTATGGCAGCCTACTGCTGATAAGCCGGCAACATGAACCAAAACGCCGCCCCCTGCCCCGGCTTACTCTGCACCTGAATGGCCGCATTGTGGATTTCCAGGATTTTTTTCACGATCGCCAGGCCCAGCCCGGTTCCCACTTTTTTATTCTCTGTAGCCGTTGATTTCCGGTAGCGCTCGAATATATGAGCCTGATCACCCTCCGGGATGCCGGGCCCGGTATCCGACACGCGCACTTCCACTCCTTTGGAATGGTTCTTCAGCTGAATGGCTACGCTGCCGCCGGGCGGAGTGAACTTCAGGGCGTTGTCCATCAGGTTTTGCAATACGCGCTCCACCAACGCTACATCGGCAAATACCAAGGGCATCTCCGGGGGGGCGTCCAGCCTGATCTCAATGTTTTTCTCCTGAGCCAGAATCTGGTATTTTACAGAAACATCCTGCGCCAGTTCGGACAGCAGGAAGGGTTCTTTTTCGGGCTGTATTTGCTCGGCCTCCAGCTTGGAGTATTCAAACAGCTGGGCGACGAGCCGGGATAGTTTTTCCGAGCTGTCCATCACGATCTCCAGGTACTTCCGGCGTTCCTCCGGCTGTAGGCTATCCTCCTTCATCATCAGGGTTTCGATGTAGCCCTGTACCAGCGCCAGCGGGGTGCGCAGGTCGTGCGAGACGTTGGCGATGAGCTCCTGCCGCAGGCGGTCCATGGATTTGAGCTGTTCGATGTTCTGTTCGATCTTGTCGGCCATCTCGTTGAAGGTGTCCGCCAGCAGAGCGAGGTCGCCTTTTGACTCGTCGGGGATACGCACTTCGTAGTCTCCTTCCTTGAAGCGGCGCACCGTTTCCACGATCTGACGCAGGTTTCGGGTAATCAATCCAATGGTAATCAGCCCGATAGCCAGCGCCACCACCAGAGCCAGGAAGAACATTTTGGCGCCCAGCTTGAGCATGTAGCTGCCGAACAGGTTGGAAGTGACGGCGGCCTGCTCCTCACCAGCCAGTATGATGTAGGCGTAACCGGTGAGTTGCCCGTCTTCGATGACCGGCGCGGCGGAAAAGGCATTCTTCTCGCCGGGGTTCTTGGGGTCGTCGCCCAGCACGAAAGCCCGCCCTTCGCTATCGATGAATTCCCGCACCGGCTCCAGGTTGACCGCCTCCAGCTTGACCGACTTATAAGGCACGACGTAGTCGATGATCTTTCCTTTCGTATTCAGCAGATATACCTCTACACTAGGGTTGATGACCATCATGGAGTGCATGATGTCATGCGTGGCAGACGTGTCGGGTTGGCCATTCACCAGGGGATGGGCCTCCTTCACCAGTTGTTTGGCGATGCTGCCGTACAACCGCTGGTTGACCTCCTGCAGGTATTGCCGGGCGGTATAGGAGGTGATGAACAGGTAGCCAACGCCCAGCAATGCCAGTACCAGCAGCAGGGTGGCGGAGATTTTCCAGTAAAGGCGGTTCAGCCCGGTGTGTTGGTTCATCTTGTTGGATTGTTATATTGCTATATGGCTATATTGCTGGATGGTTATATTGTCGCAAAGCCTTCGGAGACTGTTCAATGTTCTGTGTCCGAAGTTCAATGTAACCTTGGTTTCCGGCGCAACTTCGAACCTTAAACACACAACTTTGAACAGTCCCAGCCTTCGATGAGAACAAATTACCCTAACCATATATAAGTACTTGTACACAATTAGTGAGATATGCAACGCGGGCAGAGTCCATTATATTCAATCATTCGCTCCTTCATTAATTCTGTCCATATACTTATCCCTTCACAACTCCTCGTTAAACCGGTACCCCACCCCCCAGGTGGTCAGAATATACTTCGGGTTAGCCATATCCGGCTCGATTTTGCTGCGCAGGCGGTTGATGTGTGAATTGACCGTATGCTCATACCCGTCGAAATCGTAGCCCCAAACCAGATTCAGGATGCGCGAACGGCCGTAGCTCTTTCCTGGGTTGGAAGCCAGCAGGGCCAGCAGCTCGAATTCCTTCCTGGACAGGTCCACCCTCTTTCCTTCCAGGGAGACTTTCCGCCGGTCCAGGTCGATGGCCAGCTCGTCGAAAGCCAGGCGGGACGAGGAAGCACCCTGAGCCGCCGGGACAGTGGCCATTTCCATACGCCGCATCAGCGCCTTGGCGCGGGCGATGAACTCCCGCACGCTGAAGGGCTTGGTCAGATAGTCGTCGGCGCCCAATTCCAGGCCCAGCACCTTGTCGATCTCTTCCGATTTGGCGGTCAGCATCAGGATAGGCGTTTGGATGCCATCCGTACGGAGGCGCCGGCATATTTCCAGCCCGTCCAGCCCGGGCAGCATAATATCCAGGATGATCAGGTCGAATGCTCCGGCACGAGCCTTGGCCAACCCCTCTTCTCCATGGTAGCATTTTTCCAGGTTGAAATTGAGGTCCTTGAGGTGGATCTCCAACAGGTCGACAATATTCAGGTCATCTTCGATCACCAGTACGTTTTTCATAAGCGGGAGGATTTTGGTGAAGCCGGAAATGAGAAGTCGGAAATATTCCACAGGTTGACGATCCTACTTCCCGTGGCAACCACCACCTTTATTTATTCAATTTAAAGGCTAAGTATCACAAAAACATCACGAAAGCTTTGCATTTCTAATACAACCCGGCGCCCCCCGGAGTTGAACCCGTTCGTTTTTCACAGCCAGTAACCGCTTCAAGTGTCTCAGCCATGACTTTTGGGAAGGAACGGATCTTGTCAAAATACATCCAATTAATTGATTATCAAACAACTGAAAAGGAAAAGGCGGTTAATTACAGTCTTGTGATCCTTTCGTGATGCCCTCCGTCATCACATCCAATAGCTTTGTACCTGACAACTGAAAACATTCCTTAAACTAAAAATTGGATAATGAAAATTCTTAAAAATGCAATTTTTGCCCTGTCGGCCGTTCTGTTTTTCTCCGCTTGCAACAACGATGATGAAGCTCCGACACCCGCCGAGTCGGCAACTTTTACGGTGACGATTGAAAACACCCTGGCGCCCAAAGATTACCTCGCTTCCGGCGCCACCGGGCTGCTCCTGTCTGGTGAACAGGAGCAATTTACGTTTCATGCAGGGAGAGGCGCCTTTCTCAACCTGGCCACCATGTTCGTACAATCCAATGACCTGTTTTACGCTTTCGATGAAAAGGGCCTTGAGCTGTACGATGAAAGTGGCAATGCCGTCACCGGCGACGTTACCGAATACCTCGGCTTATGGGATGCGGGCACCGAAGTGAACGAAGCGCCGGGCGACGGGCCCAACCAGGCGCCCCGGCAGAGTGGGCCGAATACCGGAATGGACGAAAATGGGGTGGTCGGCCTGGTGAATGACGGCTACACTTACCCGGCAAATGAGTCTGTAATCCGCGTTTCTTTGGCTCACGATGGCGGTACGGAATTCACCCTTACCCTTGAGAATATCTCCGGAAGCGCGTCTCTGCCGACACCTCTGGCGCCGGGGATATGGGCGGTACACGGTGCAGGTGTAAATTTGTTCGAAACCGGCAAAGCGGCCAGCGCTGGCCTGGAAGCCATTGCTGAAGATGGCAATAATGCCGCTATGGTGGCCAGCCTGGAGGACAAGACAGGTTATGTTTCTCCCTTCGCACCCGGCGTATGGGCCATTCATAATGCCGGTGATATGCCTTTGTTCACAAATGGCGCCGCCGACCGCGGTGAGGGGCTGGAAGCCCTGGCGGAAGATGGCGACCCCAGCGTGCTGAATACTTCCCTCAACAGCGCCAACGATGTTATTGCTCATGGCGTATTCAACACACCGGAGGGCGCCACCGCTCCCGGCCCACTGATGCCAGGCGCCAGCTACAGCTTTACTTTTGATGCGGAAGAAGGAGCCTACCTCAACCTGGCTACTATGCTGGTACACACCAATGACCTCTTTTACGCGTACGGCGAAGGAGGCCTGGCACTGTTCAACAACGGTATGCCGGTCAATGGGGACATCACCGGCAATATCCAGCTCTGGGATGCCGGTACGGAAGTCAACGAATACCCCGGCGCAGGCAACCACCAGCCCGCCCGAGGCGGCGGCGATTCCGGCCCGGATGAGAACGGCATAGTGCAGCCGGTGAACGATGCATTTACCTACCCGGCCGTCAGCGATGCCATTCGCGTGACGATCGAGGCCAAGAATTAGGGTTTGTCAGGTAAATTGGGGGGAGGCTGGCGCCTTCTCTCAATCCTTGTTGGAAAAGGGAAGCAGGACATTTATGAATCAAACTGAATCCCATACCGTTATTTTGCGTACTTAGAGTGTGTTCGAATAGTGAAGTTGTGCCGTGAGGCGGCCCTTCGTTTTTTTTACCCCCTGCTAAAGTCTTCAAAATGAAAATTCCCATAGGCTTTTTGGCTACCAGTCTAGCGTTGGACACTTTTGATGGCCAGGAAGTTGCGGAAGGCTTGGTGTCATTCCGACTTCCGCTTTCCGACTTCCGACTTCTGTCCTACACTAGAAAGGTAGCCGGCTTTTTGGCGCTTCTGCTCTTATCCGGTTGCATCGGCGATGACGTCATCTTCGACACCGTGCCCGAAGCTGTCCGCATCCTCAATCCAGTCGACTCCCTGACAGTGGGAACCTCCTACCAGTTGGAGGCCCGCTTTACGAACAACATCGGCCAGGCCGAAGAACGGCCCGTCGCCTGGTCCTCCTCCAATACAGCCGTGATAGCGATTGATGATACCGGCCTGGCCACCGCCCTGGCCAAAGGCACGGTCCGCCTGGCCGCCGAAGTGCCACTCGATGGGCAGGCGCCGGTGAACGACGCCATCGAGGTGATTGTCAGTGAAGAGGAAGTCATTGGCGGCCCTTCTGAAGAACGCAGCGGCGCGATCCGCACCACCAGTTCATACCTGCTGGAAGGTAGTTTCACCCTCCGGCAGGACGGCAACGACATCGTCCTGGAATTCGGTGAAGACTACCGCGCGTCCACCAGCCTGCCCGGCCTGTACGCCTACCTGACCAACAACCCCTCCACAGTCAACAACGCCTTCGAAATCGGCAGGGTGGAAACCTTCAGCGGCGCCCACAGCTACCGAATCAGCGGCGTCGGGCTGAATGACTATGATTACCTGCTGTACTGGTGTAAGCCCTTCAGCGTCAAGGTGGGGGATGGAGAGATGGAGTAGACAGGGGACTTGCCTGGTTGATGGTTGAATTGTTGTAGGGTTATATTGTTGAGCTGGACTTTGGGCGGTCCGAGGTTGAAGGCGGAAAATTGGCGTCGAATGCCCATTTAGCGCCCCATTCCGACTTCCAACTTCGCACTTCCGACTTAACGTCCAAAGTCCAGATTGTTGAGGGGCCATCCAACCGACTTACATCAACGAATCAAAAAAAGAACATGAAAAAAAATACCTTCTTCTTAATATTACTATTTCTGCTTTCTTACACTTCCTACGCCGGCGGCGGTTGGCCGCAACCCAAAGGCAAGGGGTACTTCAAGCTCAGCGAATGGTGGGTCATCTCCAACCAGCACTACACCGATGTGGGCCTTTTGGACCCCAACGTCACTACCGGTATTTTCAACACCAGCCTCTACGCCGAATACGGCTTCACCGGACGGCTGACCGGGGTGCTCTACTTCCCCTTTTTCAGCCGCGCCTATTTCAATAACACCGTCTCCGGCACCACTGGTGAAGTGATCACCCCCGGCGAAGCTATCAACACCGTAGGCGATACGGATATCGGACTCAAATACGGCATCCTCACCAACGGGCCGGTGGCTCTCAGCGCCACCCTTACCCTGGGGTTGCCCCTGGGTAACGACAGCGGCGGCAGTGGCGGCAACCTGCAAACCGGCGACGGCGAGTTCAACCAGCTATTACAGCTAGACGCCGGCAAGGGTTTTCGCATCGGCAAGATCGACGCTTATGCCAATGCCTACGTTGGCTTCAACAACCGCACCAACGACTTCTCCGACGAGCTGCGCTTCGGCGTCGAGGGCGGCGCCACCTTTCTCAATGGCCGACTCCTCGCCATCCTCCGCCTCTACGGAGTGGAGAGCCTCAACAATGGTAAGCTGCCCAGCGAGTTGTCCACCAGCACCAGCATCTTCGCCAACAATACGGAGCACCTGAGCTTCTCGCCGGAGCTGGCCTACAACATTACGGATAAATGGGGGGTGTCGGTGAGTACGGGAAGGGCCTTATCTGGGAGATTGATCTTTGCGAATCCGTCGTATAGTGTGGGGGTGTTTGTGAAGTTGTAGGCAGCCGGACACAAAAAAAACGCTTTACCGCTCATATCGAACTGATTTAAACTCATTAGGATAAAAAAAAATCAAATCCTTTCCTTTTAAAAAACATTTATTAGATTTGGACTTATTTTTAATGTAAACCCCAAAAAAGTAAGTCCAAAATGCCTTTAACTCAAATTAAAGCCAGTAAAAAATCATCTTTTATCCCACATCCAGGTAGTAAAGGCGGAGGAGGTAGCCCCCCGTTCTGGCTTTTTCTGCTCATCCTGGGCCTGGCCGGCGGCCTTGTTTACAACTATTCCCGTTATGAAGAAGTAGTACACACCAATCCGGATGGGAATCCCGCCCTGACGCCGGAACGGCAGGCGGAGATAGCTGGAAGACAGAAAAAGAACGCGGAGGAGGCAGAGCAATATATACTAATTGCTGTTGATCCAGGCTATCGAGAGTGTTATCTTTGTCCGGAAGGAAAGGTATGGCTGGAAACCGGTGAAATCGCAAAAATCGGTGTTTCTACCAATGGCCAAGGCAGATATTCTTCGGAGTTCTATATATATCATGGTGTCAACTACATCATGGAATATCGGGGAGATGTGACTACTGCCAAAAACAGGGAATTAGCCCGCCTGGGCAGTTATCCTCTTTTACCTGAGAATCAGAAAAGGCAACAAAAGTTGCTTTATCCACCACTGAATTCGAAGTTTGATTAATGAAAACTCTTTAGAAATGGAATTCTTCGTTAATAAAATTGTCGACCACCCGGTTGTATCCAAAATAAACCTGGAGAAGATTAACCAACTATTGGCGTCTAAGGAACTGCCCAATAGTTTCCGGGGCGTCAATAAATGGGCTGTCACTTTTGTAGCCCGGGAACCCAACGATTATGTATTTGACGCCTGGCGAGAGAACGGGAAAATCTACCTGACCATTCCGTTGGTTTACGAAAAGGTACTGACGGAAATGGAGGAAGAAATTACCCGGCGGTGTGGCGAATTGTTTGATCATTATGTTAAGTTACTCCAAGGCTTCGGGGCCGATCAAAACCCCGCCTCCTAAAGAAACGCACCAGATGAATCTGCCGCGTCCGGGCTACTCCGCCAGCCCAAAAAACCGCGCCGCCCAGTAGGACGAGAAAAAATCCACATCCCGGGCATACTGCCCTTCGGCGCCGCCTTGTGTAGCCTCTTCGCCCGGGTCGACAGCAATAGCGTGGCCCAGGCTGTCAAGGTCGTAGCGGAGGAGTACGGTAGCGCCGGTGCTGTCCTGGTAGGTGATGCGCTTGACCCGTTCATTCCCTTCAATAATTTCCACCTCAGCAGGGGCTTCCGGATCGAGGCCATAGAGGGCGGCCCACTGCTCGGTCAGCTCATGAGCGTTGATGATGCTAACAATGGGGTCGTCTACGCCGTGAAAGATGGCCAGCGCGGGGTACGGGCCGGTATAGCTTTCGTTCTGACGGCGTACCCGAGCCTCCCATTCCTCTGCTGAAAGGACGGCCTCTCCCCTCATTGCCTGGAAGCCGGTGGCCAAATCAGCAGCGGCGGCGTAGGGAATACCCGACATGACCGCCCCGGCGCGGAAATCCTCCGGATACGTTGCCAGCATAACGGCCGCCATAGCGCCGCCGGCGGACATCCCGGTGACGTACACCTTGGTGCTATCCACCAGCAATTCTTTATAAACATAGGACATCATCTGCCGGATAGAGCGGGCTTCGCCGCTGCCCTTACTGATATCTTCCGGGACGAACCAGTTGTAGCATTTGTTGAGGTTGTTGGTGCGTTTTTGCTGAGGATACAGCACCACAAAACCATGGTCAGCCGCCAGTTCGTTCCAGCCGCTGAGGCGGGCCATCTCGGCGGCATCCTGGGAGCAACCGTGCAGGACAACGACTAACGGGGCGCCGGCAGGCAACCCCTCCGGCACGTAGTAGTAACCGTTCAGGTTTCCCGGGTTATCGCCGAAGTCTTTGACCTCAATCAGGCCGCCGTCGATGGCGGGCTGGCAGGCGGCCATTGTGATGGCCAGGCAAAGGCAGATGGTAGGTAGGTGGGTCATTTTGAGTTTGTTTTTTGAGTGCAACTATTCAGCAGTTAGCTTTTGGCGGTTAGCCATTAGCAAATTGCCTGCCCTTAAGGTTGATATGTTAAGTAAAAACCAGCAACTTAAACTTATATCTCATTTTTATGGACATCGGGCGCCAATAGCCCACAGCTAATCGCCAATTGCTGAATAGTCATTTTTGAGTTTTGATTGTTGAGCCTTGGTGCGGCGTTTTGCCTGGTTAACGATCCCTCTCTACCTCACCAACTCCGGCTGAAACGCCTGAAAACTAACCATCACCGAATCTCCCGGTTGCACTTGCTGAATATCTTTAGGACGGGCGGGCACGCGCACCACATTATGGCCGATCAGCACGTTGATGGCAAAGCCGGCCCCGGCCTCTTCGATGCTCAACACCTCCCCGCTCAGTCGAATATCCCCGTCCTGTCCGCTGGAAAAAAGGACCGCCTCCGGCAGGTCGGGCTGGCTGATTTGCCCCTGTCGCAGGGCTACAACCCGGCTGGCCAGCTTGAATATCTCTCTATAATCATGGCTGACGAGTAGGGTGGTCAATTGAAAAGCTTCGTGAAGCCGCAAGATGTAATTCTGTAATTTGCTGCGGATGCTGGCATCCAATGCCGAAAGCGGTTCGTCGAGCAATAACAACCGGGGCTTCCGAACCAGAGCCCGCGCCAGGGCCACCCGCTGCTGCTGCCCCCCGGAAAGCGTAGCGGGATAGGCGCCCTCCAGTTCTACCAATTCAGTGATGGCCATCAATTCGTCGACAATATCAGGACTCTGGTTTTTCGACAGGGCAAACGACAGGTTTTGCCGGACCGTCATATTGGGAAAGAGGGCATAATCCTGAAAAACCAGCCCGACGTTGCGTTCCTGTGGCCGGCGGTTGACCCCCTGGCGAGTGTCCAGCCATGTCTGTCCATCAAATCGAATAAAGCCTTCATCTGCCGGTATGAGGCCAGTCAGCAGGCGCAGTAAGGTCGTCTTCCCACTACCCGACGGCCCTGTAATGGCCAAAAACTCCCCCTCTTCGATATCCAGCCGGATATCCAGGTTCAGTGGCCCGCCGCCTGAGCTCAGCATTTTTTTTAGTCGAATCTCTATCATTGTCTTTCTCTCCAAATCGGGTGGAAAGATACGGGAAATTGATGGGTAAATGGGTGTCAGTGTGTGGGTGTATCTATCTGCGTTTATATTCAATCATTCGCTAATTCAGTCCTTCATTCCTTTCCTGGAGTTTCCGGAGTGCCCTCACAGATACACTGATACACTGATACACTATTACCCCGTCCTCAGCAACCTCCGGTTGATGCTGTACACCAGCGCCAGGATAGTGAAAGCAAAAGCCACCAGCACCAGTGCGTACTGGTTCGCCATGCCGTAATTGAGTGCTTCCACCTCGTCGTAAATGGCGATGGAGGCCACCCGGGTTTGGCCGGGGATGTTGCCCCCGATCATAAGAATGACGCCGAATTCGCCTACGGTATGGGCGAAGGCCAGCACAATGCCGGTCAGTAGAGGAGGTTTGATATTGGGGAGTTGTACGCGAAGCAGCGTCTGCAACCGGGATTTACCGAGGGTGTAAGAGGCTTCCGCCAGGTTGCGCGGCAGGTTTTCAAAGCCGGATTGGACGGGCTGCACCATGAAGGGAAGGCTGTAAAAGATAGAACCGACGACCAGTCCGGCGAACGTAAATACCAGCCTCAGCCCGAAGGTATGTTCCAGCCAGGCGCCCAGTTGCCGCTCGGGGCTGAAGGCCAGCAGCAGGTAAAAGCCCAGAACAGTGGGGGGAAGGACAAGCGGCATGCTGATCAGGGCCTCCAGAAAGGGCTTCCATCGGCTTTGGCTTTGAGAAAGCAAATAAGCAATAGGGATGCCGATAAAGATGAGCAGCACCGTTGTGGCGGCTGCCAGTTGGAACGTCAACCAGAGGGTTTGCCAGAAAGCCGCCGCCATCTCAGTCCTTTTGGTTGATCACTGCCTGCACGTCCTCCATCTCATCGGGCTTGTTCACATTGCGCAGGGCTTCCGGGCGTTCGGCATCCAGGAGCTCCACATTGGAGTTGATGAGCACCTTGCGAGGGCAAGAGTAACCCTGAGCCAGAAACTGTAGCAAGATGGGATAAGACCTGGGTTCCCAGATGGCAATGAGCGGCTCCGGAAATTCACTGGCGGGGCTGTTGAACGCCGTCGCCACTTTGGATGGATTGCGAAAGCCTGCCAACTGGGAAATGGTATACTCATCCAGCAGGGGCAAGTCGCAGGCGACGACCAGCCAGGCGGCATCGGGCTGTTTGCGAAAGGCGGAAAGAATACCGCCAAAAGGGCCCAATCCGGTAAAAGTATCGGGCAGTGGTTTATTGACCCCTTCCACCTGGTCGGGGCGGCAGGAGATAAAGGTTTCTTTGCAAAAATGGCCGAGCAGTTCCGCCAGGTGCTCCCGCTGGGGTTGGCCGTGATAGTCGATCATGCCCTTGTCCCGGCCCATGCGCTCGCTCTTGCCCCCTGCCAGCACCAGGCCGTAGAGAGGCGCCTTGGCTGCCGCAAGCTCCCTTTCGGCCAGAATAGCAATGCCTGCCTCATCTTTCAGCTTCATCAAGGGAATATTGCTAAAGCCCTCCAGCTTTTCCCTGAGCCAGGGATAGACCTCATTGACGCCTTCCACCAGCAGGATCAGGCGTACGTCTGTCAGTTGGCTGAGCCTGCGCTGAAGGGAGTCTTCCTTCTCGGGGTCGATCACTACGATCTGCTTCCGGGCGGGGAAGTGGTTGCCGTTGACGATCACCGCATCCTGCTCGTTGAAGTACGTCCGGTAGCCGTGGCTATCCAGATTGGCTTTGAAATCCAGGCGATGGTAGTTAATCTTATCAATATACTCCATCCTGGCGCCATGGGCCATAGCACTCTTGTCATCAAATCCTTTGTCCGCCTCTTCATCAGCGCCCGCATGGTCAGCGTCCACATACCCCACCCGGTAGCTGTCGCTGAGGCGGTCGATGATGCCATAGGCCAGCTTTTTGACATTGCCGCAGGGGGTTCCCAGAATCGCCCACTCATGTCGGTGGAATGTGCCAAATTCCGGGCGGGTTAGTTTAGCGTGCTTTTGGTGCTTCTGATCTTCTTGTGGCATATTATTTATTTGAACCTTTGACAATTGTTGTGCTATTCCCCCCTTTTAAAATCCCGTTTTCCACCGCTTTTCTCCATGAGCTTGACCTCTCTGATCACAATATCGTGGGAAAAAGCCTTACACATATCATAAACCGTAAGCGCAGCTACGGTGGCGCCGGTAAGGGCTTCCATTTCCACGCCGGTCCGCGCGGTGATCCGGGCGGTGCAATCGATCACTACTTCCCTTTTATCGTTAACATGGATGGCCACCTGGCAGTTATCCAGCCCGAGCGGGTGACAGAGCGGGATCAGCTCTCCCGTTTTTTTGGAAGCCATGATGCCGGCGAGAATAGCCGTTTGAAAAACGGGCCCTTTTTTCGTGTGAATCTCCTCATGCTCCAGTTCGTCCATAATCTCGTCGCCCAGTATTACGATAGCGCGGGCCCGCGCCATGCGTTGGGTAACTGATTTGGCGCCGACGTCCACCATGGAGGGGTTGCCTGCACTATCCAGATGGGTAAATTCCTGGCTCATACGCAGTATTTAAAGGTCAAGGTACGAAGATGACAGGAGGGGGGCAAGTTTGATGTTTGATGTTTGATGTGCGATGTTCGGGAATTTGATGTTCGGGTGTCGGCCGCCGGCTTTTTAACGATAGGGAATAAGTGGAAAAACCTTACCCTTTTTAAATTTATCCTTTTCGCGCGGCAGTTCCAGGAAGGCGTCGGCGTCCACCAGGTTGGCCAGGTCTCCCGAACCGTGGCCTTCCACCGGTAGGGCCATCAGCCGGCCGGTTTCCGCATCAAAGGAGGTGCGCACCTGGAGAAAATAGGTCAGGTCGGGTTTAAACTTGAAATCTTCAGCCAGCACGGCATAAGAATAATCCATGGGTTCCAGCTCCAGGCTTTTCCGGAGCCAGGGGCGGATATACCGCATTGCGCACATGAAAGCCGAAACCGGATTACCCGGCAGAGCAAATATGACTTTGCCGTTGGGGGATTCCCCAAACCAAAATGGCTTACCGGGGCGTTGCTTTACCTTGTGGAGCAGCTTTTTCATCCCCAAAGCGTTGAGAGCGCCCGGGATATAATCGAATTTCCCTTTGGAAACGCCGCCGCTCAAAATGAGGACGTCGTATTGCTCCAGACAGGCGGATAGCTTCGCCTTGGTGGCATCCATGTCGTCGGCGATGTGCAACTTATCCGGATGGATACCCCAGTGGGTAAGCGTAGATGCAATGGTGTACACATTGGAAGTCCTGATCTGGTGAAGTTCCGGGGTTTCTTCCACCTCCACCAGTTCATCTCCGGTGGAAATAATGGCCACGGAAGGGAGCTTGGCCACTTTCAGAGAGGAAAGGCCCACCGTAGCGGCTACACCTATCTCGGCGGGAGAAAGAATAGCGCCTCCTTTAACGATCCGCTCTCCCTGCTTGCGGTCAAAGGCACGGAGATGAGCGTTTTGCCCCTTTTGGATACCGTTGACCTGCAACCTGGCCACCCCGTTTTCTACCTTGATATCTTCATAACGGATGACCGTATCTGCATTCTCAGGGAGGATAGCGCCGGTCATGACTTCCAGGCAGCCATCGAGGTTGAGTAAGGCACGCTGAGGGGAGCCCGCCGCCTGCATACCTTCGATCGGAAACTTGCGTTGCCCGTTGGCATAAGAATTATAGCGAATGGCGATGCCATCCATCGTTACGCGGGTGAAGGGGGGGAAATCACGGTCGGCGAGGATATCCTGCCGCAGTATCCGGCCTATAGCCTCGGTTAGAGGCACCGCCTCTTCACCGTAACTCCTGGTGTGGTTTAGCACTATCTTGGTGGCTTCCTCAATGGGAATCATAAGGCGTTTTTCTTTTGCTTCCTGTTGTTTTGGGATATCATATTATTTTACTATCCTCCAATCGTCGACATGGACTCTTGAATTGGCAGGCCAAATTTACGGTTTTTTTCGGCTTCCCAGCCGTCTTTGGCGCGATTTCCCAGCGCCTCGATAAAAGTGGCCCGCACTTGCTCATCCGTAGCGCCGGCCCGCATCAGGTTTCTTATGTTAAAAACGCCATCGTCGTACAGGCAGGTTTTGAGCATACCCTTAGGCGTGATCCGGATTCGGTTGCAGGTACCGCAAAACGTGCGGCTATAGGCGGCGATGATACCAACCGTCCCCTGATGCCCGGGAATACGGTAATTGTATGAGGTGGAATGAGGCGGGTCGGGCATCTTCTCCAGATGCGGATAGTGCTCCTGGATGTGCGAGAGGATCTTCTTGTGGTTCCACTCCAGAGTGGGATAGTGGCTGCCCTCTCCATTAAAGGGCATCTCTTCGATAAACCGGACGCCGACGGGATAATGCTTCGTCAGATCTACCAGGGACAGGATATCCTCGGTATTTTTTCCTTCCATCACCACGGTATTGATCTTGGTGGGGATTTCATGCTCCAGCAAAGCGTGAAAGGTATCCATCACCTTCCCGAACTCATCGCGGCGGGTGATCTGAAAAAAGCGTTCTTTATCGAGTGTATCCAGGCTCAGGTTGACGGAACTGATGCCCAGTTGCTTCAGCTCCGGAATGAGGGGCGCCGTGAGGGTGCCGTTGGTCGTAATGTTCACTTTTTTCAGGCCGTCTATCCGGCAGAGGGCGCGCAGAAAGTCCATCATATCCCGCCGGACAAAAGGCTCGCCGCCGGTGATGCGCAGTTTTTCGATGCCCAAATCCACGAGCAGCTGCATCATTCGAAGCATCTCTTCGTATGTCAACAGCTCTTCCTTGGGTACGTATTTGATGCCTTCCTCCGGCATGCAGTAAAAGCAGCGCAGGTTGCAACGGTCGGTCACGGCCAGCCGCACGTAATTGACCAGTCGTCCGTGGTTGTCGTATAGTTGGTGGTTTGGCATGGGCCTCTTTGCTCGGTTAGATTTTCTTAAAAAATGGCGTTTGGGGGAATTGAGGGCTAAAATATGAAAGTTTGTTCATATTAGCGCTTCAATGCTCCATCGAATCAGTAAAAAGTGTTTTGCTTACTTGAGCAAGATAAAAATCGCCATGAAATTCATAACCGTCCAGGGTGAGAATGGTTCGTAATTTTGAGCTCCCGGGTGAAAAACCTCCAAAAATCATAAAAAGGAGGCCGATCAACAAATAACTCCCTCAACGATACTGTCCGGTCAACGACCAAGAACTTATCCCCCTTTCCGCACCCGAACCACCACCCGCTTCGACGCCGGCGTCTTACTCCCCTTCGCCACCGAATCGATCGGCACCAGCACATTGGCCTCAGGGAAGTAGGTGGCTATACAGCGCCGGGGAATATCGTAAGGCACAACGATAAAACTTTTGGCAACCCGGCGCTGGCCCTTGTAGTGGCCAATGAGGTTGACGACGTCTCCCTGCTTCAATCCGTCCGCTTGTATATCCTCCCGGTTCATCAGCACCACCCGGCGCTCGTTGTAGATGCCGCGGTAGCGGTCGTTCAGGCCGTAGATGGTCGTGTTAAACTGGTCGTGGCTGCGAATGGTCATCATAATGTACTCATCCGCAGCGATGCCGTTTTCCGGAAGGGGGTTTACACTGAAGTGGGCTTTGCCGGAAGGCGTGTCGAAACGCTGTTCCCGGGCGCCGTTGGGCAGGTAGAAACCGCCGGGTTCCCGCACCTTCCGGTTGTAATCCTCAAAACCGGGCACTACTGCTTCGATGGCGTCGCGGATGTGGTCGTAGTTGGCGGCCATCTCATCCCAGTTGACCTTACTCCGGTTGCCAAGGGTGGCCTTGGCCAGGCCGGCGACGATGGCCGGCTCGCTGAGCAGGTGTTCGGAAGGTGGCGCCAGGATACCCTGAGAGGAGTGGATGACACCCATGGAATCTTCTACACTGACAAACTGCTCGCCGCTCTCCTGAATATCGACATTGGTGCGCCCCAGGCAGGGCAGGATGAGCGCCTGTTTGCCATGGATGAGATGGCTGCGGTTGAGTTTGGTCGAAACATGGACGGTCAGGCGGCACTTTTTCAGCGCCTCGGCGGTGTATTCCGTGTCGGGAGTGGCAGAGAGGAAGTTGCCGCCCATGGCGAAAAAGACTTTGGCCTTGCCCTCGTGCATCGCCTTGATGGCGTCTACCGTGGCGTAGCCGTGGCGGCGGGGCGGTTCAAACCCAAAGGTAGCCTTCAGCTTGTCCAGAAATTCCGGTTTGGGCGCTTCCCAGATGCCGACGGTGCGGTCGCCCTGCACGTTGCTGTGGCCACGCACCGGGCAGGTGCCGGCGCCCGGCTTGCCAATGCTGCCCTTGAGCAAGAGCAGGTTGACGACTTCCTTGATGTTCTCAACTCCGTTTTCGTGCTGCGTCAGGCCCATGGCCCAGCAGATGATGATCTTCTTTTTGTTGCGCAACAGCTCCGCCACCTTCAGTATCCTGTCCCGTCCTACGCCACTGGCCTGCACCAGCTCTTCAAAATCGTACTTTTTCAATTTATTGATGAACGCCTCGTACCCTTCTGTCTTTTCGGTAATAAAATCCCAGTCGAACACCGTATCGTGAGCCCTTTGTTCCTGGTACCACAGCTGCAGCATGATGGCCTTGAGCAAGGGTACATCGCCGTTGACCTTTACCTGCAGGAAGAGGTCGGTCAGCGGAGTGCCGCCGGTAAGGATTTTGCCCGGTCGCTGCGGGTTGACGAATTTCATCAGGCCTGCTTCCGGTAGCGGGTTGATGGTGATGATCTGCCCGCCATTTTCTTTGCAGCGCTCCAGGGCGGAGAGCATACGAGGATGATTGGTCCCCGGGTTTTGCCCCATGATGATGATCACCTCGGCTTCGTACAGGTCGGGCAGGGTGACGGAGCCTTTGCCGATACCCACCGTCTGGCTCAGGCCGTGGCCGCTGGATTCGTGGCACATATTCGAGCAGTCCGGCAGGTTGTTGGTACCGTATTCGCGTACGAACAACTGGTAGAGGAAAGCCGCCTCGTTACTCGTCCGGCCAGAGGTGTAAAAAACGGCCTCGTCCGGGCTGGACAGGGCGTTGAGTTCCTTTCCAATGAGTTGAAACGCGGCTTGCCAGGAGACCGGCTCGTAGTGGCTACCTCCTTCCTGCAACAGCATAGGCTCGGCCAGCCGCCCCTTCTTGCCGATCTCGAAATCGCTCCATTTCAGCATCTCGGCAATGGGATGCTGGGTAAAAAACTCGCGGCCGATCGTTGTTTTCTGAGCTTCCTCCGAGATGGCTTTGATGCCGTTCTCACAGTATTCTCCCAGTTTGGAGCGCTCATCTTCCGGGTCGGGCCAGGCGCAGCCCGGGCAGTCGATGCCGCCCTTCTGATTGAGGCGAGACATGACCTTCAGTGCATCCCGGGGGGGCACATATTTCTTAACGTGGCTCATTGCAGCGAGCACGCTGGGTATACCTGCAGCCCTGTCTTTGGCTTCCACGATTCGAATACCGGTGAAACGCTCGGGGGGCTGAGCGCCGCTTGCTTTTTCCTGTAATTCCTCTTCGGCAAGGGAATTGGGTTGTTTTTCCATTTCTGGCTTCTATTTAAGGTATTGGGGTTCCTGGTTGCCGGTTGCCGGCTGGGAAGGTGGAAACAATCCTCAACTTACAACCATTCACCGAACGGCGCCTTCCGCAAGCACAATTTAGTGTTGTTGTTGTGAAGTCTGTTATACCTAACGGACTTTTTAATGCTGAGGTTGCATTTAGAAGCATTAAACAGTCCAAGCACTTACTTACCCATCCCCCTCACCGCATCAACACCACATCCCCTTCCAGATACACCTCTACCTCCTGCCCGCAGGCGCGCACCCGGGCCTTCACATACCAGACGTACAGGCCGCCGTTCTGCCGTTGGCCTTTGACCATCCCGTCCCAGCCCTCCGAGGGCTTGTCCGTACCGAACAGCTCGGCGCCCCAACGGTTGAAGACTTTGAACTCATACTCCTGGAACTCCACATCGGACGCTGCGGCGGGGAGAAAAGAATCGTTATTCCCATCCTCGTTGGGAGAGAAGGCGTTGGGTACATACAGCAGCTGTTCTGCATCCAGGCTGGGCGCCGGAACGATAAGCTCCCGAATGATTACCTGGCAGGTATTGCTCACCTGTAGCGTGTAAACGCCGGCGCTGCCCACCTGCAGGCTGGGGCCGGTGCTGCCGTCGCTCCACAGGTATTCCAGTGTTCCATCGTCTCCCGAAAGGATGCTCACGGAAAGGGTGGCGGTAGGCTTGTCGCAAGCCAGGGAGTCCTGGCCCAGTTCGATAAGCAGCGGATCCGGTTCTTCCACCTCTACGGGTATGGAAGCAGTGCAGCCCCTGCCATCGCGGACAAACAGGGTGTAGGCCCCGCCTTCCAGCCCGTCGAAAAGCGGATTGCTGGAATAGCTCTCTCCATCGATCGAAAAGCGGTAAGGCTCCAGCGTGCTCAGCGATATGCTTCCCGTAATGGCGCCGGTGCTGTTCTCCGGGCAATCTTCCTTCACGGTTGCCTCCAGCCCGGGCGCCGGGTAGGCCTGCACCACGACGTGCACCACCGAATCACAGCCAAACTGGCTGGTGAGGGTTACTGTTCTTTCCTCGCCGGGCGCCAGCGCCTGGCCCTCGTAAGTGGCCGTGCTGTCCGGGCAGGCATCAAGCACCACCTCGGTTTGCACTTCCGGGTATTGGGTGACCTGCACGGCCAGTACGGAGTCGCAGCCGCCTTGAGTAGCCAGCACCAGCTCCGTACTGCCCACCGGCAGCATCATGCCGGCAAAAAAGATGCTGTCCTGGCAGGTGGCCAGTTCCACGTCCTGGCGGTAGGTAGCCAGCGCTTCTACCTCTACCCGGATCAGAGAGTCACAGCCTGCCTGGTTGGTGAAGGAAAGGTCCAGCGCCTCGCCGGCGAGGATAGGGGTACTCCCGAAGTAAACGCTATCACCGGTGCAGGCTTCCAGCCGGATCAGGGTATCGCTGGCGGGGAGCTCGGCAACGCTGACGGTGACCGTAGAATCACAGCCGGCGGCATTGATGAAAGTGAAATCCATCTGCTGCCCCGCATTGAGCGCCGTACCGTTGTAATCGACAGCCGTCCCGGGGCAGGCGCTGAGTTCCAGGCTGGAACTGCTGGGCTGAAGCTCCGCCACCGTTACGGTGACGATAGAATCACAGCCGGCAGCATTGGTGAAAGTGAAATCCATCTGCTGCCCCGCATTGAGCGCCGTACCGTTGTAATCGACAGCCGTGCCGGGGCAGGCGCTGAGTTCCAGTGTGGAACTGCTGGGCTGAAGCTCCGCCACCGTTACGGTGACGATAGAATCACAGCCGGCAGCATTGGTAAAAGTGAAATCCATCTGCTGCCCCGCATTGAGAGCCGTACCGTTGTAATCAACAGGCGTCCCAGGGCAGGCGCTGAGTTCCAGGCTGGAACTGCTGGGCTGAAGCTCCGCCACCGTGACGGTGACGGTAGAATCACAGCCGACAGCATTGGTGAGAATAAAGTCCATCTGCTGTCCCGCATTGAGAGCCGTACCGTTGTAATCAACAGGCGTCCCGGGGCAGGCGCTGAGTTCCAGGCTGGAGGTGCTGGGTTGGAGGATAATGATATTTACGGTTTCCAGCGAATCACACCCGGCAGCGGAGGTGTAAGCAGCCACAAAACTGGTATCTCTGCTGAAGGACATCGCTCCGTAGCCGATCGATTCACAGCCACTCAAAGTGACTTCGGAGGTTGCCGTCGGGCAATTCTCCAGCAACCAGTTGATGGTGACCATCGTGCCGCAGCCGGTGAAGGAGGTGTCTACGGTATTCACCGTAAGCCCCAGCGGGCTGGTGCTGTTGGTGTCCAGCCGCACCGTATAGGCGTCGGCGGCTATATTGGGAAAAGCGTAAGCCCCGCCGGGGTTGGAAAGCGTGCTACCCAACACGGCGCCATTCTGTAGCAGTTCCAGCACCGCGCCACTATACGTTGTATCGGCAGCGTCGATCACGCCATTTTCATTCACATCCACGTACACCTCACCCAGGATGGTACCCACCCCATCGAATAGGTCGAGGATTAGAGAGCCGGAGGTAAGCGTACAGCCCTGCCCGTTGGCCATTTCCACATAATACTCGCCGCTTTGATCGGCAATCAGTTCCGGCATTCCGCTTTGGGGCGGCCCTAGCGGGCTGCCGTTGAAGAACCATTGATAACTGGTGATGCCCATGATCTCCGGCAGGCAGAGGGTGTCCGGCCGGCAGCGGCTGTAGCAGCCGCTGGGGATCAGGGAAATGTCGGGGCCGGCAATGATCTCCAGGTGGTTGCTCTCGGCTTCGCAGCCGAACGCATTGACGGCCGTGGCGAAGTACTCACCCGCCTGGCTGGCGGTGATCGAAGCTCCTTCCAGTCCATTGTTCCAGCGGTAAGTAAGGGCGGGATCGGGATTGGTGACGCTGAACGTTACCGGGCTGCTCTCGCAATTGGGCCCCGCCGGGCTGGCCGTGATCTGCACCTGGGTGGGCAGCGGATATACTTCCACCGTGAATGGCCCAACGGTATACATGCAGCCGGTAGTGGTGTTCGTTACAGTTACAAAAATATCGTGGGTACCGGCCGGCAACAGGTTATTGCGGCCTTCGCTAAATTCGATCTGCGTTCCGTTAGTTCCGTTGCTCCAGCTGTAGGAATACAGGGGGTTAGCAATCACCTCCAGGAAGACATCCGTTCCAAAGCAGGCCTGGTAGCTGTCGTAGGAATAGCCGATTGGCTGGCCGAATTCGTCGTATTCCACTGCGCGGATGGTGGCGTCGGGCGCTGGCAGCACCTCGATGCCTACCGGGCCTGGCTCATAGGAGCAACCCAGATCATCGGTTAGGGTCAGGCTGTAAATGCCGGTTTCGAACACCTCAATGGCGGCCGTGGTGTCGCCGGTGGACCAGAGCCACCCGATGCCGCCAGGAGGGGCGGACAACACGGTCGTATCGCCCTCACATAGAGGAGAAGGTATGGAAACAGCAATGGCCCCGCTCAACGCATTTGGATCTATGGTGATATCCCGGCTGAAACTGTTCTCACAGCCATAGATGCTTCGGGCAGTGAGGGTAACGGTATACGTTCCCGGAATCCCGAAGCGATGATAAGTAGCTAGCAGCTCCGAGCTGTTGGCCTCCCCGCTTGCCGGATCACCAAAGTCCCAGAATACACTCACCACCTCCGGGCTTATATCGGCAGTAAAGGGCAGGGCGGTAGCCTCGCAGGAAATCGCCGGTTCTTCAAAACTGGCCGCCGGAGGGCCGTACACCTCGACCTCTTTACTGATAATGGACGTGCAGCCTTCCGAACTGGCCACTTCCAGGCTCACCGTATACAGGCCGGCTGCATCAAAAGTGTGCATGGGGTTGGCGGTGGCCGCCGTATTCGCCGCGCCGCTGGCAGGGTCGCCAAAATCCCAGGCCCAGGCGGTGATGGAATAGGAAGGCAGGAAAGTGGACAGGTCGGTAAAAGGTACGGGAACGCCCGCACAGGCCGTGTCGGCGCCGAAGTTGGCAACCATAATCACAGAGTCTACCCGCAATATCCCACAGGTGGTGGCCATTCCGGGATTCAGCGGATCGTCATAATCGGCCGTCATTACAATGCGGAAGTACCCCGGTTGGGTGAAGGTATGGGAAGGATTGTCCACGTTTGAAAAGTTATCGGCGCCACTGGCCGGGTCGCCAAAGTTCCAGGTAGTGGTTCCCGGAATAAAGCCGGTGGAGGTATTTTGATAATTGTGTTCATTGCACACGGTAGTGGTTTGTATCTCCATGTTCATGTTTACCAGAAAGGGGCACCCAACGCCGGGAATGCCGCCGCCACTACAATCTTCTATTACCGGTATGGAATTGGACTGGAAGGTGCAGCCGTTTACATCGGTGATCTCTACGTAGTAATTGCCAAAGGCTACCGCAGTATAACGCGGGGAATTAGCGCCCACCGGGTTGCCATCCTGATACCATTGATAGGTGTAGCCGGCCTCCGTATTGACAGCGACGAGGCGGGTATTGGCGCCGGCGTTGCAGAATACATTGGGGTCCGGCGTTGAAATAGAAATATCTGATTCCGGATAGGGCATGATCCGGAAGGTGGTGTCGCCGGCGCAGCCGTTGGCGCCGGTGGCGACCAGGCGGTAGATACCCGCCGCCAGGAAGGGCGCGGGATCGGTAGACAGTAGCGTTCCATCCTTGTCCAGCCACTCGTAACTGCTGAAGAGCGCTGTCGTTTGCACCTGAGTGGTTTCATTGGGGCAAAGAGCAGGAGGATGCTGCACGACCGGCTCCGGCAGCGGAAATACCTGCAGGTTGAAATTGGCGGATTGCCCGCAGCTTTGTACCGTAAGGGTTACCGGGCCGGTGTGATGCCAGAGGACCTCTATAGAGGCCTCGTCTTCCTCTCCAATGATCGTACCCGCTCCGGCGGGAGTGATCGACCAGCTGTAGTCCAGCCCGGTATACAAATCGGTGGCGAAAGTGGAAATACCTTCATCGCAGGCATTAGCCGGCCCGCTGATGGCAAGGCCGGGGATGGTGCTGAGTGTTAGGGTAAATACTTCCGATTCACAATCCAGCCCATCGATCTGCACGACGCTCAGTTCAAAAGGAGGCGTAGCGCCAAAGCTCACATTGATCTTCTGCCCTTCCCGTACGGTGATCGCCCCGCCGTTGTTAATTTCCCAGCGGAAGCGGGCATTGGCCAGCGGCGATTGGGCCTCGTAGGTATATAGCTGCCCCGGGCAAATGAGCAAGTCCCCCAGAATAGTATCTACTGCCGGGGGCGGGGCTGTCACCGCGACAATAGTAATATGTTGTGCCGTACAATAATCGCCGGGGTTCTCCGGTTCTGCGATGAGCCGATAAGCGCCGGCGGGAAATGTCCAGTCGACGGTAGGCATGGCGGTAGGCGAAGCAGACGTCCACACCACACTGCCATCGGCGGCTTCCACCGTCCAGTTGCAATCCACCGGAGCATTGCCAGGGATGCTGCGGGTGCTGTAAGCACTACTCTGCCCCTGGCAGTTCTCGATAGGGCCGGTGACGGTGAATTCTGGATTGATATCCACCTCCAGGGTGTCGGCCCCGCCGCAGCCCAGGTAGCAGTTATCGAAGGAAACCGCTACCCACTGCTGCACGTTGGGCAGAAATCCGTCGAACCATTCTACTACGATCTCCTCCGTGCCCTGCCCGGACAGGATCGTTCCAAAATTGGACACCGACCAGTCAAAGGAAGTACCACCATAGGGTGTGATGCTGTAAGTACCGATGTCGCCCCGGCACACATTGGCCGGGCCGTCGATCGCTGCATTTTCGGACAGGATGGGCACCCGGATGAAGGAGGGCTGCAAACAGGTGTTGAGGCCGGGGCAGTCCTCCACCGTCAGTTCGATGATGCCTTCCGGGCCGGCGCCCCATTCTACGGTGATGTAATCGTCGTTGGGCCCGCCGCCATCGATGATCGTCCCGTTGCTGCTGGCCGTCCAGGTATAAGTACCGCAACTGGCCTGGGCGGTGTAGGTGCCCAACGTGTTCTCGCAGATGGTGCCCACGCAATCGACGATAGGGCTTTCCCCCGCCTCTACCACAACGGTGCGGGTTGCCGTACCTGAGCACAGGCAGGCGTTATAGGCGGTGAGTTCTACCGTGTACGTTCCGGGATTATTGTAGGTGGAGGTAGCGTTCGTATTGGTGGAGGTGGCCCCGTTGCCAAAATTCCAGCTGAAGGAGTCTGCGTATTGGCTGGTATTTTGAAACAGGACTTCCTGCCCCTGACAGATGGTTACGGTATCGTTTATGGCAGCGGGAGTAGTGGTGAAACTAGCAATAGGGTCTTCCAGCACTTCCACGCATTTGGTTACAGTAAACGGTTGTCCGCAGATGTTGAAGAATATAAAGGTCACGGTTCCGGGCCCGGGATCTACCCAGTCAATAATGAGTTGGTTGAAATCCTGCTGTACCACCTGGCCTCCTTCTAGGGTGTAATCATAAGTGAAAGAGGTGGAGCCGCCGGCAGTATAGTATTCAATGCTATAAGTCACCGTGCTGTTGGCGCAAACGATATCGCAAGACTGTTGAATGCTGTCTTGTAGCGGCCCGTTGGCCGACGGGCACAGGGCGGCGGCGTCAGAGAAAACTTCGGCAGAAAAAAAGTCCTGATACACTTCTATTAAAATGGAGTCGGCAAAGGTCGTTCCATTAATACTATAGGCAATAAGATTAAGTTGGTAAACCCCAGGAAATGAGGGGCAGATCGTTAATGAAGGCTCATTTGAAAGAATGGTGTTGGGGTCCTGCTCATAATACCAGAAGAACTCTAAAAAGGTGCTGTCAAAGGGCGAAATGGAATAGGCGCCACATTCTCCGGCACAGAGCGCAGTCGGCCCTTCGATCTGATAGTTGTCCTGGGCCTGGCCTTTGGGAAGCAGAATAAGGGTGAGGATGGTAACGGTGATCAGTTTCGGGATAAGTAGTTTGAACATGTATAGGGATTGAGGGGCGGTAAGGAGACAGTTATAAGTTGTCGGTTGATCGGTTGTTGGTTCTCGTCACCATGACAAACAACCAACAGACAACCAAACAGCCATCTACCTTGCCTGTGAAACAATGGAAACTCAAATTGAAAAAAGTAAGAAAGGGTCTCGTGCAATAGACCCATGGAATTTCTTTTTCGCTGCCTGTCTGCCGACGCTTGTCCCCGGAGTAGGCCTATTTGTCCGATATAGTGTCAGATGAATTGCCAAAGTGGCGAGGGATTGTTAATTTAGGGCCTGCTTGTGCCGCGATCATCCTGATCGCAGGTGCTATCATTTTATGATGCAGGGCAATGAGGCTGCCCGGCCTGTGCCGTGCTCTTACTTGCGCCTGGATTAAGGATCATAGCAACACGAGTGTTATGCCGTGCGATCAGGATGATCGCGGAACGATTATTAAAAGAACGCAACCAAACATGACTTACGACAATTTCACGATAAAATCCCAGGAATCCATCCTGCAAGCCCAGCGCATTGCCGCCAGCATTGGCCAGCAGCAAGTCGACACCCCACACCTCATCCGCGGCATTTTGGAGATCGAGGAGAATGTGGCGGCCTTTCTGCTCGGCAAGATGGACGTCAACCTGGCCACCCTGAAGCTGCGCCTGAATGAGGCCATCAAAAGCTACCCCAAGGTGGAAGGCACCGAGAAGCAGTTTCTCACCAAGGAAGCCAACCAGGCGCTGGCTCGCGCCAAGAAGATGCTGCCCGACTTCGGTGATGAGTTCATTTCCATTGAACTCATCCTGCTGGGCATCCTCACCGGCAAGGACAAAGGGGGGCAGATCCTCCGGGAACAGGGAGCTACCGAAGAGGGCCTGCGCGCCGCCATCGAGGAACTGCGCAAAGGCCGCAAGGTGACCGACCAGAGCGCCGAGGAAAGCTACAACGCCCTCAATAAGTTCGCCATCAACCTCAATGCCCGCGCTGAAAGTGGCAAGCTGGACCCTATCATCGGCCGCGATGAGGAGATTCGGCGGGTGCTCCATATCCTGAGCCGGCGGAAGAAGAACAACCCGATCCTGGTCGGCGAAGCCGGCGTGGGCAAGACGGCCATCGTGGAAGGCATCGCCTGGCGCATCGTGACGGGCGACGTCCCGGAAAACCTGCGGGAGAAAAAAATCTATACCCTCGACATCGCCGGGCTCATCGCCGGCGCCAAGTTCAAAGGCGATTTTGAAGAACGACTCCGGGCAGTGATCAAAGAAGTAGCGGACTCCGGCGGCGAAGCCATCCTCTTCATCGACGAGATTCACACCCTCATCGGCGCCGGCGGCGGACAAGGGGGCGTCGATGCCGCCAACATCCTCAAACCGGCCCTGGCACGGGGCGAGCTGCGCACCATCGGCGCCACCACCCTGGACGAATACCAGAAATATTTCGAAAAAGACAAGGCCCTGGTGCGCCGCTTCCAAACCGTGCTCATCGAGGAGCCTAGCGTGGAGGACACCATTTCCATCCTGCGCGGCCTGCAGGAGCGCTACGAGGTCTACCACAAGATAGAAATCCTGGACGGAGCGTTGATCGCCGCAGCCGAGCTATCCCACCGATACATCACCGACCGCTACCTGCCGGACAAAGCCATCGACCTGATCGACGAGGCGGCGGCCAAGCTGCGGCTCGAGCTGGACTCCGTGCCGGAACTGGTGGACGAGTGGGACCGCCGGGTGCGCCAGCTGGAAATCGAACGGGAAGCCCTCAAACGGGAAGGGGATAAGAAAAAGGTGGAAGTGATGAACGGGCAGATCGCCAACGCCAAGGAAAAGCGGGATTCCATCCGCGCTACCTGGAAGAACGAAAAGGAGATCGTCGATACCATACAAGGCATCAAAAAGCGCATCGAAGAGCTGGAAATGGAAGCCCAGAAGGCTGAACGCAACAGCGATTTCGAACTCGTGGCCAAAATCCGCTACGGCGAAGGGCAGGAGCAGCAAGCCCTGCTGAAAGCAGCCGAAGAAAAGCTGGCCCAACTGCCGGAAGAAGAGCGCTACACCAACGACGAAGTCACCGCCGACGATATCGCCGGAGTAGTCTCCCGCTGGACCGGCATTCCGGTCAACAAGATGATGCAGAGTGAGAAAGACAAGCTATTGCACATGGAGCAGGAATTGCACAAGCGCCTCATCGGCCAGGACGAGGCCGTGCGCGCCGTCTCCGACGCCGTGCGCCGCAGCCGCGCCGGCCTGCAGGACAGCGACCGCCCCATCGGCTCCTTTATCTTCCTGGGGCCGACCGGAGTGGGTAAGACCGAACTGGCCAAGGCGCTGGCGGAGGTCCTGTTCGACGACGAAAAGGCCATCACCCGCATCGATATGAGCGAATACCAGGAGCGGCACAACGTCTCCCGCCTGGTGGGTGCGCCTCCGGGTTATGTGGGGTACGATGAAGGCGGGCAACTTACCGAAGCGGTGCGCCGCCGCCCCTACTCCATCGTGCTGCTCGACGAGATCGAAAAGGCCCACCCCGATACCTTCAACATCCTGCTTCAGGTGCTCGACGACGGCCGCCTGACCGACAACAAAGGCCGCGTGGCCAACTTCCGCAACACCATTATCATCATGACCTCCAATATGGGGGCGGAGAATATCCTCGAAAACTTTGAAGACCTGGACGTGCTGGGCGACGACAAACGCCAGGAGATCATTGAAGCCACCCGGGACGAAGTCTTCGACCTGCTGAAGGAAAACCTGCGCCCCGAGTTCCTCAACCGCATCGACGAGCAGATCATGTTCCTGCCGTTGACCAAAGAAGAGATCAAGCTGATCATGCGGTTGTTGCTGCGCAAAGTAGACAAAATGCTGGCGCAGCAGTCCCTGGTGCTCAGGATGAGCCCCGCCGCCGAAGACCTGCTGGCCGACCTGGGTTACGACCCGCAATTCGGCGCCCGCCCTATGAAGCGGGTGCTGCAGAAGGAAGTCATCAACGAACTGTCCAAGCTGGTGCTGGCAGGTACGTTCTCTGCCGGCGACACCATCTATGTGGATGAGAAAGAGGATGAACTGATTTTCTCAAAAGAACCCTTCAAAGGCGCACCGGCTGCTCCGAAAAAGGAAAAGGCGCCGGTAGAGAAAACGGAAGCCTCCAAAGAAAAAGAGGATCAGAAAGCCAGCGATGAGCGGCAAAAGCAGCTGGAGGAGTTGGAAAAGGCGACCAAGGATGTGGAGGATGCGGTGAAGGGGGTGAAGGACGGGAAAAAAGGCAAGTAGCATGTTGTTGGCCCATTTGGTTAATTAAATATTTCTTGTAATTATTCAGCGGCATAGAAGGCAGCGGCAGAAAACGCGTTCTTCAATTGATGCTGGATAGTTACTATTTCTTTACATAACTCCCATGGAATCAATAAGGATACTCGTCGTAGAGGACGACCCCATCATAGCTGCTGACCTGCAAGACCGGCTCACAGAATCCGGCTACACTGTGCTGGGGCCGGTCGCGGCAGGAGAAGATGCCCTGTCTTTTGTAGAACAAGACAATCTACCCGATCTGGTGCTGATGGACATCCAACTGGAAGGCGAATGGGATGGTATCGAAACCACCCGGCGCATCCGGCTCAAGCATGATATGCCCATCATTTTTTTGACCAGCAATTCTGACGATGCCACTTTCCGGCAGGCCAGCCAGGCCAACCCACAGGCTTTTTTATCGAAACCCTTCCGGGGGCGCGACCTGAAGCACGCCATCGAACTGGCCATTCGGCAGTCGGCGGGTAAAGAAGAACCGGCAAAAAAGGAGCCGGCCGAAGAAAACGCCTACCTGCTAAAAGACCGCCTGTTCATCAAGGGAAAAGACCGTATGGTGCGGCTTTTTTTTAAGGATATTTTATGGGTGGCCGCCGATGATTATTATTGCAAAGTCTTCACGAAGGAAAAGGAATATTTGGTCACCCAGACCCTTAAAAAATTCAGCGACGAGCTGGCCGGCGTTCCGGAAATCATGCGCGTGCACCGCTCGTACCTGGTCAACCTCGCCCACGTGGAGGCCATCGGCGACGTGTATCTGCACATCGGAAAACAACGCATCCCGTTCAGCCGATCTGCGAAGGAGGAACTGCTGGCCCGCCTGAAAAAAATATGAGTATGGACATGAAAGCAAGCATTCCGTTTTTGATATTCTTTTGGGTTTGGGCGGGAGCCACCGTTGCGCAGAACACTTCTGCGGACAGCCTGGCCGCCGTTGTGGAACAGTTGCCCGACGACACCGCAAAAGTACGGCGGCTTTACGAGCTGGGCAGAGCGATCGGCAGGGAAAACACCCGGCAGGGGATACCCGTCCTGTTGCAAAGCCATGGCCTGGCCCAAACACTCGGCGCCCGCGAATGGTTGCCCGAGATAGAAAGCAGGCTGGCCGGACTGTATTCAAATGCCGGCGCCCTCGACACCGCATTGCTCTATGTGGAGGCCGCCGCCCGGCATTATGAAGAACTGGGGGACCTCAAGGGGTTGGCCAAGGCCTATCAATATTTCCTGTATTTCTACAAGCGGCAGGGCGAATACGAAAAAGCTGCTGAATATGGCTTCCGGTCGTTGGAAACATACGAAAAGGCCAATGACGGCAAGGGGGTCATTACCATCCTCGGCAAGCTCGGCAGCTTGTTTTACAGCCTGGAAAAATGGGAAGATGCCCTAAGTTATACCCAGCGGTCTTACGATTCAGCGAAAAAGGAAAATCTGCCCAGAGAAATAGCCTACGCCGCCCACCTGCTGTCCGATATTTACGGTGAAACGGGGGAAAACGGCAAGGCCATGGAATACCTCAGCGAAGCCTTGGCCATCTATCGGCAGCTGGACGACAAGGTGCACATCGTCGTCGTACTGAATGCCAGGGGCATGCGCTTTGCGGAAACGGGGCGCTGCCGGGAGGCCATTGCCGACTACCGCGAAGCTATGGAAATAGCCCGCAGCATCGAGGCGCTGGCCTTTTTAACCAACATATATCACAATCTGGCCAATTGCTATTATGCCCTGGAAGACTACCGGGAAGCCCTGCATTACTTCGAAAAAAGCAGGGCCTCCGCCCGTCGGCAGGGCGAGCGGTGGGCAGAGGACAAAACCCTGGGCCGGATGGCGCTGGCCTACGCCGGGCTGGGGCGCTACGATTCCGCATTTTACTACCAAACCCGGAGCAAAGAGATCGGCGACAGCCTGCTCCACGTTGAAAATACCAACCAGATCCTGGAACTGCAAACCAAATACGAGGCCGAAAAAAAGGAGGCCACCATCGCTCAGCAGCAGGCTATGCTCCGCCAGCAGCGCATCCGCTTCTGGCTCGCCGCGGGCTTCCTGGCGCTGGCGGTGCTTGGCGGCGCGGCCCTCTTCCGCCTCACCCGCATTCTGCGCAAGCGCAATGAAGAGAAGGAATTTTTGATCAAAGAGATCCACCACCGGGTGAAGAACAACCTGCAGGTATTGTCCAGCCTGCTTCACCTCCAGTCCAGGCACATCAGCGACGGCGCCGCCCTCGACGCCGTGCGCGAAGGGCAGAACCGCGTGGAGGCGATGGGCCTCATCCACCAGAAGCTGTACATGGGCGACAACCTCGCCGCCGTCGACATGCAGGATTACCTCTATAACCTCGGCGACACCCTGCTCGACGCCTTCGGCCTGGACGACGGCCGGATAAAAGTCGTCTACCACCTCGAATCGCTGCGCCTTGACGTAGACACAGCCATCCCCCTGGGCTTGATCATCAACGAATTGGTGACTAATTCCCTGAAATATGCCTTCCCGGACGGGCGGAACGGGGTTCTTGAAATTTCCCTTTGGAAAAATGGCTCCGGGAAGCTCTGCCTCAAAGTCGCCGACAATGGAGTGGGCAAAAATGGCGCTCCCGAATTGAAAAACAGCACCTCTTTCGGCGCCAGCCTCGTGCAGATTTTGAGCAAAAAATTGAAAGGCAAGCCCCAGGTGCTGGATGGCGAGGGGTATGCGACGTTGATTGAGTTTGAGAATTTTAAGGAGGCGTGAGGTAGGAGGGTATTTCCCGCAGAGTCTCGCTTTGCGAAACTTTGCGAAACCTCTGCGTACCTTTGCGGGAACCCCACGATGAACAAGCAATGCTATGCAAATTATTATTTCCCTTATTTCCCTTATTTCCCGCAGAGTCTCGCTAAGGTTCCGCTAAGTCTCGCTAAGCCATACGTGTACTCGCCTCGCTTTGCGAAACTTTGCGAAACCTCTGCGTACCTTTGCGGGAACCCCACGATGAACAAGCAATGCTATGCAAATTATTATTTCCCTTATTTCCCGCAGAGTCTCGCTAAGGTTCCGCTAAGTCTCGCTAAGCCATACGTGTACTCGCCTCGCTTTGCGAAACTTTGCGAAACCTCTGCGTACCTTTGCGGGAACCCCACGATGAACAAGCAATGCTATGCAAATTATTATTTCCCTTATTTCCCGCAGAGTCTCGCTAAGGTTCCGCTAAGTCTCGCTAAGCCATACGTGTACTCGCCTCGCTTTGCGAAACTTTGCGAAACCTCTGCGTACCTTTGCGGGAACCCCACGATGAACAAGCAATGCTATGCAAATTATTATTTCCCTTATTTCCCGCAGAGTCTCGCTAAGGTTCCGCTAAGTCTCGCTAAGCCATACGTGTACTCGCCTCGCTTTGCGAAACTTTGCGAAACCTCTGCGTACCTTTGCGGGAACCCCACGATGAACAAGCAATGCTATGCAAATTATTATTTCCCTTATTTCCCTTATTTCCCGCAGAGTCTCGCTAAGGTTCCGCTAAGTCTCGCTAAGCCATACGTGTACTCGCCTCGCTTTGCGAAACTTTGCGAAACCTCTGCGTACCTTTGCGGGAACCCCACGATGAACAAGCAATGCTGTGCAAATTATTATTTCCCTTATTTCCCGCAGAGTCTCGCTAAGGTTCCGCTAAGTCTCGCTAAGCCATACGTGTACTCGCCTCGCTTTGCGAAACTTTGCGAAACCTCTGCGTACCTTTGCGGGAACCCACACCACACCTTGATACCATGAAAAAGACAAAAAGCGAACTCAACACCCTTTTCAAACGCATCCTTGACATCTGTTTTGCCATCCATACCCAATATGGCCCCGGAATGCTGGAAAGTTTCTACGAATCTGTGTTTTGTTACGAACTGGCAAAAGCAGGCATCGCCCACCAACGGCAAGTAGGTATCCGGGTGAAGCACGATGGCCAGGAAATGGGGCTCGGCTACCGCATAGACGTACTTGTAGAAGAAGAAATCATTGTGGAAATAAAATCCATCCGCACTTTGACGGAGGTTGACCATAAGCAAATCATAACCTATCTGAAAACGGCCGAGAAACGGCTTGGGTTGCTCGTCAATTTTGGGGAAGCGCATTTGAAGGACGGGATCCACCGGAAGGTGAATGGGTTTTAAATGGACTGCACGGTGGGTGGGCTTATTTCCCGCAGAGTCCCGCTAAGGTTTCGCTAAGTCTCGCTAAGTGAGGCGAGTACACCGGCTCCTTTGCGAAACTTTGCGAAACCTCTGCGAGCCTTTGCGGGAACTTCCTTTTCAACCCCTTCCCTGAAAATCCCCCGCCCTTCCCTGAAAAAACAACCCCCGTTTTGCTTTTCTGCCTGACCTTGCCCCCATGCAGCCATTAACCATCCTTTTGTTAGAAGACGACCCCGTCATCGCCCTCGCCCTGAAAACCACGCTGGAGTTGGACGGGTTCAAGGTGCTGTGCACCAGTCATCCGGCCGAAACCATTCGCTTGTGCAGCCAGCAGTTGCCTGATCTTGTTATCCTCAATTTTCACCAAAAACACGAGCAGGACGGCATGGCGCTCGCCCGCCTGCTGCGCACCCGCTACCTGGCCGCCACCCTGCTGTCTACGGGCGCCCGGCCGCAAGACCTGGCTCGGTCTGAGGACTTTTACGCCGGGCAGGAGGTGCTCTTCAAGCCCTTTACCCGCCGGCAGTTGCAGGAGGCGATCGGCAGGCTGGCCATTCAAATAGGTCCGGCCACTTAATACTACTTTGTTACCTTAAATCTCATTTCCCGCTAAGTTTCGCGAAGGTTTCGCTAAGTCTCGCGAAGTACACCGGCTCCTTTGCGAGCATTTGCGGGCCCTCTGCGAGCCTTTGCGGGAAACCATGTGAGCCTTTGCGGGAACCCCACGAGCTGGGGGGGATTTCCCGTTAAGTTTCGCGAAGGTTTCGCTAAGTCTCGCGAAGTACGCCGGCTCCTTTGCGAGCCTTTGCGGGCCCTCTGCGAGCCTTTGCGGGAAACCACTACGGGAACCCCCTTCCAACCCCTTCCCTGAAAAAAACACTTCCTTCCCTGGCCAATCCCGGCTCTTCCCTGAAAAAAGTGGCGTGGCGCCGCTGCGCTACCTAAGTTTGTTTCATCATTCAAAACAAAACACTTCATCCTTATTCATCCATCAAAAAAGATCATCCAATGAAAAACCCAGTCATTTCCACCGTTATCATTCTTATCTGTTTCGCATTCAACCTGCAGGCGCAGCCAACCGAAATGATCGCCGTAAATACCAGTGTGCCCATCACCCAACTCGAACCTTTATCCCAAAACGGCCCGCAAAATGCCCTCTATATAAAAAGGCAGGCGCCGAACGCTCCGGTTGCAATGAAAGCCGCCCGCTTCGAAGGTTTGCAGGCATACGTAGCCGCCCACCTTTCCTACCCGAGAGCGGCAAGGGAAAACAACATTGAAGGCACGGTAAAGGTGCTGGTCCAATTATCTCCGGAAGGGAACGTCCTGGGCGCCCGCGTCGTGCAATCCCTCGGCTACGGCTGCGACGATGCCGCCCTCAAAATGGCGCTGAACATGCCCCGCTGGACGCCCGCCACGTGCAACGGCGCTCCGATACCGGCGGAGATCGTGGTGCCGGTGGCCTTTCAGCTTGCTTTATAACATCGCGAACCGGGGGACGGCCCGCCATGTCCGATTTCTCCACCTTTTTGGCTGAAAAGTCCACCCCATTGTCCGATCTGTCCACTTTATTGGCTGATAAATGGGAATGCCCGGGCCTGTTCCGGCCTTATTTTGAAACGTGTGGAATAAATACAAAAGCGCCGGATCTTCCCGGCCGTCATTTCAAATCAAATCCATCATGAAAACCATCCTCAACCAACACTTCATGAGAAGTTTCTTTTTGATCTGCTTTTCTTTTTTCCTATGCGCGCAGGCGTCGGCCGTCATCCGCTATGTCAAGCAGGGCGGAAGCGGCGCGGGCGACGGCTCCTCCTGGGCCAATGCCTCCGGCAACCTGCAGGCGATGATCGACGCCTCCTCCTCCGGGGATGAGGTCTGGGTGGCGGCCGGCATCTATAAGCCTACTTCCGGCACGGACCGCACCGTTTCCTTTGTGATGAGAAATGGTGTCGCTATCTACGGCGGCTTTCCCAATGCTGGCGATCCCGGCATGGCGCAACGGGACTGGGTAGTCAACGTAACGACGCTGAGTGGCGACCTGAACGGCAACGACGGGCCGGGCTTCGTCAACATTCAAGAAAACAGCTACCACGTGATCTTCAATAACAACAATGGCCTGAACAACACCGCCATCCTCGACGGTTTTACCATCAGCGGGGGAAATGCCGAATATAATCCTTCGGACCCCTCCTTTGAGCCGGAGAATGAATACGGCGGCGGCATGTATAACGCCTCTTCTTCCCCGACGATCGCCAATTGCACCTTCTCCGGGAATTATGGCGTTTTCGGCGGCGGCATGTACAATACCGATTCCTCCCCGGCCCTGACAAACTGCTCCTTTTCCGGGAATGGGTCGACAGATGGAGGCGGAATGCTCAACGAAGACGCCTCCTCTCCAGGCCTGGCCGGCTGCGATTTTATCAACAACACCTCAGCCGGCGGAACCGGCGGGATGGCGAATTACTCTTCCGCCTCTCCGGCCCTTACCGCCTGTCTGTTTTCCGGCAATTCGGGAGCATTCGGCGGCGGCATGTACAATACCGACAATGCTCCCACCCTGGCCAACTGCATTTTTTTCGGCAATACGGCTACTGGTTACAATGGCGGCGGCATGTACAATTCCGCCTCTTCCCCTGCCTTGTTCAACTGCACATTTTACGGCAACTCCACAACATTCAACGGCGGGGGGATAGCCAATGAGAACGCTTCTTCTCCAACTGTAACCAACTGCATATTCTGGGGCAACGGCACTAGTATCTTCAATGACAACAGCACTTCCGCCGTCACCTACTCCATCGTGCAGCAGGCCAGCGGGGTATACCCCGGCGCGGGCAACCTCAACGAAGATCCCCTTTTCGTCGACGCCGCCAACGGCAACCTCCGCCTCCAGCCCTGCTCCCCGGCCATCGACGCCGGTGATAATGCTGCCGTACCCGCCGGCATTACGGCCGACTTCGGCGGTTATGCCCGCCTTTTCAACGCCACCGGCTCCAGCACGGTGGACATGGGGGCTTTCGAGTACCAATCCAGCTACGATGCCTGCACTGCTTGTCTGGCCTCGGGCAATATCCTGTACGTCAAGGCCAATGCCTCGGGCAACAACGACGGCTCCTCCTGGGCGGATGCCTTCAACGGCCTGAAGGAGGCCCTGGCCCTGGCCGCTTCCTGCCCGAATGTAACGGAGATATGGGTGGCGGAGGGCACGTACAAGCCTACCTCCGGTACGGACCGCAACCTTTCTTTTTCAATGCAAAACGGCGTAGCCATCTACGGCGGCTTCCCCAATACCGGCGCCCCCACTTTTGCGGACCGGGACTGGGCGGCGCATGAGACTATTCTCAGCGGCGACATCGGCACGCCGGGCGATAATAGCGACAACAGCATTCATATTATCAGTAACAGCAACCTCGATGCTTCGGCAGTCCTCGACGGCTTCACCCTGAGCGGCGGCAACGCCAATGGCTTTTCTATCCCAACCCAGGAGGGCGGAGCCATAGTCAACCAGCAATCCAGCCCGACCATCAACAATTGTACATTTATCAACAATTTCGGCGCCCGCAACGGTGCTGCCGTCATGAATGCGACCAACTGCTCGCCCGTATTCACCAACTGCCTGTTCACCCAAAATACCAATGGCGGGGCAGGCGATGGGGTAATTTTTGACTATAACGGCGGTGGCAGCCTGCTCATCAACTGCACCCTCAGCGGCAACAGCACCCGTAATGCCGTATTGGGTAACTTCTTTAACGCCAGCACGCAGGTGCAAAACTGCATCCTGTGGAACAATAGCAACAATAACTTTTTTGGCGACTTCACCATCAGCCACTCTATCGTGCAGGGGGGCTTTCCGGCAGGTACAAATATTCTGGATGAAGACCCGCTTTTCGTGGATGCCGCCAACGGCGATCTGCGCCTGCGGGAATGTTCCCCGGCTATTGATGCGGGGGACAATGCGGCTAATTCCAGTTCGCTCGGCCTCGATGGCAATCCCCGGGTATTCAATGCTACCGGCGCGGCCACTATTGACTTAGGTGCTTATGAATACCCTTCCAGCTTTGATTTTGCATCAAGCTGCACCATCCTTTACGTCAATGACGATGCCAGCGGCAATAACGATGGCTCTTCCTGGACGGATGCCTTCAACGACCTGCAGAATGCGCTAAACCAGGCCAGGAACAATCCGAGCATCAATCAAATCTGGGTAGCGGAAGGGACGTACAAGCCTACGAGTACCAGCGACCGTACGGTTTCCTTTTCTATGGTTAATGGCGTGGGTCTTTATGGCGGTTTTCCCGGCCTGCCAGGGCAGGAAGGTGATTTTAGTGTACGGGATTGGGCGGCGAACGAGACTGTGCTCAGTGGTGATATTGGCACGGTAGGAGTCAATACAGATAATAGCTACCGGGTAATTAATAACCATGGCGGAGGTTTAGACAACACTGCCATCCTGAATGGTTTTATCATACAGGATGCTTACAATCCTAATTTAGGTAATGGCAGTCAAGGCGGCGGGATCCGAAACACCGATGCCTCGCCTTTATTCCTTAACTGTATCATACGAAATAACTTTTCCAACTCAAATGGCGGCGGTCTTTATACTAGCAATGCTTCGCCCACTTTTGTGAACTGTATATTCGCTAATAATATAGCAGGAAACCATGGTGGTGGCGCATATGTTGAAGTTGGCACTTTCACATTCACTAATTGTGTATTTTATGGGAATTCCTCGCAATCAGGCACTCCTGGAGGATTAAGCAGTAATTTAAGAAACACAGAAGTGCTTGTAACAAATTCTATACTATGGAGTAACTTTTCGGGGAACCAAGCCCCATCCTCCTCCGCCCAAATAGAATTTGACAATGGAGCATTAATGCCAACCTTAAGTCACTCCATCGTACAAGGCGGCTACGCTCCCTGCACCGACTGCCCCGGCGGCGATGGGAATGTTGACCCCTTCTTCGTGGATGCCGCCAACGGCAACCTGCGCCTGCAGGAATGTTCCCCGGCTATTGATGCGGGTGATAATGCGGCAGTACCATCCGGCATCATGGCCGACCTGGACGGCGCCCCCCGTTTTTTCAATAATGGCACGGTGGACCTGGGGGCTTATGAATATCAGAGTGCGCCGGCCCCGATTCCGGCAGCACCGCCCTTTACGGCCGATAACGGGCTGCATTTCGACGGCATAGACGATTGTGTCGAGATCTTCGAATGCGGAGCGGCGCCGCTCGCCAATGGCGGCGATGCCATTACCATAGAGTATTGGTTTAAGGGTACGAGCAACCAATCTGCCGTACGTTTCCAACTGGATAACAACACCTATGTCGTAGCCGGCTGGAACGGGTTGCATATCCTCTCCAACGACGGCGGCCTCAATGGGATCGCTGTCGGCGCAGCCGCTACCGACGGCGCCTGGCACCACGTCGCCATGGCCTGGCAACGCAATACCGCCAACGGCTTCAGGTCCTACCTCGACGGGCGCCTGGTGGAACAGCGCAACTCCAGCGATACCCCCCTGCCGGCCATCGCTACGGGCATGTACCTCGGTGCGCTCAACGGCACTTCGGAATTCATGAACGGTACACTGGATGAAGTGCGCATCTGGAACGTGGCGCGCACCCAGGCAGAGATACAGGCGGGAATCTGTAATGGCGTGACCGCTCCGCAGGAAAATCTGTTAGTCCATTATACATTCGACCACGGCACTGCTAATGGCGACAACACCGGCATCAACACCCTTGCCAATAGTGCAGGCAGTGCCTACGCCGGCGTACTCCATAACTTCGCTCTCAGCGGCAATAGTTCTAACTGGACGGAGGGCAAAGTGATCCCTACTGTGCCTATCCGCTACGTCAAAGCAGGCGGCACAGGTGACGGCACTTCCTGGGTAAATGCTTCCGGTGATTTGCAGGCAATGATAAATACTTGTAATGTCGAACAGGTCTGGGTGGCAGCAGGCACCTACAAGCCTACCTCCGGCAACGACCGCAGCATTTCTTTTGTGATGAAAAACGGCGTAGCTATCTACGGCGGCTTCCCGAACACCGGCGACCCCGACTTTACAAACCGGGATTGGGTAGCCCACGAAACCATCCTCAGTGGGGATTTGAATAATGATGATGACATCACTGGCTCCGGCAGTACATTGAGCATTACTAATAATGAGGAGAATAGCTATCATGTTATTTTAAATAATCAAAACGGCTTGGATAATACTGCCGTACTCGATGGCTTCACTATCACGGGTGGCAATGCGAATACTAACCCATTGTCAGATTTTTTAAACTCTAGAGGCGGCGGGATGTACAACGATTCCTCCTCCCCGATGGTGGTCAACTGCACCTTCTCCGGTAATTCGACTAGCTTCGTAGGCGGCGGCGGGATGTACAACAACAATTCCTCTCCGACAGTTACTAACTGCACCTTCTCCGGTAATTCGGCTAGCTTCGGAGGAGGCGGCGGGATGTACAACAACAACGAATTCTCCTCTCCGCTGGTGACCAACTGCATCTTCTCCGGCAATTCGGCTCGCTTCGAGGGCGGTGGGATGTTAAACTTCACTTTATCCTCCCCTGTGGTGACCAACTGCACCTTCTCCGGTAATTCGGCTGGCACAATAGGCGGTGGAATGTACAACGACCTCTGCGAGCCGACGGTGACCAACTGTATTTTTTGGGATAACGGTAATGAAATAACAAATGAGAGTGGTGCTACTCCCACCGTCACCTACTCTATTGTACAAGGCGGCTACACCCCCTGCACTGACTGTCCCGGCGGCGATGGCAATGTATGTCACTCTTCACCGACCCAACCAACGGCGACCTGAGCCTCCAGCAGTGCTCCCCCGCCATTGATGCGGGCGACAACACAGCCAACAGCACTACTGAAGACCTGGCTGGTGCTGCCCGGAAAGTTGACGCAACAAGCCTCGGCACGGCTAACATCGACCTGGGAGCCTACGAGTACCAGTCCAGCTACAATGTCTGCATCGCCTGCCTGAACCTGGGCAACGTCTTCTATGTCAACGATGACGCTACCGGTAACAACGACGGCAGCTCCTGGACACATGCCTTTACCGATCTACAGCAAGCCCTTGCCCTTGCTGGACAATGCTCTAATGTGACGGAGATCTGGGTCGCCGCAGGCACCTACAAACCCACATCCGGCGCCGATCGCAGCATTTCCTTTGTCATGCAAAACGGCGTGGCCATCTACGGCGGCTTTCCCGGCCTGCCGGGGCAGGAAGGCGACTTCAGCGTCCGGGACTGGACGGCGCATGAAACCATCCTCAGCGGCGATCTGAACGGGGACGACCAGCCGGGTTTTGTGAATAATGGGGAAAACAGCTTCCATGTTATTCATAACAACAATGGACTGAACAACACTGCCGTGCTGGACGGCTTTACCGTCAGTGGGGGAAATGCGAACGGGGGCACAACCAATGACTTCGGAGGTGGGATGCACAACAACAATAGCTCCCCCACGGTGGCCAACTGCGCTTTCTCCGGCAATTCGGCCACCAGCGGCGGCGGGATGAACAACAACAGTAGTAACTCCCCCACCGTGTCCAACTGTATCTTCTCCGGCAATTCGGCGGCCAACTCCGGCGGCGGGATGTACAACGCCAATAGCTCCCCCACGGTGGCCAGCTGCGCCTTCTCCGGCAATTCGGCCGGCGGCGGCGGCGGGATGTTCAACAACGTCTATTCCAGCCCGGCGGTGATCAACTGCACCTTTTCCGGCGGAGGAATGGAAAACCTCTTCGATTCGAACCCGGCGGTGATCAACTGCACCTTTTTTGGTAATTCGACTGCCATTCAAAACTCCTTATCTTCCCGCCCGGCCGTAACCAACTGCATCCTCTGGGACAACGACAGCGAAATAAGCAACTTTGAAAGCAACCCCACTGTCGCCCACTCCATCGTGCAGGGCGGCTACCCCGGCATAGGCAACCTCGACGAAGACCCGCTCTTCGTCGATGCCGCCGGCGGCGACTTCCGCCTGCAGCCCTGCTCCCCCGCCATCGACGCAGGCAACAATGCCGCCAACAATGAACCCAAAGACCTGGCGGGCAATGGCCGCATCGTGGATGCCACCGGCAGCACGGCCATCGACCTGGGAGCCTACGAGTACCAGTCCAGCTATAATGCCTGCACTGCCTGCCTGTCCTCGGGCAATATCATTTATGTCAATGACGATGCTTCCGGAGCAGGCAACGGAAAGGCCTGGGCCGACGCCTTCAACAACCTGCAGGACGCCCTGGCCCTGGCCGCTTCCTGCCCGAATGTGACGGAGATCTGGGTGGCCGCCGGCACGTACAAGCCCGACCAGGGCGTGGGCTACGCGCCCGGCAACCGCTCCCACTCTTTTGTGATGCAGAACAACCTCGCCATCTACGGCGGCTTTCCCGGCCTGCCGGGGCAGGAAGGCGACTTCAGCATCCGGGACTGGGCGGCGCATGAAACCATCCTCAGCGGGGATTTGAACGGGGACGACCAGCCGGGTTTTGTGAATAATGGGGAAAACAGCTTCCATGTTATCATAAACCACAATAATGGCCTGAATAGCACTGCTGTGCTGGATGGTTTTGCTATTAGCGGGGGGAATGCGAATGGAGGAAGCTACCCAAATTATTACGGCGGCGGGATGTGCAACATAGACTCCTCTCCGAAGATAACCAACTGTACTTTCGACGGAAATTCGGCAACCAGCCAGGGTGGAGGGATGTACAATGACTCCTCACCCCTGGAGATAACTTACTGCACGTTCAGTGGAAACACGGCACTCATCAATGGTGGCGGGATCTGTAACGAGGAATCCTCCCTTTCCGTAGCCAACTGCATTTTCAGCGGGAACTCTGCAAACCAAGGCGGGGGGATGTGCAATTTCTACGAGGCGCCCTCTATGACATTGACTAACTGCATCTTCAACGGGAATACGGCAAACAACGGCGGTGGGATGTACAACGAGGACGAATCCTCTCCGGCCTTAACCAATTGCACTTTCAGCGGGAACTCGGCAGGCAATAACGGTGGCGGGATGTACAACGATTACTACTCCTCCCCGGTACTTGTCAACTGTATCCTCTGGGGCAACAGCAGCAATATTATTAACGACCTCTCCAGCGCTGCTACCGTCGCCCACTCCATCGTGCAGGGCGGCTACTCCCCCTGCGCCAACTGCCCCGGCGGCGACGGCAATGCAGATCCCCTCTTCGTCAGCCAGCCGCCCATCGGCCTGGGCATAACGGGCGACCTGCGCCTCCAGCCCTGTTCCCCCGCTATAGACGCCGGCACGGCCGCCGGAGCGCCCGCCAACGACCTGGACGGCAATGCCCGCCCCTTCGACGCCGCCCCCAACGTGGCCGGCAATGTCGACATCGGGGCTTATGAATACCAGGGCTTAACCACCGCGCCGGTTGCCTCGTGCCAGAACATTACCGTACAGCTCGACGCCAACAACAGCGCCACCGTGGCCGCCAGCCAGGTGAACGACGGCAGCACCGGCTGCGGCCCGCTCAGCTTCCGGATCGGCGGGCAGGAAAGCCTGTCCTTCAGCTGCAGCGACGTAAGCGCACAGGCCGTTACCCTTACCGTTTCGGATTACTTCTCCAATACCGCTACCTGCTCGGCCACCATTACCGTGGCCGATGACGATAACCCCTGCTGCGCCGCGCCGACAGCGGCCTGCAAGCCCTTCACGGCGGTGCTCGACGCCGGCGGTTCGGCTACGCTCACCGCCGGCGATGTGGACGGCGGCAGCACCTACGAATGCGGCCTGCAAAGCATGACGGTGTCGCCCAATACCTTCTCCTGCGCCGATGCAGGCCCGCAAACGGTAACCCTGACGGTGACGGACATCAACAACGAGAGCAGTACCTGCAACGCCCAGGTGACGGTGAAGGACGAAATGCCGCCGGTGGCCCGCTGCCGCAACCGTACCATCGATCTGAACGCTGCCGGCACGGCGAGCATCACTGCCGTGCAGGTGAGCAATGGCAGCGATGACAATTGCAGCCTGCTTGGCCTGAGCCTGGACCGGACAAACTTCAGCTGCAGCGACGTCGGCGTGCAAAATGTAACACTCACCGCTACGGATGGCTCCAACAACAGCCACAGTTGCGTGGCCATGGTAACTGTACAGGACAATGTAGCGCCCACTGCGCTTTGCCAGGATATTATCGTACAGCTCGGCGCCAACGGCAACGCGACTGTTGCCGCCAGTGCTGTAGATGATGGTTCGTCCGATATCTGTGGCATTGGCTCCCTGGTACTAAGCCAGCCGGATTTCACCTGTGCTGATTTATTAAACCCCGGCCTGTTACCCTCACCGTGACGGACGTCAACGGCAATACCTCCGCCTGCTCGGCTACCGTGACCGTACGGGACGATACCTTCGGCTCCTGCCCCGCCCCCCGCCCTAACGACCCGGACAACGACCTGGACAACGACGGTACTCTGCGGCGATGTGGACAACTGCCCGGCGATCTTCAATCCTGGGCAGGAAGACCTGGACCGGGACGGCCAGGGCGATGCCTGTGACCCCAATTTCTGCATCAATACCTTTATCGATTACCTCAACGGTTACGTAGAGGGGTTAGGGCTTAGTTCTACAGTAGAACGGGCGGTCACCCGGCGGTTAGATCTGGCGGTTTCCAGGTTCTGTGGCGGCAGCAGCACCAGTACCGTGATTGCTTCCCTGAATAGCGTTATCAGCTATGTTCAAAGCCGAAGTGGTAACGGTATGCCGGCCGGGGCGGCCGATTATATCATCGCTCAGGTGAACGGCCTGATCGGTGCGCTGAACGCCGGTACTGTGGTTTGCTGTACGGCGCCTGCCGCCCTACCAGCCGGCCTGGGCCTAGCGGCGGAAGCGGCCGAGGCCTTCCTGCAGCTGGAAGCCAGCCCCAACCCGTTCCGGGAGGAGGTGGCCATACGCTTTTACCTGCCCGAGGCCGGCCCGGCTGCGTTGGAGGTGTACAACCTCAACGGGCAGCGGGTTCGTATGCTGAAAGAAGGGCTGCTGGATGCCGGTACCCCATCAGGTGGAATGGGACGGCACAGCCGGCAACAACAGCCGCCGCTTGCCGCTGGCGTCTATCTCGTCCACCTGCGGGCGCAAGGCGGGGTAGCGGTAAGCATGGTTGCCCTGGTACGGTAAAGGGAAAGCGTGAAGCTGGAAGCCGGAATTATACGCCGTCCACCTCCGGCTTCTCTGTTTCCGGCAGTTTGAGTCTAGCAGCCGGGATGGTTATGGATGGGGACAGCCGGGGACGGCAGCCCAGGGGAAGAAGGCTTACAACCAGGAGGGTGATCCTGGCGTGGTGAGAAACAGCTTCTCAGTTTTGAGTATGTGTAAATTTCATCTTTCGGTACTAACTCAGATAATCCCCGGGCTTTTTGCCGAAATGTATCTGGTAGACTTTAGCCAGGTAGCTGGTGAGCTAAAGCCCGATGCTCGGCCACCTCTGTGGTGGTGGCATAGATCTTGTTTTCAAGCAGGTGGCGGTACTTTTTGGAGTTTGACCTCCAGGATATAGGCGTTAGGGGTCAGGTAAGCCAGGGCTTTCAGTTTTCGGGCAAACTGCCGGTCGCTCATGAATACTCTGGAGGCTAGATAAGCCGTGGTCAGTTTGATCTCCTTTTCGAGGGCTTCCTTGGCGGCATCCTGCACTTCTTTCAGCCAGGTGGAATCGGCAGAAGGGGCGTCTTCAAATGTTACATTGGGCTCCATTTTTGATGGGGTAGGTTGTTGCTGTAGTTGTTTTCGCACCCGGTAGTTGCCGATCAGGTTGGTACCAGCCAGGCCAGTAGTTCTTCCGGGGAGAAGGGCTTGAGCAGGTAGTCGTCGACGCCCATCCGGAGGGCATGGAGCTTGTCTTCTTCCGCTGCCCGGGCAGTCAGCATGATAACCGGCAGTTTCTGCCAGCGCGGATGGTTTTGATCTTTTCCAGCAGGGTGTATCCGTCCATTTCGGGCATCATCACATCGGAGAGGATCAGCTCGATATCCTGGACGGTGGTATTTTCCGCTTCCAGCACTGCCCAGGCTTCGGCTCCGTGGTTGGCGAGGATACAATCATATTCGTCGGCCAGCAACTGCAGCAGCAACTGTTGCATATCCCGGTTATCTTCCACGATCAGCACTTTGGATCGGGGCGATCCATCGTCGTTAGAGGGGACAGCGGCCGGGCTTCCCGCTTTCTGCTCGTCCGGGAATACAGGTTCCGCCACGGGATCAAAGCCCTCCGTCTCCTTTGCCGGCGTTGCTTTCCGCGCGGGCAGGCGCAGGCAAAAGCGGGCGCCTTGCCCCCATTCGCTTTCCACGCTCAGGCTGCCGTTCATCAACTGCGCCAGTTCTTTGGACAAAGCCAGGCCGATGCCGGCGCCCCCTTCCGTAGAGATGCCCTCCCGCCGGGTCTGGAAATAGCGTTCAAAAATATGGGGCAGGTCTTCTGGTGGGATGCCGCGCCCCGTGTCGGTGACCGTGATCAGCAGCTGAGGGGCTGGCCCATCTTCCTCCTGAATGCTGGCCGTCAGTTGCACCCTTCCTTCCTTTGGCGTAAACTTCAGGGCATTGGACAGCAGGTTGTTGATGACCTTTTCCAGGCGGTTGCGGTCTACCCAGAAGTGCGCGTCCTCCGGCAGTTCGGAATGAAAGGAATAATCGATCGCTTTGAGGGCTGCCCCTGAATGATAGGCGCTGAACAATTGCCGGCAGAAGGAGACAAGCGGGGTTGGTTGTTCTTTCAGGCTGGCTTTTTGGGCTTCCAGGCGCGACAATTCGAGCAGTTCTTCGACCAGCCTGCCCAGCTTTCGGCCGTTTTTCAAAACCAGTTTGAGGCTGCTTCCGATGCCATTGTTCAGGGAAGGCCCGTACTTGCGGATGAGGTTTTCAGCGGTACCGTGATCAGGGTGACGGGCGTCCGGAGTTCGTGGGAGATATTGGTGAAGAAGCGGGACTTCATTTCGTCCAGTTGCTGAAGTTTACGGGTATGCTCTTCGATCAGAGTATTTTGTCTTCCCGATCTTCCGGGTGCGCTTTGCCACCTCCAGTTCAAGCCGCCAGGTATCCAGTTGTTTGTTGCGAAGATACAGATCAGGGCAAAGGCCAAAAAGGCAGGCTTACCAGCAGGTAGAACCAGGGCTGTTTGTAGAAGAACTCGCGGGCATGGATGTTGATCGCCACCGGTTCACTGTCCAGTTATTCCGAAAATCCGCCCTTTGACCAGCAGGCGGTATTTGCCGGGCGGGAGGCGGCTGATGTTGAGTTCGGCCTAGTTGCCCAGGTAGTGCCAGTCTTTATCTATGCCTTCCAGCCGATAGGCGTAGCGGTTTTGTGCGGCTCCAGATAGCTCGATAGGGCAAATTTCAAGCGGATATAGTACCGGTCGGTAGGGATGGAGATCGCCCCGGGCTGTGCAAGCCCGCTGCGCCGGATTAGCTCCTTGCCTGCTTTCTTGTCGAAATATACCAGCTCGGTGAGGTATACCTTAACTTCCTCTTTCTGCTTCAGGGCTGCCTTCAATGCCCGGGGCTCAATGATGCTGATGCCCTCGCGGCTGCCGAAAAGCAGGCGGTATCGCTCGCTTTGAGGGGGTCAAAGCGCTCGAAAGTTTCATATACCAGTACCGTCTTCCCGGTAGATGCTGTTTAACACGGTTCCCGCTTTGGAAATGATATTGATGCCGTGTTCGGTAGCCACCCAGATGTCGCCGTCATCATCCGGCAGGATGCTCATCACAGCATTGTTGGACAAACCTTTCCGTTGATCAATGATGGTAATGGACCCGGTGCGGGGATCGTAAATGTGCATACCGCCAAAATAGGCGCCCAGCCACAGCCTGCCCTGCGTACCTTCATAGATGGAGGTGAAACGAAAGTCGGAAAAACCATCTTCCGGGCCCAGCTTTTGGCTTTCCCCCCTTTCGATGTCTATCCGCCACATACCATTATTGGTGGGAATCCAGAGTATTCCTTTGGAATCGACAAAAATGTCCCTGACCAGGTCTTCCAGGTTTTCCGGGATGCCGGGCCCCGGGGAGAAGTAGCGCTGAGTGTTGAGGTCGAAAAAGCGATGGAATTGCGGCTGTCCTGGACAACCAGGCGGCTTTTGTCCAGAAAGCCAAAGAGCTTGATATTCTGGTACCAGGTCATAACAGGAACAGGCATTGGTTTCAGGGTGGTATTGAACCAGGTAGTTGTTGGAAATAAACCAGAGCTGGCCTTCGTCATCCGGGATGAGCTGTTGTTTCATGCCCTTGCCAAAAGGAGCGGCGGGCGATGGGGGCAATCCACAGTCGGTACCTGGAAAGGTACTTGCGCTCCCCGGGCTTCGTCAAAAGGAACCAGCCTTCGTTGACGGTATTGACCAGAAAGCGCCCGTCCGGCAATTCGGCTATGGCGCTGATCCACTTTCGGGCAGGTATTGCTGTCGGATAAAAAAGTACTCCTGCGGATGCCGGCGCTGAAAAATCCGTTTCGGGTGGTTATAAAAAGCCTGCCTGCGAAAATCCCGCCTTTCAGGCTGATGATATTACCAGCCCGGCTACCACGCCCGAATAATCGAAGCGGCGCCCCTTTCATCCATTAAAACTGCCCGGTACGGTACATCCTTTTCCTGAAAAAGGAAACAGATGTTTCCGGATTGGTCCTGGAAGATATCCCGGGGCTCCATTGATCAGGGAATTGCCCTCGATCGCGATGAACTGATCCTTTTCCCGGCTGAACTGGAACAGGCGGTTGTCATAACATTCCGGTAAGAAAAAATAGAGCTGCCCGGTACCGGGCTTTGCAGGAGGCGCGGGCTGGCATCCGACATGTCCTTTAGTGTCAGTTGCCGGTTCAGGTTATGCCCGATGAAGTCAGGAGGATAATAGGCGCGGACGGATTGGCTTTTTCGGCTCCAGCGGAAAAGCGGAAGGGTTCCGCCCATGAACCAGGCTTCCCGCTCATTGATCAACAATGGGAGGTCATTCCCCACCTATATAAACCATTCGGATAATCAAGGGACAATTCTTTTTGATACTACTTTTCTTCTACCGTGAATAGTTGGATGGTATGCGCTTCGGTATAGCCGAGCAGATAGGTACCTTTGCCGTCGGCTTCGAGACGCCCTTCGGGGAAAAAGCCGGCAAAGAGGAATCGGGTATTGCAATCAGCCGGGCTTCATGGCTATTCGGATCGAGCAGGAAAAATTCTTTTTCCTCGGTATTACCGAATAATAACTGGTGTGCACTCATCCCCATAATGGTCAGCCGTTCCAGCCGGTATTTTTCCGGGAAAAAGAACTCAACCGGATGGAATTCATACCCGTCGAACTGGAATACACCGATGCCGTTGACCAGCCGTTCCAGCCCGCAATAGTCCAGCCATAAGCGCCCTTCCCCGTCCAGAAAAACATTGCGGATACATTTATTGGTGTAGGGTGTTTCCTCCTGGCGGAAATCGCTGAGGTAGGAACGCTCCAGTTTTACCATTCCGCCGCCTCCTGGGCGCCGGCGGGAGGCAGCGCCCATAGTATGGCAAGCAGTAGCGGTAAAAATGTACCCGAACCATTATGCGTGAACCTGGCATATTTGCTAAAAGCGAAAAGATAAAGGCAAAACTTTGAAAATATACAAGAAGAAAAAGCGGAAGGTTCGGTACTGGAATGGAAAAAACAAGAGGAAGGCTGAAAATTGATAGCCTGGTACTACTAAACGAGTGCTGAATGTCCGGGTTTTAGCCTGATATGTCCGGATTTTTGCTTTCCCTTTACCCCACCTTTGCAGCGACAACCAACAGAACTGTTCACTCCAAATTATTTCAATCATGCAAACAGAAAACACAGCTCAAACTAAACTGCAAAAGGGCCTGGCCTGCGTGGCCTGCCTTGGTTTTTTTCCCTTGCTTTATCTGGTGGGGAGTATGGTAATGGCATTCTTTCGCTGAGCGCTTAATTGTTTTTACTTGGTAGTGTTCAAAAAATAAGCTGTCGCTTTGCATTTCGGTGATCAGGCTTGCCCTTCAGCCATTTATTTCGGTGGCTTTCGGCCTTTGCCTGATCACCGAAACCGACAACTTATTTTTTGAGGATTCCTTAGCTAACAAATTTTAATCCACATGAACTTGAAAAGTTCCCTTCATCGGGCATTCTTTATTCTTTTTCTGCCAGGCAATTTAATGACCGGCCAGCTCACAGCCCAGAGCAACCTCTCTACCTCGGAGATTCCCACCCGCATCGATTACCAGAGCGGGACGGATTACACCGATTTTTTTATCCCCAATGTGGGCGGGTCCATTTCCTTTACCCTGAATGGAGGGGATGGCGGCCGCCGGAGGGTGCCGGATCTATGCACCAGGAAGGGGGGGCAAGGTGCAACCGTGCAGGCCACCTTTTTCATTGGCCCCGGATCAGGGCAACTAGCGCCGGGCGGACGCTTGCGTTTTATTCCGGGTGAGCGGGGAGAAAGTCGGGGTGGTAACGGAGTTTATGGCGCCGGAGGCGGTGGTGGCTCTGGTCTGCTATACACCACGGCGAGCGACCCCAGTACCTTAAGCAATCTCGCATCTCTTGACTTTGCGGACGCCGGTACTTCCTGGGTCATTCTGGCGGTAGCAGGCGGTGGCGGCGGCGCCGGGCTGAGTGGTGTTTGTGATGGAAATGCCGGTCGTGGTGGCGTAACGACGGAAGATGGGGGCGGGATAAATGGCGGTGTGGACGGAAATGGTGGTAACACTAATGGTAATGGTGGCTTTTGCGGTGGTGGTGGTTACAGTACCAGGGGAGGAGGCGGGGAAATCAATGCCGGGGCAGGTAGAGTCTCTGGTGGCGTGGGTGGCTTTTTGGTGGCGATGGTGTTTTTGGGGGTATGGCTATGGTGGAGGCGGTGGAGGAGATGATCTTTCCGGCGGCGGCGGCGGCGGCGGTGGCTTTTCCGGTGGCGGCGGCGGCGGCGGTGATCTTTTAACCCTAACGGCGGCTATGGCGGCGGCAGCTTCGTCAATGCAGCGGCTTCAAGTAGCGCCAAACAGGGCGGCAGTACGCACGAATAACCCCCGCAGCGGTTATATCGAATACGTCCTTGAGGATTCCGAGTCCCCGTAGCCGTCTGTCAGCCCGTGAATGTAGAACTGGGTGCCGACGGTATGGCTACCGTCTATCCCACGGACGTAGATGGCGGCAGCTACGATCCCAACGGCGATGATGCCGCCCTGGAACTGGTCTTCGTCGGGTTTACCGGATTTGGCTTTGCTGAGGCCAATGAACTTAATTTTGATTGTTCCGAAACAGGCGTTATTGAAAACGACTTTTTGTGGTTGCGCGTAAGAGATGGGCAAGGCCTGGAAGGTTATTGCTCAGTCTCGCTGAATATTGAAGACAATATTGCGCCTACGGCGCTTTGTCAACCGAGTATCACGCTCTTTCCGGATGAAACGGGTACCGTTTCCATTACGCCGGCGGATCTGGACAATGGCTCCTTTGATAATTGCGGGATTAGCAGCCGGTCGATCAGCCAGACGACGTTTACCTGTTCTGACATCGGCACGTATTCGGTTACCCTGACCGTCGGGGATGCCGAAGACAACTACGCCACCTGCACCACGGAAGTAACGGTAAAGGCGTACGAGCTGGACTGCCCGGATGATTTTTGTGTCAGCATTCCGCCGGGCCAAACGGAGGCCTACGTCGATCTTTCTTTTCCGGTCGGGACCTTTACCTGCGACTATTTTGTAGAAAGCAGGTTATACTGTGCAGATTGTGATCCATTCGCCGGCTGGACAACGACGGACAAAAGCGGCTACTATGGTACTTCGGCGAATATACCCTGCGAACCCGTGTCCTCAGCGGTCCTAATGCGACGGTAGACATTTGTGTAATTAACTTCCGGGTAGCACCGAGTGAGACGGATTTTGAATTTACCTGCGGGTAGACTTCACCGTACAGGTACCAGCCGGGGAGTGCGAGGTGCAGGTCGATTTCCCGGATTCTCCGGTATCGGTACCGGCACCCTGCGGTTACGAGGTCGCAAGCCAGGTTTGTGCCCTTTCACCTTTCAGCTGTAATCCTTCTTCGGGCAATAGCACGGAGAACAAGAGCGGGCTATACCCACCCGGCGATTATGTCATGCGGTGGCGCTTGCGGATCGAAGGAACTAACAGCAGTATAGTCGACGTTTGCCAGGTCTACTTTACGGTAGAAGAAAGCACCCCGTCACGGCGGTCTGTTCCGAATCTTACGGTACAGCTGGATGACATGGGCGCCGCCTCAATCAGTGCCAGTGACATCAACGATACTCCTACGGACCCTTGTGGGGATCAGACCTTTACCCTCAGTCAGCAGGACTTCACCTGCCAGGATGTTGGGATCAATACCGTAACGCTCACCCTGACAGATGCAGAAGGCAACACCTCTGCTTGTACGGCTACGGTCACCGTGGAAGATAATACCCTCCACAGATATCCTGCCTAAATGTAACCATTCACCTGGATGCGGATGGCAACGGCTCTACCACTTTAGAAGCACTAAATGGCGGCGCTTCCGATGCATGTGGTACTGGCTTCCGTTACCGCAGCACAGGTACCGAATTTGAATGTACGGACGTGGGGGTCAATACCATTACCCTTACAGCTACCGATGTCAATGGGAATGCCGCTACCTGCAACGCTACCGTCACCGTCATCGACAACATCCCTCCGGTACCGGTACTGCCAGGATATTACGGTACAGCTCGGCGACAATGGCAGCGCCACGATCACGGGTTTAGAGGCCGACAATGGTTCTTCCGATGCCTGCGGTATCGCCAGCCGGACCGTCGACAATGACACCTTCGACTGTTCAGATATAGGCGCTGTACACCCTGTCGTGCTCACCGTCACCGACCATAATGGTAATAGCAGTACCTGCTCCGCCAACGTAACGGTCCAGGACAATACGGCGCCAAATGCCCGGTGCAAAACCCAAACCATCACCCTTCCGCTCGATGAAGCGGGGCAGGCTAACCTGGCGGTGGAACAAATCGACAACAACTCTACCGATGCCTGCGGGATCGCCAGCCGGGAGATCGACCTATCGGTACTTTGATTGCGATGACGCCGGTACCATACCGTGACCCTCACCGTCACTGACCTTTATGGCAACGTCGCTACCTGCACCTCTAAAGTGTTCATTACCGACCTTACCGCCCCCCGTCCTGGTGTGTGTCCGGATCAATATACCATACAGCTCGATGAATACTACCAGGCGACTGTCGACCTACAGGAATATGCCAGCGGCTCCAGCGACAACTGCGGAATTACGGTATGGGAAGCTCAGCTTTCGGAGTTTGACTGCAATTTTGTCGGTTCCATGTTCATGGTCCTCACTGTCTATGACGAAGCGGGTAACTCTGATTTTTGTTTTAAACCCATCACTATTGTAGACAACATCGCCCCGGTACTTTGTGCCAGGATGTGACGGTACAGCTGGACGCCAGCGGTTCGGCTACGCTCACCGCCGGCGCAGTGGACAACGGCTCGAGCGACGCCTGCGGCATACAGTCTGTAGTGCTCAGCCAGCAGTCGTTCGGTTGTGGGGATGTGGGTACCAACACGGTCACCCTCACCGTGACGGACGTGAACGGCAATACGGCTGCCTGCCCGGCCACCGTAACGGTTCAGGACAACATCGCCCCGGTGGCGCTGTGCCAGGACGTTACTGTACAGCTGGACGGCAGCGGTTCGGCTACGCTCACCGCCGGCGCAGTGGACAACGGCTCAAGCGACGCCTGCGGCATACAGTCTGTAGTGCTCAGCCAGCAGTCGTTCGGTTGTGGGGATGTGGGGGCTAACACGGTCACCCTCACCGTGACGGACGCGAACGGCAATACTTCTACTTGCCTTTACCACCGTAACGGTGCAGGACAACATCGCGCCGGAGGCGCTGTGCCAGGACGTTACTGTTCAGTTGGATGCCAGCGGTTCGGCTACGCTCACCGCCGGCGCAGTGGACAACGGCTCGAGCGACGCCTGCGGCATTCAGTCGGCAGTGCTCAGCCAGCAGTCGTTCGGTTGTGGGGATGTGGGGGCTAACACGGTCACCCTCACCGTGACGGACGTGAACGGCAATACGGCTGCCTGCCCGGCCACCGTGACCGTGGAAGACCATATTGCCCCCCAGGCGCTGTGCCAGGATGTGACGGTGCAGTTGGACGCCGGCGGTTCGGCTTCGCTCACCGCAGGCGAGGTGGATGATGGTTCGTCCGATGCCTGCGGCATTGGCTCCCGGATTTTGAGCCGGACAACCTTCACTTGTGCTGACTTATTAGGCCCCAGGCCCGTCACCCTCACCGTTGCCGACCCGAGCGGCAATGCTTCGGCCTGCTCAGCAGGCGTGACTGTAAGGGACGACATCTTCAGCGCCTGCCCCGACCCCTGCCCCAACGACCCGGACGACGACCTGGACAACGACGGCCTCTGCGGCGATGTGGACAACTGCCCGGCCACCTTCAACCCCGGCCAGGAAGACCTGGACCGGGACGGGCAGGGCGATACCTGCGACCCCAACTTTTGCATCAACACCTTTATCGATTACCTCAACGGTTACGTAGAGGGGTTAGGGCTTAGTTCTACAGTAGAACGGGCGGTCACCCGGCGGTTAGATCTGGCGGTTTCCAGGTTCTGTGGCGGCAGCAGCAACAGTACCGTGATTGCTTCCCTGAATAGCGTTATCAGCTATGTTCAAAGCCGAAGTGGTAACGGTATGCCTTCAAATGAAGCCAGTTTTATCATTAGCCAGGCCCAGATACTGATTAGCGCTATCAATGCCGGCAATGTGGAGTGCTGCCAGGCTGCATCGCGCCCAGGTTTAGCCAATAACCTCGACCTCGACCTCGATCTTAACCTTAATCAGGCGGCCTTACCAGCAGCAGCCCATCACCTTGAAGTATTCCCCAACCCTTTTGCCAACCAGGCTACTATCCGCTTCTATTTGCCGGAAGCTGGGCCGGTCAGCCTTGAAGTGTTCAACCTACAGGGACAACGGGTCAAGGTATTGCTGGCTACAACGTTGGATGCCGGACAGCAAGAACAAAACTGGAATGGCCAGGCGGATAATGGCCGGCAGTTGGATGCTGGTATTTATCTGGTTCGGCTTAGGAGTGGAAAAGAGGCGCTGGTAAAGCGGGTGAGCTTGATAAAATAAGCGATGGCCAGGAAGCGCATCGCATTGTAAAGATTTATTTGAATAGTGATCGAGAGCGGTTCTTTTGTGCCGCTCTCTTTTTTATTTTGGGGCAAAAGGTGGTAAATCCTTAAGGTAGAAGATCTTCATGATTTTTTTTGAGGGACTGTCCAAACCATGGAAACGAACAAGGGTGTTTACTGCACCGGCCGACTGCCAGCCGCCGGTTATCGGATGCCCGGCCAATATTATTTTTTCGGCTGATCCGGGCCAGTGTGCCGCAGTGGTGCATTACGACGCACCGCAAGGAATGGATAATCTGCCCGGCAGCACTACGGTAACTGATGAGGAGGTGTTGGTTAAGAAGCTTGTGATTATGGAATAACAGATGTAATTCCGGGCCTTTGGAAAGCCTTGCATTATTTTACTGACACAGGTTTGCTTCTGTCAAGGTTCGACTGTAACTTTGTATAAGTTATTAATATCAAAAAATAAAATAACTAATTTTTTTCCCTGCAATAACAGGTAAGTAGTCAAGCATATTTAAATTATGGTAAACCGGAGCTCAAGTCGGAGTGCAATGGGACACGAGCGAAGCGACTGATGGAATGAAATGGAATAAATTGCACCCCGACAGCGCTGTCTCGGGCGCCAATTTCCCATTGGCGTGCGAGTTATAAAATGAATGTCGGGTAAGGTGTTAGCGGATTTTGGTTCAGATTTAGAAGCCCCCGGAACCTGGTAGCCTTAGCTACCAAGGCGAGGAGGCGACGCAGAGCTGGGGCAAAAGACGCCGCAGATTACCCGACAATTTGTGCTTGACAGACTACTAGACTACTTAACCACTTAGTTATTATAGGGCCACTTTTAAATTTCCGTGGCTTGAGTGTTAACATATACACAAGTCTAAGGTTGGTTTTAGAGTCGTACGGGGTACGACGAAATCTTGTTCTTGTACGAGGGCAGCAGCCGTCTAACGTTTGGCCAATAGCCAACAAGCCCAAGGCTGGCTGGCGTTTCCGGGTAATATTTTTTGGTTCTCTGACAATTCTGGCGGTTAGAGTCCGGCTAAAGTCGGTGAATACGCTCCTTACAGTCGCATTATCCCCCAATTTTAACCGGCCCCGCCAAAATGGCCAGAGAAGGATGTTTGCTAAAGCCGCCCTTCTTTTGTTCCTGCTGGCAGTGGCCCCTTTTTTTTCCCTTCCTGCCCAAACCAGCCATTCCACTCCTGCCGTTGAATCCATAACCGGCGCCCCCTTGATCAGGAACTATCCACCAGGTGAATATGGCGCCCACAATCAAAACTGGGCCATTGCGCAAGACCAGCGCGGCGTGATGTACTTCGGCAACAGCCGCGGCTTGCTGGAATACGACGGCGTTTCCTGGCGGCTGATCCAAACGGAAAGAAAAAGTATTGTCCTGTCGATGGCCATAAATACCGAGGGCCGTATTTTCGCCGGAGGGTATGGCGAAATCGGTTATTTTGCACCCGATTCAGCGCGGCAACTTCAGTTTGTTTCGTTGGTACCCCGGCTGGATGAACAATATCACGATTTTAAAGAGGTGTGGCGAACATGGGTCACGCCCTCTGGTGTCTTTTTCGTTACTTTTAAATATATCTTCCGTTGGGATGGCCGAAAAATGCACATTTGGCAGGCTCAAACCGCTTTCCAGTATAGTTTTTGGGTAAACGATCAGTTGTATGTCGAGCAAATCGGCCTCGGGTTGATGCAAATCGATTCGGATTCGCTGCACATGGCGCCAGATGGAGAAAAATTGGCGAATATGCGTATCACCGCCATGGAGCCTTTCGATAACAAGAGAAAAAAAAGTGTTTTGATCACCTCCCTCAACCAGGGGATTTTCCTATACGATGGCCTTTCCATCGAGCACTTCTCCACCAATATTGACAGCCTGCTGATCAATTCAAAGATTTCCTGCGCTACTACCCTTGCAAACGGACAATATGCATTTGGCACCATGCTGGGCGGAGTGATTGTGATAGATGCGGCGGGCAAGCTCAGGCAGCGCATTCATAAATCCAACGGCTTACTGGATGACTCCGTATTGCATTTATATGAGGACCGGCAGGGGGCGCTTTGGATCGGAATGCAAATTGGCATCGCCCGGGCCGAAACGGGCTCTCCGCACAGCTACTTCGGAGAACGAGATGGGATCGAAGGAAGTATTTGGGAGATCGTCCGTCATGAAGGCGGGCTTTACTTTGCCACCATCATGGGCTTGTACTATTTAGATGAACGCCCTGGCACTTCTCCTGGCGCCGGGCAGTTCAAACGGGTTTCCGGGGTGTCGCCTCAATGCTGGTCGGTCCTTCCCTTTGGACAAACCCTGCTCGCAAGCACCTTCGAAGGGGTTTACGAAATTGAAGGAACCCGGGGCCGGCGCATTTTAGAGGGTACGGTATTTTCCCTGCATCGTTCGCAGCAAGACTCCAACCGGGTTTTCGCAGGTATGGGGCATGGTGTGAAATCCCTGTATTACAACAAGGGCCAATGGAAAGAGGAGGGCCGGTTGGAAGGCATGGATCAACAAGTCCGCCATTTTTACGAAACTCCGGACGGCAAACTCTGGCTCACCGACTATTTTAATGGCCTATTGCTGGTAGATTTTTCGAAAGGGTACACCCGGCAGCCTTCTATCTTGCGCTACGATACCCTCCACGGGCTGCCGCCTGCCGACCGGGTGATCGCGTTCCCCACGGATAACGGGCTGCGGTTCGCTACCCTACAGGGCGTTTTCCTTTTTGATGAATCCCGGCAGCGTTTTTTCCCGGATACTACCCTGGTACAGGGCCTCGATAATGATAAAATCGCACTGTTCTCCGTCAGCCGGGACCGGCAGGGGAATCTTTGGATGTTGGCCGACGACAATGCGCAATCAGGCATTGCTATACATCGGGCCGAAGGCGTTTACGTTTGGGAGCAAACCCCTTTTTTGCGTATCGCCGAGTTGCCTGTTTCCGCGGTTTATCCCGACCCGCTGCAGGAAGACATCACCTGGATAGGCGGTTCCGCCCAGGTTGTCCGCTATGACGGTGCTGTCCCCTCCCAATCCGACAGGGACTATCCGACTCTTCTGCGCCAAATTATTGCCAATGAGGATTCTCTCCTCTACGGGGGCACTGGGCCTGCTCCCGGAAATAACATTAGGTTGGCGTATGGGCTCAATTCCCTGCGCTTTCGATATGCCGCGCCCAGCTTCGACGACGAAAGGAAAAACGAGTACCAACTCCTGTTGGAAGGATACGACGAGCAGTGGTCGAACTGGAGTACAGAGACTTACAAAGACTATACCCGCATTCCGCCGGGCAATTATCGCTTCCTGGTGCGGGCAAGAAACATTTATCACCATATCGGCGAAACAGCCGTTTGCGAATTTGAAATCCTGCCCCCGTTTTACCGCACCTGGTGGGCTTACCTGCTGTACGTGCTTTTTCTGGCGGCGGGCATTTTCAGGTTATGGCAGTATGGGGTGCAAAGAATTCAAAAAATGCACCTCCAGGAGTTGAAGCAATTGGAATACGAAAAACTAAAGGAACTGGACCAGATGAAGTCTCGCTTCTTTGCCAACATCTCTCATGAATTTCGCACCCCGCTCACCCTGATCCTGGGGCCCCTGGACAATTTGATTGCCCGGTACGCCAAAAGCGAAGACACTCAGGATTTTACACTGATGCGGCGCAATGCCCAAGGCCTGCTCCGGCTGATCAACCAACTGCTCAACCTTTCCAGGCTGGAGGCCGGCAAAATGAAGTTGGAGGCCCGTAAGGACGATGTTATACCCTTGGCTAAGGGCCTTTTTTACGCTTTTGAATCCCTGGCCCGGGCCAAAGACATAAGCCTGCACTTCGAAACAGAAATGGAAAAGGCGCCGCTCTATTTTGACCGGGAGAAATTGGAGCAAGTGATCACCAATATCCTGTCCAATGCCTTCAAGTTCACGCCGGAAGGCGGAACGGTAAGCATGAAAATAATAAGTGAAGGCGTAGAGCAGCCCAACGGCTTTCTGCAGATCGATATAACCGATACCGGAATCGGGATACCGGCGGAGCGGCTGGGGCATGTGTTCGACCGGTTTTATAGCCCCCCCCAGCCCCCCCGAAGGGGGGGAGTCCGGGACTCTTCCCCCCTTTGGGGGGATCGAGGGGAGCTTTCCTCGGGGGAGCTTGGGGGAGCTGGTATCGGCCTGGCCCTCGCCAAAGAACTGGTGGAACTGCATCACGGCCGGATCAGTGTAGACAGCACGGTAGGGCAGGGCGCAGCATTCACCATTTTACTGCCGTTGGGGAAAGCACACCTCCAAGCTGAAGACATCGTTGAGGAGGAAACCAGCCATCCGACACCCAGGATGAGAGTGAACCCAATATCCGGTGATGAAGAGGGAATAATCCAGGCACCTCTTCCTATATCATTAACCTCAGCTAATGAGGAGGAAAACGAAGCGGAAAACATCATTCTCCTGGTCGAGGATAACGCCGACATGCGTGCCTTCATCCGCACCCAGCTGGCCGATGGGTATCAGGTCGTGGAAGCCCCCGATGGGCAGGCCGGCCTGGAAAAAGCCCTCGAGTTCATCCCCGACCTCATCATCAGCGACGTGATGATGCCGGGCATGGACGGGCTGCAGCTCTGCGATGCCCTCAAAAACGATGAGCGCACCAGCCATATCCCCATCATCCTGCTTACCGCCAAAGCCGACGTTGAGTCCCGCGTTATCGGCCTGGAGCGGGGCGCCGACGCCTACCTGGCCAAGCCGTTCAACCGGGAAGAACTGCTCGTCCGTTCGCGCAAGCTGCTGGAACTGCGGCAGCGGCTCCGGGAGCGGTACGCCTCCTTACAGCCTCCCGAACCGGCAGCAGACAAGGGCCTGGAGCTTGAAGACGCCTTCCTGAGAAAGATTCGCGGGTTCGTGGAGGCACAACTTTCGGATATCAATCTGGACATGGGCCAGCTTTCCCAGTCCCTGGGCATGAGCCGCAGCCAGGTTTACCGCAAGGTCAAGGCCCTGACCGGCGGGTCTCCTTCTGTATTCGTCCGCGCCATTCGCCTCGGCCGGGCCAAAGAACTCCTGCAAACTACTGATCTGAATGTAACTGAGGTGGCCTACGAGGTAGGCTTCTCCACGCCCGCCTATTTTTCCGACGCTTTCCTGGAAGCATTCGGCGTCCGGCCCAGCGAGTTCCGCCGGTGACTTTTTATTCCATTACCCACCACATCCTTCTCCCAAACCCTTGATTTTACTGCCCGATGCAACATAGTCAGTGATCTTTGACCGAATATTGGAAGTGCTTTCTTCGCTTCCCTCCTACCTTTATCCCAAGTTATTCAAGGTGTTCTTAATTGTTCGTTCCTGATCTTGAGATTACTGAATGGCCATCATCAGACCAGGATCATTTTTTCAATGGTGGAGGCTGCTATGACTTTGCTCCTGCCCGTGCAGGGCAAATGAGTACGTGGACACCTACTAATTTTTTATTGAAACATTCAAACTTAATTCGATGAAAAAAACATTAGCATTTAGAAAAAACTTGTACCCGGGATTGCTCCTTAGAAGCGATAAAATCCCTGCTTTCCTTATCCGAATAAAAGTAGGCTTAGTAATGTGTTTGCTCATCGGTATACATATTGATTTGAACGCCCAGATAGGTTCTGGTTCCATTATTACGGATGCTTTAACCATATCTGATGGAACGGATCATATATTTATTGATGAATTCCCGAATTCAACGGGATATACAGATATCATTGCATTTGACACCAATTTCGTAGGAGAGGTTACCTTAACCGTTAAAGGCGGTGATGGCGGTGATGTCAGAGTTGATTGCGGCGCTGGATGTGGGAATGAATATTCCCGAGGGGGAAAGGGCAGGAAAATAACCGCTACTTTTACGGTTGGCCCTGGCAGCCAGGATATACCTAGAGGAACGCAACTTAGGTTAATTATAGGCAACGCAGGAGAGAATCAGTATACAAGTGGTGATTTTATAGGCAGAGCAGGCGGTGGCGGCGGCGGAACGGGGATTGTATACCAAACTCCTGGCTCAAATACATGGCTACCTTTAATGGTAGCCGGCGGTGGTGGCGGCGGTGCACTCCAGGACGATGATGCCTGTATACTTTGTCTTACTAATGGAGGTAGAAGTTCCGGAAGAGACGGTAGTGACGGTGTAGATGGAACGAGTGGCAAGAATGGAGGAGGCGCTGGCGGCGTCGGAGGTCAAGGAGGCCAAAGCGCTGGTGACGATGCGGGTGGCGGCGGCGGTTTTCTATCAGACGGTGGACACATAAATATTTGTGATAATGCATTTGGTGGCGGGGAAATGTTCATTTCCACTAGAGAAAGTAAAGGTGGTTGGGCCTGTCAAGAGGCAGCTCAAGGCGATGGAGGAACTGGTTTTGGCGGTGGTGGCGGTGGACACCTGGCCGGAGGCGGCGGTGGCGGCGGCTACTCTGGCGGCGGCGGCGGCAGAGGAGGCAACGAAGTTAACTGGGGCGGCGGCGGCGGCGGCGGCAGTTATGTTTCTTCATTGGGAACTGTCATAGAAAATACCACTGAAGATTCGGGTAACGGCTATATGGTGTACAACGGTTTGCGATATACGATTCCCAACAATGCATGGCCTGCTGCAAACGGTATTCCCGTAACCCTTGGAACGAATTACACGCTGGAAGATATGTGTGGAAGTATTCCAGCATGGCGTGGCCTGCTTGAGTGCGGCTTGACGCCTTCTGACGACTATAGCGTTTGGTATAAAGTAACCGGGAATGGCAATACATTTACGGCTACGGCTACCTCTACCACGGGTATTTTACAAATGAGAATTTTTAATGATGCCCTATACGGTTGTGTGGGATCAGCTACGAATCTCCCCTTATGGGATGCCAACCCCAATGCTGAATTAAGCTGGTGTACCACGGTTGGAGAAGAATATTACATCCTGATCGGATTAGAGGAAATTCAAAATATTTGTACGGAACCGACATTGATCGTCAATCAGACAATAGAGCCTCCTCAGATGGACTGCTCGGCAATAGGATTAGCTATGGAGCCTACCTCTTGTGATGCTATTCTTCCCACTTTTACCGCTGGTACGGGTACATACGGTGTAGTAACGGACGACTGTACACCAGATCTATTCTTCCCACTTTTACCGCTGGTACGGGTACATACGGTGTAGTAACGGACGACTGTACACCAGATCACCAGATCTTGCTGACCCAGAGCTTAGCTCCAGGTACTCGCCTGGGAAGCGGAATCACCAACATCACCCTCACTGCCACCGATTTGGCGGGCAATACATCTTCCTGCACAAAGCCCCTGCATGTCTATGATGGAACGGGGCCAGCTTTAATATGCCCATCTACGCTAACCATAAATATCACGGCAAATAATTGTATCGCCACCATGCCCGACCTGATCGCCATGAGTACAATCTCCGATAATTGTTTTCCTCGCGAGAGTATCACGACCAGTCAAAGTGTTCCTGTAGGAACCGAACTCAGTTTAGGCAACTATTCCGTCAGGTTAGAGGCATACGACCCAAATCCACAGTTCTCCTATTGTACAGTAAATGTGTCGGTTATTCAGGATAATAGCGTTCCAAATAGCAACGTCCTTTTTGTAAAAGCTAACTCGACAGCCACAAATCCTGGCGGTACTTCCTGGAGTGATGCTTTCCCAACCATACAAGAAGCCCTGAATAAACGTAATACTTGCTCCAATGTCACGCAAATATGGGTAGCTGAGGGAACTTACTATCCCGATGGCCCGAGTGGAGGAGGTAGCGATAGCCGTAACGATGCCTTTGTTATGCAAAATAACCTCGCCATCATCGGCGGCTTCCCGAATGACGATGATAACGCAGACATGAATGATCGCGATCCAGGCATGCATGAAACCATTCTCAGTGGAGAAATCCAGCAGGATGGAAATGCAACCAACAATTCCAACAATATTGTTTTCAACAACAATAACAACCTCAATACCAGTGCGGCCATCAACGGCTTCACCATTTCAGGAGGATATGCCGACGGTGGTAACGGCGCCGGAATGTATAATGCAAATGCCTCCCCAAGTGTCCTCAATTGTTCATTTGAGAACAATACGGCATTCGGCTCGGGAGGGGGCATGTACAACTACAACTTTTCTCCAAACGTTGTAGGCTGTACCTTTATGAATAATACAGCAGGTTATGGAGGCGGAATGGCCAATAATGGGGCCAGTCCAACGGTGACTCGCTGTTCTTTCATCAGCAATTCGGCTACAACCAGAGGGGGAGGTATGTACAATGCCGTCACCACCTTCGCCACCAAGGTAAACCAATCGACGTTTAAGGGGAATTCCTGTTCTACTGGTAGCGCAATCTCCACGAGTGACGCCTCCGTATACATCACCAATTCTGGATTCATCGGCAACACCGGCATAGGAGGCCCATTGAATCTGGTAGGGGTAAGTCCTAATAGTGGAAATACACTCATCACCAACTCCAGCTTTAGCGGCAACGAGGGCAGCGCCACGATTTATGACTTGAGTTCTTTTCCTACAATAGCCAACAGTATCATTTGGGGCAACAGCGGTATAGCTATCAGTCAAATCTTTGGCAGTACCCTCAATGTGACCAATTCCATCGTACAGGGAGGCTATCCCGGAGCTGGCAATCTGGACGTAGACCCACTATTTATCAGCCAGCCTTCCATCGGCTTGGGTACTTCGGGAGACCTGAGCCTACAAAACTGCTCGCCCGCCATTGATGCGGGCAACAATAGCGCTTGTATTACTTCCACCTATTTGTGTTCGCAAAATTCGAACATAGCGAGCGTAGCCGCCGACCTGGCCGGCAACAGCCGCCGTTATAACAACGGCATTGTTGATATTGGCGCTTATGAAGTGCAATCAGCTTTCATTTCCTGTAACCAGCCGCCGGTAGCCAACTGCCGGAACCTTACCGTCTTTACCAATTCGAATTGTCAGGGGACGGCAGCCGCCGCCAATTTCAATAATGGTTCCAGCGACCCCGACCAGAATAGCCTGGTGTTTACGGCCAGCCCTGCCGGCCCCTATACTCTGGGCGCCACAACGGTCACCTTGACGGTAAGTGACGGAGCACTTAGCGATAACTGTACGGCAACCGTAACGGTAGTAGATAACGTACTGCCCATAGCCCTCTGCCAGAACGCCACCGTCCAGCTCGACGCTACCGGCAACGGCAGCACCACGGCTGCTGCGGTGGACGCCGGATCCAACGACGCCTGCGGTATCCAAAGCACCGTGCTCAGCCAGAACGCCTTCGGCTGCTCCGAAGTCGGCGCCAACGCGGTAGTGCTGACCGTGACCGATGTGAACGGCAATGTGAGCACCTGCAACGCCACCGTTACGGTGGAAGATAATGTGCTGCCCGTAGCCCTCTGCCAGAACGCCACCGTCCAGCTCGACGCCTCCGGCAACGGCAGCACCACGGCTGCTGCGGTGGACGCCGGATCCAACGACGCCTGCGGTATCCAAAGCACTGTGCTCAGCCAGACTACTTTCGACTGCTCCGAAGTCGGCGCCAACGCCGAAGTGCTGACCGTGACCGATGTGAACGGCAATGTGAGCACCTGCAACGCCACCGTCACGGTGGTAGATAATGTGCTGCCCGTAGCCCTCTGCCAGAACGCCACCGTCCAGCTCGACGCCTCCGGCAACAGCAGCACCACGGCTGCTGCGGTGGACGCCGGATCCAACGACGCCTGCGGTATCCAAAGCACCGTGCTCAGCCAGACTACTTTCGACTGCTCCGAAGTCGGCGCCAACGCCGAAGTGCTGACCGTGACCGATGTGAACGGCAATGTGAGCACCTGCAACGCCACCGTCACGGTGGTAGATAATGTGCTGCCCGTAGTCCTCTGCCAGAACGTCACCGTCCAGCTCGACGCTACCGGCAACGGCAGCACCACGGCTGCTGCGGTGGACGCCGGATCCAACGACGCCTGCGGTATCCAAAGCACTGTGCTCAGCCAGACTACTTTCGACTGCTCCGAAGTCGGCGCCAACGCCGAAGTGCTGACCGTGACCGATGTGAACGGCAATGTGAGCACCTGCAACGCCACCGTTACGGTGGAAGATAATGTGCTGCCCGTAGCCCTCTGCCAAAACGTCACCGTCCAGCTCGACGCTACCGGCAACGGCAGCACCACGGCTGCTGCGGTGGACGCCGGATCCAACGACGCCTGTGGCATCCAAAGCACCGTGCTCAGCCAGACTACTTTCGACTGCTCCGAAGTCGGCGCCAACGCCGAAGTGCTGACCGTGACCGATGTGAACGGCAATGTGAGCACCTGTAATACTACAGTGACGGTGGAAGACGGGCAAGCCCCTACGATCAACTGCCCGGCAAACATGGCCATGAACAACGATGTAAGCCAGTGCAGCGCGGTAGTGTCCTACTCCGCTCCAACCGGCACGGACAACTGCCCGGGCGCAATAACGGCACTAACGGGCGGACTGGGCAGCGGAGCGGCCTTCCCGGTGGGCGCTACTACCGAAACCTATACGGTGACGGATGCAGCGGGCCTTTCCGCCAGCTGTTCTTTTGTGGTCACCGTTCATGACACCCAACCACCGACAGCTGTTTGCCAGGACATTACCGTAGACCTGGCTGGCGCCGGCCAGGCCAGCATAACTGCGGTGCAAGCCAACAACGGCAGCAGTGACAATTGCAACCCGCTTGGGCTCAGCCTGGATAGAACCACTTTCGACTGCGATGCCCTGGGGCAGCAAACCGTTACCCTGACCGCTACCGACCCGGCTGGTAACAGTAGTACTTGTACAGCGCTTGTGACCGTTATCAATACCGATGCCGATAGCGATGGCGATGGTATAGGTGATGGCTGCGACCCGAGTATAGACATCACCGGCCTGGCGGTCAACCTGTCTGATTACGTTGAAAACCTGGACATTAGTTCGAGTGTAGAACGGTCTATAACCCGGCGGCTGGATTTGTTAGTTTCCAGATTCTGCAACGGCAGTAGTGTTAGTACAGTCGTCAGTTCTGCGAACAGCCTGATCAGCTATGTACAGAATCAGAGCGGCAACGGCATTCCGGCCGACGCGGCGGACTACCTCATCGCCCAGCTGCAGGCCCTGGTCAATGCGCTTTACGCCGGTGCGGTTGATTGTGGAAACGGCGCCGCAGCGCGTACGCTGCCCGGGCTCACCGGCCAGTCAGCCGCCGCAGAAAACTACAGCCTGGAGGTATACCCGAACCCCTTCAGCGGGCAGGCTACCATCCGCTTTTACCTGCCCCGGGAATGCCAGGGCAGCCTCGAGGTATTCAACCTGCAGGGCCAGCGCGTAAGGGTACTGGAAACCGCTCGGTTGGATGCAGGTATCCATCAGCACGCCTGGGATGGTAGTGCGGATGGTGGGCAGGCCCTTGCACCCGGCGTCTATTTGCTGCGCCTGAGTACAGAGGATGCTGCACTAGTGAAAAAAGTGAGTTTGATGCGGTAGATAGCAGTTGGTTTGAGAACCTTACCCCCAGTTCCGCTGGGATAGGTTCTTAAACCTTCCCCAGCAAGACGAACCCCTTTTGCCTGTGCCCTTAGAGCATGTTTGGAGGTAGTCCCCGACACTGCGTGTACGGGGCAGGCTATTTGGGCTGCAAATGCCAGCCTTTGGAACCTCACAGCGGCTATTTTTTCGCTCGTAGCGCTGACTTCGGCGTGAGCTCAGTCGAACGCTATGCGCGAAAAAATGAGCCTTGTGAGAACCCAAAATCTGGCATTTTCGCTTCCAAAGCACCACCTCCAAGCATGCCCTTACCGGCACGGTGGGGGAAAGGGGTTCGCCAGTTTTTCCGAGGCTTTCCTGGAAACCTTTGGCGTTGGCCCCAGTGAAGTTCGCAAGTAAGCCCAATGCTTAATATCCAGCCCATCGAATCCCGGCAATTTGCCCCACCCCCAGTAAATGCTGACGCTTTCTTAGCCCATGCAACATAGTTGGTGATTTTTGACCAAATATTGGAAGTCCTTTTTTGTTTGTACCGCCATCTTTGCCGGGGATCTATAGATATGGTCTTCAGGTGTTTTTCTATGTGATAAAATAAAACAAGCAGTTATGAAAAAAATGTATCTATCATTAATTATATCCGTGTGCCTGGCTAATCTTGGTTATAGCCAGTATACGACTCCCGCAGTGAGTGTATCCGCCCGCGTGGGAGAAGTAAGGAGCACAGAAGGTAGCTTCTTCGACCCAAACTCCTGCTATACACTGGGGACCAAACACTATACCGCTCTGGTTTACTTTTCAGTAGGTGTCGGCGGATCTGAATACAGAAGCGATTTACTAACCTGTAGTTCGGGTGGAGATTGCACTTATGGAAACGGAACGTCTACCGGGGAGCTGGCGGCAAGACATTTAGTAAACAACCGCATAGAGATACAATCGGCCCAATTGAATGATCTATTTACCTATCTTGAAGCTTGGGAAGATGATGATTTTGAGGATCCTCCCTTTGGCTTGGGGGATCCAAATTTGAGATGGCAATATAATCCTCTTTGGGACCATTGTTTTGAGGGTAGAGCAGACAACGCTTCTGTATTTGATTTCAGAAGTACCTTTCCCAGTGCCGACGATGTTTATAACACTTCACCGACTTTCCCTATTAACATAGACACCCGGCATAAATGGAATATAGAGTACAACTGGCGGTATGCTTATCAACCCACCCAGCAATCCCCACTCGGTATGTCATGTGATTACTATGAGAGTGTAGGGGCGGTCGCCGGCCGTATTAACGCCTGGGTACTCGATTTAAAGGCCGGGGATACCTACGAATTTAAAGCGACTACCGGTGCAGATCCCTTCTTGCGTATTTATGGCCCGGATGGGCACACGATAGTTGCCCAAAACGACGGTTTTACAGACAATTTGCCTAGAATCCTGTACACGCCTACCCAAAGTGGCATCTATTTTATGGAAATAAGTGAGTCCTGGAGGGAAGTACTGGCCCAAGATGCCACCATATTGTATAAAGTAATACCTCCCGCAACCCCGACTCTTACGGCCTCCGCAACCACGGTGTGTAAGGGAACGCCGATTACCTTTAACCTGAGCGGTACTGCTTCCAGTGCTTCTGTTAAGAAAATTCAGTATTGCAACGCCTACACCGGTTGCCAAAGCGAATCGGATTGGCAGGATTTGACTACCGGCGATACTTACATTTGGGATTCTAACGTCTCGACTGATGCGGTTAAGTTTAGGGGCGTTATAGAAGGTATTTGTAAAGTGACTTCTCCGGAGGTTCTGGTGTACCTGCTGGATAGTCATCCTACCATTGGCTATGGGGGAGAGCCGGTTATTTGTCCTGGAGATAATTTCCTAATGTACGCTGCTTTTGACGGGGTGGGGTCGGAAACGTGCGCCTTTCAATGGCAAATATCGGACGTCGGACCGGGTGGCCCCTTTGTAAATATTTCCGGAGGAGAAAACGGCCAGTTTAATACCGGAGCGCTATCGGCTACTCGTTGGTACCGGGTGAAACCGGTTTGTCCTGGAAATGGGTGCGCGCAGTCAATTTCTCCAGTTCAGGAAGTAACGGTGAGCGTGCCCGACCTCTCCGCCAGCTGTCCACCAAATATAACGGTCTCTACCGGTAACTTTTCGGGTGATTGCGGAGCCGAAGTCAACTATACTACGCCGAGTCAGCCCGGTAATTGTGGCTCTATTTCCGTCACCCAAACCGCCGGCCTGGCCAGCGGATCGCTCTTCCCCGTCGGTGTCACCACCAACACCTTCCAGGCTGTCGACGGCTCCGGGAATACCTCCACCTGTTCCTTCACTGTTTCCGTCACGGATAGTAAATCGGTACAACTCTTTTGTGCGACCCAGATCTTTACCGTCTACGTCCCCGACAACTCGAGCAATTGTTCAATAGATGAGGCGGACATATTAGCCCAGAACCTGCAAGCCATAGCTTATTCCGATTGTGGCAGCCCCCCCGTTTCCGGTCCATATCCGGCCGGGCCTTATGAGGTGGGTGAACAAGAAATAACCTGGACCGTGGAAGATGAAAATGGCGCTGTCATTGAGTCTTGTTCCCATACCATAAAGGTGGAAGATCAGGTACGCCCGATAATTACCTGCCCGGGCGATATCACGGTAGACAATGATCCCGGAACCTGTGGCGCCATCGTGACCTACGAGGTAACCGCTACCGATAACTGCGAGGTCCAATACATTGAACAAAGAAATGGATTAGCCAGTGGTAGTTTTTTCCCGGTAGGAAGTACCTTGAATGGTTTCGATGCATATGATGTAAATGGAAATAGGGCTTATTGCGCATTCAGAGTTTTGGTTCAGGATACGGAAGCTCCGACGTTCAGCAGCTGTCCATCCGATTTTACCGTCAACATTGATAGCGAGACCGGTCAGTGTGGCGCCGGCGCCAACGTTACTTATGAGGTTACGCCTACGGATAACTGCTCGTTTTTATCCTTTGTTAAAAGTTATGGAATAGACAGTGGCGGTTTTTTCCCCTTAGGCGAAACGCCCATTAGGTATTATGTATATGGTGTAACTAGCGAAGGCGGAGTTTTCGTTTATTGCAACTTCACCGTTACCGTCGAGGATTGTATCCTACCGCCGGTAGCTGCCTGCAAAGATATTACGGTATCTGCCGATGCGAATTGTATGGGTACGGCTTTAGCCAGTGATTTTGACGATGGGTCCACCGATACGAGTGGAAATGGACTGACGTTTAGTGTCAGTCCTGTCGGCCCTTACTCATTGGGTACGACAAACGTAACCCTGACGGTTAGTAATCCTACCGGAGCCAGCAGTACTTGTACAGCTACGATAACAGTGTTGGATAATACCCCCCCAACCATCAACTGCCCGGCAAACATTGCCAGGAACAACGACCCCGGCCAGTGCAGCGCAGTAGTGTCCTACAACGCTCCAACCGGTGCGGACAACTGCCCGGGCGCAACCACAGCGCAGACAGCGGGCTTGGGTAGCGGTTCTGCCTTCCCGGTGGGCATGACTACTGAAACCTATACAGTGACCGATGCAGCGGGCCTTTCCGCAAGCTGTTCCTTCACCGTAACGGTCACCGATGCGCAAAACCCAACTATCAGCTGCCCGGCAGACATTACCAGGGACAACGATGCTGGCCAGTGCAGCGCAGTAGTATCCTACACCGCTCCAACCGGTGCGGACAACTGCCCGGGCGCAACCACAGCACAGACAGCGGGCTTGGGTAGCGGTTCTGCCTTCCCGGTGGGCATGACTACTGAAACCTATACAGTGACCGATGCAGCGGGCCTTTCCGCCAGCTGTAGCTTCACCGTAACGGTCACCGATGCGCAAAACCCAACCATCAACTGCCCGGCAAACATTGCCAGGAACAACGACCCCGGCCAGTGCAGCGCAGTAGTGTCCTACAACGCTCCAACCGGTGCGGACAACTGCCCGGGCGCAACCACAGCGCAGACAGCGGGCTTGGGTAGCGGTTCTGCCTTCCCGGTGGGCATGACTACTGAAACCTATACAGTGGCCGATGCAGCGGGCCTTTCCGCCAGCTGTTCCTTCACCGTAACGGTCACCGATGCGCAAAACCCAACCATCACCTGCCCGGCAGACATTACCAGGAACAACGATGCTGGCCAGTGCAGCGCAGTAGTATCCTACACCGCTCCAACCGGTGCGGACAACTGCCCGGGCGCAACCACAGCACAGACAGCGGGCTTGGGTAGCGGTTCTGCCTTCCCGTGGGCATGACTACTGAAACCTATACAGTGGCCGATGCAGCGGGCCTTTCCGCCAGCTGTTCCTTCACCGTAACGGTCACCGATGCGCAAAACCCAACCATCACCTGCCCGGCAGACATTACCAGGAACAACGATGCGGGCCAATGCAGCGCAGTAGTGTCCTACAACGCTCCAACCGGTGCGGACAACTGCCCGGGCGCAACCACAGCGCAGACAGCGGGATTGGGTAGCGGGGCTGCCTTCCCCGTGGGCATGACTACTGAAACCTATACAGTGGCCGATGCAGCGGGCCTTTCCGCCAGCTGTTCCTTCACCGTAACGGTCACCGATGCGCAAAACCCAACCATCAGCTGCCCGGCAGACATTACCAGGAACAACGATGCGGGCCAATGCAGCGCAGTAGTGTCCTACAACGCTCCAACCGGTGCGGACAACTGCCCGGGCGCAACCACAGCGCAGACAGCGGGATTGGGTAGCGGGGCTGCCTTCCCCGTGGGCATGACTACTGAAACCTATACAGTGGCTGATGCAGCGGGCTCTTTCCGCCAGCTGTTCCTTCACCGTAACGGTCACCGATGCGCAAAACCCAACCATCACCTGCCCGGCAGACATTACCAGGAACAACGATGCGGGCCAATGCAGCGCAGTAGTGTCCTACAACGCTCCAACCGGTGCGGACAACTGCCCGGCGCAACCACAGTGCGGACAACTGCCTTCCCCGGGCGCAACCACAGCGCAGACAGTAACGGCCCGGCATTGGGATGCGCGGCAGCGCAGTAGTGCCTTCCCTCGTGGGGACATGACTACTGAACCACAACGCAGACAGCGGGATTGGGTAGCGGGGCTGCCTTCCCCGTGGGCATGACTACTGAAACCTATACAGTGGCCGATGCAGCGGGCCTTTCCGCCAGCTGTTCCTTCACCGTAACAGTTCAAGACAATGTTGCTCCAACCGCCCTTTGCCGGGACATCATCGTACAGCTCGGCGCCGGCGGTTCGGCTTCGCTCACCGCAGGCGAGGTGGATGATGGTTCGTCCGATGCCTGCGGCATTGGCTCCCGGATTTTGAGCCGGACAACCTTCACTTGTGCTGACTTATTAGGCCCCAGGCCCGTCACCCTCACCGTTGCCGACCCGAGCGGCAATGCTTCGGCTTGCTCAGCAGGCGTGACTGTAAGGGACGACATCTTCAGCGCCTGCCCCGACCCCTGCCCCAACGACCCGGACGACGACCTGGACAACGACGGCCTCTGCGGCGATGTGGACAACTGCCCGGCCACCTTCAACCCCGGCCAGGAAGACCTGGACCGGGACGGGCAGGGCGATACCTGCGACCCCAACTTTTGCATCAACACCTTTATCGATTACCTCAACGGTTACGTAGAGGGGTTAGGGCTTAGTTCTACAGTAGAACGGGCGGTCACCCGGCGGTTAGATCTGGCGGTGTCCAGATTCTGTGGCGGCAGCAGCAACAGTACCGTGATTGCTTCCCTGAATAGCGTTATCAGCTATGTTCAAAACCGAAGTGGTAACGGTATTCCTTCAAATGAAGCCAGTTTTATCATCAGCCAGGTCCAGATACTGATTAGCGCCATCAATGCCGGCGGGGTGCAATGCTGTCAGGCCAATGCCCGGCCTTCTCTGCCCGGTAACGCCGGATTTGCTGCTCAGGCAGAAAGGGCAGGCCTGGACGTATTTCCCAACCCCTTCTCCAGGCAGGCCACTATCCGTTTCTACCTGCCCCAAGCTGAGCAGGCCCGCCTGGAAGTGTTCAACCTGCAGGGGCAGCGAGTAAAAGTGCTGCTTTCCGAAACGATGGAGGAAGGATACTATGAACATAGCTGGAATGGCACAGCCGATGGTGGGCAACAGTTGGAGGCGGGCATTTACCTGATCCGGCTGAGAACGGAGGATAGCGTATTAACGAAAAGAGCCATATTGATGAGATAAACGGCTGCTATTTCTAAAGGAAGCTTCCCGGTTTGCTGGATGCTGGGAATAATTGGAAGGCTTACCCCTTTTGCCCGCCTGTGCCCTTAACGGCATCGGTGGGGAAAAGGGGTAAGCCTTTTAATTCGTCCATTTTCTGCTTCCTTTTGTAGGAAGAACTGCCTGCCTTGCTACTAAATGGGCGATCTTTCTTAAAAAAGGACAAACCATGCTAAGACGTTTACTCTTCACCCTGGGAAAGCTGCTGTTTCTCTTTATATTACCTTTTTTTCTGCTTATCCGAGGTTCGGTTTTTCTGCACGAAAACTACGCGCCGCCTGCATCGGTATCCTTGCTGGGCGGCGTATTAATGAGCGCCGTACTTCTTTTCTTTTATATGGCCTATTTGCAAGGCCGGCTGACTGGCCGGGCTGGCAATGTCCGTCGCACTTACGGGCTGGCGTTTGCCCTGGTGGCCGTCTATTGCCTGCCAGGGCTATTCTACCTGTCGGCATCCAATGCCAAGCACGAGTCGGTCCGCAAGGAATTTACCCGCCTGCACCCTGTTTTGCGGCTGGGTGTGAGCACGATTACATTTTTGGATAAAAAACTGATCGTCACCGATGCCGCCCGGCAACCTGAGGACTATGGTAAGATGGGGCTACCTGCCAAAAGCCATTCCTTGCACTATCGTCAGAGTAGCGGATATGCCCACGCTGTGGATCTGCGCACCATCCGGCAGGGCGAACTTCGGAATACCCTTGTAGCCGTTTATTTTCGGCTGATGGGTTTCAATACCCTGCGCCATGTGGGCACCGCAGATCACCTGCATGTTTCGCTGATGAGTCACGGCCGGCCAGGAGGGATTTAGTTGCAGGATACTGGCCTAACATTGGACAAGTTCAGGGTTTGATTGTTCAGCGTTCGAAGATACACCGGGATGCTGCAATCCATTGGCTCCCAATCCCGCTTTTAATACTGAAAAGCGGGATCCAACATTAGACGAGGAGCCTAGCAGCACCTACCTCAGCATAAACCCCCTCCTTTTCTCCAATATCCCCTTAGCAACCTGCTCCGGCACCGGGGTATAGTGTGAGAAAGTAAGTGCTGCGCTGGCCCGCCCCGAACTGAGGGTGCGAATCTCCGCCGCGTAGCCGAACAGTTCAGCCAGGGGCGCCTCGGCTTTGATGATCGTATGGCTCGCCCGGGGCTCCATGCCCTGCGGGATGCCTCGCCGGCGATTGAGGTCGCCCATCAGGGCGCCGATGTACTCCTCCGGGCTGCTGATCTCCACCGACATGATGGGCTCCACCAGAATGGGCGCTCCTTGAGCGATATACTCACGGAAGGCCTCCCGGGCGCACAATTCGAAGGCCAGCTCGTTGGAGTCCCGGTTTGCCTGGGCGCCGGTGATGACGGCTTTCATGCTGTGCAGTTCATACCCGGCAATGACTCCCAACTGCAGCATATTTTCGAAGCCGCGCCGGAGGGCAGCCAAATATTCCGGTTTCAGGGCGCCTTCCGGCAGCCGGCTCTCGAACTGCAGCCGGGTGTGCCCGCCCTGGAATTCGACGCTTTCCAGGAAGGCTTCATCCGCCGGGCCCAGTTCGAACTCGATCCGGGCGAAGAGCGGCTCGCCCACCTCGCGCTGAAATTCGTAGGAAGCGCTGGCCGGCTGGCTCAGCTGTTCTTTATAATTGACCTGCGGGCGGCCCAGGTTGGCGTCGAGTTTGAAATCGTCGCGCAGGCGGTGAGCCATGACCTCGAGGTGCAGCTCTCCCATACCCCGGATGAGGGTCTGTCCCGTTTCTTCATCTTCGATTACCTGGAAGGAGGGGTCCTCTTCCTCCAGTTGGTGCAGGGCTTCGTGCAGCTTATCGATATCCCGGCTGTGTTTGGCCTCGATCACCATACCAACGACCGGTTCCGGAAACTGAATGGATTCCAGGATGATGGGCTTGCCGGGGTCACAGAGTGTGTCTCCGGTCATGATGTCCTTTATACCACTTAGGGCGGCAATGTCCCCGGCGGCCACTTCCCATACTGCATTGCGCTTGCCGCCGTGCAGTTGGTAAAGGTTGGCCAGGCGTTCCTTCTGGCCGGTGCGGGGATTGAATACGCTTTGCCCGCGGCGGGCATGGCCGGAATAGACGCGGAAGAAAGCCATTTTCCGGTGTTGTTCATCGAGTACGATCTTGAAGGCCAGGGCGGCGAAGGGGGCGGCGCCACTCAGGGGCCGCTTTTCTTCCTGGCCGGTGCGGGGGTGCATGCCGCAGACCGCCCCCACATCTTTTGGCGAAGGCAGGTAAGCGCAGACCGCGTCGAGCACCATTTGCACTCCCTTGTTTTTATAGGCACTGCCACAAAGCACAGGAACGATCTCCCGGCTGAGGGTAGCCCGCCGGATGGCCTGCTTTATTTCCTCGTCAGTGATGGCATCAGGCTCATCGAATATTTTGGAAAAGATGCCTTCATCGTATTCAGCCAGGGCTTCCAGCATTTTTTGCCGCGCCTCCTTTGCTGCTTCCTTCAATGCTTCGGGTATGGGTTGAACAATTTGTTCTTCTCCCTCCCAAATGGTGGCCCTCTGGCTGACGAGGTCGATGATTCCCCGGAAAAATTCTTCTTCTCCCACCGGTATCTGTATCGCCACCGGACGAGCAGCCAGGCGCTTGCGCATTTGTTCCATCACCTCTTCGAAATGAGCGCCGGGCAGGTCCATCTTGTTGACAAAGGCCAGGCGCGGCACGTGATAGCGGTCGGCCTGCCGCCAGACTGTCTCCGACTGGGGCTCTACCCCGTGCACCGCGCTGAACAGCACGATCAGCCCGTCGATCACCCGCATGGAGCGCTCTACTTCCACCGTGAAATCGACGTGGCCGGGCGTGTCGATGATGTTGATGGTGTATTCGGTATCCCGCCAGGGCCAGGTGGCCTGCGTGGCGGCGGCAGTAATGGTAATGCCGCGCTCGCGCTCCTCCTCCATGTAGTCCATGATGGTGGTGCCGTCGTGTACTTCACCGATGCGGTGGGTGCGGCCGGTGTAAAAAAGGATGCGTTCGGTGAGGGTGGTTTTCCCTGCGTCGATGTGAGCGGCTATGCCGATATTGCGCAGTAGCTCCGGGTCGGTAGACTTTTCTTTTTCTGACATGATCCTTGCGCTTAAGGTGCCCTAAAATACAGAACCCAAGGCGTATTGGCAAATGATATTTGTCAGTGGCCATCTGTCTCGGGCGCCAATTTTTTTCATCAGCCGCTGGGCTTGTGTTCTATTGGCTTGCGCGTTTTCGGTTTCTGGCAAAAGCATTTCAAAATGACGCCCCTTATCTTTATCCACTTTTTCGTATACTGCGAAAAATACAAACCTCCTCTATGCATATACCCGAAACCTCTTTCGGCCACACCAACCTCCGCCTCCCCCGCCTCGGCCTGGGCCTCGCCGCCCTGGGCCGCCCCGGCTACATCAACCTGGGCCATGGAGAAGACCTGGAGGCAGATTATGACGTGGCGGCCATGGAGCGGCGCACTCACGAAATGCTCGATCTGGCATTTGATAAAGGCGTCCGCTATTTCGATGCAGCCCGCTCTTATGGAAAGGCGGAAGATTTTCTATTGTCCTGGCTCAAAGAACATCCGGAGAAAGCGTCGGAAGTGACGGTGGGCTCCAAATGGGGCTACACCTACACCGCCGGGTGGAAGGTGGAAGCGGAGAAACACGAGGTGAAGGAGCACAGCCGGCCGGTGCTGGAGCAGCAGTGGGCCTTGTCGAAGCGCCTGCAGCCCTACCTGAAACTGTACCAGATCCACTCGGCCACATTTAGCAGCGGGGTATTGAAAAATACGGAAGCCCTTTCCCGCTTAGCCGCCCTCAAAGCGGAAGGGGTGGCCATTGGGCTGTCGCTGAGCGGGGCCGATCAAAAGGAAGTGTTGAAAGCCGCCATGGAGGTGGAAGTCGACGGCCGGCGCTTGTTCGATGCCGTTCAGGCCACTTTCAATATCCTGGACCCCTCCGCCGGCCAGCAGTTGGCTGCCGCTGCCGACAGCGGGATGGGCGTCATCATCAAGGAGGCCCTGGCCAACGGGCGGCTGACGGGCCGCCATACTGATCCTGCCTTCACGCCCAAAATGCTGGTGCTGAAACGCATGGCCGACCAGCATGGAGTCGGTATCGACGCCATCGCTCTGGCCTATGTGCTGAGCTTTCCCTGGGCCCACCTCGTACTCAGCGGGGCCGCCCGGGCAGAGCACCTGCTGTCTAACCTGCGGGCGGGCGACACCCCTCTTTCAGAAAGCCAAATGGAAGAATTGAACCGCCTGGCCATGCCGGTGGAGGTTTATTGGGAGGAGCGGAGTGGGTTGGCGTGGAATTAAGCCTGATGTCTGGCTGAAATTCAGTTTTTAAAGTCGGTAGAAAAAAATATTCCCGGACTGGCTGTACACTTCCTGGAATAACGAACCATTATTTACAGGAAACCGTTATCTTTAGTTAATTAAAACCTGGAAATTATGGGTGAGGTACAACTGAAGGAAACCGTAATGAAACAGTTGGAAGAGGCTGATGATAAATTAATACGAATGGTTTATGCGATCATTGCAGCTTATTACGACAAAGAGGACCCTGTTATCAGCTATGATGTGCACGGCAATCCCCGAACAGCTAGTGAATTGAGGACGTTGCTGAATGAGCAAGTCGAAGAAGGCAGGAAGGGGAATTATATTTCGGTTGATGAGCTGGACCAAAAGTCTAAGCAATGGCTCAAACGTACCAGGTAGTTGTAACGCCACAAGCCGAAGAAAGCCTTGATGCGATTGTAGGATACTTGCTGGAAACGGCTTCCGATGCAGTTGCCGAGCGGGTTAGGGCAGGAATAATCGAAGAAATCAGAGGGTTGTCTAATATGCCGCAACGGCATGGTTTATTACAAGGAGTAGATAACCTTTTAATAACTTATCGAAGGGCGCTCAAGTGGTCTTACCGCATCATTTTTACTGTGGAAGAAGAAGATTTTTTGGTACTTGTCATTGAAATCGACCACGGCAAACGAAATCCGGAAGAATTGAAAAATGTATTGCTGTAATCGCATTTTCACGGGAGAATGTTTATCAAAGGTTGGCAGCAAAATCCGCCGTTTCTTTAACCAATCGCTGCACCACCTCCTCGTGCCCAACTCCTGACCGTTTCAAGGTCTTAAAGGAATGGCCTCCGCCATCCATGTAGGCGAAATTAAACTGCAAAGCACCCACTTTACAGGCCGCCAATTCCTGCACCAGCAGTTACTTAAAGGCAGGCTGTCATCCCGTCCGAAAGTCCTCCAGCACCGGCGTCGCTTCCCTCGCCGGCGACTGGTTGAAGATGCGCGCATACTGCTCATACAGCTCCGGCAACACCGCCTGGAACTGCCGGGGAAAAGTAAAGAAATGCGCGATGCTCACCGGCTGTATGGGGATGGGATCCAGGTTGATCCACTTCTGAATGGCCGCCTGGCTGAAGCCGCTGATGCGCTCCAGGGCGGGCCAGGTATCGGTTTCAATCTTCGGGAACGTTATTTCCGGGTAGCTGCGCACAAATACTTTGGCGTATTCGTGCAGGCCAATGTTGTAGTATTGAAAAGGCTGCAGAAAACCTGGCAGCAGCTGCTCCGCAGAAAACAGAATAACCCCGTCCTCCTCGAAAATCTCGGATGAATGAAAATTTTTGGGATACTGAGGCGAAGGAAAAGGGTGAGGGTAGAAGAGGACGTGTTCAAACTTGGGCAGCAGGAAATCCTTTTGGCCGAAGGTAAGCTGCACGGCGCAGGCCGCGGCAATGGCTTTCAGGTCTTCGGGGACGCTTTCCATCCCTCTCGGCATAAAGTCATTGGCCTCCATATAGAGCGCCACCCTCTTGCGAAAACGATCCTGCTCGCTTTCCACCAGCTTCTGATAATAGGGCAAGTGCCGGGTGATGAGTAAACGAATCTTGGGTTTGAGTTCCGGCGGGCGCCGCTGGTACCACCACCAGTTGATCTGCGGGCTGAGGACGTAGATCAGCGCTATGATGATCACAAAAGGAACGATGTAAATGCTATAGCCGGGATCTACCTCCCAGGTGAGGTACAGGAAGGCCAGGGCGATGATGAAAAAAGGTATGGATAGTATCCGTGCGGGCATAAATGATTACTTTTCGGGTGGAAAGTTAAGGAAAATCTTATTGGCAACGCCATTACAAAAAAATCATTCGCACGTTGTAAATTGAGGATATTTGGGAAAACCCCGAAGCCACAAAAAATTACAGCCGCCTACATTACGATGCAGCAACAACTCCAAGCCCTCCAGTCCTCCCTCGACGGGGAGCTCCACTTCGGCAGCCTCATGCGCCACCTGTACGCCACCGACGCCTCGGTTTACCGGGAGCTACCGCTGGCCGTCGTCCTTCCCAAACACGAAGAAGACATCCGCAAGATAATCCATTTCGCCCGGGAGCACGGGCTGTCCATCATCCCCCGTGCCGCGGGTACTTCCCTGGCGGGGCAATGCGTGGGCGACGGCATCGTGGTTGACATTTCCAAGTACCTGAACCGCATCCTGGAAGTAAACGCCGAAGAAGGCTGGGTGCGGGTGCAGCCGGGCGTCGTCCGCGATGAGCTGAATGTAATGCTTAAAGGGCACGGCCTGTTCTTCGGCCCCAATACGTCGACCGCCAACCGGGCCATGATCGGCGGCATGGTGGGCAACAATTCCTGCGGCACCACGTCCATCGTCTATGGCTCTACGCGCGATCACGTGCTGGAACTGAAAACCATCCTCAGCGACGGCTCCGACGCTACTTTCCACGCCCTCGGCCCGGAAGCGCTCCAGCAGAAGCTGCAGGGCGATACGCTGGAGAGCCAGGTGTACCGGCAACTCTACGAAGCCCTGAGCCGGCCCGAACAGCAGCAGGCCATCCGGGAGAACTACCCCAAGGCCAGCATCCACCGCCGCAATACGGGGTACGCCGTCGATGTGCTGCTGGAGGGGCAACCCTTCCGGCCGGAAGGCGAGGCCTTCAACCTGTGCAAATTGCTCAGCGGATCGGAGGGCACCCTGGCCTTCACCACCGAGATCAAACTGCACGTCGACCCCCTGCCTAAACCAAAGGACGTGGTCGTCTGCGCTCATTTCAACAGCATCGACGAATCGATGGAGGCAGTGCTGGTAGCCATGTCCTTCCACCCCGACGCCTGCGAATTGATGGACAAAATCCTGATGGACCTGACCAAACAGAACATCGAGCAGCGCAAGAACCGCTTTTTGTGGAAGGCGATCCCGCCGCCGTCCTGATGGTGGAATTCCGGGGCGATACCATCGAAGCGGCTACCGAACAAGCCGAGTACCTGATCGCGGCGATGAAGGAGGCTACCTGGGCTACGCCTACCCCATCGTCGGAGCGCCCCGGACCAATCAGGTGTGGGACCTGCGCAAGGTAAAGTACCTGGGCATCATGGGCAATATGGAGGGCGACCCCAAGCCGGTGGTATGCATTGAAGATACCGCAGTCGACATACAAGACCTGCCGGCTTATATCCGGGAGTTCACCCAGCTCATGGCGGGCTTCAAACAGCAGGCGGTCTACTACGCCCACGCCGGGGCCGGCGAGCTGCACCTGCGCCCCATCCTCAACCTGAAGGAGGCCGAAGGGCAGCGGCTCTTCCACGACATCACGGAGGCGGTCGCCCGCCTGGTCAAAAAAAATACGACGGCTCCCTGAGCGGCGAGCATGGCGACAGTAAGGTGCGCGCCGAGTTCATCCCCTGATGATCGGAGAGCAGAACTACGAACTGCTCAAGCAGGTCAAACACAGCTGGGACCCCCAAAACATCTTCAACCCCGGCAAGATCGTCGACGCGCCGCCCATGAACAGCTCGCTGCGCTACGAGGCCGGCCAGGAGACACCCGAATTCGACACCGTCTTCGACTTCTCGGCCACCCAGGGCATCCTGCGCGCCGCCGAGAAGTGCAACGGCTCCGGCGACTGCCGCAAGCTATCCTTCGCCGGCGGCACCATGTGCCCCAGCTACCGCGCTACCCGCGATGAAAAGGACACCACTCGCGCCCGCGCCAACGCCCTCCGCGAATTCCTGACTATGAACGTGAAGGAAAACCCCTTTAACCATCCGGAGATCAAGGAGGCGATGGACCTCTGCCTGTCCTGCAAGGGCTGCACCGCCGAATGCCCCTCCAATGTCGATATGGCGACGCTCAAGGCAGAATTCCTGCACCAGTACTATAAATCGAACGGCGTACCGTTGCGCTCCCGCGCCTTCGCCAACTTCGGCAGGCTGAATGGGCTGGCAGCACTGGCGCCGGGCCTGAGCAACTTCTTCCTGAGCAATGCCTTTTTCAGCGGGCTGATGAAGCGTTTTTTAAATGTGGCTCCGGAGCGTGCCCTGCCCCTCCTTCACTCCACCACCCTGCGCCGCTGGTTTGCCCAAAACCAGGCGAAGCTGCTGCCCGCTGCCGATCCGGTAGGCGCCATATGGTTTTTCTGCGATGAATTCACCAACTACAACGATACCGCCATCGGCATCAAGGCCATCGAACTGCTGAGCCGTCTGGGCTATGAGGTAAGAATGATCGATCACGAGGAGAGCGGCCGCGCTCACTTTTCCAAAGGAATGTTGACAGAGGCGCAGCGCATGGCGCAAAAAAATGTAGCGATCTTCAAAGACATCGTTACCGCCGAGACGCCCCTGCTCGGCGTAGAGCCCTCCGCCATACTCGGCTTCCGGGATGAATACCCCCGACTGGTAAGCCCGGAGCACCGCGAGGCCGCCAAAGCCCTGGGCCAAAACGCCCTGATGATGGAAGAGTTCCTGGCCCGCGAGATCGACGCCGGCCGCATCCGGGCGGAGCAGTTCACTACCGAACCCCGGCACATCCTGCTGCACGGCCACTGCCATCAGAAGTCGCTGGCCAGCGTGGGGGCCTCCGCTTTTGCCCTCAGCCTGCCCAAAAACTATACGGTGGAGGTGATCCCCTCCGGCTGCTGCGGCATGGCCGGCTCCTTCGGCTACGAGGCGGAGCACTACGAAGTGAGTATGAAGGTGGGGGAAGAGGTGCTGTTTCCGACGGTGCGGAGGGCTTCCCAGGAAACCATTATTGCGGCGCCGGGCACCAGTTGCCGCCATCAGATCAAGGATGGGGCGGAGCGGGAGGCGCTGCATCCGGTGGAGGTATTGTGGGGGGCGTTGGGTTAGGGCTTCAGGTGATGGCTCAACCGTTCTAAGGCGAGGTTGCTGATATCATTTGGCGCCTCGCCGATCTTTCCCAGTATTTGTGCGGATGGAAGAAAAGCGAGAAAGCCAAGACGGATTATTAAACTTTTTAAAAAAATCCCCGCTATCCATTTTTCTTTTGGTAATCAGTACTCTGTTAAATAAATATCTTATGCTTCTGGCCGTGCCTTTTCGCCCTACTCTTCGTCCCGTCCTCGCCTTGATAGCTAAGGCTATCAGGCTCCGGGCGCTCCTCGATTAGAACGAAAATCCATCGCCCAGAAACGACAATTTACTTATTTAACAGAGTAATCAGGATTTGGCTCCTTAATAATTATGTCTTCATAATCCGGCTCATCCTCTCCATAAGCCATGCTAAGAGAGGCCGATGTCCCCTGCTGCCATTCCCCCGCTTCTGTTTCCATAAAGGCGTTAATATCCAAAAACTTGAGAATACTGCGCAGCCCCCCTTTTTCCTCCGTCTGCTTTATTTTCTCAATGATCTTCTCCCGGGCAATCTGGATATCCATCAGCGTCAGTTTTTGATTTTTTTAAATTTATGCACTTAATTGCCAGCTTTCCATTCAAAACATATTGATTAAACTTTAAAAGCCATGAAAAAAGTTCTCCTGATGCTTTTTCCCCTGTTAACAATTTCAATTGCAGCCTCCGCCATCAACCCCTCCCGCCAGTACATCAACACTCCCGACTCTTTGGGACTGGAATACCAGGCCCTTGAGGTTTCAACCCCGGACGGCTGCGCTCTGAACACCTGGATTTTAGCGCCCAACCCGGAAAAGGACAACGAAACCGTGCTGGTCCTGGCCTACGGCGATGCGGGCAACATGTCGCACTTCGTTTACCACGCCGCCGCTTTTCTGCAACAAGGTTTCACTGTGGTGGCCTTTGACTACCGGGGCTTTGGCAAAAGTTCGGATTTTCCCATCCGCACGGATTACCTGTACCATACCGAGTTTCTCGACGACCTCTCGGCGGTTGTAGCTTACGCAGAAGCCAACATTCCCCATCGTAGGCTCGGCATCTGGGCCCTTTCCATGGGCACCATCCTGGCCACTCAAGCCGCCGCCCGGGAGGAAGCCCCAATCGATTTCGTCCTTGCCGAAGGCTTTGTGGCCAATACCCGCCAACAGGTAAGCCGGATCAACGCCCTGAAAGGTAAAACAGTGATCCTGCCCGAGCCAGCCAGCCGGTATCGGCGGGCAGTCCGCAGAGTCAAAATTCCCTTACTCGTATTTGCCGCTACGGAAGACGAGATCACTACGCTGGCCGATGCGGAAGGGCTGGCCGCCGGAAAACAAAGCCCCTGCCGGGTAATACAATACAAGGGCGGCCACCTCAGAGGCTTCCAGGCCCTATCCAAGCGCGGCTTCGGGGACGGCTACGTAGCGGAGGTGATCCGCTTTTTGCAGGAAAATGATGGTTAGATCTATAGAAAAAGCTATATTTTCACGCGCCTCCTTCTATTGAGTTCAGAAGGTAGCGTGTCAAACAGGGGCCTATCCCCAGGCATCGGCCTTTCGGGGGCGCCCCGCTCCGGCTGTGTTGTGGTTGCTGGCATTCCCGCCTGATCCCACGCTGCCGGAATGCCAGAAACCACAACAAAAAAACCTAACCATGCCAAAACAACTCATCGAATGCGTGCCCAACTTCAGCGAGGGGCGCGACATGTCCATCATCAAACAGATTACCGACGAGATCGAACGCGTAGACGGCGTCAAGCTGCTCGACGTCGACCCCGGTAAGGCGACCAACCGCACGGTGGTGACCTTCGTGGGCGAACCCGAACCGGTGGTACAAGCCGCTTTCCTGGCCATCAAAAAGGCTGCCGAACTAATCGATATGCGCCAACACAAGGGGGAACATCCCCGAATGGGCGCTACGGACGTCTGCCCACTGATCCCCATTTCCAACATCACGATGGAAGAAACAGTGGAATGGGCGCACAAGCTGGGCGAGATGGCGGGCAAAGAACTGGGTATACCATTATATATGTATGAATCCGCCGCCCGTAAACCGGAAAGGAAGAATCTGGCCACCATCCGCGCCGGAGAGTACGAGGCGCTGCCCGAAAAGCTGGAAAAGCCGGAATGGAAGCCCGACTACGGCCCCGCCCGCTTCAACGCCCGGGCCGGCGCCACCGCCATCGGCGCCCGCGACTTCCTGATCGCCTACAACGTCAACCTGAATACAACTTCCGTGCGCCGCGCCAATTCCGTGGCTTTCGATGTACGGGAGCAGGGCAGGGTGAAGCGGGAAGGAGATAGCGTGAACGGCGCCATCCTCCGGGATGCCAAAGGAGAGCCCCTGCGCGAGCCAGGCGCCTGTAAAGGGGTGAAGGCCATCGGCTGGTTTATCGAAGAGTATGGCGTCGCTCAGATCTCGATGAACATCACCAATGTGAAACAGACCCCCCTGCACGTTGCTTTTGAAGCCTGCCGCAAGAGTGCCAACGAGCGAGGAATGAGAGTTACCGGCTCCGAACTGGTGGGCCTGGCGCCCCTGCAGGTTATGCTCGACGCCGGGCATTACTTCCTCCGGCAGCAGCAACGCTCCCTCGGCGCCTCGGAAGAAGAAGTGATCAAGATCGCCATTAAATCGCTGGGGCTGGATGAACTGACGCCCTTCGACCCCAAGAAGAAGATCATCGAATACCAGCTGCGGGAAGATACCCCCACCCCCCTGCTGGATATGAACCTGCGCGCCTTCGCCAACGAAACGGCCTCTGAAAGCGTAGCCCCTGGCGGCGGCTCCATCGCCGCCTATGTGGGCGCCCTGGGCGCCGCCCTGGGCACGATGGTGGCCAACCTGTCGTCGCACCGCCGGGTGTGGGACCACCGCTGGGAGGAGTTCTCCCAATGGGCGGAAAAAGGGCAACGGCTCAAAGACGCCCTGCTTCATCTGGTCGATGAGGACACCCGCGCCTTCAACCGCATCATCGAGGCGGTGCGGCTGCCCAAAAGCACGGAAGCGGAAAAGGCCGCCCGGGAGCATGCCATGCAGGAAGCGACCCAATACGCCACCGAGGTTCCGTTCCAGACCATGGAACTGGCCCTGCAGTCCTTTGAATTAGCCAAAGCCATGGCCACTGAAGGCAACCCCAACTCCGCCAGCGACGCCGGCGTAGGCGCGCTGTGCGCCCGCGCCGCTGTCCACGGCGCCCTGCTCAACGTACAGATCAACGCCAAAGGCCTGAAGGATAAAGCCTTTGCGGAAGATATTACCGAAAAAGCCGAAAAAATGGGCCGGGATGCGGACCAACTGGAGCAGGAGGTGCTGGAGATCGTCCGGAAGAAGGTGGAAGAACAAGGGTGATCTATTATACGGTGGAAGCCGCAGAGCAATGCCTCCTGCTTTAAGCTGATCCCCTTTCTCCATGGGCAACGCAGCCGGAAAAGCACTTCCCTGCCCAGGCTATCCTCCACGGAAAGTGGTTCCCCGGCAAAAAAAAGCAGCTCCGAAGGAGACTCCGGAGCTGCAAAAACCAACTTCAAAAGGGGGGTTAAGCGTGACTCGTTAATGTTATAGGGCAATAACCTACGTCACGACACTTAGTATAGTATAAGAGCGGGTTGGGGATTTGCTTTTGATGCCGAAAATGAGCAGATTTTGATTCTCAGGAAGCCATTTTTGAGCCGCATAGCATCGCTACGTGGCAAAAAAATAGCGAAATGAGGTTCAATTTATGCCCATTTGCAGGCCAAAGGGTGAATCCCCAACGCGCTCTGAAAGCTTATTCGATAATATCAATAGATAAATAACCGATAACAATATCACTGCGAACGCAAGTGGTATACGTACGGAAGCCCGCGGTGGCGGGGCAAAAGGTTTGATAGTTGCTTAGAGGATTTATAGGGTGCATCCTCTTATCCCGGAGGTTTATATATATCGGCTCAGGGAAGAAATGGCTTTCAGGTTAATACCCATTAAAAACCATTTGAGAAACAAAGATATTAAAATTCTTACAAAAATCAAATTGCTGCGTTTTTTGATTACTCCGCCAGGTTTTCCGCCGCGGCATCGAGTTCCTCGTAGAAATCTTCACCGAACTTTCGGATGAGGGCATCTTTCAGAAATCGGTAAACCGGCAATTGCTGCTGACGGCCCAGGTCGCAGGCCGCCGAGCAAATCTCCCAGCGGTCGTAGTTGAGCGCCTGCATGCCGACTCGTTCATCCACACTGGCCCGGATGGGATAAAGGTGGCAGGAAATGGGTTTTTTAAAATCAGTTTTCCCGGCATTGAAAGCTTGTTCTATCCCACATTGGCCGATGCCCTTTTCATCGTACACCATATAAGCGCAGGGGCCGCCATCGATGAGGGGAGTGGCGTAGCCGCCGTCCTTTTCATCATAGGTATAAAGCCCTTCCTGCTCGATGGCGGCCCGCCCCGCCGGGCTGAGAAAGGGCTTGACGGTTTCAAATATTTGCTCCAAAATATACCGTTCTTCGGGCTCGACAGGGGCGCCGAGGTCGCCTTCCCAGCAGCAGGCGCCTTTGCAGGCGCTAAGGTTGCAGAGAAATGCTTCCCGAATCACATCATCACTGATCAAAACTTCGCCTATCAACAGCATTGGTTGCAAATTGTATGGAAAAATAAAAATGGAGTCTGCTTAAAGTCAACCCCCCAATCGGAACACAAAAATAAACGAACGGAAAGAATAGCTGGCCATATCGATGTCGTTTTTATTGTTTCTTTTTTACCGTCGCCCAGATTTCCAAACTATTGAAAGGTAAGCCGGATACTCAATAAAATGGCCAAAAATTGTATTTTGCAGCGAGATAACCGAAAACTGCATTATGAAGAAATTGACTCTTTGTTTTTTCTTTCTGGCCCTGGCGCTTGGCCTTTCGGCCCAAACAGGTGATGCGGAGGCCCGCAAAGCCGCTGATGCTGCTATTGCCCTTTACCAACTAGATGAAACACAGGCAGCAGAGATGTACGTGATCCAGGAGCGCCGCTTCCGGAACCTGGCCTCTATCGAATCCCTCCGCCAGACGGACTACAACTTTTACCTGCAAAAGAAGAACTCGATCCGGGAAGGCATGATGGCCTCCATACAACGCCTGTTGAGGGAAGATCAGATGGCGCCATTCAACCAGAAACTCATCAGCCGCCGCCAACAGGAGTCGGCACTGAAACAAAAGCTCAAACAGGAAGGCGCTAGCCGGGAAGACATCCAGGTTGCCATCTGGGAACTGGAATAAGCCCCCCAAAGCGGTCCGTCAAGGGCCGCTTTTTTACTTTCCCCCCTGCTTTTTAGATAATTTATCTGCAACATTAGCTCATCGCGGAACAATCGCCAACTGGTATGCCATTCCAGCAAAGTAAGTTTTGAAAAAATTGATAACTTTACCAGAAGGCCTTCAGGGCTTGTTGGGGTATTTCCCAACAAGATCGCAGGCGTTACGGCGCCCCCCTTTTCCGTATCCGTTTCCGAACATTGGCAGCGTGCGGCTGTTATTTTCTTATCGGCGTGTCAAAAAATAATTTTATTCATAAACACTCTTTAATCACAGCTATATAGATGGATCCTCTAAAACAAAAATTCAATAAAAAGGCTTCCGATCTGAGAGAGGAGATCAAAGCAATGCTCAAAGTTCACGGCGACAAAAAAGTCGATGAAGTAAAACTCAAACAGATTTTCGGCGGCGCCCGCGGCATTAAGATGATGGTCTGGGAAACCTCCCAGCTGGACCCCGTCAAAGGCATCAGTTTCCGCGGTTACTATATACCGGAACTGAGAGAAAAACTACCTAAAGGGCCCGATGGGAAAGAGCCCCGGCCGGAAGGGCTGTTCTGGCTGATGCTCGTTGGTGAGATTCCTACCGATGAAGAAGTTCACTGGCTGACACAGCAATGGACCCGGCGCAGCAATGTCCCCGAGCATGTCTTTCAAATTCTGGATAGCATGCCGGCCAATACGCACCCCATGACCCAATTTATAACAGCTATTGCTTCTATGCAGACGGAGAGCTGCTTTGCACGCCGTTATGACGAGGGGGTCAACAAAGCTGATTACTGGGACGCCACCTATGAGGATACCATGAACCTGATCGCTCGCCTGCCCCGTATTGCGGCTTACATCTATCGGCGTTCTTATCACGACGGCAAGCATATCGCTCCTGATATTGCTCAGGACTGGGCCGGCAACTTCGCTCACATGCTGGGCATCGAAAAACCCGATTTCAAAAATCTGATGCGCCTTTACCTGACGATCCACGCCGACCATGAAGGCGGGAACGCCTCCGCCCATACCACTCACCTGGTCGGCTCCACCCTCAGCGACGCCTATCTGTCGCTGGCGGGCGGCATGACTGCCCTGGCGGGCCCGCTTCACGGACTGGCCAACCAGGAAGTGATCAAGTGGATATTCAGTATGCTCGACGCCCTGGGCACCACCCAGCCTACCAAAGAACAGATCGCTGATTATGTGGATAGCACATTGGCAGCCGGGCAGGTTATCCCGGGGTATGGCCATGCCGTTCTCCGAGAGCCCGACCCCCGGTTTATGGCCCAGAAGCGCTTTGCAGAAGCGTATATCGAAGATGATGATATTGTCAATGTAGTGTGGAAGGTATTCGAAGTCGTGCCCCCTATCCTCGAAAACCTGGGCAAGGTGAAAAACCCGTGGCCGAATGTAGATGCGCACTCCGGAGCGCTGCTCGTTCACTACGGACTGAAAGAATACAGCTTCTACACGGTCCTCTTCGGCGTTTCCCGCGCCCTGGGCGTCCTTTCCTCATTGTGCTGGGCAAGAGCCCTGGGTTTCCCGCTGGAACGGCCCAAGTCAGTGACGACCCGTTGGGTGAAAAACTTCCTGGCACAGGAAAAAGAAGCGGTGAAAGAAGGGTAAAAAGGTTGCTTACTAGTGCCTCGGGCATTAAATAAGGGGAGAATAGCGCGAGATTATTTTCCCGCCAGACAAGGCGCGAGGAAGAAACATAGCGGGGCTACGTGACTGAGGAGCAACGCAGTATGGTGGGGAAAGAGCCCGCGATATTCCCCCGCTATTTAGTGCGCGAGGCACTAGACTTTGGACGGTCCAACGGTGAAGGCGGACACGAGCGAAGCGACTGACGGAGTAAATCGGAAATCGGAAGGCGGAAAATTAGCGTCAAACGCCTATTTATTGCCGTATTCCGACTTCCGACTTCGCACTTCCGACTTACGTCCAAAGTCCAGTTAATGCTTGTTGTTCGGCATGCTTAGAGTTGAGGATGAGGTTGGCTGCACAACTACTTTTAAGGAAGGCCGAAATATCTGGAAACACATTGAAAAACCGGCTTTCGATCGGCTGTTTCAATGTGTTTCCAGTTTAAGCCGGGCCCGTTGCAGAAGAAAATATCCTGCAAACTGTTTTCAGTCTGCAAAATTCCTTTATTTTTGGGCATTCATCATACCATCATCCAAACTACCCTAAAGCATGAATTTTCCGGACAACCTTAAGTACACCAGCGAACATGAGTGGGTTCGCTTAGAAGACGGCCATATTGCCTACGTAGGCATCACTGATTTTGCCCAGAGTGAATTGGATGAGCTGGTGTATATCGAAGTAGAAACAGTGGGAGAGACCCTCGAAAAAGATGAACCTTTCGGCACCGTCGAAGCGGTGAAGACTACATCCGAACTGTTTATGCCGGTTTCCGGGAAAATCCTGGAGTTCAACCCTGCATTAGACGAATCGGAAGGAGACGACCCGACGCTGGTCAACAGCGACCCCTACGGCGAAGGCTGGATCATCAAAATGGAGGTATCCGACCCCGGCGAATTAGAGAGCCTGATGGACGCTGAAGCATATGAAAAGCTGGTTAGCTGAAAAAAAGTTATTTTTTTCTTATCTTCGACACACCAAAAGTAAATTAGCCCGCATCTATCCTAGCAAACGAGCCAATCAACTAAATTTCATACCTGCCCTACTGTGGGCAGTGTTGATCTTTACGCTGTCAACCGGCCATTCTGTTCAAGTGCCCCGGTTTTCCAACTTACTGGAGCCGGATAAGCTGGCGCACGCAGCCGCTTACTTTGTCCTGGCCGCACTCTTGCTTTGGGGGATTCACCGCACTATTGGCGTCACCCCCGGTACTATGGCAGCAGCAATTGTGATCAGTTCCCTGTACGGAATCAGTATGGAAGTTATCCAGTATACCTTTTTTCCGAGCAGGCTTTTTGAAATCCTGGACATAATCGCTAATATTATTGGTTCTATTCTTGGAGTTTTGGGCTTAAATTTTTTGATAAAATAAAACCTTGTCAGTATGGATTTGTCAATGACCGGCGGAACCGTGGCTGGATTGCTGTCCGCTATAATCGTAGGAGTCATAGCAATTATTGTTGTGATGAAATCGATTTACGCACAGCGCTCCGCCAATGTCCCCACAGATTCGGCGAGCCAATCGAGCAAATCGCCATTGGATGCGAGGACGAAATACCCCTGGGCAGATGCCTTCAAATACAGCGGTATTTTCTTCAACCTCGGCCTGGCGTTAGCTCTCGGCTTGACGATCCTGGCATTCAGCTGGACGCAATACGAGGAAGAAGTGTACATCCCGGATGATGCACTGGTGTTCGATGAAGAAATTGAAATCGAGCCGCCCCGTACCGCTGAACCGCCACCACCTCCACCTCCACCTCCACCTCCTGTAATCGAAGAGGTGCCGGATGAAGAGATTCTGGAGGAAGAAGAAGTAGAATTTGTCGACCAGTCGGTTGACGACCAAACGGTTGTGGAAGCTCCTCCGGTGAAGGAAAGCGCTCCGCCGCCGCCTCCGCCGCCACCACCGCCACCGCCAGAGCCGGAAGTGGAAGAAATCTTCAAAGTGGTTGAAGATATGCCACGCTTCCCGGGTTGCGAAGACCTATCGACCAAAGAAGAAAGGAAACAGTGTGCCGACAAGAAGATGTTGGAATTTATTTACAAAAACATCAACTACCCCGCCATCGCTCGTGAAAACGGCGTAGAAGGAACTGTTGTAATCCAGTTCGTCGTCGAAAAAGACGGAAAGGTGGCTGATGCAAAGGTAGTGCGTGATATCGGCGCTCAGTGCGGACAGGAAGCGCTCCGCGTAGTCAACCTGATGAATACGGAAAACCTGAAGTGGATACCGGGTAAGCAAAGGGGCCGTGCCGTACGGGTACAGTTCAACCTCCCGGTCAAGTTCAGGCTGGAGTAACCCTTCCTGGGGAAAACCCGCTTTCCTTTTTGGGTTTACACGCCACCATCGCAGAACGGCTAATGTACTTAACTGGACATTAGCCGTTCTGCTTTTTTTATTGAGCAACTTTTAAAAAAAACTGGCGTTTTTAACCTAGCAGTACTATATTAGAGCACCTTCAAATTGACCCGGACAGCAATCCTTACTGCCCGCTGAATACAAAAACTATTTCGTGATGATGAGGAGCCTTATTTTGATAGCAGCTATTTTCACCGCACTGACGGCCTGGGGACAGGAAGCCCAGTTGGCCCAGCAATATTTTCGCGACGGGGAATTCGAAAAAGCATCTGTTCTATACGAGAAGCTCTACAAGCAGAGTAATTTCAACGACTTTTACTTCGACCGCTATGTTGAATCATTGCTGGCCCTGGAGTCCTTCGATGAATGCGAGCAGGTCATTAAAAAACAGCTGCGCCGGGACCCCGAAAATGTCCAGCTTTACGTCACTTATGGCAAACTGTTTGAACGGCAGGTCCTCGACGAGCAGGCGGAAGAACAGTACCGCCTGGCCATCGAGAAAATGCCCAAAGACCAGTTTGCGATTACCCGCCTGGCCAATGCGTTTATGGTCCTCACCAAGTATGACCTGGCCATTGAAACCTATGAACGAGGCTCTGAATTACTTAAAGATAAAGAGGCTTTTGCCTACAACCTGGGCGAGCTGTACCGGCGAAAAGGGGATTCGGCCAAAATGATAGAGAGCTACCTCAATAGCATTGAAACCAACCCGGGCCGCACCAATAGCGTCAAGGCCATCTTTCAGCGGTATCTGCTTCCCGAAGATTATCAGGAACTACAGACTCAGCTGTATACGCTCATTCAGGAAAAACCCGACGCTGTTTTCTACCCGGAAATGCTCACCTGGGTCTTTATTCAGCAAAAAGACTACCGCAATGCATTCCGGCAAGCCCGTGCCCTGGACCGCCGGCTTCGCGAAAATGGAGGGCGCGTGTACAGAATAGGCGAGATTGCGGCTAACGATAAAGCTTATGAGGCCGCGATCATGGCCTACGACTACATCGTGGCCGAAAAGGGGCCATCCTCCTCTTTTTATATCGATGCCAAGCGGGAATCCCTGCGCTGCAAGCGCCGGCAGCTGGTGGATGGCTATGACTACAGCCCGGAAGAACTCACCCAACTGGAAAAAGAGTACGAATCTTTCCTCGATGAATTCGGCCGCTCTAAATTGACGGCCAACATCGTCCTGGAACTGGCCGAACTGGAAGCGATCTATATCAACGACCTGGATAAAGCCATCGGCCTGCTCAACCAGATGATCGAGTACCCCAATGTCAACCCCGCCATTCAGGCCAGGGGGAAGATCAACCTCGCCGATTATTACCTGATGCAGGGAGAACGGTGGGAAGCCACCCTGCTCTACTCCCAGGTCGATAAGGCCTTTAAAGAAGATGCGCTGGGGCATGAGGCTCGTTTCCGCAACGCCAAGCTGTCTTACTATACCGGTGACTTTCAGTGGGCACAGGCGCAGTTTGACATCCTTAAGGCCTCCACCTCCAAACTCATCGCCAATGACGCCCTCGACTTGTCCGTATTCATTATGGATAACCTGGGGCTGGACACTACCGCCGAGGCCCTGCAGCTTTACGCCGACGCAGAATTACTGGTTTTTCAAAACCGCTTTGATGATGCTTTCAACAAATTGGACAGCCTGCAGGAGCGCTTTCCGGAACACTCCCTGAAAGATGACCTCTACTATCTGGAGGCGCAGATTTATAAGAAGAAACGAGACTACGAGAAGGCGGCAAGCCTGCTTCAGCAAATTGTCGACAACCACAAAGAAGAGATTCGTGCCGATAATGCGCTCTTTGAACTGGCCGGGCTCTACGAAAACCAGCTCAAAGATTTGGAGAAAGCCAAAGCATTGTACGAAACCCTTTTCATCGATTATTCGGGCAGTACATTTGCGGTGGAGGCGCGCAAACGCTACCGCATCCTGAGGGGAGATACGGTCCAATAAGCAATTGAAATGCAAAAAAAGGTGAAGTAAGGCCATTCCTTACTTCACCTTTTTGCCGTAAAAAGCTTTTCTCCGCAGATAGGAATCTTTACTTGAGGCGTTTCTCGTCAGATACCGTCAATTTATGACGGCCTTTAGCCCGGCGGCTGGCCAACACCTTGCGGCCGTTCTTCGAACTCATTCTCGAACGAAAACCATGCTTATTCCTGCGTTTCCTTCTGGAAGGTTGATATGTACGTTTCATTATTGACGCTTTTTCTAATCCTCAATTAATGCTTTTCTCAAAAGCCCGACAAAGGTAAATTTATTTTAACGAATAGACAAATATCCGCAAAGGGAAATGGCCGGTAAAATTCTGGCCCGTGGGTTACGGCCCTTTGCCTTAGATGGTCATAATGTCTTTTTCCTTACTCGAAATGAGCTGATCCACTTTTTCTACGAATTCCTTGGTCATCTTTTCCACCTCTTCTTCACTGCGCTTTCCGAGGTCTTCCGGATACCCGTCCTTAACGGCTTTTTTGATATACTCCATCGCATCCCGCCGGGCACTGCGAATACCAACCTTCGTATCCTCTCCTTCCGCCTTGGATTTTTTCACCAGTTCTTTGCGCCGTTCTTCGGTGAGGGGGGGGATGTTGATGATCACCACCTCTCCGTTATTTTGAGGCGTAACCCCCAGGTTGGCCTCAAATATTGCCTTTTCGATAGGAGCCAGCATATTCTTCTCCCATGGTTGAATGGTGATGGTCCGTGAATCGGAAGCGCCTACATTGGCAACCTGATTGAGCGGAGTGGGCGAGCCGTAATACGATACGATGATTCCGCTTAGCATATTCGGAGATGCCTTCCCCGCTCGGATCGCGGACAGTTCTTTCTGAAGGTGTTCTATGGAATCTTCCATAGCCATTTTGGCCCCTTCTATATTTTCATTTACTTCTTCCTGCATAGTACTGATTATTTTTCTTTCCAGCCAGAGCTTGCCTGCCCGGCTAACTGAATTTCATTTAACTTCATGGCCTCAATTCTGGCAAGCGCCTCCAAAAATAAGCCAAAAGGCTACTTTTTCAAAGAAAAAAGCAAGCGTTTGAGGTTTTAAGGCCATTTTGGCCCTTATTTTGAACGAACACCCCAAGTGGGCATCCTGCCGGAACTTACCTGGAACGATTGTATTGCATAACCAAATACAGGACCATCACCAGGGCGGAAAGCGCGGCGGCCACATAAGTCATCGCTGCCCACCACAGGGCATCCTTGGCGCCTTCGTATTCTGCTCCCCGAGCCACCCCGCTATTGTCCAGCCAAACCAGGGCCCGGCGGCTGGCGTCGAACTCCACCGGAAGAGTAATAAAACTGAACAAGGTGGTCACCGCAAAGGCAATGATCGTGATCAGCATCAGAGAAGGCATGGTTGACAACGTCATGAAAGCAATGATCAGCAGCCATTGCTGCGCCATGGCCGACAGGTTGACGATGGGCACCAATGCCGACCGCATTTTCAGAAGGCTGTAGGATTCCGCATGCTGAACGGCGTGGCCGCACTCGTGAGCCGCCACCGCTGCCGAGGCGATGTTCCTCCCCTGGTAGACCGCCTCACTGAGGTTGACTGTTTTGGTGGCAGGGTTGTAATGGTCGGTCAGAAAACCTTTGCTCTCCAACACCTCAACGTCTGTTATACCGAAATAGCGCAGCATTTGTTCGGCTACTTCCCGCCCGGAAAGGCCCGAGCGGATCGAGATGCCACTGTATTTGTTGAATTTACTCTTCAACCTTTGGCTAATCACCATGCCGACAACAGAGAGGATGCCGCCGATGATAAAGTATCCATAATATGCTCCCATGGTAGCTTTTGGTTAATGGTTAGGCTAATAATTCAAACCCTGTATAGCTTTGCAGTGCCTTTGGGATAACAATTCCATCGGGAGTTTGGTTGTTTTCCAACAGGGCGGCAACGATCCGGGCCAGGGCCAGGGCGCTGCCGTTAAGGGTATGCGCCAGGCGGGTAGATTTGCCGTCGCGAAAGCGAAGCTTCATGCGGTTGCTCTGATACGTTTCGAAGTTAGACACCGAACTCACCTCCAGCCAGCGTTGCTGAGCAGCCGAGTACACTTCGAAGTCGAAAGTCAGCGCGGAAGTAAAGCTCAGGTCTCCACCGCACAGCCGAAGGATGCGGAAGGGCAGTTCCAGCTTATTCAATAAGCCCTCGACGTGCTCCAGCATATTATATAGCGTGTCGTACGATTTATCCGGATGCTGGAATTGCACAATCTCCACCTTGTCAAACTGATGTACCCGGTTCAGGCCCCTCACATGTGCGCCGTAGGAGCCCGCCTCGCGGCGGAAGCAGGGCGTGTACCCCGTCAACTTAATGGGAAAGTCTTTCTCATCCAGGATGACATCGCGGTAAATATTGGTCAGCGGCACTTCCGCAGTCGGAATGAGGTAAAGGTTGTCCCGTTCAACGTAATACATCTGCGCCTCCTTGTCCGGCAATTGCCCGGTGGCGCGGGCGGTTTCTTCGTTGACCAGCAGCGGCGGAATGATCTCTTCATAACCCGCCTTGACCGCCTCGTCGAGAAAGAGCGCGATGAGCGCACGTTGTAAACGAGCGCCCTTTCCGCGAAAAACAGGAAAGCCTGACCCGGTGATCTTGGTTCCCAGCTCCAGGTCAAAAATATTGTACTTCCGGGCCAGTTCCCAGTGCGGCAACGCCCCTTCCGCCAGGGTGGGAAGTTCCTTCGGCCAGGGTTTGAAAACCTCGTTGTCCTCCTCTGCGCTGCCGGCAGGCACCGATTCATGAGGAATGTTGGGAATCGTATACAGGTGTTCTTCCAGCTCCTTTATAGTAGCTTTGAGCTTTTCCTCCAGTTCCGTTGAGCGGTCTTTCAGAAGAGAAACCCGCTGGCGCATGGTGTCCGCCTCTTCTTTCTTGCCTTGTTTGAACAGGCTGCCGATCTCTTTGGACAGCTGGTTGCGTTCGGCAAGTATACTGTCGAGCTCCGTTTGGGTATCCTTGCGGGTATCGTCAAGCCGGATGATCTCGTTCACGATTCCGAGGCCTTCATCGGTAAAGTTTCTGATCTTCAAGCCCTGGAGAACACGTTCCTGATTCGCTCTGATGAAATTGAGTTCAAGCATAATGCAGCGTTAATTACAGTTTGGTTTAGAAAAGATGTTGGGGATTGAACTATTGTAAAAAGTTTTGGTTACATTTTTTGCAAATATACTATTTGAATTTAAAAATTAAATGTATTTTTGCTGCGACGAAAGCGTAATGGCACACCATAACGTCTTAACGCCTTATAGCATTTCTTGAGGTGTTTTCACTCTCTATCCTGCTATTTCCCACTTTTATCAAGAAGGGTTGTCGGGCCACAAGAGGAAAAGTTTTGGAGGTTCTTTAATGGTTTGTAAACTCACGAATCCCACGTTATTTTCCGCGACTTTCTCTGACATCAACTTTATTTTTTTCACAAGAACAAGATTCTTACTATAAAAACATACAAGCAAGTATATTATGTTGGATATATCACAGTTGAACTACATGCTTGTGCCCGAGCTAAGAGAATTAGCTGAGCAAATCGGGCTTAAAGGCTACAAAAGACTGAACAAACAGGAACTGATCTACAAGATCCTCGACCATCAGGCTGCCGCTGGAGACTCTATCAAGGGTAAGGGAAGCAAAGGTGACGATAACGACGCCGACGATACCCCCAACGGCGAACAAACAAAAAAACGCGCTCAACACGCCTCCCGCTCTGAAAAAACCACCACCCATTCTGATGATAACGATGAGGATGAGGATGAGGATGAAAGTGGTAACGAAGACCAGGATGAGGAAGACGGACGTTCCCGCAGAACGCCGCGCCGGATTGTAAAAGTGGCAGAGGACGCTCCTCCTGAACGAAAAAACAACAACAGGGACGACAGCCAGAATGATGATGCGAATGAGGACAGCCGCCGGCATCGTTCCAGAGGTAATGATAGCTCTTCGAGAGGTAGCGATAGCTCTTCGAGGGGTAGCGACAGCCCCTCCAGAGGTAACGACAGCCCCTCCAGAGGTAACGACAGCTCCTATGGCGACAGCCGGGAAGCCGATACTGACAGCCGGGGGCGCCGGCCCCAACCCCGCCACCGGGTGGAAGAAGAGGAAACATTCGACATCGAGCTCGATGGCATCATTGAGGGTGAAGGCATTTTGGAGATGATGCCCGATGGGTATGGCTTCCTGCGTTCTTCCGATTACAACTACCTGACTTCACCGGATGACATTTACGTCTCCCCTTCTCAGATTAAGCTCTTTGGCCTGCGCACCGGAGATACAGTCCGCGGTGCTATCCGGCCCCCGAAGGATGGTGAAAAATACTTCGCTCTGCTGCGCGTTTCCAAGATCAATGGCCTCGACCCTCAGGATATCCGCGACCGGGTGCCCTTCGACTATCTGACGCCGCTGTTTCCCCATGAGAAGTTCAAACTCACTTCCTCGCCTACCGGCAGGGATATTGGCAACCGCATGATCGACCTCTTTACTCCACTGGGTAAGGGGCAGCGGGGCCTGATCGTGGCTCAGCCCAAAACGGGTAAGACCTTCCTGCTGAAAGATATCGCGAATGCCATCGCGAAAAACCACCCGGAATGCTACCTGATCGTCCTGCTGATCGATGAGCGCCCGGAGGAAGTGACCGATATGAAGCGCAGCGTAAATGCCGAAGTGGTTGCCTCTACCTTTGATGAACCTGCCGACAACCACGTGCGCGTCGCCGGTATCGTCCTGGAAAAGGCCAAGCGCCTGGTAGAAAGTGGCCATGATGTAGTCATTCTGCTGGATTCTATCACCCGCCTGGCACGCGCCTACAATACCGTCGCACCTGCCAGTGGCAAGGTGCTCTCCGGGGGTGTGGAAGCCAACGCCCTGCACAAGCCCAAGAAATTCTTCGGCGCCGCCCGGAACATTGAAGACGGCGGCTCGCTGACCATCCTGGCCACCGCCCTTATCGATACGGGCTCCAAGATGGACGGCGTGATCTTCGAAGAATTCAAAGGCACCGGTAATATGGAACTGCAGCTGGACCGCAACCTGTCGAACAAGCGCCTCTTCCCTGCCATCGACCTTACCAAGTCGAGCACCCGCCGCGAAGACCTGTTGTTCGATAAGGATACCCTGCAGCGCATGTTCATCCTACGCAACCACCTCGCAGATATGAAGCCGGATGAGGCCTTCGAATTCCTGCGCAAGCATATGGTGGGAACCACCAGCAACGATGAGTTCCTCACCTCTATGAACGGCTAAGCCGTTGGAGTTTTTACAAAGAAAAAGCCCTCTCCTGCGAGCAACGCAAGGGAGGGCTTTTTCTTTGAATGTGTCCATCTGCACTTAGAGCATGTCCAAATTTCGGCCTTCAAGCCGAAAACAGTTCATTTTTTGCTTAGATGAGGCGCGGGTTCAGGATGATAGCAGCGCTATCAAGCCTGGTTCCGCAACGAAATATAAGCGAAAAAGGGACGTTTGCAGGCCGATTGTTGAATTTTGGACAAGCTCTTACTTAACCCGCTCCCGGTACGCTGCCAGAAACGCCTCCAGCCGCTGGCTCATCTCCTCCGGGCCGGTTTTGTAATGAGAGGAATTGGCCGTCGTCCCCGGAAATTCCTCGATGTGCATGGTTTGAGTAGGGAAGGCAAATCGGACGCCCAGAAAGTTGGCCAGGCCGATAACGCCCAGCAGCACTTCGTGGCGGGCCTTCAACTCGTCGGACCAGCTAGGTACTTCAAAGAAAATGTAGAATAAAATATCCAGGGAGCTACTGCTCATTTCGTTGAGGTGAATCTCGTAATAGTCTTTCCGGGTATGCGGATGGGTGGCTACGATCTCACGCAACCCCTCGACAAATTGATCGATCAGGGCCGTTGGGGTATCGTAGGTGATGGATATCTTGGTATTGAAGCGCCGGTAAGTGCGCAGGCCGTAATTGTTGACGACCAGGTCCGCCAGCTTGCCGTTGGGCACATAAACAAGCGAATTGGCAAAAGTGCGCACCCGGGTGGAGCGAAACCCCACCTCCTCGACAGTACCGTCGACACCGGAAAAATTGATCCAGTCCCCGATCTGAAAGGGTTTATCCAGAAAGATGGTCAGCGAACCAAACAGGTTTTTCAGGGTATCCTGCGCCGCCAGGGCCAGGGCCAGCCCTCCGATAGAGATACCGGCGATGAGGGTGGTTATATCCACCTGTAAGACCCGGAAAATCTGAATTACCCCTCCAGCCAGAAAGACAAACTGTACACCGCGCCTCAACAATGGCAGCAATTGTTCGTCCATCTTACTCTCGGTTCGCTGCGTGAACCGGTCCGCATAAAACATGAATACTTCCAGAATCCGAAAAAGGATGTAGACAACCAGCAAGACAGACAGGATGCGGATGACCATCACCGCAAAGCTCGAGGCTTCGATAGGTAATTGAAGGATCGGCAGAAAGGCTTTGATGAGGCGAAGAACGATGTAAACACTGGCAGTTCGGGCTATTTTCCACACCAAGTCCGAAGAAACGCGCTGTGCCTGAGCCCTGCGACGAGTAAACCGCCGCACCAGTGGTATCAGCAGGCGGCTAAGGGCCAGGTGCACCAGGATGGCTATCAGCATGATGGCCAGCAACCCGATGTACTGCCAGAGCGCCATGCCCAGTACTTCCTGCTGGCCGAATTGAGGCAGCCAATTGAGCAGCAGGTCTGCGCCGAAAGGGTAAACCTCCTTGTGCAATTCCGGAATAAGCTGTACCGTCTCTTCTGAATAATACCAGCGGCCGTCGTTTTTTTCGAGATATACCTGCGGCAACTCCCTTGGGAAAAGGGTGTAGATATTTCGGCTGGCCGTACTGTCTTCCCGATAGTTGGGGTCCAGTGGCAGCTTATTCAGCGTGACCATGAGCCCCTTCCCATCCAGGATCTGTTTGAGTTGAATGGCCAGCCTGACTGCACGAGTACTATCCTCCACACCGTAAATGGTACGGGCCGCAACTGCCGGCTGGTAGGTGTCCGGCTGCAAATAATGCAGATGCACCAGCACGGTATTGTAAGGCGTTTCCAGCGTAACCGGTACTTCCCGCGAATCGCCCTGCCCTAACAGCAACAACGGAAAGCTAATAAAAAGCAGGAAACATATATTTCTGGCGAGCATGGCTTTGAAACGTTTGGTGGGCTACAAATGTAACTAGCCTGCAGGAGCTTAACAAACTCTAATCGGCGCTCAAAAATCCTTTTATCGCATCATTGACCGTTGCTGCTTGTTCGAACTGGACAAAGTGGCCGGCCTTGTCGACCATGAGCAGGCGGGCATTGGGCATCTTCGCGACTCCCTGCTTTCCGATATCCTCTGTTTTTCCTCCGTTGAGAAACCGATTCGGTATGAGATTGTCCTGGTGGCCAAAGATAACCAGAGTAGGTTGTTGAACATTGGGCAAGTCATCAAAAACAGGCTGGTCGACCATGCCTTTGACGCATTCCGGAATGATGTAACAGTAGGCGTCAAAATCCGCAGCCGAGCGCATGGCAATGCGGTCGGTGATCATGAATTCCGCATCGTCCGGCATTTCGTAGAAGTTCCAGGCAATGTTCTCTTGGATCTGTTCGACGGTGGTCAATTTGACAGCAGTGGGCGTTAGTACCTCCCTAAACCACTGCCGCTCTCCCTTATGAAAAGTTTCGAAGCCGGCGGGGGCCACCAGAACGAGGCGTTCTACCAGTTCGGGATAGGCCAGCGCAGCAGTAATGGCAATCTGCCCCCCCATGGAGTGTCCTGCCAGCGTTGCTTTTTCGATGCCGAGCGCATCGAGCAATTCCTTGACAACGGTAGCGTAATAGGACATACTTGCTTCATACTTGCCTTTGCTCGACTTTCCGTAGCCCGGCAGGTCGATCGCAATGCACCGGTAGCCGTTCTTCAGCGCCTCCATATTTTTTTTCCAGGCGGGGGCGTAGCTGCCCAGCCCGTGGATAAACAGGATCACCTCCTCCCCTTTCCCTTCATCAAAATAGGCGACTTCCAGCTCATCTGATAGGCGAACTTTGTGAGTGGTATATGGATACGTCAACGCATCGAAGGACTGGACACTGGGCGCCTGCTTTTGTAGAGCACAAGCTCCAACCAGAAAGACAAGCGCAAGGGTAAATAGATTTCTCATGGATCTCTTGGTTTAAAACATCAACCACTTAAATGCCACCAGGGCGGTGTAGGGGTTTACCGGGCGTTCTGTTGCGCCGCCATTGACCAGCGGGCTGTCGTAAAAATCGCCCAGCCACAGGTACGCAGCGTGCAATTCCAGCTGCATAAAGACCCCGATCTGATACCCTAGCTTAAGGTTGGACTCCAGGCCCATAACCTGCCCCCCCTGAAGGGGTTGGGCGTTGCTAACCGCCGCCGCCATACCGAGCTTACCGGAAAATTTGTACGGGATGAAATCCTTGCTCCAATTGATCGTACCCCCCGTCAGGCCATAGCCCAGGTTGGAAATGTCGGTTACCGCCGCAACATAGCGGTTGACCACATTGGCGTGCGGAAACAGCAGATAGGCGCCATGGCTGACGTGCAATGCCGCCGGGGTGCCCCAGGTATTCCCCGTCATTACGCCACTGTATTTATCATCCGCGATCCCGTTATCGTCACCACTTGTGTATATGAAATCCAGCCAGACCGCGTCGGCTGGCGTTTTCCCATAGCGGTATGCAGCTCGCAGGTTGGCGCCCAGGCCGCCAATGCTGGGGCCTTTTTCCCAGATGTCTCTGGCTTTGAGCTGGGTGCCGCCCAGGTTGTAATTGAGGTACCCGGTCAACGTCCAGTGATCCATCATCTGGCTTTCGTTATAGCCGAAGTAGGCGCCCAGCCAGGCCACATCCGCCTTGTACTCCGAACTGCCAAAGCGAAAGCGGAACGTTCCGTTGTAGTCATTCAGCGTACTGTTTAAACCCTGGCCCAGGATGGAAGGCCCACCCTGGCCATTCGACCGGTCGCGGACGTAATAAACGGAGCCCCCCAGGCGCCATTTCCGGCCCAGTGCCTGGCGGTAGTTCAGCTCCATAAGATGTACATCATCTTTTTTTTGAATGTTGTTTTCGTAGAGCTGGTAGAACCCGGCCTTCCACATGTAGTAATCGGCGTCGCGGCGAACAGTAATCCCAACCCCATCGGTGCCCCAGTAATTCAGGCGATAAGCGGAGTTGAGCATCTGGTCAAAAAAGGTGCGGTAGGGATTGTGGGGCGTGTCGTACATCCTTTGCAGGCCCAGGTTGATCGCCCAGCCCGGCGCCGGGATCAGTTCCAGCTCGACGTTCTGCGTCTGCAGGTTGACCTGGTCGGCGGATGGAGCGCCGCCGAAATTGCCCCCGGTGCCATAGGCGACATCGCCCCAGGTGAAATCGATCTCGAAGGAGGCGCGCAGGATGGCCCGCCCGTCGAATAGTTTGGGCTGGTAGATGAAGAAGGGCAGAATGCGCTGTTCAAAAAAGGAAGACGTGAGGGTATCCGCAGTGGTGGTCGTATTCTGTCCGTACAAACGGCCGATCACCTGGCCCTTCAGGAAATCATTGGTGGGGTAAATATTGCTGTTGACGTAATGGTTATAGAAGTAGGCAATGTATTGGAATTCCTTATTGGCTCTTTCCGGTATCTTCTTTTCCAGCTGCGCGAAGTAGGGAGGAATCTGGGCGAAAGCCGAAGTGGAAGCCAAGAGGAATAGCCATAGCCAAAAGCGCCGGTTTTTCATGGTAGGGTTGGTTTTAAGTCTCAAAAGGAGAAAGGGTACCCCGCTTTCGGATAACGGAGTACCCTTAGAATTTACTCTACACGTTCATATATCTGCACGTTCAGCTCGCCAAAAGCGCCTCCGTTGGTGCTGCCAAAACCAGCGGCGGCAGTAGGTGGAACCGCGCTGATGTCAGGCTCCGTCTGTACGATTTCGTACTTCATGGTATTGTCCGTGATCTCAAAAATACCCACAGAGGTAAGGGAGGCAGGAGAAGATTGATTGACCTCGATCTCCCAGATATTTCCAACCCCACTTTCCTTCTGGGTATAGGTTCCCTCCAGGATCAGCTTCGCGCCGGAAGTATCGTATTGCTCCACCAGATAGGTGTTGTCCGTATTAAATTCGGCATAGATGCTGTCAGTGGCAAAGAGATTGACCAGAAGTGGCGCAACGTTCGTTCCGGAAGACTGCCATTTGCCCTGAACACCTACCTCACAGGCAGGACAGTCCATGCCGCCGCAATCAACTCCCGTCTCATCTCCATTTTGGATGCCGTCTGTACAAGTTGCTTCGGGCGTGGGCTCATCATCTTTGCAGCTCTGCCAGGTTGCAACCGTACCCATAATAGCGAAAAGCAGCAGGAAAAATTTTAAATTCTTCATAGTAAAAAATTTTCAGTTTTTTTTGATTAGCAAAATTATTGTCCGGAATAATGCCGGACAACAAAAGACTTTACCAATTTACAAGATAAGAAAGCAGCTGTTGGCGCTTCTGGTTTTAATAAGATTCCCAGGGTTGACTTTTACCTTCCGGCAGTGGATTAACTGCCTATATTTTGTAATTTTTACACAATACAGGGCTTTGTGTTTTCTTTTTTACCATTCCGCTTATTTTCCCATCCTTACTTCCCTCTCCTGAATGGCACCCCTCGTTTCACATAAAAACCTGATTATCAAATTATTATTAATCGAACCAAAGCTTAGTCATAAGAGTGAGATGGAGAGCTGTTCATTTTCATTTTTATGCAGTAACTCCTGGCGGGAACAAAACTGGGCTTAGGTAAAGAGGGTTGACTTAATGGCTGTTTTACAAGCGTTTTCCCAAACGGGAAGGTGGCGCCAGGCAGCACATGCCATTTTGACATGAATGGATGTTTTTGTCCTCCTTTCAATATATTCTGGCATCGAATTTGATTCATATATGATATGAAGATTTAAAAGATCGGTTTTTCATAACCGCTTTTTAATCGTTTTACAATGATATCTCATTTGATTGTTTAACCATTAAAAGGAGAAGATTATGAAACTGATGAGAAGTAATGTTTTTCCGAGCCTTCCCCAATTTTTCGATGATTTCTTCACTAAAGATCTCCTGGATTGGGGCTTCCAGAATGATTCAGCCACTGACACGACCATTCCGGCAGTCAACATCATTGAATCCAATGACAGCTTCACTGTCGAAATGGCAGCTCCCGGCATGACAAAGAAGGATTTTCAGATCGAATTGGAAAATGAGATCCTGAAGATTACTTCCCAAAAGGAATTAGAGGGAGAACTTAAGGAAGGCCAACGCTACACCCGCCGCGAGTTCAGCTATCAATCCTTCCTGCGCACCTTCCGCCTACCTAAGAGCGTGGTGGATGATTCCAAGATCAAAGCCAGTTATGAGAACGGAATACTCCGCATTCTGATCCCAAAACGGGAAGAAGCCAAGTTGCCTGCTCCCCGAAAAATAGAGATCAAGTAAGCGAGTAAGCCGTAGTATTCCACTCCGGGAGCCGAAGTATCCATAAGGACTGCCGGAGTGGAATTTTAACTGCCGTCAACTTCTGAGCAAACTGATTTCTATTCAACCTTCTCAAAATCAATTTCCCGACATGAGTAAGGTGAATATCCTGGGTTTTTTTCGTCGATTTATAGGCTAATTTCCTGCGATCCAACCTACCGGGTTGCGAAAACCCGGCAGGTTGGATCACTTTTATATTTCATTGATAGGAAATTAGAAAACAAAAAAAAATCGGGATAACTCATATTTTTTTGACGTCGAAGCCTTCAGGTTTCGACTATGATATAGGCACCCGGTTACTCCCCCCAATTCCTCGCCACTTCATTGCGGATAGGCGGCGCAGTTTTCAGGTAAGCCCAGATAGCGGATACTTCCTCGCCGGAGAGGGCAGAAAAAGGTATCATTGGCTGGCGGAGGGGCTTTCCGTCGGGGCGTTGGCCAAAGCGCACGGCCTTTATGAATTCCTCTTCCGTCCAGTTGCCAATACCAGTTTCCTTATCCATGGTAAGGTTGGCGGAATAGACGACCGTTTTGCCATCCTCGGGGCTGAGCATAGGGTTGCCACCTCCAAGATAGCCGCCCGATTTTTCCGGCTCTTCTATATTCATAGTCTTAAAGTCTTCGGAATGGCAGGAATAACAATCTATCTTGCTGGTGACCAGATACCGGCCGTAAGCCACTTTGTCGGTGATCGGAGGCGCTTCAATGGTTTTGTCAGGATAAGGCAGCGGCTTGAACGCTATCCGGCAGAGCAACTTGACCAGGAAAGAAGGCTGCGGGGCCGGCTGTACCTTTTCAGACGGCTGGAGTTCCCGTGCATCCGAGCGCAGGTAGGCGATGATGCTGTGCAGGTCTTCGTCGGACAGGTGCGGGAACTTCGGCATCCAGGGCGGAGCGTATTTGCCGTCGCGCTTAATGCCGGTGCGAAGCAGGAAGGCCAGTTCGCCGTCGGTGTAGGGCGCCAGGCGGGATTGAGGAAACTGGGTGATATTAGGCGCCCATACTTTGCCGAATTCAGCGGGAATGTCACTCATGAACTTGCCTTCCAGTTTGCCCGACGGAGCCTGATGGCAATGGTTGCACACCAGAGTGGCCAGCCGCTTGCCCTCGGCAATGAGGGCGCTGTCTGGTTCTACGGTAAGGCTGGGAGGGTTGGTTTCATAGGAGGGGATTCCGCTAAATTGGATGGTAGCTGCGCCAAACAGTACAATTAGTACAATGGCGCCCATGAGAATACCCAGGATTTTTAGTGTTTTTTTCATAACATGGCATTTTTAGGTGATGGTAACTTGGTAGTATCCCAGCCCATTACAAATACAGTCTGTAGGCCGGGAGGAATGGAACAAATATCGGGGATAATTCTTTTCGGGGCTTGAAAATTTGTTGCGGAGTTTCTCTAAATTGTCGAAAATACTGCAAGGCCATATAATAACCAGTAGCGATACCTACCGACAACGCGTTGGGGAACTCTTTTTCACCCCCCTTCCTCTCACTTTTCCCAAACCGGAAACCGGCCCGGCGTATAGGGCGCTCCTGCTTTTTCTAATGCCTTCTCCAACTGCGCTATCTTTTCATCAATTGCAGAAAGGGCAGACAAAATGCCCTCAAACCCATCGGAGGCTTCTTCGTAGGCCCGCTCAAAAGTAGTAGTCTGGCCGGAAGTCGTAGTCCATAAGCTTGTGGTGATGAGTTCCACTTTTTCCTTCAGGGATGTGCGAGACTGGCCTTCATATCTCGATCGCAACGGGTCGCCATTCAGTTGCTCGTTTACGCTTTTCAGCTGCATTTTTATTTTAGAAAAGTCGGCAAACCACTGCGCCTCCATAAACGGAACGCTCAGTATGGCTTGTTCCAGATAAGGCAGCTGCTCTTCCAGGTGGCTGCGATGGGCGTCTGCGGCCATCACGGCCCTGGCCAAAGTAGCAGTTTTTCGGTTGAAGGCGTCCAGGACTTGTTGACTCTCAGGAGGTGAGCTGTTGAGGTTCAACGGCCGGCATACAAAGGATTGAGGGTTAGCCAGCTGTTTCATTTCCCCGTTTTCATATTTCGAAAGGGTTACCTGATAGGTTCCCGGCGGCGCCATATAACCCAGGTCCGGACTATTCCAGGGAACCGAAGGGTCAAATGGCTTCAGTGAAACCGGAACCACCGGGCTATACCGGAAGTCCCAAACCAATCGTTGCACTCCTTCCGCTAAAGGCTGTTTTATTTTTCTGACGATCAGCCCTTCCCCATCCGAAATGGTAAACAGCAGGAAGGGTTCTTCTTCATCACTTTCCTTTTTAAGGGTTGCATAGTCAGGGTATTGAACCTCCTCTCCGGCTTTTTGTAATTCTTTTTCCGCCTCCCGCCGCTGCTCCTTTAAGGACTTAGGTTTTTCCTTGACGTAATAGCTGATAGTAGCGCCCACCTCGGGATTGGGGGCGATATAATAACTGGCGCCCTGGAATCCGACTCCCGGGAATCCAAACGGATCGGCTTCGATGAACATCACTCCATCTTCGATGGGCAAAATAGCCGCCTCTTGTTCCATGAGCTTCGGAGTAAGGTGGCGCAGGGGAGAATAATCGTCAAGAATGTATACTCCGCGCCCGAAGGTGGAGACGACCAGGTCGTTTTCTTCTCTTTGTAAGTCCAGGTCCATTACCGCAACGGCATTGGGGAGCCCCCCCTTTAATTTCACCCAGTTGATGTCGGAAGTATTGGACACATACACGCCATACATCGTGCCGACAAAGAGCAGGCCGGCATCGAGATGGTCTTCGCCTACGGTAAAAGTACTTCCCATCTCTGGTAGGTTGGCATTGATGCTGGCCCAGTGCTGTCCTCCATCGGTTGTTTTGTACAAGTACGGTTGAAAATCACCGGCGAAGAAATTATGGCAGGCCGCATAAGCGGCCATTTTATCGTGGTGTGAAGCAACGATGTGATGAACCCGTGCATACTCCGGAAGGCCGTCGAGCTGCGCCTGACGCCAGGAGCCGCCGCCATCCCAGGTGTAATAGAGCAGGCCATCGCCCGAACCGGCAAACAGGATGTTCTCATCCAGGGGAGACTCCGCCAGAGTGGTGATCTGCGCCATTGATCCTTTGGTTGCCAGTTCGTCGATACTCCAGCTACGATCCATCAGGCGTTGCATTTCCTGAGGGACTCCCCGGGTCAGGTCCGGGCTGATTTCCTTCCACGTGCTGCCCTGGTCGTCCGTGCGAAGTACCTTATTGCCGGCGTGGTAAAGGCGCTTATTGTCGTGCCGGGAGACCAGCAGAGGCGCATCCCAATCGAAGCGGTAGGCAGTGTCGCCGGGTTCGTGGCTTTTGATATAAAGGCGTTCCCCACTTTTTTTATCATAGCGGTACAACCCCCCGAACTGATATTGAGCATACACGATATCAGGGTTTTTCCAATCCACCTGGGTTTCAAACCCGTCTCCTCCCAAGGTGAAATACCAATCGGCATTACTGATGCCGCCGGAGTTAATGGTCCGGGAAGGGCCGCCCAGGCTGAGGTTGTCCTGGGTGCCAATGTAAACGTTGTAAAAAGGTTTGGCGTTATCGACTGTTACTTTGTACACTTCGGCAATGGGGATATTGGCTTTAAAATCCCAGGTTTTCCCCGTATCAAAGGTTTCATAGACTCCGCCGTCACAACCGGACAACAGGTGGCGATTGTCGGTGGGGTCAATCCACAGGGTATGGTTGTCCACGTGTTTTTTGTCTTCTCCCAGGTTGGCCCATGTTTTGCCGCCATCGGTGCTCACTTGTGTGAAAATGTCCATAGCATATATTCGGTTGACGTCCCGGGTATCACAGAACAGCTTTTGCATATAGAATGGATAGGACGTGTTGTAACTACTCTGTTTGGCCCAGCTCGCGCCCCGGTCGGTACTTTTGTAAAGGCCGCCTTCCTCTTTGGCCTCGACTACCGCGTAGAGCATGTTCGGGTTCACCGGGGAGATGGCTATGCCGATGCGGCCGACATTTTCCTGGGGCAAGCCTCCTTTCAGGCGCTTCCAGTTGGCGCCGCCATCAGTGGTTTTATAAATACCGCTTTCATTACCTCCCGAGATGACCGTGTAGAGATAGCGTTGCCGCTGGTGGGCTACCGTGTACAATATATCCGGATTCCGCGGATCTATGTGGATTTCCCAACAGCCGGTGTTTTCACTAATGGACAACACCTGCTCCCAGCTCTCTCCTCCGTCGGAGGTTTTGTAGACGCCTCTTTCCCCGCCGGAAGTGCGGTGAGGGCCGTAGGCGGCTACCCAAACTATGTCGGGATTATCGGGATGTACAATGATACCGCCGATGTGCTGGGATTCCTTAAGCCCTTTATTTTCCCAGGATTTGCCACCGTCTTCACTTTTGTAGATTCCATCTCCGGGCATCACATAGGAGTGGGCATTGTTTTCGCCTGTGCCTGCCCAGACGACGTTGGGGTTGTTTGGGCTGAGGGTGACGGCGCCAATTGCGAAGGAATTCTGTCCGTCGAAAACAGGAGAGAAGGTAACGCCCCCATTGATCGTTTTCCAGAGTGAGCCATGGCCGGAGGCCACGTAGTACTCGCTGTGATCTTCCGGATTGACATCGATATCGATGATCCTGCCCCCGGTGACCGCCGGGCCGATACTTCGGAAGGAGAGGCCCGGGAGGGATGTTTTTTCCAGGGAAAAAGCATCCTTATCCTTTTCTACAAAATTTTCTGTACCGGCGGTGTACTGAGCCTGAAGATGGCTGGAAAGCAGCAGCAGAAATAAAACGAGAATTGGAATGGTACGTATCATGAGCTGGTTTTTCTGGTTTTTCGAGCTTCAATATACGCAGAAAAGTAAGTGCTTGGACAATATTAGGCGAACCTATGCTGCTTCGAAAGCAAAGTGCTAAGCGCACTTTTCCTGGGGTTCTGGTCATATTGTTATATGGCTGAAGTGTTATATTGTTTTTGCCCAAGCACTTAGTATCACTTTATTAGTTTAAATTATTTTCTAATATGTAACCATCAATGCATCCAGGTTGCCAAAACGGATAGCCTGCAATTATATTCCTCTGGAGGAGTCGGCCGTAGGGAGAGGGAGGAAAATCAGAGACATTACATTATGATTATTTTTAAAGTCAAAGTAGTATTAGGTGGCCACAAATAGCCTAGCAATCTAACCATCTAACAGGAACCTCATGAGCAAAGGCTTTTACAATTCACACCCGAAATAGGGCCTGTTTAACTATAATTGAACAGGTAGATACTCCAGAATATATACCCTTTTACAGCCGGCTGGCACCTTTCCCATAATGCTCCATAGGTTCCAGCAAAGCAAGGAGGCTGTCCATCTGTCTACAGGCGTGTTCGTAACCGATTTGATAGATTTCATCCACCTTTTTGGTGTCAAAAATGCCATATTCCCAGAGTTCCGGCGGGGCAAAAACCAGGTCGCAGTATTTGAACTTCTGAAGGGAAACCGCGATGAAGCTCAGATCGCTGGCACGGTTGAGCAATTGCAGGGTGCTAGTCAGTTCGCTCCTGTCCAACGCCTTTTTGAGAGAGACGAAACTACCCAAAACAATATCACCTGTGCCAATCAGGGGTTCAACGGGAAAGTTGTTCATGGTCCCTCCGTCGATGTACCAATTCTCGTCAATATCCACCGGTGTAAATACCCCGGGAATAGCGGCGGAGGCCAATATCGGGCGCACCAGTTCACCGGAGGAAAAAAAGCGAATTTCTCCTTTCAATACATCGGTTACGCAAATGTGGAGTTTTTTGTTGAGTGTCTCGAAGGTGTGGTCCTTCAGCCAGGGCTCAAACAGTTCGGCGTATTGGTCTGAATCCAGCATACCGGGCTTGCTGCGGGCAAAATGCCGCCATTGGAAGATGTTGTTGGCATTGGTTTTGAAGAACTCCAGGATGTCTTCGGGTTTATACCCGACGGCATACAAGGCGCCCGCCATGGCCCCGGCACTGCTGCCGGAGAGTTGGGTGATCCCGATTCCGTGCTCCTCCAGAGCTTTGAACACCCCCGCGTGAGCAGCGCCGCGCACGCCGCCCCCGGAGAGCGCCATTCCAATGGCTGGAAGTTGTTTCATTGAATTCCTTTTCCTGTAAACAAAACTCAAAGAGGGAAAGGTGCATTGTTCCAGGAGGTTGAAATTTGAAATAACGCTAACTCAACTCAAACGGCATTTCCCGAAGCCGCTGCCCCGTCAAACGGAAAACAGCGTTGGCAATAGCCGCCCCGATAGGGCCCAGCGGCGGTTCTCCGACCGCGCCCGGCGCATCGGCGTTTTCCAGGATCACCACATCAATTTCCTTCGGGGCGTCTTTCATCAAAGCCATTCGATACGGCCCGTAAATGGTGGGCGACAGCTCACCGTCCTTCACGGTCATTTTCTCATACATGGCGGCACTGAGCCCCATGACAATACTACCCTCACACTGGGCCCGCACCTGGTCCGGATTGACCGCCAGGCCAGGATCGATGGCGCAGGTCACCTTGTGGACTTTGATCGCTCCTTCCTCTATGGATACTTCCGCAACATGGGCGCAGGGGGTGCCGGCATCGGTGGAGGCCGCAAAACCCATGGCTCTTCCATTCTGAACCCCATCCTTCCAGCCTGCTTTTTGGGCGGCTGCTTTGATCACTTCCTTCAAACGATAACCGGCCTCATCTTCCTGAATTTGATCCAGCCGGAACTCGACGGGGTCTTTCCCCGCTTTGATGGCCAGTTCGTCCATAAAGCTCTCAATGGCAAAGGTGTTCGCCAACAGGCCCAGGCTTCGCCACCAGCTAGTTGCAAAGGGGAGCTTCACCCGCCAGGATATGGCGCGGAAATTAGGGATTTTTCCATATTGGATCATCCCTCCTCGCCAGGCGCCTACATCTGCCCCCAGTATGGGTTCTGCAATGCCGGGAAACAAAGGAGAGCCGAACATGACGTCGCCGCTGGATAAATTGTGTTCAATGGCTTTGATCAGGCCGTTCTCGCCGAGCTTCGCTTTTAAGACGTGATGGGTGGGGGGGCGAAACGTATCGTTTTGGAATTCCTCCTTTCGGTCGAAAAAGCACTTGACCGGTTTGCCGACGGCTTTGGATAATACGGCCGCCTGCATGGCATTTGGGGTATGCAACCGCCGGCCAAATCCACCACCTAGAAAGGTAGGTATGATGTTTACATTCTCCTCGGCCAGGCCCAGGCGGCCGGCGACTTCCGTCCTGGTTATACTCACCACCTGAGTGGAGATCATAACCGTAGCTTTGTCTCCTTCGACAAAGGCCAATGCACCATTGGGTTCAAGCTGGGCGTGCGCGCCAATGGGACTTTTGAATTCCGCGGTAATGACCCCTTCTTCATTGTCCAGAATACGCCTGGAACCCCCTTTTTTCTGGATGACAACAGGATCTCCTTTTCCAACCCGGATCATTTCTTCAATGTCCTCCGACTGCCAGTTCTTTCCAATATCCCAAGTCACCTTTATCCCACTTTTTGCCTTTTCGGCTTCCATCCGCGAATTGGCTATTACCCCCACAAAATCAGCCTCTTTCACTATTTTTACTACCCCCGGCATCTTTTCCGCCTCACTGGTATCGGCGCTTACGTATTTGGCCCCAATGGAGGAGGGCCGGACAACGGCGCCGTAAAGCATACCGGGCATAGTGGCGTCCATACCAAAAATTGGAGCCCCCATAACCTTATCGCGAAGGTCAACCCGGGGAACGGGCTTTCCAACGTATTTGTAGGTTTTGATGTCTTTTAAGGGCGGCACATCGGGAATGTCCCATTCCTGTACCTCCTTAGCGACGTCTCCGTAGGTGAGGCTTTTGCCATTTCCGGAAATCACCCCGTCTTTAACGGTTAATTCAGCTGCGGTTGTCCCCAGCATTTTGGCCGCTTCGTTTTTGAGCATTTCCCTCATGGTAGCCGCTAATTCGCGAAGGGGTTGCCACAGGCTGTTTATAGAGGTGCTACCGCCGGTAGACAAACCATCGATATTCCCGGAGGAGGTCGGGGCATGCACTACTTTTATCTGGCTGATATCAACTTCCAGTTCATCGGCGGCAATTTGCGCCAGGCCGGTAAAGGTGCCTTGCCCCATTTCAACCTTGGGAGAATACAAAATAATTTGATTGTCGGCCCTAACCTCGAACCACAACGGGGGCGTTTCGGTGTCTCCCATGAAGGGAGCTTCCGCCGAATTGGCCAGGCTGGCAAGAGAGCGCCTCCAAATCGAGCGAGTGAGGTAGCCGCTGCCCAGCAAAACACCAACACCCACTGCCGACCGGACAATAAATTTTCTTCTTGAAAACTTCTTTTTGGGTTTAGATTCACTCATGGCCAGGTTTTTTAAATGTTATTGGTTTGGATTTCGGCAGCCCGATGAATCGCTTTCCGTATTCGATAATGGGTCGCACAACGGCAAATGTTGACAATATTATCATCAATGTCCTTATCGCTTGGATCGGGCACTTTTTCCAGCAGGGCGGCAGTCGCCATCATAAAGCCCGGCTGGCAATAGCCGCATTGAGGGACGACCTCTTCTATCCAGGCCTGCTGTACCGGGTGCAGATCATCGCCGGAGGAAAGCCCTTCTATAGTGGTAATGTTTTTGCCTTCCGCAAATTTTGCAGCGAAAGAGCAGGACCGCACCGCCTCTCCGTCGACGTGGATGGTGCAGGCGCCGCAAGCCGCTTTCCCGCAGCCAAACTTGGTCCCCTTTAGATTGAGCACATCTCTGATGACCCAAAGCAAAGGGGTGTTTCCCTCCACTTCCAAGCTTTGGGGGGTTCCATTGATATTGAATGAAATTTTCATGATTATCGGTTTTGTTTCGAATTTATTTCTCCGGTATCGGCGCGCCCGCCGCCGCCCATTCCTTCACGGCTTGTATGTATTCGTCTTTCGGGACCGGCGGTTTTTCCCGGGGCGTCCCGTTGGCGTCTACGCCGGGCTCCCAGGCCCAAAGCACCAGTTCGTGTTCGGTCAGGTGTTGGACGGTTTCTTCCAGCGACCTGCCATTATTTTTAGCCGGATCGAGAATGGACCGGGCGATTTCCACCCGGCTCAGCCCTTCCCATTGCATGCGGAGGGGCGCCAGGCTCCACTCCGGGGCCCCGGGCACACCCGAGAAGTTATTGTTTTCCTGTTGATGACAGGTTTCACACTGCAAGGCCGGCAGCCCGTGGTTGTCGGCCCCTCTCCGGACTCCAAAGTTGTGATAATGGCTATCCTCTCCCTGGCGCGGCCGGTCGCCCGACGGGTGGCAGTTTACGCAGCGTTTGTGGGTGAGCACGGCCATCATTTTGTCGAAGGCTTCGGTTGCTCCCGGCGGGCTGCCGTTGGTTACTACCTCCGTTACGCCATCCGCATCTGTGTCTGAAGAAGCTGTGTAAGCAAAACTGAGCGCCAGGCCCCCGATGAGAAGCAAAATAGCGAAATGGAAAAGGTTGGTTTTTAGCATGTTAATAGGGTTTGGTTTTAAGTAAGTAGTCAAGCATATTTAAATCGCATTAAACCGGAGCGCAATAGAACACGAGCGCAGCGACTGATGGAATGAATCGGCGCCCGAGGTAGCGTTGTCGGGTAGGATTTCAATGGCGAATAGTCTTTTCCCCCCTCGAAAAGCAGATTGTCAAAATCCATCTTTCCGTATTTATGCGCGTCGCTACTCACGTTTACTATTCTTGATCCTGGCGTATTTTCAATCAGCTCAAAAAGGTGGGCAGTCAAGGCAAAATGCCCAAAATGATTGGTGCCGTTTTGCGCTTCCAGGCCATCTTTTGTCAGGAAGTAGGGCGTTGTCATGATGCCGGCATTGTTCAACAAGACATCTAACCGGTTGTATTGCTTTTTGAAGGTTTCGGCGAAGCGCTGGATGGAGGCCAACTCCATTAGGTCAAGCGGCATGGCCACTATTTTACCTTTGGTATCTCCCATTTCGCTTTTTGCGGCGTTGCCCTTTTCCGTCGAACGGCTGGCCAGAATGACTTCTGCGCCTTTTTCGGCGAAGGCTTTTACCGATTCATACCCCAGGCCGCTGTTACCGCCGGTTACGATGATCACTTTTCCCGTCAGGTCCGGGATATTTGCGGTTGTCCACTTTTGTTCTTTCATATTATAAGGATAAAGTGTTTTGATAAATAATTCCCCAACGAGCTCTTGAGGGGTTGGGTGGCATAGGGGCGCGCCTTTTGCAGTTTAGAAAGGTTTAGGTTGCTGAATGAAGGCCGCCAATAGTGCTAATAAACCCCAAAAAGCCTTCCATAAAGCCCTAAACCCTTCTAAACTTTCTAAACCTGGGCGAGGGGCACCGTTTAGCATCGCGCCCGTGCATAGAGGTATGGACAAGCAATCATTTCACCTGGCTCATAATCACGCTGTCGAACATCCTGTCGCTCAACCATCCACGCAAAAAGATCATGGGTTTGGCCCATTTCCCGGCTACGTATCTCGTCCTGGGCTTAGCGCTTTTGACCGCCTTGGAGATCAGATCGGAGATGACGGAAGTAGGCGAGTTGCCGCCCGGCTCGTAGGAATTCCGGGTGGCCTTGGCCACTGCCTGCGTCATTTGATCATAAGGGCCGCCGGCGGACCGGTCCAGCATGGGTTGAAGCATGACATCGCCAAACTCGGTGGCGATGATTCCGGGTTCGATGATCACTACCTCAATGTTAAAGGGCTTCAACTCCAGCCGCAAGCAATCACTCCAGCCCTCCAGTGCATGTTTCGTGGCGTGATACCAGGCGCCCAGCGGCGTATAGACCTTACCGCCCATAGAGGAAATATTGATGATCTTGCCGGCTTTTTGTTTTCTCATGTGAGGGAGCACTTCCTTAGTCAGCCTGGCCAGCCCGAAAATATTGACGTCAAACTGCCTTCTGGCATCCTCCATCGAAATGTCTTCCACCGCCCCGTAAACGGCATAACCTGCATTGTTCACCAGAACGTCGATCCTCCCTTGTTCCTCCATGATCTTCTTTACACCGGCAACGATCTGTTCTTCCTGGGTCACGTCCATCTCCAGGGCGTAGCCTCCTGCTTCCACCAAAGATTTCATCTTATTCACTCTGCGGGCCGCCCCGTAAACGATGTTGCCTTCTTGGATCAGTTGAAGGGCAGCGTCTTTGCCCATGCCGGAAGAGGCTCCGGTGATCAATACTACTTTTTTCGAGTTCATGATTATCGCTTTAAAGTGAGCGCTTACTTTTTTATTTACAAAAAAATTAAACGTTGTATTTCTCCAAAAGAAAGGACTGAAAGGAAGCCTGAGGCTCTACCCCATCCCGCAGGATACTAATGGATATGGAATCAATGATCTGGTTGAGTAGCAGCGCTTCTTCTTCCGGGCCGTCAAATCCAAGTTCAGAAAATGCCCAGGCCAGTTTATCGATCAGCGGCTTCATTTTGTTGGGGTTGTTGTATTCTTCTTCCCATTTTATCTTGAACTGTAGTTTCCAGAAGTCGTACTCTGATCGATCAATGCTGAATGGCAGTGTGATGATCTTCCGGATCACCATTTTGGGGTCGCTTTCGAAAATGACCGGGGCTAATAGTTCTCCCATCCTGGTTTCCGCATCTTCAATTAGCGCCTGCAACAGGCCCTTCTTATTTCCGAAATGCCGGAATATCAGGCCCTCCGACACGCCCGCCTGTTTCGCGATCTTGCTGGTCGGCGTGGCGTTGTAGCCGTCTTTGGCGAAGAGCTCGAGGGCGGCGTGGAGGATATTTTCTTTTTTGTCGGTCATCTATGAGTGAGTAATTACTTACAATTATAAAGACATTTTTGAAAACATGCAAGTTTTTTTTTGATTTTTTGTTGGTGAAGGAAAAGCTACTTCCAAACCATCTCTGCTGCGTTGTAGAAAAAGTGCTGCGCAGCATGCTGGAGGAAGGCCCTCCCGGATTTAAAGGGGGAATGAGCGAAAGTAAATATATCGCTCACGAAGGCTTCCAAGGCCACCGCCACCAGAGGCCTGCAACGGCTGGTGGAACTGGGGTCACTTTCTGTTATCGCCGGAGGGAGAAGCACCCGGTATGAAATTCGGTGGTGAGGTAATACTACTTATTAAAAAAAAAACCACCCAATGTCGAACTATAGCAAGGGCATACTGCCCCTCTTCCTCCTCTCCTCCTGCCAGCGCCCCGTAATCCCCCTGGCCCGCCAGGCCGACCCGCAACTCACCTGCAATAAATACCAACCTAAACCGAATGACAAAGTCATTTCCAGAACAGAATACCCCGAAAAGCTCTACGGCTTCTGGCCCGGCCAGTGCATTGCCAACTGGACCGGGCTGGTCACGGAAATGGATAAAATCGGCGGAGCGGGTAAAAACGGTGAAGGCGCCGGGTTTTACACCCTGGAAAACTCGAAATATCCAGAAGATCATGTTCTGTATAAAAACAAAGAAAGCCTCTAAAACTGCTTACCCATACTCATTCCAAGGTAAATAGGCAACAGCCGATGGCGGCAAGCCTCCCCTTTCGGGCTAACCCGTATCGGGGTTTGTCCAGAAATGTTCAGGCCCAGCCGAAAACCATTGGGCAATGCCCGGCTCAGCCCTCCATTCAGCCTGCCAAATAGGGTAGCTCGCACAGCCTCGGCCCCCGGCAAGGGTTGAATGCCTGCCGAATCATCCAGGTAATCACCATCAATTTTTAGCCAGTGGGCGGCGCCCAGGCCAGCCTCCAGGGCAACTTCGAATCCCTGCAACGGCCAGGACCGCCCAGCGCCAATAGCGAAATCCAGGCGATGGTATTGGTTGTACAGCTCGTAGAAAGTGGTGGTTTTGAGGATCGTCTTGCCGGCAAGCTCCTCGTAGAATTGTCTGGATTCAACGGTTGAATCAGTTATTTTACTTTGATTATAGGTATAGGTGAGGCCGGCAAACAGGTATGGGCCCTTTGGAAGTTTTCTTTTGTAACGGGCGCCCAGGAAATAGCCGGATAGGGTTGGCTTTTCTTTTATTCGAGTGCACTGTTTCCCATCAAGGAGGCGCCATTGGCCGGCTGCACCAAGCGTGATGGCGAATTCGTTTCGTCTGAGGGTTCTTTGTTTCGGCCCTTCGGCCCCGGGTACATCCAGGCTCCATCGGGCATTATCCAATGGGCTAAAGGGGATAGGAGGCAGGCTGCTTAGCGGTTTCATGGAGCTCGCAGTTGTGCCTTTTTCTGCCGGTGATTCTTGTAAGGCCGAAACTAGAGCCGGTAGGCCGGCCAAAGGGGATAGAGGTATTAGCGCGCGCGCGCTCGTGTTGACAAATGTGCGTTTATAGGACGATGTTTCCATCGGTTGCACTAGCCGATTTTGCCCAGAAGGGCCATCAGGCACACTTAAATTACCCCATTCATTCTTTGGCATTTCATTAATCGAGGGCGTGGTTATCGTGGTTTCGGCCTTGTCTACCCTCTGAATTGCTGATGTTTTAGAGCCCATTATATCCACTTCGCCCTTTAGCTCCGTTACCTGAGGCTTCTCAATCACGGTAGGTGTTTGATCAAGCTTTTCCTGTGGAATAGGGAATGAGGTGCTTACACGCTTGTCGGAGAGCCAATGGACATTCCAAAGGTAAGCTCCCAGCGCCAGGGCAGCAGCTCCCGATACCCACCAGATGAAAAACACGCGGCGCCGGCGCCTGGGGCGCTCAATTTTATTCCATAAAGCTGCCCGGTCGAAATCCGGCGGCCCGTGTCTGTCCAGCTTGTTTTGTAAATCGCTCATGTAGATACTGTTTATACGCCCTCTAATTGTTCGATGGCCTTGCGGAGTTTCTTTTTGGCTCTGGATAAGTACACCCGGCAGCTGTTCACGTTGATGCCCATTATCTGGGCAATCTCTTCGTGTGAATACCCCTCAATTTCGTAAAGATTAAAAATGAGGCGCTGCTCAGGAGGTAACTTTTCGATGAGCTTTAAGAGAAACTCTGCATCAAACTGGCCTAAATGGATGTTCTCACCGGCAACTTCCCAGCCTCCGTCCCAAAGGGGTTCCCATTTGGCTTCCCTTTTCAAAACATCCGCAGTGGTATTGATACAGATACGGCGAATCCAGGACTTCAGGCTGCCTTTTTCGGCATCGTACTGCTGGATGGAGGCGAAAACTTTGGTAAAAGTGATTTGTAGAATGTCTTCCGTAACGACTTTATTGAAGCAGTACCGATAGGCGGTATTGTACATGGTATCCACATATTGGCTATACAAGCGGTACTGCGCTCGCTGTTCGCAGCGAGCGCAGCCTTCCGCCAAATCCTGGTCTGTCTGGTATGTTTTGTTCTTATTCAATTTTTCACCCTCTTTGACAATCAAACTCGAACTCCAGGAAAAATGCTCCTAGTGCGCCGGGAACGAAATTCTCGACCCATTATGCGGCCTCTTTTGGCGCTATACGTCGTTGCCCATTCCTCACGTAGCTCCGGCTATGCTCGTCATGGGCGCCTCGTCTAGCACCAAAATAGCCTCCCATTATTGGCCGATTACTTCATGCCCGGCGCACTAGGTGCCTGTCGGAGAAGCAGTATAGACAAAAACCAAAATTACTTTTACAACCCGTCCAGCCCACCAGCCTGCGCGGCCCAGGTCCAGGAAAGGACAGAAACATTGGCAACCGGAGAACCACCAGCGGAGATGCCGGCAGGAACAGCACCGCCTTGTTCCATCAATGAAGGAAGTTCCAGTTGATTCACGGCAAAAGTAACATTTTCGAAAGTGGAATTGTCGACTTCGTCTTCAGTCAGGGTAAGGCCGTCCAATGGAGCTACGAAATGGATGTTTTTCATATCTACTGGAGTGATGCTGTCCACATCTATTAAAGAACCGCCGATAGCACGGCCATTGGCGACAGCAACTACGGTACCATTCTGGATGGTGTGGCGTGCTACATAGATACCTTCAGGGCCGTCCAATTCGAAGCAGCTACTACCCGGAGTTATTACCACGAAATTGTCGAGCGTGCCACTCCAGGCCTGGTCGGTGTCAATCCCATCATCCCCAACATTCCAGACTACAACATTCATTACATTTACGCTTCCACCAAACCATTCAATGCCGTCATCCCTACAGCCGACGATTTCAATATGTTCAATGGTGGTACCGGAACCAACGGCGGCAAGGGTGAGCCCATTGATCTCGTTGCCCGCGCCGATATTGGCGCCACCGTGCCTGATCGAGACATAGCGCAACACGCCAGAGTTGTCGGCATCGTCATCCCCTCCATAGTAGTAGTTGATATCGTTGGCGGGAGCTCCCTCGATTAAAACTTCTCCTACATCCTGGGCGGAAATCCGGGCTTTCCCCATAAGGACGACCCCTCCCCACCATCCATTGTCCTCTGGGGCCAGGTTGGGGCTGGCGAAGTTCCCGGCAGCAACGTCGTCGGGCATGATTTCATCCAGAATGGAGGTGAAGATGATCGGAGCATCCGCCGTGCCTTCTGCCATCAGCTTGCTCCCGCGGGCTATGAAAAGGGCTGTAGCGTTGACGCCCTCGCCAACCTGTCCTTTGATGATAGTGGCGGGTTGAATGGTTAGCGTTGCTCCTTCGATGACATTGATACGGCCTCCGAGGATGTAAACCCTGTCTGAAGTCCAGGTAACGTCAGTAGTGATGTCTTCAGTGATGAGAATGGGCTGTCCCGGGCCTAGATCTTCACAGGTTGGCATATCACCCACATTGTAGGAGACCTGATTAGCCGTGATGGACAAGTTCGCCGTTTCACTTTGAGCGGCGCTTTGTTGGTTGATGATTTGGAATTCCAGAGCGCCTTCCACCAGGAAAACAAGGCTGAAAATACCGTCTCCGTTGCTAAATGTATAGTCTGTCACACCATTAAAGCCGTACCACACCAGGCCGGTACTGAGGGGAAGGCCATCACAATCCACAGCTCTGCCGCTGACGTGAAATACCGTAATATCAATAGTGACTGCCCCCAGATCCGTTGGGGTATCAAAGCTTCCCAGTTCAACGGGCGCCGTCAGGCCGGATTCCAGCCACACACTAATCGCTACCGGTTCCCCAATGGGCACTTGTGCGCATAAATTGCCGTCCGTATCGGCTTCTCCATAAAAATAAGCAACCTGTTGATCGGGTGAGGATATCAGGTAGGTGAAGCCCGAGAGCGCCGTACCTTCCTGGCCTACTATGGTCAGGCATACTTCCGTAGGGTCAAAAGGTATATCACAATTCCACCAGGAGAAGTGAGATACTTCCGCTTCCAGAAAGCCCCCATTCCGAATAGCCACGCCTTCTTCCACCCATTTTCCGCTGCTTTCATCCATGCTCCAGAGGGGGATTTCATCCGGCACCAGGCCGTAATTATCCGGCACCGGGAATTGTATTTTGGCAGTTTGCCCCTCCGGGATGCTCAATATATTGCCGGCGTCGTCGAAGAGCTCGATGGCGTACATGCCATACGACTGCAGGGTATACAACTGCCCATTGCTTCCAATGGCCGACATATCTCCCGGAACACCGTCAAGAAAATCCGGAGCGGTGGGGCCGTAATAATGGCTCTTCACCTTTACCGGGCCGGTGTAGGTGCTCTTGTCCGGTTTGTTGAGAACCGCAGGCAGGCTCAACTGGCCGTCCTTACTGATGGCTCCGGTACTGCCCGTAGCAATGGTAGATTCCGTATCGAACTTGTACATTTCAAGCCGGATTTTGGTTCGGCTATTATTGCGCCCCCGGAGCACTTTCAGCCGCTTCATCCAGCCGTCCAGTTCGACGATGACGGGAAGCCCACCGGCGGGAATGGACAAATCGCTGAGTAGGATGAGCCCACGTTCATCCGCAGTGGAGGTGCCCGCGTTTAACTGATTTGTCAGGATGGCGCCTGGCAGTGGGTTCCCGTCTTCATCCACTACTTGTATCAGAAAAGAAACTTCCGTGTTGTCCGGAAGGTTGGTGATGTCGGTTTCCACCCGGATTTGGTCGTCTTTGGTACATTGCAATAGGGCAAAGCACAAAAGTAGAAGGGCGGCAAGATTGAGGTTCTTCATTGTGTAAAGGTTTATACTCATTGATGAATAAAAATTCTGCCTGTTTCCTGTAGCCCATCGTTAAAATCATCTACTTACCTATACTTGTGAAATGAGGCCAATGATACAGGGCATGAAAAAAAAATGGCTTGCCGGCTGAAGAAAAGGAAAGACTATGCTAGTTTGAAATTCATAATGGGGCAGGATACCGATCAAATCGTCTGGCAGGGCCTGATTTTGGGAAACAATGGGGTGATCAGTGATTGGTAGGAGACGCCGTGGGTGTCAGTTGATAAATTTGGCTACCACAGCAATTCCCGCTTTGGCTTTCCAGAAAGGCCGCTCCGCTGTCAGCTGACAACTTTCTGTTGTCTGCTGACTTCCTACCGCAAGGTTTCCGGGAGAAGGGAGCAGACAACTCTCAGTTGTCAGCTCCCATGTTGGCCAAAGCGAGAATTGCTGTGGCTACCAGCCTAATGCCGTAAACTATTGACAACCAAATAGTTGTGTATTGCCATAAGTCATTCCGCGTTCCGACTTCCGACTTTGTCCAGCGCTAGACGGATGGCCATAAATTTCTATGAGTTTTACGCCATTACCCTTTCCATCCGCTCCTTCCACTTCCCCCAATCCATCATTTCCTTAGTTTGTACTTCAAAAAAAGCAGCGCTATGATTGTGGTGAATCAAATGACAAAGCTCATGCACAATCACATACTCAATACACCCCTTCGGAGCCTTCATCAACTCAATATTCAGGATGATTTTCCCTTTGGGTGTACAACTCCCCCAACGCTTATCCATCCATTTGATGATCATTGAGGATGGCTCGACTCCATACTTTTTGAATCGTACGATCCATTTTTCTGCTATTTCCGGGAATTTCACTTCAGCTCTTGCTTTATACCAGTCAAGGACTAATTTTTTGGCTTTTGCCTTGTCGGTAACGTGAACCTCTAAAAAGCCCCTCTTCAACTTTACGGTATCTTTCGAGGAATCGTAGATTTTCAACCGATATTGCCTGCCCATATATAAATGGCTTTCGCCGCTAATATATTTTCTGGGTGGAGTCAATGGCTCAAATGAGAGGAAATAGCTCTGCTGCTTCAAAATCCAGGGGGCACGTTTACGAACCTTTTCTAAAATCTTCTCAAAAGAAGCGTCAACAGGAGCCTTCACCATCACCTTCCGGTCTGGGTGGACGGTTATTCCTAATGACTTCCGCTCCTGATATTCCAGGTCAAAAACTATCTCCTTGGAGCCAAACTTTATTGACAATTGACAATTGACAATTGACAATTGACAATCGCCCACTGTACCTTGTGAATTGCTCATTATGGATTGTCCATCGTCCATTGCCAATTTGTTTTTATTATCTTCCATCCTTACTGGATTTTACAATCGAAATAAGCAATCGCAGCACCTCTTTGTTTTTCAAATAAGTGTCCTCAAACAATTGGCCTTGGAAATATCCTGTATGTTTTAGCAGATCAAGCCAGTACTCAGCTTCATTGCACTCTTTCAAGGCAATCGACATCTTATGCGTGAAATCCCGCTTACTCTCAGCCTGTTCAGCTTCTCTTATCAATGCCCCCGGTGCCGTACCTGAACGAAGCAACTGCTTTGACATCACAAACTCTTTCTGTTCATTAACCAGATATTTATAAGCTTCTACGATCAAGACCGCTAGTTCAAAGCTTTTTTCCTTGACAATGTTCTTTTTCAAAACTCCTGATTTTTATTAATTAATTGCCCATTGCCCATTGCCCATCGTCCATTGTCCATTGTCCATTACTTATACCTCAATTTTGCAATCTCAATACTCTTGCCCGCAATGTCATCAATATCCCCAAAAGTTAGCTTGAGGCCGTATTTATCACGAATGTCATCCATTAGGAAATCGCCGATGGATATTTCTAACTGTCCGATCAGATTGGATTTGTTACCCCAATCCACTTTGGGTTTTCCATTGTCCAAAACGATGCTTTGCACCAAATCATCAATCCCTATTCCGGCATCTGCTGCGATGGAACGAGCAACATTCTCATCAGGTACCTGGAGTTTAATAAATTCAAAGGTTATTCCATAAAAGGCCTGAGCAATTGTTCGTTCTCTTAACCCCTCCGGAATATCACTTCCGGTCCTGTTTAAAACGGATTCTTCAATTTCCTGGGATTTCCTCAGATACTCGGCTTCAGAAATCCGTCTTTCTTCATAGGCGCGGATGGCCTCCTTCAATAGCTCCGAAAACCTTTTGTAGAAGGCGGGATCTTCTTCCATTTTTTCATGGATGTGTTTGGCGGTCCGATGAGCAATGGTATCTGCTCTGGCCGCTGTGCCAACCACCTTTTCAACTTCCTCCTCAAATTTCTCTTTATCAAAAATGTTGACCAACTCCGTAATAGGCTTTACTTCGTGCGAAGTAACGTGCTTATCAATCAGTTTTTGAATCTGCATCTCATAGGATTTAAAATCCACTACATCTGCAAAACGCTGCCGGACCGATAAGCGGAGTTTGGAGAAGAATCCCAGGTCGTATTTATAACGGTCAATTTCTTTTTGTGGCGTTTGCGTATTCCAGTCCATACTGGATAGCGCAAGCTTCAAAAAACGGGCAAAATTGCTCAGCTTGTCATAGAAAGAAGCCCGTTTTGCTTCGTCCCGGAGTACTTCCTCGTAAGCAGGCTCGTCGTATTTATTGGCCACCATCTTGAAAATATCCCAAAGCTCCGAATGGGCTTGAGGGAGTTTTTTGATTTCTTCCAGGATATTGACCATTGTGAACTCCAGGTCTTCTGCGTCGAAGTCCTGATAACTGGTATAGGTTCGTAATGCCTCATCCAGCTCTTTCAATACGCCGTAATAATCAATGATAAAACCGTAGTCCTTCCCTGGATGGATACGGTTTACCCTGGCAATAGCCTGCAACAGGGAATGCTCTCGAAGACTTCTGGTAATATAAAGGAAGGTATTCCTGGGAGCATCAAAGCCCGTTAACAATTTATCGACCACGATAATGATCTCGGGGTCTTCATCATATTTGAAGCGATTAATTAGGTGCTTTTCAAATTTTTTAGAACTACCGCCAAACTCATCCATTTTGCTTTTCCAGAATCGCTTCACTTCATCACTGGGTTCATCATAAGCACTATCTTCGCCCTCCCGCATATCAGGTGGAGAAATCAACACCTCAGATGAAACCTTACCGATTTCATCCAGAAACTTTTTATACTTAATGGCGGCGGCTTTACTTTGGCTAACCAACTGCCCTTTCCAATCCGTTCCTGCACTAGCATTCCGGTAGTGCTCACTGATATCCCAGGCAATAGCGTATATTTTTTGCTCAGCCACATTGAGTTGGTCAGCACGGCTGAATTTCTTCTTCAAATCTGATCGCTGATATGATGTGAGCGGCTCTGATACCTTTGTAAAGTACGCATCAATGGGGCGTTCATTGACTTCCTGAATCGCATGGCGCCCTTCGTAAAGCAAAGGCACGACCGCCTTGTCCTTGACTGCCTGGTCGACAGTGTATTTATCGATGAGTCCACCAAATTTTTTGGCCGTATTCTTTTCTTTTTTCCGCAAGGGGGTACCGGTAAAAGCCACAAAACAGCCATTGGGGAAAGTTTTCTCCATACTGATATTGAAAATTCCGTGCTGAGACCGGTGGCCTTCATCTACTAACACGAAAATATTAGGCGATTCAAAGGGTTTTTTGGCCTGATTTATCGCCGTATCGAATTTATTGATAATGGTTGTGATAACCGCATCACTCTTACTATTGAGGAGATCAACCAGGTGCTTGCCGGTGGTAGCCTGTAGTACGGGTATCTGAGATTTCTTAAAGGTGCCGTAAATCTGGTCATCCAGGTCAACCCGGTCGGTTACAATGATTATTTTGGGATTGCGGATAGACTTTTCCAGGGCAATTGCCTGCGCCAGCATGACCATCGTTAGTGACTTCCCACTACCCTGAGTGTGCCAAATCACTCCCCCCATTCGCCTGCCGTGTTCCATCACTATAATCCGCCCCATTGTTTTCTTAATGGCAAAATACTGCTGATAACGGGCTACTTTTTTGGTGCCGGAATCGTAAACAACAAAATTAAACGCCAAGTCAAGCAAGCGTTCTGGTCGGCAAATGCAATAGAGGTATTTGTCTTGTTCCGTTACCACCTGTTCCAATTCGGCAGCTTGATCAAAATATTTTCGCACATAAGCGAATCGCTCTGCAAACAACCTTCGCTTTTGTTCCTCCGCTAATGGTTGATTCTTTGCCTGAGCAATCGCCTGCCGAAATTGTTGCTCCATTGCCGGGGACTCAAACTGTTCTTCCCACTTCGACCAGAATTTTTCTTTAGTCGCGGTTGTAGCGTACGATGCATCGTTGGTGGCCATACTCAGCAAAATTTGCGAATAGGCATAAAGCAGGCGAATCCCATCTTCCTGTTGGTTGCGTAAATGCTGGGAAATAGCTTGCTGCAAGGGCTCTTTCAGGTCTGGCCGCTTGCATTCGATGACGACCAGGGGGATGCCATTTACAAATAATACGATGTCTGGAATGTAATGCTCGTGGCTTCCGGCCCGTTGTACCTTGAATTCTTCCGTTACATGAAACACATTTTTGTCCCACTTTTTCCAATTGATGTACTGAAGGGTATAGCTTTTTTTATCGCCGTCGATCGTTTGCTCCAGCGCCTTTCCCAGGGTAAGCAGGTTGTACATGCTTTCATTGGCAGCAATCAGGCCCTCCTGGAGGGGAACGTCCTTTAAGGCATTGATTCCAGATTGAATGTTGCTGCTTGAATACGGATGGATGTTGCCTTTATATTGAATGGTGTTGATCTCATTAAGTTGATCTTCCAGAATACGTTCCAACAGGACAGCTGAAGTCTTTCCTCCCCGTAGTTCCAACGCTTCTTCCGGAGTCAGGTAGGTGTAGCCCAGGTTTTGCAAGAACTGTAGGGCCGGGATTTGGGAGATGTGGTCTTCTTTGAAGGAAGGTGTATTCATGGGTCCTGCTATTTTATGCTATCTTGATTTATTGCGCTTATTTGCGTATCTTTGCAATGCCTTCGCTGCATGAAATCCGACTCCAAGTCGTTGAAGGGTATCCTTCTTAGTGCAGTTGCGGGCTTTTTTTATTTCAGCTTATTCGCTTTTGTCAGCGGCCTCTTCACTGTATAATAATTCCCAGAGTTCTTATAATTGGCAGTATCATACAGATCCACCACAAGGGATATTTGATCATTCAAGAAATTATAATATCTCGTCTCGCCTCTTTCAAATAATCTTTGGATCGACCAACAGAAATAATCCGCCACATTCAGTAAAGGTTCCGTCAGATGGTTTTGGACGTTAAATACTACATTCGTTGCGACGGGCTTACCTCTTTTGGAGTTCCTGGTAATCGCCTTTTGTAGGGCAGATTGCAGGTTATGGTTCTTGGTACTGTTTCCCCTGCTCGCGACATCCAAAATCAATTTCCCTCCTTTATTCAGTTTGTTTTTGATCAAGTGGGACAAGAGGTCTGCATAAAACTCTGACTCTTTCCCGTTGTGCTTGTTGATATAAATGCCCATTATTTTTCGACCTACTACCGCCTCAAAACTGCAATTAATGGTTTTGATATAATCGTAGAATACTTTTCTGACTTCTGGCACGTCATCCGTGGCATGGAAGTAGTATCCGCCTTTGACTATTTTTTTCTGGATACTGGGCACTTCATTAAAATAAGGGTCACCACAAACCGTTTGCTGAAGATCAAGAACCTTTTGCCGGATTTCCTTTAGGGGTTCTTTAAATTTTACGACCCCCAGGATAAAGCACTTGGATACGCCATTCTGCCCGACAATATTTAGGGCCCAGAGAAGAATAACTTCCCCATTTGATGCGGCTGTTTTACCGCCATACTTCGTTGCTCGTTGGTCGCGTAGCGCCACTATGCTCCCTCCTCGCGCCTCGTCTGGCGAAAAAACAGCTCACCTGAAACGAGGAACTTATTCTTCTCCGGCCCCTTACTTTTCCTTTACCAAAAAAAGTGGTATCCCCTGCTTCATCCAGATAGCGGTGTAAGGTTGATATATCCTCTTTCCTCGTAGCCATTTAACTTGCTTTTACTCGAATTTTCCCTGACTTGATCGGTTTACGAGTCCTAATAAATGTTTTTTTCGATTGACTATAGAGTATGCAAGATATTTAGCATCGATATTTTGTCTAGTAGTCTGTCAAGCTCAAATTGACGGGTAATCTGTGGCGTCTTTTGTCCCAGCTCTGCGTCGCCTCCTCACCTTGGTAGCTGTGGCTACCAGGCTCCGGGGGCTTCTTGATCTGAACCAAAATCCGCTAACACCTTACCCGTCATTTAAACGTTGACAGACTACTAGGAATTAGTGCTTTTATATCTTGGTTGAATGTAGAATCTGTTGACACAATCCCAAGAGGCAATTCTCTATTTAGCATCATTCCTCTCACAAGAATTAAAATTGTGCCTTTGGGAATTAGCCTTGCACCATTTTCGACTCCTTCCTTGGTTATATGATTGATGGAGTTTTCTAAATAAAAACTGTAACTATTCAGCATCGTGGTGATTTGACCCCTCAAGCAAAATTTTGTAAGCCGCCCTTCCCCTTCCAAGGGGAATGAGAAGGGGTTCCAGCGGGAAAAAGTCTACAAAATTTTGCGTCAGGCGTATTTCAGACCCCATGCTGAATAGTAACTAAAAACTTTTCAAATCTTTAGCAGAATACCATGGAATATTTCCACTCCAAAATTTGTCTTCATCCTTTTTAGGGGTACCACCAGACAATATTTGGCAGCTCTTTTCTATGTTGGATATCTCCCACCCCACCGGAATCCACCCCAACGTGGTTTTTTTATAGCCGTCCCGATGTATTTCTTGTTTCACCTTAGTCATCCTATTTTCATTTATTGCCATAATGCTTCCTTTTTCCAGTCAGTGGGAAAGCCCATTGCCTTGATGTCAATGTTTGGATAATTTTGCAGCAGATCCGTTAGCCTTTGTTTAAAATGATTGCCCGGGCTGATGGTTTGTAGCAAATAATGCATACACGTAAGGGCCGCATAGAAGGAATGAATATCTACCTGTTTCGGATCAGCTATCCAGGGGAGATTCGCACGGGTCAACAGCTTAGGCGGCATAGGTAAATTTCTATTCCAGAGGCGGCTGTGGTGGGCACAGATATTTCTAACTACGGAGATACTGCGCAGCCAACTGGATAAAAACGTATGATTTCCGGCTTGTAGATTTTTTACGATTTGCTTTTTTTCGGGCAGATTATTCCTGAGATTTTCAAATAACTTGGAAAGCAATCCTAATGAAATGACTTCCAGAGACTTCCAGGCGGGTGGGCAACGATGGTCGATATTGTATTTATGGTTATGCTCTAGTATAAAGACCTCTTTGCTCCGCTGGATTTCTTTTTTGATATCGTCCAGATGTCTTTGCCAATTATTTCGATTTCTAAACAGATTGGCATTTTCAAACCACCATGGGGTACAAGTAGTTGACAAATTGTAAATGAGCTGCGTACGAATACCAATTTCAATACGCTCAATCATATTAAAGACGATGAGTCGGAGTTCTCTGTCGAAATTGTACAGGTCAACGACCGTTTGGAAATGGCTACCCGGCTTAAACGTATGATTAACTTTGTCAGACTGCAATGGCCACCAATAACCAGCCAGACGATAATAGCTGACATAAGAAAGGAAATGTTCAGCAAATGGCTTGTCATCAACCATCATTCCTCTCGACTCCAATAATTGGATTTGATCGGCTATACTTATGGCGGGTTTACGATACTGCATAGCCTATAAAATAGAAGACTCGCCCTGGTACGCTGATCTGACGAGAAGCGTGGCGAGTACTGTTGTTACAAATATAGTGCATATGATTGTAAAATTCCACTGTTGTAAGAAATCTTTCCGGCTTTTATTACTCATTGTCCTTTCCTTTTTGCAGTTGTTTGATGGCTTTATCAAAGTCCGATTCATACAATCGATCCTGTTTTTTATTGAACTTTTCATATTCTTTATCAGCCAACTCTTTAGCAACTTTAGCAGATACTTTCCCCGCATTCTGTAATACATCGTATTCATTAAATTGCAGGAAGGCATCCAACTTACTAGCCCACTCCTCCATAGTCATAGGGATTTGACGTTTGGCCTGATTCTCCGCGTAGTCCAAATACATAGTGACAATGCGTTCCAGGTTTTCTAGTTCGTTCTTATTCAAGTAGTTTTTGGCAATGTGGGTGTCGGATTTCAGGATTTTTCCTCCTGGCGCATGTTTCCAGGTTGTCAGTCCCATATTGGGTTTGTCGGCACTCGCCCGGCGGGCAATAAGCTCTGCCGCCGTCTGCCCGGTGATCGCCCAATGCAGTTTGTTCTGAACGGTTTTATAGAAAAGCTGGGTGACCGGCGCTTTGGAATCGTAGTCAATACTTGCTTCTGCATAAAGGTCGGTGATCTTTTGGTAGAACCGCCGTTCGGAAGCACGTATGGCGCGAATCCGTTCGAGCAGTTCATCAAAGTAATCTTTGTCAAAGCGCTTACCTTGCTTAAGCCTTTCGTCATCCAGCACAAAACCCTTTATGAGGAACTCTTTCAGCACATTGGTCGCCCATATCCGGAATTGAGTTGCCTGGTAACTGTTTACCCGGTAGCCCACGGCAATGATAGCATCGAGGTTGTAGAAATCCACTTCCCGGCTCACCTCCCGTTTTCCTTCCTGTTGAACTATTCGAATTTTTCGAATAGTTGAATCCTCCTCCAGTTCCCCGCTCTTAAAAATTTCCTTAAGGTGGTAGTTGATGGTTTGCACTTCCACTCCGAAAAGCTCGGCCAGTTTTTTTTGCGTGAGCCAGAAGGTTTCATCCTCAAAGCGGATTTCCACCTTTACGGCTCCTTGCGGGCTCTCATAAAAAATAATAGTTCCTTCTTTCATCGCTATTTAGTTCAGTCCTAATTCCTGTAAATAATCCTTCATCTGCCCCTGCACTTCCTCCAACTCTTTTTCAATCCCTTCAATTCTTCCCTGCACGGCTTTCAGGTCTACTTCCGGTTCCTCTTCAAAGGTGTCTACATAGCGTGGGATATTCAGATTGAAGTCATTCTCCTGAATCTCCTCGAAAGTGGCTACATAGGCGTATCTGTCTTCCACTACACCGGGGTTTAACGCTCCTGCTACAAATTTTCGATGGGTGTCTACTACCTTCGTAATGTCCGTATCACGTAGAACATTCTGGTTTTTCGCTTGCTCGTACTGCTGACTGGCATCGATGAACAGCACCTTTCGGTTATTCCCTTTTCCCCTATTGAAAATCAAAATCGCCGCCGGAATACCCGTTCCAAAAAAGAGATTGGCCGGTAATCCGATCACCGCTTCCAACAAATTCTCTTCAATTGTTTTTTGTCGGATTTTTCCTTCAGAACTTCCTCTAAAAAGTACTCCATGTGGTACTACCACACCAACCTTCCCCTTTCCTTCGTAAGCCGTTTCTATCATGTGAGAAATAAAAGCCCAATCGCCTTTACTCTTTGGCGGCACCCCTCTCCAAAAACGGTTGTAGGTATCCGATTCAGGATCAAAGTCAGTCCCTTTGGCTTCTATATCGTCGTTTGATTTGCCCCACTTGTCTAAACTGAAAGGAGGATTTGCCACCACGGTATCGAACTTCATCAGGGCATCGCCTTCTTTCAATTTAGGATTTCGGATCGTGTCTCCCCAGCGAATCGTAGCGTTATCCATTCCGTGTAGGAACATGTTCATTACCGCCAGGGCCCAGGTGCTACCATTAGCCTCTTGTCCATAGAGAGAAAAATTATCCGAACCAACTTCTTTACCTGCCTTGATCAGCAACGATCCCGAGCCGCAAGTAGGGTCACAAATCCTTGCCCCTGGTTGTGATTTGGTCAATTTAGCAATAAGGGTAGAGACTTCTTTTGGTGTATAAAATTCCCCTGCTTTTTTACCAGCATCCGAAGCAAAGTGGCCGATCAGAAACTCGTAGGCATCACCAATAACGTCTTGCCCTTCCAACATCGAAGGGCGCAAATCCAGTTTTTCATCACTGAAATCAATCAACAAATTCTTAAGCCGGGTATTTTTGTCCTTTACGTCTCCCAGATTGCTGGAATTGAAATCAATGTTGCGGAATATCCCGGAGCCGTCTTCCCCGGAAAGCTTTCCAGGATTTGCCTCTTCCAGTGCTTCCAATCCCTGGTTGATCAATTCTCCAATATTAGGTTCGTTTCTGTTGTTATACAGATTGTCAAAGCGAGTATGAGGAGGCACTACAAAACGTTCTCTTTGCATCGCCCATTCCGCTCTTTCTTTATCACCATTGTACTTATCTAGGTATTCATTCAATTTATCCTTCCACACATCACCCACATACTTAATGAAAAGCATGGTAAGCACATAATCTTTATACTGAGACGGGTCAATGACTCCTCTAAAGGTGTCACATGCTCGCCACACCACTTTGAAAACATCTTCTTTGGTCGTTTTATGCATTTTTTTCAACTTTTGGATTTGTCAGGTTCAATAATAGCGTTTCATAAAATTTTTCCTTTAACTCAATTAATTCGGAAGAAAGAGATCGCTCCTTTTCCCAAAGGGATTGTATCCTTAGTACCTTTTTTTGCTGCTCTAAAGGAGGTATCTGTATTTCCATTTTGGACAGTATCTTTTTAGAAATAGAGCTAATATGTGTGCCTCTTGAAAGACTCGATAATACCGTTTGCATATATGCTGTATTAAGCAACCAGTGCAAAAATTCGGGAATGACCTGTCCCTCCGTTAGCCTAATGACAAAGAAGGTAGAAGAAGCAACCGCCTTTCCAATCTCCTCCTGGTAAAGGCAAGCCCTGTTGTTTTCTCCCTTGGCTATCAGTAAGACATCGCCATCCTCCAACAAATGCCGTTCAAGCCGTTCATCCAAATCAACTTCGGGTACCAACAAGCTGTCGGGTCGGAACTTTCCATACTCATCGAAGTGTTTAGCCTGCAAGTAAAAGGTGTCTCCCGTTGGGCTTCCCTTCTCATACACTCCGGTAGCTATACTCGCAATATCTTCGAGCTTTTTATTCATTCGTAGAGTATTTCTGTCGCAAATTTTGCTTTTCAGTAATTTTATTTCTTTGTAATAACGATACAAATATAATGGAATTGCAAACTACTTTGCAAGTTTTTTGGCAATATTTTTTTCAGTAATCACTCTACAAATCACAATATTTTTATTTATTCCGCTGATATTAAGCAAGTTTCAGCAATTTATCTTTTTTGTCCCTTTGGGCAAGCCAGAAGTAGAACCCTTGTAGAGCCTGCCATCTTTGAGGCTGTAGCGTACATAGAAATAAAACATGAGGCTGGTGTTTTTACAAAAAAGAGCCTTCACTTTCGTGAAGGCTCTTCGTAGCGAGAGGCCCGTACGGGCGCTCTACCCAGCTGAGCTTTGGCCCTTAATTGTTCCATAAGGTTTCAGCAAGTGTTTGTCCATGAGCAGCGTTTGGGCAAGTCAGAAGTAGAACCCTTGTAAAGCCTGCCATCTTTGAGGCTGTAGCGTACGTAAAAGTAAAACATGAGCCTGGTGTTGTGGGTAAACAAAAAAAGCCTTCACTTTCGTGAAGGCTCTTCGTAGCGAGAGGGAGACTTGAACTCCCGACCTCATGATTATGAATCATGCGCTCTAACCAGCTGAGCTACCTCGCCCTCTGACCGCCGGTTTATCCGCCGAAACTATAAGTGAAGGCGGAAATTTAAACGAAGGCGGTGTTTTTTGCGACTGCAAAGATAACAGTTTTAACAGCTTTTGCGCAACAATAACGCCGCAATTTTTTTCTACTAAAGATAAATGCTAAAAAACCAGAAACCGCCAGTCCCATGTCAGACCAACGCACGGCCATCCGCCCCCTCATAATCACAGAAAAAGAAGCCACTACCGAAGCCGAACGCTTCCAGAACGAAACCCTCCGCCCCATTCTCAAGATGCAGAACGATCTGCTGACAGCTATCTTTCGCCGCATGATGGCCAGGCGGAAGGTTCCGTTTGACAGCTTTTCCCCACCCAGGAAAGAGCAGCAGATCGAACACAGCCTGAGCAAGGACAACCGCCTGAGGGGCCTGCTGCTTGGCGTGGTGATCGGCCAGTTTACCATCGGGGAATACGAGCAGTTCCTGAGTCAGGAGTCAGAGGCTACCCGGCGGATTATGAGCATGATGGCGGAACGGCTGAAGAGCGGGTTGGTGGATGCCTGACGGCTATCCAAAGAATAATCCATGTAAATATCGGCCTGGCGTCAGCGTAAAACCACCGGCTAAGATTATTGCGCCAAAGTACAACAGGATCATTTTTCGTTTATGCGACTTGACATTTCCCTTTTTTATAGCCAGGTAGGCAGTCGGCACGGTATAAATGGTCAAAAAACTGAAGCTATGTATCCATCCAAAATGGTTAAAAACGCTTGGCCCTACCTGTGCGGGCATGAAAACGGTAACTATTGCTGTGACCAGCATTAAAACCATATAGATTTTCCCCAAATCCTTATGGATTTTTGTTCCTCTTTTCATCAATAAGAGCATCGTTCCAATGAAGAAGCAAGGAACAACCGTTGCTAAATGGATGTACATTAATTCTGAAGTTTCCATTTTTTTCGATGTTTACTAATGCAAATAAATAGATGGAGTAACTATTCAGGTATTTCGGTTTTATGGTGTCCCGGTATTGCGGCCGGGGGCTCACCGAGGCGCTGCAACTGCCTGGCCACAAAACCATCATACCATAATAGGTACTAAATGGATCAATAAAAATTGGCCCTTCCCTTTTCACCCCTCTCTTCTTCTCGCAGCTTGCCCAGCAGCACATTCAACCCCAGCCGCAAATTCGCGCTATGGCTGTCCTTCGGGCGGAAAGCGGTGACGATGTTATCGGTGGCGGCCATCAGCTGTACCGGGCCGAGCAGCAGGGTGGCGTTCAGCCCCAGGTTGTCCAGGCGTTCGCTGCGGAAGGCGTAGGTAGCGCCCACGTTGAGAATAGGCAGGATGTCCATATTGCTGCCGATGGCTACGGCCGTATTGACTTCCTCCCGGTAGCGCTCCAGATAAACCAGGCCGCCCACGCTCCAGTTATCCCGCAGGCGGTACGTTCCACTGAGGTAGAAGCGGGAGGGTAAGGTGGTGGAGTAGGAAACCGAGGTTTCCACCACTTCGTAAATCTCCCGGAGGGTGTCGATGATGGAGCCCGCCGTGACGGTATCTTCAAAAATATGCTGGGCCAGGTCCAGCCCTTCGTATTCAAAAGTGCCGTTGAGGCTATAGTTGGTTACATCCTCCTCCCAGTTGACTTTTCCAATATCCAGTGCGCTGGCCGACAACTCCAGGTTGTCGCCCAGTTTCAGGCGGACGCCCAGGTCGAATGCGAAGCCGGCATTGCCGGTAAATAGTTGGTCGAAATCAAATTTCCCGTAATTGAAATCCACCGTCAGCTTATCAAAGCCATCGTATTTCAGGGAGCCGGCGGAATTGACGTAGTAATCGGCGTTCAGCTCCAGCTGGTAAATATCGCTGTCGGTCCGCAGCCGCAGGCCGGTGCGCTCGGAGGTGATGCTGCCCACGCCGGCCAGCAGCTTGGCGCGGCCGCCGATGGTGAAATTGGGCGTTACATCCACCGCCAGGCCCAGGGCAAATTCCTGATAGCCGTACAGGTCGACATCCGGCCCAAAGTCCACTTCCTGGCCGATAAACTGGGCGTTGCCCTGCCAGACGAGCTGAGGCATGGTTTTGGGATAGTTCATAAACGCATTGAAGCGCAGGGCATGGCCAATCGAAAGAGCGGCCCTGCCCAGGCGCACGCCAAAGCTGAGTGTTTCGATGTCCAGGTTGTTGCGTAGCACATTATTTTCGCCCAACCTCCCAATCGCCTGGTCAATGCTCAAAATATCTTTGCCGTCCTCTCCTTTGGCGATCAGGTCGCCGTAGGTCACATTGGTCACCAAAAGGGTATTGTAGGCCCCGGGCAGGCCGATGACGAATTGATAGTCCGGAAAAAAGGCCGGGTTGGTCCGGCTCGCCTGCCAGGTGTTGCGCATGAAGTGGGTAGCCAGGTCTTCCTGAGCTACTGCTGTCGTGGCGACAGAACTGATGATAAGCAAGAAAAGCAGTATCCTCTGCATATAGTATGGTTGTTTTGAGTTTGTGGGGTATGTTTCGGGATTCGGAGTTCGGAGATCGGGGTTCGGAAAGATACCCTGCGAACTGCGAGCCCGCGAACCGCGAACCTGCGAATACCGAACCTGCGAACCGCAAACACCGAACCACCGCTCCTCCTAATCCCTGACCCCAAAAATAGCGCCGAGCTTGACCCGAACCGCCTGTGATTCCAGAATTTTAACCGAAATATTTCCGTTATTGACCGTAGAGAAAGAAGCAACAATCGCCAGGGTTTCCGCCGTCCGGGCCTTATTGAAGCGTTCCTCCGGATAGTCTATATACGTGATATCTTCCTTGACGCCGCTGGCATTTCCTTCACTATCGACCGGCGCGCCTTCGATCACCCGCATAGATTCCTGAAAGAGAGAATCCAGCACCACCCCTTCCTGATCGATGAAATAACCTTGTATCGACACATCCAGCGGCAGGCTGTTGACGGTCACCAGCTTGAACTCGGCTTTGTACATCTGCTGGAAGTTACTGAAGTCGATCTCGAAGGTATCCCGCGCCAGGAAGTTGAGCGAACGGCCGTAGAGGGGCAGGTCGACGTCTACCCGCACCTTGTAATAACTGCTATCGGTAAGAAAGCCGCGGATGTTCACATTGGAGTCCGGGTTGGTCACCGCGTCTACATCGTAGTCGATGGCAACCGGGCCGGCGCCCAGAATCACATCGATATTGGAATTGTCTTTATTGAAAACGAATTGCTCCTCTTTGACCTCCCCTACTTCACTGATGGACGGATACGGAAAAGCAATCCCACTTTCCACATAAGGGCTTTCCAGGTTGAGCGTCTCCCCTCTTACGGTCAGCACTTTAAATATTTTGACATCCGACTGAGTCGGTATGCCGAAGGAGTTTTCGATGTTGAAAGTCACGGTGGGGTCGGCAAAATAGATATCGCCGGTCACCCAATTATCGAAAAAGTCGATGATAATGGTGTCCCGGCCGCCCTCGTGGCGCTGAACGCCCAGAAATCCTTCCATGTAGGAAAAAGACAGGTCGCGGAAGGTGATAGCCACCTGGGCCGTATCCGGTTGTCCATTGGACCGGAGGAGTTCATACTCCACGTATACCGAATCGGTAACCGGGTCGGGCGACGCCTCATAGCCTTCCAGTTGAAAAGGGAAAAAGAGGTTGGAGTAAACCGGCAATTGGCCGGAACCGCTATACCCGGGCAGGTTGGCCGTGAACGACAAAGGCACTCCGTTTTTTGTCACCTGTGGTAAAGTCATGGTAAACGTAACCGGGTCGGGATGGGCATGCTGGAACCCGTAGACAAATTCCCCCGCCTTGAATACCAGGCGGTCGAAGTCGAAGCCATCGGGCAATGCCAGGGGCAGCGCCATCCGCTTGGCGGTAATGGGGATGGGAATCCCACTGAGCGACTCGTTGATCTTTTCAAAAATAGTATCGCTGTTTTGCGTGAGCACATCGCCGGAATAAGTAAAATGGATGAGCCCATCGGGGTCGATCGTGATGACCGCCAGGTCCTGGAAATTTTCCAGCGCTTCCTTTAGGGAAAGCTCGGTATTGAGCAGGGGTACAGCGTATTCAGCATCATAGTCGGCATTATCCACGTTCTCCAGTTCGTCAAAAGACTGGCATGCATTGAGCAGGGCTGCAACAGCCACTAACAACCACAGGTTTAACCTTTTCATAATCAAAGTTTAGAGTAAACAAGCGCCACACGGTAACTATTCAGCATCATGGTGATTTAACCCCTGGCGCGAAATTTTGTAGGCTTTTTTTGCCGGAACCCCTTCTCATTCCCCTTGAAAGGGGAAGGTTTGCTTACAAAATTTCGCACCAGAGGCATCCATAGCCTTATGCTAAATAGTAACGCCACACGTTCATTAACAGGGAATAAGGCGTACTTATTATATAAGACGGGCGTTCTGCTTTTTCAGCAGGGGTTTCGGAGAGTTGCTTTAAGAAGAACCACAAAGATATTCAAATTACTACACATTTCAACATTAGGAAAAGCCAAAATGACGTTTTATTGGCAAAGTGCCCGCCTTCGGCTGGCGCCACGGTGGAGCCATCCCTTGTAACCATGAAACCGCGTATCCGTAGAACCTATGAATTTTTGTATATTGCTCGTCTATGTCAGAGAAGATGAAGGATACCAATCAGCGCAGTGGACAGCCCATGGATAAAACACCGGCCGGACAGGCTCAGGCCTTTGCATTGCGGCTGTTCGGCCAGCGGCAGGACGGCCGCCTGCTCGTGCATAATTATACCTTTGCCGACGCTGTGGCCCGTCAGGTACAGGCCATCGCCGCCGGAGAAGGCGCCAGCCCGGAAGTACTGGAGCAGGCCCTGTTGGCGGCCTGGTTATTCCCCACGGGTTATTTATACGACTATCGGGAACCCGCCCGCTTCAGCCTCGAATTGGCGCGGCAGTTCTTCAGCCAGTCCGGCTGCCCCAGGGAGCAGCAGGAACGGGTATTGAGTTGTATACTCGGCCTGGCGGACGGACGCCCGCCGGAGGAAGAAGCAGAGCGCATTCTCAGCGACGCCATACAGGCGGCTACCTACCTGCACCAGGCGGAACAAAGCCTGCCCTTGCTGCGAATGGAACGCGAGTTCCTGCTCGGCCAGCCGTATGACAAAGGCGAGTGGGCCAAGATTCTTTTGGAAGAATTACTGCGGATCAAACTGTTTACCCATTACGCTCAGGCTCATTTTCAACCCCTGCTGGCTCAAGCCATCTACAGTTGCCGCAGTGCACTGGAAAAGCAGCGGAATAAAGAGGCGGCGGCCGGCGATAACCGCCGGTTTGGAAACCTGGAGGAAAAAATGCCGGTACGGGGGGTGCAGACCTTTTTCCGCACCAACTACCGCAACCACATCAACCTGAGTGCAATTGCCGATAACAAGGCCAATATCATGATCAGCGTCAACGCCATACTGGTCAGTGTGCTCATCACGTTCCTCTCCTATCGCAATATTGGAGAAAACACGCCTCAGATTTTACTACCCGTGGTTCTCTTCCTGGTGACCGGCATGGCCAGCCTCATCTTTGCCGTTCTGTCCGCCCGGCCTAAGGTTACAACGCTCAACCACGAGGGGACGCCCCCCGAGGAGGTACGCCGAAATGTGGTCTTCTTCGGCAACTTCGTTTCCCTCCGGCTGGATCAGTTTGAGGAAGCAATGGAAGATGTGTTCAACGACAACGAACTGCTCTACGGCAATATGGTTCGCGACCTCTACTACCTCGGAAAAGTATTGGACAAAAAATACCGCTATCTGTCTATCTCCTACAATATCTTTATGGTCGGGTTCATCGCAACGGTGGGAACCTTTCTGATTGCTTTGTTTACATAAAAAACGCCCTAGCCATGGTTGAAGCATTCGCCACGCCCTTGCTCAAAAAATTACACGCCGCTGTCCGTGAATTTCTGGAAAAGGAGATTTACCCCAACGAAATGCGCTGGCTGAAGACGCCCTTCCGGGAAGTGGAGGCTGAGGTTCGCAGCCTACAGGAAAAAGCCCGCGCCACCGGCGCCTGGAACCCCCATCTGTCGGCGGAGCACGGCGGCGCGGGGCTGGGCCTCTCCGAATTCGCCCAATTGGGCGAACTGCTGGGCACAACTCCCTTCGGCCACCTCGCCTTCAACTGCCAGGCGCCGGATGCGGGTAATACCGAGTTGCTGCTGAAATACGGATCTGCTGATATCAAGCAAAGATACCTCCATCCGCTGCTCGCCGGGGACATCCGCTCCTGCTTTGCCATGACCGAGCCGGCCTACGCCGGCTCCAACCCCGTTCGCATGGGCACTACCGCCGTGAGCGACGGTGATGATTACCTCATTAACGGCCACAAATGGTTCACTTCCTCTGCCGACGGCGCTTCCTTCTCTATCGTTATGGCCGTCACCCATCCGGAGGGGGACAACCCTTACCAACGGGCGAGTATGATCCTTGTGCCTACCGATAACCCGGGCTTTAAGCTGGTGCGCAACATCCCCGTCATGGGCCACGCCGGAGAGGGCTGGCACAGCCACGCTGAAATCCGCCTGGAGGAAGTGCGCGTGCCCCGGAGCAACCGCCTGGGCGGGGAAGGCGAAGGATTCAAGCTGGCGCAACAGCGCCTGGGCCCGGGTAGAATCCACCACTGCATGCGCTGGATCGGCATCTGCGAGCGGTCCTTCGATATGATGTGCCGCCGCGCCGCCACCCGCGAGATCAGCAATGGTAAAATGCTGGGGGAACAACAGATGATACAGGCTTTGATCGCCGAAAACCGCGCCCGGATCGACGCCGCCCGCTACATGGTGTTGCACACGGCCATCAAAATGGAAAAGGAAGGGCAACGCGCCGCCAGCATGGATATCTCCACCATCAAGTTTTTTGTTGCCGGAGTCATGCAAAAGGCTATCGACGATGCCTTGCAAGTGCACGGCGCCCTGGGTATCACCGACGATACCATCCTCTCCTATTTTTACCGCGAAGAACGGGGCGCCCGCATTTACGACGGGCCCGACGAGGCCCATAAGGCTTCCCTGGCGCGGAAAATACTGAAGGGGTATGGGCTGAAGGGGAAAGGGAATTGAGGGAAGAAATGCCAACTCACCTAATGAAATGAATAAATTTCGTTTTTGGAGATCAAATCAGGACGATTGATAAGAGGAGGGTTATAAAAACAGGAGGCGGCCTCAACCAGAAGGAGGCCAACCGGGTAAAAGCAGTTATAAAAGAAACACCTGTAGATTAAAATCACTGCCAACCTCCCCGTTCTATCCACGGCGCCGCCACCCGGCAAATAGACCGGTGAGTGGCGTTTATTTCCTCGATCCGGACATTTTTCAACCCCTTCAGGGCATGCCTGATCGTTTCGGGTTTGACCAGTTGGTCTTTATCCCCAAGTAGCACCAACACCGGGAGGCCTGCCTGCCTGATAAGGCAACGGGCCTTACCCTTGCTCAGCCGAAAATGGCTCAACGCCAGCCAGGTATGTAACAGCCGCCTTCGCCGGCCGGCTTCCGATAGGTGTACACGGAGGTACTGCAGAAGAAAGCGGCCGATTAGGCGGGTGCGATGCAGGGCTTTTGCCAAAGACAGCAACCAGCCAGGGTGGGAAAGAAAGGGTATCAATCCGCGTCGAAACCCCGCCGGCATCCATTCCACCAGATACATCCATCGGGTTTGCAGGCCGTCGGGGGCCAGTAGATAGAGCCCTTCTATCCGCCCGCGAAATTCCGGGAGCAAATGCAGCCACAGGCGAGCGCCCAAACTGTGGCCGATGGCTTCGAAATGAGGGCGGCCTTCCCGTTCCAGCAGAGCCTCGACCAGGGCGGCCAACTGAGCCGGCCGGTAATCGGCGCCTTGCCAGCGGGTGCTCCCGTGGAAAGGCAGGTCGATGGCATACAGGGTGCAACTACCCTCCAAAATCACCCCCATCTCCGCAAAAGCCGAGCCGGCCTCCGAAAAACCGTGAAAGGCGATTAGCAGCCGCGGGCCGGAACCGAATTTTTGGAAGGCGACTTCGCCAAAAGGAGTATGGAGCGTGGATGGTTGCATGCTTTTTCAGAAAGTCCCCGCACAGACAGTAATAATTATTATTCACTACGGCCGCTAACAAACGGCGGCGCCAGCGGTTTAAAAGAAACAATTTAGCCATTCCAGCCATGAAAAGAACCACTGCCCTCTTCTTTTATTCCTTCCTCGCCCTGACATTGACTTTATCATCCTGTAAAGTTCAGGACTACCCCTCCAACGCCCGTCCTGTCACCCATGAGATTTGGGACAGCCTCGTGCAGGAGCACGTCTCCCCGGAAGGTTGGGTAGACTATCCTGGGTTTATCCAGGACAGCAGCCGCCTCAACCGATACCTCCACCTGCTGGAAGGCAGCCACCCCAACGACAAACACTGGAGCCGGGATGAGCAGCTCGCCTACTGGATCAACGCCTATAATGCATTCACCGTCAAACTGATCGTAGATCATTACCCGGTAGCCAGCATCAAGGATATCAAAAACGGCATCCCCTTTGTCAATACGGTCTGGGATATCAAATTCATCCAGATTGAACAGGCCACTTACGACCTCAACAACATCGAGCACGGCATCATCCGCCCTAAATTTAACGAACCCCGCGTCCACTTTGCCGTCAACTGCGCTTCCGTGTCCTGCCCCAAGCTCAGCAACCGGGCCTATACCGCCGATCAACTCGATGAGCAACTTACCCAAGCCGCCCGGGATTTCCTGGGTGACGAAAGCAAAAACAAGGTTTCCAAAGACAAGGTGGAGCTTTCCAAAATATTTTCCTGGTACGGGGGCGATTTTAAGAAAGGAGGTAAGTCCATCATTGAATACATCAATCAGTACGCTCCGGTTCAGGCCGGCCCCAATGCGACAATTGAGTATGTAGATTATGATTGGAGTTTGAATGAACAGAGAGAAGGAAGCTGATAATCTGAAGAATTTCCTTTTTATTTTATTACATCCTCCAGCCTGGCCAGCCCTGATTTGGCTTTTTGGTGCAAGCCGGTGCGATATTCTTCCGGGTTAAAACTCAGACATTTTTCGAAAGCCTCCCTGGCTTCAGACAGCTTACCTTTTGATTCGTAGATCAGGCCCATCTGTAAAGCGGCGTTGCAGGCGTAGAAGTGAGGGGTATTCGCTCCCTTTTCGATAGTGAATTGGTAATAGCCCAGCGCTTCCTCATAGCGCCTGAGGCCGTGCAACAGGCGGCCCATACGGTAGTAGTATTCCAGTTGGCCATCGGGGTAAGAGAAATTGCCAGGCCCCCGGGCGGCGAGCTCCTGATAACCTTTTTGAAAATATCCTCCGTCGAACAGCAGCCGGGCTTTCAGCAGGCTGAGGTTGGGTGCGGCGCCCTGTTCCGCTTCCTGCTGCGCATTTTTGTCGCCTCCGGCAATGGCGTATCCGTTCGCCAGACAAGCCTTCATATAGCGCTGGTAACCCTCCGGATTGCCTTTGACCAGTTCTTGCCAGGCCATCTTCTGGTAGGCTTCCTTAATGAAATTACGGCCCTGGTAGTGCGCGACAAAACGCTGAAAGTGCGGGTTGGCGTCGCGATCCAGGCGGCGCAACTTGGCCAGCCCCAGCATGTAATCCAGATAGGGGAAAGGGAAAAAGGCATTGCCCTGGCGGCGTTGCTCCAACAACTGAATAGCCCGGTTGTTCCGGCCGGTGCGCATCGCTATATTGGCCATCACAAAACAGTGCATCGGGTTTTCTTCAGGACGCAGGGTGCTCCCGGTAATCGCCCTCCAGGCCTCCTCTTCCTTGTTGTCCAGGTGGAGTAACAAGTATGCGTAGAGGACCACCGTCTCTTCTTTGAAGATAAAGTCATTCTTTTGAGCGTAGGCCAGTACCTCCTCTACCTCCTTTTTACCCTGAGCGATGGTGCCATCCAGGCCGCCGAGCAACTTGACCCCCCACTTATAACTGTCCGGAATGGTGCCTACCATAGCGTGCAGGATGCCCAGGTCTTTTTTATTGGGCATAAAGCCGGGGAACAGTTCTTCGTTTTCCTTCAACAGCCTGTAGGCTTTGCTCACCTCTGTGAAAGCGCCCAGGTAGTCCTCGAAACGCAGGCGCGCCAGGGCCCATTGCAGGCGGATATCCGCCTGTACGAAGAGGTAATAAGGCGAACTGCGGTCTCCGGCTTTTACTTTGTCCAGGCGCTGGTCCCGATTTTTCTTGAGCTGCCGGTAGGTAGCTTCATCCTCTTCAATGTACAAGGTGAAAAAATCGATGTAATTTTCGATATGGAGGACGATGAGGTTATTCGGGTCTTCCAGTTTCATCTGCGCCATAGCCGCGTAAGCTTCGCCAAACCGAAGGCTGGTGGCATGATCATAAGCCTGCCGGGCAATAGGCGTAAAGGCAAAATACTTAGCCGCTCGCAGGGGCAAAGCAAAAGTGAGGATAGATAAAAAAAATACAAGGCACGGCCTAAGCATAGGCAGTAAGCTTTAGGATTATGCAGGTTGGCAGTAAAATTACGCTTCCTGTTTCTCTTTTTCCTCCTGCCCTGCGTCCATGATGAAATCATCGACCAAAATGCGGCCGCAGTGCTCACAGGCAATGATCTTCTTGCGCATGGCGATCTCGAGCTGCATCTGTGGAGGGATCATATTGAAGCAGCCGCCGCAGGAATTCCGCTCCACCGTTACTACGGCGAGGCCGTTCCGGTAGCTGTGACGAACCTTATCGTAGGCGCGGAGCAGGCGGTCTTCGATATTTTTCCGGACCTTATCCGCTTGCTTGTTCAGGCGCTCTTCCTCTTTTTCCGTCTTCTGGATAATCTCCTCCAGCTCTACTTTCTTCGCTTCCAGGTCTTTTTGCTTGGCGGCAAGGCGTTCCTGAGTGGCATCGAGGGTTTCCTGCTTATTCTGAATATCCTTATTGGCGCCTCTGATCTTCTTCTCTGACAATTGAATATCGAGGTTCTGAAGCTCCAGTTCCTTCGTCAAAGCATCGTACTCACGATTGTTCTTTACATTCTCAAGTTGAGACTTATAACGCAGAGAAAGCGCTTCGGCCTCTTTGATCTTTGCCTCCTGGCGGCTCATATCCGCCTCCATCTCTTCGACCTGCCCTTTGAGGCGGCCAACGCGGGTTTCCAACCCGGCAATTTCGTCCTCCAGGTCGCTCACCTCCATAGGAAGCTCCCCTTTCAGCACTTTGAATTCATCGACCTTGGAGTCAATTTGCTGGAGTTCGTAGAGTTGTTTGAGCTTTTCAGCTACAGTGAGTTCTCCTGCCATATATTATGGTATTGTAAGTTTATATTGTAATGCATGATTCGAATACACAGAAAGCTTGCTAACAATAGTAATGAATGGGATTGGTAATGGCCTCTGTGCAATGAGCCGCAAAATTACTAAATTTCTGAGAAATAATATCATGCAGCAGCTCTATTGTGAACTGCTCGCTCTCGTAATGGCCAATATCGGCGATTACGAGCTGCCCGTCGGCGTCAAAAAATTCGTGATATTTGTAATCTGCCGTTACAAAGAACTGGGCGCCGGCGGCCTTTGCGTTGCCCAGGAGGAAACCTCCGGCTCCTCCGCAAAGCGCCACGGTTTCTACTTTCTTGCCCAGCAGGCGCGTATGGCGGATGCAACTTGCTTTCATCGCCTTTTTCAGGTGTTGCAAAAATGCTTCTTCGGCCATGGGCTCGGGCAGGCGGCCGATCAATCCGGAACCGACGCTGCCATCGCTGTTTTCTATACTAACAAGTTCGTACGCCAGTTGTTGCCCATTCCTACCCACTTTCAGGGCGTCCAGCATCTGCCGCTCCCGGCCGGAGGAGAATGACACCTCCAGTTTCACCTGCGGCCTGCCCTCGCCGGCGCCTCCGTAACTAAGTTGCTCAGAGGCCGCCACGCTGTCGGCCCCGGCGGCCAGCAACGCCTCCCGGGCCGGCTCGGTAAGAGCAGGGGGCGCCAGCACACTGAGCTTCTTCAGGTTGGCCTTTGGCGCCAGCAGGCGGGTGTCCATCAGGCCAAGCCGCTCTCCGATCTTGCCATTAACCCCCTGGTGATACACATTATCCAGGTTGGTGTGAATGGCATAAATAGCGATGCCATGGCGAATGGCCTGAATGACGACCCGCTCTACATAATTGCGGCCGGTGAGGCGCTTCAGCCCCCGGAACACTATCGGATGATGGGCTACGATCAGGTTACATTGCTTCTCAATAGCTTCCTCCACAATGGCCTCGGTGGAATCCAGGCAAAACAATACCCCCTCAACGGCTGCGTTGGGGTCGCCGACAATAAGCCCTGCATTATCGTAGCCCTCCTGATACTGAGGAGGTGCAATAGATTCCAGATAAGCAGTAAGGTCACAGATTTTGGTCATCATTTAGGAGTCCTTTTCGCGAATTTTTGCTTCAATGGCGGTTGTCGAGTGTCCTTCAATATACGGCAAAGCTTTGACTTCACCACCCTGAGCCAGCACGACATCGGCGCCGACGATGTCCTCCGGCCGGTAGTCCCCTCCCTTAACCAACACATCGGGCAGCAACAGGCTGATGAGTTCCAGGGGGGTGTCCTGTTCAAAAGTAGTTACCAGGTCGACACATTCCAGGGCGGCAAGCAGCAGCTGCCGGGTTGGCTCGTCATTAATGGGCCGGTTCGGGCCCTTGAGGCGGCGAACCGAAGCGTCGCTGTTGAGTCCGATCACCAACCGCTCCCCCTGCTCGCGGGCCTGCGCCAGATAGTGAATGTGGCCGTAGTGTAACAGGTCGAAACAGCCATTGGTGAACACGACTTTCAGGCCTTGCCTTTTCCAGCCCTCAACCGTACGCCGGGCCTGCTCCCAGCTTTGTATCTTGGCTTTTATCTTTTGCAGCATGGTTGGCAGTTTTGGTTGTTCGTTCGCCGGGCACTATCAACTGATAATCAGTAACTTTCATCATTTTCAGGCCATCACCTGCTCCTCAGTCAGAGGAATTGTTTCTGTAGGGTGGTATCCCCGGTTGATCATCGGCAGGAACAGCAGGGCCAGAATGCCAACCAATACATTACAGCCCAATTGAATAGAGAAAAAGGCAATATTGGCCCAGGAAAATCCATCATCCCCGCTTACTCCATAGATAGACAGCGCAGTTTGCGCCAAAAAATGATACGTGCCCATTCCTCCCGGAGAGGGGATGACGATCCCCCAGCCTCCGAAGACGAAAACCACCAGGCCGGCGACCATAGAAAGGCCGGCGGTGGGTTCAAAAGCGAAGAAGCACAGATAGGTCATGAGGAAGTACATGAACCAGATGTTGACGCTGTGCAGTAAAAAGAGCCAGGGGCGGTTGAGTTGGCGCACCGTTTTTATCCCTTGAAGGAACCCCTTACCAATGCCTGCGATTTTATGGTAAAGTTTCGTTTCGACAATCTGCCGCCGCAAAAGCCAGAGCAGGATGGCCAATGCCAGGCCGATGCCTCCTAACCCCAAAAGCAGGGCGCCGGTATTTCCGAAGCGTTCCCCCAGAGAAACGTACTCCTGGGCAAAGGCCAGTATCTTATCGTACTCTAGTGCAAAAGCAAGCCCCGTTACCAGTAAGATGCTGATGACATCGAAAATGCGGTCGACAACGATGGTTCCCATTACTTTTTCGACGGGTATTTTTTCGTATTGAGTGAGCGTAGCGCCCCGAACGATCTCCCCTAACCGGGGCAGGCCCAGATTGGCAAAGTATCCGATGATGGTCGCCAGGAAGGCATTGATGAGGCGAGGCGAGTAACCCAGCGGACGAATGAGCATGATCCAGCGGCTGGCCCGGCTGATATTGCTGACGAGAAAGGCCAGCAGCACCATCAATATCCAAAAATAATTGGCTTCTCTGAAGTCATTCGCCACCTTGGCGATCAGGCTGCAATTTTCCGGGCTGATGCCTTTCAGGGCACACTCCTCCTGAAAGGCGGCGCTCTGCTTCTGGTAAACCAGATACAATATTCCCAGGCCGACACCCAGAAACAGGAGGAATTTGAGAAAATTGATGAGTTGCTTTTTCAACACGATAGTTTTCGTCCATGCAAAAACGCCGATGCGGGCGCAAAGATATAGGGAATGGTTGGAAAAATGCGGGCCAGTGGCCGAATTTGCTAGCGGCTAACCTTTTTTTCTTTGAGCGTATCCAGAAAAAACAGCGCTTGGTCAAGGCTGCGGAGAATAGAAATATTGTCCGGTGGGAATACATCCTGGGCGACTACCTGATAACCGGAAAGCAGGATATGGCTATCCTTAAAATTGGCTGCCAGGCGGTCGACGTACTGCTGGACCGGTTCTTTTGCGAATGTTTCCGTGATCATCGTGAAAATGTAATCCGGATTGTGAATGTTGCAGGCGTCTTTGAGGTCGGCCAGGGTGATATCCTGCCCGATGTAGATGACATGGTTGCGGCGGGATTTAAGCAGATAATGCATAAAGAGCATACTCAACTCCTGTTTCTCCCCTTCCGGCAAGTAGATGAGGAACTTATCGACGTGCTTTCCACTGACCAGCGGCTCGTTGTCGATAGCCACGATGATCTTCTGGCGGATGAGGTAACTCATGAAGTTTTCCTGAACCGGATTGATGGAGCCGGTAAGCCAAAGGACGCTGAGCTTGTCTAAAAACGGATAAATGATCTCCAGCATGGTGCGTTCGAAACCCAACTGCTCGATATTGGTGTTGACGATGCGGTCGAACTTGTATTCATCCATCTCGATCATAGAAATCGTCAGAGCATCCAGCTGAGTGCCATATTCGAAGTTGATCTCAGAAATGGCGGCTACCTTCTCAGCGATCTCCTTCTTGGTCATGCTGGCAATCTTGGAGATTTTGATGCCGTTTTTGTTGAGCAACGCGATGTTGAGGACGAATTTGAGATCCTCATCCAGATAATAACGGATGTTGGTTTTGGTGCGCCTCGGTTCAATAATATCATAGCGCTGCTCCCATATCCGGAGGGTATGAGCTTTGATTCCCGAAAGCTTTTCCAGGTCTTTTATGGAATATACCGCCACAGCATAAAAAATTTTGAGCCAGGGAGTTACGCTATACCTTTAAGGCTAAAAGATATTTTACAATTCAGAATATCAAGGTCTTAACAGTGGGCCGCATAAAAGGTTTACAGCTTGTTCGAATTTCATGCCAACCAGAGGCCTGTCCGCACTTTCTGCTATTTAGTCGGCTACTGCACTACATCTCCAAATGCGAATATGGATTTTTTGATTAATTTTAGCCTGCTTCATTCCGCCGGAGCAACAGAATAGGTTTAACACAAAAAGACAATAAAATCGACTATCTATGAAGTGGAGTTCTACCCTTTGGGCCTTATTGTTCACACTCCTGCTCACTCCCCCCCTTATGAGCCAGACTTCCTGTGAATACGTCCTGACCATGATCGATGATTTTGGCGATGGCTGGAATGGCGCAACCCTCACCATTACGATCGGCAATAACGCAACTGTTTATACGCTAAACAATATTGATGACGACGGTGAATCCGCCTCCGTATCTATTCCTGTCACGGAAGGGGCTTCTATTGAGCTGTTCTATATTTCCGGTTCCTTCCCGGGCGAAGTAGAATATACTTTCTCGGATGCAGAAGGCAATATCCTTTTTCAGGATGGCCAGATGGGCGGCGAACCGGCAGACGGGCAGGTATTCTCCGCTGTTGCCACTTGCCCCAGCTGCCCTCCTCCCCTGGCCGGTTCTGTAGAAGTAGAGAACATCCGCGCCTTCATGGTTGACATCAGCTGGATTCCTTCTGACCCGGAGGGGGAATACCTGATTGAATATGATACCTCGGGCTTTACCCCTGGCAATGGCGACTTCAAAATGGCCAGTGGCGCCACCACCAAGCTGTTCAGCCTGCAGCAGAATACGGGCTACGACTTTTACCTGACCGCCCTGTGCGCTAACGGCGACACCAGCGTTACGGTTGGGCCCTACAGCTTTATGACTCCCTTTGCCAATGATGTGGCCATCACGGAGATTCTTTCTCCGGTCACGGCCTGCGGCCTGGGAGCCGCCGAAACCATTTCGGTAGCTATCAGCAACTTAGGCGGCGTTCCGCAATCGCTCATCCCCTTCGACTACAGTGTGAATGGCATACCAGGCGGGGTCAGCATGCCGCAGGATGGCTTCTTTACCGGCGTCATAGGAACCGACAGCACCGAGATCACCGAATTTGACGCCACCTTCGACTTTTCTGATTTTGGAGAATACATCGTTCAGGTATGGACGGCTCTGGAGGGCGACAGCATCCCCTCCAACGACACCACGTCCATTACGGTCGTCAATATCCCTTATATTACAGAATACCCCTATTTCGAAGGCTTTGAAGAATGGAGCGGCGGCTGGACGGTGGAATCCGATGGCTTCGGCGCTCCCAGCTGGGCATACGGCGAACCTGCCGGAACGCTGATCAACAACGCGGCCAACGGATCCGGCGCCTGGGTAACCAACCTGGGGGGCAACTACAACAACAGCGAGATTTCTTATCTGGTCTCCCCTTGCCTCGACTTCAGCTCCCTTTCGGAAGACCCCCGCATCGCCTTCTCCATTATCCTCAATACGGAAAACAACTTTGATGAGGCCTGGCTCGAGGTATCCACCAATAACGGGGAAACCTGGTCGAAAGTAGGAACGGCCGGCACCGGCCTGAACTGGTACAACGATGCCGGAAATAACTGGTGGGAAAATGACGGCGGGGTTCCGGGGTGGCACTACGCTCAGAACATCCTGGAAGGAACAGCCGATTCTGCCAATGTCCGGGTCCGCTTCGTCTTTTCCTCCGATGGGTCCGTAGCCCGGGAGGGGGTCGGACTGGATAATATCCTGATCTCTCTTCAACTCGACCGGGATATTGCCGGCTCGAGCGCCGACATCATGTCTGCCTCCAGCTGCGGCAGCCCCAACGATACGGTGTCAATCAGCCTGCTCAACCTGGGCGGGTTTCCCGCCGGTGGCTTCGATGTAGGCTACAGCGTCAACGGAGGCGCTCCGGTGGTGGAGAATATCGGCAATGTCCTGCTGTTGCCCGGCGACGGCCTGACCTATACCTTCAATACTACTTTTGACGCCTCCGTCCCCGGCACATACACTATTCAGGCGTGGTCTGAATTCGGAACCGATGAATTTCTGCTCAACGATACCGTGACGACGAGCTTCCGGACGTCCGTCAACCCACCCCTGCGGGAAGATTTTGAAGACGGCGGGGCCCCGGCAGGATGGGCCTTCAGCCCGGGTATGACCATTGAGCAGGACCATACCAGCCCCAGTATTGTAGCCTATGACAACGTATATTCCTCGACTCCTGAGATTCAGGTCACTACCCCGGCCATCGGCCCAATCGAAGAAAACGACACCCTTACTTTTGACTACCGGTATGTCGACTTCTTTGCGGGAACTGACCCCACGATACTGACGGCCGAAGACTCGCTGCTCGTTGAGGTTTCTATTGACTGCGGCGAATCTTTCTTCCCTGCATTTGTGATCACCGGCCTCAACCACCTGCCCACTGCCGATATGACGACGATCGAACTGCCGCTGGGCGCCCTGGCGGGAGAGATCATCCTCATCCGCTTCCGGGCAGTCTGGGGAGCCGGCGATTATTATCTCGACCTCGACAACATCAATATACGGCGTTGTCCGGCATCCCTCCAGCTATCGGCGGAGGTGACGCCGCCAACCAGCCAGTCTTCCGAAGATGGCTCGATCACCATTGCTCAGGGCGATCCCTCCGGGCCCTTTACCTATCTTTGGAATACCGGCGACGCCACCAAAACACTGAGCGGGCTGGGAGAAGGCCTTTACACCGTCACGGTCACCAATGTCTATGGCTGTTCGGAAACGCTGGAAATCAACCTTACGACCTCCAGTGTACGCACACCGTCCAAAATTGGCGAGATCAGCCTGGCGCCCAACCCTACCAAAGGCACCAGCTGGCTGAATGTCGACTTTATACAACCGGTAGACGCCCGCATTCAATTGCTCAATGCAGTAGGCCAGCTACTTTTTGAAAGCGTAGAGCAAAAAGTGAGCAGCGGCGCCTACGAGCTCGACCTCAATCAGCAAAGCTCGGGGCTGTATGTGGTGCGCATCATAGCGGAAGGCGAAGTGAAAGCCGTAAAACTGATCAAGGCGCAGTAGCGGCCTGTTTTTTATTAGTACAAGCAAGGAAGGGGTTGTCCGCACTAGACTCGGGCGCCCCTTCCTTGCTTGTACCTTTTAAACTATTTTCTATCCCAACTGTATCAATCTTTAGCTTTTGGTGCGCTCATTAGTTTTGTATGCAAGAAAAGGAAGCAGCGCCAGGAAGTTATAAGTTATATCAGCAGTACTCTCGTAGCATGCCTGGCAGGCGTTTTCGGTTCGAAAACGCCTGCCAGGTAAAAAAGAAAAACAGCAATGAAAATAGGGATTGTTTGCTACCCTACCTACGGCGGAAGTGGCGTGGTGGCCACCGAACTGGGGTTAGGCCTCGCCAAGAAGGGCCATGAGGTTCACTTCATCACCTACAAGCGGCCGGCCCGCCTGACCACCTTTCACTCCAACGTTTTTTACCACGAAGTAAGCACAGAGGACTATCCCCTCTTCGAATATCCTCCCTACGATACCGCTCTTGCCAGCAAGCTGGTCGATGTGGTAAAATTCGAAAACCTGGACCTGCTGCATGTCCACTACGCCATCCCCCACGCTGCGGTAGCTTATATGGCGAAAAAAATCCTGCTTTCAGAGGGCCGTTACGTGCCGGTCATTACGACCTTGCACGGCACTGACATCACGCTGGTAGGCAACAACAACGCCTTTGCCCCGGTGGTCGCCTTCTCCATCAACAAATCGGATGGAGTGACGGCTGTTTCGGAAAGCCTGAAACAACAGACTTACGAATACTTCGACATCCACAACGATATCCGCGTCATCCACAATTTCATCGACTTTGAGCGCTTTCGGAAAGTTAACAAAGACCATTTCAAAAAGGCCATAGCCCCCAACGGGGAGCGCATTCTGGTCCACGTCTCCAACTTCCGCAAGGTGAAACGGGTGGAAGATGTGATCCATATCTTCCAGAAAGTTTATCAGCGCATTCCATCCAAACTCATGCTGATCGGCGACGGCCCGGAACGCCATAATCTGGAAGAACTCTGCCGCAAATTGGGCCTTTGCCACGAAACCCGCTTCCTCGGCAAACAGGACGCCGTCGAGGAGTTGCTCGCTGTGTCCGACCTTTTTATCATGCCATCACAAGCCGAAAGCTTCGGGCTGGCCGCCCTGGAAGCGATGGCCTGCGAAGTGCCGGTCATTTCTTCCAACGCCGGCGGCCTGCCCGAAGTGAATATCCACGGTAAAACCGGCTACCTCAGTGATGTAGGGGATGTGGAAGATATGGCCCGCAATGCCATCCATATCCTGGAGCATGACAAGGTCCTGCGGGAATTCCGCACCAACGCCCTGGAACAGGCCCGCCGCTTCGATATCGACAATATCCTGCCTCAGTATGAAGCGTATTATGAGGAAGTGGTGAAAATGGCGGTTTATTAACCTCTGGGGGGCTTTAGAACTCGGAATAGGCCTTCTCTCTGACACACCGCCCTTTGATATACCAACCGGCCCTAAAACGCCAAGTGGCAGATTATTCCACCAAAACTTCTTCCAGCATCAGCTCCGTGTGGAAGGTATCGAAGTCCTCCCGTTCAATACTGAACCCTTTCTTCTCGAATAGGGTCAGCATGCCCTTATTAGAAGCCAGCACCGAAGCGTAGAGTTTTTTGATACCCATTTCCCGTGCGATCTCGATGATGTAATCGGTCATCTGGCCTCCCAGGCCCTGTTGCTGCCAGGGGTCGGCCACCAGGATGGCGTATTCGGCCACTTCGCCCCAGGCATCGGAAATAATGCGCACCACGGCCGCCATTTTTTTCGCGCCGGCCTCTTCCACCTCGGCAATGATGGCCATTTCGCGGTCATAGTCGATATGGGTAAAGCGGGTGAGGAAATCGTGGGTGACCTGTGGCACATATCCAAAGAAGCGGAAATAGAGCGATTGCTGAGAGATGTTTTCCAGCATCTGGGCTTCCAGCGGCTCGTCTTCCGGGCGGATGGCCCGCAGATAAGCGACCTGGCCGGACCGCATCAGGACGGCCTTGTTGTATTTTTCCGGATAAGGAGAAATGACGAGGTGGCTGTAGGGCTTGCGAATCGCCGGTTTCTCTTTCTCTAATACAATATGTGCATCCAGCGCCATTCCTCCATCTTCATTCACCACAAAGGGGTTGATATCGATCTCTCTGATCTCGGGGAAATCCATAACCATATAGGCGAATTTCACGAGGATGAGTTCCAGTTCTTCCAGGTTGACGCCCGGCATCCCGCGATACCCCTTCAGCAATGGATAGATACGGGTGCCTTCAATCGTGCGGCGGGCCAACACGCGGTTGAGGGGCGGCAGGCCCAGTTTCATATCCCGGAACACCTCTACGGCCACACCGCCCTGCCCGAAGGCAATAACCGGGCCGTATATCGGGTCTTTCTTGGCGCCGATGAGCAGCTCGAAACCTTTAGCGGCCATTTTTTCCACCAGGATGCCCCGGATTTCGGCGTCCGGCCGTTTTTCCCGGGCGGTCTTCATAATCTGCTCATAGGCCTTGCGCAATTCGGCATCGTTAGCCAGGTTGACTTTTACGCCGCCTACGTCGGTCTTGTGCCCGATATCCGGCGAAGCGATCTTCAACACGACGGGATAACCAATTTCCTGGGCAAATTTCACGGCATTTTCCACCGAGGAAACCACTTTGAAGCTGCCTACCGGGATACCGTAGCTCTTCATCAGCTCCTTGGCTTCGTTTTCCATCAGCTGCCGGCGCCCCGAATCCATGATGGTGTGAATGATGGCCTTGGCGATATCCGTTTTGAGGTTCATCTGCTGAGGAATGGCCGGCGGTGTCTCGTACAGCATCTCCAGGTTGCGGGAGTACTGGAACATCTTAATAAATACATCCACCGCGCTCTCCGGATAGCGATAGTGAGGTATTTTGCCCTCCTCGAGGATATCGCGGCCTTCTTTAACATCCTCTTCTCCCATCCAGGATGCCAGAACAGGTTTGCGGTACTTACTGGATACTTCCACCACTGCTTTGGCCACTTCTGTAGGATCGGTGACATCCTGAGTAGTCAGGATGGCCAGTACGCCATCGACATTGGGGTCGGCCAGGCACACATCCAGCGCCTTTTGGTAGGTCTCAGCCGAAGCGTCTCCCAGCACATCAATGGGGTTATTGTGACTCCAGTGGGCGGGAAGGAAGCCATTGAGCTTCTTCATGGACGCCTCCGAAAGCTTGGCCAGGGCGCCGCCGTTCATCATCAGGCTATCGGTGGCCAGTACGCCGGGGCCGCCGGCATTGGTGACAATAGCCAGCCGGTTGCCATAGGGGCGAGGCTGCATGGCCAGCGACTGCGCACAGTTAAATAACTGGGCAATAGTATCTACCCGGATGATACCCGCACGCTGGAAAGCCGCATCGTAAACGGCGTCATTACCCGCCAGAGAGCCGGTGTGCGAGAGGGTGGCCTGCCCGCCTTCCGCACTGCGCCCCGCCTTGAGGATGATGATGGGCTTGGAGCGGGCAAAGGCGCGGGCGGCGCTCATGAATTTGCGGGCGTCCTTCAGCGACTCCATATAGATAAGGATACAGGACGTGCGCTGGTCGGTGCCAAAGTAGTCGATCAGGTCGGCAAAATCCACATCAATCATCGACCCGATGGAAACGAAATTGCTGAAGCCGACGCTTTGTTCGCTGGCCCAGTCGAGAATGGAAGTACACAAAGCCCCGCTCTGTGAGATGAAGGCAATATTGCCCAAACGGGCGGAACGGGCGGCGAAAGTAGCGTTGATCTTCAGGTGAGGATTGATGAAGCCCAGGCAGTTGGGCCCGATGACCCGCATACCGTAATGACGGGCTTTCTGGGCAATTTCTTCGTACATACGCTGCCCCTCTTCCCCGGCCTCCTTGAAGCCGGCGGAAATGATCACCAGCCCGCCAACGCCGGCCAGGCCACAATCTTCAACCACCTGAGGGACCGCGACGGAAGGCGTAACGATTACCGCCAGGTCCACTTCCTGAGGAACATCCCGGATGTTCTGGTAACTCTTCTTGCCCTGGATCTTGTTATGATTGAGGTTGACCGGTATGACTTCTCCTTCAAAACCCTCGGCCAGAAGGTTCTTCATTACAGAATAACCGACCGAATCCTTCCGGTCGGAGGCCCCAATGACGGCAATCGTCCTGGGTTGAAAAATTTTCTTGAGTCTCTTAGACATGTTTCTTGGCTTACTTTTAAAACAGTAATTATCGTTCGTTGGTAATACCTGGCATAATTTGGTTAGGCTGTTCAACCCTTACTCAGCGCTGTAACCTTGGTTGCTTCACAAATAGAACAGGTTTAAATAGGAAAATGATACCTAAACCCGGAAATAATATTCGCTATTCGACATTTTTTTGCCCTTGACCGAATGGGATAGTGGTCTAAAATTTCCAGTAGGGCTTCAGGTGGGCCATAACAGAGTTGACGTATATTTCATATGTTTCCAGCACCCGCATGCCGGAGTTGGTAGGTTCTTCCGGATAGGGAATCGGTTCACCGTTCATACCCGCCAAGAAATTGTACAGGCATTTGGGCATTTCGTCTACATTATAACCGCCTTCCAGGGTGGCAAAAATATTGTCAAAGCGGGAGTGCAATTCCACGCCGACTTTATAGAAAAAGTTGGCCGAAGCTTTAAGATCCAGCAGCAGGTCGAACTGGTGGGAGTCAAAGCCCGCCGAAACGGCAATCACATCCGGCTGGAATTGTTCGACGATCGGCAGGAAATAATTCAGGCTGCTCTCCATAATATCATCAGCGCTCCCCGGAGGCAAGGGCACATTGACGGTGAACCCCTTGCCCTTGCCGGCGCCGATCTCATCGACAAAACCATGGCCCGGAAAGGCGGGATACTGATGCATTGACCAGTACAGCACCTGGTCGGTATCGTAGAAGATATCGGAGGTGCCATCTCCCAGGTGCCCGTCGAAGTCAAAAATAGCCACCCGTTTACCCTCACTGGCCAGCTTCCGGGTGGCGATGGCCACATTATTGAACAGGCAAAAGCCGCTGGACCGTCCCGGATAGGCGTGATGGCCGGGAGGGCGCACCAGGGCGAAGCCGCCGGAATCGGCAGCCATCACCGTAGCGCCGACGGCATACTGGGCGGCATTGAAGCTGCCGGGAGAGGTGGCCGTATCACCATCCAGATGGCCGCCGGCCCGACAGGTGCTTTTCACCTTTTCAATATAACCTGGAGAGTGAACCAGTTCAATAAAAGGCAGCCCTTCGATGAGTTCCGTATCCGGGACATCATCAAAGATCAGCAGCCTTTTTTTGCTTTCGGGGTGCATGCCGGTATCGTGCTCCAGGAATACCCGGTTGTAGATCAACTCCATTCTTTTCTGAATGGGGGCGGGTGTCGTTTCTTTTTCACGCTCAGAGGAAGAGGGTTTACTTTTCATGCAACGTTCGTTGTATTCGTTCAGTGCAACTTACTGAATAGTCTCCTAAAAATTGCCATATAAACGGCGAAAATCCGTATCGGTCAGTATGCCAACGAGATTTTCATTTCTCACGATGAGCAGACTGCCGATACCGTTGCGCTTGATGAGGGCGGCCCCTTCGGCCAGCGGCATATCCTCATGAGCGGTGATCAGGTCGCGTACCATAATATCCGCCGCGATGTGGTTTTCGGGATCTTGGGCCTGCTTGAGGTTGGTGCTGGTGATCAGGCCGGCCAGTTTTCCTTCCTCATCCTCTACCGGCAGATGGCGAATGTTTTTCCAATGCATGATAGCCGCCACCAGCTCAAGCGGTTCTTCCTGAGAGATGGTAAACAGGTCCGTCTTCATCGCCCGGCCAACGGTTTCTCTTCCACTCCCTACTTCGTAGAAATGGTTGCAATCCACATCTTCCCATTCATGGACGGGAGCGCCGCCGCGTTGCCGCTCCATGACAGCCGAAGTGAGTTCCTGTACGGCCACCCCTTTACCACAACTATCGCTCAGCTTTCGGAAGTTGCGGATCATCCAGAGCGCGCCGTTCTGGCGCAGGAGCGCGCGCCGTTCAATAATACCCAGGTAGCGGTCGATTTCCAGGCTATCGACCCCCACCGCCCTGAGTCCATCTTCGGCAATGGGTAGTAATTTTTCCAGAATCAGGTTAGGCGCCGGTATTTGCTGCCCGTTCCAGTTGAAAACCGTGGAGAGGCTCGAACGCGCCGCACGGTAGAAATTGTCTTTGGCCATTTGGAAGGGGGCCTTGTCGCAAAGAGTCCCGTATTGTTCCGGCATGCCTTTCATGAGGCCAACCCAGAAAGCAAAATTAGCGATCTCATCCGGTACGGACGGGCCCGCGGGCAGGTACCGGTTTTCGATGCGCAAATGAGGAAATCCGGTATCACTGATGCCATAACACGGGCGGTTCCAGCTGTATACCGTACCATTGTGCAGGCGCAGGGCCCTGAGCGTAGGCGCCTGCCCTTTGGCAAGGGTTTCCAGAGCATTCTCTTTAATATCGCCGGTGAGCAGCAAAGGAAACCGGCTGATGTTGTCCTTAAACAGGTTGGAGGCCGATCCGGTGAGCCAGTTTTGGCCAAAGCCTACCCGGCTCAGTTTATTGCGCAGGTGGTTGTTGGAGCTCCGGGTATCTACACTTTGCTGAAAGAGTGCGATCCGCGTCTCGTGCCACAATTCGCGGCCAAACAGAAGAGGGGAATTGGCGCAGGCAGCCAGCACCGGGCCGGCGATCCACTGCGCCCAGTTGTAATGCTCGGCAAATAATTCCGGAGGAATCTGCAGATGCAGTTGCCAACTGGTATTACAGGCCTCGAACATGACGGAATCGAGCCGGGCGATGAGCTCGTCCGCTCCCTGGATATGAATTTCAAAATCGCTGCCCCGCCGCCGCCGCATGGCCTCGCTGAGAATAGAGTACCGAATCTGCGGCGTCATATGCTGCAACTCGAGGTGACAATGGCGCAGGGTGGGCAGGATGCCGGTAAGGATGGGGACGGCGTTGAACTTTGGCGCTTCTTTTCCCAGGATACTGAGCATTTCCCGGAGTTGCCGTTCCGTCTTTTGGAAGGCCTGTCCATCCAGTTCAAAAGGATCGAGATTGACCTCCAGGTTGTAGCGGGCGATCTCCGAAGTAAAGGAGATGGGCAGTACCTCCAGCAAATCCGGCGCTGCCCCAGTGGGCTGAAAGAGGTCGTCGGCCAGGAAAATCTCCTGCTCGGCGCCGACCCGCTGGTGGCCTTTTTCAAACAGGCCTTCGTGAAGCATCTGGTCCAGGGCCTGGATGTCCTGGAGCAGGGCCTTAATAAATTTATTTCGGGATTCTGCTATCGGTTTTACACTGAGTTCGCCCATGATTGGTTAGGATTGGTTAGGTTATTTCTTGATAATTAATAGGGGCACATGCGCCTCGAGGGCCATGCGCCGGGTGTGGCTTTTGTAAAAGACTCGTTCGAACCAATTGTGCTGAGGAGCATACATCACCAGCATATCCACTTCGTAAGTGTCGATAAATTCCTCCAGCGCCTCTATCACGGATTGGCCGGCCAGAGGATGGAAATTGATCTGAAGAGAAGGCGCATGATGCTCGAAGAACGCCCCCAGGCTGGCAAAGTCGATCGCACCTTCCACCGACCCCTTTACATTGACGTGTACGCAGTGTATGATCGGGCTGAACGGCTCCAGCAATTTCCCTACCTCCCAAATGTGGTAAGGGTCTGCTTCCTTGAGGTCGCTGGCGTAGGCAATAATGTCGATCCGCTCAAAGCTCGCTTCTTCCGGGACGATCCACACATTACAGGCGGCCTGCGCAATCACCGCCGTGGCCACACTGCCGAAAAAGCGCTCCAGGGCGTTGTGCTCGCCCTTCGTAGCCATAACAATGAGGTCTGCATTATTTCGGCGGGCCGTTTCGCAAATGATCTTTCCCGGCGTACCGATCTCAATATCCGACCGCACGTTGGGAACATGGCCCAACTGGTGGGCCGCCTGTACCTGCGTCAAGCCTGTTTCCACAAAAGTTTTCATAACTACCCCCGCGGCTTCCGCTTTCTCCTTGGTGGCCTGAGCCGCCATCACCGGCAGGTCCAATGCTTCATATTCGGGAAAGATCACGTGGAGAATCTCTACATCTGCTTCGTACTTGTCAGCTAAGAGCAGGCAGTGGCGAAAAGCATTCTGAGCCGTGGCTGAAAAATCGGTGGGAAACAAGATCTTCTTGATCATTCTCATGGCTTTTGTCTGTTAGGCTGGAGGCAATAGGAAATGTCGTTGCGAATCTCACTTTAACCTCTATCAAAACAGCAATTTTTTTGCGGTAAACCGAATGAGAAATATCACCGGCCATCCTGACTTTTCTCATTATCAGCCGTCTTGGAAATTTTGCGTCTTTTTTTGCAACTTATCGTCTTGATACCAGAACACAACAAATTTCATTCATGTCAGCAAGCGAACAGTTATGGGGCCAGGTTCACAACAACCTGGAACAGTATATCCTCCGCCAGGTTAAAGACCCGGTGGCAGCACAGGACCTGCTCCAGGACGTTTTCCTGAAAATGCAGGCGAAGCTTCCGCAACTGCGGGAGGCGGAGAAAGCAGCGCCGTGGCTCTTCCGTATCGCAAAAAACACGATCATAGACCACTACCGGCAGGCTGCCAGTCAACCGGTAGCCGGCCTGGTGGCAGATCCCGCCGGAACAGAACAGGAAGATATCACCCAGGAATTTGCTTACTGTATCCGCCCATTCATCGACAGCTTGCCGGAGAAGTACCGGGAAGCCCTGCTGCTGGTGGAGATACAGGGCCTCTCCCAGAAAGAACTGGCGGAAAGGCTGGGCATTTCCTACTCCGGCGCCAAATCCAGGGTGCAACGGGGGCGGGAAATGCTCAAGGAGGCGCTGCTGGAGTGCTGCCATATTCAGGCCGACCGCTACGGGAATATCCTGGGTTATGAGAAGCGGGAGTAGGGAAGTCAGGGTAAATTCGCTGTTCGCTGTTCGCTGTTGTTCGCTATTCGCAGTACTAAACAGATACTTACATTATATTCTATAACCCGTCCCACGGGGACAAAACAATCATTTGCGATGAAAACAGATCTCAAACAGGTAGTCAGAGACAAATATACGGAAGTGGTGCAGCGCGAATCCGGTTGCTGTAGCGATAGCTGCTGTGGCGCCGAATCGGCCTTCAGCCTCGACTACGAGGGGCAGGAAGGCTACGTTAAAGACGCGGATTATGGACTGGGCTGCGGCATCCCCACCGAGGCGGCCCATATCGAAACAGGCCAGACCGTGCTGGACCTGGGCGCCGGCGCCGGCAACGACGTCTTTGTGGCCCGCCGCCTGGTGGGCGAGACGGGGCGAGTCATCGGGCTGGACTTTACCGAGGCGATGGTGAAACAGGCCAACGCCAACAAGGCCAAGTTGGGATACCAGAACGTAGAGTTCATCCTCGGCGATATCGAAGATATGCCCTTGCCGGAAGATTCCGTTGATGTCATCATCAGCAATTGCGTGCTCAACCTGGTGCCGGATAAAGAAAAGGCCTTTGGGGAGGCCTACCGCGTGTTGAAACCGGGCGGGCACTTTGCCATTTCCGATATCGTAATACTGGGCAAGATTCCCCCCGCTGTCCGGGAAGTGGCGGAACTCTACGCCGGCTGTGTGTCCGGCGCCTTGCCTCAGGAAGAATACCTCGATATTGTCAGAAAGACGGGGTTTGAAAACATCGGGCTGGCCAAGGACCGGCCCATCCAGCTTTCGGATGAACTGCTGCTGGAATACATCAGCCCGGAAGTGCTGCGGGCCTTTCGCCAAAGTGGCGCTCAGTTGAAAAGCATTACCGTAGTGGGAGAGAAGCCTTGCTGAGTAATAAATAAACCGTTTTAGGCTCGGCTAATATTGTCCAAGCTCTTACCCGACAGTGACTAAAATCATGAGCCAGGGATGATGAATGTCAATGCCGGCTCGAACCCAATACCTTTTCTTTGTACTACTGACAAGGCAAACAAGGCTTAACCCCCGATTCTCTCGGGGCAAAGAGCTCAATTGGGTGATTTTAGGGAATACAGGAGCACTTGAAAAAAGTGCTCCTTTTCTTTTTTGGTGTGGCTGTCAGGCTATGCGCTTAACAATGTAGCTGTTGACATTCTTGCCCGATTCCCTTATCTTACCTCCATTGCATTTCTACCTCTTTCCCAAACGCGCAGACAAACACTACAGCGGTAAAGCCATAGTTGGGGAAGCTGCGTCGTCTTTTCATTCAAAACCTTATTCCTTAACCATAATTCCAACACCATGAGAACGTTATTTTATTTCACCCCCCCCTATTTACGCGTAATAATATTTGTCATGCTCTGGTTTAACGCGCCTGGCGCCCTGCTCTCCGCCCAGGAGCAAACCTTTTACCTCGAAGAATGGCACGCCACCGAAGGCGAACAAGCCGAGTCGCTCGACCGGCTCGTCAGCATTACCGACGCCTCCTCCAACCTCTATGTGGCCGGCAGCCAGCTCAACCAGTACGGTAAGTACGATTTGCTACTCACCAAATACGACAACACCGGCTACGAACTCTGGTCTACAACTTTTAACGTTACAGATACTACCGGCAATGTAGTCGTTGGAGACATGGCCCTGTCATCGGGTTATGTCATTATCACCGGCACGGTGTATAACGGGGCTTCCAACAATTACGACGCCCTCACCCTCAAGTACAATACCAGTGGCGTCAAGCAGTGGCACAAAACCTACAACGGCGCCGGCTCTTTTTACGACGGAGGCACTAATATCTACACCGACTTCAGCAACAACATCTACATCGCCGGCGGCACGGCAAGCCTTTCCAACTCCATGAATATGCTGTGCATCAAGTACAACAGCTCCGGCACGCAGCAGTGGGCGCAGTCCATCGACGGCTATGGCCGGTACGATGTGGCGGGTTATGTATATTACCGCACGGCCTCCACGGTTATCCTCGTCGGCGCAGTGCAGCAGAGCGCTGCCAGCTGGGCCGTCGGCAGCCTTACCCTGAACACCAGTACCGGCTCGGTGGCCACCTCCCTGGTTATTTCTGAGGTAACGGAAGTACGCTTTTACAATACCTCCGCCTATCCGGCTACCTACTTTCAAAATGACAGGCTGAGCTTCGTCACCGCCAGCATCGACACCAGCGCCTCCACCCCGGACACCCTGCACCGGGTGGACATGACATTTAAAAACGGCAAAAACGACGCACGGGTATTCGGCCTGGGCAAGCGGGAGGCCTACCACAACTACTACCTGGGGCACATCCCGGAAGGGCGTGCCCGGGTGGGCCTGTACGAGCGGGCCGTGCAAACGGACATTTACAACAAAATCGACCTGGAATTTTACTCCAACAATCCCGGGGTGAAGTATTACTTCGTCATCAAGCCCGGCGGCGACCCGGCGGACATCCAGCTGGACTTCGACGGGCAAAGCAGCCTGAGCGTGAACGGCAACGAAGAACTGGCAGTGGGCACTTCGGTAGGGGAGTTCAAGCTGCCGCCGCCCAGGGCTTACCAGATAAACAGCGAAGGAGAGGAAGTGGAGGTCAATTGGGCGCCGAAGTATGTGGTGGAGGGCGATACGCTGGTGAGCTTTGGAGGGATTGGGACGTTTGACGGGGGGAAGCATTTGGTGGTGGAGGTTAAGAGGCCGGGAATAATACATACTTCGGCAAATGATGATTGGGTGACTTATTTTGGGGAGGCAAGCAATAATGATGGAATTGCCATTGATGTTGGCCCAAACGGAGATATCGCTGTTTTGACAATAGCAAGGAGTACGCCTTATCCAACTATTACAGGCTCTTCCCTATTTTCAAACATCAGCGGGCTTGAAGATGCAGCGATAAGTGTTTTTGCATCTGACCGTTCCCCGCTTTGGGGTAGTTTTTTTGGAGGAAGCTCTCAGGAAGAACCAACAGATGTATCCTTCAATTCTGAAGGGGCAGTTTACATTATCGGGCATACCTCAAGCTCAAGCCTGCCTCCGGGCACATTTCCAGCAATTTCCTCGGGTTTAAGAGGACAACGGGATGGCTTTGTAGCCAGGTTTAATCCGGATGGCACTGAGTTGGTTTGGAGTTCCTTTTTGGGCGGCGATTCCAGAGATTTTGCTTATGGTATTGATGTAAATAGCCAGGATCATGTATTTATTGTTGGACAGTCGGAATGGCAGCAGAACTTTCCTGCAAAATCGAAAACAAACGCATATAACCAGGCTTTCGCCGGTTTAAACCCGGAAGCTTACATTTTAGAATTTGGCCCGGAAAATGACCAAATGTGGGGAAGCTTTTTTGGAGGCAGTAAAGATGAGGCATTTGCAGATATTGTCATCAATGACGAAAATGACGATATTTTTATTTTAGGGCAATCCTCTACTCAACAAGCAGCAGGCAATACAAGCCCTTGCCCTCCTCCTACCAACGGTACATTTCCAGATTGCAACCCCGGAGGTGTTTTTTATGATACGCATAGCGGAAATAGTGGGGGTGGCCTTCTTGCATCGGATTTAATTATTGTACAATTCAATTCGGCAGGCCAGTTGAAATGGTCGACTTATTTAGGAGGCACCGATGATGATGAAGCTGTTTCATCATTTGGCGCTAATATTAAACTAGGCCGTATAACATTTCAAGCTGGAAGCAATGATATCCTTGCAATTATCGGCAATTCGCAAAGCTGCGCTTCTTTCAGTGAACACGAACCGGGCGGATATTTCCAGCTGCTGAATTTCAGCCCAATCATTGCCAGGTTTGAAAACAGGATTCTTGCCAGTTCGACCTGTTTCAACCACGGCGGCGGCGGCCCTTACGGCATTGCTTTAGGGCCCGGCGGGAATGTATATATTGCCGGGGCTACAGTATTCGGCCCTCCTCAAAACAGCTCTGATTTTTGCGTGGAAACAAGTGGAAACCTTATCCCTATTTGCCCTCCTCCTTCCGGCGCTTTTTTTCAGGATGATGACGTAACAGACGGGGCTATTAACAACCCACAGGCAAATGGAGGAGAGGAAATCTTTATCTCGGCCTTTGATGGGGATGGCACATTGGTTTACTCTACTCTGTTCGGGGGAAATAATGGAGAAGTAGTACGCGACCTAAAAATAGAGGGAGATTATTTGTACATGACAGGAAATACTACCAGCAATGAAAAATTCCCTTTGATTGACCCTGGTGCGCCTGCCTTTTTTGATGATGAATACTCTGGCCCAGGCCGGGATGCGTTCATTGCGCAATTGAATATCAGCAACCTTCCCACTTCTTTAAAAGAGCAAGCAATAAATGAAAATAGGCTGCTCATTTTTCCGAACCCAACTTCAAACCGGATTTCTGTTTCTCTTGAAGGCCTACCCTTCACAAAGAGCCGTATTGAAATACAGGTATTCGATGGGGTCGGCCGCCTCCTTAGCTCCTTTGAAACCCAATGGAGGCAATCCTTTGAAGCTGATCTGAGTAGCTGGAGCGATGGCATATACCTTATAGTGATCCAGCAAAGCGGCAAGCTTTACTCTGCAAAAGTGGTGAAACATTGACCAATCAACTTTTGGGGCCTGGCATTGCTTTTAGAGGCTTGTCAGAGTAAAGGCAGCGCCAGGCACTCTACATAAAATTCATCAAAAATGAAAAGGCACTTACTTTTACTTATATTTCTCTTGGTTTGTCTCTTGTTAAACGCCCAACGGTTTATTGGGGGGCGGTTGAATCGAGGAAGGGCATATACAACAGGATTATTGGATGTTGTTATTCACACTTATACCCTCGACGCACCTGTGCCTGTAATAAAAATAAACTGGGGCGACGGAGAGGTTGAGGGGGTTCAAAGCAATGGAAGTGACGAAATAGGGGAAGGCATTTACAGAAATTATTACAATTTTTTTCATGTATATGAATCCCCAGGAGAATACACCGTGAGTTATGTCGACAGCTTTTGGGTTGAAGATATATTAAACCTGGAAAATTCCGGAGAGCAGTATTTCCGGTTGGAGGAAAAAGTAGTATTTTCAGATACATCACTGGTGAATATTCCTCCTTTTATTCGAAGCCCTTTTCCTGTTAATTATTCCATCCGGGAAGACGGTACAATTGATTTCCCGGTCAATTATATTGAAATTGAGTTGGATGAGGTTGCATTGCGTTTCCGCCCGTTTCCCGGAGAAGGGTATTCTTTGCCTCCGGCAACCGATACCTTAATCTGTTGTATCGAATGGAGAACACCACCTGCCCCGGGGCGTTATGTTTTTGCTATGGAAGCCGCTGACTTCAGGAATGGTGAAGAGTTGAGTACGAATACTTTGTTGATTGCCCTGGATGTTCCTGCCGTTTCAAATACGAAGAAAGAGGAAAACTATAATTTTCACATCTTCCCCAACCCCGCCGCCCATACCCTGCACCTGCAATTCAGCAACTTCCCGCTTGGAGCGGCCACCCTCACCTTCCAAAACGCTGCCGGCCAGCTATTGTACCGGGAGCAGGTGGAGCTGTCTGCCCGGCTGCAGCAGCATAGCGTGGACGTGTCGGGCTGGCCGCCGGGGGTGTATTTCCTGACGGTGCAGGCGGGAGGGGGGCAGGTGGTGCGGCGTTTCGTGAAGACAAGATGACGGGATAGACAGGATCTACCCTGTGAAGTAAGGCAGGCTATTTCGGGGCTACTTCACAGGGTGAACAAGATTGACAGGAAGGATGACAGAATAGGCAGGTTTTTACCATCCAAAAAGTAGAATCCGAAAACCATGTTAAAGTTGAACTTTCCGGCATCGCCCGGCAAGCTAGAGAGGCATCTGATTTTTTCAAAAAACTACTCTTATGAAAATTCATATCCTGTTTATAATCGCCTTAGTTGTCGCCTTTTTTCCATCCTCTTCCCTCAAAGCGCAAGGCATAAGAGGGGGCGAGATGATGGCAATAACCGGACTCAATTTACTGGCGGAAATAGATGTAAAAATATACCGGGAAGGGCCCGGAGTCCCCTTTATCCTTTTTGACTGGGGCGACGGCACAATTGATACCCTTACAGGGCTTATGTAGATAAATATTTTGGTACTCATCAATATGACACATTAAGTGTATATGTCTTAAATGTAAAAGATAGTTTTCTTATCCCGAACATTTCCAACATCCCTAATTCGGGTGGCCAGATATTTCACCTCAGGGATACTTTTGGGATTGAAAGTGAGGAAGATTTTTTTTACAATATTGGGCCCAGGATCAGAATGCCTAATTTTGTACGCTCCCAGGTTAATATTGAAGTAGCGCCTAACGGGGCTATCATCCACGACCCTACTGTAAGTAATACAGGCAATTATTTCTCCTACATTATCGAAGCCTTGGTACCCTTTCCTGCGGAAGGCTACAGCTTTCCCCAACCCTGCTTCAGAGGTGGTTTATTTACAGTTCAAAACTTTGCCCGGGCCTCAGGCAGAAGTGTGCATCTCTGATATAATGGGCAAGCAGGCCTATACGCATACCATTAACCTAACGGGGCCGGGCCCGAGGGTGGAGGTTCCGGTGGCTGGCTAGCCGCCAGGGTTGTATTTCCTGAGGGTGCAGGCGGGAGGGGGGCAGGTGGTGCAGAAGTTTGTGGTGCAGTAGGGGAGCCAGAGAATCGTAGACTCACCCTTTACCTAAGGAATGATAGTAAGTAATAAACAACTGCCAGTACTCCTCCACATTACTTTCCGCCCCGGCATTTCCATTTTGCATGGCTTTCAGCGCGCTGACTTTCAGCCTCACGTTGGCGCGGTACCATTTGTAGTAGGAAAAGATCGCCCAGTCGGCATCCTCCGAGACGCAGGGGTTTTCCCGGAGGTAGGCCTGCAACAGCGGCGCCTCCAAATGGCGGGCGCCGTGAAAGTCGAGGTCCATGCACAGGAAGGCCAGTTCGTTGAGCACGTCGACCTCCCGAAAGTGGGGGTTGAACTCGATGCAGTCAAAAATGACGGGCTCGGGCAGCAGGAAGATATTGCGGGAGTGCAGGTCGCCGTGCCCATCGACCACCCATCCCTGCTGGCTGCGCTCCGCCAGGCGGGGAGCGAGCTTATCCAGTAAGTTTCGGGAAAAAGTTATACACGTTGACAGTTCCCGGCCCGCTTCTATGCCGAGTTGCTTTTCTATTTGGCCCTTCACCGTGTCCAGGTCGGCGAAATCTTCTTTCATAGCCTCCAGATCGGCCGTTTTTTCAATGACATCGGTTCGGAGGTGGAAAGCGGCCAGCTGTTCCGCCAGTTGTTCCATGTGGGTGGAATCTACCTGGCCTTCATCCAGCAGTTTGTCCATCTGCCGGCTGTTATCCAGCCGTTTCATTTTAACGGCATAGTCCACTACCTCCCCCTTGCCCTCTAATTGGAACCCCTTTGCTGTTCTCACTACCGGAACGACACCCAGGTACAGCCCCTGAGTCAGCCGGTTGTTGAGCCTCACCTCTTCCTGGCAGTAATGGCGGCGTTTTTCCAGGGTAGAAAAATCCAGGAAGTCAAACTGTACGGGCTTTTTCAATTTGAAGGCCCAATCTTTCGTAAGGAGGACCCAGGAAATATGCGTTTCCAGCAGTTGCGGAGCATAGCCCCCTCCCGAAACCGGAAAAAATTGGATCAAAGCCTGTACCTGTTCGCGGGTCATGAGCTGTCATTTAGGAGGTGGAGGTAAGCCAGGGCCTCGTCCACCATCTCTTCCAGCGCGGCCGACTGCAGCGTGAGGTGAGGTTGGTCGAGGGGTTCCCAGGCGGCCCGTATTTTAAGGTAGACGGCATAATCCGCCTCGCTGTATTCCCGTTTTTCGGACACCCTTTGCTGGATGACGGCCGGCGGCGCCTCGATGGCCAGCCAGAATACCGGCGCCTGTGCCTGAATGCCCAATTTTTCATAGGGCGCTCTGAGTTCTTTCCGGTAGAAGGTGCCGTCTACGACTACGCGTTCTCCCGCCATCAGCGCCTGTTCGGTTTGCGCTTCCAGTTCCTCATAAACCTTCTGTTTGCTTTTTTCATCGTACTGCCCTCTCAGGCCAAGGGCGGTGCGAATAATATCCGTATTGAAGTGGCGGGCTCCTATATTTTTCGCGAGCGCCCGGGCAAAGGTGGTTTTACCAGCGCCCGGCAGGCCGGTGATGAGAACGAGTAGTGGGGATTTATCGGTAGCCATCTTTATTGTGATTCCGCCTCCTCCCAGCCGGAAAACGCCGGCCTGGCCGCAAAGCGATTTTCATACCAGCGCAGTTGCCCTTCCAGTTCCTCCACCCGGGCCTGGAGCTGAAGCAGCCGTTGGCGCATGTGCATGATGGTTTCCAGGTCGGGCAGGTTAACGTCCAGCTCCGTATGCAGCCGCACCATGGCCTCCAGCGGTTCAATATCTTCTTCGCGGATGCAGTATTGGTTATCCATGTCTAAAGGCTCCAGCAGGCCAAAATGAATGAATGTTTCGATCAGATGGATGTCGACCTGATGAAAAGATGAAAACTCCTGAATGGTTACATATTTTATAGACATAATACTCGATTGCCGTTAGAATTAGTGCTGTTTTTTAGCTCGCAATCCGGCTAGTAGTCTGTCAACGTTTAAATGACGGGTAAGGTGTTAGCGGATTTTGGTTCAGATCAAGAAGCCCCCGGAGCCTGGTAGCCATAGCTACCAAGGTGAGGAGGCGACGCAGAGCTGGGACAAAAGACGCCACAGATTACCCGTCAATTTGAGCTTGACAGGCTACTAGTTGCCGGAATAGTTCCCGTTCTTTCTCGCTGAGCTTCTTCGGGAGCTGCACCTGCAAAGTGATGTAGAGGTCGCCATAATGGTTTTTCTTTTTATACACTGGCATCCCCTTGCCTTTCAGGCGTATTTTCTTCCCATTCTCCGCCTCCGGAGGAACGGTGATAGCGGCTTTTCCATCCAGGGTGGATACCTCCAGTTTCCCTCCGAGCACAGCGGTGTACAGGTCCATGTCCACAGTAGCATACAGGTCGCTTCCGATGCGTTGAAAATCGGGGTCATCGGCGATACGGAAGGTAAGATAGAGGTCTCCTTTTTCGCCGCCGTTGCGGCCGGAGCCGCCCTGCCCCTTGATGCGGATGGTTTGCCCGTCTTCCACGCCGGCTGGAATAGTGAGCCGGATCTTGTTCCCATTAACGGTAAGCACCTGCTTCTGGTCCTTATAAACATCCCGAAGGTGAAGCCGCAGCTCCGCCTTGTAGTCTTCTCCCCGGAAGGACATGGTTCGCCGCCGGCCCTGGCTGAACCCTCCAAACCCGGCCTCATCGCCAAACATGGACCGGAAAAAGTCAGAAAAGTCGCTGCCTTCACCGAAGCTTTCTGTGTAGGTGTACTGCTGGCCTCCGCCACCGGGGCCTCCACCCTGTCGCTGCCGGGCCTGTTCAAAAGCCTCGGCATGTTCCCAGTCTTTGCCGTACTTATCGTACTTTTTGCGTTTTTCAGGATCACTCAATACCTGGTAAGCTTCATTGGCCTGCTTAAATTTCTTTTCCGCCGCTTCGTCTCCGGGATTGAGGTCGGGGTGATACTTCCGGGCCACCTTCCGGTAAGCCTTTTTTACGGCGTCCTTGTCCGCATCCCGGCTAATACCCAGCACTTTGTAATAATCAATGTATTCCATGTACCCTTTTCATTGAAATGATCAACTATACAAACAAAGAGTGATGGTATCAGGTTGGGTGGGGAGGGTAGTTATTGGGAGGGATGGTTATATTGTTATACCGCAGCCCTATAGCAATATACCTACCTCACCACCAGGATCGGCAGTTTATTGTAGCGCTCCGCCAGCTTTTCGGTAACGCTGCCGAAGAGGAAAGTTTCGAAAGGAGAGTGCCCTTTAGCGCCCATGATGATCATGCTGTTCGGTTTTCCCGTGGCAAAATCCTCGATATGGCCAGCAATATCGTGTTGTTTATTTTCGAGGAAGGCCATTTCGATCTGATCCAGAGGAAGGTTGTTGTCCCTGATAAAGCTATCGTAGGCGATCTGCGCCGATTCCATTAAAACACCGCGGTAACCCGTTCCCGGGCGCGAGCGCGAGTAGTAGTCCTCCGGAGGCAGGTCTACGATATACAGGCCGTGAATGCTCAATTCATCCTTACGGCTTTTGAGGTCCAGGGCAGCATGGAGGGCATGTAGGGAGTGATTCGAAAAATCAATAGGCACGATGATGTGTTCGATTTCCATATAGCCATTTGCCGGCAGGAACAGGATATTGCAGTTGGCGTTTCGGGCGACCCGCCGGGCAGTAATGCCGCTGCCTTCGCTGACTTCTTTTTTGCCGACGACCAACAAATCCGCCTCCTTGACTTTGATCCAGTGCAGCAATTTTTCGTAGGGCTTGCCTTCGATCACCTCGATGGAGTATTCCAGGCCCATATCTTCATCGAATGCCTCCTGGATATCGAACCCCAGCTTATCCTTTACTTTTTCGTCGACCGGGTATTCCGGGGCAAAAAGCTTTTGAAATTCGACGTCTACATGTTTGGGGACGGTGAAGTCGAGCATGATGTTCACAAAGTAAGCTTTTTCAATACCCATCAGGCCGGCATTGGCCGCCAGGTATTGAAGAATATGCCGGTCAGCTTCAGATAGGTCCAGCGCTACGAGAATACGGCGAAATGATAGCATGTAAATCTCTTTTTTCCTTGCGGCTAAAATAAGTAAAAGCGCAAACAGAGTAAGCCTCTTTTTGCGCTTTTACCGGCTTTCCCATCAGTTTTACCTTTCTTACATACTAACGAGCTGTATCCTGGTTGAAACTGATGTATGTAGTATTCCAGATGCCTGCGGGCTCAAAGGCCTCCGCCGCCTTGCACCTGAAATCGACTTCTGCTCATTCGACCGCCACTTTTTTATAGGCTTTTTCCTGTTCTTTTGGCACATCGGTAAAGGTCAGCCGGAGAACGCCATTTTCGTATTTGGCGGTGATCTTCTCGTGCCCGATCGCATTTGCCAGTTTGAATTTTCGTTCAAAGGTGTCAAAATCGAATTCTTCCAGAATGTACTTATCGTTCTTGCCTCCTTTAGATTCGGATTTCTCGCCCCGGATCGCCAGTATGTCATCCTTAACGGTTACTTCCAGTTCCTCTTTGGTAAAGCCAGGTACGAGGACCTCCATTTCATACAACTTGCCATCCTGTATAATATTTACGGGCGGCATTTTCTTGTAAGGGATATCAAAAGCGCTGCGCCCCAGGAAGTGGTCGCGGTCTATTAACTTCGCATATTCTTCGCCCATACGATCGAAGGCATGGTTTTTTATCTTTGCGCGCCACATATTGGATTGTTTTTGGTTTGAAAAACACACACTTCACTACCTGCCAATTTACAGGCAATGATCCAATCAGGCACTGTACTTTGTCATTCGCAGGCATTGATTTTTATCAATGCTGAAAGAAAGGCTTTTAACACACTCTAAACCACCTGGCTGAATAGCTGCCCCTCTGGTTGTTTACGCCAGTAGCGGGCATCCAGCGCCAGGCAGATATTTCGTATAAAGGGCCGCCCTTTCGGCGTAACCTTTAACTGAAAGGGGAAACGCCGGACCAACCCGTCGGCTTCCAGGGGCTCCATTCGATCCAGCCCCTCATCCAGGGCATCGCACTGGTATTCGGGCAGGTACCAGATGGTTTCGTTCCGGCACATGATATTAAGGATGTGGCCGCGTATTATTTCGTCTTCCCGGTTGAGCAAATGCCCCTTCACAAAGGGGAATTTCCCCTGGTCAACCAGGGCCTGATAGGCTTCTATGCTTTTTTCATTCTGTACAAAAGCATTCCAGCAATCGCTGATGGAGGAAGCCCCCAGAGCAATGGCCAAATCCGTGAAGTAAGGCGTATACCCCATAAAGTTGCGGTGAAGGGAGCCGGTTTCCATGGCCTTGTATAAGCTATCGGAAGGAAGGGCAAAGTGGTCCATGCCAATTTCGACATATCCGGCTTCCAACAGCAGCCGGCGGCCCAGTTCATACAGCACCCGCTTAGCCTTGCCCAGCGGGAGATCCGCCTCGGAATAAGCGCGCTGGCTGGGTTTGATCCAGGGTACATGTGCGTAGCTGTAGAAGGCGATGCGTTCCGGCAGCAGCATCTTCACTTTCCGGATCGTCTCCTCTATGTGCTGTTTGGTTTGCAGCGGCAAGCCGAAGATCAGGTCGTAATTAATTGAGGTATAGCCCAGGCGCCGGGCTTGTCGCGTTACGCGGTGCACATCCTGGAAATCCTGTTTGCGGTTGATGATCTCCAGGATTTCAGGAGCGAAATCCTGAACGCCGATACTGATGCGCCGAAAACCTAATTGCCGAAGGGTTTTCAGGTGCTCCAGGCTGGTGGAATTCGGGTGAGCCTCAAACCCAAATTCGTATTCTTCCGCCAGTTCCACTTTTTCCAATAGCCCTTCCACCAGCTGCTTGAGGCTGGCGGGGGAGAAAAATGTCGGTGTGCCGCCGCCCAGATGCAGCTCCCGGAGAATCGGCTTCTGCGGCAACAACTCGAGGTAAAGCGCCCACTCTTTCAGTACGCTTTCTATGTACGGCATTTCCACCGCATGGTTCTTGGTGATGCGTTTATTGCAGCCGCAGTAGGTGCAGAGGTTTTCACAATAGGGCAGGTGAATGTACAGGCTGATTTCCCGCCCCCGCTGAAATGCATTGAGCACCCTGGCCTTCCATTCGCTTTCGGGAGGGCTGTCTTCATCCCAGTAGGGAACGGTGGGATAACTCGTGTATCGGGGAGCAGGAACGTTGTATTTTTCCAGCAATTCGGTGTGCATAGTCATTAGCTTTTGTGAAGTGGACTCGAATTAGGACGATTGAGAATAAATGAAAAGCAGGCGCACAGCCACTTTCCTTCTCAAAAGTACCAAGCAACGCCACTTTTGAAAATGATATGCATCATTGTGGGGGGTGATATATGTCAGGACGGTGTTGCGGGTTTTATTCGGGCAGCCCATCCAGAACAATGCCTGTCCGGGTTTTGTTATTTGAAAAAATTACACCCGATGGACAGCCTTTGGAACTACTTTAAAAATTTGTTCAATAAAGCAGAGGAGAGCTCGCCCTCCCAACCGCTCATTCACGAGATGATCAGCCGGACGGAAGCAGAGCGCGAGGACTATAAACGCTGGAAAAACACCATAGTCTGCCAACGGCTGATGGACTGGCTCAACAGTCAGTACGCCATTTTCAGCGCCGCCCCCAAAGATACCGATGAAGCGGTTGACTTCCTGGACACGCCCTCTTCTAAAGGGTTCGTCATTCACTTCCACCAAACCGGCTACAGCAAACGGGATGCCACTCATTTTTTTGATTTCCTCAAAGAACAGGTGCTCGCCCTGGAATACCGCTCCCAAATCTCCGACCTGCGCACTTACAACCGCCCCAACTGGGTGGAGACCATTGAAAGGCACTACCTCAAGCCCGGCCCCCGCATTCATAAAGAACAGCAGGAGGACGGCCGGTTCCTCCAGAAATACGGCAACATCATGATTGAGTTGGAACTGCGCAACGACCAGGTGTTCAACCTGCGCTTCCGCGCCACCAGTTATAAAGATAGCCTCTTCAAAGAGGCCCGGGAGTTTGAGGAACTGATGCAGGGGATTATGGGGTAAAGAGACTCCCGCCGTCTTCGGCGTGAGCTCAGCCGAACGCTCAGCCGAACAGAACTTGCCAACGGCGAAGAGTGAATTGCGAACAGTCCCTCCATTGTGTCAAAATACCCGTCCGTTTATACATTTCAGGGCTCAAAGTTACGATTTGTCCATAACCGTGCCACAATTATCACAAGTACGCAGTTCTTCTGAAGCCATAAACTGGTTGATGGCGGTTTTCAGCTGGGCCACGATGTCTTCCAGTTCGAAGGCATCTTCGTGCAGCTTATGGTTACAATGCTCGCAAAACCACATTAGTTTGTCTTTTTCCCCTTTGTGGCGGTAACGCTCAATCACCAGCCCGATCGTATTGGCCGGGCGTTGAGGAGAGTGCGGAATACGAGGAGGCAGGAGGAACATCTCCCCCTCCCGGATAGGAATATCCCTGGGCTTCCCTTCATCGATGACCTTCAGCGTGATGTCTCCTTCGATCTGGTAGAACAACTCCTCCCCTTCTTCCCAGTGGTAATCTTTACGGCCGTTGGGGCCGCCCACGACCATAACGATATAGTCGTCGTTGCCTTTGAAAACTTGCTGGTTACCGACCGGTGGCTTGAGCAGGTGGCGGTGTTCATCCACCCATTGCTGGAGATTAAATGGTTTGGCTAGTGGCATGTCATTGATCGTTTTGGTAAATCTTAGAGTTAATTATGTTAATTTTATTGCTGATAAAATAAAGAACTTTTCTCAAATAAAAAGAAAAGTTGGCCACCAATGACAAAACCAATTTATGGACTTAAACTTAAAAGGGAAAAACGCGCTGGTATGCGGCAGCAGTAGAGGCATCGGAAAAGCGGCCGCCATCGAGATAGCCAAACTGGGCGCCAATGTGACGCTGGCCTCCCGTTCTGCCGATATCATGTCCGCTATTATCCACGAACTGGACACCAGCCAGGGGCAGCATCATGATTTTCTGGCGGCGGATTTCAGTGAGCCCACCGACCTGAAGCGCAAAGTGCACGGCCTGGTGGCTGCCAAGGTGGTGCACATTCTGGTCAACAATACCGGCGGCCCGCCGGCCGGCCCCATCCTGATCGCAGATGAGTCCGAATTTCTGGATGCTTATACCCAACATCTCATCTGCAACCACCTATTGGTGCAGGCCGTCGTACCAGGTATGAAGCGGACAGGCTACGGCCGCATTATCAACGTCATTTCCACTTCCGTGAAGGCCCCGCTCGACAACCTGGGCGTTTCCAATACCGTCCGCGCCGCAGTAGCTAACTGGGCCAAAACCCTGGCCAACGAACTGGGCCCGGAGGGCATTACCGTCAATAGTGTGCTGCCCGGCGCCACCAATACCGGCCGCCTGCAGGAGATCATCGATAACAAGGCCAGGGCCTCCGGGCGCTCCGGGGAGGAGGTGGCCGCCGCCATGCAGAGCGGTATCCCCCTCCGGCGGTTCGCCGAGCCCGCAGAGGTAGCCGCCGCCATCGCTTTCCTGGCCTCGCCGGCCGCCGCTTACATCAACGGCGTGGCACTACCGGTGGATGGCGGGCGCCTGAAAAATATGTAGTGGAGGAATAGGCGCCCGGTTCACTCCTGACCGTTAGCCCCCTGCAGGTGCACCCGCAGTTCCGGGCGCAGAAGGGATACCACGCCCTCGGTATCCCCCAGGATTTGGTCGACCAGGCCGAAGGACTGGGCCTCCAGGGCATTCATGAACCGGTCTCTGCGGAATTCCTCCTCGATCTCTTTCCAGGAATGGCCGCTGTTCCTGCCAACAATGTGAAAGAGCTGCTTCTCCATACGCTCCTGCTCGTGGTACGCGATACGTACATCTTCGGTATAGCCCTGGGCGCCCCCCCCTGCCGGGTGCATGTGGATGGTGGCGTGAGGCAAGGCATACCGGTGGCCTTTTTCACCCGAAGACAACAAGACCGTCCCCATACTGGCCGTGACGCCTACCGCCGTGGTGTATACCGGCGCCTTCACCATCTGCATGGCGTCATAAATGGCCATGCCGGCGTAGACAGAGCCTCCCGGGCTGTTGATGTACATATTGATGGGCTGGGTACTGTTCTGGCTGTCCAGGTACAGCAACTGGGCGACAATGAGGTTGGCCACCTGGTCGTTCACCCCGGTGCCCAGAAAGACAATGCGCTCCTTGAGCAGAAGGCTGTAAATGTCGTAGGCCCGCTCGGCCCGATCGCTCGCGTCGATGACCATGGGCACGACGGAGGCAGTGCTATTGAGGATAGTCATAGCAAAGTAGTTTATATTGATAGGTTTGGAAAAAAATGAGCGCGAATACGGCGAAGGCGCCGGTTTACCCCAGGTTCTTTCCGGGGAAGAGGCGCCGGAGCTGTTGGCCTAAAGGCTCGTTGGCGGCCACCCGGCGGTGAACGGCTTTGATCTCCCGGCGCAACTTACGGCGGCCGTACCAGCGGATGGCCTGATAAACGGCCGGTTCGTACTCCGGCAGTTCCTTTTGCGGGGAAGGGCCCGGCGGCAGGGGAGCGCCTGAAGCGTTGGGAGTTCTTTCCTTCCGACGGCCGGATAAGTAGCGCTTTAGGTCATTCCACCACTTCCTCATAAAGGATGGTTTTTGCTTTTACCTGCTCCCGGACCTTTTCCAGGCACTTGTGTTTCTGAACGGTGGCAGAGCGCGTATTGGCGAAACCAAATTCCTCGGCGATCTCCGGCAGGGGCATCCGCTGGTAGTAGAATGCCTGCAGGATTTCCATGCACTTGCGGCCGGCAGCCGCCAGGAAACGGAACAGGCGGAGGCTGGGTTTTTCCGGTTGCTGGAAAAAATCCTCAGGAATATCGATCTGCTGTTCCAGTTCGCTCAAAGCGAGCAGGTGGCTGTTCTGTCGGCGCTGCCGCAGCCAGAGGTGCTTGGCGATGCCCATCAGGTAAGCGGACGGGGAGGATTGAATGTCCAACCGCCCTTCCACCGCCTTCTCGTAGAGAATGACTAAAGCGTCCTGGAAAATATCTCTGGCATCTTCGTATTCGCCCCCCATGGCTTTCACCATGCGGGCTACCTGAGGAAAGGAAGCCTCATAGAGCTGCTCAAAGGCGGCTTCCCGGCTTGTCCGAAGTTGTTGGACAATATAGGTGTTGGTGGCTGTCATGGCCGGTAATTTGAGTGATCAATGGGCCGTTTCGTTTTGCCCTTTATTAGTAAAGTGCATGAATCGGGAAAAGTATCACCCGGAGCGGGAAGTTTTTTTTCAAAAGATCTTCCAGATTTCGGAAATCTGGAAGATCTTATTTTTTTAACGCCGCCCCGATCGCCTGTGCTGCCAGCCGCCCGCTGCGCATGGCGCCGTTGATGGAGCCGTTCAGCAGGTGGTCGCCGCACTGGAAGAGGTGCTCACCCAGGCGCAGCTCCGTTGGATCGATATCGTGACGGACGTGTTGCTGGGCAGGGAGAGCATATTCGACAACCCGTTCATCCAGGAACTGCCAGGTGGTTTCGGCCTCTGCGAACCATCGCTTTAATTCAGCCTTTACCTGCCCGGCCAGTGCTGCTCCTTTCGCCTCCGTTTTACCGACAATGGAAACCGAGATCAGATGCTGTCCTTCGGGGGCATAACCAGGGGCAACCTGGCTCATCACAACGACGCTGTTTACCAATCCATCGGGCAGGGTATTCAGGGCGATGAGCGGCTTTCGGATCGGAGAATCCAACGCTGTGAAATGCAGATGGGCCGTACTCTTATAAGCCTCCTTTGATTTGGAGGCATAGTCCCGAATCAGGCCGGTGGCTTCCGTCGCCAGCAAAATCGCCTTCCCCTCGAAGGAGGATCCGTCTGAGGCAATAGCCTTGTTCCCCTCGATCCGCTCCACCCGGCAATTCGTTTGGATCGCCTCTCCGGGCAGGTTGCCGGCCAATTGGCGGGGGATGGCCTCCATGCCGGCATTGGGAACGGCCACACTGCCTTCCGCAAACATCTTGAATACGAAGTCGAACATGCGGCGGCTGGTGCGCAGCTCCTTCTCCAGGAAAATACCGCTGTAAAAAGGCTGAAAGAAGCTACGGATCAGTTCCTGATCGAAGCCATACTCCTGGCTCAGAACCTCCATGGTGGGCCGTTCTCTGGCAGAAAAAATTTCCAAAAGGCTCTCCCGCTTCAGGCGGTTGCTCAATCTCAGGATTTTCAGTTTGCTGCCCAGGCCGCCGGCTTTGGCCATCAGGGTTGGGAACAGGCTGCTCCAATCGCGCAGAGGGTCGCCGATGCGGCTCTGGTTGCCGTCGGCCTGTAGCAGAATGGCGCCGGGAAGGAAGGGGCGAAGATCGAGTTTGCCATAGTCGAGCAGGGCCTTCGCCTCCGGATAGGCGGTAGCGAATACCTGGAAACCCCGGTCGAGCCGGAAACCCTTCTTTTCTTCCGTCCTGACGCGGCCGCCGACGCGATCGCCGGCTTCCAGCAACTGGATAGCGAGGCCCTGGCGGTGCAGGTAGTTGGCGGCCGTCAGGCCCGCCAGGCCGCCGCCGATGATGAGTACGTCTGTCATAGTTTAAAGATATTGATAAACAAAGATAAGATTGTTGGGCACAGAAACGAGGCTTGGGTAGGAGTTGTGTAAAAGGAATGAAGATAGGTTGTAAAGAAATAGCAGATCGCCCGAAACCACCGGTGCCCAAAACATTTTGTCCATTTTCAGGCCCCCCTCTTGCATTTTTATCAAAAAAATATTTACTTGCAATCAAAATAGTTGCAAGTGCAAGAAACTAAAATTCAAGAACAGCGGCTGGAGCAATTACCCGTATTTTACATGGAGCAGATCGTAAGGCAGTACCGGTATATGGCCACCCAGGCTCTGAAGAGCCATCAGGCGGGGCTTTCAGTCGACCAATGGGTAGTGCTGAAGCAGATCAGCGAGAACAACGGCAGCAGCCAGGTGGAGATCGGCAATTCCACGGTGAAGGACGCTCCTACTACCACCCGTATCATAGATCAACTGGTCAACAAACACCTGGTAAGCAAGCAACTGGACCCACAAGACCGTCGCCGGTACATGGTCTTTGTAACGGAAAAAGGCCGGCAGCTGATCGAACGCCTGATCCCGGTGGTGCAGGAGTACAGGCAGGTGCCCGTACAGGGATTCTCTGCTTCCGAGCAGAAGCTATTCATAAGCCTGCTGCAACGCATGCTGAAAAACCTGGGATAAAAATTTTCCTCAAATACTTGCAATTACAACTTTTGCAAATAAAATATTTTAGATAGAAATCACCCGACTGTACTTTACATTTAAATCACCCAACTTTTTTTTATGCGTAAACTGATTTTTCTTTTTTGTGCATTTATGTTCCTGGGCCCCCTCTTTGCCCAGGGCGCACTAACGGCTGAAGAACAGGCCGTCACCATCGACAGCCTCATCCGCAGCCTGGAGGAAAACTATGTTTTTCCCAAGCTGGCGGAGCAGATGGGGCAACATCTGCGCCAGAGGCAGAAAGCCGGCGCGTTCAAAAACCAGACGGACCCCGTAACGTTCGCCGACCGGCTAACCGAGGAGATTCAGTCTGTCACCAACGACAAGCACCTCCGGGTGCGCTTTGACCCCGAAGGGGCCACCGAGATTCGGGCTCATTCTGACGAAGAAGAGGACGAAGGCCCCAACCCGGAATGGCTGGCGCGGATGGCGCGCGACAATTATGGCTTTAAAGAGGTTAAAATCCTGGATGGCAACATTGGTTATCTCGACCTGCGTGGCTTTTTCCCGGCCGCCTTTGCCGGCGAAACGGCGGCGGCAGCCATGAATATGTTGTCGAATGCCGATGCCATCATCTTCGACCTGCGCCAGAACGGCGGCGGTGACCCGGGCATGATCCAGCTGCTGACTTCCTACCTGTACGAGGCTGGCCAAGGCGTTCACCTGAACAATTTTTACTACCGCCACAGCAACGACACTTCCCAGACCTGGACGCTGCCCTATGTGCCCGGCAAGCGCAACCCGGACGCCGAGGTGTTCGTCCTGGCCAGTAGCTACACCTTTTCCGCAGCAGAGGAATTCACCTACAACCTCAAGAACCTGAAACGGGCCACCATCGTGGGAGAAACGACCGGCGGTGGCGCCCACCCCGGCGGCACCCTGCCGATTGCCGATCGTTTTGTGGCCTTCGTCCCGAGCGGGCGGGCGATCAACCCCATTACCCATACCAACTGGGAAGGTACAGGTGTGAGCCCGGATGTGGATGTGGCAAAGGAAAAAGCGCTGGATGTAGCCCATCAGATGGCATTGGAAAAGCTGGCGGACAAGTCGAAATCGGAAGAAGACAAGCGCTACTTCCAATGGATTGCCGGCTACCTGAAGGCGAAAAACGACCCGCCGGCACTCAGCGAAGAGCAGATGCAGGCCTGCGCCGGCAATTACGGCGCCCGCACCTTGCTGCTCGAAGATGGAAGGCTCGTCTACCAGCGCACCGGGCGGCCTAAAATGCCGTTGATCCCCCTAAGCTCCACCTCCTTTGCTCTGGCGGATGACCCCGAATTGAAATTCACCCTGGAAATGGAAAATGGAGTAGCCGCCGCCCTCGTCGTAGAAAGTGTAGATGGCTGGCGGGAAAAGACGGAGCGGGGCAATGCGCAACCGTAAAAAAAACCGAAATCAATTTATAACCAGACTGTTTTTTTTCAGATAGATAAGGTCATGAAAAAGGGATAGGGTAAAGTCGTGAATCATTGACATTCTGTGTCTCTTTTCCGACTTCCGGCTACCGTTCCAGTGTCCGACTTCCGGCTTTATCTAAAATCACCCGGTCTTTTTGCTTTTGTAAAAAATCCCCGACACTTGGCGCCGGCCTGCCCGCATGAAGCGGGCGGGCCGGTGGTGTTAAAATGGATAGCACCCGAACGGCCTATGGACATATTTGTTCGCTCAATACAAGCTGTAGCTCAAACGCTGACTTTAGCTGTAATAGCCAAGATCTCTTTCTGTTGATAGTTCGTTTGTAAAATAGTGTCACGTCTTCAGTAGTCCTGAATACATCTACAATTATATCTGATGCCTGTATTTTCCTCAGATGATTTGCGAATTGCGAACACCGAATTCTATCTTCCCTTACTCCTCCTCTTCCCCACCCCGCCCCTCAAAATACACCTTCACCTTCTCCGCCACCTTCAAACTACTTACCTCCGCGATCTCCGAGGCCAGCGCATTTTTGATGCGCTTCACCGAACCGAAGTGGCTGAGCAGTTTCTGCGCCGTCTTCTCCCCAATGCCGGGAATATTGGTCAGCTCGGTGGTAGTGAAATTTTGCGAGCGCTTGGTGCGGTGGAAGGTGATGGCGAAGCGGTGGGCCTCGTTGCGCGCCTGCTGAATGAGCTTGAGGGATTCCGATTTTTTGTCGATGTAGAGCGGGATGGAGTCGCCGGGGAAGAAGATCTCCTCCAGGCGCTTGGCGATGCCGATGATGGTAACCTTGTCGCGAATGCCCAGGGCGTCCAGGCTTTCTACGGCGGCGCTGAGCTGGCCCTTGCCGCCGTCGATGATGATGAGTTGGGGCAGGCTTTCCCCCTCGTCGATCAGGCGGCGGTAGCGGCGGTGCACCACTTCCTTCATGGAGGCGAAGTCGTCGGGGCCTTTGACCGTTTTGATGTTGAAATGCCGATAGTCCTTCTTGCTGGGTTTGGCGTTCTTAAAGACCACACAGGACGCCACCGGGTGGCTGCCTTGAATGTTGGAGTTGTCGAAGCATTCGAGGTGCAGGGGAACCACGTCCATCTGCAGGTCCTGCTGCAGGGTGCGCAGGATGCGCTCGGCAGAGGTCTGCTTGCGCGTCTGGCTGGCGCGCTGCTTCTGCTTTTGCAGTATATAGTATTTGAGGTTCTTTTCGGAAAGGTCCAGCAATTTGCGCTTATCGCCGATCTTGGGCACGATGGCCTGCAGCCCTTCTTCCAATTGTACTTCGTAAGGAAGAATGACATCCCGGGATATGCTGTTGAAGCGCTCCCGGATAATGGGAATGGCGTAGGCCAGCAGGGCCGGCTCGTCGTCGTCGTCCAGGTTCTTCACCAGCTCCTGGGTGTGGGTGTGGATGATGGCGCCGTTCACCACCTTGATATAATTGACGTAGGCCTCCTTCTCTTCGGAAGCAATGGAAAAGACGTCCACATCCCGGATGGTAGGGTTGACCACGGTCGACTTGGACTGGTAGTCCTCAAAGGCGCCCAGCTTTTCCTTCATCTGATGGGCCTTTTCGAACTCCAGGTTCTCGGCGTGTTTTTCCATCACGCCTTTGAAGTGGGTTTTCACCGCTCCGAAGTTGCCCTTCAGGATGTTCTTCACCTGGTCGATCTTGTCGTTGTAGTCCGCCTCGCTTTCCAGCCCTTCGCAGGTACATGCAGTTTTGATGTGGTACTCCAGGCACACCTTAACCTTTCCACTATCGATATTTTCCGGTGACAGGTTGAAATGGCAGGTGCGTAGCGGAAAGAGCCGTTTGATCAGCTCCAGGATGATCTTGATGCGTACTTTGCTGGTGTAAATTTGAAGTAGGTGGAGCCGTCCTTGATGACGCGGCGGGTGATGAAGACGCGGGGGGAGCGTTCGTTCTTGATGCAGATGTAGGAGTAGCTCTTGTCGTCGCGCAGCATCACGTTGTAGCGCGGCTGGTACTTCTTGATGAGGGTATTTTCCAGCAGCAGGGCGTCGGCTTCCGTTTCCACCACGGTGAACTCCAGGCGGCCGGCGTTCTTGACCATCACGCGGGTCTTGTGGGCACGGTCCCGGCGGTCGCCGAAATAGGAGGACACGCGGCTGCGCAGGTCCTTGGCCTTGCCCACGTAGAGGATGGTGTCCTCCTTGTCGATAAAGCGGTAGACGCCCGGCTGCCGGGGGATGGTATCGGAGATGGCCTTGTAGTCGTCGGTGGTCATTGTTCGGTGTTTGGTGTTCGGTGTTCGGTGTTCGGTATTCGCGAACTGCGAACTGCGAACCACGAGCCGCTTCCGGCAAATATAAACGGACGAAGCGATATGCGAAAGCGGGAACCGGTTCGTCGTTGGTAGATAACAATTAAAGGAGGGGAAGGGTTACGCTCTTTTAAGGATGCAGCTTAAGGGCCAACCTCATCAAGTCATATAAATTCGCCCGTCCATAATGAAAGTATTGTCTTCTACTGGAGGGGCATAAAAACTAAACCCGGTAAGGTTTGCTTCCAGGAGCGCATTTTTCAATCTTTCCGATATGAAAAAATTAATTTTTCCAATGCTTACTCGGAATAAATCCAGTTCAATTTTATTGATCAACTTCAATTTGAGGAGTAGTTTTTACCAATTTGTCTTTTAAGATCAATCCAAAATACTTCATAATTACAGGTTTTAAAATTTGAGCGTGGAGAAAATAGCTTCTTTAATAGAGATGGCTTCCCGTAGAAATGATGAACTTATTTTCCTCCATCCCTGAAACTAAAAGGATCTCCGATGATATAAATATATTCGCATTTTCTCTTTGGCTGGGCAGCCTTATCGACTTACTTGTTCGAAGCGAAAGCCGGTAAGTCCGGCTTGTTCAATAGCGGTTTTCAGGCGGCTGGAACAGAAATATCCCATCAGAGGTATACTCATTTTAAATAGATCAAACTCTATTTTGTCTATAAGTTGAATATGGTCTGTTTTTAAGGCCTGTTTTCCTGCTGATCGGGCATGGAGTTCCCGTAAATATTTTAAATAGTCTTGATAGTTTCTTATCGATAGGCCCTCTTCAAGCCTATGCCAAAGGGTTTTCCCGTCACTAAGGGTGTAAGAAGTTTTGTCAATTACAAAGAAAGTTGAGTTTTCCCAATCGATGAGACTGTCCTGCCTTAAATTTGGAAAATATAAAGCATGATAAGTGTGGCTTATCTTTTTATGTATGACATCAATAGTGAATGTTTGGATTTCATCAATATTAAATGTCATAATACAAGTACTGACAGTAGGGCTAACAACTAAAAATTTATTTCCTAAAGGTACGCATTGTATTAGGTCCGTTTCTTTGGCCTTATTCTCCATCTTCATTTTAGGGAATTGAATAGGGAAATCAATTCTGCCTGAAATGGGAGCTTTGCGAAAGGAATTTGGGCTACTGAAATCATAAGAGCCTAGCGTTTCCTGAACCTGAGGGAATGCCGCGCTCTCTGGTTTATTTACTTGATATGATATTTTATATATGCTCATTTCGTGAAGATGTCAATCTATTTATTAAGGCACTACGGGTAATCGATAATCAAGTCATCCAGATGTAAATTTGGATTTGATGATACTAAATTTCTCAAATAATCCTGAAATGACTTTAATTCAGTAGAGACTAAATTGGGATCAATATCGTCTAGAATCTGTCCATGGATAGATTCCAGGTTTGCTTTTATCTGATCAAGAGCGGCTGTAACTTGACTATTATAATTATTGTGATTTGGCTGGTTCCTCCATGTTTCGATACCCAGGCCGTTTTTAGGATGATTCATGTGAAAAGGAGAACTTGCTGCATCAGCTGCTTTCTGAACAACATCATGTTCCCTTGAAGCCCATGCTACCAGATGATGTGCTTGCTTGTCAGGATCAGTGATTCCAAGTATTTGTCTAAATTGGCTTTTGTGGCTAAAGACATATTTCCCGCCTTGTTTCGTGATTTTTAAGGTTTTTTCAACACCTGAAGGAATTGCAATTATTATTGAGGCAAACTTAACTCCAGTGGCCCCCCAACCCAAAAATGGAATACTTCCCGCAAAACTTATCGTTGCGTTTACACCATCTCCCTCAATAATATAAAGCGTGCCATTGGCCAGGTCACAAGGCTCTCCCGCAACAGGAATAAGGCCACAAATATCAAACGCCGTATGAACAACACCCTTCATCGTCTTCCAGTACGCTTCCAAAGCTATTCCTACCTGGCACAGGGTTCCACAGGTTTGTCCGGAGTGATTGTTCTCCCATTCCGTCCTCAGGAGGATGCAGTGGGTAATGAATTGAACATATTGATCGGGATTAAAGAAGTGTTCCTGGATAATGGCCTCTCTCTCAGCGTCTGTATAAGGGCCGGCGAGTTGATCACTGTCGATTAGTGAAAATATGGCCTTCACTGCCTGAGCGGATGCATCATCAAACCCCTTCTCCTCCAGAAAATCAAAAGCGGCATCCAGCACCTGAGCGAGTTCCGGATCTTCCTGGTTGTTCAAAATGTAGTTGACAATGCCCGGCATGATGTGCGGGTAGCTTTCCATCCAGGCCCGTTGCGCATCGGTGTATTCCACCCACTGGCCGATCCAGTCCCTGAGTTCCGCCAGGGCGCACTGCTCAAAGTTTCCTCCATAAATGCAGTCTGAGCTAAAAATTTCTTCAAACTGACTGCTAGAGAGGTGTATATTGAAATAAGAGAATAAAATTTTTCTGGCGTTGTCCGCCAGAAGATCTTTCAGGCAATTGGCCAGGGGAGTCGAGAGAAACCCTTGAAGGTGAATATGGTCAATAAATGGATGTGGATACTCTTCCCGGCATTCATTCTCGATAAAGGAAAGAATTTCAGCCGAGGGAATTAAAATGTTATGTTCTTCTTTAAAATCATTAATCTCCTCAGCGATTAAAAGCTCTTCGCCGTCAAACAGTGATTCATCAAAGAATCCCGTTAGAAGAATACCTGTGTTACTTGCTGATCCATTACCACTACTGCCATTGCTTCCAGAGGTGCCGCCCAAATTAGAAGAGGGCGAGTACCCTCCTGCTCCGGGAGTCCCAAACCAAATATCGTGAATAAACCAAATAACAGTAGGCTCGACATAAATTGCATCTACTCCTTCAGTTCCTTCATCCTGAGGTTCATCTCTCTCAGATGGCAAAAAAGCTTTGAAGAAGGTTAATGAGTTAGCTTGGCTTAAACAAAATCCATTTTGCTCATTGTCATTAAACTCCGATGGGTCCAAACCATCTAAATTAATTTGATTTATTACTTCTCCATTCTCAACTTCAATGAAACTACTTGTACAACCTTGCTCATTTACAGGCAACAAAATCCCTGTATAATCATCTACACTCATATTGTACCCTCGCTCCGCATAGTATCTTGAATCTGGAATATGCAAGAGCATTGTGAAATCCAGATCACCATTTTCGTTCAGATAGCTGATGAGGTTGCCCCTGCTTCCCAAAGGTGCGTTGATGAATAATTCAGAAGTGATCGGTATGATAACGATCTCAGACTCCGATCCAAAGGTTGTTTCCTGGGCAAGACCCCAATGAGGAGTAAAATTAAATCCAAAAATTGAGTCAGATTTCAATAATGAATCATTCCTGAATTCAAGCTCACTATTGCCAGGTTTCCCTAGTTCGGCGAAAGCTTCTTTTACATTAGCTATTGTAAGTTCAGCGGTAGGTTTTTCAACTTCTTCTAATTCATCAAAGGTTGATGGTTCCTTCTCACAAGAGAAAAAAATAACGGATAGAGACAGCAACGTACATGCCGTCCGCAGCAGAGCTTTTGAGAACATGATCCCCAAGTTTTAAAGGTTGACAAAAAAAGATACCATCCTACTTCCGTGTTATTCGAAGAAAGCAGGAACAAACGTTAGCAACTGTTCATAGTTGTCTGAAAAGAGTGGAAAACAGGAGCGCTCTTATTCACTCAGAGCCTGACGGCTCCACAATGATAAATAATATTTTTTTTTTGCAAAGTGCGCACGTTTTTTAACATTTCCCTCTCAAAATGAAGAGGCAAACGGCTGGGCAGTAACTCTTTGGACTTTAGCTTTGTATATTGCAGCAACAGAACGCCACCATACAACGAGAAAACATGCATAAGAATCGTAACCTTTGGACAATTTGGGGCTTTGCACGAACCGTTGTTGAAGCCGGAAGTGCGAAGTCGGAAGTCGGAAGCTTGCCTGGAAGAGCCCCGTGCTTCAAAGAAATCGAGGGGAAGACGGGTGCGAAAATGGGGGTTCGAAGCTGGGATCAGGTTCACTATGAATGCTGGATGCCCGGTTTCCGCCTTTCGACTTCCGATTTCCGCCTTGCGCACTTTCTGGCACTGGCAGCCCTCCTCTTCACCTCCTGCTCTCAGAACATCTACCCCGACCGCAGCCAGTTCCTCAAGGACGGCGACCCGGTGCCCACGATTAACCTGAGCTATTACAAAAGCGTGCAGGAGCGGCCCGGGCAGGACTCCACCCTGGCCGTGGCTATGGCCATATCGGGGGGCGGCTCCCGCGCCTCCAACTTCGGCATTGGCATCATGCTGGGGCTGGAACAGATCAATACCGGCGGAGGCCAGAATATGCTGAACCAGGTGGATTATCTGTCTACCGTCTCCGGTGGGGGCTTTGCCGCCGGCGCTTATGTATCGGCCCTCTACGAACACCGGTTTTTCAATAGGCAGGAACTTTTCCGGCTGGGCGATTACCTGAACCGGCAGATTCGGGAAGACCTTGCCTTTCCCTACGCCGGGGTGATCGTACGCGCCAACTTCAACCCCATGCTCTGGTTCTCCATGGCGGATGACGGCGATGCGCTGGAACGCTCCATCGATGAGCACGTGCTGGGATACCGGCGGCGCGCCAAAGAAGTAAAGAGAAAGCCGCAGAGCTTGCTGCTGGGCGACTTCTTTATTCCCATCAACAGCCGGGAGCCGGTGCGTTTCCCCATGCACATCACCAACAGCTCCACCCTCAATACCATGACCATCTTCCCCTTTACACCTGATATTTTGAAAGAGTACCGGATCAATGGCTACACGCACCGCCTCGCCAAGGTAGTTCAAGACACGCTTGATCCATTCCAAGTACCGCTGGCGGTCGGCATCAAATCCAGCGCCAGCTTTCCGGTTCTCATCTCCAATACCACGCTGCACAGCACGTATTCGGCCCTGCGCCCTTTCCTCCCCCTCATCGACGGCGCTATGACCGACAATATCGGTTACCACACTGCACTACAGATTCTCAAACAGGAAAAGGCGCCCCGAAAAATCCTGCTCATTGTCGACGCCGATGCAGCCGGCAACCGGTATACCTTTTCCAAACGGGAAGGGGCTGTATTTTCCTTGAGTGTAATGGGCAGGCTGCCTTCCAGCGGCCTCGATGCGCGGCGCGCAACCCTGGTAAGAGACATCCGCGACGTCTGCCGCCAATACGGCATTACCCCGGTCTTTTTCAGTTTTAATGAATTATTGGAGGACGCCGACGCGCCCCTGCGAGTAGAAATCAATATAAAAGAGGAGCAAAAAAGGCTGATTCACCTGTTCCGGGAACAAAAACAATTGTTGCCGAGCGACCGCCAAAGTCTGTACGAGCTACTGACCCACATCAGCACCAAGCTGACCATCACCGACGAAGAACAGGAACTGCTGTTGTACGCCGGGCAGCTCATCGTAAAAATGCAGGAGCCGGAGATCAGCCTCGCGCTGAAAAGAAAATAGTTACTTTCCTTGCAAACAATTAGTATAACAACTATTTTTGTGGGCAGAAAACAAACCTGCTTGTGGCCGAACTGATCAAATCGAAAAAACTGGACAAAAAATCGGAAAGCTCCGGCTTCATCCTGGAGCGCACCGCCAAACGGCTGAAGCAGTTTTTCCAGCAACAGCTCGCCGCCGCCGATACGGGCATCACTATCGACCAGTGGGTGGTCCTGCAGGTGCTGAACCGGCAGGAGGGCCTGAGCCAGCTGGAGATCGCCCGGGAAACGTACAAGGACGCCCCGACCATTACCCGCATTATCGACCTGCTCTGCCGAAAAGGCCTGACGCACCGCATCACGGACCCCGCCGACCGCCGCCGCTTTAAAATCCAGCTAACGGATGAAGGTAGAGAAAAGATCGAAGGCGCCCTCCCGATCATCCGGGATGCCCGCCGACAGGCCTGGCAAGGCATAGAAGATGCCGAGATCGACCGGCTGGTCGATGTACTGAACAGCTTATTCGACAACCTCAGCTCTGAGGACACCAAATAGAACCAGTCCCAAGTGCGATTTCATCGCACTTGGGAAATTTTAAAACCAAAACCTATGCACTACTATAGCCTTGGACAGGTGCCGGCTAAACGGCACACCCAGTTCCGAAAGCCTGGTGGCGAGCTCTACCACGAGGAGCTCTTCTCTACCGAAGGCTTTAGCGACCTCTCCTCCCTGCTCTACCATTGCAACGCGCCCACCCAGATCGTTCAGGTCGGCGACCCCTTTTCGGTGGTTCCCAAAGTAGTTCAGGATAAACAACTCAAGCACCGCAGCCTGAAAGGCTTTGGCGTCCAGCCGGAAGACGATTACCTCCAGAGCCGAAAGCCGGTGCTGGTCAATGATGATTGCAAGATCATCCTGGCGGCGCCGCGCCAAAGTATGACGGATTACTTCTTCAAGAATGCCGATGCCGATGAGGTCATTTTCATCCACAAGGGCAGCGGCCGCCTGAAGACGATGTACGGCAAGGTGGAATTCGAATACGGCGACTACGTGGTCGTCCCCAGGGGAACGACCTACCAGATGGAATTCGACGGCGAGGACAACCGCCTGTTCATCGTCGAATCCTACAGCCCGGTTACCACGCCTAAGCGATACCGCAATGAGTACGGCCAGCTGATGGAGCACGCTCCCTTCTGCGAACGCGATATCCGGAAACCTGGAGAATTGGAGACCCACGACGAACAGGGGCAATTCTTGTTTTATATCAAAAAGCAGGATCAGGTGTACCCCTATTATTACCTCAACCACCCCTTCGACCTGGTCGGCTGGGACGGCTACGTATACCCCTATGCTTTCAGCATTCACAACTTCGAGCCCATCACCGGCCGGGTGCACCAGCCGCCCCCCGTGCACCAGACCTTTGCCGCCCGCAACTTTGTAATCTGCTCCTTCGTGCCGCGCTTGTACGACTACCACCCGCAGGCCATCCCGGCGCCTTACAACCATAGCAACATCGACAGCGATGAGGTGCTCTACTACGTCGATGGCGATTTCATGAGCCGTAAACACGTAGAAAAGGGTATGATCACGCTGCACCCGGGAGGTATCCCGCACGGGCCCCACCCGGGCACGGTTGAAAAAAGCATCGGTGCTAAAGAGACCGGAGAGCTGGCCGTCATGGTCGATACCTTCCGCCCGCTGAAACTCACCGAGCACGCCATGGGCATTGAGGATAAGGAGTACTTTAAGAGCTGGCTGCCGGAAGGGGAGCCGGCCAGAAATTAGGGGATAGAACACTGATCTTTTAGGATTTCTTAGGGTTTTTTAAGATATTATCAGGTTGAGGCGATGTAGTCTCGTATTTACTCATTAACGCTAAAACCTGATAACATGAACACTAATTATTTACACTCTGATTTGACAGGGCAGATCATTAAGGCTTACTATAATGTATACAATGCTTTGGGCTTCGGCTTTCTGGAAAAAGTATACGAAAATGCAATGATGATCGAGCTTCGTAAGAAGGGCATTGAAGCGGACCAACAAAAACTCCTTAAAGTCTACTACGATGAAGAGGAAGTCGGCCATTACTTTGCCGATATCCTGGTGGAGAACAAGGTTGTTGTTGAACTCAAAGCCGCCGAATCCCTTTCACCTGATCATGAAGCTCAGTTGGTAAATTATCTCCGGGCAACGGATTTAGAAGTCGGCTTACTGCTCAATTTTGGAAAGAAGGTGGAGCATCTAAGAAGGGTGTTGACTAAGGATTACAAACCACCCCGCCGAAATCCTAATCGATCCTAACCGATCCTGAAAAATCAGTGTACCATCGCCAATCATTAAAAAAAAATATAAAATGAGCACTTTAACCAAAAACAAACCAGACACCCACCAGGACACCTTCCCCATCAACGGGACGGACTACATCGAATTTTATGTCGGCAACGCCAAGCAGGCCGCTCATTATTACCAGACTGCTTTTGGTTTCAAGCTCGTTGCCTACCGGGGGCCGGAGACCGGCAGCCGCGATACGGTTTCTTACGTCCTGCAGCAAGGGAAGATCCGCTTTGTACTGACTGCCGCCCTCAGCCCGGACCACGAAATTTCCCAACACGTGCTCAAACACGGCGATGGGGTCAAAGTGTTGGCCCTATGGGTGGACGATGCCCGCGACGCCTTCAAAATAGCCGTCGAGCGCGGCGCTAAAGCCGCCATGGAACCTAAAACGCTGAAGGACGAGTACGGCGAAGTGACGGTTGCCTCCATCCATACTTACGGCGAAACCCTCCATACCTTTGTGGAACGCAAGCACTACGACGGGGCCTTTATGCCGGGCTTTCAGGCCCAAAAGAGCCTGATGAAAGTGGAACCCATCGGCCTGCAGTACGTCGACCACTGTGTAGGCAATGTAGAACTGGGTGGGATGAACAAATGGGTGGAGTTCTATCAGGAAGTGATGGGCTTCAAACTGCTGGTCACTTTCGATGATAAAGACATTTCCACCAAGTACACCGCCCTGATGAGCAAGGTGGTGTCCAATGGAAACGGATACATCAAATTCCCGATCAACGAGCCGGCCCAGGGCTTGAAAAAATCGCAGATCGAAGAATACCTGGACTACTACCGCAGCGCCGGCGTCCAACACATCGCCGTGGCCACCGAAGACATCATCCACACGGTAGACGAGCTGCGGAGCCGCGGCGTCGAATTTCTCCACGTTCCGGACACCTACTACGAAACAGTGCTGGAGCGGGTCGGCAAGATCAACGAAGACCTTAAAGAACTCAAGCGCCTCAACATCCTGATCGACCGCGATGAGGAAGGCTACCTCCTGCAGATTTTCACCAAGCCGGTACAAGACCGCCCGACGGTCTTCTACGAGATCATCCAACGCGAAGGCGCCCGTTCTTTTGGCAAGGGTAACTTCAAGGCCCTGTTCGAGGCCATTGAACGGGAGCAGGAATTGCGGGGGACGTTGTAGGAAGGAATGAGGGAATGATTGGGGGACGCCTCTGCTACTCAAAACCTCCACCACGGGCTGGCTGGGCTCTTCGACGAGTTCAGCCAGTTCTGTTGGTGAAGCGCCAAATTCATAACTCACCCGTAACTATTCAGTTAGCTTTTGGCGGTTAGCAGGTACATACAGCTTCTTAAGCAAAAAACCGACAGATCAAGGCCATATCCCATTTTATGGGCATCGGGCGCCAATTGCAACAGCTAAGCGCCAATTGCTGAATTCTTACACTCACCCAATCTGCCGCAGCTGCCCTTGTTGATAAGGATAGGCCCAGAGTGCCCGATGCTGACGATGCCCCGCTTTTTCTTCGCGGATCACTTCGATGAGCAGGCCATACAGTTCTTTTTTAAGCTGGGCCAGGCGGCGGCGGAAGTTATCCATTTTGCGGTAAATGCGGCGATGTTCGGCGCCGTTTCTGAGGAAGGAATCATTGGTATCCGGGTTGACGATCGAGGCCAGGCGGCGGTGAAAGGAACGCAGCCAGCCTTCGATCTCCCGGATCTCCGGGCGGATCTTGCACATTAGCTGGTTGAAGGACTCCCGCATTTCATAAGCCTGCTGTTCGGAGAGGGGATACACCAGAAAGTGCTTCATCGCCCTTTCCAGATATTTGATCTCGTACTTCCAGAAATCGACCATCGACATCCAATCGTAATAATCGCGATGGAGTTGCTCAAAATTAAGCGGCCATATAGCCTTGTTTACCTTGGCAATTGTCGCATTCATAGCTTGGGATCTTTGGGTTCAACCTTTTTTTATGCGCTATTCAATATAAGGGGATATTCTAAAAAAGAAAATGTTTGCCTATAGATTTTTCTTACTGCCTTCCTTTTTTCACCACATCTTCCACTACTATACTACTGGACATTTTGGGCCTATGCATGGAAAAGTGGAAAGGTGCAAGCCCCTTCTTTTACACCTCTATACGCTTACACTTTTATTCGGTTCGGTAATTGTCCAGCAGTATAATCCCTCCTTATTATTTAGTTAAAACAATGAAAATCAGCCCTGTGGTTCGAAATTTCTGGTTTTAAACATGTAAATTAGGCAGGTTCTAACCCATTGCCATGCCACTTTCCGAAAAAGCAGCCACTAATGTTCTTCGGCTTTTGAGTACGGAAGACAAGCGCAACAGCGCGCTGGCCTTCCGCCTGCTCAGCAGCCAGCAGGCTACCGATGATTTCCTGCTGAGCCTTTGTGGCTATTTCATGGCAGCCCGGGGAAACCAGCGGCTGGCGCTGCGCAAAGCTCTACAGGCACTGCTGCAGATAACCATCAAGGAACGGGGGTGCTCCACCCTGGAAGCAAACAGCTTGATGTGGTTGCTGAACTATGACTCTGAACAGAAAAATGCCAACCCTGAACAGTTCCTCCCTTATCTCGAGGATATTCTGGGGCTGGATATTTTGGCGCTATCCCGTTACCTCTTTTCCAGGGACGGCCACTGTGGGGCCCTCCTGCTTCGGCGCGGTAAGGCAGCGGATAAGGCAGCCCTGCTGAAAAGGCGAATATACAATGGCAGGTACGGCCAAACGCTCGATCTGAGCAGGCTGGAACTCAATCAAATACCAGACGAGGCCAGCCAATTTAAAGAGGTGAACGCATTGGACTTGAGTTACAACCGGCTACAGTCTTTCGATGTCTTTTTTCTACACCGTTTCCAAGAGCTTCGCTTTCTCAACCTTGCCCGCAATGCCCTGTCCCGGATACCCGATGGGCTGCCGCTGCTCCACCAATTACAGGAAATAGACCTCAGAAAGAACCGAATAAAGCTGCCGCTCTTTGAGTACCTCCGGCATCCGCTTAAAGCGATCCTGAAAATAAACCTCCGGCCAGAGCCCGGTTTCACGCTCGACCAGTTCGACGAGCAGGATGTAGCCTGCATCCTGAAAAACTATATCTATGATATAGACGGGCAGCAGGCGCTCAACCTCTCCGGCATGGAGTTGCGGGCCATTCCCGAAGCCATCCAGCATTATCCTCAATTAGCGTTTATTGACCTTCAGGATAATCCCATCGGTTTTCTTCCATCCTGGTTTTTAAAACTCCCCAGCCTGCGTGAAGTGTACTGCGACCGGGGAGTAGAATACAATCCGGCATTTCTCAGGAAGGGAGCTACGGTATTCAAGGGTGAATCTAAATCCCTTCCTCTTCCCGCTAAACATTCGCTACCCTGGTTGGCCAACGCTACTCATTTCCCCGCCAGCTTACCGATTGTGATCTCTTTGGAGGGGCTGGATGAGTGGTAACGGCTTTTTGGCATCTTTAAAATGTATTTTTATGTTATATTTTATATCTAGTTGCACCCTACCCAAAATTGCGCTATCTTAGTGTATCAATCATAATGCATAAGCGTTCTCACAACTACCCTTATTTTTTAAAGTTCTCAGCGTCCTCCCAAAACTTGGCATCTATGTTGCCGTTTTTTGTTGCGAAGAACGGCCTACGGTTTTATTGGATTTCATGACCCTTAAACTATAGTACTATGCGCTTTTCCAATCTCCTTTTTAAATGTTTTAAACACGCCCTTTTATTGATTCTAACGGGGGTGGGGTACACATTGTTATAGCCAATTCGTCTGCGGAACCCCTGAACCTACTTTGGAAGAAGTCAAAGCAGAGTTGGAAGCTTTATCCAGTATCAACATGACAGCTTCCGGCTTAACTCAGCCTTACGAAATTCCTATTCATCTTATTGTCCTCAATGATGATGATGGCAACCCTCCAATTAGTTACCCGGTAGAGCGATTAGTCGCGGAAATTGAAGGAACAAATACCCTTTTTTTAGGAATAAAACAACCGCTCCAAAAGTTCGCCTAGCCTTGTTTTCACACCCCCTTGTTTTACACATTCACACATTTTCAAGCATACACATTCTACCCCATCCTTCAAATTCACTATCTTTCCCTTCAAATCCTCCAGTCATGAAAAGCCAACTACTCGTTCCATTATTCCTCTGCGCCCTGGCCCTGAACAGCTGCGCCCCGGGTGAAGCTAAAGCTCCTTCCGGCCCGGCCTACTTCTCCGTCACCTACAACGCCGAAAACGACAGCCTGCAGGACGGCCGCCTGCTGCTGCTGCTCTCCAAAGGCAATGACAGAGAGCCCCGATTTCAGGTTAGCGACGGGCCCCATACCCAGCTGGTTTTCGGTATCGATGTAGACGGCTGGGCGCCGGGTAAAGCGGCTACCTTCGACAGCACCGCCTTCGGCTACCCCATCGAGTGCCTGGCCGATGTACCCGCCGGGGAATACTATGTGCAGGCTCTGCTCCACCAATACGAAACGTTTAAGCGTTCTGACGGCCATACTGTCAAGCTCCCCATGGACCGCGGGGAAGGGCAGCACTGGAATCAAGCTCCGGGCAACCTGTACAGCCTACCGGAAAAGATCACCTTTGACCCGGTAACGCCCGACGCTATCAGCATTGAGCTGGACCAGGTGATCCCGCCCATCGTACCGCCGGAGGACAGCAAGTACGTCAAACACATCCGAATTCGAAGTGAGTTGCTGAGTAGCTTCTGGGGCCGGGATATGTACCTGGGGGCTCACGTGCTGCTGCCCGAGGGATTCGAGGAGCATCCGGACGTGCATTACCCTCTGGCCATTATGCACGGCCATTTTCCTTCCGATTTCGGGGGCTGGCGCACCAATCCGCCCGACACCACCCAGCCCTGTGAGTACAGCGATCGCTTTCAGCTGGATTGCTACAACCGCATCGTGCAACAGGAGGCTTACGATTTTTATAAAATGTGGACGGGCCCGGGCTTTCCCCGGGTGATCGCCATCGAGATTCAACACGCCAACCCTTACTACGATGACTCCTACGCTGTTAACTCCGCCAACCTGGGCCCCTACGGCGACGCGATCATGACAGAGCTGATTCCTTACATTGAAGAACGGTTCCGCGGTATCGGACAGGGGTGGGCGCGCTTCACCTACGGCGGCTCTACCGGTGGATGGGAAGCGCTGGCCGTGCAGGTGTTTTACCCTGATGCCTTCAACGGCTGCTACGCCGCCTGCCCGGACCCCATTGACTTCCGCCACTATGTGACGGTCAACATCTACGACGATAAAAACGCCTATTGGATCGAAGGCGACTTCCGCCGTACACCCCGCCCGGAACACCGGGACTACCTGGGCCATATCACGGCGTTCATGAAAGACTACAACCACATGGAACTGGCCCTCGGAACCAACAGCCGCTCCGGCGACCAGTACGACATCTGGCAGGCCGTCTACGGCCCGGTGGGCGACGATGGCTATCCCCAACCGATATGGGACAAATACACCGGCGAGATCGACCACGAGGTGGCGGCCTACTGGAAAGAAAACTACGACCTGGCGCACATCATGAAGCGCGACTGGAAAACCCTGGGCCCCAAGCTAAAGGGCAAAATCCATATCTACTGCGGCGACATGGACAACTACTACCTCAACAACGCCGTCTACCTCACTGAGGAATTCCTGGAAAGCACGGACCCCTACTACGACGGCGAGGTGGACTACGGCGACCGCGCCGAGCACTGCTGGAACGGCGACCACACACAGCCCAACGCTATTTCCCGCCTGCGCTACCACCGCATGTTTATTCCCAAGTGGGCGGAAGAGGTGAAGGGGCGGGCGCCGGAGGGGGCGGATTTGGAGGGTTGGAGGTATTAAAGGAGTGATAGGCCCATTAAAAAAGAAATCAGGAAAAATGTAGTCAAAATATTTATCCTTATACCAAAAGTCATTATTTTGATGCATTAACTATTTGCCCCCTGGGGCCCAAAATAAATACCGATGAACCCAATCCTGAAAAACATTCTGGCAGTGGTTGCCGGCCTCGTCCTCGGAAGTGTAGTGAACATGGGGCTAATCATGCTGAGCAGTTCCGTTATTCCGCCTCCGGAGGGCGTGGATGTTACGAACATGGAGAGCCTGAAATCCTCCATGCATCTGTTCGAGCCGAAGCATTTCATTTTTCCGTTTTTGGCGCATGCGCTCGGCACGCTCGCCGGCGCGTTTACGGCCGCCCGGCTGGCCGTCGGCCAAAAAATGAAATTCGCTCTGGGCATCGGCGTCTTTTTCCTGATCGGAGGCATCGCCAATGTGTTCATGCTTCCTTCCCCGGCCTGGTTTACCATTCTGGACCTGGTGGGGGCGTATATTCCCATGGGGTGGCTGGGAGGAAGATGGGCGGGCGCCTCCACGGGAACTCCGTAAATGGGGGCTGTTCGCTGTTCGTCGTTCGCAAGTTCCGGAAAATCAAGGGCGTTTTTCAGAAGAGGCTCCCGTTCTAAGGTTGGACAGGCTCGTACACCGTACACGCCCAAGGGCTGCCATTGGCTCGTACACCGTACATGCCCCCGTAGCTTTATGTCCTTAGACGGATACCCTCAGAAGACACGGAAATTGGAACTGTCCCCGTAAATCAACCTCAACCTCAACCCTTAAGATTCGAAAAAAAAGGTGGCCGCTTCCCCATTCTCCAGTCTATTGATAATCTTTGAACAAGCTCTAAACAGAACACCAGTCATACATGTCAACCTTTGAACCAGGTATAAGAAAATTTGGTACTGCGCCGGTATTTTTCACCGCCATTTCCACCATTCTGGGCGCCATCATGTTTCTGCGTTTTGGGTTTGCGGTGGGCAATGTGGGGCTGGCTGGCACATTCGCCATCATCGTGATCGGCAATGCGGTGACGATCCCTACGGCGATGGCCATTGCGGAGATTGCCACCAACCAGAAGGTGGAAGGAGGAGGGGAGTACTACATCATTTCCCGTTCCTTCGGGCTGGTGATCGGTTCCACGATCGGTATGGCCTTGTTCCTGTCGCAGGCCATCAGTGTAGCCTTTTATATCATTGCCTTCACAGAAGCCTTCTCCCCGCTGTTCAAATGGGTGGCCGTCCAGTTTCAGCTGCCGCCCTGGCTGGCCTGGCTGCTGGCGCAAAAACAAACGGTGGGTATCCCGGCACTGATTGCCCTGACAGCCATCATGCTCACCAAGGGGGCTGACCTGGGGGTCAAAGCCTTGTACATTGTAGTGGCCACGCTGGGATTGGCGCTGCTGGCTTTTTTCATCGGCCAGACGGAGTACAGCCGGCAACATACACTGTCCCCTTTTACCACCATTTACGATGTGCAGGATGTTGCTTCCCCGGCAGATCAGTTCGATCCAGTAGCCAACTTTCCCGATACCAGCCAGGCAACAGCGGCGAATCAACCGGCTATCCAGCAGGCGCCGCCGGCTTCCAACTCGCCCCTTATTCCCCTGGGCTTCTTTACCGTTTTTGCCATTATTTTTCCAGCTTTTACCGGCATGACGGCCGGTGTGGGGTTGTCCGGCGACCTGCGCGACCCCGGCAAGTCCATCCCGTTGGGTACGCTGGCAGGCACCATTACCGGCATGATCATCTATTTTTTCATTGCCTATAAGCTGGCGGTATCCGCATCTCCAGCTGATCTGGCGGACACCAGCCGGCTGGTTATGGCCGATATCGCCTGGCAGGGGTGGTGGCTCATCCCAATCGGGCTGGCCGCTGCGACCATCTCCTCGGCCCTGGGCTCCATTATGGTGGCGCCACGAACGCTGCAGGCCATCGCCCGCGACCATATTTTCCCCACGCCGACCATCAACCGATGGATCGCGCAGGGCAAGGGCGCCAGCGACGAACCGTTCAATGCCTCGATCGTAACGCTTATCATTGCCGGGGTTTTCATTCTGATGGGCGCCCTGGACAGTGTTGCGGAGGTCATTTCCATGTTTTTCATGGTGACCTACGGCTCACTCTGTCTCATTTCTTTTCTGAACCACTTTGCCGCCGACCCTTCTTACCGGCCCAAATTCAAATCCCGCTGGTATATCTCCCTTTTCGGCGCCGTGGCCTGTTTCGGCCTGATGTTTTTCATGAACGGAGGATACGCCGTGGCGGCGGTGATCATGATCCTGCTCCTGTATTTTGCCATCAGTTATTTCAACCAGGATAAAAAGAGCATTGCGGTCATTTTCCAGGGGGTGATCTTTCAGTTCAGCCGCCAGCTCCAGGTGTTTCTCCAGAAAGCGGAAAAGGAACAGGTGGCCAGCTGGCGCCCCTCAGCGGTGGCCTTGTCGGAAGATTCTTTCCAGCGGCTGGGCGCTTTCGACCTGCTGCGGTGGATTTCCCAGAAGTACGGCTTTGGCACCTACATCCATCAGATCGACGGTTATCTGTCCCGCAAAACCAACGAGGAGGCTCAACACAGCAAACAGCGCCTCATCCGCATGGCCGAGGCCAGCGACAGCAACATTTATGTAGATACGCTGGTCAGCCCGAGTTTTACCTCCTCGGTGGCGCAGGTTATTCAGCTGCCGGGCGTGGCCGGTACGGAAAACAACCTGTTGATCTTTGAATTTTCCAAAAATAACCCGGACCGGCTGGCGGACATCATTGACAACTTCAAGCTGACCCGCTCGGTAGACTTCGATATGCTGATCCTGGGCAGCTCTGAACGAGGCTATGGCCTGAAGCAGCAGATTCACATCTGGATAACGGCCAAGGATTATGACAACGCCAACCTGATGATCCTGCTGGCCTACATCATTCTGGGGCACCGCGACTGGCGTAAAGGGCAGATCAAGATTTTTGCGGTTTATCCTGAGGACACAATTCAGGACGAAAAAGAGCGCCTGTTCCGCCTCATCGAGGCCGGCCAGTTGCCTATTTCTCCGAACAATATTGAACTCATTACCCAAAAACAGGAGCTGAGCGTCCGGTCCATCGTCAACGAAAAATCTCAGGATGCCGACCTGACGATCATAGGGTTCCGGGAGGAAATGGTCAAGCATGCAGGCAAGGAATTGTTCGAGAGCTATCAGGCAGTGGGTAATGTCCTTTTCGTCAATACTGCGGAGGGGAAGAATATTAAATAAGCTAACTTAGAGCAGTTGTCCATTGGATTGTGGCCATTTCTCCAGGCCCCAGTCTATACCATAATCATTCGAGTTACTGATTCACTATTCCAAAAGTAACTATTCAGCATCATGGTGATTTAACCCCTGGCGCGAAATTTTGTAGGCTTTTTTTTCCGGAACCCCTTCTCATTCCCCTTGAAAGGGGAAGGTTTGCTTACAAAATTTCGCACCAGAGGCATCCATAGCCTTATGCTAAATAGTAACTTCCAAAATTCAATTGAGATGGAAGGCAAGCAGGACGCTCAAACAACTGAGGATATTCACCTACCGCCAGACAATGCTCCCGAAGAATCCGGAGAGCGGGTAAAGCCCGGCAAACCCGTGAAGGGGCCGGTCCGCTTCGGCACGTTCCAGGGTGTTTTCACACCCACGCTGCTGACCATTCTGGGGGTGATCATGTACCTGCGCGGCCCTTGGGTGGTGGGCAACGCCGGCTTAGTGGGCGCCATAGGCATCATCTCTCTGGCCACAGCCATCACTTTTTTCACTTCTTTGTCGATGTCGTCTATCGTCACCAATATCCGGATCAAGGCAGGAGGGGCTTTTTCCATCATTTCCCAGTCCCTGGGCCTGGAGGCCGGCGGTGCGATCGGCATTCCGCTCTACATTGCCCAGGCCCTTGCCGTAGCCATGTACGTATTCGGTTTCCGGGAAGGCTGGTTGTGGCTTTTCCCCGGGCACAATGCGTTGCTGGTCGACCTCGGTACTTTTGCCTTCATATTCATCATAGCCAATATCAGCACGGATGTAGCTTTCAAAATCCAGTATCTGGTGCTGGCCATTATTGCTCTTTCGCTGGTGTCGATTGGGATGGGGTTCATCCACCACCCGGTCAACACCGATATTGTGTTGTTCGGAGATTACAAGGGCTCGCCGGAAAACGGATTTTCGGGCATGACCTTCTGGATGGTTTTTGCCGTTTATTTCCCCGCCGTGACCGGTATTATGGCCGGGGCCAATATGTCGGGCGACCTGAAAGACCCGCGCAAGAGCATTCCCATCGGTACGCTTACTGCGGTGGGGCTGAGTTATCTGGTCTATATCGCACTCGTCATCCTGGTGGCTTTTCTGGCCAGCCCCCGGGAGTTGGTGGAGAATTACAATATCCTTATTGATAAGGCATTCTGGGCGCCAGCAGTTCTGGCGGGCCTGTTGGGGGCCACATTCTCTTCCGCTTTATCGTCACTGGTAGGGGCGCCTCGCATCCTCTTTGCACTGGGCCAGAACCGCATCCTGTTCATGAACGAGCGCCTGTCTGAAGTGGATAAAAAAGGAGAGCCCAAGTTTGCCCTTTATCTGACCAGCGGCATTGTGTTATTGGCGCTGTTCCTTCGCGACCTTAATGCCATAGCCCCATTGCTGACCATGTTTTTCCTGATCACCTACGCTATGATCAACGTGGTGGTGCTCATTGAGCAGGGATTGGGGCAGGTCAGTTTTCGCCCCACACTGCGGGTGCCCATCCTGGTGCCTTTGCTGGGCGCCGTAGGTTGCTTCTTCGTCATGTTCATCATCAACTCCACTATTGGGCTTATTTCCCTGGCCCTGGTGGTGGCTATGTATGTTTACCTCAGCGGGCGCAAAAATCTGGAGCGGCAGGAAGGAGACACCCGGAGCGGCATGTTCAACTCCCTGGCGGAATGGTCGGCCAAGGTAGTCAACCGGCTGCCCAAGGCCAATGAGCGCAGCTGGCAGCCCAACCTGCTTATCCCCGCGCAAAGCAATAACGACGTGGTGCGGGCTTACCGCACCATTTACAACCTGGCCCGCCCCAAAGGATCGGTGAAAATCCTGGGCTTTTCTACAGATGGGGAAGGTAAAAAACTGGCGCGCCGCTTGCCAGAGCTCTGCCAGTATTTCATGAAACAGGATATTAGCGCCGCCCATGCCGTAGTGCAAACCGATAATTACCACAACGGCGTGTTGACCTGCATGCAAGGCCTCAAGGCTTCCTTTTTTACGCCCAATGTGCTCTTCCTTAGCCTTACCGATGAGGGAGAAAAGGATGACGAAACCGCCATCATTCTGAAAAAAGCAAGGGAATACGGCTTTGGCGCCTACCTTTATATCCCTTACCGGAAAGTGGGCCTGGGCCTGGAAAAAACCATCAACCTGTGGCTGGACATCCGAAATGCCAAACGGGACCTGAAATTTAAAGTGGAGGACATCAATATCGGCCTGCTCACTTCCTATCTGTTACAACGCAACTGGGGCGCCAAATTGAATATTATTACCATCATCAAGAACAGTAAACACCCGGGGGCGGAAAAAGCTTCCGCCGTCCGGTTCATGAACAAACTCCTGGGCCTGGCCCGAATAACCCGGCAGGTGGAAGTCCACTACGTCTGGGGAGATTTTGAAAAATGCCTGGAGCTTGTTCCTTATGCCGACCTGAACGTCTTCGCCACTCCACCGGAAAAACTGGACATTGCCGTGTTCAGGAAGCGGACGGACATTCTTGAGGCCTCCTGCCTCATCGCCCTGGATGGCGGCGGAGAAAATGCATTGACTTAACCCTGAAGGCCATGAAAGTAGATAATCCTCTGGGCGAGGCCCTGAAAAAAATAGCGGGCAAATCAGAAAATGCCCCGGACTCTCTTCAGGCAGAGGTGTTTTCCACTCTCGAAGCTATTCGGTTACTGGCAGATGTGGCCAACCTATTCACCGTAAAATTTGCGCAAACCGAACTGCAGGCCCTCGACGCGGCCTTCCTGGCGAAAGAGGAAGGGGAGAAGGAGTGAGTGAATGGGGTTAGATTCCGGCTTTTCTTTTCCGTCGCCTTAAGGCTCTCTCACTGCGCGCTGTCCACCCACAATTTTTGCCGCCGGTTTTCATACAACTCCTGTTCCTCCTTACATACGGCGATCTTTCTTTCCGATACCTCCACTTATGAAGCGGACAAATTTGCTCAGTTTTTGTAATTTAAGGGCAAATGCCCCGGAGGATAGAGATTCCAGGGCCATCAATGATGTACCAATAATGTCGAAAGTAGGAACGGCCCTGGATAAAATTAATGAAATCGATGACAAAGAACTGGTTTCCCGGATTCTCCAGGCGGCGAACTCCCAGGAACAAAGGCGATGGCAGGAGGAATTGTACCGCCGATACTCCGGAAAGATATACTACAAGTGCATCAGCCTGATAAAATCTCCGGATGCCGCCCAGGACCTCGCTCACGATATTTTTATCAAGATCTTCCTGAACCTCAGCCGGTACAAAGGCAACGCTCCTTTTTATTCCTGGGTGTTCGCCATTGTTTACAACCAGTGTTTTGACTACCTGAATAAAAAAAAGAAAAATTTCACGGTGGACATTTCGGCATTACCGGCAGAGCCGGCAGCAGATGAAACGGCCTTGCAGGACAAGATTTTCCGGGAGGCCCGGCTCTCTGAACTGGAACAGGCTTTTCAACAGCTGAAAGAGTTTGAACAATTATTGCTATCCATGCACTACCAGGATGGCCTGCCCATTAGAGTGATGTCCCAATCGCTGAACCTGAGTGAGAGCGCTATAAAAATGCGCCTGAAGAGGAGCCGGGATAAGCTTGCAGGAATTTTAAACCGCCAGGAAAAAGAAAAAGTGGTCATCCCATGCCACGAACTGATCACCAACAAGGTGAAAATCCTGGAGTGAAGGATGAAACCGGAAGAGAATCCGGACGGATTTTCTCATTGGCCATCAATAAATAACTCAAATACAAATACACAATGAAAAGTTTTTTCTCGCTTTCTGCTCTACTGCTGCTCTTTTTGAACAGTGCAGGAGCCCAATACGCCACGGTCAACTTTGATTACGAAAAGGCTCGTTTTGGAGAAAACCAGCCGCTACCCTCCGAGACGCCTATTGTTTTTACCGGGCCCATCACCGCCGATATCGACATCGTAGAGATTCGGATTTATTCTCCGAAGGGTAAAGAAAAAAGAGACCCTTTAACTCTTGCCGACTGGAAACGGCCTAAGGATAAAAGTGGCGCCACCAACTTCAACGTTCTGGTGAACTACAAGCTGCGCGCTTCCAAAAAGTACGACATAGAGGTCACCTATTTCCGGCCGATCAGTGAAAAGGAGCGGCAAGCTCTTACAGGCCGCCTGTCTCAGACGATAGATACGTATATCGATAGCCAGGCGGAGAGCGGCGGAAAGTCCATTTCCTTTGAGAGCTCTTCCAAAAAGATGCTGAACGAGATGAATGAACTGGCGGCTTCCATCCTCTCCAGCTACCGCCGGCGGAGCGACGAACCCATCCCCACCTTTTCCGAACTGGTGAAGATGAAGATCGAGCAGGTCGAATCCGTCAAATTTGAAAAAGCGGAGGAAGCGGGCGCCAGCCAGGCCTCGGCCGCCAAGATGCAGCAGCGGGCTCAGTTGATCGAAGAATTGAGGGAGCTGACTAGCATGGAAGTAAAGGCGATGTCGGGCACCAACCTGCTCATCTTTGCCGACAGCCGTTATGTGGAAGATTACCAGACGGAGGATAAAGCCGGCTACTTTTCGCTCAATGCCGGTTATGGAGGCGTGTACCTGGGCGGCAACCTGGAAAACCTGGAGTATGGCACCTCCCCTTACCTGGGGCTGTCTTTTCCGCTTTCCACCAGCACCATCGCGCCCCGCTTTCTGCGCAACGCGTCTATCACCATGGGGGTATTCACCAATAACTTCGAAGGCCAGGGCGGTAAAGAGATCAGCGGCCCGTTGGTCGGCCGGCCTTTTTACCTGGGGCTCGACTATAAGCTGTTTCAGTTCGTGCGCTTCAACGCCGGCGCCACCGTCCTGGAGGAACCCGAAATGACCGCCGTAGGAGTAGAAAGTAACTCCAATCGAATATTTATCCAGCCGTTTATCGGACTGAGCGCCAAGATCAACTTATTCCTCTCCCTGGACAGGTGAGAGGATGATTCCCCTTTAGTTTTTTACAGGCCCTTCTGATAAGGGCCAGAAATTAATGGAGCACCGGTGTAAGCCGGCGCTCTTTTTTTATGCAATACAACTATAACCCAACGGCCAAAGGCTTTCACGCCCTGCATACTCATTCCCCCTCTCTGATTTTTCGTAAATTCGCTTCCCGGATATAAAAAATGAGCGCTACCTGATAACCAAACCCCATAATTCCGATCTATGAGTACAGAGCAAGAATGGCTGGCCGAACTGCGGGCAGGGAAAAAGTCCGCCTATGAAGCGCTTTACCACCGGCATTTCCGCATGGTGGAAAGCCTGGTGATCCGGTTGGGCGGCGGCCGGGAACAGGCCCGTGACATCTTCCAGGAAGCCCTTCTGGTTCTGGTTCAAAGCATTCGGAAACCGGGCTTTCAGCTTACGGGGAAGTTGAGCACCCTGCTATACGCCATCGCCCGGAACCTTTGGCTTAAAAGGAAAGCCGCCGATAAAATACCCATACAGGAAGCCGGGAGCCTTTCCAATTTACCCGCCGGCGAAGATGGTGAAAAGGCAGCGCTGGAGAAAGAAGCCCTGATCCAATTGGTTACGGAAAGCCTGGGCCAACTGGAAGACGATTGCCGCGCCGTCCTGCGTTATGCTATTTACCAAAACCTTTCGCATGCCGAGATCGCCCGGCTGATGGGGTATACAGAAGCTTTTGTGAAGGTGAAAAAATTCCGCTGCCTGGAGTATTTGCGGAAGATCGTACGCAATAGCAACTTATTATGAGCAATGATGTCAATATAGAACAAATCCACCGGTACTTATCCGGAGAAATGGAGGTAACTGAGCGGGAAGCCTTCGAAGCCGCCCTGGAAAAGGACGAAGCCCTACAGGAAGCCGTCCGCTTCGAGCAGCAGCTACTCGGCGCCATCGAACAATCCTTCGAGCAGCAGGCCCGGCAGGATATCGGGCAGGTGCACCGCCAGTTGAAGGAGCAGGGGTTCTTTGAAGCTCCCCGCAGCATACGGCTGCTTGTCTTGCGTATTGCAGCGGCGGCGGCAGTAATTGCCCTTGGAATCGGAATCGGGTGGTTCGCTCTGAAGCCACCGGCCTTTGACCCGGCGCTCGCTTTCAGCCAGTACTTTCAACCGGACAGTACGGAAGTTGACGGGATTATTGAAAGCCTCACTTCTGTAGGCTTCACGCCGGAGATGAACCGCTCAGATAGCTTGCGGGAAGCCCTGCTGCTCTACCGTGCCGGTAATCATCAGCAAGCCTCCGGTTTTTTGGAAATATTCCTTCGGGATCACCCCCAAAACGATACGGCCCGCTTTTATCTGGCGCTGGCGGAGCTGTCTTTGTCACAATATGAACCTGCCGCTGAACGATTGTCCGGCCTGGCCCGGGCCGATGGGTTTGGCCAACAAAAGCAGGCACAGTGGTATCTCGCGCTTTGTTACCTTCGCATGGCGAATGGCCTGAACCCGGCTCGGCAGGTACTTGAAAAACTGGCTGAAGATGAAAGCTTTGATAAACAGGCGGAAGCCCGAGAGTTGCTCGAAAAGCTACCGCAGTGATGAGGGTACTCCGGATACCTTCCTATGATCGTACCTGTTTAGGTATGATGGTATTTCGGTGTAATGGTATTGCGGTTACCTGGTGAAGGCCGACCCTTGAGAGCCGGATACGGCCTCCAAAAGCACCTGGCCGCATTACCGAAAAACCATAAAACCGGAATACCTAAACAGTTACCACTGATCACTAATACACCGATACACCGATCACTGATCACTGATACACCGATACACTAATACACTAACCACCAGTTCATCGTCATGAAACCCAACCTCATTTACCTGCTTCCCTTCCTCTTCCTTTGGGTTACGCCCTCCATCTACGGCAAGGCCTCCCAGGCCGTGGCGGAAAAAGTGCTCTTTCAACTCTACCAGAAGGCAGGCCGTGCCGACAAGCCTTTGCCGAGCCTGATCATCTCCGAAGAAAACAAAAAAGTAGCGGCTTACTACCCCGCCCGCCATCAGATTGTGCTGGATGAAAAAGCCTATCTGTTGTGCCGTTCGATGGGCAAGGACTCCCTCGATGCGCTGGCCTTCATCCTGGCGCATGAACTGGCTCACGCTTTCCAACCGGCTACGGGCCGGCAAAGCACCAACTTTCTGGTTTACGGCATTCAAAACCCCACTTCTAACAGCCAGGAAAAAGCGGCGGACATACAGGGCGCCTTCACGGCCTATCTGGCCGGTTATCGGATCGAAAGCATCATCCCGATCGTGCTGGAGCGGATATACAAAGCCTATGGATTGTGGGGCAGCATCGTTCCCGGTTATCCTTCATTTGAGGAGCGCCGCAACAGCGCCCGGGAAGTGCTGGCCATGGCCCGCCGCCTGATCGATGTATTCGAAGCTGGCAATTACCTGGCCGTTCTGGAATACTACGAACTGGCCATTGCCTGCCATACCTTTCTGTTGGATTATTACCAGGGCCGGGACCTCTACAACAACCTGGGCGTACTACACCTGCTGCAAGCCCTTAACTACTACGATGAGCCTACCGGCCGGTTTGCTCACCCACTGGAGTTGGAAGGCCTCAGCCTGCTCAGAGCACTGGAGCGCCAAAGAGGAGAAGCAGGGTTGACCGAAGTGGAAAAAGAAAAGCGCAGTACCCTCCTGCAAAGCGGGCTTGCTTATTTTCGTCAAGCCCTGGAAAGGGACGGTAGTTATCTGCCGGCTATCGGTAATGCCGCCTGTGCCCTCAACCTGCTGGGCCAGCCGGAGGAGGCTATTGCTTTTCTCCAACGACATCAATTCCGGCCCGGGCGGCCAGGCAATCCGGAGAACCTGCAAATGGCCTATGGCATTGGTTGCGCTTTAAAGGAAGATCGGCAACGGGCAGAGGCGGGCTTTCGCCAGCTCAGCCGTTCTGATAACGCTCTTTATGCCCTGCAGGCCCAATACAACCTGGATGCCCTCAACGGACAGGGTTTCTCTTTCAACCCTCCCGCCCCTTTTCAGTTGCCTGCGGATATTGTCCGCACCGGCAAGAGCCTGAAGTTGGCCGATGCTGGCCAGCAACTTCCCCTTTTGCTGCAACCCGAAACCGGCATTTCCCTGATACAGCTGACCTCCGGCAGCCGAAGCCATTTTTCATTCTGGGACGCAACGGGATCTATCGTCAGCCTGATCCGGCAAAATGTGAGCGCTGGAACGCTGCCACCCATAGAAATTCAGGAGGTAAGTTCCCCGCTCAGCCGCCAGTTCTTTTACAACGTCATAGCTTCTCCGGGCGGCTACTACATCCGCTCGGACCGGGATGGCCTGATCCTGAAAGCCAACCGGGAGGGGGCAGTGGAGGAGATCGTCCGTTGGGTGCGGCACAGGAGGAAGGAATGAGGGGAAGTGGATATTTTGCTGTTCGGCTGTTCGGCTGTTGGCTGTTGGCTGTTGGCTGTTCGGCTGTTCGGCTTTTCGCTTTTCGGTGTCCACAGTTCGGCTGTTCGCGATTCGCTGCGAAAACCTAATGGGCGCCCAACTGCTGAAAAACCTTCTCACCACTTCATCAGCCGCCTGGCGAATAGCCCATGCTCCGTTTGGATCGTTATAACATACATCCCAGCTGGCTGTTTCGCCAGATTTACAAGGGGTGGATCCGGCCGCTCTGCGATTATAACCCTGCCCCAACTATCGGCCACTTCGATCGTTATCTCACCGGATGGAAGGCCAGTGAGATGGAAAATACCGTTGGACGGGTTTGGGGAAATACTTATCTGACTCTCCTCTTTCAGCCCAATGCTACCGGTAACACATGCCGCTTCTACCTCCTCTCTGGAACTACAGGAAGGGGCATTGCCGGATATGGTGGCAGGGTTGGCCGGGGTTGCAAGGTATTCGCAGAGATTATCCAACCCGCAAGCCGAGAGCATTGGGGATTCGGTAATAATTAATTCTGAAATTGTATTGGGATCGATATTTTCCAGCCCTTTCAAAGTGGTGAGATAGGAAATTTCGCTTATCTGAAGATAGCCTCCAATGGTGTCCAGGTTTTCCAGGCCGGAAAAGTCGCTCAGTCCAGTGTTGCCAACAATAGCCAAAGAGCCGCCAACCGCTTTCAGGTTCTGCAGGGGCGTCAGGTTTTGGATGGACTCCTGCCCGGTTATCTCAAGGCCACCTATATATGTGAGGTTGTTCAACCCTTCCAGGCTACTCAAAACAGGATTATCCAACAATATCAGGTTTCCTTTCAGAGAGTCCAGCTGTCCGAAGGCAGACAAGTTGGCCAGGGCCGGATTGTCCTGAATCCGGATCTCTCCTCCTACGTAGGTGAGGTTTTCCAGGCCATTCAGGCTAGGCAGCGATCCATTGCCATAAATATCAAGGAACTGGCCGATGGAATCCAGATTCCTCAGGCCGGACAGGCTTTCCAGCTCAGGATTGGAAACGATGGACAAAAGATGGCCAATAGAAGTGATCTGCCTTAGAGCTTGTTGGGGATTTATTCTCTGAGGCGAAAACAGTCAATTTTTTGTTTAGGCGAGGCTCATTTTGAGGTGCATACCTGGAAGGTACGTGCCGAAAAATAGCCGAAGTATAAACAAAAAAGTGGCGTTTGCTGTCCAGTTAATAATTCCCCAACAAGCTCTTAAACTATCGAGGTGGGTAATATCTGTAAAATTAATGCCGACCCCTCCCTCGACCCGGCTACATCCGGGATACAGCAGAGGGAAGGAATCTACCTGAGCTTGGGAAGTGAATACAACCCCATTGGGCAGGCAGGATTGTGCAGCGAGTAGGCTGCTAAAAAACAAGGGTAGCGCTAATAATAGGGTTAGGTTTTTAATCATCCTTTTTTTGTTAAAAGCCAATCCAGGCGGCAAATTTCCTTTGCCGCCTGGATTGATCGAACTACAGCGACAACTGTGTCACGAGATATTTCTCCCCATCCGGGCTAGTTGTAAAGATAAGAAGATTATCAGAATCAGAGACGCGTTCTACGGAGAGGCCCTCGCCGGCGGCCATCATACTGAGTACCGGCGTTTTTTCCAGCGTATTGAGATCTACCCTCATGGCATTGATATCCAGCATACTGCCTTTGTCCCCTGCTACCGGATCACTCATTAGTACTGTGATGTATCCTTCTCCGGGGTACACCCTGATGCCCGTTTTGCTGTTGGGCAGCGCCTTGCCGGAACGCTTGAGGTGTTGTACCCGGGCAATTTTCCCATCGGGGCTTAATTTGAAGATCAGATAACCCTGGGAAGGGGTATAGGTCTTATCGGCTGCTTTTACTTCCTTTTTCAGGTGGTAAATGATGGTTTGGCCGCCATCGGCGCCGGCCATCTCTTTGACGGCTTCCCAGGAAAAGGACGCCAGTTCGGCCGGCTTAAAAGCGATGTCTCCGGCCATGGCGCCTGCACTTTCCGGGCCGCTCAGTTGGCCGTCGGCAAAGTGGTAGGTTAACCATTGGCCCTCCTTCAGCTTACCGGCGAGTAGGCTGAGCTGATTGCCGGCCGTAAAGGCTCTTATCATACGGGTGTCTTCGCTGGGCGCCTTAAAGTCGACATTGCCCAGCTCTTTGCCCTGCGCGTCCCAGAAATACAGTTTGCGGTACAGGGGGTCCGGGTCCGGGTTTAATTTTTTGTAGCCAAAACCATATTGCTGGCGATAAACCTGGACGACGCCCTGGATGGATAACAACCCGTCCTCCGGCTTGTCCGCGTAGAACATCTGGCGCAGCTCGATGTCATGCGGCACATCAAAGTTGATCTCAGTGCGGTTGGCCTCCTTGCCACTCTTATCATAGGTGACAAATTCCTGTATCTTTTCCATGCTCCTCCCCCGGTCTTCCCCTACCCGCACCAGGCCGTTGTGGGCGTACACCATTCCGGTTAGGGGGTCGCAGGCCGAATCGGAAAGCTTCATCCAGTAGTTTTTCTTATCCCCGCCCCGGTAAGGTTCCCAATCGTAGGTTGATTTGATGTCATCGTACTGGTCATTGGTAAGCTGGGCAAAGAGGCTCTTTTTTGTCCCTTCAGGTTTGAGGCGGTACAGCCTGGAGTTGAAGCCCTTAACTTTCTGGCCCAGCCCCCCGTAATCGATGGAGTTGTCGTAGTATTCTTTAGGCAAGGCCCTTTCGGCGGAGTCCTCTGCCTGCATGAGCGCCGGGTATTTGTCCACAATATCAAGAATACCCAGGCAATCGTCCTGCGTAGCCATGACGTTTTTGCTGCTGGTAACATTCCCTGGTTCTTTCAGCAATTTGTACTGTTTGGAAATAATGCCGTCCGGCTTCACGAAGACGAGCTCTTCGCTCAATAATTTGAGGTCTTTGGATAGCTCCAGGATGCCCAACGCCTTGATCTCTACCGGATCGGCACCGCCCGACCAGATGGGGCCCATTTTGGATTGTACCGCGCCAACCCGGCTGAGTTCCAGGTAGATGATGGACTTGTCCGGTTCCAGGACATACTTCATGATTGAGGCGTTTTCAAACTCCACCCCTTTTATTTCCCGGCTGAAAGAAAATTCCTGCACGGCTTGCGCCATTGAGAGCTGAAAACAACCTAACACGAAAAAAAAGACGCCAATAATTGATTTCATTTGAGTTAACTATTTTTGTGAATAAAAATATGAGTGTGTCCATAAATCCATCTTTGGCGCTCAGGTTATCAGTGCTTGAACTATTATTTTGAAAAAAAACATAACTTTTTAGGTATTTCGGTTTTATGGTATCCCGGTATTGCGGCCGGAGGCTCACAGAGGCGCGGCAACTGCCTGGCCAGAAAACCGTGATACCTAACCATACTACCTAAACAGGTACAAAAAAACGCATGAAGAAATTACTATTCGTTTGGCTCCTCCTCTTACCCCTTTTTTCGGCGGCCCAGGAAACGGAGCCCTCGCCGGAAGTGAGCCGGTCGCTAGCCATAGGGGACAGCCTGCTTGGCATCGGAAATTTTGAGGAAGCATTGGCCCTCGCCCAGGCAACGGAGCAAAAAGTGTTGGAACAAGCCGGAAAAAACTCAGCGCTGTATGCCGATTGCCTCTACCTGCTGGGTAGGATAGGCAAGGAAAGTGGCGATTACGGGCCGGCGGAACAGTATTTGAAAGAAGCGGCCTCGCTGAGGAAAGACCTGTTAGGTGAAGAACACGAGGAGTACATTCAGGCCTTACTGATCCTGGGCGCCAACTACACGGACATGGGGCATTACAAGGAGGCAGAACCGATTTTGGAAAATGCGGTGGCCCTGGCAAAACGTACCCTGGGGCCTACTCATTACCGTTACATCAGAGGCTTAATCTTCCAGGGTATTCTCTATGAAACACTGGGGCAGTATGAGAAAAGCGAGCGCATCCAGCTGGATGCCCTTTCCATCGTCGAAACCCATTATTCTGAAGATCACGAGTTTTTCGCGATCCTTAACAACAACCTCGGCATTCTTTACGCCCAGGCCGGGCGCTATCTGGAATGCGAGCCTTACTTTCTGCGGTCCAACACCCTGGTCAAAGAACTGTACGGCGAAAATCACATCCAGTTCGCCGGCAATCTCTTCAACCTGGGTTTCCTGTACGACAATACCGGCAGATATGCCAAAGCCGAAGCATGCTACCTGCAATCCAAGTCCATTGTAGAGAACAACCTGGGCCGGGAGAATTTTTATTACGCCGGAGTGGCCAACAACCTGGGGCTGCTGTACTACCATACCAACCAACTGGAGGACGCCGAACACTACTTCCGCGAATCCATCCAGGTCAGGTCCCAACTGCTGGGCGGCCCCGATCCCAATACCGCCACTACCCTGAACAACCTGGCGTTGGCATTTGAAAAGGACGGGCGCTATGAAGAAGCATTGGCAGAACACCGGCGGGCGCTGTCGATGCGGGAGGAACTGCTCGGAAAAAATCATCCCGACTACGCCCAGAGTTTGAGCAACCTCGGCAATTTGTCCTTGAAAATGGGACAATATACCGAAGCCGAAGCCCGGTACGAACAAGCCGACTCGATCTGGCGCGAAAGCCTGGGCGGAGAACATCCTCATATCGCCGTCAACCTGATTAGCCAGGGAATCTGCCTGAGTAAGGCCGGGCGGCCCGATGCCGCCGAAGCGGCGCTCACCCAAGCCAGCAGCATGCAGCGCCGCCAACTGGAAAAGGCCACCCGGTACCTATCCGAGAGCGAACTGGAGGCTTATATCTCCACCTTTCATACTTATCAGGACATCGTACAGACGATTGCTGCCGATAACATCGATACCCGGCCATCTCTCGCAGCCTTGTGTTATGACAATAACCTCTTCTACAAAGGCTTCCTGCTCAATGAAGCCCAACGCATGCGGAGACTCGTAAACCGGACCCCTGCCGCCCGGGAAACATTTGAATTGCTTTCCTCCTACCACCGCCGCCTGGCCCAGGAATACACCCAGCCGCTGGGCGATCGCCAGGGAACGAATGAACTGGAAAGCCAGATCAATGAGCTGGAGAGAACGCTGGCACAGGCCGTCGGAGGTTTTGAAGATGCGGCCCGGCAGGTCAACTGGCAGGAAGTACAACGCCAATTGCCACCCGATGCGGCGGCCATTGAGTTTCTCCGCTATCGACAAAATGAGGGCCTCCCCAATGATAGCATTTACTACGCCGCCCTCTTGCTCCGGCCCGCTCCGGCTCTGCCTCAATGGATACCCCTTTGCGAAGAAAAACAGCTGGACGCGCTGCTTCAGGCCGGCGGAGTGGAAAGGCAGGCCGACATCAACGGGCTGTACGTCCCCGGCTGGGGTGGCGCCGCCCCGGGAAAGGCTACGCTGTACCGCCTCCTGTGGGCGCCGATGGAAGAGGCGCTCGATGGCGCACAGGCCGTCTATTTCTCCCCGGCCGGCCGGCTGCACCGCCTCAATCTCGGCGCCATCCCGGATGAGGAAGGCCGAATGCTGGCCGAGCAGTACCGGTTGGTGCGCCTCAACAGCACCCGCCAATTGGTTGTCCCCCACGCTCAGGATAGCGTGTCCGCCAGGGCGCTGCTCTTCGGAGGCATCCGCTATGATATGGACAGCACCGCCCTGGCAGAGGCTTTCGCTGCATTGCCGGCCCAAAAATCAATTGCGTCCAGGGGCGAGCTGAGCTTCGAAAGTATCGACTCTACCCTGAGGGGGGGAAGTTGGGCCTACCTGCCGGGTACGGCGCAGGAGGTAGCCGCCCTGGCTAAGATCCTGGAAAGCAATGGCATACCGGCAGAGGCCCGTATGGAATACGCCGCCACCGAAGCAGCCTTCAAACAGATAGGGCGGGGTCAACCCTCGCCCCACATCCTGCATCTGGCGACCCACGGTTATTTCTTTCCCGATTCAGGCCTTCCCCCAGAGCCTGCCGGGGGAGGGGGGCGTTCCGCCTTCATCGCTTCAGATCACCCCATGATCCGGTCCGGCCTTATCCTGGCGGGTGGCAACCACGCCTGGCAGGGTAAAGGCCCCTTGCCTGGCCAGGAAGACGGCATCCTCACCGCTTACGAGATCAGCCGGATGAACCTCTCCGGAACGGAACTGGTGGTGCTCTCCGCCTGCGAGACGGGCCTGGGTGATATTGTAGCCAACGAAGGGGTGTACGGCCTGCAACGCGCCTTCAGGATCGCCGGCGCCCGCTACCTCCTCCTCAGCCTCTGGAAAGTGCCGGACCGGCAGACCACGCAACTGATGGAAGTTTTTTACAAAAAATGGGTGGAAGATAAAATGCCTTTGCGCGACGCCTTCCTCGCCGCCCAGCGCCACCTGCGCGATGAGGGATGGCCGCCTTATTACTGGGCCGGGTTTGTTTTATTGGAGTAATCGTGCCGCGATCATCCTGCCTGCCCATCCAAAGCCTTGGCGTAGGAGGGATCGCATGGCCTCTTAGCGCGGTTACTCGCGCCGCGATCACCCTGCCGCCGGAGGCAGTATCTTGCAATGTCAGGCGGATGGCTGATCGAACGCGCCGTGAGGGGCAAAAAAAAATGGGCAGAAAGCATTGCGATCAGGATGATCGCCGCACGAATACCGGATGGCTGATCGAACGCGCCGTGAGGGGCAAAAAAAATGGGCAGAAAGCATTGCGATCAGGATGATCGCCGCACGAGTACCGGATGGCCTCTTGTCTGGTTTTTTTTTATCGCCGTGAAAATTTAACTTGCTGAAAAAATGAAATTTCTGAAATCACTACCTCTTTACTGCCTCCTGCTGACCACCTTTTCCTGCAGCCAGCAGATGAGCAAGGCTACCGCTTTAGAAAAAAAATCATTGCCCATTCTGGCGTATTATGTTCCGGAGAAAGATTACCAGCCGGAGAAACTCCCCCTGGATAAGCTGACCCACATCATCTTTTCCTTTACCAAAGTGATCGATGGGGAAATGAAGTTCAGTAATGAAGACTTCGGTGAAAAGCTCCGTTTACTCGTAGCTCAAAAAAAGAACCATCCGCATCTGAAAGTCATGATCGCCTGTGGCGGGTGGGGCGCAGATGGGTTTTCAGATATGGCGCTCACGGAGGAAAGCCGGCAAAAATTTGTCAAAAGCGCTATCGCCTTTATTGAAGCCTATCAACTGGATGGGCTCGATATCGATTGGGAGTATCCGGGGATTCCCGCAGCCGAAACCAAAAACAGGGTGGAAGACAAACGGAATTTCACCCTGTTAATGAAAGCATTGAGGGAACAAATGAACACCCTGGGGCGGGCGCAAACGCTCACCTTTGCCTCGGCAGGATGGGAACCGTACTACGATCATATTGAGGTAGGCGAAGTCATGAAATATGCGGATTACATGAACATCATGACCTATGACCAGTTTGTCGGAAATTCACCGTATACCGGGCATCATACGCCTCTGGGATTGATCACACTCGACGATGTAAGCGCTTATCCTATTATTGAATTCTTCCAGCGGGAGGAAAGGAAGGCCGAAGCAAGAGACTTTAAACCGGGCCCCAGTTCCGTTGAAAAGATCGTTGATTATTGCATCGCCCAGGGTGTCAGGCCGGAACAAATGGTGGTGGGAGGCGCCTTCTACGGGCGCGCCTGGAAAGGCGTGCCGCCCGAAAACAACGGCCTGTACCAGCCCAACCAAGGCGCTCACATCGGTTGGTGCCCCTACGGCCGGATCAGAAGTGAATTCGAAAATAAAAACGGCTATCAAAGGCATTGGGACCCGGTGGCCAAGGCGCCTTATCTGTACAATCCTACAGATAGTATTTTCATTTCCTATGATGACCCTACTTCGATGAAGCTGAAAACGGAATACGCCATTCAAAAAAAGCTGGGGGGCATTATGTTCTGGCAGTTGGGAAACGACACCAAAGAAGAGAACAGCCTTGTGGATGCCATTTATGAGGCCGCACGGCCGGCCCGCAAGTAATGTTGCCTTTGTTCCTTAGAGCTTGTTTGGAGGCCGCTTTTGGAGATAAAAAGTGGCAATTTTTTGTTGAGACAAGGCGTCTTTTTGCAGCGCATACTGGTGGTACGGGCAAAAAAAGTAACGCAGTATCAGCGAAAAAGGGGCGTTTTTTAGCCCGAAAGGTGACCTCCAAACAAGCTCTTAAATTCATGTTAATTCCGGTTGGTTCTCCGCTAATCAACCGGGCCGGTGCGTTGGAGCGGGGTAAACAAAACAAAACCTATGAAAATCATCCTTTCGTTTTTACTGTTTTCTCTTGGTTGTTACACCCTCTCCGCCCAACGCATGGCAGGCGAGTCCACTATTGGGGTCCAGTCCGGATTCAGCCTGGCAAGCGCACTTTTCAACCTGTCGGAGATTGACGCCAACGTCGATGCCTCTACGCCCCCTGCCCTTCAGCTCACCTATGATTATGCGCTGACGGACCGGTTGAGCCTGGGGGGTGGGGTGTCTTACCAGCGGTTCAACCTCGCCTATTCCGGTTATGGAGAAGCCAAGGAGAACTTCGACGTCCGCCTGTCCCGGTTCAACCTGGGCGTACGCGGGCTTTTCCACTACGGCAATTCTGAAACCATGGATATGTACTCCGGCCTGCGGGTTGGGTTGAGCAACTGGTCGCTGGATGTCGGTACGAACGACCCCAACTTTGACCCTCCGAAAGCCAATGGCCCTGCCTTCGCACCCCAACTCATCCTCTTTGGCATCAGGGGGTATTTCACGGAGCACTTCGGTATCGGGGGAGAGCTGGCCGCAGGCGCGCCGCATGTGGTGTCTTTGGGGCTGCATTATCGCTTCTAATATATTAACGTAGGGTTTGAGTGTAAAGTGTTGATCTTCATATTGTTATTATAAATTTGGGGTATCCGTCTAAGGTTGGACAGAGATTGCCGGGGTTGTGTACGATGTACGGGTCCAACGGTGGTCTGGGTTGTGTACGATGTACGAAGCTCCAATTGAGTGTCCAACCTTAGAATGGTATTATGAATTTGCCCGAAATTGTGTACGGTGTACGGGTCCAACGGTGGTCTGGGTTGTGTACGATGTACGAAGCTCCAATTGAGTGTCCAACCTTAGAATGGTATTATGAATTTGCCCGAAATTGTGTACGGTGTACGGGTCCAACGGTGGTCTGGGTTGTGTACGATGTACGAAGCTCCAATTGAGTGTCCAACCTTAGAATGGTATTATGAATTTGCCCGAAATTGTGTACGGTGTACGGGGCTGGACAGGAACTTGAAAGTGTACGATGTACGATGTACGATGTACGATGTACGATTGGGCTGGCGTCGTACAGCGTACACCCTATACATCGTACACTTGCCGGCCAGGGAGCCAGCTATCAGGCTAAAAGCCAACCACCAGGGTTCAAACCTCACGTTAAATTAAATAAAGCCGCCTGTTTCTTGCAACCGCTTCCGGATCGGCATATCTTTATTAGTTGATCCCAACATTGCTTGGTTAATGGAGACTAAAATGCGGCAAGGAAGCCTTCGAAACTGGCTGGTTTTATGGGTTTTTCTGTTTTTGTCCATAGGGGGCAAGAGCCAGGAGTATACCCTGCAGCACCGGTTTTTTTCGATAGAAGACGGCCTCTCCAGCCGGTTTGTTCGCAAAGTCATTCAAGATCAGCGGGGGTTCATCTGGATCGCTACTTCCGAAGGGCTCAACCGGTATGACGGCGAAAAGGTGTTGCAGTATACCAAAGGACAGCATGGGCTGCCCGCCAACGATATCAATCTGCTTTTCGAAGGCCCCGATGGGCTGATTTGGGTGGGAAGTTGGGAGGTTAAAGATCACGATGGAGTTATGGGAGGTAATTTGAAGGCCTCTTTTTTTGACCCGATAACTGAAAAAACACTCACCTTCCAGGAATATTTTGGAGATAAAGCCCCTTTTGAGGAAGAGGACCTCTTTGGCCTGTATATGGATGGAAACCGACAGGCCTGGCTGGGCACTTATTCCGGAAAGGCCTATCTCTATGATGGCAGCCGCTTTGAATTGTTGGTAGACAACAAGGGGGCTCACCCCATTAGTTACGCTTTGCCGGCAGGAGAGCATACCTTCTGGCTTTTAGGCCCCCATGCCCTGTTGAGAGTGGACAGCGCCGGCAAGATATGGGAACAAGACGCTTTGCCTGGCCACCCGTCTCTTCCTTTCCGAATCTCTTTTCTGGAGAATGGAGGCCTGCTGATCCAGTCTTATTGGTATTTGAAGGTCAAATACCCGGGGCAGGAGCTGAACCAACAGTACCGCCTTCTGAATGGCGAAACAATGGACCTGAGCCCCTACTGGAAAATCCAGGAAGACAGCAGGGGATGGTTGTGGTGTTTCAGGAAAAACAACCTGGAAGTATTTGATGGCGCCGGACAACGGATAGCCGATCTTTCTAAAGACCTGAAGGATCCCGAACAGTATGCATTTGAGGTTCCTTTTGGGGACATTTTTGTGGATGCCGATGAACTGGCCTGGGGGATCTTTCAGAAAGGATTGTTATTGATCGATCTTCGGGAAAACATCTTTCGGGCTTATCTCAATGAGCAAGGTTTCAGCCTGCGCAGTATGATACCGCTTGGGCAAGACGAAGTTTTGGCCAACACCTACAAAGGGATGTATGCGCTGGGCTTGTCTTCCGGTAAAGCAGAGCACCTGTTTCAGGGCCTAAGCCTACAGGGGATGGGGTCCATCCGGGCGCCAGACGGAAATCTGTGGATAGCGCTGCATGGGAACAGGGCCGCCAGAATTAACCTGGAGGACGATTCCCTGGAGTTGTTTCCGATAAAAAACCAGGATGGGATCGGGTTTGATTCTTACTGCCCTTTTGTTGATAAGAGCGGCAAGCTGTGGATGGGAACCGCCGGAGGAATTGCTGTTTTTGACACCGCCTCCAGGCAATTTGTTTTTGATGAATACCTCAACCAACACCAGTATTTGGGCGGCAAAGCCGTTAATTGGTTCTGCGAGAACGAAGAAGGAATATGGATAGGGAGCAATGACGGCCTGTTCCTGCTTTCCTCCGAGGGTACTCAGATACAGAAGGCAGATGGGCTTCCTTCTTTTTATATCTTTCACATTTACCAGGAATCTTCTGGCCGGTTCTGGCTGTCGACCCGGGGTGGGGGGCTTATCCGTTGGGACCGGGCCGAAAAAAAAATCCAGCAATACAACACCAAAGATGGCCTGTCCAGCAATATCATTTATGCCGCTTATCCCGATGGGAATGGGTTCCTTTGGCTACCGAGCCAGAACGGGCTGATGCGTTTTGATACGGCAAATCAAATCGTCCGGATCTTTAAAGACATACCTGGCTTGCCCTCGAATGAGTTCAACAATTATGCCCACCTTCAGCTGGAGGATGGGGATTTGTTGTTTGGAACGATCAACGGAATGGTGCGTTTTTCGCCCGGGGATATCCTCACCCGGCAGCGCGAAAATACCAAGCTGAATATCCTGGAGGTAACACAGTTTAGCCCTGGATCAGGAAAGATGGAGGATATTACAGGCCAAATCAGGCGGAAGGGCCTGCTCGAACTCACCTCCCGCCGGCGGTTTATCGTACTCCGTTTTTTCCTGAATGATTATTTCCGCCCCGAAGAAAACCGCTATTTCTACAAAATAGAAGGGCTGGACTCCGACTGGCAGATTTTGACGGAACCGCAGGTTTCTATCGCCCAGCTACCCTATGGTCAATACACCTTAAAGGTGCGGGCTATGGGACAGGATGGTTATATGGCCGGCAATGAGTTGGCCATCCCCCTCCACTCGATCCGGCCACTGTACCTGAGGTGGTGGTTTTTCCTGGTAGTGGCGGCCGCCATTACCGGGATAGTCGCGCTGCTGTTCCGATGGCGCCTCTGGCAACTGAAGCGCTCCAAGTTATTACTGGAAGCCGAAGTGGCGCGGCGCACTCAGCAGTTGGAACAGAAAAGGCGGACCATTGCAGCACAGAAGGCCCATCTGGAAGAAATGAATGCCGCCAAAGATAAGCTGTTCTCCATTGTCGGCCATGAATTGCGCGGCCCACTGATGTACTTCAGCAATATTGCCAACCGCATCAGCTATGCGGTTCAAAAAAAAGAGTACGATGCTTTGGAAGGCTTGGGTGAGAAGGCCAAAAATATAGCTGGTAGCACTAATGATATGCTTAACAACCTGCTCAACTGGAGCCTGCTTCAGGGCGGGCGCCTCTCTTTTGGCCAGGGGCCCGCTGATTTGCAGGCAGTCCTGGAGCAAGTAACGGAAACGTATCAGGAAGTAGCCGCTTTGAAGAAGCTCAGCATAGAAATGGAAACAGAGCCCGGCATACGCGTTCAGGCCGGCGCGGACGGATTGGCTATCCTCCTGCAAAACCTGTTGTCTAATGCAATTAAGTTCTCTCCCGAAGAAAGTACGGTTTCCATCCACGCCTACGGGAACGGACAACAGGCCGTCATTGAAGTAAAAGACCAGGGCCTTGGGATGTCTCCTCAAAAAATACAGCAATTGTTTTCCGGCGTCATTCAGCCTTCCATGAAGGGAACGGCCGGAGAACTGGGCGCCGGCCTGGGCCTACAGATTGTCCGGGAGGTGGTCAAACTGTACAATGGAGTATTGAGAGTCGATAGCGAGGAAGGGAAGGGGAGTACCTTTACTTTGTTGATGCCGCTGGCGGAGGGCGTTGATTAACTGGACTTTGGACGTAAGTCGGAAGTGCGAAGTCGGAAGTCGGAATACGGCACTAAATAGGCGTTTGACGCTAATTTTCCGCCTTCCGATTTCCGATTTACTCCGTCAGTCGCTTCGCTCGTGTCCGCCTTCACCATTGGACCGTCCAAAGTCCAGGTTGATTAAGGGGTTTGGAAAAAAATAACTGCGCCATTTTGAGTAGCCCATTTATATCCAAACCCCTAACATCCGGCTATTCAGAGTGTGTTCAACAAATTAACCAGCTCCTGCTTACTGGCAATGCCCAGTTTTTTGTATAGCGATTTGACGTAATGCCGCACCGTATTGAGGCCCACGTTGTGCATAGCCGCAATTTCCTTATAGGACAATCCCGAAGAAAGCCCTTTCGCTACTTCGATTTCCCGTCGGTGCAGCTCAATGCCCAACCGTTGGAGGGCCTCTGAATCGGCGAGGTCGAGTGGCCGGGATTTTTTTTCCTCCGGCCGGAAAAAACCAAGCAACGAGCTGGCCATCTGCGGTTCGATGAAAGCTCCTCCTTTGTGGGTGTCCCGGATAACATCCAGGATGCGCTCGGGCCGGCTGCTTTTTACAAAATATCCCAGCGCCCCCTTCTGAAGCGCTTTCAACAAATATTCTGGTTCCGTATGGCCGGTAATGATGACGACCTTGGCGGCCGGCAATAACCGCTTTAATTTGCCGATCTGATCGAGGCTGTCCTGCTCGGCCAGGCTTATATCCAGCAAAACAATATCGGGCTTATGGTCTAGTTGGAGCAACTCAAAGAATTGGCCCATGGAAGCAGCCTCAAAGGCCAGTTCAAATTCATGGGGGTGGCATTGCAGGAGAAAGATGATCTCTTCCCGGACCAATGGATCATCATCGATTATACCTATTCGGATCATATCAAAACCACAATATCATTTTTTTCGCAGAAAGTATAGCATTCATGGTTGCTAAATCATCTGTTTAAATACATTATTATTGAAGGTGTTCAAAGATAAAAAATGATAATTTGAAATTTGAACATGCTCTTGTAGGAGTTAGCGGCGCGGGAAGGCGCTTTCATGTATTGAATTTTCATTTTTGAACATCACTATTACATCAATTTCACATGGTTATGCAATTGGTGCAGGCTTTGGAAAGCCTTTTATTTGCAATGTGAAATTTTAGCTTGTTTAGAAGCCGCTTGCATTACAACGTTCCGACACCTTCCCAATATTCCGCTTATATACCCATACGCACGATTGTGCGAAGAAAGCCGGTATTCATTCAACTGATTGCCGCACCGTCTGTAGTATATGAAAAATGAAATTATTGGCTTTAAATCACCTTCAAAAACTCATTTTCCGTATGATCCTTTGATAAAGTCTAAATTTAGTTCTATATTTGATTCCTGTAGTCAAAATTCTTGAAACAGCTTTATATCGGATATTGTCCGATGAGCATTCCCCCTCTCCAAGTACTTTAAACGGCACTTTCGTCCCAAAACTAATTTTTAATGTTGTATAGGCATGGAACGCTGATGTTTTCAGCTTCTGTGCCATAATGCATTGTAGCGCCATCTACTTATGGGATGGACACTGAGCTGAGTAAACCATTATGCACAAATCATACAATCATGAAAAAGATGGCCTGTAAACCCCAAAGTGCTCTGTTCGCTGCCTTATTTTATTCCTTCAGTATGCCTTATACCACCTTCCTTCCACTGTTGGCATTGTTTCGTTGTTTAGCCTCCTATATTGCTGTAACCTCATGTCAAGTTGTGTTGCCGCAAGCCTTGGTTGGCTGAACTCCAAAACACACGGAAGCATGAAAGACTTAATAGATCTGACTCAGATCATTACGAGAACGAAGCTGCGCTCGGTTGAACTGATAGGAAACGATACCGGAGAAGGAACCTCAAAACTCCAGGAATTCTATGACTTGGTCTCCGAAGGCAGCTTTGCAGATGACGACGAAGCTGCCGGGCACTTCTATGGGAAAGGAAAAAGCCACCCCGGGTATCAGAAGCTGCGCAAAACCCTAAAGGACCGCCTGGTTAACTCTCTTTTTGTCATCGACCTCAAGCAAGCTTCTTATACCGATCGCCAGAAGGCCTATTATGAAGCCTATAAGGAATGGGCCGCCGCCAAGATCCTATTTGGGAAAAATGCCCGAACCGCCGCCGCCGGCCTGGGGCGCAAGCTGCTCAAGATTGCCCACAAGTATGAATTCACAGAGTTAATCGTCGATATAAGCCATACGCTGAGGCTTTACTACGGTACTATTGAGGGCGACTATAAAAAGTTCCAGCAGTACAACGAGGATTTTAAAATCCACGAACAGTTGTGGATTGCCGAAAACCGGGCCGAAGAGTTTTTCATTGAACTCAGCATCGGCTTTATCAACAGCAAGGCAACCAAATCAGATTTTAAAGACAAGGCCCTGGAGTACTACAACCAGGTCAAAGACGCGCTGGGCCAATATGATTCGTATCAGTTGCACCTTTGTGGCCGGCTGATCGAAGCCAGCATCTACACCAGCGTAAATGAATATGAGGAAACCCTCGATGTGTGTAACCGGGCCATCGCTTTTTTCGAGAAAAAGGACTTCATCGCCCGGGTCCCATTGCAGGTATTCCTGTATCAGAAGTTTGTCTGCCATGTCCAGCTCCGGCAGTTTGAGGAAGCTATGGCAGCGGCTGAGGCTTGCCTGCCGTACCTCGAAGAAGGCGCTTTCAACTGGTTCAAGGTCTACGAACTGTACTTTATGCTCTATACGCACAGCGGGCAATACGAGCAGGCTGAAGATATTCTGGCCAGAATCATGGCTCATCCCCGGTTTGGAGACCTGCCCGAAAACGTTCAGGAGACCTGGAAGATATCAGAGGCGTACCTGTATTTTCTGGGATGTACGGGGCATCTGCCGGCTAAAGAAGCGGAAGAGGAGGAAGGCCGGCGCTTCCGCCTGTCCAGATTCCTCAATGAAATGCAAGTATTCTCCAAGGATAAACAAGGCATGAATATCGCCATTGTGATCATCGAAATCCTGATGGGCATCGCCCAGGGAAAATACGACGAGCTGATCGACCGGGTAGAAGCCGTGGACAAATACCGCAGCCGCTACCTTAAAGAGGAGGAAGTCGTTCGCGCCAACCACTTCCTGCGAATGCTGCTGCAGATTCCCAAAAATGCATTTCGCCGGGAAGAGGCCGTCGCCAAGGCTCAGGAAGACCGGCTGGCCCTGGAAGCCATTCCCATTGAGATGGCCAACCAAACGCACGAAATTGAGATCATCCCTTATGAAAAACTATGGGAGATAGTCCTGGAAATACTGCCGGATTGAGCGGTTTGAATAGGGGTTTATTACGCATTAAAAAATAATTTAATTTGTAACATATTTGTAAATTGGTCGTTTGTTAATTATGAAAATATATAATATGTAAAATCTATTTAGAGCTGATTTTTAACAAACACTGAGTAATATGCACAATTTACAACAACATTCTCGTGAAGAGGGTGGAAAAGCGGATGCCTTCGCTTTCACCCAGTCTCCTCCTTACCTCCCTCATTTTCTTAGAATTGTCAATGTTGATATCATTGGCCCTGACTCACAGGTTAACACTGGCTTTTAACCTGTAACGTTGACAAACTGCGATTGGCCTTGCCGGCGCGGTTGGCCCTTTTCCAACTGCGCTGGCAAGGCCTTTCTTCATGAGAAATAGGGAGTGTTCGGTGTTTCGGTGTTCGCAATTCGCTGTTCGCACCCCGTCCTCGTGCCTCGGCCGGGCAAGCTTCCTCCTTCTTTCAGCCGCCGAAGCTTCAGCGTAGGAGGCCCCACTCCCCACTTCCCACTTCCGACTTCCGACTTCCCACTTCCGACTTCCCACTTCCCACTTCCCCAGGGTAAGTAAAACCCAAAAACTGTCCCGCCCTGCCCGCCATTCTTCCCTTACTTTTATTCCATGTTTAGGTTGTATTACAGTCAAGCAAAGTAAGTAGTAAAATAGTGTTTGTATGTCAGGAGAGCCTGCACCGTTTTCGGAGCAGGCTTTTTTCATTCCTCAACTTCCAAAACGAGTTCAGAACAGGCGTTGCCCGGGGGGGAGTAAAAGTGAGAGCTGTAGGAGACGGGAAACAGTTAACTTTTTCCGAACAACCTGAACTCCGACAGGTTGAGAACGAAACCGGGCAGCACGTCCTCTCCGGAAAGCTGTCCGTCAAAACCGGACACCACTTCTTTGCCGCCATTCCTCCTATATATATATGCTTTCTCTTCGTACGGGTCGATCAGCCACGCCAGCCGTACGCCATTCCCGATCCAGGTTTCCTCCATTTTTTTCTTCAACTTTTTAAGCTTATCACTCTTAGAGCGGAGCTCGGCCACAAAATCCGGAACGGCCAAAATGAATTCCTCCTCGATCTGTTCCGGGCGAAGCTGCGCCATCTTCTGGCTGCTAACCCAGGCAACATCCGGCGATTTGGTCGACCCATCCGGCAGGTTGAATCCCGTACTGGGGCTGAAGGCCTGGCCGCCTAAATGTTGTTCGCAAAAGTTGCCCACCCTGAGAGAGAGTTTGTTTTCCCGGATACCACTGCCTCCTTTTACTGGTGTCATAAGGCTGATATTTCCATTTTTTTCCCGCTCCATCAATAGTTCAGGATGGCGCTCCACTAGTTCATAGAACTGCTGCCGGCTCAGTCCCTTCACGATAATTTCTCCGCCCAACTCCACGATTTCCTGGATCGGTATTTTGCTTGGTGCAACAGTTCCTGTTGGCATGGTGTATTTTTTTTTGCTTCTACAAGATAAAGCTTTCTTTTAAAAAATTCTGGTTCCGACTTCCCCCTTCCCTCATTCCCTCATTCATTCATTCCTTCATCCCCCCCGGGGGTATGTAAAACCCCAAAACTGTCCCCACCTTTCGGAGCTTCCCACCTTACCTTTATATCATCAACTACAGAGAATTACACATCACACCATTCTTTCCCAAAAACGAACCCTGCGCAGGCGGGGGTATGTAAAATCAAAATTCTGTCCGCGAACCTGGAGGTAGGTTGAAGTAACTTTGAAATATCAAAGGAACAAAAAGAAAGCTACCTCCGAAAACTGCCTGATACAACTACACACCAGCAGGGTTTTCGGAACCAGAAAAACAGCGCGAATAAACGAATGAGTTCAGGCTACTGGCTCAAGGGAATGTCTTGCGACATAACCCAACAGGAGAGCTATGCCCAGTCCACCCGTTGATTCGCCCACCCGTGGAGGCCGATCTGAACCATACTTCTTCATCCACAAAATCTAAGACAGATGAAAGCTATTGGCATTCAACTGAACGGTACCTCTATGCAATTTGACAAAGGAATCATCAACGTAGACATCATAGGGCCCTGAGTAAAATTTGGCAACCAACTTCAATCAGAAAAAGAGAGCGAAAAACAATAAGCCATGATCCAGGGACACCCCCTTGAGAGAGAAGATATGCAGCCTACATGGGCTCCTGGAAAACAAGCAGTAGAAAATATCTTTGTCGCCGACGTACTATTTGGTTCTCCCAATAAAAGATGCGCCGGCGCGGGAATTTGTAAGGTGATAGCGCCCGTGGCTCAGGAAATGAGCCCCGACGGGCGCTGGGGATGCAACCGGGCAGTAGCCCTGGTGAGACTTGACTCTTCGGACACCCTTGTTTTCCAGTTCGTCAAACATTCGATGTGCCGAAAGGCCATCTCTAAATATTTCGGTAACGGTATCTTCCTGGTGGAAGACCTCTTTGAGTTTCGCCAGAACTACTGGCTGGAGGGGTCGAGAACGATCAGCCCCGGGACTTACCCGGTGATGCGAAGTAAGGAGTACCTCACCGTCAGGTTCAATACGGAAAATATGATTCGAGAATAGTACAATTTTTGAAATGGGTTGTAATCAGTTTGTTAGGACTGCAAGTGTAACAACTTGCTTACATGAGCTATCGTACTGACGATTCCGCCAAAAGTGCGTGGGACTGTCAGTACCTAACAGTGCTTTTCCATACGATCACATATAGTTTTTTTCATTAGGTTGGAAGGCGCTAAGTTTTAAGCTCAGTGTCAGTGGGGCCCTCAGTGAAGTGTGCTTGCGTAGGACGCCGGAGGGCCTCAACCCATTTTTTTAACAGCAGAGCAGTGCTTGGCGTTTCTTGCCACGAAGGCAAGGTTTGCATCAATACAAATCACAATCGATCCATGAAATACCGGGATACCCAATTTATTATTACCCCTATTGACAGAGCACTGCGCTTTGCCAACCCCGGCATCGTATCGGAAAAGGAATGGATTCCCCTTTACAACACTTCCAGAGGGCTCTGTACAGAGCCTTCCCGGAAGTTTTTTTTTGAGTTGCCTTTACCATCTGGTTGGTTACAGGCTGGCCCACAGCGGGGAAGCATCCGGAACCCATCCTTTAAGTCGGAATTCGGAATTCGGAATTCGGAATTGGCCTCCGAATGGGCACTAAACGCCTGTTTCCCGCCTTCCGATTTCCGATTTACTCCGTCAGTCGCTTCGCTCGTGTCCGCCTTTAACGTCGGAACGTCCAAAGTCCAGATACTCAACACCAGACAGAACCAGCCCAACCCCTTCCGGGAAGAAACCGTGATCGGGTTCTACCTGCCGGAAGTTGCTGAAGCGACATTGGTTATCAGCGATGTTTCGGGGAAAGTGGTTAAGCTGCTCCGCATCCAGGGCGTCCGGGGTTACAACTCCGTAAGCCTGCGGCGCGATGAACTGCCAACCGGGGTACTACAGTACACTGTAAAGACAGATGAACATACCGATACCAAGACGATGATCATTACCGATTAAGAACCTGCTTTCCCAACCAAACCGGCTACGAAGCGGCGCCGATGAAAGTCGGCGCCGGCTTCGGCTGGCAGAGGAGAGGCTCAAAAGAATCTCAATCCCAATTAGTGTAATTTTTCGGGTAAACACCCAATCCCAATTAGTGTTTTTTCAGCTCAATCCAACAAACTAGTAAACATTCCCAGTACGGCGGCCACTTTGTGGCCGCCTTTTTTTGTGTCATGCATGCATGGCACTTATAAGCTCTTAACTAACAGATCAAGTATTGGAAAGAATGAGGCTCAACAATCAGGGCTTCCCTTTTCCATTTTCAGGAAAGCTAACGGAAAAAGAAGCGCCCTTTCCGGGCTGGCTTTCGACGGATATATTTCCTCCCATGGCCTCTACATAGCGGCGGGTGAGATAGAGCCCTTCCCCCAGAGACCGCTCGCCGTGAGCGAGGCCGTCGTGAAAGGTTTTACCCTGTTGGAAAAGTTGTTGTTGCGCTTGTGCAGAAAGGCCGGGGCCTTCGTCTTTTACGGTGAAGGCTACGCCATCGCCGGAGCCATGGAAGCCGACTGCTACCTTTTTACTTCTGGGAGAATACTTAATAGCGTTAGAGAGCAGGTTGGCAATGATATGCCTGAACAGGAAGGGGTCGCCGGTAATCAGCTTGTGAGTAGGGGCGGCCTGAAATTGCAGGCTTATGGATTTACTACGGGCAAATGGCGTGAATTCCCGGATCAATTCTTTCAAAACCGGTAAGGGGTCGAAGGTGATATTTTGGATGTGTATACGGCTTCCCACCTTATTTTCGACCTCCATGATCTGGAGGCTGGCGCGGTCGATATCGGCGGTGGCCTGTTCAATCTCTGCCAGTATTTCTTTGCGCTCCTCTTCGCCGAAGGTTTCGGGTTGGGCCAGGGCATGGGTGTTGAACTGGATAAGGGAAAGCGGGTTGCGAATATCATGGGCGATCAGGCTGACCAGATGTTTTTTTTCGTTCAAAAGGGCCACCAACTCGGTATTCATTCGGATGGCGGACTCATTTAATTTTTCAAGTTCCGCTTTCCGGCGGCGCAGCCTGTGATTGAAAAAGGCAATAATCCCGATGAGCAATAAAAAGAGGAGCGAACCGGCCAGCAACAAGGTGTTTCGGAAATTGGCCAAAGCGTATTGCTTTCGAAGCAGGCGGTTTTCTCTGGCTTTTTCCTGAGACTGGTACTTGGTGTCCATTTCCTGGATAACCCGCGTTTTTTCCTCTCCGATTAGTTGCGTTCTCGCTTCTGAATACAGGCGGTAATAATACAGAGCGCTGTCAGGTTGGCCGGTTGCGGAAAAAATATCGGATAATAACTCATAACTACTGGCCTTTTCCGGTAATAAGCCTCTATCCCTCGCTATGCCCAGCAGGGTACGGGCATAATACTCGGCGCTATCGATCCGGTTGAGTTTCAGGTGCGTTTTGGCCAGCCCCTTGTAGGTATCTCTCAGGACCAGGGAATCCTGATGCAGGTGGGCATGATGCTGGGCACGGTAAAATATCTGTTGGGCTTGTTCGTGAAGTCCAATCTGTTGGTAGGTTGTTCCCAGCGTAATTAGGGTAAAGGCTTCTCCCTGGCTTTCCTCTTGTGCTTTGTAAATATCCAGAGCCTTGTTGAGATAAACGAAGACGGAGTCATAGTTTTCCGCCGTCCGGTAAATAAGCGCTATGGTGCGATAGGCGCTCGCCAGGGTTAATGGCTCATCCATGGTCTTCAGCTGATCTATGTTCTCATAAGCATAAGCCAGCGCCGGTTCGATATTTTCCAATTGCCAGTGGACGCCGCAGATGTTGATGCGGCTTTTCACCAGTAGCAATTCCCACTCCTTACCCTTTTCTCTTTTAGCAATATTGAGCGCATCAATAAAGTGCTGCAAGGATGTTTCCGGGCTATCTCCTTTGACGGCATAGGCTACACCCGTAGACATATGCCCCTGGTAGAGGAGTTGGGGCGACCCCAGCAAGCTAGCCAGGCGTATGAGTTCTTCACCATAGAAGATAGATTCATCCGGCACATCTTCGCGGTACGATTTACTGAGTTGCTGTAGTATTTTGGCTCTTTCTACGCTTTTTTCAGGTACTTTCTTCAGCGCCTGGATCAGGCTGTCCCTATTTATATCGGCGGCTACGAGGGAGAGGGGGAGTGAGAAAAACAACAGAAGGCAGGATACAATATAAATGGGGTCTTTTTGAGGCATTTTCATCAGGTTTGTGGGCTACCTGTCCTTTAAATATTACATATACGGCTTTAGTTTATTGCTGAGTTGTACTTTATTGGCCACTTCAAACTTTTTATAAAGTACTTTAACATAGTGGCGTACGGTATTGACCGAGAGGTTAATATGCTGTGCGATCTCCTGGTAGCTTTGTCCCTCGATCAACCCCTTAGCTACTTGCTGCTCTCTCTTGTTCAAGGGTATCGCTTGTTCGCCAAGCCCTTCTGAGGCGGCGGCCTCGCATTCATCAAACGAGGGAATACCGGTCTTGGGGCGTGACTTCTGCTTCCTGATGTAGGGCAGAATGTGAACAGCGGCTTCCGGGTCGAGATAGGTGCCTCCGGCATAGGTCGTGTCTATCGCTTCTAATAACTTAGGCAGCCCCGAACCTTTGAGGTAGAAACTGTCGGCGCCTTCTTGCAGTGCCCGCAGCAGATAATCAGGGTGGTTATGTCCAGTAATGACAAGGATTTTGATATTGGGCAATAAATTTTTGATCTTTTGCAGGTGGCCGATGGTATTGATAGATCCGGAAAGCTCAATATCGAGTAGTAAAAGATCGAGCTTCAGCTTTTCATTCAGGCGTTCAAAGAATTCGCCCAGAGAACCAGCTGAAACTACACATTCCAAATCATCCTGTTTATTTAAAAAAAAGGCCATTCGCTTCGAAAGGCGTTGGTCGTCTTCTATCAGTGCAATTTGTTTCATAATAACTGAGCTCAGTTTCTCTATAAATTAACTTCCATTAAATTTATCACATTTTCATGTGAAAATGGGGCCCTGATAAAAGAAAAACACATGTTTTTCACATCCCTATGCAATTGATGCATTGCCGGATTCTGTTTTTCTTTGCATTAATAATCATTCAAAAGAGCTTTGTAGGAAATATAAACCGTGTGTTGCCGACAGAGGCGTCGGCTTTGATAACCCAAGCAAAGAAACACAAACACACGAAAAAACCATTTAAGTGTTGGGAGAATTGCAGCCTCTTGGTCCTGAAAACGCCAAGAGGCTTTTTTTATGGGCAGTTTGAACACACGCTAACATATCATCCTTGTGCTTACTTCCCCACCAACTCCTGAAATGTATCCCCCTTTTCCTCCTGCGGCTGGTGCTTACAGGGAAAATCCTTTTCGATCAGCATCTCGAGTATTGGGCCGCCCTCCAGCGATTGGCGCCCTTCAATGCCCACTTCCTCCGTTTCGATCCAGTGCCGGGCGACGGCGGCCGGCAGGCTGATGCGCAGCAGTCCATCCTGAAAGGTGGGCTCAAAAGACGCCACCGGTGCGATGGCCAATTCAAAAGACAGGCTCTGGCCGGGTGCAATGTGGATGGTTTCCCGTATGTGTTGGCGGGTGGACAATTCTTCTACGTCTGACTTTCTGAGCCGGAAGCGCAGGTGGTTGGCCGTACAGCGTATCTTCATTGGATGTTGGTTTTGTCTGAAAATTTTGGCTGAAAATATAACAAGTTTATCAGGTAAATGATCGAATTAATGGGGCCCCCATGGAAAAAACCGTAATATTAACTACATTTAGGGGCCGGAGAAAAATAAGTTTCCCGTTTCAGGCGAGCTATTTTTTTGCTAGACGAGGCGTGAGGAGGAAGCATAGCGGGGCTACGTGACCAACGAACAACGAAGTATAGCGGAAAAATAGCCGTATCAAATGGGGAAGTTATTCTTCGCCGGGCCCTTAGGAAGTTAAGAACCAACACCTATATATATGAGGTTTCTTTCCCTCTTTGTTTTCCTGTTATTCTGTGCTTACGCTCTGGTCGCCCGTTGGTACTTTGTCTGTCAGGTGCGACAGCTCTGTGGGGAGGAGCAGGTGGAAGATGTCCGGCTGAAAACCCTGCGGTTGACGGAAGGGGACTCGGCTATTCTGAAGGGATACGACCAGTTTGCCTTTGATTCGGCCAGTATCCTGCCCCGGGTCAACCGCAATAACGAAGCTTTTCTGGATACCGTTGCCGCCATTCTTCAGGCTCATCCGGATCGCAACATGACCATTACGGCTTTTTATCGCGACGGCGAAAAGGGCATCAAGCCCGGCTTTTTCGAAAATATCGGGCTGGCGCGCGCCGACCAGATTCGGAAATTACTCATGAAACGAGGCATAGCGCAGGGCCGCATTTCTCTCGATCACGGCCTGAGCGAAGATGCCCAACTCAAGGAACCGCTGCTTTTTGACCTTTACGATCCGAATAACATTCCCAGCGATTTTGAAAAGGTTGTTTTCACCTTCAAAAATATGACCTTCTCCGATGCCAACTTCGAATACAATTCCGATGTATTTAAGCCCGGCGAACCCTTTAAATTATATGGAGATTCGGTGAAAACGTATCTGGGGCTGAACACGGATGCACTCATCCGGATAGTAGGCCATACCGATAGTATTGGCTCAGCCGACTACAACCTCGACCTCGGCATGCGCCGCGCCCAGAGTGCGCGCGATTACTTTCGGGATCTGGGCGTAGAGGCGAAGATCGAGGTGGAATCCGCCGGGGAAGAACGGCCGGTGGCCCCTAACACTCACCCGGATGGTACCGACAACCCGGAGGGCCGCCAGAAAAACCGCCGCGTCAACTTTATCCTGACCACCTCCGAAGAATATGAACAAGAACTGGAGGAAAACAAGAAAATACTGGAGGACGCCAGCGACCTGAATTAGAAAAGGCCGCTCGACATTGCCAGCCAGGCCTTTGAATAAACGCTATTCATTCACTCATTATACCAACCATGGACTTTAGCAAACTCTTCGACCAGTTTAATACGCAAGACAGCTACGCTATTCTGTTTATCATGCTGATCGCTTTTCTTTTTGGCCTGTTGCTGGGCTACATCCTTCGCAGCCGCCGGGTGATACAACTAAGGCGGGAACTGAAGGAGCAACAAAAAGAGCTGGCCGGCATGAAAGCCCAGGCCGAAGCCCTGGAGGAGCAATTGGGGCTGAAAGAGGCAGACCTCAAAAAGGCAGGCTTCGCACTCCAGGAGGCGGAGGCCAAAGCAGAGCGCATTGAGGATGAAAAACAGGCATTACATAAGGAAATCTTCAACCTCAACCGGCAGCTCGACGAGCTGCATTCGGCCGATAAGTCTTATGAAGCTACCATCGATGAGTTGAATACGGCCATCATTGGCCTACAGGCGAAAAACAAACAACTATCGGAAACCCTGGAAACGGAAGAAGAAGGGGTTGAGAGCCTGGCCCAAATGCAGAGCATCTACAACGCTACCCGCCAACGCCTGGAGGCAGTAGAGAACAAGATGGAAAAACTGGCGGGCGAGAATGAACACCTGCGCGAGGAGTTGGACGGGCTCAAGAGCAGGGAGTCCGAGCTGTCTGTTGCGGCCGGCTCCGGCGCCTTCAAGGCCGATCGCCTGGAGGCAGTGGAAGAGAAACTGGCCAGGCTGGCAGGCGAGAATGAACACCTTCGCGACGAGCTGGATGGCCTGAAGAGTAGCGGGTTGGTTGTCGCAACAGCCACTCCGGATTCGGTGGCGGCGCCTCGCAGTATCCACCCCGAACCGGGCTTGCCCGATGCCAGTGTGGTAGAGGAAGAACCCGAGATAGCGGTCAAACCGGAAAAACCCTTCCTCCGGGACAAGATCGGGGATGCTGCCGAAATTCATGAAAGCGACGACCTGACCCGCATAGAAGGGGTTGGCCCTTTCCTGGAAAAGAAACTCAATGAACTCGGGGTGTATACCTATGATGAAATCGCCAGCTGGGATTCCGGCCGCGTTCGGGAGGTGACCCAAGCCATCCAATACTTTGAAGGCCGTATCGAACGGGATAACTGGGTAGAACAGGCGGCCCGCCTGGCTTTTAGAAAGCAGGAAAACCCCGAGGCCTTCCAGGCGAAGCCAGACGCAATGTCCAACGACCCGGAAGACCTGAAGATCATCGAAGGGATCGGCCCTAAGATCGAAGAGCTGCTCAAAACCGCCGGTATCGACAATTGGGCGGCTCTCGCCGAGGCGGAAACAGACTTACTGCACGATATTCTCGAAGCTGCCGGTTCCAGCTTCCGCATTCACGATCCTTCCACCTGGCCTACTCAGGCCCGATTGGCCGTCAATGGCGAGTGGGGTGTATTGAAAGAATATCAGGCCGAGCTGTTTGGGGGAAGAGAGCCGGACCGGGAGCCGTAGGTTTGTTATCTGTTATCTGTTATCTGGGATTCGTTATTGGGGGATTCATCGTCCTTCGATTACCCGAATCAGGACACAACGCCCTCCCACTCTGGCGCCTCTTGCGGTATCTGCCGCCGGATTTTATTGAAGAAGGGATGGAAGTGCACCTCCAGGCTGTGCCGCTTGGTGTGGAGGAAATCCTTTTCAATCTCCCGGCACTCTTGTTCCGCCAGTTCCCGTATCTTTTTCGGCATTGGCCATCGCCCCGCCACGTGGTTGGCGGCCAGTTTGGCCTGCAGGTCGGATAAGGGCCAGATGCAGCCCTGCGGCTGGGTGAGGCCGATAAAAAACAGCGTGGGGTGATCCGGGTGGATCATGCGTAAATACAGTGGAATGCGGTCTTCTTCTTCAAAATTGATAAAGTTCTCATCAAAAAACGGAAAGGCGATCTTGTAGCCGGTGGCGGCGATGACCACATCGTATTCTTCCATTTTCCCATTTCTGAAATGCACCTTTTTCCCCTCGAAGCGCTCGATGCCCTTGCGAGGGTGTACTCTTCCGTGGCGAATGCGGTAGAGCAATTCCGAATTGAGGGTGGGGTGGCATTGGGTGATGGGGTAGTCCGGCCTTTCGAGTCCGTAGTCCTGGTAGTCGCCGACCTGTAGGCGCAGGCTCAGCTTTTGCAGTGGTTGGCGTACGAAGTGGGGCAGGTGGGTTAGCAACTTGTTGTAGGTATCCGTTGGTTTACCCATCATAAACTTGGGGATGATGTAGTAGGGGCGGCGCATGCTGATGGCCACGTGGCGGGCTACCCGGCTGATCTCCACGGCGCAGTCGCAGCCCGAATTGCCGGCGCCGATCACCAGCACCCGCTTGCCGGCAAAGGGCGCATTGGTTTTGTAGCTGTGGGAATGCAGATACTCGCCAGTGAAGGCGCCTGGAATATCCGGCCAGCGGGGTACAGAGTGGTGGCCGTTGGCGGCGAACAGGTAGTCGAAATGGTGCTGCTCCCCATTCTCCAGAGTAACGGCCCACTTCTTTTCTGCTGTCTCCTCCACCTTAGCTATTGGCGTATTGAAGCGGATGTATTTTTCCAGCCCGAAATGGCGGGCGTAGTTCTGAAAATAGGCCAGCACCTGGGCATGGGAGGGATAATCCGGATAGTGATCCGGCATGGGGAAATCCAGAAATTCAGACATCGTCCGGGAGGAGATGATGTGGGTGGTCTCGCAAACGCTGGAATGCGATTCGCCCGCCGTGAAAATCCAGTTGCCGCCCACCTGATCGTTCTTCTCAAAGCAAACGACGTTCTCCACGCCGGCCTGTACGAGGTTTTTGATCGCGGCCAGGCCAGAGCAACCGGCGCCAATGACGCATACGGTGGGGGGGGCTGCGGGGTATTTCATGGGTATATTGTTAAATTTTTGTCGGCAGGTTTGCGGGCACTGTCTTTATCGGGTCATCCCCACATCCACGCTTACTTCTTGTAAGGGCCTAAGAATTTCTCTCCATCAAAGTGGATTAAATGATCGGGATTTTCAGCAACTCATACTTCTGTTTCCCATGCGATATCTGCAATGAATTTTCTGAATGTCCCCCTATCTAAAAAAGCAGTCACGTAGATGATATCGGCCGTACACTTTTTTGTCAATTCCTTCAATTGGAGTAATCTCAATTCGCTAATTGCTCCTGAGCTATGAACAGCTTCAATGAGGTAGAGCCAATTTTTCCCCTTTGAGTAGGCAATAACATCAGGTAACTCTTCATGTGAAATCTCAAAGAAATTGAGTTTCTTCAATCCTTCTTTATCTAAGTGAAGGTATTTATCTATAGTATCTCCAACATATAACACAATTGAACCATAGCCATATCTTGGAAGAAACTGTTCAATTATTGCTTTTTGTAAGTCGTTGTGCAATCCAGGTGAGAACTTCAGTTTTTTACCCGATGGCAATATGATTGGAACTTTCTTTATAGCCCTTTTCCGCTGTAGCTTTTCTGCAAGCGATTTGACGTCCTTAAGTTGATCTTTAATTTGTGCAGCCCAATTTTCATAGGGATAACCTTCCAGCAATTTTACATAATCAGAATTTAGCCCATACCCTCTCGTAGAGTCATTAGTGGCGGAATTAGGACTTGATTGTAAAACAATACCAGCAGCTACGAGTAATTTCAGGTCTTTTCGCCGAATATCATCATACGAACCGCTACTGATATTTTCCTGGAAGTACTGATTTACATATTCAATGATCTCTCTTGTGGTTAGGGCATAATTGCTGTTTTGTAGGTCTTTAGCTCGGGTGAAATCATCAACTTGTTTGACGTCAGCAACTGCTAAAAATGCTACAGCCATTTTTTCCAATCTTCTTGGAGTGCTATTAAGGGGGATGCCAAAATTTTCAAGGATGAATAGAGTATGGTTGATCAATCCTTGAATTTCAGGCCTCTTTGCTGCAAATGTTTTGCATTTGCTTGGTTTGATATAACTTCTTAGGTTCATGGAATAAGAGTAATTGCCCGTTTTCGTCTTTCATCGGATGATTTTCCCCATTGTAATTTGGTTGAAAATATTTTTTGATCTCTTTTGCCAGGTTCATTGCAAAATATGGGGCAACGGCATTTCCGATCTGGTTGTAAATTCCCGTTTCATTGCCATGAAATTCGAACCAATCGGGAAAACTTTGAAGCCTTGCTGCCTCTTTAGTCGTTAGCCTTCTTCTTCTCCCGTCAGGCAGTTTTATTCTTTGCATATCTCCTGTTGCCCCTGCTAAATTACGGCAAGTTAAGGTGCGGGCAGGCCTGTTTAAATATAAATCTCTCGGGTTGATGCATTGAGAAGCTTTCTCATAGTTGGCGATGTATTTGTCCATGCTTGGAGTGAGAAATTTTGCATTTTCAGGAATTTGAGTTGCTAATTCCCCAAGGGCTTCTCCAGCTGTTACTTTATAATTGAGTTTAGAAGGAAAATGGATTACGTCCTTTGCTCCAAATACAATAACTCTCTCTCTGTTCTGGGGAACTCCGTAAAACTTGGCATTCATTAACCGGAATGAGACTTTGTAACCCAATTGCTTTAAATGTTCTATGATTTCTTGCAGATACCATTTATTCTTATACAAAAGTCCTCTCACATTCTCGAATAAGAATACTTCTGGTTGAACTTGTTCAATAGCGGATAAAAATATAGGAAATCCATCCCTCGAATCTTTAAGCCCCATTTGTTTCCCTCCTACGCTAAACGGCTGGCAAGGAGGCCCTCCAATTATTACATCAGCATTTGGATATGCCGTATTTACGTCAAGTTCTTGGGTATAACAATCTCCAATCAGGTTATTTCTGTAGGTTTGTGCAGCATCCTCTAATTTTTCATATCCAATAGTTTTGAAGCCAACCGACTCAAAACCAAGGGATAGTCCTCCACATCCCGCAAATAAGTCAAGAACGGTTTTACCCAAATTGTTATCAACTTTTGGTTTAAGTTCCGTATTTATTCTTTCTACATATTCCATTCTGTAAAAATATGCTTTTTTACGGACTTTTGGACGCATACACCTATACACAACCTAAAGCTCCAACCCCTCCAAATCCCCCAAATCCTCCTGCTTATAATACTGCTTGGTAAACGCCCGTTGTTTCTGGCGTTCCAAAATGAGCTTGGCCAGAGCGATGTTGGCCGGCTCTTCGCTCAAAGGGGAAAGGGCGAAATGTACCTTCTTCTCGTCTACATCGAGGCGGTACATCAGGCTGAGGAGGAACTCCAGCCGGCGCTCGATCATTTCGGCCACCACGTCGGACAACAGGCGCAACAATTCTTCCTCGGTCAGGCTTTCTTCCTGGGGCTCCAGGTCAAAATCACGGACGATCAGTTCGGTGGTGGCGGATAGGTTGTCATTGCTCATAAATGCTTTGGATTCTGGTGTGCAAAGTACTTATTGCAGGGCGTTTTTCCAAAAAGAATCTTCCCCCCACCTCCTGTCATTTTAGAACCACCGTTCCCTGCATGCTCTGGCCGTTAGCCAGTTGTAGGTGGCAATAATACAGCCCGGCAGCTGCCCCTTGCGGCTGCCACCGGTAGCTGAAAGCCACCCCGTTCATTCCGGTTTCATGTACTTTTTTTCCCATAATGTTATAAATAGAAAGCGAAACAGCTGGGACGGACGGCCAGGATAGGAATACTTCTCCTGCCGAAGGGTTAGGAGAAATAAGGAGATGCGCTTCTGCCTTCTGTTCTTGCAGCCGGTTTACTAGGTCAACTGTGAAGGGGAACACTTGAGCGCATTCTGCGGAATCGGTTATTGTTAGTGTATACAAGCCCGGGATCAGCTCAGTGAGAGCGGCTGTGGTGTCGCCGGTATTCCAGGAATAGAGATAGGGTGGGGTGCCGCCAGATGTTGAGATCCGTTGGCAGTAAAGCTGACCGTGCCGCTGGCCAGGCCGGCACAAGCTGGCGAGTTGGTTGCTATATCGGCAATGCGGAAGTATTCCCGTTCATAAGCACCCAGGTCTACGGTGCCTTCCAGCACTCTGGGGTTGCCGCCCAGGGAAGTTAAGATGCCTAGGCTGGTTACAGGCTCATTGTCGCCGACATTGATGGCGGGCGAACAGGCCGCGAGGCGCAGGTTACCGTCCGCTGCACCGAGAAAGAGGGGGGCGGTGGCGAATAACATACCTTCACCACACGCCTGATCGCCACCAGGCAAGTCGCAGTCATCTGCCGAGACCAGGCAGTGGTTGATGTTCCAGTCGTATAGGTTGGTTGGCCAGCCCTCAATCACACCATTAACAAAATGCCTGTTTATTTCTAGATTATCCTCCCGGCGCAGTATGCTGTTCTTTACGGTTATGGTATTGTAGTATTGTTCGTAATCAAAATCGGGCGACCAGTTTTTCGAAATATCTACTTCTCCATTGTTAAAAAAGGTGCAATTGGTAATCAGCGATTCCGCAATTCCCGGCTTGCCACTAGTGATAGAAATGCCTCCGGTATTCTCGGCAAACAGGCAGTTGTCAATTAAATTATAGCTTTCTACCAGTGATTCTATAAAACCTCTGATCCGGATGGCTCCTCCTAAAGGATGGTTTCCGTCGTTCCGGACAAATTCGCAGTGGCTGATTCTGCTGTGTAATAATATGTCACTGGCAAGATTTATATACATTCCACCACCACGACCATTAGCAACATTTTCAAGAAAATAGCAATTTTCTACAGTCATAAACAGGATTGTACCTTTTAAGTCTAAGGATAGCGCTCCACCCGCTGTGGAAGTTGATAAATTTTTTGTGAAAGTGGAATGCCTGACGTTTACTATTGTTGTATCTCTGATGGAACCAAAATTTGAGATGAACAGAGCGATTGCTCCTCCCATGTTGCCTTTATTATTTCGAAAACTACAGGAGTCCACTTCCAGCCAGCCTTTATTGCAGTATGCGACTAAGCCTATCGCCCCTCCCTCAAGTTTCGTGGTGTCATTTTCAAAATGGCAATTATTCAGTTTCATTGGTTGACAAAAACTGTCATAATATATGGCTCCGCCGCCCATCCATGATGTATTGTTTTCAAAAATACAATGAGAAAAGGTAAGTGTATCTGCTCCGGCATTGTTGCTCTGCTTGTAGAATGCCCCTCCCCAATGGATGGCCCGGTTGTTGACAAATCGACAATTATAAAATTGAGGCAGCAGCGGTTGCTCCCCCAAGCCGTCGCTGCCGAACGCGCCCCCCTCTTTGCCGGTATTATGCGTAAAGGTACAGTTGCGAATATTGAGGTAGGCTTCTTCCTGGGCGTTGGCATTGGACAAAAACAGCCCGCCTCCATAGCGGCTGTCGAAAGTTGATCCATCTGCCTGCCCGTCCGAGAGATGCAGGCCATCAATGGAGGTATTGCGATCCGTACCAATGGCGCGAATGACGTGAAAGCTATTGTCGAGGCTATCGCCAGGTGTACCGATGTCTCCACTGAGGGTGCACATATTGGAGGCCCAATCCCGTTGCTCCAGGTTGTCTTCATGACCAGCAAAGCCGCCATAGACATGGACCCCACGCTTTAAATTGAAAGAAGCGGCCCTGTCGGTGCTTTCAGTGGGGTAATATAGCCCATCTGCTATCCAGATGCTGTCGCCGTACTGTGCTTGGGCCAGGGCATCTTGAAGACGGGTGAAGGCAGTTGCCCAGCTTCTTCCATCCTGCACTTGCCCTGGGGCGGCTTGATCTACATATAGCCTGCCGGAATAGCGACAATCCGTCAGGCCGTTCTGGGTATACCAAACACCCTCGTTGGTAGAGAGACAGTCCACGTTGTAATAAATTTCACAGCCGCCGCCAGTAACGCAAGAAGCAGTAGGGAAAGGGTAAGTCCTGTCGCCTACCCCTTCCAGCCAAACGGTTTGATAGAAGTCTGTAGGCCAACTGGGATCGTAGTTTTCGCCGAGAACGACGACTTCCAGCGATTTTCTACGGGTAGGGCCGTAGTAGTGTTCTTCTGTCAATAAAACATGATAACTGACCGTATCTTCACTGGTAAAGAACACTGGCGGCCTAATGATGTAGGCCGAACCTGGGTATTCCAACCCGAAATCGTAGAGCAGGTATTCCCGGTTGGAGCAGTTGGCGTCTCGCCGGTAGTAGACCCTTCGGCCTTCCACCCGGTAGAAGCCTGCCTCAGTGGTATCGCTAGACTCAGAGACCTCAAAGACCGGGGTCCAGGGCCGGCCGCAGAGCACTTGCTCGGGGCCAGCGAAAATGGTTAATTCCCCCTGGTACACCCCCTGGGACTGAAAGATGGTGTAGCTGACGGTCCAAACCGGCTCTTGGCTAGCCAAGGGAAAAGATTGAGCCGTGGTGAATAGCGAGAAGGCCCAATTGAAACCCTTCTAATGTCTCTTCTTCTGATAGGCTCAGTAAAACCAAAATATCGTCTCCTGCCGGAATGCAATCGTGAGGTTCAGCCACTAGGCCGTATTCCAATGGGGACAAGGCATTGTTAGGGTCAAAAGAAAAATTAACATCGCCAGATTTAACTGCGTAAAATGTCCAGGTTTCTTCCAGCAGTGCATCTTGGTTCAGCAAGTTGAGGGGGATCGCATCCAGGTAGCTATGGAGATAATTTTGGTCGGCTTTATAGGGCCGATCCTCATTATCAATATCCATCCAGAATGCCTCAAACGGCCTATTTTCGAAAGGAGCAGCAAAGTCCCATTGTTGGGAAAGAGCATATTTAGGGACGACTCGGAAAGTGGGTACGGTGCCGAATATAGAAATAATATTCAAGATGATTTTTCGAGTCAGAATCTGATCTAAATGGGTGATGGAACCAGAATTATTTACATCTGCAGCAAGCCAAGCATAGGGCTTTGGAAGCGGCTTTATGCCCAAAATATGTCCCTGCATCGCTAGTAAATCGCCAGTACTTACGCCATTAGTAGCGCCAAAATTTATATTATTTATAATGTCAGCAGAACCCACCTCAATATCTTTATCTTCTACAATGTAGGTGATAGAAGTATAAGTATTATACATTCCATCTGGTGATGATGCTATAGTAGTAGCAGTTTCATTTGTAGATACATCGTAACTATTCAGCATCGTGGTGATTTGACCCCTCAAGCAAAATTTTGTAAGCCGCCCTTCCCCTTCCAAGGGGAATGAGAAGGGGTTCCAGCGGGAAAAAGTCTACAAAATTTTGCGTCAGGCGTATTTCAGACCCCATGCTGAATAGTAACGATACATCTTTCATTTTTATCCTAAAGCCTTCAAGCGGTAAAAAAACATATTCTTCACTAACGGCATCGTAGACAGGCCTAAATACATATCCATCCGGCAAGTAAACGGGTGGCTCAAAGGTTTCGCAGTCGCCTCCGTCATTACCGGTTAAAGCATCACCGTGAGTCATCAATGACTGTAGCATTCTGTCTTTTTGGCCGGCAGTAAACTCTATCTTGTTATTATAATATGACATGATATTCGTAATTGGCGGAGCATAGTCAACCGTGACGGCCACCTGCCCGTTGGGGTCAATAAGTGCGATCGAACATGGTGTTCCATTACAATAACCTGTCCCGGGGTCAACATCAGTATCGGCAATGAAATCTCCATAATTGGAAGCAGTGCATTCACAGTCGAAAGGACAATTAGGGTTAACGCAAAAAAGTCGCGCCCCACTTGTAGGATCGGTACAATCACAACATAGGCAACGGGAATAATCAGGATCAGAATAGTGGTTGTAAGAATCGTCTGGCAAAAGCAAAACAGCGACGTTTGGGTAAGTACGCGTTGTGAATGCAAAAGTATGCTCAAGTTGAAAATAGTGGCCTAATTCATGAGCGATCACTACAGGAGGAAAGTTTTGAGGAAGAATTATCCCCGCGTTTTCGGGGTCAGAAGCGACCGATTTTACGGTCAGCCCACCTACGAGTCCTAGGTTTTCTGTCCTTACATTTCTGGCTAGATACACATTAATTGCATCGCTTCGATTGAATTCTGGAAAAAGATTAGCCTCTGCGTCGCTACCCATCACAGGTTGATTATAATAATGAGAGTAACTATTCAGCAGTTAGCTTTTGGCGGTTAGCCATTAGCAAATTGCCTGCCCTTAAGGTTGGTATGTTAAGCAAAAACCGGTAGCTTAAGCTTACATCCCATTTTTATGGGCACTGGGCGCCAATAGCCAAGAGCTAATCGCCAATTGCTGAATAGTCACAAAAAAGGATAGGTTTGTCAAAATTGTACAAGACCATGCCTACGGTACAGGTGAAATCAAATGTTGAATTGGGCCTGGATGATATCCTGAAAGGTATTTCATAGTTGGATACGCCAGATCTGGAAGAGTTCCTGGAGCAGGTAAGCCGTTTGTTGGCCCGCCGTAAAGCCAGAAGCCTGTCCAAAAGAGAAACAGAACTGCTGGTCAGGATTAATCAGGGAATTGACGCTCCAAAAACAGAAAGATACCGGGAACTATCGGATAAGCTGAATAGCGAAAAGATCACTCCTGAAGAACACCAGGAGTTGTTGAGCATTATTGAATATATTGAAGCAAAGGATGGGGAGCGGCTCGAGGCTTTGATCGAAATTCAATCCAAGACAAGGCAAATGGGCAGATCATTTTACATGGAATGAAGATTATTCGCAAATTATTGGTATTACCCCAACTGGAAGAGCAACCGTGTACACTCTCCATCTCAACCGTCCGGGCGTTGTAAATATTCGAGGCCTGCTTCGACGCGCAGGTTTACACCCCTGAAAACATCCACCCTTCCTCGTCTTTAACAAAGTATTAAAATACTTTTTCCCTTTCATATCGTTACCTTTGTGGGATTAAGAAGTGGAGCTGCATCGCAGTGGGTATTTAAGCTTTCGTAAACAAGGCCATCGGGCTTTACGCTTAAAGAATGGTTATATTGTTATAGGGGGCAGTATTCCGCCCCGCAACAATGGGATGGTTTAAATTTCTGTGCCTTCTGAAAAACGCCCTTGATTTTCAAGAACTTGCGAACGGCGAATTGCGAACAGGCCCTAATCCCTTACGGGCAACCCTTTCAGGCTCCAATTTCGAAGCAAACAACTATTAAAAACTTTAGATAAATATGAAAAATACGATCCTTATTATAGCAGCCATCCTAGGCATCGCCGCCCTGCAGCCCGCTCAGGCACAGGACAAGGTGTGGAAAACCCTCTCGAAGATCACCTTCAAGAAGGAGTACAACGAGATGATGGGCTTCAAGGTAGACGTACCCGTTTTCAGTGAGGAGGTAAAGGCACTGGAAGGTAAGGAAGTGGCGATCAGAGGCTACATCATCCCGGTGGAAGGGTACAAGGGCCACAAGGAGTTTATCTTTTCAGCCTACCCCTACAACATGTGCTTCTTTTGCGGCGGCGCCGGCCCGGAGACCGTCATGGAAGTCTTCGCCGACGAGTCCATTGAATATACGGCCGAGCCGATCACTATCCGCGGCAAGCTGGAACTCAACGCCGATGACATCAACCGCCTGATCTATGCTATGAAGGGGGCGGAGAAGGTGAAGGATGTGGAATAGGAGCCTCCCCCTAACCCCCTCCGAGGGAGGGGGGATTGCTAAATGATGGCTGCCAATTTGAAGCACAATCTCCCCCGCTGGCGGGGGTCGGGGGGTGGAAATGATGAATGGAATTGCCATTATGTCCACCTTTAAAAAAGTAAGGAAAGAACCACTTCCTGCCCTTCTTATGTACCAAACTTCCCATTTCCCATACTGGCTCCTCCCCCTCCTCGCCCTGGCGCTTACTTTCTGCGCCAACCCTATTCCTCCGGAGGGCGGCCTCAAGGACGAACAGCCGCCCCAACTCGTTCCGGAGGAATCGACGCCTAACCTGCAGACGCGCTTTGAAGCGAAACGCATCGAGCTCACCTTCGATGAATGGTTTGAAATACAGGATGTCTTCAACCAGGTGGTAGTCTCTCCGCCGCTGGAGTTCCCCTTTGAGATTACCCTCCATCGGAAGACCTTACGCTTCGACTTCGATGAAAAGGAAGTGCTGCGCCCCGAAGCTACCTATACCATCAACTTCGGCGAAGCGGTGCGCGATATCACCGAGCGCAACCCCACCCAAAATCTGCGCTTCGTTTTTTCTACCGGCGACTTTATCGACTCCCTCTCCGTGTCGGGAACCATCGTGGACGCCCAAAAGGGGGAACCGGTTGAGAATGTGCTGTTTATGCTCTACGAAAACCTGGAAGACACTGTGGTGCGCAAAGAACGCCCCTTTTACTTCGCCCGGACCGACAAGCAGGGCTTATTCCGTATCGAAAATGTAAAGGCCGGCCAGTTCAAAGGCTTTGCCCTCCAGGACGCCAACCGCAATTATCTATTCGACCAGGCGCAGGAACCCATTGGTTTCCCGGATACGTTCCTGGTATTGAATGACAGCCTGCAGCCTAAAGTGCGGGTCAAGCTCTTTACCGAAGACCAGCCGCTTCGCCTGATGGGGAATGACGACAGCCGCTACGGCCTGGTGCGCCTGAATTTCAGCAAACCACCGAAAGGGCTGGACATCACCTGGCAGGACGCCGGGCAAAACGTGATCATCGAGCACAATCCCGATACGACCAAAATCTGGTACGACCAGCCGGAAGACAAGGGGTGGAGCCTCTTCCTGCAGAAAGACACCCTCCTCAATGACACCGTAAAAGTGCGCAGCCGAAGCCGGCAGGAATTTCTGGATAAAACCAAACTGGAACTGGCCCGCCCCTCAAAAGGGGCCCTGCGGCTGAACCCCACTAAAGAGGCCTCCCTTACCTTTAACCAGCCCCTCACCACCTTCGACACCAGCCTGATGCGCCTGTACGAGGATACCCTGCGCATCGAGATGCAACCCCTGTACAGCCTCGACACCAACGGACAGCGCCGGCTGATCATCGCCCACCCCTGGAAGGAAGGCATGGCCTACGAACTGGAATTGATGCCGGGCGCCCTGACGGGCCTGTACGGCCAGCAAAACGACACCCTCCTCCAGCCCATTCAGGTAGACCTGCTGAAAAGCTACGGCAACCTCACCCTGCAATTCGATAGCCTCTCCGCCGACAGCAGCTATTATATCGAACTGCTGGGTAAAGGGGACGAACTGGTCACCACCTTCACCATTCAGGGCGATTCTACCTTCCAGCGCACCTTCCGCGCCCTGCCTTCCGGCACCTACACCGTCCGCCTCATAGAAGACTGGAACGGCAACGGGCGTTGGGACACCGGCAACTACGACGAAAAGCGCCAGCCCGAGCCCATCTACCTGCGCACCCTGGAGCAGCTTCGCTCCAATTGGGATTTGGAAACAGCCATTAACTTTGTAGAACTGCGACAGTTGGCCCGAGCGCCGGCGCCGGCGGCTGCTCAGGAAGGAACGCCGGGAAGCCTAAAGCCGGGCGAAGCGCCGTCGCGGGAGGAAAAGCCGGGGCGGAAGCCGCCGGGTGGCCGGGGGGGGAATTAGGGCGGTTATAAAAGAGCCGCCCATCTGTTTCGGGCGCTCAATGAACAACAAACAATAAAAGAGCTTTTGAACATGCCAAAAGCGTGGTTGAGACCCTTATTGTGAAAAAACTACGCCGGTGGGCAGCTTTCCTCCCAATGCTCTGGGATTGTACGATATGAGCGGCAATGTATCCGACTGGTGCTGGGATTGGTTCGATAAAAACTATTATAAACAATTCGAAGGCCAGTCCGCTAAAAATCCCACTGGCCCCGAAAAAGGCTCCTACCGTGTGCGTCGCGGCGGCAGCACGCCCGTCACTCGCAACTTCCACATTGGTTTTCGCCTGGCCAGGACCCTTTAATTTTTCGCTTTTTTACCTTTTTCTTCCCGCCGTAGCTTTATGCGGAGGCGGGTTACCTATTTCAAAAATCTGCTGTGAAGAAAACTTTATGCCCTGAAAGTCCTTTGAGGTTTCCAGAGTGGAAGCAATTGAAAAACCTCAAAGGCCTGAAAAGAGCAGAAAAGGCAGAAAAGACCTTTGAGGTTTCAGGGAGGGGGGGCGCTTGGAAAACCTCAAAGGCCTAAACTACATTAATAACGTATTTTTTAGTTAAATATCGACAAAAACATTGCATAACTAAAAAATACGTTATAAATTTGTATCCGTAAGAACCCCCCAACTGTTTTGAAATTTGTTAATTAAGGCGCCGACACAGAATCAGTGGTAGGGGAGTTCGGGATTCGGGGTTCGGCTCCCTGGCGAATCCACGGAGATAGCGATGCCCAAGGCGCCTGACTGCCGAGCGTTCTCAGAGGATGGCGCAACTGACATCCCGCTGGCCTAAGCCATCCTTTGAGAACAAAAAAAGAAATTATGACCAAACTCACCAAAGCCGAAGAAGAGATCATGCAGATCATCTGGGAGGTCGCGCCCTGTACAGTGGCCGACATCCGCAACTACATGAAGGAGAAACTGGGGATGAAGAAGCCACCCCACAGCACCGTTTCTACTATGGTGCGCATCCTGGATGACAAGAAGGGCTTCCTGAAGCATACGGCCTACGGGCGAACGTTCGTCTATGAACCTGCCATCAGCAAAGAGGAGTACAGCCGGCAGTCTTTAAAAACTTTAGTGAGCGATTATTTTGAAGGCTCTATGAACCGCCTGGTCTCTTTCCTGGTGCAGGAAAAGGATTTGAACCTCCGGGAGTTGAATGAGTTGGTGGAGAAGCTGGAGGAGGAGGAGGAATGAAAGGGTATTGGTATCGGTGTGTCGGTGTGTCGGTGCGTTAGCGGTTGCTCCCAAGGTACTCTGAGAGCATGTTTGGAGGCCGGGTTTGAAAGCGAAAAGAGTCAGTTTTTTGATGAAACGAGGCGTCTTTTTTGGCGAAGCCATGCCTTTGGCAGAAGAGCGTACCCTGAGGTACGGTCAAGAAAAGCAACGAAGTGTCATCAAAAAAGTGGCCTTTGCAGCTCAAAGATTGGCCTCCAAACATGCTCTGAGGAATAGTTCGAATTTCTGTGTTTTCCGGGTATCCGTCTAATGTTGGACAGAATGGGCTGGAGTTGTGTACGATGTGCGGACACAGTGAGAGTTCTTGTGTGTACGTTGTACGAAGCTGTCCAACGCTAGTGCGCCGGGAACGAAATTCTTAACCAATTCTTTGGGCTCTTTTACGGCTATGCTGCGTTGCTCCTTCCTTCCGTAGCTAAGGCTATGGTCGGTCGTCGCGCCTTGCCTGGCCGCAAAACAGCCTCAAATTATTGACCAACAACTTCGTTCCCGGCGCACTAGAATGGTAGCCGTTTTCTGAAAAACGCCCCTCGTTTTCAGGCACTTGCGAACGGCGAATTGAGAACAGCCCCTACCCCACAACCCTGATACACTACAACACAATAAAAAACCATGATCACCTACATTCTACAAGCCACCTTCTGCTGGGCCGTTTTCTACGCCCTCTACGCCGGGCTGCTGAGCCGCGCGACGTTTTTTCAGCACAACCGGGCTTACCTGCTGGGGAGTCTGTTGTTGGGGCTGATCCTGCCCTTGGCAGACTGGCAGGCGCTGCTTCCTGTAACGCAGCCTGAGCTGCTGTTGGTGACTTTACAGCCTATCACTATGGGTATAGATAACCTGGAGGTGGTGATAACGGCAACTGCTGCCGAACCTGGGTTGGGTTGGTGGGAAGTGCTCCTCGCCGTTTACTGGCTTGGAGTGAATATAGCCGGCTTCCGGTTTGTCTATGGCTTGCAAAAGCTGTCGCGCTTATACCAGCGCTCAGAACGCCAAAAGCAGGATGGGTATACCCTGGTAATCACAAAAGCATGGCATGCGCCCTTTTCTTTTTTCAAAACCCTCTTCTGGAGCAGGCAGATGCCCTTTCCGCCGGAAGATGAAAAGAGAATACTGCGGCACGAGCAGGCGCACATGAAGGGCTGGCACAGCCTGGATATTTTGCTGGTGGAACTGCTAAGCGTTGCCTTCTGGCCCAGCCCTCTGATCTACCTCTACAGCCGCTCCCTGCGCGTAGTGCACGAATACCTGGCCGACGAGGCCGTACTCCGAACAACCAAAAAGAAGAAACAATATGGCCATTTGTTGCTCAGTCAATCTCAGTCCGGACACCCGATTGTACTGGCGAACCATTTCATTAATTCACAATTGAAAAAACGTATTCTGATGATGACTAAAACTAAATCAAAGCGCCATATCCTTACCCGATACCTGCTGGCGATCCCGCTTGTATGCTTGCTGGCTTTTACCTTTGCTCAGCACGGGGAAAAGGAAGCGCCCGCTCCTGTTGCCGGCGAGGCCATTGTTTCCACAACTGCCTCCACGAAAGCTAAAGAGCTGGGCGATGTGGACCGCATGCCCGTCTTCGCCGGCTGCGAAACGGAGAAAACGGAAAGTGAACAGGCAAGCTGTAGCAAGCAAAAGCTGGTGGAATTCATGATCAGCAAACTGGAATACCCCGAAGCCGCTAAAAAGGCGGAAGTAGAGGGTAAAGTCCTGGTGCAGTTCACCATTGCTCAGGACGGTGCTGTGCAGGATGCCGAAGTACTGCAGGGCATCGGCTATGGCTGCGACGAAGCTGCCCTGGCCGTGGTAACCACAATGCCCAACTGGACGCCTGCCATGAAGGATGGCAAGCCTGTTGCGCTGAAAATGACGCTTCCTTTTACTTTCAGCCTGCCGAAAGGAACGGCTCAACTGGGGGAGGACAAAGAAGAGGTATTCAAAGTAGTGGAAGAAATGCCCCGCTTCCCGGGCTGCGATGAGGAAGGCGTTTCCGAAGGAGAACTGGTGCAGTGTTCCAATAGGAAGCTCTTTGAATACATCTTCAACAACATAAAATATCCCAAGGAGGCTAAAGACGCCGACATCGAAGGAACTGCCGTTGTGAGCTTCGTAGTCGACAAGGAAGGCTGGGTAAAGGACATCAAAGTAGCGCGCCCCCTCCACGAGAGTATCGACGCAGAAGTTATCCGCGCGGTCAAGCAGATGAACGAGATGGACGAGCGCTGGATACCAGGCCGCCAGAAAGGCAAGGCTGTGAATGTGCAATTCAACCTGCCGGTGAAGTTCCTCCTGGAAGCCGAGAGAAAACAGCTGCAAATTCCTGAAGGCGCCAAGGACTTGAAACTCCAAAACTTCAGTGCTTCCCCCAACCCCACCTCCAGCCTGCTCAACTTACAGTTTGAAGCGGAAGCCCAGCCTACCACCATCCGTATCCTGAACGGCAATGGCCAGGAAGTCCTCCGCGAAGCGATCAACCGGTTTGAAGGGGTGTACAACCAGGCGCTCGACCTGGGCAAGTTGCCGAAAGGTGTTTACGTCCTGCACATCAGCCAGAGCGAGCGGATTTTTGCGGAGAAGGTGGTGCTACAGTAAAATTGAAAATTTGTATAGTCGTGTAGGTAAGCTGACCGACTGGCAACTGTATGGGGGGATGGCTGCACAGCCATCCTCTTATATTGATTAGTTTGTAACTGTTCAGCACGGCAGCGTGCTGGTTAATTGAAAAGTAATAGTTACTATTCAGCATTTCGCTTTTAGCGGTTCGCTATTCGCATCACTATGCCCCTAATTGCAGGAATCTAAGCTCAAGAAACCAGTTCTTTGCCCTAAATCCGGGTTTTGAGGCAGCGTTTAGCGAACGGCGAATTGCTGAATAGTTACGCTTTTTGATTAGATAAATCATCATAATCTACAATTTCCACTCGTTCAAAAAACTCATCCCAAAATACTTGTTGGTTTTCATTACTTCCAATTAAGATTTCGAATTTGGTTATGATGGAAACTGCAAATCAGGTAGAAACAGGGGAAAGCTTGTAAAGAAAAGAGTTCTCTTTTTTGTCTTCCTGAAATAGTCAATCAATACGCTTGTATCCAAGAAAATCACCTCTGCATCCATTCATTCACGTATTTCCGGTTTTCACTACATTCATACATCTTTATATCAATCCTAGCGCCCATCCCAGTGCCCCTCCCCCACGATCACCCACACCGAGCTCACCTTCCAAGTGGCCGAAGATTACCAGGGCGCTCCCAATGCCCACCCAGGCCTTCCAGTCCGGCAGCACTTCGGCGCTCAGTTGCAACACCACCGCAGCCATGATACCCACGGCGCCGATGTTGACCGCATCGAGAAAGGCGCCGGCGGCTTCGGACTCGCGGATTTTCGGCACCAGGGGTTGAGCAGCCACACGAAAAGGAAGGAAGGCAGAAAGATGCCCAGAGTAGCTGCCACCGCCCCCAAAAGCCCAGGATTTGGTAGCCGACAAAGGTGGCGGTGGAAAGCACCAGCCGGGCGTAAACTGCCCGATGGCGATGGCGTCGAGCAGTTCGGGGCGGGTGAGCCAGCCTAGCTTCTGCACCAATTCCCCATCCAGATAGGCCACCAGCACGTAGCCGCTGCCGAAGAGGATGGAGCCTACCTTGAGAAAAGTGAGGAACAGCTTGCCGAGGCTGGCGGAAGCAGCGCCGGGAGCCGCCTGAAAAAGTAACAATGGCAAGGGAATAAATATTTTGGGGCTGTAGCCGGTTCCAGGCGCAGCAGCCCGTGCAGGTGGTACCAGCACTCCTGCGCCCAGTATGGCTAATATTTCGCTCAACCCCAGCAGTACTGTTAGGGCAGCCAACGCACCGAGTATACCCAATTGGACGTTTTTCAAAGCCTTACCTCCCAACTTGATGACTGCGCTGAGGATGACCGCCAGCACCGCCGGTTTGATACCGTACAACAGCGAACGGCGAATAGCTGAATAGTTACGAGGTAGGCCAACCCACCAGTGATCAGCACTGCCGGCAGAATAAAGCTGGCGCCGGCTATAAACAAGCCATAGGCCCCGCCCCGCTCGTGCCCGCAGTGCATGGTCATTTCCGTCGAATTGGGGCCGGGGATCAGGCTGGTAGCGCCCACCAGATCCAGAAAATGCTGCTGGTCCATCCACTTACGTTTCTGTACCACCTCCTCTTCCATCATGGCGATGTGGGCGGCCGGGCCGCCAAAGGCAAAGACGCCGAGCTTGAGGAAGAGGGCAGTGATCTCCCGCAGGCGATGGGAAAGGGCCGGGTAAAAGTCACTCATGGGCAGTCTTTTTGCTTAGCGTATGTAACTGGGTGAAATACCCGAAACTGCTTAAAAGAAATCCCTCCAGCTCTCCACCACACCTGCGGCACGAAGAAAAGCGCGCAGGATAACCAGCAAAATAATGCCAACAACCAGCCAGTACCAGGCCGGGCTTGCCCCTACCTGCATAGGAGGAGCATTCAATGCCCGCTGATACTCAATATCGTCGTGGCTGGCATCGTGGAAAGACGCATCCGGGTTGTCGTGATTTTTTTGATAATCGAGGCGGGCTGCGATCCGGGAAGCTTCCGGAAGGTCAGCCTCCCGGATGTGCAGGCCGATACCGCCGCCGCCGCCCAGGGGCAGGACTGTCATAATGTTGGCGTTGGAGATAAAGCAGGGGATGCCCGCTTCTTTAAGACGAGCGGCGTACAAATGCGCCTCCGACTCGAAGAAGAAGTATTTTAGCGGGACGATGCGGGTATTTTCTTCGAAGCCCTCAAAGTAATCGAGTATCTGCTGGTCCATGCTGGTTTGGTTATTGCTTGCCGGTTGTCAGTTGTCAACGCTCAACCCACAACTGACTACGCCTTTACCCTTCTCCCGCCGCCGCTTCCGCCGCCGCTTTTCCGTTGATTTTTTCAATTTCCTGGTCGATGTAGTACAAACTCATCGGGCCATCGCCGATAAGTTTAACCTTATCGAGGATACTGCGCATGAGCGCTTCCTCTTCGCGCTGTTCTTCGACGTACCACTGCAGAAAATCCAGGGTTGTGAAGTCATTCTCTTCGTAGCTCAGTTTCACCAGCTTATTGATGGAAGCCGTAACCTTCTGCTCGTGTTTGTAGACCTGCTCCAGCATGCTGCGGACGGATTCAAACTCGTGAGGCGGCTGCTTGATGGCCGGGGTGAGGGCATGGCCATCCACCTCGCTGAGATAGTGGAATATCTTCAACATGTGCATGCGTTCTTCTTCCGATTGCCGGTGCATAAACTGGGCACAGCCCTCCAGGGCCTCTTTATCGCACCAGGAGGCCATCGATAAATACAAGAAGGAAGCATATCCCTCCAGGGCGATTTGCTCATTGAGCGCTTTTATCATCTTTTTCGAAATCATAGCTGTTTCCATTTTTGAAAGCCGAAAATAAAGAAATTCTTTAAGAAAGGGTGGTAATCACTTTTTTTAAACAGCTGTAAGCCTTTATTGTTAGACAGGTGTATGAACATCAAAAAAATACTTCAGCAACACCAGCTCACCGACCGCGACCTCAATCGCATTGTGGAAATGGCATGGGAAGACCGCACGCCCTTCGACGCGATCGAAGCCCAGTTCGGCGTCACCGAAGCCGAAGTGATCCGCATTATGAAGCACCAGATGCACCTGCGCAACTGGAAAAAATGGCGCGCCCGCGTGCAAGGCCGCTCCACGAAGCACCGGAAGCTGAGAGGCCACACAACGGGGCGGTTTAAGGCCAGCCGCCAGAAACAAATTTCCCTGAACAAAATATCCAAAAGGTAAAGCCAGCGGAAGGAGTAGTGAGTAATGGAACCATGGAAGGAAGGCGGCCCATTTAGTCTAACAAGATAACCATTGCTTTAGAGCATGTTTGGAGGTGGTGCTTTGGAAGCGAAAATGGCTGATTTTGGGTTCTCAGGAGGCTCATTTTCATGCCCATAGCAGCGCTACGGGCATGAAAATAGCCGAAATGAGGTTCCAAAAGCAGGCATTTGCCCCGAAGGGGCCTTGGGGGCAGCCCAAATAGCCTGCCCCGATGCATATCGGGGACTACCTCCAAACATGCTCTTAACCATCACACCGGCGCCGGCCAAAACAGGAAAGCCATGGCGAAAGCCGTCACGGCAACGATGAGCCCGTACATAAAAACGTTGTAGCAGATGCGCAAGAAGCGATACTTTTTAGCCAGTACGACCCCCAGGTAGTATAGGTCGCGCGTCATGGAGCTGTACAGGAAGTCGCTGTCCTTAATCATTTCCATCATTCCCCAGTGGAAGTCTTCCAGGTCCATCTGATAGAAATTGCCAAAGAACAGCAGGTTGGTGCGTTTTTGCGCTACGTCCTCCCTGGTCGCCCGCCCTTCGGTCACCTTGGGGCGGGTGGAGAGAATGGCATAAACCAGAGCGATCAGGCAAACGGCAACCAGAATAAGCGTGGGTACGGCCAGCCTGTAATCGCCCGGGATTTTAGGCACCAGGTTGGCCACTACAATGGAAATAATGATGGCGTTGATGCTCAGCATGATATTGGCCTTATTATCGGCGATAGAGCTGAGGTTGACGTGGGTGCGGTAGGTGGTGCGGTACATCGTTTCCACGCCCCGGCCCAGGTTGATTTCTTTGAGTTTCAGCCCGCCGTTTTTTTTCTTTTTTTTCTTCTTCTTTTTTTTCGGCGGGTTTTCGGCCAATTCTTTCATAGCCTCCGGATCCAGCCTTTGTTTTTGCTTGAGCAGCTGTTTGATGTGCTGGTTCTTTTGCTTACTGAATAATTTTCGCGCCACCTCCGTATGGTAGCGGTGGTTGACCATAAAATCAAGTTCAAAATCCACCCATTCCTGTTCGGACATGAGAATGTCCTTGGTCATTAACATCTCCTGACGGAGGCGGCCGCAGCGATCCCAGTATCGTTCATTGCCCAGATGGCTGAGGTCGGCATCACAGAGGATTTCCTCCTTTAAATTCTGAGGGTTCTGGGGGACACGGGTAGCGATGATGCAGCTTTTTACCGTATCGATATCTTCCGGCGGATAGTTGTGTTCCTGCAAATAAGCCTCGGCCAGTTCGCAGCTGAGTTCTTCATGGCCTATCGGATTTTTAAAATAGCCGGTATCGTGGAACCAGGCCGCCAACTGGAGCATTTCCATTTCCTTTTCAGAAAGCGAATAGCCCTCTCCAATCTGCAATGCAGATTCCACAACGTTTTTTGTGTGCTGGAAATCATGGAATACAAATTCCTCAGGGAAATATTCCTTGAAGAAGTGCTCTATATGAGCTTCTGTATCCTTAAGCAGTCCATTCTGTAATTGCATCATAAAGCTTTCCGAATTGACGGGAAGAACGTTTCTTGTAAGAGCTTGTTGGGGAATTGTTTTTGGTGATGAAATTGATCATTTTTCTGATGAAATGAGGCGTGAAATGGGGAGCATACCCTAAGGTACGTGACCCATTTCGCAACGAAATATCATCAAAAAAAGGGCAGTTTCAGCCCGAAGGATAATTCCCCAACAAGCTCTAAGAGCTGAAAATAAGAAAAAATATTAATCTTCTCTTTCCCCGAACGTTGATCGGCTATCCGATAGTATGTACACCCGCCCGGCGCTTGGTCCAGGCCAACCGTCCCTCACTCGGTTTCCGCCTGCCCCGGCTTGAGCAACTGTTCCGGTTTTACCTTTCCGGTAGCTTCTTTCAGCGCCTCATCGGCGTCCGTCCAGATTTTTTCCACCTCTTCCTTTACCTTGGTTGCCGTTTTATCCCCTTTCTCTTCCAACGCCTTTACCATGCCCGTACCATAGCGCCGGGCGTAGTATTTCACGGACCTGGCCCAAAAACGGCGACGCTCCTTGGGGCTCAGCTCCGATTCGTACTGCTCATAACATTCTTCCACATAAGCGCGGAAACGCTCATCGTACTTTTTCCACCCTTCGTCCGACATCGGCAGTTTGCCGGCGGTGGCTTCCCCGATGAGGTCGTAATACCCCTGTAAAAAGGCGTCTTTGCTATTGCCACAGTTGGGCTGTTGGGTGCAACTGGCCAGCAAGGCAAGGCCGGCAATGGCCACCCATAGAAATGGCTTCATATTGAAAGTTTAATGGCTTCTTAAAGCACGAAAATAGGGAAATTATGGAAAGAGCCCATTATTTCGCCAATATCATCCGGCGGCCAGATAACCTGGCGTGAGGGTATCGTAAACGGATGTGCCGGCAAAAGCGGGAGCATCTGTAAACCCCGGCGCCGCCTGGATGGATAATTGTACGCCAACCAGCGTTAAAGCAAGGCAGAGTGTTAACAGGAAGTGCGAGGCCGTTTGGGTGGAAAAGAAAACACAAGCTTGCCTGGCCCCTTTCTACCGTTTGATAAAAATATTTATCTTTACCCGCGTATCAAAATAGCAGAATGGGCGGGAAAAACGAGATATTTCAGCGTATGCAGGCTGCCCGGCAGGCAGGCCGTAAGTGCCTTGCCATCCTTATTGACCCGGATAGGGCAACGGCCCACCACCTGGAACGGGTCGTGCAGTTGGGGATACAGGCAAAGGTCGACTTCTTCCTGGTTGGCGGCAGCCTGGTTGTGAAAGATGAACTGGGGCGCTGCCTGGCCTTTATCCGAAGCCAATGCACCATACCTACCATACTTTTCCCCGGCAGCCCGCTCCAGATCGACGAGCAGGCGGACGCCCTGCTCTTCCTGTCGCTCATCTCGGGCCGGAATGCCGAACTGCTCATCGGGCAGCAGGTCATCAGCGCGCCCTACCTTCATCAGAGTTCACTGGAGGTCATCAGTGTCGGTTATATGCTGGTCGACGGCGGGGCGCCTACCACCGCTTCTTACATGAGTAACACCCTGCCCATTCCGGCTGATAAGCCGGATATCGCGCTGGCCACCGCCCTGGCCGGAGAGATGCTGGGGTTGAAAACCCTGTATCTCGATGCGGGCAGCGGCGCCCGTCACCCCGTCAGCGAGGCAATGATTAGCAAGGTGCGCAAACATACCAATGCGCCTCTGATTGTCGGTGGGGGCATTCGCCGGCCGGAACGGGCGTGGGCCAGCGCCGAGGCCGGCGCCGATATCATTGTGGTGGGCAACGCGGTGGAAAAATCGGCAAGCCTGCTCACCGAGATGGCCGAGGCGGTGCATAGTTGCCGGGCGGGTGGGTTGCATGAGGAGTGAGCTTTTTGTCCATCAGAACTAGTTCAGGTTTTTTTTCGTTGTAACCTTACCTTTGCGATCAGAAAAAGAACCAAAAGAATAAACAGACTTTGAAAAAAGGAACAGTCATAAAATCAACCGGTAGCTGGTACCAGGTGAGGCTCGACAGCGGAGCGGTCGTGGATAGCCGGATCATCGGAAAATTCCGGCTCAATGGCAAGCGCCTTACCAATCCGGTTGCGGTGGGGGATGAGGTGGAAATAGAGATCGATGAGAAGGATGAAACGGGGACAATAAAAAATATTCTGCCCCGCCGGAACTACGTCGTCCGGCAGTCGCCCCGGCGCAAACACGACCTGCACCTCCTGGCCAGCAACGTCGACCAGGCAATGGTGATGGTGACCATCGTGCAGCCCAACCTCAAGCAGGGCTTCATCGACCGCTTTCTGCTGATGACCGAACCCTACGAAATACCGGCTATCATCGTTTTCAATAAATCCGACCTATACGATGAAGGAGATTTAGCCGTTTTCGAATACCTGAGGGATATTTACGAAAAGATCGGGTATAAGGCGCTGCTGACTTCGGCCACTGAAGGACAAGGCCTGGAGGAACTGCGAATGTTACTAAAAGACAAGGTGACGCTCATCGCCGGCCAGTCCGGAGTAGGTAAATCCACACTGGTCAACGCCGTCCAGCCTCAACTGGAACTGCGCACCCAGGAACTGAGCGACTACTCAGGTAAAGGCATGCACACCACAACCTTCGCCGAAATGCATCAACTGGACTCTGGCGGCGCCATCATCGACACGCCGGGTATCAAAACTCTATCCTTCAACCACCTGGAGCCCATGGATGTAGCGCACAACTTCCGGGAGTTTTTCCAATACTCCGAAGATTGCCGCTTCGGTGGCAAGTGCCTGCACCGCAATGAACCGGGCTGCGCCGTCAAGGCCGCCGTCGAAGAAGAAGAATTGAGTGAACTGCGCTACGTCAATTACCTCACCCTGCTCGAAGAGATCGAAGAACAGAACTACTGGGAACGGCATAGTGAGTATTAAAGGGTTAAGGGTATCCGTCTAAAGTTGGACAGAATGGGCTGGGGTTGTGTACGATGGACGGACACAGTGGGAGGCCCTTGTGTGTACGATGTACGAGGCTGTCCAATGTTAGACGGGTGGCCAGGGTTAATAACTAGTGCGCCGGGAACGAAGTTGTTGGTCAATAATTTGAGGCTGTTTTGCGGCCGGCTCGTCGCCAAAGGCTATGGCCGGCGGAGACAGGCAAGGCGCGACGACCGACCATAGCCTAAGCTACGGAAGGAAGGAGCAACGCAGCATGGGCGAAAAAGAGCCCAAAGAATTGGTTAAGAATTTCGTTCCCGGCGCACTAGTAACTGATAACCAATATAATACCCCTTATAGCAACATGGGATACCAAAGCCGAAAACGGGGCTATAAAAGCCGCCGCGAAAAATTTGCTGAAACTATGCGCGCCACGCGCGTCTTCCTGTTTTTCCTCACCCTCGGAATGGCCGTCTGGGTATTCCGCAACCGCTACGAGTTCTGGGGTTGGCTGAAGACCTACATTTATTAATACGATCTCTTCGCTTGCCAAGCAGATGGATGCTTTCAATGGGCAATGATTTCCCAACCTGTTAAACTTTTAAAAAAAAGACCCACGGAAATGAAACGCATCCGGGAAAACAGGCATTAATTACTAAGAGAACTCGGGGGCCAGTGGGCAAAACTTCCTGAAACGTATGGATCTTGACCAATACCGTTTCGAATACATTATCGACCAGGGCTCCATCGTTCCTGTCGAAATGTCGACCGGCCCTATCTTTGAAAGGAATAAATAGAAACAATCGATTAGTGAAACCAAAAGGGCTCCACCTTGGCGGAGCCCCTCTCTAACCACTTGGTTTAAAAAGCGAAATCGTAACTATTCAGCTATTCGCCGTTCGCAATTCGCCGTTCGCTAAACGCTGCCTCAAAACCCGGATTTAGGGCAAAGAACTGGTTTCTTGAGCTTAGATTCCTGCAATTAGCGGCATAGTGATGCGAATAGCGAACCGCTAAAAGCGAAATGCTGAATAGTAACGCGAAATCTTTAAAAGTTTATTCCGGCTCTATCCCCAGGACGATATTAAACGTCCCGAATTTCGACCAATGCTGCCCTTCCAGTTCCGGCTTATCGAAGCCGATGCCATAGTCAAAGCCGAGGGTGCCGAACATGGGCAGCTGTAGGCGCAGGCCCAGGCCGGCGGCCGGTTTCAGGTTGAAGGGAGCAAACTGGTAAGCCTGCTTCCACACATTGCCCGCCTCGGCAAAGCCGAGGATATATCCCCGGGCGGCCTGCGCGTTGAATAAAGGATAACGCAACTCCAGCGTTAGTTTGCTGAAGGCGGCCCCGCCGCCGCCGCGGCTGCCCTCCAGGTAACCTTCTTCGTAGCCCCTCAGTGCGATCAGGTCGTTGCCGACGAAGCCTGCCTGGCTGGAACTGATGCCGTTACCGCCCAACTCGAAGCGCTCGAAGGGGGGCGTGCCAATATCGCGGTTATAATGCCCGAGCCAGCCCATCTTGGCCGAGGCTTTCAACACCAGCTTGCGCGTAATAGGCGCATACCATTCCGCATTGAAGCGCCACTTGTGGTATTCCAGCCATCGGTAGGGATTCTCATTGTCTGACGAGGCTAACCCAAGCGCCGAGAAGGGCGGAGTAAATTGGGCGGATAAGGTGATGCGGGCGCCCCGTGTCGGGAAGAATGGGTCGCCAATGGTGTTATACGTCAGCGCCGGTTTGAGGTATAGATTGTTGAACCGGCCCGAGCTGATGCTGCTGCCATCATCCAGTTGGATATCCTGGTAACCGTTGAGGTAAATGTGCTGATAACTGCCCTCCAGCGTAAAGGCCAGGCTGCGGCGAAGCGCCCGGAAGCGGGCGCCGAGCTGCAGGCTGCCCCCCGTTACGCTGAGGCTGGCGAAACTTTCATCGCCGGCGCTTGCTCCATTGGTGAAGCGTTGAGTGAAGCCGGCGACGGTAAACAGGTTGGGGCGCTTACCCCCCAGCCAGGGTTCCGAGAAGCTGATATTGGCGGCCTGATACTGGCTGCCGGTTGATTGCAATCTCAGGGACAACCGCTGCCCGTCGCCGGAGGGCAGAGGCGACCAGTCTTTGCCTTTCAGCAGGTTGCGCACCGAAAAATTGTCGATGGTCAACCCCAGTGTGCCAACCACTTGCTGGCTGGCGGGGTTCCAGCCGGCGGAGAGTTCCACTTTTTCGTTGCGCTTTTCTTCCACCTCGTATTCCAGCGCCACCGTGGCGGTTGCCGGGTCGACGTCGGTATGGATGCCCAGTTTTTCGGGATTGAAGTAGCCCATGGCCATGAGTTCCCGCTGGGAACGGATCACATCCGCGCGGCTGAAAGGCTGCCCGGGCTGGGTGGCCAGTTCGCGGCGGATGACGTGCTCGTGGGTCCGCTCGTTGCCTTTTATGTTTACCTCACTGATCATGGCCACCGGCCCTTCGGTGATCCGAAATTCCAGGTCGATGGTATCGCCTCTTATACCTTTTTCAATGGGCTCGATGCGGACAAAGAGGTAGCCGTTGTCCATGTACAGGGATTGAATATCCCGCCCCTCCGGGCTGAAGAACAGGCGCTCGTCCAGCAACCCCTGATTGTATACATCTCCGGGTTGTATACCCAGCTGCTTTTGCAGCAGAGCAGAGGGATAGATGGCATTGCCCTCCCAGTTGATATGGCCAAAATAATAACATCGCCCTTCGTCGATGCGCCAGGCCAGGCCAATCCGGCCTTTTTCATCTCTCCAGAAACTGTCCTGCTCGATGCGGGCGTCCCGATACCCCAGAGTATGGTAATAGCCCAATAGCTTTTCCTTATCCGCCGTCAGGGTTGCCGGCAGGTAGCGGGCGCTGCCGAAGAGGCGGCGGGCCTCCTTGGTGTCCATGAGGCGGTGGAGCTTGCGGGTGGAAACGGCTTCATTGCCCCGAAAGTGGAGGTTGGCCACTTTTAATTTTGTCCCTTTATCGATATCTACCCGCAGGTGAATGGCGCTGCTGTCCGCGTTGAGCCGCTGCTTCAGGCTGATCTGCGCATCCGCGAAGCTCTTTTCTTCAAAATACTTTTGTACGGATTCGCGAAATGTGTTTTGATGGTGAGCGCTGAGGATGCCGCCTTTGCTGAATTGCTGTTCTGCGATCTCTTCTACAGATTTCTGTTCCTGCTTCTTCAACCCTGTAATGGCCCACCGGCTGAGGCGGGGCAGCTCCTCCACCTGGATTTCTAAAAAAATAACGTCGCCGATGGTTTTGGATCGGGTGATGGCTACATGGCGAAACAATTGCTGCTGCCACAGCGTCCGGATGGCCTTGCTGACAGCCGGCCCCGGAATCTCCACCTTATCGCCTGCCCGGATACCGGAAAGGGCGATGATGGCCCGGGCATCGCTTTGCTTGTTGCCGACGACTTCGATACCGCCAATCTCGTAGAGCCTACTTTCCTGAGCAGGCAAAAGAGTGTAGAGGGTACTGGCGAGCAGTACCAGGAAGTAGTTTTTCCAGTACATAGAAAAAAATCTGTGGCGCGGTAGCGCTGGAATCGTTTAGAGTGTGTTCAAATTTTCATGATCGAGCGAAAGTGAGCAAATTTTATACTGAGCAAGGCAAAAAACGCAGGCATACCTGGAAGGTAAGGCGAGGCTTTTTAACGCAGCGCAGGATGAAATTTGCCGCTTGCAGCCGATTGATGGAATTTTGAACACACTCTTAATGAAGTTGTTGAAAGTTCAACTTAAAGAGGGGAGATGACAGGAGGGGGTTGGCTGGCGTGCGAAGATTTTTCAGCGCAAAGGTGGCTGGACGTTGGACGGCCCTTTCGCGTAAGACGAAAGTGTAATGCTATCGGCGTTCTTTTTGATTGGTATCCAGGCTCACGACTTCACCTATATTTTCTTCAATATTCAGAAAATAGGTGCTTTCGTAGATATAGTTGAAATTCAGCTGTTCCCGCAGCACTTCAAATTGTCCTTCGTTTTCTACGTAACCAGCGATCCATTCTACTGCTTCCAGGCGGTCTTTGAATTTAATTTTCATGGTTGGTGATTTTAATGTCAAAATCAAACAGCTTCTAAACAAGGCTTCTTGCTATTTGATGTCAGTTTGGAGTAAAAGATTACTTCCAAAAGGAGTAATTAACACTTTTTTAATGGTTGCCCTTCTTTGCCACATTTTCGGGCCTTGTTGAAATCCAGGACAAATTTGATGCCAGAAGTAACTATTCAGCTATTCGCAGTTCGCTATTCGCCGTTCGCAAGAACCTGCCCAAAACCTGGGCTTAGGGGCCGGAGAAAAATAAGTTCCCCGTTTCAGGCCAGAGATTTTGTCGCTGGACAAGGCGCGAAGAACGCGCATAGCCCAGCTACGCAAGTGATGAGCAACGCAGTACAGCGGCAAAAGATCGGCATCAAATGGGGAAGTTATTCTTCGCCGGGCCCTTAGAGCAAAGAACTGGTTCATCAAGCCTGGATTCCTGCTTTTAAGAGCATGTTTGGAGGCCGGGTTTGGAGATAAAAAGTGTCAATTTTTTGTTGAGATAAGGCATCTTTTTGCAGCTCATACTGGTGGTACGGGCAAAAAAAGTAACGCAATATCAGCAAAAAAGGGGCATTTTTTAGCCCAAATGACTACCTCCAAACATGCTCTTAGGAACTGGTTTGGTTAAAGATGAACGAAAAGATGGCTTTTACCTACCCCAAAAGGATAAGAGCTTGTCCAAAATTCAACAATCGGCCTGCAAATGTCCCTTTTTCGCTTATATTTCGTTCCGAAACCAGGCTTGATAGCGCTGCTATCATCCTGAACCCGCGCCTCATCTAAGCAAAAAATGAACTGTTTTCGGCTCGAAGGCCGAAATTTGGACAAGCTCTAATCTATTAGATGGAACCCGAACCCAGGTGAAAGTATATATAAATTGTTTATTTTTTTCAAATTTAAAACTTATTGTGTAAATTCGCAATAGGTTTTTTTAGTGGAATCCCCTTTGCCGCATCATAAACTATTTGTATGCAACGATCCGGACATGCCGACCTCCCGCTCCACCACGGGCGCGTACCGCCCTGGCTGGCCAACCGAATGGCCCGCCTGGGCAGGGCCATTGTAGAAGCGCTGGTGGTGGAATACGGCCGGGGCGAAGTGGTGCGCCGCCTGAGCGACCCGCTTTGGTTCCAGTCCTTCGGGGCGGTGATGGGGATGGACTGGCACTCCTCGGGCATCACTACCTCGGTGGTGGGCGCCCTGAAGCGAGGCCTCAATCCCATCTCGAAAGAACTGGGCATATACGTCTGTGGGGGCCGCGGCCGCCATTCCCGCAATACGCCTCAGGAACTGATGCAGGTGGCCGAAAAAACCGGCCTGGACGGTTTGGGCCTGGTGCGCAGCAGCCGCCTGAGCGCCAAGGTGGACAATACCGCCATTCAGGATGGTTTCCAGATATATTTGCATTCCTTTATAGTCACGCGGGAGGGCGAATGGGCAGTCGTACAGCAGGGCATGAACGAGCAAAACGGCTACGCCCGCCGCTATCACTGGCACTCCCAGTCCTTTGACTCTTTTGTCGATAACCCACATACCTCTATCTACGGTGAAAACCAGGGGCTCATCCTCAACCTGGCCGACCGGCAAGCCGATACAACCAGAACCGGCGTGCTCGATATTTCCACCCAACACCCCACCCGGATGTTGGAGGAGATTCGCAACATACGGATGCCCGCCCGCCACGATGTGAAAGCCAAAGATATAGACCTGCGCCGCCTGGGCAGCGTCATCGCCCTGGCTTATGAACAGGAATTACAGGATTTCGAGTCGCTGCTCTTGTTACCGGGAGTAGGGCCCCGCACCTTGCAATCCCTCACCCTGGTCAGCGAAGTCATTTACGGTACACCCTCCCGCTTTCAGGACCCCGCCCGCTTCTCCTTTGCTCACGGCGGCAAAGACGGCAAGCCCTTTCCCGTTCCCACCAAAGTTTATGACGAGACGATCTCGGTGCTGAGTAAAGCGGTGGAAAAGGCAAAGATCGGCCATACTGAGAAAAAGGAAGCCATCAAAAGCCTGCACGAAACAGCGAAACGAATCGAGCAGAGCTTCGTCCCCAATGATAATTTCGACAAGCTGGTGGAAAAGGAATGGCAGGAATCCCATCGCTATGGTGGCCGTACGGTAATGGACGATGTGGGAAAAAATATTCAACTTCTACTGCCCGGCTTATAAAACCTGGACACAGTCGTTTGACAATTTTCAGGAAGAAATGAAACCGATCGATTACAATCAATACACTATTCAACATGAGCTTAACCAACCATCGCCTGCTGAAAGATAAAACCCTGATCGATGGGAAATGGGTGGGCGCCAATGACGGCAAAACCTTTTCCGTGTACAACCCCTTCGACGGTTCGCACATTGGCGATGTGCCCGACATGGGCGCTGCCGAAACAAAAGCAGCTATTGCCGCCGCTGCCAAAGCATTCCCTGCCTGGCGCGACACAACTGCCGCCAACCGGGCAGCCATCTTAAAAAGATGGTACGCGCTGCAAATGGAGCACCTGGACGGCCTCGCCCTCTTGCTCACGACCGAACAAGGCAAGCCGCTGGCCGAGGCCAAAGGCGAAATCCGTTACGGGGCGTCCTTTGTAGAGTGGTTTGCGGAGGAGGCTAGGCGGGTATATGGCGATGTCATCCCCGGCCACGGAAGCGATTTGCGCATCATCACCATCCGGCAGCCCATTGGCGTAGCAGCGGCCATCACCCCCTGGAATTTCCCCAATGCTATGATTACCCGGAAGGTGGCCCCGGCATTGGCGGCAGGCTGCACGGTGGTCATCAAACCCGCCGAAGATACACCACTTTCTGCGTTGGCACTGGCGGTACTGGCGGAAGAAGCCGGCTTCCCTCCGGGCGTTTTGAACATCGTTACCACTCGCCAGCCGTCGGCCGTCGGAAAAGAACTGACGGCTAACCCGCTGGTCCGGAAGCTCTCGTTTACAGGCTCTACCGAAATCGGCAAGCTGCTCATGGAGCAATGTGCCGGCACCGTTAAAAAATTGTCGTTGGAACTGGGGGGTAATGCCCCTTTCATCGTCTTCGACGATGCCGACCTCGATGCTGCCGTGGAAGGAGCTATTGCTTCCAAATACCGCAACGCCGGGCAGACTTGTGTGTGCGCCAACCGCCTCTACGCACAAGAAGGCATTTATGAAGAATTCATCCAAAAACTCGCCGCCGCCGCCGCCCAACTCAGTGTTGGCAACGGTTTGGAAGCAGGCGTACAAATCGGCCCGCTCATCAATGCGGAGGCCATGGAGAAGGTGCAACGCCTGTTGGAAGATGCTACCGCCAAAGGCGCTAAAGTAGTGGCCGGTGGCAGGCAGGCAATGATGGGCCAAGGCAAGGGCTCCTTTTACGAACCCACCGTCCTGGCCGGCATACAACCGCACATGGCCATCAGTTCGGAAGAGATTTTTGGCCCCATCGCTCCGGTTACCAAATTTAAGACGGAGGAGGAGGTCATCCAACTGGCCAACGATACGCCCTTCGGCCTGGCGTCCTATTTTTATGGCAGGGATTACGCCCGCATTTGGCGGGTCGCCGAAGCCCTGGAATACGGCATGGTCGGCATCAATACCGGTATGATTTCCACGACAGTCGCTCCTTTCGGCGGGGTGAAGCAAAGTGGCTTCGGGCGGGAAGGCTCAAAGTATGGGATGGACGACTATCTGGTGATGAAGTATTTGTGTTGGGGGGGGGTGAAGTGAGAGGTGTATTTGGGAGAGTTCGGTGGTCGCTGTTCGGTGGTCGGCGCCTGTTCGGATTTCGCTGTTCGCAAGTTCCTGAAAATGAGGGGCGTTTTTCAGAAAACAGCTACCATTCTAGCGTTGGACAGCTTCGTACAACGTACACACAAGAACTCTCACTGTGTCCGCACATCGTACACAACTCCAGCCCATTCTGTCCAACATTAGACGGATACCCTAAAAAAAAGGCTACCATTCCAGGGTTGGGCGAGTTCGCGGTTCGGTATTCGCTGTTCGCAACCGCGGCAGGCGGCTTGGGCTTACCTGCTTCTAACCGTGTCCAAAGTTAGACGGGTAGCCAAAAAAAGCTAACAAAGTAGGACTAAGCCGTCGCCTCCTTAAACCGGGCGTACGTCCGGTCAGGCCTGAGCCAACTCCCCGCCACCATGGCGGCCAGGCTGGCCAGGCCGCCCCAGATCAGGCTGGGAAAGTCGGTGGTAATGATGAATTCACAAACTACCCACACTGCCATACCTATAATAATCGAGGCTAAAGCCCCGAAGTTGGAGGCCCGCCGCCAGTACAGCCCCGCCGTGAGTGGAATGAAAAGAGACACGAGGCTGAGCGCCGAAGATTGCCCCACCAGTTCGTAAATATTTTGATTCCACATGGCCATTAATGCAGAGGCCAGGGCTACGCCTACTACCGACATACGCATAATGGACAGCAGGCGCTGGTCGGAAATATCTTTAAAATAAGGGCGCACCAGGTTCTCTCCGATTACGGTGGATGGGGCCAGTACGGCGCCGGAAGTCGTGCTGAGAATGGCAGAGAGCAATGCACCAAAAAACATGATCTGCAGAAAGATACTGCTGTGTTCCAGCACCATGAAAGGGATCACCATTTGGGTGTCGCCGCTATGTATATCGCCCGGATAAAGAATGTGGCCGCAAAGGCCTATAAACAAAGGAATGGCGCCGATGGTCAGGTACATGAACCCGGAGAGGTAGGATGCCCTCACCGCAGTTTTGGCGCTGCGCGCCGCCATGACGCGCTGGAAGACATCCTGCTGGGGAATGCTGCCCAGCCCAATGGTGATCCAGGCGGCGATGTAGTGGATGACGCCATCAAAGCTGGCCTCCGGCAGGAAGTTGAAAAACCCATCCGGGGTGGAAGCCAGTACTTTTCTGATTCCGCCTGCCGCTGTGCCCACCTGATAGGCGATCAACAGCAAACCGATAACGATCATAATGGTCTGTATAAAATCCGTTACCGACACCGCCCACATGCCTCCGATATAGGTGTAGATAACCACCACAATGGTGCAGATCATAATCCCTTCAAATGCCGTAATACCCGTAACGGCAGAGAGGATGATGGACATCGCCACCATCTGCGCTGCGATCCAGCCGAAGTAGGAAGGTATCATAAAGATGGCAGAGATGAACTCAGCGCTCCGGCCGTAGCGCAGCCGGAAAAAATCGTTGAAAGTGAGGATATTCAGCCGGTAAAGGGGCCGGGCAAAAAAAGCGCCGACCAGCACCAGGCAGAGGGCCGCGCCAAAGGGGTCTTCCACCACCCCGATCAGCCCGTTCTCCACAAATTCCGACGAGGCCCCCATAATGGTCTCCGATCCAAACCAGGTGGCAAAGAGCGCACAGGCGGCGACAAACATGGGCAGGTTGCGCCCGGCAATGACGAAGTCCTGAGTGGAGTGCACCTTCGTCGACGCCCACCAGCCGATGAGCAGGGTCACAAGCAGGTAGAGGATGATGAATGCTATGAGCATGGCGGTGGTTTATGGTGTGTCTGTGTATCAGTGTATCAGGGTGTTAGGGAGCAGTGTGTCGGTTTTGTAGATGGTTGCTTAATTTGGTTGAACAGCCTGGCTCTGATAAACTGATACACCACCTACTCATACACAAAAACCAGAGGCCCGCGCTCTATCTTTCCAGTGGCAAATCTATCTCTCCCCACAACCGTCCCACCGGATACCGTTTATGCGTCGGCTCGTAGTAAGGAGAACGTTTGTAGATAAAATCCAGCTGAGCACGGGCTGATTGGGCAAATTGTTCGTCCTCCTGCCGCTTCTGTTCCAGGGCCTGCTGCAGGGCGGGGTCCTTCCGCAACAGCTCGGCGGCCGTTTCCTCAAAGATATAGGCATCGAAATATTCCTTCTGCATAAGTACGCCGTCAAAAAAATTCCAGGCGAAGAAAGAATCCCTCCCCTTGGGTTCCAGCGTTTCGACAATGTATCGGTTGCCCACGGAAAACGGAAATACGACGTAATCCCCCTTACGGCATACATGTCGCTGGCGCTCCTCCCTGGTTTGGACACCGTAATGCAGGTAGTGGCCCTCGTAGGTTTCTTTCACAGTTTCGTACGATTCGATGTAGGAAAACTCCAGTTCCAGTTCTACATCCGCCGCCAGCCGGTTTACGGTTACCCCATTCCAGCGCAGGCGCTCGGCCACCTCGGCATAGGCCTGAGGGATGAGGTAAGCCTCGGGGCGCCGGGCGCTTGCCGTCGCCTGATAATACCGGAAGTACGGAATTTTCTTTTCATAGGGCGCATTGCGGTCGTAGTACAGGCGGTCGAGGCCGGAAACCTCGCTTTTTTTATACCCCGCTTCATAGCCTTTGAAAGTGATGGTGTCCGAACGGGAAAAGTCCAATTCCCAGTCGAGTCCAAATTTTTCCTGTTCGATCGAATGCCGCTGCGCTTTTTCCCTGGCTTCCCTGAGCACCGCCCCCTGTTCCTTCATTGCCCGGATCACGGCGGCGAGGAAGGCATAGGTGCCTTGCACCCTGTCTTTGTAGGGTTTCCACATATGCGCTTCCGTTGTGAAACCGATGGTGTTGTGCAAGGCGGCATAGCCGGAAGAATAGCGCGGGAGGTCGAGAAAACCGGCGATGCCTTTGTCGGGCGTATCCCGTGCGTAGACATAAGGCGTCATTTCCCAGCCGGCTTTTTCCATGTCGCTGTACAGGCGGGGCAGCAACTGCTCGTCCAGGTAAGCGGAAAGAAATGAATCCAGCTTATCGGTTTGAGACGGTATCAAAGTCATGGTATACTGGTAATCCGCTCCATCCGAGGAATGCGTATCTATTAATACATCGGGTTGCCAGGCGGTGAAAAGTTGATTGAAAAGCTGTGCATTGCGCGAATCGCACTTGATGAAATCGCGGTTGAGGTCCAGGTTTTTGGCGTTGCCCCGGAAACCATAACCCTCCGGGCCGTTCTGGTTGGCGCGGCTGTAAGGGCCCCGGTTGAGGCCGCCGCTGATGTTGTAAAAGGGAATGGCCACGATGACCAGGTTTTCCAGGAAAGGAGGCCAGGCCGCCTCCTGAAGGAGGTTGCGGAAGAGCAACATTGTAGCGTCTACCCCACAGGGTTCGCCGGGATGGATGGCGTTGTTAATAAAGAGCACCTGCTTATCGGTGGCGCGCGCCGCCTTAGGGGTAAAGCTGCCGTCGGTAGAGAGTAGGGCCAGATGCAGGGGAAACCCACTGTCGGTACTGCCGTGCGCTTCCAGCTGCAGCTGTGGGTATTGAGTTGCCAAGGCTTCATAAAAAGCAATGGTTTCCTGATAAGTGGCCGTCGTATTGCTGTCTTGTTCGAATGGCGCCACCAAGGCGTCCATCTGGGCGGGAAGGGCCAACGGCAGCAGCAGCCCTATGCTTAACAACATGTATGCAAAAAGATGGGTGCAATTGCTCATAATACCTGATTAGTAGGATTCAAAGAAACGGAAAATTTTAAAAAGACGATAAAAACAGGAGCTATGTTGGGGCTAACTCCTTGATTTATTGCGCTTTCTGCTAAAAAATGGGGTTTAAGAGAATTTTAACGGAAAAGGCATAATACCGGCCGCACTTTGAGCCTTTAACAGGTGTTAAATAGGAAGGACGACGATTTTAAATCATAGCCGGAAGTGGTGGTTTAAAAGTCGATCGCCTCTAACCGGCCAGCCCTATTGACTATAAGAAACGAGTAACCGGCGCCACACCACCCCTAATAACTGACTGGCCGAATGCGGCTCTTGAAAAACAATCTACATTAATCATCAATGGCAGAGGGTATATATACGCTATTGAGAGAAAAATTAAAGCAATATGAAAACGAAAAAAATGGGCCTTTGGCTCCTGGTATTGTTACTGGCCGTAAGCGGCCTGCAAGCTCAATACTTTGGTAGAAACAAGGCCAACTATGAAAATTTTGATTTTGAAGTCTACCAGTCGCCTCATTTCGAAATATATAACTACCTGAACAACCCCGAGCGGTTGAAGGAATATACCGAGGAAGCCGAACGCTGGTACGGGATGCACCAGCGGGTGTTGGACGACACCATCAAAATGCGGAACCCTATCGTCCTGTACAACAACCATGCGGACTTCCAGCAGACCAATGCTATTTCCGGCTCTATCGGCGTGGGAACCGGAGGGGTGACGGAAGCGCTCAAGAACCGCGTAGTGTTACCCCTAGCCATGTCAAACCAGCAAAGCCATCACGTTCTGGGCCATGAATTGGTGCACGCCTTTCAGTATAACATGATTCTCAACGGCGACTCCACTTCCCTGAGCAGCCTGGGCAACCTGCCTCTGTGGATGGTGGAAGGCCTGGCGGAGTACATGTCCATCGGCAGCGTAGACGCCCACACCGCCATGTGGATGCGGGATGCTGTATTGCGCGACGACGTGCCTACCCTAAAAGACCTTCAGGATCCCAGTAAGTATTTTCCCTATCGCTATGGACAGGTATTCTGGGCTTTCCTCACCGGCCTGAAAGGGGACGAGATCATCGAACCTTTTTTCCTGGCTACAGCCAAATATGGCCTGGAAGAAGCTTGCAAGCAGCAGCTCAGCATGAGCCAGAAAAACCTCTCGGAGCTTTGGGTGCAGGCTATGAAGGCTCACTTTGGCCAGTTTATCAACGCCAAAGAAGACCGCCTGGTGGGCAAACAGTTGCTCAGCAAGGAAAATTCCGGAGAGATCAATATCGCGCCGGAGATCAGCCCCAACGGCCGTTATGTGATCTTCCTTTCCGAAAAAGACCTCTTTTCTATCGACCTCTTTCTGGCCGATGCCCGCACCGGAGAAATTATCCGGAAGGTGGCCAGCAGCCGCAAGGACGGCCATATCGATGACTTCAACTATATAGAATCTTCCGGCGCCTGGTCGCCCGACAGCAAAGAATTTGCTTTCGTGGCCGTTAGTAAAGGCCGCAATATCCTGATTATCAAAGAAGCACTAACCGGAAAGACCGTCAAGGAGATGCCCATCAAGGGCGTGCAGGCCTTCAGCAACCCCACCTGGTCGCCCGATGGTAAAACCATTACCGTCGCCGGATTGGTGGAGGGGCAGGTGGACCTCTATTCAGTCAATATTCGCTCCGGGGCGGTAGAGCAACTGACCGACGACGCCTACTCCGAAATGCAGCCGCGCTGGTCGGAAGACGGAACCTACCTCGTCTTCTCTTCCGACCAGCTGAGCCGTGATGGCGGCCGCTCCAATGGCCGCTGGTATTTCAACCTGGCTCGCCTCGATGTCATTACCGGCGCCATAACCAACTACGACGTCTTCCCTGGCGCCGACAACCTCAACCCCGTGATCGACACCGCCGGCAATATCATCTTTTTGTCTAATCGCGACGGCTACCGCAACCTTTATCAATATGAACCGGCTACCGGTAAAGTGTACCAACTGACGGACCTCATCACCGGGGTGAGCGGCATTACCCAATACGCGCCTGCCATCAGCATTGCCCAGCGGCGCGACCGGATATTGTACACCTACTTCTCCCAAAAGGGATACTCCATCTACCGGGCCAGCCCGAAGGACTTCCTTTATAAAGAAGTCGACCCCGATAGCGTCGACTTTACCGCCGCTACCCTTCCCCGGGTCAACAAGCGAGCGAGTGGCCTTGTCGACCGGCAACTCCGGGAATTGGAACCAACGGCTGAAATTGCCGACACCAGCCTAACCACCCTGCCTTACAAGCCCAAATTCAAACTCGACTACGTAGGCGGCTCTGCCGGCGTAGGCGTAGGCGCCAGCAACACCTTCGGCACGCAGACCGGGCTGGCCGGCGGTGTGGACATGCTCTTCAGTGATATTTTGGGTAACAACCAGCTGTACTCCAGCCTGGCGCTGAACGGGGAGATCACCGACTTCGGCGGCGCCGTGGCCTATATCAACCGCGACCAACGCCTCAACTGGGGTGGGTCCATATCGCATATCCCCTTCCGCAGTTATGGATTTGGCGGCACGGGCTTCGAAGAGATTCCGGTCAGTAATGACCTCAACGCCCTGGTAGTGGCCGACACCTTTTTTGTACAACGTATCTTTGAAGACAAAGCCAGCGTATTTGCGTACTACCCCTTCTCTACTACCCTTAGAGTGGAAGGAAGTGCGTCTTACGCCCGTTACAGCTCCCGCCTCGACCGCTATGTCAATTTTTATCAAACCGATGGCGTCTACATAGGCAACCTCATCGGCCAGGATCGCGAAAAAGTAGATAATGGCGGCGCCGGCTTCAACCTGTTCAATACCGGCGCCGCTTTGGTTGGCGACAAGGCGGTTTTTGGGCTGGTTGGCCCGCTGCAGGGCCAGCGGTTCCGGCTGGGTATGGACAAATATTTCGGAGAATTCAATTTCTGGTTCGCTACTGCCGACTATCGCAAGTACCACTTCTTCAAGCCCTTTGGGCTGGCCTTCCGCGCGTTGCACTACGGCCGCTATGGCCAGGGTAGCGAGGACCTCTACCCCATGTTCGTGGGTAGTTCCTGGTATGTCCGTGGTTTTAATACCGGCAATGTGGGCAACTTCCTGAGCGATAACGGCAGAAGGGTAGACGAGTTGTTCGGGAGCAAGATGTTTGTTTCCAACTTCGAGGTCAGGCTACCCTTCAGCGGCCCGGAGCGGCTGGCGCTCATCAAGTCCGGAGTGTTCTTCTCCGAACTGGCCTGGTTTGTGGATGGCGGCGTCGCCTGGTACAACTTCGACCAGTTTAACGGCGATATCCCCCTGCTTGATGGCGAGGGCAACCCCATCAAAGGCCCCACCGGAGAGCCGATCCTGAATTACGCGAAAGCGAAGCCGATCTTTAGCACCGGCGTCTCTATGAGGGTCAACCTCTTCGGCGCCATGGTGCTGGAGCCCTACTATGCCTTTCCACTGAAAACGGAACAAGGGTTATCACTGGGCCAAGGCACTTTCGGCCTGAATATTATACCAGGCTGGTAACTGGACTTTGGACGTAAGTCGGAAGTGCGAAGTCGGAAGTCGGAATACGGCAATAAATAGGCGTTTGACGCTAATTTTCCGCCTTCCGATTTCCGATTTACTCCGTCAGTCGCTTCGCTCGTGTCCGCCTTCACCGTTGGACCGTCCAAAGTCTAGGCTGGTAAATAATCTCTAAAATAAAAGTTGCCGCACAACAAACTGTGCGGCAACATTCGGATTAGTAAGAAAAAACTCTCATTTATAAAATCTGTAAACCTCGCCGTGTTGATATAGCTTTACGAATGCTCAACATTCTGGAAGTGCTAAGATAGGCCTTGCGATATCTTACAACCCCCACTCGATTATGTAGTTTTTAAAGAGAAGCGGCTACCCGGAAAATCCGGATAGCCCGCTTTTAATGGTTAAGCGTTAGTTGAACGTTTAGAGTCTGGCAGTCGTAAGGAAAGGACTACCCACTAGAGCATGTTTGGAGGCCGGGTTTGGAGATAAAAAGTGTCAATTTTTTGTTGAGATAAGGCATCTTTTTGCAGCTCATACTGGTGGTACGGGCAAAAAAAGTAACGCAATATCAGCAAAAAAGGGGCATTTTTTAGCCCAAAGATTGGCCTCCAAACATGCTCTAAAGTCATATATGCCTATATCGGATCTACATTAGCAGCACCTTCCGCCGGCTTGTTGAAGTCCAGTTCATTATCGGGTACACCCCAGTAGTCGAGATAGTTGTAGTCAAAGGTAGCATTGGTGTTCAGGTTGCCGGCGGCATCGAGTACGACGCATCCTGTACGGCCACCGCCTTCTTCCAGCGGGTCGGTCAAGCCCCAGCGGCGGGCATCGTAAAAGGGCAGGCCGCGCAAGAACAGGCCGATACGGCGCTCTCTTCTGAGTTCTTCATAAGCCTGCTCTTCATTCAAGCCGGTGCCGGTGACGGGGTCTAGCCCGGCATCCTGAGCGGTGCGCACCTCGTCGATGAGAGCCAGGCCATCATCAATCTTACCCGTCTTGATCAGGGCTTCGGCACGCATCAGATAAGCTTCCTCCCAGCTACCGCCGATCGGCAAGGAAGCCAGGCCGGAAATGGTGGTCCCGTAATCCCCGCCGTTTTCGATGGCGATGAATTCGTAACGGCCGCCGTACTGAATACCCCTGCCCCGTTGGTTAACATCGGGCGAAGCCAGCTCCGCGAAGTTGCGGCCGAAGCGGTTGTCTCCTTCTTTGAAGTCCTGAATCAAACGCTCACTGGCAAAATGCCAGCCGATCATTACTCTGTAAGGCGTAAAGCAAGTACGGAACAGAGCATTTTCATCGGCCGTGCGCAAGGCAAGGATGTTGTCATCCGGAGTTAGGCCATTCTCTGCCAGGCTTAGCACGGCTTCCCAGTCGGCATTGGTCATATCCCGTACCTTTTTGTTGACCAGCAGGTTGCGTGCTTTGAGCGTATTCATAATGCGAATCCAGCTTTGAGGGCTGGGCACGTCGTTAGGCCGCATAAAATCGGGGATGGACCGTTCTACCAAAGTAGTATAGTCGGTGCTTTCGCTAACCCCTTGCAGGATGCTAATTGCCTGGTCGAGCTGACTGTTGGCCTCAGCGATGACCTCCTGATTGCTGACAAAGTCTGGGTTGGTTGCACTAAACTCATTATTAATGATGCCTGCGGCGTACAAGGAACCGATGCGGGAGTATGCCCAGCCCTTCCAGAAGTGAGCCCAGGCACGAGATACAGACTGCTTAGTGGCTGCATCGCCGGTAAATTCTATGTTGCCTTCATCCAGCTTTGCCAACACGAGGTTCGCATGGTTATTGAGCCGGTACATAGAGGCCCATTCCAGCCAGAATGCGTTGTTGTCTCCCTGGGCGCGGTCGTTGCGCAGGATCAACTCCTGAGCCTGAGAACCTCCTTCCGGCGGCGTGACTACAGTGCCATCATCCAGGATGATTTTTGTAGGTTGGTTGGCCCAGCGCCAGGAAAAATTACCCCAGGGAATATAAATAGCATCACCCATACACTCGTGGTGGGCAGAAACGATCCAGGGGAAATTACAAGTGACGCCGTCAAAGGCATCATAGGTGCCGAGCATCAGGCGAAGGAATCCTTCTTCGGAATCGAGCACGCCCAAGGTCGGCTCGTTGGGGTTGACTACGTTCAGGTTGTCACTACAAGCAACCGGTACGAGCAACGGTAAGACAAATAAGAACTTTATTAAAAGCTTTTTCATATGATTATCTATTTAAGGCGTTTACTAATCTGGTTGATTATTTACTGGAAACCAAGGTTGAGCCCCACCTGAAAGATGCGGCTGTTCGGGAACGCATACTGGTCCAGGCCGATGCGAGTTGGGTCATTCAAGTCGGAAGCTGCCTCTGGATCGAAGCCGGAGTAATCCGTGATCGTGAACAAGTTGAAGCCACTCAGCTCGAGCTGCACCCGGTTGAAACCACCCATCGTAAAGATTTTGGCAAAGTCAACAGCAATGCGCGCGTTGCGCAGGCGCAGGAAAGAACCGTCTTCAACAAAGGCCGAATTGGCCTGATTGGTGTTGTAAATGCTGCGGTAGTAGTTGAGAAAAGCCCCCGTTTCCCCGTTGATGGTTACCGGGTTATCCACATCGCCATGCAGGTTGTCACGGTAGCCCCACTGCCGGGTTTGGTTATAAATATCAAAGCCCTGCACCCAATCGAGCTGGAAGCCGAAGCTAAATGCCTTGCCTATCGTAAAATCGTTGATAAACGACATGTTGAAGTCAGGCAAACCGTTACCAATAACTACGACATCGTCCGTAAAGGCTACCTGGCGAGTATCTTTATTGACTACATATCCGCTTTCCGGTACAATCTCATAGTTGGAAGGATCTTCCAGATAAGGAGTTCCATCATCCCGCATTTGGCTCAGGCTGGTCAAGGCCTGTACGCCGCGGAAAGTACCCAGCAGTTCACCCGGCGTGAGGATAAAGTTGTCGTCCACCGGAATATCTACGCCATTGCTGATAGACACCAACTCAGTTCTCTGGCGGCCGAAGTTGGTTCTCCAATTCCAGCTGAAATTGCTGGAGGAATAGACGGACTTGTTCAAAGAAACCTGCCAACCGTTAGACGCCAGGGTGATGGCGTTATCCAGAATAGTTTCTGCGCCGGTTGTCGGCGCCACACCGATTTCGCGAATGACATCTTCGCTGGTGCGGTCCCAGTAAGTCAGGCTCAATCCGATGAAGTTAAACAGGCCTGAATTGCGATTGCCCGGAGTAAAGGAAACGTCTATGCCAGTTTCAAATTCTTTAGATACCTGAACATCAAGCAAGGGGTTGGTCTGGTCTTGCCGGGGCGCCAGATAACCACCGCTGCCCAACTGGCCGGCATTCAAGGTGACGATGCGGTCGAAAGCACCAGGCTGTACCCCAGCCTGTCCATAGGCGGCGCGCAGCTTGAATTCGGGAATGGAAGATTTCATGCCCCAGAAGTCAAATTCGGACAAACGGACGTATACATCACCTCGTGGGAAGACGAAGGGATCAGAACCCTGCCCGAAGGCAGAAGACCAGTCAACCCGCAAACCACCAGATACACCGACTTTCCCCTGGTATTCTATTTTCTCATTGACCAGGAACCCGTAGGTAGTAAATTCTTCGATAAACTCATCGATATTAGACTGTTCGGCAGCGCGCAGCGTGACCGGCTTGTAAAGTGGCAAGCCGGTACCGGTAGCGCGCACAAAGCTGAAGTCCCGCTTCCGCCAGTCGAAAGAGATTTGAGAAGTGGACTCCAGGCCCGCTTCGTTGCCAAAGCGGAGGTAACTGCTGAGAATGGAGTTTTGAAGCGTACCTTCCCGCAGGCGCTGGTCGATCTGTCCGACGATCGGGTCAATACCACCCTGGCTGGAAGCGCCGATGATTTGCGCCTGGTTGTCAATAAAGTCCTGATAGTCATCGCGATAATGGTCGATGCCGTACTTGTAATCCAGCTCCAGGAAGTCCGTCACTTTCCAGTTCAGGTTGATGTTCGGAAGGATGCGCATCAGGTTGGCGGTACGCTGGCGATAGATTTCGGTAAACAGCGGATTCACGCTATTATCGCCGGTTGGGTTGGCGATCAGAAAACCATCTTTATTTCGGAAGCTAAAATCTACAAAGGGAAAAGTGGTGGACACGGCGCCGATGGCGCTGAAAACGTTGTCGGCGCCTACGATAGCGCCGGTATTGTTATCTCCACGAATAAAGCTGGTCCCGATGTTGACGTTGAAATCCTTAAATAACTCGAAGCCGATACGGGCGCCAAAATTGAAGCGCTGGTTGCGGCCGCGGATGGCACTGGCTTGCTCATTGAAGGTACCGGTAATCGCATAGGTGACAGCGTCCGTACCTCCGCTGATGGATAGGCTGGTGCGATAGTTCGGGATATTATCCCGGAAAATCTGATCGAACAGGTCATAGGTTTGCTCAACATACGGATTGTCTGTCTTAGCATCGGCTTCGGATTGGAGCAAAGGGGAACTCCATACACCAAATTCGTCCTGCTGCAATGGCGTACCACCACCAGAGGTGATGCGGCCGTCAGCCAGTGTCTGATAGGCATGGAGGTCAGCGTAGGAAAAGTCTCCCCTCAAAGGATTAGCAACGCTGTAGCTGCTGGACAGAGAGATACGGGGTTTACCCTTGCTTCCCTTCTTGGTGAAAATCTGGATAACCCCATTGGCCCCCTGGGCGCCATAGATAGTAGCTGCCGCCGCCCCCTGTACTACTTCAATGCGTTCGACATTGCTGAAGTCGATATCAGCCAGCCGGCTGGTCAGCGTATTGTTGTCGCCGTTGAAATTGTTATCGGTGCTTATCTGAACCCCGTCAATGAGGATCATCGGCGTGGTTCCCCCCAGGGAGTTGATACCCCGTAGGATGATGTTGGCCTGCTGGCCCGGCTGGCCAGAGCTTTGCTGAATATAAGCGCCGGCGACCTTCCCGACCAAAGCCTGGTCGACTGAACCGGAACTAACCGTCGGTAGTTCATCTGAGCTGATAGCTTCTACGCTAATAGCGGTCCGGCGCCGGTCGGTAGCCACCCCCGTACCAGTGACTACCACTTCCGAGATCAAAACCGCCCCTTCTTCCAAAGTAACATCGTAAACACTAGCGGCTGTAAGAGGGATTTCTAAGGCCTCAAACCCAGTGTAGCTGAATACCAGCATTTTTGCATCGGAAGGCACGTTGAGGGAGAAATTGCCGCTTATATCGGTTATTGTCCCCGTAGAAGTACCTTTCACCAGCACGCTGGCCCCGATCAACGGCGTTCCTTCCGCGTCGGTAACATTACCCGTTATAGTGCGTTGCGCCATCGCAAAAGTGAAGGCGAAGAGCACCATCGGCAGAACCATTAAGAGTTTCTTCATGATAGAGTTTTTTGTTAGGAAAAGTGAGTGTAAAGTAATTCAAGCGTCTTATAAATAAGGCAGCATCCCAACGAGCGGGATGCTATTTACTTTTCCAATCTTTTGAGCCCAAAGCCGTGGGCAGGCTGGAGAGGCTTCTCTCTCAACCGAGTAAGGTGACTTGAGGAAATGACAACTAGTAGAACCGCAAAATTAAAATTTTCCGGCTGAATAACCAAAGAAACAACCGGATTGTCTTCTATTCGCTGCTTTCACTTTTTCCCTATCCTTAATTTTGAACATACGCTTAATTAATTTTAAGTTAATTAACCGGTGCTATTACAACGATCCAGAAAAATGAACGCTGCCTTGCGTTCATGATTTTATATAAGATGAGGTTGAAGGTTGAAGCTAAAAAAAACAACGCGCCCATGATAATCTGAAAAAAAAACAGGCTACAGTTCGGCAAAAACCTTCCTGTAGCCTGTCCTTCAGCAGTTCAATCCGTCCTGTGTTTAGATCTTCGTGAGTTTTAGCACCAGCGGCTCGGCTACCGGCTGGCTGCAACCGCCATCGACATTGTCTAGCAGAGTGATGGTGAATTCCTTGTCATCTGTGTATTCATTGATCCCATCCTGTTCGAAAACCAGGCTCGGGCCACCGCAACTCAGCCCGGTATCGGTGCGGTTGACCACCAGGATGCCACAGGTGACCACAAAGGTGAAATCCTGGTCGAACGTGAGGTACTTACCCGTAAAGGTTCGCTGGATCGGGCCGGCGGAAGTCAGCGTAACCTCTTCAGGCGTCCAGCGGTAATCATTGCCGAAGAAGGGGTCTGGCGGCCCGGAAAGCTGCTCCAGCATGTATTTACCGGTGGCAAACCCATCCGGTAGCGGGCATTGTACAAAGACGACGATCTGGCTGGTAAAGCTGGTCGTCGCTGACGAGTTCTGAATATTAGGTGTCACATTGTTGACGGACACCTCGTTATTGATCTCGATAACCGAAGGATACACCCTGCCATCTTTCAGGGTAGTGGTATTGTAAAGGGTTACCTGGTCCAGCCCGTCGAAATCCGCCACATCCAGGCCGAGGGCGTTCTTGATCTCATCGAAGGTGATTTCCACACCCCGCAAAACACCATCCTGGAAGCTGGATGGATCGATCGTCCTCAAAAAGGAGCGATCCGAGGCCGTCCCTTCACTAAAGTCCAGGAAATCGATGTGAAGATCCACTTTTTCAACATCTTCAATGTTTTCGGAAAAAAAATCCAGGACGACTTTGGCCGATGCCGGGTCTTCCTTATTGATGGTAGAAAAATCCGGATCTACAACGATACGCATGTTCACGGCATCCTGGAAGTCCGGGAAGGGGCTGTCTTGCTCCACACAGGAGTTCAAAAAGGCGAGTGCGCCCGTGAGAAAAAATACAATTAGATATTTTGATGTCTTCATGATCGTTTTTGCTTTTGATGATTATTACTTATCCCAAAAAACTCCATCCGTCGTAATATTGCGCTGCCCGGGTGCATTGGGGTTTCGGTTCAGTTCACTTTGCGGATAGGGGAAAGCCACCGGATAGAGCCGGGCCGAAGCCGTCACATTGAGGTTGTCCGTGTTCGGATCGTGCAGCTTGGGGTAACCAGTCCGGCGATAGTCCGTATAAGCATCTACGCCAAAGCCGTAGGTGGCGATCCACTTCTGGGTCATGATGTGTTCCAGCTTGCCTTCCGCATCAGCTGCATCGTAGCGTTCCAGTACGGCTGCAATGTAAGCCTCAACATCTTCCTCCACCAGAGCGGGAGCACTGGCAGCAGCGGCGATCTCATCTACTTTGTCAAAAGAAGCACGAATGGCTTCTTCCAGCAAAGCGCGCGCGTCTCCATCCGTAACGCCGGTAATGGCCAGCTCGGCTTCCAGGTATTTTCGGGCGTAGTAGGTCAGCAACCGCTGCGGCGTATCCGCAGCGCCGTTGAAGTTGACCGCCCCGCCCTGTCCGTCGTCATAGCGGCCACCAATCGGGTAGAGGCCCATGACCGTCTGAGAGGACGACTGGTCGAAGCCTTCGTTCGGGTCGATATTGAAGGAAAACATCCAGATGGAAAGGAAAGGCGTACCAGAACGGGACGGACAGTAGGAGCAGGGGTTCTCCGCATCGGCATCGGTGGCGCCGTCCGGAAGCTGGTTATAGAAATAGTAAGGTATCCTTGGATCTTCGATATCCTTGTAGATGTTTTCATCGAAAAAGGTATTGTCCCCTTTCATAATCTCGAAGAAATACGGGCTAATATAATTGAAGGCGCCCCCCGCTGCATATTCCTGAGCGTACCCCAGGTTGCGGTTTTCGGGAGCGCTGGAGGTACCGTACTGCATCTGGAAATCGTCACCCGGGCCAATGAGGCCATCTTCGCTGATCAGTTTGGCCACCTCTGCCGAAACATCCTGCGCCAGGCGCACCTGAGTATACATTTTCAACTTGAGTGTATTGGCAAACTTCCGCCACTTGTCCAGGTCACCACCGTAGATCAGGTCATCACTGCCGGGGGCGAAAGAAGACTCCGCAGCCAGATCGGCAATACCTTCATCGAGTAGGGCAAACACGGAATTGTAAACCTGCTGTCCATCATCAAATTTGGGGAAAAGGTTCTCCGCTCCCTGCTGAGCTTCGGAAAAGGGAACATCGCCCCACATATCTACCATGATGGAGTACATGTAGGCCTTCATTATCTTGCCGACGCCCAGGTACGGGCCGGCCTGCAGTTCTTCTGCTTGTACCAGCATCTGCTCCAGGTCATTCAAAGCGAAGGTGTTCAGCAAACGCCAGGGGGTAGACACGCCAAAGTCATCGCCCTGGAAAGCGTAATCGTTCTGCTGAGTGCCGCGCTGAACGGTATGATGAATATACAGAGAGGTAAAATTGCCCAGCCCGCCGGTAGCAGCGCCCAGGGCGCCGGCCATATTGACCTGCACCGAAGGCAGTACGAAAGAGAGGGTCGCCTCCCGCGGGTTGTTAGGGTCTTCATTGATATCCAGGAAGTCACTGCATGAGGCGAGCACCAACATGGATAGCGTTAAAATGCTTAAACCTATTTTATTCATGGCTTTTTCTTTTTTTTTAAAAGATTCCTTAAAACGGCTAGACCTTGGGGGGCCTGGCCAAAGTCCAGTTAAAACTGGACTCTCAGGCTCACGCCATACCGGCGCACGGTGGGCGTAGCGCTGTATTCGATACCCTGCTTATTGGTAGAGCCGAACTGGTTGACTTCCGGATCGAAGTTGGTATGCTCGGGGAAGCCGGGAGCAGTAAACCATAGGTTCCTTCCGGTGAGAGAAAGGCTCGCGCCGGTAAAGGGCGTATTTTCCAGCAATCGGCTGGGCAGGGAATAGGAAAGTGCAACTTCCCGCAGCTTTAGGTAGGAAGCATCAAAGACCGCCCATTCGTCAGCGCCGTTGATGGCGAAGGTTTCTCCGAAATAAAGGGTATTGACTTCCACCATAGTCTGGTTGGGAACCTTCTCCCCGGATTCTGTAAGCACCGGCTGAAGGGTATTGGGGTCGCCGTAGAAACCGGGAATGACTTTCATAACCTCCCGGCCCTCCGTATCCTTGGTCACTCCTCTGCCCAACAGGGAGAGCACGGTATTGGAGAACAAGTCGCCTCCCTGTTGCCAGTCGAGTACGGCCCGCAGTGAGAACCCTTTCCAGGAGAAGGTATTGATGAAGCCCAGCCGGAAGTCAGGGTTGGGGTTGCCGACGATGTCAGGTTGGGGCGCCCGGATCAGTTGCCCGTTGCTACGATCGATCAGCAGGTTGCCTTCGTCGTCGCGCAGGTCGACGGAGCCAAGTAACAACCCGAATTCCTCTCCGGGCCGGTGTACGGCAATGACACTTCCGGCAAAGGAAGAGCCTTGTTCAACCTGTACCTCCGTTACCCCTTCGGTCAGTTTCTCTACAACGTTGCGGTTACGGGTGAAGGTCGTGAAGGTGTTCCAGGTAAAACCTTTTTCATTGCGGAAAGGTGTAATGCCAAGGGCGACTTCCACCCCTTTATTGGAGATTTCGCCGAAGTTGGTCAGGTATTGCTCAAAACCGCTGGAATTGGGAACGGAAACGGTGGCGATCTGATCCTTGGACCGCTTGTCGTAATAGGTCGCATCCAGGGTTACGAGGCCTCCGAACAACCGGACATCCAGCCCTACCTCTAATTCATTGGTGCGCTCGGGTTTGAGATCCGGATTGCGTTCAATATCAGTGAGCGTCAGTGCCGGGGTGGTCGTCCCACCGGTGGGCGTAAACGGGAAGGAAGCGGTGGGCGCCGGATTGGTAACCAGCACGCTATTGACATTATATACTTTGTTCAGCAAGTAGGGATCGGTATCGTTGCCCACCTGCGCCCAACCGCCGCGCACCTTCACGAAATCGATATTCTTCGGGCTAATGGCCAGCGCATCCAGGATGCTGAAGGAAGCTGAAACCGAAGGGTAAAAGTAGCTGCGGTTGTCAACCGGCAGGGTCGAGGACCAGTCGTTTCGGCCGGAGAGGTTCAGATAGGCCCAGCTGTTGAAGCCGAAGCGAAGTTCGCTGTATACGCCATACAGGCGGCTGCGTTGATAACCGGGGCTGCCGTCCGGAAGAATATAAGGTACCACATTGTTGGTGTTATCCAGGTCGTCGATATCAAAGATGACGTAGTTCAGCCCCTGGAAGGCCTGTTGATCCACTGTGGTCTGGTTGAGGTTGTGGCCCACGAGCGCATTCAGGGTGAGGTTATTGCTCAGGTTGGTTTCGTACTCCAGAAAGAGGTTGCTCTCAATCTCCTGATAGGCGATGTCGTGGTCGGTGATCTGGCCGACTCCCGGATTCGATGAAGGGCCGGTAGAACCAGGGCGGATAAATTCGGAGTTGCGTTGGGAGTAAGCATTCAGGCCAACGCGGTAGTTGATCGCCAGGCCATCCACAATCCGGTACCGGCCGTTTAGCACCGAAGCAATGCGGTCGACATCTGACCGGAAGCCAGCGTTGCGGTACGACCATAAGGGGTTGTCGGCCGTGCCGCGGCCCACCATAAATTCGCTACCCATATCAATTGGATTCTGGAAGGGCTGCCCATGGATATCCCAGTTCCTGCCCAGGTAAAGCGAGCGAGCAAAGGCCGAAGGGTTGTTGCCCCCCAGTGCACCTACTCCCGAGATGACGCCGTCCTGGTCCGTCCGGGTATAATTCAGGTTGGCCGACAGGGAGAATCGATCCGAAAGCTGAGCGGAGCCCCCTACACTAAAGGCTGCGCGGGTAAAACGGGTATTGGGCACATAACCTTCATTGCTGAGGTAGGAAATGGTGGCGCCCACACTGGCGTTCTCCCCTCCGCTGGTAATCGATATGGAGTTGTCGGAAGTAACGCCGGTACGGAACAATTTTTCCACGTTGTCCGGATAGGCCCGGTAGGGGACCGTAACGCCATCCAACTCGTCAAACCCCAGCCGCCCCTGATACCAATGCGGTATTTCCTTCAGGGTTGCATAAGGCGTGGCGCCCACAAAAGGCGCCCCCCAGGATCCATTCACTTGCTGGTAGTTAAAATTGGTGCCGGTGCCGTAGCTATTCTGATAATCCGGCAGGTTGGCGATCTCCTCAAAGGCCAGGGTAGAGGACACGCTGATGCCCAATCCTTTTTTTTGGCGGGACCCCGTCTTAGTCGTGATCATAATCACTCCGTTGGCGGCGCGAGAGCCCCAGAGGGAAGCGGCGGCCGCCCCCCGAAGGATGTTGATCGTTTCAATATTATTGGGGTCAATATCTGCCATTCGGTTGGCATAGGCGCCGCCGCCGTTCAGCCCCAGGTTGGTACGGTATTCTGAATTGTCATAGGGAATCCCATCCACCACGATCAGGGGTTGGTTATTCCCCAGCAGTGAAGAATTGCCCCGGATGGTAATGCGAGTAGCACTACCCGGCGCACCACTACTCCCCAGAATATTAACGCCTGCAACCTTGCCCTGCAGCGCGCGCAGGGGGTCGGGCTCCGCCACCTGCTGTATCTGGTCTCCTTCCAGAGACTGCACTGCGTATCCCAGAGATTTTTCATCTCTTTCGATACCCAGCGCCGTCACTACCGCTGCTTCCAGGATGATCCCCTCCGAAAGCGTCACATCCACCATATTGGATGCGCCGATCTGCACTTCCTGAGTAGTGTACCCCGTGTAGCTAAATATCAAAGTACTTCTGTCTTCCGGCAACCGTATCGAATAACTGCCATCGATATCGGTAACCGTTCCGGTAGACGTGCCCTTTATGATCACATTGGCGCCGATCAACGGCTGGCCATTGTTATCGGTCACGGTTCCGGTGATGGTGCGCTGGGCCATAGCCACGGCCAGGCTGAGCAGAACCATCGGCAAAACCAGTAAAAACCTCTTCATCATGAAATGAATTTTGATTAAAAAATAGGTATAGAGTAGGGCTTGCCACGATAGCAGGAGGCACAGCAACTGCCCGGTATGGCAAGCATAGCATTCCCCTTCATCCATCTGTACCAGTATGCCGGCAGCAGCGAATGAAACAGGTTTATTGGCTGTTCATTGCGAGGTTAACAGCCTCTTGCGAGCTCGGAAGTAAAGTTTGATGAAAAGGCAGGTTAATGTCTGCGATAAAAGCTAGTAGGCGAAACAAAAGGTTGCCGGGCTTATCTCCCGGCAACAGAAATACGGATTAGTATGAAAAAAACTCTCAATAGTTCCAAAATTGAATCAGCGCGCCATTCGCACTCATACCATACCCACCTTGGCGGCCTTGATCAGGGCCTCATGGCGGGAGTTGACTTTTAGCTTTCGGTATATGTTCTTGAGGTGAAACCGCACTGTATTCGGGCTGACAAACAACCGTTCGCCAATCTTCCGATAACTGTATCCCTTACAAAGCAGGGCCATAACGTCGAACTCCCGTTTGGATAATAAAGGCAACGGATTTTCCAACTGGCTGAAGGATGTCACTACCCGCTTAGCTACGGAAGGGCTCATAGGCGCACCGCCGGCCTTGACGTCCCGGATGGCGTTCAGCAAACAGGACGGAAAAAAGGTTTTGGAAATGTACCCGAGGGCGCCCGCTTTGAAGGCGGTGAAGATCTGTTCTTCACGCAGGGAGTTGGTAAACATGATGACCCTAAGCCCCGGCATCTCCTCCAGAAGAAGGCGCACACAATCGGCGCCCTGCATATCGGGCAGGTCGGTTTCGATAAGGAGGACGTCGGAAGGGCAATCCGGTAAGCCTTTCAGGGCAGACTGCCCATTGGCGTACGAGCCAAGGCAACAGAAACCGTCACTGGTTTCCAGTATGCCCTGAACGCCTTCTCTCACGTCCCGTTTGGCATCTACAATTGCAACGGAAATCATTTTTAGTCGGGTGTATTCAGTTATCAAGGACAACACTAATTTTTCAGGGTTGCCTCTTGCTTTACATTGTCCCTAAGATGCGGCTAAATTTACCGTGAATCAAGTTCGCATCGGCCGGATTGTATAAACCGGCCCTTTTTAAGGATCAATGCCTTTTTCTACTACCCCAATGTACAAGTATATCCAGCGCGATCATACTACATACCTGGGTAGTTGAAAGCATTTGTGTGGAGGATGACATAAGAGCTTTCCCATTCCTCACCTCACCAGCAGCGCTGCTCCAAACACGCCGGCGCTGTCCCCCAGCCGGGGCTTCAGGAATTTCGTTTGCAGGCTGTTGTTGAAAACGAATTGCTTCGCGGCGGTTACTCCTTCGGTGTAGAGCAGGTTGATATTACCCAGGCCGCCGCCCAGGACGACCACGTCGGGGTCCAGAATGTTGATGACTCCGGCGATGCCTTTGCCGAAAAAGTGAGTGAGGCGCGCCATGGTGGCCAAAGCGGCCTCATCATTGCCGGCTCTGTAGCGCTCGACGACCTGAGGCAGCTTTCGCTCCTGCCCGGCCAGCTGAGCGTAATACTTTTCCAGCGCCGGGCCGGAGATGACCGTCTCCACGCAACCAACCCGCCCGCAGTAGCAGGGCCCGCCCGATTCGTCCAGAAAGTTGTGCCCCCATTCTCCGGCGATTCGGTGCCGCCCCTCCAGCAGTTTACCGTTGATGACGGCCCCACCGCCTACGCCGGTGCCCATAATCACCCCAAATATCGTTTTGGCCTCCGGGGCCTGCTCTTTTACAATGCCCAATTGGGCTTCGGCAACAACAAAACAATTGGCATCATTGGCCAACGTTACAGGAATACCCAGCGCTGCTTCCAGGTCTTTGAGTAATGGCTGGCCGTTGAGGACAGTAGTGTTGCAGTTCTTCATGGTTTGTGTATCCGGGTCCAGCACACCCGGGCTACCTACGCCCAGCTTGTCCGGTTGCAGGCCCGAAGCTTCCCGCAGCAGATTCACCAACCGGGCGGCCTGGGCCACGATGTGCGCATAGCCTTTTTCCGCCTCGGTTGGAATGCGCAAGCGCGATATTACATCGAGGGATGATGGATTTTTAAGCGTAACTCCTTCGATCTTAGTTCCGCCCAGATCGATTCCCCATAGTGGTTCCATTCGCAATATTTTTAATTTGCCGGGTATAAGAGCTTGTTGGGAATTTATCCTTTGGGCTGAAATCGCCACTTTTTCGCTTACACTGCGTTGCAGAACCGAGTTTCGTAGCCCTGCTACGATCCCGAACCTGCGCCTTGTTTAAGCAAAAAATTGACTGGTTTCATCACCAAAAACAAATCCCCAACAAGCTCTAAAATAGCCACCTTATTTGATAATTTGCGTAGAAGCACCGGAGCGATTCCACTTTTTTTAAGGTTACCATGGCACAATTAGTGGGAATACCAATAACCTTTGCTGCTCATTATTTCTTAATTTTGTGGACTTTGGGGAAAGCAAGCCCAACGGCAGCCCTACACAATCAACTGCCTACCGGCCGCCCCGCAACAGGAAAACGTAATATGACCGGCGAGCAACCGTCACCTCAACATACCGCTAAAGGCAGTGAAAGCCTGTCGATACAACTGGCTACAACTGATGACCGGAGTGAACCCGTTTACATTGCCGGTAACTTCAACGGCTGGAAAACGGGGGACGAACAGTACCGCATGGAGCAGGAAGGCCCAGGCTTGTTTAGCTTCATTTTCAAGAATAAACACTTATTGCCCGGCCAGTTGGAATATAAATACCATCGGGGTAGTTGGGAGGCCGCCGAGCTCGATGAGCATGGCAACCCCGCTGCGAACCGGAGGCTGGAAACCCGGGCGGTAGAGGAAGTAAGCGATCATGTTCCCCGCTGGCGGAAAAACGGGCTGGCCTACGATCCGGCATTGCTGCCGCAAATACAGGTTATATCCGAGCAGTTCGAGATTCCGCAATTGATCAAAACCCGCCGTATTGCCGCCCTGCTCCCTTACGATTATCAGAAAAGCAGTAAACGCTATCCCGTGCTTTACCTTCAGGACGGCCAGAACCTTTTCGACGATTACGCCCCCTTCGGCAACTGGGGGGTGGACAAAAAACTGGCCGTGATGGCCGAACGCGGGATCGGCGATGTGATCATTATTTCCATCGACCACGCCGAAAAAGACCGGATTGATGAATTCACACCTTCCCACCGTACCAAACTGGGCTATGGCGATGGCAAAAAATATGTCCGCTTCCTGGCCGACACCCTGAAATCTTACGTCGATAAAAACTTTCGAACCCTCCCGGAACGGGAACACACCGGCATCGGTGGCAGCTCAATGGGGGGGCTGATCAGTATCTACGCCGGACTTATGTATCCGGAAGTTTATGGCAAACTGATGATTTTTTCCCCCTCTTTATGGGTGATGCCCAACATCCACTTCCACTTCCTGAATTTTAATGATTCCCAGGATATGGAGATTTATCTTTACGGCGGTGAAGAAGAAAGCGCCAATATGGTTCCCAATCTCCGGCGGTTCCAGAAGGCTTTCGAAGATAGCGGCAATGCAAACGTTAAATTCCAGCTCTCTGTTGACCCCCGGGGCCAGCACAATGAAGCCCGCTGGGGGGAAGAATTCCCCCGGGCAGTGGAGTGGTTGTTTTTCAATAACAAAGAAGCCAAAAAATGATCCTGAAAATTACCCCTACCCTGAAAAGCACGCCTCCGGTTGTCATCGTGCCGGTTGCCGCCGGAGATTCTCTGCCAGCGGCCATCCGGGCCCTGGCCGACGCCACCGGAATTAAGGCAACCCTGATAGAGCGCGATTTTAAAGCAGAGCCAGGAGAAGTAAACCTGTTATATAAAGATACAACCCGTTTTTTCCTTCTGGGCCTGGGGCCATCTCCAACCTTTCAGGACATGCTAAAGGCCTTTCGGTCCTTCTCCAATAAATACCGGCAAAAGCTCTCCGAAACCGTAGGCATCAGCCTGTTACACCAGAACCTTTCCGGCGATGCAGCCACCTGGGTGGAAGCGGCAGTTAACGGGCTGGCTCTTGGCGCCTACCAAATCGGCCGCTACAAGAAAGTACCGAACGGCAATGGCCATGTATTGGCAGGCCCCCATGCTTCCATCGAAATCCTGGTGGAACAAAGCCTGGCTGAAAGTTGTGAACGGGCGGCTCAACACGGCTGGGCCATTGCCGAGACCCAGATGAGCATCTTCCATCTGGTCAATGCTCCCAGCAATAAGAAAAACCCGGCCGACCTTGCCCAATGGGCACTGGATTCAGGAAAAAAATACGGCTACCAGGTCAAAGCCCTGGGTAAGGAACAGATTCTTGCGGAAGGGCTGCACGCCCTGCTGGCCGTCAACCGGGGTAGTGAATACCCGCCCGCCTTTATCATTATGGAATACCGCCCGAAAAAGGAACCTGCCAACGGGCTGAAAAAAATTGGCCTGGTGGGGAAAGGAGTCACCTTCGACACCGGAGGCCTCTCGATCAAACCCTCCGCCAACATGCACTATATGAAAAGTGACATGGGGGGAGCGGCGGCGGTTTTTGGCGCCATAGAGGCCGCCGCCAAATTGCAACTGCCCGTCCACCTGATCGGGATCGTCCCCTCTACCGACAACAGTGTGGACGCCAAGTCTATCAAACCCAGCGATGTGATCGACTCTTATAGCGGAAAGACCATCGAAGTGATCGATACGGATGCAGAAGGTCGCCTGATCCTGGCCGACGGGCTGTGTTATATGGCCAGAAATTACAAGCCGGATACCATGATCAACCTGGCCACCCTGACCGGAAGCACCGTCCGCACCTTTGGCTACCACGCCGCCGGGCTGTTTTCTAATAATGACACCCTTGCCGCCCAGCTCTTCGCCGCTGGTGAACGCACCGGAGAGCGAAGCTGGCGCCTCCCTCTGTGGGATGCTTACAAAGACGACATCAAATCGGATGTGGCCGACCTGCGCAATTTCAGCGGGCGCCCCATAGCCGGCGCCATCGGCGCCGCCAAGTTCCTGGAGGCCTTTATCGAAGGCCACCCGGCATGGGCCCACCTCGATATCGCCGGCGTGGCGTTCAACGATTCGGAGTTCTCTTCCCAGAAAAGCGCCACCGCATTTGGTGTACGGCTTTTGCTGGATTATATTAGCCACCTGGATTAACTGCGAAAAACTAACTTAACCTCCTTCTATGCGCCCAATCACCTTCCTCTGCATTTCCTGCTATTTCAAAGGGCAGGATTTCCTGCGCGCCTGTAAGGCTGCCGGCAATACCGTTTATCTCCTTACGCGAAAATCCCTGGAGCACCAGCCCTGGCCGAAGGAGGCGATTGACGAGTTTTTCTACATAGAATCTGAAGCGAACAGCCCGGAAAACCTGAGCAATATATCACGGGGGCTGGCCTGGCTCATGCGCAACAAAAAAATAGACCGCATTGTCGCAATCGATGATTTCGACGTCGAAAAGGCGGCCTTTTTGCGCGAAGAGTTCCGCATCCCCGGCATGGGCCAGACCACCGCCCGCTATTTTCGCGATAAACTGGCCATGCGGATCCGGGCTTCCGAAGCGGGCATTAACGTGCCGCCTTTCAGCGCGCTGTTTCACGATGCCGACATCAACTATTATATACTTCAAACAGCCCCTCCCTGGGTCGTAAAACCGCGATCCGAGGCGTCAGCCACCGGCATCCGCAAAGTGCACAGCCGGGAAGAGTTGTGGCAGGTGGTCCACGAACTGGGCGACGAGCGCCACCACTTTCTGGTGGAACAGTTCAAACCGGGCGATGTGTACCACGTCGACGCCATCACCGCCGGTGGTAAAACCCAATTCTGCCGCACTTCCCGATACCTCAACACCCCTCTGGAAGTGGCCCACGGGGGCGGCATTTTCCGCTCTCACACCATCGAGTTCGGCAGCGAGGAAGACAAAGCCCTGCAGCAGCTGAATACCCAGGTGATGAAAGCCTTCGGCATGCAGTTCAGCGCCTCTCATACGGAGTTCATCCAATCTAAAGAGGACGGCAAGTTCTATTTTCTGGAAACTTCCTCCCGGGTAGGAGGCGCCCACCTCGCCGAGATGGTGGAATTCTCTTCCGGGGTCAACCTTTGGGGAGAATGGGCGCGGCTGGAGAACGCTATGGCCAGAGGAGAAACTTACCAGGCGCCAACGCCTGGCCATCAGTACACCGGTATCGTCGTCTCCCTCTCCCGCTTTCAGCATCCCGACAATTCCGGCTTCACCGAACCGGAGATCGTCTGGCGCCTGAACAAGGATTACCACATTGGCATGATCGTCCGCTCCGGCCGCCGCGAGCGCGTCCTGGAACTACTCGATCAGTACGCCGAACGCATTCATCGTGATTTCCACGCCAGCGCGCCGGTACCGAAGAAGCCGGTGGATTAGGGGACGCCTATTTATAGGCCGGTTCTGCGGTTTTGCGGTTTTGCGGTTTAAGGACACTTGGTTCTGGCTTCGCCAGGTTATGGTGTTGCGGTTATGGGGTTCCGGTGTTGTGGTATTATGGTGTTGCGGCCCGTCCATTTGGCCGGGTAAATGTTGCGGTATTCCAGTCGGAGAACCTTAATGCTTATGCTGCTTAGGATAGAACAAACTATAATTTTTCACCCACCTGCAATGTTAAAATTGTCTGGGCAGCTTGCAAAAAAAAAAAAAAAAAAAAAAATACTCAACATTGTACTACGCGTTCGATAGAGGAAAAAAGCGCTCTTGTGTTTCCTCTCTTTCAAACCATTATGAACAACCATACCGAAGCTTAAAGAACCACTTCCATTGCTAGCGTGAAGGTGGAGTGTCAATTTATTGGTTAACTTTAAAATGTTGAATCATGTTCTCAAAAACCCTATTGAGGATAGCCATTCTATTGCTATCTGTGAATGTTCTTTTTTCTTGTAAAAAGGAGCCTGAAAACTTAGTTGCTCAAAACACCGTGAGCTCTGCTCAGTTTAAAAATGGCTTTGCCAAATACTCGTGGTCAGAAAAAGAAGCTGAATTTTTCAGCCTCAATACACACAAGAAATTTCAATCATCAGGCTCTTTAGAGAGCCGTAACGATGAGCTGGTAGATTTTATTTATCATCCTGACCTAGTAGGACTGTATAATGAAATTGCTGAGCAGAATGCAGCACATCATTTTGTTGAGGAAATTATTGTCAAAGCGGGCTTACCAGTTTGGAGATATGCACGGATCGTCGAAGATGCAGAAACTCAAAAGAGTCATATCGTAGTCCCTCTTGCCTTCGATACTTATCCTCCTGTAACTGGCCTTATTACTGCAATAAAAAATGAAAATGGCTTTGTCATCAATGCCATCAGCCGCCAGGAACTCCTTAATACAGATCAAGGTGACCCTTTGCGGAATGTAGCTTATGCAAATGCCCTTGCAGGGTACGATAAAATCCTTTTTGGGATCGAAGGCGAAGCGTTAGAAACATTTTGTGATTATGTGAAAATCCTGGATGAGAACCCGCCTCTGGGGCCAGATCCGGCCTTGCCTCCTGACGAGGATTGTGAGTGGCGTTTTCTGGAAGTCTGCTCTGATGACGTCACTCAGACAACTTGGTTTGGCGGGCTTTCGAATATGCCTCCCCATTTAGATCATGATGGCGATGGAATTATCAATTATGAAGATCAGGATTGGTTGCAATACGGCATTAGCCAGGAGGAGTTTGAGCATTATGTAGAAATGTGGTGGGAAGAGAATTACCAGCAGGAGTATGGTTATTACCATGACTTCTGGAATGAAGATTTATGGGAAGATTTTACCAGTACTGGCGGAGGGCAGGATTTTAACGAATTTTGGGACGATTTTTCAGATATATGGGATAATCTCTGGGATTGGATTAGGTCTGATGACAACTATTTTGGTGATGACATTTATTATGATCCTGATCCTGGTAATCCGAGTAATTGTTATTTTGATTGGCCCAGAGAAGGAGGAGCTCAGATTGAAGAAAGAGACATTCGATGCTACTGGTATTACATTTTGGATTGCGGAGAGGAATACAACACCAACAACTGGTGGCAGGTGCTTACGCATATAAATTGCCCGGAATGCCCTGGCTATCAGGAATATGAGAAGTTGTATTACGATAGGATTGAGGAGTATTATGATACGCATGATCAAGCTTTTTCCTCCTTTACTTCTCTGGATGATTTAATTCAGACGGCCCAGTTAATTGGTTGTGATGCTTTCTCGCCCTACTTTGAACATTGTATCAATGAGGCGCTTCTAGTTTCTGTATTCGGGCTTGGGTATACTAATATATTCACAGAAGAGGCCATTGATTGGCTTACTATCACTCCTGCCTATCCCCAAGGCCCTCAAAATGTTTATTGGATCGCTAATTACTGGAAGAGCGAAGGGTATTCGGAGGAGGCTAAGCAAACGATCCAGTTGTTGGTAAATTTAGTAGGAGAAACAAATCCTAATATACTAGGATTTGAACATATAAATTGGTTGCTGGAACAAGGAGAATTCATCCAGGAATTAGACAATTTTTTCAATACTTTTGAGGGGACAGGTAATCCGATAGAAATTGTTAGCTCCATGCTTTCCATTTTCGATCCAAATGTCTCAGAATCAACACTAATTGACCTTATTCATAGTCTTGATACATTTTTTGAGTCACCAGATGATGAAGATAGCATAGAGCAATTATGGATCTTTTTTGAAGATAATAACCTTGATCCATTTGCGACCAACAGTGGACCAATCACTCAGCAACCAACATTTGATGATTGGGAATTCCCAGATGAAGATAATATAGATTGGCAACCATTAGACCCTAATCAGTTTTGGGAACTCGCAGGAGATATAAAAGCCAGTCTTAGGGACCAATATCCTGATCAAGCTGTTAAAATTGATGAGTTTTTTCCTTGCCGTGTATTGGGCATCGCTCTCGAACGGATGGTACTTGAATCTTTAGGCGTTCCCAAAAACACAACGACGATAAGTGCCAATGGGGAGTCTGCCATTCCCGATGGCATGTTGTCCGGTTGGGTACTAGATGGGGCTACTCCGTTTGAGCAGCCAATTATATTAGAAGTGAAAGGCAGATTCAGCACAACGGATCCTGTATTTGATTATGGGCAAAGAGCAAAGCAATATAGAGTTTACAGGAATTATATTTTACAGAATACTCACTTGCCATTAAGTTCTTTGTCTCACGGCATTTATTTAATATTGCCTGATGGAGTTACGTTGGCCCAAAGCCTATTAGATTTAGCTAACGCACAAAATATTCCAATTTATTTATCGGGTGTTGAAGTTGACCAAAATAATCCAAATATAGCTAGAGTGAAATGGCCTGAAGTTGTTAATTTTGATGCCCTAAACAGAAGCGATCTTTTTGCCAATTATCTTCCAGATTCCTTTTTCAGGTGGGGAATGCCCAGGAACTTGGCAAAATGGAATGGATTAAATTTTAGTAACGCGACATTAGATTTACAACAGGCTGCCGACGAATTTGCAAGTTCCCATTTGGATACAAACAATGAACCGGATTCAGATCAATGTCCAGATTAATGTAGGAATATTATTAAAAATCCGAGCAGTTATAAGAGGAACTGCTCGGATAATTGAATATCACTATGAAAAAGAAAACTTACCAACTGACAACACCTTGGGGGTTCCAGTACTCATTCACTGCTATGTCTATTGAAGAAGCTACTATACTTATAGAGAAATATAACGGAGTAGAGTTAAAGGAATGGACAAAAGTTAAAACCCATGGAAATATCTATAAATTAGATACCGGTCAAGTAGTAAGTACATCATACGTGGATGCTACCGTTTACAGTTCTTTTGAAGGTTTTTTGGCTAACCTTCAAACATCCGGTATGCACATTCGCAAACACATTCCTACGACATATCCTATACAACATATACGTTATGGGTTGAAAGAGCAAAAAGTAATTTGCTACCAAATAGATAGGCAGGAGTTGGAGATACTCCTTAATACAGCTAACCCAATTGCAAATAGTAAACCCCTAGTTTTTTTGACTAATGAAGGAGAAGTTATAACGGAATATGGTTTTCTTTATCAAGAAAGGGAGGGCTATGAAATAATTAAAACTTTTGATGATTTTCTTCGAAAGGTGACTAAAGAGAATTGGTCTTCCAAAAAGAGAAGCCAGATGGCTCCGGAGCTAAAAGGACGCAACCCCTTTGGTAAAGAATTCCTCAACCATATACATGAATTGATTGATCACCTTCCTCTCATTTTAGCCTGTCCTACTAAATTGCTAACCTATAAAGAAAACAGTATCGACAAATTGGAGAAATATTTATACCGTAACCTCATTACTGCTGATTTTGCGGATAAAACCTTCCTTCCATTGCTCGCATATATAGGAGAAGTAGGTGTGCGTCAATTGGAGGGGCAATGGGTCATGAGGTATGATGAAATATTCAATCATTGGTACCCTGACGTTAAGAAACGGGATGGGGGTTTTAAAGACATGTATCGCCCGTTAATGCAGATTTTGGATCATACACAAGACCAGTACTACCCCTTAAGAACCGTTCTCTTCAGTAAAGGTAACAGTAGCTGAAGAAAGGAAGAAAGTAGGTGGCTTGGTTGGTTTTAGCCATAAGAGCACATATCGGAAAGTGTGGAAGGGGATTTATCCAGCCTTGAATAATGTCGATAAGCCTATGTACCGCAAATCAAAATGCTAACAACATGTTCGTAGCGGAAAACATCAAGCGTATTGTCCAGTATTTTGAAGAGGAAGAAAGTCTTTACCATAAAAATATCGGGCTCCTTTCAAACCAGAGTAGTGAAGAAATGGCCCCCGTATTAGCCTTCCTGAAAACGGAAATTCCAGGGGCGAGCATCACCCACATTCCATCAAATACCATGAAAAAACACTTATGCTTCCCTTCAGAACACGATCTGATCATACAAATGCCGGAAGGAATCCTTCATGCCAGGCAGGGAACTTTTACCTATAGTTTTCAATCCCGGCTAAAAAATGTTTTCGGGACTTACGAAATTGAACTGAAAGTAGTTGATGGGCATCTTTCCAAAGGACAAGAGCAGTTGTTTTCCACTTCAATAGGAGGATAGGACAACCCAGTCAACCCGTCAACCCTCCTCTCTCAAAGCCTTCAGCCGAATCTTATAACTATACTTCGGCGTTTCCTGATACAGCTTTTCATAAAGCTCCAGGGCACGGGTGCGGTAGCGGGCGTCATCCGGAAGCAGCAGGAAGAGCTCGAAATTGACGGCGGCCTGTTTGTCCGGAGAAAGTTCTCCGGCGTTGAGGGCGTGTAATTGCTGAATGCCCTCTTCCGCATTCCCCTTTTTATGTTCGTATTTGGCCGCCAGAATACGGGCTTCGAAGATCAGGTCAGGGTTACCGAGGCCCTCGGCAACCTGCAGCGCCTCCCGGCTAATGGCTTCCAGGCCTTCCATCTTTCCCAACTCCATAAGGACAATGCCTTTCTCCACCAGGCTGGCGCCCAGCACCAGGCGGTTGTTGATCTTGCGGGTCACCTCGATGGCGCGGTCGTAGAAGTGCAGGGAACGGTCGTACTGTTTGGTAAAGAAAAACACGTCGCCCAGGGTATTTACTGCCTTGGCGATGCCCTTCTGGTAGCTCAGCTCTTCACAGAGCATCAAATTTTTCTGGAGGTACTCGATGGCGCCGTGAAAATCGCCTTCCACGCTCAGCAGTTCTCCGATCAGGCCAAGGGCGATGGCAATGCCCTGCTTGTCGCCCAATTCCTCACAAATGGCAAGGTCGCGCTGGAAGTTTTCCATAGCTCGTTTATAGTCGCCCTTGCGTTCATACACACTCCCAATACACCCGATGGCGATAGAAGTTAGCAACTTATTGCCCAGCTCTTCGGAAAGCGCCAACCCTTTTTTATACGCTTTCAGCGCGGCGTCATAGTCTCCTTTTTCGAAGTAGACAATGCCCATATTGGTATACAGGCTGGCCATGCCCTGTTTGTCATTGTGCTGTTTGCAAATGTCGAGCTGGGCCCGCTGGCAGCGGATTCCTTCATCGTAATTGCCCTGATTCATATAGGTGAGCCCCAGGTTGGCGGCTACCTGGGCGTTCGACGTCGGCTCGATGCTGCTATACCCAATGTCGAGGCTTTGCTCAAAGAAGTCCTTGGCCTCATCATATTGGCCCTGCCGGAAATACAGATTGCCCAGGTTGCCATAGGTTTTGGCAATGCCCACCTTATCATCGATCGACTCGAAAAGGCCGGCTGCTGTCTGTAGGATGCCCATCGCCCGGAGATAATCTCCTTTGAGCATCAGCAGGCGCCCCAGGCTGTTGTTGGCCTGTCCGAGAAGCAATACATCCCGCGACTGCTTGGCCAACTTCAAAGCCCGGTCGTAGGCCTGTTCGCATTCATCCCATTTGCCGATCAACTCCAGCACCTTGCCCTTTTTAAGGTGGGTCTGAATCTGGTCGGCAACGTCCTTCTGACGGCTTAGTTTTTTGAGTAAACGCTCGTAATAATCCAGCGCCTGCTGGTTTTGATAATTGCTGCGGGCATAATCGGCGGCCTTGCGCAGGTATTCACATGTTTTATCGAATACGCCGGCCTGCTCGTAGTGGAAAGCCAGGTCGACATAGCGCTCGTCCAGGTTGTCTGTATACAGGCGCTCTATCGCCTGCCCGATGTGGAGGTGCAGCTGCTGCAGGCGCGCCCGAAGCTGCATGCTGTATACCGCTTCCCGCAGGAGGGAGTGGCGGAAGATGTACCGCAATTCATTCATAGCGTGCCAGATCTGGCCCCGCTCCGCCCGCTTGATCTGTTCCTTGAGCAGGGCTCCGGCGTTGCCATTGCGGCGGATGAACTCCTCCTGGGTTTTCATTACCTCAGACAAGATCGGCACTTCGAATTCCCGGCCGATAACCGCCGCGGCTTTTACCGTTTCTTTGACCAGCGTCGACAGGCGGTCGATGCGGGCGGTCAGAATCGCATTGATCGAGCTGGACAGCTTGACGTTCTTGTCTCTGATCGTCCATTTTCCATCCTCTTCCTCGAGCAGGCTGCTTTCGGAAAAGTATTCCAGGATTTGTTCCAGGTAGAAAGGGTTGCTGTTGGAGGTGCGCAGCAGCAACTCAAAAAACTCTTCATGGATAGTTCCGCCCAGGCGCAATTCAGCAAAAGCCTGTACCGCTTCTGGTTGCAGGGTATTCAGGTCGATCTCCAACACGGGGTTTCCCTGTTCCTGCAGGAGGCTTTCCGGTATGATATCCGGCTTGGTGCCCTCGTCTTTATACCGGGAGGTAATGATCAGAAGAATGGGAAAACGGCCAATCTGCCGAACGAGCTCATGCAACAGCTCCCTTGAGTTATCATCCAGCCAGTGGCCGTCTTCCAATTCTATGACCACCGGATGGATCAGCGACTCGGCGACCAGCAGGTTGATGATAGCGGAGAGGGTATTCTGATAACGCCCCTTGGCGTCGAGCTGGTCCCAGATTGAGTTTTGGAAGTTCAGCCCGATGAGGGCTGCCAGAACAGTGCGCGTCCGGATCAACTCCCGGCGGATATAGAGGGCTTCCGGGCGCTCTACTTTGGAAAGGTCTTCGAGCAATTGGTTGAAGCGCCCTTCAAAGTTCTGGATATTGGCCAGTGAGGTGCTTTCCGGGTATTGCTCGAAGTAATTTTTCAGAAAATAGATAAAGGGGTTAAACGGTTTTTTCAAAATCTGGTCGGATTGGCAGGTATGCCAGTACACCAGTTGCTGGCCATAGAGCACATTTTTCAACTCATGGACCAGACGGCTCTTTCCAATGCCCGCTTCTCCGTAGATATAGGCTATCCCTGCGGCTTTGCCATCGAAGAGGGGGTTTGAAAAAGCGAGGAGTTCCTGTAGTTCCGGTTCCCGGCCGACCATATCACCGGAATAGGATGTATGCGCTTCATAATTGCGCCCGACCAGGCGGAAGGTGGGCACCAGGCCTTTGATCCCCTTGTATTCAATATCTCCCCGGTTCAGGAAGTGGAAATGATGGTTTTTCTGTATTTCTTCATCGACGAGCACCTCATCCCAGGAAGCATAGGTCATCAGGCGGGCAGCCAGGTTGACGCGGTTGCCCACCGCAGCGTACTGGCAGCGCTCCACGCCGCCTACGATGCCGGTATAGGCGGTGCCGATGGTCACTCCGACCCGGTAACGCAGGCTGCTGTCAGCCTGAAGGCCCCTCAACTCCTCTCTGATGGAGGAAATGAATTCCAGGGCCCGGTCGCTGTTGTTCTCGAAAGAGACGGGCGCGCCAAAAAAGCCAACCATGACCCCGCCTTTGTCTCCATAGTCGATCTCTTTGAAGTAGCCGGAGAAGTTGTTGATCTGCTCCAGAATGATGGAAGCGAAGTCGTTCAGCAGGTCGTGCGTCTCCACTCCTTCAAAGGAAATAAAAACGGAGATGACCGTCCGAAACTCTCCTTCCTGGTTATAACGAGCCACAGCGTCCGGCAGAAATTGCATAGCAACACCCCGTTCGATGGGCGGCTGCTCGACAGATATGATGCTGCTCTCTTTCGAAGGAATTCCTCCTTTGATCTTGTAGAACCCAACTTCCAAATCCATCAAAGCGAACTGCCCCTTGGGAAGGTTCTGGCGCAGAGCCTCATCGATCACGATATCCTTGTCCCTGGCTTTCACCTGGCAGGCAGCGCAGCCATCGACCGGAGCCCCGCGGAAGTAAAATGCCTTGGCGCCGGTACCGACGATCCCCCATTCTACCGTCCCGAAAGATAGGCCGAACTTGATCCCGATCGTAAAGTTGCCAAAACGGAACTGCCGTTGGCTAAACAGGTTGCGCGCCAGCATAGCGCCCTGTATGATCTCTATGGCTCCCATAGGCTGCCCCCCGGCAGGAAAGATAGCGGTGAAAGCGTCGCCGGCAAAGTAAGGAATAAATCCCCCTTTCGCATACACCATACGCACCAACGGCTCGAAAATATCATTGAGGACGTTGGACAACTGTTCCGCGCCTCGGGTTCCCTGCCGCATCAGAGCCTCCGTTAGTGGCGTGAAGCCGGACAGGTCCACAAAAAGGGTGTACGCCTCGATCTGGCCCTGGGTATTGCCATCAAGATATTGCTCTTGAATAAAGTGTGGAATAAGATTCTTCACAGATCGCTATGGTCTCTTCTTAGATCTTGAATGGGCAAATTACGAATTTATACTGATGACACAGCGCTTTGCAATAGCAAACTGGCCCCGTGCCGGCCAGTTGGCTAAGACAAGCCTTTCCTGACATTTGTTTTTCTACCAAGTGTTAACGAAATGGGCGGGCGGAAATTATGTTTGGGCAAAAGGAGCAATCAGGCTCTAAGGGGAACGCTTCTCCTTTTGCCCGGCAAACGCTGGATTTTCGAGTTGGAAATTGTCGAAATAACAACTCAATAAGCCTTGGCGAACAGTACGCGGCGCTTCGAGGGCTTGCCCGTCAGGACGCACGCCCCTGGTTCCGCTTCCGCATCCAGCGGGATGCAGCGGATGGTGGCCTTGGTCAGTTCCTTGATCTTGAGCTCCGTCTCGGTGGTACCGTCCCAGTGAGCAGATATGAAGCCGCCGCCCCAGGACTCAGAGAACTCCGGCTTAGGCGTATCGACAATCGATTTAAAGTCGTCGAAGCTGTCTACCTGGGTAGTGTGTTCATCGCGGAAGGCCTTTGCCCGGTTGAAGAGGTTCTGCTGGATGTCCTCCAGTAGTTGGGCGACGTAATCAGCCACGCCGTCCAGCGGGACAAAAGTCTTTTCCTTGGTGTCCCGGCGGGCTACTTCCACCTGGCCTTTCTCCAAATCTCGCATGCCGATGCCCAGGCGCACCGGGATGCCCTTCATTTCGTGATCGGCGAATTTGAAGCCGGGCCGCTTTTGGTCATCCTTGTCGTATTTGACGGTGATGCCCTTATCCTTCAGGGCCTTCATGATCTTGTCGGCCACCTCGCCGATCTCCGGCGACGGCTTGGGGATGGGCACGATGACGACCTGGGTTGACGCCAGCTTCGGTGGCAGCACCAGGCCGCTGTCGTCGGAGTGAGCCATGATCAGGCCGCCGATCAGGCGGGTGGAGACGCCCCAGGAGGTAGCCCAGACGAATTCCTCCTCGTTTTTATCGGTGACGAATTTTACATCAAACGCTTTGGCGAAATTCTGCCCCAGGAAGTGGGACGTGCCGGCCTGCAGCGCCTTGCCGTCCTGCATGAGGGCTTCGATGCAGAAGGTCTCGTCGGCGCCGGCAAAGCGCTCATTCTCCGTCTTGATGCCCTTGATAACCGGCATGGCCATATATTCTTCGGCAAATTTGGCGTAAATATCCAGGATGCGCAGGGTCTCTTCCATGGCTTCCTGGCGGGTGGCGTGAGCGGTATGGCCCTCCTGCCAAAGGAATTCGGCAGTGCGGAGGAACACGCGCACGCGCATTTCCCAGCGCACTACATTCGCCCACTGGTTGATCAGCAGGGGCAGGTCGCGGTACGACTGTATCCAGCCGCGGTAGGCGTCCCAGATGATGGTCTCAGAGGTCGGCCGCACAATGAGTTCTTCCTGCAACTTAGACTCCGGGTCGACGATTACACCTTCCCCGTTGGGGTCGTTCATGAGGCGGTGGTGGGTGACCACGGCGCACTCCTTGGCAAAGCCTTCAACGTGTTTGGCTTCTTTACTCAGGAAGCTCTTCGGGATGAAAAGGGGGAAATAGGCATTGACGTGCCCGGTTTCCTTGAACATGCGGTCCAGCTGGTCGCGCATATTCTCCCATATTGCATAACCGTTCGGTTTAATGACCATACAGCCGCGCACGGCCGAATTGTCCGCCAGGTCGGCTTTTTTGACAATATCCTGATACCATTGAGAATAATTCTCCGTCCTGTTCGTAATTTCCTTAGCCATGAATTTTTAAATATTTTCAGATATTTCTTCGTATATTGAAATTCAGCCGCTTATATCCGGCCATTAACACTTCTTTAACAGCTCTATGGCTATCAAATCTTGTTACTCCAAGTGCATTCCTACATCTTAACAGTAGTTAAGGTTCCCAATAAATGACTTTAACAAGGCGTAAGCGCTGATTTAAGGGAGCTTTAACTAAAAAATCGGCACAAAAGTAATAAATTGCTTGTTGTTAGGAATATAGAGAGTCACGGTAATTACAATAAAATTCAGTTATATGAAAAGTTATAAGACAACGGTATTCTTCATTGCGCTCTTTGCCCTGCTCACGTGGGGCGGCCTCTTACAGGCTCAGTATGATGACATTTACTACGATCCGGATACGGATGGGGAATACTACGATTACAGCAGTAGCAGCAACACCAACTCGGGTGACACTTATGCCTACGCCGATGATAACGGCCGCTACGATGATGAGAGCTATGACCACTTTGAAGACGATTATGACTACTATTATACGTCGCGTATTCGTCGCTTCCATCGCCCCTACCAGGGGTTCGGGTATTTTGACCCCGTCTATGTAGACCGGTACTACTACGACCCTTTCTTCAACCCTTTCACAACGGTGCTTATCTACGATAACTTCTATTCCTTCAACAGATGGAACAGGTGGAATCGCTGGAACCGTTATAATTATTGGAACCGCTATGACCCATGGTATCAGCCGGGCTTCGGCTGGAATTCCTGGGGGCCGCGCAACAGCGTTTTCATCTCTTATAACAACTTCGGCTTCGGCAATAATTTCTACGGTGGCGGCTTCTATGGTAATGGTTTCAATGGAGGGGGTATATTCGGGGGTGGATATTCCAACTACTATTGCCCGCCTTCCTGGGGTAGTGGCTTCACTTACAACACGGCAAGTGTCAATAACGATACCTACTATGGCCCTCGTACCGGCGGTTCTACGCGTACTTCAGGTAATTCCCGCCGAGACTTCACACCCAGCCGGGAACCGGCGAAGGATGTGACGGGCAACCCCGCGGTTGTCTCCCGCAACGGCAATGATAAGGAGATTGTTAACACCACAGGCACGACAACACGGCAAGGTACTCAGACTAGGGCAATTGAAGACAACCGCACGACGCGCGCCCGGACCTACGACCGCAACAATGTTCGCGAAACAACGGTCACTGCGCCGCGTTACGAGCGTAGCCCAAGCAGCACTACCTTAGACCGCAACACCAATACACGCCAGTCTGCTCCCCGGACGTATGACCGCAACACCAATACACGCCAGTCTGCTCCCCGGACGTATGACCGCAACACCAATACGCGCCAGTCTGCTCCCCGGACGTATGACCGCAACACCAATACGCGCCAGTCTGCTCCCCGGACGTATGACCGCAATACCAACACGCGGCAGTCTGCTCCCCGGACGATTGACCGCAGCCGGAGCAACAGCAGCCGTTCATCCGGTAGCTATAGCCCGAGCAGCCGCAGCAACAGCAGCCGTTCATCCGGCAGCTTCAGCCCAAGCAGCCGCAGCAACAGCAGCCGTTCATCCGGTAGCTTCAGCCCAAGCAGCAGCGGCTCCTCAACACGCAGTATGAGCAGCGGCAGCAGCCGCTCGAGTTCAAGCAGCCGGAGCAGCGGTGGCAGCACCAAAAGCTCCAGTTCGAGCCGTCGTGGCGGAAATTAAAGGTGTGTTGAACTAAGAAAGAATACCGTTTGTGATTATATAATTGCGGAAAAGTGGGTGGAAAACATGTCTGTGTGTCCACCCACTTTTTTTTTTGACCAACTTGAGAACACTCAGATTTGTTAAACAGAAAAAACACAGATCAATGGCTAATCGCATGCTCTCCCTTTTTGTGGGATTACTTTTCTTCACACTCAGCCTTCCCGCACAGAACAGTTTCGATGCCTTGCGCTATTCCACTTTCCAGGTAGGCGGCACCGCCCGCTCCATCGGCGCCGGAGGCGCTTTAGGGGCACTGGGTGCAGACTTTTCCGTACTGAGCACCAATCCGGCGGGCCTGGGATGGTACCGCAAAGGAGAATTCGTTCTTTCGCCCACTTTTTACAACGCCCGGACGACCAGCACCCTAATCAACAGCAAGGATGAGCTGGCCACCCAAGAAAACCGCAACAATTTCAACGTCAACGCCCTGGGGGTTGTAGTCGCCAGCCGGCCCACTTCCCCCAACTGGTCTACTTTCAACTTCGGTATCGGCATCAACCGCCTGGCCAATTTCCACCAGAAGTTTGTTTATGAAGGCGTATCCGAAGGATCTATCATCCTGGCTCATCAGGAGCAGGCCAACGGCCCCGGCGGAATCAGCGATTTTGAATCGGGCTTATCCATTGACGCCCAGGCTCTTTATGACCTGGAACCCCAGGATGGCATTTACGAGTCGGACTTAGAGCTGGCCCCCGATGCCCCCATTTTCCGTCGCCAGGAATTCGTCAGCCGGGGTTCTATCAATGAGCTGGTCTTTTCTTTTGCCGGCAATTATAAGGAACGCATCCTGCTGGGCGCTACGGTTGGCGTTCCCTTCCTGCGCTATGAGGAAGACAAAACCTACCAGGAAGAAGACCAGGGAGCCGGCCCTGATGGCGATGTGCCTTTATTCGACGACCTGGAGTATACCGAAGAACTGAATACAACCGGTGTTGGCATCAACCTGAAAGTGGGCATGATCTACCGGGTTCATCCCGCAGTGCGCCTGGGCCTGGCTGTTCATACGCCTACCGCCTTCAAACTGGAAGATGCTTTTCGCAGCAGCATGGGCTATAACTTTACGTACCCGGACGGGGAGATCGTCAACGGTTTTGCCGAATCGCCGGACGGCCTGTTCAATTACCGCCTGCGAACTCCCTGGCGGGTGATCGGCAGTGGCGGCTTCATTATCAAAAAAATGGGCTTCCTCACGGCAGAAGTGGAGTATGTAAATTACGGCAATAACGAGTTCCGCTATGATGGCTTCATCGACGCCGAGCGAGATGTAAACAACAGCATCGCCAATGAATTTGAGCCGGCCCTGAACATACGCCTGGGGGCGGAGGCTGCCTACGAAATCTTCCGCTTCCGCGCCGGCCTGGGTATTCAGCAATCTCCGTTTGCCAATGATGATACGACGAACAATACCTACAGCGCCGGCTTCGGTATTCGGGAAGAGAACTTCTCCATCGACTTCGCCTACCAACTGCGTCGAAACGAGGAGGCCTTCATTCCCTACCAGGCATCCGGTTCACCGGAGCAGGCAGTATTGAATGAAGGAAGTTTTAATAAGTTTGCTTTTACGGTGGGCTTCCGGTTTTAAGCAGGAGATAGTCAGTTAATTAGTACCGGCAACTCGCCGCATCCTGCTTAAGATAATACGCCTTGTAATTCTTCGCCTTCGGATCCATACACCCTTCCAGGTTGAGCAGTTCTACACTTTGGAACTCCACCGGGTGGCTTTCGCTCTGCAGGGAGATGGTTCCGCCGGTGAGCAGGGCGCCGTCCTGTTTCACCGAAGGGTCAAAGCCATCCACTGAACCGCCCCCGATCTGCGGCTTCGAGTAGGTGAGCACGGTATCCCCCTCTACGTAATGCTGGATGAGGGAATCACCCAGGACGAGTATTTCCACCCTAACCCACTGATCGCCAGCGTAAGTTTTGGAACTGGAGCTAATGCAATGATCGGTAAATAGGCGCCCATCCATCTCCACATGAGTGCCGGGGGTACACAGGTTGGCCGTCGGCCGGTCGTCGGCCGGCCCGTCGCCACCCAGCAGTTGTACTTCTATAGAGATGGGGAAATTTTGATCTACCTCCATCGACTCCGCCGATTGCCCGTGGATCATCAGCCCGCTGTTGCGCAATGCCCACTCAGGGCCACCTGCCGCCTGCTCGCCTACAAAGCGGTAAGTGGTTCGCAGCCGGTAATAGGAAAAGGGCTGCTGATAGAAAAGGTGGCCGAAGCGGCCGCCAAACTCACCGGAATAATCCTCGTAGGAGACTTTCAGCAGGCCGTCTTCTACCCGAAAAGTGTTGGCGTAGTTTTCACCGGCGGCATACCCCTGAATTTTCGGTATCCATCCGTCGAGGTTTTTGCCGTTGAAGAGGGGCAGCCATTCTTCCTGAGCCGTGTTTACTTTGTGGGAAATACTGCACGAAAAAAGAAGGCTGGTGAGCATAACCGAAAGGAGGAGGCGGTTGAATTTCATTTTTTCCGATAAAAATACTTTTTATTTTTGCGATAACGCACTCTTCTTTAGAGTTTGGAGGTAGTCATTTGGCCTGAAAAAGAAAGCTTCTTAAGCAATACAAATCTGAAAAATGAAATCACTTGATAGAATAGCCAGGACTGCGGGCCTTGGCTACCTCATCATATTTATCACCGGTTTTTTCGCCAATTTCTTCGTGCTCGAAGGGCTGGTGGTAGATGGAGACGCAGCGGCTACTTTCGCCAACATCGGAAACAACCCCATGCAATTTCGCTGGGGCATTCTAAGCTTCCTGGTTATGGTAATGGCGGATGTATTGCTGGCCTGGCCGCTTTACCTTTTGCTAAGGCCGGTGAACGAGCACCTTTCTCTGCTGTCTGCCTGGCTTCGGCTGGTGAACGGCGCCATATTTGGAGTGGCGCTGGTTAATCTGTTTGGCGTGCTTCGGCTGTTTAGCGGCGCCGAGTATCTGGCAACCTTTGAAACCGCAACATTACAAGCCCGAACCATGCTATTGCTGGATGCTTTCAATTACACCTGGCTGATCGGGCTGGCATTCTTCGGGCTGCACCTTCTTGTTTTGGGATACCTCGTGTTCAGGTCCGGATACTTCCCAAAAGTATTGGGATTACTGCTCCAACTGGCGGCCCTCGGCTACCTCACCGACAGCTTCGCTCAGTTCCTGCTCCTCAACTACGCTGACTATAAGGCGGTGTTTGAAATGATTGTGGTGATACCGGGAGTGGTGGGAGAGTTTTCATTTACAGTATGGCTGTTGGTAAAGGGGGTGAAATCACTATCTTTGAATCAAAATAAAAAAGGCCCGATATGAGCAAGTTCTCATTAATGCTCCTGTTGCTCTTCACAGTAGCCGTCACGAACGCCCAAAAGGGCATCAAAGAGCGCATCAAAGTTTACAGCAAAGCCATCGAAGGAAACCTGGCCAATGATCCTGCCGAACGGGAGGTGACGGTTTATATGCCTCCGTCTTACCAGGCTCAACCCGACAAGCGATACCCCGTACTCTATGTGTTGCATGGCTTTACGGACAGCGACAGCCAGTGGTTTGGCTGGGAAAAGCACTGGATCAACCTGCACGAGGTGATCGATGCAGCCTTATCGGAAGGGCAAGCCAAAGAAATGATCGTAGTGATGCCCAATGCCTACAACCGTTTTAAGGGCAGCATGTATTCGAGTTCGGCAACCATTGGCGATTGGGAAACCTTTGTGGCCAGAGAACTCGTCAATTATATCGACGCCAACTACCGCACTATTGCTGAGCCAGCCAGCCGGGGGCTCGCCGGGCATTCGATGGGCGGATATGGTACGATCCGGCTAGGGATGAAATACCCGGAAGTTTGGTCGGCCATTTACCTGTTAAGCCCTTGTTGCATGGATGGGCCCTTGTTGACTGTGGACCCGGAATTTGCCAAAAGTGTGGAAGCTATTACGACGGTTGGCCAACTGGATGCCGCCAACTTTTTTGAGATCGCCACCCTTGCCTCGGCAGCGGCCTGGGCGCCCAATCCGGAAAAGCCCCCTCTTTATCTCGACCTGCCTTTTGAAGATGGCAAAGTGCTTCCGGAGATCGCCGCCAAATTCTCCGCCAACCGGACATTGTACGTCATCGACCAGTACATCCACAACCTGAAAAAACTGAACGCCATCGGCATGGATGCCGGGCGTCAGGATTACGGGATCAGCGGCGCTACCCAAAAGCTGCATGAACTGCTGGAATCTTATGATATTCCGCATTTTTATGAAAGCTACCAAGGCGATCACCTCAACCGGATCGCCGAGCGGATACGGACCAAAATGCTGCCTTTCTTTTCGGAGCATCTGGTTTTTGAGTAGGGAATGTGGGCAACTGAGTTCGGAGATACGAAGTCCCTCTGGAAGGGTTAGATTTGTAAAGAAAATGCGGGTAGCGGGCGCAGGTGAGTTACTTACCTATAGAAATTTGACATGTTTATGGATCAAACCTACCCGCAATTCCCGCTTTAGCATGCCACAAAACACGAAGGCACGAAATCCCACGAAAAATTTAGTGCGGATTGGGTGTTTTTGTACTTTAGAGTTTGGAGGCAGGATTTAAGGCATCATTTCGCCAAAGCGAGAATCGCTGCTTAAATACAGGACACATGACAATTTTCAATAAAATAAGATGGGTCGCAAGTATTCTTTTAGTCTTTTTCATTGTTTTAATGACTAATCTCATTGACAAAGACAACTTTAACAAGCTGAGTTATTCAGTAACTACAATTTACGAAGACAGAATTGTCGCAAGCGACCTTTTGTTTGAAATGTCGAGAATAATTCAGAAAAAAGAAATTGCAATAATTTCTACCGACACGACTTTTCCTGGAAATGGAAACAGCGAGTCCAATAGAGAACTAAACAACTTAATTGAAAGGTATAACCAAACGAAACTGACAGAAAAAGAGAAATTCGTTTTCAATCAACTTCAAGACGAGCTAAAAACGCTGGAACGAAAAGAACAGGAGACAGAAAATGTAGCAAGTAGTGCGTTACTTAAAAGTATAGACAAAATAAATCAACACTTGTACGACCTTTCTAAAATTCAATTACAAGAAGGAAGACAACAAGTTTTCATAAGCGACAAAGCAAAAGACAATATCAATCTTTTTACCCAAGTCGAAATAATTTTCTTGATTATAATGGCTGTAATGATTCAAGTAATCATTTTATACAAGCCAAAACAATTTAGTGAGAAATAAAAACCTACTCACATCCCCTCCAGCATTTCCAGCCGCAACCAATACTGGTCGGTATGCGCCTGCACCTCTTCGATCATATGCCGGTTTTCCGGCTGAAACAGCTGCTTGAAACGCCCCTGGTGCTTCATGCATTCCTCCACGGGAATATTTTTCACGGGGCGGTAGTTGATGGTGTAATGCTGGCGCTCTATTTCAAAAAGGGGAAAAAGGCGGGTTTCCACCGCCAGCCGTCCGATGTGAATCGACATGGCGGGGTCCGTTTTATGTCCCGGAGGGCAGGGCCCGTCGATCATGAGCAGGCGGAAACCCTGGGTGTGTTTTGCTTTTTCAACCTTCTTTCTCAGGTCGTCCAGAAAAGCCAGCGAGGCCGTGGCGGCGTAGGGCAGGTTGTGCGCCGCAATGATCCCCATCAGGTCCTTGGGCCATACGCGCTTGAAGCCGGCGCCGGGGTTGGTGGTCGTTACGGCGCCATAGGGTGTGGCGGTGCTCGACTGTATGCCGGTGTTCATATAAGCCCCGTTGTTGTTGACGATATAAAGGATATTCTCATTGCGGGCGGCTGCGCCGGAGAGGGCCTGCAGGCCGATATCGAAGGTGCCGCCATCACCCGCGAGGATGACGACGGTAGTATCCTTCTTGCCCTGCCGGTCGAGTGCTGCCCGCACCCCGGTGGCCGTTGCCGGCGCCGCAGCGAAAACGGTATGCACCAGGTTGGCCTTCAACTCCTGAAGCGGATACGGCCCGGAAATAATGGAAAAACAAGAGGCCGGCGCCACGTAAACGGTGTCTTCTCCCAGTATACTGGCCAGGTGGCGGACGAGCAGGGACCAACCACAACCCCGGCAACTGAGGGCGCCGGAATACACTTTTTCATCTTTAATGAGGAATTCGAGTGCTGGTTTCATTATCTGGATATTCTTTTGGTTCGGAAAGTTTTCAGTCAACATCCACCCAATTGGCTTCTTCCGGATGTTGGAAGGCGCGATGGATGATCTTTTCAATGGTTTCCGGAGGCACATCCTTGCCACCGGCGCCGGCGAAGAAATCGTACATTTTGTAATCCAAGCCATACAGGGCGCGTTTCATTTCCTGCATGATGGCGCCCTCCCGGTCCCCGAGGAAGTTGCGTTCCACCGTGGCGATGATGGCGTCTTGGGAGAGGGGCGCCAGCGCCCGGCGCACCGCCTCTCTTGGGAAGGGCTTAAAGAGGCGAAGTTTCAGCAGGCCAATTTCCGGGTAACTCCGGATGACTCCCCGCACCGTCGAGGTGATGCTGGAGAGGGTAACCAGGACAAGCCTGGTTTTCGGCCCGATATTAACCGCTTCTACATTAGTGTAGGGGCGGCCGAAATGAGCGCCAAAATCGATGCCGATCTCTTCGGCAATGGCTTCCACCTGGTTCATCGCCTTCCAGAAGCTGTAATTCATTTTATTGTAATACTCGGGAGGCAACAGCCCCCCAAAGGATTTCGGCTGCTTCATATCAATAGACATGGGGCCAGCCTGGATCGGTGGCAAAAAACGGTCGGCCAGGTTTTGATCAGGCATCCAAATATTCTCGCTGGTATGGCTCTGGTAGAAGGCATCGAGCACGACCAAAACCGGTATTTGCACCCTTTCGGTGAGCATATAGGCTTGAATGATGGTGTCCAGCACCTCCTGGGAACTCTCCCCGTAAAATTGAATCCATCCGGTATCCCGCTGGGAGAGCGAGTCGGATTGGTCCGACCAGATGTTCCAGGGGATGGACGGCCGGCCGACGTTACAAACCACCATCGGAAGCCGGAAGTGGGCAATAGCCTGCAATACCTCATGGGCGTAGAACAGGCCCTGGCCTGCCGTTGCCGTGAAGACGCGCTCGCCACCAATGGCGGCGCCCATAGCGGCGGCAAAAACAGAGTGTTCACTATCCATATTGATATAAGTCGCATCGAGTTTACCTTCGGATACCAGTTCCGAAAGGCGCTCTACGATAGTGGTTTGGGGCGTAATGGGATAGGCGGGAATGAAGCCTGCCCGGCACAGGCGGGCGGCTTCGGCAGCGGCATAGTTGCCCTTCATCACCATCTGAACATGGCGAGGGTATCTCGGGCTATCCAGGAAGGGTTCCTCTAAAGTGATACTATTCTGGCTGTTTTCCTTTTTCATAATACTGCTTCTGTTAGTTGAAACTGCATAGCTGAACAGGGGCACTCCTGGACGCAGATACCGCATCCTTTGCAATAGTCGTAATCAATGCGCAAGCGGCCTTCTTCATCGACATGGATAGCGGCGTCGGGGCAGAAATTATAGCAGTTGCCACAGCTGAAGCATTCCCCGCAGTGGAGGCAGCGAGCCGTTTCGGCCACCACCTCCTCCTCATCCATACCTTTGGATACCTCGCTAAAATCGCCGGCCAGGCTCCTGGCATGGTGCAGCTTGTTGTAATGCCGCGCCATGGGCAGGTAATAAGAATAATTGATGTCCTTGGGAAGGACGACTTCCGGCAAAGTTTCCTCTTCGTGGTAGGGCTGGCCCCGCAGGTAGGCATGGACTTCTTCTGCCACTTTGTTGCCACTGCCGATGGCTTCGGCAACCGTGCCGCCCCAGGCCATATCGCCTGCGCAGAAAACGGAGGCGCCGCTTTCCAGTTCGATGTACCCCTGCTTGGGTTCCACCGGCTGCGGGCCAAGGGCGAAGAGGTCGGAGCGTTGTCCGATGGCTTTGATCACCCGGTCAACCAGGATGATCTGTTCAGAGCCGGGAACCGGGATCGGCCGCCGGCGGCCGGATTGGTCAGGCTCGCCCATTTCCATTTTGATGAGGGTCAGCGCTACTTTCGCCGGCCCGGCCGGGGCGAGGGCCACCGGAGCGGAAAGGAACTCAATCCTGACGCCTTCCAGCAGGGCTTCCTTTACCTCCTGAGGGATGGCCGGCATCTCTCTGATGGTCCGCCGGTAGTAGATGGTGGGTACTGCGCCCAGGCGAAGCAGGGTACGGGCAACGTCGATCGCCGTGTTGCCCCCGCCGATAATGGCTACTTCCTGCCCCTTGTGCAGGCCGTCAGTATCGTGGTCGAGCTTGAACTCGCGCAGGAAGTTGATGCCATCGCGGGCGAATTCTTCGCCTTCGATCCGCAACGGGCTCCCGATGTGGGAACCGGTTGCCGTGATGATGGCTTCGAAGCGGCCGGCCAGGCTTTCAACACTCACTTTTTTGTTGAGCTCTATTTTTACACCTCTTTGTTCGATGCGTTGAATCTCGCGGCCGAGCACCTCATCGGGGAGGCGGAACCGGGGGATGCCGGTGCGCATCATGCCGCCGGCGTAGGGAAGCGCCTCGAAAACAGTGGTAGCGTAGCCTTTTTCACAGAGCCGCAGAGCCGCCGTCAGGCCAGCCGGCCCCGAGCCGATGATAGCGACGCGTTCTTCGTGCCGCACCTCTGCCGGCTCTTCCCCGGCCGCCGCTGCGGCCCGGTCGCCCAGAAAGCGTTCGATGGCGCCGATATTGAGGCCCCTGTCCAACTCATTTCGGTTGCAGTTTTGCTCACAGAAATTCGGGCAGACCCGTCCGCAAATGGACGGAAAGGGGTTAAACCGGTTGATCAGCTCGTAGGCCTCGTCAAATCGCTTTTCGGAGGTGAGCCGTACGAAACCCCGCACATCGGTACCCGCCGGGCAGCTCGAATTGCAGGGCGCCGGCCGCACATCGTAGGTGGGCGTAATCATACGCCAGTTGCCCGTTTTGTTCTTCGACAGGGGTTCCGACCAGGAAGGGGCTTCCAACCCGGTAATTTCGGCAGGGATGTCGAAATCCAGGTCTTCCAGTTTTTTGGTAGCCCTGGCCGGTTTGGCGTGCAGCGCCTCGATCAGATACTGGTTGCGGCCATTGGGGCCGCTGACCGACCGAAGCGCCTGCGCTGCCGCCTCCATGTTTGCTTCTGGCTTTGCCGGCACGTTTTCTTTTATGGCCTGCTGAACGATTTCCAGGCTCACTTCAAAAATCCGGGCCAAAGCGCCGATCATAGCTGCATTGACAATAGGTAAGGATTTGCTGCCCAACCCCAGGTCTGTTGAAAGGCGGGTAGCCGGTACTGTGTAGGCCGCCCTGTTCAATCCGGCAAAGGCTTCAACCGGCCGTTCCGTATTGATCAAAACGGCGCCGGATTCCCGCAACCCATCAAAGACGGGAACTTGCTCCAGCAGGCTTTCATCGAAGACCACTACCAGATTGGGCTGGTAAATATTACTTCGGTTGAGGATTTCTTTTTTGGCTACCCGAAGAAAGGCTTGTATGGGCGCCCCGGTTCGCTCAACGCCGAAGGCGGGAAAAGCCTGGACCTGAAAGTTGCCAAGCTTGCTGAATATTTTGGCCAATATCTCGAAGGCGGTTACCATCCCTTGTCCGCCTCTGGCATGGCCGCGAATTTCTAACATAAGCTATGTTTTTTGATTCGCGAAATTGTCTGTTGGCCCTGAGGATTGTGTTTCCAGCTGCTATATCTTGGCGAAACAGCCGGAAACACAATGCCAGGGCGTTTTCAAAGAGCATGGGCCTTTGGGCCTCTTAAGCGTTTTAATATTAGCAGATTTCCGAGTGCTTTGGAATGACAATTGTTTGCTAAGCCCTTGATCTTTGTCATTTGCTATTTGAACCGGAAGCATCTGGCAAACCGCCTTTTCCACCCCCAGACACTGATCCACCAGAACAGCAGGCGAAAGGGCCAGGTGATCCACATCAGGATCAGTACTATGGCCACTATTATAAAAAAGGTGATCCAGATTCCCAGGATTAACGCCACCCATCCGGGAAGGCCTCCTGCTGTTTCTGAAAATTGCCGGAGTAGCAGCCAGATTAAACCAAAACCAACAGCAAGGCCGAAAGCCAAATGGAGTAGTTTGCGGCTGTATCGTTTGAGTTGCCGGTAATGGTATCGAATCCTGGCGCGAAGGAAGGGCTTCTGCGGATCAGGTTGGCTGACCTCCTCTGGGCATTTTGCCGGGTGAGGAATGAAAATGGCAGCCAGGGATGGCTGAGGGATGGCAATGGCGATCCCAATCAGAAGAGTGAGTAAAGCGCGCATTTTTTTTATACATAACTCCAGGAATGTGGAGAAATTTTGCGCCAGTCCAAACTTAACTTTTTTGTAGCTACCTTCCATTTTGAAACGCGAATGACTTTGGTTCAGCTGACCTTACCGCTGTATCAGGAAGCGTTCAACCTGCCGGGTATCCTTCGTTTGAATACTCAGGTAGTAAACCCCCTGGCCCAGTTCAGCTGCTGGAATGGGGATTTCATTCCTACCCGCTGACAGCGGGGTTGTTCCCATAGCCCGGCTGCGCCCCAGTTGATCCAGGAGGAACAGCCCAGCTTCCTGCTCCACCGGGCTTTCGATGGTAGCCAACAGCCAGTCGTTGGCCGGATTAGGATGCAATCCCACTTTCATTTCCGGCATCGTGGAAGCGGCCCGGTTATTATTCGAAGTGGATTCTGCACGGAATCCTTTGTCCCGAAACAGGTCGTAGTCGCACTCCAGGTACACCCGCACGCAATTACCGGCGTTGCGGTTGAGAGGCGCCCTAACGGAGGGCAGAAGCATGTTTTAACCTAAGGATTTGGGAAAATGGAGTTTAGCTGAAAGCTCAGGCTTTAAATATAGAAAATTATCGTATTGAAAAAACTTTCCTGACGGTTTTTTCAATTAAAGACCTGAACGCTAAGAGCTTGTTCAAATTTCGTTTTTGAGGCGAAGGATGAAATTTGAACATACGCTAAAACTTTCAAAGCTGCACCCAGTCTTGTATCTTCGCGGAAAATCAATCAGAATCCCGATGATGAATCTTCAGCAGATCATAGAAGAAGCCTGGCAAGACCACAGCAGGCTGTCCATTAAGCCTGTTCAGGAAGCCATTCACCAGGTCATGGAACTACTCGACCAGGGGAAAGTGCGCGTGGCGGAGCCTACTGAAGCCGGTGAATGGAAAGTCAACGAATGGGTCAAGAAAGCCGTTGTGTTGTACTTCCCGCTGCAACAAATGAAAACCATTGAAGTAGGCCCTTTCGAGTTCCACGACAAGATACCACTGAAGAAAAATTACGCCGGGCTGGGCGTTCGGGTGGTGCCTCACGCCATTGCCCGTTTTGGGGCCTACCTGGAAAAAGGCGTCATTATGATGCCCAGTTATGTCAACCTGGGCGCCTGGGTAGGCAGCGGCACCATGGTCGATACCTGGGCGACCGTTGGCTCCTGTGCTCAGATCGGCCGCAACGTACACCTCAGCGGTGGCGTGGGCATAGGCGGGGTACTGGAACCTCCACAGGCAGCTCCGACCATCATCGAGGATGATTGCTTCATCGGCTCCCGCAGTATCGTCGTGGAGGGAGTCCGGGTGGAAAAAGAGGCTGTGCTGGGAGCCAACGTCGTACTCACCCAGTCTACCCGCATTATTGACGTAACCGGGCCGGAGCCGGTTACCTATAAAGGCCGGGTGCCGGCGCGATCGGTCGTTATTCCCGGCGCCTACTCCAAGCAATTTCCCGCCGGAACCTATCAGGTGGCTTGCGCGTTGATCATCGGGCAACGCCAGGAAAGCACCAATAAAAAGGTTTCGCTGAATTCGGCATTGAGGGAGTATGGAGTGGCGGTGTAAACTATTTGGAAAACGAGAAAAGACAGAAGCGGACCCAATGAAGTACCTGATCGTTGGCCTGGGTAATATAGGAGCCAAGTACGAAGATACCCGTCACAACATTGGCTTTAATGTGGTGGACACCCTCGCCAAAGCATTTGATGCAGAGTGGAAAACAGATACCCTGGGAGACGTAACCTCCTTCCGGCACAAGGGGCGTACTTTTGTGTTGCTCAAGCCCTCCACCTATATGAACCTCAGCGGCAAATCGGTGCGCTACTGGCTGCAAAAAGAGAAGGTGGACAAAAACCGCTTGCTCGTCATCGTCGACGACCTCAATCTGGACTTCGGCAAGCTGCGGTTGCGGGGTAAAGGCAGCGATGGGGGGCACAACGGACTGAAAGACATCGACCAGGCCACCGGCGGTAACAACTATGCCCGCCTCCGGATCGGCATCGGGAGCGAATTCGGCCGGGGGAAGCAGGTGGACTATGTGCTAAGCGAATGGTCGGGCGAAGAAGCCGCGCAACTACCGGAAATTCTTGACAGCGCCGCCGATGCTGCCAAGGCTTTCGGCACTATCGGCCTGCAGCACGCGATGAATCAGTTCAATAGGTAAGCCTTTATTTGGCGGTTATTTCCTATTTTCGCTAAAAAAGATTCCCTATGCAAAAATCCAGACGCACCTTTATTCGCGAATCCGGCCTTATTGTTGCCGGCTTGTCCCTTTATGGGCTCTCTGCCTGTAGCAATGAAAATCAAAGTGATGTGGAAAATGTAGAAATACCTGAAGGGCTTTTCTTCAATATTTCTCTGGCCCAATGGTCCCTGCACAAGGCGCTGAAGAGTGGCAAAATGGATAATCTCGATTTTGCCGCTATGGCCAAAAAAGATTTCGGCATCCATGCGGTGGAATACGTCTCGCAATTTTTCCAGGATAAGGCCAAGGATAAGGCTTACCTGGCCGAGATGAAAAAGCGCGCCGATGATAATGGCGTGAAAAGCCTGCTTATCATGATCGACAACGAAGGAGATCTGGGAAGCACGGATGAAGAGGCTCGTGCGCAGGCCGTTGCCAATCACTACCAGTGGCTCGATGCAGCCAAATTTCTGGGATGCCATTCGATTCGGGTGAATGCCGCCGGGCAGGGAGAGCCCGGCGATGTGGCCCAGGCGGCCGTCCGAAGCCTGCAGCAGTTGGGAGAATATGCCGGCCAGCTGGAACTCAATGTACTGGTGGAAAACCACGGCGGATATTCCTCCGACGGCCAGTGGCTCTCCCTCATCATGAAGGCCCTGAACCGGCCCAACGTGGGGACCCTTCCCGACTTCGGCAACTTCTGCCTTGAAAAAGACAAGGATGGAAAGTGCATCAAGGAATACAACCGCTACGATGGGCTGCATGACCTGCTGCCTTTCGCCAAGGGGGTTAGCGCCAAGTCCTACGCCTTCGACGAGCAGGGAAAGGAAACAACCATCGACTACGGTAAGATGTTGAAGCTGGTCAAAGAGGCCGGATACACGGGGCACATCGGTATTGAGTTCGAAGGAGAAGACAGTGAGGCAAACGGCATCCTCGCCACCAAACGCCTGCTGGTTGAAGAAGGAATGAAATTGTCATAAAAAGAACACGGAATGGGGAAAAGAATGGGCTTGTGCAGGGTGCTGCTTTGGGTTCTACTGGTGGCAGGCGCCACACTGCTGCTGGGAGGCTGCAAAAATTCGGTCGAAGAAGTCAATGACCTGGTGTCGAAATTCGATACGCAGGTAGAAACCGCAAAGGATGTAGAAATCCTTTACAGCGATTCCGCCCAGGTTCGGGTGCGGATAACCGGCCCTACTATGTTGTACCACCTCGACCGGCGGGAGCCCCACCAGGAATTTCCCGATGGGGTGTCCGTGGACTTTTTCGGGCCGGAAGGGGCCATTACCAGCCAGCTCGACGCCCGCTACGGCCTGCGGATGGAGAATAGAAATGAGGTGATCGTTCGCGACAGCGTCGTCTGGCAGAGTGTGGAAGGGGAAAAGATCGAATCCGAGGAGTTGATCTGGGATGAACGGCAACGCAAGATTTACACCAACAAATTTGTCGTGATCACCCGCCCCGATGAGATCATCTACGGGCATGGTTTTGAGGCCGACCAGGATTTCAATTATTCCCGGATCAACGCCATCGAGGGGCGCCTCAAGGTAGACGACCTGGAAAAGGATTTAGAATAATGCTGATTGCGCTGATCATATTTTTTTTAATGCTGTCCGCCCTGTTCTCCGGTACGGAGATCGCCTATATTTCTGCCAACAAGCTGCGGGTGGAACTCAAGAAAAAGAAAGGCGCACGGCGCGGCCAGGTGCTGGCTGGCTTTTACGAGTCGCCCGCCAGCTTCCTGGGCACTATGCTCGTTGGCAACAATATCGCGCTGGTTATTTTCACCTATTTGCTCACCCAGCTCGTAGAGCCATTCCTGCTGCAGGTCCCTTATTTGCAGGCGCCCCTCATCCTGCTGTTGGTGGAGACCCTGCTGGCCACCATTATCGTGTTGTTTTTTGGAGAGTTCCTGCCCAAAACTTTGTTTCGGCTCTATGCGGATGATATACTCTATTTTCTGGCCTATCCGCTGAAGGTCATCCAGTGGCTGTTGCTCATCCCTTCCTGGATGATGACGCGGCTGTCCAACCTCCTGCTGCGCGCCCTGCGTACGCCCATCGAGGAAGTGGACAACGCCTTTACCCGCCTCGACCTGGAGAACTTCATCAACGACTCCCAGGCCGATGCTGAAGAGGATAATATCGACCGGGAGCTCTTCGGCAAAGCCCTCAACCTGCGAGATGTACGGGTGCGGGAATGTATGGTGCCCCGCCCCGAGATTGAAAACATCGACCTCAGCGCCAGTGTGGACGACCTCGAACAACTATTCCGGGAAACCAAGCTGTCGCGTATCATCGTCACCAAAGATGACATCGATAATGTGCTGGGCTACGTGCACCACCAGCAGTTGCTCACCCAGCCCAAAACCATCACCAAGCTGATCCTGGACCTTCCCTTTGTGCCAGAGGCCATGCGCGTGACCGACCTGCTCAACCAGTTCATCCGCGACCGAATCAACATCGCTATAGTTGTAGATGAGTACGGCGGCGTCTCCGGCCTGATCACCCTGGAGGACATCCTGGAAGAGATTTTCGGCGAGATCGAAGATGAACACGACCAGGAAGAGTACGTGGAACTGGTCATTCGGCCGAATAATGAATTCATTTTTTCCGGCCGCCTGGAAATCGATTATATTAATGAAAAATATGGCCTGAGCCTGCCGGAAGGGGATTACCATACCCTGTCCGGATATCTGGTCATGACCCACGGAGCCATCCCCGACCGGGGGGTCATACTGGAGATGAACGGCTACCGTTTTATCCTGGAGTTGGTGAGTGATACGAAGATCGAGACGGTACGGGTGATCCGGTTGGAGGATGAAACTACCTGAAATAAAGACGCCGGATATGAATGAGGCAAAAAAAAGTCAAAAAAAAACCAGCTTCCGCTAACCCTTTCTTCTTCCCCACCGATAGTATAGGTAAAAGCGGATACCAATGTCATACGGAGCCAACAGTACAGACGGAGAGTTGCGGCGCGGTTGCCTGAAGGGCGACCGGCGCGCGCAACAGGCTCTGTATCAGCGGTACTATGGCAAACTGCTGGGTATCCCCATGCGCTATACCAGCAACCGGGAGGAAGCTAATGCCCTACTCAACCAGGCCTTCTTCCAGATATTCAAAAGCCTGGAGGACTACAGGGAAACGGGCAGCTTCGCCGGCTGGATGTCTACCATTACCTTTCGGGTAACGATGGACCACCTGCGGATGGAGCAGCGCTACCGCGAACGTTTCAGCCTGGAAACTGCCGAGGCCCGGCCGGTTTACAATTCCGCCGAGGGCCAACTCCATGCGGAGGATATTTTTCGGCACATACAAAAGCTCCCGGACTACCTGCAGGCCGTTTTCAGCCTGTACGTCATCGACGGATACAAACACGACGAAATTTCGGCTATGATCGGCATCACTGTGAGCGCCAGCAAATGGCGGCTCGCTAAAGCCCGGGAGCTGCTACAGGTGGCATTGGAACCCTATTACAATAACAACAAAGGACAATCGGCATGAGCCACGACGCCAACAAATGGGAAGCGGATATCCGCCAGGCGGCCGAAACGCACGAGTTCGGCTACGACCCGGAAGCCTGGGCGGCGATGGAGCGCCTGCTGGACGGAACTGGCGGCAGCGCTATAGGCCCATCCCCGAGTGGCGGCTCTGTGGTGAGGAGTTGGAGCTGGAAAGTGCTGATCTTCTTATTGTTTGGCGCCGTCGGCCTGTTGCTGTGGTGGTTCTGGCCGGCCGAGCAGGCTGCGCCACTCCCGCCCTCCCGAATGGAAAAACCGGCCCTGCCGGATACGCCATTACAACCTGGCGAACCGGCTGTACCGGAAGAGCAGCAGTTCATGCCCGGAACGAATACTCCGCTCCGTCCCGGCGCCCAGCCGGCGCCGTACGAGAGGAAACTGTCTCCGATGCCGGCACTGCCGGATAGGGAAACGCCTTTCCTTCCGCTTCCACTGCGGGAGGACCAACCGAGGCCTCGCTGGGCTGTGCCACCGAGCCTGCCCTCCCGGCCACCGGCCTTGCTGGAGCAGGCCGAATCGCTGCCGCCGGAGCTGGAACTACTCTTGCCTGACCCTGGAAAACGGCGGCGCAACCGAAAAACGCTATTTCCTGATGTAATCGAAAAATACTAATCAAGCCATGAAAGTAAGATCATTGTGTATGACAGCCGCCTGGCTGTTACTGTTACCCCTGTGCCTGCACGCACAGGAATCTGCTCCCGAAAGCCGCTGGGTAGCCGGCGTCGGAGTCGGGTTTTCCATGAATCCTTACACCCCCAGAGACAGTGTCCAGGGGGAGAGAGGCGCCAACCTCATCCCGGTGGAAGCTACCCTGGAGTACCGGTTATCCCGCCTTTTCTCTCTTACGGCCAGCTTTTCATACGGCCAGCTGCACACCAACAGCATAAAGTCGCAATTGCTGAACACTTCTCTCTATCCTTTTTTCTATTCCTACCGCATACAAACCGCCACCGCATTGATTGCCCCCAGGCTACAGTTCCGTATCTGGCAGGGCGACCTCGGGGTGGCGCTGGGCATTGGCCGGTACCGGCAGTGGTATGATCAAAAAAGCAACAGCGTAAACGACCAACAATATTTGATAAAATACAAAGGAGTGAACAATGACTTCTTCTCTTTCCGTATGGATTACACCTACTGGCCACAGCGGCGATTTGGAATAGCCGTCGGGCTGGAGACAACCGACTCCTTCGGAGGGCCGGGCCAGAATGCATTTCCGGAGCCCCGGCAGCCGCTGCCCGGGGGCCTGGAGCCGCAGATGGCCGCCTTCCTGCAGCCCAGATTGGCAGGATATAGTTCTACGACGATCTGGGCAGGGTTCCGCTATCGTTTTTAACCTCACTATTAAACAATAAAAAACGTGAAATTTTTACCATTCCTTATTGCCGCACTTACTTTCTGGAACCTTTCAATGGTTACAGGCCAGGGGTTTCAGGCCGGTGTAAACGCAGGCTATCTGATGCATTTACAACCCGAAACCTATGGCCTGGGCCCCGGCGTACAAGCCGGCGTATGGGCCAGTTGGCCGGTTACCCCTACCAGCCGGCTGCAATTGTCCATGGGCCACCGCCGCCTGGGCGGATTTAATCGGCTATACCTGGAAACCGGAATAAGCAGTACCCCGGCTGAAACGCGGCGCACGGTTTCGGCGATACAGCTCACTGCCCTGCGCTATTTGGACGCCGAGGCAGGCTGGGCCTTCCAGCCCAGCCCGGAGAGCCCATGGTCCTGTTACGCCGGAGCCTACTACGCCCACCTTGTCCACTGGCAGGACTTTGACTTCTCGATCACGTCAATTGAAAAACCCGGCCGGAGAGGGATCGAGATAACTGACCCGAATTGGCCTGTCCGCAACGAATTAAATAGTGGAGACGTTGGCTTGCGCCTGGGGGTCTCCTATCAGTTGCTGGACGGGCTTTCCGCCCAGTTTCATCTGCGAAAGGGCTTTTCTGATCTCGTGCCGGGCGCCCTCTTCACCGATACCTCCAAGGATCACCTGACAGCCTTTTCCCTCGGGCTTTCCGCCCGTTTATTTTAATAAAAAAACTCAATACCATGAAGCGCATTACCTTTATTATGTTGACTACGCTAAGCTGCCTTGTCCTGTTCGGTTGTGAAAAAGAAAAGCTGGAAGTTGCGACAGAGGCGCCGCCAGAACCTTTGTTTGCAACAGCACAAGCCTATGGCCAGGCAATGGATAGCCTCCGGTATTTTCACTTTGAGGCGGGCAAAACCGTTGCTACCGCGCCGGGCGTTCAGCCGGTGGCCATTTGGCAGGACGAGATAATAGAAACAGAACTGGGGCCGGCTGTATTCACCGGAGCCCTGAGCCGGGAATACGCTGGCGACCCCCTTTTTGGACTGGAGTTCTGGCCGGTAGGGCTGAATCCTGAACAGGGGCTTTCTCAAAAGGAAATCGAGGATTACTTCCAGCCGGGCCGCGAGTTTGAAATCGGCCGCGGCCCCGGTAAGGCAGACCTCCTGGTCCGCCTGCCGGTAGAGGGTGGCGTAATGGAAAAGGCATCCCGGGCCTCGTTTCTGGAGTTGCCTCATGGCCACCTGAATATTACCCAGATCGAGGATTACCAGTATGAAATCTCGCCCGGCGAAGTAGTACAAGGAAAGCGCATCAGCTGCGACTTTTTCACACTCGTAGGGCACTATGGCGTCAGAGCCGCTATTGACAATGGAGCACAAGGGCTGGATTGGAACGACCTGCACGTCGTGATCAAGTACGGGGAGGCTGCGTTTTTCATAGCCTATCCGTAACAAATACGGCTGATTTTTGGGTTTTTCTTACCTTTGCGCGCGAAAGAAAAACCCAAAGTCAGCTATGAAACACTTGTTAATAGTACTGTTGTTACTACCGTTTACTTCCCACGGCCAGGTCGTCAATACTGAAAAGCTACGCCTCAATAAGGATAAAAAAGGCTTCTTCGGCGAAGCCAACTTCGACCTGGGCCTGGTCCGCAACCGCGCCGGGCAGACGGTGCGCCTGGGCGCCGGCGCCCGGCTGGAGTGGCAGGGCGCCGCCCACCGCTGGATGCTGCTCGGCAGTTACAGCCTCTCTCAATTCAACGATATAGACGAGCCGGACTCGGCGCCCAAGAACTTCGCCAACAACGGCTTCGGCCACCTCCGCTACAACTATCGCGCCAACCGATGGCTGACCTGGGAGGCCTTTGCCCAGGCCCAGTACGACCGGATCCAGCAGATCGACCTGCGCCTGCTGGCCGGCACCGGGCCCCGGCTGCGCCTGGTCAAGACGGACTCGGCCCAACTCTACTTCGGCGCCCTGTATATGTTCGAACATGAAGAGGCCAGAAATGAATTTGAAGCGCCTGAAGCTTACACCGAACACCTCATGCTGGACGACCACCGGCTGAGCACCTACCTCTCCGCCGGTTTTCGGTTTACTTCCTATCTGACCCTCAACCACGTTACTTATTTCCAGCCCAACCTCAGCAATTTTTCCGATTTCCGGATTTCCTCGGAGACCAGCTTATCCATTAAACTTACGGACCGGCTCTCGCTGCGCACCTACTTCCAGCTGATCTACGACACCGAGCCTCTCATCCCGGTGCCCAATGCGATGTATGTGTTGAATAATGGGTTTAGCCTGGCGCTGTAAGGGAGTGGGGTATCCGTCTAAGGCTGGACAAACTGGGTTGGGGTGGTGTACGATGTACGGACACAGTGGGAGCTCTTGTGTGTACGATGTACGAGGCTGTCCAACGCTAGAAGGGCAGCCAGGGAGTGTTATTAGTTGCTGGGTATTCTCCGAGGCTACCATTCTAACATTGGCCACCCGGAAGCCCGCCCCATTTTGGCATCGTACACCGTACACAACTCACGCCGCCGTTGGTCCGTACATCGTACACCTCCCAGACAGCCCCTGGCCGACCTTAGACGGGTAGCCTTCTCCGATCAACAGACAACGCTCCCCCTACGGATGCGCCGCCACCCATACCTCTCCGTCTTCAAATATTTCCTTTTTCCAAATGGGCACGGTCTCCTTGAGGGTATCGATAGCATACTGGCAAGCTTCGAAAGAAGCTTTCCGGTGAGGAGTAGATACTGCGATGATGACGGCTATTTCTCCCGGATTCAGTACCCCAACGCGGTGGTGAAAAGCCACTTTTTCGGCGGGCCAGCGCCCCTTCACCTGCTCGGCGATCTTGCGCATTTCGGATACCGCCATGGGTTCATAAGCTTCAAACTCCAGGCGTACTACCGGCTTGCCCCGCGTCTGGTTGCGCACCGTACCGATAAATACATCGATGCCGCCGGCGCTTTCGCTGGATACGAAGTCGATGCACAGTTGGGGTTGAAGCCGGGTGGGAAGCAATTGTATATCGATCATGGTTAAAAGCTTTGGGGGAATCTGGTGTTAAAATTGAAAGTAAGATAAAAGTATTAATTTTTTGAATGGCCCTATTTTTTTCGGAGTTTAGTAACGGTTAAAAAATAACCTTTCGATTCTGCCTTGCTCTTTTGCCGCCATACGGCGTTGCTCTTCGGTCGCGTAACCTCCGGCTATGTTCCCTCATCGCGCCTTGTCTGGCAACAAAATAGCGGCGGTATATTTCGAAACCTTATTTTTTGCCCGTTACTTAGAGTAATGAAATAACGACTCATTTATGCCGTCACAGTGTATCTTTTGCCGCGTTATTGAAGGCAGCCTGCCCGCCAGTATGGTCTATGAAGACGAGCAGGCGGTTGCTTTCATGGACATTATGCCGATCAACCCCGGCCATATCCTGGTGGTCCCGAAAAGGCACTTCCAGGAGCTCAGCGATATGGATGAAGATACGGGCGCCCATCTGTTTCGGGTGGCCATGCGGATCGAAAGGGCCCTGCGCGCCGCCGGACTGCCGTGTGAAGGCACCAACCTTTTGCAGAATAACGGCCCGGAAGCCTGGCAGGAAGTGATGCACGTGCACCTGCACGTCATACCCCGTTTTCGGGGTGATGGAGTCAAGGCCCATTTCGGCCAGCAGCAAGCCCCGAGAGTTCAGCTCGACCAGTGGGCCGAACAGATCAAAGCCCATCTTTAGCCATGAGACGCTTTGCTATCTCGGACATTCATGGATGCGTTCGAACTCTCGAAGCCCTGCTTGAGCAAATTGCCTTCAGCAGCGCCGATGAGCTTTTTCTGCTGGGGGACTACATCGACCGGGGGCCGGACAGCAAAGGAGTAATCGACTTGATCCTGAAATTGAAAGCGGAGGGCTACCGCCTGCATTGCCTGCGCGGCAACCACGAAGCCCTCCTGCTGAATTCCATTGGAGGCTTGACCGAAGACCACGAACTTTGGTTGCAAAATGGAGGCGATATGACGATGAGCAGCTTCGGCTTAAGCTCTATCGACTCGCTTCATCTCATTTCCCCGAAATACACCGAATTTCTCAACCAGTTGGAATGGTATTTCGAAACGGAAGGTTACATCCTGGCTCACGCAGGGCTGGATTTCCGCACAGCTCAGCCCCTGGAGGCCCGGCAAGCCCTGATCTGGATACGCAACTGGTACGAACAAATAAACCGGGAGTGGCTGAAGGGCAGAATCATCGTACACGGCCATACGCCTGTACCCCGGCCCCTGATCGTAAACCAATTAAAAAAACTGGACAAAGTACCCGCTTTGGATATAGACGCCGGTTGTGTTTTTAAGGGCAACTATTTCAAATACCTCTGTGCTTTTGACCTGGATAACCGACAGCTTAATTTTCAGGAAAATATCGAAACGGATGCATAAAGAAATCCTCGAATTTATGAAGTCCCAGGCTCGCGAAGCCGGGCAGGCCATGATGGATCGGCTCCACGGAGATTACCAGGTGTATACCAAGCCTGATCGCTCAAGAGTGACCGATGTCGACCTCGCCATTTCCCAACAGGTGCAGGAGGCGGTAGCCCGGCAATTCCCGGAGATTGGCCTGTACAGTGATAAAACCATTTTTCCCAGGGAGTATAAACCATGAAAATGGAACGCTACTACGCAAAATTGCTGCTCTTCGGAGAGTATACCATCATCAAAGGGTCGCAGGCGCTGGCCATGCCCCTCCGGCAGTACAGCGGCAGCTGGCAATTTGCCGCCGATGACGAACCCATCCGCTATAACCTGGAAGAATTTGTCCAGTATCTGATGCGGCTAAAAGAAAAAGGAGAACTGTTAACCGACATGGACCTGCGGCGTTTTGAGCGGGAGGTTAATCGGGGCCTTTATTTTGAATCCGACATTCCGGTCGGCTACGGAGCGGGCAGCTCAGGCGCGCTTTGCGCAGCCGTTTACCACCGTTTTGCCCGCCAGCCCTTTGAAAGGGAGGATGAAGTACACTATGTCCGGCTCAAACAGCAACTGGCGCAGCTGGAAGGCTATTTTCACGGCGCCAGCTCCGGCGTCGACCCACTCATCTGCTACCTCGATCATGCCGTACTCCTTCTGCCCAACGGGCAGGCCCGGCGGGTTGCTCCTGCAGAAAAAAGGGCGGATGATGGCGGCACTTTTTTCTTGTTAGACACGGGCATCAGCCGTAAGACCGGCCCCCTCGTGGAAAAATTCCTGCTCTATTGCGAGCACAACAGCTTCTCAGAAGCTGTAAAAAACGAACTGGCGCCCGCTACGGAAAAGGCCATCGGGCACTACCTGGCCGGCCAGCGCGAAGCGTTGTTGCCGGAAATGCACCGGATTTCCGCTTTCCAGTACCAGCACTTTCAGGAGATGATCCCTTCTGCCTTTTATACTATTTGGAAAGAAGGGTTGCATTCGGGCGCCTTTTACCTAAAGCTCTGTGGAGCTGGGGGCGGCGGGTTCTTGTTGGGGTATTGTCAGGAGGAGGCGTTGGCAAAGGCGAGTATTAAGACAGGGCAATTTATCCCTCTGCCCAAAATTTAGAGAGCCCCCAACAGCGTCCGGGAGCTCCCTTTTCATACTAATCCAGTTTCTGTAAAAGTAATAGTGAAAGTTTTAAACAGTTATCATGGAAGCCTTACGGCAAAAAAGTAGTCCTTGAAAATTTTGTACAGAAAATTGTACGGAAATGTATTACACGAAAAAACAAAGCGTGTAATAATACATTGTAGTAAGCCGGGTGGGAAAAACGGAATCGCTTTCTGCTCCCTAAGAGCCTAACAAAGATAGCATATTCCTGCTCATTTCCAATATTAATGATTGATCATTTTCCAGGATGAGGGCTTTCGGGAGGGCCCGATCGTGGTTTGACATCGTAGATCATTCTTTTTTTTTCGTCTGGTTATCAGCCGATAATTCCCGAAGGGTCAATGCGTAGTCGTATATTTGTGCCTTCAGGTAACAAGTTATACTACTTGTGTTAACCAAAGCATTGGCCAAATCATTTTGGAAAACCCAACGACTATATCAATCCAGGGCGCCTTTAGCAAAGAAGAGCTGTTGCAGGACTATTACACCTGCGCCCTCAGCCGGGAGGTAAGTATTCTGATCCGAAAAGAGACCTTAACCGGCAAGGCCAAATTTGGCGTATCCGATGATGGCAAAGAACTCTTTCAAGTGGCGCTGGCGAAAGTCTTCCGGAAGGGGGATTTCCGCTCCGATTACTACCGGGGCCACACCTTGCTGTTCGCTCTGGGACTGGCCAATGCCGACCAACATTTTGCCCAACTCTATACCGACGCCGATAACGACCCGTTCTCCGGGGGGCGGCAGATGAACAGCCATCACGCCACTCCTCTGATCAGTCCGAATGGCGAATGGTTGCCAGCTCTGGATCAATACAACTTGTCCTCTGACATCTCCACTACGGCCGGGCAGATGGCCCGCGGCATCGGGCTGGCAATGGCATCCAAGAAGTATCGGTCATGCCCGGAGCTCAGCGATACGCCTTTTTCGGACAATGGCAATGAGGTGGTTTTTACCAATATTGGCGACGGCAGCACTTCAGAGGGCGCCTTCTGGGAAGTGATGAACGCCGCCGCCGTCCAGCAGGCCCCTATGGTCGTTACGGTTGTGGATGACGGCTACGGCATCTCTGTGCCCAAACACTACCAAACGGCCAAGGCGAGCATCTCGCGGGCGCTGGGAGGCCTTCAGGCCGAAGAAGATACCAACGGCATCGAAATCTACCATGTCAAGGGTTGGGACTATCCGGCGCTGTGCGCCACCTATCGGGAGGCTACTGCCCTGGCCCGCAGGAAGCACATCCCGGTTCTCATCCATGTCGATGAACTCACTCAGCCGCAGGGGCACTCCACCTCGGGCTCACACGAGCGCTACAAATCCAAAGAACGCCTGGAATGGGAAAAGGCGTATGACTGCAACCGGCAGTTCCGGTACTGGATACTGGCCAACGGCCTGGCTAGCGATGAGGATCTCAATCAACTGGAAGCCAAAGCCCGCAAACAGGCCAAAGCCGCCCGAGACCGCGCCTGGAAAACTTACAACGGCCCCATCCGGCAGGTGTGGAAAGAGATGCAGGAGACTTTCGGCCAGGTGGCCGCTCAGGCCAGCCAAAAGGAACGGGCAGAGCGCATCTGCCGGGAGTTGGAGCAGTTGTACAACCCCGTCCGGGCCGATATCGTCCGTTGTATCCGCCGGATGCTTTTCGCCACCCGGGGCGAAGACATGCCCGCCCGTCAAAAGCTGGAGCAGTTCCTGGCCTCCGTACAAGATACCATGGAGGAGCGCTACCATACTCACCTGTACAGCGAAACGGAACAGTCGGCCCTGAAAGTACCGGTGGTGGCCCCTCGTTACTCGGAGCACAGCCCCCTCAGGAACGGCTACGAAATATTGAATACCTTTTTCGATAAGATGCTGGAAAAATATCCCGCCCTCTTCGCTTTTGGCGAAGACCTCGGCAGGATCGGCGATGTGAACCAGGGCTTTTCCGGCCTGCAGGAGAAATACGGCGAGGCCCGCGTCTTCGATACCGGCATCCGGGAGTGGACCATTGCGGGATACGCCATCGGAATGGCCATGCGCGGCCTGCGGCCCATCGCCGAGATACAGTACCTCGATTACCTGATCCACGCGCTGTCGCCTCTCTCCGATGACCTGGCCACCCTTCGCTATCGCACCAAGGGCATGCAGGCGGCGCCGGCCATCATCCGTACCCGCGGCCACCGCCTGGAAGGCATCTGGCATTCCGGTTCTCCGATGAGTGTACTGTTGGGTTCACTGCGGGGGCTGCATATCCTGGTACCTCGCAATATGGTGCAGGCCGCCGGCATGTACAACACCCTGCTGCAGTCGGACGACCCGGCCCTGCTCATCGAATGCCTCAACGGCTACCGCCTGAAGGAACGGTTGCCCGATAACATCGGGGAGTACACCATACCTATTGGTATGCCCGAAATCCTGCAACCCGGCGACGACCTCACCCTGGTAACCTACGGTTCTTGCGTGCGCGTCGCCCAGCAAGCCATCGCCCTGTTGGAGGAAGAGGGCATTTCTGTGGAACTCATCGACGTACAAACCTTATTGCCTTTCGACCTGGAGCACCGCATTGCCGCCTCCCTGAAGAAGACCAACCGCATCCTCATCCTGGATGAGGATGTGCCGGGCGGCGCTTCCGCCTATATGATGCAGCAGGTGCTCGACATACAGGGCGGCTACCGCTGGCTCGATTCGCCCCCGGTGGCCATCAGCGCCCAGCCGCATCGCACGCCCTACGGCACGGATGGCGATTACTTCTCCAAACCCAATGCAGAGGATGTGTACGAAAAGGTTTTTGAGATGGTAAGGGAGGCGGAGCCCGGGAGATGGAGTTAGGGGCTCCACCGCCTGGCGATAGGCTGTGGGCGGCGCCATGGCCATGAGGGCCTAATGCCTGGGCACGTTACTTCCATGGAATATGCCGTCGAGGAAGTACCCCCTTAAGCCAACCTATTCTGCTCATCCGGGAAGACGACCTTAGGCTGGAAGGCCTTAGCCTCCTCGTAGTCCATCCAGGCATAGGAGATAATGATGATCACATCTCCCACCTGGGCGCGGCGGGCGGCGGCGCCGTTGAGGCAGATCACACCGGAATCTCTTTCTCCGGTGATGACGTAGGTTTCCAGGCGTTCTCCGTTGTTGTTGTTCACGATCTGCACCTTTTCTCCGTCGATCAGGCCGGCGGCTTCCATGAGGTTTTCATCGATGGTGATGCTGCCCACATAGTTGAGGTCCGCCTGGGTCACCCGGACGCGGTGTATCTTGGATTTAAACCGTTGTATCATCATGTCTTCGGAAGGGTAAATGCTGTGTTTGGCTTTGATTTGGGCAAACGGCGCCCGATTACGCTTAATTTCCCATTAGGAACAACATTAGATCGGGGAAGGTTTTTCCTGTTCAGGCAACTATTTAAGGATCAGGTTGTCGATAAGCCGGACGCCCCCGATCCAAAGGGCGGCGCAGGCAACGATGGAACCAGGGCTTTCGAAATCGGGGATGGGTTGCAGGCTACTACCGTCCACCAGCTCAAAATATTCCGGTTCGATGCCCGGCTGCTGTAGTTCCTGCAGGGCTTTGCGTTCTACCTCCCGGGGAGGATACTGGCCCATCCACTGTGCCGTTTTTTGTAAAATCCGGAACAGGACGGCTGCTTTTTCGCGGTTTTCAGGGCCGAGGCGCTCGTTTCGGGAACTCATGGCCAGGCCGCTTTTCTCGCGGACAATGGGGCTCATGACCACCTCTGTGGGCAGCGAAAGGGCCTGGGCCATGTGCCGCACGATCAGGTACTGCTGATAATCCTTCTGGCCCATGAACAGCTTATCGGGCCCGACGATATCGATCAGGCGTTTGACGACCTGGGCGACCCCTTCGAAATGGCCGGGGCGGAACCGCCCTTCCATGGGCTGGGCCAGCGCTCCGAAATCCACCGCTACGCTGGTGTCAAGCCCGGAGGGATAGACCTCTTCGGGCGACGGCATGAACACCGCGTGGCATCCCGCCTTGTAGAGCATCGCCAGGTCTTTGGCGGGCGTGCGGGGGTACTTTTCCAGATCGGCCGCTTCGTTAAACTGAGTGGGGTTGACAAAAATGCTGCCTACCGTACATTGCGTAGAATCCAGTGACTGTTTAATCAGAGAAAGGTGCCCCTCATGCAGGGCGCCCATGGTAGGAACAAAGCCGATGGCCCGGTTCTTGCTCCGGTAGGATTCCAGAAATAACCTGAGGCCGCTGATTTTTTTAAAGAGATACATGGATAATTATGCCGCTTTAAAAGGCGGTTTTGTAAACTTTTTAGCCCTTCGCCAGATGTTTTGAAAACCAACGTGCTAATATAGGCGTTTTTGTTAACAGAGTATTAAGTTGGGCCTAAATACGAGAAAATCAGCGATTTTTTGCTAAATTTGCAGTCTTGTTCCTTGAACCTTTGGAGAAATAGTTCTTCCTTAAACATTTTTTGTCTATGAGTAAAAAGAAAGTGCTGATCGTAACGCAGGAAATGCATCCTTATACCGCACTCTCCGAAATATCCAACATAGCACGAAAGCTTCCACAACATATTCAGGAAAACGGCATGGAAATTCGCGTGCTCATGCCCCGTTTCGGTACGATCAATGAACGCAGGCACCGCCTGCATGAAGTCGTTCGATTGTCTGGTATGAATATTATCGTTGATGACGATGACTTTCCGTTGATTATCAAAGTCGCTTCGCTGCCGGAAGCCCGTATGCAGGTATATTTCCTTGATAATGAAGACTTTTTCAAGCGCAAACGCGTCTTCACCGATGACCAGGGGGAACCATTCGATGACAACCCCGACCGCATGGTCTTTTTCTGCAAGGGCGTCATTGAAACTGTGAAAAAATTTGGCTGGCCGCCGGATATTATTCACTGCCACGGTTGGATGACCAGCCTGATCCCCCTTTACCTGAAGACGGCATACAAGAACGAACCCCTGTTCCAGAACTCCAAGGTGGTCTATTCTATCTATGACAATGCGCTGGATAAATCCTTCAGCGATAAATTCATTGCCAAAGCTTCGATCAACAACCTCAACGAGGCGGACCTCAAGGCCTACCAGAATGGCAGTGGCATTACCCTTCACAAAGGGGCTATTTCCTATGCTGACGCGCTGGTGATCGGTAGTGAAAAGGTGGGTGACTCTGTTTCTAAAGTGCTTGACGGCCTCGATAAACCCGTGATGGGCTATCAGGGTGCGGAAGAAAACCTGGACGCTTACCTCGAGTTTTACAATTCCCTTACTACTGAAGAAGTAGAAGAGGGTAAATAAATTGGCAATCATACATCCTGCCGGTATTCTAAAGCTGCTTGCCGGTTTTGCCTTGCCAGATACCTTCAGTCATTTGTCAACCGGTTGTGGCAAGGCATACTCCCCCAGGAGCCTGTCGGAGAAGTGTTGGTGAGACGAGAACGATCAAATATTATTCTGAACGAGGCGCGATGAAAGAGCATAGTGGTACTACGCGATTGAAAAGCAACGAAGTGCAGAACAATATTTGCCGTTCGCAGTCCATCAAGTACTTCTCCGACAGGCTCCTAGTGCGCCGGGAACGAAGTTGTTGATCAATAATTTGAGGCTGTTTTGCGGCCGGCTCGTCGCCAAAGGCTATGGCCGGCGGAGACAGGCAAGGCGCGACGACCGACCATAGCCTAAGCTACGGAAGGAAGGAGCAACGCAGCATGGGCGAAAAAGAGCCCAAAGAATTGGTTAAGAATTTCGTTCCCGGCGCACTAGCCATTAGTTTAGAAAGCGAAAATTAAGCTGCCGGGCAATACCGCCGGACGCCGGTGCGTCTCTGTGCAGTGCTGTTGGGTTCCCCGGGGGAATCATTCGGCAGTCTTCAATAACTAATGGCAAAACTTAAAAAACTTTATGAGACTAACTTCTTTTGTCTGTGCTGTGGCTCTTATCGGGTCCGTCGTCTCCTGTTCTGACCCTACCCTGGTAGGAGGCAGCTTACTGGAAGATGACAAAGCTAATGTAGGTTTTTCGGATACCCTTTCGATTACGGCCACTTCCATTACCAATGACTCGATAAGAACCTATACCCCTTTCAATTCCAGCCAATTGGCGACTTACCTGTTGGGCAACCTCAATGACCCTCTTTTCGGCCGTTCTTCCTCCACTATCTACGCTCAGGTATACCCGGAGAACAACAATCCGAGATTCAGAGACAGCACCCGGATCGATTCTATCGTCCTGGTATTACCCTATGATATTGACAACTTCTACGCAAAGGCGGCCGGAGAAACGTTCGACATCGAGGTGTTTCAGCTGGCGGAAGCTCTCGTGGAAGACAATGAATACTATTCGAACCAGGCGGCGGCGGTTGACCCCATGCGCATCGGCAACGCACAGGCTATGGTCAGAACCGACAGCATCGAATTCATCGACTATGAGGGAACCGACACCGCCCTAGTCAAATTCCCCCACTACCGGATACCGCTGGATGGCGCCGTTGCAGATCTGCTCGTCGGCCTGGATTCAGCGATTTATGCGAGTGACAGCCTCTTCCTGGATGCGTTTAAAGGCATTCAGCTGAAGTCCGCCAATGAGGACGAGGGTATGCTTAGTTTTGACCTCCTTTCTCCGGATGCCGGTATTTACCTCTACTACCGGGATTCCACCGGGGGTAAACCCAAGCGCTTCCTCTATGATTTTGATATCCAGCCCACGGTTCGCTTTACCAATTACCAGAACAGCTACGACGGTGCGCCGGTGGCGCAGTTTCTGAACAAGCCAGCATTGGGCGACAGCCTTATTTTTGTTCAGGGCATGTCCGGGTTGGAAGCCAAACTAGAGATTCCAAATGTAACAAGCCTACAGGGGCTGATCGTGAACAAGGCGGAATTGGAGGTGTATGTTGCCAATATAGAAGGAGATGAGAGCGACTTTTCCCCCATTAGCCAGCTGATACTCACGGCTCCCAATAGTGAAGGCACATTGGTGGCGATTGAAGATATTGAGATCATCCTTTCGCAACGCCGTAGCCTGGAAGATTTGTTCGGGGGTACGCCATTGCTGGATTCCAACGGCGGGCCCACCCTTTACAAGATGAACCTATCGGCCCACTTCCAGGAGGTCATCGACGGCAGCCGGGCCAATGTACTCTACATCACTCCCTACCGAAAAGCGGAAACGGCGTCGCGATCCATCTTGTATGGCGCCAAACACCCTCAATACGGGATTAAGTTAAAACTGGCGTTCACCAAACTTTAAGCATCTATTGAGTGGCCATTGGCCCGAAAACCGTCAAATATTGAAAAAACATGTGTGGTATTGTTGCTTACATAGGCCCCCAGCAGGCCTTTCCCATTCTGATCAAAGGCCTGAAGCGCCTGGAGTACCGGGGTTATGACAGCGCTGGAATAGCTATCTTTAACGGAGGCCTCAAAGTTTTCAAAAAGAAGGGGAAGGTACAGGAACTGGAAGCGCATGCCCTGGAAGCCTCCAAAGAGAGTACGATCGGCATCGGGCATACCCGCTGGGCTACCCACGGAGCACCTGACGACATCAACGCCCACCCTCACTGTTCGGGAAATGGCAGGCTTACTTTGGTGCACAATGGCATCATAGAAAATTATGCACTGCTCAAAACCGCCCTCGAAAAAGAAGGGCATACCTTTAAAAGCGAAACAGATACCGAGGTGCTGGTTCACCTCATCGAAGAGATACAAAAGCGGGACAACCTGCCGGTCGAAGAAGCGGTTCGCATCGCCCTGACCAGGGTAGTCGGCGCTTATGCCATTGTCGTTATGGACAGTAAGGAGCCCGATAAGCTGGTTGCAGCCCGCAAGGCCAGCCCGCTGGTCATTGGGGTTGGTGAAGACGAATTCTTCCTGGCTTCCGATGCCACTCCCATTATTGAACATACCCGAACGGTCGTCTACCTCAATGATGAAGAGATTGCCGTGGTCCGCCGTTCCGGTGACATGAAGATTAAGACCATCGATAACGAAGTACAGGCGCCCTTTATTCACGAGCTCGACATGAAGATCGAAATGCTGGAAAAGGGGGGCTTTGACTATTTCATGCTCAAGGAGATTTACGAGCAGCCGGCAACCATTGCCGACTGCATGCGCGGGCGGGTCAATGCCGCAGAGGGCCTCATCCGCCTGGGGGGCATGGAAGACCACATTAATCGCATCGCACAGGCCAAGCGCTTCATCGTTGCGGCCTGTGGCACTTCCTGGCATTCGGGCCTTATTGGTGAATACCTTTTTGAGGACCTGGCGCGCATCCCCGTTGAAGTGGAGTATGCTTCTGAATTGCGCTACCGCAACCCCATCATTACCGAAGACGATGTGGTGATCGCTATCTCCCAGTCCGGCGAAACCGCCGATACGCTGGCCGCCCTCGAACTGGCCAAGGAGAAAGGCGCCATGATCTATGGCATCGTCAATGTCGTTGGCTCTTCTATTGCCCGGATCACCGATGCAGGTTCCTACATCCACGCGGGCCCGGAGATCGGCGTAGCCTCGACCAAAGCCTTTACCGGCCAGGTTACCCTACTGACCATGATGGCCCTTATCCTGGCTGAAAAAAGAGGCACTATCTCCAAATCTTATTTCCGCCAACTGGCCAGCGAGCTGGCCATCATTCCAAAGAAAGTACAAAAGGTGCTGGAATACGACGAACAGATTAAGTATATTGCAAGCGAAATAAAAGACAAGCCCAACGCCCTTTACCTCGGAAGAGGATACAACTTCCCGGTTGCACTGGAAGGTGCTCTTAAGCTTAAAGAAATTTCCTATATCCACGCTGAGGGTTATCCGGCCGCAGAAATGAAACACGGCCCGATCGCTTTGATCGATGAGCAGATGCCGGTGATCGTCATTGCCACCAATAAAAGCGCTTACGACAAAATCGCCAGCAACATACAGGAAGTCAAAGCCCGAAAGGGTTTGGTGATCGCTGTTATCACCGAAGGGGACAAGGTGATCAGCAAAATGGCGGATTACACCATTGAAATACCGGATACGGAAGAGCCGCTTACCCCGCTGCTCTCGGTCATCCCACTCCAGCTTCTGTCTTATCATATCGCCGTGATGCGGGGCTGTAATGTCGACCAACCAAGAAACCTTGCTAAATCTGTTACCGTAGAATAAATAAAATTAAGCAAATATATGAGTCATCTTATAACGGATGGGATGGAATATAATTCCGCCAGGGAAGACCTTATCATCCCGGAATACGGACGCAATGTCCAGAAATTGATCAACCACGCCAAGACGATAGAAGACCCGGCCTACCGCCAGCAATTCATCGAAGCCATTGTCGACCTGATGCAGCAAATGCACCCGCAAAGCCGCAATATCGACGACTATCGCGACCGGTTGTGGAAACACGTCTTCCGCATTGCCAAATACGAGCTGGATGTTACGCCTCCCAATGGCAAGAAACCACGGCCGGAAGACAGTAAAAAACGCCCCGACCGAGTCGCCTATCCCGTAATGGAGGCCAAGTACCGCCACTACGGCCACAATGTACAGCAACTCATCAAAAAGGCGCTGTCTATGCCTGAAGGGCCCAAACGCGATGGGTTTGTGGCTGTTATCGGTTCTTATATGAAACTGGCCTACCGCACCTGGAATAAGGAGCACTACGTGAGTGACGATGTCATCAAGGGAGACCTGGAAACCCTTTCCAACGGGCTACTGTCTTTGGATGACAGCACCTCTATCGACAACCTCTCCGGCGCCAACCGCCGCCGTAAACGGCCGGCTTCTCCCAGAGACAGGGATGGAAGAGATAACAGAGATAACAGAGATAACAGGGATAACAGGGATAGGGACAGAGACGGCGGAGGAGGCAGAAACAGCGATAAGCCCCGCCGCAGTTACCGCAGAAAGAAGTAGGCGGTTATTATGTCCATAGACGCATTTGAAGTCATCGGCGGTACGCCGCTACAGGGTACGATCACTCCCCAGGGCGCCAAAAACGAAGCCCTGCAGGTGATCTGTGCTACGCTGCTCACCAGTGAAAAGGTGGTTATTTCCAATGTTCCGGACATTCGGGATGTCAACCTCCTGATCAGCCTGCTACAGGGGCTGGGCGTTTCCGTCGAACGGTTGGCGGAGAAAACGTACAGCTTTCAGGCTGAAAATATCAATCTGGATTACTTCGACTCCAGTGAATTCCGGCAGAATGCCGGGCGCATACGAGGCTCGGTGATGCTCATCGCTCCGCTGCTGGCGCGCTTTGGAAAGGCGATCCTCCCCAAACCGGGTGGAGACAAGATCGGCCGCCGCCGCCTCGACACCCATTTCCTGGGATTAGAAATGCTCGGCGCTACTTTCACAATCAACGCCGACCGTACCTTGTACGACGTGGCAGCTCCTCACCTGAAGGGCGCCTACATCCTGATGGATGAGATTTCGGTTACCGGGACGGCCAATGTAGTAATGGCGGCCGTGTTGGCCGACGGCATTACTCAGGCGTATAACGCCGCCTGCGAGCCGTATGTCCAGCAATTGTGCCGCCTGCTCAACCGCATGGGGGCCAAAATTTCCGGCATCGGCTCCAATTTGCTCATCATTGAAGGGGTCAAACAATTGGGAGGCGCCGAACACCGGCTACTGCCCGATATGATCGAAGTAGGAAGTTTCATCGGCCTGGCGGCCATGACTCAGTCCGAGATCACCATCAAAGACGCTATGGTGGAAGAACTCGGCATCATCCCCCGGATATTCGAACGCATGGGCATCCAAATGGAATTCAGAGGGAATGATATTTTTATACCCCGGCAGGAAGAATACGAAATACAAACCTTCATCGATGGCTCCATCATGACCGTCTACGATGCCCCCTGGCCGGGTTTTACCCCCGACCTGATGAGTATTGTTCTGGTGGTGGCCACTCAAGCCAAAGGCAGTGTATTGATTCACCAGAAAATGTTTGAAAGCCGGCTCTTCTTCGTCGACAAACTGATCGATATGGGCGCGCAGATCATTCTTTGCGACCCCCACCGGGCCACCGTTATCGGCCTGGGCCGCCGCCACCAACTGCGCGGTATTGAAATGAGCTCGCCGGACATCCGCGCCGGCGTCGCCCTGCTCATCGCCGCCCTCTCCGCCAAAGGAACCAGCATCATCCACAATATCCACCAGATCGACCGGGGCTACGAAGCTATCGATGCGCGCCTCCGCGCCCTTGGCGCGAAAGTCCGGAGAGTGGAAGGGTAAAGTGATGGGCTTCCTACCTTTTAGGAAATGCCCTTCAGAGCCTGTTCCCCCTTCCCGACTTCCCACTTCCCCCTTGTACCCCCTCCTAAATATCGACCTCCAGCCCGTCTTCTCCGTACTTTTCAATATCCTGATCGCCATAATCCAGGCCTTCCAGTTGTTTGGCCACCTCATCCTCGGAAACAACCTTAATAACAGAGAAAATAGACCTCGTTCGGGGCCCCTGAGGCAGAGCTGGGCTAAAGCTGCCGGTGACGCCCTCGATGACCTGTTCCCAGTCGAAGCCCTCCTCCGGGAGATCCCATTTGCCGGAGCTTCGGAAGTTGACATGGCAGCAGATGCCCTGGAAAGCTTTGGCCGCACTGTGACTGGCAAACATTTCGTCTCGCTTGCCTTTGGGAAGGAAATTGGGTTGAATACCCAACGTTTTTGTCAGATACCGCAGCAGGATGATAACGCTTTCGTATTGATGAGGCGTGATACTGGCAAAATATTGGGCTCCGCGAAAAGGTTGGCTGAGCTTTACATAAGCCTCGGTTTGATCCAGTGTACAGTACCAGTTACCATGATCCCAACTTACGAGATTACCGGCGCCGTCTTCCTTCAGCGGCCCCCAGTTGGAGATTTCTATGCCTACGGAGCTTGAACTCATCGATGTATTACCCCCCATGGCGCCTTTTCCCAAATGATAGGACCAGGCCTTAACCGAATCAAACAGCTTGTAAATAGCGCCATCGCGCCCGACCACAAAGGCAGTTGAGACCTCTCTGTCTTTTTTCGTCAAGGCGCCAAAGTCTCCGTAAATCTGCCCGGCTGTAAAGTGCAGGACGACTTTATTCTTGCGGCTGTTGTTGCGGTGGCCTTCCGGAAAGTAATAACTGGCGTCGCCATCCTTTTTGGTAGCCTGCAGGAATTCCAGTTTGAATTCATCCCCGGGGATTTCATGGGCCAGTGGTTCAAACTTAAACGTGTTGCTGAGGTGATCCTGAATGGCAACAGAGTCCCGTTTGGAAACGGGAAACAACTTTTCGTACTCACTCTGGCCGCTCCGTCTCCGGCTGCCTACTGCCGATGCGCTGGCCGGTACGGATTCCGCCTTCCTCCATTCATCTCCCAGAAAAGGGGTATATTTCTCCAGTAACTTTTGGGCGAGCTCGGCGCCCACTTTTTCCCCGTCGGAAGGAAGCCCCTCTTTTTCGGCCAGTGCCGCGACAGCAGCCGTGGTAGACCCGCCATAGTCGCCATCGGCGCCAAACCTTTCCCATTGCAACTGCGCTCCGAATCCCAGGGCATGGAGTAGTTGCTGCAAGGCTGTTATGGCACTTTTGTCGGAAGAACCGCGCACCATCACACTGTCCAGGTTGCCTTTATCGAGGGCCGCTTGTAGTTCGCGCAACCCCTCTACCATTTCGTGTTTTTGGACGAGGGCCTCAGCCAGTTCAGTGCTCACTGCTTCGCCATTGGTTGCTATGCCGTTCTTTTCAGCGAATGCTTTTACCGCTGCAATCGTCGCCCCGCCGTAATCGCCATCCGCACCAAATTCCCGCCAACGTATTTCCTTGCCATAGCCCAGTTCAAAAAGAGATTGTTGCAGCGCCTTGACAGCTTGTTTATTGGAGGATTTCTTTTTCAGTACATCGGCTACTTTGTCTTGCTCGATCAGTATTTTAAGTGTGGATATCATTGTATTTCGTTTTTTCGGCTCGCTGTGTTGGGCCCCTCCAGGGCAATTATCTTAACACATTAAACCCGTTTATTTGAAGGATTTTCTGCTTCTAAGATATAGATTTTTTAGCCTTATTAAGATTTTTTCCCTTCCGGTTTTTCAACCGGCTAAAGAGACCGGCTCCCTTCACCTCACTCCCGCGCCACAGTCACCTTCATAGTCACCGCGCACCAATCCTCAGAAATGGCGCCCGGATTGAAATCGAAGTCTACGCCACGGGCGCCGGCCAGTTCGGGCTGAGTGAGCTGGTGATAATCCAGCTCTTCAGTAGTGGCCAGCAATTTGAACCAGCGGGTAACCGACTGTTCGTCGGGGTCGGGGCCCCAGCCGAAGAAGGATTGCCGCAGGTCGGCGGAAGCACCGGCGTTCAACTCGCTGGAGCGCATAACCGTCTCCTCATCGTTGAGGAAGGTAACGCCACATTGGGGACTCAGGTCGAAGAGGTAGAAATACAGGTCCTGGCCCGCCTCCTTTAGGGTAACCCGAAACTTGAAGGCCAGCTTGCTGTTGTCGAACAAGCGTTCCTCATTAACCGGGATGGCCACTTCGCTGCCCTGATGGAAGGCCATATTCGGGAAGCTCTGCCGGCCGGCCACCGCCAGCTCAAACTCAAACAGGTTGCGGATTTTGCTGGCCGGATTATCGAGTGCGATCAATCGCTTCCAGCGTACGATACTATCCAGGTGAGCCTTAACCGCCTTGATGCGCTCGGCCATGCTTCCGGTGGCAGCCGGCACATCGATAAAGTGGCTTCCACTCACTGCATCGCGAAGGATGAAGCCTCCTGCTGTGGTAGCTTCCACCTCCAGCGCAGGCTTTTCCTCTTCTTCCTCCCCGGCAGACAGCCTTATATTCAGCGTCTCGTCCCATGCCTCTCGCAGAGCCTGGACGGCTTCTTCCTTACCCTGTAATCTGACGTATTCCGGCAGGGCGGGCAGGAACAGAATCTCTGCTATGTACTCGCCTTCCGGATCGAGTTTATTTTCTTCGAGCAGCCTTACCTTGCTGTGTTGAGCGCCCGCCTTGTCGACATAGCCATTGCAGGCCAGCTCGCCGGTGTTGGCATTCATGACCCGAATCTTAGTCGCTTCCCGGGCGCGGAGCGGCAGCCCGTGGATGGCGCCACAGCGTACGAACCAATTATCATCCTCGTGGAACACCTCATAGCTGCCGGGCTGGCCCAGGGGCCAGCCTTCCAGGAAGCAGGTGTAAGGGTCGAACCCGCCGATGGTTCCGAACTGAGGGTTTTGATTGTCCCGAATGCGGCGGGCACGGGCGCGGGTTTTGGTAAAAAGGGAGGCGTAGTGCAGGTTTCGGCCCTCTGCTTCGGCCTCCTCCAGCGCTTTGACGAGGCTGGTGGTAAAAACGCCGCCTTCCGGCAGGTCGCCGGCCAGTTGCACGCTTTCGCAGGCGGAGAAGACGACGTGCGGGGCGACGGGTACTTCCAGGCTGCTCTGCCGGGCGTAAAAACCGTCGATGTAGGATTCGAGCAGGCGGATGCCGCCGGGTTCGAGGGCGGCCTCGCCGCGTGTCTTCGCTGGGTTGGGGTCGAAATGGCGGGTCCGGAATCCGGCCGGTTCGGCCGTATCGCGGGTGCCGGACCCCGAGTGGCAGCAATCGAGAGAAACGACGATATGGGGTTTCTGATCTTCCATGCTGCGGGCCGTGGCTACTTCGTGAAGCAGCACAGCCAGCTCCTTGTCCGCCAGATAAAGTGGCCCGCCGGTGCTTTCATCGCGGTAGCAGACCAGTGTCTGGTCTTTGCCGTTGGGTACGAGAGAGGCCACTTTTCCCGCCGCATCGGTATTTTTGAAGAACTCATCTGCTGTGAATCGTTCCGAACCATGCCCGCTGAAGTGGAACCAGATGGTGTCTTTCCCGGTAGCCTTACCCAGGTGCTCGCGAAAGCCCCGGATGATATGGTGGTAGGTGGCCTGGCTGTTTTTCAGGATACAAAGGTGCAGGCGGCCGTCGGTTTCCACTGTCAGTGGAGTTTCACCATCCAGAATACCCACTTCGGGCGCCTCTCCCGGGTCGCCGTATTTTGCCCGGAGATAGCGCTCAATCTGCTCTACGTCCTGGATGCAGCCCCCCAGTTTGGGGACCGGCTCGGGGTAGTCGTTGATGCCTACCAGCAGAGCGAAGATGCGGGTGGTGGCGGCGTTTTCGGGCAGGCGGCCAGGATCGGGGAAGGGGCGGGGGGGCGGCTGAGGAGGCTCGGGCTCCTCCGGGTCGGGCGGAGGAGTGATATGCCGCGAACGAGACGAATCTGAATCGGAGGCTAAGTTGTTTCCAACTGGCTCCGGATTGGACTCCTGAATTGGATAAGACAGATAATTAAGCAGGGTTTTCATCATTTAAAAAATTACAGGGTTTAGGGATAGATTTTCCAGATCTTGGAGATCTGGAAAATCTGAAAATCTATCCTATTCTTTATGCTTCAAAAGCTTAAAAGGTAACCTCACGACTACACGGGTTCCCACTGCCTGGCCCGCCGTATCGTGCAGGTCAATGACCTCTACCCGGGAGCCTTTTATTTTTCCAAGAGCCTTCAGGCGTTCCTCGGTGATGGCCATACCTTGCGACTTGTGTTGCCGCAGTACAGAAGCCGCCTGCATTTCCCGCGCCTTTTCCCGGCCAACTCCGTCATCTTCAATAATGCAGACGAGGTATTTACCACTGCGTTCTATGAATATCTTCAGCAGCCCAGGCCCCGGTTTAGGTTTTATCCCATGCCAGATGGCATTTTCCGCATAGGGTTGCAAGATCATAGCCGGCATTTCAATGCGTTCTGGATTTAGCCCTGGAGACACCTCTATCTGGTAATTCAACTTATCCCGAAAACGCAATTGCTCCAGGGCCAGAAAGTGTTCCAGCATTTTTATTTCTTCCGCCAGGCTGGCGGATGACGCCCGGGAGCTGTTGAGAATCTGCCGGGACAAGCGCGAAAAATGGATGAGGTACTTTGCCGCCGCTTCCCGCTGATCCTGATTGACCAGGTTTTCAATGGCGTTCAGGCTGTTGGAAATGAAATGCGGGTTGATCTGGGCACGCAACGCTTCCATTCGGGCTTGTAAGCGCTTTTGTTTTTGCCATTGAAGAATGAGCAGAAAGACCAGTCCAGCTATTATTAAACCAACACCGCTAATCAGCCAGTTATTTCTGACTCGGCGTTGATTCACAGCGTCTTGTTCCCTTCGTTCAAATTCCTGTATACGTTGGTTAGCAGCTTGCAGGCTTGTGGTTATCGTATCGACAATGGCGCGGTAGTTGTGGTTGAGAAAACCGGCGGAAGAAGCCGCTAACAGGTCACTACAGTCCTTTCCAAATTGCTCGAAGCGCCAATCACAGAGGGAAGTAATGTTGGTTACCATTTCCTCCATAACATCGACTGCACCTTCTTTCTGAGCCTCATCCATAGCCAGTTTATAATAAAGAATAGCAGAATCGCCATAGGACCATATATAGGGCGGCCTCACTGTCCTGGCCTGGGTCGTTACCCCCATCCAAGTATACGTCTCATACTTGTTTTCTTGTTGAAGAGAAAGGCTTTTTTTAAAAAAGTCCATAGCTTCCATGAATTGGGGCACTTCAGCAGATTGGCGGTATTGCCTGTACCGGAGATATCCTAGTCGTTGATAAACATCCACCAGGTTATCATGGTCTTGGGAGCCAATGGCGTACGCCTCACTTTTTTTCAATTCCTCTTCTGCCTTTTCGTATGCTCCTTGTCGGATGAGTATATTCCCAATGGCGATCCTCAAACGGGAAGCCGCATCCAGCTTGTGCGTATTCTTATAAATATCCAGGCTTTTTTCATAGAAATCCAAGGCAAGCATTTGGGTAGAATCCCCGAGAGAGAAATTGACATTTCCGAGGTCGTGAAAAATCTCTCCTTTCAGGGCAAGTACTTCTCTTTCCGGCAAATCAGATTGTTCGGCCATTTCCAGAGCCTGGTGTAAGTATAGCTTGGCCGAATCGTATTCAAAATTCAGGTAATGCAGCCCTCCCAAAAGGTTGTGTGTCCTTATCTGCCAATCCTTTCGTTCAGTGGATTCTAATAACCGAGCACTCATCTTCGCATCCACTATTGCATCCTCTATCCGCTCTCCAAATCGCTGTTTCTTCTCCTTGATCATGGCCCGGTAATACAAACTGATCGCCTGCGACAACCGCCAGCCCCTTTCCGTAGCCATTCGATAGGCTTCATTGGCGTAGTCCAGCGCTGCATTCTGATTGTAGTTCTTCAGCAGGTCCGCCCAGAAGAGCAGGCTGTCCAGCCGGGCCTCAGCGCCAGGCAGCTGATCCAGTTCCGCAATGAGACTATCTGTCTTCAGGAACAGATCGAGTTGTCCGGCGGGGCGGGCGGCGGCGGCGCCTGGCTCGAAACCACGGTGCTGGTAGTCCTTGCAGCCCGATATCAGCCCAAACAGCAGAAGGGCGGTAGCGAGCCGGAAGCAGAAGCATAAATGATTTGTAGTTTTTTGTTGCATTTGTATTATTGCCTTACCAGCCGCACTTTCATCAGTTTACTACACCAATCATCCGAAACCGCCAGCGGATTCCAGTCGAAGAGCACCTCGCGAGTAGCGCTAAGGCCACTCTGCAGCAGTTGGTGATAGTCCAGCGCTTCGGTACAGGCCAGCAGCATGAAATAGGAAAACGCCTCTTTTTCTCCGGGCGAAAGGCCCCAGCCTTTAGGGTTTTTCCACATGGGCAAGATGACCGCTTCTTTTCCCGGATGTTCATCCGGGCGGAAAACCACTTCGCCCTCGTAAGACTCGATGCCGTAATTGGAGCGCAGGTGGAATAAATAGCAGCGAAGGTTCTGCCCCGCTCCTTTGATCCGGGCGCGGGGGATGAAGCCCGCAAACAAGGCGCCGTCCCTTTCCATGAAGTGGTCCGAAGAGGCCGTCAGCGCGATCTCTTTATCCGTATAAAAAGCCTGTTCCCGGTTCTTACCTATCACGGCGAGCTCCAGATCTACCCAATTTTGTATGGCGGACTTATCATTCCTCAGTTGGAGGGTTCGCTCCCAGGTGACGATCTTGCCGAGGGCGTCCACAATCATCCTGTGCGCATCATTACTCTGGGAAATTTCCAGGGCCCGGCGGCCATTCTTGCGGTCGTGAATCATGTACTTTCCCTCAATAGCCTCCACTTCAAGGGTAGGCTCCTCCACGGTATCCAACTGTTCCTGAATAACCCATTGAATATTTTTGGAGACATCCCAGGCTTTTTTCAACGCTTCGATCGCCGCGGGTTCTCCCCGCAACAGGACGAAAACCGGGGGCGCCGGCAAAAAACGTAATGCCGCCTGATAGTCTTTCCCGGAGTCCAGCACGACTCCCTGGTTGGGTTTCAGGCGGCTCTTTTGAGCGCCGACAGCTTCCAGCACTGCGGTACCGACGGGCCGGTTTTCTGGCCCCATCGTTTGGATTTCCATCTCTACCGGGCGGGCGGGGGTAATGGGGATGCCATGTATAGCGCCGCATTTCACCATCCATTGCCCTTTTTCGTACATTAACTCGTAGCGGTTGGGCGTGCCCAGGGGGGACCCCTCCAGGAATCGGGTGTAGGGATCAAAACTGCCGATGGTTTCAAACGTGGGCATCTGCTCCCTGCCGAATTTTTTGACGATCTTCTGTACGGTTGAACGGGCGCGCACAAAGAGGTCGGCGTAGTTGATATTGCCCTGGGCGCCCTTGAGCGCCTCGATGAGCCCTGAGGTAAAAAGGCCGCCGCCGGGCAGGTCACCGGCTTTTTGCACGCTCTCGCAGGCAGAGAGCAGCACATGAGGAGCCACCGGCACCTCAAAGCCTTTGCTCTGCTTCCATTGATCGGCGTAGAAGCCGTCGAGATAGGAATCCAGGCTGCGGATATGAGAAGCCAGAGCCCGGGTAGTGGCCCTTAGGGCGTCGTAGTTGCGGCTTTTCAGGGTGAGCTCTTCCTCGATGTCCCGCGTACCGGAACCCGAATGACAGCAATCCAGAGAAACGACCAGATGGGGGCTGTCCTTAGGTTGCCCCTCAGCATCTTGCGTAGCGACTTCGTGCAACAGGAGGGCCAGTTCTTTGTCCGCCAGGTGGAGGTAGCCATCTTCGGGCCCGGCCTGATAACAAACCAGGGTCTGGTCTTTTCCATTGGGCTCGATCTCCAAAAATTCCTCGGCGGTGAATTCTTCGGAGCCATGGCCGCTGTAATGGAACCACACCACATCATCGGCGCCAGCCCGGCGCAAAAATTGCCGGAAGCCCCGAATGATGTTGTTATAGGTAGCCTGTTGGTTTTCCAGGCGGCAGATTTTCAGGGCGCCATAGTGGCGTACCGGCAAGCCGTTATGGTTCTCCACTGATGCTGCACCCTGCCCGACAGCGCCGAGCAGATAGCCTTCGACCTGATCCAAATCCTTGATGCAGCCTCCAAGGGCGGGTATGGGCGGAGGGTATTGGTTGATCCCGATGAGCAGGGCGTAGGTGTTTTTCATGAGTGTAGGTGTGTATGTGGGTGGCTAAGTTGCATTCATTCCTTCATTCCTTCCTTCATTCCCCTCCTCACCCATTCCCTTCCCACTTTTCCAGGCTGAGCAGGAAATCATCCTTTCGTCGGCGGGAAACACTGATGGCTTTACCATCGCTCATGATCACATAGCCCCCTTCGTTTCGGATGTACTCCGTCATTTGATTGAGGTTGATCAGGTAGGAATTGTGTATCCGGCAGAAGCCCTGGCTCGCCAGTTGCTCTTCCAGCCAGGAGAGGGTTTTGGTGAGGCGGACCTCCTTTTTGCCTACCAGGTGCAGTACGGCTACATTGTCTTCCGCCTGGGCGTAAATGACGTCCTGTACCTCCAGAAATTGCATTCCCGTAGAAATGGGGAAGCCAAACTTACTGGGCGCCGGGCTAGCCATCACCGGCGCCGGGCTGGCCGGAGCGTGTTGCAATATTTTAGCCCGCGCCTTGGCGACGGCATCCTGCAATTCGTCTACCTGTACCGGTTTCACCAGGTAATCCAGCGCATTGTTTTTGATGGCCTGTATGGCGTACTCATCATAACTGGTGGTAAAGATCAGCTCGAAAGAAGGGTGTTTGATGGCTTTAAGCACGTCAAAACCGGTCATATCGCCCAGCATAATATCCAGGAAAAGCAGGTCTGGCAGGTAAGTCCGGATCGCGCTGATGGCCTCCTGTCCGCTCAGGCATTCGGCTATGATCTCCAGGCCGGGGCAGTGGTTTTGCAGCTTCCAGCGCAGGTTTTCCATGCCGGAGGGCTCGTCTTCTACAATTATGGCACGTAAGGGCTTCATCAGTTGTATGGATTCTGGTTCTTATTGAAAGTTAAATATAAGAAACTTTGTGATGGCTAAGTCCGGCGCCAATGGGGAATTGGCGCCGGACGGCGGGCCCCGGGCGGCAGTTTTCCACTGGCGTCCGAGTTTTTTGAGGTATTTATCTCAAAACTATAGGTTCTTTTCCATTAAGTGAATAGCCTCCTGATAAGTGGCGGGGGTTGGCGGGTGGTGTGCAGGATTTTAGGAGCAAGTGGTAAAATCCGGTAGCCATACCGCTACCCCAACCGCACCAGTTCCCGCAACTCCTCATTGCCCAACTCGCCGATCCACTGCTCGCCGGAGGCGACTGCCAGCTCCGCCAGTTCTTTTTTGTTTTGCAGCAACGTGTTGATCTTCTCTTCGAAGGTGCCCTGGGTAATGAAGCGGTGTACCATCACGTTGCTCTGCTGGCCGATGCGGTAGGCGCGGTCGGTGGCCTGGCTTTCCACCGCCGGGTTCCACCACAGGTCGTAGTGGATGACGTTGGCGGCGGCGGTGAGGTTCAGTCCGGTGCCGCCGGCTTTGAGAAGGCTCCTTCCGCGATGAAAAACCGGTTGAGCCAGAGCTGTATGGCGTTGGGATATTCCCTGGCCTCAAAAGTGTCGAAGGTAGCCGATACACCGAGAAAGAACAGGTCGGCGACGGGGTCTTCCTCCAGGTAATAATCTCTGCCATGGTGTTGGTGTACAAAATAATTGAGCCCTACGGATATCAGGCGGCTGACGCCTTCTTCACGAGGCAATGATCGCCGATCTCGAATTGAAGCAGGCCCTCTTCCAGCCTGTCACCCAGTAGAATCAGGCATTCCCGCACCTGTTCATTGAGGAGAGCCGGCAGCCATTGAACGATGAAGGCCTCTTCTTCCACCTCCAGTGCTTTAAAAAGATCGAATCCATGCAGTTCAAAAACAAGGAAAGGATTTTTATCGATGGAAATGGCCGTTACCGCCCCCTTGTTGGCGTAGGTGCGCCCCCGCGGCAGGCGGTTGGAGAAATCGATGTCATTCAGGGCGTTCAACCACTGCTGGCCCCACCCGGTAGTGCCGTAAGGCCTCCTCATAGGATGTGATTAGAAACAAATTCCAGGTACCCCTGCGCCCCCCGCTCCCGGTTCCTGCGTTTGGCCGACTTGTGTATCTTCCGAAGGCAGGCCAGGTAGATGTCTTCCTGCGTAGTTTTGCGCAATGCCCGGCTGAAACGGGGCCGGCGTTGGGTTGTATCTTCTTCGGCCTCTTCATCCAGCCCGCTCCGAAATTCCAGTATGCCAACAACAGCGTCAAAAACGGCTTCGGAAGGTGGAGGCAGCTCGGGTTGAGCCGATTCCCGGCCTATAGCCAGGCGTTGGATATGGCTGATGAGCGCCTCCAGCGCTTTGATCACATCGATGTCCCGAAGGGAGGGATCGTCCCGGTAGATGTTGACGATGGCGAATTCAATGTTTTGAAGGATATCGGGATGTCTGTCTTCTAAGCCCATGGTTGCAGTGCGATTCTGTTTTCCAGCCCGGTTTAAAATGTAAATCAATCAGGCTGAATACTCTGTTAAATAAATATCTTATGCTTCTGGCCGTGCCTTTTCGCCCTACTCTTCGTCCCGTCCTCGCCTTGATAGCTAAGGCTATCAGACTCCCTGCCGGCTTGCGCAGCAGGCGGGCGGGCGCTCCTCGATTAGAAGGAAAATCCATCGCCCAGAAACGATAATTTACTTAATTAACAGAGTACTGAATCTACAAAATTTTCTCATCAAAAAACCGGAGGGCTAACTCAAGATTTTTTATTCCTTCCGGGCTCAACCCCTCCTCCAGCCCCCAGGCGCACCCCCCGATGCCCAGCGTATAAGCCTCCGGCGCTTCCCCGTACAACTCCTGGCACAACGCCACCACCGATTCGGGATCTATGGCATGGGTCGTAAAGCCAAAAGTAGCCACCGGCAGGCAGGGCTTCCAATAGAAGCCGCCTTCTACCTGGCGGCGCAGGGCATCCACAAAGATGACCTTCTCATAGTTGCGGATCACATCCGCGTCTTCTACCTGAAGCTGATAGCGGTAGGCCAGTTCCCCGGCAAAGCGGCCCTCCTTTTGGATGGCCTCCAGGAAGGCCCAGCCCAGGCCGTCATCGCGGCGGGCGCTGTTGCCGATGCCGAGGAGGAGGGTGGTGGAAGCATTCAGCCCAGCATGGAGGTTCTGCATTCAGCTTTTGTTTGTTTTACAACGCTCATTCAACACCTTCCCTTCGTGATCCAGAATAGCAACCTGCAATGGCATTTGGCCCAGGGCGTGAGTGGCACAACTCAGGCAGGGGTCATAAGCCCGGATGGCCACCTCGATCTGGTTGAGCATACCTTCGGTGATCTCTGGTTTGTCGCTAATGACGTTTTGGGCCACCCAGCGCACCGCCCGGTTCATGGGCTCGTTGTTGTGGGTGGTGGAGACGATGAGGTTGCACTTGGTAATCATACCTTTTTCATCCACTTTATAATGATGGATGAGTGTACCCCGGGGCGCCTCGATGATGCCGATCCCTTCCGGGCGGAGCGTCCCCTCCCGGACCAGGTCATCTCCGAGGATGGCGGGGTCCAGCAACAACGTTTTGATCATTTCAGCACAGTGCAGCATCTCGATGAGGCGCGCCCAGTGGGAGTGCATGGTGCAGTTATTTGGCAGGCCATTGGTATATCGCCGGAACTCTTCCCACTCCTGATGCGCCAGTGGGGTGGGGATGCCGTTGCACACATTCAGGCGAGCGAGCGGCCCTACCCGGTTCCATCCCCGCTTTCTGCCCAGGTGTTTCAGGTAGGGGAATTTCATGTACGACCATTTTTCCACCTCTTCGGTGAAGTATTTGAGGTAGTCGTTGTTGGGCACGTCGTTGAGCGTCACCCGGCCTTCCGCATCTATGGCTCTCAGGCGGCCGTGGTACAGTTCCAATTCGCCTTCGGGGCCGACCAGCGCCAGGTGGCCGGAAGGATAGCGGGCAAAATGATCCAGCCACTGGAAATGCTGATCGTGGTATAATTTGATGAAGCGCACCATTTCCCGGGACCATTCTATCATGGTGTCCGCAGAAGGCGTTTCGTTATCTTTCAGCAGGTAATCCCGTTCTTCCGGGGTAAAGGTTTTGTGCACGCCCCCCGGCACGGCGGCAATGCCGTGTATCTTCTTACCGGCAATGGCTTTGATGATTTCCTGCCCGAATTTGCGCATCAGAATGCCCTTGCGGGCCAGTTCTTTATTTTCGTGGGCGACCGCCACCACATTGCGCCGCTCCGGCGGCGCATCGAAGCCGAATAACAAATCGGGAGAAGCCAGATAGAAAAAGTGCAGGGCGTGAGACTGGAAGATTTGCCCGTAGTGCAACAGGCGCCGAAGCTTGGTGGCGGTGGGCGACAGCTGCTCCGGCTCCAGCCCAACCAGTTGGTCAATGGCCTTGGCGGCTGCCAGGTGGTGGCTCACCGGGCAGATACCACAGAGGCGTTGCACCAGCTGGGGCGCTTCCCAGTAAGGGTGGCCCTGGACAAAACGCTCGAAGCCCCTGAATTCGACAATATGAAAAAAGGCATCCTCCACATGGCCGCTTTCGTCCAGATGAATTGTGACCTTTCCGTGTCCTTCTACCCGGGTAACCGGGTCTATGATGATCTTTTTTCCCATGAGTTAGTCATATTTGAATTCGGAGTACAAAATGGAATAATGATCGCCCCAAAGCAGGTTCTTCACCGCTTTCCATATATGTTCAGGATTTGGCGGACAGCCTGGAATGAAATAGTCGATCTTGACGATCTCATTGCAGGGGTACACCTTGTCCAGTATTTTGGGCAAATCTTCATGATACGGGACGATGTGTTCTCCTGCGACAGTGGTAATAGAGTTGAGGTATGCCTCTTCCAGGCATTCCTCCAGGGGAATCATGTTGCGCATGGCCGGCAGGCCTCCCCAGATAGAACACTCGCCCACAGCCACCAGGATGTCGCACTTCCTGCGGAACTCGCGCAGGGTTTCTACATTTTCGGAGTTGCAGCAGCCTCCTTCGATCAAGCCGATATCACATTGCTGGGTGAACTTCTTGATATCATTGATCGGGGATTTATTGAACTCCACAACTTCCAGCAGGTCGATAAAGCCCAGGTCGATATCCAGCATGGACATGTGGCAGCCGAAGCAGCCGGCCAGTGAGATCGTAGCAATGACTTTTTTTCCCTTAGCCACCTTAACCGCCGCTTCCACCACCGCTCTTTTGTCCTCCTCTTCTTTCTTTACCGATTCCTGATCGAATTGCCGGTCGCCAAAGGGCTTGGCCATACTTTGGCCCCGCACCAGAATAGCGCCGGTAGGGCAGAGCTGCATGGCCGCCAGGGCTTCCTGCATGGTCAGTTTTGCTTCCTGTTCGTAGTCGATGCCGACCATTGTCTCATTGCCCCGGTTGCAAAGGGAGAACACCTGCTTTCCCTCCTTCGTTAGCACTTCTTCCACACAACGGTGGCACTTCACACAGCGGTTGTGTTCTATGATCATTCGTTTCGGGTGGAAATCAATGAGGCGGTCCTTGAAGAGGTGAGGAAACCGGGAGATGGACACGCCCATTTCATAGCCCATGTGCTGCAGGCTGCAATTGCCGCTCTTTTCGCAGGCCGGGCAAAAATGGTTGCCTTCAGCAAACATCATTTCCACAATGGCTTTTCGGGTGTCTTCCATCTCCGGAGTATTTACCCGAACTTCCATATTTTCCTTCACCTTTTGCATACAGGCCGGCCCTGGCTTGCCGTCTATCTCACAGACACAGACCCGACAAGTGCCCAGGGGCGGGTCGATGTGCTCGTAGTAGCACAGAGATGGAATGAAAATATCGTTTTCCCGTGCCACCTGAACGAGGTTTTGCCCTTCCTTGGCCTTGATTTCTTTGCCGTCAATTTTTATAGTTACCTGCCCTTTACCGGGCTGTTTTTTCTTTTGCTCAGCTTTTAAATTTTTCATATGCTTCGGTTGCCTTTGTTAGGTCAAATTTCATGTTGAGGCCGTCGCCTTGCTTCACCTCAAAATATTCAGGAAAGGTATCCAGGGCTTTGACCAGCGTATTGGATGCCGTTTTTCCAAGGCCGCAACGGCTGGCCGTCTGCATGATGCGCGCCCATTGCCGGATGTCTTCAAAATCTGATTTTTGAGCCAGCCCCAGCTTGATTTTTTCCAGCTTCCGCTGCAGGATAAAGTTGCCTGCCCGGCAGGGCGTGCACACCCCACAGGACTCTTCCTTGAAGAAAGTGGTGAAATTGAGCAGTATCTGGAGGATATCCCGATGTTTGCTGAACACCATAAATGCCCCGCCGCAGGAAAGGCCGTCTTTGGAGAAGGCGCGCTTCTTGTCGGCCATGGAAATACATTCTCCGGAAGGGCCGGAAACCTGCATATAGTAAGGCGCGTCGGCCTGGCAGAGTTTCAGCAGTTCTTCCACAGTCATCCCGTACTCGATTTCAAAGATTCCGGGCTGATGGCAGTCGCCGGATACACTGATGAGTTTGGTTCCCGGAGAAGTGGCCGTGCCGGCCTGGAGGAAATGGCCGGCGCCCAGTTCGATGATGCGGGCGGCGGCGCAGAGGGTTTCCACATTATTGACCACGGTGGGCAAGCCGAGGAAGCCCCGCTCGATTGGATAAAACTGCTTGACCCGGGCCTCACCGCGTTTGCCTTCCATTGAGTTGAGCAGGGCCGTTTCTTCACCGACCACGTACGAGCCGGCGCCCAACTGCACGCGAATGTCAAAATCAAAACCATCGATCCCGGCTGCGTTTTTTCCCAGCAGGCCCATACCGTAAAAGCGATCGATGGCCTTTTCCAGTTTATCCTTCATCCAGGTATATTCCGCTCTTAAGTATAGGATGCCCTCGCGGGCCCCCACCGCGTACCCGGCGATGGCCATACCTTCCAGAACCAGGCCGGGCATGGTATTCATCAGAACCCGGTCTTTAAAGGTCCCCGGTTCCCCTTCGTCGGCGTTGCAAACGATGTATTTGGGTTCAGCCGTTTGCTGTCGGCACAAGCCCCATTTCAGGCCGGTAGGGAAAAAGGCGCCGCCCCGCCCGCTGAGTTTCGAGCGGTTGACCTCTTCAATGACCTGCTCCGGGCTCATGCCGTTCAGCTTCATAATGGCGTTACCCGGGAAGTACTCCCGGAAAAATACCGCTCGTTTACCAGGCGGTACGTAGCGTATGTTATCCCCCACTTCATCACACACCTCCTCTATGGGTACGCCTTGTTTTATTTTAGCGATGATCTGCCTCACCTTCAGTGTGTTGAGGTTGGTGAAGGGGTGAAAGTTGATCAGGGCAGCCGGCTCCTGATCGCTCAGGCCAATACAGGAGGTTTCGAAAAGGCCAAACATCCCGCCGGGGTCAACTTCGCCAAAGCGGGCGCCGGTTTCCCGTTCGAAGGCTTCCCGGACGCGTTGAAACCCCTTGAATTCCGAGACAATGCTGTTGTTGAGGTAAATGGTGTACTGGCCGGCCGGCCGGCGGTGGAAGAAGTGATAAAAGGAGATGACTCCTTCCAGCTCGATCTTGGACATGTCAAACTGCCTGGCACATGACGTAAGATCTTCATCGCGAATATAACCATGTTGATTCTGGTATTTCCACAGGCTGTTGAGCAGATCAGGATGAGCACGTTGACGGGAGAAGGCTTCTGATTTCATATCTGTGTTTTTATTTCTGGCCCCCTTTGTTGCCAAAATTGAGAAACCCAACGCATATTAAAACAAAGTGGCATGAAGCCTAATGACATTATTCACTTTGACGGGTGATTATTCTCATCGGAATTCCGGGCCTGAATTCGAAAATTTGTGCCGTCGCCTTAGTCAAAACGGGAATGGCAGGTTGCCATTCATCATTCTTTAACCTGGTACAACAATCGCAAAGCATGTTTAAAATAAAATATCCTGGTACAAAAGAAGCTGATATGGACAAGAACAGTAAGAAGGCCAAATACCCGGGCGTTCGCGTTGCAATGGATGGAAATACGGCTGCCATCATGTGTGAACGGGAATCTACGGATGCAGCCGGCGCCTACCCTATTACCCCTTCTACTCAGATGGGAGAATACTGGGCGGAAGAAGCAGCCAAAGGCCATTTGAATATTTCGGACCGGCCATTGATTTTTATTGAACCGGAAGGGGAACACGCCGCAGCGGCGGTTACCGCCGGCCTTTCTATGACCGGTTTACGGGCGGCCAACTTTTCCTCCGGGCAGGGGATTGCCTATATGCACGAATCGCTTTATGCCGCTGTTGGGAAAAGGCTGACCTATATCCTCAATATAGGCGCCAGGGCCATGACTAAATCCACTTTGAACGTACACGCCGGCCACGACGATTATCACGCCATAGATGACACCGGTTTTTTCCAGCTTTTTGCCAAAAAAGCCCAACACGTAGCAGACCTGAATATTATAGCTCATAAAATTGCCGAGTTGGCTTTAAACCCCGGCATAGTAGCTCAGGATGGCTTTTTAACCACCCACCTTATCGAGTCACTCATGCTGCCGGAGCGGGAACTGATCAAGGAATTCCTGGGCCGGCCCGATGATATCATCGATACGCCCACTGCCGCTCAACGGATCATATACGGGGACACTCGCCGGCGCATACCGGAACTCTGGGATGTCGACAATCCGGTGATGGCGGGGATCGTTCAGAACCAGGATTCCTACATGCAGAGTGTGGCTTCGCAACGGCCTTTCTTTTTTGATCACATCCAGGAGTTGGCCGACCAGGCATTTGAAGCATTTTATCAACTCACCGGGCGCCGGTATGAACGGGTCATGTCTTACCGGGCGGACGATGCCGACTACCTGATCCTCGGACAGGGAAGTGTGGTGCCCAGCGCCGAAGCGGTGGTTGATTATATCCGCAAGACCCGCGGAATCAAAGTGGGCGTAGTGGATTTGGTTATGTTCCGTCCTTTCCCGGCTGATCTTATCGGGAAAGTATTGAAAGGGAAAAAGGGCGTTACGGTTCTGGAAAGGCTGGATCAACCCCTGGCGGTAGACCTTCCCATCGTAAGAGAGATACGCGCCGTATTGACCAAGTGCATCGAAAATGGCGCCCACAAGGAAGATACGCCGTATCCCGGCCTGGCCAGTTACAGCCCTTCGGATCTCCCGGCATTGTACTCCGGCTCCTTTGGGATGGGCAGCCGCGATTTGCAACCGGAAGGTATCATTGGGGCCATCGAAAATATGTTGCCCGACGGAAAACACAAAAAGCAATTTTATCTGTCGATTGATTTTATTCGGGACGTCCCCTTTACGCCTAAGCAAAGAGCCTACCAGGAATCCATCCAGGAGGCTTACCCGCATGTAAAGGAGTTGGCGATCCACGGATCGGAAAATCCGAACCTCATGCCCGACGGCGCTGTAACGGTTCGGTTCCATTCAGTGGGCGGTTGGGGAGCGATCACTACCGGTAAGAACCTGGCCATGACCCTCTTCGACCTGCTGGGATATGATATCAAAGCCAACCCAAAATATGGTTCTGAGAAAAAAGGCCAGCCGACGACCTACTATCTGGCGGCCTCTCCGGAACCCATCCGGGTCAACTGCGAGTATTTCTTCGTCGATGTTGTCCTTTCTCCCGACCCCAATGTGTTTAAACACACCAATGCACTGGCCGGCCTCAAGAAAGGAGGCGTCTTCATTATCCAAAGCGATAAAGCCAAGCCCGACCAGGTATGGGGAGATATCCCCAAACCGTATCAAAAAATCATCATCGATAACGGCATCCGCGTTTTTTATATCGATGGATTCAGAATCGCCCGCGAAGAAGCGACGGACCCGGAATTGCAATTGAGAATGCAGGGTATCGCCTTCCAGGGGGCCTTCTTTGCCGCCTCTCCACTGATGGAAAAAGCAGGCCTCACGGATGCGACTCTGCTCAAAGCCATTGAGGATCAGTTACAGCACAAATTCGGTGGGAAAGGGCAGCGGGTAGTGGATGACAACATGCGGGTAGTGAAACGCGGATTTGATGAGGTGCATGAAATCACGAATAAGGTATTGGGCGCCGGGCACTCCGAAAAGGCAAATGGCGAGGCCCTCCTGCCTATCCCGACCATGATAAAAAACATCCCGAAAAGTAAATCGAACCTGAGCGATATTCACCGGTTCTGGGAGCAAACCGGAAATTTCTATCTGCGCGGCATGGGGAATGACAACCTCACCGATCCATTTATCGGGTTGAGTGTGATGCCTGCCACCTCCTCGCTTTTCAGAGATATGACCGGCATCCGTTTCGAACACCCTGAATGGATTCCCAATAACTGTACGGCTTGCGGGAAATGCTATACCGTCTGCCCGGATACAGCCATACCCGGGTTGGTAAGCGAATTATCCGGCGTACTGGACACCGTGGTCAAACGCGTAAAGAAACACCATGAAAAAGTAGAATACCTGCCCAAGGCAGTGCGTCAGATGGAGACTAAAATCCGCGCACTGTTCAAAGAGTCCCAGGACGGAGCTACGGTAAACCACCTTATCCAGGATGCCATTGACCAGTATATCAGTGAGAATGACAATGGAAACGGACTGGCCCAGGAGATGGAATGGTTCCGCGAGGAATTGGGTGATTTTCAATTTGCCCTCACCCGCCCCTATTTTGACGTGCATGAAAAAAGCCAGCCCAACAGCGGAGGTTTGTTTAGCATCACCATCAACCCGACGACCTGTAAGGGCTGTATGGAATGCGTCGAAGTCTGTGAGGACAACGCGCTCAAGCCTATTACCCAGACCGAGGATTCTGTGGCCAGGCTGAGAAATGAATGGGAATTCTGGATGGACCTGCCCAATACGCCCGATAAGTACAACCGCATCGACGACCTGGAGGAAAAGATCGGGCCGCTCGAAACCATCTTACTGAACAAAGATGCCTATCTGAATTTTGCCAGCGGCGATGGCGCCTGCCTGGGTTGCTCCGAAAAATCGGTCGTCCACTTATTTATAGCGACGGTAGAATCGTTGATGCAGCCCCGGATTAAAAAGCACGTCGCCCATTTAAATGAGCTGATCGAAAAACTGGAGAATCACATCCAGCGCAAGCTCATGAATACCGTCAATATCAGCGATGCGGACACGATGTCGCAGATCGTTTCCGAGATGCGGGACAGTGACTTGACCATGTCGGGGATCGCCAGCAGGCTGGAAGCGGAGCCCATCGACCAGGAATGGCTGAGGGAGGTAACGCAACTGCTTGCCAAATTAAAGAAGCTGAGGTGGAAATATACAGAAGGAACCACCGGAAAAGGGCGCACCAACATGGGGATGCTCAATTCCACCGGATGTACTTCCGTATGGGGCAGCACGTACCCTTTCAACCCCTATCCTTTCCCGTGGGCCAACCACTTATTCCAGGACTCTACCTCCATGGCGATGGGTGTCTTTGAAGGGCACATGTCCAAAATGGCAGAAGGGTTCAAAACGATCCGGAAGGCCGAGCTGGAATTAAGCGGCGGTTACAACCCCAGCGAGCACAATGAATTTTTTACCTATTTCACCTGGCAGCAGTTTACGGATGAAGAATGGTTGCTGTGTCCTCCGGTGGTAGCACTGGGAGGGGATGGCGCCATGTATGATATCGGTTTCCAGAACCTGTCGAGGATGATGGCGTCCGGTAAGCCGATCAAGGTGATCGTGGTAGATACTCAGGTATACTCCAACACGGGAGGCCAGGCCTGTACTTCCGGCTTCATCGGCCAGGTTTCGGATATGGCCCAGTACGGCAAGGTCTGGAAAGGAAAGCCCGAACCTCGGAAAGAGATTGGGTTGATCGCCATGGCGCACAGAAACACGTATGTGCTTCAGGCTACCCTGGCCAATACCAGCCAGATGATCGAAGGCTTTATCGATGGCCTGATGGCCAAGCGGCCTGCTTTGTTTAACCTGTATACGACTTGCCAGCCGGAACACGGCGTAGGCGATGACCTGGGGACGCATCAGGCAAAACTGGCGGTTGAGTCCCGCGCCTATCCCATTTTCAAATACAACCCGGAAAATGGAGTAAAAGCGGAAGATGCTTTTGACCTGTCAGGCAACCCCGCCATGGATCAATTATGGCCCACCTACCAGTTGAAATATCTGGAAAACGGCCGCGAGAAATCCATGGAAGTGGCGATGACCTTTGCCGATTTTGCCATCACCGAAGCAAGGTTCAGAAAGCATTTCCGCAAAGTACCCCGCGATGCCTGGAATGAAAATATGGCGCCTTTATCCGAATTCCTGGAAATGACTGCCGACGAGCGGGAAGGTAAATTCCCCTTCATCTGGGCGGTCGACGCCAAGCAACGCCTCAGCCGGGTGCTGGTGGCCGAAAAGATCGTCGAATCCTGCGAAGAAAGACGCGATTTCTGGATCATGCTTCGCGCACTGGCAGGAGTTGAAACTGAAAAAGTCGAAGTAGTGGATATCGAGAGCAAAATCCGGGCGGAAGTAGTTGGAAAGATCGCTCAGGGGTTGATGAAAATGGCAGGGGGAGATGGAACCGGCCTAGTTGACCTGGCAATGGGAGAACCGGCCACGCCGCCGGCTACACCGGAAGCAGCCCAACCCACCGGCGACTATATGGCGCCATGGCTGGACACCGAAGACTGCACTGCCTGCGATGAATGCACAAAGCTCAACCCCAGTATATTTGCCTACAACGACAATAAAAAGGCTTATATCAAGGATCCGAAAGGAGGCCCCTACGAAGACCTGGTAAAAGCGGCTGAGAAGTGCACCGCCCGAGTGATCCACCCGGGATTGCCCGCAGACCGCACGGGTAAAGATGTGGAAAAGTGGATTAAGAGGGGGGAAAAGTACAACTAATGGGACTATTTAATTTTCGCAAAAGCACATTCAAACACGGGGTTCACCCTCCGGAGCACAAAGAGGACACCAACGGGTTGCCTATCCGGCAATTCCCGTTTGCCCCGCTGATCATCCTGCCCATGTCGCAGCATATTGGCGCTCCTTCGCAAATTGTGGTTCGGGAGGGGCAGGAAGTGGCACGGGGGCAGTTGCTTGCCAAAGCCGGAGGATACGTTTCGGTTCCGCTGCATGCCCCTATTTCCGGGACCATCCGAAAAATCGCCAATGTTCCGACCATTTCGGGTAAAATGTCTGTGGGCATCTACCTGGAAGCATTCCCGGCCTCCAGCCAGGAAGTAATGGAAGGCACGCCCATCGATGTCGAAACGGCCACCGCCGGAGAAATACTGCAAGGTATTCAGGACGCCGGGATCGTAGGGCTGGGGGGCGCGGCGTTTCCCACCCATGTGAAACTCAAGGTGCCCGAGGGAAAAACATGCGATGTGCTGATGATCAACGGCATCGAATGCGAACCCTATCTGACCACCGACCACCGGGTAATGCTCGAACAGGCGGAGGATATTTTCACAGGGATCAAATACCTCCTCAAAGCCACAGGGGCGGAGCGGGCCATTATCGGGATAGAAGCCAATAAACAGGACGCCGCCGATCATCTGGAAAACAGCATACCCGCCGGCGCCCCTGTATCTGTACAAGTAGTCCCCGTAAAATACCCTCAGGGGTCGGAGAAAATGCTGATCACCTCCTTGCTCGGCCGGGAAGTGCCTTCGGGCGGGTTGCCAATCGATGTGAATGTGGTGGTGGTGAATGTAGCGACTACCGCAGAGATCGGACGGCTCTTGCCGCACGGGCGCGGCATTCAGGAGCGGGTCGTCACTATTACCGGCCCGGGGGTGAAAAAGAAGGGCAATTATTTGATCCCGATAGGGACCCCCCTCCGCTATGTTCTGGATCAGGTGGGAGTTGACGAACAGATTAGCGAGGTCTATATGGGCGGCCCCATGATGGGGGTAGCGGTTTCCAACCTGGATATTTCGATCGTCAAGGGCACCTCCGGTATTGTCGTTTTTGCAGAAAAGGATGTGAAACGGCCAGAGAAGGTGTATCCCTGCATTAAATGCGGCGCCTGTGTGGATGCCTGCCCCATTTCCCTGAATCCTTCCAAACTGGGAATCCTCGCCAAGTTTGAAGCCTATGATGAAATGGCGGAAGCCTTCCATTTAATGGATTGCTTTGAGTGCGGATCGTGCTCTTATGTATGTCCTTCTCACATACCCCTGGTGCAGTATTTCCGATTGTCCAAATCCATTGTAAGAAAGCGCAACGCTTCAAAACAGTCTTCCTAGCATGCTGAACAGAACGCTAAATATCAGTACGTCGCCTCATATCGTTAAGGGTCTTGGCACCGATGATATCATGCAAAATGTAGTTTGGGCGTTGCTTCCCGTAGCTATCTTTGCGGTGTACTCCTTCGGGATAAGCGCCCTGATGGTGCTTGTCGCGACAACCGCCGCCTGTGTCCTCACCGAGCATTTTTTGTGCAGGTTTTCAAAAAAAGAAAGCACCATATCCGATTGGTCGGCCGCCATAACCGGCTTATTATTAGGGCTTACCCTGCCGCCCAATTTCCCGGTATGGATGGCGTTTGTCGGAGGTGTCATTGCCATTGCCCTCGGCAAATTCATTTTTGGCGGTTTAGGGTATAATGTGTTCAACCCCGCGCTGGTAGGGCGGGCAGTGCTGCAAGCTGCATTTCCGGTGGCCATTACTACCTGGTATCCGGCATTTCTGGAGGGCCGCTTTTCTGCGGTTTCCTCTTCTACCTTTACGGTTCCATTTATGGAGCCCACCGTCGACGCCATTACCGGCGCTACGCCTCTGTCCGCTTTCAAGTTCGACCAGGTTATTACCCCTGCGTCCGACCTTGCCCTGGGGCTCATCACCGGTTCTACGGGAGAGACCTGCGCGCTGCTGATCCTACTGGGCGGCATCTATCTGGCAGCCCGGAAAATGATGAACTGGCGGATTCCGGTTGCCATCCTGGCGACGGTGTATGTTTTGAGCGGAATCCTACATTTAATTGATACCCAGGCCTATCCACCGCCCCTCTTCATGCTTTTTTCGGGGGGGCTGATGCTGGGCGCTGTATTTATGGCCACCGATATGGTGGCGTCGCCCATCACCCCGCTGGGGGTCGTGATTTATGGTTTCATCATCGGCCTGCTGGTGGTCGTGATCCGCATCTGGGGAGGGTTGCCGGAAGGGGTGATGTACGCCATCCTGCTGGCCAATGCCATTTCACCTCATATCGATAACTGGATACAACCCAGGGTTTACGGAACGTCAAAAACCGCAAAAGCATCATGACCGAATCGAAGCAGGCGCCAATATCAGCGGCCGGAAACAGCCTGAAAATGCTTCAGGCTATGGTTGGCATCGGGATCATCTGCGCCCTGATGATCGTACTGACCTTTCAGGGAACGGCGCCCATCATCAAGGTAAAAAAAGCGGAAGCTTTGGAAAAGGCAATTTTCAAGGTGCTTCCGGGGATAGATAAAACCCAAACCTTCCAACTCGGCCCCAACGACAGTTTCGCCGCATTGGAAGGCGAAGGACAGGAAGGCAAAGTGGCCTATGCCGGGTATAGCCCGAACGGTGAGCTCGTGGGGGTGGCAGTGGAAGCCAGCGGACAAGGCTACGCAGATATCATTCGCATCCTCTACGGATACGATCCGGAGAAACAGCAAGTCGTTGGATTTTATGTGTTGGAAAGCAAGGAAACACCGGGGTTGGGAGACAAAATTGAAAAGGACGCCGCTTTCCTGGCCAATTTCAGCGGGCTGGAAGTCTCACTGGCCGACGATCAAAGCACCCTTAAAAACAAGCCCGTCACCGTAAAACACGGGACCAAAGAAAATCCCTGGGAAATCGATGCCATTACGGGGGCCACGATATCGTCCAGGGCGATCGGAGATATTATGGGCGCGAGCACAGAACATTGGGCGCCGCTCATTCACAAGAACAAGGAAGCCTTTGGCTTAAAAGCCAATGAAAATACGCAAAAATGAGCAATCCAATCCAAGATAAGGGAAATACAGGTTTTTGGGGATCGCTGAAAGATAGTCCTTCCACAGACGAATTCATCAAAGGGCTGTGGCGCGACAATCCTGTGTTTGTGCAGGTGTTGGGGATGTGCCCGACCCTGGCCGTTTCCAATACGGCCATAAATGCCCTGGCCATGGGGCTGGCTACGGCCTTTGTCTTATTGATGTCCAACATCCTGGTTTCCTCCCTGCGGAATTTCATTCCCAAACAGGTGCGCATCGCTTCTTACATTCTGATCATCGCCACCTTCGTAACGATGACCGATTATATTATTCAGGCGATCAGCATAGACCTGCACAAGGCCCTGGGCGCGTTCATTTCACTCATCGTAGTGAACTGCCTGATATTGAGCCGGGCGGAGGCCTTTGCTTCCAAAAACACCATCGGCAAGTCCGTTTTGGATGCTTTGGGTATGGGGATCGGGTTTACCTTCGCCCTGTTCTGCCTGGGCGCAGTACGAGAGCTGCTGGGAAATGGCAGCCTTTTCGGCGTCCCGTTTTTCCCGGATAATTTTCAGGAATGGATCGTCATGATCCTGCCGGCGGGAGGGTTTTTCACACTGGCCATCTGGTTAATCATTTTTAATGCTACCAAAGCAAAGAAGGCAACGACATGAAAGAAGAATCACTGTGGTACATATTCATCAATGCGAGCCTGATCAACAACTTTGTATTGGCCTACTTCCTGGGCATTTGCCCTTTTCTGGGGGTGTCCGGTAAGATGGAAACCGCTACTAAAATGGGCGGCGCGGTGACCTTTGTCATGCTCATCAGCTCGATGTGCGCTTTCGCCATCCATGCTTTGCTGGTGGCCATCAACGCCACTTTCCTGCAGTTGATCAGCTTTATTGTGGTGATCGCCTCCACCGTTCAGTTGGTGGAAATGTTTATAAAGAAGATGAGCCCGGCATTGTTCAGGGCGTTGGGGATATTCCTTCCCCTGATCACCACCAACTGCGCCATACTGGCCGTAGCCTTATTCCAGACCAACAAGGGCTATGGGTTTATCGAGAGTTTGGTGTACGCATTGGGAGCAGGCGCCGGTTTTACTCTTGCCCTGGTGCTCATGGCGGGCCTGCGGGAGCAGCTCGAATTTGCGGACGTGCCCGGCATCGTCAAAGGTACTGCGCTGACCCTGTTGGTCGCCGGCATTCTATCCCTGTCGTTTATGGGGTTTGCGGGGTTGGGCAGCTGAGGTGACGCCTTCCCGTCAGGCACAGCTTAGAGAAAGGTGTCGCCTCCCCGTGTCAAACATTGACTTGAAAAACAGAATATCTTGCTCAAACCTGACCTAAAATTATGAAACAATGATCATATCCTTTTTAATCGGTATCGGCGGGATGATTTTTTTAATGGCGGCTTGGGTCATCATCCAGTCGTTGTGGCGGAAGTCGTTCTCTGATTACCTATCCGACGAGGATGTACTGGCGGACCGTTCCAGCTGCGGGAATTGCGGCTGTACCACCGCCTGCGAGAATAAGCGATTGTCAACAGAAAAAAATATCACCATCTAATACCAGAGGTTATGGCAAACTTAGCGGACTATAATACTAAAAACAAATATCAGGCGGTTGTTAAAAAAACGGAGCGCCTGACCCCTCCCGACACCGAAGAGGTCCGGGAAATCGTGCTGGAGGTAAAACAGCCGGAATTCAATTGCGAGGTGGACCAGAGTTTCGGCGTATTGGTGAAAACCAGTGGCGAATTCGGCACAAAAACGCATCACCGTTTGTACAGCGTGGCCGACCTGCCGGCCAGGGCGAATGGCCGGGCCGTGATCACCATGCTGGTCAAACGGTGTTCTTATGTGGATGATTTCAGTGGGGAAAAGTATCCGGGCATAGCGTCCAACTATCTGTGTGATAGAGAAGTAGGAGACGAAATAAACATTACCGGCCCCTTCGACCTGCCCTTTTCGGTGCCGGAGGATAAAAATGCGAACCTCATCCTGATCGGAATGGGAACGGGCATTGCTCCCTTCCGGGCATTCATCAAGCACATTTATAAGAACGTAAAGGACTGGAAAGGGAAAATCCGGCTATTTTACGGTGCGCGCAGCGGCCTGGAATTGCTTTACCTGAACGACAAGGATGGCGACCTGACCAACTACTACGACGAGGCAACCTTCAAGGCCTTCCACGCCCTGAGCCCACGCCCCACCTGGTCGGACCCCATCGCGCTGGATGCCGCTATTGAGGAACGGGCGGAAGAAATCTTCGAGATGTTGTCCCTTGCCAACACTTATGTGTACGTAGCGGGCTACGAGAAGGTCAAAGAGAAACTGGATAAAGCCTTTGCCAATATTCTGGGGTCGAGGATAAAATGGGAGACCCGAAAGGCGGAGTTGATCGTCGGCGATAAATGGGCGGAGGTTATTTACTAAGTCGGAAATCGGAAGTGAGAAATGGGAAGTCGAAACCTGGTAGGTTGGAGACTTCAATTAAAGTAAATACCAGATATATAGGTAACCCTTAGAGCACAATATAGTATGACGATTTTAATTGCACTTGCCGCACTGGGCGGGCTGACGCTTCTACTGGCCGCTATGCTCATTCTGGCCAATAAGAAGCTGTACGTCTACGAAGATCCGCGCATCGACGTGGTGGAAGATATGTTGCCCCACGCCAACTGCGGCGCCTGTGGCCACCCCGGTTGCCGGCCATTTGCCGAAGCGTTGGTTTCCGGAAAAGCCTTGCCCGGTAAATGCACGGTGAGCTCGGACGAAGGGCGGGTTAAAATTGCCGAATATCTGGGCATTGCCCTGGGAGCGGAGGAAAAACGGGTAGCCCGCCTGGCCTGTGCCGGCGGCATCAATGTGGCACTGAACCGCGCGAGGTACCAGGGCATCCAAAGCTGCCAGGCGGCGGCCCTGGTGTCCGGAGGAGGGAAAGGTTGTTTCTGGGGTTGCCTGGGCCACGGCGATTGTGAGGTAGCCTGTGATTTTGACGCCATCACCATGAACCCCTTCTCGCTGCCGGTGGTGGATGTGGACAAGTGTACGGCCTGTGGCGACTGTGTGGTGGCCTGCCCCAAGGACCTGTTCTCTCTGCAACCGGCCAGCCACCGGCTTTGGGTCAACTGCAAGAACCTGGAAGCCGGCGATGAAATCCTGGAGGAATGCCAGGTTGGGTGTACGGCATGTGGCAAATGCGCCATGGACGCGCCGGGCGGCCTGATTACCATGATCAATAACCTGCCCGTGGTCAATTACTCAGAAAACCACAATACTCAAGTTCCCATTCAGCGGTGCCCCACCGGCGCCATTGTCTGGCTGGATGATGAAGAGGGCGTAGTCAAAGGGAAGGAGGCGAAGAAGATTGTCCGGAAGGGAGAACGGGGGATGGGGTATTCGTAGCACTGGGCTTTCGAAAACACTTGTTCTTACTTTTTTGTCAAAGAAAAAAGGGCGAAGCAGCCACTCCATGCGAAGTAGTAAAGTCAAAGTTTTAGGATAGCTATAAAAATAGAAAAAGGATATAAAATTGCCCCAAGTATCCATAAGACGCTAGATAAAAACCACTTTTTTATGATGTCTTGTTTATGCCTAAACATCCAGTATGTATAAAGGATCAATGTTGCTGGATAATAGAATATGATGACCAGCATCAATACATCTTCTGGTAATGATAGCGGAATTGAAATTGATTTCTGGAATACACGGAATAAGTAGATATAGGATAAAATGGCAGATGGAAGTACATAGATGTATGGATACAGTAATGAAAAACTAGATTTTAATTTCGATCTATAATCTATACTCACGACTTGTAGGATTGGTGTTGATAAAATTAATCGGGCTCCAGATACGGAGTGAATTGGGATGAAACACAAAGGAGCCGGCGCATGCGCCGGCTCCCTTTATTTTGTGTCAATTCACCTTATTTTCGGTTGCAGCCGGGGGGAAGCGGCAACCGCACAACACATTCGTAAAAACCGGCCGGAAGCCGGTTTTTACGAACCAAACTACATTCTTTCAATAACCATCGCGATGCCCTGCCCGCCGCCGATACACATGGTGATCAGGCCGTAGCGGCCGCCGGTGCGCTTCAGTTCGTACATCGTTTTAACAGTCAGGATAGCGCCGGTGGCGCCGATGGGGTGCCCCAAAGCGATGGCGCCGCCGTTCGGGTTGGTCTTGTCGGCCGGGAAGTGCAGTTCCTTGGCTACTGCGCAGGCCTGGGCAGCGAAGGCTTCGTTGGATTCGATGACGTCCATATCCTTCACACTCAGCTTGGCTTTTTCCAGTACTTTTTTCACAGCGGGTACCGGCCCGATGCCCATTTCGGAGGGCTCCACGCCGGCATGGGCGTAAGCGACGATGCGGGCCATGGGCTTAAGGCCTTTGCTCTTGGCCGTAGCGGCGTTCATGAGGACTACGGCGGCGGCGCCGTCGTTGATCCCCGAGGCGTTGCCGGCGGTCACGGTGCCGCCATCCCTTTTAAAGGCAGGGCGCAGCTTTTCCATCCCTTCCACAGTGGAACCGGCGCGGGGGAATTCATCGGTGTCGAATACGATCGTCTTCTTGCGGCTTTGGATTTCCACCGGAACGATCTGATCCTTGAAGTAACCTTTTTCGATGGCGTTGACGGCCCGGTTCTGGCTTTCCACAGCAAATTCGTCCTGCTGCTGCCGGCTGATGTCCCACTTGGCGGCGACATTCTCGGCGGTGATGCCCATGTGGCCGTTGCCAAAGGGGTCAGTCAGGGCGCCGACCATCATGTCGACTCCGCTGGCATCGCCCATGCGCTGGCCCCAACGCAGGTTGGGCAGCATGTAACCGCCGCGGCTCATGTTTTCGGCGCCGCCGGCCAGGGCCGCTTCGGCCTCGCCCATTTGTATAGTGCGGGCGGCGGATACGATGGCCTCCAGGCCGCTGCCGCAAAGGCGGTTGAGGGTCATAGCCGGAGCTTCCTTGGGGACTCCCGCCTGAACAGAAACGACGCGGGAAAGGTACATGTCCCGCTGTTCGGTGTGAATGACATTCCCGAAAAAGGTATGCCCGATCTCTTCGGCGCTGATGCCGGACCGTTTGATCGCCTCTTTTGAACATAAGGTGGCCAAATCAATAGGGGAAACCGTTTGCAGGGATCCGCCAAAAGTACCAATAGGGGTACGAGCGCCACTGAGTATTACGACTTCATTAAGTTCTGCCATGTTTTTGGATTGTTTGTAGATTAAATAGGGATTTTTTGGATCAGGAGATAAGAATACTCCCTTTAAATCAAAGGGCTAAGATATAAAAAAATATCGAAAACATATAAGTATCTAGATGTTTTATTTTGTCAATTTCGCCACATTCCCCCTTCCGCAGCTGCTTCATTTAATCCTTTGTAATTCAATCCTTTGCGGCACGGCTGAAGGAACGAGGTAGATAGCGTGCTGAACACCTTTGAACTGATTCCCCAACTGGCTGCTTCGGGAAAGAACGCTATCCTGGCCGTTCCTCATGGGCCGAAAAACAGCCCCGACTCCTTTGGTGGTAAGCTTGAAAAACCCCTGGCTTTCGCAGCCTTTATGGACGATGTACAGCGGGTGGTGGCGAAACATCCTGGCGTGGCAGAAGCTCCTCTGCGGCACATCATCCTCTCCGGGCACAGCGGTGGGTACGAGGTGATGAGTTTGTTCTCCTGCAGAGCGGGTTGACGGAGGCTATCAAAGAGGTTTGGCTGTTCGACGGGCTGTATAGTTACCCTGGGTTAAGTATCGCAAACCCGGCCTCCTTCAGCACAACAATATAACTTCTCCCCTAACCCATCTCATTCAATAACTCCATCACGATCTTCCGCATCTTCGGTTCCACCCCCTGCGCCACGGCGATCACATCTTCATGAGTCGTCTCCCGGATTTCTTCCAGTGGGTAGCATTTATTGGTGGCGGCCGAAAGGGCCATTACGTTGAGGCCCATGTGCCGGGCGACGAGCACTTCCGGCACCGTCGACATGCCTACCAGGTCGGCCCCGATGATGTGGAAGAAGTTGTATTCGGCCGGTGTCTCCAGGTTGGGGCCCTGCAGGGCCAGGTAGACGCCCTCGTGAGCGCGGATGTTGTGTTTGCGGGCGATTTCCAGCCCTTTGGCATTCAGTTGGCGGTCGTAAGTGTGCAGCATATCGGGAAATCGGGGGCCGAGGCGTTCGTCGTTGGGGCCGCGCAGGGGGTTATCCGGCTGCATATTGATATGGTCTTTGAGGAAAACGATGTCGCCGGCCTGGATGTGCTGGTTGGCGCTGCCGGCGGCATTGGAAACAATGAGTAGTTCGATGCCCAGAAACTTCATCACCCGTATGGGAAAGGTGATTTGTTGGGCGGTATATCCTTCGTAGTAGTGGAAACGCCCGGCCATGGCCACCACCGGCTGGCCGGCGAGGTGGCCGAAGACGAGCTTGCCCTTGTGCCCCTTCACAGTAGAAATGGGAAAGTGCGGGATGTTCCCGTAAGGGATTTCGGCTACGGTGTCGATCTCATCGGCCAGCCCGCTGAGGCCGGTACCCAGAACGATGCCGCAGCGGGGTTGGAAATCCGTCTGGGTACGGATGAACTGAAGGGCTTCCTGAATCTGGCCGTAGAGCGATGTTTGTTTTTCCATGCCTCCAAAATACGGCCCCTTGTTGGACTGACCAAAAAAAATCGAACTTCGCAAATCGCAAATCGGATATCTGATTTGTTCAGGAGGCGCGATGCTAAATTGTACCCACTGATAGGCTTATGGCTATTTCTGAGCTAATCCGGGGTTAGAACCACCAGGAATCATTAAGGGTTTAGGGCTTTGTGGATGCTCTTTGCTGCTAAACTACAGAGGTGGCACATTTCAGCATTATGCCCGCCCCTCAATCCACGATCATCCTTTCCCGGTCCAGTTCCTGCTGCACCATATTGGCCGGCAGTTCCCGGTACGCATACTCCTGGTTGCGCAGTTGGGGCGTGAAGCCCGCCTCGCGGATGGCGTCCTGTATGCCCTGAGCGGTGAAGCGGAAGCGGGCGCCGGCGGCGGAGACGACGTTCTCTTCGATCATGATGGAGCCGAAGTCGTTGGCGCCGGCGTGCAGGCAGAGTTGGGCCACCGGTTTGCCCACCGTCAGCCAGGAAGCTTGTATGTTGGTGATGTTGGGCAACATAATGCGGCTCATGGCGATCATGCGCACGTACTCGTCGCCGGTGCAGGTATTGCGGGCGCGCTTGAGGCGCTTGAGGATGGTGTCCTCATCCTGGAAAGGCCAGGGGATGAAGGCGATAAAGCCCTTGGCGCCTTCTGGCTTTTGGGCCTGGACCTCGCGGATTCGAACCAGGTGGTCCATGCGTTCGTAGTTGGTTTCGATGTGGCCGAACATCATGGTGGCGGAGGTGGTCAGGCCCACCTGATGAGCGGCGTGCATAACGTCGAGCCATTCCTGGCCGCCACACTTCCCTTTGGAAATCAGGCGGCGCACCCGGTCGCTGAGAATTTCGGCGCCGGCGCCGGGAAGGGAATCCAGTCCGGCATCTTTCAAAGCTCGCAACACTTCTATATGAGTAGACTTTTCCAGTTTGGTGACATGGGCAATTTCGGGCGGGCCGAGGGCATGCAGTTTGAGGGTAGGATATAGGGCCTTCAACTGGCGGAAGAGGTGAGTGTAAAAATCCAGCCCCAAATCCGGGTGATGGCCCCCTTGCAGCAGCAATTGTTCACCGCCGTAGCTGAAGAGCTCATCGATCTTTTGCTTGTACTGTTCTATGGTAGTGATGTAAGATTCATCGTGGCCGGGGCGGCGGTAGAAATTGCAAAACTTGCAATTGGCGATGCAAACGTTGGTGGTGTTGGAGTTGCGGTCAATGATCCAGGTGACGACATTATTGGGTACGTGCCGTTGCCGCAGCTTGTTGCCTACGTACATCAGCTCCGCCGTGGAGGCGTTCTCAAAAAGGAAAACCCCTTCCTCCGCACTCAGGAACTCCAGGTTCAACGCCCGGTGTAGCAGCTCATCGATCTTCATATTATAGGTTTGATTATTATCCTGTATTTAGCCTGTGTTCGAATAAGGAACAAAGATAGGAAAGTCAGGTTTAGTGGAATTCAAAAAATACTGAAAGTTTGAGATATTGTATAAACTCGATTAAAAAGCAACATTCTCGTTGGCCTGTTGCCTGGTAGCAATTAAATGTGTATATTTGCAACAGTTAGTAAAAAGAACTCAGAAGAGGGAACCCCAGGTTCCCTCTTTTTAATTCTATATAATACTGTGATAGAATCTAAGATTGAATCCCTCCTGGAGGCAAAATTTCAGGAGGATGAATTTACGGACTGTTTCCTGATCGAGCTAAAATCACACGCCAATAACAAGCTCGATGTATTCATCGACAGCGACGCCGGGATTACCTTTGAGAAATGTCAAAAGATTAGCCGTTACCTGGAACAATTCCTCGACGAAGAAGGCTGGCTGGGCGATAGTTACACGCTGGAAGTGTCTTCTCCGGGAGTGAGCCGTCCGCTGAAGCTCAAACGGCAATACCCGAGGAATATCGGCCGCAATGTGGAGGTGGCCCTCCAGGGAGGTGAAAGCAAGGAAGGCACGTTGGTGGCAGTGGGCGAAGAGGAGATCACCCTTGAGCAAAAGGTGCGTGTGAAAGAAGGGAATCGCAAGAAAATGCAAGTCTTACAGGTGAAGGTCCCCTTTGCCGACATAAAAAAGACTGTTGTCAAAATATCATTTTAAACCTGCAATACTATGATGAACCTGGTGGATACTTTCTCGGAATTCAAAGCCGGGAAAAATATAGACCGTCCGACCATGGTGCGTGTGCTGGAAGATGTATTCCGCACGCTTATTCGCAAAAAATACGGCACGGACGAAAATTTTGACGTAATTGTCAACACAACCAAGGGCGACCTTGAACTTTGGCGGGTGCGCGAGATCGTACCCGACGGCGAGGTGACCGACGACCGCAGCCAAATCTCCATATCTGAAGCCATGGCTATTGATGAAGATTATGAGATTGGCGAGGAATGTTACGAGCAACTCCACCTGGAGGATTTCGGCCGCCGCGCCATCATGGCTGCCCGGCAGACGCTGATCTCCCGGATCATGGAACTGGAAAAGGATGAGGTTTACCGCCTTTACAGCGAACGGGTTGGAGACATCATCGCCGGAGAAGTACATCAGATCCTGAAACGCGAACTACTCATTCTTGACGATGCGACGGGCAACGAACTGGTGCTGCCCCGCCAGGAAATGATCAAAGGCGATTTCTTCCGAAAGGGCGATATGGTGCGCGGGGTGATCAAAAAGGTGGAAATGAAAAACAACAACCCCGTTGTTATTCTCTCCCGCACCGACAGCATGTTCCTCGAGAAATTGATGGAGCAGGAAGTACCGGAGATCGAGGACGGCCTGATCACGGTGCGCCGGATCGTTCGCATCCCCGGCGACCGCGCCAAGGTGGCTGTGGAATCCTATGATGACCGCATTGACCCGGTCGGAGCTTGCGTCGGCATGAAGGGGTCGCGTATCCACGGCATCGTTCGCGAATTACACAATGAAAACATTGATATCGTCAACTATACCAACAACGCTACGCTCTTTATTCAGCGGGCGTTGACGCCGGCGAAAGTTACCTCCATAGATTTGGATGTTGAAAAGCAACACGCCAATGTTTTCCTCGAACCTGACCAGGTCTCGCTCGCTATTGGCAAAGGAGGGACCAACATCAAACTGGCCAGCCGCCTGACTGGATTTGAAATCGATGTTTACCGCAATACCGTTGATGAGATCGAGATAGACGATGTCGACCTGGAAGAATTCAAGGACGAGATCGATGACTGGGTGATCAACGCACTCAAAAGCATCGGTTGTGATACCGCACGCAACGTACTGGAACTGAAGAAAGACGAATTGCTCCGCCGGACCGACCTCGAAGAAGAGACCGTTGACGAAGTACTCAAAATTCTGGCCGCTGAATTCGAGGAAGAGGAAGGAAAGCAGCAGTAGGCTCAAAGAACCAAGGTTGTAGATTACTGGAGCCGGGCAGGAATTAATCCTGGATAATCGAACTCTTTTTCACAGGATTGTGTTCGATTGAGGTACAACCGGCTAAAAATGAAAGCCCAACGAGGTATTTTTCTCGTTTTTATACATGCAGAGTTACTGAATAGACAGTAATCGTCTTATCTTTGCAGAAATTCTCAGGATATTCCATGCCGGACTATCCTGAGAATTCACAAGGATTTTCAACTTTGGTGTGCAAAAGTTTTCTCCAAATCGCCTTTTATTTTATTCATCCAAAAAAGATAATAAGATATGTAAGGAATATCATTCTTTCTGAGAGAAGCTTTTGCTTATCGGTAAGCGTTGCATAAGTACTAAAATTTCATAATGGCGAAACGTTTAATTAAGATAGCAAAAGAGTTAAATGTGGGGACAACCACTATTGTTGAGCATCTCACCAATAGTGGTTTTGACATTGAGAATAAGCCAACCGCGAATGTCACAGACGAGATGTACGCGGAGCTGCTCAAGGAGTTTCAAAAATCCATTGCTATCAAGGAGAAGGCTGACCAACTGGTTATCGGCAACCGCCCAGTATCTGCTCCACCTAAAGAAAAGAAAAAAGACATCCTTCCACCACCACCACCTAGAGAAGACCTTGCCAGGAAGCATTCGGAAGAATCCGTTTCTGAACCGAAAGGCAAGGAATCAGGCGCCTCTGTCGAAAATGGCAAAGAGCACCCTGCCGAGGAGCCTGCCCCCAGGCCTCAGTCCAAACTCAAAATACTCGGTAAGATCGACCTGGAAAGCCGTATGAGGCCAAAATCCAGGGAGCCTCAACCTGCCGAGGAAAAAGTAGTAAGGCCGGAACCCACAGCGGAAACCCCGCCGGAACCGAAGGTAACACAGAGTGTGGAGCCCGCCCCGGAGCCCAAGGCAGAACCCCGGCCGGAACCACAAGCGGAGAAGGCGCCTGCGCCGGAAAAGAAAACGGAACCCGAAGCGGAGAAAAAAGCCGAAGAGCCTGCCAAAGCTCCGGTTGAAGAAACTAAGCCCATCAGCGAAGAAAAGGCGCCTCAACAAAAAACTGAGCGGCCGGCGGAAGAGAAGAAACAGGAGCACAGGCAGGAAGCTCCCCGTGAAACGCCAACGGCCAAGGAAGAACCATCCAAACCGGTTGAAGAAAAAGTGGAAACCAAGGTTGAGGATGCGCCTAAAGCAAAAGAAGTTAAAAAAGACGATGTTGTCCGTGCGGAAGCTCCTGAACTCAGGGGTTTAAAAATCTTGGGCAAGATCGATACGAATAAACTGGAACGCCCGAAACGCAAGAAGAAAAAAGATAAAAAAGAGGTCAAAGTCGAGGACAGAAAGAAAAAAGCTCCTACTGCTGCGCCTTCTTCTTCTTCTTCTGACAAGGATAAGGATAACGATCAGCAACCACGCAAGAAGCGCAGAAGGACCCGTAAGAAGGTCTCTCCTGCCCCTGGCGCCAGTGGAAGTGGAGCAAGAGGAGGAGGAGGAGGATCCGGCCCATCTACCGGTGGCGCCGCCGGGAAAGGACGGCGTACCCGTGGCGGCAGGAAAGAGGACGATTCCAAGGAAGTTTCTCAAAAGGAGATCGAAGAAAAGATCAAGGCTACGATGGCCCGTATTTCTGGCGGCGGAAAGAAAAAGCGCCAGAAAATGCGCCGCGACAACCGCGAACGCCTGCGCGAACGCCAGGAACAGCGTGAACAGGAACTCCAAACCGAAAACCTCCAGTTAACTGAGTTCGTCTCCGTTCAGGAACTCGCCAACATTATGGATGTGCCGGTCACCGACGTGATCACCACTTGTATGAACCTCGGTGTGATGGTATCTATTAACCAGCGCCTCGACGCCGAGATCATCGAATTGGTTGCCGAAGAGTTCGGCCACGAAGTTGACTTTATCAGCGCCGAGGAACATGTCGAGGAGGAAGAAGAGATCATCGATGATCCCGAAGACCTGGAACCACGCGCTCCCATCGTTACCGTTATGGGCCACGTAGACCACGGTAAAACATCCTTACTTGATTACATCCGGAAAGCCAGCGTTGTAGAAGGAGAAGCCGGCGGTATTACCCAGCACATCGGCGCTTATGAAGTCGTCGTTGGCGCGGATGACCGCAAAATCACCTTCCTGGATACGCCGGGCCACGAAGCCTTTACCGCTATGCGCGCCCGGGGCGCCAAAGTGACCGACATCGCCGTGATCATCATTGCGGCCGACGATAATATCATGCCCCAAACCAAGGAGGCCATCAGCCACGCTCAGGCAGCTAATGTGCCTATGGTATTTGCCATCAATAAGGTGGATAAACCCGATGCCCTGCCTGAACGCATCAAACAGGAACTCGCTTCTATGAACTTCCTGGTCGAAGATTGGGGCGGTAAATACCAGTCTCAGGATATCTCCGCTAAAACGGGCCAGGGGGTTGATGAACTCCTGGAAAAAATCTTGCTCGAAGCGGAAATGCTGGAGCTGCAAGCCAACCCGGAACGGGAAGCGATCGGCACCATCCTGGAAGCTTCCCTGGACAAAGGCCGCGGTTATGTCGCCAAAGGCCTGGTGCAAACGGGCACTTTACATATCGGCGACTCCGTCGTTGCCGGCGAGCATTCCGGGAAAGTGAAAGCTATGTTCAACGAACGGGGCAAACGGGTCAAGGAAGCCGGCCCCTCCACCCCGATCCTGATTCTCGGACTCAGCGGCGCACCACAAGCAGGTGAACGGTTCAAGATAACCGAAACTGAACAGGAAGCCCGGCAGATCGCTTCCAAACGAGCCCAGATCGCCCGCGAACAAGCCAACCGGGCTACTAAGCGGATCAGCCTCGATGAGATTGGCCGGCGACTGGCGCTGGGCAACTTTAAGGAGCTCAACCTCATTGTTAAAGGGGACGTGGACGGATCCGTAGAGGCACTGTCCGACTCCCTGATCAAACAGTCGATCGAATCCATCCAGGTGAATGTTATTCATAAAGCGGTCGGCCAGATCGTCGAATCCGATGTACTGCTGGCCTCTGCTTCCGACGCCATCATTATTGGCTTCCAGGTGAGGCCTTCCCTGGGCGCCCGCAAACTGGCGGAACGGGAAGGTGTGCAAATCAAAATGTACTCTATCATCTACGAAGCCATCGATGAGGTTCGCGCCGCCATCGAAGGCATGCTCGAACCGACCAAGGAAGAGAAGATCATGGGGCAGATGGAGGTTCGCGAGGTCTACAAGATCAGTAAGGTGGGAACGGTTGCCGGCTGCTACGTGCAGGAGGGTAAGTTCACCCGAAATACCAATATCCGCCTCATTCGGAATGGCATCGTAGTGTATCCGACCAAAGAAGGACAGGTCGCAGAAATCGCCTCCCTCAAACGCTTCAAGGAAGATGTGCGCGAGGTGAAATTTGGCCTGGAATGCGGTATCTCCATCAAAAACTTTAACGATATCAAAGCCGGCGATGTGATCGAAGGCTTCGAAATCATTGAAATCAAACAAACGCTGGATTAATACCCGGCAGGGTTGATTGGGTTGATTGTGCAGGAGCCTGCTAACATCATCAGCCCAATCAACTTTTCTTCTCCATAGCCAGGTCGCTGTAAGAGACCTCCACCAGGTTGTCGTTCGTTATCTTGAATAGATCGAGATAGTACTGGCACTGCCGCTGCAACTTTTCTTCTCCGATGCTGCCATCCCGGTCTATCGCTTCTATTTCCACAAAGTTACCCAGCCCCTCCACCTCGTCAAGGTGAAACTTTACATTTTCGATAAAATAGATTTGACGGCGTTTGGACACCACGGCGAGTACGCCCAGCGCTGCCGTAAGCACATCCTTCAATTCGCTGGAGCGAGGTTGCGTCTTGTAGAGTAAAATATCAGAACGCTTCGGGCCAGCCTGATTGTTGCGAAAATAGTGGATCAGGGCATTTTCGATACGCCCTTCCCTCAGTTTGAGCCGGCCGTCAGGGACATTGAAATAGGTGTCGACCTGAGGGTCTGTGCCAATAAATTCGGCTTGTTGCTTTTCGAGCAGGTCGCGAATTTCTTCAGGGTGGTTGCACCTGGCTTTGATCTCAATATTGATTCGTTGCATCAGTTGGGTTTTCTTTTGGCAAAACGCGACCACAAAAATACAAACAGAACCCCTAACAATGCCAATCCCCATATAGGAAATATAGGCTGCCTCACAGCTATTGGCGCCATATCGCCGCTCAGGATGAAGGCCGCCCAGAAGAAGGGATGGGCTCGCGCCCCATTGTGTTGAGCGATGAATTGTGTTTTGGCAGCCCGTAAGGCTTCATCTTTGGGTTTCCCCTCCTTCAAATACTTGTAAAAAAGCTGCATTAAGGCTGCCGACTCGCGATCGCTCACCCGCCACAGAGTCATCGCCAGGCTCTTAGCCCCCGCATAGGAGAATCCTCTGGCGAGGCTGATAACCCCTTCGCCGCGCCGCAGTTCACCTACTCCGGATTCGCAGGCGCTCAGCACAACCATTTCGGCCTGCAAGCGCAGGGAATACAAGTCTTTTGCGTAAAGCAATTCGTTTTGCAGCGTATCGGGGACTTCCGTAAAGGCCAGGTAGGAATATTCGCCCTCTTCATCATTGGCCTTGGCGTGAGTCGCCAGATGAATGATGCTATAATAAGGAGCGTCGGCCAGAAAGCGCTCCCGGGTGGCATCGGCGCCTTTGTATATTCGCGTTCGCAGCAGGCTTTTGATGGATTGTACTTCCTTCACATTGTTCATTAACCGGCCCAGGCTGCGCCGCCGGCTGGCCAACGTGTTCTCCTGCCCGGGCGGGTCCTCGAAAGAAGGGGCAAAGGCCAATATCCACTGCCGGGGAGCTTGGTAATCCATGGCCTTCATCTCCTGAAGCAACTGAGCAGAATGGGCGTAACTGATCTGGTGATCCCGAATGAGATAAGGATAAGAAGCATACGATTGCGTTCCCGGCTGAGTAGTTTCCAGCAGCAGGGCTTCAAAAGGCAGGTACTCCAGAATGCCGTCCGGGATAATGATAAGGTGCTCCGGCAGTAAATGGGCCACCGGTTGCACCAGGCTCTGGTACAGCTGATAGCCATAGTCGGCATACTGCCGGGCCAGCGAATCTTCCTGCGACTGGCTCCATCCGTAAATGCTCTCGCGAAACGCACGGACGGATTCGGACAACCCCTCCCCTATGGGGCGTTTTATCAGCGCCACATTTTCCCGGCCAATAACGAACAGGAAAATATATTCTTCCCCCACAAAATACTGCAACAGCGCCTGGCCGGGGGCGAGTAGTTCCTCCTGTATCTGGCCCGGCGTCATGGGTGGCCCTGCATACCTGAGCCGGTGGGCCTTCGGATATTGCTGCCGGATGCTGTCCATAACCCGGTGATGCTCCTGCTTGAGGTTGAAAATCTCGTTGTTCAGGCCGTGGATGGTTTGAGGGCCTTCCTCCTGGTTTTGCCGAAATTCGTATCGCCGGTTTTCCTTTTCAATGATGGCCTTCCTCAGGCGGCGTTCCTCTTTCAGAAGGCTTTCCGGGATGCCGAACTCAAAGCTCGCATCCGCCATCTGCATGGCTTCTTTCAGCAGTAAGGCCTTACTGCCCTCGGCATACCCAAAGGCCTGCTCCAGGTACTTCAGGCTGTCGGTCTCCTGGTATAAATGATACTTACAATTGATCGCCGCCTCAAAAACGTAGTAGAACCGGTCCAGCAAATACTGCTTGGACCCCGACTCCTCAAAGGTACTGTTGATGTATTCAATCAACTCAATGCACAGGCCAAACCAATAGGAAGCCTCATACAACTGCTCCACTCCTCGCCCCGCTTCGTACGCCTTCTGGTGGTTCTTGGCCTTGAAATAGAGGGTGATGAGGAGGTGGGTGCGGTTATAATCTATATCTTCAAAAGGGTATTTTTTTTTGTTAAAGAAATTTAAGTGACCAATTGACCTATCAAGATAGTAGTTAGCACTCTCAAACTGCTTTAGATTTGTATAGCAAGCACCTATTTTTGAGTAGCGGCTAGAAATATCCCCTTTGTGGTCAGAAGAATCCAATTTCTTTATTATTTCTAACGCTTCCTTATAATATATAATAGAATTTTCATAATCTTTTAAATAATAATAACTGTTTCCCAACATATCAATTAATAACGCAACTTTAATTGATGAATACCCATATTCTTTCACTCCGTCAGACACACTAGACTTGAAACAAATAATGGCATTTTCGTAATCATCGAAGTAGTTAAAGGTTAAGCCTAAGCCTTTATTTACCTGAATTAGATTTTTCCTTCTTTTTGATTGTGGCAACTTCGATATGAGGTTTAAAGCTATTTTAAAATGTTCTACAGCTTTTTCTTCTTTAAAAAGATACTTGTAGCATTCTCCAATTCCACAATGGGATCTAATTTCATCTTCGATGAAATTTGCATTATTTTCGATCTCCGTAATTGATAATATTTTAGTGTAATGCTCTAGCGCTTCTAAATAATCACTTCTCCATTTATATTGGTTGGCCATGATTTTATGAAGAGAAATTATCTTACTAGGCTTAATATGTTCTTTAAGATTATCGGAAATAACTATTGCTTCTTTTAAATATACTAATGCAGAATCTTCCTTATTCAAACTCCAAAATGTCTGCCCCAGCAATTTGAATATTTCAAAATGTTCATTTGACTCATCTCCTCTAAGAGGGAGCCAATTATTTCTGAGCAATTCTAAAGTTTCTGAATACTTTTTTTCTTTGTATAAGATTTTCGCAGTTTCCCACTGAAGCTGAAGCACTTCATTTTTCGGCTTCAAATTTTGGGGGAAATTTGAAATAGTTGATTTAAAAACTACTTGTGGAGTATCTGAATTGTTTGTTATATTTTGTGAAGAAGGGTGATACTCAGCATGTTGATTATTTGACAAAAAAGGTAGAAAGAGAAGAATAAATAAGGATAAGGGAGTATAAGCGCTCATTTTTCCCTAAAAAATAAGCATTTTTTTAAAAATGGCGAAAAGAATACAATATTTTGATTTAAAATTTTCCTGCGACTAGGAAGCCTTGCCTTGCAGCACTTTGTTTTCTGGACTAAATAACCACAATAAAACAGCCTCTCCTAAGATACTCAGGAGAGGCTGTTAATAACTATAGAAATGATGAAGGACTACTATTCCTTCTCTTCCGTTTCAGTAGGTTCATCATCTTGAAGTTCACCTTCCTGCCCCTGCAACTGCTCCTTCAAATCCGAAAAAGCAGCCAGGTCACCGAGGGTAGACTTTTCGACAGAAGACTGCGTTTTTTTGACGGCCCGAGTGGTGCGGTTGCGTTCTTCCTGTTTTTCCTTACGAACCTCAATTTCGGCTTCGCGTTCCACATCTTCGCGGTAGCGGAGGTGGGATACCAGGATGCGCTTATCATCGCGGTTAAATTCGATGACTTTTACGGTCAGTTCCTCTTCCACTTCGGCCAGTTGGCCATCTTCCTTACGGATGTGCTTAATCGGAGCGAAGGCTTCCAGGCCGTAGGGCAGTTGTACGATGGCGCCACGGTCGTCGCGGCGGACGATGGTCGCGGCGTGGTAAGAACCAACGGGGAATACATTTTCGAAAGTATCCCAGGGGTTCTCTTCCAGTTGCTTATGGCCGAGGGAAAGCTTGCGGTTATCCTTATCGATCTCGAGGATGACGATATCGATCGTCTCACCTACCTTAGTGAATTCTGAGGGGTGAGAGAAACGCTTCGTCCACGACAGGTCGGAGATATGGATCATACCGCCGATGCCTTCTTCCAGTTCGACAAACACGCCATAGGGAGTGAGGTTTTTGACCTCGCCGGAGTGGCGGCTGCCTTCGGGGAAGCGCACTTCGATCTCGCTCCATGGGTCTTGCGACAGTTGCTTGACGGAGAGCGACATCTTGCGGTCTTCACGGTCGATGGTTACCACTTTGGCTTCGTACTCCTGGCCCAGCTTGAAGAACTCGCGGGCATTGATCGGCTGATTGCTCCAGCTCACTTCGGAGACGTGGATCAGGCCTTCGACGCCAGGCTGTATTTCCAGGAATGCGCCATAGTCTTCGATGTTGACGATGCGGCCCTTAACGACGGAGCCTTCTTTGATCTCTTCGCTAAGTACTTCCCACGGGTGAGGCTGCAGCTGCTTAAGGCCGAGCGAAATCCGCTTCTTGTTTTCGTCGAAATCGAGCACCACCACGTTGATCTTCTGGTTGAGCGAAAGTACTTCGCTGGGGTGGCTGATACGGCCCCAGGAGATATCGGTGATGTAAAGCAAGCCATCTACGCCACCCAGGTCGAGGAAGGCGCCGAAGTCTGTGATATTCTTGACGAGGCCTTCGAGAACCTGGCCCTTTTCGAGGCTGGCAATGATGGCTTCGCGCTGTTCGGCCAGGTCGCTTTCGATAAGCGCCTTATGCGAAACCACAGCGTTCTTGATCTGCTCATTGATTTTGACCACTTTGAACTCCATGGTCTTGCCAACATATGAATCGTAATCGATGATCGGCTTAATGTCGATCTGAGAACCGGGGAGGAATGTCTCCAGGCCGCCACAATCGGCGATCAGGCCACCCTTGGTCTTACTGATAACAGTACCTTTGATCACCGTGCCGTTCTCATAAGAGTCGACAATATTTTCCCAGGCGCGCAGGAGCTTAGCTTTGCGGCGGGAAAGGACCAGTTGCCCACGGGCGTCTTCCTGTTGCTCTACATAAACATCCACTTCATCCCCGACAGACAGGTCGGGGTTTTCGCGAAATTCAGAGAGGGAAACCAGGCCGTCTGATTTGAAGTTGATATCCAAAACGACATCACCGTCGTTGATGGAAGTCACCTTGCCTTTGACGATCTCATTCTCGAATACGGTAGTCAGGGTAGATTCGTACTGTTTGGTGTACTCTTCGATCTCATCCTTGCTGTACGCAGTCACCATGCCGGATTTATTCCCGACAGCCCAGTTGAAGTCGTCATGTGCGGTTTCGGCAATGACCGTTTCTTCTTCCAAATCTATCTCTTCATCCTCATCTTCATCTACTTCTTCATCGTCAGAACTTTCCACTTCTTCTACCTCGTCTTCCTCTTCCGTTTCTTCCTCTTCTTCGTCTTCATCCGATTCAGCGACGGGAGCGGTTTCCGATACCTCTTCGGGGGATTCCGCTGCGGGGGCCTCTGCTACTGCGGGTTCTTCCGTAGTTTCGACTACAGGAGTCGCTGTCGTGGCGGGTTCCTCCGGGGTTTCCGCGGCTACCTCCTCCTGAGGTTCAGCGGCAGGCGCTTCCGCTTCAGCCGGTTCTTCTTTAGTTTCAGCAGCAGGCGTTGTTTCCGCTGCTTTCGGTTCTTCGGCAGTAGCCTCTACCGGCTGCTCTTCGGGCGTTTCCTGCCCTTCTTGTTCAAGATCTTTGTTGTCATCCAGCATTGAAAGAATGCTTTTTTTGGTTAATGAATATTTTTTAGCGGGGCAAAGGTACGGCAATTATGCTGCAATAGAAAAAATAACTTGAAAAAAGGAGTTGAAAATTAGAAGGTTAAGGCTTTGAATTTGAAAATTCTTATTTTAGCGCTCGCCGCTTAGGCAAACCCGAAGGTGGCCGTAATATTTTTGACCAAAACGACAAAGCGATATGAGTGATCAAAGGCCCTGGCTGAAGAACTATCCTCACGGTGTTCCTGCCAATATTAACCCAGATGCGCACCCTACTTTGGTAGACCTTTTGGAAGAGACTTTCGAAAAATTCAGGAAAAAGCCCGCTTTTTCCTGCATGGGCAAGGAGCTAACCTTCGACCAGATAGACAAGCAATCCAAAAGCTTTGGGTCCTATCTGCACTCCCGCGGATTGGAACCGGGCGATAAGATCGCTATCATGATGCCCAATCTGCTACAGTACCCCATTGTGCTGTTCGGCGCCCTGCGGGCCGGCCTGGTCATTGTCAACACCAACCCGCTTTATACGCCGCGCGAAATGAGGCATCAGTTTTCAGATTCGGGCGCCAAGGCCATTGTCATCGCCGAGAACTTCGCCGCCAACCTGGAACAGATCCTCGCTGACACCAACATTAAAACGGTGATCACGACCAGCATTGGTGAAATGCTGGGCTTCCCGAAAAAGCAGATCGTCAATTTCGTAGTGCGCAGCATCCGCAAAATGGTACCCAAATACAACATCCCGAATACAGTGGGCTTCACCGAAGCCATAAAACAAGGCCGGCGGTTTTCGCTCAAGGAGCTCAACAGCTCTGCGGATGATGTTATCCTCCTTCAATACACCGGCGGCACCACCGGCGTTTCCAAGGGGGCTATGCTGACCAACCGCAACCTGGTGGCCAACATGCTCCAAATCCGAGCCTGGATGATGCCTTTCCTGAAGGAAGGCGAAGAAATAGCCCTCTGCCCCTTGCCGATGTACCACGTCTTTGCCTTCACCGTCAATTGCCTGGCACTGATGAGCATCGGCGCCCTGTCTGTACTGGTCACCAATGCCCGTGACCTCAATTCGGTGATCAAAGCAATGAAAGATTACCCGATATCTCTTATGACCGGTGTGAATACACTGTTCAATGCCCTGGCCAATCACCAGGATTTCAGCCAGGTAGACTTCAGCAACCTGAAGGTCACCGTCGGTGGAGCCATGGCCGTGCAACGCCCGGTAGCCGAACAATGGCAAAAAGCCACCGGCTGTTTTCTCTCTGAAGGTTATGGCATGACGGAAGCCTCGCCCGTGGTTTCAGTCAACCCACTGGATGGAACCGGACGGCTGGGCACCATCGGCCTGCCCGTCCCTTCAACCGATGTACGGATCGTTGACGACCACGGCAACATCCTGGGGCCCAACCAGGCAGGCGAACTACAGGTGCAGGGCCCCCAGGTGATGAAAGGCTACCACAACCGGCCGGATGAAACGGCCAACACCATAAAAGACGGCTGGCTTAGCACCGGCGATGTCGCCATGATCAACGATGACGGCTTCCTGCAGATCGTCGACCGGCAGAAGGACATGATCCTGGTCTCGGGCTTCAACGTATATCCCAACGAAATCGAGGAGTACGTCGCCTCCAACCCCAAAGTGCTGGAGTGCGCCGCCATCGGTATACCCGATGATAAGTCAGGTGAAATGGTCAAATTGTTTATTGTAAAAAAAGATAAGTCCCTCTCCGGAAAAGAAGTGATCGAGTTCTGCCGCACCGGCCTGACCGGCTACAAAGTGCCCAAAAAGGTGGAATTCCGCACCGAACTCCCCAAGACAAACGTAGGCAAAATCCTGCGCCGGCAGTTGAGGGAGGAGGAGATGGCGAAAACGATTAACAATTAACGAAAATGCCTTCCAAAAAAATCGACGCATCCAACGCTCCCCGCCCCGTCGGCCTCTACCCCCACGCCCGCCGGGTGGGCAACCTGCTGTTCCTCTCCGGCATCGGGCCCCGGGACCCCGAGACGGACGGGGTGCCCGGCCTGAAACAAAGCCCCACCGGGAATTATACTGAGTTTGACTTCGAAGCGCAATGCCACTCCGTATTCCAGAATGTACGCCGGGTGCTGGAAGCCAGCGGCGCTCAATGGGAGGACCTGGTCGACGTCACCGTCTTCCTGACCGATATGCAACGCGACTTTCACATCTACAACCGCATCTACGCAGAGTACTTCCAGGACAACCAGCCCTGCCGGACGACGGTGGGCATCGATGCGTTGCCAACCCCCATTGCGATAGAGTTGAAGTGTATTGCGGTGATGGAAGGGTAAAGGGTTAGCTTAAGGGCCCGGCGAAGAATAACTTCCCCATTTGATGCCGATCTTTTGCAAATTAGCGTCAAACGCCTATTTAGTGCCGTATTCCGACTTCCGACTTCGCACTTCCGACTTAGAGCATGTTTGGAGGCCAGGTTTGAAAGCGAAAAGAGTCAATTTTTTGATGAAACAAGGCGGAAAAACCAGAGTTTAGCCGTAGCTAAATGATGGTTTTTCCAACGCAGTGTCATTAAAAAAGTGGCCTTTGCAGCTCAAAGATTGGCCTCCAAACATGCTCTTACGTCCAAAGTCCAGTAAGAGTGCGCTCCTTCTTAATTTAGCCGCAGTGGCGCCACCATCCGGAACTTCGGTATCCCCACCTGAAATTCATTCCCATCCCCATCCCGGCGCATCAGGTAAGCGCCGTGCATACTGCCGATGCCGGTCGTGAGGTCGCACCAGGAAGCATATTCGTGCTTCTGGCCGGGGGCGAGTAAGGGCTGCTGGCCAATGACCCCTTCCCCTTCCACCTCGCGGATGGTTCCGTTGGAATCCCAGATGAACCAGTGGCGGCGCAGCAGTTGCACCGTATCGGCGCTCAGGTTCTCTATAATAATATGGTATGCAAAGATATATCTGCCCAGGGCAGGGCGGGAGTAGGCAGCCTGGTAGGAGGGTAAAACAGTGACCTTGATACCTTGGGTGATGAGGGTTTCCATTACATTACGATTGTTTTATGAAGGATTCGACGATCTGCTCCGCTGTGGCCAGAGCCTCTTTCAATACATCGTTAACCAGCACCCGGTCGAATTTGTTCTCGTAGGCCATCTCTTCGGAGGCGCGGGCCAGCCTTTTTTTCAAGGTATGCTCGTCTTCGGTGCGGCGAGCTTTGAGGCGTTTTTCCAGGGCCTCCATGGATGGGGGCTTGACGAAAACGGCCAGGGCTTCCCTGGGGTATTCCTTTTTAATATTCATAGCCCCCTTGACGTCAATGTCGAAGATGATGTGTTTGCCTTCGGCCCAAAGCCGTTCGACTTCACTTTTGAGGGTGCCGTAGAAGAGGCCCTCATACACCTCTTCCCACTCTACGAATGCACCCTGTCGGATTAGCTCCTGAAAACGTTCCCGGCTGATGAAGTAGTAATCCTTGCCGTCTTCTTCGTGGGGCCGCTGCGGGCGGGTGGTTGCGGAGATGGAAAATTCCAGCTCGCCGAATTGGTTAAGGAGGTGGTGTACGATAGTCGTTTTGCCGGCTCCGGAAGGCGCGGCGAACAACAATAACTTGCTCATACCGAATTAGCTACTTGTTCTTTGATCTTCTCCAGTTCGTCTTTCATACCTACGACGAGACGTTGAATTTCCGATGAATAGGCTTTGGCGCCCATGGTATTGATCTCCCGGCCCATTTCCTGGCTGATGAAGCTCAGTTTGCGCCCTTTAGAAACAAACTTTTTGTCGAGCTCTTCGAGGTAGTACTTGCAGTGTTGTTCCAGGCGGACTTTTTCTTCCGTAATGTCGATCTTTTCCAGGTAGAACAGGATTTCCTGTTCGAAGCGGTTCTCGTCAATCTTGTCTTTGCCGAGGTAGTCTTCCAGGTTTTGATGCATGCGCTGCCGCAGCCGGGTGATGCGCTCTTCTTCGCGGGGGTCGAGCTGCCCGAGGAATTCAAGAATGTTGTGCACGCGCAGGCGCATGTCCTCTTCCATAGCGGCTCCTTCGGCGGCGCGAAACTTTTCGAAGTTGTCGATCGCCGCGTTCAGCGCCTGCATGAGCGCTTTCCATTCCTCAGCAGAGACGGTACCTGTGGCGGAAGCCACCACATTGGGCAGCCGAAGGATGGCCTGCAGCATATCCCCGGGAGGAATGCCCAATTCGCCGGACAGTTTAGAGAGTTCCCGGTGGTATTTGCGAAACAAGGGCTCATTGAGCCCGTATTCGTCATCTCCATGATGGGAGTTCACGTCTATGGCGAGGTCTACCTTACCCCGGTCTACCCGCTCGGCAATGATTCGGCGCACATCCGATTCTTTTTCACGGTAGTTTTGCGGTAGCCTGATACGGATATCCGTGAACTTGCTGTTGAGCGAGCGTATCTCTACACTGATGGTCTTATCCCCGAAGGTATGCGATACCCTACCATAGCCTGTCATTGAAAGCAGCATATATATTGTTTTTTAGTCACGCAAAGATAGGCCGCTTTAGGAGAAGTTAGAGCTTTTTGGAAACAACTTTAGTTGCTGTTTATCAGGCCCTTTTTTCGTAACCAATTGATAGCTAGACAAAAAATATTGAAATAAACTAAACTTTTATTTTCTATTGAAGAATAAAATTGCGAAATTTGCCACTCATTTTTCAGAGGGAAAATTGTGTATAACTTACTATAAACCAATAACTAACGATGAGAAAAGCTGATTTGGTTGCAGCAATTTCAGAGAAGACTGGTGTGCCAAAAGTAGATGTGCTGGTAACATTAGAGACCTTTTTCAAGGAGGTGAAAAGCTCTCTGGCTGATGGAGAAAATGTTTACATCCGTGGTTTCGGCTCTTTCGTCATCAAGAAGCGGGCCAAAAAAATTGGCCGCCATATCAAGAAAAATATGGCTATTGAGATTCCCGAGCATTACATTCCTGCCTTCAAACCGGCTAAGGTTTTTGTTGAACAGGTCAAGGATAATGTAGATACACTGCCTGGCGAAGAGGACAACGACGACTAGAGGAGCCTGAACGAGCGCCATTTTTCGGGCGCTCCTAAAATTAGAACCTGGCATCCATGACAAAATTACAATGGGCTGTCATCGCTTCCGCAATTGGGATGTTTTTCATCCTGTATCTGGGTTGCGATACAACGCCCGAAGACATCAAAGCACTCGAAAAGTCGAGGGCACTGGCAGCTGAAAGTACCGATATCAATGCGCTGCTGCAAGAAGCCAAACCGGCTCTGAGTGGAATTTCTTCCAGCACGGTCCTGGCATTGGAAACAGAACTCGAAGAGACTGTTTCCGATTCTGCCCGGGCGGAAGTATTTAAGCGCCTGGCTTCAAAATGGTACGAGTTGGGACAGCCCGCTATTTCGGGATACTATGCCCAACAGGTGGCTGAATTACTGGGCACGGAAGAAAGTTGGTCTATTGCCGGAACGACTTATACGATCTGTATCCAACAAAGCCAGGAACAAAAGATAAGGGACTTTTGCACGGGCAGGGCGGTACAGGCCTTCGAAAGCGCTATTTCGCTCAACCCGGAAGAAATAGCCCATCAGGTGAACCTGGCCCTGGCTTATACATCCAGCCCTCCGCCGGACAACCCCATGAAGGGTATACTCATGCTGAGGGATTTAAACCAAAAGGCCCCGGATAACGTTCTCGTTTTGAATACTTTGGCCAGGCTGGCTCTTCAAACCGGGCAATATTCCAAGGCGGTGGAACGCCTGGAGCATGCTCTTGAACTGGCGCCTGGCAATTCCAATACAATCTGTCTGCTGGCGGAAGCCTATCAGGGCAACGGCGAAGCCGAAAAGGGCAAAGCCTTCGAAGAAAAATGCCGCAGCCTGACGAGATAGATTCATTTCTGAATGATCCTTATTTTTTAATTTTTAAAAGGTTTAGCATATGCCGTGTGGAAAAAAGAGAAAAAGACATAAGATCGCGACGCACAAACGCAAGAAACGCTTGCGTAAAAATCGCCATAAGAAGAAGAACAGATAAGTGAATTTTGGTATTGGGTGTTGAGGGCGCCGCTGATAGCACTATAGATACGGTTGTGTACATGATGCCCGTTTCAGCGACTCCCTTGTAACACTCGGCCTGAAAAGAAATTTGCGTTACGCGGCATGGGAGCTTATTCAGCCTCCAACCTCGTACTGCAGCAGCCCTTAAAAGATACGTGACAGAAAAAGCCACCCTCAAATTTCGGCCGTTCACCAAATGTATTTTGGCGCCGAATGTCGTGGCTTAGCCTGTTGAGATAAGAGAAAACAATTGCAGGCGCTATAGTGATCCCAAGAGTTGAAAACAAAAGCATTTGGCTACTCCATAATTTAGCATAGCAAGAAAAAACAAATTTACTAGGCTTCGCCGCTTTTTTCTCTTATCGCATGGCCATTAATCCGCCCTGATTTTCGGGTGAATATAGCTCAACAGTTCTTTTTCCAGCTGCCAGCGCACCTTCCTCAATGCCCAATACCAGCTATTTTTGGCTGCTCCATGCTATACCCATAGCAGGCCTCCATTCTATGGTTAAGCCTGGGGAATGAGCAGAGCGGTAAAAAAATTATCCCCGTGGAAAAAGAACTAATCATTAATTCCACCCCCACGGAAGTTGAAATTGCACTGCTGGAAGATTCCAAACTCGTCGAGTTACACAACCAGAAAACCAACAACAACTTTACCGTAGGGGATATTTTTCTGGGTAGGATCAAGCGCCTGATGCCTGGCTTAAATGCTGCTTTTGTTGACATAGGCCACAAAAAAGACGCCTTTCTTCACTATACGGACCTGGGGCCAAAGCTGCGCTCGCTGCTTAAGTTCACCAACAATTCCATGTCCGGAAGCATCAATACCCATGTGCTCGACAATTTCAAGATCGAACCGGATATCATCAAAACCGGCAAGATCGATCAGGTGCTTAGCAAGAAGCAGCCCATCCTGGTGCAGGTGCTGAAAGAACCCATCTCCACCAAGGGGCCTCGCCTTAGCTGTGAGATCACCCTGCCGGGCCGCTATCTGGTGCTGACCCCCTACTCCAATATTGTCGCCGTTTCCAAGAAGATCGCCAACGCCGAGGAGCGCAAGCGGCTGCAACTTCTGGTGGAAAGTATTCGGCCCAAGAATTTTGGCGTCATCGTACGGACGGCCGCCGAAGGTAAAAAAGTAGCCGACCTGCACGAAGAGCTCTCCCTGATTATGCACAAGTGGGAGGGTATGTTCCGGCAGATGCACAAAGCCAAGCCTCCGCTCAAGTTGCTGAGTGAACTGGATAAAACCTCCAGTATCCTGCGGGATATTCTCAGCGATTCCTTCAACCGCATCGTGGTCAACGATAAACAGCTTTACCAAAACATTCGGAACTACCTCGAGTCTATCGCTCCCGAACAGGTAAAGATCGTTTCGCTGCACCGCAACACCCGCTCGGTGTTCGACGCCTTTGGTGTTACCAAGCAGATCAAGTCTTCCTTTGGCAAAACAGCCACCATGCCCAGTGGCGCCTACCTGGTTATCGAGCATACCGAGGCCATGCACGTGGTCGACGTCAACAGCGGGCATAAAATGTCCAGCCAGAATCAGGAAGAAGCCGTTATGCGGGTCAACCTGGAAGCAGCGGAAGAGATCGCCAGGCAGCTGAGGCTGAGGGATATTGGCGGCATCATCATTATCGACTTCATCGATATGAAGAAGTCTGAACAGAGAAAGGAACTGCTCGGGAAAATGCGCCATTTCATGAAAAAGGACCGCGCCCAGCATACCATCCTGCCCCTCAGCAAGTTCGGCCTGATGCAGATCACCCGGCAGCGGGTGCGCCCGGAGGTGAGCATCAACACGGCGGAGGTCTGCCCGACCTGCAACGGCACCGGTAAGATCAATGCTTCCATCCTCATCGCGGATGAGATCGAACGCGACCTCAACTTCATCCTCCAGTCCAGGCCCAAATCCAAGATCAAGCTATTGGTCCATCCTTTCATCGAGGCTTATCTGAAAAAGGGATGGCCCAGCTTTCAGATGAAGTGGTACATGAACTTTTACAAATGGATTCGCATCCAGCCCAATAATGACTACCATCTCACGAAGTATAGGTTCTTCGATGAGAATGATGATGAAATCCGGCTGAATTAGTTGCCGGTTGCCGGTTGCCGGTTGTTGGTGTGGCCCGTGTCTACGGCAGGGCCGCCTTCTACAGAAGGGATGGCCAATGTACAACCCGCAACCGGCAACGCCTCAACCTCCACACTGCTCATCGGGCAGCCACAGTTCCAGGTTTTGCAGCCCGAAACGGCCAAACACATGATCAGGGCCACTCCTGTTTTTTGCCAGTTCCTCATTTCTATGCAGGGATTTTACGGAAAGGTATAAAATTCTTCTTCTCTGACAAATTATTACCATGGCTGCCAGGCCTCGTATCTTGTTTGCCCCACTCGATTGGGGATTGGGGCACGCCACCCGCTGCGTACCCATCATTGAAGAAGTACTGCGGCAGGGCGGCGAGCCGGTGCTCGGCACGGCAGGCAGAGCGCATGCCTACCTGAAAGCGGAATTTCCGGCACTTGAACTGATCAACCTGCCCCCCTACGACATCCACTATTACCGCGCCAATATGTACTGGAATATGGGCGTACAGGCGCCCAAATTCCTGCGGGCGGTAGGGCGGGAGCACTGCCAGTTGCAGAAGATCATTCGTCGTCGAAAGATCGGCGCCGTGATCTCGGATAACCGCTTCGGTTGTTTTTCTTCACTGGTTCCCTCCGTTTTTATTACCCATCAACTCAATATCCGCATCCCCTCGCCCCCACTGGAATGGCTGGTTAACCGGTTGAACCATCATTTTATCCGCCGATACGACGAATGCTGGATTCCGGGCCAGCCAGGAACAGATAATCTTTCGGGGGCCTTATCCCTGCCACCAGAAAGCCTGCCCTGCCGGCACATCGGTAGGCTCTCCCGCCTGAAACCGGAAGAAGCGGCAAAGGAATATGATATCCTGGTGTTGCTCTCCGGCCCCGAGCCGCAGCGCACTCAGCTCGAAGCGACGCTGATCCGCCAGCTAAAGGATCTGCCTCTGCGCGTCCTGCTGGTGCAGGGAAAAACAGAGCGGGAAAGATGCGATTACCTCACCGCCGGTATGGAAGTGAGGCCCTACCTGAAGGCCAGAGGATTGCAGGCAGCCATGAGCCGGGCCTCACTGGTGATCTGCCGGTCCGGATACAGCACGATCATGGACCTGGCCGCGATGGGTAAAAAGGCCCTGCTCATTCCCACCCCCGGTCAAACGGAACAGGAGTACCTGGCCCGGCGGATGCAGGAACTGGGGTATTGCCCGTTTCAGTATCAAAATGAACTGGATGTAAAAAGGGGGTTGTCCGAAGTCGGATTTTATCCTGGATTTCCAAAAGATGATGTGGGAAATGGGCTGCTCGCAGGGGCTATTCAAAGTTTGATTACCATGTGCGAAAACTGGCCAGATTAAGCGTTTGTTCAAAATTCAATAAATGGGCTCCAATTAGGCTTCGATCCCGATCAGAACCAGGGGCACCGCAGGTACTCCTCGTCCCTGCCTGGCCAAATCATATAGCGCTCCCTCATAATACCCGGGGCCGGAAGACATTTCTGTTTGCATTGATTTCATGGGGAGTATTTCAACTCCGACGTCTATAGAGTTTCCAACAAAGAATGCCATGTGTTTAACGAAGAGGTCATAGGCTATGAAGCTGTATTTTCCAAATTGGACCTCTACCGCTACTCTATTCTTGACAAAATCCGTTTGATTGTAAGACCTGATAGGGGTTTTCCCCACAGCTTCTATTTGTAGTTTTTGTTCTTTTTCGGAGAGCGACATTATTCTCGAAATAAGGTTATATTCATCTGTAACCCAATAAGAAGTCCGGCTTTCATTCCAGCCCTTAGCCTCGAATTCTTCTTTAAATTTCTGTAACTATTCAGCATCATGGTGATTTAACCCCTGGCGCGAAATTTTGTAGGCTTTTTTTGCCGGAACCCCTTCTCGTTCCCCTTGAAAGGGGAAGGTTTGCTTACAAAATTTCGCACCAGAGGCATCCATAGCCTTATGCTAAATAGTAACAAATTTCTTATTCAGATCAGAAGGAGAAAAGAGTTTCTTCCCCTTCATGGTCTTCTCCTTACTTATCTTTGTTCGGTAATCGTTAGCATCGATCCCTTGAATGATCTCTTCGATCTCACTCCAAATATCTTTCTGGTGGTATTGTATCCATTCAAATCCATTTAAGTGTGAGTATTGTGCTCCAATTTTCATATTGTAAGCTCGTTGACCGGTTGTTTTTTAGCGATCAATAAATTCCCCCAGGAACCCACTATGAACCCTACAATAATGAGGTTAGAATACCTGGCAAGCTTTTGGTTAATTTCTTCATGAAGTATTACGTGAGCTAATTCTGAAAGTTCCACCGACGGTTCCGGAAAGAACCGATCCACCAATTTTTTAGCGACTTTGCCCAATTGGTCTATGATTTCAAACGGATGAAGTCCTTTCTCCTTTTTGCACCATACTTTTTGTAAAATAGCTGAGTCGAAATCATCAAATAACCAATCCAACTGTTGGAGTTCTTTCTGTATTGCTTCTCTGGTAGAGAAATCAAGATATTCAAGAGTAGCGCTAAGGACTTCTTCATTTAAGGAAAGGCTTTTTATCTTTTTGGAATTTCCATAATAAAAAGCAATCCGCCATTCAACTTTGCCTTCTTGGAAGGAATTGGACAGGTCAAAACGCACTCCACTACCGAACCTTAGGTGGGGGACGGCAAATTTGAAGTTTCTTTTTGCAGGATACTTACTTCCGGCCGTATCCATTTTCACAGGATCAGCCACTGAAGCAGGCTTATGCTTATACGCCACTTCCGAGGGCGCCTTTAGCTCTTTGACCGGTGTTTCCAGCATACTTTGGAGGACGTAGTAGGCCAGGAGAGGAGGGATGGCGTTACCGATCATCTTAAACCGGGATGAGAAACTTTTGCCGTGCAATTGATAGGTGATCGGAAAAGATTGAACCAGGGCACGTTCTCTGATATTCAACCTTCTGTATTTCTTTGGATTCCTTTCGTCCTTTACAATAATGCTTTCCCTTGATACTCTTGTGCAGGTTGCAGTTACCGTTCGGGATGGCCTTGTCACCTGATCTGGAAAACTCATTTTATTGTATACGGGGTGGTAAGTCTTGGCTTCTCTGTTAATCCTTTCTTCCTCCGGGCTGAGTGAGTCTTCATGATAATTGTCTGTTACTTCACCTGCTGAGAGCTCTATGCCAAAAATGGGGTCAATGATAATATCCTTTGTTAAAGCATCGAGGACTTCCTGAAGCGTTCGTGTAGGAATGGCCACCTTATAGGCATTAAATAACTCAAAAGGAAAATTACCTGCGATCATCCTCTTCCTTGACTGGGGCACGCCATAGTCTGCTGAATTGACAATTGTGTTCACTGTGAAGAGCTGCCTGAATTTATATAACTGTCCTCCTATTCCTAGCTCTCTTTTCAGAATATTAGAGACCCTGGGTACATTTTCCATGGCCCAATATTTTGGCTTGAGATAGTTGACAACTTCCAGAAACTTATGGATGTCCTTAAGCCCATCGGCAATATCTCCATTACCGCCCCGGTTTGCATAGGAAAATTGAGTGCAAGGGGGACTTCCAAGCACAAAGTTGATCGTACCTGGTTCGGGTAGGCTTTCCAAAGACAGTTTCCTGATATCTACTTCCTCATGATCCGTTCCAAAGTTTAGATTATGAGTAAGGTTAGCCTCACTCCACCACTCGAAGGACTCAACATTCTCCACCGATGACATTTTCATGCCAAGAGTCCAGCCCCCAATACCACTGTATAAATCGATCGCTTTTGCTTTGTGTGTCTTATTCATGTGAGTGATCTTGGGGAGTTTTTAGAAGAGGTTTTTCTGAACAGTATTCTTTTGGCGGATGTATTCAATCTTCTGTTCAGCTACTTCAAGCACTTCTGTACAGAAATCTTCGCGATAAAGGTCGTTGGCGATCTTTTCACTATAATAGAGGATCAATAATTCCCGCTCTTTAATATCGAAGGCCTGGGCTATCCTAATAACTAGTTCTTTGCCTGGAAACCTGTCTCCTCGCTCGATCTTGCTAAGGGTAGAGGGGTCAAGGTCCAGCCTGGCGGCTATCTTTCTAAGTGGCAACCCTTGTTCCTCCCGCAACCGCCTAACTAACTGGCCAATTGTTTCCAACATTTGCATAGAAAAAATAATTTGGACAAAATATGCCCACAAGATAAAAAAATAATCTACACAATACAACTACCACTCACTCCTGCCTCAGCAAATTGAGTAAATACTCCCCATAGCCACTTTTGAGGTATTTGTGGGCCTGCTTTTCCAGTTGTTCCCCATCGATGAAGCCCATTTCGTAGGCCACCTCTTCGATACAGCCGATCTTCAGGCCCTGCCGGTCTTCGATCACTTCGATGAACTGGCCTGCCTGCATAAGGGATTTGTGAGTCCCGGTATCGAGCCAGGCTACGCCTCGCCCCAGAACAGCTACTTTCAGCTTGCCGGCCGCCAGGTAATGTTTGTTGACATCGGTGATCTCATACTCTCCCCGGGCGCTCGGCTTCAGGTTTTTGGCAATCTCCACCACCTCGTTGTCATAGAAGTAAAGGCCGGGAACGGCATAGTTGGATTTGGGCTTTGCCGGTTTTTCCTCGATGGATAGGGCGTTGAAATCGGTGTCAAAATCGACCACCCCATAGCGTTGCGGATCAGCCACCCAGTAGGCGAAAACGATGCCGCCGTCCGGGTTGGTGCAACTCAGCAGCATTTCTTTCAGTCCGGCGCCATAGAAGATGTTGTCGCCCAGGATCAGAGCGGCGGGGTCGCCGCCAATAAAGCCTTCTCCGAGGACGAACGCCTGCGCCAGGCCATTGGGCTCGTGCTGCGGGGTATAAGAAAAGTTGCAGCCGATCTGGCTACCGTCACCGAGCAGTTTTTCAAAATTGGGGAGGTCGTGGGGGGTAGAGATGATCAGAATATCTCGGATACCCGCAGACAGGAGGGTAGACAGCGGATAATAGATCATGGGTTTGTCATAGACCGGCATGAGTTGCTTGCTCACCGCCAGGGTAAGAGGAGATAGGCGCGTACCCAAACCTCCCGCCAGGATAATTCCCTTCATAATTAGTGATTTTGGTTGCCCGTCTTCACCCTGCTTCTTTGAAATACGGGGCTTAGCCGGATAAAATGGGTTGATGAATTGACTGGCGCCCTAATATCAACCTGCTTAACCAACCCGGGAAGCAATATCCTGAAAGATACGGCGAATGCGCAGGACCAGTTCTACCGGTTTGAAGGGTTTGGTGACAAAGTCATCGGCTCCTTTCTGCATAGCTTCCAGAATGATGTTCTCATCTTCCAGCGGAGCAATGATGATGATGGGAACACTCATTTCCATATCATTGCGCACGAGGCTGATCAGCTCCATTCCTGAAATCTTGGGCACATCGATATCCGTCACGATCAGATCGGGCCTTTCATTTTCAATGATGGCTCTGGCTTCTTTACCATCAGTCGTAAGGAATAACTCATATCCTTGCTTCTGCAAACGAAATTTTAGTGCGGTCAGCAGGATTTCTTCGTCTTCGCAGATGAGAATTTTCTTCAGGTTTGCCATAGGCTTTTTTCAGATGTACCTCTCTAATGCCTTAAAGATATAGTTCTTTGACAAATATTGTGGTATGGCGCCCTGGGAAAGTCTAATGAGCTCCGTTTTTCTTCGACGATGTTGAGGTTGGAAAATCGAGGAATGAGGCGTTCCAACGCGTCAAGCCTTTTTGGGTGTCACATTGCAGTCGGCGAGACTCTGGGAATGAAAATGAAATTAGCGCCCAACTCACTCAAAACGAAAAGGCACAGGTGGGCTTCCGGATCCTTGTACACCTTGCGGAAATTTTCTACCCGGCTCGGCTCGATAATATTTTTCGTAGCCAGTTCTTCAAGAGTAGAGGCATTGATAGACCATTTCGGGCCTTCCGGCTTTTTTTCAAGCAGTAAAATGCCCATATCCACCTGGTGCTGATGAACAACAAAAATGGGGTAATTCGAAATATCCTGGTCCAGAATAGCGTCTGCCGCTTTCCCCATTAGTGCTATATAAGGCTTCAACTCCTCTTCCAGGAGATGATATTTGGATCGTTCTAAATGTTCATTCATGGTCCACAGCTTTTGGGTTACTCCTCGTAAGATAATAGTCTTTGAGGAAAAATGCATTTTCAACCCGTTACTAATCGCAACATTTCCAAGGCTACTCCTGCCCGACATCCCTCAGTTCGAGCAAAACCACATTCTCGATGTGGTGCGTATGCGGAAACATGTCTACCGGCCGGGCCTTTCGCACGCTGTACTTCGCATTGAGCAGCTGCAGGTCACGGGCCTGGGTAGCCGGATTACAACTCACGTAAACGATGCGCGGTGATTCCAGTTGTAGCAGCATATCCACCACTTTGGGGTGCATGCCGGCGCGCGGCGGGTCGGTGACCAGGAGGTCGGGGCGGCCGTGCTGAGCAGCGAATGCCGGCGTCAGGATATCCTTGACATCGCCGGCATAAAAGCGGGCGTTGCCGATGCCGTTGAGTTCGGCATTGGCCCGGGCATCTTCGATGGCTTCGGGAATTTCCTCAATGCCGACTACCTGCCGGCAGTTGCCGGCCAGGTAAAGGGCGATGCTGCCAATACCGGTGTATAAGTCATAGACGTTTTCCGTACCCTTCAGGCCGGCAAACTCCATGGCCACGTCGTATAGCACCTTGCCCTGGTAAGTATTGGTCTGAAAAAAGGACTTGGGGCCCACCATAAAGCGGACATGGCCCAGCTGCTCTTCCACATACCCCTTGCCGGCGTACGGGATCATGTCGAGATCATAAAGAAAATCATTCAGCTTGGTGTTGATGCAGTAGCAAAGCGTAGTAATCTGAGGAAAGGCTTCCAGAAGAGCGTCCATGAAAGGGCGGGTGCGGGATGGATCGTCCTGGTGAAAACTGAGCAGCACCAGCACTTCTCCCTGAGTAGTAATGCGAAACATAACCTGCCGCAGCAGCCCCTGATGCTCCCGGGCATCGTGAAACGAAAGGCCTTGCTCGATGGCGATACGCCGGATGCCATTGCGCAACTCATTGGAAGGCTCTTCCTGTAGCCAGCAGTGGGTGATATCTACTACCTTATCGAAAGCGCCGGCGCGATGAAACCCCAGCACATTTTCCTCATTGGAGACATCGCTGTTGATCTCCTCGCGGGTCAGCCAGCGCTTGTTGGAAAAGCTGAATTCGAGTTTGTTGCGGTAGTATTGAATGCGCCCGGCCGGAATAATGGGAAGGAATTCCTCCACCTCTACCCTGCCAATACGCTGCAGCGCGTCTTCCACTACTTTCTGTTTGTGGCGGGCCTGCGCTTCATAGGAGAGGTGTTGCCACTGACAGCCCCCACATACATCGTAATGCTGGCAGAAAGCTTTCACCCGGTCTTCAGAGTAATGATGGAAGTGCTGGGGAACCCCCATTAGTGACCCCTTCTTTTTGCGCAGGGCCAGCACGTCCGCTACGTCCCCAGGCGCTGTATTATCGGCAAAAACAACCAGTCCTTCTTCACTTCGGCCCACCGAACGGCCCTTGTCGGCCATACCGGTAAACGTAACGTTCGGTATCAGTTGAGGTTTTCTCCTTCTTCCCATAGGTGATTTTTTTGGCTTTCGAGGAGCAAAGGTACAAAAGTAGCCGCACTGTTGCATTCGTGGGCTCCCATCTAAAGTTGGACATAAAGCTACGGGGGCATGTATGTTGTACGAGCCAATGGCAGCCCTCGGGCATGTTCGGTGTACGAGGCTGCCCAACCGCATCCGTTGAGCTACCTTCAACGGACACCGACAGGCGCCCAGGCTGTTAATCTTTTCCAAACTATTCACTTATCATATTGTTTTTCTTATCTTATGAATCATTTTTTCACTAAGCAACGCGCGATTAATAAGTGTCGTGTTTCGATAGGCAAGTGATTTTTTCTTTAGCCAAAGCCTGCCCCGCAGCATTGCGGGGGCGAGGGTTCCCGACCTTAGCAGTGCTAAGGGAGGCGGTTCCTCAACGCAGGATAAAGGAAAAAGCACTCCTAGAAAACCGACAGTTATTGATAGCGCGTCGCTAAACGCATCTTCCGATGATACAACTACCTCCCCGGGTTGGGCTGAGTATGCTCGCCCTATTCCTGTTTTCTCAGGCTGCGCTGGCACAAGCGCCGAAATTGCCGGAAGGCATCACCCAACTGGCATCAGTAGAAGGCATTACCGAATACCGGCTGGAAGATAACGGCCTCCGCATCCTGCTGTTTCCGGATAATTCCAAGCCAACTGTTACTGTCAATGTGACCTATCTGGTAGGCTCCCGCCACGAGGGTTACGGCGAGACGGGCATGGCGCACCTGCTGGAGCACCTCGTGTTTAAGGGCACGCCCGATCATCCCAATATTCCCCAGGAGCTCACCGAGCACGGCGCCCGCCCCAACGGAACGACCTGGTACGACCGCACCAATTATTTCGAGACGTTCAGCGCTACGGAAGAAAACCTTCGCTGGGCACTGGATATGGAAGCCGACCGCATGGTCAATTCCTTTATTGCCGCCAAAGACCTGGAAAGTGAAATGACCGTGGTGCGCAATGAGTTTGAACGAGGTGAAAACAGCCCTAGCCGGGTGCTCATGGAGCGGGTTATGTCAACGGCCTACCTCTGGCACAACTACGGCAAATCGACCATTGGCGCCCGCGCCGACCTCGAGCATGTGCCCATTGACCGCCTGCAGGCTTTCTACCACAAGTATTACCAGCCGGATAATGCCTATCTGGTGATTGCCGGCAAGATTGACCCGGAACAGACATTGGCTATGATCAAGCAATACTTCGGCCGCATACCCCGCCCGGAACGGGAGCTCATTCCCACCTACACCCGTGAGCCGGTTCAGGATGGGGAACGCTTCGCCGAATTGCGGCGCGTAGGCGATGTGCAGGTGGTAAGCTGCGCCTACCACATCTGCCCGGGCAGCCATTCCGATTACCCGTCCATTCAAGTATTGATGGAACTGCTCACCAGCGAACCGGGCGGCCGGCTGTACAAAGCCCTGGTCGAGTCCGGAAAAGCCAGTTCACAGTATGGCTGGGCAGCCGGCCTGCGCGAGCCCGGCTTCGCCTATTTTTCTGCCGATGTGCTCAAGGAAAAGAGCCTGGCCGAAGCCGAAGCCGCCATGTTGTCCACTATCGATGAATTGCGCGAAGACCTGCCTAATGCAGAAGAAGTAGAGCGCGCGAAAAACCGCTTGATGAAAAACTTCAACCTGTTTTTCCGCAACAGCGACCGGGTAGGGCTGTCGATGAGCGGATACCTGGCTCAGGGCGATTGGCGGCTGGCATTCCTCTACCGCGACCGCCTGGAACAGGTGACGCCCGAACAGGTGCAGGCCGTGGCCAAACGCTACTTCAAACCCAGCAACCGAACTGTCGGCCGCTTCCTGCCCGACGCCAACCCGGACCGGGTGGAAGTACCGGATGTGCCCGATATCGAGGCCATGGTCAGGGATTATAAAGGAAAAGAAACGATTGCCGAGGGCGAAGCCTTTGACCCTTCCTGTGAGAATATCGAGAACCGGACCAGCCGCGGCGAATTCGGATCGACCCTGGAATATGCCCTGCTGCCAAAAGAGACCCGCGGCGACGCCGTTGTGGCGCGTTTGTCCCTCCGCTTTGGCAACCTGGAAAGCCTCAAAGGCCAGCAAATGGCGGCCCGATTCGCCGGCATGATGCTCGATAAGGGCACCGAAAACCTGAGCCGCCAGGAGCTGGAAGATAAACTCGATGAGCTCAAAGCACGCATCCGTATCGGTGGCGGCGCCTCGGGCGCTTATGTCTCTATCGAAACCGAACGGGACATGCTACCCGAAGTGATTTCCCTGGTGGGAGAAATGCTGCAAAAATCTACCTTCCCGGAGGAAGAGTTCGAAAAAATACGCCAGGAAGAGTTGGCTTCTATCGAAGAGCAACGTTCGGAACCCAACGCCATCGCTTATACTGAAATGCAGCGCCGCCTCAACGCTTACGATGAGGATGATCCGCGTTATACCATGACGCCGGATGAAGAAATTGCAGCCATCAAAAGCCTTACACTGGAAGAGGTAAAGGCGTTTTACGAAAAATTCTACGGCGCGTCCGACGCCACCATCGCCATCGTTGGAGATTTTGATAAAGGCCAGGCGGAAACCGCCCTCAACGACAACTTCAAGGCATGGGAAAGCCCCAGTCCCTATCAACGGCTTTCAGATGAATTCTACCAGCCCGAACCGGCCAGCGTGGAGTTGGAAACACCGGATAAGGCCAACGCGATGTTCCTGGCCGCCCAAAACCTGAAAATGAATGTGGATCATCCGGATTATCCAGCTATGATGCTGGGCAACTTTATGCTGGGCGGCGGCTTCCTCAATTCCCGGCTGGCTACCCGCATTCGCCAGAAAGAAGGCCTTAGCTACGGCGTGGGCTCCTTTTTCAGCGCCGATGACCGGGACGAAACGGCCACCTGGCAGACTTACGCCATCTACGCGCCCGAAAACGCCGAGGCGCTGGAAAAGGCATTCCGGGAGGAGATCGAGAAGGCTTGTAAAGAAGGGTTCACCGCCGAGGAGGTAAAAGCCGCCAAGAGCGGCTGGCTGCAGAGCCAGCAGGTGCGCCGCGCCCAGGACAATTCCCTCTCCGGCGCCCTCAATAGCTACCTCGACCTGGACAGGACGATGAAATGGGATGCCGAACTGGAAAGCAAAATCGACGCCCTGACGCCGGAGCAAATCAATGCCGTCATGGCCAAATACCTCGACCTCAACAAAATGGTCATCGTCAAAGCCGGGGATTTTGCCAAGGTAAGGGAAACACGGCCGTAGGGGGAAGTCGGAAGGGGGAAGGCGAAAACCGAATTCCGAACACCCCCCTTCCGGCTCTACCTCGTAATCACAATATAATCCCGGATCAACGTTCGCAGGAAATTTATTTTATCCCGGGGTTCTTCTCTCAGGCCCAGGACGCTCGTAAGGCGGGTAACCAGTTGGTCGACCACTTGTTGATGGGCGTTGTTGTGGTAGGTGCGGTAACGGGACACAATGTTTTTGATGAGCAGCATATCTTCTTCCGATAGCTGCCGCACCATCGGATATTGGGGTTCATAATTCTCCAGCGTATTGATGTTGAGGATGTCCTCCAACCGGAATCGCAGATTGTGCCGCACCCGTATGACCGTAGTATTGGCCGTCATATCGCCCAGCCGCTGATTTTTTTCCGAAGAGCTGATCAGCAACGAGCCCAGGATGCCAACGGAAAAGAGCGTGTCGACGACGTGAAAAACGGCCCGCAGCAGATAGTCGCTGAGCCCGGGTTCCTGGCCATCGAGCCGCACTACTTTGATGCCCATTGCCTTTTTTCCCCAGGACTGTCCATCGGCCAGCACCTCCGACAGGAGGTGATACACCATAAACCCGCAAATCATCATAAAAGAAAGCGCCACTCCCAGCAAGGGGGATTCCTCGAAGCCCCGCGCCAGGGCATTCAGCAGCGTGAGGAAAAGAAAGAAATAAAGCGCACCGAGAATGACCAGGTCGATAAAAAAGGCGAAAATACGCTCCCGCAGAGGCGCCAGCTCATATTCAATGACGACGTTTTGTGTTGTGCGGATATCTATGGTCTTCATGTGAGATTGGTTTGTCCAATTTATTTGGCCCGTAAAATAGCCCCCCCGTTTAGACCTGGCAAATTTTTCTACTCCACAGCGCTCTTTTTCTCAGAATTTTTCCTTTTTTAAGCGCTGATTGCTGATTCTAATTGCCTTTCCAAACAAAATAAAGATGAACTTCGACAAGTCCTCCACCCTGTTCACCTCCAAAGAAAACATGACTTTTATCGGCCATTGCAGTGTCTCTCCCCTCTACAGTAAGGCGGCGGATATTGCAGTTGAACTGATGCGCGCCCATGAGCAACGCGGCGGAGCGCCGATATTGGAAGTATACATGGAACAACTGAACGAACTGAAGATACACACCGCCGCTCTGCTCCACACCCGGCCGGAGAATATTGCTTCGGTTAAAAACACCTCCGATGCGTTGTCCATGGTAGCAAATGGTTACCCTTTCGAGCCGGGAGATGAAATCATTTCCTTCGTTCAGGAATATCCGGCCAACTTTCACCCATGGCGCCTGCAGGAAAGAGCCAGAGGCGTAAAACTGAAGCTGGTTTCCAACCGGCCGGCACGGGAAGATATCCCTTCGTCCATCATCGGCAGCTGGAGCATGGAGGAACTGGAAAGCCTCATCACTCCCAGGACCCGCGTCATCGCCCTCAGCCACGTCCAGTTCACCAGTGGATACGCCGCCAGCCTCCGGCAGTTGGGGCAGTTGTGTAAAGCGCGCGGAATCGACCTGGTTGTCGACGCCGCTCAGAGCCTGGGGCTGATGCCGGTCTATCCGGAAGAGATGAACATCGCCGCCTTGGCCTCCGCCGGCTGGAAATGGCTACTTGGGCCCATCGGCACTGGCGTTTTCTACACTTCTCCCGCTTTCCGGGATAAGTTGCGCCCCGTACAGGTGGGCGCCGAAACCATGGTCCAGGAATTTGATTTCATGAACCTGGACTGGAACCCCAATCCCACCGCCCGGCGCTTCGAATTCAGTACCTCTCCCATCTACCTGGTGGCTGCCCTGGCTACCTCCATTCGCGAAGTCCACGCCCGATATGGCGCCGAGGCTATGTTTCACGAAGCCCTCCGCCTCCAGGACCTCTTTCTGGAAAAACTCGACAACCCCGCTTTCAAACCCTTGTTGTTTGATCCGCCGCACCGCTCGGGTATTCTTTCTGTCTACTGTGAAGATTTGGAAGGCGTCCAGGCGCGCCTGGCGGAAAACAACCTCGTTTGTGCGCCCCGTAGCGGCATGCTCCGGGTAGCGCCTCATTTTTACAATACAGAGGAAGACATGGAACGGCTGGCGGAGGCCCTGAATAAGGTTCCTTTTCCACATAATGGTTAGCCGGTGTTCGGTGTCCGCAATTTTATCCGGTTGGCCGGCAGACGGTATTCGGCGGTTCGGCGTTCGCTTGCCTGAGGAGGACACTCCCGGATATGCGAACACCGAATTGCGAACACCCAACACCGGTTAGGTCACCACAAACACCGCCGCGGCTATGCCATCGGCCAGAAACTTACCCGCATCCGTCAAACGCACCGTTTCCCCTTCCTGCGTGGCCTGGCCGGTATCGATAAAAGACTGGATATGCCGCAGGAAGTGACGCTCGTAATCTTCCCCCATTTGCCGCAGGCGGAACAGCTCGACTCCCCAGAGGGTCCGCAGGCCGGTCATAACGTACTCGTTGTAGCGGTCGTTGGGCGAAAGGTGCTCGATTTCGAAGAGGCCGGTGGGTAGGCTTGCCGGTTTTGTAAAACCGGGCAAGTCTTGAAGAGCGCGCAGGTACTTTGCATTATTCGCTACATTCCACTGCCGGCTCTCCCCATTGTAGCTGTGAGCCGAGGGGCCCAGCCCGAGATAAGGCTCGCCTTTCCAGTAGCTGGAGTTGTGGGCCGCGAAGTGGCCGGGACGGGCAAAGTTGGAGATTTCGTATTGCAGGTACCCGTGATCCTGCATGGCCGCCACCAATTCGCCAAACTGCCGGGCGGCGCGCGCTTCGTCTACCGGCGGCGCCTTTCCGGTTTGGATGAAATGGGAAAGGGCGGTGCGCTCTTCCACTGTCAGTGCGTAACAGGAAACGTGAGGTATGTCGTAGCCGAAAGTAATGTTCAGGTTCTCTTCCCAGTGAGCGTCACTGGTGGTGGGGGAGCCGTAGATGAGGTCGATGGTAAGGCCGGCAAAGCCCGCAGCGCAGGCCTCCTCCAAACAGATGCGGGCCTCCCGGGCATTGTGGGCGCGGTTGAAAAACCGCAGGTCTTCTTCGAAGAAAGACTGCACGCCGATGCTCAGCCGGTTGACCGGCGTACGGCGAAGGGCGGTAATCTTTTCTTTTGTCAGGTCATCAGGATTGGCCTCCAGGGTGATCTCAGCGCCGGGTTTGATGGTGAAGCGCTTTTCAATCTGCTCGAAGAACAGCATGAGTTCACCTTCCGTCAATAGGCTGGGAGTACCGCCGCCGAAGTAGATGCTGTCCAGTTCCTTATCTATCAGGTAGTCCTGCCTAACCTCCAGTTCCTGCAGCATGGCCTTCACCATCTCTGCCTTGTACTTCAGGGAGGTAGAGAAATGGAAGTTGCAGTAGTGGCAGGCTTGTTTGCAAAAGGGTATATGCAGGTAGATACTGGGCATGTTGGTTGATTGATGGGTTGATGGGGGGGCGAAGTGCCCTTTACCAGGACTAGTACGCCCCCTAAATTATTGATTTTTAATTACTTATCATTTTTCAATCTGATTACTGCTGATATTAGGCCATGCGAAATACCGTTTTTCTGTCTCAGAACATTTGGTATAAATACTATTAATTTGCTAAAAAATGAGTTATGGCTTGGGCCAGTTATAAAGCCTGCCGGGAATTTCGTAAAGAAGTTTCCAGGATTGTCAAGGTACATTTTCCTGTCGAGGAAAAGTATTTATTAAGAGCACAAGTGCTTGATTCATCCAGGCCTGTAACTTCCAATATTGCTGAAGATATTGCTTATCTTCTGAGACGAAAGAAGGATGGGTGAGCAACCAATCAACCTAATCAACAAACCCCCGGATCAGCCCCAACAATTCCTCCCCTTTATCCACATGCACCCAGTGCCCTGCCCCGGCGATCGTCTCCACACGGGCGTTCGGAAACCAGTCGTAGATCAGGCCGATGTCTTCGTCCTGAACGTAGGGCGAATTACCGCCGCGGATGAAGAGTGCCGGGCCTTCATAGGGGGCGTCTGCTTCCGGGGGGGCGAGCAGGTTGTCGTAGTTGCGGTAGAGGCTGTCGAGGTTCATCTTCCATCGGTAGTGTCCATCCTTGGTGCGGGTCAGCCCTTTGAGGAGGAACTGCCGGACGCCGTAGTCGGGGATGCTCGTTTTCAGTTGTTCATCGGCCTGTTCGCGCCCGTCCAGGTTTTTGAGGGAGAGGCTGCGCAGCGCATCGAAAATCTCCTGGTGTCCAGGGGGGTATTGCTTGGGGGCAATATCGATAACGACCAGCTTATCGACCATATCCGGGTGCAGGAGCGCGAACTGCATGGCTGTTTTGCCGCCCATGGAGTGGCCGACGAGGTGGGTTTTAAACATCCAGTTGGCCTCCAGGAAGTACAGCAGGTCCTCCGCCATGGAAGGGTAGTCGATATCGTCGTGATGAGGAGAACGGCCGTGGTTTCGCTGGTCGGCCAGATAAACGGTGTGATTTTCCGCCAGCTGCTTGCCCAGGGTTTGCCAGTTGTCCAGCGTGCCGAACAGGCCGTGGAGGATAACCAGGGGATCTCCCTGGCCGAAGGTTTTATAGTTGAGTTGGATCATGGTTCGGAATTCGGTATTCGCAGTCCGCAAATCGGCTGTAAAAATAAGGTTATTCTCCCAAATAGCCATCCAGAGGGGTGCCGCCGCCGTTCCAGTCTCCTTCCGATTTGTAGGGATGGAAACGGGCGAACAGTTCTTCCTTATACCAGCCATACTCCCGTGTACGGCGGACCACCTCTTTGTGCTCCTTGCTGCGGTAGGCATAGGCCATCATGGCCTGGCTGTTTTCCCAGAGGCTGAAGGTCGCCTGTTGCACCAGGGGCAGTTCGCCGATGCCGATGGAGAAGATGCGCCCCGCTTTGTCGTCCATAGACCGGCTGACGGAGGGCACAAAGCGCCAGAAACGCCAGAGTTGCCGGGTGTGGATGGTGGCCCGGGTGATAACAGCAACCAGGCTTCGCTCATTATAGGTTTCGGTAATGGGAAAGGGCTGCTGCCCGTCCCACTCGCCATGGGCTTTGGCGGCTTGCATATAGGTAGACCACCAGCCGGAACACTGCAACCGGAATTGCTGAAAGAGCGGATGTTCATCAAAAAAACGCCGCGCGGCCGTTTCATTTTCCCACACCCCCAACAGGCCGTAATTGCTGAAATTGGGCCAGATGCTGAATCCGTTGCCCGCTCCGCTGCCCATAAGCTTGGAAAACCGCAGCCCTTCCACCTGTTCGAGCTGAGCCCCTGTCAGGCCCATTTGGCGAAAGGCCCACCAGCGAGTAGAGGGGGAGTTGTATTGAAAAAAAGTAATGGTGGTTATTGGATTCATAGTTATATGGCCTACCTATTTAGATATTATGGTATTTCGGCATTATGGTTTTGTGGCCAGGCAGTTGCAGCGCCTCTGTGAGAGCATGTTTGGAGGCCGGGTTTGGAGATAAAAGGTGTCAATTTTTTGTTGAGATAAGGCATCTTTTTGCAGCTCATACTGGTGGTACGGGCAAAAAAAGTAACGCAATATCAGCAAAAAAGGGGCATTTTTTAGCCCAAAGATTGGCCTCCAAACATGCTCTGAGACTCCGGCCGCAATACCGGGACACCATACAACCGAAATACCTAAATAGTTACTGTAGGGCTCTCCTGGCTGCACGGTCCTGTGAAACTGTGAAGCCATAACAACCGCCGGGAAGCAAATGTTTTTGTTGCCTTTTCGTTAAAAAGGAAGAAATGGCCGTTAAATGATCGTTAAACCGCTGGACAAGCTGCCACTTCCTTTGTATTATAAGGCGTTAATATAGAGCAGTTTGCAGGACACCGGGGCAAAAAGGGAGGAAAAGCCCAATTGTGGCCCTTCGCTCAACCAGGCGTCGAAGAAAGCAAAAGATGAATAGAAAATTGTAATTTTGAAGCTTGATAACCAAAGGCTTAACAGCATAAAAAATAAATCATTTCACCAAACCAAATTCAAAGCAAGGCATATGATTAACACAAGCATTAAAAAGTTTCTGGCCGCACTCTCGATGGCTCTCTTTCTGGCGGTATCGGCTAACGCGCAACGCATTGCCTACGTCGATGTAAATACCATCCTGGAAAGCATCTCCAGCTACCAGTCAGCTCAGCAGGAACTAGACAAGCTGGCCTCCGGCTGGCGGCAGGAAATTGCCCAGGAATACGATAAAATCAAGGGGTTATACAACCGTTACCAGGCAGAACAAGTCCTTCTTAGTGACGAGGCCCGCCAACAGCGGGAAGATGAGATCATGGAAAAGGAAAAGGAAGTACGCGACCTGCAGAAAAACAAGTTTGGCCCGGAAGGAGAACTCTTTAAGCGCAGGCAGGAACTCGTACGGCCTATCCAGGACAAAGTCTTTGCGGCAATTGAAGAATACGCCACCGAACGCGGCTACGATTTCATTTTTGACAAATCGGGTTCGACCGGTATGATCTTTTCCAACCCGCAGTACGACAAGACCTCGGATATTATGGATAAGTTGAAGTAAATCAGAACTTTGGTTTTTACTTCACTGTAAAACCGCTATTTTTGCAGCCGTTTTACATTTTTTGATAACCAAAAACAAAAATAGGAACACAAAATGAAGCGTATTTTAAAGATAACCGGCCTTCTGCTGATCGTCTTCGGCGCCATGAATACTGCACAGGCCCAGAAGTTCGGCTACGTCAACTCCTCCGCCATTCTGGCGGAAATGCCGGAGGTAAAGCAAATGGAAGCTAACCTGGAAGCCCTGCAGAAGCAATTGCAAAAGAAAGGGCAGGGGATGGTCGAGCAATTGCAGCAAGACTACGCCGCCATTCAGCAAAAAGCAGCCAGTGGCGACTTATCGCCTAAGCAGCAGGAGGAAGCAGGCAAAAAACTCGAAGACCAGCAAGCTGAGATCGGGAAGTTCGAGCAAGACATGGTCAAGCAGCTTCAGGATAAGCGCAACAAGGAGTTGCAGCCCATCCTGGAGAAGGTCAACCAGGCCATTACCGATGTGGCCAAGGAGAATGGACTCCAGTTCATTTTCGACGAAGGCGTCATTCTGTACGCAGATGAATCCATGGATGTGGCCAACCTCGTCAAAGCCAAACTCGGCCTGTAATTTGGATCCGGGCCGCCACCCTGTTGGCCTATTCGATTCTGGCATAGGCGGCCTGACTGCCGCCTATGCCATTATCCAGCAGCTTCCGCAAGAGCAACTCTTCTATTTTGGGGACACCGCACACCTTCCCTATGGCCCTCAGCCGGCGGAAGCCATCTGCGCTTACAGTGCCGGTATTACTCAGTTTCTTCTCCAACAAGGCTGTAAGGCCATCGTAGTAGCCTGCAATACGGCCACCGCCGCGTCGCTCAATTACCTGCGGGAACGCTGGCCGGATGTTCCTTTTATTGGCATGGAGCCCGCCGTCAGGCCCGGCGCCCGCGCTACCCGTTCCGGGAAGGTGGGGGTATTGGCCACCGCCGGCACTTTCAAGAGCCAGCGATACGCCAGCCTTATGCACCGCTATGCCAAAGACGTTGAACTCCTGGAAAATCCCTGCACCGGCCTGGTGGAACGCATCGAAGCCGGACAATTGGATGGGCCGGAGATGGAAGCCTTTCTGCGCAATATTCTGGAACCTATGCTGGCCGGCGGCGCCGACACTTTTGTACTCGGCTGCACCCACTACCCTTTCGTGCAAACCCTCATTGAAAAGATCGTGGGGCCTGATGCTACAGTCATCAACCCCGCGCCCGCTGTCGCCCGCCAACTGCAGCGCGTGCTCGAAGAAAAAGGCTTGCTCAGCCCTCAGCTTCCAGGGCCGCACCGGTTTTTTGTCTCCGGCTCAAACGGAAACTTTGAAGCACTGGCTTCAAAACTGCTCGGGTTGGAGGTGAAGGTGAAGGCAGGAGTGGTTTGGTGAATTTTACCAGGAGCCTGTCGGAACAAGCTCTGAGAAAAGATCATTCAGGAAACAGGGCATGTATCCCGGCGGATTTACCCATTCAACCGAAACCTCATATACTTGATCGCCTTGCCCTCTTCCAGGTGCATCCGTTCGTAATACGTCTTTAGCTCCAGCTCGGGCATAGGCAGCGGCTTGGCGTAAATATCTTCGTCCTGGTAAAGAATCTCAGCCCCCGGGTATTTCGCCAGCACCCCCAGCGTGAACGCATAAAAATTCGGCTCGTCGGTTTTGAGGTGGATGAGGCCGCCGGGCGACAGCACTTTTTTGTACTCCGCCAGAAACGGAGGGGCGGTGAGGCGTCGGTTCGCTTTGCTGTTGCGCAGAAAAGGGTCGGGAAAAGTGATCCAGATTTCACTGACTTCGCCCGGCTCGAAAAAGCGGGTAATCTGTTCGATGCGGAGGCGCAGGAAGGCGGCATTGTTCAGGCCCTCATCCAGGGCGATCTTGGCGCCTCGCCAGATTCGGGCGCCTTTTACATCCACGCCGATGAAATTGCGGTGGGGGTTCTGCCGCGCCAGCCCCAGGGTGTATTCGCCCCGGCCGCAGGCCAACTCCAGGGTGATGGGTTGGCCATTGCCAAAGTGCCCGGACGCCCACTCTCCTCTCAAGCTCACCAGTTGCCCATTGAGGCCGTAAAGCTTGGATTCCAGCGGATTAAAATTCTCGTACACATTTGGCAGCGCCAGGAGTTCGGCAAACTTCTGCAATTTGTTTCTCTTGCTCATAACAGCTCGTAAAATGAGCTGCAAATATAAGTTTTTTGAGCATTGTCCGGGGAGAAAGCAGGTTGGTAAAAGCCTTTACCCGAGCACCCGTTCCAGCTGGTAATGATACTTGGGAAAGGTGTCCAGGTTGCGGTGGCCGGCGCCGTCGATGGTGATAAAGGCCTCCTGGCTGTCAAGCAGGGAGCGCAGGCGCTGAGAAAGGTGGTACTCAACGATCCGGTCGCGCGTGCCGGCAAAAATTATGGCCGGGCAATTCAGGTGTTTAAGATGGCGGTCGTTGGGGAACGACAAACGGAAAATGGCGTCCGGAATGGGCATTCGGCAGATGGCCCTGACTACGTTGGGCATATTGTCAAATGGGGTTTCCAGAATGGCGAGCCGCGGGCGCCGCCGGGTAGCCAGCCAGGAGGCGACTCCGGAACCCAGCGAACGGCCATAGAGCACAATCTCCTCCTCTTTATAATGTTCCAGCAGCCAGCAATAAGCCGCTTCGCCGTCAGCATACAACCCTTGCTCGGAAGGCCTCCCACCGCTTTTGCCATAACCCCGGTAATCGATAGCAAAAAAATCATACCCCAGCCGGGTGAAAGCGCCCTGATGCTTGGCCCAGCGCTGGAGGTTGCCCTGGTTGCCGTGAAAATAAAGTACCACCCCCTTCTTTTTCTCCCTCATCGGCGCCCGGAATAGTAAAGCGTTCAGGCGGATGCCCTCGCCGCTTTCCAGCCACAGTTCCTCCCATCCTTTTGCATTGAAGAAAAACCGGTGATCCTGCGACAACCGAAATGGCTGAAAAACAAACCTTTCCTGCAGTATAAACACCAACAATAAAAATAGCCCGTAAAGAGCAACCACCCCAAAGAGAATATGTAAAGCAGTATTCATTTCTTATCCATCACTTTCGGAAGGGTAAATTTACACTGGTACAACCTGCAGGCCAAAATAATTGTGTCGGGAATTCGTAATAAGACAAATATCCATTCGAACATAATCGGAGAAATAATTATTTTTATTATGACCCGGATGAAAAATACATCAATAGCCAAGCTGAAAATATACCGAAGCTATGAAATACCTCAATATACTCTCCTTGACCCTGATCCCTTTACTTTCTTTTTCGCAGAAGGTGACGGTGTCGGAGCCCATCGTCCTCCGCAGTGATATTGCTTATGAACTCATTGGAGACCTGGGGGGCAATACCCTCGTCTTTCGGGATAAAGGAACCTCCTTCGAAGTAGTGGCCTTCAACCCGCAAATGAAGGAAGCCTGGTCAAAAGACATCGAACTGGATGACCGTCAGCCCAAGGTCATCGGGATGGTTACCGGAAAGGCTGATTTCACTATTATTTACCAGTTCCGGAACAAATCCCATACCATCATCAAGGCTCACAAGTATGGGCCCGGGGCCAACCTGATCGACTCGGTGAGCCTAGCCGACCTCGGCTACCTGTTTTACAACCCGGGCTTTGAGTTCATCCGTTCGGATGACCGCAGCAAGGCGCTGGTGTACTTTCTCGAAAAACAGGAAATGATCAAAGCCTATTCCATAGACATAGTCAATCTTCACCTTAAATGGCAGTCCGTCCTGCAACCGGAAGAGTTCAATTACTATCAGAATTTCCAGGAAATATTGGTGGATAATGATGGCAATATGACGCTTATCCTGGAGAAAAACAACTACCGCTCTAAACGCGAGGACCACTACTTTGAGATTCATACCTACTACGGCGCCTCCGCGCAACTCGTGAAATACGACATTCCCATGTCGAATAAGTTAACTTATGACTCCTACTTCACCTATGACCACCTCAACAACAGGCTGATCGCTGCCGGCCTGTATTCGGATAAAAACCTGGGCCGGGCCGACGGATATTTCTACCTCAGCATTCCCCCCCAGCATCACGATCAGTATCAGCTTACGCTAACCGAGTTCGATGAAGAGTTTGTAGGGACGTTGTTGGGCAAGGAAAGTGATAAGACCAAAGGGATAGCGGAGGTAAGCATACAGGAGGTTGTCCTGCGCCTCGACGGCGGCGTCTTACTTATCTGTGAACGCAATCGAACCTATGAGCGACGGGCAGCCGGCGTGAACCGGACCTTCTACGACGTCAGCGGCCACTTTGCCGTCGATTATTACTACGACGAGGTCTTCGTCATTTCGATCCATCCTACCGGCGAAACCCACTGGAAAACGGTGCTCCACAAAAAGCAATATTCACAGGACGACGATGGCATGTATTCTTCTTATTTTCTCTTCAAAACACCTAGTAGCCTCCGCTTCCTTTTTAACGATGAGGTCAAATACGAAAATACGGTCAGCGAGTACGTCCTCAAAGGCAATGGGCAAGCTGAACGCAACAGCCTGCTCAGCACGGAAAACCTCAAGCTCAGGCTTCGTTTCCGCGACGCCATTCAGGTGGACGCCAACGAGCTGATCATTCCCAGCGAACGGCGCAACCGGCTAAGGCTGGTCAGGCTCAATTACGATTAACGGCAAGCTTTTCATTCAGAATTTTGCATTTTGCAGTTAAAACTACCATGCAATTCCTCCCTGCCATCCAACTGGAAGCCTTACTCCCCTGTTCTCAACTGATAGCGTCCTTGAGGCGGGCTTTTGCCAGCCCCTGCCACACTCCGCTTCGGCACCATCACGATTATCCTATCCCTGGCGAAACAGAAAAAGGAACACTGCTGCTGATGCCCGCCTGGGATGATGGCCGGTACTTTGGCATTAAGCTCGTTGCGGTGAGCCCTCATAACCGCCGGCAGGGATTGCCAACCATACAAGGTATCTATACGCTCTTCGAGACTGCTACCGGCACGCCTATCCTACAGATGGACGCCAAAGCGCTGACCAACCTGCGTACCGCTGCCGCCTCTGCGCTGGCCTCCGGTTTCCTTTCGCGGGCAGAAAGCAAAACGCTGCTTATGGTAGGAACCGGCGCGCTGGCGCCCTACCTCATTCGGGCCCACGCCAGCGTACGGCCTATCGAAAGGGTGTTGATATGGGGAAGAACCCTCGCAAAGGCCCAAGCCCTGGCGGCAGAACTGAGCAATCCCCGGTATTCTGCCAGCCCGGCAGGCGACTTATCTACTGCCATTGCCGAAGCCGACATCATCAGCTGCGCTACCCTGAGCTCGAAGCCACTGGTGCTGGGCCGCTGGTTAAAAGATGGACAGCACATCGACCTGGTGGGCTCCTTCAAACCCAATATGCGCGAGGCCGATGACGAGGCCATCCGCCGCGCCCTGGTTTATGTAGATACTATGGAAGGCGCTCTTAAAGAGACCGGCGATATCGTAGAGCCAATCCGAAATGGCATCCTTAGGCCGGAAGATATCCCCGGTGACCTGTTTAGCCTCTGCCGCCGGGAGTGTGCCGGCCGCCAGAGCGCAGAAGCCATTACGCTCTTTAAATCAGTGGGCCATGCGTTGGAGGATCTGGCAGCTGCCCGGCTGGCGTGGGAAGGAATGAGGGAATGAAAAATTTAAAACAAAATATTTTAAAACTCATTGAAACAAAATATTTTGTTTTTGAAATTGATGTTAAATTTGTAGCTTTGCTATTGCAAAATTATATGCTTTAGAGTTCACAGCCAGGAGATCAAAATGAGCGAAAGTACCATAACAGAAGGCCAAAACGGGCAAGATAACATCATCACGCTTAAAGGTATGTACCAGGATTATTTCCTGGACTATGCCTCTTACGTTATACTGGAACGCGCCGTACCTTCCATCAACGATGGGCTCAAGCCGGTGCAGCGGCGTATCCTGCACGCCATGCGGGAGATGCACGACGGGCGTTACCACAAGGTGGCCAATATCATCGGGCAGACCATGCAGTACCATCCGCACGGAGATGCCGCAATTGGGGACGCCCTGGTCAATCTCGGGCAGAAAGATATGCTCATCGACCCTCAGGGCAACTGGGGCGATGTACGTACAGGCGACAGCGCCGCCGCTTCGCGTTATATTGAAGCGCGCCTGACTAAGCTGGCGCTCGATATAGCCTTCAACCCACAGACGACGGAATGGCAGCTCACCTATGACGGCCGCAAGCGGGAACCGATTGACCTGCCCATGAAATTCCCGCTGCTCCTGGCGCAGGGCGCCGATGGTATCGCCGTCGGGCTTTCCACCAAGATACTGCCCCACAACTTCATAGAACTCGTTAAAGCTTCCATAAAAATCCTGCAAGGGAAAAAAGTAAAGATTTACCCCGATTTTCAAACGGGCGGCTCGATTGACGTCACCGATTACAACGGAGGCAAGCGGGGGGGGCGGGTGAAAATCCGGGCCTTGATCGACCGCGTCGATAAATCTACCCTGGCCATTCGCGAGATGCCTTACGGTGTGACGACTACCAGCCTGATCGACAGTATCATCAAGGCGAATGACAAGGGAAAGATCAAGATCAAAAAGGTTTCAGACAATACCGCCCAGGAGGTGGAAATATTGGTGGAACTGGCCCCGGGAACCTCTCCCGACCTGACAATCGACGCCCTCTACGCCTTTACCTATTGTGAAATACCGGCCTCTCCCAACGCCTGCGTCATCATTGACGATAAGCCTCACTTCATGACGGTAGAGGAGATACTTGAAATCTCTACCGAACATACCAAAGAACTGCTTCGACGGGAACTCGAGATACGCAAAGGGGAATTGCTGGAAAAACTGCACTTCGCCAGCCTGGAGAAAATCTTCATCGAAAAGCGCATCTATCGCGATATTGAGGAATGCGAAACCTGGGAAGCCGTACTGGAAGCGGTCGACAGGGGCCTGCGCAAATACGTAGTGACGCCCAACGAGGCGCCCCAAAAGGGAGACAAGCGGCTGCGCCTCCTGCGGGAGATTGCTGAAGAAGACCTGATTCGCCTGACCGAGATCAAGATCAAACGCATCTCCAAATACAATTCTTTCAAAGCGGACGAGTTGATCGCGAAGCTGGAAGAAGAATTGAAGGAAGTTCAACATCACCTCGACCACCTGGTCGAGTATGCCATTGCTTACTTCGAGGAGTTGCTTGCCAAACACGGCAAGGGTCGGGAACGCCGCACCCGGATCACCACTTTCGATTCCATCGAAGCAACGGAAGTGGTGGCCAACAATGCCAAATTATACGTCAACCGAACGGAAGGGTTCATTGGCACCGGTTTGAAAAAAGATGAGTTCGTTTGTGACTGCTCCGATATTGACGATATCATCGTTTTCCGCAGCGACGGCAAGTTTTTGGTATCCCGGATTGCGGATAAGGTGTTTGTCGGTAAGGACATCATCCATGTCGACGTTTGGAAGAAGGGCGACGATCGTACGACCTATAACATGGCCTATACCGATGGGAAATCAGGCCGCAGTTTTGCCAAGCGTTTTAATGTTAAAGCCATTACCCGGGACCGGGAATACGACCTGACCACCGGAGAGAAGGGCTCCAAAGTGCTTTATTTCAGCGCTAACCCGAACGGGGAAGCGGAAGTGGTCACCGTGCAATTGACCCAGGGTAGCCGCGCCCGGATCAAGCAGTTCGATTTCGATTTTGGCGCCATGGACATCAAGGGCCGCAGCTCCAAGGGCAACACCTTGACCAAATACCCGGTAAGGAAATTAGCGTTGAAGGAAGTGGGCAAATCGACCCTGGGCGCTCTCAAGGTATGGATCGATGAGGTTAGCGGGCGCCTCAATACAGATGAACGCGGAAAATTCATTGGAGCCTTCGACACCGGGGATGCCATACTGGCAATATACAAAGAGGGGGCTTATGAAGTGGTGGAAATGGACATCAACAAGCGCTTCGACCCCCAGGAAGTTATCCATATTGGTAAATTCGACCCGGATGAGGTGATTAATGTCGTTTACTTCGAAGGCGAACGGGGCTGGACCATGGCCAAGCGCTTTCTGATTGAAACGACCACCACCGGCCAGCGTTTCCCGTTCCTGACCGAGGACCGCAAGACGAAACTTCTCTACGCCTCCCTGGAGGCAGAGCCGAAGATACGGTACAGCATTAAGGTCAATTCCAAAAAAGTAGAGAGCGAACTCGACCTGGCCCATTTTGTCGACGTGAAAGGATGGAGAGCCATCGGCAACAAAGTAAGTGATCAACGGTTGGCCGGGATTGTCGAAATCAAGGAAGCAACTGCTGAGGCGCCGGCTAAGGAGCAAACGGCAAAAGAAGAAAGCAAGCCAGCGGGCAAACTCAAAACCGGAGACAGCATTGATTTTGATATAGAAAAGAATGGGCAGGGAAAGCTATTTTAGCTCTATATTTAAGAGCCCAAAGGCAAAATCCTCCAGGAGCTTTTCCACCTGGCTCAGGTCCCCCCCTTCTACTGTAATATCAGTTAATGCCGGGAGGTGAAGGGCAAAATAAATGTGGTTGTTGGCCATTTCCAGGAGGGTGCTGGCCAAGGCGCGCGGGTAGGGATAATTGGGGTCAATTTCTGTAATGATATCGGATATCTTCTTGGATAGCACCTTGTAGGTCATGAAGAAACCATCCCTGTTTTCTTTGTCAACCTCTTTGGTATGATAGGCCTTGGTGGCTTCGGCAACAACAATGCGATGCAGTACGTCTTCATCCACGAACTCGATAGAAGTATTGCGCCGGGTCGTGTCCACAATAGAAGAAATAGCGATCCGTAATTTCTTCCTGGCATCCTCGATATTCATGGTGTTGTAATCGATGCTAAATTTCATCCATTCCCAATACCAGCAAAGCAGGTAGACCAGCAGCAGGTGCTTATTGGTGAAATACCGGTAGACAGAAGCTTCGGTTGACCCTATCTGATCTGCTAATTTTTTAAAGGTGAAGGCTTCAAATCCTATTTCATCAATGAGCAGGATGCTATGCTGAATAATCTTGCGGCCGAGCCGGGTGTCCTGGGGGTCTTTCAGGTACAATTGCTCATTAAGCTTCATTTGTATCGTGATGGCCATAGCTCACTCCGGTTTAATACTTCGTCAAATGTAAGTATTTATTTGAAAAATGAGCGGGCTACTTTCATAAAGTTAACGTGAAACCATTGGTTGGAAGAGGCGGCCTGCAAGCTGTATTTGTAAACTGAATCCCCTCTGAGGCTTATGCTACAACTATTTGGGCGCACAAGAGGAGGGCGCTGGTATTGCTTGCTGAATAATATTTTTATTTCCCGAAAATCTTCAGGATTTGGAACTTTGGCTCCTTTCGCAGCTTCTTTTTCCCTTTTTTTTCTGCTATTGCCACTACCATGGACCTGATCGACGGCCAATTGCCCCAGGCCTTCATCCCGGATGAAAGGTTTCAGCCAGTTTACACACTCTTCGAACGTTTCGAAAAGGTATTCCTCTGAAACGAGGCCCGGGATAAGGTTGATCCGTTTAAACATATCGAGCGGTTGCCCGTGCAGGCCGGTAAATACGACCAGAATACCCTGTCCTTGCAGCTCCTGAATGGCTTCTTCCATAGCGTACAGGCGCCAGATTGGCCTACGTAGGGTACCTGGTCCATCCGGATCACTACCGTTTTGATCTTGGGCAGTGCTTTGATCATATCCTGGAAACGGGAAGCGAAGCCAAAGAACAGCGGGCCGTCCAGGTGTTTGATATAAACCCTTGTAATCAATAATGCCTATTCCCACAGTAATTAGAATACCGGCCAGGACGGCATTGGGAATGGGCCCAACCAGGAATCCAATGCCCAGGAGAACAACCAGAAGAAAAAGGCCGGCGAAGGAAAAAAATAACTGCGCCATTTTGCGTAGTTTATTTATTTCCAAACCCCTTAAGAGCGTGTTGGGGATTTACTTTTGATGTCGAAAATGAGCAGATTTTGGTTCTCAGGAAGCCATTTTTGAGCCGCATAGCATCGCTACGTGGCGAAAAAATGGCGAAATGAGGTTCAAAAGATGCACATTTGCAGGCCAAAGGGTAAATCCCCAACACGCTCTAAATGAAAAAGTTACTTGGCTTTGAACACACGCTAAGATTGAAGCATATAAAAAAGGAGAGGCTGTCAAGCAGCCTCTCCTAAAAAAGCCTCAGTCACCATGCGAATTCCAGCCAGGACATAAGCCGCTGGCTGAAAAAGAATCGCAATTTTTATGATCTCTTCATTGTGTAGAGAAAATTATCTTACAGGTAAAAGTACTCTTATTTATAATAATAGTAAAACTTTCATATCAACAACAAGGAAAGAAAAATGTTCTTGGATTGCCAGATCATTTTCGAAAGGGGCGGAGCTATTCAGCAGGAGCTTTTTCCAGTTTTTTACCGAGGTAGATCAACTGGAAGCCATCGGTAACATGAAGGCCATCCAGTGTAGGAGGAATGACTTCGAGTGAGCCGGTATCCGTTTTGATGAAGAGTGGGACCGTATCGGGGTTTGTCGCAGTCCGCTTTACGAGTTGTTCCAGTTCTTCTTTATCAGAGACATTAACTTCGTTGACCACCGGATAGTCCCGGGCTACTTCATTGAGGTTCAGGAAATCATCCGTATAGGAAAAGATTCCCTGCTGCGGGATTTCTGACCGTCCTTTTTTCAATTCCTCTGGTGTAATGAGACGAAAAGTGCCGTTTTCGCCGAATATTTTCTGATACTTTCGAACTGCGTATTGGTTGACATCGATGCTGCTCGTCATGGCTACCATATATCCCATATCCAGCAATTCAAACTGGTCTCCCAGGTCGTCGGTATAAATATTGACCATGAAAGCTTCCAGGCCTGCTTCTTTGGCTTTTTTGATACTGCTTTCGTTGTTGTCGATCAGTACTACATGGCGGTTATGATCCAGTAAATACTTGCCAATGATCCGGGCAGCGCCATTGGCGCCAATGATGAGAATACCCTCTGAGGCGTCCAGGGTAACCTTTAGTAGTTTGGCTACCATTCTGGCTGTCGTGGCGTTGAGCAAAACGGTACCCAGCACGATCATAAACACGAGTGGAACCAGAAATTCGGCATCCTGTACCGGCGGGACTTCAGAGGTCAGCGTGATGCCGAACAGGGAGGCAATACCGGCCGCAACGATTCCCCTCGGGCCCACCCAGGAAATGAAGGCTTTTTCGGATAAATTAAGTTCGGAATTCCAGGTGCTGATGAATACACCCAACGGGCGTAGGATGAACACCACCGCCGCAAACAGGGCCAGGGGCCGCCAGTCATCCAGAATGATATGAATATCTTTCATATCAATATTGGCTGCGAGAATGATGAAGAGGATCGAAATCAGTAATACGCTCAGCGATTCCTTAAACGAGAGGATTTCTTGTATTCTAGGGACATTGAGGTTGCCCATGGCCATCCCCATCACTACCACCGATAAAAGGCCGGACTCATGGGCCAGCAAATCGGAGAAAACAAATACAGCCAGCACACACGCCAGGGTGAATACATTAAGTAAGTAATTGGGGATAAGCTCGGCCTTGATCAACTGATACAGGGTCAAAGCAGCCAGGGTTCCCATTGACAACCCGATCAGGATGATTTGAAAAAAAGACACAAAGGCATGAGTGGTAAATTCAGCGCCCCCCTGAGCGGATCGAATAAACTCAAATACCAATACAGCCACCAACGCCCCAATCGGGTCAATAAGAATACCCTCCCATTTCAGCACGGTGGCAACATTGCGGTTGAGTGGTATGTTTTGCAGAATAGGTGCGATGACGGTAGGGCCGGTGACAATAACCAGGGCGCCAAACAGAAAGGAGATGGGCCAGGTTAACCCGAGAATAAGATGAGCCGCCAGTCCTCCGCCAAAGAAAGTGGCGATAGGCCCTAACGTAATCAGCTTGAGAATAGCCGGCCCTACTCCGGAAATCTCCCGGCGTTTCAGAGTCAGCCCTCCTTCAAACAAAATGATGCCAATGGCCAGCGAGACAAAAGAAAACAAATATTTATCTGGAAAAATACCCAATCCTTCCGGGCCCGCACGATAGATGGGTTCTATCAGTTTTTCCCCGTCGGCTGTGAAAAAGGTGGACAAAGGGCCCACCATCAGGCCGATCAGGATCAACGGCAGGATGGACGGCACCCGAATCCACCAGGCGAGCCACTGCGCGAGGATACCCAGAATAATTATTCCAGCAAGTTCGAACATCTATCGTAGTTGGTTAATCAAAATCCATGCAGCCAATGAGAATATACTAGTGCGCCGGGCATGAAGTAATCGGCCAATAATGGGAGGCTATTTTGGTGCTAGACGAGGCGCCCATGACGAGCATAGCCGGAGCTACGTGAGGAATGGGCAACGACGTATAGCGCCAAAAGAGGCCGCATAATGGGTCGATAATTTCGTTCCCGGCGCACTAGCTATTCAAAGTGGAAGTAAAACCTTCACAATATAACCAATATCTTTCACGGCGATGGGGCAAATCCTTTGTGTACAACAATTCTTACTCATATTTGCCTGAATTCCTTACCTTTGCAGGCTGAAATAAAGAAGTGCATGAACGTTCTCAAAGAAATACAAAAACGGCGTACTTTCGGCATCATCAGCCATCCGGACGCCGGTAAAACAACCCTCACTGAAAAGCTTTTGTTGTTTGGCGGCGCCATTCAGGTGGCCGGCGCGGTGAAATCCAACAAGATCAAGCGCAGCGCTACCTCCGACTTCATGGAGATCGAACGCCAGCGGGGCATTTCCGTTGCTACTTCGGTTATGGCCTTTGATTACCGCAATACAAAGATCAATATCCTCGATACACCCGGCCACCAGGATTTTGCCGAAGATACCTACCGCACGCTCACTGCGGTCGATAGCGTTATTGTCGTTATCGACGTGGCGAAGGGGGTGGAAACACAAACCGAGAAACTGGTAGAGGTTTGCCGGATGCGGAAAACCCCGATCATGGTTTTCATCAACAAGATGGACCGCGAAGGGCTCGACGGCTTTGACCTGCTCGATGACCTGGAGCAGAAGCTGGGGCTCACCGTCCGCCCGCTAAGCTGGCCGATCGGTATGGGGCAGCGTTTCAAAGGGGTGTACAGCCTCTACGAACAAAAGCTTGTCCTTTTCCGGCCGCACGGCAAGCAGTTGGAAGAAGACACCATTGAAATTACCGACCTGAAAAGCACGGAGCTTGAAAAGCACGTCGGGCAAACTGCTGCCCGCGAACTGCGCGAGGAGGTCCGAATGGTGGAAGAAGTTTATCCTCCCTTCAACCGGCAGGCCTACCTCGATGGCGAGCTTTCTCCGGTTTTCTTCGGCAGCGCCATCAACAACTTCGGCGTCCGGGAACTACTGGATTGTTTCGTTGAGATCGCTCCGGCGCCGCTGCCCCGTATTACCGAAGAGCGAATGGTAACCCCTGGCGAAGATCAGTTTGCCGGCTTCGTATTCAAAATTCACGCCAATATGGACCCCAAGCACCGCGACCGCATCGCCTTCCTGCGGGTTTGCTCGGGTAAATTTCAGCGCAATACCAACTACCTGCACGTCCGGCAGAACCGGAAAATGAAGTTCGCCAACCCCACCAGCTTCATGGCCGATAAAAAAATGGTGATCGACGAGGCCTTTCCCGGTGATGTGATCGGCCTCTACGACTCCGGCAACTTTAAGATAGGCGATACGGTCACAGAAGGGGAAGTCCTTCATTTTAAAGGGATTCCCAGCTTCTCACCCGAACAGTTCCGATATGTCAACAATGCTGACCCCATGAAATACAAACAGCTCGATAAGGGCCTGGAGCAGCTCATGGACGAGGGGGTAGCCCAGTTATTCATCAAGGAAGATAATGGGAGGAAAATCATCGGTACAGTTGGCGCCCTGCAGTTCGATGTTATTCAGTACCGCCTCGAGCACGAGTATGGCGCCCGTTGTTCCTACGAGCCGCTTAACTTGTACAAGGCTTGTTGGGTCAGCTGTGATGACGAGAAAGCGCTGAAGGAATTCCTGGATCGCCGCCGCAAGGATATTGCCCGCGATAAACATGGCCAACTGGTCTATCTCGCCGAATCTGCCTGGAGCCTGAAGATGTCGAAGGAAAACCACCCAAAGGTGCAGTTTCACCTCAAGAGTGAGTTTTAAGGAACCGCCCAGTATCGCCTGACCTGTTCCAGCCTGGATAAGTCAACCGCATAAGCGCCGGGAAAAGCTTTCCCTGCTTGTCTGGCAAACTGATTGGCCTCCGCTTTGGTGTTGAAAGGGCCGAGAATGAACTTATTTACCGGCGCCTGCCCCGAAGTATAGCCCGTGCCGATCAACAGCTGATGGCTTTGGTACTTCCGCTGGATTTCACGGACGTGGGCTTCTTCCCACCAGCCTTTTTCCGTGGCGAATATCTGTACGCCATACCCCTTCCGGTAATCAGGCGCTTCGTAGGTTTTTGTTGGCTCGGAGGCTGCCCTTTCCGTCTCGTATTCGTACGGATCAACCGCCTTTTCCTCCCATCGGCTGGTACGGGTGCGGGGAGTGGACGGCGGCACAGTGTACGTGCTCTTTTTCTCCTCGGGAAGAATATAGGCATCTTTTTCCGGATTGTCGTAATCCACCTCGCCATGGGTACGATCCGGCGCCTGAGGGGTGGCATAGGCAGGGGAAGTCCCGTTTACGGTTTCCGCCGGCTTGCTTCTGTAACCCATATAGAATACGGCGGCAATGCCGGCCAGCGCCAGTATCGGCCAGAATGAAAGACCGGGAGCCGGCTCTTCCATTGCCGTAAGCCGAGGTCGATAGTCAAGAGGATTGGAAATATAGCCCTGTGGCGGCGGAGCTGGATGTTGCAACTGGCGTCTGGAGTTGTTTTCATTAGCCAGATAGGCGAAGTAATAGAGTGTTATAATAAGAACTGAAACGCCGAGGATGATCATCAGAGTGGTGGACATGGGGCTTGGTTTTTTTTAACGGGAAAAATGGTGCTTATGAACATTGCGATGCGATGTAGCGAGAACGTACAAGCGTAGGTAACGTTGTTTCGATTTTGATACAGAAGTAGTCGTAACGCGCTTTGTTCCAGAAGTGTAAAGTGTGTTCTCTCAGATGAATCTGCTGCTGTAAGCGGAGGAGAGCCTCCCGGTTCGTTTCAGTAGTTTTCTCTCTGCCCGGCTGTTACTTATGCTGGCCAGGCTGTTATTTTTACAACGATATAAATTTTGGGTTTAGTTTGCGAAGGGTACGGAAATTTTATTAATAAGTGGAAAACCAATACAAATGACGCCGAAGAGGAATGGCCCGTTTGTTCAAAGTCCGGTTAGCTTACAAGCCTGCGTATGCAACTGCCAGCGCGGCGGCCAGCGCCGCATTGTTGAGCGCCAGTTGGATATTGGCCTGCAGGCTTTTGCCTTCCGTGAGGGCTTCGATTTTCGCCAGCAGGAAAGGCGTCAGGCTTTTCCCTTTTATCCCTTTGGCTTCTGCCTCAGCAATGGCGCGGCTGATGGCGATGTTGATGCTATCTTCCGACATAGCATAGGCTTCGGGGATGGGGTTGGCAACGACCAGTCCGCCCTCCAGGCCCAACCCCCACTTGGCTTTCATTACTTTTGCGATCTCTGAGGCATCGTCCATCCGGCAGTCTACCGGCAGGCCACTGCTGCGGCTGTAAAAGGCGGGAAACTCATCCATCTGATAGCCCAGAACCGGCACTCCGTGTGTCTCCAGATATTCCAGCGTGAGTTTCAGGTCGAGGATAGACTTGGCGCCGGCGCAGACGACAGCCACGTTGGTACGCGCCAGTTCCTGCAGGTCGGCTGAGATGTCCATCGTCTGAGCAGCGCCCCGGTGTACCCCTCCGATGCCACCGGTAGCAAAGACCGGGATGCCGGCCAGCCGGGCAATGATCATAGTGGAGGCTACCGTAGTGGCGCCATCCCGGTTGCCGGCCAGCAGAACGGGCAGGTCGCGGCGGCTCACCTTGGTAACCTGGACGCCTTTTTCTCCCAGATAATCGATTTCTTTAGGGCTTAGCCCCGCTTTCAGGCGCCCTCCAATAATGGCTATCGTGGCGGGGATGGCCCCGCCGGCGCGAATCTTCTGTTCCACCCGAAGAGCGGTTTCCGCATTTTGCGGATACGGCATCCCGTGGGAAATGATCGTCGATTCCAATGCGACTACCGCCCGGCCTTCGTTGAGCGCGTCCATAACTTCATGGGAAATGTCCAGATAATGGTTGATCATAGTATTTTGGGAGTATAGGTTTACCCGGATGTGACTGGTTCAGCGGGTTGAATAGCCCATATTGAGCCAGCATGGCCAACCGCTTTCCAAAAGCATTGCTTCCGGGAATGCTTACAATTTAACAATCCAATTGGATTTTTTAGCTGACAAAACAAAAAATTACTCCTGCCTGTACCTATGCCATAGCGCTTTTCCTACCCCATACAAAAACACCAGGAGCAGCCCTACAAGCAGGCCGGAAAAGATCAGGCCAAAATGGCTCTTCACCCAGGGAATCTCCCCGAAGAAAAAACCGGCCAGCAAGTAGGCGCAAATCCAGGCCAGCCCACCGAGGATATTGTAAGGGGTAAAAAGCCGGAAAGACATTCGGGAAAGCCCGGCGGCAAAAGGCGCCAGGGTGCGCATGAAAGGGAAAAAGCGGCTAAGCGCCACTGCCCAGGGCCCATAACGCTCGTGGTACTGGTGCGCTTTTTCCAGTTGCCGCGCCCAGACTGAATTTTTATTTTTAAAGAAAAGGTGGCCCAGGTACCTGCCGATAAAGTAGTTGGAGGTATTCCCGGCTATGGTGGCTATAGATAACAGGGGTAGTAGAATAGCCAACTCCAGGGAGCCACTGGCGGCAAAAAGGCCGGCGGAAAACAACAGGCCGTCGCCTGGAAAAAAGGCAATGACGACCAGCCCCGTCTCAATGAAAATGATGAGAAATAAGATCAAATACGTAGCCCACCCGTAGCGGGAGATGAGTTCTCCCAGCATTTGGTCCGCATGTGTCATCCATTCCAGGAGTTCTGCCATGGCTTTGTGTTTGCCCGCAATTGTTTGGCTGCGTTCAGAAACAATATAGCCATATAACAATTTATAACAAACCCAATCAGTAAAGAACTTAATTTAAGAAGTGGCCTGCGCAACCTTATACGTTACTCATCCAGCCCTCCTAACTTACCACTCTGATAATCCATCATCGCCTGACGGATTTCGGCTTCCGAATTCATCACGAAGGGCCCATGGGCCACGATCGGCTCGTTGTAGGGCTCGCCGTGGCAAAAAATCAGGGCAGCATCGCTCAGAGCTTTGACGGCAATGGCCTCGCCTTCGTTGGCAAACTCAACCAGGGTGTGCGTGGCGGCGGTTTGTCCATTGACCTCCACTTCCCCGTTCACCACGTAGAACAAGATGTTGCGCTTCGCCTCTACTTTCGTTTGCAACTCCCCCCCCTTTTTGAATTCAATGCTGGTGGTGTGTATGCCGGTCAGGGAAAGTACCGGCCCCTCGGTTTCACCCCATTTCCCGGAAATGAGATTGACCTCGACTCTGCCCTCATCCAATTGGATGGCGGGGATGCCGTCCTTTTGGAGGCCGATGTAGTTCGGCGCCGTCATTTTCAGGTGGGAAGGCAGGTTGAGCCAAATTTGAATGACTTCCTCCATACCGCCGTTTTTCTTAAAAGTTTCCGAGGAGACCTCGGCGTGGATCAGGCCGCTGCCCGCCGTCATCCACTGTATACCGCCGGTGTTGATCACGCTCTCCCCGGTCATAGAGTCCCGGTGCATGATGTCTCCCTGTAGAATGTAGGTCAGGGTTTCGAAGCCCCGGTGAGGGTGTGGGCCGAAGGGCAAACCATTGTTATTGGGCCCGTATTGTTGCGGCCCGTGGTGATTGAGGAACAGGAAAGGATCGAGGTGCCGGATGCTGCCGGTGGGCATAGCTCTGTAGGTAAGGAGGTCATCAATAGGACTGTAAACGGCTTTGTGCAATTTTTTTATGGCTCGCATGTTGTGTGATTTTGGATGGTTGATTTGTTGAACGGAAGCCGCAGCAGTCCTGACAAAACTATCGTGTTTATCAGATGACTGGCAACCATTCAGCAGCAAGAAGACGGTTAATATCCGAAAAGAAGAGGTGATAGAAAAGGCTGGCATTTCTATTCTTTTTTTGGTACTATTTAGGAAACTGAGAAAGGAGAAATAAGTTTACTGATGGTTTTGCGTTTTTCCAGATAGCGTGACGTAGGCCACCAATTCATTTTAAGGGTCAACCGCCACTTCGGTAACATATACACCCCTCGGTCCTGAGTAACCTGTACATTACCATCCTACATCCCTTGTTTTTAGGGTTATATGGGTTATCTTGTCTTCTTGTTAGAGTACTGGCGGCCGCCAGGTTGTTATTCTAACGTACGGGAGGTGCTATATGGCATAAACCGCGGCCAATTGTCAATTATGCGTTTTGCCTCGAGGTATATATGGTTGTTCATAGCTCTGTTGTTGCCGCTCTGCGGGTGGCCGCAGAAATTTTTAGTGACGGTCTACAACACCGGTCAAGGCCTTCCTTCCAATCACATCCGCCAGGCCATTGAGGATAGCCTGGGCTTTCTTTGGATCGCGACGGACGCCGGCCCTTTGTACTTCAATGGCCAGCAGTTTTCCAATTACCGGCATGGTTTGAAAAGCGCCAGCATCCAGTACATTCAACAGCGGGCCGATGGCCGGTTGTGGCTTTCTACGGATGCCGGATTGGCCGAACTGAGCCGGAAAGGCGACACCCCCATGTTTCAGTCCGTTCTGCCTGCCGGGGAACCGGCCTTATATTATCCAAACCGTATGTACGAAGATGCGAAAGGGAGGGTGTGGATCAGCCAACCCAACGCATCCGTTGCAAAATGGGATGGCCAGCGCCTCCAATTGTATCGTTTTGGGGGAGAAGTGGCTACCGGAAGTTCCGGCTCCGGTTTCTTCTTCGGGGAAGGCCCCCTGGGTAACTTTTGGGTGGGATCGAATACCGGCCATCTGTTCCTGTATCAGGAAGAAAGCGATTCTTTCCAGTTGAAAGGCCTCTTTCCACCATTTAATGCATGGGCCATCCGGGATGATTCACTCTGGCTGGCCGGGGAGGGGTTACACCTGCTGCGAATCGAAAAAAACCAGCATGTCGATTCAGTTGGATCATTCGATACTGGAGGGAGAGAGCTTACCTGCCTGGCCTGGGGCCGAAGTGGCGAGTGGTATGCCGGAACAAATGGCGAAGGGTTCTTTCGGTTATCGTTTCAGGGGCAAACGCTCACCTTCTCCGAGGCCTTTGGCTCTAATGACCCCCACCGGGTGGATCGGCTTCCTTTTAAAACCATCAATGATATTCACATGAGCCCCAGTGGGGATATCTGGCTAAGCACCAACGAAGGGCTGGGCCTGCTACAGCCCCGTTTTTTTGAAGGCGCCAACGGCGTATCCTTTAATAACACCACTATTGTCGCTGCGATCCAGGACCGCATATATGCGTCCTTTGGGCATGTATATGAAATTGAGAAGCAAGGCCGTGAATTCTACGGCCATACCTTGCCCGGGCTGGAGCGAGGTTCCGTAAATGGCATTGCCGCTACCTCAAAGCACCTCTGGATGAGTACTACTGATGGAGAACTCTTTACGTATGAAAACGGCAGAACAGCCAACCTTCACGATCTCACCGGGCGGGGCGGGGGAATATTTTCGCTGCTGGCTGGCAGTAATGACGATTTGTGGTTTTGCCAGGCCCCCAGAAATACGCCGCTTATAGGCCTGGCGAAAATCAAACCCAATATGGAGATACAGGCCTACGGCGCCGACAAAGGTATGGAAAGCCGGATACTGACCGTTCGCGAAAGCGAACGGGGAACGATTTACGCCGCCGGCATTGGGCCCGGCACTTATCTCTACCGATACCTTCCGGAACTGGATAACTTCCTGAATTTGAGCCTGCCTTTACCCTTTCCACATAGCTCCAACTTCGAAGTCCATGATATGGCCATTGGCCCAAAGGGGCTTGTCTGGCTGGCGTCTACAGATGGCTTACTGCGGTTCGATCTGGAACGCATCCAAAGAGTTGATTTAGGGCCCTATACCTCCCGTGAAATACGAGCGGTAGCCATACTGAAGGACGGAAGCTTATGGCTGGCGACAGATACGGAGGGGTTACTTTTTTACAATAATGGCCACTATGTATTAGTGGGGGAAGCGAGCGGATTGCCCTCCAGGGTGGCGGCCTACCGCTGCCTGGTGAAGGATAGCCAGGAGTACCTGTGGGTAGGTACGGCTGAAGGCATGGTCCATTCTTCCCGGCCTAACCCTAAGCCGGCCAAATCCTCACACCCCATACTGCTCCAAACCATCATCAATGGTACGGAACAAAAGGGGCCGCCGGGCGATAACACCCTGCCTCCCTATGCCGATATCCACTTGCAGTTCGCCTGCCCTGCCTATCCCGGAGAAGGCATGCTCTACGAATACCGTTTGCGGGGAAGCCCCGACAGCACCTGGAGGGCTTTTTCTCCACAACCAGGACTGTCATTTACCAAACAAGCGCCCGGCGATTACCTACTGGAGGCCCGTGCCCGTCAGGCAGGGGGCTTCGACTGGAGTGAACCGCTGCAGTGGCGGTTTCAGGTAGAACAGCATTGGTACCGGACACCGTGGGCAAAAGCGGGCTTCCTTACGGTTGGTATCCTGTTGTTGTGGGGGCTCATCCGCCTTCGCATGCACCAACTGCGAATCCGGGTGGCTACGCTCCAGCAATCCCTGGCAAAACAACACGAAGAGTATCGCCAAAAAGAGAGCTTTTTGCAGCAAAAACTGGAAACAGCCACCCAACTGGCCGAGCGGCCGGTATCCAATCTGGAGATCTTATTTGGGCTGATCCAGAGCCTGCCTCAGGAAAGCACTCTGGAAGACACCATTAAAACCATGGCAAAAGCCCTGCAGGAGCCTATTGCCATCATTGCCTTTGAGTTTGCTTATCTGGATAAAAATGAGCTGGTTTTTCGAGGATACTCCCGGCGGGCGGAGAGCTTCAACCGGCGCCGGGAAGAATTCAACGAAAAAACCAATCTGGCCGCCTGGGCCATTGCCGGGAATGAGACTCTATTATTGACCGATTTTTCCAGGCAACAGGAGCTGTACATCGAAAAAACAGGAGATTACCGCTACAATTCCGTCATAGTGGCGCCCTTCGAATTGCGGAGCGGCAAGCGTATGGCCCTGTGTTTGTATCACCTGCGCAAAAATGCTTTCAATCAGCATGACCTGATGGCTGCTCAAATGCTGGCCCGTTACCTGGCGCTTATCCTGAAAAGGAGATTGGAATGAGGCTACCAGTCTAGCGTTGGACGAGTTCGCGGTTCGGTATTCGCTGTTCGCAACCGCGGCAGGCTGCTTGGGCTTACCTGCTTCTAACCGTGTCCAACCTTAGACTGGTAGCCTGGAATGAGATAACCCTCACGATAATGAGTTGTTTATCGCAGCCTCCCGGCTACGGAGCCAGGTTCTGCCCTACCATGATCTCTGCGCGGAATTAAATCCATACCGGTAAAATGCCATTTCAAAAAATGGCATTTTACCGGGAAAGGGTATAACTTCGCGCCCATTATGAAAAAACCTTATTTTATCATCGATTTCGACAGTACTTTCACCCGCATCGAGGCCTTAGACCTCCTGGCGGAGATCGTGCTGTCAAATACCCACCCCAAGAAACGGGATAAAATCCTGCAACAAATTCAGGATATTACGAATCAGGGGATGGACGGTTCACTGGACTTCCGCAGCTCGCTCACTCAGCGGCTGGCGTTGCTCCATGTACACAGGGAAGACATTCAGGAACTGGCCGAACAGTTGAAAAAACAGGTCTCTCCTTCTTTCCTCCGCAATCAAAAGCACCTCAACGCCTTGCGGGAAACCGTCTTTGTCGTTTCCAACGGCTTTGCGGACTTCATCACCCCGGTGATTGTCGACTACGGGCTGATCGCCGAGAATGTTTTTGCCAATGAGTTTCTCTACGATGAAGAGGGCTTTGTTACCGGCTTTAATCCGGATATCCCGCTATCTCGTAGCGGCGGCAAATCGCAGGTGATCAAGAACCTGAAGCTCAAGGGGGATGTATACGTCATTGGAGATGGGGCCAACGACCTGGAGATTCGCAAGGCCGGGTTTGCCAATAAATTTTATCTTTTCACCGAGAATGTCGAACGGGAGAAGGTCAAAAAAGAGGCCGATCACATTGCTCCGAGTTTTGACGAAATCTTATATGAACTAAAAATGAGCCGTTCATTGTCTTATCCAAAGAACCGCATCAAGGTATTACTGCTGGAAGGGGTACACCCCGCCGCTGCCAAGCGGTTCGAGCAGGAAGGGTATAAAGTAGAATACCTGGAGACGGCCCTGAGTGAGGATGAATTGTGTAAAAAGATCAAGAATGTCAACATTCTGGGCATCCGTTCCAAAACGCAGATTACCGAAAAGGTCATCGCCAGCGCCAAACGGCTGATCAATGTCGGGGCCTTTTGCATCGGCACCAACCAAATCGACCTGGAGGCTTGTACCCGGCACGGGGTGGCCGTGTTCAACGCGCCATTCAGCAATACCCGTTCGGTGGTGGAACTCGCTATTGCCGAGATCATCATGCTGGTGCGCAATTTACCGGATAAAGCCCGCGCCATGCACAACGGCAAATGGGAAAAATCGGCCAGGGCGGCCCATGAGGTGCGTGGCAAGAAGCTGGGCATCGTCGGTTACGGCAATATTGGCGCTCAGCTATCGGTACTGGGGGAAGCCCTGGGGCTGGAGGTTTATTTCTACGATATTGCCGACAAACTTTCGCTGGGCAATGCCCGCAAATGCAATAGTTTGGATGAACTGCTATCTACCGCAGACATCGTGACCCTGCACGTTGACGGCCGCCCGGAAAACGACCGGATTTTCGGGCCGGAGCAGTTTGCCAAAATGAAGGACGGCGCTATCTTCCTCAACCTGGCCCGTGGCCAGGTGGTGCAGGTTGATGCCTTGCGGGATGCGATCCTCTCCGGCAAGCTCGGGGGCTGTGCCGTGGACGTCTTTCCCAGCGAACCCAAGAGCAACAACGAACCCTTCGAATCGGAGCTCGTCGGCCTGCCCAACACCATACTGACGCCTCATATCGGTGGCAGCACGGCCGAAGCACAGGAAAACATCGGCCAGTTTGTACCCAATAAGATCATTCAGTACATCAATACGGGCAGTACGACCGGAAGCGTCAACTTCCCCAATGTCCAACTATCAGGGTTTAAGGAGTCCCACCGCCTACTGCACATCCACCACAATGTACCCAATGTGCTGGCTCAAATCGACCAGATTCTGGCGCGTTATAACATCAATATCCTCGGCCAGTATCTGAAGACCAACGAGCAGATCGGCTATGTGATCACCGATGTAGACCAGGTTTACGGACAGGAGCTGATCGAAGAATTGAAACAGATTGAACCGACCATTTGGTTCCGAGTGCTGTATTAGCAGGGTTGTCAGTTGATAGTTGTTGGTTTGGGTACTCATGAAACCAACAACTATCAACTGACTGAACCTTCTCCGGGCCGTCTACATATCCGCCTCCATAAACTCCTCCTTGCTTCGGTAGGTAATCTCCGGCAAATTCTCTGCGGCCAGGGCGGCGTTGAGTTCGGCCAGCTTGTCCATCATGCCCTCCATTTTCGCCTGGGCTCCTTCCAACTGGGAAGACAACAGCTTCAGGTTTTGCAGCTGGGCATTGGACGGCCGGCCGGCATAACCGGCGACTGCGCTGTAGAGGGAAGCGATCTTTTCGCGCAGTTTGGGTTCAGCCTGGCCGACGTAGTTATCGCCGGTGGTGACGACCAGTTCTTCCTTCATCGTTTGGAGTTCAGCAGCAAAGGGATCCAGCAGTTTCATCACCTTTTTAGAGGGCGTTTTTTCCCGGGCCATACCGGCCCCTTCCATCATCTTATCCGTTTGGTCGATGAGGTAAGCCAGGCTTTCATTCATCTGATAGAGCTTCATGGCCGCCTCGTGCTGGGCTTCCCGGCCGGCATCGGTGTGGATGGACTCAGGATCGGGAATCAGGGTGAGCGTAGTCTCATAAACCTCCTTCCCTTTCGTGAGGCGCACGGTGTAGTCGCCGGGAGGTACCGTAGGAGTGGTGAACCCTCCGAAGGTGAAGGTCTTAGCGGCGGCAATTTTGGGCATCTTATAACGATAGTTCCACGACACCTGATTGATGCCTTTGGCCTTTCCGGGCGCCAGGTCAGCAACCTGTTCACCCGATGAGTCGAATATCTCCAAGGTCATTTTGCCGAACGTGTGGCGTTTCTTCAGGTAGTATACGATCTGTGCGGCGGAGGTGGGGTTGTCGCCGACGAACTCGCCAAAGGCGGCGGTCCCTCCCAGGTCGGAAGACTCTTTGATGATCGCGGGCGGGCGCTCAAAGAAGTGAAAATCCTTGGCGGCGATTTCCGGAGTCAATTGGCGAAGGGGAGTCACATCGTCTATGATAATGATGCCCCGTCCGTGGGTAGCCAGCACCAGCGCATGGTCCCGGGGGTGAAGCGTCAGGTGGTGGACGGCAACGGCGGGCATGTTATTGGTGAACTTCGACCAGTTCCGGCCGCCATCAACAGTGATGTACAAGCCCAACTCTGTTCCCAGGTAGAGCAGGTTTGGGTTCACGAAGTCTTCCTGTATGCTACGGGCGAAGCCTTGAATATCATCTGTGACGATAGATGTCCAGGACTGGCCCCCATCGGTTGTTTTATATACATAGGTATTGCCGTCATTTTGGGTATGCCCGTCGAAGACAGCATAGGCTGTTTGTTTGTTGAAAGTGCTGGGTTCGATGTGGTACACCCAGGTGTTTTTCGGTAACCCTGGTATGTTACCGCCCACATTGGCCCAGTTTTTGCCGCCATCCATGGTCAGTTGTACATTGCCATCATCGGTTCCTGCCCAGATCACTTGCTCGTCGAGCGGAGACTCTGCGATGGTAAAGACCGTACAATGGTTTTCGGCGCCGGAGTTGTCGGTACTAAGCCCTCCGCTTTCCTCCTGGCGCTGTTTGGCAGGGTCGTTGGTCGTCAGGTCGGGAGAAATTTTTTCCCATGTCTCCCCCTGATCTTCCGAGCGGTGGACAAACTGGCTACCGACGTAGAGACGGGAGGGCTGGTGGACGCTGGTGGAAATGGGCGTATTCCAGTTGAAGCGCAATTTGGGGTCCCCTTCTTCGGCGTAGGGCTTGATGGTTTTAATCTGGGCCTTGGAAATGTCGACCCGCCACAACCCCTCAGCGCCCTGCATTTCGGAATAGCAGATATTGGGGTCTTCCGGATGTGGATATACCCGGAAGCCGTCGCCATAGCCCACCCCCTGCCAGTCGCGTGGCTCGATGCCGCCGGGGCTGGCCGAGGGGCCTATCCAGGAACCATTGTCTTGCAAGCCGCCGTACACGCGGAAAGGCTGCTGCATATCCACTGTTACATGGTAGTATTGAGATACGGGTAGCCCCTTGACCATTTCCCAAACCGTACCCCCGTCCCAGGAGCGGTACACCCCGCCGTCGCTGCCCAGATAAATCCGGTCCGAATCGTTGACGTCGAACCAAAAGTCGTGAATATCAGAATGTACGCCGCTGCCGATCGGCCGGAAGGTTTTACCCCCGTCTTTACTAATGGAGCCACTCAAGCCAGCCTTGCAAACTACATCAGGATTGCGCGGATCAACGACGATGCGCGAAAAGTAGAAAGGCCTCACCGCCAGCTCAAAATCCTTGTTGAGGTGCTCCCAACTGGCGCCCCCATCATCGGAGCGATACAGGCCTTTGCCTTCGTCCTTTTCAGATTCAATGACCGAATAGAGGATATTGGGGCTGGAAGGAGCTATAGCGATTGCGATGCGCCCCATTTTACCTTCCGGAAACCCGTTGTGGATTTTATTCCAGGTTGCGCCCCCATCGACAGATTTATATAACGCGCAATTTTCACCCCCGGAATTAAAGGAGTAGGCCGTTCTCCTGAACTCCCAGAAAGCGGCATAAAGCGTATTGGGGTCGTTGGGGTCCATTGCGAGGTCGGAGCAGCCCGTCGTTGGATCGACATACAGGATTTTTTGCCAGCTGGCGCCGCCGTCGATCGTTTTGTATACACCTCTATCCTCACTATCACCCCAGAGGGCGCCCATGACACCAACGTACACTTCGTTGGAATTCCGGGGGTTGATTTTTATGCTGCTGATGCGTTCAGATTTTGGCAAGCCCATCAGGCGCCAGTTCTTTCCTCCGTCTGAAGACCGGTACAGGCCGTTGCCCACAGAGACGCTGTTGCGGGTCCAGCATTCGCCGGTACCCACCCAGATAACCTGATCCGGCTCCTGGGGGTCTACAGCGATGGCGCCGACAGACTGCGGATAGTCATCAAAAACAGACTTAAAAGTGACGCCGCCGTCGGTAGACTGCCAGACGCCGCCACCAGCAGCTCCGGCATAGAGTATCTTGGGGTCGGTAGGGTGGCCTTCCAGGTCAGTTATCCGGCCGCTCATCAGCGCCGGGCCGATGTGGCGGGCGCGCATTGAGCCGAACAGGGCATCCCCCTTGGGGAAGTCAACATCCTGGCTGTGCAGGGGATACCATAACAAAAAGAGAAACGGGAGTAAAAACGGCCTGAGCATAATTCTTCCAGGGTTAGGTTAAAGAATAGAATGGACATTTATAAAAATTGGCCAGGCGTAAGGAGCCCCCCTGTAGCACCTGGCCAATGATCGGTTTACTCTTTGCTTTCGGTGGGAGCAGGTTCCGGATAATTGAAAAGGCCATCTTCGACCGCTGCATTCAGTTCGATTTTTTCCACGGTAAGGTCAAAGACCGTCTGCCCCTGGAACTTCTGAGCGATATTGAACGGAAAATAGAGCCCTTCCACCTCCTGGTAATCGCTAAAATAAGTTTGAGAAGCCTGCCCTTTCATCGGTCCGCTTTTGGCATACTCCTCCTGCATGATAGGTACGAAGGCCTCCTTGTCAAAGTAGTAGTAGCTGAAATTATCCTCTTCCTTACCATCGACCACTACCGGTTTTTTGGTCAGTTTCACTTTGAAGCAGGCGGTACCTTCTACTTCTTCTTCCCCTTCCAGCGCCACTGAATAGCCCTTATCACTGTATTGGAGAAACGCATTCAGAAAGTCCATATCGCTTTTCATAACTTCAGACTGCTCTGCGTCCCACTTTTCAGCTTCCATGGTCATGAAGTTGGTAGACCAGCCTTCTTCACCGTTGAAGGCCATTTGAGTAACCTCCTTTCCCTGAAACACCATATCCATCCGCATCATACCCGGCGGCTTCTGGTACATCGTGATCGGCAATTCCATACCCTGCGCTTTGGCCTTGGCCGTCATTTTTGTGCTACTGACGGCACTCAGTTGCTCTTTGCCGCCAATCGCCTCCAGGTAATTATCGACGATCTCTTCTGCCGTTTGTGCCTGAAGGGTTGAAAGGCCAGCTATGAACAGCAAAGCAGAAAAAAGAATTAACATTTTTTTCATAGTACTTAAGGATTTTGAAACAATGATGAATAGTACATTAAAACGTGACCGAAGATAAAAACTGGCCGCAAACTCGCCGAAACTTTTCGACTGAAGTCCACAATAGGCCTTTAAATAGAAGTTTTTCTGCCTTCGGTGACAGAATTTATGTCAAATATACAACCCATCAGGCATTTTGATTGAGGATTGGCAAATAAATTAATAGTAAAACTATTTTAAAAGATAGTTTTATATATCTTTAAGATAGGTTTACATTTTCATTTAATTGTTTACACGGGAAAAGGAGCAGACAGAGCAAGTGGTGTTCAAGCCATTCAGGAATATCCTTTTTATTGATGCTCAAGAGCTTACCACTAAACAGCCTGTCTTTGAGAAACTGAGTGAATTCTGGCGGCAGAAACACTTTTTGTATCCTGTTAGAAGGCGTCGGTATGGCAGAGGCAGTTACCATCCTTCAATTCCAGAAGCATAGCCAATTACCCTTCAAAGATTTATTCAACGGCTTCCTCTGCTCAAAGGAAACAATACGGGAACGAGGAATCCAAAATAAAAGTAACACTACTCCATATAAAAATTTTACATTTTTTTTAATCAGTAAAACATTTATACTATTTTAGTGTTGCTATTTTGTTTAGCACAACTGAAAGCATACTTGGCTGCAGCAGTAGTTCCCGATTTGGCGAAATGATGCCCTAAATCCTGCCACTAAAGCGGGGATTGCTGACTTGGCTGGCCCTCCCACAAAACAGCCTTACTTTTTGCCTTTTACACAAAATAAAGATTGATCATGGATTCCAATGTTAGCACTACTGCAAAGCCTAATTTATTTTCCAACCTTAAATATGACCTTCCAGCCAGTATAGTTGTCTTTCTGGTGGCTCTTCCACTTTGCCTCGGCATTGCACTTGCTTCCGGCGCTCCGTTGTTTTCGGGGATCATAGCCGGTATCGTTGGAGGTATCGTCGTCGGTTTCGCCAGTGGCTCACAGATCGGAGTGAGCGGCCCTGCGGCCGGCCTGGCGGTTATTGTTTTGTCAGCCATTCAGGAATTTGGCACATTTGAGGTATTTCTGCTGGCCGTTGTGGTCTCCGGTGTGATACAAATGCTGCTTGGTTTTGCAAAAGCCGGCATTATCGGATATTATTTTCCGTCTTCTGTGATTAAGGGGATGCTGTCTGGTATTGGCATTATTATTATCCTCAAGCAAATCCCGCACGCACTGGGTTATGATAAGGATTATGAAGGAAATTTTTCCTTTGTGCAACCCGATGGGCACAATACCCTATCCGAGCTATATTATATGCTCGACTTCGTTAGTCCGGGCGCTATCATCATAGCCCTCGTTTCACTGGCGATACTGGTATTGTGGGAGCAGCCGTTTATGCAACGGCGCCCTGTATTCAAGATCGTTCAGGGGCCTCTGGTCGTAGTTGTGGCCGGCATTTTATTTAATCTGTTATTCCAGTCCATGCCACAATTTGCTCTCAAGGGAGATCAGATCGTCAATATACCGGTTGCGGAAAGCCTGAGTGGGTTTCTCGGGCTGTTCACTTTACCTGATTTCAGCCAGATCACCAACCCGCAGATATATATCACGGCAATCACCATCGCTGTAGTAGCCAGCCTGGAAACACTGCTCTGCGTGGAAGCCACTGATAAACTGGACCCCAATAAGCGGATTACTCCCACCAACCGGGAGCTCAAAGCACAAGGCCTGGGAAATATCCTTTCCGGCCTGATCGGTGGCCTGCCGGTTACCCAGGTGATCGTCCGCAGCTCGGCCAATATCCAGTCGGGAGGACGCAGCAAGGCATCTGCCATTATCCACGGTTTCATTCTTTTGATTGCCGCGATGAGCATTCCGCATATTTTGAACCTGATACCACTGGCCAGCCTTGCCGCCATTCTTTTTTTAGTGGGTTACAAGCTGGCAAAACCGGCCCTGTTCAAGCAAATGTATCAGCTAGGTAAAGCTCAATTCGTGCCCTTTATGGTCACCATACTGGCCATTGTCTTCACCGACCTGCTAGTTGGGATTGGTATGGGATTGGTATTTGCTGTTTTCTATGTCCTTTACAACAATTACAAGAAGCCCTACTTTTTCTATCCCGAGAAGCACGAGGAAGGCGCTGCCATCCGCTTCGAACTAGCTGAAGATGTGACCTTCCTCAACAAGGCGAGCATCCTGCAGACCCTTAACCATTTTCCGGAAAATTCCAAAGTGATTATCGACGCGACTAATTCCGTTAATATCGATCTGGATGTGATCGAGATCATCGAAGACTTCCGGCAGAATGCCCAGTACAAGAACATCGAGCTGGAAATCCTGGGGTTATATGAACAAAAGAAACCCAAGGAATCGGTTCAGGATCTCACGCAGTTGGTGCGTAACAGCAATGGGCCTAAAAGCGGCCTCGCCATTCAAGATTAGACGCCGCCCCCCCAACATTTCAATCAGGACAGGAGTTATCCCGAAAAGGGGTAGCTCCTGTTTAATATTATCCAGTTAAATCCTCATGCGCCAGATATTGTAGCAAAATTTCCTTATCCTTAGGCTTCAACTGAGCGCTGATTCATGAAAAAACTGGAACGCCGATTGACCCTTCCCGCTGTGATAGCCATTGGCATCGGAGGGATGCTGGGAAGCGGGATTTTTGTACTGCCGGGCATTGCTGCCGCCAAAACGGGCCCATCTCTATGGCTGGCCTATTTGGTGGCTGGCCTGTGCGTTTTGCCTGCCGCGCTCTCCAAATCAGAGCTGGCCTCGGCTATGCCTACTTCCGGCGGCACCTACATTTTCATTGAACGGGCTTTCGGCCCGATACTCGGCACTATTGCCGGCCTGGGCCTATGGCTTTCCCTTCTGCTAAAGAGCTCCTTTGCGCTCGTAGGCTTTGGCGCCTATCTGCTTGTACTGGCCGATGTGCCCTTAAAACCGGCATCACTCGGCTTCCTTGGCCTGATCATGGCCCTCAATATCATGGGTGTAAAGAAGGTAGGTAACATACAGATCGGAGTGGTAAGCCTTAGCTTACTGGGCTTGCTATTATTGGTCATTTTTGGTATCCCGAATGTGGAGCCCGCCAATATGACTCCTTTTCTGACCCATGGCAATAAAGGATTGGTGGCCACTGCCGCTTTTGTTTTTGTTTCCTATGCCGGTGTGACCAAAATAGCGGCTATTGCCGAAGAGATCAAGGATCCCGGGCGGAACCTGCCTCTGTCTATGATATTGGTGCTGGTGGTGATTGGCTTGGTTTATACCCTGGTGAGTTTCACTCTGGTGGGTAATGTGCCGGTAGCGGAACTGGCGCATGACCTACACCCCATATACACGCTGGCCAACCATTTGGCTGGCCGCTGGGGAGGGTTGGCGGCAGCTGTTCTGGGCGTAGTCACCCTCATATCTATGGCCAATTCGGGGGTACTGGCGGCCTCCCGGTTTCCGTTCGCCATGAGCCGCGACCGGCTGGCGCCTATCTTTTTCAGCAGGGTTAGCCCCCGGTTTCTCACTCCGGTCAGCGCCATTATCGCCACCTGTTTACTCATGGCGCTGGCCATCAGCTTTCTGGATGTAGAGCGCATTGCCAAACTGGCCAGCGCATTCAAAGTCATGATGTTCATGGCGGTCAATGCCTGCGTGATCATCCTGAGGGAAACGGCCGTACAGTGGTATACGCCTCCCTATCGCTCGCCGCTCTACCCCTGGATGCAGATTTTCGGGATTATCTCCGGAATGGTGCTTTTGGTTTTGCTCGGCGCCACCGGTGTGCTCGGCGCCCTGCTGATCTCTGTGCTTGGCGGAGGCATCTATTTCTTTTACGGCAGATTAAAGTCTCAGCGCAGCGGTGTACTGAAAAAGTATGGGCACAAACCTGCTCTTTACTTACTGTACCGCCGCAGCTGGAAAAAACTAATAGGAAAGGGCATTCAAAGTGAACCATACGAAGCGATAAAAAGCACCAGCCTGGATGGCGCCCTGGCAAAAGAAGCGGAGGTAGTTATTCCCCTCTTCGGTAAAGAAAGTTCAGTGGAAATGTTGGTGGAAATGGGAGCAGCCCTGTCTATGGGACAAAAAGTGCAGGTAGTGCACTTCAAGGAAGTACCCGACCAAACTGCCCTGGAGGCCTTGCTCGAAGAAAGCCCCATTATTACCTCGCTCAATCGCCGGATAACGGCGATGGCAAAGGAACGGAACGTAGATGTCGATTTTGACGCCATCGTCACCCACGAACTGGTAAAGACCATTTATGAGGTCAGCACACAGGCCCATTGCCGGTGGCTGGTCAGCGGTTGGGAAGGCCGGTCCCGTACCCGTCTGCTGGTGCGCAATCCTATCGGCTGGCTGGTTACCCACCTGAACAGCAACTTTGCCCTTTTTAAAGACAATGGCGTTCGCTATATCCGCCGCATACTTATCGCTCAGCGGCCATACCGGAATGACCTTAAATTCATCACGGCCGCCAGCCGGATCGCAGCTTTCTACGAAGCAGAACTCACCCTGCTTCGGATCGCACCCCAGCATACCCCAGAAGAAAAGCTGCTGCAGATCAGACAGGATTCAGAGCGCCTGTTGAGGGCCTCCTTCGTTTCGGCTAACCTGATCATTCAAAAGAGCACCCATCCGGTTAAAATGGTAACGGAAATGGCGGCAGAATACGATCTGCTGATCACCGGCACTCCGGGTAAGGAGAACTGGACGGACGTCCTCTTTGGAAGCAACCAGGACAAATTCTCCCGGGAGGCGCCCTGTTCGGTATTGCGGTTGACAATTAATGAATAGCAGCCTCTCGTTCTCGCTTTTGCTTCAGCCAATCTTTTCCGGAAAGCGCCCCAAGGCCGGGTAGAAGATGGGGCCGGGCAAAGTGGAGGCCTTTAAAAATTTGATCTTCCAGCGCCCTTTCGTCCGCTCTTTTCGAATCCGCCTCCAACTCGAACCGTTCGGTTCCATTCAGTTCCACATAAGGCGCCGGTTCGTCCGGGAAGACGAGTAACACATCCCCGTCTTTCACCCGCAGTGTACGAGTGGCAAAGGTGTCCACCTGGAAAAGAAGGACCGCCTCCAGTTCCCTGAAAGTATAGCGAAACGTGCGCTTCCCTGTTTCCTTTTTGTACTCCCCTTCTACAAAGCCATTGAAAACGCGTTCCCGGGCCCGGAAATCCAAAACCGCATTCGGAATTATTGGATGCAGGCGGAGGGCCTGGTCCGTAGCCAATGGCTGGATGCCCATAAAGTATTCGTACCATACCCGGAGGTATTCCGCATTGGACCAGGCCTGCAGAAAGGTACCGGACAGCTTCGGCCAATCGGCGCCCGGCCGGGGAAGTGCGTCGGTATTTTCGCTCAAGCTGCCCACCGCGCCCATCTCCAGGGTCATGCGGCTCATATTGTCAAACAGCGCATAGGCCATATCTGCCTGCCCGGCTTCGAGGAGGCGCTGCATGGCGATGCCATTATTCCAGAGCCAGACGGCGCCATTGTGGTAAGCAGCGTCTTTGTGGTAGTAATCCGGGTTTTCGTGAAATGGGTGAAACTCGGGATGCTCTTGATTAAGAGAGGCTACGCCCCAGGGATAAACAAGCCCCTCCCATACCTGGCGGGTAATGGCGAAGCGCAGGCTGTCATTTTTGATAAAATCAAGGGCGAAGAGTTGGTTGGGGCGAAGGGTGAAATCGGGTGTGCCATCTACCCGAAGGCGGTCTGCCAGAATGGCTTGCCCTTCAACCAGAAAGTCTTTGATAAAATTATTGCGCAGCTTTTTGGCAACCCCAATCCACCGCTTTGAATCTCCTGCCTCACCCAAATGATTGGCAAAGAAAATGCTGGCCTGCAGTTGGCCATACCAGAGCGCCTGTATATCGTTGGCCCGGTTGCCCCGGGGCGACCAGGGCAGTTTCTCTTCGGCCGGCACATTAGGCTGATCAATACGGGCGTCCATCCAGGTATCGGCAGCATCATGGGTGAGGTAACTCTTGTCATCCACCCAGTATTTCAGCACACCCTCCGTGGCCCTTTTTACGGCGGGGTATAGCTCGCGGATGATCGCCGTGTCACCCGAATACTGGACATACTGCTGCAGTGCAATCACAAAGCGGGGCGAGCCGTCAGTCGTATTGTAAATGGCTTCTCCCGGACGCAGCCGGTTGGGGACACGGCCGTAGTTGGAGGAATTTTCATCCGTATTCTGATATTTAGCGAAGTCGCTCAGGATGTTTCGGGCCACTTCAAATTGGCCGGTTACCAGGCAGGCGCCGGGCAGTGAAATAAACAAGTCTCTTCCCCAATAATCGTTAAACCAGGGCAGGCCGGCATAGATGCCATAACCCGTCTGCCGGGTGATGAGCTGGTCCAGGGTCAGGATATTCCAGCGGATGGCCTGGGTGAGTTGCTTATCGCTGGACTCGAAGTAATTGAGTTCGGAGATCAGGCGCTCCATGCGTTGTTGGCGTTCTGCCAACCAGGCTTCGTCATTTTGCTGTGCTTCCGCCAGCAGGCTGATCACCGCCGATTCGGTACTATCCAAAGCGATAAAAAAACCCTGAGCGGCAGCATCTGCCTGCAGGTAGGAAAGGCTGTCTTTTTCTACCATACCGGTACTGGCGGATTGGCGGGTAGTGATGCCCAGCAGCATATCCGGATATTCGCTGTGGCGAAAAAAGGCAACTGCATCTTCGTATTTTTCGAATTGGATGGCTTCTCCGATCAGGGAGATCGCCATGGATTGCCCTTCTGCCGGCTCTAAATGAATAGATAATACCCGGTGAAAATCGAAGAGGGCCAGTTCTTCTACCGCATCGCCGTATTCCCGGCGCAGGAGGTGAGGGTATACGATGGCAGTGGCCTGAGTACGGTCCAAAGGCTCCCCGTCCAGAAGCAGGTTGTAATCTTTAAATATACGCCGGGTACGAACATTCCAGCCCGAGAACCAGTCGTCATTCACCTGAGCATGGGTGCGGCCGTAGTAGTAGGCATCTTGTTTGTCTGTATAGGAATATTCACGGTTTTCGCCAGGTGGGACGATGGCGCCCATCTCCGCCAGCAAATTGCTTTGTTTTTGTTCCTGCCGGCCCTCCTGCCCGGAAGGCTGGCAGGCGGCGAGTGCCAGGAGTAAGAAAAGAGAAGAGAAGCGGTTTCGCATGAGCAATGCATTAATTTTCATATTCCTTCAACAAACGGGCAAACTCAAAAACATCCTGAAAGCTGTTGTACAGAGGCACCGGCGCCAGGCGGATCACGCCCGCCTCTCCAAGTTCTCCTGTCCCATCGTGCAGGTTATCCTCCCGCCAGTCGCTGATCACGCCATTTTCTTCCAGGTAGTTGTACAAGTGTTTACCATTTCGGCGGGCATAAATGGAAAGCTGGCAGCCCCGGGCTTCCGGATCATCCGGTGTTATGACGTGGAGGGGCCCGCCTTCCACATTAACCTCCCGGAGCAGGAATTCCAGGTAGCCCGTCAGTTTTTCGCTTTTGGCGCGCAAGGCCGCCATGCCTGCCTGATGGAAAATATCCAGGCTGGCTTTATGCACAGCAAAGCTAAAAATCTGGGCATTGCTCAACTGCCAGCCGGCGGCGCCTTTCATCGGCTTAAAGCCTTTGCGCATGAGAAAGCGTTCGCTGTCATCATGCCCCCACCAGCCGGCGAAGCGAGGCAGCTCCGCATTCTTACCGTGGCGTTCGTGAACAAAGGCGCCGCTGGGGCCGCCCGGGCCGGAGTTGAGGTATTTATAGCTACACCATACTGCGAAGTCGGCGTTCCAGTCGTGCAACTGCAATAAAACATTGCCGGCGGCATGGGCCAGGTCGAAACCGGCGTAAGCGCCTGCTTTGTGGGCAGCCTCGGCAATAGCCTTCAGGTCGAAGAATTGGCCGGTGAAATAATTCACTCCGCCAAACATGACCAGAGCCGTTTCCCTTCCATGTTGTTCGATGGTCGCTATTATATCTTCCGTACGCAGGTATTCCTCCCCTTTCCTGGGCTCCACCTCCACAATGGCCTGCTCGGGCTGGTAGCCATGCCAGCGCACCTGGCTTTCCACTGCATACTGGTCGGAAGGGAAGGCCCCCGCTTCCATAATGATCTTATATCGGCTGGCGTCGGGCCGGTAGAAAGTGGCCATCATCAGATGAAGGTTAGTGGTCAGGGTATTCATCACGATCACCTCCTCCTCCCTGGCCCCCACCACATGAGCTGTTTGTGGCATAAGGAACTTGTGGTAGTCCATCCAGGGCATCTCGCCGCGGAAATGGCCCTCTACACCGTAGGCTTTCCAGTGTTCCAGTTCGTGTAGTATAGCAGCCTGGGCACTCTTAGGCTGCAGGCCGAGAGAATTGCCGCAAAAATAGAGCACATCTTTCCCCCGGTGTTGAGGGAAGTAGAACTGATCGCGATAAGAACGAAGGGGGTCTCTTCGATCTTGTTCCCGGGCATAGGCCAAGGTAGGTTGGTAGGGCATAATGGTAATTAATTAAAACAAGCTTCCCTGCTCTGCAAAGCTCATGGGGTTTTCCAGGCCCAGCAACTGGCGCTTCATATCCAACCCGTAGAAATAGCCTTGCAACTCACCATTCTTGGCGATGCAGCGGTGGCAGGGCACGATGATGGCAATGGGGTTGTGGCGATTGGCTTGCCCGACGGCGCGAACGGCTTTGGGATCGCCCAGCTTATCGGCGATGGCCTTGTACGTGGTGGTGTGTCCGTAGGGGACTTTTAGCAATTCCCGCCAGACGGACTGCTGGAAAGCAGGGGCTGTACCAAAGTCGAGTTGCAAATCGAACTCCCGGCGTTCGCCTTTAAAATACGCATTGAGCTGTACGATACAGTCGCGTAACACCTTCGGAATAGGGCCGGCGGGGCATGGTTTTGTATCGACCAGTTTTACAGAGCTGATGCCGAGGCTGCTGCCTTGGATTTCAAAGCAACCGAAAGGTGAAAGGAAGTGGGTTTTCTCGACCATGATACCATAGTGGAAGGTTCCCTCCAAAAATACAAAATTCCGGGGAAAATATTTTGTTTAAAAATAGCCAGTAAGCCCATAGGGGCTATCCACTGGCTATTTTTAAACGGAGGGAGGTTGCCCTTAACCAGCTATTCAGCCAAAGCCTTAATTTTCTCTTCCAGCTCGTACTCATCACCGGGAACGTAGCCGGAGTGGGTGAAGACGATGTTGCCCTCCTTATCCAACAGGAAGGTTTGGGGTATGGATTGAAAGTTCAGGGAATTGCGCAACACCTGATTGGCATCGGAAAGAATGATGAAAGGCCAGCCCTTGGATTCCACCATGGGCTTCACCTTGGCCAGTGCACGCTGGGTATCCATAGTGATGGCGACCAGTTCCATGTCATATTCCTCCTGCCAGCCTTCGTAGAGGTCGGCGATGGCGTCCAGTTCCTTCTTACAGGGTGAACACCAGGTCGCCCAAAAGCTGACAACAGTAATTTTACCGTTTTGGGCATATTCCTGAATGTCGACCGACTGGCCGTCCAGGGTTTTTACTTCAACGGAAGGAATCTGCTTCTGGCCGAAGGCCAGGAAGGTGACAAAAACGAATGCAATCGTGGTCAATGCTTTCATAAATATGCTTTGTTTTTTGTGCCTGCAAAGGTAATGATTCTCGCCCGCCTGCTATACTCATCTTTGTTTTTTGAATGACTTACTTGTCCTAAAATTTTTTTATCCCCCAAATTCAGAGGATAATTGTAGGTATTTTGGGCAACCGGGCCATTATAATGACGTAAAAATTGGAAATTGTAACACGAAGTGAAACCGAAAGGAGGTGATCCGAAAGGGAAAATTGGAAATAACGGACAAATGAAAAACGTGAAAGTACTACTCTACTGCTCAATGCTTCTCATGCTGGCTCTGCCGTTGAAAGCACAGGAAAACGATGGAGGGCAGATATCCGGAAATTTGGAAACCAATGCAAATTTTTTCATCCGGGACAGTCTCATTGGAGCCGCCAATACACCTCAATACGACCGGCAGCTCTATGGGGCAGAGGCCTGGCTCAATCTCAGCTACAGCAATTGGGGGTTTGACTTTGGGCTGCGCTTCGACCTGTTCAACAATTCCAACCTCCTAAACCCCACCGGCTCTTATACCGATGAAGGCATTGGGCGCTGGTACATTCAAAAAAGCATTCAAAAACTGGACATATCCGTTGGTTACCTCTATGACCAGATCGGCAGCGGCATTATTTTCAGAGCCTTTGAAGAACGGCCTTTGCTGATCGATAATGCCCTGTTTGGAGCCCGCCTGGGTTATGAGATTCTTCCGGACTGGAAGATCAAGGTATTCACCGGCCGCCAGAAACAGCAGTTTGACGTTTACAGCTCTGTGATCAAAGGGCTTAGTATAGATGGTTATCTCGGTGGCGGAGAGGGCGCCAATTGGGCCATTGCTCCTGGTTTCGGCGTGGTCAATCGCACTTTGGACGACGCCGCCATGAATTCACTGGTCGCGACGATCAACACCTACACCAAAGAAGATGCTTTTGTGCCCAAGTATAATGCTTATGCCTTCTCTGTTTTTAATACCCTGACCGCCGGCAATTTCACCTGGTATGCAGAGGGCGCTTACAAATCCAAAGACAACCTGAATGACCCCTTTGGAGAATTCAATATTGGAGATACGACGACTCTTGTCGGCGACAAGTTGTTCCTCGCTTCCGGCTCGGTTGTTTATACCAGCGTAAGTTACGCCAACCAGGGCCTGGGCATCACGCTGGAAGGCAAACGCACCGAGAATTTCGATTTTCGCACCCGCCCGCAGGAACAACTCAACCGGGGATTGATCAACTTTCTGCCGCCCATGGCGCGCGTCAATACCTACCGGCTGAACGCCCGGTACAACGCCGCCACCCAAACGCTGGGCGAGCAGGCTTTCCAGGCGGATATACGGTATAACTACAAGCGAAAGCTGGGCTTTAATGTCAATTTTTCCAACATCAATACCCTGGATGAGGGCGCCAGCCTGCTGTACCGGGAAGTGTACACGGAGATATCCTATAAGCACAAACGCACCTGGACGCTATTGGGAGGCGTGCAGGTACAGCGCTACAATCAGGAGGTCTTCGAGTTCAAGCCCGACGCCCCTGTCGTAGAAACCACTATTCCGTATTTCGACTTTCTCTACAAGTTCGATCGTAAAAAATCCATCCGTTTTGAAGGGCAGTACATGGCCACCGGAAAAGATGACAAAGGTGTCAAGCACGACTACGGCAACTGGCTCTTCGGGCTGGTGGAATTCAGCATAGCTCCGCACTGGACGTTTACCGTTTCGGATATGTATAATGCCATCCCGGGCAAGAATTCGCCGGTTGACGTAAATACGGGCGAAAAACTGAGGTCGCATTATCCCCGTTTCGACGTCTTTTACAGCCAACGGGCCAACCGCTTTTCCCTCAGTTATATCAAGCAGGTGGAAGGGGTGGTATGCACCGGCGGAATCTGCCGCCTGGAGCCAGCCTTTAGCGGCGTGAGGTTTACCGCTAATTCAAGCTTTTAATCACTACTAAAGTTTCGGAGATGAAAAATCTAAGTGTTCTCTTCTTTTTACTGGCTGGCTTGCTTTGGCTGGGCTGTGAGGAAATCCCCCCGGTGATCAACCCTTCGATGGGAAATAACAACCCGGGTGAGCCCACTCCTGTTGAAGATCAGCAACGACAAGTCCTAATCGAAGAATTTACGGGGGTTCGGTGTGTTAATTGCCCGGCGGGAAGCGCAGCAATTGAAGACCTGCTCGGCATCCACGGCCAGCGGCTGGTGGCCATTTCCATCCATGCCGGCTCCTTTGCCCCGCCCTATTCCGAAAGCCTGTATGACTTTCGCATCGACGAAGGCGTAAGCTTGTTGAGCTACCTCGGCGAACCGCTGGGTTACCCAACAGCGGTGGTCAACCGCAAAAAATTCGATGGCGAATTCGACCTGCAGTTGGGCCGCCAGCAATGGGCGGGCTTCATCGCACAGGAGTTGCTGGAAACCCCCAAAGTAAAGATCGATGTTCAGAATGCCTACAGCAATGAGGATCGAAAACTGGAAGTAACCGCCACCCTCTATGTGGAGGAGAATATTCCCGATGAGGACGTCCGAATCAGTGTCGCCATCACCGAAAGCGACGTTCAGGACCTGCAGCTTACGCCGGAAAGCGGCACGCCGGACCCCAACTATAAACACAAGCATGTGTTGCGCGATATGCTGACCAACTACGATGGCGACCCCATCAGCGAGGCTTTAACCGCAGGGGCCACCATTGAGAAAACATTCACGATGACATTACCCAATGACTGGATAGCCGCCCATTGTGAAGTCATCGTTTTTGTCAATACAGGCGGGGAAAAGAAAGAGGTGTTGCAGGCCCATCAGGCAGGGGTGACAGAATAAAAATATAATTTATGAAATCTATTGCCATCATCCTGGGCAGTGCCTTTTCTACCGATTATTTAAAAGAATATCAAATATCCAAAGAGGTAATTTCAACTCCGTACGGTGATCAGGAGCTGTATAAAGTAATAGGGCCGGCGCGGCCGGCTTACCTCCTCTTTCGCCATGGCCTGCCCCATTCCTTGCTACCCAACCAAATCAATTATCGCGCTCAGGCTGCCGCCTTAAAACAGGTGGACTGTGGCGCCCTGCTGGCAACCAGCTCCGTAGGCGTTATGGACAAGGATTTGCCGCTCTTTCAACCCATGTTGGTAGATGACCTCATCATGTTGGACAACCGGCTACCCGATGGCAGTACCTGCACTATGTTTGAAAAACCGGGCCCTGGCCACGCCCACCTGGTATTGAATGAAGGTTTGTTTTCCCTGCCTCTGCGGCAGCACCTCCAAAAAATAACCGACGGCTTGATAGCGGGCCCTGGTAAGGAAGTTGTATTTGCTTATGCCGGTGGGCCGCGAGGGAAAACCGCCGCCGAAAACCGAATGTGGATAAGAGTGGGAGCCAATGTAAATTCGATGACCCTGGCGCCGGAAATAGTGCTTGCCAATGAAATGGAAATCCCCTGCGCCGGCCTGGTCATTGGCCACAAGTATTCCGTGCCCGGTTACTCCAATCCCGATGAAGAGGGCGTTTCTGTTTCCCTGGACCGGAGCCGGGAGGCTACCCGGCAAATCATACTCCGTTTTATCGAAAAGGGAGAGCCGGTAGCGTTTGGGAACCTTTTGTACCGATTTCATTGAGTTGGAACATGGCCTTTTCAAGTTCAGAAGACCTCCTCGCTTTTGTATCGAATGCGGTTCCCGGCTTCGAACCCACCGGTGCGATCCAGGCACTGTCCGGCGGGAACCTGAATTATGTGTGGCGGGTATTTGGCGAAGAGCAGTCTCTGATCGTCAAGCAGGCCCCGCCTTATATTGCCCAGGCCCCCGATATACCGCTCAGCCCGCAGAGGATTTTAATAGAAGCCGCCGCGCTCCGGCTGTTTGCTAAACCTCCATTGCAAGATATTATTTCGGGCCATCTTCGCCCTCCTGGCCTTATTTATACAGACGAAAAAAACTACGCCCTCATTTTGGAAGATGTGGGCAACCTCAAATCGCTGGATATCCACCCGGCAACCGGACAGCGCCTGGGAACGAATCTCGGCGTTTTCATCGGTCAATTACACCGCGTTACCTTCCAGGATGAAGCAATAGCAAAGGCCATCGACAACCCGCAAATCCAGCAGTCACGCCTGGAAGTTCAATACGCGCAGGCCCGGCGGATTTTAACCGGTTTTGGCGCCAGTAATGCTGCAGAATTGGGTGACAAGGCAGAACAACTGGGGGAAAAATACCTGACCAAAGGCAAATGCCTGATTATGGGCGACCTGTGGCCGCGTTCCGTGCTGATTGGCCCCAAGGAGGGCCAGGCCCGGATCATCGATTGGGAGTTTGCGCACTTTGGCCGGCCGGCCCAGGATGTCGCCCATTTTCTGGCCCATCTGTGGATGCTTCAGCACTGCGCCGAATCCATGGAGAAGAAACGACGGTTCAGACAATTGCAACATGCATTCGTCACCAGCTACCGGGCTGCACTGGGCCCGAAAATGCCCCTGATTTTTGATGAAGAAGAAACGGAAGACGCCGGCGTACATTTCGGGGCGGAAATCCTGGCCCGCACCATTGGTAGCTTCCAGAACGGGTATCTATACGAGGGCCTCGATCACAGCCATCCAAAGATTAAAGAAGCAGTGCATGTGGCAGTACTGCACTTAGCTTGACGAGTCTCCCGGGAGGCGAATCGAAGTAAACTCGTCAAGCCGGAAACAATTTATACATCATAGGTGATCTCCACCTCCTCGGTTGTCGGATGTGACTGGCAGGTAAGGATAAAGCCTTCCGCCACTTCGTCGTCGTCGAGGGCATAACAGGCTTCCATTTTGACGCTGCCTTTGAGAATCTTGGCCATACAGGTAGAACAGGCGCCGGCGGTACAGGAATAGGGGGGGTCGTATTTGTTATCGATCAGCGTGTCCAGGATCGTTTTCCCTTCCGGAACGGCAACGGCAAACTCCGAGCCATCCAGATGAACCTTTACGGTAGCTCCGGCAGCTCCCATTACTTTTTCGCCCGCCTGCTCATGACTGCTGACGAACCGCTCTGTATGGATAAGTTTGGAGTCCGTTCCCCGGCTGATAAGGCTTGCCTTAACTACGTCGATCATTTCTCCGGGGCCGCAGATAAAGTATTCCAATTTTTTAGCTCGCGGGGGGTGCTTCTCCAGAAAATCATTCACCTGCTTAGCCCCAATGCGCCCTACTTGCCCCTCCCAGCTGATAGCCCCTTTTTTCAGGAACCCCAACATGCCGCCCGCCTTCTCCCGGGCAGGCTGGCTGAGAATGTGTTCAACGATGAGCTGGTTGCTGTAACGCTGGGCCAGTTCCTCCAATTGGCTGTAAAAAATAATGGATTCCTCGTCGCGATTGCCGTAGAGCAGATAGGCCGTACTCTGTGGCTCCTTTTCCAGGACGGCCCGAATGATCGACATCAGAGGCGTAATGCCGCTGCCGGCGCCAAAGAGGTAATAGTCCTTTCGCTGGTCCGGGTCCAGCTGGGTGAAGAAGCGCCCTTCGGGTGGCATGGCTTCAACGGTTTGTCCGGCTTTCAACTCCTTGTTAATGTAGCTGGACACCTTTCCTCCATCCACCTCCTTAACCGTAACCGCAATATGATCGTCGATCGGGCTGCTGCACATCGAATAAGCGCGGCGAACTTCCTCCCCGTTGAAGTTAAATTTCAGGGTCAGGTACTGCCCCTGCTTATATTTGAAGGCTTCTTTCAGGTTTTCCGGGATGTCAAAAAAAACTGTAACGGCACTTGGGGTCTCTCTTTTTACCTCGCGAACGGTAAGTGTATGAAATGCTTTACTCATTTTCTTATCCTGATTTGCTAAATTTTCGGTTTTCCACTAATTTCACTTGATGGCATCTTCGGGGAAAACAACTCGTCAATAATTGAGCGGGCAAATTTACCCAATATAATTTCGAAAAGGAAACACCCGCGCTTCCTTTCGGTTCAGCATGAAAGGCAAATTTCAATCAATCAATCATTCATTCAATCATTCATTATGTGGAGAGATATTAAATACCTGATCGCATACATAGCGCCGCTGGCGGCTTATCTGGGTATCTATCTGCAGGGCTTCTGGTCGTTTGGGAGTATATATATAGGTTTTGTCCTGATACCGCTACTAGAGTTTTTTACACCTCAATCTGCCGAGAACGTTTCTCCGGAAGAAGAGCCGCTGCGCGCCAAATCTTATTTTTTCGACTTCCTCCTCTACCTCAACATTCCCATCCTCTATGGGCTTCTTCTTTATTATTTCAACACCCTTGCCACCGGCGGGCTGGCAACTTATGAAATAGTAGGCATGACATTCAGCGTTGGGCTGGTCGTAGGCACTATAGGGATCAACGTGGCGCATGAACTGGGGCACCGTTCGAGCTGGTATGAGCAATGGATGTCTAAGGCGTTACTCCTTTCCGCTTTGTATACTCACTTTTTCATAGAACACAACCGCGGCCACCATAAAAATGTCGCCACCGATGAAGATCCCGCTTCCGCCCGCCTCGGAGAAAACCTCTATGCCTTCTGGTGGCGCTCGGTAAGCGGTAGCTATCGCCATGCCTGGAAGCTGGAAAAGGAACGCCTGGAAAAACTCGGGCAACCGGTATGGGGCTGGAATAATGAGATGGTGCGTTTCACTGCCTTCCAATTGCTCTATTTACTGGCCGTAGGGCTGGTTTGGGGCTGGTACATGATAGGCTATGCGCTGGCCATTGCAGTTGTTGGCTTCCTGCTGCTGGAATCGGTAAACTATGTAGAGCACTACGGCCTGCGTCGCAGAAAAATGCCAAACGGGCATTACGAACGGGTAAGCCCTCGCCATTCCTGGAACTCCGACCACGAGCTTGGCCGCATCTTCCTCTACGAACTGACCCGGCATTCCGACCACCATTACAAAGCCACGCGCAAATACCAGGTGCTGCGTCATTTTAATGATAGCCCTCAACTGCCGATCGGCTATCCGGCCGCTATTCTGCTATCGTTGGCGCCACCGGCCTGGTTTAAAGTGATGAACGAACGGGCGAGAGCAGTGTGCGAAGTAGCGGGATGATGGTTCTATCGTTATAGGGCTATTAGTATATTGGCAAGCCCCCCTACAACATCAGCACCCGCACCAGCAAGACCAATGCAAAAACGATAAGCGCTACGCCTGAGATACGCCGTAGCCAAAGCAGATGAACGGGGCGCAGCATCCGCCGGATACGTTTTGCGAGGACAACCTTTGTAAAGTCCGTTATTAGGATAGTGCCGAATATGGCGCTGAAAAACAGGATGGCTTCGCGGCTGTCGAGCCCACCGTCGAAAACCCGGGTGCTCGTTACGCCGATCCAGAAGAAAAAAGTGAACGGGTTGATGGTGTTGATGAGAAAGCCTTTCAGCCAAAGCGAGAAATAACTGGAAGAGCGAAAAGTCGATTTTGCCCATTGCGGATTGACGCCGGATTTGGGAGCGGAGAGCAGAGCCCCCAACCCAAATGCAGTAAGGGTAATGCTGCCGGCAACCCCGAGGTACAACGCAAATTCAGGCCCCTCAACCAGTCGGGTAACGTAGGAGACCCCAAAGTAAGCGCCGAAAATGAACAGTAGGTCGCTGACCCAGATACCCAGCCCTACCATAGAACCGGCGCGGATGCCCTGCTCTACTCCTGCCTGTATCAGGGCAAAAAAAATTGGGCCAATCAGAATAGCCAGGATCAACCCCAGTTGTATACCATCAAAAATAAAATCCATCCCTCTTTAGCAATTTTAGGCCGCATATAGGAGGTGCTACCGGCTGTTGGGAATACGGGCTTGGCTTCCGCGGTTTTTGAGTTTTTGACGAACAAAATCCCCCCATTCTGCAAGCTGTTCTCCTTTCATTACCCGGGGAAATTTATTCTGTCCTCCCATTTTGCCTTTCGATGCCTGCCATTGGTAAAAAATATCAGCCGGAAGCGTTTGCACCTGAATACGAAGCAAAGAGCCCCGCTCGGTGCGGTAATCATCATTCACTTCCTTGAGGCGTTCATCCAGCAGGCTGGCTACCGCGGCACTATCGGCAACAGGTTCACAACCAATATACCATTGGTGGACATATTTCCCCTCCTGAACCGAGGGGCCGACCGTAAATTCCCGGATGTTGATATCCAGTTTTTCTTCTACCTGTTGTATGCCCTGGTTCATATTGTCAACTGACAAATGCTCCCCACAAATGCTGAGAAAATGCTTGGTGCGGCCGGTGATGATGATCTCCCAGCGCTCCTTGTCGGTAAACCGCACCGTATCGCCGATGAGATAGCGCCAGGCGCCGGAGCAGGTACTGATCAGAAGTGCATAGTCGACTCCTTCCTGTACCTGGCCAATCGTAAGGGCCTGAGGATGGCTGATCAACCGGCCATCTTCGTCAAAGTTTGCAGAATTAAAAGGAATGAATTCAAGGAAGATGCCATTGCGCACCAGAAGGCGCATGGCCCGGGTGCCCGGGCGGTCCTGATAGGAGATAAACCCCTCCGAGGCCAGATACGTATCCATGTACACCAGAGGGTGGGCGAAGAGCTTTTCAAATCCTTTTTTGAGAGGTTCAAAGGCAATGCCTCCGTGCACACAAACCTGCAGGTTGGGCCATATCTGGTGTATATGGCCCAATTGATGGTATTCGACGATGCGTTCCATCATGAGTTGCAACCAGGAGGGGATGCCGACAATAAAACCAATGTCCCATTCCGGCGCCAGGCGCGCGATCTCATTGATGCGATCGTCCCAGTTGCGAATGCGGGAAATCTCCGTTCCCGGTTTGTAATACGGCCGCAGCCAGAAAGGCGGCTGGCTGGCGTTGATCCCGCTGAGGTCTCCCATAAAATAATCGCCCTGGTCCTGCAGGTCACTACTTCCCCCCAGCATGAGCATGGGTTTGGTATACAGTTCGGGGTCAATGTCAAAATTGGTTAGGGCAAAAAACATCCTGAGGCCAGCGTGGCGCATGGCCCGCCGCATTTCGTCTGAAACCGGAATATGCTTGCTGGGCGCACCGGACGTCCCGGAGCTGAGGGCAAAATATTTGACCTTTCCCGGCCAGGAAACATTCTCCACTCCCCTGAGCGCCATGTGCCACCAGCGCTCATACATCGTGTCGTAATCAAATATGGGGACTTTGCTCTGAAATTCCTCCGCCAGCGCATCAGCTTTCAGCAGATCCTTAAAGTCGTAGTATTGTCCAAAGGCAGTATGCTGCGCCCGTTTAAGCAAGCGCCGCAACGTATGGGCCTGCAACTGCGCAGGGTCCAACTGGCGATGCCCCAGTTTTTCTCCAATTCTCAATCCTCGCCGGATCAGGTTCCCAAAGAATGGCATAGTAAAAAGGTTTTCCTGTGATATGCCTAAATTTAATAAAATCAGGCCACATTCTATCCAAAAACCGTTGCAACCAGTTTTCGGCTGCCGCCATTATTGCGAAATTCACAAAGGTAAATACCCTGCCAGGTACCCAGGTTGAGGCTACCTCGGGTAATTGGGACGCTGACCGATGACCCGATCATAGCTGCTTTGATATGGGCCGGCATATCATCGGGCCCCTCAATGGTGTGCCTGAGGAACGGCAGGTTTTCGGGAACAAGGTGGTTGAATATACCCTCAAAATCCGTCAGTACATCAGGATCGGCATTCTCGTTAATGGCAAGAGCAGCGGAGGTATGTTTGATAAAGAGGTGCAGCATACCCCGCCCGGGCATCCCCTCCGGCAGTTGCTGAAGGACCTCGCGGGTGATGATGTGATATCCCCGCGGATAGGGCGGCAAACTAAATTCTTTCTGTAAGACCATATCGGTAGTGCTAATGAGCGCGAAAGATACGCTCTATACTTCAGTTTGACCCAATCCTGTATGGATTATAGTAAACTCGTTAAAAATAGCCCCTGCTGTTTTTTTCACATCCTGTTACTTTCTCCTTCCGTATTCCGGGCAGCGGATATCCCCAAAGTAGTACACCAGCCCTACCCCCAGCAATACCATGCTGTCATTGTTGTTGCTGTTGCCTCGTTGGGTGCCCTTTTTACCGATCTGGCTTTCCGGAGTATCCAGGGAGCGGTCGGAAAGGTCGACGGCTATTTGGTTGCGCATTTTGAGCAAGTCCGATTTATCGGGATAAACAGTGCTGACGTCGTCGAGGTAGTCGGTAAACAAGCTGCGGGCGCTGAGTTCAAAATTGAGGCTCAGTTCGTAGCTCAGGTCCACCTTGATGCCCAGGCCGTAAGCCAGTCCTCCGCTGACGCTGTAGTATTCCTCGCCTTTAAATTGCCCTTCTGTGCCCAGGGGGCGCAGTTCCACCATTTCACCCTGGTAGGAAGCCTTGGGGTTGAAGTGAAAAACGTTGAAGCCTGCAAAGACATAGGGGGTAAAAAACTCATCCTTGCTACCGTGGATATAGGGTAGAAAGTTGAACTCCAGTTGGGCTAAACCTTCGAGGATCGTAGATTCAAAACTCAGGTTTCGGGCCCTTTCAAAAGGGTTGCTCGAATTGGCGTCGTCGGCCATCACTTTTGCATAGTTGGCCGACATTCTCAGGCACAGGCGGTTGTTGAAATTGTAGCGGGCAATGATGCCTCCCGCCAGCCCGGGCGTGCTGAGGTCGTAATTGGTGTTCAGGTCGCCAAAATAATAAGAAGCGCCCAGCCAACCGCCGGCCTCCCAGCCTTTCTGTGCTTGTACAATAGAAAATGTTCCCAGGATTATCGCAGCAAAGAGTAATGCTTTTTTCACTTCTGTTCGGTTTTTTTGAAAATCGAGCCGCAAAGGTAGTATTTTTAACACGGGAATAGAACGGAAAAAGCAGAAGCCGTGGTATGTACAGCCGGCTGTTAAGATGTTGAAGTAGAAGCATTACGACAAAAGCCTGAAAAATGAGCGCCGTACCTTTCCTTTTTGACAGTGCCTTTTGGCGAAATACCCATCCCAAAACAATAAAGAAACGTGAGGTTTGCTGAATGGGTGTACGATGGGCTGAAGCAGAACTTAATGATGTACGCGGTACGGCTTGGAAGCCCAATACATGGCCTACACTTACACCGTACCCCCTTCCACCCAACCGAGCCACGTACACCGTACACTATTTTCGTCAAAAAGCTCAGTTAATAGTTTAAAGGGCCGGAGGAAAATAAGTTCCCCGTTTCAGGCCAGAGATTTTGTCGCTGGACAAGGCGCGAAGAACGCGCATAGCCCAGCTACGCAAGTGATGAGCAACGCAGTACAGCGGCAAAAGATCGGCATCAAATGGGGAAGTTATTCTTCGCCGGGCCCTAAGGATCAAACTTTTCGTTAAAGAGCTTAATGCAGAGTACTTAGACGGATGCCCAAAAGAGCTTTTATCCTGTTGATCCTTCCTATTTTTGCCCCGAACAAATTAAACAGCTCACTTCTACCATGCGTTATTTTACCATTTTCACCCTGTTCCTGTTTATTCAGGCAGCGCCGGCACAAACCAGCCTTCCCGGGCAATACAACAAGCCCTACGTCATCCTCATTTCCTGCGATGGCTTCCGCTACGACTATGTGGAGCGTTTTCGGCCGCCGCACTTGTTGCAGTTCATCGAAGAAGGGGTGCGAGCCGCTTCCATGATCTCAAGCTTCCCCTCCAAGACCTTTCCCAATCACTATACCATTGCAACAGGTATGTATCCGGAACATCACGGCCTGGTCGACAATACTTTTTACGACCCGGAAAGACAGGATTTGTATAAGATCAGCAAACGGGACGCCGTGGAAGATGGCAGCTGGTACAAGGGCACGCCCCTTTGGGTCAATGCCGAGCAAAATGGCATGGTGTCCGCCAGCTATTTCTTCGTGGGTTCCGAAGCAGACATACAGGGCGTTAGGCCATCTTATTTCTTCCCATACGAAGGTTCCACCCCCAATGAAAAGCGGGTACAGCAAGTGTTGGATTGGCTGGCCCTGCCCGAGCCCCGGCGGCCGCACATGATCACCCTCTACTTCTCCGATATGGACGATGCCGGCCACCGCTACGGGCCCAGTGATGATGAACATATCGGCGCGGCCCTTTTGGCATTGGATCAGGTGCTGGGCAAGCTTTTCAAGGGCGTAAAGGCCACTGGCCTGCCGGTCAATATCATCATCGTATCTGACCACGGCATGGCCGATGTCACGCCGGACAAACTGATCAATATCGACCCTTTGGAGCAGGAAGAGCAGTACCGCATCGCCAACAACGGCGCCCTGGCCCATGTGTACCTGGAGCAAGGAGCAGACAGGGAAGCCGCCTATCGGTTCTTACAAGCGAGAGAAACGCACTTCCGGGTTTATAAAATCGAAAATTTCCCCTTTTACCGATCCTGCAAGGAGAATCCCAGGCTCGGCGATTTCATTTTACTACCCGAATACGGCAGTTACCTGAGCAATAGCCGCCGAATCGCCCAGGCCCGCCAGGGCAATTTTCAGCAGGGGGGAGAACATGGTTTCAACCCGGAATTTCTGGAAATGCACGCCATCTTCTACGCCAATGGGCCCGCTTTCAAAAAGGGAGTGAGTATACCTTCTTTCCGCAATATTCACATCTATCCAATAGTGTGCCGGATACTGGGGCTGCCCATTCCGGAAGGTATCGACGGGAGGGTGGAGGTTTTGGAGGGAATATTGGCAGAGTAGAAGTAAGTGGGTACTACTGACATTTATCATTTCGATTTTCCCATTCAAATCATAGCTTTTGGGAAAATAACGCAATTATGTCGGACAAAACCCTTAATGAATTCCACCGGGGCCTCAGCTGGTCGACCCGCATATTTACCTTACTCACCCTTATCATTGCCGCCGGGGCCTTTCTCTTCGACGCCTGGAATACCAACTGGGCCATGACCATGGTTGTTGGCCTGGCAGTGGTGCTCTTTGTGGAAAGCTTTGCGCTCTATTTCCAGCACCATCCGCGAGCCTGGCGGCTGGCCAAGTGGGGGCTGCTGTTATTGTTACTGTTGTTACTGCTCACCGGGTTTTTGTTATACATTTAAATGTTATATTCGTTACAACAGAAGAGGGCAACGGTATTGCCAGCCTACTGGCCAAGACAGCTTTGGAGTGGGCCAAAGAAGAAGGGAAAAAAGTTATGCCGCTCTGTCCGTACATAGCGGAGTACATCAAGGGACATCCGGAGTGGAAATCAATGCTGCTGGAAGGATTCAGGGTAGATTAACTCTATAGGAATAATATACTGATCCTTATCTTGCCGCCCTTTTTCATCATTTTCCTTCTTTTTGGCGTCACAGGCACTCCATTTATTAAAGAAATAGTGTACTATTGCACTCAAATCATTTCATCTACCCATGAGCAGCATACGCGTGTTTCGGGACGCTCTTCCCGCTATTGATGTTCCACAAATGGCTGAAGTAGAACGGCTGATGGTCGAGGAGTACCACATCAGCCTTCTTCAAATGATGGAGAACGCCGGCCGTTGCCTTGCTGTTCTCGCCCGTGACCGGTTTCTGGAGGGCAATCCCTCTGGTAAAAAAATGATGGTACTAGCCGGTAGCGGAGGTAATGGGGGCGGCGCCCTGGTATGCGCCCGCAGGTTGAAAGGATGGGGTGCAGAAGTGGAAGTGTATACGACTACTTCCCGCGAGCAGATGAAACCCGCCTCCGCTCATCAACTGAGTATCCTTGAACGAATGGGGATTGCGGTGAAAAGTGGCGACGAATTAGGCCCAACTCGTGGCTTTGACCTCATTATCGATGGCATCATCGGCTACAATTTATCCGGAAATCCGGAAGGGCTGCCTAAGAGTATGATCGAGTGGGCCAACAAATCTCCTATTCCCACCCTTTCCCTGGATACGCCTTCCGGGCTGGACCTCACCACCGGAAAAATCCACACCCCGACGATCAAAGCGCGGGCAACGCTTACGCTGGCCCTGCCTAAAAAAGGGCTCTATGCCGACGAAGTGCTTCATCTAAGAGGGGAGTTGTATCTGGGAGACATCGGCGTACCGCCTGCTCTTTATGAGGAGCCAAGCCTGGAAGTAAAAACCGGCCCCATTTTTTTTGAATCCGATGTTCTCCGGATTGAATGATGGGGGCAGGAAGTATTATCCCACCACCTGCTCTTCTGTTATGGCTTTAGCCTTATAGTACAATTCTGAGCAATTCTCTTCCGTCAGCATCTCCCGGGCTACCCGGTGCAGGTCGGCAGTGGTCACCTTTTGATAGAAGTCCGCTTCCGTATTGATCAGTTCGGCATCGCCGAGTAACTCGAAGAAAGCAAGGTTGATCGCCTTATTAAGCACGTTCAGCTCAGAAAAAACGAGCGTGCTTTCCATCTTGTTTTTGAGCTTTTGAAGTTCCTCTTCGGGGATAAAGGCATCTTTGAGCTGCTTCAGTTCTTTCCAGATGGCAACGGAGGCTTCATCCAGGCTTACCCCATTAGCCGGCTTACCTTCAATAATGAACAGGCCCGGGTCGATTGACCCGGTCACATAGCAATCGATGTTGGAAAACAGCTCCTGTTCCTTGAGCAGGCGGCGGTATAAGCGGGACGAAGAGCCATTGCTCAACACGTCCGAAATAAGATCCGCCACGTAATAGTCAGGATGATTGCGCGCCGGCATGTGAAAGGCAAGGTAGATCGCATCCACCGGCACATTGGCCTCATTGATGCGCCGTTCGAGGCGCTTTTGTGGAGGTTCCTGTGGCAATTTCCGCTCCACCGCTTCGCCGGCCGGAATATCGCCGAACCATTTTTCCACGGATGCTCTGACCTCCTCCGTCTTTACATTACCGGCAATGGCCAGTATCGCATTGTTCGGCCGGTAAAAACGGTAGAAAAATTGCCGGACATCATCCAACGTAGCATCTTCAACGTGTTTGGGGACCTTACCAATGGTAGGCCAGCGGTAGGGGTGCACCTTGTAAGCCATATCCGCAATATGGTGCCACACATCGCCGTATGGCTCATTGAGGCAGGTTTCCTTAAATTCTTCCACCACCACCTTGCGCTGTACCTCCAGCACCCGGCTGTCAAAATTGAGGCTCATCATGCGGTCCGATTCCAACCAAAGGGCAACCTCCAGGTTTTCGGCCGGCAGAATGTCATAGAAATTAGTAATATCGTTATTGGTAAAGGCATTGTTCTCGCCGCCCGCCATTTGAATGGGCGTGTCGAAGTCAGGGATGTTGGCGGAACCACCAAACATTAAATGCTCAAAAAGATGGGCAAAGCCGGTCTTCTCCGGCGATTCATCCCGCGCCCCTACGTTGTACAGTACGTTGACCGCTACCATAGGGGTGCTGTCATCTTCGTGGACGAGGACTTTCAGCCCGTTGTCCAGTTCGAACCTTTCAAATCTTATCACAGTTCAGCAATTTTTTACTACTGTGCCGCCACTTCATTAAACGGCAGCAGGTGCATTTTTGCAAATGTATTAAAAATCGATCGCTCATGCGCCAAAATAGAACGCCTTTGCATCTATGTAGTTGAATGTTCGTTTAAATTATTCTCATCGGGCCCGATGGTAAACAAATACCATCAGATGAAACGAGACGATATTTCCCGCTTAGAAAAAAACCGGCCTATCTTCCTCAAGGTGGGCCTCCTGATCTCCGTCGCGGTGGCCATACTGGCCCTGAACTGGACTACGGTGCAGTACGAGAACCCTGATATCTATTTCGATGATATCGACGATGAAACGATAGAGGTGGAAGCCATCCGCACTGCCCAGGACCTGCCTCGGCCGGCGCCGCCGCCGGTAGTGGCTCCTACTGAGCAAATCCTCCCGGTAGAGGAGGTGGAATACTCGGATGCGCCGGTAAGACAGGCCATCGGCCTTAGCCCCAACTTCAACATATCAAGCGAGGAGCCGGTATCCGCCCCGGCTACGGTGGCCTACGAGCCGCCGCCGCTTCCCGTTGTCGAAGAGCCGACGTCCAGGGAAATCTTTAAGATCGTGGAAGAGATGCCCCGCTTCGGGCAGTGCGCATCGTTGCCTTCCAAAGCGGAGCGGGAACGTTGTTCTGATAAAGAACTGCTCAGCTACGTCTACCAGAATATCCGTTACCCGGAGCTCGCCCGGGCCAATAATATCGAAGGGTTGGCCGTGGTGCAGTTCGTCATCGAAAAAGACGGCTCCGTCACCAGTGTTCATATCCTGCGCGATATCGGAGGTGGATGCGGAAAGGAAGCCCTGCGGGTGGTCAGTAATCTGCCCAAGTGGACACCAGGCCTGCAACGTGGCCGACCGGTTCGGGTACAGATGAATCTGCCGGTGAAGTTTAGCCTGAAGTGAAGTAATCCTGTCAGCTGACAACTTTCTTCGGCTGCCAGAGCCTGTCGGCGCAGGCATGCGAGTTGTCTGCTGGCTTGTCATAAAACCCAAAACTCCCAAGCCTATGCAAACCTTTATACCTACATTCTGTACCATCCTGCTGCTGGCCCTGTACAGCAGCGCAGCCGCCCAACCAACGCCAGGGGCTGTCCCTAACTATGAAAAAGAGCCAGAGCGCGGCATTCGTAACATACCCCTTCCGCCGACGCCGGGAGAAACACTGCCCACCACCTATTGCCCCATGAAAATTGGGGAGATTCCGCTCAGAGATAAGCCGCTTAAGGTGGATTACTCCCGGAAGCCAGAAGCAGGCCGTGTTAATTCTGGTGAACAGGTCATCAGGGACGAGTGTATTCCTGAGATAGTAGATTGCCGTGACAAGAAACCCTATTCTGCACTATTAGCCAGTGGTTGCCTGGTTCCGCCACCACCACCACCACCGCCACCGCCCCAGATCAGATGTATGGAAATTTTTCGAATCGTTGAAGAAATGCCACGTTTTCCGGGCTGCGAAGAGCTGCCGACAGCTGGGGAAAAGAAACAGTGTTCCGATAGGAAAATGCTGGATTTCCTCTACCAAAACCTAACCTACCCTGCCCTTGCCCGGGAAAGTTGTGTGGAGGGCACCACCGTGATCCAGTTTGCGATAGAAAAAAATGGTAGCGTCACCGACGCCAAAGTAGTCCGCGATATCGGCGCCCAATGCGGCGAAGAAGCCCTGCGTGTGGTCAACCTGATGAACGAGCAGGGCCTGAAGTGGGTGCCGGGCAAACAACGTGGCCAGGTCGTACGGGTACTGTTTAACCTGCCAATCAGGTTCCGCCTGGACTGCCCCTGTGAAGAACCTCCCTCTACCCCTGTTGTGAATGAAAAAAATCCGGAAAAGGCCGAAGAAGCCCTCGCCCCAACGGAAGCTACCCCTTCCGGCACTCCTCTACCATTCGAACTGGAGGGCTTCCGGCTTTTTCCCAATCCTGCCGTCGGGCAGCTAAATGTAAGCTTCCAGTCGGCGCCCGGGCCGGTAACCCTGGCGATCGTCAATACCTCCGGCCAGGTGGTTTGGAAACAGGAATATGACAACCCCACTGGTTCTCTGAATGAGCCTATCAACCTGGGCCAATGGCCTGCTGGCCCCTACTTGCTGCAGATCGGGCAGCAATCCCTGATGCAAGCCCATCCATTCATCAAGATGCAGTAGCTATAACTCTCTTTTAAAGGCGGGCTTTCGGAGAAGCCACCCCGCCACAAGGGCCCTTCCACGACGCGGGGCGGCTTCTCCGAACAAAAAATTGGTAGTTTTTCGACGAGTGGGAAGGGCTGCTGTCCATTGAGATAGCGCCCTTTCCTTATTTCCGTCAACCGCCTCTTTTCCAACCTGCACCTGCACGGTAAGCCCGAATTTTATATATTTGAGTAGCAAAAATAACAAGCTATGGCACGCCCCGATTTCAGCAAGGTACAGATTGACAAGAATGCGTTAAGCGCCGGACCTGTCCAGGCGCCGGTTTGGGAGACACCGGAGAAAATTCCGGTGCCTTCTGTTTTGTCGAAAGAGGATATCAAGGATGTACGGCATCTGAGTTATGCGGCCGGCTTGCCCCCTTTCCTGCGCGGCCCCTACAGTTCTATGTATACCATCCGTCCCTGGACGATCCGACAGTATGCGGGTTTCTCCACTGCTGAGGAGAGTAATGCTTTTTACCGCCGCAACCTCGCCCAGGGCCAGAAAGGCCTGTCAGTGGCATTCGACCTGGCTACGCACCGCGGCTATGATTCGGGGCACGAGCGCGTAGCCGGTGATGTAGGCAAAGCCGGTGTAGCCATCGATACGGTAGAGGATATGAAAATCCTCTTCGACCAGATTCCGCTGGATAAAATGTCCGTATCTATGACTATGAACGGCGCCGTCGTTCCGATCATGGCCTTTTATATCGTCGCAGCGGAAGAACAGGGCGTGAAGCCGGAACAACTCAGCGGCACCATACAGAATGACATCCTCAAAGAATTCATGGTGCGCAATACCTATATTTACCCGCCCATTCCATCCATGCACATCATTGCTGATATTTTTGAGTATACCTCCAAAAATATGCCGAGGTTCAACTCGATCAGTATCAGCGGCTACCACATGCACGAGGCGGGTGCTACTGCCGACATTGAATTGGCCTACACTCTGGCCGATGGGCTGGAGTACCTGCGCGCCGGCATCAAAGCAGGCTTGAAGGTCGATGATTTTGCCCCGCGTATTTCCTTTTTCTGGGGTATTGGAATGAACCATTTTATGGAAATTGCCAAGATGCGCGCCGCGCGTATGCTATGGGCTAAGATCGTCAAGCAATTCAACCCCCAAAGCGCCAAATCGATGGCGCTGCGCACTCACTGCCAGACCTCAGGCTGGAGCCTTACCGAGCAGGACCCTTTCAACAACATAGCCCGCACCTGCATCGAAGCGCTGGCAGCGGCCCTGGGCGGCACACAATCCCTGCATACCAACTCGCTGGACGAGGCAATTGCCCTGCCCACCGATGCCTCCGCCAAAATTGCCCGCGATACCCAAATCTACCTGCAGAAGGAAACAGATATTAGCAAAGCGGTTGACCCATGGGCCGGCTCCTATTATATAGAATACCTGACGGACGGCTTGGCCAACCGCGCCTGGGCGCTTATTCAGGAAGTAGAAAAGTTGGGAGGAATGGCAAAAGCCATCGAAGAAGGCCTGCCCAAACTGCGTATCGAAGAGGCTGCCGCCCGCAAGCAGGCCCGGATCGATAGTGGCAAAGACCAGATCGTAGGCGTCAACGTCTTTCAGCGGGATACGGAAGACCCCATCGACATTCTGGAAGTTGATAATACGGCTGTCCGGGAAGCACAAATCCGGCGCATCAATGAGGTGAAACGCTTACGCGACGAGGCCGCCGTACAGGAAGCCCTCGAGGCCATTCACCGGTGTGCTAAAACCGGCGAAGGCAACCTGCTGGATAAGGCCGTACAGGCTGCCCGGCTGCGCGCCACGCTAGGGGAGATTTCCTTTGCCATGGAGCGCCACTTCGGCCGTTTCGTCGCACAAACCAAGGCCGTCTCGGGAGTCTATTCCAGCGAGATCAGTTCCAATGAGGATTTCAGGAAGGCCCGGCAGTTGGCCGACCAGTTTGCCGAGTTGGAAGGCCGCCGGCCTCGTATCATGGTAGCCAAGCTCGGCCAGGACGGGCACGACCGCGGCGCCAAAGTGATCGCCACCAGTTTTGCCGACCTCGGCTTCGATGTCGATATCGGGCCGCTCTTCCAGACCCCGGCCGAGGCCGCCCGGCAGGCCGCTGAGAATGACGTTCACATCCTGGGCATTTCTTCCCTGGCGGCCGGCCATAAGACCTTAGTCCCGGAAACGATCGCCGAACTGAAAAAGCTCGGTAGAGACGACATTATGGTCGTCGTAGGCGGTGTGATTCCACACCAGGATTATGAATTTTTATTTGAGCAGGGCGTGGTGGGCGTTTTTGGCCCGGGGACGAAGATCGCACATGCGGCGGCACAGATATTGGAGGTGCTGATTGAGGCGTTGGGAGTGGTGGAGTAAGTGTAAGAGCTTGGACACTATTAGCCGAACTTTTGCTGCTTCGAAAATAAAGTGCTAAGGGGCCGGAGAAAAATAAGTTCCCCGTTTCAGGCCAGAGATTTTGTCGCCAGGCAACCTGCCTGCCCGCGAGGCGGCCGAGCAGGCAGGGGCGCGAAGAACGCGCATAGCCCAGCTACGCAAGTGATGAGCAACGCAGTACAGCGGCAAAACCTGCCTGCTCGCCGTAAGGCAGGCAGGGATCGGCATCAAATGGGGAAGTTATTCTTCGCCGGGCCCTAAGTACTGTGTCAAATAAAATCTAAAACCTATTCGAAGGGGGGCTCGTGGCCCGATCAACCTGCTGCACTATAGGCAGCGGAGGCCTGACCGGACGCGCCGTTGAGCGCAGGGCCATCGAGCAGGTTAGCGTGCGATCAGGATGATCGCCGCACGAGTGGAGCTAACTGAGAGGGGTTTTCAACTTTCCAAATTACGATATACTGACTAGCGTGCGATCAAGATGATCGCCGCACGAGTGGAGCTAACTGAGAGGGGTTTTCAACTTTCCAAATTACGATAGACTGACTAGCGTGCGATCAAGATGATCGCCGCACGAGTGGAGCTAACTGAGAGGGGTTTTCAACTTTCCAAATTACGATATACTGACTAGCGTGCGATCAAGGATGATCGCCGCACGAGTGGAGCTAACTGAGAGGGGTTTTCAACTTTCCAAATTACGATATACTGACTAGCGTGCGATCAGGATGATCGCCGCACGAGTGGAGCTAACTGAGAGGGGTTTTCAACTTTCCAAATTACGATATACTGACTGGCGTGCGATCAAGATGATCGCCGCACGAGTGGAGCTAACTGAGAGGGTTTTCAACTTTCCAAATTACGATATACTGACTAGCGTGCGATCAGGATGATCGCCGCACGAGTGGAGCTAACTGAGAGGGGGTTTCAACTTCCAAAATTACGATATACTGACTGGCGCACGAGATGATCGCCGCACGAGTGGAAACTAACTGAGAGGGGTTTCAACTTTCCAAATTACGATATACTGACTGGCGTGCGATCAGGATGATCGCCGCACGAGTGGAAACTAACTGAGAGGGGTTTTCAACTTTCCAAATTACGATATACTGACTAGCGTGCGATCAGGATGATCGCCGCACGAGTGCAGCTAACTGAGAGGGGGTTTTCAACTTTCCAAATTACGATATACTGACTAGCGTGCGATCAGGATGATCGCCGCACGAGTGGAGCTAACTGAGAGGGGTTTTCAACTTTCCAAATTACGATATACTGACTAGCGTGCGATCAGGATGATCGCCGCACGAGTGGAGCTAACTGAGAGGGGTTTTCAACTTTCCAAATTACGATATACTGACTAGCGTGCGATCAGGATGATCGCCGCACGAGTGGAGCTAACTGAGAGGGGTTTTCAACTTTCCAAATTACGATATACTGACTAGCGTGCGATCAGGATGATCGCCGCACGAGTGGAGCTAACTGAGAGGGGTTTTCAACTTTCCAAATTACGATATACTGACTAGCGTGCGATCAGGATGATCGCCGCACGAGTGGAGCTAACTGAGAGGGGTTTTCGCCTTTCCAATTACGATATACTGACCGGGGTGAAAAGTGATCGGAATGTTCACTTTTTCACCCCTCGTCATGTATACATTTAAAAACTAGTAGTTATTTTTTGTTTATGGCCACCTGTCTACCGCAAAACTTACCTTTGAGACGGCTTCGTCATTACTGCCAGACACTCAGCCTGCCGTTTTGCTCGAAGGACTTCAGTTCGTTGACGAGCGGGTTGTTGGCATCCGGGGTAAAGAGAGAAGCTTGCTGGCGGTCATCGAATATCTCTATGTTCATTTCTTTGGCGAAGGTTTTGGCCAGGTCGCCCAGATTGCGGGCGTAGCGTTCCGTTTTGCCCATGGCCATGAACAGGTCGATCACGCCGGTTCGGATCATCTCGTATTTATCCACCTGCATAAGCATTTGACGCTGAGTCTTACCACGTACATTTTTCCCCAACTGCTGGAGTTTACGCCGCAATTTCTCAACCGAATACCCCATCACCTCAGCGCGATGTTTCCACCAATTGCTGCCGCTTCCGCCGTTACGTGCCTCATATACCTTGAGATGGCTCTTCTCGGCGGATTCCTGACAGGAAACCATGCCCATGGCTTTTGCCAACTCCAGCACATTGAGTACTTGTTCTTTGGTGAGAAGTTCACCATTATCCACTTGTTCTTCCAAAGAAAAGAGATACTTGGCGTACTTCTGCTTCACCTTGCTTTTTGAATTGAGGGTGATCAGTTTGGCTAACTCTACAGACAGATAGTAGTCCTTCACGATGGAATTACCCTTCCCTTTCCGGTTGGCAAAATCCTGCATTTTCAACGGCTTTCGGATGCCATCTTTAAACTCGTATACGTCAGTCAGCCAGCGCTTTATATTAGTGGGATAATGATGGTCAGCCAGTTGCAGAATCTGGTGCAGTTGAGTTGCCGAGACCACCTTTGTTCCTTTTTTGCTGATATAAATCTGAAGTACCATGATATTATGGTTATGGTTACGCTTACAAATTTGCATTTTTTGTTTTAAACAAGCAAGTTTTAAAACAAAAATTTTTAAATAAATTTTTTAAGCGGTTCAGATATTTGACAAACCGTGCTAAAAAAAAAGCACTAAAGCCTGATGAGCAAGTAGTTGAAAGTAGAACAATGATGAACAGGACACAGTTCCAATAAGTTGTTGGATTTTATCCACAACTTCAAAAAAACAAAACATTATTGTTTAATCAAAATAATGAAGGCGCGCGGTTAAAATTAAAATAAGCTCCAGTGAAGGTATATGGAAACGCTTCCCCAGCAGGCCTTTCTCACTCTTGTTATCCCTTATTTTTCAGCCATTTCACCCCTTCCCGTTTGGTCAGTGGCGCCAGGCCCGGATGGCGGCCGATAAAAGTTACTACCGCTTCCGCATTGGTTTTGGAATATTGCCGCAGGGCCCAGCCGGCAGCTTTCTGGATAAAGAACTCTTTGGAATCCTGTAGCTCCAGGATATAGCGGAACATCAACTCAGCATCCGTTTTATCCTTGTACAGAAGTTGAAAAATAATGCAAACCCGTTGCAGCCACATGTTACCGGAGGCCATCCAGCGTTCAGTGATCGGCACAATAAGATGTGGAAACCGCCGGAAGTGAATCCCCACCAGCTTAGACAGCCAGTCGACCGTATCCCACCAGGATCTGGTGGTAATGAGTTCTTCGAAAAACTCAATGAATGCTTCCGGCTGTTTCTTCTGTACTTTCTGCACCATCTCCAGGGCGAAGTAGTTGACTTCCCGGTACTCATCGTCCATGCAAAGGCGCACCAGGGTTTTGAGTTCTTCCCCTTCAGGAATGCCCAGGTTGGCAAAAATCTCCTTGGCCAGGGCTACCCATTCCGGCGCTTTCAGGCCGTAGTATTCAAACTGGTTGCGCATGTAGGCCATCTGCTGCTGCGCCCGTTCGGGGTCGCCCGCCGCCTGGAAGGTGGATTGGATGTGTTGGTGGTATGGGTTGGGGAGGAGCATGATGTTGTAATTGGTGATATGGTGATTGGTGATATGGTGATTGGTGATGTTGCGGGTGGGTAAATTTTCAATAGCCTCTTTTTTCATCCACTTCGAAAAGCAACTCCTGCCCGGCCTTCAAGCGCCGGTAATTATCCGCGACGATCTTCGCTGCACTTTCCGGGTTGGTGATACTGGCGATATGCGGCGTCATTACAATGCTGGGATGCTGCCAAAAGGGGTGCGCTTCCGGTAGCGGCTCTTCCTGAAAGACATCCAGCCAGGCTTCCCTGATCTTTCCTTCTTTCAAGGCCAGCAGCAGGCCGTCCTCATCCAGATGGGCGCCGCGGGCTACATTGATCAGGAAGGAACCCTGCGGCAGGCGCCGGAAAAGTTCGTAGTTGAGAATGCCCTCAGTAGCGGCGGTGCGTGGCAGCAGGCAGATGAGCAGGTTAACCTGCCGAACGAACTCTGCCAAAGAAGCTTCGCCCGCGTGCAGGCAACGAACGCCAGGAATATTTCTAGGGTTTTGGCTGTAGCCTGAAACCTCAAACCCAAGGCCTGCCAATGAACCCGCAATGCTCCCACCCAGCACGCCCAGCCCCAGCATGCCGATCCGTAGAGGGATCTCGATCTGGTTGGGCTTTTCCCAACGCGCCTGCTGTTGGTTATTTTGGTAGAACTTCAGCTGCTTGTGAATACTGAGCACAGCCATCAACACGTAGTTGCGCATCGAGATGGTGAGGTTCTCGTCCACGATGCGGGTGATCCGCAGGGCAGGCGGTAAGGTAAGGTCGTTGAGGATGTGCTCCACACCAGCGCCCAGGGAACTCACCAGCTTCAGGTTGGGAAAACTTCGCAGCACTTGGGGAGGGTGTTTCCAAACCACCGCCATTTCCACCCAATCGGGTTGGGGGATGTCGGGGTAAATCCAGACGGGGGTGGCGCCCTGTAGTTCGGTTTCGATATGTCGCCGCAGGGGTTGTACGTCGCGGTCGGTGATGATGAGGGTTATGGACATAGCTAGTTTTTCATTGCCCAATCAGGCAGCGGCGCCTCCACTTCCAGCCGCTCCTTACTACCCGGATCAGAAAAGGCCAGTTTCCATGCGTGCAACATGATGTGGTTGGGTTGGTAGGATGTTGAGGCGCCGTAGTGCATATCTCCGGCCACCGGGCAGCCGATGGCCGCCAGCTGAGCGCGGATTTGATGGTACTTTCCGGTGACAGGGTGGATTTCCAGCAGCGCCCTGCCGTTTGGCCCCTTCCAAAGCTGCCGGTAGGAAAGAATACACTCAAAAGCCGGGCCGGAAGCCTGGTTCGATACTAGGGCCCGTTTCCCCGGCAAGTCTTTTTCCAGCCAGTGCTGGAGCGTAGCCTCTTCTTCGGCCGGGGCTCCTTCCACCATTGCCAGATAAGTTTTTTGAACTCCTTTTAATCGAAATTGCTCGTTGAGTTGTCGAAGGGTGTTCTTTTTCTTCGCCACCAGGACCACCCCGGTCGTTACCCGGTCGAGCCGGTGCACGATGCCGACGTAAGGGTTCCGCTTTTTCATCTCCAGGTGAGCGTACGCCAGCGATTCCACAGAAGGGCCAAATGGGTTGCGCTCCACCTGTATGCCGGCCGGCTTGTCGAGGGCTAGCCAGCCCGGGGTTTCTTTGATTACTGAGATATTCAAGTTAGATGTGTGGTTTCAATGCGCAAAATCCACTTCATAATCCCCTCGAATCCTTTCCATCGGCGGATTAAAATACCCGAATTTCAGCTCGGGAAATTCCTCCCTTAGCCTTCGCATCATCTCTTTAACGCCCATAGCCTCTTCCGTGTCGTCGATGCCCACCCGCTCCATGTACCAATCGGGGTCTATGTTGAAGTTGCGCCATTGGATCATTTTCAGTCCAGTGCTACGGATGAGTTCGCGCAGGGCCTGGTATTCTGCCTCGCTGTCGGTCACGCCGGGAAAGACGAAGTAGTTGATGCTCGTCCATCCGCCGTAGCGGTTCACCACCCGGATACTTTCCAGGATGTCTTCAAATTCGTAGTTATTGGGCAGGTAGTACAGTTCGTAGAGCCACTTCTGCGCCGAGTTGGTACTCACGCGGATGCTGGTCAGGCCGGCCTGGCACAGGGCTTCCACGGCGTCGGGCTTGCTGCCGTTGGTATTGATGTTAATGCTGCCTTTATCGGTGAATTTGCGGATTTGATAAATGGCGTCCTTCAGCGTTTCCCACATCAGCAGGGGTTCCCCTTCGCAGCCCTGCCCGAAGCTGATAATGGGGAAGGGCGCAGCCTCGAGGTGCGGAACGGTATACTCCACAATCTCGCCGGCGGTAGGCCTGAAGTTGAGGCGGTCGTGGCTGGAGACTACTGTCTCTTCATCCGGCTGCAGAGAAATACAGCCCACGCAGTTGGAGTTGCAAGCCGGGGAGGTCGGCACCGGGCACTCCCAGCGCCCCATGAAGTAATTGCGGGCAGCGGGGCAGTTGTACGTCAGGGCGCAGTTGTTCGCCAGGTGCTCCACAATGCGGTTGTTGGGATAGTGCTCCTGAAGGGCCTGTACACCCCGTTCCACCGCATCGTCATCAAAGCCCGCGTTCTCCTGCCGGATATCCGGCTCGATACGCACGGCGGGCACGTAGAATTTATCGTCGTGCCACCCAACCGCGGTGTAGCAGAACAGCGGCAGCGTTGGCGCGTCTTCTTCATTGACGTAAGAGGCCAGATACAGGCCGGTGTAGGCAGGGGGGATAAAAGCGGCGGTGGCCCAGCCCTCTTCACAGAGGCGCATCTCGCCGGTTTCCACATCGATGCCCACGGCCCGGCGGCCGGGCAGTTCGTAGAGGTTGCCCCCCTCGGGCAGCTCCATCCAGTCTTCGTCCGGGATGGGGGTGGCGTAGTGGCCGGAACGGCCGACGGCGTAGAGGGTGGGGTCTTCGAAGACGTTGCCTTCGCCGTCGGAGTAGAGTACGTATGGAGAGTGGTCGAGCTTCATGTTGACTGTTTTGCTGTTCGCAATTCGCTTTTGGCGGTTCGTTCCCGGCGCATTAGCGAAAAGCGAATAGCAAAACGCTAACGGCTTCTTCCGTTTCAGCCCGCAAAGATACGGCTTTTACAGCATTTCCACCAGGCGGACAAAATATATAATAGTAGCTTAAACCTATTTACAGGTGGAACTGAAGCGTTAGCAGAGCTGTAGAAGATGTGTCATTCATGAAATTCATGATTTGGACAGGATCTTGTTCGCGAGAGACGGAAACAAAAAAGCAATCCAAAGAAATATCCGCATAATGGGGACGGTTATCACTTTTCTTTCCTTTCGAAGTTGAGGGATAATTCTTTCCACAAGTTCCTCTGCCGACATCTTGTTTTCGGTTCTTCCTGCTGTCATTCCAGTATCTGTAACCGGAGGGATCACTTCCAAAACTCCAATAGAGTTTTTCTGTAACGCATATCTCAGGGCAACAGTAAAGTTTCGCATGGCAGCCTTGGTAGCGCTGTAAACCACGCCATCTGGTTTGGGGAATGCCCCTAAACCGGAAGAAGTGTTAATGATGAATGCATTGCTGTTGTTGCTTAACAAAGGAATAAGCAGATGAGTTAATATTATCTGCCCGGTAATATTGATATTGATCTCTTGTGAAATTTTTTCAAGCGGGATCACACTCTCTGTAAAATCGTAATTATACTGTACCCCGGCATTATTGAATTGAATAACATGTTCAATTGAGGGTACTTGTTCTGGATCAGGACCGACGCTTCTTCAATATCCGATAGTTTGTTGAGGTCACAAGAGATGGTTTCAAATCCCGCTTTTTCTAATTCGGCCAGTTTCTCTTTGTTCCTTCCTAAAAGAATAACCTGATTGTTCATTTCTAACAAGGCCTTGCCCAGTGCAAGTCCTATGCCTGATGTGCCGCCGGTAATTAATATGGTGTTATCTGAAAGTCTCATTTAGTGATGCCCAGGTAGGAAGCTATGTGATACTGAGGAATCAGGTTTTCCAGATTCGGATATCGTTCTCTAAAGATCATATAGTTGGTAGTGGCATCATTAGTGACCATCTGAATATCGTGTCGTTCTTTATTGATCCACTCTCGTTCTAAAATGCGCAAGAGCAATTGCTCCAGACAACGGTGCTGGCCGAATAAAGCCCTGAACTTATGGTAAGAAAAACGGATGAGTTTGCTGGGAACGAGGGCCTGAAAGGACAATGCAGAAGGTTCATCAGACAATAAAGCAGTAAGTGGAGTCGGAAACATCCCGGGAATGAAAAAGGTCTTGTTGTATTCGTTTCCGTCTTTGTTGTAGTACACTCTGACTACCCCATCTACAAGCAAATAACAATGGCTTACCCGGGAACCTTCTCGTACCAGATATTCATTTCTCTCTACCTCCAATGGGCTTAGAAGAAGCTGAAAGTCTTTCCAGGCTTCCGTGGTGATGGGAGAAATATCATTCAGTGACTTCAATATTGTTTCCATTTCCATCTATGATTCCCAAGGCCTTATGAGCTTGTTGGGAATTTAGCAACCGGGCTCATTTCGCCACTCCTGTACTTATACTACGTTGCGAAAATGCTCATTATGCTTTGGCATAAATCGCATTTCCGCGCCTTGTCTAAGCACAGGATTGACAAAATCGCCTCGATGGTCAAATTTCCCAACAAGCTCGAAAACTAACATTTTTCTTTAACAAACCGGGATTATCGCCCACAGAAAAGCGCCCTGAACGGGCCGCAGCAATCCCTTAGTCAGATCATAGTGCAGGCGCGCTACGCTCCCACCTGTGGGCAATAGAAAAGCAGCGCCCTGCACTATCGGGTTGAGAAGCGGAATATCAAATGACAGAAATCGGCGGATTCCAAACGCCCGTTTTCGCCGTTTCCCTGGCAAATTCAGAGAAGTCTTTGGGCTTTCTGCCCAGCACCTTTTCTACGTCATTGCTTATCTCCTGATTCTCCGGCTTGCCCAGCACTTCCCTGAACAGGTAGTCGAACAGCCAGATGTAATCAGAAGGTACGCCGGCCGACTTCATCATGGCGCTGTAGTCGTCCAGCAATACCGGCTGATACTTGATCTCTTTCCCCGTGCTGGCGGCGATTTCCCGGACCGCTTCTTCAAAGGTGATGGTCCGGGGGCCGGTTACGGCGTAGGTTTTTCCGTTGTGGGCGTCATCCAGCAGCGTCTCGACAACCACATCGGCGATATCGCCGGTATCTACAAACGGAATCTTCGCATCAGGCATAGGTAAAGCCACATAGCCCGCCAGGATGGGGTCCATCAGGAAGCTCTCGCTGAAATTCTGATTGAACCAGGAAGCTCGCACCAGGGTGTAATCCAACCCTGAATCGGCCACCACCTGCTCGCAGCGTTCCGCTTCTTTCTCCCCTTTGCCGGAGAGCAGTACGGCTTTCTTTACCCCCGCTTTTTTGGCCTCTTCCGTGAGCCCTTTGACCGCTTCGTAAGCGCCGGGGACGGCCAGGTCCGGATAATAGACGATGTACACTTTGTCCATACCTGCCAGGGCGCCGGGCCAGGTAGCCGGATCGTGCCAGTCAAATGCCGGGGTATGGCTGCGGGCGCCTACCCTTACGTTTTGACCTCGTTGTTTCAGTCCTTCAACAACTTTCCGGCCGGTCTTACCGGTGCCGCCGATTACCAGGATGTTACTTGGGTGGTTCATTCTTTTTTTGAGTTTTAAAATTTAAAAAATGCTTCTTCTTTGACAGATTCTGTGGACAACGCGTCAGGCGGAAGTAATGCGACAATAAAGAGCAGAGATTTCGCCTGATGCGCTGTCTTTAGATCACAGGATCTGTCAAAGAACCAAAATGCTTACACAGCCTTAGTATGGGTGAAAACTACAAGTAGCGAAAGGATGAAGGAAAGCACCGCAAAGGCGGTTCTGATCAGGTGCAGGCGGTTCCACTTCTGTTCGTAGGCCTTCCTGAACCTGCCGATCTCCAGTTCCCCCAGTTCGGCGATTTCCAGTACATCCAAAGCGTCATTGAGGGGCACGTTCCCAAAGGCGGTCACGCCAAAGGTGCCCAGCACATAGGCTATGGAGGCAGCCAGCAGCAACCAGAACCCCATGCCGGAATTAAACTGCTGTATCGTGCTGATAGCCAGAGCCAGCGGGCTTCCTAAAAAAATCAGGAAAAAGGCCGGGTTGAGGATGGCCCGGTTGATGGATTGCATGCTTTCCAGGTAGGTGACATCCACCACCTTTCGGGTACCCGGAATTACGGATACCTGCCAGGCGTAAAAAAAGCCGGCAGACAGGCCGGTAAGGAAAACTGCGGTAAAGAGTGTGAGTGATTTGAGCGATACTTCCATTTTACTTCTGTTTGTTGTACAGAGGCAAAATTGAAGTAAAAAAAGCCCGTCGGCTTGGCCCTTCCAGCCAATGTTATGACCCTTTAAGCCAGATGAACTTTTTTACTGAGGATTGCGGTATTCCAGCGGAGACTGGCCGGTCCACCGTTTGAAAGCGCGGCTGAAGGCGCTTTGCTCCGAGAAGCCGGTTTGAAAGGCGATTTCGCTCACGGTATCGGAAGTATTGCTGAGCAGGCCTTTGGCCATTTCTTCCTGGGTTTGCCGGACCAAGCCTCTGAAAGTGAACCCGCTATCCGACAGCCTCCTCGTCAGGGTACGGCTACTCATCCCCATGTGCGCTCCGATCTGGGCAATGCCGGGGATACCACTGGGGAGGGCATCCTTTATCAGGCTTTCCACATCCGCGGCTATTTTAAAAGCGCTGGCCTCTATGCCTCTTTTTTCTTCTTCTACTCTTTCCAGGAGGAATTTATTGATGCTGATATCCGCTTTAGCGGTCCGGGTTTCCAGGTCGGCCGTCTTGTAGGCAATATAATTGTGGGCCTGATCGAACAGGATAGGGCACTTAAAGGCCTCGTGATAGTTTTTCAGGTCACTGGGAGCGTCATGCTGGAAGGATACACCGATTGGCGCCATATCGGTTTCCGTCATTGCCTGTAGTACGACTACCGTTGCGGAAAAGGTAGCCTCATTAGATAGCCCCACTCCTCTGCGGTACGCATCACGGAACAGATGTACTTTGGATATTTCCCCTTCCCTTTCCACTTTAAAGACATACGTGTTGGACAGCAGGTGAAAATAACGCTCGCAGCGTTCGAAAATCTCCCCGGCCTTTGAGCACGTCTTCCAGGACAGCCCTAACACCCCGTAATCATCCATCTTCATCTGCTGGCCCACCCGTACGGAAAAGCCCGGGCCCAGGGCCTGGTCCAGCATTTCGTGCAGCCCAAAAAAATGATCGGCGGGAACAGCCTGTATTTCATTAATAGATTCTACTGGTATTGGAAGGCCATTAAAATCCTCCAGTGTCATACCCTCGCTCAACGCGTGATCTATCACTTTCCGATACAGGCTAATGGAGATATAATTCATTTATAACGCTATGATTTTGCCACCTTGCCAGACTTAAAACTAACTTTTTTTTCTGACAATCCAGTGCAGGCCGTTTAACCAAACTGTAGTTTAACGCGCAATGTATTACTAATGATCCCTCAATAAAATGCGTACATTTATCATCTAAACCATTTACACCCATGCCCACCCACTACCGAGCCTGCAACCTCTGCGAAGCCATCTGCGGCCTGGCCATCGAACACGAAAACGGCAAGATCCTCTCTATCCGCGGCGACGAAAAGGACCCCCTCAGCCGGGGGCACATCTGCCCCAAGGCGGTGGCGCTGCAGGATATCTACGAGGACCCGGACCGCCTGAAGTACCCGGTACGGCGCACGGCCGCCGGCTGGGAGCGCATCAGTTGGGAAGAGGCCTATGATGAAGTAGTAACCAACCTGCGGAAAGTACAGGGAAAGCACGGCCGGGATGCCATCGGCGCCTATTTCGGCAACCCCAATGTGCACAACCTGGGCAGTATGCTCTTCTCCGGGCCGTTCACCAAGGCGCTAGGCACGAAAAACCGCTTCAGCGCCACTTCCGCCGACCAACTGCCGCATCATGTGGCGGCCCTCACCATGTTTGGACACGGGCTGCTGCTGCCCATCCCGGATGTCAGCCGCACCCATTTCATGCTCATCATCGGGGCCAACCCACTGGTGTCTAACGGCAGCCTGATGACGGCGCCGGGCTTCGCCCGCCACATGAAGGGCATCCAGGAGCGGGGTGGGACGGTGGTGGTGATCGACCCGCGGCGTACGGAGACGGCTGAAAAGGCCGACGCCCATTATTTCATCCGGCCTGGCCGCGATGCGCTGCTGCTGCTGGCGATGATCCATACTATAATAAAGGAAGGACTGGTTAAGCTGAGGCATCTGGGGCCCATCCTCACCGGCCTGGAGCAGGTGCAGGAAGCTGCCGACGGCTTCAGCCCGGAATTTGTCGCTCCCCACATTGGCATGGAAGCGGCCGCCATCCGCCGGCTCGCTCGCGATTTCGCCCAGTCTCCTTCGGCAGTATGTTACGGCCGCATGGGCGCCTCTACGCAGGCCTACGGCGGCCTGTGCCAATGGTTGATCAACGTGCTCAACATCCTCACCGGCAACCTCGACCGCGAAGGGGGAGCGATGTTCACCCAACCCGCCTTCGACCAGGTCGGATTCACCGGCAGCAAAGGCAAAACCGGCGTCTTCGGCCGGCGCCGCAGCCGGGTGAGCAGCCTGCCGGAATACAGCGGGGAGTTTCCCGTCGCCGCTATGGCTGAGGAAATCCTCACTCCCGGCGACGGGCAAATACGAGCCATGGTGACGGTGGCCGGCAACCCGGTGCTTTCCACCCCCAACGGCAGGCAGTTGGACAAAGCGATGGCCGGCCTGGAATTCATGGCCGCCATCGACATTTACATCAACGAAACGACCCGCCACGCCAACATCATCCTGCCCCCCACTACCGGGCTGGAAACGGAACATTACGACATCATCTTCCACCTCCTGGCCGTGCACAATACCGCCAAATACTCGCCGCCCCTTTTCGAAAAAGAACCGGAGCAACGCCACGACTGGCAGATCCTCCAGGCCCTGACGGAACGGCTGAGTGGCCAGCCCGGCAACGGAATGGCGCCTCAACCGATGTTGGATTTCGCCCTACGGGCCGGCCCTCACCGGCTGAGTCTAAAACAATTGATCGCCGAACCCCATGGCATCGGCCTGGGCCCCTTACAACCTTGCCTGCCGGAACGCCTGTTTACTCCGGACAAGAAGATTCCTCTCGCGCCGGATATCTTCGTGCAGAATATCAGCCGCCTAAAAGAGGACATGAAAAATTGGGCGGAAATAGACACCTGTGATTTCCCCTTCGAACTGATCGGCCGCCGACAGCTGCGTTCCAACAACTCCTGGATGCACAATGCACAACGCCTGATGAAGGGCAAAGAACGCTGCACCCTGCTTATCCATCCCGATGATGCCCGAAAAAAAGGAATAACGGGAGGACAAGAGGTGCAGGTAGTTTCTACCACAGGCGCCATCCGGATAAAAGCGGAACTTAGCAGCGACATGATGCCGGGCGTAGTGAGCATCCCTCACGGCTGGGGGCATGGGCTGGAAAGGGTGCAAATGGAAGTCGCCCGGGCTCATCCCGGTATCAGCATCAACGATGTAACGGATCACAAAAGAATAGACCGGTTGACCGGCAATGCAGCCTTTAGTGGCGTGCCGGTGAGGATTGAGCCCGCCGGTGAGGCTAAAGTTACGGCTTTTTTCCGCTAAAAACCAGGTTCGCAGGCCATTCCATTCCCCCTTCTGCCTACCGGGGCCGGGAGCTAAGATTTTCCAAATCTCGCAGATTTGGAAAATCTACTCCACCCGTAAGCTTCTCAGCCGGTTCAGCGCCGCCGCCAGTTCCAGTTTACGAAAAACGGCGTAATGCCCTTCTTTCTGCTGGCTCAACACGTCTAGCGAGCCCGCTTCGATATCGGCCATCACCTGATCCAATACGGCCGCCAGGGGGCGGCTGGCCATGTACTTTCGGGCGTAGAGCAGGGCGTCGCCGATGGCGTTGAGCTGGCTGTTGTCCACCAATTGCTCTACGGCGGCCAGGCCGATCTCTTCCACCCCAAACTGCAAGCTGCGGGTGGCAAAGGCGCGCACTTTTTCACGGCCTCCCCTCCGGGCGTCGATGCTTCGGGCAAGGGGAGTGCGTTGGGACAAGCCTCCGAAGCCTTTTCCTCCCTCCCCCTGCCGATCCTGAGGAAACTGAAGGGCAATTTCATGCGCCCTTTCTGTCAGATCTTGGGGCTCGTATTCCAGCATACAGAGCACCTTGTCAGCAATATCGAAATACAGCCCCGAGCCGCCCACGACGATGATGGATGACACGCCCAGCTCTTCATACAATTGCCGGGCCTTATCTACGAAAGGAGTGATCGGTTCCCGTTCTTTGGGCACCAACTGTTGCATGCGGTGGTCGCGGATCATAAAATTGGTGGCGGACGTATCCTCATCGATGAGCAGGGCGCGGGCGCCCGCCTCCAGGGCCTCCATCACATTGGCTGCCTGGGAGGTGCTGCCGCTGGCATTCTGAGTGGAAAAACGGAGGGTGTCAGTGGCGCGGGGGAGATTGTTAATGAACGGGCTGATGTTGACCTTTTCCACAAAGCGCCCGTCCTCCGCCCGGATTTTGACGGCCTGCGGGTTGGAGACGACCAACTCCCGCCCATCGCCGGGGATGTGGTTGTAGATGCCCAGTTCAATGGCCCGGAGCAGGGTCGATTTCCCATGATAGCCGCCGCCGGTGATCAGGGTAATGCCCTTCGGAATACCCATTCCTCTGACCTGCCGGTTGGGTAGCTGCACTTCCACTTCCATATTGTCGGGGGACAGGAAAGGCAGGCCTCCCTCCAGCGGCCGGGGGTCTACGCCGCTGGCACGGGGCAGCAGGGCGCCGTTGGCGACGAAAGCTACCAGGCCCAGCCCTTCCAGCTGGCCTCGCAGGGCATCCGCATCTTCATTGATCAATATATGGGCCCGAAGTTTTCCTTCATCGATTACCTCCGGAAAAAGGCTGTGGCCAGCGATCATTGGGAGTTCCTCCAACAGGATGGCGGCGGCCTGCTGGCCGGCAATGCGGCGGCCGAAAGCGGGCAGCCCCACCTGAATGCGTACCTCCAGTTCATCATTGTCCAGCACCACGGCCATTCGTTCCAGCATCTCCTGCCCGGGCTGGTCGATAAACACCGCTCCGCTTTTGCCACTTCCCCGCTGGCCTTTGGCAAACCGGCGGATGCTTTGGGCAAACTGCCGGGCCAGGAAATCGCGCAGGGCTACTTCCCGGCTGCGGTTCCGGCTGGCCCATTCCGGAAACTGGTTGCGCAGGCGCAGGCGCAGGCGGCTGGGCGAAGCAAAGGGGTCACCCTGAACGTAATCGATAAAAAGGGTGAAATTGTCATAGGCATACTGCCCTTGCAGGCCTTTATAGGCTTTGTATCCGCTGCCGTCGATGCGGTGGAGCAGATGGCGTAAATCTTCCCGGGTTTTCATGGAAGCAAGGTAATGTAAAATCATTTAACTATATTTCCCCCTTTCATAAACAACCGAACAAAATGCTTGACCAGGCAGCCAATATACGGCAGGGAGAAGAGCTGGATCAGGGTAAACTCTCTGAATATCTTCATCAACATGGGGAGGGCTTCGAAGAGATAGAGGCCATTCGCCAGTTTCCCGGCGGCTACTCCAACCTGACCTACCTGCTGCAGACAGCGCAGGGAGAATTCGTATTGCGCCGCCCCCCTTTTGGCGCCAATATCAAAACAGCCCACGATATGGGGCGGGAATTCCGGGTGCTGTCCGCTTTGGAAGGCATCTATGATAAGATACCCCGGCCCATTCTGTACTGCGGGGACGAAGCGGTGATCGGCGCGCCCTTTTACATCATGGAACGAGTGAAAGGCGTCATCCTGAGGGGAGGAATGCAGAAGAAGATAAGCCTGGAGCCGGAGCTGATGCGAGCCATTTCCGAAGCGGCCGTCGACAACCTCGCCGCCCTGCACCGGATTGACATAAAGGCTTCCGGGCTGATTGAGATAGGCAAGCCGGAGGGGTACACCGGCAGGCAGGTGGAGGGCTGGATCAAACGGTATTACCAGGCAGAAACCGACACCATAGAAAGTATGGACGAGCTGGCCGAATGGATGAAAAAGAACCAGCCCGGGGACGGCCCGGGGGGCCTGATCCACAATGATTACAAATACGACAACCTGGTGCTGCAGGCGGATGAGCTCAGCCGCATACGCGCCGTTCTCGACTGGGAGATGGCCACTGTTGGCGACCCCCTGATGGACCTCGGCGCCTCACTGGCTTACTGGACGGAAGCCAAGGAAGCTCAGCTGATGCCCCTGGCCGCCGCCAACCTCAGTTGGTTGCCCGGCAACCTGACGCGGATGGAAGTGGTTGAACGATATGCCGCCCAAAGCGGACGAGAAGTCAGCAACCCGCTTTTTTACTACATTTACGGAGCATTTAAGATCGGGGTGATCGTCCAGCAGATTTACGCCCGCTACCAGAAAGGCCACACCCGGGACGAGCGCTTCGCCAACCTCATCGAAGCAGTGCGCTTCTTCGGGCAACTCGGGCGCCGGGCGCTGGATAAGGGGCGGATCAGTGGGCTGTTCTAAGAGCTTGTTCAAATTTCATCCTTCGGGCTACCGGCGGCAAATTTTACTTCATACTGCGTTGCTGCATCGGTCACTTAGCTTCGGCTAGGCTCCCTCTTTGCGCCTTGTCTGAAATAAAATTTGCTCACCGTCGCCTCAAAAACGAAATTTGAACAAGCTCTAAATTTGTTAACAAAATAATAATCTCCTGGCGCCTTGTAATGCGCAGGCAGGTTAAAACCGTTATCTTTTCGTATAATAAGCACAAGAAAATACCGGTAGGAAAGCGGTTAATAAGACTTTACCGCTTTCTTTGTTGCCAGATACTCCGGTTAGGAGGGTAGAGCATCCCGGAAAACCCCTAAATTTGATCAGCCATGTTCTCAAAAACTGTGAATGTATTCTTTTTCCTATCGTTGTTCTCTGCGGCAGTCCAGGGCCAGGAGAGTGACCATTTGCGCTATGTCGATGAATTTAAGGAAGTTGCGATCCGGGAAATGGAGCGCGCAGGCATACCCGCCAGTATTAAACTGGCTCAGGGCATCCTGGAGTCCAATGCCGGGAAGAGCGACCTCGCCCGCCGCGCCAACAACCATTTTGGCATCAAATGCGGCAATGACTGGGATGGTAAGACTTATTATAAAAAGGACGACGATTATAACGATAAAGGCCAGCTGGTGGAATCCTGCTTTCGATCCTACAAGAACCCGGAGGCCAGCTTTATCGCTCATTCGGAATTTCTGCGCGATCCCAAAAAGCAATATCGCTACGGCTTCCTCTTTCGGCTCGACCCCACCGATTATAAACGTTGGGCGGAAGGCCTGCGTAACGCAGGATATGCCACCAGCGCCAACTATCCCATCAAGCTCATCGATATCATTGAGCGCTACCAGCTCTACCGCTACGACGAGCTGACCTCAACTGAGGTCATTGCAGGAGAAGATATTACCACTGGAGAAGGGGGCACCCTGGTCAGCCCCGGGCTGATCTTTGAAAACAATGATGTGCGTTATGTGCTGGCCAAAGCGGAAGAGACGCCCAATGAGATCGCCATCCGCACCGCCGTCAAGCTGAGCAATATCCTGGATTACAACGAAGGCCTCTCTGACCGCAATGCAAAACTCGCCGAGGGCACGGTGATCTATCTGCAACCCAAACGCAACAGTTTCCGCGGCAAACGCAAATGGCATTATGTCAAGGAAGGAGAAACCATGTACGCCATCTCGCAAATGTACGGCATCACACTGGATAAGCTCTACGACCGAAACCGGCTGCCCAGCAATACCCAACCTGCGGTGAATGAACGGGTGAAGATCCGCGGATGCAAAGTAAAAAATAGCCCTAAGCTGAGCAGTGAGGTAATACCGGTGGTTCCCATGGGCCCTCCGGCTATAGAAGTACCCGATGAGGATGGAGATGGAGAGATCGATTTTGAAGGAGAGGTCGATCTTCCGGAAAAAGAACCGGAGGAAGTAAAAACACCACTGCCGACCCCACCCGTAAAAGACCGGCCGCCGGTTAGCCCGCCCAAGCCGGAAACAAAGCCTACTACTCCAACGCCGCCCGCTCCGGAAAACCCTGTAAAGCCGGACGAGGGCTTTGGTGAACAACCGACGGCGCCACCGGCGCCACCGGCCGTCGTTTACCATACAGTAGAAAAGGGGGATACCCTGTACAATATTTCCCGCCGATACAATACGACGGTGGAAGATGTGAAAAAACTAAATGGGTTGGCCTCCAATATCATCAGCATTGGCCAGCGCCTGCGGGTGAAGTAGGTTTTCTCGTCGCCGTTCCCGGCTGACTGAAAAGGAGCAGAGAGTCGGGAACAGCAACGAAGCCGGCTGGCTTTCGTTTTTTATCCAAAAAGTGCCACCTTTGCAGGAAGCTTTTGTGGGGTGCGCCTTGTTTCTGTATACTGGGGCCTTCCTGCTGCTGAAACAAGCCGGGCCGCACTACAATCAAATTGAGATAGATGAAAAAAATTGTACTTTCTATTTTGATCCTCGCTGCTATAGGGCCGCAAGGCTGGGCTCAGGGCTCCGCCTTTGGCATAAAAGGAGGCCTGACGATCGGGCTGCAGCAGTGGGAAGGCTTTGAACAGGACCCCCTGTTCAAATATCACGGGGTAGCCTTTATCGAATCCTTAACCGAAGATAACGCCTTCGGGGTCTTTGCTCAGCTGGGGTACCATCAGAAAGGCAGCGCCATCCGCAACCGCAATTTCACCAACCTCATCAACGGACAGGCTTTCCGCCCACCGGCCCGGGAGTTTATTTTCGAAAACCTCTCTCTAACCGGTGGCGCCAAGCAGAAATTCCCCTTTGGCAATGGCGACACCAAAGCCTATTACGCGCTAGGCATACGCCTGGATTATACCATTGGCACCAATCTTGATCAATACACTCGTTTTATTGAGGCCAACCCTGCCTATGCCATCTATCCCATAGACGACACCCAGTTTATCCGGGAGATCAATTATGGCATAACCCTGGGCGGCGGCATCGAAATCCCCTTTTCCGAACTGGTGGGCACCCTGATCGAATTTACGGTCAACCCGGATTTTTCCTACCAGTACGAGCAGCCCGAGATTCCCAATGTGCGCGACCCCTATACCGGAAACTCTCGTAGTATCCCCCAGCGCCGCATTCGCAACCTGACTTTCGAGCTGACGGTGGGCTTCCGGTTTTTGCGAAAGGTGGAGTATATTGATTGAGGGATTGAGGGAAGGAATGAATGAATGATTGAAAATGGAACACAGCAACATGATACTGAGGAGTAAGAACCTGGTAAAGATATACGGCCGCCGCGAAGTGGTTCGGAACGTATCCCTGGAGGTCCATCAGGGGGAGATCGTAGGCTTGCTGGGGCCTAACGGCGCCGGAAAGACGACTACCTTCTATATGGTCGTAGGATTCATCAAGCCGAACGAAGGGCAGGTATTTCTGGAAGGAGAGGACATCACCAACCTGCCGATGTACAAGCGCGCCAAGCGCGGCATTGGCTATCTGCCGCAAGAGCCCTCCGTTTTTCGGAAACTGAGTGTGGAAGACAACGTCAAGGCGGTCCTGGAGATGACCACCCTGAGCAAGAACGAGCAGCGCGATCGCCTGGAAGAACTGATCGACGAGTTTGGCCTGGAAAAGGTGCGCAAAAGCCGTGGCGACACCCTATCCGGGGGAGAGCGCCGCCGGACGGAGATCGCCCGCGCACTGGCCACCGCCCCCCATTTCATCCTGCTGGATGAACCCTTCGCCGGAATCGACCCCATTGCGGTGGAAGACATCCAGTATATCGTTGCCAAATTGAAAACCAAAAATATCGGTATCCTGATCACCGACCACAACGTACAGGAAACGCTTTCGATCACCGACCGGGCCTACCTGATGTTTGAAGGCAGCATCCTAAAAGCCGGAACGGCTGAAGAGCTGGCTGCCGATGAGATGGTCCGAAAAGTTTACCTGGGCAAGAACTTCGAGCTGCGCAAAAAAGTGATCGACCTCGATGAGCAACGTTAAGAGCATCCTCACAGGAGTCTTCATCGCCACCCTGCTGATGGGCTGCGAGCCCCCGGAAGAAGCTCCGATCCGGCTGACCTCGCGGGAGCGCATCCGTATCGATACACTGGCCAACCAACAGATCGACAGCCTTCGGATAAAAATGGATAGTATCTGCGAACATATTTATCAGGATTTGCTGAGCCGGGCAGTCGACTCACTGGTGAAAGTCCGCAAAATGGAAGAAGATAAACTGCGAGCAAGAATTCAACGTGAAAACCAATGAGGCTCCGGATTATTATAACCCTATCGCTATTGTCATTGCTGGCCAGTTGTGAAAAGGACGACCGCAATAAAAACGCCGTGCAGGCCATCATCGAGGAGGAAGTGGCTCAACGCATCGAAAACTACAAACAGGTGCGGATGGAGCGTTGTTACGAAAAGGCGCTCGAAGAGGCCAGCTACCTGGCTGATTCTATCCTCATCCGGGAAGCGCGCCTGAAGCGCGACACCCTGGGTAAACCGCCCAAGCCAGCCAGGCCGGAAAAACCCGAAATTAAGACGGTGCTGGATTCTACACCCATAAAACCCTTACTGGAGGGGAAAAAGAAAAACACTCCTATAGATAGCCTGAAAAAAAACTAACGGCTTGTTGGGCATGAATCCGGAAGTTCGCTTTTCGGCCTTCGCATGCTTGGAGATGGCTGCCGGATGTGCGAACTCCGAACAGCGAACCAGGCTGCAGGGTTGGATGTAGCTCCCTACCTGACCTGATCGTAATAATCCTGAAGCTTGGTGTGGAGTTTGCCGACAATTCTCAGCGCATCCTTTTTTTTCTGATCGGGAACGGGAAAGATGCTGCCCATCACCGCCGCAAAGTCATGCAGGCGCTGATAATAGGGGAACGGTTTGTCCAGGTCCTGAAATTGATCGTTCATGATGACCATCGCTTCAACGCCGTCCGTAGACATATCGGAGGTAGAGCCAAAGCGGAGGACGAAGTAAGGAGGCGCTCCATCCAGCTGAATAGTGGGGTCTACATCTAAGCTGCTGTTGAGAAAGATTCCCTCGAGCCGGCCGCTCTTCAGCGCAGCGGTCGCGGTGTCCAGCATAAAATAGGCCGACGAAAAGCCGTATACTTCTTCGAATGCAGCCATCATATTCTGGTTGAACTCCTTTCGGTCCGCCAGGGTTGCTTCCAGGAGTTTTTCCACCCGTTTTCGGTTGGGGCTGTCCGGGCCGCTGCTGCTCAAGATATCCTTCATACCATCGATCTTCGTTTGATAGGAAGGCAAGCGGACGATCAGCGTCCCTCCATACAGGGCCTTAATACTTTCGCGGGCGATTGCGGCGCGTTCCTCCCGGAGCAGGGGCGCTTCCTGGCCGGTAGCCGGGTGGGTACAAAGCAGTAACGGGATACAGAATAAGATTACTAAAAATAGATGAATGGCTCGCATGCTTGTTAATATTGAGTTAATTTCTTTAAATGACACGGGCCCCGGAGCAATCCATGGGGCTGTAGCTGGGTTAATATTCAAAAAATTAGCAAATTTGTGTGCCCGGGCGAAAGGCCTTTGCAACAACTACGACAAAAACGATCCCACAAGCAAGCTCAAAAGATATGCAATCAATTGACATTGAGGCACTCAATCAGCAAATTTATATTGACAGTGCTTTTGTAGAAACCCTGCGGCAGGAAACCGCCAAGATTATTGTCGGGCAGGATACCATGATCGAGCGCCTCATGCTCGGCCTGCTCTGCCGGGGGCACGTCCTCCTGGAAGGCCTGCCGGGCCTGGCGAAAACACTGGCGATCAAAACGCTTTCCAATGCGGTCGACGCCAAATTCAGCCGGATACAGTTTACCCCCGACTTGCTGCCGGCGGACATCATCGGCACCATGATCTACAACCCCAGCACCAACCAGTTTACCGTTCGTAAAGGGCCGGTCTTTGCCAATTTCATCCTCGCCGATGAGATCAACCGGGCGCCGGCCAAAGTACAGAGCGCCCTGCTGGAAGCGATGCAGGAACGGCAGGTAACCATTGGCAACGATACCTTCCCCCTCGAAGAGCCGTTCCTGGTGCTGGCCACTCAGAACCCCATCGAGCAGGAAGGCACCTACCCTCTGCCCGAAGCGCAGGTCGACCGCTTCATGCTCAAGGTAAAGATATCCTATCCCAGTAAGGAGGAAGAACGCGAGATCATCCGACGCAACCTCTCGGGCGATGTCTTTGCCAAAGTCCATCCCGTGGTTAAACCCGCGGATATCCTCAAAGCCCGTGAATCGGTGCGTAAGATTTACATGGATGAAAAGATTGAGCAGTATATCCTCGACATCGTCTTCGCCACCCGCAGCCCCGGTGAATACGGCTTGCGCAACCTGGAGCCCCTGATCAATTACGGCGGCTCTCCCAGGGCGAGCATCAACCTGGCGCTGGCCTCCAAAGCCCACGCCTTCCTGCAACGCCGGGGGTACGTCATCCCGGAAGACGTGCGCAACGTCTGCCACGATATAATGCGGCATCGCCTCGGGTTGACCTACGAAGCGGAAGCGGAAAATATCACTCAGGAAGATATCATCAACAAAGTACTGGATACGATAGAGGTGCCTTAGAGAAGGAATGAAGGAATGAAGGAATGAGGGAATGAGGGAATAGTAGTATTGCTTGCCATCACCCCTTCAATCATTATATGCATGGAAACCAGCGAACTCCTCAAGAAAGTACGAAAGATCGAGATCAAGACCAAGGGCTTGAGCAAGCACTTGTTCTCGGGAGAGTACCATAGTGCTTTCAAGGGGAGAGGTATGTCCTTCAGTGAAGTCCGGGATTATCAGTACGGTGATGATGTGCGCAACATCGACTGGAATGTGACCGCCCGCACCGGCGACCCCCACGTCAAAATATTCGAGGAAGAACGGGAGTTGACGGTAATGTTGCTCATCGACATGAGCCGGTCCTCCTTTTTCGGCACCGTCAACCAGCTGAAAAATGAAGTGATGACGGAAATTTGCGCAGTGCTGGCTTTCTCTGCCATCAACAACAACGACAAGGTTGGGGTGGCTTTCTTTTCCAATAAGGTGGAGAAATACATTCCGCCCAAAAAAGGCCGGCAGCATATTCTGCGCATCATCCGTGAACTGATCGACTTTGAACCGCAGGGGCACGGCACCGATATCGGACTGATGCTGGAATACTTCAATAACGTCGTCAAAAAGCGCAGTATTTGTTTTCTTCTTTCCGATTTCCTGACCAAGGCCTACGAGTCTCCCCTTCGCATCGCCGCCCGGCGCCACGATGTGATCGGAGTGAATATCATTGACCCCCGGGAAGAGGAGCTGCCGGATGTGGGCCTCATCCGCGCCCGGGACGCAGAAACGGGAGAAATGAGATGGATCGACACTTCTTCCCGGCGCTTGCGGGACCGATACGCCGCCTGGCATCAGGACCACCTGGCCTACTTCCGCACGTCCTTCAAAAAAGTAGGCGCCGATACCGTTAATATACGAACCAACGATTCTTATGTGAATGCGTTGTTGAAATTCTTTCAACAACGGCCGCATTGAGCTTTACCGAAAACAAAATAGTTGAACCCGATGATGACAAAGAGCAGAAAAACAGCTAATCTCAGGCGCACGGCCAACCGTTTGCTCTGGCTGTCTTTACTGCTTTGCGGCTTTATGCTGCCGGCTTGGGCCCAACCCAGCGTGGGCGCCGCCCTCAGCCAGTCGGAAATCCTGATCGGCGACCAGGTGACGCTCACCATTACCGCCAGCTATTCACCGCCGGTAGAGGTAAAAAGTATTGGATTTGAGGTGCTCAACCAGGAACCCAAACTGGAAGTCATCAGCGCCAGGCGCTTCGAAAAAGAAGGAGAGAACGGACTGCGTATTGCCGAGGTAGAGATCAAGCTGACCAGCTTCGATTCGGGTTATTACCTGATCCCCCCCATTCCCATTACTTACGAACAGAACGGGCAGCAGGCAACCATCCGGACGAACGGCTTGGCGCTGAGTGTAAATACCATTCCGGTCAGCCCCGATGCCAAACAAATCCAGCCCATCAAGGGGATCATAGAAGAGCCCGTGAATTTTCGGGATGTGTTGCCCTATCTCATCGGCGCCGTATTGCTTTTTGCTCTGGTGGGAGGCCTGCTCTTCTATTTTTTGCGCCGGAAACGGCCGGAGCCGCCGCCGCCGCCGCCGCGAAAAGTACTGGCCCATATTCTGGCCCTGGAACAACTGGAGGCTTTGGGCCAGCAAAAGCTGTGGCAACAAGGGCAGGTGAAAAGATACCATAGTGAATTGACTCATATTCTGAGAGCCTACCTGGAGCGGCGTTACGGCATCAAAGCGATGGAGCGAACTACCGAAGAAATCCTTCGGGAGCTCGAACAGGCAGGAATGGAAGCAACCTACAGGAGCCAGCTCCAGCAATTGCTGCGAACGGTTGACCTGGTAAAGTTTGCCAAAGCAGAGCCGCCGCCCACTTTCCACGCCGAAGCGATGGAAAAGGTAAGCGGGTTTGTGGAACAAACCAAGGATGAAGCCCTCGAGGTGGAACTTCCGCCTGATAATGGATTTAAATAATGATATTCAGCGACAACATACAATTCGTAAACCCGGCGTTTTTCCTGCTCCTGCTGCTGTTGCCGCTGGTGGGCTACTGGTACCTGCGGCGCCGCAGCCGGCATTACGCCACTTTGCGCATGCCCAGCCTGGACAGCATCCGGGGGATGAGGTCGTGGCGGGGCAGGCTGAGGGCGGCTCTGCCGATCCTGCGGGCGCTGGCCTTTGTGGCCCTGGTAGTAGCTATGGCCCGGCCCCAGGAGGTACTCAAGGAAGAAGAGGTAGATGCCGAAGGGATCGATATTATGCTGGCTATTGACCTGTCGAGCAGTATGCTGGCCCAGGATTTTAAACCGGACCGCCTGGAAGTCAGCAAACGAGTGGCTGCACAGTTCATCGATAAACGCCGCTATGACCGCATTGGCCTGGCCGTATTTGCCGGCGAAGCCTTTACTCAATGTCCTTTGACAACGGACCATCGCGTGTTGAAAAATTTCCTGGAACAGCTTTCGTGCGGCACCCTGGACGATGGAACGGCCATTGGCATGGGGCTGGCCACCGCCGTTCACCACCTCGAAGAGAGCGAGGCCAAAAGCAAGATAGTCATCCTTTTGACGGACGGGGTGAACAACGCCGGTTATATCAACCCCATGATGGCAGCCCAAATTGCTCAGAAATTGGGCGTCAAGGTATATACCATTGGCGTTGGCTCCACCGGAGACGCCCTCACGCCGGTCAGCCGCCGCAGCGACGGCCGCTATATTTTCGGACTGGCCCGGGTCGAAATCGATGAAGCCCTTTTGAAAGATATTGCAAATATGACAGAGGGAGAATATTTCAGATCTACCTCCGCTGAAAGCCTGGAGCGCATCTACGACAAGATTGACCAACTGGAAAAAACCAAGATCGAGGTGACCGTGCTGAAACGCTACAATGAAGCCTTTCACCCTTTTGTTTTCTGGGGGCTGGTGCTGCTGTTGCTGGAGGCGCTGTTGCGATATACGGTATTGAGAACGATTCCTTAGAGTATGTTTGGAGGCCGGATTTGATAGCGAAAAGTGTCAATTTTTTGATGAGACAAGGCGTCTTTTTGAAGAGCGTACCCTTCGGTATCCCGCTTTTCTCGAAAAGCGGGAAAAAAAGCAACGATGAATCATCAAAAAAGTGGCCTTTGTAGCTCAAAGTTTGGCCTCCAAACATACTCTTAGTTAGTTTTTCTGTTGTTAGTTGACAGTTGCAGGTTCATCCAAACCGACGACAATCAACGGACAACCGACAACAATCAACCAGAAAATGCTCCGATTCGAATACACAGAACATTTATATGCCCTGGCGTTATTGCCGGTCCTGCTGTTGTTCTTTTGGCTGGCCTGGCGTTCGCGGCAGCGCGCCATCCGGCGGTTTGGAGAAAGCAACCTGATGGAACGGCTCATGCCGGAGGTGTCGAGGTATAAACATTACCTGAAATTCGGCCTGTTGCTGTTGGCCCTGGCTTTGCTGGCCATTGGATGGGCCAACCCTCAGTACGGCGCCAAACTGGTCAAGTACAAGCGGAAAAGCGTCGATGTTTTTGTCGCTTTTGATATTTCCCAAAGTATGCTGGCGGAGGACATTTCCCCCAACCGGCTCGCCCGCGCCAGCCGGTTTGCTCAAAACCTGGTGGAAGGCCTCCAGAGCGAACGCCTGGGGCTGATCCTCTTCGCCGGCAGTGCGTATGTGCAATCTCCCATCACCCAGGACATCAACTCCATCCTTTTATCTTTGCGCAGCGCCAACCCCAGTATGATTCCCAACCAGGGCACGGCAATAGCCGAGGCCATCGGCCTGGCGGAGAAATCTTTTGATGAAAACAACAAAAGCCACCGAGCGTTAATCATAATAACAGACGGTGAGGATCACGAGGAAGACGCCGCCGCCCGCGCCCGGGAAGCCAACGAAAACGGCCTGCTGATATTTACAGTTGGAGTGGGGACCGAAGCCGGCAGTTTTATTCCCGCCGGTGAGAATGGCAGAGAAGGATATAAGCGGGACCAAACGGGTAACCCCGTCATGAGCCGCCTGAACGAGGCGGTCCTGCAACAAATTGCCAAAGCCGGAGGAGGGCAATATTTCAACCTGAACGCCGGCAGTGAAAGCGTAGCTAAAGCACTGAAAACGCGGATTGATGAAATGGATAAGCGAGAGCTGGAACAACGCGTTTTTTCCGAATACAATAGCTATTTTCAGTGGTTTGTTGGCCTGGCCATCCTGGTGTTGGTGCTGGAGTTTTTGATCTCCTACCGCCGCAACCGGGGAATAAGAGAAGGGCATTTATCATAATGCAATTTTGAACTGCAAAAAAGAGATTAATACTTTTTTTGAAGGGGATATGGTGAGCGCGTGATATAGTGAGAAGGTGAGGGCGTGGAACACATCACCACATCACAATATTACCACATCACAATACCACTGAGTTCCCACAAGCTTTAAAACTATGCAACGCAACAAAATATGGCTGGCCTTATCAACGCTCCTGCTGGCGACACTCTGCCTGCAGGCACAATCGGCGCACCGTCAATTGCGGCAGGGCAACGAGGCCTACGAAGAACAAGATTATAAAGCTGCCGAGGAGCACTACCGGAAATCGCTGGTTGAACGAAGTACTGCCAAAGGGAGTTACAACCTGGGCAATGCCATTTACCAGCAGGGCCGGTATGAAGAATCCATTCGCCGCTTTGAGCATGCTGCTGAGGTATCCAAAAATGATGATGAAAAAGCCTCGGCCTTTCACAATCTGGGCAACGCCTACCTGCAGGGCCAGAAATGGGAAAAGGCTATCGAAGCCTATAAAAACAGCCTTCGCCTGAGGCCCGGCGACCAGTCCACCAAGTACAACCTGGCTATGGCCCAGCAGTTGTTCCGCCAGGAGCAGGAACGAGAGCAACAGCAGCAACAACAGCAAGAAAAAGGCGAACAGGACCAGCAACAGCAGCAGCAACAAAGTGGCCAGTCACAGGGTGAGCAGGACCAGCAGGATCAGCAGCAGCAGTCGCAAGGGGAACAGGATCAACAGCAACAGCAACAACAGCAAAACGCCCAGCAGGATCAAGAGCAGGGCGGCAAGCCTCAAGAGGGGGGACAGGCGCTCTCCCAGGAGGAGGCTCAAAGGTTGTTGGAGATCATTCAAGAAGAAGAACTTCGCGTGCTGGAAAAGATGAAGAACCAGCAAAACGGCGCCCCCAAGAAAAGAGAAAAAGATTGGTAAGAACAATTGATAAACAAAATACCCAGGCTATGAAGAAAATGCTCAGTTCGATTTTCGCTATCGCCCTATCCATAGGCCTGCTTGCCGCTCAGGAAGGTGCATCCTTCAAAGTAGAGGTAAGCAGCGATTCTATCCTGATGGGCAATTACTTCAAAGTTTCATTCTCCCTGGAAAGCGCCGGTGGAGAGCGGTTTCAACCGCCGCATTTTGAAGGCTTCGATGTCGTCAGCGGCCCCAACTACGCTTCCAGTTTCAGCATGATCAACGGCAAGGCCAGCCAAAGTGTGTCGTATACTTATTACCTTCGCCCGAGGGAGGTGGGTAACTACTATATCGAACCGGCCAGCATTGCCGTCGGTGAAGAGGTGCTGGAAACCACACCGGTGGCGGTCACGGTAGTACCCAATCCGGATGGAGTGATCCAGGAGCCCGAAGAAAAAAGAGTATTTCCGGGCTTTGACAATGACTTCTGGGATAGGCCGGCTTTGCCCCAGCCTTTTTTTCAACCCGAAGCACCGGCGCCCCAACCCGAACAAAGAAAAAAGCCTAAGCGCAAGACTTATAAGATTTGATTTTCAGCATGTTTAGAACCTTACTCATCTCTGTGGTTGTCATGGTGGCGCCTCTGTTCCTGCAGGGACAGGCGGGCGTTTCTTTTGAAGCCGCCACGGACGCCAGGAGTGTCGTCCTGGAGAGTTATTTTGATGTGGACTTCACGCTGAGCAATGCCGACGGGAGCAATTTTCAGCCCCCTCCGTTCAAGGACTTCATCGTCGTTTCCGGCCCCAGCTCTTCGGTGCAGACCACCATGATCAACGGGCAGGTGAGTAAGCGGGTAGGGTACATTTATACCCTGAAACCCCGGCGGCTGGGCCGGCTCATGATCGGCAGCGCCACCATTCAGGTAAAAGGGCGGACGCTCCGGACGGCTCCTATTGGCATTGAGGTGGTAAAAAGCCAGCCCGGCGCCGGCGGCGAAGACGTTTTTATCGCCGCCGAACCCAGCACCACCGAAGCCTGGATAGGCCAGCAGATCATTCTGGACTACAAGCTTTACACTACCGTTGATGTCGAAAGTTTCAACATCCTGGAAGAAGCGGACTACCAGGGCTTCTATGCCCGGGATATTCGCCGTTATGACGGCCGCATCATCCGCGAAACGCTCAACGGGAAACAGTATGTGACCAAGATTCTAAAACGGGTAGCGCTTTTTCCACAACAGGCCGGTTCCCTGAAGATATCCCCCATTAATGTGCAACTTGGCCTGCTCAAAAAAGAGGAAGGCCGCCGCCGGGGTTTCTTTTTCACGCCCGAAGTGAAGCGGGTGCCGGTCAGCACCAAATCATTAACCATCCAGGTATCTCCCTTGCCGGATAACCCGCCGCCTTCTTTTTCAGGAGGTGTTGGAGAATTTGGTATGATCTCCACGTTCAACCGCGCTACCCTTACCACCGATGACGCTCTTTCGCTGACCATCACGATCAATGGAAGCGGGGACATCAAGAGGGTGCAGGCGCCAGCCCTGGTGGCGCCTCCCAGTTTTGAGTTGTACGACCCCAAGGTGGCCGAAGAGTCTTCGTTTGAAAGCGGAGGAGGTATTACCGGTAAGAAGGTTTTTGAATACCTGATGCTTCCCAAAGAAGCCGGCGCCTTTAAACTGCAGCCGAGCTTCACCTACTTCGACCCGGATAGCGCTCGTTATATTACGATCAACCCAACGGTATACGATATCACCGTGCGCCCGGGTTCCGGCCGCAGCCAGAGCCGAAACCCGGGTAATGAAGATGGCCTGGTGAAAAGCGAAGACATTGATGTACTCATGCCGGATCAGGCCCTGTACCCCCAACGCCCTCCTTTTTTGGGCTCTGCCCTCTTCTGGCTGCTGGCCTTGCTGCCTGCCCTGGCGCTGGGCGGCATTATTGTGTTTAAAAGCTGGCGCGCCCGCCGGGCAGATATAGACCCCACCCTTTTACGCAGCCGGCGCGCCAGGAAAGTTGCCCAGCAACGCCTGGCTACTGCCCAACAGCATCTCAATGCCGGGAGTACCCGCGCGTTCTATGATGAGGTATCGAAAGCCATGCTGGGATATATTTGCGATAAGCTCCACATTGCCCGCTCTTCTCTTTCCAAGGCCAACCTTCAGCACCGGCTCGAACAATTGCAGCTGGATCAAAGCCTCATCAGCCGGTTTATGGCCACCATCCAAACCTGCGAGATGGCCCTCTTTGCCGGCCAGGATGATGCTGCAGCCATGCAGGACACTTACCAGGCTGCCGTCCAGGTACTCTCGGATATTGAAGGGGGATTGTCCCAAAAAGTATAGTGTGCATCCACTTTGTAAGTTGACAATTGGCCGGGGATTGCTTACATTTAAACGAATCAATAAGTTAAAGGATATGGCAGAAAAAAAACTGGGCGTATTCACAATCGAGGAATATGTAATTCTCGAAGATCAATCAGATGTGAAAAATGAATATGAGCATGGGAAGATAACTGCCATGAGTGGAGGCACTCTAAACCATGGGATCATAAGTAATAACACCAATACAGAATTGAGTAACCTGATAAAAGAAAAAAAATCAAATTGTGTGCCCATCAATGGAGATGTCCGGATATTTATTGAGAAAGCCGAATCCTTTGTGTATCCTGACGGTATGGTGATTTGTGGCGAAATAGAAACTGCTCAAAGTGACAAAAATGCTGTAATCAATCCGATGCTTATTGTAGAGGTTCTTTCCAAATCAACTGAGAGTTATGACAGGGGAGACAAATTCCATAAATATTGTTCATTACCTTCGTTTCGGGAATATGTATTGATTGACCAATATAAGCCCGTGATTGATATTCTATACAAGGAAGATTCATCTTACTGGAAAATGACCACCACGATAGGCATAGAGAAGAGTATATATCTCAATACATTAGATTGTCATATAAAAATGAGTGATATTTACAGGAATACCCAAAACCTGGCTGCTCCTCAATTTAGGCTGGACATATAAAGACAAAGGGTAACTTCTTAGTTACTATTCAGCATGGGGTCTGAAATACGCCTGACGCAAAATTTTGTAGACTTTTTCCCGCTGGAACCCCTTCTCATTCCCCTTGGAAGGGGAAGGGCGGCTTACAAAATTTTGCTTGAGGGGTCAAATCACCACGATGCTGAATAGTTACACTTCTTAGGTAGTACGGTATTCAGGTGTTATGGTTTTGTGGCCGGCTATGGCCAAGCAGTTGTACAGCCTCCCTGAGCACCCGGCCGGAATAAAACCTAAAGACCTGAATAGTTAGTTACGACAAAGGTCAATCAAAAAGCTCTTCCAGCTTTTCTTCCAGCGCCTGTCCACGCAGGTTGCGGGCGATGATGCGCCCCTCCTGATCCAGCAGGATGGTATGGGGAATAGAACGCACACCGTAGGCCTGCGCCACCTCATTGCTCCATCCTTTGAGGTCACTGACGTGGTGCCACTCCAACCCATCCTGTTCGATCGCCTGCAACCAGCGGTCTTGTGTTTTGTCGAGGCTGACGCCCAGAATGTCGAAGCCCTTGTCTTTATATTTGTTGTACATGCGCACTACATTGGGGTTTTCGCGGCGACAGGGGCCACACCAGCTGGCCCAAAAGTCAACCAGCACTATCTTGCCGCGCAGGTCACTGAGGCTCATTTCCGCTCCGTCCGGTGTCTTTTGAGTAAAGTCTGGCGCCTGCCCTCCTACCACAAAACTTTTCATTTGCCCGATCTGGGCTTTCATCGTAGCGGCGGCGGAAGGGTCGCTATCCTTAAAGGCATCGACAAATAACTCGCCGAAATAAACGAAGTTGCCGTTGTTTTTCTGCTTCAGCGTAGCGGCTACGCCAGAGAGGGCCAGTTTGTGGGTAAGGCCGCCCTTTTCCAGCTTTGCCAGCGCGGCTTCGAGGTAGGCGCGTTGCTGCGCTTCCGGCAGGCCCACGCTGATGATGGTCGTGGTGAAATTGCGGAACCCTTCGTACGTCCAGGGCAGGTATTGATAAGCAGGATCTTCAAAGTTGACGAAGTGGAAAAATTCGTTGGCATAGTAGTCGATCTCATTCTCGTAATCCCCTCCGTTGTTCTGGTAGCTGAGGTAGGTGTTGATGGCTGCGACCTTACCCAGTAAGGGGTCTTCCTTTTCCATCGAATCCAGCAAAGCCAGCCTTTCGTCATCCATCGCTTTTAGCTCCGCGCCGATCTTTTCCTGATTTTCACCGGCCGCCATCCCAAACTTGCGGTTCAATACACCCGTGCGGGCCTGTAGGTCATTCAGCTTCTGCTTCAAAGACTGGTAAGCTTCATTAACCGGGGATTCGATACGGGCGGTGCGGAAATTTCCACAGTGGCCTTTCACGGCTACCTGCGTTTCCTGTCCCAGAATAATAGCCGTCAAATTCTGCGGGTTGACGCCTACATAATAAAAGCGATTCGCGGATTCCGGAAGCTCAAACTCGTAAACGCCTTCTCCCACTTTACTGGGCTGGCGAACCGGGAAGAAAGTGCTCCCGTCAAATTCAAACAATGACGGGCTCTCAACACAAGCCTCCAGTTCGCAACGAAGCGTCACCTGGGCAGTTGCGTACAAGCTTAGCACACTGAGCATACTTACAAATAATGATCTTATCATGGGTGGTTTTTATTTTTTGATCCTGCCGGAGTCAAAAATAACGGTATTTACGGGGATGAGAAAATTGTCAGTAAGTTTTCTGTTGAACACCTGGCTTGGTGCTGTTTCCCTCCTCCCTCATCGAAGCGAAGTACTTTCCCGTCTAAGAGCTTGAGCGGAGCACCAACAATTGCGTACCTTACAGGTTCTATTAGAGAACCAAGAATTCAAGCATGCGCTATCGCAAAGAGATTAATTTCAATAACAACAGCCCTTTTAGCTCCCTAACCGGCATCCTTTTGGTTGTGCTGTTTCTGGTGGCTTTGTATTTCATCGCCAAGGTTATTTTCACCGCACTCTACTACCTTGCTCCGATCATGATCGTGGCGGCCCTGATTGTCGACCACAAAGTGGTGGTGGGCTACCTCAAATGGGTGGTGGGCCTGCTCCGAGACAACCTGCTGCTGGGCATTGGCGCCATCGTATTGAGTGTGCTGGGTTTTCCGGTACTGTCGGCCTTCCTGCTGGGCAAGGCCCTCCTCAAAAGACAAGTGAAAAAAGTGCAGGAGGAAGCGGAGGCGCCCCGCAAAGGCGAATACATCGAGTACGAAGAACTGGACAGCGAGCCGCTCGAACTGCCCCGCATTGAAAAAGAAATAAAAAAACAGGAACCACCCCGAAAGGATAACCGGTACGATGATTTTTTTGAGGATAAATAAAGAACTATGACTTTTTATGTTATTAACGATCCTCTCCCTCACCGGCCTGACGCTGCTGCTGGCTTATGTAGCCGTCATACACCGTTGCCTTTCGGCGTGGAACGCCCTTTCTGAATGGAAGCTGCCCTGTGAGCTGGCGCCCCAAACCTACATCAGCGTTTTGGTTCCCGCCCGGGACGAAGCCTCCCATATCGGCCGGTTACTGGATACCCTCGCCCGGCAACACTATCCCCAGGAAAAATTTGAGGTCATCGTCATTGATGACCATTCTACCGACGGAACGGCGGAGCGGGTTGAACAGTACCCCTTTGGCAACCTTCGCCTGTTGCGCCTGGCCGAACACCTGGGCCCCGGGAAACATATTCTATCCTATAAGAAAGAAGCCCTCGAACTGGGAATCAAGCAAGCCAAAGGAACGCTCATTCTCACCACCGATGCCGATTGCGAAGCGCCGCCGTACTGGTTAGCGAGTCATGCCGCCTTCTACGAAGCCACCGGCGCACAGATCATTGCCGCTCCCGTGCTTTTCCACCGGGAAAAGAACCGGTTGCAACGCTTTCAGTCCCTGGACTTCATTGGCATGATGGCAGTTACCGGAGCAGGCATCCAAAGCCGTTTTCTTTACATGGCCAATGGCGCCAACCTCTCCTTTACAAAAGCCTTCTTTCAGGAAGTGGGCGGTTATGCCGGCAACCGGCAGTATGCCTCCGGCGACGATATCTTCCTCATCCAGAAAGCGGCGGAATGGGCGCCGGATAAGGTGGCCTTCCTCAAAAGCCGGGATGCCGTGGTGCATAGCCTTGCCATGCCGGATTTAAAACGCTTTGTAGCCCAGCGCCTGCGTTGGGGTACGAAAAACAGCAGCTACAAGGATTGGCGCATCACGGCGGTGCTGGGCCTGGTTTTTCTGCTGTGCTGGTTCATTTTGGCCCTTCCGCTCTTTGGATGGTATAGCCTGGGGTTGGCATGGGCGCTGTTGATGGGTAAGGGGTTAGCCGACTACCTGCTGCTGAGTACGGCTGCTTCTTTCTTCGGCAGGGCCGCTTTGCTGCGCGGTTTCTGGCTGCTGGAGGGAATGCACGTGTTGTACATCGCTGTGGTGGGCCTGCTCTCTGTTCTGGTGAAGCGGTATGAATGGAAGGGGAGGCGGGTAAGGTAAACCTACGAAAAGGCGCCTGCGAAAAAGTGCCTTTAAAACTGCAATAATATGCACACTGTCCTGCGTGACAGGGTAGCAACCTTCCTCAAATGCTAAATCACTTGAATGCCTGCACTCTTATAGGGGCTAAGGAGCGGGTCGCCGGGGTCCAACTCGGTGACCAGATAATCGATCTCATTAATAGGAGCAATCCTGATTTTCTGGGCGTTATCCAGCTTATCGGAAATAGAGAGGACCCCTACCTTTTCTGAAGCCTGGATCATCGCCTTTTTTACATCTACCACCTCCCAGTCCGAATCCGTTATACCGATCCTGGCATCGATGCTGTTGGTGCCGATCAGGCAAAGGTCAGGCCGGATATCGCGCAATACGCTGACGACCTCTCCGCCAGTGCTGATTTTAGCGTTCCTGGAAATCCGGCCGCCGATGAGGATGGTGTCCGAATTGGGATGTTCCGCCAGTTGTAAGGCCACCAGCAGGCTGGGCGTGTAAAAGGTAACTTCGAGTTCACGGGGCAATATGCGAGCCAGCTCGATCGTGGTTGTTCCTCCACTGATGAGCACCAGCATACCATTAGATAAAAGCGGAACCGTTTTTCGGGCGATGATTGTTTTTTCCTGGTATTTGTAAATCTCACCGCCCCGGTAAGAGTTGGTCTGGAAAGATTTGGATAAGGCGCCTCCGCGTACTTTGACCAGTTTGTCTTCATCTGCCAATTCCTGCAGGTCGCGTCGAATGGTATCTTCCGAAACGTCGAGTTTCTTGCTCAGGTCGGCATGCAACACCTTGTTGCGGATGTTGACTTCTCTCATGATCAGTGCCTGGCGCTCTTTCTTTAGCATCGGAAAAGTTTTTTGGATACCGAAAATAATATTGGTTCTGCGAAGATATGGGCTCCGATTACCGGATAACAATATTGCAAAATATTGCAAAAAATGCTTCTTATTTTTTTGTTTTTTCCTTAATTATGCAAAAAGGTATCGATTTTTGCTTTTTATTACCCGAAGTTATGGGAAAAAATTTGCCAGAGGCATGCAAAAATCCCTTCACTTCTTTCCTGAATAACAAAGATACGCTGAATACTTCCAAAGCCTTTTAGTCGGCTATGGCGAACCGGATGAAGTAGGAAGCCGCTTGAAACGATTTTCTTCACTAAACACTCCTAGTGTATGATTCTTAAAAAATTAGCTTACCCGAGTTGGCAACGAATGCTTTTTTTTGTTGTCCTGGCCTGCATGCTTCCAGTTCTGGCGGCAGCACAAAACATACCAGTTGTTTCTGGTACGGTAACTGATGATTTTGGAGACCCTCTGATCGGCGCTGCCGTTACTGTGAAAGGAGGGATTTCCGGAACCGTTACAGATCTGGATGGTAATTATTCACTGGCATTGGAAAGTGGAACGACTACTGCCAAGCTTACGTTTTCATACCTAAGCTTTTCTACTCAAACACAAACAGTAGACTTTAGCAGTTCCAATTTGGTGCAACTGGATGTACAGCTACAGCCGGATGTAGCTCAGCTGGATGAGGTAGTGGTAACGGGGGTTTCCTCGGCCACCAGCCGGAAGCAGTTGGGCAATGCTATTTCAACCGTGGGTGCGGATGATATAAATAACACCGGTACCGGCAATGTCCTGGGCGCCCTTTCCGGAAAAGTGATGGGTGCATTGATCACTCAGAACAGCGGTGACCCGGCGGGTGGGGTATCCATTCGCCTGAGAGGCGCCAGCACCATCAATGGTTCTTCCGACCCGCTGTACATTGTAGATGGGGTGATCGTAGACAACAGTTCCCAGAACGTGATCAACCTCAATGCAGATGCACAGGGAACGGGATTTCAAGCCGGGCAGAACCGCCTGGTCGACATCAACCCGAACGATATCGAGCGGATCGAGATTATCAACGGAGCCGCCGCCGCCGCTATTTACGGATCTCTGGCGAGTAATGGCGTCGTGCAGATCTTTACTAAAAAAGGAGCTGCCGGCAAACCCAAGATCAACTTCTCCACCAGTGTGTCCATCAGCGAATTGCGCAAGCGCCTGGAGTTCACCGATTACGGGCAGCGCTTCGGCTATCCGGGCAGCCCCCGCCTGTTCACCGCCGGCGACCGCCTCACGATGATCGCCGACCTGCGCAGCGCAGCCGACAAGGCGGAAAACCCAGGAACCGGCCCGTCGGCCCTGGGCGGCGCACTGGTGGAAAACCAATATCCCGTTTCCCGTTATGATTACCAGGACAATATTTTTGAGACGGCCATGGGAACGGACAACCACCTGTCCATTTCGGGAGGGACGGAAACCACTAAGTATTACGGTTCCATTTCTTACTCTAAAAATGAAGGCATCATCAAGAATACCGATTTCCAGCGGTATGGCGCCAAACTGAGAGTAGACCAGGATTTGGCGTCCTGGGCGAAGATGTCTGTTGGCCTTAATTACACCAACAGCTCCTCCCAGGATATGCCCAACGGCAACAACTTCTTCAGCCCGATCAGCACCATGATCATCATTGACAACGTGTGGGATGTCACAGAGCGGGACGAAGTCGGCAACCTGCTCCACGTAGAGCCGGTCCGGATGAACCCCCTTTCGGTGATTGAAGGATTCGACATCACTCAGAATACGAACCGTTTTATCGGTGATTTACAGTTCAGCCTTTTTCCTGTAAAGGGATTAACCCTGAAGTACATCCTTGGCCTGGATGTGTACAACCTCCGGGGCAATACCTATCAGCCACGGATACCCTACACGGGGGTTAGCGCCGCCTTCTTCCCGGATGGCTATGTGGCTATTGCCAATTCCAATATTTTCAAAGTCAACAATGATTTTACCGCTAACTACAGCGCCAACCTTACCGACAAGATTGAATCGACCACTACTGCCGGAGTTTCGGTATGGTACGACCGCTCGGACTTTTCCTCTGCCGAAGGGCGGGACCTGGCGCCTTTTGTAACGACTCTGGCTGCCGCCACCAACCTGTTCACCAACCCAAGGGAATCTGTTGCGGAGGCTACCATCAATGGCTATTTCCTACAGCAATCTTTTGGCTTCAATGATTTCTTATTCCTGACTTTGGCCGGCCGGATCGATGGCTCTTCCCGTTTTGGGGAGAATGAGCGCAACCAGTTTTATCCGAAGGCCTCCGCCAGCTTGGTACTTTCCGAGCTGGATTTCTGGAAGAACGCCTCCATTTCCAACAACTGGAATACCCTCAAACTGCGCTTTTCCTACGGACAGGCGGGCAACCTGACCGGTATCGGCGCCTTTTCCCGATTTACCAACTACAGTACGTTGGGTTATTTAGGGCGCAGCGCCATTGTGCCGAGCGCCGCCCTGGGCAACCCCGGTATCCGCCCGGAACAACAGACGGAGACCGAGTTCGGCGCCGACCTGAGCTTCCTCAAGAACCGTCTGGGCTTGTCGGTCACTTTTTATCAGCAGGACATTACCGACCTGCTGCTCAACCGCAACCTGTCGCCTTCCAGCGGAGGAGCCAGCATCATTGAAAACATTGGTTCGATGACCAATAGGGGGTTGGAGCTCATGCTGAACGCCAACCCGGTCCGCACCAAAGCCTTCAACTGGGACGTGTCGGTGGCCTTTAACACCTTTAAAAATGAAGTGAATGATATCGGCGGCGGCAGAGCAGGCATCACTCTGCGGGGCGGCGGCGGTACCCAGAGCGCTATTGACGGCCAACCCCTCGGCGTATTCTTTGGCGTACAGTACGCCCGCAACCCGGACGGTACTTTATTGCTGAGGCCAGTGTCCACTCCGAATGGAACGGTTATGCTGCCACAGGTAGCCAGAGGGGATGATGTAACCGGAGAACTGCAATTCGATGCCGACGGACAACCCTCCGGCACGCCGGTACGCACCATCCTGGGAGACCCCAACCCGGACTGGACCGGTTCTCTCCTGAATGAATTCCGTTACAAGCGGTTTGGCGTAAGAGTACTCTTTGATGCCGTATGGGGCTTCGACGTGTGGAACTGGAATAAGATCACCAGCAATAACGTTGGCGCCGGCCCGCTGGCCGATCAGGAGCTGAGAGGTGAAGTGCCCCGCGGTTGGGTGGCTGCCATCGGTGGGTTCATTGGCCCTCGTATTCAGGAAGAACATGTAGAAGATGGTTCTTTCGTCAAACTGCGTGAACTTGGTTTTTCCTACAATGCCGGAAAAATTGGCAATGTTTTCAGCGACCTGACCATCCAACTCCTGGGCCGCAACCTCGTTTCCTTTGACGATTATACCGGCTACGACCCCGAAACCAACTCCGCCGGCCAGAGCAGCGTCGTCCGCGGCGATGATTTTGGTAATGTGCCGATTCCAAGGACGATCCAAATTGGATTGAATGCTTCTTTCTAAGGTGCAATTCAATACAGATTGGACTTCGAATTTTCAAACAAAAATCTTTCAGAAATGAAAATCAAACAATATCTTTTATACCTTTTGCTCCCCCTTATGTTGCCGGCGGTTTCCTGCGACCAGAACATCCCCAACCCTAATGCGGCGACGGATGAGCAGATTCTCAACTCTTCTGAGGGCCTGATCGGTATGATCAACGGCATGAAATACCGTTACACCGCCGGCGGCGCCAGCGGCTTGTATGCGGGCATTTCCGCCAATGGACTGACTACGGGCGAGCTGGTTGTCCTCAATGCCGGCAACGCCGAGCTGGCACAATTGGGCAATGGTTTCGACAACGTTTCTCCCAGTAATAGCGTAGTCACTAACCTTTGGACCAACCTGAACCTGATCCGTTCCGATGCACAGAAAATTCTCGAAAATGCCCCCAACGTCATCAATAATGCCGAAACGAGCAATGGCGTTCAGGCCTATGCCTACTTTTTCAATGCGCTGGCAGTTGGCACCATGGCGCAGTTTTGGGAGCAGGCCACGCTGACTACTGAGATAGACGCTCAATTTTCATCCAGGACAGCCGCTCTGGAAGAAGCGGTGAGCCTCCTTGGCCAGGCTTCTTCCAAATTGAGCGGGCCTTTATCATCTGCCATCATCGCTGCGGTGGGAGAAGATATCGACCTGGTTAATGCAGTCAGGGCTCTGACTGCCCGTTACAACCTTATGTTGGGCAACCTCGATGCGGCCAATGCGGCCGCCAACTCCGTGGATCTGAATTCTCAGTCCGTCTTCAGGTTCGATAATGTGGTGCCTAACCCGGTTTTCCGTTCTTCCCTGATCACTCAGAATGTTTATGATGTGAATGAAAATTTCGGGTTGAGCGGAGCGTTGGAGCCGGATCCTGCCGATGGCCGCATCGCATTCTATCTCACCCCTAATACTGATAGTGGCAAGGGCTTTTTCACCTCCGATAATGCACCGGTTCCCGTTTATCTTCCGGGTGAAATGATGCTGATCAAGGCAGAAGTCGCCGCCCGGCAAAGTAAGCTGAATGATGCAGTGGCGGAACTAGACAAGGTGTTGACCAAAACCGATGATGTTTTTGGTGTGAACGCCGGCTTGCCTGGCTATTCCGGCGCCCAGACTCAGGATGCCGTTCTTCAGGAAATCTACAGGAACCGTTGCATCGAGCTATTTATGTCAGGCATGAAACTGGAAGACAGCCGCCGCTTCGGCCGGCCCGGCCCAACCGACGCCAACCCGGAGCGCAACCGGAATTTCTATCCATACCCGAACGTTGAGCGGGATAATAATCCGGATAACACACCGGGGGACCCTCCGGTGTAATGGATTGAACCTGGGAAAATTGGTTTATTAACGTTTTTTACTGGAAAGGGGGGCGCCGGAAAGCGCCCCCCTTTTTGTATTCTTTCCAACAGCCCTTTTACAACCAGGGGAACCAACTGCTGGTAGAGAACCTCAATCGCAAATTGCTGCTCACCCACACAACAATGGACACGAATGTGCAGGTGTACAATACCTTGCTCTTAATGAATCAGTGCACTATCCTCCCGGAGGCATCCCACCTCACGTCAGGTATACATCAGATCGGCGGGTCCTGCGGCGTATTCGAGTTACTTTCCCTCTCATTTTCCGGATAAGGATAAAAATTTCGGTTCCTTTCCGAAGTGAAATCGGGAGTGGTTGAAGTTGGGGGCTCAGGACGGCCAAACCTACGGCTATCATCCAGAGATGTACCGATCAGGAATAATTCCGCTCTGCGGTTTTTATAAATTTCATTCAACAGGGCCCCCTGGTTCCCTCCGGAGGAGTAGGTACTGGTGAGGCCGGCGCCCAGTCCGTAGATATCATCCTCAGCCTTTTTTTGCCGGACCCTATTCAGCGCTTCTTCCGCTTTGCCGGTTTCCCCTTTCCTGGCGTAAGCTTCCGCTTGGATCAAAAGCATTTCTCCTGGCAGATAAGCTGGAATGGAAGCCGTTTGAGAAGTAAAAAAGGGCGCGGCCAATTCTTCCACCGGCAAACCTCCGTAGAGGGACGTATTGCCAACAATATTCATGTAAAAAGCGATCCTCTTATCCCCCGGGTCAGGCAACAGCCCATCGGGCAGGCCGAAGTTGGTGCGGGGGGCGTATTCGACGGTTCCGGCAAAGAAACCGGTGAACACAGGATTGGAATTTTCTCCGTCATACGTGAGATAGGACGTAGCGCCCAGGTCCACCTTGTCGGCAGCAGCGATGGCGGCATCGTGATTCCCGGCGGCATTGTGATATCTTGCCAGATAAGCGTATAAGGTATTGAGCAGGTCAATTTCTCCAAAGGGGCCGGCCAACTCAGCGGGCAGGGTAGTCCCTTCCATTGCCTTGGCGGATTCGTCCAGAATACGGATCGCTTCCGCATACACGGCTGCTCTGTCGCTGAAGGCAGCATCGTTGTTCGGAGAATTCAGGACAGGCGCCTGTTCCCAGTTCTGAGCCAGGATACCCAGGCACATCGCGCGGAATAAATTGCCATAGGCCAGCAGGCCTGCTCTGGTATCATTCGATAAAGACACGTTGTCTACGCCGGCCACTAGATTTTCGGCCATGCCTTTTACCCGCATGACTGCAGAAAAGAGACGGGTTACTCGTTCGTTCGGGCCGTTCAGGTTGACTCCGCCAATTTCCAGTTCTTCGAGGCTGGAAAAGGTAGTCATGGCCCCCGTTTCCCGTGTGGTGATGGAAGGATACAACACAGAAATACCATAAACACTGGTGGAATAGAGCTGACGAACGCCGACTGCCAGAGAGATCAGGCCGTCTTTGGTATTCAGCACCTGTTCTTCTGTAGCTGCATTGGGGTTGACCAGGTCCAGTTCACAGGCGCCCAGGGAGAGCAACAGGATGATGGCCAAAAATTTATTTAGAATTTTCATGGTTTTTACTTTTTCATTAATGATGCGAAAGAAAGTTCGAAACAGCCTATAAAGTCAGGCTAATACCAAACCGCAGGGTACGCGGAATGGGCACTTCGTTAAAGTCAAACCCACGCACACCGTTGGTCTGCCCGGATGAGGATACTTCCGGATCCCAGCCGTTGTAGTCGTCGAAGGACAGCAGGTTGCGGCCCTGGACGAAGATTCGCAGGTTGCTGATGGCCGGCGTCTTGGGATTGGTGGTATAGCTCAGCGTCAGTTCGCGCAATTTAACGAAAGATCCATCTTCGATATACCGTTCCCAGATGTTGTAGGCGGCATTGTTATAGCCTCTGGCGAGTTCTCCCCGAATCTCCTGAGCATCGCGGAATCCGCCACCGAAGGAGGAACGAGAGTTTACCCTATCGGTAAAGTTGAATACTTCGAAGCCTTGTACCGCATCCAATTGCACGTAGAGGGAGAACTTTTTGTAGGTGAACTCATTGATCAGGGAGCCGATCCAGTCGGGGTTCGGGTCGGCGATGGTTTTCCGTAGCACTACGCCGTTTTCATCCGTAGCTCTGCTGGGCAGCCCATTGGCGTCGAGCAGGATGTTGCCATTGGCGTCACGGGCATAATAGAAACCGTCAATAACCCCCAGTGGCTCCCCGTTGCGGGCTACGGAGATGCCAAAACTTTTGGGCAGGCGGATCAAGCCACCCTCAATGCCCTCCACTTTGTTTTTATTCTGGCTGAAAGTGGTCGTCAGTTTCCAGCTGAAATCCCGAACCTGCACCGGTACGGCCCGAAGCATCAATTCGAAACCCTGGTTGGTCATAGTACCCACATTTTCCAGGCGGGAACTAAATCCGGTGCTCGCGGCGATGGTCCTTTCCAGGAGAAGGTCCTGCACCTCCACATCATAGTAGCTGAATTCCAGGCCCAGCCGGTTATTGAACAATCCCATATCAAACCCAAATTCAACCTCTTTCTGGCGTTCTGGCTTGATGTCGGGGTTACCTTGCCGGGTGGACGGAATGAGGCCGGTTTGGCCGCCGATCGGCTGGGGATTGTAATTGGCGTACCGCTCATAAGCCTGCAGGGCGGAAAGGTTGCCCGACTGGCCATAAGAGGCTCTGATCTTAAAAGTATTGATCACTCCTATGTCTTCCTTCCAGAAGGGTTCTTCCGAAAGCAGATAGCTAAAGCTGGCCTTGGGATAAGACTGGGTTCTTTCATTTTCGCCGAAGGGCGAAGCCTGATCCACCCTTATGGCGCCGGTGAGGTATAATTTTTCTGAAAAGGCAAAGGTCTGCTGGAAGAAGGCGCCCTGGATATTGCGTTCCGATTTGGAATCGCCTCTTCCCGTCACGGTGCCGGCATCCGTTGTCTGAACTACCGGAGAAAGCCGGTTAGAGGTGATGGCTAGTATTGTCGATTCATCGTGCTGAACCGTAAAGCCCAACCAGCTTTGAGACTGGACGTTTGCACCGATATTAGCAGTGTACCGTAAATTCAAGTCATTATTGATCAGTTGGGACGTCGCGATTGCCGTGCGGGCCCAGCCCAGGGGGACGCCATTAGCGCCAACGGGTATGAAACCATCCGCTTTTTGGGTGTAGGTATCAAAGCCGAGAATATACTCGATGTCAAAGCCTTTGAAAGGAGAGAGCTTCAACTGAGTATTGCCGATAAAGCGTTGAGTCTGCTGCCCGAATTTGAAGGTTTCGATTACTTCCAGAGGGTTGGCTACGAAACCCGCGGGGCTTAGGTAGTTGCCGTCTGCATCCGGCGCCGGATTGAAGTTGTTGTTGTTAAAATTGGCGCCGGTCAGCGCTCCGTAGACTTCAGCGATACCGCCATTAGGTATTTCGTCGCTGTTGTTGTGAATGTAATTCAGGCCCACGGAGACGGAAGCCCAATCACTTAGAATTTGATCCACGTTCAGGCGGGCAGAATAGCGGCTAAAGTTACTATTCTTGATAATGCCTTCATTGTAAAAGGCAGAACCGGAAGCATAGTATTTGGTGTTTTCCGTACCGCCGCTCATGGAGATGGTGTTGTCCGTACCGAAGCTGTTGTCGAAGATGTAATCCTGCAATTTGTAGCGGGTAGTGGGCACCAGGTTGGGATTGTCGGCATTGGCCGGCTCTTCGAAAGCAAAAGGCTCCATATTTTCTTCGATCTCCTTTCTCAGCTGATTCGTATTAATACTGGTGGAAAAAGAGATTCTCGGTTTGCCTTGTGCACCCTTTTTAGTAAAAATCTGCACTACGCCGTTACTGGCTCTGGACCCGTAAACCGCGGCGGCGGCGGCTCCCTTAATGATTTCCACTCTTTCGATGTCGCTCGGGTTGATGTCAACCAGGCGGTTTTGGGTGTATCCACCCAGGTCAATCAGCTCATTGGAGGAGTTATCAATGATAACCCCGTCAATGATGTAAAGCGGGTTGGAGTTACCCAGGACCGTACTGTACCCCCTCAGGGTGACCGAAATACCGCCAGCCGGATTGCCTGAATTCTGGCTGACCAGCGCGCCGGTTATTTTTCCGGACAGGGCCTGGTCGAGGCTGGTTGCGCCGGAATTGGTGATGTCTCTGGCATCGAGTGTGGAAATGGCGTTGCCCAACCGCTTCTTACTCGTCGCGGTTGAAACGCCGGTGACAATGACCTGATCCAGCCCGATATAGTCTTCGGAAAGGATGACATCCATGGTTTCTGTTCCGCCGGCTACCGGCGTTACCTGCCGTTTGGCTGCGCCGTAGCCTACGTAACTGTACACCACTGTAACGGCTTTTTCAGAAGCAGGGATATTGAGGCTGTAAGCGCCCTCAAAATCCGTCACGGTACCTTGTCCGGCGGCGCCTTCAACGTAGATGGTGGCGCCCAGCAGGGGCTCGCCATCGGTGTTCGTCGCCTTGCCTTTTAGGGTAAAGGTTTGTGCTTGAAGATCAATGGCGCCTACCATCAGAAGGATTGCTCCCAGGGCAGCCACCATTTTGATGATCTTCTGAGTTGATTTTAATTTCATAACTAGTGGTTTTGATTTGATTAGTAGATTGAATATTTTTTACTTATCGTTGGCTGCTCTTTCATGGATTGAATATAAAACTTATTTTTAAATCTCTACCTTGATTTTCCATTCATTCCATCTGATTTTGTATGCCATATCACCAGGGAAATAAACGCTATCCCGGCGTTCACGCCCAAAACTTCAACCCCTTTAAACCGTTTAATTTGTACTTAATTTCAAAGCACCTTTATAAGAGCGTGTTGGGAATTTACCCTTTGGCCTGCAAATGTGCATCTTTTGAACCTCATTTCGCCATTTTTTCGCCACGTAGCGATGCTATGCGGCTCAAAAATGGCTTCCTGAGAACCAAAATCTGCTCATTTTCGACATCAAAAGTAAATCCCCAACACGCTCTAAAAAGCAGGATCATGGCGACTGACCCCTTTTTACTCGACCGGATGCGGAGCATTTTGAAGGCCCAAAATGTCGACTGGGCCGAAAAGCGAATGTTCGGCGGCGATTGCTTCATGGTGGACGACAAGATGTGCTTTGGCACCTATAAGGGCGGCATCATGGCGCGGGTAGCGCCCGAGGAGGCCGATGAACTGAACTGGTAACGGAAGGTACCGCCCAGATGATCCACGGCGGCCGGCCGATGACAGGTTATTTGTTCATCGAGCCCGAAGGGTATGATATGGAAGAAGACCTGGAATTCTGGATCGGCAAATGCCTGGAATTCAACCCAAGGGCCAAGTCGAGTAAGAAGAAATAATTTTTCCAGGGCTTCGGTGAATTGATTCTCAGCGGGAATTTTTCTATTTTTGAAAAAACGATTCGCCACCCCAAAACTACAATCATGAAGCTAAAAGACCTGGATCTCGACAAAACCTACACCTACGCCGATTACCTCCGCTGGACCTTCGAGGAGGTAGTGGAATTGATCCGGGGAAGGTCTTTAAAATGTCTCCCGCGCCCAATACCTATCATCAGGATATTTCCACAAAGCTTCTTTTTAAAAATTGGGTATTATTTTGGGGAGAAAGGATGTAAAGTATTCCACGCTCCTTTCGACGTCCGTTTGCCGCTTCCTCCCAGTACCAGATTAAAGATGAGGAGATCCAAAACGTAGTACAACCGGATATTTCCGTCATCTGTGACCGCAGCAAAATCGATATCCGGGGCTGCCTCGGGGCGCCGGACTGGATCATCGAGATCGCCTCTCCAAGCACCTCAAAAAAAGACATGAAGGACAAGTTCGAAGTGTATGAGTTTTCCGGGGTGAAAGAGTATTGGATCGTCTTTCCGCAGGAGCAAAGCGTACTGATTTATACCCTTAACGAAAGGGGGAAGTACATCGGCCTGCCGCCACTTGTAAAGGAGGATAAGGTTAGCCCGGTACTTTTTCCAAACCTGGTGATCGACCTGGGCGAAATTTTCCCGGAGATGGACCTGGCGGAAGAGCCCTGGGATGAGCATTATGTGCGGCTGTAGGCGCTTCGGGGATATTTATCCCGGATGACGGCAGCCTCAGGCCTTTGTCCGTTCCTCGCTGATTTCCCAGAGCCTCCGGGCAATGGCCGGATCATATGAATCAGGCTTGGAGCGGATCGGCTTTTTATCCTGAAAACAGCGCTTCATGGAGGAAATAGAACGCTTCATTAGCCGGTACTGCGATCCCCTGCTTTCCGGCCAGGCGGGGATCGCCGGGATCAGCAGGCATCTGGCCGACCGGCAACATGCAAAAGGACATCTGCTGGTGCAGGAAGGCCAGCGCCATCCTTACGCCTACTACCTTTTGCAGGGCGCCGTGCGCAGTTTCTACCTCAAGGATGGCGTAGAAGTCAATACCTGGTTCGCTTTTGAGGGTGAAATGGTGGGGTCTTTCCAGAACTACCTGGGACAAGCCTCCCGGGAAACCCTGCAATTGGTGGAAGACAGCCGCCTGATCGCCATCAATTTAAACGCCCTTCGGCCGCTGCAGCAAACCAGCCTTGAGGTGAGCAACTTCGTGCGCCTTGTCATCGAAGAATACACGGCCTTCCTCGAAGAGCGGCTGTTCCACCTGCAGCACCACAGCAGCATGGAGCGCTACCTGTACCTGCTGGACAACGACCCTCAGGTTTTTCAGCGCATCCCCCTCACCTACATCGCCTCCTACCTGGGCATCAGCCGGGAAACGCTGAGCCGGCTCCGGGGCCGGACGATTTTGTGACATTTGTCAAAGGAGTTGCGCCATACCGCCGGTTTCTTTGCGGGAAAAACAGAACCAATGGACCGAAGAACCTTTTCCCGGCAGCTGATCGCCGGGCTCGCCGCTTTGCCTGTATGGAACCTGGCCTACGGCAACAACCCTGAGCCCGGCCGTAAAAAAGTGATCGTCATCGGCGCCGGCATTGCCGGGGCGGCGGCGGCCCGGACACTCTCCGACGCCGGCTTGGAGGTGCAGGTGCTGGAGGCCGGCAGCCGGGTGGGCGGCCGCATCCACACCTTCCGCGACTGGGGCGTCAACCTGGAACTGGGCGCCAACTGGGTGCACAACACCAACCATCCCGACAACCGGATCGATGAGCAGTTGCTCCAACTCGGCGTCGCCATGGAGCACACCAACTACTACCGCTTTCAGCTTTTCGACGACGAAGGCCAGCGGATCAACCACCTGCGGGCGCTGCTTTTTTCCCTGGAGCTTCAAAAAAAGATCCAACGGGCCTGGCCGGCGCTTTCCGGCGCGGAAGCCGGCCTTTCTATCCGGCAGGTTTTTGACCATGTCGCTTCAGATTCGGGCTTGTCCTCCGCCCGGCAGGCGATGCTCCGCTTCAACCGTGAAGCTTATGCCAACACCCTGGCCGCCAGCCTCAGCGAGGCCTCCGCCGATCATTATCTGGGCGCCGATAACGGAGAGGCCCTGGGAAAAGACCAACTGGTGCTCGGCGGTTACGATACCCTGGTAAACCATTTGCTGCGGGGAGTGCCGGTGCAGCTCCATACGGAGGTGCAGGAGATCCGCCAAACGGGACAGGGGGTGGCCGTGCTGGCCGGCAACGACATGTACGAGGCGGATTATGCCATCGTCACCGTGCCGCTGAGCATTTTGCAGAACGGGGGCATTCAATTTTCCTCCGCCCTTCCCGAAGAAAAAACCCGGGCCTTATCCCGGCTGCGGCTGGGCTTGTTCAACAAGGTGGCCATGCGCTTCACCGAAAAATTCTGGAGCGGCAGCCCCGATTTTCTGGTTCTCCAGAACGGCGGGGGCGAACACAACAGCATCCTGCTCAATCACCACCACTACAGCGGGCAGCCCATCCTGGTCGCCATGCCCGTGGCAGATGCCGCCGCCCGGATAGAGGCGCAGGACGAGGAAACCGTACAGGCCAGTTGGCGGGAGGCCCTCCACAAAGCCTACCCGCACCGGGAGATCGAATTCCGGGACATCGCGGTGACGCGCTGGCAGGCCAACCCCTTTTCCCGGGGATCCTACTCCTTCGTGCCCGTAGGCGCCGCCGCCCGGGATTTCGCGGCCATTGCCGAGCCTTTGGGCCGCATCCACTTCTCCGGGGAGGCGACGATCGCGGCCTTCCACGGCACGGTGCACGGGGCGTATTTGTCGGGGGTGCGGGAGGCCAGGACAGTAATTGAACGCCGGTGAGTTCTGTAACTATATCCTCGATTTCACCTCACCCATTCTGCATAATTTTCGGGCGTAAGCACGGTGTATGTTGCATCAGGATAGGCTTGCTTCCATCCCCTCGGAGGTTTGGGGTGTTTTTTTTCATTCCATTTGAACTCGTAACCGTACAGTTGGCCTCCCCGTTCTTCAATTAACGTTAATTGACTCAATTAAAAAAGCTAATTAACATTAATTAGCGCAGCATAAAGGTCCTAAACCGTAAAGCATTCATTCCCGCCCCATTTCAAAAATCAACTCCGGCAACACCACCTTGAACTCCCGCGCCTGTTCCTGGTCCGTCCAATACACTATGAAATTGATCCGCGCTTCGGACAGCGCGTATCCTGCAGCGCGGTGGGCAAGGAGCTGCTCGTGAAATTTTTTGGAAAATTTCAAAACCAGGTTCCCGCTTTGATCCGCCAGGCCTTCGGCCTGAATCAGCAGATCTTGTCCGCTCATCAGGCCTCCACACGGTGTTGGACGAAGGCAAAATAGCCGAGGTAAATGTCTTTGAGCGTGAGTTGGACGGCAATTTTAGGAGGCGGTAGCCAGTATCCGTATTTTCCTCGAGTTGTACGTCCGGTAGATGGATGTGATGGAAAAAACGCCCATTGGTATGAATGGTAAATGGCTTTTAGCGCGGGTGAGGGCGACGTATACCTGGCGCCTGGTATCGTCAGAGTCAGCGTTGAAGCCGTCGAGCATCAGGAAAACATGGTCAAACTCACGGTACTTTTACCTTTGTGTATCGTCGAAACAAATATCGTATCGCTCTCCTGCCGATAGAAATCCTCGATTTTCGACTCTCTTACGAATGATTGAAAATCAGATACATACTTGGTTTTTGGATTGATCTCCTGAAAGTCCTTAACTAAATTAAGCACGATTTCGAATTTCGGGCTGAACCTGAATTTTTCATACACTGCGCGTTTAGCATTTTCCCAATCTTCCGGTGCGATGGTGACTGAGTGGGGCGCCAATGCATCCATGAAGTACCGCACTTCCAACAGGTTTTGAAGTGGGAAGCCGTCGTTGCTTTGGATAAGTTTGGCGGGTATGCCGTGCTGTAGCAGCAGGTAGGTGATTTGAGCACTCTTCGTTGGTTTTACCAGCACGCATACCGTACCGCTCAAATCGGTGGCGAGCAAGTCGCGGACCAGGGGTTCGATGAGATGCCGGCTTTGGTAGGATACCAATTTTAAATGGTAAGGCGTCGTATGGTGCGGAATGATGTCATCGGTTTTCAGCCGTTTGGAAATTGTTTTGGCAAAGGCATTGGCAAAGGCGACGATTTGGGGGCAGCTTCGGAAATTGGTCGTTAGTTCATATTTCACAGCCTGCCGGCGTTCGATGAGTTCAGTCAAAAGCGAGAATCGGCGCCTCGAAACGCGAATATGTTTTGGTCATCGTCGCCCACGGCAATCACGCGCAAGCCCTCATTTTTTTCCATTAAAATGTTGACTAATGCAAACTCATCGGTGTTCATATCCTGTGCTTCGTCGATGACCAGCACCGCTTTGGTGATTCGGTTGGGTTCGATTTCCCCATTTCGGATTTTCTCCACGGCGTCCTGAAGGATGCTGTCCGATTTTTCAAGGTTGCCGACGCGGTAAAAAAGGTCGAAACAATAGGAATGAAAGGTTTTGATTTCCACAAAATGAGCTGCATTGCCGATGAGCGCCATCAGGCGTTTTTAAACTCCGTTGCCGCTGACCGCGAAAAGGTGAGCATTAACAACTGCTCGTGTTTCACATCTTCCATGAGCAGGAGCGCGGCGAGTTTGTGGGTCAATACCTTGGTTTTGCCGCTGCCCACCTGGCGGCACGCGACAAAGGTGCGCGCTGTGTTTGTCGTCAATGATCTGGCGCTGCGCCTCGGAGAGGTTTCGAATAATTGGCGGTATTTGGCAGGCGTAATGTTTCGCCTGATTTCCAAGCTGCGGGTTCCGGGAAAATACCTTCCCAAAAAGAGGAGTGGTTCAACTGAAAATAATCGTCTACAAAGCGCAGCGCGCCCACATAGTCGTGCACCATTTTTTGGCATATTCTCCTACGATGTGGATTTGTTGCACTTTGTTTTCGTAGAACTGATTGAGTTTTTGATAGTCCTCGTTTTTGTATTGGATTTTGTTGTTTTCTTCCAAACGGACGATGTTCAGGCGGTTGTAAACGACCAAAAAGCCGCCTTCGATTTTCAAAGCTTCGATTCTGGACAGGTAAAAAGCGCATCTTCGACTGCCTCCGATGTGGTTTTCTGTTGAAACATACCGGTTTGCCGCTCGAAATTTTCTTTTAATTCCAGCACGGAAAATTCTACCAACACCTCCTCTGTCTGCCCGTTTCCGGCAGTGGTAAGTTTGCTTTTTTGATATAAAACTCAATGGTAAACGCGCCAGTTCGTACCGTTTTTCAATTTTTCACGCAAATTCCGGGGCGAATCCTTGGCTTGCACTGCGATAATTTGGTTCGCAAAATCGCGGGGCGCGCGTTTTATCCAGTGTTTTATACCCAAAAGTTCAGTATCGTTTTGAGTCGTTGCGGCGAAACGCCGGCGCAGCCTGCGGCTTCGGCGGCTTCATTGAGGGCTTTGAGCGAAAAGTCCCGTTCGGTACTCGTCCAATTGAGTGAGCAAAACTGTTCGATTTGATAGAACGTTTCCACGATGGCAAGCGAGCGGTTTTTTGGTCGCCGCGTTTGATGAACGCAGTCAGGTCTTTAGCGTCGGCGAGGATTTTTTCTTCCCGCAGCAGGTTAATGATTTGGATGACCTCTTCTCTGACGATGCCCAGATGGTCGCTGATGTAATCAATGCGCGATTCAGCGGCTTCACTGTCGGCGGCCTGCCCTTGCTTTTTTACTGGAGAACAGTTTTTGAGGATTCGGATAGCGTTTACTTTCTGGCGCTCATTTTCGAAGCGATCGGATTGTTCGATTTTTTCAATGGTACTCTTGCGCGGTTTTGCTCAGGATACTGTTGGCGTAAATGCGGGCATGTTCTGCCCGCGGCGCAGGTAGCCGGCGTCTTCGAGTGCGGCAATGGCGGTGGTTACGCGGGTTTCGATTTCAGCAACACTGTCGTCCCAGCCTGCTTTACGGGCGATCTCGAGCGGCGAATTGGAAACGCTCGTGCGGTATTTGGTAATGAATTTGATGGCGTTCCAGATTTGTTTGATCTCCTGGATGTTGAGTTTGGTACCTAGTTCAGCAGGATGAAGTGTTTGCTCAGGTCTTCCTCATTGAACAGCACGTAGCACTCCGCCTCAATTTTTTCATCGCGCCCGGCGCGCCCGGCTTCCTGCACGTAGTTTTCAAAAGAATCGGAAATGTCGAAATGGACGACCAGTACTACATCTTTTTTGTCAACGCCCATGCCAAAGGTAGAGGTGGCGACCATGACCTGCACCGTCCCGGCGATGAAGGCATTTTGATTCTCCGTTTTTCCGTAGCCTCCATTTTGCCGTGAAAGGCGCGGGCGTTGAAGCCGTCTGCCTGCGACCGCTCGGAGAGTTCGCTTGCTTTTCGCGTGCGGGAGACGTACACGATGGTAAGGCAGTTTTTGTCGTTAAGGAGGTTTCGCAGGGCGTCGTATTTGTCTTCGTCGCCTTCTTTTTCAGAACCTTATAGTGCAGATTGCTCCGGGCGGCGGATACCTGAAAACATCGAGTTCAAGGTTCAGTTTTTCCCGAAAATAGGCGCAAATGTCTTCAATGACTTTCTGTTTCGCGGTTGCAGTGAAGCAGGAGACGGGGATGGGTTCGGCGAGGTTTTTCTTTTCCTCGCAGGGTTTTGATGAAATCGGCAATGTAGAGGTAGTCTACCCGGAAATCCTGGTACAGGCGGAGAAGCAGTGCGCCTCATCAATGACGAAGCGGGCGATTTTGCGGTACAGCAACAAACGTTCGATGGATTTGGAACGCAGGGACTCGGGCGAGATGTAGAGCAGCGCGGTAGCCCGTCTTCCACGCGCTCGAAGGATTTGGCGCGTTCGATGGGGTCGAGCAGGTAGTTGATGGTGGTGCCTCGGTGATGCCCGCGCGTTCCAGATTGTCCACCTGGTCTTTCATCAGCGATTGCAGGGGCGAGATAACGACCGTCAGGGCTTTCATACTTTACCGCTCATCAGGGCGGGCACCTGAAAGGTGATGGATTTGCCGCCGCCCGTAGGAAAAATGGTAACAGGGACTCGTTCCGGACGGTACCGCCCGGACGGCTTTTTCCTCGCGAGGGCTCGCCTCCGTAAGTTCGGTAGTGCTCAAAACCGAAAAAACTGTTTCAGGTACTGAAAATGTCAAGGTGTTGGTCGCAGTACGCGCAGCCTTCCAGGCAGGGTTTGTTGCGCAGGTATGCCATGACGCGCTCGATTTCCGGATAATTCCTCAGCACCCAGGGTGGCGTCGCGGAAAAACGGCTCCGGCAGTGGATGATGGTAGAGCGTAAGCCAATTCGATGGGGTTTCATCGGCAAACCGGGCGACATCTGCCTTTTCACAAATGTCGGCGCCAAATTTTTCAAAAATCAATGCGGTAACGTCCGGATTTTCAGGCGAAAAACGCAGGAATTTAAAAAAGGCGGAAAACGCCGCCTGTGCCTGAAGCAAACCGTAAAAAATCATTTTCAGGTAAGGGTCGAGGCGCGAAAATGCCGTCACTTCGTCGTGAAACAGGTCCCGCGCTTTCAGGGCGTCATTGAGCGGGTTGTTGATGGCATCGGTTTGGAGCTTATCGTCCTTGACCAGGGCATGGTAGGGTTTCTGAGGAAAAAGCAGCGGCGACCACGGCAAGGTATCAATGGCGTTTTCGGGCGGAATACCCGCCGCGGCAAGCGCCGGGCGGACGAATTTCAGATCATGCTGAAAAATGTTGTGCCCGCAAACAAAATCTGCCCCCCGAAGAAACAATGCGAATCCCTCGAGCGAAGCATCGTGAAACTGCCGGCCATCGTCCCGGCAGCCGCCGATGTCGAAGACTTTTTTGCCGTTGCGGCCGGTTTCCGTATCGAAAAAGGCTATGAAGGGCATACCGATTCCATTCCGTTTCCTACAAAGCTACAAAGGCGCTTCGAGTTCCGCTTTATTTAGGGCGAAAAACTGGGGGAAGCAGCTCTCCGCTTTCTACCTGGCCGGCCGCTACCCGAAAGAAATGCTGGCGCTTTACTTATCAGCTTTCCGAATGCGCAATCACCTTAGCCACCAGCGCATCCCCCGTCACATTGGTCACTGTGCGGAACATATCCAGCAGGCGATCCATGGGCAGGATGATGCCTACCCAGGCGGCATCCAAGCCCATGGACTCCATCACCACCATCATCAGTACCAGCCCCCCGCTGGGTACGGCTGCCGAACCGATGCTGGAAAGCGTGATGAGTGCGCCCATGAGCACGAGGTCGGATGCCTCGAAAGAAATGCCGTGCCAGTGTGCCAAAAAGAGAATGCAGACCGATTGGTAAAGGCTCGTGCCGTCCATGTTTACCGTGCTGCCTATCGGGAGCACAAAATTGGCGATGGCGGGCGGGACCTTCAGGTGCTCCGTCACGCAGCGGAGCGTCACGGGCAGGGTGCCTGCAGAAGAACTGGTGGAGAAAGCCATGCTTTGCGCGGGCAGTATTTTTTGGAAGAAATCCCGGAATTGCCAGCGGCGGGTAATGCCGCTCAAAATGGCAGGATAAAGCACATAAGTCAGCAGCAAGAGGCCGGCCAGGGCCGTCAAAGAAAATGCCAGTAGGCTGAGCAGGATGTTGACTAATTCCCTGAGCGACCCTGCCACGGATACGATTGTGCCCGCCATGAGCGCGAAGACAAACAAAGGCGCCAGCCGCATCACCCACTCGATGAGCAGCAACAGGGTGGCATTCAGACTGTCGCACAAGCGGAGCAAAGGCTGCGCCTGTTCAGTGGGTACAAAAAGTAAGGCCATACCCAGCAGCATACCGAAAAAGATGACTTTGAGCAGCGATTTGATATCACCTAGTGCAACGAAGATGTTGTCAGGAACTAGGATGTCCACCAGGTAGCCGAGCCCGGTTTTATCCTTTCGATTGCTCTTTTTTTCCAGCGTCTCCGCCAGCCCTTTGGCTATTTCTTCGCGGTGGATGAGCGTTCCGTTGATCTTCCATGTGATGAAGGCGGCATCTTGCGCAACGCTCAATTCATCACCCAATTGATAGCTGCCTTTAGCAGCCAGAGTTTGGCCATCGCGGACAAGGGTATAGCCCCCCTCTTGGAGCAAGAACCCTGTTCGCAGTACCCCCGTTCCATCCTCTCGAAACCCGATACTGTCTTTTTGCTGTACATCGGCCACGGTATAAGCCTGTAAGCTACTGGCTTCGACTTTTGCCATGAGCGTTGCATTTTCCGGGCGTTGGCTCCAGTATTGGCCGTCTACGGTAGGTAGTTGCTGCGATTCTGCCCAGCGTTCGTAGCGCAGGCGGTTTTCGGCTATTTGGGTTTCGCCCAGCGTCTGGGCTGGGTTTACCAATAGTGTCAAACCGCATCCAAGGCCGATGGCCAAAATGGTGGTGAGCAAATAAGCTACCAGTGTTTTACCCCCCAAGCGCCCTAAATGCCGGGGATCTGGCAGTGAGGCAATGCCGGTAATAACCGAAACCAGCACCAATGGCACCGCAAGCAATTTGAGGATGCTGAGGAAAGCGGTACCCAGCGGCGCAATCCAGTCGTTGGTGAACTGTATCCAGCCGTAATGAACGGCGATAATGGCGTATAGGACGCCGAAGAGCATGGCCAGCAGGATGCGGGCGGAGGTGGATTTAAGCATGTTGCTTGTTTTTGATAGTGATGGAATTTTGATTGAGTGTGGAATCAACGTGAGTAGATGCGGGGCGACCAGTATTGCTGATGAATACACCCAGCAGCACCAACGAAGCAGCGCCTACCTGCGAAGATTCGATGGTCTCAAGGCCAATGCCGTAAGCTAAAATCGTAGCCGCCACCGGATGCAGGTACAGATATGAACCAACCACATTGGCAGGTAGCATCCTGAGGGCATGAGCATTGAGCAAATGCACGCCGAAGGTGGCTACAATACCCACAAACAGTAGCCCCAGCCAGGAATACATAGAAAGGGAAGCAAAGGGCGTGATATTCAAATCAATGGTACAAAAGGGTAGCAGGCACAATAGTCCGACTCCAAAAACCCTCGTAAGGATGGTGTTAGGCTCGTAGTGTGCAGTGAGCGGCTTGACCAAAAGGATAAACAAAGCATAAGCCATTGCCGCCAGTAACACCCACAGGAGCCCCTGTTCCTTGAGGTTGATTTCGTGTACACGACCCTGTGTGAGCAGGATTGCCAAACCCGCCGTACAGAGTCCAATGCCGATGATGCGCTGCCGGGTAAGCACCTCCCCAAGCAACACCGCGCCACCAAGTGCAACCCACACCGGCGTAGAAGCCATCACCAGCGTACTACTAATTGCTGAGGAAAGCGCAAGCCCTTTGGAAAATGCAGAAAGGCTACCCGCTATGCCTACTGCACCTGCCAGTACGACGGCACCAATATGCCTCGGCTGCATGTGCTCCCGGACGTACATCCGCCCCATGCAGGTAAACAGGACAAAAGCCACCGCTATCCGAAACAGCGTCAGCGAATCAGCGGGCAACTCAACAAGGATGATCTTACCCACGACGAAAAGGCTGCCATAAATAAAGGCAACAGTCAACAATAACAGATGTCCGAATAGAGGGCGATTGATTGTGGCCATGTATTAACGTTTTTAATTTTGCACAAAACACCCCCTGCCCGCGCCAATAGCACAGGATTAGGGATTTGCACCGTGGATTTGTTACTCTTTCAGCTTACAAGACATAGCAGTTGTAAGCTGCTGCCGCGAAGTTACAGGCTTAGTTGCGGCTCAATTTTTTATTGGCGAGTTATGGGGGAGATACGGCGAAAGCAGGCGAGTATCGGATTGGAGTTATAAGTCGTTGAACCACTTTACAAGAGCCTTGCCGTGCTTGGTTTGTATGTGTACCATCAATAGCACTGTACCGATGATGGTGAACCATCCGTAAGTAACACCCAACCCTACTAAAGATTTCCAAATAGCAAAAATGGTGTACGTCAATAGTCGCCAGGAAATCAATTCGTTTAACCAATTTGGCACTGCTGATGCATTTGGCAATTGAATGGCAAGCGGAGGGAAAAGTATTCCAATACCATAAATCCCTGCAAAAAAAACGCCGGAGATAAGAAAGAAACCTATAATACCAGCACTTCGTTGCTCTGCCCAAATAATGAGCATCGTCAGCGTACTGGCGAGAATAATGAGTGCCAAAATAGCCAGAAATATCTGCTGCAATGGCAAGGAAGCAAGTGCCGACTCGCCAAAAAGATATTCCAAACCTGCCAATGCGGCAATGCCGATGAGCAGTTCGCGTAAGCCTGGGAAGATAAAATGGTTCCCTATCTGATTGTTGATGTTTGCATTATCCATGTCAGATGCTCTTAGTGAAGTAATGAGATAGATGAAGCTATTCAAATGAATTGAGCCAATTGTTTAAGTCCTTCCCGCATTTGGTGTAGATATGAATCAGGAGTACGCAGCAACTGATAATCGTAAACCAACCGTAGATATGGCTGATTTGCGTGACTATTGCCCACGCGCATTTCAGGAGATGCCAAACCAAGTCTAAAAAATATATATCGACCGGCTCCGTATAAGTTGGGTAGTCAATGGCCAGCGCCGGAAAAAGCAAACCAATAAAGTAAAAACCGGAGCAAAACAAAGCGGGCACACCCAGCAAAAGTCCCAACGGATCACCTTCATTATTGTCGGTAAACCAATACGACAGCAGTAAACTTACCATCAGCAGATAAACGGAAATTAATACACTTGCAAAAAACATGTGCTGCAAAGGCAAGGTCGCCAAAACGGATGTTCCTATGAGGGTCTCAATGACTACTATTACGGTAATGCCCAGTAGTAGCTCCCGTAGCCCCGGGAAAATAAAATGGCGCTGCTGACCATTATTTTGGTTGCTTTGAAGATTATCCATGATGTTTTCTTTTTATAGTGATTTGTTGCTACAAATTAAGCGCATCAATACCACCTCCTATCCGCTAAAAGCGATTGAAACTTGTACTATGGCGGGAGGAAGCATATAGACCGCCCCGTTTTTATCATCATGTTGATTTTACCTCAGCAGCTAAAGGGTTTCAATAGAGCTATCGGTCTATCATAAACCTATTAGCTGCTGAGGTGTCTGTATCTAAACTACGCAATCCTCTATTTTGAAGTCGTATTCCCTTCTGCGTCTAGCGCATCTTGGTAGATGTCTGCCAAGTAGTGAGCGGGAGTCAACAAGGTTGTATTGTTATCCATCCCTCCTGTTACGAGTCCGATAACCTTTCCGCTAATTTGATGAATGACGAAGCTGCCAGAACCTCCTTGGTCCATCGGTAAGTTTGTTTCAAACGCCTCGAAGCCGGAGGAAGGCAACCCAGTGACCATACCATGCGAGGGTTTCGGCGCGATAGTTTGGCTGAGCCACTGACGAATGTTCTGCGGGTAGCCCCACGATTCAATGGGGGCAGCATTTTGTACCTCTTTGGTTTCCGCCACGGTCATCAAATCATTCATACTGAAACCCTTGCCTGTTAGCTTATCGGGGATGAGCCCCTTGATTTTGTAAACGGCTACGTCTTTATCGCCGTTGAAAATCAACTGAGCGGTCGCACAGTACTCTGGGGTTTTTCCAGGCTCTCTTTCAAGAGCGTTCTGAATCGGTATTTTTGGAGAGCCGGGCAGAATGATAAAGGAGTTTAATTCGTGGTAAAACCATGGAGTAGATGTGGGATCTGGTAATTTCCCTGTCTGAACGTAAGTGCTTAGTTTGCTTAGAAATGGAAGTTGAGTAGAATCACCTTTTTCTATCTCATTAACCATTTCTTGAACTTCTGCATTCCCAAAAACATCTAGCTCAATATGTTTGACCGTCCCCACAAAACCGCCCTCCATAACGACACCAGTTCCACTAGGCAAAAATGGATTTTTCATGTAGCGAAGCCGAGCCTGTTCGTAGATATCTCCATCTCGATTGATGTAAACAGTTTGCCCTGTAGAGTCAACGGTTTTCAAGAAGTAGGCCCGCACCAGCATGCAGGACAGCTCTTCGAGATTGGGAGGGGGGACATAAGTATTCTTTTTCTCTGTGCCATTGCAAGATTCGCATTTCCAAACCATTACCCCCAGCAAAACGATGACTATGGGGATGAGAACTTTCAGCTTTTTCATATCGTGTACGTTTTAGTGAATGACAAAGAATTCCTTGGCCATCAGAGAGTGTTTTCCCTGATGGCGGGGTGTTTTGAATGAGTTTACCTAATGGTGTAAAGGTAGGCTGATGAAAAAAAAGAGGGTTCGCCAATAGCGAATCCTCTTTAAGAACTATACTTTAGATTAATGCCTTTAAAATCGCACCTATTCAGGAGGGGCACCCGCCTCTACTCTATGTTTCAGGGGGTGGCTCGCCTGAATTGAACCTGATTCAGCCACCCCCTGACGGCAGAGCCTTTATTCTGAGCCATACTGCATAGGGGGCTAAATCTCAAAATAACCGTTCAGCCATTCAAACCGGGAATGCACCTTCACGAGCTGGCCGTCTTGGTATTGTGCATCATCCAGCGTCAAATTTCTACCATGATTTGCCCCTTCCGGCTTCCATGAAAAAGAGTTGTTAATGACAATCCTGGGGCGGTCTTTAATGTGAAGGAAATACGCCTCCTCGCAAAGGAACCCTTCAGGTATTCCTCCATTGAGATCCCGCACGTCGAATTCTCTCAGTACATCCTCTCTCATAAAATTATCATCGGTAAATCGAATAGCCAATATGGGCCTTGCTTTGGGGTTTGGTGTATAAATAATTTCAGACGACTGGCTATCGGCAATGATGGCGATAATCTGTTCTCTGCGCAACCGGATCGGGGTGCGCATTTCAAAGTCGTGATGCATCTGTCCGATTACCTTGTCCGAATAGGCTTTCTTGTTATTTCGGTGGCACCACCGTCCCTGGAATTCCAGGAAATTCACGGATACCTCCTTAAATTTTTCCCGGAATTCAGTTGGGAAATCATACTTGTTGATATAGCCCCACCCGGGAAACCATTTATTAAAAAAGGCAAGGTTTTGATTAAAAAAATGGCCCAAAATCTCCCTGTGGTGGTTCGTCATCAGGATTAAACCTATACCCCGGCTTTTTAACATTTCCTGAATCTCCGGCGATCCCTCAATAATGTTCTTCAACACTTGGTTGATCCACCTGTCCGCCTCCATGTGGTTTTCATCTCCCCCAAGAGAAATATCACTGATGATCAGATCCAGATCGCCGCTCATCAAAGCCTGTTGGATATTTTCAGTTATTTCCTCGAAGCTTTGCAGACAGCAGTTCAGGCTGTGCGGCCGCAAGTTTGCAAACATTCTTTCTTCTGGTGAAAGGTTTTCCTTGTTTTCCATTTGCTGTATCCAGGGTTGCAACCAGGTATTATTATAGTCATCCCATTGGGCTTCCACATCGTCGATCAATAAGTAGTTAGCCATCTTTATTTAGTTTTTTTGTAAAAAGTTGATATTGCTTAAGCATGCCACTGGAGAAGGTCAGCGTAACACCTGTACCTATTGGCTTTGCATTTTTAAAATCTATTTCCGCATTACCTCCAAAAGTGCTTTCCATGGCGTCGAGTGTTTCCATGATCGTAAAAAGAGAACTTTTTCTTCCGGAAACGCTTCTTGTCTTACGCCAGATTTCGATCCTATCACGAGCCTCCTGAGAAAAGCCATCCGCATTATCTGTGACTGTTATCATCAGGCCTTTTTCTTCAGAATATGCCGCCTCTATTTGAATTATTATTTTTTCCCTTTTAGAAATCCTGGCATATTTGTAGGCATTGTGAACAATGTTAAGGAGCATAAGGCTGGGGACGATTTTCCCCTTTGCATTTTCCGCAATGTCATCGGAAAAGTCGATCTGAATTCCTATCAGGGTTTGCTGTTTCAAGTCCAGGTAACGCCTGCATAAATCTATTTCATCCCTCAGCGAACAGGAAAATTCCATTTCGTAAATCTTTGAAAAGAAACCGCGTGTAGCAGCAAATAACATTGAAATTATCTGTTTCGAAGCCAGAGATATCTCGTCCCCATTGCTTTTGAGAATCGCGAAAGGCGCGTCATGAATACCACTTATAAAATGGGCTTCCAGGCGATTCCGGTAAAGGATATTCCTACCTTCAAATGCATTCTTGAGTACTCTTTGCTCTATCTCCCCCACCTTAAAATACGCCAGCCGCCCGATCTGCTTCAGCAGGAAAATATACTGCTCCACGCTTGTTTCATTTTCAAAAGCCCCGGCCTGCTCATTCTGAATGGCGATCACCCCGAACGGCTCTGCCGTTGCTATATTGCCGCCGATGAGCAGAAACAGAAAGCTTTCCGTCGGTTTGCCTCTTTTGGGGGCGGGGCGGGACAGGCCGTTTGCCTGGTAAAATTCCGCTTTAGCCTGGTTGACCACCAGGCAATAATCCTCCTCTCCTCGTTTGTATTTTTCCCGATGATTCCACAAATGGGCCACCGGATAGTTGTCTTCCGCATCAATGTCAAAAACGACGCTGCCAACCTCCTCGTAGCGGCTGTTGTCTTCCCCTTCAAGCGGGGCGGCATCCGAGTGGCCGATGAGTTGCAGCGTTCTGCTGCGCTGCTGATACCGGTACAGGGATATCTTGGTGGCGTTCAGTATGCCGCGCATTTCCTCTTTGGTGATGGTTTGGAAGGCGGCCTGTATGCCAGGGTAGCCATCGGCTTTATCCAGCTTGTCGCCTAGTTGGGTGAACAATTGCTGGCGGAGGAGGTAGCGGTTTTGTTCGTCCTGTAAAGCTTGTTTTGCTTTGTTGCTCTTTCTGTAATAATACCATATAAATATTGCAGCAATCAAAATTAATATTGCCGCAATCAGAACAACGGCCAGGAGTATAGATGCTCTTTTGGCCCTGCTGACAGATTGCCTGAAATTTATGCTCAATACGCCAATACCGGATTGGAGGGACAAAGTCCCAACCCATGGCGTATTAAATAGCAAGGAAATAATGTTTCCAAAGCTTCCTTCCTGAAACTTTCCAAACACCCCCTGAGCCGGCAAAATCCGGTCATCAAAAATGGTAATGGTATCTTTGCCGACGATTCGGGTAAAGGCATTCCGGCTGAGCATCGAGTAATCGGGCGCGACGATGAAAAACTGCCGTTCATCATCCTCGTAATCTAACCTAACCTCTTGAAAGTTTAGTTTTCTAAAGATTCTGTTCCCCAGGTAAGCGCTGTAGGTACTGTTCAACACTTCCCAAAGCTGCGGCTCCACTCTTTTCTCCTTGAGGTACTCCCGGGCTTTTTTCCCATTAACCCGGAGCAAACCTTTCAGGGAGGCAAACACGGCTGTGCTGTCATCCTGAAGGTGAAAGCCTCCGGTGTTGAATTCCTTTTCCCACAGCCCGGTAGCCTGCTGATCGTAGAAGGCCAGCTTTTTGTCGCGGTAGTCAAAGGCCACAAGGCCAAAGTCGGTGCTCAGCCAGGCCGTCCCTGACTTTTCCATATCCACGCCTCCGTACACCTTTCGCATTTCCTGGTAATTACCCGCTTCGGAACCGGCATAGTGGATCATTCCTTTTTCGGCATCGAAATGCTCCAGGGCGGTAATCTCGTTGCGGCCGGCATCCCATTGCACATGGAAAAAATACCGGTCGCGGGTACAGATAAGCAGGGTTTTGATTTTCGATCCTTCCTCCCGGGAGGTAATATCCAGCACATAGGAGATGTTGGCGCCTTCCAGTTCCTTATGTGTTATCGCGATGCCGCTGTCCTGCTCCCGGTTGCGGTACCAAAGGCCTTTCTTACCGCCATAGAACCAGCCGTTCCCGGCTTTGTCGGGGCTGATAAACTGTACAGGAATTTCCATTTCCAGCCCACCGATGAATTCTGTACCGCTGTCCAGGAGAAAGAGCCCTTTGCTTGTGCCGACAAATACGCCCTTTGGGGGCAGTGTAATCAGGGCGTAAATGCTTCCAATGTTTTTTTCTCCGCCCAGGTTCATTTTGGCCACCCTGTCGAATGAACCATTTTTTAACTCTATCTTCCATATCGCGCCCTTATCCGTACCAGCCAGGAAGCTGTTTTCCGCGATCCGGACTATTGACCTTACCTGGCCTCCCTGCATTTCCAGCTGGCGGGAGTCGATCATTTGGTTTGACCGCACATCCATCAGCAGGACATGGCCGATGTCATTGCCCGCCAGATAGTAGCGATCATCCACCCTGCAGGTGCTCCAGAAGTGGTTGAACCCACCGGTCTTGAGCCCTCCTGTATTCAGCCACGAACGGAATACGTCCTGTTGCTTCTGCGGCCAGAGCAGGACGTGTTCACCAATGGTGCCAATGAGGATGGTATGCCCTTCTTCGAGGTAGGCCAGGGCGCGTACGTTGTCCGCTTTGCCGCCGTATGGCAGGTTGAGTTGATATTTCAGGCTGTCCACTACCTTTGCCCCGCTTACTTTCAGTTCATATAGTGAACCGTCCACCGTAGCGGCGAGCAGGATAATTGTATCCTCTCCCGAACGAAATTTATTTTCCACCACATCCCAAACCGGCTTCGAAAATAAAGTGTCGCCCTTATTGGAGCAGAGATAATATCCTCCCTCTTTCGCGGGCTTCAGGCGGAAACTGCTGTTGTCCAAGGCCGCTTCTCTACCTGCCTGCCTGCAGGTGGTGTCCATTCGGCCTTCCAGGTAATTTATCGACCCGATGCATTCGTCTTTAAACGTTATATGTACCCGGTGGCTGTCGCGGTTGGGAAGCAACTCAATTTCATCTTTCCGGCCAATTTCGATGCCGCTTTCCGGATGGTTGTAGGAATAATAACCGATGAACTGGTCCTGCAGGTAAACCTGCACGCCCTGCTGCAGGGCAAAGAACAACAGCCCGTCCGCTTCACAAATGGCATTGACATTGGCCGAACTGCACCGGATCTGGCGCAGGCCGTTCAATTCCTCCACTTTTTCCTGAGCGGCCACGGCCAGCGGGAGCAGGCCGGCAAGGCAGCATAACAGTTTCTTCATATAGAGAGCAGGTTTCGGATGCCCGTTAATTTTTTAATCACTACTAAATTAACCGGCTTTGGGCTATACCCTATCGCCAATGGCGACAGAACGGGGTTTTGTGGCGACGGTGGATACAGCGCTTTACCCCTTGCGAAAAGCACTGAAAAATAAAGAAAAAAATAGTAAAACTATCAGCGCGGCCTTTTTTTTGCAGCGGAATCTTAACCCCAATACAAGATTCAGCTGGATAAACCGGCCTTATTCCGCTAAAAGCGTAAATTTCATCCCGATTCAGCTGATTAATACCATGCACAACCCTTCCCAACTCCTCCAATCCCGCCTCACCGCCCTGGGCGACGAAAAGAAAGCCCGCTGGCTGGAAAACTACGTCAAGCACGACATCCGGTCCAAAGGGGTGGGCATTCCCCAGATCCGGGAGGTGGTCAAGGCGGTAGCCAAAGAGCATGGCCTTAACCAACAACCGACGGAGGCCCAGTTTGACCTCCTCAGCGATCTCATGCAACAGCCCTTTACCGAAGACAAGCTGGCGGCCATCCTCTACCTGCAGCTCTACTGGAAAGGGCAGGCCGCCGGCCCGCAGTTGGAGCTGATCTCCCATTGGTTTGACCAACGCTGGATCAGCGACTGGAACGTCTGCGACTGGCTCTGCGTGCGCCTGCTGTCCCCCATGCTGGACCGCTCGCCGGAGCAGGCCCTGCCTGTGCTGAAGGCCTGGAATGGGAACGAGTACCTGTGGACGGCCCGGGCTTCGCTGGTGCCCTTCGCCCAATGCAAGTCCATCACTGAACACATCGATACGATCGAGGCCTTTTCCAGTATTCTCATTCAAAGGGAGGAGCGGTTTTGTAAGACGAGCGTGGGCTGGGTGCTGCGGGAATATTCCCGGCACGATAAGGATTTTGTGCTTCGGTTTCTGGAGGAGCATAAAGATTGGGTGACGCCGGAGGTGGTGAAAAATGCGACGAAGTATATCTCCTGACGAAAAACAAAACTTTTGCCCGTTTTCGGCTAGTTTCGTACTTTGAGGCCAATCAACTTGCCGGCTAAAAACAAACCACATGAAAATCACCTTTATCGGCCTGGGCATCATGGGCAGCCGCATGGCGGCGAATTTATTGAAAAATGGGGTGGATGTAACGGTGTGGAACCGTTCCGAAGCTCCGGTGGAAGAACTGAAGGCCAAGGGCGCCAGATCAGCACCCTCGGCGAACGAAGCAGTAGCGGGTGCAGATTTCGTATTCAGCATGCTTTCCACGCCGGAAGTTGTAGAAATGATTTTTCTGGAGGAAGGGGGCGTTCTGTCCAATATGCAGAACGGCGCCATCTGGGTGGATTGCTCTACTGTGAACCCCTCCTTCAGCCTACGGGCGGCGGCTGTGACGGAAAAAGCCGGCATCCGGTTTATTGACGCGCCGGTAGCCGGCACCAAACCGCAGGCGGCCAATGCGGAACTCGTTTTTTTTGTTGGCGCGGAGAAAAGCCTGCTGGAAACAATACAACCCTATCTGAATATGATGGGCAACAAAGTCCTTCATATCGGCGAAACCGGCAAGGGAGCCTCCTTCAAGATGCTGGTCAACATCATGCTGGCCCAGTCCATGGCCATCTTTTCGGAAGCTGTGCTGCTGGGCGAAAAGATGGGGCTGTCCAAAACGTTTTTGCTGAACGTCATTCCCAATCTGGCCGTATCCGCCCCCTTCACCAAAGCCAAGGCCGAGATGGTGCGCCATGACGATTACGAAGTGCAGTTCCCGCTGGAACTAATGCACAAAGACCTGCATCTGGCCGCCCTCACCGCCTACGAGCTGAAGCAGCCGCTCTACCTGGCCAATATGACGAAGGAGCTGTACGCCGAAGCCAGTAAAAAGGGGATGGGGCGGCTGGATTTTGCGGCCATCCACAAATTCCTGGAGGAGCGGTAGGCCCCGTCATTTGGGTTGAAATTCCACCTCCAGGTACTGGACCCTGGTATCCTTTTCCGGCGTGAGCGTAAAGAAAACGCTGACGGTACATTTTCAGCCTCCATGCTAAAGCCTCCCCGCAACTGGTTGAGCGGTTCTATACCGACGACGGACCGGATGGTACTTCGCTTTGTCCAGGTATCCCCCGGATATCAGTAATCCGGTGTTCGCGGGAATGGTCCAGATAAAAATTTTCGGTACCAGTATGGCGGCTTCCAGCTGAGCGTCCCAGGTTTGGAGGAGTTGGACAACCTGCTCCTGGCGCTGCAACAAAATATCGGATACCGGAAGCTTTCGGGGCTCCAGGTAGAGGGAGTCGAAAAGCAAGGCTTCAATTTCCTTCAGGGGCATAGAGTACCGGTATAGGTCAGGTTGCCGAACGCCATCACGCCTACGCCATACTCCGGATAGAAAATGTAATTGCTGCCGAACCCCGGCAGGGCGCCGCCGTGGGAAACCCTCGCCCTGTCCTCGCAGTTCCGGGTGATGCCCAGGTAGTAGCCGTAGCCCGTTACCGAAGGGCAGGGCTCACCGTTGGCGCCTGTTCCGCCGGTATTCAGGCGCGGAAATTGCGGCGTATGCATCTCCCGCAGCGTGCTTCGTCTGGTAAAGGTACCTTATCCTCCCCGCTCCGGGTAAAGTACCATGCCGACAAATGCAAGCGGACGTACCTGCTGAAGTCCTCGATCGTGGTGATCAGGTACCGCCCATGGCGCCGTATACCCGTCGTGCAGCATGGGTTCATCCTTCCACTGTTCGTCTTCCCAGCGGTAGCCGGATACCAACTGCCCTTCCGGCACATCGGCGTATTCCCAGTAGGTGTGTTCCATACCGAGGGGCAGCAGGATGTTCTGCCGGATATAATCCTGGTAGGGCATGCCGGCAACCCGGGAGACGATGTTTCCCAGCAGGGCATAGCCCAGGTTGCTGTATTCGAACTGCACGGAGGGCACATTGAAAAGGACACCCCGTCCCGGATCAGGTACCAATGAGGGTTTCATCCGTTACGGTAAGCTGGCGGTCGCCCCAGGGTTGTCCTCGGGGAAGCCTGCCGTCATGGTGAGCAGGTTCTCGATATCGATCGGAGGGGCGTCGTCGGTGAGGTAATCCAGTACCGGACATTTCGGGAATATAACGGCTTACCGGATCGCTCAGGGAGAGCTTCCTTCGTCCCGCAATTTCAGAATAACCGATGGTACCTGTGAAACTCTTGGTCATGGAAGCGATGCGGAAGGCCGAGCGGGTAGTGGTAAGGCGTTTCTGTCCAAGGTGGATCAAACCCGTAGCGCCTGACACGGCAAGGGAATCATCGACCACCACGCCCCATACCAGCCTGGGGATCTTCCTGGCAGCACTATGGGCTTTGAACAATTGCTCGAAGGTACCGAAGCGGCACCCTGCACTTTTTTGAGTCGGCCATCATCTGCAAAAGCCGGCGGCCGGTAGGAAGCCGGGGGAAGCCCGACTGCTGCTTTCGCGTCGGAATTCCCACGCTGCTGGGCATAACCCGGGGAAAAAGAGAAGGCAAATACGAGACAAAAGAGAATGGGAATAAGTTTCATCGGTTTTGTTTATCGCAATTTACAAATATCAGCCCATAACAATCCTTATCTTTGCCCTATGCCGACACCGGAAAAATACGTTCCCATAGACTGCAATTTTTACGACCGCATCGAAGCGGCCATTGTGCAACGCAGGATCGTGCGCCTGGAATATCAGGGCGCCAGCGGGCAATCTGTCCTGGCCGAAACCATGTTAAAGGATACCCAAACAAAAGAGGGCGAGGAATTCCTCCTGCTGCCCTCCGGCGAGCAGATCCGCATGGACCGCATCATCAGCCTCGATGGGGCGCCTGTGCCAAAAAGTTGTTAGCCCATATGGACCATGTCTTCTTCTACATCGCCCTGGCCTTCCTCCTCACCCATGAGATGGACGCCGTGCGCTGCCACGAATGGCGGATCTTTCCTGGATTGTCAAGGCTGAAGGACCAAACCGGTTTTGTGGTTTTCACCCTTCTGCACGTACCTCTCTATGCACTCTTGTTCTGGGGGCTCTTCGGGAGGGAAGACAATGAGGCCCTGATCCGGGGGCTGAATGTATTTTTCATCGTTCACGTCGGGCTGCATCTGCTCTTTCTGAAGCATCCGAAGAATGAATTCACCTCTGCCCTTTCCTGGATCCTTATTGCCGGCGCCGGCTTGTTCGGCTTACTCAGCCTGCTGGTTTAACCGCTCGTCCCTACTCCACCACCAGCACCGAATTGATATTCCCCTCATTGACCGTCACCTCAGGATTTTCGGGGTCGGGCGTCCACACCCCATCGATGATGAGCTTGTATTCATACCTGCCCGGTTCGAGGCCGACGCGGCAGATCCACTCTCCGTTGTGGCGGGTGAAGGGCAGGGAGAGCGGGTTCCACCCGTTGAAGTCCCCGGCCAGCGTTACCAGGCGGGCTTTCGAATAGTACTTCCGTGCCGTTTCGAAGTCGCCGGTGCGAAGGTGGGCCTCCGCATAGCTATCGTATGTGTTGGCGGATTTCGGGAATGCCTGCATATTAGCGTAGAACACCTTCCGGGCGTCTTCGTAGCGGTGGCGCTCCATCAGCCGGTAGCCGATCTGGTTCATCTGCCATTCGTTGATGCGGGCGGTGTCGAGTTGCTGTTGGTGAAATAAACCACGCCCTTTCTCTTATCCGGATAAGCGATGACGAAGCAGCGGAAAGTGTTGTTGTCCCCCCAGTGCCAGAAGGCCTTCTCCTTTGAAGTCCCCTGTAATCCCCAACCCAGGCCCCAGGAAATTTCGGGGCTCTTTGGGGCGGGGCCGGAAGAAGAAGGCGCCAACTCCACCACCGGGCTCAGGATCAATTCGACGGTAGATGCTTTTAATCCCTGGGGCTGGAGCATGGCCAGCAGGAATTTCGCGTAGTCGGCCGCTGTCGTTTGCAAAGAATGAGCGGCATTGCCCTCTTCAGGCCTGTATTTGCTGACGGGAAAGCCCAAATCGTCATGAGGAACTGCAAAATTTTCGTTACTATTCAGCATGGGGTCTGAAATACGCCTGACGCAAAATTTTGTAGACTTTTTCCCGCTGGAACCCCTTCTCATTCCCCTTGGAAGGGGAAGGGTGGCTTACAAAATTTTGCTTGAGGGGTCAAATCACCACGATGCTGAATAGTTACAAATTTTCTTCAAATGCTTCTTCTTACCCCGCCCCCTGCCGGGCAGAGCGGCCTGGCGCTGGTTATTTTCGAGTTGCTGTTTTTAGCGGACAGGGCTATACTTCCACACATACACCTGGAAAAATTCCGAATTCACTACTTCTTCCCTCTCCCCGAACGGCGGCTCCGGCTCCCGGAAGCCGGGGTGATTATCCGCGGCCCCCGGGCCGGATGATTCCTGCCCCTTTTTCTGGTGCAGAAAGAGCACCTGCCGGTATTTTCCCGCGGTCTCTTCATCCACCCCCTTTTCATTGCCGGTTTTGCAGTGCAGCGCCCAGCCCGCCCACCATTCCAGGCCGTGCCGGGCGATGATCAGTGAGTTTTTATTCAATTGGAGTTGGGCATTTAGCCCTTCCAGGTCATTAAAGGCCGCCTGGCTGATGACAGGCTGCTTGAAGTGCAATACGCCGGGGCTGAAGGCCAGGCAAACTGCCATCAGTCCAACAGACAGTGCATTGGCCGCCCTGGCTGGTATTCGAGGAAAAAGCAGCAGGCATAGCACCGCTTGTGGTACGAACAGCATCAACATGAAGCGCCGGGCATAATCGGCATCGATCAACGGGAAAGACAGAAAGAATATCAGGGCCAACAGTGTCGGCAGGGCCACCCGCTCCACGGCATCCAGTTTCGCTTTGTGTTTATACCATACATACCCGCCGAGCCCCAGCAGCAGCCAGGAGAACAGGTAGCCCAGCAACTCCGGCGGGCCCAACGGGCTCAGCAAGGCAGGGCCCCGGAACAATTCGGCGGCCACCATCAGCAGCCGCCAGGCGCGGCTCGGGTCGAACAAAGCCACCACGCCCGTAGATAACACCGCCAGGGCCGCCACCGGCAGCAGCGCCCGCCGGGGCGCATAGAAGAACAGCCCCAGGCCCAGGGTGAGCGCCGCCACCACGAATACGCCAAAATGGGATAGGCCGGCCAACCCCAGGCTTATCAACCCTGCCAACATCCAGCGCCGGGAAGGGTGCCGAAGATACTTCAGCCCGAACAACAGGAAGGCGAAGAAAAAGGGAATGGCAAAGGCGTTCTTCTGGAGGTCGCCGGTGAACATCAGGGGCCAGGGCGAGGCTGCGGCAAATACCGCCACCGCAGCGCCCCGGAACAAATCCGGTTTATCAGGCGGGCGAAGTTCCCGGGCAATGAAGTACAAGGGAACGAGCAAGAGCGGCAGAAAAAGGCTGTCCACCGTTTTGACCACCGGAATGATCCAGCTTTCCGCCGGTGTTGCGGAAAATACGGCCAGTACTTTCACCCAAAAGGCATTGAACCAGAAATACAACGGCATATCGGCAAACCCCAGCCGGCCGTTCTCCAGCAGGCTGCGCACCTGCAGGGGATAGTAGCCGCCATTGACGCCGGGGATGAGCTCCTGCCGGAAGTGGAGGGACAGGCGCAGAGCGACAGCCAACAGGAAAATGAAGAAGAAGATGATCTTTCGGCCCATAATAAGGCCAAATTAAGGGTTGTTTCTTTAAAAAACCTCCGAGGTTTTGAAAACCTCGGAGGTTTTTTAAAGAACTGGTTTTTTGGAACTATTAGGCTATCCTACTTAAAAATCGTGATCCAGCCCTGCGCCGTACCAGAACCATAGCCGGTTTCCGGATCGGTAACCCCATCATCCCCTCTGACATTCCCGACAGCGCCTTCATAGCGCCCGGTGCCGCCTACAATATCCAGGTCAGCCGAAAAATTGCCGTTGAAGAAAACTTCGTAATCGCCTTCCCACCATATCTGATCGCCATTGGCGCCGGTCCAGATACCATGGCTTCCGGTGATGACTATTTTGTTTTCAGCCAAATCGCAGGTTCCGTGTTCCCAGGGGCTTTCCATCCTATTGAGTTTACCCATATGAGTAGCATGGCCTCGCATCCACCCTTTGGCGGGTATGGTAACGCCGCAGGGAGGGTCGCAGTCGCACGGTTTCCTTGCCACGGAATAGTCGATGGTGGCCTCCACCCAGATTTTCATGGGTTTGGTTACGCTTTCCTTAGCACGTACATCAATGGCTGCCGATCCATCCGGCACATCGGCGGGGGTTGGCACGTCTTCCGTACAAGCTGCCAGGAAGAGCAGCAGGGCGGGGATCAAAAAGAATTTCAGCGTTTTCATGGTTTTTGTTTTTGGAGCGCGGCCCTGCGGCCCGCAAACAAGTTTTTAGAAGGGCAAAGGCCCCCTCCACGCTGGCCGCAGGCCCGTGTTCCGGTGAGAAATAAAATAGCTGACTTGGGATTGCCCTACTTTGTCAGCACACACCTTCTCGTTTCCGTAAATCCATTCGTTCTCAACTGATACAGGTACATCCCGGCCGGAATTTTACCAACGTTCCATTCAACCGAATAGGATCCCGCGGCCTGTAAGCCATCTGCCAGCCGCGCCACTTCGCGCCCTGCGAGGTTGAACACCCGAAGGCTGACGTAGCCCGCTTGTTGCAATTCATAGGAAATCGTCGTCTGCCCGCTGAAGGGGTTCGGTTGGTTTTGGTGTAAAACAAATGGCGCTTCCTCAAGCTCAACCGCCGCATTCACTACGGGAAGGCAATATTGCAGCACCGTTTCGGACACCTTTTTTCCCCGAGCGCCGGTAAAAAAAAAAACAGCGCCCCTCAATTCCATAGATGCAGTTATCCACTAATGCCGAAGCAAAAGCGGCTTTAGGTTCCGGCATATCATCCGTTTCCGCCCAGCTATCCGTTTCCGGGTCGTATTGAATGATATCCGGAAGCGGAGTGGTGTCATCCAGGGCGCCTCCGTAGGCATACAAGAGATCATTGACGACAGCCGAACCAAATATAGACCTGGTTTGAGGCATCTCCATTTTCTCCATCCAGGTATCGGTCGCCGGGTCATATACTTCCAGTACATCCTTGTATCCGGATGCATTTACACCTCCCATCGCATATATCTTCCCATTCAAGGCTTCTGCACAGAAGCCTGAACGGGCAGTCGGCATCGGGGCTTTCGTTTGCCAGGTATCCGTAACCGGATCGTACATTTCAACTTTATTGGTTCGGTTGGGCCAGGCGGTGGTGCCGCCGATGACATAAAGCTTGCCACCCACAACAGCTGCAGAAAGATATCCCCTGGCCGTCGGCATCGGGGCTTTTTGTTCCCAGCTATCCATCGCCGGGTCATACACGAAGAGGGTCTTCTTTGACATCCCCAAATCCGTAAACTGGGTTTGGCCGCCGGCCACGTAAATTTTCCCTCCGATCACCCCCGCCGCTGCGCCATGGATCGGTTCCGGAAGGCTCTGCCGGTTTTGCCAGGCATCCGTTTCCGGATCATACCGTTCTACCACATTGCTGATCTCTGTTACGGAATAAGCCCCGCCAATGACGTATATTTTTCCATCTACGACACCGCTGGCGCTGTAAGCCCGGGGCGTCGTGATGGGCGTTTTGTAGGCCCAGCCTTCGGCGGAAGGTTCAAATTCATACATGATCACCGATGCTGTAGTTGCCGGGGGGGAGGAGGGATGAAAAGGGCTCCAATGCCCCTGTGATGGCGTAAAGGCGGTTGCCGACAACGGCATTGGCGCACACTGCTTTTTTTTCGGGAATGGTTCCTATATTTTCCCAAAGGCCCGTTTCGGGGTCAAACTCGAAGAAATCCTGGGAAGCGGTGGGAGAGGTATTATTGATACCGCCATACACGTATATCTTGCCTCCATAAGTTGCCGAACCGAAATACCCGACGGTACCGGCGGCGGGTTGTCTTCCAGTTTCCAGTTGTCCGTCGCAGGATCATAGGATTCCACTGAGGAGGGCCCATCCCCAATTCCATCGACGATATAAATTTTGTCCCCCACTACCTGCGCCAGAATATTGGTACCGGGCTTGTTGCATGCTGTCCATCCATAACCCAGGTATCGGACAGCGGGTCATACCTTTCCACTGTTTTTACCGAGATATGATCGCCTATTCTTCCCCTATTGCATAGATATAGCCGCCGAAGGCGCAGGCCGTCAGGTGAGAGCGGCCGTTGGGCATACTCGCTTTTTCCGACCAGGCATTCTGAATGGGATCGTACTCATAAACTACAGCGTAACCTTCCGTGGAGTAATAATCCGACTTACCTCCCATCACGTATATCTTCCCGTTGGCCACTGCCGCAGCCGGCGCAAAGAGCGGAACCGGCAGGCTGGCTATGGTAACATCCCAGGTATCTGTTTCCGGATCGTACCTTTCTACAGCGGCGCTCCCTTCCGCACGGGTAAGGCCACCGCCGATGACGTAAATTTTGCCGTCCAGCACACTGCATGTTACATAAGCCCTGCCCGTGGGAATGGGGTTTTTATATACCCATTCTTCCTGAGCTTGTGCCGTAGCCCGGAACAGCAGCGTGGCCATAACGGCCAGCAATACAATTGTCATTGTCTGTTTCATATATGGTTTTTTTTGAATTTAATTTACTCCATCCCAGGCTCAGCGATGAAGGACTATTGTTCCAAGGTTTGGACTATTGTTGCAGGGCGGGTTGCCGGGTAGAATAAGAGTAAGCCTTGCTTGCTTCGGGGACGAGGTATTTTGGCCTTTGTTTCCCGGGTTCTGGCTATATTGTCATATTGCCATATTGTTGTCTTCAAGCAGCCAGATTCCCCTAAGAGCGTGTTGGGGATTTACCCTTTGGCCTGCAAATGTGCATCTTTTGAACCTCATTTCGCCATTTTTTCGCCACGTAGCGATGCTATGCGGCTCAAAAATGGCTTCCTGAGAACCAAAATCTGCTCATTTTCGACATCAAAAGTAAATCCCCAACACGCTCTAAAAACCACTCCTTAAGCCAACAATATTACCATATAGCCTACCCCCGGACTTCAGAGGGCGGCAGCCCGAATTCCCGGGCAAAAGTGCGGGAGAAATAATAGGGATCTTTGAAGCCCACGGCATAGGCCACCTCGGCAATGGTCATACGGCTGGACGCGAGCAGTTGACGGGCTTTTTCCAGGCGGAAAGAACGGATGAAATGAGAGGCGGGCTGGCCGGTCAGGGCGGCCAGTTTACGATGCAGTTGCGTGCGGCTGACGCCAAGCTTGGCACACAGGGCCCTGATGCCGAATTCCTCCTCCGGATAATGCCTTTCCAGGCATTGGCGCACCTCATACAGGAAGCGTTCATTCAGCCCAGGAGGTTTACTTTCGGGCAGAGGAGCAGTAGGCTCTGGCTGAATTTGCGTTTCAGGGCTTCCCGCAGGGTGATGAGTTTCGAAGCTCCACCTGCAGTTCCTGCCGATGGAAGGGTTTAGGCAGATAGGCATCAGCCCCGGATTCCAGGCCGCGTATCCTGGAATCCACATCCGTTTTGGCGGTCAGCAGGATGATAGGGATGTGGTTGGTGCGGAAATCGCCCTTCAATGCCCGGCAAACTTCCAGGTAGCGTGTCCTTTTTCGGCATCATAATATCGCTGATGATGATATCCGGTACGCGTTCTATACTCCGATTGATACCCTGTTCGCCATCGAAGGTACCGTAATCAGATTGTAATCCTTCTGTAGGAAAGCCTGTAGATACCGGACCACATCTGGGTTGTCTTCGATGAGCAACAGGCGGGGAGCAGCTGATGCGCCAGGAACCGCTTCCGGCGCCGGTTCTTCTTCCGGCACCGGCGGCCTGGCAGGCAACAACTGCATTGGGGGTTCGGTTGCGCAACGGCAGGTAAACGGAGAAGGCGCTGCCTTCTCCCGGTAAGCTATCCAACTCAATATGCCCACCGAACAGGTGGGCGTATTCCCGGGTATCGCCAGCCCTATCCCGGCTCCTTCAGTGGTACCACCCCCAACCTGGTAATAGCGGTCGAAGATGCGCTCCCAATGCTGCGGAGGGATACCGATACCGGTATCTCTACCGGATGAGCAGGCAGGGGCCCGGTTCAAGTGGGGGGGCGATGACGGCAGGCGTTCCAACTCAAGCCGCACTTCACCCCGGCGGGCGTGTACTTGATGGCGTTGTCCAGCAGGTTGCCCACCAGGTGCTCCAGCTTTTCCGGGTCGAAATCCATCCAGATCTCCTCCGAAGCACTGGAAAAATGCAGGCGGATGTTTTTCGCTTCAGCCAGGCTGTGGAAGGACTCCAGCAGGTACTTCAGTTCCAGTACCACATCCGACTGCACATAATGAACGGAAAGGGCGCCGGCTTCCAGCCTGGACAGGTCGAGCAACTGGTAGACCAAACGGAGCAGCTTTTTCCCATTCCGGCGGATCAGGACGGCCTTTTCGGCGACGTGGCGGGAGGGCGCCTCCCGGATCTGATCGGCCATTCCGAGGATGACCGTCAGCGGAGTGCGGAATTCGTGGGAGATATTGGAGAAAAACTGGCTGCGGGCATGGTCCAGCGCCCGGAGTTTTTCGGCTTCCACCTGGCGGAACCGCACCCGTTCCCGCACGTAAATGCGGACAAAAAGTACAGCGACAGCAGCGATACCATAAAGTAAAGGACAAAAGCACCAGATTCTGTCCTGCGGAGAACTGAACCACCACCGCAGCCAGGGTTGCAGGATGGCTTCCAGGAGACCGTGCCCAAATATAGCAGCAGCAGGAAGCGAACCTGTTCCGGTACTGCGGAAATACCAGCGCAAAGAAAATGCCCGCCATGCCGAGAAAGACAAAACCACCGGAGTTCAGGATACCTCCTGTGAAAACGACAGCAACAAAGGAAAACAGGATCTTGAATACTTCCGTACTGATGAAAAACCACTCCGTGTGTGCACGCACCCGCAGGAAGAGGAGTAGGCTGACCAGGAAAAACCCACAGAAAACAGCCATCAGATAAACCAGGAACATGAAATGCATACAGGCGTATACCATCCCGGCGATCAGCCCCAGCACCAAAGAAGAGACAGCGATGCCGCCCCATACCGTTTTGGACAATATGGTATCCCTCATCGTCCCCCGGGGCATAAATGGTACGCATTCCGCCACTGCCTCCATGTTTGAAGGCGCAGGTCGTTCATGAGCAGCAGGTTATTGCTGCTGAAAGTTAAGGTAGTGATCGATCCGTTTCACTGATTTAAGTCATGTGATCAGCGAATTTTTCCAATGCGGGCAAGAGAATTTACCGAAATTACTCAGTTCGCCTGCACGACCACCTTTTGTTCAAAGAACCTGTCTTTCTCCCCCTTGAAGCCGACGATAACATGCAGCCCATTCGCCAGCCCGTCCAGGTTCACAAATCCCTGCTTATTGGCAAACCGGACGGATAGCTCCCGTTCCAGGCGGTAATCGGCGCTGTAAATCTTGACGGGCATTTCTCCTTCGTATGCCAACTCGATCTGCACGGCGCAACTGGTAGGGTTGGGGAAAACCTTGAACGCACTCACCTCCCGCGGCGCTTTTGTCCCGTTGAAATACTGTTCGGCAAATTCAAATGCCTCCACACCGATCTCCTGCCCGATCTTCCGGTAGGGGATGTCGTCCACGGGCGGGTGGATGCCGCCGTAAATCCGCGAAAGGCTGCACTGGTCGGTGCGTCGCGGTAGGTGGTATTGCAGGGTAAGGTCGGTGCTGGTACCGTCCTCGAATACCAGGAATTCGTTTTTGGGGCAGTGGAATTCCCCATACCGCCGGGGAAGAAGGGATCGCCGGTCAGGTAATCAGCACTTCAGTACCGCCGCCCGGCTGTAAGTAGAATGGTAGGAGATATAGCCGGCGAAGGGCGGCGAAACGAAAGTGGCCTGCTGGTAAGGCCCACCAGAAGTTGGCGCGCACCCAGCCGACGCCCGCTACGTCTGTCCTCGGGTCTTCAATAAAATTGTACCCCGCCAGGCTTTGATCTTTATTTCATGGATGTATTCCCCGCTCTGCCCCTCGCGGGGGTCGCCTGCCTCGATCAGCTCGATGTAGCCGGGGATGAGCGGCAATCCGCCGGGGTGGTAATTGGGCAGGTAGGGTCGCTGCTCTGCCCCAGTTCCGCCATGCCCCGGATGGCGGAGACCGGCCGAACCGTATCGTACCACCCCTTGATGCCCCAGACAGAAACGGCCACGTCGTGCATGGCCCCGCCCAGGGCAAAGTAACCCTTTACGTCCCATTCCAGATCGTCGAGCAATGGCCCCTGGCCGCGCATCTTTTTCACCAGTTCCGGTTGTTCACTGATGTAGTTAAAAATGGTGAACCAGTGGCCGGGCGGCGTCTCCGAATCCGGGCCGTCGGCCCAGAATTCGGCCAGCACCCGGTAATAGTCTGCCCGGTGGATGACCTGCGGGCTGTAGTACTGTCCCGTCCTGGGGTTTACAGTATACCCCTGGCCCGTATCGCCCCCTTCGAAAAAGTTATAGAAATCATGGTATTCAAAGACGTCCGCCGGGTATGAACTGATGTTGCCTACCGAAGCGGGCGAGATATCGATCAACACCCCATCGGCCGGGTCGAGCAGGGAAGACCACACGGCGACCAGGGCATACCCCCATTTGTATTCCTCGGAAAGGCCGCCGACGGCCGTGGTGTCCAGATAGGGCGGCGGGCCCGGGTCGTGGTAGACCCAATAGTCGTTCCCGTCCCTTTTCAGTATTTCAGCATCGTTCCGGTTGAGGGAGAAAGGCAGCACCCGCCCCCATTCGGGGCTGACAAAGGGAGGAGCGAAATTGCCGAAAGGGTTGCCGCTCTGGTCGATGAAGTTAGTAAATGCCAGGGGTTGCCAGCGGTTCAGGTCGAGGATTGCCGGGTTGCCAGGCGCTTCGACGAACATTGGGGGATTTACCGGTTCGTAGTACAAGTTGGCGTATTCGCCCGCTTCGTTTGCGCCGTCCTGCAGGCCGTAAAGGATGACCTGTTCGGCAATATAATTCCCCAGCTCCGCCGGGCCGCATTTGTAATCGGTGGAAACATTCCCCCGGTCATAGCCGAGTGAATCCATCAAAAGATCGACCTCGTAAAACAGGTCCCGCCACCCCGGCGAATCGGCAAAGCGGCGCCGTAAGATACGGTAAACGGCAAAGCTGATGGCCTCTTCCTGGGCGGCTTTGATGTCCTCCGGGATGGGCGTCCCGGTGAACGGGCAGGTAAACCCATGCACGGTCTTGCCCAGTAAATAGGTGTCTCCGGTTTCGCTGTACGCCGCCCAGGCATCGTACATGGCCAGGCTGGTGTGGAAGAGGTTGCGGGCGTGGACGGTCGGCCGCGCCAGGTCGCCCCGGATGCCTTCGAGCACCTCCTCATTCCAGAGGCGGGCAACGGAGTGTTGAGCAGGGAGAGGGGCGAGTAAGACGGAGAGCAGCAGGAATAGGGAGATCACTTTCTTCATAGCTTTTTTTTTGCTTTATATATCAGGTATCCAAGGACGAACAGCGATGCAGGTGGAAATATATAGCGATGCAGTGGAAATGTTTTAACAACTCGGGCGCCAATAGAAAATTGGCGCCCGAGAGTACGTTGTCGGGGCGCAATTTACTATTGCGCTCAGACTTATACGCAATGTAAATATGTTCGGTTCTTTAGCAAGATAACCATTGATTGGGAAATAAATTGCACTCCTGGAATTTTTGCAATACAGAAGAAGTCATTTCCTGGCCAAAGCCGAATAAATGTACTGACGCCCGTAATCAGAGGGCACGCGGGCCAGTTCCTCCGGCTCACTCAGCCCCACCTTTTCAGCCATTTCCACAAAACGCCGGAAGGGCAGCGGATAGGGTATCCACGGCGGCCGCGCCTGCTCCGTTTCATATTCCACCAGCAAGAAGGGGGCCCCTTTTCGCAGGCAGGTTAGAATGTTTTTTAAGGTAGCGACGGGATCGGCTGCGTAGTGCAGGGCATTGGCCATCACGATGCCGTCCAGCAGCGGCAGTTCAAGCGGGCGGGTGAAGTCCGCCTCATGGACGATAACCTCCACCGGGCCAGCGGCGGCTATGCTCCAGAGGACGTGCGGGTTCTTGTCTACGGCATAGATGGTTCCGCTCTTCAGCAATTGGCGCAGAGCCAGGGTGAACATACCCGTACCGGCGCCCAGGTCGGCCCAGATGCCGGAGGGCGAGGGGATTCCGGGGCGGAGAAGGGTGAGGGCATCGGAGGGGGTCATGGTTGTTGGTTGTTGATTGCCTGGGTAAGAGCTTGTTCGGATTTCGGTGTTCGCTATTCGCAAATCACTTAATATCAGGAAATATTTTTTAAGACAGGATATCCGTCTATGGTTGGACAAACTGGCTGTTCTTCGTTGTCAGTTAATCGTTGTGAGTTGTCCCAACCTGTTGGCCATCAACCAACTGCTGTACGGCGCAATGAGCAACCGGCAACGAACAACAGACAACTGTCCAACGCTAGACGGGTAGCCTAAGACACAGAAATTTGAACTATCCCAACAAACAACAGGGAATCATTTCAGGTATTCAGTAATCTCCTCACTCATCGGCTCCACCTTCGAGGGGAAGTGCGCCAGCCACTTCCCTTCCGGCGAGATGAGGAATTTATTGAAGTTCCAGCTCACCTTGGCGTCGGATACGCCGTTGTGCTCTTTTTGCGTCAACCAGGCGTAGACGGGGTGCTGCCCGCCGCCTTTGACCTTGATCTTTTCGGTGAGGGGGAAGGTGACGCCATAGTTGATCTCGCAGAAGGTAGCGATTTCCTCTTCGGTGCCCGGTTCCTGCATGAGGAACTGGTTGCTGGGGAAGCCGATGATCACCAATTTGTCCTGGTGCTGTTCGTACAGGGCCTGCAGGCTTTTGTACTGAGGGGTGAAACCGCATTTGGAGGCCACGTTCACACACATTACATACTTGCCCTGAAAATCCTTCATCTGGATTTCCTTGCCGTCGATACCGGTGACGGTTAGCTCGTGGAAAGATTTGGGAACAGCTTTGCCGGAGGCGGTATTAGCCTTCCGTTTGGTGGCGCTCACCAGAGTAATACCGAGAACGGCGAGGAGAAGTAAAAGGGCGGCAATTTTCATGTTTTGAAGTTTGGGAAAGGAACAATCCGTAGAGAGAAAGGTTGAGGTTCCACAAAATACAACCGCCATCCTGAAGGATCAGAATGGCGGCTGATGGAATGGTTAAGGCTCATAAACCTTCAGTCATTCCCATAAACTATTTCAGCGTACGCATGAAGTTGACCAAATGCCAAAGGTCTTCTTCATTGGGAATTTTCTTCTTGTAAGAAGGCATGTCTCCTTTTCCTTCCAGTGTTTTGTAGAAGAGTGCGCCGTCGGTTTGCTTCTGGAACTTCGCAGAGGTGAAATCACCTGCAGGAGTGTCCAACTGAGCAGCTTTGGAGCCATCACCCAAACCTTCCTTACCGTGGCAGGATTTACAGTGTGTTTTCCACAAGTCTTCACCCATTTCGACTGAATCGTCATCAGCAGCCACTGGGTTCTTCATCTTTTGGTACTTTTCCGGAACCGGCCAGTCACTGTTCGACTGGAAAGAAAGCATGAAAAGCGCTGTGCCTATCAATAGGGCGGGAATCAGAATTTTGATTTTCATATCTAAGATAATTTTGAATTAACAATGTTTCTTATCTTCTCTTAACGCACTCAATATGACGAAAATTTGACACTGGGCCACTGATTTTTATCATTTCTAAGTAGTCTTAGGAAAATTTTAACAACTCACCCCACTTTTCCTTCCCTTTTGACCTGGATGAGCTTGTAAACAATAACGGCATAGTGCCCCCAAACCGCTGCCATCAGAATGATGAAAGTCAGGATCATCCAGGTAGGGGGGTTAGGGCTCCAGAGTGCCTGTGGTAGCTTCTGGCTAAGCTGGCTGACGGGTTTGCCCCATGGTTCGTCCAGGGCAACCTCAACGGTTCCGAAGTCACTGTGGTCCTCCAGGCGGGCGAAAATCTCCAGCTGTCCTTCCCCGTCACCGGGCAAGTCCATAGGAAAGACAATCTCCGCCGCCCCCTCTTCGTCGGTGGTGGCTTCTCCAACTTTCAAAGGGCTGAACAACCGTTTTACAAAGAGAGAGACGTCTTCATCTTCTACCGGCTCATCATTGGCCAACAGGGTTAGTTTCAGAGAAAGAGAAGAATCCGTCTCTATCGGCTCCAGAAGAATACGGGCAGGCAGGATTTCGATATCGTCATCGCTGCCTTTAAACTCGTCATTGCCATCAAATTCAGCCATGAGGGCCATTCGGTTAGCGGTATCCCGTGGAATGTCCTTGGCGTTGACGGTGAGCGTGGCGACGCCATCTTCGTTGGTGGTAGCCTTGCCCAGTTCAACCTCGGAGCTATCGGTGGCAGCCGAGAACACTACTTCCAGCCCCGACAGGCCCGTGTAACGGTCGTCAATTTTGGCCCGCATGAGCATTTTGAGGTCCAGAACGTCATCGTTTCTCTGCACAGAGGAAAGGCTGGCGCGGGTGCGGAGGGCTTCCGGCTCTTCCCCTTCCTCGTCCTGAGCTATTAGCGTACCGGGGGACAGGCTTATGCATAACAAGCAAATGAGCCCACTCCACTTTATGATCTTGGAAAGCGACATTGTTCTTGTTTTTTGTTGAGCAAAATATTTAGCGTTGTATCTTCAACGCTTCTACTTCTTTTCTTCGGCGTAGTCGGACACGGTAACGATAGTGACCAGCTTGGCCATAATAATGAAGAAGAGTATAAAGGTCGCAAAACCGGCAAAGGTCAAAGCCCATTCTACCCAGGTAGCCGAATAGTGAATGTACTCAGGCCTGGTATCCTGAATGGGCAACAAGGGGGTTTCCAGAGTAGGCACGACGATGAGATACCGCTTTATCCACATCCCAAAAACCATCAGCAAGGCCGCCAAAGTGACCAGGTTGGGGGTACGCAGCTTCTTAAAGGCCACTACCACAATAGGGATCACGATGGCAAAAACATTGGAAATCAGGAACCACCAACCATACTCACTCGGGGAAAATAACTTGTCGATCACTTCCTCGTCCCATCTTTCCGAGCCAAACCAGCTGGTCAGGTATTCCGAAAAGGTGAAATAGCCATAGCCGGCGCCCAGGGCCAGTAGGATGTAGCCCATATAGGCAAAGTGCTTATCAGTAAGATAATTTTCCAGTTGGTAGGCCTTGCGAAATATCCACATCAGTATAACGATGCTGCCGGCGCCCGAGTAAATAGCGGCAAGCACAAAGTAGGGGCCAAAGATGGTGCTGTGCCAGCCGGGGCGTAGGGTCATACCAAAAATCCAGGACAACACCGAGGATACCACTACCACCATTGGGATCATAATCAGGGCGATGAGGTTTTTGGAAATTGCCAGTTGCTTTATCTGGCTTTCCGTACCCTGATAATTGAGGGCAAGCGCCGTGTACAATTTCTTTCGCCAGGGAGGCAGATCCAACACCTCAGAATCCCGGTAGATCGCAAAGTCCTTGATCATTAACAGATACATAAAAAGTACTGCGCCGGCTAAATAGGTGCTGATGGCCACCACATCCCAGAAGATCGGCGATTGCAGGCGGGCGTGAATGAGCAAAAAGTGCAGGCGGTCAAAACGCCCGATACAAAGAATAATAAATATAGGGCCGATCAGGGCGGAAATAAAAGCCGTGAGGACGGCAATGCGCATGATGGGCCGGCGCCAGGGCACCTTAAACAGGTGCAGGATGCCTGCCAGGATGGCGCCGCCATAGCTGATGCCAATGAAAAAGATAAAGTTGACGATATAAAGCCCCCACACAACATTATCCCTCATGCCGGTCACGATGTGCCCTTCCACGATCTGCAGGATCAGGGCATACAGGCCAACGGCAATCACCGCGAGCAGCAGGCCGATCCAGACGCGGGATTTGGTGTCGAACCTTTCTATGTATGGCGCGAACTTTTCAAGTATAGCCGTTTGCTTTTTGGAAATATCCATGATGGTACTTAAAAGTTGGTTCGAAAATCAGGTTTCATCCGCTCGTTGGTATCATCCGTCAAGCCCGACATCTTTGTATCGTTCCTTGATCTCTTCGGGTAGAGACTCGTAGCCTCTCTCCACCGGGAAGATGCGGTCGCGGGGCGGCAGGTACCATACCCGGGGCTCTGTACCCAAATCTTCCATATAACGGTAACCGGACCGGTCTTTGATGAGCTGGCTGAAACGCACCGTTTCAGAACCGTTAGTGACGACGTCCTCGTTCTGGTCGCCGAAGTAGAATACGCCGTTGGGGCAGGCCGTCACGCAGTCCGGCAATTTGCCCATGCGCACCATATCGGGGCAGAAGTCGCATTTCTCGACGGTACCCGGGCGGCTTGGCACACTGGTCTCCGGGTTGTCAGGGTGGGTGGCAAAGTCCTCTGGGACTTCTTCCTTTTCGCCCCAGTTGAAGGTCCGGGTGGAATAAGGGCAAGCCGTCATGCAGAATTTACAACCGATGCAGCGCTCACTATCGATGAGCACCAGGCCGTCCTGCCGCTTATAGGTGGCGTTAACCGGGCACACCTTCACGCAGGGCGGATTGTCGCAGTGGAAGCAGGTTTTTGGGAACCAGTAGGGGGCGCCGTCTTTGCTGTCTTTCATGAGTTTGACCGTCACCCATTCTTTTTCCGAAGGCAGGTGGTGCATGGCCTGGCAGGCAGTGATGCACTTGCGGGCGTTGTTGCAGCGCGCCAGGTCGATGGCCATGACGAACTTCTTGCCCGGTATGCCTGCCCGTGCTTGCTGCTGGGAAATTTTTTTGACTTTGTGGATGTGCTTGAGGTGCTTCGAATCCACCTCGACCAGTTCGCCATCCGGGGTCAACAGCTTGACCGTATCCGTGGCTTCCGCAGCGGCTTCTCCTTCTTCGCCGGAAGAGCAGGAAAAGACCAGTTGGCCCCAGGCTGCAAGGGTCACTCCCCAGGCTCCTTTCTTCAGAAAATCCCGACGGTTGTTATTTTGCAATTCGGACATGACACTATTTTTTAAATTTGAGGATTCGGCTCTTTTTTAGAATACCCACAAACGAGTGATGTTGAACCCGATGAGGAAATTACTATTCTTGTCCTTTTTGTATATATTTCCCAACTGAGGCTTGTTCTGGTTGAAAACATTGTTCAATTGAGGAACGATTTTATTGTAATTACCCAAAAAGATTTGAAAAGCGTGGGCACTGGAAGTCGTCTCTATCCCAAAGCTGAAGTTGGGTTCGGGGTTGTTGACGTCGTGGTCCGTCAACGGCAGGTCGTAGCCGGCAATGATGGCCATGCCGGAGCTCACCTTAAGCCTGCCCAAAAAAGTCAGAGAAAGGTGGTCGTTGTTCATTTGCTTCAGGTCTTCCGGGTTCTCTGCTCCCGGGACCAGTTCCTGGAAGTTGAAGTGAGAGACGTTTACACTGGCCTGCAGCGAAAATGCCTTGGTGAACTTTCGGGCCACCATCAACTGGTGGAAGTAGGAATACCGGTCGGTTCCCTCATAGACATCTTTCGGGAAACTTGCCTTGGCGCGGGTATCAATTCCGACATTGACGTAATAAGTTAAACTAAACGGCGAGCCCCCTTTGCGGCCTTGTTGGAAAAGGGCGTACTTGGCATTGAAATCCCATATTTTGCGCTCTTTTGTGAAACCGAAACCAATTTGCAGCTTTTCTATTGGCACGTAAGAAAAGGCGATCCGGATATTGGAAGGAGCATAGAGGCCCCAGAAATCGTCATAGCCATTGTCGACGGTTCCAAAACGGTGTTGAATATCCATTTCGAACGTCCCCTTAATCGGAACCATAACCGTCTGGTTGTCGATCAGCCAGTTGCTTTCAAAAGTGTTTCGCACCGGGCGGGTGTCTTTTTCAGGCTTATCTTCGTCCTGTGCCTGTACCGCGCCGGCCAACAGCATGAAAACAGCAGTGAAGAAACAAAGAAGCAGAGAGGTATATGATGCGCTTTTTGAGAACAGCAATAAATTTTTCATGATTGTGCGGTTTTATCTTCTTTGATAAATCTTGCGGCCAGTGAAAAGAAGGATGGGGTTGCAATAGCGAAGCGCTCAGGTTCCTTCTTTTCAGTGGCTCAATAGCACGAGAATTGTCAAAAAATCAGGTTTAATCATCTTTTGCCCCCTGGCCGATCCAGGATAGCACTTTAGAATTGAATTCACTATTGGATCCGGAAGGTGGCATGGCCAGGCCCCGGTTGCCAAGCATCCACTGCACCAGTTCACTATCTTCTGGCACCAGGGTATCGATAAAGTTGCCGGCAAAGAGATCGGCATAGGCATTTTCAGGGGTTAAATCCGGAGGAAAGCCACCGGTATTATGGCACCCGCTGGCATTGCAGGCTTGATTGAATATCGGTATGATATCCTTAGAGAAATTTACCTGGACGGTAGTATCTATTTCCGGAGGCTCAAGAATGAGAATACCTGACTCTGAAGTACATGCTGTTGGCGCAACGATGCTAAATAGCAATGCGGCAAGGGCCAGGATGGATAATATTCGTTGTTGCTTCATGATTTCAGGAATTGGATTATGCTGGAATGAGCGCTGCGCCTCAGCTATGAGAATGCAGGAGCGGGTATTGTTGGAACAGGCTGTGCGGTAGTCTCATTCTAAAAAGAACAGTTGGAAGGTCGGTCATTCCAACTGTTCTTTTGGAATCGCCTAAACCAGGCTATTGTCTTGGAAGAAACCCATTACAGGTATCTTAATTCAGAGATTCCAGGGAGTTGATCAGCAAAGCCCTGGCGTATTTACCATTGTGTACCCCCAAGCTCTTGTCTTCGCGTACGTACTGGTAGTTCCAGAGTGCACCGACCTCGTCATCTGTCAGTTCCAAAGGTGCACTTGAGGAAGCGTTAACGCTCTCAAGGTTGTCCCGGAGAATACCCATCTCGAAGAGCTTGGTGCCTAATTGCAGCAGCAGGTCTTCCAGTTCAGCCTGGGTATCGTCAACCAGCGCCAGAAGTTCATCTTCATCCATGTGGCACTGTATGCATCCGTTGGTATTGAGTTCGCCGTCTTCGGATGCTACCCGGAAGGTGTGTCCGCCTGCGTCTCGGCCGCCTGTGGTTTCTGCCATGTGGCAGGTAACACAACCATTTTCAACGATCGGGGTGTGGAAGCCATCGGTATAGTTAACGCTACCGGCTACTTCATAACCGGCATTGCCGGTAAACATCATGCCCTGAGAGCCGTGGTGCGGGCCGTAGCGGCTGCTGGTGACGGTGTACATGCCGCCAGTGCCTGGTTCGGGAACTTCAGGGCTGGGGATCCGGGCCTGGTGGCAGTTCAAACAAAGGTTGCCCTTGCCGATGTCCGCCGTTCCCCCCTTCACCCAGAAAGTGACCGGGTCGGCGTTGGTCAGAGCCCAGTCCTCCTGAGTATACGTCTGGTGAATCTGGTGGCAAGTGTAGCAGTTTTGAGGCAATGGGTCCTTGACATCTGCGCCGGCAGAAGTGGCGCCGGTTCCCACTACTTCCAGGAAGCCCTGGCTGGTGTGACAAATGGCACAGGAAGCCTGGTTTCTTTCATAGTGGCCGCCTAATGCGTGAATGGAGTTCTCCCATTGGAACATTTTGGCCGCAATCAATTGGTTGCTGCTGTGACACTCCTGACAGTTTTGAACGCCTTCTCCGGTCTGCCCGATAGGGCCTTCCGAGCCGGTGGGGCCTTCTGGCCCGGTTGGCCCTATCGGGCCGCGATCACCTTCACAGGAGGATAAACTAAGGGCGAGCGCCAGGCTAAGTAGTGATGCGAAAATTATTTTCAATCTCATGGCAAAGTATTTAGGTATGATGAGAATCTTGTTTCGTGATTACTATTGTCATTTTTGTGTCATTCTCAAATGATGATTCGAAAATCCTTGTTTTTGGCATCGTTTTCGATGACATATATCACCCCCCTTAAGTGATTTATATCACAAATGAAAGCGGCATTGCTCACAAGTAGATATGGCAGAATCAAATGCTTTTTCATTTGCGTATGCAGTATAAAAATTTTGTGGCTGAATATAAAGCAAGAATAAATTTTGAAAAAGAAAAGTGATGAATAGATGCTTTTTTGATGTTTTTTTTTGCGTGTGGTGACAATTAACGCCCAGGTAGAGTTACTGGACTTTGGACGTACTACCATTTAAAGTCGGAAGTGCGAATTCGGAAGTCGGAATACAGTGCTAAATGGGCATTCGATGCCGGTTTTCCGATTTCCGACTTCCGATTTACTCCGTCAGTCGCTTCGCTCGTGTCCGCCTTCATCGTCAGACCGTCCAAAGTCTAGTAGAGTTAAGAGTGTGTTCAAATTTCATCCCATGGGGGAGGCGACACCCTTTTTATTGCTCAACACCATGGGGGAGGCGACACCCTTTTACTGCTCAACATCATGGGGGAGGCGACACCCTTTTACTGAGGGGAATAAACAGGGAGGGCGTCACCTCAACACCATGGGGGAGGCGACACCCTTTTACTGAGGGGGATAAACCGGGAGGGCGTCACCTCAACACCATGGGGGAGGCGACACCCTTTTACTGAAGGGAATAAACCGGGAGGGCGTCACCTCAATCACCGGAATACACGTGCAGGCTATCTTCCGCCGTGGGCAGGTAGTCCATCCCGAGATAGGTGAATACGATGGCCGCCACGCCGATGATCACGACCCAGGCCAGCCGCTTTTCGCTCCAGGAGGGGATATTCCGGAAGTGCAGATAGGCAGCGAAGACCAGCCAGCTGATCAGGGCCCAGTTTTCCTTTGGATCCCAGCCCCAGTAGTTCGACCAGGCGTTCTGGCCCCACCAGGCGCCGAGCAGCAGGCCGGCAGTAAGGAACAGGAACCCGAACTTGGTGATCTGATAGGTGGTGGCGCTAAAGTCGATGCGCGATTGCTCGCCCAGCGTGTGGTGCGAGGCGATGCCCTTCGGCAGGGCCAGGTACAAGATGGCCGTGAGGCCGGCGACAAACAGGGCGCCGTAGGCCAGAAAATAGGATATGACGTGCGGAATGAACATCCAGGTCTGTAGGGCCGGCGGCAGGGCGATGATCTCCACATCGCGCTTGGTTAGGGCAAAAATGAAGATCATTATCACTCCGATGGTGGACATAAAACCAACCAGGCGCATTTTGAACTTGTATTCCACCGCCAGGCTGATCAGCGAGGTAGTCCAGGCGGCAAAGACCAGCGATTCATAGAAACTCTTGAAAGGCGGCCGCCCCGCTTCTATCCAGCGGTCTGCGATCAAAACCGTACAGGCCAGGAAAGCAAGGGTGAACAGGGCGTAAGGTATCGTCCCGAATACCTTTTCTTTCCTGAAAATACCGATCCCATAGCCCACCAGGGCCAGAGCGTAGAGGAAGAACGTCACCTTAAATAAAGTGGAGGTATAATATAAACTCTCGAGCATGGCTTTTCTTTTTTGATTGGCTCTTAAAAATTGGCTTTTATTTTTATTGTCTCACCCCGTACACCGTACACTACCCAGGCCGGGTTCCACCCCGTACACCGTACATCCCAAAGCTCCTTTCGAGCCCGTACACCGTACACCTCTTCACCCTAGCCCCACCTGCTTCCGATACTTCCCATAGAACATCAGGAAACTACCCAAAACCAGTACGGCAAACCCAAAGTAGATGACGTATAACCCTGGCTCGTGACTGACCCCGATACCGGAATAATTGGGCCTGTCCGGGTCGTAATCTGATTGGTAAAAGCGATAACCGCCATACAGCATGGGCTCGTTGACCACGATAGACTGGCTTTTCAGTACTTCCTCATTTTCTCCCAGGACGGAAAGTTCGCTTCGGTAGTATTTGGTTTCCATATCCTTGAAGGATTCCAGGGCCAGGAAATAATCCGTACCCGCTACCTGAAAGATTCCCCCTCTTTTTCCACCGGGATAGAGGAAGGCCTCCTTTCCGGCGCCTCCTTTGTGCCATACTTCCACTTTGGCGACCGGGTTTAATAATTCTTCTCCATCGGAAGTGGGCGTGGATTTCAAGTAGGCTGCATCGGGATAAAGAAATTTCATGGTGAAGCCTACCTTTTCCCGGTTGGGGAAGGGGTAAAACCGGCCGGCGTGGAGCGGTTCGCTGGAAAGCTTGCCATCGGCCAGGTAATAAATCAGTTGTTCGGCTCCAATCAGAATGGTCCGGTTGGTTTCCGCCCATTTGGCGTCCGGCCGGCCATCGATCGCCTGAGCGAGTTCTTCGGGCACTTCCCAATAAAACTCCAGCCACCCACCTATGTGCGTTTCGTCGGCTATCGTATTTCGGCCGGGCCGGTTAGAGTAGAGGTTGACGTCGGCCTTGCCAAAAGGCGTTTTGAGGTCCAGCAAAACACCGGGGTCCTTGGCCTCGATCTGGTCATTGACTTCCGGGTAACTGTAATCAAAAGCAAAGTTGGGATAAAACTCATTCAGCCGGAAGTAGACATCGGTGCCGTAGATATGGCGAATCTTTGCTTCCTTTAAAGGCAGAGAGGCAATCACCTCCGGAGTGCCGGTTGCCGTTTGGCCGTGCCCATCTACTGCCGGTTGGGGATGAGGCTCGGTATCGTTCCTCCAGACCTGTAGGCGGTAGTCCGGGTCGTGCTTTTCAAACTCAAAGTGGTCCAGGCGAATCTGAAAGGGGAGCGCCGTACTGTCAATGAGATAGTTGGTGCTGCCTCGATAAACCCTGACCACATTTGAACTCTGGCCGGTTTCCAGCTGGATGATACCCCGGAAACCGTAGAAGTAGTCTACCCAGAAACCCAAAAGGATCACAATAGGGCCGAGGTGGGCCAGGTGGAAGCCCAGATTCTCTCGGCTCAACTTCCGTTTCCAGCTCATTTTGAGCAAGCTGCCGGCCAGCAGGACAAAGAAGCCGATGTACCACCAGGAATGGAATACATCGTCCAGTTGCAGGCCCCGGAGAACGCTGCTGCCGGTTTCCCCATACCGCTGGGTAAACACAGCTGCCGGGGCATTCTGGCTTACAAAAGTGCCCAGGGCCGTGCCAAGCGCGATGGCCAGGAGGCTCAGAGTGGCAAAATAAGGTGTGTCGATGGTTTGCTTGAGGGGTTTGTAAAACGCAACCAGATAGGCCGCTACGACAGCAGCAGGCGCCAGGATGCTCGCCCAGGTAGTTGGGGCCCAGCCGTACATGTTTTGAGCCAGCAGGCAGAACAGCACCATAGCAGAGAGCAGGATGGTTGCTTTTCGGAAGCCCCGGGTTTGAAAATCGTGGTTTCGCGAATCGGAGGAAGAGGTTTTTATATCAGCCATTGGACTAGGTTAAAATTTGCGTTTGCACAAAATAAGTGAATATCCAAAGGCGGTTTGCATGATAAATATCATTCGGATGTTATGACAATAATCACCCTCAAAATCAAGCCTGGCCTGAGGTGCAGCCCGCCGACAAATAAATTCTGCTTTTTCGGCCGGGCCACTTGAATTATGACAATTTTGTGAAACTCGGGAAATTTTGCGGTGCTAATTTCGGCTCAGTTTTATCGGAAAATGAAAGCCGATCGCCTTTTTCAGGGCCGGCTTTCCATCACTAACAACAAAAGCATTGCGATGACTTTCAACAAACTTTTCCTCACTATTGCCATAGCGGCCATTTCGCTGTCCGTTCTATTCTCTTCTTGTGGTAAAGACGATGAACCGCAGATGACCAAAGTCTTCGGCACGATTACCATAGAAAATACCGATACCTGGGCCACCTGGGTGGACAGTGGCGAGGTCCAACTGACGATCTTCCCCGAATTCAGCCTCGACCCGCTGGCCGGCTGGGGCGCGGTGCCGGACAATTTCTTCGGCCCCGGTGTACTGGGAGGCACCTACGCCGTTGGCGCTCCTTATAATTCACAAAATCCGGTCATTCTGGATTACGTACCCGGCAAATCTGAATACGAGTACGAGATAGAATTAGACCCGGGGACTTACTCAGCGCTGGCGTTGGGTTTCCGCCACGACTTTGTCAACGACCCCACGCTGAAGAGCGCCACCCTGGGCGTCTATTGGGATAATGAAACCGAAGTGAGCCACGGGGTCGTGGTCAAAGCAGATGTCGGCGGAGGAAATATCATGACCTTCTTCGACTACGCCCCTCCCGCGACTTTCGAGGTCAAGGCCGGCGAGCAGAAGGAACTCAACTTCAAGGCTGATTTTGGCTTTGTCAATGTTTGGTATCGATAGGTTCGGGTGAAGGCTTTCCAGGTTTCGGTAATCTGGAAAGCCTCATCAACTTAAAATCACTTATCAAACCACCAGCCATGACCCGCCCACCCAAAACCAGGCTAACTGTGATCACCTTCCTCTGCTGTCAGGCACTGCTTGCCCTGGCGCAACCGGATAGGGCCCTGCCTGTGCTTTCCATTCCGGAACAAGGCCCGGCTGCCGGCAGTATAGAAGGAGTCGTCCGGGATGCTGAAAACGGAGAGCTCCTGCCTCTGGTCAATGTATGGCTTGCGGACACGCTGGTGGGGACATCCACCGATCTTGACGGCACTTTTGAACTTACCGGCCTGCCGCCGGGAACGTACGTTTTATTGGCCTCTTATATTGGGTATGAAGAAAAGCGCCTGGCGCCTATTGAAGTGAATGCGGGCCAAAGAACCGCTGTTTCGTTCACACTGGAGCCGATGGCGGTTCTTGCCGGGGAGGTAGTCGTAACCGCTACCCTGAGGCCGCAGGCGGTCAAACTGGCGCCCGCCAGCATAGGGCTGGTGACGAGCAAACAAATCCGGGAGCGCAACATCACTACTTTCGACCAGGCCTTCGATGAGGTGCCGGGGGTGGTCGTCACCCGTTCCAGCGGGGCCAATGTGCAGGCCTTTTCCATCCGTGGCGCTTCAGAAGTGGCCGGCGGCGGTATCGGCAACCGGGTGCTGCTGCTCATCGACGGGCGGCCCGCCATCAGCCCTGAATCGGGTGGCGCGCTGTGGAACCTCGTACCGCTCAACTCCATTGAACGAATTGAGGTGGTGAAAGGCGCCTATTCTTCTCTCTACGGTTCCAGCGCAATGGGCGGCGTGATCAACGTGATCACCCGCAAGCCGGAAGCCGAGCCACTGACCCGGATTCATTTCAATTACGGTTTCTTCAACCGCGCCCCGGCCAGTACCGGTTATACGGCCTACAATGATTTTCACACCATTGAGGCCAGCCACAGCCGCCGAATTGGCAATTTTGGCTACCTGCTCGACGCGGGCTGGAAATCCAATGACGGGCATCGGGAAAAATCGGGCTTCAACCTGTATAATTTCTACGGCAAAGCATTCTGGCAGTTTGCCAATAACCGTTATCTGCAGATTTCGGGCAACGTAAACCGGATCAAGAACGATACCCCCGCCACCTGGTTCAGCAGCCGGCAGGCCTATAGTGTAGCGGATTATCGCAAGGATGACTACCAGGACCGCCGGGAAATGAATACGGACCTCTACTACTACGCACTGCCCAACAGCCGGGTGAAGTATTCCACCCGTTTTTATTACTACCACAATTTTTCCGAATTTTCCTTCAATGACGATCCGGCAAATGACAGCACCAACGTCAACTTCGGCAAACAACTGGTCGCCGAGTCAAATGTCCGGACCCAACGCCTGGGCAATGTCACCCAAGTAGACCTCTATACCCGTTCCAACCACTATCTCATTGCTGGTACCGACGTGAAATGGGACCATGTGGTAGGCTTGCCGGATACCGTCCTGTACGGCCGCCACCAGGCGCTGAGCCTGGGCGCCTATGTGCAGGATGAAATCACCCTTAGTGAACGGCTGATCGCCACCCTGGGCGTTCGGTTCGACCACTACAGCATCCTGGAAGAGGCCAGCGAATCCAATGTAAGCCCCAAACTCGCCATGGTGTACAAAGTGAATAAAGGGCTTTCGTTCCGGATGCTGCTGGCGCAGGCATTTCGCGATCCGGCTATGGCCGAGCGCTTCATCAAGTTTGAACAGGGCGGTGGGCTGCGCTTCCGGCCCAACCCCAACCTGCGTTCGGAAAAACTGACGTTGTCGGCGGAAGTAGGGTCAAAAATCGACCTTGCGCCGGGAGCGTCGCTGGATGTAGCCTTGTTCTATAATCGTTACAACGACCTGATTTCCTTCCAGCAGTTGTCCAAACCGCTGGAGCCTCTGCTGTACGAGGTAATCAACCTGAAAGCGGCGGTCATGCAAGGCCTGGAGCTGGCCTACCAGCAACGAGTAAAAGACTTTCTGGTATTGAGCATGGGCTACACTTACCTGGATGCCAAAGATGTATCAGCAGGGCGCCTCAATGACGAGCTGGCCTACAAAGTCCGGCATACTTTCAGCGCTTCCGCCACGGCCTTCCACGGCCCCTTTACCTTTAATGTCAATAGCCGCTACCGGAGCCGTATCCACGAGGTCTTCATCTATCCGGGCAACGAACCGGATGCCGCCTTTATCGTCAACGCCAAGCTGAATGTCAAAATAGCGGACAGCTACGACTGTTACTTTGCGCTCGACAATGTCGGCAACGAACAGTACGAGGAGCTGGAGCGCTACCGCATGCCGGGAAGGAGTTATACATTGGGCGGGGTGGTTCGGTTTTGAGAGAGGAGGCAGGGAAAAGTACATCACCTATTGTATTTCCAGTTTATTTGTTATCTTTCCCTGTAACCAAACACCTCAGTCTATGAAAAGGCAATTACTCGTCATGGGGACGCTCTGTTCCATCCTTTTCCTCGGCACTTTTAACTGGAGTTCGTGCACTGCTAAAAAAGAAGCCGTCACCGCCACTGCCCCAGCAACAGAGTCGGCGCCAGCAGAAAAAGCGGCGGAAGAACCGCCGTCCGTACCACCGTTCATTGCAGCTATCCAGGAAAAGATCAAAGGCAAAGAAAACCTGCCGGCGGAAGAGGTTTTTGAGAACATTCAAATCCTGAAAGGCATTCCGGCCGGAAGGGTGTTGCCCATCATGCGAATGGGTTTCAGCCAGTCTCTCGGCGTCAAATGTAGCCATTGCCATGAGTTTGGCGATTGGGCCAGCGAGTCCAAGCCCGCCAAACAGGTAGCGAGGGATATGTGGGTGATGACCGGAAAGATCAACCAGGAATTGCTCAAGGAGATTCCCAACCTGCAGAGCGAACAGCCGGCGGTGAATTGTACGACCTGCCATCGGGGCGAGGTGAAGCCGGCTACGAATATGTGAGAGCATGTTTGGAGGCCAATCTTTGGGCTAAAAAATGTCCCTTTTTTGCTGATATTGCGTTACTTTTTTTGCCCGTACCACCAGTATGAGCTGCAAAAAGATGCCTTATCTCAACAAAAAATTGACACTTTTTATCTCCAAACCCGGCCTCCAAACATGCTCTGAGGGGGCGATGCTGGTTTGTACCCTTAACTTATAATTGTATTCATGAAATTATATGTCAAATACATGGTTAGCCAGCGATGCAAAATGGTCGTGAAAGAAGAGCTGGAAAAGTTGGGGCTGCGACATACAGTGGTTGACCCCGGTATGGTTGAGACAAGGGATGACCTCACGCCCGAACAGCGCGAACAATTAAAAGTGGCATTATTGAAGTCAGGGCTTGAGTTGATGGAAGACAGAAAAGCCATTCTGATCGAAAAAATAAAAAATGTGATCATCGAAATGATCCATTATTCTGATGAACTGCCCAACGTGAATTATTCTGATTACATCAGTGAAAAAGTAGGATATGATTATACTTACCTTTCCAATATGTTTTCGGAGGTGAAAGGCATCACCATCCAGCATTTCATCATCACGCATAAAATTGAAAAGGTAAAAGAGTTGCTGTTGTACGACGAGCTTAACCTTACGGAGATTTCCTACAGGCTGCATTACAGCAGCGTGGCGCATTTATCCAACCAGTTCAAAAAAATTACCGGCCTGACTCCATCCTATTATAAGAAACTGAAAAAAAAACGCCGGGGCAACCTGGAAGATTTGTGACCCCGGCGTAAGATTTTCTTACTTCCCCACGCATGGTTTTGCGGAACACAAAACCTGCCGTGAGTCAGTATAATAGCATGTTTGTAGGGCCCTGGCCACAAAGCCTCATTCCAAAAGGGAATGGGCATTGGGCCGGCCAAATTCTCATATGTGTGCTTCTCTGTACCGTTAGTCAATCCTCATGATGACAATGACTTTCGTGTGTATTTCCTTCTCTGTTTTAACCTGTATCAGATAGCTTCCCTTATGGATCTGCGAAATGTCAATTTCGCGTGTATTGAATCCTTTGTGAGCACTGATTTTATCACTCAGGACGGCCTGTCCCAGGAGATTTATGAAGCTAAACTCAATCTCATTTTCCACAGCAGATTCAAAGCTGAGGTTTACACTTCCGGTAGCAGGATTCGGCCACACATTAAGTTGGTGCAGATCATCCTTAGACGTATTCCTGGCCACATCGGGCAGAGTGGGCGCCCCCGTTTCGGGATTTGCGTCAGGAGGCCTGGAAAGTGAACCGTCATCCGGTGAAAAGAGGCAATGCAAGGTGGCCGTACAGATCGAAACACAACCAAATTCATCTGTCACCGTGAGGATTATTTTCACATCTGACCATCCTACGTAAATGATGATCCCAGGAGTCCCCTGCCCCCCAGGGCTAACGCATCATAGAAAATTATATACAATTTCAGTGCAGCCGGCCGGCTGCTTTAATCGTTTTCTATAGATGGAAGACCAAAGAACACTGCTGCGCGACCATCCGCTGAAGCCTATGCTAGATAGCCTGGATGACCCTCGCAACCAAGAACTAACGCTATATCCGTTAGCAGAAATTTTTTTTCTGGCCATTATCGGAGCCCTATGCGGGTGTGACGAATTAACGGTGGTGTCAGCCTTTGGCCAAGAGAAGTTGCCATGGTTTCGCCATTACTATCCCTTCAAGCACGGCATCCCTTCGCACGATACATTGAACCGGGTGTTGGGGCTAATCGACAAACGGGCTTTTGAACGGGTATTTGTGCAGTGGGTTGCCCAACATTTCAGGCCCCACCACAGGAAGAGCTTGTCAACTTTGACGGCAAACGCCTCAACAGCAGCGCCAACCGAGCGGATCAATCTAAGAAGCGCAATGAAGGGGGGCAATACGCCGAGATCATCGTAAATGCCTATGCCTCCGGGGCCGGCATCGTCCTGGCCCAGAATAATGTATCGGATAAGATGGATGAAGTGCGGGGTGCACTGGAATTGCTAGAGTGGTTATCGCTGGAAGGTTGCTGTGTTTCAGGCGATAGTAACTTTTGTGGCCGCAACATTATTGACAAAATAATCGCCTCCAAGGCCGATTACCTGCTTGCCCTGAAAGGGAAGTCTCCTGTGCTGCTGGAAGCGGTGAGCACGGCGTTTTCCCAAGAGCAAACTAAGAAAACGGTTTTTCAGACAGAAGAGACAGGCCATGGGCGCCATGAAAAAAGGATATATCGGGTAATCCAGGCGGAGGAATTGCCACAGCAGGCGACACAATCTTATACTCAGCTGAGGCAGATTATCGAAGTTACTCGTTTTCGCACCGTCACCAGGACAGGCCAATATACCGAGGAAACGCACTATTATATCACTAGCCTGGATGAGGAGCCCGAGGAGCTTGCTTATAAAATCCGAAAACACTGGGCTATCGAAAACCAGTTGCATTACGTATTGGACGTAGCCTATGGGGAGGACGACAGCCGGGTGAGGACTAAAAATGCGGCGACTAACCTCAGCCTTATCCGTAAGATCGCCCTGAACTTATTGCGCAAAAGCCCACAGCCCGGAAGCATCAAGATCAAGCGCATGAGGTGTGCCGTCTCGGACGAGCAACGCGAAAATGTATTAAAAAATATCATGATGCGTTAGCCCTGCCCCTGCCCCCCCTGGATAAAACACTCGTCACCTTCTATTTCCCAATCATACGTTATTGGCCCAATACCTCCTGTGACGCCGCTTGAGATGACTACTCCATGAGCATTGCAATCGACTACTTGGGGAAGTATAATTTCGCATTCCAGGAAAGTATCCGGTATCCAGGTGATATGCTGGACAGCGGTCGAGGTATTGCCGCAGGCATCAGTAGCGGTCCACGTTCTCGTCACGATATAAACACCTGGTCTATCGCCCGGGGTAACCGATTCTGAATATACAATCACCGCCGGTTGAGCAGGATCAATTGCACGTACTACCGGAGCAAGCGGTAAGGGCTCACAGATGATCGTAGTATCGCTCGGCACTCCTCCGGTGATATCGCCCGGCGCTCCTCCAAAAGTGGGCGGAACGTCATCGATAATTTCAACAGTGAAGGTGAGGACACTTGAATTACCACAAACATCAGTAGCGGTCCAGGTATATGTCCTGCGTTCAGAATATCCATCCCGCTCGCAATCATCAGCATAAGTAATTTCCAGCGTGAAAACCGGAATGATCTCCGCGTCACAATCATCTAAGACAACCACGCTATGCTCATCCAGGGCATCCAGCCTCCTGAAGAGGTGGGTTGTCTGCGACAATAATATCTGATTGTTGCCAATACCCACGAAAGAGTGGATGATCGAATGCAATGGGATTGAAAATGCCGGCGGTGTCGAATCGTTGAGGATAATAGTTTGACGGATTTCCGTCACATCACCACAAATACTGACAGCCGTCCAGAGCCTCTCAATAACCATACCATCAGGGCAAGGCATATCCAATGTATCTTCCTGCATCGTAACCGGGACAAATTCTGCGGCACAGGGGTCATACGCAGTTACTACAGGCAGGAAAGGTCATCACAAACCTCTGCTTGTACTCCTGCTATGATCGGGCCGCTCTCATCTCCTACATGGATGGTTTGCAGCCTGGTCGTCGTGTTGCCGCATTGGTCCGTCGCAGTGGCAAGGCGTTGTATATCATATCTGAAAACGCAATCTCCCGGAATAATGCTATCCTGTGTCGTAATGTATACTTCACCACAATCATCTGTTGCTGAGAGAACCGGCAACTCGTCATTACACCCGATGGACACTTCCGGGGCGAAGTTGACAAAGGCGGGGCTGGATTCGTCTGTCAAATGAACTATCAGCGTACGTTCACCTAAGTTTCCGCAAGCATCTAAAACAGTCCATTTCAATTCTAATACTGCAACGATCTCACCATTTGAGCAATCGCGTGTTTCAATGATCCTTTCGGTAAAGAACACAGCCCCCCCCGTCATGCAGGCATCTTCAACCCTGACATCATCAATGCCAAAAGAAGTGTATTGTCCATTTTGGGCAGCGCAATCCATAACCGGCACTTCACCGGGCTCGAGGGCAGCCAGAACCGGGTTTACAAACTCGATACGCGGCTCGTTTTGGTTATTCGGCAAGAGGATAGCTGTATCTCTCGACATATTACCACAGTTATCATAAGCCTCATAAACCCTCTGGACAACCATTCCGCTTCCACATGGATTTGGAATATTGACATCTACAAATTGTAAGGATGGCTGCCCACAGTTATCTGTGGCGCTCACAGCGCTCAAGGCAGGATCACCTATACAAATCACATCCGGGACTCCTATCAACACCGGGGCTTCACTATCAATGAGGGTGATGTTCTGTGTTTCAATCGTTTCATTGCCACAGTCATCCTTCGCTATCCAGGTCCTCACAAGGACCTGGCCATCCTGGCAACCCATATCCGAATAGGTTTCTTCCAGCAGCACAACACAAGCGCATAGACATTCGTCTGTGGCATATATGAGGATAGGAAGCTCGGGAATCTCATCGCAGTTTACTATAGTATCGTTAGGCACACCATGGATAACGGGTGGGATCGTATCAATCATTACGAGGAATAGGAAAGCATTACTGCTATTTCCACAAACATCGGTGGCGGTCCAGCTCAGGCGGAGCAAGTTGATGTACCCGTCTTCCCTGCAGTTGCCTTCAGCCTCCAGAACCTGGCCGAACGTGACAACTACATCGTCGGCGCAATTATCAGTTGCATTGACACTGCCTTCGTCAAATGAGGGAAGGTCCCAGTCAGGATCCTGGCCATAACACTGGACATAGATCGTGTCGCCATTTTGCCCAAGAAGTGGATTTGTGAAAGTGATCTCTGGCGGTGTATCATCAATAACCGTAATCACCTGGGTACAGGTAGCAACATTACCGCAAAGGTCCGTGGCCTGGTAGGTCCTTGTTAGGGTTAAATCCTCACAAGGTTCGCCGGTGATGCCGTCTCCCACATGGGTCACTGTTGTTGGCCCACAATTGTCAGATGCCACCACAAGGGTTATATCTGCTGCCGGTATCTGGCCAACACATTCAACCGGGCCCGATACTGCCGGGCAGGTAATGGACGGCGTTGTGTTGTCTTCTATTAACAAAGTCTGAATGCATGTACTGCTATTTCCATCCCCATCCGTAGCGGTCCAGGTACGCATAATCGCATACTCCTGAGGGCACGTTCCTTCCGTGATTATATCATTGAAATCAATAACCGGTGAAAGGGTACAGTTATCAGTTGCGGTAGCAGTACCTGTATCCAATGGCAATGTACTCTCCTCACAATCAATCGTCACATCTGCCGGGCAGGTTATTTCAGGTGGGGTGATGTCGACGGTGACCTCCGTGCTGCAAGTGTTGAAGCATCCGTTTGCATAGGTGACAGTGACGGAATAGGCGCCCGCCGCGCTCACCGTGATGCAATTGGTTGTTTCGCCGGTGCTCCACACGTAGGAAGAGGTACCCGCAGGTACACAAAGCTCGATTGGCTGCCCATCGCAGATGAGCCCACCGGTGATGGTGCAAATTGGTTCCGGGTTGATAGAGATATCCTTGCTGCAACTGCTGCTGCACCCGTTCGCATCGGTAAGGGTGACCGAATAGGTTCCTATTGCGTTTGCCGTAATGCAATTGGTAGTTTCGCCTGTGCTCCACAAATATTCAGCATAGCCCGCAGGTACACAAAGCTCAGCTGATTCACCCTCTTTGCAGATTAAATCATCGCCGGTGATGATGCAAACCGGCAACGGGTTGAGGACAACCTCTTCGCTGCAGACGCTGAAACAGCCGTTCGGGTCAGTGACCGTTACCGAATAGATGCCTGGCATGTCAACTGTAATGCAGTTGGACGTTTCGCCGGTGCTCCATTCATAAGTGTTGCCTGCCACGAGGGGCGTGCAAAGCTCGCTGGATTCACCCTCACAGATGGAGAAATCACCAGTGATGGTGCAGATGGGCAACGGGTTGAGGGTGACCTCTTCGCTGCAAACGCTGAAACAGCCGTTCGGGTCGGTGACCGTGACGGAGTAGATGCCTGCCATGCTTACCGTGACGCAGTTGGACGTCTCACCCGTGCTCCACTCGTAGGTGTAACCTGTTACGAAAGGTGTGCAAAGCTCGCTGGATTCACCTTCGCAGAGAGAGAAGTCTCCGGTGATGGTGCATTGCGGCAGCGGGTTGAGGATGATTTCTTCGCTACAGACGCTGAAGCATCCGTTCGGGTCGGTGACCGTTACCGAATAAATGCCCGGCATGTCCACTGTGATGCAGTTGGATGTCTCGCCCGTGCTCCATTCATATGTGTTGCCTACAACCAGAGGGGTACAAAGCTCGCTGGATTCGCCCTCGCAGATGGAGAAATCGCCAGTGATGGTGCAGACGGGCAGCGGGTTGAGGACAACCTCTTCGCTGCAGACGCTGAAGCAACCTTCCTGGTCAGTGACAGTTACCGAATAGATGCCCGGCATGTCCACTGTAATGCAGTTGGACGTCTCGCCCGTGCTCCATTCATAGGTGTTGCCGGCCACCAGAGGGGTGCAAAGCTCACTGGATTCGCCCTCGCAGAGAGAGAAATCGCCGGTGATGGTGCATTGCGGCAGCGGGTTGAGGATGATTTCTTCGCTGCAGACGCTAAAACAGCCGTTCGGGTCGGTGACGGTGACCGAATAAATGCCCGGCATGTCCACTGTGATGCAGTTGGACGTTTCGCCGGTGCTCCATTCATAAGTGTTGCCTGCCACGAGGGCGTGCAAAGCTCGCTGGATTCACCCTCACAGATGGAGAAATCACCAGTGATGGTGCAGATGGGCAACGGGTTGAGGGTGACCTCTTCGCTGCAAACGCTGAAACAGCCGTTCGGGTCGGTGACAGTTACCGAATAGATGCCTGGCATGTCCACTGTGATGCAGTTGGATGTCTCGCCCGTGCTCCATTCATAGGTGTTGCCTACCACGAGGGGCGTGCAAAGCTCGCTGGATTCACCCTCGCAGAGAGAAGTCTCCGGTGATGGTACATTGCGGCAGCAGGTTGAGGATGACCTCTTCGCTGCAAACGCTGAAACAGCCGTTCAGGGTCAGTGACGGTGACGGAGTAAAGCCCGGCATGTCCACTGTGATGCAGTTGGACGTCTCGCCCGTACTCCATTCATATGTGTTGCCGGCCACCAGAGGGGTGCAAAGCTCACTGGATTCGCCCTCGCAGAGAGAGAAATCGCCGGTGATGGTGCATTGCGGCAGCGGGTTGAGGATGACCTCTTCGCTGCAAACGCTGAAGCAGCCTCCCAGGTAAGTGACGGTAACCGAATAGGTTCCAGCCATGCTCACTGTGATGCAGTTAGTCATGGCGCCGGTACTCCACAGATAGGATTCAGCGCCCGCGGGTACACAAAGCTGAGTTGACTCGCCCTCGCAGAGGGTGTTGTCGCCGGCGATGGTGCAAACCGGAGGCGGGTTGACAGTGACCGTCGCGCTACAGATGCTGAAACAGCCTTCCTGGTCGGTGACAGTGACGGAGTAGATGCCTGCCATGCTTACCGTGACGCAGTTGGACGTCTCACCCGTGCTCCACTCGTAGGTGTAACCTGTTACGAAAGGTGTGCAAAGTTCTGTTAACTGCCCCTCCTCGCAGAGGAACAGGTCGCCGGTGATCTCGCATTGCGGCAGCGGGTTGAGGACAACCTCTTCGCTGCAAACGCTGAAACAGCCGTTCGGGTCGGTGACCGTTACCGAATAAATGCCCGGCATGTCCACTGTAATGCAGTTGGACGTCTCGCCCGTGCTCCATTCATAGGTGTTGCCTACAACCAGAGGCGTGCAAAGCTCACTGGATTCGCCCTCGCAGAGGGAGAAATCGCCGGTGATGGTGCATTGCGGCAGCGGGTTGAGGATAACTTCTTCGCTACAGACGCTGAAACAGCCGTTCGGGTCGGTGACCGTTACCGAATAAATGCCCGGCATGTCCACTGTGATGCAGTTGGACGTCTCGCCCGTGCTCCATTCATAGGTGTTGCCTACAACTAAAGGCGTGCAAAGCTCGCTGGATTCGCCTTCGCACAGGGACATGTCGCCGGTGATGGTGCATTGCGGCAGCGGGTTGAGGGTGACCTCTTCGCTGCAGACGCTGAAACAGCCTCCCAGGTAAGTGACGGTAACCGAATAGGTTCCAGCCATGCTCACCGTGATGCAGTTAGTCATGGCGCCGGTACTCCACAGATAGGATTCAGCGCCCGCGGGTACACAAGCTGAGTTGACTCGCCCTCGCAGAGGGTGTTGTCGCCGGCGATGGTGCAAACCGGAGGCGGGTTGACAGTGACCGTCGCGCTACAGATGCTGAAACAGCCTTCCTGGTCGGTGACAGTGACGGAGTAGATGCCTGCCATGCTTACCGTGACGCAGTTGGACGTCTCACCCGTGCTCCACTCGTAGGTGTAACCTGTTACGAAAGGTGTGCAAAGTTCTGTTAACTGCCCCTCCTCGCAGAGGAACAGGTCGCCGGTGATCTCGCATTGCGGCAGCGGGTTGAGGACAACCTCTTCGCTGCAAACGCTGAAACAGCCTTCCTGGTCGGTAACGGTGACGGAATAAATGCCCGGCATGTCCACTGTGATGCAGTTGGACGTTTCGCCCGTGCTCCATTCATAGGTGTTGCCTACAACCAGAGGGGTGCAAAGCTCACTGGATTCGCCCTCGCAGAGAGAAATCGCCGGTGATGGTACATTGCGGCAGCGGGTTGAGGATGATTTCTTCGCTGCAAACGCTGAAGCAGCCGTTCGGGTCGGTGACCGTTACCGAATAAATGCCCGGCATGTCCACTGTGATGCAGTTGGACGTCTCGCCGTGCTCCATTCATAGGTGCCAAGTCCGGATCCCCTCGCAGGAATCCGTATGGTGCATTGCGGAGGGTTGAGTACTTCACCGAACGAACAGAGGGGGTGACCCAATCCCAGCGTAGTGACAGTACCAAGGTTCCAGCGCCACTGGATTCGCCCTCGCAGAGAGAAATCGCCGGTGAGGTGCATTGCGGCAGCGGGTTGAGGGTGATTTCTTCGCTGCGGACGCTAAAACAGCCGTTCCGGTCGGTGACGGTGACGGAATAAATGCCCGGCATGTCCACTGTGATGCAGTTGGACGTTTCGCCCGTGCTCCATTCATAGGTGTTGCCTACAACCAGGGGTGCAAAGCTCGCTGGATTCGCCTTCGCACAGAGAGACATCGCCGGTGATGGTACATTGCGGCAGCAGGTTGAGATAACTTCTTCGCTGCAAACGCTGAAACAGCCGTTCGGGTCGGTGACGGTTACCGAATAGATGCCCGGCATGTCACAGTGATGCAGTTGGACGTCTCGCCCGTGCTCCATTCATATGTGTTGCCTACAACCAGGGTGCAAAGCTCACTGGATTCGCCCTGCAGAGAGAAATCGCCGTGATGGTGCATTGCGGCAGCGGGTTGAGGATGATTTCTTCGCTGACGCTAAAACAGCCGTTCGGGTCGGTGACGGTGACGGAGTTGATGGACGTTTCGCCGTCTCTCTAGGTGTGCCATAGATTACGGAAGTCGGTGTACGGAGCGGGTTGAGGATTTTCGCTGCAAACGCTAACAGCTGTTCGTGTGACGAGAACAGATAAATGCCCGCATGTCAACTGTGATGCAGTTGGATGTCTCGCCTGTGCTCCATTCATAGGTGTTGCCTACAACCAGAGGGGTGCAAAGCTCACTGGATTCGCCTTCGCAGAGAGAAATCGCCGGTGATGGTGCATTGCGGCAGCGGGTTGAGGATGATTTCTTCGCTGCAAACGCTAAAACAGCCGTTCGGGTCGGTGACGGTTACCGAATAAATGCCCGGCATGTCAGCTGTGATGCAGTTGGATGTCTCGCCCGTGCTCCATTCATAGGTGTTGCCTACCACCAGAGGCGTGCAAAGCTCGCTGGATTCGCCTTCGCAGAGAGAAATCGCCGGTGATGGTGCATTGCGGCAGCAGGTTGAGTATGATTTCTTCGCCGCAAACGCTGAAACAGCCGTTCGGGTCGGTGACGGTGACGGAATAAATGCCCGGCATGTCCACTGTAATGCAGTTGGACGTCTCGCCCGTGCTCCATTCATAGGTGTTGCCTACAACCAGAGGGTGCAAAGCTCGCTGGATTCGCCCTCGCAGAGAGAAATCGCCGGTGATGGTGCATTGCGGCAGCGGGTTGAGGATGATTTCTTCGCTGCAAACGCTGAAACAGCCGTTCGGGTCGGTGACCGTTACCGAATAGATGCCCGCATGTCACTGTGATGCAGTTGGACGTTTCGCCGCTCCATCGGTGTGCCTAAACAGAGGTAAAGCTGGATTCCCGCAGGACGCGCGGTGAGGTAATTGCAGCAGGTGGAACTTCTTCGCTGAAACGCTGAAACAGCCTTCCGGTCGTGACCGTACCGAGAATGCCCGGTATCATGGCAGTTGGAGTCTCGCCGCCTGGTTACACGAGGGTAAAGCTGCGTCCCTCGCAAATCCCGGTGATGGCATTGCGCGGTTGAGATTTTCGCTGCAACGCTAAACAGCCGTTCCGGGTGGTGACGACGATAAGCAGACCGTGATGCAGTTTCGGTGTCATCATGGTGTTCACAACAGGTCGCTTGGATTCGCTCCAGAGAAACGCCGATGGTATTGCGGCAGCGGTGAGATGATTTCCGCGCAGCCGACTAAATAATGCGGCATGTCCTGTATGCAGTGGGTGCTCCTCATGTTGCCCACGGCGTGCAAAGCCGGATTCCCTTCGCAGAGAGTCGCGATGGTGCAGGGCAGCGGTTGAGGATTGCGACGGAACACTTCGTCGGTGATGAGGTAATGCCGGCATCACTATGCAGTTGACGTCTCGCCGTTCCATCAGTGTACAACCAGAGGCAAGTCCTGGATCGCCCTGAAATCGATGGGCATTGCGGCAGGTGAGATGATTTCGCTGCAAACGCTGAAACAGCCGTCGGTCGACGTTCAACGACCACGTAATCAGTTGACTTTCGGTGCTCCATTCATATGTGTTGCCTGCCACGGGGGCGTGCAAAGCTCGCTGGATTCACCTTCGCAGATGGAGAAGTCGCCAGTGATGGTGCAGACGGGCAGCGGGTTGAGGACAACCTCTTCGCTGCAGACGCTGAAGCATCCTTCCTGGTCGGTGACCGTGACGGAGTAGATGCCCGGCATGTCCACTGTGATGCAGTTGGACGTCTCGCCCGTGCTCCATTCATAGGTGTTGCCTACAACCAGAGGCGTGCAAAGCTCGCTGGATTCGCCCTCGCAGAGAGAGAAATCGCCGGTGATGGTGCATTGCGGCAGCGGGTTGAGGATGATTTCTTCGCTGCAAACGCTGAAACAGCCGTTCGGGTCGGTGACGGTGACCGAATAAATGCCGGGCATGTCAACCGTGATGCAGTTGGACGTCTGCCCGTGCTCCACTCATAAGTGTTGCCCACAACCAGAGGGTGTGCAAAGCTCGCTGGATTCGCCCTCGCACAGGAGAAGTCGCCCGTGATGGTGCATTGCGGCAGCGGGTTGAGGATGACCTCTTCGCTGCAAACGCTGAACAGCCGTTCAGGTCAGTAACGGTGACAGAATAAATGCCCGGCATGTCAACCGTGATGCAGTTGGACGTTTCGCCCGTGCTCCATTCGTAGGTGTTGCCTATAACGAGGGGCGTGCAAAGCTCGCTGGACTCGCCTTCGCAGAGAGAGAAATCGCCGGTGATGGTACATTGCGGCAGCGGGTTGAGATAACTTCTTCGCTGCAAACGCTGAAACAGCCGTTCGGGTCGGTAACGGTGACCGAATAAATGCCCGGTGTCAACTGTGATGCAGTTGGACGTCTCGCCCGTACTCCATTCATAGTGTGTTGCCTGCCACGAGGGGGCGTGCAAAGCTCGCTGGATTCGCCTTCGCAGAGAGAGAAATCGCCGGTGATGGTACATTGCGGCAGCGGGTTGAGGATAACTTCTTTCGCTGCAAACGCTGAAACAGCCGTTCGGGTCAGTGACGGTTACCGAGTAAATACCCGGCATATCCACTGTAATACAGTTGGACGTTTCGCCGGTGCTCCATTCATAAGTGTTGCCTACCACGAGGGCGTGCAAAGCTCGCTGGATTCACCCTGGCAGAGAGAAATCGCCGGTGATGGTGCATTGCGGCAGCGGGTTGAGGATGATTTCTTCGCTGCAGACGCTGAAACAGCCGTTCGGGTCGGTGACCGTTACCGAATAAATGCCCGGCATGTCAACTGTGATGCAGTTGGATGTCTCGCCGTGCTCCATTCATATGTGTTGCCTACAACCAGAGGGGTACAAAGCTCGCTGGATTCGCCCTCGCAGAGAGAGAAATCGCCGGTGATGGTGCATTGCGGCAGCGGGTTGAGGATGATTTCTTCGCTGCAGACGCTAAAACAGCCGTTCGGGTCGGTGACGGTGACGGAATAAATGCCCGGCATGTCCACTGTGATGCAGTTGGACGTTTCGCCCGTGCTCCATTCATATGTGTTGCCTACCACGAGGGGCGTGCAAAGCTCGCTGGATTCGCCCTCGCAGAGGGAGAAATCGCCGGTGATGGTGCATTGCGGCAGCGGGTTGACGGTGACTATAATATGATTTGAAATTACAGTACCGCACCCATCTGTATTTGTTACAAAATAGTCGCCACTTGTGGTTACGGTTATAGACCCTGTAGTTTCTCCCGTACTCCAAACTCCGCCAATATTTCCTGAAAGTATAACGCTACCGCCTGCACAAAACGTCGTTGCTCCATTTGCTGTAATTGTTGATGCTACGGGTAATCCGTTGCTGATCATATTGTTATGCAAGTCGATAGCGCCCGTACAGGCGAGCGCTCTACCGGAAAGCGATGCGGCTTCCAATATGTGGATAGCTCCGTTAGCAATGATAGTACCCAGGAAAACAGACCCCTCTCCTAAAGTAACGGCTCCATTTACTTGCCAATAGACATTGCAGAAGAGGCGCCATTAATAAGCGTAACCATTGAGCCAACAGTTGTTGCGGCGCCGTCTATCTGGAAAATAAATATAGCATCAGGATTACCTTCCGCATTTAAAATTAAGTCTCCATCTAATGTTGAAGCGGCTCCCAGGATGTAAACGTCCGGGGTAAGCATCTAGTACTTCCCAGTGTAGTCCCTATAGTCGTACCTCCGAGAATGCCGTCTAAATACATATATGCCACCTACACATCTGGTGCAGCCGCTGCTGAAGCGCCATCGGCATCATGAATATTTCCGATGACTACTCCCGGAGGAAATCCAATGACCCCACCTACATTGGAGCCGACATCGCCGGTCACGGCCGTCGCTCCATCATTTGTAAGTGCTCCAGCCGAGGTAAATACTGAAAAACTTTCTGCCGCCCCTAAGGAAGGAGGAGGAGGCTGCAACTGTGCGAAATTCACATTTGGTATTAAAAAAAGAATAACAGCCGTTAATAAGTTAAATTGTACATATCGTTTCATCTTCTTCGATTTTCGAAATTGAAATATTTTAACGGCACAAAGGAATCCCACGCCAAATTGCCGCGCTAAGCGAAAAGAGGTTGTAGCGTTTGTTCAAATGTCATCCTTTTGTGGGGCGCAATATTTCGAGACGGGAAGATTTCCGTGTTTCCACGAGGATATTCCCTTCCCCTTCCCTGTTCATTGGAGGGGTGGCTCTTTCCACAAATTGGTCATCAATTAATCTTGGTTTAATATGCTGTTTCCTGGCATCGATAGGAAGAAAGCAAAAAATCGTATTAAAAGGGCAACGAAGCCCCCTATTACCATCTCTGGCAATTTACACGCACAGGCATTTTAAGATATAACAATTTTCTATGCGAATAGAATTTGTTATAGAAAAAAGAAGTGTTTGTTATCGATCATAAAAGTAAAGCCTTTGTCTTCAGAAAACCTTACACAATTCCGGAAAAAAGTTACATAATTCACAGATTCTTATTTCATTTTGCAATTTTAAAGATGGCTGTGAAATTCTATTTCAGCTTTGCCGAAAGAAGCAATGTCGTCAAAAAAAACCTCCGGTATTGCTACCGAAGGTCAGAATCGTAAAACCCATTGTTGGCCTTTATCAGGCTTTTTGTGTTTATGTGTTTGAGTTACTGGAAAAGATAGGCCATATCCCTCTTTTTCAGGTTTCGCAATAAAATGAATTCTTCCCGGATTCTTTTTGCCACCTCGGCTCGCGTCAGTTTATTCTCTTCACCGTAGTTTTCCAGGCTTATTTGCTCACAGAGTAATTTGTGTATCAGCGGAGTGCTTTCAAATGGCTTGAGCCTGAAATTATTTTTTAATTGGCCGGGGTTGAGTTGCTCATGCGCTGTCTGGATGACCAGTTTGATGAGTGTTGCACAAAGTGCTGGACGGGCCTGCAGTAAATTTTGTTCGTGTATTTTATGAAATGTACGGATCAGGATTTCTTCGGCTTCTTTTGGGGCCGGTGAAATTTCTAACGCAATACCATAGAGCATGGGGCCATAGGTGTTGTACAAATTTCCTAATGTGGGCAAAGGGCTGTTCATGCTTCCTTTTTATTGATCAAACGGTAATAAGTTAAATCTTTTGATTCAGGATATTTTATACAATTCCGAATAAAAGTTACATGATTCACAGATTCCCATTTACGAGGTTGACAGTAACTGCTTATAGCCTTTGGGAGGAAGCATTAAAAAGCCCCCGGCAGCGGCGCCGGAGGCAGGATCGGATTAGAGATTATAACTAAGAGCTTGTTGGGGAATTATTAATTGGGCTGCAAACGCCACTTTTTCGTTTGTGCTTCGGCTATTTTTCGGCACGTACCTTCCAGGTATGCACCTCAAAATGAGCCTCGCCTAAACAAAAAATTGACTGTTTTCGCCTCAAAGAACAAATCCCCAACAAGCTCTAAAGGGCGAGATGGGCCGTGTCGGTACGACAAGCGTCCGGCTATCCTTTTCCCGCGCTAGTGCGCCGGGAACGAAATTATCGACCCATTATGCGGCCTCTTTTGGCGCTATACGTCGT
>JACJYN010000020.1 GCA_020636095.1 Lewinellaceae bacterium
TTCTTTTAAAAAACGCCCTTTGATTTTCAGTGATTTGCGAACAGCGAACAGCGAACAGCGAATTCCGGACACTCCCATAATCCCTGACAAACATATACTATGAGGCGATCGGCGCACATTACTTTTCTGCTTTGTTTTCTCTTCACCACGGCCCGGGCCCAGATGTGGAACGGCACGGACACCCTCTACGGCAACGAATGGATCCGTTACGATCAATCCTACTTCAAGATCATGGTAGCGGAAGACGGCATCTACCGCATTCCCTACGAAACCCTGCAGAGCAGCGGCCTGCCGGTAAACTCCATCGACGGCTCTCAGTATCAGCTGTGGCGCCTGGGCGAGGAGCAACCGCTCTACGTCAGCACGGCCGGCCCCCTGTCTCCCGGCGGCTTCATCGAGTTCTACGGCCAGCAAAACCGCTCGGAACTGGACCGCTACCTGTTCCGTGATCCGGATAATGAATTGCTCAACCCCTGGTATAGTTTGTTTACGGATACGTCGGCTTATTTTTTGACCTGGGTGGAGAGTGGGGAAGCGACGCTGCGGTATGAGGAGGTGGAAAATGAGTTGACCAACCTGCCGGGGAGGGAGGAGTGGGTGTGGGAGGAAAGTACGACTTTCTTTACCGACCAGGCTTCCAAGCAGTATAGCAAGAATAGCACAACGGATATCTATTATTCTCACTTTGAAGATGAAGGCTTTTCCACCGAATTCAAAAGCCTGCATGCATTTACGGTGCCCTGCCCGGAAGTGTACGCCTCTGGCCCGGCGGCGGAGTTGGAGCTGCGTTTCCTTTCGAATAATAACATCGATACCAATGTAATCCTGAGCCATGCCCTGGAGGTGCGGGTGGATGGAGCTCTGGTTGTAGAAGAGGCTTTTTCCGGCGTGGTATTGAAGAAATTTCAATTTCAACCATTATCGTCAAATTTGGGAAATGCAGTAAGCATCGGGGTGAGAGGCTTGAACAATAGTGATAAATATGCGGTGGGAGGCGCTAACCTGCGCTATCCACGTAGGCCTTCCCTCGGTGGCAGCCGGTTTGGGCGCTTCAGCCTGCCCGCCGGAAACAACGTTCGTTACCTGGAATTGGAGAAGGTAGGCGGTGAGGGGCCTGCCGTTTTGTACAGCCTCAGCGATCGCCGCCGGCTCGTGCTGCAGCCGGAGGGCAACCTCAGGAAAGCCAAATTGCCTGCTGTTGCCGGCGAGCGCCAGCTTGTGGTAGCGGGAGGCTTAATTACAGTAGATGCCCTGGCTCCCATAGTGTTTACTGATTTTGATAATACGAATGCCGATTTTCTCATTATTTCCAATGAACAGCTATATGACGATGGACAAGGCAACAACCGGGTGCAGGAGTATGCCGACTATCGACGGAGTGCGGTGGGGGGGGGCTATTCCGTAGCCGTGGTGGGAGTACAACAACTGTACGAACAGTTTGCATACGGCTTGAACCGCCATCCTTTATCCATTCGCAACTTCACGAAATACATCACCGGCAAGTGGCTGGCCCTAAAGTATTGTTTTATCATCGGCAAAGGGCAGGAATATAAAGATGTGCGGAAGGCCGCCAACTTGCAGGCAGCAGTAGCGGAAGGCCGCATGCTGGTCCCCAGCTTTGGCTTTCCGGCCAGCGACAACCTTCTGCTGTCCAATAACTATACCAGCGTTCCCGTCGTGCCGGTCGGCCGGCTGGCCGCCACCGATGGGCAGAAAGTTAAGATTTACCTGGATAAGGTGCAGGCGGTGGAAGCTAACCGGGACAACTCCCAAACCATAACAGACAGAGCATGGATGAAGCAGGTTGTACACCTGGGGGGCGGCGGCACTTCTATTGAGCAGGATGCCATCCGCACGGCCTTGGAAACAATGGCGCGGGACATCGAGAACAATTCCTTTGGTGGCGCGGTACGCGGCTTTTACAAGACCAGTACCGACCCTATACAGACTTCTCTCTCCGAGCAGATTTTCAACACCATCAACCAGGGCGCCAGTATCCTCACCTTCATGGGCCACAGCAGCCCCGGCACCTTCGATTTTAACATCGATAACCCAGACAACTACAGCAACTACGGTAAATGCCCGTTGATGCTATCCCTGGGCTGCTACTCCGGCAACATCTTTACCACCGGCGAGAGCATCGGCGAGCGTTTTATTTTTTACGAGAATCGGGCGGCGGTGGCCTTCGGCGCCTCCAGGGGCGTGGGGTACATCTCCTCTCTCGGCGCTTTTGCCCGCAGCTTTTACGGCCATATCGGCGGTGACTACTATGGCCAGGGCATCGGCGACGCCCTGAGGGCCACGTTGGCGGACTACGACCAGAACCCATTCATCGGCACCGCCACCCTGGTGGAGCAGTTCACCCTACAAGGCGACCCGTCCATCCGCCTGCACCCCGCCCCCGGGCCTGACTTTGTAGTGGACCCAGGCTCGGTGCGGTTTGAGCCGCGGGTGGTCACTGACCAGCAGGATAGCTTCCAGGTCACCTTCGATGCGCTCAACCTGGGAAGGAACGATAAGGATACCTTTACAGTGGAAATCCGGCAACAGTTTCCGGGAGGCAATACGGTGGAAGTCACTAGAGACACGGTGGCGGCGCCGGCTTTTCGCAGTACGTATACCTATCGCATCCCCGTGAAAGGCAAAGAATCGGTCGGCCTGAACATCTTCTTCATCCGTCTGGACGCCGACAATGAGGTAACGGAGCTACCCGCCCCGGCGGCCGAGCTGAACAACGAGCTGGTGCGGTCCAACGGTGAGCCGGGCGCCACCCTCTTCATCGTCGACAATACCGCCCGCCCGGTCTACCCGCCGGACTTTGCGCTGGTGGGCGAAACGCCCATCACCCTCAAAGCGTCTACCACCGACGCGCTGGCGCCGGAACGGACTTACCTTCTGGAGATCGACACCACCGCGCTGTTCGACAGCCCGCTGAAACGACAAACCGCCATTACCCAGCGCGGGGGCGTGATCAAGTGGACGCCCACTCTGCCCTGGCAGGATAGCACGGTGTACTACTGGCGGATTAGTCCGGATAGTACGGAGGTGGCCGTGGGGTATACGTGGGAGGGGAGTTCGTTTACGTATATCGAGGGGAGCCCGGAGGGGTGGGGGCAGGGGGATTTGGGGCAATGGTTAGAAGGGGAGGAAAATAACCTGGAATATGATGGCTATAAGCGGAGGTGGCAGTTTTCGAAGAGCTATAATAATATTAGGATAAAGAATAAGGTATATGACGCTAATGACCGCCCGGAATTTGTTTTTAATGGGCAGCCTTATGGGTCACCCTGGCCATGGATCCTTCAGGCTGGAATTCAAATGATAGTGATTGATTCTCTTCATTCCCGCTGGATGCACAACTCGCCTGGAGGGGATTACGGTACAGTAAATGGCAATTCTGTTTCCGATGTTTATGGTTATGACACCAGAACAGTTGAAGGAAGGGAAGCCATGATGAATTTTATAAAAAATATTATTCCTTCCGGTAAATATGTAATGCTCTATTCGGTTCAGAGGGACATAGCTTCTGACTATAGCGTTGCGGACTGGGCTTCGGATTCCTTAACACTGGGGGAAACAATCTTTGATGTTCTGGAAGCTCAGGGAGCAACGCAGATAAGGCATCTGATGAATACTGGTTCTGTGCCCTACATCTTTATGTTCCAAAAGGATGTCGGGTCGCTTGCTGAGAATATTGCCGGCAGTATTTCGGATGTGATATTTGCGGATTGTAATCCCGGATTCCATTGGCCGGAAGGCAATTATCTCTCAGCTCCGATCGGGCCGGGTTCTAATTGGAAGAGGCTGGAACTGGAATTCGGACAAAACCAGGATATCGAGTCCGATTCTGTCCGGGTTTATATTCAGGGAAGCGTGAACCAGAATGGGGTCTACGAGCAGTTATGGTCAAAAACTCTGGAACCGAAGGGGTTTTACACCTACGATTTTTCGTTCCTTGACAAGTATAAAGAAAAATTTTCCTATCTGAACCTGGGTTTCTATGCCTATGACAAGGATAACCGAACGGTCCCGAACCTTTCCAGATGGACAGTTCATTACGATGGCGTCGCGGAACTAGCCATAAACCCCAATAGACATTTTGTCTTCAGGGCAGATACCTTAGAACAGGGCGCAGCCCTTGAAATGGAGGTGGAAGTTGAGAATATCGGGTTAAAAGCAGTTGATGATGTTCCTGTTGTATTCAGAATCAGGAACGAAGGGAATGAGGAAGTGAACGAGCAGTCTTCTGCCGTCAGCCTGAGTCCGGAAGAAGCCAAGACAGTCTCATTTGCCGTGTTTACAGAACTCATGCAAGGTGACCATACCATTTTGCTGGCAGTTAACCCCAATAGGTCGCCGGAAGAGCTAGAATATGGAAATAATCAGTTATTCAAAAACTTTGAAGTGATCACGGATCAGCGCCAACCCATTCTCGACGTCACTTTTGACGGCCTGCACATCCTCGACGGCGACCTGGTATCGGCGGCTCCCACCATTCAAATACAGCTAAAGGACGAAAATCGGTACTTGCTCCTTTCGGATACCGGGCGGTTTGAGATCCGCTTGCTTTTGCCGGACGGCAACGGGAAAAGGATCTACTTCGCAGAAGACAATGTGCAGTTGATTCCCGCTACCAGTACGGAAGATAACCGGGCAAGGGTGATCTGGAAGCCGGTATTTGAGCAGGACGGCGTCTATCAGCTGCAGGTACAGGGAAGGGATCATACAGGGAATGCTAGCGGGCAGTTTAGTTATAACAACAGCTTTGAAGTGGTAACGCAGTCAACGGTGGCCAATGTCCTGAACTACCCCAATCCCTTCTCGACTTCCACGCAGTTTGTGTATACCCTGACCGGAAGCGTTCCCCCGGCGGAATTCGTCATTCGTATCATGACCGTATCCGGAAGGGTGGTCCGCGAGATCCGCCTGCACGAAAAGGAGCCCTTGCGCATCGGCACTCACCGGACGGAATTCGCCTGGGACGGCACCGACGAATACGGCGATAAACTGGCCAATGGCGTTTATCTGTATCAGGTTTTTGTGCGGGATGAAGATGGGGAAACGATAGGCAAGAGGGAGACGTCGATCGATGGCTTTTTTAAGAAAAATATTGGAAAGCTGGTTATCCTGCGTTGAGGGCCTCCTCGTTTAACTGGTACGGGATAAACCCCTGGAAAAGTTCCGCCACAATTTATGAAGAGGCGGGAAGTGTTTGAAAATGAAGCTGCGGTAAAAATACTTCCGGGCAACCTTGGTAAAATGCTCCGGGAGATGACGTTTTAAAAACCGGGCATTCTTAAAGGTGCGTTCAAAGTTCCGCATATCCGCATAATACAGGTATAGGTTGTCGTGAATAAAATCTGCAATAACTGAATGTTTTTCTTTTTCGTTGTAAATGCGGCTTGTGGGATACCTTTTTTTTCCATTTTTGTACGCTCCAATTGACATCAGTAGTTTAAGCATTGATTCTTCCACCTCAATGGACCGGAGTACCCGGCTGAAAGTTTCAGTGCGATCCTTGTCCCACGCATGGTTGTATCTATGCGTTTTGGCATCCGGTTGCCGCCGGAAAATGGCCAGGTCAGCAGGAATGAATTGCATTGTTGCTCCGGACAGGGCCATTCTTGCGAACAGGTCGTAATCAAATGTGATATCTAGCCCGGCATCTATAGAACCAACTTTTTCCAAGCATGAAGCGCTGAAAAAACAGGCAGGTTGAACAAAGGGGAAAGAACCGAGCGCTCTTAATGCAATATTTTCCCTTTTCGTTTCAAAACGAAGTAGGTTCCCGTTTTCGTAAAAAAAAGCATATCCAAAGATAAAATCAACTTCCTCCTGTTCAATCAGGAAACCGGCAAGGTTCCAAAGAGCATTTTTACACAACAGGTCATCGCTGTTTAACCACGATAAAAAAGTTCCGGTGCTTCGCCCGAACCCTTCCTGTATGGCTGCCGCCTGACCACTGTCTTTTTTGCTTTCCCAATGAGAAATCCACGGCCGATATTTCCGGATTATTTCCAATGTGTTATCTGTGCTTCCTCCATCCAGTATTATGTATTCCAGCCTGGGGTAGTTCTGAAGGAGGACAGAGCGGAGGGTCTCTTCAATGAAGCCACCCTGGTTCAAAGTGGGCGTAACGATGGTTATCACCGGTAAATTTTCGGTTTCCGGGGCAGCCATTGGCGGCAGGGACTCCTCATCCCAGGGCCATCCTCTTTTCTGGGTACCAGGTAATTTTCTGAGGAGCAGGGCTTTATTTTCTTCTTCTTTCATATTGCCATAATGAAAACCAACAACCGGAAATATACCAGCACCAGAAAAAACTCAGGAATAGGCCCGTCAGGCCATCCCTATAACCTTTTTTCAGAAAGAAACTATGCCGGAATGCATTGAGTCCATGGTAAAGATGTTGAAAGGGGGAATATCTTTTACCTTTTTCAAACATCTTTCGCCCCTCTTCTTTTAAATACCGCCGGTGTTTTTCAAAAAGCTGGGAATAGCTCTGCATCCAGAAATGTTCAATAAAAGCTCCTTTGTGTATGATGCGATGAGTTGAAAAACCAGGCTGTAAGCTCATATCCTCATGGACGTGATGAGTGAAGTGGTTTCTGGACCGATGCCTTAACGCCCCGCGAAATTGTTGACCTCCCCAAACCCCGCCTTTGAGCTGTACGCTTCGAAACAGGAACTGAATAGGCAATTCAATGCAGCCTACCTCAGGAGGTAAAGAATGGAACTCTTTAATTATCGCCTCCTGCAGAGGAGCGTTATATACTTCGTCCGGATCAACGAAAAGGACCCAGTCGAAAGAAACTTTATCAATGATCCATTTCCTGATATGTTCTACTACTGGAACTTTGGAGTGGTGAACAACTTTAGCTGAATGTTGGAGAGCTATTTCAGTTGTGTTGTCAGTACTTTCCAGGTCAACTACAATGATCTCCTGACAGAATGTGACAGAATTTAAGCATACATCCAGTAAATGCCCTTCATTACAAGAAGCAATAACAGCTGAAATTGGGAGCTTGTTAAGCATGGAACAACTGTATTAATTTGTTTTCCTCACCCAAAAGCTCTGCTGATACGGATATCAGCGCTCTGTTGATCAATCCACTATAATTCTTGATGAAAGGCTTTCGGTTCAATTCGTACCCGGGAGAACTGTTGATAACCTGCTTATCATGTTTTGTTTTCAGTTGTACATACTCTTTTTTGACATTTAAATAGACCGGCCAGTATTTTTCTTCATCGAAAACCAGGCCCAAATGACGGCAGATCTTTTCAAATGAAACTTGCGGACAAAGAGTCAAATCTTCATAGGAAATGACGGTTTTCTTTTGCGTTGAACTTTCAAGGAAAAGCCATTTAGCTAAATGAATAGCATGCCGGTATGCCCATTGGAGCACAAGTTTTTCATCATCTAAACTCTGCTGATGATAGGCCATTTGGGAATATATTACAGCTGATGGCTCACGATATAGATATATGACGTTTTCTTTTTTGAGAGTAAGGTCAAGGTCGTGATCATGGAATAGAAGATAATTACGGTTATGATGGTTAAAAAACGATCTGACGAGCAAGGGGCGATTGGAGTATAATTCCAGCATTATCCTCAACCAATGACTTCCGGATCTGGGAAAGCTGATCAGAAAAGGGAATTCGGGGTCTGCCTCATATTTAAGTATGTCATTAGGATATGCTCCCCCTTTTTGAACTTTGTAAAATAGACTTTGAAGCCTGTTGAGCATCAAATTAGTTTTTATGTATTTGCCATTCCGGGTGTATCCTGATTATTCCCCAATGGCCTTCAAATTTCAGGTCGGCCCTTTCAGAAAATTCCTGGACGGTAAAGGCGTCTTCTATTATGAGATCATCCACCACGACCAGTTTGCCTCTCCTTAGGGAGATATACAGGGAATAATTGCCAGGATGCAATATAAGACCTTTGAATTGTATATTGACCCTTGAGGTTTTACCCGGTTTCAACCCAAATTGAATGCCCGCCTGATCGCTCAAAGAAGTGAGTATTCTCTGGCCCAATTGAGAATTGATGCCAACTGCTAAAGATAAGCCGTTGATTTCCTCATCAATTGAATGTATTGAAATTTCTGCGCAAACAGGTTCCCCGAAAAAGAACTCTCTTTTCATTCTACGGCCAGAAGAGAGGAGTTTTAAATGCTTTATATATATTCCTTTATTTGAATTGAGATTGAACTGGTGATCTGCTTTTCCTGTTTTTTGCACCATTTGGGTATACTGCCCGATCACATGATCAGTAAGCCCTTTCTCTGCTAAATGTCCATTTTGTAAGAGGGCTATTTCCCGGCACAAGCTTTTTATCAGGTCAATATTATGACTAACGACCAATACGGTCCTCCCCCCCTTCGCCAACTCCCCCATCTTCCCCAAACACTTCCTCTGAAACTCCACATCCCCCACCGCCAGCACCTCATCGATCAGCAATATTTCCGCTTCCAGGTGCGCTGCGACTGCAAAGGCCAGTCGTACATACATGCCCGAAGAGTAATGTTTGACTGGGCTATCCAAAAACCGCTCTACCCCTGAGAAATCGACGATCTCATCGAACTTACGGCGGATCTCTGACCGGGACATGCCGAGGATGGCGCCGTTAAGAAAGATGTTTTCCCTGCCGGTCAACTCATGGTGGAAGCCGGTGCCTACTTCCAAAAGGGAGGCAACTCTACCATTCAGTTCCACCCGGCCTTTGGTCGGCGGGGTAATGCGGGAAAGGATCTTAAGAAGGGTAGACTTGCCGGCGCCATTTCGGCCGATGATGCCCAGAACTTGCCCGTGAGGTACTTCGAAGGATACGTCATCTAATGCCCAGAAAGTTTCCTGGGCAGAGAAGGAGCGAAAGCCATTTCTCCAGACATTGGTTAGCGTATCCCGAAGCGTACCAGCCCCTTTCTTGTGTAAATCGTATCTTTTGTAAAGATGTTCTACTTTGATGGCAATATTACTCATAGTACATCTGCTATAACTTCTTCCACCTTGCTAAAATACAACAGGCTACCCACAAAAAGAATGATTAACAGGGCAAATCCAACAAAGGCATAGACGGGTAGGGGGACTGTTCCTGTAAGCGACCATCGAAACCCTTCTATTATACCTGCTAATGGGTTCAGGAAATACCAGAACAGATAAGCTTCAGGCACCGCACTCGCCGGATAGGCAATAGGGGTAATGAATATACCGATCCGCAAGAAAAGAGGACTGATGTATTTGAAGTCGCGAAAGCGAATCGTCAAAGCACTGAGCCACAGGCCTCCGGTCAGGCCGGCCATTATAGCCAGGATCAGGAATAAGGGAAAAAACAGCAAATTGGAGCCTGGAGAAACACGGTAATAAATCAGGAGCAAAAGCAACAGCGCCAATACAATACCCAGGTCGATCAATGCGGTAATAGCTTTGGAAAGTGGGATAATCAACCGGGGAAAATAAATTTTTTTGACCATCTGCTGAGCCCCGATGATGGAATCGCCGGCTGTACTGAAAACTTCAGAAAAGTAAGTCCAACCGGCCAGGCCGATCAGTGTGAAGAGTATAGGCGGGGTATCGCCGGTACTAATATTGGCCACTCGGTGAAACACAAAAGACAACGATACCAGATTGATCAAGGGATTGATCAATGCCCAGGCAAAGCCCAGGAAGGCTTGGGCGTATTTGACGCGGAAGTCCCGGTAGGCCAACATCAGAAGCAGCTCGCGGTACTGCCAGAGTTCGCGGAGCTTGTGGTTTAATGAAGAAGCGCGAGGCTCTATAATGGTTTTGTTTTGCATACCTTTGTTTGGTACAAAGCTAACGTTTGGTACTTCGTCAAAATTATGGATTTTATGGAGGTTTCTGTTATCATTCCAGTGTATAATGCAGCGCCCTTTGTGGAGAAAGCGGTTCGTTCGGCATTGATGCAGGAGGAGGTGAAGGAAGTGTTGGTGATTGACGATGGGTCAACGGATGGTTCTTGGGAGATTGTGCAAAGGCTGACAAATGAGGAGCGCCGGGTTCGTTTATTTCAGCATCCGGGGGGGGGGAATAAAGGACCGGGTGCTACGAGGAATGAAGGATTAAAATCAGTTAGGTTCGAGTATGTATCTTTTTTAGATGCGGACGACTATTATTTAGCGGACCGCTTTTCGGAGACAAAAGCAACCTTTTTGAGCCATCCGGATGCCGGAGGAGTTTATGAAGCCGTATATCTTTCTGAACCAGTTGATGATTGCCCTCAACTGATCACCTTCCAAAAGAACATTCCACCGGAAGAATGCCTGGAACGATTCCTTATAGGCGATTTAGGTTACTTCTCAATTGTGGGCCTTACAATAAAAACTTCGGTTTTGAGAAACCTGGGAATCACCTTTAGAACAGATTTGCGCCTGGCTGAGGACCTGGATTTTATTATGGAGTTTTGCAGCCGATCAAGCTTTTATCCAGGAAGCCTGAAAGATCCAGTGGTGATCATTCAAAAGCATGAAAACAATACTACTGCGGTTGCCTACTCAATTCATAGTAAATACAGGCACATATTGTTTCGTGATTGGGTGAAAAAGATAATGGATCACCAATGGAGCGGTAAGCTTAACTGGTTTCTGGTAAAGTCTTATCTCACTCATATTCCCGTTGTTTATAAACTGCCGGTTTCAAGTACCCTTAAGAAATTCATTAAAGCATTCTGTTTGATTTTGTTGTTGCTTCGATTTCCCAGGTTAATAACAAAAGTTCTGGCGCCATAAAATAGAATACCTATTGCTGGGGAGTGCCTATTATGGCTATCCTGGAATATTAAAGAAGAACTTCAAAGGCAGTTTAAGTATATATTTAAAATATTGCCAGGTTAAAAAATGAAGGCTCGATGCTCGAATAGATGTGACAAAAAAAGAAATGGATCTTTTCCACGCTCTTTGTAAAAGGGCGTTATTTGCGTATCCCAGGTATTTCTCAGCTATAAGGAAGTCCTCTGTCCACTGAGGTAGAAGTTGTTGGAAATCCTTTCCATATTTTAAGAAAAAGTGCCGGATGGCCTCTACATTGAGTACTACCTTTTCATTAACTCCCTGCGTTCTATAATTTAATTGGCTGTTTCGATCAGGGTGAAGTTGGTAAATGTATGTGAAATTGTTATTCTGTTGAAAGGTATATTTTATGAGAAGCCTTAAAATTAGGTGGGTATCTTCCCAATAAGGAAACGCTTCTGGGAAAAGCTGATCCTTGAGGCAAACCTTTGGAATGCACAATGAGCAAGCACTGCAAAAATTAAAAGCTGCAAAATACACCGGATTAGGATGCAATTCAGGATCGTACACAGGCCCTTTTGTGCGTTTATTTCCCTTCTCGAAATAAAAACCATTACGATAAATTTTCACTGGAAACCCATCCTTTGACAAAGCATCAAAAAAAACTTGCAGATGGTGTTCCAGGATATAATCATCATCATCCATAAAACAGACATAGCGGCCGGATGCATGGCTAATGCCGAAGTTCCGGGCAGTGCTGCGCTCCTGGTGCTCCTGGAAAAAATAACGGATGCGGCGGTCTGTATAGGCCTGTATTATTGCTCTGGTATTATCCGAAGACCCATCATCCACAATGATCAATTCCCAATCCTGGAAGGTCTGGTCGATAACACTTTGCACCGCTTTTTTCAGTAGCTTTGCCCTATTATAAGTGGGTATGACGATGCTGAATAGGGGAGGTGCGCTCATTTTGTTAATGGTAAATTATATTATTTGAGCATACAGTATAGCCAATTTCTGATAAATAACTGTTTCAGCGATGCCCAAAATCGCCCTCGTAGAACCATACGACCATAGCGAAGTACTTTATGTGTTGTGCGAGTTGCTGCTCGGGCAGCAGGCTGTAAAGTTATGTGTTTTTTCTCAGCATTATATCAAAGCCCATGCTCCTTCTTCATTAAGCCTTTCGCCAGAAATAGACTGGTTTACCTTTAAACCGGAAGGACGCATCGCCTTTTTTCAACAACACCAAACCCACCTCAACAACTGCCATCTGATCCTCTGGATCACTGCGGTGGTGCCTTACGGATGGATGCTGGAATTGGGGCTTGCCCCCCCGGTGGTGCTCATCCTCCACAACCGCAATAATTGGTTTGCTCAGATAAAAAATTTAGCCATTGCCACAAATACTTCGGTAGCCTTTTTCAAAGACATAACCCGCCTGCTTCGATGGCTGTTGTTCCAGCGGCGCCAACAACACCTGCTTTTGCAAAAAGTGGCGGCAGTGGGTTACGGCAGCCGGGGCATTCTTGAAGAAGCGAATAGAGAGATGCATCTTCCGGCTTCCGGTAAGGCCTTTTGGATACCCTTTACCTACCTGAAGCACCGCCCGGCCGGCGAACCCTCGGCCTCTGAAACTATTAAAATTGTGATCCCCGGCACCGTTACCGGCAATGGGCGGGATTATTATTCCGTCGCCAGGGCGTTTGCCCTTGCCCTGCCTCATTTTCACCAACCGGTTAATTTGGTGTTATTGGGGAAAGGGGCCATGGCGAAGGGGCTACCTGAACTTCAGCAACTGGAAAGCGAGCGGTTTCGGTTAACTGCTTTTCCGCATTGGGTAGCCCAGGAAGAATATGCAGCCCAAATGCGGGATGCAGATTTTTTAATCCTGCCGTTTCGCGCCTGGCATAAAGTAGGCTTTGTTAAGGAATATTGGGGCAGGAGTGGCTTTTCCGGCGCTGTTTCCGATATGGTTTACTACGGGCTTCCGGCGATAAGCAGTACCTTCCATCCTCTGGAACCTGAATTGGAACAGTGGGTGGAGCGTTATGCCGGCTACGAGGAGTTGGCGGCCCTCCTTGTGGAATGGGTCAATGAGCGAAAATTCCTGGAAGCGAAAAAAAACATCGAGGCCTATGTGGGGGATCTTCAAATGAAAAGGGCCAGCGGTTTGTTGATAGCGCAATTGATGGACTTGCTTAAGGAATAATATGGATTTTTTAAGAAAACGCTTAGGGCAGCTTCCTGCTTCCCGATATTGGGCCAGCAGCCTTTTGTTAATCACCATTTTGAGTGCTCTGCTGGTGTTATTTTTCAGGGCATGGACCATTACACTTTATGATGCAGAGATTGGCGGCTATGAATATGAGATCATATTTGAAGTCCAGAAAATATTAACTACAGGTTCTGTTTATTCAGACCCTGGGGCGCCGCCCTACCATTTCACTCAAAAGACTCCGGTTTATCAATATCTGATAGCCATCATTTGCAGTTTCGATAAAGCGTATTTCCTGGATGATCCGATAAGGTTGTTCCGGCTTAACCGGATCGTTTCTTTGTTGCTTTCGGCCGGGTCGGCAATCTTTTTCTTTTTTCTGTTGAGGAAGCGCTTTGAGATCGGTACTGGCACTGCATGGATCGGTGCATTGCTTTGTTTTGGGAGTTTCGGGCAACATTATTACGGCAGAATGGATGGATTGTATGTACTGATCTTTTTGCTTCTACTTTTGGTGGCATTGTCTGTCCGTATGCCGGGTTTTCTAAAGGCCTTTTCTCTGGCGCTGCTCACCTCATTGGCCGTGTTTACCAAACAGAGCGGCGTTCTTTATATACCTATAGTAATAAGCCTGTTGGCCATAATGGAGGCTAAGCCTGTCAAAACGATCATCAGGTATCTGGCTTTTGGCGCCGCTATGGCCGCATTACTATGGATATTCTGGGCGCATAGCAACCTGGATGTTTTATACAAAAACCTGGTACTGGGCCTTTCTTTTGGCAAGAGCTGGGGCTTTCTGTCGAGGGTTTTATTAAGTGAAAGCTTTGGGCCCCTTTTTTTATTTGGCATTGGGTCCATAGTGCTGTTGGTAAAAGACAGGAGCGAGTCGGCGAGGGTGTTGGTGGTTCTTCTTTTCCTTACGCTGCTGATGTCTCTTTATTTACTGCGGAATAAAGGAGCGGGGATAAATTACATTACGGAGTTCAGGTTAGCAGTGATCCTTTCGCTGGCTTATATTTTGGAGAAAGCCAATTGGGGAAACAGGATAATAAGAGAATGGGTATTTGCCATATTCGTCCTGCACCTCTCTTTTGTCAATGTGCTTTATTTGTTCAGCATGCGCTCCGCCGGGCAATGGCAAAATGATAAAGAAGCCTATCGCCAGCAAGCGTTGGTATCGGGGTATGTTTCCGAAAATATCAGTGAGGGTGAATATGTGTACTGGATAGGAGAGGAGAGTTTTTATGGAAATCGTTTGTTCCGAAATATCATTTTCCCGGTAAAGGTTACACCTTGCATGATCATCAGGAATAACCCTGAAACTATCGATTTTAGCCTGTTTTTGGAGCAGATGAACAATGGCTCGATCCGTTATCTCATTTCGGAACAGGGGAACCGGGCTCTGAAGGATAATTGCTTCGGGCAGGCTTTCCACAACTACGAGAAGCGGAAAGGGTTTGGCCGGTATCAGGTATGGGAATGGCGGGGGGAGTAGATTCAGGATCAAGTCAGAGCGCAGTAGGACAAGAGCGCAGCGACTGATGGAATGGAATATACTGCACCCCGGCGTTACAAAAAATGCCCTGCCCACGCCCCAAACGCCGCCACCCGCCAGATCACCGGGTAAAAAGCCCGGCCCTTCCTTTCCAGGGTGGCTTGTGCCAGGGGCAGCAGCGCACCAGTGAAAATATCGGAATTGTTCGTCACCTTTTTCAGCCGCTCCAAAAACACCTCCGGATGTCGTTCCATCCACTCCACCTGCGGCGTCGGAAAGCCCATTTTATCATACCGGTGCAGCACCGCCTTCGGCAGCCGCTCCGCCATCGCCCGTCGCAGCATGTATTTCCTTACCCCGTGCCGGATCTTATCCTCCGCCGGCAAGCTCAGGCAGTACGCTACCAGCCGGTGGTCCATAAACGGCAGGCGGCTTTCCACTCCGTTGGCCATGGCGTTGCGGTCTTCGTATTGTAGCAGTACGGGCAGGCCTACTTCGCGGAGCAGGTGGTGGGAGCAGGAGAGGACATCGTTGTCCCGGCTGCGGTGGAACAGCTGTTCCGGGGGCGGCACGAAGCTGGGTTGCAGCCAGGCCGGCGTGGCGGGTTGAGAGCGGCTGTGCCGGAAGCGCCGCCAAGCGTCGGGCCAGGAGGGTGGGGAGCGGCGCAGCAGGCCGGCGATCTCCGCTGGTAGGTTCCAGGGTTTGGTGCGGGACAGCTCTTTAAAATAAGGCCAATAGAATTTGTCGTACCCACCGAGGATCTCGTCGGCGCCCTGCCCGTTGAGCATCACTTTGAAGCCCTGTCCGCGTATCATTTGCAGCATCTGATAGTGAGCGATGACGGCCGCCGAAGCTATGGGCTCATCCTGGAACCAGCAGGTTAGGTCGAGGGCGGCGATGGTGTCTTCGAAAGTTGGCGTGAGCCGGTGGAGGGGCCGGCGGTGTCGCTGTACTACGGCCTCTACGTAGGGCGACTCATCGTAAGGCGTGCCGGGGAACACCACTGAGAAGCAGTCCAGCGGGCGCTCGGGCTGCAGCTGCGCCTACAGGGCCAGCACCGAGGAGCTGTCCAGCCCGCCGGAGAGGGACAGGGCCACCGGCACATCCGCCCGCAGGCGCAAGCGGACGCTGTCGGTGAGCAGCTCCCGGAAGCGCTCCTGTCGCGCCTCAAAGGTTTTCTCTTCTGGTTCTTGAATCTGCTCTTCGAGATGGTAGTAGCGCCGGATTTCCAGTTGGTGCATATCCAGGCGGTAGGTGGCGCAGCAGCCGGCGGGCAGTTGCCGGATGCCTTCCATCATACACTCTTCCGTATGAGCCTGCCAGCCCAATGCCAGGAATTCGTAGGCTCGTACTTCATTGAGCCGGAATTGCAGGCCGGGGATGGCGCCAAAGGCCTTCACTTCCGAAGCGAAGGCAAAGTGGTTGCCGTCGTCCAGATAGTAAAAAGGGCGAATGCCAAAGCGGTCGCGCGAGCAGAACAGCTGCTGTTTCCGGCTATCGTAGATGGCGAAGGCCCACATGCCGTTAAAGTGGTGAACGCAGGCTTCTCCCCAGTGATCATAGGCGGCGAGGATGACTTCCGTGTCGGTGTTCGTCCGGAAATCATATCCATAGGGGCGCAGTTCTTCCCGCAATTCCGGGAAGTTGTAGATGGCGCCGTTGAAGACGATGGTGTAATGGAGGTAAGCCATGGGTTGGCGGCCGTTGTCGGAGGTGTCGAAAATGGCGAGGCGGGTGTGGGCCAGGGCGAGGGGGGTGTCATAGTAGGCGCCCTGCCCGTCCGGGCCGCGGTGGGCGAGGAGGCGGAGGGCCTTGTCTGTGGTTTCGGGGGAAACCGGGCTGTTGTTTTTGTTGATCAGGCCGAAGATGCCGCACATGTGGCTTTATGCTTTATGGACGCGAATCTACGCGGATTTGGCGGATTAGCGCGGATTTGGGAGTATTGAGCATACACCATTTCGGAAATATCCGATATCATTAGAGTTTATTAAAGCAAATTTTGTATGGCCCTGAATAATCTTTTTCGCCAGCCCTGCGTCACGTCCTCACCTTAGTAGCTATGGCTACTAGGTTTCGGGCGTTCCTTGGCCTGTCAAAAAATCTTTATCCATTGCCTATAAAAAACTTACTTTAATAAACTCTATTGGAATGTCAATCCATTTTTATCAAAAAGATAGTATTTTATAACTCGCACGCCAATAGGAAATTGGCGCCCGAGACCGGGCTTTCGGGGCGCAATTTATTCCATTTCATTCCCTGCCTGCTCGGCCGCCTCGCGGGCAGGCAGGCATCAGTCGCTTCGCTTGTGTCCCATTGCGCTCAGACTTGAGCCCCGGGTTAATGCAATCTAAATATGCTAGACTATTTAAGTAGTCGGACCTATTTGATTTATGAATTGGTTACGGGTAGCCCTTGAATACAAAAATAATGAAGCCAAGCCCCAAAACAGCATACCGCGACATTTGCCGGCACGCCGCTCAGGCTACCCTCTTCCACCAACCCTGGTGGCTGGATGCAGCCTGCGGGCCGGGCAACTGGCAGGTGGCCATCGCCCGGAATGAAAATACGGGGGAGGTGGAAGGGGCGTTGCCCTATCACGTCCGTTCCCGCTTTGGGGTAAAGATTGTAGCGCCGCCGCCGCTGACGCCCTTTCTCGGGCCATTGCTGTGTCCGCCGGAGGGGCTAAACCATTATAAGCTGCGAGCTTTTGAGGAGGCGTTGGCCGCTCAACTGTTGTCTGAACTGCCCCGGTTGCCGGCTGTCCGCTTGAAGCTACACTACGATGTGCACAACTGGCTACCCTTTCGGCAGGTGGGCTTTCGGCAGACAACGCGCTACTCCTACCGCATCCTGGATTTGAGTGATATTGAGGCAGTGTGGGCCAGCTTCCACCCCAAGCTTCGCAACAAGATCAATCATGCGGCGCGGTTTTGCCAGGTTCAGCAGATAGACGATGCCGGGCCGGTGTTTCAGCTTTTTGAGCGGCGCTTCCAGCAAAAGGGGCAGGCCGCGCCCATTCACCGGGAATGGTTTGCAGGAGTTGACCAGGCTTTGATGCAGCGCCAGGCGCGAGCTGCTTTTTTGTGTTCCGATCGGGCGGGCCGGCCGCTAGCCGGAGCTTACATCGCCTGGGATCAGTATTCTTCATACCTTTTGCTGACCGGCTTCGACGAACAGGCCAACATCCGAGGCGCTGCCGCCCTGGCGGTGTGGGCCAGCATTCAGTTTGTGGCAGAGCGCGGGCTGATCTACGATTTCGAGGGCAGCATGCTGCCGGGGGTGGAGCGGTTCTTTCGTGAGTTTGGGGGAGAGTTGTGCTCCTATCACCGTTTGGCGAAATACAGAAACAGGATGTGGGAGGTTTTGTTTCATACAATCAGAAAATAAGATAAGAGTGGATACAGGAAAAGGACGATCTGGCCAGATTGAGGAAGCGTTGGCCAAGTTGTTAATATTTTCTCTTTGCTTTCCTTTTTTACTTGCACCACCTTTTATTCCAGGAAGCCTGGTGCAGGTTCCAGAGATTATCTTTGGAATATATTTTTTTGTATTGGCCAGAAAGAAAAAATGGAGAGCCGGGAGCTTTAGGAAATGGAGCTTACTCGATCGGGGATTGGTTGTCTATCTGATGGCTACGGGCGTGGCATGTATCTGCAAATTGGATTGGGCATGCTGGATAGAACTGATCAAAATAGCGTATTTATTTTTGTTGTATCAGGTAGTAAAGGTTATCCTTTCTGATAAGGAGGACATCACTCCTTATATAAAGTCTTTTATTAATGGAGCCCTTGTGGCGGGATTAGTTGGGATTCTTGGGTGGTTGCTATCTCAATTCCACATCTCGAACCAGTTTGCTTTTCCAACATCTGTTTATTACCCCTATTTGGGCTATATTGGAAGAGCGGTTGGCCCGGCTCAGACTCCAACCATGTTGTCCAGTATTCTGGCAACCGCTCTTTTTTTACAATTATCGCGATTGAGGAAAAATAGCGGTTGGCGCCGACACTTCATTTTTTTTACGATTTTAACTGCCCTGGCACTAACTTTTTCGAAAACCATTGCCCTGTTCTTCGCCCTGTTAATGGTATGGTTGTCTATCAGGGGTTCCTGGTTCAGGAAAATGGTACTGAAGATAGTGGCGCTACTGATGATAATATTCTTCTTATTGGGAACTCATTGGGTTTTACTTCCGGAAGGTAAAGCGGTAGATCATTTGGACAATACTCAGGGATTGTATGTTCCTTATCCATCCATAGGGGAATTCGGGCATTTTGATCTTTTCGAGACGAGTTATCTCCTGTATAAAAGAGCAGCGTTAATTGCGGGGCTGCAAAATCTTCCATGCGGCACAGGACCGGGAAACTTCAGGAAGTTTTTGGTGGAAAATGATTGGGGCGATTACCCTTACGCACAATTCTATAAAAACAATCCAGGAGAGCCTCATTCAACCTATTTCGGTGCGTTCGCAGAGATGGGTATTGGGAGTATAGCTTTACTAACCCTCTTTCTGATAGTCCTTCATTACAGTTATTTGCTTATCAATGGCGCCTTTCAATGGAGGGGCGTCATTTCCCACCAGGCACTGGGGTTGGGGCTCCAGTTCTTTTGCCTCCTGGCAATAACAACAGATATTACTAATTTCCGTCATTTCTGGTTTTTGCTGGCTCTTGTTGCCAGTGTTGAAAACAAGAAAATACTCTGGCCATTTGGACTCGGAAGCCGGAATGGCGCTCTAAATTAACGCTCAGCATCTTTTTTCCCGCTTTCCAAATTCGGGCTTTGCTGCCGGAACGTCTCTAAGTTCATGTTTGAAAATTCTTGAACGTCATAATTTGTTTTCCGAATAATAATTCAATTGCTTGTTGAAAGTAAATAAATTTCCGAACAATGTTTTAAGTGTCGAATATTGAATGCTGATTTGAAGGAATTAGCTAGTTATATTAAGTGGCGAAAATGTTCATTTGCATCTTGAAGTCCTTTATTTTAGGTGGTTACAGGCCAAATAAAATTCCCCAACACGCTCGTAAGGTCCAAACCCTAAGGCAATTCTTTTATAAATTGTTCCATCATAACTTGCCAGGTATAGGGTTTCAGGTAATCCGGTTGCTTTTTGGGAGTATCTTCAAGTTCTTCTTTCCATTGCCCGAAAGCTTCGAGTATGAAGCTTCTCATTTGTTCCTTTTGGCCGGGGCTTTGAGAAGAGAATGCGGCTCCTCTGTCACAGCGTGATAATATACCGGCCAGTTCCGGGTCTGAAGGCCCGTTGATCAAGGCCAGAATCGGAGTGTCGGCGGCCAGGTATTCAAAAAGTTTACCTGTCAGCACGCCTTTCAAGTTCCCCGTCGACCAAGTGAGCAGTAAGTTGATGTGGCTTTTTTCCTGGATCGCCAGTGCTTCCGCACGGCTGAGGTATCCCAGGTTATTTGTTATTTTATCCAACCCATATTTTTTTATAAATGTATCCCAGATTAGCCAGGTAGGGCCGGCATAGCATAGGTCTGTCTGGCTGGCGGGTAGCGTTTCGTCTTCCAGAAGGTTGTGAATAACTTCCAGAAGTGGCCCAGGGTCACTTTTTCCAGTGTAAAGAGCACCAGTGTAGGAAATGGTGAATCTAGCAAATTTTTTGACTGGGCGTTGATCCTCTTCCGATAATTCGCCAATTCCATTCCGCAGCACCCGGACTCTGGGAGCGAGTTTTTGTATTTCCCGCTTCAACCCCTCCGACACCGTCGTCACCAAATCCGTCCGGCGGAGGATTTGCCGGTTGCACCAGCGCTGGAAAGGCGGGCAGAGGGTGTTCTTTCTGACCGGGTCTACATGCAGGTCTCGGAAGTCGGCGATCCAGTATACTTCCGGAAAGCGTCCCTTCAGCAAATAGCCGATGATGTGGTCGGAGTAAGGGCGGAAGGTGGAAAATACATGCGTTATGCCCTCTTGTTTAATCAGCCGCCTGGCCTTGAGGTATCCTGTCAGAATGTATATCAATCCTCCATCTCCAATGAGGATATTGAGGGGAAAGCTGTCCACCAACTGGCGGAGTAGGCGCATCAACGGCCGTTCTTTTAAAGAGGAAGAGACGAAGGGGGCATTTTCAATAGTTTTCCGGATCGTTAGGCGGCGCAAGTCCCAGGCCGGCACTTCGTGGATATTTTGGCAGCCGGTCTCCAGAGAGGAATCCTGTAAAAAGAAGCGCCGGTTGCTGGTGGCCAGTACATGAATGGCATCAAACCAGGGAAGGGCGGCTTTGTAGAAATGGTGGATTCGCACTGCTCCCGGTACTTTTACAGGGGGGAAGTTGTAGTAGAGGATCAGTAACTTTTTGGGAGCGCCCATTGAAAAATCTAAGGTTGTTATGAATATTCAACGTTCAACGCTATACGTCTTTTTGGCCCTGTCTCGCCTCCCCGCCAGGCCCTCCTCACATAATTTCAGGTAAGCCTCCACGATGATCTTCTCATCAAATTGCCGTAGCACCTTCTGGCGGCTGTAGTCGCCCATGGCCTGCCGTTCTTCCTTGCTGAGATGGTAGAACTCAACCATGGCTTCCGCCAGGGCTACAGCGTCGCGGGCAGGCACGAGGCAGCCGTTGCGGCCAGGTTCCACCGTCTCGCGGCAGCCGGCCGTATCGGTGGTGAGGATGGGCTTGCCCATCGCCATAGCTTCCAGAATAGCCCGGGGCAGCCCTTCGCGGTAGGACGGCAGCACCAGAACATGCGCCTGCTTTATATAGGGGCGGACATCGTTGGTGGCGCCCAGGTAGCGGATGTGCTGCTCTTCGATCCATTGCACCAGTTCCTGCTGCGTCACGGCTGCCGGGTATTCGGGGTTGAGTTGGCCTACTACCCAGCACTCCGCCTGCGGGGCGAGGCGGCGCAAGCGTTGGGCGGCGGCGGTAAACTCCCGGATGCCTTTGTCATGTAGCAATCGGCCAATAAACAGGAAGATGAATTTGTCAGTCTCGGGTTGGGGTAGGGGGCGGAAATGGTTGGTGTTGACGCCGGAGCCGGGGATGACCAGGCTGCGGTTTTTGGTTATGAGCCCTTCACGGAGGAAGATTTGCCAGTCATCTTCGTTGTGGAAAATAGCGTGGGGCACGCTGCGGAAAGCCAGCTGGTAGAGGCGGCGGGCCAGGCGCCCCAGCAATCCGTTGTGCAGGAAAGTATACCCCAGCCCGGTGACGGTCGGGATACAAGGTATGCCCGCCCAGCGGGCCGCCAGGCTGCCGTAGATGTTGGGTTTGATGGTGAAGTGCAATACCAGGCCCGGGCGCTCATTGCGGTAGATGCGGTAGAGTTCCCAAAGCAGCAACAGGTCCCATAGCGGATTTTTGCGCTGCGCCGCCAGGAAGCGCAGCGGAATGTGGCGGGTGAAGTAACTGTCGTTGAGGTAGTGGATGTATTCATCCACCGGTGCGACGACCAGCACCCGGTAGCCCGACAACCTGAGCTGCTTGATGAGGGGTTGCCGGAAGTTGTAGATGTTCCAGCTGCTGTTGGCAACCAGGGCAATAGTTTTCTTCATAGTAAGGTATGTTTGCAGTAGTTTTTTGATGAGGAGCCATACGGGAGGCCTCATCAAAAAACTGCTGCCTGGGGGCTTTGGGCCTGCCAGATTCATCTGGCGGCCGGTTAAGAGCATGTTTGGAGGTAGTCCCCGATATGCATCGGGGCAGGCTATTTGGGCTGCCCCAAAGGGGCCCCTTCGGGGCAAATGGAGACTTTTGGAACCTCATTTCGCCATTTTTTCGCTCCGTAGCGCCGCTATGCAGCTTAAAAATGGCTTCCTGAGAACCCAAAATCCCTCATTTTCGCTTCCAAAGCACCACCTCCAAACATGCTCTAACCCTACAAATAGCTTTTATCCTCGATCTCCCCCGTAATCTTTTTAATCTCCTGCTCCCGGCTCTTGGGCCAGACCAGCAGCACGTCGCCTTCATCGACCACGATATAGCCATCCAGGCCGCCCAGCACTGCCAGTTTGCCTTTCGGCAGCCGGACGAGGCTGTCTTTGACGCCGTAAGCCATCACTGCTCCTTGTAAGACGTTGCCGGCCTCGTCTTTGTCACTTTCAGCGTGCAAGGAAGCCCAGGTGCCGAGGTCCGACCAGCCAAATTCGGACGGGATGGTGTAGACGTTGTCGGCATTTTCCATGATGGCGTAATCGACGCTGATGGAAGGCGTGGTGGGGTAGGCCTCATCGATGAAGGCCTGCTCCTCCGGCGTATTGTACTTCGATGCGCCGGCAGCCAGGATGCGGTGGATTTCGTGTGCGTGCTGCTGATAGGCTTTCAGCAGGCTCTGGGTGCGCCAGATGAAGATGCCCGCGTTCCAGAGGTAATTGCCGCTGGCCAGGTACTGTTCGGCGGTCGCCAGGTCTGGTTTCTCCCGAAAAGCCGCCACCTTCTGCACCGGGCTGACGCTTACCGCCACGCCATTCTCTCCCACTTCCGCCTTCCCACTTCCGCCTTCCGCCTTCCTACTTCCGACTTCCGCCTTCCCACTTCCCACTTCCGCCTTCCCACTTCCGACTTCCGCCTTCCCACTTCCGACTTCAATATACCCATAACCGGTATCCGGCCGCGACGGCTGGATGCCGAGGGTAACCAGGGCGTCATTTTCAGCGGTGAAGGCCAGGGCGGACTCCAGCGTGTGGACAAATTTCTGCTCCTGGAGGATGATGTGGTCGCTGGGCGCCACTACCAGGTTGGCCTCGGGGTTGAGGGCCTGTAGTTTGAAGGCCGTATAGGCGACGCAGGGCGCGGTATTGTTGCGCGACGGTTCGGTCAGAATCTGGTTGTCACTCAGCTCGGGCAGGTGTTCTTTCACCAGCCCGGCGTACTGTTTATTGGTGACGATGAAGATGTTCTCGGCAGGACAGAGGTTGAGAAACCGCTCGAAAGTGAGGCGGATCAGAGACTTGCCGACACCCAGGATGTCGAGAAATTGCTTGGGGCGGGCGGTGCGGCTGGCGGGCCAGAAGCGGCTGCCGATACCTCCCGCCATAATGGCTACATAAGTGTTTTGGTTGTTCATGTTGTGTATATTGAAAAAGTGTTTTGGTTGTTCATATATGCTTCCATTTGGAAACATTACAAAGTAAGAGCATGTTTGGAGGTGGTGCTTTGGAGGCGAAAATGGCTGATTTTAGGTTCTCAGGAGGCTCATTTTCTTGCCCATAGCAGCGCTACGGGCAAGAAAATAGCCGAAATGAGGTTCCAAAAGCGGGCATTTGCCCCGAAGGCCCCTTGGGGGCAGCCCAAATAGCCTGCCCCGATGCATATCGGGGACTGCCTCCAAACATGCTCTAAGGCTTTATGAAATGCGATGCCGCAGATTGGGGTTGGTTTTGCGGGTTTTTAAAGCATATTTTGTTGTGTAATACGGGAGGAGAGTGGTTTTGTTGGGGTTTTGTTGAGGAAATTTGAACATACGCTAACTGGGAGTGTGCGGATCAACAAGAAAGCCATAACCGGGGCTCTGCCCGGTTATGGCTTTCATTGCATTCAGTTCTCCGGAAAATGTTATCCTTGGGTACAAAGTGGTTTATGGCAATGCTTTCTTAGAGCGTGTTGGGGATTTACTTTTGATGTCGAAAATGAGCAGATTTTGGTTCTCAGGAAGCCATTTTTGAGCCGCATAGCATCGCTACGTGGCGAAAAAATGGCGAAATGAGGTTCAAAAGATGCACATTTGCAGGCCAAAGGGTAAATCCCCAACACGCTCTTAGCGGTTCAGTGCAGATAAGATGATACCCACGGTCACCCGGTGGTAGTCAACCATCTTGTTGTTGTTGGGCGCCCATCTGGTTTTTCCGTAAGAATAGAGGATGTTCACTTCGTCTCCGTAGCGGATGCCGGCGTTGGCAGACCGGGCGTTGAAGCGGTAGTCGTTGCCGTTGATCACATCTCCGGTGGCGAGGGTGCCGTAGGTGTACAGCGTCGCCGGGCCTACATTGATGATGGCGCCGGCGCCCATTTGCGGCCCGTAGCCGGTGGTTTTCCCCACATTGTCCTGCGTTCTGGGGTCGAAGTCGCGGACGTGGGCGGGCACATAGGTGCTAAACGCCATACCCAGGCTGGAATAGAGCCGGATGGTTACGCCGCGGGTACAACTGATCATTGGGTTGTACAGGAGGGAGAACCCACCGTCGCACAACAGGCCGTTGAAGCCGGGCTGCAGGTTGACGCCATTGTCGAGGATATCATCAGTGGCATTGAAGAATGAACCTTTGATATACCATTGAGCCTCCCAGTCCCGGTCGAAGTGAGGCACGCTGGCCAACCGGATCACGTTGGCGGTCACGGAGTAGGACTCGTCATAGTAACGAATATCCGCAAATTCCTGGCCGTAGGCGATCTCCAGGTCGAATATATCGCTGAAAAGGGTGTCCAGTGTTTCGCCAAGGTTGCCGATCCCTTGTGGGTTGGTAGTGTCGAAGCCGGCTTGCACCGACTCCTGGAGGTCGCTGAAGATTTGTGTCCACAGCCCCTGAAAGACCTCGAACCTTCGGACGGCTTCCTGCGCCAGCCCCGGGCTGAAGGCAGTGCTGTCGCTGTACAGTTCCAGCACCTCATTGAGGCTGTCCAGGTTCATGTCCCAAATATCGTTCACCCGGTCAAATTCCCCCAGGACGGCCAGGGAGTCCATAATGCTCACCCCACTACCATCCAGGATGGACACCAGTTCTGCCCGGTTGTTCATCCAGGCGGTAAGCATGGAATCGATGGGCGCGCCCGGATCGTAAATCGATTGCCCGTTAAACAGGCTGTCTACAATACTGTTGAGCTCCACACTGCCGTAGTGCCAGCTGTCCATCAGGTTCTGCAGCTCTTCTGCAAAATTAACGCGTTCGGTGTCGTCCAACTGTTCAAAGATAGGCGCAAACTCGCTCCAGACCTGTGCCTGGGCTCGGTTGAAACTTATCGTTAAACAGAAAAGAGCCATCACCACTAAGTAGATTTGTTTCATGGTTTCAAAATTTATTAATTAAGTTTAGTGACATAACCGCAAAAAGCCATGGCAGAGCCATCGGGAGCTGGTTCGCTGAATGCAGTGGCCAGCTGAACCTTCACAGGCTTTGCCGTTCGTTTAGTTAGTGTAGATAGCCGACTTGAAAACGCTCTTCAAACAAAGAAAATACGGGAATCCGGAGATCAACGATTCCTCTCCGTAGTAGGGGGGAAATGCGCGCTAAATTGATATCCGGCGCAGTAAACAGGGGGACAGGGGGCGAAAAAAGACGATTTCTATAGAAAACATTGTTTTGAGTATGTTGAAATCGGTTTAGGAGCGCCTATTTATAGTTACTATAGGTCGTCTGTGGAGGCAGACTGGCTAATTGTGTTTATGATTTCAATCGCAAATTATAAAAAATAAATTATGAATGCCAGTATTTGAGCAAATAAAAGAGAAAATGTGCAAGAATTAACACCAATTTTCAGAAGTAATAAGCAGATAACATTGTATCTGCATTGTTTCTTTTCTATTAGTGCATTGCCGGGTATGTCATGCGACTAATTTTTTTTGCTGGATTGAAACATGTGCCGGTTCATTAAAATAACACCAACCAGCAGGATTACGCAGAGAATTAGGTCGTTCGTTGCCATAGTATACAGTTTTTTGGTTTGTCCGGGGTTGTAGGCCTCTGGCGATTGGCAGCGCGTTGCTACCGAGCATTGAATCTTGTTTTTGGGAAAGTTTTTGGGAACAAAATAACATAAAAGGGAACCGCTAAAGGCTGAGATACAAGCTTTTGTATTTATTGTACGCAGGCCGGCGGCAAAGGTTTCCTTTTTTGACGATTTTCGACAATGTTTATTGGTGGGCAAAGCTGTCATCCTTATCCCTACTGGATATTTTGGAAAAGTGCATGCGTGCTTCGCCCGGTAAATCTACGTCATATCGCTCCGGTTTCCTTCGCTGGGGCTGGGAAGGCTATGGGGAGGTGGAGTATCGAGGGCGGAGAAGTCAGAATTCTGGCTGGTAAACTCCGGGACGATCTCCTTCATTATTTTGACCAGTTCCTGGGCGGGTTCGTTGGAGCTGGCAATTTCGATGAGGCGGCCTATCTGTTTGCCCACCTCATAATGGTTGCAGTGCCGCACGTTAGCTTTGCGGATCTTGGAGTGGTGGGTCTCAATCAGGCCCTCCTCTGCATCCAGCAATTCTTCGTTCAGTTTTTCGCCGGGGCGCAGGCCGGTAAAGATGATCTGGATGTCTTTTCCCGGCTTCAGGCCCGCCATTTGAATCATCCTTTCGGCCAGTTCCACGATGCGCACCGGCTTGCCCATATCGAAGATGAAAATTTCTCCGCCGTTGCCCATAGCGCCGGCTTCCAGCACCAGCTGGCAAGCTTCGGGGATGGTCATAAAGAAGCGGGTGACATTCGGGTCGGTGACCGTTACCGGCTGCCGGTTCTCAATCTGCTGCTTGAAAATAGGGATGACCGATCCGTTGGAACCCAGCACATTGCCGAAGCGGGTCGTGATAAACTGCGTATTGTTGTTAGGGTGGTTGTTGAGCGATTGTATGTAAATCTCGGCGATTCGTTTGGAGGCGCCCATCACATTGCTGGGTTTGACCACTTTATCGGTGGAGATCATGACAAACTTTTCGACGTTAAAGCGGGAAGACAGGCCCGCGATGTTTTGCGTACCCATCACATTGACCTTGACGGCCTCGGCCGGGAAGCGCTCCATGACGGGAACGTGCTTGTAGGCGGCGGCGTGAAAAACATAGTTGGGCTGGTACTGCTCAAAGAGGTAATGCATATATTCGTAATCTTTTACATCGCCAAGGATGGGCAGGAACAGGTTGTTGTCTACGTGGTGGTGCAGAGCCAGTCCGATCTCCGCCAGGGGCGTCTCCGCCTGGTCCAGCCCGATGATGAGGCGGGGCTGGTAGCGCAGCAGCTGGCGGATGATCTCGCTGCCGATGGAACCGGCGCAGCCGGTGACCAGCACCACCTTGTTGTGGACGCTTTGCTTGATGCCCGCCTCGTCCAGCTTGATGGGGGGGCGGTTGAGCAGGTCTTCGAAGCGGATGTCCCGGAGTTGCCCGATGTTCAGGCTGTTGTTCAGCCAGTCTTCTGTGGGCGGCACTTTCAGCACCTGAACTTTGTGTTCCAGGCAGGCCTGAATGAATTCGATCCGCCGTTCTTCCGATAGCTGGTTGATGCCGATGATGGCCACTTTGATGCCGTATTTGCGAATGGCTTTGGCAAAATCCTCTCCCGGATTAAAGACCTCAATCCCATTGAGGGACTTCCGGTGCACCTTGGGGTTGTCATCGAAAAAGGCCACTATCCGGTAATCGTGAGAACCGTTGTGCTGTAGCACCCGAAGCAGCATATTTCCCATCTCGCCGGCGCCGAAGATGGCCGTATTGCGGCGGCCGTTCCGCTGCTGTTTATGCTGATTCAGGATGAGGCGCAGCAAAATGCGGGCCGAAATAGCCATCCCCAGCAGGATCAGGTAGTCAATGATGATCACCGGCAATACCTCCTGAGGGGGGATCCGGCTGGGGTAGAGGTGTAGCAGCAGCCAAAACAGGGCCGAAGAAGCGGTGATGGCCAGGAATACGTTCCAGAAGTCCCGCTCTCCGATGAAACGCAGGATGAGGCGGTGAGTCTTAAAAAACATAAAGGCGGCGGCCCGCAGCACCAGCAGCAGGAGTACGGCCCTGCCAATCATCGACTGAGCGTCCGCGAGGTTGAATTTGCTGGCGATCAACAGGGCCAGTAGAAAGGCGATCAGAGAACAAACAAAGTCGGCGCCGAGAACCAAGATTTTGGTGACGTATCCGGCAATGGCTTTTCGTTTTTCGGGACTGAGCTCGTTTTTAAGTATCATGATTTGTTGGTTTTTTGTTGCAAATTACTGATAGTCAGTTGCTTGGGTTGTTTTTAGTTTTTGTTTGAATATCGGCCGTCCAGGAAAGTGCTAAAAAAAACGTAGCTGCCGCAGTTGGCTGAGGAGCCCCGAAAGAGCAAATCCGCCTCAACTGCGATTGACGTAAAGTGATCTGGTTAGTTGTTTTTGGTGGATACTAAGTACTCTGTAAATTAAGTAAATTCTCGTTTATGAACGATGTATTTTCGTTCCAACCTAGGAACGCCCGGAGCCTGATAGCCTTAGCTATCAAGGCGAGGGCGAGACGACGGGTGGGGCGGAAAGACACGTTCAGAAACAGAAGATATTTATTTTACAGAGTACTAAGTACACTGTAAATTAAGTTCTTTCGTGTTTTGGGATGGGCATTTTGGCGGAAGGCAAGGCGCGAGGAGTGAGGGTAGCCGTAGCTACCTGATCGATCGAGCAACGCAGTATTCCGTCAAAAGGCACTGCCAAAACCGGACGCTACTTAGTTTACAGTGTACTAAGAAACATTTAAAAAATAAGTTCGACGTCCGTGAAATGTAGAGAAAGCCTTCGCCCAGATAAGCCCCTGGCTTTCTCTACAATTCACGGACTCAAATGTCGAACTTATGCCGTGAGGCATCCCTTCGGGATTTTTTAATCACTACTAAGGTACAAAGTTTTTAGGAATTGGGCTACGTACTCTAGTCCGTAAATGAAAATCGCTGTTCCCGATAGTAGGGCCCAAAGCCATTTTATGGGGATAACTCCCGCGAAAGCTGGCACATGGGCATAAAATCAAACGGTTGAAAATGTGGATAGGGGGGAGATAACGTATAGGTAGGGGAAGAGGCAGGAATGATAGCAGGTGGGAGCTCAGTCGCCTCCGTTCAGCGCATGATAGCGGTGCGCCCGATGGATAGCGTGGTTGTAGCTGGCCGGGAGGCCCAGGGCGCTCAGCTCTTTTATGGTGAACAGGCCCAGGCCGAAATTTTCCTGGCTGATCTTCAGGTCGTGGACGGAGGCGAGGGTAGAACAACGGTAGATGAGGACCAGCACGTCTATGGAGCCCATGATATTGATCTGGGTAGCGGTGAGCAGTTGCCCGGCCGTCACTTTGATGTTCAGCTCTTCTTCGATCTCCCGGGTGAGACAGTAGGCAATGTCCTCCTTCCTTTTGAGCTTGCCCCCGGGCAGGTCCCATTCCCGGCGTTCGTTTTGCAGCAACACCACTTTGTCGCCGATGAAACAAACGCCCTTGACCGACACGGGAAAACGCTGGGCGAAGTGGTCGGACGGAACGACCCGCCCCAGCGTTCTGAGAAATAGCTTTTTGAATCCTAGGCGCATGGATGGATGTAGTTTTTGGTATTGTTCATCATGATGTCTACTTACCCTTTCTCCTTGCCAGGAGCGGATGCGGGTTCATTGCGGGCGTCGTCCAACTCAGCAAAGTCGGAATTCTGGCTCATAAATTCGGGTACGATCTCTTTCATCAGCTTAACCAGCAAGTGGCTGTCCTGGTACGTGTAGGCCATTTCGACGAGGTTGTGAATTTGGCTGCGAACTTCGTAGTGGTCGTAGTGCCGGACGTTCGCCTTGCGTATCTTGGAGTGGTGGGTGGCGATGACGCCCTCCTGCTCGTCCAGCAATTCTTCGTTGAGCTTCTCGCCCGGGCGCAGGCCGGTGAATTTGATCTGGATATCTTTACCCAGGGCCAGGCCCGCCATCTGTATCATTTTTTCCGCCAGTTCGACAATGCGGACCGGTTTGCCCATGTCGAAGATGAAAATCTCGCCGCCCTTGCCCATGGCGCCGGCTTCCAGCACCAGCTGGCAGGCCTCCGGGATGGTCATAAAAAAGCGGGTCACGTCCGGATGGGTGACGGTTACCGGCTGCCGGTTCTCGATCTGCTGTTTGAAAATAGGAATGACCGAGCCGTTGGAACCCAGCACGTTGCCAAACCGGGTGGTGATAAACTGCGTGTTGTTGCCGCGGGCGGAGTTGAGCGATTGCACGTAAATCTCGGCGATGCGCTTGGACGCGCCCATGACATTGCCCGGGTTGACCACCTTGTCGGTGGAGATCATCACAAACTTGCGGGCGCCGAAACGGGAGGCCAGGTTGGCGATGTTTTGCGTACCCTGCACATTGGCCTTGACGGCTTCCGCCGGGAAGCGCTCCATAATGGGGACATGCTTGTAAGCAGCGGCGTGGAAGACATATTCCGGCTTGTACATTTCAAACAGGGACTGCATTTTGTCGTAGTCCTTCACATCGCCGATAATGGGATGAAACAGGCCGCTTTCCACCTCCTTTTGCAGCGCTATGCTGATCTCGGCCAGCGGCGTCTCCGCCTGGTCGAGGCCGATGATGCACTGGGGCCGGAAACGGAGCAACTGGCGGACGATCTCGCTGCCGATGGAGCCGGCGCAGCCGGTGACCAGCACCACCTTGTCCGTGACGCTCTTTTGGATGCTGTCCTCATTCAGCAGTATGGGGGGGCGGTTGAGCAGGTCCTCGAAGCGGATATCCCTGAGCTGCCCGATGTTGAGGCTGTCGTTCAGCCAGTTCTCGGTAGGCGGCACCTTCAGCACCTTGACGTGGTTGGCCAGGCAGTTGTTGATAAACTGTATGCGCCGTTCTTCCGGCAGTTGGTTAATGCCGATGACGGCCACCTTGATGTCGTGTTTGCGTACCACTTTGGCAAAGGCTTTTTCGGGGTTGAACACTTTGACTCCGTTGAGCGATTTCTTGTGCACTTTGGGGTTGTCGTCAAAAAAGGCCACTACCCGGTAGTTGTGCGAGCCATTGTGGCGCAGCACCCGCAGTAGCATGGCGCCCAGTTCGCCGGCGCCAAAGATGACCGTATTCAGCCGGGAGCCCCGCTGCAGTTGCACCTGGTCGAAAATGAGGCGCAACAAGATGCGAAAGCCGCCGGCTAGCAGCAACAGGATCGTACCGTCGACCAATACGATCGGCAGGACGTCTTCGGCGGGGAGCAGGCCCGGGAAAAGCTCCAACAACACCCAAAAGCATATCGAGGATAGCGTTACTGCGAAGAATACGTTCTTGTAATCCCGCTCCCCCACATAACGGATGATGATGAGGTAGGTTTTAAAGACCACAAAGGCCGCCGCGCGCAGGAAAAGGACCAGGGCTGTGGCCCAGCCGAACATTTCCAACGCCTCGCTCAGGTCGAACTTGCAGGTGATGAGCAGAGCGGCGAAAAAAGCAAAAAGGGCAAAGGTGAAATCTACTGCCAGGATGAGTAATTTAGTAACGTATCCGGCAATGCCTTCCTGTTTTCCATTGAATAGTCCAAATGAAATATTCATAATTTGTTCGGTTTACTGGAGCAAGAGTAGTTGGTGTGTGTTTCGTCAGGCCGTCATACGGGAAGCATGGGTTGGGCTGCTCAAAGATAAGGTAAAAATGGCAGAGTGCCTGCCCATTCATGAAGCAGCCTGTCCGTCATCTCTATTTTGTGGATAGAAGGCTTAAAAGGAAAGGGGCGGCGGACAGGATCAGGTTTAATCATGTGGTTGGTAGGGGCAGGGAGCGGACTCAGGCCGGCCTGCCGAAACCAGAACATAGCCCGGGGCATGTGCAGGGCGTCGGTAACCAGGAGTAAGGGCTACCCTTTTAAGAGCATGTTTGGAGGCCACCCTTTGGGCTAAAAAAGGCCACTTTTTTAGTGACACTTCGTTGCTTTCCTTGGCCGTACCTTTGGGTACGCCCTTCGAAAAGCGTCTCGTTTCACCAAAAAATTGACGCTTTTTATCTCCAAAAGCGGCCTCCAAACATGCTCTAAGCCCGGACAGCTTCGTACAACGTACACTCAAAGGTTCCCGCTGTGTCCGTACATCGTACACAACCCCGACCGTCGTTGTCCGGTCTTAGACGGATAGCCGGAGTAAGGGATGGGCAGCGCCAAAGCGGGCGGCGTAGTCTATCGCTTCCGCCTCGGTGTGGGCAGGCGTTTTGACCATGAGGGTATCGGCGGGCGAGACGCCCAGCAAGACGGCCGCCTGCGCCAGCACTTCCGCCTGGGCGGTGCGCCCGCTGCTGGAATAACCGGAACATACCAGTTGGCTGTCCGGAACCGATAACAGGACGGGATAACGGCTTTCGCGCTGAGCGGCCAGCCAGGAGGGTAGGGGAGAGGCGGAGATGAGAAAAAACCATAAACCGGCGTATATCAACAGGTAACGCCCGGCTTTTTTCCGGCGCAACAGCAGGCCCAGCAAAAGGACGAGCCAAAAATGAATAAGGGGGTCGATGAGGAAGTGGGCGAGGGGGCGGAGCAGTTCCATGGTTTCGGCGGGATGATATTCACCTATCTAAAAAAACTTTGAATTCTTCAGCAGAAATGATTGCAATTTTGGGAAACTCTATTTTCTTTAAAAGTAACTATTCAGCATCGTGGTAATTTGACCCCTCAAGCAAAATTTTGTAAGCCGCCCTTCCCCTTCCAAGGGGAATGAGAAGGGGTTCCAGCGGGAAAAAGTCTACAAAATTTTGCGTCAGGCGTATTTCAGACCCCATGCTGAATAGTAACCTTTAAAATATTGAAATCCTTGTCATGAGTTACCAGATATTCCGCGCCAGCTGCAATAGCACAATCGAGGAATTTATTATCATCAGCATCTTTGATCAAATTCCATCAAAAATAAACTTCCGTTCTTTTGACGTTTGGCAGTTCAAGGATTGCTTTTAATGTGGCTTCGGCAGCAGCCTGCCCCATATGTTCTTCGATCTTTTCCTCATATTCTGAGAGAATATCGGTCGTAATGCAAAGGATATAATCGCCGTCGAGAAGCCGTTGAAAAATCCAATGAAAAGGCGAGCGCCTTGAAATAGAAACCAACAGGATGTTGGTGTCAATGACAACTTTCATTTCCGGCTCGTTTTGTAGGGAGTGCGCATCTTGGTATGCGCCATTCGGGCCGCATCCTCATCTGTCCAGCCTTTTTCTTCCCATGCCTGGTCCGCCAGGTCCATAGCTTTTTCAGCGAAGTAACGTGCTATGAGCCGACGGATGGCAATCAGGTCTTCATCCCCTACATTTTGAGCGAAAAGTTTAAGTAACTCCAGTTGAAGGTTAGTCAGTGGTGCAGGTTGTGAAGTAGTTTCCATCTTTTGCCAAATAAATTATGTCATTAATAACAGTCCTGCAAGTCAGTATTTCTGGCCTTGCGTGGTTAATATACACAAAATAACCCCTCTTCGCCACAATGGGTTCTGCCTTTCTCTACTTTGATAAGGAACGCGAGTGCCCTTTCAGGCTATCCTTCTAATGTTGGACAAGCTCCTGTTGCCAGTTCTTGGTTGCCAGTTGTTGGTTAGGGCATCCGAACGCTGGACCACACTGGAGGCTAGTGCCTGGAAGCAACCGACAACAATCAACTGACAACGAAGAACGGCAAGTTTGTCCAGCCTTGGACGGGTAACCCCCTTTCACCGGCGCCACTTAATCCAAAATCCCTATCTCTTCCTGGATAGCCCTATGCAAATCCCTCTTCAACCCTTCAAAATCAAAACCCGGCGCCTGATCCCGCACCTGATCCAGAACCTGGGCGATGGTATCCTCGTATATCGCTACGGTCTCTAAGAAACCGCTTTTCAACACCTGCTCCAGATCAACTTTCACCTTGGCGTCCACCGTCTTGTCATCCGGCGTGTACCGGACATAAGGGCGGTGAAACTTGCTGGCATAATCCTGGAGTACGGCAGTGATCATAATCGTGCGGATGGACGAGCCATATCGATCCGGCCGGTTGATGGCCTTACAAGCCTGATACATTGCATACATAGCGTTTCTGTTCTTTTCGGACGCGCTGTAAAGCTTCAGGTCTTCTGTTGCGGAGAAAAAGAATGCTGTCTTATTCATCGCTCTCGGTTACCCCTTGGTTTTCTGCCATATTTTTCCCTATAATTTTTGATATGTTCCCGTTCAATTTCTTTAGCCTTTTTGCGGCCTGGAATATTCTTGATCAGGATTTGGGCAAAATACCGAATCCAATTTGCAGCTAGGTTTAGAATATCCAGTTGAATGCGAATGCGCTTTGAAAGTCCATCTTTATCTATTGGATCGTGGCTAATTCCATATTTGAACACGTCTCCATCCTCTTTATCGCGTATCTCATATAAATGATGGAGGTTATCATTTTTCAATGAATTACCGTGTTTTTTCCGTTTGCTCATTTGCCCCACCCTTCCTTATTACTATAAGTTTCATAATTGAAAAGCGGGACATATACCATTTTTTCTCCCGTCTTTTTTTGAAAAGCCTCCTGCGGAACATATAGGAGTGCTTCGAAAGTAACATCCGTTGGCATATCGGCGGGGGTTTCCAATACCTGCTGGTAAAAATCTTGTCCATTGGCAACAACCGCACAGCGCGCATAAAGGAAATCGTCGACAGATAGGTATTCATCTTCTTCCAAAAACACCTGAGCATGTGCCTGGGTATCCAGGTTCCAAAGCATTTCTGATAACCAGTCTGCAAACTGGTAAATATTTCGGATGGGAAGCTCGCTAAGAGCATCTAATAGTGGAGCTATCACCAGGTTGTCGCCAGCGTCTTCCTGAATCCAGTCCAGGCGGCCGATCAAAGCCCAGCATTCGTCAGAGGAGAGGTGGGAAACGTTTTCGGTACTATGCTGTACCTGGATTTCCAATTCAGCGTCTCCAAAACGTTCCTGAATGGCTTTTATCGCTTTTTCATTCAGGTCTTTCGCGTTTATGGTGATGGTAGTTCCCATAAGTCATTTTTATGCTTATAAAGATAGGCTTTTTTCAAGAATTACTTATTTTTTTCAAATCTTTTTTAAGAGGACAGCGTCACCAGCTGTCTTAGGAATGAAAAATAAATAACTAAGCCCAATTGCCGTTATCTTTTTCCGCCAGGCGTCGTTGTTCATCATTCGCGTAGCTGGGCTATGCTCATTCTTCACGCCTCGCCTGGCGAAAAAATATTTAGGCACTTGGACCAACTTATTTAATTTTCATTCCTTAGCCATGATTAATAGACAAGAAATAAGAAAATTGGCGTCCGGGGAGAGATTGTCGGGGTGCAGTTTTCTAAAGACAAAGAATGAAGCCCAACGGACTAAGCCCTAAATCCTAACCCCTCAAGCCGCCAGCGCCTCCACATAGCCCTCACTCACCTGCTCGGCATACTTCGAATAGATTTGCGCAAAGTAGGCAGGGTAGGAATGCCTCTGATAGAATTCATCCTTCAGGGCGGCGGCCTGAAACCGCTCTTCGGTGAAGGCTTTAATAAACGCTTCTGCTTCTGGGATGCTTAAGGCAACCGGTTGCGGCGTCTCGTCGTCCGTGCTATCAGATAGGGCGGACAGTTTTTGATAGGCTACATCCAGGTGGCTGAGGAGTTCCATAGTTTCATCGGGGATGCTGCCTTCTTTTTTGCCGGTGACGAAGTTCTTCAGGACAATAAGCAGGTGGACGGCTATGGTTTCTGCATGGAGAGGAGATATGTTGAATTTGATTTTTTTCATATTATTGGTCTTTAGTGTTCCCAGGAGGGCGTTTTAGAAAAATACCATATAACTTCATTCTCTTTTGCGCCTCCGGTAAAGACGGCAGCTCAAAATACAACATCCAACCGGTTATAGCAACCGCAATCAGCCAGATTGTGGCAGTAAGCGTTCTCGTTT
>JACJYN010000021.1 GCA_020636095.1 Lewinellaceae bacterium
ATGATATCGGATATTTCCGGAATGGTGTATGCTCAATACTCCCAAATCCGCGCTAATCCGCCAAATCCGCGTAGATTCGCGTCCATAAAGCATAAAGCCACATGTGCGGCATCTTCGGCCTGATCAACAAAAACAACAGCCCGGTTTCCCCCGAAACCACAGACAAGGCCCTCCGCCTCCTCGCCCACCGCGGCCCGGACGGGCAGGGCGCCTACTATGACGGCCCCCTCGCTCTGGCCCACACCCGCCTGGCCATCTTCGACCCCACTGACAACGGCCGGCAACCCATGGCCTACCGCCACTATACCATCGTCTTCAACGGCGCCATCTACAACTTCCCGGAACTGAGGGAAGAACTGCGCCGCTATGGATATGATTTCCGGACGAACACCGACACGGAAGTCATCCTCGCCGCCTATGATCACTGGGGAGAAGCCTGCGTTCACCACTTTAACGGCATGTGGGCCTTCGCCCTCTACGATAGCCGGAAACAGCGGCTGTTCTGCTCGCGCGACCGCTTTGGCATTCGCCCTTTTTACTATCTGGACGACGGCAACCACTTTGCCTTCGCTTCGGAAGTAAAGGCCTTTGGCGCCATCCCCGGCCTGCAATTCCGGCTCAACGAAGTACGAGCCTACGAATTCCTGGCGCTGGGCTGGCAGGCCCATACGGAAGAGTGCATGGTGGAAGGCATCCGACAACTACCCGCCGGCTCCTGCGCCACCTACCGCCTGGATAAGCAGGAATTGGAGATCCGGCCCTACTACCGCCTGGAAGGCCAGATCCGGAAACCGGAAGGAAAAACATTTGAAGACAGAAAACAACACTTCGGAGAACTTTTGCAGGACAGCGTCCGCCTCCGCCTGCGGGCCGATGTGCCGGTAGCCTTGTCCCTATCCGGCGGTTTGGACAGCTCCTCCGTACTAGCCGTGCAACAGCAGCTGCAGCCGAAACAGCCGCTGGACTGCTTCTCCGTAGTTTTTCCCGGCGCCCGCTTCGATGAGACGCCCTACGTGGATGCCATGGCCCAGTTGTATCAGCCGCCGCTGAAGAAACTGGCCCCCAGCTTTGAAGACATCATGGGCGGCCTGGGGCAATGCTGCTGGTTTCAGGATGAGCCGGTTGCTTCGGCGGCCGTCATTGCTCACTTGCAGCTGCTGCAGTTCATCCGCCGGCACGGCTTCAAGGTCATGCTCAACGGACAGGGTGGTGATGAGATCCTCGGCGGTTATAATAAGTTCTATTGGCCCTTCTATAAAGAACTGGTGCGCACCAGCCCCTGGCGATTGCCCGGGGAGATAGCGGGCCTGCTCCGCCGCTCCCCTCCTCCCCTCTCCGAAGGCTGGCGACGCTTTCAGCGCAGCCGTTCCCTGCCTGCCGCCCCAGGCTGGCTGCAACCCGGTTTCATCCCGGCCCCGGAACACCTCTTCCGCCGCAGCCGGGATCAGGATGTGGCGGCCTGCTCCCGCAATCTGATCCGCGAAGTGGGCTTGCCCGTCCTGCTACAGTACGAAGACCGCAACGCCATGGCCAACGGCGTGGAAAGCCGCCTGCCCTTTATGGATCACCGCCTGGTGGAGTACTGCCTCAACCTGCCGCCGGAAGATAAGATCCGGCATGGCGTGCGGAAGTATATGCTACGACAAGAGATGGCCGGGCGGCTGCCCAGGGCCGTGCTGCACCGGTACGATAAAATGGGCTTTCCGACGCCGCAGGTGGAGTGGATGGAGGAGCATAGCGCGTTATTCTTGCAACAACTAAAAGAGATAACGCAACATTCCGGTATCTTTGCGGAAAGCCTGATCGCTCTGGCCAGCGCCGCCCTGGAAAAGAAGGAAAGGAGCTTTTATCCGGTGATCTGGAGGGTGGTGGGGTTTGGGGCGTGGGAGGAGCGGTTTTTGTGAGGTGAGGGATGCAATTTTCTATTGTGCTCAGACTTGGCCATGGCCAAACCCAGACTGGTTTGACTATCAGGAGTGTTCGGAATTCGGTGTTCGCAGTTCGATAAATCACTAAAAATAAAGGCAATTTCATCAAAGACACAGGAAACTGAACTATCCCTGACTATCGTCGATTCACCTTTCCGGACAAGTTTTGAATCACAAAGCATGCCCCTCATCTCCGATAAACGCTGCCAGGTTGGCCAAACCGTATCTCTAACGAATACCTGGCAGGTTAGTATTTTTCTCAACCAGATTCATCAACTGCTCCACCAACAAACTCCCCGCCTTATCACATTGCAGCGCCCCTTCATAACTCTGAATGGTTCTCTTCACTTCCAAAAACCTTCGCTCATTGACCCATTCCACCAGGAGAGCCGCCAATTCTTCATAGCCGGCATAGCGTTTTACCCAGTTCTCCAACTCAGCATTCAGAGAATGGAAAATGCTGCACAAAGCAGGAAGTCCATAATAAACCATATCAGAAACAGCGCCGGAAATACCACTCCTGCCCCAATATTCCTTAACAAAGCCTACTTTATGCCAGGTGCGAAAAGGCAAGATCAAAAAATCTGCATCCCGCAGATAAGCCCCATAATCTTTTTGACTTATCCAATGCGAAAAGATGGTTAACCGAAACCGCTCATTTTCCAATTGCCGAAGTTCTATGAGCCCTTTTGCAGACTTTGCTTTTCCCAATAACACCAAGTGTACCGGCCGCTGAATTTGAGGCAACGCCATGGCCATTGCCATGGCAACAGAATAATAATCCCGTCCGTTATCGGTAACAACACCGGGGATAATAATTTTTATCACTTCCGAAGCAGGACGCTCCCTGTCAGGGCGATGCTTCAGATAAGTAAAAGGTATCCAAATAGCTTTGCCTGAGGTTGGGCAGTGCCCATTTATCAAAGCATCCGCCAGGATAGTTCGGTCGCCATATCCAACTGCCGCGACTTTTTGCAAAAGCAGCTGTTGCCGACGCCGTTGGACCAACAGCCACCGAAGCAGGCGGACGATGTCTTTGAAAAAGCCCGCTGATGAATCTGTGTCTACACTTAAGTGTCTCAGAGGAGCAAACCAATTATTGCGGTTGTGAACGATTAGTAGAAGGGGTGGTTTTAGTTTAACGTCAAATATCCATTCATAAGGGGCAACAGCAGTAATCCAGATAATCAAGTCACAGTCGTTGAGCCTGCTTAGATTCTGTTTAAAAAAAGTTGCTCGTTTCTTCGCTTCAAAGGTAAACCAGCTTGTATCTGGTGAAATACTTATTGATGTCGGTGCATGATCCAGGATATACTGCTGAGAAAAAATGCATAACTTTATAGCCTGATGCCCGAGCAGCAGCTCGCATAGGGTGTAAAGTACTTCGCTATGATCGTAAGGTTCTACTAGGGCAATTTTGGGCATTGTGTGAATGTTAATAGCCATAGTATGGTTCCAAGCCATACTAACCTGGAAGAATAATCCAATCCACAATCACTGAGAAATGAGTTCTGCACCCCTCTTCAGCATTATCATCCCCACCTTTAACAGGGCTAATCTACTGAAAAAAGCGGTGCAAAGCGTACTGGATCAGACTTTCCCGAATTGGGAGCTGATCATTGTGGATGATGGGTCTTCGGATAATACCAGACCAATAATACAGGCCTATACAGACCGCCGCATCCGTTATTTTTTCCAGGAGCACCAGGAGCGCAGCACTGCCCGGAACTTCGGCATTAGCCATGCCTCCGGTCGCTATGTCTGTTTTATGGATGATGATGATTATATCCTGGAACACCATCTGCAAGTTTTTTTTGATGCTTTGTCAAAGGATGGGTTTCCAGTGAAAATTTATCGTAATGGTTTTTATTTCGAGAAGGGAAATAAACGCACAAAAGGGCCTGTGTACGATCCTGAATTGCATCCTAATCCGGTTTATTTTGCAGCTTTTAATTTTTGCAGTGCTTGGTCATTGTGCATTCCAAAGGTTTGCCTCAAGGATCAGCTTTTCCCAGAAGCGTTTCCTTATTGGGAAGATACCCACCTAATTTTAAGGCTTCTCATAAAATATACCTTTCAACAGAATAACAATTTCACATACATTTACCAACTTCATCCTGATCGAAACAGCCAATTAAATTATAGAACGCAGGGAGTTAATGAAAAGGTAGTACTCAATGTAGAGGCCATCCGGCACTTTTTCTTAAAATATGGAAAGGATTTCCAACAACTTCTACCTCAGTGGACAGAGGACTTCCTTATAGCTGAGAAATACCTGGGATACGCAAATAACGCCCTTTTACAAAGAGCATGGAAAAGATCCATTTCTTTTTTTTTCACATCTATTCGAGCATCTAGCCTTCATTTTTTAACCTGGCAATATTTTAAATATATACTTAAACTACCTTTGAAGTTCTTCTTTAATATTCCAGGATAGCCATAATAGGCACTCCCCAGCAATAGGTATTCTATTTTATGGCGCCAGAACTTTTGTTATTAACCTGGGAAATCGAAGCAACAACAAAATCAAACAGAATGCTTTAATGAATTTCTTAAGGGTACTTGAAACCGGCAGTTTATAAACAACGGGAATATGAGTGAGATAAGACTTTACCAGAAACCAGTTAAGCTTACCGCTCCATTGGTGATCCATTATCTTTTTTACCCAATCACGAAACAATATGTGCCTGTATTTACTATGAATTGAGTAGGCAACCGCAGTAGTATTGTTTTCATGCTTTTGAATGATCACCACGGGATCTTTCAGGCTTCCTGGATAAAAGCTTGATCGGCTGCAAAACTCCATAATAAAATCCAGGTCCTCAGCCAGGCGCAAATCTGTTCTAAAGGTGATCCCCAGGTTTCTCAAAACCGAAGTTTTTACTGTAAGGCCCACAATTGAGAAGTAACCTAAATCGCCTATAAGGAATCGTTCCAGGCATTCTCCCGGTGGAATGTTCTTCTGGAAGGTGATCAGTTGAGGGCAATCATCAACGGGTTTAGAAAGATAAACGGCTTCATAAACTCCTCCGGCATCCGGATGGCTCAAAAAGGTTGCTTTTGTCTCCGAAAAGCGGTCCGCTAAATAATAGTCGTCCGCATCTAAAAAAGATACATACTCGAACCTAACTGATTTTAATCCTACATTCCTCGTAGCACCCGGCCCTTTGTTCACTCCTCCCGGATGTTGAAAAAGCCTCACCCGATCGTCATCCAGCATCAATTTTTGGAGAATCTCCCAAGAGCCATCCGTTGACCCATCGTCAATCACTAACACTTCCTTCACCTCCTCCTGCATCAATGCCGAGCGAACCGCCTTCTCCACAAAGGGCGCTGCATTATACACAGGAATGATAACGGAAACCTCCATGAAATCCATAATTTTGACGAAGGGCCAAACGTTAGTCTTGTCCAAACAAAGATATGCAAAACAGAACCATTATAGAGCCTCACGCTTCTTCGTTAAAACACAAGCTCCGCGAGCTCTGGCAGTACCGCGAGTTGCTCCTGATGCTGGCCTACCGGGATTTCCGCGTCAAGTATGCACAGGCATTCCTGGGTTTCGCCTGGGCATTGATCAATCCCTTGATCAATCTGATATTGTTATCCTTTGTGTTTCACCGGGTTGCCAATATCAGCACCGGCGAAGCGCCACCGCTACTCTTTACCCTGATCGGACTGGCCGGCTGGACTTACTTTTCCGAGGTGTTCAGTACAGCCGGCGATTCTATCATCGGGGCTCAGCAGATGGTCAAAAAAATTTATTTCCCCCGGCTGATCATACCTTTGTCCAAGGCTATTACCGCCCTGATTGACCTGGGTATTGTATTGCTGCTGCTGTTTTTGATGCTGCTTTATTATCGAGTTACGCCCGGCGTTAATTTACTGTTTTTTCCCCTGTTTCTGCTACTCGCCATGATGGCAGGCTTAACCGGAGGCCTCTGGCTCAGTGCCCTGACCATTCGCTACCGGGATTTCAAGTATATCAGCCCTATCTTTCTGCGCATTGGAATCTTTATTACCCCCATCGCCTATCCGGCGAGTGCGGTGCCGGAAGCTTATCAGTTCTGGTACTTCCTGAACCCACTGGCGGGTATAATAGAAGGATTTAGGTGGGCGCTTATCGGAGCAGCCCCCCTCCCTGTTCATGCTTTTACCGGATTTGCCCTTTTGATCATTCTTTTTCTGACCAGTCTATTGTATTTTAGCAAAGTGGAAGAAGTTATAGCAGATGTACTATGAGTAATATCGCCATCAAAGTCGAGCATCTTTCTAAAAGATACGAACTGCACAAAAAGGGAGCCGGCACCCTGAGAGATACCTTAGCCAATGCCTGGAAACATGGCTTCAGTTCTCTGTCGGACCGGGAATCGTTTTGGGCTTTAGATGATATATCATTTGAAGTGCCTCACGGGCAAGTCCTGGGCATTATTGGCCGGAACGGCGCCGGCAAGTCTACTCTGTTGAAGATTCTTTCCCGCATTACCCCTCCTACCAAGGGACGGGTAGAACTCAATGGTAGAGTGGCCTCTCTGCTGGAAGTAGGCACCGGTTTCCACCCGGAACTAAGTGGAAGAGAGAACATCTTCCTCAACGGGGCCATACTGGGCATGTCCCGGGCAGAAATCCGCCGGAAGTTCGACGAGATCGTCGACTTTTCTGGCGTGGAGCGCTTTCTGGATACTCCGGTTAAGCATTACTCTTCTGGCATGTATGTACGACTGGCATTTGCCGTGGCGGCGCACCTGGAAGCGGAAATATTGCTGATCGATGAGGTGCTGGCAGTGGGGGATGTGGAGTTTCAGAGGAAGTGTTTGGGGAAGATGGGGGAGTTGGCTGAGGGGGGTAGGACGGTGTTGATGGTTAGTCATAATTTGGGCTTCATAAGCCAATTATGTAGAAATGCAGCATTTTTGGACCAAGGTGTCTTAAAATCTTTAGACATCACAACTGAAATCATTCATGTCTTTCTAAATTCTTCTATAAAAGGAAAGATCATATCCTTCAAAAATGAAGACTATCAAAAAATCCTTATTAATGGTATTAATATTAATAATTCAAATCAAGCACTGATTAATCTACCGCCAGGAGTAAGAAATTTAATAATTGAGGTGTTTTTTGAACCCCTTAGGAATATAAAAGTATCCTTAGGGTGTATCCTCCATGATTTTTTTGGAAAGCAAATCGGTTTTTTCAGCCCTGGACATTTGTATCCTACAAAAAGCTTATTCACTGTTGAAAAAGGCGAATATATTCTCTCAGGTGAAATAAAACTTCCCAAACTCACCAAAGGTAGATATTTTATATCCATTATCATCCACAACCCCGGAATAGAGGGATATGCATTTTTAGAAAAAGCCGCAGAGATATTTGTAAATGATTTTTTATCAGAGACAGGCATAAGTTTTAACCAAATTGACAATGGATATTTAATTCTCGAAGGTAATATATCCTGTAAAATGATGTAAAAGTGGCTATTTTCCTAATTTCATATTCGACAAAAGAGTTTTATTTAAGCCAAAAAAGGTTAGGAAAATCTGCTAAAGAAAATGGAATTTTAAATATAATTAATTTTAATTGCATTTGGCTCAAATACTTTGACAGAAGCTTTTATCAAAAAAACAAAAAAGTACTCAACCATGTAAAAGGGGCAGGCTATTGGCTATGGAAACCTTATATAATATTGAAAGCATTGCATAAAATGCAGACTCATGATCATCTATTGTATCTTGATGCTGGTATTGAAATTTGTACTCCTATACATGAATTGATCAAAATCTGTGATGAAAATTCGGGTATTCTATTGTTTTCAACATTTGGAAACAAGAATAAATATTGGACAAAAAGAGAAACATTTATTGGAATGAATTGTGATAAAAAAGAATTTCATGATGTATTTCAATTAGAAGCAGGGATGATAATGTTAAAAAAGACTTCAGAAAGCATTAGACTTATCTCTGATTGGCTTGAAAACTGTTTAAAATTTGAACTCTTAAATGATAAGACTTGTGTAAGTAAATGTTTCAAAGGATTCAAAGCTCATCGGTATGATCAATCAATATTAACCATCTTGGCTGTAAAATATGGAATAACTCCCATTAGAAGCCCTCATCAATATACAAACAATCTTAAATTACTCCGATTTAGGATAGAAGGGGAATATTTAGATAAAAGAGAAGATTTACCTCATTATATCAGAGGATGCTATGCTCCTGAGGAAAAGGCTATACATAATTCAAATTATGGTACCCTTTTCAATTTACATAGGACTAAAAAACACATTGGTCCAAAAAACATATATTTATCACTCTTGATTCATCTCGGGATGTTGATTCACGCTTTCACAACTGAAAAATGGTTGAAAATGCCCAAACCAAATGAATAATCTGCCTATATCCGCGGTGATAGTTTCTTGTAATGATGGGTATTTACTAAATACTTGTCTAGCTTCTCTTTCTTTTTGTGAAGAAATTGTTGTCATTGATCTCGAAAGCACAGATGATACTGTTGAAATAGCCTCCCGATATTCCACTAAAATCATTCGGCATCCACAAGTACCTATTGTAGAATACATTAGAAAATGGGTTATTGATAAAGTTGCTTTTAACTGGATTCTTTTTGTCGATCCCGATGAAGTTTATAATTATCCTCTTCAAAAGGCAATTTTATCTGAATTTGAATCCATCCCTACTGATGCTGGTGCTATAGAGTTACCTGTACAGTTCTATTTTCGGGGAGTACCACTTAAGGGTGGAATATGGGGAGGCAGACAATTTAAAAGAGTGCTGAGGCATCGATCACGAAACCAATTTCATCATTATGTTCACGAAGATATTGATTTGTTGCCCGGTTTTACAAACCAGCAAATCAGTTGGGAGGGCGCATATATTCAACACTTCTGGATGCAAAGTTTCTCCCAACTTTTAGAAAAACACCGAAGGTATTTAAAAGAAGAAGGTAGCAAGATGTATGAACAGGGTAAACACTATTCTTTATTTCAACATCTTTATAGTACATTCAATGCCTTCAGACATGGCTTTTTTATCCAAAAAGGTTATAGAGATGGATTTATAGGGCTGTTCCTTAGCTTATTCTGGTGTTGGTATATTTCCGGTTGCTGGTTGTCATTACTGCGATATGAACAAAGAAAAAAATAATTTTTTACTCCTTGAAAAATTACCTCATACCCCGAAAAAAGGGTGGCCATGGAACGAGGAGTCCAGCCAAACTGTATATCAAAAAAAAATAAAAAACCTGCCGGTAATAACTATTGTTACGCCTACCCTTAATCAGGGAAGCTTCATCGAAGCGACAATCCGGTCGATCCTTCTGCAGAATTATCCCAGGTTAGAATTTATTATCCTCGATGGAGGAAGCACTGATAACACATTAGAAATTATTCAAAAATATCAGAAATGGATTTCATACTGGGAAAGTAAAAAGGATAATGGGCAAGCCGCTGCCATACAAAAAGGGTTCGATAGAAGCAAAGGACATTATTTATCGTGGGTTAACAGCGACGATTTACTCTGCAAAAATGCTTTATGGAGTTTGGCTGACTTTATCCTTGAAAACAATAACCCTGATTTCATCTATGGAAAAGCTTATTTTTATGAACATGGAGAGTTCTCTCGTTTCGAGCCGATAATAGAAAATATTTCTTCAAAAGCCTTAGGTTCATTTCCATTCGTTCAACCTGCCTGTTTCTTTAGTGCCTCTTGCCTGAAAAAAGTTGGCCCCATCGACACCAGCCTCAATATTACGTTCGATTATGATCTTTTCTCTAGAATGTCATTATCCGGTGCACAATTTCAATTTATTCCAGCTGAGTTAGCCATCTTTCGACGTCAACCGAAAGCAAAAACTTACAAATACAACCATGACTGGGATGAGGATCGTATCGAGACATTTAGTCGTACAATGAGGTCACTCAAGGTAGGGAAATCATTACTTGAACCAATGAATTTAATTGGAACATACAAACATGGAACCATAAAATATCCTTTAACCCGAAAGTATAGTCAAGAAGAAAAACGATCTATTATTGCAGACTTCATTCATGACAACCTCTATTTCTATTATGCGGATATGCGAAACTTTAAGCGAACCTTCCGGAACGCCCAATTTTTAAGGTTATACCTACCTGAACATTTTTCAAGTTTTGCTCGGAAATACTATTATAGGAGTATTCTTTTTAAGAATTTTCTTTTCCTAAATACGCTATGGCGGGTCTTTTCGAGTCTTTTTAAGAAATCACCTAAGAATAACTAGTTTTCCCATGTTTTTCTTGAAAAACCCATCAATGCTACTTTCTCTTTTGGCAATAATCTCTCCATCTTCGTTGCGCACAAAAAAATGATACAAATAAACGCCATTGGCCAGTTTATCTCCGTATTCGTCGGTACCATCCCAAGTAAACTCCGTTCGGTGGGTGCCGATTCGTAGAGGTTCTTCTTCGTGCAAGCGAATCTCTTTGACTACTCTTCCTGATACAGTCATTATTCGAATGGTGAACTCTGCTGGAGGGCTGCTACCGGTTAATGTGTAAACAAACTGAGTTGAAGCCGAAAAAGGATTTGGGTAATTCAATACATTAGTCACCGTTGCCTGAGTAATCACCTCAAACCGGATTTCATAATTAAACTGTCCGCTCGAATTGCCTGTCTCATCTCTACCCTTAACCTGTAACCGATAAACCCCATCCTGTTCAAAAACTGGCGTCCAGATAACTTTTGCCCTATTATCTTCCCGGCTATCGGCGGGAATGAACTGCACGGTACTTCCAGCAAAATAGATTTTGCTCCCAGTGCCATCTGGCTGTAGTAAATGAATTTCAAACAATCCAGTATCCGAAAGGAGTAGGTATTGGTTCTCATCTTCTAATTGCAGTTCAATAACAGGAGATGCTGAAACGAGGTCCCCATCTAATATATGAAGCCCATCAAAAGTTACATCCAGCACAGGTTGTCGCTTATCAGAAAGTATCTGGAAATTTTTGAATAAATTGTTATTTGTATATTCAAATTCTTTAATAACCCTTTGTGGATTAACTTCTATAAAAAGGGTATTTAACCCCATGAAATCTTCAGTTTCAGCGGAAAAAGAAATGGGGTGTACTTTTCCTGAAGCCAACGATATAGATATAGTCTGAGCCTCAACTTCCTCATTTCTTCCATTTCGTATCTGGAAATTAATAACTGCATCTTCAGCCTCCTTTGTGCCAAGATTCTCAAGAATAGTTTCAATAGCCAAAGTTGCTCCTTGGTCTAATGTATCTGCATTGAAAACGAATCTATCCGAAGGATTCAATGCCAATTCTGCAATACCATCATAATTGACATGCCACTGAAGAATCACTGGTGAAGACCTTCCATTTTTATCATAAGCATATACCCTTAAAAGAAGATAAGAATACTCTTCTGCATTAACCCCACTAATATCGAAATTCAAAGTATTTCCAACAGGTTGGTTAAAAGATTGAATTAATATTGGATTCTGACCTAAATCTTTAAGACCCAAAAGTTGAATGCTCAACGAGTCTTCATCATAATTCTCAGAATATCCATATTCAATGAACAGTTCTCCCCATGAACTCGCCGGTCCAATTGGAATAGACATCATTTCTCCTTCATACCATCTCTGACTAGGATTACATTCCGCAAAGATTACATCTGAAATATCATCGGCAACGTTTTCATTTAGGGCCCTTTTCCCCTTTTGGAACATAAAGATATACGGAACTGAACCTTTATTTACCAACTCTCTAACCAAAGTTGCCCCCTCTGCCTCCAAAACATCAAATATTGATTTCCCGAATTCCAAAGTATCACTTAACCAATCTAAAGCACCGTAGTCTGATTGGACGGTTCTTTGGACAGAATAAAGCATTACATATTTGCCATAAGGAATAATTTCTTCAATAAAATTCATCATAGCCTCTCTGCCTTCCGGACTGTCTGTCTTAAAAGCCCACACGTCAGAAGCAGAGTTCCCATTAACACTTCCATAATCTCCTCCAGGTGGATTTCGCATCCAGATATCACTATTAATTGAATCAATTACTATTAATTGTATTCCTGCTTGAACACCCCACGGCCATGGTGAAGCATACGGCTGTCCACTAAAAACGAATTCAGGTCGGTCATTAGAATCATATACTTTGTTTTTTATTCTAATATTATAATAGCTGGGAGCAAAGTCCAAGGACCTTCTAACAGAAGAAAACTCCATATCATTAAACTCATTCTCTCTAAATTGCCAATAATGCCCCTGTCCCCACCCATTCGGGCTGCCCTCAATATAGGTGAAGGAACTCTGTTCCCACGTATACCCCACGGCCGCCTCGGTACTATCCGGACTAATCCGCCAGTAGTACACCGTACTATCCTGCCAGGACAGGGTAGGCGTCCATTTGATGACCCCGCCTCGCTGCCTGATGGCGGTTTGTCGTTTCAGGGGGCTGTCGAAGAGGGCAGTGGTGTCGATCTCCAGAAGGTAGGTCCGTTCCGGAGCCAGGGCGTCGGTAGTGGACGCTTTGAGAGTGATGGGCGTTTCGCCCACCAGCGCAAAGTCCGGCGGGTAGACCGGGCGGGCGGTATTGTCAACGATAAAGAGGGTCGCGCCTGGCTCGCCGTTGGACCGCACCAGCTCGTTGTTCAGCTCGGCTGCCGGGGCGGGCAGCTCCGCGACCTCATTGTCGGCGTCCAGGCGGATGAAGAAGGTGTTCAGGCCAACAGATTCTTTGCCCTTTACAGGGATACGATAAGTATAGGTGCTGCGGAAGGCGGGCGCCGCCACCGTGTCTCTAATCACTTCCACTGTATTGCCTCCCGGAAACTGCTGCCGGATTTCCACCGTAAAGGTATCCTTATCGTTCCTTCCCAGGTTGAGCGCATCGAAGGTGAGGCTAAAGCTGTCCTGCTGGACCGTGACCACCCGCGGCTCAAACTGCACCAAAGCGGGGTCCACCACAAAGTCAGGCCCGGGGGCGGGGTGCAGGCGGATGGACGGGTCGCCCTGTAGGGTAAACTGCTCCACTAGGGTGGCGGTGCCGAAAAAGGGGTTCTGGTCGTAGTCGGCCAATGTGGCCCTCAGGGCGTCGCCGATACCCTGGCCGTAGTAGTCGCCGCCGATATGTCCGTAAAAGCTGCGGGCAAAAGCGCCAAGAGAGGAGATGTACCCCACCCCACGGGAGGCGCCAAAGGCCACCGCCGCCCGGTTTTCGTAAAAGATAAAACGCTCGCCGATGCTCTCCCCGGTGGTGAAGATGTTGCCGGAGTAGCAGCCCAGGGAGAGCATTAGCGGGTATTTGGCGTAATTGCTATAGTTGTCGGGGTTGTCGATGTTGAAATCGAAGGTGCCGGGGCTGCTGTGTCCCATAAAAGTGAGGATGCTGGTGCCCTGGTTGATGGTGTTGAAAATCTGTTCGGAAAGAGAGGTTTGTATAGGGTCGGTGCTGGTCTTGTAGAAGCTGCGCACCGAAGCGCCGAAAGTATTGTTCTCAAGGTCCCGCGCCATCGTTTCCAAGGCGGTGCGGATGTCACGCTGCTCAATAGAAGTGCCCCCGCCCCCCAGATGTACAACCTGCTTCATCCATGCTCTGTCTGCTATGGTTTGGGAGTTATCCCGGTTAGCTTCCACCGCCTGCACCTTATCCAGGTATATCTTAACCTTTCGCCCGTCGGTAGCGGCCAGCCGGCCGACCGGCACGACGGGTACGCTGGTATAATTGTTAGATAACAACAGATTATCGCTGGCCGGAAAACCGAAGCTGGGCACCAGCATACGGCCCTCCGCCACTGCTGCCTGCAGGGCGACCGCCGTCCGCATAAGTTGATACTCCTGCCCCTTTCCGATGATGAAACAATACTTCAGGCCTGGCCAGGTTCCAGCCACATAATTCACAAAATTGCGAATAGACAGCGGATGGCGGTTCAGACCATAAGCAAACTGGTCATATAGCTCTTCTACTTCAACCATCGCCACCGAGTGGCCGCCGCCGGCTGCGCTACGCCGGTAATCGGCGTATTCCTGCACCCAATTGTTGCCTTGCCCGTCGTCGTACAACTGCCGGTTCGAAATGATGAGAAAATCGGCAGCTGTATTTTCGTAATCGGTAAAGTTTTCCGGCGCCAGGGTACTGATGGTGTTGAAAGTTCTGGCTACCGCCAGTTGCCGTTCGCCGGCAGCAGCCGGCAGCTTGGCTTTCCAGAGGTTGCCTTCCTGCTGCATCGCCAGCCGCTGGCCCTTGCTGAGGTCCAGTATTATAGCAGGCGCACTGCCGCCCAGTCCTTCCAGTTCAAGGTAGCGGGAGTTGCTCCCGGCGGGCAGGCTAAAGCTTAAAAAGCCGCTGCCGCCCAGAGAAGGCGTGCGGGGGTAACGTAGTCGCGCCCCCGCCACAGCGTAACGATCGTTGTTATTCAGACCGTTGACCATGATATTCACAGCATTACCTAAGTTTGACTTTACTATTTTTTCCTTCGCTGTGCTCGCCGCCTGATGTCGGCCGGGCATCAGCCGCGGGCAAAATCCCGGTGGCATTCTCTCGTTCATGGAGGCCTGTCGATTGGAGCCAGGGCGCGCTTCACCAGCGCGCTTTGGGTTGAACCACGGCCGAGCGGCCAATAGCCAACTGTTACAGGGAAGCCTGTACGATGAGAAGAAATCCTGGCAGTTAGTATCTTAGAGTATCTCAACCCTCTAAAGATGCTAACATTACCACCAGGATTTCAACGCACAATATCGGATTTTTCTACGGCTTTCCGCAAGGACGTATGGCCAAAAGCCCTGTTGCTGATCGCCGGCGCTATCATTTGCCCAGGCAGCCGCACAGTATGCAACCTGCTGCGAAGCGTAGGGTTACAAGCGGAGCGCTGCTTTCCCAAATATCACCGCCTGTTGAGCCAGGACAAGTGGTCCGCCAAGCGGCTGTCGGGAGTGCTGCTCAAGTTGTTGGTTGCTGCTTTCGCCGGCCCTGGCGAAGCCCTGGTTTTCGGCTTTGACGATACGATTGAGCGCCGATGGGGCGCCAAGATCAAGAAGCGAGGCATCTACCGTGACCCGGTGCGGTCTTCGAAAAGCCATTTTGTCAAATGCAGCGGCCTGCGTTGGCTGTCTTTGATGCTGCTAACCGGCCTGCCCTGGCTGGAAGCTGGCGTATTTTGGGCGCTTCCTGTGTTAACCGCCCTATGCCCGTCGGAGCGGTTTTATAAGTCTCGCGGCAAGCAACCCAAAAAACTCACGGATTGGGCCCGCCAGTTAGTCACCTGGTTGAGCCGCAACGCCGCTGCGTTGAACCGGCCTATCTACTTGACAGGAGACGGCTCTTTTGCCGTTTACGAACTGCTCATGCACGCTCAAAGCCTTGGCATTGGCATGATCGTGCGCATGAAGCTCAACGCCCGCTTGTTCCATTTGCCTCCCAAAAAATGGCCCAAAGGCAAGCCAGGCCCAAAGCCTCCCATTGGGAAGCGCTTGCTTGACATGGAAAAACGGCTCACCGACAAGCGTATAAAATGGACGCGTGTCATCTTTTCCGAGTGGTATGGCAAGTGCCACAAAGAAATGTTGATCACCTCGGGCGTGGCCATCTGGCATAAAAACAACAAGGTGATGGTTAAGGTCAAGTGGGTGCTCGTCAAGGACCCCGACGGAGAGCTTGAACCGGTACTGCTGGCTTGCACCGATACGGAATTATCTGCCGAGGAAATCGTGTCTTTCTTCGTGCGCCGCTGGCGGGTCGAAGTCACCTTCGCTGAAGTACGCCGCCACCTGGGCGTGGAAAGCCAGAGGCAATGGTCAGATTTGGCAATCGAACGTTCAACCCCGTGCCTGATGGCCCTGATGTCTATCGTTTGCCTGATGGCAAACACCTTGCATCTGCGCCGTCCAATACAACCTAATGCCACAGCATGGTACCGCAAAACGGCCGTCACCTTCTCGGACGTGCTCTCCGCTGTGAGGCTAGAAATATGGCGCAAAGCCGAACTATCGATAAGCCATTTTCAACCCGATGTCGGAAGTTATTCCGCCAAAATTCGCCACCTTTGGTTCTTGCTTACGCAAGCCGTGGCTTGACGCCCGGAAAAAATAGTAAAGTCAAACTAAGTCTGCCGATGGACGCTCAAACCGAAATCGCTTTAATATTACTCCGGAAAATTGCTCTTCTACAAGTAACTCTCCATCAACATGAATCTCAAGTGAGTGGCTCAGAACAACACTGGTATCGAAGTTGTTATTTGAAAGTAATCGTAGCTCCAGTTCTGCTAGTGGACCTCCTGCATATACACCTGGACAAGGTACCGAAAAAGTGCGACTGATCTCGGAGCTACTGGTAAACCCCTCATCCTCAAAACGCGAATAGTAGATGTATAATGTTGAGGTGACTCCTATATAACGCTTGGACACTTGGTCGCTAAACAAAAACTCCTCTTCCCCCCACACCCACTCCTCCCGCCCCGGCAAATCCACCAACTCATTCTCCACCTCCTCATACCGCAACGTCGCCGCCCCACTTTCCACCCAGGTCAGGAAATAGGCCGATGTATCGGTAAACAAGCTATACCAGGGGTTGAGCAGTTCATTGTCCGGGTCGCGGAACAGGTAGCGGTCCAGCTCCGAGCGGTTCTTCTGGCCGTAGAACTCGATGAAGGCGCCGGGCGCCAGTGGGCCGGCCGTGCTGACGTAGAGGGGTTGCTCCTCGCCCAGATGCCACAGCTGATACTGGCTGCCGTCGATGGAGCTTACCGGCAGGCCGCTGCTCTGCAGGGTTTCGTAGGGAATCCGGTAGATGCCGTCTTCCGCCACCAGGATCTTGTAGTATTGCTGATCGTAGCGGATCCATTCGTTACCGTAGAGGGTGTCCGTGCCGTTCCACATCTGGGCCCGGGCCGTAGTGAAGAGAAAACAAAACAGAAAAGTAAAGTGCGCCGATCGCCTCATAGTATGGGAATATGTTTGTTATACTCGACAGCTGCTGGTTTTATGCATTTTGGACGGCTTCCCCTTTAGGGGATTGAGGGGCGGGGAGGGCAAATGCACAAAACCAGCAGCAACTCGGTACAGGGATTACAGACTTGCAAAGATAAGCATATTGGCCGCCAATGTAAATAACTTCCTTCGTTTTGTCCATTGGTAGTTATTTGGGCATTCAACAAGTTTACTTGTTCAACTTATAAATGGTTTTCCTCTTTTCCCCCGTTTTTTTAAACAAACCCAGTTCAACTCCCTTTTTCAGATCCCGGCTGGCAGTGGCTGTTGACAAATCTTTGAAGATACTCATGTAATCTTTCCGGGTGAATTCTTTTTTATGAAGAGAAACAAAATACTCCAGCCTGTCTTCCGCCGACAAGGTACGGTTGTTAAAATTCAGCAATTGGCCTAAGGACTCCTCAATTACTCTCAGCATATATTCTATGAAGACGGTCGATTTCCCAGCTTTGTCGCTTTTGGATAATGCTTCGTAATACTTCTCCTGAGTTTGGCTGATCAGAGACTCAAATGGCAAATGTTCAAATACAGGATACTCCTGCATCAAAATTATGGTTTGCCATAACCTTCCCATTCTCCCATTGCCGTCTAAAAATGGGTGGATAAATTCCATTTCGTAGTGGAATACACAGCTTTTTATCAAGGTTGGATCATCCTCATTTTTAAGTATTCAAATAGTTCGCTCATTAAAAAATGGACATTTCCTGCCGACTGCGCCAAATGTGCTACTTTTGAACCTTGTACGATCCCGACATTCTCAGTCCTGTATTGGTAAAAGGCCTGTCGATCAATCCTTCCATCAATTGTTGGTGTGCCGACAAAAAGGATTTTGACGAAACCGGATCGTAATTATCAATATTTTCATAGACTTTGATCGCGTTCAATACTTCCAGAACATCCTTTTTAGGACCTATTACCCACTTATTGTCCATCAACGCCGTGATCTGGTCTTCTGTCAAAGTATTGCCTTCGATCTTCAATGAAGAATAGATGGTTTTAATCTTGTTTTGCTTCCTTAATTGAGGCGACGGCTTGTTGAGATAACTGGCTTTCACCTCTCCCAACTTTTCAGAGACAGCAGTGAGCAACCTTAAAACAGGAGCAGTTATTTCATAAGGCGGCTTCATTTAATACTATCATTTGATACTATCAAATATACAGTCATTTAATGGAAAAGCCAATAATTATTTTTCCAGACAGCCTCTGCCTTAGAACTGATTTAAACTTATTGTCTAATGACGAAAGCAAAGCATTAGATTTACTGGCGTCCCGTTTTTTCCCAAAAGCGGGATTCGAGTTTCGTCCGTACGGACGGGACGAGGAAAAGCTGAAGTCCAGGAGATTCAAGGCTTTCGTTTGCAGTCCAGAGAATTAGTTTAAATCAGTTCTAATAGTTAAAAATACGAAAACAATATCTCTCCTTATCTTCACCAAAATCTCCAACAACATAGTAAGTTTTAAAAAACATACCCAACTCCTTTCTATCCAACAACAAAATAGCGCTCCCAGCCCTTCAGATAGGCAACAATATAACCCTCTCAAACCCTCATCAAGCCAACAATATAACCGCCCTCCACACATTTACACTTTTACACCCATACACCTTTACACCCTCTTCCTGCTCCTCCTCCTCCCGGCCCTCTCCTTCGCCCAAACCACCCCTAACCCTGAAACGGCCTCTTCGAAAAGCGCCTGTTCCAGTCCTCCGACGGACTGCTCCTCCCCTACCGCATTCTGTTTCCCGAGGGCTATGACCGCAGCAAGCGCTACCCCCTGTTGCTCTTCCTGCACGGCGCCGGCGAAAGGGGACGCGACAATGAAGCCCAGCTCACCCACGGCGCCGGCCTGTTCCTCGATAAGAAGAACCGCCGGGACTTTCCCGCCATCGTGGTGTTCCCCCAGTGCGCACCCGACGAGTTCTGGACGCCCATTACTCAGGAGGGCAAAACTGGAACTTCCCCTTCACCTCCACGCCCCAACCCTCCCTGCAACGGGTGATCGAATTGCTGGAGGAACTGGAGAAAAAGGAATCTATCGACAAACAACGGAATACCTGATGGGCCTGTCCATGGGTGGCTTCGCCGTTTTCGACCTGCTGGCGCGCTTCCCCAAACGCTTTGCCGCAGCGGCGCCCATCGCCGGAGGCGGCAACCCTCTGCTGGCGCCCCTCTACAGCAGTACCGCCAACCTGTGGATTTTTCACGGCGCCAAAGATGACGTCGTGCCCGCCGCCCTCTCCCGGCAGATGAACGAGGCGCTGCTCAAGCTGGAGGCCAACGTGCGCTATACCGAATACCCGGATGTGAAACACGAATCCTGGAACAACGCTTTCGCCGAGGAAAAGCTCCTGCCCTGGATCTTTGCCAACCGCCTGTTCAGCAAGGGGCGGTACAAGCGAGCCCTCTTCGGCAAGGTGCAGAAGGATACTTACCCCTACAGCAGCAAAAATGGCGTCGTGCTGGAGCTGGATGTCTACCGCCCGCAGGGCGACGCCGCCAAAAACCGGACGGTACCTGCTCTACGTGCACGGGGGCGGCTTTTCCGGCGGGCGCCGCGACGACTCCCTCCAGGTGGCGTTTGCCGAAAAGTTGGCCGCATGGGCTTTGTCGTAGCCAGTATGTCGTACCGGCTTACTATGAAGGGGCAGTCCTTCGGTTGTGATCAGCCCGCCGCTAATAAGATCAGCACTTTTCAGGCCGCCGTGCAGGATATCCGGGAGGCGACGGTGTATTTGCTGGATAATAAAGATAAACTGGGTATCAACCCGGAGCAGCTGGTGCTGGTAAGGCAGCAGCGCCGGCGCCGAGGCCGCCGTCCACGCCGTCTACTGGCAGGATAGAGACCTGCCGTCGGACAGCCCGAAGCTGCCGGGTAAATTCCGCTACGGCGGCTACTGATCAGCCTGGTACTGGCGCCATCGTCGACACCAGTCTCATCACGACAAAAAGGGCGGTGCCCTCCCTCTTCTTCCACGGCACCTGCGACCCGCTCGTTCCCTACGCAAGCGCTCCCCATCACTTTTGCGACCCCGGCGACCCCGGCTTTCTACCCCTCTATACTACTATTCCATTGCCCAGCGCCTGCGCAACATTGGCGAGTACTTCTTCCTGGCCACCGTCTGCCGCGGCCAGCATGAATGGTAAGCCTGCCCCTCTCCGATTATACCGACGACATCCTCAATTTCCTCAACGAGGATGTCATCAACGGAAAGTTCCGGCAACTCCATCTCCGTTATACCCAGGATGGCAAATGCCGGGTAGGGTTCGGCCGGGTGGAATGTGGAGCCTCCCCTAACCCCATAGCCATCAGGTTTATTTTTAACACGTACAAAATATTTTCATATCCCATGGTACAATGCCGATAGGCTACCCCAACTTTAGTATGCCGCATGAGATTTTTGACACCTGATGTGAGATTTTTGATTTTCGATGTCCCTTTGAAGGGCTGCTCTTGGCAAGCTCTCAACTGGCAGGACGGAAAAGTGCATCAGATATCAAAAATCGCACATCGCACATCGCAAATCTGTTCTTGGATCCACTCAGGGGTAACTCCTGCCCCTCTACATATTGTTAATTTCTATACCTGACGGCTATGCCCCCTAACCCCTTCCGAAGGAGGGGGAATTGGCTCTGCCAGGGCTGCTGTGTGCAATCCCACTATCTGGAAGTACTCATTCGGACATCCGCCCTCCTTCGGAGAGCCTGTTCCGAACTTGATTCGGAAGGGTTAGGGAGAGGCTAAACAACCGCTCCAAATACCTCTGATCCACCTCATCAAACGACCCTTCCAGCGTGCTGTCCACATCAAACACGGCGATGAGCCGGTTGGCTTCATCAAAACCGGCACGACGATCTCGGAGCGGGAGTTGGGGTCACAGGCGATGTGCTCGCTGCCCTGCGCCAAAGCATGTGTATCGGCGACGATCTGCGTTCGCTGCTCCCGTGCCGCCCGCCCGCAGACGCCCCGGTAAAATCGATGTGCAGGCAGCCAAGCGTACCCTGATAGGGGCCCACCGAGAGGCGCTCGGCCCGCTCACCAGATAAAAACCCACCCAGTAATAATAAGGCAGGTAGGTCTTCAGCAAGCAGTTGATGGTAGCCATCTTCAGGATGGCATCCTGTTCGCCTTCCAGGTTGGCGGCGATAGCAGCCAGGGCCTGCTCGTAAGCGGCCTGCTTCTCCTCCCGGCTTAGATTGACGGAAGGCTTGATGAAATAGGGCATTGCTGCAGTTGCACTCATGGTTGATGGTATTGTGTGAATGTATGATTGTGTGAATGGGTAAACGTGTAAAGGTGCGGATGTTTGCTGCCCATGCCGCCTCCCCACTTCTCTCACCCGCCGAAGCCCTAGGCGAAGATGGCCCCACTCCCCACTCCCCACTTCTCTCACCCGCCGAAGCTTCAGCGTAGGAGGCCACTCCCCACTTCTCTCACCCGCCGAAGCTTCAGCGTAGGAGGTACTTCCCACTTCTTTCAGCCGCCGAAGCTTCAGCGTAGGAGGCTTCCCACTTCTTTCAGCCGCCGAAGCTTCAGCGTCCCACTTCCCACTTCTTTCAGCCGCCGAAGCTTCAGCGTAGGATACCACTTCCCACTTTTTCAGCCGCCGAAGCTTCAGCGTAGGAGGCCACTTCCCACTTCTTTCAGCCGCCGAAGCTTCAGCGTAGGAGGCCACTTCCCACTTCTCTCACCCGCCGAAGCCTTAGGCGAAGGCGGGCCCACTTCCGCCTCCCGCCTTCCCTCTTAGTGTAATTTCTACAGTAATTCCTACCTCCTCCGCCGAAATAACCCTACTTTTGCCCTTTGATCAAAACCTGTCATCTCATGATTGGACAAATGAAAGATAATCAGATGAAGCTGAAGCGCATTTTTATTGAATCCAAACTGCCTAAAGAACTGGCGCCCCTGCACGAGTTAGCCAACAACCTCTGGTGGTCCTGGAATAAGGATGCCATTGAGTTGTTCCGCTCCATTGACCTGAACAACTGGAAGAAGCACAACTACAATCCTATTTCCGTTCTCGACAATATAAGCGTAGATAAAGCAAATAAGTTGCTGGCGGATAAAGCTTTTATGGACCGCCTTCGTTCGGTGGATAAGGCCTTTCGCGCCTATCTCAAGGAGAAGCCCAAAACCAACACGCCCCACATCGCCTACTTCAGTATGGAGTACGGGCTGCACATCTCCCTCCGCCTCTACTCCGGCGGGCTGGGTGTGCTGGCGGCGATTACCTCAAAGAGGCCAGCGATGACAACGCCAATTTGGTGGCAGTCGGGTTGCTCTATCGCTACGGCTACTTCCAGCAATCCATTTCCTTGCACGGCGACCAGATCAGCGATTTTCCGCCTCAGCAATTTACCAAACTGCCGTTGGCGCCCGTACGCGACGACAAAGGAGAATGGCTGAAGGTCAGCATCGGCCTCAAAGGCCGTATGGTCTACGCCAAGGTGTGGGCGCTTCAGGTTGGCCGCATACCGCTCTACCTGCTGGATACCGATATCGATGAGAATAACCCGGATGACCGTAGCCTGACCCATCAGCTCTACGGCGGGGACAATGAGCACCGGCTCCGGCAGGAGATCCTGCTCGGTATCGGGGGCATCCGCGCCCTCAAAGCTATGGGCATCGACGCCGATATTTACCATTGCAACGAAGGACACGCCGCCTTCCTCAATATCGAACGCCTTCAGGATTACGTGCAGGAACAACAGCTGTCCTTCAATGAGGCGCGGGAAGTGGTGCGCGCTACCAGCTTGTTTACCACCCATACGCCGGTACCGGCGGGGCACGACTATTTCCACGAACACCTCCTCCAGCAGTACCTCTATCCCTATGCCGAAAGCCTGGGCATCAGCTGGGAAAAGTTTGTCGCCCTCGGCAAGATCAACCCGGGCGACCACAACGAGCTGTTCTCTATGAGCCACCTGGCCATGCGGCTTTCTCAAGAGGTCAACGGCGTGAGCAAATTGCACGGCGCCGTATCCCAGAAGATGTTCAACGTGCTCTATCCGGGCTATATCCCGGAGGAACTGCACATCGGCTATGTGACCAACAGTGTACACTACCCGACCTGGATCGCCCACGAATGGAATGAACTGTATACCAAAACTTTCGGTAAGGGCTTCCTGCGCGACCAGTCGAACAAGGAGTACTGGCGCAAGATCCACCAGGTCAGCGATGAAGAGATCATGTCCATTCGCCAGCTACAGAAAAAGCGGCTGCTCGACTATATCAAATCTACCCTGCAGGAAGACCTCAGGCGGCGCGGGGAAAACCCCCGCAACATCTTCGAAGTGATCAACGCCATTGAAAACGATGCCCTGATCCTCGGCTTTGCCCGCCGCTTTGCGACTTATAAGCGGGCGCACCTGCTGTTCACCAACATGGAGCGCCTCAACGAGATCGTCAACGAGGAAGGGCGTCCGGTGCTCTTCCTATTCGCCGGAAAGGCCCACCCCGCCGACCAGGGCGGCCAGGACCTCATCAAGCACATCATACACGTCTCCAAGCGGCCGGAATTTATCGGCAAGGTCATCTTCCTCGAAAATTACAATATGGAAATGGCGAAGCTGCTGGTCCGCGGCGTCGATATTTGGCTCAACACCCCTACCCGCCCGAAGGAGGCTTCCGGCACCAGCGGCATGAAAGCTGCCCTCAACGGGGTGATGAACTTCAGCGTGCTCGATGGATGGTGGGCGGAAGGCTACCGCCCCGACGCCGGATGGGCGCTATCTGAAGAACGCACCTACGAAGACCAGAGCCTCCAGAATGAGCTGGACGCAGAGACCATCTACAACATCCTGGAACACGAGATCGTACCGGCTTACTTCGACCGCAACGAACAGGGAGTCTCTCCCAAATGGGCCGGCTATATCAAAAACATCATCGCCGAGGTGGCGCCTGTCTTCACCATGAAGCGCATGCTCGATGATTACTACGAGCGCTTTTACAATAAGCTCTACGAACGCGGCCGCACCATCAAGGCCAAGCAGTTCCGGCTGGCCAGCCAGATGGCCGCCTGGAAAGCTCAGATGGAGCAGCGCTGGAATGAGATCGAAGTGGTGGAAGCCAATATCTTCGATACCGACAACTTCGCCCTGCCGGTCGGCCAGCCTTTCAAAGCTACCATCCAACTGCACATCGATGGAATAGACGCCAAACACGTCGGCGTAGAGGTCGCCTTCTTCAAGCGCATCAACGAAGAAGAGGTGGAACTACAGGTCAAGGAAGAACTGAAACTCAAAGGGGTGAAAGGCCATGTCGCCACCTACTCCTGCCAGGTCGACCCCGAATTGGCCGGCGTCTACGAGTACGGCTTCCGGGTCTATCCCAAACACGAGCTGCTGGCCCACCGCCAGGATCTCGCTCTGGTGCATTGGATCTAATGTGCCGTGCCGCGATCATCCTTGATCGCATGGCTACTGAATTTTGTGCGCCACGATCATCCTGCCTGCCCATATCCAAAGCCTTGGCGTAGGTGGGATCGCATGGCTACTGAATTTTGTGCGCCGCGATCATCCCTGCCTGCCCATCCAAAGCCTTGGCGTAGGAGGGATCGCATGGCTACTGAATTTTGTGCGCCACGATCATCCCTGCCTGCCCATCCAAAGCCTTGGCGTAGGTGGGATCGCATAGCAACCGGATTTAGCGTGCCGCGA
>JACJYN010000022.1 GCA_020636095.1 Lewinellaceae bacterium
CTCTCACCCCCTCACCCTCTCACCTCCTCACCTCCCTCAAACCCCCATCTCCCTCAACCCTCCCGCCAGCCGCAGCGCGTCGAGGTCGATGTGGGTGGCGCGGCGGCGCAAATGGCCCTGTTGCGTCACTTTTTCGTCCAGGTATTTCAGGAAGGTGTCGATGACGACGCTCTTCCCGGGCCGGGCCAGCCAGTAGCCCTCCCGCTCGCTGTCCTCGAAAGCATCTCCGGGCAGCAGGCCTTCGATGCACAGCTTGGCCGCGATCCATTCCGCCCAGTGCCGGTAGGGTTCGATCATATCGAACACCAGGGTAGGGCGGTTGTACTCATCGGCGTGCAGGATGCCATTGTAGGGATCGAGTCCGGCCTTCATCTGCGCCAGTTCCACCATAGGGTAGAGCATGCCGTAGAGGTAGTTGAGCAGGGCGTTGAAGGGGTCGTAAGCCGGGCGCTTGCTGCGGCCGTTGAAAGCGTACGCCGGCGGCATAGCGGAAGCCAGCAGCTGGAAATAGTGGCGGGTGGCGGTACCTTCCCAACCCCGGAGGGTTTGCTTGAGCGCTTCCTTGTCTTGCAGTCCTTTCACCGTCTTGTGCCGTTCGATGATCCCTTGTATCACCTCTGTTCCTCTGTCCCATCCCTCCACCTGCAGCCGGTATTGCTCTTTGAGGCGGGCCAGCATTTTCAGCTGCCCTTCCGCCCGGCGCCGGAGCAGCCCCGCCACGTAGTACAGCCCCGGCAGGCTCAGGGAGAACAGGGCCTGGTTCTTCCGGATGGTGGCGATGGAGCCGAACTGTCCGCTCCACACTTGCCCCAGCGGCCGGCCGATGCCGTCGGTGAGCAGCACCGGTATGCCGGAACAGATGGCCAGCTCCAGGGCGTCGGTGCTCACCCGCACCCCCCGGCAGAGGAAGATGGCCTTCACCTTGCGCAGGGGCAGGGTTTGTCCTTCCCCGTGGCGGGGTTTGATGTAGAACATGCCGTTGCGCACGCCGAGGAAAGCGCCGTAGGAGTCGAGGTATACTTGCATGGGAGTAGGGGTGATGTGGTGATGTGGTGATGTGATGATGTGGTGATGTGATGATGTGGTGATGTGGTGATGTGGTGATGTGGCCTGGTATGTCTTCCTGAAATTGGGGTGTTGGGGTCATTGCAAAAAGGTGCGGATCTTATCTTCGATACCTGATACCATGGCGTCGTATGGCTCGATGCTGGCGGGCAGGGCCATGCTGTCGAACCAGGTTGTCCAGTAGTGTTCGATTATAGGAAATTCGTAGACGGAAGCGCCTTTGAAGAGGGGGGCGGTTTCCAGGAATAGCACTTCCGTATTGGAAAACTGCTGGGCGGGGCAAGGGCACAAGCCCAGTTTCTTTTTGTCGAAGCGGCCCTTCCAATTATCCTTTTCCCTTCGCATCTTATCCAGTTCCCGCATGTAGGTACAATCCGGGCGGCGGGAGAGGTACGCCCGGTCGAACTCAAGGTAGCCGTCGGTTAGCACCAGCACCTTGGTTTTGCGGTTGGGGTCGGCAAAATTCCTGGGCAGTTCGGTACAGAAGAAAGTGTACAAGTCGGCGCCGGTAAAGGGTTGGGCCAGGGCTTGCTCATACAGCCTGGACAGGCTGCGTTCAAACCGTTCCCGTTCTGCCTTGAATTTGGGCAGGCCCATCAAGGATTTGTTGCCCACTTTGGCCCGTTTCTCCCCCATATCGATCCGCATGCTGTCGTTGGCGCTGGTTGGCACATCCGGCTGGGGGGCGACGACCAGGCGCAGGAGGTCGTTGGAAGTAATGTAGGCCTGCCGTTTTTGCCGCTCGTCAAAAATTTTCAAGGCCGACTGGATGATAGCCTGGTCTTTATCGGCCTGCCCGGGTGTTTTCACCAGGCGGTTGGACAAGTCCAGGACAACTACCACATTGATCGGCTCTACCTTGCCGGATTGAGGGTTGCCTGCCTGAGTAGATGCGCCGGGCGCTCCGCCGCAGCCGTAATGGGCCAGTACCCAGGCTGCGAGAAAAAAAATGCTGAAAATAGTACGCATAGCCTTTAGTTTAAGCCAATCGTTTGATAAAAGTTATTGACCACCTTGTGGCATTCCGCCACCATGGTTTTCGCCTCCTCCTCCGGGCGCGCGCCATGGATGCTCTTGCACCAGCCGGTGAGGAAGGACGTGATGTGCACCCGCAGGCTTTGGGCGGAAGAGCCGCTGCTTTGCAGGTGGTTGCGCAGCTTCTCCCGCAGGGAGTTGATCCGCGCTTCATTTTGTTCCAGGGCGTGGACGAAAAAGCCCACCTCCCTTTGTTCGATCTCATCCGCCTTTTGAGTAAGGCCCTGAATTTTTTCTCCGAATTGGGCCTGTGTCTCTTTTATCTCCTGTTCCAGGCGGCTGATCTCCGCCCGCCGCCGCTTGATGCCGGAAATAGCGGGCAGGATTTTATGGAACTCTTCCAGCACGTACTTCAGGAGCAGCCCCCAGGCCAGGTAGATGCCAAAACCGGCGAAGAGGATGATATAAAACTCAGCATTCTGGAAGGCCATGCGGAAAACCCAGTCTTGCTGTTCGGTGACCAGCGACTGCGACAGGTGGATTTTCTGCACGATCTCATAGGCCAGGAAGGCGTCGAACAGGAAAGTGAAAAAGTAGAGTACATAGTGCCAGAAACTGCTCTTGGAATGGCTGAACCAGTAAAGCAGGAAGCCCAGGGTAATAAAAACGAAGGCGCCGCTCAGCAAGAACACGACCCCCAGCAGCCCGTACTCGTAGTAAGCCATCGGAAAGGCGCGCACGTTGGTGATGGTGACGGTCGAAAAGCTACCGGACTCCGCCTGCCGGGCGGCCAGCGCCAGGGGGTCGAGCAGGAAAGCATTGTACACCACCGAAGCATAAAAGCTGATGAGGTAGGCGGTCAGTACCAGGAGGATTACCACCGCGATCCAGTACGCCAGGCGGTTGGCCGGGTGAGCATTGGTGCCCAGTAATGTATAATCGCCCCCTTTGATGCGGCGAATCTCCACGCGCTTATGAGCGATCTCATGCTGCCGTTCGGCAACCAGGCGGCCGCGCTCGGTAATGAAATTCTGGGTGCTGCCGCGCAGGGCGTCCACCTCCTGCCGGTACTGTTTGACCGACTCCTTGTGGCGTTCATTCTCCCGGTCAATCTGGTAAATCTCCTGCCGCAGCGAGGCAGTGACATTATCCTGGTCGTAGAACATGAACAGGAAATTCTGAAGGACCAGCGGGTCGCCGCCCACTTTTTCGGCCTGCTCCTCGCCGAAGCGGGCGTCCGTTTCAAATGCCGGCAGCATCTCCGCCAGGGAGGGAGTGGCGCCATTGGCAGCGCCATTGGGAATGGTAGTTTTACTCATAGTGGAACGTTTGGATAACCAGATGGATAGCCGCCGCTTGCCTGTCCAGGAAGTGGCTGGGGGAACGTCCGGCTGCTATCCACCGGTTGTTTAAAAGCATCTTATGATAACGGACCCTTCTTGTACGGATGGGACAATGTTAAGTTGCATTTCGGAGGGAGAGAAAATGGATTCAGGCGAAATCCGTCCGTTCTATCGTCCATTTGGTGAACCGGGGATATACCGCGATGGAATAGATGCCCAGGGTGATGATCGTGAGGATCCACCATACGATGTACTTGCCAAAGAGCTCTCCTCCGCTGCCGTAGAACTTCAGCCGCCGCCCTTCGACCAGTGTATGGCTGGCCTTCCATTGCTGCACCAGGGTGACGGCCCAGGGCAGGGCGATGCCGAACGTAATGCCGGTGATCAAAAAAGCGGCAATGCCGACGAAGAAGTACTGACGGGCCTTGCCATCGAATTGGAAGTTTTTCATAAAACGAAATGGGTTTTGATATGGATTATACAATGTTGCAATGTAATAAAAAATATTGAGGAGATTGAGAATAGGGGAGGGAAGATAGAGAGGGGTAAGTGAAGTGACGCCTCCCCCAAGTGGCCCGCCTGAACAAAGAGGTGTCGCTTCCCGAACGGAAATGCTTTAACAGCATCCAATTGTGTCAAAGAGCTCTTTTTTCTGCTTTCCTTGCATGTTGGCTACCCTCGGGCGCCCATTTATTCCATTTCATTCCCTGCCGGCCTGCGGCACAGCAGGCGGGCATCAGTCGCTACGCTCGTGTTCTATTGGCGTTCGAGTTGTCAACCGTTTTCCGCCGCCGAAGCCTCCTCCCGTTCCTCCCAGGCCTTATCCTGCCGCAGATCTACCCGGGCCGGCGCCTGCCAGCCAAAGCCAGTGCTGACGCCGCGCCCGAGGGCGATGCCGGAGGGCAGCAGCACATTGGCGTTGTAGGTGATATTGAAGGCGATCATGGGGTTGCCGTGGAGGCGAACCTTCTTCATAAACTGTATCTCGTGGAGGTTGACTTCCAGGCGTTCGGGTAAGCGGTAGCCCATAGCAGTGCAAAAACCGAGGGGAAATAAGCAAAGTAGAAAACGCCTATCCTTTCTGAATTAGCGATTCGACTTCCGATATTAGAATAGGCAGATTTTGTGGAGTATCCCCCATATTATTTCATCAGATACGTTGTCATATCTATGGATAATGTGGTTGCGAAGGTCAACTATCCGCCGGGCATCGGTGAGGGGATAGTCCGGTTGTTGTTTCAGAATACGGTTAACCGCCTCTCCCAGAATCTCGAGTTCTCTTTCAACTGCCCTTCTTAACATCAGGTTGTTCTGATAATATTCAAAATCCGGATTATCGCTGAGGAAGGACTGAATAGCCTCAATGGATGCCCTTATATCAAGCAACCACTTTTGAATCTTCTTGCTCATAGATTAGGGCTTTATTGGCGTTGATCTCTTCGATCAGTAATGGATTGGAAAGGTCCTTTTCAATGACCAGGTCTACCTCTCTTTTTGCCACCTTCCGCAATTCATCGAGAAAGTCGAAAAAGTTATCAGCGTATTCGAGAATATCCATCTCCTGGAAGCGAACCAGGAGATCCACATCGCTGTCCTCCCGGAAATGGCCGGTGACCGCAGAGCCGAAGAGGTGGAGGCTGGCCACCCGGTATTGGGTGCAAAGCGTTCTGATCTGGCTCATTTGCGCAGTGGAGAGATAGGGATTCGATTCGATTCGGTTGGTCATAAAATTCGAATATAGTGAAAGCAAATAGTGACTAAAGATAACGGCCTTTTTTGAGACTTGGTTCCTGTTCTGTCAATTTTGCGTTGGTATGCCGCTTTAGGCAGCGTTTTGTCAACCGTTTTCCGCCGCCGAAGCCTCCTCTCTCCTGCGTTCCTCACGAGGCTTATCCTGCCGCACACCAACCCTAGCCGGCGCCTGCCAGCCGAAGCCGGTGCTGACGCCGCGCCCCAGGGCGATGCCCGAAGGCAACAGCACATTGGCGTCGTAGGTGATGTTGAAAGCGATCATGGAGTTGCCGTGCAGGCGCACTTTCTTCATGAACTGTTCTGGGCCCTCTAAAAGCGGCGAGTTTAGTGAGGCTTAAGCGGGATCGCAGTTGGAGCGCACCGCCTTCGCCGAAGGCTATGGCGGTCGAAGAGCGACATCCCGGCCGTAGTGCCGGGAGCTAACTAAACCCTCCTCCGCCGATGTCTCCGGCGGGCGAGGAGTGCATAACTCTCCAAGGGCAAAAATTGACGCTTTTGCAGTCAGCGGATGGGGGTCGCAGTGCTAACTAAATCCCGACGAAATGCCCACCGGGCATTTGTCCGGGATGCCTTTGCATTCGGTGAATGCAGGCAAGTGCATAACTCTCCAAGCATTTCTGGACGGCAGCCTAGATGAGGAGAGCGGGATGTCGCAGTGCTAACTAAAAGTGCATAACTCTCCAAGTTTTAATGATGGCGGTACAGGCAAAATCTCTTTGCCGGTCGCAGTGCTAACTAAAAGTGCATAACTCTCCAAGGCCGCCGTGGAGTATGATCCTTTCGTCAATTGGGCGCGTCGCAGTGCTAACTAAAAGTGCATAACTCTCCAAGTAATCGGAAAGCGGCATGACCCTGTTTCCGTATGTTCTCGTCGCAGTGCTAACTAAAAGTGCATAACTCTCCAAGCGACGGTAAAGTACTCGCCAGTTATCCCCGCGCCAAGTCGCAGTGCTAACTAAAAGTGCATAACTCTCCAAGCTGCGACGAACTTGTTAGCCCGCTAGTGGTTTCGGCCAGTCGCAGTGCTAACTAAAAGTGCATAACTCTCCAAGCGATCCGGACAACTTCCCATGCGAGCAGTGAGCGCCGTCGCAGTGCTAACTAAAAGTGCATAACTCTCCAAGATGCCATAGTTATTGTCTTCACCAGGAGCGCCCAGCTTGTCGCAGTGCTAACTAAAAGTGCATAACTCTCCAAGGTAACCCAGGGATACGAAACCTTCAACATCGTTGAAGTCGCAGTGCTAACTAAAAGTGCATAACTCTCCAAGAAGCCGCGATTTATTATCAAAACGCGGGCAATTATTTGTCGCAGTGCTAACTAAAAGTGCATAACTCTCCAAGTTACCCGGAGCGTGGAAACGCCCCGCGCAACGGCTCGTCGCAGTGCTAACTAAAAGTGCATAACTCTCCAAGGGGTGCTTGAGCATTGGCCATCACCCGCCACTGCCGGTCGCAGTGCTAACTAAAAGTGCATAACTCTCCAAGAAGACCTACCGCTCCCTCTTCCCCGTCCTCCACAAGTCGCAGTGCTAACTAAAAGTGCATAACTCTCCAAGCTGCATGAGACTACCCTTTTTCGCGTCATTTATGACGTGTCGCAGTGCTAACTAAAAGTGCATAACTCTCCAAGCCAAGAAGTCTTCGCCTGTCTGCGTCGTCTTTCGCAGTCGCAGTGCTAACTAAAAGTGCATAACTCTCCAAGCCCCCAAAGGGGGGAGGAATGGGCATACCCTCCAAATTGTCGCAGTGCTAACTAAAAGTGCATAACTCTCCAAGAGCGATAGGAGTAGCAACAGCCAAGCCAGCGTTAAAGTCGCAGTGCTAACTAAAAGTGCATAACTCTCCAAGCCTCTTTACAAGAGGCGTTGGCCCCAACCCCTACGTTGGTCGCAGTGCTAACTAAAAGTGCATAACTCTCCAAGCGCCCAGGGTGACGCCTCCACTGCCACGGCTTCGTTGGTCGCAGTGCTAACTAAAAGTGCATAACTCTCCAAGTGCTTCCGATGTCAGTTAGTATCCAGCTGGTGCTGGTGTCGCAGTGCTAACTAAAAGTGCATAACTCTCCAAGAGTAAAAAGTTTACGCGACGCAATAAAGATGCGCATTTCAGTCCAAAAACCGAGCGCGGTAAGTGTTAAGATTTTGTTAAGAAAATAAAAATAACAAAGCATACCGGGAGCTAAACCGCTCTGGACAAGATGATTTTGTCCAGTTGTAATAAATTGTTTTTCAGCAGGTTAAAAATAAAATCGGCAAACAATGTCAAAACCCAATAGCGGGGACATTAAGGGCAAAATTAATATATTCAAAATAAAATTTTTAAAAACTTGGCTTTTACAAGCAACTATTCCTTTTTTAATGGCGTTTTATTATCAACATTACATAAAAACAGCATATACGCTTAACAAAACGTAAAACGATCTGCCGGAAAGCAACTCCCAAATGCTACCCCTTGATCCGCATGTGAAGCGGTGCCATCCAAAAAACTTGCTTATGTGCCATAGTAACTTTGGCGCTTCCTAAAACTCTGCCAATCCGATCACTCCCTTATTGCCCCCCTCATTCCCCCCGAAGGGAGGAGGTAGGCATTTCTTAACAGTCAACGAAAAACAACCTCGCAATGGAAAGCCCCCCTCTTTCTTTCCCCCCGAGGGGGGGAGGCAAGTATACATAATAATAGTGAACGAAAAACAACCTCGCAATGGAACTACATATCGATAGTTATGGCGCCCGCCTTCGGGTTAAGGACGGATTGCTGCAAGTTACCTTCGCCCGGGAGGGCAAAGTGCAAAAGGAAGCCTTCTCCGCCCAGCAGGTCCGGCGCATATATCTGAAAAAAGGGACCTCCGTCTCCATCGATGCCGTGCTGCTCGCAATGGAGTACGACATCAGCCTCCTGGTCACCGACCAATACGGTTTCCCTATTGGGCGGTTTTACTCCCACGAGCCCAGCAGCACCAGCCAGATTCAGAAAGCGCAGGCACTGGTGAGCTGCCAGCCCGCCGGCCTGGAATATGCCCGGACGTGGATTGTCGAAAAACTCCGGAAGCAGCAGGCTTTTATGGAGAAATTGCTCCGCCACCAGTCGGCCGCTCAAAAAGAACGTTGGGCGCCCAAACTGCAACGCCATCAGGCGCTTCAGGAAAAGCTGCTGGCCAGCCCACTTTCTGCCGCCACTTTTCGGGGTATCGAAGGCAGCGCCGGGCGTATTTTCTATCTTATGCTAGGGCAGTCTCTGCCGGCTCGCTACCGCTTTACCCGCCGAAGCCACCGCCCGGCGCAAGACCCCTTCAACGCTTTTCTCAACTATGCCTACGCCATCCTGTACAGCCGCGTGGAGGAAGCCCTGCTGGAAGCGGGCCTCAACCCCTACCTGGGCTTTATGCACCGCGACGGTTACCAGTTCAAAAGTATGGTATACGACTTCATAGAACCGTTCCGCGTGAAAACCATCGCCTGCGTCTACCGCCTTTTTTCCCGCAAGAAGATTTCCCAAATCCACTACCGCGCCGGGCCGGATAAAAGCATCCGCATCACCACCGAAGGAAAGCAGCGGCTTGTCGCCCGGCTGAAAAAGGAATACGAGGAAAAGCGAAAACCTCGAGACGGCCTTCGCCTTACCGAAGAGCAGTACCTCCGCCGAAGGGCCCGCAACTTCGCGCAGTCATTGCTGCGGGAAACAGGCAGCACTGTGAGTATCGTCAAAGAGATGGCGTAGGGCGGGCGTTCATAAGCCCCACCCTGAAGCATTCGTGCAGTCATTCGCGGTGCTGTCTGCGCCCGGCCGTAACACCGTAACACCGTAACACCGTACTACCATGTACACCTGGATCATCTACGACATCAGCCTGGACAAGGCCCGCCTCAAGACCGCCAAGCTGTGCCAACAGTTGGGGCTGCGGCGAGTGCAAAAGTCCGTCTTCCTGGGAAAAGTGAAAAAGCGCAAGCTGGAACACTTCCGGCAGGAGGTGGCCGCTTTGGTGGATGAGGCCCGTGACCGGGTTTTTATCTTCCAGTCGACGGAAAAGAATTTTAAGAAAATGCTCCGGGTGGGGAGTTTGCCGGTTGTGCCGGCGCCGGGGCAAACCTTCTTTTTTTAAAACTTTTATGCCATGTACCTAAAAATATCCACCCAAACCGGAGATAAGCCGTCAGCTTACGAACTTCAGGAGAAGGGCAGGCAGTTTATAGCTGCCGACACCTTTCCGGCGCTGGCTGAATTGCTGAATATTAAAGAAGAGACCCTTCGGGCAAAAATGTATAACCGCAAGTATACTCAGTTCTTTGTGCCAAAACCAAATGGAGAAAAACGCCTCATCGAGAACCCGGAAGATTGGCTGAAATCTCTACAAGGACAACTCAATAAGCATTTTCAGGCGGCGTATTATATGGTCCGCCCACCCTGTGCTTACGGTGCGCTATTAGCTGTTGCAGACGAAGTCAAACCACGGAACATCTATACCAACGCCCTGCGACACATCGGCCAGAAATGGTTATTGAATGTGGACATCCGCCGCTTTTTTCCGAGTATCAGTTATGAGAAAGTTTACATGACCCTACGCCGGCCCCCTTTTTCCTTCAATCCTAACGCCGCAAAATGTCTTAGCATGCTAACCACCTTCGAACAGCGCTTGCCCACCGGCGCCCCCACTTCCCCGATCCTTTCCAATATCATTTGCCTTCCATTGGACAGCATGCTGCTCCAATTGTCAAAAAAGCATGGTTGGGCTTATACCCGATTTATTGATGACCTCTCATTTTCAGGAGAAAATAAATTTAAAAAAAAACACCTCAGGGCTATTCAAGGTATTCTGCTTTCCCAGGGTTTTCTCATCAATGAAAAGAAGCTAAAAATAAATAGGGTCAGAGACAAGCCTGAAGTCACCGGCCTCATCCTCAAAAAGAAGAAGCCCGATATTAGCCCTTCATTTCTCAAACGGCTAAAAAAATATATCCATTTGTACCATATCATGACCGAACAGGATATGCTGAACCGGCAACTCTTTCCGGCTGAATTGATCCAGCGATACCGCAACTTTATCAACGGGCAACTGGCCTTCATCAAGTTCATCCGGGGAGAAGGGGATAAAGATTATCTGCGGTTGTTTAAACGGTTTCAACCGCGGGGGTATTAGTCTCCCCTAACCCCTCCGAAGGAGGGGGATTTCAGACGTGGGCTTCTCAGTCGAGCCTCCATGTCGATGGCTGTTCGAATGCAAATGCTTTACCTACATCCAATTGTGTCAAAGAACTCTTTTTTCTCACTTTCCATACATATTGGCTAACCTCGGGCGCCAATTTTCTATTGGCGTTCGAGTTGTCAACCGTTTTCCACTGCCGAAGCCTCCTCCCGTTCCTCCCTGGCCTTATCCTGCCGCAGGCCTACCCGGGCCGGCGCCTGCCAGCCAAAGCCAGTGCTGACGCCGCGCCCCAGGGCAATGCCGGAGGGCAGCAGCACATTGGCGTCGTAGGTAATGTTGAAAGCGATCATGGGGTTGCCGTGGAGGCGAACCTTTTTCATAAACTGTATCTCGTGGAGGTTGACTTCCAGCCGTTCGGGTAATCGGTAGCCCATAGCAGTGCAAAAGCCGAGGATGTGGCCGGCGAGGATGTTTTCGAGCAGGGCCGCCCGCTGCACCAGGCTTTTGCTGTGCTGCCACTTTTCGTAGTTTTCCTGGTTGAGGGCCAGCCAATTGAAGAGGCGGTAGGTTTTGGGGTGGGGGAGCATGCGGAGATCGTGCTCTTTCATGTTGAGCCCTTCTACCTGTAGTGTCTTCTGTTCCCCTTCCCAATTGATGTCCCAGGAGTTGGCCGCCAGGGCTTCCTGCACGGCTTCTATGCCTTCGTTGATGGCGGTGACGGCGGCCTTCCCGCGCCACATCCGGTAGTGCACCAGGGGGAAGCGGTAGTGGTAGGCCTCTTTTTCACCTTTGTGGTTGTGCAGCAGGTGGTTCTCCCACCCAGCCATTTCGTTGAAGGCGCCTCGCCATTGGGGGAGTTGGCGGGGGTAAAGGGGGAGGTCGAAGGTGAGGTGGAGGAGGCGGAGGTTGGGTGCGGTTTCAGTCATTGTCGGCGGTTTTTTGCTGTTGGTCAAATGCTTCTTTGTATTTCAGGTACTCTGTCATTTCTTTGATCCTGGCATGAAGGGAAAATACGGAATTGGTAGCGTAGGCTTTTTCGGGATGCTTCCAAACCAAAGGGGAATGGCTGCCAAAGTACAGGACAACGGCATCCGTATTTTTCAGATAATGTTGAAGCAACTCATCCGTTTCCTTCTGATTCGGTGGTGGCGTGTCATCATAAACCACGATATCAATTCCTTCCGCAGGCTGGGGTTGGGCGGAATCGTCGTAGTAGACATTGCGGAAGTAGTCCGTTGGAAAGAATTGTTGCATGTACTGCTTTCGCTCTTCACTTTTGGTGACAATGAGTACATGCTCGTAAATCTCGTACTGCAACAGGCGGGGCGTCAAGATATCTTCCTCCTCCAGCGAGTCGATAAAGCTAAGGAGGCTGTGGGTTATTGAGGCATACCCCACATTTAGTTGTTCGGCCGGCACGCTGTTGAGCTGGCGCTGCGCTTCCAGGCGCTTAAAGGCGGCTTCAATGCCGATGAACGTATTAAAGGCTTCTTCACCTGGGTTGATCAGCATCCCTAACTCCTTGAGCACGTTTCCAATGTTGCTGGAAACTTTGCGCTTTAGATTGGTTTTGGTCATAGTGAGGGTGGGCATGGCGAAATTTTTTTTTCTCAATGGATGATCCGAAAACAAGAGCGCCGCCTTATTTCGACTTACTCAATCTTTTTCTAAGCCGGTATGTGACAAACATGCAATATTCTTCAAACTGTCCTTGCGCATTCCTTTGCTCATATTTTTCTATCATGTCTTTCACATCTCTTAAGCGCCACTTTTCATCTTTACGACTCAGCACTCTTCTTACTGCTTCAAAAGAACGCTTTCGCCCGTCTACCAGATCCTGATGATTCAGGTTCAAAATACTACGATGGGCTGGTTTTCTCCCGGGATCATCCAACAGCTCATCTGCCAAAGTGGGATCGTCGATGCGAACCTCCCCATTTGCCCGATATTTTAGTTTGCGTTCACAGTCTTTATCCCTGGGGTCAATATGCCGAAGTATAGCATTGCCTTTGCGTGTATCCGCGTATTGATGCTCCGGCGGATACCCTTCATTTCCATTACAAACCCCCAATGTGTTTTTGTAATCCAGCGCCAGTTCCTCATAAGGTTCCCCTCGGGGAAGAAAATGTTCAATTTTCATATCCTGTTCAGAGATTCGTTTCATGGTATAAGCGCAAATATGCCCCTGTTCTTCCAGGAGCGATCTTTTCCATTCGGATTTACATGGGCAGCCCTTCCAGGAGGCATTCGGAGTCTTTAAATATTCAAGCAATGCCTTCGGAGGATGTTGCTTAACAATATGCTTCATTCATTATAGCCTTGTGCGGTTAGCGAAAAAAGAGTGCGCAATTCTACAATATCGGGGTCGTTTGAACCCAAGCGGTCTTCCAGCTCCTTAAGAAGGCCTTCCGCTTCTTTAAAAGCCTCATCATCAATGAGGTCGAAACAACGGCGGACTTTAGCTCTTACTTCATGAATTTCGGGGATTTCCTCAGAGTATCTACTCACAGAAAAGGCTTCCCGTAGAATAAGGTCGCTGTCTTTACCCAGGGTTCTTATTTTATCTTCAACCACTTGCCCGTTATCCAGCAAAATAATATGTTCCGGCTTCACATACTGCAATACCTGTGGGCTGTGAGTGGTGACAATGAACTGAACATTAGGGAAAATGCTTCTCAATTTGAATAGGATCAGCCGCTGCCAGCGGGGGTGCAGGTGCAGGTCGATTTCATCAATTAACACGACTCCCGAACCCTTCAGCGGCTCTTCCATTCCAGGATTAGCCAGTACAAGGCGCCGGGCCAGGTCGCCGATCAGCCCAAAGAGCATACGTTCACCGGAGGAAAGTTGATCTACAATAACCTCTAAGCCGTTTTTGGAGAGCACCAATTCTCCTTCCGGCCTGTTTTTATAGCGGGTGTTGAGCCGCTGGAAGTTGCCCTGGCCATTACCAATAGCCTGGAGGATGGCGGCTTCTACCACTTTCACCAGTCCTTCCTCCCCGCTTTCGCGAGCTACCAACTCCTGCCACTTGAACCAGCGGGCGAATTCTTTGTAGTCGAAGGCCTGCCGGTTGAGGGCGTTTTTGTAGGTGGTAAAAATGTCGAAGGAGGTGTCGGCAGTTTTTGAAACGTCTAAGGCAATGGATACATTATCAGCGACTTCACAAGAGTAATAAGCAATTACAGGGAGGCTAACAGGTTTCTTCTCTGACAAATTTTCATTGATTTCTATTATGACATTTTCCAATGCCAGAAAATCCTGTTCTTCACTATTGTCAGCCTTATAGCTCTCTTTGTCTAAAGTTCCAAACCAGGAGAGGCCAAGGCTTTGAGCTCCATTCTTGCTGCCATCAACCGATACATCAACCCACAATGTGTTCACCGCTTCAATCCGATCGTTCTTAATATCTTTCTGTCCGAAACCTTTTATATCTTCAGCAGAACCTTCACTTCTGATTCGGGCAACTAAAGGCTGCAGCATGCCGACAATAGCTTCTAAAAGAGCTGTTTTCCCCGCCCCATTTACACCAATGATCACATTAAGCTGAGGGTCCAATTGCACAAACAACTCTTCGAAACAACGAAAATATCGGACTTCAATATTATGTAAGACAACTTTCAACTTCATGATTTCAGATACTTGACGGTTTTGATCTGCCCATCGGCAGTCTGTGAATTTATCAAAACTTTCACAATCTGCCCTTCTTTAAGCTTTGCTTTCTTTGTACCTGACATTTCTACCATTAAATCTTCAAAAGGATAATTTTCAATGTGGAGTTTTACGGTAGAAAAAGGTTTGCTAAGCTTTATAACCTCAGCGCTGATGGGTTTATCTTTTTTGATGTATTCATAATTTACATAGTCAGGCTTTAGCTTTGCGGGTATGGTCGCCGGCCTTTTTGCTGTATCGGGGGTGCCAAGTATCTTCCAAGGCGTTAAGCGGGGAACTCCGTCGGGTAAGGTAATCTTCACGAATCCCATTGGCAAGTAATTAGCCAGCTTGCGGCTTTTATACCTTTTTCCTTTGTGCGATTGATCAATCGGGGTTAGGTGGCTGCCGAACATCCAGTCGCCGGTAATGGCATGGAACCCGCTGCCATAGGCCATACGCAGGATACAAGCATCCTCGTTATCTATGGTTTGGGCTTGCAAATCTTTAAGGGTAGCGATTATTGATTCGGAGTCTTCCGCTTGGTTGTAATTTTGAAAAAAAGCTACTTCCTTTTGCAAATGTTCATAAGTATAGCGGTTGATCAGGTAAAACAATTCCTGGATCGGTTGCTTCCGGTTGATAACAAGTTTTTCGTTTTTGGCATAAACCTTGTACTTTTCTGCCAACTCCAGCCAAGCTACATCAATAGCTATTTGAAACTGGCCTTTTGCACCAACCGCGAATGTTTCTAAAGTCAACAGTTTTGGATTTTTATAATCACTTTCCCAATCAAAGTTCTGGTACAAGTTAAAAAGTTGAATATTGTGAAGTTCAGTATCGGCTATTTCTACATCGGAAGGACGCAAGTATCTCGATATTGCCCTTTCAAACCTGCCAACGGTATCGTCAATAAACTTCCAATCGCTTCTTTCATTTCGATATTTACCTGTATCAAGATTCCGTTTTCTTTTTACTGTATTTATGATTACGCTAGCTATAGCACCTTTAATGCTTGAACCCGGTATATAAGGTTGGCTCATTGTACGAATCAATGAGCCAATTTCCTGAGCAGGTTCCTCTCGCTGGTAATGAAAAACGGCTAATGCTTTATCTTTCCATTCAATGTCCAAATCTCGCAAGTATGCCTCCAGTTTAAAAAGATTAGCCTTGCTTAGCAAATAAGTATAAACATCTAATGCAGTCCGCCCATCATTTGCAGGGATATTAAGTAATTCATTGTAAATTTTTTCCTGATCAATTATTATTACTTCCCTATCCATAATCAGAAAATCGACGTGCTGCTGCCATTTTTCACCACTGCCCACATGCACCGGCGTCAGGATTTCGAGGGTACAGTTTAACAGATGTTCCGGGTTCATATTTTATGGGATAATGGGTAAACAAAAAGCTTTGCCATAGCGGTACACAGGGTGGCCAAGCCCATAATCATCTTCCAGGACTATCGGCACATTTCCTTCGGGAGGCTTGCCGCCCTTGTAACAGATCACAGAGCCTTCCGTGAGCATTCTCACAGAGCGCCGGCGAAGGTTTCTTCCGCCGGCAGAAATCCAGCCTCCACGGACGATCATTTTGTAATGGGATCGGCTAGCGTCCAAGTTCACTATTTCCTGAGCGGATGGATTATATAAAGACAACGAAACATAGTGTTCGCCAGGATCAGGCATTTCCAGAGACAAGGAATCTTCTTTAAGAACAAACTGGCCTTTACCAACGGTGCTATCCGAGCCAATGCCCTCATCTCCCAGCAATCGCAGGGCAGCCTTCACTTTTTCCTCCAGGGTTTTTTCCTCATAATCCACCATAAAATACAACCCTGCTTCTTCCTTATATTGGGTCTCTGCAAAGTGGAAGATGTTCGTGCGTTGAGTTATCCGGTCAATAGTTACTCTGGGCCGCTCCACCTCCTGGTACAAGCCGCTATGGCTTTCTAGTGAAATTGCCCAATGCTTTAAATCAAGTTTCCCCCGTAAGTCCTCAGCGAAACTTTCCATAGGCATCAGCGTTGCTTTTGCCAACTTCTTATGTAAAGCAGGGTCGCCCAGGTCGGGGAGGTTTCTGTCTTTCATAGGCACCGGGAAGAAATATTGGCTTCCTTTAAAAGGGAAACAAGAAGACAGCGAAATGCCAGGATTCCCATGGTTTATTAAGGCTTCCAATGCTTTTTTTCCATACAATAGGTTATAGGTATGGCAAATTGCGCTAAAAAGCGTATCCGAAGGAATCATCCAGCGGCTGTTCTCATAAGCATAGGCCTGGCTATCCAAATGAAAGCCCGATTGGAAATGGAACTTATAAATTTTTATTGTTTTAGTTGCCATTCGCCCTAATTTCGATTGGAATATCAATGCCCTCCATCAACCGGGCAGGGGTGCCCGCTTCATAATCTTTCAATTCTTTTATCTCGGGAGGCTGCACCTTTATTTTCACCTGCCCGCTACCTCGAGTACCGCTGCCCCCCAGATAATCATCCTGCACCAGAGAAAGAGCTTGCAGCACATCTTTCAACATGGCCGACTCATCGTCGCCATAATATATATTCAGCACCAGTTCCATATCGAAGATAGTGCCTGCAGGGACGCGCTCGATCTGACGAGGCATTGCCCGCGAGGTGATCCGGTCGATGACGACTTCGGTTTTAACCTCTGAATAAGGCATATCTGCCCCCACCATTTTTTCGAGCCTTTCTCTCGAATCTTTTGTCAGATGACAATCCCTGACAATAAGCCGACTCACGGGTTCATCTACCTTTTCATCATCGGAAGCTATACCGAAAACCTTTGGTATATTTGTTTCCGGATCGGACAGATTCTGATAAGGGCCGTATTTCACATCCCCCATTTGTTTTGTCCCGATTTTATTTTCCAGCCGTTCCAACAGGCTGCGCATCTTTCCCTTTAAAGAACTGCCTGGCACATAAGGAAAGTTATCTAAAGGATTCCGTACAATCGCATTATCGACGCCGCCGATGGATAAACCGAGGTTGGAGCCGCCTATATGCAACCCGGATACGGCAGTAATGGTGCCTTTAATAAATATTTTTTTTACGAGTTGGCCTTTCAGCGTTTTATCTTCCATCTCTTTATCTTTTTTAGATTATTTGCTTTTAGGATCGTAAACCCGATGATAAGCGAGTATGGCTTCGAATAAATCGGCAAAATGGTTGAAACGATTTTGCTTTTCTTCCCGGCTTTCACCTTTAAAAACTGCATCCATGGCGGGCTGCATAACTTCGTTAAGCGTTTGCCCGCCCCTTTTGTTTTGCCTGGCCATGTTGTAGGCCATACGTGGTTTCAATAGCAATAATGCCTTTTCATTTTTTTCGTTAAAATCCTGCAGGCGAATCCTAACCACTTCTGAAAAGATATTCCGGAATTGAGTAGTGGTCAATTTATCATCCTTTCTCAACCTGCCAGTACTCGTTTCCAACCCCGCCAACCACTTCCCGAATTCCTCTGCATACATGACCGCTTCAGGTTCAAGCCCATTGGCTATCCATTTCGGCGCTTCTTCCACGCCATCGATTAGCTTGTCATTGATTTTAAATTTCATTTCCTTCTTTTATTTCTCTGGTTAACAAATCAACCCATTGCGTTAAAATACCTAGTTTTTTGATAAGCATGGGCTCCAGAAAAAGAGCATTTTTCAGCTCGCCAACCTCTTCTTGATATGCTTTATTCTGCCCTGCAAAACGTTGTAGCGTATAAGCGGCTTGCCAGCGAGCGCGTGACCAAAGTGCCTTTTCCGTAGCCTCTTGCCTTAAACTGATTTTCTGTTCCTTTTCCGCCTTCTCGATTATTTCCTTTGACTTTTCGATCACTGCCGCATAATCAGCATAGAACTTAGCCAGTTTGTTAATGATGGACTTATCCATTCTTTGTTTACCTTCCTCCTCGGGGCGAATCCAGGAATATAACTTCTTTACCCAGCTCGAAATAGTTTTTAGTTCGTCCCAGCCGACAACATCTCCCAAAAGAGCAATAGCGTTTTTACGAACTTCTCTGTCTTTCTCAATTCGTTCGTAATTTTTTGCATCTTCTTCGGCATCGCCGGCGCGCCTTGCAGCCTTATACATCGGGTATTTTGCCCGGAAAAGGCTAATTCCTCCCGACAGGGTAAAGCTGGGAGAATGGATGGTGAATTTTTGGAACTGCTCCTGTATCCAAATCGCCACATCGGGGATTACATTCCACAAGCCTATTATGAAAATGTCATCTCCGCCAGCATAGACGATCTGCATTACCTTTTCCAAAGACTTTACTTCAAAATAATTTGGATCGTCCATATCCGCAGCTTTTTTCTCCTTTTCACTCAAATCAGATGAGGATATCACACCTAGCTTAGCTTTCCAGTAACAATTTTTCAACTGATTCAAATAGCCACAGAAAAAGAAATCGAGCATAGTGGAGAGCTGCGCGATTCGTGAAAAGGAGGCTTTTTCACCGAAGCCTTCTTTAAAAACCAAGCCTAGGTTGTCAACATCCATTCGAAGTATGGCCAGGCGTTTAATGCCCATGGCTTCCTTTGCTAGGTCTTCGAATTCTTTTAGTTCTTTATTACTATTTTTTAGCACCCAATTTCCCCCGTAAAACTTCCAAACACGTTTGAACGCCGCGTTTGGTTGGTAATCCATGAAGTCATCGTCATTTAGCCAGGCAATCCGATTAAGGTTTTCTTTGGGTGCATCCACCTCTTTTAGGAAACACAAAGATTCTATTTCTAAAACAGAGAAAAAGCCTTTGGCCTTGGGGTCAGTGGCTTTCTGAAAGCCAATAACTTGCGAGTCGTCTCTAATTTGCTTGCCAATAACTTGCCCCCTGTATTGTTCGGCTGAGATAGCTCGCTCATTTTCAGGCACGACCTCTGCATCTTCACTCCTTAAATAGATATCTGCCTCTCCTACTTTATATTGAGTGTAGCCCATTTCTACTTTCCTTCCACTGTTCACGGCCTTGCTAAATTCTTCAACCGTGCATAGGTCCCGCTTTGTGAACTGACACTGCACTACGCGCCCTCCCGGTCCCCCAGGTGCAAAAAAAACCTCGTTCCATTGAGATTCGAGTTTTTGCAGCTTGCTTTTCACTAGATTTTCATTTAGGGCATGCCACCGCTCCGAAATCACAGGTGTACCTAGTTCTTCCCCACTTAGCTCAATAAAGCCGAATTCCAGCCCCAGGTTTTTCTCATCTTCTTGTTGTATGTACTTTTCTACATTATTTCTAAATTCCTTTACCTCCTTTAGCAGATACGAGGGCAGCAAGGCATAGAAGCGGCCACCATTTGCATAAATTAGGTTGGCTTCAGGCATTTGAAACTGATCCAGCATATCCCTGGCTATGCTATCAATAGCCTGGTTTAACCAAAAAGAACGGCCCTTGAGCCCTTTCAATGCTCCCTTGTGTGCAATACCGTACAGGTACTTTTGTACTCCGGAAAACCCTCCGCCCACGAGCAAATACCTCTCCGCTTTTCTGTTCTCAATATCGTCAAATGGCAACGCTTCAATATTACCGTATTCAATTTGTAGCGAACGGTATAAACACACAGCAATAGCAGCTGTCATTCGGGAGTGATCGTACAGAGAGATATCTGGCTGTTGGAAAAAATAAGCAGAGGGCACACACCAAAGGTGCTTTTTGTACAAATACAGTAAAGTGTCGGCATCAATTTCTTCGAACCCTCCCTGTTCCTCTAAGTAGGCTAATTCTCTTGTGAAGGCATTCCAGGAATCGTGTTGATCTATTTTTCTAGCTGCCTTGTCTTGTTCAGCACTCTTATCGTATGACCTTGGGAAGTTGTATTTGTTAATCTCTGCTGAAAGGTTACCATGAGGTTGTATATGATGGACAGGTCCATCCATATTCAAGATTCTAATGTTGTTGAAAATACTATCCATAGGCCGGATATATGGGCTATGGCTTTTCTCTCTTTCTTTGCTAGCCAGGCTATCCGCTTCACAAACAATAAGTGCCAGCCTGTGTCTCAAAGAATCTTCTTTTGCCTTTTTCCAGTCGGTTTTGTGGTGATTGGCAACAATATGCGCAACTATATCGTCTTCCAACCACTCTTTAATGAATTTTGTGGACAACAACTGATGCTTTTCCCGAGCCGTCTCTCCACTCCGTTGCCAGAATTTTCCTATGTCGTGGAGCAAAGCTCCTCTGTACAATCTGTCTTCAATTTCATCCATATCTCTGGTTTGAAAAATTCAATTTACGGATATTTTACAATTTTGATAGCCACTTTCACTTCCTTGATGTTAATACTGATATTATCCTATTATTTTCAATAAATAAATCCGACTTCCCTTTTTTCGCTCAACAGGCAATTCATTTTTTTCGGGTTCCACCCACCCACCATCCCAAATCCTTGACTCACCCCCCTCCCCAATCCAATAAACTTCGGCAGCGCCACATTCACATCAAACCACAGGCCGAGCGTCAGCATACCGAAGCCTTTGAAGGGCCGTTCTAAAAACTCGAACGCCAGTAGAAAACTGCCGCCCGAGGTGCGCCGCCGGGCGCTAATCTCCCATTTGCGTTAATCTGTCAGGCGCAATAGTTCACTTCATCTAATGGCTTCACCCACCCCTTTCTGTCACTTCAACAAAAAGAATGGACCGGCAGGCATAGCAGTCCCAGGCCCTTTTAGGGCAGCAAAAAAGCTAAATTGGATTCCTTTTTAAAACGGAAAAAGATTTAAGAGCGATGGATACAAGAACAAGGCGATAGGATAGTTGACAGGTCGCAATATAGGCAATACGCTTAAAAAAATCAACCCGCAAACCAATATATTGTTGGAAAGATTCGTTTTTTTGTACACGGCCGGAAGAGGCTGTATTTTTTTTCAAAAAAGTGGGGTTGGGGAATGACAGTTCACCGCTTTCATTTCCATTAGTAGATAGAAGTAAGGTGTAAACCCTTTTTGCTGCAAACTGAAAACCAGCAAACGCGAG
>JACJYN010000023.1 GCA_020636095.1 Lewinellaceae bacterium
AAATCCAGATCGACTCCATCGATATGCGCAAGCGGCCAAAACCTGTTTCTTTAGCACAGGTTTTGGCCGCTTGCTATTTGAGCCCTTACAGGCGGCCATTTTGTGGCGCCTTTTCTCCAAACCGCTTTCGCACCATCGGATAGCTGAATACAGCGGCCAGGATGATCAATACGCCCCCGTAAAAGCCGGGAGATAACTCTTTGTGGTCCTGCAATATGAACCACGCCAACGCAATGCCGTAAACCGGCTCCAGGTTGACCGCCAGGTTGGAGGCAAAAGCCGACAAGTGGCGAAGAGAGCGAAGGGCCAGAACATAGGCCAGCGTCGTGCACAAGAGGGAGAGAATGATGAGGTAGAGCCAGTCTATCCGGGAAGGCAACAGTTGAATAGATGTCTCGCTTTGGCTAATGTAAACCGGAAGCACCACACTCAGGAATAACCAGGCGCTGCCCAACTCCAGAAAGGTAATGCTCATTTCATCGGCCTTGCCGATAAGCTTCTTGTTGAGGGTGGCGAAAAGAGCTGCCATCAGCGCTGCGGACAGCCCCACCAGAATGCCCAGGTTCATGGACGAATCCGTACTACTGACAATCAGCGCCATACCGGGAATGATCGCCATACCAAGGAGTATCTCGTACCAGCGTACCCGCTGCCGCATGATGAGTGGCTCCAGGAAAGAGGTAAAAAAAGAGGCTGTCGCCATACAAATCAGGGTAATGGACGCATTGGCTAGTTTGATCGCCCCGTAGAAGGCCAGCCAATGAAGCGACACCAGCACACCGATGCCCATAAACTGAAGGATAGTAGGCCAGGGCAACCGGCGAAGGGCCTTTCCTCCCCGGATTAAAAAAAGCAGGCTTATACTCGTAATGAAAACCCGCCACCAGACAATGGCCAAAGCAGAAAGTTGGATGAGGTCTCCCAGGATAGCGGTAAAGCCAAACAGGAAAACAGCAATATGAAGCTCCAGGTAGGCACGTTTTTCGTTATCCATGAGTATTGGTTTGGGCTGCAAAGCAAGAAAATTAAACAGACTTTCCTTATCTTTGAGGGTGAAAAATAGGAAAAGGTGAGCGCTTAGCGTGTGTTCAAATTTCGTTTCCAGGCCGAAGTATGAAATTTGAACACACGCTTAAATACACGCTTACTCCCTTCAACTGCCAATAAGAGTATGTTTGGAGGCCAATCTTTGGGCTACGAAGGCCACTTATTTGATGATATTTCGTTGCTTCTTTTGTCCGTACCTTTCAGGTACGAACTGCAAAAAGCGCCTCATCTCATCAAATAATTGACTCTTCTCGCCATCAAACCCGGCCTCCAAACATACTCTAAGGAGGCGCCTATTGAATAGTTTAGTTATTAAATAAAAAAATGTATGTCTGTAAACCTGGGTGACAAAGCACCGTCCTTTTCGTTGTACTCTTCAGATAAGAAAGAGATATCGCTAAAGGATTATGAAGGGCAAAACGTCGTGCTGCTTTTTTTCCCACTGGCGTTTACCAGTGTTTGCACGGAAGAACTATGCTCTATGCGCGATAATATTGCTGATTACAACAGCACGGATGCAAGTGTACTGGCCATTTCCGTTGATTCCCCACAGACACTGGCGAAGTTTAAAGCTGAACTGGGACTCAATTTCCCGTTGCTTTCCGATTTCAACAAGGAAGTCTCCCGGGCTTATGGCGCCTTGTATGAACAATTTGTCATGGGCATGAGAGGGGTCTCCAAACGCGCTGCTTTTGTAATTGACAAAAACCGCGCTATACAGTATGCGGAAGTGCTGGATAATGCCGGGAACCTTCCCGATTTTGCGGCTGTAAAAGAAACTTTAAGTAAACTGAAGTAGTTGGTTGAAGTAAAACGGCTTGTTAATTAAGCGGAAAGTGAAAACCAGAATCATCAACTCAAAAATCCGGAAATTATGATGTACGATCTGTACAAAAACACGGTAGAAGAGCTGGAGGAAGTAGTCGTTGAAGAAGAAATTTCGGATTCGGATATAGGCGAACTGGCGCAACTCGTAGTATATAATGACGACCACAACACATTTGAATGGGTCATTCAATGCTTCCAGGAGGTGCTTAAACATACCTTAGAACAAGCCGAGCAGCTCTCGCTCATTATTCACTTCAAAGGAAAAGCCACTGTAAAAACAGCCCCCAAAAATGTGCTGAAACCCAAGAAAGACGCGCTGGTTGACCGAGGGCTTTCTGCCGTTATTGAAGGAAACTAATAGACTCCCCTGGCGAATGCCTATTTTCTGGCTTTCTGAACAAAATATCGTTTTTCCCGACCCGGAGCTTGCCGACCCTCAGGGGGTGCTGGCTATTGGTGGCGACCTTTCTCCCGAGCGGTTGCTTCAAGCGTATAAAATGGGTATTTTCCCCTGGTTTAGCCCCGGAGACCCTATCCTTTGGTGGTCGCCGGATCCCCGGTTTGTACTCTTTCCCGATGAACTCAAGGTGGCGCGCAGTATGCGCCCTTACTTCAATCAACGCAAGTTTGACATCACCTACGATCAGCAATTCGAAACCGTGATGCGCAAGTGCGCCCTCCAATACCGCCCCGGGCAGGGCGGCACCTGGATCACCAAAGGCATGGTCAAAGGTTATACCCGGCTTCATGAAATGGGCTACGCTCATTCCGTGGAAGTGCTCAAACAAGGCCAGCTGGTTGGCGGCCTGTACGGTATTGCCCTGGGGAAGGTTTTCTTCGGGGAATCCATGTTCGCCGAAGTAAGCAACGCTTCAAAATTTGGCTTTATCTCACTGGTGCACCGGTTAAAAGAACGGGGCTTTCGCCTGATCGACTGCCAGCAGGATACCCCCCACCTGGCCAGCCTGGGGGCGCGGAGCATTCCCCGCAGAAAATTTCTCGACTACCTGGAGCAGAATAGGGCCGAACCTACGCTCAAGGGGCATTGGCCGGATGGGGATAAGAGCAGGGAAGATTGAGATGAAAAGCAGTTCGATACACTCTTATTGGGACTTAGTGCTCTGTTAATTAAGTAAATTATCGTTTCTGGGCGAAAAGGCACGGCCAGAAGCATAAGATATTTATTTAACAGAGTACTTAGGATTACATTCTATGCGAAGCAACTTTACTATCTTAATTATCTTTTCATTGTTTTCTTTCACGTTCGGGGAAGACACTGCTTATCCACAGGACTACTTTGCCGTTCCGGTTACAGGGGCGTTGCGCCTATCCGGTACCTTTGGAGAACTACGCCCCGGCCATTTTCATGCCGGTATCGATATTAAAGGAAGCGTAGGAGACGCCATTCTGGCTGCCGCTGAGGGATATGTCTCCCTCATCTCGATTTCCCCGGATGGTTACGGGAAGGCTCTTTACCTGTCTCACCCCAATGGGTACACCACCGTATACGCTCACCTCGCCCACTTCACCCCGGAACTGGATGCCTATGTGCGCAGCCATCAATATGCAGCGGAATCCTTTTCGGTAGGCCTCCATCCGGAGCCCGGGCAATTTACCTTTGAGAAAGGAGCCGTTATCGGAGCAATGGGGCTGACCGGTAGTTCTTTGGGGCCGCATCTGCACTTTGAGATTCGGGGCCGGCAGGGGGAATGGGTGGTGAATCCATTGAATTTTGGATTACCGGTTGCCGATAGCCAGCCGCCCAAAATGCAGCGCCTCCGGTTGTATGCTATCGATGAACAAGGGGGAGCTTCCTTTCTGAAGGAAACCGGCCTGCGGGAAAGCCGGGCCGGCGCCTATCGGCTGGAGCAGGCCGATACCCTTTATACTTCCGCCCCGAAGGCCAGCCTGGCGCTGGATGTATTCGACCGGCAGGATGGGGCGCCCAACCGGAATGGGATTTACGATTTAAAGTTGTTCTACAACGACTCGCTGGCATTCGATTTTAACATGGAATACTTCCGGCGGGAGGAAACGCGCTACCTCAACGCCCATCTGGATTTTAAAGCACTTTGGGAGGGCCGTCATTATTTTAACCGGGTTTACCGAATGCCGGGAAATGCACTGTCCAATTACCGCCAGGATAAAGGCGTCATAGCCCTGCGGCCAGGAGAAGCCGCAAAAGTGCGTTTGGAGGCAAGCGATATTAAAGGAAATACGACGGAGTTGGCCTTTTGGCTGAAGCGCCTTCCGGGGGAGATAAAAGCGGGCCGGCCCTATTACAATTACTATCTCCCCTACGGAGAAGCCAGCATCATTCAAACGCCTTCCTTGTCTCTGTACTTCCCGGACAGTAGCCTATACGAGAACCTATACCTTGATTATCAACCCGTCCTGGAAGATTCTTATGGAGTCTATTCCCTGGTGCATCACGTTCATTACCCTGGAACCCCGCTTCACAAATCCTTTCAGATCGGCATCCGCCCTACGCTTATGATTCCGGACCACCTCAGGGGGAAGGCCTTTATAGCCTACTGCGCCGGCGGCAACGCTATCGTCAATTGCGGAGGAGTATGGGAAGACGGTTTTCTGCAAACCCGGGCGCATGCATTGGGTGCTTACTGCATACTTACCGACGATGAACCGCCCTCCATCGAGCCGCTCAACCTGAGGGAAGACATGGGCCGGGCGGCGTCTATGGCCTTTCGCATCAGCGACAATTACAAGACCGCCGGCAATGTGCCCGGCCTCCAATACCGGGGAACGATCGATGGCCACTGGGTGTTATTCGAATACGACGCCAAACGCAATCGGCTGGAATATTTTTTTGAAGATTCCCTGGCGCAGGGCGAACACCAACTGAGGCTGGAAGTGAAGGATGCGATGGGTAATGTAGGGGTGTTTGAGCAACGCTTTAGAAGGTAGAAAATGGGAACCTGGGCGGCCCGGGTACAATGCGCATTTTTTTAACAATTATTTACCCAACGCTTTCTTGCCTTTACTTCGTCCTGTCTCCAAATCGAAGTCATAAAGCCATGAAAACAATTCGCTTTTTTCTCCTATCTGCCTTTTTCAGCTTCTCCTTCATCGCCTGCAATCACGATGATGATAGTTTTGCCTGCCAGGCGGTGGCCCCTTCTGATGACTGTATATGCTATCAGGTATATGCCCCCGTATGCGGGTGTGATGGGGTGACCTACAGCAACGATTGTATCGCCAGGTGCCATGGCATCATCGATTTCGAAGCTGGAGAATGTGGAAATTGAAAAAATAAAATAAGCTATCATGAAAAAGATAATGTCCTTGTTTTTACTGGGCGCTTTGCTGCTTTTCGCCCAATGTAATAAAGAAGACACCATCAAGAATCCGGAACCGGTGGCCGGGCTTGATTGCGAAACCAACGCCTATGCCTGCCAGGTCAGCGCCGCCAACACGGAATTTGGTTTCAACCTGTTCCGTGAGCTGCACGAGGATGCCCCGGATAAGAATGTCTTCATTTCGCCCTTGAGTGTAGCCACCGCCCTTTCCATGGCCGTTAACGGCGCCGAGGGCCAAACCCGCGCCGATATGATGGCCACCCTGGAACAAAACGGCATGAGCCTCAGTGAGGCCAACGAAGGCTTCCGGCAATTGCTCACCCTGTTGCCGGCCCTGGATCCGGATGTACAGCTACTGCTGGCCAATTCCATCTGGTACCGGCAGGGTTTTCCTGCCAAGGATGCTTTTCTGGACACCAACCGCGACTATTACGATAGCGAGGTGGCCGAGTTGGATTTCGCCGCCCCCCAGGCCCGGGTAACCATCAACAACTGGGTGAATGACAACACCAACGGGTTGATCGAGTCGATCGTCGACGGGCCCATTGCATCCAATGTGGTGATGTACCTCATCAATGCCGTTTACTTCAAAGGCGTTTGGCGCCATCCCTTCGATCCGGAATTTACTGGCCCAACCGAGTTCCAGCTGGAAAACGGCGCCACTACCGAAGTGGAGATGATGAATTACGGACAGGGCTTCCTGCCCTATTTCGAGAACGAAATGTTCCAGGCCATCGACCTCGCCTACGCGGACTCTGCCTTTACCATGAGTGTTTTTCTGCCCAAGCCCGGTTATAGCGTTGATGATGTCGTCAGCCAAATGAACAATGCCAACTGGAAATTATGGAGTGAATCATTTGTCTACCAGGAATTGTTCTTCCAATTCCCGAAGTTCAAAATGAAATACGAAGAAAGCCTGGTTAAGGTACTGACTGATATGGGCATGGGCATCGCCTTTGCTCCCGGCCTGGCTGATTTCACCGGCATTGCTGATGCAGCGTTGAACATCGATGAGGTGAAACACAAAGCCGTCATCGAAGTAAATGAAGAAGGCAGCGAAGCGGCGGCGGTCACTTCTGTGGTCATTGTGGAAACCTCTGTGCCCCTGATACCGATGATGTTTGTCGACAAACCTTTCGTATTTGCCATTCGGGACGCCCAGGCTAATGGCATCCTCTTTATCGGCAAAATGATGAACCCCAATGAAAACTAATTTGTCGGGCAGTCTCCCCGAAAAGGAACGGTGGCTGCAATACGCTCAACCAAATCTCCATTTCTGATAAATTAATGCCCTGGAGCGATGCGCCAGGGCTTTTTATGCCTTGACAGACTACTGAAGAGTTATAAAACACACTATATGAATTCAGCAAAATGGAAGTCCAGGAAAGTAGCCATTGTCGGAGCCGGGGATGTTGGCGCCACCTTTGCCTTTTCTCTGGCGCAGAGTGGGCTGGCCGACGAGATCGCCTTAATCGACCTCAACGAAAACCTGCTGGCCGGCCAGGTGCTCGACCTTTCCCATGGGTTGCCATATTATCCGCCGGTAAGTATACACGCGGGTAGTAAAGAAGATTATGCGGATGCGCAGGCCATAGTTATTACGGCAGGCGCCAGCCAGCGCCCGGGGGAGTCTCGTCTGGACCTGCTGCAACGCAATGCCCGCATTATGGAAAGCATTGTCGATGATATTGTAGCGCAGGGTTCGGCGGCGGTAGTCATCGTAGTAGCCAATCCGGTAGACATCCTTACCCGAGTGGCCCTGGAACGGTCCGGATGGGACAGAAGCCGCATCATTGGCTCCGGTACTGTGCTGGACAGCGCTCGCCTCCGCTACCTCATCAGTAAGTACTGCGGGGTGGGGGTACACAATGTGCATGCTTACATCCTGGGGGAACACGGGGATAGTGAATTTGCCGCCTGGTCGCTGACCAACATCGGGGGAATACCGGTAGATGCTTACATTCAGGAAAGCCACACAAAGGCAGAATGGCATAAGGACCGCGCCAGGATTGAAGAGGATGTCCGCCATTCAGCTTATCACATCATTGGCTACAAAGGATCCAGCTATTTTGCCGTCGGCCTGGCCCTGGTTCGGATCATTGGGGCCATTCTACGCAATCAGAGTAGTGTGCTGACCATTTCTACTCTATTGCAGGGTGAGTACGGGCAGGAAGGTGTCTGCATCAGCGTACCCTGCCTGATCGACGGCGATGGGGTAAAACGAATCATTAAGGCAGAGCTCCCGGAGGGAGAAGCAGAGGCGTTGGGCCGCTCGGCGGAGGTGTTGCGGAAGGCATATGGGCAGCTGGCCTGAGACTACCATCAATAAAGAAACCCAAACAACCACCAGGGTACAAGACAGGTTGGTATTGTCCTCCTTCATAGGGCTGGCGGCATTTCGTCTTTTCTACTTTTTCAAGGCTGGTGGGGCAGCACATTGATCGAATTTTGAACATACTCTAAATCCCTCTCATCTTGCTGCTCTCGTGCTCCCAACATGAAGCTCTAAGGGCCCGGCGAAGAATAACTTCCCCATTTGATGCCGATCCCTGCCTGCCTTGCGGCGAGCAGGTTTTGCCGCTGTACTGCGTTGCTCATCACTTGCGTAGCTGGGCTATGCGCGTTCTTCGCGCCCCTGCCTGCTCGGCCGCCTCGCAGGCAGGTTGTCCAGCGACAAAATCTCTGGCCTGAAACGGGGAACTTATTTTTGTCCGGCCCCTAACGATAAAACTCCTCCCCCTTCCCGGCCATCCGCTCCAGCGTAGCTGCCGGCGCAAAGCGCGGGCCGTATTTGGCCTGCAGTTCCCGCATGGTGTCCACTATATGCTGTATCCCCCACGTATCCATCGCCCGGAAGGGGCCGCCGGTGAAGGGAGGGAAGCCGATGCCGAAGACGGCGCCCAGGTCGCCATCTCCGGGGTTGGCGATGATGCCCTCTTCCAGGCATAACACCGCCTCGTTTAGCATCAGCATCAGGCCGCGGTTCTGAATCTCTTCCAGGGGCAGCGCCTGCTTTCCGTCGCCTTGAAAGAATTGATAGGCCGTAGGGTCAATGCCCAGCCGCCGGCCTTTGTCGTTGTAGTTGTAAAAACCTTTTTTGTTTTTTTTGCCCAGGCGGCCGGCTTCAAACATCTTCACCACCGCCTCGCAAATCTCAAACCCGGGCCTGCCGGCAACGATCTTGCGCGAAGTGTCCGTCACGTGAGCGGCAATGTCGAGGCCAACCTGGTCGAGCAGGGTGATGGGCCCTACGGGAAAGCCTTTTTTGGAAAATGCCTTGTCGATGGCTTCCAGGGCGATGCCTTCGTCGGCCATCAGCAGGCATTCGTTGGTGTAGGGGCTGAGGATGCGGTTGACGTAAAAGCTGGGGCCGTCCTGGACAACGATGCAGGTTTTGCCCTGCCGGATGCCAAAATCGTAACAGGCGGCAATCACCCAGTCCGCGGTCTTATCCGTCTTCACAATCTCCAGGAGGGGCATCTTGGGCACGGGGGAGAAGTAGTGCATGCCGATCACTGTATCCGGCCGCTGAGCGTGCGCCGCCATTTCGGTAAGCGACAAAGAGGAGGTATTGGACGCCATGATGACGTCGGCCCGGCAGTGGGTTTCTACATCTTTGATGATCTGCTGCTTCAGGCTCATTTTTTCCAGCACCGCCTCAATGACGATGTCGGCTTTGTCAAAATTGTCATAATCCAGCTGCGCGTGCAGGTTGCCCATCAGGGCTTCGGCCTCCACCTTGGTGAGGGCTTTCTGCTTCACCTTCTTCTGGAGGCTTTGCCAGATCTGCTGCTGGGCATGGCTGGCCACCTCCTGGTTGATATCTTTCAACAAAACTTCCACCCCCTTGGTGAGACTCACCTCGGCAATGCCGGCGCCCATAAACCCGGCGCCGATCATCCCCAGGGTGTCCAGCTTTTTGGGTGCATCGGCGTAGGGGTTTTTCTTGTTGTCGGCCATTGCGAAGAACAAAGCGCGCAGGGCGGCGCTTTCGGGGGTGAGCATCAGCTTTTCAAACAGCTCGAGTTCTTTTTCATAACCCGCTTTCAGCCCCTTTTCGATACCGGTTTCCACACAATCGATGATCGCTGGAATGGCGGGGTAGTTGCCCTGCGATCGTTGGTAGGCCATTTTCCGGGCCTGGCTGAACAGAATCTTCCGGCCCAGTGGGTTGCCTTCCAGCAGTTTTTCCGCCAGCGATAATTTTGAGGGGCGCTCCATGGGCTTTTTCAGCAGGCGGCGGGCCATCAACACAGCCGCCTGGTGCAGCTTGCCTTCTTCGGTCAGCTCGTCCACCAGCCCCATTTTTTGGGCGCGGTAGGCAAAGATATTCTTGCCGGCCAGCATCATGTCCAGCGCTTTCTGTATGCCGATGAGGCGGGGCAGGCGCTGGGTGCCGCCTCCGCCGGGCAGTAGCCCCAGCTTGACTTCCGGCAGGGCAAACTTCGTGCGCGATGAGCGGGTGGCAATGCGGGCGTGACAAGCCAGAGACAGTTCCGTGCCCAGGCCGAAGGCCGTGCCGTGAACGGCGGAGACAAACGGCTTCCGGCACTGCTCTATTCGGTCCAGCGCCCGGTGCCCCTGCTCCTGAAAGGGGCGAAAATCACCCTCCTTTTCAATAGCGAAGGCTTTGATGTCCGCCCCGGCCATGAAATCGGCCTTCTTGCTGATGAACACGGCCGCCAGGATTTCAGGGTCGCCCTCTATCTTGTCCATCAATGCATCAAACAGTTCGATGACGGCGGGGGAGACTACGTTCATTTTTTCCCGCTTGCTATCCAGCCAAATAGTGGCGATACCGTCTTTTTTCTCTATGGTGATGAATTCTTCCAGTTGCATTTTTCGCTCTATTAAAGTTATTTCTTGCCATGAAAGCGGCGCCAATATTGAGACAGCTAATCCAATAGCCCTATAGCCACATAACAACCCAACCCTCCGCGATCACACCCAACGCTTCAACAACATCGCATGCCCGTGCGCCCCGGCGGCGCAAGCCGCCAGCAGGCCATATTGTCCGTTCTCCTGCTGCAACCGGTTGGCCGTAGTGGTGACGATGCGGGCGCCGGTGGCGCCGAAGGGGTGGCCGATAGAAAGGGAGCCGCCCCAGAGGTTGAACTTGCTCATATCTATTTGGCCCACTGCTTTATCCCTGCCCAGGTTTTGCTGTGCAAACTCGTCGGAAGCCAGGGCCTTCAGGTTGGAAAGGATTTGGCCGGCGAAGGCCTCGTGGAATTCGATGACATCGATATCTTTCAGTTCCATGCCCTGCCGCTTGAGCAGTTGGGATACGGCGTAGGTGGGCCCCAGCAACAGCTCGTCTTCCAGGCGCTGGCCGGTGAAGACGAAGTCCACCACTTCCGCTTTAGGCGTAAAGCCCAGCTCTTTGGCCTTTTCCTCCGACATGATCAGGCAAACGGCAGCGCCATCGGTCAGGAAAGAAGAGTTGGCTGCCGTCAGCGTGCCGAATTTTTTATCGAAGGCAGGCCGCAACTTGCTTACGGATTCGACCGTGCTATCCCCCCGAACTCCGTTGTCTCTGCTGATGGGTGTAAAATCGGGTGGCAGGCTCACCTCCGTCATTTCTTTCGGCAGGTAGCCTTGCTCAAAAGCCTTCGCGGCCAGCTGATGAGACCGCACCGCAAACGCATCCTGCTCTTCGCGGCCGACCTGGAAGCGCGCGGCCATGATGTCACAATCTTCGCCCATCACCCGGTTGGTGGTGTACTCGGCCACCTGCGGGCGTTCCGGCACAAAGTCGGTAGGCCGCAGGGAGGTGAGGAAACCCAGGTTGTCTCCCACCGTTTTGAGGCGCTGGGCTTTGAACAGCTTTTTGCGCATTTTTCGGGGAAACTGAATGGGCGTATCCGAAGTGTGGTCTACCCCGCCCGCGATGACGATATCCGCCTGCCCCGTCATGATCTCCAGGCACCCGTCTACAATGGCCCGGTTGGCGGAAATACAGGCCTGGGAGACGGTATGGCAGGGGGTGGCACTTGGAATACCGGCAGTGAGCGCCGCCTCGCGGGCTACATTCGGCGTTTGGATATTAGAGATCACATTGCCCATGACCACCTTGTCCACCCGTTTCGGATCGAGGCCCGTATTGGTGAGCAGGCCCTTTATGGCAAAGGCGCCCAGTTGGTAGGACATCAGGTCCATATAATCTGTGCCGGACCGCAGAAAGGGCGTTCGGCAACCGTCGATGATGACTACTTTTTGCATGGTTGGATTCGGTTGTTCGATGGTTCGGTTGTTCGGGATTTGGAGCTCGGCAGGCGCGTGGGTAGTTCTGCGAACTCCCGAACTGCGAACTCCCAACATACTCTAAAAACAATATCCTCTTTTTTCGATGATAAACCCAGCGATGTTCCTTCGCATTTCCTTAGGATTGACATCATAGGGTTTGAGCAAGGTTTTGGCCACCAGCGTATAAGTGCGCTTTGGGTTGCCTGACGAAAAGCTGGCTACCGCTTCGAGGGCGGCTTTGCGGCCTTTGGCCAGCGCTTCGTAGAGGTACAGCTGCATCATTTGCCGCTGTATGTCCAGCCGGGCCGGATCATCAGGGGCACTGGTTTCCAGTTTTTTCACTTTCAGCAGCACACTCTCCGCCACATAGGCCTCAGCTAAGATGGTGGACAGATTCATAACGATCTCCTGTTCGTCGATCATCTTTTTGCCCAGTTTCCTGCCGGCTGTGCCGGAGAGGAACAGAAAGGCATGCTTCAGGCCCTGAACGATCCGCTCTTCTTCCGCATAACCGCTTTTCGGGCGGAAGGGCGTTAGTTGGCGCAGCAGGAAGGCAGGTATTTTTTTACCGGCGCTCACCAGGTCCAGCTCTTTGGTCACCATGGCGCGCTTGGTCAGTTCGCCAACGGTGAGCAGGCGGTTTACCTCGTTGGTGCCTTCATAAATCTTGGTGATCCGGGCATCGCGGTAGCCCATCTCCATGCCGGTCTCCTGGGCATACCCCATGCCGCCATAGATCTGTATAGCCTCGTCGGTAGCATAACAAGCAAGATCAGACCCCTTTACTTTAATGATGGACGCTTCTACTGCAAACTCCCGGATGGCTTTGATTTTTGCTTCATTTTCGGGAAGCCCGGCCGCTTTCAGTTCTATCTCCTTGCGGTCGATATAATCAGCCGTACGGAATAACGCCGCCTCGTTGGCGAAGGCCTGCATGGCAATATCGCCGATTTTGTACTGGATCGCTCCGAAACTGGCGATAGGCTGGCCGAATTGCTGCCGCTCGATCGCATACTGCACCGCTTTGGTCAAAGAAAACTGGGCGCCGCCAATCCCTCCGGCGCCGGCTTTCATCCGGCCTCCATTGAGGATGTTGAGGGCCATCCTGAAGCCCTCCTGCCGTTTACCCAGCAGGTTCTCCACCGGCACCTTACAATTGTCGAAATAAATCTGTACCGTTGAGGACCCCTTGATACCCATCTTTTTTTCTTCCGGCCCTACGGAGAACCCTTCATAGGATCGTTCGACGATGAATGCGGAGAGCTTTTCATCCTGATCGATCTTGGCAAAAACGATGAACAGATCGGCAAAGCCTCCATTGGTGATCCATATCTTCTGGCCGTTTAACCGGTAATGCTGGCCATCCGAGCTAAGGGTGGCGGAAGTTTTGCCTGAATTGGCGTCTGAGCCGGCGCCGGGCTCGGTGAGTGCATAGGCGGCGATCAGCTCTCCGGTGGCAATGCCGGGCAGGTATTTTTCTTTTTGGGCCTCGTTGCCGTAATAAACGATGGGCAAGCTGCCGATGGAAGTCTGCGCCCCCAGTGTGGTGGCAAAGGAAAAGCCATTGGCCATGACTTTGGAAAACAGGGTGTTGCCCTTAAAATCCAGGGCCATTCCGCCGTATTGCTCCGGCACACTCACCCCGCACAGCCCCAGCTCTCCGGCTTTACGGAGCAGCCCCACCACTTCTTCCTTATCCTCCGGATTGGTTACCACCAACTCGCGGCCGCGGCTGAAAAAGGGCTCCTGAATCTCCCGAATACAAAATTCGGTTACCATCTCGGCAATCATCCGGTGCTCCTCACTCCATTCTTCGGTGATGAATATTTCCTCTGGCCGGGTATCGCCGGTCACGAAATAGCCTCCCTTGAGTACTATATTGGGCTTGGATGATGCCTTGCCCTCCTGGCTTACTTTTACTTTATCAAACGTTGTCTGCGTCATGAAATAATAGCTGATTATTTGAACAGTTCTTCCAGATTTTTGCACCCGAATTCCGAATTCCGAATTCCGATTTCCCACTCACTCCAACACCTCTATCCCAGGTATGATCTCCAGCCCCTCCGCCTTTCTCTCTTCAGAGATGTAAGGATAAACCAGATGGCCAATGGTCTTGACGGCGTCATCCCAGCCCGGGTTGGTGTCACCCAGGATGGCTTGCCGGGCAAACCAGAAGTGCAGGGTGTGCCAGATCATCTCTGCCAGGGTGTCGTAAAGGCCGGGCGCCGGTTCTGCCACCAGCGTACCTTTTCCAACCTGCGTATAAAGCAGGTTTTTGATAATATTGATTTCCTCCGCTACCTGCTGCCGGTGCCGTTCGCCGATCTTCGGATACGTCCGGATGATGTCCAGCGTATCCTGAAAGAAGAAGCGAAACTGCTGCATGTAGCTCATATAGACCGCCGCCACTTCCAGTTCTTCTCCTTTTTTCTGAAACAGGCGGTCACTGATCGCCAGTTCTTCCAGGGTTTTTAGCATGTAGCGGTAGATGGAATCCATCAGGGCTTCCTTGCTCCTGAAGTGATAGGTCAAGCTGCCAACACTCACTTCCAGTGCGGCTGAAATATCCCGCATACGCACGTCGAAATAGCCCCTTTCGTTAAAGAGCTCAATGGCTTTTTGTATGATCTTTTTTTTCATGGGTGAGTTTCAGTTGAAAGTTGCGCACACGCAGCTTCCAACCACTGTACGAGCAAAAATAGATTTCACTGTACAAATGTACGAGAAATAAGCCAAAAAACAATAGTTACGTACAAATCAAGGGGCAGGGGTGGGAGGTTCAGAGCTAGGAATTGATGATGGCACTCCGTCTCCACCGGCAATACACTCTTCCCGGCGCAAAACTGTAACTATCGCCGCAGATGACACCTCCAAACCTTCTTGAGAAGCCAAAACAGGAATTGCTGTCAATCTACCTTCACCAGCGGTTTCGTCCGGATCTCCCCTACTTCATCGGAAATCCTAAGGAAGTAAGTACCGGGAGGCAAGTGGCGGCCGGAAAAGTCGAGAAGGAGCAGTTGCTCCCCTTGGGATAGTTCTCCGGTTTGGGCAAAAACCAGTTTTCCGGAGGCGTCGTAGAGGTGAAAAAGCAGGCGGCCGGGCTGAGGCTGGTCGAATTCAACATTGACAAAGGTGGTGAAGGGATTGGGGAAAAGCTGGAGAGCCTCCACTTTTTCGGCGGTTGCTTCCAGCTCTTTTTTCTGTTTTTTTTTCCCTTATGAACGACGGCTACCCCTGATATCAAGCCCATCGTAGAAGTCATGGAACTGTTATAAGCAATTACTTGTACTTCTTCCAAATTATAGGAGGCCGCCTTCAATTGAACCTGAATTGCCTGGTTTCCGGCAAGCTCCGCCGGGCTCAATTCCAGAATCTGCTCTTCGTAACCCAGGTAAGAGATGGTCAAATGAAATTGCTTCGCCCTCTCCGGTATTTTTAGTTCGAACCGGCCATCCGCCAGGCTGGCCGTTCCGGCCAGAATACGCCCGGGCCCATCTGCGGCGGCGAGGGCAATGGCAGCGCCGATCAGCGGTTCTCCCGCTTCGTCAGTGACAATTCCTTTCAGCAGCCGGGAAGCCGTTTGAAGTCCTGGTTTTTGACCAATAGATGGTACAATTATCAACGGCTTTTGAAGAGCAGTTTGGGCAGCGGCGGCCCCACTCAGTAGCAAGCCGGAGAGCAAAGCGCCAATTGCTCTGAACTTTTGCCATCGGCTAACCGACGCCGGCAGAGGTAATCGTTTATTGAGCTGATCCTGTCGAAAATGGCCGCAAACCCGGCCCTCGCGGCGCAGGTAAAGGCGGGCGATATCCCGGTCGGTCATTCGGGTAAAATCCACCACCGTTTTTTCGCAGTGCCGGCAAAAACGCCCGCCGGGAAGGGGTGTCATCTCCTCCCAGCTCTGCTGACAGGGTTCCGGAATTTGAAGCTGAAGGCTGGTGTATTTCTTTTTCATAGCTTTGAAGTTTAAGGCCCCCTTAGGGTGAGAGAAAAACGTTTTTTAAAATTATAAAAACAGGAAGAGAACAGGAAGCCGGATATTGGCATTAGTCAGGTTTGAGAAGGGACATGATGACAGGATAAGAATTCCTCTCGCATCATTATTTTATTCCCGGTAATGTCTGTATTTTTCAGCCTGTTTCAGAGCCTTGGACTGGGATAAAAAGGAACTGCCCCTTATG
>JACJYN010000024.1 GCA_020636095.1 Lewinellaceae bacterium
CATACTTTTCCTGGCTCGTATTCTAATACTTCGGTTATGTCTTCGCCGATGCGCTTCATCCCGCTGGTATCTTCCTGCGGTTCAAGCACTTCTGTTACCCGTGGCAAATGGGCAGGTATAGGCTGGCGGCCTTTGTGGGCATTGTCCTTCTTGGGCGGGGCCTTGCGCTCATGGGCTGCTATCAGCTGCCGCACCGATTCTTCTATTTCCGGTCAGGGCTCTGCGCCAAAGGCCATACGCAATTGCCCCTCCACTTCTTCGTCCGGCACAAAACGCTCGCTCTTGCGGCCAAACACCGTCCGCTCGAACCACGCCAGGCGCTGTTTCAACTCCAGGAGCTCCGATTCCAGCCTCTGGTAATCGGCCAGCGGCACCGTCTGTTCGCTTGCGTTTTGCATAGGGTAAAGATAACTATCCGCCCTCGGCCCGGCAAGCCCTTTTTCCCAACAACTGCTGCTCTTTTTTGTGGATTTCTGCCGCGTTTTTTCCGAGGCGCTGCGAAAAAAGCCGTTTCCCACACTCCAAGCCTCAAAACAGTGGATAACCCCGCTCTTTTTTCATGCCGCCGCTTTTCCCCTGGAATAACGCTTGCGCCGCTGGACGCTGCCCAGCGATACGCCTTCCAGGATCATAACCAATTCTTCCCACGCCAGGGCTACTGACAGCCCAGCCTCCTGCCGCAAAGGCAACTCGAACGTGCCTCGCTCCAAGCGCTTGCTCCAGATTACAAAACCGCTGCGGCCCCACACCAGGATCTTGATCATCGTCCGGCGCCGGTTCAGGAAGATGAACACTTCCCCGCTCAGCGGGTCGCGGCCCAAGCCCTGGCGTACCAACCCGCTCAGGCCGTCGTAGCTCTTGCGCATATCAGCCGGCTCCCGGCTCAAGTAATAGCATTGCGCTGAGGTAAAGCCCATCATATGCCGCTGCCGCTAAAACTTGAACTCAGGCTGCGCAAATACGCTACCGGAGGCAATTCGCTAAAGTGCAAGGCCACTCCGCACGGTAATTCGACTACTAAGCCGCCCACAGGCTTCGTTTCTATCTCTATAGGGCTGAACCCCACTCCTTTTTCCTGCTCCAACCGCTTTTGCCAACGATAAAATGAGGCCGCGCTTACCCCCTGGGCAGCACAATATTCTTTTACGCTCTGCCCGCTCTCTTCATGGCCTGACAGTAATTGGGCCCACCAATCCGCATCCCGCCACGAACGGCTTGTCCTTGTCTGTGATCTTTTCATATCTGCATTTTAGGCAAAGGTCGCAATTGCAGAAATGCTGGGCAATATGCCCTTGGTGGTAGGCTTACGTTCCGCCTGCCCTGAGCTTGTCGAAGGGTACCTGCCAACTTTTGCAGTCCCACTTACTTTAGACCCCCGTTCACACAGGTAGCCCTTGTGGCTTGCTACGCGCATACTTACTGTAGCGCGAGGAGAACTTTCATCTCCCTTGAGAATTTTCCCTTTGGAAAATTGTCGATCACCTTTTCTTGCTATCTTTAAGCTTGTAAGCTTAATTATAGCTCGAAGTGGTCATCTTCGGTGCCCATTCGAGGCACACACACCGTAGAGAACGACAAGCCTTCTAAACGTCGGCCTGCGTCTCCACCCACGTTAGCAGAAACATATATGGTAAAAACAGCCTTCATTTTCAGGGACGCTGTACGATATATCTGGACTGTATGCGAAACGGGCTCTTTATGCTGGTTGAGGGGCTATTGCTCGCCAGGCATGGCGAAAACAGAGGGTTGGCGTATTGCTTATTGCCCCGAGGCTTAGGAGTGCAGAAAAACGTTGTGGTTTGGTTTTTTGGACTTTAGAGCAGAGTCCAAAAAATGGAACCTATTTCTGGAATAGCCTATCTGTCCTGGCCTCAAGAAGACAACTGTGACGGCCATACCATAACTCAACTTGCGAACTAAAGGCCCCAACTTGGCTGATGACAGGAAACCCAAAGGCGATGAAGCATGTTTTGTCAATATGTGATCATTGTCAGCGATACTTATTATCCTCCTTCGGCAGCTGCTTTAGGCTCACACTGGAAACAAGCCCTAAGAATCGATTGAATAGATCTTCAATACTGTCCGGCTAAGTTGTGACTCTTCAGATTACAAAAGTTCCTTTTTCTTTTTCCCCTGTAAATAAATTGTTCAGAACCTCGCTTCTATAACCGCTTCCAATAAAACAACTTTCACAATATTGGGAAACCTCTAGGGCAAGTTTGGCTTTTTTAAGCATGCCCCCACTTACATCTTGTTTGTCATTTTCCATTTTTTTCAAAAGATGAAAATTTTGTGGGCTCAATACTTTTAAGATTTTAGGGTTAGCCTTTCCCCTACTTTCGGTATCCGCGTATACACCCTCTACATCACTCAAAAAGATCACCTTCAAGGGGTTGAGGTTCTTAGCAAGTATCAACGTAATCAGGTCACTGGAAAACACAATAAAACTACCATCAGACTGTGGCAAAAGGTCTCCATAAAAAACAGGAACCAACCCTCTGTCCAGTAGCTGGAACAAAGCCCGGATTAGCTTAGGTAAATCCAGCTGGAAGTCTGGCCATCCGTAAAATTGCAGAATATCAATAGGTATGGCCGGGATATTTTCCGATAGCAAAACATCAACGAAACGTTGGTTCAACCGGCGAAGCGCGCTTTTGATATTCAAAGCGGCCAGATACTGGGATGGCAGGAGCACTCCACTTTCCAGGTAGCCGTACAGAATGGCAGGGGGCTTCCCTATGTGCCCGGTGCCATGAACCAATACACAATTTTTATGGTGAGGATACAGCTCCCGGGCAAGCCGAACGGTATTTTTTTTGTTGAAATGTTCTTTCGAGGATGTGTCCGTAATAACTGAACCGCCAAATTTAATGATGTTTGTTTCCACAGTTGATGCATTTGTTTTCCTGCCCGGTTAAAACAATGACATGAAGTACCTGGACAATTATAGCTTAATTCATCCTGCTTACGTACTCAAATCCTCCTTTCCACTACGTACTGGGCAAATGCTATTAGCAGGAGTTTATAATCCTCTGAGACCTTTGTCCGCTGGATATAGGAACAGGCTTTGTCAATGAATGTCTTGGCTTTTTTTCTGACGGCTGCAAAGGCATCGTACTTTTCCAGTATACCGATAGCCTCTTGTAAGACTTCCTGATCCGTTACGTTTCCATCCAGAATCTCCAATAGCCGGCTCCGGTCCTCCTGGCTGGCCTCTTTGACTGTATGGAGGACCAAAGGAGACCTTTTCCCTTCCGTAATATCTTCTCCAATTGTCTTCCCCCAGGACGGCAACCCCGGCTTCAAGTTGAAAATGTCATCAATAAACTGGAACGCTACGCCTAATAACGAACTGTACTGAAAAATAAGATCGAGGTCTCTATCATCAGCCCCGGCAGCGATAGCTCCTATGGCGGCAGCATGCCGGTAGGTGTAGGAGGAGGATCGGAAAAGGATGTGTTGGATATATATGTCATCCGGTATTTCGTTTCTCTTTTCTTTGGCCCATCCCAGGTCAAGAGCTGATCCAAGGCTGGTGATGTAGTGCTCCCACAGCAAGGTTTGGTGAAGCTTCAGTCTTTGCCGGCCGGACAGAGGCATCTGGTTGCGTTGCAACAAGCGGAAGACAAAGAAGGTCATCGCTGAGCTGGCGTTGGCTGCACGGGGAATGCCATAAAGTTGATGGGCACAAGGTTGTCCACGGCGTAAAAGAGAGGCATCGGCAATGTCGTCCAGGATCAGAGAGCAGGAGTGGATAATCTCAGCGATGGCCAGAATGGGTTTGAATAGTTCGGGTTCTTTGCCGTAGCCTTCGATAAACAGGCAGCTCAACAAGGGGCGGAAGCGTTTGCCTTTAACCTTGATATACTGTCGCATGGGTTGATATACAGCTGTATCGATCAAATCCAGGGCAATAGAATGGCCACTGGTTTTCAAAGCCGTTTCAAGAAGCTGCGCATTAAAAGCCTCCGGAATGGCCTCATCGATCACATGGCTCAGGTAATCGATTCGGGCTGAGTAATAGGCTTTCAGCCTGGGGTGCATCCAATCTTTGAAATCATCTTTAGTATTATGCATGAGCAAGGAGATTGGTATAGGCCTGGATCAGGTGTTTGTATTCAGGTGTAATGGGTAGCTGTTCCAGTGCGCGAAATGCTTTGCGTTGATACGTTTCAAATGTCTGGTGAAGATGATCCCCGGCTTCAGCCTGCTGAGTCATTTCAATAGCTTCTTGTCTTTGCCCGTTCTTGGGCACCCCTCCAGAGCCTTTGTTATAAATGTCACGGAATATGCTCAGGTAGTTGACGGCCCCTTCCGATAGGTCACCAGAGTAAGGTTCATTGCCCTGTATCCAGGGGTGATACCGTTGCCAGTCCTTATACAATTGGATGGCGATAGCCGCATTTTCTACAAAAACATCTACTAAATGAGCCGTGGGTTCAGTTGCTTTTTCTGGCTGAAGGATTAGCCAGAAATCACAGGGGATCTGTAATTTATTCCTATTGGCCCAGTAAGCTACCCTTAGATAATCCTCCATAGCAATGTTCACTTCCGGTTGCTGTTCCCAATATAGTTTCAAACCATTCCCGAACAGGGCATTAAATCCGATCGAGGTGAAGCGTTCCAACAACCGCAATTGTTTGTCTTCCCCAATACCCATGCGATTGAAAAGAAGGTTGTGGGAAACAAGGGTCATAAGTGCAATGGAGACATTGCCAACTATAGATATGTCAATATGCGATTTTACAGCTTCTCCAACCTTATTGGGAGAAGTCCATTCCATGATATCCCGGAACATTTCATAGCTCACATCCAATAGTTCCCCAATCGCTATCAAAGGTTTGTACCGCTCTGGGTCGAGGCCGGCAGCTTCCAGAAAAAGACAGTGCCCAAGGTTGTAGATGTATTGCTCCCGCCGGTTCAGGTACTCGTAAACAGGGTCATAAAAAACCCTTTGCATGGTTTCCAAATCCCAGGGCAGGCTCGGGTGGCCAGTTAAAAGGCGCATTGATTCCGGGGTGCATTCCGGAGGGATGATCTCGAAGAAGGCACTTTCCAGAAGGCTTTTTTTGTCTTGGTAATACGCTCGAAGTAATTCATCGGCAGCTGGCCACCCTTCCCGTGAGGCAGGGGGAAGGAAGTGGAGGAAGCTAAGCAGTTCAATTCCTTGTTTCTGCATGAAATGTTGGGAATACAATGCTTTGTTACCCTGCCAATATCCTTTACCTACCGAAAACAACAATGGCAGGTCGGACAAATTATCGGTAAAGAAGCAGGTGTTTTTCAGGCTGAACCCTCTTTTATTGAGAAGGCTGGAGACTCTTTCGCGCTTCTCAGCGCCGTGGCAGATTAAAGGGCCTGCCTTCGGATGGAAAGTAGAGGCGGTAATATTCTCTTCAGGGATACCGAATGCCTGGCCGAAAAGAGAAATGAGTTTAAGGGGAGAGCTGGAAGCAAGAAAGATTACTGTTCCCTCCTTTTGGTATTGGTGCAGTCGTGCCAGGATATGTTCATTGAACTGGCCTGTCAACTCATTCTTATAGAATAAATTGCTGTGGCGTTTCAGCGTTTCCGGATTAAGTTTTTCTAGTAATTTTAAGGCTTCCCCGATGGCCTTTGTTATAGGTTCTCTGGAAGAAAGAAAGGAGCGGTACGCTTGATGGAATGCCACCAGTTCGCTATGCCGGATCAAACCTTGATTAAGAAGGTGACGGATGAACAAATAGGTGCAATTCCCTTTGATGACCGTCCCATCAACATCGAATACAGCTGCTTCGATCATCATAGGTAAGCATTTAGGGGAGTATCCATGCTTAATGCTTTCGCCCGAGTCAAAAATGCCTTCACTTTATCCACAGCAATCCCCGCTTTCCGGTCATTCCTGCTGCACACCGCTCCTCTTATGCCGATGACATCCGGGTTCATAGCAGAAAGCGCCTCCAGGTGCTCCTCCTTGATAGAGCCAGCTAACGCTACCTGCATCCCTGCCTCATGGCCAAGGGCAATGAATCTTAATATTTCACTACGGTCCATCACATCCAACAGGGCTTTTCCGTCCTTTATTGCTGTGTCTAACATAACAACATCGGCTCCCGCATCGGCAGCAGCACTCACCAGTAGAGAATAGGGAATGCCGCCAAAGCGATTGTAGTCGGCGTATCCTGCCGCCACTACGAGGGCAAGAGGGTTCGCCAATCTGGTTGCCTTGGCTACACCATTCATCATCTCAAAGGCCTCCTGGTAATTCTTAGCGCCCAGCAAGCCGGCTTTGATGTACTCTGCTCCGCAACTGGCAGCGCCAAAGGCGGCCAAAGCAGCAGTTCCTGGCTTGAAGGGCAAGTCACCCAGGGCTGCACTGCACAGAATGCCGGAGCCTTTGACTTCCTGAGCTATTTCCTTTAATACCCAGGGGAACTGGGCTCCAAGCGATCCCTCTAATGGGTTCTTAATATCGAGGATATCGGCTCCCCCCTTAATGGCAATCCTTGCTTCTGCTAATGAAACGACGCTGATGAGTACTTTCATGACGCATGTTTTTTAAAGTTTAGCCAACTCAAAAGAATGACAGCCGCTCCCTTCCATGGCCTTTACGGTATCGTCAATAGAACCGTTAAGCACATTACCGAACTTGTGCCTGCAGAACGGGCAAAAATGCATATCTCCATCGGTGTCGACATAGATGTACCGGCTTCCACCGCCAAAACAACCTACTCTTCTCTGGTGATAGCCGTGATAAGACACTGCCGGCATATCTTTATATTGAGGGCTATAGTTCATCTTCAGGAAGAAATTCTCGAGAACCTGCTTTTGCCCTTGGCTTAATGTTACGTATTTCCCGGCGTAGCGCCCCACGGCTCGTGGTTCGATGATAAGAACGAAGGCCGCACCAAGCTTTTGAGCCAGTCGAGCGTAATTCAACAGATTCTCTTCACTGACAAATTCTTTAGTGGCACAGAGAGACAGGATAACTGCCAGTTTGGCCTCATGGGCATAGCCCACGGCTTTGACAACCCATTCAAAAGAATGCTTGAAGCCTCGGAAAGCATTGTGCTTTGCAGGGATGAAATGATCCAGGCTGATGCACACACCAACCAGCCCTGCTTCCTTAAGGCGGAGGGCCTTGTCCAGGCTCAGCGGGTAACCGGAGGTAACGATCCAGAAGTCGGTCCCTGGTGTGGCGGACTTTAGTATTTCGATGATGTCCTTGTACCTCATCAGGGGCTCCCCTCCGCTGAGTTGAATCTGGGCAACCCCCCTTCCTCTTTCCTGGAATTTTCGGACAATCATTTTCAAGTTGTTCAATGATAGTTTTTCCTTTTCATTGATTGCTTCCCATTCGTAACAATGCTCACATCGAAGCGGACATTTTTTAGTGATGGCAAAGATCATGGAATTCAGATAGTCTGTTTTCTTCCGGAAAGGCGAAACCCGGTTGATCTCTCCTTCATTGTATTTCACAAATGCCGCAGAAGGCCATCCGGGGGCGTGCATGTCCCAGTAATAACGCCGGTCAATTTTAAACAACTTTTTAACCTGGTGGCCGCCAAAATACTGTCGGCGAAGGTGAGCCAGGGCGTCCAAAACCCTTAAGGTTTTAAAGGGATTAAGGAGCAACCTGAAGGCGATGAACACCACATGCAACCGGATCAGTGTGCCGATGATGTATTTTTCGGGCCCTTTGACCAGAGGCGGGCATCTTTCCGGGCTTCGGGAATTAAGCCATTCAGGAAAGCCGGCGGAGACGGTGCCCGGCCGTAGCGGCTTATTAGGTGCTGAGTCCCTGACACCGAATTTGGGCTGTGGTGCCATCAGTTAATCTTTTGAGGTGGTTCGAAAGGACTTAGCACTTCTTCTTCCGATAAAGCTTTCATCTTTAAGAATTCCAGCCGGGAGAATTCTGTATTGTATCCTGGTTCCTGGAACTTCTTGAGTTCTTCCCATTCCGGGCGGCCATCAAAATTTCGGATGATCTCGTAATAGCCTTTAGTATGGAGGAAAACAGATTGAGCCTGCCCTTCCGGACAAGGGGTTGTTTTGAAATGAAGCTCAGCCAGTTCGCCGATCTGTTTTTGCACTAGGTATTGTTTGTCATCGGCTGTCAGTAAAGCTTTGCAGTCCCGGCCATCACTGGCGTAGGCCTCTTCCGGCAATTGCCGGAAAAGGGCCAGGCCGGTGTCTGGAGTAAAGTCCATCGCAACATAATCCAGTTCCCAAAACAGGAAACCTGTTTCCAGTTTCACTTCGATGGTATCAGTATCAATACCCTCAAGGTTAATTGGGACGACAAGGTCGCGGCTATGCATGAGGCCTACCGGCCAGAGGTGGTCGATGGCCTGCCACTCTTCATTCCTCTTCACATAGACGGTGAGTGGAAAAAAGTTGTCGATCACAGCTTGTCGGCGCTCTTCAGGAGAAGCCGCTTTGACCTGCTCGATCCAGGTATCGTAGTAACTGCCGAACATTTTCAGGAATTTGCCGAGCACATAATTGCCCCATAATGTATTTTTGGCGCGAAGAACCAGTTTGCCGGTTTTAGCTTCAGCCGGTTTCGGGAAGGCCAGCACTGCGGCATTTTTGTTTAAGCTTTCATCATTGAAGAGGAAAGAACTACCGTCTTTTTCGGCGATTTGAACAGACAGGTTTTTGCCTTCCATCGAAAAGGCCTCCGCCGGAAGAGTTGGAGTTGAGAGTAGGCGAGGCACTCCGTTCCTATCCAGTAAAACCTCCTGCCCTTTTGGGTGATTGACGATGATCAGGTTGGCGAAGTTGGTATATTGGTGTTCCTTCAGTTCATTACTGATCCTAAGCTTAAATTTCCCGTCATCGGGAAGGATAGAGGCCAAGGGTAAGTAGTCTTCCCTTTCCAGGTTATGCAGGACGGCTCCACCGTAAATCTCTCCTTCGAATACGAATGCTTCGCTATTGCTGGCATATACATACGGACAGGTCCCAACAGCGGCAATTATGGCCACCGGGATTCCAATAATGGTGACTAGCGGAATACCTACATAAGTAGCTACGGTGAGGCCTGTGTTTTTGTCGATAACTTCGATTCTTTTTAAGTGCTCAGACGGAATACGGGCCGACCCCAGTGCTACCGGGCCTGCCTCCTCACTCAAATAGATATGCACTTCATGTAAAACATCCCGTTCCTTTTTGCCCTTGTAAATTCTGTTCTTCGGCTTACCTGGATTCTCCCCAGGCTCATAGTGAATCGTACGATCCACTTCAACTATTTTTCCGGTAAGGTGGCCCGGTTCTACACTGATGCCCTGAATAGCGTACTGGGAATCCCCTGCGTGCAAAACAAAATACTTATGTAGTTTTCCTAATTCCACAATGGTTTCCAGGTTGTCGTAGTTGACCTGCGACACCCTGTAAAAATTACAGCCCAACAGCGAGGCCATCGTCAGGCCAACCAGGAAAAATGGCAATATTTGTTTTCTTTTTTTTGGGAATATTAGTTTCATGTCTTTGGTTTTTTGAATTGATCAGTATCATAAAAGGCCTTATCCCTTCACCCTGAATTTTCGGGAGTAGTTGAATCCGAGGAAGAAGTGGCTGAAGTTTACATTCTGCTTGGGGAAAAAAACGTCGTTATATTCATCCAGGAACGGGCCTATACTGACCGGAGAGCTGAATCGGTATTGCAATGATAAGCGAAAGCCCGAGCGCCGTAGTTCTTTCAGAGAAACTTCAGCCCCTGCCAATAATCCAGGTTTTAAAACATTCGTCCTCTTAAGGTCTGGAAAATAATAATAGGAAGAAGGGGCGTACTTACAATCCTGTATGCCGAGCCCGCCAAAAAAATTAATTCGATGAGCGGGGAGGTACCATTTATAATATATGAATAAGGAATAGCTTTTATAATTCATTTCCCATCCTCTCGAATAAGGATAATTCGGGCTTTCATAAAATCCCAAATCTTTTCCTTTATTGGTTCTTCCTCCCAGAATGCCTATCCCGTGTTGAGGCTGGAGCAGATATTCAACGCTTAACGTCAGGGGAAATAGAATCTTGGAAACTATGCTATTATTACTGTAGCTGAAAGAAGGATCACCTATTATGGTATTTCCCCCAAAAAAACCTACTGATATTGGATTGGCGGTTATCCATCCTTCCCGCAAATGAATGGAGCCGATGTTGTCGGACGGTAGCGTTGTTTTTCCCGTCTCGGTCTTGACAACTACCTTTTGGTGAGAATGGAATAAAATATCGACATCAAGTTCCTTGCCGCTCCGTAAAATGACCTGATCCTGGGCGGAGAGCATTATCATTGCCGAAATGGTTAGCAAAAGCAGTAGCACTCGCTTCATGGCTTTTGGGAATATTAAGTCAAAATCCAAGCAAAAAGCAATGACAAATCACATTGGTAGAAGTGATTTTCATCAGGCTCAATGGATCATCGTTGATGTCGGTTATCGGCATACCTGGTGGTAAAGGACATAGGCAAAATACAAACCGAGCATCAAGGGCAGGAGCCCTTAAGCAAAAACCGCATACGAGCTACTGCTCGAAGCGAGCGCAGATCAGACAAGTTTCTGATTTCCAGATGCCGCACCGGGTACAGGAAAACGTTGTGGTTCGGTTTTTTGGGCTTGTGAGCGGAGTTTAAAAAAAGGAACGTTTCTCTGCACTACTTCAATCACCAGCTGCTCTAACCATACTATATGGACAAGGTATCGAACGCCCCTTGGGGATTTTTGAGACCGCCAAGTTGTAATTTCCAATCCAAAACATTAGCTTTCGATCGCTAAAAAAGTCGCCCATATCGATGGTTGAAACTATTCACATTGACGGCCTTCAAGATGCCTGCCAGCTTTCCCCGGTAAGGTGTGCTGATTTTGCAGAAGCGGCGGCTGTCTGTCTGGATCACCATGGCCACCCTAAAGAGGTGGTACTGGCGGTGGAAGGAGATTGGGAAGAAAAGTTCACGTTGTCCTGGCCAGATGTGGACCAACAGATGAGAGATTCCAGGAAAGACATGGAATATACGGTTGAGAGTGGGGCATACTGCTTGGCGATGATGGTAATTGAAAAGCTTACCGGCTTGCAAGTTGTAAAACAATCTCAAAAAAGGACGGGTTTTGATTACTGGCTGGGGGCTAAACAGGCATTTGGCTTGCAAGATTTGGCCCGCCTGGAAGTATCCGGTATCCTGAGAGGAAATAAAGCGCAGGTCAACCGGCGGCTCAAAGAAAAAGTGGAACAAACGAAAAAAAGTGATAACTTAAGCCTCCCGGCCTATGTGGTTGTTATGGAGTTTAGCAGGCCGTTAGTTAAAATAAGAAAGAGATGAAAGAAATGGGTATTGCCATCAATGAACTACATCATAAAGCTATGGCATTGGCCGATGAGGCTTCCTATGCCAAGCGTGGAGGCGAACTGGAAGTTGCTCAATCCAAATACCTCGAAGCTTTCGAATTTGAAAAAGCAGCAGCCATGCTGCTGGTCAATGAATACAGCCAGGAACCTACCCGGTCGGTATTGTTCCGCAGTGCTGCCTGCCTGATGTTGAACCTGCCTTACCCAACCGATGATCATTTCCGGCAATCTGAACGTATGGTGGTACTGGTACCGAGCGGAAACCCACCTGAAGAAATTGCCGAAGAACTGCGGGAAGCCTGGAGGGAGTTAATGTAGTACTTACAGCAGGAGGCAGCCTGAATGGGCTTTACCCCTTACCCCTTCTTCCTTTTACCATCACCCCTCTATGCCGAAGGTAATTGATAAAGTAGATTTACAGATCCCTAACTGAAGGCAGATCGCGGGAGGGAGAGTTTCTTTTCCTTGTAAAGCACCTCTACAGCCAGTGCTTTATTCTCGGCAGATTTGGACAACCCCTTGGGGCGCCCTCCATACCTGCCTCTCGCCCTGGCGGCTTTGAGCCGGCAATCGTCCTCATCTGGATGATGTCCCTTTCAAATTGAGCCACAGCAGCAAAGTGTGGATACTACATCAAAACTTCCCCAACCCATTTGATTCCTATACGATGATTAGATATGAATTGAGAATCCCCGGCGAAGTATCTGTCAAAGTATTCAACCTGGCCGGACAGGAAGTGGCCACCGTTTTTGCAGGTTTCCAGCAAGCGGGGAGACACGAGGCCAAATGGGCTCCAGCCGGCTTAGGAGGAGGCGTTTACCTCTGTCGGCTGCAAACAGGAGCATATACGGAGGTGAAAAAACTGGTGCTTCAGAAATGAAGACTTGCTGGCGCGGTATTCCCAAAAGTATTTCTTCAGAGTTTGCAGCGTTCAAAGCAAGGCCCAATTGAATCAGCCATTCGTTGGAATAGGGCCTTAAATACCCCCAATTTCGGTACAACGAATCCCATGCCTTTCGATGGACTCGCAAAATCGGGCCTGGCAGGCGGCTATCAGGTCAAAGAAAGGGCCGTTAAAATGGGCTTTTTGCTATAAAAAGCTATTTTTACAAGACAAAAGCGAAAGGCCCTGCATGTTCAAAATCGACCTTGATGAATTGAGGAGAGGATTACCCGGCTTCACCCCCACTGCCGGCAGTTTTCTAGCAGAGGCAGCTACCTACTGCCTGGAATCCTCTGGCCATAAAACCGGAGTCAAATTAACCCTGCACCTGGAGGGTAATCAAGAAGAGGTTCTTGTAATTTGGCATTCGGAATTATCTCCTGATGCGCCGAGTACCTGGCAGGACGAGCAGGAGTTAGTGGAATATGCTGCGGTTGGCATTGCTTTGCCTTTAGTTCTTCAGGCGACTGGTTACTCCGATGTTCAACGCGCCAGGAAAGGAAGTAGCGTAGATTTCTGGCTGGGGAAAAAAGATGAACATGCTTTTCCAGTATTGGAAGCCCTATTGGAAGTTTCCGGCATATTTAAGGAAAACCCAGGCAATACGATGAACGCAAGAGTAAGCCAGAAAAAACAGCAGGCTATGCGTTCTCCCTATCGCAACTTGCCTGTGTATATAATTGTTGTAGAATTTAGTAAGCCGAAAGCTAAATTAGAAAAGCTATGACCAGTGAGTTAAACACGATGCACCAGATAGCCATGGAATTTGTTGATGAAGCCAGGTCGGCCCATCAGCGGGGCGAAGAGCGTACGGCTCGATTATTCTTCGAAAAAGCTTTTCGTCTGGAAAAGGTAGTAGCTTTAGCCGCTCCGATGCAAGAAACCTATCGCCTGACCCGCTCTGTATTTCTGAGAAGTGCCGCTTCCCTAGCCTTAGACTGTGGGTTGGATAATGAAGCAATCCAGTTGCTCCAGTTGGCATTATCCTCACAACCTCATCCGGCTATTGAACCTGAACTTGAAGAACTGCTCGTCAAAGTTAACGCCCGGGAAACACACCAGGAAGCTGCTACTACGGTCACTGGCCGGTTGGTGGGTGCCGACCTGCCAAACCACCAGATTAAGCTGCAGATATCTGATTCGATGCACTTGATCGCCGTTTTTGTCCCCAAAGATAACTTCACGAAAATCATCAAAGAATATTGGGATAATACAGTCATCGTTCATGGTGTGATGCGTCCGGATGGATCGATTTATCTGCGAGATATCCAGCAGGCTGCTTAAACTTAACCTTACTTGTACTCTCCCTTGGCAGCTTTTGCCCTTTAAAGTCCAGAATAACGTACTCTGCTAGATTTGGTGCACTCCTGATAAAAGTCCAATTAACCCAACCGTTTTTTTGGAAAGTCCCGACCCCCATAAATCTCGGTACAACAATCTCATGCGTTTCGATGGACACGAGAAATTTTTCGGAAAACGGACCTGGCAGGCGGCGGGCAGG
>JACJYN010000025.1 GCA_020636095.1 Lewinellaceae bacterium
TGCCCATTCCTCACGTAGCTCCGGCTATGTTCGTCATGGGCGCCTCGTCTAGCACCAAAATAGCCTCCCATTATTGGCCGATTACTTCATGCCCGGCGCACTAGTTGTTGATCAGGGCGTAAAAGCTGTCAGCTTCGAGGCGCATTTTTTGGAAGGCGTATTTCATGTTGTGGAGTCTTTTTTGCGGTTTTCTTTTCCAGAACGCTTCTGGAGTTCCCGGCTGATCTCTTCCGGAGAAGGCAGCTGGCCGCTCAGCTCTTTCGGAAGATGAGAACTGAGTTGATATTCGGCAACACCCATAGGTTTAGTACCTGTCCGAAGCGCATATTCCACTTCCAGGTTATCCTTTTCCGCGCACAAAATAATGCCGATGGAAGGGTTCTCCTCCTGAAGCTTTACTCGCTCATCCAACAGTTCCAGGTAAAAATTCATTTTGCCCGCATATTCCGGTTGGAAAGCGCCCATTTTCAGGTCTATTGCCACCAGGGAACGGAGTTTCCGATGGAAAAACAGCAGGTCGATACGGTAAGATTTATCCCCCAGTGAAATGGAATACTGGCTACCTATGAAGGTGAAACCATACCCCAACTCGAGAAGGAAGTCTCTTAAGTTTTGCAACAATTGCTTTTCCAGTTCACGTTCTAAAATCGGCTCGTTGATGTTGAGAAACTCCAGGCTATAGCTACTTTTCATGGCTTCATTGGCCTGTTCGGCCAGGTGTTCGGGCAAGGTTTGTTTGAAATTTGTAGCTTTTGGCAGGCTGGCTTGCCGCTCAAAGGCTTTCGCTTTGATCTGATTGCGCAGTACATTGCGACTCCAACCCATAGCTGCACTGGCTCTAATATAATACTCACGTTCCGCCGGGTTCCGGCACTTTTGCATGATAAGCCGATGATGCCCCCATGGAATTTCTGCAACAGCTTGTTGCAGATTTGAAAAATCCTTATATGTTTCGTAAAAACGCCTCATTTCCCATAGGTTGCGAGCTGAAAATCCGGATTGCCCAGGGAAGTCACGTCGCAGGTCTTCAGAGAGTTGCTCCACAATGCTTTTGCCCCAGCCATGGCGCTCCTGGCTTTCTACGATCTGGCGTCCGATTTCCCAATAGGCCGTTATCAGTGAGCGGGTCACTTGCTGAATGGCACGGGTGCGCTCCGCCTGTATGGTGGCTTTTATCTGAGAGAGCAATTGTTGATAGGCATCCATTTGTAATTTGGGCTTTGGTGGAAAATATTATAGGGTAAACGTTGTGCCAAAATAAACATTTCATTCCTTAAAACCAATTTGTTTGCACTTTTTGGTTTTAAAAATACAAAACGTTGAGCCGTGAGGAGCAAGTGAATGCCCTAAAGGATAAGAGCTAAAGTTACTTTGCAAAGCAGGGCGAGGGTGAACTCTGTGCGCTGGCGGGGAGCGCTTACTTAGGGCCCGGAGAAGAATAACTTCCCCATTTGATACGGCTCTTTTTCCGCCAGGCTGCGTTGCGGGATCGGTCATGTAGCGCCGCTATACTCCCTCCCCGCGCCTTGTCTGGCGAAAAAATAGCTCGCCTGAAATGAGGAACTTATTTTTTTCCGGCCCCTTATTGAATTTACTAATCCTCCTCCTCTACCGCAACCACTTCCACCACCACCCGCCGGTCGGCCAGCGGGAAGCGCTGCTGATCCTTGAACGCAAAGAGCCCTTCCTCCAGCATAGACAGATCGTATTCTCCGGTTTCCAGGCCAAGCGCCTGCCGGGGAAGGAGGATGGTGGCCTCCCAGTCGAGCACCAAATCGGAGAAGGCGCCGGCGATCTCGTAGGCATAGCCGTAGCCAATGATGCAGGCACTGCTGTCGGTGACAACGAGTTGCGTTTCCACCCAGTTGTTGATCAGGGCGTAAAAGCTGTTAGCTTCGAGGTGCATTTTTTGAAAAGCGTATTTCATGTTGTGGAGTCTTTTTTGCTTCTAAGTCCGATGTCCATTAAGTTTAGCGGAAGGCCCCTGGTAGAAAAACTTGTCAAGTCTATATTCCTCAAGGCATAAAGTTAAAAATATCCCACCATTCCGGGCACTGCTCGGGCCTGATGTGCGTTTCCCGGAAAAGCTCGCGGTGAAACTGCGACCTTCTCTTGGAAACCGCCTGGCCGTAGTGGAACACTTTGGTATCCCTTCCTCCTTTGGCGTTGGGTACTTTTACCGCCTTGCCTCCTTTGAAAGCGGGGTCGGCGATGCGGTAACGAGAGCTGGATTTGGTGCTCTCCACCCAGTGCAGGCCGATGCGAGCCTTACCACTGATCACCTCCTTGTCGATGCGGTAGAGCCGCTTTTTACCCTTATGGTAGAAGAACCTGGCGTAAACCCCATTGTCCAGCTTCTTGCATAGCAGCACGAAGCCGTTCCCGAAGAAATCCGGTGGGCATTTGTCGCGCGGGTCGAAATCGCCGCCGCCGGCCGCCCAGTCGACGGTGAGGTCGGAAGCCGTGACTTCGTGGTCAATGACGGGATTCGAGGCCTGGACGGTGGGAGGCGGGGCCTGCCCAACGGGCGGCCCGGAGAAATAGAGCAGCGTGCCGGCCAGAAGCGCCAGGAGGAGGAGGCCTCCGGCGAGTACTGTATTACCGGAAGTGGAGGTGCTTTGGATCATAGGAGTACGGTTTTTGGTGAAGGCAAATGATTTTCAGGCCCTGCAAATGGCATTTGTAGGGTATAGTTTTTATAACTTGCGAAAGTTGGTTGACTAACCAGAAGCAAATGTAAGTAAAGAATAATCTTACTGTCAAGTTTAATCATACTTTTTTACTAAACAACTTGACATTTATTTATGTCGGATGTATTTAAGCAACAATATCAAGGCATTAAGAAAAAAGCAGGGGTACACCCAGGAAAGCTTGTCTAAAGAGCTGGGCAAAACGAAGGCTACGGTAAGCGATTACGAGAAGGGCAAAAGCCTGCCCCCCCTGGATATTTTGCTGAAAATGTGTGCGCTCTTTCAGATCAACCTGGAAGACCTGGTCAATAAAGATCTTGAAAAAGAAGGGGTCATTCCTGAACAAAGCCCTTCCCAAAACACTTCTGCCCCACCTAGCCCGGAACTCCTCAACCGCCTGCTCGTCCAGAAACTGGAAGAGGTCGCCGAAGAACTGAAGGAGAACTATCCGGAGGCGTATCGGAAATTGAGGCTGGAGGAGTTGATCAGAAAGGGGAAGTAGTACTACTCAATGTCATTAAGTTAAACTATTTTACAATGTGAAAGTCCCGGAGCGGTCGGACTGCCAAAGCGGGATGACCCCGAATATACCCCTCGGGAGGGGTCGACCGCAGGGAGGGGGAGGAAAATCGGAGACTTCATATTTCCATTTTCTTATGTTAACAAAGTAGTGGGCAGACGCACAAAACAGGGCAGTTTCCCGACTTTGAATCCCTACTCCTCTTCATTCTGGGCGCCAAGCTGAAAGAACAGGCGGGGAGAAGTTCTTTGGTGGTTTTCAGCGGTAAGCGTTTTCGGAGTTGGGAGGGGCGTTGCAGTTGGCGGCGTTTGAGGGGTGAGAGGCTTTAAAGGGAACCGGGTTAATGAAAGTAACCGGGTCAAAAAAATTTCAGGGTATATTTTATAAGGGGTTCAACCTATTCTCAAAAACCTTGAGCAGGTGGCTTGCCAAGAAAATCTTCTCGATTGCATCCTTTTGGTCAATGACCAGATTTTGATGTGCCTTAGGGCGCAGTTGTAATTTGTCCCCCTATCGGGCCAAGTTTTGGATAACAGTATCCCATCTTTTAGAGAGCAGGGCGGCGCGGAGGAAGTATAGTTTTTCTACAGCCGGTTTATCCCAAAATGCTGAAGTATTTTTGAAGCGCAAGTTAATAATACGCCGTACGCCGGACTCTATTATCCCACTTCCACACATTAAGTTATCAGCTTTATAATCAGCGTATTGCATTCGCTTTTCATGCTTTTCCAAATACGCCATGTACCGATCTGTCAACTCATTTGAATACTTGAAAATTTTTCGGCAAGACTGGGCAACCTTTCCGGCCTGCCCGTCCCAAAACCAATTCAAAAACTTTTTCAACAGGTTTGGTTTTTCTTTTTCGCTTTGTGGACATATCCGGTTCCGTGATAGGCATCCAGGGTTTCAATGATTTTATCCTCAGCAACTCCCATGCGCCTTAATAAAGCTGGTACATTATTCCATATCCAGGATGCTCCGTCGCCTAGCAACTGGACGGATTCGGCATCTTTTATTTTCAGCTTTGTCAAGTAACTTTCCAGCAAATCAAATAAGTGTTCCTGATCGAAACGGCAGCCGTATATGGGCAGTTCCGCTCGGTCCAGTTGGCCCTCTTCGTCCAGGACATCAATGACGAATAGTTTGGGCTCGCACCATGCTGTATCGTATTGCTCATAGCCCTTGTTGGTATAAGTGCCACTATTTTGGCGGATACGGGTACGCCCGCCATCTAAGGCAATGACTACCCGCTTGCCGGCTAAAGATTCACCGCTTTTCGTCGACAATTCCGCTTCTCCTGCCGCATGGCACCTTTGCGCAAGCCGGTTACTGATTTCGCGTACTGAGCTAAGGCCAATCTGTACCCCAAACTTTGTAAGTGCTTGGTGAGCAGTATCATACGACGGCCCTAATGCAGCACAGAACCCCACCTTGTCATACAGCGCAGGGCTTGCGCTGCCGATTAAACTCCAATGCCCTGCCAGTAAATGGCGTTTTTCCTGATACCCCGCAGCAGGCACTTTAGTATACGGGCTGTCTACCTCAATATAGCTTCCTGTTGATAGCCGTATTTGCACAGGGCGGGCTATGATTTTTCGGCAGCCATCCTCTTTGGCCTTAGCCGCCAGCTTCTCATATACTTGACCTGCTGCCGCTGGCAAAACCACTTCGCAGACTTCATCGTGTAGGGCGCTAAGCTGCGCACAGAGTTCTGTTTCAAAACTATATAAGTCCCCTTTGAATAATTGTTCCTGCCAATTTTCCAACCGGCTGATTACATTTTGATCCAAGAACTTCCGTATTTTTGATCCAGTAGTGAGGCCTGACATTTTTTTTTGATTAAGCACCATAAAGATGCTCAATCCTCACTACTTTCTATATCCCTACGCACGGGGACAAATTACAACTGCGCCCAAGAAGAAGGGCAATTTATTTATGGGGTCAAACACGGCCCACAGATAGCCCAAGTGCGTTTTTCCTTTGCCATCCTCCAGCACTTTCAGGGTAGTTTCGTCCATTTGGAGGTAAAAAGACTCAAAAATCATCTTTTGGTAGGCTTCGTAGAGGATCATCAGCGGCTCGGCCCCGGTTTTGGCCCAATTGCCTATCGTGGCGGGCGGAACCTTCAAGCCGCTGCGGGCAAAGCGGGCGATAAGCCGGTGTAGCGGGAGGTGTTCTACATATTTGGAGGACAGGATATGCACGATCAGGCTAACTCCGGCTTTTGAGCGGCCAAAAGGCAGCTCTTTAGCCGGCGCCTGCACGATTTGCCCCTGGCCTGGATTCATCGTATCTTCTACCCGGGCGTATTTGGGCCGTATGATGTGCCGTACCCATATCTTGCCAGGCTGGTATTCCAACACTTCGGTTATATCCTCCCCGACGCGTTTCATCTCGCTGACGTCTTCTTCCGGCTCGATCACCTCTTCCACTCGCGGCAGATGGGCTGGAATAGGCTGGCGGCCTTTGTGGGCATTCTCTTTCTTGGGGGGAACCTTGCGCTCGTGCGCAGCTATCATCTGCTTCACTGTTTCTTCTACCTCCTGGCCTTGCTCCGCGCCGAAGGCCATTCTCAATTGCCCTTCCACTTCTTCATCCGGCACAAAACGCTCGCTCTTGCGGCCAAACATCATCCGCTCGAACCACGCAATGCGTTGTTTCAAGTCCTGGATTTCCGATTCCAGTTTTTGGTAATCGGACAGCGGAACCGTTGATGTGGCTGCGTTTTGCATATGGTAAAGGTAACTATATGGCATCTACGCCACAAGCCCTTTTTCCCAACATCAGGCACTCGTTTTTGTGGATTTCTCGCGCTTTTTTTGTGGTGCCCTGTAAAAAACGCCTTTATCAACACTCCCACCCCCAAAACGGTGGATAACCCGCCCTTTTTTACGCCGCCGCTTTTTCCCGGCTATAACGCTTGCGCCGCTGGATACTGCCCAGGGATACCCCTTCCAGGATCATCACCAACTCCTCCCAGCGCAGCGGCACTGAAGCCCCGGCCTGCGTATTACGAGGCAACTCGAACGTGCCCCGTTCTAAGCGTTTGCTCCAAACCACAAAACCGCTACGGTCCCATACCAATATCTTGATCATCGTCCGGCGGCGGTTCAAAAAGATGAACACTTCTCCGCTCAACGGGTCGCGGCCCATCCCCTGGCGAACAAGCCCGCTCAGGCCATCAAAACTCTTGCGCATGTCGGCCGGCTCCCGGCTCAGGTAATAGCGCTGCGCTGAGGTAAAGCCCATCATATGCTAAAGCTTGAACTCAGGCTACGCAAATACGCCACCGGAGGCAACTCGCTGAAGCGCAAGGCCACCCCGCCTGGCAATTCAACTTCAACTACTATGCCGCCTACAGGCTTCGCTTCTATCTCTATTGGGCTGAACCCCACGGCCGGCTCCTGCTTCAACCGGTTTTGCCAACGATAATATGAGGCCGCGCTTATGCCTTGGGCTGCACAATACTCTTTTACACTCTGGCCGCTCTCTTGATGGCCTGCCAGCAACCGCGCCCACGAGCCAGCATCCCGCCACGAACGGCTTGTCCTTGTCAATGGTTTTTTCATGTCTGCATTTTAGGCAAAGGTCGGCATTGCTGCAATGACGGGCAAGATGCCCTTGGTGGTAGGCTTACATTTTATCGAATGGAAGGATGATGAAGCCAAGTACAGAATCAGAGGAAATATTTTGCGCCTGAATGAAGAAGGCGTAACGAATTTTACACTGAGTGAACTGGACTTGAGTTATATCAAACTTCCAAAAGTTAAATTTAATGGCTCCTCTCTTACTGAAGTCAACTTTACAAACTCCCATTTGCACAAAGCTGAGTTCAAAGATATTCACGGATCATCCCTGACTTTTGACACTGATCCTGGAATTTCTACAAAATTTAAAGACACTGGGCTTAATCAGGCAAGTTTTCAGAATGCACATATTCAGAGTTCCAGCTTCTGTGGAGCATATCTAAATAATGCAGATTTCACGGATGCGAAGCTTTCAAGGGTTGATTTTCGGAAAGCCAAGTTATTGAATGTCAAGTTTATTAGGGCCAGTTTCTACGATGTAGAATTTGAGAGGGCTCAAGTTGATAAGGATTTCCTTTCAAAGCTTGAGAGGTGGAATATTACGGGAAGGTTCAATATCGATCACTACAGAATCGTAAAGCAACCCGTGAGGGGATATCCAGGAAAATTTGAATACTTTGTTAGAAAGAAAATCTAGCTGGGGTAAAGGGCCCGTAACCCCTCAAGCGGATCCCTAATAACTTTTGCCGCAATTTTAAAAAAAAATAAAATGCTGCTTGTTCAAGCTCTTACACACTTACAGTTTCACACACCTAACAGAATGGCCAAAAGCTTTGAGGTTGATATGCCAGGAAACATTTGAATCTCTCCTAAAGTAAAAAAAGTAGGCCTGATCAACCTTATTTTCGCTTTCCTTGCTGACCCAAAAAGACGCATACTTTCCTATGCTCATGAAATCCCCATCAGAGTGTTGTATTCCAGCTAATAAGACATTAAAACCACTAGCTCCGTCATCCATTAGAGCATCATAAGCTTCCTTACCGCGACCGAATTTAGCTATAAGGGAGTCAAATTCTTCCATGCTGGGTAACCGCCAGCCAGGTGGACAGGCTCTTTGAGCTGAATCCCATGTATATAAGCGACCATATTTTTCCCTATTTGCAGGATCGTCATCGTAAAAAGAACAGCCCTCTCCTGCATCAAAATTCAAATTCTGTGCCAACCAAACTTGGTCAAATAGCTCTACTGTTTTATACTCTTGACCATCTCGTGGATCAGTAAATAAGCCAAATTTCTGATTTTGGGAGGAAGAGATTTCGGAAATGGAATCAGCAACTTCAAATCCCTTCTTGGTCATTTCAAAAATCTCAGAAAGTTTTTGCGAAGTATCTAATTTTTCAGCCAGATCTTCCGCACAAAGTTGTGAAAGAGCATCTTTCCATAAAATTCGTTCCCTTGGAGTTCCCTTTGAGAAGAGGACTTTATTATTCGTCTGAATTTGCCATCCATCCTTTGTAGAAATAGTTCGTATTTGTGCCCGATTATCATGAGAAGCTTCAAATAAAAGAGTTTTAGCCTGGTCGGAAAGAGTTGAAGAGGGGGCTGAGTTTGTTTTCTGCTCAATCTCATCGATAAGTTCAAGCAAGGCAGACCGGAGTTTGTTTTCTTCAACTTCAGAAAACTCAAGAGGAACCATCCCCATACGTGTTTTCCGCCTCAGACTTTTATATCGTGCTTCATGCACGATCAACTCGTTTAAATAGTTGTTTGTTGAGGCCAGTGACTGAAGTTCCTTAATAGCCTCTGGCAAGTTATTTTCTCCTATAAGTCTTTTAAGCTTTGAAAATTGATCCATTAAATAGTTTTCGCAAAGATAAAAAGAACGGAAAGGAGATAAAACTACATTCCTTAAAGTCCGAGATTTTGATTTGATTGCCTCTGTCTATAACAACACAATCACACTCACCGGCAACATGGGATCGGAAGCCCGGATCATAGATACTTCGGAAAAACCTTTTGCCGCCTTTTCAATGGCCACCACGAACAGCTATAAGGATTAGCAGGAAAAGATACAATCTGGCATAACGTCCTGATCTTTAGCCCGAGAGTGATCGAGGAAGTGAAAGCCTTAAAGAAAGGCACCCGAATTAAAATCACCGGCTAACTATCGTATCGCACCTTTGAGGTCTTTATCGATGGCAAGCCGGTCGAGAAAAAAGAAGCCTCGATCATCGCCGATAAGGTCGAGCTGGCTCCGCTTGCCAAAAAGGCAGCGTAACCGGGTTCAATATATACCCTCACAGATCGGAAGCCAACAAGCTCCCTGTTCCTTTTTACTTCCCAAAATGTTTCTTAATGAGTACATAGGCCTGTTTTAATTTTTAAGGCCTCTGGAAGGGGGCCGGGTCTTCCAGGGCTTCCTCCGCCCAAGCAATTACAGTGCTTTTGCAGGCGATTTAAAGCACTATACAGCTCATCACTTCTGACGTCCTGATCGAAGGCCCCATAAATCGCCTTTTCCAAGATCTCCAGATCCTGATCTCTCGCATCCCAGAGCTTTTCTACTTCACGCATCATGCATATTTTTATGCCGCACCATTAAGAACAAGACAAGAACATTGGAATTGTTATCCTTGGAGCTTATCGTCTCTTGAACAAACTACCTAACCAGGTATAGGAAAATGGCTTGCTGGTTAAGTATTCGTTCTCTAGTTCACCGTTTTTATTTCTTCTGAAGAGCGTATAAAGCCGTTCACCATCTTCATTTGAGTATTCCAGCAAGATCTCCAGATCCTCCAGTTCTGGCGGAAACCATGAAGTAATATAACCATGCACTGCATCTTTGGTCGCTTCGACCTGTTTTTTGAACTTGGCTTCGATACTATATTTTTCGCCGGACTTAACAGGGTCTTTACCATGCAGTCTTGGAATTTTATCGACGTGCATTTCAGACATCCAGCCCATGATAATCGGCTTGTATTTATCAAGTTGCGGAAACTTCAGTCCTTTGAATTTTTCTCTTTGGATAAATTTGGGTTTAAGCGCCGGATAGCTGGCAATGTTACGGATAAAGAAGGTGTAGTCCCAAGTGAGGTCATATTTATAGATGACGCCGGAACGAGGCTGTGGAACATCTCTTCCGTTTTCATCCATCCCGGCGCTTTTGCCTCGGTTTTTACCCTCAATGTCGATTTCCAATTTCGGGAAGAATTTTGGCGTATAGAAGATATACGACCAGGCGCTACCGAGAAAAACAACAGATGCGCTGATGACGGCAACTAATGGTTCCGGGCCCCCTTCAGGTAAAAGCCAGAAAATAATTGAAGCAATCAGCACTACGGCGCTGCCGATCAAGACCCACAGGTTTTTTAGTAAAGATCTAAGTCCTCTCATTTAGTATGTTTAATGTTTAACAATCAGATTATAATCGTATTCAAAAATATTTTTATCCAAATAGTTCCTTTCCTGGGGCTTTGCCCCTGCGCGTGACAAGGCATCCAGACGTATCCCTACGGGCTGCCCGCATCCGGACCCTCCTTGCACTTGCATCCCCACTTTCGCCAAGGGGCAAGGGGTATAGCAGCAGCTACCCCCGCCCATTTCCAACGAAGGAGGAGCACATGAGCACACTTTTGGACGAACTGAAGCAGTTAACCGGCAGTGAGGCCTTTTACCGGCATCCCTTGTTCCGCAAATACATCTACACGGAAGGCGTCAAGTATCTGACCGAGAAAACCGGAGTGTTCTGGCTGATCGAGTATGTTTTTTCTAATCAGCTGGATGAAACCATTAAAGACCATGACTTTCAGGTATGGGCACTCACCGTCAAAGACGATGACAGCGCCGTGATCCGGGTTGAAGACGGCAATGACAATCTGATCCGGCAATCGAAACTGGAGGGCCTATGAAAAGGCGCGGACGCCTATCTGGCCAAGCTCTTTAACAGGGGAGCAACCCCATTAAGTTAGGCAGTAGGGGTTATCGGAAGGCGACTTTAAGCTCGCCTTTCGACTTCACAAAGCCGCTTTATCAGCCCATAAGTTTGATAGGGCGGCGGCCGTTTTTCTTAACTTAATGGGCATGAACAGGAGAGAACTACAGGTGCGGCTCGAGCAGCTCATCGAGTTGCGCCGGAAATTGCAGGAGCGCTACAGTAACCTGAGGGCCATTGAGTTGGAGAAAGAGGCTGTCAGCATCGAAGACGGCTTTCTGCAAAAAGTAAAAAAGGTGATCATCGACCATATTTCCGACCCGGAATTCGGGTTGGTTCAATTGTCGCTGGTCGTTGGGCTGAGCCGCTCTCAGCTCTTCCGCAAGTTCAAGGCATTGACGGGCAAATCCACCTCGCTGGTCGTGCGTTCCATCCGCCTTGAAAAGGCCCGGCAGTTGCTGGAGAATACGGACCCGAATGTTTCCGAGGTAGCTTATTGAGGTAGGGTTCAAGGACAGGTTTTTTTTCCCGCCTCTTTACAGAGGAGTATGGGGAGCCGCCAAGTGCTTTGCGGACATGAAAGGCTTTTTCCTTTTTTCCAAAATATTTTCCAAAAGCCGAATC
>JACJYN010000026.1 GCA_020636095.1 Lewinellaceae bacterium
TTTCAACAATTATACAGTGTCACCCATAAGCACCTGGTGGACGTAAATACGACTCGGCCGGGCGTATCTACCCGGTTCCTTTTCAATGGGTTACATCGCGGCTCATTATTTTGAAAACAACAACCAGGTATCCGGGTCCAGGATGATCTGGCCGGGCTCAAATTTACATTTCACAGTCGTTTCGGCCGATTTCTCTGTTAGGCCGATCGTCCACGTTTGGGAAGTGGCGCCATCGGCGCTGACGGCTTGGATATCAAGTGGGAAGGTATAGGCAGGGCCGTCCTGTAATTGTTGGATTTTGAACCGCAGGCGTTTTCTCCTCGGCTTGTCCCATTGTACGTCCAGGCGGGGTTGTCCGGGGCGGAAAATCCATTGCTCAAAGAATTGGGAGAGATTCTGTTTGCTGGCCGCTTCCATGCTGCGCCGGAAATCTTCCGTCAGGGCGTTTCCGCCCCGAAAGCGCAAATAGTACTGCCGCAAACCATTCCAGAAGGCTTGCTCGCCTACCTGGCGGCGCAGCATGTGCAGCACCCAGGCGCCTTTCTGATAAGAGTTGGGGTTGAGCAGGTCATTCCAGTTGCTGACGGTGGTGTCCACGACAGGGGCCATCCGGCGGCTGGAGTAAGTAACCACCTGCTGCCGCTCCGATTGCAGGCGATCCACCAGTTTTGCTCTGCCGTATTTATGCTCCATATACAAGTCGGCGCCATAAGTGGCAAAGCCCTCGCTGAGCCAGATATGGAACCAATTTTGCTCGGAGGCGGAATTGCCAAACCACTGGTGAGCAATTTCGTGAGCAATGAGGGCTTCCTCCGAGCGCTTGCCGTCTACGGAATTTTCGAAGTAGAAGATATTGCTGGCGTTCTCCATGCCGCCGTAGCGGGTCTTCGACTGCACATTGGCCAGCTTGCGGTAGGGGTAGGGGCCGATGTAGTCGATAAAAAATTGAAGGACTTCCACCGCCAGGCTGTAGTCGTAATAACCCGCCTCCCGGTCTTGCCGGTAAACCCAGCTGCTCACCGGTATGCCCGCTGCCTCGCCGGCGAATTGAACGCCAAAACGAGCGGCCCCGATGACCGCTACTTTTACAGGCAAGGGCACTTCTTCCTGCCAGTGAGTTAGCTTCCTTTCATCGTCCAGGTTGGTTTCTTCCAATTGAATGCCGTTGGCCACCACCTGGTAGTGGTCCGGGGCCGTCACGATAAAGTCTACCGTGGCCTTGTCGGATGGATGGTCTACGCAGGGTAGCCAATGGTGGGCGCGGTTGGGCCAGTTGTCGCCGAAGAAAGTGCGGTCGCCGTATTTATTCCGGGCAATGATCAGCCCGTCGGCGGGAATGCCCTGGTAACGGATTTGATAAGTGCGTTCTTCGCCGGCCAGTGCGGCGGGCCGGGGAGAGATAAGAAGCGTTTCTCCCTCCTGGCTGTAATCTACGGGCTGGTCCAACTCTGTTACGGATAGCACCTTCATGCCTTTGCCATCTGGCCCTTGCTCCACCAGGTCGAGCGTGAAACTGGAAACCGGCTTGAGATACTTTATCCGGATAGAAGCTAAAGCGGAGATTTGGTCTGTTTCGTCCGATAACTCCAACTGGAAAGTATAATGTTGCACGTCTAGTTCCGCCAGGCGGGGGATGGACAGCTGGGCGGCGCCGAGGAAAGGCAGATACAGGAATAGTAGAATGAAAGAGCAAGTAGGATATTGATGCATGGTACTGGCGTTTTGCCCGCAAGCTACGATCCGAGGTTAAGGTTTTTGATATATTCAGGAAATAATTCCACTCTTTTTATATCTCTGGGATCGAAATGGAAAGGTGGAATGGCTACTCCGAAATACTCAACAACAAGAAATCGAACTGATGCCGGCCGCCATCCGGCAGGAAGTCATCTCCCAGCACGTAACTATAGCGAAGGCCGAAATCAATTTCCAGCAAACGGAGGAATCGCACATCAAAAGTCAGCTCCAATCCGGTAGCGCTTTGAACCCAGGTGTTCGTAAAGGGGGAATCCGCATTTAACCAGGCCTGGTCATAAAATACATTGGCTTTTACCCTTTTGAGGAAGGCCAACCCACTCAGGGCCCGGTCGGGATAGAAGAGCGGCAGGTGATAGTTGAATCCCAATTTGAATACCTCGTCCCCAAATACGCGATCATAGCCTCGCGGATAGATGAATAAATTGGGAAACCGGTAGTTGTCGAGTACATCCTGCCGCAGGTACATGGTGTTGATCACCAGGCTGTGGTTGCGGCTTAACCCGGGCAGAAAGAGGTCTGCTCTGCCCAGCAATACATCGCCCTGATAAGCCGTATTGCCAAAAGTACTCCGATACCGCACATCCAGATTGAGCCCTAACCGGGGGTTGAGATGCTGGAGGGCCGTCCGGCGAAAACTTCGAAAGATCAGGCGCAGGTCCGTGGCATGGAGGGAGGTGGTTTGCAGGGGTTCCCGAAACAAGAAACCCAGTTCTTCCAACCTTCCGTTTTCGATCAGCAAAGTGTCCCGCGAATTTCCCGGATCATCAAAATTGCCGTCTACGTTCAACCCGATGTTTTGGTAATCAGCCCGCAGGGTAAGGCTGTTAAAAAAATTGCCCCGGGTTAAATTCAAAGGCAGGGCCAACCCACCGGAAACCCGGTTTTCCCTCCATCCTTCAACATAGGTGTTGGCATAAACAGTGGTGTCATTCGCAGAAGAAAAATTGTAAATAACAGCAGACCGGTTTGCCAGACGGTAACTGGCATTGATGACCGGATAGAGTTCGGCATAGGATGCTCCGGCCTGAAAGGCCCCATCTTTTTCATTGACATTGTAAAAGGCGCCGGCTTCCATGGAAAGGGTGCCGAATTTATTATCAGAAAGAATACTGGCGCCGTAGGTAGGAGGATCGAAATAAGGAAGCCAGCTGTGGGGGTTAATGATCCCACTCAGCTTGTTGAATTTTTTGACCGGGAACACTTCTTTTCCTACTTTTTCTACAATGCTGCCCCCTTCCTGTTCTTCCAATGCTTCGGCATACGGGAAAACAGCGGGGCTACCCGCATCGTAGGCCTGCCATAATGCCTGATCCAGCTTCACTTCAAAGACGTTATACCCTCGGGGGTGGAATTCAGTGTAGGCCAGCTTCTCTCCGTTGGGAGAAATAGCCGGCTGAAAAACGCCCAGGGAGGAGCTAGTGAGCTGAAAAAGCGTTTTGTCTTTCAGGCTCAGGGCAAAGATGTTGTTGATACCGGTGAAGGCGCCGGAGAAATAGAGGTATTCCCCTTTTGCACAGGGGTGGCTTATCTGCTGATTGGACGGCTGGGTAAGCCATTCCATTACGCCGGTTTCCCAGTGGATCATTTGCAATCCATTGGTTTCCCCTTTTTGGGCGACCACGACGATGTGCCGGCCATCCCCCGTCCACTGAGGGAAAGTATAATAGTAATGGCCCGGATTGGGCAATTTGTGGAGGAGCGCCCCGGTTGCCGCATCCAGGATAACCAGGTTGTATTCCATGCTTTCAGCCGCTTCAACCGCTACGATCCGCTGTGCATCGGAAGAAAGGGCCGGGGAAAAATATTTGGTTCGGGAAGTCAGTTTTTTCTTCTGCCCCGTAGCCAGGTTGTAACTGCGAACGATGGAGAAGTTTTTATTCCGCCAGCGAGGGTCATAACCGATCTCCGCCCAGCATAGCTGGCCATCTGCCAGTGACAAGGTGGAATTTAATGGGTCCAGTAGGATACCCGGTTCGGTGAGTTTTTCTTCCTGGCCATCGGGCCCGGCCCTGATGTACACCGGCACCAGGTCGAAACCCCTTTTAGCCATCACGAGCGTTTCCTCGTTCAGGTACTGCGGATGGGTGTAATCGGTGATATTCTTTTTGGGTTGTTTATTAACCTGTTTTCCGGAGGAGGAGGGCTTTTTCTTTTCCTCCCTTACCCATTCCCTTTCCAGGCTTTGGATTGTATTCTGATATAATTCACGGGTGTTCAGCCCCGTCTTTTTTTTCAGGCTTTTGCTGAAGGGGTAAAAGAGCCCCCGGTAGCGGGTGGCGTCGTCGGCTACGTCCGCCCATACCTCCCTTCCGAATTCTTTACGGGCATAAGCCGTCATGAAATAACCGAGATTGTACCAGTCGGGAACAAAATCCTTCAGCGAACCGGCGGCTGCTTTTTCGTAAGAATAGGGCAGGCTCTGTAAGATGAGGGAACGGTATTCCATCTCGAAAGCAGGCAGGCGGCCCCTGCCCGAAGCGGTGAGGGCAGTTTCTGTCGCGGTGGCGTCTCCTTCCAGGTACCACCGCGGCAACGCCAATCCAAACAGGCCGCCCCAACCCCAGGAACCGGAGATGGTTTTTACCAGTTTGGTCAATCCTTTTTTTAAATTCCCAAACTGCTGGACATGCCGGTATTCGTGAATGGCCAGTACATCCAGCCAGTCGGTGGTATTATTAAACTGGGGAGGGGTCATATTAAATTCGGACCGGAAAGGGCCAACGGTGACAAACCCATTGGGGATGATCGTCTGGTTTTGAAGCAGGATCGTTACTTTTTGCCGGCCGTTTCCTATCGATTCGGTATTGTTATCCCACAGATAGTGCACCACATTCGCCACTCGCTGGCCGGCCGCTTCAAGGCCCTGAGGGAAGATCACCTGCACCCGGTTGGTTTCAATTTGGTTCCATTGCAGCGAAAACGGGTTGGCTCCGATGGGGTTGGCCGGAATCTGGGCAGTAAGCTGGGAGGCCGTACCCAGCAAAAAGCAGCTTAGCGCAAAGGTAGCTTGACAAAGTTCCCGGGCCTTGACGTTATTGAAAGCGAGGGCAGGAAACAGGAGCTTCAGAGCCAATTTACCGTAGCGTTGGGAGGTGCGTAAAAGCGTTTTCATACAAAAGCTTTAGTATCAAAAATTGAAAATAACATTTTCCGGGCAAAGCTATCTCATCCGGCGACTCTACAGGCATTAGCGAATTGCGAACTGTGAATTGCTCAATAGTTACAAAAGGCTTACATTTACCCCAAACTCGAACGCATGCGTTTTCTATTAATCGTGGGCTTTCTGTCCTTATTATTTTCCTGTTCCGAACCGGCAACCCAAAAAAATATGAATCCTGAAAAAGCAGCCGCCTTCGACTGGCAGGGCCACCGCGGCGCACGGGGCCTGTTGCCCGAAAATACCGTGCCGGCCTTTCTCAAGGCACTGGAATACCCCCAGGTGAAAACCCTGGAACTGGACCTGGCGGTGAGCCGGGACAGCCTGCTGGTGGTTTCTCACGAGCCCTGGATGTCTCATCACATCTGCAGCCATCCGGATGGGCGCCCGGTGGCCGAGAGCGAGGAGCAGCAATTGCTGCTCTATCAGATGCCCTACGATTCTATTCGCCGGTACGACTGTGGCAGCCGGGGTAATGAACGTTTTCCCGGGCAAAAGGCACAGCCTGCTCACAAACCTCTGCTAAGTGAGGTGGTGCAGGCCGTAGATCAGTATTGCGATGAAAAAGGGCGCGCCAGGCCACGCTATAACATAGAGATCAAGATCGAGCCCGACTACGACGGCGTCAAAACCCCTGGCCCGGAAGCCTTCGCCCGGCTGGTGCTGGAGGAGATCACCCGCCTGGGTATCAAAGAGCGTTGCTGCCTGCAGTCTTTCGATGTCCGCCCTCTGCAACACCTCCACCGGCTGGCCCCATCGGTGTTTACCGCTCTGCTGATCGACAACCCGCACGGGGTGGCCGCCAACCTGGAAGAGCTGGGTTACACTCCTGATGTTTACAGCCCCTATTATAAACTGGTGGCCGCCAATGTGGTGGACACCGTGCACAAAAAGGGCATGGCCATCATTCCCTGGACAGTCAATGACACCACAGCAATGAAGGCGTTGATCGCTCTGGGGGTAGACGGGATCATTACAGATTATCCAAATTGGATCGGGGACGTGGAGTGAATGGCAACAAACATCATCCAATGACCATAGACGCACACCAGCACTTTTGGCGCTACAATTCCAGCGCGTACGCCTGGATCAACGAGGAACTCAATCTATTGCAACGCGATTTTATGCCACCTGGCCTGGAAATCCTTTTCCGCCAGAATGGAATTGACGGATGCGTGGCGGTGGAGGCGAGGGGCAGCGAGTTGGAAAACAGTTTTTTGCTGGAGCTTGCCCGCGAGTTTCATTTTATCAAAGGAGTAGTCGGCTGGCTCGACCTGCGGGCGGGCCAACTTTCCACCCGCCTGGATTATTACAGGCAATTTCCAGCCATTAAAGGTTTTCGGTATAATGTGCAAATGGAAGAAGATGTCAATTTTTTACTGCGCCCGAAGTGGTTGACGGGCATGCAGGTGCTGGCCTCTTTTGATTTTACCTTCGACCTATTGGTTTTTCCACATCAGCTTGGAGCGGCACTGGAGCTGGCAAAACGGTTCCCCAACCAGCAATTCGTGATCGATCATCTGGCCAAACCTTACATCAAAGACGGCTTTTTCGATGGCTGGGCGGTACTAATGAAGGCAATGGCTGTTTTGCCGAACGTATGGTGCAAAGTCTCGGGAATGGTGACGGAAGCCAACTGGAGCGGTTGGAAGTACGAGGACTTTGTACCTTACCTGAGCCACCTCTTTGAGTGCTTCGGGCCCGGGCGGCTGATGTTCGGTTCAGACTGGCCCGTCTGTCTACTGGCAGCGGAGTACGGCCAGGTGAAAGGCATCCTTGAACGCTTCATGGAGCCGCTTTCGGAGGAGGCCAAACAAAAAGTATGGGCGGACAATGCCATCGAATTTTATCAACTTAATGCATAGGATATGGACCTCATGCTCAAAGATAAAGTCTTTATTGTCACCGGCGGTTCCAAGGGTATCGGAGAAGGGGTCAGCCGTTCGCTGGCTGCGGAAGGCGCCATTCCGGTTATCGCCTCCCGCTCGGTGGCGGCATCCGAACAACTTGTAAAAGAACTGCTGGCTACCGGGCGCTCCGCCTCATTCATTGCCGGCGACCTGGCGGAGCCGAGCCAGTGCCAGGCGGTGGTGGAACAAACCATCAGCCGCTTTGGGCGGATCGACGGCATTGTCAATAACGCCGGGGTCAACGATGGCGTAGGGCTTGAGAATGGCAGCCCTGAAGGCTTCCTCTCCTCTCTTCACAAAAACCTCCTTCATTATTACAGCCTGGTGCATTTCGCTTTGCCCTATTTGAAGGAAAGCCGGGGCGCCATCGTGAATATTAGTTCTAAAGTAGCGCTAACCGGACAAGGCCAGACCTCGGGCTACGCCGCCGCCAAAGGCGCCCAATTGGCCTTGGCCCGAGAATGGGCCGCCGAATTGCTGCCTTACGGGATTCGGGTGAACGCCGTACTGCCGGCCGAAGTACTGACCCCGCTGTACGAAAACTGGTTGAATACGGCTTTTGATGACCCGGAAGCGAAAAGGAAGGAGATCACCGGCAAGATTCCTCTGGAAAAACGCATGACTACCAAAGCAGAGATCGCCGATATGGTGGTATTCCTGCTGTCAGCCAGGTCGAGCCACACCACCGGCCAGTGGATCATTGTGGATGGGGGGTACGTTCACCTGGACCGCTCTTTAACCTGAAGTTCACCAATATGAGAAAAAAATATTGCCTTGCCCTCGACCTGAAAGACGACTCTGAATTGATCCGGCAGTACGAATGGTTCCACAGCCCGGAAGGCGCCTGGCCGGAAGTGCTGGATAGCATCAAAGCTTCTGGCATTGAGTTGATGGAAATTTACCGAACCGGCAACCGCCTGTTTATGATCATGGAAGTTTCAGAGCAATTCAGCTTTAAGGCAAAAGAGCGCCTCGACGCCACCCATCCGAAGGTGCAGGAATGGGAACAGCTGATGTGGAGCTTTCAGCAACCGCTGCCCTGGGCCGAAGAGGGGCAAAAGTGGGTGCTGATGGATCAGATTTTTCAGCTTCCCTGATAATTTAGCACTTTGCTTTCGAAGCAGCATGGGTTCGGCTAATATTGTGTCCAAGCACTTACTTAGCCGGCCTTATATCACTGTCCCAAAATACCAAGATGCCGCAGCCCCCTCCCGATTTTATCCGTCAGGGCATCCCCCAGTTCCATCCGGCAGCTATCCGCCAGGGCCTGCATGGCCTCCACCTGCGTAGCATGCGTGCGGATCACATCGGTAGCCTCGCCAATATCTGTCTGTAAGTCATAGAGTTCCAGCCCGGCCTTTACACCGTAATTGTAGGGAATGGGCTGGCCATCGTCCCGCCCCGGACGGCCCTCCAAAGATCGGTAGGTATGGGGGAAATAGAGCTTCCAGCGCCCGTCGCCGCTGAGCATCCCCTCCAGTTCGTTCTGTTTATAGTAGAAAAAATACGCCTCGTGTGGATTCCGGGCCCCCTCCTCGGCCAACAGCAGGGGTGCGATGTCTTTACCATCTACGGGATGAGCGGGCATATCTGCCTGGAGCCACCGGGCGATGGTGGGGAAGAGGTCGATGGTGGCGGCAGGTTGCGCCTGTATTACCCCGGCGGGAATTTTTGCGGGCCATTTGGCGATGAACGGCACCCGGACACCGCCTTCAAAGACGGTCCCCTTTCCCTCCCGCAGGGGGCCGGCGCTGCCGCCGTGGGCGCCGTAGGAGAGCCAGGGGCCGTTGTCGGAGGTGAAAATCACCAGGGTGTTTTCTTCTAGCCCGTGTTGTTGCAGGGCGGCCATCACCTGCCCAACCGACCAGTCGATTTCCATGATCACATCGCCGTACAAGCCGGCGCCCGACTTGCCGCGGAACTGATCCGAAACAAAAAGGGGGACGTGAGGCATGCTATGGGCCACATAAAGGAAGAAGGGCCGTTCTTTGCTTCGTTCGATAAAGCCTACGGCCCGTTGGGTGTACCAGGTTGTGAGCGAGTCCTGGTTATCCGGCAGGTAGCGGGCTACCTCTTCGCCTTCCAACACCGGCAATTCGGGGAAGTTGAAGTTTTCGTTATTGGGATGCCGGGGCCACATATCATTGGAATAGGGGATGCCGAAGTATTCATCGAAACCCTGGCGGGTGGGCAGGAACTCTGGCAAATGCCCCAGGTGCCATTTGCCATAGATAGCGGTGGCGTAACCCCGCTGCTTCACCAGTTCAGCCAGGGTCGTTTCCTCCGGGTGCAGGCCGACGGAATCAGTAGGCATAAAGGCTCCGGCGACGCCCACCCGGTTGGCGTAACAGCCGGTCAGCAGCGATGCCCTGGAGGCAGAACATACTGCCTGGGAAACGTAAAAGTTGGTGAAACGGATGCCCTCTTCCGCCATTTTGTCCAGGTGTGGAGTGGCGTAATTTCGCTGGCCGTAGCAACTCAGGTCGCCGTAGCCGAGGTCGTCGGCAAAAATGAGCACGATGTTAGGCGGTTGCGGATTTTTGGATTGCAGCGGTACTTGTTTATCTGTCTTTAAGGTAGATAGAGCCACGAGTAATAGAATGAGTGATTTGACGGGCATACGCTTGTTTTTATTTGTAATGTGAATCTGTCCGGCTACTGATTATCTATTGGGGAGAGGCTCCATAAGCCTGGTTCCGCATTACAAGTGGTTTATCGTTTCCAGGCCCGATGGGTTTACAATTTCCCCGGTATCGAAGATACGGGAATAGTTGAAATGTTGCCCACATTGACTGTTGTCCGGGATTTCGGAGAACCCGTTACCGGGAGTGGCGTGGAAGACGACGTCGACGTCCGGCTGTTCGTGGATGCGCCGCATATCTTTTTCCCCCTTGGGCTTTTTCCCCATAGCTTTCTCAACCTTACCGATGGCTGCTTCCTGTCTTCTGGCGTCGACATCGCAGACGTAGGTGGCCTCTACGTTGTCCAATGCTGGCAGGAAAAAGTTTGTTGCTCTGGTTGCAAAATAAGGGAGTACAGAAGGGGAGGTGCGTTTTATTTCAGTAAACGGTTGTGTTCAGCTGGAAAAGATAGTTTCTCGGCCGCAACCAGCATTTTGGATTAGTTGGCCATACTCTTATATCCATCCTATTGGAACCATTCCCACCCCAAAGCCTGTTTTGAACCAAAACCCCAAATGAGAATCCAATACTGCTCCGGCCTGCACCTCGAATTCCTGGAAAACCGCCGGTGGCTGGCGGCCAACCCGCTGATCCCTTCAGCGGAGGTACTGGTGGTTGCCGGGGACTGTTTTTACCTGGGCGATGACTACGATTCGTATCACTTCATCCGTAGGGTAGCGGATGAGTTTGAGGCGGTGTATATCCTACCTGGCAATCACGAGTACTACGGCGGGTATGATGTTGCTACTGCCCTGCAGGCTACTTTCGAGGCCATCAAAGAAAATGTTTTCCTCGTCAATAATACTTCCATTGAGGCACAAGGCGTAAGGCTGATCTTTTCGACGATGTGGTCGCTGATCAACAAGAACATCCGGGAGATCATCCGCAGTCTGACAGACTTTCGCCAGATTAAATACGAGGGCGAACCGTTCACTGTCAACCACTTCAACGCCCTACACGAAAACGCCTTTCAGTTTCTGAAAAAGGAAGTGGCGAAGGAAGGCAAGAAGCTGGTTGTCACCCACCACCTGCCGAGTAACGAGTGCAACATCGACCAGTTTAAAGGAAGCGTGCTCAACCCCGCCTTCTGTGTGGAGAAAACCTGGTTTGTTGCCGCGTCGGATGTCTCTGCCTGGATCTACGGCCACAGCCACCGCAATGTGCCTGACTTTGAGATCAACGGTACGCGGATGCTGACAAATCAGTTGGGATACGTTGGGTGTAGAGAGCATCTTACGTTCAGGAGGGATGAGGTGGTTAGCGTTTAAAGAATGTTGTAAGCAGAGGCCATACAAAAACTATATAAATGGAAGGCATCCTATTCATCGGCATTCAGGCCAGCGGCAAATCGACATTCTATAAAGAGCGGTTCTTCAACTCACACCTGAGGATCAGCCTGGAC
>JACJYN010000027.1 GCA_020636095.1 Lewinellaceae bacterium
TGATAAACTTACCGACTGCGTCTCTTGTAAGTTGCCCAAGTCCGGCAAGGTTCACGATCACTACCTTGTTACTGTTGATAGCTTCCTCAAGATTAAAGGTACTCTTGCCTGAAAGTAATGATCTTGGTACAAGACCCGTAACGAGTCTGGATATTCTTCTTTCTATAGCATCTCTTGATCTGCTGTCAGATTTCACAAAGTTGTTAGCAAAGTAGCTATCGTGTCTTTGTGCTTCTGCAAGTATTGGTTGTTTCACGGTAATGAGATCGTACAGGTCTTGGATAGTAGAGTTACCTCTTTGGATGAGAAAGTAGATACAGTGAGACAGGACGGAAGCTATCGAGGTGCTTAGTGTGGAGTCAGAGGTGACGAGTTCGGTGATTGCATCCTCTATTTGGTCTACGGTTTGGTTCTCTGTGAGTGGCGAAATATCTTTTATATCGAATATGTTGTAGGTGAATGAGTAGCCGTCATTTATGAACTTAGGGTCGAGATAGATGAAACGCTCTCTGTCTCGCAAAAGAGTGGACTCGAAGAGTTTTCTTGCAACGTCACCATGTGGGTCTATGATGACGAAAGAGAAGTCTTTGTACTTGTTAATGAGTCGATGTAGCCATGTTCTCATCATGAACGTCTTACCGCTACCAGGAGGTGCGATAATGGACGTATTCATGAATAGGTCGTCTAAGGCAACACAGGCAGGAAAATCTTTGAAAAAAAAACTCAGAACTTCACGTACATCACAAGTCTCCAAAGCCTTAACATAATTGTCTTGTTCATAGGTCTTGCCAAGGATAAAACGGTTTCTCTCTATGTCTGACTGTATATCTAAGCGTTCGTATGCAGGGTAGTGTAGATACCTTTCAGATGGTATGGTAGCATCGAAAAGGTCTTTGTACTCGCTGTAGGTGAATCCTCTATACCTCAACAACTCATCTGACACTTCTGTATGTCCACCGTTCACCTTTTTATCGTGTTCCATAACAAGATCAAGACGAAAACACCATGTTTCCATGAACCGCACAACCAACTCAGGGATGTAACCGACTACGTGACCAACTTCAATGTTACAATCAGGCTTAAATTCTTCATCAAATTCGCTGTAAATTTTCCCGAAGTCTAGCATCTTTATCTTTTATTTTTTATATTGTTTTCAAATTACAACGACATACACAAAAAAAGCAAATTGTGATCTTATGGAAAGTTAGAGATTGCTAACTCTTAATAAGATACCTATGTCCAATCAGTCTTCCGAAGAAGCCTTAACAAAAGGCTGTCTAATCCTCATGGGAATTATTGCTGCTGGTTTTGTTTTGATGGAACTCCTCAGGGTCTTGATGGAGTTTCTTAACTTCCTGCTTATTTTTGTTGTCATTGCTGCTCCTATTGCCGTTATCCTCTATTTTATATGGTTGAACCGTTTTGAAATTTCAGATTTCTTTTCTGCGAATCTCAAAGAACGTACCTATGACATAGAGGTTAGGCACACTCAAAAGATGCAACAAGGACAAAGTCTACTTACAGAAGCAAGAGAGGATAAACTTATCTCTACGTTGAATACCATATCGGACACTCTAAAAGGTGTAGACGATAAAGTCAGTAAGCAAGGTACGAAAATTGAGTCTTTGGAACAACGTGTACTTGCTCTTGAAGAGGCTGGTCAACTGAAAGATGAGATGGAACTCAAAGAATTACTCAAAGCAAAACCTCAAAGTCATGGCTAGGACAAAAAGTGGGACTAAAAAGAAGATTAATCGTTCGACACACAGACATCTTGAAGAAGTAGATATAAAGGTATACCCGCATGATTTATACTGGAATTCGTATATCATAGTTGGCATTACTATTTTTGGTGTAGCTTTGATAGTTTTCTTCTCTGTTGGTATTGTTGATGGTGAAATACCTCCGCTTCTTGGGATGGTTGTAGCTGTTATGATGACTTTATTGATAATAGGTTGGACACATATCAACACAATGAAGTTGGTCGATAAGATAGACGTTTTCAACAAATTGAAGGAGGAACGCATACAAGAGCTACAAGAGCAAGCTACAGAGGTAGTAGGTAAAGTGGATGTATACGTAAAGAATCTTGCAGCAACCGAAGAGAAATACGAGAAACTATTGAGAGAATATCTTGAACTCAAAACAAAACAGAATCATGAGCGGGTACAACAAGGCTAATTACTTTGAACGCCTACAAGCACAACAGGATATGCTTGCAAAAGAGCAAAAACTGGAATTGGAGCGTATGCAACTAGAGATAGATAAAAAGCTCTTTGAACAGGATAAGAAGATCGAGGCACAAGGACAAGAGTTCCGGCAAGAGGTAGCAGAGATCAAGGTGGAATACAAAACACTCAGGATGTTTGTTGAGAGTGAGTTTGTGAAAGTGTACTCCACCATAGATAAAGAGATTTCGTCTGTCAAAGTAGAGATCAAAGGGTTAAAAGCAGATGTAAAACAGGGTTTCGCAGATATGAAACATTGGGTAGGTCAGGAGATCAACCGTATTGACAGACAGCAGATGCAGATCGTCAACGGACTTGAGAAGTTAGCTAATCAAGTAGACCACTACCGGAAGCAGTCAGAGTACATCATACGTGAAGCTCAACAGATGAAACGAGATTCAGAGTACATCATGAATCGAGCCAACTACCAGTATGAGAAGATACAGTGGGAACAAAGGAAACTCCAAGACGTTATGGAGAACTATCAGGGTAAGATGTCGGTAGATTTCGCCAAACAGAAGTTACTACTTGATGATATTACCATGAAACAACACCATGCACTCCAAAATGTAGCTATGGAGAAGATGGGTGTTGCGGTGATGGAGAAAACACTCATGCAACGAGTATCCAATGAGAAAGCAAGCATAGAGAACACCAAGAGGGAGATAGCCGGTATTCAACGTGAGATACAGATGGATAATTCTTTTATTCAACACGTCATAAAGAGCGAAAACAGGGAGAGAGCTTTGCAGGATAAGTTGTCTATAGCTAACGAGACGTTGACGCACCAACAGAACCGTATGCAACTCCTGAGAGGTCAGATGGATATAGCACGGTCTTTGGCGGTAGTGGGAGATCGTGAAAGGAAGGTAGCGATGAAAGGTGGGTAAATAAAAAATATGTGTTCTAGTATGTGTAAATATTGTGAAGTATTTACTATTTATTTACTTTTGTAGAGACAAGTAAATTCCACAATACAACGTAAACCGTTGATTTATAGCAATAAGCGGCAGTAGCTCAGTTGGTAGAGCATCAGCTTCCCAAGCTGAGGGTCGCGAGTTCGAGTCTCGTTTGCCGCTCTGAACAATCTCCTAAGGAATGGAGTTATGAAATGTACCTCATAACTCCATTTTCTTTTTCAGCTTTTTTGTATCATCAAAAACCACCTTGCTTTGCGACATCTGCTACTCTTCTTACTCTGCCTGCCTCTTATCCCGGCACTTGCCCAGGAGCTGGCCGTTAGCGACAATTTTGAAGGCAATGGCGCCGTCGCAACCTGGTACGGCGACGATTGCGGGATAGACCCTTCCTTTGCCAACCCCTTTCCGCAGGGCATCAACCCTTCGGCTACGGTCTTGAAATACACCGATACCGGCGGCGCCTACGCCAATGTGGGCTTCGACGTTCGCGGCCATTTCGACCTGTCGGAACAGGCTGTTTTTTCCCTGAAGGTCTATATCCCTTCGAACAGCCTCACCGGGGATCAGCCCAACCAAATCTCCTTGAAACTGCAGAACGGCGGCCTCTCCGAACCCTGGTCTACCCAGAGTGAGATCATCCAGCCGCTCGTCCTGGATCAGTGGCAGGCCGTTACTTTTGATTTCGCCAACGGCCCCTTTCTGAACCTGGACCCGGATTCCCCGCCGCCGGTTAACCGGCCCGACTTCAGCCGGGTGGTCCTTCAGGTCAACGGAGAAAACAACAATGAGCAGGTAACCGCCTATCTGGACGATTTCGATTTTACGGGAAGGACCGTCAATGATGCGGCTTTCGACCGGCTGGTTTGGTCGGACGAATTTAACAATACAGGGGCTATCGACCCGGAAAAATGGCATCATCAAACGCAACTGCCCAACGGGGCCAGCTGGTACAATGGAGAGGTGCAGCATTATACGAGCCGGCTGGATAATTCCTACGTGGAGCGCGGCCTGCTGCACATCGTGGCCAAAAAAGAGAACTTCACGGATCAGGGACAGACAAAAGCATACACCTCGGCGCGGTTGAATTCCAAATTCGCTTTCACCTACGGGCGGGTCGAAGTGAGGGCCAGGCTCCCCTTCGGCCTTGGCACCTGGCCCGCTATTTGGATGCTGGGAAAAAACATCACGGAACCGGGAGGGTTCTGGGCCAGCGAACACGGTACGGTTTCCTGGCCGGCCTGCGGCGAAATTGACATCATGGAACACTGGGGATACAACCAGAACTACATCCAAAGCGCCCTGCACACCCCTTCTTCCTCTGGCGCTACGGTCAACCTGGGAGGCATCATGGCGGAGGATGTATCCAACCTCTTTCATATTTATGCTCTGGAATGGACCCCGGATGAGATGCAGTTCAGCATAGACGGCCAGGTGTACTACACCTATGCGCCCGGTACGCAAAATGCGGCAACCTGGCCCTTCGACGCCGACCAGTATCTGTTGCTGAATGTCGCCATGGCAGGAGAAATTGCCCCCGGTTTCACCCAAAGCCCTATGATCGTCGACTATGTAAGGGTATATCAGCAAAGCCCTGTCTCCTCCTCCGGCGCGGAGCAGGAGTTTCCCTTTCAATTATTTCCCAACCCCGTAAAAGAAACGCTGAACATCCGGGCGCCGGAAACGCTCCGGGGAACGGCCGTTAAGGTCTACTCTCCCTCCGGTAAACTGCTGCAATCCGCCACCCTGGAGGGCGGCGGCCTGTCTTTCAACTGGGCGGGCTATCCCAAAGGGGTTTACCTGGTTACTTTTGAAGTCGGTGGGGAGCAGGTAGCGTATAAGGTGGTGAAGATTTGAGGCGCTGTTCCTGTCGGAGAAGACAAAGCCCCTCGGCCTGAACAGGCCGAGGGGCTTTGTCTTTGTTGGTTGATGGTTGTTTCCGACGCTCGGAGCCGGATGAAGGTTGTTGGTTATTGATCCTGCGTATCGGCATCATCCTTGATCTTATCTAGCGCCTTTTGGTTAATCCAGAAGAGAACCTTGGTAAAAACGCCATAGCAGAAATATCGGGAGAACGTCAGGGAAAGTTCTAGTTTTAATGAAAGTCTAAGTATACGATTAAACTTCTTCGCCATCAGCCGGCTGAAAATACGCTTCGGCCGCCCCCAGAAATTCCTCTCCATGCTCATCGGTAAATGTTTCCACCCTCACCTCGGTGCCGGGTTCAAAAAACTCATACTCATCATCTTCGGTCAGATCATTGTCAGCAATAACAAAAATGCCCTCCTCCCCCTCCTTGGCCACGGCATCAACCGGCGCCCAAGCCCCAAACCAGTACTCTTCCGAGAAGACGCGCACGTATATCTTAGTCAAGTTTTTCATAATTCTTTAAAATCTAAAGTGTGCCGGAGCAATCTGCCAGATTAAGCAATGGACAAATCAAGACTTTCCCAACCGGATATGGAGGGATTCAGGGGAACCGGATGTGATCGAAAGTTTATGACCAAAAAAAGAGTGCCCATCAAACCTGCCAGGAACAACAGGAGCAAAAAGGGCGATACCCCTCTTTTTTGAGGCGCCAAGGTGTCCATAGTTTTTGGGTTGCGTTTGAAAGCCGAAAAAGCTGACTATTCAAATGTAAGGAACTTTTTGATCACCCCAAAGGAAATTTGGCTTTTGATACGTTCCGGATTCAATTGAGAAAAAGGCCGGAGTCACCCTGCCCGCTTGGATAGCCAGTGGTGCCAAAAACGCCGCCACCCTCAGGCCAATATTTGCGCCAGGATCAGGACCGACACAGATAAACCTACCCTGATACAGCCTGAGGGTCGCGAGTTCGAGTCTCGTTGGCCGCTCTGAAAGACAAAGCCCCTCGGCCTGAACCGGCCGAAGGGGCTTTGTCTTTGTTGGTTGATGGTTGTTTCCGACACTCAGAGCCGGATGAAGATTGTTGGTTATCTGGCTGCAAAGGCTTGCCTGCCATGAGTTGCCGGCCATCCCCCGCCAACAATACCATACAGCCATACAACCATACAACCATAACCCCGGGGCATCTGCAGCCGCCTCACTTCCGAAGAATCAGCAAAACAGATACGCCCCGCTTTCACGCCCTTACCACAACGCCAGCTTCACGCCTCCCATGATCTGTCCACCCCGGTTGTAGATGTCAATGGGGCTCGATTTCACAGAGCTGATGTTGTACAGGCTGTAGTTGTATCGCCCTTCCACGAAGATGAAAACCATATCCGTCGCCTCGATATCGAGGCCGAGGCCGCCGGAATATTTGGCCAGGATCGGCAACTCGGGAAAAATCAATGATAACGGCCACTTTCTGATGCCATTGTCAGCCCCAGCTGATCTTCATTTGTTATATATTAGGCTTTACACAGAATGGAGCAATCATTGTAGCCAGTCCGTCTATGTCTGAGAAAAAACCCATACCCGTTTTTTTCATCTGCTTCGCCCAAAGCGAAGACCAGGGCTACCTCGAGCAACTCAAGCTGGAAAGCAGCCGTATCAGAGATGTCCTGTTAAGGCTGGACCTCGATGAAAAGATCAAGCTGTTCCGGGAGGAGAGCACTCAGACAATAGACCTACCCAGGCTACTGGCGACATTCCGAAACAAAATATTCATCTTTCACTACGCCGGACATGCTGATGGGAAACACCTGCATTTCGAAGGACGAGCCGGCCATGCCGGAGGCTTAGCAGAGCTTTTGGGGTTACAGAAAAACCTCAAGCTAATTTTTCTCAATGGGTGCTCTACTCAGGAACAAGCCCGCCCCTACCTCGAAGCCGGCCTGCCCGCTGTCATTGCTACTACCCGCAGTATTCCCGATGCCGAAGCGGCCTATATTGCCGAATGCTTCTACGATGCCCTTGCCCATGGATACACCATCCGGGAGTCTTTCCGCATGGCCAGTGGCGCGCTGCTGGCGCGGGGTTACAGTTTTGAGCCCGACAACCTGGTCAGCTACCGGGGAGTTGGCATGCAAGAAGCCTATACCAGCGAATTTCCTTGGCGCCTCTATGTGAACGAACAAAAAGCCGGCGCCCTCGACTGGCTCATTCCGGAAGCTCCACAAATGGAACGGGAAAGGGAGGCGGTCGTCGTGCTGGCCAATTCGGAAGCGTATCAATCCATCCGCAAACAAATAGAATCATTCGGAGAGCAGCTGAGTGAAAAGAACAAACAGATCGAAGCGCTGCCCGAACCCCTTCCAGCCGTGTTGGAACCTATACGCCAGGGCCTGGAAAAGGACCGGCTGAACATCAGTACTCAGATGAATGAGGTGAAGAAAAGGGAACGCCAATTCAAAGAAGAAGTGCTCCGCCTGGCAGATTCCTTCTCCAGTACTCCTATCAACACCCAGCGTCTCCGGCGGGCCCGGACGTTTTTCGAACAAGGTAAAATACAACAGGCCGACGCCATTCTGCGCACCGAGGAAATGCTGGCGGAAAAGGAAGGCCTGCTGGCTTCTAAAGCCAGAAAAGAAGCAGAACTGGCCCTCCTGGAGCGACAACTGGCCGACAAAGCCAGTGAGTTTCTCATCAAGGCCCAACTGGCTGCATTGCAAAAAGAAAAAGAGGGTTGGTTCGAAGCCGCCATCCGGGCATTTGAACATTCCATAGAAGCCAGCACCAGTTTTGACAACCTGTTCAACTATGCGGAATTCCTCCAGGAACAGAAAGGGCTGGAAAAAGCCGAAGAAATTTATCAGCGAATCCTCGGGCTTCGCTTCGATACCCATCAGCTCGCCCGAACCAGGAAACAACTGGGCGCGCTTTACCACGACCAATACAAATATGAAGAAGCACTCCAATGTTATGAAACCGCATTGAAGATGTACCAAAAGCTCGAAAAGGAAACGCCCGGGAAGTACGAGGCGGAAATGGCCAGAATACAGAATAATCTCGGCCTGCTCTACCTCGATTCCGCCCACCTGAAACCCGAAAATTACCTCAAACTGGCTGAGCAAGCCTTCCGAAAAGCAGTCCGCATACAGAAAAAGCTGGCAGCCTCCAATCCCCGGTTGTACGGCCCCCTCCTTTCCAGAACCGAAAACAACCTGGCCCGCCTGTATCAGGAATCCGGAGACTTCCAAAAAGCAGAAAATATTCTCCAAAAAGTGCTGAGGGCCTATCAAAAATTCAGCCAGGACGGCCCGCTTAAGTTCGAATCCAGCCTCGCCCTGGCCAACATCAACCTGAGCTGGCTCTACCTCACTGCCGGGCAGCATGAAAAAGCCGAGCCCTACATCCGGCAGGCTCTCCAAATCTACCAGAAACTGGCCCGCACCAACCCCCGCCGCTACAACAGCGATGTCGCCATGGCTTTCGCCAACCTCGGTACCTACCATTTCTATTCCCGCCAGTTTGAGGAAGCGGAACGCAATACTCGTGAAGCTATAAAAGTAGCGCCCGGCGAAGAATGGCTCCAGCTCAACCTGGCCAATGCCCTTCTCTTTCAGGGACGGTACCTGGAAGCCTGGAAAATCTACACCGCCTTGAAAAATAAACCCTACGAAGGAAAAAAAACATACCGCGAACTCATCCTGGAGGACTTTCAGGACATCGAATCGAAGAGCCTGGCTCATCCGGATATGGAAAAGATCCGGACTCTTTTACAGGAAAAGTAATTCGTACACTAAAAATTCGTAAAACAATGATAAAAGTCCTTTCCTGTTAAGTATAACTCCTGTAATATGCATCCAGTCGGCAGGAAGGCCGCTGGGTGAGAGGGTGATATGGTGATATGGTGAGGCACGCCCTCTCACTACATCACTACATCACCACATCACTACATCACCACATCACTACCTCACCTGTCGCCTCGCCTCTAAAATGATATTCCACAACCAAATAAAGCCTACCACATGAGCCCACATCGCTTCAAAACCATGGGAGAACAGGCCGGGCGCCGCTCCTGGGCCGAACCCTGGAAGATCAAAATGGTCGAACCCCTCAGCATGACGACGCGCGCCGAGCGAGAACAGGCCATCCGGGAAGCCGGCTACAATACGTTCCTGCTGAAATCCCAAGACGTTTATATCGACCTGCTGACCGACAGCGGCACCAGCGCGATGAGCGACCGCCAGTGGGCGGGCATGATGCTGGGCGACGAGGCCTACGCCGGCAGCGTCAACTACTACCACCTCGAGCAGGCCGTACAGCAGTACTATGGTTACAAATTCCTGGTGCCTACCCACCAGGGCAGGGGCGCCGAGCACCTCATCAGCCAGGCTCTCATCAAAAAGGGGCAGTACGTACCCGGCAATATGTACTTCACCACCACCCGCCTCCACCAGGAACTGGCCGGCGGCATTTTCACCGATGTCATCATCGACGAGGCGCACGACCCGGCCAGCATGCACCCTTTCAAAGGCAATATGGACCTGGACAAGCTGGAGGGCCTGATTAAAGAAAAAGGGGCGGAAAACATCGCCTACGTCAGCCTGGCGGGTACCGTCAACATGGCCGGCGGGCAGCCGGTAAGCATGGCCAATGTGAAAGCCTTACGCAAGTTATGTGATCAATATGGCATCTTGCTAATGCTGGACGCCACCCGCATGGTGGAAAACGCCTACTTCATCCAAACCAGCGAGGAAGGCTACGCCGATAAACCGGTGGCCGAGATCCTCAAAGAGTTCTGCAGTTACACCGACGGCGCCTGGATGAGTGGCAAAAAGGACCACCTGGTCAACATCGGCGGCTGGCTGGCCGTCAACGACGAGGAGCTGTTCGACGAACTGCGCAATATGGTGGTGGTTTATGAAGGACTGCACACCTATGGCGGCATGGCCGGCCGCGATATGGAGGCCATGGCCATCGGTATTAAGGAATCGGTGCAGGACGGCCACATCCGCGCCCGCGTCGGGCAGGTGCTCTACCTGGGGCAGTTGCTGGTTGACTGGGACATTCCCATTGTACGGCCGGTAGGCGGTCACGCTATTTTTCTGGACGCCCGGGCGTTCTATCCCCACATCCCGCAGGACCGGTTCCCCGCCCAGATGCTGGCGGCCCAGCTGTACCTCGACTCCGGCATCCGCAGTATGGAGCGCGGCATCGTCAGCGCCGGCCGCGACCCCAAAACCGGCGATCACCGCTACCCTCGCCTGGAGCTCACCCGCCTGACGATCCCGCGCCGGGTCTATACCGAGGCGCACATGGATGTGGTGGCGGAATCGGTGATGGAGGTTTTTAAGGAACGGGATAAAACCCGAGGCCTGAAAATGGTGTACGAGCCGAAGCGGCTGCGGTTTTTCCAGGCGCGGTTTGAGCCGATAGGGTGACAGCACTAATGAGAGTAAGAAAAGCTAAGAGCGTGTTGGGATTTTCGTGCTGAAGCTGGAAATGAGCAAATTTTGTCTCAATCAAGGCAAATTTTGTCCCGCTCTTTTTGAGCGGGAGATGCGGGTCCCGCTATCAAGTAGCGGGAGCGAAAAATTTAACGCAGAGTGAGGGAAAATTTGCCATTTGGAGGCCAGTAATGAAATTCCCAACACGCTCTAAAGGCGAAACCTTTTATCTGGAAGTGTTGAAGTAGGCATAAAAACTCAGGATGATCGCGGTAGCGGAGATCAGCGTCATCACTGTGCCAGGAACGAAATTGACGTAACCACCCAGGCCGAGGAAAAGGAAGTAGCCTAAAAAGGCTTACTTCTTGTGATATCTGCTATTAAAAAAA
>JACJYN010000028.1 GCA_020636095.1 Lewinellaceae bacterium
AGGGGCAGAGGGTGGGGTTGGGGCCTAGTTCCAGAAAGGGGAAGGGTAGGAGGGTAACCATTGCTTCATCGCTGCCGGTACACCCATCGCCGTTGGTAACCTGCACCTGATAAGCGCCGCTCTGAGCAGGCGTCAGCGCCGGGCCGTCCGTCCCTTCAATGAGTTGCCCGTCCAGAAACCACTGGAAACTGCCGTCGGCGATGCCCGCATCCAAGGATTCGATGGCATTTTCGCAGAGCGCCCTATCTTCGCCGAGAACCGGTTCGGGCACCTCGGTGTTGTCCTCCAGGCTAAGGCTCATGCTTCGGCTACAGCCGTTGGCGTCGGTGAGGGTGAAGGCGTAGTTGCCAGGCGGTAATTCCGTTGCCGTAGTGTCCGTTAGCATATTATCATGCGCCCAGCTGAAGGTGTAGGGCGCCAGGCCTCCATTGGTGGATAAGCTGATACTGCCGTTGGGCTCCTGGCAACGGGGCGCCGCCAGGGCCACCTGGCCGATGCTGAGATCATAGGCTTCCGGGATTTCCACAGTCAATTCCACCTGGTTGGCACACCCGCGGGCATCTACAAGGTATAGCGTACCGTTGACCGTGGTGTTGAAATCATCAAATTCCAGCTCCCCTTGCTGCCCGATGAGTTCCTGCCCGTCGGCGAACACCCAGTTCCAGGTCGTGATCTCATCTGTACTTTCGGCAAGCAGGCTCACCTGGTTGGGGCTGCAAACGTCATTCTCCACCAGGGGAAGCGCAATGGGCTGGTCGTAGACGGTAATCTCGAAGCTTTTGCTGTCCGTCTGGTAGCCATCGGAGATGGTCAGCGAGGCGGTAAACGTTCCCGCCTGCTCGTAGAGGTGGGTGGGATTGGGGTCGGTGCTGCTGTCGCCGTCGCCGAAGTCCCATGCCCAGCTTTGGATGCCGGCCTCGGCGGTGGAGGCGTCGGCGAAGTTCACCTGGAAGGGGGCGCAGCCGGCAGCGGTGGAGGGGTGGCCGTTGCAGGAGGCGTTGCAGAGGAGGAGGGGGCAGGGGGCTTCCGCTACTGTTGCCGTTTGTTCTATAGCACATCCGCTGGCATCGGTCAGGGTAAAGCTGTAGCCTCCATTGCTCAACCCGGTTTGTGTCAGGCCATTGCCTGAAAGGCTATCCCAGATAGCAGAATAGGGCGGGATACCATTCGCGGCGCCGATGAGTATTCTGCCTGTATTGGCATTACAAGTATCCGGGGTCGTTATAACAGTTGAATGAAAGGTTTTAAAACCTTCAATTGAGGTGATGGTGGCAAAGGAAAATGGTTGGTAAAGTGGCATAGGCGGCTCGGCAAAACTAACAGCGACGCTATCTGCTATGCAGCCACTGGAATCTTCGATCCAGAACTTCAGTGCTTCCCCGTCACCGTAACCTTCTGAGAAAATGGCTTGGCCTTTGACCGTCATGATGGCATCCTGCTGCTTCCACAAAATGGCGCCAGCGCATCCTTTTTCGCCCAGGCTATTTGTGAACCAGGCAATAATTTTAACACTATCCGGAACGGCCCTGGGCTCCCCGTCGACCTTCACCTCGAGGTTCCCTGGAAAATATACATACATGATATTCGAGGGATCAGCCGAAATATCTCCACAGTATGCTGATTGTCCTTGCAGGAAGGTTGACAGGCTTAGTAACCCCAAAATAATCATACATGAACGAGTATTATTCATAGGTACATGTTCTTTATTAGGGTTACCGAATTAGGCTCAGCTTGTACACGCTACGCTCTATCCCGGAACGAAGCCGCACCAGATATAGTCCAGGGTCAATTCCATTCAAGTTCAAATCAAGGGCGTTGAACCCGGAGGTGGATTCCATCTTCCACCGGCGCAGGAGCTGCCCATTAACAGATAGCAGTTCAATATCTGCGGAGCCGGGCTTAGGCGACCACCACTCTAGCCACGCATGTTTCAAAGCCGGGTTGGGGTATAACCGTGATTCGAATCTCAACTCATGCGATGAGGATGGGGTGAGCGCTTCAATCCCTTCGAGGATATAGGTGCGCAGCGGCTCAAAAGTGGTGCTTCCCTGGCTGAAGGCCGGTTCGACATCCCACAGTTCATTGGTGGCTGACTTCCAGAGCTTGATCGTCATTTCTTCTCCTGCACGTATGCCCGGAATAATATTTCCCGCGCCAGGTTCTTCGCCGGTAATGGAGACAAATCTTTGAGATCCATCCAGGCGTACCCCACATATCAATTTGCCTCTTGGGTCAAAAATGCCTAATTCATCCCCTTCCTCAATAACTCCCTTTTGTGCGGATGGAGGCACATACAGATAAGCATGGTTGATCATGCCGGTATTCGGGGCCCGGAAATAAGTACAGCTCTCGTCTGTATAAAGGAGTTCGTTTTCAGTTGCGGATCCATCAGCTTCCGCCCCGGCTGATCGTGCATAACCAATTTGTCCGTCAGTATATCCATACAAAAGGAAGGCTCTGCCAGGGTTCATCATAAAATCGTTGGCTCCGAAGTCGGGGGTATAGTCAACTACTGGTTGCGGCTCTGCGTCATCGATCCTGCGGATCAGCCGGATGTCGAGGTTTCCACTGAAGTGAGCGTCCACCGCTTCCGGCGTCTCTTTCAGGTAGCCAATGATATTTGGGCGTCCTATTTCTTCGAAATTCCAGAAGGAGATTGGCATATCTTCCGGCACCCTGGCCCCGCATACCCTCAGGTTAAAGTCAGAAGCAGTGGTAACCAAATATCCCTTTGTATTGTCCCAATCTCCAATGTCGTTCATTGGAATGCCATTGGAAGGTGGAAAGAAGAGGGTTTGCCCATTTTCATCTCTCACTACCCCGGAACCAATACCGAGCTGTTCCTTGTGAGGCTCAAAAACCGCCTGCATGTCTGCATTCTGAGGTTTGATATAGGAGGATATATAGTTGCGCCCCTCCAGTAATTGGATGTCCTGGCAATCCAGCGTAGTAGACAGGCAGGTAACCAGCAGGTTGAATGTACTTATGGCGCCGTTGTATCCATCTACAACTATGAAGTATTCTCCCGGTGGCAAAGCTTCGAGAACGATGCGTTCCTCCTCGTTATTGGTGCGGAACCCGCCGTAGGAACGGCAGTCGGAATGGTTACAGGCATTGAGTACATACAAGTTGAGGTTCTCCTGCATGTTGAAGAGTTCGATAACTACACTTTGCTCGGCCTCGTTATTGAAAAGATACACTACTTCCGGGCCGGTATTTGTGCCCAGGCAGGAAGGGTAATTTTCTTCATTGTACTGGCCTCCGGCATTGGTCTGGCCGGTGAGGGGCACAGCACACTCCAAGGGAATAGGGGCTGTGCAGTCCAGGTCCGTTTCCGGAGGGCAGTCCGCCGGGTCAGGACACGGAGTACAATTGAAACAATCCAGTCGGAGCTGGTACATTCCCGTAGCTCCATTATATCCTTCCACAACGATATAGTAATCGCGGTTAGGAGAAAGATTGGTGCAACTGAATTCTGCCGTCTCTATCTCTGCTCCTCCTAACTCTGAGGCTGCAATGCAATCGCCTGAATTACTGCAATCCGACAAGATGAACAGGTCCAGGTCCTGCCCCTCCGCTGGTGTGAGCCGAATGCGGACCTTGCTACTACCAGAAAGCCGGAATTTGTAAATATCCTCCGGGCCGGATTCATAACTGCCAGTGCCGCAACTATATTGGGCCACCTGGCTCATACCCTGAAGATTGCCATTGACGGAGGTGTTGCACTCAATCACCTGAGCCTGGGAGCAGTTCAATGGGCCATTGGGAACATCCCCGCAAGTAATCGACAGGGTATAGTCGGTAATATTGCCGGCGTAGCCGTCAACTACCACATAATAATCGCCCGCCGGCAAGCCGGGAACAAATATTGCTTCATCCTGAGTCCCGGAGCGCACGGATATTCGTTCGCAGTAATTGCGGTCACAAGTACTTAGGAGGATCAGGTCGAGGTCGGCGCTCAGGCCTGATAGCTGGATCACGACATCCCCATCTGATTGGTGATGGAACAGATGAACTATTTCCCTTCCGTCATAATAATAATCGGAACAATTGTATTTAAAGAATTCCTCTCTGCCGTCGGAATTGTTGCCAGCATAGGTTTCTCCGCAAAATATCTCGGCTGGGTCTTCACATGAACCGCCAATGATGGTGATCTGCCGGTCTAGAGATTTTACCCGGCTGATCCTCACATTTCCGACGAAAGCACCCTCTGCATCGGGAAGTAGCGGAGTTTGGGATACCTCACCGATGGCGTAGTATCCGGCTTCGGCATTGTACTCCGTTCCGTTGCGCTGTACTTTCCATCCAAATTCCTCGCCATCGTAGAACCCATCCTTTTCGGGGGTGGCGGGATCGTCGGCGCAGACGGTCAGCAAAAGCGGGCCGCCGTCCCATTCGGCAGAGGCCATAAAAAGAGGCTGTCCATTATCGCCCTCGCAATATACTCCCAGCCAGTCGCCCGGCTGTAAGGGCTGGCCGGCGAAGTTGCTGGAGATGTCATCGGGCACCTGTATGAGGTGGAAGTTAGGGTTGTTGTCGCAGGAGGTGGTGGGCCAGGGGCTGTCAGTACAATCGGGCAGCGGCTGGCTACAATCCCAAACCTCCATCTTATTAGAAAGACTAAGCGCGAAAGCCTGATTGTCACAATCTCTGATAATATTCCCGGTATTCGGATCAATCGCAAGCGTACAGCTATCCAGTAAAACACCGCTACAATCATAAAACTTTTCTACGCCATCCAGGCATTCTCCCCAGGCTATTCCAACCACCTGGCCGCTTGAGGGCGTCATATAGGTAGAAATAGAAGCGAAAGGAGCCACTCCTCCGACAACGGGACATAAAATTCCCTCACAGTATTCCTGATGATTGTCCGCCAGCATGGCCTGGAGCCAATCCCGGCAAAGAAGCTCATCGGAAGAGGCTGGGCAATCGGAAAAGTCGCAAAGGTCGCCTGCTCCATCTCCATCTGAATCTGCCTGGCCGGGATTGGGTACACCTGGACAATTATCGGTGTTATCGGCGACGCCATCATTGTCCTCATCGAATAAGGGCGTGCTGAATGAATACACATTGAGATCGTCATAATATACGGCGAATAAACTGTCGTTGTACTCAAGCAGGGAGGGGTGCCGGCCGGGGCCAGGATTGCTGACATCGGAATGAATGAAAAAGGAATCCCAGGCGCCGTTCGATTTTTTCAATATTTCGAAAGTGCTCTCATCGGTGGAATGGTAAGCAATGAAAGTGTCGCCGGAACTGGCATGCAGTACGTTAGCCCTATAGGTTACGCCGGGTTTTTGAATCACTGCCTCTATTTGCCAGGGCGTATTGCCGCTAGGTTTTTTTGCCAATTGGAGGGTTTCATCTTTGTAATAGATTGCGTATAAGGCGCCGTCTACTCCCAGGTGCAGTGCACCGGCTCTGCTAATACTGGTATCAATTTCTTCGACTGTGACGGAATTGTCAGGTGCTACCCGATATAAACGAAGGTTCCGCATACCGTTATTTACATAATGCCTTCCGAGTATATGAAGGGTGTCATTGATCATTATAGTGGACAGGTCGCTGACGGAATTGCCTAATGATGTCACTCCATAACTCATCCATCCTCCATCGTGAATATGCAGTAAGAGCTGGTAGCCAGCGTGGGCAAAGCTGGAAACATAACGATCACCGTTGCTATTGTAAGTTATTCGCCCCCATGCCCCCCTGTTCGCGTTTGAAAAGATCAATTCGTCGGTAGTCAAACTGTTGCTGCCCCATTCTTTATAAGGCATTCGAAAGCCATAACCCGTACCGGTAGGGGCTTGATAAACCGCAGCGATTTGCCCTCCCATGGAAATATTTAAATCACAATGGTCGAGATTAGCGACAACGGATTCGTTTTCCAAAGCATACACTTCACCGTTTGGGTTGCAGAGAATGAGTTTTCCGAATTGGGAATTGGGGTCGGGATAGCCCGGAAAATTGTTTGCAGGAGCTTTTCCCACGGCAAAATGCAAGACACCATTGTAAAACAATGCATTGGAAATCCCCCAGAGCAGGGAGTCTGAATAGATGATCTCCACACGATCGGGCAGGGCGGGAGGTAGGGCAAGCTGATTAGCCGGTATAGAACCGGAAAGTATGCCGGACCAAGCTTCCGATCTGGTAACGGGAGGGTTTGCGTATTTCGCAGTAAAGGCAAAAAAAGAAAACAATAACAGGAAGAACAGAGCGTGTAATGATAATGACCGGGGCTTCATAACGGACAGTTTATTATAGTTACGTTAATTATTTTGATGTAATAAGTAGTCGGACAGAATTAAATTACAGATAATCTGGGGTTTAAGTCTGGCCCCGATAGGAAATCGGAGCCCGGCAACATGTCTCGGGCGCCAATTTCCCATTGGCGTCAGAGTTATTTGAAAACGTAAAATAAATCTGTCCGACTACTTACATCAATCAAAGAATTTAGAAAGCGCAGGAGGCTTATTCCATTTTGACAAATTTCCCTGGCCGGAAAGACATACCTTTGTCCGGCAATACCCAATACAACCCAGCCGGAAGAGCAGAAATATCCAACACCCTGCGATTCGAAGAATCCTCAATGGCCAGCCTGCTCACCTCCCGGCCCGAAGCATCCACTATCCGGAATGCCATCGAAGGGGAAGAGGCGGCAAGTTCAACAGTAATGCGATCCCGGGCGGGATTGGGGTAAATGGCAAAGGCAGGCCCCTGCTTCACCGCTTGAGTTGAAGTAATGGGGCCGACTGTTCCTTTGTAAACATTGTTTTCATCATTGTAAATGACGATCAGCTGATCGCCCTGAACCAAAAGGGTAGGATGAAAGGCGCCACCCGGCGAAGTCAAACCTTCATGCCGGTAAACTTCAACCCACTCCATGCCATCGTACTGTATTACTTTGAGTAAATCCGCTGTCTGAAAAGCAATGTAAGGAGTGTTGGCTTCATCGAAAAACAAGCTGGCCCGGCTAGTAATACCCTCTTCCATCCACACTATTTCACTTTCCCAGACGCCATTGGCCTTCTTCGCCAACTTCAAGCTCCCTTCGGCAGTGTTGTATAGCGCGTGTAGGATTCCATCATTGGAAAAAGCGATGTCGGAGGTGCGGTCGATATCGGTGTCGATGACTTCATATTCCCACGAGCCGCTTTCATCGGAATAGAGCCTTGCCTGGTAAGGGGAGGCGGAAACGTAGCTGCCCAGTAAATAAAAGTAGCCATTGCTCGACGCCAGACTCAGATTGCCGACGGAAGTGCTGTAGCCCGTAATCTGGCTGCTACTCCAGTTGCCATCGGGCCGGGTGTGTTCGAATAAAGCGTAGCCGGCATGGGCAAAGCTCAATACATGAGGTACATCGTTATTGTCATAACCAATCCGGCCCCAGGCGCCCCAGTTGGCGTTGGGAAAGACCAGCTCGTCCGTGAGTAATGCTTGCCCGTCCCAAACTTTATAAGGCATCCTAAACCCGTAGGAAGTTCCGGATGGGGCTTGATAAACAAACGCCAGGTTGCCTTCAGGGGTAAGTTGAAGGTCGGCATGCGCCGGCCCGGCGGCCACTGCTTCGCTTTCGTATGGGAAAACTTCTCCTGTTTCATTTCTCAGAATGAGTTTCTCAAATTTCGCACTCGGGTCAGGGTAGCCGGGGAACCCCGCCTGTGGGTCCATCCCTACCACAAAGTGGATTTCATTATTAAAGACCACGGCATTAGAGATTCCCGTAATCTCGGGATGGGAAAAAAGGATTTCTGTGTTTTGAGCAACGGTAGTGAAAGAATAGATAGAAAGTAGAATACCTGATAATAAAGTGTAAAGCTGGTTTTTCATATCTAAAGCGTTTGACGTGGTGATGAAATTACTTATGTGGTAAATAGCCACAAAACAAGTGGAAAACAGAGCCACCCCGCCCCACCCCTCCGGGCAGAGCGCGGCGCCCCGCGAGCGTTAATGCTTCTTATTGAATTTTCGGGCTAGAAGAGCTGTGTCAGGTTATCTTCGGGACAACCAGAAGGCTTGTAACACAATAATACCGAATGAGAAGAGAAGAAGAGGGGCCGTCCTTGTGGGCGGCTGGAATTTCCTTGTGAGTTGGGTAGCTTTTTTTTGACAAGTCGTTGGCCACAAAATAACCATATAGCCATCCAACAATTACCGTTGGAATGGAGCCACAAAGTCACGGCCTCGAAGCAGTAATGGTTTCAATAAATGTATCCAACTACTTATTAACCGGCATCAGTCCGCTTTCAGCTTTCGGAAATGCCCGAAGAATGCCTCCCGGTAGGTTTTGCTTACTGGCAGGCGGCGCCGTTCGCCATTGTGGGTAACGAAGGCGCCTGCATCATCCAGCGCATCGACATGGTGTACATTGATGAGGTAGGAGCGGTGGATGCGCCGCAGGCTGGGGTGGGGGAGTTGCCGCTCGAAACTGCCGAGGTTGGCGGAGACGACCACGCGGTGGGCGCGGTTCCGAAAATAGAGGTCGACGCTCGAACCGTCGGCCTCGGCAAAGAGCAGGTTGCTGACTTCAAACTTGGCATATTTCCCGCCTTCCAACACGAAGAAATAATCGGCTGAGGAGTAGAACGGGCAGCGGGGTGGGTTAGCGGGCGGCAGTCTTTGCTCGGGTTCCTTGTCGGCGGTAAAGTTTTCGAGTGCAAACTCGAGAGCCACTTCCAGTTGTCTTTTGTTGCAGGGTTTGACGAGGTAGTTGGCGGGCCGGGCGGCGCGGGCCCGGGTGCGGGTGGCCTTATCCGACAGGGAGGTGAGAAAGACGATGGGTATGCGTTGCTCCATATTGAAGAGCTGCGCCACCTCGATGCCGTCCAGCGGGCTGCCGTCGAGCTGAATATCCACCAGCGCCAGGTCGGGCGGGTCGGAGCGGAAGGCGTTCACGGCCTGCGGGCCGTCGGCGGCAATGGCCGTCACATGGTAGCCCATTTCTTCCAGCCGCTCGCGGATGTTTTCGGCAATGACCAGTTCGTCTTCAACGATGAGTATGCGCATGGTTTATACTGTTTTTTTTCATACCCTGGAACTCGAACTCGTACCGGGCGCCTGGCTCGGACGATACCTTCACGCTGCCGCTGAGCTGCCGGCTGAGGGTGTGGATCAATTTCAGGCCCAGCGACCGGCTGTTTTGTACGTCGTAACCAACAGGCATCCCCTTCCCATTATCCCGGTAGGAGAGCCGGAGGTTTCCATCTTCCGTTTTCTGCAGGCCGAGGAACACTTCCGGCTGTCCCACTTCATCAAAGGCGTGCTTGAAAGAGTTGGTAAGCAGCTCGTTGACGATCAGCCCGAGGCGGCCGGCCTGTTCTGCGTCTGCCTGTATCGGTTCTATTTCCGTGTGGATCTCCGGCGGCGGCCCCTCCGCCGGGTAGGTGGATTGGAGGTATCCGCAGAGCTCTTCCAGGTAGCTGCCCAGCTCGACGGTGGTGGCGCCTTCTTCCTGCTGGTAGAGGCGCCGGTGCAGCAGGGCCATGGCCTGCAGGCGGGTCTCGCTCTCCTGCAGGGCGGCGCGGGCATCTTTGCTGTCGGCCCGCCGCGCCTGCATCTCCAGCAGGCTGGAGACGAACTGCAGGTTGTTCTTCACCCGGTGGCTCAGCTCCCGGTTGAGGAGGTGGATTTGGGCGTTTTTGGCGGCGAGTTGGAGGTTATAGCGTTTCTGGCGCCGGTAGTTCCATGCCAGGAAGAGTGCACTAAACATAACTAGAGCCAGCCCCAGGCCGACAGCCCACAGGAAATACTGCTGGCGCCGGAGCTGTTCTACACTCGCCAATTGTTCGGTTTCCAGCAACTGAATTTTCATTTGTTGCTGCTGCCGTTGAAACCGG
>JACJYN010000029.1 GCA_020636095.1 Lewinellaceae bacterium
GCGCCCGGTTTCATCCGTTTTGGCATTGCCGCGATAGTTGTTGAAATCGGGGCTGGCGGCCGCATCCGGATGGATCAGGCTGGCCATAAAGTCCGACGTAATGAGGTCGGCCCCTCTCACTTCCACCGCAAAAAACAGGTAGCTCAGGTTCGACTCTTCATTTCCGGTGCCGTGGGGAGCATACATAGCGTTACTCATTGCACTGATACCGTTGCCGGCAGCCGTGTATGCATTGGCGTACTCCCGGGTGTGCATGTAAAAACGGGCTTTCAGCGTGTAGGCGACTTCCATCCACGAGGTGGGCGCCCCATCGAAATAGATTTCTGAGCCACTGGCCGGCCGGCCGGTTCCCGACTGTAAATTCTGTATGGCCTCATCCAGCAGGGATTGTACCTTGCCGTATACGGCCAGTTGCTCTTCGTACCGGGGGTTTTCCACTTCTATCTTACCGGCGTCGTCGAAGGGAATAGCCCCGTACAAAGAAGCCGCCGTACCCAGTACCTGAGCCTGGAGCACCTGAGTGATGCCCTTGGTCACCCCACCGACTCCTTCTTCTTCCGCCGCCCGTTCGGTTTCCAGGGCGTTGCGGTAGGTATCGACATAGACGTCGTACCAAAGGCTGTTGAAATCACTGGTGGTCAGGGAATATTGGCTGAACCCCTCGTGTTGGCGGTCGATGCCGGTGTAATAACCGCAGAAGATGCCCGCTCTGCGAGCAGTTTCTCCGGATTGTACAATAATATTACCCACTTCCGCTCCGGTCAGGATGTACTGATAGGAAGCGCTGGTGGGGTTGTTGGGATCCTGGTTGATGCCGTCCACCAGATCGCTGCAGGAGAAGGCCAGGCCCGTGAGGAAAAACAGATATATAAGGCGTTTCATAATTATTTCGGTTGTGAGTGAGTATTAAAAATTGAGCAACAGGCTGAATACATAAGACTTAGTCCCCGGGTTATTGAAGTATTCGATACCCCGGGCCACGCTGATGCCTGACAGGTTGGTGTCCGGGTCGTTGCCTTCAAATTCAGTCCAGAGCACCAGGTTCCTGCCCGTGGCGGTCAATTCGATGGAGCTCAGGCCGGTCCGCCGCTTCAGCCAGGGAGAGGCCAGCCGGTAGGAAAGGCTCAGTTCCCGCAGGCGGGTCCAGGAACCATCTTCAATGTACAATTCATCATTGCCATTGCTGAAGAAGCCGCCGTCGCCGTTGTACCAGGACTCGGTCAGGGCAACCGGCCCGGCGCCGAAATCGTAGACATTACCCCGGAAGGTTTCGCCGATGTTAATAATATTGCCATCGTAATCCACATAATTACGGGTAGCGGTTACTTCGTTGCCCGAGTCTTCCCATCTTCCCAGGTCGTATAAAACCGACTTGGTGCCGGCGTAGATATCCGCCCCCTGATAGGTTTCGAACAGAACCGATAGCGTGAAGTTCTTGTACCGGAAACCACTCGTCAGGGCGCCTTGCCAGTCGGGGTTCGGGTCGCCAATGACGCCTTCCACTTCGTCCTGCTCGGGGAAGCCATTTTCATCAAAAACGATAGAACCGTCCTCATTCCGCAAGGTGCGCGAGCCCCACAGCACCCCAAGCGGTTGCCCTTCGACCGCTCTGGAATTTACGGCCGCCAATCCGCCCAGGTTGATGGACTCCACCCCCGCCAGGTCGACCACTGTATTTTTCACCTGAGTGAAGGAACCGGTTACTTCCCAGGAGAAGTCTTTGGTGCTGATCAGCGTGTAACCCAGGTCCAGTTCTATCCCTTTGTTCTCGATCTCGGCCCCATTGGCGTAGACCTGGCTGTAGCCCCGGGAGTTGGCGACCGGAAAATCGAGCAACACATCTTCGGTCCGGTTGTAAAAGTAAGTGCCGCTGATAGAGAGGCGGCCGTCTAGAAACCGCAGGTCGGCGCCGCCTTCCAATTCCTTCTTGCGCTCGGGCCTCAAAGCGGAGTTGCCCCGGTTGGCGCTGGGCACAAAACCTCCGTTGCCGAACAGGCCCAGGTTGAGGTTCCCTCCGTACTGGTCGGTAAAGCTGGGCGAAACAAAGACGTTGGAGGTATTGTAACGGGCGGGTTGTACGCCCACTTCGCCGTAGGACAACCGCAACTTCCCAAAGGAGAATACGTCGTTTTCCAACGCTCCCAATCTGGAAAACTGCCAGGCCAGCGAGGCAGATGGGAAGAGGAAGGTATTATCGGCCGCATCCCCAAAAGTAGAAGCGGATTCCACCCGCATGGTACCTGTCAGGTAGAGCATGTCCCAACCGGACAGGCTCAGGGAGGAATATACGCCGGCGGTTCGTTCGTTCCCCTGGGAACTGGCTACGGTTACGTTCTCCGGCAGGGCGTTGTCTTTATCCCGCACTACGCTGGCCACATCCGTAAACTGAATGAAATTGGTGGTGGAGACCCCGTTGACGATCCGCGACTTGCTGTTGTAATTGAATCCCAGTAGCAGGGTTCCGTCGATATCTTTGGTAAGCCTTCGGTTGGCCCGGGCAATGTAATCCATGTTGAAAATGGTATTGGTAGCCAGCGACTGTTCGTAATATCCGGAGCGGAATGCCCCGGAGGCGGAACCGGGCGTAAAAAATTCATTGCGCTGCTCGCTGTAGTGGTCCACTCCTACCCTGCTGATCAGGTCCAGCCAGGACAAGGGGGAAGCCGTCAGTTCAAAACTGGTGATAAAGCGGTCGACCTTGGCCTTATCTTCCTGTTCGTTGATGGTCCAGAGCGGGTTGTTGTATGTTGGGGAATCGTCGGCGCCCAAAGGCTCCCGGTAAGAGCGGTGGCGGTTCGACACCGGCGAAGCATTGCTGCCGGCAAAATAATCGCCCCGGTAACCGGAGATGTCAAAATCGGCAGGGTTGCGCAGCAGCCCGAGGTATAATCCAGACGAACTCGCGCCCTTCTGGATGCGTTTGGATGCGGTGCGGGAATAGCTGGCCGTCGTCTTCAACTTGAGTTTATCCGAAAACAAATGCCGTACGTTGAACCGGGCCGTCGTCCTCCGGTAATCCGAGTTGTTGATGATGATCCCCTGCTGGTCCAGGTCGCTCAAGCTAAAGTAGATGCTACTTTTGTCGTTGCCCCCGCTCAAGCTCAGGTTGTTTTCCAGGTAATGGCCGTTGCTGAAGATCTGGTCGAAGTTGGCGTCATCGTAGATGGTTTGGGAGTTTTTGGACAGGATGGGGTAATAGGTGACGCCATTCTGATCCACATAAAATTCACCGGAGGTATCCAGTTCGTCGGGCCCACCAGTGCGCTCCGGGATCTTATCGCCCCAGGAATCCCGGGCGCGTTGGTTATAAACGCCATTATCGCCCTGTCCAAATTTGGTTTGCAACGGATACTTCTGATTGATCTGGTCGACCGAATAAGTCGATTTGAAAGACACTTTCAGTTTGCTGCCCAACTTCCCGCTCCGGGTGGTGATCAGGATCACCCCCCCCAGAGCCTGGGTGCCGTAGAGGGCGGCGGCCGAAGCCCCTTTCAATACGGAAATACTCTCGATATCGTTGGGGTTGATATCGTTCAACCGGGATTCCTGATTGGATCCGCCACTGTCGCTGTTTCCCCGTACATCGTTGCTGATGGGAACTCCATCCAGGATGATCAGCGGCTGGTTGTCGCGGGTAATGGTGGAGAGGCCGCGGATCTGAATGTAGGCCCCGGCTCCCGGGTCGCCGGAGTTCCGGCTGATGCGCAAGCCCGATGATTTCCCTGAAAGGGCATTCAGAAGGGTGGCTTCTCCGGAATTGACCAGGGTTTTGCCGCCTACATTAGAACTGGCGTAACCCAGTTCATCCTTGTTTTCCTCAAACCCCAGGGCGGTAACCACCACTTCGTCCAGCAGGCTCGCATCTTCCTTCATGGTGACATCGATGGCCGACCTGGCGCCCGGCCGGACGGTGACGGGCTGAAGGCCCACATAACTGAATTTCAGCACCGGGTCCTCGGTAGTTAGAGTGAGCGAGTAACGTCCGTCCAGGTCCGTTACAGCGCCATTCGAGGTTCCTTGCTCGATGATGGAAACGCCGATCAGAGGCGTCCCATCTTCGTCATTCACCAGCCCGGAGATGACGGTTTGGGCATAGGCTTGCTGGCTCAAAAAAGCCAGCAAGCTAATCAGTAAATAGCGTATAGTTTTTTGCATAATCCAGAACTTTTTATCAGTTAATTCTATTTTTCAATTCCTCCGGAAAAACGCCAAGGTCGAACCCCCACAAGTAGGGCAGCACCCAATAAACGACCATCGTCAGGCAAATAATGGACATCAGGTTGAGCCAGATTCCCGTCCTGGCCATATCGGGAATCTTCAGGTAGCCCGAACCGAAGACCACGGCATTGGGCGGCGTTGCCACCGGCAACATAAAGGCGCAGGAGGCGGCCACCGAGGCGCCGACCATGAGGGTAAAGGGGTGGACGTCGAGGCCGACGGCCAGCGGCGCCAGGACGGGCAGGATCATAGCGGTGGTGGCGATGTTGGAGGTAATCTCCGTCAGGAAATTAACCGCAGCGATGATAACGAGCAGTAAAACAATCAGGGAAACGCCGGCCAGCAAGGTTAGCTGTTGCCCCAGGAAAACCGCCAGCCCACTCGATTTGAAGCCTTCCGCCAGGGCCAGCCCTCCACCAAAAAGCAGTAAGATGCCCCAGGGTAACTTCACGGCTTCCTTCCAGTTAATCAGCGCTCTTTTCTTTTCTTTTGATGCGGGAATGGTGAATAGCACCACCGCCGCTGTCACGGCAATAATGGTATCGTCGAGCGCGGGGATGAAGCGGTTTAGAAGGGGCCGGCTAATCCAACTCATGGCGGTCAAAAGGAAAACGCCAAGCACCATTTTTTCTTCGTAAGTGACCTTACCCAACGACTGAAGCTGCCGCCTGATCTCTTCTTTCCCTCCCGGAAAAGACTTCTGCTGGAAGGAAAAAGCAAAACTCGTCAGGTATTTCCAGCAGAGGATCAGCATAACAACCGAAATCGGCAATCCAAAGGTGATCCACTGGTAAAAGGTAATCTCTATGTCATACAGCTCCTGCATCATGGCTGCAAAGATCAGGTTGGGAGGGGTGCCGATCAAAGTGGCGATGCCGCCGATAGAGGCGCTGTAGGCAATGGCCAGCATTAAGGCCTTGCCGAAGGCCTGGTTTTCATCCTCTATCGTATCCGGGTTGTCTTTCAGTTGGGTTATGATGGCCATGCCGATCGGCAACATCATCACCGAAGTGGCGGTATTCGATATCCACATCGACAAAAATGCAGTGGCCGCCATAAATCCTAAAATGATACTTTTCAGGTTGGCGCCGATGATATTGATGATGATCAACGAGATCCGTTTGTGCAGATTCCAGCGCTCAATAGCTATTGCCAATATGAACCCTCCAATATACAGGAAGATGTACCGGTGGCCAAAAGAAGCCGTTGTTTCTTGAAGAGACAACCCCCCGGTCAACGGAAAAAGCACGATCGGCAACAGAGACGTGGCCGCCAGAGGGATACAGTCGGTGATCCACCAGGTAGCTACCCAAACCGTGCTCGCCAATACGGCGTTGGCTTGCACCGACAGCCCCTCCGGATGAAAGAAAGCCAATACCACCGCAAACAGGGCGGGGCCCAGAGGCAGGCCCATCTTTTTTGAATCAAATCCCGGCCAGGTAATGAGGTTCATTAAAGTGTATCTTTGGTAATGAATGAATTAATTTTGATAATTTTATCATCAGGCGTGGAAAACAGCAGAATGAATGTCTGCGAATTTATTTTTAAATTTTGGTCTAAAAAAATATTTTATTGTTTAATAGTTTATTTTTACGCTATTTTATACCGTTTTACACTTTTTTACACTTTTGAAATTCATGGAATCTGACCTGCACAAGCAGTTTTTGGAAGAGCTGGAACGGAAATACGGGCCGAGAAACCTGCTGACCTCCAAGTTTGGAACGTCGTCTTATGGCGTTATTGCCAAAGACCTTTGCATCAGCGCCAGCCAGTTCAGTAAGCTGATTTCCGGCACGGCGACGGAGGGCATGTATATGCGCTCAATCGCCAATATCGCCCAGCTCCTTAAGATCGACCGGCTGGAAGCGGAAAAGCGGGAATTACTGGCCGGAAGGGCCAGGCTCAGTGAAGAACTGGCCCAGGCCCGGCCTGATATCCATAAAAAGGTTCGCCAAAAAGCCATGGCCTATGGCCTCATTGCGTTCCTTGCCGGTTCGGCCTTAGCTTACTTTTGGGGCTTCACCGGAAAGCAGGAAGCCGTGAAGCTGGCCCATCCACTGGCCCGTTATTTCGACCGGGACTTCAACTCTCCCTATGATTCTCCCTACCTGGATGAAACAGAGGTTCAGGATTATTGCCCGTGCAGCGCCTATGAAGGGACCTGGTCTTTGAATGAGGAGTACAAATTGCCCCTTCCTGGAAACAGAAGGCCCGGGGTGTACTACCTGGCCAAAAGCTCGGACGTTCGGATGAAGTGTTCTAAAAGCGAAAAAAACAGTACGGGAACAGGAACCCACCTGCTGGGCTACGAATACCTGGTCAATGAGATTTGGGTAGATACCGAAGAAACGCCCCTTTCTCCGCTGTATTTCGACAAAGAGTCTAAAACCTTTACCGAAGCCTATCGCCAGTTAGATTTCTCTTCCCTGCCACAATTCAAAAAGCTGGCCACCATCCACTCTTTTTTTATCAATAATTTTACCATTTATCCGGATAGCATCATCCGAAACGGAGAACCCTGCGGGCGTTTTGCCACCGATGTCGACCAGGCCCTCGCCACCAAATACGAAATCGACCCCAAACACATCCTGGAAAACGTACTGGCCGACCTCACCACCACCGATTGCAATTCGGCTCCGAATCCTTTCTGTGACCCGAATGACCTGAGAGAAGGGGAAAGTGTCATTGGCTTTGATTGTTACTATACCATCAGCACCGAAAACCTGGGAATGGACCGGGGCTATCCTTACCGCAAAGCCTTCAAACTGGTCAAGCAGAACTACGCTGATAATTTGCTGTGCGCTTGTGGGCGGTAAGGGGGGTATTTCGGTATTCCGGTGTTTCGGCATTGGGGGTAACTATTCAGTTAGCTTTTGGCGGTTAGCGGTTAGCAAATGCCGGCCCTTAAGGTTGGTAAGTAGTCTAGCATATTTAGATTGTATTAAACCGGGGCTCAAGTCGGAGCGCAATGGAACACGAGCGG
>JACJYN010000003.1 GCA_020636095.1 Lewinellaceae bacterium
TGATAACTGTCCGGATATCTTCAATCCTAATCAGTTAGACTGTGATGGCGATGGCATTGGGAATGTTTGCGATACAGACGATGATGTAACTTATGAGCCTACCAGTGAAGGATGTAATTATAATGTAATATGTAATGGAGAGGAACTTTTCTCTGTTGTGATTCCTGCAACTTCAAAAATAATTGATTATGAAAATTGCGACCGGGTTACATTCTGTGAAATTACTTTAGAAGAAATCGGTAGGGAATCATTGTTGGCTTCTTGTTTCGAGGGTGTGAATGGAGAATGTTTCGAAGTTATTTATTGTCCATTGTTTGTACCTCCTAATGGAGAAATAGTCGACCGCGCTGTATGGGAGAGAAATCCGATTGACTGCCCATCAACATTTCCTTCTCCAATTCAGCCTTGCAATCCAGCTGCAGCGGCATCGAGTTTTTCGGTGGATATTGAAAGGGAAGAATTTTTCTCAAAGAGCCGGCCTGGTAACGAATGGAAAAAAGGAGCGGTGAATATGTTTCCCAATCCGAATGCTGGTATATTTAATTTAGTAATTAATTCTACCTGTGAAGCCAATACAACTATCGCAATATTTTCTGTTGACGGAACTTCTATCTGGAATAAAAATTACTTCCTGAATAAAGGGGCAAATTCAATCGAGATCAATTTGCAGGAAAAAAGAGTGCCAAATGGTTTGTTTTTCCTGGCTTCCTATATTAATGGTAAGTTGGTTTCGGGCAAGCGGTTTATCATTTCAGAAAAATAGGCTTTCAAATCATATCATGATCCATAATAATGCAATGAAACTGAAAAAACCTCATATAAATATCTGGTTATTCTGTATATTCTTCTTCTCCCTTGGAAGTTCCACAGCCCAACGCTTTATGGTAGCGGATTCCGCAATGATGGGTTCTTCCCCCAGGCCTGGCTATCTCGAATTAAATGGTTGCCAGGACAGCATCGCCGGCATTCAGGGCGGTTTGCACCTTTCGGGGTTTACGCCTCATCAAAACGGGTACATGTATGCATACGCTTTTGATAGGCGTGTCATACCGGGCCCAATACTTGGAACGGGCCTGCAAAGGTATGCCATAGGAGAGGATTACCTGGGAGGCTACCTGATCACGCCTTTCAACCAGGATACGACTATAATGGCGGTGGGCACTACTCTGGATTCTCTCATTTACGCCGCCGGAACCGGCCTTTGGCGCTACAACCCCTATACGGATGAGGAGTTTTACGTCGGGGATCTCCCTCCGGTAATGCGTGCCGGCGGAGGTATGACTTTGAGAGAAGGAAAGCTCTATATGACAACCGTAGAGCATACGCTTGTGGAGTTGGATACGATCACTCCATTCAACAGCGTCGTTTTGCATACCTTTCCGGACAGCATTGCGCCCATCAATGCCCTGGTTACGATCCCCTATTCCTGCGACAGCATCATTACGTATGCCTTCTCCGGCCGGTTTGGGGAGCCGACGTTCGTTTATGAGCTCGACTTTGAGGACTTTTCACTTACCCCATTATGCACTGCAAGCCGGTTTTTTGTCGCGGCAGCTAATTTTGCAGAGATCACGGCCCCTCCCTGCGCGTTGTTTGTCGACCTCGACCTGGAGGACAGTTCAGCGCCTGGTTTGGATTTTGCAGCCGATACCGTTTGCTCCGGCCCGGTAGTTATCTCCGGCGCCACCCTCCGGGTATCTGGCCCTTTCCCGGTTGATTCCATCACCCTGGCGCTCAGCGGAGTGCAGGACGTGGGGTTTGAATACCTTCAGGCAGGCCCTTCCGCCGAAATAATCGTCTTCAACAATGGTTCTATATCATTGACATTGGCCAATAACGGAAGCGCAAGCTTCCAGGATTTTGAGCAGCTCATCCGAAACATTACTTATCATAATGATGCGCCGGATATATCCTTCGGGGAGCGTTTCGTAGAAGTTATTGTCCATGCCGATTCTTATCAGGGGGCGCCTTCCTATGCTTTTATCCGGCTGGATAATTCCCATGTCCGCTTTTCCGCTTCGGTCCAGCCTCCCTGTTATAATGCTTCGAACGGCGCCGCATTGCTTACCGCTACAGGGGGCCAATCCCCCCACACCTTCCTCTGGCCCGGCGGCCAAACCACCCCTCAGCGCTCCGATCTCAGCGCCGGCCAATACGCCATCACCATCACCGACGCCCTCGGCTGCCAGAATACCGACACCCTGGTTGTCAGCCAGCCCGACAGCCTTTACGCATCCATTACTCCTTCCACTGCTTTCGCCTGCGGGAACAACGCTTCCCTTTTCGGCCAGGCGCAGGGCGGCACGGCGCCCTATTCCTTCTCGTGGGGCCCGGGCCTGGAAGGCGACACCCTGGCCGGCATTAGCGCCGGGGCTTACCAGCTTATGGTGGCCGACGCCAACGGCTGCACCGCTTCAGCCACCCTCACTTTGGCCGGGGCGGATAGCATCCTCACCGCTCAGCAGGTGGAGCTGTGCCGGGGCGATACTTTTGAATGGGAGGGTTCAGTCTATTCCTCCGATACGACTCTGTGCCGGGCCTTTACTTCCGTGGAGGGTTGTGATTCCATTCACTGCATAAACCTTACCGTCCTGGATTCCTTTTACTCCGAAACCCGGCAATCCGTCTGTTGGGGGGAGCAGCTGGCCTGGGAGGGGATGGTACTGGAAACGGATACTTCGGTATGCCTTACCTACGCGGCGGCTAACGGCTGCGATTCGACCCTCTGCCTGCAACTTGACGTGGTGGAAAGGGCAGGCGCCCTCGCCGCCTCTATCTGCCAGGGGGAAACCTACCCCTTCAACGGGCAACTGCTCAGCGCTCCCGGCGCTTATCTCGATACCCTCTCCACTGCTTCCGGTTGCGACAGCCTGCTCACCCTGCGCCTGGATGTATACCCAGCGCCTGAGCTTTCCATCCTTGCTTCCGGCAGTTTGTGTACGGACAGCCTCGTACGGCTGTCCACCGAAACCGCGGGAGCATACCAATGGTCCACCGGCGCCGCCGGGCCCTCCATCGAGGTAAGCGAGGCGGGCGTTTACAGCCTCATGCTCACCGATGCCCGGGGCTGCACGGCCGCCGACACCATCACCCTGGCGGAGAATAACTTACAGGCAGGTTTTACGCTGGCGCCGCCGCGCTGCGCAGGGGAAAGCAACGGTAGCATCCGGATAGACAGCATCCGGGGCGGCAGCGGGCCTTATTTTATCGGTTTGGAAGGAGGAAGCCTACAGGCGGCCGGGGCCATCAACGGCTTACGGGCAGGCAGTTATACCCTCGTAGCCGAAGATTCGGAGGGCTGCCGGAAAAGCTATGCGTTCTCCATTCAGGATCCGGAACCGCTCCTCCTGTCCCTGCCCAAAGACACTGCCCTGCGGCTGGGAGACAGCATCCTGCTTCAACCCATAACCAATGCGGCCAACCCCGGCATCCGCTGGCGGCCGCCGGATTTTCTGTCCTGCGATACCTGCCTGGCCCCCACGGCCCGCCCCCTGCAAACCACCGCCTACCAGGCCCTGCTCACCGACAGCCTGGGCTGCACCGCAACGGCAACGGCCATCATCTATATTGAAAAGCAAAGCGGCATTTACATGCCCAACGCCTTTTCCCCCAATGAGGACGGCCGCAACGACCGCCTGGCACCGTATGCGGATGGCGCCATCCAGGAGGTTGAGTCCTTTCGGATTTTCAACCGCTGGGGCGGATTGCTCTTCGAGCGCACCGGGTTTCTTCCTAATGAAGATGCTTTAGGCTGGGATGGTGAGGTGAAAGGGGAGCAGGCGCCTCCGGGCCTGTATTTGTATCAGCTTCAGGCCAGGAAAGCAGATGGGCAAGTGGTTCAACTGGGAGGGGAGGTGTTACTGATACGGTAAGTGGTTTGTAAATGATACCCTAAAACTTATCTTGGCCTGGAGAAAATACCGTCGAATTCCTTATTATTGTAGGGTAAGAGCATGTTTAGGGGCGATAGGAACCAATCTAGGGCAGCCTTCGTTTTCAAAACATATAAACTCGAAAAGGATAAACCATGATCATCGAAATATCTGACCAGATCCTTGATAAGCTTTCTATCACCAGAGAAGAAGTAAAGCTTGAAGTTGCAGTCGCCCTGTATGCCCGGGTGATCCTAACCCTGGAACAGGCCAGCAAAATGGCGGAGGTTGACCAGCTGAAGTTTCAACAGATACTGGGTGAAAGAAAAATTCCCATCCACTACAGTAAGGAGGACTTTGAGGAAGACCTGAAAACGCTTTCACAGTTAGGAAGGATCTAAGGGATGATCATTATCAGCGACACCTCTCCGATCACCAGCCTGCTGGCGATTAACCATATTCACTTATTGCATGATCTTTATGGCTTTGTCACCATCCCTGAAGGAGTGAAGCAGGAATTGCTGCGCGTGGAGTCCAGGAGGCCGGAAATAGAAAATCTGTTATCGGAGGGTTGGCTCCAGGTTAAGCCCATTACAGACCAGGAGTTATTCAATAAGATATTTGTGGATTTAGATCAGGGTGAGTCCGAAGCTATTACCCTAGGATTGGAGTTGCATGCCGATCTAATCCTTATAGATGAAACCAAGGGGAGGCGCATGGCAAAGGCGTATGGACTTCAGGTTACCGGCCTGTTAGGCGTATTGATGGAGGCAAAAAGCAAGAAGTTGATTCCCTCGGTTAAAGAACTGCTTGACGGCCTCATTGAAAAGGCTGGATTTTATGTGAAACATGATCTGTATGATTCAGTGCTGAAAGCAGCAGGGGAACAATAGTGTAATATGAAGTAGCCACTTCACATCATCCATTTACTTTCGTGTTATGGCCTCTATGTGTGAAAGCATACCCCTATCACACAAATTTTTTGCTATATTTCATGCAGAAGAGGTGCTCTGCGCCACCTGAAGCCAAAAACTTTTAACCCATTTTAAAAAACCAAAAAAATCGTGCTCAAAAACACTGATTATCAACGATTTAAAAACCCCATTCCAGCCCAAGTGGGACCACTTTGTTTTTAAATCCTTGATAATCAGCTAAATACAGATCAAAAGACGAGGCAATCCAATTCTTTAGTTTATTTTACCCTGTTGATTATCAAGGATTTATTTTTTCACAACCCCGCCATTTTTACCGCTTTCCCCTATTTCTGACTATTTCTAACTTTTTCTGCCTCTAATGTTTTAAGCTTCTCCTGTGCCCCTTAACTTGGATGCTCCGGCTGGGTTTCTATGTGGAGGCAGAGGATGCCTCTGCCTCCAATTGCCTGGTGGCCAATAGCACCGTGCTGGCGCCTGCCGGTTTCCAGACCGTGAAGCAGCGAATAGCGGAGCTGGGCTATCCTAACATTGAGGTGGAACTATTCCATCGAGAAGGGTCTAAAAATCATTGCCGCTTAACCCTTGATTTTCAAAGGAATCTTCTGTATTTTTGTTCACTACTATATTTTGTTCACGTTTCGTGTTTTTAGAATAGAATGAATAAACAAAAAGAAGACATACTGGACACTGCTTTAACCAACCTCCAGGAAAATACTGGGATTGGAGGCGTTTGGCAGGCCAATGCTCATTTGGATGGCATAGTAGAACTGGAACTCCCTCAGAGCCAGTTGCGATTCAAAATAGACGTCAAAAAAGAGTTGCGTGCCTATCAGGTCGGACAAATACAGGATATTTCCAGAAGATTCCCATCCTATCTGTTAGTCGCTCAAAGGCTCTTCCCAAAGATAAAGGAATCTTTACGGCAGTTGGGTATTGCCTACCTGGAGGCCAATGGCAATATTTTCATCCAGCAAGGCAATATTTGGTTGTGGATTGACGCCAATAAGCCCCTAAAGACGCAGGCAAGGAAGAGTAACCGGGCGTTTACAAAAACCGGTTTAAAGGTGCTGTTCCAATTGTTGTTGGACAAGGAGCTGATCAATGAGCCGCAGCGGGAAATCGCCAGGAAGGCGGGAGTGGCCTTGGGCAATATTCCGCGGGTCATCAATGGCTTGTTAGAAAAGGGCTACCTGATCAGGAAGGATAAAAACAACTTTTCCTTCACCGATAGGAAGGCCCTCCTGGAAAAGTGGATGGTTGCCTATGAAGACACCTTAAGGCCCAGCCTGATGTTGGGCAGGTACCGCTGGGAACCGAAGGGAGAACGCAATCCGGAAGCCTGGAAACAGATGTCCATAGATTGCGGGCAGACACAATGGGGTGGTGAGGCGGCGGGCGATCTGTTAACGCAGCATCTTCGGCCGGAGGTATTGGCCCTGTATACCAGTGAGAGCAGAAAAGCACTGATGACAAAATACCGCCTGGTCCCGGATGAACAGGGCGCCATTCAGGTATTCCGGCGCTTTTGGGAACCTGAGGGCCCTGCACAGGCTACCGTGCCCCCACTGTTGGTTTATGTAGACTTGATGAACACCCATGACAAACGCTGTCAGGAGACGGCAGAAATCATTTTCAATGAGTACATCAAAGCAATCTTATAAGGAATTGGCGATTCCTCATTTCAAGGAGGTATTCGACATCATTGATAGAGTTCTGACCGGCCTTGGCATCCCATATTATCTTATTGGTGTCAGCGCTATCAGCCTGGAATTGTTGCAGAGTGGCATCAAGCCGGCCCGGGGCACCAAGGATATTGATTTTGCGATCATGATCGCTTCACTGAGTGAATTTCAAGAGGTAGTCAGAGCCCTAAAGAAAGATGGATTCAACAAAGTAGAGGCGCCCTGGACAATTTATCACCCAGCCTTCGGCGTCGTGGTCGACCTTTTACCATTCGGAGAGATTGAGCAGGAACATACGGTCAACTTTAATGAACGGTTTACAGACCTGCATGTCCTGGGCCTAAAGGAAGTGCTTAGCAAAGCCAAACTTATCCCCATTGAAGAAAACTTTGTAAAGATTCCTCCACTACCGGGAATGGTATTATTGAAACTCATTGCCTGGAGCGACCGGCCGGAAGACCGGCCTAATGATCTTTACGATATACTACTTATCATTGAACATTACTTTGAGTTGGAATACGACGAGATCATCACCCGCCATCATGACATCTTCCCGGAGGACGATTTTAACCAATTAAAGATCGCTGCCCGCGTTTTGGGCAGGCATGCCAGGAGCTATATGCTTGAATCCCCAAAAGTGAGCGAACGCATCTTGTCTGTATTGGATCAAAATATTGACAGCCCTGCCGAGTCGGTTATTGCCAAAAGGTGGGCGCGTCAAAAAGGCTGGAACCTTGAATTCGCTGTTGAACTTTTAATGGAGCTGAAGAAAGGGCTGGTTGAAAAGTGAATCAAACATCCCTCAACCGCAATACCGGCAGTGCCTCCCACTTGATAAACGGCGTGATCCTTCGCTTGTAAGGTCCCAGGTCGTCATAATATGGATAGGAATTTCGATCAATAACTCCTATACTTTGCTAAAACACTTATATGAAGCCTGCTCCCCCCGACAACCACCTCCATTTATTCCGATCCATTTTTCGTGGCAGGGAGGATGTCTTCGCTATTCGTTGGGAGAAAGGCAACAAAAGCGGTTATATGCCCGCCTACAGCTACGACCCTTACCTTTACCGCATCCACAAAATGAAAGGAGGCACTTTCAAAAACTATAAGGACAAAACCTTCTCCAGGCTTACCGATCAGGAAATCCGCAAACACCTCCAAGGAGAGGAGTTCATTGGCATTTATCCCTTACTGAAGGATAATATCTCCTGGTTTATTGCCGCCGATTTTGACAAAGAGCATTGGGCGGAAGAAAGCCGAAAGTTGATCGCGGCTTGCTCGGAAGCCGGCATGCCTGCCTACCTGGAACGCTCCCGGTCGGGTGAAGGCGGGCACGTATGGATATTCTTTGAACAGCCCTATCCCGCCGTGAAAAGCCGGAAAATTTTGATTTCCCTACTGGAAAAAACAGGTGGCTTTTCCATCTTCGACAAGGGGTCCAGTTTTGACCGCTTATTTCCCAATCAGGATTATCTCTCCGGCAAAGGGATAGGCAACCTTATCGCTCTGCCACTAAATGGGCCACTTGTAGAAGTAGGCAAAAACTGCTTTATTGAACCGGAGACACTGAAACCGCATGCAGATCAGTGGAAGTTTTTAGAGGGCATTCAAAGAGTTCCGGCGGCCCATCTGGACAGAATTTATGAATCACTCAAGCATTCCACACAACCAGCCATAGACAAAAACCAAACAAAGCAGACTGAAGGGTTGAACATAACATTGAGCAATATCATTAGCCTGAACCGATCCGGCCTAGATGTTGCCTTGATTGACTTTCTTAAAGAAGAACTCAACTTCGCCAATACTGAATTTTTCATCAAAAAGAAATCTGGAAGGAGTACCTGGGGGACAAAGCGCTATTTCAACCTGGTGGAGGAAACAGCAGATGAAATTATTCTACCTCGGGGGTTCATAGGCAAGTTGCTGCGCTATTGCAAAAAGCAAAACATCAGCTTCAAATTCCGGGACCAACGGAATAAAAAATCAGTTATGCCATTTACCTATAGCCTCACCTTGCGCAAACATCAGGAGCAGGTAATACAAGCGGCTCGAAAGAAAGAATTTGGAGTGATCGTAGCGCCTCCCGGCTCCGGGAAAACAGTTATGGCAATAAAGATCATAGCTGAAAAACAACAGCCTGCGCTTATTATCGTGCACCGAAAGCATCTCCTGGAGCAGTGGGTGGATCGTATCGAAGCCTTTCTGGGCATTCCAAGAAAGGATATCGGTAAAATCGGGCAGGGGAAAGGCAAAGTGGGCAAGCAGGTGACAGTTGCCATGATCCAAAGCCTCTCTAAAAAAATGGCGACAAACGAAGCTGCTAATTTGAGTAGCCAATTTGGCATCCTCATCGTCGATGAATGCCACCACCTTCCTGCGAAAACGTTTCACGAAACCATTTCGAAATTCAATAGCTACTACCAATATGGGCTTACCGCTACGCCCTTCCGCAAATACAGTGACGGAAAGCTGATTTTCACACAGCTTGGAGAAATCATTGCCGAAGTCAAGCCCCAACAGATAGATCCCTTAAAGCGGGCTCGGGTTGTCATCAGAAATACGGGACTGGAGGTTCCTTTCAATGCCAAGGTTGACCCCTTCGAAACGTTGTCGAAGATACTGGTGCATGACACCGCCAGAAATAAATTGATCCTGAATGATGTAGCCAAAGAATTGCATAAAGGGAATAAAGCGGTAATCATTACAGAAAGGCGGGAACACATCCAAACACTTGATCAATTCCTCAAGCAGTCTTATGAAACGGTTACTTTGAGTGGAGAGGATACGGAAAAGAGCAGAAAGGCAAAGTGGAAATTACTGGAAACCGGGAACTTTCAGGTTGTGATCACCACCGGCCAGTTTTTTGGAGAAGGGACAGACCTTCAGAATGTGTCCCGGCTTTTCCTGGTTTATCCATTCTCTTTTAAGGGGAAATTGATCCAGTACATTGGGAGGGTGCAGCGCTCAGAAATTAAACCTGTCATCTACGATTACCGAGACTCCAGGATCGATTATCTGAACAAGCTTTTCTTAAAGCGGAATAAGTACTACCGTCATTTGGAAAGACAGGCTACCCTGTTCGACGATCCTGCAGATGAACCGCTTCCAATAAAATCAATCCAGTTAAACCGCTGGATTAAGGTTCCTATGGAACAATTGGGATTTCAATATGGGGCAATCGCCTTCTTTTACACGGACTCTCAAATCAGCCGTCAGCTCGAATTCGAAATTGAAAATGATTACATCCGACCGGAGTTTGAGGTTTTGAAACCCTATTTTTCCAAAGTTATTGGCTCTGATAAAGTGGAAGTAGAGATCCATGCAGAGATTGAAAACGGCGAATTGGTTGCTCAGATGGCGAATTGCCCAGAGTTGGAAAGGATCAACCGGGAGATCATTGAAAGCGTTAAATTCAGGTTTTTTGATGAAGCCCTTGTTAGATACCAAGGAAGCCACTTATGTCTGGCATCTGGGAAAAAACCGGCAAGGCCTCCCGGACTACCTTACTGCCATCGATGAAGATCTTGCCACGATCAAGAATAAAGGCAGGCAGGCTTTCCTGGCCAACCAGCCAAAAAACTTTAGCCGGATCATTCACAATTATTCGGATGAAAGGAAAGGTTTTATCCTTTGGAGAGAATTACCATTCATCCTCATCGATTTTTCTTGACTCTGCCACTGCGCTATCCCACACCTTGGCTTCTTCTTCATCCATGATCCCGGCGAGGCTTAGAATGGCTGGGCCTTCATGAGTTTCCTTGGATGGTGGGGCAGCCTTAGGCTCCAATCCCTCTTCCCGGATATTTCTCAAAATCTCTTCCACAATCTTCAACCGCTCGGATAGGCTTAAACTTTTGATGAGGTTGATGATATCGTTGCTTGTATTTGAAACCATTGCTTTAACAATTTATACGTTTCCAAAAATAAGGCAAAACCCGCAGATTGTGGTTATCAACTAGATCCTTCCTAACTTTGAAAGCGTTTTCAGGCCTTCCTCAAAGTCCTCTTTGCTGTAGTGCATGGGAATTTTTCTTTCACCCAGTATCTGCTGAAACTTCAGTTGGCCTACCTCCGCCATTTTACTGGCCTGTTCCAGAGTTAGAATCTCCCGGGCATACAGGGCTACCGCGACTTCAAGCTTCACTTCCTCTCTGGTGATAGAAAGCTTATCAAGAATCTGGTCAGATATTTCGATGGTCATAGCTTATCTTTTTCAAGTTTACATGTTATGAAAACGATGGCTGCTCTGGATTGGTTCCTGTTGCGCCTAAACATGCTCTTACCTACAATAATAAGGAATTCGATTATATTTTCTCCAGGTCCCACCGATTTGAGTACTCACTCTTTCTCATCAGTTTCACTGCAGACTTGTAACCTCAACACCTTTTCCCCAATAGAGCTTTTTCCATTGACTGGTATAGTCCCTCAAACCTTTTTAAGGAACTTCAACCGGATTCAAGCTGTTTATCTACTGTGGTTGCAAACTTAGTGTCAAGAAAATTTGTAAATTTAGCCATCATGGAAGCAGTGAAAAGGCCTTTATCGAACATGCAACTGGAGTTGCTGAAGCTTTTCTCCCGAGACCTCAGCGAAGAGGACCTGAAGGCGATCAAACGCCTGATCGTTCATTACCTGGCTGAGAAAGCCACTTATCTGGCTGATCAGGTTTGGGAAGAAAAAGGCTGGACCAATGAAGATATGGACCGGTTTTTAGAAACCCATATGCGAACTCCTTATCAATCCAAATAATCCCCTCTCTTGAAACTGGTTCTCGACACAAACGTTTTGCTGGTTTCCATTTCTCCCCGGTCAGATTACCACTGGATCTTTCAGCGTTTTATCGCTGAAGACTTTCAACTTTGCGTCACTACCGATATTCTGGCAGAGTATGAAGAGATCATTGAACAACACATGGGCCATGAGGTAGCAGATACGATTCTTCAGATCATTGAAAATGCCGTGAATGTAGAACTGGTTACCAGGTATTATAAATGGAACCTGATCGCTGAAGACCCTGATGATAATAAATTTGTTGACTGCGCGGTTGCCAGTAACGCTACCTTCATCGTGACCCATGACCGCCATTTCAACGTGCTGAAAAAAGTGGACTTCCCGAAAGTTGAAGTGATTGATGTGGTTCAATTGAAAGTTGAACTAAAAAAGTGATACACCTTGTTGGATTCAACTTTTGTGCTTGTGAACATTCCAATTCTTGCTGGTGACAATCAAAAGAGCTAAAGGAAAATTTTCTCCGTGCACATTCCGTGCAAAAAAATCCGAGCCCCCAACAACCCCTTGAACCCCAGTATCTTCCAATTCTGAGCACTGGTCCAAGCAGGACCACTTTGTTCTTAAATCTTTGATAGATCAACTAAATACAGGTTAATAAAGCAAATAATTCAATTTTATGGACTCTTGTACCCGATTAAGCAAGCCAATCCGGATGACCCCGTTTTCTTTTACTTCGTTGAATCCCGTTTTCAATGCGGCCGCATAGCGGTGAACTTCTTTCGCAGCCGGATTGGAGAAAGACTGTTGGCCATAATCGCTTTGGTAGAGCTCGTCCTGAGTTGTGACGATGTTCTCAATGGCGGAACTGTCTTTTGCTTCCTGCAGCGACAGCGTATCGATCAGTATTTGTTCATTCGGTATGGTCCCGGATACGCCTTTCAGCTCTGCCAAAGCGGCCCGTGCGGTAGACAACTTTTTCAGCACTTTCCGGTTCTCCAGCGGTTTTGGGGGTGGTAATTTGGCAAGCATAAGTATAAATTTACCGGAAATTTAAGCATATCTCAATAGATGTATATAAAAAGAATCTATTTTTATACATGTCAAAAACGACGTGTATACTTTTCCTGCTTTTTAGAGTATCTCTTGTCCTGAGAACATTACCTTCCCTCGCATGCACCAAACCGCCATCCTCCGCCCACCCGCCAAAACCTTCCCCTCCGGCATCACCACTGCCAGCCTGGGGCAGCCCGACTATAAAAAAGCCCTGGAGCAACACCGTGCCTATGGCGCCGCCCTCCAGCAATGCGGCCTGGAGCTGATCCTCCTGGACGCCGACGAGCGCTACCCCGACGGCTGCTTTGTGGAAGAAACCGCCATCGTGACCGAGGAGCTGGCCATTCTTTGCCGCCCGGGAGCCGCCAGCCGGCGGGGAGAAGTGGCGGCAGTTGCGGAGGTGTTGGCGGAACACAAAACCCTAACTACCATAATGAGCAGCGCTTCCCGCTCCGCCCCAGCCTCCTCTCGCTGATAAAAAACCTTACCCACTCTCCTGATGTGATCCAGCAGGTCCGGATTGTCGATATGCTCAAAAATGGAGAGGCCTATCATATAGGGCAGCAGGAGGTCATCCAGTTCGGTTTCTATTCTAAACAACGTTTTGAGGTTTAGAGCGGAGCCCATCATTGTAAGGTCGATGTCGGAACCCGGCCGATAAGCTCCCTTTGCTCTCGAACCGTAGAGCATGACCTGCTCCACTTCAGGAAATTGAGCAAAGACGTTTTTCATTTTTTCAATCGTATGTTCTTTTAATCCGTATTTCATAACTCTTCGCTAAAGATTTCGCCTTGTTCTCCGCTCCTGATGCCCTCCATTTTTTGCTGAAACTGCTTGAATGCCTCATAATAATGATCCACAATGGCTTTGTAAATTTCATCTGCGGTCTCCTGATTATAGGTATGGTTGGTTTTATTTCTGCTACGTATCATATCCATCCAGTCTTCCCCATTGGTTATAATTTCAGCTTTGAATGCAGCGCGGGTCACGTCCCGAGACCCTTCTATTGAGCTATCCCCGAGGTCATATATTACTAGAAAAATGGCAGCTATCTTCTCTTCGACCTCGAAGAGGCCGCACATTTGCGGAGGCGTACGACCTCTTCGAGGTCGAAAATACCAATTCGGTAAAAATTCTTTAGAGCGTGTTGGGGATTTACTTTTGATGTCGAAAATGAGCAGATTTTGGTTCTCAGGAAGCCATTTTTGAGCCGCATAGCATCGCTACGTGGCGAAAAAATGGCGAAATGAGGTTCAAAAGATGCACATTTGCAGGCCAAAGGGTAAATCCCCAACACGCTCTTAGACGTTTGGCCCACTTCGGGGTCAAAAAGCATTTAATGCGATTGCCCTGGATTCCTCACCATTTTTCGGCAAATATTCTCCAATTTTGCCCAAAGCTCACAAAACGAAGCATACAAAACCCAGACAACATGAAAAAAATATCGAAAACCATCGCCGCAAAGTTCAAAAGGTCCCCCATTTTCAACTTGGAAGATTTACAAATGGCCAGGGACGATGGCACCGAACTTATGAGCCTGGTCCGCAAGATCTATTCCAGCCAGGATTATGGCCCCGACAATAAATTATACCTCATCACCCAGAACATGATCTCCATCTTTGCGGAGGAATTATCGGATTTCCGAAGCGCCAATGCCTTCTTCAATGCCATGGAGAAGTTCGAGGAGGAATACATGCCTGACGGGCCGCCATTCAGCCCTTTGACCCGGTCGTACTTCAGCTATTGGCAAAGCTTCGATTACCCCTTCGGCAAGGCCAGGGAAACCCTTGGCTCGATTTTCTATGACCTGGCGCAGCACTCGAAGCTCGACAAGAGAGTGGTTGACGCTACCGCCGCCCTGAACGCTTCGCGCATGGGCCTCTACGAGGTGCTCGAAACGAAAGGCAAGGTCATAACCTCAAAGGAGTTGCTGACAAATGTAATCTTCCACAGTACCTGCCTCGCCGGATACCCGGGCAAACCCGGAGACCTGATGTTCGCCCGGATCGTCCCCAGCCTGTCCGAGCCGGAAGGGCCTTCCCTCATCCTGACTACGCCTTATATCCTCCTGAATTCCAAACCCGGAGACTGGCTGGCGTTTTTCCTCCGACAGGGGGTCAACGAAGCCGGGCTATATAGCTTCTTCAAGTACGGCCCGACGGAAAGGTACTGGCATGACTATATCATGGACGGCTACGTTAATGTCACATCTGACAGGGTGTATCTCACTGGTATTCCGGATGTGCCGGGGAGCTTGCCGCATGCGGGGTAGGGGGGAGATGGCTTTTGAGCTAATGCTGTGATGTAACACTTCCACTGGTAAAAAAGAGGAAAACCAGGCGGGTCAAGGGATATGGCATTTAAACCCTGCATTTAGCGCGCCGGGAACTGTATGAGGAATGGTGGAATGAGGGAAGAATGAGGGCGCTCCAGAAAGTCTTTTGGAGCGGGCCAGCCCGAAACAATGGAACACGGATAAACACGGATTTGGCTGATTACGCGGCCGCCGTCGCTCATAGCTTTAGCGTCGAGCGATTAGGAAACCTGCCGTTTAGGCGTGGAATACGGATTTTCGCGGAGCAGGGGCTTTCCGGAGCAGTCTCAAGAATGGAATGTTTTCCCCAGGCTTAATAGGGCTGGAGGGAGCCCCCGCATTCCCGGTCAGCCTGATAAGTTATGGGATAGTTCAATTTTCTGTGTCTTCTAAATATATGCCATTAATTTCCTGGGACTTGCGAACAGCGAACAGCGAATTTCGAACACTCCCCATGCCATACGCTCATCCACTCGTTCCCTCCTTCAGCAACCCCATCAATTCATCGGCCGACAATTTGGCGCTCACGTCGGCGCCGGCCAGCAGCGAATCTGCCAGGTCCCGTTTTTTGGCGTGCAATTGCAGGATCTTTTCCTCGATGGTCTGCTCCGCCACCAGGCGGTAGGCCGTCACCGGGCGTTGCTGCCCGATGCGGTGGGCCCTGTCGGTGGCCTGGTCTTCCACCGCGGGATTCCACCAGGGGTCGGTGTGGATGACGTAGTCGGCGGCGGTGAGGTTCAGGCCGGTGCCGCCCGCTTTCAGGCTGATGAGGAAAATGTCGCCCTTCCCGGCCTGGAAAGCCTCAATAGCCGCCTGCCGCTTTTTGCCGGGCGTGCTGCCGTCGAGGTACTGGTAGCTGATCTTTTTCGACTTCAGGTGTTTTTCCAGGATTTTCAGATGGTCGACAAATTGGCTGAACACCAGCGCTTTGTGGCCGTTATCCAGCAATTCGTCGACGATCTCGGAAAATAATTCCAGCTTGGCGCTACGGGTGAAGGTGGCGCCGCCATCGGCTAAAGCGGGGTGGCAGGCGGCGCGGCGCAGGCGCATGATCTCCGCCAGAATGCGCAGGTGTTGCTGTCCGGCCTGTTCGTCGCCGGCCGTTGTATCCAGCTTTTCGATGGCGTTGCGCCGCAGGGCTTCGTAGAAGGCCCGCTCTTCCGGCGGCAGCTCGACGGTGAGGGTGATCTCGGTTTTCTCGGGCAGGTCTTTGAGCACCTCGTCCTTGCGGCGGCGGAGAATGAAGGGGTGCACCAGGCGGCGCAGTTGCTCGCGGCGGTTCGCATCCTGGTATTTTTCAATGGGCAGGGCAAAACGCTCGTTGAATTGGCCGATACTGCCCAGCAGGCCGGGGTTGAGGAACTGGAAGAGGTTCCACAGTTCGCCGAGGTGGTTTTCCAGCGGCGTGCCCGTCATGGCGATCTTGAACCCGGCGTTCAGCCCCATCGCTGTTTCCGAACGTTTGGTCGCCCGGTTTTTGATCGCCTGGGCTTCGTCCAGGATTACGGTGGCCCATTCTTTTTGGGTGAATATTTCTTCTTCGCGGGCCATCAGGTCATAGGTCACAATGAGGAGCTGGCCCTTCCTCGCCTTTTTGATAGCATTTTCCCGTTCGCTTTCGCTAAAAAGAATAGGCGTAAGCGCCGGCGCAAACCGGGCAGTTTCCGCCACCCAGTTGCGGCAAACACTGGCGGGCGCCACGACCAGGGCGGGGCCCAGCTTGGCGCGGGCGGTAAGCAGGGCAAGGGCTTGTACGGTCTTGCCCAGGCCCATGTCATCGGCCAGGCAGGCGCCGACGCCCCAGGCAGCGCAGCGCTGCAGCCACAGAAAACCTTCCCGTTGGTAGGGGCGCAGGCTGGCGTTGAAGTTTTTAGGGAGGCGGTACTTTTGGGCAAAAGCCTGTTCGAGCCGCTCCTTGCTCTCCCGGAATTTCCGGCTAACTTCCAAGTCCTTCACCGCCTCCGTGAAGGGCTCAATAGCCGGCGCCGCCAGCGGGTGGAGCTGCAGTATGCCATTCTTTTTTGTTGCGCTTATCAGTCCGTTGATGCCTTTCAGCCGCTGGCGGAACTCGGAGGCCAGCGCCAGGAATTTGCCGGGGCTAATCTCTACAAACTGGCTTTGCTGCTCGCTAAGCGCCAGCAGTTCCTGCAGCGTAAGCACCGTTTCCTCATCGACCTTCAGCTCGCCATTTAGCTCAAACCACTGGCTTCCATCACTCACCGAGAGGCGGAACTGATCGAATCCGGCCACGGAGTCGATGCGCATCTTTTCACCCTTGGGCCACTCCAGGATGATCGCCTCCGCCTCCAGCAGGGGCCGCAGTTCCAGCAGCAACTGCAGGCAGGATTCGGCATCTTCCAGTTGCCAGGCGCCCCCGTGCGGGCGGCTGTTTTTCAACACCGGCACTTGTTCCCGCAGGGCATTCCGGTTCTTTTTCTCTGCTTCAAGATCCCGGTTGGCAACGGTGCGCTGGCCGTTCATCAGCCCGATGACGAAGGCTTCACCCTCGGCCGGTTTCACATACGGGGGTATTTCCCGGAAAGGCTTCACATACAGCTCCACGTGAAAGCCGTCGCCGACAGGCAGCAGGTGCACGCAGATGCGGCTGTCGGCCTGCACCGTCGGCAGGTTTTCATCTTCAAAGGCGGACTGCACAGGTACGAGCCGGGCCAGGCCGCTCAGCGCTTCCCGCAGTTGGGCTTCGGCATGTTGTGGCACCCGGAGGGATTTGCCATTGAAGGCCCGGGCAATGCGGGCCATCTGTTCGGTCACCTCGATGAACAGGTACCGGGTGGGGGACTCTTTTTCCACTTTTGCTCCCGCCGCTTGAGCATTGTGGGTGAAATGCATTTGATACCCCTCGTGGGTTCGCTTGGCGATGAGGGTAGGCTTGGCCTCCACCAACTGCACCGCAGTGGCGGGCGATTTCCGGAGAAAGAGCAAGGGGTGGCCTACGAGCGGCTTCCAGTTTTCCTCCTTTCCATCAACGATGATCTCGCTGCCCCAGGCGTGTCTGACCGTTCTGATGAAAGACTCATCCTGGGGGGTCAACCCTTCCACTTCTCCGCGCATCAGGCGGTCGAAGGCCACCACCCGCCCCTTTGTCCAGCTACCGTTCTTGCCTATAGTCTGATGGCGGGCCTGCGCCCAGCCCTTTTCAAAATCGACCAGCCAGGCGATGCGGCTTCCGGGCTCAACGCTGGCCGGCGCCTTGCCCCCCAGTTCCAGCAGCACTTTGATGGCATTTTCCCATTCCTCGATCCGGGGCAGGAGGTGGATAAGCGGCTTGCTTTCAGGCAGGGGATACCCATCAGTGGGATGCCCCAGCGCGCCCAGCAGGGCGTTCATTTCGGCAGCCATCCAGGCATAGCCGTCGGCGGCGAGCTGGCCGCGATAGCGCTCGACTTTCCCAATGTCTACCAGCGATTCGCTGACCCAGAACTGGCAGAGGTACCAAAAAAAGCAGCTTATCGGAAACTGCGGCTCTTCTAGCAGCATGCGCTCCGCCAGAGGTTTATTGTTCTCGAGGAAAAATAAGACGGCGTCCAGATAATGGTAAATGTCCTGGTATCCATTCGGCTGGCGGATGGCATGTTGGGCAGTATTGTGGGCATTTTTGTAAAGCCTGGTATCCTGTGGATGCAGCTGGGCGAGGATATGGAATATTCCTCCTAGGCCAGAGAGTCCCTCCTTTTTGTTGCCGGACACTTTCCGGGCCAGGCGCTGGGCCTTATCGAAAGTATCCAGCGCTTCGGCATAACGGCCCTGTAGCAAATGGCCGATACCGGGAAAAACAAATTGTGACACCTCGTCGAAATGGCCTGCCAATTTTCCCACCTGCCTCCAATCCCCCCGCAGTATATTCAACTGAACCAGCAGGCGCGCCAGTAGAGGGCGGCCCTCCCCGGGCAGTTGCGCTATGTTGTCCAGCGTGTACTGGAAAAAGCCATTGTCGAGCGAAGACAGGGAAAAGGTATCCATGGTGAGGCGCTGGGACAATAGGAACGACCGGACGCCGGCGGGGAAGGACGCCAGCCGGTCCGCGTTGAAATCCTTATCGAGCCAGTATTCGATGAGTTTACTCTGGGAAAACCTTTCCCTGTCCAGTTGGATCAGCGCGAAAAAGTTGCGTTGGAATAAGACGGTATCGCCGGCATAGCGCCCGATGCGCATATCCCGGAACAGCCGGTTGTGAGCGGAAGCATGGTACCAGTAGAGGTTGGACGGAGAGGCGTGCCGAATGGGGAAAATTACTTCAGAAAATTCGGGGTCTGTAGAAAAATAACGGCCGCACAGGGCGTCGGCAAAATCTTTGGGGCATTCGTATTGTTGGAAAGTTACGGCCAGGAACCCCTCGTGGACGAGTTTTTTCAACAGGGGTTTCACATCGGCGGGGTATACATTTTTTTGCCGGCCCCTAAATTTCGCCGCGTTAAAAATCTCTATCAACTTGGTTTGCGATACCGATTCCCAGAGTACAGCGGCAATCTTGAGCAGCCGTTGTTCCGTTTTGGACAGCTCTTCGTAGGCCTTCATCAGCTCGTCTACGCTTCGGCCCTGAGGCGCAGGCCCGGAAGCGGATGGCTCCATTTTGTTCCTACTCTTTTCTTCCCGGATCTTAAACAGTACGGCGGCGATGTGCTTGCAGGGGCCGCCCCAGTTATAAGGGCAATCACAGGCATAGTGCTCAATGCCGCCATTGGCGAGAAGGTTTACTTCCACTTCATATTCGTCGCCGCTGCCGTTTACGAGAGCATACCACTCCTCCATGCCCTCAGCGCTTGCCTTTTCCAGGAATTGTACCTTGCCGCTGCGAAAATAGCGTCTTCCCCGGCCGAGGACCGCGGAAGAGAAGGACTGTTCAAAATTGTTAATGTTCATAATGCCAGTATTGAGTATACTCCATCCATGGCCGATAACGCAAATATAAACAGAAACTGCCCAGCCAGGCCATTCGTGTGTATGACAAAATGCACAAAGCTATGGAAATCTGAGCTTCCCCGTGAAAGGGCGGGATATTTCCAGCCGCCTCCCTCCCCCCGATAGGATAAGGCCAGAGCCTGAGCCCTGCCTCCGTTGGCCATGGCCCTTGGCGGCGAGCCGAAGGGGCGAGACAAGCAGTGCTTTCAGGTCCTTCTTGAAAAGAGGAAAATTAAAATCCTGTGGCAGTTCCATCTCTTCCATGAACTTGCTTCCAAGTACCTCGAGGCTGATCTGTTTTACGAATGTGAAGTTTGAAAATTGTTCCATTTGAGTATTGATGAATTCTATGAAAAAACAAGATTAACCTTATTAAGTCAAGAAATTGCAGTGAAAAATAGAAAAAATTGACTTGGCTTTGGGATTAAACTTGTGTTTTTATTCAATAAACCTGATCTTGAAATCTAAAATCCCAAAATGATGACTGGCAACACCCTAGCCCTGAAAACGGCAGGAACGCTGATTATCCTGTTCCTTGGCTTATTGCTCACCATTCAATATGCCATTCAGTCCACTCCTCCACTCCCTCAGGATTGGGCTGCCGCACCGGAAAATATAGTTAAGTATGATCCGGTTCATTTGGAGCGTGAGTTTGAACAAACGCTGGAGAAAGTTAAACGTGGGGAAGCTATTTCACATGAACAAGTCAAGCGATTAAAAAAAATAAAACGCTATCTTGAACTTTTGAACGTTACACCAGCCCTATTGGCTCGGTTGTATCAACTGATTGACGAAATTTTGGCATTAAATGATGAATTAATCTATCCCGAAGATGGAGACTGGCGAACTGACCAGGAAGGAAACCCAGATCATTGAGGCCTACTTCAATTACTGGAAAGAACATATAAAAACTATTGAAGACAAAAACCGCGTAGTTCAGTTCGAACACATCATGAGTCATGTGGCTGAAGAGCTGTACGGCCCCCGCATAGCCTTCGAGCTGGTTGTCCGTTTCTTTCTGGACGATAAGGAGCCGCTGTCGATGGCGACGGATCGGTAAAGTTTCAACTCATTTTTTTCAGTACAAGGCTCAGCTGGCGCTTCAACACCGGAATATGAACTTCCACAATTCTCCAGACAATCTCAAAATCCACACCAAAATATTCATGCACTACAATATGCCGTGATCGAATAATCTTTGACCATTCAACCTCTGAGTAGGCATCCCGAGTCTCTGAAGAAATCATCTTAGCCGCTTCTCCCAGAACCTGCAAATTTCTTAAAACAGCATCTGAAGTTTTCAAATCCCTGGAAAAAGAATTGAAATCCATGCCTTCAGTGAACGCCAAAATGCGCCTTGCAGCTTCAAGCATATCCTCCACCAATACCTTATCAGAACGCTCAGACATATACCAGGTCCTTTTCCACAAATGGCATCATATTAGGCCGGATGGCTTTTTTAGATACGATATCCACTTTGTGCTGGAGAAGCTCCTCCAACTCTTCGACGAGGTCGACAATTTCAAAACCTACAGGTTTAGAAAATTCAACCAATATATCAATATCACTCTCCTCCCCGGCTTCACCACGAGCAAAAGACCCAAAGATGGCCAACTCTTTTATCGGATAAGTGGCAAAAAGACGGCTTCTGTTTTCCCTTAAAATCTTTCTTGCTTCTGTTAAGTCTACCATCAATTCAGGTTTTTCCTCAATTTACAAAATATTGAGTTCACTTCCCAATACAGGAAGTATAAAATACCCTTAAAGCCTTGTTTTTCAATAGAAATAAAAGAATTGTTGTAACGGGAGGTACAAACCCTTTCATCATTGATGTACTTTTCAGGTTTCCCATCAGGTCGAGAATTTCCTGACTATCCTGAGGAGGCTCATAAACTATCTCACCCTCATTATTTTTTAAAGTTGTTCCCGGCAGTTTTCTGAATCCGGCATTGTTTTTTCAGTTGTTCCCGGATGGCGAGAATTGTACGATTCGTCAACAACTTGAGTTTCCCGGACCGCCTGAAAGCCGGTGATCAAGGCAGCCACATAATTGTGGACCTCCTTCGCCGCCGGTGTAATATAGGTTTCGTCGATGGAGGCTTTGAATAATTCATCGTTGGTGGTGATGATGTTTTCCACCGCGGAGCTGTCTTTTTTGCTTCCTGTAAGCCAAGCGTATTGATCAGAATGCTTTCGTGGGAATGGTTTTCGCTTCCCCTTTGAGTTCAGCCAGGGCACGGCTTGCTTTGGTAAGTTGGCGCAATATGGGGATGGTTTCCAAAGGGTGATGTACTGGAAGGGGGCCTTCGGAAGCTTTTTCTTCTGATGCCTCATAGTGTTGGTTTGAATACGCACAAAAAAACAACTAAAATGTGCATTTCAAGATTATTTCCACAAAATAATTAGAAATTTGTGCAAATCACAATGCTTTTTCCCCTTCATCAAAACATCTTGCTTTGTTGCAATCCGCTGTTTGTTTCAGCCCATTTTAGATTCCTGGTTCTGCTAATACTCCGCCCCTGCTTCTTCCCGCTGATAAAAAACCTTACCCACTCTCCTGATGTGATCAATCAGGTTCGGATTATCGATATGCTCAAAAATGGAAAGATCTATCATGTAGGGCAGCAGCAGGTCATCCAATTCGGTTTCTATTCGGAACAACGTTTTGAGGTTTAGGGCGGGCCCCAGTAATGTAAGGTCGATGTCGGAACCAGGCCGATAAGTTCCCTTTGCTCTCGAACCATAAAGCATTACCTTCTCCACTTCAGGAAATTGGGCAAAGATGCCGTTCATTTTTTCAATCGTATGTTCTTTTAATCCGTATTTCATAATTCTGCTCCAGGTCAGATAGCTTCCTTTCTTTTGATAGTTTTACTGCTTTCTCCAATTGAGCTAAGGCTTTATTATAGTTGGAGAACCGTTGATGCCATCGGATGTCTTTTTTCATCAATTCAGGTTTGCCTAAAACTACAAAATATAGAACCAATTTACAATGTACGAAGTTACTTGCTTCACGTCGAGGATGCAGGTGAACTTTACGTTATGAATCATACAACCCCGAGCCTTCATCTTCTTTCATGATCTCGATGAGCAATGATTCTTTTCTTCTCCCTCTCCATTTTTAGCAAATATTTCCCAATTTTGCCAAAAGCTCACAAAACGAAGCATATCCTATTTCAGCTATTGGCAAAGCTTCGATTACCCCTTCGGCAAGACAAGAGAAACCCTTGGCTCGATTTTTTATGACCTGGCGAAGAACTCAAAGCTTGACAGAAGAATTGTTGACGCTACCGCCGCCTTGAACGCTTCGCGCATGGGCATCTACGAGGTGCTCGAAACGAAAGGCAAGGTCATAACCTCAAAGGAATTACTGACAAATGTAATCTTCCACAGCACCTGCCTCACCGGATACAATGGCAAACCCGGAGACCTGATGTTCGCCAGGATCGTCCCCAGCCTGTCCGAGCCAAAAGGGCCTTCCCTGGCCGACCGCCTCCAAAAGACTCATGGCATCCTATACTATGGCATACACCAAAAAATCAGCACTTTTTATATCTTTAGTGAGAAATGCATGAAAAGGCTTTTATTTGCATCATTAGGCCATCTACTTTCTTCATTAAGAATTGTTAATAATTCCTCGCTCAAATTTACTCATTCAGGCAATGGAAGAAGAAAAGATTCAGCAAGCAAGGCCGGCCCCCGAAGATTGGGAAACCTGGAAGGACTACCGGCTGAAATTACGAAAAGAATCACCGGACAGGCTGGAAAATGGGGCCAAACAGCTGATTACGCTGATCACGCTGGTCATTGCCATTTATGGGGCACTGGGGGTTGAGAAACTCCAGGCGCTCCCATGGCATAGCCAATTGCTGATCAAATTTGCATTGTTCTTATGGCTGCTTTCAGCATTCGGTGCCCTGTGGGTTGTCGTTCCCAGCAAATATGAGCTGATCCCTGATAACACGAATGCGGTAAAGGAACTATTGGATGCAATCATATCCAGCAAACGCAAAAGGCTCAATTACAGCCTCTGGTTATTCGGCGCGGGAATAGTTGCTCTGGGAGTTGGAATTATCTTATCCTAATTTTATTCCGATGAAAAAAAAATATAAAACCGAATTTGTCAAAGTACCTGTTATTTGCAGCTGCGAGCTGAAGAAAAAACTCGAGTTAGAAGTGGAGATCATCAAAGGCAGCAGTGATGGGGAAACATTTACCGCTCAGGAAATTAATTGTCCTGATTGCAAAAAGGCCCGATTCATCATCAAAGTTCCAGGCAGGGTGCCGCCGGACCCTTTGGTCAGGCTTTCATTTTAAGGCGTTCAAAAAAGGGGGATGAGTAACTTATAAATATCTCGCACAAAATCAACAGGAACAAAACCACAAGTCAGGAGTAAGTTGGCGCCTATCGTAATGCCCCACCAATCTAACATAGAACAAGCCTTTTCAGACATCCATCTTCCGGAAAGAACCGACGGCTCCAGCCCGAAAAAAACCTCAGGCCATGAACTGGATTAATATAAGGATCAATGTTGATCACTTTCCCAAGATTCAATCCGAACTCCTGGAAGCCTACCGCGATCTGCGGTTTGAGTTAGAAGACGGTTTGGATAAGATCAACGCTCAGGAATGGGCCAACATGAAAGAGGCAATGGTGGAGATTCTTATAAAAAGCTACGACTGGAAGTCTCTGGTTGCAGGTGATGCTGAGCCTCGGAACATCGTCCTTCACCATCCGGGGCCAACTGTTCTGAATTTGCCCTGGCAGGAAGCCAATCCCGGGCTGGACTGGGAACTGGTGAACTATCCTAATTTATTTTTTTCTTACAGCAATGTCCCTATAACTGATGCCGGCCCGGTTTCCTTATCCCCACTTCCGCTCCGTGTTCTGGTTTTGATCTCCTCTCCGCTGGACCACCAGGGGCGGCTCGATTATGAGAAGGAAGAAGCCGCCCTTCGGGAAGCCTTTTTCCCATTGGAGCAAGCCGGAATAGCAGAATTGGTCATCACTTCCTCCGGTTCACTGGAAGCCTTGGAGCGGGAATTGAACAACAATTCTTATCATATCCTACACTTCAGCGGGCACGGCCACTATTTACAAAACCAGCCTTACCTCCTCATGGAGGACCCGCATACCCTTTTCAAAAAGGAAGTACCTGCCGCCGATCTCATTCAAACCATCCGGAAGAGCCGATTTGGCAAGGATCTCCAATTGGCCTTTCTGGGCGCCTGCCAGACCGCTCGGGGAGAGGGCGATGCCCCGGCAAACCAGGGGCTGGCCCAGCAGCTGATACATGCAGGCATCCCGGCGGTAGTGGCTATGAGCATGGCGGTGCTGGATACTGCCGCGACTGCTTTTTCTACTACCTTTTACCGCGGCATAGTGAAAGGGCTGGCCCTGCCCGAGGCAGTACATGCCGCAAATCAATCCGTCAGCCAGATGATGGCTGCATCGGAAAGCGGCAACGAGCTGCAGCGGTCCATACCCAGGCTGTATCTGGGGCGGAAAGTTGAACGGCTATTCAACCCGAACCCGAAGGAAGCCCGTAAAGCGGAAAAGAAAAGCTTTTTGCCCCTACGGAAAAGCTGGGAAATTAAAGGGCTGCCGGAAGAGGCGAGCCTTACGGCACAGGGGCTGCATTTTTACGGCCGCCGGAAGGCCATCGAAAAAGCAATACAGGGCATTCGCGATGAAAAAGGCATTGCCGTCCGGGGCTTCCGGGGAGTTGGGAAAACGGCTTTTGCCGTAAATATCGGAGAAAGGCTGAACGCACAATATGATGTTTATTATTTTGATGTAGCCACACAAGCGCCCGAGAAAGCTGCTCAAAGGCTCGGACTGGGGCACTACAGAGCCGACAGCCAACATCCTGCAAATGAGGAAAACTTCCAGAAGCCCCATCTGTTGCTCCTGGACAATTATGATTTTTTAATTCTGCATCCGGAAGGCAAGGATCAATGGGATGGCCTTATCGAATACCTGGCCGCCATCCCTGCTGTTAAGCTGATCTTGATCAGTACGTACGAAACTGAGCTATTCCCCAAAAACGACCTTGTCGACTTGCCATTGCCTCACCCGCCGACAACCGATTTCCGTCAGAAATTTCTGGACCTTTGCGGCAATAAGCGGGCTGGCAAAGGAGCCTCAGCAATAGCGTCCAAAGTGGAAGAAGCCTGTTGCGGTAACTATGGGTTATTGCATCATTTGTTTGATAAGGCGGAAAAGGAAGGCCAAGGGATAAGCGATCTTCTGATGGATGAAAGAGAAAACAAGAAATATGCTCTGGAATACAGTTTGAAGGCCTTTTTGCACCAACTTATCCAATCTCTGGAACCCGAAGTACGAAAAGCTCTGTTTTTTCTGGGCTACCATCCAACGCCGGTAACGGTGGCGGCCCTGAAGGCACAGCCTGTTATTGCCGATACCGACATTAACGACAGTTTAGATATTCTTCAGGGCATGGCTTTGATCGAGCAGGGCCGGGACGAGATCGTAGGAGAACAAGCATGGTATGTGCCAGACATTATCTTCAGGTACCTGGGAGTAGAAAACCTGAGGAACGATGAGAAAGACGTGCAGGGGTTTTCTCAGGAAGCGGCGGGCCGGTATTATGCAGATCTGGTGCAAAAGCATGACCAAAGAGGCCATTTGGAAGCAGCGTATAAATTTGCTTTTTTGTCAAAAAACAAGAAATTGTTCCTTGAGGTGGGCCCCACCTGGGTCGATCACCTATATGGTGTGCATCAATACGAACTGGCCCGCAAGATGGGAGAGGAACTCTGCGAACTCCTCGGAAGCGACACGCCGACCAGGCTTCACAACCGCCTTGCCATAACTTACCGAAACCTGGACAGAATCGGCCGCAGCATTGAACATTACAGAACAGGCATCCGAAAGGCTGGCGAAGAGGGCGATGAGGAACTCCTGCTGACCCTTCGCAGCAACTATGCCCGCGTGCTAACCAGCGCCGGGAGAAACCAGGAAGCCATGCAGGTGGCGGAGGAGGCCCTTTCCGATGCACTGTACAAGGGAAATACAAAAGCAGAAGCCGTCCTGTATCAAACACTGGCTTTCCTTCAGGTACAGGAAAAGTCAGCATACTCTCAGGCCATCGAATATGCCCAAAAGGCAGAACACATCTACCGGGAGGAAGAAAACTGGGCGGGGGCAGCCGCAACGCTGGCCCCACAAATCGAGATCCACCTGAGGCAGGGCAACCTCCCCAAAGCGCGGCAACTGCTGGACGAAGGGCTCGAACTGGCCGCCCTGGCCAAAGACCCTAATATTAAAGCCAGAATACAGTTGATAAACGCCAAAGAACAGTATATAAAAGGCAAATATGACGAAGCGTTGTCCGTACTTCGACCGGTAGTGTCATTTTCAACAAACAGCGGGGATGTTCAACTCCAGAATGAGGCGCAAAGCCTTATCAGCCGCATCCAGGATGAAAATAAAGAAGAAATACTTATCGACAGCCTGAAAAAGGCGCAAAAAACGGGGAATATTCCTAAACAGCTCCACCAGGCCAACACCCTTGCAGCGCATTACCTCAAAGAGGACAATCCGGCCAAAGCGAAGAGGGCATTGGAGCAATGGGCGCTGCCAGCCCTGAACAGTACAGAAAGCCTAGACAGCAAAAGTTCGGTTTATAACAATCTGGGCATGGCTTACAAATACCTGGGGCAGCCGGGCGAAGCATACCGGTATCTGCAGGAAGCCTATGAACTGGCGCACTTCACAAAAAACATCGATCAACTCTATAATACCTCCTATAATCTTGGCCAGCTCTTCTATGGCCTATCTCGCCTGCCCCAGGCACTGGACTTTTTATTTGAAGCTGCAAAGCATGCCCGGAACATGGAAAATTTGGACGGCGAGCTTGAATTATTAATGCAACTGGCTCCATTATCCAATCAGTTAGGAGATTTTGAGAAGTCCCGGTACATTCAAACCCGGATCGATGAGATATGGACCCGGATACCGAAGTATGATCCTAATGAAGGGTTTTAGAGTATCAATATACAACTTTGCTTTTCCCCATCATTGTACCCGCTGGCAACTTTTCCACTCTTTATCCGTAAAACCTTTAGAGCAAAAGCCCGGAATGGAAAGGACAGCGCTCCGCTTTCTCTGCTACCGAAACCATTTATCTACAAAAAATATAAGTAATCATGAAACTGATCATTGGCATGGCCAAATCCAATCTTAAACTAAATGACGGCCAATCCAGAAAGCTGGAGTTGGATTTTCTTCGACTGGCCTACGCAGTGCAAAGAGTGGAAGAAGTAGAAAAGGGCTACCTGATAGTAGCAACAGATAAGAGCAAGAAAAGAGCTGAGGGGTGGAAAGAAAAATACCAGCTGGATGGAGAGGTGGAGGTATTGGTAGCGAAACTAAATGAAAATGAACTCAAGTTGCTTAAATCCGAGAAGCAAGTAAACATAGAAGGCATGCTGGAGGGAACCACTGGCAAAGGCAAAAGTAAAAGGTCGATAGCTAAATTGGGGAAAAGTCTCCTCGAGGACGCACTGAAGCAGTACATCGAAGAAAAGGAAGCGACCACGGTTTGGGAGGGGGAATCACCACTGGGGATACAATGGGATTATTGTGGGCAATCAGATTCCTAAAAAGACATCTCCACACACGCACACAATCCCGCTTTTTTCCCTATTATTGCTCATGCGCTAAACCGGAAAAAACAACCAGATGGCCATCAAAAAATCCGAACTGTACAGCTCTCTCTGGAAAAGCTGCGACGAACTACGCGGCAGCATGGACGCTAGCCAGTACAAGGACTACGTGCTGGTGCTGCTCTTCATGAAGTACGTATCTGATAAAGGCGACCGGCTGGTGGACATCCCCGAGGGTGCCAGTTTTAAGGACATGGCCAAGCTCAAGGGGCAGTCGGATATCGGAGACAAGATCAACAAGATCATCGGGGAGCTGGCCAAGGCCAATGACCTGACCAACATCATCACGGTTGCAGATTTCAACGACGATGAAAAGCTGGGCAAGGGCAAGGACAAGGTGGACCGGCTGAGCAACCTGATCGAAATCTTCGAGCACGAGGCGCTCGACTTCAGTAGCAACCGGGCGGAGAACGACGACATCCTGGGCGACGCCTACGAATACCTGATGCGCCACTTTGCTACCGAAAGCGGGAAGAGCAAAGGGCAATTCTATACGCCGGCGGAGGTGTCGCGCATTATGGCCAAGGTGATTGGGATCGAGCGCTCGAAGAGCCAGTCGGAGACCCTCTGCGACCCGACCTGCGGCTCGGGCTCGCTGCTCCTCAAGGCGGCGGATGAAGCCGCACGGCATCTCCATCTACGGGCAGGAGAACGACAACGCCACCCGCGCCCTGGCGGTGATGAACATGTGGCTGCACGGCAGCCCTTCCGCCGAGATCGTGCAGGGCAACACCTTACCGACCCGCTGTTCCTGGACGAACGGACGGGACAGCTGAAAACGTTTGATTATGCGGTGGCCAACCCGCCGTTCAGCTATAAATCGTGGAGCAATGGGGTGGACACGGAGAACGACAAATTCAAGCGCTTCGAGGGTTCGGCGTTCCGCCGGTAAAAACAGGGGACTATGCGTTTCTCCTGCACCTGGTCAAATCGCTAAAAAGCACCGGCAAGGCAGCCATCATTATGCCGCTCGGCGTATTGTTCCGGGGAAATGCGGAGGCGGAGATTCGCAAGAACCTGCTCCGGCGGGGGTACCTCAAAGGCATCATCGGGCTGCCGCCCAACCTGTTCTACGGGACGAGCATCGCCGCCTGCATCATCATTATCGACAAGGAAAACGCTGCCGGGCGCAAAGGGGTATTCCTGATCGACGCCAGCCGGGGCTATAGGAAAGACGGCAACAAAAACCGCCTGCGCGCGCAGGACATGCACCGGATCGTGGATGTCTTCAAAAAGCAGCTGGAATGGCCCAAATATAGCCGGATGGTGCCCCTGGCGGAGATCGCCGATCCCAAAAACGACTACAACCTCAACATCCCGCGCTACATCGACAGCCAGGAAGAGGAAGACATTCAGGACATCGGCGCCCACCTGCAGGGCGGCATTCCGGATAGGGACGTGACCGCGCTCAACCCATACTGGAAGGTCTATCCCAACCTGCAGGTGGACTTGTTACAGCCCAACGAACGGCCGGGCTACTGGGACCTGAAAATGAAAAAAGACGACATCAGGCGCTGCATCTTCGAGCACCCCGATTTCATCGTCTTCACCCGGGAAATGGAAACGGTATTCGAACACTGGAAAACCGGGAACGCCGCTTTCCTGAAAAGCCTGGAAGCGGAATGCCATCCCAAGGCCGTCATCCACCGCACCTCCGAGGAACTGCTGCAAGCCTACCACGGCAAGCCCCTGGTCGATAAATACAATGTCTATCAGCACCTGATGGACTACTGGGCCGAAACCATGCAGGACGACTTGTACGAGCTATCGGCCGACGGATGGGCGGCAGGCAACGTGGTGAAGCGCCTGGTCAAAAAAAGCAAAAAAGGTGGCAAGGAGGTGGAGAAGGAGGTATCCGGCATAGCAGGACTGGAAGGGCAACTGCTACCCCCGGAACTCCTCATTCAGGAGTACTTCGCCGAAGCGCAGGAGGCGATCCGCCAACTGGAAAGCAAGCTGGAAGCGGCAGTGGCCGAACAGGAAGAGCTGCTTGAAGAACACGGGGGCGAAGAAGGCGCCATGCAGGACGTTTCCAGCAAGAAGGATGCCGAACAGGCGCAAGACGATTACACCATACAGGCCTGGAAGGCCTACATGCCGGAAACGTATAAACCCTTCGAGGCGCTTTACGAAAGATACCGGAAGGGTGAAGAAGCCCTGGTGAAAGCCCACAGCCACCCTTACCTGGCCAACTTGAAAAACAGCCGGGGAAGTTTTACCCAAAAAGCCCTGAAGGACCGCCTGGATGCCGGACCGCCGGACGAGGAGCGGCAGGTGCTGGAAGACTACCTAAATACCGGCAAAGCGGTGAGCGCCAGTAAAAGGACCATCAATGTCCAACTCAAGGAGGCCTTTGGCAAGCTGCAACAGTTGATCACCGAAAAACCGGAAGCCGATTACCTCCTGGAACTGTCCGTCGTCATCCGCTACCTGGAGCTGCTGGGGCAAGAGTCGCAATGCAAATCGGACATCAAAGCAGCGCAGGCGGAGCTGGAGGTGAAAGTGATTCAGCAGTACCCCCAACTCAGCCTCGAAGAGATCAAAACCCTGGCGGTGGACAAAAAGTGGATGGCAGGCCTGCACTCTCGCATCCAAACCGAGATGGACGGCGTCAGCCACCGCCTGGCCGAGCGCATCCGGGAGCTGGCGGAACGCTACGAAACGCCAATGCCCCTACAGGCAGAGGAGGTGGGCCGCCTCGCTAAAAAGGTGCAGGGACACCTGGAACAAATGGGGTATGAGCCCGTACAACACAATATACTCGCATCATAAATATTACAAGCCATGGCAGCAGATCGTATTCCCGAAGGGTTTCAGCAGACGGAGGTGGGGGTGATTCCGGGGGATTGGGATTGCTTACCAATAAGTGAAATTTTTGATTTCAAACAGGGAATTCAATGCCCTGTAGAAAATCAATATAAAATTGACAGGCCAGATCTCAAGAGGTTTATTAGAATAGTTGACTTAACTCAAAAAGATGAGCCAGCAAGATATATTTTAGACCCTGGTTCTAGTCATCATGTGGATAGGGACGATCTATTCATGGTTCGCTACGGTTCACCTGGGTTACTAGGATATGGTTATAAAGGAGTAATTGCAAATAACTTATTTAGACTTGTTCCCAAAAAAAAATTAGTCAATCAATTTTACCTTCATCTTTTAACTCAAAAGAGATCAGAAATCATTGGCGTGTCGGGATCATCAACTATGCCGGCAATCAACTTCTCTACATTGCGTACGCTTTATCTTATAGCACCATCTATCGCCGAGCAAACCGCCATTGCCGCCGCCCTGAGCGATATGGACGCCCTGATCGAAAGCCTGGAGCGGCTGATCGGCAAGAAGCAGGCGATGAAGCAGGGGGCGATGCAGGAGTTGCTGACGGGGAAAAGGCGGCTGGCGGGATTTGGGGCAGGCAAGGGGATGCGAAGGACGGAGGTGGGGGTGGTGCCGGGGGATTGGGAGGTAACTACATTAGCAAACTGCTGTTCCCTCTCAAAAAAAAGAATTAATCCTCAATCTTCTGAAGAAGTATATAAATGTGTTGAATTAGAACATATTTCTTCAGAAACCGGAAGGCTTATTGATATTTCTGACACCAAAAATCTAAAAAGCCTAAAGGCAGTTTTTCAAAAAGGTGATACTCTTTTTGGAAAGTTAAGACCGTATCTTCGAAAATATCTATTTGCAGAATTTGATGGAGTTTGCAGTACCGAAATTTGGGTGTTAAAGCCAAATGAAAGGATTCATGATAAATGGCTTTATTATGTCATCCAGACAGATAGGATCATTGATGCGGCCAATCAATCAGAAGGAACCAAAATGCCGAGAGCCGATTGGGCACTTGTTAGCTCAACGACAATTCCACTTCCCCAAACCCTCGCCGAGCAGCGCGCCATCGCCCGCACTCTTTCCGACATGGACGCGGAGATCGGGCAATTGGAGGCGCAGCTGGCGAAGTACCGGCGGGTGAAGGAGGGGATGATGCAGGAGTTGCTGACGGGGAAAAAGAGGTTGGTATGAACACACCGACTACTTTTGAAATGCGGCCCGTGGCCAGCCTGCAAGGGCTGAGTTTCTTTGTCGATGATTACCAACGGGGATACCGGTGGACAGTGCAGCAGGTGCTAGACATTTTGGAAGACATTCGTAAGTTCGACTTATCGCAGGAGGCTTTTTATTGCTTACAGCCTTTGGTGGTGAAAAACCGGAAACCCGACAGAGAAGAGTATGAGGTCATTGACGGGCAACAGCGCCTGACTACCATTTATCTTATTTTGAAGATCATCGGCGAGCCACTGTATACGATACAGTATGAAACACGTAGAAAAAGCGCTGATTTTTTGGAGGAAATTAAGAGGCACCTGATAGGTTACGTGTTAACCAAAAAGGACGTAACAGACCTTTCCGCCAAAACCCTGACCCCAAAAATCAACGAAAAGTGGAAAGCATTTCTCAAAGAGGGAGATCGCAAGGATTACGATAAAATTGACAACTACCATTTTTTCATGGCCTACCTGACCATAGACAGATGGTTCATAGAGGGGAAAGTTGAAAAGGAAAAGTTTTTAAAACAACTGGAAACCTATACCCATTTCATCTGGTACGAAGACGAACAGCATGATAATTCCATAGAGGTTTTTACCAACCTCAATAGCGGCAAGACCGAACTAACCAATGCCGAACTGATCAAGGCGCTGTTTGTGGATGCCCGAAAAGATGCAAACCCTGAAGTCCGGCAACTGCGGCAGATTGAACTTGCTGCGGAGTGGGATCAAATTGAGCAGCAACTAAACGATGATGCTTTTTGGTATTTCATTAGTAACGAGAAAGATAAAACGAAGTATCCTACGCGCATTGATTTTCTATTTGAAATCATCGCAGGAAAACCACCTAAGCAAAATCCTGACCCGCTTTTCACCTATAGGAAATATGCTCTTAAAGAAATTGAATTGGATTGGAAAAGGGTAAAAACCCTTTTTCTAAAGCTTAGGGAATGGTTCGAGGATAGAAGGCTGTATCACTTAATCGGCTTCATTATTGATCGGAAGATCAGGACAATTGAAAAGCTTGTCGAAGAGCGGGATAAAGAGCAAAGCAAAACAAACTTCAAAGAAGCTCTCAAGAATATAATTGCAGAAAAGTTCTCCAGCTACAGCTTACCGGAACTGCAATACCCGGATAAGAAATGTGAGGATGTTTTGTTGCTTTTCAACATCGAAACCTATCAAAACAGCGAAGCCCAGTTCCGATTTCCCTTTGACCAATTCAAAACCCAAAAATGGAGCCTTGAGCATATTCATGCCCAGAATGCGCAAAAATTGCATACCGCTGGAGAACTAAAAAACTGGGTGACAGATTTGGAAGGGATATTGGAGTTTTGGGGAGGTAATGATCCGGAATTGAGAAATTCAGTTGAGGATAAAATAAAAGGATTGACTGAATTGCTAAAACATGTGGATGACCAGGCAGAATTGACCGATGAACAGTCAAACCTTCGTGATGAGGTTGACAGCCGGACAGCCGATTTTTTCGAGAAACATAGCATAAACAATCTTACTTTACTCGATGGCCCGACCAATAGCGCACTGGGCAACAAGCCTTTCAAAGAAAAACGCAGGGAGATCATCGAGATCGACAAGAAGGGCTATGTTGATAAACAAAAGGTGTTCATCCCCCTTTGCACCCGCTATGCTTTCCTGAAATACTATTCCAAAGATTTACAGCATCTGGACTACTGGAATTACCAGGATCGGCAGGATTACCTGGCGCACATACAAAAGACACTTCAACCCTATTTACCGGAAAAAGAGGACGCCGATGGATCAAGAAACTGAAACCACCTTTTGGGAATTGATAAATAGGCACTGCATTGAAATACCCATCATTCAGCGCGACTATGCACAGGGGCGGGATAATGCCAAGGCAGCGGATATTCGAAAGGGTTTTGTGGCACGGTTGAAGGCCGCCCTCACCGGAGAGGATAAGAAAGCCTTGCACCTCAATTTCGTTTATGGCAAATTAAAAGGAGTAAAGCACGCAAGCAAACAGGCCTCCGGCCAACAGGCGGTCAAAGCCATGCTGAGTGCAGCAAAGGCATACTCCCACGACCTGGGCCTCAAATTGGACTTCACCATAGAACCTTCCTCTTCTAATAGTAATGGACAAAACGCAATCAGCTTTGTCCCTCTCGACGGACAGCAGCGGCTTACTACGCTGTACCTCCTGCACTGGTATCTCTTGCAGCGGCTGGGGAAAAAAGAAGAACTATCAACACTGAAAAATTTCACCTATCGCGTCCGCCCCAGTTCTAAGGATTTTTGCGCTGCTCTATCCGAAAAACCTGTTGAGATTGGGAAAGATGATATGCCATCCAGGCAAATCAAGGATGCCCCCTGGTACTTCAGCTACTGGTCAAAAGACCCTACGGTTTCCGGCATGCTTCGAATGCTGGATGAGATTCATGAGCAATTCAAAAATGAAGAACCGGCACAGATCGAATCATCCTGGGAATCATTGACTACAGGGAAAATCACCTTCTCCTTTCTCGACCTCGAAGAGCATCAGCTCACTGATGACCTCTATATCAGGATGAATGCAAGGGGAAAACCTCTGACTGAATTTGAAAACTTTAAAGCCTGGCTGATCGATTATGTTCATCAGGCTCATCAGACTCATCAGGCTCATCAGGCTCATCAGGAAAAAATAACCATTGAGCCTGAGAATTGGAAGGTCAGGCTGGATACCATTTGGACCGACTTATTCTGGGCTAATAAAGCGGACAATGATTATACGGTGGACCGGGCTTACCTGAATTTCTTTCGGAATATGGCGCAGATCTTTCTGGTGCGTGAAGAGGGCTTTAAACCTGATGGGGCATCTGAAGATTCCTCAAAAAATGGGGATAATGCCTCTTTGCTTGCCACCACTAAAAATCAAGACGGCGAATATTTATACCTACCGAATAGCCTTTATAAAGAATTGGGCGTCTTTTCAGAAAAGAAAAACCTGAATGAACTTTTTTGTATTCTTGATCAATTTACTCAGAAAGAATACGGTCAGAAGCAGTTGGAAGATTGGATAGCTGGCATCGATTTTTCTTATGATGAAAAGCATACACCTACTTCGTTATTCAAGCGGTTTATTGGCGGAGGCATGTCCTATTCTGATAAGGTTCGTTTTTATGGATTGATGCAATATCTCCTCACCTGTACCTGTAAACAAAACAAAATAGATTCACAGAAATCAAGCCTGTCCAGTTGGATGCGGGTGGTGAGGAATCTGGTGGAGAACTCACAGATCGACAGCATTGAAACCTTTTCCCGGGCGATAAAGAGTATTAGGAATATAGGAGAGGGCTGTTTGGATATTTATGCGTATTTGGAAGATGATAAAAAAGAGCTTACAGGTTTTGCAAGAGAACAGGTAACAGAAGAACGGACTAAAGCGAAACTGATACGGAAAGACATCCGATGGGAAGAAAAGTTATTGGAAGCTGAAAACCACTCTGTATTTCGAGGTTACATTTCATTTTTGCTCCCAGGGAAAGAAAATGAAGATATTTATTATTTTGAGAACATTTCAGAGGCCGCCAGGGAGGTGTTCCGGGAAGGAAGCGAGTACAGAAATGAATATCTCTTGATGCGAGCTGTACTTACGGAAATGGAAACCAATACCAATAAAATTATTCTTCAAGACACCAGACAGAATTGGCAAAGCCTATTGCAGGAAGAAAAAATCCAACAAGCGGTTTATTCTGTTTTAAAAAAGCTACTCAATAAAGAAAACAAAAGTGCTGCTCTCCAGCAAATTGTTAATGATTTTCAGAATGAGCATCCTCTGTGGAGGTATTATATAGTGAAAAACCCAGCTTTGTTAAACTCCCACACAAATACCAGGAAGGTAAAGGAATATTGGGGGCAGTATTATCTCTATAATAAATCAACCTGGATCAATAACGAAAACCAGATCCTACTCTCAAATTACCGAAACGAGATAATTACACAAAGTTGTAAAGGCCTTGGATTAATAAACGATAGAGACCATGAATGGTGGGTCATCAAAGGAGAGAAACACACCTTCTACAGGGGCAGAATAATCACTCTTCGCGCTCCAATAAATTTAGAGATTGAATTTCACCCTGATAGCATTGTTTTCAAGACTCAAAAAGAAAATTCGGTAGTATTATATATGACTGTTACCTATCCGAATGAAAGATCAGGCATTGCAGAAGCTTTAGAAATGATAAAGGAAATGATTGAAAAGGCAAAAGCACTCCCATCATGAGCAAAGTCGGCCAAACCGAACGCCTCACCCAAAACCGCATCATCCGGCTTTTCCATGAAAAGCTCGGCTACCGCTACCTCGGCAACTGGGAAAAGCGGGCCGGCAACCGCAACATTGAAGAAGACATCCTGAGAGATTACCTGAAAAAGCACTACGCCGACAACCTCATCAACAAAGCCCTGCACCAACTCAACCAGTACCGCCAACGACCAGTGGCAAAAAGCCGTACTACGTCAACCAGGAAGTATATACCCTGCTGCGCTACGGCGTCAACGTGCTGCCGGAGATCGGGAAGAACAAAGCCACCGTCTGGCTGATCGACTGGGACAATCCGGAGCGCAACGACTTTGCCATTGCCGAAGAAGTGGCGGTCAAAGGCGTCCGCGACAAGCGGCCGACCTGGTGCTGTACGTCAACGGCATTGCCCTGGGCGTGATCGAGCTGAAGCGCAGCACGGTTTCCATCCTGGAGGGCATCCGGCAGAACCTGGACAATCAGGAAAAACCAGTTCATCCGGTACTTCTTTTCCAGCATTCAGCTGGTCATGGTAAGCAACGACCACGAGGGCATCGCCTACGGCGCCATAGAAACCAAAGAAAAGTACTACCTGCGCTGGAAGGAGGCCCAACGAAAAGACAACCCCAACGATACCTACCTGCTGCGGCTCAACGCGCCCATACGGAAGCTGGCGGCTACGGTGGAGCACCGCCTCGACAAGAACATCATACAGCTGCTCCACAAGGAGCGGTTCCTGGAACTGATCCACGATTTTATCGTCTACGACCGGGGCGTCAAGAAAATCTGCCGCCACAACCAGTACTTCGGCGTCAAGGCGGCGCAGGAGCACGTCCGGACGCGGGAGGGCGGCATCGTCTGGCACACCCAGGGCAGCGGCAAAAGCCTGACCATGGTATGGCTCACCAAGTGGATACGCGAACATGTGGACCACGCCCGGGTGCTGGTCATTACCGACCGTAAAGAACTGGATGAGCAAATTGAGAAAGTTTACAAAGGAGTAGAAGAAAAAATAAAGCGCGCCGAAAGCGGCGAGGACTTGCCGAATAAACTGAACGCTACCTCTCCTGGCTGCTTTGTTCTCGTTGGTGCACAAATTCGGCGGCAAAGAGGAAGCCAGCGAAAGGATGTCGACAACTACCTCGACAACCTGAAGCGCAGCCTGCCTTCCGACTTCCGAGCGAAGGGAGACATTTACGTTTTCGTGGACGAGTGCCACCGTACCCAGAGCGGCAAGCTGCATCAGGGCATGAAGGCATTGCTGCCCGACGCCTTGTTCATCGGCTTTACCGGCACGCCACTGCTCAAAAAGGACAAGAAGGTAAGCCTGGAGGTCTTTGGGAAATACATCCACACCTACAAATACGACCAGGCGGTGAAGGATGAGGTGGTGCTCGACCTGCGCTACGAGGCACGGATGTGGAACAGAAGCTCAACTCCCGGAAAAGATAGACGAGTGGTTTGAGTTGAAAACCAGAGGGCTGACCGACTACGCCAAAGCGGAACTGAAGCAACGGTGGGCAACCTCAAAAAGCTGTTCAGCGCCAAGTCCCGCCTGGAAAAGATCGTCATGGACATCATGATGGACATGGATAAAAGGAACGCCTGCGCAACGGGCGCGGCAACGCCATGCTGGTGTCCGATAGCGTGTACAATGCCTGCCGCTACTACGAGCTGTTCCAAAATGCCGGGTTGAAGCAATGCGCCATCATCACCTCATACACTCCTTCGCACCGGGATATCAAAGGAGAAGAAACCGGCGAAGGGCGCACCGAGCAACTCATCAAGTACGACATCTACAAGAAGATGCTGGGGAGTACTTCCATGAGGACCCCGAAACAGCCGTCAATAAGGTGGAGCAATTTGAAAAGGAGGTCAAGAAGATATTTGTCGAAGACCCGGCGCAGATGAAACTGCTCATCGTAGTGGATAAGCTGCTGACCGGATTTGACGCGCCGTCCGCCACCTACCTCTACATCGACAAAAGCATGAAGGACCACGGCCTGTTCCATACCATCTGCCGGGTCAACCGCCTGGACGGGGAAGACAAAGAGTACGGATTCATCATCGACTATAAAGACCTGTTCAAAAGCCTGGACAAAGCCGTCAAAAATTATACCTCCGAAGCCTTCGACGCCTACGATGCCGAAGACGTGGCGGGCCTGCTGGAAGACCGGCTGAAAAAGGCAAAGAGCGGCTCGACGACGCCCTGGAAGCCGTAAAAGCCCTCTGCGAGCCGGTGGAGCCGCCCCGGGCGCAGCTCCAGTACCAGCGCTACTTTGTCGGCAACCCGGAGGACCGGGAAGCGGTCAAGGACACCGAACCCCAGCGGAGAAGCCTGTACAAGGCAGTGTCGCAGCTGGTAAGGGCGTACGCCAACGTTGCCGACGATATGGAAGAAGCGGGCTACCACCTTACTACTACCAGCGCATTTTCGAGGAGGTGAAATTCTACAAAAACCTGAAGCAGGAAGTCCTCATTGCCAGCAACGAATACATCGACCTGAAACGCTACGAGCCCGGCATGCGGCAGCTCATCGACTACTACATCGGCGCCGAGGAGAGCCGGACGCTTTCTACCTTCGAAGACCTCTACCTGATAGAACTCATCGTCGAAAAGGGCGAAGCCGCCCTCGACGACCTTCCGCCGAATATGCGAAAGGATAAAACCGCCATGGCGGAAACCATAGAGAGCAACCTGCGCAAAGTCATCATCGAGGAGCGACCCAGCAATCCAGTACTACTACGAAAAAAATGAGCGTGCTGCTGGATGAACTCATACAGCTGAGAAAGGAAAAGACAATAGCGTACGAGCAATACCTGAAGCGCGTCGTAGAACTGGCTGGGAAAACCAAAAGCCGGGTGCCGGTTCCCCGGATTATCCGTCCGCCATCAATACCGAGGTAAAAAGAGCGCTGTACGACAACCTCTACAGGAATGAAAAGCTTACCGTGGCGCTGGACGAAGCGGTGCGTTATACCAAAAAGGACGCCTGGCGGAAAAATAAGTTCAGGAAGAAAGAAGTGCAGTTTAAAGTGGAGGAGGTACTGAATGAACACGGCATCCATGCCCCGGAAGAAGTGGATAGAATTTTTGACCTCATTGTCCAACGGAAAGAATACTGATGGATCAGATCACGGTCAGCGGCATCGCGGTAGACATCGTGCGCAAGGACATCAAGAACATGCACCTGGCGGTGTACCCTCCGGACGGGCGGGTCCGCCTGGTACTGTCCCCTGCGTGTGACGGACGAGGCCGCCCGTCTGTTCGCCATTTCCAAACTGGGCTGGATCAAACGCCACCGCCGCACATTTGAGCAGCAGGAACGGGAGCCGCCCCGGGAATTTCGGGAGCGGAGAGCCATTATTTTCTGGTACTGCCGATACCTGCTCCGCATCCGGGAAACGGAGGGCGCTTACCGGTCGAGCTGAAGGGGAATACGCATCTCGACCTGTACGTCCCCGAAGGCGCCTCCCTCGAATACAAGGAGCGCACCCTGAACGAATGGTACCGAAAGCAGCTCAAGCAGATGCTGCCGGAAATGGTGGCCCGCTGGGAGCAAAAGATGGACCTGAAGGTCAATTTCTGGGGCGTCAAACGCATGAAGACAAAGTGGGGCTCCTGCAACATCGAGCAGAAACGGATCTGGCTCAACCTGGAGCTGGCCAGGAAGCCCGCCTCCTGCCTGGAATACATCCTGGTGCACGAGATGGCGCACCTGCTGGAACGGCATCACAACGATCGCTTCAAAGCATTCATGGATCATTATCTTCCCAACTGGAAGCATCGGCGGGAGGAGTTGAATAGGCTGCCGGTAAGGCATGTGGATTGGGGGTATTGAGGGGGTATAGGCTAGACTTGACAAGTTTTCTCTCGGGGAGCCGCCGATAAACTTGTCAAGTCTTCAGCGCTTGCCTCTCTATCCTGTTTCTGTTATCTTGATAACTCTTCAACCTGCCGGGTTTCCGGGGTGATCCTGTTTAGCCGAACCCGGCAGTGTTTATTGGAAATACTGCAGGCCTGCTAAGATCTTGCTGGTGATAATTATCTCCGACAAACACTGCCGGGTTAGCCTACCGGGACTCAACTGAAAACCCGGCAGGTTGAAACGTCTCCGGAAATAAATTTCGGCTTGCCTCTCCACAATGTTTCCACTATATTGACTTCAAATCTTGTACTATGACGGCTGAGGACTATTTTGAACAGGGCAAGGCGCTTTACGAGGAGGGGGAGTATGAGGGGGCGGAGGCGGCGTATCGGCAGGCAGTTGAACTGGATAAAAACCATGTAGAAGCTTGGGTGGGGCTGGGAAGCGTTTACTGGAAAATGAAAGCATACGAGCAGGCAGAGGAGGCCTGCCAGCGGGCGATTGCGATTGATGCGGGGCATGCTTTTGCGTGGTATAGGTTGGGGACTGTTTATGATGACTTGAAACAATACGGTCGGGCCATCGAGGCTTACCAACAGGCCATCCAACTGGACCCGCAATTCGCTTACCCCTGGTACGGACTGGGCATTATTCATATGTACCAAAAGCAATATGGCAAAGCCATCGAGGCTTACCAAAAGACCATCCAACTCAATCCGGAATTCGCTGCCGCCTTTTATGAGCTAGGCAAGGTATTCTATTACCAACAGCAATACGGTAAGGTCATTGAGAACTGTCAAAAGGCGATCCAACTTGATCCGAATTTCGCTGGTGCCTGGAATGGCCTGGGTAATGTTTATACGGACCAAAAGCAATACAGTAAGGCTTTCGAAGCCTACTATAAAGCTATTCGACTCCACCAGGAATACGCTGATGCCTGGAACGGCTTGGGTAATGTTTTTAAGGCTCAAGAGCAATACGGTAAAGCCATCGAAGTTTACCAACAGGCCATCCAATTCAACCCAGAATACGCTGATGCTTGGAATGGCTTGGGCATTATCTCCTACATGCAGCAGGAGGGTAGTGAGGCTGGGCGATATTACCTTCGAGCAGAGATATTAGGTCACGAAGCATTTTCATCTAATTATTTTGTTGTTTTCTCAGGCTTAACAACCCACCCCTTCTTCTCTTACCGTATTATCCAAGACTACCTGTTTCCGGAACAGTATTTGGAGTGGAAAGAGTACATCCAAGCCACCCTCCAAAACGCTACCCCCCTCAAAGCCTACATCACCTGGCACAGTCTTCGCGCAGAATACGGCGGTCTGCTGGAAACCCAATGGCTACTCTGGCTCGGCCTCCTGAATTACTTCATGGGCGACCCCTCGGTGGCGCTGCAATACCTCATTAAAAGCCAGGAGCTAAAAGAGGAACTGGATCTGATGCTCAGCTACTACCAACTGGAGTGCTGCTGGGACTTTCACGAGCCGGATGAGCCTTATATGGCGCCGGCTTTGGAAAAGGCAGAAATCTATCTCCCGGAACAGTCGTCCGGCTGGCCGTTCTGGAAAAAGAAAGAAGAACTGCCCATGCTCAGCGAAGAAGAAGCCATTCAATGCTACTACGCCGGGATGATCTTCATTCATAATGACGAGCTAGAGAAAGCCCTGTTATGCTTTGAGCGCATCGAGCGGCAGTTTTTACCCGCTGCCTATCAGGCGTTGTGGTGTTGTGAAGAGTTGGTAAAGGCCAAAAAGAAAAAGGAGAAGGCGGTTTATATTTTGGAGCAGGAGTTACACCGGCCAGAATTCACCAAAGGTATTAAGTCCGTATTTCTAGATTTAGACGAAACCGATTTTGTGTCTCCTTTTCTACATGTCGCCCGCTACTTTGAGCTGACCGAAGCCATCGAAGTGCTACATGATTATGTGGAATATGGAGGCAATCCCCACGGTTACAAAGTAGAAAGCTCAAAGAGCCAGCCCTACTTCCACCAACTCTGGAAGATCCGCCCCGAAGACTGGCGCCGCATCAACGCCCGCATCCTCGAAGAGCTCAACTACCGGGCCTTCGATCAACTCTTTGAGGAAGAATTACAGCCCAAAGTCAAAACTGCTCCCAAACTCACCGAGAAGATGGTCGAAGAGCGGCTGGATCAATACGAAAATACAGAGCTACGCACCGCCTTCGAGCATCTACGAGCCATGGCGGCAAAAGGAAAAGCGGAGCAAGGGCTGGGCGAGCTCATCAAAGCCGGGCAGTTTGAGCCGGAGCAGCACCAATTGCTCAATGCCTACTTTTACAGCAACAATGGCCAGTTGGAGGACTACGAGCGAATCCTACTTGATTTTTACATCCTGCTCCAGGCGGAAATGACAGGAGACAAGCTGTCCAAAGCCCAACTCGCCGGCGTAAAGAAAGGGGCAGATGCCGTCATCACCGACAGCCTCTCCTACGCCATCGGCTTTGGCGCCAGCCTGATGGTGCCGGGGCTGCCGGCGGCTGTTACGGCGGTAGGCGGGGTGCTCGGTGGCTACGCCATCAAGATGGGGGCGGGTGCGCTGACGGAGTTGTTTATGGGCTTTATCCAGGAGGAGGAGCCTGCTTTTGAATCTTACGCTGATTTTAAGGAGCAGTTTGAAGGGTATATTGGCGAGCGGCGTCGGGTGCTGGGGGAGGAGGGGTTTTATGAGCGGTATCCGGTGGACGGGCTTTATAGCACCCCAGGCTCGATTAATGAAACCCATTAAATCCTATCTTTTTGAAGAGAGAAAAGTGCTGATAAGAAAATACGCCTTACAAATAAGCGCTGCCTGTTGAAGCATTTTAAAGGTTAAGGAACAATGAAAGAAGTAAATGATATAATCGCCACCCTCTCCGGTCGCCAGGTTAACAATCTGCTGGAATTGGCAGCTCAGCGGATTAGAGAAAACAAGGTTATCCAACCTGTCTCTATACAGAACCTACCGGACGACCCTGCCCTAAACCGGGCGACATTAACGATACTCACTCAGGGAGAAGATGAAGTAGCGCAATATCTGAGGGGCCAATTGCTGGATAATGCGCATTTTCGGGCCAAACCACAGGAACAAGGACCCTATCATGACGGAATGGATAGTGCATTGCCATACCTGAGTGTCATTCTACCCTTCCTAAAAGCCAGGTCGAAAATGAGCCGTGAAGATGCCCAAATGGGGTTCTCCCCTTCTGTGGAATGGCGTTCTCTCATTGATCTCCTGCAAAGCCTTAAGCCAGATATGTCACGTAAAAATGTCATTGAAGGATCTTCCATTCATGCCGGCGGCAATGTGCACATCGGTGATATCATTTATCACAAAGAACATCAGCCAGAAAAATCGCCCCCGTCTACGTCTAAATTTAAAAAAGAGGTTCAGTCCCTAATTGGAAAAGCTCGGACGGGAAAGGCCATCGAACTAGTGCTGAAAACACTCGATGAAGTTGATGATGACAGCTATCAACAAGCGCTGATCTTGTCCAGCCGCTGGCAGGAGCTAAAGAAAAAAGAGGGGCTCGGCATCATTGATGCTGCCGAAGCCGGAGTGGAGAGGAATAAAATTAATGTGGCGTTGTTGCAGCTTGTCAATGCGTATTGACTTTGCAAATCAAACTACCAACGGATAATAGTTGTACCTAAATTGAGTCTTCATCTAATCGCCTAGTCATTTCCTCCGCCTCCCTACAAAGGGTTTTAAGGATTTTTTGAAGCCGGATTTGAGTTGACTTAGTTTTATTCAGAAGTTTCTCTAAGACTATCATGTCTTGATGATAGGAGCTTGTACCCCAAATGATCCTTTGGCTGCTTTTATACCGCCAATCGAGAATCGCTTTCATTACTTCATCTTTGCCCAATTTTTTTAGGGCACTACCCCAAACTATAAGCAAGAGGGGATAATTTTCTTCTGTATTAGGTAAAAAGGCGGCGTACTTCAGAGAGCCCTTGTAGTCATTAGCTTTTATTGCTTCCTCAACTAATTTATAAACGTAGAGGACTTCGTCTTTGTCTTTACAATTTCTAAAGTGATGAATAAATTTTTCGAAACCAATGTCCCCACGAATATTTGGATATTGCTCTTGCCACTCAATTACTGAGTCCATCAAGTTTTTATAGTCTTTGAGGGCATTTGTTAAGCGGCACCATTTTATTCCATAATAATAGGAAGGAAACACCCTTGGGATTCTACGGTAATCTACACTCGCTTTTTTTTGCTTTTCTAGGTCGAAATAGCTTAACCGGAAAGAGAAAAATGAGATCACTTCTGTGAGATTTGTCATACAAAAGCTCAAGACGTGGTTAAGATCAGAATCAAGAACAGGAATAAATTTCAACTTTTCAACCGTTTCTTTCCTGAGCTTTCCTAGCATTTGTTTAGGTATGCTAGCTTCATTCTCTTTGAGATGTTCATACGCAAATCCGGCGCCATCTGAGGAAAAAAATCTTTGGAAGTCAATTTTCCCTTTTTCCAGAGCCAAAATCAAAAGCTTGATTATTACCCTGGCTTCTTTTTTCTCTGGAAAAATCCACTTCAACCTTGATGCTATTGCTTCATTTACTCTTTCATTTCCATTCTCAATTAGCTGGGTAATCCAAGTTTCTTTTTCGCCTGGTTTTTTTCGTTGGAGAACCCTTATAAAGGACTCCAGGTAATAGAAATCAGGGTTGGGAAGATGTAACATAACCGATTGAAAAAAATCCGCTAAGTCTATCTCCCCTTGTTCAACAAGTGCATCTTCAATGGCTCCTCGGATAATTCGAGGTAATTGCGCTGCTACATTGTCACTCTTGATAATGCTTCGGAATATCTTTGGTGACAGTACAGCCCAATTAGCAACAATGATGGAGAATTTGTAAAGAGGGAAGTTGTTCGAGGCTTCCTCTAGCTTCAACTCCTCAATCATGATTTCAATAAATTCAAGGACCTTGGATGAAGAATCATAACGAAGGTTCAGGTTAGCAGCTATAGATTTTTCCCTTATTAAATTTTGCGTATCCTTTTTTATTTCATGTTCTTTATCCCAATACCATTCCCTTCTTTCAGAGGCGGGTGCAGCATCATTTAGCTTTTCGAAATCTTCAGTATAAATGCGATGTGTACTACAATATCGGAAGCATAAATATTCAGGCATTCGTTCAAATTGTTGTAAATATATTGAGGCTTCCTCACACAAGCCTTGTAACCACCAATCCAATAAAATGGATTCGGCCTCTGCTTGGAGTTGAAATTTTTCAGTGGTTAGTAATATATTCCCAAGGATTTTCGTCAACGATTTGATCTCCCCTTTTAGACGCTCGAATAAAGGAGCATCCTTGACTTTTTCCATCGTCAAAAAAGGTTCTCCAACCCCTACATCCTGGATCACCCTGAAGGCAATTTGAGCTGTTCTGTCGTCAGCAATCAGTTGATTAAGTTTCTCTATTGCTTTATCCCGGTATTCTATCAGGGACCTTTCTGGAGGGACGTGATAATAACCAGTGGTGTATGTTGAAAATTCAGTGTAGCTGAAAGATTGGCTAATTGAGAGTACCTCTTTCAAAAACTGCTCAATTAAAGGAAGCAACAGGTCATCCTTTTCATTTATCCACTCATCCAGAAATTCAAAGCATATATTGTATGAATCTCCATTGTTCCGGTAAAACTTCAATGCTTCTGACAGCAAATACGAGGGCTTGTAATTAATTGCTACTGAAGAAAACCCCTTTTTGTGAAGTTCCTGAATAATGAACAAGCTACGTCCCCTTTCCTCTGGATATTCGATCAATTCTAAAATGAATGGTGAGAAATCATTTAGATCGGGAGGAGGATCACCCAGATAGTATTCTTGAGCACTTGAATTGCCTTCCATGGGACTATTGTCATCATCGACATATTCAACGATTAGATCAACGATATCGCTTCTAAGCTCGGGATATTTTAAAAAGGATGTCACCGCTTTGATCCTTCTGCTTCTTGCTAATCCTCCCGTCATCTTCACTTCTTTCTGCCAGGAAAGTAACAGTTGTTTGAAAAAATGATTGATGAAGTTTTGGTTTTGAGTAAAATCAAGAGATGGATACAAATTATTCAGTATGGTATATTCTTCATGTTCAACGTAAAAGCTCAGAAGTCTCAGCGCATCTTCAAGTGATCCTTCCTCCAGCCAGTTTGCGATTAATAAGGCTCCATTTATTTTTGGTTTAAATTGAATAAAATAGTGTGAGTGGTGCAGTAGCTTTTGTTGTAGCAGTTCATCTAAAACTACCTCTATTTCTTGCACAGGCATACCTCTTCTGTTAGAGACAATAGCAAGCACCTGTTTCAATTTATGCCCTGGAATGGGGCAAAAAAGGGCTAATTCAATGAGTATGCCATACGTATCGCCTACTTTTGTCTCTTTATCTATTATCTGGCAGTCATTAATGATAGATCGAGTAACTTTCTTCTGTAAGTTAACCAGATCTCCTTGAGAAGCCCCAATGAGCCTGGCGCCATATTCGATGATAAGATTTGGGGAGGCAAAATATTTTGTGATTTCCCGTTCATGTTTTACAGTTTCTTGACCAGTAACAGCCCTTAAAAGGGTAATCAGTTCTTTTTTTTCCCATTCTCGGAGGTGAATTTTCCAGATTTTTGTACTCAAATTTTTTTCTTGCCGAACGCATTGGTAAATCGCCTGTTTTCCAACAGGCTTAGTACAAATGATAACCTTCGCATTAGGAGCAGTCGGAAGGCTTCTGATCAATGGACTTAGTCCTTCCGTATGCCAGGTTAGGTCATCAAAGACGATCAGAAGCTTTTTATCTTTTGATAGGTTAGTTGTTAACTCCTTTGTCAATTCCACCTGGTCGTCATGCAAAGGGAGATACACTAAGGCATCTTCAAAGTAATCTGATACTCTTGAGGCAATGCTGTTAATCAAGTGGGTTTTACCCGTCTCTGCCTCCCCAGATATAATGAGTACCTGATTGGCAGATGCGAAAAAGGAAATAATTTCTTCTTGATATTCGCTTAATCCTCTTACATCAGCCGGTATTGAGTTAACATTTTGAATTTCTAAATACTTTAGGAGCGGAAATAAGGAAGTTTTTCCAGTTCCGATATTATAGATGTTATCTCCAATTCTAAAGTTTCCTCCAACGGAAATATTAGAATCTTGAACTTTATTCTTTTCCATGTTTTAACTTTGAATTTTCATTCCAGGCATGCATCACTTCTGAAGTCAAAATAAAGAAAATTCAAGAAGAAACAATCCACTCATCGATCCACTCCATCCACGCAAACCCACAAAACAATCCACTTGATCCACGCAAAAGCGGAAAGCGATCCACCCTTATTGCCCAGCATTGCTCGATAAAGTTTATTGCAGTCAAGGATTTATTCAACAACTGCAAAATTTTATTGAGCTATGAAAATCAACATCGAGCAACTGCCCAGATGGGTAAAGCTGGAGGTTTCCAAAGAAGACCTCTTGGTTTTCGCTGAAAAACTTCAAAAAATCAGCGAAAAGGAAGAGCTGCCGGAAGAAGCAACCGAAAAAGACGAGCTGCTGAATTTCGAAGAAATGTGCGAATTCCTGGGCATTGCCAAGTCAACTGGCTACCAGCGGATCGGCAGAGGAGAAATCCCCCACTTCAAAAAAGGCCGGCGGCTGTATTTCTGGAAACTGGAACTGGTCAAATGGGTCGAATCCGGCAGGCGAAAAACCAAGGAAGACCTGGGGAAAATCGCCGAAAAATACCTGGCCGATTACAAAATTCGTCAAAAAAGAGGATGATATGGCAGACAGGAAAATCGACGAATTACAGGATATCGACCAGAATATTTGCTATAAAAAGACGATTAAATCTGCCTGGCAGCCTTCCTCCGCTTCAGAAGTGCTGTCGAATAGATTACCGGAAACGGTGATTTTTTCGGCGAAAGAGAAGCTGAACATTCCGGTTTTCGGCTTTAATCGGCGAATTGGCCATACCAGCAATGAGCAGTTTTTTCCGACCTGCTTCCCTGTGCTGGAATTAGATGTGCCCGGCGCCTGGAAAAGAGCGATCAAAGAAGGCGACAAAGCAAAATTCATCCTGGCGAAGGCTCAAACCTGGCTTTTGTACCAGCAATTTTGTATAGACAGAACACTGCCTTATTACTGGATGTACCTTACGCCGTCCACACTTGGCCTTCGGTTTGTACTGTGTACAGACCAACCAGTGGTCAGTGCGCTGCATTATACTCAAGTCGTTAAGCAGTTCCTTCGGCTCTTATATCTTAGGACAAACGGGAGGGTAAATCCAGATTTTTTTGACATTCGTGTCCATCAGGCCTGGTTTGTCCCGACTTTCGAGCACTTTTTCAACGAAAAACGGCGCACATTCTCTATTTCTCTCTTTCAGACGCCATTGTGCGAAGATAAAATTCGCCGAAAAATAGGTGTCAAAGCCAATTTTTCGCCGAATTCAGAAGAAGTGCTCATCCAAAGAGCCATACAGTTAACAGAGCGCAACTTTTCTTACCTCGAAGGCCAAAGGAATAAGTTCGTCCATCACTTTGCTTGTAACTGTAATCGTTTTGGCATACTGCAAGAGAGTGTGGAAAATTGGGCGATTGCCCAATTTGATTTAGAAGACCGGGAAATTTTTTCGGCGATTTTCAGCGCTTATCGCCACAACACTGCCGAATTCGGCAAATTCCTAAAGTAAACAGAAAAATTCGGCGAAAAATGGCATATAATTTACCAAAATTCCCGGCAGATGCTCTTCCGGACAGGCTGAAGGACTTCGTTCAAAACGCTGCAGCGGCGCTCAACTGTCCTGTTGATTTTTTCGGCGTTTTTTCTCTGACTGTGATGTCTGCTGCAATTGGAACCTCCAGAACGATTCGCCTAAAAAAGGGCTGGGAGGAACCACCGGTGATTTACTCCACTGTTGTGGCGTCGCCTGCATCGAAAAAATCACCAGCTTTTAATTTGTCCTTAGAACCTGTTCGCCGAAAACAATTGGATTTTAAAGGCGAATACGCCCAAAAATTTGAGGAATTTGAATGGGAAATGGAGCAGTGGGAAAATGATAAAAAGGCGAATTCCAAGCCCCAGAAGCCCATTTTTTCAAGAAATTATGTAAATGATTTCACCATTGAAGCCTTGGTGAAGATCCTTAGCCAAAATCCCAAAGGCCTCTTACTGGGCCTCGACGAATTGGCTGCCTGGGTCAAGTCAATGGATCAATACCGGGGAGGAAAAGGAGCCGATCGGGAAAAATGGCTGTCTTTTTGGACATGCAGCCCGACACTCATAGACAGAGCCTCTGCAGACGAGCCAATAGTGCTTTCTCGCCCCTTTGTAAGTGTAACCGGAGGCATACAACCTGACCGGCTCAAATTACTTACCGGGCCTCATCACGATGGCTTCATTGACCGGATTTTATTCAGCTTTCCAAAGCCCATCCCCGATAAATGGACCGAAAACGAGGTTGGCGATACCATTATAAACGCTTACTGCGATCTCTATGACGATTTATTCGCTTTGGAGGCATTACGAGATGGAACTCATATTATCCCTAAAGACTTGCATCTTTCTCGGTCTGCCAAAAAAGGTTTCATTATGTATTATAATGCCAATGTGAGTGATATTGAGACCGAAGCCAACCCAATGCTTAAGGCTACTTTCAAAAAGATTGAGGCCTACATGGCTCGTTTTTCCCTGATTCTTCAGCTTTGCAAGGACCCCAAAAGTCAAATAATCGACGAAAAAAGTATTGAGGCTGCAGCTGTGTTGGCTGAATACTTTAAAAGCCACGCCAGAAAAGTGTACGCCCAAATCAATGGAACCCAGATAAACGACAAAATCCTAAGAGCTGTGGCAGCCTTAAGGTCACACGGTGAGCCGATGACATTAAGAGAATGCTACACAAAAAAGGTAGCCAACTGTAAGAATGCGGCTGAAGCGAAACAACTATTCCGGGAATTGACCAAACAGGGTTTCGGAAAAATGGCCGAAATAAAGAGCAGTAGCGGTGGAAGGCCTACTATTCAATTTCACTTGAATGGATTATGATGTTCGGCAATCAGCAATCAGCAATCAGGCGCAAGTGGCTGTAAAACAGTAAATTACACGGATTCAGGAAGCTGCAATCAGAAAAAATAGTGCTGCAATCAGCCCTGAAAAACAGATGATTGCAGCTGATTTAGCGGTGATTGCAGCAAAAAATCGCCGAATAAACCACTGATGATCAGAAAATTAAGGCTGAATGCTGAATGCTGAAAAGCATACTAGCGGGATGGTTCATCCGGCGTATAGTCGTCCGCCAGCAGGTCGCAGGCGGGAACGCTGAGCAGATGGGCAATCCGGTACAGGGTTTCCAGGTCGGGCTGTTGCACGTTCCTGCACCAACGGGAAATGGTCACTTCATTCTTACTCAGTTGAGCAGACAGCCACTTGTTGGTCCGCCCCTGCTCCCGAAGGACATCCCGGATCTTGTTGAGTTTTTTTTCTTCCATAGCAGTGATCAAAAAATAAGTCGTTGTCTTTGATCCCGTCTATAAGCCAACAGAGCGGTAAACGGGGCCAACGGTTTACTTTTTTTAGGATTAAAGCGACGAAAATTCGTCGAAAAATTTCTTTTTTATCGAAAAACGACTAATTTAATAATCGTCAAACGATTGCTATGCATTTTAAGACTGTAGACATCTGGCGTGGTATCTACTCTTCTCATCAACGATGTTTGGAAGCGGTCAACCGCCTGGGGTTAACGTTAACCGATAACGACACCGCGCTTTCCAAAGACGCCTATCAACGCCTGCTCCAATATAGGTTAAAAACGGCGAAAGCGGAAAAGAAAGCGGAGGTAGAACGCCGTTTGGCGGAACTTAACGCAAACGCAACAGAAGAGAAAACCATTCCCGTTAAGGAGGAAGCAAATAACGAATCTGGCTTCATTGCTTTGAAGTCAACAGACAAACCGGCTTTCATAGCCGCAGTGGAGTTCATTGCCGACTGGGCAACGTCCAAAGCCATTGTCTTCCTCACGCTGCTCGGGGCGCTTGCCATACAGGTGCATCATGTAGCCCACCTGGTTAACAGCATCAGCTCCAATGATAACCTGATGTTGGGTTATGTGTTTGGCAGCGTATCCGAGTTAACAGCCCTCATGTTAACGGTTCACCAGGCGCGTAAAAGCATGTTGATCATCTTTGCTTTCATTCAATGCTGGATTAACGTGCTTTACTACTGCCAGTTGCCGGAGTTAACCGTGAAGTTAACGCTCTCGGCACTTATCGCTTTTGTGATTTTCTCTTACTCCGAGCTGTACACCAATGGCCAACAACAAAAAATTGTTCATGCCCCTCGTAAATAAACTGCTCCTATGGTTACTCCAACCCGTTCACCCCAAAGAAAGCCCCCCGGTTCATTAACAGCCTTTGTATTACTGATAGCGGCTCTGTTTGTAACTTTTCTGCTCCACAAAGGCTCCAATTTCCTTGAATTTAAAGACGGAAAAGCCGAACTTTCCAAAGAACGGCAGGCAAAACTCCAAAAAGAACTGGATGAATTGGAAAACGCCCAGCAGTATGTGCTACTGGCCTCAAGAGCTGGCTACTACGATTGTTTTAATTGTGGCGCAAAAACCACTATCTTTCTGGAGAAAGGGCACGTATGGAAGTACGGCGTCACCCGGAAAGGCGAAAAGATCCGCTATGGCGATTGGCATGTTCAACGGGGCTTGTATTATATCATAGAGTATGAAGGCCCTATTCAGAAATGCCTGCGCCGGGAAAAGATACAGATCTACAACTACGCCAAACTACCGGAAAACCTTCAGCGGCCGGCGCCCTTGATCCGGCCACCTGGTAACAAACGAGACGATTGATGAAAGAAAAAGGCAGCGCTTCTCAACAGTTTTTCATCGGCATCATTGCCAATGGGCAGTTTAAAGAGCTGGCCCTGGCGGTGCTGCCGGCATTGGAAGACCGGCTGAATGCGGAGATTGACCTTCGTAAATACACAGACAAGATTGAGAAGGTGTTTTTTACGCCTATCCTGGACTTTGGGGAGGAGCCAATCGAGGAAAAGCATTATGATGAAGAGGAGAAGAAGCTCTCTTTGAAGAAGTCTATTCCGGTGGTGGGTTTGGGGGAGTTGAGTGAGGAGGGGTTTGAGGAGCTTATTAGTAGTACTTTGATTGAATGGATGGAGGAGTACCAAAATGAGGAATTGATACCAATGGGATTGATTGAGCGTTTTAGAGAGGTATTGGAAATTGAAGGGTAGGGACAGCATCCTTACCTATTTAGTGAGAACTATTACCGAAAAAATACAAATATGACAATTGAAGAATTAGGAGCTTCTAAGGTTAAATTTGAACATTCCATCAATCGAAATAAACCAAGTAAAGAGGAAATAACTTCGAAAAACTCTATTGAAAAAGAGGATGAAGCACTTCAATTTGAAACAAATGCGCTTAACTTTCTGGATCAAAACCGAAGCCGCCTACAAATACGGAATCTTTTCCGGCTAAAAAATTCATTAGTGGATGGTTTTGTGGAAACGGAGCAAGGAACGGGAATAGCCATTGAATTCAAATATGCTCTTAATTGGAATAAAAGCAATGTCGCCCGATCCCAAATTATAAACTTCAGCAACTACGAAATATATAAGCAGTTGGACGTAAAAAAACCAAATCTCGGTTTAATTGTCTTCAACCATTTCTCCGGTGATTGGAACAGAGTCTCAGGAAATAGGGACATCCCAAACGGCTGGTTACAATTTTATTACGAGCAAAGAGGTTATGATCAATTCTTCAAGATTCAGATCTTGCAATTATTTGAAAATCACCTCATCAACCCGGGAATAATAACAGAGATTACATTATAGTTACTTCTAAATAAACGGCATTGTTTAAATGCCATTTTAGGGCAAGCTTTTTTACTCCTCCACCAAATATCGGATCTTCTCTTATATACCAATTTGTTAAGGAGCTAAGATGTAATACAATCCCTAAAACACAACCCTCACCTTCAACCCATTCAAATTCTTATTGGGCAAACTGCCCACCCGCTGCAACTGGGCGGTTAGAATGCCAGGATGGATCTTATATTCTTTAGCCAGATCCACCAATTCTGCCTCGCTCCATAGCCTCGCCTTGTTGGCGTACTTTTTCAGCGGAAAATCTCCGAGCAGATATTTCAACGCTATTCGATTGGCTTCCGCTTCTTTCTCTTCATCCTGTTCGACCCCTTTTACCCCATCCAGGAAAATTTCCGTTTTACCATGCTTCAGGATATGAGCCGCTTCGTGAAAATAGGCAAACCAGAAGTGGTCCGCTGTTTTGTATCGGTCCGACAATTGAAGTAGAGGTTGTGTGCGTTTCTTCAGCCAGCGGGTGGCGCCATTGACCGGCGCATTAGGCAACAGAGGAGTATAAACCAGAGCGACCCCGCAGCTTGCACAAAGGGCTTGTAAAGCTTGCAGGTAATCATCGGGCTGCCGATAGGACATTTCTCTGGCATCCTCCAGACAGGCTTTGAACCGCTTCTCATCAAAAGGGGATAACTCCAGCTCTTCTGCCTGTTTTTCGCCCAGGCGCAGCCATACCGACAAAGAGTAGGGGTTCTGGGTATGAGCCAGGCTGATCTTGAAGGCGACTGATATTTTTTCGTCTACGTAGATCCTTTCCCATTCTTCTTTTGAAGCAACCTGAAAGAAAGAAAGCAGGTCCTCTACATGGTCAATATTTTTCCTTCCTTTACTGATGATGCCCAATTTTTTCAAGGCAGAAAACGGAAACTGGCTGAACCAATCTAATTGTCCAGCGAGCCGCTCCTGTTCATCGATCGCCAATTTGTCTTCCTGATACATCCGCTCCAATTCCAACCAGGTGCGTACTGGAATGCCCAGAACGTGCTCCAGTTTTATCGCCATCTCCGGAGTGAGGGAGGCTTCCCCCTGTATCAAATGGTTCAACTTATTGACGGGATAGCCCAGGCGCTCTGCCAATTCCCGTTGGGTCATTCCAATGGTATCTATGGTTTCCTGTATGGTATCTCCCGGACAGGTAAGGAGGGCTTTTCCTATGGCTCGTGTAGTCATGATAATTATAGTGTGTGCTGTTTTACAGTAATTGCTATTTCCTCCGGCTAACACTGTTTCACCTAATGATAATCAACAATCTCGATGATGCAGACATCCGTTACGGCTTCCATATCGATGCCGCCGTCTTCTTTTAATGGCAAGGGATTATGTTCAAGTATGAAACAGAGGCGGTCGTTGCCGGTGACCTTGACGGCCCATTGCCCCTGCCGGCCTCCTGAAAGTGGATGCAGGCTGGCTGCCGGGATTTTCGCCAGGTCCGCCAGCGTGGCACTCGCTTGCATTTCTCGGTAGCGTTGCTTGATCTTCTTCGCGCGTTGTGCACCGTAAGCCTTTATCAAGGCGCCGTCACTGGAAAAGCTTTTTTCCAGCTTCCTTGTCTTAAACGTAATTTTCACCTAAATGTTTTAAATTTCGTTTACCTCAAAGGTAAACACTTTTAATCAAAAAAGCCAGACTTATCATTCTCTTCTATTTTCGATTCTGTTTCGAGCATCTGCTACTGTCAACTTTTCTCAGACCGTAACCCATTTAGGATTCTGATGTAAGACGAGAACTTCCTTGTCTTACTCAATTCTCTAGTGCCTTGGGCGCTAAGTCTCTGATACCTAAGTTGAAGTTATTTTGTAGCTAATCGAGGCGAAGGTTCACGACTTTAGCCGTAGCTAAAGGAGTGGTTCTTCAACGACGAGTAGCTGCAAAAGAACGAAACTTGGGGTGTCAAGGATTTAGCGCCCAAGGCACTAGTCATTAGTTTCGCGTTTTTCAGGCGGCCTCCTGCCAGGCTTCCTCTTGGCCTTGGGGTATTTCTCCCATACCTGGGGTAAACCTAGGTACGGGAGAAACTCCCTCGATCACGAAAGCCTCGTGAGCAGCGGAGATGATATCCAATTGGGTTGGATGCTGCTTGAGGCGGTACCAAGGCCTATGTTTTTTCAGTTTCAGTTGCCGTTCTTCGAAGTAGCGCATGAACCATAGGGTTCGGCAAGTTGCCATCAAGATACGAAAAGAATTTACGGCGTAGATGCGGCCCAGATTGCGGCACTGATCCTTGCCCAGGCCATAGTAAGCATAAGCGTCGCGAATATCGATCTCTACGTCCCAGCGCTGAGAATAATGTTGCAGGGTTTGAACTTCGGTTAAGGAAGTGTCTGTAGAAAAAAAGGCTTCCAACTCTTTTTTGCCCGAGCGCTTATCAGCCGACAGGGCCCCTTTGCGCCAAACGGCAACGACTTTGATGGGCACGCCCGGCAGGATAGTATGCCATATACCTATGACGGTTTTAATCCAGGCGCCTTCTTCTTCGGGATGCGGGCTCCAACCTTGGTCCTGCTGCATCCATTCCTGAGGAGTACCCAAGTCTTTTCCTTTTTCAGTAGGGCGGCCCAGGTTGTTCTTTGGGGGTTTTGGCTGTAGGCCGAGCAAGCGGCTATTAATGGGAAAACGGCCCTTTACCTTAGCCTGGGCAGGCAAGTGCCGCAAGAACTTTTTAGTAGAATACCCACCGTCGGCCCTAATGATGAAATGGCGGTGAGGCAATGTCTTTATAATGAAGTCGATGATATGCCGAGCCAGTGCGCTACGAGAATGGAAAGGGCGTTTGAGTTCAGCGGCCACTTTTTCCTTAAGATAAATACGCAGCCCCACTGGAAGAGCCAGTTTAAAGGTTTTTCCAGCCTTGTCCCAGTACAAAGAAGCGATCACATATACAAAGTTGAGCCCCCACAGAGTGCGGTACTCTTGACGGGCCGAGCCAGCCCGGTTTTGGTAATTGCTAGCTCCCTGTATCTTTCGCCCGCTTTTTTTACGCGTGGTATCGTCTACGGTTAATTCCAGGGCCGCCTTAGGGGGTAAAATACTGTCTAGCAGCAGCAGCACGGCTATCCACAATTTATCGGCTACCTTCAAAAACGCCCGGTTGAAAAAGGCATAAAACCGGGAAAAATGCTTATACTTAACACCTCCACTGAGCCAGATATAGTTGGCAATGGTATGCCGCGAACGGCTCAAGGCCCATCCGTAAGAGAGCAACACAAAGCTCTGCCAGGAGGGGGCGGTAAAGTGGCGGGCAAATAGAAAAGCAATGAATGTCCCGAAAGAAGAGTTTACAAAAGCTTCCATGACGGCGCTGTTTTGGTTTTTAGTTGTATGCCTATAAAATAGGCGCTGTCATGGTTTTTTCATAATGGAAACTACAGGCCCTGGCTCTGGCACAGGCCTGGCAGATGGCCCGCTTCTTTTGGGGGCTTGTCTTGAGGTTTATCTATGCTTCATGGCTGTAGCCAGCTTAGGCGCAGGACATAGCATCGCCCCAGGGCATCCTATGGCAACTTTCCCCCTTCGACCGCATGCCTGGAAGCCTGCGAAAAACGCGAAACTAATGACTAGTCTCAAAATTTACAGGAGTGCTTTCATCAATGCTTTTCATAAAGAATTATGCCGGTTGAGCAACCATAATCGATAGGATGAAATGCCCCGACCCGCAAAAGCGCATCTAGTTAAGGCAGATATTCACTCAAATCAAACCCCCTCTTCATCCGTTTGGGCTTCCTCCCCCGAATGTTATTCTGAATAGTCGCCTTAGGAGCCCCCTCAAAATTTCTGAAATTATGCCTCAGAAATAAAGCGAAGTGCGTTTTATAATCTTTTGGCGCCCAAGTGCTCTTGTGGTAAGGTAGTAATTGAAACAAGGCGTAATAAATGATGCCCATCGTCTTATGGCCGCTCAGTTTAAGCTCAAAGGGTTTCTTTTCAGGCTCCGCCGCCGGATAACAAAACCCAAACTTCAACAACGCCTCCACCTCCTCTTTGGATAAAAAAGGTTCCTTACTCGGACAGCCATTCGTTTCCCTATACAGAAAAGAGAAAAAGTGGCGGATTTGCTCCGTACTTAGGCGGCCTTCGATCTTCACATAGCCGGGAGGCGGTGACGGTTCTCCATCATCTATCATCGTTGCTTCAGATAAGGTATTCGGCTCTTCTTCCTGGTTTTCCAGCCAACGCAGAGCCAGCACCCGAATTTTCTCAGGAATCAGATCCTCAAAGTCGATCAGCAGTACTTCCAGGAAATCAAGAAAATCTCCATCAAAACCTTGCTTCTTTTCTTCCAGAAAAAGGTCGACTTTCTGAGCGCTGATCTGCCGGAGGGTGTAAGCAAAATAATGGGCGTAGTTTTCATCCGAAGGTTCTTCTTCCCGAAAGATCTTCAGGTAATCTATAACCTCTCCTTTTTTGATGGCTTCCCCATTGACCATGTTTACGGAAGACAATTGGTGCTTCCGATAAACCATCTGAAAGAGCGTATGTAGATGTTCCCGGGAAGCATTGGGATTTTCGATGGCGTAAACAAACTCCATCATCCATGCCAGGAAGCGGTTTATCTTAAAGGGGTTTTCGATAATATGCCTCAGCCCGATGACAAATCCCGCCATGAGGATATTTACCATGTTGCTCAATGAAAGGGGAATGCCCAACTGCTGAAAAACGGGCGCCATATTACTAAAGCTCTCCGGGGCAATTTCAGCATCGGAAAGCATGGTGGAAAGCCGCTCCGTCAATTCCTTTTGGAAGACAGGAGAGTAAATCACTTCAAGATTTTCAGGAATCTGAGCGCGTACTTTGGTAATATCGTTACCAAAGCCAATCAGGTCATTAGCCATAAGCACAAGCCTTTAAAAACACTACAAAACAACCTGCTATTTTTTGAAGGGGGGATGTCAGAGTATCAAACTCTTCTCTCTGTGCTATAAAAATAAAAAATTCCGACGATTCAGGAAAGGTCAATATTGGGAATCCGGTTGACCGCCGCCTTTTTCTTTTCATCCAGGACGCGGGCGTAGATCTGCGTAGTCTGCACATTCTTCTGCGCCAGCAAATCCTTGAGGGTGTAAATATCTGTTCCAAAAGTGATCTGTAAGGTGGCAAAAGTATGCCGGAAGGCGTGGAAAGTGATGTGCCGCTCGATCCCGGCATTTTGCATCCACACATTCAGGCGCTGGGTGATGTGGCTGCCGTATTTCAACCCTTCGAACACCCTTTTTTCAGATTCCTGCTCCTCGCCCATCACCTGGCGGGCCTGATCGGAAATGAAGAGCGTTTCCGGGCGGTTGGGCTTATTTACGGTAAAGCGTAGGAAATAGCTATGCTCTTTAAAGTGGCGCACCTCGCTCCACTTCAGGTCCCGAATATCTCCAAACCGCAGGCCGGTAAAGGTTGAAAATAGGGCGGCCTGCTTGAGCACCGGGTCGGGGCATTCTGCCCGGGCGATGGCCTGCACTTCTTCAAAAGTTAGGAACTCCCGTTCGGTTTCCTTCTGGGGGATGCTCTTTATCCGCAAACCGGGGTCATCCTTAAGCAGCTTTTCCTCATGGGCTTTGGAGACGGCTTCTTTGAACACATCGAAATAGCCTGCTGCGGAGTTCTGCTGAAGGGGACGAGAGCTATTGAGGCAATGAGTTTGAAGCATATGCTCCCTGAATGATTTACAAAACGGGGCGGTCACTTGCTTCACCAACAACTTGCCTTCCGCGAACCGGTGCAAGTGGAGGTAAGTGCTCCGCCAACTTTGGTAGTTGCGGCCGGTTTTCTCGCGCTTATCCACTTCCTCCTTAAAGAAGTTCAGGAAGCTTTCGTTGCCGGTATGCTTCGCCAGAAAATCGTAATTGCCTTTTTGGATCTGCAATTGACGGTGAGCACGGATATTCTCCGCCAGTAGTTTTGTTTCGCGATTGTGCTCTCGTTCGGATTCGCCTTTCGGCCGGTCGTATAAATACAGCTTCAGGAACTCCCGGCGAGTAGGCTGCCCGGTATCCGGATGGATAACCGGTGGGTAGAAATCCAGGTATAAGCGTAACCGCCCTCCTTTGAGCTTGCGTTTGCGTAATGATACATTCATGGGATATCATTTAAAGAGCTTATCGATAGCGGAACGGCGGATGATGGTGCGCCGGCCAATTTTGTTTGCTTCCAGGGAGCCCCTTTCCATCAGACGGTACAAAGTGCGCTCGCTGACGCCGATCAGCACGGCCGCTTCTTTCAGGCTTAGGAATTCCTTCGCTCCCAGGGCCTCATAGTTTACATCGGGCAATTGTAGCACTGATTGGCTTTTCTTTTCCTCAAAGCGCTGAAGCTTTTCCTCCCGCTTGCGCTTCTTGTAGTGCCGCCGGTTGCAGGTATGCGAACAGTAGCGGGTAACCAGGGTCTTGGCCTCAAATTGTTCCCCGCAGTTCTCACATGTTTTGGTTACTTGAATGTTACTGGACATTTTTCTGTCTGTCATTTTCTCCGTGCAGCAAATGACACTCAAAGTCAAAGACTGCCTTAAACTGCCATGATTTCCCCCACTTGTACCTCTTTTCAAATTAGAGTACATTTTGGAGGCAATAAGATACGGGAAAGGTACAAAAAAGACAGAAGCCAGGCAATGGCAAAAGAAAAACAATAGAGGTCAAAACTCCTTTGAATAAAGAATCTTGAGAGCTCTCATTATTGGTGAGTTACATCCAATTTCGGCGAAATTCGCCATCTACTTCCCGATACAAAACCTCCCAAATATATTCCCCAACAAATCCTCCGTACTGATTTCCCCCGTAATCTCCCCCAAATAATGCAGCGCCCCCCGGATGTCCATCGCCACAAAATCGGACGTCACCCCCGCTTCCAATCCGCTCATCACCCGTTCTAAACTCTCATACGCCTTCTGTAGCGCCTCGTGGTGCCGCGCATTGGCCACGATGGTACTTTCCAGGTTGAGCTGCTTGGTGACGACGGCCTCGTAGAGTTGCTCCTTGAGGTACCCGATGTTCATGTTGTTGATGGCGGAGATGGGAACCCAGGGGAAGTCGGAAGTCGGAAGTTGGAAGTCGGAAGTGCCCTCGGCGCCTTCCGACTTCCAACTTCCGACTTCCTCATCCCCCTCTTCCGCCTTCCGACTTCCGACTTCCGACTTCCCAAAATAGTCCTCTCGTTTGGTATACGGATTCAAATCCATCTTATTGGCCACCACCAGCACGTGGACATTTTCGTGGATCAATTTGGCCAGGTCGGCGTGCACCTCCTCCGGTTGGGTGCGGATGACGTCGAAGACGTAGACCAGCAGAGCGCTTTGCGCCACTTTTTGCATGGTCTTCTCCACGCCCATGGCCTCGATGGTGTCCTCTGCTTCGCGGATGCCGGCGGTGTCGATGATGCGAAATTGTACGCCATTGATGTTGAGCACCTCCTCGATGGTGTCGCGGGTGGTGCCGGCGATCTCGCTGACGATGGCGCGCTCCTCGTTGAGCAGGGCATTGAGCAGGGTCGACTTACCGGCGTTGGGGCGCCCGGCTATGACCGTGTTGACGCCGTGTTTGATGACGTTGCCGAGTTTGAAGGACTGAATGAGGGCGTGAATGATGGACTGGATTTTGGCGACCAGTTTTTTCAGTTCGTCGCGGTTGGCGAACTCGACGTCTTCTTCAGCAAAGTCGAGTTCCAGTTCGATGAGGCTGGCGAAGTCGAGCAATTCCTGGCGCAGCTTCTGAATCTCGTCGCTGAAGCCGCCGCGCATCTGCTGCAGGGCGATAGCGTGGGAGGAACGGGAGGACGAGGCGATCAGGTCAGCCACGGCTTCGGCCTGGCTGAGGTCCATGCGGCCGTTGAGGAAGGCGCGCAGGGTGAACTCGCCGGGCTGCGCCAGGCGCGCGCCCTTTTCGATAAAGAGCTGTATGGCTTCCTGCAGGATGTAACCGGAGCCGTGGCAGGAGACTTCCACTACGTTCTCGCCGGTGTAGGATTTGGGTTCAACAAAAAGCGACACCACTACCTCGTCCAGAATGCGGCCTTCGCCATTCCGAAGGGTCCCAAAGTGAAGGGTGTGGGTGGGTTGTTGAGCCAGGTCTTTCCCGTGAAACACTTCGTTGACGATGCCTATCGCGTCTTTACCCGACAGGCGGATGACGCCGATGGCGCCCACTCCGGAGGGGGTGGCCAGGGCGACGATGGTGTCGGTGAGGTTGTGTGTAGCGTATGTCATTTCATCATTTTGAAATCGTAACTGTTTAGGTATTCCGGTTTTATGGTTTTTCGGTATTGCGGCCAGGTGCTTCTGTGGACCGTATCCGGCCCTCGACGGTGGGCCTACACCAGGTAAACGCAATACCATAACACCGAAATACCATAATAGATACTTGAAATCAATTTGTTGCCTTTACTTGTTATCAGAAAAACAATAACTTAGGAAAAAGTTTGCTTATGCAAGCCACCGGAAAGAAAAAAGAGGCACACGCAGGGTATAAAGAAATTCCAGCAAATCTTATTTACGAAGTAATAGATGGAAAACCCATCTATTATAAAGGCTACAAGGAGGTACTAGTGCGCCGGGAACGAAGTTGTTGATCAATAATTTGAGGCTGTTTTTTGGCCAGGCAAGGCGCGACGACCGACCATAGCCTTACAGGCTGACCGAGAACTCAAAATATTCATTGATAATCAATGAATTAAGAGGTAAAAAATGGAAGATTCACCTATTCCCGGTCAGCCTGCTAAGCTACGGAAGGAAGGAGCAACGCAGCATGGGCGAAAAAGAGCCCAAAGAATTGGTTAAGAATTTCGTTCCCGGCGCACTAGCTGAAAATAAAACCCTAGAAGATATTGGTAATATATCATCAACACGCCAAAGGCTTCCTCCAGTGAATACCCGAAAGTAAAAATGCCTTCCTCGTGCCCTTCCATGACAAATATTTTCCGCTCCCTGAGCTTTGTCTCCCGCATCAACTGAAGGATAGAGGCCACCATTTCCGGTGAGCCATAGGGCGCGCTTTGATCGGTGGTGGGTACCTGGTGCAACAGCGCTTTCCACAGCCCCAAATGATGGATGTGGATCACTCCATTCACCCAGGGGCATTCCTGGTAAACGGCGGCATGGCTCATCGATTCGGAGGAGGCCACAACCGGCCCTTCACACCACAATCGGTTTTGCGCGGCTTCCACTTTCGTCACCAGTGTATAATGCTCCGGCGTTAGTGCCGGGAAGTTGCCCGTCGCCGAGCCGGAAATGATGAACGCCCCAGCGCCACCCCAGCGCCGGCTGATGTTCCCGTAGCCGATGCCGTTATTGTAGGCGCCGATCAGGCCCAGCTCGTAGAGGCGCTGCCGGTAGGCATTGAGCTCGGCAATGGCTTCGTCTGTCAAAGGAGGCGCCTTCTTCCAGTGGGTTTCAAACTTGATGTATCCTTCATCCATGAGGGGAGGAGGATTAGTTATATTGTTGAATTGGTGACTATTCAGCAGTTCGCTATTCGCTCTGCAATGCCCTTAAAAGCAGGAATCCAGGCTTGATGAACCAGTTCTTTGCTCTAAGCCCAGTTTTGGGCAGGTTCTTGCGAACTGCGAATAGCGAACTGCGAATTGCTGAATTGTTACTTGAATTGTTTAAATTGACATGCTGTTGGCTGCCTAAGGACAACTCGTAGGAGGCCGGCTAAACAATATAACCTTTGGGCGCTCCCACCCCGCCAACAATATAACCATAAAGCCATATAACAATTCCCCCTTTCTGTCTACATCATCCCCCGAAACACCAGGAACACCCCGAACAGCACCAGAGCTGTACCCGACACCCGCCGCATGGCCAGCAGATAGCTGTACTGCATCCAGTGCTGAATGCGCTTGGCCAGCAACACCTTCAGCAGGTCGGTGATGATGATAACGCCGATGATGCTGCCAAAAAAGAGGGAAGCATCCCAAAGAGGCAGCGGCCCATCGGCAGAGACGCTGGTCATCACGCCGATCCAGAAAAAGGCGGTGAAGGGGTTAAATGTATTGACGAGGAAGCCCTGAATCCAGTAGCCCGCCCAGTTGTGGGAGGCCGGCTTGTTACTGCCAATGTCCTTCTTAGCCGGCCGGATGAGCAGGGTGGTGGCGCCGATAATAATGAGAATGAGCCCGCCGGCAAGGCTGGCCCATAGTTTGAATCCCTGCCACTGTGTGAGTTGAAGCAGGTAAGAAATACCAAGGTAGGCGCTCAATACATAGAGCGTATCACTGGCCCAAACCCCAAAACCGGCAGTAGCGCCTGCCCGAAAACCCTTCTCAATGCCCAGCTGTATGAGAATAAACAGCATCGGCCCTGCCAAAATGCTGAGAGAAAGGCCCAGGAGTGCTCCCTGCCACAGTAAATGCATGCTCAATTATTGTTTTGATCTCACAAACGTTTCCCACCCGGCTAACTGTTCTCCTTTCATCACCCGGGGAAACTTGCTCTGCCCGTTCATCTTGCCGGTGTGGCGTTGCCATTCGTAGAAGAGTTTCCCATTGATAGCGTTCACTTGTGGTGCGCGCAGCATGGCGGAACGTTCAGCGGCATAGTCGTCATTGACGCCCATGAGCTGCTCATCGAGCACCGCTGACAGGATTTCGGAGTCCACTTTGGGTTCGCAACCGATATACCAACGATGAGCAAAGTGTGCATCTGCTTTAACACCTGAAACCGTGAATTCGTTGATCTTCACGTTCAATAGGGCCTCGGTGCGGCGGATGGCCTGATTCATATTATCAACCGAAAGGTGCTCTCCGCAGATGCTGAGGAAGTGCTTGGTGCGGCCGGTGATCAGGATTTCCGAGCGTGCCTTATCGGCAAAGCGGACGGTGTCGCCGATCAGATAGCGCCAGGCGCCCGCGCAGGTGCTCATCAGCAGGGCATAATCCTGCCCTTCTTCAACGTCCTCGATAGTAAGGGCCTGGGCGGATGGGCGGAGCTTACCTTCCTCATCGAAGTTACTTTCATTAAAGGGGACAAATTCAAAGAAAATATTATTGTTCAGCTGCAGGCGCATGGCGCTGGTGCCGGGGCGCGACTGGAAAGCGACGAACCCTTCACTGGCCAGGTAGGAGTCCTGATAGATCAGGGGCTGGCCCAGTAGCTCTTCAAAACTCTTACGGTAAGGGTCAAAGGCAATGCCACCGGAGACAAATATCCTGAGATTAGGCCAAATCTCATGGATGTGGTTGAGCCCATGGTACTCAATAACGCGTTCCAGGGTGAGTTGCACCCAGCTGGGCAAACCGGTCAGAACGCCTACATCCCAATGGGGCGCCATCCTGGCGATGGCCTCGGTGCGTTCATCCCAATCGGATATCCTGGCTATGCGCGTACCCGGCCGATAATAACGGCGGATCCATACCGGAGGCTTACTGGCGTTGATCCCGCTGAGGTCGCCGGCCTGATAATGGCCGAAATCCTGTAAGGAAGCACTGCCCCCGATCATCAGCCACTCCTTGGTATAGAAACTGGGAGGCAGGCCGTAACGGGGCAGGCAGGAAAACATGCGTAGCGCCGCCTGGCGCATGCTGCGCCGCATATCCGTAGTAATGGGAATGTATTTGCTGGCAGCCTCTGAAGTACCTGAACTCAGAGCGAAATATTTCACGCTGCCCCGCCAGCTCACATCAGGCTCTCCGGCCAGCGTGCGGCTCCACCATTCATCAAACATGCGATTATAGTCGTGCATGGGGACCTGCTCCTGGAACACTTTCTCCAAATTGGCAGCATTAGAGAGCTGCCCGAAGCCATAGTGTTGGCCAAAAGCTGTCTTCTCCGCCCGCTTCAGAAGGTTCTGCAACGTGCGCTGCTGCAATTGCGCAGGAGCCGGCCTCCTTTGGTCTAGTTGTTGCACCAACGAAATGCCTTTTTTAACCAGCTTGCTAGCAACCGTCATAATATATCTAGGTATTTGTAATTAGTAATAGGATTAAATGGATCATAAGACGAATTTGCTGCCTGTTTGTCACGATGCTATCCTGCATGGCCCTTAACAGCTACGCAAAAATATCCGCCTTATTATGGTTTGTCCATGTTTTCCCTGCCCTTTTCGGCCAACAGCACCAGAATAAGGCTTATTCTTCCGGAAAAAGGGCCCAAATCCACTTCTTCCCCGAACAGCATGCCCTCCTATTTGAATTTTATCCTGCCGTTTCTTATCTTGAACTTAATTTTTTACAATTCTTCAGTTTTTTTTCAGATTTGATTTTTTAAATTGCCGCATCATTTTTAAAACCAACAAACAGTTATCAATGTCAAACACTGTTGTGAGGTACTCTGATGGAGAATTAGCTGATTTCAAAGCGCTGATTGAGAAGAAACTTTCCAACGCTCAGGAGCAGCTTACCTCCCTCCAGGACCAAATTCTGGAGATCACAGAGAATACCAGTGACGAACACGGAGGAGATTGGATGGACGATAGCAGCATCAACAACGATGTGGAAATGCTAAACAACATGGCCATCCGCCAACGGAGGTATATTAAAGACCTCGAAAATGCTTTGGTCCGTATCAGGAATAAAACCTATGGCATCTGCATCATTACCGGCGAGCTGATCGATAAAAAGCGCCTGCTGGCAGTGCCCACCACTACAAAAAGCCTGGTGGCTAAAACACAGGAGCAAAACCCCCCAACGGAAAAAAGGGTCAGCACTTCTGAACGGCCCGCGCCGAAGCCCACCGGAGAGAAAAAAGTGATTACTAAAATCATACGGAAATCTCCATCCAAACCGGCTCCTTCCAAGCCAGCCAATTTCGATGATGATGATGACGATTTCAACCTCGGTGAATTCTATGATGATACCGATGATGAAATCGATAAGTCTATTGTCAATCTCGATGAATTTGCGGATGATTCTACCGACGACGACGATGATGTGATCGATGTCGATGCCGGATTGGACGGTGATGATGACGATGATCTTGACCTTTAGATAACGGTTGGCCAAAAAAAAAAACGCCGGAATAAGCGCCCAGCTATTCCGGCGTTTTTGCTTTGTGATTATCTTTATAAGATTATTCCCCTCTAGTTACTAAATGAATGAACTACGCAGAAATCCTGATCAATATTCGAAAAATTGCCAGATCGGTCAACCTGGAAAGCAAACGCCTGGAAAAAGAGTACGGGATTAGTATTCCTCAACTCCTTGCGCTGAGCTTTCTTAGAGAGCAGCAACACTATCAGGCCTCTCACAAGGCTATCAAGGATTTCCTCAAACTCAATGCCAGTACCGTCACCGGGATCATTACCCGGTTGGAAAAAAAGGGCATGGTCGCCAAGTTACCCCGTTTGAACGATAAGCGGGTAAGCCTCATTACCCTCACCGCCAAAGGCGCTGAATTGCTGAAAGCCACTCCTCATCCTCTCCACCAACAAATTTCTCAGAAACTCCAGTCGTTGTCGGTTGAAGAACTCCAAAAACTCAATGATGCGTTCCAGTCCATTAATGATATCCTTAAGATAGACATCATTGAAGACGCCGCCGAAGTGGATGAGGAACATTAAGTAGTTGGTGTAGAAAATATTCCTTATATTCCTCGCCATATCCCTGAAACAGGCCTTTTTTCTTTTTGGCAAAGTTTACCAACTTTGATAGGGCATTGACTGTGCCCTTCTGCTTAGAAAAGCTGAATTACTGGTTCTGGAGCAGGTTTTCAGGCCTCTTATCAACCAGCTTCAACCCTAAGGCGGCACAACTTAGCAATAAAACTACGTGTTTTCTTTACAGACGCACACCTTTAATTTCTATAGAAACAAACCATCCGGATTGACCATGCTCCCGGAAGAAAAAAGCCCTTGGAAAGCCTCAAACGGCAATATATGCATCTATTACATAAAATAAATCCAACCAAAAAAATGAAAGGATACCAATCTTATACGCTACGAAATTTACGCCAAATACCCCAGGTAAAGAACAACCTTAGTGAAGAAGAACTTTTTAACATCGAAGTAGTCGGAAACATACTGCCGTTCAAAGCCAATAACTACGTGGTTGAAGAGTTGATCGATTGGGAAAACTATCGGGAGGATCCCATTTTCATTCTTACTTTTCCGCAAAAAGACATGCTCCGGCCAGGGCACTATGAAGAAATGGCCAGGGCCTTAAGAAGTGGCGCCCGAAAGCCTGAACTCAAACTGGTTGCCCGCAAGATAAGGATGGAACTTAACCCACATCCCGCCGGACAGCTCGCTCATAATGTCCCTTCTATCGAAGATGTGAAACTTACCGGTGTTCAACACAAGTACCGGGAGACTATGCTCTTTTTTCCCAGCCAGGGCCAAACCTGCCATGCTTACTGCACCTTCTGCTTTCGCTGGCCTCAGTTTGTGGGCATGAACGAGTTGAAATTCGCCATGCGGGACACAGAGCTGATCATTCGCTACCTCAGGGCGAATCCTCAGATAACGGACCTCCTCTTTACCGGTGGAGACCCGCTCATCATGAAAACGAAAATACTGCACAATTATATTGAAGCACTTATCGAGGCCCGGCTGCCCAACCTGAGAACCATCCGTTTTGGCACCAAAGCCCTGAGTTACTGGCCCCAGCGCTTCGTTACCGATGAGGATGCCGACGAACTGCTGGCCCTCTTTGAAAGGGCGCAAAAGGCCGGTATTCACATTGCGTTTATGGCGCATTTCAATCATCCGAACGAACTACAGACAGAAATGGTGGCCGAGGCTATTCAAAGAGTACGGAATACGGGTGCAGTCATTCGAACTCAGTCTCCAATTATGCGTAATATCAACGATAATGCCGAGGATTGGGCAAATATGTGGCAAAAACAAGTAGATTTGGGGTGCGTGCCCTATTACATGTTCATCGCCCGCGATACGGGCGCCCAACATTACTTTGCAGTAAAACTGGAGCGGGCCTGGCGTATTTTCAGGCAAGCCTACCAAAAGGTTAGTGGAATTGCCCGCACCGTGCGCGGCCCTTCTATGTCTGCCGGGCCGGGTAAGGTCCAGATACTGGGCGTCAGTGAAGTCGCCGGGGAAAAGGTTTTTGTCCTCCAGTTTTTACAGGGGCGAAATCCGGATTGGGTGGCGCGGCCCTTCTTTGCTCAGTATGACCCCAACGCCATTTGGCTGGACGGCCTCTATCCGGCTTTTGGCAAAAAAAAGTTCTTTTTTGAACACGAATATCCTATAATCCGCAGGCCAGGCCCAGTAGCGAAACCGGTATCACAACAGCGGGTATCCGTATAACTGTTCTTCGTTGGCAGTTGATTGTTGTGAGTTGTACCAACCTGTTGACCGGAAACGAACAACCGACAACGTCCCTTTCATAATAAACAGGGCGGGAAAGAAGGCACGACTATTGATCACACAAAATCCACATTTCCATGGCCAAACAGCAGCAAATTCGTGTAGACCTCAACCTCAACATTCGGGGGCTCAAAAAGTCGGCCACCCTTGCCATCAACGAAAAAACCCGGGAACTCCAACTTCAGGGCAAGAAGGTGCACCGCCTGGGTTTCGGCCAGTCTCCCTTCCCCGTACCGGAGCCGGTTGTGGAAAGCTTGCGCCAACATGCCCACGAAAAAGACTACCTCGCAGTTAAAGGGCTGTTTGAACTAAGGGAAGCCATCGCACAGTATTATCATAGCCGGCAAAGCATCAACCGCACCGCCGAAGATGTATTGGTCGGCCCGGGCTCCAAAGAACTGCTCTTTCTCCTTCAGCTGGTCTACTACGGCGACCTGGTCATCCCTACCCCGAGCTGGGTGTCCTATTCACCGCAGGCCGTCATCATCGGCCGCCGCGTCAACTGGGTGAAAACACACCAGGAAAATGACTGGCGGCTCACCCCCGAAGAACTGGAGGCTATCTGTGCGGTAGACCCGGAACGCCCGCGGATTGTCGTACTCAACTACCCAGCCAACCCTACCGGAGCCACCTACACCACCGCTCAACTCAAAAAACTGGCGGAGATAGCCCGCCGGTATAAGGTCATCCTGCTCTCGGATGAAATCTACGGCGAACTACACCACTCCGGGCAACACGTCAGCATCGCCCGCTTTTACCCGGAAGGCACCATCATCAGCAGCGGAATTTCCAAATGGTGTGGCGCCGGCGGATGGCGCCTGGGTATGTTTATTTTTCCGGAATCGCTTCGCTGGCTGCTGGATGCTATGGCCATTGTCGCCAGTGAAACCTTCACCTCCACCAGCGCTCCGATACAGTACGCCGCCGTCGAGGCCTTTAAACCCAATCCAATTATCGACCGGTATCTGCACGACGCCCGGCGCATCCTCCGGGTAGTAGGGCGCACCCTGCATGCTAAGCTAAACGAATTTCACGTGTTTGCCCCCAAACCCCAGGGAGGGTTTTACCTCTTCCTCAATTTCTCCTTCTATAAAGATTCCCTGGTACATCGGGGCATTCTCAACAGCCAGCAGTTGTGCGAACAGATGCTGGAAGACACCGGAGTAGCCCTGCTACCTAGTTACGACTTTGGCCGCCCTTCCGATGAGCTGACCGCTCGCATGTCCTATGTGGATTTCGATGGGGAAAAGGCCCTGAAACTGGCCAGGGAAACGTATCCTGACCAGCAACTGAATGGTGCTTTCGTAGAGCAGATTTGTGGGGATATGCTGGATTCCATCCAATTGATTGGCGGCTGGCTCCAGCGTAATTAATATAGCTATTCTCAACCCAAAAGCAACCCCAAGAAAAACTTCAGGCCGAAAGCAATTGTGCTATCAGCCTGAAGGAAGGTGGCGGGTCAAATATTTGCATTGCTACTGTTGACCCCATCAATTCACCAAATGCGCTTCCAGATTTGTCTGTGAAGCGCCTAATGAGTGTTAAATGACTGAAAACTCAAGAAATGGCCATTATTTTTCACTCCCTTATCGAACTACAGAATGCTTGAGAAGTTATCAATAATTGATTATCAACTATACGATCTTGTTTATACCAGGAACTGAAGAGGCAATATGTATTCACCTATGAGGATAACTAACAAGGTATTAGCACTTGCTATAGCCAGCTTTTTTGTATTGTCCTGTAGCCGGGACGGCGTGGAGTTCGCAAGGGAAGAGGTTCCCTCCATGGAAGAATATGAACCGGTTGCAGATTTTCTGCAACTTCAGGTGGGCAATTACTGGGTGTATGAAAGCTTTAGTATCGACCTGGAAACCGGTGAAGAAACGCCTCTGTATAAGCGAGATAGTATTTTTGTACGGAAAGACACCCTCATCGGCCGGTTAGCGTACTTTGTGCTGGAAGGCTCCCACCTGGGCCAGGACTATCGTGCTGTATTGCGTTGCTCCGGCCCGGAAGCTATGGATGCCGAAGGCCACCTTCTGTTCAGCACCGCTGCCATTGGAGATACGGCTCAACTGCCGGCTAACCTGCTTGCCAACGGGGCGATATCCGGTGATTATTGCTTGCACGAAACCAAGGAGGTAGAAGTCCCCTATGGAACGTTCGGAGCACTAGAGTACCGGCGAACCTTCTATTTTTCTTCCTCTGAAGCTATAAAAGTGGGCGATAATACACGCCACCAATCAGACTTCTATGCCAGGGGCATAGGCCTGATCCAGTATACCAGTTTTTTTCCTAACCTGCCTATGGATATTGAGATGCGCCTGGTTCGATGTAAAGTACAGTAGCTTTAGAGTTTGTTTTCCCGGAAATTCCCCATTCCGCTGCTATCTTTGTGTTCCAAATACAGATCACCATGCAGTTGGAATGGTATCACTACCTCATTGCAGTTCTGGGAAGCGCCCTGGCCGGCAGCATCAATACGCTGGCGGGTAACGGCTCCGCTATTACCCTGACCATCCTTACCGAGTTGCTCGGCCTGCCGGGCAACCTGGCCAATGGCACCAACCGCATCGGCATTTTTACGCAGAGTGCCGCCGGTACGGTTGCATTCTGGCGCAATGGCAAGCTCAACCTGAGCAGAAGCCGGGTCCCCATAACCCTCAATATCATAGGCGCCATCATGGGTGTGATCGTCGCCATCAATGTGAGTAATGAAGCGTTTAAGAATGTCTTCCGCTTCCTTATGATCGTGATGCTGTTTGTCATCCTGATAAAACCCGGCCGCTGGCTGCGCAGTACCGACACCAACCGAAAGACCAACCCCTGGATCGCCGTTCCGCTCTATCTGGCGCTGGGCTTTTACGGCGGGTTCATTCAAATGGGCATGGGCGTTTTTTTTCTGGCGGTGATGGTCCTGTACGCCCACTACAGCCTGGTCGACGCCAACGCGGTAAAGATATTCGTGGTGGGCGCTTATACTTTTCTCGTCATCCTGATCTTTCAAAGCCAGGGCCTGATCGACTGGAAAATCGGCCTTCTTATGGCAGTCGGGCAGACAGCCGGGGGGTATTTTACCGCCCATTACGCTTCGCGTTATGAACAGGCCAATGTATGGGCGCACCGGCTGCTCATCGTTGTGGTTCTCCTGGCCATTGTCAAACTCTTTAATCTGCATCAATTGTTCCTATGATCAACTTCAAAGAGCTCATTTCCGTCACCCTGGTGCTCTTCTCGGTGATCGATATCCTGGGGTCTATACCCATCCTGATTGGCCTGAAGAAGAAGGGGATTAAGATAGAAGCGGCAAAGGCATCGGTGGCCTCCCTTCTGATTATGACCCTTTTCCTCTACGGCGGCGAAGCCTTGTTGCACCTATTCGGCATCGATGTAGAGTCCTTCGCCGTAGCCGGCGCCATCATCCTGTTCCTGATGGGAATGGAAATGGTGCTGGGCGTCCATATTTTTCACGACCAACCCGACACCAAGTCGGGAACCATCGTGCCCGTTGCCTTTCCTCTCATCGCCGGGGCCGGCACTATGACTACCATCATCGCCCTCAAAGCAGATTTCCAGTCTATCAATATTCAGCTGGGGATTGTCTTGAATATCATCTTTGTTTTCCTCGTTTTGCGTTCTTCCAACTGGATCAGCGATAAGTTGGGGGAGGGCGGCGCCAATGTGCTGCGGAAGGTATTCGGCATTATTCTCTTGGCCATCGCCATCAAACTGTTCAGGGATAATTTTCACCTGATCATCACTCCGACTCAAGTGCTGTCGGTACCGAACTGAGTGGGTTCCGGCCGTCACTGGTTGTAAACCCTTCCACCCTGGGGAACCTTCCTGGCGCCCCAAACCGGTAATAAACAACTCAAATTAACTAACTTGGCCCGATGAACGATTTCCTCAACAAAATCAACCAATACTGCGAAGCCCACACCAGCCCGCAACCTCCTCTTCTGCATCAACTGGAACGGGAAACCCACCTGAAAACCCTGGCGCCGCAGATGCTATCCGGCCACCTGCAGGGACAGTTTCTCGGAATGCTCAGTAAAATACAGCAGCCACGGGCCATCCTCGAGGTCGGCGCCTTTACCGGATACGCCGCTATCTGCCTGGCGCAGGGTTTACCGGAGGATGGGGCGCTACATACCATCGAGGCCAACCCGGAGTTGGAATACCTCATCCGCAAGTATATATCCCTGGCCGGGCTCGATGAAAAGATTCACCTCCACATTGGTGACGCACGGGAGGTCATCCCTGCGTTGCCAGGCCCGTTTGACCTGGTTTTTATCGATGCCGGCAAACAGGATTACGGCCATTATTATGATCTTGTGATCGACAAAGTATCCAACGGCGGGTTGATTATCGCCGATAATGTACTTTGGAGCGGTAAAGTCGTTTCCGGCGAACGCGAGCAGGACCAGGATGCTGCTGCTATTCACCAGTTCAATGAAAAAGTACAACGAGATGATCGCGTAGAAAATATCATGCTGCCCCTGCGTGATGGCCTGCTCATTGCCAGGAAGGTGTAATGGACTGGATTGAGAGCATATTTGAAGGCCGCTTTGGGAGATAAAAGCGCCTCGTCTCATACCGAAAAAGGGGCATTTTCAGCCCAAAGGGTGGCCTCCCAATATGCTCTGAGGCCACCAAGCAATACTTAATAACACCATGTCCAACCAAATGCGCTACCGCCAATTTTGCCAGCAGATACCCGGCCTGCCCATATTCGCGCAGCCCTGGTACCTCGATGCTGTTTGCGAGGGAGGAGAATGGGACGCAGCAGTGGTGCAGCAGGGTGAGCAAATAGTAGCCGCCATGCCCTACTTTCGCAAGAAAAAAGGGCCCTTCCGGTACCTCACCATGCCCCACTTCTGCAAGCATCTGGGCCCTTACCTGCATCCGGAATTTCAAGGCCTCAAGTTTGAACATAAGTTTTATGAAGCGCTCATCGGCCAGTTGCCCGCCGTCCATGCCAGCAAACAGGAATTTCACCCTTCGGTTACCAACTGGCTACCCTTTTACTGGCGAGGCTACCGGCAAACGACGCGTTATACCTACCAGTTGAATCTGGAGGCGGGCCTGGAGGCCGTCTACCAGGGCTTCAACCGCAACGTACGCCGCAACCTCAAAAAAGCGGAAAAAGAGTTGAGCATTCGCCTGGATATGCCACCGGCGGATTTTTTCAATATCAACTTACTCAGTTTCCAACGGCAGGGGATTGCTCCCCCCTATTCCCGGGAGCTCTTTCTCCAGCACGACGAGGCCCTGGCGCAACACCAATCCCGGCAAATCTTCTGCGCGGAAGATGCACAGGGGCGGATCCATTCGGCGGCCTACCTCATCTGGGACGGACAGGCCGCCTACTACCACCTCTCCGGCGATCATCCGGACTTGCGCAACAGCGGCGCCGGCCTGCTCCTGGTATGGGAGGCCATTCGCTATACCCACGACGTGCTGAAACGGCCCATCTTTGATTTTGAAGGCAGTATGATGCCGAATGTGGAAGCGATCCGGCGGCAGTTCGGGGGGCGGCAGGCGCCTTATTTCCGGGTGTGGAAATACAACTCAAGGGTATATCGGTTATTGGATGGCATGTTGAATGGATTTGAATGAAGCGCCCTTTCAATTAAACAAACTCACATACCCGAAATGCACTTTCGGAGCACTGAAGTCGATAGGGTTGTCCAGCCGTTTGCCGTAGGCCAGGCTGACGCCAAACAGGCCGACGGCCGTCTCAAAGGTAATGCCGGCGCCAAAGCCATAGGGTTGGTCGGTGACGTGTTTGGTACTGGTTTTATCTTCCACATAAGCATAATCGCCGAAGGCGTAGAGGTAGGAATTCTGCCCGATGAGCAGCCGGTACTCCAGGGTGCCCACCCCGTAGTTGGTGGCGAAGATGGATTCCTCGTCGAAGCCGCGCAACAGGCGGTTGCCTCCAATGCGGAATTGTTCGTTGAAAAAGATGGGCTCTTCGGAGATGATCGCTCCGCCCTGAAAGCCCGCTTTAAAGGTGCTGCGGCTGAAAACGGGCAGGTAGCCCTCCAGCCGGGCGCTGAGCTTGTACTGAAAACTGCGCAGGGTGAGCGTATCGTACAACTCCCCATACCCCAACTCTACGATGCGGTTGTTGCGCTCGATGCGCTTGACGCCAGCGCCCCCGCGCAGGAAGGCAGCCCAACCTTTGCGCGGGTTAAAGCGGTAGTCGAGCCGCTGCAGGGCGTACTCCAGGCCAAAAGAGGCGTTTCGCACATCCAGGGTGGAGGGCAGTTGTTGTTGCCGCTCCAGCCGTTGCTCATCGATGGCCAGTAAAGAGGACGAGCGGTTGTTCCAAAACGCTTTGATATAGTTACCCCCTTCAAAGAGGTACTGAATACCCAAATCCGATTCCAGGTCGAGGAAGGAGGTATCGCGTTTGTAAAGGTTCAACCGAAAGTCCACCCCAAAAGGCAATGCCAATACGTAGGGATAGTTGAATTCCAGATCGAGCCGCTGCGTCTCCGGGCGGAGTTGCTCAAAGGCTACATAGATGCGCTCTCCCAGCCCGAATTGATTCTGCAGTTCTCCGTTGAACGTACCGGTGATGAGCAGGTTGCGGTTGTTTTCTGCCCGGCCGCTGGCGTTCTGAGGCAACACTCCGATGACAAAATCAAAACGGCTGGCCCGCTTTTTGCTGAGCAACAGCCGGACCGACGCCTGATCGCCAATGAAAGTAACGAGTGGATCTGCATCCAGCTTCAGAAATGGCAATTCCCGAACCCGGTTGCGGATGCGCAGTACCCGGCCATTATCGTACGGCGCGCCTTCCCGGATGCCGAGATAGTTGCTGAGGTAAGCCTTACTCACCTTCACTTCGCCCTCCACCTCCAGCTTATCGACCAGGATGAGTTGGTTGCGGTCCAGCCGCAGGCGGGCGCTGGCTCGCCCGGCCCCCACCCGAATTTCATCCATCCACACCTGGGCAAACGGATAACCATGATTCTCTGCATACTTCAGCAGCCGTTCCTGGAGCTGGCGCAATTGTTCAAATCGAAAGGGCTTGCCCCGGTAGAGCCGCTCCCGAAAGCCCGACGCATCGAGAAACAGCTCCGGTACGCTGTCACTTTTCAGCTGAACCCACTCGTAAGCCGGCCCCAGGTAAAGGTAAGCGGTAAAGCTGCTGTCCCGTCGCACCAGGCTGTCAATCGAGGCTTCGAGGTAGGCCGCCAGGTGCAATTCCTGAACTGTCTTATTCAGAAAATCAAGTACTGCCGTCGAATCAGAAAGGTTTTCACGGGGCTTAAGATGGCGTTCAATAAAGGCCTCGGATGTATCGGTGGGCTCAATGCGCAGGCGGGCCTGGCCCGGTAATGAAGTAACGCTTACAATCACTAAGGCCAGAAAAAGAAGCCAGGCCGGGTATTTGGATAAACCAGAAATGCGCCGAAGCCTCTGTGGACGGAAGAGAACCATACCGCCATATAGCCCTACCCGTCTAATGCTGGACAGCGATGGCCTACCTGGTGTAAGCCTGGCAGCCCGGCCGGATGTCCAGCGGCCGAACTGCGAACGGCGAATACCGTATCCGTCCAGTCCTGGACAGATACCCCCATATAGCCCTATAACCTTATAACCTATGCCCCTATCCAAAACAGGTTGAAACCCGGCTTTTTGCCATCCCGCCCTATATAGCCTGCCCCCCTCACAACATTTGACGATGCCGGGCGTTATTTTTTTATTCGGGAAGCCTTCATCCTTTCGCACAGCATTAAACATTTGTTAAAATTTGACATCGGACACCTAACAATCCTATATTTAACGACACGAAATTAATAGTCATTGCTGAAGTGCTTCATCCCCCCATCTATTTATGGACTTCCTGTATGAAAACGTTTTGGCGATCCCTTTCTTTGACAAAATTTGTCGAAGGGAAAAACCTGCATTCATGCCGTTTGAAGGCGGCGCCCGGCCCGGCAAAAGTGCAGCCTACAATGCTATTCATTCAAAAACAATCGCTTACAAACAGTAACCAATAATAAAAGCGGCGTTACGTTTATAATTAAAATCCTTATAGCTCATGAAGCGAATATTAAAATACGCGGGTATCATCAGCCTGCTCTTCATCGGGATGGCAGCCTCTTTCCAGCCTGAGAACAAATACTTTGAGATTCTCAAAAACATCGAAATCTTCACCAATCTTTACAAAGAGGTCAATACCTACTATGTAGATGATGTCGACCCCGGCCACCTGATGCGTATCGGCATCGACGCTATGGTGGAATCGCTCGACCCGTTTACCAACTACATCTCCGAATCCGAGATTGAAGGGTACCGCTTCATGACCGAGGGCAAATATAACGGCATCGGCGCGATCAGCCAGAAGATGGGCGAATTTGTCACCATCACGGAATTGTACCAGGGCCAGGCCGCTGACAAGGCCGGATTGCGGCCCGGTGACCAGATCATCGCCGTAGACGGACAGGACGCCACCGGCAAAGACCCGGACGCCATCAACAATATCCTCCGCGGCTTCCCGGGTACAACCGTCAAGCTGACCATCCGCCGCCCCGGAAAGGATGAGGACTTCAATATCGATCTCGTACGGGGCGAAGTGCAGGTGCCCAACGTACCCTATCACGGTATCGTGGCCGATGGCATTGGCTACGTTGCCCTCACCACTTTTACCCGCGAAGCCGGAACCAATGTGGCCAATGCCGTGCGGGAACTCAAGGAACAAAACCCCGGCCTCAAGGGCATTATCTTCGACCTGCGCGGCAACGGCGGCGGGCTGCTCAACGAGGCCGTTAATGTGTGCAATGTCTTTATCCCGAGAGGTGAATTAGTGGTGACGACCAAAGGCAAGGTCAAAGACTGGGACCGCGCGTTTAGTACCATGAACCAACCGGTCGACCTGGATATCCCTTTGACCGTGCTGATCAATAAAAATTCCGCCTCCGCCTCCGAGATTGTCAGTGGGGTGATCCAGGACTACGACCGCGGCGTGCTCATCGGGCAACGCTCTTATGGCAAAGGCCTGGTGCAAAATACCCGGGACATCGGCTACAACTCCAAACTGAAGCTGACGACCGCCAAATACTATATCCCCAGTGGCCGCTGTATTCAGAGTGTCGAGTACAAAGATGGCGAACCCATCCATATTCCCGATGATCAGCGCACCCCCTTTAAAACGCGCAGCGGCCGTACCGTACTCGATGGCGGCGGCGTCAAGCCGGATATGATGATCGAGAAATTTACCGATGCCGATATCGTCAAAGGGCTGCTGGAACAGCACCTCATTTTCGATTACGTCACTCAATTTTGCCTGAAACACGATAGCATTTCCAATGTGAAAGATTTCCACTTTGAAGATTTCGCCGGCTTTGTACAATTTCTGGAGAACAATCAGTTCGACTACGATACCGAAAGCGAAAAACTCCTGAAAAAACTGGTGGAAGAAAGTGCTGAAGAAGGTTACGAACTTACCGCTCAGGTAGATGCCCTGGAAGCTCAGATAGATGCCGCCAAAAAGGACGCCCTGATGAACAATAAAGCCATCATTATTGACCTGATCGAAAAAGAAATCTCCAGCCGCTACTATTACCAGGAAGGTAAGATCCGGATGGGGCTGCGCAATGACGCCGAGATCGAAGAGGCGGTGAAGTTGCTCAACGATAAGGCAAAGTACCAGGCACAGTTGCAAGGGTAGCAATTGCTGTCAGCAAAAAAATGAGGCGCTTCGGAATCCGAAGCGCCTCATTTTTTTGTCACTCCTTATTCGCCAACTGCCCACAGGCCGCATCGATATCCTTGCCTCTGCTGCGGCGCACTGTCACCATTACCCCCTGATCGCGCAGGTATTTCGCAAAGTCGTCGATGCGGTGCTCCGTCGCTTTGAGGAAAGGGGCCCCGTCGATCGGGTTGTATTCGATAATGTTGACCATGACCGGGAAATGCCGGCATAACTCGGCCAGGCGGGCGGCATCCTCCAGGCTGTCGTTAAAATTCTGGAAGGCGATGTATTCGTAGCTGATGCGGTTTCGGGTCATACGGTAGAAATAGCGCAGGGCTTCCATCAGGGAGTTCAGATTGTTCTGCTCGTTGATCGGCATGATCTGGTTGCGCTTTTCGTCATCGGCGGCGTGCAGGGAAAGGGCGAGGTTGAATTTGACTCCGTCGTCGGCCAGCTTTTTGATCATCTTGGCAATGCCGGCGGTACTGATGGTGATACGCCGGGGAGACATGTTGAGGCCGTCGGGCGAGGTGAGCCGCTCTACGCTTTCCAATACGTTTTTGTACGCCAGCAGGGGCTCTCCCATGCCCATGTAGACAATATTCGTCAACGGATGGCCGAAGGTTTCTTCCGCCTGCCGGTTGACCAGCACCACCTGGTCGTAAATCTCGCCGGCATCGAGGTTGCGCACCCGTTTCATACGCCCGGTAGCACAAAAGGTGCAGCTGAGGCTGCAACCCACCTGCGAGGAAACACAGACAGTATAGCGGTTATCCGTCGGCACGGGAATGAGCACCGATTCAATCAGATGCTCATCGTATAGCCGGAAACGCGACTTGATGGTTCCATCTTCGCTGTACTGCAGTTTGTCAACGGTGATGGCGTTGATGGCAAAGTGTTCGTTCAGGTACTCTCGTAGCTTTTTGGACAGGTTGGTCATGGCGTCGAAAGAGTGGGCGCCCTTTTTCCACAGCCATTCGTGTACCTGTTGGGCCCGAAACTTGGGCTCGCCAATTTCCCTGAACAGGTCCTCCAGTTCCAACTGGCTGAGCTGCCGAATATCTTTTTTGGTGGTTGATGTAGTCATGCAAACAAATTAAAATACTGCCCAGGCATTTAGAGCTTGTCCAAAATTCAACAATCGGCCTGCAAACGTCCCTTTTTCGCTTACATTTCGTTGCGAAACCAGGCTTGATAGCGCTGCTATCATCCTGAACCCGCGCCTCATCTAAACAAAAATGAACTATTTTCGGCTTGAAGGCCGAAATTTGGACAAGCTCTTAACAATATAGCCAACTCACTAACCCTCCCGGCCAGTTAACAATATAACAATACAGCAATTTAGCTATTTAAAAGTATACCTCCACTCCTAAGAGTGTGTTCAAATTTCGTTTTTGGAAATAAAATCAGTCAATTTTTTGCTTAGCCGAGGCATCCCGCTTTTCTGAAAAAGCGGGAGAGTTTAGCCATAGCTAAATTAGGATTTGAGGCACGAAGCATAAGCGAAAAAGTGGCGATTTTAGCCCGAAGTATGAAATTTGAACACACTCTAAACCGACCTGCACTTCTCCGCCAGCCAGTCGTGCTCATCATCATTCAGCAATGGCGTCAGTTCTTTTAACACCTTTCGGTGATAATCGTTGAGCCAGCCCTTTTCTTCCTGTGTCAGCAATTCGGTTTCCGCCAGTTTGAGGTCGATCGGGAAGAGGGTCAGGGGTTCGAAAGCGAAGAAGCGGCCGCTCTCGCCAGATGTTTGCTCAACGCACAACTCCAGATTCTCGATCCTTATGCCATATTCCCCGCTTTTGTAGTAGCCCGGCTCATTGGACGTGAGCATACCGGGCAGGAAGGCCGTTTCCCCTCGTTCTCCCCGAGGGTTGGGCGTGAACCCCTGCGGCGCTTCGTGTACATTGAGGAAAAAGCCTACTCCGTGGCCGGTACCGTGGCCGTAGTTGAGGCCTTCGCGCCACAGGTGCATGCGGGCGAGGATGTCGAGTTGCACACCAGCCGTTCCTTCCGGAAAGACGGCCCTCGACAGGGCAATATGGCCTTTCAGGACCAGTGTGTAGTTCCTCCGCTGTTCCTGAGTAGAATCTCCGAAGGCGGTGGTGCGGGTAATATCGGTGGTGCCTCCCCGGTACTGCCCTCCCGAGTCGAGCAGCAGGATGCCCTCCGGGCGAATGGCGGCGCAGGTATCCGGTTCGGGTTTGTAATGTACAATAGCCCCGTTGGCGGCATACCCCACAATGGCGGCGAAACTCTCTCCGAAGTAATTGCCCTGAGCTTTGCGAAAAGCAGCCAGTTGCTGCGCCAGTTCATACTCGCTGACCGTTCGGTTTTGCAACTCCGCTTCCAGCCAGCGATACAGTTTGAGCAGGGCGACGCCATCTTTGCGCATAGCCTCTCGGATGTGCTTCACCTCCGTTTCGTTCTTGATCGCCTTCATGGGGCGGATGAGGTTGTTGCTGCTCTTCCATTGTTCTTCCTCCAGCGCCTCGTAAAGGTTAATGCTGGTGGAATCCGGATCGTAAAGCACCGGGCTGTCCTGGTCCAACTCTTTCAAAAAAGCTTCCATTTCTTCGTAGGGCCGAAGCTGCACACCGTCTTCTTTCAGCCGTTGCCGAAGTTCTGCCGGGACCTTCTCCTTGTGGACAAACCAGTAAACTGTTTTATGGCCGGCCAGCAGGTAACTGATGCAAACCGGATTGTATTCCACATCAGCTCCCCGGATATTGAGCGCCCAGGCGATATCATCGAGGGTGGCTACCAGATAGTATTCGCCTCTTTTCATTCGCTGCCGTATCAGGCCGATTTTTTCCGCCCGGCTCTGTCCGGCGTAGGATTCCTCCAATTCAAAGGCAGGATCGCGAGGCAAAGGCGGGCGCCCTTTCCAGATTCGCCCGATCAAATCCTCTTGGTAGGCGATCCTAATGCCCTTATTTCCCAATTTACGGCGAAGATGGTTAACCTGAGCAACCGAAAAGATGTTTCCATCACAACCGACGGTGCTACCTTGCGGCAAGTTTTCCAGCAACCAGTCAATATGCTCGGGAGCATGGGGTACTTTTAAAGGATGTAACTCAAAAGGGCCTCCCTTCAATTCCTGCTCCGCCTGGATGAAGTAACGCGAATCGGTCCATAATCCGGCATGATCAGCGGTAACTACCGCCACCCCGGCTGAGCCGGTAAATCCGGATAGCCACGCCCGCGCCTTCCAGTGATCGGCAACGTATTCGCTTTGGTGCGGATCCTGGCTGGGAATGATAAAAGCATCGAGATGAGATTCCTGCATCTCCCGGCGTAGCGCAACCAGATATTCTTTAACATTTATTGTTTTAGACATATTCTCGGAACATTATATATTATTAATCGTATTTTATCTGAACGTTTGCTCACTGCAAGATTCGCTACCACTTGCAAAAGATAGAAAATTTGAGTAAATAGCTTGCGTAACTATTAAAAAATAAAAATGCTAAAGCAGAGTTTAAGCCAGAAAATGCTCCAAAAGCTGTCGCCCCAGCAAATCCAGCTGATGAAGCTGCTGCAGGTGCCAACGGTTATGCTGGAGCAACGGATCAAGGAGGAGCTCGAGGCCAACCCTGCACTGGATGAAGGCGCAGAACAGGATGAGCTGGCCGATATGGATAACAACAATGAGATAGACGATAATGTATCGGAGGCCGATGACCTCCGGGAAGATGCATATGAACTGGATGACTACCTGAATGACTACATCGAGGACGACCCGGCGTCTTATAAGCTCAGATCCAACAATTACAGTACTGAAGAAGAAGATAAAAGCATACCGATACCGGTCGAAAGCTCCTTCCATGACTACCTGGAACAACAACTGGGCCTCCAGGATTTCGGAGATGAACGGCTGGAAGCTATTGCCCATCAGATCATCGGCAGCATCGACGACGACGGTTATCTGCGCCGCGACCCCATTGCGATCCTGGATGACCTGATGTTTTCTCAGAACATCTTTGTTACCGAGGAAGAAATTGTGGAGGTCCTCAAAAAAATCCAACGCTTCGACCCTCCCGGAATCGGCGCCCGGGACTTGCAGGAATGCCTCTTACTGCAACTCTATAATAAAAGAGACCAGGAGGAGCTGGAGGACATGAGCCTCGAAGAATGGGATAGCCTGGAACTGGCCATCGAAATTCTCAAGAACCACTTCGACGAGTTTACCAAGAAACACTACCTGAAACTTCAAAACCGGCTGAATATAACCGAAGAAGACCTCAAAGGCGCTATCGATGAGATCGTCAAGCTGAACCCCAAGCCGGCCAGCGGCTATTCCAGCAGCGGAAGCCGCTCTACCCAGTATATCGTCCCCGATTTTATCATCGTCAACCGCGACGGCGAGCTGGAGCTGAGCCTCAACTCCCGCAATGCTCCCGACCTGCGCGTCAACGACCAGTACCGCGATATGCTGCGGGCCTACAAAAAGAATACGCAGGGCCGCCGCGCTAACAAAAAAGAGCGCGAAGCGGTGATGTTTATCAAACAGAAGATCGACTCCGCCAAATGGTTCATCGACGCCATCCGGCAACGCCAGGATACCATGTACCGTACCATGTACGCCATCCTGCAGTACCAATACGACTTTTTCCTGACCGGTGACTCCAAGCGGCTGCGCCCCATGATCCTCAAGGACATTGCCGATATCACCGGGCTGGATATTTCCACGGTCTCCCGTGTGGCCAACAGCAAGTTCGTCCAGACCGAATTCGGCACCAAGCGCCTCAAGGAGTTCTTCTCCGAGTCGCTGTCCACCCAGGAAGGGGAGGAGGTTTCCACTCTCGAAGTCAAAAAAATCCTGGAAGAGGTCATCGCCCAGGAAAACAAACGCAAGCCGCTTTCCGACCAGAAACTGCAAAAAGTCCTGGAAGACAAAGGTTATAACATCGCCCGGCGTACCGTGGCCAAATACCGGGAGCAGTTGAACCTACCGGTGGCGAGGCTGCGCAAAGAGCTTTAATTCGTGCCGTGATCATCTTGCCTGCCCATCCATAGCCTTGGCGTAGGAGGGATCGCTGGGCCCTAAGAGCATGTTTGGAGGCCGGGTTTGGAGATAAAAAGTGTCAATTTTTTGTTGAGATAAGGCATCTTTTTGCAGCTCATACTGGTGGTACGGGCAAAAAAAGTAACGCAATATCAGCAAAAAAGGGGCATTTTTTAGCCCAAAGATTGGCCTCCAAACATGCTCTAAACCCCAGTACAAGAAAAACAGGGCTTTTCGATCAGGCCTCCGCCTGCCATAGCAGGCTACTGCCTGCGGCGGCAGGATGATCGAAGCACGAGCCCTTCCAAAATAACCCCACACGCCCACCGGATTTGCTCTTCGGTAATGATCAGCGGCGGAGCAATGCGCAAGGAGCAACTATTGAAGAGAAACCAGTCGGTGATCAACCCTTTTTCCAAACAATGGCCGATAACAGCCTGCACCACCTCAAAACTTTCCAACTCCACTGCCATCCATAAGCCGGCGCTGCGCACCTCCACAATGGCGGGATGCTGCAGCAACTCCAGGAACAACTGCTCCTTAGCTTTCACCTGCTGGATGAGATCGCTTTCCAGCAAGGCCTTCAGGGTGGCCAGGGCGGCGGCGCAGCTCACCGGATGGCCTCCAAAGGTAGTGATATGCCCCAGAATGGGGTTGTCGGACAAGGCGCTCATAACGGCCCGGGAGGCGACGAAGGCCCCGATGGGCATGCCGCCGCCCATACCTTTGGCCAGCAGCAGGATGTCGGGCACTACACCGTATTGCTCAAATGCGAAAAGGCTGCCGGTGCGGCCATAGCCAGCCTGTATTTCATCGAAGATGAGCAGGGCGCCGGCCTCGTTGCAGCGCTCGCGTACTTTTTGCAGATACCCCTCGACCGGCGGGCGAATACCCCATTCTCCCTGCACCGTTTCCATGATAACGGCAGCAGTCCGTTCAGTGATCTGCTGCAGGCACCACTCACAGTTGTACTCGATGTGGCGGATACCGGGTAGTAAGGGGTGGTAGGCCTGGGTGAAATCCCTGGGCCACATCAGGCTGGCGGCGCCCTGGGTGCTACCGTGATAGGCTTTCTTGCAGGCCACGATCTCGTAGCGGCCGGTGTAGCGCTTGGCCAGTTTCATGGCGCCCTCAGTGGCTTCCGTTCCCGAGTTGACGAAGTAAACGCTGTCCAGCGGATCGGGCAGGCAGCGGGCCAGGAGTTCTGCCAGTTGCACCTGCGGAGCGAGGACAAACTCCCCGTAGACCAGCGTGTGCAGATACTTGTCGAGTTGCGCCTTTGCCGCCCCCACCACCGCCGGATGCCGATGCCCCAGGCCGCTGACCCCGATGCCGGCAATGAGGTCGAGGTAGGCCTTGCCTTCCGGATCGTAGAGGTACATGCCCTCCGCGCGTTCGACTTCCAGCATCAGGGGGGATGGGCTGGTTTGGGCGATATGTTGTAAGAAAAGTTGCCGTAAGTTCGCCATGTGAAACGGGTTGAGTTTAAATGCTCGCTATATAAAAAATAATTGCAGTTTCATCAGCAAATTGGGGCCTTTTCTCTTCTAACGACGTAATAGTTGCCTCTACGTCATTTCCAATTCCCCTAAAATGTATCCTTTTATCCAAAAGGTACGTTAGACATAAAGAACTCACTGCAACGCCTCCCCCCAAGCGGCCCTTTTCCGGGAGATGACAAATGTTATTGAAACATTAAACCGGAAACAGGTATTTTAACTGACTGGTTTTTTGCCGATCTTGTCTATTGGCATTTACCATGCAGAACCAGAGATTGAAGGGACCAAACAGATTTATGCGACACATTCTGAGCATATCATTCATGATCATGGCCCTTATGGCTTGTGAGCACAAGACCGTGCGCCTGGAGCGCTTTGAGGTCCATGGTATTGATGTGTCCCATTATCAGTCCCGAATCAACTGGGACTCGGTGATGGGGGAGGAGGTCCACTTCGCTTTTGTGAAGGCCAGCGAAGGTATCAGCCTGACCGACAGCCTCTTTTGCCGCAACTGGGATGAGATGAAACGCATTGGCCTGTACCGCGGCGCTTATCACTTTTTCCGTCCCACCCTCCCCGCAGAATTACAGGCAGTTAACTTTTTGAATGCGGTGGAGATGGAATACGGGGACCTGCCGCCCGTGCTGGACGTTGAAGTGCTGGACGGGGCCTCAAAAATTCAGCTGATCACCGGCGTGCGTAGCTGGTTATATCTGGTGGAGATTCGTTATAATATCAAGCCCATCCTGTATACCAACGTCAAATTTTACAATAAATACCTTGCCGGCCACTTCGATGATTATCCCATCTGGATCGCCCGCTACAATTCCCGCGAACCCCGCCTGGCTTGTGGCCGGGACTGGCAATTCTGGCAATACGGCAACCGCGGCCAACTCAGTGGTATCAACGGGCATGTCGATTTCAACGTGTTCAACGGTAGCCTGAAAGAGCTGGAAAGCCTATGCTTTTCCCCTCCGGTCATCCTCAGCGGCGCCCTGGTGAATATGCCCTGATTTTATACCGAAAGTCATTTACAACTATTCTCAATCAGCCGCCGGTAAAAGCGGATCATATCCTTATAGGCTTCAACGCTCAGGCGTTCGTTGGGCCCGTGGATGCGGGGCAGGTCTGCCCGTTGTATTCGCATCGGGGAAAAGCGAAAGGCCTGGGCGGACAACTCCCGGTAATGCCGGCTGTCGGTAAGCGCTACGAACAGAGCAGGCGCCACCACGGCGTCGGGATAGATTTCCTGAGCGGTACGCTGAATGACTTCAAACCCGAAAGCCCGGGTCCCGGATACCGGTGATGGATCTTCCGAAGTGCTTTCCGGCGAAGGCCTTACGGAGACATGAGGGTCGTCGATTACTTCCTGGACATAGCTGACAACAGACTCCACCGTTTCTCCGGGCAAAATCCGAAAGTTAACCATGGCGGTAGCCATCGACGGTAATACATTGTCCTTAAAGCCTCCATTGATCAGGGTGGGGGCGGTAGTGGTCCGAATGACCGTATTGGTGGAAGGGTCCGCACTGAGCTGGCGTTTGACCAACCCTTCAGTGAGCCATAGGTTGGCAAACAGGGCCTTATAGAAGAGGTTCATTTCCGGGCCCACATAATTGAATAGGCTACGCGTAGCTCCATCGATCCGGGCTGGGAAAGGATTTTGTTCGAGGCGAACGATAGCGCGGCTCAAGCGGCCGATAGCCGTTTCCTTCGGGGGGCGGGAAGAATGGCCGGCTTCCTCCACCCGGGCGGTGATTTCTAATGTGGTAAAACCCTTTTCCGCCACCCCGATCATGGCTACAGGACGGTCCAATCCACTCATGGCGTCCTCAATGACCATCATTCCTTCATCCAGGATGAATTCAAATTGAAGGCCCTCCGCCTGGAAGGCCCTGGCTATCTGTTGAGCGCCATGTTCTCCAAGTGTCTCCTCATCGTGTCCAAAGGCCAGGTAAATCGTCCGGTTCGGTTCGTAGCCTTCGTGCAGAAGCTGTTCAATGGCCTCCAGCATACCCATCAGCATGCCCTTCATATCCATCGTGCCCCGGCCCCAGATATACCCATCTTCCACCTGATTGCCAAAAGGGGGGAAAGCCCATTCCTGTTCATTGGCTTCATCTACCGGCACGACATCCTGATGGGCCAGCAGCAGTATAGGCGCCAGTTTCGGATTGCGGCCCGGCCACTTATAAATCCGGCTAAACCCATTGATCATTCGGCTTTCCAGCAGAGAATCGGCCAGGGGGAACTGCTGTCTTAGAAAAGTATCCAGGCCGATAAAAGCAAGCGTATCGATACGGCCGGGGTAGGAGACGGTCGCATAATGTACCGCTTCCGCCAGGTGATTGCCAACAGCATCTTCGACCGGGATTTTCGATAGTGGTTCGACCGGAATTTGGCGAGAAGTGAAGGTTATCGTTTTGATCACGGCAATGGCCAGGATAACGGCCATTGTTAAAAGGGTGAGGCGAAAAAGGCGGCGGCGGAAACGTCTCATGCTAGTGTTATTTTAGCGACGCGCGATTAATAAGTGTTGTGTTTCGATAGGCAAGTGATTTTTTCTTTAGCCAAAGCCTGCCCCGCAGCATTGCGGGGGCGAGGGTTCCCGACCTTAGCAGTGCTAAGGGAGGCGGTTCCTCAACGCAGGATAAAGGAAAAAGCACTCCTAGAAAACCGACAGTTATTGATAGCGCGTCGCTTAGCGCATCTCAAATTGCTTGTTGAATATAAAAATAAAAAATAAGCCCGCTGAAGCCAATCTGCATCAGCGGGCTTGTCCGGATGTGCGAAATTAAGTAAGGGGTTTCGCTTACAAACTGTAGGTTGCCCCGAGTACATAATAGGTCTGTAGGGGGTTGTCCGCAACCTCTTTGGCGATGGCCTCCTGCTTGTTGCTTCTCAGGCCCACTTCAAAGCCCACACCCACTTTTTTGAATGCTTGAAAAGCGACGCCATTCACCCAGGTCCAGTTAGAATAATCGGCGTTTTCATAGCTCAGGAAATAAGACAAATTGGATTTCCAGTTTACCCCGGCCAGAATCTCCTTGGTGTAATCCGCCATTATTTTCGCTCCGAGGGATGATTGGTAAGTACTTCCATCCTTAGCAAAAACAAAGTTATAATTAAGCGGATGAGCGACCACGATCAGGTTTTCTATCGGTGTCCAGGTGATACCAACCCCCAGGTCAAGATATCCCGGATTGTTGAAATTCTCCAAAATGGTACTCCTGTATTCTCCCAGCGTCGAAATGGCTAATTTTTCGGATAATTTATACCCGAAAAGAGAAGAAAAATTAATTACATCAGGAGACTTCAGCTCTGTTTGTGCCAGCGTATTGCCGTTGCTATCCGTCTCCTTCAGTTTAGAAAAGCCCATGGCCAAATTGCCACCATTCCGCCAAAAAGTCTTGGGTGTGAAATAGTTGGCGTAAGCATTGGCGCTGAAAGTTAAACCAATGGATGAGATATTAGGCTTATCTCTTGAGAGCCAATCATTGAAGCCGCTTAAATTGGCGCCAATGATACCGAATGCACCTTTTTCCCATCTTGGAAAGACCAGTAGTTGCTGGTCAATGCCGGCAATTTCTCCCTGTAAAGAGGCTACTTGTGCTTCTAATGCGCCAAGCTCCGTTTGCTTCTGGGTTTTCATTTCTTTCAGTTCTTCCTCGGTTTGGGCTACAACTGAAAAAACCAGGGTAACCAGAAGGGTAAAAGTCAATAGAAATCTGTACATCATTTTTCATTTTGATTTGTAAAATAACTCCTTGATCTTTTAAGATTCTTAGGGGCCGGAGAAAAATAAGTTCCCCGTTTCAGGCGAGCTATTTTTTCGCCAGGAAAGGCGCGGGGAGGACGCATAGCCGAGCTACGCAACCGATCCCGCAACGAAGCCTGGCGGAAAAAGAGCCGTATCAAATGGGGAAGTTATTCTTCTCCGGGCCCTTATTTCGAAAAAGGAAATCGTTGTTGAGACGATTACTTAAAAAAAAGTTACGCTTGCACACGAAAAAGGCAGCTCGTTTGCATCTATATTTTGAGGTATAGGTATGGCAAATGCAAAATTCGGGCCTTCCCAGCATAGTAAGCACGCTGAAGAGAAGCCTGACATCGTATAATGGAAAGTTTTTTTGCAGTGAAAACCGCAGTTAATCGCCTTCGGTTTCCGGCTGTGCCCGCTCGAAGACATCAATCTTCTCGGAAGCTATTTTGCTAAGGGGAATCAGTACTTCTCGTCCCTCTACCTCCAGAACGATCGAAGAGCTGTCCATACTTCGCACCCTGCCTTTTACCCCTTCGATGCCTATCGTGTCTCCGACATTGATCTTGCCCTTATTGTAGAAGGACGCCAGGAAATTGGCTACTATGTTGCGGGAAGCAAAACCATATCCGATAGCAAAAGCAAGCACTACGCCGGCCAGGAGAATAGAGATATTATCCTGGATGAATTCGGTATCGATCCGGGCCTGGGAAAGCGCGATCATGGTGATATTGAGGAAGAGAAAGTAAAAAACCACGCTGGAAATCATTCCCGATGCCGGTATGCCCAGGGAATCGCAGGTAGTTTTGACCACGTTTTTCAGAAAATCACTGATCAAAAGCCCAATAACGAAAACGGCCAGGGCCGAAATAAGCACCGGAATGTAGTTGAGAATCTCTCCCATCAACTGTGAAATCACCGGCATATTCAGGATATCCGTGGCGGCAATGACAAATATGAACAACAGGAAATAGTAGACTACTTTGGACAGCAGCGTACTCGGCACCAATTGAATATTACTCTTGTAAACGATCTCGATCTCATTGAGCCGCTCCGCCAGTTTGTCAGCGCCAATGGTCATGAGAATGCGCCGGACAAACCTTGCAGCCACCTTCGAGACGACAAGGCCGATAATAAAGACAGCCAGGGCCCCTAATAGATTGGGAACTACTGCGACAAAGCCACTAAGGAGATCCTGAAGGATTGCCATGAGGTCGAATTGTAAAGGAATGATCATGATGACAATTTTTCGGGTTTGAGGGAAAAGTTATTCTGTTAACGGCCGGGGGTATCCCCGTCCGGAGGATGAGGGCCGACTTGCCCGGGATGAACGCCGCCCTCAGAGGGAGGCCGGCTCAAGCCTTGGCTATTGGTTTCCGAACTACTTCCGCCTGCGGCTGAAATCAACACGCCCACCAAAGCCGGTAAATATACATCGACAATCTGGCCAATAAATTTAAATAACCCGAAGGTATGCGACAGATTATTTTGTACGTGCATCCGTTTAGAGGCATCGTACTGTCGCTCCTGCTCTTTTTCCAGTTCTTGGAAATTATTCATATCCGATCCTCGTTAAATAGGTTGTTCTTTAAACAGTTCATTCTTGGTTTCCTGTGCCTTCGCCTTCGCCCGTTTGAGTTTCATTTTGATGGCGCTTTCGGTCTTGTCCAGTATCTCCGCAATATCTCTGATTGACATTCCATCCTGATATTTCATCAGAAGAACGGCCCGGTCTCCGTCCGGGATATTGTCCAATACCACCTTCAGCTGGGATATCTCCATCTCCAGCAATTCTTTTTCCGAGGTTTGCTCATCTACGGGTTCTGCCGCCTTCTCCATTTCATCCGAGAAAAGATCCTTTTGTTTTTTCTTTCTCCGCAGAAAATCAATGCAATAGTTGTAAGTAATGGAATATACCCAGGTCGAAAATTTTGATTTTTCTCCAAACCTCGACAGGTTCAGAAAAATCTTGGTAAATATTTCCTGGGCTGCGTCCTGGGCCATGGCCTCGTCCTTCAACATAGAGATGCACTTACTATATATTTTACTTGCATATCTCTGATAGAGCAGATCAAAGCACCTGGACGCTTGTGTATCGAGGTAACTGTGAATCACCTCGAGATCCTTCATGGTTTTATTACACGTCTTCTCCAAGGGGTTAAGTTTTTTGGCTAAAGGCGCGTCTAAAGTACTTTATTATAAAATACTGCCTATTAGACGCATTTTCCGATAAAAGATACACATCAGGCCTGAAAAAGTAATCAATTTTGGGAAATTCCTATAGATAAGCGAAAAAAAGAATCAGGCGGGATCAAAACAACAAAGCCCCTGCACGCGGATGCGTACAGGGGCTTGTTGATTGTATTGAGCTGGCAGCGACTTACTCTCCCACCCTTACGGGCAGTACCATCAGCGCTGAGAGGCTTAACTTCTCTGTTCGGAATGGGAAGAGGTGGGCCCTCTCGCTATAGCCACCAGCAGTTCTTTGCCCAGCCCCCCTCTTATCCCCCCAAAGGGGGGAGGAATGGGCAAGGGCTTTTTCTTTAAAGACAAGTATAGGGAGAGAAAAAAGAAATCTGCAAAGTGCGCTTGAAGGAGCTTTTACGGTTTTCCAGAAGCTTTCGGGCAATTAGTACTACTCGGCTCCATGCATTGCTGCACTTCCACCTGTAGCCTATCGACGTGGTCATCTCCCACGGCCCTCAATGGAGTACTCATCTCGGAGCCGGCTTCGCACTTAGATGCTTTCAGTGCTTATCCGTTCCGCACATAGCTACCCAGCAATGCACCTGGCGGCACAACTGGTACACTAGAGGTGCGTCCAACACGGTCCTCTCGTACTAGTGTCAGCCCTCCTCAATACTCCTACGCCCGCAACAGATAGGGACCGAACTGTCTTGCGACGTTCTGAACCCAGCTCGCGTGCCACTTTAATGGGCGAACAGCCCAACCCTTGGGACCTTCTCCAGCCCCAGGATGTGACGAGCCGACATCGAGGTGCCAAACCTCCCCGTCGATATGAGCTCTTGGGGAGATCAGCCTGTTATCCCCGGAGTACCTTTTATCCTTTGAGCGATGGCCTTCCATGCGGAACCACCGGATCACTTGAACCTGCTTTCGCACCTGTTCGACCCGTCGGTCTCTCAGTCAAGCACCCTTGTACTCATATGCTCTTTGCATGATTACCAACCATGCTGAGGGTACCTTTGTAAGCCTCCGTTACTCTTTTTGGGAGGCGACCACCCCAGTCAAACTACCCACCACGCACTGTCCCCTCTTGCGGGGTTAGAACCTAACTATAGGAAGGGTGGTATTTCAAGGACGGCTCCACCCACACTAGCGTGCAAGCTTCAAAGCCTCCCACCTATCCTACACATCCTATACCCAAGCACAATACAAAGCTGTAGTAAAGGTTCACGGGGTCTTTCCGTCCCGTTGCGGGTAACCGGCATCTTCACCGATACTTCAATTTCACCGAGCTCGTGGCTGAGACAGTGCCCAGATCGTTACACCATTCGTGCAGGTCGGAACTTACCCGACAAGGAATTTCGCTACCTTAGGACCGTTATAGTTACGGCCGCCGTTTACTGGGGCTTCAGTCAAGTGCTTTGGATTGCTCCTAACACCCTTCCTTAACCTTCCAGCACCGGGCAGGTGTCAGACCCTATACTTCGACTTTCATCTTCGCAGAGTCCTGTGTTTTTGCTAAACAGTCGCCTGGGCCTCTTCACTGCGGCTCTTCCATCCCTGGAAGAGCGCCCCTTCTCCCGAAGTTACGGGGCTATTTTGCCTAGTTCCTTAGCCACGAATCACTCGAGCGCCTGAGGATGCTCTCCTCGACTACCTGTGTCGGTTTACGGTACGGGCTGCATACTTCGGCTTTTCTTGGAAGCTGTTTTCCGCTATCTATCAGCTCGCCATTGCTGGCTCGCTGTACTATCCCCGAAGGGTTTAACGCACTATTCCGTCAGTGCGCGGGCAGTCCACAACTCCGTCCCCTTTTTAGTGTATGCAGGTACTGGAATATTAACCAGTTTGCCATTAGCTTCGCCTTTCGGCTACGCCTTAGGACCCGACTAACCCTGATCTGATTAGCATCGATCGAGGAACCCTTAGTCTTACGGCGAACGGGTTTCTCACCCGTTTTATCGTTACTCATGCCTACATTTTCTTTTCCAGTTAGTCCAGCATGCCTTACAGCACACCTTCTACCCTACTGGAATGCTCCCCTACCTAGTGATGACAAGTCATCACTACCATAGCTTCGGCGATATGCTTGATGCCCGATCATTTTCCGCGCGGGAACGCTCGACTAGTGAGCTGTTACGCACTCTTTAAATGGATGGCTGCTTCCAAGCCAACATCCTAGCTGTCATAGCATCCCCACCTCGTTTGTTCAACTTAGCATATACTTAGGGGCCTTAGCTGATGGTCTGGGTTCTTTCCCTTTCGGCCACGGACCTTCGCACCCGTAGCCTCACTGCCAGTGCAATGTCATGGCATTCGGAGTTCATCAAGGGTTGGTAGGCGGTGAAGCCCCCTAGCCTTATTGGTAGCTCTACCTCCATGACACTCTCCCTGGCGCTGCACCTAAATGCATTTCGGGGAGTACGAGCTATCTCCGAGTTTGATTGGCTTTTTCACCCCTACCCACAGGTCATCCAAAAACTTTTCAACGTTTACTGGTTCGGTACTCCATTGGGAGACTATCCCAACTTCAGCCTGCCCATGGGTAGATCACTCGGTTTCGCGTCTACCCCTGCTAGCTGGTCGCCCTATTCAGACTCGCTTTCGCTCCGCCTCCGTGCCTGAAGCACTTAAACTCGCTAGCAAGGAGTAACTCGTAGGCTCATTATGCAAAAGGCACGCCGTCACCCCAATCGCTCAGGGCTCCGACCGCTTGTAAGCACACGGTTTCAGGTTCTTTTCACTCCCTTTCTTAGGGTTCTTTTCACCTTTCCCTCACGGTACTGGTTCACTATCGGTCTCTCAGGAGTATTTAGCCTTGGAGGATGGTCCCCCATATTCAGACAGGATTTCACGTGTCCCGCCCTACTCGTTTCACTACTATAAAGATTTTGTGTACAAGGCTTTCACTCTATATCCACTATGCCTTTCCAGGGCAGTTCCACTACCTTTATAATAGCTTTAGGGCTTTTCCCAGTTCGCTCGCCGCTACTACGGGAATCTCATTGATTTCTGTTCCTCCGGGTACTTAGATGTTTCAGTTCCCCGGGTTTGCGATTGCTCACTATGGCTTCACCATAGTAGGTTTTCCCATTCGGACATCTACGGATCATAGGTCGTTTGCACCTCCCCGTAGCTTTTCGCAGCTTACCACGTCCTTCGTCGCCTCTGAGAGCCTAGGCATCCACCGTGTGCCCTTATCTTGCTTCTTACGCCCGTAAAGGCGTTTCCTTTCAGCGCTCTTTGCTCGATTTTTAACCGTGCTGTGTAATCACTTACACCTCACGGCTATCTTTATTCTCTCCCAACTTGTCAATGAACTTTTTGAGCCTTTCTCGCCTCTCAACCGGCTATACCCCACTCGCTAAGGTGGTTGGGTATCTCGGGCTTCCTGGCAGCTCACTTGCAGGTAATCGCGGAATCGAACCGCTCTGGACGCCTCCTGACAGGCTTTACCTTCTCTGGCTTTCATTACTAATGCAGCTCATTCGCTGCATTTCTCGTGGTGACAATCCTTAATTGGTGAAGGATATCGCAGCCGAACCGATGGCCTTCCCGGTGTAATACCGGGACGCTCTAGCCCACTTCCCTATTCTCCTTTTCAATTGGTGGAGGATATCGGAGCCGAACCGATGGCCTTCCCGGTGTAATACCGGGACGCTCTAGCCCACTTCCCTATTCTCCTTTTCAATTGGTGGAGGATATCGGAGTCGAACCGATGGCCTTCCCGGTGTAATACCGGGACGCTCTAGCCCACTTCCCTATTCTCCTTTTCAATTGGTGGAGGATATCGGAGTCGAACCGATGACCTCCTGCGTGCAAGGCAGGCGCTCTAGCCAGCTGAGCTAATCCCCCGGATAATGTAGCCAATGATGTGGCGATGTAGTGAGTAAGTGATCTAGTGCCTCAGACAGGTAATGCCCTAAGGCACCCCTTCTCAACATTTCACTATATCATTACCTCAATCCCTCACCACCTCCGTAGTCTCGGGCGGACTTGAACCGCCGGCCTCTACATTATCAGTGTAGCGCTCTAACCAGCTGAGCTACGAGACTATTCTAAGCTGCGATTTACAGAACTTCCTTCTGATTCCGCTTCTCTTGTCCCGTTTCGCTCGCTTCTCTTTTTCTGAATGAACTTTTTACATTGCACTGTGCAGAAGGCAAACTCAACACTTTTCTCAATACTCCGCATTATACCCAGCCGTGTCTCTTAAAAGGAGGTATTCCAGCCGCACCTTCCGGTACGGCTACCTTGTTACGACTTAGCCCTAGTTACCGGTCTTACCCTAGACAGCTCCTCGTAAGGTCACCGTCTTCAGGTACCCCCGGCTTCCATGGCTTGACGGGCGGTGTGTACAAGGTCCGGGAACGTATTCACCGCGCCATGGCTGATGCGCGATTACTAGCGATTCCACCTTCATGAAGTCGGGTTGCAGACTCCAATCCGAACTGGGACGGGCTTTCTGGGATTGGCTCCACCTCGCGGCTTCGCTACCCTCTGTACCCGCCATTGTAGCACGTGTAGCCCCTAGGCATAAAAGTATGATGATTTGACGTCATCCCCACCTTCCTCGCGGCTTACGCCGGCAGTCTCCTTAGAGTCCCCACCTTTACGTGCTGGCAACTAAGGACAAGGGTTGCGCTCGTTGCGGGACTTAACCCAACACCTCACGGCACGAGCTGACGACAACCATGCAGCACCTTGTTTCGCGTCCCGAAGGAACATCCCGTTTCCGGGATTGGCGCTCACATTCTAGCCTAGGTAAGGTTCCTCGCGTATCATCGAATTAAACCACATGCTCCACCGCTTGTGCGGACCCCGTCAATTCCTTTGAGTTTCATCGTTGCCGACGTACTCCCCAGGTGGTTCACTTAACGCTTTCGCTTGACGCTGAACCCGAGGCCCAACGTCGAGTGAACATCGTTTAGGGCGTGGACTACCAGGGTATCTAATCCTGTTCGCTCCCCACGCTTTCGTGCCTCAGCGTCAATACAGGTTTGAGACAGCTGCCTTCGCAATCGGTGTTCTATGGCATATCTATGCATTTCACCGCTACATGCCACATTCCGCTGTCCTCAACCTGATTCAAGCACAACAGTATCAAAGGCATTTCCATGGTTGAGCCACGGGCTTTCACCTCTGACTTACTGCGCCGCCTACGCACCCTTTAAACCCAGTAATTCCGGATAACGCTTGCACCCTCCGTATTACCGCGGCTGCTGGCACGGAGTTAGCCGGTGCTTATTCGAAAGGTACCGTCAGCCCCCGATAAATCGAGGGTTTTCCCCTAACAAAAGCAGTTTACAACCCGTAGGGCTGTCATCCTGCACGCGGGATGGCTGGATCAGGCTTGCGCCCATTGTCCAATATTCCTTACTGCTGCCTCCCGTAGGAGTCGGGTCCGTGTCTCAGTACCCGTGTGGGGGTCCACGCTCTCACGCCCCCTACCTATCATCGGCTTGGTGAGCCGTTACCTCACCAACTAGCTAATAGGACGCACGCCCATCTCCAAGCGCCTCAGCTTTAATCATTAAACGATGCCGCCCAATGATCACATGGAGCATTAATCCCAGTTTCCCGGGGCTATTCTCCGCTTAAGGGTAGATTGCGTACGCGTTACTCACCCGTGCGCCGGTCGCCAGCATCCGCACCGAAGTTTGGACCTGCTGCCCCTCGACTTGCATGTATTAAGCCTCCCGCTAGCGTTCATCCTGAGCCAGGATCAAACTCTCCATAGTGAATAAGTTTGATGCCTAACGGCATTTTTTCTAACTCAGCTGAATCTAACGTGGTTATTCTAAATAAATCTAAAATCCATCGAAGTATTTTTACTTCGCGTAGTGCTTACCTTCTGTCACCACAGTGTCAATGAACTTTTGCATACTTTTAGCTGCCTGCTTCGCTTTTTCGGATGTTTGAACGCTTCTACCTACCGCCTTCGGGTAGCTTCCGCTCTCAAACCTTCCTCTTATCTCTAACCCTTTCAGGTTATTTTTTCAACTTTTCCCTTCACTCATCCGCAAAGGGAATGCAAAGATAACTCAACTTCAACTCCTGGCAAAATTTTAGGGCAACTTTCTTCCTCTCTTTTTCCTCACGGAAACACACTGTTCTATATCCTCCCCAAATCCTACTATCCTGCCTTCTCTTTCGCTTTCTTCCTAAGCGGATGCAAATGTACGTGCCTCCTTTCGATTTTGCAAGGCCAGATGAAATTTTGTTTGTTAGCCCAAAATAGAAACCAGCCAGAATATTTGTTTGCAAAACCTTATTTCACATTCAGGCCCTTCAGCTTGGCAAATCCAGCAATAAGAATTCTGCAATTCGCTGAAAAAGCCGCACAAAAAAAACTTTAGGCTTTGTTGTCAATCCGGAAAGTTTCCAGATTTGTGAGTTGATGCAAAGAATCAACACGTCCTGTTTTCAAAAGGTTCCCGTAAACCGTATTTTATACATCGGCCCTGAAAATGCGATTCAGGATGGCTTAGAGGTTGTCCTGATTTCGGCCTTCGAGCCGAAAAAGGGACGTTTGCAGGCCGATTGTTGAATTTTGGACAAGCTCTTATTTTATCTTCCGTTCCGCCCTTTTTTACGTTGCTTTCCGCCTTTTTTGTTACCGCGGCTTCGGCTCTTGATAAATTCTTGCTTATGATGCTTCTTCTTTTCTTCGATCAGCTTCTCGATGAGGTCTTCCCGTCCGATGCTTTCCAGTTTCTCCCGGATATCATTGTGATTCTCCCGTTTGTGCCAGAAAAAGAAAAGGTGTTGCTGCCGCTTTTCATTCTTTGATTTGGCCGTATAGACCGGCTTCAAAGTATAAGGATGCACCCCCGTATAGTAAATAACGGTAGCTACAGTCATAGGCGTAGGCGTGAAGTCCTGCACCTGCTCCAGCTTAAAGCCCATGTCTTTGGTTTCGGCGGCCAGGTTAGCCATATCTTCCATCTGAGAGCCGGGATGGCTGGAAATGAAGTAGGGGATCAGCGGCTGATTGAGGCCGTGCTTCCGGTTAATCTTCTCGTACTTCTTCTTGAATTCGTGAAAGTGCTTGAAGGAAGGCTTGCGCATAATGCGCAGGGTGTCATCGGAGGTATGCTCCGGCGCCACTTTCAGGCGGCCGCTGATGTGGCAGGTCACTACCTGCTCCATATACTCATCGAGGCTGCCATCGTTGTTTTTGTTGTAGCTGTCCACCAGTAAGTCGTAGCGGATACCGCTGCCCACAAATGCCTTCTTCACCTCCGGGTGGGCGTCCACCTTTCGGTACAGCTCGGTCATGGGTTTGTGGCTGGTGTCGAGGTTGGAGCAAATAACCGGATGTATGCAGGACGGCGCCACACAGCGGTCGCAGATCGATTGCACCTTACCTTTCATCTTATACATATTGGCGGAAGGGCCGCCCAGGTCGCTGATGTAACCTTTGAAGTCAGGCATCTTTGTGACGACATCTACCTCTTTAAGAATGGATTCTTCCGACCGGCTGGCAATGAACTTACCCTGATGGGCGGAGATGGTGCAAAAACTACAGCCACCGAAACAACCCCGGTGCATGTTGACCGAAAAGCGGATCATCTCATACGCCGGAGGCGAACCGCGCCGCTTGTACTTGGGGTGCGGCATGCGGGTATAGGGCAGATCAAAGGAGGTGTCGATCTCGTTCTCCGTCATCGGCGGATAGGGCGGGTTGACGACGAGCACCCGCTCGCCAACTTCCTGCAGGATGCGCTTGGCCTGCACTTTATTGGATTGCTGCTCGACATGCTTGAAGTTGGCGGCAAAGGCCAGCTTGTCGCGCAGGCAACGCTCGTGAGAATTGAGCCACAGGTCTTCCCAGTTTTTATTTTTGGGTATTTCCGGCTTAGCCCGCAGGATGGCCGTCTGCGGCACCGTATCTATCGCATCAAACGGCACCCCTCTTTCCAGCAGGCGGATGATTTCCCGCAGGGGCAACTCCCCCATACCATAGACAAGCATATCGGCGCCGCTCATTTCCAGAATGTTCGGAAAGAGTTTGTCCGCCCAGTAATCGTAGTGGGTTACCCGCCGAAGGGAGGCCTCGATGCCGCCAATCAACACCGGCACGTCGGGGTAGAGTTCCTTTAATATCTTAGTGTAAACGGTGGTGGCGTAATCGGGGCGAAAGCCCGCTTCGCCCCCGGGGGTATAGGCGTCGGTGGATCGCCTGCGCCGCGCCGCCGTGTAGTGGTTGACCATGGAGTCCATGCAGCCGGAGGTGACGCCAAAGAACAGGCGGGGTTGCCCCATCTTTTTGAAGTCGCGCAAGTCATCCTGCCAGTTGGGTTGTGGCACAATCGCCACGCGCAACCCTTCGCTCTCCATAATGCGTCCAATGACCGCCGTGCCGAAGGCAGGATGGTCCACATACGCATCCCCGGAGATGAGGATCACATCCAGCTCATCCCAGCCTCTCATCTCTACTTCTTCCCGGGTAATGGGCAACCATTCTGTTACAGGGCGGTCATCAAACATACAATCCTGGCTTTTGCTTGTACAAAGGTACAAGTAAAACGGGGAATTGTTCAAGGCTTTATAAGCACGGAAAATTTGCGGTTTCGGATTTGGGCGCCTGATTAGCAGACTCTGTTGATGGATAGGTCAAATTAATGGTTGGGTGGAAATCCTTCAACCCATTGAGCAATTTCCCTCTCACTCTTGCCTTTTACCAAAATTCCTTTCAAATTAGTACCCATCAAAACAATTCAACCCATGCCAAAAATCCTCCAATTCAAACTCACATTGCTGGGCAGCAAACCCGCTATCCTGAGGCGGTTACAGGTAACGGACGATTACCGCCTCGACCGCTTCCATCAAGTCATTCAGATCGCGATGGGGTGGCACAATTCTCATTTGCACGAATTTGATGTCAATGGCCAGCGGTACGGCATGCCGGAAAATGACTTGATGGATGATTTTGATGATATGGAAGATGAAACCAAATTCTTCCTGAAAGATTTCAATTTGAGACAGGGAGACCAGTTGGGCTACCTCTACGATTTTGGAGACAGCTGGGAGCACCGGCTGGAGGTAGAAGCGGTAACGGAAGGCAACATTGACACCCCGCTATGCCTGAAGGGCAAGGGCGCCTGCCCTCCCGAAGATTGTGGTGGCGTCTGGGGATATCGCGATATCATAAAGATCATTAAAAACCCCAAACATCCGGAATACGACGACTGGGCCGAATGGCTACCGGAAAATTTCGACCCTGCCTTTTTTGACCTCAAAAAAACCAATGCCGGGCTACAGCGCTTCGGAGAGTGGCACAATAAGCATCCTAAGGATAAATCGACGCCCTGGCACCAAATTTAGAGAGAACCTTCTCTGGCTATTTTTTTGTCTTGATCGACTAAAAATAACCAGAGAAGGCCTTCGGGTCATCTATTCACGATCAAGCGCCGGGCCACGATTTGCTTATCGGCGACTAACCGCACTACATACAGTCCATTGGCATAACGGTTTTCTGCTAAAGGTAACTTTAGTACCGGCTGCCCTGCTTCCAGTTGGGCTGTCCAGATCGTGCGGCCAAGCTTATCATAGACCACCAGGGTAGCATCGGCTTCCAGGCCGGATACCCGAATATTCAACTCATCGGTTGCAGGGTTGGGGAACAACTCGAGCTGAATATCGGCATTTGTCACTCCGGTAACCAACCGGGCGTTGGCGCCTGGAACATTGGAGCAATCAACCGTTCCGGCATTGATGGCCTCAATCAGAGCCGTGATCTGAGTGATGATGTAATTGGCGTCTTCCACCGGGATTTGGTTCCCGGCCTGTGCTTCTATGTAATGGATAAGGCTATTCAAACTGCTGATAATAGTTGCAGGATTGCTACCTCTGCAGTATCTGCTTACGATAATGTCCAGCCTTCTGATTATAGAAGCAGACACTCCCGGGCTCAGATTAAGATCTTCGACGAAGGTATTCAGGCCCTCTACCACCTCATCGATGAGTATCAACGGGTCGCATACATAACCAATACCGTCCATATCCAGGTCATACTGATCGGGGTTGGCGTCTTCAGGGCAGTTGTCCACATCGCCGCAAACACCATCGCCGTCCAGGTCGTTATCCGGGTCGAAGGGGCAGGCGTCCCCCAGGTCGCAGATACCGTCGCCATCGGCATCCGGCCCTTGTACGGTGACGGTAGCGGTACAACTGGCGGACAAGCCATTGTTGTCGGTGACGGTGAGGGTGACGACATGATCGCCCAGCTGATCGCAGCTAAAAGCATCAGGCGCCACCATCCGGGAGGCGATACCACATGCATCGTCCGACCCTCCGTCTACATCGGAAGCCAGGATGGAAGCATTGCCGGTGACATCCAACTGGGCGGTAAAGGGTTGGCAGACGGCATCCGGAGCGGTATTGTCCACCAGTCCCGGATCGTCGTTGTCAGTGAAACCGTTGCAGTCGTTGTCGATACCGTCGCACACCTCCGCAGCATCGGGGTTGACCGCCGGGTCGGCGTCATTGCAGTCGCCATTGTCGGGCACGTAGCCGGCCGGCTGTATGCAGGCCATCATGCTGTTGTCGGGGTCGCCGAAGGAGTCGCCATCGCCGTCGTAGTACCACACATCCGTGCAGGGCACGATCTCTCCGCAAAGGATCACATTGTCGAGGTACCAGCGGCCGAAGGTGCCGCCACTGGCGCCGTAGGCATAGACCCGGAAGGTAATAGCTGAAGGCGTCGCGCCCAGGCCGGACAAGCTGATCGTTTTGGTTTCCCATACATCCAGGGCATTAAACCCTCCGGAGGCAATGACGGTAGCGTAGTTGTCGAGGTTCGACCGGACCTGCCAGTCGGTAGGCCCCAGGTTGCCGCTAACCTCTCCTCTGACCATATCGACGCTCAGGCTGGTGAAGTCGAACCCTCCTGCAGTAGTGGACAAGCTAACCTCGAAATAGTCCTGATCGTCAAAAGTGGGTGAGTCGACGTGCAGCAGGGCAAAGCTGGCCGGCGGATTGCCGAAGGAAAGGAAGGCTATACCCCCGGTTCCCGTGCCTCGGCTGATACTCCCGGCAGCTACATCCTGAGCCGCAAAGGTGGGGTCAAAAGTGAAAGTACCGCTCGGACCCATCGTCCATTCCGCCAGATGACAAGGGCAGGGCGGGCAGAGGGCGCCGCCACAATCGACGCCGGTTTCATCGCCGTTCTGAACGCCATCGGTGCAGGTCTGGCAGGAGCCGTCATCCGAGTTGGCGTCGGGGTTGTAGTTGTGAGCAGCTGGATTCGTGCAGCCCAGCGTCAGAGCGAAAACGGTAATATTATTGGTTTCATCACATTCCGCCATTTCCCCCAAGACATCCACCTGTCCAACCAGGTTGGGATGATCCAGGTAGTTGACATCGACCATGAAATCCAGAATATGCGAGGCGCCCGGGTTCAGATACGGCCCAAAGTTGCCGAACTGTAGCTGGGTGGCAAAGCTGTTGGTGGGGTTTCCATCGGGAGAATACGAGAAGTTGACGTTGATGCCCGACAGGTCGGCCAGAACCGTACCCGCGTTGGTAATCTCGGCATACAGTAAGCCATTATTGTAACTGATATTTTCAATAACCAGGTCGGGGCAGCCTGCTGTCTGGAAAGATTCTTCCGTACAGCCGGCCGCATCGCCGTTGGCGTTGTAGGGCGTGATGGTTACATAAATAGTGGCGCCAGGGGGCAGGGCGCCCGGATTGTAGGTAGTCACATTGCCCACATCTGCATTGCTCAGAATGTCCTCTCCGCCCGGGCTCGTACCAATGGTCAAACGGTAACCGGTGGCGAACTGTGCCGCCGCCCAACTCAAACCGCTTTCCACAGAGACATCGGCCGCGCCGTCAGCCGGGCTACTCAGGCTGGTGCAGAGGGGCGGGGCGCTGCAGGAGCCGGCGCCGGTGGTGCAGAAGGCCTGGAAGTCGCCGCCGCCGGGTAGGCCGGGGTTGTTGGTGAAGTTGTAATTGATATTGCAAAGTGCGGAAAGCTCTTCAGGGAAACAACCGCTTAGTTGGTTTTTTTGGCAATAAAAAACGAACAAGTTAGAAAGATCAGCTAATTCTCCCGGAATTGAACCATTTAACTGATTATTTAGGAGATGTACAATTCTTAACTGCCCACAGTTACTGAGTTCTGGAGGGATATTTCCAGTTAACTGATTGTTAGAAAGTACTAAAGTTCCCAGATTGCTCAAATTGCTTAATTCCACAGGAATATTCCCGCTGAAGTAATTGGTGGATAGGTTTAACGCCCCCAGCTGATTTAAACTACCTAATTCTGCAGGAATACTACCACTTAACTCGTTATCAAAAAAACTTAAAAATATTAAATGACTTAAGTTGCCTAACTCTACAGGAATACTACCACTCAATTGATTACGGTCAAAAGCAAGCCAACTTAAATTGCTTAAATTACCTATTTCTCCAGGAAGAACCCCATTCAACCCATTATCAACTATGATTACTTGCGCCACACACCCCTCCGAATTCAAAGCCACCCCATACCAAGTATCCATAGGCTGAGTCAAATCCCACGTATTCGTCCAATTCGGCCCATTTGTAGCATTATACAACGCTACCAGCGCCAGAGAGTCAGACTCGCGGCAGGGGTTCACACAAGCAGCGCACAAGCTGCCGCCGCAGTCGACACCCGTCTCGTCGCCGTTCTGCACGCCGTCGGAGCAGGTCTCGCAGGAGCCATCGTCCGAATTAACATCGGGGTTGTAGTTGTGGGCGGACGGATCCGCACAGCCCAGGGTGAGAGTGAAGACGGAGATGTTGTTGGTTTCGTCGCATTCCTCCAGTTCTCCAAAAACATCCACCGCTCCTACAAAGTAGGGGTAGTTGTTGTAGTTGGGGTCGACATTGACATTATGTACCCACGACTCGCCAGGGGCCAGGTAGGGGCCGAAGTCTCCAAATTCCAGCCGGGAAGCATAAGCCGTAGTGGGGCTGCCATCGGGAGAATAGGAAAAACTGGCGTTCGTCCGCGTCAGGTCGGCCTGGGCAGTGCCGATATTGGTGAATTCGACGTACAGTACGCCGTTGTCGTAGCTCAGGTTCCGGAGCACCATATCGGGGCAGCCTACCGTTGTAAATGACTCTTCCGTGCAGGCCGCAGCTTCCCCGGCTGCATTGTAGGGGATGACGGTTACATAAATGGTGGTGTTGTAGGGCAGCGGCCCCGGATCGTAGGCCGTCACGTTGCCCACATCCACATTGTCCAGGATATCTGTACCGCCCGGGCTGGCGCCAATTGTCAGCCGGTAGCCGGCGGCCTCTGCCGGGGCGGCCCAGTTCAGGTTGCTGCTAACAGAGACATCAACGGCTCCATTGGCCGGGCTGCTCAGGCTGGTGCAGGAAGGTGGGGTTATACAGGATCCGGTTCCGTTCGTGCAGAAGGCCTGGAAGTCGCCGCCGCCGGGCAGGCCGGGGTTGTTGGTGAAGTTGTAGCCTGGACCATATATATTGGTACTAAAACCTAAGGAGCAAAAAGCTGTTAATTCGGGCGGAAAACAGCCAATTAACTGATTATTTTGAATATACAACTTATTCAGATTTGTCAAATTTCCTAATTCCTCGGGGATGGCGCCACTCAATTGGTTGTTATACAACCACAAAGTTTCCAGATTGGACAAATTACCCAGTTCCGAAGGGATTGACCCGTTTAATTGATTGCCGGACAAGTATAAAACCCTCATATTCAACAAATTGCCAAGCGACGCAGGGATCAATCCGCTAAGTTGATTATTGTTCAGATATAATGTTTGCAGGTTTGACAACCCACCTAATTCTGTTGGAATGATCCCGCTGAGTTGGTTATTTTCCAGTTGAAAGTTTTGCAGGTTGGACAGATTACCAAGAGAAGCCGGGATGGATCCATTGAATTGATTATAGGATAGCCGAAGACTTCGGAGGTTGGAGAGGTTGCCTAGCTCTATCGGAAGTGAGCCACTTAACTGATTGCTGAACAGCACCAAGTCTTGAAGGCTGAGGAGGTTACACAATTCCACAGGAATAGTTCCACTCAATTGATTATAATACAACCTTAAGTAACGCAAATTAGAGAGGTTGCCCAGTTCCACAGGAATAGCTCCGCTTAATTGGTTATTGGAGAGCCACAGTGTTACTAAATTAGACAAATTGCCAAGTTCCGAAGGGATTGACCCTGTCAGTTGCTGATTATCCTGCAACCATAAATAGGTAAGATTCGACATATTCCCAAGTTCCGGAGGGATTACACCACTTAATTGATTGGCATGCAGATATAAATATATTAAGTTATCTAGGTTACTTAATTCAGATGGGATGGATCCACTCAATTGGTTGCCATACAGCCACAAAATCACCAGATTAGATAAATTGCCAAGTTCCCCTGGAATCGATCCGCTTAAGTTATTCTGGCCTAGAATTAAATCTTTCACCCGCCCCGCCCCATTCAATGTCACCCCAAACCACGTATCCATCGGCTGGCTCAAATCCCAGGTGTTGGCCCAACCCGGGCCGTTGGTTGCATTGTAGAGGGCGACAAGCGCCAGGGAGTCATCGGCACGGGAAGTGATTTTTGGCGGCGGAGCCGCACCATTGGCGCCGGCGTAGCCAATGCTCAGCAGAAAGAGCAACAGCGCTGCAAAATAGTTTAACCGAATCCGGCGCCCTGAATACAAGAAACCGGTGGAGGGGGGCCATCTCCTTATCGCCCCCGAGGCCTTCGCAATAACAGAAGAGCCGGGTAGGTAAATCATTTTACTCATCATTGAAGAAATTTTAATACACGTAATAGTACTGGCAACAGGCGAAACCCTGGGGGGAAGAGCAGGCAATTGGATGAGGGAAATCAAAAACGCAGTGGCGCTTTTCATTATAAAAGAAAGAAAAAAGTTTGAAAAAAACACCCGTTTTCCCACCAACCTAACCTGAGCGGGTATCAACCTCAATTTCAAACCAACGAAATTTTTCAACCTATGTATTTCCGGAAAAAACAACTGCAAAAAAGCGCCTGTTGTCCTGCGTATGAGCGGTGAAAACAGCTCTCCGGACAACCGCTAAAGCAGGATTCCGAGATTTGCTGTATTTTAGTAGCTGAAGCATGTCTGACGATGGAAGAGATGAAGATGGTGAAAAATTACCTTCCCATTCAGAACAAACGATTTGGTGGCCGATACCAATTTATACTGCCGGCTGAAGCTGAGGATGTGGACAGCGCCTACGAGTTGGCGATCACTACAGAGCCCGACGCCATCTTCCTGGATATCAACCTGATTGGCGGCGAAGGGTTTTACTCCAATTTACTGGAATTAATACGGTGATGTTTTTTCAAATGAGTCCAATGTGGAATTCAACCTTTTCGCCTGGCCAGCGGCCTATTGGCTGATGCGACAATGGCTGCAGGGCTTCGCCTACCGAGTAGCGTTTGATCCGCTACTGTTGCTGCTGGCGGGTTTGCTCACACTGGCTGTCGCCCTGTTGGCCGCCGGATGGCACTCGGTGCGGGCTGCGGCCGCTAATCCAGTGGAAAGTATTCGGATGGAGTAAAAGTATCTGTTAGGCGTAAATAAGTAAAAAATCAGGCAAAACAGAGGAGCTATGGGCCCCATAAAAAGCCCGGCGTACCTTTGGTATGCCGGGCTCTTCGACAAACAGGAAGTTTTTATTTTCCCTGGCCCAGGTGCACATCCATCTGCGGATAGGGGATGCCGATATCATTCTTATCGAACTCTTTTTTGATCTGTTCAATGAAGTGCCGATAGGAGGGCCAGAAATTATCGTTGCTGGCCATGAAACGGACGGAAAAGTTGACGGAACTGTCGGCCAGTTCTTTTACAAAAATGTCGTACCCCCGGTCCAGCTCGACATTGGGCGTGGCCTTCAGCACCTCTTCGATGACTGCCTTGGCCTTATCGATGTCGGCATCGTAGCTGATGCCGATGGTGGCGTCGTGACGGCGGTAACCTTCAGCGGTAAAGTTCTGAATGGGGCCGCTGGTCACCTGCCCGTTGGGGATGATGACCAGGCTGTTGTCCAGCAGCTGAAGAACGGTATGAAAGATTTGTATTTCCTTGACGGTGCCGGCATGCCCCTGCGCCTGGATGAAATCTCCCACTTTGTAGAATTTGAAGATCAGGATGAGCACCCCACTGGCGAAGTTGGCCAGGTTGCCCTGCAAGGCCAGGCCCACCGCAAAAGCCAGCGCGCTGAAAATAGCGATAAAGGAAGTAACTTCGATACCAAACATGCCGGCCACGCTTAGCAGCAGCAGCACCTTCAAACCAATGTTGACGATAGAAGACAGAAACTGGCGCAGAGAGATTTCGATGCCTCTTTTTTCCATAGCGTTTTTCACCATTCGGGTGATCCATCCGATGGCCCAGAAACCGACGATCAGGGTGATGATCGCTCCGATTGCTTCCAGGGCATACTGGGCCAAAAAGCCTTGTAATTGTTCTAAGATTGCCTTAAAATCCATAGGTATTTTGTTGTTGGTTTAAACTTTGCAGGCCATTCGAATAGCGGTCGAAAATTCTGAGCCGGGCCCGGCAGGCAGGAGCGTTACTGGACTTAGGACGGCCTGAGGTAGAAGTCGGAAAGCGGAAAAATGGGCTTTTGGCGCCTACTCGGAGGCCTGTTCCGACTCCGCACTTACTCCGTCAGTCGCTCCGCTCGCGTCCGGCTTCAAATGTGGACATGTCCAAAGTCCGGTGAGCGTTAGGCATGATAAAGGAATGAGCCATAAATCCTGACTTGCTCTTTTGCCCGAACTCTTCGTTGCATATCAATAGCCTTTGTTTAAAGGCGAAAAGGTAGAATATGTTCAGATTGGAGCGAAAAAACCGCGTTTTCGAACCGAAGAGGTATCTTTAGAAAGAGATTGAAGGCGAGAACGTCCCTAAACTAGTGCCTCGGGCATTAAATAAGGGGAGAATAGCGCGAGGTTATTTTCCCGCCAGACAAGGCGCGAGGAAGAAACATAGCGGGGCTACGTGACTGAGGAGCAACGCAGCCTGCCTGCCCGTGAGGCCACGGCCGATCAGGCAGGTATGGTGGGGAAAGAGCCCGCGATATTCCCCCGCTATTTAGTGCGCGAGGCACTAGTAACAGGATCACTCGCGAGCGTCGTATGGTATCGCTACAGAGTATGTTTGGAGGCCGGGTTTGAAAGCGAAAAGAGTCAATTTTTTGATGAGACGAGGCGCGAAAAACGGAGTTTAGCCGTAGTTAAATGAGTATTTGAGTAACGAAGCATCATCAAAAAAGTGACCTTTGCAGCTCAAAGATTGGCCTCCAAACATACTCTACAGCTTTCCACTCGCGAATGATCCTGAAAAAACCGAGGTTACTTATCCAAATGAACATCCATTTGCGGGAAGGGGATACTAATACCTACCCGGTCGAACTCCTTCTTCACATGTTCGTTCATGTAGAAAAAAGTTTGCCAGTAATGTTCGCTTTTACAGAAAGGGCGGCTGGCCAGGTTGACTGAGCTGTCGCCCCAGGAAGCTACGACTGCACCCTGAGCAGGGTCTTCCAGTATCCAGGGGCATTCTTTACCAACCTTCAGGATCGCCTCTCTGGCTTTGTCAATGCTATCGCCATAACTGATGCCAAAAGTCAATTCAACACCAATAATATCCTGGCCGGAAATATTGGTAATGACATTACCGGTAACCACCCCATTGGGGACAAAGATACGCTTGTTGTCCAGCGTCATCAACACAGTATTGAAAACCTGAATGGCTTCGACCGTACCCGTCTGCCCTCCGCCGATAGTGACCAGGTCTCCTACTTTATATGGCTTGAAAACGAGCAACATCACACCGCTGGCAAAATGCCCCAGGCTCCCCTGCAGGGCCAGGCCGATGGCAAAGGCAAGTGCACTGAAAATGGCAATAAAGGATGTTGTTTCAATGCCAAACATACTGGCTACACTGAGCAGCAGCAGTATCTTCAGGCCAACGCTCACCAAAGACCCCAAAAAAGGGCGGATGGTGGCGTCCAACCCTCGCTTCTCCATGGCGTTATTGATCACCCTGGTGATCCAGCCGATCACCCAGAAACCGATGATGAGGGTAAAAATGGCGCCAATGATCTTGAAGCCATAAGCGACGATAAAGGATTGCACCTGTTCCATGATTGTACTAAAGTCCATAATGGTTTACGTTTTGAATGATAAATTGAGGATTTTGCTATTTTGACTGGAAAAATCGGAAAAAGCCACCTCAATAATAAAACAAATATCAAAATAATTCGCACCAATGGGAGAATGGGTGTCCAAAGAAGAAGCATTAGCAAAGATGCAGCGGTACTGCGCCTACCAGGAGCGCTGCCATGAGGAAGTGCGGTCTAAGCTACTGAACATGGGCGTCTACAGCGATTGGCGGGAGGAAATTATCGTGCAGCTTATCGAAGAGAACTTTCTGAACGAGGAGCGCTTTGCGCGTTCTTTCGCTCGCGGCAAATTCCGCATCAAACAATGGGGGCGCAACCGAATACGGCAAGAATTAAAAAAACGCAAAATCTCCGACTATTGCGTTCGCAAGGCTATGGAAGAAATTGAAGAAGCTGATTACCGCAGCACCCTGGAAACGGCTCTTGTGAAAAAAAACATCAGCCTGGATGAGGAAGACGCTTACCAGCGAAAGGCCAAGCTGGCCCGCTATGCCGTCAGCCGCGGCTTTGAATCCGAGCTGGCCTGGCAGTTGATAAACGATATGGATTTGTTTCCCCAATGACAGAACCTTCCATCCGGCAGGGCCTCAGTTGAGCCTTTTCCAAAAATACTGTAAATTGCATGGATTACAGCATACCCCTCCACTCGTACGCCACATCAGAAAACTGACTATTGCTATTTTTTGGTTTGCCCCCATAGTGGTTGGCGGGCTATATTTAAGTTGCCTATTTTGTTTTCACTAAAAAAGGAAGTGTTATGGCTGGAAAAAAACTCACAATGGACAATTTCAAGGACTCCAAACTGGACAAGGAGTCTCTGAAGAAAGTAAAGGGAGGCTATAAGTATGGCCCTTCCGGCGCTGGTTACGTCGGTTCTTACATTTGGGAAAGCATCGATATCAGAGGTAACCAGGAAGGCGACAGAAATATCAGGGAGCTTTCTTTCCGCCGGGGTTAAACCTTGTGGAATTGACGCTTGAAGTCCTCCTGCAAAATTTCTGAGAACCCCCGCCCTTCAATCTTGCTCTCAAACCAGGCTACCACTGCATTGGTGTAGAGCCTGGGAGTCCCTGCTTGCTGAGAGAGGCCTTCAAATTGCTCTTTAAACCGTTTGAAGTCCTCTTTTAGCATTCTTTTTGAAGGTGTTTCCACCAACTTCCGGATGAGGTTGATCGTCTTGCGCTCCATATCGTCCAGTTCATCCCGCTTTTTCAGGAAACGGTAAGTAGAGCGGATCAATGATTCCATCAGTTCAAAGTTTCCCAGTTCGTAATGCACCATTAGGCTGAGCATGCGGGACAGGCTCTGCAGGTCCTGTCGTTCTACCGTGCTGGGAAGGCTCAGCCATTGGTTGAGAAAGTCAAGCGCCCGGCTGTATTCACCGGCGCCAAAGGTGATGTAGAAATAAATGTAGTAGAAGGTATGGCTTTCAAAAAGGCCCTCTTCAAAACGTTTCCGCTCTTTCAAATGACGATTCAGAACGCGAATGCCTTCATCAAAGGCGCCCTTCAGCATGCAGAGCGATAACTTTGCCTGATAGTATTGCCGGTGAACCTTCAATTCATCATCCAAACTCTTCGGCGTAACGCGGTAGAGCTTTTCCAGGTTTTCTTCCATCTCCTCCAGGAGCCCCATCTCCCCGCAACTTCGGATCAGGTTACTCAGCGCTGAGATATACTCAGAGACGTCTTCCTGAAGCAGGTGTGGCGCCGATTCCATCAATGCGATGAGTTCCTGGTTTTTCTGATAAAAACCCTGCTGATCGGAGGCCGCAAAATGATGGATCGAATAAATACGATGATAAATAACCTTGGCCGTATGCGAATTCGCCCGCTCGTATTCCCGAATCAAGGGCGACTGCATGATCTCCTGCAACATCTGCTTCTGTTCGTCGCGTTTGACGACTGTGTGTTTCCGAAGGCTGACCAGCAACCTGAAAAAGATGTTGCGGTACTCGGAAATCATGCGCAGTTGATTCAGCACCTGGCTTTCTTCTGCGGCAATCCGGGCAAGCTCCTTATCGAGGAAGTCTATATCCGTCTCTGCATAAGCGATCTTCTTTTCCCAATCCAGCGCCTCCAATACGGTATTGAACTGTTCGTACCGGTAAGCCAGTTTCCTGGCCTTTGCCAGATGGTCCTTACAGTCATCGAATAAGGATCGCCGAAACAATACGCGCACTCCCTGCATCATATTCTTCAACCGGTGCCCCACTGATGATTTCTCGTCGTAAGATTGCAGGCTCCTCAGGATGAGCTCATACAAATAGGCCTTCAGCTCCGAGTACTTCCGGCTTTGAATCGGCTCCTCCCCGTAGACCAGCGCCTTTAAAAGTTCGTCATCAAATTCCTCCTGAACATCGATCGCGTCAAACAATTGCAGGTACTTATTGTCCTTGCTGCCCTGGCTATTGACAAAAATTTTAAAGTATCGCTTCTCGGAGCCGGAGAGCGATTTGACCAGGTTGTACAGTTTACTCGAAGGTGTCTTCGGCATGATTTTTCTTTCTACTGCTTCCAAAATAAATAAAATTCGGAAACCTGACAAATGAACCACAATTGGATTGTCGCCTTACGATAATACACCTAATATTATACCAGAAATAAGCTCAACGCTAAAATAATTATTGATTATGAAAATGATTACATTCCCTAATGAAACCGCCCAGGCGCCCACCTTGTATACCGGCAGAACACGGAGCGCCCACCTCGGCCGCAAAGTAGCTCTGCCCACCCTTGAGGGGTTTATTTTTAAAAAGGTAGAGCAGATCATCCTGCTGGAAGCAGAAGGGAACTACACCCGGCTCCAGTTCGCCGACGGCTCTCAGATACTGGTCTGCAAAACCCTTCGCAATACCGAGGAAATGCTGGCGGGTTACCCGCAGTTTATCCGCATTCACCGCTCTTACACGATCAACCTGAACCACCTGGAGAAATATATCCGTGGGAAAGGCGGCTACGTAGTTATGGAAAATGGCCAGAGTTTTAGCGTTTCCAACAGCAGAAAGCCTCAATTCATGAAAGTACTGGCCTATTACTTTGGATGAGGAACGAGTTGCCGGTTTATAGGAACGTTGCAACCAACAGCACTGCTTCCCCCTACAACACCGAACGCTGAACGAATCCCAGCTTCTGTGGATAATCGGTGGTAAAGTGCAGCCCCCGGCTTTCCCGCCGCATGGAGGCCGCCCGGCTGATCAGATAAGCAATGGTGATCAGGTTGCGCAGTTCGGACAACTGAGGGGAAATGGTTGTGGTGTGATACAACTCCTCCGTCTCCCGGTACAGCAGGCTGAGGCGGTCCAGCGCTCGTTGCAGGCGTACATTGGAGCGTACAATGCCCACATAACTACTCATTACTTCCTTCAGCTCTTTAAGGCTTTGGGTGATCAGCACCATCTCTTTGGGGTCAGTCGTGCCACCGGCGTTCCAGTCGGGTATCCCCTCCTTATATTCAAAGCTGTCAATCCGGGGTAAGGCTTCCTGAGCAATGCGGCGGGCAAAGACCATGGCCTCCAGGAGTGAGTTCGATGCCAGGCGGTTGGCGCCGTGCAGGCCGGTACAGGTGCATTCCCCGCAGGCGTATAACCGCCGGATAGAACTGCGCCCCCATTCATCTACCTTGATACCCCCACACATGTAATGGCAGGCCGGGACTATCGGAATCATGTCCTTCATCGGGTCAATACCGATGCTGCGGCATTTGTCGTAGATGGTTGGAAAGTGGTTGCGGAAACCTGTCTCATCCAGGTGGCGGCAATCCAGATACATACACTCCACCCCCCGTTGCTTCATCTCGCTATCGATCGCCCGCGCCACGATATCGCGGGGCGCCAGCGACTTTCGGGAGTCGTATTTGTCCATAAACTCTTCTCCTTCCTTTGTCTTCAGAATGCCGCCAAAGCCGCGCACTGCTTCGGAAACCAGAAAAGAAGGGTTTTCACCCGCCGGATTGTAAAGGGCAGTGGGGTGAAATTGAACAAACTCCATATTCTCCAGATGCCCTTTGGCGCGGTATACCATGGCGATGCCATCGCCGGAAGCAATCACCGGGTTAGTAGTGTTTCGGTAAACCTGTCCGGCGCCTCCGGTGGCCACTACCGTCATCCGGGCAAGAATGGTGTCTATACTCTTTGTTTTCTTGTTGAACACATAGGCGCCAAAGCATTCTATGTCCGACATCAGTCGGGTCACAGTGTACCCCAGGTGGTGTTGGGTGATGAGGTCTACCGCAAAGTAGTGCTCCAGGATTTCGATATTGGGAAGTTGCTCGGCTTTTTCCAGCAAGGCCCGCTGTATCTCCCAGCCGGTCAGGTCTTTGTAGTGGAGGATACGGTTTTCAGAATGCCCGCCTTCGCGGCCGAGGTCATACCCTTTCTGCTGCTTGTCGAAGCGGGTGCCCCAGCCGATGATCTCCTGCACGCGCTCTGGCCCTTCTTCGATGACAATCTCCACGATCCGTTCATCGCAGAGGCCATCGCCGGCATCCAGGGTGTCGGCGATGTGCTTGCCGAAAGAGTCTACCTCTTTATCCCACACAGCCGCTACTCCTCCCTGGGCGTAGCGGGTATTGCTTTCATCTTCGTTGGTTTTGGTCAGTGCCGTGATCTTCAAATCCGGCCGCTCTTCGGCAAAGTGGATGGCAGTGGACAGCCCTCCGATGCCGGAGCCAATGATAAGGATGTCTGTTTTCATAGGGTAAAGTTAGTCACCTTGCTATACCCAGCGAAGAAAATGATTGATCTTTTAGTAAACCCGCTTATTTTTAGGCCATGAAGGTCGCCATCAATACGCGTTTTTTGTTGCCAGGCCCGCTGGAAGGCCTGGGCCGGTACACTTATGAAGTAGCCCGGCGCCTGGCACAAGGCCACCCGGAGCATGAATTTCTCTTTTTTTTCGACCGGCCCTTTGACCAGCGCTTCCTCTTCGGTGATAATGTGAAAGCCATCGTACTCCCTCCGCCTGCCCGGCATCCTATCCTCTGGTATATCTGGTTTGAATATTCGGTTGCCAGCGCCCTGGCCAAATACAAGCCCGATGTTTTTTTCTCCCCCGACGGCTATCTCTCCCTGCATGCCACAACCCCGACGGTGATGGTAGTGCACGACCTGGCTCACGAGCATTTTCCGGATGCGGTTCCCTTTCTGGTGCGCCGGTTTTACCAGCGCTACGTCCCGCGTTATTGTCGACGGGCCGATCACCTGCTGGCCGTTTCACATTACACCAAAGAAGATATGCAGAAGCAATACAGTATTGAAGGTTCAAAGATCACCGTCTGCGGCAATGGCTGCCGGGAAGGGTTTACTCCTCTGGCAGAGGCGGAACGCCGGCAGGTGCAGCAGCAGTACTCAGAAGGGCAGCCCTACTTCCTGTACGTCGGCGCGGTACACCCCCGCAAGAACGTCCACCGGCTGATCGAGGCCTTCAGCCGGTTCAAACAACAAACCGGCGCTGCCATCCGGTTGCTCATCGCCGGGCGTTTTGCCTGGCAGGCCGGTGCGGTGCGGGAAGCGTTCGAGGCCTCCACATTTCAGCAGGACATCCGCTTCCTGGGCTTCATCCCCGATGAAGCACTGCCCCGGCTGATGGGGGCCGCATTGGGTTTCGTTTACCCCTCCCTCTTCGAGGGCTTCGGCCTGCCGCTGCTCGAAGCTATGCACTGCGACGTGCCGGCCATCAGTTCCCGGAGTTCTTCGCTGCCGGAAGTAGCGGGAGCGGCGGCGCTGTTGGTAGGCCCTACGGATATTGGGCAATTGGCAGATGCGATGGGGCGGCTGTATGAAGATCAGGGCCTTCGCCACCAACTGATAGAAGCAGGAAAGTTACAACGACAAAAATTCAGCTGGGATAAAACGGCAGAAGTCGCATATCAAAATTTGTTGAAGGCGGGAGCTCAAGGAAATTAGATTCGGGCGGGACACCCCATTGGGAGTGTTCGGAATTCGGTGTTCGCCGTTCGCAGATTCCTGAAAATGAAGGAGCGTTTTTTTAAAAGACACATAAAATTGAACTATCCCACCCCATTCAACCGCCTCTCCTCCGCCATATCACCACCACCCCCGCCACCCCGATCAAAAACAACACCACCGCGATCAGCTCCGCCTGCGTGTAGGTAATGCCCAGGTTGGTATATTCCGGGTTCACCCGGATCTTTTCGATCCAGAAGCGTTCAAAGCCATTGAAGATGAGGTAGATAAAAAAGAGCATGCCCGGATAAGCCGCCACCTTATTCCGAAGGGCCAGAAGAATGCCGCCGATCAGGAAAGCCGCCGTCGTTTCGTAGAGGGGCGTCGGGAAGGCCGGGGGGCTCAGGCGGTGGTTGTAGCGCCCATCAAACCCCTCGATGATCACGCCTTCATTCAGCACATTATGCGGATAATCATAGGCCCACAGCCAGTCGGGCAGAAACCACCATCCCGGCTGAGGTAGGGTATTGGCAATACCCCAGTCGCCATCGCCGGCCAGGTGGCAACCCAGGCGGCCCACGCCATAGGCGATGATGAGGGCCGGCGCTACGGCATCGAGAACGGGTAATAGGGGAATCTGCTTGCGCCGGAGGTAATAACTGACGGCCAGAAAGCCAACGATAAGGCCGCCGTAAATGGCCAGGCCGCCACCGGAAAGGAGTGTCCCGGCCGGGTCTTTGAGCAAGGTGGGAATGTCTTCAATGACAGCGAAAAATTTGGCGCCAACCACCCCGAAGATAGCCGCGATCATGGTAATATCGCCGATCCGGTCGTGAGGATAGACATCCCGCTCCTCTACCCTGGGTTGGGGCAGCGCCTTCTTTTTCGATTCCCAGTAGCGCCCCCCGGCAAAAAGGGCGGCCAAAGCAATACCCGTCCACCAGGTTCCATCCAGGGAGAGCAATACCTCGGCGGCATTCTGCTTGAGCTGCTCCATGTGCTGGATGGCGTAAAAGCCTTTATAGCCCAAAACAAAACCCCAAAGGGCATTGGAGATCAGCTCTCCTGTGCCGGCAGGTTTGCCGTATTCAAATTTCACCTTCACTGGCTGGAATACTCCCTTCTCTGCCTTGAGCTTTAACTCCCGATACAATATGATGGCCGCCGAAAGGATGGCCAGGACCAGCAGCAAGCCAAAAGTCTTGAAGATCGATAGCCAATTGTCGACGGGTGTGCCTATAAGATCGTGGAAGAGATAGGAGAGATCTGGGTACATATCCTCTTTTTAGGGTGTTAAACCGGCAGCGGTAAGAGCGCTGCCTCTACCTGTCCTTTATCGTTGATCTGACTCAGGTTCACGGTTGCCAGCGTATTCAACAGGGCCTCCTGCAACGGCGCATCGATTCGGATGTAATTGTCCGTAAAACCCGACATTCTACCACGCTCCTTACTTTGCTCAAAGAGCACTGCCCGTGGCTGCTCCAGGTGCTGTTCGTAGAAATGACGCCGTTTTTTTTCACTCAGAATGGTGAGCATCTGATTGCGGCGGCGGCGTTCTTCCATAGCTACGGCGCCCTCCATCTCAATGGCCGGCGTATGGGGCCGTTCAGAGTAGGTGAACACATGCAGGTAGCTGATGGGCAATTCCTGAAGAAAGCGGTAGGTTTCCAGAAAATCCGCCTCTGTCTCTCCGGGAAAACCCACGATTACATCCACTCCAATGCAAGCATGGGGCATCAGCGCTTTGATCTTCGCCACCCGTTCGGCGTACAACGCCCGCTTATAGCGGCGGCGCATTTGCCGCAACTGTTTGTCGTTGCCCGACTGCAAAGGCATGTGGAGGTGGGGGACAAAACGTTTCGACTGCGCCACAAATTCAATGATCTCATCCGTGCAGAGGTTCGGCTCTATGGAAGAAATGCGGAAACGGTCGATGCCCTCCACCTTGTCCAACTCGCGAATCAGGTCGATGAACAGCGCCTCTTTTTTAGGCCTGACGCCTTCGATCACTTCGGTGCCGTTCCCAAAATCTCCGATATTGACGCCGGTGAGTACGATCTCCTTAACGCCCTTATCGGCAATACTGCGGGCATTGGCTACTACACTATCAATGGTATCGCTACGGCTGCTGCCCCGCGCCATGGGGATGGTGCAGAAGGTACATTTATAGTTGCATCCATCCTGCACTTTGAGGAAAGAGCGCGTACGGTCGCCAAAGGAAAAGGCGTTGACAAAATCACGGGCCTCCGAAACCTCTCCGGCACGCACCATTCCCTTGCCCGGCGCCTTACTCAGTTCGTCGACATAATCCAGAATACGGAATTTTTCCGCAGCCCCCAGCACCAGGTCAACCCCTTCTATACCGGCAATTTCCTCCGGCTTCAGTTGAGCATAACAACCCACTACGACCACCTTCGCCTCCGGGCTATACTTCAGCGCCCGGCGGACGATCTGCCGGCACTTGCGGTCTGCAAAATCCGTTACCGAACAGGTATTGACCACGTAAATATCCGCCCCGTCTTTAAAGCCCACTTCTGAATAGCCGGCGTCTTCAAAGAGCCGCCCGATAGAGGAAGTCTCAGAGTAGTTGAGCTTACACCCCAATGTATAAAACGCAACCGTTCGTGGTGTTGCCATTACAAATGCTTGTCGTCAGTAGAAAATTAAATGTAAGTGTAGCAACAGTGCAAGCAGAAATAGAGTTGCACTGCCTCCAAAAGAAGTGCAAAGATAGATAATTCAAGCCTGCCGTCAAATTTTCTAAAAATCCATGCCCAGGGAAATGTACAATTTAGGATCCTGGACGCGCCTGGTTTCGACGCCCCAGGCATAATCCACCCGGACGAGGTAGCCGAAGAGCACGGCGCGCGCGCCAATCCCATAGCCGGCCACCACCGGGTCGCGGAAGTAGTTGACCTTGACCGTGATGAGGTCTCCATTGTTGATAATAGACGTATTCAGCGGGTTATCCGTACTGAACGGGTCTCTGCCTTCCCAGGCTGTCCCCAGGTCAAAAAAGCCCACCATCTGGAAATTGCGGAAGAAGGGCGAACGGATGCGGTTCGAGAAGTATTTGAAAATAGGGACCCGCATCTCTGCATTCATCAACAGGTAAGAATTGCCGTTGCGGATGTTGAGGTCGAACCCCCGCATATTGGTGGCGATGGCCTGATAGGCAAAATCCGAGCTCTGCGGGCTGGGAATCTCCTGGTTGAAGCTCGTAAACAGCCAGTTGTCGACCCCTCCGAGATAGTACAGTATCTTTTCCGAGCCAAAGGAGGTTGCCCCCGCCATTCGGATGGCAAAGACAGAATGTTTGAGCATGCGCTGGTAGTGCCGTGCATCGAAACCCAGGATGGTCATAAACCCTTCATTGAAGCTAAGCGAAAAGCCATCGTCGATGTCCAGGTTAAAACGCTTGACCACCTCTGCAAAGGCTTTGTAGCGGGTGCCATTTTTGATATTCAGGCCTACGTCCAGCGTATTGTCAAATACGTATTCCAGTTTCACGCCGGCGCGCTCTTCGGTAATGGTCGGCGTATCAAAAGTCGGCAGGTCGGTTGCCAGTTGGGTGATGCGGTCCCGGCGCAGCGTACCGGTAGCCCGGAGGCTTCGAAAAATATCGATAGGATAGCGAATCCCTGCCTGGCCCAGTACGACATTCACCTCGCGCCGGTTGGGTACGAAGGTCTGGCTTTCACCGGAAAAGCGTTGGTTGCGGCGGTACACGGCAAACTGCTTATCCAGGCGCTTTTTCTTATCTTTAAATACGAGGAAGTACTCGCTACCGTTGAAGGTTGTCGGGATGCGCACCCCACCTTCAAACTCATAATCCTCGAACAGGTCTTTGAAGTTGCCTTTGAGCAAAATACCAGGAGGCGGATAGTTGAAATCGTCGGGGTTGGCGGCAAAACTGTTCAGCCCGTCAAAGAGCAAGCTATTGTCTAACTGGGTGGTTACGTAATCGGTACGGAACTGAAGGCGGTAAGGAGTAATCCCTCCCGGGCGAAACTTATACACGCCTTTTTCTTCCTGCCGCCCGATCAGCGCAGCAATGTTTTTGGCGCCGGTTACGATCTTGACCTTTTCTTCCCCTTTCTCTTCAGCCTCCTCTTCGACTATGATAACGATCGGCGCCGGTTCTTCATCATCGAACTCGCTCTGGAAAAGATAGTTGTCGATGTCCACCTTGCCGGTGTCCTGCTTTATCGGCTCCACCCTGATCTCATCTGCCGCCACGTTTTTCACCTCGCTCAGAACGGTGGTTTCCACATTTTCCCCCTTTGATGGATCGGCCAGTATAACCTTTTCGGCTACTACGGTGCGCTTATCATGGTAGCGGGTATCGGATAAGGAGGCCGTCGAGTCCGGATTCATCCGGCGGACAAACACCTGGTGAGCGCCATCCCGGTAGATCAACTCGGCAACCCGGCCTACTTTGGGCGCGGTAGACTGCGCCAAAATATTTCTGTCGTAATTGGAATTGACATGCGTAACCGCCCGTTTTTTAATCACCGGCTCAATCAGAATCGTATCGATCAGAGCAGTATCCAGCTCTTCCAGCGTAGAGTCGATATGCAGGCGTATTTCCGTTTCATCCTTCAGCTTGATGATCTGATCGTAGTGATGTACATATTCCTCCAGGTACCCCATCTCCCGGTTATAAACGCCACTGCGGTCGCTGAGGTAGGAAAACCAGGTAGTGTCCACCGCTGCCGGGGAGCGTTCATTGGCGTAAGGAGTATGCGTTACTCTGACCAGCTCCTGGGAGCGGTTTTCCAGGTCGTAATAGAAGATATCGTACGTATTGATCGGAAGTATGGAGTCGAGTTTTTCGCGCCCCATCAGGGAATCCTGCCGGTTGGAGGCAAAGAGGATACCTCTCCGGTTGCCCGCCTGCACGTACACCGGGTCGAGGTCGTCCCAGAAATCGTCCGTGACGCGCTGCGTCTGGCGGGTGTTTGTATAGTATAGAAAGATATCCGAAATGCCGCGCACAGCGGCGGAGAAAACCATACTGATCGGGTTGATATACTCCATGCTGTACACCCGGTGGTATTCAGTAGACAGGTCCTCCACCGTTGATTTTTTGGTATACACATCATAGATCATCAACTTGGGGACATCCCGGCGCTCATAGAGGATGGCCAGCTGCTGGTTGTTGGGGTTCCAGGCCAACAGGGGATAGTTGTAATCCGTAGCCTGGAAGGCATTGCGGAAGCCCCCCTTGAAGATCAGCTCCCGTTCGCCGGTAGCCACTTGCTGAAGGTAAACCCGGTACTTGCCGATCTCATTGGTGACATAAACTGCCTTGGTTCCATCGGGGCTCAACTTCACCTCGGTAATGGGCAGGTTGCGCTTATTCTTTATCTCCAGCGGCTGGCCCTCCGGCGCGTAGCGGCTGGCTACTTCGGCGGCATATCTTTTGCGAAAGAAAACGGCCCAGCTGTCCCCCACCATTTCGTAGGGGCTTCCCAATACATAAAGGAAGCCGCTTTCAATGCTGCGGTTGATGCGGGTCAGATAAAGGAGGTTGGAAACGGTAGACTTGCCATAATTCTCACCGATGAAATACCAAAGAGAATGGCCCGCCAATTGGGGGTCTTCCTCCGAAAGCGCTTCAAAGCCTTCGAAATCTTCCCGCAGGATATAATCCCGCAGGCGGTTGTCCAAATCTGCATTCCAGGGTTCTCCTACATAGGACACCAGCCCCTCCTTAAACCATTCCGGCAGGTTCATCATCACGGCATTCTGAACGATCTCCTGCAGGTTGGAGCCAAAGAGCATGGCGTTGAGGTAAACCGAGGCAATCCCTTCCCGCACCTGTTTACGCAGGTTGTTGTGGTCGCCATTGAAATAAACGAATACTTTATTTCCGACAATTTTTGTCTGCCCACCGGTATTGGTGAAAGCCTCTTCGCTGCCGATGTTGCTCTGCTTGAGGTCCGTCAGGTCGGTGTAGACAATGATCTGTATCTTTTCATTGATGCGGTGCTCCAGGATGTTCTGGATATCTTTGAAATCGTATTCCGCCAGTTGCACTACGGCCTGGCCGACATAGCGGCCCTCCCCGTACCAATAGGTGATGAAATTATCGCTTTCATACTGTGACCACTCCGCAAAGTCCTGATGGTACTGAACGCGGTTTTTACCAAATTCAACCTGAGTGGTTCCCTGCGCCAGTAGGGCGAGGGCGGGGAGGCAAAAGAGAAAAGCGTAGATCAGTTTTTGCATATCCGGCGTAATATTATCTGGTTCTTTGTCAGGTTTTGTGTTATTGAGCCCACCAAAAGCGGGAAACGCGGCTTCTTGCTGTATCTTAAGAAAACATCAAAGAAGGCTTATTTCTTAAAGAAAGACAGAAAAAGGCACTGTACAGTTTAGCCTTTACCGGTATTATTCTAAAAACATACCGACTGCGGCCTAATAAGAACGCCAAATTCCGTCTTTTCATTACTTGACTGTTCAATATATCGTTTTTGCGCCAGCTTCGCCACAGGCTTAACAAGGATTTCTTCGAAAAGCTTCAAAATGTCCGTACTTTGCAGGTAAAAAAATGGCGAAAGTCTTAAAACTGACTTTCAATCCTTTTCAGGAGAACACTTATGTGGTCTACGATGAGACCAACGAGTGCGCCATTTTCGACCCGGGATGCTACACAGAGGAGGAGAAACAAAGCCTGGTGAAGAAAATTGGAGAAAAAGGATTGCGGCCGGTGCGGCTCATCAATACGCACTGCCACATCGATCACGTTTTTGGCAACCTGTTCGTTGCCAACCACTACAAACTGGGGCTGGAGATTCACCGAGGGGAACTGGCCTTGCTGAAGGCCGCCCCCCAATCGGCGATGTTCTTCGGCATTCCCAATACCGGGCCCCTCTCCCCCGAGCCGGAAAATTTCATCGAAGAAGGAGATATCATCGAATTCGGCCAGACGAAGCTGGAGGCTATCTTTACCCCCGGCCACTCGCCGGCCAGCCTCTCGTTTTTTTGTGAGGCGGATCGTTTTATCATTGCGGGCGATGTACTCTTCTATGGCAGCATCGGCAGAACCGATCTGCCAGGAGGCGATTTTAAGACGCTGATCAACAGCATCACCCAAAAGGTATTCCCCCTGGGGGATGATGTGGTCGTCTATTCCGGCCACGGGCCGGATACGAATATTGGGTTTGAACGGCAGCACAATCCGTTTTTGACAGGGAGATAGAAGCGGATGTGCGCTTCCCGTCCAGCCGGCGCCACCCCCGGCCCGGGGTAAGCAGGCCGGAAGTGGGTATAACCGCTAAGAGTGTGTTTCATTTAAGCAGCCGGAACGACTTCCGGTGGTGAGGAGAAGGGCCGTGCACTTGTATGGCCTCCCGATGCGCCCGGGTGGGATAGCCTTTATTCCTGTGCCACTGATAATAGGGGTATTCCGCATCCAGCTGCATCATATAATCGTCGCGGTAGGTTTTGGCGAGGATAGACGCGGCGGCAATGGAAAGCAGTTTTGCGTCTCCTTTGATGATGCAGTGAAAGGGAAAATCGCGATAAGGGTTGAAACGATTGCCATCGATGAGCAAAGATTCCGGTGCGGGATTCAGTTGGTCAATGGCGCGATGCATGGCCAGGAAGGAAGCGTTGAGGATATTGATTTTATCGATCTCTTCGGGGTTTACCCGGGCGACAGCCCAGGCCAGAGCGGCCTGCTCCACCACCTGCCGCGCAGCGAAGCGTTGTTTTTCACTGAGCTGTTTGGAGTCGTTGAGCAATGGATGGGTAAAGTCCTTGGGCAGGATGACGGCCGCGGCAAATACCGGGCCGGCGAGGCAGCCGCGCCCTGCTTCATCACAGCCGGCTTCCACCAAATGCTCGTGCAGGTAAGGTTTTAACATAAATTAGGTACTTGTCAGAAACTATTGGGCATTTCACGCCTTCTCTTAAGGTATGACAAAAACTTAACATTTCCATACACAACCAACTCTTGCAATACTCTACCGAAATATATAGTTTGCATGAGTATTTTCCATACAAAACGAGAAAAACCTCCATTGGGGCGCCCAGTTGTTAAAGGTGGCCTTTAATTTATTCAGTCATTCGCTAATTCAGTCCTTCATTCCTTTCCTGGAGTGTCTGGAGTATCCTCAACAAATCAACCATACAGCCATATAATCCCGGCCAATATGAATCGATTCCTACTGTTCTTACTCATCTGCTGCTGTCATAGCCTGGCCTGGGGGCAATACACCATTACCGGGAGGGTGGTGGATACCGACACCAAAGAAGGTATCCCATTCGCCAACGTATTCTTTGAAGGCACCACCCTTGGCGCTTCCTCTGATATAGATGGATACTACGAACTCAAAGTAAAAAAGCTCAACGATACGCTCTCCGCCTCCGCTATCGGCTTTGAGACTCAGAAGAAAGCCATCCAGCTTGACTCCAGCCTGCAGGAAGTCAATTTCTACCTGGGCGGCTCCGCTCTTACGCTCGATGAGGTGGTAGTCATCGCCGGAGAAAACCCGGCCAACCGCATTGTACGGGGCATTATCCAAGAGAAAGAAAAAAACCGGATCGACGCCCTCAACTCCTTCCAGTACGAAAGCTATGCCAAGATCGAACTCGACCTGGAAAACATCAACCCCAAACTCCAGAAAAGCAAATTGCTCCAACCTTTTGCTTTCGTCTTCGAAAACATTGACAGTACTTCCGACGAAAAGCCATTCCTTCCGGTATATATCAACGAGGTGCTTTCCGATGTCTATTACGTAAAGGAGGAGGGCAAACCCAAATCCGCTATTCAGGCTCAGCGCACCTCCGGAACGGACAACCAGACCATCATTGAATACATCAAACGCATTCATCAGGATTACAATATTTACGACGACTGGATTTACGTGCTGGAAAAGCCCTTCGTCAGCCCTTTCTCCAAATCCGGGCTGGGTTATTACGATTATTACATTCTGGACAGCACCCATATCGACGGGCTCTGGAGTTACAAACTCAAGTTCAAGCCCAAACGCAAAAAGGAGAACACCTTTTACGGCGACTTTTGGGTGGCCGACTCCATTTTTGGCGTACAGCGGGTGAACATGCGCATGAGCCCCGACGTGAACATCAACCTGGTGACCCGCATTATCATCTATGAAGAATTCAGCCCGCGGGACAGCGCCTGGGCGCCCGTGAAAAAGAAGATGGTGGTAGACTTCACCCCTACGGAAGGCGCCCCGGGTATGATCGCCCGGCGAACGGAGACCTTCCGGGCGTTCTCTGTCAATCAGCCGGCCACCCGGAAGCACTATCAGGAAAAAGATCCTTTCTATATCTATGAAAATGTAGAGGTGGAGAGCGATAGCTTTTGGAACGAAGCCCGGCACGAACCCCTCACCAAAACCGAATCTGCCGTCTACGCCATGGTGGATAGCATACAAAATGTGCCGCTGTACAAGACCTACGTCGAGATCATCGAAATCGTCTTTGTCGGTTATTTCGAGCTGGGGCCGGTAGAGGTAGGGCCCTACTCCTCCATCTACAGCACCAACCCGGTGGAGGGCGACCGTTTTCGGATTGGCCTGCGCACCACCGAACAGTTCAGTGAAGAGGTGCGCCTGGGAGGCTACCTGGCGTATGGCCTTAAAGATGAGGACTTCAAATACGGCGTTGACGCCAAGTGGCTGATATCCAAAAACCCGCGCATCCTGGCGGGCGCCGCCTATAAAGACGATATCAGCCTGAACAGCGAAAACAGCGAAGAATTTGTGGAGGGCGACCTGTTCAGCGGCCTGTTCCGCCGCAACCTGATGCAGAAGCTGATCCGGGTACAGGAGGGCAAGGCCTTCTATGAACGCTACTGGAAAAATGGTTTTTCCAACCGCATCACCTTCCTCAACCGGAGTATGGACCCCTACGGCGCCGTAACGGAAGATGGCAGAGGCTTTAACTATGCCTACCTGCCCGACCCGGCTTCTTTTTCGGACATCGACACGACCATCAACACGACTGAGATCATCCTCAAGGCTCGGTATGCCTTCGATGAGATGATCGTTGACACCGACTTCAGCCGCACCAGCTTTGGATCCCAACATCCCATAATAGAATTACAATACACCCTTGGCGTCAACGGGGTGATGGGCAGCAACTATAATTATCACAAACTGTCGCTCAGCTATCGGCATTATTTCTACCTAAACCCCGTTGGCTGGATGTCTTATCGTTTCAATGCGGGGAAATTGTTCGGCACCGTGCCTTTCCTCCTGATGGAGGTACACCCCGGTAATGAAGGCTACTTTACCGGCCGGGATATTTTCAACATGATGACCCGCTACGAATTTGCCAGCGATACCTACGCCAGCCTCTTCCTCGAGCACCACTTCGACGGCTTCCTCCTCAACCGGGTGCCTTTGCTCCGAAAGCTCAACTTTCGGTCGTACGCCACCTTCAAAGCGGTGATGGGCGCCATCTCCAACAAAAACCGGGACGCCAACCGCCTCAATGCCTTCGTCCCTACGGATGTAGATACTTATGCCGGTTTCAGGACGCCCAGCAAGCGCCCCTACATGGAAGCCAGCGTGGGCATCGAAAATATCCTGAAGGTATTTCAGGTGGAGTTATCCTGGCGCCTCAGCTACCTGGACAACCCACAGGCGAGGAGGTTTGGTTTGAGGTTTGGAGTGGCCTTTTATTTCTAATAACAATCCCAATGGTACCGTACCCGGGAGAAATCGGCCCTTTGCAGCGCATCGCGACAGATGAAAAAGTTGGCCACGCCCATATCGCCCCACATGCAGTTGAATTGATCACTGGAGCCGAGTTGGAAGAGCAACTCCATGGGTTCTTCCAGATTGCGGGGATCTTCCTGGCAGAAAAAGGCGTATCCGCCTATTTTGTGGCGCGAGCTGAGGGCCGCCCGGCTGTACCGGCTTTGAACCTCCCATTGTTCTGCTCCGAAAACTTCGAAGAAGCCCTCCCCTAAAAGCGCTTCAAATTGATAATCGGAAGGCGGCGCCAATTCGTGCCCGAGCTTGAATTCGAGCGGATGCGAAACGCCCGCTTCGATCGGTAAAAAACGGGCTTCTCCCAGGAAACTAAAATCGGACTGCAAATCCGCCGCCGCCTTCTGAATGACAGGATGGTAAAGTACTCTAAACCGGCCCTGCTCGAAAGGGTTGTCCAGGTTGAGTCCATAGAAAGCATCATCGTATATGAAAAACTGGAGTAATCCCTGAGTTGGAAACGGAGACAAGGCCGGCGCCTCCTCAAAATTGACCTGCGCCAGCAGCCATAAGGGGCTGCCATCGGAAGCAGTAGGGTACTCCCTATCCGCAGGCAGATAAGGCAAGCCGCCAATCTTGCTCTCCCAGGGCAGGAGCTCCCGCGGCTCCCGCGGCAACAACTGAATGTATGGGCGCAACGTCTCGAAGATCAAATCCCGGAAGGGATGCAGCTCTTCCGGAAGGGTAATGTTTGTGTTCATTTGCAATGCCCGCACTCCCTTTTCAGCAACGATGCTGATCAGGGAGCGAACTTTTGTGTCCGCCTATCCAGCCGGACAAATTTTGTATGTACTCACCGGATTGTCAAAAGCCGGTGGTACCTGCAAAAATGCTAAACATCTTTTAATTAGAATGGTTATGAGGGTGCCCTTTTTGTTCCCGAACTCATTTTTCGGTTTTTTTTCTCTGGCTGGCTAATTTTATCAATCATTAAGAACGCATGAACATCAATCTCCGCCTCATATCCGTTGTCATTTTTGGCATCTTGGCTATCATCAGCGCCTTCAGTTTGAGCCACCTGAAGTTCTCCTTCGATTTCGAACAATTCTTCCCGGAAGGAGATGAGGACCTGGAGTTCTTCCAGGAGTTCATCCAGGAATTTGAATCGGACGACAACTTCCTGGTAGTGGCCATCCACCGGAAAGAGGGCGTTTTCGAACAGTCCTTCCTGGAACAGTTCCACGACTTCTCCATACAAGCCAGGCGCCTGCCTCATATCACGGAATGTCAATCTCTGACCAAGTTTGCTTATCCGGTCAAAACTCCCTTTGCCATTACGACGGTCCCGGCTATTCACATCGATAAGCCGGCCTACTACGAACGGGATAAGAAGCGCATATTAAATGACGAGCGCTTCGTCTACAATTTCATCTCCGAAGACGCCACCACCCTGACGGTCTTCATGAAAACCGTCAACAGGATACAACTGGACCCGGCCCGGGAGTTGATGACTGCCCTGGATAGCCTCATTCAGCAATACGATTTCGAAGCGTACCACTATCTGGGCCGCCCCTATTTCCAGAAAGAACTGGTGGCCATGCAAAAGCGGGAAATCACGGTATCGGCTATCGTTTCCGGCATATTGGTCACCCTGGTCATGTTTTTCATTTTTCGCCGGCCGTGGGGCATTGCCGTATCCCTTTTCTCCATCGCTTTGGGCATGCTTTTGTTCATGGGCTTTCTCGGCATCACCGGCCGGGAACTCAACGCCATGGCGGCGCTCTACCCGGTGCTGATGATCATCGTGGGCACCTCGGATGTCATCCATATCATGTCAAAGTACGTGGATGAGTTGCGCAAAGGCCATGGAAAAGAAAAGGCCATCGTCACCGCTATCCGGGAAATAGGCATGGCGACTCTGCTCACTTCCCTGACCACCGCCATTGGTTTCGCATCCTTACTCAGCAGCCGCGTAGGCCCTATCCGGGATTTTGGCATCAATGCCGCTATCGGGGTGATCATCGCCTATATCACTGTGATCTTTTTTACCACCGCCGTCATCTCCTGGTTTCGCGCCGATCAGATCATCAAGCTGGGGCGCGGGCAGGCCTTTTGGGAAAAGTCGATGGAATGGTCGTACCGGTTTACCCGAATGTATCCGAGGCGTATTGCCCTGGGAGGGTTGGCGGTACTGGCCCTCAGCCTGTGGGGCATCTCCCGGATCACCACCAATTACAGCATCAGTAACAATCTGCCCATTGGAGAAAAGATAACCGAAGACTTCTTGTTCTTTGAACAAAACCTGGCCGGCTTCCGGCCCATGGAGGTGGCCGTTTATGCCAAAAACGGCTATAAAGCCAGTGATTATGAGGTGATTCGCGAAATGGCCAAGGTAGAAGATTACCTGCATCAGATTCCCGCCGTACAGGCTATCGGCTCTATTACTGCCGTCTACAAAAGCATCAACCAAATGATGCGCAACAACAACCAGGAAGCCTATGCCTTGCCGGAAACGAAGGAGCAGTTTGAACGCTATCGCCGGATAGCCGAACAGGTGCCTGAACTCAACATCAACGTATTGCTCAGTAAGGATGAAACCAAAGCGCGCATCACGTCCCGCATCCAGGATGTCGGAGCCGATACCATCCAGGATATGGGCGTCCAGATTGACCAATGGATCGCCGCCAATACCGATACCTCGGTAGTAGCCTTCAAGCGAACCGGCACTGGCCTGATCATAGACAAAAACTCCGAGTACATACGCCGCAACCTCATTCAGGGCCTGGGCATGGCCATCCTCATCGTCAGCCTGCTGATGGCGCTGCTCTTTCGCAACTGGAGGATGTTGTTTATCTCCCTCGTACCCAACATCGTCCCCCTCCTGCTGGCCGGCGCGCTGCTGGGCTTCCTGGGCATCGAGCTGGAAGCCGGCACCTCTATCGTCTTTGCCGTCATCTTCGGCATTGCCGTAGACGACACCATCCACTTTCTAAGTAAGTTCAAGCTGTCCCGCAATAAGGGGCTGAGCATCGAAGAGTCTCTTCACATTACCTTCCTGGAAACCGGAAAAGCCATCGTGCTCACCACCATCATCCTCTTTTTCGGCTTTCTGGTCATGCTCTTCTCCATCCATCCACCCAGCGTAACCATCGGCCTGCTGATCAGCCTGACCCTCTTCAGCGCCCTGATCAGCGACCTGACACTGATCCCGCTGCTGATCCGATGGATGATGAAGGAGGAGGAAAAGGAAGTAGTAAAGCTGGAGGGGGAACTGGAAGGGGTGGTGTAGAAAAGGTTTGGTTTTGTGTGATGAATTTAATCTAAAACAATTTGACATTATGCTTCACGAGCATTATGTTTGTAAAGCATAATGCATAACAATGGCATTTTATAATCGTGAAAACGAGATTCGGAGGCTATCCAAAGCACTTTCCAGTACGCAGGCTAAGTTAGTCGTGTTGTATGGACGTCGAAGGTGCGGGAAGTCAACCCTGATTCGGCAGATTTTGCCAGACGACAGCTTTTATTTTATGGCTCCACAGGCTGATGAGGCGATTCAGCGAGCGCATTTAGCCAATGTGGTCGCAGGAAAGATTAAAGGGTTTGACCAGGTAGTTTATCCTGATTGGGAGTCTCTTTTTACCAATTTGCAAAATAGCCTCACCCCCTATTCTTCCTGTGTCACTCTCTGCCTTGATGAGTTTCCTTACCTTGCCAAATCATCCTCGTCCTTGCCCAGTATCCTGCAAAAAATGATGGATCAGCTTAAGCAACGAAAATTTCATCTGGTATTATGTGGTTCCTCGCAGCAAATGATGCAGGGAATGGTGCTCGACAGTACAGCCCCTTTATATGGAAGGTCAAATGAGATTCTGAAGATATTACCTCTGGAAGCCGGATGGATTATGGATAGCCTGAATTGCAATCCCGTTCAGGCGGTCGAGGAATATGCTACCTGGGGAGGCGTACCTCGATATTGGGAACTCCGAAAGGAGTACCATACATATGAAGAAGCCGTAAAAGAAGCCATTCTTGATCGTTTAGGGATACTCCATGAAGAACCTATCCGCCTTTTCCTGGATGATATGCGTGAGTCGGTACAGGCCTATTCTATTCTGTCTGTCGTCGGTAAAGGGAGCCATAAATTATCGGAGATTGCCGGCCGCTTGAATAGGCCGGCTACTCATTTAGCCCGTCCGTTGAACCGTTTGATCCAACTCGGGTATCTGACCAGAGAGATTCCATTTGGAGAATCCCTTAAATCAAGTAAAAGAACACTTTACAAAGTAGCAGATTCATTCATGAATTTCTTCTTTTCATTTGTTTCACCCAATCTATCGCGGCTCGAACTGGGCCTAACAGAACAGGTCTATGAAAACATGGCGCCCAAACTCAATACCTTCTTTGCCCATGAATGGGAAAACCTTTGTCGTCGGAGTGTTCCAATGGCGCCTATTTCCGGCCTATCCTTCGGACAGGCCTTCCGGTGGTGGGGCCCTAATATCAATGGCGAAATAATGGAGCTGGACCTTGTTGCTGAATCTGTTGATAAGCAGCACCTCCTCGTAGGAGAATGTAAATGGACAGATGTAATTGATTCCACTCCAATTTTGCAGGAACTATCCAGAAAAGCACAATTGTTGCCAGCTTTGAAAAACAGAAGTATCATCCCCGCTTTATTCGTAAAATCTATGAGAAAAGAAACTGATAATTCTTTTCAACTATTCACACCCGAGCAGGTATTGGCGCGATTGAAAAGATAATCCAGTAGTATATATTTACATCCTATTTATTTTCCATCATCCATGAAAGACACCCGCCGGCAAATATTGGAGAAGAACTTCGAGGCCATACACAAACATGGCTTTCAGGGGTTGCGCACCGATCAGGTGATCAAGGAACTGGGCATCACCAAGGGCGCTTTCTATCACTACTTTTCCGGCAAGCAGGAATTGGGTTACTGTGTGGTGGATGAAATCATCGCCCCCCAATACCTCGACCACTGGAACCAGCTGTACAGCTATGTCGGCCATCCCATCGAGGGGATCATAGAGCGGTTGATGGCGCTTCGGAGGGAAATGCCCGGAGAGAACATCCAACTCGGCTGCCCGCTCAACAACCTGATCCAGGAAATGACGCCGTTGGATGAAGGCTTCCGGCAAAAACTCAACCGCATCGCCCGGGGCATGCACCTGGCTATTCAGGATGCCCTGATAAGAGGACAAAAAGCCCGGCTGGTGGACCCGGATGCAGACCCTGAAAAGGTGGCTTTCTTCGTATTGTCCACCCTGGAGGGATCCTTCAGCATTGCCAAATCCTTCCAGAACCGCCGGCCCTTCGATGCGTCTATAGACCTACTGATCAACCACTTAAGGACATTTAAGAACAATAGATAAGGGCCGGTTTTTCGGCCTTTAGAGCGGGACGAACGAGTGGATCGTTGCCGGAGGCTGCCAACCAACCAACGGATAACTAACAAACGCCCCTACTCCAACCTAACCTCAGCCAGTACCGGCAAATGATCTGACGGGAAGCGGCCGCTCCAGGATTCGGAGAGGATGGCGTGCTTGTGCACCTTTACCTTTTCATTGACAAAGATGTAATCAATGCGCCGGCCCGGCAGGCCGGGAAACTGGAAGCCGGACCAGGTGCTCAGTGGGCCGTGGTGGGGTATTTCTGACTGAAAAAAGGCATCGGCCAGGCCGCTGTCCTTGCCGGCCAGTATGCGATAAGGCTCGTCAGTGGGTACGCAATTGAAATCGCCGGTTAGAATAACCGGGCCGTTGCCGGCAATTTCCCGGATTTGCTCCAGCAACAGGCGAGCGCTCTCTGCCCTGGCCTGTACGCCCCGGTGGTCGAAGTGAGTATTGAAGTGGTAGAATTCCTTCCCCGAAAGCTTATCCTCAAACCTTACCCAGGTGCTTATACGCGGCAGAGCGGCATCCCACCCCTTGCTCCCCACCTCCTTGGGGGTTTCCGACAACCAGAAGGTGGCGCTCTCCAGCAACTCGAACCGCGCCTTTCGGTAAAGGATGGCGGAGAATTCATTATCGGGCTCAGGATGGGTGGAGCCGTCCGTCCGGCAAAGGCCGTACCAGGCGTAATCCGGCAATAACGCTACCAACTCATCCAGTTGGGAACGCATCGCTTCCTGAAGGCCAACGACGTCCGCCTCGTGGTAGCGGATCATACTCGCTACCAGTTCTTTGCGGTTAGGCCAGTAATTCACCCCATCCTCCGGATTGGCAAAGCGAATGTTAAAAGTCATAACTCGAAAATCCTGTTGTGCCATGCCAACTGTTGTTACAAACAAAAGGAATAAGATAATCCCCAGCACTTGTTTCCCAAACCATAAGCTTCTATTTTCAATTACTCTGTACATTACTGTCTGATTTTTTATTAGTTTTAGAACAATAATACGAAAACCAGCTATTTCCGCCCATGGATTTCAGGCGCCTTTTTGACATTCTTCCGTATCAGCAGGCACGCTTCCCCAATGCGGTAGCGCTTGCCTGTAAAGAAGGTATTGAATGGCAAAAGTACTCAACGGCAGCCTGTATCGAGGAGGCCAACCGAGTCAGTGCAGGGTTGATGGCCCTCAACCTCAAGCTGGGTGATAAAGTAGCCATCCTCACCGAACGGGGTAGCCCCCGATGGGTTTTCCTCGACTTTGGGATGCAACAGATCGGTGTCATTCCCGTACCCATCCACGCTTCCTGCAGCCGGGAAGAGCTGCTCTTTATCCTGAACGATGCCGCAGTACAGTATTGTATTGTCGCCAACCGCGAATTGCTGGACAAGGTGAAGGCCCTGCAACCAGAAGCCCCGGCGCTGAAAGGCCTGTTCACGCTCCAGGCCCTACCGGATGCTCCCGGCTGGAATGATCTTATTGTCGAGCCAACTGCCCGGCACCTGGAGGCGCTTCAGGGGTTGCGCGCCGCTATCCACGAAGACGACCTGGCCACTATCATATATACTTCAGGAACGACCGGAGAGCCCAAGGGTGTCATGCTTTCTCACAGAAATATTGTCAGCAACATCAAAGCCACCATTACGCTAATACCCATAGATTACAGCAAGCGGGCAGTGAGTATTTTGCCGCTGAGCCATATTTTCGAGCGCATGGTTACCTTTACTTATTTGGCCGTCGGCGCCTCCATATACTATCTGAGCCAACAGGAAAATGTACCGGATTTTATCCGGGAAGTGAGGCCTCATTATTTTACAGCCGTTCCCCGCTTTCTGGAAAAGGCCTACGACGAAATACTGGAGGGCGCCAACCAACGCCCCTTAATATTGAAACGCCTCATCTTATGGGCGATATCCGTTGGTGAACAATATAAGGAAAGGGGGCAGTTCCGGGTACTCTACTGGTTCAAGCTGCAACTGGCCAGCCTGCTGGTGTTCTGGTATTGGCGCCGTCAGCTGGGGGGGCAGGTAGAAGGCATTATTGTCGGTGCGGCCGCTTTACAACCGCGCCTGGCGCGACTTTTCACCGCTGCTGGCATCCCCGTTCGGGAAGGCTACGGCATGACCGAAACCTCCCCCGTGATCTCCTTCAACCGCTTTGCACCCGGAGGAACCCGCTTTGGAACGGTCGGTATTCCCATACCCGGGCTGGAACTCAAAATCGACGCCCCGGAAGGCGAAGAGGAAGGCGAAATTCTGGTCAAAGGCCCTAACGTTATGATGGGTTATTACCAACGAGCGGACGCCACCGCTGCCATTTTTACTGAAGACGGCTGGCTTCGCACCGGCGATATCGGCAAACTCACACACAGACGCTTCCTGCAGATCACCGGCAGGAGGAAAGATATTTTTAAAACCTCGGGAGGCAAATACATCGCTCCTCAGGAGATCGAAACGCTACTTAAAGCATCCCCCTACATTGAAGAGTGCCTGGTGCTGGGGTTCCAGCGCCCCTTTGCCACGGCCCTGGTGATGCCCAATTTCAACTTGCTGCAAAGCTGGTGCGAAGAGCACGGCATTCACTGGACGGCCCCGCAGTTTATGGTGCACAACCATAAGGTAGTTCAATTTATGGCTGAGGAGATCGAAAAGGCCAGCATAGGATTACCTGGCTACAAACGCATCCGAAATTTCCATCTGCTCCACGAACCCTGGTCACCGGAAACCGGCGAACTAACGCCCACCCTGAAGGCCAGGCGAGATGTCATTCTCGAAAAATTTAGCAGGGAAGTGGATGCCCTTTACGAACAAGGTAGCAGAATTTGAGTTTATTTTTTAATATCTATTTTGTCATCATTCACAATATTCCTAACCATACACTCTATTGAGACATGGAACCCAAACGGCTTTTCGATTTCATCTATTACCAACAGGAAAACCATCCGCTTCAGGAAGCTTTTGGCGGCCGGAAAGATGGGCAATGGCAGTACTACAGTACCGCCGAAACCATTGAGCGAGCCAATAAGGCCAGCCGGGGCCTGATCAAATTGGGCGTGCAGCCCGGCGACAAGATTGCCGTTGCCGTTTATCAAAACCGGCCGGAATGGGTCGCCCTTGATATTGGCATTCAGCAGATCGGAGCGATCAACGTACCGGTTTACCCTACTATCAGCCCGGGAGAATACGAATACATTTTCAACGATTCAAAAGCAAAATACTGCTTTGTCGGAAAAGACGACCTCTACGACAAGGTCCACAAAGCGCAAAGTAACGTCCCCTCTCTAAAAGAGGTATACACCCTTGACCGGCAGGAAGGCAGGCCTTACTGGGAGGACATCTTCTCTGACGAAGGCCAGGAAGAAGTGGAGCAGCGCAAAGCAGCGGTTAGCCCGGATGAGCTGGCCACCCTGATCTATACTTCCGGCACCACCGGCGCTCCTAAAGGAGTGATGCTATCACACAACAATATTGTGAGCAACGTACTGGCCGTAAAGCAAATTTTTCCGGTTGGCCCGGGCAATACCGTGCTTAGCTTTCTGCCCCTCTGCCATATCTTTGAGCGCACCGCGCTCTATATGTACACTTACACAGGCCTGCGAATCGCCTTCACCGGAACCGAGAATCTCGGCGGTGACGACGGCGACCTCAAGGCCGTCCAGCCCCATTTCTTCACCACCGTTCCCCGCCTGCTGGAAAAGGTATACGAAAAAATATACAACAGGGGACTGGAGCTTTCCGGTATTTCCCGAAACCTGTTCTTCTGGGCGCTCAGCCTGACCGATGATTACGAATACGACAAGCAATATACCGGCCTGGCCGCCATCAAGCTAAAAATAGCCGACAAGCTCATCTTCAGCAAGTGGAGGGAGGCGCTGGGCGGCCGTGTCCAGGGCATTGTCACCGGTGCGGCGCCCTGCCCGGTGAAGATGGCGCGGGTATTCTCCGCAGCCGGCATCCCTATACGCGAAGGATACGGCCTCACCGAGACCTCGCCCGGCCTGGCCGTCGGCCGCTTCGATCCGGGAGGCGCCATGCTGGGAACCATCGGCCCGGCTATCGATAAGGTAGAACTAATGATCGATCCCTCTTCCGGCCAGTACGGGGAAGGAGAGGGAGAGATTCTGGCCAAAGGCCCGAATATCATGATGGGCTATTACAACAAGCCCGAAGCTACCGCCGAAGTGATGAAGGAAATCGATGGAGAACAATGGTTCTGCACCGGTGATGTAGGCAAATTGTTGAAAGGGGCCGGAGAGCGGTATTTTTTGCAGATTACAGACCGGAAGAAGGAGTTGTTGAAGACATCAGGCGGCAAATACGTTGCTCCGGCCCCGATAGAAAACAAGCTCAAGGAAGATTTCCTGATCGAACAGGTGATGGTCGTTGGCGAAAGCCGCAAATTTGTCTCTGCTCTGATCCTCCCGGCTGAAGAGGCCCTGCGCGACTGGTGCCAGCACAAGGGCCTGGAGTGGTCGTCGCTGGAAAATGCGATTCAACAACCGGAGGTGATCCAAAAATACCAAAGGATCATAGATAAATACAACCCTCTGTTCAGCAAGGTAGAACAGATCAAGAAGTTCAAGCTATTGTGTGAAAACTGGGAGCCCGTCAAAACGGACGGCACAGAAGCAGAGTTGACACCAACGATGAAGCTGAAAAGGAGAGTGATCCGGGACAAACATCAGGGCGACATCGAGGCGATCTACACAGAAGCCTGATTTGCCGCACATGCACCCACTCAATTGAGGGCCCGGGAAGGCATTTCCTCACTGGAACTGCCTTCCCGGAAACGCATTAACCTCCCAGGAATTTAAAATTCCACTGATAGATACCTACCACCAGAATGATGAATAATAACAGGCCTATAAAAAAGTACATCAGGCAGTAGCCTTTACTTCCAGCATTCTTTATGTCAGACATTCCTAGCGCTATTTAACTGGGTTAACAAAATCCCTTTTTCGACATAAAAATATTAATAAAATCGAGAGCGGTTATCTTCAATAGCCGCATTTTTCTTCATGGCCTGTATCAGCTGGCCTGGCACCTGGCTGCGGACCGGAGCGGCAATACTGCGGCGCAACTGTGGAATATTGGTGGCTTGCCCAGCTTGCGGCTTCCGCATCACTTTGATAACGAAGACACCACTTTTGCCGATTACCGGCTTGGATACCTGCCCTTCCTCCATAGTGAAGGCTTTGCCAATCACCTTGGGTTCACTGCCCAGGTTGGGCAGGAAGGAAGCATTAAAAATGACATTGCGGGCGGTATCGACCTGAGTACTGAAGTTGCCGGCGATGGCTTCCAGGTTGTCGCCCTGTATCCGTTGAACGATCATTTCTCCCTTCTTTTCGTTGATCACCAGTTGCTCGATCTCATCTTTGATATTGTCTACCGAAGGAAGCCCGGCCGCTTGTACACTCTTCAGCCCGGCCACAACGTACTTATTAGTGTAGTAATCGACGGGGTCCTGGAAACCGTAAATTTCTGGAGAAACATCTCCTTCGCTAGCATTGAAAGCCCAGCGCACGATATCCCGGGATGCCTGTCCGGCGCCGAGAGCGCCTACCGTAAAATCATTCTTCTTAAGCCCAGTGGAAGTTTCCAGTTCCAGCCCTTCAGCCTCAACCGATTGGGCCATTTCTTTCAGGCTACGGTTCTTCCCCACAAAGGCCAGGGCACGCTCATACACATCATTTTGAGTATCTTCTGAAGGCACGATGCGCTCCTCAATGAAAGCCACTTTGACACGCTCCGTACTACTGGCGCTGCGGCTAAGTACTTCTATAAGGTGCCAGCCAAAATCAGAGCGCACTTTGTACAACTGCCCTACCTGGCCCGTAATGAAGAGCACTTCATTGTATTGAGGAACAAATTGGTTGGGCGTTACATTCTCGTATTTTCCTCCTTTGCTGGCGCTGCCAGGGTCCTGGCTGAACTTAATCGCCAAAGAATCAAAAGTAGCCACGCCGGTAAGCAGCAGGTTCTCAAGGCTGTCGATGGTTTTCTCGGCGGCGGTGAATTTCTGAGGCGTATCCGCGCTGATCAGGATGTGGCGGGTATCCGCAGAATCGGCCAGGGTAGCCCGGGCGAGGACTTTCATAGCCTTATAGCTGCCTTGTTCCACATAAGGCCCATAAACCGACCCAACCGGAATGCTTAAGGCCGTATCGGCAACCGCCGGGCTGAGCTCATCCTTAGATAAATAGAATCCGTTGATCGAACCGTAATTGCGTTCAACGAATGCGGAATCGTTTTCGGCAGCTTCAAAGTCAGGAATGAGGCTGACAATTTTTTCCCGCAGCTTTGCAGAGTCCGTTACAGTCGGAAGAACATTAAAAACCGTATACTCCAGTTTGCGGGTTTCTTCCTCCTGCCGATAGCGCGCTTTATTCTGTTCGAGGTAATTTTTATAGTCTGCATCGCTAAGCGTAATCTCCGTATTATCGATCTCATCGAAAGGAACTTTAACATAAGCCATGTCAAGCGACACGTTCTGATCCTGGTAGCCCATCTCAGCCATCCAGGTAGGGGTATAAATGGCTTTTGTCACCATAGCATTGAGCTTGCTCTGGAGGCGCTCTTTTATAATCTCCTTTTCCTGATGAGACCAGAAAGCCCTCATTTGAGGGTCCGAGAAAGTGCCATTTTCGATGGCTGTTTTAATCTGGTTCAGCTGCTGGAAGTTAACCTGCCGCGTATTGGGATCCGTAAACCGCTGGCGGATCACCGGGCTGGGGTTGGCGCCAAACTGGAGGTCCATCAGCTCTGACTTACTCACGCCAAGGCCGAGGGCCTTCGCCTCATCCTGAACGATGGCTTCCTCTACGAAATAGTCCCACAGCTGCTTGCGGCGGCTGAACACTTCGCCACCGGAATTGCCATACAATACCTGCTCTACCCGGTTGAACTGGTTCCAGTCCAGTTTTTGCCCGTCAATCTCGCCCACCGTTAACTGGGAGCTTCCAAAAACGCTCTGCTGGCCGGAGGTCATATCCATGATGATAAACCCGCCAAGGCCAAGGCCAATCAACACGATGAGCAGCCAGGAGTTTTTCCGAATTTTGCTTATCAAAGCCATCTCTACATCTGGTATTTAATAAATTCAATATCGATACGTTCATTTCTGCAACCCTGGTTCAGGGGCAGAGAATCCTTTGGCGAAACTCATTTTCGCTAAAGAGTCGCAAAGATAAGATTACATTTGAAAAAATCCATGCAAAAGTAGACGGATTGACGGCTAATTCCAAACTTCCCAGCAAGTTATACCTGACTCGAAGAGGGAGTGGCACAGGCGAAGGGGCGCCGTGCCTCCCTCTATCCTTCTCTTTCCCTGCCCAAACTTTCCTTCCCCATTCAAGCCCAAACCTTACACCCCTCCGTACAGTTGGTGCAAATATCGATCCGGCCGCGCCCTTTCAGCAATTCCCGCCGGAAAGCCTGGTAAGCCGGCCCTTGCCACAACTCGGCAAACCCCTGCGCCTTAAGGTCTCCCAATTGATGGCGGGCATCTTTATCAAAACAGCAGGGAACTACCTTGCCATCCCAGGTGACCACACATGAGTGCCATAATTTCCAGCAATGGTTGAGCAATTGATTTTTTACGCGGTAGGCGCCGTCAGGCTGCCGTTGATAGCGGGCGTATCGCTCATTCTCAGGAATGAGGGGGTTCCCGTTCTGATAGTCATAGACCTGAGCGGTTTTGAGCTTCACCTCGTCGATGCCGATCTCTCTGGCCAGCCGGTACACCTCGGATATCTGGTGCTCATTGGGGCGCACGACCAGAAACTGAAAAATGAGGTGGGGTTTTGAGGCGCGCAGCTTTTTTTTCATGGCCACCACATTGCGGGCGCCCTGAAGCACCTGCTCCAGATTGCCTCCTTTCCGATAGCTCTCATATACCTCCTGGGTCGTGCCGTCAACGGAAATGATGAGGCGGTCAAGCCCCGACTCCACCGTTTTTCGGGCATTTTCCAAATCCAGAAAGTGCCCATTGGTGGAAGTAATCGTATAGAGCCCCCGCCGATGGGCATAGTTGACCATCTCCAGAAAACGAGGGTTGATATAGGGTTCTCCCTGGAAATAGAAAATCAGGTACACCAGATTTTGAGACAACTCGTCGATGGCCTGCCGGAAAAAATCTACCCGCAGGTTTCCGGTAGGGCGCGTGAAGGCCCGCAGGCCACTCGGGCATTCCGGGCAACGCAGATTGCAGGCAGTGGTAGGCTCTATGGAAACCGTCAACGGAAGGCCCCATTGAATGGCAAGGCCCAGCCAGCGAGCCAGGTAATAAGAAGCCAGCACCTTTATCGCATTCCAAATGCGCCGGAAAGTCAGTTTACCTAAAAAATTCAGTGCGTCGGCAAAATGCAGTCTCATCATATTGGCGTACATATACAGAAAGCCAGGAAAACAATTATGCGGCCCCATTCTAACGTTGGACAGCCTCGTACAACGTACACACAAGGTCTCCCATTGCATTCGTACATCGTACACAACTCCATCCCGTTCTGTCCAACTCTAGATGGATACCCCAATTATGCGTCCCGGCTTCCAATCGATACCCTAACCTTGGTTATCGTACTTCAAAGGTTATCTTGAGGTTGATTCGGTACTTGTGTAATTTGTTGTCCATTACGGTAACGCTTTGTTCCTGAACGTACGCGGAACGAATGTCTTTCACGGTTTCGGAGGCTTTGGCCACGGCTTTGGCAGTTGCATCTTCCCAGCTTTTTTCTGATTCTGCCATGATTTCTAACACTTTCATTACTGACATAAAACTAGTTTTTGGTAAAAAATCATTTGTTTCCTGGTCATTAAACAAATACTGTAGTGAAAATGTGGGCGCCAGAGCTTGTTTTTGAGTTTTTTCTTTTCAATTTTTTTCATCAAAAGGAAAACTGTATTCGGCCCCCAGTGGCTCATCCATACGAGAGATTTTCACCTCCGTACGCCGGTTGGCTTCGTACTCTTCATCGGTGCAATTCACCCCCTCTTCACAATCGCATTGGTTGACGGGGAACGCCTCTCCGTAGCCAAAGGCCTTGATCCGTTTCTTTTCAATTCCCCGGCTAAGCAGAAATTCTTTAGCCGATTCTGCCCGGTCCAGAGAAAGTTTCAGGTTAAATTCATCGGACCCCCGGCAGTCGGTATGAGAAACAAGCTCAATTTCCATGCTGGGGTAAGCCTTCATGAGCCGGGCCAGGTCCTCCAGGTCTTTGGCTTCGCCCTTTCGGATCGAAGATTTACCAAAATCATAGTGGATGTTTTGCAGCACGATTACAGCTCCTTCCCGGATGGGTTTGCGAAGGAGAGAGGTAGATTCCGGCGTCATCTCCAGTACCACCGCAAAGGAACGCTTACTGCGCAGGTTTACGGTAGAAACCTGGGTCGTATCACTTTTGTAACCGGCCAACTCGCTGATGACTGTGAATTCACAGCCCAGCTCTATACAGTATTCAAAGGTGCCATTGATGTTTGTCCGGGTGCGCACCTCTTCACCGGTGCATTTATTGATCATCCGTACGTTGGCATTGGGTATGCGTTTGTTGTAAGGCCGGCTGGCTACCAGCCCACTCAGGGCCATGCAGTCACTGGGCGTCAGCCCGACCCTTACCGGCCGTTTGTAGATATTTTCCCCGGGGCTGTATTCAACCTCCCGGGTAGTATAGCCAGGTTTGGACGACAGGATGATGTAATTGCCGGCTTCATTCAACATAGTGTAGGCCTCGCCATTCGAATTGGAAATAAACTTAGGCTCGCCCAGTTCTTCTTCCTGTTTGCGCGTCCGGCGAAAGACCATTTTATCTCCGTCGCTTTGGGAAGGCAACAATTCCAGGTCGTATAACTCATCTCCCTTCACCGAGCCACTAGTCGTCTTTTCATAAATCCATATTGAAGCGCCCGGTAAAGGGCGCCCGGTGTTTTCATCATAAACAGTTACGACGATGTTAGATAATTTGGGGAACTGAATACCCTGAATACCGTTCGGCGCTTCGAACATGTAGATATCGTCTTTGCCATTCCCCCCCTGTCGGTCGGAGGAAAAATACCCGATGTTTCCGTCCGGATTCAGGATAATGCCCAGGTCATCTGATTTTGAATTGAAGGGCTCCCCCAGGTTGATTACCTCCCCCCATTCCGGTTTTCCTACATCGATCATGAACAGGTCCAGAGCGCCGTATCCCTTGTGCTCATCGGAAGCGAAAAAAAGAGTGCCGCTTTCGTGTATAAACGGGAAGGCTTCATTGCCGTCCGTATTGATCTGGGGCCCCATATTCACCGGCTCTGACCACTGCCCGTTTTGGTTGAACGCCACCCATATATCCAGCTTCCCTTGCCCTCCCGGCCGATTGGAAGCAAAGTAAAGCTTATTGCCGTCTGGAGAAAGAGAGGGGTGCATACAAGAATACTCGTCACTGTTGAACGAAAGCTCCCGTACATTTTCCCAGTCAAACTGCCCGCGAGTGGCCTGATAAATCTTCATACCTACTCTACCCTTGGAATCGGCTTTTTGCACCCCCTGAATAAGGTTGTTCCGGGTGAAGTACATCATATCTCCATCCCGGTTGAAAGAAACGGGGCCTTCGTGCAATTGAGAATTGATCCTTAATGAGAAGGATTCCGGTTTCAGCGGAATCCCATTGGGATCTAACTCGGCATAAAAAAGCTCAAAAAAGGTTTCTCCGATCTGCTCGTCTACAGGCCCTTCTTTACGGCGAGAGGAAACAAAAACAATGCCGTTGCCATAGAAAACGGGGGAAAATTCCAGTGCCGATGTGTTGATCTCTGTCAGGTTGTATAGTTCAACATCGGAATTGAGTTCCGTCTTTTTCCGCAAGCGGGGCCGGGGTTCCACCTGAGCGTCAAGCAGAAAAGGCAACATCAGTAATAACAAAAACAAATAACGCATAGGGCAGTAAGTTTTTCATATAGAGGGTTTCTTGGGTAAAGTTACTACCATAAGATAACAATTACTTCCGTTGTTAGGATTAAAAACCACACCCTACAGGCCTTCAGCGGCCCCACTCACTTCTCAGTCAACATTGCTGCGCCCGCCAAAAAACCGGGGGTTTTCAAAAATTTCACCCTCGGGTTCTCCTCCGATGATGTAGTGAACAAATGCCTCCACACTGCCGCTGTTGTAATCCCGGAGGCTCGACAAGGTATAATCGTAGGAAAGGCCGAACAGAATATTCTTGCTGACCTGCGCCGCCGCCATCACAGATATGGATTCACCGATGGCGCTAGACTTATCGCCGCCGATGCGGTAGGAGACGCCGGTGGTGATCTTATTCATAAAGGTAACGCTGATGTTGAAATCCGCATCAAAAGGCGCTCCCTGAACGTATTTCAACAAAAGGTGGGGCTGCATCTTTATATCGTCGCCCTTCAGGGAGATTACAAAACCCGTCATTCCATAGAAATGCGATATTTCCTTGGCCAGCACCCCTCCTTCATCCGACAGGCCGATGCTGTTCTGTAGCAGCCGTGGCGCTGAAAAGCCGAAGTAGAACCGCTCCGTATTGTAGTAAAAGCCCGCGCCAAAGTTGGGTACATAGCGGCTCTGAAAACCCACCGGAATAGCCGAATCGGTATCCTTGGGCTGAGAGGCGCGGAGCTTGTCAAAGTTTACACGGATCATGCGCACTGAGGCCGACATACCGATCCCCATATACCCATTGCCCAGAGGAAAGCGATAAACATAGTCTCCTTCCAGTGTATATCGGTCGGTGACACCGATCGTATGGCGCAATAAGCTGGCGCCGATGCCCAGCTTCTTACTTTCCAATGCAGCCATATTGAAAGTGATCAGCTGGGACTGCGGCGCGCCATCCAGGCCAATCCACTGCTGCCGCCCCATAGCCGTAATGCGGGTGCCTCCGGTACTGCCGGCATAGGCAGGGTTGTAGCCCAACTTATAGTGCATAAATTGAGTAAACTGGTCTTCCTGCTGCCCGAAGGCGAGCGTGGTTAAAAACAGGAAGTATATGATGGTAGAAATTTGCTTCATGGCTTATTCTTCTTTTTTTGGGATGATGCCGCGGCCTTTCGGCCACGGCAAATTTTAGTTTATCGCTGTATCATCAGGTACCCGTTCAATGGCGCATGGCCGTCGCCAAAGTTGACGATGTAAAAATAGGTGTCCGCCGGTAGCTCTTCGCCGTTGAAAGTGCCGTCCCAATCGTTTCGGTAGGGCATCCTCGAACGGTATACTTCATCCCCCCACCGGTTGTAAATCTGAACCTGACTCTTCGGAAAGTCGGGCTCGTTGAGCAAGCAGGGTATAATAAAGGTATCGTTGATGTTGTCACCATTGGGGGTGATGATGGACGGGGCTTCACATTTAACATCTTCGCCTACAAAAAACTCAACCACCGCCCGGGCGCATTCACAGCCATCGCTACACACTTCATAAGTGAGTTGATCCCGGCCAACAAAGTCCGCATCAGGCAGGTAGGATATCTCGCTGTCGCTAACCACACGGGCGGCGCCCCGGCCTGGCCCTTCAACGATAGAAATAAAGGAATTCGGTGGCGCCTCATCATTGGCCAGTACATTCAAAATCGTCTCAATGGCAAACTCTACCGACAGCTGATCCTTTACAGCAATAGGATTCTCCTGGTAGTTGATGATGGTGGTATCCCGGGAAGAAGGCCCGCAGAATCCATCGTCCAACGTCCATATAACCATATTATCGCCAATGGCGAGATTGGAAATGGTAGTCATCCGGTTGCTCCGGTTCGTAAACAGGAGCGCCGGGTCCGGGGAAGACCACCTTCCGGCACTTCCTTCTGCCGGTTCCGCGGCGTTGAGCACGGCGTCTCCAAAATCGTTGCAGGCAATCTGATCTGCCCCCGCATCGGGCTTATTATCCGAAATCGTGATAAACACATCAGCGCTATCGCTTCCGCATTCGCTATTGACTACCCAGGTAAAAACATACGTATTACCCGGCCGTACACCTGGCCCGCTGACCGTAGTGTTGGGATCGAGGCTATCGTCAATGAATACATTGAATTCACTTTGTATCTGCGACTGTATCCACTCTCCTTGCCCGTTGGCCGGTGCAATAGCTTCGAGCAATACCTCATCGCCGGCGCAGAGCAAGCGGTCTTGCCCAATCACTGCATCTTCCGGCTGGCCAACAGCGATCCGAACGGTATCCGTACTGTAGTCCCGGCATGCTCCATTGGAGAGTGCCCAGACAAAAACATAGTTGTTTCCTCCGTTCAAGCCATCCACCCGTGTTTCCGGATTTGCGGGCATCTGTATCGCTATACCCGGAGGGCTCCCCGGTATCGGCCGCCATTCGCCCGTGCTTATCGAAGGAGTTTGGGCATTCAGTTCTACGACATCCCCTATACAGAAGGAGGAGTCCTGGCCGGCATTGGCCAGCTCAATCGGGATAATATCCAGCTCGGCAACCGTAGGAGGTGACGGGTCGGAAATACAGTTATTCGTTGAGGCCTCCACCGTAAAGGAGTGCGTGCCACTGCCAAAGGGCGTGAAGTCGGATATCTGAAAGTTGAGGCTCTGCGTACTGCCTATGCTGTTTCCATTATAGTACCAGGTGTAAAGCGCACCCGGGGTTGCGGTGCCTGCCGATACCGAAAGCGCCAGCGCCGTGCCGGAATAATCAATACAGACTGGCCCACTATTGGATGCCAGAGGAGTCGCCGGCGCTTCATTGACCTCCACGTTGATCGCTACCGGCGCCGAGGAACATCCGTTTTGGGTAACGACCAAAGAATAGACGCCACTATGCAATATCGGATCCGCTGAATTGATCAGGGGGTTCTGCAGGGAAGACGTGATCGGCCCCAACCACTGATAAGAAGCGCCAGGCGGGCTGGCCACCAATTGCAGGGGCTCGCCTTCGCACACGGGTGCGTTGCTGCCGGCTGCCGCTACCGGAATAGGGTTGACCGACAACGCGAGTGCGCCGGAGGTGTCCGAATCACAGCCATTCACCGTGACATAAACGCGGTACGGGCCGGCGTCGTCCGGCGAAATATTATCCAGTGTCAGTATTTCAGAAGCAATGGACATACTGCCTCCCGGCGTGAGCCAATTGTAACTGATATTACTACCGTTGTAATCATTGGTGCGCAAAGTGATCGACTCGCCCGAGCAGAAAGGAGGCTGAGTGGAGGGGTCAAGCGTTGGCACAACCGGCGCTTGAGGCGCATTCCTCGTGTTCACGACCGTCGAGGACGCCATGGAACGGCAGCCCGCCCCATTGGTCACAATCAGTGCGTAATTGCCATTATTAGCGGCGGTAGCATTGGGAATGACCGCACAACTATCCGCTGAGGAGAACTGGCCCGGGCCGGTCCATTCGTAAGCGTAAGAACCGTCGTCTGGCGGGAACACACTCGCTTTCAACAGAATATCCGAGGGGCCATCCAGGCAGGCAGGGGCATTGTTGCTCAGGGCATCGATCCGGACGCTGGGCAGCACGGTTACCAGCAAAGAGGTAGTATCTGTACAACCTGCCGGTGTGGTGACGGAAAGCCGGTAGGTTCCCTGGCCCTGCATGGCCACGTTGTTGATCACCGGGTTTTGGGCGACGGACATATAGTTGTTCGGGCCCGCCCACAAATAGTTGGCGCCAGGAATGGAGGGCGTGGCAAACAATTCCAAACGCGACCGCTCACAAACGGCAGACGGGTTTGCGCTCGCCAAAACATCCGGCACACTATTAACAATAACCGTCACCGGATTGGAATCATCGGAGCTACACCCAAACCGCTTGGTATAGACGCGCCATACGCCTGCATCCAAAGCCGTGGCCCCGGGAATGACAAAAATATTGTTGTTGGTGATGAACTCCTGCAGGCTAGGCCCTATCCAGTGATAGGTACTGGCTCCGGCGGGAAGCGCTTTCAGAACGACATCCTCGCCGGCACAGACCGGGCCGGTGTCAACCGTCAATGCCGGGCGAGCCGGTTTGGGAAGTACATTCACCACGGTAAAGTCCGGCTCGGAACTACAGCCATTTTTCGTAACGACCAATTGATACACCCCGGCATTGGCCAGGGTAGCCTGGTTGATCACCGTCGGTAACTGGCTGGGCGAAGAGAATCCGGCAGGGCCGGTCCATTGATAGGTAACTCCGGTGACGAAGGTACCCAAAACAATGGCTTCTCCTTCACAGATCGTTATTTCATCATCGTTCGCGGCGGCTAAGGGCCGGTTGACTACCGCAATAGAAACCGCAGCCGAAGGCTCTGATAAACAACCATTGGCTTTGATAACCAGGTAGTATTGCCGGTTTCCAGGCGGGTGGGGGCCGCTTACGATATACTGAGGGGTACTCGTGCTGGCAATGGGCGGTTGGCCGTCTCCCGGCAACCCCTGATACCACTGATAAGTGGCATTGTTCAGCGTTATAGAAGAGGTAAGAACGATGTCTTCATCATTGCAAACGTTCAGGTCCGTATTAATGGCGGGGGTCAAAGGCTGATTGGTAATGGATACATTGACCACTTCCTCCGCACTACACCCGGTCAGGCCGGTGATTTCCAGTACATAAGCGCCGGCATCGCCGCCATCAACATCGGGAATGATCGGATTTTGCTGGGTGGAGACCAACGAACCATTCGGATGGTACCAGCGATAGGTATAGACGACTCCTCCCTGAGCTACCGGAGGATTGGCAAAAAGATAAAGAGTGTCTCCACCGCAAATACCCGGGCTATAGGTTGGGCTCGGCCCTTCCGCCTCTATCCTGATGGGCTGGGTGCAGGTAGAAGTATTGCCTCCCAGGTCAACTACGGTAAGCGTTGCCATTACCGTGGTGCCGGCCTGTTCGCAGGTAAAGGTATTGGGGCTGACGTACATCGTATCGATCATACAATTGTCCCTGCTGCCGGCGTTGAAGTCCTGCACACTCACCGTATCTACTTCCAATCCTGAAGGGTTGATCTCTACGATAGTCGCCTGGCAAAGTGCTACCGGCGGTTCATTATCCACTACAAAAACACTGTACGAACAGGTGTCCTGGTTGCCCTGGTCGTCCGCAATGATATAAGAAACCACCGTTTCTCCAACATTGAACTCATGTGTGGGATTAATGACGGGCGGCGCCACCTGCGTGAAGGGAATATCTGTAGCGCCTTCTGCAAAGTAGAAGGGTGAAATCTCTCCGTAGGTGAGCGTTGCAAAAATATAACTGACACTATCTACTTCGCCATCCGCATCGACAACGGCCGGATCGCAGGGATTGATGCCATCTCCTGGCACACCTGGCGGCACCATTACCGGATTGGGCTGTACCATAAACTGCACCATGCCGTCGGCCGCCCAGACATTGAACGTATCGGCGGGAATACTGAAAGTGACCTGCCCCGGCATATCGCAGGTAGCGGCGCCGACACTGGTCGTGCCGACCAGGTTGCCACTATCGCCGAATATGTTGAGAAAGGCGCCCGAACTGCTGAAATCCCCTCTGAGATCCAGTGTCAGGGTCACGCCACTTACCGCGTTGGCGGCCACATCCTGAAAAAGGAAGGCTACCGTATCGGCCAAATAGTCATTGAGATTGGGGTCGTAGGTGAAAGTCAGCCAGGCGGTGGCAGTATCCACCGGCGCTGTCCGCTCAAAAAGGCCGGCTACGCCGCAGTTGTCGGTTACGCCCTCCGGGAAAGGAAGTGTGATCATCGTGGAACACGATCCAGGCCCGAGATCGACCGTCACATCATCCGGGCAGGCCAGAATCGGCGGTTCCTGGTCTTCCACCATTACCTTATAGGTGCAACTATCCCTATTGCCGGCGCAATCACTGATTAAATAGGTAATGGTATTTTCTCCTAAGGGCAACACCACATCTATGTCGCCAAAAGCCGGAGCCGTAACCACTGTTCCATCGTTGATACGGTATTGATACTCCAGTTGAGCAAATTCTCGGGTAAGGAAAGAGAGGTTGCCGGTTACATTACTGCCGCCGGGGCAAATGTCATTGACGGCATAGCTCCCCGAAAGCGTTGCCGGAATATTGGGCTCCAGGCGAATGGTGACGACTCCGTCCAATGCCCAGGCATTGAACTTGTCCATGGGAATGGAAAGCGTGGTGTCGGATACAGCACACTGGCTGGCCGAACGGCCGGTGCGGCCGATGACTATCCCGTCCTCACCAATGATCCGGAGGTACTCGGTAGGGCCCTCCGCATCGGCATTCAGTATCTGTAGCTCCAGGGAGGCGTCAGCCGCAGCGTTAATGGGTTGAGAACTGGCCACTGTGAAGTTGAGCGTTACGGGGTTAACCGGGGTGGTGCCTGCCTGCCCGGGCAGGGCATTGGAAGACAGGAACGTGCTGAGGTTGATATTATCCATTCGAAGCGCTGCCGCACATTCTTCTTCTACCAGAGGAGGCTTCAGGACAAAGTTGGCCTGGCAAACAGCCGGGTCGGTAGTCACCGCTACATCCTGTGGGCATCCACTGATAACCGGCGCTGTATTGTCAATAACGACAAAGGAAGCAGTGGTGGTGTCCGCATGGCCACAGGCATCCTGCACTACAAAGTCTACCGTTTGCATGATGATCGTATCACTCGAAGCCGGGCAGATGATATCAGGCATGCTCACCGGTATAGCGGTACCCGCCTTATATGCCGTCCATTTCAGGCTATCGGTAACAGTGCAGATATCGGAAGCCTGGGCCCCGCCCTGCGAATTGATCCATTCTGTAAATTCTGTTTGCAGGTCCATCCCCTCCATACAAGTGATCACCCGGCCGGTAGCGGCGGTTGTAACCTCAGGGGCGATTGTGTCGATGACCGTAATGCGCTGAACGAGTTCTGTGATATTTCCGCATATATCCTCTACCCGCCAGGCCCGTTCGATAACAAAATCGCCCTCGCACATACCGGAGAGAATGGTTTCTGAAAAGATTTCCGCCGATAGGCTATCCACATCCGTGCAATTATCCTGGAGCATGGTGGGTACACCCGTTACCATCAGGTCGCCCTCCTTGCCACAGTCTACGGTCGTGTCCGCCGGCGCCACAAAGGTGGGCGGGGTAACATCTTGAACGGTAATGATCTGTTTCTTCTGGCTTGTATTGTTGCAAACATCACGGGCGCGCCAGTTGCGCTCCACCCGGAAGCTTTGCGGGCAGTTGTCCATATCGGGTATCAACTGGTCAATATAGCCCAGCAGGATCGGCCCGCCGCAATTATCCAGGGTATCGTTGACCATCCCGGTGAGGCTGAGGTCCTCGTAATCCTGCTCACAGGAAATGGTGATATCTGGAGGTGTCGTAAAGGAGGGCGCCCGTTGGTCCCTGACCATTACAATATGGACTGCTTCAGAATAATTGCCGCAGGAGTCCCATACCATCCATTTGCGATGGAGGTCGAACTCCCGCCCGTCCGAACAACTAACATTCAGGGTATCCTGCTGATAGGAAGCCGTCAGCCCCGATTGGCAGTCGATCACACTGACCATGGAAGGCGGGTGGTTCAACAGATACTGGTCTAAGGTATCGCATCCCACGACTTCCGACATCAGAGGCACATCATTGAGCAGCGGCGGGGTGGTGTCAATGGTGATGAACCGCGCTTCGTAGTAGGCGGTATCCGCATTTAAATCACTGCAGTCATTAAATACGGCAATGTTGACGCGCAGCGTATCACACGGTTCGGGAAAATAAGGAAAGGGTGGAAAAGCGAAATTAACACTTGCGCACTCATTGATATTGCTGCCGACCTTGAGCTGCACCGAAGTCCGCCAGCTGTTGTAGGCCCCGATAGCGAACTTACAGTCTACAATCGTATCCAGCGTTCCGACAAAGGAAACATCGGGTTCCGGCATGGGCTGGACAACGATCCGTTGGATGTGCGTAATGGTGATCATCTCCGAATCGGTGTGCCGCCAGATGCGATAGACCGTGTCCAATGCACAGGTAGCCACCGTACCTCCAATTCCCCCTGTATCGGTGCTATCTATAGAGGGAACCATCACATCGGGGTCCATGTCGTCCGTCACCAGCAGGTCTTCCGGGGCCGGCACGTTGCAACTGCCAATCACGATGGTATCGCCCGGCGGGTTAACAAACACAGGAGCGGCCAACGGCCGGAAGCTGCCCCGGCCATCCATATCGTTCGACAAAGGGATATTTTCTTTAGCCTGTAGGGGCTGGGCTGCTATTACCAGAGCCAATAGCCAGGCAAAACTCCAAAACTGCGTAGAGTAGAGTAGTCGTCTTTTCATAGTTCTATTATTTGGGATGCTGAATAGCCGACATTAATGTAATGGCGAATGTCCGGCAGGCAATACGATAAAAAAAACTGAATTGAATGGGCAGGCGCAGACACGATGGCGGAATGCCGCTAGAGGGATGTTCATGGGATTCATAAAAATCGGTTTTGGTTGTTGTATAATTTCCTCAAAAGTGGAATTCAAAGCTGTCGGCTCCCGGCGATGGCCTGCAGGGCCCAATATTTGAGCATGCAAATTATTAAAATCTGGCCAATCCCGCTTACATTTTTCTGCTCTAAATACCTAAAACGGCTGTTTATCAGCCGCTTGGCCAGCAGGAACCTGTCTGTTTCTTACGGGAAAGCCCCGTAGGAGTTTCAAACATTCTCTTAAAAACGAACGAGGTGCACGAAACGCTGTATGGCTTCTGCACCCTGATCTGAATGATTACCCGTGTTTAATGGCCAAAAACGCTACTCTTCTTCCTCTTCTTCTTCGCGAAAGGGCTCTTCCTGGCCATCTCTGTCCCGCAACTTCTTATCATCCACATTTTCATTGAGAAACTCATTGACCTTATCCACGTCGAAATTGGTGATGATCTCTCCAAATTCGTTGATCTTGATATCAAACCCTTTCAGTTCATCGTGAACTTCGGGTTGTCCTTTTTTGGGTTTCTTCCTGGGCATGATCCGTTAATTACTTTCCAATTTTATTTGATCGAAAAAGGCAAAGGCCTGGCGCAGGCGCCGGGAGGTTTCCTCCTTGCCGAGCAGTTCCATCATTTCGAAGATAGCGGGCCCCTTCATGGTGCCGGCCGCCCCCAGGCGAAGCATCGGCAGTACCTCTCCGAACTTCAACCCTTTGTCGTTGATGAAAGCTTCCGTTTGCGCCTTGATCTGATCAGCGGTGTAGTTCTCCAGCGTATCCAGTTGATCGGCCAATTCGTCGAACAAGCCCTTGCGTTCAGGATCCCAGCGCTTTTGGATCACCTTGGTGTCGTACTCGCGCGGTTTTTCGAAGAAAAAATAGCCATTTTCCCAGAAATCGTCAAGTGTGATGGCGCGTTCCTGCATCAACCCGATAAAGCCGAGCAGGAAATCGTCGCCCGGCTCATAACCATGCGCGGCAATAATGGGCCTGACTTTTTCCAGCAAATCGCCGGCATCTGCTTTGATGATATACTGCTGGTTGAACCATTTGGCCTTATCGATGTCAAAGCGGGTCCCCGACTTGTTGATCCGTTCTACGGAAAAGGCTTCCACCAGCTCGTCCAGGGAAAAAAGTTCCTGTTCGGTTCCGGGATTCCAGCCCAGCAAAGCCAGGAAGTTGATCGCGGCATCCGGAAGGAAACCGTACTCGCGAAAACCGGTGAAGGAGTCCTCCTCCGTTTTTCCTTTCCAGGCCAATGGGAATACGGGAAAGCCAAACCGGGCGCCATCCCGCTTACTCAGCTTGCCTTTGCCATCGGGCCGCAGGATGAGCGGCAGGTGGGCAAATGCCGGCATCTGCGATTCCCAGCCCAAAGAACGGTACAGCAAAACGTGGTGGGCCGTGCTCGACAACCACTCTTCTCCTCTGATGACGTGCGTGATCTCCATCAAATAGTCATCTACTACATTGGCCATGTGATAGGTCGGCATTCCATCCGCTTTGAGCAGCACTTTATCGTCCAGTTCGTTGCTGTCGAAAGCAACCTGCCCCCGGACGATGTCCTGAAAATTTACGGTTTCATTCTCCGGCGCCTTCAGCCGGATAACATAGCTTACACCTTCCGATAGCGCCCGTTCCACCTCTTCACCCGATAGGGTAAGGCTGTTTTTCATCTGCATCCGCACCCTGCCGTCATATTTGAAATTGGGCTCCTTTTCGCGCTGGGCAGCCAGTTCCTCAGGCGTGTCAAAGGCGTAATAGGCGCGCCCGCTTTCTATGAGTTGGGTGGTGTACTTCCGGTACTGCTCCTTGCGCTCCGATTGCCGGTAGGGGCCGTGATCGCCTCCGTACCCCGGCCCTTCATCCGGAACCAGGCCAAACCACTCCAGGGCTTCCTTGATATATGCTTCAGCGCCCGGCACAAAACGCGCCTGGTCGGTATCTTCGATGCGAAGGATAAAAGCGCCTCCGTGTTTCTTGGCCAGCAGATAATTGTACAGGGCCGTACGGACGCCCCCAATGTGAAGCGCACCCGTCGGGCTGGGTGCAAAGCGCAGTCTCAATTTTTCCATCTATATTATGCTGATTTTGGCTCTCTTTTGTCAAGTTGCTAACAAACGCGAAAGCGCTATAGTTTAAGCCCCTGGGTTGGGTAAAAGACAGGCCCCAAAGCCCTTTTTTCACCCGTTTGGGGTTCGTTTGAAAGTAGATTTTACCCCGCCGTAAAAAAAATATTTTTTTTTTGCCCTTTTTGGCAGCAAAACACCTCTCTTTAGCGTTGATGATAGAAACAGGCCAACCCGCCCAGGAGGATGGCAATTTATTGCCTTTCCTAACAAGCTAAACCCCCTTCAGTTGGACAGCAAATGTAAGCAATTATATTTAGCTCGCCAGCCAGTTATTGCCCTACTGTAAAACTACCCGGTTATCAACAAACAAGTATTCGCGTGTTAGTGCACGCTATTCGTATATCCATTATCCATGAACATTAATCCAAAAGAGCTATGTACCTAGTGAAAACGCCTCATTTTATTCAAGACTTGTTCCCGAACTACACCTGGAGAATCCCCACCCGGGAAAAGGTGCTCTACCTGACCTTCGACGACGGCCCCATCCCTGCCGTTACGCCCTGGGTCCTGGAGCAACTCGAAGCCTTTCAGGCCAAAGCCACCTTCTTCTGCGTTGGCGATAACATTCGCAAACACCCGGAAGTCTTTAACCAGGTAGTAGAAAAGGGCCACGCGGTGGGCAACCACACCTTCAACCACCTCAATGGCTGGCAAACGGAGAACATCTCCTATTTCCACAATGTGCGCCATTGCGCCAATCTGGCCCATTCGGTGCTCTTCCGCCCCCCCTATGGCAGGCTGAAGCCCAAGCAGGCGCAGTTTCTGCAGCGGCACTACCGCATCGTCATGTGGGATGTGCTCAGCGGTGACTTCGACCCCAAGCTGAGCGAAGAGCAATGCCTGGCCAATGTGGTCAACAATGCCGAAGAAGGCTCCATCGTCGTCTTTCACGACAGCCTCAAGGCGGAGGATAAACTGCGGAATGTCCTACCGAAAGTGCTGGAGTACTTCACGGAACGAGGATATGTCTTCGGTAAACTGAATGAACAGGAGCTGGCTACCAATCAGATTCGCGTCAGCGCTTAGAGCTTGTATTTTCTGCAATATCTAGCATATATCTAGCTGAAGGCCGCTTCCCGGGAGACTGGGTAAGCGGCTTTTTTATTATCTATGGAGCGGATAATAGTGCAAAAAACAATAAACGCCACTAGCCGAAGCCTATTCCTTAGCCAGCATATCCACCGGCTCCGATTCTGAGATCACCAGGGGAATATCCGCCCGGATTTCTTCCTGACGAGCGGCCGGCAGTTTTGAGTAAGAAATCTGGTAGCGTTGCAGCGCCGCATCCTCCCACAGCTCATGGTAGGCGGCCATCAGTTCGTTGTACACTTCCAGATAAGCCTGATAGCCCGTCCCCCGGTCGTGCTGCAACGAGACGACTGCTTTTCGGGGCGAGCCGGGCCGCGTAGGCAGCGCACCGGGATTCATGATGAAGTCCTTGACCCGGGAACGAAGCTGGCCCGGCGCCGCCTGGCTGTTTTCTACAAAGAGCTCATTCTGAGCATTAACCTTGATCTTCAGTATATTCCGCTCCGGAATATGCTGAGGCGGTACGTTTTCCACCCAGATCGGCAATCGGACCTGTATTCCCGTATCCACCAGAATGGTGGTGGTTACCAGAAAAAAAATGAGTAGCAGGAAAGCAATGTCGGCCATACTACCTGCATTGATCCGATTGTCTGGCCGGCGATCTTTTTTTTGAAACATAACTTGTAGGTTTATTGGTTTTTATTTTCCGGCGGTGCAGGTGACACCTTCGGGCCGGAAAATAATGACGCGGTTTAGAACATACTCTTAGCCCCGTATGGAAGCAGGGCATATAAAAAACAGGTAGTTTTGAAGACGAGCTTATTAATAGATAAGATGCACTCCTTAACCCTTTTGGTGGACGAAACCCATACAGAAGGTTACTTTTGTACGTTTAAATACCGAGACACAATTAAACAATATAACCTTAAACACGAATACACCTCTTGATGCACCACCTCCTCCACCGCTGGCGCGCCCTCTGGGACCCCAACCGCTACCACGGCTGGGGCCGTCGGCACAATTATTTCGAAGGTTGGTATTTCAAGTTCGTGGACCCAACCGAGCAATATGCCTTTGCCCTCATTCCCGGTATTTCTCTGGGGCTGGACGGCCGGCATCACGCGTTTATACAGCGGCTCGATGGCAAGAAATGCACAGCAGCTTATCACGATTTTCCCGCTGAAGCCTTTATCCCGGCTTCCACTCACTTCGAAATCGATATTGGCGGCAACCACTTCTCTGACAGCCACATAGAACTTACGATGCCGGAGCTACAGGGCAAGCTTCAGTTCAAAGACATAACGCCCTGGCCTAAAATGCTGGGGGCGCCCGGCATTATGGGCTGGTATTCCTTTGTCCCTTTTATGGAATGTTACCACGGAGTGGTGAGCCTCAACCACGGTTTGGAAGGGGCCCTTCGGGTATACGGGCAGGAGGTGGACTTCACCGGCGGGAAAGGGTACATTGAAAAAGACTGGGGGCACTCGTTTCCCTCTTCGTGGATCTGGATGCAGAGCAATCATTTCGGAACGGGCCAAACCGCCTCCCTGATGGCCTCGGTGGCCAATATCCCCTGGATCGGCAGCCACTTCATCGGGTATATTGTCGGGTTTCTGCTGGAGGGGCGGCTTTACCGCTTCGCTACCTACACCGGCGCCCGGATGCGCGCCACCCTGGGAAAGCAGGAAGTTTTCCTGGCCTTTCGGGACAAGAAACACCGCCTGGAGATCATCGCCCACAAGAAAGGCGGCACGGGGCAACTGGTGTCTCCTATTTCAGGAAATATGGCGGGCAAAGTCAATGAAAGCCTGCAGGCTACCCTGGAGGTGAAACTTTTTGAGGGGGAGCAATTGTTATATTCGGACAAAGGCCTCCACGCCGGCCTGGAAGTGGCCGGCCCGGTTGAAGAACTTCTGACGGCAGAATGGCGCCGTTAGTAGATTTTCGAAAGAAAAGTTCTTATTTAAACTGTTATATTAGTGCTCTGGTAATTCTTTTAAACATGAAAAATCCATTCAAACCATATATCAAGCAGTTTTCCGAAAATAAATTCTGGAAAAAGATAGCTCAATTCGGCCATCAGGCGGGTGTAAAGACGGTCTATTCGGCGCTGCTCCTCTTCTACGCCTACCGCCGCAAAGAGACGCCTACCTGGGCCAAAAGCGTCGTCCTCGGTACGCTGGGTTATCTCATCTCCCCCTTTGACGCCCTGCCCGACCTTACCCCCATCATCGGCTATACGGACGATATCGGCGTGCTTTCCTTCGGCCTGGTCACCATCGCCTGCTACATCAACGAAGGCGTGCGCACCAACGCCCGCCAGCAGTTGGGCAAATGGTTCAAGGATTTTCAGGAGGAAGACCTCCTGGAAGTGGATGCTAAGCTTTGAGGTTGTTCGTTGTTGTTTGCCAACGGAAGCCAAACGAACAACAGACCCCGAACAACGCTCTCCAGAAAGTTAAAATCATTCCAAATTAGGCCAAACGCTTTTCTGCTTATTTGTTTTTTTGCAACTTTGGGAAGTTTACGAGTTTGGCGCCTACCCTTTTTCGCCCATATCTCAACATCCCAAGAACTTGCTGATACTTTCCGTTATGATACGGCCTTGCCATGAAGCGGCCCGCCGGGTAAACCCGCGGCGCTCCTGCTTGGCGCGTACAAATTATTGCAAGCAAATAAAGACGGGAAGCGCCCGTTAAGCGATGTCAATCGAACAGCGCCCCATACCCCGCCAGATGCCGAAACACAACGTATTCATTGAGCCATTAATCTTAAAATCATTTTCCCATGAGGTACGACGCGATCGACCCCAAATTGTTTCAATTCAACCGCAAGCGCTTCATGCGCAAAATGCAATCTGACTCCATTGCCATTTTTCAATCCAACGACCTGATGCCGCGCAGTGGGGATACCTTCTTCCCTTTCCGACAAAGCTCCGGCTTGTTTTATCTTTCCGGGCTCGGACAGGAAGAAACGGTGCTCGTCTTATTTCCGGACTGCATCAAGGAAGGTTTTCAGGAACTGGCATTTATCAAGCGGGCAGACGAACATACCGCCATTTGGGAGGGACAGAAGTACAGTAAAGAAGAGGCCAGCAAAATATCCGGCATCGAAAAAGTCTACTGGCTGGATGAAATGGACGCCATCCTGCACGAACTCATCCTGCTGTCCAAACGCATCTATCTCAACCTCAATGAGCACGACCGCTTTCAGTCGGCGGTGCTGACCCGGGATGTGCGCTTTGCCCAGCAACTGATGGAGCGCTACCCGCTCCACAAATATCACCGCTCCCAGCCCATCCTCAAGAAACTGGCCATGGTGAAATCTCCTATTGAGGTGGAACTCATTCAGCGGTCGATAGACATCACCGGCAAGGCCTTCCGCCGCGTGCTGGAAAATACCCGCCCGGGAGTCATGGAATACGAGATCGAAGCAACCATCATCCACGAATTCATCCGCAACGGCGCCAACGGACATGCCTACGACCCAATCGTGGCCAGTGGCAATAATAACTGCGTCTTACACTACATACAAAACAACCAGAAATGTAAGGAGGGCGACCTGCTGCTGCTCGACTTCGGGGCGGAATACGCCAACTACGCCTCCGACCTCAGCCGCACCATTCCGGTCAATGGCCAGTTTTCCGCCCGGCAGCGCAGCGTCTACGATGCGGTGCTACACATCCTGAAAGGCGCCCGTCAGATGCTCGTCCCCGGTACAACCATAGAGGAGTACCACAAGGAGGTGGGCAAAATGGTGGAAAGCGAACTGCTGAAACTCAAACTACTCGACAAAACGGACATCAAAAACCAGGACGAGAAATACCCCGCCTACAAAAAATTCTTCATGCACGGCACCTCCCACCATCTGGGCCTCGACGTGCACGACCTGTCCAACCGCTATGACCCTATCCAGGCGGGCATGGTGTTCACCTGTGAACCCGGCATTTACATCCGCGAAGAGGGCATGGGCGTCCGCCTGGAAAATGACATCCTCGTCACTGACCACGGCCCGGTCGACCTGATGGCGGATATCCCCATCGAGGCGGAGGCGATCGAGGAGATGATGAATGTGGAGATGCTGGCGGAGTAGAGGTTTCCGAATATTGGAAACCAGGTAAACGCAATATAAACGGAGAGGCCCTATGCTGACTGCTGGCATAGGGCCTCTTCTGGTTTTGGGTTTTATAAGTAAAGAGAAAGCAACTATTCAGCAGTTAGCTTTTAGCGGTTAGCAAATGCCTGCCCTTAAGGTCAGTATGTAAAGCAAAAAACCGGTAGCTTAAGCTTATATCCCATTTTTATGGGCATCGAGAGCCAATGGCCAACAGCTAAGCGCCAATTGCTGAATAGTTACAAGGGAAATTACTTTGATCGTATTGAAGTTAGCGAAGGGAAGGAAATATAACCCTAGTCTTTGATAGATTTGCCATTTAGCAATACTTTATTAATTATATGATCGTCGACAATCAGTGATTCTGTTTGTAACGGATCTTTTCCCATTTCAACAAACTCACTAATTCTACTACTACATACTTCTATCGACTTATCAGAAATATCACATCCGATAAACTTGCACCCCTCCTGCAGCGTGGCAATAGCCGAAGAACCGCTTCCGACAAAAGGGTCGCAGACCACATACCCAGGCTCAGCGCTTGCTCTCAGCATCACCTGGAACACTTCGGTCGGTTTTTGTGTAGGGTAGGGAGCCCGTGTCACTCTCTTAATCTGCCAAATATCAGGTATACTCCTTGAATTTATTTTTCGCTTACCCTTGCTCGCAAACAAAATAAATTCATGCCTCCGCCGGAAGTAATGTCCCATGCCAATATTCACTTTATCCCAACAGAGTAGATTCTTAACATCAAAGACCTCCCGGACAATAGGTGCTAACGAAAGAAGAGAAAAGGAGTCAAACATGATATAGATATGCCTGTCGTTTTTCAGGACGCGCTTACACTCACGGAGGAAAACATGGTAATTCTCAGGGGTATCGTGAAACTCATCAAACCATTTCGAACCGTTTTGGCCTTTTTCTTTGTAAACACCGATTATCTTGCCCCGGCCTAACTGAAGCATTTGGTTCATCCCTGAGTAGGCTGGATCCGTTGTGATCAGATCGACACTCTCATCGGGTAACGACTTTAAGAAGGCTATCACATCCTCCTGGTAGATACGGACACGGCCGTCCTTTGTTGAAAAGGCTGGGTTTAACTTATCATCAGAACTGTTTGCCTTAGAGGACAATGACTGCATGGATTTTTGTAGTTGTTTAAAAGGAGTTAGTTGTTTAAAATTTTCCCGCCGACCTCAAAAAAGCCTCAAAGGGAATAAAAAATCTACTATCCCAGCTTCAGCAGAAAAACTTTGACAACTTCAAAAAGGAAAGATATGGATTTGAAAACAGAGTAGCGAAAAATGAAGTAAGGTAAAAAAGTTTCACTGTGTTCGTGAACGCTTCCAACTGCATGGCTATTTCACAGGGTAAACCCATCCCATCCTGAACCATCTACAAAAAAGCCCCGGCGGAAACAATTCCGCCAGGGCTTGAATGGAGGTTTCAAAAATAATCTTTGAACTCAGCGCGCATCAGAAAATTGCACCCTGAGGCATTATTCCACAATAACCGGCTGTGTTCCGATCAGCTGGCCTTCAATAACCAGTTGCAGGTAATAACTACCCGCCGGCAATTGCCGTACGTCAATCTGCTCATCAGTGGTACCTGTCGTCAGTTGCACCGGACGAATGTCCAGCGTCTGTCCATTGGCGTTGCGCAGCAACAACTGCCCGTCGTAAGGCTGGTTGCTCCGGAGGCGCACGTTGACTCGCTCGCGGGTGACGGTGGGGAAGGCCTTCATTTCCAGGTTCTCCTTATCTACAATCGCTGTACCGGTAACGACACCACGGGTGAGCGTGACGCTGGCGCTGGCGCCAGGCGTAGCCACACTGCCATCGGAAGCCAGGGCGCGATGATAGAGGGTAATGCTTTCATTCAATCCAACGCCCGCCGTTTGCAGCAGCAGATCGACTACCCCGAAGGTGGTTTCAAACACCTGACTGTCGCCCACATTCTGGTTGACCAAAATGGCGCTGAAATCATCTGTTGCCGAGAGCTGCCAGATATAGGCCAGCTGATCGCGGTCAGAGGCCATATCCCACTGCGGGGCAAAGGGCGTATTCGGGTCTCCCTGAATGGTGAGAGCAGCCCCGTCGGCCGGTGAAGTAATGGCAGCTTCATCCGAGGGGAAGAAGTTGATTTCCGGCAGCACCTGGCTGCGAAGCTCCCCACTGGCGTACTCTGTCGTGTGCAGGTTAAAATAGTTGTTCCCTGCCCGCAGGGTAGCTACCTGATCTTCGGTTAATTCATACGTATTATCTTCAGCGGTATAGATACCACTCTTCAGGCCCGGAGCCAGGGTTGGAGTGAGGGTAATATCCAGCCCGCCGTTTTCACCGGGAGCGCCGATGTGCAGGTGCGACCCACCTGCCACCATGGCGTCAAAATCACCGGTGAGGTTTGAAAAGGCGCCGGTGAGGGCCAGTTGATTGCCGGTGAGTTCCAGCTTCAGCCCACCGAGCCCGGCGGAAGCTACCGGCTGTACTTCATTCTGGCCACTCAGGCTAGCGGTAAAGTAAGTCGTTGCTAAAGGCAGCAATTGGCCGCGCACTTCCCCCATGGGGTTGTTTTCCGTGTGTACGTTGACATAATGGCGGCGCATCCGCAGCGTATCTCCCCAGCCTTCAGTAATGGCGAACCGGTTATTACCAGCGGTGAAAATACCGTTATCCGGGTTAAGCCCCAATACTTGGATGACCGGGCCGTTCTGGCCGGCGTAGCCGAGGTGGATATGAGCGCCGCCGGCGATGTTGGTAGCTACCGGGCTGCTCAGGTTCATAGCTGAGCCGGTACCTGTCACACCGCTACCGTTCACCTCCAGGATCACCATACCGCTGGCGTCTGTACGCCGGGCAGGCACTTCACTGGCGCCGGATAAAGGCGCTACAAAATAAGCGGCCGCTTCGTTAACCAGTTGGGCGCGCAGTTCCCCACTGGGGTTGTCTTCACTGTGAATATTCACATAGAATGCCCTTGCTCTGGCCTGCTGCGCCTGTTCGGGGGTTAGTTCGAAGGTATTAAAGGCGGAAAAAATGCCTGCGCCCAGCATGCCATTGTCGATAACCAGGTCTAATGGGAAGGCAATGCCACCCGTAGAGCCGGCAAAACCGGAATGGATATGAGCGCCGCCGTTAATATTCGTGGCAATCGGGCTGCTTAGGCCGGTGAAAGTACCGGTGAGCGTTAGCCGGTTACCGGAAAGTTCTGCCTGAATATTGCCGGTAGCAGAAGTGGCCACCTCCGGCGCCTCAAAGATACCCGACAGGGCCCCGTTCAATACCGTCTGGCTTTCCAGCAGCAACTGCCCACGAATCTCTCCTGAAGGGTGATCCAATGAATGAATATTCACGTACATCCCGCGGCCCAAAAATGACAAGGTTAACGCCGTATCGACCAGCGCAAAGGTATTGTCTTCGGGCAGGAAAACGCCGCTTTGCCCGTCAGCAGCGGTATTAACCACCAGAGGGAACAAAACACCGCTATTCTGGCCCGGAAAGCTCAGGTGAATGTGAGCGCCGCCGGCGATATCCGTTGCCAGTTCACTTTCCAAGCCTGAAAAAGAGCCCGATACTACCAGAATGCTATCATCATACAATTCGGCGATAACGGCGCCGGTAGCGAAGCTGGTGATAGCCGGCACTTCATTAGCGCCCGACAGGCCGGCGCGGAAGACCATCTGCGGTTGGCCCACGGTTTGGCCCCGCAGCTCGCCGGAAGGATAGATAGTCGTGTGAATATTGGCGTATAGCCCCCGGCCTTCTAAAGCTGCTTTCAGTTCATCGGTTAAGTCGAACGTATTGTTTTCAGCGGTAAAGACACCCGATTTCAGATCGGCGTCCACATCCGCCACCAGGGGAATCTGTATGCCGCCATTCTGGCCAGCCAGCCCAGCATGCAGGTGGGCGCCGCCAGCGATGTTGGCGTCAAATTCGCCGGACAGTCCGGAAAAGGCGCCGGTAACGACGAGTTGATCGCCCAAAACTTCCAAATTGAGGGCGCCCTGTCCGGTAGATACTACTGCCGGAGCTTCATTGCTACCCAGCAAACTCATCGTATATACATCATCCGATACCGGCAGCAGTTGCCCGCGCAGCTCACCGCTGCGGAAGTTACCCGAATGGATATTTACGTACATCCGGCGGCGGCGCAGCAGAGCTACCTGCTCATCATTAAGGGTGAAAGTATTATCGGCAACATCGAATGTGCCGTTGCGCATATCACCACTCAATTCAGCGGCCAGCGGGAAAACAACCGGCCCGTTCTGGCCGGCAAACCCCACATGCAGGTGGGCGCCACCGGCAATATCGGTTGCCAGGGGGCTGCTGAGGTTTTCAAAAGAACCACTCACTACAAGCTCGTTGCCCATCAGAGATGCCGAGATGTTCCCCGTGGCTCTGGTGGCTATCGGCAGCACCTCATTGTGTCCACTCAGGGTGGCCTGGAAGTTATCTTCCAATACGATGCCCCGGGTGAGGTTGACCGAAGCGCCGACACCGGCAGTAGCCACGCTGCCATCAGAAGCCAAAACACGGTGATAAACGGTAACCGTGCTGCCGACATCTACGCCCAGGCTGGCCAGCAGGCCGTCTACCGTACCGAAGTCAGAAACAAAGGCCAGAGCAGCGCCTGTGTTTTGCTGGAAAACGATGGTATTGAAATCAGCGTCGGTTGCCAGTTGCCAGATATAGGCAAGTTGGTTGTCATCGGAAGCCGGCGACCATTGGGCCGCAAAAACAGTATTGGAACCTCCCTCCAGGGTAAGGCCTGCGCCATCGGGCGGAAGGGTGATGGCGGCCGTGGCGCTGGGGAAGAAATTGGCTTCCGGCAGAACCTGGCCACGCAGCTCCCCGCCGGCAAAGGTAGTAGTGTGAATATTGGCGTAATACTCACCGGCAAAAAGGCTGTTGATCTGTTCTTCCGTTAGGGTAAAGGTATTATTCAGGGCCGGAAATGTACCGCTCCTCAAGTCGTTGGCCACATCGGCTGCCAAAAGCAGGTTGACCCCGCCATTCGTTCCGGCAAAGCCCAGGTGCAGGTGGGCGCCGCCGGCGATGCTGGCGTCAAAGTCGCCCGTAAGGCCCTGGAAAGCGCCGGAAACAGTAAGCTCATCACCCCGAAGTTCCAGCTTGAGGCCGCCCGTAGCCATAGTAGCTGCCGGTTGCACTTCATTAAGCCCTGCCAGAGTGGTGGTGAAATAGGCGGTGGCCATCGGCAGCACCTGCCCCCTGAGTTCTCCTCCCTGATTGCCTTCCGTATGTAGATTGACGTACAGCCCGCGGCCGCGGAGTGTAGCCTCCAGTCCCTCTTCTATGGTAAATGTATTATCCGAAGCCAGGAAACGCCCACTTGTGTTGCCCGCATCAAGGGTTGCGTTAAGCGCCTGGCTGATGCCACCATTGCTGCCGGCAAGGGCGTTGTGCAAATGCGCGCCACCGGCTACGTTGGGGTCAAAGGGGCTCTCCAGGCCGGAGAAGCCGCCGGTTGCTATTACCTGATCGCCGGTTACTTCGAGCGCTACAGCGCCGGTAGCGCCGGAATTCACAGCCGGTACTTCACTCGTTCCCGACAGAGAACTATACATATAATAGTTGGCTTCTCTCAGTAGTTGTCCGCGCACTTCTCCGGAAGCATTTTCCAAAGTGTGAATATTGACGTAATAGGCTCGATCGGCAAGCGCTTGCACCTGATCGTCCGAAAACTCAAAGGTGTTCTGGCTGGCTGAAAAGGCCGCACCCGTCATTTCCGGGTTAATATCAGGCAGGAGCTGAAACGCCACTGGCCCGTTGGTCCCGGCGAGCCCCAGGTGCAGGTGGGCGCCACCAGCGATAGCTATGTCGATGGCACTGCCCAGTCCGCTCACCGAGCCGCTGACGTACAAACGGTTGCCCATCAGCTCTGCTTTGACCGCGCCGGTAGCGGAATACGCCAGAGCCGGGGCTTCAAAGGCGCCGGACAAAACGCCGGTCAGCACCAATTGGGCTTCGGGCAGCAATTGCCCGCGCAGTTCACCGCCGCCGTTATCCATAGTATGAATATTGACGTATAGCCCGCGTTGAAAAACGGCTTCCACCAGCTCGTTACTCAAAGCAAAATCGTTGTTGGCGGAAATAAAAAAACCGGCTCGCTGGCTGGCGTCCAGCGCCAGGCTTAAAGGGATAGCTACGCCGCCGTTGCTACCCGCCAGCGCAGTGTGCAGGTGTGCGCCTCCCCCAATACTCGTATTTACATTACTTTCCAGCCCACTAAAGGCACCAGAAAGTACAATAGAATCACCAATGACCTCTGCCTGTACCACTCCGTTGCCAGCAGAAGTTACTGCCGGCACTTCATTGGCGCCAGAAAGATGCGCCCGAAGCACTACATTGGCGGCGGCACTCGCTACCTGCCCGCGCAGTTCACCGCTGCCAAAAGCAGTGGTGTGAATGTTGGCGTATAACAACCGGTCTCGCAGTGCGGTTACCTGATCATTGGTAAGCGTAAAGGTATTATTGACTGGCTCAAAAATTCCGGAACGCAAGTCCGCCGAAGGGGTAGCGTTCAGCCCAATGGCAATGAGGCCATTCAGCCCCGGAAGGGCTGTGTGTAAATGAGCGCCGCCGGCAGCACTCGCGTCAAAATCACCCTCCAGGCCTGAAAAGGCGCCCGAAACAGTGAGGCTGTTGCCGCTGAGCTCCAGAGCTAAGGCTCCATAGCCACGGGAAAACACGGCCGGTACCTCATTGCTGCCCAATAGGTTGATATGATAATACTCATCAGCCTGAGGAAGTAATTGGCCACGCAGTTCTCCACTGCCAAAAGCGGTAGTATGAATGTTGACATAAAATTGCCGATTCATCAGAGCCTGTAGCTGATCATCCGTCAGGACAAAGGTATTTGTCAGGCTCTCAAAAGTACCACTGCGTAAATCGACGGACAGATCGGGCGTCAGGCCCAATTCAATGCCCCCGTTCTCACCGGCATATCCGGTATGGATATGAGCGCCGCCGGCCACGGTCGCATCATAGGCGCCTTCCAGTCCCACAAAAGAGCCGGACACCTGCAACTGGTTACCGTCAAGCACAGCGGTAACCTCTCCGGAAGCCGGAGTGGCCACCGGGAAAGCTTCACTTCGGCCGGTTAAATGAGCATTGAACACCATCTGCGCTGGCAGGAAGGCTGGCAGCAGCAGAAAAGCCATCAAATAAAAAACCGCTCTGATATCATCCATCCCTTCCAGGAAGTAGGATTTGTCAGAGAAGCCGAAAAACAATTTTTGTTTAAATGGTCTCATAAATTTCTATTTTTATTGAATCAGGAACCTGTTTACACAGGGGTTTCAGGCTACCCTCCGCCAAATTGCACAGGATAGCAATAAATGATTTGGTATGTCTTCGGTTTGCTTACAGGTGCCTTTCAGAGGCTAAAGAAAGATGACTTGAGGAACAGTTCTGTTCTTGCTTTAAAAGAAATACGAAGTTGAGGCAGTTTGTGGATTAGCCGATCCCTGCTTTTTTAAAAAAAAAGTTACATTAGCTTTCAGGTAAATCCACTGGCTTCCTAAACGAAGAGGAGGTATGTTTTGTTTACGCCCTGTGGATTTAATAAAGTAAGCTCATTCAACTGATTGAACCCAATATGACGGATACCCGTAAAAAGCTTCCCCTGGACAAAGACATCCTTCGGTTGCTACAGGAAAGGGACCAACGGGCCATTACCTTGCTCTACGAATACTATTCGCCGGCGCTGTATAATATCATTCTTCAACTAGTCAGAACGGAGGCCATTGCCGAAGAAGTGATGCAGGATGCCTTTCTCAAGATATGGGAAAAGGTAGAACAGTATGACCCTAAAAAAGGGCGATTGTTCACCTGGATGGTCCGAATCTGCAGGAATATGGCTATCGACACCCTGCGATCCAGCCAGTTTAAGAAAGGCAATAAAACCGATTCCATTTCAGATTCCGTATATAATGATGAGACCCTTACCCAAAGTCCGAAAGAAACGGATCCTGGGCTGAGGAAGGTGGTCAGCAAAATGGATGAACAAAGCCGAAAGATCATCGACTTGTTATTTTTCCAGGACTATACGCAGAGCGAAGCGAGCGAATTGCTCGGCATTCCATTGGGTACGATCAAGTCGAGATCCAGGAAGGCCATCCAGGACCTGCGCGCCATTCTAAAGGATGAAGGGTTGGCTTCATTTTTATTATTTTCATTGATTGAAACCGTAAGAAGATACCTTGGATATTAAAGCATACATATCATCCGGCATTCTGGAACAGTATGTTCTGGGAAAACTATCTCCACAGGAAGAAGCGGAAGTGGCGCAAAAAGCCGAACAGCACCCGGAAATCCGTCAGGAGCTCGACGCCATTGAAATGGCGCTCGAAGAATATGCCCTGCTACATGGTAAAATGCCTCCCCCCGGGGTTCTGTCCGCCATACTTCAACGTTTGCACGCGGAACAACAGCTACCTGGCCAGGCGCCTACCCGGCGCCGGCGCCTGCTGAGTTACGCCGCCGGCCTGCTCCTCGTCGTAGCAGTAGCCGGCCTGCTGGCCTTCTACCAGAAAACCCGCCAACAGGAAGGCGTTATAGCTGGCCTGAACCAACAAATGGAGGCTGTTCGGCAATCCTGTGACAGTGTACAGCTCGTTGCCCAACAGTTGGAAAACATCCTGGATTTCGTAAGGCAGCCCGCTACCCGGGCGATTGCCATGGAAAGCACCGGCCTTTCGCCGGATGCGATAGCCACCGTGTTCTATAACCCGGAAACCCAGCGCTCGCTGATCGGTGTGGGGCAGTTGCCTACTCCCGCCAGTGACAAGCAATATCAGCTTTGGGCCATCACCGGCGCCGGGCCGGTCAGCATGGGCGTTTTTGAATTAGCAGCAGGTGGGCAGCCCCTACAAGAGGTGTCTTTCGTCTCCGATGCACAGGCATTCGCCGTCACGCTGGAAAACAGAGGTGGAAGCCCGGCGCCAACGCTCGACCAGATGTACGTACTCGGAAATAACAGCTAAAAAAAGGAAAGGGAGTAAGCGCCTGCTTACTCCCTCATATACTCAGCAAAATGACTTTTCTGATTGATCGTTGGCCGTTTAACTGTCCAGTCGGTTCTTCGCTCCGACCACCAATAGTGATATCTCGTTGTTCAGTACTTCAATAAAACCACTTTGAATCGTAAAGATCAGCGTTTTTCCCGCCTCCTTACTTTCCTTTATAGCGCCGCTTTCCTCGTCGAAGAAGCGAAATCCACCGCCGGCAGTGACGATAGTGACTTTACCTTCTTCGAGCGAAGAAACAATCGGGGCGTGGTTTTTCAGAACCTGAAAAGCGCCCTGGCTCCCCGGCACTTTCACTGAATTGATATTGCCGTGAAAGATTTCTTTTTCCGGTGTAAGAACGGTGATGTTCATAACAAACTTCGGATTTAAACGGCGCCTGTACGCACCTGTTTTTTATTCAGGGAAGGGCAACCTCGGTTGCCCTTCATGGATTATCCTCCAAAAAATTAAATGGCTTCTGCTTCCTTGAGCATTTTCTCTCCTGCTTCGATCGCTTCGTCGATCGTGCCCTTGAGGTTAAAAGCAGCTTCCGGGTACTGGTCTACCTCCCCGTCGATAATCATATTGAAGCCGCGGATGGTTTCCTCGAGCGACACCATGGTTCCCGGGATACCGGTAAAGGCTTCGGCTACGTGGAACGGCTGAGACAGGAAGCGCTGAACCCGGCGGGCGCGGCGCACCACCAGTTTATCTTCGTCTGACAATTCTTCCATACCCAGGATAGCGATAATGTCCTGCAATTCATTGTACCGCTGCAGAATATTCTTCACGCGCTGGGCACAGTCGTAGTGCTCATCACCGATGACAGCAGGATCGAGAATCCGGGAAGTGGAGTCCAGTGGATCCACCGCCGGATAGATGCCCTGGGCAGCAATTTTACGGCTCAGTACCGTAGTGGCGTCCAGGTGAGCGAAGGTCGTTGCCGGAGCGGGGTCCGTCAAGTCATCCGCCGGTACATAAACCGCCTGAACCGAGGTAATAGAACCGCGCTTGGTGGAAGTAATGCGCTCCTGCATGAGGCCCATCTCGGTGGCCAGCGTCGGCTGATAACCCACCGCAGAAGGCATACGGCCCAACAGGGCGGATACCTCAGAGCCGGCTTGTGTAAAGCGGAAAATATTATCGATGAAGAAGAGAATATCGCGGCCCCCCATCGGGTCGTTCAGGTCGCCATCGCGATAATATTCGGCGATGGTCAACCCGGACAAGGCCACGCGGGCGCGGGCTCCGGGAGGTTCGTTCATCTGTCCGAATACGAAGGTCGCTTTCGACTCTTTCAGTTCCTTCATATCTACCTTGCTGAGGTCCCAGCCACCTTCTTCCATAGATTTCATAAAGGCTTCGCCGTAGCGGATGATGCCAGCTTCCAGCATTTCCCGCATCAGGTCATTTCCTTCCCGAGTACGCTCTCCTACGCCGGCAAATACCGAAACACCTTCATAACCTTTAGCGATATTGTTGATCAGCTCCTGGATGAGCACCGTCTTACCAACGCCGGCGCCTCCGAACAGGCCGATTTTTCCTCCTTTCAAATACGGCTCGATCAGGTCGATCACTTTGATCCCCGTGTAAAGCACTTCTTTCTCCACTGAAAGCTCTTCATAGGTAGGCGGCCTGCGGTGAATGGGAGCAGACTGCACTTTAGATACCGGGCCGATGCCATCGATGGCTTCACCTACTACGTTGAACAGGCGGCCCTTGATCACTTCGCCGGTCGGCATGGCAATATTTATGCCGGTGTCGACCACTTCCGTGCCACGGGTCAGTCCATCTGTGGAATCCATAGCGATCGCCCGGACGCTATCTTCGCCTAAGTGTTGCTGGACTTCCAGCACCAGAATATCACCGTTGGGACGCGTTATCTCGAGTGCACTCAGAATTTCGGGGAGCTTGGAGCCTTCCTTAGAGAAGCTAACGTCTACCACAGGGCCGATAACCTGCTTAACTTGACCTGTGTTTGCCATATTTTGCGAGTATTTTTCTAGTAAAAATGAACGGATTCTCAAAATCGGTGCAAATTTAGGCTTTTGTCCTGATAATCAAAAGAGAAATCCATTCAAAAAACACGCTTTTGTAAGAAAGGCCGTAACTTTGCTCTATGATCAGCATCCTTTTGCCGGTTTACAACAGCAGCCCCCATTTGGAAATGTGTCTTGATTCTATACTGGCCCAATCGGAAACCAGTTGGGAACTGATAGCCGTCGATGACTATTCTACGGATGACAGCTGGAAAATCCTTCAGCGGTATGCTTTGCGGGACGCCCGCATCCGGCCGCTTCGAAATACCGGCGGCAAAGGCATCATTCCAGCGCTTCGCCTCGCCCTCAAATACAGCCGCGGCAGCTACATTACCCGAATGGACTCCGACGACCTCATGGTGGTTGATAAACTAAAGACTCTAAAGCGGTTGCTTCAGGAACACGGCCCAAGCTGGGTGGCCACCGGTAAGGTACGCTACTTCTCTGACGAAGAACTGGGCGAAGGCTACCGCCGCTACGAGGCTTGGATGAACCGCCTGATGGACAGCGGACGGCATTACGAGGAAATATACAAAGAGTGCGTCCTGCCGTCTCCCTGCTGGATGGCCTACCGGGAGGCGCTGCTCATCTGCGGCGCTTTTAGCCGGGACGTGTATCCGGAAGACTACGACCTGGCCTTCCGGTTATACAAACACAGGATTCGGATCGCCGCTTCGAAAGAGGTGCTCCATCTCTGGCGCGATCATCCCGGCCGGACTACGCGCAACGACAAGGCGTATGCCGACTCAACTTTTTTAAGCCTGAAGTTGAGTTACTTCCTGGAGATCAGCCACCGGCCCAGCCGGCCACTCGTCATCTGGGGCGCCGGCCGCAAAGGGAAGGAAGCTGCCCAGCGTATGCAAGCGGAGGGCATTCACTTCCACTGGGTGTGCAATACGCCGTCCAAGTGGGGGAAAGATATTTACGGTATCCGAATGCAAAGCCCGGCAGTCATTGAACAAATAGATCAACCACAGGTGATCATCTTGGTTGCCGCCCCTGATGCACAACCGGATATTAAGCGGCAGTTAATAGATTGGGGGCTTGCAGTTGGGAAAGATTATTATTTCTTTTGTTAGTGCGGGTTTCATCCACAGAGTAAACACACCGAACACTGAAAAATAATGATCTGGGAAGAACTCACAAAAATAGCGCTCATCGGCACCGAGAGGGGGAACCTTCCAGCGGAGGTGGAAGAAGCTTTGTCTCAAATCGGGATCGATACAGAGGCCGACCCCTCCCGGGTAGTGCTCCAGGGAGCGGCGATCTACCGTCAATTGAAGCGCGCCGGTTTTCCAGTATATTCCTACCAGGGGGAAAAGCCGCCTGCCACTGAAGAGGCAGAAGGGCGCCGAACAGCTGTTTCCTCCAGTTCCGCCCGGCACCTGAGGCTTATCCTGGAAGGCAGCTTCCGGCAAGCCTTACCGGAGTTCCTGCAACTCCTGAAACAAAACGACAACCTCATTCCGGCTGAGCATCTGCCTACGCTGTTTTATTTAAGCCTGAAGTCGGTTCCTCTTTGGAAGATACTACAGGAAAACCTCGGCCCGGCAGAACAATGGCTGCTTCGCCAGAACCCCGACTGGGCGCCTTTAGCCTGCCTGCCGGATATCGAGGCCTGGCCCGATGCCTCCCACCCGGAAAAACTCGGCATGTTGCGGTATATAAGGCGAACCCAACCGGAAGATGCCGCCAGCCTCCTGGAAAGCTGCTGGAACGAAACTCCCTACACCGAAAAACAAACCTTCCTCAAAGAAATGGAACACCAGGCAGGCTTGTACGATGAGGCTTTCCTCGAGTTCTGCCTGCTCGATAGCCGGAAGGAAGTGCGTACGGCCGCCGCTTTGTTACTGGCGCGGCTACCTGGTTCAGCACTGCTGGAACGATTATTTTCCCGAGCAAAGACAATCTTGCACAAAGAAAAAGAGCTGTCCTTGGTTCTTCCGGAAAAATTGGATGATGGGTTGAAAAGGGATGGCATCGGTATCGCCAAAAAAAACTATCCGGGAGGAAAGCCTGCCGGCTGGGCTTTCGAGATCATCAGCAGAATACCTCCCCAACGATGGGAAGCACATTTCAAGGTACCGACGGTTGACACCCTGCGCCTGTTTGCCGGCAGTAGACAGGGGAAATTACTACTCGATGCGCTGGCCAATGCCGCTATCCTCCATCAGGACCACCGGTGGATGGAGGCCATTCTTCGCTATTGGTGGCGCACCAACGATGAGGAGGCCTGGTCGGGCAGTACAGGCAAATTGCTGATGGAACACCTCCCCGATCCGGTTTTTAACGAGATGGCCCAGCAGCACCTGAAGCAAAACCCGGGATTTATCGAGGAAAAAGGTTTTCTCAACCAGATGCTCAGCCAGGGCGCCCATTACTGGGATAAAGCCCTGGCCCAGCTTGTTCTCAAAGGTTTTCAGCAATGGCTTTCCGGCGCCCGCGCTTACTACTGGAATCTTTGGCATTACAAACGCATCCTGGAAGTAGCCGCTTACCGCATCGATCCGGGCTTGCTGGAATCTTTCCGTTCCGGTTGGGACACCCGCTCCCCAGTCTGGTATCACTGGGAAAAAGAGGTGGAGCGATTCCTTAAAGTGCTGGCTTTCAGAAAGGAGATGAAGGAAGCACTGGAAAAACTAAGAATATAAAATGGAGAACATGTCAGATCAAACCATCCTCCGCCCGTCGGCAGAAGAAGCTTACGCCAAAGAGCTGAAGGCCATGCAAGCCGCAGACCAGCACCCAAAGCCCCCCAACTGGCAGCTCTCCCCCTGGGCCGTAGTTACCTATCTGCTGGGAGGCACGCTAGAAGATGGTACTGAAATCGAACCCAAATACTACGGAAGCCGGCGCCTCATCGAGGTGGCGGTGGCCACCCTCGCTACCGACCGGGCGCTTCTGCTCACCGGCATCCCCGGTACGGCCAAGACCTGGGTATCGGAGCACCTGGCGGCCGCCATTTCCGGTACTTCCCGCTTGCTGGTACAGGGCACGGCCGGCCTGAGCGAGGAAGCTCTGCGCTATGGCTGGAACTACGCCCGCCTGATCGCCGAGGGGCCGTCAGAAAAGGCGCTTGTTCCCAGCCCGGTGATGCGGGCCATGCAGGAAGGTAAAATAGCCCGGGTGGAAGAGCTCACCCGAATTCCTTCCGATGTGCAGGATGCGCTTATCACGGTACTTTCCGAAAAAATACTGCCAATCCCGGAACTGAACAGCGACGTACAGGCCCGCCAGGGTTTCAGCATCATTGCCACCGCCAACGACCGCGACAAGGGAATCAATGAGCTGTCGAGCGCCCTGCGGCGCCGCTTCAATACGGTAGTAATGCCATTGCCTGCCTCCCTGGAAGAGGAAGTTACCATCGTCAAAAACCGCGTCGCGCAAATTGGCATATCCCTGGAGCTCCCCCCCAAAGCGGCGCCCATTGAGGAAATCCGCCGGCTGGTGACCATCTTCCGGGAGTTGAGAAACGGCAAAACCGAGGATGGCAGGCGCAAGCTCAAATCGCCGAGCAGCACGCTGAGCACGGCCGAGGCCATCTCCGTCATCAATAGCGGGCAGGCGTTGGCCATCCACTTTGGCAATGGCGAAACCAGCGCCGCCGATATTGCCGGCGCACTGGCCGGCGCCATCATTAAAGACCCGGTGCAGGACAAAACCGCCTGGCTGGAGTATCTGGAAACAGTGATCAAGGAGCGCGAAGGCTGGCAGGATTTATATGATGCTTCCAAAGAGTTGATGGATTAAGCGCAACGGCGGGAAGTTGAAAACAGGATGGAGCGCCCCGTCCTGATTTTGTTGGACAGGCCAATCATTGAATATGTATAAAATCTACGGCATACGGCATCACGGGCCCGGCTCCACGCGCAGCCTTTTGCGCGCCCTGGAATCGGAACCTCCCGACTGCCTGCTCATCGAGGCGCCCGCCGATGCCGAGCAGGTGCTGGAATACGCTTTGCACCCCGGGATCATCCCGCCGGTAGCGGTATTGCTGTACGATGAAAAAGACCTGAGCAAGGCCTCTTACTTGCCTTTCGCGGCCTTCTCGCCGGAATGGCAGGCCATTCAATATGGGCTGGCGCAGGGCATTCCGGTTCATTTCATGGACTTGCCGATGAGCATGCAGTTTCAAATGGAAGAAGACAAGAAAGGACAACTGGAAATGCCCCTGCCCTCTTCCGAAAATGAAGGGCCCATCGTCAGAGACCCCATGGGGTATATTGCCGAGCTGGCCGGCTTTTCGGACAGCGAGCGCTGGTGGGAGGTTACCTTTGAGCAGCCCGACCACGAAAGCGATATTTTTGCTTCCATCATCGATCTCAATACGGCCCTGCGCGATGAGCTGGGCCGGCAGGAAAGCCGCCACAACCGCACCCGGGAAGCGTACATGCGAAAAACGCTGCGCGAGGCCCTGTCCAAAGGCTACAAGCGGGTGGCCGTCGTCTGTGGCGCCTGGCACGCTTCGGCACTGCATCATCTCGCCCGTTTCACACCGAAAAAGGACAACGCGCTACTCAAAGGGCTCCGAAAAAAGAAGATAGCTGCCACCTGGATACCCTGGAGTTACCAGCGCCTGGCCTTTCAAAGCGGTTATCGGGCAGGCGTGATCTCACCGGCCTGGTACCAGCTGCTTTTCAGCCGCCGCGAAGAAGCGGTGCAGTGGTGGATGGCACGGGTAGCCATCCTGCTGCGAAAAGAAGGCTTCAACGCTTCCACCGCACATGCTACGGAAGCAACCCGCCTGGCCCATGCCCTGGCGGCCCTCAGAAAACAACCGATCGCGGGGATGGAGGAAATGAAAGAGGCCGTCCTGGCCATCTATTGTGAGGGCAACGAAGAGCCTTTAAAACTGATCGAAGATCAGCTCATCATCGGTGATGAAGTGGGAGAAGTGCCGGCCGATATTCCACAAATACCCCTACAAAAAGACCTGGAAAGCCGCATCCGTTCGCTGCGCCTGACGGCCATTTTCAAGTCGGCCTTCCCTGAGACCAAGGAGTTGGACCTGCGCAAACCCAACCACCTCAGCACCAGCCACCTGTTGCACCAGCTCAACATACTGGAAATCCCCTGGGGTACGATCCTGGAGGCGCCGGAAAACCGGCTCGGCAGCTTCCACGAACATTGGCGCCTGGCATGGCAGCCTGAATATACTATCAAAGTCATCGAAGCGGGCATGTGGGGCAATACCGTCTACAACGCCGCCACCTATTATATACAGAAAAAATCAGCCGAGACGGATCAACTGTCCGTTTTGATCGGGCTGGCCCGCGCTGCCCTGCTGGCTGGCATCACCACTGCGTTCAACCCACTCGTCGCCCGCATCGAAGATGCCGCCTCTCTCACCAGAGATGTATTTTTTCTAATGGAAGCCCTTCCGGTATTGGCAGATATCGCCCGTTACGGCGACACCCGGCAAACAGATGTGGAATCAGTCAGGGCGCTGATCCGGCACATGGCGCCCCGTATCTGCATCGGCCTGCCCGATGCGGTGCTCCATATAGAAGAGGAGCCCGCCCGTCAATGGCTCAGCCTGATCGTTCAAAACAATCGCGCTATTAGCTTGCTCCGCGAGGAGATCGGCCAGGAACAGTGGATACATGCGTTGGAAAAAGCAACCCGGGCCAGTGCGGCCCATCCCCTCATCCGCGGCCTGTGCGCCCGCATGTTGTTCGACCGGTCGGTCCACCCGCCGGCCGAAACGGGCAGGCTGATGCGTTATTCGCTTTCGGCAACCGATGAGGCCCAGACTGGCGCGCTTTGGCTGGAAGGTTTTCTCTATGGCAGCGGCCTGCTCCTCATTCACATCCCGGAGCTATGGGCTATCCTCGATGAATGGATAGCAGAAATGCCGGAAGCCCACTTCGATGAAATTCTGCCTTTGCTTCGCCGGGCTTTTTCCAACTTTACACCTCCGGAACGGGAAAAGATGTTGAGGATGGCCAGAACAGAACCGCAAAAGACAGCCAAAGAGGACTCAGCCGTGGCTCCTCCCTTCGATCAAAACCGGGCTAAAAAGGTACTGCCCACCGTCAGATTACTCCTGGGGCTGGAATAAGAGAAACAGAACTTTTGAAGATTTAATAAGAAGTTAACCCGCTTTTAATGTTCACTTAAGCTTGAATGGTGACTTTTGTGTCGTACTAAGGAAGAATAAGAGCGTGTTGGGATTTTATCCTTTGGCCTACAAATGACCATCTATGGAACCTCACTTTGCAATTTTTTCGCCCCGTAGCACCACTACGAAGCTCAAAAATCGCCTCGTGAGAACCCAAATCTGGCCATTTTCGGCATCAAAAACAAAATTCCAACACGCTCTAAGAGATCGAAAATATAAATGTTGATTTCTTGCTGTCATCTTCTCTTATGATGCTAATCTTTCCTGCAATCTAAAGTCGCTTTCGTGGCCAGGGTCGTGTTGCCCAACATGACGCTGGCACATTTTTAAAATTAACCCAAACCGGATATTTGGTATCCGGTTTGCTCAGAATAAAGAAAGATATAAACTCCGAAAATTGTTTGTATCCTATACTGTAGCCCTATAAATGTTTCTTTGCTGGCTATGCTCAAGGGCATAGCCTTTTTTTTTGCCTCCCCGGGCCCCTGACAAGCCCTTCAACCGAAGGGGCCTTTCCGTTCATTCCTCCTCAAATACATCTGGTTCAGTATGTTCCTCCAGCCAGAAGTTGTTAAACCCCAGGCCGACGGTAATGCTGATCATCTGAAGGTTGAGCAGTTCGAGCAGGGCCAGAAAAGTGACGATGGCGTGGATTCGGCTTTTACAGTCGGTGAAAATATCCTTAAAATTGGCTCGTTGGCCATTGCGCACCCGGGAAAAAATATAGGTTTGTTGCTCTTCGATGGTGTAGCTGAACTGCACGATCTGGTGGACTGCCTTGGGATGAGAGGTTTCAAAGCGGTCCATGATCCGCTCAAAGGCGCGGAGCAGCTTGAAAAGGGTGACCGATTCCAGTTCGACATCAACCAGGGCTTTGTTGGCAATGCGCTGCAGTTCACGTGAAACATTGCCGCGATAAGACTGGAGGCTCCTGTCTTCCTCCATCTGACGCATTTCCTCCAGCACACTCTTGTAGCGTTTGTACTCCAGCAGGCGGTGCACCAGTTCCTCCCTGGGGTCAATCTCATTGCCCTCTTCATCTACCGGTTTCCGGGGTAGAAGCAGCTTGGCCTTGATCCGGCAAAGCGTAGCCGCCACCAGGATAAACTCACTGGCCAGGTCGATATTCATCCGCTCCATGTGCCGGATGTATTCGAGAAAATCATCGGTGATCTTGGCGATAGGTATATCGTAAATGTCCAGCTCGTCCCGCTCGATGAAGAAGAGCAACAGGTCGAACGGGCCCTCAAACTGAGGGAGTTTTATAGTATAGGAATCGTCCATATATTATTGCAAATCTAGCTTGAATTGAGGTTCTTTAAAACCAGAAACTTCTGAATAGATATCTTCCATTAAGATTTCAATATCCAACGAGTATATTGGCACTTTTTTGCCCAATTCAACTATGGTTTGCATGCGCCAGTACTTTCCATCTTCCCGAAATAGCGTATCTACGATCGGTTGTTCCTGGTCAATTAAAATGTATTCTTTAAAGGAAGGAAGAGAACGGTATTTCCGGAATTTTTCTCCCCGGTCGTAAGCTGCGGTACTGTCCGATAACACTTCAATGATCAGAACTGGATTGATTATTGCATTTTCATCTTCCCCGGAAACTTCAATACCGCCACAAACAACGCTGGTATCCGGATAGACATAATGATTAATTTCATCAAAATAAACTCTCTGGTCACTGTTGAAAACCGTACAGCCTTTTTTTTTCTTATCCCGAAGAGCATAGAAAACATTACCACATATCATATTGTGTGGAATAGTGCCGCCGGACATGGCAACTATTATCCCATCCCGGAACTCGTGTTTTTGTTCTGAGTGGGCTTCCAGCTCCAGATAGTCTGCAATGCTGTAATACTTCTTTGCGCCTTCCCCTTCCATAACGACATTTTTACAAAAGTAAATAATATACGCTACATTTGCTCAATGGCTACGAAAGGCAAGTTATTCCTCATTCCCGCTCCACTGGGGGACGATGCAACCCACACGATACCCCAATATGTCGTCGACATCCTCCACCGGCTAGATATTTTCATCGCCGAACGCGCCAAGACCGCCCGGCGCTTCATTAAGGAGACGAATCCGGTGAAACCCTTCAGCGAGCTCACGTTCTACGAGATCACCAAGCACACACCCCCTGAAGAACGCGCCCGTTTCCTGGAAGACGCCGAAAAAGGTAAAGACATCGGCCTGCTCTCCGAGGCCGGCTGTCCTGGGGTAGCAGACCCCGGCGCTTTTGTAGTGCAAACGGCCCATCAGAGAGGCATTGAGGTAGTGCCCCTGGTCGGCCCGTCGTCCATCTTGCTTGGCCTGATGGCCTCGGGCCTCAACGGGCAGAACTTCTGCTTCCACGGCTACCTGCCGCCTCGCCGCCCCGAGCTGGATAAAGAACTAAAATTCATTGAACAAAGGGTTTTCAAACACTCGCAAACACAGATTTTCATCGAAACCCCCTACCGCAATATGGCCCTTATCGAAACGGCGATCAACATCCTCTCTCCTGATATGCTCTTCTGTATTGCCGCCGACCTTACCTTACCCACGGAGTATGTGCGCACGCTGGCTATTCGGGACTGGAGGAAGGAAAAGATACCAGGCCTGCATAAGCATCCGGCTATCTTCTTAGTGGGCAAGTAGGCTTCATGTTACCTTTTGCCTTTCATTCCGTCAAAAAATCGAAAAAACTTAGTTTAAAAGTCAAACTAAGTAAACTATTTTCAAAGGCCTGTCGTTATTCTGGCAAGCCAAAGAAGGAAAATCGGGGTATTCCCTTTTACCAAAAAAAAATAAACCATGACCACGCTTGCCATTGCCGAAAAAAAGCTCCAGGATATGGGTTATCTGGATATCGACGTGGATCCCACCCTCGACCTGTTTGAAGAAATCGAAAAACTTAAAAAAGAGAAGAACGCCATCATTCTGGCGCACTACTATCAGGAGTCGGATATTCAGGATATTGCCGACTACATCGGCGACAGCCTGGGGCTTTCTCAACAAGCTGCTGCAACGGATGCGGACATCATCGTCTTTGCCGGGGTACACTTCATGGCGGAAACCGCCAAGATGCTCTCCCCCAATAAAAAGGTGCTGTTGCCCGACCTGAAAGCCGGCTGCTCTCTGGCCGATTCCTGCCCGCCGCCTGTATTCCGCAAGTTTAAAGAGAAGTATCCGGACCACGTGGTCGTGAGTTACATCAACTGCACAGCGGAGTTGAAGACGCTGACCGATATCTGCTGCACCTCCACCAACGCGGTACAGATCATCGAAAGCATTCCGAAGGATCAGCCCATCATTTTCGCTCCTGATGTAAACCTGGGCCGGTACCTTGTTAAAAAAACCGGACGGGACATGGTGCTGTGGAACGGCTCCTGCATGGTGCATGAGATTTTTTCCAATGAGAAGATCACCAAACTGATGTTGCGCCACCCCGACGCCAAATTCATCGCCCATCCTGAATGTGAAGAACACCTGCTCGAGAAGGCTGACTTCATCGGCTCTACTACCGGGCTACTGAACTATACCAAGCGCAGCGAGGCCACCGAGTTCATCGTAGCCACTGAGGCAGGCATCATCCACCAGATGCAGAAGGCCTCTCCGAATAAGACGTTCATCCCTGCGCCGCCCAACAACACCTGCGCGTGCAATGAATGCCCGCACATGAAGCGCAACACCCTCGAAAAACTCTACATCACCATGAAATATGAACAGCCGGAGATCATCCTGCCGGACTGGATCATCGAACAGGGCCGCGCTTCTATTGACCGGATGCTGGAAATCTCCGCCAGAGCGGGGCTGTGAGGAGTAAGCAGGGAGGAGTTCGGCCGCTGGACATCCGGCCTGGCTGCCAGGCGGTATGTCATCGCTGTCCAACTTTAGACGGGTAGCCTCTTCTGAAAAACGCCCCCTAATTTTCAGGCTTCGGCGTGAGTTCAGCGTGAGCTCAGCCGAACGGAACCTGCGAACACCGAATTGCGATCCCTCCCTTGTGGTGGATCATTGCCCCATCTTTTCAACCTGAAGCCCGTTTAGCCATGCTATCCATCCGTCTCCGGCAGAGCAAAACTCATAACTGCTCCGTCCTTCCTGGTGTCAAAACACAATAATAATAGGCTTATCCACCCTGTCTCTTACCTAGGTTTTGACAAATAACCGACACGCCATCTTTAATTCTTTTCCTGGTTTACGTTATCGAATATAATTGCTAACTTTAGCATGCTCATTACAATCTCCAATACGCTAAAGGATACCCAAAGGCTATGCAGCTTACAGGCACGCACAAATTCAACGCTTCCGCAACCAAAATCTGGTCCAAACTCATGGACACCGATACCCTCGCCCGAATCACCCCCGGCGTTTCCAAACTGGAAGAAATAGGCCAAGACCAATACAAAGCCATTGCCGAGGTCAAGATGGGCCCGGTAAGCGGTTCGTTCTCCGGCAACCTCAATGTGCTGGATAAACAGGAACCCAGGAGCTTCGTCCTCAATATCAAACAAAGCAGCAAGATCGGCAATGTAGCCGCCGATGTCAAAATAGAACTACAGTCCATTTCCGAGCATGAAACCGATTTATCCTTCGATGGAAAAGCCAACATGTCCGGATTGCTGGCCCGCACCGGGCAGCGCGTCATGTCGGGGGTAGCCAATACATTGAGTAAACAGTTTTTCAAGGCACTGGAAGAGGAACTGGCCAGCCAGGAAGGGTGAGGCGAACAATGGACAATGTAGCCGAACTCCGAACATTAGAACCTAATCTAACATAACCGATAAAAAGCAGCATTTTCCTATGGCAAAAAAAATTCAGGTAACAGTCAATGGCAAGGCATACAGCCACGATGTCGACCCACGTACGCTATTGGTGCAATACCTGCGCGACGTACTCGGGCTAACCGGTACTCACGTAGGATGTGACACCAGCAACTGCGGCGCCTGCACCATTTTGGTGGACGGACAAGCCGTAAAATCATGCACCCTGCTGGCGGTACAGGCCGATGGCAGTGAGGTAAAAACGATTGAAGGAATGGCGGATAATGGCACCCTACACCCTTTGCAGGAAGGCTTCCGAGAGGAGCACGGCCTACAGTGCGGCTTTTGTACGCCCGGTATGATCATGGCCTCCGCCGACCTGCTGGAGCGCAACCCCAACCCTACTGAACACGAAATCCGAGAGGCCCTGGAAGGCAATTTCTGCCGCTGCACCGGGTACCACAATATCGTGAAGTCGGTTCAGTACGCAGCCAAAAAAATTAGTAAACAAGAAAAAGTAGCCTAATGACCAACTATATAGGAAAAGCCGTCAAGCGCGTTGAAGACAAGCGCTTCATCACCGGTAAAGGGCGATATACGGACGACATCGTACTGCCGGGAATGACGCACGCCTACATCGTCCGAAGCCCTTATGCGCACGCCAGGATTCTGAGTGTGGACACTTCCGCAGCGGAGGCCATGGAAGGCGTTGTCAAAGTTTTCACCGGAAAAGACATTGCCGAATCCGGTATCAATGGAATACCCACCGGCTGGCAGGTCAACTTCAAGAACGGCGACACCATGAAGGAGCCGCCTCACCCACTGCTGGTGTCGGACAAGGCCCGCTACATGGGAGACGCCGTGGCCGTAGTCATCGCCGAAAGCCGGGAAATTGCCCGGGATGCAGGAGATAGGGTGGAAGTAGAATACGAGGAATTGCCTGCTGTCGCCGACGCTAAGAAGGCTACAGAAGCGGGCGCCCCCCTGGTGCACGACGATGCTCCCAACAACCTATGTTTCGACTGGGAGCTCGGCAACCCCAAAGCGGAGGTGAATGAGGCCATGAGCAAGGCTCACCACATCACGACCCTGGAGTTCGTCAACCAGCGCGTGATCCCCAATGCGATCGAACCGCGGTCCGCTATTGGCCACTTTGAAGAATCCAGCGATAAATACACGCTTTATACCACTTCCCAGAACCCACACCTGACGCGATTGCTCATGTGCGCGTTTGTACTAGGTATTCCCGAACACAAGGTGCGCGTAGTAGCGCCGGATGTAGGCGGCGGCTTTGGAAGTAAGATTTTCCACTACGCTGAAGAGGCTCTGGTGATCTGGTGCTCCCAACGCCTCAAGCGGCCGGTGAAATGGACGGCTGACCGCAGCGAAGCGTTCATGACCGACGCCCACGGCCGCGACCATGTATCCAAGGCGGAGATGGGATTCGATCAGAATGGCAAGATTGTGGGCCTGCGGGTTAAGACCTACGCCAACCTGGGCGCTTACCTCTCTACTTTCGCGCCCTGCGTTCCAACCTGGCTGCACGGCACCCTGCTGCAGGGCCTGTACACCACCCCCAAGATCAATGTCGATGTGACCGGCGTTTTCACCCATACCGTTATGGTGGACGCCTACCGCGGCGCTGGCCGCCCGGAGGCCACGTATCTTCTTGAACGCCTGATGGACACGGCGGCACTGGAAATGAAAATGGACCCGGTGGAGCTGCGCCGAAAGAATTTCATTCCCGCTTTTGACGGTGTCACCCAGCCGGGTTACCAAACACAGGTGGCCCTGCAATACGATAGCGGCAACTACCACGGCGTACTCGACCGGGCGCTGGAAATGGTAGGTTATGAAAAGTTCCGCAAAGAACAGGAGCAGGCACGCAAAGATGGCAAACTGCTGGGCATCGGTTTTTCCACCTACATCGAAGCCTGCGGCATTGCCCCCTCGGCGGTCGTCGGCGCCCTGGGCGCCCGCGCCGGCCTCTACGAGGTGGGGCAGGTGCGCGTACAGCCTACCGGTAAGGTAAGCGTTTATACCGGTTCTCACTCCCACGGACAAGGCCATGAGACCACCTTCGCTCAGGTGGTGGCCGACCGGCTGGGCATTCCGATGGATGATGTCGAGATCATCCACGGCGACTCCGAATCGGTGGCCTTCGGTATGGGCACCTATGGCTCCCGAAGCCTGGCAGTTGGCGGCAGCGCCATTGTCAAGAGCCTCGATAAGATCATTGAAAAAGGCGCCAAAATTGCCGCCCACAAACTGGAAGCATCCGAAGAAGACCTCGAATTTGCCGAAGGCAAATGGACAGTAAAAGGTACGGACAAGAGCGTGGGGTTCGGTGATGTAGCGCTCACCGCCTATGTGCCGCATAATTATCCGGCAGGGTTGGAGCCTGGCCTGGATTTCTCCAGCTTCTACGACCCGGCCAACTTCACTTATCCCTTCGGCGCCCATGTTGCCATAGTAGAAGTAGACCAGGAAACGGGTAAGGTCCGCCTTAAGCGCTTTATCGCAGTAGATGATGTCGGCAACGTGATCAACCCGATGATCGTCGATGGGCAGATACACGGGGGGCTGGCCCAGGGTATCGGCCAGGCCTTGCTGGAAGGCGCCGTCTACGATGAGAACGGCCAGCTGATCAATGGGTCTTATATGGACTATACCATGCCGCGGGCGGATGACCTGCCCTCTTTTGAAATCGACCGTCAGGTGACGCCCTGCCCCCACAACCCTCTGGGTGTAAAAGGAGCAGGTGAAGCCGGGACGATCGGCTCCACCCCGGCGGTAGTCAACGCCGTGATGGACGCCTTGTCGCCCTTTGGTATTAAGAACCTGGAAATGCCCCTCACGCCGGAACGCGTATGGCGGGCGATGAACTCCTGATCCTTTTCAACTGTAAAATTGCAAAACCATGATTCCTAATAGTTTTGATTACCACCGCGCCACCTCCGTTGATGAGGCCATCCGCCTGATGGCCCAGCACGGGATGGACGCCAAACTGCTGGCCGGCGGCCACAGCCTGCTGCCCGCTATGAAGCTGCGTCTCAACCAGCCCGGCGTTTTGGTCGACATCGGCCGCCTCGCAGAATTGCGTTACATCAAAAAAGAGGGCGACAGCCTGGTCATCGGCGCCGGCGCTACCCACGATGATATTGCCAACTCTGAAGTGGCGCGCAACACCCTGAGCATGCTCTCGGAAGCCGCCAACCTGATCGGTGATGTGCAGGTCCGCAACAAGGGCACCCTGGGGGGTAGCCTGGCCCATGCCGACCCGGCGGCCGACTGGCCGGCCGTCATGATCGCCGCCCATGCCCATATCGAGCTCAGAGGCCCGAACGGCAGCCGCACTGTCGCCGCCGATGATTTCTTCACCGGCTTCTACATGACCGCGCTGGCAGAAGATGAGATCATCACTGCCATCCGGATACCGGCGCCGCCGAAAGGCACCCACAGCTCTTATCAGAAGTTTATGCAGCCGGCTTCCCGCTTTGCTATTGTCGGGTGTGCAGCGTCTGTTACCAAAGACGGGGGCGTTTGCCAGAAAGTGAGCGTGGCCTTGACCGGCCTTTCCGATACCGCCTTCCGGGCTTCCAATGTGGAAGCGGCGCTCACCGGCAAGAAGCTTACCAAAGAGAATATCGCCGCCGCCGCCCAGGCCGCCGGAGAAGGCGTTATGGCGATGGGCGACCACTTTGCCTCCGAGGAATACCGCCTGCACCTGGCCAAGGTGTTTGCCAAACGGGCTTTGATGGCTGCGGCTGAGTAGCTTATAGACTTGGCCAGTTTCCGCTGAATGCCATTGGAAAACTCGTCAATCTAAACACGCTAAATTAAAGGAGGAAGGCGGGATGTTATCCCGCCTTTTTCTATGTTTGCCAAAACAATGGTTTTCTTATGATTCAAAATGAGGGACTGGACAGGATACAAAAAATGCTCCGGGAGCAAGGCTATATATCGGAGCCGTCGATCGTCATGTCGATCTTCCTGGCTATGCAGTTGCACAAACCGCTGCTCATTGAAGGGCCGGCCGGAGTAGGTAAGACGGAGATTGCCAAGGTAATGGCCGCCGCTTTACAAACCGACCTCATCCGCCTGCAATGCTATGAAGGCCTCGACGCCACCCATGCGCTGTATGAGTGGAATTACCAGCAACAGTTGCTGCACCTGAAGATGGCCGAAGACAGTGGCAAAACGCTCGAAGAAAAAGAACGGGACATCTTCAGCGAGAAATTCCTCCTCAAACGCCCGTTATTGCAGGCCATCACCCACCACCAGGCGCCCGTTTTGCTCATCGATGAGATCGACCGGGCCGACGAAGAATTCGAGAGCTTTTTGCTGGAGGTATTGTCCGACTGGCAGATCAGTATCCCGGAGATCGGCACCGTCCGCGCCACCCACATCCCTCAGGTGATCGTCACCAGCAACCGGGTGCGGGAACTCTCGGAAGCGCTCCGGCGGCGTTGCCTCTACCTGTGGATCGAGTATCCTGATTTTGACAAAGAACTGCATATTGTCCGCTCTAAAGTACCTGGCATCGACGAGCGTCTAGCTGAGCAGCTGTGTCATTTCATGCAGGAAGTGCGAAAGATGCGGCTGGAAAAAATACCCGGCATTGCCGAAACCCTGGATTGGGCGATGGCGCTCTCTGCTTTGCATATCGAACACCTGGAGAAAGAGTTGGTGGAGTCAACCCTGGGTATTATTCTCAAAGACTGGCAGGATATCCGGCAGGCGCAGGACTCCCTGTCGGAGCTTTTCGAAAAGGTGGGCGCCATTTCCAAACTGGATAACTTATAAAGTACTAAGCGACGAGCGATCAATAACTGTCAGATTTCCTAGGAGCGCTTTTGGCTTTACCCTTCGTTAAATCCCGCTTTTTGCCTCAAAAAGCGGGACTCCCTTAGCTCCGGCTAAGGTCGGGAACCTTCGCCTTGGTTAAAGCCAAAATCACTGGCCTATTAAACCCGACACTTATTAATCTCTCGTCGCTAAGCATCTCGTTTTCGTATATTGCATTTCGCATATAAATTATCATGAAAACGATCATAAAGCAGGGGCTGCTGTGGAGTATGTTGCTTTGGGCAATGCCCACGGCGGCCAACTACAAGATCCACGGCAGAGTTAACCTTGGCAATGAATGGCAGCCCAAAATTTTCCTGGCTATCATAGAGGAACTTTCCGATTACTACCGCGCGAGCCCGGAACTCATTGTCAATGTAGGCATCATTCAATCCGACGGCAGTTTCACCCTGGAAGGAGATGAATTGCCTGCCGAAGACCGGTTCTATCGGCTGTACCTGATGAAAGAACAAAATACCGAGTTCGATGCCTGTTTGTATGTAGGTGGCGACGACCACAACTTCATCCACGTTATCCTCAACAATGATTCCCAACTGAAAGTCACTGCCGATTCTACCTATTATGCACCTTTTGGGAATTATACGATAGAAGGTAATACCGAAAATCACCTCATGCGTGAGCTTTCCAGAATGGTCTATCCCAGTTTTTATTTTTACCAAATCCGGTTTCCCACCGAGCTGCGCCTTTCGGAGGAGAAACTATTCAGTGACCTTACCCGCTTTGCGGATACCTGCAGCAGTACTATTGTAGCCCTGGCTGCCGTTTCAAATACGGATATGGAACGTTATTACAAGAACAATGAAAACTTTTACAAGTCATTTGGAGACCGCCTTTCCTATGAAATAGAGGATGATGTCTATACCCGCAATTATCTTCGGAAGCTTCAGTTTTACGCAGGCGTTACTTCCTATATCCCCAATTGGGTTTGGGTTGTAATGGCTTTGCAGGGCCTGATCATCCTGGCGCTTGCTCTGGTAAATGTTAGAATGCATTGGCAGTCAAAGCATACCGGGCCTGGCTCGTCGGAGGAAAACCAGGAACCCCAACCTGCTGAGGTATTAACTGCTAAAGAACTGGAAATCCTGCAGATGATCGCAGAAGGGAAACCCAATAAGGAAATCGCCAACCTTCTGTTCATCGAAATAAGCACCGTAAAAACGCACATCAATAAGATTTACACGAAACTGAACGTTAAGAGCCGGAAAGAAGCGATAAATGCAGCAAAAGCACAGTTGTAGGCCGGGGTGTAGTCCTTTTTTTTATAAAAATCCAACCCCAATGGTTTTGAGGCTTACTTTTTTAGTGAAACTTTTGTTGCGTTCATCCGATTTCTAATTTAGAGTGTGTTTAAATGTCATACTTCGGGTTGAAAACACAATTTGAACACACGCTTAAATGACCAATGCAATGAAAATTATGCCGAAAGTACTCCGGAAAGCAAGCCTTATTTTCTCCGCCTTATTTTCATTAGGCCTGTTGGCATGTAGCCAATCGAACGAAACCGCTAAAGAGGTTTCCAAGGACATACAGCCTGCAACAGTAGTTCCTGCGGCCCAGGAAAGTGCCACCCCCGGCGTCATCGAGTGGGTAAGCATTGAGGAAGCCCTGAATGCACAGAAAAATGACCCCAAGCCCATTTTTATCGATTTCTATACCGATTGGTGCGGCTGGTGCAAAGTAATGGACAATAAAACGTTCTCTCGCCCGGAAGTCGCTCAGTACATGAACGAAAATTTCCACTCTGTGAAATTCAACGCCGAAAAGGAAAAGCCGTTGACGATCAACGGCCAGCAATTTGAGGTCGTCGAAGCCGGAAGAAGGGGCATTCACACCTTCGCCTATGCTGTCCTGAACGGGCAAATGAGCTACCCTTCCTATGTGATCCTGGACAATCAGATGCAACGCCTGGCAGTGCTCAAAGGCTTTAAGGAGGCCGAGCCCTTTCTCCAGGAGCTGAAGCAGGTTCGTTGATTGGATGATTGGGTTGATTAGGGAAGCCGGCCAACCCTTGAGAAACCCAATGTTTAACTCATCAACCACCATGGAACTAATCCAACGCCAGACGAGCCTGAGCGCCAACATCGTAGCCTTCTGTCGCTTTCTTCGGCAGAAAGGATACACCATTGGCCCGCAGGAAGAGGCCGATGCGCTTCGGGCGCTGGAAGTTTTAGCGCCCTTTGAGTCGCCGGAAAGCCTTCAGCTGAGCCTGAAGGCCACCCTGGCGCGTACGCTGGCACAGCAGATGCTTTTTGATGAATTCTATACTCAGTATTGGAAAGAGCTGGAAAAAGCCGTCAATTCAAAGCCCAAGGAAGGCGCTCCCGAAAAAAAACCGGCCGGCCAGGGCCAGCAGCCGCCTAAAGTCCAGTCTATAAAAAACTGGCTGCAAGGTGGCCAGGCCCGGGAAACGGAAGAGATGGCCACCTACAGCACTCACGAGGTGATGGGCAGAAAGGACTTTTCTACTATCCATGAAGACCGCCTTTGGGAGGTCACCCGCCTGATCCATCGCATTGCCCGTTCACTGGCCCTGCGGCAAAGCCGGCGCCGGAAGCCGGCCAACCGGGCGATTCAACTGGATCTTCGCCGCACCCTACGATTGAACATGCGGCGCGGCGGTGAGATTCTGGACCTGGCTTATTACGAACCGGCCCAGCGGAAGCAGCAGATCGTTCTGCTCTGCGACGTCAGCAAGTCGATGGACCTGTACAGCCGCTTTCTCATCCAGTTTACCTATGCCTTTCAAAATGCCTACCGCCGGATCGAGACCTTCGTTTTCAGTACTTCCCTCAATCGGGTGACCAGCCAGCTGCGCCAGCGGGACTTTGGCGCCGCCCTTAATGAGCTGTCGGATGCCGTCCCGGGATGGTCCGGCGGAACAAAAATAGGGGAATCGCTTCATGAGTTTTGCCAGGCCCATGCGAGCCGCCTGCTCAACAAACGCACGATCGTCATCATCATGAGTGACGGCTGGGATACCGGCAACCCGGAATTGCTGTCGGAAAGCATGCGAACGATCAAGAGCAAAGCCGCTAAGGTTATCTGGCTCAACCCGCTGGCAGGCAGCGCAGGTTATGAACCCAACACATTGGGGCTGCAGGCGGCCATGCCTTATATCGATGTCTTTGCCGCTGCCCATAATGTCGAAAGCCTGAGAGACTTGTACCGGCACTTGAAGTGAAATGCCGGTAACGCCGGGAGCATTACATGGGGGTGAATATGAACTACGGAGCGTTCTCTTTGTTCTGAAAACATTCCAGAACCAATAAAATTCAGACCAACTGATGATGCACCTTAAAGAAGGAGATAAAGCCCCGGATTTCCAGGGTATAGACCAGGACGAGAAAACCATTTCTCTTTCCGATTACAAGGGAAAAAAACTGATCCTTTACTTCTACCCCAAAGATGACACTCCGGGATGTACGGCCGAAGCGTGTAACCTTCGGGACAATTACTCCGTACTAAAGAAGGAAGGCTTCGAGTTGCTGGGCGTCAGCCCGGATAATCCAAAGAAGCACCAAAAGTTTATAGACAAATACAGCCTGCCTTTCCCGCTGATCGCAGACACGGAAAAGGAAATTCTGAACGCCTACGGTGTTTGGGGGCTGAAAAAGTTTATGGGCAAGGAATATGACGGTGTGCACCGGACTACCTTTGTCATCGACGAGAAAGGCACGATAGAAAAGATCATTACGAAAGTAAATACCAAGGCACACGCCGAGCAAATCCTGGATGGGATGGCAGAGGCGTAGCGCCTTGCCTATACTATCAGATGTGATGTTTTTGCAAGAATGGCACTTTTGTTAAAGTGCCATTCTTCCTTTCTCCGGAACCCTTTTTATGCATCCAGGTCCGCATCAAAGTTGACCAGTTCGACAAAAGCGGCGATGCGCTCTTTGATCTCCTTATTGGACAACCCTTTCAGCCGCTCGATGCTGAATTTTTCGACACAGAAAGAAGCCATTGCCGACCCGTAGATCACCGCCCGCTTCATGTTTTCAAAAGAAAGGTCCTCCGTTTTAGCCAGATAGCCGATAAAGCCGCCGGCAAAAGTGTCGCCGGCGCCGGTGGGGTCGTAGACTTCCGCCAATGGCAAGGCCGGAGCAAAAAAGATATTGCCGCCTTCAAATAGCAGCGCCCCGTGCTCCCCTTTCTTGATGACCACAAATTTAGGCCCCATGTGGTGGATGGCTTCTGCCGCTTTCACCAAAGAATGCTCTCCGGACAACTGCCGCGCCTCCTCGTCATTGATGACCAGGACATCGATCATTTTCAGCACCTCCAACAAGCTCTCCATGGCGGTGTTCATCCAGAAATTCATCGTATCCAGCGCGATCAGCTTCGGCCGCTGGTTCAACTGCTCGATCACCTTCTTTTGGATCGACGGGGTGAGGTTGCCCAGCATCAGGTAGTCTGCATCCTTATAACTTTCCGGAAGCACCGGGTCGAAATCGCCCAGTACATTGAGTTGCGTATCGAGGGTATCCCGGTCGTTGAGGTTGTTGTGATAGCGGCCCGACCAGAAAAAGGACCGTTCGCCAGCCTTTACCTGCAGGCCATCCATGTTGATGCCCCGGGAGCGAAGATAGTCCAGCTCTTCATCCGGAAAATCATCCCCGATGACGGAAACGATCCCGAGGTCCTTTGTGAAATAGGATGCAGCAAGGGTAATATAAGTGGCGGCGCCGCCCACGACCATTTCTGCCCGGCCAAAGGGCGTTTCAATGTCATCAAAAGCAACGGTGCCAACGGCAAGTAGGCTCATATCAGAATTGGTTTAGACTCTTCGGCAAACGATGTGGCTTGAAAACAGGCATTAGCCTGTGGGCGTTTCTCTTTCTTTGAAAGATCGCTCTTTTCACGCCGTTTGCCAAAGAAGATAAATTTTTGAAAATTATTCGACAAAGATTGCACTTTTATCCCGGATGTGATAACTTTGCACTCGCCTTTTGAAGAAAAGGCATTTTGAAGTATAAAAAATGCCTCAGTAGCTCAGTTGGTTAGAGCGGTCCCGCTTCTTGAAGCGGGATTAATCCGTAGGCCGTAGGTTCTTCCCTACTGCTTCGGCGCTTAACCTACAGTGTCTTAAAATGCCTCAGTAGCTCAGTTGGTTAGAGCGGCGGACTGTTAATCCGTAGGTCATAGGTTCAAGTCCTATCTGAGGCGCTAAGCCCTGAACGCAATACGTTCAGGGCTTTTTTATTACAGCCAAACCCATCACCCAAGCCATGCACTTCGTCTACATTCTACATTCCGCATCTGCTGATAAATACTATGTTGGACAAACGCCGGACATCGAAACCCGATTACTTTTTCACAACCAACTCTCTGAAAACTCCTTTACTTCGCGCTACCGGCCCTGGGAATTACAGCTCACCATCCTTGTCAACAACCGCAGTGAAGCTCTCTGCATTGAGCGGTACATCAAGAGCAGAAAAAGTAAACTCTACATCAAAAAACTGATCCAGGAGGAGCATGCCGTAGAGCAGCTTTTGAATAAATTCAATATCAATCCAACCCGCTCTGATGGTTAGAGCGGTCCCGCTTCTTGAAGCGGGATTAATCCGTAGGTCATAGGTTCAAGTCCTATCTGAGGCGCCGTGAAGTAGAACGGAGTTCACTTCACGGCTGTAAAGTCAACGATAGTTGTACTTTGCAGCTCATCCGTTTTACTTAAAAGACAGGGAGTAAACCAACAGATTGGTTTATTCCCTTTTTTTATTTCAGGCTCTTCGAAAACCCATTTTCAATGGAGCGCGCACTCGAATATTGCACTTATGTGTTGATCAGCCTAACTGATCGAAAACTCTATATCGGATATACGACAAACCTTGATCGTAGGCTACAGGAACACAATTCAGGAAAGGTAATGAGTACCCCCAACCGGGAGCTGAAAAAGATCTGCGCCCTGGCGGGCATCAACGAGGTCGTAACCGAAGGGGAGCGGACGCTGCCGAAGAGCCAGCTGGTCACCACCCACACCGCCCGCCGCAGCGCCGCCACCAACCTCTACCTGGAAGGCGCCAGCCTCAAAACCATCGCCGACTTGGGGGGGTGGGAAAATTCTGAAACGCTGCGGTTGTACCTGCGGGCGAGTGGGTTTGATAGTGCACGGCTGGCTAAGGATTTGAATTTTTTTAAGTGAAATAAACAAGACTATTCTGGTTTAAACAGGCTGAATCCTCCCAATCGGTTTGCGAACTTTTTCTGTTGAAAACGGGAATGCCCGCCATTATTGGGATGGAAATGAGGTAGGGGCTTTACTCTTTCCGAAAAAGAATGTACATTGCCAGTGAATTCAGTCTCTCAGAACCATCTCCAGGGAAAGAAGGATTAAGACAAGTCCATACAGACTGTCACCCGGAACTAAATCTCAAATCGCAAAGAAATTAAGTATAAGCAGGACGTCTGTCAGGAGGGCGTTATCTGCTTCTTTGTAAGAGCTTTCATATGACAGACACTTTTTAAAAGGACTAACTTGCCACTGATGGCATTTTTAAAATGCGCTGATAATGGAGTAGGATTTTTTGTTGAAATGAACGAAACCTTTCGCCTTTTGCGGCGCAGAACCAGAAACACATGATATTGTGGTTTTAACCTTCCAGCCGCAGCTCGTTTACCACAATATGTAGTATTTGGATGATCTGGCGTTCAGCTTCTACCCCGTATAAGGCGAAAAGCCATGGCTATAGGCAATCTTTTTGCTTTGGTTGTTGTTCTGAATACAAGAAATCCTTATAATTGTAGGTATGAGCATAGAAACATTATTCAAAGAATTTACCCGCCTTCCCGAGAGCGAACAAAAAAGCTTTCTAGCAAATGCTTTGTCTCACCTATACGGTGAAGCGGCTCCAAATTGGGCCGAAGAAATGACCAAAGCCATAACCGAAGAAGAATGGCAGGCTATGGAAGCTGAGCTTGAAGGCGTAAAAAACGGGTCGATCAAAGCCCTTCCGTTACAAGAATTTGTAGCGTCATTAAAGTAGAACATGCCTACCCGCCATATCCTAATCACCCCTGCTGCTCAAGCGGGCCTTACACAAGCACGAGATTATCTTAACGAACGACGAGATGGCCTTGGGGACGAGTTTATCAATGATTTTTTGGATGTTGTAAATCCACTCTTGAGCTTTCCCGATTTATATCCCCCCGTACGCGGAAAGATACGCCGGGGTATTGTAAACCGTTTTCGTTACATTTTTACTTATATTGTTCAAGACGATGCAATCGTGATAGCGCGCGTGATCCATGGCCGCACGAACACCGAGTATTATTAGCAGGCCCTTTCCGGTTCTGCGGCACAGAGGGCGAAAGCCGTTATTTTTGAAACAGTATGCTGGAATTCTGTTTCATCAAATTGAAAAAATTGCCATATAATTCAATTTCCACATAATTTTAAGCCCGCTCGGATAGCGAAAATTCCTTACATTTGGATAAATGTACAGCAGGAACCCAATGTCCAGCGACAAAAAAAGAAATGAAAAACGAGGAATAGAATTGCCTCCCGGCGAGGGAATGCCGGAAGAGATCGGCAAGTCCTGGTTTTTGGGGATTGGAATCAATGAATACCAGCACTTCCCGCCCCTGAACAATGCAGTACGCGACGTTGAAGCCATTCTCAAACTACTCCGGGAGCAATACGATATTGATGAAGCCAAGATACTTACTGATGGCCAGGCTACCCGGCGTAGTATCCTGCGAAAATTGGAAGAATTATCCCGGAAGGTAAAACCCGACGATAAGCTCCTCATCTATTTTTCCGGCCACGGCTACCTTAGCCCCGGTGGCCTGGGCTTCTGGGTTCCGGTGGAGGCCGAAGCTGGTTATTCTGATGATTATATCCCCAACTCGCGTTTGCGCGACTACCTTATAGAGATTCGCTCCCGGCACATTCTGCTCGTCTCAGATGCCTGTTTTTCCGGCGCCCTGTTTGCCAAAGGCCCCACGCGGCGCCTTCCGGAAGCGGAGGAAATACTGGAAAAGAAAACATCCCGCTATGGATTCTGTTCCGGGCGGAGCAATGAAGAAGTGTACGACGGCCCGCAGGGTGGGCACAGCCCATTTGCAGGAAGTATCCTGGAGGCCTTGCAGGAGAACACGGCGCCCCGGCTTCGGGTATCGCTTCTGGCGGAGCAGGTGATGAGCCGCACCGCTTCTCAATATCGCCAATTGCCGCACCACGGCGCGCTCTTTGATGTTGGGGATAAGGGCGGACAATATGTATTTCATCTGCGGCAGGCTACCCCGGCCTGGCAAAATGCCTGGGCCGCCATTGAACGGCTGCCGGAAGACAACATCGGCCAGCTCAATACCAAGATCCTTCGCCTGGATGAATACGCTGAGCAATTCCCCTCTGCCACAAACGTCAGCCAGGCTCTGGCATTGGGTGAGCAACTCGAATACAAGCGGGAATTCCTCCAGGCTGGCGATTCCCTATTCCGCCTCCGGAATTTTACCAGTAAAGATACGCCCTTCCGCCAGCAAGCCCTGGAACGTATCGAAGAGCTGAAAAAGGGCTACACCGAACCGGCCGAACCTGAGCCAGGGCCCCGTGCCGTGCAACCAAAGAAGGAACCAGGGCAGGAAAAGCCTTCTCAACCTAAGCCTAAACCTGAATCCCCCTCCAACACCTTCACCGACCCGCGCGACGGCCAGGTATACCGCACCATCGAACTCAACGGCCAGCGCTGGATGGCGCAAAACCTGAATTATGATGTTGGGGAGGGCTGCTGGGTATATGAAAAAAGCTCAGGTTTTTTAGGGTTAGGGGCAAAGAAAAAGGAAGAAGGGTACGGCCGCCTCTACACCTGGGAGGCGGCAAAAAAGGCCTGCCCGCCAGGCTGGCGCCTGCCGACGGATGAGGAGTGGCGAGCCTTGGCTATGGCCCATGGTGGGCTTTGGGATGGAAATCACCAAGGTGATCCGCAGAAAGCTTATTGGGTTCTAATCGAAGGTGGGAGCAGCGGTTTTGCTGCGCTCCTGGGCGGTTACCGGAATCCAGATGGCAGTTGCAGCGACATCAGGGAGGGCGGTAACTACTGGTGCGGGACGGAAAAGGACACGCATCACGCATTGTTCTACCACTTCGGCAGCACCTTTGGCGAATTGGACTGCTATGATAACGATAAGTCGTTCGGGTATTCCTGCCGTTGCCTTCAGGGTGCGCCGTCTAACGGCATAGATTGACGCTGGCTGGAGGCCAGCCTGGCTATAAGAAGTTGAGCTAACAACTTTCTTTGAAAACCTGTGTAAAGATCAGCACGTCAGGCACGGCGAACGTCATTCTGTAAAACACCCATTAGTCTTTCGCTTGTTTACCTGTAAAATAGGTAGCGGTTTTTCCATCGTAGCACCAAACCCCGTCACCATCACCAAATCAAATATTTCCTTCTTTATCTTCTGAAATCCCCATAAACATTCCATCAACTTTAAAAACTTGAATGCCTTTTACCTTTTCATTAAGCAGCGATTTTTCATCATAGCGGCTTACCGCGCCTTGGCCACCGATCCAGATGTTTCCGTATTTATCTTCTAAAGCATCGAATGCATAACAGTTATCCAATCCTTTTTCTTTTGACCAATTTGTGAAAGAATTTCCATCATATCGAATGATGGCTTCATATGCAGCAAATAATCGGCAAAAGGTAGTCTCTTTTGACTAACCCCTAAATTAAAGGCAGCGCTACGGGCAGGAAAATAGCCGAAATGAGGTTCCAGAAGCGGTGATTTGCCCCGAAGGGGCCTTGGGGGCAGCCCAAATAGCCTGCCCCGAATTCATTTCGGGGACTACCTCCAAACATGCTAAGAGCATGCGACAATTCATGAAGCATGGTAGTAATTAAAAACGCAACTACATAAAGGATGGCAGAATTTAGGGTTAAATAGGTTTTCTCTTTCATAATTCACCTCAATACTCCGCCCCCTCCGGCGCTTCCGCCATTATCTTGGCGATGTGGCGCAGGTTCGTCATCCACCATTGTTTCACCGGCCGCTGGAATTCGGCGTCCACCAGTTCCGGCCAGCGGGCCATGTCCACAAAATCTACCTTCCCTTTTTGCAGGCCGATGAAGGAAACCGGCTTTCGGCCTTCGAGGCATTCCGTTATCAGATGCTCGGTGCATAACTTGGCGAGCCGTATGGCCAGTATCCGGTCAAAGGGAGAAGGGTCTCCGCCTTGTTGCAGGTGGCCGAGAATGGCTTGCCTCACATCGAAGAGGTCACCGCCTTCTTCTTCAAACAGGGCGGCCATAAACGTAGTACTGTATAGGGAATTGGCCTTCTCATTCCGGATCATCAGCCCCAGGCGTTTGCCTTTGGAGAATCCTTCCACCAGGTGATCCAGGTCCTTTTGCAGGTCGATGAGTTTTACCCCCTCTTCGTGCAGATAAACCCTTTCCGCACCAGTGGCAATGCCACTGACCAGCGCCAGAAATCCACAATGCCGGCCCATCACTTCCACCACGAAACAGCGCTTGGAGGCGACCGCCGACTGTTTAATCTTATCGACAACCTGGACGATGTTATTTAATGCGGTATCGGAGCCGATACTCCGTTCAGACCCCGGCAGGTTATTATTGATGGTCGCCGGCAGGCAGACCATCGGAATATTGAACGCGTGAAAATCTTTCCGTTTCTGGTACATGTTGTAAATGGCCTGATACCCGGACCAACCTCCGATCATCAGGATGGCGTCAATCTTATGCTCTTCAATCGTTCTGGCAATAGCATAATAGTCGGTTCCTGTAAGTTCTTTCCGGTTGGTCCCCAGTTCTGCTCCTCCTATATTTACCCAGCCACCTACGCTCATCCAATCCATCTCCTTGAACTTTCCGGCAATCAGGCCCCGGAACCCGTCACTGACGCCCAGCATCACATGGCCGTGGTCCAGCCCAATGCGCACCGCCGTGAGCGCAGCTGTATTCATACCCGCTGCCGGCCCTCCTCCATGCAAGACGGCAATCCTCAATTGCTTTTGATCCGAAGCAGCAGCAGAAGGCAACGTGCGGAGCATTACTTTCAGTGTTTCGTAAGCTTCCGTAAACCCTACACCTCGCAGCTCCATGGCCTTGTCGTAATCGCCTGATTTGATCAGCTCCCGTATCAGTTGAGTATCCGCCACACATTTCATCAGCGGGGCGGTGATGACGTCATTTTCCTGTACGCCAATTAACAGGGGCTCATCATCGGGTGAACTGGAAGCGATCTTTTCCACGGCCGTGCACCCCAGCAGAGTAGTCATATACCGGTCATAAGCGCTGGGCGCGCCGCCCCGCTGCACATGCCCCAGGATGGTCACCCGGGTATCTTCATTCAGCCGCTCTTCCAGGACTTTCTGTACATCGGTACTGCCGATCGGGTTACCTTCGGTGTCCTGTGCGCCTTCCGCCAGGATAACGATGCTGTCGCGCCGCCCGGAATCCCTGCCGGCCTTTAGTAAGGCACACATATTTTCCTCCCATTCACCCGGTTTGGGCGGATCTTCGGGTATGAAGACCCAGTCGGCCCCACAGGATAAGCCCGCCATCAATGCCAGGTAACCACAGTTTCTGCCCATGACCTTGATGACAAAGGTCCGCTGGTGGCTGGCGGCCGTACTGATGATCGCATCCACGGCTTCTGTTATCCGGAACAAAGCAGAATCGGCGCCAATAGTCATATCCGTTCCACACATGTCATTATCGATGGAACCAACCAGGCCGGCAATGAAAATGGACCGGTATTTTTCCGCAAAAGCATGGTCGATCTTGCCTTCTTCGAGTAGGGCATCGGTATGTTCGGCCCATTCCTGCCGCAGCACATTAGCTCCGGTAAGGCTCCCGTCTCCACCGATCACCACCAATGCATCGATCCCCCGGCTGATCAGGTTCTGGACCGCCTGACGACGCCCCTCTTTGGTCCGGAAAGCATCTGACCGGGCGGACCCGATAGAAGTACCGCCCTTCTGCAATATTCCTCCTCCTGCCGACCATCCTGCTTTTCGAATGTAATCGCCCCCCAGGATCATGCCTTTATATCCTTCGTAGATCGTATATACATCGAATCCCTTGTGGACGGCGGCGCGCACCACCGCTCTTACGGCCGGGTTCATACCCTGCGCATCACCGCCACTGGTCAGAACTGCTATTGATTTTTTATTTGCCATACAAACTTTATTACTTAAATCCTATATGCAAAGATGGTAATTTATTGGGGCAGGAGTACTTGAATCCTGGTTAAATTAGACAGGAGATTTCCTTCACCTTACCCCATTACCCACCTTCGCCCGGACAAAATAATTTTTTTGAAAAACTTATTGACAAGCATAAGCAACAATATTAGACAGGAAGCGAAAAAAAAGGCGGCCCCGGGAAAAAAACCGCCATTTTTATGGTCTAACTATCAAAACCACCATTTGGAAGCCCGGTTTATGCAGAAAAGCCACGATGTAGTAGAACGCGCCCGACGCGGCGACCCGGCCGCCTTCCGCCAGCTGGTAGAGCAGCACGAAGGGTTGGTCCGCTCTACTGTAGCGGGTATGCTGGGCGATACCGCAGAGGCCGATGATGTAGCCCAGGAGGTGTTCATCCGCTTCTACAAAGCGCTGAAGGACTTCCGGGGAGACTCCCAGGTAGGAACTTACCTCAGCCGCATCGCCATCAACCTGTCGATCAACGAACTGAAACGGCGGCAACGCAAGAACCGGTGGTTATCGGTTATTCAAAAAGGAGCAGACGCCACAGGTGTAGAAGACACCAGCATGGACCCTGCCCGCCAGGATATGCAGGATACCCTTCGCAAAGCCCTGCAAGTACTGGATACCGAATTTAGGGCGGTAGTGGTTCTAAGGCTTATCGACGGTTATTCCGTCAAGGAAACAGCGGAGATTCTGGGGTTGCCCCAGGGAACGGTGGCTTCCCGGCTGGCCCGAGGCCAGCAGAAGTTGCGCGAAATTTTAAAAAAATGGCTATAGACGATATGAAAAAGGAAACCATAGAGGAGTTGCTCCTCCGGTCTTTTGAACAGCAACTTTCCGCCGAGGAAAGGGGCCGGCTCGATGCCGCCCTGGCCGGTTCGGAAGAATTGCGCCGGGAGCAGCAGCAGTTGGAAAAAGTCCGTCATTGGCTGGGGAGCCTACAGGCAACACCCAAAAACGGCTTTGTGGATGGTGTAATGAAGGAGTTGAACACCTCGCCGGTCGAGGCTACGCTCCTATCGATTTTGCCCCGCGCCGCCGCCGCCTGCCTGATCGTCCTGCTGCTTACCCTCATAGGAATTTATATGGCGGAAGGCAGCCTGTCTACCGACGCTATCATTGGCGTGAACAACCTGGCGCCGGAGGATGCCTATTCTTATCTGGAATACTAAAAAAAAAGTAATGCGAACATTAAAAATAGTGGCGGCTGTACTTTCCCTTATTGGGGTAGGATTTGTGGCGGGGTTTTTCACCCATCGCTACGTGACCGTCCAGGAGATTAACCGCGTAGCCGAAATGCGTTTCGCTCCTGGTTTTGAGGAACAGCTCTATCACATTATCGATGCGGATGCAGCGCAACAGCAACAACTGCATCCTATTGTCCACCGCTACGCCGGCCTGATCGCCGAAAGCCATATCGAGTTCAGGGCTCAGCGCAAAACGCTGGTCGATTCCATGCACCAGGAGATCAAGCCGTTGCTGAGCGAAGCGCAAATACAGAAACTGGACCGTTTTTCCCGCCGCTTTAAGGAACACATGGAAAAAAGAAGGGCCCCGCGGGAAAAAAACCACGACCGCGATGGTCTAAGAGAAAAAAGAAAAAAGAAGGCTGATTAAATACAGCGTGTATTAAACTTCCTTCCCGGGAAATGATCTAAGAGGCTGTAAGAATGCCTCAATTACTAAAAATCAAAATCGAACTTACCATGAAAATGCATAAGCAATTTTTCTCCGCCCTTCTGATGGGCGCCCTGTTCTTTCTGAGCACAACCCTTTCCGCCCAGCCCCGCCAGGGCCATCGGGCCGGCCCTTTCCAGGCGCTGGAACAATGGAAAACGGAGTTGAATCTGACCGAAGCCCAGCAAGCCCAACTCGAAGCACTGAAACCTGCTTTCGAGAAAAGCCTGGCGGATATCAAGGATAAGGAGTTCGACTCGCCAGAAGCGCACAAGGAAGCATTCCACGGATTGATGCAGGAGTATAAAACCAGCATCGGACAGATACTCACAGAAGAACAGAAGGCAATGCTGGAGGCCAAGCGGGCCGAGCGGCGGGAAGGCCGCCAGGAGCGAATGAAGAAAGTGGATAAGAAAGGCCTGCACCAGGAAATGAAAGCTTACCAGGATCAGAACATCCACCCGGTTATGCTTCAGCAGCGCGCCAAGCTCGAACAAAAGATCAGCGCCGAAGATAAGGCCCTGATCGCCAGGCTGCGCACTCAATTTGAAGCCAACCGCCAGGAAATGGAACAGCTCAAGCAAAATCCCGAACACAGCCGGGAGGACTTCCAGGCCATGCGCGAAGCCCATAAAGAGGAAAGGGCTGCCCTGAAAGGCCTGGTGGAAAAATACAACGAGGAGATCGATGCGCTGCTCACCGAAGTGAAAGGGCAGCAGGAACAATGGCACAAAGATATGCGGGCCATTCACGAAAAGTATGCTCCCGGCAGAGAAGAAGGACAGAGTAAAAAAGGAGAAGGCAGGAGAGATAAAGGTGAAAAACAAATGCGCCACCCTGGCCATCACCCGCACCCTGGCATGCACCCCGATGGCGATGGTAAGGAAATGCGCAAAGGCCACTTCCTGCTGCTCGACCCCAATGCTCCCGCCGAGGCTCCAACCAAAGCAGCCGTTACGACAAATGTAAATGTCTACCCCAACCCGGCAGCCAACCGGATGACCCTGGACTATACCCTGCTGAAAGCCGGTAATGTCCGCATCGAGCTGCGCGATAAGGAGGGCAATCTGGTCAAAGTCGTGGAAGAAAGCCAGAAAACCGCCGGCGACTACAGCCTGCCGGTCGACGCTACTACCCTACAGGACGGCGTCTACTACCTGACAATCGTCAGCCAGGGCCAGCGCACGGCCCAAAAGGTGGTGGTGGCGAAGCAGTAGGAGAGGAGTAGCGGTGTTCGGTTGTTCGGTTGTTCGGTTGTTCGGAGTTGGGAGTTGTCACAGCGAACAGCGAACAGCGAACAGCGAACAGCGAAAAATAACACTTCTATCCACGAATGCCCGGGGCAATAGCTTCGGGTATTTTTTTGAGTATAACGAAAACGAAAAATGAGGGGCAGCGCATGTTTATAAAAAATTCCGTAAATTGGCATTTCAACTTATCCTGCGCATAAAGAGTTAAACCAACCAACTATTTTTTACTTTATTAAGACGGTATCGTCGCTTTGTGCGATTACCCCTCGCTTCTCCGTCCAGCGAAAGAGAAGGGACGCCCGTTTTAACAGACCTCTCAGCCTACTCCCCCTCCTTTCACCGCTCGCCGCAGCAAAGCGAAGGAGAGGAAGGGGGCTAGGCGGAGGCTTAATCACAAACCAATGCTCGTCAAAACCTTTGCCGCCGCCGTCCACGGCGTAGATGCCCAAAAGATCACCGTTGAAGTCAATGCGGGAGGCTTCGTCGCCCACACCAAGCAATTTTATCATCTGGTCGGCCTGCCGGACAATGCCGTCAAGGAAGGATTCCAGCGCATTGAGGCCGCCATTCAGAATATCGGCTTCCGCATGTTGAGGGTGAAGACCGTAGTCAACCTGGCGCCCGCCGATATCCGCAAAGAGGGTTCTGCCTACGACCTGCCCATCGCCATGGCCGTCATGGCGGCCACTGACCAGATCGATGGTGAAGAACTGGACCAGTACATCATGATGGGCGAGCTGTCTCTCGACGGCAGCCTGCGGCCGATCAAGGGCGCCCTGCCCATCGCTATCATGGCCCGAAAGGAAGGGTATAAGGGCTTCATCCTGCCCAAACAGAACGCCCGGGAAGCCGCCATCGTCGACGGCCTGGATGTCTTCGGCGTCAGCAGCCTGCGGGAAGCGGTGGACTTCCTCAGCGGCAACCTCAAGATCGAACCCAAGATGGTACTTACCCGGGATGAATTTTTTGAAACCCAGAACGTCTATGACGTCGACTTTTCCGATGTAAAAGGCCAGCAGAACATCAAACGGGCGCTGGAGATCGCCGCGGCCGGGGGGCACAACGTCATCCTCATCGGCCCGCCCGGAGCGGGCAAAACCATGCTGGCCCGCCGCCTGCCCACCATCCTGCCACCCCTCAACCTGCACGAAGCACTGGAAACGACCAAAATACACTCGGTGGCGGGCATCCTGCCGCCCGAATCCGCTCTGGTGGGCACCCGTCCGTTCCGGTCGCCCCACCACACCATCAGCGATGTGGCCCTGGTTGGCGGCGGCTCCAACCCCAACCCGGGAGAGATTTCCCTGGCCCACAACGGCGTGCTCTTTCTCGATGAACTGCCCGAGTTCAAACGCTCCGCCCTGGAAGTGCTGCGCCAGCCAATGGAAGAACGCCGGGTGACCATCTCCCGCGCGAAAATCTCGGTGGACTACCCCGCCGGCTTCATGCTCATCGCCTCTATGAACCCCTGCCCCTGCGGCTACTACAACCACCCCGACAAAGACTGCGTCTGCGCGCCCGGCCAGATCAAACACTACCTCAACAAAATTTCCGGGCCTCTGCTCGACCGCATCGACCTGCACGTGGAGGTCACCCCTGTCTCCTACGAGCGGCTAACCGGCAACGAAATGCCCTCCGAAACCAGTGCCGACATCGCCGCCCGCGTGGCCCGCGCCCGCGAAATGCAGGAGGCCCGCTTTAAGGACAACCGCAATATTTACTACAATGCCCAGATGCCGAGCCGCATGGTCAGAGAGGTGTGCCCGATCAACCCCGCCGGGCTGCTGCTGGTGAAGAAGGCCATGGAGAAGTTGCAACTTTCGGCGCGGGCGTATGACCGGATACTAAAGGTGGCGCGGACGGCGGCGGATTTGGGGGGGAGTGAGAGTATTCGGATTGAGGATTTGGCGGAGGCGATTCATTTTAGGTCGTTGGATAGGGAAAGTTGGGCGGGCTAGGATTGGTAAGCCCGCAACGCAGTGTAGGGATTGCTAAGCCTGCTTGGCAGTTAAGGAAATTCATCTGGAAAACAAAGAAAGCTTACCAATCCCTGCGGGCTTAATAATCTGGCACTATCTCAACAAGATTTCGGGCACATGCCATTGTCCGGCGAAGTCCCGTACTGATCGTGATTCAGTTGCCCCGCCCGGCTAGTCGTGAACACTAAGAGCTTGTTGGGGATTTGTTTTTGGTGATGAAACCAGTCAATTTTTTGCTTAAACAAGGCGCAGGTTCGGGATCGTAGCAGGGCTACGAAACTCGGTTCTGCAACGCAGTGTAAGCGAAAAAGTGGCGATTTCAGCCCAAAGGATAAATTCCCAACAAGCTCTAATGAAGGCAACCTATGAACTAAAATAATCCATATCGCGTATATACTTCAAATCCGGGCAATAGAAATAGGCGTCCGGAACCAGTTTTTTCCCATAAAGCTCTTATTTTTGCGGCTTCAAAATAACCACCCGAATGCAACACAAACTGAAAATATACAATAGCCTCAACCGGCAGAAAGAAACGTTCGAACCCCTGCACGAGGGCTATGTGGGCCTTTATGTCTGCGGCCCTACGGTCTATAGCGACGTCCACCTTGGCAACTGCCGTACCTTTGTGTCCTTCGACGTCGTCTATCGCTACCTGACGTACCTGGGCTTTAAGGTCCGATACGTGCGCAACATCACCGACGTGGGCCACCTGGAGGGAGACACCGATTCCGACGCGGAGGACAAGATTTCCAAAAAGGCCCGCCTGGAACAGCTGGAGCCTATGGAGTTAGTACAGCGACACACCCGCAGTTTCCACCACATCCTGGGTATGCTCAATACGCTGACGCCTAGTATCGAACCGACAGCCACCGGGCACATCATCGAGCAAATCCAGATGGTGCAGGAAATCCTGGATAACGGGTATGCCTATGTCAAAAACGGCTCGGTTTATTTCAATACGCCCAAGTTCATCAAAGACCACGGCGTATACGGCAAGCTTTCCGGCAAGCGGGTCGACGACCTGCTTTCGGAAACGCGGGACGACCTCAAAAACCAGGATGAAAAGAACGACCCCTCCGATTTTGCCATCTGGATCAAGGCCGACGAACGCCACCTCATGCGCTGGCCGTCTCCCTGGTCCACCGGTTTCCCTGGCTGGCACCTCGAATGCTCGGCCATGAGCACCAAATATCTGGGTAAGCAGTTCGACATCCACGGCGGCGGCATGGATTTGCAGTTTCCCCACCACGAGAACGAGATCGCCCAGAACTACGGCGCCTGCGGCTGCATGCCCGTTCGCTACTGGATGCACGGCAATATGCTGTTGCTCAACGGCAAAAAGATGTCCAAAACGCCGGACCCGGAGACGGGTAAGTCCAACTCCATAACCCCGGTAGAGCTGTTCTCCGGTGAGAACGAGATTTTCAGCAAGCCCTATTCCCCCATGGCGGTGCGCTTCTTTATGCTGCAATCTCACTACCGCAGTACGCTCGACCTGACCGACGAAGCCCTGCTGGCCGCCGAAAAAGGCTTCCGCCGCCTGATGGAAGCCAACAAAACGCTACAGGGCATGGCCTATACCGGTAAAGGGCAGGAAGGCCCGCTGGGTGAAGAAATTCTGAAGTTGATCAGCCAGGTTCATGAGGAAATGAGCGATGATTTCAACACGCCCAAAGCCCTGGCTGTGCTGTTCGACCTGGTCACTAAGATCAACAGCCTGAAGGACGGGCATTTATCTATTGACGAAATCCCGGAAACAACTTTCCAAAAACTGAAGCAAACCTTCCACGATTTCATCTACGATATCTTCGGCCTGAAGGATGAACTGGAGGGTGGTTCCGAGGGTAACGGCCTGGCCGAAGGCCTGATGGAGCTGATCATCGATATCCGCCAGCAGGCTCGCGCCAATAAGGACTGGAGCACCTCCGATAAAATCCGCGATGCGCTGAAGGACCTGGAAATTGTGCTAAAGGATAGCAAGGAGGGTACGAGTTGGGTAAAGGGGTAGGAGGGTTGAATGGTTAGATTGTTGCCGGGGTGGAGCGGTTGAATGGTTTTACTATTATTGGATAGGTAGATGAAAAATGAAAATCCGTATTTTGTAGAAAAGATTAAGATATGACAAAAGAGGGGTTGATAAACCGGACAATTGAAACATTAGAAAAACTTCCTGAAGATAAAATCCATGAAATTGCAGACTTTGCTGATTTTATACTCAAAAAATATGAAGAACAAATTCTTCAAATTGGCAAGATCCAACAGATTTGCTATTGCAACCAAATGCAGCGAATGGCCTTAGAGCATGTTTGGTAAGGGTTGGAAAGATTGCCACTATAGATAAAACATTAGTGATAGGGAAACTGGGAAATATCGAAGCGAAAGACAAGAAGAAATTAGATAATAAGCTGATTGAAATATTCGATATAAAAACGAAATGAGGGGAGTGTTCGCAATTCGGTGTTCGCAATTCGCAAATCACTGAAAATCAAGAAGCGTTTTTTAAAAGACACAGAAAATTGAACTATCCCGAAATGAGTTGAAAACGCCAGCCCATAACACAACTCTTAGCAATATAACCATTTAACCATACAGCAGTTCCCTAAACCCGCCAGCCCTTCTCTTCTTACTTCACCCCCTGCACATCCGGCAGATCATACGAGATGTCCATATCCTGTAATACGGCGTCGAGGATGGAGTCCTGGCCTTCGTGGTAGCCCTCCTTGAGGTCGTGCCCGAAAAGAGAGCCCATGGTGCCCCAATAGGTGGCCGTCAGCCCGTTGCGCAGGTCTTTGATCAGGAAGTAGACCGGCGTATCCAGCTCCCGTTCGATCATTTTGATGAGGATCATGCCCTGGGTTTTGGTCAGGTGCTTCAAGGGGTCGGTAAATTGTTCCTTCAGGTCTTTATGGAGAGTCTTGATGTATTTTCTCCGCTGTTTTTCCTTCATGGTCTGGGTAGAATATTCCACTTCCCGGAAAATCTTAACCGCCTCCACGGCGTAGGGATACACCTTGGCTGCATAACGGCGGTAGCGGCGGTAGCGCAAGTAATCCTCCCGGCTCTTGAACTCCCGCATGGTGGAGATGGATACATCGTCCAACGTGGCTACGATCAGCGTGTCCCCGCAATCATCGACGATGTAGGGATATTGTTGGCCGGCAATGCTGACCGTCTCTTTCGACTGGCCATGGGCCAAACTGGAAAAGCCGAGGGCCGTTATACACAACAGCAAAATATGTTTCATATCAGTAACTTTATCTATTCTAAAAATGGATTCAAATGGCCAATAGTTGCAAGCAGGCTTGACAAGTTTTTCCAAATGATGGCTTTACCGGAAACTTATCAAATCTTTTCATCGCAATAATAAAGACGTAGCGCCAACGGTTTTGTAACGCAAGAGGCGAAAGCACCATTGCACTTTCGCCTCTTACTGCTGAAATTTAGCAAAACATTAACGGCTACTCCTCATATTTGGCTTTAAATTTCCGATAGAGGGCCTTTTGTTGGTTGTCCAGGTTGACTTCCCGTCCCTGAATAAAGGCCATTTCCACCTTGCTGCTCCGCACGTCGAGCAAGTCGCCTTCACAGATGATCAGATTGGCGTCCTTACCGGCTTCCAAAGAGCCGGTGCGGTTATCTATCCCCAGTATCCTGGCGGTGTTGGACGTCAGTGCCGCCACGGCATCCTCGTAGCTCAGGCCATAAGGTACGGCCTGCCCCGCCTGGAACGCCAGGTTGCGCTGTTGCCAGTACCCGTCAGAGCTGAAACAGAAAAGCACGCCGGCTTCCTGCAACTGTGCCGGCGTTTTAAACGGCTGGTCCACATCGGAATCGACGCGGGCAGGCAGGTTTTGAGTTTCCCGGAGGATAACCGGCACACTGTTTTCTTTCAACAGTTCCGCCACCATCCAGGCATCTCTGCCGTCTACGATTACTATGGACAGCCCCATCTCTTTCGCGAATTGCACGGCGTGAACGATCTGTTTGGACTCCTGCGCTTCGATGTAGAGCCGGCGTTCACCGTTAAATAGCGGCTTCATGGCTTCAAAGCGCAGGTTGGAGCGGACAGGCTCCGGACGATGAGCGTAGGCCTGCGCTTCTGTAAAGAATGTGCGCAGTTCCTCTACCTGCTTAGTATAGTCTTCATTCTTGCTGAAACTTTGCTCCCGCCAGCTGTAAGAAAACAGGCCGGGCCAGTTCAGGAAAATACCCTCGTCGGTGCTGTAGGCGGCATCTTCCCAGTTCCAGGCGTCGAGCTGTACAACGCTCGACATACCGGGTACGCGCCCGCCCTGCGGCGCCACCTGTGCCAGCAGGACGCCCTGCGACCGGACCGTCGGAATAACCGGGGAGTCGGTATTGTAGGCAATGATGCTGCGCACATTGGGGTTGATACTGCCCACCTCGTTGTAATCCCGGGTGGCGCGCACTGCACCAATATCGACCAGGCCGAGGTTGGTGGCGGGAGCGATCAGCCCGGGGTAGATTTGCTTTCCGGTAGCGTCGATTCGGCGGAAGCCGGTAAAATCACGGCGGGTAAGCAGGCCCGATCCGCCTGCAAAAGTGATCCTGCCTTCTTCCAATATCAGGACGCTGTTCTCAATAACCTGCCCGTTGCCAATATGGGCGGCGCCTCCACTGATGATGACTGGCTGCTGCTGTGCTGGCGCGGGCGCCTGGGCACAGAGCGTGCTGCCCGATAGGGCGAAGCTGAAAAGATATAGAAGGGTTGATAGTTTCATCTCGTAAGGTTAATTTTTATCAAGTTTATTACTTCGCCTCATCCTCATTATCATCACAGTGGTACTGTTCATATTGTTGTGTACCAGTGGCTGGTTTCGTTTTTTCACCTTTCTCCTTCCCGGCCAGCATCTTCTGGACGAGCCGCTGGCGTTCGGCGGCGATGGCTTCCCGTTTTTTCTGATCTTCTTCCCGGCTGAAGAAGAGGATACCATCTACAAAAGTCTTTTCCGCCATAGCATACATAGACAGGGGGTGATCCGACCAAATCACCAGGTCGGCATCCTTACCTACCTTGATGCTCCCGACGCGGTTGTCGATGTGCAGCAGTTTGGCGGGGTTGAGGGTGACAAACTTTAGGGCGTCTTCCTCTGAGACATCGCCGAAAAGCACAGCTTTGGCGGCCTCCTGATTGAGGCGGCGCGCCATCTCGGCATCATCTGAATTGAAGGCTACGGTGACGCCCTGCTCGTGCATGAGCGCGCCATTGTAGGGGATAGCTTCCATGACTTCGTACTTGTAAGCCCACCAGTCGGAAAAGCTAGAGCCGCCGGCGCCGTGGGCGGCCATTTTGTCCGCCACCTTATAGCCTTCCAGGATGTGGGTGAAGGTATTGACCCGGAAGCCGAACTGCTCGGCCACCTTCATCAGCATGTTGATCTCGCTCTGCCGGTAGGAGTGGCAGGTGATGAAGCGCCTGCGCTCTAGTATTTCCAGCAGGGCTTCCATCTCCAGGTCTTTGCGGTAGGGTTGGCCGGATTCTTTTAGTTTACCGTACTGCCGGGCTCGGGTGAAGTGGTCGACGTACACCTGCTCTACGCCCATGCGGGTCTGAGGAAAGCGAATGGTATTGTCGTCCCCCCAGTTAGACTGCTTGACGTTTTCCCCCAGGGCAAACTTAATGAAGCCATCGGCGCCTTCAAATTTCATTTCTTCGGGCGCATAGCCCCACCGCAACTTGATGAGGGCCGACTGCCCGCCAATGGGGTTGGCCGAGCCGTGCAGGAGTTGCGAAGTGGTCACCCCACCCGATAGCTGCCGGTAGATGTTGATGTCCTCAGAATTGACCACATCTCCGATGCGGACTTCCGCCGAACTGGCCTGCGACCCTTCGTTGACGCTGCGGCTGACGGCAATGTGAGAGTGTTCATCGATAATACCGGGAGTCAGGTGCTTACCGGTGGCGTCGATGACCGTTACTCCGCGGACGGTCAGCCCGGCGCCCACCTGAGCAATCTTTCCATCCTGTACCAGGACATCCGTATTTTGCAGGATGCCAGCCGCTTCGTTGGTCCATACCGTGGCATTTTTTATGAGCACGGTTTCCGCCCCGGGGCGCTCCGTCCATCCATAGGCGGTAAAGGGGTAGATAACCGGGCCGAGTTCCGGCTGTTCCTCCTCGTCTTCCTCTTTCTCCTCGTCTTCCTGGCTGGCTTCACCGGTATAAGCCGCCGACCAGGCCACCCACTGCCCGTTTTCGTCCTGTCCCTTTCCCGACCATTCACCTCCTTTTACCAAACCGGAAAGGCGAACTTTGTTTCCGTCTTTTTCAGGTGAGAAGGAAAGCGTAACCAGCGCCGCTTCCCGGCTATACTCAACTTTGATGGTGGCAGTGTCTACTCCCTGAATCTCCATTTTCGGTTTGGCGGCCTCCTTGCTCAGCGTGAGTTGATAACTGGTGTCTCCTACTTTTAGCTCATAAAGCCCAAGTACATAGTTTTCATCTAATGCTTCATGGACATAGGCTTTCCCCTTGATCCAGGTGTGCAGTATGCGGCTGTCTTTGTCAAAAACACGCCTATCTGTAATGAAAAAATTGGCCCACTTCCCGGCTTCCAGGCTGCCCAACTGCTCCCCGGCGCCCATCAGCCGGGCGGGCGTATCAGTCAGGGCCTTGAGCGCTGCTTCCTCGGACAGGCCGTATAAGACCGCTTTACGGAGGTTGCTCCAAAAATCTTTTTTGTCTTCCAACCCTTCTGCGGTAAGAGCGATTTCGATACCGGCGGCGGCCAGCCGGCCCGGGTTGGCCGGCGCCATTTCCCAGTGCTTCATCTGTTCCAGATTGACCTGTAGGGCGTCGTATGGGTCCTCAACATCGTAAGCTACCGGAAAATTGAGGGGGACAATAAAGGCGGAACCGGTGGCCTTCATGGCTTCCAGCCGCTGGTACTCGTCGCCTTCGCCTTTGATAATATAGGTTTTTCCAAATTCCCTGCCCAGCCGGGCGGCTCTGAGCGCCTCCAGGCGGCCGCCCACTTCAAACACCTGAGGAACACCCTGAATGGCATTCCAGGCTTCCAGTGAGAGATTGACTTCCTCATCCTGGCTGTTGTACCACTGTCCGTCGTAATAAGTCTGCCTCAACAAGGCAATAATACCCATCAGGGAATTCGGATAACTCTGGGTAGAAGTCCCTTTGCGAAAAGAAAGATGATGGGCTGCCACCTCCCTGGCGATCATTTCATGAGGACGCTCATCGCCGAGCCCCACCAGCGTGGAGGTGCCGCGGGAGATACCGTCCATCCGATGAGTGGCAACCATAGCGAAACCCTGCTGCCGGTATTCTTTAGCCGCCTCTTCCTCCGGAGCAAAATGCTCATGGGCCCGAAACTCGGGCCTCAGCGCCTCATTCCAGGCGTAGGCGCCTTCCTTATTGGATAACATCTGAGGTTGTTGCTCCGGCGCTTTACCTTCTGCTTTGGGTTCTGGCATACCGTAGCTGGCATACAGGTCGATCAATGCCGGGTATATGATCTTTCCCTTCAGTTTGACCTCCACGGCGCCTTCCGGGACCGGGCCGCCCGGTATTACACTAACCACCTTTCCTTCGCGGATGAGCAACGTGGCGTTGTCCACCTTTTGACGGTAAGTGGTGTATACTGTGCCCCCCGTCAGGGCATAATAGCGTTCCCGATGGTCTTCCACTCCATTAAAGGGAAAGGTTTCCTGAGCATAGGCTCTGCCGCCCAGCACCATCAGGAGACACATAATGGGGAGTAATTTTTTCATACGGTCCTTAAACTGTTTGGTGAATAGAAAGTATAAATACGATATAATGGACTATTGTTGAATATATCTAAGAAAGGATAAATAAAATTATCTTTGAAGGAATACCGAAAAGCAAATGGAAAAAAAGAATGAAATTACCGGCCAGTTTGTAGAGCGGATGCAGCGAAGCATCGAAAGTGGCAGTTTTATCAAGCTGACGCTCAGCAAGCCGGGAGGAAAAGACAAGGATTTCAAAAACGTATACGCCCGGCTCATCGATCTGAAAGGAGAGGAGGTGCTTTCTTTTACCCTTCATTACACCACGCGGGACGAAGTGAAAAATCACCCCATCGCTGAAGCCCTGGCCATGGTAGGGCTTTGGCTGGGAGCAGACTTCCTCAATGGGGACCTGTTTACCCTGGAAGAGGATGTATCCATTCAGTTCAGCAAAAAGCGCAAAGCCCGCCTGTTTTCCCGGGCGGCCAGCCTCCGGGAACAACCCTCCAAAAAGCACAACCGTCAGAAACAATATCTCATAGAGCCTGAGAATAATCCCTATCTATACGCCATGGGCATTGCCAGCGCCCAGGGCAAGATACTGGCAGCCGGCCAGGCTAAATACCGGCAGATTAACAAATACATCGAGATCATCGACAGCCTCCTGCAGCAACATCCGTTGCGTAAGAATCCACATATTGTCGATATGGGCTCGGGCAAGGGCTACCTCACCTTTGCGTTGTACGACCACCTGGCCAACGGATTGGGCCTGTTGCCTACGATTACAGGCATTGAATTGCGTCAAAAACTGGTAGACTTTTGTAACGAACTAGCCAAAGAAGCTGGGTACAGCGAGTTGTCCTTCCTGGCCAAAGACATCCACGACTTTCAGCCGGAACGCATCGATATGCTCATCGCTCTGCATGCCTGCGACATTGCCACCGATATTGCCATCGCCAAAGGTGTTCAATCCGGAGCAGAGATTATTATCGTAGCGCCCTGCTGCCACAAGCAGGTCAGAAAACAAATGGCATGCCATACGGGCATGCAGGCCATCCTGCGCCACGGTATTCTCGAAGAGCGACAGGCGGAACTGATTACCGACGGCATCCGCTCATTGCTGATGGAGGCCAATGGCTACCAAACCAAAGTATTCGAATTCATTTCCACTGAGCATACGGCGAAGAACCTGATGATCGTGGGTACGAAAGGCAAAAAGAATGAGGAGGCTGTAGAGCAGGTGGAGACGATCAAGAAGGATTATGGAATTGAATACCATTATCTGGAGCGGTTACTTCAGGGATAGTTCAATTTTCTATTTCTAACGTAATGTTTGAGCATAAAGTATTGGATTCCAGCTCACTATCCGGACTTTTGGCTACCGTTCCAGTGTTGGACGAGTTCGCGGTTCGGTATTCGCTGTTCGCAACCGCGGCAGGCTGCTTGGGCTTACCTGCTTCTAACCGTGTCCAACGTTAGACGGGTAGCCGGACTTTTGACCAAAATTGTGTACGGTGTACGGAGCTGGACAGGAACCTGAAAGGGTACGATGTACGATTGGGCTGGCGTCGTACACCGTACACCCTATACATCGTACACTTGCCGGCCAGCGAACACCGAACAGCGAACAGCGAATTCCGAACACCGAACACCGAACACCGAACACCGAACAATTTGCCCCTTACTCACCCACCAACACCGCTTCCCGCGCCACTCTCATCGGAATACCGATACACTTTTTCTCCATATAAGCCATCATTTTTTCCATCAGCTCGCGGCTTTGCCCGTCGAGCATTTCTACTTCCTTGCGAAATACTTCATTGATGGCTTTTTCCTTGACTGCTTTGATCTCAGCCGGCACCTTGTTCATCGCCAGCTCGAGCTGACGCTGTTTCAACAGAGGGGGAAACGCTTGCAGATATTGGTTCAGAATCTCTTTGGCCTGTTCTACCTCCTGCTCCCGGAAGGAGAGGTTGGCCTGGGCCATGTGGCGCAAACCCTCTATTTCGATGTAATCAATATTGTTGTTCTCGACAACTGCTTCTGCTACATTGTGGGGAACAGACAGGTCGATCACCACCTTACGGCGGCTATCGCCCTGAAGCAGAGCAGCGTACAGTTCAGGTGTGATAATGGAATCGGTAGCGCCGGTGCAAACGATCAGACAATCGAAGCCACCCTTATGAAGGGGCAGACGGTCCAATGGAAAGGATTCGCCATCAAGCATCTCCGCCAGTTCTTTTGCTTTACCGAGGCTCCGGTTGAAAACCACCACATTGGTAAAAGCATGCTTCAGGAGGAATTTGGCGACCAACTGGTTGGTCTGCCCGGCGCCAATGAGAAGAATGCGGGCGTTCTTATTCAATTTGGCTTTCAGTAGTTTTTGAATGGCCAGCGATACGATGGATACCGGCTTTTCTCCTATCCTGGTATTGGAATAGACGGCCTTGGCGGCGGCAACTGCCTGCTGATAGGCCAACCGGACAAAATTGCCGGTAAGGCCCCATCCCCAGCATTGCTCGAAAGCTTCTCTAAGCTGGCGAAGGATTTGGCGCTCACCAATGACAAGGGAGTCAACCGAAGCGGCAACATCCAACAGATGCTCGAGAGCGGCACTGCCTTCCAGCGTATCAACAATTTCATCAATATGGTTGAAAGTAGCAGCCGGTAAATTCGGATTGATATGTTGAAAAAAAGAGGCAGTAAAACGTTCATCCACAGGCTGGCTGGTGGTAAAGAGATACATCACCCGATTGCAGGTTGGGAGATAGAGCAACTCGTCGAGCTGAAATTGAGATTTGATCGCTTCCAGCCGGCTCTTGAGCGCTGATGCATCAGCCGCTTTAATAATAAAATCACCAATCGTCTTAAGGTTAGTGCTTTTGTGTGTTACCGTGAGTATCTTATAGTTCGCCAGCATAGTGTCCAATCTATATTCCAGGAATGAAGTGCAAAAATAATTCCCCGTGATGCACTTAGTGTCATGAGACTGCAACAAGGTTAAACAAAACTATTCCCGAGCGGCGGAGCACTATATGACAAATATCACTTGTGGAGGTGACATTTTACTTTTTTGTGATAAATATCACACTATGTCAATAGAAAAGCAATTGATTTTTTTGATACAATTAACTGATAAACAGACAGATAGACTTAATCAACAAAACACATTTAGTTCATTTAGATATCATGGCTTAGGGAAGGGCCGCACTGTCATGTTACTGTAAAAAGATGTAAACAACAGGAGGTAAGCCCCTTACTTAATTTTAATCTGCTCGGCGGCATTGACAAACAAAGTATTGCCTATACTTTCATAACCTTTGAAAATGGCGGCGCCCTCATGCCGGGCTACTTCTTCCCGGAAACCAATGATGGTAAGGTCCGCATCCTTCGACTTTTCGGCAATAATCTCCCGGGGGTCGATGTCCTGTTTGCGGGGAATGACTTCGATATTGTGGGGGGAGATAGGCAATTGCCCGGCTTCGATCAGGCTAAACAATCGTTCCCGTTCATCTTCAACAGATTCCTCCGGATAGATGGCAAATATCTTGATAAGGCCCGTTTTCCACTCCCGATGGCCCAGAATGATGTAAGCCAGTAGGATCATCAGGTTGGCATTCTCATAATCATTGGAAGTGATCCATACATGAATACTTCGTTTGAGGCCGTAACCTCGCTCTGTACTTCCCAGTATGAGGAGGTCAAAATCGACTGATTTTATGAGTTTGAAATTATCGACAATATCCTCCAGGTTGTCGGGGTTACTCTTGGAAAATTCGGTCAGCAACACATTGTTTTCTGTGCCGGAAATGCCGGGTAACTGAATGACCTGCGCCACCGCCGAGGTATAAGACGGGCTGATCAGCGTATCGATGTAAATGTTGCTGTCACTGGCCTCCGCCATTTTGATCAACCGTTCTTTGGCTTTTTTGGCCTCCTGATGAGTAGCCTTCGACAGATAACCGCTAATCTTATGGATATAGGTGCCGAAGCCATACCGTTGTGAAATCCAGCGTAGCATATCCATAGCGGCCAGACGCTCGAAAGATTGTTCGGAAATACAGACGGCGGAAGGCCGCCAGCTGGCGGTTTGCTCTTTTTCTGTTTTCTGTAAAAAGACCTGCAATTGACGGCTGACCTGAAAGATCACTCCCTGAAAGATCACCGCCAGGTTTTTCTTTTCAGGGTTATACCGGCTCACCAGAAGGTAAAAAACCACCATCACAGCAAGGGAAAAGAAAGCATAACCGGGATTCATAAAAAACATCAGCCCGAAACAAGCTATGGCGCCGAAGAGGGAAATGTACCATCGCGACCGGAAAGTCGGCCGATAGGAAGGGTCGGCGGCGAAGTGCTGTAAAAAAGAAATCAGGCAGAGCGATCCATAGGTGACCATAAAAAACATAGAAATGATCTTCGCCACGGCGTCTAGTTCTCCCATCAGGATGAACACAAAGGCCAGCGAAACCGTCACTACCGTGGCATTGTAGGGTTCATCATTCTTCCCCCGCCCCCGCGACAGCCAATAATTGATGCCACGGGAGGGGATCAGCCGGTCGCGCGCAATGGCCTGTAGGGTTCGGGGCGCCACCAATATCGATCCGATAGCCGAAGAAATCGTTGCCGCCGCCAGGCCAACCGGGATCACCCACCAACCTTGCCAGGCGATCTCCGCCATTACGAGGCGGCTGGTGTCCGCCAAATCCGCCGGGCTGGCCGAGGAAGCCAATTTATAGGCAATGAACAGGTAGACAATCATGCCACAAATCGTACCGGCCAAAGTTCCCATCGGAATAGACCGGCTGGGGTTTCTGAGGTCGCCGGAAAGGCCTACCCCGGCAGTCATGCCGGTAAACGCCGGAAAGATAATGGCGAAGACGGTAAAAAAGCTGAATACCTCCAATGGTGGTTGAGGTGGATCGGCTGAGCGGCTGAGGTCCGCCGGGCTTAATTTCGGAACATTGGGATTGGGGTAATCGTCCTTTATTGTATCCTGGAAGTAGGACAATGTGGCGGTATCCACTGTCGGCTGAGCCGGCTCTTTGAAATCTGCGATATTAGCGAAAATATCCAGATCATGCTCCCTTCCATAATCGGTCTGCCCAATGAAAAAGGCCACCAGTGACAAAAACAGCGTAGCTACAACCACATAGAGCGTCTTTACCCCCAGGTCGGCGCCTTTGATCAGGACAATAGCCGTCAGAACAAAAAGGGCGGGGATACTCACCGTCTGTTTTTTGCTCAACAACCACTCCAGCGTCGGATGCAGGTGAAAGTTTTGCAGCAGGTAGTCAAAGAGGGAACTGAAGGCCTCCGCAAAGGCTATTATGTAAAAGGCGACGCTGATCGCTTGTGAAAAGTAAAGGGCTATACCTATCGAAGATCCAATGACCAGCCCGAAAGACCGGGAAATAATATAATATTCGCCGCCACCTTCTACTTTCTGGTTGGTAGCGATCTCCGCAATGGCCATGGCCGTGGGTATCGTCACAATGTGGCCGACCAATATGATGAGCAGCGTGCCCGCCATACCAACCTGCCCTACGGCAAAACCAAACCGCAGGAACATCACTGCGCCGAGAATGGTGGAAATAGCCGTAAAAAATACGGGCGCAGTTCCAAATTTTCTAGCAGCCTGATTCGCGTCCATGCCCTAAGATATATAATTAATTTCCGAGGAGAGGAAGTTAAGAATTAATTGGAAGGAAACAAGTTTTTTCCACCCGGAGCCTGGAAGGAAGGTATTCTTTTCTTTTGGGGAACGTTCCTGCCTTCATTATTATTTGTTAACGTGGAATTCACTATTTTTGTGCCTTGTTTGGGAAACCCGTGTATCCGGCGGTGCCCGCCGAAACATTATGTGAAGGTGGGGTATCTTTGCGTAAATAAAAAAGAAATATAATCCTATGTATCGTACACACAACTGCGGCGAGCTCCGCATTTCAGATGTTGGCAATGAAGTGAAACTCTCCGGCTGGGTGCAGATTGCCCGCGACTTTGGTGGTATGACCTTTATCGACCTGCGGGACCGTTACGGCATCACGCAGCTCGTTTTTAATATGGACGATGACGCCGGCCTCTGCGAACGCGCCCGCAAGCTGGGCCGAGAGTTCGTTATCAGCATCACCGGCCAGGTGCGCGAACGCAGTAACAAAAACCCCAACCGCTCTACCGGTGACATCGAGATAGAGGTGAAGTCCATGGAAGTGCTCAATACCTCCAAAGTGCCGCCTTTCACCATCGAAGACGAGACCGACGGCGGCGACGACCTGCGCATGAAGTACCGCTACCTCGACCTGCGCCGCAACCCGGTACAGCAAAATATCATTTTCCGCAGCAAACTGGCTATTGAATCCCGTAAATATCTGGCGGACCAGGGCTTTCTGGAGATAGAAACGCCCTTCCTCATCAAGAGCACCCCGGAAGGCGCGCGCGACTTCGTGGTGCCTTCCCGGATGAACCCCGGGCAATTCTATGCCCTGCCTCAAAGCCCGCAGACCTTCAAGCAAATCCTGATGGTCGCGGGTATGGACAAGTATTTCCAGATCGTCAAGTGCTTCCGCGATGAAGACCTGCGCGCCGACCGGCAGCCGGAATTCACTCAGATCGACTGTGAAATGGCCTTCGTCACTCAGGAGGAAGTACTGGCTACCTTCGAGGGGCTCACCCGGCGCCTGTTCCAAACCGTGAACGGGATCGAACTGCCGGATTTTCCACACATGTCCTACGACGAGGCGATGCGCCGCTTCGGCTCCGATAAGCCGGACCTGCGCTTCGGCATGGAGTTCGTCGACCTGAACGAGGTAGCCCAGAATAAAGGTTTCAAAGTTTTTGATAGTGTAGAATTGGTTGTAGGCATTTGTGCACCCGGCGCAGCCGAGTATACCCGCAAGCAGGTGGACGAGTTGACGGAATGGGTGAAACGGCCGCAGATCGGCGCCCAAGGGCTGGTTTATGTCCGCTTCAATGCCGATGGCAGCGTTAAGTCTTCCGTAGATAAATTTTTCTCTGAAGAGGATCTCAAAGCCTGGGGAGAAAAGGCGGGCGCCCAACCGGGCGACCTGCTGCTCGTCCTCGCCGGCGAGGACGAAAAAACGCGCAAGCAACTCAACGAGCTACGCCTGGAAATGGGCCGACGCCTCGGCCTGATGAAAGCCGGCGACTTCAAACCGCTCTGGGTAGTCGACTTCCCACTGCTGGAATGGGATGAGGATACACAGCGCTTCTACGCCATGCACCACCCCTTTACCTCCCCCAAGAAGGAGGACGTAGCCCGCATGCTCGGCGGCGATCACGAAACGATGAAGGCCCTGCGGGCTGACGCTTATGACCTGGTTATCAATGGCGTCGAGATCGGCGGTGGCTCTATTCGTATTCACGACCGCGCCCTGCAGGAGCGCAACTTCAAATTGCTGGGCTTCACCCCCGAAGAAGCAGAGGCCCAGTTCGGATTCCTAATGGGCGCCTTCGAATACGGCGCGCCGCCCCACGGCGGCATCGCTTTCGGCTTCGACCGCCTCTGCGCCGTGATGAACGGACAAAATTCCATCCGCGACTTCATCGCCTTCCCCAAGAACAACATGGGCCGGGATATGATGATCGACGCGCCTTCACCCGTTCATCAGGAGCAGCTGGATGAGTTGCATTTGAAGCAGGTGCCTGTGGAGAAAAAAGGTTAACCCATTTAGCCGGAGGCAACTAAACTTATCATCAATCATTCAATGACCCCATAGTCACTCAAAAAAGCTACAATCTCATCCAACGCACCCGGCGCCACCCGGTCAAATTTAAAATAAGTATTCCATCGGCCGATATTCTCTTCGAAGCCCAGGTCGCGTGCAGCATGCCCATGTTCCATGCCATGGCTGGCGCTGGGAAGGATGGAGATGCGGTAGTTGGTTTTGCCCACCTCGTTAAAAAGTCGCTGGAAGCGGGCGCTGTTTTCGCGGTACGGAACCACAAAATCGCTTCCACCTAAAATGGAAAGGAAAGGGCCTTTAAAGGCCTTCAGAGATTCAGGCGGGTCGTAGCGGTTGCGCCTTACCCACAAAGCATCCAACGCTTCCGGAGAAGACTGGATATCCCCGAAGTCAAAAACCAGGTCCTGTTTTTCCAGCTTGCGGCGGGGTGGGCGCAGCCCTTTTTTTAGATGCACCTGGGCGAAACGGCACTCCCCTACCATTTCGGCGTAGGCGGAATCCTGAACCAGGGTTACCTCGCCGTAATAAGTGTCGAATTTCACTACTCTACCCTCCTGATTTACCACTGAAACCTGGGGAGGATAGTAAGCCCAGTCCGGAATATTGGAAGCCGCCCGAAGCGTATCCTGTTCCATATAAAATTCTACGGTAATACTTTGTGCGCTATTGCCGCTGCGTATCAAAGCGCCGGACCAATAGCCTTCTAATCCATTGTTAACTTTGATTTCTTGTCCGGAAAGGGTCAAAGCAAACAAGCAGGAAAGGGCAAGGAGTAATTGTCTCATCATTAATTTTAAAATACTTACGATTGATTAGAAAGAACAAATCTCGAAGGGCAGAGTATACAAGAGAAATATCTCCTTTACCCATCAGTAAAACTCAGGCAAGATAACCCATTTACCGGCTGTGGCCTCCCTGAAGAACTTATGAAATTCGTCTACATAGGTTGAGTAATATCAGATCTTCCAAATTTCGGAAATTTGGAAGATCTAACCAGCCGGTTTCGAGGATTTGCCTGGTCTCGGGCGACAATTTACCATTGGCGCGCGAGTTATTGATCTAATCTTACTCTCCAATGAGCCTTTCTGCCCGGCCCACCAACTCCAAAAATTCCTTTCTGTACCCATCCGGATTGCTGCCGATTGCCTCTTCCGCCAGGCGGCGAATCTCCGAAAAGCCCAGCTTTGGGTTGAAAGGAGAATGGCGGAGCTGCATCCCAAACGCCGCCACGGCGGCGGCAAACCGGAAATCAGCGGTAGCATCCGAAATAGGGGGGGCTACGCGGTTTTCGATGGTGGTAGCAAGCAAGCGGCTTTCTTGTTCCCCTGGTAGTTTATAGCGGAGTTGAAGGAACCCCAGTTCCTGTCCCTTACGAGCCACTTTGGTGAGGCCCATTTGCTGATAACGCAGATCTGCTTGCCCCATCCGGGCCGGCGCCAGCTCCAGTTCGTACAATGCAGTGACGGTATGGCCGGCGCCGAGTTCGCCGGCATCTTTGGCGTCATCGGCAAAATCCTCGGTATTGAGCAGGCGGTTTTCGTAGCCCACCAGGCGGTAGGTGCGCACTACGCCGGGGTTGAACTCCAGCTGTATCTTCACATCCTTGGCAATGGTGTACAGGGTGCCGGGCAGTTCCTCCACAAACATTTTTTTCGCTTCCTCCAGGTTATCGATGTAGGCGTAGTTGCCATTGCCCTTGTCAGCGAGCAATTCCAGCTTATTGTCTTTGTAGTTGCCCATGCCGAAGCCCAGAACCGAGAGAAAAATACCCGTCTTCCGCTTTTCCTCGATGAGCTGCGTGAGGCCGCCATCACTGGAAACGCCCACATTGAAATCACCGTCGGTCGTCAGGATGACCCGGTTGTTGCCACCATCGATAAAATGCTCCTGGGCTGTCTGATAGGCCAGTTGTATGCCGGCGCCACCCGCTGTGGAGCCCCCGGCTTCCATCTTATCAATGGCGTTTAAGATGGCCTGCTTGTCCGTGCCCGGAGTAGAAGGCAGCACCAGCCCGGCGGCCCCGGCGTATACTGCGATGGCTACGCGGTCTTCCGGCTTGAGTTGTTCCACCAGCAACCGAATGGCTTGCTTGGCCAGCGGCAGCTTGTTTTCATCCCTCATAGAACCCGAAACATCCATCAAAAAGACGAGGTTACTCGGGGGCAGTTCTTCTCGTTCGGCCTTTTTGCCCTGCAGGCCAATGTGCAGGAGTTGACGCTCTTTATTCCAGGGGCAATCCGCCAATTCCGTGTACACGCTAAACGGCGGATCATCCGGCCCCGGTACCGGATAGTCATATTGGAAATAGTTGATCATCTCTTCGACCCGCACGGCATCTGCCTGAGGCAGCTGCCCGTTCATCAGGAAGCGCCGGACGTTGCTGTAGGAAGCGCGGTCCACATCAATTGAAAAAGTGGAAAGAGGGCTAACCAAGGCATCGCGCTCCCCGTTTTCCGTGATGGGGCTGTAGTCTTCCGTATTCCAATGCTCAGGTTGTAGCTGCCTTTTAACATGGGGAGTTCGGCTTAGTGAGCGTTCGTTACGGATAATCTGGTAAGTTTCTTCATAAGTTTCGGGGGTTACTACGGCGACCGTGTCCAATCCCACTTCGAATATCAGCTCAATGCGCATCGTATCTGGCTGTACAGGCACACGCTGAGTAGTAAAACCGGGATAACGCACGATCAGCGTATCTTCTCCTGGATATAGCTTTAAAGTGAACAAGCCATTGCTGTTCGTCACCACACCTTCGTTGCCCTGCAGTACGAGCACATGCGCGCCGGATAAAGGCAGGTTGCGCTGTGCGTCTACTACAATCCCTGTGGCGTTTCTTACCGATTGGGCCAAACTGGTTTGAGCAATGCCGGCAATAAGTACCAGGCTCAGTATATGCCATTTCATAACTGAAGTAAATTTAAGGTGAAAAAATTTGCGGGATTCACCTCCTTAATGCAGAAATGGTAAAATGGTACAGCTGATAAGTGTTAAAGTATTTCCTTAGCTTGTCCAAATTTCGTTTTGGGAGGTGAAAACAGTTCATTTTTCAGGGACTTGCGAACAGCGAATTCCAAATTCCGAACCCTCCGTCCAGGCCACACTACTTTACATAAACTGCCTCTCCATTCACCACCGTCCGCAATACCTCCACCTCTTTAATCCTTTCCGGCGCCACTTCAAAAATATTCTCCGATAGGATCACAAAATCCGCCCGGTAACCCGGTTTCAATACCCCCAGCCGGCCCTCCTGATAACCGGCATAAGCATTGGCAGCCGTATAGCACCGCAAAGCTTCTTCCACACTGATCTTTTCCTGCGGCATCCAGCCTTCCGGGTTGGCGCCATCCAGCGTACGGCGGGTGACTGCCGCGTAGATGCCCTCCAGCGGATTGAGCGGGGCCACCGTCCAATCTGAACCAAAGGTAAGTGGAGCGCCGGCATCCAGCAAAGAGCGAAAAGGGTAGGTCGTTTTAATACGTTCCGGGCCAATGCGCTTTTCTGCCCAACGGCCGTCGTCGATGGCATGGTAGGGTTGCATGGAAGGAATGACGCCCAGTTCGGCAAAGCGGCCGATAGCTTCACGGGTGAGGTGCTGGGCGTGCTCAATGCGAAAACGGCGGTCCCGCTGGCCGTTCCGGGCAGCAGCCTCAGCATAGACATTGAGCAGCCAATCGTTGGCGCGGTCGCCGATGGCGTGCACACCGATGTGCAGGCCGGCGGAATCGGCAGCCAGGATCCATTTGCGCAGTTGAGTCGTATCGTTGACTAACAGGCCGGACGTCTCCGGTTCATCAACGTATGGATCGTAGAACCAGGCGGTGGTGGAACCCAGTGAGCCATCAACAAAGCCTTTCAGGGCGCCCCAGCGGAGTACATCATCACCGGTTCCGTTTTCTGCAATATAATCCGCCAGCTTCGCCCAGCTGCTGATGGGCACGAAGCTGTAGATACGCATGGGCAATTCGCCTTTTTGGTGGGCCCTCTGGTAAGTAGCCAGGTCAGTCCAACCACCAAAACTCCCCACATCGTGCACCTGGGTGACGCCCAGAGAGAGGGCATGGGTGACGGCCCGCTGCAGGGCTTCATCCAATTCGGCTTCCGTACGATCGGGCAAGATAGCATACACCACGCTCATGGCTTCATCTTTGAGGATACCGGTTGGCTCACCGGTTAATGGATTCTTAATAATGGTTCCTCCTTCCGGATCGGGCGTATCGCTGGTGATTCCTGCCAACTCCAGCACCTGGGTACTGGCAAGGGCCATGTGCCCATCCAGGCGGGAGACAAAAATGGGGTGGCCCCCCGCTATGCTATCGATCCACTCCCGGCGAGGCAATTCACCGCCCCAGGCCTCGTGGTCCCAATTGCCACCGAGTATCCATCGGCCGTCATTGGGCAGGGTATGGGTAAATTCAGCTAAAAGCCGGATGAAATCCTCCGGCGTTTGAGCATCGCGCAGTTCTACACTAGCCAATTGGAAGCCGCCGTCCAGAAAATGGGTGTGGTTATCCATAAACCCTGGCACTAATAAACGCCCCTGCACATCCACCAGCTCTGTCTCCGCCCCCTGGTAGGACTGATAATCATCGCCAGCGAAGAGGACCTTGCCATCCTTTATGGCCAGTACACTGGCAGAGGGTTGCTTCGGATCGCCCGTCCAAATGTTGGCATTGTAGTAAATGGTGTCAGCTGAGGGTTTCTCAGATTGACATGCACTGAAGGCCAGCATAAAAAAAGCAAGAAAATACGGTAAGCGCATAGGTGTTTTTTTATCTTTAGCTATCTAAGATAATCTTTTTCACTTCATTCTTACCGGGTTCATTTCCGCTCTTGCCCTCAATGATATTGCTCATGGGGCCGAAGCCAACCTAAATATGGAATGGAATGCCGTGAGCGTGAGCTACCTGCTGAACCTCATGTTTATTTTACTGGCAATGGGACTACGGTTGAAACGGCGGAAAAGAGCCTTATTACATTAAAGTTTTGTTCAGGGCCAGCTTTTGAAAAAAAGGGATTCGGTTTCATAACTGGCTTTTCCACATAGTTTTCCACATGTGTTAATTTCTAATCTTTCCAAGCTGATAATCAACGAATAAAATGACCGTCAGCAACAAAAGTGCGAAGGCCTGATGGAAGACGCCAAGGCCCACCGGGATCATACCAATGGAGTTGACAACGGTTAGTATTCCCAGCAACATTTGAATTACCAACACACTTACCAACAGGTACAAACCGGCTTTGAGCAATGGGGAAGGATTCGACTTTATGGCTTTGAAAAAAAACCATAAAACAATGATAGTCAATAGATAAGCTGTTGTTCGATGTAATGTTTGTATCAGGGCGGGCATAAAGAGTGCCGAATCGTAATTCACAAAGTTTTCCACAGACCAGCTGGCGCTGTTCAACAGCAGGGCGGGAATGGCTTCTCCGTTCATATCCGGCCAGGTAGGATAAAAAAGGCCCGCCTTCGTACCGGCCATGATGCCACCCAGCACGATCTGCACCGCCGTCAGCCCGGTGATGGCCCAACCGGCCGTTCTTAACAGTTGGTTGTGCAAAACCGGCCGTTCCGGCTGAAAGGTTTTAAAAGTCGTCCACAGCAGATAACTGAACAGGATGAGCGCCAGGGAGAGGTGTATGGTGAGTTTGTAAGCATTGACCCAGGGCCGCTCTATCAGGCCACTGGCCACCATGATCCACCCGAAGGAGGCCACCAGGGCGGCCAATAAAAAAACGACGCCCAGCCGCTTTAAAAGTGGTTTATCCACCATGCCTCTCGCCCAGAAGAAACCTAAAGGAATGATGAATACGAACCCCATCAGGCGGGCCCAAAGCCGGTGAATGTACTCCCAGAAGAAAATAAACTTAAATTCGCTCATGGACATACCCTGGTTGATCTTGGCGTACTGGGGAGTAGCCCGGTAAAGATCGAACGCTTCTTCCCATTGCTGAGCATTGAGCGGTGGTAAAGTCCCGGTGACGATCTCCCACTTCGTAATGGAAAGGCCGGAACCCGTCAGCCGGGTGATACCGCCTACCACCACTTGCATGAAGATCATAAATAAACCGGCCACCAACCAGGCTTTGACTACGGCAGGATATCTTTTGGGTTGTAAGTTGTCTTTTATTGATACGGTATTTGCAATTGCTTCCATGTCTGTTTTTTGAAACGATTCGTTAGAGTAACAATCCTACAAACTTTTGTTTGGCCACAGCTCGGTAAACATTTTTTGCAATGGGGTATTAATAATATATTATAAAAAATTTAAATAAAATCCTGTCATCATTAAGGGTGTTAATATGTGGGGAAATTTTTTCGTTAATCCTGGGTTAATCCAGTCTTAAGATATTCCATTCGCCATTACACATCTTTTACACATCACTGCCACCTTTCTTTTCTAAGCTTTTGCAAACTTACCCACAGCCTGTGTAAAAAGCAGGGCCTGGAAAAGTATTTTTATTGTGCCGCCCATCTTTTTATTTTTCGCTGTCAGTAAGTAGGCCCGATATCCCCAGAGAAACCTTCATTTTATGAATTTGCATATATAACGAAACGCCGTTGTGGGCCAATGTGGGCCAGCGGGCCGGTTATCAAGGCCTTGGCCCACATTTACTGTGGAAAAGAGGTTTCGTCAAATTGCTGGTTTTCTTACCTTTAGGGAAGCGCCTGAAAAGGGGTGTGGAAAAGCCAGAAACGAAGCGGCCCAACCCCTTGTTTTTCCAGGAAGCTTCTGGCCCATGGATTTGTGGTAGAATAAAATTGTGAACGATAGTGCATAAACTTGTTCAGCTCTTGGAGAACGGGCCTGGCAGCTCCGAAAAGCATCAGCAAGCCTAAACAAAAAAATGGAAACGTATGTGCGGAAGGTTTTCCTTTGTGACTTCACCTGAGAAGATAAAAGAACAAATGGGGGATATAGAGACGGGCCAGAACCTGCGGCTGAGCTTCAACGTTGCGCCTACCCAGCATTCCTATGTCATCACCAATGAACACCCCGGCCGCCTCGAATACTTGCTTTGGGGCCTGATCCCTCACTGGTCGAAAGATGGCAAGAACGCCAGTAAAATGATTAACGCCCGCATGGAAGGCATTGGCGCCAAGCCTTCTTTTCGCGTTCCCCTTCGCCGCCGCCGCTGCCTGGTGCTGGCCGACAGCTTTTACGAATGGCGGACGGAAGGCGGCAAAAAAACACCCTATCGCATCTTTCGCAAAAACGGAGACCTGTTGCTCTTTGCCGGTATATGGGATGTATGGTATAAAGACGATTACGCAGTAAAGACTTTTTCCATTATTACCGCACCTCCCAATAAAGAGGTGACGCCGCTTCACAATCGGATGCCCATGGTGCTCCCCGAACGAGCACAACAGCAACGATGGCTCGAAGAACTGGATATTAGCCAGGTAATGGAACTCCTTCAGCCTCCGCCGGATGGCATTCTGGAATACTATCAGGTTTCTGATAGAGTAAATTCTGTGAAAAACGACTCCCCCGACCTGCATCAACGCATCGGGGGGCAGCCGACTTTGTTTTAGGTTGCCTGTTGTTCGTTAATGGAACCAACGAACAACAGGCAACAAACTCCTATATTTGCCCAAAACATGCGATTAGTCATCCAGCGAGTTTCTGAAGCTTCTGTAACGATCGATGGTAATGTGAAATCGGCTATCGGCCCGGGCTTGCTCCTATTACTGGGTATTGAAGATGCTGATACACATGAGGATATTCAGTGGCTATGTGGAAAAGTGAGCAAACTAAGGGTATTCGATGATGAGGAGGGGGTGATGAACCTATCCGTGCAGGACGTGATGGGTGAACTCCTGGTGGTCAGCCAGTTCACCCTCCACGCCAGCACCAAAAAAGGCAACCGCCCTTCTTACCTGAGGGCTTCCAGGCCCGATTTCGCCATTCCCATGTACGAGGCTTTTGTCAAAACACTGGAACAAACCTCCGGCTTGTCCGTCAAAACCGGCGAGTTTGGCGCCATGATGGAAGTGCGCCTCCTCAACGATGGCCCGGTAACCATTCTCATTGATAGTAAAAATAAGGAATAACATGACCCTACAGGAAGCGCAGCAAACCGTCGACCAGTGGATCAACACCGTCGGAATACGTTATTATAACGAACTGACCAACACGGCCATCCTCATGGAAGAGGTAGGAGAAGTGGCCCGCCTGATGGCCCGCCTGTACGGCGAACAGTCTTTTAAAAAAACGGAAGACGCCGCTAACGCCAAAACCCAGCTGGGCGATGAGATGGCCGATGTGCTCTTCGTACTCATCTGCCTGGCCAATCAAACCGGGGTCGACCTCACAGAAGCGGTGAAAAAGAACCTCGAAAAGAAAACCAAACGGGATGCGGAGCGGCATGCGGGGAATGAGAAGTTGAGGTGAAGCGAGGTTTTACTGGCGCATGCATGGTTTTGTGAGAATAAAGTACCGTCATCGGCCCGCGCAAGCCTTACCACAATTCATTCCTCCTCCCTCTTAAACGGCGAATTCTCCTGCTGTTCCTTGATGAGCCGGGTAGCGATATAAACGCTGGCGCCCAGGAGGAGCAGCGCCATGATCATGAGCTCCTCGTAGTATTCCTGCAGAATAAAGAAATCGTAGACCCCATGTACCATCACGGGCACGATCAGGCCCAGGCCAATGAGTTGCCTTTTGGCCGCCCGGGAAAAGGCAAACTTGGAGGATCCGATGAAATACCCCATAATGATGGCAAAGCAGGCGTGCGCCGGAACGGCGGTGAAGGCGCGCAGCAGCGTGGTCTGGAAGCCAAACTGGCCGGCGTAGAGTACATTTTCCAGGGTGGCGAAGCCCATGGCGATCATCACGGCGTAGACAATGCCGTCCATGGGTTCATTGAAGAAAGGGCGGGAATAGGGATAGGCCATTAAGGCCAGGTATTTGACCAGCTCTTCCGTTAGCGCGACCACAATGAAGGAGGAAAAAAGAGTGGCGCCCAGGCTGTCGGTCTCCCCCCAGCCGGAATAGCTGGCCCAGGTTTCAATTTTCAAAACGGGATAAGTGACGGCCATGCCGAGGGCAAAAGTGACGGCCAATTGAAGGCGCGACTCCTTCTCGTATTTATCCATCCGGTAGATGTACCAGCAGATGAGCAGGCCGGGAATAATGGCCAGGCTAAAAATGAGGGCGTCTTCCAGCATCAGGCCCGGGCATTTTCTTCGCAAAACTGCACGAACTGCCGAACGATGCGCTGCGTTTGCTTGCGAGCTTCGAATAGGCCCATGTGGCCTACTTTTTCCAGAATGTGGATCGAGGCGGCCTGGGGCAGGTGGATTTGTTCTATATTTTCAGGAGGCACGGCCTGGTCTTCTTTTCCTATAATAAAAAGAGCCGGGATGCTTAAGCCCTTAAGCGTTGACGTTTCATCCGGCCTTTCGATCATCGCTTTCTGAGCGGCAATGATGCCGGCGCTTTTCCCCCGGGCGGCCCGGTACGTTAGCTTTTCTATCAGGAAGGCGTTGCTCTTGGCAAATCGCTGGTTAAAAAGGTTGGGAATGAGCTGCTTCACGAACAGGGCATGGCCCTGCCGCTGGATGAAGGCTACGCTCTTGCGGCGGTTCTCCTTTTTTTCCTCACTATCGGCATAAGGATGTGAATGAAAAAGGCCCAGGCCCATCAGCAGTTCCGGGTAGAGGCGGGCAAAGGCCAGGCCTACATATCCGCCCATCGAATGGCCGATGAATACCACCTTGGCCAGGTTGAGCTTCAGCAGGACAGCGTGTACGGCCTCCGCCATCTGTTCGATGCTTGCATCGGGCAACACTTCCGACTTGCCGAAGCCGGGAAGGTCGATGCGAATGACCCGGTAGTTTTCTTCGAGCAAGTCTACCCGGAATTCCTCCCAGATGCTACTGTCTTCGCAAAAACCGTGAAGCAGCACCACAGCGGCGCCTTTGCCTTCCGTTTTGTAAGCGATTTTTTTATCCTGGTACGTAATAAATTTCATAAAGTAGGCTTTAAATGGGATTCTGGGCTGCCAACTGCTCAAGGGCCCGGTCGTATTCGGTTGCTAAAATACTCCAATCATATTTAGCTACAAAATGCTGATAGGCCGCCTGTCGGCGCATGGCCTCAATCCCGAGAACGGCTTCCCGCAATTTAGGGTAAAATTCTTCCTCTTTTTCATACAAGTGCAGAGGTTGCTCCGCTGGAGGGATGTGTTCCGGATACGCCAGCCGGTTGGGCAGAATGGGGAAACAGTTGCAGTAAATAGCCTCCACCACACTGCCGCCAAAAAAGTCCTGCCGGCTGGTTACCGGCAGGATATCTGCTTGCCACAGCAAACGCGCATAGGCCGTGTTGTCTTCCGCATATCCAAAATGAACGATCTCTTCCTTTAGGCGGTGGCGCGCTATTTCAAATATCTCCGGCGATTGCCGGTAGGAGCGGCCCAGGACGATTAGCCGAAACGGGATACCCTCTTCTTTCAGGCGGAACAAAGCATTGAAAAAGGCTTCCGGCGCCTTGTCGTACTCCCAGCGGTGGTTCCACAGCAGCGTGGCTTCCGGGTATTTTTCTGGTTTTTCGCTAAGCCCCAGCGCCCTGAGGTTCATCCCGAGGGGGAGTACATTACTTTTTTTCTCCAATTCCTGGATTCGGTGCAGTTCCCGGGCGTCCGGAAAGCGCTTCAGAAAAATGGGCAGGCTATCCAGGAAGGACCGGCGGTGAAAATGGGAGTTGAAAAAGACGCGATCGGAAGCAAGGGCAGAGGTATAGTTGATGAATCCATAATGGTTGTCACGTTGCCTTTCGACATCCACATCCGCCGGCGACCAGGGATAGGTGATCTGATTCTCATGAAAATAAGTGATGGCGGGGATGCCGGCGGTGTGCTGCCGGGTAAGCCCCAGGAAGGCGGCCACATCCAGCATGTCAGTTGACAGGAGGAGGTGCGGGCGCCAGTCCGGTTGGGAGAATTGCCCGGCCAGCGTGACCGCTCCGCCGTGCATGCGCCACTTCCAGTGGCGGCCTTTCAAAGAAAGCAAACGGATGTCGTGACGGCTGTGCGACTGATATCCTTCGGCCCATTTTTGATGGCTTCCGGACAGGAATGGCTCAAGAAGTAGTATATTCATGTTAACAGCGTACTAAATTCGACTTTTGGCTATTAGCCTAGCAGCGGATTTTTATATCTTTACTAAAAGGACTAAAAACTATCCTAATTTTAACAATAATGTCGGGTTTTTCTGAACTGAGAAAGGGATTGTCTAATATCGAGGCGCTCGAACGGGAGTTGAACCTGAAACAACTTCAGATCAACCGGTTATTGAATATTACCCAGGCCATCAATAATAATGTATCGGCCGACGGGCTTTTCAATATGTATAAGTCCTTTCTGAGCTGGGAGATCGGAGTAAAAAAAATGGTGTTGTATGTGCGCGATGAGGACAACTGGTCCTGCGCCTCTTCCATCGGCATCAAGGAGGAATTGCTCACGCCGGATATCAGCAGCTATTTTGAAAAATATACCCGGCTCAACAACGTAGAGGATACCGAACACCCGCTGTTCCGGGAGTTCGATGTAGTCATTCCCGTTCGCCATAAGGACCTCCCGATTGCCTACGTTTTCATCGGTGGCTTCAGCGAAGAAGAAGACATGTACAATAAGGTGCAGTTTATCACCACCATCACGAATATCATTGCGGTAGCGATTGAAAACAAGCGGCTGTTTAAGCGGCAGCTGGAGCAGGAGCGCCTGAAGCGGGAAATGGAGCTGGCCAGTGAGATGCAGCGCATGCTCATCCCCACCAATATGCCCAACAAGCCGGGGTACGAGCTGGCGAGCATTTACAAACCCCATTATGGCGTGGGAGGCGATTATTTCGACTTCATCGAATTCGACGATGGCAAGATCGTTTTCTGTGTGGGGGACATTTCCGGGAAAGGCGTCGCCGCCGCCCTGCTCATGGCCAACTTCCAGGCCAACTTTCATACCCTCATCAATAAAAGGACTGCCCTCGATACCTTCATTCGGGACCTGAACACCTCCGTTAATCTCATTACGCAGGGGGAACGTTTCATTACTTTCTTCATCGCCGAATACGATACCGAACGGCAGGCCCTGCGTTACGTCAACGCCGGCCACAACCCTCCCGTATTGGTGAATGACGGAGAGCTGCACCTGCTCAACCGTGGATGCACCATCCTGGGGTCTTTCCCTGAACTGCCCGAAGTAGAGGTCGGCTGTGTACCGCTGGAAGGGGAAGCCATGGTTTTGTCTTTTACCGATGGCCTGACCGACCTGCAAAACGAAGGCGGGGACTATCTCAACGAGGATATGCTATATGGGCTGGTCAGGAATAATTACAAACTTTCAGCATCCGCCTTCAACCGCCAACTCATGGAACGGCTGGAAATATTCAAGGGAGGAAAAAGTTATCCCGACGATTTTACCGTGCTCACCTGTAAAATTTTCACTCCGGGGAACAGAAAGCGCTCCTGAGGCTGAAAAGCGCCGCCAGTCTCTGTTTGAGGCTGTGTTGATCGGCAATTGTCCGCCTGTCGTCTAACAAATTTCACCATAATCGGCATTGGATCAAACAAAAGCTACCTTTGACAATTGTCTTTATTATAGATTATTGTTTATATTGAGGTATTCCGCTGGGATAGCTCCAACTATTAATGCAGCAAATGAAGGAAAAGAATGTAGCCGGCATATTAGCGTTGTTCCTGGGAGGGCTTGGCGTTCATCGTTTTTATCTGGGGCAGACCGGCCTGGGGGTTTTTTATCTGATCTTCTGCTGGTTTCCGGTTATGTGGATCATTGGCCTGATTGATGCCATCGCTTTTTTTTCTATGGACGAGCAGGTTTTTAACCGCAAATACAACCGGCCATACGTAAAAAGTGATACCGATTATAACCGGCGGGATTATCGCCGCCGCGGAAGGGAAGAGCGGCGCGAAGAACGGAGCGCACCCCGGCGTGGCCAGGGGCGATATGATCCGCCGCCGCCACAGCGCCAATACCAGCGCCCTAAAGCCCGGCCACCCCGCAACAACCCCTATAAAGCCAGTGGGGTCAAAAAGTTTAAGGACTACGACTACGACGGGGCCATTGAAGATTTTAACAAGTCCCTGGATATCGAACCGAATGATATAGCGACTCATTGGGGCCTGGCCTGTGCCTATTCCCTGAATGAAAAGCCTGAAAAATCGTTTTTTCACCTCGACCAGGCGGTCGCCAATGGGTTCAACGATTTTCAGCGGATCAAAGAAAAAGATGACCTGGCCTTTCTTCGGATACAACCGGAGTTTGAAGCTTTCGAAAAAAATGGCTTTCGCCTGCAGCAACAAGCCGCCACAGCAGAAAGCCCTGTGAAGGAGGCCGGAGAAGAGGAAGATATACTGGAAGGCCAGCCCGACCTGCTGGAGCAACTCAAACGCCTGGGAGACCTACGAGAGAAGGGCTTGCTGACGGAAGAGGAGTTTACTACCCAAAAAAGGAAACTTTTGGGGTGAGCCAGAGTAGAAGAAGAAGACTTTAACAGAATTTTAGTCAACAGCCGAGGCTTTTCTTTCGTTCTACTGATGAGATAACCAGATTAGAATACAGATGCGATGACTGCTGAAACACTGATCTCCGACGAAATCATTCCATTGCGCACTTCTGACACGGGTGAGGAAGCCCTCGGTATGATGGACGACTTTTACGTGCGCCACCTACCTATTGTCAATAATAAACAACTCCTGGGGCTTATTTCCCAAGATGATATACTGAACTACAATGCCGTTGAGCCGGTCGGCTCGTACAGCCTGTCTATGGTCCGCCCCTATGCCAGCGGAAAAGACCACATCTATGAATTGCTTCGCCTGCTGGCGGAATACCACCTCACGCTTATCCCCGTGGTTGACGAGGAAGAGAACTACATTGGGGTCGTCACCCTGGAAACGCTTCTGCTCCATTTTGCTCAAACCGCCTCCTTCTCCGAGCCGGGCAGTATCCTGGTATTGGAAATGAGCAGACGGGATTATTCCCTGGCGGAGATCGCCCGCATCGTCGAGTCGGAAAGCGCCTCCATCCTCAGTTCCTTTATTACCTCCAACCTGGAATCAACCCGGGTGGACATTACCATCAAGATCAACCGCCAGAACATACAGTCCATCATCGCGACTTTCGGACGCTACGATTACGAAATCAAAGCCTCCTTTAATGAGGCTGACTACGTCGGTTCGCTTCAGGAACGCTATGACGGCCTGATGTCATATCTCAATGTATAAGCTCTCAACCCCACCCGGAATAATAGCATAGCAAAGACATTTGCCCTTTAAAATTTGTATTTCTTCCAGCACGCTATTAGCTTTTTACAAAAAGCTTTAACTTGTTTGAAGAAGAGCGTAGAAACTCATCTCTTTATAAACCCTTGGAATACAGAACGGAGTAGCACACTCGGCCTTTGGTTGAGATTGACGCCATTTTACGCTATAGAATTTATTATTTTAGTTCTACAGTTGCTTTAACCTTATGCGGATACTTTTATGGTTGGCTTTGATTATTGCCCCGTGCATTGCAGTTGCTCAGATGGATTATGTCTACATCGATAGCATTAGTGTTCAGGGTAACAAAAAGACAAAGAAGTCCATCATACTGCGGGAAATGTTGGTTGGGGAGGGAGATACTACCAGCCTGGCGGAGCTTTCGGCGTTGATGGACCGCAGCGAAGAACTGATTATGAACACCGGCCTGTTCAACCTGGCTGAAATCAGTTTCAAGGCGTGGGAGGGCTCAACTAATAAGGTGCATCTGTTGGTTAGTGTGGAGGAAACCTGGTACCTCTACCCCGTTCCTATTTTTGAACTGGCCGACCGCAATTTCAATGTTTGGTGGGTGGAGCAGGGCCGCTCTCTGCAGCGCCTCAACTTCGGGATGGAGTTCGCCCATCTCAATTTTTCGGGTAAGAAAGACCGCCTGAAAATATCGGCTAAATATGGGTATACCCGAAAGTACGCGCTCAGTTACAGCCTGCCCTTTTTCAATAAAGCGCAGACGCTGGGCCTGTCGGCGGAGCTGGCCTTTCTGCGCAACCGCGAGATCAATTATTCCACCACTGACAATAAACAGGATTTCTACCGGGACGGAGAGAACTTCCTCTATCAGCGCTTCCGCTCTGACCTGGCTCTGAGCTACCGGCCCCGTATAAAAGCATTTCACGATTTTATCGCAGGGTATCGCCAGAACCGGGTGGATGATATTATCGTGCAGGATTATAATTCCGAATTTTTTCTGGACGACCGCAGTTTCCAGCGCTATTTTTTGATGGCCTATCGCTTTACTTTCGACCAGCGCGACGTGAGGCCTTACCCCTGGAAAGGTTCTTTCTTTCACGCTGTTCTGGAAAAGGATGGCCTGGGCATTTTTGAGGATCGCAATGCGTTGACTTTCTGGTCGTCTTACCGACGCTATTTGCCTTTTGGCAAGCGATGGAGCCTGGGGTTGGAAGCTAACGCCAAGTACTCTTTTATCCGGGAGCAGCAACCTTACAACGACAACCGGGCTATGGGGTTCGGCAACCAGTATCTGCACGGTTATGAATACTACATTATGGATGGGCTCGATATGTTGATGGGCCGCTCGGCCCTGCGTTTTCAATTGTGGGAAAAGGGAATGGATTTCGGCAAGGCCGTGCCAATCAAAGCTTTCCAGAAAATGCCCATTCGATTCTACCTTTCCCTGAACAATGACCTGGGCTATACCAACGACCCCTACACCGCTAGGTTGAACCCGCTTAGTAACCGGCTGCTTTGGGGTGGCGGTATCGGGCTTGATATTGTGTTGTACTACGATAAAGTCATACAAATTGAATACAGCTTCAATGATTTAATGGAAAATGGGTTATTTTTACACCTTAACCTGAATATTTAGGGGCCGGAGAAAAATAAGTTCCCCGTTTCAGGCCAGAGATTTTGTCGCTGGACAAGGCGCGAAGAACGCGCATAGCCCAGCTACGCAAGTGATGAGCAACGCAGTACAGCGGCAAAACCTGCCTGCTCGCCGCAAGGCAGGCAGGGATCGGCATCAAATGGGGAAGTTATTCTTCGCCGGGCCCTTAATTCGACTCTTCCACCTCTTTCAACTATGCAGGTAGTCGTCTACAGCAAATTGCTCAAGGATAAAGATATTCCGCATATCCAAAACCTCTTTGACGCGCTCCACGAAGAAGGCATCAACGCCTATGTCTATGCCCCTTATCTCGAACAAATCAAAGACAAAGTACTCTTTAAACGAGATGTCGGCGTTTTTGAGGGATACCTGGATTTCACCGTAAAAAAGTTCGACTTCTTTATTACCCTGGGCGGCGACGGCACCATTCTGGGGGCGACGACGCACATTCGGGATAGCAACGTGCCAATCATGGGCATCAACCTGGGCAGGCTCGGGTTTCTGGCCTCCATTGAAAAAAAGCGGATTGCCGAAGCCATCGGCCTGGTAAATCGGGGTATGTACAATATCGAGGAGCGGCGCATGCTATTCCTCGAATCCAACTTGCCTGTGTTCGGCGATATCCGCTTTGCACTCAATGACTGTACCCTGCTGAAACGGGATACCTCCTCCATGGTCACCATCCATACCTTTATTAACGGCTCTTACCTGAATACGTACTGGGCCGACGGTATCATCGTGGCCACTCCTACCGGTTCTACGGGCTACTCCCTGAGCTGCGGCGGCCCTATCATCTTCCCCAACTCGGGCAACTTCGTCATTACCCCGGTGGCGCCTCACAACCTCAATGTGCGCCCGATTGTCATTTCGGATGATTCCGTGATTTCCTTTGAGATTGAAGGCCGGGCGGAGAATTTTCTGTGTACGCTTGATTCGCGCTTCGAGACCATCACCGCCGCTCATCAACTGGCGGTCCGGAAAAATGACTTCCCAATCCGGCTCCTTCAATTGCAGGATGTCGGCTTTATGGAAACCATGCGCTCCAAGTTGGCCTGGGGAATCGATACGAGGAATCATTGAGAGTGTGTTTAAAGTACGATGCACGGTGAACGGGGCGCCTCGGGCGGCAGTTTTCCACTGGCGTCCGAGTTTTTCGTATAGGCGGCGGATAAGTCGGAGCGCAATGGGAAATTGCACCCCGACAGGCTCCTCGGGCGCCAATTTATTCCATTTCATTCCATCAGTCGCTACGCTCGTGTCCCATTGGCGTCAGAGTTATTTGAAAACGTAAAATATGTGTTCGACTATTTACCCCAGGTTAATAAAATACTATGTGGATAACCTTTCAGCACCAAGGCCTGAACTACCGCGCCAACCTTTCCGAACCGCTGGACATCGCCATTCCCCTGCGGGAAGGCTTGGAAACCGTCAACTGTTTTTACGCCCCGCCCATGGAAACCGCTCCGGTCGTAGCCGGTAATTTTGTTGGGTCGACGGCTCAGGGCGGCCCGTTGAATTTTCTCAACGTCCGCCTCAACCCCCACGGCAACGGCACCCATACCGAATGCGTTGGGCATATCGCCAAAGAACCCTACACGATCAACCGGTGCCTGCAACAGTTCCACTTTCCGGCCCGGCTGCTGAGCCTATTTCCCACCAAAACCAGCGATGGCGACCGGGTCATCTTCCGCGAACAGATCGAGCAGGCTCTGGAAGGAACCGCCCCAACGGAGGCGCTGATCATCCGCACGCTTCCCAACGATGAGCTGAAGCTACGAACCCATTATTCCGGGGCCAACCCACCGTATGTACATCACGAGGCCATCCATTTTCTGGTAGAAAAAGGCATCCGCCATTTGCTGATCGACCTGCCTTCGGTTGACCGGGAAGAAGACGGTGGAAAACTGCTCGCTCACCGGGCATTTTGGTCCTATCCGGAAACCCCCCGGACAGATTGTACCATAACAGAGCTTATTTTCGTAAACAATTCTATCCAGGATGGATTATATTTGTTGAACATCATGATCGCCAGTTTTGAGATCGATGCCAGTCCAGGCAAACCCGTACTTTATAAACTAGAACCGGCTTAATGCTATGCCGTATTACCAGTCTACATATTATTCCAGGATATTCCGCGATTTCAAGGAGATCGACGCGGTCAATTACCGGCGTGTCATCCGGTTTTATGAAGAAAAGGAAGAAGAGATCAAGCGCCTGGATTTTGATGAGTATTTCGAGCTCATCGTCGCGTATGTCAATGCCCTCTTTGAGGTAGGGGCTTATCAGAAGCACCTGCTCATGGTGGATGTGGTAATAGAAATGGCGATTGTGCATAATGTGAAAATGTACAGGGGGGAGGATATTTATCAGAAGATGCTGTTTCGCAAATCTGCTTCTTGGTATAATATTATGGAGTATGATAAAGCGGAGTACATTCTGCGCGAACTCATCAAGATCGACCCCTACAGTGAGGATACCATCCTGTTTTTGCGAAAGTGCCTGCGGAAAAAAGCGCCGGGCTTTCTCAACAACGCAAAAGCTTTCAGTATTTTTCTCTTTTTGTTATCGGCATTTCTGATTTCGATCGAGGTGCTGTTTATCCGGCCTTTCTACAAAGAGCAGGTAGCAGAGATCGAAGCTACCCGGACGGGCATTTTCCTGCTAGGCTGCACTGTTTTGGCCGGCGGCGTTCTGCTGCATCGCTGGCTCGTTCAGCGTAAAGTCAGCTTATTTGTGGCAAAAAGGCGCAACGCAAAAATATATTGATGAAACCAACTTTACTGATACTGGCTGCCGGCATGGGCAGCCGCTACGGAGGGCTCAAGCAGGTCGACGGCGTCGGCCCCGGCGGTGAGCCCATCATCGAATACTCCGTTTATGACGCCATCCGCGCCGGCTTCGGCAAGGTGGTTTTTGTGATCCGAAAAGACATCGAAGAGGCCTTCCGCGAAACGTTTGGCGATAAGTTTGAGGATAAGATTAAGGTTGAGTACGCTTTCCAGGCGGTCAACACCCCCATCGAAGGCATCAGTGAGCTGCCGGAACGTGAAAAGCCCTGGGGCACCGGCCACGCTGTGCTGGTCGCCCGCCACCTCATTCAGGAGCCTTTTGCTGTGATCAACGCCGACGACTACTACGGTATTTCGGGCTTCGAGGACATGGCTCATTTCCTGAAAAACGATTGCACTCCGGATCATTACGCCATGATCGGCTATCAACTGGATAAAACGCTGTCGGAAGCCGGCCAGGTCAACCGCGGCATCTGCGAGGTGGATGAGAACGGCCTGCTGACCGATGTAGTGGAACGCCACAGAATACACCGGGCCACAGAAGGAATCGTCTACGAAGAGGAGGGTGAAAAGCACCCCTTATCCGAAAAAGCACTGGTGTCGATGAATTTCTGGGGTTTCCATCAACAGATCTTCGAAGAGATCCATCAACAGTTCGTTGATTTTGTGAAGGAAAACAGGGAAAACCCGAAAGCGGAGTTTTACATCCCCACCGTGGTGAATCAACTGATAAAGACGGGCAAGGTACGCCTGAGCGTGCTGCCCAATAAAGAACAATGGTACGGCGTGACCTACCGGGAGGACCGGGCTATGGTGGAAAAGGCATTTGAGGTTTTGGTGAAGGAAGGGCGGTATCCGGGGCGATTGTGGGGGTAAAGTTCGGTGGGGGGCTGTTCTTCCAGGTAGGGTCATTGATTTTCCAGGATGTCTGCGATTTTGAGTAGGTTTTGTTTTCGATTGGAAACTTCATTTTCGCGTCCGTATGCATAAATGGCTGAAGCTTCTACCTGAACTGCAATGTCGTTAGCTTAACCTGCTCAGGGCGCGCGTCAAGTGACAACTTTCTCCGGCTGCCGGAGCCTGTTGGCGAAGGCATGAGAGTTGTCACTTGACTTTGCAACCTAGGCTCATCTCTCCTAAGTTGACGACGTTGCATCTGAACGGGTCTCCTGAACCCAAAACAAAACGCCACCCCCAGGCATCCCCCCGGCGATGGCGTTTTGTTTTTGGAACAAACCTTTCTACAGGTCGAACTTAATACCCTGCGCCAGCGGCAGGTCCGTACTGTAGTTGATCGTATTCGTCTGCCGGCGCATGTAGGCTTTCCAGGCGTCGGAGCCGCTCTCGCGGCCGCCGCCGGTTTCCTTTTCGCCACCGAAAGCGCCGCCGATCTCGGCGCCGCTCGTTCCGATGTTGACATTGGCGATGCCGCAGTCGGAGCCGGCACAGGAGAGGAAGCGCTCCGATTCGCGCAGGTTGGTGGTCATGATGGCGGATGACAGCCCCTGTGGCACCTCGTTGTGGTAGGCGATGGCCTCATCCAAATCCTTGTATTTGATCAGGTAGAGGATGGGGGCGAAGGTCTCGTGGTGCACGATCTCGAAATCGTGCTGCACTTCGGCGATGCAGGGCCTGACATAGCAGCCGCTTTCGTAGCCCTCGCCTTTCAGTACGCCACCTTCCACAGCAAATTTTCCACCTTCTTTTTTTGCCTTTTCGATGGCGTCGAGGTAGTTCTTAACCGCATCGCGGTCGATGAGCGGGCCCACGTGGATGTTTTGATCCAGCGGGTTGCCGATGCGCAGCTGGCCGTAGGCCTTGGCCAGCTTATTTTTTACTTCGTCGTAGATACTTTCATGGATGATGAGGCGGCGGGTCGAGGTGCAGCGCTGGCCGGCGGTGCCGACGGCCCCAAACAGGGCGCCGGTCAGTACGAGGTCAAGGTCGGCGCTGGGGGTGACGATGATGGCGTTGTTGCCGCCCAGTTCCAGCAGCGCCCGGCCCAGGCGGGCGGCCAGCGCGGTGCCGACGATCTTACCCATGCGAATACTGCCGGTAGCGGAAACGAGCGGTACGCGGCTGTCGTGAGTCATATATTCTCCCACCTGATAGTCGCCGTTGATGATGCAGGACACTCCTTCCGGCACCTCGTTGGCTTTCAGTACTTCCTGGAGGATGTTCTGACAGGCCACCGAACAAAGCGGGGTCTTTTCAGAAGCTTTCCAAACCGTCACGTCTCCGCACACCATGGCGATCATGGCGTTCCAGGACCAGACTGCAACCGGGAAGTTGAAAGCGGAAATGATACCTACGATGCCCAGCGGATGCCACTGCTCGTACATGCGGTGGTTGGGGCGCTCAGAATGCATAGTCAGGCCGTAGAGCTGGCGGGAAAGGCCGACTGCGAAATCGCAGATATCGATCATTTCCTGCACTTCGCCCCAGCCTTCCTGCAGGCTCTTGCCCATCTCATAAGAAACGAGGCGGCCGAGGTCCTCTTTGTGCTTGCGCAGTTCGTTACCATATTGGCGGACGATCTCGCCCCGCTGGGGAGCGGGGAGGGTTCTCCATACCTTGAAGGCTTCCTGAGCTTTGCCGATCACATGGTCGTATTCTTCCCGCGTCGTTTTACTGACGCTGCCGATCAGCGTTCCGTCGACTGGTGAAAAGGATTGAAGGTATTGGCCGGAATTACTGGATTCCCGGCCGGTACTGGAACCGGCGTTGTATTCGGCCAGGCCGAGCTTTTTGAGAAATGTATTTTCCATTGCGCGAAATTTGGTTTTATTTCATTTAGATAGGCTGACAAGTAGTGATTGGCGGAGCCAACCTGCTTCATCGTCAGGATATTTGCGCGCAAAATTAGGAAAAAAGACGGGAAAGAAGGGGGGATTGTTGTCCCCATCCCTGTGAAACCACCTAAAAATTTCCAGTTGAATCGTTGTTCAACTACCAAGCCCCAACATCAGGCATTCAACAACTCCCGTACGATGCCGGACATCGTTTTGCCATCCGCTTTTCCGGCGAGCTTTTTTGAAGCGGTACCCATCACCTTGCCCATATCTTGTATGGAACTGGCGCCGATCTCGTCGATCACCTTTTTGATCTCCGCCCGTAGTTCTTCCCGGGTCAATTGTTTGGGGAGGTACTGCTTGATGACTTCGATCTCTTCGCGTTCTGTCTGGGCCAGGTCCTCGCGATTTTGCTTCTGGTAAATATCCAGAGAGTCTTTGCGTTGCTTGATCAGTTTCTGCACAATTTTCATCTCTTCGGCATCGCTTATTTCGTGATTGGCGCCGCTGGTTTTTTCCAGCAAAATGGCGGCTTTGATGGCCCGAATTCCTCGCAGGGCAGCCTGGTCTTTAGCCTTCATGGCTTCTTTGAGGTCTTGGTTGATACGTTCTTCAAGGCTCATAATTCAATTTTTTTGTCCATTAATAATGCAAGCCAATTCGGCATGGAATAGTTCACTCTTCTATCGTTCTTTCTTCAATCCAGTTGGCCAGCTGTACAAAATCGTCCAGCCCGAGCCGTTCGGGGCGCTGATCGAAGAAGGGGCCGTCCAGCAAGCTGTCGCCTTTGATGAAGGCTTTCATGGTGTTGCGCAGCATCTTTCGGCGTTGGCTGAAGGCCTGCTTGACCACCTTTCGGAACAGTTGCTCATCACATCCCAGTTCCTGTTGTTCTTTTCGGATCAAGCGGATAACAGCCGACTGTACCTTGGGGGGCGGTGTGAAATTACTATTATCTACGGTAAAAAGGTATTCTCCTTCGTAGAAGGCTTGCAAGAGTACGCTAATTACCCCGTACGTCTTGCTACCAGGGCCTGCCACGACCCTTTCTGCGACCTCTTTTTGGAACATACCCACCATTTCGGGGATATACTGCCGGTGTTTCAGCATTTTAAAAATAATCTGGGAGGAAATATTGTAGGGGAAGTTGCCGATTAGCCCGAAGGGCTGCTCGTGCATCAACTCCGGCAGAGGCATTTTTAGAAAATCCCCGCTGACGATCTTGTCTTTCAGTTCGGGAAAGTGCTTATTGAGGTAAAGGACCATATCGCGGTCCGCCTCGACGACGAGCAAATCAAATGATTTTCCGAGGAGAAACTGGGTGAGCATCCCCTGGCCCGGGCCGACCTCAATAACGCGCTCATAAGCCTGGCCGGCGAGAGCCAGGCTGTCGGCAATGCGGGCGGCAAGCCCTTCGTTATTGAGAAAATGCTGGCCGTATGATTTTTTGGCTTTCATAGGCGTATTCAATGAGCTTTACACGTAAGGAAATGCCAGGTTCCTGGTGAACCCTGCAAATCTTGTGCAACCTGTCTGATGAGCCGTAAGTTTTTTATTTTTATTTTTACGGTCATTTTATAAGAAGGTCAATTATTTGCGCTAAACTTATGGCCCTGCTACAGGAAACTTCGAAGATAGTTATTCCCTGGGGTAAAAACCCCCATAATCAGAAAATAGCCGGGCCAGAACAAAAAATCAATGGAAAAACTAAAGATAGGTATCAGCATTGGAGATTTCAATGGTATTGGGTTGGAGGTTATTCTTAAGACCTTACTGAATGAGCGGATTACCGATATGTGCACGCCGGTCATTTACGGCTCCTCCAAGGTGGTCTCTTACCACAAGAACATTCTGGAAGACGAGGTCGAATTCAATGCGGCCCGTTCTGCGGACAAGATTTACCACGACCGGGTCAACATCGTCAACTGCTGGCAGGAAAATGTCAATATCACACTGGGTAAGCCTTCCGAACTGAGTGGTAAATACGCCTATGAGTCCCTGGAAGCCGCTACCCGTGACTTGAAGGACGGCCTGATCGACGCCCTGGTGACCGCCCCGATCAGCAAAGAGGCGATGCACATGGCCAACTTTCCTTTTCCGGGCCATACCGAATACCTGACTCAGGAACTCGGCCGGAACCAGAGCCTCATGTTCATGATCAATGATGGCCTGCGTATTGGCCTGGCGACCAACCACCTCCCTTTGAGAGAAGTGGCCGGCGCCCTCAGTAAAGAGCTGATTATGGAGAAGCTTCAGCTGATGAACCATTCCCTGAAGGTGGATTTTGGGATGGAACGACCTTCCATCGCCGTATTGGGCCTCAACCCTCATGCCGGCGACGGCGGGGTACTGGGAGATGAAGAAGAGTCCTTCATCCGCCCGGCGGTAGTTGAACTGAAGAAAAAAGGAATGCTCGTGATGGGCCCTTTCCCTGCGGATGGCTTTTTTGGCTCCGGCCAATATCGGAAGTTCGACGCCATCCTGGCGATGTACCACGATCAGGGGCTCGTTCCATTCAAAGCGCTTTCCTTCGGCAACGGCGTTAACTTCACAGCTGGCCTCAGCCGCATCCGTACCTCTCCGGATCACGGCACCGCCTTCGACCTGGCCGGGAAAAACCAGGCCGATCCGTCTTCCTTCCGAAGGGCGCTCTTTCTGTCCATCGAAATTGCCAAAAACAGGAGGTTGTACGATGAAATGCACGCCAATTCATTACAGAGGCGGGACAATAGGTCTGAGATAGATGGGGAAGACGAGATTCTGAGAGAAGACGATAACCATTAACGCAAGTTCGGTCGTTTTTTCGTCTGTAGCGCTGACTTCGGCGTGAGCTCAGCCAAACGCTATGAGTTCCGAAAATAGCTATTGCCGCCTGCTGTGCCGGCCGGCAGTTCTCCTCTAATACCCCACCTTCCAAACAGGCTCTGAATGCCGTTCGGTGAGTATACATGTGCCGGGTAGCTTACAAATAGGTAAACTATTACGCGTTTCGCCATCAAACCGGCCGTTGCAGCCCAACAGCCAATGGTGAAAAATTGTTCCATTTCCTGATTGGCTTTGATCCTTTAAAAATACTGCGCTATTGCTTCCGCCTATGGACCGATACACTACTTTCCTTTTTTTATTCCTGGCTGTTTGGTGCCAGGCACAACCAACCGTGACCGTCAGCGGCAGAGTATTTGACGAAAGTAGTGGGGAGACGCTTATTGGCGCAACGGTTCTGAATCCCTCTCAGGGAGCGGGTTCTGCTACCAATGAGTACGGTTTTTATTCTATTGCAGTTCCGGCGCGGGATAGTGTCCGGCTTGTTTTTAGTTATGTTGGGTTTCAGTCCCGCATTTATGAGCTGTTTCTCCTTCGCGATACGGCTATCAACGCAAGCCTGTCTACCGGCGTACAATTGGAGGAGATAGTCGTACAGTCCAATTCCTATAGGGAGCAGCTCAACTCTACAGAGATGAGTGTAGAGGCAGTTACCACCCGGGAAGCCAGGCTCATTCCCGTCCTTCTCGGGGAGAGTGATATTCTGAAGGCCGTTCAGCTGAAGCCGGGCATCCCCTCCGGATCTGAAGGCACCACCGGTATTTTCGTTCGGGGGGGTAGTAATGACCAAAACCTGATCGTCCTGGATGAGGCCGTTGTCTACAATGCCAATCATTTGTTTGGCTTCTTCAGCACTTTCAATACGGATGCCGTCAAGGACCTTAAAATCTATAAAGGGGGGTTTCCGCCACAGTACGGGGGCCGCCTTTCTTCCGTTATCGATGTCAAACTAAAAGAAGGGAACAACAAAAAGTTCGCCGGTTCGGGAGGCATTGGCCTGATCGCTTCGCGGCTGACCCTGGAAGGGCCTATCCAAAAGGATAAATCGTCTTTTATCGTCTCCGGCCGGCGTACATACGTAGATATTTTTACGCGCATGGTCAACCGGGCGAAAGAAGGAAGTGAAGACTTCAACCCGATTCCGGACTACTTTTTCTATGATCTGAATACCAAGATCAACTATCAGCTGGGCGAAAAAGACCAGCTTTTCCTCAGTGGGTACTTTGGCAGAGACGTTTTCGGTGTGAATGGCGATTTCTTTGATTTCAATTTTGATTGGGGCAATGCAACCGGTACAGCCCGCTGGAATCATGTATTCTCCCCCCGGTTGTTTGCCAATACGACCCTTACCTATTCCGATTATCAGTACAATATTCAAACAAAGGCAACCGGCTTTTCCTTTCAAGTGGGGTCCAATATCCGGGACGCCAACTTGAAGACGGATTTCTATTTTGAACCGAACAACCAGCATACCATTCGCTTTGGCGCCAACGCCACCTACCATCAATTTACGGTTGGCCGTCTGAAGGCGGGAAGCAATGACGGTTTGGTGAGTTTTTCCGCCGGGCAGGATTTTAAAGGCACAGAATACGGCCTTTACTTTTCCGATGATATTGACCTTACGGAAAAGCTGGCCGTCAATGGGGGCTTGCGGTTGAGCGGGTTTGGCAATGACAATACTTTTTATTTTGGCCTGGAACCCCGTCTGGCAGCCCGTTACCGCTTCAATGAACGTTGGGCGGCCAAGGCCAGCTACGCGAGAATGCAACAATATTTACATCTGGTTTCCAGTGCAGGAGTGGCGCTGCCAACCGATGTGTGGTACCCTTCTTCGGCACGGGTGAAACCCCAGCAATCGCACCAGGTGGCGGCTGGTGTTTCCTATATACTGGGGGGGCAATTTCTACTCAATCTGGAGAGCTATTACAAGAACATGGACAACCAGCTGCAATTTGTCGATGGCGCCCAATTGTTCGCCAATGATGATTTGGAAGAGGAATTTGCCGTTGGGGAAGGAGAGGCCTATGGGATTGAATTCAGCATTGAAAAAAAGCAGGGAAAAGTGGCCGGTTGGATCGGCTACACCCTGGCCCTGGTTCGGCTGAAAAACTTTTCTACCCTCGATCCCAATGGGCGCTTTGCTCAGGAGTCGGAAGGGTTTGGGGCGTTTTATCCCATTTATGACCGTCGGCACGACCTATCCGTTGTACTTATGTACGAGCTCAGCCGTCGGCTGACGGCCACCGCTACCTTCGTTTATGGGTCGGGCGACCTGCGGTGGCTATCGCCGGGGCGATTTTCGATTCAGGATATTTACGGCGCTGGTTTTGAAGTAGTGGCGCCCGACTACCGCGAGCGAAACAATTACCGTTTGCCGCCTTACCACCGTCTCGACCTGGGCCTGGTATACCGCTTTTTTCCGAAGTGGGGAGAGCATGACCTCACCCTCAGCGTAGTCAATGCTTACGATCGGCGCAATACTTTTTTCATTTATCTGGAGCCTGAATTTCCGAAAGATACTGGAGGAAATGTCATCGATGTCCCCAATCGAATTGCCGCCAGGCAGGTTTCCCTATTTCCTGTTCTTCCTTCTCTTACCTGGAATTTCAAATTTTAACCATCATTAATGACTATGAGCCACTTACGTCATTTTTTCTTTCTTGCAGGTTGGGTAGTAATCGGCCTTTCCGCCTGTGACCTTGAACAGGAGGTAGATATCGAGCTGCCCGAATACCAGAGCCGTTTGGTTGTAGAATGTTACCTGGAGCCCGGCCAGCCTTTTTCGCTTCTGCTAAGCCGGAGCCTTCCCTATTTCGACCCCTTTCCACCATTGAACCAGGAATTTTTGGATAACATCCTGGTAGATAGCGCTCAGGTAGAGATTTTTCACGATGGCAAGACGTATGAACTCAGCAATCAGCTGGCATTCAACCCTTTGACTAGTAAGGTCTTCAATTACTATTCTTTGGAAAAGGTGCCGTTTGATACCCTTTCCTCTTTTGAACTGACCGTCACGCTACCGGACGGCCATGTGGTTTCAGGAACTACCCGTATCCTGGGGGCCGTTCCTATCGACAGCCTGGTCACTCAATTTGCGGACATGGATACCCTGGCCCGGGTGCTTACTTATTTTACGGATAATCCCAACGAGGAGAATTACTATCGCCGCATGTTTCACCGAAGTAGCCTCGACAGCAACGCTGTACAGGATTTTTCCATTGATGACCGGATACTGGAGGGGACGGCTGTGTTTGGGACCGGATACAATTATGTAGCAGGAGACACCATTATTTCTACCCTATTTCACATTGACCGGGCTTATTATGAGTTTTTGGAAAGCCTGGAAGATGCTGTGAATGCAAACGGCAATCCTTTCTCACAGCCGAGCCCGATTATTTCAAACCTCAGTGGCAATGCAATCGGTATATTTACCGGGATCAGTTATGACCGGCAAGCCATTATTCTAAGGAAGTAGAAAAAGGGGCTACCATTCCAGGGTTGGACGAGTTCGCGGTTCGGTATTCGCTGTTCGCAACCGCGGCAGGCTGCTTGGGCTTACCTGCTTCTAACCGTGTCCAACGCTAGACGGATAGCCGAAAAAGGGAAGAGGAGGGGATAAAAAAAAGAAAGCCGAACGGAATCCCGTTCGGCTTTCTTTTTTTCGGAGCCTGGCAGTGATTAGTTGCCTTTCATCAGGCCACCCAGGTCTGGGTTGGGTTGAACAACCGTGCGGCGGTTCATCTGGCGTCCTTCAGAAGTCTTATTGTCTCCTGCCGGTTGCGTATCGCCACGGCCAGCGATGGTCAGTTGATCAGGGTTGGCGCCCTTGCGGATGAGGTAGCGAACTACTTCGTTAGCGCGAGCAACGCTCAAATCCCAGTTATCGCGGTAAGCCGCGCCTTCTACCATCTTCTGGCTGTCAGCATGGCCGACGACCATCAACTGGAGTTTCGGGTTTGACTTAAGCGTACCGGCCAGTTTTTCCAGAGCCTCTCTTTCGCTGCGATCGAGGCGGACAGAACCGCTGGCGTATTGAACTTTCTCATCCGTGACCACATAAAGGCGGCCATCGCGATCTTCCAGTTTCAATCCACTGTCAGCATAAGCACCAAAGATGCCATTGATTTCGTCCTTCAGAGCCTTAAGCTCTGATTCGGTCATATTGAGTTTTTCCTGAACCTGGGCCATTTGGCTCTTCATCGAGTTCATTTCGCCTTCCATGGCAGTGATCTTGCCGTTTAACTCTTTCTTAGTAGAAGCAAGGTCCGCCTCGAGTTGGGCTTTGTCTTCCTCCAGGCTTTTTACCTTAGCTTGAGTTTCAGCCAGGGCCTGGTCGGTGCGTTCCTTGGCTGCAAGCAGTTCATCGTATTTCTTTTTGGAAACACAAGATTGCAAAGAACCGATAGCCAGGGTAAAGATCAGTAATTTTACTATCAGACGCATGTTCGTTTAGTTTGATTAGTGAATTATTAATTGGTCTTAACGTTTAGCTTGTAAGGACTACATCACATCCTTCAAACCTCAAAGGTAAGAAAAAGCTTACAACAATTTACAAATTAGAGATTCGAATGATGGATAAATAGCGAAAATAATAACCGGGGTGCTCCTGCGCAAATGGGGAGGTCTATATGGCAATGCTGCCCTTTGTGTTCAAAACTCCTGATTTTGTGTGGAGTTACTTACCATTCAAAGGTAGTATTTTTTATACATATTATCCTAATGGCTTTAATAATTTGCCATCCTTTTTTATTTTGAACACACGCTTAACCCAGAAGTTCTGGGTTGTGAAGCCAAATTGGAGTATAGCAATAAAAAAGTTATTTTTGCACTGATTCCACTGAGCTGAAACGCGAAATTTCATTATTTGGCCGGATTTCTGGTGTTGCACAAGCTCTAAAGCCAGGACCATGGCAACTTATTTGTCCTTATGTTACAGCGAACTTGGTGTTGCCGCCTTTTTTGGGGCTCATAATATTTATTCAGTAAGGGATTTTTTAATCACTGATCTTCAACTAGATGGAATACGAAATTAAAGAAGAAGGAAGATTTAAATATATTGAAACTCAGAGCGGTGAAGAAAAGCTATTATTACTTCACGGTTTATTTGGAGCGCTGAGTAATTTCGAAGGCATCATTGAACATTTTTCCGGGAAATGTAATGTCATCGTTCCTATCCTTCCCATCTTCGACCTTCCTATCCGAAAGGTTTCGGTTACCGGGTTAGTTGACTATGTCATTGATTTTGTGGACTATAAAGGATACGATAAAGTTAATGTCCTCGGGAACTCCCTCGGCGGGCATATCGCCCTGCTGTACGCTTTGGCCCGGCCGGAAAAGGTGAATTCCATCATTCTAACCGGGAGCTCCGGCCTGTTTGAAAGCGCTATGGGGACGAGCTTTCCCAAACGGGGAGACTACGAATTTATTAAAAAGAAAACCCAGGCAACTTTCCATGACCCGGAGGTCGCTTCCAAAGAATTGGTCGATGAAGTCTTCGATATTGTCAACGACCGCAATAAGGCCATCCGGGTGATAGCCACTGCCAAATCGGCTGTCCGGCACAACCTCGGCGATAAGCTGCACCAGGTAAAAGCTCCTACGCTCCTGGTTTGGGGCAGAGAGGATCAGATTACGCCCGCTTTTGTCGGGGAGAAGTTTCACGAACTGATCGAAAATTCGAAGCTGGTTATCCTCGATGAATGCGGCCATGCCCCCATGATGGAACACCCGGAGCTGTTCAACCAACACCTGGAATCTTTTCTGAAGGAATTGGCAGCCAAAGAGGTGAGCTGATTTTTTTCAAAAAAAGCAACTTTGACGCCCGGCCAACCGCCGGGCGTTTCTTTTTTTGCACTAAAATGCTAGCGCTGAACGTTTTGTTCTACCTGATGCTTTATCTTTGGTGGCTTTTAAATTGAAGACAATGACGAGTAGAAAGACATGGTTATGCTCTCTGGCGATTGCCGCGCTCTTTGCCGCGTGTTCCACCCAGCAAAAAGTGACGGTCGTTCCGGTTCCGGAATACGAATTCACGCAACTGGATACGATGGTCGTTACTGCGCCCAGGAATCTGCCGGATGAAGGGAGCATGGAAGAGAAATCTTATGAACTGCCGGTTTACCACGCCAGCCAAAAGCGGGAGAGTGACCTGCTTCACACCCGCCTCGAGTTGCAGTTCGATTGGGAAAAAGAACAGGTGTTGGGGAAGGCGGCCCTTCGGCTGAAACCTTTTTTCTACCCCACTGAAACCGTCACATTGGACGCCAGGGACTTTAGCTTCCATCAGGTGTCCATGGAAGGGAAATCCGAACCGCTTGAATATAAATACGATGGGCAAAAAATAACCATTGAATTGGGCAGGGCCTTTACCCGAGACGAAACGTATACACTTTTTATCGACTATACGGCCACTCCTTCCGAATCTGGCGGCAGTGCGGCCATTACCTCCGACCGGGGCTTGTTCTTCATCAACCCCAGGGGCGAAGAAGCCGGGAAACCCCGCCAAATATGGACCCAGGGAGAAACGGAGTTCAACTCCCGGTGGTTTCCTACCATCGATAAACCCAATGAACGCTGCACGCAGGAAATGATCGTTACGGTTGAAAACGGCCTGACGGTGCTTTCCAACGGAGTATTGATGTCCAAAAAAGAAAACGGCGATGGGACCCACACCTTTTACTGGAAAATGGACCAACCCCATGCGCCCTATCTTTTTATGCTGGCTATCGGAGACTATGCGGTGGTCGAAGAATCCTGGGAAGGTAAACCGGTTTACTATTACGTAGAACCGGAATACGAGGCGGATGCCCAGGCCATTTTCTCCCACACCAAAGAAATGCTGAGCTTCTTTTCGGAGAAGCTGGGGGTGAAATACCCCTGGCCCAAATTTGCCCAGGTGGTGGTGCGCGACTATGTATCCGGTGCGATGGAAAATACCAGCAGCGTGATTTTTGGCGACTTTGTACAAAAACACCGCCGGGAATTGATCGACAATCACAATGAGGGCATCGTCGCCCATGAGCTCTTTCACCACTGGTTCGGTGACCTGGTAACCTGTGAAAGCTGGGCCAACCTGACTTTGAATGAGGGCTTTGCCAATTACAGCGAGTACCTCTGGATGGAGCACCAGTATGGGAAGGACGAAGCCGATTACCATCTTCTGAGCGAATGGAGCGGCTATTTCGGCTCTGCCCGAGGCAATGTACACCCGCTGATCTACTTTGGCTATGAGGATAAGGAAGATATGTTCGACGCTCATAGTTATAACAAAGGCGGCTCCGTGCTACACATGTTGCGCAATTATTTAGGAGATGAAGCCTTCTGGGCGGCTTTGAATAAATACCTCTCCGATAACGCCTATACAGCCGTTGAGGCTCACGACCTTCGCCTTGCTTTTGAAGCAGTGACCGGCGAGGATCTCAATTGGTTTTTCAATCAATGGTATTTCAGCCAGGGCCATCCCAACCTCGAAATAACGTACGGATATGATGCAGAAAAAGGGCAGGCAACCGTACAGGTAGAACAACTCCAGGACCCCGAAACCATGCCTGCTGTATTTGAATTGCCGGTGGCTATCGATATCTACCTGGGGGAAGGCGAGCCCATCCGCCAATCAGTGCGGGTGGATCAGCGCAGCCAAACCTTTTCCTTTGACGTGCCGGAGCAACCCCGCCTCATCAACTTTGATGCGGATCGGGTATTACTGGCGGAGACGAAGGACAATAAAACAGAGGAAGAACTGATCTTTCAATATTATCACGCCCCGAAATTCCTCGATCGTTATGAAGCCATATTGAAGATGGAAGACAACAATACGGCTCGTGCTCAGCAGTTGCTCGCCGATGGATTGGAGGATGCCTTCTGGGTGATCCGGGGAGTAGCCATTTCCAATATTGGAGAAGGGGCCGGTGAAGAAACATTGGCTCGCCTGAAGCAGATGTCGGTGGAAGACCCCCGTTCTCAGGTTCGGGTGGCTGCTTTTGAAAAATTTATGAACCTGGAGTATGCGGGCGCCGTCGAGCAGGCCAAAACGGCTATTCAGCGTGATTCAGCTTACAATGTGATCGGCGCCGCGCTGCAATACCTAAGCGTTAATGATGGTGAGGCCGCCTTAGCGTACGCCAAAAAACTGGAAGCTGAACCGGTTGACGACATTTTGCTCGCTGTCGGGGAGATTTATTCCAGATCGGGGGATCCGGCTTATCTTCCTTTTTTTGAAAAAAACCTGGAAAAATTGGGCAGATTTTCCGCCATCTATTTCTTTGAAGCCTATCAAAATCTGGCCATGGAAGCCGGCTTGCCGGCCAGCGAACAAGCCCTCGAGCGTTTAAAACCTATGGCTTTAGATGAAATGAAGCCTTCCTGGTTGAGGTTTAGCGCTACCCGGGCCCTCAATGAGATGAGAAGGGCGTATGCCGGTAGTTCTGAGGAAGCAGAGCAGGAGTTGGCTCGCAATCTTCTTGAGGTTATCAAAGAGATCAAAGCCAAAGAAAAGAATATCCGGTTGAAGGCGTATTATGATCAGATGCTTCCGGATGTGAAGCCGTAGTTGAGGGCTTGTACTTTGAAGGGAAAACTTGTCAGGTACTATTAGGGCAACTTGACATTTAGGTAAATCTTAGTTAATTTACCTGCTCTTCTGTGCTATATCATATCCCAGCAAATCCAACTTGAGAATATCCATTAGCTAGTGGAAAGGCATCCGTCATTTTGAATAATGACGGGTAAAAGCCAATTTAATACAGAATACAGGCATCATTGTGTTAAATTGCTGAGGCGGCCGATCTTTTCCCGGCCCTGGGAGTTGTTGTTATTGATTTAATCTTTTTCAGAAAAAACGAAGTTGCTGACCCTATGGTGACACAAGATAACTACCGGCTGTTAATCAACAAGCTAGACCAGTTCATTCGGAAATATTACATCAACCAGATGATCCGGGGTGCACTCTACAGTATGGGCCTTATCCTGGCGCTCTTTCTGGCGATGGCCCTTTTGGAGTATTACAACTATTTCGACAGCGGCGTCCGAAAGGCTATGTTTTTTTCCTTCATAGGGGTAAGTACAGTAGCCCTCGGGTACTGGGTTATCGCACCTCTTTTGCATTATTTCCGCCTGGGTAAGGTGATTTCTCACGAACAAGCTGCTCAGATCATTGGCGGACACTTCACTGACGTGAAGGATAAGCTGTTGAATATCCTTCAGCTCAAGCACCAGTCGGATCAGGCTTCCCGGCAGGAACTCATCCTCGCCAGTATCGATCAGAAATCCGAAGAGATCAAGCTGGTGCCGTTTCCCAGTGCAATCGACCTGAGCAAGAATCGCAAGTACCTCCGCTATGCGCTTCCTCCTTTGCTTTTACTGATCGTTATTTTGTTCATCAATGCCAACCTGATTACAGATAGCACCGCCAGGATCATCAACAACAACAAGAATTTTGAAAGGCCGGCGCCCTTCTCCTTCCAGGTGGCGGCCGATCAGTTGAAGGCCGTTCAGTTTGAAGATTTTCCGCTCACCGTTATGGTGGAAGGGGAGCAATTGCCCAATGAGGTGTTTATCGATATCGATAATTATCAGTACCGGCTTACCAAAGAAGCGCCCAACCGTTTCACCTATCGCTTTAATAATGTACAGAAAGATGTGGAGTTCTTCCTGTTTTCCAGCGGAGTAGAATCAGAAGACTACAAACTCAACGTCCTCGAGAAACCCAATGTAGCCGGCTTTGATGTCAAGCTGGATTATCCGGCCTACACTGAACGGCGGGATGAGGAGCTTTCGAGTATTGGCGACCTGGTCGTACCGGTAGGCACAAATATCGATTGGGTATTTAACGCTCTTCATACCGATGCTATTCGCCTGCAGTTTTCCGGCAGCGATGAGACGGCCGAGGCCACTCGCTTTTCGGAAGGCCTCTTTACTTATAAAAAACGCGCACTTCGGGATGAAGCCTACAAGCTTTACATATCCAACCGTGCTTTGCCGAATGCGGACTCCATAAGTTATACTATATCCGTCGTTCCTGACCTGTATCCGAATATATCGGCTGAAAAATTTCAGGATAGCACAGACCTGAAATTGCTCTACTTTGTAGGAGAAGCCTCGGATGACTACGGCCTGTTGAGTCTTTCTTTCAACTACCGGATTAAAGACGAAGAAGGCGGGCAGGGAGAACTGCGCACCATCAAATTGAATAAGCCGGCCGGTAAGCAGGCCCGGTTTGACCATACGTTCGACCTCAATACACTGGAGCTTAACCCGGGCGATGAAGTGGCCTATTACTTTGAGGTGTATGATAACGATGGCGTGAACGGCAGCAAGTCTGCCCGAACCAACCTGATGGTTTTCGCTATGCCTACGGTTAAAGAATTCGAGGCCATGGCGGAGGCCAATGATGAAAAGATCAAACAGGACCTGAAGAAAGCGCTCGAAGAGTCAAAGAAGGTTCAGGAGGATATGAAGAAGATGCGGGAGAAGCTGCTGCAGGAGAAAGACCTGGACTGGCAAAGCCGCAAGGAACTCGAAAAGCTGCTGGACCGGCAGAAGGAGCTGGAGAAGCAGATTGAACAGGCTCAGAAATCTTTCGAGGAGAACCGCAAGAACCAGGAACAGTTTTCTGAGGTGGATGAAGAGATTCTGGAAAAGCAGGAAAAACTGCAGGAAATGATGCAAGAGGTGATGAGTGAAGAAATGCAGGAGCTGATGCGGCAGATTGAAGAGTTGCTTCAGGAACTGGGTAAGGACGAGGCCCTCGAAATGATGGAGGATATGGAGCTCTCCGATGAACAACTCGAAAAAGAGCTCGACCGGATGCTCGAACTTTTTAAACAACTCGAGCTAGAACAGGAGATGCAGCAGGCAATTGACAAGCTGCAGGAATTGGCCAAAGAGCAGGAAGAACTGAGCCAGGAGACCGAGCAGGGTGAAAAAGAACAGGAAGAGCTGGAGAAAAAGCAAGAGGAAATTGACGAAGAGTTCCAGGAGATCAAGGAGAAGATGGAGGGTATCGAGGAGAAGAACCAGGAACTGGAAAAACCCCGGGAGCTGGGAGACCGGGAAGAACAAATGGAGGATATCCAAAAGGATATTGACCAGAGCCAGGAACAATTGGAGCAAAAAGAAAACAACAAAGCTTCGGAATCTCAAAAGAAAGCCTCACAGAAAATGAAAGATATGGCGGAGGCGATGGCTATGATGATGGAGTCCGGTGAGATGGAACAGATGGAGGAAGATATTCAGGCCCTTCGGCAATTGCTGGAAAACCTGGTCGGCTTGTCTTTCGGCCAGGAGGAACTGATCGACCGTTTTAACCTCACCGATATCAATACGCCCCGCTATGTGGAGCTGGTTCAGGAGCAGTTTAAGTTGAAGGATGATTTCCGCCTGATTGAAGATAGCCTTCAGGCTTTGAGTAAAAGGGTGTTCCAGATCGAATCCTATATCACGGAGAAAGTCACTGAGGTAAAAAGCAATATGAAAGAAGGGCTGGAAGATCTCGAGGAGCGCCGCAAGCCTCAGGCCAGCGACCATCAGCAACGCACGATGAAAAATGTGAACGACCTGGCGCTTATGCTAAGTGAGGTGATGAACCAGATGCAGCAGCAGATGTCGGGTATGATGGCAGGCAACCAGATGTGCGACAAGCCGGGAGGCGAGGGAAAGAGCGGCAAGGTGCCCAAGGATAAGATGAGCCAGGGGCAGCAAAGCCTCAATGAGCAGATGAAACAGATGAAGGAGCGGATGGAAAAAGGAATGGGCGGAGGATCCTCTAAAGAGTTTGCTGAAATGGCGGCTCGCCAGGCAGCCATGCGTAAAGCCCTGAAAGAAAAACAGAAAAAGCTGCAGGAGCAGGGCCAAGGCAGTAAAGAGCTACAGGAAATGATTGATCAGATGGATAAATCGGAAGAGGATTTGGTGAACAAGCGGCTGACCAATGAAATGATGAAGCGGCAGCAGGATATCCTCACCCGGCTGCTCGAACACGAAAAGGCAGAACGGCAACGCGAGTACGACGAACAGCGCAAGGCCGAACAGGCTACCCAGCAAGAACGCCAGATGCCCCCGTCGCTGGAAGAGTATATCAAAAAACGGGAAGCAGAAGTGGAAATGTTCAAAGCCGTCTCTCCGGCCCTGAAGCCCTACTATAAATCACTGGTAGAACAATATATCAATTCTTTGAAAACTGAATAACATTTTAAGGCAGCAGCACCGAAATTCAACCGATGCTGCTGCCTTTCTTCATTTTATTACTATTCCCAACAAAACTTAAAACTTGCATGTTATTAGAAATTGCATTAAATTTCGATTGTTGAAATAAAATGAGTTCAAAGCCTATTATGCTTAAGCTTTCCTCAAACCCCAGGAATATTGCCCTGGTTGAATCCTTTGTTGAACAGGTGGTTGAGCGTTATAAGCTCAGCCCGGATGTTTACGGGAATATCCTGATCAGCCTCACCGAAGCTGTGAACAACGCTATTATTCACGGCAACTGCGAAGATGAATCCAAAACAGTAAGAATACAGTTCCGAAAACTGAAAAACCACCTCGCCGTACGCGTTACGGATGAGGGCTGCGGCTTTGACCATCATTCCGTTCCCGACCCTACAGCTCCCGAAAACCTCCTCACAGTGGGAGGGCGCGGTGTCTTCCTTATGCAACAACTCTCCGATTCCGTAGAATTCCACAACAACGGCAGCACCGTTGAGATGCAGTTCAGAATATGAGCCATACGCCGGATGAATGGTTTTGGGAAGATGAAGAGGCTTCCGTTTCTTTTCAAAATGAGGATGTCGAATTCGAACTTTCCCAACCGGATGTACTCGCCGAATGGATAAAGGCTGTGATAGAAAGAGAGGGATGTACTTTGCAACAGGCTTCCTATATCTTTTGCAGCGACGAATACCTCTACAATCTGAATCAGGAATACCTCAACCACGATACCTATACGGATATTATTACCTTTCCTTACGCAGCGCCTCCAATGATCGAAGGGGATATTTTTATCAGCGTTGACCGCGTGAAGGACAATGCCCGTCAATTTGGGGCGCCTTTTGAGCAGGAGTTGCATCGCGTGATGATCCATGGCATACTTCATTTGTGTGGTTATCCGGATAAATCTCCCGGGGAAAAAGCCAGTATGCGTGAAAAAGAGGAAGAGGCGCTGAAGTTGTTACAAGCGCAATAACAGTCTACTCAGCTTTTTCCTGGCATCCCTCCTTGTCCCTCCTCCCTTATAAAATACCTTGAAAAATACCATTTATCCCCGAAGCGCTATACTTTTGCATCTTCAATAGGATTTGCCCTAGCCACATAGATGATAGCTACCCGGTAGGCCTGGTCGCCCTGTCCTTTCCGATGGACATTCGGCCCGCCGGCTAACCTCTAAACTACATAGGTAATGAAAGTTTTGAAGTTTGGCGGTTCGTCCGTCGCAAAACCGGAACGCATTCTCAGAATAGTTGAAATCCTGAAAGGATATTACACCAAAGGCGAAAAGTTCACGGTTGTTTTTTCTGCTTTCGGTGGGGTTACCGATAGCCTCATTGAAATGAGCAACCTGGCGGCAAAAGGAGACGAAGCCTATCTTGCCCTCTTTGAAGCGTTCAGCCGCCGCCACCTCGATGCAGTCAATGAGTTACTGGAAGGGGAATACCGCAACACCGCATACCCTGAACTGGAGAATAACCATGAAGTACTTAAGAATTTACTTTATGGAATTTTCCTGGTCAGGGAAGCGTCCCCCCGGACAATGGATTATGTGCTGAGTTTCGGGGAGCGTAGCTCTGCCTTTATTATTGCACACGTCCTTCGGCAGAGTGGCATCAATGCCAGTTATCTGGACGCCAGGAAGGTCATCAAAACCGACCGGTATTTCGGCTCAGCCAAAGTGGATTTTAACCTCACTTACCAGAAAATTCGAGAGCATTATTCTCAAAACCCTGATGTTCAGGTTGTTACGGGTTTTATTGCGTCGGCAAAAGGAGGGTTGACCACTACCCTTGGGCGGGGAGGCTCCGATTATACAGCTTCTCTGATTGCGGCAGGGCTCGACGCCAGGGTGATCGAAATCTGGACGGATGTCGACGGTGTATTAACGGCTGACCCCCGTATGGTGAAACGGGCTTTCACCATTTCAAGCATGACCTACGCTGAAGCCATGGAGATGTCTCACTTTGGCGCTAAAGTGATCTACCCGCCCACTTTACAGCCGGCCCTGATTAAGAAGATCCCTTTATATATTAAGAATACTTTTAATCCTTCATTTGAAGGAACGCTGATCTCTGACAAAGCTGACCTGGGCAAACACGCGGTCAAAGGCATTTCTTCCATCAGCAATATAGCCTTACTCACCTTGTCGGGCAGTGGGCTGTTTGGGGTGCCGGGTACTGCCGGGCGCCTCTTCTCCTCCCTGGCACAGGGAGAGATCAACGTTATTCTCATCACCCAGGGGTCGTCTGAGCACTCTATCAGTTTTGCCATTCAGCCGCATCTGGCCACCAAGGCCAAAAAGCGGGTGGAGGCCGAATTTGAATATGAAATAAGCATGGGTATCGTCGACCCGGTGAAGGTTGAAGAAGACCTTTCGGTCGTGGCGATCATCGGAGAGAACATGCGTTATCAACCCGGGATTTCCGGGCGGCTCTTTCAGGCACTAGGTAAGAATGGCATCAATGCAGTGGCTATTGCGCAGGGATCCTCCGAACTGAATATTTCGGTTGTGATCAACCGGCCAGATGAGTCCAAAGCGCTGAATGCTTTGCACGAAGCCTTCTTCCTGTCGGATACGAAAGAGCTCCACTTATTCATGGTGGGGGTTGGCCTGATCGGCAGTACGCTGATCCGGCAAATAATGGAGCAGAGCAAATTTCTTAAAGATAAGCGAGGCCTGGAAATCCGGATCGTAGGGCTGGCCAACAGCAAGACGATGCTCTTCCGGGAAGAAGGGATCGGACTGGACAACTGGAAGGAAGCGCTGAAGCAATCCGAAACGACAATGGACATCGCCATCTTCATCGGTAAGATGAAAGAGATGAACCTTTCCAATACCATTTTTGTGGATAATACCGCCAACGAAAAAATAGCGAGTTACTACGAGTCTATTCTGGACTCGAGCATTTCGCTTTCCACTCCCAATAAGATTGCCACTTCTTCAGCCTATTTGCAATACCAACGACTCAAGTCCATCGCAAAACGACGTGGGGTGCAGTTCAATTATGAAACGAACGTCGGCGCAGGCTTACCGGTCATTTCTACCCTGAACGACCTGATCAATAGCGGAGACCGCATCCTGAAGATCGAAGGGGTTCTTTCCGGTTCTCTTTCTTTTATTTTTAACGCTTTTAAAGAAGGAACCCGGTTTAGTGAAATAGTGGCGGAGGCTCGCCGGCGAGGGTATACCGAGCCCGACCCCCGGGTAGACCTGAATGGCCTTGATGTCCGCCGGAAGTTGGTCATTCTGGCCAGGGAAACCGGGCTGCCTCTGGAAGCGAAAGATATTAAAGTTGAAAATATTCTGCCCGCTGCCTGCCAGGAAGCGGAGACAGTAGAAGATTTTCTGAAAGAAATAGCCAATGCCGACGGGCAGTTCGAAATGCTCCGGAAGCAATCGGAAGCCGATGGCAAACGGTTGCGGATGATTGCCCGGCTGGAAGGAGATAAAGCTTCGATCGGTTTGCAGCAAGTTGACAGCAATGATCCATTCTATACATTGAGCGGGAGTGATAATATGATCGTTTTCACGACTGAGCGCTACAAGGACCGGCCGCTGGTGGTGCGCGGGCCCGGCGCCGGAGCAGAGGTCACTGCCGCCGGGTTGTTTGCAGAAATAATCACGATAGGGAATTATTTATCATAATGAAGGCAGGAATAAAGGTTTTTGCTCCCGCAACGGTCGCTAATGTTGCGGTGGGCTTCGATATTTTAGGGTTTGCACTGGAAAAACCAGGGGATGAGATCATTGCCCGTTTTTCAGACACCCCCGGGCTGAAGATCACCAAGATCACCGGTGCTGAGGGCAAGTTGCCCCTGGAGGTCCATAAGAATACAGCTGGTGTCGCCGCGCTGAAACTCTTGGAGCATCTTGGAGAAGAGCAGCTGGGAGTTGAACTGGAAATACACAAGAAAATGCCCTTCGGCAGTGGGTTGGGGTCGAGCGCCGCCAGCGCCGCCGGGGCCGTAATGGCCGTGAACGAGCTACTGCGGCGCCCTTTGGATAAGCGGGCGTTGCTGCCTTTTGCCGTTCTGGGAGAACAGGTCGCCGATGGGGCCTATCACGCCGATAATGTCGCTCCCTCTCTGATCGGAGGAATGATCCTGATCCGAAGTAATGAAACGCTCGACGTTCACCGCCTGCCGGTTCCCGCCGGCATTCATGCCACTGTCGTTTACCCTCATGTGGAGATATTGACAAAGGACGCCCGGGATGTACTGAGCACTACCGTATCGCTTAAGCAGTGTATTCATCAAACCGGTAATATAGCTGGCTTGCTGGTTGGCTTGTACCAATCCGACCTGGATTTGATCGGCCGGTCTTTGAATGATGTGATTATAGAACCTCAGCGGGCCCGGCTTATCCCTCATTTTCATGAAGTGAAGAGCGCCGCATTGAAAGCAGGGGCTCTGGGCTGCAGCATATCGGGAGCGGGCCCTTCCCTATTCGCCCTAAGTGCGAATAGCCTGATCGCCGAAGAGGTGGGGCGGGCTATGAAGCGCGTATTCGACACCGTGGGAATACAGAACGACCTGTTTATTTCTCCCATCAATCAGGAAGGAGCGGTTAAACTTTAAGCAATATGAAACTTTACAGCACAAAAAATAAAAAGGCATTTACCAATCTGAAGTACGCAGTGCTAAAAGGGTTGCCGGATGATAACGGCCTGTTTATGCCTCAGGAGATTCCCCGGCTGTCTTCGGCGTTTTTAGAAAACCTTTCTGAATTTTCTTTTCAGGAAATCGCATTCTCGATCTGCCAGGCGCTCTTCAAAGGGGCTATTCCGGATGCGGATTTGCAGGCGATTATCGAGAACGCAGTAAACTTCCCCGCTCCGGTGGTTCAGCTCGATGAAGAGAAATATATTCTGGAGTTATTCCATGGGCCCTCTTTAGCCTTTAAGGATTTTGGCGCCCGCTTTATGGCTCAGCTGATGAGTTACTTCAATCAGGGCGAAAGCCGTGAGTTGGTCATCCTGGTGGCGACTTCCGGCGATACTGGAGGAGCCGTAGCGGCCGGGTTTCTTCAAACACCGGGCGCCCAAGTTGTGATCCTCTACCCTTCTGGTAAAGTGTCGATGCTACAGGAAAAACAGCTCACTACCCTCGGGCACAATATCGTGGCTTTGGAGGTAGATGGTACTTTCGACGATTGCCAGGCGATGGTTAAAAGGGCTTTTCTGGACAAAGATCTCACTGGGAAAATTCGGCTTACATCTGCCAATTCCATCAACATTTCCCGGTTAATTCCTCAAACCTTCTATTATTTTGAAGCCTGTAAGCAACTCCCACAAGATGGCAGAGACCTTGTTTTCTGTGTGCCTAGCGGCAATTTCGGCAATTTAACGGCAGGGCTGATGGCGCATCGTATGGGCCTCCCCGTTCATCATTTCATTGCAGCCACCAACGCCAATGATGTGGTGCCTGCCTACCTGGACTCCGGGCTTTTTTCTCCCCGTCCATCCGTGCGGACCCTCAGTAACGCTATGGACGTAGGCGACCCATCTAACTTTGCCCGTATGTTGGATTTATATGAAGGGGAAGAGGGAGGTTCCACGTGGAACAATATGCGGGAGCTTGTTTCCGGGTATGCTTTTGATGATGAGCAAACCCGCAAGGCGGTGGCTGAAGTCTACCGAAAATACAATTATATCATAGACCCACATGGAGCAGTCGGGTTCCTGGCTCTTGAGCAATACCAAAAGGAGCATTCTAATACGAAGGGGATAATTCTGGAGACAGCCCACCCTTCTAAATTCCTGGATGAAGTGGAGCGTATTTTAAATAAGAAAGTAGAGGTGCCTGAGCGGTTGGCCATTCTGGCGAAACGGGAGAAAAGAGCCGTGTCTATGCCTACTGAATTCGGCCGGTTTAAGCAATGGTTGCTGGATAATATTGCATAAACACCGGACTGGTGTTCCACGTGGAACATTGAAGTTGAACATTTTCCTCTTTTTGTAGTTAGGCATTTCTGAAGCCTTAAACTTGGGCTCTCACGCTATTTCGTGCCTTAAAGTCTCAGTTAAATCTCATACCAAAACAATTGATTATGTTGAAAAAGCAACGTCTGCACCTTCTTCTGGCAGTACTGTTTACTGCATCTGGTTTTCTTCATGCTCAAAAAGAAGGAAATACCAACAAGAATAAATTCCGGCAACTGTATCAGGAATTGCCGACGCCTAATGTGTATCGAAATGCATCGGGCGCCCCCGGGCACCTTTACTGGCAACAGAAAGCCGATTACCAGATTTCTTTAGAGCTGGATGATGATAAACAGCGGATATACGGGGAGGAAACCATTACTTACCACAATAATTCTCCTGATCCGCTGGAGTATCTATGGGTCCAACTGGACCAAAACCGGCGGGCCAAAGACTCCGATACGTATAAGACGAATACCAGCGAGATGAGCGACAGCATGAGCCTGCAGGAGCTTCAGGAACTGGAACCTACTTTCGATGGCGGGTTTAAACTCGAATATGTTCAAACGGTTGATGGGAAAAACTTACCTCACACGGTGGTCAAAACGATGATGCGGGTCGACCCGCCCCAGCCCCTTTTACCAGGCCAACAGTTTAGTTTCAAGGTTAAATGGTGGTACAATATCAATGACCGTATGGAGATCGGCGGCCGCTCCGGTTACGAATACTTCAAAGAGGATGACAATTACCTCTATACCATCGCGCAGTTTTTTCCCCGAATGGCAGTTTACAATGATGTGGAGGGATGGCAGAATAAACAATTCCTGGGCCGGGGAGAATTTACCCTGCCCTTCGGAGATTATGAGGTCGACATTACGGTGCCCGCTGACCACTATGTTGCTGCAACCGGAACCCTCGATAATATGCCGGATGTGCTCACTAAAGAACAAATTGAGAAGCTGGAACAGGCACGGCGGGAAAGAACCAATCCGGTGGTCATCGTATCAGAAGCAGAAGCCAGAAAGAATGAAAAGGATAAATCCAAAGGGAAAAAGACCTGGAAATTCAAAGCGGAAAATGTCCGGGATTTCGCTTTCGCTTCTTCCCGCAAGTTTATCTGGGATGCAATGGGGGTAGAAATGAGCGACGGAAGTGTCGTCCTCGCTATGTCTATGTACCCCAAAGAAGGCAATCCGCTCTGGGAAAAGTATTCTACCAAAGCTGTGGCCCATACCTTGAAGTGGTATTCCCATTATACCTTCGATTATCCTTATCCGGTGGCCTGGTCTATCAACGCCAAACGCATCGGAATGGAGTACCCCATGATCTGTTTCAACTTCGGGCGCCCGGAGAGGGACGGCACTTATTCGGAGCGGACCAAATACGGTATGATCGGAGTGATTATTCACGAGGTGGGCCACAACTACTTCCCTATGATCGTCAACTCCGATGAACGCCAATGGACCTGGATGGACGAAGGGCTGAACTCCTTCGTTCAATACCTCGCTGAGCAGCAGTGGGAACGCGATTATCCTTCCCGCCGGGGGCCGGCTTACAAGATCGTGGATTATATGAAGGGAGATAAAAATAAGATTTCTCCTATCATGACTAATTCCGAATCGATCTTCCAGTTTGGAAATAACGCTTACGGCAAACCGGCTACCGCCTTGAATATCCTTCGCGAAACCATCATGGGAAGGGAACTGTTTGATTACGCATTTAAGGCCTACGCCAACCGCTGGAAATTTAAACACCCCTCTCCTGCTGATTTTTTCCGGACGATGGAGGATGCTTCTGCGGTTGACCTCGACTGGTTCTGGCGGGGATGGTTCTTTACCACTGACCATGTTGATATGGCTATTGACGGCGTAAAGTGGTATCGTTTCGATACCAAAAACCCGGAAGTGGAAAATACCATCACGCGTAATGAAGAAAAAAATGCGCCCCGTTATATCGGCAGCATTCGCAATGAGAAAGAAATAGAAAAAACGCAGGACGAAATCGACTCCAGCCTGCGGGATTTTTATTCGGATTATGACCCGCTCCAGGTAAGTATATTGGATAAAGAAGACTATCAGCAATATCTGTCCGGATTGAACGGAGCTGAGAAAAAAATGCTGATGGACGGCAAAAACTACTATGAACTGGCTTTCAAAAATAAGGGGGGCCTGGTGATGCCCATCATCCTGCGATTCGAATATGTTGATGGTAGTTTCGACGAGCACCGCATTCCGGCCGAGATTTGGCGCCTCAACTCAGAACGAGTTACGAAGGTTTTTGTAACCGAAAAAGAGATCAGCCAGATTATTCTGGATCCTTATCTGGAAACGGCAGATACCGATACGGGGAACAACTACTACCCTGCCCGGCAGGGGATCAGCCGGTTTGAATTGTTCAAAAAGAAGAACGAGCGTTGGGATGCGGAAAAAGAGAATCCTATGCAACGGGCCAGAAAGGCCAAAAGCAAAGTTGAAGGAACCCATTAGTGAATTCCGGGCGCAATTGCTCCAAAAGGAACCAAACGGCAACTGCGCCCGGAATTTCAGTGCTTTTTCTTCTGAAATGTTAAAAAACGGGCTGAGAATGGATCGGAATCCAGGAGGCGTACTTTTTTCAATACGTATTATTGATGAATTTAATTTGTTTGATTAAATTATTTGTTTTCAGATTGTTGTGATATTGATGTTGAATCGGTAATTCCCTTAACTTGCTTGGTGTGTTTGTTTTAAGGGCCGTATAATTCTCGTAAAATTCTTTTTCCCGTACCATCCCACGGATACGGAAAAGTGCAAGCTCTTTTTTCGGGGAAAATTCCGACCATAAATTTGCGTAATTTTGTTGCAGCAGAAACCAAACGATAAATGGCCATAGATTATACGAATCCTAAACTTGTTGTCGAGACAAGTAAAATCGAACCCGGCAGTATCGCCTGGCGCAGCCCCTCCAATTTAGCGATCATCAAATATTGGGGAAAGCACGGCCGCCAGCTTCCCCGCAATCCATCTATCAGCTTCACCCTCGATAAGGCCTATACGGAAACCACATTGGACTATGAACCAAAAACGGGAATCGATCAGGGCGTCGCTCTGGAGTTCCAGTTTGATGGGCAGGCGAATCCGGCGTTTGAGGAAAAGGTGCGGAAATTTCTGGAAAGCATCATTGACATCTTTCCATTTTTGCGTCAGTTGAAATTAACTATCCGCTCCACCAACTCTTTTCCACATTCGTCGGGTATCGCTTCTTCGGCATCCAGCATGAGTGCGTTGGCCCTTTGCCTATGTTCTTTAGAGGATGAACTGTTTAGCAGCCTGGAGGACGATGGGGCGTTTCGCCAAAAGGCATCTTTTGTAGCGCGCCTCGGGTCGGGTAGTGCCTGCCGGTCGATTTACGCCGGCCTGGCCGTTTGGGGCGCTATGGGAGAGATCGAAGGTTCTTCCGACCAATACGCCATTCCTTATGGGCAGGAGGTACATGAGGCCTTCCTTTCCTATCAAGATGCGATCCTCCTGGTGAGCAAGGGGCAGAAATCGGTGTCCAGCCGCGCCGGCCATGCCCTTATGGACAACAACCCTTACGCAGAAAGCCGTTATCAACAAGCCCGGCAACGGTTGCATAGTTTACTGATGGCCATGCGAACCGGTGATGTCGATGCCTTCGGCAATATCCTGGAATCCGAAGCGCTAACTCTGCACGCCCTGATGATGGCTTCCAATTATATCCTGGTCAAACCCAATACCCTAACCCTCATCGAAAAAGTGCAGGCTTTTAGAAAGGATACCGGCCAGCCTCTCTACTTCAGCCTGGATGCCGGCCCGAACCTTCATTTGCTATTCCCTGGCCGAATTAAGGAGGAGGTGGAAAACTTTATCAATGGTGAATTGGTACAATACTGTGAAAATGGACAGTGGATTGCCGACGAGGTTGGCAAAGGGCCTTTGCAGTTGTGATTGCGAAATGAAGAACACAAATAAGCGATGAAATACCTGATCTTTCTTTTAGGCACTTTTTTTGTTATGGAACCAGCATGCTCTCAGCCTCCTGCCAGCCGGCCGCCGGTAAAAAATGACAAGTTCGATGAAGAGCTTACCCGGTTGCTAAGCTTCTCAGTACCAACAATTGGTGTTCAGGAATTGAGGAATATTCAAAATGAAGTTTATATCTTTGATGCGCGGGAAGAAGAAGAATACCGGGTCAGCCATATAGAAGGAGCCCGGTACCTTGGTTACAAAAAATTTGATGAACAAAAACTGGCTGATGTTCCCGAAGACGCCAGGATCGTTTTATACTGCTCCGTTGGCTACCGAAGCGAAAAAATAGGTGAACGGCTTCAGAAAATGGGGTTCACTGATGTCAATAATCTTTATGGCAGCATTTTTGAATGGGTCAATCAGGGCTATCCGGTAGTAGGAGCAGACGGCGCGACGACCCCCAAAGTACACACCTATAATTCCAAATGGAGCCAATGGGTTGATAATGACAAAGCTGAAAAGGTATGGTAACCTCTTCAGTGCTTACCAATACTACAAATTGTAAATCTTTTTTCTATGGATCTATTTGCAAAATATCGAGAGAACAAAGGGCCTTTGGGCCAGTATTCTGATATAGCACACGGCTATTTTGCCTTTCCTAAACTGGAAGGCGAAATTGGCCCCCGGATGAAGTTTAGAGGAAAAGAAGTGATCGTCTGGAGCATTAACAGCTACTTGGGGCTGGCCAACCATCCCGAGGTTAGAAAGGTAGATGCGGAATCTGCTAAAGACTGGGGACTGGCCTACCCCATGGGGTCCCGTATGATGTCGGGAGAAACGAAATACCACGAACAGCTGGAGGAAGAGCTGGCCAGCTTTGTGCACAAAGAAAATGCACTGCTGCTCAACTTCGGCTATCAGGGGATACTTTCCATCGTCGATACGCTTCTGGCGCGTCGCGATGTGGTAGTTTATGACAAAGATTGCCACGCCTGTATTTATGATGGCATCCGTATGCACATCGGCAAGCGCTTCCCCTTCGAACACAATGATATTGAGAGTTTTGAAAAGCAGATCAAGAAAGCAGAAGTCGTAGCGGAAGAAACCGGCGGCGGAATCCTGGTTATTACCGAGGGGGTATTTGGCATGCAGGGAGAGCAAGGTATTCTTAAAGAGATCACTGCGCTCAAAGGTAAATACAATTTCCGCTTACTGGTAGATGACGCCCACGGCTTTGGCACCATAGGGGCTACCGGCGCCGGCGCCGGGGAAGAGCAGGGCGTGCAAGATAAAATTGACCTCTACTTCAGCACCTTTGCCAAGTCAATGGCCAGTATTGGCGCTTTCGTGGCTGGCGACAAGGGAATTATTGATGTCCTGCGTTACAACCTGCGCTCTCAGATTTTTGCCAAGTCACTGCCTATGCCTTTTGTGATCGGCAACCTGAAACGGCTTGAATTGCTTCGGGAAAACCCGGAATTGAAGGATAAACTTTGGCGCAATGTCAATATGTTGCAAAATGGCCTTCGGGAAAAAGGTTTCAACCTCGGAAATACCACAAGTTGCGTAACGCCGGTCTTTCTGAGCGGTACACCTTATGAAGCAGGCAACCTTGTACTGGACATGAGGGAGAATTACAATATTTTCTGCTCGATCGTGATCTATCCGGTCGTACCCAAAGATGTGATCCTGCTACGCCTGATCCCAACGGCAGCCCATACCGAAGAAGATATCCGGCTGACCATCGAGGCTTTTGGCGCGGTATCCGGCAAACTCAAAGCCGGCGAATATGAAAAGGAGGTGGACATCAGTATTTTCTCCTAGGAGCCTGTCGGAGAAGTGTTGGTGAGACGAGAACGAGCAAATATTATTCTGAACGAGGCGCGATGAAGGAGCATAGTGGTGCTACGCGACTGAAAAGCAACGAAGTGCAGGATAATATTTGCCGTTCGCAGTCCGTCAAGTGCTTCTCCGACAGGCTCCTAGAAAACGCCATACGAAACTATAAATGTTTATCGAAGCGGTGGCCGGCGTAAGCCGCCACCGCTTCGTAGCTACAGGGATAGCAAAACCAGAAAAGCATGCATTCCATTATCGAGGTAAAAGATAAAGAAGGATGGAAATTGTTCCACAAGGCGCCCCATATTGTCTACCAAAATGACCCGAAGTGGATCTGTCCTTTAGAATCTGATGTTGAAGGTATCTTTGACCCGAAAAAAAATAAGGCGCTGCAGAATGGCGAAGCTGCCTGCTTTGTACTGCTGGATGAAAATGGAAAACCGGCAGGGCGCATCACCGCCTTTATTGACCATAAACGGAATCAAGCCCTACCCTTCCCGGTTGGTGGTATTGGTTTTTTCGATTGCATCCATCACAAAAGTTATGCTTTTGCTCTTTTTGAAAAGGCTGAAACCTGGTTGCGGGAAAAAGGGGCCAAGGCAGTAGACGGGCCGATTAACTTCGGGGAGCGCGACAAGTTCTGGGGCTTGCTGGTAAAAGGCTTATACCCTCCTCTCTACCAGGAGAATTACAATCCTCCTTATTACCAGCAATTTTTCGAAGAATGGGGGTTCATCCCTTTCGAGCAGGTGCTGACCTTTCGAGGCGACACTTCCAACATACCGATGGATCGATTCAACAAACTGATGGATACGCTGGGGCGTAGGTACAACATCAGAAACGAACACCTGCACCTGGATAAGGTAGAAAAATTCGCTGAGGACTTTTGCGAAGTTTACAACGCCGCTTTCAAACAATATGAGCATTTCAAGCCGGTATTTCCGGCAGAGGTGATTAAATCAATGGAGGCCGCCAAACCTATCATTGACCCCAAGATCATCGTCATGACCTATTTTGACGAGAAACCGGCAGGGTTCTGTATTACCCTCCCCGATATCAACCGGTTGCTCAAACCGGCAAAAGGGAAGTTGAACTGGCGAACTCTCCCCGGCCTGCTCTGGAGAAAATGGCGGGCAAAGGAGTACGTAGCCAAAGGTATCGCCTTCGGAGTCCACCCCGATTACCGGACAAAAGGAATCGCCGGCATCGTTCTTGGGTATATGTCCCGGGATGAAAACCGGAATAAATATCCGGTGATGTATTTTACGACCATCCGTGCGCACAATACCGAAGCCGTCAGCGTCTACCTCAAAATGGGGGTGGAGATAGACCGGCTTCATCTGGCATATCGCAAAGCGCTGGAAGAGGGCATTGAAGTGGAGCCTCATCCGTTTATTGAGCTGCCGGAGCATCTGTAGTACTACTTTTGCTGTAGCGAATACACCTTCCCTGCTATTCCCATAGTTATTCCCAGGCTTATGATCAGGGTGGCAACCAGGTTCGGTTCGCCGGCCCATTCCGGGAGTGTGGCCGAAACGGCTTTCCATAGGTTGTTGAGGCCCAGGAAGCAGGTAATGAAAAAAATCAGCAGAGCCAGTACGTTCTGCCAGGCTACATTGGCGTACTGAGCCGGAAGCAACCGCCGGTCGTTGACCGCCAGGATCAGAAAAGCGACTACCAGCGGGAGCAGCACGCCGTTGATGGCCTGCGCCAGAATGATGGCGGGAATGGGTTTCACATTCAACAACCCAAAAGCCAGCCCGATGCCCATGATGCTGGCCCAAACCAACCTGAAATTCCGGGATTTCGGCGCCCAGTCGCCGCCGTCGGTTTCCAGAAGGCTTCGGGCTGTAATCGCAGCGGCAAAGGGGGCGGTTACGGCCGAGCTTAGCCCTGCGGCAAAGAGGCCAAAGCCCACCAATAGCCCGGTATGAATACCCAGCTTCTGTTCTACGGCATCCGCTAAAGCGTCGAAGGTGAAAACCCCTGCCACCTGCGTACCGGTGATCAGAATGGCAATGGAAATGACGCCTCCGATGAGGATGGCCAGGCTGAGGCCCCAGCGCATTTCCCTGAGCTCCTGGCCCTGGCTGATGCCGGATGCCAGGAACAGATTGTAGGGTACGATGGTCGTGCCGATCAGCCCGATCACCAACAGGGACCCTCCTTCCGGAATACCCACGGTGAAGGTGTTCAAAACCACTTGGCCCAGGCTGTAGTCTTTCTGCAAAACAGCGGCGCCGATGAAAGCAAAACCCATAGTAGCTACCACGATCGCCAGCAGGCGGGTGATGCTTTGGGTGCTTCCCTGCCACAGCAGCCCAATGCTGATGGCTCCAACGCTGAGCAATAATACCCAGTATGGAACCGGGCTGGCCAGCATGAGGCCCGAAACGGCGCCCAGTAGATTACCGGCCTGGTACGCGGCACAGCCAAAGGCAATGGCCAGAAAAAGCCCACGGCGAATGCGCCGCCCCAACGCCGCCGGATACTGTGCCGCCACGATTGCTCCCAGGCTCCTACCGGAGGCTAGCGTGATGCGCGCCGCTGCTTCCTGCAACACGATAGTAGCCAGAATAGAAAATGCCAGCGCCCAGATGAGTTGCAACTGGAAGGAAGCACCTGCCTTAGCGGCCGTTGCCACCGTGCCTGGCCCGATGAACGCCGCAGAAATGATGGACCAGAACAATACACTGGACAAGCCCTGGCGGAAGGTGAGGGTTTTCGGCATGGCCTTTTGATAATGAAGATAGCTAAATTGTGCTAACGAACTTACAAATAAGGATTAGCCCGAAACAGGATGGATGCGGAATTTGTTATGCCTATGTTGTTCACCCATCTTTATCACAATACCCATATTTTCCTATCTTTGAGCTCCGTTTGCAAACGGAGAAAATAATAACAAAAACGATAGATAATGAACAAATGCAGAGAACAGTTGGAGCCGTGCGCTCCGGCTGCAGCCTTTCGGAGGCGGTTGCCTTTTTTGATGGGAATATTCGGCATGGCGCTGATGGCCCTGGGGTTTTCATCGTGTAGTGGTGGATCGGGAGATGCGGAGCAAATTGCCCTCGAGGGAGGCAGCTTCATCCATCATATCAAGACCGGCAATCCTGTCGCCAATCCTGGCGATTTCATCTTTTTCCACGCGTACATCCGAAATGGAGACTCCCTGGTTTTTACTACCCGGGAACAGGGAGACGCGCAGTTTTTTCAGCTTCCCTCGGAGGCACAACCGGGCCGGCCTTCTCACCCCGTAGAGCAGGGCCTGGCGTTGATGGGAGCTGGCGATAGTGCAACCGTAGTGATCAATATTGATACGCTGCCGCAAAAGCCCCCTGGATTTGAAAACGCCAGCGAGGTATTCTACGATATCGCCGTTACGGAGATTGTAACGGAGGAGGCGTACAAAAAGAAAAAGAAAGAAGAAATGGCAGAGGCACTCGACGGGACGCTGCAAACCCTTATCGATGAGCATGCCCCCGGAGCCGCTAAGGAACCATTACTGGAAACGGAGTCAGGCTTACAATATCTGCTCATAGAGCAAGGCGACGGGAAAAAACCACAGCCGGGGCAGGAAGTCAAGGTGAATTACCATGGGGTCCTGATGGATGGCACCACCTTCGATAGTTCCTTCTCCCGTGGAGAACCCATCGCCTTTCCCATTGGCCAGCGCCAGGTGATCCCGGGCTGGGATGAGGGCATTGCCCTGCTCAATGAAGGGGGGAAAGCGATTCTGGTTATTCCGCCCGACCTGGGTTACGGCCAACGAGGCGCGCCCCCGGTTATTCCTCCCGATGCGTATCTGGCCTTTTATGTAGAACTGGTAGAAGTAGGGGAGTAATAAAACAACCGATGCTATTCAATGCCCATTCGGCAGTAGAGGCTATCGTCCTTGACAACCTCTACTGCCGAATGGGCATGTATCTTTCTGTCGCTCGAACGGCGGTAGAATACTATCAGTGGCGTCTGTACTAATGCGCTTCCAGCCAATTCTCTCCGACCCCCATCTCCACTACGATCGGTACTTTTAATCCGGGAATGGTGTGCTTCATCCTATCTTCGATGATGGGCTTGATCGTCTCCAACTCTTCCTTCAACACATCGAAGACCAATTCATCGTGCACCTGTAGGATCATTTTGGATTGGAAACCTTGCTTTTTGAACTCCCGGTGTATATTGACCATAGCGATTTTGATCATATCGGCAGCAGAACCCTGAATAGGCGTGTTGATGGCGTTTCGCTCAGCATGGCCGCGCACGACGGCATTGCGGGAGTCGATGTCGCGCAGGTAACGGCGGCGGCCCATCAGGGTTATAACGTAGCCTTGTTTGCGGGCTTGTTCGACCGCCTTGTCCATATAGCTTTTTAGGCCGGGGTAGCGAAGAAAGTACTGGTCGATCAGGTCTTTGGCTTCGCTCCGCTTGATTTCCAGTTGCTGGGACAGGTTGTGGGCGCCGGCGCCGTAAATGAGCGAGAAGTTCACCGTCTTGGCGCGGTAACGCTGCTCTTTGGTGACTTCCTCGTAGGGCACGTCGAACACCCGGGAGGCGGTGGCGCTGTGGATGTCCTTGCCGGATTGAAAAGCATCCAGCATGGCTTCGTCACCACTGATCTCAGCGATGATGCGGAGTTCGATCTGGGAATAGTCGGCGGCCAGCAAGATATGATCTTTATCCCGGGGAATGAAGGCTTCGCGGACCCGGGCGCCCTCCGGGGTCCGAACCGGTATATTCTGTAGGTTGGGGTTGTTGGAACTAAGGCGGCCGGTGGCGGCCAGCGCCTGGTTGAAAGAACTGTGGATGCGCCCGGTGCGGGGATTGACCAGCTTGGGCAGGGCATCTACGTAGGTGGACTTAAGCTTGGTGAGCCCCCGGTGCTTGAGTATGATTTCTACAATGGGGTGCTCGTTGTGCAGTTCGGCGAGTTTCTCTTCATTGGTGCTGTACTGGCCCGATTTGGTCTTCCGCCAGCGGTAGGGTAGCCCTAATTTGTCAAATAACACCTCTCCCACTTGCTTTGGCGAGGCGATATTGAAATCTACTCCCGCCTGCTTGTGTACTTCTTTTTCCAACTCCAGAATCTCTTTATCCAGCTCTTTGGAGTACTCGTTCAGGAAGTCTGCATTGACATTGACGCCTTCGTACTCCAGGTCGGTCAGGGCGAGGACCAGGGGCGCCTCGATCTCGTCGTATAGTTTTTGGAAACCTTCTTCTTTCAGGCGGGGCGCCAGGTATTCCTTGAGCTGAAGGGTAATGTCGGCATCCTCAGCAGCGTATTCTTTTACTTTTTCCACCGCTACATCGCGCATGGTGAGCTGGCCGCCTTTGCTCTTTTTACCGATAAGCGTTGTAATGGAAACCGGCTGGTACTTCAGGTAGGTTTCCGACAGGTAGTCCATATTGTGGCGCAACTCCGGCTCGATCAGGTAATGGGCGATCATGGTGTCGAAGAGGTGGCCTTTTAATTCCACCCCGTAGTATTTCAGAACGATGGCGTCGTATTTGATATTCTGGCCTACCTTTTCGATCTGCTCATTTTCAAAAAGTGGTTTGAACTCGTCTACAATGCGTTGGGCATCCTCCTTTTTTTCCGGAACCGGAATGTAGTAGGCCTCTTTGGGTTTGACGGCAAAGGACATGCCGACCAGTTCCGCCTGGGTTGCGTCCACACTGGTCGTTTCCGTGTCGAAACAGAAGCTCTTTTGCCCGGATAACAATTTTATCAGGCTGGCCCGCTTCTCAGCCGTATCAACCAGGTGGTACTCATGCGCGGTATTGGCAATATTCTGTTCCGCTACAGAGTGGGCGGGAGGTGGCGGTATGTTGGGTTTTTCCGGTTCGCTTTGATTAAAGAGGTCGCCCTGAGCGCCTTGCCTGGGCTTTTCCGGTTCTCCCAGAATCTGGGTGGCCAGGGTCCGGAATTCAAGTTCCCGAAAGATATCCGCCAGCTTTTCCCGGTCGGGTTCTTCGATGATAAATTTTTCTGCATCGAATTGGATGGGTACTTCAATATTGATGGTCGCCAGCACTTTGGACAGCAGCGCCTGTTCGCTGAACTCTTTAACCCGTTCCTGTTGCTTGCCCTTGAGTTCGTCGGCGTGCTCGATGAGGCCTTCTACAGAATCATACGCCTCCAGCAATTTGGCTGCCGTTTTAGGGCCGATGCCGGGAATGCCCGGTATGTTGTCGACGCTATCCCCCTGTAGCCCCAGCATATCGATCACCTGCTCCACGCGTTTGATTCCCCACTTTTCCAGGATTTCCGGCACTCCCATGATCTCAATGCCGTTGCCCTGCCGGGAAGGCTTGTAGAGCAGGATTTTATCGGTCACCAGTTGCCCGAAGTCCTTATCCGGAGTGACCATATACACCGTATAGCCTTCCGCCGCCGCCTGCCTGGCCAGCGTACCGATGACGTCATCCGCCTCGTACCCATCAGCGGTGACGACCGGAATTTTGAAGGCCTTGATAATGGCCTCGATATAGGGCATACCACGGTGATGTCCTCGGGCTGGTCTTCCCGGTTGGCCTTGTAGGGTTCGTACATTTCGTGCCGGAAGGTGGGGGTCGAGAGGTCGAACGCTACTGCTATGTGGGTAGGTTGCTGCGAATTCATCAGGTCCCATAGCGTACGGGTAAACCCCATGGCCGCCGAGGTGTTCACCCCTTTGGAGTTGATGAGGGGCCGGCCGATGAAGGCAAAGTGCGCCCGGTACATCAGGGCGTGGCCGTCAAGGAGGAAAAGTCTTTTATCTTCGGGCATGGGTGATTTTTTGTTTTTGGTGATGTGGTGAAAATAAGGAATTTTTGGAGTTCTTGGGGTCGGTTTTTCCTGTTTTCGGCCGTATCCACGGCATCGTCCTACGACGAGTACCAGCATTGCCCCAGGCTGAACAACTGTGTAAAGGATACGCAGGACTTTGCGGCGGTTTTGCTGGAAAAATACCAGTTCGAACCCGAAAATATCCTTACCCTCTATAATGCCGAATCCGCCCGGGCCACCCTGGGAAAACTGGAGGAAGAAGCCGCTTGGCGGAAAGCGGAGGCCGCCAATACCATCCTGTCGTACTACGACTACAACCGGCGTTATCCTTCCGGCAAGTATCGCGATCAGGCCCTGCAAGCCATCAAGCGGCTGGAGGAAGAAAAAGCCTGGCAGCGGGCGGTACGCGCCCACACCCTGTCCGCCTTCCTGGAGTACAAAGACCGCTATCCCCAAGGGCGCTACGTAGAGAAAGCAGAGGAACACATACAGGCCATCCTGGCCAGCGAGCAGGAGCCGGCGGCCTGGCAGGAAGCGTTGGCTTCCAACACGGAAGAGGGGTATCATCGGTTCCTGAAAACTTACCCTAAGAGCCCTTTCGCGGCTTCCGCCCAGGAAGGCTTGAATAAATTGCAGCGGGCTAAGGTTGCGGCAGAAGAAGAACGCCGCCGCCGTATGCAAGAGCAAGCAAATCTGCAAACGCAGCAAAATAAGAAGCTACAGCGCCCCGGTTCAGAAGCGCCGCTTGAAATTTTGTGGAGAAAACGGCTGCCGATTGGGATCGGTTTGGGGGTATTGTTAGGGATGCTTTTGATCTGGGGCTTGTCAAAAAGGAATGACGTTAGCCCAATCGGCCAGGATACTGAACAGGCGGGTCAAGATACGGCCAACTATGGCTCTGTTCGTCTGAGCGGACACGCGTACCGCACCATCCGCCTGAACGGCCTCACCTGGATGGCGGAAAACCTGAACTATGAAATACAGGACTCCTGGTGCTATGATAATAAATCGGCCAATTGTGATCAATATGGCCGCCTGTACACCTGGGACGCGGCAAAGAAAGCCTGTGCGGCGGTAGGCTGGCGCCTGCCGTCGGATCAGGAGTGGCGGGAAATGACTAGAGCGCCGGGAACGAAATTCTTAACCAATTCTTTGGGCTCTTTTTCGCCCATGCTGCGTTGCTCCTTCCTTCCGTAGCTTAGGCTATGGTCGGTCGTCGCGCCTTGCCTGGCCAAAAAACAGCCTCAAATTATTGACCAACAACTTCGTTCCCGGCGCACTAGAGCATGTTTGGAGGTAGTCATTTGGGCTGCCCCAAAGGGGCCTGAAGCAGCCTCACGAATACACGATCACCCCTCCACCGGCTCACTCAGCACCTGCCGCACCCTCTCATCCGTGACTACATTCCGCCTGCCCCGCTTGCTGGACAAATACGAATAGATAGACGGAATAACGTAAAGGGTCAGCAACGTAGCGAACAGCAGGCCCCCGATGACCGCAATCCCCATAGACACCCGGCTTTCCGAACCGGCGCCCAGCGCCAGCGCAATGGGCAATACGCCGAGGATGGTAGACAAGCTCGTCATCAGAATCGGGCGGAACCGGGCAGCGGCGGCGTCTTTGATCGCCTCCAGCCGTTCCAGCCCCTGCTCTTTGCGCTGGTTGGCGAACTCTACGATCAGGATGCCGTTTTTGGCCACCAGGCCGATCAGCATGATGACGCCGATCTGGCTGAAGATGTTGAGGGTCTGGCCAAAGTAGTTGAGGGATAAAACGGCGCCGGCAAGGGCCAAAGGCACCGTAAACATGATGATGAAAGGGTCGACGAAGCTTTCGAACTGTGCCGCCAGGACGAGATAGATCAAAATGAGGGCTAGTGAGAAAGCGAATACGAGGCTGGAAGAGCTTTCCGCAAAATCTTTGGACGGGCCTGACAGCTCGGTGTAGAATCCATCCCCCAGCGTTTCTTTAGCGATCTTATCCATCGCCTCAATGCCGGCTCCAATGGTTTGTCCATCGGCCAGGGCCGCTGACACGGTGGCGGAAACAAACCGGTTGAAGCGGAACAGTGTGGGAGGCGTAGTCTGCTCCTGCATGGTGATGACATTGTCCAGTTGGATCATCTTACCATCTTTATTGCGCACATAGAGCGCGCGTACGTCAATCGGTTCATCACGTCCCTCCCGTTTCATCTGGCCGATCACCTGGTACTGCTCTCCGTTTCGGATGAAATAACCGAAACGCTGTCCGCTGAAGCCCAGTTGTAGCGTCTGGGCGATATCCAGTACGGATACGCCCAGGTCCTGGGCTTTTTGCCGGTCAATATTGATGCTCAGTTCGGGTTTGTTGAACTTCAGGTCTACATCTACAAAGCTGAAGGTGGGGTCCTGGCTGGCAGCTTCCACGAAACGGGGCAAGGCTTCCCTCAGCTTGCTGAAGTTGGGCGCCTGTAGTACGTACTGGACAGGGAGCCCGCTTCTCCGGTTGCCGATGCTTTGTTCTTCAGAAAGAAAGGTAACGGCGCCGGTTAGTTGGCTGACCGGCCCCTGTAGCGAATTTAGAATTTCTGACTGGGACCGCTCCCGTTCCTCCGGATCGGTGAGGATCACCCAGGAAAAGGCGGAATTCACAGAGGTGGAAGCGCCAAATCCCGGAGAGGTTACGGAACCTACGCTTTCTGCCTCCGGGGCATTATCCTTGATCGTCTTTACCAGCTTCAGTACATAGTCATCCATGTATTCAAAAGTAGAACCCTCTGGTGCGCGGGCAAAGGCGCGGATGCGGCTGCGGTCCTCGAGAGGCGCCAATTCCGAAGGAAGGTTCCGGCCGATATAATAAATCACCGCTCCGGAAATAGCCATAATGACCAACCCCAGCCACCGGGCATTCATAAACGCGTTGAGCGTAAAGCGGTAGCCGTTGGTCAGGCCGACAAAGAAGGGCTCGGTGATGCGGTAGAAAAACGGCTGCCGTTCCCGCCGCTTCAGTATTTTGGAAGCCAGCATAGGGGTCAGTGTAAGGGCTACAAAAGAGGAGATAACCACCGAACCGGCGATGACCACGCCGAACTCCCGGAACAGGCGTCCGGTAAGGCCCTGAAGAAAAATGACCGGCATGAAGACCGCAACCAGGGCTACCGTCGTAGCAATCACCGCAAAGAAAATTTCTTTAGCTCCCAGCAGGGCGGCCTCCAAAGGTTCCATACCGGCCTCGATCTTGGCATAGATGTTCTCCAGTACCACCACGGCGTCATCGACGACCAGGCCAATGGCCAGCACAATGCCGAGCAGCGTCAGCACGTTAATGGAAAAACCGGCAATGTACATGATGAAAAAGGCGCCGATAAGGGAAATCGGGATCACGACCACGGGAATGATCGTCGTCCGCCAGTCACGGAGAAAAAGGAAAATGATGAGCACCACCAGCCCAAAGGCAATATAGATCGTCTGGTTGACCTCTTCGATGGAGGCGCGAATGTACTCGGTGGTGTCAAAGCCAATACCCAGCCGGATATCTTCCGGCAGGTCCTTTTTGATCTGTTCCAGCCGCCGGTATACCTCATCGGCAATTTCGATATTGTTGGCGCCCGGCTGAGGGACGATAGCGTTGCCCACCATGGGCACCCCATCGCGCCGCAGCACCGTTCGAAGGTTTTCCGGCCCCAATTCGGCCGTACCCACATCCCGGAAGCGGACGATCCGGCCGTTTTCTTCTTTAAGGACCAGGTTGTTAAACTCTTCCGGGGTCACCAGCCGGCCCTTGGTTCGGACGGTCAGCTCGGTATTTACCCCTTCAATACTTCCGGAAGGCAGTTCTATATTTTCACGCCGCAACGCGTTTTGCACATCGAGGGGCGTCATATCATAAGCCGCCAGCTTCTCCGGGTCGATCCACATCCGCATGGCGTAGCGCTTGGACCCCCAGATACGGATTTCGCTGACGCCGTTGATCGTTTGCAGGCGTTCCTTGAAGATGTTATCGGCGATATCCGTCAATTCCAGCAGGGAACGCCGTTCGCTTTGAATGTTGAGAAATATGATGGGGTCGGAATCGGCATCTGCTTTGGAAACGACCGGAGGGTCGGCATCGGGGGGCAATTCCCGAACAACTCCCGAGACCTTGTCCCGCACGTCGTTGGCGGCAGTTTCCAGGTTCACTTCCAGGTTGAACTCTACAGTGATGGTACTGCGGCCGTCCCGGCTCACCGAAGTGATGGACCGGATACCGGCAATGCCGTTGACCGCTTCTTCAATCGGTTCGGTGATTTGAGATTCTATAATGTCGGCATTGGCGCCTACATAACTGGTTGATACCGTAATGATGGGCGGGTCGACGCTGGGGTATTCCCGAATGCCGAGATAAGTAAGCCCAATGATGCCAAACAGTATGATAACAATAGACATTACAGTGGCGAGGACAGGGCGTTGTACACTGAGTGAGGAAAGGCTCATACGGGGGTGATTTTTAATTCAGCTTGGTAATGGTGACATCGGCGCCGGGGCGAATCTGCAGCAGGCCGGTAGTGATTACTGTATCGCCAGGTGACAGGCCTTCCGTGACCTGGATGAGTGATTCCCGGCGCAGGCCGGTTTGCACTTCCAGCTTTTCTGCTTTTCCACTGCGGTAAACGTACACATTCTGCGTGTTCATTTCAGGAACAACCGCCTGGGTTGGAACCAGTAAGGCCTGGCCGAATTCCCGAAGGTCGACCGTAACATTGGCGAATGCTCCGGGTAAAATTTTACCATTTGGGTTGGGGGCGGAGGCTTTGAGGCGCAGGGTGCGTGTATCAGAGTCAATCTGAGGTTCTTTGGCAATAACTGTAGCCGGATAATCCCGCTCGTCTCCATCCAAACGGAATGTGATTTTGGTGCCTCGCCCAGCCAACTGGCTGTACTTTTCCGGAATGTTGAACTCCAGTTTGATGGGGTTGATGCTGACCAGGTTTACGATTGGCGTTCCCGGAGATAAATAACTACCTTCACTGACCAGCCGGAGGCCGAGCCGGCCGCTGAAGGGCGCCAGCACGACCCGCTTTTCCAACTGGGCGTCTAAGAGGGATAGCTCTGCTTTTACTTTTTCTACTTCGGCTACGGCTATTTCGTATTCCTGAAGGCTTACTCCTTCTTTTTGGTAGAGTGCTTCGAGGCGTTCTGCAATTTTCTCATTGAGGTTGCGCTGGACGACCAGCCGCTCCCGTTCCGCATTCAACTCTTCATCGTCGAGTTGGATCAGCCGGTCTCCTTTATTGACCAGGTTTCCTTCCTGGAATAGTATTTTGGTGATTTTACCCGGCACTTCGCTGGTGATGGACACCTCTTCATTCGGCATTGTCGAGCCGTTGACGGTGATGACGTCCCTCAGTGCTTCCGGAGAAATCCTGACCGCTTCGACCGGCACGGCGGGACGGGCTTCCGGCGGCGGCGAACTGGCCTGCTCTTCTATCGGTGGTTCCGGCCCTTTCTTGCTTAGGAGGTCAGACTGGAATAAAATAAACCCTAATGCAACAATGATAATGGCTATTAGGGCGATCGTTCGGGTGGCTCTTTTGGTCATAAACTGTTTGAGTAAGTATCAAGTACTAAAGTTAACTCTTTTTCCCCTTACAGAGTTTATTGAAAGAGCGGGTAATGAAATATTAGAGCTTGCCCAAAATGCAACAATCGGCCTGCAAACGTCCCTTTTTCGCTTATATTTCGTTGCTGAACCAGGCTTGATAGCGCTGACTTCGGCGTGAGCTCAGCGTTCGACTATGCTCACGGCGACGTTCGAACGCTCAGTCGAATGCTATCATCCTGAACCCGCGCCTCATCTAAGGGGCCGGAGAAAAATAAGTTCCCCGTTTCAGGCCAGATATTTTGTCGCTGGACAAGGCGCGAAGAACGCGCATAGCCCAGCTACGCAAGTGATGAGCAACGCAGTACAGCGGCAAAACCTGCCTGCTCGCCGCAAGGCAGGCAGGGATCGGCATCAAATGGGGAAGTTATTCTTCGCCGGGCCCTAAGCAAAAAATGAACTGTTTTCGGCTTGACGGCCGAAATTTGGACAAACGCTTAACAAACTTTCCTGGCAGCAATATCCGCATATCTTCAATTACTGGGTTTCCAGCTCCAGGGTTCCACCCTTTCAGTTTGAGTTGGAATAATAATCCGCATTTTTCAATATTATTCCAAAGTGGCCGGAGTTGCTGTGAACATCCGAAGTTTCAGAACCTTCTATAGCTGTGAGGCATCTGCTTGTCCACTTTGATTTTCAACCGATTTATTAACAATCTATTCTAAAATACTAAAACTTTTATGGCAAACCGTTTTGCACTAATAGGCTGGAGCCTTCCCGTTATTGAAAGTATGCAGAAAGCCAAGCTGCCCTATGTTGTTGTATCATTTCCCGATTTCGAAAGTTACGCTAAAGAGCATAATATTCCCTTTGTCGGCTATCATTTGGATGAGTTTGGGAGTCATTCCAATTCTCTGGCGTTGGCCGAGCTATTGCGCCCCTACAATGTGGATGTCGCTGTGCCTCTGTATGAAGAAACCGTAGAATGGGCAGGCGCCCTGAATTCTCTTTATCGGGATGACCCCCGGGTGCTCAACCGGGCTTTCCTGTTCCGAAATAAGGCGATGATGAAACGCAAAGCTTTACTGGGCGGGTTGCGGGTTGGCCTTTTCGAAGAAATACACAACTACGAGCAGGCCCACAAATTCCTGGACCGCCTGAATGAAGCCGAATTGCAGCTTCCGGGTGAAGATGACGCCTGGTTTCACGTCAAGCCCTTTGCTTCTGCCGGAACGGTAGGCCACCGCTTCATCAAATCCAGAGAAGATATCGACAAAAAGATCAAACCGGCAGATTTCCCCTGCCTGGCGGAAAGCCACCTGCGCGGGCAGGAATTTTCCTGCGAGGCCTTCATCCACAAAGGCAAAGTCCGGTTCCTCAATATTACCGAGTACGTCAAACTGGGGTATTCCAATTTCATTCCTGCCGGACCCGAACTGGAAGCAAAGCGGGAACTCATCCACAAAGAAATCCAGAAGCTGGTGGATATATTCGGCATCGAGTACGGGATGATCCACCCCGAATGGTTCGTTACTGAAGATGGCAACCTCAATTTTGGCGAAGTAGCCTGCCGGATTCCAGGAGGCCACATCCTGGAACTAGCCTCAAAGGCTTATGAATTTGACGCCCTGCTGGCCTTTGTCGTCAGCCATGATCCCAGCCTGAGTGATGAAGCGCTTGACAAATTTTTCCCGCCCAAGGGCTACAAGCCCAAAAAATACTATGGCAATGTGATGGTGTTCCCTAAGAGTGGGCATATCACCCGCCTGGAAATACCGGAAGAACTGACGGAAGAACCTTACTACCTCGATAATAACCTGTTTCAGCCCCTCGGGCCGCAGAAAATCAGTGGCCGGGAAGGTTTCGGCAACCACTTTGGGACCGTTAATTTTGCAGGCGATAAGGCCGGCAGAATGAGGGAACTCCTGACGCACTACGAGGACGTTCCGTTTTATGTGTAAAGCAACGGTGACACAATAGAATCTGAATAGCGCCTTCCTATATTAGGGTATCCGTCTAAGGTTGGACAGAGATTGCCTGGGTTGTATACGCCTGCCCCGAACCCGATTCGGGGATGTACGGGCCCAACGGTGGGCCTGGAGTGTGTACGATGTACAAAGCTCCAAAAGATCGGCATCAAATGGGGAAGTTATTCTTCGCCGGGCCCTTAGAATGGTAGCTACATAAATAATATTAGGGCGCTGCTTTTTAAAAAAACCTATTCCCCGGAGCCGGTGAAAGTATCGGTTCATTCGGGAAAGCACCAGTACATGGAATTAACCATCAGTGAATTAGAAAGTCGGTTTCTTGAAAGTTTAACCTCGTTCAAGGTAGCGCCTTCCTTCAGTAAGAAGGATAAAAAGAGCCTCCTGCTCAGCCATGCGGATATGCTTTGCCGTACGGCTGAAGGAATTACATTCCTTTACAAATGTATTGGGGAGGCCGATGAAGCGGGCCTGTTCGAGGATTCTGTTTGGGTGGAGCCCAGGCATCTGGTTCCCTTTCTGGTTGGAGGAACCCTGCTGGCGGGTTATCCCATTAGTACGATGGAAATATTGAGCGAGCTTCGCTTGCTGGCCATTGCTGAAAACCGGATCGAAAATCCCGCTTTCCCGGCAGAACAAGCCCGCGCCTTTTTAGAAGATATGCTGGTCGCCAATTTTGTGTTGGCGTATGAAGACTTCTCAGAAAGGGCCTGGGAAGCGTATGCCAAAGGGGAGCTGGAAAAAATCCGACTGCTGTTCGGCCTCATACACCAGCATATCTCTTTGGAAAGCCTGAAGCCCAAGGTCGCGGATGCTATAGAAGTACTATCCGCGCATCGGCCAATCGTAGTCACCAAGATAAAGCGAATGCTAGCGGTGATCAATAAGCAAGTTCGATTGGATGAATCCCACCCTGAAGATCAAAGGCTTCTACAGTTTGTCAATGCATTGTATAGGCCGACGTCGAAGGCGCGTGAGGAAGGATCGCCCGAAAAATACCGCCAGTGGCTGGAGCAGTCCGGTAAGGCAAAAGTGAAAGCAGAAAGTAAGCAGATCGGCGCACAGATGGCCGCCACCGGGTTGGTGTCAGATTATCAATTAACACTGCTTCAATTTGTAATAGGCCGCTACCCGGAGCTGGCGCCCTTCATTTTGAATCTCGATGCCCATGGGATTGCCGAGTATGAACGGCATAAGGCTTTCGTGGCAATGCTCGTTCATGAATTCATCGTTCGGGGTAACAAACAAGCCATTTATGGCCTGGCTCGGGTATTGCAGCGCAACCTCCTGTCCAGGAAAGTCACCTGGCATGCTTTTAACCGCCTTATTCGGGTAGAGATACATCCGGAAGTCGGCAAAAATTTACTCAAGGGCAACCTTTTGGACCACGAGGCTACCCCCGCTCAATTGCTGATTGGCGGCGCCCTGTGCGCACTGGGCCAGCCGCTGGGTGTACGGCAGGGCAACAACCCTACTTGCCAGTCGGCAAGAGGGATCAGTATGTGGAGCCGGCATGCTCCGGGTAAGTTGATCAACCTTCTGATCGATGCGGCAATGACCAATAATGTAGTTTTTCGGTATGAGGGTGAACTGATTGAGGCGGCGGCTGTGAAAGAAGGCCTAACCCGACAGTTTGACTATTCATTGGATCCCGTTTCTATTGTATTGGTTCCGCATCTCGATAAGGTCTACAATGAAATGATGAAGCGAGCTACCGTTAAGCATCTGGGCGTTGACCCCCATGTTTCCGTAAATCCAGCTTTTTACGGGCATTGGATACAGACGGGTTTTATATCCGTTTACAACCCGGTAACCGGTTACATAGAAAATTTCGAAAACTTCGTGCGTATTTTTTACGCTTCCTTTCATCCGGAATACAACGGGGGGTACCACCTGATCTATCCCGTTCCCCTGGGTATTTTCATTACAGACGCCAAAGCTAATATGCTCGGCTACCATGCCATTTCCCTCTTGCGCATCGAGCAATCCCCAGAGGGATCCTGGCGGGCTTATTTTTTCAATCCCAACAGTGAAGGGCGTCAAAATTGGGGACAAGCCATCCAACCGTCTGTTTCCGGAAATGGCGAACTCCATGGAGAATCTTCTCTTCCTGTCCATCAGTTCGTATCCCGCGTTTACGCTTTTCACTACAACAATCTGCAACTGGAAGGGAAGCAGGAAGGTGTGCCCAAAGAGCCGGTAACAAAAGTCGAAAAGCTGGCTCGCGAAAGTTGGGGGCGCAAGTATTTATGGAGTATTTGATTAATCAAAATAATGAGGTTTGAGGAGGGGTGAGATAGGTAGAGTAAAGGGTACGGAGAGGGATGCCCAACCTCATGTAAAAAGCAAAAATCAATGACGCAATCACATCATTCCCATTACGACGCTTTTGTGAGAAACGTAAGGCACTCGTCGCGCATAGAGCTTAGCCAGGCTGCTTTAGCCAAGAATATCAATTTTTTGAAGAAGAAACTGGTAAGCCATCCGCGCTATTCGGCGGTAGTCAAAGCCAATGCGTATGGCCACGGTATTCCACAAATGGTGAAAATGCTGGAAAAATGCGGGGTGAATCATTTCTCGGCAGCCTCTGCTTATGAAGCCGAAGAAGTGCTCGAACACTGCGCCGATTCCTCTGAGATCATGATCATGGGCATCCTCTATGACCAGGATATTGAGTGGGTGATCCGGAATGACATCGAGTTCTATATTTTCAGCTATGACCGCCTGCAACTAGTATTGGAAAAAGCCAGGAAATTAAAAAAGAGAGCTAAAATACACCTGGAGGTAGAAACGGGTACCAACCGCACCGGCATGACGGAACCTTACTTCAAAAAGTCGCTCTCTTTTCTCAAGCGCAATGAGGAGCACTTTCTCTTCCAGGGGGTCTGCACCCACCTGGGAGGGGCAGAGTCGCCCGGTAACCAGTTTCGGATCGACCAGCAGTTGGTGCGCTACAAGAAGTACCTGGCGGAATTGAACAAGCGAAAGATCATGCCTAAGTACCGGCATATCGCCTGTTCCGCCGCCGTCCTGGCCATGCCGGAAACGCATTATGACCTCGTAAGGATCGGCGTGGCCACCTATGGGTTCTGGCCCAGCCCCGATATTTACTACCAACACCTTCGGGAAGTTGGCAAGGATAAAGATGCGCCTATGAACCGCATCATCTCCTGGAAAACGGATGTGATGGATATCAAAAAGGTGCCGCCAGGCGAATTCATCGGATATGGCACCGCTTTTCAGGCTAGCCGTGAGATGCGCGTGGCGGTTATCCCGGTTGGGTACAGCAATGGCTATCCGCGGGGCCAATCCAATAGTGGGCATGTGCTCATCCAGGGGCGTAAAGCGCCCATCACCGGCCTGATCAATATGAACCTTTTTATGGTGGACATCACGGACATCCCCGGTGTCGAGGTCGGCGACGAGGTGGTCCTGCTGGGTAAGCAGAACAACAATACCATTCGCGTGAGCTCCTTTACCAACTACACGCAGTTGATCAATAATGAAATGTTGAGCCGCCTGCCCATGGCGATTCCCCGGCGAATTGTGAAATAATTGAATTATCGTGAGATTGAGATTGAGGTCAGGAGGCTGTTATTTCCCAGAAAAAATAGTTCGCTTCTGACAGGTTGAACTGTACTTGCGGCTACTCGTCTAAGGTTGGACAGCCTCGTACACCGTACATGCCCGAGGGCTGCCATTGGCTCGTACACACTTCTAGTGCCTCAGCCTTAACCTCAGCCTTAACCTAACCCTAGCTGAATTGGCTAAAAAACGCCTTGAACCTGGTCAAACCTTACGTTGAATAAAGTGCTTAAACAGCCCAAGAAATGAAGAAAAAGCCACTTATCCTGATAAAATATGGCGGTAATGCCATGCTGAGCGAACGGCTTAAGCAGTTGGTCGTTCAAAACATTTGGAAGCTCCGTTCAAAGGGGCATCGCGTCGTACTCGTTCACGGCGGCGGGCCTTTTATTAAAAAGATGCTGGAACTGGTGGAGATGGAGTCGGAATTCATTGAAGGACACCGTAAAACTTCAACGGAAGCACTCAAATATATTGAGATGGCGCTGAAGGGAGAAGTGAACGGCGGCCTTGTGAACCTTTTGAACCGAGCAGGGCTAAAAGCCGTCGGCCTGTCTGGAAAGGATGGGCGCATGGTGTTGGCCAGAAAAAGGTATCACGTAAGCGTTCAAAACGGCAAAGAAATACAGTATGATCTTGGACAGGTAGGGAATGTCGAACTGGTGGATACAAGCCTGATGGATATGCTGCTGGATAAAGATTATCTGCCGGTTGTCACCTGCATCGCTTCCGACGAAGCTGGCAATGATTACAACATCAACGCCGATATGTTTGCCGGCAGCCTCGCCGGCGCCCTGAGGGCGAGTCACTATCTGGTCCTTACTGATGTGGATGGCCTGCTCCGGGACATCAATGATCCTTCCACCATCATCCGGAAGCTGCGCCTTGAAGAATTGGGGCCTCTGTTTGGTTCTGTCATAAAAGGAGGCATGATCCCCAAGATGGAATCTTGTGAGGTGGCGCTTCGGCAAGGCGCACAGTCGGCGCGTATCATCAACGGCACAAAACCGGCAAGTATTATTGAAGCAATAAACCCAGAAAAAATAATCGGAACCGAAATATGCTTATAAAAGAAAAAACGACAAATGCGGCCCTGCACGAGGCTGATCAAAAGTACTACCTGCCTACTTTCAAACGCTTTCCGCTGGCCTTTCGGCGGGGCGAAGGCGCCCGTCTTTGGGACGTGGAAGGCAGAGAGTACCTCGATGCCCTGGCCGGGATTGCGGTTTGCAACCTGGGCCATTGCCATCCGAAAGTAGTGAAAGCCATTCAGAAGCAGGCGCAGCAATTGATGCACATTTCTAATTTTTTCGTCAGCGAGACTCAGGTGATGTTGTCTCAGAAACTGGTTGAAATCTCCGGCCTCAACCGGGTGTTTTTTTCCAATAGCGGCGCAGAGTCCGTTGAAGGGGCGATCAAGATCGCCCGGAAATATGCCTTCAGCAATGGACGGGGCGGCGGCATCATCTCTATGGAAAACTCTTTCCACGGCCGTACGCTGGCAACCATTGCGACCGGTAAAGAAAAGATGCAGCGCGGTTTCGGCCCGATGCCGTCCGGTTTCCACAAAGTGCCGTTCAACGACATTGAGGCGGTGCGGGCAGCCGTCAGCGAAGACATCGCCGCCATCATTCTGGAGCCGGTGCAGGGAGAAGGCGGGATCAACTTGGCCAAACCTTGCTACCTGCGGGCGCTGCGGGAGCTGTGCGACCGGGAAAACATCGCGCTCATCTTCGACGAAATACAGTGCGGCGTAGCCCGCACCGGCGAGTACTTCGCCAAGGACCACTACGAAGTACAGCCCGACATCATGACCCTGGCCAAAGGGCTGGGCAACGGCCTGCCCGTCGGGGCTATCCTCAGCAATGAAAAAGTGAGCGGCGCCATCGAATTCGGCGACCATGGCACCACCTTTGGCGGCAACCCCATACCTGTGCCGCCGGTACTGGCTACCATAGAGGCTATACAAGAAGAAGACATCCTGCGCAAAACCATCCGGAAAGGCTTCTGGCTGAAGGAAATGCTGGAAGAAAAGATCGGAAGGCATGCCGGCTTGAAACAAATCCGTACCTGGTACCTGATGATCGGCGTGGAATTCGATTTCGAAACCAAACCGCTGGTCCTGAAAATGATGGAACACGGCGTTCTGGCCAACGCCACGGCCGGCAACGTGCTGCGCCTGGTGCCGCCGCTGGTGATCAGCTTCGAACAACTGGAACGCCTGGTGGATGTAATCGCCCTTTCGTTAAAGGAAATTAATTGAAAAAGATTTTCCAGGTTTTCCAGATTTCCAAAATCTGGAAAATCTGGAAAATCTGAAAAGACTATTCATGATTAAAGTAGGTATTGTTGGCGCCACCGGATACACCGGATCGGAACTGGTGCGCCTTTTATATAATCACCCGGAAATAGATATCCGGATCATTACCTCCGAAAGCCGGAAAGGAGCGCGTTTTTCGGATGTCCATCCTCATTTTCAAGGGCTGGCTGACTATGAACTCCAGCCTGCTCACAAAATACTGGAGGAGAATCTGGACGCTGTTTTCCTGGCCCTTCCTCACGGTGTTTCTATGAGCTTTGTCGAAAAATACGAGGGCTCAGATTTTCTGGTGATCGACCTGTCGGGGGATTTTCGCCTTTCCGCTCCAGGTGTATACGAATCCTGGTACGCCAAGCGCCATACGTTTCCCAAAGGCTTTGAACAGGCGGCCTATGGCCTTCCGGAGCTGCACCGCGATAAAATCCGTAAGTCCCGGCTGGTTGCCAATCCCGGTTGTTATCCCACCAGTGCTATTCTGGGCCTGGCGCCTTTGGTGAAAGCCAATATTATTGTTCCGGGGCAGGTAGTGGTAGACTCAAAATCGGGGGTGACCGGCGCCGGGGTTAAAGCAACGCCAACCACTCATTATTCCAATGTCAGTGATAACTTCAAAGCCTACGGCCTGAAGCGGCATCGCCATACTATAGAAATCGAAGAACAGCTATCGGGGCTTTCTTCCAATGGAGCCATGCAGATACAGTTCACCCCTCACCTTTTGCCGGTCGACCGCGGCATCTTGTCGACCATTTATACTCAACCGAGAGAAGGGGTGACGGAAAACCAACTTAAAGACCTGTATACATCGTTTTACGAGGGGCACCCTTTTGTACGGCTTCGGAAAGCCCCCCCGGCGCTCAAAGACGTCCGGGGGTCCAACTTCTGCGATCTCTTCGTTACTTATGATGACCGAACCAACCGGATCATCACGGTGTCGGTGATAGACAACCTGGTCAAAGGGGCTGCCGGCCAGGCTATGCAGAATATGAACCTGATGTTCGGGCTGGAAGAAACAACCGGCTTAACTGCGGCGCCACTGAATCCTTAGCGACGCGCGATTAATAAGTGTCGTGTTTCGCTAGAAAACCGACAGTTATTGATAGCGCGTCGCTTAGTAGTGATTAAGAGTTCCACAGAAAAAAACAGTAATAAAAATGATAAAGAATTTAACCAATGTCCGGGGCATCCAATGTTGGGGTGCCCATATTGGCATCAAATCCATGCGAAGAGATTTGGCAATTATCTATTCAGAAGTGCCGGCGAGCGCCGCTTGTACGTTCACCCAGAATGAGGTAGTTGCGGAGCCGGTCAAAATATCCCGCGAACACATGAAGGGGGGGAAAGCGCAGGCTATCGTCTGCAATGCGGGCAATGCCAACGCCTGCACCGGCGAACAAGGGCGTGAGGGAGCGGAAGCCATGGTGGAAGCCATGGCCCAGTCGCTGGGCATCGACAAAGAATTGGTGCTGGTAGCCTCTACCGGCCTGATCGGAGAGCCCTTTCCCACCGAAGAGGTCGTCAAAGGGATCAAAGAAAACGTAGGCAAATTGTCCAATGACTCCAAAGCCGGATCTTTTGCCGCCAATGCCATCCTGACCACCGACACCTTTGCCAAAGAAGGTTTTCTCGATTTTGAGATGGGTGACACTACCATCAATATTGCCGGTATCGCCAAGGGCTCCGGGATGATCCACCCCAATATGGCGACCATGTTGAGCTTCCTGGTGAGCGATATTGCCATTGAGCCTAAACTGTTGAAAAAGGCAGTGCAGCAGAGTGTCAACCGGTCTTTCAATGTGATTACAGTAGACGGGGATACGTCTACTAACGATATGGTAGCGGTATTGTGCAACGGCCTGGCGGGCAATGATCCGATTGAATCGGAAAAAGACGAGCGCTATTGGCTATTTCAGGAAAAGCTGGAAGAAATGATGATCCACCTGGCCAAGCTGATTGTCTCCGACGGGGAAGGCTCTTCCAAGTTTATTGAATACCGCGTCACCGGCGCACCTGATGAAAACACGGCTCGTAAACTCGTGCGCGCCATTTCCGATTCTTCGCTGGTCAAAACCGCCATGTTTGGCCGCGACCCCAATTGGGGGCGCATTATCTGCGCGGGCGGCAACGCCGGCGTGCCTTTTGACTATACTAAGGTAGACCTCTACCTTGGAGACGAAAATAAACTGGTACAGGTGCTGGACAAAGGCCAGCCGGTAGGCATCGACCGCAGTCAGGTCAAACGGTTGCTACGCGAATCCCACTTGCGCATCCACCTGAATATGAACGGGGGCGACAGCGAAAGCGTAGGGTGGGGTGCGGATTTGACGACGGACTATGTGATGTTCAATTCGGTGTATACGACGTGATAACGGGCTCCGGGGCCTGAGTTTATGGGTTGGCGAGGCCAGTTTAGGGTTAATGAAAATAACGGAAAATTTAAACCTTTGAGATTTTCAAAGCCTCAAAGGTTTTTCCAACGTTTCTAAGCCACTTCCTTCCATTTCTTTTTCAGCGCGAAGAGTTCATCTCTAAACTGAGCGGCGGAAATGAAATCCAGTTCTTTGGCTGCCTTTTTCATTTTTTCCTCTGTTTCCTTTATCATTCTTTCAATCTGATCGCGGTTGAGGTAGGCCATGAGCGGGTCGGCGGCCAGGCTGGGCTCGTCGGGCTCGATGTAGGCGCGCTCCCTGGTTCCCCGGATATCGAGGATGGATTGTTTGTTGAGGATATCTTCCCGGCTGCTGCGCACCGTTTGGGGCACGATGCCGTGCTCTTCGTTGTAGGCCATCTGCACGGCCCGGCGGCGGTTGGTTTCGTCGATGGTGCTCTGCATGGCGCCGGTAACTTTATCGGCGTAAAAGATCACCAGCCCGTTCGAGTTGCGGGCGGCGCGGCCGGCGGTTTGTGTCAGCGACCGGTTATTGCGCAGGAAGCCTTCCTTGTCTGCGTCAAGGATCGCCACTAAAGACACCTCCGGAAGGTCGAGGCCCTCGCGGAGCAAGTTAACGCCCACCAGGACATCGAACTCGCCCAGGCGCAGGTCGCGCAGGATTTCCACTCGTTCCAGGGTATCGACCTCGGAGTGAATGTAGCGAACCTTTATATTGAGCCGTTGCAGGTATTTGGTTAGCTCTTCTGCCATCCGCTTGGTGAGGGTCGTGATCAGCGTGCGCTCATTGCGTTCCATGCGCATTTTGATCTCCTCCATCAGGTCATCGATCTGGTTGAGGCTGGGCCGCACTTCTATCGGGGGGTCGAGCAGTCCGGTCGGCCGGATGAGCTGTTCGACAATGACGCCACCGGTCTGTTCCAGTTCGTAATCACTGGGCGTAGCGCTCACGAAGACAACCTGGTTGACGAGGCTTTCGAACTCTGTGAAATTGAGTGGGCGATTATCCATAGCAGAAGGCAGGCGGAAGCCGAAATTGACTAGGCTGAGTTTCCGCGCCCGGTCGCCGCCGTACATGCCCCGCACCTGAGGAATGGTCACGTGGCTCTCATCGATGATCATCAGGTAATCATCCGGGAAGTAGTCCAGCAGGCAGAAAGGGCGGGTGCCGGGTTTGCGGCCGTCGAAAAAGCGGGAGTAATTTTCCACCCCGGTGCAATAACCCAGCTCTTTCATCATTTCCAGGTCGAAAGCGGTGCGCTCGCGGATGCGTTTGGCTTCCAGGAGGCGGCGTTCCCGCTCGAAGTACTTCTCCTGCTCATACAACTCATCCTCTATATCGCGGATAATCTGGTGGATGCGGTCTTTGGGGGCGACGTAAAGGTTCGCTGGAAAGATAGCCGCTGCCTCCATACCTTCAATCCGCTTGCCGCTTTCTATCTCGATGCGCTCGATGCTTTCTATCTCATCGCCGAAGAAGGTCACCCGGTAGCCATAGTCTACGTAGGGGAGGTTGATATCCACCGTGTCCCCGCGTACGCGAAAGGTGGCCCGGCGGAAGTCGGTCTCCGTTCGGGAATAGAGGCTTTCGACCAGATTGTAAAGGAAGCTGTTGCGCGAAAGCTGTTCTCCTTGCTTGATCCGGATGATGCTGCTTTTGTAGTCCTCCGGGTTGCCCATGCCATAAATGCAGGACACAGATGCGACAATGATAATATCCTGCCGGCCGGAGAGCAGTGAAGAGGTAGCCCGCAGGCGCAGTTTATCTACTTCTTCATTGATGGAGAGGTCTTTTTCTATGAAGGTATCGGTGACGGAGATATAAGCTTCCGGCTGGTAGTAGTCGTAATAAGACACAAAGTACTCAACGGCATTATCGGGGAAGAAATCCTTGAATTCGCCGTACAGCTGGGCGGTCAGCGTTTTGTTATGGGTTAGAATCAGGGTGGGCCGGTTGAGTTCGGCGATGACGTTGGCCATGGTAAAGGTCTTGCCGGAGCCGGTGACGCCGAGCAGTACCTGGGCTTTATCACCGGCCTGTACACCTTGTACCAGTTGTTCAATGGCCATTGGCTGATCACCGGTTGGCGTAAAGGGAGATTGAAGTTTAAAAGACATAAAGGATTCTCCTGGTTTATGCGGTTTGGAATTAGCGGAAATGCGCTTAAAGGAAACGTCTGGAGAGGAGGGGCAGTTGAGAAAAAAGGCAGGAAAAACAGTTCGGGGCCTTCAAATCAGGAAGGCCCCGGACAACCTTTAAGCCGTCACAGCCGCCAGGTTTTTCTCCTTCTCTTTTTGAACGTAGTACATATCGATCAGCCCTTTGTTTTTGGCCTGCACCTTGCCTCGGTATTCACAGTCAAACTGGTATTTGACCAACCCGTAGGTGGTGTTGGAGATGTTGACGCGGCCTTCTTCGCCATTGGCTTCCATGCGGGAGGCGATATTGACGGTATCGCCCCAAATATCGTAAGCAAATTTGTTGACGCCCACCACACCGGCCACGACCGATCCGGTATGCAGGCCAATTCGGGCTTCGAAGTAGGGCTTGCCGATGCGCATCTTTTCCTGTTTCTGTTCCTCGAGGAACTGTTGCATTTCCAGAGCGGCGCGGATGATATTGTAGGGCATGCCTTTGCGGCCGATGAGGCCGGAGGCGCACATATAGGCATCGCCGATCGTTTTGATCTTTTCTATATCGTCGTACTGGGTAAGGATGAAGTCAAAGGCTTTGAAGCACTTATCCAGTTCCTCTACCAGTTCTTCCGGTGAAAGTTTTTCGGAAATACTGGTGAAGTTCTTGAAATCACTGAACAAAACCGTCACCTGGTCATATTTTCGGGCTTTGGCTTTTCCAAATTCTTTGAGTTCCTCGGCAATCGGCTTGGGCAGGATGTTCAGGAGGAGTTCATCAGACCGTTGCCGCTCCATCTCGATGATTTTATTCTTATCCTTGAGGCGGCTTCGGGAGCGGCGGGCGATGAGAAAGAGAACCAGGAGCAAAAGGGCCAGCAATGTGCCGAAGATAGCCAGGATGAGCAGTTGGTTTTGGCGGGCGGCAGCCTGTTCAGCAATGCGGCGGCTCTGTTCGGCTTCCAGGGAAGCGATGGCCAGCTTTGCTTCCTTATCCTTCAGGACGGCTTCTTGTTCGAGGCGTTCACGAGTTAGCGATTTCACCTCGAGTTCTTTGGTCCGGACCACAGAATCGGCTCGTTCTTTAGCAACCGAAATCGTTGCCAAACGCTCGTCTTTTTCAGAGATTTTTTCTTCCACGATGGCTTTATCCCGCACCAGCTCCTGTTGCCGTTGTTGAAGGCGGGACCGGTCGGTCACCAAATCTTCCCGTTCGTTTGTCAGGTTGCTGATCTCCTGTTCCAGGCGTTTCTTTTCCTGGAGCAGGGCGGCGCGCTGTCGTTCGTACTTTTCTTCCAGATCGCTGATACTGGTTCCGTTCTGGCTGAAATATTTGAAAGCTTCCTCGACAATTTGGTAGGCTTCGCGGTAATCCCTGTCATCTTTTTCTATCTTGCTGCGGCTTTCTACGCTTTTGATGATCAGGTCGGAGTCACCGGCTTTTTTTGCAGCGGCGAGGGCAGTGTCGAACCAGGTTTTTGCGTTGCGATCGTTGCGGTCGCGCACATAAGCTTTTCCGACGAGGAAGGCGGAGCGTGCCATCATGCCTTCATTGCTCAAGTCACGGGCGATGTTGAAAGCTTGTTTGCCGTACTCGATCGATTTTTCTGCGCTGGACCGAAGGTAAGCTTCGCCCAGTTGATAGTTCAGAGATAACTTATCCTTGCTGCTGCCGGCCTCTTTGAGTTGCTTTTCCAACTCATCAATAGATTGAGCTTGAGCAATGGTAAATGTACCGAAGCATAACAAAAGCAAGGTGAATAATTGTTTCATATACGTAGGTTTGCATTTGGGCCTCCCGGTAACCAAAACGGCGTAATAGGCCATTTTGTTACGCAGCGGCTCAATCTGCTAATTGTGGAATCTTTTCAACAGGGCTAGCCAGGTTGGGCAAAAATACAAACAGAAATAAGTTTAAACCGTAAAACACCAAATGTAAAATACAAAAATCCACTGGATTAGCCCCGTTATAGGCCTGCATTCACCCGGCTGATGAAAATCATTAGGCTCCGTTGATATTCATCAGTTGCCAATCAGGCCCATTTGTTGATATTGTCTTTGCAATGATACGTGGCGCCGCTAGCTATGTGATAACGCCATCGTCATTATAGTATTCTCTAACCTTTAAAAATAGAAAAATGAACGTCCTAGCTCCTGTCAAAACGCTGATGACCACAAACCTGATCACGGTTAACCCCGGGGACAAGCTGATTGATGTTAAAGCGATTTTTGAAAAAAACAAGATTCATCACATACCGGTGGTGAGCTACAAAAAGATCGTTGGCATAGTCAGCAAAACAGACTTTATCTATTTCATGCGCGGGTTCAGCCGTAATGAGGAAGACCAATTTGTAAATGAGGCGCGCCTGCGGGCATACAAAGCAGAAGATATTATGACCAAAGGTTTGGCTAAACTAACGCCGGACCAGCGGATCAACGTAGCTCTTGAAATCTTTTTGGAAAACCGTTTTCATGCTATCCCCGTAGTGGAAGAGCAAAGCGGCGAACTGATTGGCATCATTACTACTTTTGACGTTATCAAAGCGCTGGCCAGTGAGGAAGTTACGGCCAAGCAGATACTGGACAGCAAAAAAGCCTGAATGAATACATGCATTTACATTTGAAAATATTAGGTATTGGGTGCCGGAAGAGCAGGGCCCTGAAAGCCAATGTGAGACAAGCGCTGGCCCGGCTTCCGGAACTGGAAGCCGAGTTGGATGAAGTGACCAGCGTACACGATATTCTGGAATACGAAATTACAGCGGCTCCTGCTCTTCTCATTAACGGCCTCCCCGCCTATGAAGGGGAAGTACCTGGTGTCGACGAATTGGTCCATATTTTAAAGCCATATATGCAAAAGTGCAACCCCATGAAAAAAATACTGGTTCCTACTGATTTTTCCGATGTTGCCGCCAATGCCTATCACTTTGCCCAAACGCTGGCGGGGGAAGAGCCCATCGAAGTGATGGTCGTACACGCTTATCATCCTTCTTTCGATTATTCCAACCCTTACCTGGATATGCCGGCGGCAGAGTTCGAGGCCGTCAAGCGCGAGTTGATGAAAAACTTTATCGCGGAGCATACGCTGGCTACCGATGAGGCAGGGGCGGTGGCAACTGTGGTCCAACCCAAAACGGAACTCCGCATAGGTTTTGCCAGTGAAGAGGTTGTACGGCTATCCAAAGAAGTGGACCTCATCGTGATGGGAACGACCGGCCAGGGCAACCTCATGGAAAGGGTATTTGGGAGCGTCTCTACCTATGTTGCCCGCAATGCTTTTTGCCCCGTTTTGCTTATTCCGGGGGATTGCCAGTGCAAAGGATTTAAAGAAATCGTGTTTGCCAGTAATTATAACGCTGCCGATGAAGCCATGCTCCAGCAGTTAATTGAGATGGCGGGTATAAGGACTGCTAATATCCACTTTGTTCACGTTGAGGCAGAGGCGGGAAAGCCCTACTCTGTGGCCAAAGTGGAGTTTGAACAGGCTGTCCGGGAAAATATGCCGGATATTGGCTTCAATGCAGTGGAGATTAAATGCTCCGATGTAGAAGAGGGTGTCGTGAAATATGCCCAAGATATCGATGCTGACCTCATTGCAATGGGCACTTTACGCCGGGGAGGGCTGGAAAATCTCTTCCATAGGAGTGTTACCAAACAGATGGCCTTCCATACGACCGTGCCCTTGTTGATTTTGCACTATGACCGGTAAACCGGCCTTCATTCATTACATCAGCAGCAACGGCGCCGGCGCTTTCCAGGCCAGATGCCGGGATAACCTTCCACGAAACAGGTTGTTGAGGAAAGCTTGTGGAGGTAGGTATAAAGCCAACATTTCGGAAGGATACTTTTCCAGGAAATAGTCTACTCCGTCAACAAGGGTACGTTCCCGGACCATGGTGATCTTGTGCCCTGCCTTTTTCACCTCTTCTTCCTTAAACATATCCTGCTCTTCGGGCAAAAAATTTACATAAAAAGGATGGATTTCGGCCTCTAAAGCGGTAGCTATCGATTGCAAAGCGGGAAGAACCGGCTCTTCATGCTGCTTAATATCTACAGCCAGGGCAATTCGGCTGACGGTTTTGTAGGCTGCTCCTTCGGGTATAATGATAAGCGGGCAGGGCGTTTGTCCAATGAGTTGGGTGGTGACACTGCCGAAAAGGTGATCGCGGAGGCTGTGTTTGGCGCGAGTGCCAACAACGATTGCATCAGCTTCAATTTTCAGGGCGGCGGCACAGAGGGCAGGGGCGATGCGCCCTGTCACTACGAGCAGTTGTTCGGGTTTTACCGCCGTGAGCGGCTCTTCATCCCGGTCAGGATAGTTGGCGGTGAACTGGTGCAGGCGTTCCCTGTATCCATTGTTCTCCTTGTTTATCATTTCCTGGCGTTTCTTCTCCGATACGGTAATTTCGGCATAAGTGGCGGTATTGACAAATACGGCAGTGAGCGATCCGCTGAGTTGGAGGCTCAACCATTCGGCGTATTCATACGCATAACGGGACGCGGGGGAAAAATCAACAGCGACTAATAATTTCTTCATCGTATGGTTTCTAATATTTATCCACTCCAATATAAGTAAATGAAGCTCGTTTTGCAATGGGTGAACTTAACCTCTGGGGTCATCGTAAAAAAATGAATAATTTTCCTTCTTTGCTGAAGAACCCTATTTTTAGATTAAAAAAGAACTATGCCAACTGCCGAACAGGCTTATCAGAATATTGTCAAGCACATTGAAGAGAACCGGCTGGAGGATGCTATTGCGGCTTTGTTGTCTTTTGCCGGGCAGGATAGCCCTGACAAGATAACCGCGGTGCGCATGCGGCGCTCAGATTGGAAAACGCTGGAAGAAGAAGCGCTAATGATGGGAAATACCAGCGGCATTCGGGAGCGGCGCAGCGCGCTTAAGTTGCAACTTTTTCGCCTGGCGGATGCTATTCGGAATGACGCGGCAGCCCGGGCAGAAACGCTGGCTGCCAACCTTTCTTCCGGTTCTTCTCCAGTGGCTCTTCCCCAACCGAAACACATTTACAATACATCAGAGCTGCGGGCTATTTTTCGACAGGGTAATATTCAGGCGGTCATCGAACAGGTCATTACCATGACGGAGGATGACCGGAATCTGTATGACCAGGCGCTGCTCCTGGAGCAACGCTGGAAGGAGGTGCGCGAGGATGAAAAGAACAATACCTCCAGTGTGGAGAGCATCACCACCCGCAGAAACAAACTGAACCAGGATATTCTAAGGCTGATCCGCGAGATGGAGGGGTAGGAGGGCATTCGATGGTTCGCCGGTATCCCTGGGGGCCGGGCAGGCTTATCCGGAGCAGGGCCGGATAGTAAGAAACGGGTTATTTATATTGAGTATACATTTCCATTTTGGGTGGATTTTCTTGCTGACTATGCTTATCTTGAAGTAAAATCCACCGGGCTTGTTGTGGGGGGCGGCAAGCCTGAAAACGAGAACCAATGAAACCACATCTCCACAACCTGCTGGCTTTTGCAGCCTTCACTCTTTTTTCCGCTACCGGCCTGAGCCAGGCCAATTACACGTACCAGATCGACCTGAACAAGATAGATAAAGGGCTACTGGCCATCAAGCTAACTACTCCGGCTATTGATCAGGAAGAGATAGATTTTTCGTTTCCTTTGGCTGTGCCAGGCTATAACAGCGCCGATATGCAGTTTGGGCCGATGGTGGCGGAGTTGGAAGCTTACGATAAGTGGAACATGCCACTGCCGGCCGAGCGGGTAAAACCCAACCAATGGCATATCCGGAATGCTCAGAGCCTGGATCGCATCGAGTACAAAGTCCGGAATATGTGGAAATACCGCCTGCAAAACTCCCGGTACCTGCCGGCGGAGAATTTCTTTATTCCGGGAAGGGCTTTCTTCCTGAATCCCGGAGGGCTGTTCGGTTATGTACAAGGAATGGAAAACCTGCCGTTTTATGTCTATATCGTTCGCCCGAAAGGGTTGTTTGCCTGTAGCGGGATCAAAGGGATGCAGGCGGAAGGATACCGGGATGCCTTTTCTTTTCCTTCTTACCAGGAGTTGGCGGACCACCCTATCCTTTACACCGAGCAGCGGCCGGCCCGCTTTCAGGTGGCGAATACAAATGTGGAAATTGGCGTCTTTTCTGAGAACAAGATCGTCAACCCCCAACGGATTCAAAAAGTGTACGAACCACTGTTGGCCAGATTGGCCAATTATTTTGGAGGAGACTTGCCCGCTGACAAATATACCTTCCTTTTTTTCTTCTACGGAGGGGATTTTTTTATACAAGCAGCCCTGGAACACAGTAACTCCTCCGCCTGGGTATGGCCGGAGCAATGGGACGCCAAAGCCCTCAAAGCCCTCAACCTGGAAGAAGGCCTGGAACGAGTGGATATGCATAAGTTCCTGCATATTTATGCGCCCTTGAATATCCATTCGGAAGAAGCGATGCGATTTGATTTCGACGCGCCTCAAATGTCTGAGTCCCGCCACCAGTGGCTTTACCAGGGAACGACGGAGTACCTCTTTTATCACGCCCGGGTAAACCAGGGCATGCTCCCGGAGAAGAAGTTTTTCTGGTTTGTAAATGACTTTCTGGGGGGTATGAAGGACTTTCGCAGCGATGTATCCCTGACGGACGTGAGCCGGCACAGCTTCGGCAACCTGGCCGATCAGTGCGATAACCTGGAACTGAAAGGGGTAGTGGCTAACCTGTTGCTCGACATTGAGCTGCGAGCCCTCTCGGAAGGGAAGTATAGCGTAAAACAACTGGTCAAAGACCTGGCGGCAAAGTATGGCCCTTATCAATCCTTTAAGGACGACGAACTATTTGGGGTCATCACGGAGATGACCTATCCCGAGATCGGAGCATTCCTGAAAGCACATGTCGGTGGCGTCAAGCCTTTGCCGATCAACGAAATCTTCAACAAGGTAGGCATGGAATACGATGCAGGAGACAATAAAGTCTATCCCAAGCCCGAACCATCGGAAGAGGAGCTGGCGTTGAGGGAGGCTTGGTTGTATGGGGAGTAGTCTATCCCCCTCAATTCGTCTTCCGGTAATTCAGCACCGCCAGTACATTCACCGCCAGGGCCGCCGTCAGCATTACAATACAATGTTGCCTTATATCCATTAGGCCGCTGCCTTTCAGCAACACCATGCGCATCACTTCCACGAAGTAGGCTACCGGATTGAAGCGGGTAATCGCCTGCGCCCATTCCGGCATGCTCTCGATGGGCGTAAACAGGCCGCTCATAAGAATGAATATGATGAGTAAGAACCAGGAGATAAACATGGCTTGTTGCTGGGTCTCGGTAAAGGTGGAAACCAGCAGCCCCAGCCCCAGCACCACCAGTAGGTAAACGGCGGCGAAACCATAGATCAGCCAAAGGCTACCTACGAAGGGAATGTCGAAGACCAGCCAGCCGACGGCCAGGCCGATTGACAATTCTACCAGGGCGATGATCCAGAAAGGTAGCAATTTCCCGATGATGAACTGGTGCTTACGGATGGGCGTTACGTTGATTTGCTCGATGGTGCCAATCTCCTTTTCTTTTACAATATTCATACCGGAGAGAAACATGCCGATCAGGGTGACCAGCAGCACCAGGATGCCGGGCACCATAAAGGTCTTGTAGTTCATTTCGGGGTTGAACCAGTTGGAATAGGTGATGCTCAGGCCGCCCGGCGCTGTGCCGGCGCTCGTATTAGCCAGTTCGGTGCGAATTTCCCCGTTGAAGTCCTGAATGATGGCGTTGGCGTAGGCATTGGCCAGGCCTGCCTGTACGCCGTTGATGGCATTGACGGAAAGCTGTAGGCTGGCTTTGTTGTTCCGGATCAGGTCTCGATAAAAATGAGGCGGAATCTCCAGGAAGAGGTCGGCGTCGCCACTTTGTACTTCATCAAAGGCCAGCCGGCTGGAAAAAGAATACCCTATGATATTGAAATTCCGGGAGGCCTGAAACTTACTGATCAGTTGCTGAGAAGCCTGGCTCTTATCCTGGTCGACGATATGCAGGTTGATATTCTTTACCTCAAAATCGGCGGCATGGGCCAGGATCACCAGCTGGATGATCGGCATCAGGAAGATTAGCGGCAACATCACCTTGTGCCGGAAAATCTGTAGAAATTCTTTGCGGACGATAAAAAAGATCGTTCTCATTCGACTGTATTTTAGAAATTCCTCAAAAGGAAGCCCCCTCACCCTCCCCCTACTCCAGACGGATTTTAAAGTTGCGTACACTGGCGCCAATAAAGAACAAAGCCATTCCACCCAGTATCAGGCTTTCCTTCCATATAAATTCCACCCCCGTACCTTTTAACATGACGTTTTTCAGGATGATGATGAACCACTTGGCGGGAATGATGTTGCTGATCACCTGCAAGGCCAAGGGCATCGATTCGATCGGAAAAATAAAGCCCGATAGCAGAATGGTCGGCAGCATGAGCATCATCAAAGAGATCAGCATGGCTACCTGCTGGCTTTCGGTGCGGGTGGAGATCAGAATGCCCAGGGCCAAAGAGGTAATAACAAATAACAGACACTCCAGTGCGAGTAAGAACAGGCTCCCTTTTATCGGCATACCGAAGACAAAGGCGCCAAGCATCAGGATCACCACCGTATTGGCCAGTGCCAGCAGGATATAGGGGATCACTTTCCCAATGATGATCATAGCCGGCCTCAGCGGAGAAGCCAGCAGCACTTCCATCGTACCCAGCTCCTTTTCCCGGGTGATGGCAATAGAGGTCATCATTGCGGATACCAACATCAGGATTACGGTCATCACCCCCGGGACGAACATGAAGACGCTCTTCAGGCGGGGGTTGTACAGCATTTTTACCTCGGTATGGATCTGCAGAGGCATTGCCTGTCCCCTGCCCTGATCCTGTACGTAGCGGCCGATGATGGCCGAAGCGTAGTTGATGAGGGTCGTGGCAGTGTTGGGGTCGGTGGCGTCGGCAATGAGTTGTATCTGAGTAGGCAGGTTGCGGCGTAGGTTTTCCTGTAGTTCAGGGGGGAAGACAATGGCCATCTTGGTTTTTCCTTCCCGAAAATGCTGCTCGATCTCAGCTACTTCCCGGAGGTTTTCATCGATCAGGAAATAACCGGAAGCCAGGAGGCGCTGGGTGATCTTCTGGCTCATCTCTCCTTTGGATTGATCCAGGATGGCAATGCGGGCGTTGTCGATCTCATTGGTGATGGCGAACCCGAAGAGCAGTACGAGCACTATCGGCATCCCAAGAAGAATGAGCAGGGTGCGCCGGTCGCGAAAGATGTGGAAAAGTTCTTTTTGTATAAAGATGCCAAACTGCTTCATGATCCGTGCTGGTTGGGGCGGGTGAGTTGAAGAAAAACATCATTCATCGAGCTGGCGCCAAACTGTTCCTTTAGTGCTCGCGGCGTATCGAGCGCGGCGATGCGGCCGTCGACCATTATGGAAACACGGCCGCAGTATTCAGACTCATCCATATAGTGGGTCGTTACAAAAATGGTCATTCCCTCTGACGCCGCCTTATAGATCATCTCCCAGAACTGCCGCCGGGTGATGGGGTCTACCCCCCCGGTGGGCTCGTCCAGAAAAACGATCTCGGGGCGGTGCATGATGGCGATGGAAAAGGAAAGCTTCTGTTTCCAGCCCAAAGGGATGGCCTTCACCAGGGTGTTGGCGTATTCCTGCATGCCCAGCCCGCCGATCAGTTCTTTTATCTGATGCCGAATCTCGCGGCCCGGCAGGCCGTAGATGCCGCCGTAGAACTGTATGTTTTCCCGGACGGTCAGGTCTTCATAGAGCGAGAACTTTTGGCTCATGTAGCCAATGTGTTTTTTGATCTTCTCTGTCTCCCGGTATACGTCGAAGCCGGCCACCGAGGCCTGCCCGGAAGTAGGCCGCGACAGGCCGTTGAGCATGCGCATAGCGGTGGTCTTACCGGCCCCGTTAGCGCCGAGGAAGCCAAAGATTTCGCCCTTTTGAACCTCAAAGGTGATCTGGTTGACCGCCGTGAAGTCGCCAAATTTTTTCGTCAGTTTATCGGCAGTGATGGCTGGTACCATTAGTTGTTATTCTTGAGTCATCAATTCCATAAAAGCATCTTCAATCGTAGCCTGTGCGGGCTTGATCTCAATATCGGTATGTTCCTTTCCGGCGAGGTAGGCGTGTATAGCCTCTGGCCAGATAGCGTTGCGCAGCGCCAGGTGTACATATTCGCCAAAAGGGAAAGCGCTGTGAGTCGATTCGAATTCCCTCAGGTCGTGGATCAGCCGGTACATATCGTTGGTTCTTACGGCTAGCAGGGGCTTGTCAAAAGCGCTGACGATACCGGCTGGCTTGTCGATACTTAGTATGTTCCCTTTTTGAATGAGGGCTACGCGGTCGCAGAGGCTGGCTTCGTCCATGTAAGGGGTAGAAACGAGAATGGTGATCTCTTTCTCTTTCAGCCTTTTCAGCATTTCCCAGAATTCCTGCCTGGAGACGGGGTCTACACCGGTGGTCGGCTCATCCAGTAGCAATACGACCGGTTTGTGAATGAGCGCGCAGCACAGGGCCAGCTTTTGTTTCATCCCTCCCGACAACTTGCCCGCCTTCCGCTTGCGGAAAGGCTCCAGTTGTACGTAGATGTCGCGGATCAGCTCGTAATTCTCCTCTATCGTGGTGCCAAAGATGGTGGCGAAGAAGTGCAGGTTTTCTTCCACCGACAAATCCTGGTACAACGAAAACCGCCCCGGCATATAACCGATATGGCTGCGTATTTTGCGGTAGTCCCGGCGCACTTCCCATCCATTGACCAGCGCTTGTCCTTCGTTTGCCAGTAGCAGGGTTGCCAGAATGCGGATCAGCGTCGTCTTGCCGGCGCCGTCGGGGCCGATGAGCCCGAAAAGTTCACCCCGGCCTACCTCGAACGATACCTGGTTCAGCGCCTGGACGTTCTTGCCATAGCGCTTGCTAAGGGATTCAACTTGTATGGCTTGTGTTGTGGCCATGATGGTGGTTTAAAGGTTTCGTTTATTTAGTTGGTCCGCAAATTAAAAATCACCCCTCCGCTCTTTCTACTTCGCCGCCGTCTCCTCCTCATTCTTTTCCAGCACCACCTCTCCGGGCATACCGATTTTCAGGGAGCCATCGTTTTTGACTCTCACTTTGAAGGCGTAGACGAGATTCACCCGTTCTTCCTTGGTCTGAATGGTTTTGGGGGTGAATTCGGCTTTATCGGAAATCCAGCTGACCGTTCCAGTCAAGCTTTTGTTGCTCTCTTTATCCTTATCGATCAGGACTTCCACCTGTTTCCCGATCTGAATTTGAGGCAGTTGTTCGCCGCTGATGTAGGCGCGCAGTTCCAACTCGTCCATTCTGGCGATGGTATACAGGGGTTTACCCATAGCCGTCATCTCGTGAGGTTCCGCCAGCTTGAGCAGGACGGTTCCGGTGATGGGGTTATGGATATAGCAGCGCCGGATTTGGTCATTCACCACATCGATCTGGGCTTGCAGCGGGGCGATCTCAGCGAGGATACCCTGGTTGAGGTTTTTATTCTGAGAAAGCGTAGCGGCGATCTGTTTGTCCACCACTTCGATTTGCCCCTGGATGTCGTCCAGCTGTTTGGGGGTGGCGGCATTGTCGGCGACCAGCGCCTGAAGGCGTTTTTCCTCCCGTTTCAGGTTTTGCTTTTGTTCCAGCAGCACATTGATCTGAGGCTGTACCTCCTGGGTCTTTCCGGTGACGGCCTGTATGCTGGCCCGGAGTTGTTGGCGCCTGAGGTGCAACTGGGTGGTGTCGATCAGGCCGATTTGCTGGCCTGCCGGCAGTTCCTGGCCTTCCTCCACGTCAAAGTGCAGGAGTTGCCCATTGCCTTCGGCGGAGACGATCACTTCCTGCACTTCGAAGTTGCCGTAGGCATCGGAAGTATCGCTAGTTGTCTGACAGGCAGTGAGCGTTAAGGCGGCAGAGAATAAGAATATTGAAGATGCTTTCATGGTGTACAATAGTTTAAAGCTGTCCTTTAAGGGTGAGGTATTCTACTTTTATCTGCTGTTGTTGCAATTCGTGGAGCTGCCGGTTGAGCCGGGCCTGGGCCAGGGCATTGGCCTGAATGATGTAGTCACTGGAGGTGGCTACGCCCTGTTCCAGTTGTGAAGATACCTGATCCAGTATCTTCTGCTGCAATTGGGCGATCTCCTCATCGCGTAGCATCAGTTGTTCGAGGGTGGCGATATCTTCCATGTATTTGCCATCCATTCGTTCGAGGGTGGCTTCAAAGGCATCGCGCTGCTGGCTAACCAGCTGGCTTTTGAGAGTCAGTAGCTGCCGGTCGCGATCCGATTGCTGCCAGTCAAAAATCTTCCAGGAGAATTTTACTCCCCCTACCGCAAAGGGGCTGAGGTTCTCATCAAAGAAGTTGAGCGGGTTGGGGACTCCAAGCCCGGCCTGTAAAAAGGCGCCCACTTTGGGCCGCCGGGCGGCGGTGATCATATCCTCTCTGGCAAGGATGCTTTCTTTCTGATAGTTGAATAGTTGCAATTCAGGGCGTTGAATCTCTGTACCTGCTGCTATTCCCTGCATTGCGGGCAGGCTGAAGTCGACATCAGGAGAAAGCGGTTCCCCAATAAGCTGGCTCAGGCTGGCTACCAACCCGCGGATGGCGCCTTGCGCTTGCTCTATTTCCGTTTGCAGGCGTAGAATCTCAACCCGCAGTTTGTCAATATCCGCTGGCAGAACGACCCCATGACGCAGGCCGGCTTCCAGAGTCTCCACCTTTTTCTCTAAGGTAGCCTGGCTATTGCGGAGGATATCCATCCTTTCCCGCTGCATCAGAATGCCGAAAACGAATTGATTTACCTGAGGCTTCAGCTTGTCCAGCTCAACTTGCACCTGCTGCCGGTCTGCCGACAGCTGGGCTTTTTCTATTTTTTGGCGGGCTTCGTTAAGGCCCCCATCGTAAAGAGTGTAGTTGAGGTCGGCAGTAGTTTGAATGCGGTACAGGGGCAGGTTCAGTGCCGATTCTCCCGGCGGCAGCGGCAGCTGGAACGGAAACGAGACCACTTCCGACTGCAGGCTGGCCTGCGCGTTCCAACTGATCTCCGGCAGGCGTTCTTTTTGGATGCGCTCCAGCTGAAGGGCATTGGCTTGTTCCAACAGCCCCGTTTGTCCATAAAGAGGATAGTAGGCTCGTGCTTTTTCGTAACAATCAGAAAGTGAGATTTTAGCCGTTTGGGTAAACCCGAAAAAAGGTAAGGTCAGAAGGGCTAAAATGATCGGCAAATTTTTCATGTGTTCACAAAGTTTATCCAAACGGGTAAATATTAAACCCGGATGGCGCTGTGGATGAAGTCAATGATCTCCTGCTTTCGGTTTTCCATGAGTTTCAGGTACGTTGGGTCGTCTACCTGGGCAATGCCCTGGAACAACGGGCGGGCGATAAAGGGGAAGGCACACATAGATAACATATTCAGAACCAGGTGAAAAGGGTTGACCGCCCGAATCCTGCCCGCCTGTACTTCCATTTGAACCTGCCCGATCAGAGGCAGTGGGTTGGGCTTATTCTTGCGGCTCATCAGGTCTTGCACAAAGGCATCCCCCTTTTGGTTGAGTTCGTTGATCACAAAGGAAGGCAACGCAGGATTGTCGATCAGTATGTCCATATATTGATTGACAAAGGCCTCGATCTTCTCGAATAGGGGCATATCCGCTGCAAATACTTTGTTGATAAGCAGGGCAAACTGGTCGAACGCTTCATCGAAAACGGCGCGGAAGAGTTGGTTCTTACTGCGGAAGTAGTAGTGCAGCAGGCCCTTGTTGATGTCCGCCACATCCGCGATCTCCTGCATGCGGGTAGCCGCAAAGCCCTTTTTGGTAAAGACTTCCTTCGCGGCGTTCAGTATTTTTTCTTCGGTTGATAGTTCCATTTGTATTTACCCAAATGGGTAATTTTATACAAATGTAAGGGCTTTGTGGATATGGCGCAAGGGGGGGCAACTAAAAAAGTGGAGTTTTTTTATGGCAGGCAGCCATTAAAACGGGGACAGTGAAAATGCTACAAAACTGTCTACCCTTCTACCAGCTTGTCCAACGTTCGACTGAGCTCACGCCGAAGTCCATAGACGGATACCCCAAAACTGCTTAAACCCTTACCTCTCCGCAGGGGAAACCGAAGCAAATACGCTCGGTTACCTCCTTTAAAAGCTAAACCCAACCGAAGCTTGTAGCGTAAGGTTATGGTCTTTATCTTCCCGGAAGATGAGGTTGTTGGTGTCATCCAGTTCTTTGCGGGACGGGTCCTGCTCGGTTTTGGTGAGGTCCGAAAGGCCATAGTTGACCCGCAGGCCGACGTACAAGCCCTGGTTGAGGTAGAAAGCCAGGCCACCGATCAGGCCCAGGTCAAGGGTATTGAAAAGGTTTTGCTTGCCCTCCAGTTCCTGGAAATTGGTGGTTAATGTTTTGGGGATTACCACCGTTTTGCCGCCGATATCCCGGATTTCCACGTCGTCGATGTCCGTCCGCCGGAAAGTATCGTCGAAGTAGCTGAAATCAAGGGCAACGGTGAACGGATCCACGTCAAACCCGGAATCGGTCTGCCCCGAAAAGGTCAACTCCCCCGAGCCGCGGGAAGACACCAGAATGCCCAGGTTGAAGCCGCCAGATAGTTCGACCCGCCCCAGCCGCCCAACGGCCATGAAGGGTATATCTATGTAGGAGTTGGTAATGGAAAGCGACGTGGTCCGGCTTCCGGTGGCGTAGATAGGTTGGTCATCTTCCGTATATAGGATCCAGAAGGACTGTCCGTTATAGTTGTAATCGGCTCCTTTTTGGGAGTAGAGCAACTCGGCGCGCAGGCCGAAATAGTCATTGAATTTCAGGTTGGCCGTAGCCCCAACGTGGAAGCCGGTCGACATTTTATACTCTTCCAGGTCATTCCCGCTATCGCTTACCTCTAGTGGGCCGCTGATCGTGGCAAAGTTGATGCCCGCCCGGAAACCGCCGGAAAACTCCTGCGCGGTGAGCTGAAAAAATCCCAGAACAGTTAATAACAGTAAAAGTGAAAGCCGATTCATTGAATATTTTTTTGGATTGTTTACAAAGAGGTTGATATAGCCAACTGAACAGCAATGGCCCTTTTATAAGAGCTTCCGTAGGCCGGTCCGGTTGGCAGCCACCTCCTCTCTTTCTTCAACGGCAATGATGTTAAAGCCATTGCTCAGCGCAAATATAAGCATGGCTTTGTGGACATTACGTGTTTTAAAGGTAATACTGTCATAGCCTCGTGTTTTCACAGTGCAATCTTCATATAAACCGGGCAATGGTCCGAATGCACGACATCCGTCATCTGGTAGGCTTCCAGCAGTTTGTCTTTCAGGTTTTCGGTGACGGATTGGTAATCGATGCGCCAGCCTTTGTTTTTCTTGCGGGCCCCGGCGCGGTAGGTCCACCAGCTGTACTCCACTTTGTCGGGATTGAGGTGGCGGAACGCGTCCACAAAGCCATTGTCGAACCATTGGCTCATCCATTCCCGTTCTTCAGGCAGGAAACCGGAGCTCTTCTTGTTGCCTACCGGGTCGTGGATGTCGATCTCGGTGTGGGCGATGTTGTAATCGCCGACGATGATGAGTTTGGGCCGTTCCTTACGCAGCTCTTTAACCCAGCTGTGGAAATCGGCGAGGAATTCCATTTTGAATCCCTGCCGGATATCTCCCGTGGTGCCGGAAGGGAAATAGCAATTGAGCACCGACCAGTCCCCATAGTCGGTGCGCAGGATGCGGCCCTCCCGGTCGTATTGCTCCATGCCGCAGCCGATGACGACGTCGTCCGGCTCAATGCGGCTGAAGGTGGCCACCCCGCTGTAGCCCTTCTTCTCAGCGCTGTGCCAGTGTTGCTCGTAGCCCAGGGCTTCGAATTCGCTCCTTGCATCCACCTGTTCCGGCTGCGCCTTGGTTTCCTGCACGCAGAAGATGTCGATGTCGTTGGCTTTCACCCAGTCGAGCAGCCCCTTGTTCAGGGCGGCTCGTATGCCGTTGACGTTGTAGGATACGATGGTTTTGGGCATGGTTGTCGGTTTGAGGGGCTAAGATAAGAAAAGCAATGAGGAAATACTTGGCCCTGTAGTCCAGGCGCTAAGCCAGTTCTCTGAAAATGACATCGCTGTTTTCGATGATATTCTTGCCGAAAAGCTATACGAATTGGATGGCCAGCGCTTTGCCGAAAAGCTGGGCTCTAATCGCTTGTGAATTATATGACACCTTTTCACCATGCATATTCACGAATTTAGTGCAGGTGAAAAGATGTCTCCTGAAAAGGCGCTTTTAGTACGCTAAATCTTTTTAAACAAAGGATATCTCAATTAAAACTCACTTCCCCGGCTCATACTCCGGATTGCTAATCAACAACTCAAATGTCCGGATCTCCCATTCAAATTCCGGCAGTTCGGGTTCGTCGTCGTCGTGGCCGAAGCCCCTGGTCTTTTTGACTTCCTCATCCGGCAAGGGCAGCGGCTCCATGTGCAGGGCCTTAATTTCAAAAGTTGTTTTGCTGGTCAGGAATTTGAGGAAATTCTGCTCTACCTGCAGGTTGTATTTCTTGGTGTACTCGTCAACACTTAGCCGGAGGTATTCCTTGCCGTTGGTGTTATCTGATGGCTGTTTCCTGGTGAATTTCCGGGAAAAAACCACGTCTTTCTCTTCCATGAGCACCTGAGGGGCCGGCAGGAAGCAGTTTTTTTCATCCGCCAGAAAGCCGAAGTTGTAGGGCATATAGACCAGGCTGGTATGCAGTTGCTCGGGGCTAAAGTTCTTCAACTCAAAACGAATCCAAATATGGGGTTTGTCTTCGCTGAGTTCGAAGGTAAACTTGTTATCAGCAGGCATGATCCGCCGTTCCTCCCCATTACCGATATATTCGAACAAGCGGAATTCAATAGGGTACATGGTTGTATCCCCCTTGAGTTCAGAGGGCACTTCCGCTGAGAAGTGGTTGAGGTTCTTCAGGAAAGCCCATTCTGAAATCTGGTTGAAGTTATTGTAAACTTCTTCCACCCGGCTGGCCGTTGGCCGGCCATTGGCGTCGAGATAGGGCGTAGCCCGGATGAGGGGGCGGCCCGGATCGAAAGGAAGGTGGTACCTGTATTTTCCGTCTTTTGCCTGTAGCACATAGTTGGCATTGCCTTCGTCATCCGTCAACTCAAACAACTGTCTTTTGGCAGCTTTCAGCAACTTGCCGAGTTCTTCCTTCGCCAGTTTTACGCCCTCCTTATCTCCTGAGAGGAATATCTGCATTTTGGGGATAGCCAGGCCTTCTACATTGCCTAAAAAGGGAGCTTCGCCTTTGTCGAGCCCCGTCGGAAATTCAATTACCGAGTGCATCGGGTATACCTTCAGGATTTTTGCTTTTTTTCGCTTGTTGCGGTCTTTGTGGGGAAAAATAACAGCAGCCACCCCTTGTTTGCCACTATCAGGCGGCACCCCATGCAGTGCGCCCAGGCTGATGCGCCATTCCTTTTCCGCCTGGTTGTATTCTACTGTACAATCGCCGGTTTGGCTGGCTCGCTGGTTGGAGAGGAATACCTTATAGCGGTCGTTGGGCTGCTTGGTATTGATATAGAACTGGGGCGTTTGCCGCTGGTCATGGGAGCTCCCTTTCTGATTATAAAAACGCATGCGGTTGAGGATGCGGGTATACAGGTCGTGGTAAGTAACATCGCCCTTGTGTTGTTTCACCACTTCGGTGAGCGCCTGGGTGAAAGCGCCATTGCTTTGTATGGCGCCGGCTTCCCAGGCCAGTTCCACCTCCAGGCAAGCCGCCATCATGATGTGTTGTCCCTGGGGCAGGATTTCATCCAGCATCTTACCCTGTTTGACCCTATTTTCCAACCCTGGAAGGCCATGGAAGATAAACCCTTTCCAGTCCCTTTCCGGAAGGGACTTCCGCATGATCTGCCGGGCTTTGGCCGGAATCTGTTCGGTGGTCACCGAACGGGTATTGGAGCCTGAATGGCAGCAGTCGAACAGGGCGATGACATTGGCCTTGGGGTTGCCGTTCTTGTCCTCCGCCAGTTCCCGGATGAGGTAACGGAACTCCTTGTCACACAAGACGGTGTCGTCCGGATCTTTTTTCCCCTGGCCCCGGAAATCAGTGCAGATAATACCCCCAATATTGCTGTCTATTTCTTCTTCCTGGAAAGCCTCGATGGTGGTTTTTTCCCGTATGCCGTGGCCGGAGAAGTAAAAGAGGGCAAAATCGCCCTTTTTTGCCTTGCCCAGATGGCCCTGGATGGCTTTGACGATATTCTCCTTGGTGGCGTCGGTGTCCAGGATGGGTTTGTGAATGTCGATTTTTTGAAATTTCGCCAGCATGAAGTCTTCCTTCAGCAAGCTCTGAACGAGATTCACATCATTGATGCATCCTTCCAGTTGGTTATTGACGGGCAGCTGAGGGTATTTATTGACACCTACAACAACTGCGTACAAGTTGGGTAAAGCGTCCTGGTTTTTGGTTTTGGTAGCCATTTTCTTAGGTTATAGATGTTGAAAAGGTTTACTCACAAAAATAAGGTAACTATTTAGGTATTTCGGTTCCGGTATTGCGGCCGGAGGCTCACGGAGGCGCTGCAACTGCCTGTCCACAAAACCATAATGCCGAAATACCATAATACCTAAATTGGTACCAAAATAGGCTATTTGAATGGATTTTTTAGTAATGCAGGCCGATATATAAACAGGCACAAAAAAATTTCGGGATGCATTATCAGGCGGTAATGGAGGAAAAATACGGGGATTGGTTAATTTTTTACACAAGAAAAAGAAAAAAAAAGAGCCAGGAAAGATGGAATTAACATAAAAATAACAGGGAGAAATACAGTAGCTTTACGATTATTTTAACCTAATAAATTGAATTTCATTTTTTTATAAAAAAATATTTTTTTAATACCGATGCAGTAAATCGAGTAAATGTACTACTCTCCCCACAAATAATTATTGATATTTGTATTGTCAACGATAGAGAACGACAGTTGGCAACCACCTTCAGAAGAGAAGGATAGAAAAATGACTTACTACAAAGGTTGTAATCCCACGAATGCAATTATAATCCCATGAAAGATTTTCGGGGATATCAAAGGATGTCCTCATTTTTGGTATGTAGATAGCCTCTCAAAGCTCTTTTGTAACCGGCCCTTTATGGGCCGGTTTTTTTTTGCCCTTACCTCTCACTTCTACGGGGGGCAGGCGTTATGGTTACAATGTATACGATAAAAAAATAATATATCTTCAATGACATCCCTATCGAAAGGATGCGTTGATCTTCTCCAGTGCTTCGGAGCCCGGGCACAATTCTGCTTCCCGCAAGGTATTAAGGGGCTGCTCCACCGTATTTTCCAGTTCATGCATCTCCTGGCTATCCGGATCGATATAAAGCAGGCCGGTGAGCACCTCGTTCTTCATTTTGGCCTCCTGTAGCCGGTTGACGGCGGAATGGCGGTCGGTCGGATTCCAGTTGGGAGCCAGCTTTTGGAGATGGATCACGGAGCCATCGTGCAGTTTCACATGGGCTGATTTACCTTCCGGGTAATTGACGGTGATCTCTTCCTTTTCCGGTACAAAGTCGATCGTAGCCGTAGCTTCCAGGTGTGCCCGGACATAATCGTAAGATTTGGTTGATTCCGGTTTGTTGTTGAAGGTCACACAGGGCGACACCACGTCGAGCAGGGCAAATCCGGGGTGCGACATGGCTGCCTTGATCAAAGGCACCAGTTGGGTTTTATCTCCGGAAAAACTCCGGCCGACAAAAGTGGCGCCCAATTCCAGCGCCAGCCCCACCAGGTCGATGGCCGGATAGTGGTTCTCCGCTCCTCCTTTGCTGAGAGAGCCGATGTCGGCCGTGGCGGAATTCTGCCCCTTGGTCAGTCCGTAACAGCCATTATTCATTACGATGTATACCATATTCACATTGCGCCGGATGGCGTGTACGAACTGGCCCATGCCGATGGAGGCCGAGTCGCCGTCTCCGGAAACGCCCAGGTAGATCAGGCCCCGGTTGGCCATATTGGCGCCGGTGGCAATGGAAGGCATCCGGCCATGCACAGCGTTGAAGCCATGAGAATTACTCAGGAAATAGGTCGGTGTCTTGGATGAACAGCCAATGCCCGACAGCTTGGCCAGCCTATGTGGTTCAATGGAAAGCTCGTAACAGGCATGCACAATAGCGGCGCTGATGGAGTCGTGGCCACATCCGGCGCAAAGGGTGGAAATGGCGCCTTCGTAGTCCGACTTGGCGTAGCCGATCTTATTCTTCGGTAACTCAGGATGCCGGAACAGGGGCTTGATGTACGTCATCTTCTTTTATTTCTTTAGGGTATTTTTTAATGATCTGCTGTTCGATGGTGTCGGCAGAAATGGGCTGTCCATCGTAGTTCAGAATAGGAATAAGCTGCTTCGGGTACAGGTCCAGCTCATTGATCAGCATACTGCGCAGTTGCGCATCGCGGTTCTGTTCCACCACAAAGACCTTTTCGTGCGCTTCGATAAACTGGCGGACGCTATCACTGAAGGGAAAGGCGCGAAGGCGCATGGCGTCCAGGTTGATGCCCTTTGCCTGTAGTAGTTCCATTGCCTCCAGCGCGGCATAGGTGGTCGTGCCGAAAAAGATGAGCCCATGGGAATGGTTGTTGCCCTTCTGGTAAAACTCCGGGGCGGGCACGTATTTTTTGGCCGTTTCCCACTTCTTCAAGAGCCGGTCTACATTGCGCACGTAAGCCGCCCCATTTTCGGTGTACCGGGCATATTCATCTTTGGAAGTACCCCGGGTAAAAAAGGACCCTTTGGTTGGGTGCGTGCCGGGAATGGTCCGGTAGGGAATCCCATCGTCATCTACATCCAGGTAGCGGCCAAACTGTTCCATTTCTTCCAGTTCATCCGCGTTGAGTACTTTGCCCAGGTCGTACTGTTGGGTATCGTCCCATTCCAACGGTGGAGACAGGTGGTCGTTCATGCCCAGGTCCAGGTCAGACATGAGGATGACCGGGGTCTGCAGGCGGTCGGCCAGGTCGAAGGCCTTCGCCGTAAAATCAAAGCATTCCTTCGGCGTACTGGGAAACAGCAGCACGTGGCGGGTATCTCCGTGAGAGGCGTAAGCCGAGGAGATAAGGTCCGGCTGCTGGGTTCGGGTCGGCATGCCGGTAGAAGGGCCTCCTCGCTGAACATTGACCAAGACCACCGGAATCTCGGCAAAGTAGGCTAACCCCAGGAATTCACTCATAAGTGAAACGCCCGGGCCACTGGTGGTGGTAAAAGCGCGCGCTCCATTCCAGGTGGCGCCAATGACCATGCCCATTGCCGCCAACTCATCCTCCGCCTGTACGATCGCATAGCGCCGCTTGCCACTTTCCGGATCGGCGCGTAGCTTGCTGGCGTATTTTTCAAATGCTCCGACAATAGAGGTGGAGGGTGTAATGGGATACCAGGCCGCCACCGTGGCGCCCCCGTAGATAGCCCCCAGAGCACAGGCCGTATTGCCGTCGATCAGGATTTGGTCACCTACCCTATCCCGCCTTTCCAGCCGAATATCAAGCGGGTATTTGAAGTGCTCATGAACGTAGCTTTCTCCGAGTTCCAGCGCCTTGAAGTTGGGGGCGATCAGCTTTTGCTTCCGTTGAAACTGCCCCTCGATGATGCCCTTCAGTACATCCATCTCGATATCGAGCAAAGCGGACAGCGCCCCCACGTAGATTACATTTTTAAACAGTTGCCGCTGCCGGGGGTCGCTGTAATGCTTCATGGCCATGGCGGTCATGGGAATACCGATGTAGTGGATGTCTTCCCGGATGAATTCCGCATGCAATTTTTTGGTGTTGTCATAGACGAAGTACCCTCCCTGCTTGACACTTTCTACATCCCGGGCGATACTCTGGGGGTTGACGCAAACCATGAGGTCGATTCCATCCCGGCGGCCGAGGTATCCCTTCTCGCTGATCCGCACTTCATACCAGGTGGGCAAGCCCTGAATGTTGGATGGAAAAATGTTCTTAGGCGTTACCGGTATGCCCATCCGGAAGATGGCTTTGGCAAACATGTTGTTGGCGCTGGCCGAACCGGTGCCGTTGACGTTGGCGAATCGAACGACTAGATCGTTGATGGCTCGGATATGTTCCATATTGGCGTAGCTTTTGTCACTTGGTACAAATATTTCTGCATGTCCCAGGCTGCGGTCGGGCAGCGTTCGGCGCACAGCCCGCAATGCAGGCAGACGTCCTCATCCTTGACCATCACCCGGCCGGTAGGCAGGTTTTCGGATACGTACAGGTCCTGCGTAACATTATTGGCCGGAGCTAAAAGCCGGGCCCGCAAGTCCTCCTCCTCTCCGTTGGTGGTGAAGGTGATGCAGGAAGTCGGGCAGACATCCATGCAGGCGTCGCACTCGATGCAGCGGCTGGTATTAAAAACGGTCTGCACATCGCAGTTGAGACAGCGCTGGGCTTCCTTGAAGCCGGTGGGCGGGTCGAAGCCCAGTTCGACCTCCACCTTGCGGTTCGATAAGGCTACCTGCTTTTCGGCATGGGGCACGAGGTAGCGTTTGTCCACCACGACCGGGCTATCATAACTCCACTCGTGTATGCCCATCTTCTGGCTGACCAGGTTGGTGTAGGGCGAGGGGCGGTTGTAAACCGACTCGCCGCGGCAGAATAAGTCTATGGAGACTGCAGCCTGATGGCCGTGGGCCACTGCTGTGATTACATTCTCCGGGCCAAAAGCGGCATCGCCGCCGAAGAAAACCCGGTCGAGGGTAGACTGGAAGGTGGTTTTATCGACCACGGGCAGGTCCCATTTCCCAAACTTGATGCCCAGGTCGCGTTCAACCCAGGGGAAGGCATTGTCCTGCCCAATGGCGATGATGACATCATCGGCCTCGATGAAGACATCGGGCTCCCCGGTGGGGACCAGGCTGCGCTTGCCGTTTTCATCATAAATAGCGGCTACTTTCCCGAAAACGATCCCCTTGAGTTTCCCTTTTTCGACGACAAACTCCTTGGGCGGCAAATTATTCATAATGGGAATATCTTCCCGCTTAGCATCCTGGATTTCCCAGGAAGAGGCCTTCATATCCTTAAACGGGCTGCGGACGACCACCTTGACCTCGTCTCCTCCCAGGCGCCGGGACGTGCGGCAGCAGTCCATGGCCGTATTGCCCCCTCCCAGGATGATAACCCTCCTGCCGATTTTGGTGGTGTGCCCGAAGGCCACGCTGGCCAACCAGTTGATGCCGATGTGGATATTGGCGCCGGCTTCCTGGCGGCCGGGCAGGTTCAGGTCGCGGCCCTGAGGGGCGCCGGTGCCTACGAAGATGGCGTCGTAGTCCTTTTCCAGGATTTTCTTCATACTCTCCACATAGGTGTTGAAATGAGTATGGATGCCCATATCGAGGATGTAGCCGACCTCTTCGTCCAGCACCGATTCCGGCAGGCGGAAGGCGGGGATTTGGGTGCGCATCATGCCTCCTCCTTTATCCCACTCGTCGTACAGGTGAATTTCGTAACCCAGCGGCGCCAGGTCGCGGGCCACGGTCAGCGAGGCAGGGCCGCCCCCGATGAGGGCGATCTTTTTGCCGTTCTTTTTTTCGGGAATGGCGGGCATCAGGTGCCTGACTTCCTCTTTATTGTCGGCGGCTACCCGTTTCAGGCGGCAGATGGCTACGGGCTCCTCTTCTATTCTTCCGCGACGGCAGGCCGGTTCGCAGGGCCGGTCGCAGGTGCGCCCCAGGATGCCGGGGAATACGTTGGACTCCCAGTTGACCATATAGGCATCGGTATAGCGCTCGGCGGCGATCATCCGGATGTACTCCGGTACCGGTGTATGAGCCGGGCAGGCGTACTGGCAGTCGACTACCTTGTGGAAGTACTCCGGGTCTTGAATGTTCGTCGGTTTCAAAATCGGCTACTGTTTTTTGTGTTTCCTACATTTAGCCGACTAATATAGCAGAGAAATCTAGAAATGTAAAATAATAGTTGAAATCTGTCAGGATTGTGCGAATGTTAGTTCAGGGTGGAGGATATCCTTTGGCCTCCTTTACCCGGACTCTCTGCTTTTATTTGGTTCCGCTCTCTACATAGTGCCTGGCAGAAAACGCCTATTTTTTTCTGGTTACTCCTTGTGCGGCGCTGCCGGATCGGAGGGGGCAGCCCTTCAGCAGGACGAAGCTCATACAAAACGGGCGGTTTTATTCGGTGATTTTCAATTCTCGCCTCTCCAGGCGCCTATTTTCGGCTTTTGGGGCATAGTTCGCCCGCCTCTCTGTGGAAGGCCAGCGATAAAAGGCCCTATTTTTAAGCCGCCCTGGATATCTTGCCCGGCCGGACAACAGTGGTGAGCAAGCCTTGCTCTATCACCAGTTGAAATATGGTGAGAAATCTGAACCAAAATCTCCGAAGAAAAGCTAAGTTGTTCCGTGAACCGCCGTATACGAGATCCGTACCTACGGTGGTGTGAGAGGGATAAGGCCGGTCAACTGGCTGGCCTTACCCTACTCGATTAGCGTTCGGCTTCGTCGATGGCCTTCTTTACTTCTTCGATAGATTTCCCAGTAATCTTCGATATAGTTTCTACATCAAGCCCTGCTTCATGAGATTTGAGGATTACTTCGATTTTGCCTTCTTCTCTGCCTTCTGCTTTGCCTTCTGCTTTGCCTTCTTCGAAAGACGTATCCACCACATTTTTCAAATCCCGGTAATATTTCAAGCTCTCCTCATACCTGGCTTTTTCCTCTGGGTCAAAACGGGCAATCTCCGCTGCTTCGAATAGTTTCTGGAATATCCGCTCCTGCAAAGCGGCCGGCCGGTTTTGCAAATATGGCAGGTGCCTCAAAACATACATCCACTTGTCAAAATCAGTTTCTAATTCTGTTTCTGTCTTTTTGAAATTCGGCATCTCCAGGTATATGAAGGTGAGCTTGTCGTAAAATACCTGGCAGTGTTGATCCTTCAACTTTACTTCATGGCGCACTTGTTCCTTGTGGCGGCCATCGTCAAATACAAAGTCCAGAATGCCTATCGTGTAAACGGCTGCTAATTGGTAATCCCAGTCTCCCTTTTTTGCCTGCTCCTGAATGGGAAAGGTCGAATAATACACGCTCCGGTCCTTGAAGTAGTTCTGCTTCGCCTTTTGGATCTCGACGATGAAGCGTTCTCCATTGGGGCTGGTGCAGTATAAGTCAAAGATAGCCTTGCGGTCTACTTCGCTGGCGCCCAGCTGCTCTGTAGGGGTATAGGACAAGTCCTGGATATGATGGCGTTCCGGCAGCACCTGGTTAAGGAAATCGATCAGCAGGTCTTTGTTTATCTCCGTCCCAAACAGCTTCTTGAAACCGTAGTCGGTAAAGGGGTTGATGTATTTATCTTGAAGCGCCATGTTGCTTTGCCTTTGTTTGGGGTAAATTTACAGCCTTTTTGAGCGATTTGCCAGTTTCGAGCGGTTTCTTCTGCTGGACGCTAACGGTTGGCTACCTGCCGTGCCGACGAATAGACCCGATGTATAAAAATAGTCTCCTAACTTTAAGGTACACACCATTTTTTCACCTCAACCGTCAGGAGACTATGATTAAAGATAAGAAAAAGATCACATTCGAAGGCCAGGACATTTACGTCGGCATCGACGTACACAAGAACAGCTGGACAGCCGCCATCTGCACCGAACACCGCTGCTACCGGCCTTTTACCCTCTCTCCTCCCCGGGTGGAAGATTTCGAAAAGAACTTTCCCCTCGGTTTCTACCTGTGCGCCTATGAAGCTGGCCAGGCGGCAGTGGCCCAACTCGTGAAAACGACAAACTCGCGCCCCAGCGTTCCGGCGCTATTCCAGTATTTCTGGCCGATGGGAACGTGATTGGGCTGGTGGGAAGAATAGCTGCATTGGCCTGCCACTCCGTCGCTCGGGAGTTTTTCAATGACACCGGTGATATGGGCCTCGCGCAGATTTACTTCCAGGCCACGCTGCTCCGCCTCTTTTTCGAAGCTTTCGAAATAGGGCCAGAGGGCTTCGTCCACACCCTCGTAAGCCGTGGTTTGCCCTACCGGTTCGGCGACGACAGTAGTGAGGTTATCATTCTGGTTGCAGGCAAAGAGGAAAAGCGTCATGGGAAACAGGCCCGTGCGGGCCAGGATGGGTACAGCCATTGTCTATTCTTTTTTTGAATATGGATAAAAAGTGGAAGGATTATCAATAGGCAATACTTCCAAACCGAAGGAAAATTTTGTAATTTTATTGTCCTTCAAAAAAATCCTTATTTCTATCTACCAACCAAAAGAAGAATCATGAAGAACGATTCCAAAGAAAAATCGCCGGAAAAAAAGAAACAAGGTGTTTCGAGGCGGTCATTTCTGCGGGGCGCCGGCGTAACGACGGCAGGCACCGTAGCCCTGGCCTCGGGCATGTTGAGCTTTACAGCGGCAGAGCCGGCTCCCGCCAAAACCGCCGTCCTGGGCCCGGGGGAGACAGAGGTGAAATTCTCGGTTAACGGCCGGCCGCGCACTCTTTGGATAGAGCCGCGCACCACCCTGGCCGACGCTTTACGGGAACACCTGAACCTCACCGGCACTAAAGTAGTTTGCGACCGGGGCTCCTGCTCAGCCTGTACCGTCTGGCTGGACGGCAAGCCGGTCAACTCCTGTATGACCCTGGCAGTCGATGTCGAAGGCCGGGAAGTGACCACCGTCGAAGGCCTGGCCAAAGACGGTGAACTGCACCCGGTGCAGGAGGCCTTCATCGAGCACGACGCCACCATGTGCGGCTTCTGTACACCAGGCATGGTTATGAGCTGCGCCGGCCTGCTGGAGCGCAACGCCAATCCTTCCCTCGCTGACGTCAAAACCGCTACCAGTGGTAACCTGTGCCGCTGCGGCACTTACCCTAAAGTGTTCGAAGCGACCCTTGCCGCTGCCAAGAAGATGAACAAATAGGCGAACGGCTTTTGCCCTTCTGTTATTGAAAAAAAAACTTCCGGGCGAAATAAACCCGGCTTACGAAAAAACTGAAATTATGGCCAATCCCAATAAAAAGAAAATCGTTTTACCGGTGGCGCCTGATACCAAAGCGCACGCGCCGGTGAAGCACCTTTATTCCAAAAAGGTGAAATTGCCCTACGGCGTGCCCGGGCACGGCCTGACGGAAATGGAGCGGGAAGTGTCGATCGACGAGCCGCCCGCTCTTCCCATCAATGATGAATTGAATGTCATTGGCAAGCGTACCCGGCGCGTTGACGCCATTTATAAGGTGACCGGCGCCGCCAAGTACTCGGCGGACATCCAACTGCCGGGTATGTTGTACGGCAAATTCCTGCGTTCTCCCCATCCGCATGCCCGCATCAAATCGCTGGATGTATCGGCTGCCCGCCGATATCCCGGTGTCCATGCTGTTCACGTGCTGAGCATGGAGCCCGGCGGTTCAGTCGAGCGGGAGAGTGGGCACGATGCGCCGGCGGAAACTTATAATATAGATCAACTGCCCCTGTTGCGCTACGTCGGGCAGCCGATCGCTGCGGTGGCGGCCGAGTCGCAGTATATTGCCAACGAGGCGGCGAAGCTGATCAAAGTAGAATACGAAACCAAGCCTTTTGTCCTGGAACTGGATAAGGCACGGCGGAAAGGCGCCCCCATCGTATTTGAAAAGATGGTCAAAGATGAGGGCAACGAAGGCGATGTCGGCGTTGAAGCAGCCGAAGAACAAGAGGGCAACCTGCGCGGCCCTTCCACGGGCAGCTTCCTGGGCGGCCCCCGGGGTGATGTCGAAAAAGGTTTTGCGGAAGCAGACTTTGTTGTGGAAGGGGAATTCCGTACGCAGGTACAGACCCACTGCGCCCTGGAGACGCACGGCGTGGTAGCTGACTGGAAACCCGATATGCTTACCGTCTACGCTTCCACCCAGAATACGGCCGGTGTCCGCGACGACCTGTCGGAGTTGTTTGATCTGCCAAAGAGCAAGGTGCGGGTGATCACCGAATATATGGGCGGCGGTTTTGGCGCCAAATTTGGCGCCGGGCACTTCGGCGTGATGGCTACTGAGTTATCCAGAAAAACCGGCCGGCCGGTAAAACTGATGCTCGACCGGGAAGAGGAGCATCTGTCTGCCGGCAACCGCCCGAACTCTCACCAGATGTTGAAGATCGGTGTGAAAAACGACGGTAAGTTGACCGCTATCGACCTGACCTCTTATGGGACGGCAGGGGTAGGCCTGGGCGCCGGCGTGGGCCGCGTGGCGCAGGATTTATATGAGTGCCCGAATTTCCGTCAGGCTCAATATGATGTATTCACCCACGCCGGGCCAGGCGCTGCTTTCCGGGCGCCGGGCAATGTGCAGGGTATCTTCTCGTTGGAGCAGCTGATCGACCAGGCTGCCGAACGCCTCGGTATGGACCCGGTGAAGTACCGGGATATCATCGACAAACACGAAGTCCGGAAACTGCAGCGCGCTAAAGGAGCTGAAGTCTTTGGCTGGAAATACAAGAAACCCGGCTCCGACCCAGGCCCTATCAAGCGGGGATTTGGTATGGCGCAGGGACATTGGACGCGCTTCATCAACCTGAACAGCTCCGCTACTGTGCGTATCAACAAGGATGGCTCCGTGGAGGTGATGTCCAGTGTACAGGATATCGGAACGGGCACCAAGACGATCCTGGCCCAGGTTGTAGCGGAAGAGTTGGGGCTGATGGCGGAAGATATTACCGTCAAGATCGGCGATACGATTTACCCCGACGGGCCGGGCTCCGGCGGTAGTGTAACGGCAGGCTCCATCACGCCAGCGGTGCGCAACGCTGCCTATAAAGCCAAGATGGAACTGCTGGGGCAGGTGGCCGGCGCCTGGGATGTTGCGATCGACAGCCTGGAAGTGAAAAACGGCGAGGTCTATTCCAAAACGGACAGCTCCAAAAAGCTGTCTTTTGGCGAAGCAACAAAGAAGATGCGCACCAACCAGATTCTGGCAACGGCCAGCCGCCCTGACGACTACGGCGGTTTCGAGATCGGCAATGGTATTGGCTATGGCCGCCTCGGTTCAGTACAGTTTGCCGAAGTGCTGGTCGATACCGAGACCGGGTTCATTAAGGTGGAGCGCGTGGTGGCTGCCCACAGCTGTGGCCGCCCGCTGAACCCTATGCAGGTGGAAAGCCAGATCAACGGCGGCGTCATTATGGGCATTGGTTATGCCCTGTATGAAGACCGGATACTGGACCTCAACACCGGGCACATGGTCAACGCCAACCTCGATCAGTACAAGCTCCCTTATTCCAGAGAGATACCCAAGATCGAACCGGTGATCATCGAGCATTACGGCGCCTTCTCCAGTACGGATGCCTCCGGTATCGGCGAACCGGCGAACGTCCCTACGGCTGGAGCCATCGCCAATGCGGTCTACAACGCCATTGGCGTGCGCCTGTATGAATTGCCCATGTCGCCACAGAAAGTGCTGGCCGCCCTGGGTGTGAGCTAAATCTATTGTTTGAAGCCTAAATTAATCATTGAAATATGAATCGTTTTGAATATATAAAAGCGCCGAGCATCGCTGAAGCCATTGACATGATGGACAGCACCGTGCCGGAAGCCATGGTTACCAAAACCGACGGCTCGGCCAAAGTGGTTAAAGCCGCCGGCACCGACCTGCTGGACCTCATTAAGGAGGGCATTCTGGAGCCGGGCAGGGTGATCGACCTGAAGAGTATACCCGGCCTGGACAAACTTTCCTACGATAAGAAAGAAGGCTTGCAATTTGGCCCGATGGTTACCATCGCGGACCTGGAGAACAGCCCGGAGGTGAAAAAACACTACCGGGCGCTCTACGAGGCGGCGGCTCACGCCGCTACTCCTCAGATTCGCAACATGGCCACCATGGGCGGCAACCTGATGCAGCGCCCCCGTTGCTGGTATTTTCGCAGCAGCGGCCATCATTGCCGGAAGAAAGGAGGGACGACTTGCTTTGCTCAGATCGGGCAAAACCAGTTTCACTCCATCTTTATGACCAATGTGTGTCCCTGTGTACATCCTTCCTCTCTGGCCACTGCCCTGCTGGCTTACGATGGCCAGGTGGAGCTAACCGGGCCGGAAGGCAGGCGCGTCATCCCGTTGTCGGAATTCTTTACCCCTTCTGAGGTGGATGTCACCTGCGAAAATGTGGCCACCAACCAGGATATCATCACCAATATCATGCTGCCGCCGGTACAGGAAGGTACCCGCGCCTTCTACATCAAGCAAGGCCAGCGCGAGAGCTACGACTGGAGCATGGGCGATGTGGCGGTAGTGCTGCAAATGGATGGCAATAAGTGCCGGGACGCCCGTATCGTCTTTGGCGCAGCGGCGCCCATTCCCCTGCGGCGGGAAGCGGCAGAGGAGGTGCTGAAGGGCAAAGCCATCAATGAAAAATTGGTGATGCAGGCTGCTAAAAAGGCAGTGGAAGGCGCTACGCCTTTGGCGCACAACGGTTATAAGGTTCCGCTTTTTCAAACCTTGCTGAAGCGGGCCGTGATGGGGGCGGTTGGTTAATTTTCACTGGTTTATGGTTTCACAGTTCCATTGTTGGTATTCAACAATGGAGCTGTGGAGTCATGAAGCCATTTCTGTTTTTAAGGAGCACGTACTTTCCCCGGCCCCTATTCTTTTTGATTGGCAAAAACAAGTATAACCATGGACGCCTCCCACCGCTACTGCCGCTACCTGCGCGGCAAAAACGCTTATGGCACCACAGAAGGCGGCGATAAACCCTTTCTCAATTTCGACCCCGCCACTACTACTTACTGGTGCCTCCGAACCATGGGGCCGGTAGGGCCGGACAGCCAGCCGGCGCATCTGTCTGCCTGCGGAAATGGAAAGCGGAACTGCTTTACAGCAGCGAAGTTGAAAAATGAGGAATAGGCGTTTTTTTTTACTCTAAGGCGCGACGAAAGAATAAACTGTCCATTCTGGCTTGTCCTTTTTGCTCCATGCTGCGTTGCTCATCACTCAGTTAGCTTTGGCTATCTTCGATCTTCGCGCCTTGCCTGGCACAAAAATTACTGCCCCATAATTGAACACTTTATTCTTTCCTCGCGCCTAAAACCTTACTCATGAAGATAGCAGTCGGAAGTGATATGAAAACCCATCTCACAGGGGTGATCGTCGAAGAACTAAAGAAGGGAGGCCACGAAGTAGAAATGTATGGCGCCCTTGTAACCACCCCTGCACCCTGGACGAAGGTCGCCATCGAAGTCGCCGAAAAAGTCGCTTCCGGTGCTTGCGATCAGGCAGTGCTCTGTTGCTGGACGGGCACCGGTATCAGCCTGGCGGCCAATAAAGTGAAGGGCATACGCGCCGCCCTTTGTGGGGATGCCCAAACGGCTGCCGGCGCCCGAAAGTGGAATGACGCCAACATCCTCTGCCTCAGCCTGCGCGCTACTTCCGAGGAGGTGGCCAGGGAAATGTTGACGGCCTGGTTCGCTAATGAACGGAGTACGGATGAAGCCGATGTGGCTTGCCTTCGGTATCTGGAGGAGTGGGAGGCGAAGCATTAAGAGTATGTTCAAATTACTTCACCGTCGCTTCAAAAAGGAAATTTGGACAAGCTCTAATTCATCGCCCTTCGCCAATCCCGCCAACCCTTGATGCAGAGCAATAGGTAGACTGCGTACAAGCCGGAGGTCAGATACAGGCCCTTCAGCATATAAATATTAATGGCAACTATATCTACGATGATCCAGATGATCCAGTTGTCCAGTTTTTTTCGGGCCAGCAGGAACTGAGCCACCAGGCTGGCAACGGTGGTGAATGCGTCCGGGTAGGGGAAATCGGCATTGGTATTGGCCTTCATGACGCTGCCCCAGGCGATGAAGCCCGCCAGAATGAGCGCGCTCCAGGCCGCGATCTCCGTTTTCGTCAGGCGGGTGACGGGCAGGCTGTCTTCCGCGGGGCCTTTGTGGGCCCAGTTCCACCACCCATACAGGTTGAGCGCCACGTAGATGACGTGAAGGATCACATCGGAATAGAGGTGGGACTCGGCGAAGATGAAGATATACAATCCAACGCTGAGCAGGCCGAAGGGCCAGGCGATGATTTTCTCGCGGGTGAGCAGGTAAACGTGGGTCATGCCACTTAATACAGCAATAATTTCTATAACTTGTAGTGCGGTTAGTTCCATTGCTTATTCGGCCTTTATCAGCAAAAGTACGCAAAGAATGATTATCGGAATCGGAGGCGTGAGCCGGTCGGGAAAAACGAGGCTGGCGAAGCGGCTGGCAAAGCATTTCAGGAAGCAGGGGCTGTCAACGATTACCCTTCACCAGGATGACTTCGTTTATCCTGAGGAGGAGATTCCCCTGGTTCGGGATAAGGTTGATTGGGAGCACCCGGAATCTGTTGATTTTGAACGCTTCCGGCAGTCTATTAAAGAACATTCCAGCACACCCGACGTCCTTATCGCCGAGGGCCTGATGGCTTTGTACGACGGCCCAACCAATGCATTGTATGACAAATGCTTTTTTGTTGAGATAAGCAAGGTTACTTTTTTTGAGCGCAAATCGAAGGACCTCCGCTGGGGCCGGGAACCGGATTGGTATATGGAGCATATTTGGGAAAGCTTTCAGTTGTATGGACAGCCGGGGCCCTCCCTGCCGGAGGTGCTCCTCTTAAGTGGAGAAAACCCTATTGATTGGGAACGCGTGCTGAACTTTTTAAATTTTCAGGAAATCGACAAGCTATGATCAGGACATGGATTTTTCTATTATTTCCCCTTTTATGGCTGATCGCCTGTGGCCCAACGGGGCAAGCTCCCGAACAGGGAACGGCATCGGCGGATACCTCTGAGGCGGCCGGCTATAATGCCGAACTGGCCAGCGAACTGGGCGCCGACCCCTACGGAATGAAACAGTATGTGATGGCCTTTCTCAAAGCCGGGCCTACGCGCAGCCAGGATTCCCTGGAGGCGGCCCAATTGCAGCGGGCTCATCTGGACAACATCCGCCGCCTGGCGGAGGAGGGGAAACTGGTGCTCGCCGGCCCCTTTATGGACGGAGGCGAGGTTCGGGGTATCTACGTGTTCGATGTTCGCACGGTGGAAGAGGCGCAGGCACTCACGGCTTCCGACCCTTCCATTCAGGCAGGGCGGTTGGTTATGGAGTTGCATCCCTGGTATGGGTCCGCGGCGTTGATGAAGCTAAACGCATTGCACGAATCCGTGGCAAAAGAGAAGTTCTGACGTCAGTCAGTGCGATGAAACTAAATGGCCGCAAAGGCCACTCGTCTAAGAGCATCGGACAACCTCGTACCTCGTACACACAAGGGCTCCCACTGTGTCTGCCCATCCCCGAATCGAGTTCGGGGCAGGCGTATACAACCCCAGCCCATTCTGTCCAGCGTTCGACTGAGCGTTCGAACTCGGCGTGAGCATAGCCGAACGCTGAGCTCACGCCGAAGTTGATTCACGGGTGGGCTCTTTCCAGAAAATTGCTAATCCAGCGACTCAGCGTTGGAGTATGAGTGCCCTGATTCAGGCTCTCAAGGGCCGAGCGGGTTTTGGCTTCCCCGATCCGTTGTTCCCGGTCCTGAATGATGGCGCTGACGTAGGCCTTTGGAAATTCCGGGTGAGCCTGAATGCCCAGCATGGCCTGCCCAACGGTAAACATGCCCACCGGGCAATCCGGCGACTGAGCCAACACCCGGCTATCGGGTGGCAGCTCCTGAACCTGATCCTGGCACAACATCAGCAGCTTGAATTCGTTTTCCGTTGGCGTCATCCATGCTTCCCGCTGAAGCAGGGTGAACGAGTGGACGCCAACGCACCACCCTACTTCTGCTTTCTGGACCTTACCTCCCAATGCCTCGCCCATCATCTGGTGCCCAAAGCAAACCCCAACGAACGTTTTTTTCGCCCGATGGATCTCCTGAACAAGAGCTTTTAACCGGTGTATCCAGTCAATGTCGTCATAAACGGAATATTTAGAACCCGTGCATACATAGGCGTCGCATTCCTGCGCCGATTCCGGGAAATAGCCGTTGCATACATCGTATAGCTCGAACTTCTGATTGGGTAAGAGGGCGGGAAACATGTCCCGGTAATCCCCTCCGATGTGGCGAAATTTTTCTGCTACGTGATCGCATTCCAGTAAACCGACTTTCATAGTAGTTATCCAATGATCTTAAGGTGATAAGATTTTGGGCGCGTCAGCGACTCATAACCAAGTGACGACAGGGTACACCCCCGCCCGGAGTCCTTCACCCCAGTCCAGGCAAGAGCTGGGTCGAGGTAGTCACAGCGGTTGAGGTAGCAGGTGCCCGTTTCGACCTGCTCTCCAATGCGGATGGCTTCGTCTACGTTGGCGGACCACACGGAAGCAGTAAGGCCATACCGGCTATCGTTCATCAGGCGAATGGCTTCGGCGTCGTCCTTTACCGGCATGATGCCGACAACCGGGGCGAAGCTCTCCTCCATCATAATCTGCATGGAATGATCCACCCCGATCAGCGCCTGGGGCGCCATGTAGGGGGTGCCCTCCCGGTGGGCCGGGAATAGTTGGGGCTCGATCAGGGCGGTAGCTCCTTTCCGGATGGCTTCGTTTATTTGTTCCTGAGCAAACCGGGCGGCGGAAGCGCGCACCATCGGCCCCAGGGTTGTTTCCGGCTGCAAGGGGCCGCCTAATACATACTGCTTGGCCAACGCTGCAAAACCTTCCACAAAATGGTCAAAAAGTTGCTCGTGCACATAAATTCGCTCTATGCCGCAGCAAGACTGGCCGGAGTTGAAAAAGGAGCCATCCACCAGGTTTTCGATGCTGTAGTCCAGATCGGCATCGGCCCGTACGTAGGCAGGGTCCTTCCCCCCCAATTCCAGCCCGGCGGCCAGGAAGCGCCGGCTGACGGCCTGCTGAATGGCTTTGCCGCCTTCCACCGATCCGGTAAAGGCCACATGTGCGATCCGGGAGTCGGCAACCACGGTGGCTACTTGTGAATGCGAAAGGTGCAGGTATTGAAAAACTCCTTCGGGCAGGCCTGCATACTCAAAGGCCGCGGCATAGCGTTCGGCGCAGAGGGGTGTCTGCTGAGCATGTTTCAGAATGACGGCATTACCCGCCATAATAGCCGGGATGACGACGTTGACAGAGGTAAGATAAGGATAGTTCCAGGGCGCCAGCACCAGAATCACGCCCAATGGTTCACGGCGGATAAACCTCCGAAAGCCCGCCTGTGCTTCCGGCTTTACATCCGCCAGGGCGCCTTCGGCGATATCGATCATATAATGGGCCCGCTCCTGAAAACCTTTGTTGATCTCAAAGGGCGTATAGCGGATGGGGCGGCCCATCTGCCAGCTCAGCTCTTCGGCTATTTCATCTGCCTGTTCCAGGAAGTATTGGACGGCCTTTCGGCAGATGGCGGCTCTTGCCGCTATGGAGGTTGACTTCCAGCTTTTTTGCGCACGTGCGGCTGCGGCCAGCACTTTTTCGACTTCCGTATCAGAAGCTAGCTGGCGCTCTGCGTATACAGAACCATCTACCGGGCTGATGACTTGAAACTTCGTGTCCATTTTCTTCTATTATTCGGGCGTTACGTAGGCGGCGGTAATACCTCCATCCACCAAAAACTCCGTGCCGGTCATATAAGAAGACTCATCCGAGGCCAGGAATAAGGTTGCTGACGCCATTTCCTTAGCTTCCCCAAACCGGCCCATGGGAATGTGTACCAGCCGGCGTTGTTTTTTTTCTTCGGTGTTCAGGAATTTCATCAACAGGTCGGTGCGCAGAGGGCCGGGGCAAAGCGCATTCACCCGGATGTTTTCCCGGGCGTGGATGATGGCCAGCTCCCGGGTCATGGACAATACAGCCCCTTTACTAGCCGTATAGGCGATTTGTGGTGTGGCGGCGCCCAGGTGAGCTACAAAGGAAGCCGTATTGATAATGGAGCCGCCTCCCGCCCTTTGTATGGCCGGTATGCCGTATTTACAGCCAAAGAATACCCCTTTGACGTTGATATTCATCGTCAGGTCCCAGATGGCCTCTTCGGTTGAAACTGCATCGCCGTCATCATTGTGCATGATGCCGGCATTGTTGAAGAGGACATTCAGCTTGCCGAAAGTTTTTTCGGCGAAAGCCACCATCTGTTTACAATCGGCGGCTTTCGATACGTCGGCGTGGTAGTAGGCGGCCTGTCCGCCTTCTGCTTTGATCCGGGCGACAGCTTGCTGTCCGCCGGCATCATTGATATCGACGACGACGACTTTAGCTCCTTCTTTGGCAAATAGCAGGGCCGTTTCCAGGCCGATGCCGCTGCTGCCTCCCGTGATGAGGGCTACTTTGTTTTCTAAGCGCATATGCAAGTTTGATATCTAAATCCTTTCAAAATACCTTTTCCTTTCCCAATCCGTGACCGCCCGGTGGTAGGCTTCTGTTTCTTTTCTGAAAAAGTGGCTGTAGTGCTGCACCACTTTTTCTCCGAATGCCTGTTTGGCAAAACTATTGTTCTCGAATTGGTCCGTGGCTTCCTCCAGGGTAAAGGGTACGCGGGGTAAATGTTTGGCCTCGTAAATATCCCCTGTAAAACATTCCGGAGGTTCGATCTGGTTCCGGATGCCATCCAGGCCGGAGGCCAGAGATGCGGCGAAGGCCAGATAAGGATTGCAGTCGGCGCCTGGAATACGGCACTCGATGCGCAGGCTTTGCCCTTTGCCCACCACCCGGAACCCCGCCGTTCGGTTGTCATAGCTCCAGGCCAGGCGCGTAGGCGCCCAGGATGCGTCGACGTAGCGTTTGTAGGAGTTGACGGTGGGGGCGTAAAAGGGCATGACATCGGGTACATGGGCCATCCATCCACCCAGGAACCACCGGAAAATATCCGATCCTTCCACCGGGCCGAATTGTTTATTGCCGGCAAAGGTATTGAATTCATCGTGCCACAGGCTCATGTGAATATGGCAACTGGACCCCGCCCGCTCGGCATCGAATTTGGCCATAAAGGTGACCGACATGTCCATATCGTCGGCAATTTCCTTGAGGCATTGCTTGAAAACGACGTGCCGGTCGGCCATATCCAGGGCTTCGGCGTAGCGGATGTTGAGTTCGTGCTGCCCCAGTCCCCATTCGCCTTTGGAATTCTCGACCGGTACGCCTGAATTTTTGAGGTGCCAGCGGGCCGACGCGGTGAACGGTTCAGTGCGGGTGCCCTGTAAAATATGGTAATCCTCGAGATACCAGCCGGTGGGTTTCAATCCCTGAAAGTGTTGCTCGAAGGCCTGCCGGTAAGTGTCTTCAAAAAGGTAGTACTCCAGTTCGGAAGCGGCAAAGCACTCGTAGCCCATCTCCCCGGCCTGTACCAGTTGGCGGTACAGGATGGAGCGCGGGGCCTCTTCCACCCGTTGGTGGCTTTTGTCATCGATAACGTCGCAGAGCACCAGGGCGCTGGCTTCCAGCCAGCTGGCCAGGCGGAGCGTGGAAAGGTCAGGAACGAGGTGGAAGTCGCCGTAGCCGAGCTCCCAGTTAGCGAATTTGTAACCGGGCACGGGTTCCATTTCCATATCGGTAGTGAGCAGGTAATCGCAGCCATGCGTGCCTTCGTGGGCGGCATTTTCTACGAAAAACTCCGCATCGAATCGTTTGCCTACCAACCGGCCGTAGTGGTCGGTGAAGGCGACGATAACCGTTTCGATCTCTTCATTGGCGACCATATCTTTAAGGTGCTGGAGGCCCAGCATGCCTTTGGGTTCCATGAGCATTCTGTTTTTTATGATATTTGGGGAATAGGCACATATTCAAATAGATTTTCCAAATCTGTGCTATTTGGAAAACCTATTCCGTTCTCTGCTTTTCACCGTAGAACAGCCGGAACCAGATGTAGGCGATCAGCAGGAGCGAAAAATACACAAAAGCAATTGCAAGATTGTAGATTGTGATCGCTAAAAATGCAATGCAGGCGATTACCAGGGCTATGATCGGGAACCAGGGGTACAATGGTACTTTAAAGGGCCTTTCCAGCTCGGGTTCTTTTTTCCGAAGCACCAGTAGCGCCACCATGGAAATGATGTAAAGGCTAAGCGCCCCCAAGCAGGCAATGGTGATAATATCTTTGGTCTTACCGGTCATAAGGGCGATGATTCCTACTCCCATATTGACGAGCAGGGCATTCGCCGGGGTTTTGAAGCGGGGATGAACTTTACCGAGCAGGGCCGGGGCGTAGCCTACTCTTCCAAACTCAAAAGTAGCCCGTCCGGCGGCGAGGATGATGCCATGAAAAGAAGCCACCAGCCCGAATAGGCCGATGACGGCCACTGCATCGTACAGGAAATGCCTGGGGCCCATGGTATGGGCCATAGCCAGAGGCAGGGGGGAGTCGGAGGGAGTAGCTCCCGGCTCCGGAAAAACAATGGTTTCCCAGCCGCCTACCCCGATGGAGGCGGTAAAAGTGAGCAAGCAGAGTACGACCAGGGTGAGGATGGCGGAGCCAAATCCGATCAATATATTTCGCTGCGGATTGATAGTCTCTTCCGCTACGTTGGCCACGCCCTCGATGGCGAGGAAAAACCAGATGGCGAAAGGCAGGGCGGCAAAGGCGCCTGTCCAGCCATTAGGCAGAGCATTGTGCTCCAGGTTTTTCCACTCAAAATCGGGCAAGGTGGAGCCGGCAAAAACGAGCAGGCCAATGACGGCAATTACCGTGACGCCAAGCTCGAAAGAAGCCGCCGCCTGTACGCCGTAAATATTCAGGCCTGTAAAGATGACGTAGGCGAATATGGCGATGGCCAGAATGGGAATGGAGGGCATGAAGATGTTCAGGTAAGCTCCAATCGCAAAAGCGATGGCCGGCGGGGCAAAAATAAATTCGATATTCTGCGCCATGCCTCCCAGGAAGCCCCAGTCTTTGCCCAGTGCCCGCACGGCGTAGTCAAAGGCTCCCCCCGCTTTGGGGATGGCGCAGGCCAGCTCGGTATAACTGAACGTAAAAGTGAGGTACATTACGATGATAAAGGCGGTGGCGACTGCCAGCCCCAGCGTGCCTCCTTTTTCCAGGCCCAGATTCCAGCCGAAGTACATGCCGGAGATGACGTACCCGACGCCCAGCCCCCATAGCATGAGGGGCCCGAGTGTGCGTTGGAGTTGTTGGGTTGGTTCTGTTGATGCCATTGTTCTGCAAGAACTGGTTTTACTAAATAGGATCAAAACTATCATTTAAAAAATTCATTATTCTTCCTTTGGGGCGATGATTTTTCAAAGGGCCATTTGTAGCTGGGACGGGGTAGATTTGCGTGTCCATTCCTTCCATTGTAATTGGATTTTGGCTATTTTAGCAAAAAAGCTCCTATGCCGGAAGGAAGAGATGGGAAATTGCGGGCGGCCCAGTTTGATGAAGATTACCATGGTAGTCATTCCCCTTCTGGGAAGTCCTGGTTTTTAGGCATAGGGATAAATAAATATAAAGAGTTTTCCAACCTTAATAATGCTGCAAAGGATGTTCAGGACATCAGGGCCCTCCTGAATGAAAAGTATGGCCTACAACCTGAAAATGCAATCACTTTATTAAACGAAGAGGCCAATGAAGAAAACATCATTGATCATCTGGACCGCCTGGTTGAGCAGGTAGAAGAAAAAGATAAGCTTCTGATTTATTATTCGGGCCATGGGCATCTCAATAAAAATACAGGCTTAGGATATTGGATACCCTATGATGCAAAAAAAGATAAAACGGCTCGATATATAAGGAATTCTACCATTCGCGACTACATCAAGGTGATCAAGGCTCGCCATATACTGCTGATCTCGGATTCCTGTTTTTCCGGCACCCTTTTTGTCAGAGGAGCCAGCCGAGCGGCTGGTGCAATGGAGGAGTTGGAAAGGATACCTTCACGTTGGGCAATTTGTTCTGGACGACATGATGAAGAAGTCTATGATGGCGAACCAGGAAAGAACAGCCCTTTCACCGAGTGCATTCTTGAGGTGCTTAGAGAGAATGAGAATGAGACGCTTAATGTGGCGAAAGTAGCAGACCGGGTGGTGGAACAAACCAGGGCTAATTACGAGCAGCTTCCGGAGGGTAATCCTCTTTATGGTGTTGGCCATAAAGGCGGGCAATACATTTTCAGGTTAACCGCAGATGAATGGACGGATTGGAATTCTGCGCTGAAAAAAAACACCCTTTCTCAGTACCGGAAATATCTGCTGGATTATCCGCGAGGAAAATTCCATAAAGAAGCGGAGGATAGGATAGAGGACCTGATCAGTAAAGAGAAAAAACTTAGCCAGGACAGGATGGCGGTTGAACCTGAACCCCATGAGCCATTAGGCGCCAGCATTTCGGAGGCATCCGAAAAAATACGGAAAGAACCTTCCAGGCAGGAACCAATTCCTTCCTTGGCCGGCCACGAGGGCTGGCTTAGGCAGTCCGGCATTAAGGGGAAAGTGAAATGGTTGATCCCTATCTTGCTTATACCCTTTTTTATCTGGGGTGTTTTTCAGTTGAGTAGTACGAGAGATAGCAATCCATCAACATCCATTAGTTCTCCGGCTATCCCCGATAGTGATGTCATAGAAATTGCCATCCCTTCCTGGGCAGGTTTTGCCGGAGGGATATATTTTAATGAAGGCTTTGAAGCATCCACACAATCCAGGTTTTATCAGGAATATGGCTTTAAAGTGAAATTTACATTGAGTGAGGATTTAATTAGTCTTCGACAAGCATTGGAAAATGAAGCAATCGGGCTTCATGGATTTTCTCTGGATGCCTTTCCAGGCATACTTCCTTTTTTGAAAGAATTTAACCCGGTTATTCTCTGGCAGACAGACTGGTCGAGAGGAGGGGATTTGATCGTAGCCCGGCGGGGAATCACAAATATGGAAAGCCTGATTGGGAAAAAGGTTGCCTTAGCCCCCAGGACGCCTTCTCAGTCCTTATTTTTATCTGCATTGGAAGCAGGAGGCATGTCAAAAAAAGATGTCGAAATAATAACTCGGGCGAATTATTCAGATGTCGCCGCACTTTTCGAAAACCTAATGGCCGATGCGGCAGTTGTAAGGGCTCCTTATCATGAATCTTGTTTAAAAGGGGTTCCCGGGTCAACCATATTACTGGATACCCGGCTGGCTTCTTTCTGCATCGCAAATATCATTTTTGCTAATCGGGAATTCGTTGAACAAAACCAGGATAAGCTCCAGCAACTTTTTGAAGGTTGGATGAGGGGGAATGCTGAGATCAACGGGGCGGCCCCGGCCCGGCAAAAAGCGGTGGGGATTCTTTCAAAAGGGATGGGGCTCCGGGAGGAAACCATTTCCAAGGCTTTAGGGCTTATGCGCTTGGCCACTTACGGAGATAACCGGAATTTCTTTGGCCTGAATTCGGAATATCAGGGTGTTACGGGGAAAACACTCTATCAGGGAATGATGCAGAATTGGGAACAATTTGGCGAACCGGTTGATGGCCTTCCCTATTGGAATTCAATCGTTTATCCGGGATTCGTCCAGGCTGCAACCCTCACTGGACAGGAAAACGCAGCGGAGCAGCCTATCGTGTTTTCAAAATTGTCGAGCGAAGAACTTAAGGGAATAGAAGCCCTGGCTACAAAAAGGGCTAGTATTCATTTTCGAACAGGAGACTTCAAGCTGGATGAGAATGGCCAGACTATTATTGACAGAGAATTGGTTGATATAGCCAAAGCTTTTTCGGGAGCCAGGATTCGGATAGAAGCCAATACGGATAACGTAGGCAGTCGAAATGCTAACATCGAACTTTCTCGAAGAAGAGCTCAAGCCGTCGCCGATTATCTTATTTCAAAACATAATATACCTGCCAACCGGATTATCGTTGTTGGCAATGGCCCAGACAAACCTATCGCTTCCAATCAAACGGATGAAGGCCGGGCAAAAAACCGGCGTATAGATTTTCAGCTGTTAAAAGATTGATTGAAGAAGGATGCCTTAACTTTTTTACCAACCTTTCATTAAAATATGAAAAAAATCGTAAGCATTTCCGGAACGAGCCGCCCGGACAATTTCACTTCCCTGGCCCTGGCAGTCGTTACTGACGAATTGCGCAGAAACGATATAGAAGTCGTTGTTATCGATGCCCGTGAACTCAATCTTTCATTTCCGGGCTATCCCGAAACGGAGGACGCCGTTCAATTGCGCGATTCAATAAAAAGTGCGGATGGGGTAGTGCTCGCCACCCCGGAGTACCACGGCAGTTTCTGCGCTATGACCAAGTTGATCATTGAAAACCTGGGCTTCCCTTCCGCCTTTTCCAACAAACCCGTGGCGCTGCTTGGGGTTGCCGGCGGCCGCATCGGGGCGATCAAGTCGTTAGAACAATTGCGGGGGGTATGCGCCCATACCGGCGCTATTGTGCTACCCAATGCCATCTCGATCGCTGGTGTCCGGAGCGCTTTTGATAAAGAAGGAAACTGTACGGACCCCGGCACGGAAAAAGCCCTGCGAGGGCTGGCGCAGTCCCTTCTTAGGTTCCTCAAGGAGTACGTTTATCCCAAGCATGCGTTGGAAGAAATGGTTCGGGAGAATGGGGCCCCCTGGTCCGCCAGCGTTTGAATCGGCTTATTTACGGCTACCTTAAAGGGTCAGCCCGGCAAATCCACCCCGATCTGCTTTAACAAGCCTGGTAAGCCTCCGCCTTCGTCCCCATGTACCACCATGGAAACTACTTTCCCATCCTGAATATCCATTTCAGCATGCTCTGCTGGCAATTTGATGTTTTTTGAGGTAGCGGGAATCACCGGCATGCCCATGGCAGACAGGTCAAGCGCGCCTTTGTGCGTACCGGTTATATGATAGTAAGCCACAGCAGAATTACCGCGGTCTTCTACTTTGTTGAGGTTAAACGACCAATCCGGGAAGGCGGCCTTCATGGTGGCATGCATTCCCAGCCATTGCTCTCTGCTCAAAGGCTCGGGAAAGGGGCCGGAAATTTGGAAATCATCGGCCAGCAGCCCTCTGGCTTTTGCCATGTCGCCGGCATCGAGAGCAGTCATCAAAGTTCGAACGAGCTCGGTGTTGTTCATGATTTTTATTTTCAGGAAAGGTAGTGCTAATTTATGATTCCTTTAAGAGCGTGTTGGGGATTTACTTTTGATGTCGAAAATGAGCAGATTTTGGTTCTCAGGAAGCCATTTTTGAGCCGCATAGCATCGCTACGTGGCGAAAAAATGGCGAAATGAGGTTCAAAAGATGCACATTTGCAGGCCAAAGGGTAAATCCCCAACACGCTCTAAGTAGGTTGTCAAATCATCTACGGCCGGGCCGGCTCCTGGTTGAATTCGTACTCCTTCGGCGGCTCCGCCCCCAGGAGGTTTTTCACAAAATAATCCCACCGCTTGCGCATCATATAAGGCTCCATGGCAAATCCATGTCCCCGGTTGGGGAACAGCACCAGGTCGAAATCCTTATTGGCCTCAATCAGCTTATCCACCACGAGCAGGGTGTTGTACACGGGCACATTCGCATCCATAGTGCCGTGGGTGAGCAGCAATTTACCCTTGAGGTTCTCTACCAGCAGTTGGTTCGCCTGGTTATCATAATTGGTCGTTCCATCCGGATGCGTTTCCAGCAGGCCCTGCCACTTTTCGCCCCAGTCGTCCTCGTAGTTGCGGTTGTCGTGATTGCCGGCGCCGCTCACCGCCACCTTGAAGAAATCCGGGTAACGAAGGATGGCGTCGGTGGAGGCGAAGCCGCCGCCGGAATGGCCATAGATGCCGGCGCGCTCCAGGTCGATCCAGGGGTAGCGTTCGGCCAGTTGTTGCATGCCGGCCACCTGGTCGGGCAGGCCGTTGTCGCCCATATTGCCGTAATAAGCGGCGTGGAAGGACTTGGAACGCATGGGCGTGCCCATGGCATCGATGGACACCACGATGAAGCCCAGGTTGGCCAGTGCCTGGTTGTCGCGGCGGGAAGCCGAGAAACTGCGGCTGCCCACGCTGCCGGATTGAGGGCCGGGGTAGATGTAGTTGATGATAGGGTATTTCTTTTCCGGGTCAAAGTTGGCCGGTTTAAACAGAAGCCCGTAGAGGTCGGTAGCCTCATCCCTGGCCTTCACGGTAACAGGCATGGGGGGCGCCCACCCGGATTCCAGTAGCCGGGAAATGTCGGCTGCTTCCAGAGCGAGCAGTTGTTCGCCCTGGTTGTTCCTCAGCACCGTGACCGGGGGCGTGGCGGGCGTCGAATAACTGTCTACAAAATATTCTCCGGAAGGCGAAAGCAATGTCTCGTGGTTGGCGCTGTCCGGGCTGAGCAGTTTCAACCCGGAGCCGTCCAGGTTGACGCGGTACAGATACTGAAAGTAGGGGTCGCCGCCTTCCTTTCCCACACCGGTAAAGTAAACCGTGCGTTCTTTTTCATCGACTTTCAGTACCTGCAAAACGTTCCACTCGCCTTGTGTTATGGGGTGCTTTAATTTGCCCGTTTCCAGGTTGTAAAGGTAAAGGTGGCCCCAATCGCTGCGCTGCGAGAACCAGATCACCTCATCGGAGGCCTTCAGCACATACCAGTTGCTCATCCGGTAACCGGATTCGAAGAAGGTTTCTTCCCGTTCCTCCAGCACTTTCCGTACTTCGCCCGTTTCGGGGCCGGCTACGCGCAGCACCGCTTCCTTGTGGTCACGGGAGTTGGACAGGAAAGCCAGTTGGGAGGCGTCGGCGCTCCACTCCACATCCAGAAATGTTCCGTCCCATTCGGCTACGTGGTCGGTAACCGACGAGCGGTGCGGGTCGGGCGGCATCTGCAGGCGCACCACTTTCGGCCCGTCCAGGTGGATGACTACGCGGTGAATGCGAAAGATGAGGCTGTCGCCCGGCAAAGGATACTTCCAGGCCTCCAGCTTGGGGTGGCCGACGTTGGTGGTGGCCAGGTACATCTCGCCCACGCCCCGTCCGTCGTGCTGAAAGGTGGCGATCTTTTTAGAATCCGGGGACCAGAGCAGGACGGGGCGCTCGCTTTTGATCCAGCCGGCGTTGTTGGTGGCGTAGCCGAAGTCCTCCTCTCCGTCGGTGGTAAGTTGGGTTTCTTCGCCGGTAGCCAGGTCTTTTACCCAGAGGTTGAAGTTGCGGATGAAGGCGGCTTTGGATTTGTCCGGAGAGGGAAAAAAATTACGGCCATGCCGCTCCGGAGCTTCTTTCGAGGTGCAGGCGTACGTTTCCAGGCTGCAGGCGAAGCGCTGGCCTTTGGCATTGAAAACAATGGCATGCTCATCTTTCATAAATTCGAAATAGGAAAAGGGAAGTTGAAACGGGCTGTATTCGGTACCGGTAGCTTTACTTAAGCCCGCCGCCAGCTTTTTATGGTTGAAAGCCCGGCCTTTGGCCTTTTTTGAGGCATCTACCAGGATGTATTCGTATCCTTCCGGGATGCTATTGCGGTACCAGAAGCGGTGTCCGTCGATCCAGTTGGGGTATACGTTGTGTCGGAATACAAGGGGAGAAGTGCTCCTGTACAACGCGTTTTCCCCACGGGCGTAGTCTTCGGCAGTAAGCTTTTCCGGGGCGTAAGGCGTCTGGGCAAAGGCGGGGGAATGGTATGCCAATAAGGCCAGTGTGAGAAGAAAGGTAGAGATGGTGGGGGGTGGTTGCTTCATACTTATCCGGTTTGTGGCAAGATAGGGAAAATTGGCTTTTAGAGTTTGTTCAAAATTCAATCAATGGCCTGCGAACGGCAAATTTTGTTTCATACTGCGTTAAATTTTTCGCCGGATTGCCCGCATCCGGCTGCAAAATTTGCCTTGTCTGAAACAAAATTTTCTCGCTCTCGGCTCATCATCGAAATTTGAACAAACTCTTGAACCCGGCGGATTTTGACGTACTGAAAAATGAAGGAAGAAATTAATGATGGGCTTCGTCATTGCATTTTTCCAGCAACTTAAGCGATATTACAGGTCAAACAAACGAGTACAACTTATGCCTGAAACTACCGAACACACCCTCCGTTTAGGCGAATCCGCCACCGTCCGCCCGGGCCTTTTAAAGGCCAAGGCCGAGGTCGTCTTTGCCGGCATGGTTAATGACGATACCTAATCCATTGCCGTGAAGTGGACAAGGGGTAACAATTCGCTTGCCTACAACCTCTATTTTTCAAGCCGGCAACGGGAGATCGTGCTGCCTATCGGAAAAATGAAGGTCATCGATGTGGGAGGTGAGAAGATTTTGTTTAAGTATCAGCCCTGATCATTCCTCCAGTTGATAGAATTTGTCGTGAGCAAACTGCCATGTTTTGGCGGCTTGAGGGCCGGAAGGTGACCGCAAAGCAAAATAGTATCCTTCTGGTGTACGAACCTGATATTCGGGAAAAGTGCCTTCAAGGCCCGGCGCCAGGTGGGAAAGCCCCCATTTCTGCCTGTTCATGTCATACTCCCACAGCTCATTGCGTTCTTCGAGGGGCGCTTCCTTTGGCCATCCGGCAAGCAGTTTATTCCCGCTAATGAAAACCGCTGTTGGGCCAAAAGTAGTAGGTGCTCCCGGATAAGCAGCCCGCAGCGCCCATTCTCCTGAGCCTTCCCAGTCATCGGCGGGCAGGTATTCCCATAGTTCCTGTCCGCTCCAGACGAACAGCCTGTCATTCCAGTACTGGACTTTATTGTTGTAAAGGTGGAATTCCGGAGCACCCTCCAAAGCCCGGCCCTGCATGGTGACGGGGTCAAACTTCCAGAAGGCTAAAGTTAAACTTGGTTGTGATCTAAGATAGGTATAGCAGTACTGCTCATCGCAAAACCAGAAGTAGGTTTCGAGATAATAATTCAGGGGGGCAGGCATGGGAAGATTCTCTACAATCTCTCCGCTGCGGATATTCACTACCTTTATTCGGCCGCTTACAGTACCGTAAGACGCAGAGAAAAAGGCTTTACCCTCAAAAACAAATAGTGGTTCCGGATAGAGGCCCAATTGTGTGATTTTAATAATTTCCCAGTTTTGGGACAGCGAGCCAAAAACTATGATATTATCGTCCTTTCCGATCAGATATGCCTTACTATCCAGAAAGACAGACTGTAAATTGGAAAGGTCAGGGATGTAAGGCAATCTAAAGCTGGCCTGTTCCCATGGGTTCCAGGTGCTTCCCTGGCTCTGGAAAGAGGCGGTATTGCTCTGGATCAAAGCATCTTCCGTTTCAACGTAGTACCGGTAGTGGTACGTTCGGCCGGGCAGCAGGTCCCGTTCTACTAAGATGGCATAACTCTCTTGACTCATATCATTGCCCAGGGAAAGCTTGGTGCGGTAAAGGGCATCGGCGCTGAAGTTGGGAGAACCGCTCCAGGCAATGCCGAAATCCTTTACTTTGCTATCGGGGCTGAAGTATACCTCCCCTTCCAGGATTGCTCCTGCTGGAGTTACTGCCGAGGAGCCATTGGCGCGGACAACTGGGAGTCCTTCATTGAACAGCATTTGTTTTTTACATCCTGAAATGATGAGAAAAAAAATGAAAATGAAAAGACTATTTGGAAAAAAAGTGTAATGTTTTGTTACACTACAAGTTGATGCCTGCATTGATGGTGAAATGTTGATAAGAAAACCCTCTTTTGCCGGAAAGGCCGTAAGCCTTGGCAAAACGGCCCTGAAGGTAAAGCATTCTCCGATAAGTCAGCGGTATAGTAACACCGCCACCGAAGGTGTAGCCGAACTGTACCTGTGTGAAGATTTCTTCTTCGGAATACTGCCAATTCCAGGAGGACCCATCATTCGATGCCCACCCCATAACTGTATTCTGAGAAAGATAGAGCACATTGTTGACGCCGACATTGATGAACGGGTGGATTTTCCCTACTGTAAAGAACCGCCGCGCCTGTACGGGCAATTCCAAGCTGGAAAAATCTACCGATGCAGAATAACCTTCTGTTGCCGTATTTTGGGAAACATCAAATTTCTGCCGGCAATAAATGAGTTCGATGTTGGCGTAAGATTGTTCTTTGCGCGTCTCCCCAATGGGAAACTCTCCAAAAAAGCCAATGGCGTAATTGACTCCATAGCGTACGTCCAGAGTTTGTTCCGCATCAGGAACCTGATTCCGGAATAAGGGCGCCATTTGCCAGTAAGCCCTCCCCAGGTTAATGCCGAACCGAGAACGGGGGAACAACAGATTGGGGCAATCGGCCACGTGAGTAGTGAAAAAGGAGAGCTGGTCCTCCTTTAATTTTACCACCCTTGCCCAATCCCTGGCGTGATCACAGGAATCCGATAGCTGTTCCATAGTTTGCTGTAATTCGGAAGGCCGCGCACTCAATCCGAAGGCCTTCTCGCCCTTCGTAATGAAATACTGTTCTTTTTCCAGCCTAAACAAATCATATTCCTGTCCATCACTTATGCGAAAAAGAAACTTCCGAGCCATTCCATCCGCAGTGGGCACCTGCGTAGAAATATAGGTTCCTTTTTCCTCCAGAGAAAAGCTATCTACTTCAGTGGCTGTTTTCAAATAAAATATCGTATCATTTGGAGCGCGAAAAGCAATTGAATCGGAATTGAACCAGGGAATAATGACTTCCTGCTGTACGGAGTCCATAAATACGGCCCCTTGCTGGCACCAACCCATTGCAAAATTTATAAAAACAAAGAGCACTATGAATAACGGCCTCATTCAGAAGGAGCTTTATATTGGATTCTGCCGGGAACCGGCTAATGCGCTTAGCTCGTAAATTTACTATTGCACTCTAGAAAAAACAAATATTTTTCTTTTTTTTAGACAACTCGACAATGATGGAAGTGAACGCAACCAATATAACCGGCTGGCAGCCGGGCAAGTGGCCCGCCCACGGCTGGGCAGGGATCATCCTGGTAGCCCTCTTCTGGTACCTCAACTGGGGCCTGACAGGCCTCCGTTCCCACTGGGCATTTTTTCCCCTCTGGCTGGGCTACATCCTGACGGTTGATGCTTTTGTACATTACCGGCAGGGTCGTTCCTGGCTTAGCCAAAACCCTGGGAGCTTCGCCTGGCTCTTCCTGCTCTCGGCCCCTTTATGGTGGGTTTTTGAGGCCATCAACGTCAGGACTCAGTATTGGCTTTACACCCCCATCGGTTCTTTCAGCGACCTGGAGTACTACCTGTACTGCACCCTGAATTTTTCCATCGTCCTGCCGGCGGTGCTGGTTACCACCCAACTCTTCTGGGCCTTCTCCTGGCTCAGAAAAATTAAGCGGGGCTGGAAGGTGGGAAAACGCCCGGCAACGGTATGGCTGTTTTTCCTCCTGGGCTGGGCCATGCTGGCGGCCACCCTGATCTGGCCGCAGTACGGCATGGCCTTCATCTGGATGTCCTTGTTCTTCATCATGGACCCCGTCAATTTCTGGCTGGGTAGGCCTTCGCTTATTAGAAGAACGGCTGACGGCGACTGGCGCCTGGTCTTCGCCCTCTGGCTGGGCGGCCTCACCTGTGGGTTCTTCTGGGAGCTGTGGAATTACTATTCCTCTCCCAAATGGCTCTACCGGGTGCCGTATGTCGATTTCTGGCACATCTTTGAGATGCCATTACTGGGGTATCTGGGGTACCTGCCTTTTGCGCTGGAATTGTATGCGATGTATGCGTTTTTTGAGCGGTGGTTGCCGGGAGAGCCCTGGGTAGTTCAGGACGCCTGCTCATAATTCACAGCACCTCCTGCCAGGGCCCCTGAATCGCCAGCGCCAGCCCGGCGTGTTGGATATTCACGAACAAGGCCCGGCCGGAAGGAGAGAATACGCAGCCCGTCAGTTCGGATTTGAAGCCCCCGGAAAACTGAAAATGCCGGAACAGCCTGCCACCCTTCACCTTTTGGAGGGCCCCGGCGGCAAATACGACCCGGAATCGGGCCAGGTGACGGGCGCTTATTATCGCTATGTAGTTTACATTCCCTGGGCTACAGCGGAGTCTACCGGGCTACCTCTTCAGCCTACTGTTAAGGGCGGCCCCTGGATCATGGACCCCGGCACTCACCGGGCGCACATCATGATCTCTCCGCCGCCGGAGGATTGACAATAATGCGGGCGGTTAAAGGTCCTCTGGCATGGATTTCCAGCAATTCCCGCTTTGCCCAACATGGGAGCAGACAACTTTCACCGGCTGCCGAAGCTTCAGGCGTAGGCATGCGAGTTGTCTGCTCCCTTCTCCCGGATGCCACTACAAAAATTAAAAACGTTTTTGGACAGCCAGAAGGTCAAGTACCTGTCCATCAGCCATTCGGAGGCCTATACGGTATCCCCTCAAAACGTAGTGGCATTCAGGCATAAGCCTGCCGGACCAGAGTAGCCAAATGAGGCATCAGGTACTTTTGCGTAATCCTATCGGCGATGTAGTCCATGGCGTTGACCCCGAGTTTGGCAGCCGTCTCTACGATAGACATAAAAGCATCTCTGACTTTGGTGCCTGTTTTGGACCAGGAGTGCAAAGAGATATCCCGTTTACGGACGACTCGCCTTGCCCCCAGTTCCATTCCATTATTGTGCAGGGGCAAGGCCGGATTGTCCAAGACTGCCAGTAGCTTTTCTTTATTCCCAAGGGTTCGCCGAATGCACTCATTAAGCTGAAAATAATCCGTAGAAGGCTTAAAAATGCTTTCGAATTGCTGTTTTAATATTAATTTTTGCAGCTCTTGTTGAGGGGCTGGAAGTTCTTTGAAATCCAGGAGTTGATAATAAAATTGCCAGTATTTATTCTGGAATTCCTCTTTGATAGAACGGTGCAGCTCTATTTTGGGTGTTAATTTGTTGTAATGGCGCGCATCGTGTATCCAGCACAAAGCGTGTAGCCATAGGGCAATTTTTAGGTACTCCGGCGCATCATCGCTAAGCAGAGATTTTACCACTGGAAAATCCACCTGTTCGTGATAGTACCCTAGGGCAAGGCTCTCCAAAATCCGAGGGTACATATTCTTTTTAGCCCGGATTTTGGGGGCATGCTTTTGCAGGTAGGCGCTAAAGGCTGGAATATCCCACAGGCGCCCATCGCCAAAATGCTTTTCCAAGAACCGCCTATCCTTTTCGGCGACTCCAAAATGGCTCAATAATTGCCGGCTAGTTGCATTCAAACACAAGGATAAACCTTCAGAGGGCTTACCCAGAAGGGCGCGCAGCACATCAAGGCGGCTTTTCGAATCCATGGTGTAGAATACAGTGAAAAATTCTGAGCCAATGACTTGAGTGGTTTTACCCTGGCCTTTTTCCTTGCTCTTTGTGCTGTCGGCCTGAGTGTAGGGGCTCGCTTCTATGCCTGCCCGCAAAATTTCTCGTTGTTCCTCGCAGGCCCAGCTCTGGCCGCTCAGTAATATATTGGATATCGTGCCGGCGGACATCAATATGCCCTGGCTTTTGAGAAAAACATCCAGGCGCCCATGAGTCACGTCGCATACATGGTGCAGCATTTGCACCAGGCTCTGAAGGCCCGCCCCAAACTCTCCAATATATTCCTCTGGAAGCCGGCCTCGATACAGCTTGCCCTGGCTGGGCGAATAGTAACGCTCTATTTTATAAAGGGTATTTCGGCGTATTAAGCACAACTCTTGTTGTATCACATCGTCATAGCCTTTGAACTGGGCATCGGCTGGTAAAACCGATTCATCCACCCGGCAATATTCCGTCCGGTCAATATCAATATTAGGTTTCTTTTTTCCTTTTCTGCGGTTCTTCTTGCGCCGCTGTTTTTCAGAAGAAATATCTTTAGCCGCCGGCTCTTCTGACTTGGGAAACTTCGGCCGGCCCTGTTCCCCCTTTAACCGGTTAATTTCATCTTTCAATTCCTGGTTCTCCTGGCGAAGCTGCTCAATCTGCTCCGATTGTTGTTCCACGATGTTGAGTAACAACTTCACGATGTCCCGAAAGGAGTCTATATCCTTGATGGACGATGGGTCGATATGGCGGATCGGGTCAAGCATCTTTTAACAACTCTAGTATACGGCTTTTTTCAATATCTTGGCTATCCGCCGCCACTACGTTTTGAGCGGATACCCTATACGGCCCAGCAGGTGGCCGAGGATGAAGAAATAGCTTTTAACGCGGGGTCTCACACCGAGTTGATCAAAATGTCCTATGATGATTTCGAGCGGTTGGTCCAGCCGAAAATCCTGAAGTTTTCAGCACGGAAGAGGTATCTTTGGCTTATGAAAAACGTATCTAATACGCTAACCTTTAATGCTTCCAGTTCCTGCTTGTAAATGCAAGATCACATTTCACACGCCGAAAATATATGGGCTTTTTTAGGGCCGGATTACACCGTCGAAAAAGCGGATTTCATGCTGGTACTGGGGAGCAGCGATCTGGGGGTGGCCAGGTATGCATCGGAATGCTGGCTTGAAAATTTAGCAGGCTATGTCGTTATATCCGGGGGATTTGGAAAATTGACCAAAGATATGTGGGCCGTTTCTGAAGCCCGGAAATTTTCACAAATAATGATGGACAATGGCGTGCCGGAAAATAAGATCATCCTGGAAGAAAAAGCCACCAACACCGGCGACAATATTGTGAATACCAAAAGGTTGGCCACTGAACTTGGCCTGCCGGCCAGTTCGGGCATTCTTATTACCAAACCCTACATGAAACGCAGAGCGTTTAACACCGCATCCAAACAATGGAAAGAAGTGAACTGGTCGGTGGCTGCAGAAGCGGTTTCCTTTGATGATTATTGTCGAAAGCAGGATGACCCGAAAAATTTTATCAGTATTATGGTGGGCGACCTGCAGCGCATCAAAGTATACGCAGAATCGGGCTTCCAGATCAGAGACGAAGTGCCTCCGAAGGTTTGGAAGAGCTTTGAAGTGCTGGTGCGATCGGGGTATGATCGATATGTGGTAGAATGATGTCCCGCAGGTGTGGATAGGAAGGGCGCCCGTCTGCAAGGGTGGCATCCATTCGGATGTAGCAGAAAGTAAGGTTGATTTGAATGAGATCAATCAAATAATAAGGAACAACTATTACCTGCCCTATTTTCCAAAACAGGAGAATACGATAGAACAGTTATTAATTTCTACCAAAAAAGGGGTCAACTGGTACAGAAGATATTTTAAAGAGGATTTGACCCAAGAACAAATAGAAAACATGCTCAAGAAGTTCGGTGCTAACGCTCAGCCCTTCATTCGCCAACCAGCCGGACCACCCCATACACCGGAAAATGATCGGAGAACCTAGCCCGCCCGATCCGATGCCCCAGCACCTTAAACTCGGGCCCGGCCATCACATAGTCGATCCGCAGGGCGGGGATCGTGCCGTTGTAGGAGATGCCCAGCCCTTTGCCGCTGGTTTTGAAGGCGTCTTGCAGCCCTTGGGACAGGATGTGGTAGGCGTAGGATTGGGGAATCTCGTTGAAGTCGCCGCACAGCAGCACCGGATAGGGGCTTTCCTTTATTTTTTGGGCAATTTCCTCCGCCTGTTCTACCCGTTGAACGGCGGCCCGTTTGTAGCGCCCCATCATACCGCGGATGCGCATCCAGGTTTTCTTATCCTGTAGGTTGGCGCCTTCTTTTGCCACCTGGTCGGCAATACCGGCCACTGAGTTAGACTGAAGGTGGATGTTAAACAGGCGAATCATACGGCCGTCAACTTCCAGGTCGGCGTATTGATAGCCGTTGACCCGATTGGGGAAATAGTGGGTATCCTGGGCTTTGACCGGGAAGCGGGAAAAGATAGCCAGGCTACCCCCTTGCTGGTATACGACGCGCTTCAGAGGGCTGTTGGATTTGATATAGTCGACGAAATAATTGCCATGTCGCGGGGAGGGGAATTCCTGGAAGCAGATGATGTCCATACCCTCTAAAGGGAAAGAGCCGGGTAGCTCATCAGTAGTCAGCCGGACGCCGGTTTCCCCTTCGTGGCGAAAGCCGTAACAGTTAAAAGTCATCGCCCGAATGCTATCCTCCGGAAAAACGGGGGAGGCGAAATGCAGGCCAACATAGGACTGAAAGTGGCTCCAGCCCAGGAGTAGGCAGCCCAGAGAAAAAAGAAAATAATACCTCCTCAGCATCAGCCAGCCGATGATACACAGGATATTGCCGAGCAGTAGCCAGGGGTAGAGCAGGCCCACGAAGGAAAGCGGCCAGAAAGTAGCCGGGCTGACATTAGGCGCCAGATAGGCGAGCAGGGTAACCAGGATGAGCAGTAAATTGATCCATCGCAGCAGACGGTAGGGTTTATTTTTTACTGGCATTGAAAAGAAATTCTTTCTCTTCCTTAGAAAGGCTATCGTAACCCGATTTTTTGATCTTGTCGAGAATGCCATCCAGGCGTTCCTGATAATTTTTGTTATCGGAAGCAGCCTCGCCGCGTTGCTTACTTGCCTGGCTGCGGTTGCGGTTGGCGTTGCGGTTGGGATTGCGGTACACTACCTTGGGCCGGCCGCCGCGGCGGCCGCTGAACAAGTTCTTAAAGCTGTCGCTAATCGTATCCAGCAACTTGTTTACCGGGGCAGACCAATCGCTGCCGTTCCTGAGTTGGTAGACAAATAACCAGCCGAAAGCGGCCCCTCCGAGGTGGGCAAAGTGGCCTCCGGTATTGATGTCGCCGGCCATGCCAATCAGGTCGATGAAGACAAGTACAGCGACGATGTATTTCAGCTTAACATCTCCGAGAAAGAGCAAGCGCATTACGTAATCGGGAGCGATCGCGCCGGCGGCAACCACGATGGCCATCACGGCGGCGGAAGCGCCGAGGGCGTAGTGAGCGCCGGCGCCACCGTAGGGCAGGAGGTTGACGGAAAGAAAATAGACAATGCCGCCCAGGATGCCGCCCAGCAGGTAGAGGGGAAGGATGCGCTGGTTGCCGATGAAGTCGCCGACAATGCGGCCGAACCAGTACATAAACAACATGTTCCAGAGAATATGCCAGAAGCCTTCGTGCAGAAACATGCTGGTGATGATCACCCAGGGGTGGGTCAGGTTATGAAGCCAGTCGGAGGACATCATAAAGAACTGCATGAAGCTATTGTACCATTCCGGCGTCGTCCACTGATTACTAATTCGGGCGATGATCCAAACGATGTTCACAATCACAAATACCGCCACATTAACTATAATAATACGGGTAACCATATTACCATAATTAAATTCCCTCTTGACATCATCCCAGATTGACTGCAACATTATTTCTCACTATTCAGGTTATTAAAAAGGGGCCCAAAAGCTTGCGTTTTTCGTTGCTAAAATTTTGTCCCAAACCGTTGCCAGTACAAAATTAATAAGAATCCGAATATTGCGCCGCCTACGTGGGCAAAATGAGCAATTCCGGCGCCAAAGCCGCCGAATCCCATAAACAATTCAATGCCGCCGTAGATCAGTACGAAGTATTTGGCCTTCATCGGGATGGGCGGGAACAACAATTGGATGACCTGGTTGGGGAACAAGGTCCCGAAACCGGCCAACAGGCCAAAGATGGCGCCCGATGCGCCCAGCACCGGTATATTGATAATACCCGGGTTGGCGCCCAGGAAATGGAGCTCAACAAACTTGACGAACAGGTGAAGCGCCATGGCCCCAAAGCCAGTGAACAGATAGAAAAACAGAAACCGCTTGGGCCCCAGTGTCGCTTCCAGCGGCGGCCCAAACATAAAAAGGCCAAACATATTGAAGAACAGGTGGGTTATATCGCCGTGCATAAACATGTGCGTGACGATCTGGTACGGCTGAAAAAATGGGGAGGTGGGGTAGAACAGCGCCAGCTGTATCCTGCCCAATTGATCACTTGTTGGGTCGCCCATCAGCAAGGTGCCGAAATACATCAGGACATTGATGATGAGCAAGTTCTTTACGACGTCTGTAATCCTAAGCATAAAAGTACGGCTGTAAATAAATTATGATAAGGGAACACTTCAACCTTCAAATCGTTTGGCCAGGCCCTCCAACTCCAGTGTGATAAAACAATGGCGGCCGGAAGGGCTCTTGTAGGGCGCCTGGCAGGCAAACAGTTTGTCAATCAGCATGTGCATCTCGGAAGCGTTGAGCGATTGCCCCCGTTTGATGGCGGCGCTGCGGGCCATGGCGCGGGCTATGTTTTCCTGTATGTCCAGTTTCATGTCCACCCCTCCCTTATACTGTTCGAGCAGCGATTCGATTACTTCTATCTCATCTTTTTTACCCACCATTTCCGAAGGCAGCCCATTTATTACAAAAGTATTGACGCCGAACTCCTGGATGTCGAATCCCAGGAGATTCACTTGTTCGAGGATATCCTTGAGCAGCGCCGCGTCATTTGGAGAAAGGGTCAGGGTACGGGGGAAGAGTTGTTGCTGGCTGGATGCCTTTTGCTGATTCAGCACATCCAGGAACCGCTCGTAGAGGATGCGTTCATGAGCCGATTGCTGATCGATGAGCAATACGCCCGATTTGATCTGGCTGACGATATAGGTATTGTGCACCTGATAAGGCTCTTTGCGCTGGTGGTGCTCCGTGCTGATCGAATGGGAATCTCCGGGCTGTGTAGGCTCCTGATGCCAGTTGCTCTCCAACGTTAACGGGGTGGAGGCGGGATTTTTCGGGTTATCTTCGCGATCAAATTCATCCAACCCTTCGTACAATTCCTGCCAGTTTTTGAGGTTGTTGGCGCGCAGGGGGTTATCGGCGGCAGGAATGGGAGAGGAGGCAGGCTGCGCAGAAGCTGAACGCACGGTTTCGTCGCGCCTGGATTTTGGTTTAATCTGCGGGGAGCTACCGAAATTGGCATCTATATCAAAATCAAGCGTAGGCATGATACTGTATTGCCCCAATGCATGGCGGACGGCCACCTTGAGGTAATTGTAGACCAGCCGCTCGTCCTCAAACTTGATCTCCTGTTTGGTGGGATGTACGTTGATGTCGATATGCGCCGGGTCCGTTTCTATAAAAATGACATACAGCGGGTACGTATCCGCCGGTAAGAGTTTCTCGTAGGCGCTGGCCACTGCGTGGTTGAGGTAAGAGCTTTTGATGAAGCGGTTGTTGACGTAGAAGTACTGCTCTCCTCTGGTCTTCTTGGCGAATTCGGGCTTGCCGACGAAGCCGGAGAGCTTCAGTATGTCCGTTTCCTCGGCTACCGGCACCAGTTTCTTATTCGACTGGGCTCCGAAGATGCCGATCAGGCGTTGGCGCAGGTTGCCGGTTGTCAGATGGAACACTTCCGAACCGTTGTGGTGCAGGGAGAAGAAAATATCCGGATTGGCGATGGCGATGCGCTGAAATTCATCAATAATGTACCGCATTTCCACGGAATTGGACTTGAGGAAGTTGCGGCGTGCCGGCACGTTAAAGAAGAGGTTCTTCACAGAAATGGCGGTGCCGCTGGCGCACTGGCAGGGCTCCTGGCTCTTTACGGTTGAACCTTCCACCTGAAGCAGGGCGCCCAGCTCGTCCGATTGGCGGCGGGTGCGCATTTCCACGTGGGCGATCGCGGCAATGGATGCCAGCGCTTCTCCCCGGAAGCCCATAGTGCGGATGGCGAACAGGTCGCTCGCCTGCCGAATCTTGGATGTGGCGTGCCGTTCGAAGGACATGCGGGCGTCCGTTTCGGTCATGCCACAGCCATTATCGATCACCTGGATGAGCGTTTTACCGGCCTCTTTCACAACTAGTTTGATACTCGTGCTGCCGGCATCGATCGAATTCTCAACTAACTCCTTAACTACTGAAGCCGGACGCTGAATGACTTCGCCTGCCGCAATCTGGTTGGCAATAGCGTCGGGTAGCAGCTGAATGATATCAGCCATAGTAATACATTCCTTAATATAAGGCCGGTAGTAACCGAATCGCCCTACCGGCCTTTTGTTTAGTAATTGGGTTGGCCAACTAAAATTGAGCGCCGCCGTTACCTACGCGATCAGCGATCTGTGGCAAATATACTACGATGAACAAGTAGGATAAAATAACCAGTAGCGCAATGATCCCCAGCAAAACGAGATTGGAGCGCATCACCTGCCGCTTGCGAAAGCTGGTGTCACTGGAATACCCTTTACGGAAATTGGCCGCAAGGCGCGCCTTCATGGCCTCCGCATCTCCTTTTTTCACCGCTTCAATCTGTCTCATCCGTTCTTCCAGTTCTTCCTTCTTGGGGTCCCAGAAACGCGGTTTGTATTGGTATTGCTGGTGCTTGGGCATTTTAAAAAATCTCAATAGAGCCATGATAAAGTACCTGTGTTAAAAAAAATGTAAAATACGGTTTTTGGATCAATAATTAAAGGCGGATACCTATCCTATGAACAGCTTGGAAAAGGGAATGGTTATCTGGTTGTATCCGCTTTTATTTAAAGAATAGATGCAGGATTGGTGGCAGCCAGAGGTATCCCCGGCCGATTTTTATACTCTTTTAAGAAAAAAATTTGTCCTTTTGCCCTTGTTCTTGTCATCTTTCCGGCTCAAAATCTAGTCTATGATTATTAGAAAAACGCTTTTCTCTTCTCTTTTTCTGTTCATGCTTGCCAATCAACTCCTCGCCGGCGGTGTCTCCGGAAGGGTAACCGATGCCCAAGGGGCTCCGCTGGCCTTCGCGACCATTTTCGTCAAAGAGACGGGGAGCGGAACCACCACCAATGATGAAGGCCAGTATGAAATCCGCCTGGAACCCGGTACTTACACCCTGATTTTTCAGTTTCTGGGCTACCAGACTGAAGCCCGGGAGGTTCGCATCGGGCAGCGCACTGAGCTGCTCAATGTCGCGCTACAGCAGCAACCCTTACAACTACAGGAAGTCGACGTGTTCGAAGGGCGGGAAGACCCCGCCTATACGGTCATGCGCAAGGCGATTGCCAAAGCCAGTTATCACCGGCAGCAGCTGGACAGCTACGAGGCTACCGTATACATCAAGGGGTCGGGACGGCTGAAAGACTCTCCCTTCTTTCTGCGCAAAGCCATTGAAAAAGAAGGCATCGACTCCACGGTGGCCTTTACGTCCGAATCGGTCAGCCGCATCGAATATCAGCGGCCGAATACATTCAAGGAAACGGTTATTTCCATCTACAGCCGGGGCAATGACAACGATACCGGGCCCAACAGTTACATCAACGGTAGTTTTTACGAGCCTAAAATCGCCGATGCGATCTCGCCCCTTTCGCCCCAGGCGTTTGCTTATTACAAGTTTAAATACGAGGGCTTTTTTCTGGACCGTGGCTACGGCGTCAATAAGATTCAGGTGATCCCCCGCAGCCGGGGAGAAGGGGTGTTCGAAGGCTACATCTACATCGTAGAGGACTGGTGGAGCATTTACAGCCTGTCGTTGAAAACCTATAAACTGGGCATTGGCTTCAACATCGATCAGGTTTATGCACCCATTGATGACAAAGCCTGGTTGCCGGTGAGTCATAAATTCTACGTAGACGGCAAGGTCCTGGGCTTTGCCTTCGAGTATAATTACCTGGCTACCGTGAGCGATTACAAGATAGAACTTAACCCGGAGCTCGACGCCGATTTTCAGCTGATCGACGAAAAACTAAACAAAGAGCTGGCGGCTCAACTGGAGCAGGCCAGAGCGGGGGAGGGCAATGACAAAAACGCCGGGATCAAAGAAAAACTGGCTTCCGGCGAGGAACTCACCCGCAAACAACTCCGCCAGCTGATGCGCGAATACGAAAAAGAAGAGCGCAAAGAACAGGAAGAACCGGAGGTGGTTATGAATACTTCCTTTGAAGTAGACTCTCTGGCGCGAAAGCGCGACTCTACTTACTGGGAAGCCATACGGCCAGTGCCCCTCACCCAACAGGAAGTGAAAGGCTATGAACGGATGGACAGCCTGGCGGTGGTGGAGGCCGAAAAGGAAGAAGCCGATTCCCTGGAATCGGTAGGCCGCCGTAAGAAGCACAGTGGGTTCAGCCCGCTGGACATCATTGGCGGTAGTAACTACAAAGTAGGAGCGGATCAGGTCATCGCCCACGGCTCCCTGTGGGACCGCTTCTTTTTCAACCCGGTGGAGGGATTCAATATCCACGCTCCTATTTCCTACTCCATCAACAAAGACAACCGCTTTGCCTTTACCGCCACTCCCCGGTATGCCTTCGCCCGGGAAAAGCTGACGGGCAAGGGAGCGCTCAGCTACACCTACGGCCCCAAAACAGAACGGAATAACTTCAATCTGGAGGGCGGGCGTTACATCTACCAGTACAACCCCCAGGAGCCGATCAGCAACCTGTTCAATACCTATCTCAACCTGGTGGAGGAGCGCAACTACATCAGCCTGTACGAAAAAGATTACCTCAAGCTCACCCACAGCAACCGCCTGCGGGAAAACGTTACCATCAATTTCAGCGCCGAATGGGCCAATCGCTATGCTTTGGAAAATAACACCACTCAGGTGTGGTTCAACAAGGACGATCGTGCCTATGCGCCCAATATTCCAGTTAATGAAGAACTGGGGCCGGAAGTGCCCGAAACGGAAAAAGCCTTCGTCCTCGGCTTTAGCGCGGTGGCCCGCCCCTGGCAGAAGTACCGGATCAAAAATCAGAAGAAAGAGCCGATCGAGAACTCCTCTCCCGAGCTGCGCCTGGCCTTCCGGCAGGGCCTGAAAGACATTGCCGAGAGCGTAACCGACTACAGCTTTCTGGAGGTGGGTTTTCAGCACAAATTCCGCCCCGGCGTGCGCGGCATCATCGACGTCAAAGTGGAGGCCGGCATGTTCCTGAACAACAACTACGCCGGCTTTGCCGACTACCGCCACTTCATGGGCAACCGCATTTCTCTGGTCACCGCTGACCCGGTGGGCAGCTTCCGCCTGCTGCCCTACTACCAGTACAGCACCATGGATCAATTTGCCGCCGCCCATGTCCACTACCAGTTCCGCAAGCTGCTGCTCACCCAAATTCCGGAGGTGTGGCTGCTGGGCATCAAGGAGAATGTGTTCGTTAATTACCTGGCAACGCCGACTTCCGATCACTACACGGAAATAGGCTACTCCATCGACAATATCTTTCGCATCTTTCGGGTGGAGGCTGCTGTTTCCTTCCAGGATGGGCAATACAAAGACTGGGGCATCCTGATCGGGATCGCTTCGAATATTGGGGGGAATTTTACGGTGCGGTAGGATCGGACGCATCCTTCCCGCCTCTTTGCCGGCGCCTTCCGTAACGCCAACTCCGGCCCCTTAGAATGGTTAGCACAAAGTTTGCAGGTTGTTTCATTCTATTAGGATCAAAGGCGGGGAATGCAATTTTCAATTCATGTGGAATAGTTGCAAGAAAATAAATCAGATAGGACCGCTAACAAAACCTCGCTTATGAAGAGATGGCTATACCTCTTGCTATTGATCAGCTTTTCTTCGTGTAAAACGGAAAAGGCCAACACCGAATGGGCCCGCTGGGAGCAGCAGGCTGCCAATGTCACCATTATTCGAGATGACTTTGGCGTACCGCATGTTTATGGCAAAACAGATGCCGATGCTGTTTTCGGCTTGTTGTACGCTCAATGTGAAGACGACTTCCAGCGGGTTGAGCAAAACTACATCTGGGCCATCGGCCGCCTGGCGGAGGTTGAAGGGGAAGAAGCACTGTACAGCGACCTGCGCGCCCATCTTTTTATGACCAGGGAAGAAGCGATCGATGAGTACGAGGGCAGCCCGGAATGGTTGAAGCAACTTTGTATCGCCTTTGCGGACGGCATCAATTATTACCTGTATACCCACCCCGAAGTGAAGCCCCGGCTGTTGTCTCGTTTCGAGCCGTGGATGCCCATGTATTTTAGCGAGGGTTCCATCGGCGGCGATATCGAGCGGGTTTCCACCCAGCGCATCAAAGCCTTTTATGAAAACCGGGAAGGCTTATCTCTGAATGAGGAAGGGAATGGCCTGGCCTACCCCGATCCGTACGAAGAGCCCCAGGGATCCAACGGTATTGCCCTTTCGGGACAATTGACCGAATCGGGCCATGCCATGTTATTGATCAACCCGCATACCTCCTTTTACTTCCGGGGCGAGGTGCACGCCGTGAGCGAGGAAGACCTCAATGCCTACGGGGCCGTTACCTGGGGGCAATTTTTTATTTACCAGGGTTTTAATGAAAAAACCGGCTGGATGCATACTTCCACCTACACGGATGTCATCGATGAATTTGTGGAAATCATTGAGGAGCAGGACGGCCGCCTGATGTACAAAGATGGAGCGGAAATGCGGCCGGTAGAAACCCAGGAGGTGGCCCTGAAATACAAAGACGGTGAGGAGATGAAAGAGAAAACTTTCCCCATCTATCGCACCCACCACGGCCCCATCACCCACATGATAGAAGACAAATGGGTTGCCACCGCCCTGATGTGGGAACCGGTGAAAGCATTAAGCCAGTCCTACACCCGGACTAAGCTCAGCGGGCAAAACGAGTTCCGGGAGATGATGAACATGCGCACCAATTCTTCCAACAACACGGTCTACGCCGATGCAGAAGGTAATATCGCCTATTACCATGGGAATTTTATTCCCGTCCGGGATACTCAATTCGACTACTCCCAGCCGGTGGATGGCAGCAACCCGGCCACCGACTGGCAGGGCTTACATCCGGTGGAAGAGGCTATTACTGTGGTCAACCCCCCCAACGGATGGATACAGAATTGCAATTCTACGCCCTTTACCTGTGCCGGGCCGTACAGTCCTAAAAAAGAAGATTATCCGTATTACATGTCGATTGACCGGGAGAATTTTCGGGGCATTCATGCTGTGCGGCTTCTGGAAGGAAGCAGTGGGTATACACTCGACAAGCTGATCGAATTGGCCTATGACCCCTATCTTCCCGGGTTTGAAAAGTTGGTCCCCGGCCTGATTGAGGCCTATGATCAGGCAACTGCCAAAGACCCGGCCCTGGCCGGCCCTATCGAGGAACTGAGGGCGTGGGATCTGAAAACCTCCGCCGGGTCGGTAGCTATGTCCCTGGCTCACTATTATGGTACGCTATATTACCGGACAGGGACAGCGCCCGAAGGATTGAGCAGTATGGAAGAACTCAACTATTTTGGGACAGGCTCTCCACCCGAAGAGCGTCTGGCTGTTTTTTCGGAAGCTGTGAATAAGATCGCCTCTGACTTTGGCCAGTGGAAGACCCCCTGGGGAGAGATCAATCGTTTTCAGCGGTTGAATGGCGACATCCAACTGCAATTTGACGATATGCAACCTAGCCTACCCGTAGGATTGGCTTCCGGTACCTGGGGGAGCCTGGCTGCCTTCGGTATGCGTGGCGTCAGCAACACCAAGCGAATATATGGAACCCGGGGCAACAGCTTTGTAGCTGTTGTGGAATTTGGAGACAAAGTGAAAGCCAAAAGCATTCTGGCCGGCGGACAAAGCGGCGACCCGGCTTCTCCTCACTTTTTTGACCAGGCGCAGCGGTATATTGATGTTCAGTTTAAAGACGTGGCTTACTACCGGGAGGATGTGGAAAAAAGGGCGGAAACAACGTATCACCCGGGGGAGCGTCATTAATCTGGCCAACTCAATGGGCCTGAATTGCACATTGGAGCTTCCAGCATGAAACGGGCGCCCAGCCGTTGGGCGCTACTAGCGTCCTTCAACCGCAGCACCAGCCAGTCGTCGTATTGTACAACGCTACCCGTCAGTTGTACCGGTTCGCCGACGATGGGCAGGAGTTGCTGATTGATTGGTTCGCCATCTTCCCCTTCAATGATGAAGTACTGAACCTGCCCGTCATTGCTCACGGCTTTAAATATCGGCGGGATACCCCCGGCAATGCAGCGGGCGGCGCAGGAACGGTGGACCTTTCCCTCTCCCGGTTTCATAACCCCGAAGTAGCATTTGGGATCGGCGATCTCTCCCCGGAGGGTGGTTTGCCCCAGTTCGGTAAGTTGCCGGTTTAAAGGGGCAACATCGAACACATCCAGAATTGACTTTTCCTTTTGGGTGAGTTCCAGGAGGGTTTTCCCATCGTGATAGATCAGCGTGCCTTCGAGTTTTAATTTCTTGCCGTCCAGCTTCAGCTTTCTTTGGGCTTCCACTTTTTCCAGTGTTGCTTCTGCGCCGTGTTTGCCGAAACCGATGAGCAGGATGCTTTGAAGGATGGGGTGGCCCTTTGAATCTTTCCCGGTTTCCAACTGGATCATAGGCGCCGGTTCCATCCGCAGGGTACCCTCAACGGTTGTGAGCTGGCCTAACTCGAAGGTAGAGGTGGAAAAGGCCTGCTGGCCTTTTACGATGATGAATGACGCCAAGGCCAGAAGCAGGGCGGCGGCAAGGACAAACACCCGCACCGGCCCGCGAAAGGAGGGAGGCATTTTTTCCAGGTAACCGATGTAGAAGTCGTTGTTGGGCATTTTTCTGATTTTAGGGTTGAAGATATTTAAGCCTGTCCAGGGAGGCGACACCCTTTTTCGAGGCCGGGTCCGGTTGGGAGGGCGTCACCTCAGAAGACTGCCGCCGCCGGCCTTGGCGTCCCTTCCGGATAAGGTTCGGGGTTGACATACACCTTGCCGTCCACCACCTTTACATCGTAAGTAGCGACCTTTTCTGTAAAGGGGGGCGGAGACTTACCGTCTTCCTACCGGTATTGGTAGCCGTGCCAGGGGCAGGTGATGCAGCCGTCGACGATCTTGCCTTCACCCAGCGGTAGTTCTGGTGTTTGCACACGTTGTTCACAGCCGACAATTTGCCGTCGTATTTGAAGATGGCGATGTTTTCCTGCCGGATGATCACCACTTTGGCGCGGTTTTCCAAAATCTCATCCACCCGGCAGACGGGCACAAAGCCATCGGCAGCCGTTCCTGCCGGGCGATCTTCCATCCGTTTGCCCTTTATAGCTGCGGCGAGGTGCAGCCCAGTTACCGCCGCCATTCCCACTCCCAGCAAAGCTGCCCCGGCGGGATAGCCCTCCTGTTGCAGTACGCCCAGCAACACGTGCATTACCAGCAAAGCGTAGGCAAAATATACCATCATGTGCAGGCTCTTCCAGATACGGGGCCCCAGGTTGTCCAGCCAGAAGTCGTGGCTGGTGGCCGCCATCAGGAACAGGATGAGCAGAGCAAAAAATCCAAATACCTGAAAGGGAAACTGCGAGACGGACTGATAGTTGATATTGGAAGTGAAAACAGAAACCAGGGGGTTGACATCGCCCAAAGCGTGAAACTGAATGATGCTGAATGTGGCGTGTATCAACGCGATGAGAAACATCGTCACGCCCAAATGGCGGCGGTTGTAGAGCAGCGGCAGGAAGCGGTGGTCGAGCCGGCACAGCGGCCCGATCATCAATATAAGGTGCAGCATGAGGAAGGCCAGCGTGGCTGTAGCCCGGATGATTATTGTTTCCGGGCTGATCTCGGGGCGAAACAGGAGCTGAAAGGCGGCGAACAGGATCAGGTACAGGGCAATGAGCCCCAGCATGATCCGGTCGTACCGCTTCTTCTGCCGGTTCCACAGAATGGGAGCATAGTTGACGCTCATGGCTTAGCGGGATTTTGTCAGTTGGGTTTCGGAATAGGCTTGATGGCGAACCTGGTCGTAAAAGAACAGGTAGTATTCCGGCCAGGAAGCGGTGAGGCTATCCAGGGGATACCGGTAGATGCCTCGTGGGCCGACGGGGCCGATGGCTTTACCTCGGGCGGGTACAGCGCCGCTCTGTGGCGCCAGGTACAAAGTGGATACCGGCCGTTGAGCAGCTTTGGTGAATTGGGCCTCCAGCCAGGCCTGGCCATCCGGCGCCCGGTAGAGGGTTATATTCCAGTCTTCGTCCATCGCCGAGGCAACAGCTTGCCCTTCGCTGTAAAGAGGCGCTTCTCTAATCAATTCCTCATTGGGCAAAACTGGGCCGGGGCGGCAAGCCAGGCCCAGTGCAAAGCCTGCTGGCAGCAGCAGGCCCAGCACGATCCAGGTATAGCGATGTCGGTTTCTCAATTTCAGGATCATGAGCGTTTGCTTTTTGCGATCCACTTTGTAAGCAGCAATGGCCAGAGGGCCATAGCGCCGGGCAGGATCAGCAGCTTGAAAAACCAAGAGGCCTGTATGGCTTTGGCGTCAATCGCCCCTGCACCCTTCCAGGCGAAAACGAGGGCGAAGAGCAGGCCCAGCAAAAGGTAGAAAAGGAAAAGGTTGACCACTAAGGTGACGAAGGCTTCCATGGCGGGGCAGTACGGTTTTAGATGTAAGTGATGCGGTAAATATCTTCAAAAAGATACACAATAAATGGGTTCTTCAAAAAGAAAGCACTCCGTTGCTGAAAAATGCGCAGCACTTACATCTAAAACTGATGCCAAATAAGAACAATTGTTTTCAAAGCAGGTGGAAAGGCCCTACCTTTGCGGCGTGAAAACGGCCGAGTTCTGCGGCCGGACATCAGTTATCGGTTGAAAGTTGACGGTTATTGGTTTTATCCCTGGCAACAAACAACGAACAACAAACTACTACATGAGCGAACAAATAAAACACGAGTGTGGTATCGCCCTGATCCGGTTGCTTAAGCCACTGGAATACTACCACAAAAAATACGGTACGGCCTTCTACGGCATCAACCAATTGCAGTTGCTCATGCAAAAGCAGCGCAACCGCGGCCAGGACGGCGCCGGCATGGCCACCATCAAACTGGACGTCAACCCGGGCAAAAAATACATTAGCCGCAAACGCAGCATCGCCAGTAATTACCTGGAAGACCTGTTCCAGCAAATCCACCTGCATTTTGACGGCCTGCCAAAGGAAAAACTCAACGACCCGGCCTGGCTGAAGGAGAATAAGCCCTATATGGGCGAGTTGTTGCTGGGCCACCTGCGCTACGGCACCCACAGCGACAACTCCATAGAGACCTGCCACCCCTTTCTGCGGCAGAACAACTGGATCACCCGGAACCTCATCGTGGCCGGCAATTTCAAACTGACTAATGTCGATGAGCTGTTCGACGAACTGGTGGACCTGGGCCAGTACCCCAAAGAAAAATCCGATACCGTAACCGTTCTGGAAAAGATCGGCCACTTCCTCGACGACGAAGTGCAGCGCCTGCACACCTGGTACAAGCCCGACGGTTTTTCCAATATGGAAATCAACAACCTGATCTACGACAACCTCGATGTACAGCGCCTGCTGCGCCGCGCCAGCAAGAAATTTGACGGCGGCTACGTCATGGCGGGCCTGATCGGACACGGAGATGCGTTTGTCCTGCGCGACCCTTCAGGTATCCGCCCCGCTTTTTACTACCACGATGAGGAGGTGGTGGTGGTGGCTTCCGAGCGGCCGGCCATTCAGACGGTCTTCGATGTTCCTTTTGGCCAGGTGAAGGAACTACAGCGGGGCCATGCCCTGATCGTCAAGAAGAAGGGGGCGGTTACCGAGAAGCCTTTTATTGATCAGTTGGAACGAAAGGCCTGCTCCTTCGAGCGCATCTACTTCTCCCGAGGCACGGACCGCGACATTTACCTGGAAAGGAAAAAACTGGGAGAGCAACTGGCGGATGCCGTGCTCGAAGCAGTGGATTTCGACTTCAAACACACCGTTTTCTCCTTCGTTCCCAATACGGCCGAGACGGCCTTCTACGGCCTGATGGAGGGCCTGGAAAAGCGGCTCAATGTAATCAAACAGGACAAAATCCTGAAAATGGGCAAGGAGGTTAAACCCAAAAAACTGGAGAAAATCCTCGCCTTAAAGCCCCGCATTGAAAAGATCGTCGTAAAGGACGCCAAGCAGCGGACTTTTATCGCCGACACTACCTCCCGGGAGGCCATGGTCTCTCACGTTTATGACGTCACCTACGGGATCGTGGAGAACGACCGCGACACGCTGGTTTTGCTCGATGACTCCATCGTTCGGGGCACTACCCTACGGGATAGTATCATTCAGATCGTGTCCCGCCTCAAGCCTAAAAAGATCGTCATCGTCTCTTCGGCCCCTCAAATCCGCTTTCCGGATTGCTACGGCATTGATATGTCCCGTATGAAAGAATTTGTCGCTTTTCGCGCGCTGGTGGCCTTGTTGAAAAAAGACGGCAAAGAGCATCTGCTGGAGGAGGCCTATCAGCGCTGTAAGGCGCAGGAGTACCTCCCAACTGAGGAGATAACAAATGAAGTGGCCTCCCTGTATGAGGAATATGCCTATGAGAAGGTTTCCAAAAAGATCGCAGAAATTGTTACCCCACCGAAGATCAAGCCGAAGATCGAAGTGATCTATCAGACCATCGAAGGGCTGCGCCGGGCTTGCCCCAACAACAACGGCGACTGGTACTTCTCCGGGGAGTACCCCACTCCGGGCGGCAACCGGGTAGTCAACCGCGCGTTTATGAATTTTATGGAAGGGAGTGATAAACGGGCGTATTAAATTTTTCGCAACAACGCCCCTGCCCGTTCCAGGGTCTCCTCTGTTTTGGCGAAGCACAGGCGTATCACCTTGTCCGAACTGCCGTTTGAGTAGAAAACCGACACCGGGATAGCCGCCACGCCCCATTCGGTGGTCATGCGTTTGGCGAATTTCGTATCGGGTTCATCGCTGATGGCGCTGTAGTCGAAGAGGTAGAAATAGGTGCCTTCGCAGCGCAGTGGCTGTAGCCTGGAGCCCTTCATCGCGTCGAGGAAGAAGTCTCTTTTTTGCTGAAAGAAATCATCCAGGGAGAGGTAGGTTTCCGGATCGGCCAGGTAGTCGGCCAGGGCGTACTGCATGGGGGTATTGACGGAGAACACATTGAACTGATGTACTTTTCGAAACTCTTCCATCAGGTGGGCGGGCGCCAGGCAGTAGCCGATCTTCCAGCCCGTGTTGTGGAAGGTCTTGCCGAAGGAATAGGTAGCCAGGCAACGCTCCCACAGGCCGGGGTAACGCAGTACGCTTTGGTGTTGCTGCCCGTCGTAGATGAGGTGTTCGTACACCTCGTCGCTGAGCACCAGGATATCCGTGCCGGCGGTGAGGTTTTCCAGCGCCTTCAAGTCTTCTGCTTTCAGAACGGTACCGGTGGGGTTATGGGGCGTATTGATGATGATCATGCGGGTGTGGGCGGTTACCAGTCGGCCAAGTGCTGCCCAGTCGACGCGATAATCCGGCGCGCTGAGCTTGTAGGGTACCGGTACCCCGCCGTTGACCTCGATGGAGGGCCGGTAGGAATCGTAGGCCGGCTCGATGAGGATCACCTCGTCGCCGGAACTAACGAAGGCGGCGATGGCGGTGAAAAGGGCCTGGGTGGCGCCGGCGGTGATGGTGATCTCGGTATCGGGGTTGATGGTGGCGCAATAAAGCCGTTGCACCTTATCCGCCAACTGCTCCCGCAATACAGGCACGCCTGCCATCGGGGCGTACTGATTGTATCCTTTTTTCATGTACTGGCACACCAGATCGGACAGCCGATCGGAGGAGGGGAAGTTGGGAAAACCCTGGGAGAGGTTGATCGCTCCGTGTTCATTGGCCAGGGCGGACATGACGGTGAAAATGGTAGTGCCAACGTGGGGCAGTTTGGAGGTGAATTGCATAGGGCCTCTACTGATATTTTTTATACACCTTATCAATCGCCTCCGCCAGCTTGTGGTCCTGCTCGGTGACCGTACTTCCCGCATCATGCGTATTCAAAGCAAAATCAACCGTATTGTAAACATTGTGCCAGTCCGGATGGTGTTGCATCTTCTCGGCATGGAAGGCCACTTCCGTCATAAAAGCGAACGCTTCGGTAAAATCTTTAAATTTAAAGGAGGCTTTGAGCTGGTTGTTTTCTTCTTTCCACATGGTTGTTAATGGTTGAAAATGTAAAGATGTAAACGTTTGAACGTGTAAATGTTCGGGCAAAGGCTCAATAAAATTAAGTATCTTTTAGAACTAAAACCGCTTTTTACCTGAACTACTTCGTAGGTTTGGGGTTCGAATGTAAATAAATTATGGCGTCCTTTCTGTTTCCACAAATTAACATTCCAAGCCAGGGCATTTGCTAAAATATAATACGACTATGTCAACCTCCCAATATGACCTCGTGATCATCGGCTCCGGCCCCGCCGGCGCTACCACTGCCCGTTTTGCCGCCGAACAAGGACTAAAAGTTTTGTTGGTAGACAAGCGGCAGGAGTTGGGAGCGCCCATACAGTGCTCTGGCGCCGTGAGCCGGCATGCGCTCGAAGAAGTGGGGGTTGCGCCTGAAGAGGAGTTCATCCACGAACCCATCTACGGCTTTGGCATCTACAATGAAAAGGGAGAAAAAAAGACCATCGATTACCGGCAACTCAAGGCGGAGGAATACGGCCAGGAAGAAGGCAAGAAGCCTCTGGGTTACGTAGTAGACCGCCGCCGCTTCGACCGCTACCTGATGACTCAGGCGGAGCGCGCCGGAGTAGAGGTGTGGCTGAAAACGGAAGGGCTCTCCTATCAACCTAACAACGATGGCAGTTGTGATGTCTATCTGCGCCGGTTCAACCAGGCCATTACGGCCCGGGCCCGGGTGCTTGTCGGCGCCGACGGACTGCAATCGCAGGTGGGCAAATGGGCCAATCTGCGCACCCACATCAAGATCACGGAACTGGCCAGTTGCCTGCAGTTTATTGTTGACCAGGTAGAAACCGACGGCCTGCTGGAGATCATCACCGGCCACGAATGGGCCCCGGGCGGTTACGCCTGGGTGTTTCCCAAAGGGCATGGGTACGCCGAAATCGGACTGGGGGTCATTCCAACCATGACTGATAAAAATGCCCAGTGGCACCTGGATCAATTCATTAAACACTCCTTCTTCAAAGAGCGGTTTAGAAATTCCCGCATTCTGGAAATACAGGGCGGAGGGGTGCCATTGGCTTCCCCCCTGCGCACCCAATACGCCGACAACCTCATCCTGGTGGGCGATGCAGCCCGCCACGTCAACCCCATTACAGGGGGGGGCATCCATACCGCCCTGAGCGGTGGCGCTATTGCGGGAAATTTTCTGGCGGATTTCCTCAACCAGGGCCGACAGCCCACCGCCGCAAACCTGAAAGCCTACCAGGATGGCTGGCTGGAAGAGATCGGCAACAAAATGTGGCAGTTATACGAAGTCAAAACCGATATCTTCCGGACCCATGACATCCGGCAACGCGACGCTTTGTTGTTCCAGACAATGTCCGGCTACTTCAGCCCTCACTCCGAATACAAAAAAATATGAGCAAAAAAGAACCTGTCATTTTTGATATTGGCTGGAATGCCTGCATCAATTGCGGCGCCTGTGTGGCAATCTGCCCCAAGGAAGCAGGGTTTATCAGCGCCTTTGACACCATCGCTGTGGGCAGGCCCTGTGATATTGCCTGCCTGCTGTGTGAAGATATCTGCCCGGTGAGTACGATTACTCATAAGGCGGCGTGAAATGGTTATATGGTTTTATGGAAGTGGGTATGGAACCTGTACAGAATAATTAGCCAGCATACCCCATTTCGCATTAGCGGCCAATAATAAAAATCAGGTAGGATGGTGTTTCGGTGTTATGGTATTGTGGTTAGGCCAACTCAAGTCCACCGTTACCCTCCCCATGAGCACCTGGCCGTAATACCGGAAGTCCATAAAACCAAAACACCTAAACAGTTATAATAAAATAACTCTTATGCGATTGATTCAACACAAAAAAGAAGCCTACTGGTTTTACCGATACCTTTCCATCTTTTATGATAAGCTGGTCAATCCTCTGTTCTGGACGAAGCGCATGCGCGACGAAGCGCTGGAACTGGGGCAACTGGGGCAACCGGGGGTGAGGGTCATTGACGTAGGCTCGGGAACGGGCTTCACCACCGAAGGCATCGTCCGCCATGTTCCTGCAGAAAGGGTAACTTGTGTGGATCAAAGCCCGCATCAGATGGCCCGGGCGAAGAAGAAAGAGGCGCTTCGGGGCTGTACCTTCCAGCTGGGCGACGCCGAAAACATTCCCTTCGGCACGGACGAGTTCGACCGCTATGTGTCGGCCGGCAGCATCGAGTACTGGCCCAATCCGCAGCAGGGTATCAACGAGGGCTACCGGGTCATCAAGCCGGGCGGCATCGCCCTGATGATCGGCCCGCTGGAACCAGTAAACGGCATCGCCCGTTTTATGGCCAACACCTGGATGTTGTTTCCCAAAGAAGAAGAGTACCTGCATTGGTTTCGGGAGGCGGGCTTCCAGGATATAAAGATGCGCTATGTGAAACCGCACTGGGTCAATGGGCGGGGCGAGTACGGGATCGCTATTTCGGGGGTCAAGCCGGCAGCAGGCCTGTCGCCGGCAGCAGGCCGTACGGAAGGGGCGGAAACAGCTCAGGAGATGACCACGGGGCGCTGGTTGCAGCTGGCAGGCAGAGTCCTTATAGGTTCCCTGGCCGGCTTTATTTTTATACCAGCAGCCCTGTTTGGCTACATTCGCAGCGCCTTTGGTGGGCAAACAGACGTGCCGGAGGAATATCGGGAGCGGTTGAATGGGTATCAGCTTGCTGCTCTGGTGGTTATCATACTGATTATTGGACTGGTGATCTCAGTTGTGGTTTAGGTTTTTAAGTTAGATTTTCCAGATTTTCCAGATTTTCCAGATTTTAAAAATCTGGAAAATCTAAAAATCTAAAAACCTAAAAACCTGGAAAATCTGTAAAAAGAAAAAAATGGATACCCTCAACCAACGCATACAACATTTTTATGACCGTTCAACCGCCCTGTGGCTCGACACCTGGGGGGAGCACATGCACCATGGCTACTACGGCGAGGACGGCTCCGAGGTGAAAGATCACGCTCAGGCGCAGGCTGACCTGGCGCTGGAATTGCTGCGTTGGGGAGGCATGGATAAGGCCCGCCGCATTTTGGATGCCGGTTGTGGCGTAGGCGGGAGTTCGCGTTTGCTGGCAAAGTTGTATGACGCAGAGGTGTTGGGTTGCACCCTTAGCCCGGTGCAGGCCGAGCAAGGACGAAAGTACAATGAAGCTGCCGGACTCGGCGAAAAAGTTGAGACAAGGGCGCAGGACATGATGAGCCTGAAGTCAACTGACGGCCCGTTCAACCTGGTTTGGTCTATGGAGAGTGCCGAACACATCCGCGAAAAACAGCAGATGCTGAATCTTTTTCATCAACTATTGGAGCCGGGTGGGAAGCTGTTGATGGCCACCTGGTGCCACCGGCCGGCTCCACCTGGGCTGAGTCCTGCTGAAAAGCAGCTGCTGGACGGCATTTACAAATACTATCATCTGCCGCCGATGGTTTCGGTGCCGGATTTGGAAGCTATGGCTAAGGCCAGCGGATTTGAGCAGGTAAAAACAGCTGACTGGACGGCCGCAGTGGCCCCTTTCTGGGGCGCAGTAATGCGGTCTGCATTCCGGTGGCGCAGCGTTAAAGGCCTGCTGGCCGCCGGTTGGCCTACCATTAAAGGCGCCTGGGCGATGCGTTATATGATCGAAGGCTATCGTTTGGGGCTGATCCAGTTTGGGGTACTTCAAGGGCAGAAAGTATGAATTTCCTTATCAATTTTATTCGCTTTTCCCGCTTGCACACGGTGGTGGGCACCAGCCTGAGCATCCTGGCCCTCTACCTGCTGGCCCTCTCGATGTCCGAGTATCAGGATTGGCATCTGCCGGAACTCCTCCTGACGCTGGCCAGTTGCCTGGGCGCCAACATCTACATCGTCGGCCTCAACCAGGTCACCGATGTGGAGATCGACCGCATCAACAAGCCCTACCTGCCGCTGGCCTCCGGCTTTTTTTCTATGCGAACGGGCTACATTATCATTACAGTTTCGGTCCTGCTTTCTCTGGCCATCGCTTTATACATTGGAAAATACCTCTTACTCACCGTGCTGCTCAGCCTGGCGTTGGGCACCGCTTATTCTCTGCCGCCGTTCCGCCTGAAACGCTTCACTTTCTGGGCGGCCTTTTGCATCATTGCAGTTCGGGGCCTTATCGTCAACCTGTTGCTTTTTCTCAACTTCCACTTTATCATTAACGGACGGGAAAACATTCCACCTGTCATTTGGCTGCTTACGGGCACGATCTTCATTTACAGCATCATCATTGCCTGGTTTAAGGATATTCCGGATATGGAAGGGGACAGCCGGTACGAAATTCGTACGCTCTCGCTGCGGATCGGCGCCAGGAAGGTGTTTCTGATTGGTAATATTTTGATTAGCCTGATTTACGTCAGCCTGGTGATCTTACCCTTTTTACTGGCCCTGCAGGTAAATGGGGCCATTTTTGCCGGAGCGCACCTCCTGCTATTAGGGTTATTGTGGATGGCCAACAGCCGGGTGAACTTGCAGGAGACGGCTACAGTACAACGGTATTACCAGTTTATCTGGGTGTTGTTCTTTCTGGAGTATATTACATTTGCGACGGCGGGTTTGGCCGGTGGCTGATCACCATCTACAAGAACCCAAACACATCATCCCCTTTTTTCTTTTCTTCGATTCGGGTATGTTCAAAGCGCCAGTCGTACTGGTCGAGGTGCAGGAGGGCTGCTTTGAGCAGCTCGATGCAGTGGTGGATATCCTGCTTATGAGCCAATTCGATGGTCTGGTGGATGTGGCGGAGCGGGATGGATATGGCCCCGGCGATGGCTCCTTTCTTGCCGTAGCGCTGCAGGCCGGCCGTATCGGTGCCGCCGGCGGGCAGGATTTCAGGTTGCCAGGGGATGTTATACTGGGTTGCCGTTTTCTTCAGGAAATTGACCATGCGGTAGTCGGAGATGACAGAGCCGTCCATGATCTTGATGGCCGCGCCTTTACCCAGCCGGGTGACATATTCGTGCGACTGGGCGCCCGGCACGTCGAAGGCGATGGTCACATCCAGGCCGATGCCAAAATCGGGGTCGATAGAATGGGCGGAGGATATAGCCCCTCGAAGGCCCACTTCTTCCTGTACGGTGAAGACGCCATAGATATCGTAAGGGACCTCCTTGTTTTTTAATTCCCGTAGTACTTCGATCAGAATAAAAACGGACACGCGGTTATCGATAGACTTGCTGTTGACGCACTCCCCCATTTCGATGAGGTGCCGGTCGCGGGTGATGGGGTCGCCGATGGAGACCAGCTTGACGACCTCGGCTTTGGGCATACCCAGGTCGATGAAATATTCGTTGATGGGCGTTTGTTTGTTGCGTTCCTCAGGTTTCATCAGGTGGATGGGCTTGGAGCCCATCACGCCAATGAGGTCTTTCTCACCGTGGACGATAACCCGCTGCGAAGTCAACGTTTTGGGGTCGAAGCCCCCGAGAGGGTGAAATCGGACAAATCCGTCTTCATCGACATGCGTAACGATAAAGCCGATCTCATCCATGTGGGCGGCGATCATTACCTTTTTGTCTCCGGCGCCCTTTTTGAAGGTAATCACATTACCCATGTTATCCACCTCCACTTTATCTACCAGAGGGCTCACTTCTTTCAAGACCAATTCCCGGATGCGTTGTTCAAATCCAGGAGCGCCCGGCGTTTCACATATGACTTTGAGCAGATCGACGTTTATCATAACGGGTCATTTATATAATGGGTTATCAGGGGGCAAAAGTGGGACGAAAATACCATTATTTTAATTGGACAGAAAAATTTTTCCCAGTATTTCGCGATGCCTTGCTTCAAAATGAAAGATGAGTGCCTATTATTGTGCCATTGTATAAATGACAGGCATTTCTCCCTGAATTTAGTAAATCTATGGCTACCGGTCAATTTTCTTTGCCGGCCTTCCCGGCAAAGGTATTTACCTGGTTACAAAATTCGACTCACTGAAGTGGGGTGAAAAAATAGGCCGCCTGAAATGATGAACTTATTTTCTCCGGCCTCTGAGCATTAATTACCTTTGCCACCGGACAATCATCAGGTTGAAAAATCTTTGAGGTTTCTAAAACCTAAAAGGTTTCGGATGCCCGAGAACCCGTAACGAAACCATCAATAGTTGTCGATACTCAAAAAACTCGCCGGCGAGACAGCCATATACGGCACGAGCAGTATCCTGAGCCGCCTGCTGCACTATGTCATCCTGACACCCTACTTCACCCGGGTGTTCCTGCAGGGAGAGTACGGCGTGGTATCGGATATGTACACCTGGGCGGCCCTGCTGCTGGTGCTGTTTACCTATCGCCTGGAGACGGCCTTCTTCCGCTTTGGCAGCCGCGATGAAGATATGGAGCGGAGTTTTTCCACCGCTACCCTCTCTTTGCTGGCCTCTACGGTTGTGCTGACGATACTTTTTGTATGGTGCGCCCAACCCATAGCCGATTGGTTGAAATACCCTCAGCATCCGGAATATGTCATCTGGTTTGCCTTCATCATTGCCTTCGATGCACTGACCGCCATTCCATTTGCCCGCCTGCGCCTGGAAAACCGGCCCATCCGCTTTGCTGTCGTTAAGACCCTGAACATAGTCGTCAACATCTTTTTTATTTTCCTCTTTCTGGAAGCCTGGCCCTGGCTGCTTAGCAACGGCTGGGATATTTTGAGGGATTGGTACCATCCGGAGCAGCGCATCACTTATGTTTTTGTCTCCAATTTCCTGGCCAGCGGGTTTGTCCTTTTGTTTTTATCACCCCTGTACTTCCGCATTCGCCTGCGTTTTGACCGGGAGCTGTGGCGGCGGATGATCCTCTACGCCGCCCCGTTGGTTATTGTGGGCATAGCCGGAGTGATCAACCAACTGATCGGCATCCCCCTGCTCAAAGAACTGGCGTCGGATGATCTGGACTACAACAAGCGTATGATGGGGGTTTTCAGCGCCGCCTCCAAGCTGGCGGTTCTGATGAACCTGTTCACCCAGGCATTCAACTATGCCGCAGAGCCGTTCTTTTTCAAACATGCGGGCCGTTCGGACAAGGAAAAGATTTACGCCCAGGTCGGGCAGGCGTTTGCACTGGTGGGTAGCGTCGTTTTTCTGGGCATCATGCTCTACCTCGATGTTGTCCAGCACTTTATCGGAAAGGATTTTCGGGAAGGCCTCGGCGTGGTCCCCCTTTTGTTGCTGGCTTATTTGTTTCTGGGCCTGTACTACAATTTTTCCATCTGGTACAAACTGGCGGACCGGACGATGATCGGCGGCTATATTGCCCTGGGCGGGTCGGTGATCACCATCGCGCTCAACGTATGGCTCATTCCTTCCTACGGCTACTATGGGCCGGGCTGGGCGGCGCTGGCTTGTTACCTGTTCATGGCCGGGGCCAGCTACTGGACGGGGCAGCGGTATTACCCTATTAATTATCCGGTGGGGCGGATGGCCGTTTATATCCTGCTGGCAGTGGGCTTTTACGGGGCAAGTGAGGCTTTGAGGGGCGTGATTGACGGCCGTTTATGGATCAGCCTTACGGTAAACACTGTTTTGATGCTGGCCTATCTTGGGGCGCTCTATGGGATGGAAAAAAAATATATTAACCGGATGCTGGGGATTGGTAAGGGATAAATTGGCTGGGCCGAATTGGGGTTACTTTCGGTGGGAGGCGACACATTTTTTACGATGCGGGGTCAAATGGGAATGCGTCACCTCACTGTTTGGGGGTACTCTGAAAAAGCACTGTGTGTACCATCAAAAGTTTCATGGCCAATGGAACGGATTCATCCAATTCGTCGACGATCACCCAATCGCGCGGGTCGCCTTCGAAGCTGGTATACATTTCAAACTGGCCGGCGGAGGTGCTGCGAGTTGTCCATTCATCCCAGATATTTCCGAAGCGGCTGTTAAGGGTAAGCGTATATTTACCGTCAGTGATGCGCCATTCGCGGAAATTATCGCGCCAGACAGTGCGGGCCGTAGCGATCTGGTTGTCGCCCCGGGCTTCCCATTCATTGAGGTCCTGGCGCCATTTGAGTTTAATGGTTCCGGTGGATTCACCCAGGCGGTACTGCCATTCGGTCCAGTCATCCTGACTAGGCCAGCGGTGGCGCAGTTCCCCTTCCTGCTCTTCCTCGGCGGTGTAAACAACCCATTCTGAAAAGCTGTCATTCCAGCGCGTGCCGGCCCCCGTCAGCACCTGAGCCTGGAGCGAGCCGCAAAGGCAAAAAAGGGCCAGTAGAATAGTTTTTTCAGATTTCAAAAATCTGGAAAAACGCATGAACGGATTAAAACGGCAGGTCATCATCGGCTGCGCCTCCACTGGGTTCATTATCAGCCGAGGGAAAGAAACCTCCACTGCTGTCGGCGGCCGGCGGTTCCGGGGCTGTAGCGGCGCTTGCTTTTTCCAGGCGCCAGGCGTTCAGGTTGGTAAAGTATTTGCCCTGCCATTCCCGGCCTCTCAGGTCGAAGTGCACTTTTATTTCTTCCCCTTCCTCGAAGGGGTCGAGCAGGGCGCAACGGTCCTGGACAAGTTGAAATTTCACGTATTGAGGATAATTCCCGCTCTCCACCAGGATGACAAATTCTCTGGCCTGAAAGGAGTCCGTCTTATTTTCGGTCTCGTACTTTTTGTGGAGTTTTCCATCTACTTCAAATGACATAAGCTTAGTTTCTTGGCAGTGATCTTAAAAGGCCTTCAAAAGTACAAAAAAGGGAAGGAATAGGAAAACAAGCGGCCAATTATTCATTAGTGCTGCACATAGATAATATACTTTTCCTGATAGTACTCCTCATCAAAAAAGTCGGATAAAGGATAAACCTCGGAATAAGCGCTGCGAGGCAGGGCCTTGATTTCAGATTTGACATCGCCGCCTTTCAAGGCGATCAGCCCATTTGGCAGAGCGTGTTGTTGCGCGCGTTTGATGAGGGGGAAGCTCCAGTCTACCAGTTTATCGAGGCTGGCTACCGCCCGGCAGGTGACAAAGTCGAATTTGTGTTTCAGTTCTTCGGCCCGGATATGCCGGGCTTTGACATTTTCGAGCCCGAGGGCGCCGACGATCTCTTCTACGACCGTGATCTTCTTTCGGGTGCCGTCGATGAGCGTGAATTTCGTTTGGGGAAAGAAGATGGCCAGTGGAATGCCGGGCAGCCCCCCGCCGGTTCCCAGGTCGAGAATCTCAGCGCCGGGAGCGAAGTGGATCAGCCGGGCGATGCCCAGGCTATGCAGAATATGGTGAGCGTACAAGTTGTCGATATCCTTTCGGGAGATCACATTGATCTTTTGGTTCCAGTCTTTGTAAAGGGCGCCCAGTTGAACCAGTTGTTGCTGTTGCCGCTCTGTGAGCTTGGGGAAATACTTGAGGAGGATTTCCATTATTTTACTGTTTTTAGGAAAGCCTGCCAAACCGGGTCTTCCTCCGGCAGCGGCGCCACCACTTCCTCCCACTCACCGGATACGGGATGGCGAAAGCGCAGCTTCCAGGCGTGCAGATGGATGGACCGGCCGGGGTTGCTCCGCCGGGCGCCGTATTTGACATCCCCTTTGATGGGGCAGCCGATGGCCGCCAACTGGGCCCTCACCTGATGATGGCGGCCGGTATGCAGCCTGATTTCGAGTAAGTGATAATGGTTGGTGCTGCCCAGGTAGCGGTAGGATAACTCCGCCCTTTTGCTTCCTGGTTGTTCTTCCTCAAAGGCCAGGGTGCGGTTTTTGCGCGCATCCTTCTTCAGGAAGTGGATTAGCGTATCCTCCTCTTTTGGTGGTTTTTCGTGTACGGCCGCGAGGTAAGTCTTTTCTACCTGGCGTTCGCGAAACTGCTCGTTGAGGCTAACCAGCGCGCCGCCCGTCTTGGAAAATAAGACGAGCCCGCTGGCGGGCCGGTCGAGCCGGTGGATGAGGTCCAGCTTTGATTTACAGTAAATTTCCGCCAGGTTGATCAGCGCCTTGTCGCCGGTCTTATCCTCCTGCACGGGCAGGCCGGCGGGCTTATTGAAAGCGATGAGCTGGTTGTTTTTATAAAGCAGCAGCGATCCGATCTGGAATTCTTTGGGCATATTAGTCAATTTCTTCGTAGTCAATATATTCGCCCTCCTCGGCGCCGGCCGGCTTTTGGCGAGGTGGTTGCTCGGGCGTAATCCGCTCCTTGTGCTTCTCCTCCCCTCCGCTGCCGAGGGCATTGGGCCCCAGGAAATACTTATACAATACATAAATGATTGCGCTGGTAAATAGCCATTTGAGTAACATACTGGATTGTTTTTCTAATTGAAGCCATTGCAACATGCAATGATATAAGGTTTTTATTACAATCTCCCCCCTTTTGGGGCATACAATTTGCTGAAGAGTCACATTCTTTAGAACAAATTAAAATAGAAAACGGAGCGGCCTGCGGGCAGTAGCAATAATTTTTTACTTTTGCAGTTCAATAAATTAAACCCACCGCACAATTGATACACAGCACTTTGGAGTGATGTGGGATAGATTAAACAACAGGAATACTCAATGGGATCAATGAAACGTCTACACACCGCTGCCGGCTGGCTGGTTTTTGCCATCGCGATGACGGTATACTTTTTTTCTGCGGAGCGCACCGGCAGCTTATGGGATTGTGGCGAGTTTATCCTTGGCGCCTACAAGCTCCAGGTGGTTCACCCTCCCGGCGCCCCCCTATTCATGATCGTGGGCCGTATGTTTACCTGGTTGGCCGAGGTTTTCTCGGACAATCCTTCTGACATAGCCTTTTCGGTCAACCTGATGTCCGGCATTTGTACGGCCTTTGCCGCCATGTTCATCTGCTGGGTCACCATCATTTTAAGCCGCCTGGCTTTGGTTGGCCGCGAGGAGGAGTTGGACTCCGGGCAGTCGATTGCACTGGCCGGGGCTGGACTGGTAGCTGGCCTGTCGACAGCCTTTGCTACTTCCGTATGGTTTTCGGCGGTGGAAGGCGAGGTATATGCGATGTCTACTTTCTTTACGACTCTTACCCTGTGGTCGATGATGAAATGGTACAGCCTGCCGGACAGCCAGTCGGCCGACCGTTGGCTGTTGTTTACCATTTATTCCGCCGGCCTTTCAATTGGGGTCCACCTGTTGAGCATTCTGACCTTTCCTGCCCTGGGGCTTTTCTACTACTTCAAGAAATACGAAAAACATAGTTGGTGGGGCATTGTTGCTGCTGCCGGCGCCGGCGCTGTCGCTATTGTTGCCATTCAGTCGCTGATTATCGTGGGAATCCCCAAACTGTGGGGAGCCATGGAGTTACTCACCGTCAACGGCATGGGTTTGCCCTTTAATTCGGGCCTGGTTCCCACCCTACTGATCATAGTAGCCGTGATCTTTTTCGGCCTGCGGTATGCTCACCAGAAGCGCAACCTGGCATTACAACAACTAATCGTTGGAGCCAGCCTGGTGATCATTAGCTTTTCCACCATCGGGGTGATCGTCGTTCGCGCCAATGCCGATCCTCCCATCAATATGAATGACCCGCGCGATGCCATGCGGCTCATCCCGTACCTCAACCGCGAGCAATACGGAGAGCGGGCCCTGCTGCGGGGGCCGCATTTCGACGCCAAACCCGTAGAGTCGAAAACGGAAGACCGCTACGGCCGGGTCGGCGACCACTACGAGATTGTAGACCAGAAGATATCTTACGTCTACCGCAATTCGGACAAGATGCTCTTCCCGAGAATGGGTGATTACACCCAGGGCCGCCCGTCGCTGTACAAGCGCTGGATGGGCCTCGACCCCAATGGCCCTCTTCCTCCGGGCCGCCCCAATCAGTTGGATAACATTCAGTTTATGTTCAACTATCAATTGGGGTGGATGTACTGGCGCTATTTCATGTGGAATTTTGCCGGACGCCAGAACGGAGAACAGGGTTTCTACCCCTGGGATAAATCCAGCGGCCACTGGATCTCGGGCATTAACTTTCTCGACAGCTGGCGCCTGTACAACCAGAGCGAGTTGCCTCCGACAATGAAGAATGAAGAAGGCCGCAATCAGTATTACCTTCTACCTTTCCTGTTTGGCCTCATAGGATTGTTCTTCCATTTTAAACAAAGAAATAATGAGGCGCTGGGCGTGCTGGCGCTGTTTGTCATTACCGGTATTGGTATTACCATCTATTCCAATCAGCCACCAAATGAGCCCAGGGAGCGAGACTATGTGCTGGTGGGTTCCATTTTTACCTATTGCATCTGGATTGGCATGGCTGTGGTGGCCCTGTTCGAGCAGCTTCGGCAGCGGCTCGGGCAAAGTGGACCGGTAGCGGCGGTGTTGGCTTCCGTTGTTGTTCTGAGCGCCCCGTTACTCATGGGCGCCCAAAATTTCGATGACCATAGCCGCCTCCATCATACCGGCGCCCGGGATTACGCCAACAACTTCCTGCAGAGTTGCGAACCCAACGCCATTATTTTCACTTATGGGGATAATGACACCTATCCGCTGTGGTACGCCCAGGAGGTAGAAGGCATTCGCAAGGATGTACGCGTGGTCAATCTGAGCCTTATTGCGGTCGATTGGTATATCAACCTGTTGCGCCGCAAGGTGAATGATTCGCCGCCGATCAAAATGTCTATTCCCATAGATGCCTACCAGGGCAAAAAGCGGAATCAGGTATTCTACTACAACCCTACCGGGCAGGACCGGCCACAGACTCTCCAGGATTTTATACGCTTCATCGGAGAGGACCATCCGCTGCCCACTCAGTCGGGCCGGGAGATTGAAAGCCATTACCAGTCCAAGAATGTATTTATTCCCGTTGACCGGGCGGATGTACTGGCCAACAAGGTGGTCGGCATTGAAGATACCGCCAGGATGGTTTCCCGCATTCCACTAAACTTGCAAAATAAGGACTACCTTATCAAGGATGAGGTCGCCATTCTGGATATCCTTTCTTCCAACCTGTGGGAGCGGCCTATTTATTTCGCTGTGACTTGCCGGCAGGACAAGCTGTTCGGCCTGGATGACTATCTCCAGTTGGAAGGGCTGGCCCTGCGCATTGTTCCCGTACGTTCACAGAGCGAACCGCAATATGGCATTATGGGCAGTGGCAGGGTGAACACGGATGCCGTTTATGAAAATGTCATGGAGAAGTTCCGCTGGGGCAACTTCGATAAGTACAAAATGTTTGTCGACCGCTCTTATGCACCCAGCGTACAAAGCCATCAGTTGAGCATGCGGCGGGCCGCCCTGCAGATGCTACAGGAGGGTAAGCGCCAGGAGGCAATTGACCTGATCGACAAGTATTTCGAGGCCTTCCCCAATATGAACTTCCCCTACGATTACCGGGCCTATTACATGATCAGTGTGTACCTGCAGGCCGACGCTTACGATAAGGCCAAGCCGCACATGGCTATCCTGGCGGACCAAATAGCGGACCAGTTGCGCTTCTACAATTCCATTGATGCAGATGTGCTGGAATCGAGTTTCCAAACGGAGTATCTGCTGGCGATGCGCACTAAGGACGATCTCATTCGGGACGCCAAACAAAATAACGATACGGAGTTTTTGAATGAACTGGAGGCCAAATTCCAGCCCTATCAGGTGCAAGGGCCCGAAAACTTCGTGCCGCCAAATTAAGCGTGAATGAGTACGAAAATTGCCATAGGCTGTGATCACGCCGGCTTTCCCTACCGGAAAGGCATTTTGAGCCTCCTGAAATCCAGGGGGATAACGGCGCTCGATTTCGGGACGGATTCGGCGGATTCAGTGGATTACCCCGACTTTGCCCATCCGGTGGCGGAAGCAGTAGAGTCCGAAGCGGCTCAGATGGGCATCGTCCTGTGCGGAAGCGGCAACGGGATTGCCATGACGGTGAACAAGCATCAGGGCATTCGCGCCGCCATTTGCTGGAATGAAGAGTTGGCAAGGCTGGCCCGTCAGCACAACGATGCCAATGTGCTTTCCATACCCGTGCGTTTCGTTACCGAAGCCATGGCCCTGGCCATGGTTGAAGCTTTCCTGGAAACGGAATTTGAAGGAGGCCGCCACGCCCGCCGCGTTGATAAGATAAGGATCAATAAGTGAATATAGGTGACTGTTTAGGTATTCCGGTTTTATGGTTTTTGGGTATTGTGGCCAGGTGCTTCCGGAGGCCATATCTGGCTATCAACGGTGGGGCTACACCAGGTAACCGCAACGCTATAACACCACCACACCGTTATGCCTAAATATTGTCAATAGGCAATCGGCGGACGTATGCCGGCGTTCTTATAGGGTGAGTCCTTGTACATAAAAAGTTATCTTCGATCGCCAGCCCATGTACCGGGCTGGCGATCGTTGTTTTACCATCAACAGATTGATCATGAGACAACTAGTGACAGCATTGTTCTTTGCCCTTTGCCTTCCGGTTTACGGGCAGTATCAGCCCGCCTCAAAACAGGAGGTGAGGGTTCCGGAGAGCCTTGGGGCTTTGATCACCAGTTCGGGTTTGCAAGAGCATCTGGCCATTCTTGCTTCCGATGAATTTGAAGGCAGGGAAACCGGCCAGCCCGGCCAACAAAAAGCGGCAGAATACATTGCGGCGGTTTTTGAGGGTTACGGCCTGCCCAAAGTGGTTGGAGACAGTTCCTATTTTCAGGAAATAGCCTTTACGGCCGAAAGCTGGAACCGCATCGCACTGGCCGTTAACGGGGAGGACTACCGCCACCTCTGGGACTACTACGCTTATCCTGCCACCAATGCCGCCCTTCCCCAAGCCAGCTACGAGGAGATACTCTTTCTCGGCTATGGGATCGAGTCGGATCGCTACAACGACTACAAAGATGTGGATGTAAATGGAAAAGCTATTTTGATCTACGACGGAGAGCCGGTGGATGCTTCGGGTATTTCACAGATAACCGGTACACAGGAAGGGTCGGAATGGGCCACAGATTGGCGCAAAAAACTGCGGCTGGCCCGGCAGAAGGGAGCTGCCCTGGTGCTGATCATCGATGGCAACTTCAAGCAAAATGTAGCGGAAGCCCGCCGCGCCATCTTCAATACCGGCATGCAGTACGGCGAAGGAGAAAAACCGGAGGAGTTCTACGCCAACAATTGCTTTATCACGACAAAAGTAGCCAGGCAAATCCTGGGCGAAGGTTACAAAAAAGTGATCAGGGCCCGGAAAAATATGCAGAAGAAGGGCAAATCAAAAACAGTGCCCCTAAACTGTCAGCTCACCATTCAGCAGGATAAATTTAAGCGCCAGGTGCTGGGTGAAAATGTGTTGGGCTATATTGAAGGAACCGATGAAAAGCTTAAAGATGAACTGCTCATCATCACTGCTCATTACGACCACCTGGGCCGCCGGGGTAGCGCCATTTACAATGGCGCCGATGATAACGGATCAGGAACCTCTACGGCCATGGAAGTTGCCGAGGCTTTCGCCGAGGCCAAAAAACAGGGCGTCGGCCCCCGGCGCAGTGTCTTGGTAATGCTGGTTTCCGGAGAAGAAAAGGGCCTGTTGGGTTCCCAATACTACGCAGAACATCCGGTTTTCCCTTTAGAAAACACCATTGCTGATATCAATGTCGATATGGTGGGCCGGGTGGATGAAAAACACAAGGACAACCCGGAGTATATCTACGTGATCGGTTCGGACCGGCTGAGTACCGAACTCCATCAGATCAACGAACAGGCCAATGCCACCTACACCAAGCTGGAGCTGGATTATACCTACAACGCCGAGGATGACCCCAACCGTTACTACTACCGCTCAGACCACTACAACTTCGCTCAGCGAGGCATCCCCGCCATCTTTTTTTTCAACGGTACGCATCCGGACTACCATCGCACTTCCGATACGATAGATAAGATACAGTTCGATAAAATGGCCAAGATCGGGCAACTGGTATTTTACACGGCCTGGGAGCTGGCGAATCGGGAGGAGCGCATCAAGGTGGATGTGAAGTGAGGTTTTCTTTGACTGTTTGTTGGTTACCCCTGATGAGGCCATAGTGGCCCACAAACAGTAAACGGCTTAATCCTGTCTCTTCATAAGAATAGCTGGCTCGATTCAAAAAAAACAGAACGATTCGGGCTGATTCCTGCCCGGAAATGAATAACTTCCGATGTGTTTTGTTAACCATTCAACAAAAAACAAAACGATGAAACGCCGACAATTCCTCCAGCAAGCCTCCACCGCCGCCGGTATCGGCATGGCCGGTATGCTGCCTCTCGAACTGCTTGCTGCCAACCGAAAAGATATTTCACCCAATGAAAAGCTGGGTATTGCCGTCATTGGTTGCAATGGCATGGGGTGGGCCAATATGACGAAACATTTTCAGGTAGATGGGGTGGAGTGTATTGCTTTGTGTGATGTAGATCAGAGTGTGCTGGAGAAGCGGTCCGCCGGAGTGAAGGAGATACAGGGCAAAGCCCCCCGGTTGTATGGCGACTACCGAAAGCTGCTGGAGGATAAAGACATCGACGCGGTCATTATTGGCACGCCCGACCACTGGCACTGCCGCATGATGGTGGATGCGGTTCAGGCCGATAAGCACGTGTATGTGGAAAAACCCATTGCTAATACGATCCAGGAGTGCCGCATTATGATGGCGGCGGGAAAGAAATATGGTAAGGTAGTACAGGTGGGGCAATGGCAACGCAGCGGCGCCCATTATGAGAAAGCCATCGAATACGTCCGTTCCGGTAAGTTGGGCAATATCCGCCTGGTGAAGGTATGGGCTTATCAAGGCTGGATGAAGCCCGTGCCGGTGTTGCCCGACAGTGCGCCGCCGGAGGGCGTGGACTATGCGATGTGGCTGGGGCCGGCGCCCAATCGCCCCTTTAATCCCAACCGCTTTCATTTTAACTTCCGTTGGTTTTGGGATTACGCCGGTGGCCTGATGACCGATTGGGGGGTACACGAAATCGACATCGCCCTGTACGCCATGCAGGCCAAGGCACCCAAATCGGTGATGGCATCAGGCGGTAAGCTGGCTTATCCGGACGATGCGTCTGAGACACCCGACACCCTGCAGGCTATCTTCGAATACGAAAACTTCAATATGCTATGGGAGCATGCCACCGGTATCGATAATGGTAATTATGGCCGCACCGAAGGCATCGCTTTCATTGGCAACCACGCCACGCTGGTGGTCAATCGCCAAGGATGGGAAGTCATCCCTGAAACACAATGGGAAGATGGTATAAACAAATACGAGGTGGAGGCCATTCCCCAGCAGGACAGAGCATGGGATGCCGATTATGTGAAAGACCATGCTCAGAATTTTGTGGATGCCATCCGGGCCAATGACCCCGGCCTGCTCAATTGTGGTATTGAAACCGGAGGCATTGCCGCTATTAATGCCCAGATGGGCAATATTGCCTACAAAACCGGCAGAAAGGTATACTGGGATAAAGGTATGGGCTTGTTCAAAAACGATAAGGAGGCCAGTGCGCTCATTTCTACTGAGTACCACAATGGCTGGTCCTTACCGAAGCTGTAGCCGGCTATTTGCCTGGCCTGCAAACCGGCTTAACGATCGCATTCAGGTGAATAGCAAGGAGTTGCCCGCCGACAACTCCTTGCTGAAAATCCTTTAAGACAGACGGGCCATGAGGGGCCAAAAGTAGGCCTGTTCACTGGAGAGGCCAAATGCTGAATAGGCCAAAAGGGAAACGCGCCCTACTTCGGCCCTGCCGCAACAATATCCGGGTGAACGCCTTTTTCGTAGCGTTTGAAATTTTTCTGGAACAGGCCGACCAATTTCTTTATGGTCTGGTCATAGGAAGATTTATCCTCCCAGGTATTACGAGGAAGCAAAACCTCATCCGGTACATTAGGGCAGGCAGTGGGTATCTGTAAACCAAAATGAGGTTCGTTGATGGTATCTACTTTTTCGAAGTCCCCATTATGTATAGCATCGATGATCCGCCGGGTATACTTGAGCTTGATCCTGGCGCCGACACCGAAGGCGCCGCCGGTCCAGCCGGTATTGACCAGCCAGGCTTTGGCTTTGTGCTGGCGAATCTTTTCAGCCAGCAATTCTGCGTACTTATTGGGGTGCCACATCATGAAAGCCGCGCCGAAGCAAGCGGAAAACGTTGCTTCCGGCTCGGTAATGCCCATTTCCGTGCCGGCCACCTTGGCGGTGTACCCGGCAATGAAGTGGTAGCTGGCCTGCTCGGGCGTGAGCATGCTTACGGGGGGCAGGACACCGAAAGCATCACAGGTTAAGAAAATGATGTGCTTCGGATGGCCTGCAATACAAGGCATTTGTACGTTCTCAATGTAACGGATAGGGTAGGAAGCCCGGGTATTCTGTGTGATGGAAGTGTCGTGATAATCGACCGCCCGCGTTTCTTTGTTGTATACCACATTCTCCAGTACCGTTCCGAATCGAATCGCATTGAAGATGTCGGGTTCCTTCTCCGCGCTCAGGTCAATAGCTTTGGCGTAGCATCCCCCTTCGATATTGAACACACCGGTATCCGTCCAGCAATGCTCATCATCGCCGATGAGTTTCCGTTTGGGGTCGGCGCTCAGGGTTGTCTTACCCGTGCCGGATAAGCCAAACAGGATCGAGACATCTCCCTCTTCACCGACGTTGGCGGAACAGTGCATCGGCATCACGTTTTCAAGGGGCATCAGGTAATTCATGACGGAAAAGATACCCTTCTTCATTTCGCCGGCGTACTCAGTTCCCAGGATTACGACCTCCTTGCGTTCCAGGTCCAGGTCGACACTGGTGCGGGAGGTCATCTGAGAGGTGTATCGGTTGGCAGGGAAGCTTCCTCCGTTGAAGATGATATAATCGGGCTCTCCAAAATTGGCCAGCTCTTCCGCCGTAGGCATGATGAGCATATTCTGCATAAAGAGCGCGTGATAGGCCCGGGTACAGATGATCCGGCACTTCAGGCGGTAATGGGGGTCCCAGCCTGCAAAAGCATCGACGACGAAGACCCGGTCACGCGTGTTGAGGTAGTCCAGCGCGCGTTCGCGGTTGATCATGAAGGTTTGCTTGTCCAAAGCGATATTGATAGCACCCCAGTCGATATTATGCTCAGAAGGCTCCGCTTTTACAATTCTTTTATCTTTGGGGCTGCGCCCGGTTTTTTCTCCGGAATATACCAGCAGAGCGCCGACGTCCGAAATAGCGGTTCCCTTCTCATTTCTGAGGGCTATTTCGTATAGCTCCGGAACGCTGGTGTTCCGATGAATTTCTTTGACGTAGATTTGATACTTTTCGAGATTGAAAGCCACGGTAATATTTTTTAATTTTTATGGAATAATTACTTTACTTCAGGGTTTATGCCAAATATATACTACTCTGCTTAATTTTTCCATGAGGATCGTTGCCTTTTATCGTAAAAAGAGCGCCCCGGCTGCAAATGGCAATAGAAATCTTTTTAATTTTAGTGATATTTATTTAGCCGGCGAATAGAAAAATGCATATGAGAATATTTTTTATACTGGCCTTTGCCGGATGGGGAGGGTTGTTATTTCCGCTTTCGCTGGAAGCGCAGGGCGCTAATCATATTACCGATCCTTCCTACAACGATGGCCCTTATATTTTTTACGAAGATGGAGCGGTACTCGCCAGGTGGACGAATCAGGAGGGGCTTCGGGAAGAAGTCATAAATGCGGGGCAGCCGCTGGAAATAGATGCGGGTATTTCCGCCTCCTTCGACCCTGCCTACCTGGACGTCAACGACCCGTTTCTGGCGTCAGCTAAGACGGCCTTCAAAGGCGTCGAGCACATTGCTGCCGTCAGTGATATTCACGGCCAGTATGATCTGCTGCTGGATTTGCTGAAAGCCAACCGCATTATCGATGAGCAGGGCAATTGGGCTTTTGGCGAAGGCCACCTGGTAGTGCTGGGTGACATTTTCGACCGGGGAGACGAAGTGACGGACCTGCTATGGTTTGTTCATAAACTGGAAAAACAGGCCGAAAAAGCCAACGGGAAGGTACACTTCCTTCTGGGAAACCACGAGGTCATGGCCCTACAGGGAGATTTGAGGTATATCCATAAGAAATACCGGTATACGATGGCCAGAATGGGCATGCCCTACAATGAACTGTTCGGTGAGAACACGTACCTGGGCCGTTGGCTGCGCACCAAACCCGTGGCTATTTCGATCAATAATACTGCTTTTGTGCACGCCGGATTCTCGGAAGTGCTGCTGGATCAAGGACTCTCTTTTGCCGATATGAACCGGGCTTTTGAGGAGAAGATCATCGGCCAGCCGGAGGACAGTATCTTGGCGGATCCGATCCTGAGCCTTCTTTACAGTGAAGATGGCCCGGTTTGGTACCGGGGATATTTTGATGAGGGGTTCGCCAAATGGCAGGCACAGGCTATCTTGAGTAAAATAAGAAAGAAGCATATTGTTGTGGGGCATACCTCTTTTTCTGAAGTTGTATCCCTGTTTCACAACCGGATCATCGGGATCGATTCGAGCATTAAGCTCGGTAAGAAGGGGGAGATTCTGCTCATCGACAAAAGGAAATTTTACAGGGGCACCTTAAACGGCGATAGGATAAGATTGAATTGAAAAGTTAGGGCTACCATTCCAGGGTTGGACGAGTTCGCGGTTCGGTATTCGCTGTTCGCAAACGCGGCAGGCTGCCTGGGCTTACCTGCTTCTAACCGTGTCCAACCTTAGACGGGTAGCCAAAGTTAGTACTCTAAAACCTGTACAATGAAAAAGAAGTTTTTTTTATGGACAGTGCTTTTTAGCCTGCCAGGCCTTATTCTATTGCATGCCCAAAACGCTGAACCCGGCGGCGCGGAGGCCCCTACTTTTTTTAACTTTTTTTACCAACAGCAAGGTGCAATACCCATATTGAAGCTGGAAACGGAGTGGGGGCAGTTGGTCAAAGAGAAACTTAAGGAGGAATACCAACCCGGCGTTTTATCCTTTCAGGACTCAGATGGTAATACCGTGGAGATGGAAGTGTCGCTTAGGGCCAGGGGCAATACCCGGAAGGAGGTGTGCGAGTTTCCCCCTCTTAAGATCAAACCGGCCAGAAAACAGCTCAGTGAACTGGGGTTTCATCCCCAAAGCAGGTTGAAACTGGTATTGCCTTGCGAGAATAGGAAATCCAACGCGGAGTGCCTCTTAAAAGAAGCGCTGGCCTATCAGCTTTACGCGGCGATCTATCCTATTCACCACCAGACCAAGGTTGTTGAGCTGAAAGGATGGCAGAACGGCAAAGAGAAATACACTTTTTATGCCTTCCTGATCGAAGAGGAAGGTGAATTTGCCGGCCGGGTAAGGGGGAAACGGATCAAACAAGAGAAAATCAACACCATTGACCTGGAAAGAGATGCTTATGTGAAGATGTGCTTTTTCCAATATATGATTGCCAATACAGATTGGTCGGCGCCCAATGGACACAATCTGGAGATTCTGGATTTGCCCGGACATGACAAACTGGTGCCCATCCCTTACGATTTTGATTATGCCGGCTTTGTCGACACAGAATATGCTATCCCCAATTCTTCCGTTCCCATTGATAAGGTCACACAGCGCTTCTTTTTGGGGAAATACGTGACCGAAGAAGAGGCCCTTGAATGTGCTCAGTATTTTCTCTCTAAAAAGGAATCGCTCATCGAAATATGCAGGAGTTTTGACTTGCTGCGAGATAAATCGAGCGATTCCGCCGAGGAATTCCTATCCGAATTTTTCAATATGCTGGAGGATGAAGAACTGGTGCTCCGGTCTTTTGTGACCAGGCCCACCAGGAATAGGCAGAACTGAATGGATATGAAGCTGAACATGATGCACAAGTTGGCGCCCCTATCCATAGTATTAGGGTGTATATTGCCTACGCCTTTCCTCCGGGCACAAAACACAGAAATCAGCGGAGAAGACGCCACGCTCCCTTCTCTGTTTGAATATTTTCACCAGCAATTGGATTCACTGCCCAAACTGAAGATAGATACAGATTGGGGGCAGTTGATCCGTACCAAACAAGAAGAAGCCTATCAGCCGGCCGTTATGAGTTTCTATAAACCTGATGGGAACCAGGTGGAGTTGGACGTGAAACTGCGGGCAAGAGGAAACGCCAGAAAAAAAGTTTGTCAGTTTCCGCCCATCAAGGTCAAAGCGACAAAGCAACAATTGAAGGCTTTGGGTTATGGGCCGGAGAACAAGTTGAAACTCGTGTTGCCTTGCCAGTTGGGTAAAAACCACGAAGATTGTTTACTTAGAGAGGCCCTGGCCTACCAACTGTACGAGCAGATCGACTCCGTTCATTTTAAAACGAAAATTGTAGAACTGCAAGGCTGGCAAAACGAAAATGAAAAATATTCCTTTTATGCCTTCCTGGTTGAGGATAAAGAGGCCCTGGCCTCCCGCCTCGGCGGCCGCTTGCTGTATCAAGGGAAGATGAGGGTTGCGTCCATGGAGCGAAGCTTTTATCTGAAGATATGCTTCTTTCAATATATGATTGCCAATACGGATTGGTCGGTAGCCAGCAGGCATAACCTTCAGTTTTTGCAATTACCCGGATACCCGCGAGTGGTTGCCGTACCCTATGATTTCGATTATGCAGGCCTGGTGAGCACCCACTATGCCATTCCGGGTTCCACTATCCCAATAGAGGATGTTTCTGAGCGGTATTTTCAAGGTGAAAATGTGACCGAGCAGGAGGCTCTGGAGTGTTCGCAGTACTTTCTTTCCAGGAAGGAGCAAATCCTTCAATGTTGTCGGTCGATGAACTTATTAAGGGAAAGATCAAAGGAGTCGTCCTGGAAATATTTAGTTGAATTTTTTGACCTGCTGGAAAATGAACCCCTGGTGATTGAGACTTTTGTGAATGCCCCGGGTGAAGATTAAGAGCTTATTCAAATTTCGTTTTTGAACAAGCTCAAATTTATTTTTTGGATGTTTAATACCTCATAACTATGAGAAATTTAAAAGTACTTTTCTTTATGCTTCCTTTGTTGCTATGGGGGGGCTGGTTGCCCTCGCAGAGTATGGCGCCCACCGATTCAGTGGCGGCTTCCCTTTCTTTGTTTGAATTCTTTCACCAGCAGCAGGATTCTCTGCCCATTCTTAATTTAAATACAGACTGGAACCGCCTGGTCCGAAAAAAAATGAAAGAAGAGTACCAACCCGCTGGGTTGATGTTTCGCCAGGCGGATGGCAGTATGGTTAAGCTGGATGTGAAGATCCGGGCCAGAGGTAACGTCCGGAAAGAAGTCTGCTATTATCCGCCCATCAAGATCAAGGTAAAGAAAAAGCAATTAACCGCTTTGGGTTTCAAACCGATCAATAATCTGAAACTGGTACTGCCCTGTAAGAAGGGAAGCAAGTTTGATGATTGTGTGGTGATGGAAGCTTTGGCTTATCAGCTCTACGAAATCATTCACCCTATTCACGTAAAAACGAAATTGGTCCAGTTGGAAGGCTGGCAGGATGATGAGCCAAAGCACTCCTTTCACGCTTTTTTGGTGGAAGATGAAGAAGAGTTGGTGGCCCGGTTGGATGCGAGGGTGGTGGATCGCGGGGTGGTGAGGGCCGGTGCTTTTGAAAGAGACGCCTATCTGAAGATGTGTTTTTTTCAGTATATGATCGCCAACGTAGACTGGTCGGTAGCCAACCGTCATAATCTGGAAGTACTTGCCGTCCCGGGATTCGAAAGAATGATCCCCGTACCTTATGATTTCGACTACGCTGGCTTTACCGGCACTTATTATGCCGTTCCAGCGCCTTCTCTACCCATCGATGATGTCAACCAGCGATATTTTTTGGGTTATAAGGTCACTAAAGAAGAAGCCCTTTCCACTGCGAAGTTTTTTCTTTCAAAAAAAGAAGAAATCGTTCATCAATGTGCGGTATTTGACCTGATGGAAGAAAAAGGTACAGCTTCCGCCCAGCGTTACATAGGCAAGTTTTTCGACCTGCTGGAAGACGAAAAAAAGGTAATTCAAACCTTTGCGAACGCCGATTGAAATCAGAAGTTGTAAGGATAAAATCAGACAGTTTTCGATTTCTGTTCTGGCCTTGGGCGAAGTTCATTACAGCCCATGATAGTTGAATCTCCCGATGCAGGATATTGTCACATTTTCTTTGTATTTTTTGCATTGCATTCGTTCGGAGACAGAAACCCCGGTTAGTATGAAATGGATAGCTTCAATAAATCTCTTTCTCAATTATAACAGCCTCCTCCATAGGAAGCGGGTTGTTTTTTACTTTTTATTGGCCACTTCTCCTTTGGCTGTATTGCAAGCCCAGCCTGATGTGCCGCAGGAGGAAAGCCTTTTCGATTATCTGAGCAAGAGCGGCCAGCTGATAGAGCTGACTATCAAGACCGATATGGACGAGATGATCAACAACCGACGGCGGGCAGACTACCAGCCGGCTGCACTTTTGTACACGGATGCCCAGGGAGAGAAAATAGAATGGGAGATAGGAGTCGTACCACGCGGAAATTACCGGCGCCGCATTTGTGATTTTCCGCCCATCCGCCTGAATTTTTCCAGAAGTGAGCTGGCCCAGAGTAAGTTGAACCCAGAATTCGATAAGCTGAAAATGGTAACGCATTGCCTGGATGAAAAAGAGGATGAGGATTTTGTTTTGAAAGAGTATCTGGCGTATAAACTCTATAACCAGTTGACCCCCAATAGCTACCGGGTGCAGTTGGTTCGGGCCACTTACCTGGACACAGAGGGGAAGTATAGAAAAATAAGGCGTTTCGCCATCCTCATCGAAGAAACCGATGAGCTGGCTCATCGACTGGGTGGAGCGGAATGCGAGACAATGGGCCAACCGGCGGATAGCATCGCAATAGCCGAAGAGAACCTGATGGCCGTATTTCAGTATATGCTCGGAAATGAGGACTGGAGTATAATAATGCTGCGCAATGTCAAGTTGATCCGGCCTAATGATGGCGGCCGGCTCATTCCCGTACCCTATGATTTTGATTTCTCCGGCTTTGTCAATACCCCCTACGCCGTAGCCAATAGCCAACTCGGGCTTTCACATGTGAAGCAGCGTATTTTTTTGGGCAATGCCGCAGAAAAGGAACAACTTCGGGAAACACTGGCGCATTTCAGGCGTCACCGGAATCATCTGCGATCGATCATCGATGATTTCAAATGGCTCAACTTTTCAGTCCGCACCAATGCTATTGAATACATCGACTCCTTCTATGATATGGAGCGTGACCTGATGAAGGAGAACGCCCAAAAACACAAAGACAAAAAAGCGGGCTCTGCTCAAAATTAGCCTTCAAGGCGGATCACTGTTACCCCAACACCCTGGAAGGCATCCATAGCTTTCAGTTCCTGCGCTCCTTCCTCCAGCGTAAGGCGCTTACCAATCATCCGTTCCGGGCGCAGCTTGCCGGAGGTGATCACCTTCCGCATACCCGGATACTGATGCGCCTGCATCCCGTGGCTTCCCAGGATTTCCAACTCACGGGCGATCACCACATGCATCGGAATTTTCGGGTTGGCCTCCGGCCCGGCCATCAGCCCGATCTGTATATGCCGTCCTCGTTTGCAGAGGCAGAGGATGGAATTCCGTTAGGTCTCCTGGCTGCCCAGTGCATCTACAGAAAGCTGAGCGCCTCCCTGCGTGATCTCGTGTATAGCTAATGAGACGTCCTCCGTTCTACGGGCGTTGAGGGCTACCACTGCTCCTGCCTTCTGCCTGATTTGAATCGGCCCCTGAAATTGTTCGTAAAGTGCTGCTTTCATAAAAAAAAGTGTTAATAATCGTGCATTTTTCGTACTTTTCCCTATTCTATTAACAAGGTATCCCAAAAATTTACAGGCATGTACTCTGTAGCGATCATTGATGACCAGCCCAACTCCCGGAAAGTGTTAAAAAACCTACTGTCTCAACTTTGCCCTGATGTGGAAGTGGTGGGCGAGGCGGAAGGGGTAGCCACCGGGGTGTCACTCATACGTCAGAAACGTCCGGATGTTGTTTTTCTGGATATACAAATGGAGGATGGCATGGGCTTCGACCTGATAAAGTTTTTCCCTTCACCGGAGTTTAGCATCATCTTTACTTCCGGCTACAACAATTACGCAACCGAAGCTTTCCGCTGTAATGCTATCGACTACCTGCTCAAGCCGATCAACCCGGAAGACCTGGTGAAGGCCGTCGAAAAACTCAGCTATCGCGATACCGATTGGAACCACCGCTTTTCCAGCCTGATGGAAACCTTTAAACCTCAGGAGGACAAAAAGCTGCGCCTGCCCACCACCAAAGGATGGGCTTTCTGGAAGCTGGAGGATATCGTCCGCCTGGATGCCAATGACAGTATGACCTTCTTCTTCAATAATAAAGCAGAACGTATTCTGGTTGCCAAAACCATCAGTGCCAATCAGGAGGTATTGCCCCCCAACCGCTTCTTTCGCTGCCACAAATCGCATATTGTCAACCGCGATTACATCAAGGAAGTGCTCCGGGAAGACGGCAGCAGCTACGCATTGCTGGAAGACGAAACAAAAGTACCCATCTCTCGCCGCAGGCTATCCAATTTTCTGGAATGGCTGAAAGGTAATTCTTTATAATTTGGAACAAACTCTCCAAACATGTTCTTACTTCCAGGCACAAATGATGCCGCCCATCAGTGCGAAGGTGACGATCCAGTAGCCTGCGTTGATGGCGATGTACTTGAACCCCTTTCTTTCAAACAGCGCATTGATGCCCAAAATGGGCAGGGCGAGTGAGATGCCGGCCATCACTCCGTGAATTATCCCATGTCTGAAAGTCCGGTAGTTGTCGCCGAACCTTTCCATAAAGTCTGCAAAATAAATTCCTATTTCCGAGCTAGGGTCATTAAATCCGGGCTCATCCAGTAGGATAGAAAAAACATGGCCCTGATGTACGACCAGGGAATATAGCCCACCGGCGGCAAAGAAACTCAGCACGTAGGATACGCCAAAAATGACCAGCATATTAGCGTTCTGTATTTTTTCTTCAGTCATATCGGCCACTTTCATCCAGGCCGTACCGAATACTTTAGGGTGGTACCAGACGAATCCGATGATCATAGGTACGAGGGCGGCGACGAGTAAGGCGACTAAATTGGGCATAGTGATGAGGGTTTAGTGGTGGATGTTAGTAATAAATAAAGCATACAAAATACAAAATGTTTTTGATTTGCCAAATGAAAAACATTTCAGGTCTAGCGGAAAGTATTTGTTTCAGGCGCTGACGATTGGCTCATGCCCGCCTTCCCTAAACATACAGCCTCTCTTCGTACTCTGTAAATTAAGTTCTAAACTGTTTTGGGATGGGCATTTCGCCAAAAGGCACTACCAAAACGGAAAGTTATTCTTCTCCGGGCCCTTAGTTTACAGAGTGCTTACCTCAACTGCTGCAAAAACCATTCTTTTTCCTGGAAGCCTGTGGCGGCGAGGATATCATTCAGTAAAACTTCGCGGCCTTTTTCATCATAGGGCGCCAGTTGCATCAGGCGCCGGGAAAAAGTGATGAAAAGCTGATAGTGGGCCTGGCGGTATCCCAGCTTTTTTTGTCTGCGCAGGTAGGCCTGCAGGCTGGCCAGCAAACTTTCCAGGGCATCGGTTTCTCCGGCTTCGAAGAAAATTTTGACCTGTAGTATTTTAGCTCCCAGGTAGAGAAATGGCGCCTTGGCCTCCACTTTGGCCAAAGCGCGAAGCGCCGCTGTTGGCTTTTGCTGGGCGTAGCACAGTTTGCCGATACTAAAGAGGTACAGTGGCCGGCGGAATACCGGCGGCAGCCTGGCATGATATTGCTCCGTGAAACCTTCCGCCCAGTTATATTCTTTCAATCTCAGGGCAAGAGAAATGATATTGCTGAAGGTGCTTTCCGGGATGACCCCATCGTCCAGGAGATATCCCCGGTTGAGGCTCTGCCGATACAGCGCCAGGGTTTCCGGCACAAAGGGTTCCTCTCCGGTATTGGCCCGGCGGATGCAATAGTTAATGGCCAGCATGTAGATGTCCCGCATTTCTGAGTTGGGAAACCCCTCATGGTATTGGTCCATAACCAGGCGCAGTTTTTGAAAATCAGCTTCCTCCCCTCCCTCCACTACGGCCCGGTAGCAGCTGTAATAGACTGCAATGGCCGGAACCAGCAGAAGAGCGGGGTAGGCCGCTATTTCTTCCAGGGCAGCCTGTAGCATACCGATCCGGTAGCGCTCCTGATTGGTGATGTTTCGGCTGTGCGCGAGGCAGGCCTGTTTGAGTTTGGTGGCAATGAAGTAATGGCTCAGGCGGTCGCTGGCTTCCTGCAAATTGGTGGCCTCCTGCCGCTTGTGGCTGGCGACATAATCGTAGTAGGCATCTTCAAACCGGTAGTGCAGGTGCAGGCTCTCGCTGTCGAAATATCCCCGCTTTTCCAGTAAAGTATGGCCATCGCTAATCGCCCTCTCGAAAAAGGGCGTAAGTTGTAACCGGCGATAACCTTTAGCTAAAAGCAACTTCTGCATGGCTTCTTCCTCTTCCAACTGACGGAAAATGAGAAACCCTTCCACGAGTTTGAGGGTCCGGCTAAGTAAAAGCCGCCAGTCCCGGAGCATAAACGGCTCGCCAGGATACACCGCGTCCCAGAATTGTTCAGGCTGAGGGGCCTCCCCTCTTGGAACTTTTCGGTAGGCTTTCAGCAGAAGGGGGATATCTTCCCGGCTGTTGACTGCCGGAGAACGCAGGTATTTTTCCAGGGCAGACAACTCCCGGGCAGACAGCGCCCGCAATATTCGGAAGAGACGAGGCATTTTTGTATTTTTCGTAACTTAAAACACTCTAAATTAGAAATTTAAGCTCGCTTATACCTGTATTAATCAAGTTTTTTGTTGTTGTAAAGCTGTTCAGTAGAAGGCACCTTTGTACCAACAATAAAAAATAACGCCAATGAAAAAGCTAATAACACTCTGCTGCCTTCAGTTCTTTTGGGGCCTACTCTTTGCTCAGCAACCACCGGCCGCCAATGCAAATGCCCTGGTTGACAACGTCAGTTTTGCTGCGGGCATGATAGTCGATGACATCGATAATGATGGGGATAAAGATATCCTGACGCGCGCCCTCAATAATGTTTCCGGTAATCGTATTTTGTTTGAAAATACCGGAATCGATGGTGTTTTCCAGCCGCCATCGTTTTTTACTCATGAAAAGGAAAACCTGCCACTGGCCCTTGGTGATTTCGACGGTGATGGTGACCTCGATCTGGCTGCAGGCCTGGGGGCAGGCCTTTTCTTTTACGAAAACGACGGCAATAATAACTTTTTACCTCCTTCTCCCCCCTCTGATGAATTGGCAGATATAGAGGATATCCTCGTTGCCGACCTGGACGGCGATGGAGACCCCGACCTCGTCGGGCGGGCTGCGAATAACCTTTACTGGTCGGAAAACACCGACGGACAGGGCCTTTTCAGCTCGCCAAGCCTGATCGCCGGCCCCTTACCCTGGCCGGCGGCGGCTATGGCTGCCGCCGATATGGACCAAAACGGGACGCTGGATATCGTACTCTGCGGCCGGCCGGGCAACGACGACCGCCCCCTGCTGGTGGTTTTTCAGCAAAGCCCATCCCAGTGGAACTTCGATATCGGCCAACTCACAGCTACTGCTCTGGACAATGATGTTAAGCTTCGCCTGGCTGACCTCGACGGCGACAGTTATCCGGACGTCGTGCTATACAGCCTTCAGGGTTTTGAACACCAGATAAAGATATTCAATAACCTCAGCGGGGCGGCCGTTTTCCAGGAGGTGTACACTCAAACCGGGGTTTATGATTTTGCCCTTGGCGATATAGACCTTGACGGGGCTACTGATATAGCCATTCAGTTGATCCGTTCCGCTGAATGGCTTCGGAACGATGGCGGTTTCAACTGGACAGCGATAGATATTCCGGATGACGGTATCCTCGCGCCGGATATTGAGCTGGCAGATATGAACCAGGATGGAAACCTCGACCTGTTGCAGTTTCGGGGAGACCTGGACCCAAACGATGGCGCCTTTTACTTTCCCAACCTCAATGCAGGCGAGGAATGGGGCCCGCGCCACGCCATTTATCATGAAATAACCAATACGGGAGGTATTGCCTCCTGTGATTGGGACGGCGATGGCGATCAGGATATCCTTTGGGGAGACCGGGGCAGCAACCGGCTATACTGGCTGGAAAACAACAACGGCCAGGGCGCCTTTAACCGGAATGATTCTCTGGCCAGCCTGCCCGATGGAAGCGAGCAACTCATGGTTTTCGACCTGGGCCAGGATGGTGATCTCGATGTGATCATGTCCATACAATACGATGTGCCGGGCCCCGACCTTTACCTTCTCGCTTACCTGGAACGCACCGGCACCGGCCCGGGCGCTTTATCGGCGCCGGTAATGATCGATACCCTGAAGCGAAAAACCTTTGATGTTGGTGACCTGGACGGCGATGGCGATGCCGACCTGCTGGCCTACCACCACCTTTCCGGCCTGGCCTGGTACGAGCAAGTGCCGGGAGGGTTTACCCCTCATCCGCTCACCAGCCAGAATATCGCTGGCCTGGCGCAGGCGCCCCTCGCCATTGCCGACCTGGATGGCGACGGCCACCTGGATGCGATGGGCTATGTAGGAAACCAGATCACCTGGTTCCTGAACCTCGATGGCCAGGGGCCCGGCGCCCAGCAGGTGCTAACTTTACCCGAACCAGGTTTCCTGGCCCAGGCAGCCGATCTGGATGGGGACGGCCGCCCGGAAATGGCGGGTGTATACTTTGATATCCCTACGGCTACCAGTTACATTGGAGTAGTGCGCTATCAGCCAGCCAGTCAAACCTTCAGCCCGGTTGAGTTTTCCCATACCCTCAGCACCGGCAATTTTGCCATACTGGATGTAGACCAGGATGGTTATCCGGATTTTTCTACCCTGGGTGGTACCTTTCTTAACCTTTCGGGTATAGGCGTTTTTGCCCCGCCCATTTTCCCCGAGATCAACCTGACAGAAGCAGTCATGGGCGACCTGACTGGCGATGGGGCCCAGGATATCATCATAGGCGGTTTTGGATTGTACTGGATGGAAAATACCGCTTTCGCCCGCCCGGCGCTGAGTGGCCGCCTGGGCAAGAGCGATACAGATCCCTGTCAAACCAATGAAACACAGGAAGGGATTCCCAACTGGCTGATTCGCACCGAAAGCGCCGATGGTGCAACCAGCTTTGTAAGCACCGGCTTTGATGGCAATTATGCGCTTTCCCTGCCGGCGCCCGGCGCCTATCAGGTACAGGCTGTTTCGCCTTTCCCTTACTGGGAGCTGTGCCCGGCAGACAGCACGGTACAGTTTCCGGTTATGAACAGCCGCAGTAGGGTAGACTTCGGAGCGGCAGCTACTACTGAATGCCCTTTCGTAACCGTCTCGATCACAACCAGCCGCCTGCGGCCCTGCCTGCCGGGTTACATTACCATCGGGTATGTGAACAATGGAACCGCCGTCGCTGAAGACGTGGATATTGAAGTGGTGCTACAGCCTGGCATTATGGTATTGGGGACAAGCCTTCCCTGGGATGTGATGACCGACAGCTCCCTTATCTTTACCATTCCACAGCTGGGGCTATTCGAAAGCGGACGGATCGTTTTGACCGTTGAGCCCGATTGCAATACCGTTTCGGTTGGCGATCTCATCTGTACGAGCGTACAAACCACGCCCGACTCTCTTTGCCTGCCTCCCGCACCCCTTTGGGATGGCTCCACACTGGAGGCTACCGGCTACTGCCAGGGCGATTCCATCTACTTCAATTTGCGCAATGTGGGAGAGGGGGCCATGGCCGAACCCAGGGCCTACCGGCTGGAGATTGTCAATGATGATATTATCGTATTTCTCATCGATGACCTGCAGCTCGGGCCGGATGAAAACCTTCCTGTAGTGATCCCGGCAGACACCCTGGCCATCCGGCTGGTTGCATTGCAGGATCCTGAACACCCGTTGGCGGAAGATATCAGCCTGGTCGTTACCGGCTGTGGTTTTCCGGATTCTCTGCAATCGGGTGTTGTGGACATGTTTCCCAATTCGAGCGGCAACCCCTTCCGGGCTGTCTCCTGCCGGGAAGTAACCAGCTCATTTGACCCCAACGCCAAGGAAGCTACTCCACGGGGTATCGGCCCTGAGCACCTCATTGAGCCGGAATGGCCGCTGGATTATACCATTCATTTTCAAAATACGGGCAATGATACCGCTTTCACGGTGGTCCTCCGGGATACGTTGTCACCCTACCTCGACCTCAGCAGCCTGCGCGTACAGGGAGGCAGCCATGCTTTCCGCTGGCAGTTGCGGCCCAACCGGGAATTGGTATTCACCTTTGAAAATATCCTTTTGCCGGATAGCACCACCAACCTGGAAGGTTCGCAAGGCCATGTCAGTTATCGCATTCGCCCCTTGCCCGAGGCGGCGCCCGGCAGCCTCATCGAAAACTCGGCCGCTATTTATTTCGATTTCAATGAACCCATCTTTACCAATACCGTGTTCCACACCATTCGCCGGCCGCAGGTGTATGCGGTGGTGGATACCACAATATGCTCCGCCGACATCTACCTCGGCCAGCAATGGGAAGCGGATACGTCATTTGTCGAACAGATTGCTCTGATGGATTACGATAGCCTGGCCGGCCACCACCTGACGGTGTTGCCAACATCGATGGTGCTCATCGATACGATTCTCCCGCAAGGTTCAGTGCTGGACGGAGTGTTGCTCAATGCGGACACCTCCTGGACGGTGATCGTGCCGGTTTCGGATTACTGCGATCAATACATTACCTACCAGGTGGATGTCATTAGTGGAATAGATGAAGTGGAACATCATCTGCCTACTTTTTCCGTTCATCCAAATCCAGCCTCGAACCAGGTAGTTGTCAATTGGGAAGCCTCGCTTTTGGAGCCACAATACCTAAGCCTCTATGATGCCAGAGGGAAGCTGCTGGATCGATTTGATATATCTGGGGGTACGCAGCAGAAATCATTCGAACTGTCTCATCTGCCATCCGGGGTATATACGCTGATGCTGACTGGTAATTTAGGTAGGGCCAACCGGCGACTGGCCGTTCAACAGGAGTAAGATACCTATAAAGAGCCAATTTATTGGCGTTATTTGAAAGGAGCGCCCTTGCACTACTAGCAGGAGGCGCTCTTTTGGGTTTTAAAGCCTGGGCCACTTTCTCACCGCGTTAGCGTTCTCTAAGTCAGCAATTTATTGGTCACTACTACCCTTTGTGCTAAAACACGGGCCAGGTTTCGCCAGATGATAGAACGGTCGGCTTCTGCTTCCAGTGTATTGATAGCGGATTCGCTGAATAAGACGACTTCTGTATCGGGGCTGGCGGCTACTACCTGGGCGGTGCGTTTGGTGTGCAAGATGAAGGCAATTTCCCCGAAGATATCTCCTTCTCCGAGTAGAACCACTGTCTTGCTGCCGATCACGACTTTGAGTATTCCTTTGCGAACGAAGCCGAAAGCTTTACCTCCGTCGTTCTCCGTGATCAATACCTCGCCCTCCCGGCAGTGGATCACTATGGCATTCTTCAGAAAGGCTTCGAGCCCTTTTTCGCTAAGCCCCTCCGTGATAGTATGGTGGCTTTCGAAATCTTCCTTATTCACATAGTAGGCGGAACCAACCTGCAGGGAGCTATTTTCCCGTACCAGTTGATAATACCACTGGCAAAGCGGTTGGTAAACTTCGAAGTCAACCCCCCTCATCAAGGGGAGGATGGGAGAGTGGATAATAGACAGATAGTCCTGGTCAGGAAGGAAGATCATAGGAATTCGGAACAGCCCTTCCGTTGTTTTGCTCAAGGGTCCGATAGGGCGCATGCCCAGCCGTTTGTAAATGGAATAATGCCCGGGGTCACAAGACATCAGCACTGCCTGGCCACCCGCTTTCAGCACTTCAATAAAGCAATGGCTGAGCAGGACTATTGCCGCCTGGGACTTCTGATGAGCCGGATGGATTGCCAGCTGTGAGAAAATAGCCAGGCTGCTCAGCCGTTCTTCGTCGAAGAGCCCAAGATGGTATTGCTCCGCCTTTCCTTGTATGGCATTCACCTCTGTTGCATCGGCCAGATGCAGGCTGGAAATTAGCTTCCCGCTACTGGTGTCCTGGCAGGCAGCCAGTTGGGAAGTCAGTTTATCCCTGCTATTTTCATCCCACAGCCCATCTACCGTTCCAGCTTCCTCAGCGAGTAGCCGGCAATCCCGTATATCCTCCTTGCTCGTGGGGAAGAAAGCCCGGTACTGTCCGATCCAAAGATCCCATTGCACGGAAAGTGCGCCGATCAGGCTTGGCCTATCCAAAGTATTGAGTTTTTTACTTTCTTTGACAAATAAGTGCTCAAACCTGTAAAGTACAAAAAAGGAAGGAAAAGACAGCTTTGCCTTGGGTAGGATAATCATTATACCAGTGGGAGACAGGAGAGGCCAATATAGCCGGTATTGTGCTTCTGCAGACGGTTGAAATATTGAAACTAACCGTGTGACAACACTATTGGGCAAAAAGAAAGGGTAGAAGTTGCCTTCTACCCTAGTAAGTGAGATTGGACTGGCCCTTACCCCCCAGAAATGAACCAGCCCGCTCACTCCTCCGGAACCCCGAGGGGCTCCTGATTCTGATTTTTTAACCTATTGCGCGAGCAACGCGCCGACTACCCCCCAGTGCCAGCGTCGTTGCTCACAACAATAGATCGTCAGGAGCAAAAATGCTCCGTATCTTAGAAATACACTTTTAAAGGATAGGCGCTGGCCGGCCGGCTTTCCGAAGGAAACGGCGGCTGAAGGCTGAAGTAAGCCTTGCTCTTACGAAGCACGAATGATCATCGCATTTCGAAAAGGGGCATACGTTATTTCAGCGTACCCGAAAGTGTATCAATCTCTGGTCAAGAGTTTGGTATGTAGATAGGAATCTAGAAAGATGTGTTCTTTACCTCTTTGTAAGCTCTATGAAGTGTGGAACGGAACAATTGGTAGCTTGTTTCGTTTCTGACTGCAAAATAAATATTTATTTAAAAATATTCAACAAGCCATCGAAAAAACTAACACTTTCGGACGTTCGTGGGGCTTGCAGGTGTCAATTTGGCAGTTTTCTTTCCATGGCATACAGTTTGATGTCCATTCCAATGTCATTATGACTAACCAAATCTTCAAGGCTATGCAAAAAGGTAACATATCTGTTCAAACGGAGAACATATTTCCAATCATCAAAAAATTCCTCTATTCTGATCACGAGATATTCCTGCGGGAGCTCATCTCGAACGCCGTTGACGCCACCACAAAACTAAAAGCGCTGGTGAGCCGGGGAGAAGTGAAGGGCGATATCGGAGACACCACCATTGAGGTCATCATCGAGGAAGAGAACAAGCGGCTCATTATCCGGGACAAGGGAATCGGGATGACGGAGGAGGAAGTAAAAAAATACCTCAATCAGGTCGCTTTTTCCAGCGCCCAGGAGTTTTTAGAGAAATACAAAGAGGAATCCGCTATTATCGGGAATTTCGGCCTGGGTTTTTATTCTTCGTTCATGGTTGCCGATAAAGTGGAGGTTGTTACCCGATCCTATCAGGAAGGAGCTAAAGGGGTAACCTGGGTTTGTGAAGGAGATCCCGAATACACCCTTGCCGAAAACGATAAAGAAGCGCGCGGGACGGATGTGATCCTGTATATTAATGAGGAGAATAAAGAGTTCCTGCAAAAGCACCGCATTGAGCAGCTGTTGGGTAAGTACTGCAAATTCCTCCCCGTACCTATTAAGTTTGGAACGAAAACCGAGCAGGTTACCGAAGGGGAAGGCGAAGAAGCAAAAGAGAAGGAAGTAGAGGTTGATAACATTATCAACAACACCAACCCTGCCTGGGCCAAACAGCCGACTGACCTAACCGATGCAGACTATCAGGCTTTCTATCAGGAGCTCTACCCTTTCAGTGCGCCGCCCTTGTTCTGGATACACCTTAATATAGACTTTCCATTTCACCTCGGCGGCATACTGTACTTCCCCAAGCTGAACAACAACTTCGAATTACAGAAAAATAAGATACAGCTTTACAGCAACCAGGTCTATGTAACCGACGATGTAAAGGAAATCGTACCGGAGTTCCTGACCCTACTGCACGGAGTGATCGATTCCCCCGACATTCCCCTTAATGTTTCCCGCAGTTATCTGCAAGCCGATTCCAACGTCCGCAAGATCACCGGCTACATTACAAAGAAAGTGGCGGATAAGCTCAGCGAACTGTATAAGAAGGACAAAGAAGGGTACGATGCCAAATGGAAAGATATTGGCGTTTTTGTTAAGTACGGCCTTATTTCCGATGAGAAATTTTACGAGCGGGCATTGCCCATTACGCTTTTTAAAAATGTAGATGGGGAGCACTTCACCATTGAGGATTACAAAGAAAAAGTGAAGGCCAACCAGACGGATAAATATGATAAAGTAGTGCTGTTGTATACCAATAGCCCGGATAGCCACGATAGCTTTATCCAGTCGGCCAAGGCAGAGGGGTACGATATTTTGCTGATGGACAATGTGATCGACAATCACTTCATGCAGCAACTGGAGTACAAGATGCAGAACATCACCTTCGTACGGGTGGATTCCGATACCGTAGACAACCTGGTACAGAAAGATGAGAAAAAGGAATCAGTCCTGAATGAAGAGCAGCAAAATACAGTGAAGGCGGTCTTTGAGAAAGCCGTGACAGAAGAAGGAGGCAGTGTGATGCTGAAAGCACTCTCTCCGGAAAGCCAGCCGGTAACCATCACCCGCCCGGAATTTCTGCGGCGGATGAAAGAAATGCAGGCCATGCAGGGCAACCAGTTTGGTGACTTCCCCGACTCCTTCAACGTGGTGGTCAACAGCAACCACCCTCTGGTGGCGGGCAAAATATTAGATGAGAAGGATGAAAACGCCAGAACGGAAATTGCCGGGTACCTTTACAAGCTCGCCTTGCTCGACCAGGGCATGTTGAAAGGGAGCAGCCTTACTGCGTTTATAAATAAGAGCCTGGACTTTCTCAAGTAAATGTACAGGCATTCGGTTCATTATAATGCGGGGTGGAAGCAACGGGCTTCCACCCCGTATTTATTTTATCTTTTCCAGTATCTCCCCCGCCTTTTTCTGAAAGGCTGATGCGGGAGTTGCTTGTACGTTCTCCAGATATTGGCGGGCTCGTGGCAACTGCCCCTGCTGGAGGTAGGCTAAGGCCAGGTACCAGGACACCTCGCTTCGAAGCGCTTCCTCCCCGGCTTCTATCTGGAGCAGATACTGCTCTGCTCGCTCTGCCTGTCCGGCATGCAAGCAAGCATTGGCGGCCAGTAGGAGCGCTTTGTCGTCATCGGGTTTGCCCTCGAGGTAATTGGTGAAATGGGGCAGGCTTAAGTCAAAGAATCCGGTATTGTAATAGCCAAGCGCTTGTTTCAACTCCTCAGGCATAGGGTTGGGTTCAGCGCCGGAACTCCGATAAGTGATGTAATTATTGGGAGCGGGCTCAAAATAGGCGGCAAAGAGCCGTTCCGGTTGGGAAGCGCTCCAGTAGCGGAAGGCGGCATAGCTCGCGATGAGGATCAGTAGGACGGCGGCAGCGCGGTTGATCCAGGCCAGGCGGCGGCGTGACGGGCCTTTAGCAGCCGCCGCTACTTTAGCCTCAACCTCCTGGATGTCTTCTTCCGCTGAACCGAAGTCCTGATTATGGGCATACCCCTCCACTGCCGCCGAACACAGCTCGCAGTCGAGCAGGTGGTTTTCCACATCATAGCGTTGTTCATCACTGAGTTCGTCGTTCAGGTACTGCATCACTTCCCGCTGAGTGAGGCAGCTACGTTTTTCAAAGATGGAATTCATACTCCTGATTATTGGCTCTTATTAAACTTCTGGCCAAGGATGACGCCCAACCGCCGTTTTCCGTTCTGAAGATAACTCTTTACCTGCTTAACCGTATAGCCGGTCGTACTTGCAATATCCTTATAGCTCTTCTTCTCGAAGAAAAAGAGGTGGATGCAAGTGCGCTGGCTTTCTTCCAGTTCGGAGATAGCTTCTTGCAGAATGTGATGGGTGTCTGGTTCGTTCGTTCTCTTATGGTATAGACGCAGAAAGCCCTCATTTTCCATAACTTTGGAGTCACTTTTTTCAAAATTCCCCCATTCTTCCTGGTGGCGGCTGTTCCGCTGTTCCTCCCTAAGGTTAGAAATACATTTATTTTTGGCAGTGGAATAGAGCCATTTATTAAAGTACTGAATCTCGGTATCTCTGGCTTGAATGACAATTTGTTCGAAGACCGCCATCACGGCGTCCCGGCAATCTTCCCGGCCTTTCAAGTACTGGCGGCAAACGCCATAGACCAGGTGCACGTATCGGTTGAATAACTCTGCGGCCAACTCCCGGTTGCCGGTTTGTCGGTAAGCCTGAAGCAGCTCTTCATCCGATGCTTGCTTCCAGCGTTCTTCCTGAGTAGGCAGGCGCAGAAACTTTTTCATGTGAGCGCAACCGTTACTTATTTGAACCGCTTAAAATTTTATTGTCTTGATGATGTGCTCAATATATTGCATTAAATTTCTTTTATCCTCTCCCGGGGCGTGCAGAAAGCCATCCACAAAGAGCAATTCATTGGTATTGGGGTTGAGGATGAGATAGCTTACAAACGCCCCTCCCATGTAATCGTCGACAATTTCCCAGATGCCCCTTGCTTCCAGGGTATAGTAGCCGTTAATTTTTGTGACATTGGTCAGTATCGGGAGGTCAATACCGTTGCTCTGCATGTAGGTGCCGGGAAGCGTTGACGAAATATATTGCTTCCCGATGGAGTCTCTAATTGCGATAATATTTTCCTTGCTGAGCTGAGACCGGTCGGTATAGGGAATCTTTTTCAGGATAATATTGCTGCTGGTTTCGTCGGTTTCCCTCCGCAGCCAGATGATCTCATTATCATTAATGGCCTGGAAATAATCACCGGGAAGGCGTATCGAAACATTCAAATCTTGCTTGATCTCTTCTTCCAGTCTTTTGTTTTCGCCACTGAGGTAAACATAAGCGTTTATTTTATTCTCGTCGTGTTCATTGACGCGTTTTCGGACCGCCGGGAAATTTTCCTTCAGGATAGCTATCAGCTCGTCTTCAGAGTAGCCAAACTCGTAAATCAAAAGCTGCCCCTTGCCCCATTTATTACGGCCAAGGGTGCTGTTGTAGGCTTTATCTTCTTTTGCTTTTCTGGCATTTTCTTCGCCGATATCGTTGATGATCATCTTAGTAGTGGGAGAGTTGCCATCCTTGAGGTTACCCACGATCATGTAGGTGCGCAGCTCTTTGCGTAAAGGATCCTTTTTGAGGTCTTCCGGGGTGAAATGCCGCAAGTCAAAGATAGGTTCAGGCTGGGGTAGCAAAGGATAGGCGGAAGAGTAATAATACCGAAGTGTGTCTCCAACGGCGCCATCCCACATATCCGCATCCATGATGACGACGATCTCGTTTAAGTTGCCAAAAGCGGTTGGAACGGGGCTGAGGCCCCGCCGGGCACTTTCCGTACAACTCTGCAACGAGAACGCCACAAGGGCCGCTGCAAAAATTATAGCTTGAACAGTTTTTTTCATTGGGAATATTGATTTTTGATCTGATGCTAAAGTTAATGCTTTACGATGCAATCACCTGAAATAGCCGGGGGAAAGTGTAAAGCACTTAGGAACGATGTGTCAAAACAGCCATTTTCATAGAACCCGGATAGGAGGTGTGGACTGATCTGTTTTCCTTAGAACAGATGCAGTGAGAGAACGTTTTGGCGTGAAATGTAAAACTTTTGTTCGGGAGGCATTGGATAGGAAAGCCGGATACCGGCTCAACAAAAGTTGGGAAAACAGGATAGCCCGCTCGGGCTCCATGCAGAAACCTGAGCAGGCTCTATATTTTAAGGTGGAAAATTTTTCAGAGCGCGTTTGTACGGCCGAGTGCCGCTTTCAGTTCTCCAGGATGTTGAGTGCCGAGGAACAGCTGTTGGCCGTTTTTCAGAATCAGGCTCAACCCAGTCCTGCCGGATACACTGAACATGCGTTCCCAGGTCCCCAGGCGAACGGCCCAGCCGCTTAGCTCAGCAGATAAGGGCGTATCAATGAATTCGATGTTTTCTATTTCCTCCCACTTTATTTTGTGCTTTCGGTAGTGCAAGGGAAAAAATTGATATTGAATACCTTCTTTATCTATCTTAAGGATCAAGCGGATGGACCAGAGATAGGCCAGTGTGCCGGTGAGGATAAGGGCGATCAGGATGTACTGCAGCGTCAGGAGGAGGGGGTCATTACCACCTGAAAGATATAAATCGATAAAATGATAAGAGGCGCCGATCATTAACAAGGCCAGTAATGCGAAAACTTCCCATCTTCTGAAACGTTGCTCTTCTTTATAACATGTCTTATTCATAGCACCAGGTTTACATTAAGTTAACGTAGTTTACATTCAGTTAACACAAAATTAATAATTAATTTACATTGAGGCAACTAATTTTGAAGTGAGAAAGTTCCATACCTCTTTGAGAGGCCAGGCCCACTGGGCCGGGTTCAAAAAAAAAAGCGGTTGAGTAGCACCTACTCAACCGCTTTTTTATGAGACGGGATGTACTTAGAATAAGCTTTCGATGATGTTTTCTTCGGTTACGCCTTCTGCTTCGGCCTTGTAGTTGCGCACAATTCGGTGGCGGAGCACGTATTTGGCGATAGCCTGCACATCAGCAATGTCCGGAGAATATTTACCGTGGATGGCAGCATGGCACTTGGCGCCCAATACCAGATACTGAGAGGCGCGCGGGCCGGCGCCCCAGGATATATAGTTGTTTACCTTCTCTGTGGCCCGTTTGGTGTTGGGCCGGGTTTGGGTGGCCAGCGTGACGGCATACTCGAGCACGTTGTCGGCGATAGGTACTTTGCGGATCAATTGCTGGAAAGATTTGATCTCACTTCCGGTTAGAACGTGTTTCAGTTCGTAGTTTTGAATGGATGTCGTGCCTTTTACCACTTCGATTTCTTCATCGTAGGACGGATAATCCAGTGGGATATTGAACATGAAGCGGTCGAGCTGAGCTTCCGGAAGCGGATAGGTGCCTTCTTGTTCGATTGGGTTTTGGGTAGCCAGTACGAAGAAGGGATAAGGCAGCGGGTGGCGTATGCCGCCTACCGTAACAGAACGCTCCTGCATAGCTTCGAGCAGAGCGGCCTGCGTTTTAGGAGGTGTCCGGTTGATCTCATCCGCCAGGACGATATTAGAGAACAAAGGCCCCCGGTTGAATTTGAATTGGCGGTCTTCCCCCAGGATTTCGGAGCCGGTAATATCAGAGGGCATGAGGTCGGGCGTAAACTGGATTCGCTTGAAGTCCAGATCCAGCACTTCGGCGATCGTACTTACCAGCAGGGTTTTAGCCAGGCCGGGAACGCCGACCAGCAGGCTATGTCCGTTACTGAAAAGGGAAATGAGCACGGCTCTGACTACCTCTTCCTGCCCGATGATAACCTTACCAATTTCTTTTCGGAGTTCATTATAGGCCTCGGCGAGTGTGTCTACTGCTTGTACGTCGGATTGAAATTCTGTTTGTGACATTTGTGAGTTATGATTTTTGGGCTACCCATTTTATACTACGCTATCTTTCGAAACGCGCAAATATAAGCTTTGTTGCTGTTTTCCAGGGGAATCCTGTCTTTTAATAACATTTCCATAACATGTCAGACAGCTCATAGTTTTTGCCGCTGAAGGAAAAATGCCACCATTCGGTACGGATGGGCCGGAAGCCATGCCGGATCATGGCCTCCCGAAGCAGGGCCCGGTTGGCCAGCACGGAGTCGGGCAGCGCGCGGTAAGATGGGTGGGCTTCGGGGCCGAAGAAGTCATAAGGAGTACCCATTGCCAGTTCCTGGCCAGTGCTGTCGGCCAGGGTGAGGTCGGCCGCCGCTCCCCGGTTGTGCATCGACCCTTTTCGGGGGTCAGAGACGTAGCGGCGGTCGGGAACCTTCTCCCACAGCTTCCACTGGACGGGGCGCGGGCGGTAGCAGTCCAGCATCTTCAACGCCAGTCCCTGTTGTTGCAACTCCCGGTGGGCGGCCACTACGGCCCGTGCCACTTCCGGCCGGAAAAAGCACCGGCCGCATTCGTACATCTTTTCCTGCACGAAATTGTCTTCCGTGGCGTATCGCATATCAATAAGGATGCTGGAGTCGAGTAGGGCGAGGTCCGTCCATTGGGTGGTGTCATAGTCCGGTTGGTTGAGCACTGCGGCTTTTTCTTCCGGGGGGAGCAGGCTGTCCTTCTCAGGGGGCGCCACGATGGCGCTGTCCGTTCCAGTTCCGGCATCTGTCTCCTCTTTCTCGGGTATCGTTTGGCACCCTGCAAGCAGAAGCATGATGAAAAGAGCGAAATTCCTTATTACCGTCATCTTTTTTTGCAAAGAAACGGGCAAAAAACTGGTTTCAGGCAAAGGCTCGGCAAGTTTTTCCGGGCATTAGCGCCTGCGGCTTATTACTCCGTGAAATAAATAGCTTAGCCTTCCTTCCGCACATCCACTGCCACCACCTTGTACTCGGGGCAGTCCGCCTCGCTGTCCAGCACATCGCTGGTGACCTGGTTGATCCCGATCTCCGGAAAGTGGAAAGTGGAGCTGAGTACGCCCGGCTTAACTATCTCACTAATGCGGGCCCGAATGCTGGCCCTGCCGCGAGGGGAAAGCACCACCACCGGATCCCCGTCCTGGATACCTTTGGCGGCGGCATCCTGCGGATGGATCAGCAGCAGGTCCTCGCCCAGGATATCCGAATCCTGGGTGCGGCGGGTCATAGAGCCGCTGTTGTAGTGCTCCAACCCGCGGTTGGTAGTGAGAATGAAGGGGTAATCTTCGGCGTGCGTTTCGATCTCCCGGCTCTCTTCAAAATCGATAAAATACAGGCGGCCCTTACCCCGCTTGAAGCGCTCAGTATGTAGAATCTGCGTATCCGTTCCGTCCTCCGCCACGGGCCATTGCAAGCCGTTCTTACCTAACCGTTCCCAGCGGATACCCTTAAAGAAAGGGACGACCCGGGCGATTTCCTCCAGGACGGCCTCCGGGCTGTAATCCGGTTGCGGGTAGCCCATTCTGTTCATCATTTCGGTGACAATTACCCCGTCCGGTTTGGTGCCCGGCAAGGGGTCAATCACCCGGTTGACGCGCTGTACGCGGCGTTCGCCGTTGGTGAAGGTGCCCGATTTTTCCAGGAAGGAAGACGCAGGCAGGATGACGTCGGCATAGCTGGCCGTTTCGGAGAAGAACAGTTCCTGAAGGATAAAGAAGTCCAGCTTTTGCAGGGCCTTGCGCACCTCGGATGAGTTGGGCTCCGTCTGCACCACATCCTCGCCCATGATCCATAGGGCCTTGAGCTGGCCCGCTTCGGCCGCTTCAAACATTTTGGGAATGGTATAACCGGGGCCGCCCGGCATCGGCACGCCGTATACGGCCTCGTAGGTATGGCGAAGGATGGGGTCGGCCATACTGAGATAGCCCGGGCCCAGGTTGGGCTGCACCCCCATATCGGCGGCGCCCTGTACGTTGTTTTGGCCCCGGAGGGGATTGACCCCTACCCCCCGCCGGCCAATGTTGCCGGTGATCATCGCCAGATTCGCCACCAGCATGACGCCGAAGGTGCCCTGGTAATGTTCGGTAACGCCCAACCCGTGGAAGCTCATGGCCGCCGGGGAGGAACCATAAGCGGTTGCCGCCTTGCGAACCAGCTCCCGGCTAACGCCGCATACTTCTTCCATTTTCCCTACATCCAACGCCAGAATCTTTTTCCGCAGTTCCTCATAGCCTTCCAGCCGTTGCTCGATAAAGGGCCAGTCGGCCAGGCCTTCCTGGATGATATAGTACATCATCATATTGAGCAAGGCGACGTTCGTACCCGGCCGCAGTTGCAGATGATAGGTAGCATGGCGGGCCAGCTCCGTCTTCCGCGGGTCTACCACGATCAGCGTCTTGCCCTTCATGGCCTGCTGCTTGATCTTGGCGCCGGTAACAGGATGGGCAGTGGTTGGGTTGGCGCCAACTACGAGAATACAGTCGGTATACTTCAAGTCCTCGATGGAATTGGTGGCGGCCCCCATCCCGAAGGTGCGCTGCATGCCCAATGCCGTCGGAGCATGGCAGATGCGGGCGCATCCATCAATGTTGTTGGTACCGATAACGGCGCGGATGAATTTCTGCATCAGGTAGTTCTCCTCGTTGGTGCAGCGGGAGGAAGAGATGCCGGCGATGGCGTCGGGGCCGTGTTCTTCCTTAATGGCACTCAATCGTTCGGCAATGTAATCATAAGCCTCTTCCCAGCTCACTTCCTCGTGTTTGCCGTTGCGTTGGATCATTGGAGCGCGCAGGCGGCCGGGGTGGTTGTAAAACCGGAAGGCATAACGCCCCTTTACACAGGTGTGCCCCTGGTTGGCCTCGGCATCGTAAGGGGCCGAGATACTCAAGACCGTGTCATTGCGTTTGGCGACATCCAGGTTGCAACCTACTCCGCAGTAGGTACAGACGGTGCGCACCGTCTCGGTAGCCTGTTGGGCCGCCGGCTGGAAGATATCGGAGATGGCTGCCGTCGGGCAGGCCTGTACGCAGGCGCCGCAGGACACACAGTAGGAATCATCAAAGCTGGTGTCCAGGCCCTTGATAATGTGGCTGTCGAAGCCCCGGCCGGCCATGCTGAGCACAAATTCTCCCTGCACCTCATCGCAGGCCCGGACGCACTGGTAGCAATTGATGCATTTTGACAGGTCTGAAACGAGATAAGGATGGCTCTCATCCCGGGGCCGATCCAGATGGTTATCGCCAGGAGGGTAGCGGACTTCCCGTATACCTACCCGGGCGGCTACAGCCTGCAGTTCACAATGCCCATTGGCCTCACAGGTAAGGCAATCGAGGGGGTGGTCGGTAAGGACAAGCTCCAGGATGTTGCGGCGCAGCCGTTGGATAGATTCCGTATCCGGAAAGATGCGTTGCCCTTCGGTTACCGGCGTGTGGCAAGCGGCCACCGTTTTCATCAATCCATTGCCCTCTTTCGCCACCTCTACGCTGCAAAGGCGGCAGGAGCCGAAGGGCTCCAGGTTGGGCGCATCACAGAGGGTAGGGACGTAGTGTTCGCCCAGATGGCGGCGAATGAAGGACAGGATGGTTTCGCCATCCCTGATCCCGTATGCGATATCGTTGATGAAGGCTACCTTTTTCATTGGGCGATTTTTTGTTCGGTGAAATAGGGGTTCAACTCTTCGGCAAAGTATTGCAGGGCATTGCGTACAGGCAGTGGCATACCGCCGCCCAAGCCACAGAGCGAACCCTTTTCCAGTGTTTCCAGCAAGTCCTCAAACAGTTTTTCATCTATGCTGTACCCTTCCTCCTGGGCTTTTTGAAGCATTTCTTCTCCCCGTTTGGAGCCCAGCCGGCAGGGGAAGCACTTTCCACAGCTCTCATGAGCGGTAAAGGCGAAGAGGTGTTCCAGATATGCGATCATAGGGTAGGAGGAGGGAATGCCAATGATGGAGGCATGCCCCAACAGGAAACCTTGTTGGGCGAAGGACTCGAAATCAACCGTCAGGCCCGGAATTTTAAACACCGGAACCAGGCCGCCCAATGGGCCGCCGATGTGCAGGGCCTTCACCGGCTTGCGGAAGCCGCCGCCCAATTCATTCACGACAACCGGCAAAGGAGTCCCCATGGGTACTTCGTATACACCGGGCTTGCGGAATGCGCTGTCGAGCGACAATAATTTAGTGCCGGTGGAATGTTCCGTACCGATTGCGGCAAAAGCCTCGCCCCCCATTTCCATTATATAGAACAGGTTGGCCAGGGTTTCCACATTGTTCACCAGCGTGGGCTTGCCGAACAACCCCTCCTGCGCCGGGAAGGGCGGCCGCACCCGTACTTCCGGGCGCTGTCCTTCGATGGACGCCAGCAGGGCTGTCTCTTCCCCACAAATGTAAGCCCCCCGGGCTTTGATGATCTTGAAGTGGAAGGAAAAGCCTGAATTCAGGAGGTTTTCTCCAGACAGGCCGGCAGAAGCGAGCGATTCTATGGCTTGCTGAATGACGGAAATGGCTTCCGGATATTCCGCACGAATGTACAGCACCCCTGTCTCTGCTCCCATAGCGTAACCGGCAATGAGCATACCCATCAGGACTGCCAAAGGACGCTGCTCCAGCAGGTAACGGTCGGAATAAGAACCAGGGTCGCCCTCATCCGCATTGCAGACGACGAACTTCTGATCAGCGGCCGTTTCCCGGCAAGCCGACATTTTGACAGCGATGGGGAAGCCGGCGCCTCCCCGTCCCCGCAGGCGGGAGCGTTCAACAGTTGACAGGATGGCCTCCGGCGGCTTGGCCAGCATACGGGCGATCATTTCCCGGCAGGCGTCCATATCGGACATAGCCAGCGTAAGCATTGGGCGCCCCAGTGCCTGTGCGGTGTAATTATTTTCACTATTATGATGTTCCTGATATTGAGCAGCTTCCAGTTGGCCGATCGATGCGCCGGAATAATTGTGGCCATGGTATTGAAAAGCGGCATTTTCGTAGCATCGCCCCAGGCAGCACACCTCACCGATCGCTTGCTCAGAAAAGTGCTTCCTCAGTTTCGTCCGCAGCCCGGGTTGGGTACCCGCCATCCGGCAGGCGGTTCCGTTGCAGACAAACACTTCCTTGCCCTTGTTCTCCGGGCGGGTAAAATCGTAAAAAGTCGCCGTTCCGTAAAGATTGGCGGGGCCCATAAGGAATTCCTCCGCGAGTTGCCGGAGTGCTTCACCGGAAGGGCTCCCTTCTCTTTCGGATAACGCGCCCAGGCGTTCAAACAGGTTATTGGACAACCCTTTGCGGGCGGACAGGGCCGTTAGGTTTCTGGACATGATGCTCGAAGTTTGGTTAGGGCGGCGGGAGGGGCTTGTGTCTCAGTATCAGTGTTTCCGATGGTTGTTTCTGTCATCAACTCATCCGCTCCAGCCATTAATGCTTAAAGATCTGATTTTTTGAGGGCAGTTGGGTTGACGATTGTCAGTGTCCGGGTATGAACTACACCCTCTCCATATTTTGAAGGAACGATATTTGAAATGAAGAAAAAAGGCAACATACGGCTCTCCCGGTGCGAAAAATCAATATAAACAGTGACCCAACTCATTGACAGAACGTAGTTTTTCTATTCAATTGCAACATTGGCAGATTCTTGCCTTGAAATACAAGGCTCCGGAGGCAGGTACATTGTACGAGCCAATAGCAGCCCTTAGGCGTGTACGGTGTAAGAGGCTGTCCGGCCTTAGACGAGTAGCCCAAAGCCTCACTAAAGGTGAGATTAGTCACAACCAAATACCATATGAGCCACCATGCAAATCGATGCGTTGAAATGTAAAAATTGCCCGGTAAAATCGTGCGCCGCCTCTGTTCTGGAAGATCGCGAACTGGAACTGATGTCCAGTAATGTCTCCGAAGCTGGTTTTGGAAAAGGAGAAACGTTGTTCAAAGAAAATGTCCTCAACAGCCACATTACTTATATTCAATCTGGCCTGGTCAAGATTCATATCAGCGCAACGGGCGGTAAGGACTACATCATCAACCTCGTCAAGGCGCCCGCGTATCTGGGCTTGGCCACCATCTTCGGCGACCGGGTCAACCACTATTCCGCCACAACACTGGAGCCAACCACCGCTTGTTTCATTGATATCGACACTTTCAAAAACCTGATCCATCAGAATGGGAAATTTGCCTATGAGATCATCTCGGACATCTGCCGGAACGAACTATTGGATTACAAGCGCTTTGCCCTGCAAAGCCATAAACAAACACCGGGAAGGATCGCCGGCGTAATCCTCTATTTTGCCGAGAAGGTCTACCGAAGTAATTGCTTTGAGTTGCCACTTTCCCGCAATGAGATTGCCGAACTGATTGGCATTTCCCGCGAAAGCGTTACCCGCGCCCTGATGAATTTCAAAAGGGATGGAATCATCGATATCAACAAACACCATATTCAAATTCTGCAAATGGATAGCTTGCATTCGATCGACCGGGCGGGGTAGGAGGGAATGAGGGAATGAAGGAATAATAGCTCAATGCTTCCGGGTGAGCCTGAGGAAACGGAAGGTCAGCAAAACAGCGCTGGCGCTCAAGCCCAATACAAAGCCAACCCAGATACCCGCAATATCCCAGCCCGCCAGGAATGCCAGCCCGTACCCTGCCGGAATACCGATGCCCCAATAGGCCAGGCCGACAAAAACAGTTGGAATGCGGACATCCTGTATGCCGCGCAACAAGCCGACACCAACCGCCTGCACGGAATCCGATATCTGAAACACCGCCGCCACCAACATCAACATGGCAGCGTACGCCAACACGGGCGCTTCATCATTGAATAACAGGGGTAACTGGTGGCGCCCGGCGATGAACAACAGGGCGCAGGCCAGGCCATAAGCCCCCGCCATCGCTAAAGTGGTAATCCCAATCTGCCGGGCTTGCCGCCATTCCCGGCGCCCATAAGCGTAAGCCACCCGAATGCTGCCCGCAACGCTGATGCCCAGTGATACCATAAAGGTGACCGACGCCAGGCCCAGGGCGATCTGATGCGCCGCCTGCTGTACATAACCCAGCCAGCCAGACATAATGCCGGAAACCGCAAAAGAGGCAGATTCCATGCCGTACTGCAAGCTGGAGGGGATGCCGATGCGGAAAACGTCCTGCATGCGGTCCGCCCGAAACTGTAACTGCTCCTTCAAATGCAGGCGGTAGGGGGCAAAGCCCTTTCCCTTAAAAATGAGGATGCCGATGCCGATCATGATCACTACCCGCGATACAAGCGTTCCAACGCCCGCCCCTTCGAGTTCCATCCGGGGAGCGCCCCATTTTCCAAATATAAAAGCATAATTGACCAATACATTGATGGGAATGGACAAAACCGCCAGGTACATAGGCAGGCGAGGCTCCCCCAACCCGTCGGCAAACTGCTTCATCGCCATGAATAAGGACATGGGAATCATCCCCCAGGCCATCCACCGGAGGTAGGGCCCTGAAAGGTCGGCAACGATCCGATCCTGCCCCATCTTGTAAACCATATCCACTCCGAAATGCAGGACAAGCGCCATGAATAGGGATACCAGGCCCACGATCCACATCCCGTTGTAAAGGATGCGCAGGGGTTTGTCCGCATCGCCCTCCCCCTGAGCATTGGCCACCAGGGGCGAAATCGCCATCGTCAACCCAATACCGACAATAAGCGGAATGGTAATGATGTTATTTACAAAAGAGGCGGCGGCCAGCTGACTGCTGTGGATCGCCCCCACCATGGCACTGTCGATGATGCCAAGTGCAATCTGGGAGAGGTTGCCCAGTATGATCGGCCAGCCGAGTTTTAATGTTTGCCTGACTTCGCCCCACATTTCGGATGATTTTTTTGAGAGGGTGCAAGTTAGTGCAAAACCCAGAAGGAGCAGAAAAAATTCAACAACTCCCGGATAGATTGTATCTTGTATCTACCCGATACCCAAATATCACCGCCTTTCTGTAGTACAATAGCCTGGAGGAGGCCTACGTGGGTAATATCCGCCTCCGCTATAATCCCCGGGAAGGGGACGACTTGTATATTGTGTACAATGGCCTGCTGAATCGGAATAGGAAGCGGGAGGCCCCGCATCTGACGTTTACGAGTGAAAGGGCGGTGGTGGTGAAGTATACGTATACGTTTCGGTTGTGATGACAAAGAACAATTATCCGCTTTTCTCAAACAACTTCCTCAAATCCGGCGCCAAAGCAGGCGTATTCTTCTTATACGCTTCAAAATCCGGCCGGCCTTCATACTTTTTTTCCAGCATGGGTACGCCGGATACGCGGGTGAGCAGCCAGGTGACCACCAATGGACTCGCCAGGCTGATATACCAGTTTCCGCAGGGTAACAGTAGCAGCCACAAGCCCCACCACAGGACGATCTCCCCGAAATAGTTGGGGTGGCGGGAAAGGCGCCACAACCCTTCCGTCATGATCTTGCCCTTGCTGCCTGGCCGGGCCTTAAAGCGTTGTAGCTGCCAATCGGAAATAGCTTCCCACAAAAAGCCCGCTATCCATATCAGGCCGCCCACCCATTGGTACCACCGAAGTGTATCCGGCCCCGGCCGCTGCATCAAGGGTAAGGCAACCACCCACATGAAAAAACCCTGCAGCATAAAGACCTGCAGGTACGACCGGGGTAGGGCCCACCGCCCCCACTCTTCCCTCCATTTGGCATAGCGCCAGTCTTCCTTGCCCTCCCGTGCCTTGCGCCCGCCGATATACAGGGCCAAACGGCCACCCCAAAGGCTGACGAGCAGGGCCGGCAACTCACTCCATGAATAGGGGAATTGGTAGTGCAGGTACCAGGCAATCAAAACAAAGCCCAGGCCCCAGCCTACATCCACAATACTGTTGTCCCGCTTCCACCAGGCAAAGAGGAAAAAAAGGGTCATATAGGCCCAGATCAGCAAGACGGAATCGAGATAAGGGGAGTACATACTTCGTTTATTTTTTGCTTTTACAATTTACATATCATCAGGATAGGATTTCACCCATGCCATAAATTATTATATTCACTTTTGATTTCCGACCCAAACGAAGATAAGATGAAACAAAAAACTACCCCAGGCTTATTCGTCCTGTTGAGTATGCTTGTTGCATTTGGCTTTACCAACCGGACCAGCACCAGCATGAAAAAAGGGATAAGCCGCCCTGAAAAAGTAGAGCAATACATAAAAAAGTACCGCTACCTGTCTGTAGAATTAAACGAGATGACCGGCATCCCCACTGCTATCATCATCGCCGTTGCCGGCCTGGAAAGCGACTGGGGCAAAAGCGATCTCGCCCTAAAGGCCAACAACCATTTTGGGATCAAAGCAAACGATGACTGGCAGGGCCCGATGTACTGCAAACCCAGCACTGAATATCTAGATGGTTTACCTGTACAAAGCTGGGAATGCTTTCGAAAATACCCACTGATCCGGAAAAGTTACGAGGATTTTGGCCAATTCCTGCTTACGCGGTCTAATTATCAAAACCTGAATTATTATCCCAATTGGGATATCCGGGCCTGGGCAACAGGCCTCCAGGCCGGGGGCTATGCCACCGACCCGGGGTATGCCCAAAAACTGATTGGGGCAATCGAGGAGTATAATCTGTATGAACCTTAAACTGAGCTTTATCGATATCGGAATTGGCGGTTCGGAAGCGTTTCTACACCTTCACCTCTTCAGCCATGTTTCATTACTTCTCCCCCAGCCAGGCCGGTTGTCGTGAGATCACCTTCTGGTAAACCGGGCAACTCGTCACGTGCGCTCCGGGCAGGTAGCCGGTGCTCATCAGAAACTCGTTGACGATCTCTCCACCCACAAAGCGAAAGTTTTTGCGAAACAGTTTCGTCCATTCTTCGCAGGTTTTAGGATGATGGACATCCAGCCACCCTTTGAAGGAGCCATGCTCCCGGCTCAGTTCCAGTACCTTTTGAGCATTGCTGATGGCGGCTTCCACTTTCAGCCGGTTGCGTATGATACCGGCGTCGTTCAGCAGGCGCGCCTTGTCTTCGTCCGTGTAGGCCGCGATTTTTTTAATATCGAACTGGCTGTAGGCCCGGCGAAAGTTCTCCTGCTTTTTGAGAATAGTCGTCCAGCTCAACCCCGCCTGATTGATCTCCAGGATGAGGCGGCCGAAAAGCTCGTTGTCATCGTACAATGGAAAGCCGTACGCCGTATCGTGGTAAATGCGGTGCAGGCTATCCGCTTCCATATTGGCAACAGCGTCGCAGTAGGAGGTAGGTTTTTCCATAAGCCGGGTTTATAGTCTGTTTTTGTTTGTTGTCGGGCAGTGCCAATCAGCCGTCCACCCAAAACAGCATTACCCTGCCAGCACTTTCTTTAGGGCGCGGCAGGCCTGTTCCGTATCTGCCACCGTGCCGGTGCTCAGCCGGCACCAATCCATCAACGGCGGAAAGGGGCGGCCGATGAGCACCTTTTCCTGCTTCATCTCTTCGATCAGCTCACTGATGTCCCGCCTGGATTGAAAAAACACGAAATTGCCGTGAGATTGAATAGACAGCAGGTTCATCTGTTCCAGCGTCTGATAGATGATGCGCTGAGAAGCTGCATTGTTTTTCAGGCTTTCCCGGTAGAAGGCCTCGTCTTCCAGGGCCGCCATAGCGGCGTATAGGCCGACCACATTATTAAAAGCAACTCTTGCATTGTTCAGGCGCCGGGCGATATCCGGGCGGGCGATGAGATAACCGATGCGCAGCCCTGCCAGGCCGTACACCTTGGAAAACGTACGGCTCACAATGACGTTCAGGCCGTCTTTCACCAGCTCTACCATAGAAGGATAGCCCGGTTCCTGGATGAAGTCGTAATAAGCCTCATCCGCAAAGACAACGGTGCGGCGGGAAACCGAAGTACAAAAGTCGCGAAGCCGGCCAGCGGGCAGAATGGTGCCGGTCGGATTGTTGGGGTTGCAGATGAACACCAGGCGGGTGTTGGAGGTAATACGGCGCTCCATCGCGTCCAGGTCGTGCACCAGGTCATCGAGCGGCACCCGATGGACGAAGGCGCCAAACTGCTCCGCGTAGGCGAGCAGCGCCTGAAATGTCGGGTCGGCAGCTACGATCTCTCCTCCCTGCCAGCTATAGGCCAACCCGCTGATCCGCAGCCCTTCCACGGAACCGGCGGTGACGACGATGTGCTCAGGCGTCACCCCTTCTTTTCTGGCCAGCTTTTTCGTCAGTTCCTGCTGCCAGGAAAAGGGATAGCGGTAGGCGACATCGAAAGCTTCCATCATGGCGGCCCGCACCTTTTCGGAAGGCCCCAAAGGATTTTCATTGGCGTTGAGGCGGATGAAGCCATCCTGCCGGGAGGAACCGGCCTGTTCTAGGCCAATCGGGTTTCCCGCCAGATTCGTCCAGCTTCCGGCCAGGGTGGCGGCTCCGGCCAGGCCCGCCGTGCGTAGCCATTGTCTGCGGTTGAGTTGTTCCATCTCGTTTTATTTTCTGGTTCTTCAGCAATATAGGAATTTATGATTAGTCCGGCCCCTAACAGCTCTATGGCGGATGGAGAAACCCTGTAACAATATAGCCATCGCTCCTACTCCCCCCTGAACGCCCGCACCCTCGCCTGGGCATTTTTCCTGATATTCATATAGTACAGGTTCATATCTCCAGCGTGGAAGTTTTTGGTCATCATCAGGAAGCTGCCCGGAAATTTGGGCTTGCTGGCCCAAAGTATGGAGCCATGCACCTGAGCGTCCGTACTGCCCGGACGAACTTCTTCAAAAGGGATGAGGACGGCGCCAAGGTTTAAGCTTTTGGGGGCGTATGTTTCTTCGGCCGTCCACAGCAGGGGGTTGATGGCCACTTCATGGGGGTACGTTTTTTTCGGTTCGTAGCCACGTTTGAAGGTCCGCCAGGCAGAAAAGCAGCCGGTATCCAAGGAATCCCGGCAAGGGATGATATGCTGAAAATCATCCTTTCCCACAGGAATGCCGATCAGGTAGGCGGCCACCAGTTTTTCTTGTAATGGCTTCCCGTCAAAAAACTCCTTCAGCAGCCTTTTGCCATGGGTCGTTCCCTGGCTGTGCGTGGCGATGATGATGGGGCGCCCTTCGTTGTAGTTGTCCAGATAATACTGGAAAGCGGCGCGCACATCGCTGTAGGCCAGTTCAAAGGCCTTTTGGGCGCTGCTGCTGTCCCGTGTGAAGTAGGCTTTGAGGTGGGCCTGCCGATAGAAAGGTGCAAAGACCCGCCCTGCCCCGTTGAAGATGCTGGCTTGGAATTTTATCGGTTTTTCCAGGGTTCGTGCGTTTACCTCGGGATTCAGCACCGGGCCGTTCCAGTTGGTGTCGCCTTTTTTGCCGTTGTAGGTGGTGAGGTGTATAAAGAAGACGTCCACTTCCGCTTCTGCCTGCCGGTCGGTGAGTCCATCGGGAGTGAGGTCGGCCTCGTCTTGCCGCCACGGCAGGGCGGCCCAGTATTTTTCCTGGCTGTAATCGGGAGCGAGAGGCGCGGCTTCAGCGGAATAGGCGCCGCGCGGGGCGGAGCCGCAGCTGAAGAGCAGGAGGGTAACGAGTGTAAAGAGTATCCTTGTCATGACATTGGGCTTTTGCTGAGCAGCAAAGGTAAGCGTTATTGCTGAACGCTTCGGGAGGGGATAGTTTAGTTTTCTGTGTCTTTTAAAGATTGCCATTCCGGGGTTGGACGAGTTCGCGGTTCGCAACCCGGCAGGCTGCTTGGGCTTACCTGCTTCTAACCGTGTCCAACATTAGATGGGTAGCATCTTTTAAGGGTATCCGTCTAAGGCTGGACAAACTGGGTTGGGGTGGTGTACGATGTACGGACACAGTGGGCGCCCTTGTGTGTACGATGTGCGAGGCTGTCCAACGCTAGAAGGGTAGCTTCTTTTAAAAAAAGTCTTTTGATTTTCAGTGATTTGCGAATAGCGAACACCGAATTCCGAACATTCCCTTTTCTTTTTTAACGAATGTTGCCATATACATCGACAGCTCCATCCACGCTTACTCTATCTCCACCACCATTTCCACCTCCACCGCAATACCCCTGGGCAGAGACCCCATGCCTACTGCCGCCCGCGCATGTTTCCCTTTTTCCCCGAACACCTCCACCATGAGGTCGGAAAAGCCGTTGACCACTTCCGGGTGATCAGTAAAATCCGGTGCAGCGTTGACCATGCCGGTCACCTTCACAATGCGCTTCACTTGATTGAGGTCGCCCAGTTCGGCCTTCAGAACGGCCAGCTGGCTGATGCCGGCAAGGCGCGCCGCTGCATATCCTTCCTCAACCGTGAGGCTTTCCCCCAACTTCCCGGTAACGTAGCCGCCTTCCGGCTTATTGGGCCCTTTGCCGGCGAGGAAGAGCAAATTGCCTGTACGCACGGCGTTAACGTAGTTGGCTACCGGAGAGGCGGGAACGGGCAGCTCGATGCCCAACTCCTGGAGGCGCTTTTCGATGTCGGGGCCCGTTGTCTCGGTTGTTTCGACGGCCTCCCCGGGAGGAGAGCCGGGCTGATCACAGGAAATGAACAGGCATAGAAACAACAGCAGGAAAATGTGGATTTTCATTTTGAGAAGCAAAATAAGGAAATTATGAATTTGTCGGACAAATGGAATATTTTAGCGGCACGTCGTAGTGACAATACTTGTTGAATCCTAACCAAACGATTGAGAAATGATTTCTGAAAAGCCTGGCAACGTACTCCTGAACCTTCTTCCGGTTTTTATTTTCCTGATGATGAGCGTCCTATCCTGCACTACCGAACCCCCTACCCCTAAAGACCTCTCCAAAGAAAATCTGATCCCCAAACCGGTTTCCCTCACCGCCACCGGTAGTTCCTTCCGGCTGACGGATAAAACCGGCATTTACGTGCAAAGCCCAGCTGCCGGGCCCAATGAGTTAACCCGGATCGGCCAATATCTGGCGGACAAGCTGAAGCCGGCCACTGGTTTTGAGATGCTCGTACAGGCCACCGGCCAAGCGCCCCCATCCGGCCATATCTACCTGGCCGTCCCCAGCAATGATCCGGAACTGGGAGAAGAAGGCTACGAGCTGAACATCACAGAAGAACAGGTGAAACTAAGCGCCAACACCCCCGCCGGCTTGTTCCGTGGCCTGCAAACGATCCGGCAACTTTTACCGGCGGCGATCGAGCGGGAAGAACTGCAACCGGGGCCCTGGGAGATAGCCACCGGGATCATTCGCGATTACCCGGCGTATGCATACCGCGGCTCCATGCTCGACGTGTCGCGTCATTTTTTTGGAGTGGAGGATGTAAAGCGTTATATCGACCTGATCGCCTTTTATAAGATGAACGCCATGCATCTTGGCCTTTCCAATGACCAGGGCTGGCGCATCGAGATCAAATCCTGGCCCAACCTCGCCACCCATGGCGGCAGTACGGAGGTGGGAGGCGGAAAAGGAGGATACTATTCTCAGGAAGAATATGCCGACATCGTACAATACGCACAGGATCGCTACATCACCATCATTCCCGAGATCGATATGCCGGGGCACACCAACGCCGCCCTGGCTTCTTACCCGGAACTCAACTGTGATGGGCAGGCGCCGGAATTGTACACCGGCATCAAGGTGGGCTTCAGCACCTTGTGTACACGTAAGGATATCACTTATCAGTTTGTGGACGATGTGATCCGGGAACTGGCGGCGCTCACCCCCGGGCCGTACATTCACATTGGTGGCGACGAAACTCATGTTACCGCAACAGAGGACTACATTTATTTCATCAACAAAGTGCAGGATATCGTAAATGCTCATGGCAAGCAGATGGCCGGGTGGGACGAGATCACCATCGCCAGCCTGAAGCCCACTTCCGTTGCCCAGTTCTGGTCGAGTGCCGATCACGCCAAAGCAGCCGTTGAGCAGGGCGCCAAAATCATCATGTCGCCGGCAACGAAAACGTATCTGGATATGCAGTACGACTCCACGACAGCCCTGGGCCTGCACTGGGCCGCCTATGTCGAGGTGGACAGTGCTTATATTTGGGATCCGGCTACTTTTGTTGATGGCGTTTCAAAAGAAGATATTCTGGGTATCGAATCCCCCTTGTGGTCAGAAACCATCACCAATATGGACGAAATAGAATATATGGTTTTCCCGCGCCTGGCGGGGCATGCCGAGATCGGCTGGACGCCGGCTGCCGACAGGAACTGGGAGGAGTATAAGGTGCGGCTGGGCCATCACAAAGCGCGGTTTGAGGCGATGGGCGTTGATTTTTACCCGTCCGGTTTGGTGCCGTGGGTGGAGGCAGTGAGTGATGACATGCCTTTGAAGGATTGAGAGTATATTTTTTAGTTTGTGAAAGTATTGTCAGGGCTCAATTTTTTTAACTGGGAGAAGATGACTATTCGAATTGAATACACACCTTTTGTTTCAACGGCCAGGATACTTAAAATCAGATAGAAAGGGATGTCGCCAGCCAGAAAGCTGGAAAAATCACCCCACCTCCGCATTCTCATTGACCCCATCAATAATATTTATGATCTGCGCCTGCTCGTGCTCGTCAAAAAGGCCGAAGATGCCCAGGTGGTGAAGGTCGGAAAAAGGCGGTTGCACAAGTCTGCGCTTCTGGATTACGCCATTTTGGGAAAGAAAATCGATGATGTTGTTAATGAAAGCCATCTGGTCGGCGCTCAGGTTGCCGCGGTTGAGGAAATCGGCGAAAGCGGCCTTGGCGGCGGCAGTCTCCAGCCCTACGATGCTGCGGATGAAAATACCCAACGGCTTTTTCCCGTATTCGCGGGCGTAATCTGCTTTGGAGCCCATTTTCTGCCCATCGAACAATATCTTTTCGAGGGTTTCCAGTTCACTGGGGGTTAATGGCTGGTTATTGCGAAGTTTCCGGATGGTGAGGTGGTTCCGGTTTTCCCGGACAAAACGCTCTACCCGCTCGCGGTAGCCTTCCATGCGGGTGTAGGACTTCATGACCTCTACTTCCCGGATGGCTTCAATGGAAAAAAGTCAGAGCGCTCATCGAGCAATACCTCTCAGACAGCCCAGCCGAAATCATTGTACATGAGCCCAACCCGAATATCAAGCAAGAACTCCGGCAGAATGCCAAAGCCAAAGCGGCGAAGCTGACCTCTGCCCGCGCCATGCTGTTGTACGCCCTCTTTCAATATGAATGCCAGGGGTAAGCCGCCAGCCTTTTCGTAGCCTGAGGGTTTCGAGCCCACCTATGCTTTGGAGATACTGGCAACAGTTGATTATATACTGGCCGAGCATCCTGGCATTGATGAAGAGGGGCTGTTAAAGAAAGCACAGGAGTGGTCTTCCAGGAAGACGCGTTTGTTGAAACCGGATTACGTGCGGGTTGCCAGGGAGCGGATAAGGAATTACGGGAATGGCGCCCTTTTTCTTTGAACGGCTGATTTGTTCCGGCATCTATTATTCCACACCATGCCTCTCGAATTTTGAGTAAAAAATCCTTACCTTTAGAAGCGATCCTGAACTGTTGAACCTTACAAAAATGTGGGCATGCTATCCAGAAAGGAATTGCTGGAACTCATAAAAGACATGGAATCTGACCGGATTGAACGGACCACCTCTTTTCGGGAATAGAAGTTGGGGGAAGCAGTATGCGCCTTTTCCAATGACCTGCCCAATCATAAAAAACCAGGCTACCTTTTACTGGGAGTAAAAGACAATGGAGAACTTGCTGGAATGGATATCGGAGACAAAGAACTACAGCAACTGGGGGATGTCCGGTCGAATGGCAATGTATTACCCCAGCCCTATTTGGTGATCAGTGAGCCTTTTCATTTTCCGGAAGGCGATGTTGTGGTGATGGAAGTACATCCCTCCGATTTTCCTCCGGTTCGTTACAAAGGGCGTTGTTGCATCCGGGTTGGGCCGAGAAAGGGAGTGGCAAGCCCGCAGGAAGAAAGAGTTCTGAGTGAAAAACGCATTTCGACGGCAAGAACTTTTGACGAACAATATTGTCGGGGCAGTAAGGTAGAGGACCTTAGCCAGGAGTCATTTCAATTGACTTATTTACCCCAGGCTATTGATGCTGAAACGCTGGAAACAAACGGCCGGCCGTTAAAAGAGCAGCTTGCCTCCCTTGGATTTTACGACCTGGTGCATGATGCTTGCACGCATGCCGGCATTATGTTATTCGGAGTTAATCCTCGTTTTTTCATTCAAGGCGCCTATTTGCAATATGTGAAATTCAACAGCAGCGATATGGATATTGACGCCATCCAAATGGAGAAAGAATTCTCTGGGGCTTTAGTTACGATTCTAAAAAATTTGGATGATTTCGTGAATACTAATGTCATTAAACAAAAGCCGGTAAGAGAGGAAGGCTTTCAGGAAAAGGTGGTTTTCAACTATCCAGCCTGGTCGCTGCGGGAGTTTTTGATGAATGCGGTAATGCACCGGGATTATGAATCCAATGCGCCCGTTTATTTCTATGAATTTTCGGACAGGATAGAGATCGTCAATCCCGGTGGATTGTACGGTGACGCGCGTCCGGAAAATTTTCCCAATGCCAGTGATTACCGAAACCCGGTGCTGGCTTCCGCCATGAAAATCCTGGGATATGTCAACCGTTTTAATTTTGGAGTCCGGAATGCACAGGCCAAACTGGAGCAGAATGGCAACCCGCCGGCTCAGTTCAAACTGGAACTACAAACTAAGTTTTTTGTTTCTATAGGCGTAAACAAAGATTGGCATGCATAAGATAGTGTTTTTCAATAACAAAGGAGGTGTGGGAAAAACCACTATGGTGTATCACCTCAGCTGGATGCTAGCCGAACTCGGCTACACGGTTCTGGCAGCCGACCTCGACCCGCAATCCAATCTGTCTTCCATGTTCCTGGATACCGACAGGATGGCCGAGACGCTGGAAGAAGGGTCGGGGTTGACTATTCTGGATGCGATTACACCAGTAGCAGAAGGTGAGGGTTATCAGGGAGTGCATGTGGAGCAGGTCAATGATCGGATCGGTTTGGTGATAGGCAATTTGGCATTGTCTTTATTCGAAGACAAGTTCAGTGACGCCTGGTTAAAGTGCCTGGATGGAGATATCTATTCCTTCAAGATCATCAGTGTTTTCAAAACAATTCTGGAGGATGCGGCTAAAAAAATCGGAGCAGATGTTGTCCTCATCGATGTAGGGCCCAACCTGGGCGCCATCAACCGAACAGCGTTGATAAGTACAGATTTCGTGATCCTTCCGGTAGCTTCCGACTTATTCTCCCTTCAGGGGATCAAAAACCTTGGCAAAACACTGATCAACTGGAGAGCTGGCTGGGAAAAACGGGTGGAGACTTACTCTAAAGACAAGAAGGGAGACATACCTGCCGGTAAAATGGAACCAAAAGGGTACATTATCCTGCAATATACTGCTAAAGAAAAAAGGCCGGTTAAAGCTTATTTAAAATGGGCCAACCGTATTCCTAAAGTTTATTCAGAATATGTTCTTCTGGACAATTCAGGGTACTCCGCTGTTGAAGAAGATGGCAATTGTCTGGGCTTATTGAAGCATTATCACAGCCTGGCGCCAATGTCCATGGAAGCGAATAAGCCTATTTTCCTCCTAAAACCTGGCGATGGGGCGATCGGAGCACATGTACAGGCTGTTAGGAAGGCTTATGTGGATTTCAAAAGCCTTACTGAGAAGATAATTGCAGTGTGCGAAGTAGTAAAGCAGCCGGTTTCTTTAGGTTAACTGTTGTCTCTCGGAAATAGCTCTGGATTGAAGCAACCGGTTAAAAGGTTCAACGTCTACAAGTAAAACAGCAGTGGCTAACAAATTGCATCCCAACGCATGTCATTTTCTGAAATTAACAGTGTTGAATATTTCATTATTCATCAGCTCTCCGGAGTGAACCTGAATAAGAAAGGATTTCAGGAAGAGCGCACTGCTCCCTGACACCCTACCCCCCATCCCACCAAACCCGCCCATCCGCCTCATCCCCCCCCATCCTGCTCACCGCTTCCTGATAATTCGCCGCATTATCAATCGCTTCGCTTTGCGGAAAAACGAACCGGCGGGGAGGCGTCATGGGGGCCCCTGTGACGGAAATCGCCTCTTCCAATACAGGAAACCCCGTCCGCCGCCATTCGGAGTAGGCCTCCAGCGGGTCGAGCATGAAGTCCACCCACTTTTGAGTGAGGATCAGCTCCAGTCCCCGGGCGTCATCCCATTGCACTTTGGGGCCATTGAGCAATGCCTGTAATTCCTCTTCGGAAGGCATCTCCAACTGCACATTGCTGGGCGCCACCTCATTCCAGGCCCTGACGTACCAGTCGACTGACCGCCGGATACCTTCTTCGTAGGCTGCCCGGGCATCGCCCTCCACCCAACCCCGCCAGATGGCCTCAGCTCGAAGGAAGGCGGTTTCAGAGGAAAGGAAGTGGCGCTCTCTGGTGTTTCTACCCCCCATAAACCTGGGAGTCAATATACTATACTGTGCAGGAATATCCGGGTCGAACAACGGGTCGGGTTGAATATTTTGCTCCTCCTGTGCCTGAGGAGAGGAAGGAATGGGCGCCCATTGATTGAAGGCGTTTTTAGCGTAGAAAATCCGGGCGCGGATGTCGAAGATGTCTGCATCGTTGACGCCATTGGCCAGTTGATCCCACAGGCGGCGGCTGGCGCGCGACTTGATGCCCTGCGCCTCATCAAAGCGGTGGGCGTCATTCAGGCCGACGCTTTCGTATCCGGGGGTGGCCTTCGTCCACTCCGCATGATCTGCCGCCGATTCGATAAGCGGTAACCCGTTGCCCAGTATTTCTTTGGCATGCTGTTCTGCCAGATCCGGGCGTACTTTGGTGAGCCGCATAGCCAGCCGCAGGCGCAGGGAGTTGGCAAAGCGCCGCCATTTGCTCCAATCGTTGAAATAATAAATATCGATCTCGTCTTCTGTGTTTTGAAAATCAAATTGCTCCGGGCCTTCAGTTGCGTAAAGAGCGTCGATGCTGCGTAAATCTTCCAGCAGGGCCAGGTAGAGGCTCTCCTGGCTGTCGAACCTTGGCCGCAGAACGGGGTTATCCGCCGCCAACCCCAGGCCCGCCTCGGTAAAGGGAATATCCCCGTAAAGATCGCTCACCTTGGCTGCATAGAAATACAGCAGTATCCGGGCCGCCGCCATTTTGTATCGGCTGCGGGCCTGCGTCTCCGGCGCCTGGTTGTTCATCTCCTGCTCGATGGCGCGATAGGTCTGAAAGATGTCCTTATAAAGGAAACTCCACATGTTATCCCTGCCCTGATCGGACTGCCGGAACGCCGATAAGCCCCGGTTATTGGTGGAAGAAACCTGCTGTGTCCAGATCATCCAGCCATTCTTGGCGTTGTTGGCCCAGTAGTCGTAGTTCCAGAACGTCAGGCTCAGGTACCCTGCAAAGAGCCGGTCGACGGTGGTCTCCGACGGATTGGCCGGATCGGTGTTCAGGCTCTCGAAGCCCCGGTCGCAAGCGGATGAGCACAGAAGGATTAGAAGAATTAGTATAGGAGTTTTTATTTTCATCATTTTATAGCAATATAATTGAGCCATATAACCATCTCCTAAAACCCCACCCCCACACTCACCCCATAACTCCGGATTCCCGGTAGCGCTCCAAACTCGATCCCCTGTTTTTCATCCTGCTTGGAGACCACCGCCTCCGGGTTGTAGTTGCCGGGCAGGGCGGAATACACATAAAAAAGGTTCCGCCCGATCAGGGAAACAGACAAGCGGTTGAATGGCAAGGATTCCAGCTGCTTCGCAGATAAAGTATAGCTCAACGACAGCTCCCGAAGGCGGAAAAAGGAGCCATCCAGCACATTGGCCGCATGAGGCTGCGTGCTCCAGCGCTCCTTGGCCGGAACGATGATATCATTGGGTTCATAGCCTACCACATTGCCTTCGGCGTCGAACACCTCTTTTACTCCGGGCAGGACTACCCCATCGTCCCGTTCGTTGCCGTTGGCATCAACCCAGCTCAGGCCTCCGTGAGCGGCGTCTCTGCCTTCCAGCGTGGCTGGATCCTGCCCCAGGCGCTCGGCCCAATCCTTAGTTCCCCAGTATGCTTCCTGGCCGAATTTGCCATCCAGCAGGAAGGCCAGCTGTAAGCCCTTATAGGAAAAGGTGTTGGTCCACCCCAGCAGGAAGTCAGGCTGAATATTGCCAACCGGCACGATGGTTTCCGTTTGCTTCCAGGTTCCGTCAGGACTGATAATGGGCGATCCGTCCGGGCTGTAGGTATAGTCATTATTGAGGATCATCCCGTAGGGTTGCCCCACGGCGGCCTGCACCTCCGCCCAGACGTACTCCGTCCCTGGCGCGAAGCGTCCCAGAGAAACCCGGTCTACTTCGTCACTGACCTTTAATACTTCGTTGCGGTTCAGCGTAAAGTTCAGGTTGACATCCCAACTGAAATCCGTTTGAGCCAACGGGCTCAGCAACAAAGCCGCCTCAATCCCCTGGTTGCGAATCTCTGCCGTATTGAAGCGCTTAAAGCTGAAACCTGAACTCAGCGGCGCCGGCGCAAGAATGCTCTGACGGGAGGCTTTGGAGCGGTACAGCGTCAGGTCCAGCCCGGCCCGGTTCTCCCAGAGTTGCAGGTTCAGCCCCAGCTCGGCCTCATCCAGTTGCGATGGTTTCAGGTCAGCCGGCGGAATGATATTTCGTTCGGCCAGCAGAGCGGAGTACTGGCCCAGGCGGCTGCTTTCCGCGTAGGTGATGTCCAGCAGGAAGGGCGCCTCGTCGGTGCGCACCTGCGCCCAGGAGGCCCGCAATACCAGGCGGTTGATGAAAGAAGGCAAATCCAGGGTATTGGATGCCTGCCAGCTGGCATTGGCGGAGGGGTAGAAATAGTCGTTGTTGTCGAGCGGCAGGGCCGAAGACCAGTCGTTGCGGCCGGTGAGCTGCAGGTTGAGCTGATCTTTGTAGGAGACATCCAGGAAACCGAAAGTAGATCGGATCGTTTTGCGATAGATATCCTGGCTGATGCCGAGCTCGGCAAACTCGTCGATGAGTTGGATATTCACCGCCGATACATGGAAGATATTTTCTTTGGTGAGGCCCTTGTTCTGGGTGGAAAAGCTTAGGAACTCATCCTTCTGCGCCCATTCGCTGGCGCCGACAGAGGCGCCAAGGGTGAAGGCGGGGCTGATCTTTTTATGAAAAGAAAGCAGGGCTTCCAGGTTGAGCTGCTGTTGCACTCCCTTTCCGGTGTCATAGCGCCCGGTGAAAGAGCCCGGCTCGTTCTTGGCAATGCGAAACTCGCGCTGTCGCACCCGGTAGTCCAACCCGGCTCGGGCAGTCAGCCGCAACCAGTCCGTGATCTCGTACTTCAGGGAGAAGCCTCCGATGAGGCGGTCCGTCTTATCCGATATGCGGTCTTCCAGCACCTCCTTGTAGTATTCCCAACCCCGGACTCCAATGTTGACGAACTGCTGCCCGTCCGGCCCCTGCCGGAAATTAGACAATACATCGGGGCGCATACTGCGATTCCAGTTGTAAAGCCAGTTTTTCCCGAAGGAACGCTCGCTGTTGCCCAATACCGGAGGATTGTTGTTCTCGTTCTGTGAAAACACAGTGGTGGTTTCTATGCTGAAATTATCGGAAATGTAGGCATTGGTCTTGGCCTTGAGGCTCAGTCGCTGCAAGTTGGAATTCGGAAAGATGCGGTCCGTATTGGCGTAGCTGAAGCCTCCCCGAAAGCGGATATATTCACTCGCTCCGGAAAAATAAAGCGAGGTATTCGCCTGGTACCCATTGCTCACCGGATCCTTATAGTTGTCGGGTAGCGGCTCGTAGGGTTTCACTTGTCCATCCTCCCATTTGACCGGCTGTCCTTCCAGGCGCGGCCCCCAGCTGTTGCCCGACTGCCAGAAGTTGACGAACTGCCGCCGGAAGGTGCCGTCGCCGTTATCGGTTAAGGGCAGCCAGGCGCCGGATTCTCCCTGGCCGTATTCGTTTTGCACCTCCCGCCAGCGGAAGGGCTCATCCACCAGAAAGGAGGAGTTGAGCGATATGCCCAGCCCCTTGGTGGCCCGCCCCTTTTTGGTAGTGACGATAATGACCCCATTGGCCCCCCGTGATCCGTAGAGGGCCGCCGCTGTGATGCCCTTCAGGACAGAAATATTTTCTATATCTTCCGGGTTGAGCTCGGTCAGGCCGTTGCCAAAATCCTGTCCACCCAGGCCGAAGAACTCCTGCTCCTCGAACGCATCGATATCCGAATTGATGGGGATGCCGTCGACAATGATGAGCGGCCCGTTGTCCTGGTTGATGAAACGGATGCCCCGCAGGTTGATCTTGGAAGAGCTGCCCGGCACTGGGCCTGCATCTACCTGCAGGCCCGCCACCTTTCCGGATAGGGCATTGACAACGTTGAGCTCCCGGGTGCGCAGCAGGCTCGGCGCGTCTACCTGGCTGATGCTGTAGCCCACTTTTTCCTTTTCCCGCTCGATGCTAAGGGCCGTGACGACCACCTGGTCCAGCAGCGCGCCTTGCTCAACAAGAGCTATATCAAGGATATCTTCAGCTCCAACCGCAATCGATTGAGAGCTGTAACCGATATAGGAAAACAGCAGGCTGTCCCCAGGGCTGGCCTCCAGGCTGTACTTTCCATCCATATCCGTAATGGCGCCCCGCTGCTGCCCCTTCACCGCCACATTAACGCCGATCAGGGGTGATTTGTCTTTGGCGTCAGTCACCGTACCCCTCACGGTTTTTACCTGTGCCTGTAGCGGGAAGCCTAGAACAGCGGCCAAAGCCACCAGCAATGCCCATTTTCTACAGATCATCTCGACTGTACAATTATCCGCTGATTGAAAGTAGCCTGTCCGGCCTGCGCCCGAAGGACATACATCCCTTTGGGCAGATCGAGGCCGAAGGGGAGCACCCTTTCCATCGAACTGAATGAGGTAGCATATACCTCCGCACCCAGGTAATTGAATAGTTGTACCTGCACCTCTTGAGGCGCCGGCAACTGAACCGCCAGGGTAAAGCTTCCATTGCTTGGGTTGGGAAAGACTTTGGCTGAAAGGCTGTTGTTATCGGGGGAAGTTAAGCCAACCAGGTCGAAGGGGTCATCCGCAACGGCCAGAGCATAGGCCTTCTCTTCCACCGGATAAAAATCAAAGGTGACATCGTCCCCACTAATGGACGAAGCCTGAGCTACGGCGCGGAAAGTTTCACTGTCATCGTTGCGCTGCAGCAGGGTGTAATGGCCGGCTGGTTTGTCATTGGGAAGGGCGGCCCCGCCGCCGGCTGCGTCCGCCAGGTTGAAAGTGAGTGTAGGCGTGATGTCTCCATATACGGTTGTGCTCCAGGACCGGGCGGTGCGCTGCGCATTGGCGGGCGCATTAGCGGGCAGTGCCTCCGTGCTCACGCCTGCCTCCCCATTGTGGCCCCAGACTACAAATGCGGCACTATCCTGCCCGATAAAAAAGGAAGAAAGGCTCAATCCATTGTCCGTCTCAACGGTACGAGGGTCTTGCAGAAAAGGGTCGCTGGCAAACCAGAGGCCGTACAAATCTTCCCGGGCCTGCGTAGCGGTATTTCCAAACGGACAGGTTGAAGGCAGGATGTTGGTCTCGTCCATGCCTTCCTTAAAACAGTGATTGAGCTCGCTGGAAAGGTCTTCCAGGATTTCGGTGCCATCGTCGTTGTCCATACTCAGGTAGAGGACCAGGCCGGGCTCATCGCCATTCAGGCTTTTGAACATGTTGTCCCGAATCTCCGCCGGTGTGCGGGGCACGTCCCAGATACGTACTTCGTCGAGGCTGCCAAAGGTCATGAAAAAGCGAGGGTCCCAGGGAGCGATACCTACGATCAGGTCAGAATTGTCATTTACGATCTGCCCGCCGGCTGCCGCCTGCTCGTGCACCATCACGCCATCCAGATAGCCCCGGTACACGTCGTCGACCTTGTAGGTAACCGCGATGTGGTGCCAGCTGGAAACGGGCGGCATAAAGCCTTCCTGAAAGGATTGGTTACCCGGCGTCCATATTTCCGGGTTGATGCGGGAGCTGTTGATCCCCAGCATATAGCCGTCGTTAAAGCTGGCGCCGCCGTCGGCATCTACCTTACCCATTATCTTCTGGTTGTCGGTAGGAATGGTGAGCTTCACCCAGGTTTCCATGGTGATCCCGTTGGTGATATTAACGGAAGGAGCGTTGCCGCAACGAAAAAAGCGGACAATGCCCTGGTTGGGCCCGGGATTGTTGAAAACGGATACGTCGGCAAAGTACATCTTGCCGCCCGGCGTCTGAGCGCTCAGCGAGTTGAGGCAAAAACAAGAAAGAAGAAGGAACAGGAGGTAATAGAGTCGCTTCATGTTTGGTGGTTTTATGTGATTGGACTTTATTTTAAAATAGTTTTCAGCCGTGCAAAATTATTTAGAATAAAGGTACCTATTTAGGTATTATGGTATTTCGGCATTATGGTTTTGTGGCCAGGAAGTTGCAGCGCCTCTGTGAGCCTCCGGCCCCAATACCGGGATACCATAAAACCGAAACACCTAAATAGTTACGAATAAAGCCTATTAAATGGACGGAATTGAGCGGCACAAAAAAGGATCGTGCCCTGATCCGTTAAATTTAGGTTTTTTTAGAGCGGCGAAGCTCTGATAATCGATCCAGGGGGCGCTTACCGCCGGATCAGAAGCTTTTGCTGCAGCTTATCGCTTTCAGTAACCACCTCCAGGATGTACGCTCCTTCCGGCAGATGACTCAAGTTGAGAATAGGGCTATCCAGGAAGGCTCCTTGTGTTTGCTCTGTATGCACCCTTTTTCCGCTGATATTGTACACCATCAGGGTGGCTTTCCCCAGCACCGGCCTGCTGAAATTCAGTTGGAAGGCTCCGGAGGAAGGGTTTGGGGATACGCTTATTTTCGACTCCACTTGCGGTTCTTCGACAGCAGTTAGCGGCGTATTGCTCATAACGATGAGTTGGATAGACATTACGTAGCGGGGTTCGGTGTGCAGGTTGCCGTCGAAATTACAGCTGACCTGGTTGCCGAAGGCACAATCGGAGGCCGGGCTGCAATCCGGATACAAGGGGCTACAGCGATTGAGGTAGGGTTGCAGCACATAATCGAAGGCGGCCATCTCGCCAGAAGAAACCAGGTTGGTCACATCAAAATCAGCCGGCTTCACATCCTGCCCGGGGCACCAGCCTGCCCGCGCGTACAACCAGGTGCCATTTTGCGGCGAACAGGGATTCTGTCCGCAATCATTCTTCCAAAGGTGGTGTTGAAAAGCCGCCGTCCCGTTTACTTTAAGGGTGTGTGTTACTTCATAAAATTCGGCGGCGTTATCGGTGTTGCCCTGCCCATGGCCGGTGTTGTACACGCGGAGCATGACCTTCTCAGCGTTGGAGGGGATCAGGGCTTGCCGCACCGGCAGGTCATCTTTAAACCAGAGGGTGTCTCCTATCTTGAAATTGCCATAGCTGCGCTGTAGTACGTTATCCCATCCGTGCCAGAGATTGCTCACTGAAATATATTGAAACTCCTGCTCGCCCTCGATAAACTCGAAATCCAGGTTCAGTGACCAGCCATTGGCATAGGTTTCTATGGTGGAAAGCAACTCCACCTCCCCGCTGAGTATCTCCCGGTAGGCGCTCACGTCGATCGTCCAGCCACAGCTGCCGATGCCAAAAGGGGTCATATACCGGCCAATTTCCCACTCGGCCCCGTCCTTGCGGGCGAAAATGCGCGACAGGCGGTCATAGGGGTCGCAACCTACCCCGGGAGCACAGTTCAGGTCGATGTGCATCAACACCTGATTGTAGGGAGAAACGTCATCCGGAAAGTTGAATGTACCGGTAGCGGAGCCCGCGCCCCCCAGATGCACTTCATTTTGAAAAGTAGCAACAGTGACCGATTGGGCGGGCAGGTAACCTGCGATCATAAAGCATATTAAAAGAGAAAAGACGAGCCTCATAAGAAAGTAGATTTTGATTGGTGGACTATAATACCACAAAATAATAATTAATTTGGCGTATCAATTCCGCATTAATGGTAAGAGTAGGTTAGGAGGTACATTATCCTGGCTGAAATGAATAACGAATATACATATCCATGCCTTACACCCTTGAAATCTGCTGCGACTCCGTCGCATCCGCCATCGCTGCCGCCCGGGGCGGGGCCAACCGCATAGAGCTCTGTGAAAACCTGGCGCAGGGTGGCGTAACCCCCAGCGCCGCCAAGATCAAACTGGCCAAAGCGCGGCTCGATATCCCCGTCTTTGTGCTCATCCGGCCCCGCAAGGCGGATTTTTTGTACAGTGAGTTAGAGTTTGAAATCCTGCTGGAAGATATCCGCCAGGCCAAGGCTTTAGGCGCCGACGGTATCGTCTCCGGCGCCCTGAAAGCCGATGGCGCCATCGATGAGGCCCGCACCCGAAAAATGGTGGAGGCCGCTCACCCGCTGCCCTTCACTTTTCACCGGGCTTTTGATATGTGTAATGACCCGTTACAGGCGATTGATGTTCTGGCGGGGCTGGGGGTGAAGCGCATCCTGACCTCCGGCCAGCAGCCGGACGCGCTGATGGGCAAAGCTAACATCGAACGCTTTGTAGCGTACGCAGGCAACCGGATTGGCATTATGGCTTGCGGGGAGTTGCTGCCGGAAAATATCGGAGCGCTGCTGGATATTCAGGGCCTGACGGAGCTTCACTCGGCCGCCCGGGGGGAAATACAAAGCCGGATGTTGTACACCGGGTCAGTAAACATGGGAGACGAAGGGGTTCAGGACGAATTCCGATGGCAGGAGGTGGACGAGGAACTGGTGCGGGGTATGAAGGAGGTGTTGGCATAAAAAACCGGCGCAGCTTGAATTGCTTCTTGAAGAGTGTTCAAATTTACATATTGCAATTTATCCGACAAAAGCATACCTTGGGGAAAGAGTTTCAGCGGTTCAAAAAACCATCCTTATTAACAAATACCCGGCTATGTTCGACCGCGATAAATGGCAAGAAATCCTGATTACCATCCGACAGAACAAGTGGCGAACCCTGGCCACTGCTTTTGGTGTGTTCTGGGGTATCCTCATGCTGGTGCTCCTGCTGGGCGCCGGCCAGGGGATGCAAAACGGCGTGGTCAGTAGTATGATTCTGGACGCAACCAACAGCATCTGGTTTTTCACCGGCCGCACTTCTTTACCTTACAAAGGCCTCCCCCCGGGCAGGATGCTGGAATTCACGGAAGAAGACCTGCAATACATCGATGACCATGTAGAAGGCGTGGAGTACATTGCGCCCGAAAACTGGCTGATGGGAAATTTCAATATCGTCCGGGGCGCTAAGTCTTCCCCGTTTATGGTGTTGGGCGCCGGAAAAGATTACTTTAAGATCAAAATCTACCAGGATTACCTGGCCGGGCGAAAGCTGAATTTCAATGATAACCTGGAAGCCAGAAAAGTATGCGTGATTGGAGACCGGGTCGCCGATGTGCTTTTCCGGAAAGACGAAAGCCCTATCGGGCAGGAGATTCTCATCAAAGGTAGCGTCTTTACGGTGGTGGGGTTATTTCACGACGAAGGCTGGGGGGGGCAGTTCTCCGAGCGGATTTACATTCCTTTCAGCACTTTTCAGCGTACTTATAACCCGGAGCGCAGTGTCCGGCTTTTTGCCGTGACCACCCAGTCTGGCTATTCCGGTAAGGGCCTGGAACAAAAGATACTCACTGTGCTCAAGCAGCGCCACGTCGTTCACCCCGACGACAATCAGGCCTTCTGGTCACACAACCAGGAGGAGAACTTCCGCTCGGTGATGAACCTCTTTAAGGGGATCAAAACCTTTGTATGGCTGGTCGGGCTCGGCACCCTGATTGCCGGCATCGTCGGCGTAAGCAATATCATGATGATCGTAGTGAGAGACCGCACCCGGGAGATCGGCATCCGCAAGGCCGTGGGCGCCACGCCCGGGTCCATCATCAGTATGATCCTCCAGGAGTCTATTCTCATAACCGGGGTGGCCGGCTACTTCGGCATACTGGCGGGCGTCGGCCTGCTGTACGGGCTCAACCGCATCATGGCATTGGCCGATGCCGATATAGAATATTTCGCCAACCCCAGCGTCAACCTGCGAGTGATCTTCGCCGCCCTGCTGGTCCTGATCCTATCCGGCGCCCTCGCCGGGCTGATCCCGGCCAGGAGAGCGGCATTCATTTCACCGGTGGATGCGCTGCGGGATGGCGTGTGATTAATTTAGAGTGGGTTCAAATTTCAGGCTGAAAACGAAATTTGAACCCACTCCTAGAAGCTGAGAAGATTATGTTTGACACCGACCGTTGGCAAGAGATTTACCACAGCCTCCGCAAGCATCGCCTGCGGACATTGCTCACCGCTTTTGGTGTATTTTGGGGCATTTTTATGCTGGCCGTCCTGTTGGGGGCAGGCAGTGGTTTGGAGAATGGCGTAACGCGCAATTTTAATGTTGCCAAGAATGCTGTTTTTATCTGGACACAGCGTACCAGCGTTCCCTACAAAGGCCTGCAGCCTGGCCGTTTCATTCAGCTGAAAAATGCCGATATGGAAGCCATTCGGGAGCAGATACCCGAACTGGAATCCCTCAACCCGCGGCTTCGGATACCTGGAAGTTACACGATTGAACGCGGCGATGAGAGCGCATCCTTCTCCGTCAATGGCGATGCCCCCGATTTGTTAGACATCCGGCCTATGCTGATGCTATCCGGGCGTTTCCTCAACGAATCGGATATCGCAGAAAAGCGCAAAGTGGCGGTTATCGGTTCCCGCGTCCAGGAGGTGCTGTTTAAGGACGGCGCCGGCCCTATCGGGGAATTTATACAGATCAAAGGCGTACCTTTCCGGGTGGTGGGCACGTTCGGCAGCCAGGCCAATAATGATGACGCCATCGAGGATTTGCAAACCATCCACATTCCCATTTCCACCCTGCAGGTTACCTTTAACCGGCCCAATGAGATCGACTATTTTGCCTGTATCCCTAAGGAAGGCGTACCGGCGGCGGTGCTCGAAGAGAAGATGCTGGCCCTGCTCAAGCAACGCCACCTGGTGGCGCCGGAAGACGAACGGGCCTTTGGCGCGGAGAATGTCGAACGGGAATTTCGGGACGTACAGAACCTTTTCACCGGTATTCGCGGTTTCAGCTGGCTGGTCGCTATCGGCACCATCATCGCCGGCGCCGTAGGCGTGGGCAACATCATGGCGATCATCGTCAAGGAGCGCACCAAGGAGATCGGCATCCGCAAGTCGCTGGGCGCCACCCCCTGGTCGATCGTCAGCATGATCCTGCAGGAGGCGCTGGTTATCACCGGGTTGGCCGGTTATGTCGGCCTGGCGGCCGGATGCGCCACGATCGCCGGCATCAGCTATGCGCTGAAACAGCTGGGGATGGAGTCGGAGTTCTTCGCCAACCCGGAGATCAACCTGGGGACGGCCATCACGGCCATTATTGTGCTGACTGCCACAGGGCTGATAGCAGGGCTGATCCCTGGCCTGAGAGCCGCGTCGGTAAACCCGGTGGTGGCTTTGCGGGATGAGTGAGAAAGAAAAGGGCTTCCGGATTTACCACTGGTGTTGGTTATTTTGCCGTATGGTTTATTGCGGTAGGGTTTGGCGCTTCATTTCCTTTTACAAAGGTTGAACTTTCCCATTATTATTGTATTTTTGACACTATCTGAGCTCTGTAATGGGCTGTCAAAGGTAAATACCAAAAAGAATAAAAATGGATCTCAAAGCTCCTGTTTCCACCATAATGACCACCGATCTCAAAACGGCTGGCCCGGATGACGCCACTACGGTTTTGGATGAAATTTTCCAGCACAACCGTTTTCACCACGTTCCCATCATTGATGAGGAGAAGAAAGTGGTAGGCATCATCAGCAAATCTGATTTTCTCTATCTGCTTAGAGGATATACCGTGCACGAAACCGACCGGTTCCGGGAATCGGCCAAACTGCGCGGATTTAAAGTGAGGGAGATCATGCATGATAAGGTAGTCACTATTCAGGAAGACGAGCCCATTAGCCAGGCGGTAGCCATTTTGGCGGAAAATCGCTTCCGCGCCCTGCCGGTTGTCAATAGCAAAAGTGAATTGACCGGTATTGTGACGACGCATGACATCATCGATATGGTCAATGAACTGGAGGCCGAGTAAAAGGCGGACGGCGCACTGGCTTACTTTTTCTCCATCATCTCTACCCCTGTCCATCCCTCCGGCTTGCCATGGGTAAGGATATAAGCGATGCGATTGAGGAATAACTCGACGGTAGTATCATCTGGATTGGCGCGCAGCACCTCTTCAAAGGTGTCCATCGCCTCCCGGAAGTTCCCTGCAAGGTAGTGTTCCCGGGCGGCCTGAAATTTGGGAAGCGTTACCCGCTTATGTTCTATCAACGAAGGCGGGTCGCCGTCGAAGCACTCGTAAATGCCTACCGTTTCGCGTTTACCCTTAACCAGTACCTGCCCCAGGGAACGCAGGTTAAAGGCCTCTTTATCCGTTATCTTATCCAGGCTGTCGCCACTCAACAAGATCGACGCTCCGTAGTGCTTGGTCAGGCTCTCGATGCGCGAAGCCGTATTAACCGTATCCGATATGGTGGCGGCGTCCATTCTTTTTCGATCGCCAATGATTCCCATGATCAGGGAGCCGCTGTGGAGGCCGGCGCCGATCCGGATTGGCGCCCGGCCCTTGGCATGGCGTTCTACATTGTAGGTGCGCAGCGCTTGCTGCATTTCTATGGCGGCCCTCAGGGCATCCACGGGGTTTTCCGGAAAAATGGACATGATGGCGTCGCCAAGATACTGGTTGACAAACCCATGGTTCTTAACTATGATCGGGCCCAACCGCCCATGAAAGGCATTGACGAAGCGGTAGTTTTGTTCCGGGGTCATACTCTCGGAAAGCGTGGTATAGTCCCGGATATCACTGAATAAAACCGTCACTTCCCGTTCGGCAAAATCCCCCAGTTCTACTTCGGTAATGCGCTGCCGGCCCAGTGAGCGGAGGAATTCATTGGGGATAAAGCGCCCGGTAACGTCAAAAATCCGGTGCAGGTCGATATGGGTCTGTATGCGGGCCAGGAATTCCTCTCTGGAAAAGGGCTTGGCCAGGTAGTCGTTGGCGCCCAGTGAAAGCCCCTGAACCAAATCCTCTACCTGGTTCTTGGCCGTCACCATGATGACGGGCAGTTCGGAAGGCAGGTGTTTTTCGCGGATTTTATGGCATACTTCGTATCCGGACATTCTAGGCATCATTACATCCAGCAACACCAGGTCGAAAGGCCGGCTGCTTTCGAGATGACGCATAGCCTCCTCGCCATTCATGGCCTGCACCAATTCGTAGAATCCGGACGACAGATGGTTTTTCAGCACCTGTTGGTTAACCGGCTCATCGTCGACCACCAGGATTCGGATTCTATCTGCTTCATTGCCGGCTCCGTGGTGGAATCCGGAAGCCCCCTCTGTTCTTTCGCCATCAGTGGTTTCTACGGAGGCGGGCGTTACCGGGCTCAGCGCAGCCAGCGGCCTGCTGGTGAGGGCGGAACTGGCCTTCTCGCCCGAAATGGGTAAGGTGAAGAAAAAAGTAGACCCCTTCCCAATTTCCGATTTGACCCACATGCTGCCGCCATGCAGTTCCACCAGCCGTTTGGAAATACTCAGCCCCAGGCCGGTACCTGAAAATTCACGGGTAGTGGAACCGTCCCCTTGTTCAAATTCCTGAAAGATAATCTCCTGCTTTTCCTGGGGAATACCGGCGCCCGTATCCTCGACAAACATTTCGAGCAGCTTCCGTCCGGAAACCTCCGTTTCCCTTGCCCCTATCCGGATGTGGCCCTGTTCGGTAAATTTAATGGCATTGCCGATCAGGTTGTAGAGTACTTGCTGCAGGCGGTTTTCATCACCCTCAGCGGTAGGCAGGCCGTCTGGTACCGAGTTGATCAACTGAAGTTTTTTTCCTCGGATCAAAGGCCGGTTATTGCGGAGGACAATCTCCGCCAGGACGTGTAATTCCACGGCCTTGCAGTTGAGTTCCAGGTCAAAATTCTTAAGTTTTGAAAAATCCAGGATATCGTTGATCAGGCTATTCAGGCGTTTGCCGGAGGAGATCACCATCGACAGGTCCTCTCTGCTTTCCGGGTCTTCAAGGCGGTGGTGAAGCCCTTCCGACAGGCCGATAATCCCCTGCAGCGGGGTACGCAGCTCGTGAGAGGTATTGGCCAGGAATTGGTCCTTCAGCCGGTCTATCTGGCGCAGCCGTTCTGAAACCTGCTTTTCTCTGTCCAGTTCCTTCTGCTGCCATCGGATTCTTCGGCGCTGAGCCCGGGTGCGCCACCGGTAGATCAGCCAGAGTATGGCTGAAAGCATCAACAGATAAAGCCCTTTGGCCCACAGGCTCTGCCACCAGGGAGGTACGATTATGAAGCGGACAGCCGCTCCCTCTTCATTCCAGACTCCGTCTCCATTGGAGCCCTTTATCCGAAAGGTATAAGCACCAGGAGAGAGGTTTGTGAACGTAACTTTATGTTCTCCGCCCATAGCGACCCAATGATCGCTCAATCCCTCCATCCGATAGGCATACCGGTTCTTGGCCGGTTTGGCAAAGCTCAGGGCGGCAAATTCGAAGGTGAGAATATTATCCCGGTAGGAAAAACGAAGTTCCTCGTCCCGGGATATGGCCCGGATCAACCGGGACGGCTTCTGCTCGCCTGCCCGGAATGCCTGGATAGCGGTGATGGCTACCGGAGGAGGAACACTGTCTACCCGGATATCTTCCGGCCGAAAAGCATTGAACCCATTGTCTCCTCCAAAGAACAACCTATCGGTAAAGGGGCTTTTACAATAGGCCCCAACATTGAAGGAGGAACTCTGCAGGCCATCCTGAACATCGAAATTGAGAAAACGCTCTGTATTGGGGTCGAGACAGGACAGCCCCCGGCTGGTGCTTACCCATATTTGTTCTTTCGCATCTTCCAGGATACCATAGACGATATCACTGGGTAAGCCATCCTCAGTATGGTAGGAGACAAAGGTCTCTTCCTCCGGCAGCAGTCGGTTCAGTCCATCGCGGGTACCTACCCATATACGGCCCCGGCTGTCTTCATAAACCGAACGGACAGCGTTGTAACTCAGGCTCCTGGGGTTGGAGGGGTCGTGAAGGTAATGCCTGAACCGGCCGCTCTCGCGGTCAAAACGGTTCAGCCCGCCATTCGTGGCCAACCACAAGTGGCCATCTCTGCTTTCCATAATATCCCAGATAACATTATCGCTCAGGCTTTCCGGATCGTTGGGGTCATTGATAAACAGCCGGAACCGGCCGTTGGCCGGGTCATAGCGGTTCAGCCCGTTATGAGTGCCAACCCACAGGATGCCCGTCGCATCCTCATAGAGGCTTAGTATAGCGTCGCTGCTGATGCTATAGGTAGAGTCGGCTTTGTACCTGAAGTGGAGTGCCTCTCCCTGCCTGTTTGGCAGATAATGCAAGCCGTCGCCAAAGGTGCCAACCCAGAGCCCTCCCTTCCGGCTGCCCCATAGCGCATAGATAGGGCTTTCTACACTATTGATGGTACTGCCTTTGTAGGCAACATCCTGAAACACGCCGGTGGCCAGGTCCAGTTGATGTAGCACTCCGTTGAAAGCGCCTACCCAAAGTAACCCCGGCTGGTATTGATGAATGGACCATACGGCGTTGCTACTTGGCCCATTCCTGTTTTCCGGGTCACTCAGATAGAGCTGGAACTGGCTGCTCCTGGAAGAGAGCACGTTTAATCCATTGGTAGTGCCTATCCAAAGCAGGCCTTCCCTGCCTTTGTACAGCGCTTTCACTCCATCGTTACTCAGGCTGTAAGGGCTGCCTGGCTGATATTGGTAGTGTTTAAATTTACCTGTTTCAGGGTTAAAAAGGTTGAGGCCGCCACCGTAGGCGCCGATCCACAATTGCCCCGGCGGGCCTTCACAAATGGACCAGGCGGCATCGTGGCTCAGGCTTTCCGGATCGTTGGGGTCATGCCGATAGGCTGTGAAGCTCTCCTCCCGGGCGTCCAGCCGGTTGAGCCCGCCGTAGGTGCCCACCCAAAGCCTGCCCCGGCTGTCTTTGAAAATAGCCCGCACAGCATTATTGCTCAGGCTATTAGGCTGGCCCGGATCGTGAAAATAGTGAACGGATTGCCCCGTGCCGGGGTCAAACTTATATAAGCCATTGCGCCAGGTACCTACCCAAAGCAGCCCTTGTTCATCCTCCAATATCGACTGGACGGCCTCGCCGGAGGAGCCGTTCTTCTCATCGTACCGGTACGCTTCAAAGTCATCGTTATTCAGGTTGTACCGATGGAGCCCTCCTGCCTGGGTACCTACCCAAAGCCCTCCCCTTTGGCTATGATGGAGTGCGTAAATATGGTTGTGCCGAAGGCTGTTGGGGTTGTCCGGATCGTGATAGTAACGCCGGAATTTTCCGGTGTGAGGATTCCAGCGGTTCAACCCTTTCTCCGTACCGGCCCATAAATAGCCCTGTTCGTCTTCTTCGATTGCCCTCACCCAGTTGCTGCTGATGCTTTGGGAATCCAACGGGTTATATTCATATACAGTGACCCGATATCCATCATACTGATTCAGGCCGTTGGCCGTGCCGATCCACAAAAAACCGCGGCTGTCCTGGAATACGCAATTGATATACTGATCGGACAGGCCATCCGCCACCGTCAGTTGTTGAAACCTGGCTTTATCCACCTGTGCCGACAGTCTCAGCAGCAGCAGCAGCAGCAAAATCAACAGGCCGCTCCGTCTTCCCCCTTGTCCTATTTTCTCAACAGATGCTTGTACGCTCATCATTCCTGATATCTCAAAAAGGCAATTCCTTTCCGTTTTTTTATATATGTTTGATAAACTGGAAGTATTTTCCTTTCGGGCACCTTTTCACAAACGAAAGATAAGGAAAAAGCCAGGGATCAGTTATTTTTATGGCTTTCTCTGGAAATTTCCGGTATAGATTCAGGTTTTTCAGATTTTCCAGATTTTTAAAATCTGGAAAATCTTTGAAAAAGAAAATCTAAAAGACAAAATTATGGAATACCGGCGTTTTGGAAACACCAGCCTGGAGGTTAGTGTCGTAGGCTTCGGCGCCTGGGCCATTGGGGGCCCGGCAATGGCGGGCGATATGCCCATCGGATGGGGCGACGTCACGGACAAACAATCTGTTCGCGCACTCGAGCATGCATTTGAGCGGGGCATCAATTTCTTCGATACTGCCGACCTCTACGGCTATGGCCATTCGGAAGAACTGATCGGCAAGGCCTTCGGCAACCGCGATGACGTGATCATTGCCTCTAAGCTGGGCCAGCGCCTTGGTAAAGATGATAAGATCTATCTCGATTATTCCGGCGACTACGTTATGGAAGCCTGCGAGGCCAGCCTCCGGCGCCTTCGCCGCGACAGCATCGACTTCTACCAGCTGCACGCCGCCCGTATGCCACATCTGGAGGACGGCCAGTGTATAGAAGCGATGGAAAAGCTGCGCAAGCAGGGAAAGATCCGCTACTGGGGGCTTTCCATCAACACTTTTGCTCCGGCTCCGGAAGCCGAATTCCTAATGGAGCGGCAACTCGGCCATGGCTTCCAACTGGTGCTCAATCTGATCAACCAGCGGGCCGTTCCGGTAATGAAAAAAGCAGGGGAAATGGGTTACGGCATTATCGCCCGCATGCCCCTCCAGTTTGGCCTGCTGACCGGTAAGTTTGATAAAAACACCCGCTTTGACAAATCGGACCACCGCTCCTTCCGCCTGACGCCCTCCATCCTGGAGGCTTCTCTCGATGCCCTGGAGCCCGCCTGGCCCGTAGCTGAGAAATACGGGATCTCTAAAACTGAGCTGGCTATGAGTTTTATCACCAGCTTTCCGGAAGTATCCACCGTCATTCCTGGCATCAAAACGGCAGAACAGGCGGGCCGGAATACCAGCGGCCTGATGCAGTTGGATAGAGCGGATCATGAGTTTCTGCAGCAGTTGTTTGATGATAACTTTCAGTCACTTTTAGAGATGATGTTGCAGGCGGGATGAAGCCATTGGCCAGTTGTCCGTTCATTTGTCCCTACTGCTCCAATATCAGATCCGCCACTACCGGCTGATGTTTGTACGTATTCGGCGCATCCTCCTCCCGAAGATTGTAACGCTTGAGCACCTCCTCCGGCAAGCCCACAGTATCAAAGACGAAATGGCGGCCGATCTCCAGAACACTGTCACTGTAAATAAAAAAATCCATACGGCCGGGAAAGAATCCTTTACCACGCCAGGTAAACGACAAAGGCTTCTGCAAGTGGTAGGGAAGCAAATCCCGGAAAGGCGAGCCGTCCCAATCCGGCGGGGTGCCGGGGCCGTAGGCCAGGGTGTCCTGGATGCGCCCTTCGGTGAGGGTGGTGTACTGCTCCGTTTTGCGGACCAGGTTGGCGTCGCCGGCTAGAATAATGGGGGTGGCAACTGGTATGTATTCCAGCGTTTTACCTTTTTTCAGGTTGTCGATGAAGGCCATGATCATATCCGCTTCTGCCTGGCGGGCATCATCGAGGCCGCAGCAGGGCATACTCAGAGCAATGAGCACCAGTTTGCCGGCATAGGGTTCCGATAAGTCCAGGATATAAGCTGCACTGTTGCCCAGCGGCACCACGGCACTGGCCGGAAAAGGGCTGATTAATACAGTAGCTTCCTCACCGGTCTTATAGGCATACCAACGGCCGGAAAGCGGAGCTCCAATTGACATACGAAAGTAATCGAGTATCTCACGGGCGGTTCCATCGTAGGCCTCCTGCAGCAGCAGTATGTCTGGCTGCAAGGCCTGGTAGACCCGGCTGAAAGCATCGCGCTTTTCCGGGTGGAAGTGGCGGCGGTTCACATTATGGGTGACCAGCCTGAGGTGCATAGGGCTTTCTTTTTCCAGGCTGATAGCCTGACGGACAGGCCGGGGCAGGCGTTTCGGTTCGTAAGAGGCAGTAAGCGTTGCTTCCTCGCCCGCTTCGTCAGCGATCAGCACCCTCAATGGTTTGGTTCCAAAACCCAATGCTTTTTCCTGCTCAGAGGCGGCCCAGGCCAACGCAATCTCAAATACGGTGGATTCCATAGTTGGGGCCGTCACCAGGCCCAACGTTTCATATTGGATAGTGATGGTGTCTTCTCCGGAAAAAACCCAACCCGAACGCTCCCCAAAAGTAAAGGCGGCTTCGGCGCCCAGCGTCCCTTTCCGGAGCCCGGTATTGGGGTCATCATCCATATCCAGATAAAGCGTGATACGGTTGTCTGCCTGAAGGTTGATTTTCCTATTCAACTCCACCTTTAGAAAAAGGTAGTCTGCATCGTCGGCAAGGCAAAGGGTTTTCAGCAACCCCTCATCGTTGAATGCCAATGGCTTGGTTTCTTCCCAATCCTCAAATCGCCCATCGATCAAAATCCCGGGCGGTAAGGTGTCGAGGTTACAGCTCCTAGCCGGAGCTGCAAAAGCTCCGGGTTGTAAAAAGGCGCAGCATACAAAAACCAGTAAGGCCTTTCCAGTCATAGCAGTCGGTTGACGAGGAATTTGAAGGTTGATTGGTTGATTAGGTGATTATACTGCATGGCATCAACCCAATCAACAACATTCTATCCCAACAAAGTTACTCTGGAAAAACCGGAAAGGGAAGAACGTTACAGGACAAACCGCTGAGCGATATCCAGAGCGGCCTTTCTGAGCCCGGCGATCTTCACATAGGCCTCACCGGCCACCACTACGAGGTAGCTCCATTTTTTGTCTACCGACACTCTGGCCAGATAAGCCCGGATCTCTTTACCAGCAAATTCTCCACTGGCCTCTATTCCGGCGATAGACGGGCTGATTTGTTCTATAGCTGGCCGGGTAGACACCAGGAAAAGCCCGAGGTCGCCCTCGGCCAAGATAGAGGGAATCGCCTGTTCGGACGAAGCAAAACGCTCGGCCAGGAGGAAGGTTTGCCCGTCGGCCGAACTACCGATCCAGGTTTTGCCGTTGGATTGGCTAATCCTGAAACCATCCGGCAGCATGATGTAACTGCCGGTTTTGGCGTCGAAAATGGCAGGTGCTCCAATTTTACTTGTAGGCATAGTGGCCCGCGGCATCCTATCCGTTATAGCTTCGGGAGTCAAATCATTCCGATCTTTTGTCGAAGCAGTCTTCATTGCGGTTTTCATGATAAAAAGAATTAAGGGTTTAAAAAATAGAGATTGTAGGTGTCTTTTCATACGACTACTGTAGGTTTTGGAGCGGTTCTGGCCTGTTTTTTGCCTGTCGCCCCTTCTTTCATATATTTAAAGGCCAGGTCAAACATGCGCTCCCAGGCCAGCCTGATCCGGTCGGAATACGACTCCTTCAGCCGGGCTTTCAGGGTATCTACCAGGACCTTACGCACCAGGAGATAATGGCCTTCACTAACCCCATAATTTGTATGGCGGCGCCCCAGTTCGCGAAAGCCCAGCGCCACATTTTTGGGAACGATTTCATCGCCGACATATTGATAAATGAGGCCGTTATTCATCAGGATGGCCTCTCCGAGCGCTGAGAAAAAGCGGTTCAGAATATGTACGACATCATAGGCCATATTGCCCTCCACAAAGGGCGTGAAATTGCGCATATCGCAAAAGAGAATGGCCAGTTGTTTTTCTTCTCCTTTTCCTGATTTCACCATTTCTTCCTGCAGGCGGCTTATCTCTGAAAAAGTCTTGATCTGTCGTTCCAGCCGGCCCGGCCCGTTTCAACTTTTTGGCAAAAAGGGCCGCGTGAAGGCAAGAGCGTTCGATCAGTGCTGCCACTCCCGACTTGCCCAGGGCATAAAGAGCGGCCCAGGCCTCGACGCCTCTGGCCCGGCGCGACATTTCCGGCGTGAAGGCGTAAGGCTCCCGCTCTTCCTGCGGCGGAATGTAGGCGGCATTGATCGACATGGCGGCCCTCAGGTTTTGAGGGTTTTTACAGATCACCACCCCGCTGTCGTATGGCACGTTGAGCCATTTGTGCAGGTCAGTGGCCCAGGAGTCGGCCAATTCGTACCCTTTCAGCTGATGAACGATCTGCCTTGAGGCAGCTCCCCAAAGGCCGAAGGCGCCGTCAATGTGCACCCATGCCCCCTTGGCCTGCGCCATGCGGCATATCTCCTCCAAGGGGTCGATAGCCCCGGAATTGACATTGCCTGCCTGCAGGCAAACGATCGTCATGTCATCCAAAGGAGGAAGTTGATCCGGCAGCATTTCTCCCTCGCTGTTGATCGGCACGCGGATGACCCGTTCACTGCCGAAGCCCAGCAGGGAAAGCGCTTTGAGCGGGCTGACATGGACTTCTGCTCCTACCACTACCTTTATTTCAGGAGCACCATATAGCCCCTGTGCCTCAATGTTCCACCCTTTGCGTTTAAGCAGGGCATGGCGGGCTGCCGCCAGCCCGCAGAAATTGGCCATCGTAGCTCCGGTAACGAAACCCACTCCGGCTTGTGGAGGCAGGCCCAGCAATTCCAGCAACCATTCGGCGGCTACTTCTTCGAGCTTTGCCGCCAGGGGAGAGGTGATTTTCAGCCCTGCGTTTTGGTCCCAGGCTGCTGCCAGCCAGTTGGCGGCGACCGTCACGGGCAGGCTGCCGCCTATGACAAAGCCGAAATACCGGCCGCCCGTATTGCCTACTGCTGCCTTAAAGTTAGGCAACGCCTTGAGAAAAAGCTCCTGTTCTTTATTCCAGGAGCCAACCCACTTATTGAATGGGCGGTTTGCTTGAGAGTATGTTTGAAGGTGGTGCTTTTGTGCCAGGATAAGGCTTTTGACTTGAAAAAGAAGTGAGAAACGGCTATTTTAGGCTGCGGTTGCCGTCCGGAGGGGGCTAAAGGGGCCAGACAGAGAAAAACGGGCGGCTAAAGGGCCGCAGAAGGCCCCCTGAATAGGCCGATACAATGCTTAAAGTTGTGGCCAATGGCATAAAGTTAATAGGCTGAAAATTAACAATACAAAAATGGTTTTGACAAATTTGTAGAGATTGAGTAAATTGATTTGGAAAAAACCTTTGAGGTAAGATGAAAAGTAAAGAACATATTAAGAATATAATCAGACAAAAAGGCATTCAGATCAGAGGATATGGAGTATCCAAGATAGGTGTTTTTGGTTCTTATTCGAGAGGAGAACAAAAAGAAGAAAGTGATATTGATATATTGATCGATTTCAAACCAGGTTCGGAAACTTTTGATAATTACATGAACCTATGTGACTTATTGGAAGAAATATTCGGGGATAGCGAAATTGATATCGTAACGTATAATGGATTAAGCCCAATAATTGGCCCTAAAATACTAAACGAAGTGGAATATGTCGAAATCGATGATTGATTATTTACGCCACAAAACGAAAGAATAATTACACATAAATTACGCCAATGAAAAAAAACAAAGACGAGTACAAATCAAATGGCCATAGCCCAACCCCTTTTTCCCAGACGTTCTTCCACGGCACAAAGGCGGCCCTACAGATTGGTGACTTAATTGAAATTGGCCTTAACTCAAACTTTGGACAAAATAATAAGGCAAAATATATATATCTGACAGCCACTTTGGATGCTGCTATTTGGGGTGCTGAACTTGCTTTAGGTGAAGGACGTGAAAGGATTTATTTAGTAGAGCCAACAGGCCCAATTGAGAATGACCCCAATTTAACGGACAAAAAGTTCCCTGGCAATCCAACTATGTCTTATCGCTCAAAACATCCATTTAGGGTCGTTGGAGAGATTGCTATTTGGCAAGGACACTCACCAGAACAAGTTAAAGCAATGAAAGACGGATTGGCAAAACTTAAAGAAAAGGGTATTGAGGCTATAGAGGATTGATTATATGAAAACTTTCCAGGCGAAACATCTCCTGCCAGCGATACCAGGAAAACCCCTACCTTGAGGCCTACCAAACCTGGAACCAACTATGCTAACCTCCTCCCTCTATGTACTCACCGTACTCTGCCTGCTCGTCGTATTGTCGGAATGGCTGGTGCGCAATACAGCCATGCACGGCCTGGGAACGGCTCTACTGGTCATCGTATTGACTGCGGTAGCAGCCAACATCGGCATCCTGCCCGCCGGGTCTACCGAAGAGCGCCCGGTGCCGGCCTACGAGGCCATCTTTGCCTACCTTGCTCCCATTTCGATCTTCTGGCTGCTGCTGCGAGTCAACCTTCGGGATGTTCTGCGGGCAGGGTTGCCTATTGTGTTTCTATTCCTGGTCGGTTCATTAGCGACTACTTTTGGGGCCGTTTTGGGTATGTGGTTGATCAATGGCTCCCAGGTGATCGGCCCGTTATATACTGCGGTGGGCGGCATGTTCGTCGGTACTTATACCGGAGGCAGCATCAACTTCAACGCGCTGGCGCTGCACTATGAGGTGATGCGGGAGGGAGTACTCTACGGCGGCTCCATTGCCGTCGACAACATTCTTACCACACTCTGGATGGTGGCCACGCTGGCCCTGCCACGCCTGCTGGCGCCTTTGTGGCCTAAACGGGTGGGGCGGGTAACTCAAGAGGATGGCCCCTCGCTCGGCATTGAAGACGATACCGAACACCTCCACCCCATTGACCTGGGCCTGATCCTGGCGCTGGGCATGGGCGCACTGATGGTTTCCAACTTGCTGGCAGCGTGGACGGCCAGAATGGGCTATGCCGTACCATCGATCATCCTCATTACCATTTTGGCCCTCGTTATTGCTCAGTTTCCTATCGCCAAAAGGCTGAAGGGCGCACAAGCCCTGGGCATGTTCTCCGTTTACCTTTTCCTGGCCGTGATCGGCGCCTTTTGCGATGTACAGGCTCTGCAAAGCCTGGGATTCCTGGGCTTCGCTTTGTTTGGTTTCGCCCTCACCACCGTGCTTATTCACGGGCTGGCTACCTTCGGCGTGGCCCGTCTGATGAAAATGGACCTGGACCTGGCGGCGGTTGCTTCTCAGGCCAACATCGGCGGCGGCACTTCCGCCCTGGCGCTGGCCCGCGGCATCGGCCGCAACGACCTGGTGCTGCCGGCCGTACTGCTGGGTTCACTGGGCAATGCGCTCGGCACCTTCCTCGGCTTCTGGGCGGCAGGGCAGTTGCTGCCAGGCTTGGGGTAGTGGAATAGTGAACAAACTCTAAAATAAATTGGCGCCCGAGATGGCACTGTCGGGGCGCACTGGGACAGTTTCTTCCGGTAATGTTAGTTTGACGCTACCCTCCTATTTCATAGCGGAGATTTCACCGGCGCGTTCCTAAAAAATCCCTAGCTTTGCCCCACAAAAAACTCGACCGGCTATGAGTGAAATCCTCCTCCACCACCTCATCATCCACGAACTGGAAAAAGAACCTGAACACATTGAAGCCCGCCTCTTCCTGGCGGAGGCTACCACTCCATTAGACAGCCGCGCCGGCCTGCTGGTGGAAAAGCTCAATGGCACTTTCCTCCAGAAAGAAGACATTCTGCACGGCTACCTTAGCCCTCCTGGCGATGCGCTCTTTCCCGGCTACTTCCAGCACCTGGTGGAAGAAGGGCTCACCGAAGAGGCCTTTATTGCCTTCAGCCGCGACACGATGGACGCTCTTCAGCAAAACCTGCAGGGGATCGTCGGCGCCAAAGGCGGCTATCTGGTTTATTCGCTCTACGAGGTAGAGGCTACCCGCATGCTGGGCATCTTTCTGGTGCGCGATACCGAAGGGCTCGCCTTCCGCAAGGAGGGAGAAGACGCCGCCGCTTTCCTGCTCGATACCGTCACTTACCTCAATACCGACAAACTGGCCATGGCCTGCCGCATCCACCTCAACCGGTTTGAAGGAGGGGAGGGGCGCTTTGTTGAACTCATCAAGCACGCCCGCAGCCAGAAAGAAATATCGGAGTACTTCGTTAACTGGATCGGCCTGGAGCGCCCTGAAAGCAGCAAAACGCTGACCCAAAGCTTCCTGCAGATGGTGGAAGAACTGCCTATGCCGGTCGATGAAAGCACCGGAGAACAGATGGAGGAAGGGCGGTTTCGCGAAAAAGTGCTCAACTTCGCCATGCAAAGCCCGCAGAAGACCATCAACCTGGAACACTTCGGCCAGGAACTCTACGGCGACCCCGAAGCCACCAAGCCTTTCCTGCAGGACAAAGAAGTGGGGCTCGACAACGAATTCCGCTTCGACCGCAATACTATGAAACAGTTTTACAACTATAAAGCCTCCGCTGAGGGCATTTATATCTATTTCAACCGCAACCACCTCAACCACCAGCAGGTGCGCATTGAAGGGGATACGGTTATCATCAGTTCGCCGGAGCTGGCGGAGCAGATACTGGATATTTTGGGGGATAAACAGTAGCTGTAGCGCGATCATTCCTACCCAAAAATCCGTACAGTGAAAATATGGCCGTTATCTGCCGGCAAAAGCGAACGCTTTTTGAGATGGAGAATGAGGTCGTTCCGATTCTGGTTGGGTATAAATTGGATAAATAGAAACAATTTATATTTTAAAACGTAAATACTTACTTCCCATTCACATCGCCCTCCCGAAAGGCGCCCGGTTTTTCTGTAAATTTAGTTCGCACCAGCAATAATGAATACTCTGACACTTTTACAAAGCAAGCCCTTGCTTACCCGCCTTACCGTTAGGCTGCTCCGCTCCCGGCCGGCCTTATTAAGCGGCCTGTTCCTGCTCCTGTTCTGTACCCACTCCACTGGGGCCACCTATTATGTTGATTCCCAAAACGGGAGTGACCATTACGATGGCCGCTTCGCTACCTATCAGAACGGAGAAAAAGGCCCCTGGAAAACCCTTTCAAAAGTAAACGCCACTCGTTTTTCTCCTGGCGACAAGGTTTTGTTTAAACGAGGAAGTGTTTGGACGGACGGCCCGTTGGAACCCCTGAACGGCGGCGCTCCGGGGGGCGTCATCACTATTCGGGAAAGCATTGTCGGGAAACCGTTCAGCTTCGATCTCGTCGATCCGGGTGACAACAACTGCATCTATTTCGGCGCCTACGGGGAGGGGCCGAAGCCTATCTTAGATTGCCAGGGAGGCCGGGGTATTATCCTTTTGCACAATTACATCATCGTCGAAAACCTGCACTTCGATAACGGCGACAACAACGTGGTGTGGCTCGCCGCCACCAGCGGCAATTTCTGGATCAACATCTTTGATGTTGACGTCACCAACACAAGGGCTAACGCCGTGCGCTCCTCCTTCGGTGGCGGCAACATCTGGCTGAAGGGCCTGTATGTTTATGATTACGGAGTCAATGGCATCCTCCTGAACGGGTCAAAAAACAACCAACTGAAAGGAGTGCTGGTGGAAGGATGCCGGGTGGAAAACCCCGAAACCCTCGAAAAGGAAGACGCCATCACCTGTCACCGGGACAAGGAGGGCAATGACCTGGAAGGAGACATTATCATCCGCAACAATACCATCCTGCACTCGGGGGAAGACGGCATCGACATTACTTCCGGGCATAATATTCTCGTGGAAGGGAACGACATCCGGCACTCCCTCTCCGCCGGTATTTACATTGTCAAAGATTGGGTGAGCACGGTGGAAGCCCGGGGGAATTTCATCTACTCCAATTCCATCAGCAAGGGGGTCGGCGACCTCACCATCAAAGTGCCCAACGTATGGGCCTGCAATAACATCATCGCCGGAACCGGGCACCACTGCCTGCACATTGGCAATACAGACAACACTAAGATTTGGAATAACGTGATCGCTCCGAAAAATCGCAGCGGCAACTTCATCTGGTTGCGGGAAGGCATCGGCAAGTTAGAGTTCAAAAACAACATTTTCGACTTTTCTCAGACAGATCAGGACATCAGCGGCGACCTCACGCCGGATATCGTTTTCGACAACAATTGTTATTACGGCGCCTCCGGTTCGCAAAAGGTGTACGGCAAAAATACTTTCCAGGAAATGAAGGCGGCCAACCCCGGTTTCGAGCCTCATGGCTTCTGGGCGGACCCCCAATTTGCCGATTCCCGGAAAAGCGAGCCCGAACACTTCATGCCAACCGCCGCCAGCCCCTGCCTGGATAAGGGCGCCGAAGTGCCGGTCAGCAAGGGCCTCCGGGGCGCCGCCCGCCCTCAGGGCGCCGGGATAGATATTGGCGTTTATGAACTGGGCGCGGTGGATTGTAATCCGGACCCCGAAGTGGCCAGCTTTCCCGGCAGCCCCTGCGACGACGGCGACCCCACTACTATCAATGATGTTTACCGTGACGATTGCCGGTGCGCCGGCACACCAGGGCCCTGTGCTGCTATTGGCGATGCTGATGGCGACGGCCTCTGCGCCGATGTAGACTGTGATGATCAGGACCCCCAAATTGATTACCGGCCCGGCGACGCCTGTGACGATGGCGACCCCACCACTCGCGGCGAAACCATTCAGGACGACTGTAAATGTGGCGGCGGAGCTAAAGCCCCGGCCCGTACCAGCGCCCGGATCAGCACCAGCGAAGATGACGCCGAGGAGCGAGCTTCCGGCGCCGTGGACCTGACGAGCAGCGACCTGGAATTGGCGGAAGATCCCAATCAGGGAAAGCAGGCCGTCGGGTTGCGGTTCACAACGCTCAACCTGCCGCAGGGCGTGGTGATCACCCGGGCATACGTGCAGTTTACCGTTGACGAAACCGGCAGTGGCGCTCCCTGTGATCTCGATATCTACGGCCTGGCCAGTGACAATACCCCTGCCTTTACCGGCGCCGATAAGGATATCAGCCACCGCACCAGGACCCAGGCTACTGTAGCCTGGGCGCCAAAGGCTTGGGAAGGTGTCGGCGACGCCAAAGAAGCCCAGCAAACGCCGGATATCTCCTCCATCATTCAGGAGATTGTAGACCGGCCCGGCTATTCGGCCAGCAGCTCCATCGGCCTGCTTATCGAAGGCATCGGCGCCCGGACTGCAGAGGCTTATGACGGGCTTCCCGCCAAAGCGCCGGAACTGCATGTGGAGTATGTTGAATAGAGCGAGGAAACAGGACAGGACAGCCTGCTCCTGCTCTAAGAAAGGAATTACCTGATTTTAAAAGTCTTGCGCTTTTTTTTAAAAAAATAATGCCCCGGGTTTCAGTATTTTCTGGAATAAGATATATTTTACCATGAAATTCCTGAAATGAAAACAGATATTTCATGGTAAATGAAATTTATGTCCCTCGGATAGCCGAAGTGGAAATCCTGAAATTGGTTTCTTACTTCCCGGCGGTAGCCATCGTGGGGCCCCGGCAAGTTGGAAAGACCTTTCTGGTGGAAATAAAATACTCCACGACTCCAAAGCTATCCAAGGGATTTCACATTGCCAAAGAAGATTTGAAAACGCAAAAGCACTTTATAATTTGTCCGGTTGAGACAGGGTTCCCTCTTGCAGAAAATGTACGGGTAATTAGTGTCAATGAGCTTTACGATTTATTTTAAAGCGAACACCGAATCCAGAACCGCTGAATCCCGGGGCTACCGCTCTAAGCTTTCGTCCCCATGAGCGCCTGAATTTCCTGTGCAGTGACCTCAGGTGTGCCGCCGGCCTTGGTGGCCACCAGCGCCCCTACCGCCCCGGCGAAGGCCAGGCATTCCAGGGTAGTACTCCCCTTGAGATACTTGCTCAAAAAGGCAGCCAGGAAGGAATCGCCGCTGCCGATGGTGTCCTGCACTTTTACAGGGAAGCCAGGGTGCTCCTGGTAGCCGGATTCATCCAGGCAGGCGGCCCCGTCTTTGCCCTTGGTCAGAATGAGCAGGTCGATACCAAACTTGTTTTTTATGTAGTCCAATTGGTGCCGTTCATCACCACCTATCCCTTGCCAGCTTGCTATAAGGGCGAGTTCTTCGTCATTCATTTTCACCAAATCCGCTTTCGCCAGCAGCGCCTCGATCAGGGGCTGAGCGTAAAAGGGAGCCCTCAGGTTAACGTCCAAAACCCGGATCGGCGCCACTTCCAGATACTCAAACAGCGTTCTTTTGTTGCGTTCGGTCCGGCAGGCCAGGCTTCCAAAAACCAACGCGTCGGCACTTTTCACCATTTCCTTCACCCTGTCATCCGGGCGTATATAATCCCAGGCGACGGGGCTGACGATTTCATAGGAGGGTGAACCGCCGTTCTGCAAGGCCACATTTACGATGCCCGTGGGAAAGGTATGGTCGGTCTGGATCAAATCTGTGGATACGCCCCTGCCCTCCAGAAACCTCCGGAGTTCCTTGCCCAAATCGTCGTCCCCTAAACTGCTGATCATTTTTGACTGCATTCCCAACTGGTTGGTATGGAATGCTACATTCATCGGCGCCCCGCCGGGAATTCGGCCGTTTGGCAATATATCCCAGAGGACTTCCCCAAAGCATATAACCGTAGGTTTTGCCATCTTAATTTGTTTTGAATGGAGCTCGGGGGACGGGTATCCCGGGACTTCCATTGCGCTCACTAATAATTATGTATGAAACGATCTCTTTGCCCGCTACCTATCTTCCACCCGCTATCGCCAATTGTTTCTCCAACTCTTCCAGCGGCACCCCTTTGGTTTCCGGCATCATTCGCCACACGAAGATCAACTGCAATACCATCATAAAGGCGAAAAAAGCAAAGACCGGCGCCGCGCCAATACGGGTAAAAAGCACGGGCACCAGGGACGGTATGGCGGCCGCCAGTATCCAGTGCACGGAACTGCCGAATGCCTGCCCGTTGGCCCGCAGGTGATTGGGGAAAATTTCTGAGATGAACACCCAGATGACCGTACCCTGTCCGATTGCGTGTGCCGCGATGAACAGGAACAGGAAGATGGGCACCGCCATGCCTTTTATCCCCATCGCAAAGGTTAGGGCCACCAGCGAAAGCGACACGATGTATCCTACTGAACCGATGTACATGAGTTGCCGCCGGCCAAAACGATCGATCAGCGACAGGCCCACCAGGGTGAAAATGAGATTGGTAATGCCGATGCCCACGCTGCTCAATAAAGCCGAACTCTTTTCCAGCCCGGCGATCTCGAAAATTCGGGGGGCATAATACAAAAAGGCGTTGATGCCCGAAAACTGGTTGAAAAACGCCACCAGAAACGCCAGCATCAACGGGAAGCGGTATTTCGGGGCGAAGATCGTCTCTCCGGTATCGGACAATTCGTGGTCGGCCATGAGGGCTTCTATCGTCCTGTCGGTATCCATATCGGGGTCGATCAGGCGCAGCGTTTTGGCGGCGCCCTCCCGGTCGCCCTTTTTGACGAGCAGCCACCTTGGGCTTTTGGGCACCGTCAAAACCATCAGGGTATAGATGAAGGCTGGGAACGCCTCCACGCCGATCATCCAGCGCCAGGCATTTTCGCCGATATTGCTTAGCAGGTAGTTGGATACAAATGCCACGAGTATCCCGAAAACGATGTTGAACTGGTAGAGGGCTACGAGCTTGCCCCGGTCTTTAGCCGGTGCAATTTCGGAGACGTAAGCAGGAGCGGCCACCGTCGATGCGCCAACCCCCAACCCGCCCAGGAACCGGAAAAAGGCAAATACAAACGGGTCGCCGGCCAGCGCAGAACCAACCGCTGAAACAAAATAAAATATGCCGATCCAGAAAAGAGTCTTTTTCCGCCCCAGCCGGTCGGTCGGAATGCCACCGAAAATGGCGCCGATCACCGTGCCCCAGAGGGCGGAGGCCATGACCACAAATCCGTGAAAAAATTCCCCTTTCTGCCACAGCGCCTGTAGTGATAAGTCGGCTCCGGAGATAACAACGGTATCAAATCCGAACAGAAATCCAGCCAAAGCGACGGTTATTGACCAAAATAAAATTTTTCGGTGGTTCATGCATTAAGCTTTTTATACTACGAAACTATCATAATTCCCCAACAAGCGCTTATTATTCAACGGCTCTTTTCAATGGATAAACCTTCATTTCAGATACTTTCACCTCCCCTCCTTCGGAATACAACTTCACCTCGCTGAAATTCTCTGCCGGGAAAAAGATATCGGTCATCACCACTTCCCCGTCGTCGGCGAACAATTCGCAGGAGGCCACGTCAAAAAAGAGATGAAGGCGCAGGGGGTTGCCTGTGCTCGTACGGGGAGCGATATGGCGTTTCGCGGCAAATTTTTCTGAAAACCCAGCTGCGCCCGCTTTCGTACGGTCGCTGTAAAACTCGTTTTGGGCAGCGTCATAACCGATTCGGTATTCCTCTCCTTTCGGGTTGGAAAGGGCGATGCCGAAGCCTGTTTGGGCGCCTTCCGGCAGTTCCACTTCCAGTAGAACCTCCATCTGAGAAGGCGAAAAGCCAAGCTGGCTGCCCAGATCTGATTCTCCGTTTATCGTTTGCCCTTCCCGGGAGTAGGCAGCGCCCCGCAAAACCTCCAACTCTTTCACCGGTTGCGAAAGAAGGCGCAGGCCGGCCGCCGTGTTCTTCAGTTTCAATTGCCTCGGCAGTGTCATGGCACTGCGCCAGGCTTTCGTCGGGACGACATTCGCATAATCCCAGTTCGACATCCAGCCCATAAAGAGGCGCCGGCCGTCTTCTGCTGGGACATCAGACCAGGTGACCCCGGCGTAATTGTCGCGCCCATAATCAAGCCAAACTGCCTTTTCTCCATTTACCGAAGGTGCAAAAGTGGGGTCTAAAGCGAATTTTTTCCCGTCGAAATCCCCGACGAAGTACTGAGTGGCAGAGCCGCCGTTGTAAGTGCCCGGGTTGATGCTCAGCAACAGGACCCATTTCGTTTCCCCGCTGTTGCCCACCTGCATCGGGAACAGGTCGGGGCATTCCCAGACGCCGCCGTGGGAACCCCACTCCCGCCCGAAATCGCTGAGGTGCGTCCAGCTTTTCAGGTCGGGCGAAGCCCACAGTTTCACGTGGTTCTGGGCGGCGAATACCATGATCCACTGTTGGGAACCTTCATGCCAGATGACTTTGGGATCCCGGAAATCCCGGATTTTTTTCGGTGTTGGGGATGACGGGGTTGCCGGCGTACTTCGTCCAGGTGCGGCGCGGTCGTTGCTGTAGGCAATGCTTTGGTATTGAAAATCCTGGCGGTACTTGCCTGCTCCAAATCCGGTTGGTGATGGGTGAAAATGGCGACCAGCGGCGGTTTGCCGTTCTCTCCCAGCCCGCTGGTATTGTTCCAGTCTACCACCGCGCTGCCGGAAAAGATCATGCCCAGGGAGTCGGGATAGAGGGCGATCGGCAGGTGCTCCCAATGTACCAGGTCCCGGCTCACGGCATGCCCCCAGTGCATGCATACCCCCAGACAGTGCTGTCGGGGTAGTGCTGATAAAAGAGGTGGTATTCGCCCTCGTAATAGACCATGCCGTTGGGGTCGTTCATCCACATTTTCTCCGGAGTGAAGTGGAATTGGGGGCGGTGCGGTTCGGTGTAATAACTGTCCGTCATAGCAGCGCCAATGTTTTCTTTTTCAAGCTTTTCCTGGCAGCCTGGCAAAATGGCAGGAAAAGTAAAACACCGAATATCAGGTTTTTCATTTTGACATTTATCATTCCTTAATTATTTTAAAAGTAAAGATTCCATACTTGTTTTCCAATTGAAGAATGTATATCCCGGCTTTGAAGTTATGAAGGTCAATTTCTCCAGTGGTACTCTGAATAAAAAGCGAGAAGGCGTCCCTGAATATCAAAAACCCTAATTTTGTTGGCTACTTCTGATTCAAGATACAGAAAACCGGTTGTTGGATTTGGAAAGACCCTTATTTGTTTTTGATCGGGCAATTCAATGGCGCTGGTGTACAAACTGTTTGGAAGATCAGCTGGAGGGCAGGAAATAGCGCTAAATGTATTTTCCTTACTATCTAATTGATAGCCATTAAACGCTTCGAGCAGGGCTTCTCCGCCTTCAACTCTTATATCAATTAAATCACTTGCCTCAGAAGGATATACTCTGGAAGAGAATACCACGAGATTATCTACAAATACTTCAAGCGTCGAGCGGTCCAAAAACATCCTGATTTTGACATCCCCAGCCGGATTGAAGATATAGTCCTGGAATCTTAAATCTTCCACCGTAGCATAAGGAGAAGACTGGGTGCGATCCAACCCAATCCGATTATTTCCTCTGTCAAGGATCACGCTGGTCTTTTCCGAACTATTCGGATGCTTATAAACTTGCAGATTGATCACTTCAGCGCTTGAAAAGTTCAGGGAAAATGCCAGCTCGCATTGCGTGCCCCTAAATTCCGGCAAATTATGGTTGGTGTTTGCCGTTATGGTTCTATTCCTTACAGCAGTTGAATCTATCCGCAAGCGGCACAAATTGGGATGTGGAATGGCGGATAGCGTTACCCCATCATCCAGCAACCGGGCCAAACGAGGAATACTAAAGGTGTGGCGCCATCCTGCCGCTATCTGGAGGGCGACGTCGCGGTCATCGGGAATGATGCCGATGTACGTCCATCTGTCCTCTTCATCGCGGCCAAAAGCCGGGGCCAATAAGTTTTTGGAAATATGCTCCAGTCTTTTAGGCTCGCTATCATAAGGGTTGAAGGTTGTCCCGTCAAAAGTTCCGGCCCAATATATCACATCGGCAGGCGCGCCGGGAAATTGGGGCGTTACCACCAGGGCGTAATCCGTGTCATTAAAAGGAATTAGGGCCGGCATTTCCCAAAAGGCGCCGTGATTGACATAATCGCTGCTTTGAAACAGGGGTGTTACCAGCGTCCACGATTCAAGGTCGGTGGAGGTATAGGTAAATAAGATGCCGCCTCCATCATTGGATAAACCCGACCCCACAATCATATAGTAAAGGCCGTCCTTTTTAAAGACGTATGGGTCTCTAAAGTCCAGGCTGAAAAAATTGGGAGGAGGATTGGATATAAGCGGATTGGTATTGTTTTCTTCCCATTTTATAAGGCCGTCATCGAGTGGGTAAGCACTGCCAATTCCCGCTTTTTGGCCATCGACACCTGTGTAGAAAATAACGGGATTTCCATTGTTGTCAAACGCAGTCGTTCCTGACCAAACACCGAAGTCGTCAAAACCAAAAGAAGGCGCCAAAGGAATGGGTTCCTCTGTCCAGCTGACCAGATCCGGGCTGGATAAATGCCCCCAATGCATGAAATAAAGATAAGGGCCATTAGGGTTTTTTTGGAAGAATAAGTGATACTTGCCCCCATAATAGGTTAACCCATAGGGCTCATTGGTCCAGGAGGTATTCGGCATGGGATGATACTGAGGCCGGAGATAGTCATCAGCGTGCCGAATATTAGGATCGATGAATAAGCCTGCCTCACGGATCGTTGCCAATTGGTAATGCGCAAGGATTTGTTCTTCTGTCAAGGCATCGTTATAGACTTTTATATCGTCAATAGCGCCATTCAGGGTGTTCAGTGAAAATCCGGCAAAAACTTGATTGAGCGAACTTTTACCGGCCCACAAAGTGCTTTGGGTGGTGTTGAGGCTGGAATTTTGGGCAAAGTTATTACTCAACCAGTTTTCCCCGTCCACATAAATATTAGCTTTTCCGGCTGCCGCATCGACCGTGCAATGCACGATATGGTGCCATTGATATGTCGTCAGCCTTTTGTTGGGTTTAAGGGATCGCTCCTGTCCATTGAAGAAAAAGGAGAAGATGACGTTGCCGAAGGAGTTGGTTTGTAACTTAAAGCCTCCTGAATTGGATTGGCTTTGTATGATGGCAGCAGGCTCTTTGGTGAAAGCCTCGGTAGCATACCAGGTACTCGATGGTTAGTTTGTCGGTGTAATTCTGGATAAAATAATTTAAGTCGGCAATATAGGTCGAATAGCCGTCCAGACGCAGCGCATTGCCAAAATTAGCGGATATTCGCTCTGGCCGGTTGAAGGTATTCCGTATTGAAAGCACGGAACCAGAAACTTGTTCTGTAGTCGTCTCGCCAGCTTCTTCGTCAAAGTTGAGGTGAAAAATGGGGGTTTGCCCGGCCAGGGTGATCGACAGGCAGAGCAAAGTGGTTAGGATAAGATTTTTGGGCATGGCCTTGTTATTTATATTTTTAAACACTGGTTTGAGTGTAAAGTGTTGGATTCCAGCTTACTATACAGGCTTTTGTCCGAAATTATGTACGGTGTACGGTGTACGGGGTTGGACAGGAACCTGAAAGTGTACGATGTGCGATTGGGCTGGCGTCTTACACCGTACACCCTGTACATCGTACACTTGCCGGCCAGGGAACCAGCTATCAGGCTAAAAGCCAACCACCAGGATTCAAATTTCACATTATTTTTAAGTTTAAAAGAGGTATAATGGGTTTTGCCTATAAATTCCACCCCCCGGCCCCCGCCAGCGGGGGAGAACGCATCCCTAAACTAGGGAAAATGTCCCCCGCTGGCGGGGTTAGGGGGTGGATCAGAGTCATGGATCAGCATTTTACGCCCCCCCATTTAAAAATCTACGAGATTGTTACTTGGCCTCAGTTTCCATACTTTCATGTCCTCAACTATCAAAGTGCCGTTGTCCGTAAAAATTTCAATCTCATTGCTGTTCCTGAACTTGGGAAAAATCCGGGTCGTAAAGGCCCACTGATCGTTGATGAATCCTTCGATCACGGATCCATCAATGAACAGGTGGAATTTGAAGGGCTCGGCTTCCTCAAGAGGGAGCGTCCCTTTTTCAAACCTAGGTTCTAATAATTCTTCCTTGCTGGAATTTGTCTGGTCAATAATCAAGGTTTTCGCCTGCAAATCAAACAGGATTTTCGTTTCCTCCCCATTCTCCTGATTCTTGCCTATATAAAAGCCAAAGCTGCGGGAAGTATTCGGGTCAATGGTAGTCAGGATTTCCATTTGATGGCCAGCTCCTACCCTTAAATGGGTATCAGGGCCTACTTTCTCGTTTTCAAAGGCCTTTAAGGAATCACGCAACTTTTCCAGTGCCGGGTGCGGCGCCTGGTGGATGGTTCCATCAACCAGTTTCCAGGTGCGCGGGATGCTGTACAAGTGTGTCCACCCTTGTCGCAATTGCAGTTCAGCGGGGATTAAGTCCGGAATAATGGCCATGGCTGTGGTTCGGCCGTCAGCATCGAGAGCCACTGAAGGAGAAAGCATCCGGTTGATCACTTCCAGCCGTTTAGGCAGCTTATGATCGGGGACAAACTTTTCATTCACAAAACTCCCCACCCAATAAATAGCTACCGCCGGCTTGCCCTGGTAAGGAATCGGATTGACCAGGAGGATGTACTTATCATCCATTTTCCAGAACACCGGCATTTCCCAGAAGACTCCCGATCCGTCCACTTCGGGGTTTCCGGTGAATAAGGGATCCAATGCCGTCCAGTCCTTTAAATCCTGGGATTTATACAATAATACGGCGCCTTTTTGCTGGTACCATTCTCCTCCATGCCATAACCGACGATCATGTACCAAATGTCTTCTTCCTTCCAGAGATAAGGATCTCTGAAATCAGCTCTCTCTTATATTGGGAAAGGATACTTTTACAACCGGATTGCCGTCATATTTTTCCCAGGCAATCAAGGCATCGTCTTCAGGGTATAGGCCAGGCACATGCCAAATTCCTACCATCTCCACCGGTATACATGATCACGGGCGTGCCGCTGTCGTCAATGATTACGTACCGACCATATTCCATTCTGGTCATAACCTTCTTCCGGCAGGTATTTACCGGTGTTCGGTCCATTGTAGCAGGTCAGGGCTGCTGTAATGCCCCCAGTTGATCTGCCCCAGGAAGACATTGGTTCCATTTTTCTGATTGAAAATATGGTATTTGCCCTGGTGGTAGATCAAGCCGTGCGTCTCATTGGTCCAGTTTGCTGCCGGCAGGAGATGGTACTTCAGTACCGGTTAAAATCATCGGCAAACCTGGATTCGGGAACAGCTAATTTTGCGGTTGTGCCGTTCTCTTATACTAACGATATGGCTTTTACATAGTCCGGAGAAAGTGCTTCCTGCCAAATATTTAATTCATCCAGGATGCCATTGATATGCATTGTCGGAAAGATATGAACAAAGCTTTCCTTCGCATCCCTGCCGATTAGAATGTTATCAAAGGAAACATTACCCGGCAGGGCATTCGATAGCAGTATTTCTCCATTCCACAGCAATTTGACGCTGTCCTTTTCTACAATCAGGCAGATGTGTTCCCATTGGAATTTAGGGATAATACCTCCGATTCAAGATAATGCTCTACTCCGTTGAGGTTGGCGCCGACGGTTAACTTGCCAAAGCGATTTACACAGGCGGATAGCCAGTTTGCGGTATCCTCATTTTCGGTAAACAGCGAAAAAAAACCGGCTACATCAGTTGGGTAAGTTTCCACCGCCCAGGCTGAAATAGTAAACGGCGCTTCTAATGCTTCCGGCAAATTATGGGAAATGAAAGTCGTATTGCCGTCAAACCGCATACTGTACCCATCGATCCTCCACGAATTCTGGAACATCTGCATTGCTTTGGATGGGGATTGTTCCCTGGTGTTTTGCTCTGTCAGCGCTTTTCCAGCCTGGGCAGCAAAGCTCCAGTAGTATACCGGCTTCTTCTCTTGCGTGCAGGAGAGCAGGTTTAGTAGAAAAATAAGGAACAGGCAAATACGAAGCATATTAAAGGTTTGGTTGGGCTGTCTCAAAAGTGATAGTACACTGATTTTTTATAAGTGGTGGACAGGCTTAGGTTAAACATAAATGACCTCTTCCCAGCTCTTGATCGAAGGCAGTTGTCTCCCCTGCCTGCCTGCCTGCCGTACAAGACTTTGGCAGGCGGGGAGGGAGTTCGAGGGGGAATTCTTAGGAGTTTTCGTTTCCAAATCCCCTCCTAACCTTCCCGACATTGCGACGGGACAGGCTCCCCAGGGAGGACAATCTGCTTCGATTTAAAGTGGAAGCAGAGATGTGATACTCATATAAATTCTGCCGACTACTCACTACCGGCACTTTTGAGACAACTAATAGAAAATCAATCCTACAACGACTTCAGATAGTCGATCGCATTTTGTAAATAATGCGAATGTTTTTAATAAAAGGCATTCGTACTACCGTCGTTCATACTCCATTCCATGCCACCGATGCCAAGGGTAATGATAGAGCCCCCTGAACCTACCACTGGGATGCCAGATGATGATGCCGCCCGTACCCTGGGAAGCGACATTCCAATCCCAGGTAGCGAGGACCTCAGCGTCAAACCTTGACTCGAAAGTGGCATATTTGGGGGCATCAAGTGGATCCATCGTCCACATGGCGTTGTGATCCTCTTTATAACCGCCATCAATTACACTAATGGATCCATCTGGATTGCGTACGACGCCGTCCGTCAGGATATTGGCTATGGTAGAATTGGTGAAACCAACGCCCCAGGTATCTGGGTTGCTTCCTCCTTCACCCGTTCCGATGATGGTCCTGAGCCCGGAATCATCTCTTCCCAACTCTTCGACAATTCCGGTTCCGTGTTGGCCTGCGACGATCTTTCCACCGTTGACGTAAAATTTGGAAAGAATATTCAGCTTATCCAGAACAGCCTGGGGTTGTGCCGCAGAACCTACCTGGTCGTGCACGTAGAAAATGACATTCACCCCGTTTAAAGCCTCGTCGGAGAGTTCATCATAGGAAATATAGGTGAAGTCTTCGCCGTAAGCCGCTTTGGCCCACATAGCTGCCTCCATAACGTCATCATCATTAATCTCTGCTATGGTAGTTCCGTCTCCTAAAAACGCAATCTTTGAAGGCAGCAACTGGACGGTAATTGAATAGGTGCGCCGGGAAACGCCATTGTCGGCTACCACCTGTACAGGAGCGGACAGGTCGAGCGTAGTGCCGCTGGGAGGGCTAATGGCCACTCCGTTAGGGGCAGTGGCCTCAAAAGATACATTGGCCAGGTCGGTATTCCCGGGTAAACTTACCCGGATGGTTCCTGACAGGTGATCCACTGAGGCGGTTACGCCATTGATCGACACCGATTCGATCACATCTATCACGGATGGGCCATCGGTATAGTTCTGCCTTTCGTTGCATGAAGACAAGCCAGTCAGCAGGACTGCAAGCATGCCTGTTATGGCTATCTTCCGGAGGCTGGCCAGAAGCTGCCGGAGAGGTGTACGCCCTGCCCCGAACTCGATTCGGGGGTGTACGGGCTCAGCGGTGTCGTGGCCTGTGTATGGGGTACGGGGCCATGGGATGGCAGGTTTTCGAGCGGACAATATTAGAAGGGTAGCCCCTGTTATCGTTGAGTACTTCATGATATTTATTCTAAAGGGTTCTTAAATAATCAATGATATTGGCAGTCAACTTTTCAATATTGCTGTGATAATCATTGGTAGTGCCGTTGGCGTCAAATTCATAGCCGATGATCGTATTCTCCAGGGAGAGGATGTGCCCCTGGAAGTCGGTAGGAATGTTGAAGTCGAAATTGCCGGCTACATTTCCGTTGGTAGGCAGAAATTCTATAGCGCCGACTCCAAATCCATCCCCTATCCACTTAAGCGTTCCCAATTTGACGGCATTGAAGGTTTGTTCCATTAACAGTACGCCTTCCGTGCCACAGCAAGTATATCCATCCATCGTATTGTCGAATTGTTGCCACCATATCAGCCGGACTTCACGGGTGGCAGAGTTGGATAATGAGAGTTCGCCATCTCCGGTAAGCGTCAGGTACCAGAAGATGGGGTGTGATCTTCGGTCCTCTGAAGTATTGGCTACTTTGACCGACAATCCCCAAATATCATCCGGTGGCTTGTTCTCATCAACACAGCCTTCCGGGGCGGCACACCCGAATTCTGTATACAGGTAATTTCCCGGAAGGCGCCTGCCGAATAATCGCCGGGTATTCTTCCTAAAACGTGGATAAAGGGGTGGGGTCGCCGGCAATGAACATGTACGCCGCTTTTACCCATGCCGTCAAAGCATTGCTTTGAGGGGTGTTAGGCTGAAGTTCTGCCGGCAGCATGGTAAGCACATTATCCGGCGTTGCAGCGTAACCCTGATTGGGCAAGGGCGTCAGGTAGTACAACATCACTACCTTGATATCTTCCAACGCAGCCGCTGTAATATCCGAGAATTTGATGTAGTTGAATTCATCGGGATAAGTAGCTTGCAGATATTGCGCAGCCGCCCTGGCATCATCATCAAGAATGGAGCTGACATCATTGCCATCGCCAATAAACGCAATATTGGAACTTCCCAGGCTCACTGATACCTCGTACACTTTAGTCAGGTACTTTCGGTATTGGTAACCGTATAGTCTACGGGGGTAGCTGGAGAAATCCTGCGATACGCCGCTTTCCGGAGATACGGTATAGTATGCGGGCGCCTCTATAGCCGGTGTAATGTTGGAAAGATCGTAGCTGGGCGGAAGCAAAAGGATGATCGTTTGATTGGTATCGAGTATCGTTCCTGCAATGCCATCTACCGAAAAACGGGTGATGGCGGGCGCCTCGATCTGCGTAACATGCACAAAGTAGGATTTACCGGTAAATCCGTCATTGGACACGACCGTATACTTTACCGGATTGGAAAAGTTTTGCGCTACGCCCGAAGCCGGAGTGGCGGTTGTTCCTGCCGGGATGGTGAATTGCGGAGTCAAATTAGTGATATCCTCCTGACTTCCCACCGTGACATTAATGACTCCATTTTCCTGATCAATATCCCCATGTTTTCACCAATGAGAAGGACATCATCAATGGGTTTCCATATACAGAGATCGTGGTAGTGTATTCTCTTTCAACCCCGTTATTTGAAACTGTAAATATCACTGGCCCGTTGGAGAAATCAACCGTGCTGCCTGATACTGGACTCACCGCAGCGCCTTCCGGCAAAGAAATATTAACGGTCACGGAGGAAAGGTCGCTTCCTGCCGGCAAGGTAGCGGTAATGGCGCCATTGGTATGGTCGATGTCCGCTTTCTGATCATCAGCCGTGAAATTCCGGATGATAGAATAGGTGTAATCCGGAACGTGGTCTTGAAACAGGAGTTCATCCTGGCAGCCCGTCTGAAATAGAAAAATGCCGGTCAAAAACAGGAAAATGCCCCACTTTAGATTGTTATATATATTTTTCATAATTCAAATGTGTTTTGTGATTTTTGTTTTAGAGCGTGTTGGGGATTTACTTCTGATGTCGAAAATGAGCAGATTTTGGTTCTCCGGAAGCCATTTTTGAGCCGCATAGCATCGCTACGTGGCGAAAAAATGGCGAAATGAGGTTCAAAAGATGCACATTTGCAGGCCAAAGGGTAAATCCCCAACACGCTCTTAGTGGTCAATAATTCTCGCGTTGAATCAAGACGCCGCCTGAGGCGTCAATTTCAATTTGAGGAATCGGAAGGTATTCGTCTCTATTGGGGGTAAAACTGGCGCCGGCATAGTAAGCTCGTTTGGCGCTTTCCGCCACCATGTAGTCGTTAATCCAATTGGCAGCGATGCCCCAGCGGACCAGGTCATAAAAGTGATGCCCTTCGTTGTGCAACTCCAGCCGTCTTTCCATGCGTAAAGCCTTTCGGGCAAAACCTTGTGCTACATTGATAGGGTAAAGCCCTACCTGATAATTGGCGGCGGGTTTATCGCTGTCTACAAAATCTCTGACGTAGGGAGAATTCATGGCCCGTTCTCTGATCTGGTTGATCAATGCCATTCCCGTTTCGATATCACCCATTTCGATGGATGCTTCGGCTTTCCAAAGCATGACATCACTGATTTTGATCAGGGCCTGGTCCAGGGCGCCTTTCGCCCAGGGGAAACCACCGGAGGCCCTCAGGCCGGAGTTGGGGTCTATCTGGTTCTTTTTTCTCACGTACAGCCCGTAAGTTGCAACGTCCCGGCTCCAGTTGTCCTGTTGCGGCATGGCTGTCCAGGTTTTCCAGGCAATGCCGGCCTGCCCACGGAATGGTCCAGCCGGGGATCAACCGAGTACTAATATCGCGAGGCTCCAAATCTGAATTATTGTAGGTATCCAGCAAGGGCAAGCCGTTTCCATCCACCTTAAAGGCATTGACGATATTTTGAGAAGGTTTGTCAAAATCGTCCCCATTGAGATAAGGGTGATTGATGTCGTCGGCTGGTGAATCCGGAGAATTAAGCAAGTCTCCAAAATTCAAATTCCCATATTCGGAGCCGTCGTTTATGGAGTATTGGATGGCAAAGACATTTTCATCGTTGCCATACCCGGGCTCTGAATAGAGCCGTTCGATGTCCTCTACCAATCGGTAAGTACCAGCCAGTACCAAATCTGCATTGGCAATGACATCATCCCACTGCCCCTGGAATAATTTAGCTTTTGCTAAATAGGCGTGAGCAACTAACTTATTCACTCTGCCCAGGCTGGCTTGTGTCTCTGGCAATACTGCAATAGCAGCATTGAGGTCAGCTTCAATTTTACTCCACAAAAGTCTTCGTCAAACGAATTCGGCAGGCTTGTCACTTCACTGATAGGCGTGTTCTCATCTATGTAAACGAAGGAGCCGAAGTTTTTCATCAATTCAAAGTAGAAGTGTGCCCGCAGCACCCGCATTTCGGCAATCCTCAGGTCTTTATTGGCAAAATCTGTCGCCTCATTGAGGGTGATAATGGCATTGTTCACCGGAACAGTGCAAAGTATAATGCCCTCCACAGATTGTATACATTTTCGGATGACGGAAAAACCTGGTGAATTTCCAGCGCATGCATGCCGCCGCCAGGGTTGTCGCCAACACCCCCCGCCTTTGTAGGCGTCGCCGCTCCTGATATCGGAAAAAGCCCAATTGGAAGGAGCGTGATCAAAAAGTACCAGTTGTCTCTGAATTCTCCGGTATTGAAACGGTAGTCCAGGGCGCTGTAAGCATTCACTACCAATTCTTCTATTTCCAGGTTGTCCTCGGAAATTACATTTTCCGGCTGGACATCCAGATAGTCCTTGCAGGAGGTGACTAGCAGGATTGAAAAGATTAAGGCTAAATAGGTTTTTATCTTTTTCATCTGAATAGATTTTTAGAAATTAAGATTCAAGCCGAAGCTGAATGCTTTGGTATGCGGATAGGTTCCCAACCCGGCGATCCCAATACCCGTCCTACTTAAGCCTGGAACTTCGTAATCAAAACCGGTAAAGGAAGTAATGTTGAGCAGGTTTTCTGCCTGGATGAAAATGCTTGCGCTTTCAAAACCAATTTTGTCAAGCGCCTGTGGGCTTAAGGAATAGGTCAAATTCACGTTCTTCAGCCGGAAGAAGGAGCCATCTTCAACGAAATAGGTAGAAGGGCGCCGCTGATCATTTACGTCAGATGTACTCAGAGCAGGGATCAATGAGTTGGCATTATCCGGCGCCCAGGCGTCCAGCGTATTTCTTCCGTGGTTAAATCCAAAGTAGGGGAAGTCTAGTAATTCCCGTTGGGCATTGTACATTTCATTGCCTTGCCTTCCATCAAAGAAGACATTAAAGCTCCACCTTTTGTACCCAAGGGAAAAATTAATTCCGTAAATGAAATCGGGATGCGGGTTGCCGATAATGGTTCTATCGTCCTGGTTGATAACCCCATCGCCGTTCAAATCCCGGTAGCGAATGTTGCCGAGCCCTTTCCCGGTCTGCTCGGCATGAACCGCTACTTCTTCCGGCGTTCTGAAGATGCCATCGGCGATGAAACCGTAATAGGAGCCGATTGGGTGGCCGACACCAGTGTAGGATACGCCTTCCAGGATGAAATTGTCGGCATTGTTCAGTTGAGTGACTTCATTTCGGTAGGCAGAGAAGGTGACATCGATGCCGTAACTGAAGTCATTAACGGGAGCAGGGTGTAATCCCAGGGCCAGGTCAACGCCTCTATTCGTCATGTCGCCGGCGTTAAAGAACAGGGTCTTTCCGGCTTCGCCCAGCACGGATGGCTGGATGATCTGGAGCAGCAGGTCAGAAGTGTTCTTTTCGTAGAGGTCTACTACAAATTTGACCTGATAGTTAAACAATGATAAATCCAGGCCGATATTGCTCTGAAAAGACTGCTCCCATTTCAGGTCCGGGTTTCCAACCTGATTGGCCGATACGCCATTATCAATAGGGCCTTCACCATCTCCAGCCAAATCGTAATTGCTGTTCTCCACCGCATTGTTAAAGATGGAATACTGTGCATATTCCAGAATGTCGGCATTGCCGTTGCCGCCCCAGGAAAAGCGCAATTTTAGGTCGTCGACATTTTTATTGCCGGCCAGGAAGTTTTCATTGCTCAACGTCCAGCCGAGGGAAACAGTAGGGAAAATAGCGTACCGGTTGTTTTTGCCAAAACGGGAGGACCCGTCGCGCCGAATACTGGAGGCTATATAATATTTGTCGGCAAAGTCGTAGGAGACTTTAGCAAACTGCGACATCCGCCTGCTGTCGGCCCCTATGCCATAAGCATCGAGGATAGCATTGTCGGCAATGATGTCATAGCTCTCAATGTTCTCGAAGTCAACTGCTGTGCCGAGTGGTACCTGAATGCGATGGAAATTATTTTCCTGATTTCTGTCGAATGTTTCGTGGCCGATAAAAGCATCGATAGTATGTGGCCCGAAATCGCGCTTGAAGGCCAGCAGGTTGGTCCAGATATAAGTTTGGGCGTCATTCCTCCTTCTGGCAAATCTCGAGAATTCCTGATCGTCGAGCAGTATCCTGTTGCCGAGAATACTGCCATTCTGGTTAAAGGATTCGGTTTGCTCATCAAATTTAAATTGATTGATGTCGAAATTGATCTTGCTGCTGAAGGCCAAGCCTTTCACAATATTTACATCGGCATAGACATTGCCAAATGACCTCAACGATTTTTCGGCATTGTTCCGGTTGATGTACAAAATGGCAAGTGGGTTCCATTTATCCTGCAACCCGGCGCCAACCAGTACCTCCCCAGGTTCCATCTTCTCCGTATAAAGGAATTAACGGGTTCTGGAGCAGGGCGTCTTCGGTTGCATTAGCTTTGACCTCGCTAAATTTCGATACGGTCAGATTTTCTCCAATGGTAAGCCTGTTTTTGAACAGATTTACGCTGGCATTCAGCCGCAAATTGCCTCGTTCGTAATTCGTATATTCCATGATCCCGTTGTCGGAAGCATAACCGGCGCCTACATAAACTTTCCAGGTATCATTGGCAAAAGAATACCCCAGGTCGGTAGTGGTCGAGACCGAATTGCGCATGATTACATCAACCCAATCCGTATTGGATAACCTCAGGTTGTTGTTGTCATCGAGAAAAGTGGGGAGTTCCGTTTCGGGTTCATAAACAAAATTACCGGCCGTAACCGGCGTTTTGCCCTGAGCAATATATCTTACGTCCAGCCACTCCTGGCCACTTAATACATTGAAGCGTTCCCGAATAGTATTGTAAGTGACCAAGCTATTAAGGGTGAATCCACCGGTTCCGCTTCTGGCCTGTTTGGTAGTGACAATGATTACCCCTCTGGCGGCTTCTGTTCCATAAATACCTGCCGAGGCTGCATCTTTCAAAACCTGGATACTCTCGATATCATTGGGGTTTAGGCCTGCAGGATTGGTAGTCTGCACACCGTCTATGACCCACAGCGGGCCCGTTCCCCCAAACACGGAGGTGAGCCCCCGGATTGAAATCTGGGTATCATTACCTCCAGGAACACCAGACGAGGTAAAGGAAAGGCCAGGTACTTTAGATTGTAGTTTACTGATAACGTTGGGGGTAGCCACATTAGTCAATTCCTCTACTTTCACTACTGAAACAGCTCCGGTAATGTCTTTTTTCAGCTGGGTAGTATAACCTACAACGACGACCTCTTCCAGCACACTCCCGGCAGAGAGTGCCACATCGACAACAGTCAGGCCGACGATAGGTAATTCCTGTGGAGCATAACCGGTGTAGGAAAAGATCAGGCTGGCGGCATCTTCCGGCACCTCTATAGAATAGGCGCCGTCAATATCGGTTATGGTACCGGTAGCAGTACCGGATATAATAATGTTGGCCCCGATAAGTGCCTCTTTAGTATCCGCATCGGTCACTGTTCCTGTGATGGTTCGCTGAGCGAGCGCCAGCTGCACAGAAAAGAGCAAGGCGGATAAGGTGAGCATTCTAAGTTTCATGATAATTGTAGTTTTTTAAAAAGCTTTCATAAAAGCAGTCATTTGATTATTTCCATATGCTTTCCAGTAAGTGAACCTGTCCTTTTATCATCATTAAGATTTAAGTACATGATACAAATCTACCGGCCTGGAATGCCATTGGCTTCCAGGATTATTTCAAATCCTTTTGAATATGTTACATGAGGCGGTGGGTCAACAATTGGCTGAAAGACAGGTTGTTATAGCTTAGGGTGTTTTAAACAAGAAGGCCGGTGGGTTTTGAAAATGATACATGGGCTTTAAGGAATGTTACCTGCCTGGGGTTATGAATTCGGCGTCCTGCTTTTCCTATCCCGGTACTCAGTAGGCGAACAGGCATATTTGCCTTTGAAGGCCGTAGAAAAATACCCTGGAGAAGAGTAGCCTACCTTATAGGCGATTTCCGCTACCGTCCATTCCCCTTCCAGCAGCAACTGGCTGGCCTTCTTCAGGCGTACCTGCTGGATGTAGTCGGTCACGCTTTCGCCGAGCAGGGCTTTCACCTTTCGATACAGTTGCACTCTCGAAAGGCCGAAAGCTTCACTCAGGCTTTCCACCGTCAGGTTTCGGTCTTCGTAGTGAGCCTGTAAATGCTGAGTGAATTTGCGGAGGAATTGTTCATCCAGGCCGCCCATGCCGGAAGGGAGTTGACTGGGCTGAATGACCCCGCTGAAACGGTCTTTAAGGGCCTGTCGGCCATGTAGCAGGTTTTTGATGACCTCGGAAAGGAAATCCAGGTTGAACGGCTTGGTCACATAAGCATCTGCGCCGGTTTGTATGCCTTCTATTTTCTGCTCCATAGTGCTTTGGGCGGTCAGCAGGACGATTGGAATATGGGAGGTGCGCAGGTCGGTTTTAAGTATTCTGGACAAGGCCAGGCCATCCCGGCCGGGCATCATGATATCGGTAATGATCAGGTCGGGGACTTCCTCCAGGGCCATGTCCAGGCCGGTATTGCCATCGGCTGCTTCCCGGATATGATAGGATGCGCCGAAGTGTTTTTGCAAAAAAAGACGAAGGTCTTCATTGTCCTCAATGATCAGCAGGGTATGCTCGGCATCGGTGGAAGCAGCTGGCGGGAGCGCTGTTTCAGGTATATCTTCTTCTAAAAACAGGAGCTCATCATAGGAGAGAGTGTTGGGTTTTTCACTGGTCATCTGATCTTCGCGCAGATGCGCCGTGCCGAGCGGAAGCGTAACTTCGAAACGGGCGCCTTTACCCGGTTCGCTCCACACGGCAATATCTCCGGAATGCAGCGATACCAGTTCCTTTGAAAGTGACAAGCCCAGGCCAGTGCCTCTGGATTTGTGGTTTCTGCCCTGAAAAAAGGGTTCGAATGCCCGCGCCTCCTCTTCCTTTGACATGCCCCGCCCGTTGTCTTCCACCTTTACTATTGCCTTTTCGGTAATGGGGTCTTTGATCACAGCGACCTGAACTTTTCCCCCGTCGGGGGTGAACTTGAACGCATTGGATAGCAGGTTGAACAGCACCTTGTCCATCATATTTCCGTCGAACCAGACGGGCAATTCTTTTTCCACGACGAAAAAAACCAGTTCGATGTTGCGCTTGTCCGCCATTTTCCGGTAGGCCTCCACGATTTCCCGGGTAAAGGCCACCAGGTCATTTTCGCTGGCCCGAACCGTCATTTTACCACTTTCCGTTTTTCTGAAATCCATCAGCTGGTTGACGAGGCGCAAGAGCCGAAGGGCATTTTTGCGCACCATGCCGAGGTCTTGGTGGGCTGCCTTACCGCTAATACCGCTGCGGGAGAGCATCCCCTCGATATAACCCAGAATGAGTGTGAGTGGAGTGCGGAATTCATGAGAGATGTTGGTGAAAAAATCCATCTTCGCCTGAGTAGCCAGTTGCAGCTCTTCGGACATGGTGACAATTTGTCTTTGTTGCTCCAGCACTTCTCGGTTTCTCGATTCTAAATCCCTGTTGATTTCCTCTTTTACCCTGAGCAGCTTTAGCAGTACACCTCCCAGGATAAGAGCTAGTAGAAGGCTTAAAACCAAAATAAAAATGTAAACCCGCTGATTAAGGTAGACGGTGTTAAGGCTTTCAATTGCTTCCACCTGGCCGTCGATGCTACGCTGAAGGCTTTCTACTTTTTTCATCTGCAAGTGAAGAATCCGGGCGTTGCTCTTGTTGATGACGATGGTCTGAAGAACATTATTTTTTTCAATAGGTAAGTTATTCAAGATCGCCAACGCGAGTTGGATAGCCTCAGCGCCTCCGGTCGGATAGAGCAGCGAAGCATCGAGGACGCCGTCCTCGACCGCCTGGATGCCTTTACCTAACCCGGGAATGCCGTCAATGCCTAAAAAGAACAGTTCATCTGCCCGGCCTATTTCCTGAGCCCATCGGTAGGCGTTTTCCGCCAGAAAATCATTGTGCGCAAAGACGGCCTGGGCTTCGGGATGTTGTTGAAACGCTTCCATGAATTGAGCTTTCAATTCGTCTATACCTGCCGTCATTTCTATCTGCGCCACCGTTTCCATACCCGGGAATTTCATCAAAGCATCCCTGAATCCACGGCTGCGCCCCTGAGCCGGGGTCATGGTCATACCTAGTTGGATTTCGATGACCTTGCCAGTTTCATTGAACTGGCTGGCGATGTAATTGGCGGCAGTGGCGCCGATTTCGTAATTGTCAGCGCCGATGAAGGCCGTGTATTGTTCTGATTCTGTTTTGCGGTCAATTAAAATGACGGGGATGTCTGACCGGTAGGTTTCTTCCACAATGGGGGTCAGCGGTATGGATTCATTGGGTGAAACGATCAACAGGTCAAGATCCTTTCCGAGCAGTTCACGGATTTGCTCAATTTGCGTTTGGCTGTTGTTGTCGGCAACCTCGATCTCAAAATCCAGCTCAGGGTGAAAGGCCAGTTCGCGGTACATTTCACGAGCCATCACGTCACGCCAGGGATCGTCGCAACATTGGGAAAACCCAATTCGGAATTTTTTTGGCGACGGCCTTTGCTGGCAGCCAGAAAGGGTAATCTCAAGCAAGGTGAAGACGCCAAATAAGAGTAGGTAGCTCCAGTTTCTAAGCATAAGTATAGGATCGTTCTGTTCAGGAAAGATAATGAAGTTATTACCTTTCGGCTAATAATATGCTGCAAATCGGACTACGAGGGTATTCCATTCAAAACCTTATTTTTGCTCCCTCAAATTTTTAAAAAGAAAAAATGAAATATAAGGACACTCCCAACTGGCTATGCTTTTTCTTCATCGTATGCTCTTGCTCCGTTTCCTGGGGGCAAACGCTGACAAGCCTGGACACCATAGTCGTCAAAACCACCAGAATTCCCCTGACTCCGGCGGAAACAGGCAGGAACATTTCCATTATCGACGGGCAGAGCCTCCAGAAAATGGCTTTTACTTCACTGGATGAACTACTGCAATACGTGCCCGGCATTGAAGTACAGTCGCGAAACGCCTTCGGGGCGCAGGGAGACATCAGCATGCGCGGGGCCACCTTCTCGCAGGTGATGGTCCTGGTGGATGGCATGAAACTCAATGACCCGCTTACGGCCCACTTCAACAGTTACATCCCCGTCACGCCCGCTGAGATTGAACGGATCGAAGTGCTGCGCGGCGCAGCCTCCGCCATGTATGGCGCCGATGCGGTGGGGGGAGTGATCAATATCATTACTAAAGGATGGGCCGATAAGCGGGAAGCGGAAAACGAAATCACCGGGCAAGTCAACTACGGGGAACATCGCCTGGTGAACGCTCAGCAGGGTTTTTCCGTAAGGAAGGACAAATTTTACGCCGGCGGCGGGTTCAGCATGAACCAGTCAGATGGTGAATTCATAGCTGAACAGGTGCTGGACAACACCACGCTGGAAGGCTACAACAACTTCTTCAACCTGAAAACCTTCGGCTTGTCCGCAGGTTATCGCTTCAACGACAATTGGCGTATCCAGCTTCGCACTGCCTACGACGACCGCGACTTCAGCGCCCGCTTTTTCTACACGGCCAGCCCATTGGACAAATCGGTGGAAACGGCCCGAAACTGGTGGAACCAACTCCGGGTATCCAAAACCGGGATAAACAACAACACCGATTTTCAACTGGCCTACCGCAATGGTACGGACCGCTTCGTTTTCAGCCCCGATTTTCCATCCACCAACCTGCACACCACTCAATTCTGGAACCTCAATGTCAATCATCTACAGATCATCAACGGCCGGTTATCCCTGAAATTCGGAGGGCAACTGGACCGCCGGTCTATCGAAAGTACAGACCGGGGCAACCACGACGACCTTCACTATGGCGTTTATGCCATGGGGGCGTTACGGCCCGGCAAGCGCCTCAACCTGACCGGCAGTTTGCGGCTGGATTACGACGAAAATTACGGGCTGGAATTCACCCCTCAGCTCAATATCTCTTATGTGCTTTCCAACCTCACCCTGCGCGCTTCCGCCGGCAGGAGCATCCGGGCAGCGGACTACACCGAGCGCTATGTGTCCTACAACCTGGAAAACCTGACGCCGGGAAGAAACCTCGGCAATCCGGAGTTGGAAGCCGAACGCGCCTGGTCGGAAGAATTCGGCCTGGATTACCGCCTGACAAAACACTGGCAGCTGAAGGCCACCGCTTTTTTCCGGCAGTCGTCCAACCTGATCGACTACGCTCCCACTAACGAAGCAGCGATTCCCAACAACCAGAACCTGCAGAAAGGCGCCGAATATTTCTTCGCCACCAACATCACCGATGTGCAAACCAACGGCCTGGAGGTGGAATCATGGGTGAGCACTTCACTGAGCCAGCGCACCCGCCTGTTGTGGTCATTGGGTTATACGCTTCTGAACACCACCAATAAGGAAGACGTGATCTCGGTGTACATCTCCAGCCACGCCCGGCATTTGCTGTCCACCAATCTCATCCTGGAAAGCGGTAAGCTGGAACTGGCGCTCAACGGCCTGTACAAGGAGAGGCCGGCGCGACAGGCCGCGGCCATCAATGCCCGCCTGAGCCCCAGCTACCAGCTGTGGAACCTGCGGCTTGGCTTCAACCTGACGCCGCAGTTCGGCCTCAACCTGCAGGCGCACAACCTGTTCGACGAGCCGTATCAGGATATTCTAGGGGCGCAGATGCCGGGGAGGTGGCTGATGGGCGGGGTGCGGTTTAAGTTAATGTGAGAACATGTTTGGATGTCAACCTTTGAGGCTCTTATCAAACTGTCATCCATTGTTTCGGATGCTGGCCTGTACCACCCCATCCACCTGCCAATATGCCATTGCCATATACGGCGTATTGTGTGCCCAGGCATACTCCCCGGCCGTATTAATTCCGATCACCCCACCCAGTCCATTCACTTTCCGGGCCAGAATCTCAATACCTTTTCGGGCGGCAGCCATAGCCTGCTGTTCGGCAAACGTGTCACACACGGTTTTGCTGAGCAGTACTTTCATGATGGATTCCCCCCAGCCGGTGGCCGATACGGCGCCCAACTCATTATCGGCGTAGGCGCCGGCGCCGACGATCGGGCAGTCGCCCACCCGCCCGGGCAACTTGCGGGCGGTGCCGCCGGTGGAGGTGGCTACGGCCAGGTTGCCGTCCTTGTCCATAGCGACGGCGCCAACGGTGTCGCCGGGGCCTTCTTTGAAGGGATGGTGGGTGCGAAAGCCGGGGTTGCCTTTGATCTGTTGGAAGAATTCCAGCTCGCGTTCCGTCAGCAGTGCTTCCGGCAGTAATTCAGGGAAGCCCGCCTGGCGGGCGAAGTCGAGCGCCCCGGCGCCCACCAACAGGTTGTGCTCCGTCAGTTCCATCACCTTTCGGGCCACGCTGACCGGGTGCAGAATGTTCTGCAGAGCGGCCACCGCCCCGAAGTCGAGGCTGCGCCCGTCCATGATGATGGCGTCGAGCTCCACCTCGCCGATGGCGTTGAGAAAGGCGCCCCGCCCGGCGTCGAAAGTGGGGTCGGACTCCAGTATCTGCACGGCCATTTCTACGGCGTCGAGGGCGCTGCCACCGTCCAGCAGATGTGGATAGGTTTGTTCAACGGCGGCTCGCACACCCGCGAGGTGGGCGGCGTGGTAGGCCGCCGGGATGTTCCAGGCGCCGCCGTGCACGATGAGTTTGGGAGAATATTTTCTGGTTTGCATGGAGTAAAGTCTAATGAAAAAAACTTCTCTGAATTAGTTAACCGGCCACCTGTGAAGGCAGCCTATTCAATGATGACTAGGATCAGCCGCAAAATTGATGAATATCATAGTCTTTCTCCAGGGAAATTAATAAGCTTCCACCAGTTTTTAGGACTGTTCGGAATTCGGTGTTCTCGTCTCACCAACACTTCTCCGACAGGCTCCTAGAGCACAAAACGTTGAACACTTCCGTTTTTTACGCTCAACACTAAAATTATGCTGCGCTACCTCTTTGTATTCATTGTATTCGTCCATGGCCTGATTCACCTCCTCGGGTTTCTCAAAGCCTTCCAACTCAGCGAAGTGAGCCAGCTCACTCAGGATATTTCCCGGCCGGCCGGTATTTTATGGCTGGTAGCCATGATCTTGTTCCTGGCTACGGGCGGGCTGTTTTTTTCGGGGAGCGAAAGGGTATGGCCCCTTCTGGCCTTTGTTTCCGTTGCTTTATCGCAAGTGCTCATCTTTATGGCCTGGCAGGACGCCAAGTTCGGAACCATCGCCAATGTCATCGTGTTGCTGGTGGCCATTGTGGGCTACAGCACCTGGAGCTTTGAGAAAGGCTACCGCCAGGATGTGAAAGAAGGGCTGGAAAGAAAGGCTGCCCTGAAAAGTGATCTGATTACGGAAAAAGACCTGCAACCCCTCCCCGGGCCGGTGCAGCAGTACCTGCGGTATGTAGGGGTGGTGGGCAAGCCGAAAGTAAAGAACGTTAGAATCGTGTTCGAAGGGGAGATGCGGGACAAGGGTAAGGACTGGTTTCAATTCACCGCTGAGCAACACAACTTTTTTGATGAGCCGGAGCGCTTTTTCTTCATGAAGGCCAGCGTCAAAGGGTTGCCCGCCAGTGGTTACCACGCTTATCAAGGGGACAACGCCAGCATGCAGGTGAAAGTACTCTCCCTCTTTCCGGTGGTGCGCCTCCAGGGGAAGGAGATGTTCGAAGGGGAAACCGTGACCCTGTTCAACGACATGTGCCTGATGGCGCCGGCAACTCTCATCGACAGCCGGATACAGTGGGAGGCCATAGACGGCGCTTCCGCGAAAGCTACCTTTACCAACAGGGGCGTTCGCATCTCTGCCATCCTGTACTTTAACGAAAAAGGGCAACTCGTCGATTTCGTTTCTGACGATCGCCTTACCGTGTCCGACATGAAAAAATACCGGTTCTCAACGCCGGCCCGGGATTACAAGGATTTCAATGGATACCGCATCATGTCGTACGGCGAAGCCATCTGGCATTATCCGGATGGGAAGTTTGTCTACGGAAAATTCAACCTGAAAAGTGTGGAGTATAATGTGGCGGAGTTGAAATAATTTCAGAGTAATTTTTGGCTATCCTTCTCACACTGGACAAAGACGGATACCCTGATTTTTCCTAACCATACGCTAAACCAATAGCATGCATCACAAGACCACCATTGAGCCTTTTCGCATCAAAGTTGTAGAACAGATTCGCCTGACAGCCGAGTCGGAGCGCCGGCAGTTTTTACAGGAAGCTCAATACAACCCCTTCCTTCTGCATTCCGATGAGGTGATTATCGACCTGCTGACGGACAGCGGCACCTCTGCCATGAGCGCCAACCAGTGGAGCGCCATGATGCGAGGCGATGAGAGCTACGCCGGCGCTAAAAGCTGGCTCCGTATGGAGTCTACCATCAAGAATCTGACCGGTTTCCCTTACGTCCTGCCGACCCACCAGGGGCGGGCGGCGGAGCACTTGCTGTACTCCCGCATCGGTGGGCCAGGCAAGGTGTTCATCAGCAATACCCACTTCGATACCACCCGCGCGAACATCGAATTTTCCGGCGCCACCGCCGTAGACCTACCTATTGAAGAAGGGAAACACCCGGAAGTGTATCATCCATTTAAGGGCAACCTGGATACCGATGCGCTGGAAACTTTGATCCGAAAGAACGGCGCGGCAAACATCGGCGCGGTCATCCTGACGGTGACCAACAACAGCGGCGGCGGGCAGCCGGTAAGCATGGCCAACGCCCGTGCCATTTCGGAGATTTGTAAACACCATGGCATCCTGTACATCCTCGACGCCTGCCGCATTGCTGAAAACGCCTACTTTATCCATCATCGGGAAGAAGGCTACCAGGACAAGAGCTACCGCGAGATCGCTCAGGAGATGTTCGCCCTGGCCGATGGCGCGATCATGAGCGCCAAAAAGGACGGCCTGGTCAACATGGGAGGCTTTCTGGCCCTGAAGGACCTCGACCTGGCGCTGAAGTGTCGCACTGTGCTTATCATCACCGAAGGCTATTCCACCTACGGCGGCCTGTCCGGGCGCGATATGGAGGCGATTGCCATTGGACTGGAAGAGGTCTTTGAACCCGATTATCTGGACTATCGGATCAAGAGCACCGGGTATATGGGCGAGCAGTTGCGTAAGATCGGGGTACCCCTGATCTGGCCTCCCGGCGGCCACGCCATATACGTCGACGCCAAGGCATTTTACCCCCATATTCCGGTGGAAGAGTTTCCCGGCCAGGCTCTGTCCTGTGCGCTGTATCTCAAGGCGGGTATACGCTGCTGCGAGATCGGCTCGGTTATGTTCGGAAAAAATGATGAGAACGGCAAGCTGATCCCCGCCGCGATGGAACTGGTACGCCTGGCCATTCCCCGCCGGGTGTACACCCAGAGCCATATCGACTATGTGGTGGAAACCTTCCGCGAACTGGAAAAGGAAAGGGAACGGGCGCATGGGTACCGCATTACCTATGAGCCGCCCTTTTTACGGCATTTCACGGCGAGGTTTGAGCCGGTATTATGAAGATGCAACGACCTCCATCAACGTCCGAAACGCCACATACTTATCCTGATAACGTTCGGCGTACTCTTTTTGCAGCCGGGGGGCGTGTTGTTGCTGGTACAACTGAAAGGCCTCCATATTAGGACAAAAGTACTGAACAGCATAGGTGATGCCGTCTGCTTCATCCACCCCCAGCAGGCGGCATAGCTTATGTCCGGTGAACAGCCCGGTGCCCAGCACGTCGGGGATGTGAACCGCCTTCATCCACTGCGCCCAGTCTTCGTGGATGGAATGCTCGACTTTTACGGTGACGTTGTATAGGATCATTGTGAAATGTACTTTGAGCCATAAAATTATAAATTTTCATGGGCTTGGGCGCATGGAAACCGGATAGAAGGGCGACTCTCTTCGAATGGGAGCGCCTATTTTTGCGCCAGCAGACAGAATCCACGGGTTTTTTGTATCTTCGGTAAGCAAATTCCGTTCAAGCGAATTTAAAGGTTCCCGGCCAACTCAATCCAACTTTACCCGGTACAACAGAGACGACTTATTCCATTAACCCTTTTCCGTCATCGCCTTCTCCGATCACAGAAACTTTAGCGCAGGCGATGGCGAAGGAGGACAATCATCCCAATTAATAAACTCCTATGGGCTACGAACTTACTCACGATACCATTGCCAAACAGATTTTCAACAAAGCGTCAACGGAGGCGCAAACGCGCCGCAAGATCGAGAAATTCATCCGCGAAGCCTACCAGGCCTATCAGGAGCGTGGAGCTAAGCTGACGCAGGACGACGTGGACTATGTGACGCCCTACCTGCCTCAGGTGAGTATTACGGACGCAGAAGCCGAATTTATCGCTTACGGCCGGCGGGCCCTGCGGCGGGCCAGGCGGCGGGTGCAAATGATCATCGTTGGCGTCATGGCCGTACTGGCCGTCTTTCTGGCAATTGCTTTGATCCAGTGGAATTCCGCCAACGCGGCCAAGGCTAAGCTTACAGTAGCGTTGGATGATGCCATCGAAGCTAAGGATGCCGCGCAGGCCGCACAGGAACGAACCGTCAACGAAGTGATCGAGGCCAGCTGGAAAGCAGGAGCCTATTTAGGAGAAACGGATAAAAGTGGGGTAGAAGGGATCAGAGACCTGTATAAAAAGCTCCAGTTGTTGATGGACCTGAAAAAAGCCCAATCTCTTTCTCCCGTCCCTATTTTTATCAAAGGGCCACACCAGGATGATTTCGATGTGTATTCCAATGAATTTGGTTATTACAACCCTGAATTCCTCGCCTGGGCGAAGGGGAATGTGATCCCGGCCGAAAAAGACGGGCTGCTTCGCCAGGCCACCCAACCTTTCTACGGCCATTTCATCAGAGATATGGCCCGAATCTATTATCTCACCTACCAGCAGCTTGAGCAGCAGCCTGCCTTACGAGACAGGGTGCAGGAACAATATTTGGGCTTTCTTAAAGGAGATATCGTATCAACGGGCTGGGTTGGCTCTGATGCGCAGGGCGGTGGGATTTTTTTTGAGAACCGGTTTGGACAGGCCGTGTGGCCGTATGTATCGGAGATAGAAACAAGGGCCCAGCTGGATGTTAATAACGCCTATTATTACTGGGTCGTTTCGCTGGGTTTTTGGATTCGCCGGCGGATCGACACCACTGCGCCGGCTTTTATGGAGATATTGGAAAACCTGCTTCGCACCTACGACGCTGAATGGTTGAGCAACCCTCCGCAATTGCCTTCCTATTACGAGTAGCCTGTTTCATCAATTGTTCATGAACCGATCCTAATGAAAAATACAATATGGAAAATACACCGCTGATCTTCTTCGCCTTCGCCAATGACCAGGACGCCCACCTGGGCCTCCTCAAAGAGGAGAGCCGGGTTCTTTTCCAGGCGATGGAAGAGCTGGATCGAAAGGAATATATCCGGGTGTACCGCGAGGAGAGTGCTGACACCAAGGATATATTCAATGGTTTCACCCGATATAAAGACAGGGTCGCCATCTTCCATTACGGTGGCCACGCCAATGGCTCCCATCTGCGCCTGGAGGCAGGGGTGGGGGACAGCCGCGGCCTGGCCGCCCTCCTGGGCGAGCAGAAAACCCTTAAGCTGGCTTTCCTCAATGGCTGCTCTTCCAAAGGGCAGGTCAAAACACTTTTTGACGCCGGTGTCAAGGCAGTAATCGCCACCTCCGTCAAGATCGAGGATGGGAAGGCAGTGTACTTTGCCCAGCAGTTTTACGAAGCGTTGGCGAATAAGCGCACGATCGGCCAGGCCTTTGGCTTGGCCCAGGCCTACCTGCAAACCCACTACGGCGACAGCGTAGACGTGAGCTTGCGCGGTATTGATTTATCGGACTCGGAAAGTCAGGAATCAAAGAACGCCGATATGCCCTGGGGGCTTTACATTAAAGAGGAATATCGGGAAGAAGTGCTTAACTGGAAGCTGCCTTACTACCACCCGGTAGGCCTGCCAAAAGAAATGATCCAGTATATCGGCTCCAGTTTTACGGCTAATCTTTTTATTATACTGGTGCTGGATGAAATGTGTAAATACAATCCCGACATCTACGCCCAGATGATGGAGCAACGGGGTGAGGAGGCCGTGCGAAAGGACTCGCGCCAATACCCGGGTATCATCATCCGGAACTTCCCCTGGCCTATCGGCTCCCAAATCCGCCTGCTGCGGCTCTATGACAAGCCTAACCAGGAACGGCTGGAGCATCTGGTTAGCACTTATGTCATCACCAGCCAACTGTTGTATTATATTCTACTGTCCGACCTGTGGGAACATAGCCGGGGTAAGGAACCGAAAGTGAACTGGCCTTATCTGGTAATGGATAAAGCTGCTATTTCCAGGTTCGATTTTTTGGCGCAGTTGCCGGAGCTTTACCGGCAAGTGACGGCGATGGGCCTGCCCTACATCAGCGAGTTTGAATTGCTGGTGGAGGCCATGGCTCAAGCGGATAGCCCGCTGAACAAGGCTCACCAATACCTGGAACAGCTGCGGGAGCAGCTGCGAACCAACCCGCCGGTTGCCGATATGGAAAAGCTTTGCCAACGCACCGAGCAGGCCGTTTCCATCATTTTACGCCAGGCCGCCTTTCTGTCCGCCTACCGCCTGCTGACGGTGCGCAATATATCCATCAGCCGCCCGCGCTTCGAAGCGTTGGCCTATGAGCTGGATATGGGGCCACTCAACGCTGCTCAGGGCATAGACCTCAACTTATATCAGGACAAGGCTTTCCGCCGCAAAGCCAACTTTGCCGACAGCTTCTCGGTGGTGCTGGTGGCCAATGAAAACAACCTGGATCAATCGCTCAATCTCTCCCCTTTCGTGATGGATAAAAATACGTTCGTGCAGATGAAAAAGAGCGAAACCACCGAGAAGGACAAGTTGGCCCATATCTTCCTCCTGGGTTGGGAGGATGGCAAACGCCTCTATTACACAGCCGTGGAGCACAGCTTTTTCACTGCTTTGGAAAAAGAGTCGGACCAGGTGCATACCGATATGACGCTGGAAGATTTTACCGAGGGGCGCAACATCAACGCCCAGGCCGAAGACGATTTCGGTTTCGATTTTGGACTGGAGGATAGTGGGGCGAGCAAAATGGACGATGAAGGGCCGAAGGTGTTTCAATTGCTGAAAGATCAATATGAGATGCTCAAGGCAGACTTGTAACCAGTAACAATAAATTAACCGGGCGAATGAATTCGCCGTTGCGATATGATACAAAACCCTTTTAAGTTCCTCGAATCCTATGACAAGGAGGATAAAGACCGGTTCTTCGGCCGCGAACGGGAGACGGCACAGCTCTACAATGCGGTGCACGCTTCCAATCTCATTTTGCTCTACGGCGCTTCCGGCACCGGCAAAACCAGCCTGGTCAACTGCGGGCTGGCCAATCAGTTCCACGATACGGACTGGATGCCCATTTTCGTGCGGCGGGGCAACAACCTCAACCAATCCCTCCGGCGGGAGCTGGGCCGGTTGCTGCCCGGCAATGATTGGACCGAAGATACCTCCATCCGCCACCGAGTGCAGGAGTTGCACCTCGACTACTACCGGCCGGTCTACCTCATTTTCGACCAGTTTGAGGAACTCTACATCATGGGCGGCAAGACGGAGCAGGATGCGTTTCACCAAACCGTTGACGGGTTGCTGAAGGCAGGGCTTCAGTGCAAGATACTGCTCATCATCCGCGAGGAATACATCGCTTATCTGTCGGAATTCGAAAAGGTGGCGCCGCCTCTCTACGACAACCGCCTGCGCATTGAAAAAATGAACGATCACAACCTGGCACGGGTGGTCAGCGGTACCTGCCGGTACGGCGGCATCACTGTCGTAGCGCCTAAAAACACCGTGCCCGCCATCCTGGACAATCTGCGCAGCCAGCGCGAGGGTATCGACCTGACCAACCTGCAGGTCTACCTCGACCGCCTGTGGCGCAAGGATATCGAGCGGCAGCAAAAGCAGCGCGCCGGCGAACCGGAGCAGGTTACTTTCGACCACGAACTGGTGGCGGAGGTAGGCCCCATGCAGAACGTCCTTTCAGACTTCCTCGATGAACAGTTGGCTGAAGTGGAGCAGGGGCTGCGCCGCCGAGGCGTCAACAATCCGGAAGGGATACCTCTGGAAGTACTCTTTACCCTGGTCACTGAAGATGGCACCAAGCGCAACATGGTGCTGGAGAATATTGTGGAGGCGATGCCCCGAAACCGGCGGCTGTCGCCCGGCGATGTCTCTTATTGTATGGAAGCGTTTGAACGGATCAAGCTGCTGCGGAGGTTTGCCGATTGATTTGTGACTTCCATTCAGTCATTGCTGATCAACTGATTTACGACTGCTTCCATTGTTTCCCGGTTGGCTTCAATATAATCCTGGCCGGGATCGCGCTTTGCATCGAGGCGGGCAAAGAAGAAGGCCCGTCGGGCGGTGATATTGCAGGCGGTTACCAGGCAGGGGTTTGAAAAATCCTGCAGCCGGGTTGCGCCAAAACACCGCAAATTTCAGCCAATCAGAATGCCTGGCAAGTGGTGTGCAGGTTTGGGCGCGTAGCGTACCCGTTCGGGCGGGAAAGTGGTTTGAGTAACCCCCCGGCGATCAACACGGTTCAACGACAGGCGTTAACCTCCATTTTAGATACTATAACTCAAAGGGCCAGAAAAAGCGCATCCCTCCGCCCACTACAACCTCCCCAATAACCCTCCCAGCAATTTCACTGCATTCTTCACCACATCCTCACTCTCCACCGGGATTTTGATGTACGTCTTTCCGGTGGATTCATCCTTTTCCGTCAGGTCCTCCACCAGTTGGCGGGTGGCTTGCTCATCGGCGAGCGTCTGGGCGAGGCGGCCCAGGAAGCTCATGCCCTGGCTGATCAGGTCGCGGGAGCCATTGCCACCGGCAGTAACCGGCTGTGGTTCGCCTTTCGGTTGCCGGGGCGATGGAGCAGAGGATTCCTTCTGTGGCGCCGGTTCTTCCTCTCGCCAGTCTTCGGCCGGGGCGGGCGCTTCTTCCTCCGGAGTGGCGGGCGGGGCGCCCTGCGGCACTTCCAGGTCGGTGTCGCTGCCCACTTCGGCTGGTGCTTCGCTGGGTTCGGCAGGAGTAGCCACCTTCTCGAGATTTTCCATAAAGTCGCGGAATTTGCGGTCGCTCATGAAGACCTGGTCCTCGATGGCGTCCAGCACGGCGTCGGCCAGAGAGGACTTGAATTTGAGGGTGGACAACATGCGGTGCTCGATGGTGCCTTCGGAGATCAGGTTGATGACTTGCACCTGCCGCTTTTGGCCCAAACGGAAAATGCGTGCGATGCGCTGTTCAAGCACGGCGGGGTTCCAGGGGATATCCAGGTTGATGACCAGGGCGGCCCGCTGCAGGTTGAGCCCCAGGCCGCCTGCGTCGGTGGAGAGAAAAACGCGGCAGTTATCGTCCTCGCGAAAGCGGTCGAGCAGATTCCCCCGCTTATCGCTGGGGACGCCGCCGTGCAGGTAGGCAAATTCGACCTCCCGTTCTTCCAGTTCCTGGGAGACGATGCGCGTCATGCGTTCCCATTGGCTAAAGATCACCACCTTTTCTTCCGGTTCGGACAGGCGTTCTTCCAGGATGTAGAACAGCTCGCTGATCTTGGTGTCGTGGCGAGTCTTCTGGTCCACCAGATAGGTGCTGTCGCAGCTCATGCGCATCAGGTTGAGGCAGCTGAGCAGGCGCTGGCGGTCCTTTTCTTTGAGGAAGCCGAAGCGCCGCCACTTGGCCACCAGTTGGGCCACGTCGGTTTCGAAGCTGTTGTGCAGTTCCAGCTGCCGGGGCGTCATGGGCACCAGCAGGTGCTTGTCGATGCGCTCCGGCAATTGCTTGAGCACGTCGCGCTTGCGGCGGCGGATCATCACGTGTTTGAGTTTGTTATTGATCTCATCCAGACGGCGGTAACCACGTACGGCGCCGGATTCGTCCTTTACCTGATGGCGATGCAACAGCAGGTAGAGCGGCCCGAGCAGGTACTGGTCGAGAAACTGTACTATGGAGTAGAGGTCTTCCAGTTTATTTTCCAGAGGCGTACCGGTCAGCGCCAGCCGGTAGGGGGCTTCCAGGCGCTTGACAGCCCGGGAAATCTTGGTATCCCAATTCTTGATGCGTTGCGCTTCGTCGAGGATGATCAGGTCCGGCAAGCTTTGGTTGATGTAGGCATAATCGCGGGCGACGACATTGTAGGTGATGATTTTATAGAAACTTTCATCTTTCACGTACTGTTCCTGGCGTTTGTGCATCGGCCCTTCGATTACGGACACATCGCTGCCGGTAAATTTGCGGATTTCGGACCGCCACTGGTATTTAAGCGAAGTAGGGCAGATGATCATCACCGAACCGATACCGAGTTCGCGCCGGTACAATTCCGCCACCGCAATGGCCTGAATGGTCTTTCCCAGGCCCATCTCATCGGCCAGCAGGCAACGGCCCGCCCGCAGGGCAAAAAGCACGCCTTCGCGTTGATAGGGGAAAAGTTGAGCTTTCACCAATTCGTCCAGGCTATGTGGATCATTGTCCAGCCGGTCTGCCAACAGGTGGCGGCGGGCGTCGTCCCTTTTCTGGATGACGAAGTCTAATGCGTCCGGGTAGCAGCGGAAGTCGGGTGAAAGCTGCCGGGCGGCATCCAGAAATTTATCGATTTCCAGGTAGGCGTGGGGAAATAAGACACCTTCTTCATCAAAATAGCCTTTGGCCAATTCCTGAAAAGCTTCAGCCTGCTCCGTACCGATCCGCAGGCACAGGCTGCGTTCTTCGCCGTAGTGCAGGAAAACGGAGGTGTAGTCCCGTTCGGGCGGCGGTTTTTTAAAGTGTTGCTTATTCCCGTAGGTGTGGTACAGCTTGTGCAGGGCCCATTCGATGTGTTTGCAGGTGCCCAGGCCGTTGGTGCGAAAGTCGAGGCAGGAGCAAAAGTTGTCGCCGGGCTCTTTACCGCGCAGCGCGAGGCGGTAGGCCGTGTTGCTTTCGGCGTTACTCACTGTGAAATCCGACCAAACCGGATGGCCGCCGTGGTTGGTGAGTTCGAAGGTTTGCTCTTTGCCGAACTGCTTTCGCAGGCCGGTCTGCCAATCCCGCAGGCTCAGCTCTTCCGGTTGCTTGTGGTAGCTGATGCGTTTGGCTTTTTTCTTTTTTTCTTTGCTGCTGTTCTTTTTCTGGGCCATATCGTGGCGTGGATTGGTGTTGAGATAAAGGTGGATGCTAATCTAAAAACTTTACGGCACTAATTCCTTGAGCAGGAGCCATTTATTTGGCGCTGCCCGGAGGAGTGAAAACCAAATACGAAAAGGCAGGCGTATTTATCAATATTTTCGTACCTATTTAGGGCTTATGGTACTCCGGCATTATGGTTTTGTGGCCAGGCAGTTTCTTTGGAAGAAGTGTTGCAGCCATGGATGAAAACCAACATGCTCAACCTGTTAGCTTAATTTAAATGTGTTTGCCGCCATGGGCTTTCTGCCAGGTCTCCGTATCTTCAGGCATATTTTTAACTTAAAACCTATATTATGAAGTGTCAAAATTTTCTCAAAGGCCCAGGCCTACTTCTGCTACTCACCTTTTTTTCTGCTTCCCTTTTTGCTCAGGATTGTAAATATCAGGCTCTAATCGACAAAATGGATAAGGCCATGATGGAAAAGAATGCCGATAGGATGGCGGAGTTTTACCATACCGATGCCGTACGGCACACCCAGGAGGGTACAGTGGAAGGATTGGAAAAAATCAAAGAGCAGACTGCTGAATTTTACAAGAATGTTCCCGATGCGGAAGGTAAGAATCTCGACATCATCTGCCAGGGTGATTATGCCGTAGTGCGCTGGGAGGGCAAGGGTACACCCAAGGGCGCTCCCAAAATGTTGAGCGTGACCGGGATCACGATCTACAAAATGAAAGACGGTAAAATTGCCGAAGAATGGGAAGAAATGAATTCCCTTTCCATGATGATGCAGATGGGCTACGAGTTGAAGGAGCCGGCCAAGGATTAGCCCGCTTTCCGTTCGGTTTTCTCCGGCGAAGTTTCCATGCGGACTACTTTGCCTTCTTCTTCGGTTCCTCCAAAGCGGTAACCCAGGACGGCGCTGATAGCCACTGCCATTGCCACTGCGATCAACCAAGCCTGGCCGGTATAAACGGCAATAATGGCGATTAGCATCATCAGATAATACCGCAGAATGACGATATGAAAACCCAGTTTGAACATGACAAAATGGTTAAATTTCACCTCCAAACATACTCCGATACCATAAGATACCCTATCAGTTCCGAAAAAGAAATGATAAGGGTCAGGGAAAAAGTTGACTTTGGTCACGGAGGGAAGGTGGTGGGGGCTTTGGGAGGTAGGGCCTTCTCATTTTATCGGCCTACTCCCAAAACCTCCAGTTGAACCCCGTCTTCAGTTCCTTTTGATCCTCCTCGCTCAGCAGCGGCTTCACCCGTTTCAGGATAGACGTTTTAGACGTCACTCCGGTGATGCGGTCCACCAGCTGGCCGTCCTTGAAGAAGAGCAGGGTAGGCAGGCCCATGACCTTATATTGGCGAACCAGCTTTTGATTTTTATCGGCATCCAGCTTGACGAAGCGGGCCTTGCCTTCCAGGTCGTTGGCGGCGGCGGCGAATTGGGGCGCCAGCATTTTGCAGGGGCCGCACCAGTCCGCCCAGACGTCCACGACGACGGGTTGGGAATGGTTGAGTACGGCGGTTCGGAAGTTTTTGCTGTTGATCTGTTGTGGCATATCCTTGCTTTAAAGTGAGGCAACAAAGGTGCAGAAAGCTGGTGAAAAAGTCGGTGACCGGGCGCACAGAAGGAAGCATTTGTTGTCATTTCACCGCCTCTTCCACCAGCGCCTTGGCATCCGGCGGGAAGTCCGCCCGCAGAAACCAATTTGCATAATCGAGCGTCTCCAGCACAGGTTTGCCCCGGTGTTTGCCGAAATTCCACACCAGCGTACCTTCCGACCACCGGAGTTTGCCGGAGATGTCCGCCCGCGGTTCCTCGCCGGTAGTGAGGGTGTCGAGCTCTTTGGGCGTTGTCGGCAAGTCGGGGTAGCGTTCGAGCTGCTTGTCCAGGATAGCGATCGTGGCCCGGATGTCGGCTACCGCATCGTGGGCGCCTTCCAGCGCCTGGCCGGTGTACCGTTTGTAGGTTGCTTCCAGGCGGTGGCTGTTGACGAGGCGCTCGATGAGCAGCATATCTACAAAGTGAGCGTCCGCGTCCGGGAAGTCATGTCCGCAGCGGCGGAATTCCGCGGCCAGCATGGGGATGTCAAATTGATTGGAGTTGTAGCCCGCCAGGTCGCAGCCGCTGAACCATTGGTGCATGCTTTTGGCGTACTGCTGGAAGATGGGTTTGTCTTTGACCATCTCATCCGTAATGCCGTGGATTTCGCTGGCCGGTTTGGGAATGGGCCGCTGGGGGTTGACCAGTATATTCTTTTCCTCCGTCTGCCCGTCCGGGAACCTCTTGATGGCGCCAATCTGTACGATGCGGTCGTTTTCGGTGTCTACGCCGGTGGTTTCCAGGTCGAAGAAGATGATGGGGCGTTCGAGTTGCATAGTGCGTGTTTTTGTAAGAGCTTGTTCAAATTTCGGGGCTCGCTATTCGAAAATTATTGAAAATCGGGGACATTTCGGGTAATTATGGGTTTTCTATTAAGGCTTGTTTTTCTCCCTTTTTCTTATCTTTATCCAAGGACTTTTAGCAATTCGCTGTTCGCCGTTCGCAAGTTCTTGAAAATCAAGAGGCTTTTTTTTAGAGAGGCTACAAGCCTAGCGTTGGACACGGTTAGAAGCAGGTAAGCCCAAGCAGCCTGCCGCGGTTGCGAACAGCGAATACCGAACCGCGAACTCGTCCAACCCTGGAATGGTAGCCTTTAGAGACACAGAAAATTGAACTATCCTTCTATCCAAGTATCCTGATGGATTTCTGTCTTTAATACTCAGACAGCCCAACAAAGCCAATTCCTCCTTCAAAACAACAACCAACCATGCCAGACACCCTCATCCCCATCTCTTTTCCCCTGAAAAATCCACTTCCGGAAGGCGGCGCCCTGCTCGCCGCCGACGTCGGCGGCACCAAAACGGATATGGCCCTCTTCGTCATGGAAAACGGCCGGCCGGCCTTAAAAGAAGAGCACCGCTATGCTTCCACTCAGTGGGACTCGCTGGTGGGTATGGCCCGTGATTTTTGCGGGAAAACGGCCCTGCCGCGGCGGATGAGCATTTCCTTTGCCGGGCCGGTGAAGCAGGGCAAGGCTCAGGGCACCAACCTGCCCTGGGATATCGACAGCCAGGCCATTCGCCAGCAATTGGATATGGAAACCGTTTTTCTGATCAACGATCTGGAAGCCAATTGCTATGGGCTGGCGGCTTTGGAGGAAAACGACCTTGAGTTGATTCACCCCGGTGAAAACCCCGAACCGGGGAACGCCGCTGTCATCTCCCCCGGCACGGGCCTGGGAGAAGGAGGGTTGTACTGGGATGGGCAGGCGTACCGGCCTTTTGCCACCGAAGGAGGCCATGCGCATTTCGCTCCCCGCCACGAACTCGACTGGCGCCTGTTCAACTACCTGGCGGAACAATACGGCCATGTCAGCTGGGAGCGGGTGGTTTCGGGCATGGGCATCACCAACATCTTCCGGTTTCTGAAGGATGTAGAGCACATGGAGCCGCCGGCTTCCCTGGAGCATGTTGAGGCGCCCGCCATTAGCCGGGCGGCGGCAGCAGGCAGCCCGATCAGCCAGCAGGCGCTGAACCTCTTTTTCCGCTACCTGGCGTGGGAAGCGGCCAACATGGTCTTGAAATTTAAAGCTACCGGCGGGATTTACATCGGCGGCGGCATCGTACCCAAAATATGGAACGAAGCTCACCGCGACATTTTCAATGAACATTTCTTCGTCGTAGGCCGCCTGGCTTCCCTGGTAAAAGCGGCGCCGGTCACATTGATCCTGAACCAGAAGACGGCGCTGCTGGGAGCGGGGTGGTATGGGGCGTTTGGGTGAGCCGTTTTGCGATTTTTTGGCGCTGTTATATAGAGTATCCCGTAGTCCAGCTACGCAACGGGGAAAGCCTTTACCGCCTTCCATCCCCATTCCTTCTTTTTTCGGTTGAAAGACATAGCACGAAGTTTTGATTAATTCCCCTGGCGCCTGTTTACGACAATTTGTAGCTTCTGGTCATCCTTGCCGGAAGTGGATTTCCGCTCCCTCGAGCAATGGCAGTATAGGCCCATCGGAAAAAACCTTTGGATAGTTTCCCGATATAGACTTTGAAATCAACAAAGGCATTTTCCGACTCGCCCCCCTGTGACTTGTGGCAGGTGATGGCATAGCCGTATTTGGCTTGCAAGACATTGAAATACAGGTCGTTTTTCAAGACTTCGGCTACCCGTCTAAGTACGACTTTTGCACCGGCAGAAGTCGCTTGGCGGGGCAAAAGTTCATTGACAGCTTAGGATAACCAAAGGCGTTTTGGGCCCCGGCGGGCTTTAGTCCCATATAGCGAGCAGGCTGAAAGAGCATCAGGCATTAATACACTGTAAATTAAGTTCTGTACCCTTTTCGAAGGCCTTGCTCGTGGTTCGATCATCTTGATCGAACGCGCCGGGAGGCGCAAAACCCAATGAGCAGGATAACGTGCGATCAAGATGATCGCCGCACGAATCCCTGCCGGAATAACGACAAAATTTAATTTAGACTGTAATTAGCTTCAGAGCCTGTCCCGGATTCATTTCGCCGGCTTCGTATGTATTTAACAAAACGGCCTGCCTGGCTGCTCCTGGCGCCGACGTAGCGCAGGGCTGATACCCGTTAGCTATTGGCATCAGCGCTGTGGGCTTCAGCACCGAAGGTGCAAGTGTCCGGACTACTACTGCTATTTAAGCAAGCTCGGCCAGCGTAATAGCCTTGCTCTACGGTTAGGGACAAAGCGCAGCTGCAGGCAGCCTTTTTGGCTAAGATTTGGTAAATTGCTCTAATAACGGAGCAGCAATGAAAATACTGACAGGATTTCCCAGTATCGTTAAGAAGTATGCCGCTTTCTATGAGCCATGTTTTAGCCCGGAAGGCTTTGAGCACTTTAAAAAAGCCTTGTCCGGTTTTATTGTTAGTGAAAACAAAACCTTGGAAGCCATTAACCGCTTGTTCGTCACCAAGCCACGGAACCAGAGTAGCTTTAACCGTTTTTTCAACCGGCAAAACTTTGATATAGAGCAAATCCATGAGCGGCGCCTGGCCATGTTGCAGCAAAACGAACATACGCGCTTCAAGCCCCCGGGCCAGAAGCCGGGCGGGGCCCTGGCCATTGACAATACTTTGCTGAAGCACTACGGCCAATGCTTTGACCAGATTTACAATTTGTACGACTCTACCGACAAGCGTTATTGCTGGGCACATGACTTGGTCACCCTTCACTACAATGACGAGCAAACGGATTATCCGGTTTATTATCAACTGTGGGATCCGCCGGATTGGGAAGCAGTGGCTCTTTTCTTGATGGAAAAAGGCTTTACCGTCAATAAAGACAAATGGGACAATAGAACACAAGAGCCTCAGAAATGGCTTAACTATATTAGAACTCGCTATAAGTTAGGCTGTAAAAAACATCCTGGCCTGGCCGAGGTTTATAAAACCAAAATCCACATCGCCGAGGGGTTGCTACGCAAATTTTGCCGGCATTACCCCGCTGTGGACTATCCGGTGGTTTTGGATTCGGGTTTTACCTCCGCATACTTTTGTAAGGTTATTGCCCAGGATTTAAAGCGAGATTACATTGGCAACTTGAGAAGCGATCAAAACATCATCCGGCCTGGGAATCAAACTATGTCGTTAGGACAGTTCGCAGATCAACTCAAAGCGGAGCATTTTAACCCGGGCACAAAGCCCGTTTTTCAAAAGGTAGGCTATACTTATCGAGGCAAAAAGAAGCATTATTATGCCTACTTTGCCAATCACCGCATCCAAAATTTTGAAAACAAACAAAGGCTGGTTATTGCTTTTTCCCAAAAGGAACTGGCCGGCACTCCATATTTTGTGATCACCAATCGCTTGAATTGGTATCCTAGTGGCATCCTGCGGCTTCGCCGCCAGAGGTGGCCCGTCGAGACGTATCATCAAGAGGGCAAAGCCGAGGGCTTGGACAAGTATGAGGTTCGAAACTTTGAGGCCATACAATCCTATATAGCCTTTGTTGTCGTAACCTATTCGATACTACAATGTGCAAGCTACGACGATGGCCTTTTGTCCAGTATTCGACAGCGGCTCCAAACGGAGACGGACGGCACGCTGCCTTTTCTCAGAAGGCTGATGCAAGCCGAAGGATTAGTGGCATTGGTTGAATTTGTTTTTTTGCAAATGCAAAAGGGAGCTTCCCTTGAACAAACCCTTGAGCCCTTAATCCAATGCTTCACTCATGCTTAGGCGCGAGGCTTAATTCTTTGTCCGCCCTCTGCAGCTGGTTAAAACCTTAGCCAAACCTTACAGATGGGCAGATTCGCTGGGCCACACTCAGGATTACCCACAGCAATAGCTCGTGAGTAAAGCGGATTTGGTTATCCTAAATTGTCAAAGAACTTGAGGGGCCACGCGCCCCAGCGATTGATTTTGTGCCGAAACCTGGAGCGCCTGGCCCAGAAAATGAAATTTCCTGCCGGTGCAAAAGTCGTACTAAGGTTGGACACGGTTAGAAGCAAGTAAGCCCAAGCAGCCTGCCGCGTTTGCGAACAGCGAACACCGAACCGCGAACTCGTCCAACCCTGGAATAGTAGCCAAGGCTTCCCTGAAGACCTCGGTGCCGGATTTGATGTCCCGTTTTCGCATACGCTCCTTAAATTCGATATACAATGCCCGTTGGTCGTAAGGAGGGAGCTTTCCTTCCTCAGCTGTTAGGAAATCGTCAAGGATAGTCGTTTTTAAATGGTGTTTGCTACCGTTTATGCCGGTCACCTCTACCACAATATCCCGGAAAACCTTCGGGAGAAAATCAAAGAGAGGTTGCAAAGGGCATTGGAAAGTTATCAGAGCAGGGGCAAAACCTCCGGTTAAACCCCTGTCTTTATCCCCTTCCTCCCCCAAAGCACCACCTCCAAACATGCTCTTATACTTTAGCGGCGCAAGTTTTATCTGAGTTATACGAAATAATCTTACTGCGGCAGGCGGCTTGAAATAGCTTCTTAAAACTAACACCACCCTCACAAATTCACCTGGCGCCCCACCTCAAACACCTTGCTTACCGGAAGGTGGAAATATTTGGTAGCGTCTTCCGCGTTAGCCGACATAAAGGCGAAAATCCGGGATTGCCAGATATTCATCCCGATATTTTTCTTGGGTATCAATGTCTCCCTGCCCAGGAAGTAGGTCACGTCTTCGAGGTCCAGGTTGAGTTCCTTTTCCCGTTCCTGCAGGAGGTACATCAACCGCTGGACGTTCACACTTTGCAGATAGCCGTATGCCGCTGTAACCTGATAAAAATTGTTTCCCAGCTTTTGTAAAGACCAATACTTCCTTCTGTTCACATAGGGGATGTTCCGGATGTCTATATTCAGGATCAGAATCCTTTCGTGCAACACCTTATTGTGCTCCAGGTTATGCTCCAAAGAGGGAGGGAGGTATTTTGCACGGCTGGAAAGATAAATTGCGGCGCCTTTTACCCGGTGAAAATCTTTTTCTTCGAGTGAACTCAAAAAATCATCAACCGGCAAAGAAATTTCACCGATCTTTCGTATCACCAGCCGGCGCCCTCTGCGCCAGGTGGCCATGAGCAAGTAGATACAGGCTGCCAGGAGGAGTGGGAGCCAGCCTCCCCGGAAGATTTTCAGGAAATTGGCGGTGAGAAAACTCAGGTCTACAACCAGGAAAAAGGCTGTAATGCTGACGGCCGCTATGAGGTGCCATTTCCACTTATTACGCATGGCAATAAAGAGCAGCAGGTCGGTGATCACCATGGTGGTGCTGACTGCTACGCCGTATGCCGCCGCCAAATTGCTGCTCGTCTGAAACGTGAGGGCCAACATGACGGTAGCCAGAAATAAAAGCCAGTTGAGCAGCGGAAGATAAACCTGTCCTGCTTCTTTTTCTGAAGTGTGCTGGATTTCCATCCTGGGCAGATAATCGAGCTGAACTGCCTGGAAAGTGAGGGAAAATGCCCCTGATATGACGGCTTGGGAGGCGATAACCGTTGCGGCGGTAGCCAGTATTACCATGGGGTACAGCATCCAGCCCGGGCAAAGGTGGAAAAAAGGATTGATGGCGGTTTCTGCATTGCGAAGCAGAAGGGCGCCCTGCCCAAAGTAGTTCATCAGGAGGCAAGGCAGTACCAGGGAAAACCAGGACAGCCGGATGGGTCTCGGGCCGAAATGCCCCAGGTCGGCGTACAAAGCTTCGCCACCGGTGACGACCAGAAACACGGCTCCCAGAACATACAGGGATTTCCACCCTATGTTTTGGAAGAGTAAAAAAGCATGAAATGGGTTCAGGGCTCGCAAAACTTCGGTATTCTTCACAATTGAAAGCACTCCTAGAACGGCGATGGTGAGAAACCAAACCACCATGACCGGGCCGAAGATTTGCCCTACTCCGGCGGTGCCTCGCCTTTGAAAAAAGAATAAGGCGAACAGGATGCCGATGGTGATGGGGAGGATGTAAGGCTCGAAAACCGGCGTGGCTACCTTCAAGCCCTCAACCGCACTGAGGACGGAGATCGCCGGTGTAATCATGCCATCGCCATAGAGAAGGGCAGCGCCAAAAAACCCCATCCCCATAATTATCGTATATCGCCTGCCTTGCTTTTTAGGCAGAACGATTTCCATCAACGCCAGAATACCCCCTTCTCCTTCGTTGTTTGCCCGCAATATGATAACCAGGTATTTTAAGGAAATGATCAGGATCAATGACCAGAAAACGAGAGAAAGCACTCCCAGGATGTTTTCGGGAGTAATGGGAAGAGCGTGGCCGCCGTTAAAACATTCTCTTAGCGCGTAGAGGGGGCTGGTGCCTATGTCGCCATATACAACCCCTGCTGCACTCAATGCCGATAAAAAGAGGTATTTATCCTTTCGTTGTGGGCGGTGTGAATCGGTCATTTTTTGACTTTTCCTTTTTCTCCTACACTCCTTTCAGAAGGCAAAGCCCGGTGGCCAGGCCAAGCGTATCAAAAATACAATAATAAGTAGGCGGGCAAAATGATTTTTTTAGAAGTTGCGTCCTGAAAGAGCGCCGGCGGCCGGCCAGGCGCTCAGCTGTACCGATCAGGCAGGCGGTTCAATTGCCTTGCCGAAGAACCTCTTCCGTTATTATAATATTAAAATATCCACTTTTCCGTTAAACGCACGTTAAAGGCCTCGCGTTGTATAAGTATTCACTATATATTTGAAGGGTAAATAAACCCTTTTTTGACAAATAGTGTGGCCAACAACGCACACGATGGGTCAAAGAAAACTAAACCGCAACGCCATGAAAAAATACATGCTCACTCTGGTTCTCGCCTTCAGCCTCTACGGCTTCGCCATGGCGCAGGCCAACGATCAGAACCCGCGCGCCCAGGAGGCGTACGAAGCGTATGCAGGGCAAGCCGACCATACCCACGCGGCTAGCCTGGGCGCTACCATCGACAATACCTACGAAGCTTACGACCCGATACTCATCAAGGAACAGCGCCGACAGGATCGCCGCGAATTCCGCCGTGAACTGAGGCTCGAGCGCGCCCGCAACCGGCCCTTCTTGTGGGGATATCCCTATGGCTCCTATCGCTACTGGTAGTGGCTTGGGAAGCCTTGACAAGTGCCTCAACCACTTAGCATGCAAAACGAAATCAAACCAAAATCAATCTACATGAAACCCATTCTCCCATTTCTTTTATTCGCCCTTTTACTGGGCGCCTCCTGTAACCGTCAGGTACAGCGCATCGAAACCGACACTACCGTCGACCTGAGCGGCCGCTGGAACGATACCGACGCCCGCCTCACCGCCGCCGAGCTCGTCACCGAGATCATGGGCCGCCCGTGGCTCGAGCGCCATGTGAGCAAAACCGGATCTGAGCCGGTAGTCATCGTCGGGATGGTGGAAAACAAATCTCACGAGCACATTGAAGCAGAAGTCTTCACCAAAGAACTGGAAAAAGCTTTTGTCCAAAGCGGGCGCGTCCGCCTGGTGCAGGGCGGCGAAAAACGCGAGCAAATCCGCCGCGAACGGGCCGATCAGCAAACCAATGCTTCCCAGTCCACTATGAAGCAGTGGGGGCTGGAAGTCGGCGCCGACTACATGCTGCAGGGCTCCATCAACTCCATCATGGATGCTTACAAACGCAAAAAGGTCATCTATTATCAGATCGATATGGTACTCACGGATATGCAGACCAACGAGGTCGTCTGGATCGGCGATAAAAAGATCAAAAAGTTCGTGAAGAACTAACCTATCTTTTTTTCGCCCCAAGCCCGACACCTATGAAATACGCTGAAATTCTGTGCTGCCTGTCCCTGGTATGGATGGTTTCTTCCTGCGCTTCCTTTGAGCAATACCAGCTCCTGTATAACGACATGCTGGAGCAGTCGGATCTCGAAGGCGCCGCCCGCCTCATTGAGAAGAAGAATTTTTACCAAAAAGACCGCAACAAGGTCCTCTATTATCTGGAGCTGGGCGCGCTGGCCCGCATGCAGGGCAACCTGGAGGAAAGCAACCAATACCTCAACCAGGCAGACAACCTGATCGAAGACCGCCGGGCCTCCCTGGGCGCACAGGGGCTGGCCATGGTCAGCAACCCGAGGGTGCTGCCCTACCGGACCGAGTACTTCGAAAATATTGCCGTGCACTACCTCAAAAGCCTGAATTACCTGCAGCTCAACGATGTGTCAGCCGCCCGGGTGGAAGCCCGCCGCACCAATATCCGCCTGCAGGAGCTCAACGATGCCGTGCCCGATAAGCCGCTCAAGTATCACGACGATGTGCTCGGCCACATCACGATGGGCCTGAGCTACGAGATGAACGGCGAATGGAACGATGCCTTTATCGCTTACCGCAATGCCGCCGATCTTTTTATTGAGGATGGCAAAGTCAGGCCTTACATGGGGGTGCAGATGCCCGAGCAGCTGAAGTGTGACCTCGTTCGAATAGCCGGGCAGATCGGGTTTGCCAACGAAGCGCAGTATTACAGCAGGTTGCTCAAGCCCCGTTGTGAGGAGGATGAAGGTACGGGCGGCTCCCTGGCGCTTTTCTGGGAAAACGGACAGGGCCCGATCAAACAGGAGAACATCCTGGGCTTCAACCTGTTTCGCAACAGCAGTAGTTCGGAGCTGAGGTTTGTCAACAACAGCATGGGCCTGGAATACGACATAGGCCCGGAGGACTACAACCGATACAACGGTTTCTCCGGGGTCAACAACATCAGCATTGCCCTGCCGGCATTCCGCAACCGCGACTACCCGCTACGATCGGCAAAAGTGACTTACCCCGGCGGCGCCCGGCCGTTGGAGATGATCGAAGACCTCAACGAGGTGGCTGCACAGTCGCTGCGCGACCGCTTTCATCGCGAACTGGCCACCGCCCTGCTTCGCCTCGCCGCTAAAGAAGCTGTGGAAGCCTCTCTGCGGTCGATCGAAACCAAAAAGAAGGACAGCAAGGAGGAGGAAAAAGAGGAAGAAAAGGAAGGAGAGGAAAAGAAAAAGGAAGAAGAAAAAGACAAAGAAAAAGAAAAGAAAAAGGAAGATCAATATTCCGACACCGCCGGCCAAATCCTGGGCGGCGCTATGGACATCCTCAACGCCATGACCGAGCGGGCCGACATCCGCTCCTGGCAGTCACTCCCGGCCGAGATTTTCTACCAACGCATCCCGCTGAAAAAAGGGTTCAACGAGGTAAGCGTATCCTTTTATAACCAGTATAACCAGCGGATGGAAACGTACAACCTGCACCTGCAGGGGCAGGGCGGCCTCATCGTTCGCAATTTAATCACACCCGATGCACGGGTCATTCAACCAACCGAAAAAACAATTCAGCCATGAAAACGATCTTGCTTACTTTTATGCTGGCCATCGTCGCTATCACTGCTTACGGACAGGACAAAATGGACGTTGTTTACCTCAAAGACGGCCGCGTAATCAAAGGCTCCATTATCAAACCCCTCGATGCAGATGGAATACAAATTATGACCACCGAGAGCGATGTCTACACCTTCTCCGCCGCTGAGGTGAGCCGGGTGGCGCGCGAGGAAATTTCGCACGACAACCTAAAAAACAAAGTGTTTGTACAGGATGGCGAGGGTTTCACCAATATCACCACCCTGGGCTACGGTTTCGGTATCGGATCCGTCGGCGACGCCAACAACAACGAGGATTATTTTGCCATACACACGGTCAACGGCTTTCACGTCAACCGGCATATCAGCCTGGGCCTCGGGGTGGGGGTGGAAGGCTATGGAGACTACGAGCTGATCCCGCTCTACGCCGACATTCGCGTCTATCCGGCGCTGACGGAGTGGGCGCCCTTCTTTTACGGCAACCTGGGCTACGGCCTGGGCGTCCTGGAGAAAAATATCGACGGCGGCCTGATGGCGGGCATCGGCGGCGGCATACAGCGCTCCGTCAACCCCGGCCTGGCATTTGTTGCTTCCCTGGGTTACCGCTTCCAGGAAAATACCATAGGCACTACGGACCTGAACGCGAGTTATCTGCAGTTGAGTGTGGGGGTGAAGTTTTAAATGAAGTGCTGAGCAGGGAGGCTTCGGAAATTTTTATGCCAGTTAGAGAAAGTTTTGTACTTTATCTTTCTAAAGTACAATAATCCTCAACATGACCATCAATTTCGCCCGCATAGAGGACGTCGAATACGTACTCGGCCACCACAAAGCGGTGAAGCTGCTGCGCAAAAACCACGCGCCGCTCATCATCGCTTTCCTGTGGTCGGCCTTCAAGGAGGCGCACCGGCAGGCGTATGGTAGCCGCGAACTTACCACTCTGCTGTCCGATTTTTTATTTAGTGCGAATGAGGAAGAAACGCTTTACCCCCGCGATCCCCGCGCCTATCTGGAAGAATGGACACAGGAGGGTTTCCTGCGGCAATTCTACGAAAACAACGAAGAGGAAGCCACCTTCGAGCTCACGCCGGCCGCTGAGCGCGCCCTGCTCTGGATCACCGATCTCGACAAGGGGGAATTCGTCGGGGCGGAATCCCGACTCCTGCAGGTTTTTCAGTTGTTGCGCGAGCTCGCCCTGGGGAGCACGCAGGACAAGGAGGCTCGCCTGGAACAACTGCTGCGGCAACGAGAGGAGCTTGACCAGGAGATCCTGGCCATCGACAACGACGAACTAAGCCGCCTCGACCCCACTCGCATCCGCGAGCGCTATGGGCTCATCGAAGAGACGGCCAGCAAGCTGTTATCTGATTTTCGCCAGATCGAAGAAAACTTCCGCCAACTCAACGCCCGGGCGCGGGAAGAGCAGATTACCAGGCAGAGCAGCCGGGGCGAAGTGCTTGACGAGATATTCTCCGCCCAGGACGCCATCATGGAAACCGACCAGGGGAAAACATTCAATGCCTTCTGGGCCTTCCTCATGGATCAGTATCGGCAGGATGAACTGGACAAACTAGTCCAGCAAATCTTTAAACAGCCTGAGCTGTCCGGCTTTCGCAACCGTTCCGTGGTTCCCCGCCTCAAAATGTCTTTGGTGGAAGCCGGCGACCGGGTCAACAAAACCACGGACCGGTTGGTGGAGCAGCTGCGGCGCTTCCTCGTTTCCCGGGCCTTCCTGGAAAACCGCCGCGCCAGCCAGGTCATCGAGGAGATCGAACAGCTGGCGCTGAAAGTTAAAAGCGATCCGCCGAAACAGCGTTTTTTTATCGATCTTGAAGGCAAGCCCGCAGTGCACCTGCTTATGGACCGCGGCCTGTTTGAAGCTCCGGACGTCCTGAAGCTGGATTCTGAAAACCTGGCTGCCGGCGATGCCGGAGCGGTCACTGCCGATGGCTTGTATGAGCAGCTCTACATCGACCCGGCAGAGCTGCGCGGGCGCATCAAAGCGCTGTTGCGCGGCCGCGATCAGATCAGCCTGCGGGAGGTCGTCGAGGAAATGCCACTGGAAAAAGGGCTCAGCGAACTGGTAGCCTATTTCGGCATTGCTACTAACCTGGAGCGGCAGCAAAAGGCCATTATCAACGAAGAGCAGTCTGAAACCATTGTATATCAAAAAGACGGGCGCGACTTTCGAATCGACCTGCCCCAAACTTTGTTTTTAGCATGAATGCAAGCCCGGAACAGGAAGAATTTGGCATCCCCGCCGTTTATTTGCTGAAGGGCATTCTCTACCGGCATCAGGAAGATGCCTGGAACCTATTGCTGCGCTACCGCGGCCGCCTGCAGGAGTACTTCGCCATACTCGGCCTGGAGTTGCTCGTAGAGGAAGGAGAAGGATATGCCTACCTGCGGCAGCGGCCCCGCGACGACGAGGAAGAAGGCGATTTCCCACGCCTGATGAGCCGTCGGCGCCTGTCCTACCCAATCACCCTGCTTATCGTGCTGTTACGCAAGCGCCTGCTCGAATTCGAAGCAGAGGGCAGCGAGGCCCGTCTGGTGCTCAGCCATAGCGATATCATTGAGATGATGCGCATATATTGGGATGAGCTGGACACCAATGAGCGCAAACGGGAAGATCAGTTACAACTGCACATCAAAAAAATAATAACCTACGGTTTCCTGCGGCCGCTCAAAGAAGAAAAAGGCCGTTACGAAGTCAACCGTATCCTCAAGGCGTATGTGCCTATTGAAAAACTGAATGAAATACTGGAGCAATTGAAAACCTACGCCGAGGAGCGCGCAGAATAACCACTTATGCTACTCGAACTGGAAACCAATATCGACAACAAACGCGCAGGGTACCGCCTGCAGCGCCTGGAAGTACTCAATTGGGGCACCTTCGACGGACATGTATGGACGATCAACCCGAATGGGGATAACGCGTTGCTGACCGGAGACATCGGCTCCGGCAAATCCACCCTTGTCGACGCCATTACTACCCTGCTGGTGCCTCATCAGAAGATCACTTACAACAAAGCCGCCGGGGCGGAAACCCGCGAGCGCAGCCTGCTGAGTTACATCCGCGGGGCCTACAAGAACGAGAAGGTCACCCAATCGAGCAAAGCCCGTGATGTGTACCTGCGTAGCGGTAAAGAGCATTTTACCCTGCTGCTGGCGGCCTTTTCCAACGAAGGCTACGGGCAGGCGGCCACCCTGGCGCAGGTATTCTGGCTGCAAAACGACACTGTGCGGAAGTTCTACGTACTGGCGCAGAACGAGATGAGTATTGTGGGAGACTTCAGCAATTTCGGCAATCAGATCAAACGCCTTAAGAAGAGCCTCCGCCAGCGCCCGGATACCGAGGTGTTCGACACTTTTACAGATTATTCTAATCGCTTTCGACAAGCTTTTGGGCTTCGGCAACCAGAAGCCCTCGACCTTTTTTACCAGACGGTCTCCATGAAATCGGTGGGCAACCTGACCGATTTCGTACGCGAGCAGATGTTAGGGCAGACCGATATTCAATCCAAAATTGACGAGTTGGTCAGCCGTTACGGCGACCTCACGGAAGCCCACAAGGCCGTCCGGCGTGCCCGGGAGCAGAGTGAACTCCTGAAGCCACTCGTGGAGGAGGCCAACCAACTGGAAGGCGCCCGCCGGGAGATCGGGAATCTGGAAGCGGTATTGGAAGAAATCCCTCGTTACTTTGCCCGCCATCGGGTGCGGGCGTTACAGCAGCAATTGTTGCAACTGTACAGCGCCTGGCGGCAAAATGAGGAGGAACAAGCAGCCTTATCCACCTTGCAGAAACAACAACGACAGGACCTCGCTCGCCTGGAAACGACGCGCGCTGGCCTGAGCGTCAACCAACGCCTGGAGAGCATCCGTATGGAGCTGGAACAGCGACGGTCCGAAAAAAAACAACGGCAGCAACAAGCTGAACGCTACCGAGAAAGCTGTGGACAGTTGTTGGAAAGCTATCCGGGTAGCGACGCTCCCACGATCGGGCTGCCTGCCTCCGCCGGCCATTTTTTGAAACAACAGCAGTGGGCCAATACTGCCCTCGATGAAGTGCATGTGGAGATGGAGCACATTCGGGATATCATACAGCCGCTCCACGTGCGCATTGCCCATCAGCACGAGCAGGTGCAGGAGTTGGACACCGAGCTGCAGTCCCTGCGCCAACGCCCTACCCAAATCCCGCAACGCAATATTCAGCTGCGCGCCCGCATCCTCGAAGCCTTGGAATTGCCTCCTGAAGAGCTGCCCTTTGCCGGTGAACTGCTACAAGTGCGCGAAGAAGAAAAAGACTGGCAGGGGGCGATTGAGCGGCAACTCCATAGCCTGGGCCTTAGCCTGCTCGTACCCGACCGGCACTACCGGGCTGTCAGCGACTACGTCGACCGCCACCACCTGGGCGGCAAGCTGGTGTACCTGCGCACCCTGGAGCACCGTCGCCCTGCACGGGAGGAACCCGCCCTCAATTCACTGGTGCACAAAGTGCGTATCAAAGCCGATACTGAATTTTACAATTGGCTGGAAAGTGAGTTGCACAGCCGCTATGATTATGTCTGCTGTGAGAATATGGATGAGTTCCGGCGCTCCGCCCGCGGCCTCACCCGCAGTGGGCAGAGCAAGTCGGGCCGCATCAGCCACACCAAGGATGACCGCTACGATGTAAACGACCGCCGCCGCTACGTGCTGGGCTGGAGCAATAAGGAGAAAATAGCTGCCCTGGAAAGCGCCCTGGAGGCCGAAGCTCGGAAGTTGGCGGAGGCTGAACGGGAACTGGCGGCCCTGCGGCAACACGAGCGGCAGCTCAATGGCCGGCGCGATGCCCTCAATAAATTGCTTCAATTTACCGAATTTGAAGCCATTGATTTCAAACCGGTAGTCCTGCGCATACAGGAACTGGCGGAGGAGCGGCAGCGCCTCGAAGCCGGCTCCGAAGAACTGCGGGAGCTACAGGCTCGGATACAGGCGCTGGAAATCCGGATTGAAGAAACGGAAAATCAAAAGGCCCGCCTGAGCGAGCGGCGGGGCTCCCTGCGCAATGACCTGCTGCGGAATACCCAACAGATTTACGAATTGCTGGAGTTGCTGGAAATTAAACCGCCGGAGATCAGCCGCGATGAGCAAGGCCTGCCCGCCGATATGGAGCAGCTGAAGACTCATTTCACCGAAGCGCCCTTACCCGATATGCCTCCTTCCGGTACCCTGCGGCAACGCCTGCCCTCCATCGCGGGTACTGCAGATGCGAAGGCGCTGGAAGCCGCCCAACGAAAATTGCAGGAGCAGGTCGGTGGCAGCCGGGGGGAACTGAAGCGCTGTAATGATCAGGCGAGTAAGCTGGAGCGTAGCATCAGCCTGCAGATGAAGGATTTTAAAACCCGCTACCCGGAGGAGACGCTGGAAGTGGATGCCGATCCCCGATCTATCCCGGAATTTCGCAGCCTGTATGCCCGCCTGATGGAAGATGATATTCCCCGCCATGAGGAGCGCTTTCGGGAGTTGCTCAAGCAGGGCACTATCCGAAGCATTCTCACTTTCAAATCCAAACTGGAGGAGTACGAGCAGGACATCGTAGAGAAGATCGAGCGCATCAATGCCCACCTGTACGAAATCGATTACAATCCCGGTACTTATATCCGCATCGCCAAGGAAGAGGTGCGCACCGAGGATATTCTCACCTTCAAACAAGACCTGCGGGCCTGCCTCAGCGATGTGTACGGCGATACCGAAGATATTTATACTGAAGAGAAATTCAATCAGGTCAAAAAGCTACTCGACCGCTTCCGGGGGGAAACTGAAGAGGACAGCCGCTGGGCGAAGCGCGTGACCGATGTACGGCAGTGGCACACCTTCGGCGCGGAAGAACGCTGGCGGGAAACGGACGAACCGCATGAGTACTTCAGCGACTCCTCCGGTAAATCGGGTGGGCAGAAGGAAAAGCTGGCCTACACTATCCTCGCCTCCGCCATCGCCTTCCAGTTTGGCCTGGAATGGGGCCGCTCGCGCGACCGTTCCTTCCGCTTTGTGGTCATTGACGAGGCCTTCGGGCGTGGCTCCGATGAGAGCACCCGCTACGGCCTACAGCTTTTTGAACGCCTCAACCTGCAACTCCTCATCGTGACACCCCTGCAAAAGATCAACGTGATTGAGGATTATATCAATGCGGTGCACTATGTGTCTAACCCCAACGGGCAACAATCTCTGGTGCGCAATATCAGCAAGGCGGAATACCTCAAGGAAAAAGCTGAGCGCTTTGCACAGCAAAACGCCGATAACGGATGATCAGCCCCCGGGAAATACAAGAGCAAGCCGAACGCTGGTGGCCGGAGGTGCTCCGGGCTACGCTTACGGGTGAGCCGTATTTCCCCCAAAACCTGAACCGCATCGGTAAAGTGAAAACCAATGAACGCCTGCAGGCCTTCGACCGCATCCGGGCGCAGCAGGAGGCGCTGCTGGCAGGCTGTAAATCCCGCAACGGCCAAGGTTATACCCTGCACTGGGAGGAGCGCAACTACCGCAACGTCGGCCGCAACCGCTTCATCACCGGCATCAGCATCGATACACTGGCCGACTACCTGTACCTGCTGCGGCGCGGGGCGGCCCACCGACGTTTTCTGGAGGATGCGCAACTCATAGGGGAACAAGTACCGGAGCTCGAAGCCTGGTGCAAAGACAATCCACTGGAGATTGAAGCTTGCCAGGGACAATGGCCCGACTTGCTTCGGGTCGTCCGTTACTTTCTGGACGAACACCAGCCGGGGCAATACTACATCCGGGAATTGCCGCTCGCCATCCCCACCAAATTTATTGAAAGCCACCTCAAGGTGCTTGCTTCTCTGCTCGATGCCGTCCTGCCATCAGAGCGGGTCAACCAGGGCTTTCGGGGTGTGAATCAATTTGAACAGCGCTATGGCCTCAAATACCGGCAGCCCATGGTTCGCCTGCGCCTGCTCGATACGGCCATGGCGCAGGAATACTTCAGCGGGCTGAGCGACCTGCAAATTCCGCTCGACGATTTCACGGGGCTTTGCCTGCCGTTGCAAAGAGTCATCATTCTGGAAAACAAGACCAACTTTTCTAACTTGATGAACTTCCTGACCCTGCCGCAACTGTCGGGCACGGCGGGAATATTCGGCAGTGGCTTTGGATTGGGACGGCTCAAAGACATCGAATGGCTGCATAAATTAGAAATACGCTATTGGGGCGACCTCGATGCACACGGCTTGCAAATCCTTTCTCAGCTGCGGGGTTATTTTCCCCACGCCAAAGCTTTACTGATGGACCGAGCCACCCTCGACGCCTTCCCTCAGTATGTGCTAACCGATGCTCCTGAGAGCACGGCCAGCACATTACTCCACCTGACAGAGGAAGAGCAGGCACTATTTGACTACCTCAATACCAACCGCCTGCGGCTGGAGCAGGAGCGCATTCCGGTGGCGTATGTGCGGGAGCGGTTGGAAAAAATTTGAATGTCCTGCAAAAGTTTCCCTACTTTTAAACTGAACCAACCCGGCATCAACCTTGGCCCTCACCATCGACAATACCCTGCACGTCATCATCATATTCCAGGGATTCCTCCTGGCGATCTTTTTGTTTACCCACCAGCGCCTGCGCGACCGCCTGCTGGGCGGCATTTTGATATTGCTAGCTGCACAAATGCTGGGGCTTTTTCTGACCAACCTACAGGTCGGCGGCAGCTTTTTCGACAATATCAACTGCATGTATGGGTTTCTGTACGGCGTATTGTTCTTTTTTTATACCCGTTCAATCACCCGCCGGGATTTTGCTCTGCGGCCACTGGATGGGCTCCACCTGATCCCTTTTGGCTTATCGGTAGTGGGTATCGTCGCTATCGGTGGGGCATTCTGCCAGCCGAAGGTATACTTCGCTTATGTGCTCAGCATCAGTATTTACATCCTGTTCTCCTTTTTCGAAATTCGCCGCTATAAAAGGGTCGTCCGTAACAATTATTCGCGGCTGGAAATGCTGAATCTGGATTGGCTGCAGTGGGCCTTCCTCCTGTTTACGTTCATCATCCTGGCCGATTTCTTTTCCTTTGCCTTTTTTATTCTGGGCCTGCCCAATGAATGGCAGGGCAGCCTTGTCCTGGTGCTGATCCTGGCATTCATCAATACCCTTTATTTCAAAGGGCTGCGGCAGGCGGAAATCTTCTCGGGTGTCAGCCGGGAGGATGCTGCGCTGAGCACCCAACTGGAGTCTAACCGGCAACTGGACCTTTCCGAATCGGAATATAAGGAACTCATCAACCAGTTGGAGAGACATCTAAGAGAAACTGAAGGATACTGCGACCCCAACCTCACCATCGGAGAACTAGCCGATCAACTCAACGTCCCCAAACGTAGGTTGTCCCAACTGATCAATGCTCACTATGGCCAGAATTTTGTAGACTTCATCAACACTTACCGCATCGAAAAGGCCAAAGAACGCTTCCGCAATCCCAGGGATGAGAAAGAGACCATCCTGGAGGTGATGTACGAGGTGGGCTTCAATTCCAAATCTTCCTTCAATACGGTTTTTAAAAAGAAGACGGGGCTGACGCCGAGCCAGTATAAAGATCGAGATTAACTATTACTGGTTCTATGACAATTGGGGGAAAGGGGATTTGCGACATTTGATTTGCCGCTTAAGCATTCCGCCCATGCTGGCACAGCAGTCGGGCACGTTCCATCCCGTTCGAATCCGCGTTTGCAAAAATCCGAACCCTTTTCCTTCCTCCAAAATCCGTTCGAATCCGCGTTTCCGGTCGCGATAGCGGGCCGGCGGGCCTACCTTTGTCAGAGAACCAAAAACAATTGACCATGAAATCACTCGTATTCCTGGCAGGTTTACTGCTGGCATTCAATGCTTTTACTCAACCGGAAGCCCGCTTTGAGTTATCCGGAATTACTGCTGCTGAAGTGGAAGTATGGCGCTTCGACTTCGTGCAGGGAGATTATGTGCACCTCGCTACCATAAAGGCGGAAGGAAACGGGGCCGGCACTTTTCAGGACACTTTCCAGGAGCCCGTCCTTTACCAGTTTCGGCTCGGGCCGGAACAGCGGGTAGCGGTAGCGGTAGAAAAGCCCGGGCTTTTTCAGCTCTCCCAAAACGAAACATTCGAACTACAATCGAAATCCGGCGCTATTGCCGATTTCGGCAAAACCATCCAGGAACTCAGCGAACACTATTTTGGTGAGCTGAAGGTAGCGTACGAAGACGCCTTGGAGAAGCAAGACATGGAAAGGCTAGCCGCGCTGGAAAAACAGAAAGACGAACTGCTGATCCAATTTATCCAGGGAATGGAAGCGGCCGTTCGCAATATGGGCCCCTCGGCGGAAGCCTACCAGGCCCTGACGTATTTTGATTCTCACAAAAACTTCGGATTCCTGGCGGAAATGGCGGAGGCTTTCGAAAAGCAGTATCCTCAAGCGGGTATGGCCAAAGCTTTGAAACAGCGAGTGGAAAGGGCTGCTCTTGTGCAGCGGGGCGCCACAGCGCCAGGCTTCACCGCCAGAGACATTGCATCAGAAACGGTAACCCTTTCCGGTTACCACGGCTCGTATGTGCTGGTCGACTTCTGGGCCTCCTGGTGCCTGGCTTGCCGGGCTGAGAACCCCAAGCTCGTCACCCTTTACAAAAAACTCCACACGCGGGGCTTCGAAATCCTGAGCATCAGCCTCGATGAAGCTGCGGAAAAGTGGGAACAAGCCATTGGCAAAGACCAGTTGTCCTGGCGGCAGGTAAGGGATGCCGATGGCGCCCTGGCAGGCTTGTACATGGTATCTTCGCTGCCCGCTAACTTTTTGCTCGATCCGGATGGCAGGATCGTTGCCAAGAATGTGACGGCGGATCAGCTGGAGGTGTTGTTGATGGAGTTGTTAAATTAACCAGAGGGGCAATGTTCTCAACGAATTCTTTGGCGTTCACATCAGGAGCCGTCAGGCTGCCTTGGAAGCTCACATCGCAGGCTACCTGGGCTGCCCTCAATACTGCCTCGTCGAAAGAAGTGTTGTAGCCATGGATGAAAAGTGGTAGCCAGCACGAACCGGCAGGCCCTACATATTCCTCCGGTACTGCCCTCCCACCTCATACAGCGCGTGAGTAATCTGGCCCAGCGAGCAGTACTTCACCGTTTCCATCAGTTCCTCGAAAGTGTTTCCGTTGTGGATGGCCACTTGCTGGAGGCGCTGTAGCATCTGCCGGCCCTTTTCGCCGCTGGATTTTTGCAGGTTGCGTGCGGTCCTGATCTGGGCTTCTTTTTCCTCCTCGGTGGCGCGGATCACCTCTTTGGGTAGGATAGTGGGGGAGCCCTCCTTGTTGAGGAAGGTATTGACGCCGATGATAGGCAACTCTCCTGTATGCTTGAGGGTCTCGTAGTAGATGCTCTCGTCCTGTATCTTACCACGCTGGTACATCGTCTCCATGGCGCCGAGCACCCCACCGCGTTCGGTGATGCGGTCGAACTCCATGAGTACGGCCTCTTCCACCAGTTCGGTCAGCTCTTCGATAATGAAGGAACCCTGAAGTGGATTTTCGTTTTTCGCCATACCCAGCTCGTGGTTGATGATCATTTGGATAGCCACGGCGCGGCGCACGCTCTCTTCGGTCGGCGTAGTGATGGCCTCGTCGTAGGCATTGGTGTGCAGGCTGTTGCAGTTGTCGTAGATAGCATAGAGTGCCTGCAGGGTAGTGCGGATGTCGTTGAAGCTGATCTCCTGGGCGTGGAGGGAGCGGCCGGAAGTCTGAATGTGGTATTTCAGTTTTTGTGAACGGTCATTGGCGGCGTACTTGTACTTCATGGCTTTCGCCCAGATGCGGCGGGCTACCCGGCCGATGACGGCGTATTCGGCGTCTACCCCATTAGAGAAGAAGAAGGATAAGTTGGCCGCAAAGTCGTCGATATTCATACCGCGCGACAGGTAGTATTCTACAAAAGTAAAGCCATTGGCCAGCGTAAAGGCCAGTTGGGAGATCGGGTTGGCGCCCGCCTCAGCGATGTGGTAGCCGGAGATGGAAACGGAGTAGAAGTTTTTCACCTTTTTCCAGATGAAGTACTCCTGCATATCGCCCATCAGTTTGAGAGAGAATTCGGTTGAGAATATGCAGGTGTTCTGCGCCTGATCCTCTTTGAGAATATCTGCCTGAACCGTTCCCCGAACAGCGGCAAGCGCTTTGGCCTTCAGTTCGTTGTATACACTTTCGTCCAGTATCTGGTCGCCGGTGACGCCTAGTAAGAGCAAGCCGAGCCCGTCATTGGCTTCGGGGCGTCCGGTATTGTACTGGGGCCGCGCCAGGCCGTGGTCGTCGTATAGTTCTGTGAGCTTAGCCTCTACCTCATCCTCCAGCCCGTGCTCGCGAATGTACTTTTCACATTGCTGGTCGATGGCGGCGTTCATAAAAAAGGCGGCGATGGTGGCTGCCGGGCCGTTGATGGTCATCGAGACCGAGGTCTTTGGGTCACAGAGGTCGAAGCCGGAATACAATTTCTTGGCGTCGTCCAGGCAGCAGACGCTGACGCCGGAGTTACCCACCTTGCCATAGATGTCGGGGCGGTAGTCGGGGTCTTCCCCGTAGAGGGTTACCGAGTCGAAGGCTGTAGACAAGCGGGCGGCAGGCATATCTTCCGAAAGGTAGTGGAAACGTTTATTGGTGCGCTCCGGGCCGCCCTCGCCGGCGAACATGCGGGTGGGGTCTTCTCCTTTGCGCTTGAACGGGAAAACGCCGCCGGTATAAGGGAAGTCTCCCGGAACGTTCTCCTGCAGCACCCAGCGCAGGATCTCTCCCCAATCCTTAAAACGAGGCAGCACCACTCTCGGGATGCGGCTGTGGGAAAGAGTCTCCGTATAAGTGGGCACCCTTATCTCCCTGCCCCGCACCTTATAAATATATTCATCGGCAGCATAGGCGGCTTTTTTCTCTTCCCATCCGTCGAGAATGCGCTTACAGTCGCCGTCCAGGTCGAGTTCGAGGTCCTCGTAGGCCTTTTTCAGCGTGGCCAGGGTTTCTTTTTTACTGGCAATATTGTCCTGCTTTTCTATCGTTCCGATAGCCTGTTTCAGCCCGAACAACTGGCGGGCGATGGCAACTTGCCGTTCCACCCAACTGTCGTAGTTGCGGTTGTTGTCGGAAATTTCGGCGAGGTAGCGCACCCGCTTGGGGGGTATGATGTAAATCTTTTCGCTCATCTCGTCCGAGCCTTTAAAGCTGGATTGCAGGGCGGCGCCGGTCCGCTCCGTCATCGTATCCATCAGTACCCGGTAGAGCGTATTGGTGCCCGGGTCGTTGAACTGGGAAGCGATGGTGCCGAAAACCGGCATTTCTTCCAGGTTCTTATCGAAGAGCTGGTGGTTGCGTTGATATTGCTTTTTGACGTCGCGCAGGGCATCCTGAGCGCCGCGCTTGTCAAACTTATTGATAGCGATGATGTCGGCGAAATCGAGCATATCGATCTTTTCCAATTGGGTCGCTGCTCCGTATTCCGGCGTCATTACATAGAGGGACACATCCGAGTGGTCAACGATCTCTGTGTCGGACTGCCCGATGCCGGAAGTTTCCAGTATGATGAGGTCGAACTGGGCTGCTTTCAGGATATCCAGCGCCGCCTGTACGTGTTTGGAAAGGGCGAGGTTGGACTGCCGGGTGGCCAGTGAGCGCATGAAAACGCGCCCCTCCGCCAGGGAGGAGGTGATGGAGTTCATCCGAATGCGGTCACCCAGCAGGGCGCCGCCCGTTTTGCGCTTGGAAGGGTCAACGGAAATGATGGCGATGGTTTTATCCTCAAATTCCATCAGGAACCGGCGTATCAGTTCATCGACCAGGCTGGATTTACCGGCGCCGCCGGTGCCCGTAATACCGAGTACCGGGATGACTTTCCCCTCGACCTGCTGGCGGAGCTTATGAAGCCAGTCGCGGTTTTCTTCGGGGAAGTTTTCCACGGCGCTGATCATGCGCGCCAACACCATGGGGTCTTTGTCTTTGTAGGCTTTCAATTCGCCATTGAGGCTGGCGCCAACCGGAAAGTCGCATTGCTCCAGTACGTCGTTGATCATGCCCTGCAGGCCCATGTGGCGGCCATCGTCGGGCGAGTAGATGCGGGTAATGCCATATTTGTGAAGCTCTTCGATCTCCGCCGGTAGTATGGTGCCGCCGCCGCCGCCGAATATTTTGATATGCCCGGCGCCTTTTTCCTTCAACAGGTCGTGCATGTATTTGAAAAACTCATTGTGCCCGCCCTGGTAAGAAGTGATGGCGATGCCCTGGGCATCTTCCATGATGGCCGTCTCGACAATCTCCCTAACCGAACGGTTGTGCCCGAGGTGGATGATCTCTGCACCGGAGCTCTGCATGATGCGGCGCATGATATTGATGGCGGCGTCGTGCCCGTCAAACAGGGAAGCGGCGGTGACGATCCGAACTTTATTTTTTGGCTGGTAGGGTGCTACGGTTTGCATAGCTGGTTTTTTTGGTTAAAAGGCGTGCAAATTTACGAAAATTTTGCCGTTTAAATTTAAAAGCGTGTCAGGTGGAAAATGTTTAACAAACAGGGCAAATAACCCATTGGCCGGCAAACTCCAAGCCGACTTCTTGTCCGATCTGTAAAACTCCCTATAGTTTTTCGTTGTTACATGGCTTTCTTCTTTAAAAACCACGAAGTAATGCAATACGAACTATTCGGACACAGCGGCCTGCGGGTCTCGCCCCTCTGCCTGGGCGCCATGACCTTTGGCGAAGACTGGGGCTGGGGCGCCAGCCAGGAAACCTCCCGGCAGCAATTTGACGCCTTCCTGGAAGCAGGCGGCAATTTCATCGATACCGCCAATGTGTACACCGAAGGCAGCAGCGAGCGGATTCTGGCGGACCTCATCGCCGCCGACCGGGATCATATCGTGCTGGCCACTAAATACACCCTTTCCAATACCACCCACAACCCAAACAAGTCGGGCAATCACCGCAAAAACCTGGTGCAATCGGTAGAGCAAAGCCTGAAGCGCCTGAAAACAGGCTACATCGACCTGCTTTGGGTGCATGCCTATGACTACCTGACGCCCATCGAGGAGATGATGCGCTCCCTGGACGACCTGGTGCGCGCAGGTAAGATTCTCTACGTCGGGATATCCGACGCTCCGGCCTGGGTGACCGCCCGCGCCAACACCCTGGCGGAACTTCGCGGTTGGACTCCGTTCATCGGCAACCAACTGGAGTACAATCTCACAGAACGCAGCCCCGAGCGCGACCTGCTGCCCATGTCCAAAGAACTGGGCCTGGGCGTAGTCGCCTGGTCGCCCCTGGCGGCAGGCATCCTCACAGGAAAATACATCGACAATCAAGGCGAAGGCAGCGGCGGCCGTATGGAAGGAACCACCTCCTACCGGCTCAACGAGCAGAATAACCGAATCGCCAGGGTAGTTGTCGAAACCGCCACAGAACTGTCCGTTTCTCCCGCTCAGCTCTCCCTTGCCTGGTTGCGGCACAAAGGTGTCATTCCCATCATCGGAGCCCGCACTATGAAGCAACTACAGGACAATTTAGGGGCGCTAGGCGTTCATATCCCAACCGAACAGATGGAACGCCTCGATCAAATAAGCGCCATCGAATTGGGATTTCCGCACGATTTCGTCCTGCGCCCGGGAGCGCAGAAAATGATCTACGGCGGCATGGTGGACAAAATACAAGGGAATAAGAACCCCTGGCTGGGCTAAGGGCCCGGAGAAGAATATAGAAGGCTGGAAAAGCGTATCTTAACCACAAAAAATGAAAGCCTCATTAGTCCTGTTCCTCTTCTTTTCCATCCTCCTGTCTTGTACCCCGAAAGGCGAAACGGCAGATGGAGAACCCCTGCCAGACACCCTCAGGATCAGTGCTCTGGACACCTTTCCCATTAACAGCAGCATTCGGGCGCTGGAAGTGCTCAACGACAGCACCGTATGGTTTGCCGGCTCGGGTGGGGTATACGGTTACACGGAAAACGGCGGAAGAAGCTGGACGATCGACAGTTTGCTGGCCGACACGATCCGGCCGCACTTCCGTTCGATTGCCGTGACGAAAAACGCCGTTTTTCTGCTCAGCATTGCCACGCCGGCATTGCTGTACTGCTCGACGGATAAAGGCCAAAGCTGGCAGCCCGTTTTTCGGGAGGACCATCCCGGCGCCTTCTACGATGCAATGGCATTCTGGGATGGCCAGGAAGGCATCGCGATGGGAGACCCCACCGACGGCTGCCTTTCGGTGATCATTACCCGGGACGGGGGGCAAACCTGGGAAAAAGTAGGTTGTGAAAAGCTGCCGCCGGCGGAAGAAGGGGAAGCTGCCTTCGCCGCCAGCAATTCCAATATTGCCTTGTCCGGCAATCACGCCTGGATCGTCTCAGGCGGAAAAAGAGCCCGGGCCTATCACAGCCCCGACCGGGGCGCCAGTTGGGAGGTTTTCGATACCCCGATAATAGAAGGAGATCAAATGACTGGTATTTTTTCCACCGATTTCTACGATGCCCGGCACGGGATCATCTTTGGCGGCGACTGGAACCGGAAGGAAATGAACAACCGGAACAAAGCCATTACCCAGAATGGCGGCCGCACCTGGCGATTGGTGTCAGAGGGCCAGGGGCCCGGCTATCGCTCCTGTGTTCAATACATTCCGAAAAGCCAAGGGCAGGGTATCATGGCCTGCGGCATCCCCGGCATTTCCTACTCTCTGGATGGCGGGCAAAACTGGGACAACCTGAGCACAGAGAACTTCTACACCATGCGTTTTGGAGAAAACTGGAAAACGCTGTGGCTGGCGGGCAATGGAAGGATCGGCCGCCTGCAGTTGAAATGACTCGAAAAAGACATAAAAAGCAGCAACAAAAAAAACGAATTGATGTTATAACACTATAGTTAATAATAGCTCAATTCGCCATGGATAACAAAGCGTTCTACTCCGCCTTTAACAGTTCCGCCGACCTGCTGCAGATGTCGGCCCGCAACTTTGCCGGCAATATGGAAGATGCCAGAGAACTCTATCAGGAAACCGCCTTCCAGATATCCAGGCAAAAAGAGAATATGGAGCTGTCCATTGGCTTCCGGGAATGGGCGATTGGTACGATGCGGAGCATTTTTATCACCAGCTTGCGCAAGAAAAAGCACTTGTTGAAACAGGCTCCTTCGGCAGAACCGGTAAATAAACCTACAGTTGGCCTGGAAAATATTCTTGCTAGAGTAGAGGAATTAGAGGAAGCCTACCGGGTGCCCTTCTGGAACCACTTTATGGGCCTGAGTGACCAGGACATTGCCAGGCACACGGGCTTGCCGGTGGAAACGGTTCAGGATCGGATCCGGACCGCTCGTCAGCAATTAAAAGCGATTTGAACAGAGCCAGCTGTTGCCTGAATAATTTCATACTTTAGTGATAAAAGTGTCCCTGGGCGCCATTACGATCCCATATTAACGCTTCCTTAACTGGCGTAGAAACTTTAACGGCCTCCATCCAGCAGTTTTAACAGCCTTTACTGGGCCTAATGCCTTCTCAGCTTTTATTTTTAAAGAAAAACAGAAGCTATGAAGATCAAATGGGCCCTCACCTTACTTTCCATGCTTTTCCTTACCACCTGCCCAAAGGCACTCGAGTTGCAGCACCTGCACCAGCGCATCGCCCTGGTAGTGATCAAAACACTGGGCACCAGCCGGCGCACCATCATTCTGAGTTTTATGATCGCCACCGCCTTTCTTTCCATGTGGATCGCCAATGTGGCGGTGGCGCTGTTGATGCTGCCGATCGCTCTGGCCATCATCAACCAGGAGGAAAGCCAGGAGGAAACTACTGGCCCTTTTGGCCTGGCTATGATGTTGGCCATTGCCTACGCCGCCAGCGTTGGCGGCATCGCATTTAGCTATGGCTAAACTTCGGTTTCCCCGCCTCGTTTCATCAAAATGAACTATTTTCATCTCCAAAAACGAAATTTGAACACACTCTTAAAGCATAAATCCGCCCATTTTTACTCAGGCCTATGGAAAAACATAGAAAACACGACTATGATTACGTAGTGATCGGCAGCGGCTTCGGCGGCTCGGTCAGCGCTTTGCGGCTGGCTGAAAAGGGCTACAAGGTGCTGGTCATTGAAAAGGGAAAATGGTACAACAACCAGGACTTTCCCAAAACCAACTGGAATCTGCCGAAGATGCTCTGGGCGCCGGCCCTGCGCTTTTTCGGGATCATGAAAATGACCTTCTTCCGGCACGTCACCATTCTCTCCGGGGTGGGGGTAGGCGGCGGCTCTTTGGTATACGCCAATACCTTGCCGGTTCCCAAAAAAGAATTTTTCAACAGCGGCAACTGGAAGGGGCTGGCCGATTGGGAGCGGGAACTCAAACCGTTCTACGAAACCGCCCTGAAAATGCTGGGCGCTGCGCCCAATCCCCGGCTGGAAGAAGGCGACCTGGCGTTGAAAAAACTGGCTGCTGATATTGGGCGGGAGCACCAGTTTGAAGCGGCCGATGTGGCCATCTACTTCGGCCAACCTGGCCAAACAGCAACGGACCCCTATTTCGACGGCAGAGGGCCCGATAGGGCCGGCTGCACCTTTTGCGGTGGTTGTATGACCGGTTGCCGCCATAACGCCAAAAACACCCTGGATAAAAACTACCTCTTCCTGGCGCAGCAGTTGGGCGTGCAGATTCTGGCGGAATCAGAGGTAGTAGATGTGAAGCCTATCGGGCCACCCGATGGCTCGGATGGATATACCCTAGCGTATCGTTCTTCTACCGCCTGGTTGAAAAAGAAACGATCGGTTACCGCTCGCGGGGTCGTTTTCGCAGGGGGGGTACTGGGTACTGTCCCCTTGTTGCTCAAGCTGCGGGAAGCTTCCCTGCCCCGGCTATCTGCCCGGGTGGGTTACGACATCCGGACCAATAATGAAAGCCTCATACCGGTCACTACTTTTGACAAGGACAAAGACTTATCGAAAGGGGTGGCAATCGGTTCTATTTTGCATACGGATGAAAACAGCCATCTGGAACCGGTGCGTTATGCTTCCGGCTCCGGCTTCTGGCGCTGGATGTTATTGCCAATGGTTCATGGGAGCAGCTTCACCACCAGGATGGGCAAGATCATCAAAGACTGGCTTTCCCATCCTTTAGCTAATCTGAAAGTACTATTCGTTGACGACTGGGCGCGGCGAACGTCAACCCTGCTCTTCATGCAGCACCTGGACAGCACGCTGCGCTTTAGCCGCAGCCGGCTGGGTTGGATGCATTCCACCCTGGACAAGGGTAAAAAACCCAGCGCCTTCATCCCGCGCGCCGAAGAGCTGTCTCAACGCTATGCCCGCATCCTGAACGGCAAAGCCACTGTTTTCGGGCTGGAGCCCCTGTTGGGTATTCCCTCCACTGCCCACATCCTGGGCGGAGCGGCCATGGGCCAGGACGCCGGCGAAGGTGTTATCGATAAGGACAATAAGGTGTTTGGCTACGAGAATATGCTGGTGTGCGACGGCGCCATGATCTCCGCCAACCCGGGAGTCAATCCGTCCCTTTCCATCACCGCTATTTCAGAAAGGGCCATGAGCCTGATCCCGAAAAAAGGTTGATTTTTTTTCAAAATGCAAGATATGTCCACATAAATGCAAGATATGTGCAAGTGTCCTGGCAGATAAATGCGGAATTTTACCCTATCAATAAGGGTACGCTCCCTTCACTGATTACACAAACACGAAGAAGGACACCTAAAACAAAACCCCACCGCTTGCGGTGGGGTTCTTTTTTATCGCTATTAATGCACCACTACTTTTTCCACAAATTCCCGTCCTTCCGTTTTCACCCGGATAAAATACAGGCCGGCCGGCAAGGCCGAAACATCTATGGCCCGTTCATCAACGGGAACAGCCAGGGCTGGCTCTCCCAGTTGATTGTAAACCACAACGGCTTGTACTTTCCAGGAAGGAGGAATCAGCAGATGGACACTTTGACGGGCCGGGTTGGGAAAGAGCCGGATAGCCGAGCCTCCTCCCGGCTCCTCGCCGGCGCCCAGGGCCAAGTCTCCGATGACAATATTATCGAGAAACGCATTGTCTCCCCTGTTGTTAGGGTCAAATTCTTTGCTGAAGCCATTTCGGGTTTCGAAGCAGACTTCCACCTGGTTACCCAGGAAGTTGGACAATCCAATCTCGTGCGTTTTCCAGGGGTCGGTCGAGAACCCTCCCGGCCGGTAGGTATCACTTACCTGTACGCCATTGATCAGCACTCGCAGGGGGCTGCCCAAAGGACGCACGCTGCCGAAGCCGGTAAGGTAGTAGGTAGTGTAGGTTTGGCGAAGGTCGAACCGCAGGCTTGCCGCCGCCAGGTTGGATAGGTCGGCGCAGAAGCACACTTTTGCCGAAAATGCTTCATTGACCTCCCACACGTTATCTTCATCCGGGTTGACGGTTTCGCCCATCTGCCGGGCGCGTATGAAGTCTCCGCCGGTCATCTGAATGCCATAGCTGCCGGTACGTGCCGCCTGCTCGGAAAGGAAAACGTTCCCTTCCCGTGCCGCCGTAATGTAAAGGGAGTCCAGCGCCAGTTCAGCCCCTTCGAAGGTGACTCTACCTGGGTTGGTGACGGGGATGGGGTTGGACACGATCCTGCCAATGATGCTGTCATTGCCCATCAGGTAATCCGGAGCATAGGACAACCAGGCATCCAGGGTATTGCCGCCGTCTACAGGGATAATGACAGGGCTGTTGAAAGTGTAGGTGAACTGGTCGCCGCGATACAACGTATTGGGCAAAGTGGTGGTTTCGCTAACCACCGGCCCGTCGTTAAAACGGTAGAAAACTTCCAGCGTCTCATTGGCGGGCAGGGAGTCACAGCCAAAGAAACCGAACTGCACCTCTACGAGTCCTTCGTCCAGGAAACAACCGGAAAAGGGGCTGTTTACGGCGCCCAGGCCCAGGTCTGCATTTTGCTCCAGAATGTTGTCGACGGCCAGCTCAAGTGTATCATTAAAGGGCATCAGGTCTGCCTGTAGCCCGGCCCAGCAGCGCAGGCGGTGGGTGGCTGACAAGGCCAGTTCAGAGGCCGGTATCCCATAGGTATAGGCCAGGGTATCTCCTCCAACAAGACTGGAGGAGAGCGTCAGGGTATCCCAATGAACAGGGCCCTCATCGACCTGAAATGCCATGGGGATTTTGAAACCAGCCCCGAGCTGCTCGCTGCAACCATTGTACCGAAACTGAAGGGTGATGGCCTCCTCTTCTCCGAAGCCACATTCCACCGGTGAAGGGCTGAGGATGCTCAGCAGGTTTATGTCAAAGTTGGAGCTTTCCGGCCCCATGCCGACGGCGTACCATGCCCTGGTGGTTTGCACTACTGCCTCAGAACATATACCGTAGAGGTCTTCCGCCGCTTGCAGGCTGCCCATACGGGCATCGAGGTAGCCGGAGCGGCGGCCGAGGTAGTAGCGCAGATTGTGGAAGGCGATAGCGGTGGCCATATCCACTCCAACGCCCTGAAGGCTATAGCTGTCGCCGTTATCGTTTACGCCGCTGCCCCCGTCGGCAAGCAGGTAGAACCAGTGGTTCTGCACCCCACTGTTGGTGTGCACGCCTCCGTTATCTTCACCACCGTTGATCCAGTTTTGCCCCCGGTAAGTATCGGGGTCGCCCTTCGACTTGGGGTTGGCCATATCCCGAAGGCCGTTGCCGTTGATATTGGCATCCTCCCCCATATTCCAATCCGATAATTCCGGAGCGGCCCAGAACTCGACTGCGGCGCCGAATATATCGCTGAAGGACTCGTTGAGCGCGCCGCTTTCATCCTGGTAGATCAGATCGGCGTTGAACTGGGTGATGCCATGGCCAAATTCGTGGGCTACGATGTCCAGAGCGGCCATGGAGGAATAAGAAGTGCCGTTGCCGTCCCCAAACCGGGCCCATCCGCCCGTCCATTGGGCATTGACCCAGTTGCTGCTGTAGTGCACATAACTGATCAGAGGCATGTTCTCTCCGTCGATGCCGGTATAGTTATGTACCTGATCGAAGTAGTCAAAGGTCATCTCTGCGCCCCAGTGAGCGTCCGTAGCCGCTTCGTCCTGCTGTGCATTGACGTTGTTCCAGTAGTTGTCGTCATCGATAAAATCTTGCCGGTTATTTTCATTACTACTGGTATTGAGGTCATAAGTTTCGATGCCGCCCCCGCGGCCGGTTTCGATCAGGCGAAACCGGTTGGCGGCTACCGAATCGGTCATGATCTCCCGGGCGCCGCTGTATTTGGTTTCGGCTGTACCGGAGTGGCCGGTGTCGAATAACTGTTCCAGTTTCAAGAGCAATTCACCGGTGTATGCGTCAATAAAGAGCTGCTTACGCTCTTCGACGGGGGCTTTGGTATGTATCGTCAGGGTATAAGACAGGCGGTAATCTTCCGCCGTCTGTTGCAGCGAGGGGTCGATCAGCACCAACTCCGCCTCCGGAAAGAAAGTCGCCTTTTTGTTCCGGTTCACTTTTTGCAGCATCTGCTCGGCTGCCTCCACCTCCCACATATAAGTGGAGGCGGGCATGTAGGCCAACGCCAGGGCCAGCGCCTCATCAGCGGTTATGGCCGGCTGTACTTCGACATCCAGCCCCCGGGGCCAGTGGCCGTTCAGGCTTTCCACTATTCCGTTTTTCTCATGGATGAATACTTCTGCATCCTGCACTTTCACGTTGCGGTGGTACAGCTGATAGCGATGGTGCACTATACCCAGTCCATCGGAAAGGGTACGGTAATGGCGCAGTTCATCCAAAGAGCCGAGGCCCAATTCGGAAGCGTGCTTTCGGAGGACATCCGCTGAGCTGAGTTGAATACCTTCCAGCGGTTTCAGCCAGTTCGGCTGCCCGTTTTTGGCGTAAAAGACGGGCGGCGCTGCGGGCGCTTTCGGGCCATTCCAATGCCCTTTGAAAAAAGTAAAGCCGGATAGCCCGATCAGGGCCAGCGCGAGGAGTAGGTTTTTGATCATAGGGTAGTCTTTTTTGAGCGTGTTCTTTCAGCATCTAAAAGTAAACGGGAAAACTACTTTCCCTTGAAAACTTCCGGTGCTTTCCATAGCATTTGTCATGAAAAGAGCAATTCCCGTATTCTTACCGAGCTTGCTTATCCCGTTGAATGACCGCTTCGATTTGATGCACCTTCAGGTTCTTGCCGATGATCTTCCGCTCCGGGTTCAGTACGTAGAGCTCGGGCGTAATGTCTACCCAGTACTTGCCGTAAATAGCGCGGTTGGTAGGGTCGAAAACGTTGACCCAGTCCATATCGTTACGGGCGATAAAGCCTTTCCATTCGGCGTCTTCGGTATCGAGCGCGATGGCGAAAACTTCCACGCCCTTGTCCTTCCATTCCCGGTAGAAACGCACCAGTTTAGGCGTTTCTTCGATGCAGTGGTCGCAGGTGGGGTTGTACATAAATACCAGGATGTAAGGCGCCTCGATTTCGTAAATGGAATAGAATTGGCCATCCGGGCCTTGGGCCTTCACGTCCGGCGCCTGCTTGCCCACCAGGCTGGCGGCCATTTCGCCGGCGCGTTTCTGAATGGCCCAGGTTTGCAGCGAGTCCGACCAGAAGGCGCGTTCCTGGGTGATGTAATGTTCCACCATAAAAACGAAGACAGCTTCCGAATCCATCAGGGAACTCTTCGTCGGCTGGTACTGAAGGGCGATCCAGTTGACGAAGAACTTGTAGTAATCCGGGTAGTCCAGCACCTGATCCACCAGGAATTTAGCGGATGCATTAATGGAATCCGGGTGTTGGACGGTCAGGGTTTTGATGTAACGTTGCAGTTTGTTGGCAATGACGGGGGTATGGAGCAGGCGTATGTCACTGAAGTCGACTTCCCGCCAAAAATCGGTTCGATAGAAATAAACCTGCAATGCCGTATCCAGGGCGCCATCTGGCTTAAAAACTTCACGAACTTCAGGGTTTTGTCCCGCCTTTTTGTATTGGGTAAAAAAAGCGGACGGGTATTGGCTGAAGATTTCCTCCAGGTGGGCCTTGCGCTTTTCCACCAATTCATCCAGTTCCTCTTTGGCCTTTTGGTAGGGTGGGCTACCGGGCGCCAGTTGGTCTAGGCGGGAAGAGGCTTCGGTTACCGCCGCGCTGTATTGTTCTTCAAATTTCAGGTTGCGGTAAAGCAGCTCGTTTTCCAGGCTGCCTGTGGCTTCCATGGCGGCCACCAATTCACCGGCGCGGGTTCTTAAAGAAAAGGTTTGATCTTCATCGAGCAGTAGCTGAAGAGCCTTTTTGTCGGGTAGCCAAAGGTAATACAGGCCGGCTGTGTAGGGCTCTTTGGGTTGAAAAAGCATCCGCCCTTCTCCATCCACCTGAGCCGAGTCGGCCCGAAATTGCTGGTCGGCAAAGATTCCTATCAGGTAGGCCCAGCCAGGTTGCATGCCGGTTATCTGGATGTCAATGACGGGGCTTTCCACTTGCTGCTGCTGAGGCTGGGCGGCCAATGTCTTACCGGCGAGGAGCAAGGCGATAAGTAGGGCGGAAATACATCTTGTCATCAGTCGTTTTGGGTGCTAAAAACGGAATTTTCCGTCAAAAAGCAAAGTAAGGCGGCCTACTCTTACCCGGCCTGTCCGGTTTCCAGGCCATCCGCGGTGAAGTTGAGCTGGAAGCCGATCTTCTTGTTGGGTTCGTCGTCGTCGTAATCTTCCCAGTTAGTAATTTCCTGGATGAGGTCTTCCATGTGTCGGACGAAGTAGGGCTCTTTGAGCTCTTCGGGGCGGTAGATAGCGATGGTCTTGGGCGGGCGGGGCTGGCCGTAGTTTTCGATAAACGGATAGTTGATGAGTACGATGACCTTGCCGTTGAACAATTGCTGGTAGACCAGAGAGCCATTGTGTTTGATCAGGTCGCGGTTTACTTCCTCGGTGACCTTCTGAAACATGCCGCTTTTCGTGGTTCCCAGCGAGAGGACGACCGCTCCGAGGTTTTCGATCTCCGACCGGGTGACGATTTCGGCATCCAGCTTGGTCGCGGTAATGAGGTGCTGCAGGATGCTGCTGATTTTTTCGCGCAGGCTCTTTTTCCATTCCTCCCGGTATATTACCGTATTTTTCAGTACATCCTTGTACTGGTCTACTTTGCGTTGGAGGTTGAAGATTTCGGTATCCAGGGTATCCATATCGTTCTGGTTGAAGTTAAGAGAGATCAAGTTAGGAGTTTGGAAATAAATAGGCTACTCAAAATGGCGCAGTTATTTTTTTCCAAACCCCTTAACAAGCTAGACTTTGGACGGTCCAACGGTGAAGGCGGACACGAGCGAAGCGACTGACGGAGTAAATCGGAAATCGGAAAATTAGCGTCAAACGCCTATTTAGTGCCGTATTCCGACTTCCGACTTCGCACTTCCGACTTACCTCCAAAGTCCAGTTAACAAGGTAATCATTCACAAGCGGGATAAAAAATCAGGAAAACACTATTTTCGCCTTATGCTATTAGCCATTGACATCGGAAATACGAATGTGACCTTCGGCCTCGCCGAGGGGAGCCATTGGAAATACACCTGGCGGCTGCCGACGATGGCCGATGGGGAGGCGTTGCTGTACTACGAGGTGCAGATCACCAACTATCTGCTGGAAAACGATATTGCATCGGGAGAAGTAGAACAGACGGTCATCAGCACGGTCGTCCCTGCGCTGCGCGCTACTTTTGAGGGGCTATCCTATCGCCTGTTCCGGATTCGCCCCATCGTCGTCGGCCCGGATATTTACCCCCGGCTGCGCCTGCGGGCTACCCGGCCCAACGAATTGGGCACCGACCTGTACGCTAATGCCGTGGCCGCTCATTATCTCTTCCGGCGGGATTGCATCGTCACCGATTTTGGGACTGCCCTCACTTTCACGACCGTTAATGCAGAGGGAGAGTTGCTGGGCGTTTCCATCGCCCCCGGACTGAAAACCGCCATCTCCTCTCTATTCAACAAAACCGCTCAGCTCCCGGAGGTGCCCCTGGAATTGCCGGATTCGGCGGTTGGTAAAAATACGGTACACGCCATTCAAAGCGGTATCCTGATCGGTTACGTGGGGCTGGTCCGGCACATGCTGCAGTCGATCCGGGCGGAGCTGGGCCCGCAGTATATCGCTATTGCGACGGGTGGGCTTTCTTCCATCCTCCATCCGCTGAAAGAAGAATTCTACAGTATCGAGCCCAACCTGACCCTCGACGGGCTGCGGCTGATTGGGGAGCAAGTGGGGAGGGGGTGATGGGGGGCTGTTGTCTGTTGGTTTACTAACAGCAACCCCCAACAAGCAACCACCCAGCCCGTGAACCATAAGCCTATCTCTTTGTTTCTTCCCTAATTATCTGGAGTGCATCTATCTCCTTTACCAAAAGAAACGGTGCGTTTTCGTCAATTTTAAAAACAACCTATTGCAATGAAATCCATGCAAACCCAGTTTACCCCTGCCGGCATCGACGATATGGCGGCTTACCTTCCGAAAATATACCTGCCTATTGAGCGACTGGCCCGGGAGCGCAACCTGGAGTACGCCAAACTCAATAAGGGCCTGGGGCTGGAAGCCATGTCAGTCGCCGATGCGCACGAAGATGTGGCGACCATGGCGGCCAATGCCGTCCTGGAATTGATGAAAAAGAACGCGCTCCGCCCTCAGGAGGTCGGCCGTATCTATATGGGTACGGAGAGCGCTGTCGATGGCTCTAAGCCGATGGCCTCCTATGTGCTGGATATGCTCACTCAATATTATGAGCCAACTTACGGCCCTGATTGCTTTCTCAATTGTGATGTGGTAGACCTCACTTTCGCCTGTATCGGCGCCGTTGACGCCTTGCAGAATACCCTCGACTGGGTAAAAGGAGGTGAAAAACGCATTGGTATCGTGGTGGGTTCGGATAATGCGAAATACGAGCTGGGCTCCGGCGGGGAATACACACAGGGCGCCGGCGCGGTTGCTTTGCTGGTGCGCCAGCACCCTCGCCTCATCGCCTTTGGCGACGCATGGGGCGTGGCTACCCGTTCCGTACATGATTTCTTCAAACCGTTGCGGACAGCAACCAAGGAAAGCCTGCTTCGGGAAGCCCTCAAGCTGGCCGGAAAGAATCCACAAGCCGCCCGGGAGGCACTCAGCAAGTTGGCCGATATGGCGCCCAACGGAGGCGTACTCACCAGCAGCGAGGCCCGTATCACCCTTCACAAGGAAACACCGGTCTTCGACGGCCCCTACTCCAATGCCTGCTACCAGGAACGCATCCGGGAAGCGCTGGAGCACTTCGCTCCACAGGCGGGTTACGATGTGAAAAAAGAAGCTGTCTCCGGCCACTGGGACAAGCTGGTCTTTCATCTACCTTACGCCTTCCAGGCGCGGCGCATGTTCCCGGAAGTGTACCTGATGGAAGCCAAAGCCACCGGCGGCTGGGCAGCTATGGCCAAAGAATACGGCCTGGAGGAACCCGTCCGCGAAAACTTTCCGGACGAGGAAGCCTTTGAAAAAGCCACAGCCCAGTTTTTGCGGAACATCAGCAAAACCGATGCCTACCGGATATTCGTACAGGAAAAGATAGCCGCCGGAGAGCGCGCCTCCTCCCTGGCCGGCAACCTTTATACTGCTTCCATTTTTCTGGCGCTGATGAGTACCCTGGAAACCGCTCTTGAACAAGGCCAGGAACTGGAAGGGCGGCGCTTCGGCTTCTTCTCCTACGGCAGCGGCTCCAAATCGAAAGTATTTGAAGGACAACTACAAGCCGGCTGGAAAGTAACTACCGGCCGGTTCCATCTGATGGAGCGCCTGGCGCAGCGCAGCGCCATCGATTACTACACCTACGAGCAACTTCACCGGGGGCAAGCTACCGAAAGTGCCGCGCCGGTTGAAGGCTCATTCTACCTGAAAGAAATCTGTCGGGAAAAAGGCGTCAGGGAAGGCGCCCGGACTTACGGCTGGAAAGGAACGAAAGCGGTGAAAGTGCAGTAAGCGTGCCGTAGATTCCATGAATACGCTCGCTTGTTTGTGAGTTATTTTTACTAATTTTATTGTGTGGTCTGTACGAAACAGGGCCAGCTGCCTCAAGGTCGCCAGCCCTGTTTTGTACAGAAACTTATTTTTCACCTTAAAACCTATTTCACCATGAGAAAGCCAACCTTCTTGCTGGCCGTTCTTGCCCTCCTTTCTTTCGTGGCCTGCAAACAAAACACTTCTACCGATAACACCAAGGAAGAAGCCGAAGAAGAGGCCGCCGCCAACCCGCTGGCCGGCGCCTGGAAAATGACTGCCTGGAAGCCTGCCGATTCGGAAGGACAAGTGGCCCCTGACGTTGTACAATACAAATTTTACACTGACAGCCATTTCTTTTTTGTAGGCTATGATGACAAAGCCGACACCGTTGCCCAGGCCGGCGGCGGCACCTACACCGTTGACGATGGCACTTTCACCGAAAAAATTGCCTTTGCCTCCTGGGATTCACCCAATGTCGGTACTTCTTATACTTTTGACTTCACCGCCGGAGAGGACGGCAACACTTTCAAACAGCGCGGCGTTATGAAGTCGAATGTGGAAGGCGAACCTGATTTCCAGCTGGCCGAAGATTACGTAAAGGTAGGGCCCGCTCTGGAGCCTGCCGTTGCAGAAAAAGCGCCGGTGGGCTTGTGGAAGATTACGAAATCCCTCTACGGCGATCAGGAAGAGGCCACCGCTCCGGCGGATAGCATGGTGATCCATAAGCTTGTCACGCCCACTCACTTTTACGTTGTTACCTATAATAAAAATACAGGTAAGCTCGACGGCATGACCTTTGGGACGTATGAAATGAAAGACGGCAAGTACGTGGAAACCGTAATGGCCACCACCCGAAGCATAGAACTCATCGATAAGATGCAGCCCTTCGAGTATGAGTATACCGGAGACAGCTTCACCCAAAAGGGCGTAATGGAGTTTACCGACGGCCCCTTTGAGTTGGAGGAATACTATACGAGAGTAGAGTAAGAATTTGTTGCTGGTTATTGGTTGGGGGAGCTAAATAGGGAGTGTTCGGTGTTCGGAATCCGGTAGGACGCTCTGGGAACCTGCGAAGTGAGATACATCATCATTCCAGGTAACTATTCAGCCATTGGCGCCCGATGCTCATGAAAATGGGATATAAGCTTAAGCTACCGGTTTTTTGCTTAACATACCGGCCTTAAGGGCAGGCATTTGCTAACCGCTAACCGCTAAAAGCTAACTGAATAGTTACTATTTCATCATAAAACCAACCATTATGAAAACGCATGCATTTTGGATTAAAGCCAGCTTTCTCCTCCTGGGTTGCTTCCTGTTTGCCTTCCCCACATTCGCCCAACGGACGGCCGGCAACGGCAACGTCATTGAGCAGAGCCGCGAGGTGGCCAGCTTTGACATCATCAAAGTTCAGTCCGGTATTAATTTGTACCTCACGCAGGGCAGCCAGCCAGCCCTCACTGTAAGAGCCGACGAGAACCTGATGGACAAGATCGTAACCAAAGTGGAAGGCAATACGCTCTACCTCGATATCAAGGGCAGTATTCGCAAGTCTAAAGCCATGGATGTGCTGGTCACCCTTAAGGATTTGAAAGAACTGCATGCTTCCGGTGGTTCCGACGTCTACGCAGAAGATGGCCTGAAACTGGAGGAACTGAAACTCTTTTGCTCCGGCGGCAGCGATACCCGGCTGAAGATCGAGGCCGAGCGCCTGGAATGCCAAACCTCCGGCGGTTCCGATGCTATCTTGTCAGGAACCGTCAATACCCTGATGGTAGAATCTTCCGGCGGCTCTGATTTTAATGGCAAAAAGCTAGAGGCCGTCAATTGTAAAATACAGACCAGCGGCGCTTCCGACGTTTGGGTCCACGCCACCGGCGAAATCGAAATGGAAGCTTCCGGCGCCAGTGATATCCACCATACAGGAGGAGCCAAGGTCGTGCGTTCGAGGGCCTCCGGCGGATCGGATATTCATTCCAATTAAGAGCATGTTTGGAGGCCAATCTTTGGGCTAAAAAACGCCCCCTTTTTTGCTGATATTGCGTTACTTTTTTTGCCCGTACCACCAGTATGAGCTGCAAAAAGACGCCTTATCTCAACAAAAAATTGACGCTTTTTATCTCCAAACCCGGCCTCCAAACATGCTCTAAGGGGTTAGAAAATAAATAGACGTTTGAGGTTTCCAAAACCTCAAACGTCTTCTTACTGCTCTATACTTCCCCGAAATAACGCCGGTAGATTCGCTTCCTCGGATAAAAGCCGAGAAAGATAGCCGGATACATCAATAAGGACAGCAGCCGGTTGGGCCCGCGGAACGTGATGTCGTCGATGATGAAGGAGGTGTCCTCGGTTATTTTGCGCACGATGTGTTTGTGTTTCCAAAAGGAAAGCGGGAAGGGCAGCTGCACCCCTTCATCGATGAAATAGGCTTCCGCATTATTGATCTCATCTTCGGTTATGACACTCACCCAATCTACCTTCAGGGGCTGAAGAAAACGGATATGCACCCGGTCCCCCTTTTTTGACCCTGTAAACTCCACGATCTCCATTTTTGGCTGCCGGGGCGCCAGGGCTTCGAACAAATCCCGGTCGAAGCGAGCCATGATCTCTTTGAAGTTTCCTCTTACTGCTGTCTGTAGTTTTATGTTCATTGGTGTGCTTTACTACCTGGGTGGTGGGTTAAATCCGTTGAAATTGCAGCTCAAATGGAGAGCGGACCTCCAGGTCCGCTGGATAGATCAACGGATTGAACCCACTACCTACTACCTGATTATGCCTCAAATATAGCACTTGCTCCACTGCCCGTGCCGTTTCCTTACTGAGTATTTTGCCTGGCGCCTCCGGTTCAGTTCAATTTAACTGACCAAAATCAGCCTTTCCCCATGATGATACTCATACAAAAAAGGTTGTATTCCGGCTATCTTATGCGAGTAGATTTTAGATTTTCCAGATTTTCCAGATTTTCCAGATTTTTAAAATCTGGAAAATCTGGAAGAAAATCTGAATCTAACCAGCCCTAACCATCAAAACCTTTTTAATATGATAGCAGACAAGAAAGCAGACCTGGCCGGCCCCGGTATCGGCAGTTATGAGCAGGTAGAAAAAGTACTGCCCAAAGATTACCAATCGCTCCTCAACCGCAAGGATACGCAGAAGGCCATCATGGCGGTGAAGCGGTACATCGAGGACGGGCTCGAAAGGGAGCTCAACCTCATGATGGTGGCCGTACCGCTCATTGTCGACAAGCACAGTGGGGTCAACGACTATCTGGACCGCGACGGCTCCCGCACGCCGGTGGAGTTCTACATTTCCAACGACCGGGGCAAAAACCCCATCGAAGCACAAGTAGTACAGGCGGCCACCAAGTGGAAGCGGGTGGCGCTGAAACAATTTGACATGCAGCCCGGTGAAGGGCTCAATACCGACATGCGCGCCGTGCGCAAAGACTACTTCCTCGACCACGACCACAGCGCCTACGTCGATCAGTGGGACTGGGAACGGGTGATCACCGCCGAAGAGCGGAACCTGGAATTCCTCACCGGGATCGTCAAAAAAATCTGGAAGGTACTCAAGGGGGCTGAAACCTTCATTCAACAGGAATTTCCTCAACTGAAGAACAGCCGCTACCCCAACCTGCCCGACGAGATCACCTTCATCCACGCCGAAGACCTGCTGGCCCGCTACCCCGACCTGCCCCGCAAGGAGCGCGAGACGCGCATCCTGCAGGAGTACCCCGCCGTATTCCTCTACGGCATTGGCTGGACGCTGGCCGACGGCTACCCCCACGAGATGCGCGCGCCCGACTACGACGACTGGGTAACGCCCACCACCTCGAAAGACGGCCGACCCATGCACGGCCTGAACGGCGATATCCTGGTCTGGAACCCCGTGACTCGCCGCCGCCACGAGCTGTCCTCCATGGGTATCCGCGTGAATGCCGAGACGCTGCGCCGGCAACTGGAGATCACTGGCCAGCTGGACTTCCTGGAGTTGCCCTATCACCAGGCCATCATCAACGATGAACTGCCCCTCAGTATTGGCGGCGGCATCGGACAGTCAAGGGTGATCATGCTGCTGCTCCAAAAAGCCCACATCGGTGAAGTCAGCGTTACGGTATGGCCCAGGAAGCTGAAAGAGATCTGTAGGGAGAAGAATATTTTTGTGCTGGAATAAGAGCGCAAAAGGCTGCCGGAATCTCGAACAGCGCCCTGCTATGAATATAGCCAGGGCGCTGTTTTGAATTAGAGCCCTTATACCATTATAAATAAGTGCCAGGCAGTGGCCGGTTTTTCGTATCTTCCTGCCTGGTAAATTCCATGCCGGAAGGTGGCCAGATTTGTCCAATAACGAATCTGGCCACCTTTAGCATAAGAAATACAGGCACAATGAAGATCACACAACTCAACCTGCGGGAAGTAAAGATTCCCCTCCGGTTCCAGTTTTCCCAATCCAATAATGCCGGCGCGCTCCACTCCCATTCGGCTATTTTGGAAGTACACACAGCAGAAGGCATCATCGGCTACGGCGAGTCCTGCCCGCGCACCTATGTTACCGGAGAGGATATAGCGGCCGTGCAGAAAGGGCTACAGCTTGTTTCACCCGAGATCAAAGGCGCCTCTATCCATTCTATCGAGGAGGTTGAGGACAGGCTGATGCAATGGGAAAAAAAGGGTATAGGGCCCTCCGTGCGTTGCGCCCTGGAGCTGGCGTTTCTCGATGCCTGGAGCAAAACACAGGAAAAGCCGCTCGCTGATATACTGGGTTCCAAGCCTCCGGAGGTAATATCCTACAGCCTCATACTTCCCCTGCTCAGGCCGGCCTCGCTGGAACAACTCCTGCCCAAGATTCGGCATTTTTCACCACCGTCCGTCAAGCTGAAAGTAGATGCCAAACTGGAGGAAACGGTCAACAAGATTCATCTTATCAGAAGCTTTTTCGGCCAAGAATTGCCCATCCGGGTGGATGTCAATGGCGGGTGGGCCTTGCAGCAGGCCGAGAAGATCATTCCCCGGCTGATCGAGCAGGGCATTACCTCTTTTGAACAGCCTCTGCCGGCCGGGCAGAGAGAAGGCCTGGCGGTTTTATCCCAGCGCTTTGGCAAGGATGTCCGTATTATGGCGGACGAATCGCTGCTCAGCCTGGAGCAGGCAAAACGATTGATCGAAAATGGCTGTGTCAACCATTTCAACCTCAAGCTATCCAAGCTGGGCGGCATCTTCAGCAGCCTGAAAGTTTACCAACTAGCGCATGAGCATGGCATCCCCTGTCAGCTAGGGGCTCATTTTGGGGAAACCAGCCTGCTCACCGCCGCCGGTATTTTACTGGGTGGCATGGCCGGAGACCTGACGGCTTACGAGGGCGCCATGGGTGCTTTTCTGCTGGAGAAAGACATCACTGCTCCGTCTATTACGATGGGGTTGGATGGGCGGCTGGATACCCAGGAGAACTTACCAAAAGCCGGGCTGGGGTTCATCGATGAAGCGGCCTTGCAGCAGTACACCCAGGCGCCGGCGATTAACGCCAGTCAAATCCTGTCTTCTTTAAAGTCGAACATTAAGCGGTAGTAAGGGCCCGGAGAAGAATAACTTCCCCATTTGATACGGCTCTTTTTCCGCCATGCTGCGTTGCTCGTCGGTCAGGTAGCTCCGGCTATCTTCCCTCCTCGCGCCCCTGCCTGCTCGGCCTCCTGGCAGGCAGGTTGCCTGGCAAAAAAATAGCTCGCCTGAAATGAGGAACTTATTTTCCTCCGGCCCCTAAGTACACTGTAAACTAAGTAGCGTCCGGTTTTGGCAGTGCCTTTTGACGGAATACTGCGTTGCTCGATCGATCAGGTAGCTACGGCTACCCTCACTCCTCGCGCCTTGCCTTCCGCCAAAATGCCCATCCCAAAACACGAAAGAACTTAATTTACAGTGTACTAAGGTTAACTCGTTGTTCCTTACTTACTTCCCCGCCATCAAAGACATTTCACCCTCTACTACCGACTGCTGCACCCGGGAATACAACTTTACAAAGCGCGCTGCTACGGCGATCAGGTCCTTCAGCTCGAGCAGCAGGCTGAAGTAAAGCATGCTGTTGCGCCGGCCGTATTTTCGCTTTTTCACCCCTTCCACCTGATGGTTGATCAGGCCCTCCAATTCCAGGAACAGGTTGCGTTTCTCTTCCAGTACAGTATCGATGGCGTGGTAGGCTCCATTGCCCAGTACTTCTTCGATGTCTTGAAGATAGCTGCTCACCTCTTCCTGCATTTTGTAGAGGAGTTCGCCCTGTTCATTATCCAGTGGTTTATGTACATTTTCCACATGCTCAAAGCAGGAGTGGAAAATCAGCTTGATAGATTGCAGGATATCCTGTTCGAGGTCATAGACCAGCAGATAAGCCCGGCTGGCCTCTGCATTCTTTTCCTCGATGCGGCGGATAGCGCTGAAAAGCTTTTTTTTCAGGCTTTTGTTTCCCTTTTCCAGTTGATGAATGGCCTGTTCCGCTCTTTCCAGGAGCAATTGATCTTCCTGGAGTAATCCAAAAAGGGAATCGTGCAGTGCTGTTCGGATACCGGATAGGGTCTGTTTGATACCGGAGGAGGTTTCTTTCAGTACCTGGAAGGCGGGAATCATTTCTGCCTGGCGTTCGAAAGATTCCTCCTCGGCTTTTTCCTTTTCCCGCCGCTTGTGGAAGAGGAAAGTCCGGGATATTAAAAAAACAGCCAATATAACCAATATACCGATGGCCCAACCGCCAAAAGAATAGATAGCCAAGGCAAATAGGGCGGAAACACTAAAGGCGATGAAAGCGGTCAGGAACCAGCCGGCGATGACATTGAGCACGCCGGCAACCCGGTAAACGGCACTATCGCGCCCCCAGGCCCGGTCGGCCAGAGAGGTGCCCATGGCCACCATAAAGGAAACATACGTAGTAGACAATGGCAGCTTAAGGGAAGTGGCAAAAGCGATGAGCATACTGGCCACTGTCAGGTTGACCGATGCCCGGACGAGGTCAAAGGCAGCAGGATCGTGCTCCCCCTCCTTTTTTACCACCTCTTCAACGGGCTTAAAACTATCTTCGGCTTTCTCCAGCCAGGATTCAGGAACCAGTTTTTGCACACCCATACTGATCTGCCGGGTGTACCGCACAATGCCCCGGGAAAGGGCGTTGGGAAGGAAGCGCTCCGATCCTTCCTCCTGCCGGCCCAGGTTGACTTCCGTCTCGGTTACAGATTGAGCTTTTTTGGAAAACCAAAGGGTGAGTATCATTACAATACCAGCGAGCAACAGGAGGAGGGTGTTGGTGCGCACCGGATGTCCGAGCACTGCCATGCCAAAGTCCTCCGCACCGGCGCCGGAAGCCGACCAGGCGTTGAAAGATTCAAACCCGGCAATGGGCACGCCGATGAAGTTGACCAGGTCATTGCCGGCAAAGGCCATGGCCAGGGAAAAGGTCCCGAAGAGCACTACGATGCGCAGGATGTTGACCTTAAAGATCATCAGGATAACCTGCATGGCTATTGACCAAAAAACCAGAGAAATGACGATTAGCAGCATCGTATTGTCCTTCACCCAACTCACAAAGGCATCCGGCACAAAAGAGGCGCCTTTTATACCTTTGATGAGCAGAAAATAGGTCAGAAAAGTCAACGCCAGGCCCGCCCAGAGGCTGCCAACCCAGTCCATCCGGCGTTCGTACTGAAACGTAAACAGCAGGCGGCTCAGGTATTGCAAAAAGGTGCCCACCACAAAGGCAATGCCTACCGAAATGAAAATACCCGAAATGATGGCCAGGGCGCTCGATGAATTGATATACTGCCCTAAAGCGGAAAAGCTATCCCCGGCGGCGGCTATCTTCAGCAGAGAAACGGCAACGGACGCCCCCAGCAACTCAAATACGATAGAAATCGTAGTGGAGGTAGGCATGCCGAAGGTGTTGAACAGGTCCAGCAGGATGATATCGGTTAGCATGACCGCCAGGAAGATGACCATGACCTCTGCAAAGACGAAGAATTCGGGATTGAAAATACCCTTGCGCGCCACTTCCATCATGCCATTGGAGAAAGTAGCGCCGACAAAAATGCCCAGGCTGGCTACGATCATAATTGCATGGCGGGATGCCACCTTGGAGCCTATAGCCGAGTTGAGAAAGTTGACTGCATCGTTGCTTACCCCTACAATCAGGTCAGAGATCGCCAGCGTAAAAAGGAGGATTACAATGATTAAATAGTATTCCGGCATAACGGATTGCCATTATATATAATGAATACGAAAGCTAAGGCTTATTCTTTAAATCATTGTAAACTTAAGATTAAGTAATGGTAACTATTTAGGTGTTTCGGTTGTATGGTGTCCCGGTATTGCGGCCGGAGGCTCACAGAGGCCCGGCAACTGCCTGGCCACAAAACCAGAATGCCGGAATACCATAATACCTGAATTGGTAGAAGTTATGGCTTGTTTTCTACCGGCCAATAAGGTGAACTTCAGTTCAGCGAAAAAGGAAAGGCGACCGCTAATTTAGCCTGGAGCACCCTGGCCAACTTACAAATAGCCTTTTGGAGATGGATCACTCCAAGTTCCAGCTCCTCATAATCGGAAGGATATTCTAATAGTGCGGCCAGGGCCGTTCTCTTTTCCCCGGCTTCGAAAGCGGCTTCATAGGAGGCGGTATGCTTGTTGCCACTGAACGCCAGTACCTCCAGTAAGTCCTCGGTAAGTTCCTCCACCTCATTCATGGCTTTGAGCAACCGGTGGAAGTTGTGCGGGTCCAGCTCTTCTACCAATGAACTCAACTGCCGGATTTGCCACTGAAGGTATTCGTAACTCAGTATTCTCATATTCATCGGAGCAGGGTTTTTACTCCTGACAAATATAACCTAATTTGTTTTTTATTAAAAAATATAAAACAAAATATTTTAAAAACAAGACGCGGCCAGAAGCATAAGCTACTTATTTAACAGCTTACTCAGCGGCTGGGAAATGCCTGCCCTTCATTCCACTTCAATATCGTACTTGCTTAGTAGGCCGGCCAGGCCAGCTGAGGCGAACTTCGCTTTGCGCACCCGGTTCAGTTCAGGGTCGATGATAAAATTCCAGGCGGTTCGAAAGTCTGCTTTTTCCAGAACGGATCGCTCGAAAATAGCTCCGCTTAAGTTGCAATTTTCAAAAGTAGAGCCAGCCAGGTCCGCTTCGGCGAAATCTACTTCCTGGAGGCTACAGTTTTTAAACAGGGTATGTTTCATTGGCCGCTGGTAAAAAGAGGACAAGTCCAGCCGGCAACTCTCGAAGGCTACCGAGAACAACAACTCATTGCAGTGCTCAAAATGCAAACCCAGCATTTTGCAATCTTTGAACTGTGCGCTCCTCCATGTGGTGTTGGCGAGTTCGGCCATGCTCAGATCACAATTCAGGAACTGGCAGTCCACAAAATTCATTTCTGACAAATCTGAATTGGCAAAGTTGCAGCTGATAAAAGAGCAATCTTCATAGGCGCCCCTGGGGAGGCTTTTGAGGGTGTAGTCTTTTTCTTTGAATGCTTTGTTTTCGAAGTGTTTGTCACTCATGAAAGTAATTCGTTTTTTATCGTTTTGCGTAAGGGTATGTTCGTTTACAACAATCAATTGACTTCCCAGCTTTGGCTTCCAGAAAGGCGCGCTCCGCTGTCAGCTGACAACTTTCTGTTGTCTGCTGGCTTTCTACCACAAGGTTTCCGGGAGAAGGTACTAGTGCCTCGCGCACTAAATAGCGGGGGAATATCGCGGGCTCTTTCCCCACCATACTGCGTTGCTCCTCAGTCACGTAGCCCCGCTATGTTTCTTCCTCGCGCCTTGTCTGGCGGGAAAATAACCTCGCGCTATTCTCCCCTTATTTAATGCAGGCACTAGTTGTGTTGGAAAATTTGCCCTTCCAGTCAGTTTTTGTCAATTATTCCCTCTGCCAGATGATAAACCTCATTGTTTTGTGAACAGCTTTGTTGCACATTATACTGATTAATATCCCGGCTACTTACCTCTCTACCGAAAAAATCACCCTTTTATTTGCTCCTCCCGGATCGACATTATTCGTCAACCCAAAATCCCGGCATTATGAAAAAGTTCGTATCCGCTCAAAACGTAGTGGCGGCGGATAGCCAAGATATTGAAAAAAGCCGTATACTAGAGTTGTTAAAAGATGCTTGACCCGATCCGCCATATCGACCCATCGTCCATCAAGGATATAGACTCCTTTCGGGACATCGTGAAGTTGTTACTCAACATCGTGGAACAACAATCGGAGCAGATTGAGCAGCTTCGCCAGGAGAACCAGGAATTGAAAGATGAAATTAACCGGTTAAAGGGGAACAGGTACTTACCGAAGTTTCCCAAGTCAGAAGAGCCGGCGGCTAAAGATATTTCTTCTGAAAAACAGCGGCGCAAGAAGAACCGCAGAAAAGGAAAAAAGAAACCTAATATTGATATTGACCGGACGGAATATTGCCGGGTGGATGAATCGGTTTTACCAGCCGATGCCCAGTTCAAAGGCTATGACGATGTGATACAACAAGAGTTGTGCTTAATACGCCGAAATACCCTTTATAAAATAGAGCGTTACTATTCGCCCAGCCAGGGCAAGCTGTATCGAGGCCGGCTTCCAGAGGAATATATTGGAGAGTTTGGGGCGGGCCTTCAGAGCCTGGTGCAAATGCTGCACCATGTATGCGACGTGACTCATGGGCGCCTGGATGTTTTTCTCAAAAGCCAGGGCATATTGATGTCCGCCGGCACGATATCCAATATATTACTGAGCGGCCAGAGCTGGGCCTGCGAGGAACAACGAGAAATTTTGCGGGCAGGCATAGAAGCGAGCCCCTACACTGGTACCGACAGCACACAAAGAGCAAGGAAAAAATACCAGGGTAAAACCACTCAAGTCATTGGCTCAGAATTTTTCACTGTATTCTACACCATGGATTCGAAAAGCCGCCTTGATGTGCTGCGCGCCCTTCTGGGTAAGCCCTCTGAAGGTTTATCCTTGTGTTTGAATGCAACTAGCCGGCAATTATTGAGCCATTTTGGAGTCGCCGAAAAGGATAGGCGGTTCTTGAAAAGCATTTTGGCGATGGGCGCCTGTGGGATATTCCAGCCTTTAGCGCCTACCTGCAAAAAGCATGCCCCCAAAATCCGGGCTAAAAAGAATATGTACCCTCGGATTTTGGAGAGCCTTGCCCTAGGGTACTATCACGAACAGGTGGATTTTCCAGTGGTAAAATCTCTGCTTAGCGATGATGCGCCGGAGTACCTAAAAAATTGCCCTATGGCTACACGCTTTGTGCTGGATACACGATGCGCGCCATTACAACAAATTAACACCCAAAATAGAGCTGCACCGTTCTATCAAAGATTCCAGAATAAATACTGGCAATTTTATTATCAACTCCTGGATTTCAAAGAACTTCCAGCCCCTCAACAAGAGCTGCAAAAATTAATATTAAAACAGCAATTGAAAGCATTTTAAGCCTTCTACGGATTATTTTCAGCTTAATGAGTGCATTCGGCGAACCCTTGGGAATAAAGAAAAGCTACTGGCAGTCTTGGACAATCCTACCTTGCCCCTGCACAATAATGGAATGGAACTGGGGGCAAGGCGAGTCGTCCGTAAACGGATATCTCTTTGCACTCCTGGTCCAAAACAGGCACCAAAGTCAGAGATGCTTTTATGTCTATCGTAGAGACGGCTGCCAAACTCGGGGTCAACGCCATGGACTACATCGCCGATAGGATTACGCAAAAGTACCTGATGCCTCATTTGGCTACTCTGGTCCGGCAGGCTTATGCCTGAATGCCACTACGTTTTGAGGGGATACAAAAGTTCTTCCTTTCTACGCTCATTCTGGCCGCCCCCCTTTGGCTATCGGCCCAACCCTGTACAGATGAAAGTGAGTACACGGCCGTCTGGGTAGCCGGAGAAGTATCCACCAGCCTCGCCCTGCCCGGCCCCGGATCGGTTGAGGGTATCTTCGGCGCCGCGGCTACTGCCGTCTCTGCCCGTAGCCTCACACTTACCCCTGGACTGATCTCACCCTATTACGTCGATAATGTCTGGCGCATTGGCTTCCGGGATGAAACGGGAATGCCTGTGGTAATGCCGGGCGAAGTAGAATTGAACTTCCCCACAAATCTGCAAACCGGGGATGCCGTAATGGACGTACCCGTAGTGGCTATCCGTAGCAACGGGCAGGTGTCCTACACCCTGGGCACGCCGCATTCCGGCAAACTCCTGACCAGCGCTGGCGCCGTTTTCAATCCCGAATACAATACCGTTTCCCTGTCCGGGGTGGGCGCCGGCGCCAGCCTCGCCGTTTTCGGCTGCCCCAGTTGCGGGCCGAAAAAGGTGCAAATATGCCAGGTACCCCCGGCAACCCGGGTAAAGCCAAAACCAAGTGCGTGAGCAAAAGCGCTTTGATCGCCCACCTGGAAAACGGCAGCTACTGCGGCCCTTGCCAGGAGGCGAATCTTCCGGAGGCAGTGGGTAGGGCCTCATCCGCCCCCGGTACAGGCATGGGCCTGCAGATATATCCCAACCCGGCCAACGGCCAATTGCATCTCCGGTTCGATACCGAAACCTCCTCAGTTCGCCGCATTTTGCTCACCGGCCTGGATGGCCGCATCGTCCGGGAACAGGCCGCCGGAGCGGGAGTACTCAGCGCGGTGGTCGACGTGGAGGGGCTGCCTGCAGGTTTGTACATCCTGCGGGTCCAGGATGGGGAAGGAAGCCGGTGGTGGAAGGTGGTGAAGAATTGATGTCAGATGGAAGGCACTTCTGAAGTGCCTTCCATCGGATTTTACTGAGCATTTAGCCAAGACAAATTGTCAAATAGCACTAGTCTTGAAGGCAACGACAACTAAGCCCCAACGATTTACCAATGTAGTAGCGTTTCAGCTCGCCGCTGCGGCTGTAAAAGTCGTAGTACCACGAGAATTGCGCGTCCCTCTCCGTCCCGCTCCAATAGATGGCGTCCACTCCAAGGTTGTAGTAACCTCCATTGATACTCCGGAAACCGCCAAGGAGCGCATTGAATCCACTACTCCCTCCCAGAATCAGGTTTTCATAGGGTGCAGAACTTGAGAAAGAAAGATCTCCCATATTCCAGTTCGGGTCATACTGAAGGATCAGGTTATCCCAATCCGATTTGCCAGGCATTCTCCAGCCCGCGCCGAAGGCCTTTTCACAGGCTGTTAAGGCCGCATCATAGGTGTACAACATGCCGTAGCCTGGGTCGGGCTCGCTTGTTGTTCCATCGTAGGGCCAAGTTTGGCCAAAGTGCCCTGCATCGCCGTCTTCACCGTCCCAGTAGTCCAGGTTCACGGTGATCCACTTCTTGCCATCGGCCATCCTTTTCCAGGGATAGGCCTTGCCGTTGGGGTCTGACACGGAGCCTTCATCCTCATCCGGTAAGATGCCGTGCGCCATGTCGTCCAGGCTCTGGTGCTGGCTGTCGGTAAGGTTGCCTTCATCGTGCAGCCGGTCGACGTAGTGCATAAAGCTGCGGTCCAGCGTACGTTCTGCGCGGTCCAGCTGGCCCGCATCCACCATGCTCCGGATGTAGGCCAGTTTGCTGAGCAGGCTGCCGCCAATGGCTGCGTTCAGCTCGCCGGCATCTATCCAGGCATTGATGTTGAGTTCCATGGCGTCCAAAATCTCGTACAGTTGATCTGCAGTAAAATCGCGGAAGGCCACTTGTTCGGCGCCTTCAGCAGGCAGAACCACCGGCTCCGCCGCTTCCTTCTGGCAGGTGGTGGCCAGCAGTAGCAGGGCCAGCAGGGTGAGGACACGAAATACGTTTTGCATGTTATTTGGGATTGGTTAGAAAAAATGGGGCTGGTAAATTTTCGGCTGGTGAGGCAGGATTTCGGAAAAACAAGGTAGGTCACGGGAAGGGAAAGGGCAATGATATTGGTCATCCGGAGGGGGGGGCAGGCCCATCAGGTTGGGAGGTTCACTGCCCGGTGTAATCTTACGACAAATACAGGCATGATACATGCCGGGCAGGAGCCCGGTGCTATAGACTGCGTATGGCTACAGGCCATAACGAGCAATATGATATTTTAAATTAAGTACTAAGTCGGACACATTTAATCTACGTTTCAAATAACTCTGACGCCAATAGGACACGAGGGTAGCGACTGATGAAATAAATTGGCGCCCGAGGTAGCGTTGTCGGGGCGCAATTTCCCATTGCGCTCGGGCTTAAGCCCCAGATTAAACATAAACCAATATGTTCGACCATTTATTCAGCAATTAGCTGCCCACTGCCCCCTAAAAGCATAAATCCAGGCTTGTTGGGATTTCATCACGGGAAATAACTATTCAGCAGTTAGCTTTTGGCGGTTAGCCATTAGCAAATTGCATGCCCTTAAGGTTAGTTTGTTAAGCAAAAAACCGGTAGCTTAAGCTTATATCCCATTTTCATGGGCATCGGGTGCTAATCGTCAATTGCTAATCGCCAATTGCTGAATAGTCACCACTGAAAAATAAATTCCCGACAAGCTCTTACAGAATCAGTTCTTCCTACTAAATTTAGGGTTTGAGGCAGATTGTAGAAAAACCAACCAATACCATGAAGCGGCTACTGTTCCTACTACTACTTTCCCTACCCTTCCTGTGCGGCCCTTTATCCGCTCAGGTATCCGATGAAGCCTTACTCGAAGGCTTTCGCTGGCGCAATATCGGGCCGGCCAACCAGGGAGGCCGCATTGTAGATATCGAAGCGGTGGAAGGAGCTTTTCGCCGGGTCTTCCTGGCTACCGCCTCCGGCGGTGTCTGGCGGTCCGACAATGCCGGCACGGCCTGGACGCCCATCTTCGACCGTTATGAAACAGCCTGTATTGGAGATATGGCCCTTTTTTAGCCCAACCCGGACATCATCTGGGCCGGCACAGGGGAACCCAACAACCGGAACAGCGTCTCCTGGGGCAATGGCGTCTACAAATCGTCAGACGGAGGCAAGCACTTCCGCCACCTCGGCCTGTCGAACACGCATCAGATCGCCCGGGTGCTGACACATCCCAAGGACTCCAACATCGTCTATGTAGCGGCGGCCGGCCACCTTTGGGGCTACTCGGGCGAGCGGGGGCTGTTCAAAACCACCGATGGCGGCAAAAGCTGGAAGAAGCTTGCCGTCGGCCTGCCCAACGATAGCAAAACGGGCTGTACCGACCTGGTGATGGACCCCCGCATCCTCATGGCTCTGGTGGAAGCGGAAAAATCGGATACGCTGGCCAAGCCAGGCTCGGGCCTGTACCGCTCGGAGGATAGCGGCAATACCTGGGCTTACGTCAATACCTACAACAACCGGCCGTTCTACTACAGCCAGGTGCGCATCAACCCAAACGACGATCAGCGGGTATACGTGCTGACTACCCGTTTCATGGTGTCGGCTGATGGCGGAAAAACGCTCGCCAACGGCAGCGAAGACGAGGAGGTACACGGTGATTTTCACGCTATGTGGCTCGACCCCCATGAGCCGGGCCGCTATTACCTGGGCGCCGATAAGGGTGCTTCGCTCACCCATGGCCACGGGCAGCATTTTATGCTCTTCGACAACCTGCCCATCGGCCAGTTCTACCGCATCGGAGCCGACTGGCGCGACCCCTATTATGTGTACGGTGGCCTACAGGACAACGGCACTTACGGAGTGGCCAGCTTTAGCCGCGATGCTCGCGGCATCCTCAACGATTCCAACTGGAAACTACACTGGGGCGACGGGCAATTTATCCAGCCCGACCCTACCGACTGGCGAACGCTCTTCACAGAAATGGAGAACGGCAGCAGCTTCCGCTATGGGGTTGTGCAAAGCCCCTCGGAGGATAGTACACTGATTTATTAAGATTTGTTAGGATTCATTAAGATCATTTATTCAGCGGCCTACGATCCTGGAAAATCCTAATTTATCCTAAAGAATCAGTATCCTATCCCTTTTTGCACAGCCCCAGGATGATCGAACCACGAGCAACGCCTCCGATAGTGGCAAGAAATTTAAGGTATAGATAGAGCAATCGTTTCCACCCCTCTGGTTTTCCAAGCTGAAGTGGAACAGCACTAAATTCATTATTCTAAGATCAACAGCTCCGCTTTCACCGACTCCACTTTCTCCCGTGAATAGAACACCGGGAAGAACTGATCCTTCGCCCAGATTTTAAACAGATTGCGATAATTCGGATCGTCCGGATCACCCGCCTGTCCAGGATTGTTGGTGCCCAGGCAGTGGTCCCAGTCGCCAGTATCGATGAGTATCCGGAAAGAGGCGCCGCTGGACTGGTTGTCGTTGCCGCCGGTACTATTGACGGTATAAGCGTTGCCGCCCCGGGGAGCCGGCCCTACTTCCAGTTTGGCGCGGATATCCTCTTTTACGGCCCTACCGAAGGGATGCCGCAACGTAATGTGTTTATAGTTGGGCTGCCCGTATTCCCATTTTGACAGATCGCTGCCTAGCCGCAACTCCAATTCCCTCAAGGCTTTTTGCAAACTGGAAACCAGGATCGCATCCCGGGCTTGAAGCGGCTGCTCTCCCCAGCGGCCGTCCGGTGCATAAAGCCAGTCGATCACCTGTTTAAGCTGTGGATTGAGGTATGCCCGAGCCTGTTGGGGAACCATTTTATCGGAAACAGCTTTTTTCAGCTGCCGCTCCCATTCGTTGTAGATGCCAGCGGCAATGGAGTTGGGCGCCAGTTGGTAATCCCAGTCTTTAAAGTAAGATACCGCCGCTATCAATTCAGCGTCCTTTAAGTCCACCTTCATCAGCAGAGGGAGCAACTGACGAGCCGGGATAGACAAGTAATCCGTTTGCAGGCGAGCCATATCAGCCAAGCTGTGCCTGCGGCCCGATAACAGCACTTCACGCACCCGATTGCCCCGGTACGGGTCCGACCAGCTATAGCCCAGCGCTTCCGGATAATCATAACCCGCAGGGGTAACATTTTCGTTAGCCGTAATGATCACCCCGGATTTCGGATTGTAGACATTGGGTTTGGCCTGAATGGGCAGGTATCCGTCCCATTCATAGCGGCCATCACCGGGTACCGGCACCATGCCGCTGAAGTTGCGCCGGATGGGAGCTATGCCAACCGCCTGCCAGCCAATATTTCCCGCTTTGTCCGCCCAAACCATATTTTCGCCGGGGATGTGACTATAAGAACAGGCTTCCCGGAATGCTTCAAAATTGCGGGCCTGGCCCATGCGTAAACTCGCCAGATATGGCGAGCCCCCGATTTCCAACCAGCCACAACGCATGGCACAAGCCTGCTGTTTTTCCGGATTTTCGTACAATACCGGGCCGTGCCGGGTATATTTATAATCAACGATCACCGGCTCCTGCCCTTTCACCAGGATGGTGTCCCGGATAACCCGCATCGTCTCCCAGGCGCCTTTATACCAATATTGATCGGGATGATCCGGATTAGTCAGGTAGACATACAGGTCTTCCGCATCTGTACGGAAAACCGTTAACCCCCAGGCGCCGTATTCGTTGTGGCCGATGGAGATGCCGGGAATTTCCGGTTCGCCACCGCCGATAACGTTCCAGCCCGGCCCCACCAGGTGAGCCATGTAGCGCAGGGAAGGCGCAGCTTGAGTCCGGTGCGGATCATTGGCCAGCATGGGATAACCGCTTTGGCTTAAGTCTCCTTTGATTGCCCAGTTGTTGGAGCCGGCCGTCCATTTGTCTTCCCGGTCCTGATTAGCCGCCCAATTCTGAAAATCATTCTGGCCCGGGTTGCCGGCTGAGGCGACGAAATCCTCCGGCTCGAACCTTACCGGACGGCGGTAGGCTTCATACAATTCCAGAATAGGCTCAAACAAAAGGGCCGAATCGATCGCCGGGTCCAGTTCCAGAATGGGGTCGTTGGGATGAAACCAGCTCAATGCCTTTACCTGCTCCGCGCCCAAAAGCGCTACAGCCCGTCCGATGTCTATCTCATCACCAATATTCCCCAATAGCCCCTGATGGCGGGAGACCACCACCTCGGGGGTCCAGGGCTCCGGCACTATGTTCAATAGCTTGAATTCGATTGGGAGGGACTCCGGATCTTTCCGGGCCTCTTCTATGTAGGCATTCACGCCCCGCACGTAGGAAGTGATGATCAGCTGTCCCCGGGGGTGGTAGTGGGCCATTTCTGCTTCGATATCCCCCCGGAATTTAAAAAGCCGGGCGCCGATATCTCTTTTTAGTTCGCGGGGCCCGAGTAGTTCGGCGGCCGTACCGGTAGCCTGGCGCCGCCAGACCTCAAACTGGAACAGGCGGTCGCGAGCCGCATAATAGCCCTGGGCATAGAACAGGCCGGCCTCAGTTTGGGCGTAGATATGCGGGATGCCCCAGTGGTCGACGATGATCTCGACGGGCTGTTGCAGGCCGCCCGCTTTCAGGGTTTGGGGTTGGGTGAATAAAATTTGAGGCAGGAAAACAAGCAGCAGTACCATTCGAAGCATAGGGGGGTGGATTTTGTTGATGGTAAGGTAGGGAAGTTTTGGGTTTTAGGGGGTGACTGATGAGCAAGAGCTTGATTTTGGGCTACCCGTCTAACATTGGACAGCACAAGACTTGATAGGGCGGCATGCCTTCGTGCACAGCTCCGGCAGCCAAAGAGAGCCCTATGCCTCGGATCATACCTTTTAAGTGAGCTGACAACGTTGGAGTTGTCAGCTCACGAGGCACACGTTTGCAGGCCCGGCTCAGTTCCCCTTCGTCCGGCTCTTCCCCTGGCTACTGCTTTTCGGGGCCGTGCTCCCGCCCGCTTTGGGCGTTGAAGCAGGCGCAGATTTTCTGCTGTTTACCGAAGGTTTTTGAACGGGCGTAGTCGAACGGGTTGTCGTGTTGCGGGATGGCTGCTTTACCTGCGGGGCTGGGCTTCTGGCCGCTTCCGTCCTGGAAGGAGGAGTGGCCTTTCTGCTGTTTACCGAAGGCTTTTGAACGGGCGTAGTCGAACGGGTTGTCGTACTGCGAGATGGCTGTTTTACCTGCGGGGCTGGGCTCCTGTCCGCTTCTGTCCTGGAAGAAGGAGTGGCCTTTCTGCTGTTTACCGAAGGTTTTTGAACGGGCGTAGTCGAACGGGTTGTCGTGCTGCGAGATGGCTGCTTTACCTGTGGAGGCGTGCTCCTTGTCGCCTTTTGGCCAGAAGAAGGAGTGTCCTTTCTGCTTACAGACGGGCTTCGTTCCAGTGTATTGGAGCGGGTGGCCGTTCCAGGCTGTTCCACAACATCCTTTCTACTCCGGTAGCCGCTGGAGCCCCTGTCCTGCCGTACCGCGGGCGCCGGGTTATGAACAGGAGGTTTCCCGTGGCTGGCCCGAACCGTATTGGTACGTTGCACTACGACATGGCTATAGGACCGGTAGGGCCGGTAGAAGTTATGAACCCGAACCACCCGGTGCACGTGCACGACATGATAATGCCGGTGGTAAATGACGATGCGGGGGCGGAAGACGCTCCAGCTACATTGAACCCAGGGCCTCCACCAGGCCGGATAGTACTGCCAGCGATAAGGAGAAGTGTAAACGACGTATTGCCGGCCCAAAATATACTGGACCGGTTCCCAGTAGTACACGTTGACATAGTCGCCGTAATCCAGGTGGCGCCCTCCTCTGCTATCGGAATATCCTTCGGCCGGTTCTACGATGACTTCTTCCCCGTAGAGGCCTTCATCTCCAACGATCTGAAGGACGGCTTCCCTCTGCCGATTATTTCAATTTCAATAACGGCTACGTCCTGTACATCATATCTGTCCACCAGCGCCTGCAGGACAATGGCGTGAAAATTCCCCTGCCGCCGGTGCTCCACCCGGATGTAATCGATCCTGCCGTCATAATCCAGGTCCAGGTTGTTGACCCAGTTTTCTTCCGTGTTGAGCTTCCTTTCAAAATCTCTTAAAGTGTGAGATTGTTTGAACAGGTCAAGCGCTCCTTCCAGGCTGAAGTAATCACCTTCATACCCGGTGCGCCCCGTTCCGTATTGAGCATGGGCTGTGGAAAGGAATACAACCGATAGCAACCAGCAAAAAATCAATTTTTTCATAACCGTGGTTTTTATAGATTATTGGAGTTTATGTGAGTAAATTTTGTATGGCCCTGAATGATCTTTTCCGCCAGCCCTGCGTCGCGTCCTCGCCTTGGTAGCGCTGCTACCAGGCTCCGGGCGTTCCTTGGCCTGACAAAAAATCTTCATGCATGACCTATACAAAACTCGCTCACATAAACTCTATTGGAAAAGAAGGCATTAAGCTGATCCTCTCTTCCTGTTCTATACTTAAGACGGTTCTTAACAGGGGCTACCCACAAAAAACAAGGGCTTTAAAGCAAGTTTAACCAGGGTTAAGGGTTTGTTACGGGATTTGGTTTATCCTGGATGCGTGAAAATGCGGTGTATGCCTCTATCCGACATAGCCCTTATGCCAAATAAGCGACAAACCAAAAAACCGTACTTCTGTTAGGTTGCTAACCAAAGCCCTGCACTATGAATGCCTTCTACCCGCTCTGCCTGGCTGTTCTTCTGCTGTTTTCCGGTTTTTCCAAAACCTTCGCTCAAACGTTTGTTGGCCAGGGTGGCCTCCCCTTTCCTCCGGGGGCCCCGGCACAAACCGTTGGCAACACGACTTCCGTTGCGGTGGTCAGCGGGGTGGGCGCCCTGGGCGCCTGTCTGCAAATCGATAATGTAACCATCGACCTGGAGCATACCTGGGTGGGAGACATTGCCCTTTTCCTCATCAGCCCTTCCGGGACGGTGCTCGAGCTCAGCTCCGGCAACGGGGGCTCGGGCGATAATTACCAGGTGACTACTTTCTCGGATGCCGCCTTCGCCTTCATCACGGCCGGCGCCCCGCCGTTTAACGGTGGCTTCTGGCCGGAGGGGCGCCAGCAGGACACCAACTGCTTCTGCTCCAATGCCAACCCCGAGGGCACTTTTACCTTTACGAATACGTTTGACGGCGAAAATGCGGATGGCAATTGGCAGTTATTCCTCAACGACTACGTCGCTGCGGATGCGGGTACGCTGAATAGCTGGTCCATCACTTTTTCGGGAAACGGGACATCGCCGGTGGCCAATCCCGCCGCGATCGAAGCATGTGACAGTGGCGGTGGGCAGGCTACGTTCAACCTCGCTTCCGTCAACCAAACCGTAAATGGCAATACCGGCAACCCAGTGCTTTGGTATACGGATATACAGGCCACCAACTCTATCTCTAATCCCGCCGCCTATCTGAGTGGTTCTGGTATGGTGTACGCCGTAGTGCAGGGAGTCGGCTGCAATTCCAACCCGGTGCCGGTTACCCTCACTGTTACGCCTGGACAGGCACCCAACCCGGCCTCGCTGACCGGATGCGCTGCCGGCGGGGGACAGGCAACCTTCGACCTCACCTCAGTGAACAATACCGTCAATGGCGGTTCGGGTGACCCAGTGTTGTGGTGGGCTAATGCGGGCGCTACGGTACCGATAAACAACCCGGGTAACTACCTCAGCACCGGAGGCACCGTTTATGCTACGGTGAACGGCGGCTCTTGTGCGTCTCTATCTGCTCCCGTAACGCTAACGGTATTGCCCGCCCCAATCGCTATCCCCTACCCGCTCAACGGCTGCGACGATGGCAGTGGTACCGGAACGTTCGACCTGACTTCCATCGAAAATTTTGTCAACCTCTCTACGGGATTCACCGTCAACTGGTTTACGGACCCGGCGGCGAACAACCCCATCGCCAACCCCGGCAACTACCAGTCGGCCGAAGGGCCGGTATACGCCGTGGTCGATAATGGGATCTGCACCTCGCCGCCAACGGCGATCCCGCTGAACCTGGCGCCAACACCCAATATCGGCAACGCCACCATTACCCCCAACCCCTCCTCCTTCTGCGGGCCTGGTACGGTTTCCATTACCTTCAATATGCCCGAAGGCGGCGTACCCTACGAGGTAACTATGCAATACGGCAACCCCGGCAGCGGCTATCAAACCTACACCGGCGTCAACGTTTTCGACGGCAGCGTGGCGCCTTTCGTTATTAATGAAACTACGGAGTTCATTCTGACTTCCGTTTCCGTCCCGAACAACGGCTTTTGCTCCGTGGCCTTCTCCAACCCCGTCACCGTAACGGTTCCGGCCAACAGCACGCCCACCCTGATCCTGACACTCACCCCCACGCTCTGCGCCGGGGAAACGTTCGACCTGAGCACCGTGGTGTCCACCCCGTCTGGGTTGCTCATCACCTTCCATACGGCCACACCGCCCACGCCGGCCAATCAGCTGCCCTCACCGGTGATCGCACCGGCGGCCAGTACGATTTATTATGCCTTCGTAGATGACGGGGCAGGGTGCACCAACCAATTGCCGATCCCTGTAACCGTTACGCCTCCATCAACGCCTCAGCTTACTACCGCCAGCGTTTGCGAGGATGAACCCAGCTTCGCCCTGACGGCCCTGCAGGACCCCGCTTTCCCCACAGGTACGTGGAGCGGCCCCGGCGTGTCTGGCGCCTCCTTCTCCCCCGCCGGCCTGACGGGAACCGTCACCCTGACTTTCGATCCTTCTGTCTCCTGCTCCCAGCCGGGAACCACTACCCTTACGGTGCTGCCACAGGCGGCGCCCACTCTCGGCACAGCCGATATTTGCGCAAGCGAAACCAGTTTTAACCTCACCAGCCTGCAGGACCCTGCCTTTCCGGGCGGCGCCTGGAGCGGGCCCGGGGTAGCGGGCAGTTCGTTCAACGCCACCGGGCTGAGCGGGCCAGTCGTTTTATCCTACACGCCGGTGCAGCCTTGCGCCATTCCGGCATCTACCACCATCAACGTCACCCCGTCTGTGGCGCCGGTACTCGGCACGGATGTACTTTGCAGCAGCGATCCGCCCTACCATCTGGATAACCTTGCCGACGCCGTTTTCCCCAATGGCGCCTGGAGCGGGCCGGGCGTGACGGGCAATTTTTTCAACCCCTCGGGCCTGTCCGGCGCCGTTACACTGACTTTTTTGTCTGATGAAAATTGCGCTGTTCCTGTGTTTACCACCCTGTCGGTGGCTCCGTCGGCAACCCCTCAGCTGGCCAACGCCACTGTCTGCGAAAGCGAGGCCAGCTTCGCACTGACGGCCCTGCAGGACCCCGCTTTCCCAACCGGTACATGGAGCGGCCCCGGCGTATCTGGCGCCTCCTTCTCCCCCGCCGGCCTGACGGGAACCGTCACCCTGTCCTTCGCGCCTTTCGCCCCCTGCACCGGACCCGGAGCCACCACCATTACCATTCTGCCGGAGGCGGCGCCCAGCCTCGGCACGGCCCGTGTTTGCACAAGCGACGGCGGTGTCAACCTGACGGCTTTGCAGGACCCCGCCTTTCCAACCGGCGCCTGGAGCGGCCCCAGCGTGGCGGGTACTATTTTCAACCCGCAGGGGCAGAGCGGGCCGGTGGCCCTCACCTTTACCCCGAACAGCAACTGTGGCCTGCCGGCAACGACGATCGTTTCCGTCAACCAGCCACCGGCCACCGCCGCTCTGGATGTAGCCTGCTTCTCCAATAATGTGGACTACACCGTGAGCTTCAATATCATCGGCGGAGACCCGGGCAGCTATGTGGTGAATGGCCAGCCGAGCGGCCCTGCTTTCGCCTCACCGCCGATACCAAGCGGCAGCTCCTACAGTTTTCTGGTGGACGACGGCAACGGCTGTGGGCCGGTGACAGTAACCGGCAGTTTCAACTGCGACTGCGTGACCTTCGCTGGATCGATGAATCAGGCCGGCGGCCCCGTTGAAGTGTGCAGCGATGAGACTTTCACCGCAGACTTTAATAATAACGCCCTGCTGGATGGCAATGACGTGCTTCTATTCGTTCTCCACGACGCGCCCGGCGGCGTGCTGGGCAACGTTCTGGCGGTTAGTTCAATGCCGACATTCGGGCTGCCGGCGGGAGGCCAGCTGGGAGTCATCTATTATATCAGCGCCGTTGCCGGCAATGGCGACGGCGGCAGCAGCTTCGACCCATCGGATGGCTGCCTTTCCGTTGCCAGCGGCGTGCCGGCCGTATTTTACGAAGTGGCGGCAGGGATAGGGCCCGGCGGCAGCATCTGCACGGGCGATTGCTACCCGGTGGGCCTGTCGTTCAATGGCGTGGCGCCCTTTGTATTTTCCTATGAGGCCATCACGCCGAACGGCAGCACTACGGAAACCCTCGCCGTTTCCCAACCCAATACCCAGCTGGCCGTTTGCCCCGATGCTCTTGGGGTGGCTGCCGGCCAAATTTCCATTCGCCCCATCAGCCTGACAGATGCCAATGGCTGCAATGTATCGTTTCCCGGAAACCAGAACATCGCAATCGAAGTGCTGCCGGAAGCGTCCGCCAGCCTGTCGCCCACCCTATGCCCCGGCGAAAGCCGGATGGTCAATGGCGTAGTGTATGACGAGTCCAACCCGGCGGGCACGGAAGTTTTCCCGAACGGCTCGGTACAGGGCTGCGATAGCACGGTGAACGTGAACCTGAGTTTTTACCCGGAAGCCACCGGACAGATCACCCAGGTGCTCTGCACCGGAGGTAGTCTCATTGTCAACGGCACGGTATACGACGAGGCCAATCCGGCAGGCACAGAGGCCATCCCGGGCGGCTCGGCACAGGGTTGCGACAGTGTCGTGAACGTGAGCCTGAGTTTTTACCCGGAAGCCACCGGACAGATAGCCCAGGTGCTCTGCACCGGAGGTAGCCTCGTCGTCAACGGCACGGTGTACGACCAGGCCAACCCCACGGGCGTTGAGATCCTGCCCAACGCCAGCGCCAACGGTTGCGATTCCCTGGTGGAGGTGGCGCTGAGTTTCAATGATGTGGTCTCCTTCGGCCTGACGGGAACCCTCTGCCCCGGCGAAAGCCGGATGGTCAATGGCGTAGTGTATGACGAGGCCAACCCGGTGGGAACGGAAGTTTTTCCCAACGGTTCGGCCCAGGGTTGCGACAGTATCGTGAATGTAAACCTAAGTTTTTACCCGGAAGCGGTGGGCGAGATAACGACGGTGCTCTGCCCCGGCGGCAGTTTGGCGGTCAACGGCACGGTGTATGACGAGGCCAACCCGGCGGGCACGGAGGTTATTCCGAACGGCTCGGCGCAGGGTTGCGACAGCATTGTAAACGTGAGCCTGAGCTTTTACCCGGAAGCGGTGGGCGAGATAACGACGGTGTTCTGCCCTGGCGGCAGTCTGGCGGTCAACGGTACGGTGTACGACGAGGCCAACCCGGCGGGCACGGAGGTTATTCCGAACGGCTCGGCGCAGGGCTGCGATAGCATCGTGAATGTGAGCCTGAGTTTCTATCCGGAAGCATTAGGGCAGTTGTCGCCCGTGCTCTGCACCGGGGGCAGCGTCATCGTCAACGGCACAGTTTATAACGAAGCCAACCCATCTGGTATGGAGCTCCTGCCCGGCGCGGGCGCCAACGGCTGCGACTCCCTGGTAGAGGTGGCGCTGAGCTTTAACGACGCCGTCGGCTTCGACCTTACGGAAACCCTCTGTCCCGGCGAAAGCCGGATGGTGAATGGGGTAGTGTACGACGAGTGTACGACGGGCACGGAGTACGGTTCGGCGCCCGGCGGGCACGGAAGTTTTCCTGAACGGTGGGCGAGATAACGACGGTGCTCTGCCCCGGCGGCAGTCTGGGCTCGGCGCAGGGCTGCGACAGCATCGTAAATGTGAGCCTGAGTTTTTACCCGGAAGCGGTGGGCGAGATAACGACGGTGCTCTGCCCCGGCGGCAGTCTGGCGGTCAACGGCATACCCCGGCGGGCACGGAAGTTTTCCTGGACGGTTCGGGCAGGGTTGCGACAGCATCGTAAATGTGAGCCTGAGTTTTTACCCGGAAGCGTTAACGCCCGTGCTCTGCGGCGGGTCTGGCGGTCAACGGCATCGTGAAGGCTAACCCGGCGGGCACGGAAGTTTTCCTGAACGGCTCGGCGCAGGGCTGCGACAGGTGAGCCTGAGTTTTTACCCGGAAGCGGTGGGCGAGATAACGACGGTGCTCTGCCCCGGCGGCAGTCTGGCGGTCAACGGCACGGTGTACGACGAGGCTAACCCGGCGGGCACGGAAGTTTTCCTGAACGGCTCGGCGCAGGGTTGCGACAGCATCGTAAATGTGAGCCTGAGTTTTTACCCGGAAGCGGTGGGGCAGTTAACGCCCGTGCTCTGCCCCGGCGGCAGTCTGGCGGTCAACGGCACGGTGTATGACGAGGCTAACCCGGCGGGCACGGAGGTTATTCCGAACGGCTCGGCGCAGGGTTGCGACAGCATCGTGAATGTGAGCCTGAGTTTCTATCCGGAAGCAGTATTTGAACTGGTGCAAACGATAGGGCCGGGAGGCAGCATCATTGTCAACGGCACGGTGTACGACGAGGCCAATCCGTCCGGTACGGAAGTGCTGGACAATGCCGCGTTCAATGGTTGTGACAGCATGGTCCTCATCTCGCTGTCCTTTGAGGCGGCGGCATTGACCCTGGCGGCCAGTGCGGTTCCGCCTACCTGTGTCGGCGAGGAAGACGGGCAGGTCATCATTGAAAGCATCAGCGGCGGGGACGGCAATTATTTTATTGCGCTGAATGGGCAGATGCCTTTTGCAGCAGGCGCTTTGCCGGCGATCATCGGCGGCCTGCCGCCCGGCAGCTATCGGCTGGAGGTGAGTGACGGGTCAGGGCTGGCCATGGTGTTGACGGCCACGGTGCCGGAAGCCACTGCCCTCTTCCTCGACCTGGGGGACGACGTGCTCGTCGAGCTGGGCAGTGATGTGCCGTTGAACGCCAATACCAACATCAACGCCGCGTCCATACTGTGGGAACCTACGGATTTTCTCTCCTGTACCGACTGCCTTTCCCCCGTGGTGGAACAACCGACGGCAGGCATCCGCTACCGGCTCATCCTCACCGATGGAAACGGCTGCACCGCAAGTGACGAGGTGGAAATAGCCCTTGCGAAGCGCCGCGACATTTTCATCCCGAACACCTTCAGCCCCAACGGCGACGGCCGGAACGACCGCCTTACGGCCTTTACCGGCGCGGATGCCGTCCTGATCCGATCTTTCCGCATTTTTGACCGGTGGGGCGGCGCGGTCTTCGAGCAATCCGGGTTCCCCCCCAATGACCCTTCGAAAGGGTGGGACGGCACGCACCGGGGCGAGCCGCTTAATGCAGGCGTATTCGTCTGTTTCGCCGAAGTGGAATTTCTGGATGGAACGGCCCGGCTGTTCAGGGGGGAGGTGCTGCTGATGCGGTAAAATACCCATCGGAACCATGAAAACAACCTTCTTAAGCCTCATCAGAACCCGAAATCAGCCATTTTCGCCTCCAAAGCACCACCTCCAAACATGCTCTTAGGGTTTTTAAAAAACGAGGCTTCAAAATCAAAATCTTCAACCTGGCCTGGAAACTTTATACCGGGTTGCGCATCTGCTGGGAGTATCGGTTTATAGCCTGCTGGAGGAGGAGGTTCATCCGGAGGGGGAGGCGATCACTGAGCAGCGTCGGCCAGGCGGTTGGCCCCTGCCAGTACGTCTTCCCGTAAGATCCGCCGCATTTTTTCCGGCTCCTCAAAGAGGGGGCTGTGTGCCGACTGGTTAAAAGTATAAAACCCCTTCACCGTAACGGGCGCCGCTTCCAGTTTGCGCACCATTCGCCGGTTGCCGCTCTCCCTGAAACGTTGGAGCATGTACTCGTACGCCAGCTGCTCGGACCTGAGCTGGTTCGATATCTGGGCTACGCCAATGTAAGCGTGGTACCGTTCCGGCGCCCGGGCCGCCGCTTGTATGCCGATGAACGTCCCCCCGGAATGCCCCATCAGGTAGATTTTCTCCTGGTTGAAGCGCCGGCGCAGGTAATCCGTCAGCGCCAGGACGTCGGCTATCAGTTGCCCGGTGGTGGCCGAGCCCCGGGAAAGGCCGGGGTGAAAAGACAACCCGGAACCGCGTTGCTCCCACCAAACGACGACAAAATCTTCGTCGAGCCCCGTCGGGTAACGCTGCGTCAGGAAGTAATCGGGCATCCCCCCGTGCAGATAGAGCAGCACCGGCTGGCCGGCGTCCCGGCCCTTGATGAACATACCCTGCTGTACCCCATTGATGTCGATGAAGGTTTTTTCCGAAATACTGCCCGCCAGCGGTTTCCCGCCGCCGTCCAGAAACGGCCGGGGCGTACCGGGGCTCCAGGCCCGGAGCACGCCCAGCAGGATGAGCGCGCCGATCAATAGAAGAGCGGCTGAGATCAACATAAAATGCTTCCACATTTTCATGCCTACAGTAAAATGGTGTCAGTTTTGGATGCAAAAGATGCAGCAACCTTACGTACGGCGCAATGATCTAGATCACCGGTGTATGGGAATGGGCGCTATCGGCCCCGACCCAAATTAGCCATGGGGACAACGTCCCTTACGGTTGAAGAATGCTATGGCCCAGGCTTACACCAGCGAAGAATTGTATCCATTCTTTATTCAAAGGATTCCCAGCTTGAGCCAGCCCAAAGTCAACGAGGCTGTCGAGAAAGAGAAAATTGACCGGACTAGTGCGCCGGGAACGAAGTTGTTGGTCAATAATTTGAGGCTGTTCGCAGTCCATCAAGTACTTCTCCGACAGGCTCCCAGGCCTGGCAAAAGATCTCACGCAGGAATACGGGAAAAGTTACAGCGAAAAGAACTTGCGGCGCATCATGCAGTTTTCCAAAGCATTCCCCGGCCCACAGATTGTCGCATCACTGACGCGACAATTGAGCTGGACACATTTTACCCTCCTGATTCCACTGAAAACGGACCTGGAACGCGACTTCTACGCCCAAATGTGCCGCATCGAAAAATGGAGCGTACGTACGCCGGGGCTTCGCTTTCCTGGAGCGGCAGAAACGCATGATCATCGACGGGCAGGATTATAAACTGGACCTGCTGTTCTATCACCGCAAGCTAAAACGCCTGATTGCCATAGACCTGAAGATCGGTAAGTTCAAAGCGGATTACAAAGGCCAGATGGAACTCTACCTCCGCTGGCTGGAAAAGCACGAAACTGAACCTGAAGAAGAACAACCCATTGGCTGATCCTCTGTGCCGAGGGTAAGAGTATGTTTGGAGGCCAATCTTTGGGCTACGAAGGCCACTTATTTGATGATATTTCGTTGCTTCTTTTGTCCGTACCTTTCAGGTACGAACTGCAAAAAGCGCCTCATCTCATCAAATAATTGACTCTTCTCGCCATCAAACCCGGCCTCCAAACATACTCTAATACGGAGCAGATCGAATTGCTTCAACTGGATGCAACCAACATCAAGGTAGGGCAGTATATTACGGAGTACCTGCCTAAAGACCTGCTGAAAGAGAAACTACACCAGTTTGTTGCTGCGTCCAGAAGGCAATTGGATAACAAATAAGAGTCAAGGATAGCTTTCTAAAAATTCAGACAGGCACATCACCTCTAATACCTTCTGATATGAGCTGATTGTAGATTGCTTCTGCTTCGGACCATAGCTTTGAAGTCAAGGCAAACTCTTCCTTTTTAGAAAGACTTGCACTACTCAGGTTTTCTTCTATTCCTGTCCTCTGCTTGTAACTCTTTATGCTAACTTCAAACACTTTTGGTCTCCCTTTAAACTCAGAAGACACCTCAATTACATAAGGGTGTTTCTTATGCGAAAATTCATAAGTCATTGCCGTAAATCTATATCCACTTTTTTCTGACTGTTTAACAAACGAGTTTTCCCGTAAATTTTTTCCCTCTAATATCGCCTGTGTGATACCTACTAAGTCTGAATCAGCGACCTCTTCTCCTTCTTCATCACCTTTTCCCTTTCTGAATACCAATTGCTTAACCTCATTAAAATCCCATTCGTCTGCATCCATGCCATTTTTTGACAGGTCATCAAAAAATTTGATGGTCTGTGTAGATGTTAAATTATCGGCATCAAGAACATTATACCTTCCGGATTGCTATCCATCCGGATGGCCTTTAAAATGATCTCCGCTTCCAATCGGTTATTGATGTATCCGCGAAATAAGGTTTCATCCTCATTGGTATCGCTCCAGGTGAAGCCTTGTTTTTCCTCAGTAAAGATAAATGGAGGATAGTAAAAGCCCATTTAGTACACTGTAAACTAAGTAGCGTCCGGTTTTGGCAGTGCCTTTTGACGGAATACTGCGTTGCTTCCCGCTTTTGAACCAAAAGCGGGATCAGGTAGCTACGGCTACCCTCACTCCTCGCGCCCCTGCCTGCTCGCCAGCTCGCTGGCAGGCAGGTTGCCTTCCGCCAAAATGCCCATCCCAAAACACGAAAGAACTTAATTTACAGTGCACTTAGGATAAAGGTGCAATAATATTGGACATTTCCTTTTCGGCGGCCGGGCAGGGGCAAGCAAGGACAAGAACACGGCAATTTTTGATGCGCTTTCGCTTTCGCTAAGCCGCCGCCTTCAACGACGCCGCAAATTGCATAATATCGGCCTTGAGCAATGCAAAATCAAAATCCTCCACTTGTGGCTTTACTTTTTCGATGACCTTGTCCAATTCGGAAGAGAAATGATGGATATCCGAGCCGGAAAGTATTGAAATATACATACCGCGTTTGCGTTTATCGAAATAGGAAGGGTTAGCCAGGAAAAATTCAGGCTTTTTAAAAAGGCGACTTCAATAAACAACTTTCGAACCCCGCCGCCATACTTTGATGGATCAATAGCATCGGAGATTTCCTGAATATCCCCGGAGACAATTCCGATGTCGGAATAGACCCGGAACCTCGTTTTTTCCGCAAAGGTAGGGTTCGTGTCTACTGCCTGGAGCATGGCTTTTTTTCAAGGCTTCGAAATCGAAGTCTTTCACCTGCCCGGCAACCTTGTCGAATAACTCAAACATGGACGCGCATACCAACCTTTGGGCGTCTCTATCCACATATCTTGCCGCCTTTGAATAGTCTAAGGGCAAGCTGCCTTCTACCTTTTTGCTGCCGGGGTCATATTCCCAGTAAGGTTCATTGATCCGGCTGGGTTCCTGGTAGGTCAAAGCATAAAAAGAAATCTTACGGACACCGCTTCCAAAATTGGATAGGTTGATGTTGTTGTTCAAGGTCTCTCTCGTAACAATTAAGTCGGAGGTATCTGATAAACCGCCGATAGTAGATATGAAAAAATCTTTCTGTTCCATTTTGTTACTATTTAGCATAAGGCTATGGATGCCTCTGGTGCGAAATTTTGTAAGCAAACCTTCCCCTTTCAAGGGGAATGAGAAGGGGTTCCGGCAAAAAAAGCCTACAAAATTTCGCGCCAGGGGTTAAATCACCATGATGCTGAATAGTTACTCCATTTTATTGTAGTTCTTCGAGTATTTTTCTCCAATCATCCTGAGGCATTCCCACTGAATTTCCGGGGGGTAGAAACAAATGACATCCCTCTTTTCTGGCCTCAAGCCTGGTGAAATAGGTTTTCAGGTGAAGCTGTTCCTGGGTCGTTATATATCCTTCCGTTCCCCGCTTTATCCATTCGTACTCCAGGACGGGCTTTTGATTATTAGAGTTAATGCGTTGGGGCCAATCATGGGCTAAAAATGACTCTTTTCTTCCCACACTGTGCCTTTTTTCGGTCGCGTAGCTGGGCTATGCTCCCTCAAAAAGCCTGCGTGTAGTCGAAAACAGTTCATTTTTCCCACCATGCTGCCCCAACGCATCAACTCTATTGTTCCAAACTCTTTTCAGCCGTTTTACTCCAGGTTGCTTTCCGGCCCTAAGGGATTGCTGCGCCGCCAGTTTTTAGCTTTTGCTTGAAATGGAGCGCTGCTTTGCGGCAAAGACAGTGGCGGGCATTGGCAATGCCTCCAAGGTTAAAAGTTTTAAAATTCACTTCAAACCCACTTTGGTTGCGAAAATATAAGATTTAGGCTGAAAAATAAATTATTTAAACGCTTTGTTAAGGCGAAAGAAAAAATTTAAAAATATCGGAGATGTACTTCGGGATCAGGGGAGAACTGGTAAGTGGCTGGTGGGATAGTGGGGGTGAACCGTATGCTGGCTCAGGAACGTCCAGCAGCCTGGCATAGAGATGTTCTACCGATCGCGCAGTTGCTGGGGGTATCGGTTTATGATTTGCTGGAGGAGGATTACTTACCGGAGGAGTCGAATGAGAAGTGAGCCTATTGGAAAACATCAGTTACGGAACCCCAAGCGGATGATCATTAAATTACAGGGGTATGAAATACCTCTTTCAATCCCAAAGCCTCACAATAGCCCTTGTTTGGATAACAATTCTCAAACTTGCTGTTCTCTACAAATTGGTTCAATATGCTTACTATCTCATCCGGTTTTATTCCATCGAGGCTGTCTTTCAGCGCTCTTATCTTTCCAAATGAGCTTCTGTCGCTCTCCGCATATTTTACAAAATTATCATAGCCACTAGGTTTGTCAAAATTCATTGGTATGTGTATTATCCATTTTCTTGTATGGTAAAATGTCCAGTGGATTTCATTTTCATCCAATAATTCCCGGAAGTTTTTACCCATTCATCCTCATTCTCGCCACTTTCACCCATCAATATTGGGACATTATATTTAGCTCTGAAGTCTACATATTCTTGTATTTCCTCTTGTTCAGGCGGCATCCAGTACTTATGAAAAGTATAGGCTAATTTATCGTCAAAGGGTTCGGAAAAGACCGAAAAATCTGTCTCCCATACAGCTCCCCTATGAATACAATATGGTTTTCATCTACTGCTCTGATTGCCTCTGTTATCCTTTTTTATACAAAGGCTCTAAATGAGGTTTGAGCGTGTCTTTTTCGAAATAATGAGGGATGGGCTCGTTCAGCAAGTTATAACCGATCACAGTAGTATTATCAGCATACCGCTTTGCAATATCCTGCCAGATATCACATATACCTGCTGTTTCATGCCTTCGTCTACCATTAACCAGGGATAGCCATCACTATTATCTATGTTGTCGCCGGTCTGTCCGCCAGGAGCGCCATGCATGTCCAGCAAAACATAAATGTTGTATTGCTCACACCAGCTAATGGCTTCGTCTAAATACTGATAACCATGCATATCCCGCCCCAAAAATCATCATCATGGCTTAGTAAGCGATAATCAAATGGTAAGCGTATGATGTTTACGCTTACTTCTGACAACCACTTGATATCAGCTTCGGTAATGTAATGCGCTAAAAAAGCATCCCAAAAAGCCGTAGTAGCACTATTACCGATCAATTCGCGTATAGCCTGGTCTATTTTGCGCGGCGAGTTACAATCCCGCATTTTAAACATATACCCCTCTGGCAGTAACCAATTCCCCAAATTCACGCCTTTCAGATGCAATAATTCACCCTGGGTAGAGTAAATGTCTTTACCATTTACATAGACAAACTTTTTTTCCGCCTTCTGACAAGAGGAAACCATCAAAAGCAATAGGAAATACATCCCTATTTTCTGCTTCATGATCATTATTTTGTAACCTGTTTCAAGATAAATTGAATGTTTAGAATAAGTACTAAAGATACAGAAAAGGCCTGACGACTCCTACAGTCGTGTCAGACTCGTCGAAGCTCTTTAAAGAAGAGCTTTCCCGGAATTTTGTCGGGCATGGCCAGCGCCTGAGTAGGATGAGCAAGCTGGTACTGGCCGTTTTGAAAATGTGTGCCGTCAATGTCGGTGTGGGGGTGGGTGCAGTGGACCATGTGGGTCAGCTTATGTACAACGATTTCGTCCAACACCTTCACTGGCGCTGACATGGACTTCCAGTGGAAGTCGAGGTCATTGTGCCCGTCGAGCGCAATGGAAAACCTTGACCCTGTATAAAAGGAAATATAGAGGCGACGGTATGTGCAGCAAATTCACCGAGACAGTGAGATGTGGGCGGTTGTATACAGTGTTAAGCGATTATTACTATTGACGCCTGGTTTTTTCATTCTAGGTCGCTCGGCTTATAAATGGCTCCTCTCTCCCAAATGGCATCGAATTGGTTGTTAAAGTAGTTAAACCATTCCTTATCGAGTTGCTTATCAACTGTAAAGATAGGAGGTCTATCCCATCCGGTGTGTTGCGTATAAATTTCAACTTTAATGCTGCCAGAATTTGAATCGCCCATTTGGCAATCAAATACCTCAATTCCAACTGTAGGGGGATATTTTATTTGTTTGACTTCAATGCTCCCTCCGTTCTCTAATGAATTTGTAAATTTCACCAGATAATCAAGGTTGTCCATTGTGGCAGCAAGTTTCTTCTCATAATAGGAGGTAGAGATGGTTTCACTCCGGATTTGGTGTCCTCGGCGTTCTTTTCCAGTAACCCTTCGTATATATCCCCTTTGACGTCAGCGCCCATCATCACCCAGTTTTCGTCATTGATCATCTGGACGACCTTATACAACTTGGCGGGGTCTTGTATCCGGTTTTGCGCCTTAAAGAAAATTTCCCCGAGCATGCCCTTTTCCTTACCCAATTCCCGCAGGAGGGTGACGTAGTGGGTTTCCAGTTCAGCCCCGCGTTTACTGGCCAGGCTCTCCCAATTGTACTGGGATGGTATCTTGATGTCCCGGTTGTACGGTGGCTTGCCGTATTCATCAGCCATCTTCAGGAACAGCAGGAAGGTCAACTGCTCCAGGTAATCGCCGTAGCCGACGCCGTCATCCCGGAGGACGTTGCAAAATGACCATACTTTCTGGACGATGCTGGCGGTGTTGCTCATTGTTAATGGGTTAAAACAAAAATGCCGGAATGTCAAAATTGAAATTCCGGCATAATTTATAGTATTTTTCTCGAATTATACGGACAGAAGTTGAAAAGGGTTGCTAATGGATAATTTGCCGAAGCGTTTCAACAATTCAACTTCATTGTGCGCATCAATCTTTTCTTCCAGGATTATCTTCTGGACTTTGGGTTGCCCCAATCCGGGGATGCGCTGCACGAAAAAAGGAGGCAATTCCTCATAGCGATACGTTTTGTTGACGTCCGGAAAATCCACTAACGGCTTTAAGCGGCTTTGCGCTTTAAAGTCTTCAGAATAAGCGAACCGCCAGATGCCTTCGCTCAAGGTCAGCAAGCCGATTTCCAAATCCTCATACATCAGCCGAAATGCCGCCTTCCCTTCTTTTGGCGTGGCCAACTCTTCTTGCCCATCTGCTTTCCAAAGGTTCTTTAGCTTTGAAATGATGTTAGGCATAATTGGGCTATTTAGGTTCATGAACAAATTTTATTTAACAGCTTCGCCGTCCTTAATTTAAGGCATTTCTTAATGAGTTTGACTTTGGACGTGCGGCGTTGGGAGAAATTATTTTTACCTCAGGAGGTGCTGAAAATTAGCAAAAGAGCCGTTCGATAGCCGGATTTTTTTTATCGTTTTTACCCTTCACAGATTGACTTTATGGCCCATCTTCATGGAAAATCTTCAATTAGCTGAAAATGATTGATTTGTTGCGCGTATTCGGCTTTGTCCGGGGCAAGGTTTTTCAATGAAATTTTCCTGCTCAAAACTCAAAATAATAGAATTCCATTTCGCTAAAGTTCCAAAAGGAGATACTGGCAGTATATTAAACGCGCTTTTTGAACGCTGGTCTTACTTCTGATCAAAAAGATTTAACTGCAATTATACTTGCGCTTCGGTCATTATTACCCTAAAAGTAGCCAGTATATAGCAACATCGCTTACTATCTCCATCCAATTTCCGCCTGCTCACGTCCGGGAACAGGGCTATCCATCAGCAAGTTTTGTTTGCTGAAAGGTGAACAAGTTCTCTATATCAAAGCGCTGGCGATCGCTCATTATAACTCTTCGAATTGTTCATCCTCCAGATGCTGCCCTGAACGCCCATTTGTGCGCCTCTTGAACCAATTGTTCTTTGCTGGGCATCCATCAAATAACGGCTTACCAAAAGGGCTTATCTGTTCATATTCAGTATCAGTTTTGGTTGGGATCATCATTAATCCCCAGGCTTGCGATCCGGTTCATCACCCGCCGTTATACTTTCGACAAAGCCACATTTAAAGGTGTCTTCCTCAATATAAGCGTCCATTGCCACTGCTCAGCCTCTGAGGCATTGTACATTTTCGTATACACGTATGAAGTTCTTAGGAGCGTCGCCGCTGATAGGAGTTGTTATCCTTCTTTGCTCCTGCTCCCCGATACTGAGGGCTTTCACATACCGCCCGGTTGTTGGTTAAACCGGATCTGATTTTTTAAATGGGGCTGCTCATACAGGGCGGGGCGATATATTCGGGCGAACCTTAGTAACGATCTGATGCATTGACGGTCCGCCTTGATCCGCCAAAAGGCAATTCCTTATTGTCCACTGGGTCTTGCTTGCCGAGCAGCCTACCCTCATGCCCTTCTTCAGGATACTCTGCCGGAGCGCGGCGGATTTTCAGCGGAAGGTTCAATCTCCTGCCTCAGCTAGTCCCATACGGAAAGCCGGGATTCGATTTCGCTGACGCCAACCACTGATTGTTCTAGCCAATATCCACTAGTACCGGGGGTTACCCGGTTATTAGAACAGATGAATTGAGGTTTTTCATCGTTGGCGAATGTACCGTATCAATGAACTGCTGTCTGTGTTGAGCAAGTAAAACTTTTCAAACTATAAAAAGCCATATAACCGCTTTTCAACGATAAGAGCTTTTGTTCCAACTCTAAATGGGCACGCTGCTTTTTCCTCTTCTGGATAATGGGCGCCTTCATGCAGGCAGTTTATTGCATCCGCTATGCTACTGTATTGAAATGATATTGAGCGGCTTAGGCTAACTGCTTGTAACTGACCGGGCAGATTGCTGGCTAGCTATATACTTCATCACTGGTCTTTAAAGCTTTGCTTTTTCCAACCTCCAGTTGTAATATTGAGTGGCAGAACGACTCGGTGGCTTTGTTTTTTCGCACAATCCAAAGTTCCGATGTTGTTCTGTCTTTTCAAAATCTACCCCTAGCACGTCCAAAGTCTAGTAATGAGTTGCAACCGCTTGCTACTCAGGAGGTGCTGAAAATCAGCATCTATAAGACGTTCGATAGCCGGATATGTTTTATCGTTAAGAACATTTTCACAGATTGCACAATAGCGCCCATCTTCATGGAAAATACGTTCAATTAGCTGAAAATGATTGATTTGTTGAGCGTATTCCCATCCTGTCCGGGGCAAGGCGCCTTCAATGTAATTTTCCAACTTGTCCTCATCGTTGAAAGAACGAATTCGGGCTTCGCTAAAGTTCCAAAACAAGCCTCGGGCAGTATCATAAACGGGAGCGAACCTGGGCTTATTTTGATCAAAAAGATGTGTAATAACTCCCCAATTATAAAAATGCCGGTCATTATTTCCTACTAAGGCATCATATAGCAACATCGCTACAAAGTTCTCCAGAATTTCCGCCTGCTCATTTGGGAACAGGGCTTTTATGGCTTCTTCGGTAAACTGAAAGGTGAACAATTCTCTTGATACTTCATGCTGCCTTCGCTCATTAGCCAACTCTACGAATTGTTCATCCTCCAGATAACCTGAATATATTTGTGCGCCATGAACCAATTGTTCTTTGCCCGGACTCAGGAAATAACGGCTCAAAAACCGAATCTGTTCATTAGCCAGTATCAGTTTTGATTGGGCTACATTAATCCCCATTACCTCGCCGATCCGGTTCATCAGGTACTCCGTTATACTTTCGATAGGGTACCATTTATGGCCGACTTTGGCAATATAAGCAGTCCATTGCCCCGGCCGATTTCTGCGGCATTCTCCATATTCGTATACACGTATGAAGTTCTTTGGAGCGTCGCCGCTTATAGGTATGTTTTCTTTGTAGAAGTTTTTCCGTTTTAGCACAGGCAAATACTTGTGCCAATTTGGGCCAAACCCGCTCTGATTTTTTGGGGTCTCCCGGTACAAGGGATATTTAGGATATTTTTATACATTACCATTCCATGGGTTGCTTATTTGACTTTCTCCGCCTTGATCCGTTCCAACAGCCCTTCTTGGTTCACCCTCTCAAGCGGTTGGGTCTTGCGCCACCAGCCTACCGGTTTTCAGCCCTCTTTTTGAACTGCTTCTTCTCTTCAGGAAAAGCCTCCCAGTACTGCCGGAGCGCTTCCGACGGGTATTTTTTAGTCCAGTCCGCCCCAGCGCCACTGGCGTGCAGCGCTCAGCCTCAGGTCCGACCAGCGCTTTCTAAGGTCACCGTCTGCCCGATGTAATTGCTGTTGTTCATTTGGCGACATCCTGTATTTCCAGGTGGGTCACAGACGGATTGCGGCGCCAGGACCCTCGATTTCCTGGAGCGCCTCAGATTTGGCTTTTTTATCTCTTCTCAAGTGGTCGCAGACGGAGAGGCGGGATTATTCCTGGAACAGATGAAATGGTATTAAGAATTTTCTTATCCTTGTTCCAATGTTCCTCATTGATTGCTGATTTGTAGCTTTGTCTATTTCAGCTCTACCTGATGGGCTTCCAAACTATAAAAAGCATAACCGAGTTAACTTGAAGAAAGACGGGGATAAGTGACTTCCTTTATCACTCAACATCACTTTTTTGAGTTGTAATTGGCGCAATTACACACGCTCCTACTAACTCGATAGTATTTGCCCTGCTGAATAAAAAGTCTCCATCTTTGATAAGATATGCTGCGTTAAATTTGGAGCTATCTAAACACGTCTTACCAATCATTTATATCATATGGTCTTTAATGTCACCGATTAACTTACTTTTGCTACACCTATCTCATCGGAGGTCGGCGGACGTTCATCACATTTAAAACTTTTTCCTGCCTCGATTCCAGTAATGAAGAAATCAAAACGCACCCACTTCCACCCCACCGGCAACTCCGGCAACTCCCCCAACTCCTTTTCCGTCAGCGGTGAATATTCCTTGGGCTTCTTCGGCTTGGATGGTTTTCTCCGCCCGCCGGAGCCCGGAGGCGTAGGCGGGCGCCCCTCTTTCCCCCGCCTACGCCCAGCTTCGGCGGACGAGGCATTAGCCTCCCACTCCGCCACAGCCTTCCGCCATTCGGCGACCTGCTGGTCATAATGATTTTGGCGTTCTTCCTGAATACGGGCCAGTAAATCCTCGGCGGATGGCAGGGTGCCAGCGGCCATTTGCCCGCTGCGCCACTGCTCGGTGAGCTTGCCCTCAAAAGCAGATTTCAGTACCGCCTGCCGGTACACCTTAAGCTGGGCTTTAGCCTTCTCCAGGTTGGCGATGCCGTTGTCCAATTCGCTGAATAGTTCTTCGATCTTGGCGACGATGCGGTGTTGTTCGGGGAGGGGGGCTACTTTAAAACCTAGTCTTTGGAATTTGGATTTATTGAGAATGGGAAGGGTTGTGGACGAAGCATTTTCCACTATTCTCCTTTGAAATTCTGATGAAATGATTTGGTAATAAATGAAAAGAGGGGCGATCCCGCTATACGGGATAATGGCATTGATCTGCTGGTTACATGATCCAGCTTTTTTAATTAGGCCGGTTTTACCAATTGTGGCACCGATACAAGTTACCAAAATACTTTTCGCAGGTAAGAACCTTGTATGTTTTAACCCTTTTTCAGTCAAGCCATCAATTGAATCTCGTACACTGACCCCTTGGTTTAAGTCGGTTGGTTTATAGAATGGATAATCCTCCCCATAGAATTCTGATTGTTTTTTACTTGGAGTTTTACCTGTAATGACTTCCCCTATCTCAAGGATGGGAACCGTAACCTATTTGTTTGTGTTTGATTGCTCCTTCATTTCTTCTGTAATATTCACATCTCGTGACCTTTCAATCCATATTCTCCAGCCCTTTCCCCCTCGCCGTTATTTTATATGCAAAGGGCCACTTTTCCCGCGAGGCAATTTTAATGATCTCCTCCCAATGCTACGAGGTAGGGCGACATGTTTTCATCCACATAAATAATCATGCTGCTAACTTGCAATATTCAATAGCATCCAGAACCTCCTGCTCGCTGATCTCGTAGGTGAAAGCGATAAAGCCCGGCGGTTCACCGGCCTTGTGAAGGTTATAAATGGTTTCGGGGTAAATATTGGTGTTGCCGACCACCGGGTGGCCGAACTGCCGCCGGGGGTCAACGGTGATGCTTTTCTCTTTGCCGAGGGGATAGAACTTTGCAGCGAGATGATCTTGCCCGAAGTCGAGCTTGCGGAAGAAGATGCGGATGAATTCCAGGTTGAGTTGCCGGGTGCCATCCAGGCTGATGGTGCCGTCCGGGCTTTCCAAAAATATTTTTTTGCCGTCGGTATGTATGCCATCCAGCACTTCTTTTTGAGCAAAGGGGAAGGGCGTATTGTAAATGGCGGATAATTCCTGGTGGGCTTTGAGTACCTGCTTGGGCCGCACCCCTGCCTCGGAAAACTGCATCATCACATAGAATTCCACCAGCGTATGAAACCCTACGGCTTTACTGTTGTCCACTTTCCAGGAGTAGTTGCGGGAATAGCTTTCGCCCAGTTTCCCGTCCCAGTAGCGGCGCAGCCAGGAGTTTACCTTGGCATAGGGCAGACGGAGGATACGCGAAATTTCTTTCACTGTATAGATGCCGTTGCCTATTTTCAGGGAGTTTTCTAACACCATGCCGCCAGTTTTTCCAAAAATAACTCAACATACTTTGACAAGCAAGTATTTGTTGGGGTTTAAAAGATATTGTTTTATTCTGTTTGAAACTTCCTTCGGCATCATGCCGATAATGCCTCATTCATTTCATCAATAACCTCCCCCATCCACCCTTTTTTCAATGGTTGCCGCACCACCGTCTCAGCCTGTCCCGGCAGGCGCTTTCTGGCAGGCGGCGGTTGGCCCGCATCAATTCCCGGAGCTTGGCGCAGGCCGCGGGTTCATCCAGCAAAGCGGCACTGAGTAGTTCATCCAGCAGCCAGAGGGAGCCATGCACTTCAATGCCAGCTTCCTGAGCTGTTTTTCTCAAAAGGCCGTCGCCGGTAAGCAGAATAGCACCCAGCGTTTCCGACAATTGCCACGCGGAACAATCTTCCAGGGAAAGGCGCGGACGGATAGCCTGTTTGGCGACTGCCGCTGCCAGCTGTGCAACGCCCAGGTTCTGTTCGGTCATTTTACCACTATCTATCAACTTTCGTATTGCTTTTTCCTGGACAGGATCGGTAATTTCCGCCACAACCAGGTCTGTCGTATACATTTCCAGGCCCAGTTGGAACAACTCATCGAGGAGCGCGATCTCGAAAAAATCGATGAGGATATTCGCGTCGTTGACGGCGACTTTCTTCATGACACCAGCTGTAGCTTGTTCCGAAACTCACTTACACTTACATTGTCCAGTGCCGCTGCTTTGGCGATGCTGACCGTCTCCTGCGCCACTGCCCGGAAAAGCAATTGGCTGAAACGGCTGGAAGTTTCTTTGCCCGGGTATTGGCCCCAGCCGGCCTCCTTCTTGTGTTCCGGATCGCTGTTTACAAATTGCCAGAAGCGCCTGGAGGCCGCCTCATTGATGACGCCCAGTTCTTTGGCCCGGTACATGATCGCCTGAGCCGAAATGCCGTAGTATTCTTTGATGGCAATCAGCTCATTGAGGTCGATATGGACGCGGCGCTCGCCCAGTTCAGCCCGGAAAACAGGCGCCGGCATCAGCATGGCGCCGGCAAATCGATTGCACCATTTCTCCTTATCTGCATCCGGAGGCAGGCCAAGCAATAAATGCCCGAGTTCATGCAGAGCAGTAAATCGCTTCCGCAGCGGGTCAAAGGACTTATTCAGGACGATGACCGGTATCTGCCCGGAAACGAAAGTGCTCAGCCCGTCAAACTTTCCATCTACCTCCACTTCCACTACCTTGACTTCTGCATCTTCCAGCATTTCGACAACATTGGGAATGGGATTGAAGCCTAGTTGCCAGTGCTTATGCAGGAACTCCGCTGCCAATTCCAGATCTTCCGGCTGCTCCATTTTTCTGCCTGAAAGGGGGTTCTCAAAAGCGGTTTTGATGTTCAAGTGTTCTTCCAGTTCCAGGTAGCGTTCCAGCTTATCCGCGATCCGGCTCTTGATGCCTTCCAGCTTCCGCCCGGAAAGGGCCGCCCGCTTTCGAAACTCCACTTCCTCAAGGGAAACCCGAAAAGGGCGGAAGAAATAATCCGGCTTCACTTGCAGTATCCGCGACAGAGCGATCAGCACCTGGCTGTCCGGTTCCATTTTCCCCCTTTCGTACTTGCTTACCGCTTGTTTGGTTATTCCCAGCTTACCCCCCAGTTCTTCCTGGGTTAAGCCGTTCTGGATACGGGCAGTTTTAAATCGCTGAGCAAAAATACCGGGCATGCCTGTTAAGTTTGGTTGACAAAATATCAATTTAATAATAAAAAGTCAACCAAAAAAGTTTTCATACCGATAACGACTCATTCATTTCATCAATAATATCCTCCATCCCATCGCCAAACAACTGGTACATCTTCCCCCTGCCACCCTGGGCGTCGAATGGGGAATAGTCCAGGTCATCCATCGAGATGGATATGGACGCGGCGATATGTTCCCTAATCATGTGGAGCCATTTCACTTGTTCATCGTTGAACTTTACCGCTCCTGCCTGTTTACGGAATACCCAGTCCTGGAAGTTGCGCCGCACTTTAGCATCATAAGGGTCGAGCGTTTCATCCATCCCAGTCACCCGCCGCAGCAAAGATACCAAAGCAATCAATTCCGACTTGGGCTGATCCTTCTGTACTTTGTCCAGGCTGGCGTATGCTTCATAGACGCGCAGCGGGGCCAGGTTTGGTTTATTGCGCTTGAGGTGATCCAGGATTTCCCTGACCATCTGATACGTCCATTTTCGCTGTTGGTAGGGTTGCTCATAGAAGATGCTGAAGGCCGTTATTTCATCTTTATAGGCTTCAACATATTCCTGGAACCCTTCAATGAGGTTGGCCCCTCGTTCGCCTGGAGGTATCCCACTCCGCCCGCTTCAGTTCATCCCTGTTAACGGTATCAATAAGCTGTTCGTGGACACGCCGGGCGTTTTCAATGTAATCATTCAATGTCCCGGAGAAAATGCCTCTGGCTTCTTCAATGAGCTTCTCCTGCGCTTCCTGCAAATGGTTTTCCTCCGGGTGCCTGTCCATTGGAACGCCGTGCAATTCTCTAGCCTTATCCTCGATTCGGTCCGGGTCATAAGCTGCCAGTAATCCACTGGCGATCTGGGATGCCGTCCTGCCGCCGGCCTCGCTTTTAAATTCTTCCCGTTCTTTATCCGATAGCATACGGTCAAGGCGAATCAACCGATTGGCAAGGGAAGTATATAAGTCTTCATCCCTTTGGCCCATCAGCACAGCGCCCAGCAAATCCTTCATTGGCACCGAGGGCTTGCGCTCCAGTGGGCGGGAATCCGTCTTCAGGCTCTTGGTGACGCCGACGGCATCCACAATGACAAAATGGGACTTGGCATGCCTGGCTGATGGCGTCACTTTCCGGAGGTCATCTTCCCCCAACGTGCGCGTCCCCTGGCCCTTCATCTGCTCAAAGTAATTCCGGCTTTTTACGTCGCGCATGAACAACAGGCACTCCAGGGGCTTGACGTCCGTACCAGTGGCGAATGTCCACTGTCACAGCAATACGGGGGTTATATTCATTGCGGAATTGAGCCAGGATGGATTTGGGGTCTTCCGTGGCCTGGTAGGTCACTTTCTTACAGAACTCATTACCCTCAGCAAATTCTTCCCGGACGATACGAATAATGTCCTCGGCGTGGGAGTCCGTTTTGGCAAATATCAGGGTCTTGGGTACTTCATCCCGGCCGGGGAATATCACCGGTAAATTGTCTTTGAAGGTTTTGATCACCCACCGAATCTGGCTGGGGTTGACTACATTACGGTCTAGCTTGGAAGCGGAATATTCTTCATCTTCATCCAGCATTTCCCAGCGTTTCCTTCTGGTAAGCTTCTCCCGGCGCTCGATGTACTCACCGGCCTCCACTTTAGCCCCGCCTGAAGTAATCTTGGTTTCAATCAGAAATACATCATAGCCCACATTCACGCCGTCTATCACCGCTTGCTCATGCGTGTACTCCGACACCACATTTTCATTGAAGAAGCCATAGGTGCGGGCATCAGGAGTAGCCGTCAGGCCAATGAGGAAGCCATCGAAATAATCCAGCACTTGTCTCCAAAGGTTATAAATACTGCGATGGCATTCGTCGATCACGATGAAGTCGAAGAACTCGATGGGTATTTTCTCATTGTATCCCACCGGCACCGGTTCCTTGGGTTGCCAGCCCGATTCATTGGGGTTTTCTTCCTCCGCCTTGGTATCCAGTTCTTCATCTTTTAAAATGGAATACAACCGCTGTATGGTGGAGATGCAGACCTGGCTATCCGGTGCGACATACCGGGAAGTGAGGCGCTGGACATTATACAGCTCGGTGAACTTGCGTTTATCGTCATCCGGTTCGTAGGCCATGAATTCTTGTTCCGCCTGTTCCCCCAGGTTCTTGGTGTCCACCAGGAACAGCACCCTTTTGGCGTCGGCGAATTTCAGGAGCCTAATATATAGAGGTAATCGCCGTGTAGGTTTTACCAGCGCCGGTGGCCATCTGGATCAACGCCCTGGGACGTGCCTCGCGGAAGGATTGCTCCAGGTCTGTGACGGCATTAATCTGACAAGCTCTCAACTGTCCGGGGTTCAGCGCCGGAATATGATGTAAGCGCCCCCGGAGGGATTGCTCCTTCTTCAGCCATCCCTGAATGTCTCCGGCCGGTGGAAATAAAATACCCTACGCGCCCGTGGCTTGGGGTCGCGGTGGTTGGTAAAGTACGTGATCTCTCCGGTGGATTCGTAGGCGAAGGGCAGCGGGTCATTATTTAGGTACTTGAGTTTGGCCGTCCGGTATCCTTCTGTTTGTTCCTCGACGGTAGAAAGCGACTGCGCTTTATCCTCCGCTTTGGCTTCAATCAACCCGACGGGCTGTTGGCCGACAAAAAGGATATAATCCGCCCAACCCCAGATGTTTGGTATTCGCGGATGGCAATACCCGGCCCAGCCGCCCAGTTGAGCGTATCCTTATCCTGGACATTCCATCCCGCTTTAGAGAGCATCGCGTCAATGCGGTCCCGAGCGATCTGTTCTGGGTTCTTATTTCCGGGCATGTTGGGTGTTATACTCCCCTTGGTTACTAGAGGTGAAATTTTGACAAATTTATTTTTTCGGCCTGCGAGGCGAAAAACGTAGACATAGCCTAAGCTATAGCGAGGCTTTTCAACGAAGCAGGACGGAAAAAGAAAGCGACAAAAATCACTTCTGGTGACCGAGGGGAGTATAGTATCGTAATGATCCTGCGCGCCCCTCATTGAGGTAGTTTTATCTCAATGGGGTGGTTGCCAAGTTAATGATCTTTAGGGGCCGGCGAAGAATAACTTCCCCATTTGATGCGGCTCTTTTTCCGTCATGCTGCGTTACTCGGTCAGTTGCGTAGCTCCACTATGCGCCTTCCTCGTGCCTTGCCTGGCGAGAAAATAGCTCGCCTGAAATGATGAACTTATTTTTCTCCGGCCCCTTATTTATGAGGGTTAGAGTCGGGATAAATATATAAATAATGTACGGACATTAGGGGGAGTTGTTGCACAGAATTGGGATATCGGATTAGCCTTTATCATCATCCAGCTTCACCAGCAATTCCCCCGGTTCAACGTGAAGCAATTCAGCGATATCAAAAAGGGTCTGTACACTGGGCTGCGTTAGGTTCTGGCACCATCGGGAGACGGTGGTTTCGTCTACGCCAAGTTCTTCGGCCAGCCATTTGCCGGTGCGTTTTTTCTGTTTAAGGGTACGCTTGATTTTGTTGTATTTCCTGGTTGCCATTCGTCCGGATGTTGCCCCTCGAAAGTATCACAATTGAGCTACATCCGCAAAATATCTGCATCCAGTGCAGTTTTAATTTGCATAATTTGCATTTAATGCAGATATTTGTGGTAGTTGATTTATTCATGGCCCAAACCTGAATCATGGATCATTCCATCCCCATCCAAATGAGGCGCCCCAGCCGGTTCATCCTCCCACTGGCCATTTTGATGCTCTTTCTAACCGGCTTATACCTCTACCTTACCACTCAAAACAGCCAGCCACTACCCCTGGCTGCTCACCTGGAACAGTCCATCGGGATTGACGCCCCTCCGGACATTTATGAGGACGCCATAGCCTACGCCGTGAAAAATCTGGCCATTGAATTGGACATTGACGTTGAAAACTACGATCTTTCGATGGAAGATTATCAGGCGATTGTGGAAGCGGCGGCGAGCAAATTTGGGGATTGCCATCAGTATAGGTTATACGCTTTGGCTCTTGCGCCCTACACGTGTTATACTTGTGTATCCCGGCCGAAGGTCATCCTGAATGAGGGGCAAACCTTCAAGATTGGCCAAACCTGTGGCACCCGCGAATCGCGTTATGGCCGTGAACTGCCGGAACCCGGCCTGGTGTATGCGGCTGAATTTCGGGGCAACCTGTTTGAAGTGATGGTCGCTGAATACGTCAAACTCCTGCTGTTTCAGTACAGTAAAGAACGGCAGGATATTCTAAAAAACAACAACCTCCCGGCCTTGGAGATGACCCTCCCGCCGGGGAACAAAATCCTGAGATGATATGATCTCCTTATTCGTTGAAAAGGAAAATGAACAGGCCACGCTGGCCCTTTACCGCATCCTGGAATCAATTGATCTGCCGGAAGATGTTGGTGTCACCATCAACAACATGCGTGATGCCAAGAGCGGCATCCTCCGAGAAGATGGTAAGGTGGTGGATATTTCGCTGGCCAATTGTTATACGCTGGAGGATGTGGTAAGGGAGTTGGTGGGGTTGGTGAAGCGTCAAGAAAAAACTTGACAAGTTTCCCTTATGCCCCAATCGGAAAACTTGTCAAGTTTTAAAACATAAAATAGGCTCGGAACCATCGTCAAGTCTTTAGGCAAGCTTTGGAGAAACCTTTATTGGGCCGGATAGGATTTTAGAAATTCACGGCCCGGGCTTTGTGCGTTCGGGAAGCTTACAAAAGCTCGCTTTCAATTCCCCCCTTCGCGGATTGGCTCCGCCCATCCGGAGAGGGGGGCGCTTCAAACATTCCTCAAGCCTGGCCTATGGCCTGGCTTCATGCGCTACAGTGGCTTACAGAAGCTCGCTTCTGACGCCCCTGTAACGCACAAAGCCCCTCCGCATTTGCGGAGAGGCTTGAGGAATGTTTGAGGTCGGGAGCGGATTCGAACCGCCGTACGAGGTTTTGCAGACCTCTGCCTAGCCACTCGGCCACCCGACCTTTTCAGTTGTTCACCGCTGATTGCCCACCTTTTGCAGTTCCTCTGAACCTTCCTCCCCCCTCGGGGGAGGTGCCGTAGGCGGAGGGGGGCTTCCCCAGCGGAAGGCAAATATACGGGTTTTTTCCGTTCATTGCCCATTTGTAACCAAAAAAAGAGGCGGATAGTTCATTCTACTCCAAAGCAAACAGCTTGCTAAAACCACTATCCGATCGATGTGGTTTAACCTATTGGCGTTTTCCACCACGCCAAATGTGGTGATCAAGGTAGTAAAGAGGTGCTTTTTCGTTTTAGTATGGTATTGAAACACCCTCTTTTTGGTTTCCAAATTAGTGGCGTCACTTTTGGTTACTTCATAATCCGAGGTACTATATAAATACTTTATTCCACTTCCGAAAGCCAACAACCCCGGCTCCCTACCTACCGCAACAACGACACCTCCCCACTCTGCTCCACCACCGTGCCATCCGACTGCTCGATGCGCAGGTAATAAGCATACAAACCCACCGGTACCCGTTTGCCGCGGCTTTTGCCATTCCAGCCCACGTTGATATCCCGGCTTTCGAAGAGCTGGCCGCCGTAGCGGTCGTAGACCGCCAGGAGGTAATCGGCCGGGGCGCCAAACTGCAGGTAGGGCAGAAACACATCGTTGCGGCCGTCCTCGTTTGGGGAGAAGGCGTTGGGGATGTAGATGCGCGCCTCCTGCTCTGCGCAGGCGGTATTGGATCGGGAATCGACAGTAATATTGGTAGAGTCACTCAGGCTTATCTCCGCCTGCGCCTCCACGAAATAGCAGGCTCTGACCTGGTCGGGGTTCGACAGGTCGAGGTTGTTGTCGGCCGCTTCCAGGGTGTTGGGGCCGTAGTTGCCCAGCAGGACGGGCGCGCCGCCTTCGAGGCGGTAGAGGTTGTAACCCTGCACTGTGCCCAGGGGGTTGAGGTAGGGGGTCCAGCGGATGAGGTTAGCGCCCGATTGGGCGCTGGCCCGCAGGAAGAGAGTCCCTACGATATTGGAGGAGGCCTTTTCGCCGCAGCCGTCGGTGGTCTGTACCTGGTAATACACTACCCCGCCGGAGGGGTCGGCGCGGGTGTCCAGGTAGGAATTACTGGCGGTGAGGGGGGGCGCCGGCGCGCCGCTTTCCACGATGCTGAAGTTGTTATTGTCTGACGATTGCAGGATGGCGTAGTCGCTGATCTCGGCATTGGCGTTCCATTGCCAATCCAGCTGCGCTTCCCCGTTTTCGGTGACGGTAGCGTTGGTGGCCGCCAGCCCTTTGACTGCCTGAACGACGTCCAGGCTGAGGCAGGCCTCGTTGGAGGCGGCTACCACTCCGGTGGAGCGCTCGACGGCCTGTACCGTGAAGCAGTACGTCACGGCGTCATCGGCATTCTGGAAGCGGTAGGAGGAGGCGTTGCCGTCGAGCGCAGCTACCAGTTCGGGAGCGCCGCCGTTGCGCGACACCCACACATCCTGGCTGCCAATGCCCTGCGGCCAGTTCTGGTAGCGGTTCCAGCTCAGGCTGATGCTGCGTTCGCAGGGGTCGGAGCCTTCGGTGGCGAGCAGGATGGTGGAATGGGGCGTGGCGATGAGGCTTTTATTGCCGCAGGCGTCGATGGCTTCTATATAATAGGTTTCCGATTGCTCCGTGGGGGAAGCTTCCGTGTCCAGGTAAAAAGTGTCATTGAAAATAGTATCCAGCACGGCCGTGCCCTGCCCGGGGATGGTGCGGGAAAGGATGTAGGCCACCACTTCCGGCGAAGGGCTGGGTTGCCAGCTCACCTCCACCTCCGTCCCGCTGACGGAAACGGACTCCAGCCGGGCCTGCTCCGGGATGAGGTTGTCCAGCGTGTCCGACTGCAGCACCGGCTGGCCGGGGCAGTCGTAATCGCTTTCCAGGTAATAATACCAGACGCCCATGCCGGCATTCTCGTGGATGAAAAAATTCTGGTTGGGGTCCGTGATGGCCGCCAGTTGGCTGTACGTGCCGCTTTCGTCCTGGCTGGCGAAAATGAGGTAGGCGTTGAACGGCCCGCAGCTGTTGGTTGGGGCTTCCCAAAACAGGGTGTCATTGCTGACACACAGGAAAGCGGGGGCGGCCACTTGCCCGAACAAAGTCCATCCGAGCGAGAAAACAAAAACGAGCGTTAGTGCAAGTTGCTTCATTCCTTTATTATTTCTTTTAGATTGAATTCTTTTTTCTTATTGAATTCGGTGTCCGCAGTTTGCAAATCACTGAATCAAGAGGCTCCCTCCTCCCTCCTCCCTCCTCACTCCTCCCTCCTCACTCCTCCCTCACTCCTCACTCCTCACTCCTCACTCCCTCCTCACTCCTCACTCATCACTCATCCCTGTTCACTCCTCCCTGCTCACTCCTCCCTCCTCACTCCTCACTCCTCACTCCTCACTCCTCACTCCCTCTCTCTCTCCCTGCTCCCTCCTCACTCCTCACTCCTCACTCCTCCCTCCCTCTCCCTCATATACTGCTCCTCCAGCCGGCTCATCGGGTAGCGTTCTTTCAGGCGGTAGGCCCATTGAAAATCACCGGCCACTTTTTTCTCATAGTAGAAAAGCCCGATGCCCTCCGCATAGACTTCCCGGCCGCTGTATTCATGCTCAAAGACGCCCTCCTTGTCGTACTCCACCAATTCGCGGACATCGAAGAGGACGGCATCCCGTTCTTCCGCTTCGAACACAATGGTGGTGTCTTTTATATAACGCCGGTTTTTGATGAGGGTTATGGTGGCTTCCGGGTCAGAAACCGGATGCCACTGTATTTTGTAGAGGAACACGCCGCTGGAGTCCTTCACCTGAAAGGGGAAGGCGCTGCCGGAAAGCACTTCTACGGTTATCTTTTGTTGCTTCCCGGTAGAGTCATTTTCATAGAGGTAAAGGTCTTCCAGTAGCATGCCATTACTCACCACTTCTTCCCGGGAAAGCTGAAGCGGCGCCAGTTCGTATTCGTAGTAGGTCTTGGTCAGAAAGATACCCTCCTCGGTGAAGAAGGACCGGTAGTACCAGTAGGCAGGGGTGAGCGAATCGTTGATCATCGGCTGGTATTCGTACACCAGGCCCTCCTTCAGTTCCCGCAGGGGGAAATAGTAGTTACGGATATCCTGGGCGCCGTCTCCACGACAAGATGTCAGGGCAAGCAACAAAAAGAACCAATACGTCGTACGCTCTATGTCAGGGAATCTAAACATTTTCTCGTTTTTGGGCGGCCGGGCGGTTGGCGTAAAGCATTTTGTTCGCTTTATTTTTTCCCCGGCCTGCATAATTTCAAAACGTCTTTATCAACCTCTAATTATTTCATCCTGTTTATTTTGTATGCCTATCCGGCATTATGGCGCCGAAAAGGCGTAAATTGGCGGGTTAAAGGGTAAGGTTTTTTTCATTCGGCCAGTATGCCAATGTGGCGCAAATAATATACTGGTACGAAATATGCGTTATAAATTCGCACGCAAATATATTTATCTTTGCGGCGCTTAGTTAGATAACATTGGAAATATTTTTATATGTTTAAAGGTATAACTGATTCGCTCAAAAAGGTTTTCGGCAGCAAACAGGATAAAGATATCAAACTGTACATGCCCCTGGTCGAAGAGGTGAACGAGTTTTTCGGGCCACTGGAAAACCTGACCAACGACCAACTACGCGATAAGACCAGAGAATTCAGGGCCCGCATTGCCGAGCATCTGGCGGGTATTGATAAGGATATTGAAGACCTCCACAACGAGGCCAACGAAGAGGAGAACCTCCTGCAGAAGGAAGAACTCTTCCGCGAGATGGATAAATTGCAGGAAGAAAGAGACAAACACCTGGAAGATGTGCTGAAGGAAATCCTGCCCGAAGCTTTCGCCGTCGTTAAGGAAACGACCCGCCGCTTTAAGGAAAATCCGGTGCTGGAAGTTACCGCCACCGATCATGACCGCGACCTGGCGGCCACGCCTGGCAAGTCCTACATCACCATTAAAGGAGATAAGGCCCATTGGGCCAACCAATGGGTGGCCGGCGGAGGAGACATCACCTGGGATATGGTGCACTACGATGTGCAGCTCATCGGGGGTATGGTGCTCCACGACGGTAAGGTCGCCGAGATGGCCACCGGTGAAGGTAAAACCCTGGTGGCTACCCTGCCGGCTTACCTCAACGGATTGTCGGGCCAGGGTGTGCACATCATTACCGTTAACGACTACCTGGCCCGCCGTGACCAGGAGTGGGTCGGCCCCATCTTCGAATTCCTGCTCCTGACGGTCGATTGTATCGACAAGTACCGCCCTCACTCGAAAGAGCGCCGGCGCGCTTACAATTGCGACATCACCTACGGCACCAACAACGAATTCGGTTTCGATTACCTGCGGGACAATATGGTGCGCTCCACCGACGAAAGAGTGCAGCGCAAGCACCACTACTCCATGATCGACGAGGTCGACTCCGTGCTCATCGACGATGCGCGTACGCCGCTGATCATCTCCGGGCCGGTGCCGCAGGGTAGCGAAGAACAGGAATATATCGAACTGCGCCCCGAAGTGGAAAAACTGATTGGCGTTCAGCGCAAGCTGGCCACTGATTACCTGGCCGAAGCCCGCCGCCTTTTCAAGGAAGGGCAAACCGGTTATCAGGAAGGGCAAGCGGGCCTGGCTCTGCTGCGCGCCTATCGCGCCCTGCCCAAGTACCGCCCGCTGATCAAGTTTCTCAGTGAGGAAGGGGCGAAAGTGGAACTGCAGAAGGCAGAGAACTTCTACATGCAGGAGCAGAACAAAAACATGCACATCGCCGATGAGCCGCTTTACTTTATCATCGACGAGAAGAACCGTTCCGTAGAATTGACCGAAAGAGGGGCGGAATTCCTCAGCCAGGGAGAGGGCGTTGACGATGAGAACTTTTTCATCATGCCGGATATCGCCACCGAAATGGTGGAAATCCAGAACAACCCTTCGCTCGACGAAAAAGAGAAGGAAGAAGCCAAGATCAAACTTTCGCAGGACTTCTCTGTGAAATCCAAGCGCCTGCACTCCATCAACCAACTGCTCAAAGCCTACACCCTTTTTGAAAAAGACGAGGAGTACGTCGTCATCGAAGGCCAGGTGAAGATCGTGGACGAGCAGACCGGCCGCATGATGGAAGGGCGCCGGTACTCCGACGGCCTGCACCAGGCCCTGGAAGCCAAAGAAAATGTAAAGGTCGGGGATATTACCCAGACCTACGCCACGGTTACCCTTCAGAACTACTTCCGCATGTACCACAAGCTGGCCGGTATGACCGGTACCGCCGAGACGGAAGCCAGCGAATTGTGGGAGATTTATAAACTGGACGTAGTGGTGATCCCCACCAACCGCCCCATCGTCCGCGATGACCGGGAAGACCTCGTTTACAAGACCGCCCGGGAGAAGTTCAACGCCGTCATTGAAGAAATCGTACAGTTGACGGACAAAGGGCGCCCCGTCCTGGTGGGCACTACTTCGGTAGATATTTCCGAAAAGCTGAGCCGCATGCTTCAGCTGCGCAATATAGACCACAACGTACTCAACGCCAAGCAGCACCAACGCGAAGCCGAGATCGTCGCCGAAGCCGGTAAGCCGGGTAAGGTAACCATCGCCACCAACATGGCGGGCCGGGGTACGGACATCAAGATCGGCAAGGAGGTGAAAGCCGCGGGCGGCCTGGCCATCGTCGGCACCGAGCGGCACGATTCCCGCCGGGTAGACCGCCAGCTGCGAGGCCGCGCCGGCCGCCAGGGAGACCCGGGTAGCTCTCAGTTTTACGTCTCGCTGGAGGACAACCTCATGCGCCTCTTCCAATCCGAGCGCATAGCCAAGCTGATGGACCGCATGGGCCACGAAGACGGCGAGGTGATCCAGCACTCCATGGTCACCAAGTCGATCGAACGGGCCCAGAAGAAAGTGGAGGAAAACAACTTCGGCATCCGGAAACGGCTGCTCGAGTACGATGACGTGATGAACATCCAGCGGGAGGCCATCTACAAAAAGCGGGACAACGCCCTGTCCGGTGAACGCCTCTCCGTCGACCTCAACAATATGTTCCATTCGCTGACGGGCAACGTAGTGCAAAGCCACCGCGAAGGTGGCAATTTCGACACCTTCCGCCGGGACTCGCTCAGCCTGCTGGGGCTGGACCCCCAAATGGATGCGATCGACTTCCAGGAAGGGCCGGAAGGAGAACTGATCAGCCGGTACCAGGAGCAGTTTGAAGCGTACTACGCCCGCAAGATGAACCAGATCACGGAAGCGCTGTTGCCTCACATCCGGGACGTGCACGAAAACCAGGGGCAGCAGTACAAGCGCATTCTCATTCCCTTTACCGACGGGCGGTCCAACCCCATGGCCATTACCGCCGAGATTGCCGAAGCGGTGAAGACCAACGGCCGGTCCATCCGCCGGGATATCGAGAAGGCAGTCACCCTGTCTATCATCGACGATAAGTGGAAAGAGCACCTGCGCTCGATGGATGAACTCAAGGATTCGGTGCAAGCCGCTTCCTTTGAACAGAAAGACCCGCTGGTGATCTACAAAATGGAAGCCTATAACCTCTTCGAGCAACTCATTTTTGATATCAACGAAGAGGTGACTGCATATCTCTCCAAGGGTACCATCGTTTTTGCCGATGGCCGCACCCTGGAAGAAGCGCGGGAACAACGTACGGACATGAGCAAGGTGCAGACCAACCGCAGCGAAGAGCAGGCCCGGGCCGCCGCCGAAGGGGTCAGCCGCCGTTCCAAACCGCAGACCTTTAAGCGCGTGGAAAAGAAAGTAGGCCGCAATGACCTCTGCCCTTGTGGTAGCGGTAAGAAATATAAACACTGCCACGGCAGAGGACAATGAATGGATAAGGGCTACCATTCCAGGGTTGGACGAGTTCGCGGTTCGCAACCGCGGCAGGCTGCCTGGGCTTACCTGCTTCTAACCGTGTCCAATCTTAGACGGGTAGCCTGGATAAGTAAATTACCAGTAAATATCAAGTGTTTGTGGTGGCCTGTGGCTATCACAAACATTGCGTTGTTAAAAATCTAAGGGGCCGGAGAAAAATGAGCCGTATCAAATGGGGAAGTTATTCTTCGCCGGGCTCTGAATGTGTTCACTACAACTTATACGGAATACGCGCTCTTGATAAGAACTTGTTTTTGGAACTTCATTAATCGTTTTTTTAAACTATATTGCAACCGTTTTGCGCTGCCTCCCCCTGGCGCAAGGATCACCAAAAAACTAAACCCTGCCAAGAACGATGAATCTGGCCAGTCATATTGATCATACTATACTGAAAGCCGATTGCCGGCTACAGGATATCGAGCAGGTGTGCAAAGAGGCTGCCCTGCAAGGGTTTGCCGCCGTCTGCATCCCTCCTTTTTACGTCAAGCCCGCCGCCGACCTGCTCGAAGGCAAGAAAGTAAAGGTGGCCACTGTCATTGGCTTCCCCATGGGGTACGCTCCTACGCCGGCCAAGGTCGAAGAGATCAAAAGAGCCATTGATGACGGCGCCGATGAACTGGAGGCCGTAGTCAATCTTTGCGCGGTTAAAAACAGCAACTGGAATTTTGTTGCCAATGATATCGATAGCATGGCTACCGCGGCCCACCTCAAAGGCAAGGCCGTCAAGATTATTCTGGAACCAGCCCTGCTCACCGAAGAAGAGACCCGCCGTTTGTGTAAAATGGCCATGGAATCCCAGGCCGACTTCATAAAAATCTGCACCGGCTTCAACGGCCAGGAGGCGACCCTCGAAGCCGTTCAGTTGATCAAAAGCATCGTCGGCAATAAAGTGAAGATCATTACCTTTGGGGGCATCCAAACCAAAGCAGGCGCCGAGCACTTCATCGAGGCAGGCGCTAACCGGGTCGGTATTTCTGCCGGAGTGACCCTTAAGTAATCTTAAAGAGTATGTTCAGGTATTATGGTTTTCCGGCCAGGCAGCTGCAGCGCCCCTGTGAACCTCCGGCCGCAATACCATAATAGTTATTTGAAAAGTACTTATCTGGTTTCAAAGATGCAGCGCCTGACAACTTGCGCTAAATGTATTATATTTGCGCATATTGCCGTCTTGTTTCGCTTTTCGGATGGCAGGAGTTAAAAAGAACCAAATAGTATAATATGGCTCGCTTCTTGTGCTTAGGGTTGTTCCTGGTTTTTGGCAGCATTTCAGTTGTAGCGCAAAATAACGTTTTCTACGAAGAAGACGCCCTGATCGGTGAGATGATGGACCGCTTTGCGGAGGCCAACAAATCCAGAACTTATATGGACGGATGGCGGGTGCAGGTGCTGGCCACCCCCGACCGGCAACGGTTGGAGAGCGTCAAACAGTCCTTCCAGTACCGGTATCCGTCGATCCCGGTAGACTGGGTGCACTCAGCGCCCTACTATAAACTGCGCGCCGGGGCTTTTGCAACCAAACTGGAAGCCCTGCGCCTGAAGTATATTCTGGAGCGGGACTATCCGGGCATTTACCTGGTGCGGGATGATGCCATCCGCCCCCGGGAGTTGATCGGCAATTATTAGGCCGGATTCAAACAGCTTGTAAAGCAAATCCGGGTAAAAGTTATTGATTAAAGGATAGAGATGAGTAGCAGAAGGGCATTGCGGCGAGAGGGAGACAGCCCGATCCTTGGGCATATCGACCTGGTGACATTCAGCCTCTTTCTGGCGTTGGTTATCGTTGGCTGGCTGATGGTTTTCTCGGTCGGCTATGAAGAGTTCCGCAATATGGAAGCTGGGAGCTTTTTGAGTACTTCCGCCGGTAAACAGGCTATCTGGATCGGTATCTGTGGCCTTATCTTTGCCTTTATTATGCTTTTCGACTGGAAGTTTTGGCAGACCTTTGCCTATCCCATCTATGCTTTTTCCATCGGTTTACTGGTTTTGGTCCTCTTTTTTGGGACCAATATCAAGGGCGCCACCTCCTGGTTTTCCTTTGGAGGTTTTTCTTTTCAACCTTCCGAGGTGGCAAAGTTCGGCACTGCTCTGGCCCTGGCCGGCTTTCTTAGTTCCTACAGTACGGACCTTAAGAACCCGCGTTCACAGTTCATTTCTCTGATGATCATCCTGGCGCCGATCCTGCTGGTCCTGGTTCAGCCCGATGCCGGTTCTGCGCTTGTTTTTTTATCTTTCTTTCTGGTGCTTTTCCGGGAAGGCCTCAACCCGGCCTATTATGTGGTGGCGGGGGTGATGGGCGCGCTGCTCATTGCCGGCCTGGTGGTTGATCCAATGCATATAGCGCTTACGCTGGCCCTGCTAAGCTTACTGATTATGGCGTTCAGCCTGAGGGCCAAACAACGCAGGTACTGGATGCTGGGGGTTGCTGCCCTTGCCGGCGTCTCTTTCTACCTCACCCGGCTGGACTACCTTTCGTACGTACTGGCCGGCTGCCTGGTGGCTGTACTGGTGTTGGGGTACGTCCTTTACCAGCAGCGAAACGGCCGTCTGGCCGCGACGCTGATCTTCTTTCTGTTGGCCGGCACCGGCCTGGCCTTTGCCGCCAATTATGGCTTCAATAATGTGCTGAAACCACACCAGCAGGACCGTATCAACGTGTGGTTGCAACCAGATAAATGCGATGAGCGGGGCTCGCTCTACAACCTGGTGCAATCCAAAACCGCCATTGGTTCCGGAAGAATTCAGGGCAAGGGTTTCCTTCATGGCACTATGACCAAGGGAAACTTTGTTCCGGAACAGTCTACCGACTTCATTTTCTGTACCATAGGCGAAGAGCAGGGCTTCATTGGCACTTTCGGCATCATCGTTCTGTTCCTGCTGCTGCTGTTCCGCATTTCCATGATCGCCGAGCGGCAACGCTACAGCTTTGCCCGTCATTATGCCTACGGCGTGGCGGGGATTATTTTCATCCATTTCTTTATCAATATCGGCATGACCATGGGCCTGATGCCCATTATCGGCATCCCCCTGCCGTTCATCAGTAAAGGCGGCTCTTCGCTCATGGGCTTCACCATTATGATTGCCGTCATGCTGAAATTGGACAAACACCGTAACCGGATCTAAAACTCACTGGCGTTGCTGCAATTTTCCATCTCTCATAACGATCCACATTCTTCCGCCCGCTGTGGGCAGATTACTACAGATCATGGCGTCATCGATACGCCTATTTTTATGCCGGTGGGCACGCTCGGTAGTGTGAAAGGGGTTCAGCAGCGCGACCTGGAGGAAGAGATCCGTGCGCAGATCATACTCGGTAATACTTACCACCTCTATCTGCGGCCGGGCACCGGGATATTGCAAAAAGCCGGTGGGTTGCACCGCTTTAATAGCTGGAGCCGCCCCATACTGACCGATAGCGGCGGGTACCAGGTCTATTCGCTGAGCCACCGCCGGAAGATCAAAGAAGAAGGCGTCACCTTCCAGTCTCACATCGACGGGTCATCCCACTTTTTCAGCCCGGAAATCGCCATCGACATTCAGCGGGCCATCGGCGCCGATATCATCATGGCATTTGACGAGTGTACGCCTTACCCCTGTGAATATGCCTATGCCAAAACATCGATGGAGCTAACCCACCGCTGGCTGGAGCGTTGTTGCCGGCATTTTGACAACTCCGAACCGCTCTACAGTTACCGGCAGGCGCTGTTTCCCATTGTTCAGGGCAGCACCTACAAAGACCTGCGCAGAATATCGGCGGAAACGGTCGCCGCTTTCGGGCGCGAGGCCAACGCTATTGGCGGACTCTCAGTCGGCGAGCCGGCGGAGGAAATGTATGAGATGACAGAGCTGGTTTGCGGCATCCTGCCCAAAGAAAAACCTCGGTACCTGATGGGCGTGGGCACGCCCGAAAATATCCTGGAGTGCATTGCCCTGGGGATAGATATGTTCGATTGCGTTTTGCCGACCCGCAACGCCCGGCACGGGCTTTTATACACGGCCAATGGCATCATCAATATCAAGAACGCCAAATGGAAAGAGGATTTTAGCCCCATCGACGAAGACGGCCCCTGCCAGGCCAGCCGTTTTTATAGTAAAGCTTACCTTCGGCATCTCGTTCACAGCAAAGAACTGCTGGGCGCACAGATCGCCAGCCTGCACAACCTCAGTTTTTACCTCTGGCTGGTGGGAGAGGCACGCCGCCACATTCAGGCCGGGGATTTTCTCAGCTGGAAAAACCAAATGGTTCAGGATGTGCGAAGAAGGTTGTAGTTTTGTTAATACCCGGCGCCTCTACCACTTTCCGAAGGCGCTACGCGTTTCTCTTGATGAGAAAGGATCAATATGATGTTTAAGAAGCTCGATCAATATATAATAAAGAAATTCCTCAGCACCTTCTTCTTTACGGTTCTCATCTTTTCGATGATTTCCGGGATCATTGATTTTAGTGAAAAGGTGGAAAAGTTCATCGAGTCGGCCATCACCAGGAAGGAAATTTACATTGACTACTATCCCAATTTCCTGCTTTACATCGACGGCCTGCTCTGGCCGCTCTTTACTTTGATCGCCGTCATCTTTTTTACCTCCCGTATGGCCTATAATTCCGAAATCATCTCCATCTTCAATGCCGGGATCAGCTTTCCCCGCCTGATGCGCCCGTATTTGATCGCCGCTACCTTCATCGCCGGGCTCCATCTGGTTGGCAACCACTATTTCATTCCCAAAGGAAATAAGACCCGGCTCGATATTGTACACACCTATATATGGAGAGATAACGACAAGGGGAAAACCCAGGACGTCCACATGTTTCTCTCTCCCGATACGAAGGTATATATCAACTACTACCGGAAGCGAGACAGTACCGCCCGCAAGTTTCGGCTGGAAAAGTTTGAAGGCAATGAACTGGTCTACTTGCTCAAGGCCAATACGGCAGAATGGGTGGGGCCCCCGAATAAATGGAAGCTGCGCAACTATGAAATCCGCACCTTTCACGGCATGGAGGAGGAGCTCATTATCGGAAACGGCAAAGAGATCGACACAACCCTGGCTTTGACCCCGGACGATTTCGTCGACTTTAAGGAGCAGCAAACCATGATGACTACGCCGGAGCTGAGAACCTATATCCGGAACCAGAAAGCGCGGGGCGTCGGCAATACCCAAAAATACGAGATAGAACTCCACCGGCGAAGCGCGGAACCCTTCACCATATATATATTGACCATCATCGGGATGTCCATCGCCGCCCGCAAGATCAGAGGAGGGATCGGCCTTCACCTGGCAATGGGGATTGGCATCGGCGCCCTCTATATCTTCTTCTCCCGCTTCGCTATCGTCTTTGCCACCGGCCAGTCTATTCCCATTCTTTTAGGGATATGGCTGCCCAATATTGTATTCAGCACTGTGGCGGTTATTCTAGTTAAAAACGCCCAGAAATAACCTACTCTAACACACCGGCGAAAATCAGCACTACCTATTGCTCCAGGAGGTTAAACAAACCTGCCTGAGCACCTTTTTTGAACCGGATAGCGGCCTTTTTTGACCCCGAAAAGTATGAATTCGTGAATTCAAACCCGATTGCGTTCAACTTTTTTCACTATTTACTGAAAGTTTGAAAAAAAAATTAAGAGGCTGGTTATTTAAATAAAGTACTGGTTTACAGTTTTTTATTTTTAAATTGCTAAAGAGTTGACAAAAAAACCCTGTATCTTCGGGTAAAAAAAAGTATGGAAAATTGCATTTTGTTTAACAATGACTTATCTTTGATTCAACAGAAGAAGAGAATCCTCATAAAAGTTAAACAAAAAGAGCCATGTCTACAACAGAATTCGATAGCCGATTTGACCAGATGTCTACTTTGCTTCATTCCTTTGCCTACAATCTTACCAAAAATGCAGAGGATGCCAAAGACTTGTTTCAGGAGACTGCCTTTCGCGCCCTGACCAATAGAGATAAGTTTCGTCCGGGCACGAACTTCAAAGCCTGGCTTTTTACGATCATGAAGAACATCTTCATCAACAACTATCGCAAAAAGATGAAGGCGAACACCATCATGGACTCTACAGAGAACCTCTATTATATCAACTCCGGTAGCGTCGTAATTTCCAATACGGCTGAATCCAATATCATGATGAAGGAGCTAACTAAAATGATTGAAGGGCTGGACGACAGCATCAAGATTCCCTTCCTCATGCACTACCACGGCTTCAAGTACCAGGAAATTGCCGACCACCTGGATTTGCCGCTGGGTACGGTTAAAAGCCGGATTTTCTTTGCCCGTAAAGAACTCAAAGATGTCATTGGCAAGCGTTACTCCAACTTGAAAGAGTTGCGGGAGCGCGCCGGTGCAAACTAAGTATATAAAAAGTTTCATCAGAAGTATTCAGCAAGCCACAAGTGGGCCTATCACTGTTATTGTTCCACCCGGCTCGCTGTGAAGTTTGCAATGAGGATCGAAGGCGGCGACAGCTCAATACTGTCGCCGCCTTTTTATATTTTTACGTATCATGCAAAAGCCAAAACATCAGTATTTTCGGGAACGGCTTATGGCCTGGTTTGCTCAAAGCCATCGCCCCCTGCCCTGGAAGGGCGAGAAGGACCCCTATCTTATATGGCTGTCTGAGATTATTTTGCAACAAACCCGGGTAGCGCAGGGCCTTCCTTACTTCGAGCGCTTCCGAAAACAGTATCCGACGGTGCAGCAATTGGCGGACGCGCCTCAGGATGAGGTGATGAAACTTTGGGAAGGGCTGGGCTATTACTCCCGTGCCCGCAACCTGCATGCCGCCGCCCAATACATTGCCGGAGAATTGGATGGCCGTTTTCCCGATACCTATGAAGGCATTCGCCAATTGAAAGGCGTAGGCCCCTATACAGCCGCCGCTATCGCTTCCTTTGCTTTTGGGTTACCTCACGCGGTGCTGGACGGCAACGTGTTTCGGGTGCTCTCCCGTTTCTTTGCCATAGAAACGCCGGTGGATACGGTTGCCGGTAAAAAAGCCTTTGCCGCGCTGGCGCAGGAACTGCTCGACACCAGCCAGCCCGGCCCTTACAATCAGGCCATTATGGACTTTGGCGCTACCCTCTGCACACCTCAATCGCCGGCTTGCCCGGCCTGCCCACTGCGCAGCGCCTGTAAAGCTTTGGGCGAAGATAAAGTTGGAGCCCTGCCCATCAAGTCGAAGAAGATCAAAAAACGGCAGCGCTTTTTCCACTATCTGGTCATCGGCCATCAGGGTAATACCCTGCTGAACAAACGCACCGGAAAGGACATCTGGCAGAACCTCTACGAATTTCCTTTGCTGGAACTGCCCCACCCCTCCCGCAATGAAAGCGAGATTCGCAATAGCACACTCTGGCGGCAACTACTGAGTGGCCAGGAAGCAGCCATTAGCCGTGTTTCCCCACCCTACCAGCAATTGTTAACCCACCAGAAGATCATGGCCTCTTTCTGGGAGGTCAGCCTCCCGGCGGAAGCCCCCCTGAATTCGGGCCAATTTCTGGCGGTTAACCAAAAAAACTTGAGTACCTTCGCGTTCCCAAAAATTATCAGCCAATATTTGAACCAGGCTCAGCTCACCCTCTTTTAGGAAGCCTTTTAAGTTAATTGCCTCTGCTTTTGGGGCAAAGCTTAATATTCGCTATATTTAAAGCCTGTGAAGATTTTTCAAACTAAAACACCTCTGGTAAGAGATGGTAAACCGTGTAATATTAATTGGCAACCTGGGGCGGGACCCGGAAATCCGCCGTTTGGAAAACGGAGCCGTGGTCGCCAAATTTCCAATAGCCACCAATGAAAACTATAAGGACAAGAGCGGCGAATGGCAGTCTCAAACCGAATGGCATGATATCGTCGTTTGGCGTACGCTGGCGGAGCGGGCCGAAAGCACCCTCAAAAAAGGGATGGGCGTATATGTTGAAGGTAAACTGACGCACCGCAGCTGGCAGGACCAGGACGGCAATACCCGCTACACTACCGAGGTGGTGGGTAGTTATTTTCGCATCATCAGCGGAGGGCGGCGCGATGAATCTTCCGGCAGTTCCGGCGGCTATTTTCCCGCTCCCGAAGATGAAATGAGCCCCAGCCCTCAGAAAGCGAGCAATAACGATTCGTCTAGCGCTATGCCGGAAGAATCCGGTAATACTGCCGACGATGACCTGCCGTTTTAGAGTGTGTTCAAATTTCATGCTTCGGGCTGAAAATGCCCCTTTTTCGATTATACTTCGTTGCCGAAACAGTCACGCCTGCGTGCCGTAACGCCACTTCGGCGTGCAGGCACGTACCTAAGGGTATGCTCCCGTTTCGGCGCCTTGTCTAACCAAAAAATGGACTATTTTCATCTCCAAAAACGAAATTTGAACACACTTTTAATGTACGCAGATCGTTTTAATCCTAACCCCTTTGTGATTGGAAACAGAACCTGATAGTCCGGTTTATAGTTTTTCACCGGTATTATTGTTACTCATTTCTCCTTCACTGGAGGCCTTCTTCAGCATTTTGGGTATCCTCCTCTTGCTGGCCTGCTCGGCTCTGATCTCCGGTTCAGAGGTGGCCTTCTTTTCGCTGACCCCAAATGACTTCGACCGGCTGGAACAGGAGAATGGGCCCAAAAGCCAGCGCATCCTGGCCCTCAAGGATAAACCACGCCGCCTGCTGGCCACCATCCTGATCAGCAACAATTTCATCAATATTGCCATCGTCATCCTTTCGGAATTCGTGTTGATGAAGGTCATCCCCCATCACACCTTTGAAGGTTGGGCGGCTTATATTACCAGCCTGTGGGGGCAACCTGGCCCGGAACGGATAGAATACTGGGCATGGCTGTCCAGCTTCCTGATCACCGTCGTTGGGGTCACCTTCCTGCTCGTCCTCTTCGGAGAAGTTGCCCCCAAAGTGTATGCCAAGATCAACAACCTGCGCCTCGCCAAGCTCATGGCCGCCCCAATCACCGTTCTGCTCCGGGTGTTGGGGCCGCTGAACAACGCCCTGGTCAATACAACCCGTATCATCGAACGCAAACTGGCCAACACCGCAACGGTGGGCAGTATGGCCAGCCGCGAGGACATTGACGAGGCCATCGAATTGACGGTCAGCCAGGAGAAAGACGCCGGCCAGGATGTCGATATCCTGAAAAGCATCGTGAAATTCGGGGAGGTCACCGTTAAACAGATTATGAGCTCCCGGGTAGATGTGGTGGCCGTCGATTTTCGCATCGGCTATCAGGAACTACTCAAAGTAGTCCGGGAATCCGGCTATTCCCGGATTCCGGTTTACGAAAACGACTTCGACAACGTAACCGGCATACTGTATGTTAAAGACTTGCTCGGCCATCTCAATGAAGGCCGTGATTTTGAATGGCAGGAGCTGATCCGAACCGACGTCTACTATGTGCCTGAAGCCAAAAAGATCAATGACTTGCTTAAAGAGTTCCAGAAGGAACATCTCCACCTGGCCGTCGTGGTCGACGAATACGGGGGCAGTTCCGGTATTGTAACCCTGGAAGATATCATGGAGGAAATCATCGGCGAGATCAAAGATGAGTTTGACGATGAAGTGGAAGTGGTATTTAAAAAGATCGATGATTATAACTACCTCTTTGAAGGTAAAACCCTGCTTAACGATGTGTGCCGGATTGTCGGTATCGACACCAATACCTTCGATGAAGCGAAAGGAGAGGCCGATTCCCTGGCCGGGCTTCTCCTTGAACTCACCGGTTTTATCCCCAAGATGGACGCCGAGATTCCCTACAATCAATTTCGATTTAAGATCGTTTCAGTAAACAGGCGCCGCATCGAACAAATCCTGTTTACCCTGCCGAAGCTGTAGAAAGCTATTGGTGGTTACTCATTCAAATCGCGGAATATAATGAAGAGCAAATATTCATCCGTTCTGGTCCTTTCCTTTTTACTGCTGGGGTCATGTAGCGAAGAACCTTCCTACACGCCCAAGCCCCGGGCTTACCCCAAAGTGGAATACCCCGAACGAGCTTACCGGCAGTTCGATAAGGATTACTGCAATTTCACTTTTGAATATCCTACCTACGCCGAGGTTCAGCAGGATACGCTGTTCTTCAATGAGAAACCGGCCCATCCCTGTTGGTTCGACATTTTCATGCCGGCTTTTGACAGCCGCTTATACTTTAGTTATTATCCCATAAACCGGGAAAATACCTTTGAAAAACTGAAAAACGATGCTTTTGAGCTGGTGGAATGGCATAATAAAAAAGCGAACTACATTGAGGATGTGCCTATAAAAAAAGAAGACGGCGTAAGCGGATTTGCCTTTATCATCGAGGGCCCGGCCGCCTCCCCTTTCCAGTTCTACCTCACTGACAGCACCGATCATTTTTTACGGGGCTCCTTGTACTTCAATACCCAAGCCCGCCCCGATTCCCTGAAACCCATCTATAAATTCGTAGAGCAGGATATCCTGCACATGATCGAAACCTTCCAATGGAAGTAAGTTTAGCGTGTGTCCAGGCGCATAATGAAAATAGCCCAACCCGGCGGACATGCTGGGTTGGGCTATTTTCATTGTCGCCTTCTGAACGCCTAAGATTTGGCCTCTTCCTTTTCGTCTTTCTTGGCCTTGCCATTTTTCTTAGCCTCCTCTGCTTCCAGGGGCAGGCCGATGATCTTGGCTTTGATCTTTTTCTCGATCTCGTTGGCTACTTCCGGATTATCCATCAGGAATTGCTTGGCGGCTTCGCGGCCCTGGGCGATCTTGGCGCTGTCGTAGCTGTACCAGGCCCCGCTTTTCTGGATGATATCGTGGTCGACGCCCAGGTCGACAATCTCTCCCGTTTTGGAGATGCCTTCGCCGAACATGATGTCAAATTCCGCAACGCGGAAAGGAGGCGCCAGTTTATTCTTTACTACTTTGACTTTAACGTGGTTACCCACCACATTGCCATCTTTATCTTTGATGGCGGAGCCGGAACGGCGAATGTCGAGGCGCATGGAAGCATAGAACTTCAGGGCGTTGCCACCGGTAGTCGTCTCCGGGTTGCCGAACATCACACCGATCTTCTCCCTGAGCTGGTTGATGAAGATGCAGCAGCAGCCGGTGCGGCCGATGGTGCCGGTCAGCTTGCGCATAGCCTGGGACATGAGGCGGGCCTGCAGGCCCATCTTGGAATCGCCCATCTCTCCTTCGATCTCGGAACGAGGCACCAGCGCCGCCACCGAGTCGATGACGATGATGTCGATGGCGCCGGAACGGATCAGGTTCTCGGTGATCTCCAGGGCCTGCTCTCCGTTATCGGGCTGTGAAATGAGGAGGTTTTCCGTATCTACACCCAATGACCGGGCGTAGGAGCGGTCGAAGGCGTGTTCCGCATCGATGAAGGCGGCGATGCCGCCCTGCTTCTGGCATTCGGCAATAGCGTGGATGGCGAGGGTAGTCTTACCCGAAGATTCCGGCCCGTAAATCTCGACCACTCTTCCCCGCGGAAGGCCGTTGACGCCAAGGGCGATGTCGAGGCCCAGAGAGCCAGTGGGAATGGAATCTACTTCGACTACGCTGTCATCTCCCAGGCGCATGATGGTACCTTTGCCGTAGGTTTTCTCCAGCCGGTCGACGGTCAATTGAAGCGCTTTCATTTTCGCTTCCCGGTCTTGCTTGTTGGTATCGGACATTTGAGGTGTTGTTTATTAAACTTTTTGTTTCAGTGATTCACAAATTTAAATAAATTGTTTAACTAAAGCAAGCCTGATAGCATATTTTGCTGACTTTTGAGTAAAATACGCAAAAAGAAAGCCCTTGGCAAAGCTTTTGCCAAGGGCTTTTCAAAAAGCACGGTTTTGGTTAGGCGTGCTTTTCGAGGGTGGTCTTTTCGCTGTACTTCAGGATGTCCTGAATGGTGCGCGAAGAGGGCCGGAATGTAACTTTCGGCAGCTGCTGGTATGCTTCCTGCAGGCCTTCAAATTCTTCCCTGAGCCGGAGGTTGTCGCAAAGAGCCTCGTCCATCGACAGGCGTTCGGTAGCGCTAACCTCGTTGTAGAGGAATCTGATGAGATCGTTGGGTGTAAATGTTTGCTTCATACAGCGGATTTTGATTACCTAATTGCTTGAAAATTCACCTATAAAACTTTAAAGGCCCGGCCCTTATTGCCTACTCTTGTAAAAAAAAATTATGGGATTTCCGGCATGAGTAAGGGAAAAAATCGCGCGCTTTTTAAATATAAGGAGCGGTGCTCACTCCACCCGATACCAAGTCTGCGTCCGGTACAGCCCCGTCCAGTGTTTGCCGCGGACTTTCAGTTCAGCTGCATTGCCGTTTTCAAACCAGATGCTGCAACCGTACTCGTTGCCGTTCTCCGGGTCCATGATGGTTCCCTTCCGCCAGTAATCTTTGTAGGGCTCCAGGTCTTCAATAACCAGCATACCGATCAAGGGCTGGTTCTTTTTCTTGCCGGGGCATTCCTCACACAATTTATCGGGCGAGGAGATCAGCAGTTTGACAATCTTTCCGTAGAGTTTGCCGCCCTTTTCGTAAATCTCCACATGGGATTTGGCCTCTCCGGTCTCATCGTCAATGGTTTTCCAGACGCCAATGGGGGAGGGCTGCGCCAGAGATAAGGTGGCATAGGCGATCATAGCCAGGCAAAAAGTCAGCATCTTCTTTTTCATATTATAGTGTTAGGTTAAAACGGTTCAAAATCCTCCCCCAGCCCTTCCGCAGGATGCCAGAACAGCTTGTCGAACGCCTGTACGCGGTCATTTTCGACCACTACGCCCTCCTGTTCCAGCATCTCCTGCATCATCGTCGGCGTGGGCCAGTGGTTGCGGCCACTGAGTTCACCCTTGCGGTTGACAACGCGGTGGGCCGGCACCCTATCGCCGCTGAAGCTGTTGTTCAGCGCCCAGCCCACCATGCGGGCGGAGCCGAGGGCCAGATAATCCGCAATGGCGCCGTAAGTGCTCACCCTGCCCCGGGGGATATGGCGCACAACGGCATAAACCAGATCATAATACGTGGGTTCCGGCATTTTATTGTTTACTTTTGGGACGTTAAAATAGGACAATTCGATCTAACATTTGGTTTATGTTAAGGACAAAAGTAAAGGCAAGTTCGGTGACCAACCTGACCGATGCGCGCTACTTCGCCGCCTGGGACGTTGAGTGGCTCGGCTTCAACTTCGATGCCGGCTCCGAAGCCTATATCCAGCCACAGGCCATGCAGGCCATCAAAGAATGGGTGGATGGCGTCAAGATCATCGGCGAGTTCAGTTTACAACCTTTTGAAGAAATACTCTCGGCCGCCGACCTGCTCGAACTGGACGGCGTACAGCTCGGCCCATTCACTCCTCCGGAGGCCCTGCGGGCGCTTCACGAGAATGAAGTTCCCATTCTGCTCGAAACCGTTGTAGAAGAAGCTGGCAAACTGGTGGAAGCCACTGCCGGCTTCGCAGCTATGGCGCCTTACGTGGAAGCTTTTATACTCAATTTCGACAAGAACGGGATCAGCTGGGAAGGCCTGCAAGAAGAGGCTATTCCATTTTTGCGGCAGCTATGCCTGGACTATCCCGTCATCCTCAGCCTGAACTTCGATGCCGGTACGCTGGAGGAAGCGTTGGAAAGCCTGCATCTCTACGGCATCAACGTACGGGGCGGAGCCGAGGAAAAAGTGGGCTTCAAATCCTTCGATGAACTGGACGAATGGTTCGAAGCACTGGAAATCTTCGAGTAGCATGCCAGAAAAGCCGCTTCCTACTGCAAAATAAGCGGTTGCTGCATTTTCATTCTTATCAAGAATTCCTGGCAGAACTAAAAGAACAACTTCTTGTAATGCCCAAATGCCCCGTTCGCTAAAAGCACGCCTCCAAACATCTCTGAATGCAGCGGGCAAATCCGCTTCTGTCGCTGGTTGTCCAAATCTTTGTAACCAAGGGTGTTAGCTAAGATATTAAAAACCTTATTTTCGATCAAAATCTCATTTTATGAAAAAACGCTTTTACGGATTAGTAGCATTTTTCATTCTTGGCTTTACGGTCAACAGCCGGGCCCAGGACTTTCTCAATAATATTGCCAGGGAGGAAGGCGAACCGCTGAAGATACAGCACCTGGAAGCCGCCTTCGACAACTGGGCGGCACAGACGGATCTCTCCGAAGAAAAAGGGTGGAAATGGTACGCTCGCTGGCTGCACGAACAAGAAGTGCGGGCGGGTGGCGACGGCAGCTTCGGCAACCAGGAGCCCTTGTTCCGGGCGGCGGCGGAAAAGGTAGCCCTGGAGCAAAACCGGATTGCTGAACGCAGCCCCGGATGGATGCCGGCCGGCCCTGAAGACTACGCCACCATTGTCACCAGTTATATCATCCGCGGCATGGGGCGCATCAACTGCATCACCTTCCATCCTACCGACGCCAATACCTTTTGGGTGGGCGTTGCCCAGGGCGGCATCTGGAAGACGACCAACGGCGGCCAGAGCTGGCTGCCCCTCGACAACGGCCTGCCCATTCTGCGCATCAGCGATATTGCCGTCAACCCCGCCAACCCGGATGAAATGTACGTTTCGGTGGGCGATTACGCTTACCTGGGCGTCGCCCTCGACCTCGACGACCGCAAGCGCCATACGCACTACGGCATGGGCGTTTACAAAACCACCAACGGCGGGCAGAGCTGGGCGCCCACCGGCCTCACGTTCGACCAAACCGGAAGGGACGGCTCGCTTACCCGGCGGGTGATTGTTCATCCCGACAATGGACAACGGCTCGTCGCCGCCGGCCTTTTCGGCATCCGAACTTCGGAGGATGGCGGCGCCACCTGGGCCAATATCTCCGATGAAATGATCTGGGACATCGAGCGCCACCCCGCCGAGCCCGACATCCTGTACGCCTCAACCGCTTACGTGCGCAACCTCGACGCCGGTACAGCCGGCATTTGGAAGTCCACCGATTTCGGGCAAAGCTGGACGGAGCTGGAAACGAATATACCGCCTACGAACAATGTCCAACGGATAGAACTGTCTATTTCTCCCGCCAACCCCGATTATGTCTACGCGCTGGCTTGCAGCCGAAACCGCGATTTTTACGGCTTGTACCGCACCACCGACGGGGGAGACAGCTGGGAACGGCGTTCCAACAGCCCCAATATTCTGCACTGGTACGGTGGCAACGGCAGCGGCGGACAGGGTACTTACGACCTGGCCATCCTCGCTCACCCCGAAGACCCGGACCGCATCTATACCGGAGGGATCAACATCTGGGGCTCCGAAGACGGGGGGCTGAGTTGGCGGATGGCCTCCTACTGGGTCGGTGACCCCAGCCGGGTGAGCATTCATGCCGACCAGCACTTCCTCGCTTATAACCCACTGGATAATAAATACTACGGCTGTAATGACGGCGGCGTCTCCCGGGCCGATGAGATCGTGCTTGGCACGGAAAACGCCACCCAGGATTATGACAACTACTCCTTCCAAACTCAGTGGGAGGATATTGCCGGCGGCATGCAGATTACTTCCTTTTATCGCTTAGGGTTGAGCCAGTCTAATCCCGGCGACCTCATTGCCGGCACACAGGACAATTCTACCTGGCTGAAAAAAAACGGTAACTGGACCGGCATCATCGGCGGCGACGGTATGGAAGGCCTCATCCACCCGGAAAATCCCAACATCATTTACGGTTCGTCTCAATACGGAAGCATCGTCGGGTCCGACGATGGGGGTAACGGCTTTTTCTCCGTGAGCAGCAATATTCCCGCCGGCAACGATGAGCGGGCCGCCTGGACTACGCCGTTTATGCTCGAACCGGGTAACCCCGACGTGTTGTATGTGGCCTACACCAACCTCTACAAGTCTGTCGATGGGGGCGGTTCCTTTCAACAGCTTTCCAACTTCCCGGTTCCGGGCCTGCCGGCTTCCAGCTTTGCGGTTTCTCCCGCCGACCCGGACTATATCTACCTGTCGCACCGCATTTATCACTCTCTGGGGCAGCCCAGCTACTTCTGGCGGACCCGCAACGGCGGCAACAGCTGGGAAAATGTGACGGATGGGCTGCCCGATGACCTTTACTTCACCTACACTACCGCCGATGATGCAAACCCCAACCTGGTTTGGATGACGGTGGGCGGCTTTTCCGATGGCCAGAAGGTGTTTCGCTCGGATGACGGCGGCGACAACTGGCAGAATATTTCCTACAACCTGCCCAACATTCCGGTCAACTGCGTTGTGCAGGACCCCAATTCGCTGATCAATGGCTTGTACATCGGCACCGATATCGGCGTGTACTACATCAACGACGAAATGGAGGAATGGGAACTCTATAGCGAAGGCCTGCCCAATGTGATCGTCAGCGAGCTGGAGATTCTGGCCAGCGAAGGCAAACTTTACGCAGCCACCTTCGGCCGCGGTATCTGGGAGGGAAATACAGTTGATGAAACAGTGGGCGTGGATAACCCCCGCTTGGATGTACTCACTGCGAAGGTATCTCCGAACCCGAACGATGGCGCATTTTTGCTGGAGGTGGAAGGCCTTCCCCCGGCTCAGGGATTTTCGGTAGAAATCGTAGACATTACCGGCCGCCGGGTGTTGCAGGCACAGGAATCGGCCGCCGGCAACCGCTTTGCCGCCCAATACGAGCTAGAGCTGCCCTATGGCCTGTATTTTCTGCGGGTAACAGCAGGCAAGCAGCGAAAAGTGGTGAAGTTCATCGTGGAATAATTTTCTGGCCACTTCCCGGAAATGGGCGAGCCCATCGGGAATCGGAAAAATCGGAAGGGGGAGTCGGAAAAAACAGCAAGGCCTGCTCCTCCCCCCTTCCGACTTCCCCCTTCCCACTCCCGCTTTCCGACTTACTCCGTCAGTCGCTTCGCTCGTGTCCGCTTTCCGACTTCCGGCTTCCCCCTTCCCAACCGTTCCCTTCCCACATCCTCCCTTTCCATACAAACTGTGGCCCGGCTTTCCTTCCTTTGAAAATCTTTCCTATCTTAGTTGGTTAAAGTATCAAAATAACATTCACCAAAAAAAATTATAGCTCATGGAACACCGTTACTCACGGCCTCAGGGTGGAGGTACAGGCATGTTATTGCGCCTTCTCGGCTTTATTTTTGCAATGATCCTCGTAATTGGAATGCTCGATAAGGCCGGCCTGAAGATCAGTATAGAAGGCCGGGAGGGAAAGGATGCCAACCCGCGCTACAAGGAAGCCTCCGTCGGTGAAACGTATGCGGAAGAAGAGAAAGGAGGGGAGGTCATCCACATCGGCCCCAGCCAACCGGCCAAAAATTATCGGGAAGGCTATCAGCCGGGCTCCTACGATGCATATTCCAGGCAGGCGCCGTCCCGCAGTACTCAGGCGCCGGCTTCCGTTGAAACCTTTATCAGCCGTTTTGCCGAGACAGCCAACGTGCAGGCCCTGAATAAAGGGGTGCCCGCCGGGATATCTCTGGCGCTGGGTATCGTCAAGCTGAAGCAGGGGGAACGGATCGACAACTGGGAGGACTTCATGGACAAGGTGGTCATGCCCCTGGCCCGCATCAAGGAAAATGCTTACCAGGATGGGCTGCAGGGCTATTTCAAATACTCCGCCAACAGCGGCCGCTGGCTGGAGGGCCTCAGCCGGCAGGGTACTTACTCCTTCAATGCCCTTCGCCAGGCGATGCAAGCGTACCGTTTGGATTACTATGACCAGCAGGTTCGCACCGCCCTGGTGGAGGGGACTAAGGTCGCTCCTGAAATGGACCGCCAGGCCAGCTACGTGGCGGATGAGGTCAGCTCCCATATCGTTAAACGACGGATCGCCAACGAGCAGGCAACGTACAACAACAGCAACCGCAACGCCAAAGTTGAAGAGTGGGAAAATTTCTACGACGAATCGGTCGGCCGGGAAGTAGCCAAAGAAATTGCCAAGCGCAAACTTAAGACCGGTAAATACCTCACCGATGACGATATGGGCCGCCTGGTAGAGGAAGCCAACGTAGAAACCGAGAAGGTGCTCAAGAAAAATTTGTCTTTTCTGGGCCGGGATATCAACCGCAATCATCCCGATGCACCGGAAATGCTGGATATTACTCAGCCAGATAATGCCCAGGCTCGCCAGGAACTATACCAGAAAAAAGTGCGGGAACGCGAATACGCTGGAAACCAGTAACTTCCAGCAGTTTTTACAAGGGTTTATCACCTGTGCCGGCCGGCACAGGTGATAAACCCTTGTAAAATGACAACATAACTTTAACACAATCCTCACCAAATTCTGTCTATTTTTCGAGAACAGATATGATAAAAATATTATATTTGCACCGCAACTTTGTATCCTAAATAGTAAGCGGCCTAAGCTAAACACCCTGTTTACAAGCGAAAAACCTGAAAAAGGCCGTTCGGTATAGCCCTTATACTTCCAAGCGTAGGATAACACAAACAGCCGAATACGGACACACACACACCTACTTGAACTCCTCATTATCGGTTCGTGTAGCAATAAAAATAAGTGCTACTACATTATAAGCATTATGAAGCAATTACTGACTATCCCGGTATTATGCCTCGCTTTGGCTGTTCAGCTGAGCGGGCAAACAGAAATTTTTGAAGGGCTTTTTGGAAAAGAAGAGCCGGTGTTCCACGCCACCTTCACACCCACTACAGAGGAGGGGGCGGTGAAGATGTCCTTCTATTTTACACATCCCAGCATGGACCAATTAGAGGTTGCTTTCTGGGTAAAAGACCTGGGCGCCAACCTGATGGCCAATGGAGATAAACAGCTGGTGCAGGGCCTACAGGAGTTTGGCAACCGCCAGCAGTCGGACATCCGCATCGAGGGTTTAAAAAACCTCCATTTTTATGCGATCGGCGTTGATTACCGCGGGACGGGCTCTATCTCCCGGAAATTCACCACAAAAGTTCTGGAGGAGAGTTACCGCTATACATTCAGCGAAGCACCCGCCCCGGCCCAGGTGGCCGAGCCGCCGGTACAACAGCCCAAAGCGCCGAATCCTGCGCCCCAACCCTGTGTACAACCCAACCTGTTTGTAAAAGTAGAACCCGCCGGTTACTGTGGCGGCGCCAACCGCCCGGCAGTGCTCATTCAATGCGATAATTGCCAGGGCCGGCCCTGGCAATTCAATGTCGAAGCCCGCAGCGAGTTCGGGCAATGGCAACCATTGCGGATAGACGGGAAAAGGCAGCAGGCACTCGGCGTCACCACCCGGACAGAACCCCTTTGCACCCTCGATCCTGGCTCGTATTACCTAAGAGTACTGGCCTGGGGGGACAATTGCGCCAACCCCGTGATCGAAACGATCGGAACATCCATCCGTATCCCCGGCGATGAACCTGTCCCGTCTTTATATCCTATTGCCACTGCCACTACCCCTAAGGCAGCCATTCCCATTTATTTACCGGATACCTGTATCATAGAAAGCGAAGCAGTGCTGGACGGGGACCTGATCTCCGGTTTCATCGAGTTGGACCCCGCCTCTCCTTGTTCGGCCTATAACCCATTTGCTAAAATACGTTATGTACATCCCGGTTATCGGGATATTACGATAGGGCAGGTAGCGCTGGCGCCGGGTGAAGACGCCCAATTTAAGGTGCGCCTCGACAGCCGGGACCTGAACCGGGGTATCCATCCCCTGCAAATCGTGGTCTGTATTCGCCCGAAAGGCGCCGAAAAAGAAATACCGGTCAGCTCTTTCTGGATCAGAGCGGAAACCGCCACAGCCTATCAGGAGCCCGGCCTGGCAATGGCGACAGCCGGCAATGAGCCGGACGAGAAGGACAGCTTCACCAGGTGGCAGGAAGAACAGGCCGTCGGCTCCGTCGATACAAAAGAAGGCTGGGAGGAGGAAGATAATACGATCCTGGGAGACGACTTCACCCCGGTCAACATCACAGCCAGCGACCCCAATTGCAATCAGATTCAGGGCCTGCAGCTCATCTATGTGCCGGAACGCCCGGAGCAACCTCTTTACATCTCCTGGCTGAATCCTCGCTGTTGCCAGGAGGATGGCTGTGAGTACACCGTCTGGGCAGGCCCCAACCCCAATCAGCTCAGCTTGCTGGTGAAGGGCCGAAAGCCAGGCGCTACGATCCGCGAGTTGATCCAGGGGGCGGAAAAAAGCACTGCTTATTACGAAATAGCGGTACGCACCTCCAACGGAATCCGCAAGGCGGCCTACGTGCCGGGCCAGGGGCCGAAATATGGCATCGAGGAAGTGCTCGCTTATCACGACCAGTTCAAACCCCAATCCGGCGAGCCACTCGTAGCTACCCGGGAGGTGAATTCCGGGGAAGGTATACAGCTAAGCGGGGGGCTGGCCGCCAGATCCGGCGGTGCAGCGGCGCCGGCTCCCAGCGCCAACCGGCAGCCTTCGCTTCCCATCACCGATTTCGCCCCCTGCCGTATTTTCCGGGAGACCCAAATCATCGCCAATAAGCCAATACAGGATGGCGACCGGGTTACTATTGAGTACGACTTCAAAGATAAGGCCTATCTGTACAGCCTTTATCACTTGCCGGAAGGGGCATCCGATTGGGTGATCGCTCCCGGTACCGAGGAGTTCCAGAAGTCGCCGTCTTTTGAGATACAGGCACAACCCCACCATTCGGGCAAGTACCTGGTGCTGGCCTTGAAAAAGGATAAAAGCTGGGGCTGCCTGTCGGCGCCCATCGAAGAATCGATAGATATCCAGGTGTTGAGATAAACCCAAAGAAACAATTTCATTCTATGAGAAAACAACTACCCCTTCAACTTTGGTTGATGGTGGCGATGTTTGCCCTGGGAGCTGGCGCTCTTTCGGCCCAGGAACTGCTCGTAAGTGGCTCCGTCATCTCCGCCAATACCGGCGAACCCCTCAAAGAGGCCAGTGTGATGGCCAAAGGAACCAATACCAAAACCCTGACCGGCAAAGACGGCAGCTTCGAGATCAGCGTGCAACAGAGCTTTTATACCCCGGCTCCCCCACCCATTTTGATTTTCTCCATGGCGGGCTACGAAACGCTGGAGCTGGATGTGTTGGGCCAAAGCAAGGTAGAGGTTGCCCTGAATGCCAAGTCATCCAAACTCTCTGACATTATTACAACCGGCACGGCAGCCGGGCAGGCGCAGGCGGCGATGAGCTACTCGACGGGAACCGTCGATGAAGAGTTACTCGGCCTGTCGGCGCCGCCCTACCTTGCCAACAGCTTGCAAGGCAAAGTGGCCGGCCTGCGAACCAGCCTGGTGGGCGGCCAGCCCGGGCAGGATGGCTACCTTCAGCTGCGCTCGGCTACCTCCCTGGCCAACGGACAACAACCGCTTCTCATCGTAGACGGCATCTACATGAATGGAGGAGACGCCCTGGTAGATATCAGCCCGGACGATATCGAAAAGGTGGAAGTGCTCAAAGGGGCGGCAGCGGCATCGTTTTACGGTTCACAGGGCGCCAATGGCGTCATTCAGGTATTTACCCGCCGGGGGCGTGGACTGAAGGTGGGGGATACCCGCGTCACGTACCGGGGGGAAGTGGGGTATTCGGATGTGCCGGATACCTACCCCGTCAACACCGCCACCAATCGGGATATCCTGGACTCCGATGGGCCGCAGCCGGTACTCGGCAACCTTACGGCAGATGAAGTGTACGACGTTCCGTTGCCGAACCGGCAGGACTACCAAAAAGACATCCTTTTCCGCAAAGGCGCCTACCAGTCCAACTACCTGTCAGTGCAGGGGCGGGCGGAGTCGACCCACTTCATGGTGTCGGCCCACCGGATGCAGGACGAGGGCGCTATCCAGGGTTTTGAAGGGTATACCCGCCACAGCTTCCGCGCCAACCTGGAGCACCAGTTGAGCAACCGTTTCAGCCTGCAGTTGAGTTCCATGTATACCTCTTCCCGCCAGGAATTGCTTGAGCCCACGTCGAATGGGGCCGGCAGCTTTCTGGCCAATAGCTTGCTCCTGACGCCCATGTTCGGCCTGGACGCCGGCAATGAGGAGGATGACAGTGAATACGACTGGGACATCGACAATACCGGCAGGGGAGTTACCAACCCCCTCTACTGGCGGGAGAACTCCCGGCAGATGCGTTACCGCCGCCGCCTGATGGGCAGCGTGGGCGCCAGCTACCGGCCGAAGGACTGGCTGAAGCTGAGCTATGCCGCTTCGCTCAACCGATCCTCCCAAGACTATGAGCACTTTGTTAAAAAAGGCTTCCTGAGCACCACTTTACCCGGCCTGTTCGGCGAACAAGCTACGGCGGGGATAGACGGCAGCAATGGCGGAGCCATCCTGCAATCACAAGGAGTGGACAGCTACTTCACTTCCATGGCCGACGCTACGATCCAGCGATCGTTCTCCGGTTTCAACCTGGCGCTTCGGGGCGGCTTCCTGTACGAGGACCTCACGCAGGACTATTCCGAGGGCAGGGGCGAAAACCTGGCCTTCGAAGGGGTACATTCTCTCGACAATGCTCAGAGCAATATAAAGGCTTCTTCTCTGATGGAGGAAGCAGTGGCCTATAGCAGCTTCCTGGTAGCGGATGCGGATTATAAGAAAAAGTACTCATTCAGCGGGCTTTTCCGCCGGGAAGAATCCTCTCTGTTCGGCCCGGAGGAGCGCTGGCACAGTTACTACCGGGTAGCCGGAGCCTACCGCCTGACGGAGGACATCAAGATGAAGTTCTTTCAGGAGCTCAAGCTGCGCGCCGCCATGGGTACTGCCGGCAACCGCCCGGCCTTTGGGCAGCGTTTCGAGTCCTTCGAGCTGATCAACGGGACGGTGGCCAAGAACACCCTGGGCAATGACTTCCTCAAGCCCTCCCGCACCACGGAAATGGAAGTCGGTATAGACGCCACCTTTCTGAAAGGATTCACCCTGGAATTTAACTATGTGAAGTCCAGCACCGAAGATCTCATTTTGCTGATGCCCTTGTCGGGCGCATCCAGCTTTACCGGGCAGTGGCGGAATGCCGGGGCTTTGGAAGCCACCATTTACGAAGGCGCTCTGCACACCGACTTTGCCCGGCTTTTCAAGATTAAGAACAGCGATTTTCGCTGGGGACTGGCCACCACCTTCAATCGGATGGAGCAAACGGTCACCCAGTTGGGTATTCCTGCGTACACCACAGGGCCGGGGTTACAGCATTCCAGCCTGTTCCGCATCGAGGAAGGGCAGCCCCTGGGGGCTATGGCCGGCGAAGTGTTTGCCACCGATCTCACGCAACTGTCGGAACAGGTGGACATCGACCCCAACGAATATACGCTAAACGATTTGGGCTATGTCGTCCGAAAGGATCAACTGGGCAGCCCCGAAGAACGCCCCTACCGGCTGATGGACGAAGCAGGCAACCCTATCCTGAGCACCATTGGGAATGTCAATCCCGATTTTCGCCTTGGCTTTGCCCACATCATCGCATATAAGGGGTTGAAATTGTATACGCTGTTTGACTGGAAAAAGGGGGGATCGGTTTACAACCTCACCCGCCAGTACCTCTACGGCGATGGCCGCCACGCTGATGTCAGCAATTATCCGGGGGTGGCCGGCGGCTTCTTTGAGGGCGCCGAAGGCCTGTATAATGACGGAGCGCCGAACAACCACTTTGTGGAAGATGGCAGCTTCTTCATGTTGAGAGAGGCGGCCCTGTCCTATACCTTGAAAAGCCAGCAACTGCAAAACTTTCTGGGTGGCTTTGTGGAAAGCATCCAATTGAGCCTGATCGGGCGGAACCTGTTTACAAAAACGAAGTATTCCGGCTTTCACCCCGATGTGGCCGGCGTGCCCGCTTTAGCGTATAACCTGTCCAGCCGCTTTGCCGGCCAGCCGGGCAGCGACGCCCGCACCCCTCAGGGGGACCCCGGTTTGTTTCTCGTGGATGCCTTCAATTATCCTTTGCGGCGGTCCTTTAGTTTTAGCCTGCAGGTGACTTTTTAGACAAGATGACAGGACAGTATTCGGAAGGCAGCAAACTGCCGCCATTGAATTACCATAATTACGATCCAATTATTTGATAAGATGAAGATGACTATACGTTATTCCCTTTTCTTCTTTCTGGCCCTCTTTCTGGCCGTAGGTTGTAAGGATATTGATACCCTTAACCTCAACAGTGCCGGGCGAAACGATGTGTTGGCCACCGGCAATGACCTGTTCAAAGTCCTGGATGCCGGTTATGCCGCCTGGTGGCAGGGGGTGCACGCCCCTGCGCCGGTGATGGCCCTGTCGGTAACGGCGGATGCCCTGACGTTGGGCAGGGATGACTTTGGCGCCCGCCGGATGAGCGACGAGCCGCGGGCGGCCTACAACAACCGCCTCACCGAGAACGAAGGGTACAAACAAATAGCTGAAGGCCCCTGGTACGGATGCCTTTCAGCGGCAGCCACCGCCAATGATGTGATGGCGGCTTTGAGCGATGGCATCTCTATTGATAAAGGTGGCCCACAGGACGAGTCGGCGCTGGCGGCCGCCCATTTTCTGCGAGGCGTCAGCTGGGGCTACCTGGGCCTGATATTTGACCGGGGGTTGATGGTGGGCGAAACGGACGAGCCCGATTTCAAAGCTCCTTTTTCCGGTTACCGGGAGATGATCAGCGCCGCCGTTGACGAGCTGGAGGAGGCTATTTCCATTGCGGAGAGCCTGGGGCCGGATTTTATCCATACCTCCTTCAACGGGCTGACGCTGGACGCGGATCAGTTTGTCCAGTTATGTCATTCTTACGCCGCCCGTTTCCTCGCCCAGTGGCCGCGCACGGAGGAGGAAAACCTGGAAGTAGACTGGGCGGCTGTACAAGCCCATGCTGAAGGCGGCCTGCAGGAAAATTTCGCCCCGCTGGCGGATGGCCAACTGTGGCAGAGCTACCAGCAGTATGCCTTTGCTGAGGCCGGCAGCGGCCCTTTCTGGGCAAGAGTAGACCAGCGGCTGGTCGCTGCGCTCGACCGCAGCCAGCCGCCGCGTTACCCGGAGGTGGAAGCTCAGGGGGAAGCCCCGCTGCCCAATCCCACTGCTCAATCCAATGACCAGCGCCTGGCATCCGATTTTATTTTTATCCCTTTCAATAGCTTTCCGGTAGAGGCCGGCGAGTGGCATTTTTCACACTACAAGCACAACCGCAACCAAACGGATCCCGACTTTGCCGGCGACGGCCAGGCTTCGGGGCCCATGCCGGTATTCCTGGCTGCCGATAACGAGCTGCTCAAAGCGGAGGCCATGCTTTGGCAGAGTGACAAAACCGGCGCTATCGCCAGCCTGAATGCAGGTTCACGGGCGGTGCGGGGAGGCTTGCCTGCCCTCCCGGCGGGCGCTTCTGAGGCGGAGGTGCGGCAGGCCATCCTTTACGAGCGCGCCATCGAGTTGCTCAATACGGCCCCAATGGGCCTGTGGTTTGACCGCCGCCGCTTTGCTCCCCGCCAGGACTTCACGGAGATGGATGCACTGGGGGGATTACAATACGGTACGCCCGCCCAGTTGCCGGTGCCCGCCCGTGAACTCCAGGTGCACGATGAGGAACCCTACAACTTTGGAGGAGAGAAGGACCCGGAGGGGGTGGCGCCGGTGTATTGAGAAGGGAAGCTGAAAAGGCTATTAATCTGATGCGTATGGGGGGGGAAGGCGTTCCAAGCCTGAAATTCCATCCCTTTTTCAAAAAACACCCTCCTCAACACCCCTTGTATTCTCATATTTGTTATTTTTAAGGGACACCTGAGATTGACCAGGCATTGGACATGTCCACATTTGAAGTTGGACACGAGCGGAGCGACTGACGGAGTAAGTGCGAAGCCGGAAAGCTTGTTCCGCCCTTTGTGCCGGGATCGGATAGGCATTCGACGCAGCAAAAGCCCATTTGTCCGCTTTCCGACTTCCGACTTTCACCCCGTCCCGTCCAAAGTCCAGTGAGAATGAGAAACCAACTAAACCCAGATTTATGAACCGCTTTTTCGATTTCCACCTTCATCCTTCTTTTAAACCATTTCTGAGTAGCCCCGACCCCGACCGGCGGGTAGATTGCTGGGAGTACCTGGAAAGCCCTATTGGTATGATTCGTTCTCAGAGCTGTCTCGACCAGATGGAAAAAGGGCAGATCGGCGTTGCCGTTTCGGTTATTTACGCCATGGAACGGCCGATGACCTCGAGCTTTCTCATCGAACACCTGGCTCCTATGCTGACGGTGCTGCACGATGAGATGCTGGATCATCCCTGCTATTCCAACTACCTGAATTATGCCCATCAGGAGATTGAACACCTTAAGAAATCCCAAAACTTTAACGGACGTAAGTTCAACATTCTCAACAGCATTGATGAGGCGGAGGAGGATAAGATGAACCTCATCCTCGCTCTGGAAGGCGGGCATGTCCTGGAGCAGTTCAACACCAATGTGGTGGATAACCTGCGCGCGCTCAAGCAGGGCCCCCACCGCTTCCTGTATCTCACCTTTGTCCACATGACCCAGTACCCTTTTTCGACCCACGCCTACGGTATGAAGCTGATCAAAGGCAACGACCAGTTCAAGCCCAGTGGTTTTGGCATTACCGATGTAGGGAAAGAGGTGATCGATATGGCCTACGACGAAAGCCAGGGCCGCCGTATCCTGATCGACATCAAACACATGAGTGTGGTTTCCCGCCATGAATTCTACCAGTACCGGAAGGAAAAAGGGTACGATAAGATTCCCATCGTAGGCACGCACATGGGCTTTACCGGCATCAGTAAAGACCCCAGAGAACTCGTCAAACACTTCAGCAAGCCGGCAAGGCGAAGAGGAGATTTTATAGAGGTGAATTACGACCGCCCCAAGGGCATCGGTAAGGGCCTGCTCAACAAGACTTTCTTCAACCCCTGGTCGATCAACCTGTTTGACGAAGACATTACGGAAATTCTGGATTCCGGAGGGTTGATCGGGCTGAGCCTCGACCAACGCATCATGGGCTCACAGGAAGTGCAGGGCGAATTTTTCAGCGCGCAGGAGTTCAACTATATCCTCTCCGGGTACAAGGACAAAAAACATACGGAGCCCGTTGCCGAAGGCGAATTTTCCCAGGAAGAAGAACGGGGCCGGGAACTCAACGAGCGCAAACACCTGCGCCACCTTTGCAACAACATTCTCCATGCGGTGAAAGTGGGGGGCGAACGGGCCTGGAAACAGTTATGCATGGGCTCCGACTTCGACGGCCTGATCGACCCGCTCAACAACTGCACCAGCGCCGAGGAGTATCCCAAACTGGAAAGGAGCCTCATCGAGGAGCTGCCCAAGATGATGAGGGAAGACAGGGGACACGACTATGATGAAAACAACATCGAAGGCAAGGTGCGGGGAATTATGTACAACAATGCCATCGATTTCCTGAAGAAGCATTTTAAGTGAGGGATGTTAACATAACGTGAGGTTTGAACCCTGGTGGTTGGCTTTTATCCTGATAGCTGGTTCCCCTGGCTGGCAAGTGTACGATGTATAGGGTGTACGGTGTACGACGCCAGCCCAATCGCACATCGTACCCTTTCAGGTTCCTGTCCAGCCCCGTACACCGTACAAAATTTCGGGCAAAATTCCGGCTACCATTCCAGGGTTGGACGAGTTCGCGGTTCGGTATTCGCGGTTCGCAAACGCGGCAGGCTGCTTGGGCTTACCTGCTTCTAACCGTGTCCAACCTTAGACGGGTAGGCAGAATTTTGAATAGTAAGCTGGAAATCAATACTTTACACTCGGACGTCACGTTGGCATAGCATCTCTAAGGTGCGCTATCCCTTACCCCGCATCCTGAAGCCGCTTAATTCTCCCTTTGGCGGCTTCCCGATCACTTTGTGGAAGAATAGCTTGACGGAGTTGTTCCCTTTTTCCTCCTGTATGCCGTCTCCACCGATTATGCCAGGAGTAGCAAGGGGTAGCCGGGTGATGATAACATCCCCGGCTTCATCAATATGCCCCAGAGGGAAGTACTGCTTCTTTTTAGCGTCGTAGCCAAAGGGCAGGATGGCTTCCTTCTCCTCCAGCGCATGGCCGGGTGTGATCCGCAGGGGGCGGGTTTCATCCAGTATGCCTGCTACGCCGGTCAACTCCAGGATGCTGATATGGCCGTCGGGACGGGAAGCCGGGCTGCGGAAGAAAACCGCCTCACTACCTTCGGCGCCTGCCCAGAGGTGGCCGGGTGGGAGGAATATCTTCTGGTCCGGATTGGGATCACTTTCTGCCAGCTGCTCCGCTCTTCGCCGGGCGGCGGCGCGGTTGGTGAGTTGGAATGTGGCGGAAAAGCCGGGCGGAGTTTGCAGGGCCAGGCCGCCTGAAACCTGGCTCGTATCAGGGGCGGCCTGAACCGCTTCGATGGGCCGGGTAATGTGGATGGGAATCTTGATGGTAAACCAGTCGTCCATATTCACACCTCCATCGTCTTCAATAGCCGGCCCTCGGGTAACATCCAGAGGGATGGGCTCCTGTTTGTATTGCCTGAGGTCAAAACGATTCCGGGCAATGTAGAGGATGATGAAATCAGTGGTTTCAGTAATGCCGAAGCTATGGTATTGGGCATTCATAGATAAGGGAATAGCCTCGAATGTCCTTCCCTGAGCCTGGAACCCCATATCTACCTGATACAGGCCGGATTCATCTCCGATCTGCTGAACCGGGAGGTACTCGTGGGTAATACCCAACTGGCTGTCCAGATAGAGGGCGCCTACCCAGTAGCTGTCAAACTCTGAATTGTGGATCACCCTCAGCTTAATGGCCGGCTGATGAGGGGCGCCATTTGCCTTTTTATACGTTACTGCGATGGCGTCCGGGTTGTCGGGCAGCGACTCGTACTGGCTTTCGCCGATCTGGCCGAAGTTTCTTAGGTTGAAAGCGACGCCTTCCAGTTTTTTTACTTCTACAATAATATCCTCACGAGGGATTTCGGTATCGGGGTTGCTCATGCGCAGTACACTTTCCCATTTACCTGCCTTGTCGACGTCGGCAAGAAAATTCCGGGCCGTATCTGCTCTAAGGAACAGCGGGATTTCACTGCCCGGCCGCGTGAGGATAAAGCTTTCGGCCCCACTGGCGTCCGTGATGGGCCTGATCTCAAACTCGGGGACTTCATTGCCTTTGGCCATCCTGGCGTAATGGAGCGGGTGGGTACGGAATGCTTCTTCAATCGACGCTTTCATCGGCGCAGGCAGTTTTTCGCCATACCCCAGTATGATTTTAGGAAAAGGCATTTCATGTATGGCGGCCTTCAACAGGAGGTTCTCTTTATCGGCATCGGTGAAGTTGGTATCGTCCAGGATCGACTCGGCAGAGCGCACCTCCGTTGCCTTGATTATTCTTTCCGTACCATCCGTTAGTTTAAAAGACGTTTCATTCTCTGCATCGGAAGGGCTAATGCCTTGTATCAGCCCGGCAGGGAGGTACCATTCCGGCCGGCCGTCCTTTTCCCTAAATCCTACTTCGTATTCCGGCTTGGGGGCCGTGAATTCGCTTCGAAAAAAATACTGGTTGTCATCCTGGGCACTGGACATGCCCAGAATGGGAATCTGGTTGTCGATTTTGCTCCTCACTTCCATCTCTACCCGCCGGATCAATTCGCGGTAGCTGATCCGGCTTCCGCTTTGTTCCAGTGTTTTCAGCAGGCTGTAAGTAAAAATGCCGTGCTTCTTTTTGCGGGGCCCACTAGCCTCTTCCACTACTTCCAGTGTTTTTTCATGAGATTTTTCTGAGTCCCGGGCGGCGGAGAGGTTGACGTAGCGGCCATGGTTAAGGCCCCCTGTCCGAACCCGGTTCTGTCCCTTGTCGAAAGGCACATAAAATTCATTGCCCGCCCGGGTGAAGCCCAGTATGGCGCTTTCCTCAGCTACCCCTAGCCCGGTTTCCTCCATCCGCGCTTTGATATCCTTTTCATCGCTACGGGTATTGCTACCGGAAAAGCAGCAGTCCATGATCGACAGAAAATGTACGCCCGGGGGATCGCCCTCTTTCCTTTCAAAAGAGGCTTTGCCATGCAAGGCCCTGGCAATCAGATAGCCCAGCTCTTTATCCAGCAGGTCGTGCTGGCCGGCCTCCCGGTTGTTATAGCAAACCATAGTCTGGACGACTCCTAATGGAGAGATATCCGCAAATACCTCAGGTGCTTCAATGTACGAACCGTGGCCGCTGTAGTAAAGGAGTGCGAAATCTCCCCGCTCGGGGTTGGCCTTCTTATAATGATCGAATGCCTTGATGATATTCTCGCGGGTGGGTTCCCGGTATTTTATCTTTCGGGCTTTCAGCATTTGAGCTTCGGCCTCGTCGAGCGGGGCCAGCAGGTAGAGTGGCTCCCATTTCATGGTGTGCCCGTTTTTTTCATCCGACTGCGCCTGGCAAAGCCGCTCAAAATAATCGTTGATGGCGAGTACGTCATTGATGCAACCTTCCAGCGGGCTGCGCTTGTAGCTGTTGATTCCGATGAGGACGGCGTAGAGGTTTTGTTTGGGCATGAGGGATAGTAATTTAAATCATGAAAAAAATTGACAAAGGGGCTGAAAAACCATCAACTCACCCCTCTGCAAACGGGTTTTTCCCTGTCTGTGCCATATAGCGCCCGAATGTGGCGGCGGGCGATCATGCCATCGAGCCCACCTTTCCATCGTTCATTAAGGCCAATGACGTGAGGGGCCGGGGAGGCGAGCTGACGTTCGGCTTTCCGGGAGCTTTCGGGCTTCTCTTTTTCATGGCTGTTGCCGGCTGCTGGCCGGCATACCGGCAACAGTGAGAAGGCGAAAAGGATTGCCGCCCAAAATGTCTGGGAGGGTAGCATAGGGTTTTGGGTTTATTAACAGTGTTTTTCTTGTGAATCAAGATAGTGAAAAAGAAAGAAGAATGAAAGCACTCGGTTTTGCCTTTTTATGCCATCTCAATCTCCGCATCCTTTTTCAGCCCCAACTCTTCCACGCTGATCTGCCGCATTTCGATTTTGCGGATTTTACCAGTGACGGTCATCGGGAAAGATTCGGTGAACCGGATATAACGCGGGATTTTATAGTGGGCTATTTTGCCCTGGCAATACGCTTTGATCTCCGCTTCGGTAGCCATTTCCCCCTCTTTGAGCTTGATCCAGGCCATCACCTCCTCTCCGTATTTTTCGTCCGGAACACCAATGGCCTGTACTTCGCTTACTTTAGGATGGGTAAAGAGAAACTCTTCGATCTCCCGGGGATAGATATTTTCGCCGCCCCGGATGATCATATCCTTGATGCGGCCAACGATGTTGAGATAGCCATCTTCATCCATGGTGGCCAGGTCGCCGGTATGCATCCATCGGGCCGGGTCGATCGCCTCTTTGGTTTTGGCTTCGTCACGCCAGTAGCCGAGCATGATGCTGTAGCCACGGGTGCAAAGCTCCCCGGCAACGCCACGCGGTACTACGCGTTGGTTTTCGGGGTTGATGATCTTGATCTCCAGGTGTGGATGTACCTTTCCGACGGTACTCACCTGCTTTTCCAGGGATGTGCCGGGCGGGGTCTGCGTACTTACGGGGCTGGTTTCAGTCATGCCATAAGCGATCTGCACTTCGGGCATGTGCATAATGGTTTTCACCTTTTTCATTACCTCAATAGGGCAGGGCGCGCCGGCCATGATACCAGTTCGCAGGCTGGACAGGTTGTACTTATGAAAGTTGGGGTCCTCCAGTTCGGCAATAAACATGGTGGGCACTCCGTAAATAGCGGTGGCATGCTCCTGCTCGGCGGCACGGAGCACGGCCTCCGGCTCGAAGCCCGCACTCGGGTAGATGATGGTGGCGCCGTGGGTGAGGCAGCCCAGGTTGCCCAGTACCATTCCGAAGCAGTGATAGAGCGGTACCGGCAGGATCAGGCGGTCCTCCGAAGTGAATTTCATCGACTCGGCGACGAAGTAACCATTGTTCAGGATATTGTGATGGCTGAGGGTGGCGCCTTTCGGGAAGCCGGTCGTTCCGCTGGTGTACTGGATGTTGATCGGGTCGTCGAAGCAGCACAGCGCCTGCCGCTCGGCGAGGGTTTCAGGGGTTGTCTTTTCAGCTTCTTCCAGAAAACTATACCAGTCATACAGGCCCGGGTAGGGGCTCCGTCCCAGGTGGACAATAGCTTGCAGTTGGGGTAGTTTTTCTGCACTCAACTTGCCCGGCTCGCTGGTGTTAAGTTCGGGCGCCAGGCTGTACAGCATTTCTATGTAATCCGATTTTTTAAACACCCCGGCAGTAAACAGCAGCCTGCACCCCGATTGTTTGAGGGCATACTCCAGCTCGTGCAGGCGATAACTTGGGTTGATATTGACCAGGATAGCCCCGATTTTTGCCGTAGCGTACTGCACGATGGCCCACTCTGCACAGTTGGGAGACCAGATGCCTACCCGTTCCCCTTTTTTCAGCCCGGCGGCGGCCAGGGCCCGGGCGCAGGCATCCACCTGCACTTTCAGCTGCCGGTAGGTCAGGCGAATATCCTGATGGTGTGATACGATCGCTTCCTTGTCCGGATACAACTCCACGATTTCATCAAACAGGCTGCCGATCGTTTGTCCGATCAGGGGTTGGTTGGAGGCGCCGCTGGTATAACTCAGTTGTTCTTTCATGAAATTTGGTTTTATTTGGCAGGGCTGAGTGAAAGTAGTTGCCGGTAGTTTCAATCAGCCGCTGACTACTGTTTCAATGAACGCGGCCATTTCTTCCAGCACGGCTTCTTCAGCCTGCCGGTGCGGGGTATGTCCGCAGTGTTTTATTCTAACCGCATTGGCGCTGGGCCCAATGCCGTTTACAATTCGACCGAGTTGCTGCTCAGAACCATATTGATCCTGCTGGCCCTGGATGATCAGGGCGGGGCAGTTGATCCGGGGGAGCAAAGCTTCCAGGCTCCAGTCCCGGAAGCCTTCATCCAGCCAGGTGTCAGCCCAGGCATTAAAGAGGGCCTCTGTTTTAGCTCCATGGTACCGGGTAAGTTTTTGGAGGAGAAGGCCTTTCCGGGATACCGCTTCGCGGATGCCCTGCAGGGTTATTTCTTCGACAAAGGCATGAGCAGCTTCTGTGATTATTGCGGTGGGTTGATGGTAGGCAGCGTAGATAAGGGCGATCGTTCCGCCATCGCTATGGCCGATCAGGATGGGGTTGGGTATCTGGAGCTGTTGCAACAAATCCGGTAGTATTTCCAAGGCTTCCCGGTGCAGATATTCTTTGTTGCGGGTTTGAAGGAGGGGGCCGGAGCCCCCGTGCCCGCATCGGTCATAAGCCACTGCATTGAGGCCCGATCTCAGGGCCAGTTTTAGCGGAAAGCCCTTCCACTGAGCAATAGAACCCAGTGCATCATGAAGAAAAACGAGGGTAGGTAATGCCGCGCTAGCCTCTACCGCTACCTGATGGACCCGCAGGTTGTTTTGTAGAACCTGTAAGTTCCCATTTGTCATTTCATTACCCTTTGTACGTGTCTATGTGGGGTATTTCCCTGGGGAACATCCCATTTTTCGTGGGCAAGGTAGCGCCCCGCGCGCGCCCGGGCAATGATCAAAATCAGTTGTAACAGGTGGCTTTTGTTAGGACAAGCAATCAACGCCTGGGCGGCTGTGACGGCCGCACCTCCACCTTACTCGGCAGGGTGCGCGGATTCATGCGTAGCAAGTCCACCACCATCTGGCCGAGGTCTTCAGGCTGTATTTTCCAGGCGTCGGCAGGGCTGGGAGTGTGGTTGTTGAAATGAGTAGCTACGGAGCCCGGCATGATGGTCGACACTTTTATCCCATGGTGGCGCAGGTCGAGCATCACTGCCTGGGTAAAGCCCACCAGGCCGAACTTGCTGGCGTTGTAGGCGGCGCCGCCGGCGAAGAAATTGGCGCCGGCGAGGCTGGCAACGGTGATGATGTATCCTTTAGAATCCTTCAGCGCCGGAATAGAAGCTTTGATGCTATTAAAAACACCGGTCAGGTTGGTGTCCATGGTATCCTGCCACTGGGTAGGGGTGAGGTCTTCGATAGGGGCGAAATGCCCCAGGCCGGCATTAGCGATGAGGACATCCAGGCTGCCCCACTCCTGTAAGATGCGTTCAACGCAGGTTTGTTGGGCCTCCAGTTTGCGTACATCGGCGGCAATACCGATGGCCTTTCCCGGGCCAATTTGATTGAGCTGGGCGGCGGCCTGATCGATGGCTTCTTTTGAACGGCTGGTGACGGCCACGTTCATACCTTCCTTAATGAGCGATTCGGCGATGCCAAAGCCTATGCCTTTGCTACCGCCGGTGACGAGTGCTGTTTTTCCTTTTAATTGTTCCATGTTGATGGAACGCCTGGGTAAAGGGAAGGTTCAATTGCGATTTTTATGTACTTTGTTGTATTAAAAAATACCTAAGAAATGTTTGGATGCCCCCTTTCGGCTAAAAAGCCTGCCTGCCTGGCTGGCGTTGGCCAGGCCGGCAGGAATGGATGCTTAGGGCCCGGAGAAGAATAACTTCCCCATTTGATACGGCTCTTTTTCCGCCATGCTGCGTTGCTCGTCGGTCAGGTAGCTCCGGCTATCTTCCCTCCTCGCGCCCCTGCCTGCTCGGCCGCCTCGCGGCAGGCAGGTTGCCTGGCAAAAAAATAGCTCGCCTGAAATGAGGAACTTATTTTCCTCCGGCCCCTTAGTACTCTGTAAATTAAGTAAATTCTCGTTTATGAACGATGTATTTTCGTTCCAACCGAGGAACGCCCGGAGCCTGATAGCCTTAGCTATCAAGGCGAGGACGAGACGACGGGTGGGGCGGAAAGACACGTTCAGAAACAGAAGATATTTATTTTACAGAGTACTTAGTATCTCCCAAAGCGGCCTCCAAACATGGTTTAAACCACAAATATGAACAAGCACTTCTTTTTTCTGACTGTTTTTTGCTTCCCATTGTTTCTGGCCGGGCAAGCTATCTCCGGCGAACCATTGCCCAACCAGGACTTCTGCATCCTCATCCAGCGGAGGTTTGTCGATAATTTCGACCAGAGCTTTATCGATGCTTTACCCGGCAAGGTCATTCTCGTGGCCGGCACACCTATCCGGGAGGGCAATGGATTCCGGGTGCAAATCGGGTCCCAGGAAAGGATCGAAATAGTGGAATGAAGGTAACCTTCTCCGGGCTTTTCAAATGCAGGTGCAGACTGTTCAATCCATTTAAAGAAACAATCATATTATGCAAAACCGAGCTTTGTCCATGCTATTCGTACTTTTATTCGCCCTCTCGCTCCGGGGGCAGGAAATGGCCATCAACCCGCTGGAACGAGCCCTTTCCGGGGTGGTTACCGTCGCGGTGTTCGATGTGAGCGATGAGGACCAGGTTTTGGGTTACACCGGTGTGAGAAAAAGTTATGCTGACATCGCCTACGAAAAAGCGCCGGATATGAGCGACGCCTTTTCCAACGGCTCCGGCTTCGTCATTGAATACGAGGGGGCTTATTACGTACTGACGAACGTACACGTCATCGACGCTGCTTCCGGCGAACCGGGGTCGATCAAAGTGTACAGCATTACTCGCGATGAGTACCCCATGAAAGTGATAGGCGGCGATAGCTTCTACGACCTGGCCATTCTCGCCTTTGATGGCCGGCAACCCGGTGAGGAAATCCGGCCCTTGGCCTTCAGTGAGCAGGAGGTAGAGTTGGCGCAGCAGGCTTATGCCATTGGCAACCCCCTGGGCCAGTATCCCTATACCATTACCGAAGGGATCATCAGCGGGAAAAACCGGCTCTTTTTCCGGCCCACAACGGGCAGGTTCGGCTTTCTGCAGCATACCGCCACTTTGATCTGGGGCAACAGCGGCGGCCCGCTGATCGACGAGAAGGGTGAAGTGATTGGCGTAAATACCTGGATACATACCCGAAATGACCAGGGCCAAAACTACCTCTTCTCCCAGTTGAATTTCGCACTGGAAGGGGGGCTTGCCCACCGGCTTTTCCTGGAAATGATGGGAAACAAGGGGCGCGTGCGCCGGGCGTTCCTGGGCGCCGTTTTCGCATCCTCCAAGGGCTTGCTCGGCGGGCCGGGGTCTCCGCCTTTTATTCATAGCCTCATTGAAGGCAGCCCTGCTGCCGATGCGCTGAAAGACAGGATTGGTTATACCGTCACCGGCATCAACGGCCAGCCGGTAAAAACCCTGCAGGATATCGTCCGTTCGCTCGAAGCTTCCAATCCTGGCGAGAATATTACCCTGGAGCTTAAAAAAGGCATCCTTTCTCCGGAAGACACCCTGGCCGCCGATGAACTGACCGGAGCCAACCTGGAAAAGGTAGCGCAACACTTTTTCAAAACCTTTACGGATTACGAGCTGGAAGCGGGCCCACAGGGTGTACAACTGAATGGAAAGCCCGTCAAGAACTATCACCGTATAGAGGTAGCCGTATCCGATACTTACCCACCGGAGAACGCCACCTTTGAGGTGCAACAGGGGAAGACGGCCTACGGCATGGCCAGCCTTGGCGAAATTGACAATTATGGACGGGGCGGCTTTTTCCGGATCAAATCGTTGCAGGACCTGGCAACGGCTATCCGCCTCAATTCGCTGGAAGGCCATCTCGGCGCCGACCTGCTGGATGAGGACAAAAAGCTACAGCGCGTTCGCTTTTTCATGACGGATGAAAACATGGATGAGGTGAAGGTGCTGTTTTATTGATTTGGAAATGCCGAATGGTTACACATACTTTAAGTATCGTATTGTCTCCGTTAGTATTCCAAACACCCTTACTGGTAGATATTACTTTTGGGTATATCCTAATGCAGCTATTTTAGGGGCCAAATGTCTTTAAGTAGTCGGACATATTTAAATTTTAAACCTTATTAAATCACCAAAATCACCCGTTATGAAAAATTGTGTACTCGCACTCCTTCTTTGCCTTCCCTTACTTACCGTCGGGCAAGCCAGCCAGGCCACCTTACTGGGCCACTGGGATGATGAAACCATCCCACAGGCCTTTTTTGCCAACCCCTACCACGATGTATGGGGAGCGGTGGTGAACGACAAAGAGATCGGCATTATTACCTCTACCCTGGGGATCCACTTTTTTGACCTGAGTAATGCGGAGGCTGAGTTTGAACCCGTCGCTTTCGCTCCGGCCCCCGTGCAGGGCAATTCGATCGGGCACAGGGATGTAAAGACCTATCTGCACTATGCCTATGCGGTTGCCGATGAAGGCGCCAGTACGCTGCAGGTGATCGATATGAGCGGGCTGCCGGAATCCGTTGAAATTGTCTATGAATCGGCTGAGTTTATCCGTACGACTCACAATATTTTCATCGATGAAGACAATGCCCGCCTCTACGCTGTCGGCGGCAGTGGTTTCAACCTCCGAATCCTCTCCCTGGAGAATCCGGAACAGCCCGAATTATTGGCTTCGTACCCTACGGTGGGCGTGCCGTTACCTTATATCCATGACTTGTATGTCCGGGACAATATTGCTTATCTGAATGCGGGCCCGGCCGGCTTCATCGTGATGGATATGAGCGACCCGGCCAACCCGGAATTACTGGGAACGATGACCGAGTACATCGAGCAGGGATACAATCACTCCGGGTGGCTCTCAGACGATGGGCAGTACTACTACCTGGGCGATGAGACCCACGGCCTCGACATCAAGATCGTCGATGTCAGCGACCTTTCCAATATGAGAGTGGTTGCTACGATGGACGCCAACTCCTTCCCCGGCCAGATTCCGCATAATGTTTACCCCAAGGACGGATTGCTGTACGTTTCCTACTACTACGACGGCCTCCAGGTGTACGATGTTTCCAATCCGCTTTTTCCGCGCCGGGTAGCTTACTATGATACTTATGATGGGCCGGATATAGAGTTCTTTGCCGGTGCATGGGGTGTGTTTGTTCTACCTTCCGGCCGTGTGCTGATCTCGGATATGAACAGCGGCCTCTATTTCTTTGAGCCGATTGACCTTCCGCCCTATACTTCCGTTACACCCAACGTGACCGGCATCGATGCCTGCGTAGGGACGGCGGCCGAGTTTTCTATTGAGGTGGGCGCCGACTTTTTGTCCTCGGGAGTAACCCTTTCCACCGAAGGCAGTTCCGGGACGATTGAGGTACAACTGGGCGCTACCAGCGCCAATCCCGGGGAAATCGTGAGCGTTTCCGTAACCGGCCTTGAAGCGGGCCCCGCTACTCTGGTAATCCATTCTACCGATGGAACCAATGAAGGGCAGGCCACCGTCGATGTACATGTCATCGGGCTGCCCACTCCGGCCACGCTACAGGCGCCTAACGATGGCCGGGAGAATGTCAGCCTTACGCCTTTCTTCTTCTGGACGGGCAGCGGCCCCAGCGGATTGCTCCCGAAACGCATCCAGGTCTCAACCGACGGCGATAATTTTGAAGAAAATATCATTTACGAGTTAGCGGTATCCGGTAACTCTCTGACCTTCCCTAATACGCTGGAGGAAGGCACTACGTATTACTGGCGGATTGTTACTTCCGGAGAGTGTGGTGACAGCCCTTCTGCGATCTACTCCTTTACTACTGAAACGAGCACTCGGGTCACCGAAATTGATGGCAATGGCTTCCGGCTGTATCCCAACCCGGCAAATGAGTCGGTTCGGCTTAGCTTCAGCCAGCCGATAGAGGAGGCTCTACAGGTAGAATGGTTATCAGCCAACGGGCAACGGATAAAAACAGAGAGGTTGGCCGCGCAGGCGCAGGAGTTGAGGATGGATATCAGTGGTCTGCCCGATGGCCTGTATCTGGTGAGAATGTCCAGCCTGCAGGAATCGGTAAGCAGAAGAGTGCTGGTCAGGCATTAACGGAAAATAAGGCCAGATCTTCCAGGTTTCGAAAACCTGGAAGATCTGTTTCCTCATCACCGGGCCCTTACTTTACATTAATTCCAGCCTCGGCCAGGGAAATGCGAACGCCATCGCGATAGGGCACCACCCAGGCGTCCTTCACCCCGATCTTCTGCATGTGGGATTTCAGCGCGTCGGCATCCTGGTAATCGCGGAAATGGCCGATCAGAACCTTCTGCAGGCCGTCTTCCATCTCCAGGTCCATATTGTCATTTTCCTGATCCAGGTTACCGGGGATGTTGGTTTTACCGTAGGCGCCGATCTGGACGCGGAATAACAGCCCTGACATATCTGCGCCCCCTCCCTTTGAAGCCATGGAGGCTTTCTCTTCATTGAGTTGCTGGATGGCGTTTTGGGATGCCATCAGGCGGCTGTTGAGGTCGGAAATTTCCTGCTGCATCTGGTTGACCTTGTTCTCATTCGAGATACGGCTGGCTTCCATCTGAGTCAGTTTGAGTTCCATTTCCCTTTTTTGCTTTTGGGCCATCTCGGCCTGCTCAGACAGTTCTTTCAGTGCTGCCGGATTGCGCTTGTATTCTTTGGACTGGTTCTTCCAGTACTTCAGCTCTTCTTTTGTAAGATCTTGCGCCTGCGCGTGATAAGGCGCAGCAGCTAAGAACAGAGCGGCGATAAAAAGATGAATTAGCATTCTCATTGTATAAAGTTTTTTCGGTTAAAAGTTATGGTAGTCCTCTTTCTGCTTCGCCTGTTGTATTAGCAGGCACACAGCTGCCTTTAACTGGAGTAAGCAGGGGGCAACGCAAAACGCTGACAGCACGAAATACCGGGGCCTGATGGTAGAGAAGATAAGAGGAAGGAACCGTTTTACTGACATTCATTCCTGATAAATAAGATAAACAGGGTGTTGAATGGGACAAATATAAGAATTTTTATAAATCCGTGCACTATTTAGAGGCTGTTTCACTTATGTCCTTCGGTTTTATTATAGCCTATAATAAATCCCGAAAAGTGAATGAAACAGCCTCTTAGTGGGCGTTGCTGCAATTCATGCCGTGCTACAGGATCTCCCGCAGGGCTGAGCAGAGCATATTTACATGGTTGGGGGTGCTGCTTTCACCCATCAGGCCGATGCGCCAGATTTTTCCCGCGTACTTGCCAAGGCCTCCTCCGATCTCGATATTGTATTCTTCCAACAGGCGTTTTCGGGTAGCGCCATCATCGATACCGGGAGGAATGATTACGGCATTCAACATCGGCAGGCGGTAGCCCGGCTGCACCAGGAATTCAAACCCTAAGGCTTCCAGTTCTCCTTTGAGCAATTCGTGGTTTTTGCGGTGGCGGGCAAAGCGTTTTTCCAGGCCTTCTTCCAGCACCAGGCGGTAAGCTTCCCGCAAGGCGAACATGGAAGAAACCGGCGCTGTATGGTGGTAAGCCCGCTTGGCTCCCTCCCAGTAACTCTTTACCAAAGACAGGTCGAGAAACCAGCTTTGCACTTTCGTCTTGCGTTGTTCAAGCGCCGCCACGGCCCGATCGCTGAACGATACCGGCGAAAGGCCCGGTGGAGCGCTCAGGCATTTCTGGGTGCCCGAATAGATCGCATCGATGCCCCATTCGTCCACCTTCAGCTCGGCGCCGCAGTAAGAAGTGACGGCATCTACCAGGAAGAGCGCTCCGGCGTCTTTAGCCATCTTGCTGATTTCTTCCAGTGGCTGTAATACCCCGGTGGAGGTTTCGGCGTGCACAATGGCCACCAGCTTGGGATGGCAATTTTCCAACGCCTGCTCCACCTGTTCCGGGGCGATGGGCTCGCCCCAGGGCGCTTCTGCCCGGATCACTTTCGCCCCGCAGCGCTCCGCTATATCCGCCATGCGGCCACCAAACACACCGTGAATACAAATGAGCGCCTCATCACCCGGCTCCAGCAGGTTCACCAGGCAGGTTTCCATGCCGGCGCTCCCGGGTGCGGACACCACAAAGGTCAGGTGGTTTTGAGTTTGAAAAGTGAGTTGCGCCATGGCCTTTATATCATCCATGACCGCCACAAATTCAGGGTCTAAATGGCCGATAAGCGGAGTAGCCATAGCTTTGAGAACGCGGGAGTGCACATCGCTGGGCCCCGGGCCCATCAGGATGCGCTGGCTGGTATTGAGTTCGTTTTGATAAGACATGGCGCAAAATTACTACTTAGAACTTACTTAACCACCAATGACGGTACACTGGTATTGATATTCAGGAACGTCTCGGTCGTGCTGCCCAGCAGCATCAGTTCCAGCCGGGAGTGGCCCTTACAGCCCATCACCACCAGATTGGCGCCTACCTCCCTGGCCTTGTCCATGATATGGTGGGCAACATCCGGCATATCATTCCAGATCAATATGGGTTCTACCCGGTTCATATACTCAGGGAGTTCCTCTTCCATGAATTTCTCGAAACCCTTGGCGTGATTTTCCTGGATATTTCGTTCGAAGCGTTCCGGGGACATATTTAGCTTGTAGGCCATCAGGTTCGGCCGCTGGTAAATATTGATGGCGTAAATTTTGACCGTATCACCAACCTGGGCTTTGATAGATAAGGCGGCTTTCAATGCCCGGACCGAATTTTCCGAGAAATCTACCGGCACCAGAATGGTTTTCAGCGATATAGCGGCATTTTCAGGTACGATGAGCACATTGGACCGGGCCTGGCGGATCAGGTTTTTGGATAGTATTCCATGATAGAGAGAATCCGCCTTTTTGCCGATCACGAGCAGGTCCGCCTGCTTTTCATTTGCCAGGCTCAACAGCTTTTCGAGAGGAGCGCCATCCTCTGCAAAGTACTGCACATCCGTGGCGGCCCTGTCCGGCATGATCTCCTGAACCTTTTCTGACAAGGCTAGTACCGCTTCTTCTTCCGCCCCTCTTCCCACCTCAACGCCACGGGCAACCGTCAGCGGAAGCCTTGCCCGCGTGTTCGGAATGACGTGCAGAAAAGAAAGCCCTTCGATCGGTATAGGCCCTTTGAAAAACTTCAGGTATTTCAGCAAAGGTTCGTCCGCCTGGTCGAGAGCTAAGCCAACTATGGCTTCCTTCACGGTGAAGGGTTGTAAGGATGTATCTTTTGCAGCGCTTTTCTCTGATACAGTACGCATATCGGTTCGTTTTTAGGAGTTAAAGTTTCCAATACATTAAGTACGAGAAATTTCAACTCTTTATCAATGATAAATGTCAGTGACACACAGGCCCGGCCTGCCTCCCGGCCCGGGAGCAGATGCCACTGAACTATAAATCTGCAATTCAGTTTATTGATAGTAATGATTAAAATAACTAAACCGGCTAACCTTATGTCTCCATCCAATACCCTGCTACTCTTTTTCTTCTTTTTTTTCTTAAACAACCTGTCGGCCCAGGTTGGGCTGGAGGCGCCTCCACAAATGGACCCGCGCCTGCTGGACATTAGCCAGGCGACTTCCGCCGGGCGCATGGAGGCGGATATTCAAAAACTGGTGAGTTTTGGAACGCGGCATACGCTGTCGGATACCCTTTCCGACAGCCGGGGCATTGGCGCCGCCCGCCGCTGGATCAAAGCCGAGTTCGATAAGATTTCGGAGGGGTGTGGTGGCTGCCTCGAGGTGTTTTATCAGCGCAGCCTGGTGCCAGCCGAAGGTAACCGGCGGTTCGTGGAAGACACCTGGGTGGTCAATGTGGTGGCGATAAAACGGGGAAGCCGCTATCCCAACCGCTACGTAATAATGAGCGGTGATATCGACTCCCGCGTTTCTGACCCCCTCGACGGCGTGTCGGATTCCCCCGGCGCCAATGACAATGCCTCCGGAATGGCGGGTGTCCTGGAAGCCGCTCGGGTGCTCACCCGGTATCAGTTTCCCACCAGCATCATTTTTGCCGGGCTTTCCGGGGAGGAGCAGGGGCTTTTCGGCGGTAAACACATGGCGGAGGTGGCCAAAATGGAAGAGTGGGACATCATCGGCGTACTCAATAATGATATGATCGGCAACATCGCAGGGATCGACGGGGTAGTCGACAATACGTCCTTTCGCGTATTTTCAGAACCTACCCCCGCCACTGCCGATGAACGACTGCGCACCTGGAACCGCTTTTACGGCGGAGAGGTGGACGGCCCTTCCCGCCAACTGGCCCGCTACATCGAACGCCTCACCACTCAATATATGACTAACCTGAAGGCGATCATGATCTATCGCCTGGACCGTTTTGGCCGGGGTGGGCACCATCGCCCTTTCAACGACCAGGGCTTTCCCGGTGTCCGCATTATGGAAACGCATGAGAATTACTACCGGCAGCACCAGGATATCCGCACCGAAGATGGCATACAATACGGCGACGTCATCGAAGGGGTCAATTTCGAATACGCCGCCAGGTTGACCGCTGTCAACGCCATTACGCTGGCCGCCCTGGCCTGGGCCCCTCCACCCCCTCAGAACCTGATGATCGGCGGTGCGGTTGAACCCTCCACCCAACTACAGTGGGACTCTGCCGACGAGCCCGGCCTGGCCGGCTATAAGGTCTACTGGCGGGAGACCACGGCGCCCCAGTGGCAGTATTCGCGCTTTGTGGGTAAGGTGGCGGAATACACACTGGATAATATTATCATCGACAATTACCTCTTCGGGGTGGCGGCAGTGGGTAAAGATGGTAATGAGAGTGTGGTCGTGTATCCTACCAGCCTCATTCCAAGGAGGAGGAATTAAACGGTGTTCGGCAGGTAGGCGATGAGCCTCTTTAAAGCCCTTGCCAGGTACCGAAAACCAACACACGGGCTGTTTCTCAACACCTCTCTCTCCTACAACGTCAGCAAAAAGCCAATGGTGAAGTTGGCGTCCCAATCAAAGACAAACTGCTGGCAGCCGGTGACATCGGCGATGGCATTGTAGATGTTGAGGCCGGCTTCTTCCTTGGCGCCATCCGCAGTATAGGCGCCCGGAGCTTTCAGCACGGTATAGCGCTCATTGCCCTGCCGCGCCTGCTTGGCCAATTGAAAGGGCACTCCACCCAGGATAAAGCAGGTCTTGGTTTTGGAGGAAGACACTCTGGCTGCCTTGGTTCTGGCATCGAGGTAAGCTTCACTCGGAGTGGTGTTGTCCACGTAATATTTTGCCCCGTAGGTTTCCAGGCCGGTGACCTTACTTCCGTCTACCCAGGATATCTTGGTATTACCTGATCCAATATCCACTACAAAAGCCTTGTCCTTGTAAGCATCGGGCAGGGCAGCCCGCAATGCCAACTGGCCTTCCTTTTCCGGGGTAACGGTATTGACCACATAACCGAGCGTCTTGATCCCACTGATGATCTTTTGGGTAGTGGCTATTTTGGCCGCTCCTGAACTCACCACAAAGTGAATATCCCGGCCACCAACCCCATAGTCCAGCATATTGGCGATGTATTGCTTCAGGCCCTGGGTGATATCCTTACCGGAGGCCAGCCCGTCGTAGACCAGGCTATTGCCCCACTCGGCCTTTTTCAGGCTCCAGTTTTTGTTCCTGTCAATTTCAACAATGAAGGAATTGAAACCGGCAGCCCCCAGTTCAACTACGCCCTTGAGGGTCCCATTTTGGGGAACAGGAGGGGTGAAATTGAATTTTGGCGCCTCAAAGTTGGCGGGCTTTTTATCCGTTTTCGGGCTTTCCTTCTTCTGTTCGGCCGGGTTTGGAAGGTCCGCTGAAATGTCGATAGCTCCGGAATTGGAAAGCATCCGGTAACCAAAGAAGAGGCCGGCAACGATTGCAATAAGAATGAGTAATTTTGCAAATGGCGTCAATCGAGTAGTCATGAGGGTAACGGTTTTTGTTTTCGGGAGGAAAGATACAAAAGAGTTACTCGTATTGGAAAATTTCGGAGGGCATCTGAAAACCGGGAGGCTGCCGGCCTGGGCCATGTGCTTGTACCATTGCTGCCAGTCGCCTATATTTGCCGATCACAAAAGAGCTACTTCATGAGCAAAGTCGTTTTGATTACCGGCGCCTCCTCCGGGCTGGGGGAGGCCCTGGCTGGCCAGCTGGCGGAAAAAGGATACCGGGTGTACGGCGCCAGCCGGAAACCGCAGGACGAAGGGCGGCCCTTTCAAATGGTGGCAATGGACGTGCGAGACGAGGCCAGCGTCCGTAAGGCGATTGCCCTTATTGTCGAAAAAGAAGGCCGCCTGGACGCCGTTGTCAACAACGCCGGCATCGGCATAGCCGGGCCACTGGAGCAGCTGCGAATGGAGAATATCGAGCAGGTGCTGGATACCAACGTTAAGGGAACCGTTCGGGTCATCCAGGCGGCTTTGCCTCACCTGCGCCGGCACAAGGGCCGGGTACTCAACATCAGCTCCATCGGGGCGCTCTTCGGGCTGCCTTACCGAGGCATCTACTGCGCCAGCAAAGCGGCGGTAGACCTCATCACGGAGGCCCTGCGGATGGAACTGGCGGCGCAAGGCGTACAGGCTTGTAGCATCCATGCCGGAGATATTCAAACCAATATCAATGCTAACCGGATCAAGGATTACGACCCGCAAGACCCTACTTACAAAGAGAGTTTCGAGCAGGTATACGCCGATATCGATAAGGATGTCGACAAAGGACTGCCGGCCGGAGAAGTCGCCCGGCAGGTGATCCGGGCGCTGGAAGCTCCCCGGCTGCGCCGGTATTATACCATCGGTAAGCCCCTGCAGCGCTTGTCCATCCTGGCCCGGCGCCTGCTGCCGGCAGCGCTGTTTGAAAAGATCATCCGGGGATATTCCGGGATGGCGTAGAAGGACGGTGTAGGGTATCCTGGCTTTGGATGCTTGGGGGAGCTTTAAGCCATCTTGTAACTATTTAGGTATTCCGGTTTTAGGGTGTTCCGGTATCGCGGCCGGAGGCACACAGAGGCCCGGCAACTGCCTGTCCACAAAACCATAATGCCGGAATACCATAATACCTGAATAGGTACGCCATCTTTTAAGTGGGACGGCGGCCTTCCGACTTCCCTCTTTGGATCGTTCGAAGGCCAAGTACCGTAATTGGCTGCCTGAGGGCGCCGATGGGCGCCGGCAAGTTCAAAAGTCAACATTCCACCTTTCTTTTCCTTTTATAGATAAAGACAAATAAAATAAGAATATGAAAAACCTGATTTTTTTTCTGGCTATAGCCATCAGCATACTTTCCACCGCCTGTGGCTCCGGGCCCGGAGCAGAGGAAACGCTGAGCAAAGATAAGCTGACGGAATTGATACGATCGCTGGAAGGAACCTTACAGCAGCAGATCGATCAGATCACATTAGATACGGCAACTGCCCGCACCCTGGCAGATAGAGCGGAGGAGTTTGCCCAGCGTTTCCCGCAGGATACTCTGGCCCCGTACTTCTTGTTTCAGGCGGCCAATGTGTCCCGGGGGATTGGTGATTTTGACAAGTCTGTTGAGCTATGGGGCAGAATCGCCACAGAATGGGAGAACTACCGGCGGGCTCCGGAGGCGCTTTTTTTACAGGCCTTCACTCTGGACGACAACCTGGGCGACACCCAACGGGCGCAGCAGCAATATGAACTTTTTCTGGAAAAATACCCCAAGCACCCGCTTGCCAACGATGCACGCTTACTATTGGAGGCGGCCAAAGCTGGAAAATCATCCAATGAACTGATAAGGGAATTTCAGGAAAAGGAGCAACGGGAATAGGGAATGAAGAGGGGGATATTGTTGGATTGCTATAGGGTTATATTGCTATAGGGTTAGATGGTTCGATGTTGGGGGGGGCTTAACACCCAAAAGTGTCGGGCCGGAATTGCGGCGAGCCGCTCCAAACGCTTATCTTTGTATTGAACTGTTTTAATTTGGCAATAAATAAATTGATATGAAATTCCGGATACTTATTGTACTGATGTTGATGACAACGGCCCAGCTTTTCAGCCAGGGTATCGAATTTTTCCATGGCACCTGGGAGGAAGCATTGGAAGAGGCCAAACAACAGGAAAAAGTGATCTTTATCGATGCATACGCCACCTGGTGCGGCCCGTGCAAGCGCATGGCGCGGGAAGTCTTTCCCAATGAAAAGGTTGGTGAATACTTCAACCGGCACTTCATCAATATGAAGCTGGATATGGAAAAAGGAGAAGGGCTGACCTTCCGCAAAGCCTATCCGGTTTCGGCTTTTCCCACCCTTTATTTCATCGACGGCAATGGAGCGGTAGTGGAAAAAGTGCGCGGCGCCCAGGATGTGGATGGCTTTCTCAAACTTGGAGAAAAAGTGCTGGGCCTGGCAGATAATAGTGAAGAATACGCGGCGGAATACGAAAAAGGAAGCCGCGGCCCGGAACTGATGTACAAATATGTCAAAGCCCTGAATAAATCCGGAAAGTCGAGCCTGCGAATCGCTAATGAATACCTCGATAGCCAGGAAGACCTCAACACGGAGTTCAACCTGCGCTTCATCTTCGAATCCGCCATTGAATCCGATTCGAAAATCTTCTCTTTGATGATGGATAAGCGCGAGGCGATTGAAGGGCTCGTGGGGCAGGAAGCCGTCCGGGAGCAGGTGTACAGAGCCTGCCAGGCAACCGTCAACAAGGCCATCGAATTTGAAACCGAAGCGTTGCTCGATGAAGCCATCGACAAAATGAAGCGGCACTACCCGGAAAAGGCGGATGCCTTCGAGTTGTCCGCCCAAATGGACTTTTACCGCAATACGGGGGATGTCAAAAACTTCTCCAAAGCTTGTAAGAAGTACGCCAAAAAGGTGGCGGCCGGCAATCCGGATGAGCTGAATAAGCTTTCCAGTGAGATCGTCAAACAGTTCGGCAAAGACGAAGGCGCTATGAAACAAGCCGAAGAACTGGCTCGGGAGGCGGCTGAAAAGGGGCAGCAATACCAGTATTACCTGAACTACGCCCAGATTTTGTATATCAATGGCAAGCAGGGAGAATCCGGCAAAGCCGCCAATACGGCACTGGAACTGGCGCGCAGCGAAGGGCCGGCGGCCGTGATGATGGTAGAGCGTTTCATCCAGCAGAGTGGTTTGTAACCAGCCGCCCTTTTTGGCTTAGCTATTTTTAGCGAGCATGCAATTTCTACCGGCTGCTCACCGTATTATCTAGCAATTACTTACCTTAAAAAACTACTGTATGAGATTTTCACTATTATTGATAACAGCTCTGCTGTTCACGGCTGGCCTGCACGCTCAGGAAGGCATCGTATTTTCCAAAGAAAACTGGAAAGACATCCTGGCCAAGGCTTCGGCGGAAGACAAGCTCATCTTTATGGACGCCTACACCACCTGGTGCGGCCCCTGTAAGATGATGTCCAAAAATGTATTCACAGAAGCTTCCGTCGGAACATTTTATAACGAAAACTTCATCAACGCCAAAATAGACATGGAAGCCGGGGAAGGGATAGAACTGGCCGCGCTGTACGAAGTGCGGGCTTATCCGACTCTCCTGTTCATCGATGGCGATGGAGAGCTGGTGCACCGCGCCGTTGGCTATCAGGATGCGGAACAATTTGTCAGCCTGGGACAAACCGCCCTCGACCCCTCGCTCCGCCTGTCCACCCTTACCGAACGGTATGCCAAGGGAGACCGCGATCCGGAATTCCTCCACAACTACGCCATGGCCGCCATGAATTCCATGTCCCCGGATGCCGGGGAAATCGTACAGGCTTACCTGGATAGCAAAGCGGACTGGAGCGATGAAGAAACCATGCAGCTCATCTTTGAAACGGCAGAAAGCGCCGACTCCAAGCTGTTCGACTATATGCTCGAAAACCGGACAGCCTTCCAGAAACTGTACGGAGAACGCAACGTGCTGGCCAAGCTCCAGCGGATGATCGTCAGCTCACTGGATCCCGCCGCTGAACCGGAGGAAACCCTTGCCAAGGCAGACGCTCAGTTTCAGAAGGCTTTCCCGGAAGACGCCCCCATGATGTCCGCCAACTTCCGGATGAACTACTTCCGGATGCTGGGCCAAATAGATAAATTTGCTGAAACAGCTGCCGGCTACTACGATAAGTATGGCAGCGAAAGCTCCATGGAGCTGAATAATATCGCCTGGGCCTTCTACGAAAATGTTGAGGATGTGAAAATGCTGGAAAAGGCGGTCAAATGGGCGGAGCAATCGGTAGAAATGGAGGATGGCTATTACAATAACGATACCCTGGCTTCACTCTATTTCAAAGTTGGGAACAAGAAAAAAGCTAAAAAAGCGGCCGAACACGCCATCGAATTGGCCAAACAGGATGGTGAGGATTATTCGGCAACGAAAGAGTTGTTGGATAAGATTATGAATATGAAATAGGATGCTAATGGCCTGTAGAAAAGCCCTGGTGGAAGCTGTTTCCGCCAGGGCTTTTCTTTGGGTGGGCTGGTATGCTCATCCAAAGAAGCTTGTAAGTGGCCATCAGAACTCATACCTCACAAACACCGTCACATTCCTCCCCGGCTCGTAGATCAGCCCCTGCTCCGGCATATTTCGATACCCCCGGTTCAGGTGCTCGTAGTAGTTGCGGTTGAAGATGTTCAGCACCGCGGCCCCAACAGAAAGCCCCTTGATCGGCTCCACATGCCCCTGTAGGTCAAAAACACTGAAGCCGGGCGTCCTGGTTTCATCAAATGATTCAGCGATACGCTCCTGATCCGCAACAAAGCGGCCTTTGAAGTGGATGGAGTAACGATCGCGCTCGTACTTCAGGCCGGTAGTCGCGCTGAAGGGCGGGATCTCCGGCAGCGGCTCATCCCAATCGAGGTTGCGGGCGTGGGTGTAGGCAGCGGTGGTGTACAACTGGAGGTTGTCCATCAACTGTACGGTTGCTTCCAGTTCGAAGCCCTTCTGCGTGGCGGCGTCGATATTCTGAAAGCGCCGGGCAAAGCGCGGTTGCTCCATCGGCATATACTTGCGGGCCAACGTAGAATCGACAGCGGCGGTAATGTAGTCTGTAATGTAAGAATAGAAAGCGGAGAACTTGAAACGGAAGCGCTCTGATTGCCGGCTCAGGCTCCACTCCGCCTGGTGGTTAGCCTCCGGGCGCAGCAGCGGGTTGCCCACATACTCATAAGCGTCGGCGCCCAGGGTGAAGTGGTTGATGAACCGCTCTTCCATGCTGGCGGTGCGGGTTCCGCGGCCCAGGGCCAGCTGGGTGCTCCAGTGTTCATCCAGGCGGTAATCCCCTGAGAGGTTACCGCTGACGTTCCACTCCGTTTCTGTTCCCAGAGACGGATACAATTCGGTGAAATCCGGCGCGGGGTTCAAAATTTCGGCGGCCACCCGGTCCACCCGGGCTCCTGCCGTCAGGGTCAGTTTATCCGTCAGGAAATAGCGGGATTCGGCAAACAGGCCCATATCATTCAGGCGGCCGTCCTGCCAGATGAGGTCTTCAAACCGCATGGGCATCGCCAGCGGCTCGCCGGTCATCATATTGCGCTTGACCAGGCGGATGCGGCTGCCGTCGCGGGTGAGCCCGCGGAAATCCAGGCCGGTGTAGAGTTGGGAGCGGGCGCCGGGCTGCCAGGAGAGTTCCAGTTTCCCTCCGACGGTCAGGGCGTCGACGGTGGCCAGGGCGTCCACCATCATAAAGTTGGGGCGCAGCTCGTTGCTCATGATGTGGTCCACGCTGGAGGCAAAAGCCTTGAAGGTGGCGGAATATAGCGTTGGGCTGATGTTTTTCGCCACATAATCGAGCGACAGCACGCTGCTGTTGTCCTCGCGGGTATCCATGGGCAAGCCAACGTGCAGGATGTCCCGGCCGAACGATTGCCGCCAGCCCAACTGCAGGCGGTGATCCTTGTAGGGGCGGAAGCCCAGCTTGGCGGCGTAGTCGTAGGATTGGAAAGAGGTGGGAATTTCCAGCCCGTCGCCGTTTTGGTAGTTGCCGAAGTCTCGGCCGCCGCCATTAACGGTAAAATCATAGCCTTTCCCGGCGCCATTGAGGGCCAGCCGAGCCAGTTTGGAATCTCCGTTGGTTTCATAGCCGCTCTCCACGGCGCCGCCGATGGTGAAAGACTCAGCCGGTTCCGGTTGCTGGGTGATGATGTTGATCACACCGCCCATGGTTTGTCCGTAGCGCACGCTGAAAGGGCCTTTGATCAGTTCAATTCGTTCTACCTCTTCCGGCGCTACGTGAGTAGTGATGGGGTCCATGCGGTTGGGGCAGGCGTGCATCACCTGCACTCCGCCGTCGTATTGCACGTTGAGCTGCTCGTTGCGGAAGGAGCGAAAGACCGGATCCATAGCGTAGCCGCCTCTTTTCACCAAACCGAAGCCGGGAGTATCTTTAAAGAGGTCGGCTACATCTTTTGGATGGCTGACGTGTTCGGCAAACCCAAGGATGACATCCGACTGGGCGGCATTGTCCACTTTGCTTCCCTGCACGAGGATGTTTTCAATGAGAATGGGTTTGCTTTGAAGTTGAAGTTGCAGCTCGTCCGCCGCTTTTCCAACCGGGTACTTCAGCTGTTCATAACCGATGTGTTGTACAATGATGGTGTAGGCGCTACGTTCGGGAACCTGGAGTTCAAACCGCCCCTGCTCATCGGCGTAGGCGCCGGAAGCGAAGCCTTCGATGGAGAGGGTGGCGAAGCTGAGAGGTTTTTGGGTTCCGGCGTCGGTTATTCGGCCGGAGATCGTGTGCTGGCCGATGGCCAGGAAAGGTAGCGCGAAAGCTATGAATAGAGCAAGTATATTTTTCATTGGAGTAAAATTCTGTTGAGTTATGGAATACTTCAGGAAGTGAGGCTGCTAAGTAAGTGGCCGGACAGATTTATTTTACGTATTGATAGCCCGGTCTGGCGTCCCCGCCCGGGCGTGGCTCAGCCTATGCTGCCTGAATCACTCACGGGCGGGTACGCCCGCGAGTGCAACATTAAAACCCCAGATTATCTGTAATTTAAATCTGTCCAACCACTCACTCACTTACTTGCGTGCAGCCCGGCCTATTAAAAAAGAGCGGCATGCCTACGCCCGGGGCGGACGAAAGAGGGTAGAGGCCAATTCAACAGAATGAGGCGAGTAGTAATAAAATATAGATTTGCCCAAAAGAGGCGCCACTAAAAAACCGGCTTTAAGCAGGCGAGGGGACAGTATGGCGTGGAACGGCATCCGCTCTTCCGGAGCGGGAATTTTTGCCGGGCTGGAGGCGTCTTTTTGCGCCTCCGTTTCGATCACCTTCTGTAGGTAACATTTGCCCTGGCACATCAGCAGCGGCTCCTCCTTGTTGATGCAGTATTGTTCGGTTATCCGCTCCTGATTGATCCGATACCACAAGCCGATCACAGCCTCTCTGCCGCTTTGCAGCAGAAGCGCTCCGATCAGCAATATGGCAAGCAGCCTGTGGATCATGGTTGAAATTTGAACCGGCTACATGTCCGGTTGTGCAAAGATGAAAAATATTTGCCTTTTTTATTTAGGCAAATGATCACATTAGTCGTTTTTTTGAGTAGTCAGCAGAGAGAAGAACCGCAAAATTCACCCTGCCGAATGACCGGCTAAATTTTGCGGTTTAAAAACTCCCTTCCAGCTCCACCGCCTGCGGGAACAGAATATTGTTCTCCAAATGCACATGCCGGTGCAGGTCTTCCTCAAACTCTTCCAGCAAGGCGTACAACACCCGGTAGGTATTACAGGCGCCTTCGGGCGGGGTGAAGCCGTTACTCAGCTCCCGGATCTCCGCCATAGCGGCTCCGGCAAATTCGTGCTCTGCCTCCATCACCCGGATGGGGTTTTGCGCAGATTGGAAAGGAGGAGCCTTTACTGTTTCCCCTGCCTCTTTGGCCCTCGACAACTCTTTCACATAGGGAAACAGAATGAGCTCCTCTTTCCTAAGATGCGCAAACAATTCTTCCGCTACTGTTTCCAGTTTATCCGCAATCGTTATGGTTTCGGGGTAGGCGTGGCCATGTACTTTGGCTACCTTCCGGCTATACTCCAGCAACTGCGGTAGCTTCTCCTGCACATAAGTATGGTGGATGTTGATGATGTAATCGATCAGGAAGGGCAGGGGCCACTCGTTGAACTGCAGGCGCTGCTGAGCAGGTTGGCCTTCCAGGTGGCTTAGCTTTTCTTCCAACTCGCTCAGGGGCACGCCCTTTTGTTTACATACTTCGGCGACTGTCTTCTGGCCGCCGCAGCAAAAATCGATGCCGTATTGCTTGAAAATACCCGCTGCCCGGTAATCTTCGGCGACCAGGCCGCCAACGGTTTGTTTTTTAATATCTTTTTGATCTATCATGATTATTGGTTGTTAGTTGTTTCCGTCTCTTCGAGCCGGATAAAAAATTATTGGTTGTTGCTAAAAATCCTTCCGTACCGCCACCCACTTGATGCCCCAGGCCGGTAGGACGACCCACAGCACCAGCACGCCCAGCGAGCAGGCCATGCCCAGCAGGGTGCCCATGAAATTCTGAATAACTGCGCCGGTATAGCCCATCAGCGCCGAAATGTCGAGCTTCAGCAGAATGAGGATGCGCGACAGGTCGATCGGGTTGAACAGGGAGGCGCCAATGGCGAAGCTCTCCAGCGGGTAATCGCTGAAAAGTGACAGGGCGAGCAGGAATAGCCCGTCATAAATGACCGCAAAAAACAGCCATACCAGGATGGCCAGCCCAAACCCCTTAATGCGGTTTTCATTCCGCAGGGCAATGAAAAAGGCAATGGCCGAAAAAATGAAGGACAGGAAAAGCCCTACCAGCAGCAGCATGCTGAAGTTCCAGATCTCCGCAGAGTTGAAGATGCCATAAAGTACAAAGGGCAGCCCCACTCCCAGCAACAGGCTAATGGCCAGCGAACAAGCTACGCCCAGGTACTGCCCAAAGAAAATATGGCTGCGCCGGATGGGCTGCGCCAGCAGCAGTTCGGTAAACTCCCGGGAGTTATAGTAATACATCACCCCAAACATGGTGGCAATGAGCGGCGCCAGCACCAGAATGATATTCATCAGGCTGATGATGGCCTTGGACAAACCTCCACCCAGCCACAACAGCGACACCGTGAGTAAAAAGTAAAAGGCGCCGTAAATGTACAGCCAGCGGCTGCGCGTCAAGTCGAAAAAGCTGTATTTGAGTATTTTGAACATGGTGGTTTTTTTTGATATTTAGAAAACCCCTTCCTTCATTCCCTCCCTACCCACCCAACACCAACTTCGCCGCTTTCTCCCCGTGCCCATTGGAACTAAATGCCAACTTCCCCTCCTGGAGAATGCTGGCGATCGCCCGTTCCAGGCTACTGGCGGCGTATTTTTCCTTCAACTCCCGCAGGCTGCCCTGGAAATGAATGTGCCCCTCCAGGAGGAAGACCACCTCGTCGGCTACTTCCTCGACAAAACTCATGATGTGGGTAGTAATCAGAATGTACTTACCCCGCTCTTTCTCTTGCCGGAGCAGCTCTTTCAGGTGCAGCATGGCCAAGGGGTCCAGCCCGCTGGTAGGTTCATCCAGGATGAGCAACGGGCTGTCGTACATCAACGACAGGACGAGGTTGACTTTCTGACGAGTGCCGCCGGACAAAGTGCCCAGGCGTTTATCGAGATACCCCTCCAGGGCGAAGAGCCGGATCAGGCGCTCGGCATCGGGCTGGCCGCCCCGCAGGTCCTGTATCATCCGGAGCAGTTCCTTCACGGCCAGGTTTTCCGGGAAGCGGGCGATCTGCGGCAGGTAGTCGATCTGCCGTCTATAGGCCCAGCCTCCCTTGATGTCTTCCCCCTGGAAGCAGATACGTCCTTTATCCGGCAGTGCCATACCCAGGATGCTCTTGATCAGGGTCGTCTTTCCGGAACCGTTGGGGCCGAGGATGGCTGTAATGCCAGGGCGCTGAAATTCCAGGCTGATCCCCTTTAGTACTTCCAGTTTGCCAAATGATTTTTGAAGTTTCTCTATCGTGATCATCAGAAGGTCAGTTTAACTTTGAAAATTGAGCTTTTGCATCAGCGGGGCATTATCCGCTACATTGGCCGGCGTCAGCACCGGGCTCACCTTTTCGGAAAAGTTGAGCAGGTCGACGAAGAGGCTGCGCAGCAGCACCATGGCTTCCGGCGTCCGGTTGACCACATAGTTGAACAGCTTGACCGGTTGGTAGGGCACATCGCCGACGCCATCCCGGCCGAGGTCATATCCGTTGTAGTCACTCCAGTAGTTGCCGTCGAAGGAGTTGTTGTTGGGCGCGCTGTTCAGCGACAAATCAAAGGTGTTGTCGAGGAAATTATTGGCGGTCACCGTATTGTCGAGGCAGCCGCCGGACATCTTGATCGCCCATCCGTTGCGGTTGAATTCATTGCGTTGATATTGAATGCGGGTAGAGCCCTCAACATAGATACCTATGGTGTTTTCCAGAAAAACATTATCGCGAATTTCTGCGTCATAAATCTCTTTCAGCAGCAGGCCGTAGGCCGCGCGCCCCCAGTTGTATTCGAAGCGGTTTTCCCACATATTGATGTTGCGGGAGAACATGACCGCTACGCCGGCGCCGTTGCGGCGGAAGGTGTTCTGAAAGTAATCATCGTCGTTTGAAAACATGAAGTGCAGGCCGTATCGCAAATTGTGCTCGCTGAGGTTGTACCGGATGCGGCTATCGTCCACAAATTCTAAGTAGATACCGTCGCGATGGCCGCGCACCTGGTTTTTTTCGGCCACTATGCGTTTACAATACCAAAGGTGGATGGCATTGCCGGAAGACATTTCTTCCTCCGCCTTCCCTTCGACTCTGTTATCGGCCACTACGCCATCGCTGCAATGCTCGAGGTAAATACCGAAGAAAGTATTTTCCAGGCGGTTGTTGCGGATGGAAAAATCCCGGACGCGCTTCAGGCGAATGCCGGCCCGGTCTTTCAGGTAGCTGGTGCCCACATTGCGAATCAGCAGGCCCTCGATAGTAACGCCGTTGGCAACCACGGTGAAAATCTCGTTGTTGTTTTCACCGTCGACTACCGGCCAGCCTTCGCCCCGGAGGTGAAGCGCCTTGTCTACTATTATGTTGCCCTCCTGATACAGCCCACTTTGGATGAGAATCTCATCGCCGGCGTTAGCCGAGGCGATGGCCTGGCCAATACTGCTGCATTCGCAGCCGGGGCATACGGTGACCGTAGCTGCCTGTGCCGCCAGAGAAGTGAGTAGTAAAGTTGCAAATAGGATTGTTTTGCGCATCTTTTTAGTTTTGTGGAGGCGGTCTCTATCGTGATAGTACACTGATTCCTTAAGGTCTATTAGGATAATTCAGGATTTATTCAAATTCATTTTCCTTTCTGATCTTAATTACCCTGATAAATCTTAACTGATCAGTGTACTACCCCTTGTGAGGTTTTGGAGATAGCCTCCTTTACCAACTTGGTGTACTCCGCTTATCAGTCGGGAGGCAGCAGGACGGTATCCACCACATGGACGATACCATTGGAAGCCTTCATGGTTCCCAGTATCTTAGCGCCTCCCACTTTCACCTCATCTCCATTTCTTTCCACCTTCACATAGTGTCCGGTGGCCATGTACAAGTTCATGCCATCTTTCAGCATATCCATATCATAACTACCCGGAGAGGCATGGTATTTAATTATATGAGCCAGCGTTTCATTTTTCATAATGTGTGACTTATTGGTTCAGTTGATAATTGTCACGCCTGATTTCTCTGGGGTTATTTTTTCATATAAGCCCTTAATCCTTTCCAGTCAAGTACCTCTCCCCCTTTTTCCGATTGTACCGCCTGTGCCCGTTGCCGGGTTTCGAAAGCCGACAGATAGGCGCCCATCGGGCTGGGTATAGCCTGGCTGATCAGGTAGTAGCTCGCCTCGGCCGGAATCCATTCCCCCGGGTTTTCATAATCGTTGGCCAGCAGAAAGGCGTACTCTTGTGCTTCCTGTTTATCCAGGTAATTCACCATGCACTCGATAGCGTCGAATTTGAAGGCCTTTCCTTTGGTGGTGACCACTTCGGCAGCGTGCTGCTGATCGACGATCGTCATCTTGCAGTAGTGGCACGCATCGCTGCCGTAGGCTATCGGTTTAGGCGACGGTGTACAGGAAGCTGCGCTTAGCGCCAGTACCAGAGCCGGAAGAAGCTTGCTGAGTTTCATTTTTGCTCATTTTTGATTTTAACCACCAGGCCGCCAAAGCCAGCAAAGCGGAAAGGCCGGCAAAATATCCTCCGGTGTGGGGGTAGGATTTGGCGATGAAGTTGAGGATTACCTTGGAGCCGAAGAGAGGTGGCTGAAAGGAAGCCCCTGGTATTTTGATCGGCGCCGTCGGGCTCAGGTTGTGGCCGTAATCGTACTCCCAAAGATAGAAATCGTAAATGCCGGCCAGGGCGAGTACGGCAAAAAGGATGGCCCAGCCCAGGTAAACCTGTTTTTTGTTGATGGCCGCCGCCAGCAGGGCCAGTACCGCCAGGCCGATGATGATATAAGGGAAATACTGCAGTTCCGGAATAGCGTCCGGCTCAATGAATTTCATGCCGACATAGTGGTTCAAAATGTTGACGTTTTGCAGGGTGCCGGGCCCATCGCCGCCGATCTTGTTGATCCAGATGTACATATTGACCCCATCCGGATACTGCGGGGCGATGAGTGTGATGCGCCACATCGGGAAAACGAAGAGCATCATCAAAGCGGCAGCTGCCAATATCATGAGCACCCGTGGTAGTTGTTTCATGGTTTTTTTTTGTGAGTTTAGACTTGACAAGTTTCCCAAAAAGGGGGCTTCACAGGAAACTTGCCAAGTCTCCACAATGATTGAAGTGACGGGTTACTGGTTATCAGTTATTGGGCTGCAATGAGCCGAATTTATACCAACCAGTAACGCTGGCAATCCTTCTTTTACTGCTCCGGCTCCGGCTCACCCAGTCCCCACTTCAGAGCAATGTCGGAGTCCCGGGAAGAAACCCGGATGTATCCCTGCATCTCCTGGTGAAGTGCAGAACAGAAGTCGGTGCAATAGAACGGGAACACACCTTCTTTTTTTGGCTCCCAAAGCAGCGTCTCTGTCTGCCCCGGCATGATGAGCAGCTCGGCAGTATTGGCCCCCATCACGGCCAGGCCGTGCGGCACGTCCCAGTCCTGCTCCAGGTTGGTGACGTGGAAATAGACCTTGTCGCCTACCTTGATGCCTTCGATGTTGTCGGGGGCGAAGTGGCTGCGGATGGTGGTCATGTAGACATGGACGTTATTGCCGGCGCGTTCCACCCGGGCGTCTTTCTCACCCATGGCGCGGTAGGGGTGTTCGTTCTCTTCGAGCGGGTAGAACTTCTTCGAGTTCGGCATCACCCGGCTGGCGGAAATGCCCTGAGCGTAGTGCGGCTCGCCGATGGTCGGGAAGTCGAGCAGCAGCTTCATCTTGTCGCCGGAAATATCGTAGAGCTGAGCTGAGTGGTTGAGTTCAGGCCCGGTAGGCAGGTAGCGGTCTTTGGTGATCTTGTTCAGGGCGACCATGTATTTGCCTTCCGGCTTCTGGGAGTCGCCGCCGGGGATCATCAGGTGGCCCACCGAGTAGTAACAGGGTACCCGGTCTACTACTTCCCAGGTGCCGAGCTTCCACTTCACGATTTCGGAGGAGATGAAGAAAGTGGTGTAGGCGTTGCCTTTGGCGTCAAACTCGGTGTGCAAAATACCTATAGGCGGCTCCTTCACTACGCCGGCTACGACTTCTTCAAACTTCAGGACGGAATGCCGGCTATCTCGGTATCGTAAGCTTTGGCTTCGATAGCCTTCAACATTTTGCTGAACGAGTGCACGGTGAGGTTTACCGACAATTTGCCGTTGCCGACGATGTATTCGCCAGTCGGATCGACGTCTACTCCGTGGGGCGACTTCGGCGTCGGCAGGAAGTAAACCATACCCGGGCATTCGGAGGGAATGAGCACCTTGACCTTGTCCATCATGGTGGAGGCGCCGGTGTGGGTCTTATCGCTGTAAACGTTGTGAGCGTATTGAGCGGGCACTTCCTGGAATTTTCCTTGTTTGATGTATTCTTCCGCCTTTTTCCAGTTGACGGCGGCGATGAAGTCCTTGTCATTCTGAGAAGCGTTGACTTCCAGCAGGGTGTTCTTTTCTTCCGTGTTATAGGAAGTGAAGAAGGTCCAGCCGTTGGAGGCGCCTTTGCCGGAGTGCGCCAGGTCGTAGTCAAAGGCAGGCAGCAGCACCTGGAAGGCAATCTCCATTCCACCTTCCGGCCCTACCTTAATAAAGGTGAGCATGCCTTTGAAGTTCTCGGCGTAACTGTCGATGGCCACATCTTTTTGTGGATAGGGCACGCCGAAGCGGGTGCCGGCTACTACATACTCGGTGTTTTCAGTAGTGAAAGGCGAACTGTGGTTACCGCCGCTGTTGGGAATCTCGATGATCTCCACGGTCTCGAACGTGGTCAGGTCGATGCGGGCGATACGGGGCGTGTTGTTGCCATTGATAAATACCCAGCGCCCGTCGGTTTCTCCGTTGGTTTGAGAAAGTTCGGGGTGGTGGGCGTCGTCCCAGGGCACGAAGCCGTGGGAGGTTTGCAGCATGGGTTTGGTTTCTTCATTAAAGCCATACCCTTTTTCCCCGTCCACGGAAAATACCGGAATGACTTTCAGCAGGCGGCCGGAAGGGATGCCATAAACGCTGACCTGGCCGCTAAAGCCACCGGAAAAGAAGCCGTAGAATTCGTCGTACTCGCCGGGGGCGACGTACACCTGAGAAGCCACATCACTGGCCAGCGCGCCGCCCTGGTTGGGCGCCCCCTGCTGGCCGCAGCTGAATAAGGCTAGCCCCAGCCCCGTAAGCAGGAGCATCGATAAGGAGTGAATGCCTATTGGAATTTTCATAAGCGAATGAATTTTGTTTGCGATGAATCAATATTATAGTGTGCGGGTTCCAAATAACACAATATAAAGATAAAAGGACTTTTTTATCCTTTATACAAAGAAAGCACGCCTCCGTTTTTTGTGCAATGACTTTTGTCACCCTCGCTGAAAAAGGCGGAGCGAATCCCTTGTAAAAAATTGATTGCCATCTATTTAAGTGGATGTCAATTTTATTAAAGCCCCGCACAAAACCCCGGCCGTTAAAAAATATATTATTTTAATAAAAGATTGTTTTGTCCTTTATTTTTTTTATCATACCTTGCGGGAAAATTGGCCTCAAAATTCATAACCTATGTTTAGCCAGGCATGTAAATATGCGATACGAGCGGTCCTTTATTTGGCAGTCCATGCCAGCAAGGGGAAAAAGCTGGGCGTAAAGGAAATAGCTGCCGCTCTGGACGTTCCGAAGTACTTTCTGGCGAAAATCCTGCAGCAACTGTCACGCAATAATTTGATCTCCTCAGCCAAAGGCCCAAGCGGAGGCTTTTATCTTAGTGAGAAAAACGTGGAAGCCTCCTTGAAAGATGTCGTCGAATGTATGGATGGGCCCGATGTGTTCAACGCTTGTATTCTTGGCCTTCCGGTATGCTCATCGGAAAACCCCTGCCCTTTGCACATTCAGGCTTTTGCCTATCGGGAGGGCTTGCACTATCAGTTGAAACACCAGGCGATCGGCGACCTGGCCAAACGCATTGAAAGAGAAGAACAGAAGATATGAAGTGGGAAGCAGCCCCGACAATCGGCTTGCCCATTACTCAAACCATTAAATTTTCTCGTTCCCGGCTCATCATCGAAATTTGAACATACTCTTAAACGAAAAAAGCGGGTTCCAAACAACGCTACTTCATGTTTCTTAACTCGTTAAATCTCAACCATGAAACGTTTAGCAGTATTTCTCGCTTTTATTTTAGCAATATTTATTTACGCTTGCGGCGGATCCGGCGATTCTTCCTCTACCGACAAACCGGCGCCCAAGAGCATGATCGAAGACGCCAAGCCGGATGACGGCAAGGGCGTTGGAGAGATCAAAGAGGTTTCCCTCAATAGCCCGCTCAAACCCGAAATGGTGGAAAAGGGGAAGGCTATTTATGAAATGAAATGCGCAGCCTGCCACAAACTCAGCGGCCAGCGGGTTGTCGGCCCGGGCTGGAAAGGCGTCACCGAGCGCCGCAAGCCGGAGTGGATCATGAATATGACCACCAACGTCGACATCATGCTGGAAAAGGACCCGTCGGCGCAGGCGCTGCTCAAAGAATGTCTGGTGCGTATGCCCAACCAGAACCTTTCCATCGGCGACGCCCGCGATGTGCTGGAGTTCATGTACGCCAACGACGGCCAGGAGGTGGGTGCGAATTAGAAGTGGGAAGTGGGAAGGCGGAATGAACTCCAGATGCCACTTCCAATTTCCCACTTCTCTCCCCCTATTGTTTCCATCTATAAACTGAAAAACTATAGCCATGCCCAAAGTGTGGTTTCGTATTGCGCTGGCCAACTTCTTCATTGCCGCCATCATGGGAGTGGTGCTGCGGTATGCTTTTGTGGAAGAACTCAGCTGGCTGAAGTTCCGGTATTTTCTGCACGGACACTCCCATGTGGCCATGCTGGGCTGGGTGTATCTGGCCCTCTACGCCTTATTGATGGGCGCTTTCCTGTCGGAAGAGCAGCAGCGCTCGGCCTCTTACCTGAACATTTTCCTGGTGAGCCAGGTTGCTGTCATTGGCATGCTCATCTCCTTCCCGATACAAGGTTATGCCCCCTGGCCTATCGCGTTTTCTACGCTGCACGGCCTGGCGTCCTACTTTTTCACCTGGCGCTTCTGGAGAGATATCCGGGGGCAGAGCGGTTTACCGGTGTTATTTGTAAAGGCGGCTCTGCTGTTCATGCTGTTCTCCACACTGGCCCTCTGGGCGATGCCTCCTATCATTCTCCTGGGCTGGCAGCAGAAGGCCATCTACTACATGACAGTGCAATTTTACCTGCACTTTCAGTTCAACGGCTGGTTCACTTTTGCCGTGCTGGGCCTGTTTTTTCAGCTTCTGGAAAGCCGGCATGTTTTGGACTTTGGACGTACCGGTGGGAAAGTGGAAAAGCGGAAGCAAGCCTTTGCTACTCATTCCTGGCTTATTTCCGACTTCCGACTTCGCACTTCCGACTTTAATTCTCTCCGGCTGGCCCGCCTTTTCTTCTGGTTACTCGTCGTATCTGCCTTTTTTACTTACGCCCTGGCGGTGGCCTGGGCGGAGCCCCTGCCCATCGTTTTCGCCACCAACGGCTTGGGGGTTACCCTGCAACTGGCGGCTATGGTATTCTTTGCTCTATTGGTAATCAAAAGCCACCGGGAATTACACCAGCAACTGGGCGGCTGGGGCTTCCTGCTCATCAAGATCGCCTTTGCCTGTTTTGCCCTGAAGGTGGTGATGCAGGCGGCGGTGGTGATTCCTTATATCGCCACAGTGGCGTATACCATCCGCAATTTTGTTATCGGCTTTATCCACCTGGTGCTGCTGGGGGTGGTTACGCAGTTTATCCTGGGGTATGCCGCTCTCAACAAGGTCCTGAGCCTGCGCTCCCGGCTATCCCGTTTGGGGCTGGGGCTGTTGCTGGCGGGCTTCTTTGGCAGCGAGCTGTTGCTGTTTTTACAGGGGGCCATGTTCTGGGGAGCGATGGGTTTTTTGCCTTACTACTATGAGGGGTTGTTTGGTATTTCATTGTTGATGCCGGCCGGGGTAGGGGTGTTGTTGTTGGGGCAGTTTAGGACACTTTATCCATTTCATTGACGAAGTCAATTAAGGGAAGCTCGAATCAAAGGAAAATGCGGATTTCTGCACGAAAGGGTTCAAAACAGCAAATTTCAGGCCGGAGCTATAAGGAAATGCATTTTTTTGCCGACTTGCCTGAAAGTGTTAAAATTATTTTGTAAAATTGTTCAAATAGGGCACTGTCCTTTTCCAGGTTAATAGAGCGCTTATTCACTGCGGCGGGCCGTCTCATCAGGCCACGGCGCCCTACTTTTCCAATAACCGAAATATGTTCATTATCATCATTGCGCAACACTATGATATTGATTGTCGATAGCGGTTCTACAAAATCAGAATGGACCATCCTGAATAAAGACAAGGTAGCTTTACAGCGGCAGTTGGAAGGGATTAGCCCTTTCTTCCACGATGAAGATCAGATGATACGGACTTTTCGGGAAATCCCTCCCACCGGGGTGCGGCAGATACACTATTACGGTACTGGTTGTAGCACAGGCGCCAACCGGGCCAAGGTGCATCTGGCGCTGAAGCAAGCTTTCCCGCAAGTACAGTTGGTGGAAGTAGATTCCGATATCATGGGGGCCGCCCGCGGGCTCTGCCAGCGCGAACCGGGTATTGCCGGCATTTTGGGAACGGGTTCCAACTCGTGTATCTTTGATGGGGAATCGATCATTGAGCAGCACGGAGGGCTGGGCTATATTCTAGGGGATGAGGGAAGTGGAGCGGTGCTGGGAAAAATGCTGATGCAGGATTTTCTAAACCACAAACTACCTGCTCACATGGAGCAGGAACTCAAAGAACAATACAATCTAAGCCGGGCCCTATTGCTCCAAAAGGTTTATCGGGAACCTCTGCCGAACCGCTATCTGGCTTCCTTTGCCCCAATCGTCCATCATTATCGGCCGGAGCCTTATATTCAGTCGCTTTTGAGTCGGCATTTCAGGGCTTTTTTTGAAAACTTGACGCAGGCATTTTCCAGCTACAAAGATCTGCCTTTACACCTGACTGGCTCTGTGGCCTGGTATTTCAAGACAGAGATACTGGAAGTCAGCAAACAATTTCCACTAAAAATCGGTACCATCCTAAGGACGCCGACACCTGGTTTGATCCAATTTCACTCTACTCCCTCTCTTTAAGAGGGTATTGAATTCGCCAATAGCAATGAAGAAAGAAGACCCTTCACAAGCCGGTAAGCTCGTCACCGAGTCACCCTCCTATTATGACAATCTGGAAAAGATGAGTACCGGAGCACTGCTCCGTGGCATCAATGAAGAAGATAAAACCGTTCCATTTGCGGTGGAAAAGGCCATCCCCATGATCGAGCGATTGGTCAACGCCATTGTTCCCCGGATGGAACAAGGGGGCCGGATGTTCTATATCGGCGCCGGCACCAGCGGCCGGTTAGGCATTGTAGACGCTTCGGAATGCCCGCCCACCTACGGCGTGCCTCACGACCTGGTCATCGGCCTGATTGCCGGAGGCGACCCGGCCATCCGGCAGGCAGTTGAATTTGCCGAAGATGATTACGGCCAGGCCTGGAAAGACTTGTCGGAATACCAGATTTCAACTCAGGACGTGCTCATTGGTATTGCCGCCTCCGGCCGCACTCCCTATGTGATTGGAGGCCTGCGCGATGCTCAGAAACAAGGAATTATTACCGGCTGCATTACCTGCAACAGCCACTCTGAGGTAGGAAAATACGCCGACTATCCGATCGAGGTGGTAGTGGGCCCCGAATTTGTCACCGGCAGCACCCGCATGAAATCGGGAACAGCTCAGAAACTCATTCTGAATATGATCTCTACCACGGTCATGATCCGCCTGGGCAAAGTGCGCGGTAATAAAATGGTGGACATGCAGCTGAGCAACACCAAACTGGTGAAAAGAGGCGTCAATATGATCATGGCGGAATTGGATGTCGATGAGGCTACGGCGCAGGAGCTGCTCGAAAAGTTTGGCTCCGTGCGCCAGGCCATCGACAGCACCAGAACATAACCCCTGAGTATGTTGAAAAGTGAACGGCAGGAACATATCCTTCGGGAAGTCAACATCCACAATAAAGTACTGTGTTCCGACCTCAGCATCAAGCTCCGTGTATCAGAAGATACCATTCGACGGGACCTCAACGAACTGGCCGAGCAGGATAAGGTCATCAAAGTGCACGGGGGCGCCCTTTCCAAATCCTACCATACCTCCACCTATCGCCAGGCAGAAGTGTACTCACTTCAGGAAAAGACCATTATTGCCGGCAAAGCCGTCACTTTATTGAAAGAAGGCATGCTGGTTTTCGTCAGCGGAGGCACGACCAACCGGGAACTGGCCCGCATCCTGCCGCCCCACCTGAGCGCCACTTTTTTTACCCCCAGCCTGAGCACCGCCATTCAATTGATGGAGCACCCTTCCTCTGAAGTGATCCTGCTGGGCGGCAAAGTATCCCGAAACGCCGGCATCAGTGTTGGTGGCGAGGTGATCCGCCGGTTGACTGAGCTGAGGGCTGACCTCTGCATCCTGGGCACCAACAGCATTGACCCTGAAGAAGGCATTACCGATTCCGACTGGGAGGTGGTGCAGGTCAAAAAGGCCATGATCAAGCGGGCGGACAAGGTGGCGGCCCTGGCCCTTTCTGAAAAATTGAATTCTACGCAACGGATGAAGGTCTGTGACATCAACCAGATAGATTACCTCATCACCGAGCTGCCCGCCAGGGATAGTAGACTGCTGGCCTACCGTAAGCGTGGGCTGGAAGTGTTATGAACCCTTCCGGATCACTACGCCACTATTTCCTCCCAGGTTCAAGCGGCCGTCCTGCAAGAGGACCTGCCCAACCATTATTGCTGCAGTTCCGTCCTCCGGCAAAACCTGCGCTTCTTCCGAAAAATTGATGTACACTACCACCTCCCGATCCCGGTAAATACGCCGATAGCTCAATATACCATCCGGTATGCCCGCTTCCTGCAATTGCAGGCTCCCCCATTTCAGCGGAAGGCTCTCGCTGCGTAGCCTGAGCAGTGCCTGGTAAGTTTGGAGCAAGGAGTTTTCGCTTGCCTCCTGCACCTCTACATTTATGGAATCTGCGTTATTCTGCACGGGTAGCCAGGGTTCAGCCCCTTCCTCCGTGAAGCCGGCATGAACTGTTCCATCCCACTGCATGGGGGTGCGGCAATTGTCCCGGTTTAATGAAACCGGAATAGCATTGCGCATTATTCCAGGTAACATTTCTGCGATGGCCGCAGGAAGAGGGTCCTTTGCCTGTGCTATCGGAATATTCCCGGTATGCATGCCGATCTCTTCACCTTGGTAAGTGAAAGGAACACCCCGCAGCGTATACTGTAGCAGAGCCAGTAGCCGGGCTTTCTGTAGGTCGTTCCCGAGCCGGGAAATGCTTCGCGGCCGGTCGTGGTTGCTGAAAACGTAGACCGGTTGATAGGGATAAGGGTAAAAGGCTTCGAAGGTGCGAATCTGCTCTCTGAAAAAACGGGCTTCCCATTCAAAGTCGCTGATATCAAAGAGGAAGACGAGATTGAGCCCATCCCGGCCCGTCCCCAGAAATTGTTTCAGGGTGTGATGATTGCCAAACACTTCCCCGACCATAAACCGATGCGGATGGCCGTACTCGTCGAGCAGGCTCCGCATTTCCTGCGCCAATGTGAAATTATCCGGGTGGTTGACATTGTGTACCCTGTTCTGGCCTTTGACCTTGGTGAAATCCCTGCCGGGCAGAATGCGAAGTGTCCAGGGGTTGTCCTGAAACTGCTCGTCCTCATAAATGAAGTTGAAAATATCCAGACGAAAACCATCCACTCCACGGTCTAGCCAGTAGCGCAACATGTCGAACATGGCTGCTTTGACGTCGGGGTTCCGCCAGTTCAGGTCGGGTTGGAAAGAAAGGAAGGCCGAATAGTACCATTGCTCCCGCTGCGGCTCGTAGTTCCAACCGGAACGGGTCAGAGCATTGATCCAATTATTGGGAGGCTCGCTATCCTGCCCATCCCGCCAGACATACCAATCGCTTTGGGGGTTGTCCCGGCTGGAGCGCGACTCCACAAACCAGGGGTGCTGATCGGAAGTATGGTTGAGTACCATATCGAAGACGACCTTCATGTCACGCCGGTGAATCTCGCGAATCAGGCTGTCAATCAAAACCGAATCTCCATATTCCGGATCGGCCCGGTAATAATCACTGACATCATATCCGAAATCCCGATGCGGGCTTTTAAAAAAGGGAGAAAACCAGATTGTCTCAAAGCCCAGCCCCTTGATGTAGTCCAACCGGCTGATGATGCCGGGGATATCGCCGATGCCATCACCGTCACTGTCCTGAAAGGAACGAGGATAAACCTGGTAGACGGCCGTCGACTCCCACCATTGACGCTGCTGGTAGTCCGGTTCATTACCATAGCTGGGGCCTACTACCTCCGGCAGGGGGGGGCTTGCGTCTCGCAGGTTGCTATAGGCAAGGATACCCAAAAAAAGGAACACAATAATCCCGGTGAAAAGTAGAATGCGTTTGAAAGCCTTCATAGTTGATCTTTTAAATCTCAAATATGTATATCTTGCAATTCAATTGAACGTGTACTAATATGAGCATTTCAAACCACATTCTTATTATTTTTCTGATGGTATGGGCCAATATCACCGCCTTGTACGCCTGCAATTGTGAACCTGCCGCCCAGCCGGAAGTAGCGGACTGGAACGATGCCGACGTCGTCTTTACCGCCGCGTTATCGGATCATAAAATGGGACTGGTGGGCATGTTGAAATTTGAATCCCGGGAAAAGTTTAAAGGAGACGTAGAGCCTATTATTACCTTTTATTTTCAGCCGGGGAAAGACCATACCTTATTGCACGCAGTAAAAGATTTCAACCCGGGTGTGGAGTGGATCGTTTTTGCCAGAAAAGAGGTGGTGGGCGACAAAATCCATTACCGTTTAAAAGCCTCTCCCTCCAGAACCGTCTGCGCCCTCAGCCGGCCAATTCAGGAAGATCGCGAAAAAGACCCTTATCTTCTTTTTTTGAAAAGTATCGCCCAGAAGGCAAATGGGCATCAAGAGATGTACGATGAGAATAATCAGTTGATTGCCGAAGGTAACTACATCGGCCAAATCCCCGTTTCGGAGTGGGCTTATCATAATCCCGAACGGAAAACGAGTGTTTCAGGGCAATATATAGAAGGGCGCCGGGAAGGAGAATGGATTCAGCGTAAAGAGCTGTTAAATGGTGAAAAACAGGTCATCCGAAAATCGATATACAGAAATGGAAATCCTGTTGAGATTGACGATTACCGGCATACCGGAGTCATAAGTTTGAAAAAGGTATTGTCGGACAGCACGGAAGTCCGTCATTATTATCGATACGACGGTACCTTGAAAAGCAAGATCACAGACTATCTCGATGATAACACCAGCCATATCGTTAACTATTCTGAAAGCGAAGCCATCGAGGAGGAGCGCTATCTGGAAGCCAACCGGCTGAAACGGCAGTATTGGTACGATGAAACAGGAAGACGGGTGAAGGAGTGGGTTGAACCGGATGAAAATTGATTGTTGCCCTATTCCCTACCGTTTAAACTCCTGCAAATTCGTTGACACCCCGAAGTGGTTCAAACCGCCCCCCAGATGGAAAGCCGAGTATCCGTAGTCGATCCGGAAGCGGTTGACTTTGATGCCGGCGCCGAAGGAAAAACCCGCCAGGCTGCCGAAGTTGTCGACGGAGAGTTCCTTGCGCATGAAGTGGTTGTAGCCAAAACGCAAGCGGAAGTTGTCTTTCTTGCCGAAGAGGAACTCGCCGTTAAAGACGAAATGGCGGAAGAAATTGTCGAACCAGATGCTGCTCTTGCTGCGCTCGGTGTTCACCTCGCCGAAGAAAAGGGTGGAAGGTTCCGCGTTGGGGTCGTCGTAAAGAATGTTCCAGCGGTTGAAGTGGCGGTAGACAATAGAAAAGCGGAAAGGCAAGTAGCGCAAGCGTTTGGAAACCCCCAGTTGTATCTCGAAGGGCAGCGGCTCGGGGTTGCCATCCTGATAGGCGGCCAGCTGTGTGCCGATATTGCGGAAGACGACAGTGGCGGTGAAATTGCTGGAAGTATCGAAGTACACTCCCGCCAGGTCGGCCGCCAGGCCGAAAGAGGAGTACCCTTCCAATTGAGAAGTGATGGCTTTGAGGTTGGCGCCCAGCGCGAGGCGATCGTACACCTGCTTGCTCGCCCCAAAATTAATGGCGTATTCGGCAGCTTTGAAGGTGCCCAGCTTTTGCCCCAGCTCATCAGTTTGGTCGAAAGAGCCGTAATTGACGTACTGCACCCCGGCGTGGCCGGTCAGGCCCGGCTTGCTGAAATGATGGGCGTAACTGGCGTAGCCGTGGCTGATGCCCGCCACGTGGAAACTGTGGCTGAAGGCCAGCTGCTGGTGCATGCTTTCGTTGAGCAGAGAAGGGTTGGCCAGGGCCAGGTTGGCGTCATCATCCCGCACCGTGATCAGGTTGCCGCCCAGGGCGGAAACCCGCGCTGAAGGAGAGAGGTTGAGGAATTCGTAGGTATTGAGGCCGCCGATCTGAGCAGCGGTGGGGCCGGCCGTAAATATCAGCGTTATGATAGCAAAAGTTACTGCTTTCACCCAAAACAAAACGCCGTCCTTTGGTGATGGATCGTGGATCGTTGTGGGTGGATCGTTGTGGGTTCTTTGTTGACGGAATCGCCGAATACCGAATACCGCCTGTTTTTGTACCTCAGCCGGGTAAAAATACCGAACAACCGCAACACCATTCAACAAAGAGAGTAGCTTTCTATTCATACTTGAGGTTTATCCATTTCGCTTAATTACAGCTATTTCAGAAAGGGAATACCACTTTCTTGTTATCCTGTCTAATTTTCCTGCTCCGCAGCAGCTTCCAATTCATCGGCATCATCCGCCTTCCAGATGGTGCGGCAGACGCCGTCTTCGCAGTTCATAGAGCGGATGTGTTCGCCGGCCAGGCTGAATTTTTTCAGCAGGCCGTTTTCCTCCCCGTTCCGATAGGCGCCCTCCGCCTTTTTAAAGCCGTTTTTGTAGTATTCCACAAAAGGGCCGTTTTCGGCGTTCTCGGCAAAGGTAACTACTTCCATCAATTTCCCGTTAGGGTAATAGCGCTTCCATTCGCCGTACATCACATTTGCCTCGTACTGCCCTTCGATCTCCAGCTTGCCGCTGTCGTAGTAGGCCCGAAAGGGCCCTTCAAAGATGCCCATCCGGTGGGTTTCCACGACCTGGGTATCCCCGCTTTCGAAGTACAGAACGCGCGTGCCGTTCAGGGTGTCGTTGGTGTAGTGGGCTTCCTCGATCTTCCTGCCGTCGGTGGTAAACTTCTCATATAAGCCGTGTTTGGCGAAGTCTGCCTTTTTGCGCTCGTACTTCTCGGTGTATCCGTAGCTATCTTCCGCTTCCACTTGCTCGACTTTGCTTTGGCACGAGGCAACCAGTAAGGCCAGCACATAGCCTGTAAGAATGATCTTCCGGGACATTTTATGAATTATTTTACAAGGTTTTCCGGGTTTCCAGATTTTCCATCTAGATTTTCCAGATTTTTAAAATCTGGAAAATCTGGAAAATCTGGAAAATCCGGATGCTCTAATAACGCAATTTCTGTGTCCAGATTATGGCATTGGCTATCCCGGTTTTGACGAGGCGGCGACCTTTTGGGGGGACGGGGATGATTCCAGGCAACGAAACCTACCTCTGGTTACGTTCTATTAGCACACAAAAGATTACCCACCACAACTGATTATTTTCATTTCAGTAGCTTCTTCCCCAGGAAAGGCCTAATTTATACCGTATGATGAAGCGATGGTTCCACAATATCTATTACTCCTTTCCGGTGCAGCTCCTGATCGTGCACCTGCGCAGCAATCATCTGTTGATCGGGACGTGGATTCTCTTTGCGATTCTGCTGTCGGGCTTCCTGGGCCGAAAATATGGCTTCCAGTATCTCTTTCTCGACCCGGAGTATTTGGGGCAGGTCAACTTCTGGAGCTTTTTCTTTGTGGGCATGGCCTTTGGCAGCTTTTTCATGAGCTGGAACCTGACCATCTACCTGCTCACCTCCCACTATTTTCCTTTTCTTGCCTCCCTGTCTCGTCCTTTCACCAAGTTTGTGATCAACAACATGGTGCTGCCGCTGAGCTTCTTTCTCTTTTATATGGTTTTCGTCATTCACTTTCAGCGCTATTACGAAGCCCTGGGCTTCGGGGTGATCTTGATGAACTGCCTGGGCTTTATCATCGGCGGCCTTACCCTGGTGCTGAGTTACTCCCTTTATTTTCAATTCACCAACCGGGATATATCCTATTATGAAAAGAGCGGCGCCAAGTCTCCCGACCTCAGCAAGAGTTTCGCGCCCGGCCGACGGCATGTCGACCTGGAGTACATCAAACTGGATACCTCCCGCTGGAAGGTGGCCACTTACCTGTCGGAGTCGCTCACTCCGCGCCTGGTGCGAAGTGTGGCACACTACGACAGCAGCCTCTTGATGAGCATTTTCAAGCAAAACCATCTCAATGCGCTCATCCTTCAGTTGTTGAGTATGATGGTGCTGCTGTCCCTGGGGTACCTCATCGATTATCCGCCCTTCAGAATACCCGCCGGCGCCAGCCTTTTCATTTTGGGCAGTTTACTGACAGCCATCATCGGCGCCGTCACTTATTGGTTCAATGAGTGGCGGGTCACAGTGATCCTCCTGGGCCTGCTGGTTTTCAATTACATCACCCGTTCCGAGGCGTTCAATCATCAGAACAGGGCTTATGGGATGGACTACCAGGCGCCCCCGGCTGCCTATACGATAGAAAAGATACAGGGTGTATGTGGCTCCCCGGTGATCGAAGAGGATAAGGCTACTACCATTGCCATTCTCAACCGTTGGCGTAACAAGGTGGCCCCCGGGCGTTCCCCCTTGCCCAAAATGGTGGTGCTGTCCGTCAGTGGCGGCGGCCTCAAGGCGGCGAGCTGGGCCATGCAGGTAGTGCAGGCCGCCGACAGCCTGATGGAAGGACAGTTACTCCATCATACCGTATTGATAACCGGAGCTTCCGGAGGGATGCTGGGTATGGCCTACTTGCGGGAATTATCGCTGGAAAAGCAAAATGGAAAAGCCGTCCACTTGTACAGCCGGCGGCACATAGACAACATTACCAAAGACCTGCTCAATTCCGTCGCGTTCACCATCGTCTCCAATGACCTGTTTTTGCCCTGGGCCACTTTTGAGACAGGAGGTTACACCTATCACAAAGACCGCGGATACATTTTCGAACAACAGCTCAATGAAAATACCGGATACATCCTGGATAAAACCATCGGGGATTACCGGCAGGCCGAACAGGCCGCCATTATCCCTATGCTTTTTATCACGCCCAGTATTGTAAATGACGCCCGGCGGCTGATCATCTCACCTCAGGGCGTTTCCTACATGATGGCGGCGCCGGTGGGGCAAAGCCACCCCAATACGGTGGAGGCCGACGCCGTCGATTTCGGCTGGATGTTCAAGCAGCAAAACGCCGACAATTTGCGCTTCCTGACCGCCCTGCGCATGAATGCCACCTACCCCTACATCCTGCCCAACGTTCACCTGCCCAGCGAGCCGGGAGTCGAGATCATGGACGCCGGCTTTATTGACAATTATGGCATGATCTCCGCCACCCGCTTCATCCAGGTGTTCCAGGAGTGGATTCGGGAAAACACCAGCGGCGTCGTGTTGCTTCAGATCAGCAGTTCTGAAAAATTAGAGCAAATAACGCCCAGCGGTGGGCAGGGCATCATCGAGTCCCTGATCAATCCCATCGGCATCGCCGGAAAAATGCTGACCCGGCAGGAATTTGAGCACGACAACACCCTGGGCTTCATCTACGACATTCTGGGAAAAGATCACTTCAACGTCATCCGGTTCATGTACCGGCCTTCTCAATCCAACCAACTGGAGGCCTCTATTTCCTTCCACATCACCGAACGGGAAAAAGAAGACGTACTGAGCGCCATGCAGTTAGAGGAAAACCAGGCTAGCCTGCGACAGTTGATGCAGCTTATGGCCCCACCCACCAAACAAAATGCAGTCAATCGGCATTTGGATGAGTAGGTTTGTAACTTTCGGTATTCGGTATTCGGTATTCGGTATTCGGAAGGCGAACCTGCGAATTGCGAACTTCGGGATTCAGCCCCAGGGTTCACTTGTGGGCAACCGGGCAGAATTTGTCGTTTGAACATCCAATAAAGAAAGGTAAAATGAAAAAAATAAGCAGTGAAGTAATAGGCCGGTCAATGACGTATGATGCCTACCGCCAGCTGACGGATGAATTGCTGGCCCAGGGTAAAACCACCGGTGAGAACCATAGCGAAGCGATGATCCACTATACGCAACTCAACGTGGCCCGCATGAATCGCCTGGACAAGACCACCCGCTTGCTGGAGGCTACCCGGGAGCAACTCCAACATGTCAACCGGCCGATGATCTGGCTTACCCTCACCGAAGCCTGGTGTGGCGACGCAGCGCAGATCATCCCGGTACTGCAAAAAATAGCCGAGGCCAGTGAGCTTGTCGAACTGCGCCTCATCCTTCGCGACGAACACCCGGAAATCATGAACGCCTTCCTGACTAACGGAGGCCGCTCCATTCCCAAGGTGATCCTGCTGGATGCCCAAACGCTGGACGTGCTGGGCTCCTGGGGGCCGCGCCCGGCGGTGGTGCAGGAAATGGTGATGGCGGCTAGGGCCGACATGGAAGCCCTGACGGATAAAGAGGCGAAGAAAGAGCGCTACCAGGAACTAACCGCAGCAGCGCAGAAGTGGTATGCGAAAGACAAAACGCAGAGTATCCAGGAGGAGTTTTTAAAGGCGGTGAAGGAAAGCCTGGGTGTCAGGGCTGAGGTTTAACTGGATTGATTGGGTTGATATTGGTGTATGTGTTTAGCGCTTAAAACCAGTAGGAAGGCTGGAGCGCGGACCCTGTGGAATTTGCTGAGCAACTATTCCACAGGGCGGACCTCCAGAGCCTGCCCCGATCTTTTCGGGGTCCGCGTCAATGAGGCCAGATCAAGCTCCTGTCTAGGGGTTGTGTAAAAAGGTATTTTGATGATTTTCACTCCGAATTAAATTTTGCCGGCCGCTTCAAGTCTGAGCGCAATAGAAAATTGCACCCCGACAAATCGCCCGGCCACACAACATAAGTTGGAGCTATTTTTCGACAATTACCTTTTTACACAACCCCCTCCAAATAGCGCTAAACACATACTGATATTGAAATCAACCTATTTAACCTATCAACCCTTATCGCTCATAGTAGATCCGATAGATCGCATCCGCAAAATCATCGGACACCAGCATGGAACCATCTGGCAGGAATTCCAGGTCGACGGGGCGGCCCCATACGTCGCCCTTGTCGAGCCAGCCCTCGGCGAAGGGTTCGTAACTCACCGCCCGGTTGCCTTCCAGTTTAACCATCATGATGCGATAGCCGATTTTCTTGCTGCGGTTCCAGGAGCCATGTTCGGCGATGAACAAACGGCCCTGGTATTCTTCAGGAAACTGTTGGCTGGTGTAAAACTCAACCCCTAGCGGCGCCACATGAGGCCCCAACTTCTGTGCCGGCGGCGTAAACTCATCGCAGGAACGCTTATCACCAAATTCCGGGTCTGGCAAGTCTCCCTGGTGGCAATAGGGGTAGCCGAAGTGCATACCATCCTGAGGCGCGTGGTTGAGTTCGCAGGCGGGCTCGTCGTCGTTCAGCCAGTCGCGGCCGTTGTCGGTAAACCACAGTTCGCCGGTTTGCGGATGCCAGGTGAAGCCCACGGTGTTGCGGATGCCTCTTTGCACGATCTCCATGCCCGTGCCGTCCGGGTTGAGGCGGGTGATGGAGGCGAAAACCTCGTCATCCGATTCACAAATATTGCAGGGGGCGCCCACCGGCACGTATAACTTGCCGTCGGGGCCGAAGGAGATAAACTTCCAGCCGTGATGAGTCTCGGTGGGGTAGTTGTCGAATATGACAACCGGTTCGGGCGGGGTAGCCAGGTTGGCCTCGATGTTCTCAAACCTCAGGATGCGGCTCACTTCAGCCACATACAAATCGCCATCCCGAAAAGCGACGCCGTTGGGCATCTTCAGGCCTTTGGCAATGGTATAAGTGGTATCGGCGCGAAAGTCTCCGTCTTCATCTTTCAAGGCGTACACCTTGCCCTCTCCCCGGGTGCCGACAAACAGTGTGCCGTTGGGGGATAACTCCAGGGAGCGGGCATTTTTCAACCCTTCCGCAAAGACTTCGATTTTGAAGCCTTGGGGCAGGCGGATTTTTCCCAGCGGCAGGTCGGACGGTTCAAATACCTTTACCGGAGGATTGACCCTTCCGCAGGTGGAAATCAAAAAAAAAGAAAAGAGGAAAAGGATAACGGATAGTCTCATGATGTTTGTTTTCGATAGAACAGCGGGAATCGGCTATCGTTTTATTTTGCCCCGTTAAATTCTTCCCTACTCTCCCACATCCTTCACACAGCGAAAGCCCGTATGGTTGAAGCTGGAATCCTCACTGGATTTCATGCGCCGGGCCACGCGATAACCACTGCAGTAACTGTCGTTGCATAAAAAGGAACCGCCCCGCATACTGCGCTTGGGCACGAGCGGCTCCATGGGGTCCAGCGCTACTTCCGGCCCCTGAGGATTGGCAATTACGCGCTCGGACCGGGACAGGCTGTAAGCCTGATGGTGGTATTTATCGGCGCACCATTCCCAGACATTGCCGGCCATATCGTACAAACCATAGCCATTTGGCGGGAAGGATTTTACGGGAGCTGTTCCGAGGTATCCGTCTTCTCCGGTATTTTGGTACGGGAACAGCCCTTGATAAAAGTTGGCTTTTTTATAGGCCTCATCCGAAGGCTGGTTTCCCCAGGGATATTTCGGGTCGTCCAGTCCACCCATCGCCGCCCATTCCCATTCCGCTTCAGTGGGGAGGCGCTTATCGGCCCAATGAGCATAGGCATTGGCGTCTTCCCAAGCGATGTGCACGACGGGGTGATCCATGCGGCCTTCGAGAGAACTACCCGGCCCTTCCGGTTGCCGCCAGTTTGCATTGGTTGTCCACGCCCACCATTGCGAGTAGTCCTGTAGATTAACCGGCGCTTGCGTCGGCTGAAATACCAAAGATCCCGGTTGCAGGACGGAATCGTCCGGCTTCGGGGTACCCGGCGGCAGTTGTTTCGCCATTTCTTCCCAGTCGACCGGCCGTTCGGCAACAGTCACATAGCCTGTCTGCTCCACAAATTCAGCAAACTGATAGTTGGCCACTTCGTGTTCATCCATCCAAAAGGCAGTAACCGCCACCTTTCGCCGGGGAAATTCGTCGGGGTCCGCCTGTTCAGACTTGCCTCCCATCAAAAATTCACCGGAGGGAACGAAGGCCATCTCCGGAGGAGCGTTTTCGGTGGCGGCTGTACGGGTGGAATCACCGGCACACGAAAAAATAAAAAAGGGAACAGCTATTAATAAAATTAGATTTTTCATTCCTTTGATTTTTTCCACTCAGCAATAGTACAAATATAAAAATGAGAAGCTTACTTCTACCGCTCCGGAATCGACGCATCCAGGTATAGCGGCCTCACCCAAAACTTTCCCCATCCAAAATTCTCTGCCCTCCCCAAAAACATCTAATTTTGCGGACTTTTTACGAACTATTTCTATTGCCCATTCGTAGGGAGCAATAGCAAAACTGCAAAACAATGATGATTACGATCACTTTTCCCGACGGACAGGAACGCCAGTACGAAGCCGGAAGTTCTGCCCTCGACATCGCCCGGTCCATTAGCCATGGGCTGGCTAAGAAAGTCATTTCCGCTAAGGTGAACGGCGAGGTGTGGGAAGCAACCCGCCCCATCCAACACGATGCCCGCCTGCAACTGCTGACCTGGGATGACAAGGACGGAAAAATGACCTTCTGGCACTCTTCCGCCCACCTCATGGCGGAAGCGCTGGAGGCCATTTACCCCGGTATCAAATTCGGCACGGGCCCGGCGACGGAAAGTGGGTTTTACTACGATGTAGACCCGGGTGATCACGTTATCTCTTCCGATGACTTCCCCCGTATAGAGCAGAAAATGATCGAGTTGGCACGCCTGAAAAATGAGTACGTCCGCAAACCCATCAGCCTGGAGGCCGCCGTCGCTTTTTTCAAGGAAAAGGGCGATGAATACAAGCTGGAACTACTCGAAAAGCGCAAGGAGGAAGCCGCCGACATTACCCTCTATGAGCAGGGCCATTTCATTGACCTCTGCCGCGGCCCGCACGTGCCCGACACCAGCTACATCAAAGCGGTGAAGCTGACTAACGTAGCCGGCGCCTACTGGCAGGGCGATGAAAACCGCCAGCAGATGACACGGGTATACGGCATCTCCTTCCCCAAGCAAAAGGAACTGGAGGAGTACCTGCACATGATAGAGGAAGCCAAAAAACGCGACCACCGCAAACTGGGCGCCGAACTGGAACTGTTCATGTTTTCCGAACGCGTAGGCGCAGGCCTGCCCATCTGGCTACCCAAAGGCAACCAATTGCGCGACCGCCTGATGAACTTCCTGCGGCAAGAACAGGAAAAACGGGGGTATCAACTGGTGACTACGCCCCACATCGGCAAAAAAGAACTGTACGTAACCTCCGGCCACTGGGAGAAATACGGCCAGGACAGCTTCCGCCCCATCAGCACGCCGCGGGAAGGGGAGGAGTTCATGCTCAAACCGATGAACTGCCCGCACCATTGCGAAATCTACGGCCACCGGCCGCATTCCTATAAGGACCTGCCCCTGCGCATCGCCGAATTCGGCACCGTCTACCGCTACGAGCAGAGCGGGGAACTGCACGGCCTGTCGCGAGTGCGGGGCTTCACCCAGGATGACGCCCACATTTTCTGCACACCCGAACAGGTCAAAGAGGAATTCCTCAACGTGCTGGACCTCACCAAGGTGGTGCTCGCCAAGATGGGCTTCGAGAACTTCACCGCCCAAATCTCCCTGCGCGATCCGGAAACGCCGGAAAAATACATCGGTACGGATGAGAACTGGCGAAATGCCGAGAATGCCATCATCGAAGCCACCAAAGAGTCGGGCCTGCAGACGACTACGGAACTCGGCGAGGCCGCTTTCTACGTACCCAAACTCGACTTCATGGTCAAGGACGCCCTCGGCGCTCCTGGCAGCTGGGCACCATACAGGTGGACTACAACCTGCCTGACCGTTTCGAGCTGGAATACATTGGCGCCGATAACCTGCCGCACCGCCCGGTGATGATCCACCGCGCGCCCTTCGGCTCTATGGAGCGCTTCATCAGCATCCTGATCGAACACACCGGCGGTAAATTCCCGCTCTGGCTGGCGCCCGACCAGTTTGCCGTGCTGCCCATCAGCGACCGCTTCAATGATTACGCAGCGGCAATAGAAAAAGAGCTGGGCGCTTTCGATATCCGGGGTTATGTGGACGACAGGAGCGAAAAGGTCGGCCGCAAAATCCGCGATACGGAGATGAATAAGGTGCCGTTTATGCTCATCGTCGGGGAGAAAGAGGAAGAGGGCGGAACCGTTTCGGTACGCCGCCAAGGCGAAGGCGATATCGGAACGATGACGGCGGCAGAATTCGCCAACTACTTCCAGGAGCAGGTGGATTGACCCTGTCAGGCCCGGTAAAAAGTGTTGCGGCAGTTCAAGGATGGCCGCAACACTTTTTTCCGGCGATAAACTCAACCAATCGCTGGATTTTGGAGTTTAGTATAAAAAACATGTTAAACTTTTTATAAAGTGTTAAGAAGGTACTTGTATTGTTAAAATTATTCATGTATTTTGCTCGTGCATATACAATCCTGGTTCTTTGACAAACTTCGTGGTAGCAAGCACCCCAAAACCAGAAACACGGTTCTCGCTTATGTTTATGAGCGTTCCGCCGTTATTGCGCTTTTAAGCTGGCCCGCGAAATTTGTCAGATAAGGACAGTCCTTACTCAAAAACTCCGGTTATATGAAGCACACTTTACTCTTTCTGCTTTTGTTTGTGTTCAGCCTCTCCGTCGCCTATTCTCAAACGAGTTTTAGTGACCGCCTTTCCATCAAATCGTCGAACAATAAAGAAAAGGTCGACCTGCAAATCTTCCCGAACCCTGCTGCCGATTACATCAGCGTTACCAAGAATGAAGTGGTGAAGCAGGTGACGGTATTCAACCTCGTCGGCCGCCAGATGAAGAGCTTTGAAGCCATTGACGGTGAGAAGTACTATGTCGGCGACTTGCCCCGGGGCATGTACCTCGTGCAGTTACTCGGCCCGGATAGCCAGATCATCACCACACAGCGCGTCAATAAACGGTGACAGAGGTATCAATGCCCTTTTTACTTTTCGTAATAATTGGCAAAAAAGGTGGGTAGGTGCCTCAGCGCCGCCAACTCCTTATACATAGTCCTGGCTTCATTAGCCGGATACCCGAAGTAAGCTTTTCCTGCCTCCAGGCTTTTGGATACGCCAGATTTGGCGTGCACCATTACTTTGTCTCCTATCTCTACATTGTGTGAAATACCTGCCTGCCCGTAGATAATGACGTCGCTGCCGATCACGGTATTGCCTCCTATTCCCACCTGAGCGGCAAAGAGGCAGTTTTTCCCCACCACTACATCGTGGCCGATGTGTACCTGGCAATCAATCTTGGTGCCGGCGCCGATAATGGTATCCCCGGAAACTCCTTTGTTGATGGTGCAACCGGCGCCGATCTGTACATTATCCTCAATGACCACCCGCCCGCCGGAACGCCAGTGTTGGTATCCTTCCTCGGTGCGTTTGAAGTAAAACGCATCGGTGCCGATGGCCGAGCCGGATTGGATTACCACATTCTCGCCAATGATGACATGCTCGGCGATCGTCACATTGGCCTGTATGTAAGTGTTGGCGCCAACTTTGACATGAGGGCCGATGACCACATTGGGTTCGATGATGGCGCTGGGGTGAATCTCGGCCGTATCGCTGATGGCCCTGGTAAGAGGCTGAAAGGGCCGGTGTTCCAGCACAATGCCATTGTATGCTTCGAAAGGGTCGTCACACAATAAAAGGGCCTTGCCTTTCGGGCATTTTGCCTTCTCGTTGAGAATGATGATGGAAGCATCCGATTTGAGAGACTTATCGAAGTACTTCTTCACATCCACGAAGGTGATGTCTCCTTTGCGCACCTGGTGGATTTCGTTGATGCCGGTGGCGAGCAGGCTGTCATCTCCGATGATCCGGGCGCCGATCTTTTCGGCAATTTCCTTGACAGGGATGGGGTTTGAGAACTGCATGCTGAATTATTTTTGATCGTTGGCCTCAAAGGTAGAGCTTTAGGGCGTTTCCCGAAATAAAAAGGCACTTGAAGTTAGCGTGTAACTTGAAGTTACGCCCTAACTTGCCCGCTGAAGTAATCCAAATCGTTCATGCCGGTAGGAATCGTCCAGTTTTTTTTAGAACAGAAAGGGTATGGTTACATCCGCGTGCCCGAAACCCGGGAGGAGTTCTTCGTGCACCGGCGCCATTTGAAAGCGCCGGTGAAGCGGGGGGATCAGGTGCGCTTTGTTATCCAGGAGGATCAACAGGGGTTGTATGCGGCGGAGGTGGAGCGTATCAAAGAAGCGGATCAGGCAGAAAAATAAGCATTCAACTCTTGTAGCGTATCCTGGTTGGCGGGAATACCCCGAATGAGCTTACCCTTTTCCAATACCAGCAGGTTGGATCATTTTTGAAATTCGGGATGACTCATGTTTTTTTATTTCTTATTTTTTGACGACGACCTTTTGGCTCCAGGCCTTCCCATCCTTCAACCTGGCGACGATCAGGTATAAGCCTTCGGCAAAGCTTGAGGCATCCCATAATGTCGTATTTCCAGTGTAGCGCATACTTGCCTGCAAACGCCCCTGCGCATCGTATATTTCGAAGGCCTCAATACCTGGGGCTGTATTCCCATTGAGTAAATTGAATTCAACGCCGGCGGAAGGTGCAATAAAAGCCACCTGCCCGAGTGTCTCGCGGACGGGCGATACCCCAAGCGTTCTGATTATGACTGCGTTGGGCTGCCGCAATCCCAGGGTTCCGCTGGGGACAAATTCTTCAATAGAATTCCCCTCGCTGTCATACCGGTTCACTGAAGAACTTTGTCCATCGCCGATCAGGAGGTTTCCATCCGGAAGGAAATCGACGCCTTCGGCCTGTCCTATACCACTGACGAATACCCCCAGGTAATTACCGGAAGCATCAAATTTTTTAACGGACCCTCCGGACCAATCCGCCACAAAAAGGGCGCCTTCGTCATCGAACCAGATATTTGTTGGTCCGCTGAGGTTGGAGTTGATATACTGCCCCATGCTCTCTCCATTGCTGTTGAACTGCTGGACGTATCGGCCATTAAAAGAAGAGACGTATAAATTGCCGGTAGCATCCCAGTCCAGGCCAATACTGTTTGATACGTTCGTATCTGTAAAAGTATCCACTAAATTGCCCTCAAGGTCATAGCGCAGAACCCTGCCATTGCCCTGCCACTGGAGTACATACAATAAACTATCGGCGCCTATTTTCATCCTCGTCGGCCCACTTATTCCTGTAGCAAAATCACCAATATACTCCCCTGTTTCAACGTCATACTCGGTGATTTTTCCCGAGTTCAGGTTGGAAACGATTATGGAATTCCTGCGCTCCAGAACAACGATATCCTGCGGCCAGGCCAGTTCCTGATTGGTAAACACTACTCCGTTTTCTCCGTTTTCATCAAATTTCAGAATCTGAAAGAAAGAAGTAAAATTGCCGGCGTCGCTGACGTAAACTTCGAGGCCTTGTGCCTGGGTGGCGTACCATCCACAGGAAAGGAAAAAGACGAGGGCTGGTAAATTCATCTTCATGATTAACACAGAATTTTAGCGGGTGATATAATAACCAAATACGCTGGAAAACTCCCCGGCAGGGGGTATCCGTCTATAAAGATTGATTTTTTTGGAAATATTTTTTTTAAAAATAAGGCGATTTTTTTGGCTTTTCACGGAAAATAACTATTTTGCATACACAAGCACTAAAATATATCTGAACCAACCTAAGTGCGTTCGAGTTAAAAATCCAACAACCCAAGGCTGAATTAGCTTCTATCTCCTTTGTCGGTGAATGCTTTTCGTTTTCGGCAGTATTCCGGCCAAGAGAAGCATAGTCGTTTCGAATGAAGTGGCCAGCGCTCAAATGAGCAAGTATTGCCAAATTATTTACACTTTCGGCGTGCGCATAGCCATACCATTGCCGTAATCATGCTGACAGGTGTCAGTATAGTTCTGTTGTGCCTCTTTTTCTAAAACCTGAAACTATAGATCATGAAAAGGAAATTATCGTTATTGGTATCCGTCCTTTTGCTAACTGGCATTTACTCACGGGAAAGGCTGTCTGCACAGGCATCAGAATTGTATGGGAGCTACTCCGTCATCCAGGGAACGGCAGAATTTATTATTGATATTTCAGCTCCTGATGAGCAAGAGGGCACACGTATTGCAATAGAAGAAAACGCCATTTCGCTGCATCGGTTGTCCATAATCGATGTCATTGGTTTTTTAATAGGCAAAATCGAACCCTGCGCACCAGGCGAAGCCTGTAATTTCCGAAGAAAAAGGGGCGTTCCCTACTTGTTTCATGAACTGGAAAACAGCGGCCTGTTGCCCAGAGGAACCTTTCAGGTTTCAACCTCCTGTACTTCCTGCTCAACCGGGGAGTTGAAAAAGGCCACCCTGGGTTTTCTGGCGGAAAGGCTTTCTCTGGACGTCGAATACACCCAAGTGCCCACTTATATGGTCTGCCAGGATGTACCTTCCTTCCTGGCGCATTTCCATTCCGGTGAGAATAACTTCTCAAATTTTAAGGTGCGTCACCTGGAATACGTTGGAGATTATCTGGAGATAACGCATGTAACGCTGGGTAACGCTGTTGGTTACCTTTCCCAACGAACGAACAGCCTTTTCCAGTTTGATCCTGCCTGCCGTTATTACTCACGTGCGTACACAAAACCATTCAGGATACTGAAAGAGGGGAGCCCCGAAGAGATAATAGCCGATTTCGCAGAAAAACATTTTCTGAAGATCGAAAAAATTGAGGGGGAATATTGGGACGCCATTATTCTCAGGCCTCAATGATAGAAGGTTTCCAAACACTCGCTGCTCTTTTCATCCAACACTCAGGCGGAAGCCCTGATGTAAGCGGCCCTTTTTTCTCTCACTAACGAAAATATAGCAATCATGAACATCCAGCTGCATCCAGCCATTGCCTTCATTCTGTTTTTCTCTCCTTTATCACTGAATTCCTGCCCGGGTTGCGTTGAGCCGGAAGGGTTCCCCTATACCTTACCGGCGCCGCTCACCGGCTATTGCTTTCAAGTTGAAACTTATTGCCAGGATGCCAATGGAAATGAATACCCCTGCCCGGAGGTCATACCCGCCGAATGCCTGTATGGGGATGATGTTCCTCAGCTTTGCTTTAAAGTGACCAACTGGTGTGGCCTGGGAGACTTTTCGGCAGAGGGGATCGGCTTGGAAATAGCCGGCCAGCAAATTGACAACCTCTGGATCGAACTGATTAGCCCCAGCTTTCCAGGGCAAACTTTTAATTATTGTATTACTTCTCATCAGCTCTCTGGCTTTTTTGCCCAGGGGCTGGCATTTCCCGAAGGCCATTTGCCGACGATCAACTTTATTATAGACGAAGAAAGTTTCCCCACCACTCAGGTCCTTATCCCGTCGGGAGGGGTGGTTATTGGAAACCTAGTCAGCGATGGAAATTACCAGTGGAGCGAGTCTTTCCCGGTTGAATCCAATCTTGGTTTTAAATCATGCCTGGGCGACCCGCCACAATCCATTACCGGCTCAATGGGCATAACTCATTCCGAAAATTCAGGCTTTAATATTGGCGGGTCGATAAACCTGGGAGGAGGAAGGCAGTCGATATCCGGTTCGATATCCGGCACTCATTCCTGGGGAGACTTGTCCAGCACTTTCTACGAAACCAGTATCAGTGGATTCCTGCCGGTAGTGGAAGAAGAAGACTGTGAAGCGTTTGAAAATCCCAATTGCGAGCATTGTTGTTTTCACCTGAACGCCGCGGTGGAACAGGAGATACAGCAATACCAACTCGTAGAATATTCTTGCGATGGCGGGTCTCAAGTGCAGGAAGAACTCATACCCGTTGTCGCAGACTATGGCGCCATTCAATTTTCACTGGGCTCCTATATCACCTGCCCCAACACTCCTTTGCATTTGACGCCCAAAAAATTATATGGCGGTGGCAACCGTTTCGTATCTGATCCGCCATTAGGCATACAAATAGAGGAATTCATTGATTTCGACTTTTATACGCTTACCTGGTCCGGCCCCAATGGTTTCACAGCGATCAACCAAACCCTGCTGGAAAACCTGGAACCCGGGGAATATTGCTACACCCTTGCGCATTGCGGCTGCGACGGCCCGGCAGATAAGGGTTGTATCGTACTTTGCCCGGACGCGAGGCCGGTTTCCGATTGGGCTTACAGTGAAGAAAAAGAATTGTATTGTCGGGAATTTGCTTGTGAGCAAACGGTCGGCTCCGTAGAAGAATGTGTAGATGGAGCCCCTTGTTCACCCTGGGAATATAATGAAACCGGCAACGAGTGCTTCCGGGAAATCTGCCACGAGGATGAATTGCTTTTTGTAGAGGCAAACGCTCCTTATCACATCGCTTATGAATACAATAATGGTTTTTGCAGAACCATTATTACCTGCCTGGAAGGCGGGGAAGAGATGTCCATTGAAACCGCGGCAGAATACAGCGATGTTTTTTTTGATGAAAATGAGGGCGCCTGCTATCGATACGTTATTTGCGGGGGTGAAATTATCGATACCAAAGATGCCGGAATCAGCGATATTGTTTGGGAATACAGTGAATATGAGGGTTGTATAGGGACGGTACTTTGCAATGAAGGCTCCTTGCATGACGGTGAAGTAAAGGGAGGAGATGTGGAAACTTATTTCGAAGAATGGTACTACGATGAGCATAACGGGTGCCTCAGGGATGTAAATTGCTCTTTTAATAACGATTTTGAGGAAGTGCTCAACGAGGCTTCATTTGCCGAGGAACGGATTTATTGGGAATATGCCGATGGCAGTGGTAGTTGCACGGGCCTGGTAGACTGCAATGGAGACATCGTGGAGGCCCTCTACGATCTTCCCGGCCTTGGAGAATGGGATGAAAATGCGGCCCTTTACAATGTAGAGTGTGTAAGAGATGCCTTTTGTGGAAACCCCTTCCTCTTCGGGATGCAGTTTGAGGATCACGGGGAGATTTATATTTCTTTTGAGTCGGGCCCCTGTATCGATGGCTATAAGCCCTGTTATGTACAAATAGAATGTGACGGCGATGTTGTTGTAGGCAACGACCTCGCTGCGGAAATACCCTGTGAAGACTACTGTGCGGGAAACCGTATACCGAAAAGAGTAGCCTCTCTGCTTACCGGAATTCAAATGACGGATTGTGGCATAGAAGTTCTATCTAATTCTTCCAATGGAATGGTGTTACTGAAACCTCATGCAATTGATGGTGAAACAATCGAACGGATAGTCACCGTGGATATGGGCACGGGCAGATTAATAAGCCAAATCGAATTGTTACCTGACGATTATCAGGCCACCCGGCTGTTACGGCTTCCCAACCGGGGCGTTTATGCACTTATATCCTATACACGGGAAGGGTATGCTTGCTATTCCAAAATCATCCGATACTGAAAAAAAGCTGTAAGTACATGGACACAATTAATAAAACATGAAACCCAGGCTAAAACCCTGGTATTCAATTAGTCCATCTGCTTATCGGCTACCATTCCAGGGTTGGACGAGTTCGCGGTTCGGTATTCGCTGTTCGCAAACGCGGCAGGCTGCTTGGGCTTACCTGCTTCTAACCGTGTCCAACCTTAGAGCTTGTTTGGAGGTGGTGCTTTGGAGGCGAAAATGGCCGATTTGGGGTTCTCACAAAGGCATTTTTGAGCCTCATAGTGGTGCTATGGGGCAAAAAAATGGCGAAGTGAGGTTCCAAAAGTGGTCATTTGCAGCCCAAACGGCCACCTCCAAACAAGCTCTTAGACTGGTAGCCTGCTTATCGCGGAAGTAATAATATTATTCATAACTATTTTTTTACCTTAAACTCTTTCAAGATGAAGAATTTCACTTACCGAATGCTCAGCATGGCCTGGCTATTGTTCATCCTGCTGTATCTTATTGCCTGTTCAAAAGATAGGGATGGCCTACCTGAGATGGAAAAACAAGGGCCGATAGCTCAGAATGATTGCCGGATAGCCCTCAGCTATGAAATTACGACCTACACCTACGCACAGGCTTACCACCCTGAAGAACAGGAAGCGTTAACGCTGGGCGAACAAACGCTGAGGCTTCCCAGGGTTGAAAGTTGCACGGTAGAAGCCTGTATTCTGGAAGATGGCCAAATGGTGGCGGAGGCACATGCCGCGCAGCCTGAAAGCGCTCCCGAGTATCCGCCAGGTACCATTGGCCCGCTTGCGTTTCCGGAAGAATCTGCAATGGATAAAATGGTCTTCAGCCAAGGAACGATCACTTCATACAATGCACAAGGAGAACCCCTTGCTCAAAGTTTTTCCGATGGGACTAACCTGGCCTTATTTCAAAACATTATTGAAGGGTTAGGAGACCAGGCAACTCTCCTCACTACCGAGCAGATGTCAGGTGTACTTGAGAGTTTTGTCGAAGCTGGTTTTGAAGTGAGGCCCACCGAAAACGAAAGGATAGCCTTGTTGAGGCACACGTTTGAAGATGGATCCTTTTCTGAACTCGTCATAGACAAAGAGCTTCAACTCATCCGGGGCCAGGCCAATTTCGATGTGGATGGAATACTGCAAACCAAGTCCTACTTCTCTTTCACCGGCGAAGCCAGGAAGCCTGTGATTACCGGCCATACTTTCGTAACCTACATGGATAGCCCGCTCAGTGATAAAAAGATGGCCATCATCAAGCGCTCCACAATCAAAAACTTTAATCTTGAAAAAAATATGTAAAATGAAAAATAGCATAAAACTCATCCTGCTCGTTGTTGTCATCCTACAGGCCGGCGCGGCCTCTGCTCAGAGAAACACCCTCTGGATGAGAGGCGTTTCTCAAAACTCTAATGGCTGGAACGCATCAAAAGACCACCTGGGAGGTCTCGGATACTATTTTGATAACTTGATTTTTTCCGATGTATACGAACCGGGCCTGGGCGTAGAAGGAGCAGCCGACGTATTGGCGGGGACATTCGGGGACCATGATGACCTGCTTGGTATTGCTCATGATTACGGAGGACTGGTCCTGAGAGACCTTCAACTGAAAGACGACAATATCTCTGCAATGGTCCTGGTAGGCGTGCCCAATCAGGGGTCTTCCGCCATCGATTTCACCACTATTGTCGACCCCAACAGTAATGGCACCCGCGCCCAAAAATTATTGGACGCCATCCAGGATTTTAAGAAGGGAGATAATTGTAAAGATTGCGACTTTACAGAGGCCTTTGACAGCTGGGTAAATGGTTTGTACGGAGGTAGAAACTATTTGAAGGATGCACAAACAGAAAGTTCAGTTGTCAGTCATTTAAATGAAAATATGCCAACAGTCCCCTATGTCGTCATGTGGGGGAGCGTTAAAGACTTTTCAATCACCCGGCTTTTATCTTCCAGTGCATTCCCTTCAGATGGAGACTTTTATTCCAAATGCTATGCCAGGGAATTTGAGGAGGCGCGGCAAAGTGCAAATGACGCTTTTATCCTCTCAACTATAAGAAACTCAACCGGCCTTTTGGGTAGTGTAATGAACTTTATTGGAGCTATTGCCCCAGGCCTTTCAACTGGAGAGTGGATATCACGTATAGGTAATTTCATTAACGCTCAAAGGCAAAACTTTATCAATCAAATTCAAGCAGTACAAGAAAGAGACAACAGGTTGGCCGAGTTACTGAGATGCGAATTTGCCAATCAACTGCTCGCCGCCGAATGGCAGCTGGCCATGTTGGAAAATTCGAGCCTGGAAGAAAGCCAGGTGACGATATTTATTCCGAGTGAATACGATAATTGCATACTGGAATGTAATACAGATATAGCTATGGGAGATTGGCATTTGAATATGACCTGTGAGGAATTCTGCGTCGAACTGACGGATGATGAAACGATGACCGTCACCTTACTCGTATCCGAAGACAACGACGGGCTGCTTACCAAGAGCGAGCAACAACTGGATGGCGCCACCAAAACGTACCACCTGGAGGAAACCAATCATTTCCAGGAAAGCAGGACCGACGTAAAGCAGGTCGTTTTAGATGCTTTTGAAGACCTGTTCCAAGGGGGCGCCGGGGATGCGTTCAGGGTGCCCATACAGTAACAGTAGTCTATATCAGTGTTCATTAAAGGTGGCGGCTGGAGTGAGATTTTAGCCGCCACCCCATCCTCTTTTTATGGATAATTATTACCAACCTAACAACAAACGCCGGAAATACGCGCATCTTCTTTGGGTAATCTTCTGCTCCTTTCTTTTGATGGGGTGCAAGCCGGTTTCAAAAGAGGCGCGGGATTGGTGCATCAAGGCTTCCGAAAGCTTCAACTTGTACCCCATAGTGCACAAGGGCCTCGTAGTCCTTGCCGGTAAATGTGGAAATGCCGATTGCCTGAAAGCAGTCCGCATGGATACGGGAGCGCCGGTATGGAACTGGCTGGATTCCGATAGCATATTGCACAAGAGTTACTACAACCTAAAGCATTATATTTTTGACGACGTCCTGTTGCTGCCTATCGGTTCCAGGCTTATCGCCATCAGCCTGGCCGATGGTAATACCCTCTGGCAGGATCAAAGAAGTTGGCCCGCCGAGTCTTTCGTGGAAGGAACAGGCAGCAGAGCTTTGCGTACCTATTATGATCAAGAGAACCGGGTGGCCCGGATTCTTGCTTTTGATGTTTATTCAGGGGTTGCCAGGGAAATAAAAACTTTTTCTTTACCGGCCGAAGGAAGGCTTTCAGCCCGCACTCCTGTAGCCGCGGTATTAGATGGAAAAGACACGATATGTATTTCCAGTACCATTCACTTTATCCCCAATATAAATACAAGAAGCCGTCTTATATTTTGGCACTTGAATAATCCTTCTTTTCAGGAAACGATTGAAGTTTATCCGGATAATTTATCCGGGGATGGCGTGACCAAGCAGGGAATTGTGGATGGAACCAGATCCTATTGGGCCGCAGGCAACCAGGTGGTTTGTATTGATCTGGAAAACCGGAAAGAGCTTTGGCGTGACACCTTCCCGCAAGATATGCTCACTTCGAGGTTATTGCTGGATAATGGCCAGCTTTTCTATGCATGCGAGAATGAGGTGCTGTATGCTTTGGAGGCAGAAAATGGCCAAATACGCTGGCAATGCCCCATTGCAGGCACCCCCAGCAGAGTGTACGTTGATAAAGGCAAGGTATTCCTGGTTGGCGGAAGTGATGGAAAATTATATGTTATTGATAGAAATAGCGGCCGTCTTCTGTTCAAGTACCAACCGGCTAGTCTCGGTTTCGAAAATGGAAATTCCTTCAGGAGGGCCTTCTATGCCGGGGATGATAAACTGATTGTGACGGATTATAAAAGTTGGCGCGCATTCCATATTTCGGAAAACGGGTGGATTGAAATGAACGGCGATAATGCTGGAAACAGATGAAAACAAGCTGCCTCACACCGCTTTCATCTCTTCCGCCACCCCGCCCTTCACCACCTTGCGAATCTTATACGGCCGCTTCTGCTGCGACTCAAAATAGGTGCGCATTTGTATCTCGATAACGATGCCGATGGTCACCAGCTGTATGCCCGCAATGACCAGCATCAGCCCAAGGATGAGCAACGGCTTACCCCAGATGTCCTGCCCCAGTATCTTGAGCACGATGAGGTACAGGTTGATCAGCGCGCCGATAGCAAACAGGAAAACGCCGGTACTGCCAAACAGGTGCATCGGCTTTTGCATATACTTCTTCAGGAACAGCATGAGCAGCAGGTCGCTAATCACTTTGAACGTCCGGTTGAGGCCGTACTTGGACTGGCCGAACTCCCGGGCGTGGTGTTTGACCGGCACCTGAGTAATGCGGGCGCCTTCCAGGTGGGCCAAAACGGGAATGAAGCGGTGCAACTCTCCATAGATGCCCATATCCTTGGCGATGTCGGCCCGAAATACCCGCAGGGCGCAGCCGTAATCCCGGAGGTGGACCCCGGAAGTTTTTCGGATGATGAAGTTGGCTATACGGCTGGGGATTTTGCGCAGGAACATGCCATCCTTGCGGTTGGCCCGCTCCCCGGCCACCATGTCGTAGTTGCCCTCTTCCGCCAGTTGTAGCATCCGGGGGATGTCGGAAGGGTCGTTCTGCAGGTCGCCGTCCATAGTGGCTATGAATTCTCCGTCCGACTGCTCGATACCGGCCATTAGGGCCAGGCTCTGGCCGTAGTTTTTTCGAAATTCTACCACCTTGAGGCGGGGATGTTGGACGCTATACAGTTCCCCAAGCGTATTGTCGGCCGAACCGTCGTCGACATAAACAATCTCGTACTCCAGCCCGTCAAGGGCAGCAGTGAGCTGTTCTATAAGTGGTTTGATGTTGAGTTCTTCGTTGTATACGGTTACGACTACTGATAATTTAATTGGCATAGGAATCTTTTTCGGGATGGAGTAAGGGAAAGAGCCGATTGTTGCTGAATGGTGGGGCTGGTTTGATGGCCGCCGCCCTTTGAGCCCGCCCTATAACAATATAGCCCTATTGCTATCCAGTAATGCTATCCGCCCTGCTCATTTTAATAGGCCAACATCATAAGCCACCTTTCCGTGGCGTACTTTTATTTCATCCACTTTCCGGTACTCCAGTTCCCGGTAGGCGTGAGGGTCGATGATGTACAGCATATCTTTGTCAAAGTTATTGTTTTTGCGCGGAATGATCTTCCTTCGTTCATTGGTCAGGTAAAAGGAGTTGGTCGGCTGCATAAGCGTCTGTTTGTACACGGCCATTTCTCTGTCTTTAAACTTTTTGCCGGCTTCTATGGAAGTCTGTCGGCAGAGGTCTCCAAAGTCATTGTCATTGCGGTCGGGCAACACAAACCAGTTGAAGCCTATCCGGAATGTGATCAGCACGGCGACCACTACCAACAGGCGCTCTTCCCTCCAGCGCCAGTACAGGTAGGTAAGGCCGCTGAGGGTGATCCCTACGGCCAGGCTCACCATATACCGATAGGGCACGCCCTCCGGCCGTTCGATAAAAAGGGGAGCAAAGGCGCCAACTGAAGCGACGATGCAAAAGATAAACAAAAGACTATGTATCAGCCGGTACTGCCAAGTCTTTTCAGCTTCATGAACAGGGTGCAGATAGATGAAAGCAGAAAAGATCAGCGGCGCCAGCATCAGGAGATATCTGGGGTACACCTCCGGCGAGGTCCAGTAGACTAGTATATTTGCCAGGAAAACGACCAGGTTGAATGTGATAAAACTATCCGCACGCAGCCTTTTCAGCACATCCCTTCGAATAAAATAAAGGATCATCAAAGACCAGGGTAAAAAATGATACACCATCTCGAAAGGGAAAGTAAAAAAGTGCCCTATGGTATTCCAGATGCCAAAATGGACCACGGTGCGCTTCGAGGATTCCCGGAACAGGGTGGTAAATACATTCTCCAGGCTATTGTATTGATGATAGGCCAGGTAATACCCTCCAATGATAAGCAGGAAGGACACGCCACCCAGAATATGCTGCCAGGAAAATAACTTCCAAAAGCGGCGTTGGTAGGCAAAATACGCCAAAAGGGTCGTGCCTTGAAAAACAATTGCCGGAAGCCCTTTCATCAGAAAACCCGCCGCCGTCAGCAAGTAGGATAAAAGAAATAGTTTCAACCAGTTCTCCTTCTGAAACTGATGGTACACCACCATGAAAGCCGTGAAAGTGATCCACGAAAAGCAGGTGTCAATGAGCGCCAGGATGGAGTCCCAAAATAGCACACGCCCACAGGTAATGAAAAATAATGCGTTGAGGAAGGCCACTTTGCGGCTGTAATGTTTTCGAAAAAAATAGTAGATCGTGGCCCCATATCCCATCAGGCAAAGCACAGTGGGCAGACGGGCGGTAAATTCGTTGATCCTGCCGGAGAGCTCGAAGAACACCAGCAGAATCCAGTTCCACAAAGGCGGTTTATTGTAGTAATATTCCCCGTGCAGGGTGGGCGTGATGTAGTTGCCGGAAAGCTTCATCTCCAAAGCCACCAAAGCGCGGATTGCTTCATCATCGATGAAAGCCAGTTCGCCCAGGTTGATCAACAGGGCAGGCGCCAGTAAGGCCAGTATGCCTGCGTACAGCCAGGGCCGGTATGTAAAACTTGGGATATTCAAGCTGCTATTTTTTATTCGGCAGCAAAAGTACAGTTTTTTGGTTTAGCGTTTGTTTGTGGCAGGTGGATACCCTCACATCCACCAAAGTTAAACTAAGAACTTGCAGGAAGCATTGCCTGCACATCCTTTCTTACCAAAGCAGATTATTTAATGTCTAAAATATCTTTGAACAAGCTCTAAAAGGCAATCCACATACTATTATTCAACACCGATAATTTTGCGCCCAATAATTGATCTGCGGGTAATCCAGCATTATCCAGGGTACTAGTGCGCCGGGAACGAAGTTGTTGGTCAATAATTTGAGGCTGTTTTGCGGCCGGCTCGTCGCCAAAGGCTATGGCCGGCGGAGACAGGCAAGGCGCGACGACCGACCATAGCCTAAGCTACGGAAGGAAGGAGCAACGCAGCATGGCCGTAAAAGAGCCCAAAGAATTGGTTAAGAATTTCGTTCCCGGCGCACTAGCCTAGGGTTAGGGCTGTGCTCTTATTTACAATTTGAAAATGTGAAATTGTCTAATTCGGCCCCAAGGCCTTCAAAGTGGTAAGCCATACCATTCCACAAACCAGGGTTTGAGCTATCCGTAGCTCCAAAGTCTAAGGCTAGAGGGACATTTGTTAACCCGGCAATGGGTTGGTAACCCGAATTCCCATTTGTCAAATTTTGGTAGTAACAATCGGCTGAGCCGGCGCCTCCGTTTGCCTGGAAATCTATTACTACTTTGATTTTAACACGGTCTCCTATAGCGCCCACTCTAGACACATCAACGGTAGCTGCATTGTATACATCTCCTCCTGTTACCAATTTAACGCCCCAAATCGGAGACGAAGCGGCCGAAAGCCAAAAGAATACAGGACATTCCCGTTCCGGGCCTCTGAAAATCCCAATTTCACCATCATTATTCTGGTCATATCCTGGGCCGAACATAACACCATATTGATTGATCTTTCCTTCAAATTCAAAATAGGCGCCTTCATCACAAACGATGTTGTCTGGCATCTGCCAATCTGAATTCTCCAACTTAGACCCGCTGGTACCAACTCCTGATCCACCGCTAACCGATTTAAGTCCAAGACTGCCATTCTGTACAGTACCCACATTGGTTATGTAACTCGCAGGTATATCATTTACCCAGCCTCTTGATATCCATCCATCTTGTCCATTCAGGTTTCCGGAAGACAAATTTTCATTATTATAAGTCGTTGCATCACATACTGTAATATTAATGTTGGCATTATCATCATCACAATCCTCGTTGCAATTATAGCCGTCCCCATCGTTGTCAACGATATCTGGTGTAGATGGATCGCAATCATCATCGATGCCGTTGCCACAAATTTCGGCAGCACCGGGGTAGACGGCTGGATTATCATCATCACAATCCTCGTTGCAATCAGAGCCGTCCCCATCGTTGTCACCGTCGGTGCAGTATGCTGCAGTACCGTTGCTAACCGCGTCTACCAGCACCTGTATTTGGGCGATGATGTAGTCGGCATCAGCGGTAGGGATGTTATGGCCGCTCTGGTTCGTTACATAACTGATGATGCTATTCAGGGAACTGATGACCGTACTGGTGCTGGCGCCATCACGGAATCTGCGGACAGCCAAATCCAGCCTTCTGGTTATAGCCCGTTCTACCGAAGAAGAAAGCCCCAAGCCCTGGATGTAGGCAACCAAATTATCGGCTTCCAAATTGACGTATACCAGCGATCTGCTGTTAACGCTGAGGTTGTCATAAGCTACCTCAATCTCCGATTCAATACCCTCAGAGATCGCGGGCGAGGAGGAATCCTTCTGACAAGCGGCAAGTAATAAAAGCCCTAACAAAGGCAAAAATAGCTTTTTCATTTTTTCATTTTTTAGGTTAAGTATTGGGTTTTAAAAAACAGAAAACCCATACTTCAAATATAGTGCAGTCGCCATCCTGATTTAGAGGGACTGTCCGAGTGGTAGTGTTTGTCGTCCGAACGGTTGAGAAGGAAAACTCAGTGGCATTTTATCCAATCCGCTTTATACCTTTTATCCCAAAGCCCTTCCGCAACCATTCGATTGAGCGCAGTTTCAATCCCTCTTTGCAGGTCTTTTTTTTCAAAAGGCTTGGAAATAAAAGCATAAGGCCGAGCAGCTATAACTTCTTTAAAAATCTCCCTATCCGTATTAGCGCTTATGAATACTACCGGGATTCGGCACGTTTCCAAAAGAATCCGGGCAGTCCTTAGCCCACTTTCTTCTCCGGGCAATTCGATGCTCATTACAACAATATCCGGGCGGTTGTCTTCAATGGTTTTTAGCGTATCTTCTGAGCGGGTGTGGATTCCAATTACATCATAACCTAGTTTTGAAAATTGTAGCGACACATCCGCGGCAATAATCATTTGACTTTCCAGGATTAGTATTTTGGGCGCTCGTCGGGTAGGCATAGCGATTATTTTCATTGCCGGTATTGGCTAAGAGTGTGTTCAAATTTCAAGGTAGGTGGAATTGGGATGGGAATCAGAGGTAACTTCCCGGCGGCAGGAATCACTTTCCGAATGGTAAAGTAAGAGCTTGGAGTTAAATCATTTTCAAGTGTTTTATCACTTCTTCTTTCGATCTGCGTGAAATGGGAACCTGATGGGACTGGATGGTCAGGTATTCGTGGTATTCACTAATCGCATCAATCTTTTTGAGGTTGACGACAAAGGAACGATGGACGCGAAAGAAATGAGTGGCGGGCAATTGGGATTCAATATTCCTCAAGGGAACAGAGAGTAGATAGGTTTGTTTTTCAGTGTGTATTTTGCAATAATTTCTATCGGCTTCAGCGTACAAAATTTCCGATAGCAATACCTTGACCATTTGATCTTTGTGCCGGATAAAAAGGCGGTCATCCATTGTGGATACATGGTCAGTGGATTCGATGACGGGTTCCGATTCTCGTTCCACTGCGATCCGCTGGAGGGCCAACTTAAGGGTGCGTTCCAAATTCGACTTTTGAAAAGGCTTGGAAATGAAAGCGTAGGGCTTTGCAGTGAGCGCTTGCTGGAAAGTCGCGTCATCCGAATTGGAAGTCAGAAAAACCACCGGCACCTGAAATTTTTCCAAAATGATCCGGGCCGCTTCTATGCCATTCATTTTGCCGGTCAGGATAATGTCCATCAAGACGATATCCGGCCGATTGTTTTCAATAGTATTGAGCGCATCCTCTCCCCGCGTATTTATCCCTACGACTTCATACCCGAGTTTGGTGAGCTGCATAGAAATATCTGCGGCAATGATCATATCGTCCTCTACCATCAGAATTTTCGGGGAAATATTTTCAGTCATATTAGCATTTTATTAAGCCACCGATTTCTCCTGTTGTGGAAATTGAATAATGGTGGATGTACCTGCCTGGGTCGATTTCTCTAATTTTCCTCCCAGTTGAGTCGTCAGTAATTGAATGAGTAAAGTACCAAACCCCTTTTCTTTTGGGGCGACTGATTCGTTGGTTGTGGCTTGTCCATCATCCGTGATATTCAATTTTAACAAACCATTTTTTTCTTGGGTCAGGGTAATTATTATTTGCCCTTTTCGCTTATTGGGAAAGGCATGTTTTATAGAGTTGGTAATCAGTTCATTGGTAATAAGGCCAATCGGAACGGCAGTATCGACGTCCAATTCAATCTCTGACATATCTATTTCAAGGGAAACGTTTTCCGCCTTTTCCCCAAAACTATCGATGATCGCTTTTCCAATTGTTTCAAAATAGTCGCGCATCTCAATAGCCGCAAGGTTTTTCCCCTGATATAATTTTTGGTGGAGTAAGGCCATAGAGGTAACGCGGTTTTTGCTTTCCTGTATCGCATCAAAAGCACTCTTATCGCTGATACTTTCTGATTGGAGGCTGAGTAAGCTGGAGATGGTCTGGAGGTTATTTTTTACCCGATGGTGGATTTCCTTGAGCAGGAGTTCGTTCTCTTTATTTTTGATATGGAGCTGGGTGTTGATCTTTTTATTCTTTCTAAAATTGTAAAATAATGCAAAGAGCAACGTTACAAGCAAGGCTACAATACCCAGGGTAAGGTTTTGAATTTTACTTTTTTGCGCTAATTGTTCTTCCTGAGCAGCAAGCGCCTGGTCTTTTTTCCCCGTTTCATATTTGACGATCGTTTCGGTTTCCAGGGTTGCTACTTTTTCCTGGTACAATTTATCTTTTACAGCCATTGCTTTTTCCTGGTATTCCAATGCCTTTTGATAATTACCCATCAGTTCATAGCATTTTGCAATTTCCAGGTAAAGTGTCATATTATACTCCCCCTCTTGGCCAAGTTCTTCCATCAATTGAGTAGCGGTGAGCAGATGTTCTAAAGCTTCCTCATACCTCCCTAAATGGCGACAGGCAATTCCCATCTCAGATCGCCAACCTCTTGATATTTCTGCGCCGTAGTCCGCTACACTCATTTTCCATGTTTGGGTATAATCTTCCAGGGCACGTTCATAATCTTGCCTGATAATAGATATATTCCCACGAGCAGAATAAGCTCTTCCCCCAATATCTCTTCCTGAAAAACCTCGTTCTCTGGCATCATCCGGCACTTTGGTCTCCGTCAATTCAATGCAATCAGTTGCCATTTGATAGGCTTTGTCATATTGCCCAAGCATCGTATAACTTTTAATATATCTTAAATAGGTCATCGCCATGGCAATATAATCGTCCGCCTTTTCAAATAAGGCCATGGCTTTATCCGCATACTTGATGGATTGCTCGGGTTGCTCCAGGGTAATAGCGAAAAGGGAAAGGGCTTGATAAGCTCTTGCCATTCCCGGTTCGTCTCCCAGGGCTTCATATATTTCTAACGCACGGAACATAGTCTCCTGTGCTTTTCTGTATTCATTCATGTTTGAATATTCATAAGCCAGGATGGTGCTATGCTGAGCTATTTTTCGCTGATTACCGGTTTTCTGATAATGCTCAACCGATTTCACATTATGATATACGATGGAGTCAAATGAAAATACCTTTGTAGAATTATGCCAGTTTCCAAGCAGGAAATGCGCCTCCGCTATGATAGAATCCTCTTTGGTAAGGTAGGCCCTGCTAAGGGTTTGCAAGCCAATCTCGTGACCAACCGAATAAAAAGTATCGTTGGCTGTGTATTCATGTTTTTTCATCCAGGCAAAGGAGGAATCAAGAGGTAATTCCCTGAGCGATTTGGCTATTTCGTTGTCTTTTATTTCCATTTGCGCAACAACTGAAGGAGTCGGCAAGCATAGGATTAAGCTTAAAATGCAGGCCGGAAGCTGGCGAGTTATGCGGCGAATTAGAATTTTCAAGGTAAATAATGTCTCCCGATAGCTGTTGATTTTTAAAATCATGTCTAAGTTATAGTGTTTACATTCAGTTTCGCAATCACAAAATAATGTCTTTGTTGCATGAACCGGCTGGAGTTATATCTTTGGTTTTACCACAAACTGAAACCAACCTGCCCATGTCAAAGATAGCAAAGGGCGCCCAGATGTCGGCGGACAAGTCCAAAGAAAAGCACCGTGTCCGAAGCTCATGTTATGACGAGTTTCTGAACATTAAGTTATGTAAATCAGGGGCTAACTGATGATTTTTGTGCCTTTGAGTACAAAATCCGGGTAGAAATTAGGGTGCAAAACCCAGGAGATGTGCCGTAGGTACGCTATGTGAGCTAACAAAATTCCTGGAAAGTAGAAAGATTTAGAGTGTGTTCAAATTTCGTTTTTGGAGATGAAAGTAGTCCATTTTTTGGTTAGACAAGGCGCCGAAGCGGGAGCATACCCGTAGGTACGTGACTGTTTCGGCAACGAAGTATAACCGAAAAAGGGGCATTTTCAGCCCGAAGTATGAAATTTGAACACACTCTTAGCCTGGTAGATTTACTAAGAGCTTGTTAAAAAGGTTTAACACAGTACTTATCATGAAAAATGAAGGTTGAAAATAATCAAAGGGCCCTTCGGGGCAAATCACCGCTTCTGGAACCTCATTTCGGCTATTTTCCTGCCCGTAGCGCTGCTATGGGCAGGAAAATGAGCCTCATGAGAACCCAAAATCAGCCATTTTCGCCTCCAAAGCACCACCTCCAAACATGCTCTAAACGGCAGACGGCCTATCCGGCTGATGGCGTCAATTCATTGGCTGCCATTGCATTCCAAAGCTTAGAGCCAATCGTCGTCTGCCGTCCGCCGTAAATTTGTCCAACGTTAGGCCAATCCCCAGCATGTGATATCAAATGCCCTGGAACCGCCCTCAGGCCGCCTGCTGCATCAACCCCTCAATGATCTCCAGGATATCCCGTTTAAAAGCCGCCTTGTCGAAGCCCTTGACCTCGCCCGGCCGTTCCAGGCATTGGAGGAAACCCTCTAATACATATTTATCATATTCCCAGTCATTCATTTGAACGGCTTTATCGAAATCCAGGTCTATGGACAGGAACCAGCGCTTTCTGCTCTCTATGTAATCATTCTCGTTACCTCTGAGGTTTTCCGGCAGCTTTTCACTAATGGCTGGACTGTAGGTGATGCCTTCTACTGTATCGCCGTATTTTGAAAGGTCGAGCCTTTCATTGATGTAAGTTATGACCCGGCCTACGTTGCCTTTTTTTCTCAAGGCAGGGCTTTTAAAAGATAATATGTGAAATTGTGGCGCTTTCAATTCCATTAGCGGTAAATTTTGTTGCCCGGAGGCCGTTTTAACCAGATACCGGTCCTTTCTAGCCGCATCAGGTTTTCATGATGCTTTTTATATAAGTAGATGCTGTCCAACTAAACCTTAAAACAATAATCCTTTGTGCCATGATTTTGGTCTATCAACTCGACTTGGTTGAGTTCATATTCCGGATCCTTTTTCCGGGCTTCATAATCGCAGGTTTCTCCGTATTTCCAAACTGCCCCCGCCCTTAAAAATATGGTTTTTTGTCCATTTGGACAAGAGTAACATGCTCTGTACCCGTCCGTGGTTGCAACAGCAACATACTGAACGCAAGCGTCGCGTTTCTTCTTATGCTGTTCCAGCTTTTCATGTATCTCAGGAATTACCTGGGGATTCCCCTCTTCATCCAGGTAAACATGCCCCTCCGTTCCTTCAATATATTTTCTGGATAGGCCGTCCGCCGTTTACCGTCAACCAGTAAGTAGGCTGTCCAGCGTCAGAAGGGTAGCCCAGCTTGAACTAAGATCGGCAGACTACCTCATCTCCCCATTTTCCCTACCTTTGCACAACCGGAGCACCTTGTTATTCGTTATTTGTTATTCGGGATTCGTTTTACTGCAACCGATAACCGTTACCTAAGAAAAAAACATGCCGCAAGACAGTCCACAACAACCCCAGCGCACCGATGTCAACGAACTCGGAGAGTTCGGCCTGATTGATCACCTGACGCAGAACTTCCCTTTGCGCAATCCTTCTTCCCTAAAGGGGGTTGGCGATGATGCCGCCGTGATCGATAACGGGAAATTCCTAACCGTCGTCTCCACCGATATGCTGGTCGAGGGCATCCACTTCGACCTGATGTATACGCCCCTGAAGCACCTGGGGTATAAATCCGTCGTCGTCAACCTGTCGGATATCTACGCCATGAACGCCCGGCCGAAGCAAGTGACGGTCTCTATCGCCCTGTCCAACCGCTTCTCCGTCGAGGCGCTGGACGAAATATACGACGGCATCCGCACCGCTTGTGAGTATTATAAGGTGGACCTGGTGGGCGGCGACACCACCTCTTCTCCCCGCGGCCTGGTCATCAGCGTGACAGCCATCGGGCAGGGGGTTAAAGACAAGCTTACCTATCGCAATGGCGCTAAGGTGGGCGACCTGATCTGCATTACTGGCAACGTAGGCGCCGCCTATCTGGGCCTGCAGCTTCTGGAGCGCGAAAAGCAGGTCTACCTCGCCAGCCCTGGCGTGCAGCCCGAACTGGAAGGGCACGACTACCTCATCGGCCGGCAGCTCAAACCGGAAGCCCGGCGAGATATGATCGATGCTTTTGAAAAAAATGAGTTGGTCCCTACTTCCATGATCGATATTTCCGATGGCGTGGCTTCCGAACTGTTTCACATCAGCAAGCAATCCGGTGTAGGGGCCTTGCTGGAGGAGAGCGGCGTCCCCATCCATCCCGATGCAGCAATGCAGGCCCTGGAGTTTAAACTCGACCCTATCACCTGCGCCCTGAGCGGCGGCGAGGACTACGAACTGCTCTTCACCATCAACCCGAATGATGTGGATAAGGTAAAATACCTGCCAGATATTTATATTGCAGGCGAGATTGTGCCCAAAGAGGATGGCGTAAAGCTGAATACCAAGGGAGGCAATCTTCACGATATCCAGGCCCAGGGCTGGCGGCATTTCGATCCATCCAAACTGGTGAGGTGACGCCTTCCCCGTTGGATGCCCTTTGAAGAAAGGTGTCGCCTCCCATTCATGGCGTCTCCTCCTGCCAATCAGCCATCATGAGCACCCCACAAGTTATCTTTGATGCTCAGGCAACCGAAAATAATTAACATCCATGCAATTAAGAAAATTCTTCCTTCCGTTCGTACTGGCTGCCCTTATTCTGGCCGGCCTTTCCAGTTGCCAGTCCGACGGCAGCGGGCAGAGCAGCGTCGAAGAAGCGCCGCCGAAGGAAAAAATCCCCGTTCCCAAATTCGAACGGGATTCCGCCTATGTTTTTGTGGAGCGGCAGGTAGCCTTTGGCCCCCGTGTGCCCAATACGGAAGCCCACCGGCAGTGTAAACAATGGTTGGTGGATCAGTTCAAAGGCTACGGTGCGAAGGTGATCGAACAGGACTTTCAACCCATTACCTATACCGGCCTGGTTTTAAAGGCCACCAACATCATTGCCCAATTCAACCCGGAGGCCACCCGGCGCATCGTGCTGGCCGCCCATTGGGATAGCCGCCCCTTCGCCGATTCGCCCCTCAGCGAAGAACGGCGGGATGAACCCATACTCGGGGCGGATGACGGCGGTAGTGGGGTCGCCGTATTGCTGGAGGTGGCCCGCCAATTGCAGGCTCACCCGATCGAGATGGGGGTCGACCTGGTTCTCTTCGACGCGGAGGACTACGGCGAGAGCGGGGGCGAACGCGCCGAGACCTACGCGCTGGGCTCCCAGTACTGGGCCCGCAACCTGCATGTGAGCGGCAAGCAGCGGCCCAAATACGGCATCCTTCTGGATATGGTCGGCGCCCGGGGCGCCCGCTTTCCTCAGGAATACTACTCTGTACAGTTTGCACCACAGGTCGTAAGAAAGGTTTGGAAACTGGCCCAGAACATGGGCTACGGCAACTATTTCGTCAATGATTCCGGCGGCGGCATCACCGACGATCATTACTTCGTCAACACCATCGCCAAGATACCTATGATCGACATCATCAACCGGCAGCAGGGGCCCCAGACTGGCTTTGGCGAACACTGGCATACCCATAATGACAATATGGACATCATCGACCCCCGTACCTTGCGGGCAGTCGGACAGGTACTGCTGGCGGTCGTGTACAGGGAGGCGAATGGGGATTTTTGAACGGCGGACAGATCGAAAGCGGAAGCAATATGCCGGGCTTTGATTTTTCAAATTTCCGGGTTACATTTATAATCTCCCTGACGAGCCATTTCAAACGAGCTCTTAAGCTGCCAGAATTCCGAACAACGCCCGTCTGATTCAGCCGGGCAAAAATAACAAATAACGAATTCCCCCTGCCCAACCATGACACCAGATAAGTACATCAAGAATTACATCGACGGCGCCCTGGCGCCGGCCATCTCCGGGGCCTACCTGGACAATTCCAACCCCGCAACCGGCAAGGTGTACAGCCACTTGCCCGACTCGGATGAGCAGGACGTGCAGCGAGCTGTGGAAGCCGCCGGGCGCGCCTTTCGGGAATGGTCGATGGCGGAGCCGCGCACGCGGTTTTTGCTGTTGATGCGCATTGCCGACATCATCGAGCAGAACATGGAGGCCTTTGCCCGCGCCGAGACGGTGGACAGTGGCAAGCCTTTGTCCATGTCAATGAGTGTAGATATTCCGAGAGCGCAGTCCAATTTCCGCTTTTTTGCTACTTCCGTCATGCAGTTTGGTTCCGAGTCGCACCACATGGCGGGAGAGGCGATCAATTACACCCTGCGCCAGCCGCTGGGGGTCGTGGGTTGCATCTCTCCGTGGAACCTGCCACTGTACCTCTTTACCTGGAAGATTGCTCCGGCGCTGGCCACCGGCAATTGCGTGGTGGCCAAACCTTCAGAGTTGACGCCCATGACCGCTTATCTGCTCTCCAAGGCCTGTATTGAGGCGGGCCTGCCGGCGGGAGTGCTCAATATCGTTCACGGGCTGGGCCCCAAAGCCGGGCAAGCCATCGTGGAACACCCGAAAGTGAAAGCCATTTCCTTTACCGGCGGTACTACTACCGGCCAGCAGATCGCCCGGACGGCGGCGCCGGTGTTCAAGAAGCTGTCTTTGGAGTTGGGTGGAAAAAACCCCAACATCATTTTTGCCGACTGCAATTTCGATGAAATGATGGTGGCCACCCTGCGGTCTTCCTTTTCCAACAACGGGCAAATCTGCCTGTGTGGCTCCCGCATTTACGTGGAACGCCCCTTGTACGCGCAATTCCGGGAAGAACTGGTCAAGCGCACTCAATTTCTGAAGGTCGGCGACCCCTTCTCCACCGTGACTGACCTGGGCGCGCTGGTGTCCCAACAGCATCTGGAAAAGGTACAGAACTACCTTTCTCTGGCGGAGGTGGAAGGGGGCACCATCCTCTGCGGCGGCAACCGCCTGGAGATGCAGGGCGAGTTTGAAAATGGTTACTTCCTGCGGCCGGCAGTAGTCGAGGGCCTGCCTCTGGAATGCCGCACTAATCAGGAAGAAATCTTTGGCCCGGTAGTGACCATTGCCCCTTTTGATACCGAAGAGGAGGCTGTTGCCCTTGCCAACGGCACCCGCTATGGCCTTTCGGCTACTGTTTGGACGCAGGACATCTCCCGGGCCAACCGGGTAGCCGAGCGGTTGCAGGCGGGCATTGTATGGGTGAATTGCTGGATGCTGCGCGACCTGCGCACACCATTTGGAGGCGTTAAATATTCAGGGGTGGGCCGTGAAGGTGGATTCGAAGCCCTGCGGTTTTTCACAGAGCCTAAAAATGTATGTGTAAAATACGGGTAGTTCGTCGAACAAAATAAACCTAACAATATGTTGTCAGGTTTATTATTCTTCCCCACAGGGAAATTAACATCTTTCCACTTTTCTGGTGGAGATTTCCACCGGGTTACCAACAAAAGCAGGGCTATGCCTGTGGATATTTTTTCTTGTCTTAAAACTAACTTTTAAGGCGAATTTCTTGCCTTTCCGGCTGAATCTTCGCAACTTTGTATGTTAGACGGTAAGACGGGCTCAACTAGGAGTTTTTCCAACCCAACTTTAGAGACTGAATCACAGCGTTATGCTTTTCGACGTAAAGTGATGCCAGAGAAAACCAGCAGCTAATTTTGCTTCTTCGTCCTGCTTTTGCAGCCCGGTAAAGAAGCCTTAGCCATTCCAGCTTGCAGCATAGCAGCAAGGGGAATTTGCCCCTGAACCTTGAACGTAGGTATTAAGACGACAATCAACACCTGCCATCGGAGTGATCGTAACTTACTTTGGTCACTATGGAAGGTTACGCTAAGCCCCGCTTATTCGAACCAATTGACCCTATCTATATTCGCCGGCGGGTAGCGCGCCCACTGAGCAATATGCCGGACAGCTTGAAAATGAGAGCTTTGGCGCACAGGTTTTGAACAACTGCTCCACGGGAGAATTTCTTTAATAGGCTTTGAAGGGAACTACATACAATCTAAAAAAGGCAGCACGATGACTTACAAGACTATTTTTTCCGGACAGCTCGAATTTGGCACTGAGCGAAGCTTCGAACGGGTCCAGCAAATGTTCGAGCACAGAGCCGAAAACTACTATCGGCAGGTTCTTCTCATTAAGCAGGAAGACATATTTATCGAGGAAAGCCGGACGCTCGAAATTCCCCGCCTCATTACCATGGCTACGGAAAAAGAATGGCGCAACACCATCAATATGATCGAATTCATCGTCCAGTACGCCATTGCCGGCGACCTCAGCGCCTGGATGGTGGAAGAGGGCAAGGTCATTGGCCATCGCCACGTCGAACCTAAAGGAGACAAAGCTGCGGTGCAGGCTTTTCTGCGCGGCAGAGAACTGGTTAAAGAATCGGGCAAGGAAGAAGAAGCTATGAAAGCGCTTAGCCGCGCGATCGACAAGTTTGCCCGCCACGCCAAAGCTTACGAACGCCGGGGCTTCGTCAACTATCAATTGCGCAATTATCAGGATGCCCTCTACGATTATTCCAAGAGTATCGATATCAATCCCGATTCCGCTGAACCCTATCTGGGCAGGGCAATCGTGAAAATAACGATGGAGGACTACAAAGGCGCCATCCTGGATTTGGCTGCCGCTATCAAGGGTTCCATTCCTCTACAGCCACTTTACTGGCAGTGCCGCCGCATTAAAGCCGATTGCCATCTAAAACTCGAAGAATACGAAAAAGCGGCAACAGAGCTTAAGTTCTTTACCAAGCGGGCGTTTACAGCCGAAGACCCCAACTACCGCTGGCGCAAACGTTCCTTTTTTAACTACGGCCGCGCCCTGCTGGAAACCGGTAAATATGCGGATTCTATCAAAGCGTTCGATGAGGCTATGAGCATTGACGGCCCTGCCGATGAGATCGCCGATGCAGAGCAATTGCTCTATCGCGGTATCGCCCTTAAAAAGGCCGGCAAAGGGGGGTTTAAAAAGGACTGGGAAGAAGCCGCCAACCGGGGTTCCAAACGGGCAGCGGAACTGCTGCAGCAGGCTGCAGCATAAACGCCCTTCCGGAAAGGTTGACACCGTTGCTAGCGCCGAACGCACGAGAGCCATCCCAAACCAGGTTTTGGGGTGGCTCTCGTTTTTTGTAAGCCGTGTCTTCTCACATAACTTCCTACCTGTTCAAGCGTTATGTAATAACGAAGAGAAAACCAATCAAACTATGCCTTACCGCCTTTTCTCAACGCTGGCCTTTTTTCTGAGTATCAGCTTCAGCCTTTCCGCCCAGCAGTACCTCACCGAACGCGATGTGTCGGGCAAAGTCCAAAAGTTATACGAAGAAGCGCGGCAGCACCTCAATGCCGTCCGCAACGCTGAGGCATTAGATGCTTTAGAAAAAGCCCTGCAAAAAGAACCTGCTTTCATCGACGCCCGCCTGATGTACGCCGACCTCAATCTGCAGATGGAAAGGTACAGCCAGGCAGAGGAAGCCTTCGAGCAGGCGCTTACTCTCGGCCCGAACTACGCACCGCTGGCCTACTTCCTGGCCGCTCAGGCAGAATTTGAACAACAGAAATTTGAAGAGGCAGCCGGGCATCTGGAGCAGTACCTCCAGTCGGGAAAAGCCAAAGGCAACCGAAAAACGGAAGCTGAACGCCTGCTGGCCAGTGCCCGCCTGGCTGCTAATGCCCGCAATCATCCTATGCCCTTCCACCCTGAAAGCCTGGGGCCGGGCGTCAACACAGAACTGCCCGAGTATTTACCCGCCCTTACTGCCGATGGAGAAAAACTGGTCTTTGTGCGGGTCGTTGACAGGCAGGAGGATTTCTATCTTAGCCAAAAGAAAAACGGCCGTTGGGAAGAGGCCATCCCCCTGGAGAATATCAACCACCCTCAACTGAGCGAAGGCGCTCAAAGCATCGCCGCCAACGGCAAGTCCATCGTGTTTACCGCCTGTGAGCGGAAAGGAGGCCTGGGGCGTTGTGACCTCTACATCACCGAAATGAAAAACGGCGATTGGCAGCCCGCCCGAAACCTGGGCAGCCCCATTAATACTAAGGGGTGGGAATCCCAACCGTCTCTTTCCGCTGATGGCCAGACCCTGTACTTCGTCAGCGACCGGCAGGGAGGGCAGGGGCTGATCGATATCTGGGTGAGCCGCAAGGATGCTGCGGGTCATTGGGCCGAGCCCCAGAACCTGGGGCCAACGATCAACACCGCCGAACGGGAGCAGGCTCCCTTCATCCACCCGGATGGACAGACGCTGTATTTTATGTCGGACGGCCACCCCAGCCTGGGGGGGTTCGATATTTTCTTTTCCCGCCTCCAGCCCGATGGCAGCTGGAGTACGCCTCAAAATCTGGGCTATCCCATCAATACCGAAGCCAATGAAGGCGCCTTCATCGTCAGCCTTGACGGCCGCACCGCCTACTTTTCCACTGACCGCGCCGGGGTGGTGGATAGCCTGATGCCCGAAGACAGGAAGCTGCTGCGCCGCGCTTCGGATATCTATAGCTTTGAGCTCTATCCGGAAGCCCGGCCAAGGCCGGTGACTTATGTGAAAGCCGTCGTCCGCGAGGCCGGCACGCGCCGCCCGCTCATCGCAGAAGTAGACTTCATCAAACTGAAAAGCGGCCAGAGCTATGTACAGGCCCGTACGGATGAGGAGGGAGAATTCCTGGTGGTGCTGCCCATCGGTGAAGACTATGCACTCAATGTCTCGAAGCCCGGGTACCTGTTCCACTCGGAAAATTTCGCCCTGGCGGAGGCCGGGAGCCTGGCCAAGCCTTTCCTGCTGGAGATCGAACTCTCTCCCATTTCCGAACCCACGGCTGAGGCGCCTGCCGCCAAACCGGTCATCCTGAAAAACGTATTCTTCGAAACGGGCTCCGCTGCTTTGCTCCCGGAGTCCACCGCCGAACTTACCCGCCTGAAGGGCCTGATGGATGAGAATCCCGGCCTGACAATCCGCATCAACGGCCATACCGATAATGTAGGTTCAGTAGAGGATAACCAACTGCTCTCAGAAAACCGGGCCAAAGCGGTTTATGATTTTCTGGTGGAAAAAGGGATTGCCAGGGAGCGGCTGCGGTATAAAGGTTTTGGAGAAAGCGAGCCGATTGCCTCCAACGATACGCCGGAGGGCCGGCAAGAGAACCGGAGGACGGAGTTTGAGGTGGTGCGGGAATAAGAGAGGCTTGTTGAATTGTGCTATATTGTTAGGCATTATCTGCTTGGGGAAGATTTTTTTAAATTGCAGCCACGGAAATATATAGCTGTTTTTTTGGGAAGTATTGCTGGCAGTAACCGATGGGACAATGGGTTTCAAAAAAGTCAAGCAACAACGTAACCTTTTCCGAAGATAACAAATATAGATTTGACGAGGATAGTAGAAAAGCCAATCGAAGAAGCAGTGAAAAATCGATGAAAGATTTCAATCAGATAACATGAACAAAGAGCAACTATATGATACGATAGAAGCTTACCTGGAAGGAAAGCTGACGGCTGAAGCCCGGCGCGCTTTTGAAGGAGAGATTGCTGCCGACCCGGAACTCAAAAGAGAGGTGGCGCTTCACCGGAGAATGCAGCAGGAGCTAGGTAAATCCGGCAAGGCCGAACTGAGAGGACAGCTCCGACAGATTGCACAGGAGTTTCCACTGGATAGAAAAAGGCGCGCCACCCTTTTACGGCTGGCGCCGGTGTGGGGAGCAGTGGCCGCGGCCATCATTGCCGCCGTCATCTGGTGGGCCTGGCCCCGCGTCGGCCCGTCCACTCTGCAACAAGGCCCAGCTATCGTATCCGATACCCCTCCTGGTGAACAAACGGCGGTTTCGGATTCTCTGGTAGCCGTCCAGCCTGCTCCCGAAAAGGAGGAGGCGACTCCTTCACCGCAACCGAAACAGCCCTCTACCGCCCCACCGGGGGCCGACCCCTTCCGGCCCAATCCCAAATTGGAGGGCCTGGCCGCTGCTACAGGCGGCGACGCCAACTTTCTCGTTTCCGCCACCGCCAATGCGGCGCCAACCTCCTCTGAAAACTTTCGGGCCACCGTGGCCGGCACCCTTCGCGCTGGTTCGCCGGCCGATGACGCTCGCATCCAGCTTCAAATCTATGACAACCAACCGGCCTCTTACCTGAAGGAGCGCCCGGCAACCAGCATTGCCCTTGAATTGCAGCAGTTGGATGATGAAGAAGTCCAGGGATTTGGCCGGATGAAAAACTATACCTTTAAAAAAGCAGTGGACAAGGAATTGCCGCCCGGGCTGTATTATTACGTCATTAAGCGCGAGGGGGAAGATACTCCGCTGTTCGTCGGTAAAGTGGAAATAAGGAAGGAAGACTGAATGAAGATTTTCCAGGTTTAGAGATTTTCCAGATCTTTAATATCTGGAAAATCTGTATAAATGGCGGATTGCGGGCAATCCTTTTTTTCTAAATCAACCCCCTCGACTTCAATTCCAAATATTTATTCACCGTGTTGATCGACAAATCCTCCGGGCGGGTGAGTATGGCTTGAATACCATATTGCTGCAGCTTCTGCACCATCTGGGATTTTTCGGTGAGGAACTTGCGGGCGATGGTCTGGTGGTAAATATCCTCCAGAGTTTCCACCCGGGCCTCGACAAAATCGCGAATCTCGGTATTTTCGAAAAATACGACGACCAGCAGGTGAAAGGTATTGATGCGGCGCAGGATCGGCAGCACCCGCTCCAGGGCGTAGGAGCTTTCGAAATTGGTATACAACAGGATCAGGCTGCGCCCGTTGATGAGTTTGCGGGCGGCGTAGTAGAGCAGTTCGTAGTTGGCTTCCAGGTACCGCTCCTCTTCCTTGTACAGGCCATGAGGATTTTGTTGATCTGGGTGGGCTTGCTGTCGGTTTGATGGTGGCGCCGATCTTGTCGGAGAAGGTGATCAGGTACCGGCGCGGTCGTACTTCTGGAGGGCGATGTTGGAGATGACCAGGCTGGTGTTGATGGCGTAATCCATCAGGCTAAGCCCCTCGAAGGGCATGCGCATGGCGCGGCTTTTATCGATGATGCAGTAGATTTGCTGCGCCCGCTCGTCCTGGTACTGGTTGACCATGAGAATGTTGCGGCGGCTGCTGGCCTTCCAGTTGACGCTGCGGTAGTCATCCCCGCGAACGTAGTTCTTGATCTGTTCGAACTCGTAGCTATGGCCGATGCGGCGAATTTTCTTGATGCCCTTGTGATGGGTGGTGCGGCCGAAGGCGCGCAGTTCAAACTGCTTCATCTGCAGGATGGAGGGGTAGACCGGCACGCTCATCTCCTGAGGCACAGCGTAACGCCGCTCCACCAGCCCAATGATGGAGGCCAGGAAAGCATTGATGTCGCCGAAAGTATACTCACCCCGTTCCACCGGCCGCAGTTCATAACTGATCCGTTGTTGTTCTTCGGGTTTGAGGTAGAGGTGTTTCTCAAAGTTGCGGATTTGAAACTGAGGCGGCAACTCGTCAATCAGGGTCACGGCAAGGGGCAGTTGGGAGCGGTTTTCCACCTCCAGCTTCACGGTGTTGATGTCCGACAGGTTGAAAACCTTGGGCAGGTGGCGTTCAGCGTGAATTTCTACCTTCCGGTTGAACAGCAGAACCAGGTCGAGCACAACCAGCGCCAGGCTCAATACGAATATCCCCTGGGCCACCGGGAAGAGGAGCGGCGCCCAAAAGCTGGCCACAAAGAGCACCGCCAGGGCGCCGAACAGCCAGAAGAAACGGTTGGTGAGGTAGAGGTTTTTCAAATGGTCAATTTTATAGATTTTTCAAATCTCTGATTTTCCAGATCTCTGAGATCTGGAAAATCAGAGATTTGAAAATCTAATCCAGGGCCAGAATTACCTCGGCACTTCAATCTTCTGAATAATGCCCTTGATCACATCCTCCGTCGTGTAGCCCTCCATTTCCCGTTCCGGTGTCAGGATGATCCGGTGATTGAGCACCGGATATGCGACGTACTGAATATCATCCGGGGTGACGAAGTCGCGGCCACCCATGGCCGCCACCGCCTTGGCCATTTTCATGATAGCCAGAGAGGCCCGGGGGGAAGCGCCGAGGAAGAGGTCGCCGTTGTTGCGCGTATCGTGGATGATGTGGGCAATATAATCCAGCAGTTCTTCTTTGATGTGCACCTGTTCGATGAGTGCCTGGCATTCACGGATTTCCTCTGCCGTGAAAACAGCTTTTACATCCGTGTGTTGCAACAGTTTAAAGTCGCTCCGGAAGCGGCGAAGGATGGCTTTCTCTTCGTCCAGGCTGGGATAGTGAAGGATGATCTTGATCAGGAAACGGTCGAGTTGGGCTTCGGGCAGCTTGTAGGTGCCTTCCTGCTCGATGGGGTTTTGGGTGGCAATCACGAAGAAGGGGAAGCCCATAGGGTAGGTGTCCCCGTCAACAGTGACCTGGTATTCTTCCATTACCTCAAAGAGGGCTGCCTGGGTTTTGGCCGGCGCCCGGTTGATCTCATCAATCAGAATAATATTGGAAAAAATAGGGCCGGCATTGAAGGTGAACTCCGAATTCTTCATGTTGAAGACCGTGGTGCCGAGTACATCACTGGGCATGAGGTCGGGGGTAAACTGGATGCGGGAAAAGTCGACGTCCAGTGTCCGGGCCATCAACTTGGCGGCCAGGGTTTTGGCGATGCCCGGCACCCCTTCCAGCAAAACGTGGCCACCCGCCAGCAGGCCCGCCAGCATAAGTTCCATCAGTTCTTCCTGCCCGACGATGACTTTGCCGAGTTCTTCTTTAATGCGGTTGGATGCTACCCTTACCCTTGCCAGGGCCAGCCGGTTGTGCTGCCAGCCTTCCGGCAGTCCTTCCGCAGACGCCTCCTGCCCATCAGCCGGGAGGCTGTCATTTTGTGCTGCTTCGTGTTCTGTTTCAGGGCCAGTTCCCTCGTTTTCATTGATCTCGTCAATAGGCATAAAAAATGTTTCTGTTTTTTTGTCGGATAAGCTAGCTCCTTGAGAGGCCTGTATCACTTGACAAAAAAAGATTTTCATTTACAATTTTTGTAAAACCCGTCCAGCAAACGGTGGAAGTCGATCAGGGTATTTTCTGATACGAAGGACGAGTTTCGGATATTTTTATACAAAAGTATGATCTTCCCGATAGTTTCTTTAGAAATTTCCGATTTATGGGCCAGGCGTTCCATAAAGCCTTCATCCAGTTCCCGCGATTGAATAAAGTAGCGTTCCCGCAGGAAAGCGCGAAAAAGTTTCATTTGCTGCAGCGCCAGTTTTTTGTGGTTATTCTGAATGAAATACAAGCGCCCGATGGTGGAGAGGAAGGCCAGCGAAGTATTGGTATTGGGTTCCAGCACAGGAATGATCCGCTGTTTCCGCTTGGCGCGAAAGAACAGGAATAGCAAACCCAACCCCAGGAGGGTATACCAGGCCCAGGCCAGTGGCGGCTGCCCCAGAATATACTGTAGGGGGCTTTCTTTGGACAGTTCCCGGTTGGCGAGGTAGTTATTCCGGTTGTTCATCCGTCTGCCCATCCATTCCGGCGCCCGGCTATAGCGATCCCAGTAAATAGGGCCGGGTTGCAGATGGGAAAAGGCACGGTTGGCGTATTCCAGGCCCCGTTCGTCCAACAGTTGTATATTGGAAAAGGCAATAGGGGTGGTGTGCAGATAGAAAAACCCCTTTCCGTAGTGCACCCGGGCAAAATTGGCCAGGGTGTCGTTCATCCTGCCAATGGGCACCAGCCCTGTCTCATCGCCGCAAAAGTAAAAAGGCTCGATGTAGCTCCAGGAGTAAGGCTGCGCCTTCTGCCGGGCTATATATTCGTAGGTGTAGCCGGTGTCGGCGCGGAGCCTCTGGTGCTCGAAGTTGAGTTGAATAGTGGTATCGAAAAGTACGCTGTAGTCTTCCCAGTAAATATCGTCGCATTCCTCTGAATAAAGCTGGGACATGAGGTCATAGGGAATGGTCTTGCTGGAAATGAACGCGAGGTTGCCGGCTTCCACGAAATGTAGTAGGGCGCTGACGTCAGAAGAGTCCATATACAGGGCCTGTCCGATAAAGATATAGTTGGCGCCTTCCGTTCCTTCGGGCAGCAATCCGTGGATGCTATCCCTAAGAACCGCTATCGAAGCATCGGGAGATAAACCTTCAAGCAGTTCGTAGATCACATAAGCGCCATAGGGTTGCCGGCTTTCTTCATCGTAGGTCTCTCGCCAGTCAAAGCGCCGGTGCGGCTCACGGAATAAGAGCATGAGGATGACCGTAGCCAACGCTACCGCCAGGGTCAACACCAATATGTATTTTCTTTTCAACATGCTGTCGGTCTCAGTTAGCCGGCTTTTATCTGGCGGGCCAGCGTTTGGAATTTCGGTTCCACCGCTTGATAATCCTGCCGGTTCACCTGCCGGCCTCCGTACCAGGCTCGTTCAAAGATACGGGTCACTTCCTCGAAGGAACCGGAGAAGGCCGATTGCTGCATTTCCTGAACGTACTGGCGGTTGGTCTTATTCCTAGTCCAGCGGATGGCTTTGCGAAGGGATAACTCCTTTAGGATGGACAGGTAGTACAGGCGAAGGGCCAGCGCATATTCCTCCTGCACCAGTGCCTGGCGGATATAGGCGTCGAGATCAGATTCGTGGATGTTCTCTTCAATCTTTTCCAGGCTGATTGCCCCATCCGTATCTTCCTGTCTTATTTTTTTATTTCGGGGGGTGTTTTCCAGCCCCAGTACGCCACGCAGTATGAGTGCCAGCACGATCGCCAGGATGAGAATAGCCAGAAATTTTAATATGCCGGAAGCCAGGGCCGGGTCGACCTGGACCTGGCTTTTTTCCCGCAGCGGCAGTTCGTCCTGCCCTTCTCCATCACCGGCGGGCGCTTCGGCTTGTTCCGGCTCTTCCTTTTTTACAGCAGCCTCGGAAAAATCGAGGCCCTCTTTGGCTTTTTCCCATTCTTCCTTTTCAAATTGCCCGCTCCCCCGGCGCTCCTGAAGGTAGCGCTCGTAGGGGCCCTTTTCCTGAGCCGACAGGCCGGCGGGGAGCATTAAAAAAAGAAGGATTAGGAAAAATTGGACTCTCATTATTTGCTGGTCACGTTGTCGGTAATTTGTGTGCTTAAAGTTGAACGTTGGTATGGATTTATTTTGAAATTATTATATGGCGTAAAAGCATATAAGCAGTTACCCCTCCCTCACTCCTGCTCCATTCCCTTTATGCTGCGCCGCTGGCCGATCTGCTGTATCCGTTTCATTAATGCCGGCGCTTCCCTGATTTCCAGCAGGGAATAATACAACACCCCTCCGCCTATAAGGATGATGGCAAAAACAAGATACAGGATAAAAACCGTAATAAAGGTCAAAAAAACAGTGCTGAACTGCTGCATGGCCGATTCTTCCAGCAGGACTACCCACGTCACCAGGTCGAGGTAGAACCAGGCAAGCGTGCTATCTGCCAGTGAGAAGGCCAGAAACCCCACCAGCATCAAAATGAGAAACAGGCCAAAGGCTTTGCTGTAAGACTGGCTGAATAAGGAGGCGCCACGAAACAGGGCGGAGGCCGGGTTGATACCTTCCCGAAGGCTGGAATAAGCCCATAATACCGGCGCCGGCAAAAAGCCCAGTGTCAGAAAAACAGTATACCAGTCGTTAGTGAATATCAACAACTGCAGCGCACCCATCGGGATCAGCATCTTCAGGAATCCCAGAGGTACACTATCCTTGAGTTTATCCTGCTCCTCCAGGATCAGGCTGCGGAAGATAATATAAGCCATAATCGAAAAGCACAGCGTATTGATCAATGGCAACAGCGGAACCGTCTCATTAATGAAAAACTGGCTGAGCGCGGTGGCCGTCCCAAAAGCCTGATTCAAAAAAACAAACTGTTCTGCCGGAGGCGCCGTACCACTGAGAAAAACAGCCGCAGAAAACAAAATGGCCGTGAACAGAGCAGCGAGGACGATCCGGCCGGCGTATTTCCGGAAAAAAACAAAGACATCGGAAAAAATCTCTCCCGAAGATTTGATCTGCGAGAAGTTGATCCACTGGCCTGTATCGGCATTGATGTGGGTGTCGCGGATCGCTTCCCGAAAGCCATCCCGGGCTTTCTTGCGGGGGTACCACACGAAGTAAAGCAGTACAAAAGCCAGGCAGGCCAGTATGAAGCCGGCCCGGACGATGGGAAGCGCATCGGTATGACGCGTCAGATAACCTTCGATAAAGCCCGCCATTATGATGATAGGCGCGATACCGATCATGATCTTAATGCCGCGACGGGCGGAACGTTGGAAAGACTGTACCCGCGTATAAGTACCCGGAAAGACCAACCCCTTGCCCATGGTGATACCCGCAGCGCCGGCAATGATGATGGCCGAGATTTCCAGCGTACCGTGAATCCAAATAGTTAGAAAGGAGTCCCAGAAAAGGCCTCGTTCAATAAAAAAGTACTGGAAGGCCCCCAGCATAATACCATTGCGAATGAGAATAGCCACCGTGCCGACCGTGAAAAACACCCCCATGACGAAGGTCAGAAAGGCTACAAACAGGTTATTCAGCGTAATGCCGAGAGACATGCCGAAGGCGCCTTTTTCCTTGTATACCGCCATGGGGTCGCCCGATTCTATATTTTCCACCGTCATCTCAACATACGTATCGCCGAGGATGACATTGGCGAACTGGCTGTCCATCGCACTGGAAACCACCCCGATCAGGCAGGCCAGCAGGAAGATCAGGAAAGAGGTGCGGAATTCAGGCCTCGATTCATAGATGAGGTGCGGCAGTTCGTCCGTCCAAAACGTCAATAGCCGGCGTGCACGCGAACGGCGGTTTTTATAAATGTTGAAAAAGATGCGCTGCGCCAGCCCGTTGAGATACACGCGCACTGAGCGGTTCGGGTAGAACGTCCGGGAATAGGAGAGGTCGTCCGTGATCTGCACAAACAGGTCGTTCAGTTTGTCCGGGTCTTTCCTTGGGCTATCCAGGATATGCTCAAACTCCCGCCACTTGTCTTTGTTTTGCTCTATAAAGTTCGTTTCGCGCATCCGGAGAAGGGCATTGCGTTAATGAAAAATGGTTCTGGGGCAATATAAACACATGTTAGGAAAATAATCGTACATATACAACGACGGTTTGGCTTGTAGGGTGCAGATGTTCCTGCTTTTCTTATTTTTTTCGCGCCACTTCTCTATACAACAACACCTCTTTTCGCTTTTCCAGGAAGGCTTCCCGCCCCTTAGCTTCCAACCCCAGCAGCTCTTCCATACCGCCCTGTCCTTCAACCCAAAGCCGGGGCTGCTCGCTGCCATTTAGCAGGTCGATGGGTAGCAGGTCATATACATATTCAAAGGGTGGTTCCCGCCAGGTAAAGTGCCTGCCCAGTTCCCGGTAGAGTTCCCGCAGCAACAACTGTCCGGTAAGCCAGGGGCGGAAGGTTTTCCGGTCGGTGATATGCACCTGGAAACCATTACAGGCCTGCTCTTCGTATTTATCGAAGGTGGGGACGAAAGTGGCGGGGCGCAAACGGCACCCTCTCAATCCTGCTTTTTCCATAGAGGAATGGCATAACTCCACAAACCGGTATGGGTCCAGCTGTGGGTGGCCGATCAGCTCAAAAGGGCGCACCGTGCCGCGCCCTTCCGAAAGGTTAGTGCCCTCAAAAAGCACGGTTCCGGGATAAACGCCGGCGGTATCCAGTGATGGGAAATTGGGAGACGGCAATACCCAGGGCAGGCCGGTGGCTTCAAACGACATGCTTCGCTGCCAGCCCAGCATGGGCAGCACCTGCAACTCGCAATCGATGTTCCAGTAATTTATGGCAAAGCGGGCGATCTCCCCGGCCGTCATCCCATGCCGCATGGGCAGGGGTAGCCAGCCGATGATGGAGCGGTATTCCAGCTCCGACATATTGCCTTCTATCCGCTGGCCGCTCAACGGGTTGGGCCGGTCCAGGATGGTGACGGGAATCCCAGCCTTACCGCAGGCCTCTATCGCCAACACCATCGTCCAGATGTAGGTGTACACCCGCACCCCGTTGTCTTGCAGGTCGATCAGCAAATGGTCGATCCCGGCCAGCATTTCGGGGGTCGGCGACCGGGTTTCCGCGTAGAGGCTGTGGACCGGCAACTGAAAATGGCGGTGAAAAAAATGAGGCGACTCGATCATATTGTCCTGGGCATCCGTAGCCAGGCCGTGCTGAGGGGCAAATAGGGCGCGTAGCCGTTCTCCGAAGAGTCGCTTCAGTATAGCCGCGCCGTGCTCGAGCTGTTCGTTCACGGAAGCGCTGTGGCAAAGGTAGCCGATGCGGCCGGCCAGTTGCCGCCGCCATTGGCCTTCGGATGCCAGCCGGGCCAGGCCGGTTTGGGTTGGTAAGGGCATGGATAGTTTTTTTTACAGTCAGGACGCTATCGCCTGCCGGGTTGGTATCGCCATGAAGTTAGTATAAAAAAAATGTTACTATTCAGCATGGGGTCTGAAATACGCCTGACGCAAAATTTTGTAGACTTTTTCCCGCTGGAACCCCTTCTCATTCCCCTTGGAAGGGGAAGGGCGGCTTACAAAATTTTGCTTGAGGGGTCAAATCACCACGATGCTGAATAGTTACAAAAAAATTCTGATTATCACGGATTGCGAAACTACTCTTGCCAGTCATTCCTGCGCACCATCCGGGCGCCCAAATTTATTTGGGTTCGAAGTAGTATCCTTTTTTTGCTGAAATTTCGATTTGCGTCCCCAACGCCAATAAAATTTGTCGAGCCGGTGCCGCATGGCCTTCGCCGGGTTCCTGTTTCCGGGGGGAATAACGTTAAAACCTGTTAAAACCTGGTGCAGCCATTAAACCATCAACGTTAATCCCTATCAGAGGAGATAAACCAAACTGGCAGCATGGAAAAGATACATCACTTATACTGGCGAGCGGGCTTTGGGCTAAGCCCCCGGGAATGGCAGGCCCGGCAAGGCCTAACCCTTCAGCAAGCCTTGGATCAGCTATTTCAGGAAGCAGGGGTGGTGGAAGAAGCGCCCGCCCCTTCCGCTTCTTCCCGGGAAGGTTTCCGGCAGATGAGCACCAAAGAAAAAGAGGTGATACTGAAACAAGAGCGCGAGCGGTTGGGAAGCGTCAACATCGAATGGATTCAACGAATGGCCAGTAGCCGGCACAGCGCCCTGCGGGAGCGGATGGCCCTTTTCTGGCATGGCCATTTTGCCTGCCAGCCCATTTTCGGAAGCCTGGGCGCTCAGTATACCAACACCCTACGGCGCCACGCGCTGGGTAATTTCCGGGAGCTTACTCTGGCCATCGCCCGGGACGGCGCCATGATCCGTTTTCTCAACAACCAGCAGAACCGCAAGGAGAAGCCCAACGAAAACTTCGCACGGGAGCTGCTCGAGCTCTTTACCATCGGGCGGGGCCACTATACCGAACAGGATATCAAAGAAGCCGCCCGCGCTTTTACCGGTTGGTCGAGCAACCTGGCGGGCGCTTATGTCTTCCGTCCGCGCTTCCACGATTATGGCCCCAAAACCTTCATGGGCAAGGCCGGTGATTTCGACGGGACGGACATCATCGATATCGTGCTGGAACAACGTGAAACGGCGCGCTTCATAACCCGAAAAATCTACCGTTATTTTGTCAATGAGCGAGAAGATGAGGCGCGCATCGAAGCACTCAGCCGGCAGTTTTATGAGTCCGGCTACGAGATCGCTCCCCTGATGCGCGCCATCTTTGAGAGCGATTGGTTTTATGCTCCTCAAAATATCGGCTGCCGCATTAAATCTCCGGTGGAGCTGATCGTAGGCATCATCCGCGCCCTGGATGTGCGTTTTGTCAACGATAAAGCCCTGCTCTTTTTGCAGCGGGCGCTGGGGCAGGTCGTGCTCAATCCGCCCAATGTGGCGGGCTGGCCCGGCGGCAAGGCATGGATCGACAACGCCACCCTCATGCTGCGGCTCAACCTGGCCACTTACCTTTTCCAGTTGTCGGAGGTCAACTTTCGCACCAAGGACGAGCCGGAGGCAGGGGAGCGGGGAACGGCCCTTCGCCGCCTCGACGCTACCATCGATACCCGCCCCCTGATGGACTTGCTGGCCGGCGTGCGCCGTGAGCATTATCACGAGCGGTTGGCGGAATTTCTTTTCTTACAGCAACCCGACATTGCCGCTGCTTTACTACAGCAATACGCCTCGGCAGGCAGTGACTGGGACTACGCCAATTCGCTGGCCATGCGGCTGATGTCGCTGCCGGAGTACCAGTTGTGTTAGGAAGGGGAGTGAGAGGAACTGTATGGGGCACGGTAGATGGCGGTGCTGGCTATTAACAGAGAGGTGGCCGCCAACAATATAACAATAGAGCCATATGGCCATTTTGCTTCCCAAGTAGACAGTGGACGGCAACAATAGAAACCATTTCACCCTGAGCTGGCCGAAGGGACAGCCATTTAACAATAACCCAATGAAACGAAGAGATTTTCTCAGAGCCTCCGCTCTGGCATCCACCAGCCTGCTGGTTCCCTCCTTTTTGCCGGCAGCCTTTGGCGGCCGGATGAGCGGCGGCCGTTTCGGAAAAATACTGGTGGTGATCCAGCTTTCCGGAGGCAATGATGGCCTGAATACGATCATCCCTTATCGCAATGATGCCTATTATCGAAGCCGGCCCAACCTGGCTATTCCAGCGGCGGAGGTGCTGCCTGTGGGCGATGAACTGGGCTTCAACCCGGCGCTACAAGCCCTGCGGCCGCTGTACGACGGAGGGCTGCTGAGCATCATCAACAGCGTTGGCTACCCCAATCCCGACCGGTCTCACTTCCGGTCGATGGATATCTGGCACACGGCCAGCGACAGCAGCCAGTACCTGAGCACCGGCTGGCTGGGGCGCTATCTCGACAGCGAGTGCGCCGGTTGCGAACAGCCCTATCATGCCCTGGAACTGGACGATAGCCTCAGCCTGGCCCTGAAGGGGCGTGAACACAACGGGTTTGCCATGAGCGATGCCCGCCAGTTGAAACGCACCACCGATAACCGCTTCCTGCAGGCAGTGGGAAAGGCGGCGCACGATCATGAACACGGAGAACAGGCCGCTTATCTTTACAAGGTAATGGTAGATACCCAGTCTTCTGCCGACTATCTGTTCGAGCAATCGAAGGTGTATCCGTCTAAGGCGCCCTATCCGCTGACACCCTTCGGGCAGGACCTCAAAAAGGTGGCCGAGCTCATCACCGCCGATACGGCTACTCGCGTCTACTACGTCAACCTTACCGGTTTTGATACCCACGCCAACCAAAAGAACCGGCAGGGGCGCCTGCTGAAGCAGCTGGCGGAGGGGATGCAGGCTTTTGTCATGGATTTAAAACAGAACGGCCTGCTGGATGATACCCTGATCATGGCCTTCTCGGAGTTTGGCCGGCGGGTCAAACAGAATGCCAGCGGCGGCACCGACCACGGAACTGCCAATAATGTATTCCTGTTGGGGGGGCAGTTGAAACAGCCCGGCTTCTTCAATCCGGGCCCCAATTTGCTGGACCTCGACGAGGGGGATTTGAAATATCAGGTGGATTTCCGGTCCTTATACGCTACGATATTGGAAAATTGGCTGGGGGTAAAGGCGCCGAAGGATATACTGGGCGGGGAATTTGGGGTTTTGGGGATGGTGTAAAAATTCGAGGTTCGGTATTCGCAGGAGCAGGTAACTTTGAGTAAAAAAAGAGCCGGCACGATGTATCGTGCCGGCTTCCAAAATAAACACCTAAAACCCTATTAACTAACCTAGCGGACAGTTTCCTGTCCGAAGCTCTTTACTTGATATCTATCACTTTGGCAGCTTCGATCTTAGCCTCTTCTTTTTTTGGAAGGGTGATCTTTAGCACGCCATTTTCGTAGTTGGCGGCAATATCGTCAGCCTTTACAGTATCGGGCAGTTGGAAGCTACGGGTAAAAGAACTGAAATTAAATTCGCGGCGCATGTACTTATCGCCATCTTTTACTTCTTCCTGGTGCTCTTTCTTAGCTGAGATATTCAGGAACCCGTTATCTATGCTGACCTCAAAATCTTCTTTTTCGAGGCCAGGAGCAGCCACCTCTACACGGTAGCTGTTTTCCGTTTCCACTACATTTACTGACGGAGTACTGGCGGAAAAGTCACTTCCGAAGAAGTCAGTAATGTTGCGGTTAAAAACGTCGTCAAAGAAATTGCTCACGCTTTTCGTGGCAAATGGATTATATCTTACCAAACTCATAATCTTATGTTCATTTAGGTTAACAAATAAAAACGGCCAAAGATTTTCTGCTTTACGTCAAAGCAATGTCAAAATACCGGGTTAGCCGATCTGGATGGTGCGCGCCGGCTTTTCTTTGGCTTCTTCCTTTTTGGGAAGGTTGACCAGTAGTATGCCGTTCACGTAGTTGGCGCTGATGCCATCGGTATCAATTGTATCCGGCAGTTGGAAGCTGCGCTTGAACGCATGGTAGCCAAATTCGCGGCGCTTGTAGGTTTCGCCTTCTTTCGCCTTGAATTCCTTATTCACCTCAATGCGCAATACGTTTTTGTCGACATCTACTGCGAAGTCTCCTTTTTCCAGGCCGGGAGCAGCCACTTCGATCCGGAATGCGCCGCCATTTTCAATGACATTTACAGCCGGCTTTGCTTTCAGGCTGTTCCCGTTGCGGTTGGCGGCGGGCAAGCCGGCATGGAAAAACTCATTAAAAATGCGGTCAAAATCATTGAATTGGTTCCGCTTTCTAACCACAGGTTTTACATTTACGACAGTCATGGCTTTAAAATTTTATTTTTTGAGTTTCTTAATTTTAATTTCACCTACTCTATTGCAAATGCTGTTCCACCTCTGAAAAAGGCAATAGCAGGTGAAGAAATGGCAACGCGAGTGACTTTTTGACACCTTGCAAACTATCTGGAAGCCCCCAAGGCGCCAAAATGGCATATCATGTAGGCCGGGTAAAAGTTGACAAGTTTCCACAAAGCAACCATCAGCGAAACTTGTCCAGTTTTACCCCAAAAAATAGACGACAATTATGTTCAAAGAAGGAATTTTTTCGGGGCAGACAGCCCTGGTGACGGGCGGCGGTAGCGGCATCGGTTTCGCCATAGCGAAGCAGTTGCTCCAGTACGGCGCCGAGGTGTACATTGCTTCCCGCAAGCAGGAGCGCCTGACGCAGGCGGCGGAGCAGCTCGGTGAGTACGGCCCCTGCCATAGCTTTCAGCTTGATATCCGGGAGCCCGAGCGCATCGAGGAATTGGCCGGTTTCATCAAGGAAAAAAGCGGCAAGCTGGATTTGCTGGTCAACAACGCCGGCGGACAGTTCCCCTCGCCGGCGGAGGCCATTAGCCCAAAGGGCTGGCTGGCCGTCATCAACACCAACCTCAACGGTACCTGGTTTATGGCCCAGGCCATGGCGCAGCATTTCTTTTTTCTCCAGGAACAGGGCGCCATTGTCAATATCATCGTCGACCTGCACTGTGGCTTCCCGGGGATGGCGCATACCGGCGCCGCCCGTGCCGGGGTGGACAACCTCACCAAATCGCTGGCGGTGGAATGGGCTAACCGCAACATCCGCATTAACTGTGTGGCTCCGGGCATCATCCAATCTACCGGCCTGGAAAACTACCCGCCGGAGATGGTCGCCCAGGTGAGCAAAACGGTACCCATGAAGCGCCTCGGCACGACCGATGAGGTGGCGGAGTCCGTCCTGTTTATGGCCCTGGCGAAATATATCAGTGGAGAAACGCTTTACGTCGACGGCGCTTCGCACTTGTGGGGGGATATGTGGGAGATTGAATAGGGGAAAGGGCTGTTCGGTATTCGCAAATTGGCAGGCCTGGCGCCGGCTTTTGCAAAGGGCGAACCTGCAAAAAGCGAATCCCGTCATCTCCCGCCCCTCAACACTCTACAAACCGGACACTGGTGTTGGGCGACACTTCGACCTCTTGTTTCAGGTCGTCGACGCGGCGGTTGTTGATGTAGATGACGAATCCGCGGTCGCGAAAGGAGCGCAGGGCGATGTGCGAGCCGGCGGCCTGGAGCTGGAATACGCCTCCACCGTCGCGTTCCGGATACTCCCGGCTATAACTTTCCACTTCTTCTTCGATGCGCTTACGCAGGAGTTCTTCTACGGTGATGGACGGGCCCTCCAACAGGAGGCAAACCTGGTTGAGCAGGGTGCCGGAGGCTGTTTCGTCATGTATCATCAATGGGGTCATAACTTGTTTGTTTAAGCCATACGCAAAATAGTTATTTTTTTCCAAAATTCCAATAGCCGCCGGTAGCCCGGTGGATGAAATTTGAGCAAGCTCTAAACCTTATTGCCTAAAAAGTCGAGTATCTCCTCCACATACTGCCGGTGATTGGCCAGGCGCGGCACTTTATTCTGCCCGCCGAACTTACCACGGGCGCGCATCCACTTGTGGAAAGTACCCGGAGGAAGGAGTTGCAGCCGCAGTTGTTCCAGCGCGATATTTTTGGAGCGCTTGGCTTCATAGTCAGAGTTAGCTCGTTGCAGGTTCTTGTCCAACCGGCGGGTGAACTCCTTCAGGTTGGCGGGCTCCTTTTCGAACTCCACCAGCCACTCGTGGCCGCCTTTACCGGACCCTTTGAAGTAAACCGGCGCGACGGTGTATTCCGTGACAATGGCGCCCGTCTGCTGACAGGCCAGCGCCAGGGCCTGGTCCGTATTTTCCACCATGACCTCTTCGCCGAAGGCGTTGACAAACTGCTTGGTTCGGCCGGTGATCTTGATTTTGAAGGGATAAGTGGACGTGAACGTAACGGTATCACCGGGTGTATATCGCCACAGGCCCGAATTGGTGGAAATCACCAGGGCGTAATTCTTGCCTTTTTCCACCTCGGAAAGGGGGATGGCGCGGGGAAACTCTTTGTGCCACTCCTCCATCGGCAGGAATTCGTAGTAGATGCCGTTGTTGAGCAACAGCAGCATGTCGTCACTGGAAAAATCGTCCTGAATGGCGAAGTAGCCCTCGGAGGCGTTGTAAATCTCCTGGTAGCTGATGTCGGGAGAGGGTAGAAAGGCTTCAAATTGCTTGCGGTAGGGCGTAAAGCTGACCCCGCCGTGAATGTAACCCTGAAACCGTAGTATACCTCCAGCATGTTTTTTTCCCGGTGATCTCCAGGATGCGGCGGAAGAGCACCACGGTCCAGGTCGGCACGCCGCCGATCATCGCCATATCCGTCTGGCGGGCGGCGGCCTGGGCCAGTTTTTCCAGCTTGATCTCCCAATCGTCCAGCAAAGCCGTTTTGACATCCGGGAAAAAGAAAGGCCGGCCGATGATGGGCATGTTGTAGGTCATGATAGCCGACACGTCGCCGATCATGGTGCGCGGGTAGGGCTCGAAGCGGGACAGGCTGCCCCCCATGATCATGTTTTTGCTCTCGAACTGGCGGGCGTCGGGGCGGTTGTGGTAAAACAGCGTCATCGTATCCCAGGTGCCGCGGATGTGGCACTTCTTGAGGTTCTGGCTGGTGACGGGGATGAACTTACTGCGGTCGCTGGTCGTACCCGAAGATTTGGAAAACCAGCGCACCTGACCGCTCCACAGCACATCTTTTTCGCCGTGCATCATGCGGGTGATGTAGGGCTTGAGGCTTTCGTAGTCTTGTAATGGCACTTGTTCGGCGTATTGCTCCGGCGTGCGGATGCTCCTGTAGCCATGGGCTTTGCCCCACTCGGTATGTTTAGTAGCCTCCAGCAGGTTTTTCAGCAGGCTGCGCTGCACTTCATGGGGGTGCTTCATGAAATGCTGAATGCCTTTGTACCGCTGCCGGTAGTACCACTTGAAGGCTTTGTTGATCCACTTCCTCATAGGTGTTGACGCGATTGGTGATGTGTGGCGGTGGTTTTATACTGCGGGCCGGATAGTTAGAGCTGCTTCGAACCGCAGTATAATCCAAATATAAAAAGAATCTGGTGGACTTAGAGCGTCTTGAGATTTTCAGATGAAGCCGGATGCGGGCAATTCGGGGAAAAATTTAACGCCGAGTGAGGAAAATTTTGCCATTTACAGGCCAGCAATGGAATTCCCAATATGCTCTTAAGTTTCCTGGGGGCATTGGTAGTTGTGGAAAAAAGGCTATCTTACATAGGTATTCTTCATCTATAGCGTTCCAACCCTTTACGTGGCAAAGTTTAAGATAGGATAACGCCTCCCGGTTTCCTTTCCGGGCTGCCGTCTGTCCGTAACATTACATTTACTGTTCGCAATTATTGCCCTGATGCCAGTTGACGGAATAGGGCAGGCCCGCCGTGGGAGATATAGCCACGACAGCCACCAAGGCAGTGAGCTATTGCTCTACCCCAACCCCAGCAACGGCCTGCTGACGGCCCAGTGGCAACAGGAAGGTTATTCTTTCCAATTAATTATTATGTGGGGCGCTACAGGTTTTGTTTCCTGTAACGCTCCTTCAAATATCAGCGAATATGACAAGGATATTTAACGCTGTACTATTATAATTCACCTTTCAAGTACTGCCCCGTATAACTCCCCGTCACCTTAGCCACCTCTTCCGGTGTGCCTGTACACACGACTGTGCCGCCCCTATGCCCCCCTTCCGGCCCCATGTCTATGATGTAGTCCGCCACTTTGATAACGTCCATATTGTGTTCGATAACGATGACGGTGTTGCCCTTGTCGACCAGTTTGTTGAGCACGCGCAGCAGGTGGCGGATGTCTTCGAAGTGCAGGCCGGTGGTGGGCTCGTCGAGGATGTAGAGGGTCTGCCCGGTGTCGCGCTTGGCGAGTTCTTCGGACAGCTTGACGCGCTGGGCTTCGCCGCCCGAGAGGGTGGTGGCCTATGCTTACCCAGGTGATATAGCTCAAGTATACATCATTTAGCGTTTTCAATTTGCGGAAGATGTTGGGAATGGGCTGGAAAAACTCGACAGCTTCCTCCACGGTCATATCCAGCACATCGCTGATGGATTTGCCTTTGTAGATGATCTCCAGGGTTTCGCGGTTGTAGCGGCGTACCAGGCAGGTTTCACATTCCACCTGCACATCGGGCAGGAAGTTCATCTCGATCACGCGCATGCCGGAGCCCTGGCAGGTCTCGCAGCAGTATGCCTTTGACGTTGAAGGAAAAACGCCCGGGCTTGTACCCCCGGATCTTGGCTTCGGGCAAATCTGAAAAGATCTTGCGGATGTCGGTGAATACGCCGGTGTAGGTAGCCGGGTTGGAACGCGGCGTGCGCCCGATGGCCGACTGGTCGATCTCAATTACCTTATCCACATGCTCCAACCCCTTGAGTTCCTGGTAGGGCATGGGGCTTTTGAGGCTCTTGTAGAAATGCTGTCGCAAAATGGGGTAGAGGGTCTCGTTGATCAGCGTGGATTTGCCGCTGCCGGAAACGCCGGTCACACAGCAAAAAGTACCCAGCGGAATTTTGGCATTGATCTCCTTGAGGTTGTTGCCGGTGGCGCCGTTCAGCTCAAGGCATTGTCCGGTTCCGGTGCGGCGCTTTTCCGGTACTTCTATTTTTTTCTTTGCGTTGAGGTAGTCGGCGGTAAGCGTATTGCTTTTGATGAACTCGGCGGGCGTGCCCTCCCCGACCAGTTCGCCGCCGTGCTTGCCGGCGCCGGGGCCCAGGTCGATCACATAGTCGGAAGCCAGCATAATGTCTTTGTCGTGCTCTACCACCAGGACGGTATTTCCAATGTCACAAAGCTCGCGCAAGGCTTCGATCAGCTTGAGGTTGTCGCGCTGGTGCAGGCCGATACTGGGTTCATCCAGGATGTAGGTGATGCCGGTCAGTTGGGAGCCGATCTGGGTGGCGAGGCGGATGCGCTGCGCCTCGCCGCCGGAAAGCGTCCGGGCAGGGCGATTGAGGCTCAGGTAGTCGAGGCCGACGTGCAGCAGGAAGCCCAGCCGCAAACGGATCTCCTTGAGGATATCGCGGGCAATGAGCTGCTGGCGATCGTTTAGGTAGTTATCGACATGACGCATCCAGTCGGTCAGCTGAGTGAGGTCCATCCCCGCCAGCTCGCCAATGTGCTTATCGTGAACTTTGAAGTGCAGGGACTCCTTTTTCAAGCGGTAGCCATTGCAGTCCGGGCAGGTGTCGATGGTCATGAACTCTTCGGCCCATCGGCGGATTTTTTCGGAGGTAGTATCCTCATACCACCGGCCCAGCATGTTGAACAAGCCGTCGTAGGCCAGGTTATAGGAGAAATCACTGCTGGTGTCCGCTTTGACCTTGAAAGCCTCGTCGCCGCCGTGCAGGATGATATTCAGGGCTTGTTCCGGTATTTCTTTGATGGGGGTGGAGAAGGTGAATTTATGCTTCTTGGCAATGGCGCGCAGTTGCTTGAAGGTCATATTCTGCCGCACTTCTCCCAGAGGGACAATACCCACTTCGTTGATGCTTTTACTGTCATCCGGGATGACTTTTTCATAATCTACCCGGTTCACCTGCCCGAGGCCGTTGCAGTTGGGGCAGGCGCCGTAAGGAGAGTTGAAGGAAAAGGAATTGGGCGACGGCTCCTCGTAGGAGACGCCCGAATCGGGGTCCATGAGATGCTTGCTGAAGCCGCGCGCTTCGGCGGTATCATGGTCCATGATGAAGACCAGGCCGTTGCCCATTTTGAGGGCGGCCTGCAGGGAAGTGTTAAGCCGGTTGGCTCGGTCGTCAGACACTTTGATGCGGTCAACTACGACCTCGATGTCGTGCACTTTGTATCGGTCGACTTTCATGCCGGGCGTGATGTCCAGCACTTCCCCGTCGACCCGCACCTTGGCGTAGCCTTGTTTGCGAATTTGCTCGAACAGCTCTCGGTAGTGCCCTTTCCGGCCCCGCACCAGCGGCGCCAGCAGCAGGATTTTCTTACCGGAAAACTCCTCGGTGATGGCTTCCTTCATCTGCTCCTCCGTGTAGCGCACCATGCGCTTGCCGGTCTCATACGAATAAGCTTCGCCAACACGGGCGAAGAGCAGGCGCATAAAGTCGTACACCTCTGTGATGGTGCCCACCGTAGACCGCGGGTTGCGGCCGGTGGTCTTCTGTTCGATAGAAATAACCGGGCTCAGGCCGGTGATCTGCTCTACATCCGGCCGTTCCATTTCGCCGATAAACTGCCGGGCGTAGGCCGTGAAGGTCTCCATATATCGCCGCTGGCCCTCGGCGTAGATCGTGTCGAACGCCAGGGACGATTTGCCGCTGCCGCTAATGCCGGTAATGACCACCAGCTTGTTGCGGGGGATGCGCAGGTCGATGTCCTTGAGGTTGTGCACCCGGGCTCCAATCACCTCGATATAGTCTCTCTCAACGGCATGCTCGTAGCTGCCGATGCCATTAGAATTATCTTTCGTCATAGTTGTTTTTCCCATCACAGCATTATTAACCCATAAGGGCCGCCCAGTGTTGAACAAACTGCAAAAATAGGTTTATTACGGGTCAGATCGTCAACTGCCGTAAAAATAACTGAAACCCTTCAGAGCATGTTTGGAGGCAGTCCCCGATATGCATCGGGGCAGGCTATTTTGGCTGCCCCCAAAGGGCCTTCTGGGCAAATGCCCGCTTTTGGAACCTCATTTCGGCTATTTTCTTGCCCGTAGCGCTGCTATGGGCAAGAAAATGAGCCTCCTGAGAACCCACAATCAGCCATTCCTGCCTGCGAGCGCTGGCGAGGCAGGTTGGCCTCCAAAGCACCACCTCCAAACATGCTCTCAGTGAAGGGGGGATGGCAAGATATGTGATGCCGGCCACTTAATAATTGAGCAAAAGGCAGTAGTTTTGCTGGTGAATAAAGCAACCATCAACCAATAACCTGGACACTTCAAATTGCCATGAACGCTCGACAGATCATTTTTTCCCTGCTCCTCTTCGGAGCGGCCATTTACTTTGGCATAAAGTTTCTTCCTGCCTTTGAACAGTTTGCCGATAACGGCGCATCCCTGCTCATCGTGCTCTTGCTTTTACTGGGGCTGGGCTATATGATTTACCGGATATTGGCAGAGTGATCATTGAGGTAGCCTCATTTCATCACTTCCAGCAACTCATTCAACATCATCGCCGTCGCGCCCCATACTATTTTATCATATACTTTGAAGTAGGGCACTTTGCGGAGCGTGATGTTCTCCGCCAGTTGGAGGTCGGTAACCTGGCGGGCCTCCGGTTGATTCAATAGCTTTACCGGGACTTCCAGAATGGAACGGACTTCGCTGAGCTGGGGGCGGAATTGCGGCGTAGTGTAGGTATAGCCGACGAAGGGCTTCACCAGGAAATTACTAACCGGGATATAGAGCTCGGTCAATTCACCGATCAGTTTTACGCTGTCTGGATCGATTCCGACTTCCTCCTTTGCTTCGCGCAGGGCGGTATTGTCCAGGGTGTGGTCCTCTTTTTCAAATTTGCCTCCCGGGAAGCTGATCTGCCCGCCGTGGCGGTCGTCCGCATGGCTGGAACTACGTTCGATCAGGACGATATGCCAATCAGAAGCTTTGGGGTAGAAGAGGGCCAGCACTCCCGCCTTACGAGCGTTGGCAGGCGCCGCCTCGTGGCGCCTGCGAATGACATGCGCCATTTGGTATTGCACTTCCTGGCCAGGAAGGCCGCCGCCTTGTAAATTCTCTTCCAAAATGTGAATCAATCGATCATTCATACCTTGTCGTGATTAAAAAATCCGAATCAGATTTTTTAAGTATCCCCAGGAAAAACACTTGAACAAAAGATTTGTTGAAGGCTGAAAACGAACAAGCCCCGGCGCGGTAGAGCGGCCGGGGCTTGTTCACTTTCAAGCCATAGACTCACTCTTTGTTCGAAAGTTGCAGGTACCGTTCCAGCGCCATAGTCATGGAAGGAGCTTCCGGCGCCGGTGCTTGGATGTTGATCGTCAGCCCTCTTTCCTCGACAGCGTTGCTGGTGCTGTTGCCAAAAACAGCGATTCGGGTATCGTTCTGCTTGAAGTCAGGGAAATTTTCGTAAAGGGACTGAATCCCCAGGGGGCTAAAGAATACCAGCACATCGTAAGTCACATCACTCAGGTCTGACAAGTCGCTGCTGACGGTTTTGTACATCATAGCGTCTTTCCAGTTGTAGCCATTCTCTTCCAGGAATTGGGAAACCGCCTTTGCCCCCAGGTTAGAGCAGGGCAGCAGGAATTTCTCATTGGCCTTATGCTTCTTCAAGGCAGTAGACAAATCCTGGATGGTTCGCTTACCAAAGAACACTTTGCGCTTCCGGTAAACGATAAATTTTTGCAGGTAGTTGGCGATGGCCTCTGACAAGCAGAAGTACTTGGTGTCCTGAGACATCTTGATGCGCAGTTCTTCACAAATCCTGAAGAAATGGTCAACTGCGTTCTTGCTTGTAAAAATAACCGCTGTAAATTCATCCGGCCGGATACGAGCCTTGCGGAAATCCTTGGCTTCGACCTCTTCAACATGGATGAAGGGGCGCCAATCGATCTGAAGGCCGTATTTCTTTTCCAGCTCGTAATAAGGAGATCTTTCTGGTTTGGGCTGAGACACCAGAATAGTTTTTACTGGCTTATAAGCCTCTTGTTTCACTTTACCATTTACTGCCATTCAACAAGGATTTTACTTATTGAACCCCTGTCCTTTATGCTGCATTCGCTACGAATTTAATACGAGCTTTGCCAGCACGAGAACAGGCGCGATTTCGACTGTGCAAATATACAACAAAAAGTGAAACTTGTGAAAAAGCAAAAAACGGTTGCCAATAAACAAGCCCCTCAATGACCGAAAAATGTAGGTAGCCCCAATACAGGCATAAGCGCCGTAGAGCACCCATTGGGTACTCTCTTCAGGAGAATAAGACAGGAGTAAATTGACGATGACCAAAAAGAAACCCAGCATTATGCTGAAGACAATAATCGTAAAGCTATAGAGGTGGACCTCCTTGTCAATGGGAAATACGAAAGCCAGGAAGCCTAGTAATATATGTTTGGCCAAAAAGAGGCCGGCGGCCCCTCCGATGCAGTACAGCAGGCCGGCCCAATAGTTGTGGGAAAAGCTCAGGCCGTAATGGCGGGCGAGCAGGAAGGCGAAAAAGCCGGCATTGATCATAAAAAAGCCATAAAAGAAATAGTAAGGCAGCCCACCTCCGGCTTCGCGTTCCCGTTGGAGCTGGCTGAGCAGGTTGTCATTAAAAAAGGCCCGATAGGCTTTTCCTGCCTGGCTCCGAAGCAGCGTGATGAGTACGGTCAACAACAATAAGATGCTTATATTCGCAATGAGAAGGAAGGTGCGGTATCTGCTTTGAACGGAAGCTGGCGCCGATGCTGTTTTTCTGCTGGCCGGCGGAGGGGTTGCGGCCGGTTTTGGCCGCCCGGCCGGCTCAGCCGGTGCAACCAGGTCGAAAGGGTTGCCCGTGTCGGCGGTGGTGGCGGAGTCCGCTATTCCATCGGAAGGAGGAATGCTCAGGCGTGGGCTTAGTTCAAAGGGGTTGCCGCCATCCTGCGTTGCAGAAGATAGTGGCAGCAGAAAGAGCAGGGCAACCGTAGCCAGCAGGGCCCCTATGGTGTTTTTGAGCATTTGCATAGGATGCAAAAATAATCATTCCCGGCTAAGTCTAAAGTTTAATTAGCTTGTTAATAAGCTGTTAATGGTTTTTCAAACCCAAAATATACCGATAATTTAGTAATCACGACCAAGTAGTATATGAAAAACAGCACCATCTTACGGGTCATGATCCTGGGCGCGATTGCCATTGTCGGCATCATCGGCGTACAGGCCTATTGGGTGGTCAGTACCTGGAATATCAATGAGGAGGAGTTTGACAAAAAAATCAACCTGGCGCTGTATGAAGTAGCCTGTAGCCTGGTGGCGTTGAACAACGGCGAACTGCCGGCCCGAAACATCGTCAACCGGAGGACCTCCAACTACTACGTCGTCAATATTGAAAGTGAGATCGACGCCAACAGCCTGGAGTACTTTCTGCAAAAGGAGTTTGAGCGCCTGGCCCTCTACGTGGATTTCGAATATGCCGTCTACGATTGTACGACCAATGAGATGGTCTATGGCAACTACTGTAGTTATTCCCCGGGGGCACAAAAGGACCTCGAACTCGGCAACCTGCCTAAAGACGACAAGTTCACCTATTATTTCAGCGTGAAATTTCCTACTCGCTCCAGCTATTTGTTTGGCCAGATGCAATTGTCGATATTTTTCTCTTTTATCCTGCTGGTCGTCATCCTGTTCTTTGCCTATTCCATGTTTGTGATCCTGAGGCAGAAGCGCCTTTCGGAGCTGCAAAAGGATTTTATCAACAATATGACCCACGAGTTTAAAACGCCGATCTCCACGATCAAGATCGCAGCCGACGTGTTTCTCAAACATTCCGCGGTCCGGGAAGATGAGCGTTTATCTCGTTATGCCAATATTATTAAAGAACAAAACCAACGGCTCAATAACCAGGTAGAGAAGGTGCTGCAACTGGCTAAGATCGAACGCGGCAATTTTGAACTCAAACGAGAACGCATCCCGTTACAGGAGGTGTTGCAAAGCATTATGAACAGTACGGCGGTCAATGCCGAAAAACAAGGAGGCATGTTAAAAAGCCGGATTGATATTGGTAGCGCCTGCATCACGGCAGACCGCCTGCACCTGACCAATATTTTACACAACCTGCTGGACAATGGACTGAAGTATTGTAAGGATGTTCCCCGGCTTACGCTTCGCGCCAGGGTGCGAAATGGGGAGGTTTGGATCACTATTGCCGATGAAGGGATCGGAATTTCCAAAGAACACCTCAATAAGGTGTTCAATAAGTTTTACCGGATACCGACTGGCAACGTTCATAAGGTAAAAGGTTTTGGGTTGGGCCTTTACTACGTCAAAAGTATTTGCGATGCGCACGGTTGGCGCATCCGCCTGGACAGCGAGGAGGGAAAGGGCACCTGTGTGCATCTCGTTATGCCGGAGACTCAACAGTCCCCGTGGCTACATTGGCGCAGGTTGTGGCAGCGAGCCCAAATCCGCCTTCGGCAGCTTACGGTACGTGCCTGATTCTGCACGGATCCGGCTGTTGGTTATCATTCTAAACCTTTGTGGTTTTCAAAGCCTCAAAGGTTTTTTCAACTTAAAGATCAAGCATGAAAGCACATATTCTATACGTTGAAGATGACGAAAGCCTGAGCTTTGTAACCCGGGACAATCTGGAGCTGCAAGGGTATGAGATAACGCATTGTACCGATGGGAAAAAGGCGCTGGCTACAATTCATGAACAGGATTTTGACCTGTGTATCCTGGATGTAATGCTGCCTGAAGTAGACGGGTTTACGGTAGCCAGGGAGATTCGACAGTACGACAAAGAGATTCCCATCCTTTTTCTGACGGCAAAATCGCTGAAAGAAGACCGGCTGCATGGGCTTCGGCTGGGAGCCGATGACTACATCACCAAGCCTTTCAGCATCGAGGAGTTGATTCTCAAGGTCGAAGTCTTCCTGCGGCGCAGCAAGATCAACCCTACCTCGTCTCCCGGCCGTTTCCGTTTGGGGCAGTTTGAGCTCGACCATGAGAATCTTTCTCTTTTTCATGATACTAAAAGCCTGCAGCTCACCCAAAAAGAGGCCGACCTGCTCAAGCTGTTCGCCGAAAACCCCAATCAGGTCCTTAAACGTTCGGACATCCTGAAACAGGTTTGGGGCGACGACGATTACTTTCTGGGCCGCAGCCTCGATGTATTCATTTCCCGCTTGCGCAAATACCTGCGCGCCGATGATACCCTCAAGGTCGAGAATATCCACGGGGTAGGGTTTCGGTTGAAGGCGGAACTATGATGGGAAGTGTACGGTAGGGGCTTATTGTGTGCGGTGTGCGGTGTACGGTGTGCGATGTGTACGATGTACGGTGTGCGGTGTACGGTGTGCGGTGTGTACGGTGTGTACGGTGTGCGGTGTACGATGTGTACGGTGTACGGTGTACGGTGTACGATGTACGATGTGTACGATGTACGGTGTGTGAGTCCGGCGAGACCGGAAGTGTACGAAGGGATAGTTCAGTCTTCTGTGTCTTTTAAGGCTACCGTTCCAGTGTTGGACGAGTTCGCGGTTCGGTATTCGCTGTTCGCAACCGCGGCAGGCTGCCTGGGCTTACCTGCTTCTAACCGTGTCCAACTTTAGACGGGTAGTGTCTTTTAAGGCTACTCGTCTAAGGTTGGACAGCCTCGTACACCGTACACGCCCAGGGGCTGCCATTGGCTCGTACAACGTACATGCCTCCGTAGCTTTATGTCCAACCTTAGACGGGAGCCCTCTTTTAAAAAACGTCTTTTGATTTTCAGTGATTTGCGAATAGCGAACACCGAATTCCGAACATTACCTGTACGAACCCGTTCCGGCCGGATAGACGGGCGCCGTTCGCAAATCACACATCGCAAAACCTCAGCCCTACTACCAATTGTCCCCATCCAGCAAATCGCCCAGGCCGCCGAGCACGCTGCCTTCGCCCTTGTTCTTGCCACCATACTGGCGGGATGCGGAAACCACGCGGTCGGCCAGGCGGCTGAAGGGCAGTGACTGAACCCACACCCTGCCGGGGCCCTGCAGGCGGGCGTAGAAGAGGCCTTCCCCGCCAAACAGCATATTGCGTACGCCGCGGATCATTTCTATGTCGTAATCCACATCCCGGGTAAAGCCGACGAGGCAGCCGGTGTCCACCCTCAAAGTTTCGCCAATGGCCAGTTCCTTTTCTACAATATTGCCGCCGGCATGCAGGAAAGCCAGCCCATCTCCTTCCAGTTTCTGCATGATGAACCCTTCCCCGCCGAAGAATCCGCGCCCCAGGCGTTTAGAGAACTCGATGCCCACAGATACCCCCTGGGCGGCGCATAGGAATGCATCTTTCTGGCAGATGATCTTGCCATCCAGTTCAGCCAGGTCGACTGGGATGATGCGGCCCGGATATGGAGAAGCGAAGGAGACTCGCTTTTTTCCAGAGCCCCCGTGGGTGAAGGCGGCCATAAACAGGCTTTCCCCAGTCAGCAAGCGCTTACCGGCGGAAAAGACCTTGCCCCATAGGCCGGTATCTTCTTCCTTATGGCTGCCGTCGCCGAAAATGGTGGCCAGCTCGATGCCGTCGTCCATCATCATGAAACTGCCCGCTTCGGCGATAACCGTTTCGTAGGGGTCCAGTTCAATTTCGACAAATTGCATCTCCTCGCCGTAAATCTGATAGTCTATTTCGTGTGCGTTCATGAAATGAGGTTTTGATTATGTGAGTGCAAATAATCTTAAGAATGACAAGGCAATTCAACTAATATCGAAAGGATTGCTGATTTTTTCTACCAACAATGGGATATTGTCGTGCTGGCGGTAATTGATTTCACGTAACTGTTTAGGTATTTCGGTTGTATGGTGTCCCGGTATTGCGGCCGGAGTCTCACAGAGGCTCTGCAACTGCCTGGCCACAAAACCATAATGCCGAAATACCATAATACCTAAATAGATACGATTTCACATACTAAAAAAGGGGGAATGCTGTTAAATTAGTCTTTTTATCTTTCCTAAGCCTATCAAACCATTGATTGTCAAGTTTTTTTCCGGATATTTGCGCCGCTATATAGTGATAAAAAAAGAAACACAAATATTTTGAAATTTTCTGAATTTGGGTTTGAACCGGAATTAATTGAAGGACTGGATGCGATGGGTTTTGAAACCGCTACGCCGGTACAGGAGCTGGCCATCCCTCCAATTATGGAAGAGCGCGATGTGCTGGCTTGCGCTCAGACCGGCACAGGTAAAACAGCAGCTTTCCTCTTGCCAATACTTAACAGGCTAACCAAAGACCCCAATGAAAAAGGGGTTGACACCATCATTATCGAACCGACCCGCGAACTGGCCATGCAGGTCGACCAGCAACTGGAAGCGCTTTCCTATTTCACTCCGGTGAGTTCCATCGCCATTTATGGCGGACGGGACGGACAGGCAATGGAACAGGAAAAGCGAGCCCTCAAACGCGGCGCGGCGATCATCGTGTGCACCCCGGGGCGATTCAGCGCTCACCTCGATTTTGGTTACGCCAAGCTGGACACGGTCCGCCACCTCATCCTCGACGAGGCCGACCGCATGCTGGATATGGGCTTTGCTCCCGCTATCATGGATATTGTCAACCGGCTGCCCAGAGAACGGCAGACGCTGCTCTTCTCGGCTACCATGCCCGGGCAGATCAGGAAGTTTGCCAAGGAATTGCTGCGCGATCCGGTGGAGATCAATATCGCTATTTCGAAGCCGGCGGAGAATATCCTGCAGTTGGCCTACGAAGTGGAAAATTTCGGTAAGATCGCGCTGACGGAAAGAATCCTGGAAACCAATAAACGCCTGGAGCGGGTGCTGATTTTTGCCGGCACCAAGAAGAACGTGCGGGAACTTGCCGCCAGCCTCAACAAGCGGGGCATGGACGTGGGCGCCATCCATTCTGACCTCACCCAGGACGAGCGGGTAGCGCAGTTGCACGCTTTTAAAAGCGGCGCCACGCCCATCATCGTAGCCACCGATGTTCTTTCCCGTGGTATTGACATCAAAGGCATCGACGCGGTCATCAATTTTGACGTGCCCGGAGATGCAGAAGATTATGTACACCGCATTGGGCGTACCGGCCGCGCCGATGCCGCCGGCATGGCCTTCACCTTCATCAGCCGGAAAGACCGCGGCCGGTTCACGCGTATCGAAGAACTGATCGAACGCAGAGTACAACGCCTCCCACTGCCTCCCGACCTGGCGAATGTTGAATATTCCAACTCCGGCGGTGGCCGTGGTGGCCGCGGACGGAGCGGCGGCGGCGGCGGAAAAGGAAGAGGCCGGAGCGGCGGTGGCGATAGCCGGGGGGGAAGAAAAGGAGGTAAAAGAGGCGGAAGCCGCGGGCCGAAGAAGAGCTAACTCTTCTTTCAGCCAGGGCGAAGCGCCTGTCCTAACCTCAATTCGGGGTTGCCAACAGCGCTAATAAAAGCTCACTACGCCCTTTCCTTCGCCCCCTATGGCCAGGCTAAGGCCCAGGCTGATAGAAGCATGATGCTGGCTGCGCATATTCTCCACATCTTTGGTGGTGTTCACCAAATCCATCACATCGTAAAAGAACTGGCCGCTTAGAAAAACCTGCCCATTGGTAAAAAGCCTTTTGGAAAGGCGAGCGCCGGCAATGGGCCCCAGGTGGAAGGAGCGGCCGCCCACATCTTCCGGCAGCAGCACCTTGCTGTCTTCCGCCAGCCTTTCCAGGGAAAGCAATTGAGCAACGGTAAATTCATTCTCCTCAGCGATGCGTTTGATCTCTTCATTGAGGTGGGCGAAAAAGCCGGCTTCCCCTTCCGAGCGCTGGAAACTCCCGTCGAAGCCCGCCCGGGCGCCGACGAATATTTCGTAGTCAAAGGCACGGGCAATGCTGTTGGCCCCCGCGCCGTACCGCGTATTGGCCAGGTTGAAACGGTAGTCGAGGTGGAGGTTCATACCTTTCCGTCCCTGTTTGAAATAGCCAGGGCTGACCGCTAGCTCAAAGAACTGCCGTTGCATTTCCACATCGGAGGATTCTCCGAATCCATAGGACAGAAAAAAGGCAAGCACCGTTTTATTGTATCCGTTTTGCCCAAATTGCCGGTCCATATTCAGGTCATTGACCGGTTCGTCCACTCCCTGTAGGAGGGATTCCAGGGAGGCGCCTAGTTTGATGAGATTCCACATGGCCCGGTAATGGGGGTTGGCCGACAGCGGCGCCTTGTCATCCAGGGCGAACACCGACATGGTTTTCAAACCGATGTCCAGGCGGGCGTCATCCAGGGTGATCAGGTAGGTGGCCCCTGTTTTTTTTCTGTAATCTTCTGCTGTTTGGGCGGTTGCCGATTGGGCTAGTAAAAAGGCTGTAAAAAGCAACAAGGAGTAAAATTTTCCATTCATGGTCCCTTCTTTTTAGTTTTCCATAACCGTGCCGGTGCACGCATTTGTTTGATTGAATTATTTTCGTTTTCCGACGCCTATTCCCCATCTTAGCCCGGCGAAGGCATAGGTGGAATACATCGGCCGGGTGCCGTTGATCGAAGTATGCCGGCTGAAGCTGAGGTCGCCGCCCAGGATGGCGGAAAATCCAGCTCCAAAGTTGGCGAGCAACTCCGCTCTTACAAAGCCCCCCATGGCGGGCACCGTCCTGGGGTCCTTAAATTTTCCAAAAACTACATTCTGTATGGCCTCTGCGATCTGGTCGGTTGTATTTTCCACCGGCCGCAGAATGCCGCCCTCCATCAGGCTGTCCAGCTTTTCGCTGATCAGCAATACGCTGCCCAGGTCGACCACCGGAGAGGGGTCGGCGGTGAACCGGATGCCAGGGGTTACTTCGAAATCGAGGGAAGCATTGCGGTTTTTGCCCCACTCCAGCAGCACCCTGTCCGGCATGAAGAGCCGTTTGAGGTGCAGGTAGGCCTCCAGGTCGTAGCGGTTCGCAAAGAAAGGAGCCGTTTTGGTGGCGTCTTCCAGTGCCAGCAGCGCCAGGTGTTCCGCCAGTTCTTCGGCTTTCCCGGCGAGGGAAAGGCGAACCGACTTGATCTGGTTTTTAAGTTTCCTGGCTTCGGGTTTTTCCGTGAGCCGGGGGTCGGAAACCGTGAAGCTGCCACCCAAAAAGCGGTAGCGCACAAAGAAACGGGTGCTCCTGACATTTCGGGTAAGCTTCTTATTGATCTCGCCCGTCACTTCAATCCGTATGCCGGGAAAAAGCGCTTTCAGCCAGCGTGGCGCATCGATGCCGGCGTCGTTCAGCGCAGAATCTACAACGCCCTCGGTGATCTCTATTTCCGAAAAACCGGCGATCTCCGCCAGGCTGCCCTTGAAATTGGTATGTGCCGGGCCCGTTACTGCCTCGACCCCCATCTCAAAAGCCTGAGCCTGGGTGTTTATAGATGCAAGAACCAGAAGAAAAGCCAGAAATATCGTTCTCGTCATACTTGTGTCTTTTATCGAACCAGCGATACATCGCCTTTGAATGATTTTCTTGCGCCGTTCCCGAACCGCACGATTCCATGATAGGTATACACCCCCGGGTTCATGCGTTTTTCGCCGAAATAACCGTCCCAGCCGGTAGATTCATCGTTGAGGTATAGTTCCTCACCCTTGTAGATCAGCGCTCCCCAGCGGTCGTAGACCCGCAGGCTTTCGATTATCTCGCCGGAACCGTTGTCACTGTAAAAAGTAAAACGGTCGTTGCGGCCATCTTCATCCGGAGAAAAGGCATTGGGGGCGTAGATGTCTCCAAGTACAATCGTCAATTGAAAGCCATCGGAAGCTTTGCAGCCACGGGCATCCTCCACGATGATGCGCACATCCATATCCTGCCGGGCCAGGAAGCTGGTAACCGGCCCCTCTGTATCGATCTCCCGGGGCAACCATTGGTATTGCAGCACATCGCCGATCACCTGTGCGGACAGGCTCACCGGCGTATTGGGGCGTACTTCCAGATAGGCTATGTCGAGGTTTACGGCCAGGGTGTCCGGAGAGAGGAGGGTTACGGTTTGCTCGCGGATGCAGCCCAGCCCATCCTGAATGGCCAGCGGGTAGATTCCTGGCATTAATTTCCCAAACCTGGGAGACAGAGCGTACGTGTCTCCGCCGTCAATAGAATAAATGAGGGGTTGATCCGGGATGGACGGAATGAAGCGGATGACTCCGTAATCATTGGGGCAAACCGGTTGTTCCACCTCTATCTCAACATCCGGCCCATCGGGGGTGGGCAGGTCATAAGCCCGCGCTATGAGACAACCCTGTCCGTCGGTGATGGATACCCGAAAAGAACCGCCCGAAGCAGTGGCGAAGGTGGGCCCCGTTTGATTGGTTTCCCATACGTACTGGTAGGTATCGGGAAAAAGATAGATACGGGTGCTGTCGCAGCTCTCTTCGATCACCGATTCGATATCTGAAGGCGTAAATCCAAAAACGTCAAAGGTTTCTATTATCTGGCAGCCTAGCGAGTCGGCCGCCGTGAATGTGTAAATGCCGATATCGTCGGGTTGAAAGTTGTAGAGCATACCATTTGGTATGTTGTTTCCTCCGGCGCCTGACCAGGTAACCTGGTTAAAGAGGCTGTCATTGGAGAGCGACAGGAGCAGGGTGTCACCCAGGCATACCTCTGTGAAAAGGATTTGTGGAACAGGCGGCACATTAACCGTAAGCAACAGGGTGTCGGTATCCTCACATCCTTCCTCATTGAAAGCATGGAGGATATAAGGGCCGCTATCGGCGGCCTGTGCGTCCGGGATGCTGAGCAGGGCGCCATCGGTAGTATTGCCATTGGGGCTTTCCCAGAAGTGGCTGGCGCCGCCGCCCCCCTGAAGGTTGGCGACGGCGCCCTGACAGATCAGCTGATCGGCGCCGGCCTGGGCAAAATCCGGGTTTTCCACCAGTATGGAGTCGACATACAGGCAGCAGTCGTCTTCAACGCGTAGGTAATACATGCCTTCGTTGCCAGACAGTGCCAGTTGAGCCGTCGTCGTGTTGGTGCTCCATCCGTTGGAGTTGGACCACTCCACCTGTACCGGGCCGGAAAAGCAGCCCTCAGGCAATATCGCCTGAAGCGAGATGCTGTCCTGCTGGCAATCGACTGCAACTTCTTTGCGGATCACGCAGGAGCGCACCGCTTCCGGACAATGAATATGGGTGGAAAACTCGGTGGAGGTGCTGTTGGGGTTGCTGAAAACCACGAATTCCACCTGCATGCCTTCTGCGCAGAAGGGCAATTGGCCGCTCAACCGGCCCACGCCGTTGAGCGTTTGCAGGTTGGCGGGCAGGGCATAGGGGGGCTGGCCCTGCGATTGCAACCACAGATTCATGGTATTCACATCGCTGACGCCCTGCACCAGCAGCGAGTCGTTGTCGGCCAGGGCAAAACCATCCACACAATCGACGCAGTTGCCAAAGGAAATACGACCCAATTCCTTGCGGCTGCCATCGGGCATCAGGGCAAAAACGCGGGAGCGGTCCACCTGTTGCCCGCCGAAGGCATTGATGTCTATATAATAGGAACGCAATAAGGTATCTTCATTAAAGTAAGTAGTGTACAAGAGCGTATCCTGCGAAGGTTGAGTATGGCCAAGCTCATCCTGCGGATCGATGTAGGAGACGCCACATTCTTCCAGGATTAGCACAGACTGGCCTGGCATACCGATAGGCAGGCAACAGAGGGGTAGCCATAAAAGAGGTAGCAACCTAACGCTCTTCATACAAAGGGGAATTGGCTTGTTTTAATTGTAAAACAGTAAGCCGTCTTGAAAATAAATACCAACTGAGGGAGTATCAGGAACGCTTGAGCTATGTTTTTAGCCTGTCGGCGGGTGACATATCTCAAACAGATTCCAAGTAAAAGGGTCAGGCTAATAGGAGATTATGATTTAGGGTGGGTAAATGTAATACTTTTTAGCCTTATATTGTAATCAGAAGGCCGGCCTTAACGATACAAATGTTATTTTTTTTAATTTGGTAATTCTTTTGCGCATCTTATCTTTAACAACTTTACTTTAAGATTTTCCAGATTTTGAAAATCTGGAAAATCTAAGGAACAGCGATGGGACTATTTCACTCCACTGCCGAAGGTACTTCTCAGCTGGCGCGCGGCTTCTTCACCGGCCTGTTCGTACTGGCCATGGTATTGGTGGGGCTGTACCTGTATCAGAATAAATGGGAGGAAATAGGACAGCAACTGCCCATCATCTATGAGTTGACCGATACCTACCAAAAAGGCATGGAAGCAGTAGGGGGGATTTCAGCGGAGGCGGTGCGGCGGTTTTATGAGCTCGACGAGTCACCTGATGTCTTCAGCAAGCAGGAAGAATCGGCGCCGGAAAGGATCGGACTGCGCTCCACCTGGGATGGGGAGGCCATTCTTGCCAAGATGGAAAAAGCGGGCTTTTCCAAAGGCAGGAAACGCGCCGCCCGGCAGTTTATCGATTATATTGAAGCCAATAAAGAAGCGGCCCTGTGGGAGATGTACCGCCACAAGGTGCCGGCGAGCATCAAACTGGCGCAGGCCCTGCTGGAATCCAGCGCCGGCCGGTCCCGCCTTGCCGTCAAGACCAACAATCACTTTGGCATCAAGGCCCGGCTGAGCGCCCACGCCCGGCAAAAGGTGAAAGACAAACGCTATAACGACCTGCGCGATGAGGATTTTAGCTTTGTCGATCCCGCTGTCGGCGTCTTCAATTTCCACGATGACCATTCCTACGACCGCTTCGAGTCCTACCGTTCTATTCCCGACAGCTATGCCCGCCACACGCAATTGCTCACCCGCCCCTGTACCCCGGGCCAAACGGGCTGCTATAGCTGGATTTGGCCAACCTTCCCCGTTGGCAGTGATCACGACATTACCGAGGCGGCCCGTACTTTCCAACGCGCCTCCGGCATCGCCCCCGGTGATTTTTTCAAGGGGCAGACTACCGTACCCTACTATGCCGCCTGCGCCGCCGGCCTGAAAATGGCGGGCTACGCCACGAGTAAGACCTACCATCAGAAGCTGTGGTATCTGATCGACACGTATGAGCTGTGGCGGCTGGATGTGGCGTTGTTGAAGGGTATGGAGGAGTAAGGGGGCTACCAGTCTAGTGCCTCGCGCACTAAATAACAGGATATAAAATGGACTCTTTTGCCGCCATACAGCGTTGTTCGTCGCTCAAATAGTCCCGCTATGCTCGCTCCTCACGCCTTGTCTGGCGACAAAATAGCCTCATTTTATTTACCCCATTACTTAATGCGCGAGGCACTAGCATTGGACACTCTTGATGGCCAGGAAGTTGCGGAAGGCTTGGTGGCATTCCGACTTCCGCTTTACTCCCCGCCTGCCAGGCCGCTAAGGCTTGCCTGGCGGGTAGGCAGGCGTCAGTCGCTTCGCTCGTGTCCGACTTCCGACTTCTGTCCTACACTAGAACGGAAGCCAGTAAGGGTGTAACCGGCCCGCCATAAAGGAATGGATAAACAAGACTCAGAAGGAGCTCGTCCTTCTGAATTTGAGAATAGATAACCAGGATACCGAGCCGTAGGCCGTCAGGCTTTTCTTCCTTTTCCTGCCCCTGCGGTTTTGGGGTTTCCCTTTCCCTTCACCGGCCGGAAAATAAAATACAGCCCCACCAGAAAGAAGGGGATACTCAGCAATTGCCCGGTGCTGAGCGCATCGCCAAATTCCGTTTCGAAGCCGCCCTGGCTGGTCTTAAAGTACTCCAACCCAAAGCGGATGACGCCCAGGACCAGCACCAGGAACAGCCCAAACATGCGCCCCAGCTTTTCCTTGGCGGCAGTCTTCCAGTAGGCCCAGTACAGGAGGAAAAAAGTGAGCAGGTAACTAATAGATTCGTACAATTGCACCGGGTGGCGGGGGGCGTCGGCCAGTTCAGGAGGGTAAGCCCGGACGAACAGGAAGGCCCAGGGGGCGTCGGAAGGCGTGCCTACGATCTCCGAATTCATGAGGTTGCCCAGGCGGATGAAGCAGCCGGCCAGGGCGGTAGGCACCACCACCCGGTCCAGGATCCAGAGCACCGAGCGTTTGGCGGTGCGGGCCGAGAATATCCACAAGGCGATGATGATGCCGATGGCGCCTCCGTGGCTGGCTAATCCCCCCTTCCATACAGCGGGAATCTCAGAGAGGTGTTGGGAATAGTATTCCCAATCGTAGAAGAATACATGGCCGAGGCGGGCGCCCACGACGGCGCCTACTACCATATAGATGAAAATCTGGTCCAGCCATTCTTCGGGTTCTTTTTCCGCCCGGAACATGGCGCGGACGATGTACAGGCCCAGGAGGAAGCCCAGAGCAAAGAGCAGGCCGTACCAACGCAGCGTCAGCGGGCCGATCTTAACGATCTCGGGGGATGCATCCCAGGTAATGTAGGCGAGTAGGGTTTCCATAGTTCAGGATTTTTCCGGCTTTTAGCCCATCAGATATAGGCCGATGGGACGCCCCAATATTAGGCATAGTTTCCGGTAATCCCTGTCCGGATCGGGGACTTTTTCTGCTTTTTGATCCGCTGGAGCAGAAAAGAAAGGTGCGAATGGTGGCTGTAAAGCACGCGCTGCCAGGGAAAAGGCCGGGGAGCAGCCGGTAGCTTCCGCAGAGCAGGTGGTTCAAATATCCGTTTTCGGTATTTTGGCGGTCAAGCCGTTGGAAACGGGTGGAGGCTGATGGGAAGCCAGCACCGCAATGGCGTAACTTTCCGTGGACTTCCGGCTCTCTTTGATGATGTACTGCTGGAAATTGGCCAGTGCTTCCTGAGGAAGAATCAGGTAAAGGCCCCGGGCGGAGTTGGGGATGAAATCCTGGAGAAAGCCTGGGTTGAGCCGGGAGAGCAACTGCCGGGAGACCTTACAATGGCGGGCAATGTCATTGAGGTCGAGGCTGTGCTGCACCTTGAAAACCTGGAAAGGTTGGAAAATTGGTTTTTTGGAGTTTGGCTCTAAGCCATGCCTGCCATAGTTGCGGGCCACATAAATGGTGGCGATCAGCGCCGGCAGGTAGCGTTGGGTTTGACGGGGCAGCAGGTGTTGTATATCCCAGAAATTATGACAGCCGGTGCGGCGTACGGCCGATCTTACCCGGCCCGGCCCGCAGTTGTAAGCAGCCAGCACCAGCGACCAGTCACCCAGCTCTTCGTACAGGCCGGAGAGCATGCTCACCGCTGCTTCGGTAGCCAGGTAGGGGTTCATCCGTTCATCGACGTACGCATCGATGCGAAGGCGATAGTGATCGGCAGTGGCTGGCATGAATTGCCAAAGGCCAACCGCGCCGGCGGCTGATTCGGCGGTGGGCCGGAGCCGGGACTCCAGCAATGGAACGTACTTCAGTTCGTCGGGCAACTGGTATTTGTGCAGGTAATACTCAAAAATGGGAAAGTAAAGGGCGGTGCGGGCCAGCATCTTTTCCGTTTCCCGCCGCCCCTGGCGAAGATAGTCCGTAATCTGGCGCCCGACTTCCGGGTTGAATTCTATGGCGAAAGGGGCCGGCATTTGCAACAAACGCACCGGGATATCGTAAGATATTTGCTCTGGCCAGGAAGCTTCGCTTTGCATTCGTAACTCGCCTGGATTCGCATACGTCGCCACAATAGGGGAGAGAATAAGGGTCAGGGTCAAGGCCAGGGCTCTCATAGTAGTGTATTTAGCTGAGGTTTAGAGTGTGTTCAAATTTCATACTTCGGGCTAAAATCACCACTTTTTCGCTTATGCTTCGTTCCTCAAATCCTCCCCGCAATGCTGCGGGGCAGGCTATTTAGCTATGGCTAAACTCTCCCGCTTTTTCAGAAAAGCGGTTTTCGTGCCTCGCCTAAGCAAAAAAATGACTGATTTTATCTCCAAAAACGAAATTTGAACACACTCTTAGTTTGGGAATTAGGGGGCGCTCCTTTACTAAAGCTGTTTTACGAGCCGTGGGGCGTTTTGTTAACCTTTTTAGGGTATTTTTTGAGATGGAGGAAAGAGGCGAGAGACATCTACTAATAATACAGATGCGTAAAATGTTGCATTTTAACACAAAAGGATGGGATGCTGAAGAATTTATTATTAAAATAAATATTTGTCTAAATAAAAAAGAAGGTGCTATCCTGAATCAGAGGCCTTATAATTCAGGATAGCACCCAAGAGGATTCAGTGTGGGTTACGGCTTGGCAGCATAGTCCTGCCCCGGTAAAAACATTAAAAGTTCCTGATTGACAAATATTTCAGGCGTTGACAGGGCATTCCAGCGCATGATCTCATCAGCGGTGCAGTGAAATTTCCGGGCAAGGCCATACAGGTCTTCTCCGGGTTTTACTACGTAGGTAGTCTTGATGAAATTAGGGTAAAGCAAAACCGGGTCAATGTATTCTCCCGCCTTTAACGCCAGCAGATGCTCGCGTAATTTGTTCATAGCGTGGGCAGGCAGCAGCAGGAAGTTACCCCGCTGGCTTTTGGGGATGACGCTTTTCTTGTAGGCCGGATTGAATTTGCGGATCGTCCGCTCATCTACGCCGGTCACATACGCAATATCACCAAAGGTCATACTTTCGTAAACCTTTACGGCCCTGCCCTGCTCCGCGTTATTCATCGGGAAGCGGGGTTGCAGGCCGTGGTGGTTATAAAAATTAGCCACGTAGGCTGCCGCTATGAATCGCGGAACATAATCCTGCGTTTCCTGCGGCAAATAGGCGCGCAGCTCCCAGAAATCATAACAACCGGCTGCCCGTATGGCGCTTCTGACTCTGCCCGGGCCGCAGTTGTAAGCGGCCAGCACCAGGCTCCAGTCGTTGAATTGCTTGTGCAGATCAGAGAGCATCTTCACGGCGGCTTCCGTAGAACGATAGGGGTCGTACCGTTCATCGACGTACTCGTTCATGCGCAGGCGATACTCGCGCCCCGTAGCCGGAATAAATTGCCACAGGCCGGCAGCGCCGGCGGCAGAGCGGGCTACCGGGTCAAGTGAAGTCTCTACGATCGGGAGGTACTTAAGCTCCTTAGGTAATCCATAAAGGCTAAGGTAGTGCTCAAAGATCGGGAAGTAGAAAGAGGTGCGCCCCAACATACTTTCAGTATCATGAAGGCCGTTGGTAACGTAATCCTTAATAATATCTCTTATCTGATTGTCATATCTGGCTTCGAAAGGAATCCTGAGCTGTGCCAGACGATCTTTGATATCCCCGTCCATTTTCGCCGGCCAGGAATAGTCCGGGCTAGCGTGGGCGCCGAGGGGAAACGCCGTTTTTTTGCTTGTTGCAAACAGGCAGCTGGCTGCCAGCAGGGCAACAATTGTCCATGGGATTTTCATCGCATAATTAATTTTGCATTTCACTAAAATCAGCAGGGCCGAAGCCTTACCATTAGGGTAATGCAGTACTACTAGGGCAGTTGAATTCTCTCTTTTTCTCTAACTGATTAAAAATCAGCTGTGTGTTGTACATGTTAAAAATCTGGGGCAAAGCTATACTCTTTTACCAAAAAAGTCAATGATTTTTAAATGTACTACCCATTTATACGAATCCCGTGAAACATTGTTACCATCCGGGGCGCATAAAAAATTTTGGCGCCTGAAAAAAGAAGGAAGCCGAACGGCAAACGCTGGCGCTGTTGGGAAATTATATTGCTTCCCCCCGTCCAGCTAACCGAATAAATATCGGTTTGTTGTTTGAGACGGGGCAAAGAATAAAGAGGTGTTAAAATTTTGTTAAGATTTTGTTAAAGCAGTCCCTCTTACCGATAACTTTTCCGTATTTCCAGCTGTTGATGCTATGAAAAATCAAGCCTGTAGTTACGATATGGATATAAAAATACTCGCATTTGGCATAGCTAAGGAAATTCTTGGCGCTACGAATCTCTCGGTACAAATGCCGGGCCAACCCACAGTTGGGCAGCTAAAGGCTTATTTATGCCAGTCTTATCCGGCTTTTACAAAACTGGCTTCCTTTGCTATTGCGCTCAATACAGAATATGCGGAAGATGAGCAGGCGATCCAACCCGGCGATGAAGTTGTCATCATTCCTCCGGTGAGTGGAGGCTGATCTTATAAAAAGTGCTTGAGCAACGTATAAATTGTGTAACTTTAAGCGGGTTACTTCCTACTTCCTATGCTTATTTCAGTCCCATGAACTGAAACCAGCAAGCACTACTATGAGGATATTATACTTTACTTTTGCACTTCTTCTTTCCGGAAGCGCGGCCCTTTGGTGTCAGCCTTCCGTGCCTCCGGTTGCGGCGCAGTACCAGAACCGGGCAGCCTCTCAATTGCTGAACGGCGATATCGAAGGGGCCATCGTGCAGTTGGAGACGGCAGCTTTTCTTTACGAAGCGGCTGAACAATGGGAATATTATTTCTCCTGCCTCAATCAGGTTACCAATGCATATCTGAGTATCGGTAAAATGGATGAAGCCAAGCGCACCGCTAAAAAGGCGCTCTGGCAAAGCATTCAGCGCCTGGGCCGCGACAACGATGAGGCAGCCAAAGCCGCTCACCGTCTCGCTGAAGTGTACAGCCGCGCCGGGCGCCACGCCAAAGCGATGGAGGTACACAAAATGGGGCTGATGATCCGGGAGAGTATTTACGGTAGCCGCCACGTCCTAATCGCTGTATCTTATGACTGGATAGCCAGGGCCGGGGCTGCCGCCGGAGACTACAGCCTGGCCGCCGATTATTATGCACGGGCAATGCGCCTGCGCAAGGACTTACAGGGGGAGGAACACCCAGATCTCGCCATTTCTTACACCAACCTGGGCAGCCTGGAATTGGCTCGTGAAAACTACCCCCAAGCGCTTGTCCACTATCAAACCGCTTATGAGATTGGCAGGAACCGGCTGGGGGAAAATCATCCGAATGCAGCATCGGCGCTGTCCTCCATGGCCTACATCAACCGCTTGCTTGGCGAGGTGGAGCTGGCCGAGCGGCAATACCGGGAAGCCGCCCTCCTCTACCGGAACAACCCGGATGCCAACGGAGAGCAGGCTGCGGAAGCGTTTTACGAACTGGCTTTGCAGTATTTCAACGATGGTAAGCTGAACGCCGCCGGGAATTTTGCCAAACGGGCTGTTCGCGCGTTGGCCTTTGGCCCTGGCCAAAATCCGGAGTATTTTCATCGCTATTATCAAACGTTGGGCGCCATCCAGATGGAGATGGGGGAATACGAAGAAGCCGCCATCAATTTCCGGCATGCCCTGGATTCGAAAAGAGGCGCCTCGGGCCCTAACTATCAGCAGTGGGTAGAGGCGTTGCGGTTATCGGGCAGCCTGTCGGCAGCTATCGACGCGGCAAGTACCTTTCTGGAATGGTCCAAAGGCGAGCAAAACCCCTCGGCTATGCTCAACGCCCGCACACAACTGGGCAGCCTGCTCATCGAAAACAGCCAGATAGAGGAGGGGGTCCAGCAGCTCACCGCCGTGCTCAATCATGCCAATACTCCTTTTTGGTTGTTGCAGGAAGCCAATTTTAGCCTGGCGGAGGCCAGCCGACGGGAGGGAGCGTACGAACAGGCCATTCAAAATTATAAGCAACTGGCGGTTGAATGGGAACAAAGCCGGCATGCCGGGGCTTTGTTTTTCTACTTTAAAGCCCTGCTCGCTATGGGCGTTACGCACTGTACCCTGGCCTGGCAGGACCGGAATACGCTGTACAACCTGGAAGCAGCATTAAATGCTTTCCAGGCCTGCGACAAGATACTTGTGAGGCTCATCCGTTCTCCTTTGCCTTCAGAGCAACTCACCTTTTTGTTGGGCGCCCAAACACAGCTCTACAACCATGCCATCAAAACTTGCTATGGCCTTTACCAGCAAAATCAGGAAAAAAGCTATCTGGAGGAGGCTTTTTACTTTTCCGAACGCAGTAAACAATGGGGCGCCCGGCTACCCTTGCTGCTGCTTCCGCCTGCCAGTTTTGCCCAGGCGCCCAAGAAGTTACTGAATAAGGAAGCAACGCACAAATTGGCGGTGCAACGCCTGTTCCGGACTCTGAAAAACAGCCGTTTCCAGGCAGAAGTAACGGATTCTATCCAGAATGAAATGGAAAAGCAGGAGGGGGCATACCGGGAGGCCCTGGCTGAACTGGAGCAGCAGGCCCCTCGTTATTATCGGTTGAAATTTGGCGGTGAGCCGGTGAGTCCACAGGCATTAGTGGCCCTGTTGCAACAGCAATCAGCGAGTTTATATTCCTATTACATCGATGAAGAAAACCTCTACATATTTTACTTTACCACGGATGGTTTTCAGCTGTTTCGACGGCCGATGGATGAAACTTTCCGCACCGGGCTTCACACATTTCTTCAGGTGATCCACAATGGGCCGGAAGAGAACCTGGAGGGTTCTTCTGACGAGGCCTATCAAAAAACGACTGCTCTGGCGGTGCAATTGTACCACAAACTGCTGCCGGGCAAACCGGCCCCGGCTGGCGAGCAACTTTTTTTGTTGCCGCACGGCAGGTTGCAGTGGCTGCCATTTGAGGCTTTGGCGCCAGCCGCTCCGGCGGGCGGGAATTTTGCCAGCCTTCCCTACCTGGGGCTGAGCTATAACCTGGTTTACCATTCTTCCGCCACGGCACTGAGGGATGCGCTGGAACAGGGCGCTGCCGGGGCTTATGAATCCCCTTTTGAGGCCTTCGTATGGACGGAACAAAACAATCAGGTGGCTATGAAGGGGGCTTATACCCTGAATAGCAATGACAGCTCACCTTTGGCTTTCTTTCTCGCCCTTGCCCAAAAGTGGGCCACGGAAAAGGGAGGACAGGTGTGGGAAGGGGCTATGGCGAGAGAGGCTATTTTCAGAGAACTGCCTCCGGCAGAAGTGGTGTTGCTGGCGCTGCCAGTCCGGGCAGGATCCTCGTCCGGAGATACATTTGTGTATTTCTCCGATACAGCAGACAGCCTTTCCGATAACCGCCTTTACCTGAAGGAAGCCTACAGAATTAAAAAGCCGGCAGCATTGTATATTCTGCCTTCGGTTTTGCCTCAATCAATGAGCCATTCGGCCTGGCAACCACTGGCGGAAGCTCTGGAGTACAGCGGCTGCCAGTCATTGTTGCTCCATCGATGGGCCACTACGGGGCAGCCTTCTACCGAATTGTTAGAGCTGTTCCTGAACCGCCGGATAGCTATGGGCAGTACATCAGGTAGCTTAATGGAGGCACGGCGTGAGTACATGTCCCGCCTGGCCAACCGGCCCGAAATGGGGCACCCTCATTTTTGGGCTGGTTATTTGGCCTACGGTACGCCGGAAGCGCCCCCCCCATCGGCAAGTATTCCGCGCTTCTGGATCATTGCCGCAGTGGCCGGCTTGATCCTTATCGGGTGGTTGGTTCGGTTGAATTAAAAATAGCTTTCACTGATCATATTGGTGTAAATCGAGGTCATCGATGAGGTTGATCAGCTTCTCTCCGTATTGCTTGTCGGTTGCATAGCCGGCTTTTTTCAATCCATGGGCCCAGCCCCGGTAATCTTTTCTGTCAAGCTGAAATAAAGGCTGGTAGCGGGCCGATCCGTTCAGCAGCAGGCTATGGGCGCGATAGCTGTCCCAGCTACTCTTGTAGATTCGGAAGAAATCCTTGTGGCTGTCATCCGTGAAATTGCTGCAATGGCCCTTTTTACAGTTGCGGGAAAAGCACTTGATGCCAAAGTGGTTTTTATTGTTTGTCGCCAGTTTACTCTCTCCTACATTACTTTCCAGAAGGCCCTGGGCCAGGGTGATGCTGGCGGGGATGCCGAATTTTTCCATCTCCGCCTGGGCGGCTTTAACAAAGCGGTTAACATATTTAAGCTGCTTGCGGCGCTTTTCCGCCCGAAGTGCTTCGTCCTCGGTATTGGCCAAGCCTTTTTGGCCATTGCTGAGGTTGGAATAGGTGTTGGCCAGGTTGCTTACGTTAACTGCCTCGCCGCTGTAGCTGGTTGGCAGGGCTTTGGCGGGTTGATAGCCGCTTCCCGCTACCGGCGCTGCTGCCGGGCGGCCCGAAGGCATACCGGCCGGCTGTGCTCGCACGGTGGTTGGCTCGGCTATACTCCCCAACTGAATGGCCGCGGCCGGGATATTGCTCAGTTGAAGGTCGATGGCCAGGTCTTTTTCATGGATCATATAAATGGCGACACCCAAAAGGAGGGCCCTTAGCCAGTATTTTTGAACATTTTGATTGAGTTGCCGGCCGGCCTGGCGAGCCTTTACTTTTACATTTTGTATAGGTGTGAGGTCCATGTTAAACTTTTTTGTATCAGGGAGCGTAAGTATTTTTCAAAAATAAAACTTTTTGTTTTAAAACAAAATAAATAAAATCTTTTGTTTTAATATTTTTTTTGAAAAAGCAGGGTGAGGAGCATCCACTGGGTTGAAAACCAGGTGATTGCCAGGGCATTAACGAGTTGGTAAGAAAAGATTAAGGTAATTTTAAGTCACTACATTTAACGAAAAATTGGCAAAGTTGGCGCCTAAGCCTACCTTTGCAGTGATTTTTGAAAAATTCAAACCAATGATGAAAAAAATCTTATTGTTGTTTGCCTTTGCCGCTTTCGGGGCGGTAGTTTCTTTTGCCCAGGAAAAATACGGGCATTTAAATTTCGGAAGCCTGATCTCCTCTATGGAAGAAACCAAAGCAGCAGACAGTGAACTCGAGGCCTACCGAAAGCAGTTGGTCGCCAAGGGCGAGGATATGGCCAATAAATTCCAAAAGGACTACGAGGCCGTTTTAAAAGAGGCTCAGGCAGGCAACCTCACTCCGGCCCAACAGAAGGAAAGAGAACAGGAACTGAGCACGAGACGGGATGAAATTCTGGCGTACGAACAGGAGGTGAGACAAAAAGTAGAAGCCAAACGCCAGGAACTACTAACCCCGATCATCAACAACGCCGAGGCGGCGGTGAAAGATTTGGCCAAGGAAAAGGGTTATGCTATTATCTTCGACACCAGTGTTTACAATGCAGTATTATTTGCTCAGGATGCCGATGATGTCATGTCTATGGTGAAAGCCAAACTTGGCATTAAAGAGGAGGAGGTTAAAGAATAAAGGATTAGCCCCTTTCGCGTCGGAATAGCCCTTGCCAGAAGCGGTAAGGGCTATTCCTGTTTTCCAGCTTTACCTGTAGGGAAATGAAATTGTTGAGGGCGTTTTTATCCACTACACCTACCAATCTTCCTTTTTCATAAACCGGCAGTATCCAATAGCCTTTCCATTGTATTTTTGGGAAGAGCGATTTAAGCGAATCGGAAGCCAGAATGGATTCAAACCTGGGGCTCGCCAGTTGCCCGGCCAGAATGGGCGCCCGCGTTCCTTCCTGCTCTTTTTGTGCTCCTTCCAGAATGCGTTCTTCCGGTAATATGCCGACGAGGTTTTGCCATTCGTCGAAGACGAGGAAATTGCGTTCTATGCCCTGGCTAAGTGGCCCCATGGCCAGGCTGAGCGGATCCTGCGTGTAGAGTTTTGTAAACTGAGGCCGCAACACCTCTCGGACCTGATGGTCTTCCAGCACCCGGTCCAGTTTCACCATCCGGTATTCATTGGAGGCGGTAACGAATACAAACAGGCCGATCAGCGCTGTGATGTAGTGATAGTTCCAAAGGCCATAACCCACCAACAGTACGGCGATGAGTTGCCCGATGTATACGGCGATCTGAGTAGCCCGCAGGCGGCCCAGGCGCAGAGACAGCAACGCCCGCAGTACCCGCCCGCCATCCATCGGAAAGGCGGGGAGCAGGTTGAATACGGCCAGAACGATATTCAGGGCCACCAGGCCAAAGAGGAAATACTCGAAGGGAGAAGGGTCGGATACAAAGAAATTGCTTTGGGGGTAAATGATCTGCATGAAAAAGCTCCTGAAATTGTGGCGGCTCTCTTCTGACGATAAGAGTGGAATAAAAGAAAGCACCACGCCGATCACTATGTTGACCATGGGGCCGGCGAGGGCCACCAGAAACTCGTGCATGGGCTGCTCCGGCAACCGGTCCAGGCGGGCAACGCCTCCGATTGGAGACAGTATAATGTCTCGCGTATCCACCCCGAAACGGCGGGCCGTAAGGGCGTGCCCATACTCGTGCAAGACCACACAAGCAAACAGCGCCAGCACAAAGATCGTAATCCAGCCCATCTCCATCCAGCTCAGCGCATTGCCCATACCCTCGTAAAAGACGTAAACAAAGATCAATACGAAAGTCCAGTGAACTTGTACGGGTATCCCAAAAAATTTGGCTATTTGAACAGATCCTTTCATTCTTCGTGTTTGCTACAGATAATACAAACGTCAAAACCCAACCGGTAGTTCAAGGGCAGAAAAAAAGCACCTGCCGTTGTCGGACAGATGCTTTTTGGGGAGGTAATGGTGTGTTGGAGAAGGAATGGCTATATTGCTTCTATGGCTATGTTGTTGGGCATACTGGGGCTGCTCCTCAGAGCCAGGGACTGTTCGCAATTCGCTGTTCGCCGTTCGCAAATTCCGCTCGACTGAGCTCACGCCGAAGCCACGCCGAAGTCTGAAAATCAAGAGGCGTTTTTCAGAAGACACAGAAATTTGAACCATCCCCAGAGCCGGCCCTATAACAATATAACCCTGTAACTTCCTCCCTACACCCGCTGCTCCGTAGCGCTGCCAAAGATGGGCAGGTACAACTGCCCTTCCAAAATGGCGCGCGAGATCACGATGCGCTGGATTTCGGAAGTGCCCTCGTAGATCTGGGTGATCTTGGCGTCGCGCATCAGGCGCTCCACGTGGTATTCCTTGACGTAGCCGTAGCCACCGTGTATCTGTACGGCCTCTACCGTATGGCGCATGGCCACTTCCGAAGCATACAGCTTGGCCATGGCGCTGGCGGTGTCGTAATCCATGCCCTGGTCTTTGAGCCAGGCGGCCCGGTAGACCATCAGCTTGGCGGCTTCTATTTCAGTCGCCATATCCGCCAGTTTGAAGGCGATGGCCTGGTGTTTGCTGATCGGTTTGCCAAAGGCCTCGCGTTGCTTGGAGTACTCCAGCGCCAGCTCGTAGGCGCCACCGGCGATGCCCAGGGCCTGAGCGGCGATGCCGATGCGGCCGCCGTTAAGGGTTTTCATAGCGAATTTGAAGCCGAAGCCGTCCTCGCCAATGCGGTTCTCCCTGGGCACTTTCACATCACTATACATAATGGTGTGGGTATCCGAGGCGCGGATGCCCAGCTTGTCTTCCTTGGCGCCGATGGCCACGCCGGCCCAGTCCGTTTCCACGATGAAGGCGTTGATGCCGCGGTGGCCCGCCTCCGGGTTGGTTTGAGCTATGACGAGGTGCACATTAGAGGAGCCCCCGTTGGTGATCCAGTTCTTGGTGCCGTTCAGCAGATAGTGGCCGCCCATATCTACAGCGGTGGTGCGCTGGCTGGTGGCGTCGCTGCCTGCTTCCGGCTCGGAGAGGCAGAAGGCGCCGATCCACTCGCCGGCCGCCAGTTTGGGCAAGTATTTTGCTTTTTGTTCCTCGGTGCCGAAGGTTTCCAGGCCCCAGCACACCAGGGAGTTGTTGACTGACATGATGACGGAGCAGGAGCTGTCGACCTTGGATATCTCCTCCATGGCCAGCACGTAGGAAAGGGTATCCATGCCGCCGCCGCCGTATTCCGGAGATGCCATCATGCCCATAAAGCCCAGCTCCCCCATTTTGCGGACTTGCTCTTTGGGGTAAGCCCCTTTGGAGTCGCGCTCGATTACGCCGGGCTTGAGTTCTTTCTGGGCAAATTCGCGGGCCGCTTCCTGCACGGCCAGTTGCTCTTCGTTGAGTTCAAAAAACATTGGTTTATTATTTAGTTAGGAGTTGATTCAATCTATTTCTTACAAATGGATTGTGGGGTAGGTTCAGTGGTTCAGGTGTTTGCCTGCGAAATTACGCTAATTTTTACAAAATTTGGAGGTTGGGGAATGGAGAGTGGTGTACCCGAGGGGCGTGCGTTGGTGAGAAGTTGACGAAATTCACGTTGGCGAAGCAGTAATAGCTGCTAGATAGGGCTACTGCGTTTAATTATTACTAAACACACCAACCCCACCACACCGCACCAAGTGTTTGGATACGAATGTAGTGGGGCTTGGTCAGCGTTATTTCAAATCAAATCTGTCTGCATTCATCACCTTCACCCATGCATTCACAAAATCATGGACAAACTTTTCTTTGCTGTCGTCCTGTGCGTACACTTCTGCGTATGAACGAAGAATGGAGTTGGAACCAAATACGAGATCAATACGTGTGGCCGTCCATTTCGCCTTATCCGTTTTGCGGTCACGTATTTCGTAGAGGTTGTCATCCACCTTTTTCCACGTATTGGCCATGTCGGTCAAGTTGACGAAGAAGTCGGTTGTCAAAGCACCTTGCTGGTTCGTAAAGACACCGTGTTTTGTACCGCCATGATTGGCGCCCATTACACGCATACCACCAACCAGGGCAGTCATTTCAGGAGCGGTCAGGCCCATCAACTGCGTGCGGTCCAGCATCAATTCTTCGGCGCTTACGACATATTCTTTTTTCATCCAGTTGCGATAGCCGTCAGCTAATGGTTCCAGAGGAGCAAAAGAATCGGCATCCGTCATTTCATCGGTAGCATCTCCACGGCCTGGTGCAAAAGGCACCGTAATATCAAATCCTGCGGCTTTTGCCGCCTGTTCTACTCCAAGGTTACCCGCAAGTACAATCGTGTCTGCTACACTGATGCCAAATTCCTTAGCAACAGGCTCTAATACGGACAGTACCCGAGCTAAACGTTTGGGTTCGTTGCCTTCCCAGTCTTTTTGAGGCGCCAGGCGAATACGAGCGCCATTAGCGCCACCCCGCATGTCGGAACCTCTAAAGGTACGAGCACTATCCCAGGCGGTTGATACCATGTCTGCGATAGAAAGGCCTGAATCAGCAATTTTTGCTTTAACAGCAGGTACATCATAATCAGAGCGGCCTGCTGGTACCGGGTCTTGCCAAATCAAATCTTCCCCCGGCACATCCGGCCCAAAGTAGCGTGATTTGGGCCCCATATCCCGGTGCGTCAACTTGAACCAGGCGCGAGCGAAGGTGTCAGAGAAATACTCAGGGTCCTTCCAGAACTTCAGGCAAATGTCTCGGTAGGCAGGGTCCATTTTCGCTACCATGTCGGCATCGGTCATTATTGGTTTTCTGCGAATAGCAGGGTCTTCAACATCGACCGGCATGTCTTCTTCCTTGATGTTTACCGGCTCCCACTGCCAGGCGCCTGCCGGGCTCTTCGCCAACGCCCATTCATGGTTGAACAACATCTCGAAGTAGCCCATATCCCATTTTGTCGGATGGGTCGTCCATGCGCCTTCAATTCCGCTGGTTACGGCGTAACGGCCTTTGCCTGACTTGTGGGGGTTCGCCCAGCCAAAGCCTTGTTCCTCCACAGGAGCTGCTTCCGGTTCCGGGCCTAAAATACTTACATCGCCATTTCCATGAGTTTTACCGACGGTATGGCCACCCGCGGTCAGGGCAGCGGTTTCTTCGTCGTTCATTGCCATCCGTGCAAACGTTTCTCGCACCTGGGCTGCTGTTTTCAAAGGGTCGGGTTTGCCGTTAACACCTTCCGGGTTAACGTAAATCAAACCCATCTGTACGGCTGCCAATGGATTTTCCATGGTCGATGGGTCCTCCACATTTTCATATCGTTCGTCACTTGGCGCCAACCACTCTTTTTCAGCTCCCCAATAGACGTCTTTTTCCGGATGCCAGATGTCCGCACGTCCAAAAGAGAATCCGAAAGTTTTAAGCCCCATGCTTTCGTAAGCAATGTTGCCTGCCAGGATCATCAAATCGGCCCAACTGACTTTGTTGCCATACTTTTTCTTGATGGGCCAAAGCAGGCGCCTTGCTTTATCCAGGCTAACGTTGTCTGGCCATGAATTGAGCGGGGCAAAGCGTTGGTTGCCAGTGCCACCGCCCCCACGGCCGTCAGAAATTCGGTAAGAACCGGCAGCGTGCCAGGCCATGCGTATCATCAGCCCGCCGTAATGGCCCCAGTCTGCAGGCCACCAATCCTGGCTGTCGGCCATCAAGGCATGCATATCTTTCTTTAAAGCCTCAACGTCCAGCTTTTTCAGCTCTTCGTGATAATTGAAATCTTCGCCTAATGGATTGGTTTTGGTGTCGTGTTGGTGCAAAATGTCCAGATTAAGCGAATTGGGCCACCACTTTGTGACGGACGCCCCTGATTCCGTGTTTCCGCCGTGCATTACCGGGCACTTACCGTTTTTTGAATTATTCATACTTTCAATCTTTAAATGTTCCTGTTATATGAAGTTGAATGTTTTGAATGTCAAAGTTTTTATTCCTTTCTTATTAAAATAATCAGTTATAAGTTCATCTAGTTTTTCGTCTTCATAGTCTTCAATCCGGTCCGTTTCCTCACAATAAAGGTGATGATGGCCGGACTGTAAGGGGTCATAACGCATGATGCCGCTCTCCGTTTTTACCTTTTTGATCAGGTTGTTTTCGACAAAGGAATCCAAAACCTTATACACCGTTCCTATTGAAATATTCGGATGGTTCTTTTTGATGTATTCGATAATGTTCTCGGCGGTAGGGTGATTATTTAGTTTAATTATTGCGCCCAGAATAGCAATCCGCTGTGGGGTAACCCTTAGCCCTTTCTCGGAGAGTTTATATGCAATTTCTTTTGCGTGCATGAATAACTGTTAAATGAGAATGATTATCACGTAGGATTGTTGCAAATGTAGTGATTCCTGCTGAATTACTATAATTCGGATGAGAAAATGTTGTAGCGTTTTATCTCGCTGCATCCATTTAGAAAGGATGCGGTCTCCCACTAATTGTTTTCAGTCAAAGGCCTTGTTATATACACCCCTCGGCCACCAGAAGTGATTTCCTGCCGGCCATGCTGGCACAGCAGGCGGGTTGTCACTTTCTTTTTGCGCCCTGCGGCGTTGATCCCGCTTTTTAGAAAAAAGCGGGACGCCGTAGCTGCGGCTATGCCTGTGCTTTTCGCCTTGCAGGCCACAAAAATAAAATTGCCAAAATTTCACCTCTGATAACCGAGGGGGGTATAATAGGTTTGAAAGTGCCAAAAACCGGTTCTGATAATTTTATCTGCCATCTCGTGTTTTATGGCGCTTGTGCGGAGCAGAGGAATAACCACATGGGGAATTCCAAAGGGTTGCCTTGCATTTTTAAAGAGATTACCTCATAAATCCCTATCTTTGTGCGCTGAAAATTTCGGCAGCGTAAAATAGTTTTATTGAACCATTATGGGCTGCAACGACTATAATAAAAAACTACAGCCAAAACCATGAAAGTATCGCTGAACTGGCTAAAAGAATACCTCGATATTACTCTCAGCCCGGAAACAATTTCTGAAATCCTAACGGATATTGGGTTGGAAGTAGAGGGTATGGAACAGGTGGAGACCATCAAAGGGGGCCTGGAAGGCGTCGTGGTGGGCAAAGTCCTGGAATGCGGAAGGCATCCCAACGCCGACCGCCTGTCGCTCACCCGGGTGGATATCGGCAACGGCGAAAGGCCTTTGCAGATTATTTGCGGCGCCCCCAATGTGGCTGCCGGGCAGACGGTCATGGTGGCTACCGCCGGAACAACCCTGTACCCCATCAACAGCGAAGATCCGCTGGTGCTGAAAAAGGGCAAAATCCGGGGGGAACTTTCCGAAGGGATGATTTGCTCGGAAGACGAACTGGGCCTCGGTGAGGACCACAGCGGGATCATCGTGCTACCTGGCGATGTGCCCATTGGCAAGCCGGCCCGGGAGTATTACAAGATTGAAACGGATGTCGTGTATGAGATCGGGCTGACTCCTAACCGCTCAGATGCGACCAACCACCTGGGGGTGGCCAAAGATGTGGCTGCCTATCTGAAGGTCAACCACGGGCATAGCGGCGAGGTGCGGATGCCCTCTGTGGAAGGCTTCCGGCCCGATAATAACAGCCTGCCCGTCGAAGTCGTAGTAGAAAATACCGACGCCTGCCCCCGCTACGCCGGCGTTACGATCAAGGGCCTTACGGTGGGAGAATCGCCGGACTGGCTGCGCAACCGCCTGCTGTCGATCGGCCTGCGGCCGATTAATAATATGGTGGACATCACCAACTTCATTCTGCACGAACTGGGGCAGCCGCTCCACGCTTTCGACCTGCGGCAGGTTACCGGCCGGAAGATTATCGTAAAGGCCTTGCCTAAAGGCAGCAAGTTTACTACCCTCGATGAGGTGGAGCGTGAGCTAACCGGTGAAGACCTCATGATCTGTGATGGCAAAGAACAGGGCATGTGTATCGGAGGCGTTTACGGCGGCATCAATTCCGGCGTCAAAGACACCACTACCGATATTTTCCTCGAGTCCGCCCATTTCAACCCGAAGTGGATTCGCCGCACCAGCATGGGGCACAACCTGCGTACCGATGCGGCCAAGGTTTTCGAAAAGGGCAGCGACCCCAACGTTTCCTTGTACGCACTCAAGCGGGCGGCTCTGCTGATGAAGGAGTTGGGCGGCGGCGAGATCGCCAGTGAGGTCGTTGACATTTACCCGGCGCCCGTCAACCCGGCGGAAGTGGAGGTGAACTACAGCCATGTCAACCGCCTGATCGGTATCGAAATCCCCCGGGAAACGGTGCACAGCATCCTGGCCGCTCTGGAGATGAAGGTTCTTTCCGACACAGCAGAGGCCTTTACCGTGGCGGTCCCAACCAACAAATCGGATGTCACCCGTGAAGCCGATGTGATCGAGGAGATTCTTCGCATCTACGGCTACAATAAAGTGCCCATCCCGGAGCAAGTCAAGACCGGCATCAACATTGCCCCGAAACCCAACCCGGATGAACTGCGCAACATCCTCGGCGATTACCTGGCCGCGAACGGCTTCCACGAAATGATGGCCCTTTCCCTGTCCGAATCGCGTATTTACAAGGAGCTGTACAACAGCGTTTCGGAAGCGGAACTGGTGTACATCAACAATACGTCCAATGTGCAGTTGGACATCATGCGGCCCGACCTGCTCTTCAGCGGGCTGAACGCGGTGCTGCACAACCAGAACCGCCAACAGGTAGACGTGAAGCTGTTCGAATTCGGCCGCAGCTACCGCCACGGAGAGAAAGGCATCGATGAGCAGCAGCACCTCAGCCTGTTCATGGCCGGGTCGCGCTACCCCGAAAGCTGGCTCGACAACCGCAAGAGCGACGCCGATTATTATAGTATCAAAGCCCTGGCCACTAACATGCTGGCCCGTCTGGGTATTGGTGGTTACCAGGAAACGGCCCTCAACGATGAAACCTTCGCCTTCGGCCTGCAGTACCATCGCGGGCCGCAGGTGCTGGTGCAATTCGGCAAGGTCTCGCCCCGGCTTTGCAAGCAAATGGATATCCGCAGCAGCGTCTATTATGCGGATTTCAACTGGGATGCCTTGCTGAAGGCCGTGCGCAAGCACAAGATAGAATATCAGGAACTTAACAAATTTCCCACAGTGCGCAGGGATTTGGCATTGGTTATTGATAATTCGGTAAAATTTAGTGATATTGTGGCGATAGCCAGAAAGGTAGGCAAGAAGCTCATTCAGGATATTAACCTCTTTGACGTCTACGAGAATGAAAGCCAGCTGGGGCAAGGCAAAAAGTCTTACGCCGTTAGCTTCCTGTTCGAAGACCCTACTAAAACACTGAAGGACAAAGAGGTCGACAAAGTCGTCAATCAACTGATTGAAGCTTACGAGTCGCAATTGGGAGCGTCGATCCGGCGTTAAGGGATCAACGGCCGTCGCGCCCCGCAACTCAAAATCCCAAAATGGACTTATCAGAGCAAATCGACAGCATTGAGCTCAAGATAAGGCAGCTGGCGCTCAAAATGGAGCGCGTCCAAAGGGAAAACGCTGCCTTACAGGAAGACAACAAAAAATTGAAAGCTGAGCTGGACCGACAAAAAGGGAAAGCCAGCGTTTTGGAAGATAAGCTCGAAAAAACGCAGCGAGCTATGGACTTGCAGCGGGAAGAGCAGCCAGAGCATTCAAAAGAGCTGAAAGATCAGCTTGATCAATACATCCACGAAATAGACGAATGTATTGAGTGGTTGCGCAAGCATTAAAGCAGAGCAGTGTGCAGGATAAAGAGACGAAGCATATAACCGTATTAATTGCCAGCCGGCCGTATCCGTTGAAAATCGATGCATCGGATGAGCCTGCTATAAGGAAAATCGTCAATGAGGTCAACGAAAAGTTAAACCGCTTCCAGTTGACCTATACCAATAAGGATAAACAGGATTGCCTTTCTATGGCGGTCCTCACCTATGCGGTAGACCTGCACAAAGCTAAACAGGCCGTCGCTAACGACCCTGCCCTTTCTGCCAAACTTGCCAATATGGATGCTCTGCTCGACAGGCTCTTGGTATGATGGACAGTTGTTCGTTGTCGGTTGATAGTTGTTTGGTTATTCTGAAAAACCGATTTCCAACAACAGGCAACAGGCAACACAGAACGCCATCCCAAGCCCGCCTCCTTCTCCACCTGCTTCCGTCCAGCTTTTATTTGTTATCATTATTGCCGGGAATGGCAAAATAGCGGTTGCTCTTTTCCATTCCTTAAAACCAAAAGATTATGGAAATAATATTTGGAGTCGTCGGCCTGGTCATAGGCCTTATCGTCGGCTATATGATTGTTCGGTCGACTACCCAGAAGGCCAACCAGAAGTACATCGACGAAATGAACGCCAAGGCGGATCAGGAAGTTAGCGAAGCCCGCCTCACCGCCAAGCGCATTATTGGGGAGGCGGAGGAGAAGGCGGAAAAGATCTACGCCACCGCAGAAAACAAGAACGAACGCATTAAGCAACGCAAAATCCAGGAAGCGAAGGAGAAGTTCAACCGCCTGAGGTCTGAGTTCGAGGCGCACAAAGCCGAACAAATGGTGGACCTGAAAGAGCGGGAGGTGGAAATCAAAGCCATGGAAGCGGAGCTGAAGCAAAAGCACGACCGCCTCGAGGATAGGAGCCGGTCGCTGGATGCTACCCAGTCCGATCTGGAGCAGCGCGAGGCCGACGCCATCGCACTGCGGGAGAACCTCGAAAAGCAGCACAAAGTAATGTCCCGCCGAAAGGAAGAACTGGATGCCGCTAACGAACGCTTTATCAAGGAGCTCGAGAAGGTCTCCAACCTCAGCGAAGGAGAGGCAAAGGAGCAACTGCTGGAAGCGGTTAAGGCCAAAGCGGAGACGGATTCGATGGCCCTGGTCAAGAACACGATAGAGCAGGCCAAGGTAACCGCCAACAAGGAATCCAAAAAGATCATCATTCAGACCATTCAGCGCATGTGCGCCGAGTATACCATCGAAAATACGGTCTCGGTCTTCAACCTGGATTCCGATGACCTCAAAGGGCAGATCATCGGCCGGGAAGGCCGTAATATCCGCGCTCTGGAAGCGGCTACCGGCGCCGAAATCGTCGTCGACGATACGCCGGAGGCCATTATCATTTCCAGCTTCGACCCCATCCGCCGGGAGGTGGCCCGCCTGGCCCTCAAGCGCCTGGTGGCCGACGGCCGCATCCACCCCGCCCGCATCGAAGAGGTGGTGGCCAAAGTGCGCAAACAGCTGGATGAACAGATCGTCGAGATCGGCGAACGCACTGTTATCGACCTGGATATCCACGGCCTGGACGCCAATCTGGTCAGAATGGTGGGCCGCATGCGCTTCCGCTCTTCCTACGGCCAGAACCTGCTCAAGCACTCCATCGAAACGGCTAACCTCTGCGCCATCATGGCGGCGGAACTCGGCCTGAACCCTAAACAGGTCAAAATGGCCAAACGCGCCGGCCTGCTCCACGATATAGGCAAAGTAGCCGAAGAAGAAACAGAACTGTCCCACGCGATTCTGGGGATGAAATTGTCCGAGAAATACAAGGAACATCCGGTGGTCTGTAATGCCGTCGGCGCCCACCACGATGAGGTTGAGATGAACAATATCATTTCTCCGATCGTTCAGGCCTGCGACGCCATCTCCGGCGCCCGCCCGGGCGCCCGCCGCGAAATTCTGGAAAGCTACCTCAAGCGCATCGGCGAGCTGGAAGAACTGGCCATGGCGCACGACGGGGTACAGAAGGCCTACGCCATGCAGGCGGGCCGCGAACTGCGGGTCATTGTAGAATCTGACAAGGTGACCGACCAATACGCCGACGACCTCTCCTTCATGATCTCTCAGAAGATACAGGATGAGATGCAGTATCCGGGGCAGGTTAAAGTGACGGTTATCCGCGAAAAGCGCGCTATTACTTATGCGCGCTAGTCAATGAGAATATATTTGTTATTCAAAGGGCGCGCCATCTGGCGCGCCCTTTTTTTTCCAATTCGTGATGCTTCACCTTTTAAGGAATGAAAAAAACACCCTTATTACTTTTTACAGTAGCCGTTTTGCTCCTTCAGTGTACCGGCTCGAATTCTCGGGAGCAGGAAGCAGGTAAAGGCGGCAAACCGCAGATCACCGTAGCGGTGGCCGCCAATGTGCAATTTGCCATGAAGGAACTGGAAGCGGTTTTTGAGCAGGAAACGGGCATCGATGTGAATGTGGTGATCAGCTCTTCGGGCAAGCTGGCCGCTCAAATCCTACAGGGGGCGCCTTACAGCCTGCTGGTATCCGCCAATATGAAATATCCGGAAGCCCTGGTGCAGGGAGGGAAGGCCGCCGGGCGCCCTCAAATCTACGCTTATGGCGCTCTTGTCCTCTGGACCCTGAAGGAAAATATCCGGTTGTACCCGGACCCTGCATTCCTGCTCGCCGATTCCATCAACAAGGTGGCCATCGCCAACCCCCGAAATGCGCCCTACGGTGAGGAGGCCGTCCGTTATTTTAAATATTATGGCGTGTATGAAGCCATTCAATCTAAACTGGCCTATGGCGAAAGCATTGCTCAAACCAACCAATATGTTCTGGCAGGGGCGGTAGACGCCGGGATCACTGCCCGGTCAGTGGTGCTTTCCCCGGAATTGCAGGGAAAAGGCCAATGGGTCGAACTGCCGGCGGAAGCCTACCAGCCCATCGAGCAGGGGGTCGTGGTCACTACTTACGGGCAGGAAAACCACCCGGAAGAGAGCCGGCTGTTTTTCGATTTCCTGTTTTCCGAAAAAGCGAAACAGGCCTTTAAAAAGTATGGGTATAACCTTTGAACGCACCCTCTCCCTCACTCATGCCCATGCCCATCCTCGATGTGCTCTGCCCTGGCGACATAGTCCATGCCACATACCGGGCAGGCGCCAGGCTGATCGCTGCCACTACCTTCACAGTGCATGGGGCAGACATAAGCAGAAGTATATTCTTTTCCCTGGTTATGCGTTTCGCCGACAGGGGTGGCCGTTTCGCCGCTATGGTCGTGTCCGTCCTGGCCCGCTTCTTCATGGCTGTGCGTTTCGCCGTTATGGCTGTGTGCATCTCCGGTGTTGCCACCACAGGAGGCTAACGCCAATGCGGCAAGAAAGAGAAAAATTAATTTAAATTGCATGCTTTATCTATTTTGGTGTACAAGCTTGTTGGGTTGGGGGAAGCGCATCAAAGATGGTGCGCTTCCCCCAACAAGATACTATCCTTTGGGGCGTTCGTACTGGCAGCAGCCATGCAGGCTGTTGTATACCTCATCTGGCGCCCGGTGGGTTTCGGAATCATAGCCTACGGCTGCGATCTTTGCTTTGATGTCATCCGTATTGATGGCGCCGGGCTCGTATTTTACGGTCATGGCTTTGGAGTCCGCATCCCAGTTGGCGTAATGGATGCCTTTAACATCCGACAGGGCGCCTTCAATCTTGCGCTTGCACATGCCGCAGTTGCCGTACACCTTAAAAGTTTCGGTAGTCAGGCTGGCTTCCGCTTCAGCGCTGGTGGCATCAGCCGAAGCCGAGCCCATTTTAGCGCAGCCGGCTGCATCGGCTTTGGCGCAACAGGCCGCCTTGGCGGCGCCTTCCTTGGTACACGCCGTTTTGTCTTTACCGGCACAGCAGGCCTTGGCGGTTTGAGCATGGCCCATTGCCATAGCGGCAACCGAAAGGAAAAACATTAGAACGAGCTTTTTCATGTTTTTTGATTTACAAAATGAGAAAATGATGGATATACAATTATTAAAGATTAAAAGACTATTTCGGAAATAGTTGACAGGGATCTGAAATTAACCTCCAATTAACAAATAAGTCCAGGAGGTTTCATGCTTCTGAAGAATTATCTATATTTAGAGTTAACAATTCATTACCAAAAAAGAGCTCTATGACAAAGTATCTACATGCCATTTTTGCCGTTGTTCTGATCTTTGCTATTCAGGACAGCCTACTTGCCCAGCCGGCCAATGACGAATGTGAAAACGCCATTGCTGTCGGGTTTGGATCTCACGATTTTAGTTCCATTGACGCTACTTCCGGAGTGCCGGCGTTCCCCCAAAACTGCCCCTCGGACGACAGCTCCTCGGATTCATTGTACAATGACATCTGGTATCTTTATACAGCTGATTTCACAGGGCTGGTCCAGTTCAGCACCTGTGGTATGGCTGATTTCGACACCAACCTGGCTGTGTACGGCCCCAACGCTCCCTGCCCGCCTACTGATGATGATTTGATCGATTGCAGCGAGGATGCCGCCGGTTGCGCCGGTTTCAGTTCTTCCGTTTCTTTCCCCGTAGTGTCCGGTGAAACCTATCTGCTTCGGATTGGCGGATGGGGAGGAAGCAGCCCGGGTGAAGAGGGTACCGGCACCTTTACCCTTTCCGAGTTCGTCCCCCCTCTGGGCCCACCCAATGATGATTGCGATACGGCCATAGATTTGGTGCTCGACGCGAATGACTCCATCTATGTGGAATTTGAGTCGCTCTATGCCAACACCAGCCTTCCTCAACATGTCGAACCAATCCAGTGCTTTGAGGCGGATGAAGAGTTTGTCTATAATGATGTCTGGTATTCCTGGACCGCCACCTTTACCGATGGCCTGGAGTGGTCGAATTGCGGCACCACCAATTTCGATTCCCGCATGGCCGTTTACGAGTCCACTACCTGCCCGCCGGATGTGAACTCCCTGGTAGGCTGCAGCGATGATGGGGTGGATGAGAATGCTTTCAACTGCGCCGGCTTCACTTCCCGGGCGCTCTTTAACGTGGAAGAAGGGAAGACCTACTACTTCCGCCTGGGCGGCTGGTCCAACGGCGACGCCGGTGACGGCTCCTTCTACGTGCGGCGCATTCCGTTGATCGTGCCTCCGGCTAATGATCCGTGTGAGACGCCCAATGAGGCCTACATCATCACCGAACAACAGGCAGATGATTTTGATGTGCTATTTGAAGGAAGCACCACATTTGCTTCCGGCCAGCCGGAATATCCCAACCCCAGCTGTCGCAATGATGGTGAATTCTGGGATGTGTGGTATCGCTTCAATTCCGGCGCCAATACAGATGTCACCCTGCGTTTCAATAAGGTGACGCTGAATGCAGAATTTATCATCGATATCTTTGAAGCCTGTGGCGTTCCCGGTGACTCCAGCTGGTGCGTCCGTTCCGATCTGGTGAATAACTCTTTCTTCGATCAGGTATTTACCGGCTTCCCGGGCACGCCTACGGAGTATGTTATTCGGGTGTCTACCCGGGTGACCGGTGATGCGCCGGGCGATTTCTGGTTCCAATTGGTCGGCATTCCGGTCAGCGGCCTGGATGAACTACAGGTGGAGAACTTCCGCTTCTATCCCAACCCGGTCAACGAACAGGCCAATATGAGTTTCCGCCTCAAAGAAGCCATGGAGAGCCAGGTGGAAATTGTGAACACCCTGGGCCAGGTGGTGCAACGCATAGACTTCGGCCGCCTCCCAACCGGTGAGCAAAACCTGTCTTTCTCTACCGTCAGTTTAGGTAAGGGCGTTTACTTCCTCCGCTTACTGGCCGAGGGCCGGCAGAAGACAGTGCGGTTTGTGAAGCAGTAGTTTTATTGGTTGAATAGAAAACCCCGGGGCCCTAATGAGGAACTCCCGGGGTTTTCTATTTCAATCCGCCCGGTAATCAGTCCATTGAGGATGAGGTCAAAAGACACAGAAAATTGAACTATCCCCTATCCTCCCCAAAGGACGTTCTCCTCCCCCTGCCCCCTTCTTTCAGCCGCCGAAGCTTCAGCGTAGGAGGCCCCCTTCCCTACACCACCAACTCCCAGATAGCCCAAAAGTGAAACAGGCTGCCGCCGATGACAAACAGGTGCCAGATGGCGTGATGGTAGGGCAGTTTGTGCCAGGCATAAAAAACGACGCCGACCGTATAGGAAAGCCCGCCCAGGATTATCCCATACAGGGTCGCTTCCGGCATTGCCTCCATAGCTTGCGGGATGGTAACCATACCCAGCCAACCCATCACCAGGTAAAAAGTAACCGAGAGCCATTCCCAACGGCCAAAGAAAAGCAGTTTGTAGGCCAGGCCCGCCACCACCATGCCCCAGATCAGGTAGAGGTAAAAACGGCCGGAAGCTTCCGGGAAGCAGTAGACCAGAAAGGGGGTGTGCGTACCCGCAATGAGGAAATAAATGCTGATATGGTCGGCTATGCGGCAGACGTATTTCCATCGCGGCTCATGAACGCTGTGATAAAGTGTGGAGGTAAAATATACGAGTAGCATGGAAAAACCGAAGATCGCGAGGCTCCACCAGCGATAGGTATTGCTGGTGGCGGTACTGTGGTACAATAATAGCGGCACTCCTAAGAGGCCCAGCGCCAGCCCCAATCCGTGGGTCCATGCATTGACGCGTTCCTGATGCCGTTGGCCGGCAGTTTGTAGATAGTCCATGGGAGATTGTTAATCAATTCAAAAGGCTCTTTTTCAAAAAACAAACGAATGGGAAAGTTGATTGGCTGCCAGGCAACTTTCACAATAACTTAAGTGGTCAAGCATATTTAGATTGTGTTTAACCGGAGCTCAAGTCGGAGCGCAATAGGACACGAGCGAAGCGACTGATGAAATAAATTGCACCCCGACAACGCTGTCTCGGGCGCCAATTTCCCATTGGCGTGCGAGTTATAAAATAGATTAGACTATTTACTCCACTACCAACTTGCGAACAGCGGTTCCCTCATCGGTATAAATATGAACAAAGTACAAACCAGCGGGCAGGCCAGCCAATTGGATTTGCCCATTGTCGGAGAATAATACGCTCCTCCCCGTGGCGTCGAGGACGATAACGCTTTGGATGGCGGCTTCTGTTTTTACAAAAGCGGCGCCTCTTGCCGGATTGGGGACGATGTCCAGTTTGATCTCTTTGTTGATCGGACTTATATCCGTCATTAGCGGAGTACAGGGAGGCAGTTCAGGAATATCTGAATTGACCTGCAGGCAGTTGTCAAAATAGGCCTGCAGTACATCCAGTTGGTCGCGCAGGCCCTCGGCCTGTCCCAGGTTATCTTCACCGTCCCGGTATACAGTATAGCCGGCAATGAACTCATTGACGGCGCCGGGAAATAACTCAAAGGCATCAAAGTTCATCAGCACCCTGCGGTCGCCCTGGCCGTTGCCGGCTTCCCATTCTGTCCACCCGTTTTCTTGCTCGGGCAGGCCGGGGAAGGCAAAGCTGGCCGGCTCTGTACCGTTGTACCCAATGCCGCCTACCATCAGGGGACTGCCATCTCGCCATTTTCCCTGCAGGTAGTTATAATATTCCTGGACTGTATTAGGATCGGTAACCCCCGGGGGGAAGCTGCCAAAATTGGGATTGAAAAAAGTGATGCCGCTTGATAATGGCAAGCCTTGCGCCATATTGTCAAGAGGCCCTCTGTAAATGTCAATACCCAGAGCGGGTGGGTTGGCGCCGAAGCCCTGGACGATAATGCAGTCTTCATCTTCATTATCCGCGTTGTAGAAATAAGCGGCAGACCGTTCCGGGAATGTCCCTACATAATCATCCAATGGGCACCCCAGGTCTCCATCCGTGAAGAGGCCCCAACGCGCCTCCGGCAAAGGGGCGGCAAAATCCGCCCGGTCGGTGATCTTGTAATAGGTAAAAACAGATTCCTGGAGCGGATTCATCTCTTCACAATCAAAATAAAAAACGTTCAGGGATATTTCCAGCGGATGGCCTGTATCTTCCAGGACGGTAAAAATCGTCCAGTTCATTTGCGTAGGGATAATCGGGCCGCCACAGCCACGGATCGCCAACACCGGATAATCTCCATTTTCCGGATTATAGTCGCCATCTCCGTTTTCATCCCAGTAAGGCGCCAGTCCAACCGTGAAATCTTGTGGCAATTCAAAGCCATTGTAATCAAAAAAATGAGGGTTGCCGATTCCTGGCCAGGCAAATACCTTGGGAATGGGGTTGTCGATCACCCCATTATCCTCAAAGTCCTGCCGATGGGAGGCTATTTCTGCTGCGTCTACCTGCCATGCCTTATCAAAGCCGGGCGTAGTATTGAGGGGCCCGGGGCGCCCGCCCTGCTGGGTTTGGGCCAACGATGCATTGCCGTTCGCATCCCTGGCGCCCAACCAAAGGCCGGTATAGTGAATGAGAGGTATGAATTCCCCATCCTGTTCATAATCGAACCCATGAATGCCGCTGTCGGGGAGTAACGCCCCGTTACTTTGCAGAAACACCCGAAGGTTGTTGTTCCTGATTTCTAGGGTATTCTGGCTATTTCCGATAGTTGCCAGGGCCAGGAGGCAAATGACAAATGTGTAAATACGAGTCATACAGATTGAATTTGGAGCGGTGAAGAAAACAATAGTTATCACTGCTCAAACTACAGGAACAACAACTTCCCGGCAAGAGAGAAATACAGATAAGTCAGGCTCCTGTTTTCAGTCGTTCAACTGAATAAACTTCCCCCGGTTCACCCGATACCGGTAATTGCCCACCTTCACCACTTCCCCATCCGCCAGGTGGGACAATTCGTAGATGTCATCCTCCAGGGTATGGATCGAGCCGCCGGTGCTATAGGCGATCTCCAGGTAGTCCTCGTTCACTCCATAGTCGGCGCCAGCCAGTACGATGCGCACCGGCGCCCGGAGTTGGGTGAGCAGCGCGATATCCCGCACATCGCTGTAGTTGTCGGCGATGAGGATCAGCTCGTCGATCTCCCCCATCAGGCGGACCCCCTCGAGCAGGGCTTCCAGGTCGTTCTCTGGAGAATCCGCTCCGCTGCCGCCTTCCATGGCCTGGTGCATGGTTTCCAGCAGCCGGTCCATATTCATCTCTTCGGTGATGTAGATGCCGCCGGTGGCGCCCAGTTTTTTCAGTTCGTCGGGCGTATCATCGCCATCGTTGAAAAAGATATAGCGGTTTTGCTCGCCGGGTACAAAGGCCAGAGCGTGCCAGAGCAATATCTGGTCCATATAAGGATACATACTGCCGGTGATGTCGGTGACGATCACCTTGTTGGACCATTCGGACCGCTTGCGGTACAGGGCGGCTTCGATCTCCTGGCCCGCCTTTTCGAAATAGCGTTCATCGGCTTCGATAAGCACCCGCTCTTTCGCGGCTCGGGATTTAATCTTTTCCTTCACTCGTTCAGAGTCGGCGCCGAAGCTCAGCATGTTCAGGAAGTTATCCTCCTCCGCCAGCGTGCGCTCCGCCTCCAGAGAGTCCCTTAACCGTTCCAAACGGTAGAGCGAATCGCGGATGGCCGCCTGCCGCGCCCGCTCGGCCCGCCGCGCCAGGATAGCCTTAGTCCCTATCGTCGTATACCGCAGGCTGAGCTTAGCCGCCCGGCCGTCGTTGGGCAGGAAGAAACGGGTGACATCAGGCTCAAAAGTGGTGCTCATCACGATGCTGTCTCCCTTCGGCAGCATCAGGATGGCCCGGCCCGCTTCATCCGTCCTGGCGACGAACACCTGGCCGCTTTTCTGCATATTGAAATACAGCAGTTCTCCTTCGTGCGGCTGCCCTTCGAAGCCCACCACTGTCAGCCACAGCAGCACCCGCGACCGGGTCGGCATCTGGCTCTCCGCCACCTGCTGGAAGGCCGTATCGTTGCGAATCTCTTCGCTGTACTCTTTGGGCGTATAGCCGATCGCCCGGCGGCTCTGAACGAATTTGGCGTCTACCGTCCGGAAGCTTTCCAGGGCGGGCTCATCGGCTGTATTGATAGTGAAGGATTGCCCGCGCGGTAAAAGGAAAACCACCTCGCCACCGGCGCCGGTTTGCCCGTACCACACTTTGTCCTGCTTTTTGTTGACGATCCATAGATCGAGATTGGGCACGCCCTTGTTCTTCAGGTCCAGCACCTTGAGGGTGAATTGTACATGCGTTTCGGTGGCCTTGGGGGCGGTGGGGTGGTGGTAGTCTTGAAGGATGGTGTCGGGCTGGGCGGTGAGAATGAAGGGGGTAAAGAAGATGGCCAGGAAAAAGAGGGGTGTCTTCATGGGAATGTGTGTGTGGTTAGAGAATAGGGTTTGGGAGGATAACGTTGGTAGGCGGGGGAGTAGTTTGTGTAGGCTGTTTTTTATGATTTATGTCTCACTTTTGAAGAGCATTCTATTAAAAAAAAATTATATTGTCGAAAGATCAGCTCAACGCCATAGAAAAAGAACTGAGAAAAGCGCTCAAAACCGCAGGAAGCCCCCAGCTTCATCAAGCGGGGGGGGATGTGCACCTTGTTTTATTAAACTATTTTTCAATATCAATGATCGATCAATTTTATCCCGGCATAATTGAACGCTTTCGTAATCTTGGTAGATGGAAAGGTAAAGCGCCAAATAAGCCCGTACTGGTACTCTCTCTAATCGATTGCATCGAAGCCGGGTTATCATCATCAAAGAGGATACCGATAGATCAACGATTATTTGATTCATACCAGCAAAACTGGGAACTCTTGGTTGGAAGTGATTCAAAAAGCAGGATAGAATACCCATTGTTCTACCTTAAAAATGATGATCTGGGTTGGAAAATGATAACGCGGCCTGGTGAGGAAGTAAAGGAAGAATTGAGCAAATCCAGAATTCAAAAAGATGTCGCTTATGGAATTTTCGATGATCCGATTTGGGAGTTCCTCCAATCAAAAGAAAATAGAGATTTAGCAAGGGTTATTGTGCTCAGTAATTATTTTCCCGAGACTCAGCATAAATATCTGGATGATAGGCCATTTGAAGAAATCCGAAAATTGACATTAGATTTTTTTGAAGAAAGCCCCGCTCCTTACCGAGTTCGTGAAACGAAACAGGAAGGATATGTGAGAAGTGAACTTTTTAGAGCCAGGATTTTGCATCTTTATAATAATGCCTGCGCCATTTCCCGATTACAAATTGACCCACCAGTTCGAATAATTCAAGCCTGCCATATTTTATCTTTTGCGGAATCTGGCATGAATGTTATGAAAAATGGCATCGCTCTTTGCGCAAATCTTCATGCAGCTTTTGATGCTGGATTTTTAAGCATTAATGAAAGCTACGAGGTAATTATTCCCCCAAAGAAAGTATTTAATGAGAATGTGTCTCCTTATAGCCTTGGGAAATTAAAAGGTTCAAAAATAATCCTTCCTGATAAGGAGCAATTCTGGCCCAGCCAGGAATACCTTGGACAACATAGAAAAAGATGGGGGTTTAAGCAGTAAAGTTTAGATTTTCCAGATTTTCAAAATCTGGAAAATCTAAAAATCTGGAAAATCTAAACTGTCAAGCCTAATCCTCATCCCTTTCCTCCTGCTCACCTCCGTACACGCCGCCTCCCTCCTGTCCGGCATCGGCCTGGGCGGTAGCGCTGCCGATTTCCGTATGGCGGATTTGGCCGCCCGTGGCGCCTACCTGGGTGGCCACGCCCATAGCCGCCAGGGAAACAACAAGGGTGACGGCGTACAGGGCCTTGCTGAGGCTGTTGCTTTTAAAGCTGGCGGCCAGTGTGGCCAGGGAGAGCAGCCCCAGGCCGCTGATGAGCCAGATGAATATGGATAGTATATCCTCGTGGCGCCCGATCAGGCTTTCCTGGACGCCGGGCAGGTTTTCGACTACCTCCTCAGCGCCCTCGCCGGTGAGGAAGGTGGGGATAGCCGCCAGCGCGGCGAAAAGGAAGAGCCCAAAGGTAGTACGTTTTACCGGCTCCGAGCGGAAGGCAAAGCCCGCCAGTAATACCAGCACCCCCAGCAAGGAGCCGACAATGGGGAGGTGGGTCAGTAGCAGATGAACATGTGCTTGATTCATGATCTTTATTTTTAGAGGATTATAAGGAATTGATCTCGACAAAGCGCTCCCCGCTGGTCATGGAAATGCCGCAACGCTTGGGGGCGGCGCCATCGTAGGTATTGCCGCAGGTGGGGCAGACGAAGTAGCGGTAAAGTACCAGGCTGTCTTCCTGGCTATTTCGCAGAGCGGCAAAGTACTTTTCGTACAGCGGTTTATGCTTTTGTTCGGTTTTGTAAGCATAGTTGAAGCTGAGCAGGCCATCTGCATATCTGCCTTTGCCGCATTGGTAGAAACTCGGGATACATGGTGCTGATCTCGTAGGATTCGCCGGCGATGGCGTCCTCCAGGTTCTCTTTGGTGGTTTTGACCGTAAATTCCGGGCTCACCTTGCTGGCGGCTTCGCCCATCTCTTCCAGTGCCGCCCGGTGGTTGTTGGCGTGTACTTTCTCGGAAGCAGAAGTACTTTAAACAGCAGGGCGATCTTTTGGTCTGCTTCTGCTTCGGCTTTTTGGAGTAAGCGGCGTATTTGGCGCTGGTACCGTCGTTTCTCCGGCGAAAGCGGTTTGCAGGTTGGCGATGGTAAGGGCGCGGGCGTCAGCGGGGCTGATTGCGTGCTCTTTTTTTTTTCGGCCTTTGTTAGCCACCAACTGGGCCGGCTGATCTTCGTTGAAAGTAGGCTCCTGTCCTATTTTCTTTTGCGGCTGATCATTACAGGAGGCCAATCCCATGCCGGCTATAGCGGCCAGCAGCATCGCGAATAACAATCTCTTTTTCATGGTTCTTTTTTTAGAATGTCCAATTATCTGGACCCCACAAAGATGTACCCCGGGCCCTTATACGGCCCTTAAGCGATTCTAAAAATTGGCTTAAAAATTAGAGTATGTCCAAAATTCAATTAATGGCCTACAAGCGGCAAATTTTGTTCCAGACGGCGTTAAATTTTTCGCCGGATTGCCCGCATCCGGCTGCAAAATTTGCCTTGTCTGAAATAAAATTTTCTCACTTTCGGCTCATCATCGAAATTTGAACACACTCTTATGGGAAAAACAACGTAATGGTGGTTCCTTCTCCTTCGTTGCTGCTCAGTTCGATACGGATACCCTGTAGGTCGGCGAGTTTTTTGACGATGGACAACCCCAGTCCGGTGCCGGGTATTCTGGAGTTGCGGGAGGCGTCGGCGCGGTAGAAGCGGTCGAAGAGGAACGGCAGGTGCTCGGCGGCAATGCCGGGGCCATCATCGGCAATGGAAAGGGCGCGTTCTTCCGGCCGCCAGTTGATATTTATCCGGCCTGGCGCCTGCCGTACTTGATGGCGTTGGCGGCCAGGTTGTCGGCTATCAGGCTGAGGGAAGATGGATCTGTTGTCAGTTCGGCTTCGGGAGGGATGTTGGTAATGACCTTTATTTGCTTCCGGTCCAGTTCGGGCTGCCATTGCGGCATCAGTTCCTGAACCAGGCGCAGCAGATTGACGGGCTCCTGGCTGAAACCGCCTACCTGCCTCCAGGCGGGAGAGTTGAAGTAGCTGGTACCCAGTATCCGGTTCATGCGGTCTACTTCCCGGATGACTTCGGCGATCTTTTCTTCGTAATGCGCCGGCTCGCGTGGTGGCGGTACCAGCACTTCCAGGGTGCCCCGGATGGCGGCCAGCGGGGTGCGCAGCTCGTGGGAAGCGTCGGCTGTAAATTGTTTTTCCCGTTTGATGCGGCTTTCGATCCGGTTCAATAATGCATTAACGGTGGCACCAGTTGAAAGAGTGCGTCTTTGTGTTCCGGCATGGGCAAGCGGGTGTGAATGTTCGCATCGCCGATACCGGAGGCGGTTTTGATGATTTGGTGCACCGGCGCAATGCCTTTACCGCCGCGACCGAAGTGGTAAGATAGAGCACCAGGAGCAGGAAAGGAAAAGCAATGAGCAGGGTAATGCGCAGGTTATTGAGCACCACCGCCGATTCTTCCATCGATACGCCTATAACCAGCTGCCCGGTATTTTTACCAGTTGCGTTAATGATAGGGAAATTACCAGCCGGACCCGCTGCCCGTTGAGGCTGCTGTTGAGGAATGCCTCTTTTTCCAGGTAGGGGATGAAAAGAAAAAAAGTCTTTTTGCAGGTTGGCGGAACGAAACCGAAGGTTGCCCTGCGTATCGGTAATTTGCAGGAAGGTGGGATTGACCTTCCACCTGCTGGTGTTCCTGCTCTTCCCATTCCGGCATTCGGTTGATCACAATCGAGTCGCCTCTCCACAGGAGGTTGGAAAAAATTTCTTCCTGTTCCTGCCGGATATCCTCGTCGAGGTGATGATAGGCTGTAAAGTAAACAACGGCATACACTACCAGAAAGACCAGCAGGGTGGCTGCGCGCGGCAGCCAGGGTATTGAAAAGGGCGATCCGGTTTTGAAATGTCAGCTTCATGCTTCCTCATTTACCCGGTACCCTACGCCGCGAATGGTTTCTATAAAGGAAGGCGCTCCGGGCTGGTCCAGCTTTTTGCGTAGAAAGTTAATGTACACATCGATCACTGAGGTGTCGTGCTCGAAGTTGATATCCCAGACTTTTTCAATGATGCGGGTGCGGCGGCATACTTTACCTTTATTGCGGAGCAGGTATTCCAGCAACGCAAATTCCTTTTGGGTCAGTTCTACCGGATTACCCCCTTTACCACCCGGTAGGCTTCGATATCCATTTCGATATCGCCGTAGGAAAAGACGTGCTGATCTCCTTCCTTACTGCGCAATAGCACACGGATGCGGGCGAGCAGTTCTTCAAAAGCAAATGGCTTCCGAATATAGTCGTTGGCGCCGGCTTCCATACCAAAAACAGCATCATCAACCGTATCTTTTGCCGTCAGAATAATGATGGGAGTTTGGGATTTTTCTTTTCGTATCTGTCGGCATATCTCGATCCCACTCACGCCCGGCAACATCCAGTCCAGAAGAAAAAGATCGTATTCTTCCAGGAGCCCCAGTGCCATATCCAGGCCGGTTCTTCCATTATCGGCCACATCGACGGCGAAGCCCTCTTCTCTCAGGCCGTCCCGGATAAAATTGGCGATGGGGGTTTCGTCCTCCACTAGCAGTATTCTCATGGCTCATTTTTGTCATTCAGTGACGTGAGATTAATAAGTGTTGGGTTTAGTAGGTTAGTGATTTTGGCTTTAACCGAGGCGAAGGTTCCCGACCTTAGCCTAGCTAAGGGAGGCGGTTCTTTAACGAAGGGTAAAGCCAAAAGCGCTCCTAGGAAATCTGACAGTTATTGATCGCACGTCACTCAGTATCGGAAAAAGTGGGTAAACTCAATTCTACACCAGCCGCGTGCCGATACACCAACTGCCCCCCAAGATAACCCGTTCGGGCCACCGATGCAATGAGTAAAGCAAACAGTACAATACTGATCAGGCCGGGCCAGCCCTGAAAACGCTTTAACGCAACCAGGCTCAGGCGAACCAGCACCACCGCCACACTCGCCCATACGGTGATGAGCGCAGCCTGTTCGTGCAGGGCTACTGCCTGCCCAAGGCTGCCTTCCTCCATCCCTTCTCCAGCTGTCTCTCCGCTGAAGTAGGCTGCGGCAGCGCCGGCAGCGCCTAATAACAGCAGGAATAAACCAGCCTGTTTAAAAAAGGGACTACCGCTGAAAAAGCCGTAAAAGTCAGCAAGGAAGCCAACGATCAGCAATGCAATGGGAAAATGCACCAGCATGGCGTGCAGGTGGGTGGCAGAAATCATCGTATTCATGGTTTTTATTTACAATATTACGTCCACCGGCATTTAAGCAGGATTAAGCAATCCTTAAAAATTGCTTAAAAAAGCAGCAAGCTCAACTACTATACCATGACGAAAGAAAAGAATAACCTTACTATATCAGGGGCTCAGCCCACAGGAAGTGGTTACCGTCAAAAACGCTTTGGAAAGAACGCGCTCTATGCCGGGCGCGCCCGCCACATCTTCCGGATGCTGGGATGTACGCGAACCCATGTTCCTCATTCTGATAGCTGTATGCAGCATCTACTTTTTTCCTTGGTAACGTTTATGAATACCAGATCATGCTCTTTGCTATAGTATGGTTGTTATCGTCTCCGTTTATCAGGAGGTGCGCAGCGCCAATGCCATTAAAAGCCTGAAGAAGTATACTCAAAGCAGCATTCGCCTGATACGGGAGGGCGAGGAAGTGTGGTTGCCGGCTGAAGAACTGGTGCCGGATGACATTATGATCCTATCGGAGGGTGAGACGGTTCCTGCCGACGCCACCGTGCTCCGGCAGAACGATTTTTCGGTTGACGAGTCCATTATGACCGGAGAGTCGATGCCGGTTTTCCGGGATGCCGGCGCGGCTATCCTTCAGGGCACCCTTATTGCCTCGGGCCTTTGTACTGCCCGGGTAACCCAAACCGGCGCGCAGACCGGGCTGGCCAGGTTGGGAAAGCGCATGGAAGGCATCACCCAGGAAAAGTCGCTGCTGCAAAAGCAGGTGAGTACTTTTGTCCAGCGGATGGCCCTGGTGGGCTTGCTGGCCTTTTTGCTGGTCTTTGGCATCAACTATCTGACGACCTTCGACCTGGTGGTCAGCCTGCTCTTCGGGCTGGTCATGACCATGTCGCTCATCCCGGAGGAGATTCCGGTTGCCTTTTCTTCCTTCATGGCCATCGGCGCTTACCGGATGAGCAAGATCGGCCTGCTGGTCAAACAACCCATTACCGTGGAAAGCCTCGGTTCCGCCAGTGTTATCTGTCTGGACAAAACGGGCACGATCACCGAGAATAAGATGTCGGTAGCGGCCGTCTACGAATTCGAAAAGGATCAACTCATTGAATGGGCCGCCCTGAGCCAATACCCGGACAATCCGGTACTTGCCTATGCCATGTGGGCCAGCGAACCGATGCCTTTCGACCCCATGGAGAAGGCGCTGCATCAGGCCTACCGGCAAAACGCCGCCATTGACGCCCGCGAACAATACCAGATGGTGCACGAATACCCGCTGGAAGGCCACCCGCCTATGATGACCCATATCTGGCAAAGGGGAGAAGAACGGATCATTGCCGCCAAAGGCGCAGTGGAAAGGATACTCGCCCATTCGCCCCTGGCGGAAGACAGCAAAGCAAAGGTGGAAGGCATTACGCGCCAACTGGCGGCCAAGGGGTTTCGGGTGCTGGGGGTAGCCCGTGCGTTGATTACCCCGTCTGCCTTTCCGGAACGGCAGGACGATTTCGAGTGGCAGTTCCTGGGCCTGGCTGCTCTTTACGACCCACCCAAGAAGGGTATCCGGGAAGTGTTCAGCCAGTTTTACGAGGCGGGTATACAGGTGAAGATGATAACGGGCGACTACGCCGAAACAGCCCTGACTATCGCAGGCGAAAGTGGCCTCCGCCACAATGGGCGCTACCTCCTGGGCGAGGCGGTGATGAACATGCCCGATGAAAAACTGCGGGAAGCTGTGGATACCGTCAATATTTTCGCCCGCATGTTCCCCGAAGCTAAGTTCAAAGTGGTGGAAGCCCTGAAAGCCAACGGCCAAATAGTGGCTATGACCGGCGATGGAGTCAACGATGGCCCCGCCCTCAAAGCAGCACACATCGGGGTGGCTATGGGAGACCGTGGGACCGATATTGCGAAAAAGGCCGCTGCCCTGGTTATCACCGATGATAAACTGGAAAAGATGGCGGAAGCTATTGCCAACGGCCGAAAGATTTATCACAACCTGAAAAAGGCAATCCGATATATCATTTCCATCCATATTCCCATCATCATGGTAGTCCTGATGCCATTGGTGTTCAACTGGGAATACCGAAACCTCTTTTCCCCGGTACACATTATCTTTCTGGAGATGATCATGGGCCCCACCTGCTCTATTTTCTTTGAGAACGAACCGATGGAAACCGGCGTTATGAACCAGAAACCGCGCGACCCTTCCGCCAGCCTGTTTTCCTGGCGGGAGCTGTCGGGCAGCATCCTGCAGGGGCTGATCATCTCCGGTGGCGTGTTGGGTATCTATTACTGGGCTATGGCATCCGGCATGGATGAGGATTCCACCCGGACGTTGGCCTTCATCACCCTGATCATCGGCAACATTTTTCTAACCCTGGTTAATCGGTCTTTCCGGGAGACGATCTTTACCACGATCCGCTACCCGAACAATTTATTACCGTTGATGCTGGGGGCTTCCCTGCTGTTATTGGCGGCGCTGCAGTTCGTGCCTGTGGTGCGAACTACTTTCCATCTGTCACAGCTTTCTCCTCGGCTATTGTTTGTTTGCTCCGCCATCGCTTTCGCGACAGCTTTCTGGTTCGAAGGGTATAAGCAGATGGTGAAAGATTAGTATTCGCTGTTTTCCAGGCGCACGGTATGGTTTGATGAAGTTCGGCAAGCCGGTTACCGCTCTTCTATCTTTGCCAGCATCTTCCGTGCATTTTCATTATCGGGGTTCAGTTCCAGCGATTTTTGATAATACTTCCTGGCCAGATCGGATTGCTCATCCCTTAGGTAGGCCTCCGCGAGGCTGTCGTAGACGTTGAACGATTGTGGGTAAGCATCCACATTGATCCGGAAGGCCTGAATGGCAGCTTCGGTTTTGCCCTGCCCCAGAAGCTGATAGCCGGTCCAGTTCATGCGGGACTCTTCGAAGAATACCCATCCGGGGAACCGGGTTTTGGCTTTTTCGTATAAAGCCATTGCTTCTTCGAGTTGACCTTGCAAAGCCTTCTCCATAAAGTCCTCTGGCGTGGGTGGTACAGGCCGGCCCATTTGAGCATATACTTCTCTCAACTGGTTGTAAATAATGACCTCTCCGGGATAGTACTCCGTGCAAAACTCAAGGGCCTCTATGGCCTTTTCCATTTGGCCCGCCGCCGCCAGTTCTGCCGCCAGATTTTTCAGCTCGCCGGCAAAGAAAAGAGTTTGGGCATCGGTTAGGGCCGGCCCGTATTCCTCTCTGGCTTTTACCGGCCCATATTTTTTGAGATAACTGACAAATTCGTTCTCGTAATTCATGTAACCTTCTCCCGGCGCCCACTTGTCGTATTCCATATTCCGGGCAGCCTCCTCCGCGATGTCCTGCCCTTTGATGCGGGAAATCAGGTGCAACGCCCCATCGATACCGGCAGAAATTCCGGCGGTGGTGATGATCAGGCCATTGTCGACGTAGCGCACGCCTTTCAGCAGTTCACAATCGGAACAGTAGCCTTGTACATAATCAAAAGCAGTGTGGTAGGTGGTCGCTTTTTTACCTTCCAGCAGGCCAGCCTTGGCGGCAACAGAAGCGCCGGTGCAGACGGTAAGAACTGTTCCTCCGTTTTCATAGTGCTCCTTCACCCATTGAATAGCCTCCGGTTCGTTGATGATCCTTCCAGTGCCTCCGCCTGGTATGAGGATAATGTCCGGTTTGGGGCAATTTTTATAGGAATAGTTAGGTGTAATCGTCATAAATCCCTGGCTCCTGATGGGCTCCTCGCTCAGGCTTACCAGGTAAACTTCAAAGCCGTTAGCCTGGGTAAAGGCCTCGCCGGGGCCGGCGAAATCGAGTAACTCTGCACCGCTGGGAACGAAAAGGGCTACTTTGTACACCCTGCCATTTTGTTGAGGCTGAGAAAAGGTTTGAGTAAGCGCCAGCAGGCAAAAAAAGGAGAAAAATGATATTTTTTTCATTGTCGTCGGGTTAAATCAGGGCAATCGCATTTAATAAATTTTTCCTTCTATAATCAATAGGTCAATTTAAATGCGATTGCCCTGCGGGTTAAATGAACGGATGGTGATTGTCTGATTCAATTTAATTTTTAGCAAGAAAACCTCAGTAAGGATGGCTCAAAATGACCGATCTTTGTCTGTAAACACCACACCATGGCCCAACACAACATCATCTTTCTGCTTTTCCCCAAAACCCACCTGATGGACCTGGCCGGGCCGTTGCAGGTATTCTATGAGGCCAGGAACTTGTGCCAATGCCCTATTCATATCCAGTTCACCAGTTTCGAAGAGGGCATCCAGTTTGAACAGGAGTTGACACTGAACTGCCTCACGAATCCGGAATACCTCAGTCCGGACAAGAACACTCTCATCTGCATTCCGGGCATCGACTTCAAAAGCTTTAGAAAAGGAGAGCTGGATGCGTCTATACGGCAAGCGGCGCCTTGGGTGCAGATAGCTTACCAGGCGGGCGCCAGCCTTTGTTCTATCTGCTCCGGCGCTCTGCTTCTGGCGGAGATGGGATTCCTGGATTACCGAAAATGCGCCTGCCACTGGAAGTGCGCGGATTATCTGCAGCAGCGCTATCCCCGGGCAAATGTTCAGAAAGATAAGCTCTATACTGAAGATAAAGGAGTGTACACTTCCGCCGGCATGTCGACGGGCATCGACCTGGCGCTCTATCTTTTGGAGCAGTGGTTTGGCGCCTTCGTGGCGGCTCGGGTTGCTCAGGAACTGGTGGTTAGCTTTCGGCGGGAGGCCACGAAGGCCCAACGGGGTATTTACAGCAACCTGCAAAAGCCCTTCCATCCGGCCATTCACAAAGTACAGGAGATGTTGCTCAATGAGCCGGAGGCTAACCATAGTATCGAAGCGCTGGCCCGGAGGGTAAACCTGAGCCCCCGCCATCTGACCCGTTTGTTTAGAAAATATACCGGCAGGACGATCCAGGAGTTTAAGCAGGAAATTCGACTGGAATTAGCCAGCCTGCTGCTACAGAACGGGCAGCTTGGCATTGACGAGATCGCCCGTAGGTGTGGCTACAGTAGCGCCCGGCAATTCCGGCGGGTTTGGAAAGAGGCGAATGGGATGGCGCCGTCGGAGGGGAGGAGGGGTTGATTGTTCCAGAGCCGGTACTCTCAGTGGCCCCATGTCGGCCCTCGCTTCTCAGCCAGGTAAAACAAAACCAATGAACCTCCTACTTCACCCTAACCTTAGCGCCAAACAAGAAGGAAAGAGAGTTGATCTGATCCGCATTAGGCCCGAGCCCGACGCGGAAGTACTGCAAAGAATGCTGGTAAGTAGGCTGGAAGAAGAGGCTCCAGCGGGCGTTGATATAGCGCTCCAGGCCGAGGCCCAGGTTGCCGGTGAGGTAGGCATTCTCTTCGAAGGTACCTCCTTCGAACCAGCCCAGGCCCGACTTGCGGATGCGGTCGATGGCCGGCTCGTCACCGGAAGAGGGAGCGGGCATGGGCGGAGGCTGCATGGGCCGGAAGTCGTACTGCGGTTCGTCGGTGATGTAGTAGTTGCGCTGGAAAGCCACCTGCAAAGAAGCGCCTGCCAGTACATAAGCCCGCCAACTGCCCCGGCTCAGGAAGCTGTAGCGGAAGTGTAGCGGCACATTGATAATATTGAGTTCACTGGCCTCCAGGCGTTGCCCCTGCAATCCGGAGCCTACGCTGCCGTTGACGTAAAGCAGCCCTACAGGGTACTGGCGCGCGGCGTAGATAGCGCCGGTTTCGATTTCAAAACGGCCCAATTCAAAGCCCATAGACAGGCCGCCGCCGTAGCCCATAGCGTACCGCTGTAATTCTTCCGCCAGCTTTTTCTCTTCACTGGAAGGCACTGTAATGTGGTTGTACTCGGCGCTGCCGAACATACCTACCCGGATGGCGGCGCGGTTTCTGCTTTTTGTAAACGTGGCGTCGCCTATGTCTTTAAGCCCGTCGTAGGCCAATTCGGCTGGCAGCAGGATTTCGAGCAAATCCAGTTCCGCCAGCAGGTTGGGGCTGAAGGCTGATTTGTTCGGAAGGAGGTATTTGGGAGCGTCCAGTAAAGGCAGGCGCTGGCTTGCCGGAGGCAGAGGAAGGAAGCGGCGCCATTGGTTTTCGTTTGCACCGCTATCGGCAATGAGGGCGCTGTTGGCTGATTGGAAGCTATCCTGAGGGATCGTTTTTCCTCCGGGCGTAGCGCCGTTGCCCCCTTTCCTATCCTGAACGCCAGGCTTTGAGGTTAAAGGAGAATTTTTTGGTAAAGCCGCAGCCTGAGGGCTGGAAGCGTTGTTGGGTAACGTAGCCTGCGGGGCCATTATTGCCGGTTCCAGGCCGGGCGTTTCTGGTTGGCTCGCAGGGGCGACCTCCGGCGTAGAAGGGGTGGCAGACGAGGGCAGGCCGTTCAGGGAGCTGTCACTACCGTATTGCCAGAGCAGCAAGGACAACAAGAGCATAAGGGCCAATTCCGTAACCTTGTAGCGAAGCACCTGCCGGGGCCAGGCAAAGGCTTCATCCAGGAGCGTTTCCATGCGTTGCCAGTGGCCAGGCTGATAAGGGGCCCTGTAACGATGCAGCTTCTCAAAGACGGCTTCGTCGATGTGCTTCGTATCGGCCACCGGTTGGCCTTCTCCCGCTATGCCCATAGCCTCTTCATCCAGCTTTTGTTCCATAAGCTGCCAGGAATCAGCGTCGAAAGGGACTTGCAACCCCTCCAGCTTTTCCTTAATGCTTCGGTCTATCGGATTCATCTTCTTCTCCATACCCGTATGATCTCGAGCTCAATAGAGCTTGTAATTTTAAACGCCCCTTCACCAGATTAGACCGGGAAGTGCTCTCGGTAATATCGAGCATCTCAGCAATTTCCTTGTGAGAATAGCCTTCGATGACGTATAAATTAAAAACAGCCCTGTAAGCGGGCGACAATTGCTGGATGGCTTCCAGTATTTCTTTTTCTGTGCACTGGCTGACGGCGTCGGCATCAGTTGTACTTAGGCCGTATGCCTGTTCAATGTCCTCCGTTCGCCGGCGTATGCTCTTTCGATAATAATCAATGGCCGTGTTTACCATTATACGGCGTATCCATGCCGATAGTGACGTCCCTGGCTGATATTTTGCAATATTTTTGAAAACTTTGATAAAGCCCTCGTGCAGAATATCCAATGCTTCTTCCTGGTCATTGGAATAGCGTAGGCAAACGCCCATCATTCGGCTGTAGTACTCTTCGTACAACACCTTTTGGGCCCAACGCTCACTACGCGCACAAGCCGTGATCAAGCTTTTTTCATCGTATTCTAGGGACAAAGCGATATTCATGTACTTTTCAGCTTGCGCAAGTTAGCCCAAATGGCAAAGATTTACAACCGGTTTAATCGCTTTTGACTTTAAGAGTACAACGGGAGGGGAGGGGGATGTGCTGCCTGAGTGGCAAATATTTTGGAAAATAGGTGCTTTGAACACACGCTGAAGTTTGAGGCATGATGCCTTCCAAACAAAGCCGCCTCCCTAAAAGTAAACTCTAAAGCTTGTTATCCTGTTATAAATATGTACATTTGCAGCATCAATCATTAGTTCTGATGGCCTAAGGTTTTTTTTCTTCCTACCTCATATAGTTAGATTAAGAGTTTCCACCCGTTGTACTAATCGTTTGATCGTCTCTTGGGAATGCCTTGATGTTGTGGCTGGAACTGCCTGGCTATCAGGCGTTTCTCAATAGGGCGTTTTTTTAATTTAACAACGAACAGGCAGGAAAAAGCCGTTTTGAAAACGAAACACACCTGCTACGTTCAAATTAAACACTATATATGATAATAATTGATGTAAAAGACAATGAATCTATCGACCGCGCACTGAAACGGTATAAGCGCAAGCACAGAAATATCGGCCTTATCAGAGAGTTGCGCCGCCGCAAGCAGTTTACCAAACCCTCTGTCAAGCGTCGCACCGAAATGCTCAAAGCAGTCTACAAGCAGGAGAAAGAACTTTCAGAAGCCAACGATTGAGAATAGCTTCAAGCTCCCAAATAGGGCCCGTCCAATTCACTATTGGGCGGGCCCTATTTTTTATGGTTTTTTCCACTTTATTGATTATTTTTGCGCTGTCAACCGATAGCTCCATTGGAGGGTGCTCCCATCTGGTCCACTGGAGGCTGGAATTTTTTAATTCCCATTTAACGAAATGAAGGGCGACAATTCATGCCGTGAGGCAGCTCTTTCCCGCAGGAATTCCTGTGGCGAGAGTGGGTCTTTTGATCAATTTTTAGTTCATTAATTTTCAAAAATTTGACGCCGGGCATATCAACCTACCCGGTTTCAGGTGTTTCCTGCTTAAATTTTCAAATAGGAATTTATGATCATTATTGAGGTAAAAGATGGAGAATCCATCGACCGTGCGCTTAAGCGTTACAAGCGCAAACATCGGAATGTAGGAATTGTAAAGGAGCTTCGCCGCCGTCAGCAATTCACTAAACCTTCAGTAAATCGCCGCACTGAGATTCTGAAAGCTCAGTATCTGCTTCAAAAGCAGAACGAGGAACGGGAAGATTAATTTGCTACCCCCAGCTTTTCCAGGCTATAATAATGGAAAGTACGGTCGCCAGACATAGCGACGAACAAACCATTTGGGAAGGCAGGCCCAAAAGACATACTGCTCCCTTCACATCCATCGGTCTCCCAGGTGGACAGGAGCAGCTCTTTTAAAAAGGGGTGCTGATGGGGCTGGCCGGGCTGCCCTTCTCGTGGAAATACGCGAAAGGCATATCCTTGCTGGTCGGATACAAGGATGAACCCTTTGCCCTGGCCTGCATTCAGAACCGCGATGCCCTCCCGGTCTTCCAGAAAGCCTTCTTTGCCAAAGAAAGCCAGCTCTTCATTTCCTTCCTCCGGGCCAGCGTAGTACTTCCGGATGCCGGCGGCCTCATCGGCGTAGTATACGTATCCCAGTTCATCGTCTACAGCGATCGCCTCGATTTCCTGAAAACCGCTGAACCGCCCAAACTTGCGCACCAACTCCGCTTGTATCATCCCCTCTTCCGTTCCTTTCAAATGATATTGCCAAAGGTAACCATCCAGGGGCCCGTTCTTGCGGCTCACGATAGCATATACCTCACCAGATGGGGCCCGGTACAACCCGATGCCCATCGGCTCCCGGTAGCCAAAGCCTCGCTCTCCTTCGAAAACGGGAATACCGCCCTTGTCCAGGGGCTGCATTTCTGGTACAGAAAAGATGCGGAGGGACATAGCGTCGCGCTCGGTAACTACAACGATATCTACGGTATCGCCTCCCAACCGGAAATCATACTCTACATCTACATTATTGGGATAGCGCAGGCCGAGTACGGTCTTTTCCGAAATGATCCTGCCATCCAGCCCAAAAGCATACAGGCCGCCTGTTCTTTGCTTGTCCGTTCCGAAAATAATGCTTTGTGCCGGATCGGCGTTGTTCCTCCAGATGGCGGGGTCATCGGAGTCATAAGGAACGGGCTCGGTGACGACATCCGGGGGGATGCGGTTGCCCTGGATAAAATCGCAGGAGGATAGAACGACGCTGAATAGCAGTAAGGTTTTGATTATTCTATTCATTCATTCCTATCTTACCAGTGAAATATCTCCTTCATAAATAACCGACACTCCATCGATGAACTCCACTTCTACGAAGTAGGCGTAAACCCCTACCTGGGCGGGTTCTCCTTTGAAGAAGCCGTCCCAACCCAGGGAAGGGTCATTGGGCTGAAAATTGCCGTTTTCAAAGACCAGCCCGCCCCAGCGGTTGAAGATTTTCAGGTTTAGCACCTGCCGGGCGCCCGGGCCCGCGTAAATGGTGAACAGGTCGTTTCGCCCGTCTTCATTAGGGGAGAAGGCGTTGGGGATGTACACCGGCCGGTTTTTGAGCACCAGCACGACAACCTCATCTGTGGCAGTACACCCGTTTGGATCGGTTGCGGTGACCGTATACGTAGTTGTGTTAACGGGGTTTGCCTGTGGGGACTGGCACTCGGTACAGGAGAGGGAATCCGGTGGTTCCCATGTATAGATCACATTAAGGTCATTGGCTACGGCGCGCAGGCGGGTGGAGTAGCCCAGCTCAATGCGCTCGTCGGGCCCGGCATCGACGATCAGTTGCCCGGGCTGCGTAATGGTTGCCGATAGGGTGTTGGTGCAGCCGTTGGCGTCCATGACCGTCAGCTCGTAGGCGCCGGCCAGGAGATTGTTGAAATCGGACGCTACCTGGAATACCTGCCCCCCGGCACTGAATTCGAAGGGCGGCACACCGCCATTGCCCAACACACTGATGAAACCGGTCGGCTCCCCAAAACAAAGGGCGTTGATGACGGTATCCAGTTCGATAAACAGCTCCGGCGGCTGGTTAAAGCTGGTGTCGGCATCGGTGATACAACCATTGGCGTCGGTGATGGTAACGGCATAGGCGCCCGGCCCCAGCCCGTTGAGGGTGGCCGTCGACTGGCCGCCGGCCCACTGGTAGGCATAACCGCCCACCCCTCCGGTAGCGATGGCAGTGAGTTGTCCGTCATTCTCTCCAAAACAACTGATGCCCTGCAGGCCGAATGAAGCCTGTAGCAGCGGCGGGTCTTCCAGGGTGAAAGTAAAGCTACCCCGGCAGAGGTTGTCGTCCTGCACGTCGACCATATAACTGCCGGCGGGCAGGTTGCTCAACTCATTCTCACTGACAAAACCATTGCCGTCGTTGAAATCATATTGGTAAGCGGGCTGGCCGTTGGCAATGGACACGGTGATCATACCGTCGGAAAAGCCCGTGCAGGAAGGGTCGATGCTACTGGACACATTCGGGTCGAGCACCAGCTCCAGTTCGTTTACGGGGATAGACAGAAAAAGCTCGCAGCCGTTGGCGTCCCGGATGGTGACCTGGTACTCACCGACCATCAGGTTGTCCAGGGTATTGTCACTGGAAAAAGGCTGGCCCCGCCAGCTGTATTCATAAGGAGGTGAAGCGCCGCTGACCTGTAGGGTGATGGACCCATCGACGCCGCCATTGCAGGTGGGCATGCCAATGAGGGTATCCACTTCGAATTCCGGCGGCCCGCCGACGGCCACCATCAACTCCGTCTGGCAGGTGGCCGCATCGGTGATGGTTACACTGTAGTTGCCGCGATCCAAATCCGCCAGGTCTTCCGAGTTTTGCCCATTGCTCCAGTTGAAGGTGAAGGGGGCGTAGTCGCTGCTCACATTCAGGTCGATGGCGCCATCGGAAGAATTGGGGCAGGACAGAGGGATGGGGTTGGCGCTGAGATCAAAGTGGCCTTCGCAACATTCCACATAAACGTTGCCCACCGTAGTAACGATGCACCCGTCATCGGTTTCTATCTGAAGGACAATGGATTTGAGCCCCGGACGATCGTAAGCAACCTGATGAGGCCCTATACCGTTGATGCTGCCTGGGTTGCCGGCCAGCCCGAAGGTCCATCTCCTTTCGGCAATAACCCCTTCAAAGGTGCTGGCGTCGGTAAAGGTGACCGGGTCGCCGACGCAAACGGTATCGGTGCTGGCCGAAAAGTCGGCCGTTGGGCCCCGGAATGTGCCGGTCCCGGCAAATTCGATGGAGAAGCCATCCCCGGAACCGCTGAAATTATTGATCACGAGGGCATAACTCTTGCCGGCTTCCATATTGATAGCCTGGGCAAAATTATTGTTTCCGGCCTGGCAACCGCAGGACTCGCTGTTGTCCCCGTCGTTGAGCGCCAGGCCGGTAGCGCCGGTGCAGGGTTGCCATTCGGTAATGGGAGCGCCGACATTTTCCCCGGAGGCCATGCAGCGCAGGGGCGTTTTGTCGGAGCAGTCATTGACGCCATTGGGCAGTTCGAATACCACGAAGTCCAGGTCGTCGGAGGGGTTGAGGGGGGTAAGTGTGAAGGTCAGGGGCCCCGATACTTCACAGGTCCATTTATACCAGGAGGAGTTGTCTTCGACAATGCCGCAGCCACAACCTTCGTCGAAGATTTCATTGGGGTTGCCCCCTTCGCCTACGACGTAGTCTACTGTGAAAGGGTCTTTGTCACAAAGCACAACCGCACTGCTGCAATCGCCGGAGGGCGCCTGGGCCTGGTTGAAGTTGTTGACGCATAGTTTAAACGTGCCGGTTGCTCCCAACCGGCCACTGACCTGAATATAATAGGTCGCTCCTATATCGAGGTTGCTTGCGAAAGCGCCGATCGTATTGTCCCCGATGGGGTCATTTGCACATTCCACCTGGGTAAGGTTACCGCAATCGCCGCTGTACAGCGAGAACTGCGGATTTTGGAGCGAGCCGCCGGCGTTGATACTGACAGCGCCCGTAACGGAAACATTTACCGTTGTGGCCTCAGCCGTAAAGGCGAACCATACATCCAGGCTATTATTGGGGAAGCAGGTCGGGTTGATACCCGAATCGGTAGCGTTAATATTAGTGTAGGCGCCAGAGTTGGAGCACCAGCTGCTGACATCATCCAGGAAGATGGCGTTGGCGCAATTATTGTTGGCGGGCTGCGCCAGGATGCTGGCTGCCGACAGCAGCAGCGCAGCCATCAGGCTTACCCTGGCCATCGAAAAGGAACGTACTTTTTTTGTCATAGCATGTACTTTATTCATAGCTTTAATAGATCTGGGCAAGCAAATATTTCCGGTATACCGGCTTCGCTTCCCATCGATAAATGCTTCCTCTATCCCGTACATAGGTAAAGACACCTGACGGGGTGGGCTGGTTTTATAACCGACTACGCCATCTTTAAACGGGAATACCAGGCGACAAATTTTTTGTTTGAAAACCGAAATACTCCAATGGTTGAAGCGGCTCCTGGAAACCGGTTGCCATCAATCAGGCTGCAAAATAGTCATTTTGCGCCTCACGCTTCCGTGAATTGCCGGCCGAACCTGCCTTGAGGATAGCCGCCGAAAATTATTTATCTTTACTTCATCCGGGGGGCGATTAAAGGGAATTGGGTTTTCAGGTTGGTTGTAGGGCCTTACCGGGCGGTTGCGCTGGGTTAAACAGGCTCCCATAAGTAGAAAATTAGCCAACTCTTCCCAATATCGCGGTATATTGGCATTTTTTAACAGTTCTTTAGTAAGTAGTCGGAAACATACAATCTGTCCGACTATTTAAGGACGTACTCCGGAAGGAGATACGTTGGCGGGTTGACTACGAAAATTGTCTATGAAGCATCACCTACCAAACGCGATTACTTTACTCAACCTATTTCTGGGCTGCTGTGCGTTGGCCTGTGTATTCTACGGCCAGTTTGTGGCGGTATTCTGGTGGGTTTTTGCCGCCATCATGGCCGATTACGCCGATGGAATGGTAGCGCGCCTGCTGGGAGTGCAGTCGAGCCTGGGAAAGGAACTGGACTCTCTGGCGGATATGGTTTCCTTCGGGGTGGTGCCCGGGGCGGTCTATTATACCCTGCTGGCCAATCACTTTTACCCGGAAGGAGCGTCCGGCCTGGTATATGAAGCGACGCCGGGCTTTCTGGTCGCTGTCTTTTCAGGCCTGCGCCTTGCCAAGTTCAACCTGGATACCCGCCAGGCAACGGGCTTCATTGGCTTGCCTACCCCGTCGAGCACCATTTTTACGCTGGGCGTGATGTTGATCTACACCTTCGACTCCTTTGGCCTGCGCTCCCTGGTGAGCGCTCCTGCCTTCCTGTATGGCTGCGTGCTGGCGCTTTCCTATCTTCTTGTCTCAGAAATTCCCATGTTCAGCCTTAAATTCAAATCCTTTGCGTGGAAAGGCAATGAGATAAAATTTATCTTCGCGGCGATAGCACTCGTGTTGCTTTTCTTCATCCGGGAAGCGTCTTTCTCGATCGTTATTCTGCTCTATGTTCTTTTTTCCATATTTCAACATTTGACAAAAAGAAGCCATCCAATATGAGATTCATCCTCGAAACGTTTTTCTTCACGGTGAAGGCAATGGAACAATAAGCTATGCTGTACCTGATCCCCACTCCGATCGGTAATCTTGAAGACATAACGCTTCGTTCCCTGCGTATACTCAGGGAGGTAGATGTCATCCTGGCCGAAGATACCCGCACCTCCAAAAAGCTACTGGGGCATTATGAGATCGAGACCTCTTTGCGTTCTTACCATGCTCACAATGAGCACGCCATCGTGGAGCAGCTTGCCGCACAGTTGGAAGCCGGGGCCAGGATGGCGTTGATCACAGACGCTGGTATGCCGGGTATTTCCGACCCGGGCTTCCTGCTGGCCCGCGAGTGCCAACGCCGTGGCATACGGGTAGAATGCCTGCCGGGCCCTACCGCTTTTCTTCCTGCCTTAGTTGCTTCTGGCTTGCCCAGTGATAAGTTCTTTTTCGAGGGGTTTCTGCCACACAAAAAAGGGCGGCAAACCCGGCTGCAATACTTGTCTGCGCTACCCTATACCTTTATCCTTTACGAATCGCCGTATCGCCTGGTGAAGTGCCTGAGTCAACTGGCTGAGGTGTGTGGCCCGCAGCGGTTGGCCTGTGTGGCCCGAGAGCTGACGAAATTACACGAAGAAGTACGCACCGATAGCCTCGCTGCGCTGCAGGAATATTATGGCGCCCAGGCCAAGGTGAAGGGAGAGATCGTCATCATCGTGGAGGGGCAGAAAGAAGGAATGTAAAAGTTGCCCTTTTAAACCCTTTCGTGCCCAAAGATTGGCCACGGTTTTGTGCTCCGGTGGTTTGGTTTCGTTCTTTTGTGCCAAGCCAAAAGAACCAAGCCATACGGTAAGCCTCCAGGTTGAAGGCCTTGTGTCTCCGGGCATTTTTGCACCAGGGCCGCATTTCGGAAAGAAGGCATAGACAGCAGGGAGCGGGCCGCAGACGGCGGGCACAGCGAAGGAAAAAGTAGTAAAGTCAAACTAAGTACTCTGTAAATTAAGTAAATTCTCGTTTATGAACGATGTATTTTCGTTCTAACCGAGGAACGCCCGCCCGCCTGCTGCGCAAGCCGGCAGGGAGCCTGATAGCCTTAGCTATCAAGGCGAGGACGAGACGACGGGTGGGGCGGAAAGACACGTTCAGAAGCAGAAGATATTTATTTTACAGAGTACTAAGTGCCAGGACACAAATAGGTAAACAATATAACAATTTCACCCTGAGCTTGTCGAATTTACCCTGAGCTTGTCGAAGGGGAGGACAACAATATAACCGCCCCCTACTAAACTCCTCACTGATCCAGCTCCAACTGCCACTCCTGCCCCGTTTCCATATTATACAAGACCACGTTGGCCGTAAAATTGACTTGTGCAAATTCTGTCGGGTATTCATAATCCCTCTTTCCCAGAATTAACCAGGAAGTGTTATCGGGGTCAATTACAGGATAGTAATAGAAAAGGTTTTCACAATCGCCTTCTATTTCTTCAACTTCTCCGCTATTCATATTTATCCGGTGAAGCCCTCGTCCAACTGCAGCAATTAGAGTATTATCACTTTCCCAATCCAGCGCTAATGCCCCTCCAATTCCCATACCTGCTATCTCTACCATATCTGTCAACTCACCATTTAAAAGATTAAGAAGGGCTATTTTCGTATAACTCCCCGATTCGTCACTACGAAGAGATAAAGCTACCCGTTCACCTTGTCCGGCTATAGCATAACAATCCATGGCGAAGCTGTCCAGTACTGTTCCGTCGATGGATACTAGATAAGCGACGTCCTTGAAGCGCGCCCGGTAGAAAAAAGCCTGGCCATCCAAGCACCAGTCGAAAGTTATATTATTGATTTCCTTCGACACTACGGTAAGGCTGTCTCCGTTCTCCTTTATTTTGTATAATAACCCATCCTTTTTATTCATAAAAAGGATCCAGCCATTCCGGTTTAATTTAGGTTGAATATAAGCCTGATTCGCCAGTTTTTGCTTTTTGCCCGAGCAGGTGTCCACCTTCCATATTTCCGAGCCTTCATTACCTGTTGAGGATTCTTCCCGGTTAATCAAAAAAAACCACTCATCCGGGTTGTCGGCGCTTTTCCCGATGGGCCCATATCCCAACCCTACTCGTTGATAGAAATAAAGCACTGGTTCGTCCGGGAAATCCATACAGGTATCGGGAGTCAACGGACGGGCGTAGAGGGTGCTGTCACACCGTTGAGGGGGAGGGAGGAAGCTGCCGTCGTCCTCTTTGGTGCAGGAGGCAAGGAGTATTGCCGCAATCAATAATAAAAATATAATGTTTCTCATGTTTTTAATGCTTGATAATTTTAAAAGTGGTGATCTCCTGCCCAGAGCGAATACGACATAAATAAGAGCATGTTTGGAGGTGGTGCTTTGGAAGCGAAAATGGTAGATTTCGGGTTCTCGCGAAGCCATTTTTGAGCTGCATAGTGGCGCTACGGAGCGAAAAAATGGTGAAGCGAGGTTCCGGAAGTTATCATTTGCAGCCCAAATGACTACCTCCAAACATGCTCTAAAGGCCGGAAGGAATATCGGGCAGTTGGAGGGAAAAACGGCTTTTTCCATCGTGGCGCCCCCTGAATAATTGTCCCAGGCTCTGCCCGCTCATGGAAAATAGATGGACATCCAGTTGGCCGGCGGGCAGCCCATCCAGTGTGATCATTCCAGTTGTTGGGTTGGGGAACAGGCGCCGGGGGGCGTTTTCTTCCTCATCGGTAGCCACCGGGTTTTCGGGCCTCACCAGCAAAGAGATGGCCAGCCGTGGGGTTTCACAGGCCGCCAGGCCCGCCGGCATAGTACCTTCCAGTGTCTGCCCGGTATCACCAGTATTTAGCGCATATCCGGCCTCAGAGGCCAGGTAATTGCCTTGCATGGTCAGAAAACAATCTGTAACTGAATGGCCGCATAAAGTTTCCGGAAAATAAAGTATCAGAAAGTTACTATTTAGCATAAGGCTATGGATGCCTCTGGTGCGAAATTTTGTAAGCAAACCTTCCCCTTTCAAGGGGAATGAGAAGGGGTTCCGGCAAAAAAAGCCTACAAAATTTCGCGCCAGGGGTTAAATCACCATGATGCTGAATAGTTACATCAGAAAAGCAATAATAAGATGGGGGGGGTAAAGGCGCGGTAGTTCATTTAAATACGGTTATGGGAAGTGAAAATAATTATTGAAAAATACGACTTTCTTGAATAACATTCAATAGCATGCTAATTTTCTTGCCGTATAACCTTATCTTCCTTTCATTGATATACCTGGATGAGAAGGCTTAAAAAACATTAACACCCTGCTGAAAGGACATAATAGTTGCCTCTACGTAATGGTCCACAAATAACATTACCAATTGATGCGGTTCTTTTGCGTTCGACTGAATTGTCAACCTTATTTATGGCCCATTACTAACTTATTATTGCGCGATCCCTAATGCTTCTGGACTTTGGACGTGCCCCCATTTAAAGTCGAAAGTGCGAATTCGGAAGTCGGAATGCAGCGCTAAATGGGCATTCGATGCCGGTTTTCCACCTTCCGCCTTCCGATTTCCGCCTTCAACGCCAGGCCGTCCAAAGTCCAGTAATGCTTCCACTCACTCAATGACCACCTTACGCACTGCCCTGCCGCCCGCTGTCTGCACCACCAGGAAGTATACCCCGGGTTCCAGAAGCGAGGTATTGACCAGGATCTGCCTGCCATCGATGCGTTGTTGGAGCATCCTTGCGCCGACTGCATTGAATAGCTCAAGTTGCCCCTGAGACGGCTTGTCCATTTGTACCGTCAGGCTGCTGCTGGCCGGGTTGGGGAATAGCCGGAAAAAAGGCTCATCGGTACCGGCCTCCGGGGTATGGGCCACCATCTGGTTGATAAAGGTTACTACCGCGGGTTCTCTGAGGTTATACTCCAGCGTATCTCCATTGGAAGACCGCAGGATAACCCCTCCCAAATCCACGCCAAATTGAGTTTCAGCTTCCACCCGGCCTTCGATAATATCTCCGACAATGATGAAAGAAAAAGAAGCTACGGGCCCGAACCCGTCGGCATCTTGCCTGTCTTTTCGGCTCAGGGCAAAGTCATAACGGCCTATATTGTAGTCAAACAGGTCTTGCCGGACACTGATTACGTTATTGGAATTGCCAAAAAAAGAGTTGTCGTTGTAGTCTGCCGAAACGGAATAGGGAATGGTTAGCCCGAGTGGATAGCTGAGGTAAAAAGCCATGCCATATAAGCCTTGGATGGGGTCGCCAGGCTCACCAACGTACAGGTGGGCCGTCAACTCGAAGAAGCCGGGGCTGTCTTCTGTGATCAGGATTTCCGTTTCCTCAAACTGCAGGTACACCGGCGGCGCATCTTCTGTAGGGCTGGACAGGACAGTGAAGTCCGGGTAATAGTTCATATCGATGGCCTGCACATCCGTATCTTCAATTATGCCATTGCCATCACAGTCGAGGTGTTTGAAATTGACCGGGCCTGCCTGGCCGGCCCAGTTGAAGGAGAAATTGGGCGCCCAGGCCATGGGGTTATTGGGGTCGGGGTAAAAAGGGCGCTCGGGGCCTGTTTGGCCCAGGCCCAGGCCTATGTTCAACAAGTCGTAATTATTGGCGCGAGCATTGCCGTTGGCATCTCCCGGCCAGACACAGTCGGTCACATTGCACATTTCATCCGGAGAGCCGGGATATACCTCCAGGCAAAGGGTGTCCGTACAGCCGCCATCTGATTCAATGTACAAACAAACCGTATTGATGGGCTCGCTGAAAGTGTATACAGCGGTGGTTGCTCCGGGAACAGGTTCAACCAGCTCTCCTGCAAAATTCCAGGTATAGGTAGTATAATTGGTGGAGGCATTGTAGAAAAGGAAGGTGTTGACGTCGGCCTGCGTAAACATGAAATTAGCCTCACAGCTTTCCACACAAGGCCCTTTCGTCCATTCTGTAAGGCCATACCAACTGGCTGCCTGGCAGGCATTGGTATAGGTGGCGCCGTCGCAACCGCAAACGGGCTCGTACACTCCCGTGCAGGGCATATTTGTATCGATCAGGGTAGAATCGATGCAATTTCCCTGCGCCTCCAGTAATACGGGCGATACCAGGATCAAAAACACACAGAGCAGGCGATAGAGTTGGTGAGGCATAATAATTTGAAATTAACGGGTTTTCATGGTATAAATTTGCAGTATTATCTTTTTTTTATCAAAAACAAAATCCGGAATTTGTTTTAATAAATTATTGCATTTAGTTATTTATTAGTACTATGAATCAATACTTTAAGTTGTTATACTTCCTTTAAATGTTTTGAAATGACCGGATCCAAATTGCTTTCTTTGTTGGAGGGATTTTCCCCGGCGGCACTCAACCGGTTCCACCGCTTTGTCAGCTCGGCCTACTTCAATGAAAATGAAGTGTTGATTGCTCTGTTTGAGTTGATCCATCCGCACCTGTCGGGGGAAGACGATGTAGGGGCTCGGAAAGAAGAACAGCTGGACAAAAGAATGGTTTGGAAAAGTTTGTATAAAAACAAACCTTACAATGACGCCCATTTGCGGGCGTTGGCCTCTGCCTTGCTCCAGTTGGCGTATCAGTTTTTACACGCGGAATCCTGCAGAGAGGATCCCTTAAAAGAGAAACTGGCCGTCATGGAACAGCTGAAGAGCCCGGCCATGGACAAACACTTCCGCGGCCTGGCGCGGCAGTTCAACCGCCTTGAACAGGAGGCGCCCGGGGAAGGCAGTGAAAAGTATTATCAATCCTATCTGTTTCACCGCCTGCACCATCAGCAAGTTGAAGAACGAGGAGAACGGCAGAAGGATTTCGGCCTTCTGGAAGCCGCCGACCACTTTCTGGATGCCTATTACTTCCTCGAGAAGCTCAGGCATTACTGTGATGCATTAGGATATCAGAGTTTTCTCTCCCGCCAGCCCGATATTGGGTTGCCCACCGGGTTCTGGGCGTTTCTCGGTAGTTCTTCCTTATTGGATTTTCCATTGATCAGAGCTTACTATCTGGTTGCTCAAATGTTGGGGCAGCCGGAAAAGGAGGAATATTTTGAGCGGCTGAAGGGCCTGCTGTTCGACAATTACCGGCATTTTGCGGAAGACGATAGCCTCACCCTTTGGATACACCTGATCAATTATTGCATCCACAAAAAGATTAACACCGGCCGCTCGGATTTCTACCCGGCGCTCTTCGAGGTTTATCAAAAAGCTATTGAAACGGGATTGTTGTTGCAAAACGGGATGCTACAACCCCAGCATTACAAAAATATCATAACCATCGGCCTGCATGTCAAAGCCTTTGAATGGGTGGAACATTTTATCAGGGAGTACACGCAAATGTTACCGGAAGGCAACCAGGAAAATGCGCTCACCTACAACCTGGCCAAAGTCTATTTTTTTCAACAGGAATACGAGAAAGTGATCGAAAAACTGAGAAAGGTAGAATATGAGGACCAGGTATACGCCCTGGGCAGTAAATTGATGTTGCTTCGTACTTATTTCGAACTGGAAGAATTTCTGGCGTTGGACTCTCTGGTGGAGAGCTTTCGCATTTACCTGCGCCGAAAAAAGGACATTTCCCGCGATGTCCGGCAACAGTATATGAATGTCCTGCGGTTCGTCCGCAAACTATCCCGGTTGGATCCCAATGACAAAGCCGCCATCAGCAAAGTGAAAAAGGAGGTGATGGAATGCAATGCCCTGGCGGCTAAGCAGTGGGTGTTGGAGAAGGTGGCGGAGTTGGAAGGGTAGGAAGAGGGAAGGGGAAGTCGGAAGTCGGAAGTCGGAAGTCGGAAGGCGGAAGGGGGAAATCGGAAGTCGGAAGGGGGAAGGGGGAAGGCCCTTTCGGTGAAAAAAGCTAACTTTGGCGTCATGGGAAGTAAGATTAAAATCGTACCCTACGACCCGGGTTGGGCAGAAGCCTTTGAACGGGAATACCGGCAGTTGGAGGCCCGGCTGGCGCCAGTGCTGGTGAGCGTGGAGCACATAGGCAGTACGGCGGTCGAAGGGCTGGGGAGCAAGCCTATCATTGATATATTGATAGGAATTGACGGACAGGAGGCCCTTAACTCGGTAGCAGCGCCGCTTCTGGATATGGGCTATTGTTATTATCCCTGTTATGAGGTGAAGATTCCGGAACGCCGATTTTTTGCCCGCCTGCCTGCATTACAGCGACAGGTCTTTGAGGATGTCGGCCAGATTCCTGCTCACGATGCATTTCCGCACACGCACCACCTCCATGTTGTCGCCTACGGATCTCCTTTCTGGAAACGCCACCTCGCCTTTCGCGACTACCTGCGGACCCACTCCATGGCGCGCGACGCCTACCACCGAATGAAGGTGAAACTAGCCAACGGCACCTGGGAGAGCAGCGATGATTATGCGGAGGCTAAGACGGGTTTTATTCGGAGTATTGAGCGTTTGATGGAGTTGGGGAGGTGATCCCCATCCCCTACATATGAATCGCCCGGTCCCCCGTTGCGGCCAGGGCCGCCTCCTTAAAAGCTTCCGTGTAGGTCGGGTGAGCGTGGCTCATCCGGGCGGCGTCTTCGGCTGAGGCCCGGAATTCCATGAGGGCCACTGCCTCGGCGATGATATCGGCAGTACGTGGGCCGACCATGTGGACGCCCAGTATTTCATCCGTTTCTTTATGAGACAGGACTTTGATCATGCCTTCCGTATCCATGCTGGCGCGGGCGCGCCCCAGGGCCTTGAAGGGAAATTTCCCCGACTTGTACGGGATGCCCGCCTCTTTCAGCTGTTCTTCGGTTTGGCCAACGCCGGCCACTTCCGGCCAGGTGTAGACCACGCCTGGGATGAGGTTGTAGTCGATGTGTGGTTTTTGGCCGGCGATCACTTCGGCAGCAAAAACGCCTTCTTCTTCGGCTTTGTGGGCCAGCATAGCGCCGCGGATGACATCTCCGATTGCGTAGATATGCGCTACATTGGTCTGTAGTTTATCATTGACCAGAATCCGGCCTTTTTCGTCTACTTCGACACCAGCTTTGTCCAGCCCTAAGTTGGCTGTGTAAGGGCGGCGGCCAATGGAAACGAGGCAATACTCGGCATTGATCGTGAAATCCTCTTCCGCATCGCGTTTTTGCACCGTTACGGTGACGCTTTTCTTATTGACCTTCACATTGGTCACGGCATGGCGAAGGTGGAACTTCATACCGATCTTTTTCAGGGCGCGCATTAGTTCCTTACTGCAATCGCCGTCCATGGTTGGGATGATGCGGTCGAGGAATTCCACGACCTCTACTTCCGTACCCAGGCGGGCGAAGACAGAGCCTAGCTCCAGGCCGATTACGCCCCCGCCCACGATGACCATACTTTTGGGCACTGCATCGATATTGAGGGCTTCGGTAGAAGTGATGACCCGCTCCTTATCGTAATTGAAGTTATCGGGCACGATGGGTTTGGAGCCGGTGGCGATGATCACCTTATCCGCCTCTATTTCTTCCTTCGAACCATCTTCCTTGGCGATGCTTATCTTATGAGCATCGACGAAGGTTCCGTGGCCGTGGAATACGTCGATCTTATTTTTTTTCATCAGGAAGTTGAGCCCGCCGACGGTCTGATCGACTACTTCATTCTTCCGCTTGATCATCTGAGGCATATTGACCTTCAGGTTTTGCAGCTCGATACCGTGCGTTTCAAATTTCTCCCTGGCGTTGTGGTAATGCTCGGAGGAATCCAGTAAGGCTTTGGAAGGTATGCAGCCTACATTGAGGCAGGTGCCGCCCAGTGTATTATACCGTTCGATGATAGCGGTTTTCATGCCGAGCTGTGCCGCCCGGATAGCGGCTACATAGCCTCCGGGGCCGGAACCAATAACGGTAAGGTCGTATTTCATCGTAATTTCCCTTTAATTTTTTTGGTTATTGTTATTGTTTCCGCCTTTCTTTCTATTACCCCGTCGGCGGGAACGATTGTCGCGGCTCCGGTTGTCCTGCCCGCTTTTGTTAGCAGGTTTTGGCCCTTCGGCGCCTCCTTTGGGCTTGTTGCTTTGGGCCTTAGGGGAGGCTTTCTTATTACCTCCGCCTTTTCTGCGGTTTTTCCGGCGCTTGCCGCGGCGCTTTTCTTCTTCGGGCAGTTCAACCGCGCCGGTAACATCCTCAAAGTCCATCTCTACTTCGTTATCATCCGATTCAATAATGGATTGCAAGCTGACCAGATCGGCAGGTTTTTCCCCTTTGCGGTTCATCTCACGAATTTGTTGGGCGCGGCTGGCTTCAATCGCATACAACTTACCCCTTCCATTTTCGTGTTCATACCCGTAAAACATCAGGCCCTTAAAGATGTCCGTTTTGACCAGGACTGCATTACCTGCTTCCGTTTGCAGCTTTTCAGCATGCTTTGGGAACCGGTCCAGCGCATCGAGGTACGTATCGAGCTCGTAGTTGAGGCAGCACTTTAACCGGCCGCACATGCCGGAAAGTTTCGATTGATTGATGGCCAGGTTTTGATACCGGGCGGCGGCAGTGGTGACCGATTTGAAATCGGTCAGCCAGGTGGAGCAGCACAGCTCGCGGCCGCAGGAGCCCAGGCCACCAATGCGGGCGGATTCCTGCCGGGCGCCGATTTGCCGCATTTCTATTTTTACGCGAAACTCTTTGGCGAAATGCCGGATGAGCTCCCGAAAGTCCACGCGTCCGTCGGCGGTGTAATAGAAGGTGGCTTTGCGTTTATCCCCCTGAAACTCCACGTCACCGATCTTCATGTCCAGCCCCAATGTACGGGCAATGGCCCGGGCGCGGATCATGGTCGGCAATTCGAGTTTACGGGCTTCGTCCAGCCGTTCCAGGTCCCGCTCATTGGCAACGCGGATAACGTTGTGCAGCACCTCATCTTCATCGGCCTTTTTCTTGCGCATTTGCAGGCGCACCAGTTCTCCGGAGAGGGATACGCGGCCCAGGTCCAGCCCGTTGCCGGTTTCGACGACAACCATGTCGCCGGTTTCGGCGCGGGTGAAGGGCTGATTGCGGTGGAAACTCTTCCGGGCTCCGTTCTTGAAACTGACTTCCACTATATCAAAAGGTTCAACGTCTTCAATGTCTAAGGACGATAGCCAGTCATATGTATTCAAACGGTTACAACCGCCGGTAGCACAGCCGCCATTGCTTTGGCAACCGTTGGGTGAGCCATTACTGCTCACAGAACATCCTGTACATCCCATATTTCAATTCATTTATGTTAGATGCGGAAGCTGTAGCCCTGCGCTTTTCAGTGCTAGAGGACATTGGCGGCCTTGAGGCCGGCGTAAGCTTCCTGCAGTTTTCGTTTCATAATTTTGTGCATCTGGATCGAGGCGTCGAGGAACAATACCTTGGGGTTGGCGTTCCGTTCTACCGCGTAGCTGCAGTCGGAGAAGAGCTTTGCCAATTGTTCCACCTGTTCCAGTTCCAGGACGGCCGTCATCTTTTTAGCAGTTTGCAGTTCTTCGTTCTGAAGGCGGGCCCTGGCCTGGCCGTTACTTACTTTCAGGAGGTTGAATTCCCGAAGGAAATGCAGGGCATACCGCAAAAAGTGCTTTTGGTTTTCCCTGCCGAGCTTGGCGAAGGAATCCACCCAATTTACCAGGTCAATAGGGTTGCCTTTGTAGCAATGCCTCATCCATTCCAGGAAGAGGGAAGCGTTGTTGTTGCCCTGCTGGGCCGCCAGTTGCAACGCTTCATTGAAATTGCCGCTGGCCAGGTAGGCTGCCGACAAGGCATCTTCCCGGCTCAGGCCTTTTTGCCGCATCAGCCCCTCGCAGGTTTCCTCGTCGCTCAGTGCTTTGATATGGACGATCTGGCAGCGCGAGAGAATGGTGTTGAGAATGAGTTCCTGCTCCTCGGCTACCAGTATGAAGACGGTATTTTCCGGGGGCTCTTCAATGATCTTAAGCAGGCGGTTGCCTTCTTTACGGAGAAACTCCGGCAGCCACATGATCAGGATCTTATAGTTGTTCTCGAAAGTCTTCAGGCCGAGCTTTTTAATGATGTTGACGCATTCCTCCTTCGTAATGTTACCTTGTTTGTTTTCAGCGCCAATGCTTTGCAGCCATTGGTTGACATCGAGGTAGGGATTTTCGCTGATCGCCTGCCGCCAGTTGGCGAGGAAGTGGTCGCTAATGGCTTTGGGCCCAACGGCAGGGTAGGAGAAATGGAGGTCGGGATGGATGAGCTTCGCGGCTTTATTGCACTGGTTGCATATCCCACAAGCATCGGCTGCACCTGGATTTTCGCAGAGCAGGTATTGCGCTAAAGCGATGGCAAGAGCTAGCTTCCCGCTGCCCTGCGGGCCGAGAAACAGCAGGGCGTGAGGTAACCTGCCGCCGGAAGCCATTTGCTTCAGCCGCCCTTTCGCTGATTCCTGCCCGATAACCTCGCTGAATAGCATAGTTCAGGTTTTTCAGACAGCTGAATCGGGTAAATCGAAAAGAAAAGGAAGAAAATAGTGAAGTATGAAATCCAGGTAATCACTCATTCCTTCAATCACTCATTCCTTCAATTCAAGGCCCGGCTACCCATTCCATGATCATATCATCGAACGGGCTTACGCCAGAGGGGAGAGATTTTACGAGTTGTCCTTCTTCATCCAACAGGAATTTATGGAAATTCCATTGCACGGTGCTATCCTGCACCCCATTTAAGGCCTTATTCATCAGCCATTCATAAATGGGATGAGCTTGTCGTTTGATCCCTACTTTGGCAGCCATAGGGAAACTCACACCGTATTTCATCGTGCAAAATTCCTCTATTTCCTCGTTGCTTCCCGGTTCCTGCCCGCCAAAATCATTGCAGGGGAAACCAACGATCACTAAGCTATCTTTGAACTCCTCGTAGAGTTCCTGCATTTGTTGATATTGCGGTGTGTAACCACATTCAGAAGCTACATTGACCACTATTATCTTGCTGCCCATGAAATGGGCGAAATCAATCTCCTCTCCTCGGATTCCCTCTACCTTAAATTTATGGATAGAATGCACACTATTTACGATTCAGCTATCCGTATAAATATGTCGCGGGTAAAATTAAGGATTTTCTTGGTTAAATACCAGTAAGTGCCGCTATGGAAATAAGTAGATGTGGCAAGGTAAAGGAAATACCCTGTCTTTTCAGGCATTATCACCTGTTCTGCCAGGTTTCATACAGGCGGCTCGAGGTGCGCTAAATGGCGCCTCGACAACTTATGTACCCCGAAATTGTTTGGATAGCGGATTTTCCAGTATATCAAAATCATGCTAAAACAATGAGAATATCTGCTTTTCGAAAGGCGCACTTCAATGCAGCCCACCGCTTGCACAACCCCAACTGGAGTGAGGAAAAAAACCAGGAGGTTTTTGGCCTGTGCAATAACCCGAACTACCATGGCCACAATTACGAGCTGGAAGTAAAAGTAACCGGAGAGGTAGACCCCGAGACGGGTTATCTCATCGACCTGAAATACCTCAAAGACATCATTACTGAGCACGTAGAACACCGCTTCGACCACAAAAACCTCAACCTGGATACAGAGGAATTCCGCGAGCTCAACCCCACTGCCGAACATATCTGCTACGTCATTTGGAAAATCCTGGACGAACAACTGGATGATAAATACGAAGTGGCGGTCCGTTTGTATGAGACTCCCCGGAACTATGTAGAATATCCGGCCGTATAATGACAAAGGCCAGCCTGAATTTTCAGGCTGGCCTTTGTCATTATACGAAAAAAACCTACGGCCGCAGCGAACGCTTGCTGAGGCGGAACGTCTTCAATATGTTTCCGTTCTTATTCACCAGACTAGCCAGGTACAAGCCGGACGGCAAGTCGCCAACGTAGTAACGGCTACCCGATAAGACCGGGAAAGAACGCATCTCGCGGCCCAGCACACTGTAAATGACCAACCGGCCAACATTTTGCCCGCCCCGTACTTCTACATAATCCGTTGCCGGATTAGGGAAAACGGAAAGCCTAACCTTATCGAGGTCTTTGGAACTGGAAACCAGGGCTGCATCGAAAGTATAACTGCCGGACACGACCACATTATCGGGGTCGTCAACGAGAGATACATCAACGCGAACTTCTCCGGCGCCGTTTATTCCTTTGGGCTGGATGTGAACGTCCAGGTTAGTCGATTCTCCCGGGGCCAGCGTTACCGGAGCATTCAGGCCCAGGTCATCGGCGATATTGGAGTAAACGACAGGAATATAACACTGGTTGAGGTCACACACCTGAACTTCCCACTCTTCGGGCATGTCCACAAAAAACCTTTCCCATTTGATGGTAACGGTTTCAGAGCCCTCATTCTTTAAAGTAGCATATCCAACAATTTCAACGAAGAGGTCATTCGGGTCGGCAACACCGGACGTCTCGACCGGGTTGGGGGTGAGCGTAAGGCTAGCTTGCGTTACCCCGATTTGAAAGGCCAATAAGAGTGAAATACAAGGGAGTATAATTTGCTTCATAAGAAACCATTGAGATGTTAAAGTGAAATCACAATACAAAAGTCCAAATATAATGAAAATAAATCAAGGCCCCAAACATTAAAGAAATGTCAAAGTGCGGTTTATTTGGCTATTTTAATGGCCAGCTGGCCTACAGAAGACCAACTGGCCACTAAAATAGCCCTGCCTGAGCGTATGCTCATATGGCACGACACGGGTTGGCCGTTCGCTAATGTAAGCCGGTTTTTGCTAACCGCGAATAGCCAACTGCCAACAGCGTCTTTACTCCACAACCACCTTCTTCACCGCTACCTTATCCCCCATCGTCAGGTGGAAGGTATAGGCGCCGGGGGCTAACCGGGAGCCGTCGAAGGGCAGCGTCATGCTACCGTTGCCGCGGCCATAATCCTGGCTGGCCACCTGCTGGCCGAGCATATTGTATACCTGCAGCTGGATGTCAGCGGCGGCATCGAGGTTGACGCTGATGCTGAGTTCGCCCTGAGTGGGGTTCGGGAAGATGTCCACCAGTTCGTTGGCGAATACTTCTTTGGCGCTGACCAGGACTTCAAATCCGGCCGAATTGGCATTCAGAATCTCTCCGGTGCTGTTGTCCAGCAGCAGTACGACTGCGTGCATGTGCTCCACATCATAAGCTACGGGAACCGTGTACGTGTACGAATGATTGATCACATCACCGGCAACTACCGAAGAGGGAATTACATTGGCGGTGCCGTTGTATCCACCGAGCAAGGCGCGGGCAACATCCATATAAACCATATTAGCCGCCAGGACGGTAGCCGGCTCTGCCTGCCAGTCATGGCCGGCGCCAACGAGCGGGAGGTTATTGGTCTGGAAGCTGTAATAGTTGGTCTGGTTGTAACCGGAGCCGGCGCCCCGCACGCTGTCCTGTACAATGACGACGCTAATGCGGTAGTCAATATCATCGAGCTTGGTGACAAATTCGGCGGACACATCGATCGCTGCTTTCCGGTCTTCCGGATTGAAAAGGACTTCAATGCTGGGCTTGATGGGCGAAATGCGCTGCACCAGTTCACTGTGATACCCTTCGAAGGCCTGGCTGGAGACGCCAACATCGAGCAATACACGGTCGGCGTTACAGCCAGGGTAGCCGGTCAGGCCGACGTTGCTGTCGTAGGGGCCGACCACCATTGCGTCACCATTGTGAACGGCGATGCCGATGAAGGATTCCGGGTAGGTTTCCCGCATGTATTCCATGGCAACGTGGCCGCGGGGGCACCATCCGCACCATCCGCCGGTGCCTTCTTCGATCACGACCTTCTTAGCCGGGATAAAGGTGACGCCGGAAATCTTGGTGGTGGCCATGTCATTGGTGGCGTCTTCATCCGTTTCTCCGTTGGGCTCGCTTACCCACACGGCGATGTCGTAAGTGATCGCTTCCGAAGCGACGAAGGCCGTACCATGAGTAAAATCGTACTGCTCACCGGTCTCTATACTTAAGCCCGTCAGTTCTTCCGAGTAAATATCGGTTCCATCCGACCAGTTGAGGGTCAGGCTGGTGATCGTTTCCGTGCCCAGGTTCTGGAAAGAGCCTTCAATGTCTATGTCTGAATCCAGTTCGTGGAAACGGGTCGTTGTGAAACTGGCCAAAGCGGCATCATAGGAAGGAGGAGACGCAACAACTACATCGTCTACACAGTAGCCGTAGTTCCATCCGCCGCCATCCATGTAATCGAAAGCAATCCAAACGGTATCTCCAACATAACCACCGATATTGAGATAAATGCTTTGCCACTCATCGGTATTGCCACCCAGGGAAGCTTCTTCCGTCCAGGTAGCGCCGGCATCCGTAGAAACGAGCACTTTGGCGGTCTCGTCTCCACCGTAGTCACCATCGACGAAGTACGCATCAAAGGTCAGCACTGCGCCAGCCACTTCGGAAAGGTCAATCGGCGGGGTAACCAATCGGCCATTGGTGCTGCCACTCTGGCCGGCAGCGTCATCATTGGCGCCGACTATGTTGGTGTGCGGCGGGATCGTGAAATACTGGCTGGAAAGGGCGCCGGCGGAGCCAGCTGCCCAGGCAGCATCGGCCGTCCATTCGGCCGGTATGCCTCCTTCAAAATCCTCAGATAAGAGTACGGCTTGAGCATGTAACCCACACCAGAGGAAGAAAGCAAAGAATAAAGTAGAGCATTTTTTCATAACAGGAAGTTTGCGTTTAAATTATTAGTTGTAATCAAAGTTAATCAATGGCAAAGCGAAGCCTTTGCCCGTTTATTTTCTGAGTTTGGTTTTGCGGAGGAAATTCGGAGAATTGTTTTGGGGATGTTCAGTTCGGGAGAATTTGAAGATGTGAAAGTAGAAAAAAAAAGGAATTGTACGGACAGTTGCGGGCATTATTTCCGTTTTGTCCGGTTGCCTGAATTTAAAAAAAATCACTTTGTACGTTAGCTGACAATCAGCGGAGGGAAAGAAGTTGATTCCGGGCTTTTGCAGGGGCGCCAAACTGTCTCTGTTGGGACAGTACCGGCATCCTTTTTTATCAGGGAGCAACTATTGGCTTTTTTGTTATATTTTCAGCTAATAAAGAAATAAGCCGAACCCTATGCATGTAGTCATCCTCGGAAACGGTATTGCCGGCATCACTGCCGCTCGCTTTATCCGCAAACTCAGCGATCATGACATTACTGTGATATCTGCCGAAACGGATCACTTTTTCTCCCGTACTGCGCTCATGTATATCTATATGGGGCACATGCGCTACGAAGATACCAAGCCTTACGAGGACTGGTTTTGGGACAAAAACCGAATTAAGCTGCTCAATGCCTATATCGAACGCATTGATTTTGATGCAAAAACGCTCTTTGGCAGCCAGGGGGAGGAGCTGGTTTATGACAAACTCCTGCTGGCCACCGGCTCGGCGCCCAATAAATTTGGCTGGCCCGGGCAGAACCTTAAAGGGGTAAGTGGCCTGTACAGCTACCAGGACCTGCAGAATATGGAGCATTTCAGCGAGGGCCTGCAGCGCGCCGTCATCGTGGGAGGCGGGTTGATCGGTATGGAGATGGCGGAGATGTTTCACTCCAGGCACATACCAGTCACCTTTCTGGTTCGGGAAGACAGCTACTGGAATATGGTGTTGCCGCCGGAGGAATCGGCCATGGCCAACCGACATATTCTGGAAAACGGTATCGGCCTGCGCCTGTCAACAGAACTCAAAGAAATCGTCGATGATGGCCAGGGGCGGGCCTGTGCCGTCATCACCAACACAGGGGAACGCATCGAGTGCGGGTATGTAGGCCTCACCGCCGGGGTGCATCCCAATATCGGATTCCTAAAAGGAACCAGCCTGGAAACAGGCCGGGGCATTTTAGCTAACGAATACCTCGAAACCAATATTCCCGATGTATATGCTGCCGGCGATTGCGTTCAACTCCGCGAACCCCAACCGGGCCGTCGCCCCATAGAGGCCGTCTGGTATACCGGCCGGATGGCCGGAGAAACCGCCGCCTACAATATCTGTGGGCATCAGGTGCCCTATGACCCTGGCATCTGGTTCAATTCCGCCAAATTTATAGATATCGAATATCAGGTGTACGGCGATTTACAGGCCCAACCTCCGGAAAACCACGTTTCTATCTATTGGGAACACCCGGATGGCCGCAAGAGCATCCGCCTGGTGTACGATAGGGAGGAGGGCCACGTCCTGGGTTTCAACCTCATGGGGGTACGCTACCGGCACGAGGTGTGCGAAAAGTGGATTCGGGAAAAGGCGCATATTGAAGCAGTGCTTCAGGACCTGGGCATCGCCAATTTCGATCCGGAATTTTACAAGGAGTACGACGACGAAGTGGTGCGCCTTTACAACCAGCAGAGCGGGCGGAACCTTCAATTGAAGAAGAGACGGGGCTTGGCAGGTGCACTGCGTTTTCTGAGGAATCCACTTTCCGCCTAACCCCGGCCATCGAACCTAAAATAACCAAAACAATGGAGTTTTTGCAAAAGACAGGCCTCGGCCTTTTCATCATAGCCTTACTCTTGTTCACCGCCACGCTCGGGCTGGACAACTACAGGCTTACCGAAGAAAGCCTCACGCAAGCCATCGGCAACCCGTATCACCTGGAAGAAATGATTGCCGTGGCCCGGGAACAAGGCCAATTGGGCAAGGAATACGGCAGCAGCTTCGAATTTGGGGCAGCCTTCAAGGAACTGCTCAAGGCCGCTCAGGAGTCGCTGAACCAGAAGGCCAAAGACGGCCTGCCCGAGGGCGTCAGCCAATGGGATTACAAGATGGGCGGCTGGCTGTTCAAAGATTACACTTTCGTCGCTACCAAAAAGAGTAGCGCCGGGCCGGTATCCGGTAACCCTTTGTTCTTCTTTTTTCTGACCATCGGGCTGGCCATCCTGGGGGGGGTGTTGTTCATCCTGCCGAAATTTCTGGCCATTCCCGGCATCAAACACAATCAAATCTACCACAACCCCATGACCCGCGGCCTGAAACTGGGTTGGCGAAGCTTTTTCCTGGGCGCTACCATGATCGGGCTGCTGCTCTACGGCGTGTACTACATGAACGATAGCTACTTTTGGCCGGCGGTGACCGCCCTCGTCGCGCTGTTCATTAGCGCGCTGGTGTTATTCTACCAAAACCAGGCAAAGCGCACCCCCGCCCGTTCGGCTTCCCCCCAGGTGACGGGCTGGCTGGGGATGCTGGCCGGGGCCTACCTCATCGGTTTCTATATCCTTTTGTACTGGGTTCCTCAGCACATCACCGGCTGGATATTGATGGTAGACCCGGTAAGCCGGGCCCTCAACGGCGGAGAGGCGAGCCAATGGTTCTTATATGGCCTGCTGTACACGCTGGTCATCCTGGTCATGGGGGTGCGTATGCTCACCAAATACATGCACAACCGCTACCAGATCGTGCGCACCTTTTCGGTCATGTTCTTTCAGGTGGCCTTCGCTTTCCTTATCCCGGAAATCCTGGTGCGGCTCAATCTGCCCTCTATGGACCTGAAAAATATCTGGCCGCTGAACTACACCTTTTTCTTCGACTGGAACATCAACAAGCTGATCAGCAGTGGCGCACTGGGCATCTTCATGCTCGTTTGGGGCATCGTGCTGGTGATCGTTGCGGTGCCGGTGATCACCTACTTTTTCGGAAAGCGCTGGTATTGCTCCTGGGTGTGTGGCTGCGGCGGCCTGGCCGAGACGCTGGGCGACCCCTACCGTCAGTTGTCCGACAAGAGCCTGCGCGCCTGGCACTACGAGCGCTGGATCATCCACGGGGTGCTGGCCTTTGCCGTGGTGATGACCGGGATGACGCTTTATACTTACTTTTCCGGGGAGAAGACGGTGCTGAGTTTCAATAGCAATACCGTCCGCACCTGGTACGGCTTTATCATCGGCTCCGCCTTTGCCGGCGTGGTGGGCACCGGTTTCTATCCTTTGATGGGCAACCGCGTGTGGTGCCGCTTCGGCTGTCCGCTGGCGGCCTATCTGGGGCTGGTGCAGCGCTTCAAATCCAGGTTCCGCATTACCACCAACGGCGGACAGTGCATCTCCTGCGGCAATTGTTCCACTTACTGCGAGATGGGTATCGACGTACGCTGGTATGCCCAGCGCGGCCAGGATGTGGTGCGGGCTTCCTGCGTGGGTTGTGGGGTATGTGCAGCGGTGTGCCCGCGGGGGGTGCTGCGTTTAGAGAACAGCAGTATGGATGTGAAGGAGCGGACGGAGGTGGTGAGGGTGCTGCATGTGTCGAGGGAAGGGGTGAAACTTAGGGATTGAACTGCTTTATAGGATAGGGTCATCGCCCGACAAGTCAGCTAAAACCAGTGCCGGGCGCCTTTTACTGCCAGATAGATCAGAGAAAGGGAATGGAATAACGACGATATCACCTTTTACAAATCGCCCCATACTTCATCTTCTTCAGGTGATAACCAGTCTTTATCCAGTGCTTTTTCACTCGCAAAATGGGTCAGTGCAGGTTCTTCTACTGAAGAAGCCCTTTCCATTTGTATCAAGCTAATAAGCTTTTGCTTTTCTTCAGCCGAAAGTTGGCGGACCAATACAGCTGGCAGGTTTGAATCCTGAGTTAAACCTTTGAGGTTTCGCAAACCTCAAAGGTTTCAAGCACACGACATCACAGGAATTGAAGCCGAAAAGGTAGTAGAAATAGCTTCCCAAAGGGAATTGGCATGATCTGTGCAATAGCTATTATTGCAAAGGGGAGGGTTTGATTTTGAAATAAGCTTGCAGTGGGGGAGAGCATACCCTAATGGTTGTCGGGGCAGCGGGCAGAGCACCCGCCTTCGCGTGAAGCTTCGGCGGACAAAGACCCGCCTTCGCGTGAAGCTTCGGCGGACAAAGACCCGCCTTCGCGTGAAGCTTCGGCGGACAAAGACCCGCCTTCGCGTGAAGCTTCGGCGGACAGGGGAAAAAAGGGATGGAGCGGCAGTTCATGGGATTGGTATGATTTTGCGAACGGTGAATAGCCTCAAATGTACTATCCTACCGCCCATCCAGTTTTTGGGAATTCAAAATTTCAATATGTTCATCATATAGACTACCGGCGTTCCGGCAGTTCGTGGCCAGCTAAGCCCTTTTACTGTGTACATTGTCGAGGTAGGCGCTGGCGCCGGGCTGAGACAGCAGGTTGCCGAGCATTTCCTTGGCGCGGAAAAGTTGAGCCTTAACGGTGCCCAGGGGAATATCCAGTTCGGTGGCGATCTCTTCGTAGCTCAGTTCCTCGAAATAGCGCAGTTCGATCATCAGGCGGTACTTGCCGTTGAGGCGGCCGAGCATATCGCGCATCAGCTGTACGCGCTGGCTGCGGATGATGGTCTCCTCGGGGTCCAGGGTGGAGGACCGCAGGTTGCCGGAATAGTCGCTGCTGCTTTCGCCGTCGATGGGCTCGTCGATGGAGAACATGTTCAGGCGCTTCTTGCGGATGTAGTCGATGCCATTATTGATGGCGATGCGGAACAGCCAGGTGCTGAATGCGTAACGCGGCACGTAGCTGTCGATCTTGGCGAATGCCTTGCCGAAGGCTTCGATGGTCAGGTCTTCCGCATCTTCCCGGTTTTTGACCATCTTCAGCATCATGTGGAAGATGGGGTTGCGATAACGCTCCAGAAGGATAGCGTAAGATTTCTGGTCGCCTTTGATGGCTTCCTTAACAATTGAGTAGTCGTCCAGCGCTCTGGCGGAGGTGATGTTGTTGTGTACTGCTACTTCCATTTTTCCTTTGGTTTTAAAAAAAGTGCCGGCGCGAACACGAGGTAGGAAACAGCGTAGAGTACATCGAGTAATGGAACCCATCTGATGAGAGAAGTGTCGTGTAGTTTTCTCATTATCAGCATGTACAGTGCAGAGGCTACCGCTATCCGTGCCAGATAGTTAATAAATACGGTTAATTCCAAATTGTGAAAAAGGATCAAGGCGATACCACAGGCGTAGTGCCCGAAATGGCTGGCGGACAGCATACCCAGGGCGAGCTGATGCACCAACCGGTACCGGGTACCCGTTGTTAAATGCCTTGACTTCTGGCGATAGTAGCCTCTCCAACTACTTTTTGGTTCTGAAAAGACGAATGCTTTGGGTGAAAGGATCCCCGGGTATTGGCTCCCGTAGCTACCTGATTGATGAACAAGTCATCATCTCCGGACGCTATGTGAGCGTGTGAATCGAAACCTCCGGACCCACGAAATAGAGATTTTCGATAACACAAATTTCGCCCTACTCCCATGTAGGGCAATCCCATAAATGCAAAGGAAAGATATTGGATAGCAGAATAGACGGTCTCAAAGCGAATAAAGGCATTTAGTATGCCTTTCCCACGAAAATAAGGGCTATATCCTAATCCGATCTTCGCCCTATCCCGAATGAATGCTTGCATAAAATCGAGCCACTGGGGGCTCGCCGGGCGGCAATCGGCGTCAGATAATAAGAGTATTTCAAATTTTGCAGCGTTAACACCCTTGCTTAAGGCTGCTTTTTTCCCACGAGGTGTACTGACGTTGATGTCAATAAGGCGCAAGATGGGGCTTTTTTTTTGAAAATCCAAGAGTACCTCTAAAGTTTTATCAGAAGAATTATCATTTACGACGATAATCTCGTATTCCGGATAGTCCTGAGCCAGGAAAAACGGGAGGTTTCGGCGCAAATTGTCAGCTTCATTGCGAGCGCAAATAATTATGGAAACAGGCTCGCGAGGGCCGGGCGGCAGGGGCGGCTGCCGGTAAAAAGCCAACCGCGAGAAAACGAACAGCCAGTAAAAAAGCTGTATGGCGGTGGCGGTCAGGAAAAGGCAAAGTAGCGTGTCCTGGATCAAACTATTTTTTGGCGAGTAAATTACCGGTTTTTTCCCAGATGGTACGGCGCAGGCTCCGGAGCTTTTCCCGGTTGGCGCTCCGCCGGAACCGGAGGTAGCGGAAAACCCGTTTCTGGTGCTGGAAGAAGGCCCAGGCAAAGAGGCCGGCCGGCAGTAAGGTAAGCAAATAGATCAAAGCAGTCTGCCCGTCGTAGAGCCAGTAGATCAGCCGGTACTGTAGGAAATAGAAAAGCGGGAAGGTGATCAGCCCCACCAGGATTTTCACGGTGGAATTGTACTCGACGTCGAGTTTCAGGCGCCGGGCCAGCCTCACCGGAATAAAGGCCGGCAGGAAATTGTGAGCCAGGCCGTGGAGAAACACAGGGAACAGGATCACCAGCCCCAAAAAGTGCAGCCACAAGGGCCGGGGAGGGCGGGCCACCGCCGGGTCGTCGGTGCGTTGATCTTTCAGGCTGCTGAAGTAAGCTTCCACCTGCTGCCCCAACTGCTCAAAAGCTTCCGGCGATTGTTCCTTCCAGGCCCGGGCCTGGCCGATCAGGTACTGAGTGCGGGCAAAGTGAACCGGCTCGGCAACGGGTTTGCTATTGCGTAATAAGATTTCGAGGCGGTTTATGAAAAGGTCTTCCGCTTCATCATGAGTATGGATAAGCAGGGTCCGCAGCCGGGCTTCCAGGTCGTCCGTCAATTGCCGGGCAGCCTGGAAAGAGTCCTTTTGGTAGAGGGCCGCGTAGTCTTTGATCCAGATAGGTTCGCCGGCGTTTACGGTTAGCCGGCTGTGAAAGCAGTTGGATGCCTCATACGTCAGGCCCACCGGCATGATGCTCAGGCCGAGCTCAAAGCCATTCAGGTTTTCTGCGCTCAGCGCAATACGGGCGGCGCCCGTCTTCAGCGGCCGCACCCGGCGCCCTTTGAAACTGGCGCCTTCCGGTGCGATATAGAGGCAGCCGCCCTTGCTCAGGAAAATGCTGGCTTGCCGGAAAGCCTTCTGGTTGTTAAGCGCCCGCCCGTCCACATCCTGGGGCCGCTCGACCGGTATACAGAAAAAAGTGCTGAAGAACCAGTTGGCAAATGCGCCGTTGAACAGGCTGGCGTTGGCCAGAAAGTGGACGATCATAGGCACCCGTACTGCCGCGTGTAAGGGGTCCAGTAGCGTATTGGGGTGGTTGGATACCAGAATGGTGGGCCGGTCGAACCGGAAGTTCTGCCGGTTGATTACTGTCGTCCTCGGGTAATATACCCAAAAGCAGATGCGGGTCACCAGCTTCAGAAAATGATATATCAGGTAAAGTATCGGGTTCAAGGTCAGGCTTTGAAGTTGAGTAAAAAATCGCGAATGTCCTGGTCAAATTGTGCCCCTTCATCAAAGTGGAACACTACTTCCACCGGTATGGCAAAGACCGGTATCCGGTCTTCGATCAGGAACTGTCGGTGCAGCTCCAGCCGCATGGCGTCCTTCTCGGTGGTGAGGATGGCCTTCTTTTTGGATTCCAGTTGCTCGAACTTCGCTTTGAGTTGCCCCACATCGTATTTAGTAAAGTAATGATGGTCTTCGTATTCCAGTATCCGGACGCTATTGGCTTGCTGGTCCAGATAGTCCACCAGGTAATCAGTATTGGCGATGGCGCTGATGAGTAGGACATCCATTTCCTCCGGATTCAGCTCCAAGGTATAGCGTGGATTGAAAATATAATAAGGTTTTCCGTAACGGTAATAAGAAAAGTAAATCTTTTGATGGGGCAAAGGGTTGATCTCCCGGATCATTTCTTCTTTTTGCTCGGGGCTCAGTTCCATCGGGCATTTGGAAACGACGATGATGTCGGCCCGTTGATAGGCGGAGCGCCACTCGCGCAGGCGGCCCGATGGCAACAGGTAGTCTCGGGTGAAAGGCCGGCTGAACTCCGTGAGTAATATATTGAGTCCGGGCCGGACGGACCGGTGCTGAAAAGCATCGTCCAGCAGGATCGCCTGAGTTTCGGGCCGGTCCATCAGAATTTTGGGGATGGCAAAGGTGCGGCTTTCCGAAACGGCGACCAGTACATCCGGAAATTTTCGCTTAAACTGTAAGGGTTCGTCCCCCACCTGTTCGGCATTCATTCCGGGCCCGGCCGTCAGGAAGCCTTTGGTCTTGCGCCGATAGCCCCGGCTGAGGGTGGCCACCTCAATGTAGTCTTTTAACAGCCGGATCAGGTATTCGATATGAGGCGTTTTACCGGCGCCGCCGACCGACAGGTTGCCGACCGATATGACAGGCACGCTAAACTCGACCCCCTTCAGCAACCCGCGGCTGTAAAAGGCATTGCGAAGGCCAACCCCTATTCCGTAAAGCAGCGAGAAGGGGGCGAGCAATATTTGTACTAAGGTGCGTTGTATCATTTAGATGAAGTCGGAAGCCGGAAATTCGGAAGCCGGAATCACTTAGGCCTTTTTGCCGAAAGCCCGCCTTCATAAAAAAGTGACATCTTTTTTTCTTAACTCTGCAAAAGTAATGATTTATACCTTTGCAGGCATGAAAGCCATGATCTTTGCCGCCGGCCTGGGTACCCGCCTGCGGCCTCTGACGGAAAATAAGCCGAAAGCCCTGGTCGAAGTAGGGGGCAAATCCTTACTGGAAATCACCATCCGGCGCCTGAAGTATTTCGGCGTCCGGGAGGTGGTGGTCAATATCCATCACTTCGGAGAGCTGGTCATCGATTTCCTGGAACAGCATTCCTACTTCGGCATCCATATTACAATCTCCGACGAGCGCGGCCTGCTGCTGGATACCGGCGGGGGGCTGCAAAAAGCCGCCCCCCACTTTCAGGATGCCCCCTTTTTGGTGCACAACGTAGATATCCTTTCCGATATCGGCCTGCGGGGCCTCTACCAGGCTCATCTCGCCTCCGGCGCCCTGGCTACCCTGGCGGTACGGGACAGGCAGAGCTCCCGCCACCTGCTCTTCGACGATGCCGGCCGGCTGGCCGGCTGGCGCCACAACCGAACCGGGGAGGAGCGCATTAGCCGCCGGGCCGAATACTACCATCCGTTGGCCTTTAGCGGTATCTATGTCCTTAGCCCCCGTATTTTTGAATTTATGCCTCCCGGGCCGGTGTTTTCCATCATCGACGTATTCCTGGAAGCCGCCAAAAGAGCATCCTTAATGGCCTATCGTCACGACGATTCTCTCTGGCTGGACGTGGGCAAGATCGCCGCTCTGGAAGAAGCAGCGGCCCTCATCAAAGACATTCCCCTGGCATGAAGCATCACCTCCCCGTCGGGACCTTTATCAACATGGCGGCCGTGTGTGCCGGCAGCCTCATCGGCCTGTGGCTGCAGCAGCTCTTTCCCGCCAATGTGCAGGCCATCATCTTCCAGGCCATCGGACTGGGCACTTTAGTCATCGGCATTCAGATGGCGCTCAAAGTACCGGATGGCTACCTGCTTATCTTCATCTTCAGCCTCATCCTGGGCGGCGTTATCGGGGAACTCATCCATTTGGACGGCCTGCTCAACGGGTTCGGGAACTGGATCAAACAGGCCTTCCAGGTGGAGGACAGCCGTTTTACCGAAGGCCTGGTCACTGCTTTCCTGTTGTTCTGTATCGGCTCTATGGCCATTGTCGGAGCCATCGAGGAAGGGCTGCAGGGCAAGCGGGAACTACTGCTCATCAAATCCACACTCGATGGCATCACTTCTGTTGCCTTTGCCGCCACCTATGGCATCGGCGTTTTGTTTTCCATCATCCCCATGCTGATCCTGCAGGGAGGAACGACGGTGCTGGCCCGGCAGTTGCACCGCTTTTTTACCCCCATCATCATCGCTCAGCTCAGCGCGGTGGGCGGTGTGCTGATCATCGCTATCGGCATCCGCCTTCTGGGACTGGGCACGGTCAATATTGAGAACCTGCTGCCAGCGCTGGCGGTGGTGCTGGCGTTGACCTGGGGGATGGAGCGTTGGCGGAAATAGGGGGAGCGCCCTCACCTCTGCAGCACTGCATTCCCCACCGCACACTCCAGACATCGCTTCTTATCACAGTACTCATTCTTCAGCTGGAGCAATGCCTGCGTCTGAAAAGCCGATTCGGCGGTTGCGCCAAGGGCTTTCCATCGGCGGATGACGGCGTTGGCCTCCGGGTGGGTGGCCTCCAGCAGTTCCAGCGCCCGCTCCTGATACTTTTCCTCCCCTTTGCGCTGGCCGTAGAGGAACAGGAAGGGGGCGATGGTGTTGATGAAAATGAGGTGGATGGCCTGCCGCCCCAGGGCCTTCCGCTTTTTGTCCGAAGCCTTGTCGAAAGTATAGTGTGTCCACCAGTAGTTGGAGAGTTTAACTTCGAAGATATGCTCGACCTCCGCCATACTTAGGGCAGCCATCACCTTGCTGAAGAGGCTATCGGTTTGAAAGAGCAGGGTGCAGAGCTGAGCGATGCGCAAGGTGGGAAAGTTGGCGGGCCGCAGGCGCAGGAATTTCCAGCTCTGCGGCGGCAGGGGCTGAAGTTTGTACTTGCGGCGCAGGAACTGGTATTCCTTTTGCAACTGCTGCGGGTATTCCTCTTCGAAAGGCCCGGTGAGCAGGCCCGACTGGCCGAAAAGGAGCGCTTCCATCTGGAACAGGCTATGCCGGTGTTTCTTTAGCAGCAGCAACGGGCAGCGTTCGGCCAGCATCATGAACGGCTCGGCATTGACCTTGGCGCCGAAGCTGCGCGCCAGGAACTGGTAGAAGGTCTCTTCCCACCCTTCTTTGTTCTGTTCCAGTTGTTGAGCGATGGCGAGGGCTTTTTCCTCCAGGCGTTCGGCGGCCAGGCGTTCCAGCCAGAGGTTACGCGTCAGCTCGCTGACCGAGGGGAACTGCCGTTCGCAGGCGATCCAGTCCTCGTTGTTCAGGAGCCGAAGGTATTGAGACGCCAGCTTCGGCGGCAGGCGCTTTTTCATTTCCAGGCAGGGGATGCGCTCACCGCGGGGGTGGTGGATAGGCGTGTCTTCCTCCAGGACCACATGCAGGATCACATTGTCGTAGGCGCGGTCTTCCTGGTGGCCGTGCTGGAGCCAGTCGGAAGCTTTGAGATGCATCTCCACGTTGCCTGCCCAGAGGGTATCGCCAATGCGGATGCGGGCGTTGAGGAAGTCAGGGCCGGCGTGGGTGTTGTGCGTTCCGGTGTGGAGAATTTCGATGGGATCGCCGGTGGTGGTTTGCAGGCTGGCGAGGTTAAAGCGTTGCAGGCGCCAGGCGTAGTGTAATAAGTCTTCTTTCATGTCGCGCTGTTTCAGGTTGTGAAAAAGATTACAGCGTCGGTTTACTCTTAGCGCGGGATAAATGCAAAGTGCAACAAATAGAGTGGAAGTGCAAGTTTTTGTTTCGGTAAATTGTCTTTTTCAGATGTTAACCCGTTCATATACCTCGAAAGTATAGTGCAAGGCATTCTTCTCATCCGGCTCGTGGGGTTCGCTGGAAACCAGGCGCCATGCCTTTTCGGGCAGTTCGGGAAAGAATACTTCACCGTTTTCCACCTCTACCTCCACCCGGGTGAGGTACACCCGGTCCCAGAGGGGCATACTTTGCCGGTAGATTTCTCCGCCGCCGATGATAAAGGCTTCGGCTTCCCCGTTGTCAAAGGCGATAGACAGGGCCTCTTCGATGGACGGCGCGACCAGGCAGTTGGAGGCTACAAAAAAAGGATTTCGGGTAATGACGATGTTGATCCGTTTGGGCAGGGGCCGGCCGATGGATTCGAAGCTCTTACGGCCCATGATGATATGATGGTTGAGGGTACGGCGCTTGAAGTACTTCAGGTCGGCGGGCAAATACCAGGGAATCTCATTGTCTTTACCGATCACGTTATTCCGGCCTACCGCCACAATTGCAGAAACGATCATAGGGTCTCTTTTTTTATACAGCTCTACGGGGTAGCATCCATCAGGTTGGCGTCTTTGATGCGTTGCTCGAGCCACAGACGGCTGTCGTCGATCTTCCTGTTGATCAGTTTTTCGATCATGAGGCTGGCGATCGGTGCGGCAAAAGTGCCGCCGAAGCCGGCATTTTCCACGTAAACGGCGATGGCTATTTTGGGATTGTCCTTAGGCGCGAAAGCAAAGAAGATGGAGTGATCTTTACCGTGGGGGTTCTCCGCCGTTCCGGTCTTTCCACACACAGAGATGCCCGGGACGGCGGCTGATCGGGCGGTGCCGGCGAGAACGACTTTTTCCATACCGTTGGCCACCAGGTCGAAGTATTCCTTTTTTATTTCTACCTGATGCTTTTCAGTAAACTCAGCCGGGATGGCCATTTCATTGCCCATCAGGCCTTTGACCAGGTGGGGCGTGTAATAGAATCCCCGGTTGGCGAGTATGGCCGCGGCGTTGGCCATCTGCAGGTTGGTCAGCAACAATTCACCCTGGCCGATACCCAGGGAGCGAATCCAGAGGGAGTTCCATTTTTGGCCTTCCTGCTGGCGGTTGAAATAGTCGTTGTAGAACTTAGAGGTTGGGTAGAAACCCTTTTTCTCGCGCGGCAGGTCGATGCCCAGTTGCTGGTAAAGGCCAAACTGATGCAGGTAGTGGTTGAAGGTGTCCAATCCTTTTTGAGGGTTATAGAAATTGCTTTCCCCATCGATGATCTCCCGGAAGATGGTTACAAAGTAGGCGTTGCAGGAGTATTGGATGCCGGTTTCAACATTATTGCAGTAGGGATGGTTATGGCATCCGGTAAGCCGCATGCCATTGTAGTAGTAGGCGCCGGAGCAGGATACGGCCCGGTCGGGAGTGATGGCGCCCGTTTGCAGGCCAATGAGGGCGATGAGGGGCTTAAAGAGCGAGCCAGGAGGGTACTGGGCCATGATAGAACGGTCGAACAAGGGGTTGTTCGGGTTTTGCAGCAATTCGTTGTAGGCCTTGCCCCGGTCGCGGTCGATGGCCAGAACATTGGGGTCGTAGGTGGGCGTACTCACCATGGCCAGCACCTCGCCGGTGGCGGGGTCAATGGCGACGATGCTTCCGATCTTATGCTGCATGAGCTCCTCACCGTAAGTCTGAAGTTCCAGATCGATCGTAGTGATAAGATCCTTTCCGGATTCGGGCTGTATATCCAGTTTGCCTCCATTATAGGCTTCAATCTCCCGGCCCAGGTTGTCTTTAAGCACAAAGCTGGTACCCTTTTTACCGCGAAGTTTCTCCTCGTAGGAAAGTTCGAGCCCGCCGGTGCCGATATAGTCTCCCGGTTTATATTCTCCCTCAGAATTGTCGACTTCTTCGCGGTTGACCTCCCGGATGTAGCCCAACAGGTGGGCGGCATTTTTATGAGGATAGCCGCGGGCATGGCGCAGCACCGGCCGAAAGCCGGGAAATTGGTAAAGCCGTTCCTGAAAGCGGGCAAAGTCTTTGGCCGAAATCTTGGTCAGGAAAGGAAAGGGCACGGATTTGGAAAAGCGAGGGTCGCGCCAGTTCTTGTTCAGGGTTTCCTCAAAATACTCGGAAGTGATGCCCAGCAGGTCACAAAAAGCCTTTTTATCCATATCCGGGTCGACCTGATTGTAGGTCACCATGAGGTCATAGGTCGGGTTGTTATAAACCAGGATTTTGCCATGCCGGTCATAGACGGTGCCCCGGGCCGGATAGACGACCTGTTCATCGATGGCCGTTGCATCGGCTTTGGAACGATAGGATGAGTCCAGTACCTGTAAGTGCAATGCCTTGGCGATAAGTACCCCTGCCGATATAGCAAAGAACAATCGTATGATGTATTGCCGTTGATGGTTCTGGTCTGACACTATTGCGCTATTTTTAGTTCTCTGACTGATTTCCGAGCCATGAAACCAGTTAAAGAAGGTTCATTTTTAATCCTCAGGGTTAAAGATATACATTATGATCAAAACAAAAATCATGGATAAAGGAAAGCTGAAAGCGGTTTTCAATAAAATACTTTTAATAAAATAGGGGGAAAAAGCATCCAGGCTGAAGTAGGCAAATAAATGAAAACTCATCATGATGCTGGCGTAGCCCAAAAACCATTGCATCCCCATTCTTTTTCGCGTAGGGCTGTGATTGACGTTGTAGCCTTCCCGGGGCTGAAGCCATTTGAGTGGCCAGGGCCGCAAATAGGCGGTAAGGACACTGGCGGCGGCATGGACGCCCCACGAGTCATAAGCCAGGTCGACCAGTATGCCCATGGCAAAGGCCGAAAGCAGGGCTGCCGGCATCGGCGTCCGCAAGGGTAGCAGAATGATAAAAAGCGGATAGACAATGAAGTTGATGAAAAACGGCCCATCCCAACCGTAAGAAATGGGCTTTAGCACCAAAACCTGTAAGGTCAACAGGCCGAGGAAACGGATGATATTGATGGGTATTGCATTATTCATCGGTTGCCTTGTCTAATTCATCGTGTTCGTACCGCATCAGGTTGTTAACCACGTAAACGTACCTCACCTTCGCCATGTCATTGGCCAATTCTACCTGAATTTTCAAAAAATTATTACCAGGTACTTCTTCAATATGGCTGATAACGCCGAGGACAATACCGGAGGGGAAAATCTGGCTGAAACCGTTGCTCTCGATGATGTCTCCCACTTTAAATTCAGCATACCTTGGAATGGCATTCAGTTGCATATAACGGGGGTCTTTGCCATCCCAGGTGAGCGTTCCGAAATAGCTGGAATTGCGGATGCTGGCGTTGATCCGGGCCTGGCTGTGCAGGACAGACATCACCTGGCTGAAATGTTCTGTGGTATTGCGGACGATGCCGACAATACCGCCATCACTGATGACGCCCATATTGGGGCGCACGCCCTGGCGGCTTCCCCGGTCCAGGCGCAGCGAGTTGTTGCTGCTGAGTATGGAATTGCTGATGACGTTGGCGCCGATGAAAGTGTACATCTGTTTCAGAGAGTCCTCTTTGATGGAATCCCGAAAAACGGCGTTGGAATAGCGGGCGTTGTCCAGTTGCTCCAGGAGCTTAATATTTTTGGACTGAAGCTTGATGACCTCATTTTTGAGCCCCAGATAATCGGTGAGCCAGTCGGAAGTATTGTCAATGTAAGCAGTGAAAAGCCCCATAGAGTTGGAGGCAATCTCTCCCTGCCGCTGGTTGTACTGTACGATCAGCGTGATGGAAATGGCTTCCAGCAGTACGAAGAGCAAGCCTCCGCCGTAGGCCGCAAACAATTGTAAAAGGCCTCGCATGGCAGAAAGGATTTAATATTGAAAAACGAAACTTATACGCTTTTCCTGTCGATGAGGAAGGAGAAGCGGTCCGTATTCTTCAGGGCGATACCTGTGCCGCGAACGACTGCCCGGAGGGGGTCTTCAGCGACGTGTACAGCGAGCTTCGTTTTTGCAGCGATGCGTTTGTCGAGCCCGCGGAGTAAAGCGCCGCCGCCGGTTAGGTATATGCCCGTCCGGTAAATATCAGATGCCAGCTCCGGAGGGGTGGTTTCGAGTGCTTTGAGAATAGCGTCCTCGATCTTGGAGATCGATTTATCAAGCGAATGAGCAATCTCGCTGTAGGATATTTTGATCTGTTTGGGAATACCCGTCATCAGGTCCCGGCCATTGACTGCATAATCCTCCGGAGGCGTTTCCAGTTCGTGAAGCGCCGAGCCTACATGTATCTTGATCTGTTCGGCAGTGCGCTCACCAATCAGGATGTTGTGCTGCCGCTTCATGTAGCTCATGATGTCGTTGGTGAACTCATCTCCGGCGATGCGGATGGATTGATCGCAGACGATACCTGAAAGAGCGATCACAGCGATCTCGGTGGTGCCCCCGCCAATATCGATGATCATATTGCCCACGGGCTCTTCCACATCCAGGCCGATACCCAGGGCGGCGGCCATGGGTTCGTGAATGAGGTAGGTTTCCTTGGAGTCAACATGGTCGGCAGAGTCAAATACGGCTCGCTTTTCCACTTCTGTGATACCAGAAGGGATACAAATGACCATCTTCATGTGCGAAAAGAAACGACGACGCCGGCCGATCATGTGGATCATGCCTTCGATCATACTCTCCGCAGCCTGGAAGTCAGCGATCACCCCATCTTTGAGCGGGCGTATCGTTTTTATGTTTTCGTGTGTTTTCTCATGCATTTGCATGGCCTTATTGCCCACGGCAATGGTTTCACCAGTGCGTCGGTTAATAGCCACGATAGAAGGTTCGTCAACGACGATCTGTCCATCCTGTATGATCAGGGTATTTGCGGTACCCAGGTCAATGGCAAGTTCTTGGGTAAAAAAGCTAAACAGTTTCATTAAAGCTGTTCTCCGGGTTTTAAATAAGCGGTACTGATGACTACCGGGCTTTAGACAGGCCCTGTTTTGAGTTGGAAGTGCGAAGCCGTAAGTCGGAATAGGCATTTGACGCCAGGTTTTCCGATTCCCGCCTTCCGATTTCCGCCTTCAACGCCAGGCCGTCCGAAGTCCAGTGAGGACTAGGGGGTTTGGTGTTTTTTCTGAGACGATGAAATTAGCATTTTTTCCCCGTTCCGTTGTTACCATCGTCAAAGAAAACGACTGTCGCAACTCCTTGGAAGGGGGCTCCCGGTTTTAAACGGGAAGGAAGCCGCTGGTTCTCAGTAGATGAGGTTCCAAATGCTAACTCACAAATCACCGCGCAAAACAACGCAAATTTTGTGGAAAAAGAAAATAAACCCCTCAAGATTAATACAAATACAAATGTAGCGCCAGGTAATTTGTGAAGATTTGGATTTCGGGCGGCCGGGTTTTGGCGTAGCTCTTACCGAATAGGCCCATGCCGAAAGCATACGCTTAAACCCCCGCCACCACTTCCCACATATCCTCACGGCGCAGATAGCGCTGAGCCAGTTGTTGCAATTCGTCGGCCGTGATATGGCGAACGGCCCCGGCCATGGTTTCAAAAAAGGACAGGGGCAAGCCTTCTGTCACCAGAGTCCGGACGACTTCCGATACGTTGAAGGGCCCGTCGAGCATGGTCAGGAAATTGCCCATGAGGTAATTGCGGACCATGGCGAGCTCTTCGGCATCGACCGGCTCCTGTTGCAATTGAGCCATTTCGAGGTAGATTTGCCGGAGGGTGTCTTCCACAAACTCATTACCCACCTCTGTGCCGACGTAGAAGCAGCCGTCAAATTGCATGGGGTCGAGCATGGAATATATATTGTAGGTATAGCCTTTCTCTTCGCGGATGTTGCCCATCAGGCGGGAGCCGAAATAGCCGCCCAGGATGGTATTGAGCACGTACATGCCCAGGAAGTCATCGTGTTGCCGGTTGAACAGGCGACGCCCGATGCGGATAGCGGCCTGCACCGTGTCGGGCCGATTGATCTTTATAGCCTGGGGCGCCGCCTGGCTGGGCTGAAGGGCCACCTGGGCGGCCTGCCCGCGGGGGATGGCGCGGCTCAGCCGGTCGTTGACCATCGCAATGATCTCAGGAGACGACCGGCCGCTGATGAAAGCCACACAGTTACTGCTGTTGTACAAGGTATTGAAATGGTCGAGCAGGTCGTCGCGCTTCAGCGCGCGGTAGGTTTCCGGAAAACTGTTATATCCATAAGGATGAGTGGCGCCAAAAATATGTGCAGTGATCTCCCGGTAGGCCAAAATATCGTTCTTCGACAAGTCGACCTCCAGCCGGCGCTGGTTGCGCTTGATAAAAGCATTCAACTCCGTTTCAGGAAAGGAAGGCGCCGACAGAATCTCTTCGAGTAAGGGCATCACCTTCCCGAAATGTTTATTCAGGCTGTAAAGAATGATGTTGGAGGTATCCAGGCTGAAAGGGAAGCTCAGGCTGCAGCCGTAGAAATCGGCCTGCTCGGCAATCTGAGCGGCGCTGAACGAACGGGTTCCTTCCCGCAGCAGGCTGGAAGTAGCTCGCGCCGCCAACTGCTTCTTTTCATAAGGCCGCCCCGCCTGGTAGACAATTTCCAGTTTAATCACTTCCTGGGTGCCCATTCGTATTTCATACAACGTCATGCCATTATCGAGCGTGTGCTGCTGAATGTCAGGCAGCCGAAGGTTGGCTACATCTCTGATCGGTGGCGGGCTGGTCCGGTTTAGCATAAGTTCAGTAGTTTTACGTGAGTTCAATAGGGTGCAAGGTACGAGTGAAGAAGCCGGCGATCAACTCATCCCAATCAGCAATGAACGAATTCATGGACAATAATACACCGTTACCGGAGGAAAAAGTTGTGCAAAATACGATCTTTCTTGCCAAGATCTCCGCCAAAGTTTTTCTTATCAACAGGCTGTTGGTTTTTCATGCAGATAAAGTCTTTGAGAAAAGCTATTTTTGTGCTTCGATAGAAATTATTAAACCCTACCCGATAAACTATGAAATTCAGCGTCTCTTCTTCGGAATTACTTCGGCACCTCCAAATTGCAGGCGGCGCCATTGCCTCCAACTCCGTTCTGCCTATCCTGGAGGATTTCCTCTTTACCATTTCCGATAACCAGCTAAAGATCGCAGCTTCAGACCTGGAAATCTCCATCACCACTAAAATTGAGGTGATGGCCGACACGGACGGCTCGGTGGCGGTGCCGGCCAAGATACTCCTGGAAACCCTCAAAGCCCTGCCCCAACAGCCCATTACCTTCACGGTAGATACTGAAACCTTCGGTATAGAGATCACCTCTGCCTATGGAAAATACAAACTGGCCGGCAGCAACCCGGATGATTTCCCTAAAATTCCCGTTCCGGATTCGGAGGACGATAAGCTGGCCATCTCCGCCCTTGCGCTTTCCCGAGGGGTATCCAAGACCATTTTCGCCGCCAGCAATGACGAACTGCGCCCGCCAATGACCGGTGTCTACTTTCAGGTAGACTTCAGTAAGCTCGTCCTGGTGGCTACCGATGCTCACAAACTGGTGAAATATACTTTCCAGGATGTGAGCAGTGAAGTGTCGACCTCCTTCATCGTCCCCAAAAAGGCGTTGAACCTGCTCAAAGGCATTCTGCCGGATAAGGATAAACAAGAGGTGCAGTTGTCGTTTAATGTATCTAATGCCTTTTTCTCCTTCAACAACACGGAACTGGTGTGCCGCCTGATCGATCACCGCTATCCGGACTACAACGCCGTCATTCCGGTAGACAACCCCAACACCTTGTCGCTGGAAAGGGCGGGCTTTCAAAATTCACTCCGCCGGATCGCCATCTATGCCAATAAGACCACCAACCAGGTGACGCTGAATATCAACGAGGGCAGCCTGACCATCTCTGCCCAGGACCTCGACTTCTCGAACGAGGCCACTGAACAACTGGCCTGTTCCTACGACGGCGACCCGCTAAACATCGGGTTCAACGCCAAGTTTCTCATAGAAATGCTCGGCGTTCTCGAATCGGAAGAGGTGAAGATGGAACTATCTACTTCCACCCGGGCGGGTATCTTGCTGCCGGTAGAGGAATCGGAAGGGGAGGAAATCCTCATGCTGGTCATGCCGGTCATGTTGAGCAATTGATTCACAGAAAGGCTCCCTGATGAAAATAAATAAGATTTTGTTTTACCTCGCAGCTGTTCTGGCGGCCCTGGTTGCTTGCAAGCAGGAAGAGCCGAAGCCGGAAACACCGGAAGAGGTTTTAAAACAGTACCAGTCCAATATTGATCAGAATAAGTTTGGTGAAGCGCGTGCCCTGAGCACCCCGGCAGGGCGGCAGTGGTTGACCGAGCTGGAAGCCATCATTTCGAATGAACAGGTGGATTCTACCGTTCTGGACACCAGGTTCCTGTCCCTGTCCTGTGAAGGAGCCGGCGATACCCTCATCTGTTCCTGTGTGCTGGAAGACCAGTACGAACAATATACCGCAGTGTACCGCCTGGTTAGCCTGGAAGGGCAATGGCTGGTCGATGCTCCCGAGGAGGACATCATCATAGAAAACGACCTCATCGAATCCATCCCCGACAGCTTGCTGGAAGAATATCTGGATGAAGAGATCAGACAGGATTAGTTCGCTAAGAGCTTCCTTTCAAATATCTTAATCACTATTATGGCAGGAGAGGCCGAAAAGACAGGTTTGTTCTTTGGTTCGTTCAACCCGGTGCACGTGGGCCACATGATCATAGCCAACTATATGGCCACCCGCGCCGGCCTGAAAGAAGTTTGGCTGGTCGTTTCTCCTCAAAACCCGCTCAAACCCAAGCGCAGCCTCGCCCGGGATTACGACCGCCTCCACCTCGTCCACCTGGCGATTGGCGATAACCTCCGGCTGAGAGGCTCCGACATAGAGTTCGGCCTGGCTCAACCTTCGTACACGGCCGATACGCTTACCTTCCTGCGGGAAAAATATCCCGCTAAAACCTTTGTCCTCATTATGGGCGGCGACAACCTCGCCACACTTCACAAGTGGAAGAATTACGAAATTCTCCTGCGGGACTATGAGATTTACGTCTACCAACGGCCGGGCTACGACCCCGGGCCATTCGCCAACCACCCCAATGTACGGGCTTTTGACACCCCTCAAATGCACATCAGCGCCAGTTATATCCGGGAAAGCATCCGCGATGGGCATTCCGTCCGGTACCTCGTGCCGGATGCGGTGTATGAGTACCTGGAAGAGAGTGGCTTGTACAAAGGGTAGGTCGCCTATCCGCCTTTTAAACTGTTCTCGGCAAACAATATTACCTTTATCGGCCTAGTTATTCTTGATGTTCAAAATCAACTCTTTCTCTGACAAACTTGAAGTATTATGCGCAAAGCACTACTCTCCCTTTTCACAGTGCTCTTCTTATTGGGCCCGGCCTTGGCTCAAAATGTACTTCCCATCGGGAAATGGAGGAGTCATCTACCCTACCGGACCGGCAAATTTGTAACCCAGAGTGAAGACAAAGTCTATTACTCCACCAACTTCGCTATTCTGGAACTGGACAAAGAGGAGCTTTCTACCCGTTTTCTTTCCAAAGTTAATGGATTGAGCAACATAGGGATAGAATTCATCCGCTATAACCCGCTCAGCGATATCCTGATCGTCGTATACAAGAATACCGTGATCGACCTGCTCAAACCGGGAGGTGAGACCGTGACGATGAGCCAGATTCGTAACTTCAGCAACTTTATCGGAGAAAAACGCATCTATGATATCTACATCGAGAATGATTCGATGGTATATCTGGCGGCGAATTACGGCGTTTCCAAGATCAATATCTTTGCCAACGAGTTTGTCTTTACCACTTTCACCGGTATTACGGTTGAGTCGGTCCACCTCTTCGACGGAGCCATCTATGCGGCCACGGATGAAGGCGTGTACCGGGCGATGGTGAGCAATGTCAACCTCGATGATTTTGGCAACTGGAAACTGCTCGGGCCGGAAGATGGCTTCCCCCAGGATTACAAGGCAAAAGCTTTTGCCACCTTTAACGGCGCTTTACATCTCGGCATCAATGACACCCTCTGGCGTTATGAGGATAACCGGCTGGAGTTTGTTCACTACGAGAATGGGTCTACACTCGAATTCCTGACCCACGAGGGCACGCATCTGCTGGCTGGCTTCCGCCCCGGCCGCATTGTATATTTTCATCCGGATGGAACCCAGGGCATCATTATTGGCAACTGCGTAGAAACCCCTAATTACGCCATCGAGGACAGCAAGGGGCGCCTGTGGTTTGGCAACGACCGGGTTCGAAATGGCTTTCGCATGTCAACCGGGGTGACGGAATTCTGTTCTGTGATGGAATTTAATTCGCCATGGTCGGAGTCCGCCTGGGATATGGATGTAGCCAATGGTGAGCTTTGGCTGGCCACCGGCGGCCTGGACCAGACCCTCAGCGCCCGCTTCAACTCCGATGGCTTCGCCTCCTTTATCGATGGGCAATGGACGGTCTACAACCGGCAGTTGCGGGATGATCTTAAAGGCCCTGACCTTTCAACCAACGACGATGACCCGGTGGATTTCGTCACCATCCTGGCTCAGCCGGGCAATGGCAAGGTCTTTGTCGGAAGTTATACGGAAGGCCTGATTGAGTTGGACGGAGACAACATCACGCAGTATACGGAAATCAATTCCTCCCTGCAACGCGCCATCGGCGACCCCCGGGTTCGGGTTTCCAGCCTGGCTCTGGATGAGGAGGGCAACCTGTGGGTGGCCAACAACTCTGCCCCGGAGCCCCTCTCCGTAAGGCTTGCCGACGGCAGCTGGCGGAGTTTCCCGCTGTCGGGGTGCAACCAGAACCAGGTGTTCGACCTGGCTATCGATGACGAAGGGTATAAGTGGTTGAGATTGGGCAACAACAGCGCCGGCGTTTTGGTTTTTGACGAGGGCGTACTCGATGACCCCACTGATGACCGCTGCCGGGTATTCACTTCCAATAATAGCGACCTGGCCACCAATAACGTCAACTGCCTGGCCGCTGACCTGGAGGGTAATATTTGGGTTGGCACGACCGAGGGCGTTTTTATTTTCGAATGCGGAGGCAGTGCCTTTGAGTCGGAATGCCGGGGCTCGCGCCGCATTGTAGAAGTCGATGGTTTCGGGGCTTTCCTGCTGGAAACGGAAGAAGTACAAACCATAGCGGTAGATGGCGCCAACCGGAAATGGGTAGGAACCAAAAATGGTGTTTTTCTGCTTTCCGCCAATGGGGAAGAGCAGGTGGCCCGTTTCACCGAAGATAATTCTCCACTTTTCGATAATGACGTGATCGAGATCGCCGTCGACCAGGAGTCCGGAGAGGTCTTTATCGCTACGGTGACGGGTATGCTCTCCTACCAGAGTAATGCCGTTGCCGGAGGGCGCACCCATCAGTCTGAGATTGAGGTATTTCCCAACCCGGTGCGGGAAGATTATGACGGCCCCATTGCTATCCGGGGCCTGGCGCGGGATGCAACGGTTAAAGTTACCGATGTTACCGGTAAGCTGGTTTTTGAAACCACCGCTCTGGGGGGGCAGGCCATCTGGGATGGCAGGGATTACAATGGCCGCCGGGTCAACTCGGGGGTCTACCTGGTCTTCAGTTCCAGCAATCCGCGGTTTGCAGGCTTTACCGGTAAAGCGGATGCCGCAGTGACAAAAATACTGGTGCTAAACTAAAAAAGAAAGGTTCAGAACAGCGCCCGAAAGCGCTGCCTGAACCTGTTTAGAGTCTTAGATATCCTTGATAGTGTGTTGGGATGGAGCCGGACAACCGGATTGCCACCCTTTATAAAAAAGAATAGGTGTTATTCCTTTTTGAGCGTGCGTTTGGAAGGCCGCTTCGAAACAGCTGCGGAACTCTAAATTTAAGAAAAAAACCTCAATTTACCGCCTTCCAGGGTAGAAAAATAAATTCCCGGCCGGCCGTATTCGGATGCCTTATCGAAAAAGAGGCTACGCCGGCATATTTATCTCCTCGTAAAGAGGGAAGCTTTCCATAAATTCATTGACCTGATTTCGGGTATCGGCGATCAGTTTTTCATCATCCGGTCTGGAGATGACGGCATCGATCCAGTTGACGACCTGCCGGCAGTCGCCCTCTTTCAAGCCGCGGGTGGTTATGGCTGCGGAGCCGACCCGAATGCCGGAAGTGACGAAGGGCGTCTGTGTATCAAAGGGCACCATATTCTTGTTGACGGTGATGTCGGCTTTTTCGAGGGCTTTTTCGGCCACTTTACCGGTCACGTCTTTGGAGCGCAGGTCGATGAGCATAAGGTGGTTGTCGGTGCCGCCGGAGATCAGTTGGTAGCCTTTCTCAACGAATGCCGCCGCCATGGCCTGGGCATTTTTAACAACCTGTTGTGCGTAGGCTTTAAAGGAAGGTTGCAAGGCCTCCCCAAAAGCAACGGCCTTAGCGGCGATGACGTGCTCCAGCGGGCCGCCCTGCATACCGGGAAATACCCCGCTGTTTAATACGGATGACATTTTAATAGGGCTGCCTTTCTTGGTGGCGCGGCCCCAGGGATTGTCGAAATCATGGCCCATCATGATGATGCCGCCACGTGGGCCGCGCAGAGTCTTGTGGGTGGTGGACGTGACGATATGGCAATGCTCCATAGGGCTGTTGAGTAACCCGGCGGCGATGAGCCCGGCCGGGTGGGCGATATCGGCCAGCAACAATGCGCCCACCTTATCGGCAATCGCCCGGAAGCGCTGGTAGTCCCAGTCCCGGGAATAAGCGGAAGCCCCACAGATGATCAGCCTGGGCTGTATCTCCAGGGCTTTTGCTTCCACCTTATCCATATCTATGATGCCGGTATCTTTTTCCACCCCGTAGAAGTGAGGCTCGTACACCTTGCCGGAATAGTTGACCGGAGAGCCGTGGGAAAGGTGGCCGCCATGGGAGAGGTCGAAGCCCAGGATGCGGTCCCCGGGTTGAAGCACGGCCAGGAAAACGGCGGCGTTGGCCTGTGCGCCGGAATGCGGCTGTACGTTGGCAAACTCCGCGCCAAAGAGCTGGCACAAGCGGCTGATTGCCAGTTGTTCTACCTGGTCCACAAATTCACACCCGCCGTAGTAGCGCTTTCCGGGGTAGCCTTCAGCATACTTATTGGTCAGGCAGCTACCGGTAGCTTCCATCACCTGGGGGCTGGCGAAGTTTTCGGAAGCAATGAGCTCAATTCCTGTTTGCTGCCGGTTCAATTCTTTTTCTATTAAGTTGAAAACAACGCTATCTTTTGCCATCTTTTATTATTTAGTGAGGGCAACAGCCGGGAGCGGAAGGATGTTTCTTCCCCCTGCCGCCTGTTTGCGGATCAAAATCTCGGACAAATTTATGCGGTTTGAAGGGGAGTTAATAATTTTCATGATAAACTTTATCTGAAACTTAAAGCTTTTTCCTTCGTAAAAACACAATAAAAAGCCGGGATAAAGCTTTGTATTTATCCCATATAAGTCCCAGTATAGCAGGCCTATGAAATAAGTTTACAAATTGCGAATTTTGCATCCGCAGGCCCTTCAGGGCGGTATTTGTTGCAGGAAAACGGGTGAAGCTTTCCAGAAGGCCCCTTTTTTGGAAAGACGCTCGCTGTGAAAACCAAATTAAAAGTGAATTGATGCTGAGAAGAAGCAGCCGGCTATTACTGACGATAATCATCACATCATGTCTTTCCTGGGCTATGAAGGCTCACACGGGCCGCTATCGCTGTATGTGGCGTAGCGACCCGGCTACTACTATGGTTGTCGGTTGGGACCAGGCCTCCGGCTATGACCCGGTTCTGTATTACGATATCGTTGACTTCGGCACTCAGATTACCGCTTACCGGAACCAACAACAGCCGGACCGCATCATCGTGTCCAAAGGGATGAATAACCATTACGCCCGCCTTTCTGGCCTGCAGCCTAATACCGTTTATTACTTTGTCATTCAGGACAATGAGGGCGTCAGCCAGCGGTTTTCTTTCAAAACCGCTCCGGGCGCCCCCACCGAACGCCTCTCCATCATTGCCGGAGGGGATTCCCGCAATAACCGGGAGGCCCGCCGGGACGCCAACAAGCTGGTCAGTAAGTTGCGGCCCCATTGCATCATGTTCGATGGCGACATGACCGCCGGGGATACCTATCAGGAATGGCGTGAATGGTTTGACGACTGGCAGGAGACCATCGGTAGCGACGGCAGAATCTTTCCCATCATTCCGTCACGAGGTAACCACGAATCGGCCAACAGCTCGATCACTGAACTTTTCGATGTGAGCAGTAATGATGTGTACTACGCCCTGACTCTGGGCGGCAATTTGTTTCGCATCTATACCCTGAATTCCCTGATCGCTCCGGGCGGGAGCCAGCGTATCTGGCTGGAGGGCGACCTCAAGGCGAGCAGCAGCATTACCTGGAAAATGGCCCAGTACCACCATCCTATTCGCCCCCATACCCAAAAGAAACCGGAAAAAGACGAGCTGTTGCTCAACTGGTCAACGCTGTTTTACAAGTACGGCGTCAGCCTTGCCATGGAATCCGATGCTCATGTGGTTAAAACGACCTATCCTATACGCCCTTCCCGCGACCCTGGAAGTGACGAGGGATTTATCCGGGATGATGAAGCGGGCACAGTATACATCGGCGAGGGGTGCTGGGGCGCTCCGCTGCGCGAAAATAACGATGACAAATCCTGGACCCGCGCCAGCGGTAGCTTCAATCAGTTTAAATGGATTTTTGTTGACCAGGAAAAGATCGAAGTGCGGACCATTCGCACCGATGGCGCCCTGCGGGTGGCGGAAGTCAGCCACAACAATATATTTGAACCACCAATAGGCCTGGTCATCTGGAACCCGCCCAGCGGTGATGTGGTGACGATATACAATCGCAAAGCGATTGCCTCCACTTCCACCTCCGGCTCCCGCCCCTCCGTTGCCGTGCGTGAGGATGGGCCTCCCGCTTCACCCACTCATTCCGCTCCCCGGCCCGCAGCCGCCAACAACCTTTCCTCTTCCATCCCTCGCGAACCGGAGCCCGCCGCTGCCGATCCCAACGACTGGTCTCCCTTCCCCAAGGTGGCTCCCGATGAAAAAGGCAGTATCGTCGTAAAATACTTCCTTCCACAGAACTGTGATGTAACCGTACAGCTGATCAGCCCCCAATGGAAGGAAATGGCCCGCATCGAATTTCCCCGTCAATCCAATGGCGAGCACATCAAAAGCCTGGACCTTAGCCGGGCGCCTTCGGGGCGCTACCTGCTCGTCGTCAAAGGCAACAGCAAGTTGGTACGCCGCTTTCAGGTGTTGGTGCCTTGAGGGTTTCGTTGATTGCAGGCAACCACAAAGACAAAGTTTTGTAGCTTTGGGCGACCAAAACCAAAAGCATGGCGAAGTCGCTCAATACCATCAAAGGGCCGATCGATGAAGAGCTCAAGGTGTTCGAAACCCGCTTCCGGGAAGCAATGCGGAGCCCAGTCCCTCTGTTGGATAAAATTACTTTCTATATCGTCCGCCGTAAAGGCAAGCAGGTGCGGCCCATGTTCGTATTTTTAGCAGCCAAAGCCTGCGGTGGCGTCACCGACGCTACCTATACCGCCGCTTCGCTGGTGGAACTGCTCCATACCGCCACCCTGGTTCACGATGATGTGGTCGACGATTCTTACGAACGCCGGGGCTTTTTCTCCATTAATGCCCTTTGGAAAAACAAAATTGCCGTATTGGTGGGCGACTACCTCTTCTCCCAGGGTATGTTGCTGGCCCTTCGGAGCAAACAATACTTGCTTTTAGAAATCGTCTCCGACGCAGTAAAGGCCATGAGTGAAGGAGAACTGCTCCAGATAGAAAAGGCCCGCCGGCTGGATATCGAGGAAAAAGTATACTATGAGATCATCCGGCAGAAAACGGCTTCCCTTATTGCTGCTGCTTGTAGTGCCGGGGCTGCTTCGGCCACCACCGATGAAGAACAGGTGGAGCGCATGCGCCAGTTCGGGGAAAAGATCGGCATCGCCTTTCAGATTCGGGACGACCTCTTCGATTTCGGTACCGATGATGTCGGTAAGCCCCTGGGCATCGACATCAAAGAGAAAAAATTGACCCTGCCGCTGATCTACGCTCTGCGGCAGGCTTCCAAAGCGGACCGCCGCCGGGTGATCAACACCATCCGCCGCCATAGCGACAAACCCGATAAAGTGCAGGAGGTGGTGGAGTTTGTCCGGGACAGCGGCGGGCTGGAGTATGCCCGCAAAGCGATGCAGGACTACCGCAGCCAGGCCTTCGCGTTGCTGCAGTCCTTCCCGGAGTCTCCCGCGCGGCAGTCACTGGCTGATCTGGTTACTTTTGTGACGGAGCGGAAGAAGTAGAGGGCTGATGGAGGGCTATTGTTATTAGACCCTCGACCCTTTCTGCCCCTCATGAGGGTAGCCCTCATCTTCGAGGGGTTCCACCAGTACCACTCGGCCATCGATCACGCCGATGATGCGTACCGGAACACCGGGCTTCAGTTCGCCGCCGCCGGTGATGGCTTCCAGTTCGTAAGGGGCGCCGCGGAGGTTGAGGTGTACTTTGCCGAAGCCGTTCCGATGGGGAGGGATGGGTTCCAGCACTCTGCCGGTGCTTTCCATGAGTTGTTCAGAGCCCAGGTTGCGGCCGGGAGCCATCCGGAGAAAAAACCGGGCCAGCCCCTTGGTGAAGGCGGCCGCCAGCAAGCCTCCGGCAATAGCGGATAGTAGGATGGCAGGTAAGCCAACGGGCTGATAGCTGAGTAAAAGGGCCAACCAGCCGAAGGCGGTTGAAAAGGTAAGTACCCTTCGGGGGGTAAAAATCGGGACGGAACGGTGTTCGCTTTCTGTCCCACCGGCCTGGGATAGTTCATACAGGCTTAGGGCCGAGAGGATAGCCAGGAGCAGGCTGGAGACGATCGCCACCAACCAGAACACCTGCTGAGCCCAATTTTGGGCTTCCCACCAATCTCCGAATAGAGTAAAATGCATAGTACGCATTATTTAGCCCGATCGTAGAACCTGAATACGCCTGGAAAGGTAGATCATACCGGGCAACAATCATTATGTGTTCGACCAAAAAGCGGGGTTTATCGGCAAAAACGAAGGCTTTTGGGAATGCCGCCGGGGAATGATCGAAAAATCCAGGGATTAATGGCCGATTGTCCTTACCTTTGCCGACAAGTTTAATGTCCATGAATCCAATGATCGAAGTAAAGCTTTTTTCCGGGACGACGTCGGAATATCTGGCCAAGAACATTGCAGAATACTACGGCCATCCCCTGGGTGACATCAAAGTATACCGCTTTAGTGACGGGGAGATGCAACCGACGATCAACGAGTCGGTCCGGGGAGCTTACGTCTTTTTTATTCAATCTACCTACGCTCCGGCGGAAAACCTGATGGAACTGCTGCTCATGATCGATGCGGCCAAACGGGCGTCTGCCGGATATATTTCTGCGGTGATCCCCTATTTTGGTTATGCCCGGCAAGACCGGAAAGACAAACCACGGGTACCCATTTCCGCCAAGTTGTGCGCCAATCTGCTACAAGCGGCCGGCGCCAACCGGATCATGACCATGGACTTTCACGCCGACCAGATACAAGGCTTCTTTGACATTCCGGTCGACCACCTCAAAAGCGAGGCCATTTACGTACCGTACTTACAAGAGATGGACCTCAGTAATGTGATCTTCGCCTCTCCCGATGTGGGCGGCGTGAAAAGAGCGCGCACTTACGCCAAACACTTCAGCCGAAACCTGGTGATTTGTGATAAGTACCGGAAACGGGCCAATGAGATCGCAGAAATGACCGTAATCGGTGACGTACAGGATGCAGACGTCATCCTGGTCGATGACCTGGTCGATACCGCCGGCACGCTTTGCCGCGCCGCTAAAATCCTGATCGAAAAGGGCGCCCGCAGCGTACGGGCTATGTGTACGCACCCGGTCCTCTCCGGAGACGCCTACCAAAAAATAGAAGATTCTATGCTGGACGAATTGCTTGTCTGTGACACCATCCCGTTGAGGGAGAAATCCAGTAAAATAAAGGTGTTGTCCACTGCAAAACTCTTCTCGCGCGCCATCCGCAATACCCACGAACACCGCTCTATTTCCGCTCTTTTTGTGGGAGGTTGAAACTTTGGGCATTTTCAAAAAATCATGTTTCCCTTTTTAAATAAAAATCTCTATCTTTGCGTGCCTTTTTGGAATTAAAGGCTCATAACAGTAGAAAGCATTAACGACAAAGTCGATAAATCATGGAAGTAGTTGCTATAAGCGGACAGTTGCGCACCGACCTCGGCAAGAAAGCCACCAAGGCAGTTAGAAACGGAGGTATGATCCCCTGTGTGCTTTACGGAGGAGATGAAATCATCCATTTCTCTACCAACCTGAAAGGCGTTCGCGACCTCATCTATACGCCTAACTTTAAGGTCGCAGAAGTTGCGATCGACGGGCAGGTGTACAAGTGTTTCATCAAAGATATTCAATGGCATCCGGTAACGGATGAGATTGTCCATCTCGATTTCCTCCGCCTCATCGAAGGCGTACCGGTCAAAGTTGAAGTGCCGCTGCGTTTCAATGGGGTTTCACCGGGCGTTAAGAATGGCGGTAAGCTGATCCAGAAGTTGCGCCGGGTTAAAATCCGGACGACCCCGGAACACCTCATCGGCGAACTGAATGTCGATATTTCCAAGCTTCTGCTCAATCAATCCATCCGGGTTCGGGATATCGAGCGCGGACGCGACAATATCGATGTGTTGAATTCCCCGGGTGTACCGGTTGCTTCGGTTGAAGTGCCACGTGCACTGCGTTCCGCCACGGCCGCTGCTGAGAAAGCCGGAGAAGGGGAAGAGGAAGAAGAAGGCGCATCCGAGGAAGGAGCGGGCGAGGAGTAGGATTCTCACTTCGAATATTTTCTTGCTTTGGCGAGCAAAGAGCCGGATTAAACGTGTACGCTTTGTCAAAGTATCCTGGTTTTCATGGACCCGAAAGAGGTGCAGAAGCGCTAAACGCTTTGCACCTCTTTCGTCATTTGTACGAATAAGTACCTATGCCTATGCTTCACACTACCTTGGTTCAGACAGCCCTGCATTGGGAAGATAAAAAAGCCAATCTGGAACAGCTGGGCCGAAAACTATCCGCCTTGTCTGTTCAGACGGATTTGGCCGTACTGCCGGAAATGTTTACTACCGGTTTTACGATGAATGCCCAGCCGCTGGCCGAGCCTACCGAAGGGCCTACCTATGAGTGGATGGCCAATCAGGCAAGGCGCCTCGGCGCTGTGGTGACGGGCAGCTTCATCGCCGAAGAGGGGGGGAGCTACTTCAACCGCCTGCTCTGGGTCCGGCCGGATGGTAGTTACGAGCAATACGACAAGCGCCACCTCTTCACCCTGGCGGGCGAGCACGAGCATTATGCGCCTGGCGATCAGCGGCTCATTGTTGAACTGAATGGCTGGAAGGTAATGCCCCTCATTTGCTATGACCTGCGCTTTCCCGTTTGGGCCCGCAATGTGGAGCATTACGATCTGCTGATTTACGTCGCCAACTGGCCTGAAATGCGCCGCCAGGCCTGGCGGGCCCTGCTGGCAGCCCGCGCCATCGAGAACCAGGCCTTCACACTGGGCGTCAACCGCGTCGGTAAAGACGGCAATGGCTTTCCCTACACCGGTAATTCTTCCGCTTTCGACTATGCCGGCGAAGAACTGCTCCACGCCTCTAATGTAGAGGGCCTGTTTACCGTTCAGCTCGACTATGATAAACAGCAGGAATTTCGGGAGAAGCTCCGGTTTCTGGCCGACCAGGATGCGTTTGAAATCAGGTGAGAAGGAGTATCTGCCCGGACAATTTCAGCCCTTCCCATTTTGTTTTATAAACAGAGCGTTAAGGAATTCTCCGGCCAAGGCTTTTTTCAGAAGTTAAATCTACGAGCCATATTGTTACCCACAGATAGGCCATCCTACCGTCTGTTTCTTAACACAACCCTCACATTTTTTAAAAAATAAAACCTAAGCCAGGGCCGTTTATTAGGTCATTCTAATCACCTCCCAATCCAATTTGCCCTATGTTCAAATCTTTTGTGAGGACTATCGTACTTTTTTCATTTCTTGTCTTTACCCTTTCGCGTTGCGCCTTATTTACGGAGGCAGGTGGCGTCAGCGGGCCCCGCAATCCTTCACGAGCCGGCACGAGCACCCATACGGATACGAGGGTTGAAACCGTAACGCCAAAGAGAAAGGAGGTGGTTGACTTCGCCAAAAAACAGCTGGGCGCCAAATATCGGGCCGGTGGCAAGAGCCCCGGCGGCTTCGACTGTTCGGGGCTGACCTACTATGTAATGAAAAACTTCGATGTCACCCTTTCGCCCAGTTCCCGCTATCAGGCCAAGGAGGGTAAAAAGATTCGGGTGGAGGATGCACAGCCCGGTGACCTCATCTTTTTCAAGCGCAGCGCCGCCGGAGAGGTTTTCCATGTAGCCATGGTGGTGCGCAATACCCGGGAAGGCATCGAAGTGATTCACAGCACCTCCCGGGGGGTGGTCATCGATAATATTTCCAAATCGAGCTACTGGGAGCCGAAGATATATTCGGCGCGGGAGGTGCTGTAAATCTGGTGCCGGAGGGGTAACTCCTCCGCCGAAATAGCCAGGTGGAGTTCTTTTTATCCTGCTTCGGCCACCGAATCCCGCCCGGAGCGGATCATATCTCACCATTTTTTGTATTTTCGCTTCTTCCGCAAGCAAAGCGGAGAATCCGTGTACAATGTATTTGACTAAACCACAGCAACTACATGATCAATCTAATACTCTTTGGCCCTCCGGGCTCCGGGAAAGGCACTCAGGCTGCCCGGCTCGTTGAAAAGTACGAGCTGCTGCATATCTCCACCGGCGATCTTTTCCGCTATGAGATGGGCAATAATACCCCGCTGGGGCAGGAAGCGAAAAGTTATATCGAAAAGGGAGAACTGGTGCCCGATGAGGTAACCGTCGGTATGCTGCGCAATAAGGTGGAAGCTAACATCGATGTAGAAGGTTATATCTTCGACGGCTTCCCACGCACCATTCCCCAGGCCGATGCGCTGGATAACCTGCTGGCTGAGAACGGCAATGATATTTCTCTTCTAGCCATGTTGGACGTGCCCGATGACGAACTGGTCAAACGCCTGTTGCTGCGGGGAGAAACCTCCGGCCGCGCCGATGATGTCGACGAGTCCATCATCCGCAACCGGATCGAAGTCTACAAAAGTGAGACCACTCCCGTTTTTGACTATTACGCCAGGAAAGGCAAGGCCGCTAAAGTGCACGGTGTGGGGAGTATTGATGATATTTTTGACCGGCTCTGCGCCGAGATCGACCGCTTTTAACCGGAGGGCTGTCGATCCCGGCGGCCTATAGCCTGCTCTAACCAAATTTTTCGTAACTATTTAGGTGTTTCGGTTTTATGGTGTCCCGGTATTGCGGCCGGAGGCTCACAGAGGCGCTGCAACTGCCTGGCCACAAAACCATAATGCCGAAATACCATAATACCTAAATAGGTACAATTTTTCTTTTTCTACAGTTAGTCCTCAAACTTCCAGCGCCGGAAAGTTTCCATGGCTTCGTATTCCGCCAGGCCCAGGCTGCGGTAGTCCTGAGCGGTTGCCTGGTTGCGGTCCTCGGCGCGCTGCCAGAATTCCCGTTCATCGGTTCCGGGGAAGGGAGGCCGGTCTTTCTGCGACTGGTGCATGAAGATGGCCTGGCGTTTTTTGCGGAGCTCCGCCGGGCTGAGCGGCACCGCCATTTCGATCTCGTGTACCGGCCATTCGTGCCAGGCGCCCCGGTAGAGCCACAGCCAGCAGTCTTTGAGCCAGGACTGTCCTTTCATCTTTTCAAAAGCGCCGAAGATGGCCTCCATACATACGCGATGGGTGCCGTGGGGGTCGGCCAGGTCGCCGGCGGCGTAGACCTGATGCGGTTTTATCTGCTCCAACAGGGAAGCTACGACTTCGATATCCTCATCACCCAACGGCCTTTTTCTCGGGCTGCCTGTTTCATAAAAAGGCATATCCAGGAAGTGGATGTGGTCGTCATCCAGGCCACAGAAGCGGGCGGCTGCCCGTGCTTCCCCTCTGCGGATAATGCCCTTGATGCGGCGTATTTCTGCCGAATCCGCTTCTCCGGATCCTTTTTGATCCAGAAAGTCCATCATACTGGTATACTGAGCCTGCATTTTGGCGACGACATCGTTGTCGCCGCTCACCGTTTCCTGGAGAAATTCGATGAAGCGGAGCGCGTCATGGTCATGGACGGCGATGTTGCCGGAGGTCTGATAGGCTACGTGTACTTCGTGGCCCTGGTCGACCAGGCGCAGGAAGGTTCCTCCCATAGAGATGACATCATCATCGGGATGCGGGCTGAAAATGACCACTCTTTTTCGGGCGGGTTTGGCCCGTTCGGGCCGGGTCGTGTCATCGGCATTGGGCTTACCGCCAGGCCAGCCGGTGATGGTGTGCTGGAGGCGGTTAAAAATGCGGATGTTGATATCGTAGGCGGAAGCATGCTCGATGATGAGGTCGCTAAGGCTATTCTCAGCATAGTCCTCATCGGTCAGCTTCAGGATGGGCTTATCCAGCTTTTCAGACAACCAAACGACGGCCTGGCAGATCAGGTCTTCGTCCCAATTGCACATGCCGATGAGCCAGGGCGCCTGGAAGCGGGCCAGTTCGCTGGCGGCGCTCTGATCCAGATAGGCCTTCACATTGGGGTGTTTCTGAAGAAAAGTAGACGGCACTGAGGCGGTCACCTCTCCTTCGATGGCTCGTTTCAGGACGGCGGCCTTGTGGTCGCCCCAGGCCAGCAGGTAGATCGTCTTGGCCTTCATGATGCTTTTGATGCCCATGGTAATGGCGCGGTAGGGCACATCATCCTCATGGGGGAAATCCTTAAGTGCATCTTTGCGGGTGATGGCGTCGAGGCGGACCAGGCGGGTTTCGGAATGCTCCCAGGAACCCGGTTCGTTGAAACCAATGTGGCCGGTCCGGCCGATACCCAGCAGCTGAATATCCAACCCTCCCTGGGCGTCGATCTCCTTCTCGTAGGCAGCACAGTAGCTCTCTACCTTTTCCATGGGAATGGTGCCATCCGGGATGTGAATGTTTTCCGGCTTGATGTCCACATGGTCGAAAAGATATTCGTGCATAAAGCGAACATAACTCTGCGGGGCATCGGGTTGCAGGGGGTAGTACTCATCCAGGTTGAAGGTGACCACATTCCGAAAGCTAAGCCCTTCTTCGCGGTGCATGCGCACCAATTCCTGGTACACCTGGATAGGTGAGGAACCGGTAGCCAGGCCGAGTACGATTTTTTCGCCTTCCTGCTGTTTTTGCCGGATGGACAGAGCAATGGACTGGGCGACATGGCAACATCCGTCAGCGGCGGACTTCCATACTTTTACGGGAATTTTTTCAAGAGATTTAAGTTGGTAACGTAGGCGCTCCATGGGCTTGGTTTTATGTTTGTAGAGCAAATGTCATAAATCTATGGAAAAAGAATACATAAAAATTGACAAAATGAGCAAAAAAGGTAGCAAATTATTGAATTTTCCGCTGTATTGTGCCGGGTCAACCCATTGAACGGAACAAAAGCTTATCTTTGCGGCCAGATATAAAAGGGTGACAAGGAACAAGATGAGATGGCAGAACAGAACTTTGTAGACTACGTCAAAATATGTTGCCGTTCCGGCGCCGGAGGCGCCGGGTCGGTCCACTTTATGCGCGACCGGAAGAATCCCCGGGGCGGCCCCGATGGGGGGGACGGTGGCCGTGGCGGGCACATCATCCTGCGCGGTAACCGCAATGTGTGGACGTTGCTGGCCCTCAAATACCGCAAGCACGTCATCGCCGGCGATGGCGTCAATGGCAGCTCCAATAACAAAACAGGGGCCTTCGGAGAGGATATCATACTGGAAGTTCCCCTCGGTACGGTTGCCAAAGATGCCGAAACGGGCCAGGTGCACTTTGAGATCACTCAGGACGGTGAAGAGAAGGCCCTGGTAGAAGGCGGGCGGGGCGGACAAGGCAATACCCACTTCAAGTCTTCCACCAATCAAACTCCCCGCTTTGCTCAGCCCGGCGAGCCGGGAAAGGAAGAGTGGAAAATCCTCGAACTTAAACTACTGGCCGATGTGGGCCTGGTGGGCTTCCCCAATGCCGGTAAATCTACCCTGCTTTCCGTTGTCACTGCCGCCAAACCTAAGATCGCCAATTATCCATTTACGACGCTGAAGCCCAACCTCGGCATCGTCCCCTATCGCGACGACCGCTCTTTTGTCATTGCCGATATACCCGGCATCATCGAAAAGGCCCACGAAGGGAAAGGGCTGGGCCACCGCTTCCTGCGGCATATTGAGCGCAACGCCACTCTGCTCTTCATGGTCCCCTGTGATACCGGAAGCATCATTAAGGAATACGAGATTCTGCTCAACGAGCTACGGCAGTACAATGAAGAGTTGCTGGATAAACCCCGGGTGCTGGCCATCACCAAAAGCGATCTCATCGATGAGGAACTGAAGGAGATGCTCCGGCAGGATATCCCGAAAGAGGTGCCGTACCTGTTTATCTCCGCCGTCACCCAACAGGGCCTCATGGAACTGAAGGATTTGTTGTGGGAAACGATCAATAAGGAGGCCGAGAAAGAGGGTAGGGAACAGGAGGGCCGTTTTCCTTCGGATTGAGGATTTGTGTGTTGGTCGGGTTTTTGCTTCCTCCTGAATATTTCCGGTTAAACTGAATGAAAAAAGTTAAAAAAAAAGGGGTATTTTGAACACAATCTTAGACAAGATTTCAGATAAAGAATATAGTGAATCAGAGAAATTCAAGGACATTTTGTCATCAATGCTGAGTGTAAAGGCTTAGCATCATCCCATCGGAAGAATGAAATCCTCAGATATAGAAAAAGCCCTCAGTGAGCTATTTTACGAGTGGGCGGGCGAAGAGCCGGGCCTGCTGTTGCCCCTGGCGCCTTCCGGCTCTCAGCGCATCTATTATCGTCTGAAAAACGGCGCCAAGACCGCCATCGGCGCTTACAATCCCGACCGCAAGGAAAACCAGGCCTTTCTTACTTTTTCCCGGCACTTCCACAGCAAGGAACTACCGGTTCCGGAGATTTACTGTGAAGATTCGAAGGGACATTTCTACCTGCAGGAAGACCTGGGCTTTACGACCCTGTACAGCTATCTGCTACAAAAGGGGGATTACTTCCCCGATTATCTCATACAGATCTACAAACGGGTAGTTGAACAGCTGGCGAGGTTGCAGGTCGAAGGTGGAAAAGAGCTGGACTACAGTGTTTGTTACCCCCGAGAAGCCTTCGACAAGCAATCCATGCTTTGGGATTTCAATACGTTCAAGTACTACTTCCTGAAACTGGCCAACGTCACCTTCGATGAGCAACTGCTGGAGGAGGACGTACACCGGCTGGCCGATTACCTGCTGCAAACCGACACCCGCCACTTCATGTTCCGCGATTTTCAGACCCGCAACATCATGATCAAAAGCGGAGAGCCCTACTTTATTGATTACCAGGGCGGCCGCCGGGGGGCTTTGCAGTACGACCTGGCCTCCCTGCTCTACCAGGCTAAGGCCAACATTCCGGAGGATATCCGGGAGAGCCTGCTAGAGCATTATATGGATGCTCTGGAGGCGCTCATTCCCATCGAGCGTCAGCAGTTTGTGCAGTATTACTACGGCTATGTGTTCATTCGCAGCATTCAGGTACTGGGCACCTATGGTTTCCGGGGCCTGTATGAGCGCAAGGAATACTTCATCAAGAGCATTCCCTTTGCCCTGCGCAACATCAAGTGGCTGCTGGATAATAATAAATTAGCCATCAGGGTACCTGAGTTGGAAAGAGCCTTGCAAAGCCTGATCGCCTCCAAACATTTCGAACCGTTCGACAAGATAAAGGGCAGCTCCAGCCTGCTTACCGTGCGCATCAACAGCTTCTCCTACAAACAGAACGGTATCCCCGCCGACCCCACCGGCAATGGCGGTGGGTTCGTTTTCGACTGCCGTTTCATCCACAATCCCGGCCGCTATGAGCCTTACAAGAAACTGACCGGCCGCGATGAGCCCGTTATCAACTTTCTGCGGCATCACAGCCAGGTAGATGATTTCCTCAACGATGTCTACCGCATCGTCGACAGCGCCGTAGAGGATTATATCGAACGTAGCTTTACCAGCCTGTCCGTCAACTTCGGTTGCACCGGCGGGCAACACCGCTCGGTCTTCGCCGCCGATGAACTCGCCAAACATCTGAAAGAAAAGTACGGGGTGAGGGTGGAACTGGAGCATATTGAACAGGAAAGGAAGGGATGGCAGAATTGAAAGGGGGGGCGTGTATTACACTTCAGGGGTATCGGTCTAAAGACTTCGGCGTGAGCTCAGCCGAACGCTGGACAGAATGGGCTGGAAGGGGTGCAGGCCAATCCGAACTCGATTCGGGGATGTACGAATACGGTGGGCGCCCTTGTCTATACGCCGGCCTGCTCGTGAGGCCACGGCCGAGCAGGCAGGATGTACGAGGCTGCCCAACCCCAGATGGGGAGCCAGCCCATTTACTTACACATTTTCTCGTTTACACAAGAGAGTATGAAGAAGATTTATTTCGCGTCGGACTTTCATCTGGGAGTGGACGCCCGCCTGAGCAGCCGGGAACGGGAGCAACAGATCGTGCGATGGCTTGATAAGATTAAGGATGATGCTGCCGAGATTTATCTCGTTGGAGATGTTTTCGAGTTCTGGTTCGAATACAAAACCGTGGTACCCAAAGGGTTTACCCGTCTGTTGGGAAAGCTGGCGAGCCTGCGGGACGCGGGTATCCCGATTTACTTTTTTACCGGCAACCACGATATGTGGATGTTTCGTTATTTTGAAGAAGAACTGGGCATTCCCACCTATCGGAAGCCGATCGTTCGCGAACTGATGGGGAAAACCTTCTTAATTGGCCACGGGGATGGGCTGGGCCCGGGTGACCAGGGCTACAAGTTCATTAAAAAAGTGTTTGCCAATCCCGTTTGCCAGTGGCTTTTCGAACGGCTACACCCCAATTTCGGTATTTGGCTGGCGAACTACTGGTCCGGGAAGAGCCGCGGGGTCAAAAAGGTGAAAAAAGCCCGCTTTCGGGGAGAGGACAGAGAATGGCTGGTGGCCTACGCCAACCGCAAACTGGACAATCAACCTATTGACTATTTTGTCTTCGGCCATCGCCATTTACCGATCGACTACACGCTAAAGAACGGAAAGAGCCGTTATATCAATCTGGGAGAGTGGATGAACTTTAACTCCTACGCTGTTTTTGATGGCGAGAACCTCGAGATCGAATTCTTTGAAAATGATAAAGGCCAGGTTTACGGAAACCACAAGGTGGAACAACAGAAGGCTTGAAGTGCCTGGGGAACTGGTTGCCGGGTATTTGTTGCTGGTTGCTGTGCGCCGGTTGTTGGTTGGGCGAGCCAACGAACAACGGGCAACGAACAATCGACAACGGACAACCCTGGCTTTGCTTTTCCCACTATTATTTCCTCTTTGTCTCTTTGGACAAACCCCGCCTCAAGATTCTTTCTCTTTACTCCATACGTTTCCCCTGGAGGCGAAATATTTTGCGGTTGATAAGCTCCGCCAGGTGTATCTGGTGACGCCCGCCAATGAGGTGGCCAAGTACAGCCAGGAGGGTAGAGAACTCTTTCGGTATAACAATAATACCCGCGGAAACCTGAGCTATATCGATGCCACCGACCCTTTCAACCTGCTGCTGTTTTATCCGGAATTGCAGGCCATCGCGACGCTCGATCGCACCATGAACGAAACGGCCCTGTTATTGCTCTTTTCTGCTGATATCATCAATGCCACCGCCATTGCCCTGGCTAATGATAACAATATATGGGTGTACGACCAGGCCACCTTCAGGCTGGTGAAGATTGCCCCGGATGGCGCCGTGTTGGCCAGTAGCGACAACCTAAGCGCTCAGTTGCCTCAGCCGCCGAAAGCCACGCAGGCCATCGCCCGGGAAAACATGGTCTATCTCAACGATAGCGGGAAGGGTATATTCCTGTTCGACGGCTTCGCCCAGTATCATCAGCTCTTACCTTTGCCGGATTATGAGCATATCTGGATGCTGGACGGTTATTTACAGTTGTTCAAAAAGGGGGAACTGTCAGCCTACAACTTGAAGGCCCTGAAGAAAGTGCCGCTTCCATTGCCGAAGGCAGGTGAGCAAGCCATACAGGCGCGCTGGCAGGGCGGCCGGTTGTACTTGTTGTCAGAGGATGGGCGGCTGTCGGTTTATGGAAGGAATGAGGGAATGAAGGAATGAAGGGAAATGGGAAGTCGGAAGGGGGAATTAAAATCGTTGGATTTCGGGTAAAAAAGGGATAGTTCAATTTTCTGTGTCTTTTAAAAAAAAGCGCCTCTTGATTTTCAGTGAATTGCGAATTGCGAACACCGAATTGCGAACACTCCCAAAAAAAAATTGGCGCACCAAAAGTTGGCGGCCAATTTTTCAAACAGGAAATATTATGGCTAAAATATTATTGCCGGTTAAAAAAGAAGTCCCTATCGCCGGTGGCGAAGCTTTTGTCCTCACAATTGAGGATGTGCTGTAAGACCATCTCGTCCAATTCCAGATATTTGATCTCAGCGACGGTCGTTTCACCGCTGTCCAGGCGCATAACCAGGTGCTGCCCGTCTTTAGCTAACCACCATTCGCCGGCGTCTTTGATGTTCTGATTTGCACACCCCAGCATTCTTTCGAATCGCCCATTGTTGTGGAAGCTATATTTCAGATAGGCGCCTTCAATAGACTTCATGTCGAAGGGATAGGTTGTGTTTTCCCACTTTCCGGCCAACATATTTTCCTTCTGGTTGCGCCGGGCCTTTGAATCTGACGATTCATGTTCCAGGGAAAGGGCGATACCCTGGTTGAAACTGGTCAGCTTCAAGCTTTGGCAGGCTGTTTCAACCTGGAAGATGAAGCGCCTGGAATGGTCTGATGCCGTCAATTCGAGCCGGGCTTCATTTTCACTCACCGGAGTCACCATCCAGATGTAGTCTTGATAACCCGTCAGGCCGTTGCGGCTGAAGGTAAACCAGTCTACAGTACCGGAAGTACGGAATTGCAGGATGGCTTCCTGCCCATTTTGTGTCTTACCCGCCCAAATTCCATCGGGCAGGGCTCTCTGCAATTGAGTGGTAAGCGTTAAATTTTGATTAATGTCGAATGCGCAGGAAGAATCTACTGTTGCGGATGCAAAAAGGGCGAAACTGAAGCACGCCAGCAGCATACCTAGAATCAGGTTTTTCATGATTTATCTTTTAGTCGGGTGAAAAACTGCTTTTAAAAATGTTTAAACTGGGTTGAAAACCAGGTTTTTATGGATTCAGGTGGCGAAGCAGTTTTAAAAATTTCAATATTGGTGATTTCTTTCTTTTGGTGATTTCTATTTACATAGACAAACTTAAGGGCAAAAGGATGCAACGATCTACTTTTTTTGACGACTATCCAGCATTTTTCGATAAGTGGATATTTTGTGGTACCGGGTTGATCAGCTAACTGTATATTTGACGTTTGAGAGGGGGGCATGGTTAACAATGGCCGAAATAATTCTGTTGAATAATTACTGAATTGCGAATCTCCGCCACGCCAAAGGCTACTCACTTCGAAGAGGGTTCCGGCAGGTGGGGGGGTGAATAACAAAAAGTGCAGATAAAAACCCGCGGCATAGTATTGCGTTCGATGAAGTACTCGGAAACGAGTATCATTGCCGATATATATACGGAGGAGCGAGGTATGCGCAGCTATATCATCAGCGGAGTGCGAAGCAGTAAGGCGAAGATCAAAGCCAGCCTGCTGCAGATCATGTCATTGGTGGAAATGGTGGCCTATGACCGCCAGGAGAAAGGGTTGAACCGGGTTCGGGAATTGCGCGCCGCCTATGTTTTTCAATCATTGCCTTTTGATGTGCGAAAAAGTGCAGTAGGCTTGTTCATGGCTGAATTAGCCCGTAAAACGGTCCGGGAGCCGGAAGAGAATAAGCGGCTTTTCGATTTTCTTTTCCGGAGTTTCCGCTTTCTGGATGAAACGAAGGCGCCGGTTGCCAACCTCCACCTGCGTTTTTTGCTGGAGTTGAGTTCTTTTCTGGGGTTTATGCCCAGTGAGGAGTGGTCGGATGCAACGCCGATATTCGATCTGCAGGAAGGGGTCTTTGTACCGTCGCCTCCTTCCCATATTTACCACCTGGCTGAAGCAGAGAGCCTGCTGCTTCATCAACTGCTGGACAAGAGCCTGGAAACCTGCCACGAGCTGATCATGCAGCGGCAGCAACGAAAATCGCTGCTGTTGGGCCTGATCGACTACTACCGGCTTCATATTGAAAACCTTCCTGAGATACACGCTCACGTAGTGCTGCAAGAGGTTCTGGAAGGTTGAAAAGCGTTTGTCCGGTGTTGGGCGCTCGCAGGTTCGGTATTCGGTACAGGATATCCGGCTAACCAATGACAGGCTGCCGAATACCGAATAACCGAATACCGAACAAAGGAACTGAACACACTCTAAGTACAGTGCGTATTAAGCCTTGGGGAAAGGTATTTTCAACACCTGGCCCGGCTTGATGAGATCGGGGCTGCTCAACTGGTCTTTGTTGGCATTGAATATATCCATATACTGGCCTGCCTTTCCGAAGTACTCCTTGGCCATCTTGGAAAGCGTGTCGCCGCTTTTAACCGTGTGAATATGGAAATACTCGGTGTCTTGCACTTTGATGTCAGCTTTGAGGTCAGCCGGTTTGTCCCCGCCGATCTCTTTGATCTTGTCCCATAGGATGTTTTTCTCATACTGAGTGGCCGCTGTGCCGCCCATTTTGAGGACGCCATCTTCTTCTTTGACGTAACCATCTTTTACGCCTAATTTTTCACCCAGATTAAGGACTTCGCGATACTTGTCTTGTAAAGACATATTTTCTGTTTGTTTTTGATAAGGGGTTTGGAAAAAAATAACTGCGCCATTTGGAGTAGCCTATTTATTTCCAGGCCCCTAAAAAGCGTTTTTCGATCATTTGGACTGCAATTCCTGCTGAAAGTAACAGCAGGGGCGCCAAATTTATTTGGCGCCTGAGGCGTAAATCTCATTACAGGCACTTCTTCAGCCGATATGAGGTAACAAATGCCTTTGAATCCAAATAAATTTGGGTATCCCGATGACGCATTACGCAATCCGTTATAATCAGAAAAAAAGTTATGCTATGGGCCCGTATCGATTACGGCCGGCCCACCGCAGTAAACACCAACATTTACAATAGATATGTTTCGCGTAAAAAACAATACCTTATGTTGCGGCGTTTAAGATACTCGGTCTATCAAGGCGCTCAAAATTTATCACCACGGGCATTTATGAGGACTCTGGCGTTGCTTTCCCTGGCATTGACTCTGTGTTCGGCAAAAAAAGCCGGGGCGCAGCCCCTGGCTGAAGGCGCCTTTTTTACCGGCGTCCAACTGATCAACATCACAACGGGGAAGAAGGCTCGCCAGCCCATGATGTACATCTGGGAGCACCAGTCCATGAAACTGGACAAATATCTGGTGCTGGGAGCAGATATTACCCTGACCAAAAATACAGTGCCCTACAGCCAGGAGCAAGGTAAGGTCCTGGAATTCTATCAGCTGAACCTGCCTGTCCACCTGGACATCCGGGCTGCCGGCAATTGGTTTGTCGAAATGGGCGTTTATCTAGGCGCCACGGCCAGAAGCCGGAATGTATATATCACAGAATTTGTCCAGGTGAAGTATTTTGAAGAACTGGAAATGCGCTTCGACGCCGGGTTCATGGCCGGGCTCAGCCTGGAGATTAAAAAATGGGGAAAATTACACCTCAGATACAATTATGGGCTGTTTCCAGCCGTTCCTATAAGCGGAGAACACATTGTAAAAGACCGGATGTTGGCTACCGGCATTACAATCAGTTTTTGAAAGAAGCCATCAACTTGCTGATACTGAACTTTACCCGCAAAGACACAAAAAACAAGGCCGGTAAGCGCTTCGTTTCCGGCCTCTTATAAGAAGCATAAAAGTGCACGCTAATTCTTAGCGGCGTAACTTATTATCATGGGATTCTAATTGTATTTATGGGAAGTGCCTTCATGTAGTGAAGGCACTTTCTATTTGAAAAAAAATGGGGGAAGTACATTTGCCTTCCCCCGTTTCTGGTAAGAAACATTCTAAAAACTACCGTACGAGTAGACCGTTTTCATTTGAATCCGTCTCATCAGGGGAACAAAAAACAGCCGGGTGATAGAATTAAGTGTCGGGTGATCTCTTTTTTTATGCCGAAGGGGGTTAACCCTCCGCTTTGTTTGGTCGGGTGGCTGTGTTCTTTGTTATCCATAAGTCGGATGATCAGGGCATGAGGTTACACTTCAAAAGAACTTTTTGCAAAATTTAAATTTTTTGAATCCCTCCGGAGATCAGCGAGCGGGTATTTTTCTCTTCCGGGTCGCCGGTGTAATCGATCTGTCCGCCGGTATTGGCGTTGGCGTCGAGGCGCTTCAAGGCCACCACTTCTGCCTGTCCGCCGGTATTGGCCTTGACGTAGGTCCGCTCACACTGTAGGTCCAGTCCCTGGTACTGCCCGCCGGTGGAGGCTGTAATTTCCTGGGTTTCCGCATGGCCTTCCATGGTTATCACCGCCCCTTCGGTAGCAGTGGCCACCAGGCTGTTGACTTCAACGGTGAGGTTTATTTGGGCGCCGCTGCTGGCCCGCAGGTCCAGCTGGTCGCCGGTGATAGGGGTAGTAGCAGACGCTTTGGCGCCGGCGCTGGCCTTCAATGCCCGCAGTTGCTGGTAGGTAACTTCCACCCGCGCGTGGTCATTATCGCGGAACAAGCCTTCGATCAGCTGTATTTTCAGGGTCTTGCCCTTGACGTACACGGTTACATCATCTTCGGAGACGCCTTCGGCGGTGATGGCCGCTTTGGCTTCATCCCCGGCGATGAGCACCAGTTCCACATCCCCGGCAACGGTAATGGCGTCGAAATAGTCCAGCTTGCGTTCATCCTGGGCGTAGGTAGGGCTCAGGGCAAAGAAAAAAGCCAGAGCTAATGTTACTTTCGAGATTGTTTTCATGATGATACTATTTTTATGTAAAGCTTAGCAGGGGTAGCGTTTTGCTGCCTGTATGCGTTATCAGGATGCAATGAGGGGCCTTTTCCCCCTATTGACAACCGGGAAATAATTAAAAAGGAGGATAAAAAGCCTGGCGGCCGGCCAATAATGTCGGCGGTTGTCCCTCTCCGGAGATTTTCCTTGCGGGATAAAGCCTGTGTTGTTAATTTTCAGAAAATGTGAAGCTATGAAGCCTGTTATTCAATGCCTGCTGTGGCTGAGCGCCTTTTGCTTCAGCTGGTTTTCTTTCCTCAGCGAGCCGGGCGCCGGTTATCCTGCTGATGGACGGGAAGAACCTTTAGTTGTTATTGATACTTGTTTTGCCGACACCTCCATCTGCCCGGGGGATACGATCTACATTGCAGGGCAAGCCGTTGCTGATCCGGGAACGTATCTATTCACTTCCGGTCTTCCGCCGGGGTGTGGCCCGGTGCTCGTCCTGAATGTATCTGAACGGAACACCTACGAAAGCCGGTTGGACATAACCCTCTGCCATGGTGAAAATGCCCGTTTCGGCGTGTATACCTTTGGCCGGACCGGCTATTACGAAATACGCCTGCCTTCCGGGAACGGTTGTGATACACTTATCTATCTGAACCTGGTCGTTAGCGATATGGGGTATCCCAGCTTTCAGACTGAACCCGACGATGGCTCCGGGAACGGGTCTATTGACCTGACCATGAGCGGGGACGGACTCTTTTACGATTGGAGCAACGGAGCCTCTACCGAGGATATCGATGGGTTGGAAGCGGGGCGCTACGAGGTAGTTATTACCAATGCGGACAGTTGCCGGCTGACCCGCACCGTCGAGGTAAAAAAGCTGGAGCGCTTCGCCGTACCCAATACTTTCACACCCAATGGCGACGGCATCAACGATTATTTCAACCTGCTGGCAAGTGAAGGGGCGCCCCAAATCCTTGCTTTCCAGGTATATAACCGATGGGGGCAACTGGTTTACAACAATGAAAGCCCTGACAAGGGCTGGGACGGCGCCTTCAACGGAGCGCCTCAGGCAGCGGATACCTATTTTTACAGGATACAGGTGGAAAGGCAGATTGGCCAGGAGGAAGTACTTTCTTATCAGGGAGAGGTTCTCTTGTTACGATAATTCTTTTGTCATTCTTTACATCAAACGGGTTTTTCAAAAATCAGGCAGAATTAGCCGGGCCGGGCACTTTTAAACCGCTCTATTTGTATTATCTTTGCGCCTTTATTTAGCAGGTGCTTCGAATCATGCTGTACCTGAAAGTGGAAAAAATTGACAACGGCCCATGGCACTACCAATCGATCAATTCAAAAAACTCATTGCCCACAGCAAAGAATACGGTTTTATCTTCCAGTCAAGTGAAGTATATGACGGCCTGAGCGCCGTATACGACTACGGCCCCTACGGTGTGGAGCTCAAAAACAATATCAAGGAATACTGGTGGCGCAGCATGGTGCAGATGCACGATAATATAGTTGGCATCGATGCTGCGATCTTCATGCACCCCAAGACCTGGAAAGCTTCCGGCCACGTCGATGCCTTCAATGACCCGCTGATCGATAATAAGGACAGTAAGAAGCGCTACCGCGCCGATGTGCTGATCGAGGAATATATGGACAAGCTGGAGGCCAAGATACAGAAGGAAGTGGATAAAGCGGCCAAACGCTTTGGCGAGAAGTTTGACGAAGCGGTTTTCCGCTCCACCAACGACCGGGTGTTGCGGTATCAGGAGGAGCACGGCCGCATCCGGGAGCGCCTGGCTCAGGCGATGACCGGGGGCGACCTGGCGGAACTGAAGCAGATCATCGAGGACCTGGAAATCGCAGATCCGGAATCGGGCTCCCGCAACTGGACGGATGTCCGGCAGTTCAACCTGATGTTTTCTACTCAGTTGGGCAACATTGCCGGTGAAGACGGCAAGTTGTACCTGCGCCCGGAAACCGCCCAGGGTATTTTCGTCAACTTCCTGAATGTACAGAAGACTACCCGGCAAAAGATTCCCTTTGGCATTGCCCAGATCGGCAAGGCTTTCCGCAATGAAATCACCGCCCGCCAGTTCATTTTCCGCATGCGCGAGTTTGAACAGATGGAGATGCAGTTCTTCATCCGGCCGGGTGACCAGAAAAAGTGGTACGAGCACTGGAAGGAAGCTCGCATGAAGTGGCACCTGGCTCTGGGTACCCCTGCCGGGAAACTGCGGTTTCACGACCACGACAACCTGGCCCACTATGCGGATGCCGCCGTGGATATCCAATTTGAATTCCCCTTCGGCTTCAAAGAGCTGGAAGGTATTCACAGCCGTACCGATTTCGACCTCGGCGCCCACCAGGAGCTATCCGGAAAAAAACTACAGTACTTCGACCCTGAACTGCAGGAAAATTACGTGCCCTACGTGGTGGAAACCTCCATCGGATGCGACCGAATGTTTCTGGCGATGATGAGCGAGGCACTAGTGGAAGAAGAGGTGCCCGGCTCCGGCAATACCCGGGAAGTGCTCAAGCTACATCCGGCCCTGGCGCCTATCAAATGTGCTATTTTACCGCTGAAGCGCAATGAAGGCCGGCTGGTAGGCCTGGCGAATGATATTTTCAACGACCTGCGCCTGTCCTTTCAGGTGCAATACGATGATACGGGTAGTATCGGTAAGCTCTATCGCCGGCAGGATGCCATCGGAACGCCCTTCTGCGTAACGGTCGATTTTGAATCGCTGGACGGCCATACCGTTACCCTGCGGGACCGCGATACCCTCGAGCAGGAGCGGGTGCCCGTGGCAAGGCTGGAAGAGATTATCCGCAAGCGAGTAGATATGAAGCACCTTTTAATTTAAATATTTTTTCGATTTCCAGAACCCTGGGAGCATTTTGTCCGTACACCCTACATGTGGAATTTTACTTAGCTCATTAGCACATAGTGCGCAGAGCACTAGCAATCCCCGGACAAAATGATGAAAAAAGCTACCCTATGTACCCTGATGGTGGTGGCGGGCTTCTTCCTATACCTTGCCCCCGCCCATGCTCAACGCAACCTGGCCTTGTACAGCATGCCCGGCCTGCAGCAGGCCTCTCATGTCAACCCTGGCTTCATTCCCGATGCGAGCCTGGTCATTGGGTTACCGTTGATATCCAATATAAATGCCGGTTTTTCAAATAACGGCTTCACACTTAAAGACATAGGCGGCAGTGGCTGGGGCCTCAACGGATTGCGGCTGAACTACGAAACAATCCTTCCCATTGTTGAAAACGACAATATCGCCGGCGGCGGGCTGAATACCAACCTGCTGACGATTGGCTACCGCCTGAAAAATGACTATATCGCTTTTGAATCCAGTGAAAATGTGGTGGGCACTTTTTACTATCCGAAGGATGCGATCCAATTTGGATCGGATATCCATAATGGAAATTTCAACCCCGGGCAGGTATACAACCTGAATGGATTGGCTTATGACCTTACTCATTTTCGCGATTTTTCGTTCGTCTATGCCCGTGATTTCGGGCGCGCCTCCGCCGGCGTGCGGATTCGCTACCTGGTTGGGCTGGAAAATTATTCGAGTGCAGGCCCCGGCCTCGTATTAACCTCAACTGAAGAGACAGGCGTTTATCAAATTCAGGGCCAGTTGGAACTCTGGGCTGCCGGCGTACAATCCTTTTCAGGAGAAGGCAGCTATCCGATATGGGGCCAGGCCAACAACACCGGGTTCGCTTTCGATTTTGGCACTACTTATTCGCTGGGAGAGAAGTTAAAGGCTTCCTTTAGTGTTGTCAACCTGGGAGGAATCCATTGGGTCTCCGGAGTCAATAGATCGGTCTTGGCCAATGAGATTGAAAGCCCTCGCACTAAAATCGATGAAATTTTCGACGGTTTTATTGACAAAGAGGGCGCCGCCAATTTGTCTTACAGTACGGCGCTGCCTACTCTTTTCAACCTGGGCAGCGCTTACCAGATGAATGAACAAAGCACCTTTAACCTGTTGCTTAATTCCCGTTATATTCATGGCAAACACAGCCTGGGGGCAGCCCTTTCCTATTCGAGAAAGTTTAGCCCCGGATTTCGTGGTTCTCTGACCTACTCAGCGGTCAAGGGGAGCTTGCTCAACCTGGGGGGAGGTATAGTTGCCAAGGCGGGGCCGTTACAGTTATTTTTGGTGACAGATAACCTACTTTCGGCCTTTAACCCTTCGGGCTCCCATAATACCAATGTCAGTGTTGGGGCCAACCTGGTTTTTCACAAGAAGCCCAAAGTGGAGATCGCGCTGGTGGATACGGCCATGGTTGCTCCGATAGATACCATGGCTTTGGCTTCCTCCGAAACACCCCGGCCATCGCAGCCGGCGCCCCCAACCACAGCGCCCAATACGGCTAAGCCATCGCAGCCGGCGCCCCCAACTACAGCGCCCAATACGGCTAAGCCATCGCAGCCGGCGCCCCCAACCACAGCGCCCAATACGGCTAAGCCATCGCAGCCGGCGCCCCCAACCACAGCGCCCAATACGGCTAAGCCATCGCAACCGGCGCCAACGACTACAGCGCCCAATACGGCTAAGCCATCGCAACCGGCGCCAACGACTACAGCGCCCAATACGGCTAAGCCATCGCAACCGGCGCCAACGACTACAGCGCCCAATACGGCTAAGCCATCGCAACCGGCGCCAACGACTACAGCGCCCAATACGGCCAAGCCATCGCAGCCGGCGCCCCCAACCACAGCGCCCAATACGGCCCGGCCATCGCAACCGGCGCCGATAGAAAAAGCCAAGCCTCCCAAAGTGGCTTCCCCACCACCTACTACTCCTCCGCCAGCCCAGAGAAATACACCCGTCCGGTACGCTATTTTTCAAGGAGCTATTCGCATGGAAGGCAGTTCCGAAAAGGTTAACCACTATTATTTTGATGTTTACAAGCTGTATCCGGATGGCCAGCGGGAACTGATGCGCACTGGCAGGACACCCGGGGGCGATTACAAGCTGTACCTGGATCGCGGATACGACCACGAGGTTAGCTTCAGGCACTCAGACTCAAAACCCATGGTAATCGAATTCAGCAAGGAAGAACTTGAAAACGCCGGGCAAAACATTACGAGGAATATTACCCTGAGAAAAGTATCTTCTGCCCCGGATACTGGAAATCTGGGTGTAATTGAGGAAAAGGGGCCGGCGCCGGAGGTAGAAGACCTTATGGACCTCACTGTGCCGGAGCTACAGCAGGAAGAAGCACAAGTACTTCAGCGGCCAGCCCCCAAGGAGGAAAATTCAAAGCTTTGGGTGGACCAGCAACCGCGTAGCCTGCAATTGAACCACTCTGTATCGGTTTATAAAGATATGGATGTCAATTCCAGGGTCTTGGCCCGCTTGAGTGAAGGGATGGAGATAGAAGTACTGGAACGCACAACTGCTGAGTGGTGGATGGTCGCCTACCGCAGTAAGATCGGTTGGATAGAAACAAGCCAGTTGAAATAAACAGGCTTCATCTTTGGTTCGTCCAAAGTCCGGCAAGGCTATAAGTTGGACGTGATCAGCAGGTCGAGGTCCGTAGATTTGATCTCGAAGCGTTCGCCCAGGTAGCTGTTGGTCAGGCAGCCTTTATAGGTATACACCCCGTGCCTCAGGCCCAGATTGTTGAACAGAAGGTGCTCGATGCTGCCGGTGCTGCCAGCCCTTAATAAGATAGGGGTAAGAATGTTGCTGACTGCCATAGAAGCCGTTCTGGAGACTCTGGAAGCGATATTGGGCACGCAATAATGAATGACATCGTGTTTGATAAAGGTTGGCTTTTCCAGGCTGGTAACTTCTGATGTAGCAAAGCAGCCTCCCTGGTCGATGCTGACATCGATGATAACGGCTCCCGGTTTCATTTTAATGACCAGGTCTTCACTGACGATAACGGGCGTACGGCCGGATTTGGAGTGCATTGCGCCGATGGCCACATCGGCGACCAACAATTCTTTTTCCAGATAGTGGGGGTTGATCGAACAAGTATACAGGGGGCGGCCCACCTGATTTTGCAAGCGTTTCAGTTTAGTGATGTTATTGTCGAAAATACGAACCTCCGCGCCCAATCCCAGGGCAGTTCGGGTGGCGTATTCAGCGACGATCCCGGCGCCGAGGATAACAACTTTAGCGCTGGGCACTCCGGAGATACCTCCTAATAGTACGCCTTTCCCTCCGCCGGTAGAAGACATGAGTTCGGCAGCTGTTAGCATCGCGTTGATGCCGGCCATTTCGCTCATGATGCGCACGACGGGAAAGGTGTCGGACTCGTCTTTAATATACTCCATAGCCAGGGCGATGACCCGCTTCTGGCGCAGTTTGTTGATATAATCGGCTGTAATGATCGGCAATTGCAGCGGCGAGATGAGAATCTGGTTGGGGTGCATCAGTTCGATCTCCTTGAGAGTAGGAGGAGCGACCTTAATGATGATATCAGCCTCGTAGACCTGTTCGGAGCTGTAGGCGATATCTGCGCCCGCCTCGGAATAATCATGGTCCGAATAGCTGGATTTTTCCCCGGCATCGGTTTCGATGACGATGCGGTGCCCATGAGCCACCAATGTAGCTACTGAGGATGGGACCAGGGCTACCCGGTTTTCCTGCATGGTAATCTCCTTGGGAATACCAATGAACAGTTTATTTGGCTTCTGCTGGACCTGAAGGGTTTCCGTTTGTGGCCGGTATTGGCTTTCGGTAAACTCTTTCGGAACAGGTATCTTCTTTTTATCACTCATAACAGCCGTAGCTTCAATGACCTACAAAATTAGGATTTTTCGGCTGGAATCGCCGATTATTTCCAGTTTAATTCGCACAGCGTCTTCCGGTAGAAGCGCTTCGATCAGTTCCGGCCATTCGATAAGGCAATATGCTTCGGTGTAGAGGTAATCCTCAATGCCGATCTGCAGCGCCTCCTCGATATTTTTCAGCCGATACAGGTCCATGTGGAAAACAGGGTGGGCATCACCTTTGATAACGCCCATATATTCATACTCATTGACAATGGAAAAAGTTGGGCTGGCCACCTCTTCTTTTACACCTAAGTGGCGGCAGAGGGCCTGTATGAAGGCCGTCTTCCCGGCCCCTATCTCTCCATAAAAGGCGATCACCCGGGCTTGAGGAGCATAGTTTAACAACATTTTAACGGCTTCCGGCAATGCTTCCGGGCTATGAATGATGATCTCTTTCATGGCCATGGCCTTTTGCCGCAAAGGTAGGTATTTAGTTGATTAGTTGTCCTTCTTTGCTAAAGCTCGTTCACCGGGGCCTGCAAAATCAATGCTTGCACAACTCCGGATACACTTGTCAGCAAAATGCTTAAACTACTGCTCTCTAAACGGTGTTTTAATCCCGTTAAAACCTTTAATAAGCGCAGTTTTTTTAGTATTTTTGCAGAATGGATGCAGTAAAAGATCAAGAAGAATTGAAACCAAAGGCGGCCACGTACGGCGCTATTAATATTCAAGCGCTGGAAGGCCTGGAAGCCGTTCGGAAACGCCCCGGAATGTACATCGGAAGTACAGATTCAAAGGGCTTACACCACCTCGTTTGGGAAGTGATCGACAACTCGATCGACGAACACCTGGCGGGGTATTGTACGGATATTGAAACGATTATTCACAAGGACAATTCCATCACCGTAAAGGACAACGGCCGTGGTATCCCTACGGATATGCACAAAAAGTTGAAAAAATCCGCGCTGGAAGTGGTCATGACCGTCCTGCACGCCGGTGGTAAGTTCGACAAGGATACCTATAAGGTCTCCGGAGGCTTGCACGGCGTGGGGGTTTCCTGTGTGAACGCCTTGTCTGAACACCTCAGGGCTGAGGTGCACCGCGAAGGCAAGATTTTCGTTCAGGAATATAGCCGTGGCAAACCCCTGGGCGATGTGGCTACGGTCGGCGATTCAGATAAGACCGGAACCATCATCACTTTCCGGCCGGATCCGGATATCCTGGAGGTGGTGGACTATAAGTATGAAATTCTCGCCAACCGAATTCGGGAACTATCCTTTTTGAACAAAGGGCTGACCCTCACACTGACCGATGAACGGGAGGTTGAAGACGACGGCTCCTTCAAATCGGAATCCTTTCACTCCGAAGGCGGGCTGAAGGAATTTGTCCAGTTCATCGATTCTTCCAAACAACGGCTGATCGACGAACCGATCTATGTAACCGGTATTGAAGAAAACGTGGAGGTAGAGGTCGCTTTACAGTACAATACTTCCTACACGGAGACCATCTACGCTTACGTCAACAATATTAACACCCGGGATGGCGGCACCCACGTCAACGGTTTTCGCCGGGCGGTCAACCGCCTGTTCAAGCAATACGGGGAGGACAACGGCTTCTTCAAGAAGCTGAAGTTCAGCATATCCGGCGAGGATTTTCGGGAAGGGCTTACCGCCATTATCTCGGTCAAGGTGCCGGAACCTCAATTTAAAGGACAAACCAAAGGCGAGCTCGGCAACTCAGAAGTGACGGGCATCGTCTCCCGCTGTGTTGGCGAAGTATTGGGCCATTACCTGGAAGAACATCCCCGGGCCGCCAAAAAGATCATCGATAAGGTGATCCTGGCGGCAACCGCCCGCCATGCCGCCCGGAAAGCCCGCGAGTTGGTGCAGCGCAAAAATGTGCTCACCGGAAGCGGCCTGCCCGGTAAACTGGCGGATTGCTCCTCCCGCAGCCCGGAGGAATCAGAGCTCTTCCTGGTGGAGGGCGACTCGGCCGGCGGCACCGCCAAGCAAGGCCGCGACCGGAACTTCCAGGCCATCCTGCCGCTGAGAGGTAAAATCCTCAACGTAGAGAAAGCCCTGGAGCACAAGATCTACGAGAATGAGGAGATCAAGAATATGTTTACGGCTTTGGGTGTAACCATCGAAGAAAACGAAGAAGGGGAGCGCATCCTGAATATGGAAAAACTGCGCTACCACAAGACCGTCATCATGTGTGATGCCGACGTAGACGGCAGCCACATCGTTACGCTCATTCTGACCTTCTTCTTCCGCTACATGCGGCCTTTGGTGGAAAACGGCTATGTGTACATCGCGCAACCGCCGCTCTACATGGTGAAGAAGGGTAAACAATTCCGGTATTGCTGGACGGAGGAGGAACGCCAGGAGGCCGTCGCCGCCTATACAGGAGAGGAAGCCAATTCTTCGATAAAAATACAGCGCTACAAAGGCCTGGGTGAGATGAACGCCGAACAGCTGTGGGAAACTACCATGGACCCGGATACCCGTATCCTTCAGCGCGTTACCATCGATGACGCCCGCGAGGCCGACCGCGTCTTCTCCATGTTGATGGGGGATGATGTGCCGCCGCGTCGCGCCTTCATCGAAGCGAATGCGAAGTATGCGAATGTGGATGTTTAAAATACGGTTATAACGTTTAAAAAATGGGGCATCCCGGATTTTTGGCTGGCGCCAAAGCCCGGGATGCCTCTTTTTAGAGGAGGCCGAACCGCTTGGAGGGCTTTTCTAGAAGATGTAATAGAAAGTCGAGAACTGGAATTCGGGCGAAAATACGATCCTGTCCGGTATTTCATTGTAGAACAGATAAGTACCTGCTCTCAGGCGAAAACTCCACTGGTAGTTGACAAAGTACTCCAGGTCGAGGCCAGAATTCCAACTGGCTTGGTTTTCGGAAGAAATAAAAGGGTTGAGAGTATTGGGAAGGCCCCAGGTAGCCGTCACAGTATTATCCCAGCTAAGTATTGTCCGGGAAGACGGCAACCAGCGGTAGGTGTAACCCACGCTGGCGCGGGCAAAAGGGCCTTCTTTGCTAGGCAGCGAGTTGTCCTTATCATATTTTCTCCTTGAATAATAGTAGCCGCCACCTAGCATAGCGGTCCATTGGCCTCCTCCCCGGTTATTGTGAATCCTGGCGCTGGAAAATTCTGCGAATGCCAGGCCGTAGGTATAAAACCGGGTAGAATTAATGACAGGATTCTCTTCCCGATTCCAATTAGAATCAAAATTACCCTCCAGGCCGTAAGCCAGGCGGCGGCCGTGTGGCAAAGTGCTGCGGTTGGCAAATGCCCAGTTGTCATTGAGGATAGCAAAGAGGGCAAAGCTCTCGCGTTCCGCCAGCCCCCGTTCCTGCAAGGTGCTATGCAACTGGCCCAACTCATAGATACGCCGCCGCCGGAAGTCGAAGGTACGGTTGCCGATGAGATCCGTAATGGTTCGCGCCAGGGCAGTGATATCTTCCGGGGTGAAATCAGTTACGACTCCTGCCTCCCGAAGATCCTCTATCATCCAACTGGCCAGCAGGGCGTCCTCAGCGAACTCGATGCGCCCCAGTCCCCGGAAAATCTTAGGAGCGAGACTGAAGTCCAGGTTGCGGTTGATATTGTTCAAAGAAGTAAGGCTGCCGTCAGAATGAAGGGCGCCGCCCCAGCCCCAAAAGCGGTTTTCCCGGTAGTAATGGCTTTGTTCCCTTTGGATGGTTGCCGAGAAGTAGCCTGAATTGTAACGGCCGCTGGACAGTCCGGAGGATTGGCCAAATCCCCCCTGAAGGCTACCGGACAGCCCCCAGCTGGAAATCAGCGCATCTGTATTGCGGAGTTCCTGCCAGTAAAGCCGGGCGCGGGCGCTGCCGGAATTTTCAGCTTCCCTGTAGTTGCGGTAATTACCCTGAAAATTTGCTTGCCCATTGAGTGACATGGCTGGCCGCCGCTCATAGCGCGCCTTGTAGCTGCTGAGGTTGAATGTATCGGATTGGGCGCCGGCCAGGGTGGCGGCAAAAATAAAAAGTATCGAGAGTGCGTTTTGTGGAGACATCAAAGAGATATTTAAGAATTATGCAATGTAATAACCGTTAATGATGGATTGAAGATAAGAAAAATCAAAAAATACTACATTGTTGGCCTGGATGTCGCCTTGTGTTGGCTTTTTTTATATCTTTTGTTTACAGTAGCCCGGCTTATATGGCCCATCCTTTTCCTTTGATACCAGTGAAATGAAAATAATAAACACTAAATACATGATGTCTACTTTTTATCTGCTCCTGATGAGCCTTTTTTTCTGTAATGCCCCGGCTGACACGGAAGAAAGTACTGCCAGCATAACCCTGTTGGATGGTTATGATTTTTGTTACAGCCTGAAGGAGCCGGACCAAACCTTCAAGATGCCTAAAGACCTGGAAGAAATCTCCGGGCTGGGTATTTCCGAGGATGGCGAAACCCTGGTGGCGATCCAGGATGAAGATGGGAAGCTGTTTATCATCAGCCGCTACACCGGGGAGGTCGTGAACGAGATCGGGTTTTGGAAGGATGGAGACTACGAGGGTGTGGAAATGGTGGGCAGTACCGCGTATGTTGTAAAAAGCTCTGGTACGCTCTACGAGGTAACCAACCCCGGCGCCCTTGAACAGGAAGTGGAGAAATACAATTTTTTTCTCGATGACAGCAACGATGTGGAAGGCCTGGCCTACGACAAAGCCAACAATCGCCTCCTGTTGGCTTGTAAAGCCAAAGCGGGACACGAGAAGCGCTTCCAGCACAAGAAGGGCATCTATGCCTTCAACCTGGAATCCAAAACGCTGAGTGAGGAACCCGTTTATTTCATCAGCCTCGACTCCATCAACCACTACCTGGAAAAGGACCCGGCCATCCACAAGCTGGAAAAGTTGGTCGAATTCTTCGACTCCGAAGAGGATTTTGACTTCAGCCCCTCGGCCATCGCCATTCACCCCATTTCCGGAAATATTTACGTCACCTCTTCGGTCGGTAAAATGCTGCTGGTGTTCAGCCCTCAGGGACACGTTATACACATCGAAAAGTTGAGTAAAAAAGTACATCCTCAGCCCGAGGGCCTCTGCTTCGATCCTATCGGCACACTTTACATCTCGAATGAAGGAAAAGGGGAAGACGGCCTGATTTACCGGTTTAATTACAAGCCGGGCAGGGTGGATTAGTTGACTGGGTGCAGCGCCTCCGAACCAGGGTTAGATATTTGTTGTTTCCCTGGTGATGTAGAGCTTGTAGCAAAAAAAATGCGTTACTTTTGCTTTATTACCTCAATTCCCGGATAATTGCGGAGAATTGAAAATGTTTAACCCATTTACCCACACTATATGAGCGTAGTAGAAATGAAGGTCCCCACTATCGGCGAATCCATTACGGAGGTGACCTTGTCTCAATGGCTGAAAAAAGATGGGGATTACGTCGAACTGGACGACCCCATTTGCGAATTTGAATCGGATAAAGCGACCCTGGAGTTTCCAGCCGAAGCAGCCGGTAAGCTGATCCATGTCGCTGCCGAAGGGGACGACCTGGAGATCGGCGCCCTGGTGGCCAGGATCGACACCAGCGTTGCCAAAGAAAATGGGGGGGGAGGCAGCAACGGCGCTCCTCAAAAAGAATCGGAGGTAAAAGAAGAAAAACCAGCTCCGGCAAGTAAAGAAAGGGAAGCCGAGGTAAGTTATGCCGCCGGCCACCCGTCTCCGGCAGCGGGTAAGATTCTGAAAGAGGGGGACGTCCAGCCTGCAGAAGTGGACGGTAGCGGCAGAGGTGGCCGCATCACTAAGGAAGATGCGGTGAAGGCGGTGGAAGCTAAAAAATCAGCGCCCGCTAAACAGGAATCCAAGCCGGCGCCACAACCCGATAGGCAAGAGGCTCCGAAACAGCCGGTAGTGTTCACACCGCAGGATAGTTTCAGCCGTGAGACCAGCCGTAAGAAGATGAGCCGCATGCGCCGGACCATCGCCAAGCGCTTGGTGAGCGCCAAAAATGAAACGGCCATGCTGACCACCTTCAACGAGGTGGACCTCACCGAGGTGATGCAACTGCGCAAAACTTACCAGGACCGTTTTGTTAAAAAATACGGCATCAAGCTGGGCTTTATGTCCCTCTTCGCCAAAGCCTGCGCCAAGGTACTGATGGAGATGCCCGACGTGAACGCCAGACTCGATGGCGAGGAACTCGTTTACCACGACTATGCCGACATCTCCATCGCCATTTCCACCCCTTCCGGCCTGGTGGTGCCCCCGGTGCACAATGTGGAATCGCTCAGCTTTGCAGAAATAGAATATAAAATCTCCGAATTGGCCGAAAAGGCCCGCAACGGCAACCTGACCCTGGAAGAGATGCAGGGCGGTACCTTTACGATTACCAACGGCGGCGTGTTCGGCTCCCTGCTCAGCACGCCTATTCTCAACGAGCCGCAGTCGGCCATCCTCGGTATGCACGGCATCAAGGAGCGGGCCATGGTGATCGACGGGGAGATCAAGGTTCGGCCCATGATGTACCTGGCCTTATCTTATGACCACCGCGTGATCGACGGAAGCACTTCGGTGACCTTCCTGGTGAAGGTAAAGGAACTGCTGGAAGACCCGGTAGCCATGCTGATGGACTTATAGGTTTTTATGCCCGGATACGCTTTCGACCCGGTGGGGCCGGGAGAAAGCCTGTCCGGGCAGGGCTTTCCACTATATTACCGAAAAATAAGAGACCAGCATGACCTTACGAGACCTGTTCCAACTGCTTGCCGAGCATCCGGAGTACATCCTTTTTTACTTTGCCATCATTCCGATTATGGCCTTTCTGGCAGGGATACTTGGCAAGGGAGAAGGCCATCTTTCCCCCTGGCGGTACCTGTATTCCACGCTGATCTACTTTGTTTGCGTACCGGGTATCTTCTCCATCACGCTGAGCGTGTACAACTTCCTTTTCAGCCGCGGCAGTATCATGGACGCCGACGTATTCGCCCAGGTGCTGCCCATCATCTCCATGGTGGTGACCTTGCTGCTCATCCGCCGCAATGTGAGCCTGGATTATATTCCCGGCTTTGATAAGCTCTCTGGCCTGGTGACGGTTATTAGCGCCGCCCTCCTCATTATGTGGTTTGTCGACCGCACCCGCATCATCGTTTTCTCCTACCTGCCCTTCCAGTATGTAATTCTGATCTTTATCGGGTTGCTGGTCGTCATCCGGTACGGATGGAGGAAGGCTTTTGTGAGTGCGTAGTGGGAAGGCATGGAGAAGAAAATAATATTCTTCTCCATGCCTGTTGCCCACTCAATCCCGCTCCTCCTCCTTCTCCAGCACTTTGCCCTCCGGGCTGAAGTTGACCCTCACCGTATAGCCTTCCTGGTCTAATGCAACCCGGTAAGCTACCGGTATGTCCGGAGATGACAACTTCTTAACCCAGTCGATCTCAAAATCAGCGTATTGGCTGGCGATGGCCTGGCTCACTGCCGCCGGCAGGCCTTCCTTATCGATCTTTATTTCGGATTGCACCCAATTCCCTTTGCTGTCAAAATCAGCCGTCGTTTTTTGCCCGTCTTGTTTGAAGGCTACGCTGTAAACGCCCTCCTTTGCACTTTTCCACTTGGCCTCCTCTGCCTTCGGGAATTTATCCGAAAAACCTTTTTTTGAAGCTTCAGGAACTTTGAACTGGCCAAAAAGGGCGCCGGAAAATAATATCAGAGACAATAGTAAGAATGATGCTTTCATTTACTTTGAATTTTAAGCTGAATACTCTGTTAAAAAAATATCTTATGCTTCTGGCCGTGCCTTTTCGCCCTACTCTTCGTCCCGTCCTCACCTTGATAGCTAAGGCTATCAGGCTCCGGGCGCTCCTCGATTAGAACGAAAATTCATCGCCCAGAAACGATAATTTACTTAATTAACAGAGTACTGAATAATGAAATTTCCGGCCAACCTAAAACGGGATTTTGTATTTATTTTGGATTCACCCCTCCTTCATTCCCTCACCCTCTCACCACATCACCCTCTCACCCTCTCACCACATCACCCTCTCACCCTCTCACCCTCTCACTTTCCCTCCCTCTCCCTACGGATTATCCTGCGGATAGACAAACAAAACCGTATCCGACCGGACGGCCGAGCCAAACACCCCGATAGTGCCTTCAATCGTTGATTTCAGGAATACGGGCTCTACGAACGGATTGAGGATAGACTGCAGCTGGTTGTCGATATCCTCGAAAAAAGCCGCTGAATTTTCATCCAGCGACTGCAGGAAGATATAGGCGGTATCGCCCCGAAGGTACTCAAAAGAGACCTCGGCGTTGAGTTCCATCTCCTGCCCATCGCTGTTTTCGTCCCGAAAAATGGTGCGTCCCAGGTCGGTAATCCAGAATTTTTCCCCATTGGTGCAATCGTTTTCGATTACCTCCAGGATGTGGGCATGATGGCGGGAAGTGTCGAGAAAACGGTCCATTTGAAAACGGTAGAAGTTCCTTTCCCCCGGCGCGTCCACAAACCGGAGGATCACCCCGTCGTGGCCGCCGTACACATCGAAGAATTCCGCTGTGTATTCAATGTCATCGATATTGACCTTGGACTGGCTGATAGTTGTCGCCGCCGTATAGGTTTTGCCTGCATACGTAACCGTCAATCCATAGGTTTTACCATGCTCCGCAAGGAGGCCTCCCCGGTAGAAAGGCACCCAGCGGCACCGGAATTTATCGAAGGTGGAATCCGGCCGCAACAGCTCCGTTTCTGTACCGTTGAACAGGCTTACCTGTGCCCCTCTGGCAAACATTTCCTGGGGCGTAACCTCTTCATTAAAGAACGGCTGGCTTATGCTCAGATATACTTTGGGCACTTCCCCCGGGTATAAAATGCTCTCGATGAACAACTGCCCTTCGTAAGCGGTGTCCAACTTAATATTGACCTCCTTCCGGCAGGAGAGGGCAACAAAAAAGGAGAGCAGCAGAAATATATAGCGTACTGTTTTCATGGATCAGAATTTGAAGTTGAACGTGATGCTGGGAATGATCGGCAGCAGGGATACCTGCTGAGCTTTGGGTTTGCCGGTGCGGGGCTCTACTTCAAAAAAGACGAAGTAAGGATTCAGCCGGCTGTAGGTATTGTATACACCAAAAACCCACTCTGAAGTATAGTTTTTCCCCAATATCCTGCTTTCCTTTTTGTAGGAAGCGGATAAGTCGAGCCGGTGGTAAGGGTTCATACGGACGTTGTTGCGTTCTTCGTAAACGAAGTAATTGCCTTCAAACAACGAACCGCCGTGGAAAACGCCGATCCGCCCCACCGGCACGGTGTACACATTGCCGGAAGAAAAGACAAAAGTGCCCGAGAGGGACCACCGCTCCCCCAACTGGTAAGTACCCACTACGGCCAGGTTGTGTCTCCGGTCATACCGGAAAGGGAAGGTGTTGCCGAAGTTCAGCTCCTCAAATTTCTGATTGGTCCAGGACAATGTGTAAGACACCCAGCCGGACAGTTTCCCGATGTTCTTGCGAAGGAAAAACTCGGCTCCGTAACTCCAGCCTTTGCCATAGGTGAGTAAGGGGTCCACATCCAGGGTTTCAATCAGCTGATTGCCTTCTTTGAATAATACCTGGTTGTCCATGTCTTTGTAATACACTTCCAGGCTGGCTTCGTATTGGTTGTCCTGAAAATTCTTAAAATACCCCAACGAGTACTGGGTAGAAAGCTGCGGCCTGGTCAGCTCAGTGGAAGGAATCCAGATCTCAGTCGGAACGGAAGCCGTAGAACTGGGCACCAGGTGCAGGAACTGATTCATCACTGTATAGGCAGCCTTAACCGAGGAAGTGGGGCCCAGCGTCAGCCGGGCCGAGGCGCGCGGCTCTATTTTGAAGTAACTGACTTCATCAGAATAAAAGCCCGGCATCCGGATACCCAGGCTGGCCGAAATGCGCTGGCTGACCTTGATCTCATCATTAATATATAAGGCGTACTCGTCAAAATACTTAACCGGAATGGCGTTCTTGTCGATGCCGGGCGAAGGGTCGCTGCCGGATTGGGCTTCCGACTTGCCACTGGAGCGGAAGGTGTGGTCCAGGTAATGGACACCGAATAGAATGGAATGGCCGGGATTGGGATAATACTGAAACTCCAGCTTTCCGTTAACGTCTTTGATCCCGGAGACGACCTGGGAAAAGGCATTGTCCTGCAGCGCTGAAATATTCTGGCTGTACTCATTCACGATAAAGGAAGTGTTCAGGAATAGCTTTTGCCCGAAGATATGGTTCCATCGCAGGGTGCCGGTAGAGTTGCCGAACATCACGTTGTACTCGATGCCGTCTTCTATGTACGTAGCGTCATCCTGCCCCTGGAAACCACTCAGAAACAGGCGGTCTTTAGGGCCCAATTGCCAGTTGACCTTGGCGTTGAGGTCATAAAAGGAATAGTTGGTTTGAATGCGGCTGGACAAAAAGGGCTTGATCATCCAGTCGAAATAAGTGCGACGGCCGGAAAGGATAAAGGAAGCCTTTTCTTTTTTCAGCGGCCCTTCCACGGTCAACTGAGAAGTAACCAGGCCGATACCACCCTCCACGCCCACTCGTTTGTTGTTGCCCTCCTTCATGCTGATGTCCAGGATGGAAGACAGCCTTCCGCCGTACTGAGCCGGAAAGCCTCCCTTGATCAGGGTGACGTTGTTGATGGCGCGGGTATTAAAGGTGCTGAACAGCCCAAAAAGGTGATTGGGGTTGTATACGATGGCTTCGTCGAGCTGCACCAGGTTCTGGTCGGCATTGCCACCCCGGACGAAAAAACCGGTCGTCCCTTCATTGCCGGACTGCACGCCCGGCAATAGCTGAACAATCTTCAGAACATCTACTTCGCCCAGAATGGCCGGCAGTTCTTTGATCTTCTCCGTGGGAATGTCCACCACTCCCATCTGTGGGTGGGAGACGTTTTCATCATGGCGAATTCCGGAAACCACTACTTCGTCCAGCAGGCCCACTCCGGGTATCAGCTCGACATCCAGCTTGATATTTTGTCTGAAATAAGCCTTTTTGAACTGTGCGGTATACCCCACATAGGTAAAAGCGATGCCCAGGCTATCTGTTTGGGGCAGGGTCAGGGAGTAAAAGCCGTAGTTGTTTGTCGTGGTTCCCTTTTGCAGAGAAATGACGAAGACATTGGCGCCGATGAGCGCTTCACCGGTAGTGGCGTCGGTAAGCGTGCCGCTTATGGTATAGTTTTGTGAAAACCCGGCCCATGGCAGCAGGATAAACAGAAATAGAGCGATCCGCATAGTGATGGTGATTTGTGAAACAGCCTCTTAGCCTCTTAATACAATTGTATTTCACTCTCTTTAAGGATCTGGTTGATATATTGGTGCGAAATACTATCTACATAACCTAGGGATATTGCTTTTTCCGCCAGTAAACGCAAACTCCATTTCTCATGGCCTTCCGGCGGATCACTGCCGGCCAGCGCCACAATTTTCTCTCGTTGCCCACCGGTAATAATGGGAGGGCGCCCCGGGCGGGGTTTGTCTTTCAGAAGCGCCAGGCCCACTTCTTCGTATTTGTCCGCCCAGGCTGATATGGTGACACTGGATATTCCTAGCTTAGCAGCCACTTCTTTATAGGTCTTTCCCTGCCCGAGTTCCAACAAGGCAATCGCCCGTTTCATGGCTCTTGTTCCTAAAGAACCTTTTGAAATCAGCGCTTTCAACTCTGTTTTGTCCCGAATAGCTAATTGGACATGTGCTTTTCTCATATCCTTAGTTTAAAAAAGAGTAGGGCATCCTATTGGCAGAAGGTTACCGCTTCAATAGTTGTCTATTATGGCTTGGCTAGGCCAGGACAATAACATTTAAAAAGAGGGGATCTAAGAGCTTGTTGGGGAATTATCCTTCGGGCTGAAACTGCCCTTTTTTTGATGATATTTCGTTGCGAAATGGGTCACGTACCTTGCGCCTCCGCTAAAGCTTCAGCGGCACGCGGAAGGGTATGCTCCCCATTTCACGCCTCATCTCATCAAAAAAATGATCAATTTCATCACCAAAAACAATTCCCCAACAAGCTCTAATGCTAGTAGTAATTAAACTGAAAGGAAGTATTATTAATGAATACGTGAAAAAGCAGGGAAAAAGCTGCTCGCCACTTATTTTTTTTCAATGAACCCATATTCCGTTAGCAGCAATTTTTCATCCTGCAGCAGGCCGATGCCCGGAGCGTAGGTTTTGAACTCCAGTTCAAAGGGGTTGAGGGCCGACCCTTCCTTGGTCAGCAAACAATTGGAAAAGGCCCCTGCCGGCGTATCCAGTTTGTCATCCAGTTTAAGAATTTCGGCACGGTCCATGGCTACTCCGCGGGCGATCTCCTGATAGTACCTCATGCCAACCTTTGGCCTGGCGGGCATGATGAGGCCGGCCTTCGCGCCGTCTTTGCCGGCCAGCCAGGCGCCGGTATGGCTGTCTACCTTTCCGCCTTTGTACATGTCTACTTCCTCGCCAAAGTAGAATGCGTCCTTGGTTTGATCGTCCATGGCGAAGAAGTTTCGGGATACTTCGATCAGTTCGCCATTTTTCCATTCCCGTTCCTCCACAACACGGGTAGTCACTCCATCCACTTCCCTGGTTTCGTCCAGTACGGTTATCGTCAGTTTTTCCGTTGCGCTTTCCAACACCAACTGGAAGCCGGGCTCCAGAACGAAATACTCGTTTCGCCCGCTTGGAACGAGGCTGCGTTCGGAGAGGCCAAAGTCTTCCTGCCAGGAGGAAGAACCCTGTGCACTCGGGTCGCCGCCGCAGGCTACAGTAAAGAGGGCAATGATCATCCCCGTAACTGTGTGAATGCTGTTTCTCATCTTACCTTTTGGTTTTAATGTTTTAGACGGGTACAAGGTAAAACGTGATTTTGGAGTAAATTGGGAGGGGGGGGCTATTGATGCTGTTTTTGGGCCCGTACGGGCCCAAAAGGATGCTACGGCCCTTTGGGCCGGTTGGTGCATACATGGCACTATCCATAGCCCCGACGAGACTGTTCAATTAAGTGTGTCTACCAGCATGTTTTGAACCGCAAAGCGCGCAGAGTATTCGATTGATAGCGAAGGCTTTAGCGTATCCCTGCGATCTCTGCGGTTTTATACAGAAAACACAGTGGTTTGAACAGCCCCGCCCCGACGCGGGCTATCGCCGGTACGAGGCCTCCGCTGCGCCCCGGCATCCACAGCTTCTACAACATCCGAAATCGATAAATCCTCCCTTTCCCTCTTTTCCCCTTTGCCTCTGTACTGATGTACATCGTACCGTCTTTTTCGAAGCAGATGCCCTCGGGTTGGTTGAACGGGTCTTTGTCCAGTTCCCGGATGCTCAGCAATTCTCCGGAAGGGGCCATCACCAATACGGATCTTGCCTTTCCTTTGGAGGACACCACGTAGGTATGGCCGGAAATGGGATGCACAGCCACAGCCGAAGGAGAGAAATGCCCCTTCAGGACATCTGCCCACCAAGCTTCCCGGATAGCTTCTTCGGCTATGGCCATTTCTTCGCTAAGCAGGTAGACAGGTTCTTTGGAAAGCTGCAGGCTGTCCAGGCTAAAACCATAGATGGCGCGTTTATCTTCGAAAGCTTTCCCCTCCCCGGCTTTTCCTTTGCAGGCCAGCAGCAGCCGGTGGTTGGCGCGGTCGTACGCCAGGCCCTCCACGTCATAGTCGGCATTCAGAAGGGTGTAATGGGGCCGGGCAACCGAACCTTCCTTTCCGGAAGCTTCCATTTCAAACAGGACGCCATCGCTTCTGGCTATAAACAACTTGCCGCCCACCATTTCCAGGCCCTCATAGTCCCCCGGGGAGCCAAAAGAAAGTTCCTTTTGGATGCGCCCGCTTTCCTTGTCCAAATAATAAACTTTGCCCTGTTCGTCATTCACTGCCAGCAGATAAGCGCCGTCGGAAGACATGCTGAGGCCGGAAACCTCTTTGAGTTCTCGGGAAAGCCTTAGTTCAATAGCGGCAGCGCCCAGATCATACTTCAACCGGTATTTACCGGTGGCCATCAATGCTGATTCCGAAATCGGCCCGCTTTCACCGGAAACAGGGGCAAGCCTCCGGTTGATATCATTGGCATCTTTTTTATCGGCCGGCATGCAGGCGTGGATGGCCAGTGCGGTAATCAACAAGAGGAAGGTTTGTTTTAAGTGTTTTTTTAATAGCATTGCTATTGTGTTTAGTAGTAAGTGTTGTAAATAACATTATCTACGCGTGCATGAAATTATGCGCTACTTCTTTTATTCTAAATACTTTTAAAAAATAACAATTTAATTTTAAAAAAATACACAATTACTTTGTTGACTATTGCTTTTTTCATTACATTTGAATGTAATACTATTATATTAGTCAGGAAACCCTATTTTTTCTTGACTCTTACACTACTTGAAATAATGACTGAACGCACTAGAACCCAGGCAAACAAGCCTTCTCAAGGCCTTGTTGAGATTAACGTACCTGTACCTGTCTGATTTAATTTCCACACTTACCCCGAAAACTTCACTCTAATAAGTTTACATTATCCTTTCCCATTAGTACAAAGTGTAAGCGAGCTACAGTAAAAAACATGTTTACCGTTTTTTCCTCATTCCGATAGGAAGCAATTCTTCATTCCCCCCCTTGGAAGAATTGCCGGGATGTGGAGTAAAGGCCCTAATTAGTTTTTACTGAGTAGGCATTGTTCAGTGGCCTGTTTGCCACAGCCTGAACAACAAACCTTGCGATGTATGCAACATTGCAAGGGGTGTTTTGGCATGGAGATAGCCTATCTGCTGCGAGCCGGATGATTGGCGCATTAGCCTGTTATCCGCAGGTTAGCCTGTGTCTTTGTTTGGAACCGGTATGTTCTTTCTGCAACAATGGAAGGAGTGGCTGCGGTATGGGCTGGCACTAGCACAAGAATCTTTTCTCTTCCTGCACCAGGACAGGGGGTGATATTGTTTTGCATTTCACTAAACTAACAATTTCATTATGCGAGGAATTATTACATCTAGTCTGCAAAGCCGGTTAGCTATTGTATCTATAGCCGCCTTACTGATCGTGCTTGGCATATCGCAGCTCCGCGATATACAATTAGGGGTATTCCCTGAGTTTTCCCCCGTCTATGTCGAAGTCCAGACCGAAGCGCTTGGGCTTTCTGCTGAAGAGGTGGAACAATTACTGACAGTATCACTGGAGCAGGACTTGCTCAACGGTATTGCCTTTTTGGACGAGATATGGTCCGAGTCCATGCCTGGCCTGTCCAGAGTCGTCTGTGTTTTCGAACCCGGCACCGACCCCATGGTGGCGCGGCAAGTCGTAGCGGAGCGCCTTACCCAGGCGCATGCCTTGCCGCATGTGTCGAAGCCCCCTATCATGCTGCAACCCTATTCCTCGACCAGCCGGGTCATGAAGGTAGGGCTAAGCCCCAATACTCCCGACATGTCGCTCATCAACCTCTCAGTGCTGGCCCGCTGGACTATTCAGCCCTATCTGATCGGTGTGGAAGGCGTTGCTAACGTTTCGGTTTGGGGGCAGCGCAAACGCCAGCTACAGGTGCAGGTCAGCCCGGAAACGCTAAAAGATAACGGAGTAACCCTGCACGATGTGATCAAAACCACAGGCGAGGCGTTATGGGTTTCGCCCCTGAGTTACCTGAACTCCTCTACACCGGGCACGGGGGGATTCTTTGATACTCCCAACCAAAGAATGGGCATCCGGCACCTTTCCCCCATTTCTACTGCCGAACAGCTGGCCGAGATACCGGTCCATGGCCACAATAATATGTTGCTCAAAGATATATCCACCGTCGTGGAAAACCACCAACCGCTGATCGGCGATGCCATCGTGAATGGCAACGAAGGCTTGTTGCTGGTTATCGAAAAATTCCCATGGGCCAGCACGGCGCAGGTCACAGAAAATGTAGAGCAGGCACTCGACAAGCTGGCGCCCGGCCTGACCGGAGTAGCCTTTGATACGGAGATTTATCAGCCGGCGAGGTTCGTCGAAGCCTCCTTCGACAATTTAACAACCATGTTGGGAACAGGCCTGGCGCTTACCGTCCTGATGCTCTTCCTCTTCCTGTACGAATGGCGCGCTGTAGTGATCAGCCTGGTGTCTATTTTGCTGTCGCTTTTGGCCGGCGCCTATGTACTTCATCTTCAAGGTACCATTTTTGACATGATGGCCCTCGCCGGCTTTATCGTAGCCCTGGGTGTCATTATCGATGACGCCATTGTTACGGTTGACAATATCCGGCGGCGCCTGGATGCTACCAAAGAAAATGGGTCCGAAAAATCCGCTGCCAGCATTGTCCTCGATGCCACCTACGAGATGCGCAGCCCGGTATTCCTCGCCACTTTGATCCTGCTACTGGCAGCTTTACCGCTCTTTTTCGTAGGGGGTATCACCGGAGCGTTCCTGAATGCTATGGCCGTGTCTTATCTCTTAGCGCTGGCAGCTTCTACGCTGACTGCCCTTGTCGTCACGCCGGCCCTGAGCATGATAATGTTTTCCTACTCCGACGGTCCGGCATACCGCCCCTCACCATTACTGAACGCCATAAGCAAAGCTATCGGCGCCGGCCTCGGCCGGTTTTCTCGGAACCACCCGATAACAACATATACGACATTGGGAGTCATCGCCCTTGTAGGTATTGTGGCCCTTTCCACCATTAATTTGTCTCCCGGATTACCCCTGCCCCGGGAACGGGATTTGGTAATACAGTGGGACGGAGAATACGGCACTTCCAGGCCCGAGATGGCCCGTGTCACTAAAGACGCCATTAGCAAACTCCGGACGATCCCTGGCGTCGACAACGCCGCTGCACACATTGGCCGCGCCGTTATGTCGGATAAGATTACCAATATCCATTCCGGTGAGATTTGGCTCAACGTGGATGAAGAAGCAGACCTCAATAAAACCCTGGCATTCATCCGGCAGGCCCTTAAAGGATACCCGGAAATGAACAGCAATATCACCACTTATCTGGAACAAAGCATCAATCGGCCTATTTCCGGAACTAATCACCTCTATGCCGCGCGGGTTTACGGAGAGAACCAGGATATCCTGGCCCAAAAAGCAGAAGAGGTAAAAAAAGTCATTTCCGGTGTCAGGGGGGTAGTTGGCACTGAGGTAGTATATCCGGCCACCGAACCTACCCTCGAGATAAAAGTAAACCTGGAAAAAGCCAAACAGTATAATATCAAACCCGGCGATGTGCGGCGGACCGCCGCCACCCTGGTGGCCGGTATAGAGGCCGGGAGCCTGTTCGAAGGCCAAAAAGTATTTGAAGTTGTTGTTTGGGGCGTTCCGGAAGTACGCAACAGCATTGAAAGCGTAAAAAACCTGCTGGTCGACACCCCTGATGGCAAAAAAGTACGTATCGGGGAAGTCGCAGATGTACACGAAAAGGAGAACCTGGCCGTCATCCGGCGGGATAAGGTCTCCCGGTATATGGACGTCACCTTCGACTTGTCGGGTGTGGATATTAACGCCGCCGGAGCCGAAATCGAGGACAGCTTTAAACAAGTACAATTCCCGCTGGAATACCACGCCGAGCTGGTCGGCAATTTCATCGAGATCCAGGAAAACAGGAGCCGCCTGATCAGCGTTGTCATTGCCTGCCTGATCGGTATATTCCTCCTACTGCAGGCCTCCTTCTGGAGTTGGCGGCTGGCGCTGGCCGTACTGCCCAGCCTGGTCATCGCGCTTTCCGGAGGCCTGGCGACAGTATGGCTCAGCGGCGGAACCATGGAGCTGGGCCACCTGGCCGGATTGCTCGCCGTGCTGGGCGTTTCGGCCTACCATGCCGTCCTGCTGATCAAACACTTCAAACGCCTGGAGTTGCTGGAAGGCGAATCCTTTGGGCCGGCCCTGGTCCAAAAAGGGGTCGCCAACCGCCTTGGCCCCATCCTGATGTCCACGATCACCATCTCGTTGGCCTTCCTGCCGTTCGCTCTTATGGGAGGGGTTCCGGGTTTCGAGATGCTGCACCCCATGTCGGTGGTGGTGTTGGGCGGACTGCTTACTTCCGCTATGGTCAACCTACTTGCATTGCCAGGGCTCTACCTGGCGTTCGGGAAAGTATCCGATGCTGTGATGAATGAAGAAAAAGCTATGCTGGATCTGGATGTAGCGCCGAGTGTGTGATAGCCCGGAAAGGGGGTAGAACCAAAAGGGCCCCCCAGATTTCGGGCGGAGCATAACCAGTAGCCGGCCCTACTCCATGACCCCTTTTTCTTACATCAAAAAATAAATGAAAAAATGAAAATTTATCAGCATAAAACCTCCTGGGCGCCTCTGCTGGCGATAGCGTTCCTCTTTATGAGTTGCCAGCAGCAGGACAAGCTCCACGAGAAGATAGAGCCCGCCCAGATAGAACACCTTGAGAATAGTGAACTCAGCCGGCTGAAGCTGACGGAGAAAGCGGTCGAACGGATCGGGATCGAAACGGCTCCAGTGGCGGAAGAGATGATCGCCCAGAGCGAGAACCGATTGAGAACAATTGTCCCATACTCCGCTTTGTTGTACGATGTTCAAGGCCGGGCTTGGGTGTATATCAATCCGGCGCCCCAAACTTACATCCGCAGTGAGGTCGAAGTCGATTTCATAAAAGGAGACAAAGCGGTGCTGCATACAGCCCCGCCCCTGGGAACCCCGGTAGTATCAGTAGGTGCTGCCGAACTGTACGGTACGGAGTATGAAGTTGGCCATTAATTAAAAAAAGAAATCATGTTAAGATCAATAGTAAAATCAAGCCTCCAGTACCGGTTCGTAGTGATTGGCCTGGCGATTGCCATGATGTATTTTGGCCTCCGGCAGATCCAGGAGACGCCGGTAGACGTTTTCCCGGAATTCGCTCCGCCACTGGTGGAAGTTCAGACGATTTGCCTGGGGTTGGAATCCAATGAGGTGGAAGCGCTTGTAACTGTGCCCCTGGAGCGGGCTTTTAACGGCATTCCCGGGCTGGACGTGATGCGGTCCAAATCCGTTTCCCAGTTATCCGCCATCAAACTAATATTCGAACCGGGGGTCGACCTGATGGCTGCCCGGCAACTGGTATCCGAAAAGATCGCCACTGCCGTCCCAACCCTGCCCACCTGGGCGGCGCCTCCGCTAATGCTGCAACCCCTTTCGGCGACCAGCCGGTGCATGAAGATCGGGCTCTCCTCAGACAGCCTATCAGTAATCGACCTGTCGATGCTCACCTACTGGAAGATCAACGACGCCATTCTGGATGTTCCCGGCGTAGCTCATGTCGCCATCTGGGGCGAGCGGATCGAATTGCAGGCGGTAGAAGTGGTGCCAGAATGGATGCAGCAATACGGAGTGACGATGCAGGATGTTATGGAAGCGACGGCAGACGCACTGGATGCCGGCCTTTTATTCTATTCCTCCGGCGCTATGATCGGCACCGGTGGATGGGTGGAAACGGAGACCAACCGGTATGGCGTTCGGCACATCCTGCCCATCAACCGCCCGGAAGACCTGGGCGAGGTAGTGGTCAAAACGCACAATGGCCAGAAAGTATACCTGGAAAATGTCGCCAAGTTAGTGGTCGACCACCAGCAAATGTCAGGAGACGCGATCATCAACGACACGGTCGGCCTGATGCTCATCGTCGAAAAGCTACCCTGGGGAAATACCCGGGACATTACCGAAGGCGTGGAAGCGGCCATTGCCAAGATCGAACCCGGGCTGCCTGGTGTGAAGATCGATACCGAGATCTTCCGCCCGGCGACCTATATCGACATGTCGATCGACAATTTACAGGAAGCGCTGCTCATTGCCTGTGTGCTGGTGATCATCGTCCTGTTCCTCTTCCTCAATGAATGGAGGGTCACCTTGATCAGTTGCACAGCCATTCCCTTATCATTGATGGCGGGTGCGCTGGTGCTCAACTTACAGGGCGCCACCATCAACACTATGATCCTGGCGGGCTTCGTGATTGCCCTCGGCGCTGTAGTGGATGACGCCATCATCGACGTGGAGAACATTATGCGGCGTTTGCGCGAGGCGAGAAAAGAAGGGGTTACCCAATCTCCTTTCCGCATCATCCTCGAAGCGTCGATCGAAGTGCGGGGCGCTATCATCTATGCTTCCCTGATCGAAGTGGCAGCCCTGATCCCGGTCTTCTTTATGGGGGGCTTGTCCGGAGCATTCTTCAAGCCGCTGGCTTCCGCCTACGCGATCGCTATTATGGCCTCTATGGTGATTGCCTTGACCATCACGCCGGCGATGTGTTACATCCTTTTGCGCAATGCAGAGCTCCACCGCCGCGAGTCGGCCCTGATGAGATGGCTGCACGGTGTATACCAAAGTATCCTGGCCCGCCTTATCGGCAAGCCGGTGCATGCTTACGCTGTGGTGGGTATCTTTACCCTGATCGGCCTGCTGATCATTCCTCGTCTTGGACAGTCGCTCCTGCCTTCCTTTAAAGAACGAGACTTCCTGATGCACTGGGTGGCCAAGCCGGGCACGTCCTGGCCAGAAATGAATCGCATCACCATGAAAGGCAGTAAAGAGCTGCGCTCCATAGAAGGGGTGCGCAACTTCGGGGCCCACATCGGGCAAGCCTATTATATGGATGAGGTTGTGGGTATGAATTTCGGCGAAAACTGGATCAGCGTCAGCCCGGAGGTGGACTATGACGAGACGGTGGCAAAAATTCAGGAAGTAGTGGATGGCTACCCGGGCCTGTATCGCGATGTTTTGACCTACCTGAAAGAAAGGATCAGAGAAGTACTCACCGGGGCCTCTGAGGCTATCGTAATCCGCCTGTACGGCCCCGAACTGGAAGTACTCCGGGACAAGGCCCGGGAGGTAAGAGATAAGCTGGAAGGTATCGAAGGCATCATCGACCTGCACGTCGAGCTAAATGAAGAGATACCCCAGGTCCAGGTTCGGGTTAACCTCGAAAAGGCAAAACAGTACGGCCTGAAGCCCGGCGACATTCGCCGTATGGCCACCACCTTTGTAGCCGGCGAAGAAGTGGGCGACATTTTCCGGGGAGGTAAGGCCTATGATGTCAACGTCTGGAGCGTGCCCGAAGCGCGCGCCAGCCTCACCGACATCCAGAACCTGCCCATCGATGTTCCGGGCGGCGGTTATATCCGCCTGCAGGACGTGGCCGATATTGAGATCGTTCCCACTCCTAATATCATCAAACGGGAAAACCTCACCCGCCGCCTCGACGTGGCCGCCAATGTGCGGGGGCGCGATCTCGGTTCAGTCATAACCGACGTCGAAAGCGCCCTGGCGGGAGTGGATTTCCCTCTGGAGTATCACCCGGAGGTACTGGGCGAATACGCCGAACGGCAGGCAGCCCAGCGACGGATGGCGCTCTTTGGGGGCCTGGCGCTGATGGCCATTTTCCTGCTCCTGCATGCCGCTTTCCAAAGCACGCGGCTGGCCGTCCTGTCGATCCTTTGCCTGCCGATGGCCCTGGTTGGCGGCGTGATGGCTGCCTACTTCGGTGGAAACAGCATTATCTCCCTGGGCTCCCTGGTCGGATTCCTGACCATCCTTGGCATTGCCGCCCGGAACGGGATCATGATGATCAACCACTTCCAGCACCTGGAAACCGAGGAAGGCATGGCCTTCGGGCGGGAGTTGGTGATCCGGGGCGCACAGGAACGCCTGGCCCCCATCCTGATGACCGCAACGACCACCGGCCTGGCCCTGCTGCCCCTGGTGATCGCCGGCAACGTCCCGGGCCATGAGATCGAACTGCCGATGGCGGTCGTGATCCTGGGCGGGCTGCTTACCTCCACCCTGCTTAATCTTTTGGTAATACCCCTGCTATACCTGAGATTCTATCGACCATGAATTTATTATTAACCGTAAAAGCACTTAAAAATGACTAGCAAAAACCTAATGCTTGCCCTGCTTCCATCTTGTGCTTTGCCTTCAGTAAGGACGACGATCCGGGCGTTAATGACGAGCCGTCCTTCCTTGTCCCGGAAAATTATACCTTTTCCCGGAACGGGCAAACAACTAATGCTCGGCAGATATACAGCCATGCGCCAGGGCTCAGCATCGGAGGCCGTGGCCTGGACCCCAACCGCTCGGCCAACTTCAACACCCGTCAGAATAGGTATGACATCAGCGCTGACGCCCGGGGTTATCCAGAGAGTTGCTTCACGACAAAAACCACTTCTAGTGACCGAGGGGTGTATAGCAAAAAACTCAATATTTAGTAACCAGAATCTTAAAAGTAGAAAGATGAAAAAAAATATACATCTTTTAAAGAACCTATTAACATTAGTGCTTATTTGCACTTTCTCGCCAACTTTTTCGCAGAATGGGCCTGGTGCAATTCAAGGTATAGTAACCTATGGCGAGGGAATACTCGTTTCAGATGCAAATATTACTGTACGCAAGGGTTCGGAAGAAATAACCGGAACCACTACAGATACAGATGGAAAGTTCAGTATAAAAGGCCTGGAGTTTGGGAATTACGAAATTACCTTCAAGCACATTTCTTATGGAGAAGTAATTAAGTCTTTCAGGCTGACGAATAACAAGGCTAAAACCATGAATGTTGCGCTGGAAGGTGACGTGTTTGATTTAGCCGATGTCATTGTGTCAAGTACCTCGAGGAACCTGAACGACATAAGCCGGCTGCCGAGTGTGAAAGGTACGGCTATATATGCATCCAAGAAGAATGACGTTGTTCTTCTGGATAAAATCAATGCAAACCTTGCCGTAAATAATCCTCGTCAGGTTTTTGCAAAAGTGGCAGGAACCAATGTTTGGGAAAATGATGGCACTGGTATTCAATTAAATGTATCAAATAGAGGATTGAGCCCAAACAGATCTTGGGAATATAATACTCGCCAAAATGGGTATGATATCGCCGCTGACATTATTGGCTATCCGGATAATTATTATACGCCAACCATGGAGGCTGTTGAGAGAATTGAAGTAGTGAGAGGAGCAGCATCTTTACAATATGGTACTCAAATGGGGGCATGATGAATTTTAAGATGAAAGAGGCTCCGAAAAAAGGACTTTGAATACAACACCAAGCAAACAGTGGGATCCTATAACTTATTCAATTCTTATAATAGTATTGGAGGACGAAAAGACAAAGTTGAGTACTTCGGTTATTTTCACCATCGAAGTGCCGATGGGTGGAGAGAAAATGCTGATTACAGGATAAATAGTGGATATGTATCCGCTAAGTATCAGGTTAATGACAAATTAAAAATTGGTGCGGAATTTACGAAGATGGGATACACCTTGCACCTGTCGGCAGGGGTGACGGATGAACAGTTTAAAATTGACCCGCAGGCTTCTAATAGGGAACGAAATTGGTTTCATGTGGAGTGGAATTTACCGGCGATTACATTGGATTATGATTTTGGAAATGGCACCAAACTTTCAATGAAAAACTTCGCAGTACTTTCTAGTAGATATAGTGTAGAACAAACTGATCCAGTCAATATACCCGATGATGGTGGTTTTCGGGATTTAAGACGGGATGAGTATAGAAATTATGGTTCGGAGATTAGATTTTGAAACCCTATAAGATGTTTCGTGATACAAGGAACACCTTTTGATTGGGGTAAGAGTGTACGATGGAAAAACAACAAGAGGCCAGGGATTAGGAACGGATGGCAGAGATCCTGATTTCAGCTTTATCAACCCTAATGCGTTGGAGTACAATAATTATACGTTTTACACAACAAACTATGCGGTTTTTGGAGAACATATTTTTCAAATAACTCCAAGACTATCCGTTACTCCTGGTTTCAGGTATGAGTATATCAAAGTTGATTTTGATGGCTATTTTAATGACGATGGTAAATTGATGTTTGAAGATCGTACAAACACGAGAAGTTTCCCTTTGCTAGGTGGAGGAATTCAATATCAAATCAATGATGAGATAAATTTTTATGCTAACATTACGGAAGGATTCAGAGGGGTTCATTTCAATGATATGAGGGTTGAAAATCCTAATCTTGAAGTTGATCCTGATGTCAAGGATTCAGATGGTTATAATGCCGACGTAGGTTTTCGGGGGCAAATTGGACAGCTTCTTAGTTTTGATATCAATGCATTTATACTTGCCTACAATGACAGAATTGGCGTAATAACTCGCGAAATTGATGGCGAACCACGCCTTTACAGAACCAATATTGCCAACTCAAGGAATAGGGAATAGAGTCGTTTGTTGAATTTAATCTTTTAAAAGCAATTAATCCAAGTGCTCCATACTCTTTAAGTTTATTTAGTTCGTATGCCTATATCGATTCAGAGTATTTAAATTCACAATTTAAAGGAAATAGGGTCGAATTAGCACCTGAGCATCTTTTTAAGGCGGGTATAACTTTCAAGGGTTACCATTTTTCAACCACTTTGAACTATACCAATACCAGTAGCCAATATTCTGATGCGAATAATACGGAATTTACGGAGACAGGAAACCAAGGATTAATTCCGGCATATGAGGTTTTTGATTTGTCAGCAAATTATGATATAAAATACTATATTGGTATAATAATTGTTGATACCTATTTACGTGAGCTACTAGTCATTAGTTCTTTCAGGCTGCCGGGGTATTCCGGTAAACGGTCAGAACTCGATCACCCCGTGAGCGCGGAGATATCTGGGTTGATCTGCTGAGACCGTGTTTTTCAGTTTCGTGCCTTCTTCAAGACGCACGAACCTGGGTTCGCAAGTTGCCATCAGATAGAATTTACGAGTGGTCAGTGCGCTGATCCTTATTAAGCTAACGTCGCGAATATCGATTCACGTCCGCTGAGAATAATGTTGCAGGGTTTGAACTCTTAGTTCGGGCTTTTTGCTGTAGGCTTTAATGGAAAACCTACCAGCTGCACATGCGCAAGAACTAGTAGAATACCACGTCTGATGAAGCGTGATTTTATAATGAAGTCGATGCCGACAGTGCGACGAGAATGGAAAGGCGTTTAGTTAGTACTTTTCCTTAAGATAATGCAGCCCACTGGAAACCAGTTTAAGTTTTAGCCTTGTCCCAGTATAAAGAAATCTATACAGTTGAGCCCCAAGTGCGATTGACACCAGCCGTTTTTAGCTCATCTTTTTACCGTGGTATCGTCACGTTATTCATAAAATACGTTATATCATTTATCTACTTCAAAGTTGAAGGCAAGAAAATGCTCCAGAATATTGAATGGTATGCCGGCTCACATCAGAGCAAACAGTTGCCAGGGGGCGGAGCAAAGTTACAAAAGCGACGCTGTTTGGTTTAGGCCTATAAAAGGCGCCTGGTTTTCTATCATACGCTTGGCCAGATCTCGGCGTGAGGTTTATCAGCTTATGGCTGTAGCCAGCTGGCGGGAGATCATCCTCCGACCCAGCGAACATGACTAGTTATCCCGGCCCTGGTTTAATACCAGCTGAACCCCGGCTTTATTACCTCACTTTAGCATTCAAAATTTAGCGTTAAGGACTATACGAAACATACTCTACACCTGGGGAGGCTTGACAAGCGTAAAAGCTTGTCAAGCCTTACCCACCTGCCAGAGTATAGAGATGCTGCTTGTGTTTCAGCCTTCCTGGCTGAAACCACAGGCAGAGCTTTGGTCATCAATCATTCCAAGCTATACTCCCCTCAAAGACAAGTCGTTCCCTCTTGAAAAAACCGTATCGGTAAAATGTAAGAGCTTGTCCAAATTTCGGCCTTCAAGCCGAAAACAGTTCATTTTTTGCTTAGATGAGGCGTGGGCCAGGATCATAAAGGACGCCTGTTACGACTGCCATTCTCACGAGACGAAGTACCCCTGGTATGCCAGCGTAGCCCCGGTTTCCTGGTGGATCGGCCATCACATCGAAGAAGCGCGCGGCCACCTCAACTTTTCAACCTGGGCTGCCTACGATGCAGAAAAGAAAGCCCATAAAGCAGAGGAATGCGCGGAAGAAGTGGAAAAAGGCCTGATGCCGTTAAAGCCTTACGCGAAAATGCATTCGGAGGCCCGCCTGAGCGATGAACAACGGGAGCGGTTGATCTCCTGGTTTAAATCGGTGGAGGAACGGGAAAAATTGGGGTTGGCAAGGTAGGTGCTGTTGAGCAACCGGGCTGATGTTTGGAACACCCTGGCTCTTCGTCCGCCGAAGCTTCATGCGAAGGAGGATACACATTTACACAATCCAGAAAATGTCCAGTTGTATGGCAACAAAGTAGAACTATGCCAAAGGGGAGTTAAATAGTTATAAAAAAAGGGAATTTTACATACTATTTATTTTGATAGCATTGCTTTGTTTTTAATATGTAATTACTACTTAGTTGATAGCTTTATAATGATTTTAGGAGGTTTTTACCTTTAAAAATCAATTTTTTGCAAAAAAATACACTTTATTTTAAAAAAAATATACAATTAATTTGTTGACTGCTTGGTTTTTTTATAAATTGATTTCCGTATTAGATATAGTTCTACTTTGGATTTCTATTAGCCAATTTAAGCTATTGTATTAGGATAATACTGCAAAGACAAAACGTACCCGGTCGCCAACGAAAAATGAATCTGAAACAAGGAACGGATTCAAAAACGTACATTGCTTCTTTTCTGACATGCATTACTAAGTAAATGGATTCCTTTTATGGAATCCAGGACACTCTTCCCGAAACGTCTAATTTCACAAAAGAACAGAAGGTTTAGCTGTTCCCCATTAGGTTGTAAAAATCACTGTGGAATATTAATTCGTAGCTTCATTATCAGAGGTTATGCGATCCTTCATTCCCCCCCCCAGGAAGGATTGCGATGATGAAGAACCCAGTTGATCCGGAAATTTTTACGTTCCCAATTACGTAAACGCAACTCTGTTTATCGTTAATCTAATTATTGGATAGAAGGGTTTTATCGCCCAGCATTGCACGATTGTCTATCCAATAGCCTGGCCACTCAATTGTCGATATGGCAACAGGGTGAAGGTGACGTTAGCGTACCACTGAAGGAGTCTGCCATTTCGCATCCTTGCCTGATAACCGTCAGGCCGAAGGGCTGGATTGGTATGAGCAGATGATGTACCGTAATAGCACCGTATCCATTTTTCCGGTTCTCTAAACATCACAGCATTCCCAAAACGACGAATTAGAATTGAGCCCTACTTGTATCAAGGCAGGGAGGGCATTGTTGTATAGTTAACTAAAACCTAGTTATTATGCGTGGGATAATCAAGGCTAGCATGCAAGCCAGGCTAGTGGTTGTATCATTTGCAGCCATTTTAATTGCCATCGGCATGTCACAACTCCGTGATATGCAATTAGGGGTCTTCCCCGAATTTTCACCCGTTTATGTAGAAGTCCAAACCGAAGCCCTGGGGCTTTCGGCGGACGAGGTGGAACAATTACTCACCGTAGCGCTGGAGCAGGACCTGCTCAACGGGATCGCCTACCTGGATGAGATTTGGTCGGAGTCAATGCCCGGCCTATCCAGGGTTGTCTGCGTTTTCGAACCCGGTACAGACCCTATGGTCGCGCGGCAGGTAGTGGCAGAGCGCATGACGCAGGCGCACGCCTTGCCACACGTTTCCAAGCCGCCCGTTATGCTTCAACCCTATTCCTCGACCAGCCGGGTGATGAAGGTGGGCCTGACGCCGAGCTCTCAGGAGCTTTCCCTCATCGACCTGTCGGTGCTGGCCCGCTGGACGATACAACCCTACCTCATGGGGGTGGAAGGCGTGGCCAACGTTTCGATCTGGGGCCAGCGCAAACGGCAGCTGCAGGTGCAGGTCGATCCTGAAACCCTGGCGGCTAACGGAACTACCTTACACGATGTGATCAAAACTACGGGAGAAGCGCTGTGGGTGTCTCCTCTGAGTTATCTGAATTCATCGACTCCCGGCACCGGCGGTTTTTTCGATACGCCCAATCAACGGTTGGGGATTCGGCACGTATTGCCCATATCCACTCCCGAAGAAATGGCGCAACTGCCATTGCACGGCCATCCTAACATGCTGTTGGGAGACGTATCGACGGTCGTGGAAAACCACCAACCGCTGATCGGTGACGCCATTGTCAACGGCAGCCCTGGCCTCATGTTGGTCGTTGAAAAATTTCCGTGGGCCAGTACGGTGAAGGTTTCCGAAGCCGTAGAAGACGCCCTGGATAAACTGGCGCCCGGCCTGGCCGGCGTGGCCTTTGATACGGAGATTTATCAGCCCGCCAATTTTATTGAGGCTTCTTTCGACAATCTCTCCCTGGCGATGGGCATTGGACTGGGGGTCGTTCTGCTGCTGCTCTTCCTCTTTTTCTACGAATGGCGCACGGCTGTGGTCAGCTTCGTAGCCATCCTGTTGTCTCTGACTGCCGGCGCCTACATCCTCTACCTGCAGGGAACGATATTTGACATGATGGTTCTGGCGGGGCTTGTCGTCGCCCTGGGTGTCATTGTCGACGACGCGGTCAGCACGGTAGAGAACATCCGCCGCCGCCTGTATCAGGCAAATGAAGCCGGCTCGGATAAAACGACGGCCAGTATTATTCTCGATGCGGCTACCGAGATTCGCAGCCCGATTTTCTTTGCCACGATGATTCTCGTACTAACGGCCTTGCCCTTGTACTTCATCGAGGGAGTGTCCGGAGCATTTCTCAAGCCGTTGGCCTCTTCCTATATGCTGGCGTTGGCCGCCTCTACCCTGACGGCTCTCATTGTCACGCCGGCTTTGAGTTTGATCTTTTTATCCAAATCAAAGCCAGGGTACCAGCCCTCTCCTTTGCTGGCATCCCTGCAAGCCGCCTTTGGCTCGGGCGTTGCCCGGATCATCCAAAAACCAGCCATGGGCTTCCTTACCCTGGCCGCCATCGCTCTGGTTGGCATCGTCGCATTGTCCACGATCAACCTGGGCCCACGGCTGCCCGTACCACAAGAACGAGACCTGGTGATCAAATGGGATGCTCCGTACGGCACTTCCCATCCGGAAATGGCCCGGATAACTAAAGAAGCGATTGGCAAACTGCGGACCGTCGACGGTGTCGCGAATGCCGCCGCTCACCTCGGCCGCGCAGTGATGTCGGATAAAGTGTCCAATGTCCATGCCGGAGAGATCTGGGTCAATGTGGATGAAGATGCCGACTATGAGAATACACTGGCTTCTATTCAAAAGGTCGTCGATAGTTACTCGGGAATGTCTACGGAAGTAACCACTTACCAGCAACAGAGCCTGACCAAATCGCTGACCGGAACGAATCACCTGTATGCCGTGAGAGTCTATGGCGAAAACCAGGATGTCCTGACTCAAAAAGCAGAGGAGGTGCAAAAAGCGATCTCCGGCATCGGCGGAATTACCGAGCCGAAGGTGGAATACCCGCCCATGGAGCCGAATATAGAAATTGAAGTGGACCTGGATAAAGCCAGGGAATACGACATCAAGCCGGGCGATGTGCGCCGGACGGCCGCCACCCTGCTGTCGGGTATTGGTGTCGGCAGCCTGTTTGAAGGGCAAAAAGTGTTTGAGGTCGTCGTGTGGGGTGTTCCCGAAGTGCGAAGCAGCATCGAAACCGTTAAGAACCTGCTGGTCGACATGCCCGATGGCGGCCATGTACGGATAGGGGATGTGGCGGATGTCCGCGAAAAAGCGAATCCGGCGGTTGTCAAGCGCGATAAGGTTTCCCGCTATATGGACGTTTCTTTTAGCGTGCCGGGAGGTAAAACCGGAACATTGGCCGCCGATATCGGCCGCAGCCTGGCGCAGGTGGATTTCCCCCTGGAGTATCACGCTGAACTGGTGGGGGATTTCCTGAAGATACAGGAGTCCGAACGCCGGGTAATGGGTATTGTCATTGCGGCTATGATCGGCATCTTTTTGCTGCTGCAGGCCGCTTTCTGGAGCTGGCGCCTTGCCCTGGCCGTTTTCCCCAGCCTGCTGGTGGCCTTGTCCGGCGGGATGTTGGCGGTATGGTTAACCGGTGGCAACCTGACGCTGGGCCACCTGGCCGGTTTGCTTGGTGTACTGGGCGTTGCAACCTATAATGGCGTTTTACTGATCAAACATTTCAAGCGAAGAGAGCTGATGGATGGTGAAGCCTTCGGCCCGAATCTCGTTCAGCGGGGTGTTCAGGAGCGGGTGGCTCCCATCCTGATGACGACGATCATCACCGCTCTGGCTTTCTTGCCCTTTGCCTTTATGAGCAATGCGCCAGGGCTTGAGATGCTGCATCCCATGTCTTTGGTGATGCTGGGTGGCCTGGTAAGTTCTCTGCTGGTCAACCTGTTTGTTATGCCTGCTCTTTATCTGCAGTTCGGAAAGGTTTCCGAGACGATGATGGAGGAGGAAAAGGCAATGCTTGAATTGGATGTAGAGACAGTGCCGAGTGTTTGACCGGGATTGCGGGAGGTTGTGAGTTATTTGTTGATATGCATTCATGCATAGAAATCTACGCACAACTCCCCGTGAGAAGTAATTCTGCAAACAGAAAAAACAAAAGAAATGAAACCTATTAACCATAAAACAGGGCTGATTATACTGCTCATGGCGGTGCTGCCACTGGTAGGCTGCCAAAAGCAGGAGAGCCCTCACAATAAGATCGAACCGGCTCATGTAGAGCATATCGAGGGTAGTGAACTCAGCCATTTGACGTTGACCGAAAAAGCGGTTGAACGGATCGGCATTCAAACCACCCAGGTAAGCGAGGAAATGATCGCACACAGCGAGGCTCAGTTGCGAATGGTCGTCCCCTATTCTGCTGTGATCTATGATGTACAAGGCCGAACCTGGGTATACACCAATCCTGAACCCCTTAATTATGTCCGTCATGAAATCAAGGTCGATTTCGTGGAAGGAGGTGAAAAAGCAGTTCTTCTGGAAGGCCCGCCTGTTGGAACCAAGGTGGTGATCGTGGGAGTGGCGGAGCTGTATGGCACGGAGTATCAAGTAGGCCATTAACTTAAAAAACAAAAATCATGTTAAGATCTATAGTAAAATCGAGCCTCCGGTTTCGATTTCTGGTGATCGCAGCCGCGATGGCCATGATGTACTTTGGCATCAAGCAGATCCAGGATATGCCGGTGGACGTCTTTCCTGAATTTGCTCCACCCATCGTTGAAGTGCAGACCATCTGTCTGGGATTGGAATCTTCCGATGTGGAAGCCCTGGTTACTGTTCCTTTGGAGCAGGCCTTCAACGGGATACCCGGGCTGGACATTCTGCGTTCCAAGTCGGTATCCCAGTTGTCCGCCATCCGGATGATCTTTGAGCCGGGCACAGACCTGATGCGCGCCCGGCAAATGGTGTCCGAAAAAATGGGCGCCGCCACACCTACCCTGCCCACCTGGGCGGCGCCGCCGCTGATGCTGCAGCCTTTGTCGGCCACCAGCCGTTGTATGAAGATCGGTATTTCCTCCGACAGCCTGTCGGTGATCGACCTGTCCATGCTGACTTACTGGAAGCTCAACGACGCCATTCTGGCGGTGCCCGGCGTGGCCAACGTAGCCATTTGGGGTGAGCGAATCCGGCTACAGGCTGTGGAAGTGGTGCCGGAAAGGATGATTGAATACGGCGTCACCCTCGATGAAGTCATGGAGGCTACCGCCGATGCGCTCGACGCCGGATTGTTGTTTTATTCTCCGGGCGCCATGATCGGTACCGGCGGATGGATCGAAACCGACGACCGGAGATTGGGCATTCGCAACATTCTGCCCATCAATAAACCGGAGGACCTGGGCAAGGTCGTGGTAGGAACCAGAAACGGAGTTAAGGTGCGCCTGAGTGATGTGGCGGAAGTGGTGGAAGACCACCAGCAAATGGCCGGCGACGCCATCATCAACGATTCCATCGGCCTGATGCTGATTGTAGAAAAGCTACCCTGGGGCAATACCAAGGATATTACGGAGGGCGTGGAAACCGCCCTTGCCAAACTGGCGCCCGGCCTGCCCGGAGTGGACATCGATACCGAGATTTTCCGGCCGGCTACCTACATCGATATGTCGGTCGATAATTTGAGTGAGGCGCTGCTTATTGCCTGTGTGCTCGTAATTGTCATTCTCTTTGTCTTCCTTTTCGAGTGGCGGGTCACCCTGATCAGCGCCGTCGCCATTCCGTTATCCCTGATGGCGGGCGCTCTGGTGCTCTACTTACAGGGGGCCACTATCAATACCATGATCCTGGCGGGATTCGTGATCGCGCTGGGGGCGGTGGTGGATGACGCCATCATCGACGTAGAGAATATCATGCGGCGCCTGCGCCTGGCGCGGGCGGAAGGCAGCACCGCGTCTACCTTCCGGATCATCCTCGATGCTTCGATCGAGGTGCGGGGCGCTATTATTTTTGCGACTTTGATTGAAGTGGTCGCTTTGCTTCCCGTATTTTTTATGAAGGGGTTGTCCGGCGCCTTTTTTCAACCGCTGGCCATGTCTTACGCAATTGCGATACTGGCATCCCTCATCGTGGCATTGACGGTTACGCCGGCCATGAGTTATATCCTGCTGCGCAATGCACCGCTCCACAAACGCGAACCGGCTCTTTTAAGGTGGATGCACCGGGTATACAATTCCGTCCTCGCGGGTATCATCGAAAAACCCCGGCGTGCGTACGTAGTGGTAGGCATCACAGTATTGGCGGGCCTATTGGTGTTACCTCAACTTGGGCAGTCCCTGCTGCCTTCCTTCAAGGAGCGGGATTTCCTGATGCACTGGGTGACCAAGCCAGGGACCTCCTGGCCGGAAATGAACCGCATTACGATACAGGGTAGTAAAGAACTGCGTTCGATTGAAGGGGTACGCAACTTCGGCGCCCACATCGGGCAAGCCTTCTACATGGATGAAGTTGTCGGGATCAATTTCGGTGAGAACTGGATCAGCGTCAGCCCTGACGTCGACTATGACGAAACCCTCAATAAAATCCAGACATTGGTAGACGGCTATCCGGGGCTTTACCGCGATGTGCTCACCTACCTGAAAGAAAGGATACGGGAAGTATTGACCGGAACATCCGAATCTATCGTCATCCGGCTCTACGGCCCCGAGCTCGAGGTGCTTCGTTCCAAAGCCCGGGAAGTCAGGGATAATCTGAAAGGTATCGAAGGACTGATCGACCTGCATGTGGAACTGAATGAGGAGATACCGCAGGTGCAGGTCCGGGTAGACCTGGAAAAGGCGAAAAAATACGGGCTCAAACCCGGCGATGTGCGCCGTGCAGCCTCTACTTTAGTAGCCGGTGAGGAAGTAGGCGACATCTTCCGGGAAGGAAAAGCCTACGACGTCAATGTATGGAGTGTGCCCGAAGCGCGCGCCAGCTTTACCGATATTGAGAACCTGCTGATCGATGTGCCGGGCGGCGGCCATGTGCGCATGAAGGACGTGGCGGATATCACCATCCAACCTACTCCGAATGTAATCAAGCGGGAGAACCTGGCCCGCCGCCTCGATGTCGCCGCCAACGTAAGAGGGCGCGACCTCGGTGCGGTCCAGGCCGACGTGGAAGCCGCTCTGGCGAAAGTCAGCTTTCCCCATGAGTACCATCCGGAAGTCCTGGGAGAGCACGTGGAACGGCAGAAGGTCAAGCGAGGCATGTATATGTTTGTATTATTATCCTTGCTGGGCATCTTCCTCCTTCTGCATACTTCTTTCAAGAGCACCCGCCTGGCGATGCTCTCCTTCCTGTGCCTGCCCATGGCCCTGGTCGGAGGTGTTCTGGCGGCTTACTTCGGCAGTGGCATCATTTCTCTGGGTTCGATAGTTGGCTTCCTGACCATTCTGGGGATTGCCGCCCGCAACGGGATCATGATGATCAACCACTTCCAGCACCTCGAAACAGAGGAAGGTATGGCCTTTGGGCGGGAGCTGGTCCTGCGGGGCGCCCAGGAGCGCCTGGCGCCCATCCTGATGACGGCCGCTACTACCGGGCTGGCCCTGGTGCCTCTGGTTTGGGCCGGCAATGTTCCCGGCCACGAGATCGAACTGCCCATGGCTATTGTTATTCTGGGCGGACTGGTTACCTCTACCCTGCTCAACCTTTTGGTGATCCCATCTCTCTACCTGCGGTTTGCAGCGGCGGATCACCATCGGCAGGGGGAAATGATACAATAGGAATAGTAAAAACGAACTGACAGATTGATAAATAACAGCGTGTTGGGGATAGGAATATCCCTGACACGTTGACTAACAAGACTGAGAAGGGCTCTGAAATGACACCCTGCCTCCCGGACATTTTCTTGCTTATTTGTAAACGACTGATGAGCCACAGATTGTACGAACCGTACGAAAAAGCCTGAACTAGGAGCCTGTCGGAGAAGTGTTGGTGAGACGAGAACAAGCAAATATTATTCTGAACGAGGCGCGACGAAGGAGTATAGTGGTGCTACGCGACTGAAAAGCAACGAAGTGCAGAACAATATTTGCCGTTCGCAGTCCATCAAGTACTTCTCCGACAGGCTCCTAGGTGGCTTTCCTCCATAATCCTGTGCCTGGTTGCTCATGGCGCCGCGGCCAACTGCCCACGCCAATGCCGCAGCGCCGGTGTGAGCAGCACGGGGCAGGATATCCCTCGCCGAACGTTTTTGCCCATTAGGTTAAAGCGTCGGCGCAGGGAGAGGAGGAAAGGCATAAAACGACAACGAACATTTTTTGCCAACACTGCGGCTCTTGCCTGACACTGTGGGTTCAGGATTATTAACAAAAAAACATCCACAAAAAAACCTTCTATTATGAAAAACCTATATAGACAAAGAATCAGGAGTTATCGCAAACTGATTAGCATCCTGCTAATGGCTCTTGTCTTTCTGTTGACGGCCAGCCCTTTACAGTCGCAGTCACAGCATGTGACACCAGACGGAAAAGGCAACCTGACCTTTATACCGGGGGTGCGCATGCAGGTGCGGTACGAGTACAACGACATAGACAAGAACAACGATATTTTTATCAGAAGAATGCGTTGGAAAGGCAAAGGCAATATTTTTGATGTAGCCAGCTATAATTTTGAGATCAAGATCGATAATACCGGCCGGTTCAATCAGGCTCCTAGAGCGCTTCTGGAGCACGCCTGGTTTACGTTCCCGGTCATTGATGAACTGATGACCTTCCGCGTCGGTATTGAGGATGACGTCTTTTCCAGAAATGCACTGACTTCGGACTCCAAGCTGTTGTTTATGGACCGCAGCCTGATCAAAAACGCCTTAACGGTACTGGGGGTGACGGATAATACCGTTGGCGCGCTCATTTACGGAAGGCCCTTCGCCGGCCACCTCACCTATTCGTTGGGCATCTTCGACAACTTAGGGTTTAATGTGGCAAATGATGATGTGGGAATCGCCAGGCGAGCTCAGGGCGCAATGACAGTAGCACGTATCGCGGGCGATTTTTTGGATCCGGCCAACCCCCAAGGTTCCTACGACGATTACCAAAGCTCCTACATCGGAGAGGGCAAGCACCTGACCATCGGCGCCAATGTCGCCAATTCGGTCAAGACCGAATTGGGGGACGATGTGTTCAACCTTTTCTGCTGGGGCGTCGACGCCTTTTTCAACTACGGCCCCTTTTCAGTTGAGGGAGAGTACAACAAATATCGGGAACATTTTACCAAAACCGGGAACGGGCCGCTTCCCGATATTAAGGGGGACGGCTTCTACGTCCAGGGGGCCTATCTGGTGCTTCCCAAGCTGGAACTGGCCCTGCGCTACCAGGAGATCGATCAGGACAATGACCTGGCTCATGACATAATGGGCGGTAAAATGTTCTGGACTTCTGTTGGGGCCAATTACTACATCCGGGGCCATACTTTTAAAGTACAGGCGGAATATACGTTCAAAAATGAAGAAGCGGGCAACGAAATAGACAATGATGTCCTTCAGGTTCAGTTGCAGCTCTCGTTCTAATCGGTCCGCTTTTGCCCTTTAGCCATAGTGAAGCTTTGCCTTTCACTATGGCTAATTTTGTACCTTTGTATTTCCTTTTGAATACAAACCGGCTTTAGACCAGACATGAAGTACACTTATCTCTTTTTTTTCAGCCTGGGGGCAGCCTTTATTGCCGCTATGTTCCTGTATCTGTCTTTCACCACAGATAATGCTCAAAATACCGGCCCTTATCCTCCTCAGCCGACGCCCGACCGCATTATTCTGAGTTGGAGCGATGATCCGGCCACTACCCAATCCGTCACCTGGAGAACCGATGTTTCCGTTAAGAAAGCCTACGCTGAAATTGCGGTGGCGGATCCCTCGCCGGATTTCCAGAAGCAAAAGCAAAAGATCGAGGCGGCTACCGAGCTATTGGTCACGAACAACAATGCCGCCAACTTCCACAGCGCCACTTTCACAGGCCTGAATCCGGAAACGATGTATGCCTATCGGGTTGGCAGTGAAAATAACTGGAGCGAGTGGTTTCAGTTTAAAACGGCTTCCGATGAAGCAAAGCCTTTTGCCTTCCTCTACTTTGGCGATGCGCAGAATGACATCAAATCCCTGTGGTCGCGCTGCATCCGGCAGGCCTACAGCACGATTCCGGATGTAGACTTCCTCCTCCACGCCGGCGACCTGATCAACCGGGCAAACAATGATGAGGAATGGGGGGAGTGGTTTTACGCCGGCGGATGGGCTTACGGCATGAAACCCAACATTGCCACCCCGGGGAATCACGAGTACAGCCGAAACGAGGAAGGCCAGCGCGTACTGTCCAGGCATTGGCAACCCACTTTTACCCTTCCGCTCAACGGCCCCCGGGGGCTGGAAGAAACGGTGTACTACACCGATTACCAGGGCGCCCGCCTGATCAGCCTCAATACTCAGGCCATGTACGCCGATTCCACTACTATACAGCCGCAGGCAGACTGGCTGGAAGGCGTTTTAGAGAACAACCCCAACCGCTGGACGATCGTCACTCACCACCACCCGATCTACTCTACTGCCAAAGGCCGTGATAATGAGGAGGTCCGGGAAGCCCTTCAGCCTTTATACGAAAAATACGGCGTCGACCTGATCCTCCAGGGCCATGACCACAGCTACGGCCGGGGCTACAACCTGCTATTCGGCGCCAGCCGCAAAGACAAGGGCCCCATCTACGTCGTTTCGGTCAGCGGCCCCAAGATGTACAACCTGAATTTTGAACCCTGGATGGAACGCGCCGCCTCCAACACCCAGTTGTATCAGATCATCAAAGTAGAAAACGAACGGTTGGTTTACGAAGCGTTTACAACTACCGGCGGCCTCTATGATGCTTTCGAACTGCGCAAAAGAAAGGATGGATCCAACAAATTCATCGATAATGCGCCCGATAATGTACCCGAAATCATCAATATTCCGGAAAGGCTTCTGGTAAAAATGAGCGAAGAAGAGATTCAGGAATACCGGCAACGCTTTGAGGAATACAAAAGCCGAAAGAAGGGTAGAAAGGCCCTGCAGATAGAGGGCCTGGAGGAAGAAGGGGAATAAATTCACAAGACTTTGAACGTGCAGCCATTTTAAGTCGGAAAGCCTGACCCGGCCTTCGTGACGGGATCGGAATAGGGCGCTAAATGGGCATTCGACGCTAGTTTTCCGTCTTCCGCCTTCCAGTTTCTGCCTTCAACCTCGGACCGTCCAAAGTCCAGTAGGTTTATGCTTCTGAAAAAAAACAGGGGCGAGGAAATTGCAAAAATTAAGGGGGAATATGCTTTCCTTTGGTGTGCGAAAGAAGAAAAAGATAGTTAAACCTCGCCCCATTATTATTGATTCACTATGATACCCAATCGGCGCCTAAAATAATAGCCCTGGTTCAACCTCAGCCTCAACCTCAACCTCAACCTCAACCTTGCTAAATACAGGCCATTTACAGTTTCAATCAAATCACTCTTTATCCTTCATCATTTTCATGTCCTTGCCCTTATCCTTGATTTCGCTGCGGACGACACAAGGCTTCGTCAGTGCGTACACTTTCTTATTTACCTTGCGTTCGTAGGCGGCTTTTTCCAGGGCCAGGGCCTGCTCCCGCATCTCTAAGAGGTTGTCTCCCTTGAGTTGGATGACGTCGACCAGTTCCAGCAATTCGGCGCTGGGGTCATCCCCTTTGAAGCCGACCTGCACATTTCCGACCCCTCTTGCCCAGTATTTGAGCTGAAAGATGCCCGGTTCTTCCTCACTGGTTTCTTTGATCACCATCACGTTATCGTAGCAGCCCATGGGCACACAGGTGGAAAGCCCCATTTCGTCTACTTGTCCGCGGTCGGTAAAACCGACCTTGGGGCCCCATCCCTGGGAATAGCTGGGCGTTCCGGCCCAGGGGTTTGCCAGCATAGAGATACCGGCTATTGCATCCTGAATGCCTGCGATCCAGTGGGGCGCTTCGGCGAACTCGCCGTCTTCGTATTCCTCCGGGTATTCACCCATGCGCCATACGTTGCCTTCCTTATCCTGCGCGAAGAAGGCCAGCTCCGCTTCCACCAGTTCGCCGCCGCTGTAGTCCAGGTCCCAGCTTACAACGCAGTTTACGCCATTGATCTCTTTGGTCAGGTCCGTCACATTGATGATCACGCGGTGGGCCAGCGGTTCATCTTCATCACTAAGAGTAGTACCGGCATATACGTAGCGCATGCCTGGTTTCAGCGGCATCCACTCATTGGTGATGTGGATCGAATTTTTGTCGAATTTTGCCGGGTCGAAGTTCTCCCACTTTTGTTCCGCACTCTTATTGTCCTGTGCAGTTAAGGGATTGGCCAACAAGATCAGGCACGCTGCCATCCCGAGCATCATCCATAAGGACGACAGTTTGGCCCGGTTAAAAAAGTTCCATTTTGATTTCATAATGTATTTCCATTGTTTTATTAAAATAATGATGGGTATTGATACCCGCTCAAAGCTTGGGGGTATTTTCGGTGTTCGGTGTTCGGTGTTCGGTTTGTCCAATCAAACGCACTGACACACGGATACACGGATGAGGGTGCTCCGGAAAGTCGAGTTTGGTACTTTGATGGCCAAGAACGCCAACTTTTATTTGGATTCCACCCCCTGACCCCCGCCAGCGGGGGAAAACGCACTGCCAAATCGGAGTAAATGTCCCCCGCTGGACGCTTGAGCTATAGCTGGCTACAGCGTCGGAGCACGGGGGATTCAGGGGGTGGACAAAACGTTCTTCGGCATCAATAGTTTCCGGAGCGCCCTCACTGATACACTGACACCCTACTCCTCACTCCTCCTCATCCTCCTTTGGCACCGGGTTGGGCACCTCGATGAGGTCTTCAAATTCCAGTTTTTCCGGCTTGCGCTTGCGCTTTTGGGCGTAAGACTCCCCGAATCGGTAGGAAAAGCCCAGGTAGAAAATCTGATTATTCCGCCCGTAGATCGTGTTCCAGTAGAGATTGGGGTTATCAATCAGGCTTTCAAACTCCACGGAGGCGAACACGTCGGAAACGGTGAACAGTATAGAGGCGTTCCGGTTGAAGATGTCCTGGCGCAGGCCTAAATTCAGCAACACGATGGGCTGAAATTCCCCCTGTGGTGTCAGGCGGGAGGAAATGTACTGAGCGTTTATCTGGCCGTACGTGTTTTTGGAAATATTAAAATTGGCGCCCAGCTTGGTATCCCAGGTGATCTGGGATTGGTTGGCCGCCAGGCCCAGGTTGGTGCCGTCCAGTTCATTGTAATAGGCATTGGCGCTGAAATTCAGGTCCAGGAATTTAGCGACGTTTCCCTTGAAGATCACCTCGGCGCCGGCCAGGGTTTGGTTGGAGAAGTTGGTGAAAGTCGTTTGCAGAACGGTGTCCTCCACAATCTCTCTAAATTCGGTAAAGCCGTCGTACAGATACCGGTAGTACAGGGTGGGCATGAAGGTGAATTTTTCGTTCTGTAAGTAATAGCCCAGTTCTACGGAATGAACCTGTTCGGGTAACAACTTTGGGTTGCCTCTGTCGCGGGTTCTCGGGTCGTCGTACTCTGGGAAAGGGTTCTGTTCGTCCGGGTCGGCCCGGTTGATTCGCTTGCTATAGCTCAACCGGATTTCTTCGTTGTCTCCCAACTCCAGCCCTACAGCCAGAGTGGGGAAGATATTGAAGTAGTCATTCGGGATTTTTTCACCGGAGGAGATCAGGTTGGAGGTGATCAGGGTCTGTTCCGCCCGCACCCCTGCCGAATAGTAGAACGATTCAATCGCCTGGGTGAAAACGCCATACCCGGCGTGCACGGTCTGGTCGAATTTGAAGCGGTAGGTTTTCAGCGGATCAGTCATCCAGGTATTTCTGAAATCTTCGCCCAGGATGTCGATGTCGTCCTTCATGATCTCTCCCAGATAGCCTACCTCCAGCTCCGACTCCCGGCCGATAGGCCGGGCGTATTCTACGACGAATTCCATCACCGGCCCGCCCTTCTTGATGAGGTTGCGGCTTTGGGCGTTGCCGGTGAAAGGAACGAAGTATCGTTCATCGTAGATGTTGTCTTCCTTTTCATCATAACCGGACAGGTTGAATTCGATAGCCAGCGAATGGTCTTCATTGTTGTCGAATTCGCGTTCGTAGGCAACGCCCACGTCGTACTCCTGCTCATAACCATTGTATTGCCGGCCGATGTTGAATTGGTTGACGGCATCCTCCTCAGTAACATCCCATGCTGTCAGAGAATTGTTGTCATTATTCAAATAAAAGTACTCTCCGGAAATTTCTACGAAGCCGCTTTCGCCCAGGGGAAAAGATACGCCGGCAGTAGCCATGTGAGATAGTTCTCCGAAGGTGACGTCGCTCACGCTTTTGAAGGAGTTGAGGTCAACACCCCCTTCCCGGTCGATGCGCAGGTCGGTAATATCCTGCGGGGTATTGGCGTGCCGGATGCCATAACTGCCGAAGAAGTTTACGTCATCCATTCCATAATTGAGCATGACGTTGGCATTATACCGGTCGAGATTGCCCACATTGGCTTGTACGGATCCGTTCAGCCCCTGCCGGTTGGCATCCTTCAACACGATATTGATGATGCCGCCAATACCGTCGGGGCGGTACTTGGCAGAAGGATTGGTGATCACCTCGATGCGTTCAATGGAATTAGCGGGTATCTGCTGCAGGGCCGCTGCTCCGCCTGCCCGCAGCAGAGCGGAGGGCCGGCCGTTGACCAGATAAGTGATGTTGGACGTGCCCCGGAGGCTGACTTGCCCGTTGACGTCGACCGTCACCGAGGGGAGGTTCTGTAGAATTTCCGTGGCAGAGCTGGTCTGCGCCATGATATCAGCATCCACATTATACGCTCGTCGGTCCAGGCCGAGGTTGAGGGTCGACTTGGTAGCAGTCACTTCTACTTGTTCCAGCAGGCTGACGCTGATTTCGATGGGCAGCTTCTTCAGGTCTACCTCCTGGTTTTTGCTTTCGATCGAGAACACCCTGGACCTTTTGGGTTCATACCCCATGAAGTTGGTTTCCACATAATATTTGCCGGATGCCAAATCCGAAAACCGGAATTCACCTTTGCCGTTGGTGGTCACTCCGTCCAGAAAGGTTTCTCCTTCGTGTTCGTATAAAACCACATCCACAAACTCCATGGGTTCTCCGGTAGATTTTTCCACCACGACCCCAAAAGCGGCGGGGTTAGAGTTGGGTTGGGCAGTAGCCGTATTGAAAATTGAGTAGAAAAAACAAATAAACGGGAGTAGGTAAGTTCTCATCGTACAGGTTTTAGTATCATCCGGCAACAGGTTGATCCTTGAATGAATTAGTAAAACAGAGTGGGGGATAAGTAAAATATAGTATTTAATACAATATTAGGGAGAGATTTTGGAGAGAACTTGGAGAGTGAGCGCAAATAACCGAAAAGGATCAGTTTTTCCAGGAGATGGTTAACTCATGCCAGTTATCCTGGTAGGCGTATTTAGCCTCGAAGCCATAAATGGCGCAGATTTCTTTTACAATGGCCAGGCCCAGGCCCAGAGAAGGGCTGGCGTCCGTGCCTTTTCGAAAACGCTTGAACAAGTCCTCCGAAGGCCCGGTAAGCGGCTTGCCGGTATTGCGAATGCTCAGTTTTTTTTCCTGGAGGCGGGCCTCAATATTTCCGCCGGGCAGATTGTGTTTGATGGCGTTGATCAGGAGGTTACTAAGCAGCACTTCTGCCAAAGTGGGGTCCATTTTTTGGGATACGTCGGCCAGTTGGGCCTGTACCGTCAGGTTTTTTGAAGAAATGAGGGGCTCCAGTTGGTCGATCTTCTTTTCAATGAGGGTTTTAAAATTCAGCTCGCGGGTATCGGAATACTGGCGGTTTTCAATGCGCGCCAGCAAGAGCAGCGATGTATTGAGCTTGGAAAGGCGGCTGGCGGCTTCCTGGATATACTGGATGGCCTGCCGTTCGTTTTCGTTGCGGCCGCCTTGTTGCATGAGCAACTCGATCTTACTTCTGATAATGGCTAACGGGGTCTGTATTTCGTGGGAGGCATTTTCGGTAAACTGCTTCAACGACCGGTAATCACTGAGCACCTTAGTGGTCATTAGCTCGAGGGCGCGGTTCAGCACTTCGAACTCCTCAATGCGGGTTCGGGGCGGAGAAAGAGGCGCTCCCTTATCGAACGCAAACCCTCTGATTTGCTCGATGGTCTGGTAAAAGGGCCGCCACAACCGGAGCGACAGGTAGCGGTTGAACAGGTTGATGGCCAGCAACAGAAAGAGCAGTATGCCCAACACGGCAAACAGGCTGGTCATCACCAGGGCCTCACTGTCGAGTTTGGTGTGGCTGAGCGCAATGCGGTAAGGGCCTCCGTGTATCTTATCGTGGTAGGTGAATTTTCGATAGGGTTCGAACTCTTTCTCGATCGGGTCCCAGACTAAGGTGTCTGAAAAATGCTCATATTCTGTAAATTCAGGGAGAGGAGTTGTTTCTATGACGTCATCCGAGATAACGAGCACTGACGGCAAACTGTCCATTGCGCTCAGTTGGAACTGCAGGGCTGGTTTGGTGTCCAGCAAACGCTCGTCGGTTTCAATATCGATGAAGTAACTTAGAGCCAGGTATAATATTCCTCCTCCTAATACAAAGAGAAAGAGCGAAAACAACAAATAGTAGCGCCCGGTTGCCTGGAGTAGTTTCACGGGCTGGAGAATTTATATCCCATGCCGTACACGGCCTGAATGTAGTCCTCCGCGCCGGCATTGACCAGCTTTTTGCGCAGGTTCTTGATGTGGGAATAGATAAAATCGAGGCTGTCGAGCATATCGGCCTGGTCGCCGGCCAGGTGTTCGGCGATGCTTTCCTTACTCAGCACCCGGTTGCGGTTGGCCAGGAAATACAGCAACAGGCGATATTCCGAGCGCGTCAGCGTGAGTGGGTGCTGGTTGACCTGCACCTCCTGCTTGTCCATCAAGACACTGATCTCGTGAAATTCTATATGTTGCTCTCCGTTAAATTGTTTGCGCCGCAACAGGGCTTTGATACGGGCGTTGAGTTCGGACAGGTGAAAAGGCTTGGCCAGGTAATCATCGGAACCGATCTCCAGGCCTTTGATCTTATCATCCAGCGAATGCCGGGCGGAGATGATGATGATGCCCGCCTTGGAATGTTCCTTTTTCAGCGCCTGGATCACGTCCAGCCCGCTGCCGCCGGGCAGGGTGATATCCACCAGAATGCAATCGTATTCATAGGCGCCTGATTTGAGCATGGCCTCGTCAAAGGTGGGGGCCACCTCGCACAAAAAGCCATCTTGCTGCAAATACTGCTCGATGGAACTGGCCAGCGCAGGCTCGTCTTCGATGATCAGGATTTTCATTCTGCTAAATTAGGGAATAATATTGGAGGGAATTGGGATTTGGTTTGTTGGCTGTGTGGTTTTGGTATGGGGCCGAAGCCTGAATACTTCGACGAGCATCGGGGGCCTCCAAAAGTGCACAGAGGCAAATGGGCCGGGCCGGCTTCCGGTTTTTTTGAAAACCTTTAATGGGAAGGGAAACTTAATAAACCCGGATTCCGTTATCTTTGAACAAAATACGATCGATATGCAAACTGAATCCAAGCTGCCACTAAAGGGAATTAACTACCTCATGGACAGTGATAACAATAAAGTTGCTGTCCAGATTGACTTAGAAATGTATGGAGAACTATGGCAGGAGTTTCTGGACCGTTTGATTATAGAATTCAGAAAAGATGAAGAAAGCGATTCCTTTGACGATTTTCTAAAAGAATTGGAAGAAGAAGGCCTTCTGGATGAGTAAGGGCCCGGCGAAGAATAACTTCCCCATTTGATGCCGATCTTTTGCCGCTGTACTGCGTTGCTCATCACTTGCGTAGCTGGGCTATGCGCGTTCTTCGCGCCTTGTCCAGCGACAAAATCTCTGGCCTGAAACGGGGAGCTTATTTTTCTCCGGCCCCTAAGTATCAGATTCGCATAAAGAAAAGCGCTCAAAAGGAAATAAAGAGCCTGCCTAAGTACGACTTTTGCACCGGCAGAAGTCGCTTGGCGGCGGGCAAAAGTTCATTGACAGCTTAGGATAACCAAAGGCGTTTTTGGGTACGGCGGCTTCTAGTCCCATATAGCGAGCAGGCTGAAAGAGCATCAGGCATTAATACACTGTAAATTAAGTTCTGTACCTTTTTCGAAGGTATTGCTCGTGGTTCGATCATCTTGATCGAACGCGCCGGGAGGCGCAAAACCCAATGAGCAGGATAACGTGCGATCAAGATGATCGCCGCACGAATCCCTGCCGGAATAACGACAAAATTTAATTTAGACTGTAATTAGCTTCAGAGCCTGTCCGGGATTCATTTCGCCGGCTTCGTATGTATTTAACAAAACGGTATGCCTGGCTGCTCCTGGCGCCGACGTAGCGCAGGGCTGATACCCGTTAGCTATTGGCATCAGCGCTGTGGGCTTCAGCACCGAAGGTGCAAGTGTCCGGACTACTACTGCTATTTAAGCAAGCTCAGTAAGCGTAATAGCCTTGCTCTACGGTTAGGGACAAAGCGCAGCTGCGGGCAGCCTTTTGGCTAAGATTTGGTAAATTGCTCTAATAACGGAGCAGCAATGAAAATACTGACAGGATTTCCCAGTATCGTTAAGAAGTATGCCGCTTTCTATGAGCCATGTTTTAGCCCGGAAGGCTTTGAGCACTTTAAAAAGCCTTGTCCGGTTTTATTGTTAGTGAAAACAAAACCTTGAAGCCATTAACCGCTTGTTCGTCACCAAGCCACGGAACCAGAGTAGCTTTAACCGTTTTTTTCAACCGGCAAAACTTTGATATAGAGCAAATCCATGAGCGGCGCCTGGTACCATGTTGCAGCAAAACGAACATACGCGCTTCAAGCCCCCAGTAGAAGCCGGGCGGGCCCTACCAGTTGACAATACTTTGCTGAAGCACTACTACCAATGCTTTGACCAGATTTACAATTTGTACGACTCTACCGACAAGCGTTATTGCTGGGCACATGACTTGGTCACCCTTCACTACAATGACGAGCAAACGGATTATCCGGTTTATTATCAACTGTGGGATCCGCCGGATTGGGAAGCAGTGGCTCTTTTCTTGATGGAAAAAGGCTTTACCGTCAATAAAGACAAATGGGACAATAGAACACAAGAGCCTCAGAAATGGCTTAACTATATTAGAACTCGCTATAAGTTAGGCTGTAAAAAACATCCTGGTATAGTAGGTTTATAAAACCAAAATCCACATCGCCGAGGGGTTGCTACGCAAATTTTGCCGGCATTACCCGCTGTGGACTATCCGGTGGTTTTGGATTCGGGTTTACCTCCGCATACTTTTTGTAAGGTTATTGCCCAGGATTTAAAGCGAGATTACATTGGCAACGAGAAGCGATCAAAACATCATCCGGTATGGGAATCAAACTATGTCGTTAGGACAGTTCGCAGATCAACTCAAAGCGGAGCATTTAACCCGGGCACAAAGCCCGTTTTTCAAAAGGTAGGCTATACTTATCGAGGCAAAAAAAAGCATTATTATGCCTACTTTGCCAATCACCGCATCAAAATTTTGAAAACAAACAAAGGCTGGTTATTGCTTTTTCCCCAAAAGGAACTGGTAAGCACTCCATATTTTGTGATCACCAATCGCTTGAATTGGTATCCTAGTGGCATCCTGCGGCTTCGCCGCCAGAGGTACCCGTCGAGACGTATCATCATCAGAGGGCAAAGCCGAGGGCTTGGACAAGTATGAGGTTCGAAACTTTGATACCATACAATCCTATATAGCCTTTGTTGTCGTAACCTATTCGATACTACAATGTGCAAGCTACGACGATGGCCTTTTGTCCAGTATTCGACAGCGGCTCCAAACGGAGACGGACGGCACGCTGCCTTTTCTCAGAAGGCTGATGCAAGCCGAAGGATTAGTGGCATTGGTTGAATTTGTTTTTTGCAAATGCAAAGGGAGCTTCCTTGAACAAACCCTTGAGCCCTTAATCCAATGCTTCACTCATGCTTAGGCGCGAGGCTTAATTCTTTGTCCGCCCTCTGCAGCTGGTTAAAACCTTAGCCAAACCTTACAGATGGGCAGATTCGCTGGGCCACACTCAGGATTACCCACAGCAATAGCTCGTGAGTAAAGCGGATTTGGTTATCCTAAATTGTCAAAAAGAACTTGAGGTACGCGCGCCCCAGCGATTGATTTTGTGCCGAAACCTGGAGCGCCTGGCCCAGAAAATGAAATTTCCTGCCGGTGCAAAAGTCGTACTAAGGGGATGATAAAAAAGATATTGAAGGCGATCAATAGCTTGGGTGACGACCCTCGTCCGTCCGGATGTAAAAAACTAACTGGTTACGAAAATTATTGGAGAATAAGAGTGGGAAATTATCGCATTCTTTATTCGATTCAAGATAACATGTTAGTAGTTGATATTATAGCAGTAAGGCACAGAAAAGACGCTTATTAATTAATCACTTGGCAGGGCGATAATCACCAAACACCTCTTAGAGCATGTTTGGAGGTGGTCATTTGGGCTGCAAATGGAGGCTTTTGGAACCTCATTTCGCCATTTTTTCGCTCCGTAGCGCCGCTATGCAGCTCAAAAATGGCTTCCTGAGAACCCAAAATCTCCCATTCTCGCTTCCAAAGCACCACCTCCAAACATGCTCTTAGTAGAAATAATCGATCCACTGACAAAATTATTATTGATTTTGTCAGTGGACCGGCAAGATTTGGCCTGTCATGAGCAGTATTAAAAACGCCCCCTCACCGCCAGCACCAGGTTCCTACCCGCTCCCGCCAGCCCCGACGAATACGGACGGTACCGCCGGTCGGTTATGTTTTCCAACCCGGCGGTGATGGAAAAGGAGTCGGCCAGCTGGTACATGGCCCGGAAGTTTAGGGTATACCAGGCCGGGGAGTAGGGGTTGCCGTTGTCGTCCATGGCATAGAGGTAGTCCTTGCTGCGTTCTTCCTGGGGCATATCTTCGTAGGGTACTTCGCCATTCAGAAAGGCGTTGAGTTCAAGCCGGAGGCGGCCGGTGGCGTACTTCAGCCGGGTGACTCCAAACCAGGGCGCGGCGTGCCGCAGCGGGCTGGTGGAGCCGTCGTCCAGTTCTTCTTCCCCTTTCTGGTAGTTGAAGCGGGCGGAGAAGCCGAATCCGGCGGGCAGTTTGGCCTCCAGCCCCACCTGTAGGCCCCAGACAGTAGCCCGGGCGGCGTTCTGTACAGCCTGCACCTGGCTGAGTTCGCCGTCGTAGACAATGCTGTCCTGTCCGTTGAGCATAAAATTACGGCGTACCAGGGCATCGTCCAGGATGGTGTAAAAGCCGGTTAGGTCCACTTTGAGCACGTTGTCAAACACTCTTGCCAGCCCCACTTCGGCATTGTAAGCGTATTCCGCCGTCAAGCCGGGGTTGGGCACCACTACTGCGCCCGGTTCCGAATCGAAGACCTTACCGATATCATCGACGTTGGGCGCCCGGAAACCGGTAGACAGGTTGCCGCTCAGTTGCCATTCGGCAGCCGGGCTGTACACCAGGCCCATGCTGCCGGTCAGGGCGCCGTCGCGGAGGTTGGCGGAGGTGAAAGGGAAAGGGTAGAAGGTGGTGTCAAAATCGGCGCCCAGGGCAAACTGGGCATAGCGGGCGCCGGCCTGTAGGAGCAGGCGTTCCGTAGCGTCGAACTGGTAGTTGAAGTAGGCGGCGTACGACTCCCAGGTGGATTGTGGATAGCGGGAAGGCCCGGCCTGAGTTTTGCCGGTGCGGATGTCCTCATTCGTTCCGCTGGAAGTTACATCATTGAAGACACCCTCCAGCCCGTAGAGGAGTTGATGCTTGCTCCCCAGCTTCTTGCTAAAGTCCAGGTTGGCGGAGTAGGCGTTCACTTTTTCCACCCGCCGCCGCCGCTCGGTATCGTTAAAATCGCGGTCGATGCGGCTCTCTTCGAAGAACTGATGAGCCAGATTGAGGTGGAACTGGTCGAAGATGCCGCCGGCCGTTTTATGGTGGATGCTCAGATGGTTCATCATCCACTCCTGCGGGCCATAGTACCATTCTGCGCTTCTGGGCAGGCCGGTTCGGTAGCGCAGCAGGCGGTCGTACCGGCCGTAATCTGTGGTGGTGGAATAATGGAAAGCGTAGGTTAAATTCCAGGCTTCGTTGGGTTGGAATCGCACCTTTTGCAGCATGTTGGTTTGGGCGTAGCCGGAAGGCCTCTGCACCAATGGGTCGTTATTGGCCAGCACGCGATCCTCTCCGTCGATGCGCTGTACGTACTCCGGCCGCAGGTATTCCTTTGGCCCGTGGCGGCCCATGCGCAAGTCGCCGTAGCGGTTGTGGGAAACGCTGGACACCAGCGCCCATCTTTTCCAGCCGATGTTGGCGTCGGCGTGGCCGGAGAACTCCTCATTGGCGGTAGCGTAGCGGGCGGCGCCTTTGCCTTTGACGAATGTCTTTTCTCCGAGCGACAGCTGAGGAGTAAGCGTATAGAAGCTCATCACGCCGCCGATGGCGTCGCTGCCGTATATGACCGAACCCGGGCCGAAAAGCACCTCGGTGCGTTCGGTAGCGAAGGGGTCCAGAGAGATCACGTTCTGCAAGTTGCCGCTGCGGAAGATGGCCGTATTCATGCGCACCCCATCTACGGCAATCAACAGGCGGTTGGTGGCGAAACCGCGGATCATAGGGCTGCCGCCGCCCTGCTGGCTTTTTTGGATGAATACCTGTCCTGAACTGCCGAGCAGGTCGGCGGCCGTCTGCGGGTTTTGCATGGCCACTTCCCGGGCGGAAATGGTAGCCACATGGGCGGGTGTCTGCCGGCGGCCCTGTTCCCATTTAGTGGCGGAGACGACTACCTGGTCCAGGGAGATGCTGCTCGGGGTGAGGAAGAGCTCAAAACCGGCTTTTTCCATTTCCGTATAACTCAGGATGCGGGATTCATAGCCGATGAGGCGCACCTCGATCTCTTGAGCACCTGCGAAGGCCGACACATCCGCCTGGCCGCGGGCATTGGTAATGGCAAAGGTTTCTGGCTCTTCGCTGTAGAGCGTGGCGAAATCCAGGGGCTCCCGGCTTTCTTCACCTTTGATGGTTGCTATTTGAGTGGCGCCGGTTTGATAAATAGTCAGTATAGACAGTAAAAGGAGTATTTTCTTCATTTTTAAAGTTTTACCGTGCCAGGATCATCTCTGTCTGCCCATCGGTATCCTTCTTTGATCAACGAAACGTTGCAAAGTTGATGGCCTAACATGCGATGTAGGGCCTGATACGTGGGATCAAGGATGATCGCCGAACGAATAATGCCATAAGCCCATCTCCGGTTAGGAGACAGGCGAAAAAGATAATGACCAGTTGGGTTTAAACTTCGGGAGGAGGTGCGGGCGGGGGCCCAGTGCGTACCCCGAATGGAGGAGCATGAAAAAACAGGAGTTGGTTGTTTTCCATGCCGGCGGCATCCAGAGCGGCCGCTCGATACAAAAGAGAGATTGGTAAAAGGTAATCAACCGTTGGGTATTGCCGGCCGTCGCCGGATCGTCTTTCATGGGCTTGGCTAGCAAGCGGCGCAGCTCTCGTTTGAGGCGGCTTTCGGCGTGGTCCCGGTAGCAGCGATAGCGAATGCTGTCGCCTTCGATCGCACTGTCCACCACATCGTACATCTGGCTCTGATACTCAAATTCACGTTCTTCTTCCCATTCCAGCAGTGCCTCGGCATCTGCTATAGAGAATTTCAGTTCCACCAGTTCGGAGTCATCCATGCCGGCGAGCAGTTGCACTTTCACGGATTCTTTTATCTGGTGTTTCTGCCAGGCAAAGAACAGATAGGCCAGCCCGGAGGGGCAGAGCAGGACAAGCAGGAGGGGCGATATGTGGAGGAGGTTGCGCAAAAGTGGCCGCGTGGTTTTTTAACAATGCGAAGATAATAAAGAAATATGGTAGTTGTTTAGGCGCCCTCCACCTGGATCGAAACGTATGACAATGCGTCCTGTCAATTAATCAACCGGGATAATAGAGTTTGTTGAATGCGCTCATCATCCGATCTTTTGTACGGTAGCGAAATATCAGCTAATATAGAAAAATTCCCGGTTTTGCCGGGAATAATCGGGCTACCTCAAAGCAATCCTGGCGATATACATATCGGCCGTCATATACAACACGGACTCATCAGTATTCAGGGCGCAGTTGGCGGTGGCCTGCCCGGTAGAAATAGTACCCAGGTGTTCGCCTTCCGGTGTGAACACCAAAACGCCGCCCGGCCCGGTGGCGAACAGAATGCCCTCCTTATTCACCTTTAGGCCGTCCGGCAATCCCGGAGTGGACTCCACCATGGAAGTGGCGTCGAAGAACACCTTACCATTGGTGAATTTTTTATCCTTATCAACCTCATACACCATCCAAATTGCCCTTTCGGGGTCGGAATTGGCGACGTAGCATTTGGAAAAATCCGGGCTGAAGGCAATGCCGTTGGGCCGCGACAACTCGGCCGTCAGCAGGAACACCGCTCCTTCCGGTGACACCCGGTATACTCCCTGGAAAGGGATTTCTTTAGAGGGGTCGTTCATCTGTTTTTCCAAACCGTAAGGCGGGTCGGTGAAGTAAAGGTGCCCGTCCTGATCATAGGCGGCATCGTTGGGGCTGTTGAAGCGTTGGCCCTCGTACTGGCCCGCAACGGTGATAAACTTGGCCCCGGGCGCACTGAGCGGGGCATCCATCATAGCCATGCGGCGGTCGCCGTGCTGGCAGAGCACCAACTTGCCGGCGGGGCTGAGCAGCAGGCCGTTGGAGCCGGTTTCGCCGCTCCTTGGCACATCAGAGGTGTACCCTGAAGGCTGTAGGTAAACCGATGCCCCTTCACCTTCCTTCCAGCTATAGATCGTGTTCTTCGGCACGTCCGACCAGATTAGCATTTGCTCTTTTTCCAGCCAGAGGGGCCCTTCGGCCCAGTCATAGCCTTCGGCGATGATCTCGATCCTGGCGCTGGTGTCCAGGATGTGGTTCAGCCGGGGGGATAGGGCAATGATCTTTCCAGTTGTCTGGTAAACAGGCATTTTTTTGGTAGTTGTGTCTTCTTTATTTGCTTCCGAAATGTTCCGGCAAGAGGAAAAAGGGAGGAGCAATAAAAGGAGTAGACATCGCATTGTTTTTCGTTTGTGTTTGATGAAGATAAGCAATTCCAGCAAAACGGACGGGGGCATGCAGTATTCGCCGGCCGGCATTACTCTCCTGGATCCTATACAACAAACAACAACCAACGTCAGGCCGGTAACCAGCCTTCCTATTCTGCTTCTGCCGCTACGCTACGCGCAACCACCCGGATCACTTCATTGCCAGGCTCGTAGTTGGCCGTAGCCTGCCCCGTGAAAATAGTCCCCAGGTGCTCTCCCTCCGGGCGAATACCAAAACGCCGGCCGGTGACGAACAGGATTTACAACCGCCTAACCTGCGCCGGGTGGCTCTTCCCGCATTACCGATTTGATCTTTTCCACCACTTCCCGAGTCACTTCCTCCAGTCCGTGGATGGACTTGGCGTGTTCGGCCGCCATTTGCAATGCCTCTTCTTCCGATTTCGCCCGAATGACGCCGTCGCAGTCGTATCCTACGTCACGGCAGTGAATTACTTTTTCCATGGTTTGATGATTTTTGATTTTAGAAATTCAGCTTATCGTATTATTTCTTTGAGGCCAAATTCACTTCCATCTCAATAGGCGCCGACCGCTCCAGTGTCGTATAAATTGGGCAGCGCGATTTGATGGCGCCCACCAGTTGCGCAGCCTGTTCTTCCGTTGGCCCATCTAGTTGGAGGTTGACTCTAAAAACCTGAAGGCTGGGGTTGACATCTTCGCCTTTGACGCCGCGTGGATCGAGCTGGCCTTCCACCGTAGCCGAGGCATGAGCCAGGCTCATGTCCATTTCATGGGCCACTCGTTCGGAAACCAGCACGGCACAACTCGCCAGAGCGGAGAGCAGGATCTCGATGGGGTTGATCGCCTCATTCGGGCCGCCCAGGGGCGGAGGTGCGTCAACGACCAGATAGTGATCGCGCGCTTTGACGATGGAGCGGCCTTCAACATTGGAAAGCTGGGCTTCGGCCTTAATAGTAGCCAGATTCTGAGCAATTGCTTCACCCGAAAAGGCAAAGAACATTACTGTAACCAAAACAAGGGTGTAAGTCAGTTTCATTGAATAAGGTATTTATAAAGTGGCTTTTTCTAAGGAACTGCCGGAAAGATAGGCCCTGCGAAAAGGCAAGTGGTAGGATTTTGCGTTCAGAAGCCAGGCACTTTGGGTTCAAACCGGGAAAACGGCCATCATTTTGCCCTCTCACGGGTTTCCGAGGGGCTTTCGCCAAAGGCCGCGGAATAGCTTCTGGTAAAATAAGAAGGGTCTTTGAAGCCGACGCTTTCCGCTACATCGCTAATGTTGAGCTTGGTTTGTAAAATGAGGCGGCGGCCCTGCTGCAGGCGGATTTCCCGTATGAGTTCGGAAGGAGAAACATCCTTCAAGGCTTTGAGCTTGCGGTAGAGCTGCGGCCGGCTCATGGCCATTGCCCGGCAGAGGTGGGGTTCTACTTTGAAGGCCTCGTTATCCAGGTTGTCGAGAATAGCCTTTTGCAGTTTCCGGAGGAAATTCAGTTCGGGGTCATCAGCCCTGTCGCCGCCTTCTTCAATCAGCCCGGCATGCCGGTACTTGTCGCGTAGCTGCCAGCGCAGTTCCATCAGCTTTCGGAGGCGCACCTCCAGTTCGAGCCGGTCGAAGGGTTTAGCGAGGTATGCGTCGGCGCCTCTTTCCAGGCCTTTCAGCCGATCTTCCTGAGTAGCCCTGGCGGTAAGCAGGATGATGGGGATGTGGCTGGTACGCTCCTCGGCCTTGAGGAAACGGCACAGTTCGAAGCCATCCATTTCTGGCATCATCACATCGCTGATAATAATATCGGGTATCATCTCCATGGCTTTTTCCAGGCCACTTATGCCATTGGCTGCCCATTCCACCCGGTAATCTGCCTGTAGGCACATTTTGAGGTAATGGGCAACGTCGCTGTTGTCTTCAACGATTAGGGCCAGAGGGGATTTTGTTGACACTATTTTTGCGGTGAAGGCCGAGTCGGAGTGGAGGTTATCAGAGGCGGTTGACGCTGTAAGTGCTTGTGTCGAAACGGCCTCCGGGGTAGCTGGCATTTCACCCAGAGGCGCCTTTTGGCTAATAGGCAGAATAACGGTAAATACCGAACCGGTTCCTCCTTCGCTCTCCACCGATATCGTCCCTCCCATCGCTTCCACTAACTCTTTAACCAAAGCCAGGCCAATGCCCGCCCCTCCGGCTTTCCGGGTAGCAGTGGTGTCCGCCTGATAAAAGCGGCTGAATATTTTAGGGAGTTCGTGCCCGGGGACGCCGATGCCAGTATCTGAAACAGTGAGCCGTAGGCTGTGAGCCGTGAGCCGATGCCTGCCATTGTCTATCGGAAACGCTCCACTCCTTACTGTTAATTGTACCCTGCCTGGACCCGGCGTAAACTTTATGGCGTTAGAAAGCAAATTGCTCACCACCTGCCGCAGGTGCTCCGGGTCGTAGTCCATGATGAGGTTTTCAGTATCGGTTTGGAAAGAAAGTTGGATGCCTTTAGCCGCCGCGCTGGAGTGGAAAGATTCGCACAGATATTGCAAAAAAAGGATGATATTGTTTTGAACCATTTCCAATTGTAGCGTGCCTACTTCCAGCTTGCGCAAGTCGAGCATCTGGTTGATCAGTCCCAGCAGAGCCTGGCCGTTGCGGCGAATCAGCTGCCGGATCTGCTCCTGCCCCCGGATTTGGCCCGCCATACCCAGAATGACAGTCAGTGGAGTACGAAATTCATGGGTGAGGTTGGTATATAGGTTAGTTTTGAAGGCATCCAACTCCCGCAGTCGGCGGGCTTCGACTTCCGCCATGCGGCGGTTCAGCTGAAAGCGGTAAAAAACATAGAGCAACAACAGCGTAGCCAGCGCATAACCCAGGTAAGCTGTATTCGTTGCCCACCAGGGAGGAAGAATAGTAAAAGTATAAGACTGGGTTTCACTCCATTGGCCATTTTCAGCTACAGCCCTTAATTTAAAGGTATAATGGCCGGGGCGCAGGTTCTGGAAACTGCGCTCATTTCCTTTGATGAGCGGAGACCAGGCCGGGTCATTCCCCTCCATAAAATAACTGTATTGCAGTTTGTGAGCCGCCCGGTGGGTTGCCGACCAATGGAAGTTCAACTGGTTAATATTATGAGGGAAAACAGGGCGGAAGGGTAAATTGGTAAAAGCTAGTACAGAATCGAAGGAAACATCAGCCAGGGAGCTGTTTTGTTTTCCGGCAACCGGATTATCCCCTCCATCCCCGGCTTTTTTCACCTGCCTCCAGTCCACCCGGTCAAAGAAGGGATGCATTTCCCGGAGCATCAATATGGGCCGGGAGGTGTCGGGTGGCTGGGCGTCCAACCCTATTTGGTCAAAGCCTTTATTGCCGCTGAGCCATAATCTGTTTTCGTGGCCAGCCAGCATATTTTTGATTACCTGGCCGCGCAGCCCGTCGTTATCATCGTAGACCCTAATCGCTATCTCCCTTTCATTTTTCAGTTCTGTCAGCCGGTTCAATCCATTCTTTGTGCCCGCCCAGATATTTTCGGCCTGATCCTGGCTCAGGCTAAGCACGACATTGTGACTAAGGCCTTCTTTTGTGTTATAGAAAGTAAAACCAGCCCCATCCCAAACCCCCAGTCCTCTGGAAGTTCCGATCCAGATTTTCCCATCCAGGGCTTCCAGCAGGCAGTTGACAACGTAGCGGCTGCCGAAGCCATCCGCTTCCAGGTAATTGGCCAGCTGGCCCTCTTCCCAGACACTGAGCCCGTTTCCAGTGCCAATCCATACTTTCCCGTCTTTATCTTCTAATAGGCTTATAACAGAATTATCGCTTAACCTTTGCCGGGTTGAATATTTTTTAAACCCTGCCTTGCTTTTTACGATTACCCCCTCGATCGTTCCAATCCATAAGTTGCCCACCCTATCTTCCAGCAAACTGGTAACCACATCGTAATTTTGATCTTTCGATAAGGCCAGATGGTAAAACTGCTCTCCATCCCATCGGAGTAATCCGTGCACGCTCGTTCCTATCCATATTCTCTCCTCTTTGTCTTCCAGGAGGCTTTGAATGAAGTTATATCGAATGTTGTTCGGGGTGAAGTGCCGGGTAAACCCATCTTTTCTCCATTCCAGTAATTCTCCGCCCTGGGTACCAATCCAGGTTTTCCCGTCTCTGCTTTCCAGTAAGCTGTGGATGTCATTGTATATCAGCCCATTGGTGGCCTCCGAATAATGTTCGAACCCATTATCTTCCCAGACATTGACTCCACCCCCCTGGGTGCCGGCCCAGATCTTTCCATACCGATCTACCAACAGCCGCAGCATGATGTTATGGCTAAGGCCGTCCTCTTGGTTATAACTGTCGAAGCGGCGCCCGTCCCAAACCGTTAGCCCGTTGAATGTCCCGATCCATACTTTGCCGTCCGGAGCTTCAGCCAGGTACCATATGTAATTGTTGCTCAATCCTTCTTCGGTGGTATAGTAGGTAAAGCCTGCTCCATCCCAGACACACAGGCCTTTAGCGGTGCCCATCCAAATCTTCCCTGCCCGATCTTCCAGGAGGCATAAAACATCGTTATCAGGCAGGCCTTCTCCGGTAGTGAATTGGAGAAATCCCTTTCCATCCCATATGCTTACCCCTCCGGTAGTGGCTATCCAGACCCTCCCATCCTTATCTTCTACCAGGCTTTGTACCCGGTTGCTGGCCAACCCTTCCGCTGTTGAAAAATAAGTGAAGCCAGCCCCATCCCAAACCCGCAGCCCACCCTTCCAGGTGCCGATCCAGATGTGCCCCCGGCGGTCTTCCAACATTTTTCCTACCCGGCTGACATTCAGGCCTTCACTTTGAAACCGGGTGAAACCGTCGCCATCCCAAACATCTATGCTGTTGGGTGTGCCGATCCAGATTCGGCCTTCCCGGTCTTCCAGTATTGCACCGGTTTCATTGGAACTCAGGCCGTTTTCGGTGGTAAATTGCATTAAGCCAGCGCCATCCCAGACACTCAGGCCACTCTCCCAGGTGCCAATCCAGACTCTTCCGTCCCGGCTCTCCATCAGGCACTGTATCCAGCTTTCGTTCAACCCCTGCTCCATATCCAGGTAGAAGAAAGGGAAACGGCCATTTTCCTTATAGGCCAGGCTGGTGGGCTTCCATTCCGGCCACGGCGCCAACCTCTTTATTCCCCGAACAGGTTTATAATTCGGCTTAGCCACTTTATGCTTATCTATCACCCTGGGAGCGGCGGGAAAATATTGGGGTTGTTTTAACGTCAGAGCCGTTATTTTTCTTGACACCCTTTCCGACGGCCTTGCCCTGATGTACTCACTCCTGACCGGTGTAAAGGGAGTAGGCGCCACGGAATCCATAAAAACTGCCCTGCCGTTTGCCGGGATGTATTTTCCTGCTTTGAGAAGATGGGGATTGTAGCTGGGTTCTGGAATGGTGGCGCCGGGCCTGGTACAGGAAAGCACCAGGGAGATGAAAAACAATAAAGGTGGTACTGCCCTGGCCATTGGGTTTCCTATGCGATATTAGGCTTTATTCTGAAAATTTCCGTAAGGAAATACCGTTTTCCTGTTCATCCCTGCCCGCAAGGGGCCCCTGGCCGGGGCCGGTCTTGCCGGGCGAAAGACATGTCTCGGCACGGCATGCAGGCTGTAAATCTTAGAATCCTGTCTATTGAACCTGAATTTATGAAAAATCCGCCAGACAAGCCACATAAAAATGCATCAGAACTCCGAATTTGCCGCTCCCCCCCTACGCGTAACCACCCGGATCACGCCGTTGCCGGCCTGGCTGTACAAACTGGCCTCGGCGAGGCTCTTCAGCACCTCTATCCTTTCGATGTCGGCAACCGGGATGCTCCAGAGCAGGTTGTTCAATGCCTCGTCGTTGTAGCTGTAGAAAGGCATGTCGTCGATCACCAGCAGCGGAGGCCCCATGGCGCCCCGGATGCGGATGCGGTAAAAGTTGTAACCGCCCGCAACCCATACGCCCGGTATGCGGCCGATGAGCATCTCGGCGGGGTGGAGGTAGGCGTTGCCGAAATCGGAGCTCACTGCCACCACGTCGGGCGTTCCGGCCAGGGAAGCAACGGAAGCAGGCATTATTGTCTGTATAGGTTGAACGGCAGGTAATGCCTTTCCTTCCTCACTTTCCGGGCAAGTGGCACAGAAATCGTTGGCAAACACCGGTAAAGCGGTAAAGAAAAGCAATGCCAGGATCGGGAAAAATCTTTTTTTGTTTTTCATAGCTTCTGCTTTTTACTTGGTCAATCACCAGACTTTATTCCAAAATAGTTTTCAGTCATGCAAGATTTTTGGAAGGAAGTCTACTACATCGTCTATTCTTATAATCCTTTTTTAGCAATTATAGTTTGTTAAGGAATCTTTAATTATGGCTATCGGCGTGCCAGCGCCAGCAGACAACTTTTTCTGCAAGAGAAAAATATTTTCCTTAATTTTGTTTTAGATTAATCTAAATTTAATAAACTATACCATCTAAACAAAAATTAAAGTATTTTGAAAAAAGTGATACTGTTGTTTCTCGTAATACCATCAGCCTTCCTGGCGCATACTCAAACTGGCAGTATAAGCGGTAAAGTTTTTTCCGACGGCGGCCCTCTGGAATTTGCAAATGTAAAAATTGAAGGCATGGAGCAGGGTGCGGTAGTCAACACGGAAGGATACTATCGGATCGACAATGTACCTTTTGGAGAGCTGACGGTGGTAGCTTCGCTGATTGGTTATGAAGCGGTTCGAAAAGAGGTCCGATTAAATGCAGCGAATCCTTCCATACGCCTCGATCTTTCGCTGACGCCTTTGCACGTTCAACTGGACCAGGTGGTGGTGACCGGCACCAGAACTTTTAAACGGCGGACGCAGTCGCCGGTAATGGTAAATATCGTGGATAGTGAGACATTGGGAAAGGTACAGGCTTGTAACCTGTCGGAGGGTTTGAAATTTCAGCCCGGCCTCAGGGTAGAAACGGATTGTCAAACTTGTAACTATACCCAACTGAGAATGAATGGCCTGGGAGGGGCTACTCCCAGATTCTGATCAATGGACGCCCGGTTTTCAGCCCCCTCACGGGATTGTACGGTATGGAGCAAATACCGGTCAATATGATCGAGCGTATTGAAGTCGTTCGCGGGGGTGGTTCTGCGTTGTATGGTTCCAGTGCTATTGGCGGAACGGTCAATGTCATTACCAAAATCCCCAAGGAGAATGGGTATAACCTCTCTTTCACACACCAGAATATCAATGGCGGTGCGGATGATAACATCATAAGTGGTAATGCGACGGTAGTGGCGAAGGAGGGCCGGTCGGGAATCTCAGTTTTTGTCAACAACCGGAGCAGGGCCTGGTACGACCATAATAAGGATAACTTCTCTGAACTGCCAGAACTAAGTAACAACTCCTTTGGCGCCAACCTATTTGTCCTGCCGAAAGACAACCAAAAACTGGAATTGAGCCTTAGCAGCCTCAATGAGTACCGTTACGGAGGTGAAATGGTGGATCCACCGGCTCACCTGGCTCAACAATCTGAAGAGCGAACCCACAAGGTGTTCATTGGTAGCCTGGACTATCAGGCCAACTTCAACAATGACAATAGTTCTTTTATTGCCTATTTGGCGGGGCAGCATACCGGCAGAAACCATTATACCGGTATCATTCCCGAAGATAGTATGGAAGTCGCCTTGCATCTGGCCGACCCTCCTTACGGGACTTCAACGAACACTACTTTTCAGGGTGGGGCCCAATTCAATCATCGCGTATCCAATTTTCCGGGCGGAAGCAATGTACTTACCCTGGGAGTGGAATACCTGGCGGATGATGTGTTGGATGTCATACCAGCCTACGCTACCAGGTAGATCAGTTTACCCAGAACCTGGGGGTTTTCTTCCAAAGTGACTGGGAGGCCACCTCCAGCTTTAACCTGTTGGCTGGCTTGCGGGCCGACCGGCACAATTTGCTGGAAAAGGCCATCTTTAGCCCTCGCCTGTCCTTGTTATACAAGTTGAAAACCAGTACTCAATTCAGGCTGTCCTGGGGCACGGGCTTCAGAGCGCCACAGGCTTTCGACACCGACCTGCATATTGCCTTTGCCGGTGGCGGCGTTTCCAGGATATCCCTATCTCCTGATTTGACAGAGGAGCGGTCGACCAGCTTCAGTGGGTCTGTTAATTATGATAAAGCCACAGAGCAGTGGATAGCTGGTTTTACAATGGAAGGTTTTTTTACTCAGCTGAAAGACGCTTTCTATCAATATCCATTGGGTAAAGACAGCTTTGGCGAGCGCTTTGAGAAGAGGAACGGCGATGGGTCTACGGTACAGGGCGCCACCCTGGAGATAAGGGCCAACTACAAGGGGAAAGTGCAATTAGAATCCGGGTTTACTGTCCAGTCGAGCTTGTTTGACGTAGCCGTGGAGAACATCGATGGACTGGAGCGCAAAAGGACGTTTTTAAGAACGCCTAAGGAGTATGGTTACGCCACTTTCTCGATTATGCCCAATGAGCGATTCAACACCACTATCAATCTGGTATACACCGGGGAAATGGAATTGGCGCATTTTGCCGGCGCTCCGGAGCAAGGCGCAGACGAGTATAAAACTTCCTCCCCCTTTTCAGAATGGAGCTTCAGGACAGGATATACCTTTAGCTTTAAAGGGATAGGCTCGGGGCTGGAAGTATTCGGCGGCATAAAAAACATCACCAATGCTTATCAGGATGATTTTGACAGCGGAAAAAACAGAGACAGCAACTATATTTACGGCCCGGCACTTCCGAGAACGGCTTTCATTGGGTTGAAGCTAAGTTTTGAAAACCAGTAAGAAATTCGTTATTTTTGGAGAAATCAATTCATGAGCACCATTCTTGTTCCAGCGAAGAAGCTACTCACTCCTTAGCCTATCCGCTGGATTAGCCCGAGCCGCCCGCAGCGACTGCCAGCCAATAGCCACAAAAGCGATCAGGACGGCCATGGCGCCTGCCAACCCGAAGGCCCACCATGGCATGGGGGTGTGGTATTCGAATTCCTGTAGCCAGCCGTTCATGAAATACCAGGCGATAGGGGTGGCCAGCACGAAGGCAGCCAGGGCCAGCCGGAGGAAATCTTCGGACAGCAGGGTGACAATGTTGGCTACCGTAGCCCCCAGCACCTTCCGCACGCTGATCTCTTTGGCGCGGCGTTCGGCGGCGAAGGTGGACAGTCCCAGCAGGCCCAGGCAGGAAATGAAAATGGCCAGCAGGGCGCCCCACAGCACCAGCCCCCCCATGCGTTGATCAGCCAGATAGTTTTGTTGCAATTGCTCATCCAGGAAATAGTACTCAAAGGGATCCTCCGGGTTGAGGCGGTTCCAGGTGGCCTCTATGCGAGCTATCGTCCCGGCCATGCCTTCCATCTCCACATTGGCTACCAGGAAGTTGTGGGCCTCCCGGTTATCCCAGAAAAAGGCGTAGCCGTCGATCTCCCGGTGCAGGGAAGTAGCGTGAAAATCTTTAGCCACCCCGATGATGCGGAAGCTGTGCTGCTCCTCGCCCCAGTTGAAAAACATCCGTTTGCCGACGGCGGCCTCCGGGGTGTAGCCCAACCCGGTAGCCAGGGTTTCATTGATGACCACAGCCTGAGCGGTGTCGGCAATGCGCGTCTTGTCAAAAAAGCGGCCTTCTGCCACTTCAAACTGCATGAGCTTCATGTAGTCGGGGTCCACATAAGTCATAAAAGTGTGGATACCCTGCTCGGAAATCTGCCCTTCGCCGTACATGACCATGTCCTCGACGTTGAAGGAGCCGGGATAACTGGACGTGCCTCCGGCGGCGGCCACCTGGCCGTCCTTCAGTATTTCGTCCTTCAGCGCCCTGAAATTGGCATAGGAGGCTTCGTTGTGGTGAGGGATGATGATCTTCTGCTCCTTGTCGAATCCCAGATTCTTATCCCTGATGTATTTCATCTGCTGGTTGATGACCAGTATGCCTTGTATCAGGGCGATGGAAACGACGAATTGCACCGCCACCAACCCCTTGCGGACCTGCTGAGCGGAAAACCGGCTGCCCAAATCTCCCTGGAAAATTTGGACGGGGTTGAATGAAGACAGATAGGCTGCCGGATAGCCGCCTGCCAGGAGTGTCGTGAGGAGCATAAAGCCCAGCAACAGCAGGGGGAGCGCCGGGTCCTGGGCAGGATTCAACACCAGCTCTCTTCCCATCAGTTGGTTGAAGATGGGCAGCGCCAGGTTGGCAACGGCATAAGCCAGGATAATAGCCAAACAGGTATAGAGGAAAGCCTCGCTTAGGAATTGTTTCAGCAGAGCGCCGCGGGTGGCGCCGATCACCTTGCGGATGCCTACCTCCTGCGCCCTGACGGTGGCCTTGGCAGTGGCCAGGTTCATGAAGTTGATGCAGGCGATGAACAACACAAAGGCCGCGATGGAGCCCAGGATGTACAGGTAAGAAACATCTCCCACCGGGCCGATGGGGTTGTTGGTTTTAGAATGAAGGTAGATATCCTCTATGGGCTCCAGAAAATGCTCCTTGCTGAACCCCAGTTGCCGGAGCCGATCGCCGGCATAACCTTCCAGCCAGGCGGAAAATTTGCTTTCCAGGGCGTCGGGGCGGGCGTCGGGACGCAGTTGAACATAGGTGTGGAAAAGGTTGTTGCCCGCCCATTCCTCTAGTCGGTAAAACCGGCGGCCGATGTTCCCGCTCATCGAGGAAAGGTAAAAATCCGCATCGATGTGCGAACGGTAGGTACCCCGGTTGAATACGCCGGTAACGGTGTAAGGGTCTTTGCCCCAGGGGTTTTCAATGGTGATGGCCTTTCCGATGGGATCCTCGTTGTCAAACAACCGGTGGGCCAGGCGTTGGGAAAGCACCACGGAATAGGGCTCGTCCAGAGCGTGCTCAGGGGCGCCGGCGGTAAAGTCATAGGTAAGTAAACGGAAAAAGGTGCTGTCGGCGTACACGCCGTTCTCTTCGGTGAAGGCTCTGTCTTCTACTTTCAATATATACTTATCCACCCCCGGCGCTTTAAACACCCGGGCGCTTTCCAGCACCTCCGGAAAATCCTTTTTGATGGCGAAAACCAGGGGCGAAGGGGTGGTTCCGCTTTTTTCTGACCGTTCGCCCATCCGGAAGGTGGTCGACACGCGGTAGATGTCCTCTCCATTGCGGTGGTGCCGGTCGTGGCTGGCTTCGTAACGCACGTACTGTACGATGAGCAAACAGCAAGCCAGGCCAATGGCTAGCCCGATGATGTTGATCCCGGCGTACCCTTTGAATTTGAGGAGGTTGCGCAGGGCGATCTTGAAGTAGTTAGACAGCATGTTGGGTGGTTTTAATAAGCCTGTTTTTCAAAAACCAGCAATTCCCGCTTTGGATTGCCACGAAACCACACGAAAATTTAGTGCGGATTTTGTGTTTTAGTGGCAGGTTTTGTGGCGTCATTTTTCCAAACCGGGAATTATTGTCCAAAAACCATGCCCTTGAATTAAGTTGTTGATAACCATTGATTTGTAGCCATGTGTCAGGGAGGTGTCAACTCGGGGTTGTTCAAATTCGAACAGTATGTGTTTGTAAGTGAACACTTTCGGGGCTGGCTTCTCTATGGAAAGCTGGTGAATGGATTAAAGCTAAATCTTGAACGCCAGTAAGAAATTCGTTATTTTTGGAGAAAAACAGTCCATGAGCACAACCGCCACACTGGAAAAAAGGCTTTTGACCTGCGACGACTATCACGCCATGATAGCGGCGGGGATATTGGATGAAGAGGATAATGTGGAATTAATAAACGGAGAATTGATCTATATGAGCCCCATTGGCCCTAATCACGGAAGCGTCGTTGGCCGGATAGATGCGCTGTTGCAGCATCTTTTGTACAACCAGGCTATCGTATTCGTTCAAAATCCTGTTTCTCTAACCCCTCTCTCTGAGCCTGAACCTGACCTTTCTGTTGTGAAACTCAGAGACGACTACTATTTCGATGCTCACCCAAACCCAGCCGATACCTTTCTGCTCATCGAAGTATCCGACACGACCCTGGAAAAAGACAGGACGGTGAAAGCCCCTCTGTACGCTAAGGCAGGCATCCCGTTTTACTGGATTGTCAATTTGCCCGAAATGCAGTTGGAGGTGTATTCCCAGCCTGACAAAGGCCAGTACAAGCTCCGGCAAATATACCTTCTCGATGAAAAAGTAGAGATTCCTCCTTTTGGGGTAGAAGTGGAGGTAGCGAAATTAATTGGGAACGTCGGATAACGCTGATTAACCGGCTGGGCATTGAAAAAAGTTCTCCAGGGAAGTCAAAGACCAATTTTTAATCAATCCGATGCCACTTCTTCTGCTCTGAAACCTCTCCCGTGCGGGCATCAATCGTGAAATTCTCCCCCGCCCAGCCCTTGGGGGTAGCGGTTACGCATTTCCATTCATAGCTGTCGGTTAGCCCTTCGATGTACAACTGCACGTCTCGCCCCTTTATCACTTTTTCTTCGGCGATCTTTTCTGCCTTCTCCCGGGTGACGGGAAATACGCAGTCGCCAGGGTTTTTCCTGCAATCGGGCAGGTTGGCGGGCGTTTCTATCTCTTCCATACCCAGGAAAGCGTACTTTTTGAAAGTGATGCGCTGGTGGGCGAACGCGAAGCCGGGCGGGAAGAAATAATAGCGGATTTCGTAGATTTCGGTGGCAGCTTCGTCTTTGAAGCTGTGCCAGTCTAACCGGAAGTTATCATAGAAATACGCCTCGCCTACCCGATCGATGCAGTATTGTTTTGTCCACTGGTAAAACTCATCTGTATCGAATTTATCGGACAGTTTCAACCAGCCGAATTTCTGCTTGTATTCAATGCCGTATTCGTTGGGGTTGAAGTTGTAAATGTACTGCACCAGCGAGTCGGCTGTCATTTCCCGGGGAACGGCGATAACCTCCATCCTTTCACCTGGGCCGGTGGGGTTGATCCGGACTTCCATCTGAGCCTGCACTAATTGCGGGAGCCATAAGGCGAGAAATATCAGCTGTTTCATTTCTGGTTGGCGTGGTACGTGAAATTTTTGAAAAAGAGCCGCCCTCTTCCGCCGCCTGCATACTGGCGCGCCAGTTCCGGGGCTTCCCGGAAGAGAAGGGCCAGGCGCTCGTCGATGACAGGGTCGTTATATTCATGCAAAAGCTTGGCGATGAAAAAGCGGTTTTTGGCCAGGGGGTCCTTTTTTAGAATCTCAATTAGAGGGTCGACGAAATAAGGGGCCTTGGTTCGGTATATATGCTGGTAGGCTTTCATCGTCGCTCCCATCTCGGCTTGGTGTTCGACATAGTAGCGCATGTCCAGCCCCGGCTGTATGCGGCTGATGATCTCCGCGTTGAGGCTGTCCACGCTAAAGCTTTCCAGGTAGTTTATGATCTCTGGAAGCATTTTTGCAGAGCGCTCCCGCTCGGCCCGGCCGCCGTTTTTCCAGGCCAGTGAAAGCCGGTAGAGGGTATCGGCGTGGGTCAACCAGAGGCCTTCCGGTACGTGGAGGTTGGCGTTTTCGGAGTGCTCCGTCAGTATTCTCAGGTAGAGCGGGGCGTACAGGCTATCGTAATTGCCTTCCAGGGCACGGGCAAAAGTGGTTACAGCCGGCCGGCGCTTTTTTTTGTCCAGCTGTAGGATTCTGGCATACAGGGAATCCAGTAAAATAGCGGCTTCCCCGGTTTTGTATTCGGCCAGCCGGAGCTGAAAGTGGCGGTCCGTCCAGCCTTTGTCCAGGTTGTTTTTCAAAAAGCTGAACAGGCGGGGGTGCCGGAAGAAGCGGAAGGGAAGCCAGGTGTTACTACCCCAGCTACCCCTTAGGGTGGGCAAGTGGGAGGTGATCAGCTCGATGTCGGCTTCTCGTTGGTATTTAGCCAGAAAGATGGATGCCTGGTTATCCTGGCCCGATTCCACCATTTGCCGGATGCAGGGATACATAGGCTGCCTGGGCTCCCATTTCCAGAACAGATGGCCTTTCAGTTCGTTAAAATGAGTGGGAGTGCAAATGAAGAGGCTGTCGAGCCACATTTGTTTAGTTTCCGTAAGCGCATAACCGTCGTTTTGCCAAAATAAACTGTTGGTATACCCCCCTATGGTGTAAAGGAAAACTTCTCCCACTTGGGCGCTCCCATTCGATTTATATTCTTCCCATATCTCAATCTGCACTTCGGCGGTATCGTAGAAGTGCAGAGGCACGAGTTCCTGTAGTTCCAGGCTGGCCTTCTCCGGGCAGCCCAAAAGGGCAAACAGGGCGGTGGTGCGTATGATGGGAGAGGGGTGCCCCGTCAATTCGAGGAGTTCTTCCACGGTAGCGGATTGCAGCAGCGTGATAGCGAGGCTGTCTTTGAGTTGGAGGTTTTGGCGGGGGTAGGAGGCGGAAGTGATGGCTATGGCCTTAATCCGGGACGCCAGGCCCGTTATTTCCGGTCGCACCTGAGCCCGCCCCGGGCAGGCAACGGCCCAAAGGAGTTGGAGCGGAAGTATCCATTTGAGGGTAGATGCCATTTTACGCGTTTTTCTTCACCCGGCCATTAGGTTGGCGGTATTGGCAAAATAAGAAAATCTGGACACCTATTCCACTTTTTCGTACTCCAACCGCTGGCATGGTACGGTAAGATTGCCGGTGCTGTAATACATGGACCCTTTCCATCGGAATTCTCCCTCAAAACCGGTATGTTTGGAAGAAAACAACCATACTTTCTCCTTTTCCCGGAATGGACCTTTATCTGGAAGGCCACCTCTGGCGGGATGTCCACAACAGCCTGGTATGTTTGATCAGCGTCCAGCTGACGCCGCGGCTGGGAGCGCCTTATGTCGTACACCTCAATAACTATACAGTAGAGGATACTTCACCGGAAGAAGATGTAGGGATTATGTATCCCAATGTGGAAATATTTCGAAAAGCGGATAAACGTAAGGAACCCGCTGGAGCATATGGAATCGGCGCAACCACCCCCGAAACCATGCTCTTTGTGATTTACCTCACTGCACCTCCAAAATATATCCCGCACCTTTGTACCGACAATCGAATCATGTACAACCATTCAAATAACAATCGAATATGTTTTTTCAGCACGTTTATGATAAGACCCTGGCCCAGGCAAGTTATTTCGTAGGCTGCCAGCAGGCAGGCGTCGCTATCGTTATTGACCCGAAGCGCGACGTAGATACCTACCTGAAGATCGCTGAGGAGCAGAATATGAAAATTACCCACATTGCGGAGACGCACATCCACGCCGACTTCCTGTCGGGCTCGCGGGAACTGGCGGCTCTGACCGGGGCCGAGCTTTACCTGTCGGATGAAGGCGGCGAAGGCTGGGAATATGAATTCCCGCATGTAGGGCTGAAGGACGGCAGCGAATTCTACGTGGGCAACCTCAAGTTTGAAGTGCTGCACACCCCCGGCCACACGCCGGAGAGCATCAGCTTCCTGCTGACCGATACCCCGGCTACCAAGGAGCCGGTGATGTTCTTCACCGGAGACTTTGTATTTGTTGGGGATATCGGCCGCCCGGACCTCCTGGAAGAGGCCGCCGGCATCAAGGACACCAAAGTGGCCGGCGCGAAGGAGATGTACCGTTCCGTAGAGCGCTTCCGCGACCTGCCGGACCACCTGCAGGTATGGCCGGGCCACGGCGCCGGTTCCGCCTGTGGTAAGGCCCTGGGCGCCGTGCCGAGTACGACGGTGGGCTACGAAAAAATCCGCAACTGGGCCCTGCAGTTTGAAAAAGACCAGAACGGCTTCGTAAAGTTCCTGCTGGAAGACCAGCCGGAGCCGCCGAAGTACTTCGCCATGATGAAGAAGCTCAACAAGGTGGAGCGCCCTCTGCTGACGGAAGTGCCGCAGCCGAAGCAACTCACTCAGAAAGAGTTTCAAGCCGCCATGGCCAAAGGCATCAAGGTGATCGATACCCGCCAAAAGCAGGACTTCGCCGCCGGCTACATCCCCGGCACGCTTAACATTCAGAACAACAACGCCTTCCCGACCTGGATGGGCTGGTTCGTCTCCTACGATGAACCCTTCATCCTGATTGCGCCGGAGGAAGAGATGGAAACCCTCACCCGCATGCTGATGCGCATCGGCCTGGACAACATCTACGGCTATGTGCCGGACGTGAGCGTTTGGAAAGAACTGGGACACGAGCTGGATACCGAAGAGATCATCTCCCTAAGTGAGCTGAAAAGCCTCCTGGAAAAAGGCGACACCCAGGTCGTCGACCTGCGCGGCGCCGCCGAGTACAAGTCGGGCCACCTGGAAGGCGCCGACAATGTATTCGTTGGTACACTGGAAGCCAATCTCGATAAGGTCAATAAGGACGGGGCCGTGGTCGTCCACTGCAAGACCGGCGACCGCTCCGCCATCGGCTACTCTATCCTGGCCAGGCACGGATTCAGGAATGTGAAGAACTACCTGAATGGATTCGAGGAGTGGGTGGGCAACGGCAATCCCATAGTGAAGGCCGAAGAGGAAGAGCCGGCGGAGGTGAACTAATTCTACGTACTGTTTTTCTGGCAGAAATGAAAGGGCAATGCCTTCTCCGAAAGGGGGAGGCATTGCCCTTTTATGTATTTGCTGCATTGCAACCATAGGCGGCCAGAGGCGTAGGAAAATGACCCTTTTGTTACAGCGAATGAAATTGGCCCATGGCCTGAGTGAAGAGGCTATTTACGTTTCTCTGGATGACATATATTTTACAAATAACCGGTTGGTGGATTTCACGGATACCTTTTACAAAGGAGGAGGTAAGATCATTTATATGGACGAGGCCCATAAATATCCTGAACCGGAGAAGTCAGGCCGCTCCAGTATTTTCCAGAATATCTGAGAATGGGGTATTACCCCTTTTTCCTGGAAGGCGCCGAATTCTATAGCGACCGCCTGGAGCAGATGATCCGGCTGGTGATAGAAAGCGACCTGGATTTCATCCCGGGTTATGACCCGCGGAACGCCCGGAAGATCTATCAGCTCTTCTACATCCTGGCGTCCAATGTTCCTTTTAAACCCAACATCACCAAGCTGAGCGAAAAGATCGGCGTTCACCGAAATACTCTGGTGCACTATCTTTTCCATTTGGAAAAGGCAAGGTTAATCAACGCCCTTTATCCGGCGGGGATCAGTATCAGCACTTTGCAAAAGCCGGAGAAGATCTTTCTGCACAATACCAATATCACCTACGTCATTTCTCCTAATCAAATCGATAAGGGCAGCCTGCGGGAGACTTTTGTATTGAACCAACTGAAGGTAAATAACGAGGTGGCACTACCCAAAAAAGGAGACTTTCGCGTCAATGGCCGGTATACCCTGGAAGTGGGCGGCGCCGGGAAATCAAAAGCTCAGATCCAGGGTGTTGCCCACGCCTATCTGGTTGTAAATGATACGGAGATCGGAAGCGGCCATATGATTCCCATCTGGCTGTTTGGTTTCCTGTATTGAAATATTGTGCTGCCCAGCGTGTTGCGCCTTTACAAACTTACAACCCGGCTTGCTCCCACCGCTTGATCAGCGCCCCCCACCGGGCATACTGCTACCGGAGTTCCTCCATTTTAGCCTGGAATGCGGCTTCTTTTTATTTGGGGTAGTATGGGGCGTTTGGGGCGGAGATCACTTATATTCTATGCGCATACAGTAGCTGATATAGCAAGCTACCCTTGTCTGTAGTGGAGGTTGTGGGACGGCGAACCGGTTTTTGCAAAAATGCTGTTTTGAAACAGCATTTTTTTATTTTTTGCTGAGCCCATTCAGCAAAATTGCATCTGCCCGAAATAAACCCTATATTTATACCATCGCGCTAAAGAGTAACCAACCTGCATCAAATCAGCTCCGCAAGAGAATTATCGAACGATTAAAAGTGCTGTAAGGTGCCGTTCGGGCGCCGGGGTTCGTGCTTTACACAATCCGGCCGCGGCTCCTTTCCGACGGGCAGTTTATTTCCCGATCAGCACAACACTGTTAACGTATGCTCTAACTTTAAAACCCTCCAACATGAAAGATCCACAACTCACCCCTGAAGACGAACAGCGCATTGAAAATGAACTCAAAGCGCTCAACCTGGAGCTCAACCACGGCGCCACCCACTTTTTCGCCAGCGCCGCCGCGCCGCCGGAACTCGTCAGCAAGTTCCTGGATAACGTCGCCAAATTTGAAGAGGCACACGCCAAAGGAGACCTGGTTTCTATCCGGCAATTCACCCAGGTCGAGAACCTGCCCGCCGCCGATGAACTGGATGATAGCGAACTGGAACCCCGCATCGAGACCCTCCTTGAACAACTCGAGGCTAAAGGCATTGTGATCGACCGCCCGGAGCACCTCAGCGCCCGGGGCTACTACCGCTTCCTGGCCGAGGAATTTCTACAGGAAAAGATTAACAACCACGCCGTGCCGGGCATGATCCACGGTTTCCTCTACAGTGAGCTGCGGCACGACGGCCCAGAGTTCATCCGCGATCATGTGGAAGAAACGCTGCTCGATTTACTGAACCTTGGAGGCGATTTCCAGGGGGAGTGGCTCAGCGAGCACTGCCGCAACCAGGCGGAGGCCATCACCAAAGCGGAAGCGCTGGAGAGCATCCACATTTTCCGCTCCAGATACGAGTCGATCACGCCCGTCGCTTTCCAGCCGCAGGAAGCCCGGCGGATCTACGGCGCCATGTACCTGTTTTTCGGCATCGCCTGGGAGGGGCGCCCGCTGCACGGCGGCGAGCCCGAGCGCTATGAGGACATGGGCATCAGCCAGGTGGCCTGGGAGGACGGAGAATGGCGGGTGCAGGGGTTGAAGATCCCGGGGTTTGAGTTCTAGTAATATGCGTGCTGGTTTTGAAATATGTGCCCTATTTCAAAAGCTAAAAGATGCTATGGATGCTTGTCCTGCAGCTGCCCCAGCTATAGGACGATACTGCGCCCTTCGGCGGCAGATGCCGGGTGACACAATAGCATCTATAGCCCAAAGGGCCCAGCATCGTCCCGACTCTAGCAGAGAGTCAGGACAAGCATCAACTTAGGAACTGGCCAAAACTTTGTGAGAGATTGCAAACCTATAACCCTGCATTCTTCCACCGATCCATCAATCCCGTCCGCCGGGCATACTGCTGCCGGAGTTCCTCCATTTTAGCCTGGAAAGCGGCTTCTTTCCCCTGAAAAACAGCCAACGCTTTGAGGTCTTTCAGCGACTCGGTCGCCAGGCCGTAGGACTTGCCGGTTTTGCGTTCGATATTATACATAACGCTTTTCCACAAGTCTGCTTCCTGGCCCGCCAATATTTTCATTCGGCTGATATGGGCGGCCTGCGCCTCGGCTTTTTCCCGGGCTCTTCGTTCCTGCTCCTTTTCGGCGCTCAGCTTGCGGAGTTCGGCCGGGGAGAGTTCGGGTTGGGCCGGGCCGGCCAGCTTGGGAGAGAGCTTCTCCAGCCTCTTTTTCAGGAGCAGTTCGAGCCGGGGCTCTCCCTTCAACAGCCGGAAGAGCCAATCGTTGCGCTCTTTTTCGGGAAGCTGTAGGAGCAGTTTATTATAATCCACCTCGCTGGCCCGGCTATCCGGGCTAACTGACTGTGCAGCGGTTATCAGGTCGCCATCTATTTCAAAGAAATCGATGAAAGCTTTTAGGGCAGCGGTCATATGTTTGAGGTTGGGCGGCACAGGGGGGGCATCGTTATATGAATGCTCCTCCTCCTCTTCTTCTCCTGTTTGAGAAAAATACGCCCAGGCGAGGTACAAAGCGCGGTAGTCGCCATTGAGAATGTCGTCGCGCAGAGGAGCGAAGTCACCAAGTTCGTAGTCTTCTTCCTCCATCCAGCCGCCGCCGCCTTCTTCATTGTAATCGATATTCAGCAGGTAATAGGCGCCTATTTTTTCGGCAATGGCGTTGAGGTAACCTAAAGACGATTGGGCATTGGGCGAACCAATTTGTTCAAAAATCCGGTAGGCCTGGAAAATAGGCGCCACAGCTTGCTCAAAATGCTCCTGCTCGAAGGAGAGGGTACCCAAATTATGCAGGGTTACTGCCATACTGCTGATATCGCCAATTTTCTGCCTTATTTTTAATGATTTTTGCAGATATTGTAAGGCGGTGTCATAGTCGCCAAAAGAAGTGTACATCCGGCCAATATTATTGAGCTAAACACTACAAATAAAAGCAATGTTTTTGACAATCATGCCAATTATCGCTTTTCTTTAGAGTGTGTTCAAATTTCGTTTTTGGAGATAAAATCAGTCATTTTTTGCTTAGGCGAGGCATCCCGCTTTTCTGAAAAAGCGGGAGAGTTTAGCCATAGCTAAATAGCCTGCCCCGCAGCATTGCGGGGAGGATTTGAGGAACGAAGCATAAGCGAAAAAGTGGTGATTTTAGCCCGAAGTATGAAATTTGAACACACTCTTAGAACGCTTCCGCGACCTGCCGGGCCACCTGTAGGTATGGCCGGTTCCGCCTGTGGTAAGCCCTGGGCGCCGTGCCGAGTACGACGGTGGGCTACGAAAAGATTCGCAACTGGGCCCTGCAGTTTGAAAAAGACCAGAACGGCTTCGTAAAGTTCCTGCTGGAAGACCAGCCGGAGCCGCCGAAGTACTTCGCCATGATGAAGAAGCTCAACAAGGTGGAGCGCCCTCTGCTGACGGAAGTGCCGCAGCCGAAGCAACTCACTCAGAAAGAGTTTCAAGCCGCCATGGCCAAAGGCATCAAGGTGATCGATACCCGCCAAAAGCAGGACTTCGCCGCCGGCTACATCCCCGGCACGCTTAACATTCAGAACAACAACGCCTTCCCGACCTGGATGGGCTGGTTCGTCTCCTACGATGAACCCTTCATCCTGATTGCGCCGGAGGAAGAGATGGAAACCCTCACCCGCATGCTGATGCGCATCGGCCTGGACAACATCTACGGCTATGTGCCGGACGTGAGCGTTTGGAAAGAACTGGGACACGAGCTGGATACCGAAGAGATCATCTCCCTAAGTGAGCTGAAAAGCCTCCTGGAAAAAGGCGACACCCAGGTCGTCGACCTGCGCGGCGCCGCCGAGTACAAGTCGGGCCACCTGGAAGGCGCCGGCAATGTATTCGTTGGTACACTGGAAGCCAATCTCGATAAGGTCAATAAGGACAGGGCCGTGGTCGTCCACTGCAAGACCGGCGACCGCTCCGCCATCGGTTACTCTATCCTGGCCAGGCACGGATTCAGGAATGTGAAGAACTACCTGAATGGATTCGAGGAGTGGGTGGGCAACGGCAATCCCATAGTGAAGGCCGAAGAGGAAGAGCCGGCGGAGGTGAACTAATACTGAACCCTTTTTCAGGCAGAAAAGACCGGCGTTCATCGAAATAAGTAAGTAGTCTAGCATATCTATTTTATAACTCGCACGCCAATGGGAAATTGGCGCCCGAGACAGCGTTGTCGGGGTGCAATTTATTTCATTTCATTCCCTGCCTGCTCGGCCGCCTCGCGGGCAGGCAGGCATCAGTCGCTCCGCTCGTGTCCTATTGCGCTCCGACTTGAGCTCCGGTTAAATACAATCTAAATATGCTTGACTACTTACGCTGGTTCAATACCTGTAGGAACAGTGCCGACTGGCCAGGTACGAAATACCCATTGGGTAGAAATACGTGCGATCAAGATGATCGCCGCACGAATGCCCTACTGCACCCTAACCCCAAACTCCGCCTGCACATCCGTCTCCCCTGTATTACAGGCGTTTGCCGCGCCCTTATCCGGCTCGTGCTTTAGCACGACGGTGAGGGTAGCGTTGCCCGCCTGCCCCGTCGTCAGTTCCGTCTCCAGGCCGAGGGGGGCGCCGTTGGCGTCGGTATCCAAAGTTACCGGGATGTCCAGCACGCCGGAGGCGGCGAAACAGACCAGGTGAGCTTCCGCTTCCTCCTTCACTTCTGTGGTGATGTCTTTCACATCATTGGCGTTGGATTCATCTTGGAAGTCAATATTCAACTGGTAGGCCGTGTTGGCGGATAGGGTGATGTCCTGGGCGACGGGAGGGTTGCCGCCGGCGCCATCAATATCGCTGAATTTGAACGAAGAGGTACCGCCATCAGGAGCTGTGAAATGGAGAATGACAGTGGTGATCAACTCCGGCTCATCGGTGGGAGGGTTGTCGTCGTCCTTTTGACAGCCTGTCCAGAAAAGGGTGGAAGCAGCGAGAAATACGAACAGAAAACGCATTAATTTTGAATTTTTGAAAGTCATGTTAGTTAAGTTTTTTTTGAAAATTTAATAATCTGCTAGCGGAGAGACTTGACAAGTTTTCACGGTGGAGGCTGGCGGGAAACTTGTCAAGTCTTTATAGCGCGAGGCAGCCTTGCGATCAAGATGATCGCGGCACGAGGCCAAACGGCACCCGCAAATGGGCCGGTACATTTCGCCCCGCCTCCTCGGCGAAGTAGGGGCACCGGTCGAGGTGCCAGCCTTGCGATCAAGATGATCGCGGCACGAGGCCAAACGGCACCCGCAAATGGAGCGACACATTTCGCCCCGTCTCATCTGCGAAGTAGCGGAACCGGTTGAGGTATTGCCGGTAGCTGGTGTTAAACAGGTTGAATACGGCCAGGCTCACTTCCAGGGGTTGTTTGCCCAGGCGGAACTGCGCCCCTCCCTCCAGCTTGAAACGCGTATGGCCCGGCGGTGGCGGAGCATAGTCGGTCTCCGCCGGCGCCCGCGTTTGTTCCAGCACGTTGATCATAGCCAGGCGCAGGTAGGGAGCCTTGTTCTCGTCTTCCCCGAAGCTGTACCGCAGGGCGTGTTCGAACTGGTCGGGCGGCATGAGGCTGAGGGGCTCCTCCCGGCTGCGGTTCCAGGCGCGCAGCAGCGAGGCCTGGCTTTCCAGCCGCAGCCCCGGCATTGCTTCGTAGGCCAGTTGCCAGTCGAGGCCCATCAGGCGGGCGTCGGACTGAGCGTAGCCGAAAGCCGGGAAGGCGCCGCGGATAGTCAGCACCGGTTCCGCCTGTGGTTCGAGGAAGATAAAATTATCGATGACATTGTAGAAGAGGCTGAGCGTGGCGCTCAGCTTGTCTTTATCATCGAAGTCGAAAGAAAGGCTGCTGTTGTAGGCGCGCTCCGGCTGCAAATCCGGGTCGCCCGTTTCGAAGGAAGCGGCGCCGTGGTGCACCCCGTCGCTGAACAGTTCGTTGACGTTGGGCGCCCGCCAGGCCGTACCGAAGTTGAATCGCAATTCCAACAGTTTGGGGAAGCGGTAGATGGCGCCGATGGTGCCGGAGAGGTTGCGAAAGGCGAGTTGCCGGTTGATGGTATCCCGCCCCTGCAGGCCGACATCCATCCATTGGTAATCATAGCGCAGGCCGCCTTCCACTTCCAGGGGGAAGGGAAAGTTTTTCCACCGCTCGATCCAGAAGAAACCGGCCGTATAGTTTTCGTAATTGGGGATGAGGGCTCCGCGGTCGGTGGTATTGGCCTGCTGCATAAAATGAGCGCCAATACTGCCCCGCAACAAATGGATGGGGTGGTGCTGCCAGGCCAGCTCAGCGGTGTGGGTAGTGATCTCGAACTCGATCTGCGGCTCGTCGAAGTTGTCGGGCAGGTTGCCGTAGGGGCGGTGGGAGTCGAACTCCTGCCGGCGGTTGAACTGCCGCGCCAGCTGTAGTTGCAGGCTGCCCAGTTCTCCGGTTTCCAATTCTCCTTTCCACTTGAACAGCTCGTGGTAAATGCGCTGCTGCGGCCGGCCCAGTTCGTAGGTGAAGGCGCCGTCCTGGAGCGGGCGTTCCCGTTCAATGGCGTTCGCCAGGTCGGTCAGGTTGCCGATGTGAGAACCGCTGAAGATGCCCAGGCGGGTGTAAAAGCGGGAGAAAAACAGCTCGGTATTCCACCGCTCTTTTTTCAAACCCAGGGCCCAGGAGAAGTTGAGTTCCTCCACGCCGGTATTGTCCAGGAAGTAGTTGGGCGTTCGGAGGTTACCGCCTCGTTTGACGGTGCCCTGCAGCCGGCCGCTGATGGGCCATTTGCCTTTTAAGGCGCCTTCCAGCATTCCGGAAGCCAATCCGGTGCGGCCGTTGCTGAGGCCTTGCAGGTTGATTTCTCCGCCCATACCAGGCTTCTCCCGCAGCGGGCGCGGTTCTATCAAAATCACTCCGCCGATGGCGTCGGCGCCATAGCGTACGCTGCCGGCTCCTTTGATCACCGTTACCCTATCGGCCAGGAACGGATCGATCGCCGGGGCGTGTTCGTTGCCCCACTGCTGGCCTTCCTGCCGCACCCCGTTGTTGAGCAGGAGCACCCGGTTGCTATGCAGGCCCTGGATAACCGGCTTGGCGATGGTGGCGCCGGTGTTGAGGACGGTGACCCCGGGCAGTTGCTCGATAGCGTCGCCCAGGGAGAGCCCCCGCCCGGAGCCCAGCTGGGCGGCTTCAAGGGTGGAGCTGGCCCCGGCCGCCTTTAACGGTTCGGCTTTGCCTCTAACCAATATCTCTTCCATGAAGATGCCATGAGATTCGAGTATGAAATCCTTTCGGGTATCTTCAGTAAGGATAATATTGTGCACTACGTGATCACAATTTACGTGCGAACACACGATAGTGTAAGTACCCGCACAAATATTATCTATGAAATATAGCCCGTTTTCATCCGCAATAGCGCCAATGCTACTACCCTGGATAGCGACATTAGCGAACGCTACCGGCTCCTGGCTATGCGCGTCGACCACCTTGCCCTGAAGGGTGAGGCCGCAGCGGGTTTGCGCCGTCAGCGCCGGGGCGCCAAGGGCAAATAACAGGAGCCATTGCCAATTCAGCAATAGCCTTTTTTTCATGTTTTACCTTTCTTGCTGATTAAAAAAACAACACTTACACGGATAAGGTAAAACAAGGCGGCCCGCGCTCCCGGATGTGGGAAAGGCAAAGATGATTGTGGGGAAAGGGATAATTGAATTGTTCATCAACCCGGAGGGAGGGCCTGGAGGTACGGGCTACAGGCGGCTCCGCTTCCAGGAATTGGGTGTAATGGATGAGGCAAAGGAGACAATCGTGATGTTTCAGCTCTTCGCCGTGGAGGTGGCGGTCATTACCGTCGGCTTCGCAGCTTGTCAGCGCTTCATGTTGCTCTAATACGAAGTGTGCTTCCCTGATGCCAAAAGGCAGAAGGAAGAGCAGGAGCAAACTGAAACTCCCAACCAGGCGATATGTTTGGTGCCTTAACACTATTATGAATAAATACTTTAGAGTATGTTTGGAGGCCGGGTTTGAAAGCGAGAAGCGTCAATTTTTTGATGAAACAAGGCGCTTTTTGAAGTTCGTACCTGGAAGGTACGGACGAGAAAAGCAACGAAGTGTCATCAAAAAAGTGGCCTTCGCAGCTCAAAAATTGGCCTCCAAATATACTCTCAGCCTTTTTAACACTGCAAATTAAAACAATGTTTTGGAGATAGGGTATTGATATCATCTTGCTTTGCTTGCCTTCTGACAATCAATTTCTCTTCCCCCTCCAATTAAAGAAATCTTTCTATCTTTCCAGAGAACAACAAATACCCAACATTATGCTTTCCTTCCTGCGTTTCGCACTTCCGGTATGCTTCAGCTTATTGCTCTTCACCACCTGTTCCAAAGAAGCGGCCGAAGATCCGATCAACCATCTTCCTGAGATCGATACGCCCATGGAGGTGCTGGCCTACGCCGATTCCCTGTTCACCTACACCATTGCGGTGGAGGATATAGACGGAGACGAGGTGACGGTGACGGCCGGCGGCCTGCCCGGCTGGCTCGCTTTTGATTCGGGCAGCCGAAAGCTGAGCGGGACGCCTTCACGCCAGAACGAGGGCGCCCGGGAGATCACGATCACTGCCGATGACGGTAAAGGGCAGCGCAGCCGGAAGCTCACGATCAGGGTGGTGGCTCTGCTCACCTTCCAGGAAAAGCTGGATGAGGAGCTGCTAAATCATTTTTATCTGACCACTACCGGCATTCTGGGGGTATCGGCAGCGGTGGCTACTCCGGAAGGCGAACTGTTCACCTCCACGGCCGGTAAACACAGCCCTTTCAGCGATGGCGCCGTCAATCCCAACCACCGCTACCGCATGGCCAGCGTATCCAAGATATTTACGGCCGCCCTGATCCTGCGCCTGGCCGAGGAGGGCCATTTTGAGCTGGACGATAAGCTGTTCGACTATCTGCCCATCGATGGGCTGGAATACGGCGAAGCCATCACCATCCGCCAGTTGCTAAGCCATACCTCGGGCCTGGTGGACCACCTCAACAGCAGCGATTTCTTTACCGGCAGTTGGATGACCCGCACCTGGACGAACGAGGATATCTTCGACTATGCGGTGCAAAAAGGAGCGCTGTTCGAGCCAGGGACAGCCTATGCCTATTCCAATACCGGATTTTATATACTGGGGGCGCTGGCCGAAAAGGTGACCGGCTTAGGCTTGAGCGAGGCCTTTGAACAGTGGATTTTCGCACCCCTGGGCCTGGAGCAAACCCTGTACGATGACTTCAGCAACCGAATCGCTCATATAGCCGGCCTGGCGGAAAACGAACGGGCTTACGAATATCATCTCTCATCGGTGGGGGCTGCCGGCGCTATCGTTTCCACTCCGGGCGATGTCGCCAAGTTTGGCCTGGCGCTCTACGGAGGCCAATTTCTCAGCCCTGCTTCTTTGCAGCAGATGACTACGGATTATGGATTTGCCGTTGGTGGCGACCACTACGGGCTGGGCACCCGCCTGTGGGACGATTACGGCATCATCCACCACGGCCATACTGGCGCCCTGATGGATTATCGCACCATCCTCATGTATGTGCCGGCCAAGGGCATTTGTATCGCCCTGGCCACCAATGACCCGCACAGTCGATGGTACGACCTGGTGAACGGGCTGCTGGTGGATATGGTGCAGTTTTACTGAATGAACCATTCAATATGTTAAAGTTAGGACGGAGGCCGATACTTTTCTGTAACTAAATAGCGGAAAGTGCGTTAATAATTTCGTATATATGTCTTGGAATCATTTCGGGATTTATTACTACGGCTTTTGTTTGTAACCCAATTGTAAAACCCTGGCGGCACACATGAAACACATCCGTTGGCCATTAGCAGCCTTTATTCTGACCTTGTCCTGCCTGATCGTTGCGATCGCAGACCCCTTTAATACGCCTCCGATCTTCGTGGAGCCGATGGGCAACTATATTCAGGCCTTTACGGAGACGCCTTTCGAACTGGATATCGAAGTAGAAGATATTGATCATGATGTTTTGAGCGTCACTGCGCACAACCTTCCGGCTTGGCTCACTTTCGACCCTTATCTTTTGCAATTATACGGCAACCCCAAGCGTCTGGACAAAGGGGAATACGTGATCACTATTAAAGCAGATGATGGCCGGGTGGTGCGTACCAAGATGATCAGCCTGGAGGTAGCCTACGGCCATTCGGTTAAGCAACACCTGGGCGAAGCTTTTTCCAGCCTTTACAAAGAGGAAACCAGCAGCCTTCTGGGGGCTTCGGCAGCCATCATTACCCCCGATGGATCTCTGTATACATCAACCGTTGGACGAAGTAACCCCTGGAATGACGAACCCGTAAACCCCAACCACCGTTACCGGATAGCTAGTGTTTCCAAGCTTTTTACTTCCGCCCTGATCCTCCGCCTGGTAGAGGAAGGCCGGCTACAGCTCGATGATAAACTGTACGATTACCTTCCGGTCGATAACCTGCCTTTCGGCCAAGAGGTGACCATCCGGCAGTTGCTCAGCCATACCGCCGGGGTCATCGATCATCTCAACCATCCCTCTTTTTACCGAGGCAACTGGGAGCACCGAACCTGGAAGCCAAGCGATATACATTACTTTGCTTCCCGCCGCCGGGCGCGTTTCAAGCCGGGCCAGGGGTATGCTTACTCCAATACCGGCTTCTACCTGCTGGGAGAGCTCATCGAAAAAGTGTTGGATAAGCCGCTGGGAGAAGCTTACAAAGAATATATTTTTGAACCGCTGGGCCTGAAACAGACCCTCTACGATACCTTCAGCACCCGCCAACACCATATTGACAGCCTTGCCGAGAATGCCCGCGCTTACGAATACCACCAATCGGCAGTAGGCGCTGCGGGCGCCATCGTGTCCACCCCCAGCGACATGGCGCGCTTTGGGCATGCGCTCTACACCGGCAAACTGGTGAGTGACACCTCCCTCCAGGAGATGGTCAAAGATATCGGAAATTCGGTCGGCGGCGACCACTACGGACTGGGCATGCGCCTGTGGGATGACAACGGCATCCTGCACATGGGCCACACCGGCGCCCTGATGGGCTACCGCGCCATCCTCATGTATCTGCCGGAATACGATGTAACCATCGCGCTGGCCACCAATGACCGTCATTATAAGTGGTACGACCTGGTGAACGGCGTGATGATGGAAATGGCGGATTACTATCGATGAGTATTGTTGGGTATAGCTTCGCTACCTTCTGTTGGTAGGAGAACAAACAACAGACAACCAACAACCCATAACAACTCCATCCCTACCGCTCCATCTCACCCACCATGCCCAACTGGTACAGCAGAAACCGCGTCCGGAACTCATAGAAATCGATCAACTGCTCGGTCGACTGGCCGGAGCCGTGGCCGCTGTCGTAGTTGATGTACAGCAGAATGGGGTCTACCTGCCCGGGATTGTTTTGCAAGGCGGCGGCAAATTTTTTGGCGTGCAGGGGGTCCACCCGGGAGTCATTCTCCCCGGCAATGATCAGGGTAGTAGGGTGGTTGACGCCCATGCGGATGTTGTGGTAGGGCGAATACTGCAAGATGTTTTGAAAGTCCTCCTTTTTATCGGGATCGCCGTACTCCGGTATCCAGTACCGGGCGATGAGAAACTTGTGGTAGCGGATCATATCCAGAAGCGGTACGGCGCAGGTGGCGGCTTTAAAGAGGTCGGGCCGCTGGGTCAGCACGGCGCCTACCAACAAACCGCCGTTGCTGCCGCCCTCCATGGCCAGTTTATCGGTATTGGTGTAACCCTCGCGGATCATATACTCGGCGGCGGCGATGAAATCATCGAAGGTGTTTTGCTTTTTTTGCAACATGCCGTCTTCATGCCATTGTTCGCCAAATTCGTCGCCTCCTCTCAGCCCTACCTGAGCAAATACGCCACCCCGGTTGATGAACATGGCGCGCAGGCCGACAAAAGAGGGGGAAATCCCGATATTGAAACCGCCATAACCATAGAGCAGGGTGGGGTTTTGCCCGTTCAGTTCCACCCCTTTTTTATGAACGATGAAGATGGGCACCCGGGCGCCGTCTTTGGATTCGAAAAATTCGATGCGCGCTTCAATATTTTCGGTGTTGACCGGCACTTCCTGCTCGTAGAAAAGCTTCCATTCCAGTGTTTTGTCCGCCAATTGGCCAGGGGCGAGGCGGAAAATCTTAGAGGGGCTGGTAAAGGTGCTCAGGCCTACGAAAACAGCATCCACATCGCGGTTGTAACTCACCCATGAGATGTTACCTACCTCCGGCGCTTCGATCTCTTTGATAAATTCACCCTTGAGGCCATACAGGCGCAGGCGGCTGAGCACATCCTTTTTTTCCTGAGTAATAAGGTATTTGTCGGTTACGGTATAACTTTCCAGAATGATATCTTTCTTTTCGGGAATGAGCACTTTCCAGTTTTCAAAACCGGGCTGGCTCTTCTCCGCTACCATCAGTTTGAAATTGGGCGCTTCGTGATTGGTGTAGAAGTAAATTTTATCATCGATGGCGTTGGGGTTAGCGCGGTACTTCTGGTTGGCGTAGATTTCTACGGGTTGTGAATCGGAGCCGATCTGCTTCACCCGAAGGGAGTGGGTAGCGTAGAAATCGCCTTCGCTGAAGAAGGTGAGGTCGCTATAGCGCGTATCAAAAACCGAGGCAATGTTTTTGGAGTCGGTGGGCACGAGCAGGGTAACATCCTCGCTGCGCGGGCGGCCGATCTTGTGCAGGCGGACCTCAACGGGTTTTTGCTGGTCGATCATCTCCTGGGTGCGCACCCACAGGTAGGCATGCTGTTCATCCTTGGCCCAGGAGAAATTGCGCAGCCCCTCGATGGGGTCTCCCAACACATCTCCCGTTTTCGTATCTACAATATAATAAGTACTGATCTCCGCGCCTTTAGACTGCACGCCTACCGCAACCCGTTCCGCCTTTTGGGTGAAATCCCTTCCCGTCATAGACGTTTTGCCGGAGGGGTCCAGCTTTTCCGGGTCGAACAACAGGATGTCCTTCCCATCGAGCTGGGTGTAGAGTTTGGGCTGCTTGTCCCCTTTTTTGCTAATGGTATAAAATTGCCGGTCGGCGACCAACTGCATGGGGCTGATGATGTCGCGGTCAATATAGGCCTGGATTTCGTCGCGCAGGCCAGGCACATCAGGATAAGAACCATTTACATAGTCGAGGGTAGCTTCATGCTGGGCACGGCTCCACTTTTGTACTTTGAGGTTGTCCTTATCCTCCAGCCAGCGGTAGGGGTCCGTCAAATAGTAGCCGTGCAAAGTATCCACTACAGGATGCTGATCGGTTTTGGGGAAAATGAATTGTGCTTCGGTCTTGTTCATTATGATCAGGGTAAATACAATTGCAAGCGTTGAACGTCGAATAGTACGTATCATGAGGGGAATTGGTTTAGATTTGGTGAAAGTAAAAAACAGGAAAAAGGCCGGTTGAACACACTCTTACTCTTTTCCCATCTGCATCATCTCGGCGAAGTCCTTCACCTCATAGTCCTTCGGGCGGTCAAATTCGCTGGCGGCCACTTTGGTTTTGTCGAGTTTGACGACGGACAGCAGCAGGGTCATGCCGGTTTCCGGGACGGCGACCTCCACTTCCATAGGAAAGCCGGGAATATCCGAGGTGGCAACCATGCCGCCCATCTGGTTGGCGCCCGGGGCTTTGATTTCCGGCGCCTTCAGCTTATCCGTCACCCAGATGTATTGCACCATTTCTTCACCTTCCTGCATTGTGGTTACCTTGTAGCGTTGGCAAGCATACTCCAGGATGTCTTTCTTTTCATTCAGCTTTTCCACTTTGGGCTTTTCCTGGGCGGCTGCCTGCTCTTCCATATCTTCCGTTTCGATCATATAGACGGCCTGCTCGCCGTCTTTGATGACGAAGTTCTCTCCGCTTTCACCATTGACGATGATCTTGCCCATCATGTTGCCCATCATACCCCCTTCCATGAAGGTCATCATGCTTTTTTCGCCGTACTTGACGACCATCTTCTCCGGCATGAAAGCCGCCATCATTTCAGCGCCTTCGCCTTTCATTTCGTATTTGTACTCCACCGTGCCATAAAAGGTTTTCTGAGCGGAGAGCGTCGTGCTGCCGAGGGCCAGCAGCATCAGATAAAAAAATACTTTTTTCATATTGAGTTCATTTGTGAGCGCACAAGATAAGGGTTTTATTGAAGCCAGGGTATACATCAATCTATAACTACTCGTGCTCCCGTTCTTGCCGCTTCATAAATTGCTTCCACTATGCGAATATCCCGCAGCCCTTCCTCTCCCGGCGCCAGCAGGGGCCTGCTTTCCATGATTGCCAGCGCGTCATCATCCATCTGTTTGGCTTGCTGGTTGGGAATGCGGGCGTCGAAGCGGCGGCCGTCACTGGCTTCCCCACGAATGCCGCTGTACGACTGGAAGGGGGAGAGCCGAACCCAGCCGCCGGTATAGGTGACGTGCAGATCGTTCATGCTCATACCCAGGCTGGTGGCGCATTCGGCGCGGGCGCCGCCGGGGAACTCCAGTTCGAAGTGGGTGGTTTCGTCTACTTCGGTGTAGATTTCCGGGCGTTGGGTGGAGTGGCTGGCCCTGGTTACGGCAAGGGGTTCCTCGCCGACGCAGTATCGGGCGGCGTTCAGAGGGTAGACACCCATATCGTACATTGCGCCTCCGCCCATTTCTTTCTTTTGCTTCCAATGATCATGCCTGCCGTCGTAGTAGCCGGCAGAGGCCTTCACCAGAGTTGGTTTTCCGAACACCCTTTCCCGTCCAATGCGTATAACTTCCTGCGTGTTGGGTTCATGCTGCATGCGGTAGCCCAGGGCCAGCGATACCTTGTTGTCGCGGCAGGCTTTAATCGCTGCTTCGCATTCGGCCGCCGTCCGCGCCATGGGCTTTTCGCAGAAGACGTGCTTGCCGGCATTGGCGGCGCGTACGCAGTATTCTGAATGCATGGAGGTGGGCAGCACTACATAGACGATGTCGATATCCGGGTTATCGGCGATGGCGTCGAAATTTTGATAGTTGTAAACGTTCTGGCTGGGGATGCCGTATTGCTTTTGCCATACCGGAATCTTCCAGGGAGAGCCCGTCACGATGCCGGCAAGATAACAGTGCCGGGTTTGCTGCAGCGCGGGGGCCAGCAGGTCGGTGCTGTAGTAACCCAGCCCCACGAGGGCAATGCCCAGCTTATCCTTTCGGGAGCGGGAGAGAAAACTGGGTAAGATCAGCGCGCCGGCGCCCAGAGAGAGGGTCTGGATAAACTGGCGGCGGGTGGTGGTGGTGGGTAGAGCCATGTATTGTTTGGTTTTTGTTGGCGAATGAATAATTCTGAGGGCCTCCTTTTATGCCCACCCCTCAAATATAATAAGGGTATTAAATTCTTTAAAATAACTATTTTGTTTGAAACAAATAATTTTTATATTTGCTTTTTCGGGCCCACAAAGATTTTTTTTTTTAGAACTTTCACCTCCAACCCAATGAACCGGCGGACACCCTCACCCCTACCCAACCACTCAACCCCCGGCGCTCCCACCCACATTCCCTTTGGCCTGCGCGGACACCAGCTTTTCAGCATAGAAGAGGTGCCCCGGGGCCTGGCCTGCGATTGCCGCTGCCCGGCTTGTGGCGCACAACTGGTGGCTAAGAAGGGCGCCCGGCAGGCGCATCACTTCGCTCACTATCGGGGCAGCGCCTGTCCGGATGCCCTGGAAACCAGCCTGCACCTTAAAGCAAAAGAAATCTTCGAACGCGTGCGCCGGGTGGCTGTGCCTGCCGTTTTCCTGCACCGGCAAACATCGCCTATTTTCGATGCCCAATTGCTGCGCTTCGAGCGGGTGCGCCTGGAGCAGCATCTGGGCAGCGTCGTGCCGGATATCATTCTGGAAGCGGGGCAGAAGAAGCGGTTACTGGTGGAAATTACTGTTTCTCACAGCTCCGGAAAGGCAAAAATCCGGCAGTTGAAAAAGCAGGGCCTTTCAGCCATCGAGGTGGACGCGCTCGCCATTTACCGGCAGTTGATCCAAGATTTCGGGCAGTTTAGGGCGGCCGATTTTGAACAGGTACTGATACATGGGCTGAAGCAAAAGCGCTGGCTCTTCAATGACAAACAGCAGCGGATAGAATATAAGCTGCGGAAGCAATCGGCCGAACGGCCCGTGAAGCACCGTTACTTTAAGGGGTATCACGGCTACATCGTTCCGGGCTGTCCCCTGGAGAAGCGGCGGTGGGGCTCCGGCTTTCGGCAGGGCGAACCTTACGCCAACCTCTGGCAGGACTGCCTCTACTGCCACCGGCGTTTTGATATAATTTATGAAACGGCTCTGGCCGGCTTCGAAGAAGTGCGGCAGTACCCTTTGGCAGTAGTTTGCTGGGGACATTTACCGCTACCCCGAGCGATAGGTTGGGCCAGTAGCGTTTAGCTATACAACAATATAAGTAGTCAAGCATATTTATTTTATAACTCGCACGCCAATAGGAAATTGGCGCCCGAGACAGCGTTGTCGGGGCGCAATTTATTCCATTTCATTCCCTGCCTGCTCGGCCGCCTCGCGGGCAGGCAGGCATCAGTCGCTCCGCTCGTGTCCTATTGCGCTCCGACTTGAGCCCAGGTTTAATACAATCTAAATATGCTTGACCACTTACCTACAACAACCCCTCCAACACCCTTTTCACATATTTCAGCTCCTCTCTGCGTTTGTCCACGAGGTGGTCCCCTCCATCGAGTCCATCCAGGTATTGCTCCGCCAGGGTGATGAATTGAGTGGTGCTGCGCGTGGTTGTGACCGTATTGGTGGGTAAGCTCATCCGGATGGCTGCGGCCAGGGTGGCCACTGCCGCTGTTTCCAGTTTTACGGGGGCCGTTTGTTGAGGCAGGTATATTTCGGTGAGGTGGAGGGTTTCTTCCAAACATTGGATGGCTTCCGGGAAGTGCTGCATTTCGTAGTGGAGGCAGCCCATGTGCTTTAGCGCCTGGATTGTCAGCAAAGCGGCCTCGGAAGGCGCGCGCTGCCGCAGGATAGATAAACTCTCTTCGTATCGCCCCAGCGCCGCCGGTTTATTTCCTGCGGTTTGGTGCAGTGCGCCCTGTTGTTGCAATGCCTCGGCCAACCTCAGCTGGTAGGGCCGCCCGAGGCGGTGATAGTGGCTGATGGCCTGCTCCAGGGCCGATAATGCAGCTGCCGAGTCCCCTCGGGCGTGGTGCAGTTGTGCCAGTTCCTCCAATAGCTCCGGCAAGTCTGCAGAACCTGCTCTGCCGGCCTGCGGGAAAGAGGCCAGGCACTGTTCATAAGCCCGAACGGCTTCCTGCAAATCGCCACATTGGCCCAATGGCTTTATTTGCCGGTGAAGTGTCATTAGATGATAGGAGATGATATCTTTTTGCATACAAACCCCTTTTTGAGATAAATTGCCATTCCAGGCTACCTACGCTGATGAAACGTACGCCTGATTCCTGCTTTCTTTATTGATCAGAAATCATTTAGGTTTAGACGGTTATCGGCCGGGAAGTAACAGAATCGAAGGCAGATTTCGAGGCTATAATATTATTCCCTACCTTGCAGTTTCAACATAAACAGCTTTTATGGTTATTGATAAGAACAAAGTAGTTACCCTACACTACAAGCTACAAGAGGGAAGCGCCGAAGGAAACCTCATTGAGGAAACTCATGGCAAAGACCCTTTGGTTTTCCTCTATGGTATTGGACAGATGATCCCCGAGTTTGAGCGGCAGCTGGCGGGGAAAAAAGAGGGTGATACGTTCTCCTTTGGCATTCAGAGCAGTGACGCTTACGGAGAGCACGACTCCCAGGCCATCGTTACCATTCCTAAGGATAGTTTTGTGGTGGATGGTGAACTAGCCTCTGACCTGCTTGAAGTGGATAAGGTCATTCCGATGAGAGACGGGGAGGGCAATCAACTGCTGGGCACAGTGATGGAAGTCAGAGAAGACGAGGTACTGATGGATTTCAACCACCCCATGGCCGGTGTCGACCTTTATTTTACCGGCAATATTGAGTCCATTCGGGAAGCTACTGCTTCTGAACTGGAACACGGCCATGTGCACGGTGCGGGTGGGCATCAGCATTGAGTAAGTAGTCGGACAGATATTTAATTTTCAATTTTAAACAACTCGGAGGGGTTGTGTAAAAAGCCTCTCCGAGGATAGCACACTGATTTATTAAGATTTATTAGGGTTCATTAAGGTCATTTATTCAGTGGCTTACGATCCTGAAGAATTCTAATTTATCCTAAAGAATCAGTGTCCTATCCTTTTGCACAACCCCTGTAGGGTAACAACCTCGCCTACTCTTCGCCGAAAGCCTCCCTTACGATCCTTTCCTGCTGTTGATCGTGAACTTTCTTGAAGCCGGTAGCCGTAGAGGCGCTCGACTTGCGCGCCACGAGGTGGAGGTCGACGTCCAGCCCGATTTCCTTATTCACAAAAATAGAATGCATGTATTGCCATGCGCCCATATTGGAAGGTTCCTCCTGGACCCAGACCGCTTTGGCGTTGGGGTAGCGTTCAAAGGCCGCCTGTAGCTGTTTGGCCGGCAGCGGATAGAGCTGTTCCACCCTGACGATGGCTACATCATCGCGTTTGTCGTTGCGCTTTTTCTCCAGCAAGTCGTAGTAAATCTTGCCCGTACACAACAGCAGTCGTTCGATTTTCTTGCCGCTCTTCGGCCCAACACCTGGATCATCATAGACCTCCTGGAAGCGGGTGCCGGGCTCAAAGTCGGAGATATTGGAAATGCATTCGGGGTGTCTCAACAACGATTTGGGGGACATTACAACCAGAGGCTTGCGGAAGGGCCGTGCCAGCTGGCGGCGCATCAGGTGGAAAAAGTTGGCTGGCGTAGTAATATTGGCGACCGTCATATTGAATTCGGCGCAGGACTGCAGGAAGCGTTCCAGCCTTGCACTCGAGTGCTCCGGGCCCTGCCCTTCGTAACCATGGGGCAACAGCATGACCAACCCGCTCATCCGCCGCCACTTAGACTCACCGGCTGTGATAAACTGGTCGACCATAGTTTGAGCGCCGTTGTAAAAATCTCCGAATTGAGCTTCCCAGATCACCAGCGTGTCGGGAGAGGCCAGGGAATAACCATATTCAAAACCCAGCACGCCAAATTCGGAGAGCAAGGAGTTGTAAATGAGGAACTGGCCCTGGTTTTCCTGAATGTGGTTGATGCGGTTGTAAGGCTCATAAGTTTTGGCATCACGGAGGACGGCGTGGCGGTGAGAGAAAGTGCCCCGGCGTACGTCCTGGCCGCTCATTCGCACATTGCTGCCTTCCATGAGAATACTGCCATAGGCCATCAATTCGCTCATGGCCCAGTCCAGGTTATTATCTTCCAGTTGTTTCTCTTTACCTTTCAGCAAGCGGTTGATCTTGCTCAGCGGCTGGAAACCTTTCGGAATGGACATCAGGTGCTTGATGAGCTGGTCGATGCGCGCCCGTTCGATGCCGGTTTCGGGTGACACTTCGAAATCTTCCGGGCCGGTGGCTTTGTTCAGCGCCCGCCATGCCTGTTCCGGCTCCTGGTATTCATAGGGCAGGGGGTGCTCCCGGACCTCATCGAGGCGGTGTTGCAGGGTATTCCAGAAGGATTCTTCCATCTCTTCTGCCAACTCTTTATCGACTTCGCCGCGATCGATCAGCTTTTTGTTATAAATCTCCCGGGGGTTGAGGTGGTTCTTAATAATCTTGTACATTTCCGGCTGGGTGAACTGAGGGTCGTCGCCTTCGTTGTGGCCATGCCGGCGGTAACAAACCATGTCGATAAAGACGTCGTTGTTGAACTTCTGGCGGTACTCTACCGCAAACTCCGACGCCCAGAGTACGGCTTCCGGATCGTCGCCATTGACGTGGAAGACCGGGGCCTGCACCACATTGGCCACGCCGGTACTGTAGGTGGACGAGCGGGCGTCGTCAAAATCCGTGGTGAAACCGATCTGGTTATTGATCACAAAGTGTATGGTCCCTCCGGTATAGTACCCTTCCAGCTGGCTCATTTGCACCGTTTCGTAAGCGATTCCCTGGCCGGCCAGCGCTGCATCGCCGTGGATCAGGATCGGCAGGATGCGGTCGTAATCGCTGTCGTACAAGATATCCGCTTTGGCCCGGGCAAAGCCCTCGACGACGGTATTGACCGCTTCCAGGTGAGAAGGGTTGGGGGTAAGCTTCAAGTGTACCGTTTTACCGGAAGGTGTTTCGACCTGAGAAGAGAAACCGAGGTGGTACTTCACATCGCCGTCGCCAAAGCTGAGGTCGGGTATGGCGGTGCCTTCAAATTCGTTAAAGATTTGCTCATAGGTTTTACCCATGACATTGGCCAGCACGTTGAGGCGCCCGCGGTGCGCCATGCCGATGATCACTTCTTCCACTTTATCTTCGGCTCCTTTGTTGATAATGCCGTCGATAGCGACAATGGCTGTCTCTCCGCCTTCCAGTGAGAAGCGCTTCTGGCCGATGTACTTGGTGTGCAGGAATTTTTCGAATACGACGGCGCCGTTCAGTTTTTCCAGTATCCGGCGCTTCTGGCCGTTGCTCAGCCCATAGCCGCCATCCGGGTCGGAGGATTCGATCTTATCGCGTATCCAGCGGCGTTTCTCCCGGTCCTGAATGTGGTGATATTCAATGCCAATACTGCCACAGTACACCTTCTTCATCTGGTTGATGATCTCTTGCAGCGTAGCATTTTCGAGGCCCACTTCTTTGCCGGCGGCGCAGACAGCGTTCATATCTGCTTCGCTGAGGCCAAAGTCATCCAGGTTGAGGTGGGGGCGCCGGTCCCGTCGTTGCCGGATCGGGTTAGTGGTGGAAAGTAAATGGCCACGGTTGCGGAATGCCTTGATCAGCGCAAGGGCCTTAAATTCCCTTTCCAGGTTGGCCGTTGCGGGAGGGGTAGCGCTTACGCCCGTTTCACCGTGGCCATTGGTGCTGTGGGCAAAGTCGAAGCCCTTAAAAAAAGCTCGCCAGCTTTCTTCCACCAGGCCAGGGTCCTGCTGGTATTTTTCATACATCGACTCGATGTATGACGGATGTGCGTTTGCTATAAATGAAAAATCACTCATCTCGTTTCACTTTACATTAAATTGTGAATAACAAATATATAGGCCATGATAGGCACGCCATACTTTTTAACGGAGAAAAATGCCCCCGGTTCTAAATTAGGGCCAATTAAAGAGGGCTTTTTGTTAAATACAAGTAAAGTAGTAAATAAAAGGCCTGGACGGAAGGAGGCGGGTTGAATAAATGGAGTGGAACAGCAGCCTCCAAACAAGCGCTGAACGGGCGCGATGGGTAACCTGTCAGGGCTTTCCGTTGCCGCCCATTTTCATGAATACCAGTATCAAAATGCCCAGCCCCAGTCCCAGCGCCAGCCCCCGGGCCCACCAGCTGCTCCAGAAAGAGGGGCGGATCAGTGGGCTGTTGTCCCCGATATTGACGAAGGCGGCCCAGTAGAAGGGGTGTTTCTGGCTGGCCGGCGCTTCGAGGTACTTCAGCTTAGCGTTTTGCAGAGCGATATCTTTGGGCTTTCCCAGGGCTAAGTTTTCGTAGTAATACGCCATAATGCTGGCCGTGGCGGCATCCTGGGCTTCCCAAAGGCTCATGGTGACGCTGGGGCAGCCGGTGTGTAGGAAACCACTGGCCAGGCTGAGCACACCTTCTCCCTGAATGAACTTGCCATAGCCCGTTTCGCAGGCGCTGAGCACGGCCATGCGCGCATTGAGATGCAGGTTGTACAATTCGTAGGTGTGCAGGAGGTTGTCTTCCAGTGTATCGGGGGTTTCACCAAAAATAAGCTTGGAATAAAGCGGGTTCTCATTGTCGGCAGTGCCGTGCATCGCCAGATGGATAAGCCCGTAATCCGGTGCTTTATCCTTGAAGGAAAACTCGGTGGCGGCAGGCCCGAAGAAGAAGTCTCCATCAAAGTATTTCGCCAGGGCCTGTACTTCTTGCTGGGCGCCGGGAAGGGCTCCCGGGCCTGACCGAAGTTGCCCCATCTTGCCGGCCTGAGCCACCTCCCTGTTATTCTGGTAGGAAGGCGCAAAGGCCAGGCACCGGACATGCCCGCCCAGTTGGGAGCTACCTTTCTTTTGATTGAGCAGCAGGCCGGCGGAGGGGCTGTAATGAATCTGGAACCGGTTCAGCAAAAAGTCGAGCTGGTTGTAATTGGGCGCCTGATCGGCGGCCTCGCTGGCCAGCAGAGTCTCGAACGGGATGAAGTTGAGCACATCATCGGCAACAAGGGTAAGCTGCCTGGCATCGGGGTGGGATTCCAGGACGGGCGCCAGGAGGAGCTGATAAAATTCATGGGCCGGTTGGCAATAGGCACGGTAAGCTTCCAGGGCTGTTCCGGCGGGAGGATGGGCCAGCTGGCTGCGAAATTGAAGAACCGCTTCCTGGAAGCCTTCCGGCTTGTTGAGTTCCCTCACCTGAATGCCCTGGGTACTGATGCAGAAGACAAACAGTGCACTGTCTCCCACAAAAAACTCAATCAGTAAGCCCTCCTCAGTCAGCAACTTCTCCTGAATATCCGCCAGCCGGATAGCCGGGAGTTGATACTTCAGGTTGAAGTAGTCGGGGTACGCCTGTTCCAGCGTGCTGATCAGTTCTTCCAGGCTTCGGCTCAGGTCGAACGCTTTGTTTTGCCAAAGAGCCATCTTCAGGCTATCGGGTTCTTCCTGGCGTTGTTCTTCAAAGATTTGTTTTTGGTAGAAAGCCAAGTCGCGCTTCAGGCGGTTTTCCTGTACTCGAAGGCTATCCGGAATAGCGGTGAACAACTTGGCTTCCGAATCCTGCAGGCGCTCCTGCATAAGGATGGCCTTGTTGCGCTCTGCAAATTGAAAGGCTTGTTCCAGATATTGTTCTTCCCCTTTCAGTTCGTACAGCCTGAGGGCGGTAGCGATGGCGTTTTCGTAAATCTTTTTGGTGTTCTGGCTGAGTTGTTGTTTGGAGTTCAGGGCGAGGAATTCCCGTCTTAGGTTATCGGTCAGTTCGCCCAGCAGCCGGTAGGTGTCCATGGCCAACAACAAGCTTTGGGAATCCTCGGATTGGTGGCCGTAGTATTCGTAAAGAACGGCGGCTTTTAGCTCCAGCGCCCTCAGCATTTCCAGCCGGTTGCCGGCGCCTTTCAGCGGCGGGTTAGGGAAAGGGCTTCCGGTGGGGAGCCCGGGGCTTAGTATCGCCAGGGCCTGCTGCGCCTGTTCCAGTGCTTCGGTGTACCTGCCGCTCTTCCAGAGGACTTCGCCTACCATCCGCCGTCTTTCAGACATGCCGGGGTGCCCGGCTCCAAAAGTGTTTTGGAATTCGGCCAGCGATTGCTGCATCCTATCCAGTGCTTTGCCGTATTGGCCCTGTTGCAGGTACGCCTGTCCAAAATTGCGCAAGGCCACATAGTGTTCAGGCCGGCCCGGTTCCGACAAGCTGAGCGCCTGCCGCAGGTAGGGTAGTGCCTGTTCCGGCTCCTTATCCAGCAGGTAGTTGCGGGCGATGGCGTTGTAGTTTTGGACGAGCCGTTGGGCTACCTCCGGCCCGGCCGCATCCTCCAGCAATTTTTTGCTGGCTTCCAGCATTCGGATGGCGGCTTCCTGATCCCCCTGCAGGGCAAAGGCCAGCGCGAGGTTGTTGTAGGTAATGAACTTGCTAAGGGCGTTGTCGCCGCTCAACTCTTTCATCCGTATGGCCTTTTGATAGTATTCAACGGCCTGGCCGTAATCGCCCTTGGAATAGTAGAAACCCCCAATATTATTGTAAACGCCACTTAAAAAAGTGGAATCCTGATTATTCAGGACAGGGTAGCTGAGAAAGGCAACTACGGCCTGGTGGGAAATATCCAGGGCTTTGTCATAATCGCCGAGCGCGTCGTACAGTACTCCGTACAACTGGAAAATAATGGGAAAGCTGGTTTTGTCTTCCAATTGAAAACTTCTGGCGGCCGCCAGCGCACGGCCCAGGGAAACTTCCAGGCTATCATAAGCGGAGGAATAGTAATAGCCGACGGCCTGGCCAATGTAGCAAAAAGTGAGGTCTTCCCCTTTTTGGGCCTGCCTGAATATAGGTTCCGCCTGCTGATAATAGTAAATGGAGCTGTCCAGTAAGCCACCTTGCAGCAAAATCTCTCCCCTTCGGAAAAAGGCGTAGCCCAGCAAAGTGTCCTGCCCGGAAAGGTGTTTCCGGCCGTTGAAAATGGCCCTGGCGTTGTACCGCAGCGCCGCTTCGGTTTGATCGTTGAAATAATAGTTAGATGCGATTTGGCTCAGGCAGTGGGTATAAGCGCTCCATTCCCGGTGCATTTTAAACCACGAAAGCGCCCGCTCCAGCAGGAGGATGGCCTGGCTGTATTGCTCTTGGCGGTAGAGGGAGTCCGCTTGTTTTACCCACTGTTTTCCCTGGTTGCCTTCCAGGTCCGGGCCTTGTTCCAACTGAGCAAAAACCAGCTGCCCGCAGCAGGCCAGCAGGGCCAGTAAGAAGAACAATAGGATGCGGCCTTTACGCGGCCGGATAATCTTAAGCATTAATGGTTGTCGTTTTTTATTCGCTGCATGGCTCTGTAAGCGTAAGCGTATAGCTGCCCCCCGGCCGGATTCCTTCATTCCAGCTAATGGTGATTTGAATGGAGGAAATACTATCGGTGTTGATGGAGCCTGGTAAAGTGAAGGTGGCATTTCCCTGGCCGCCTACGGTAATCGGGTTGAGATGGGTTGGGGGCACGGGCGTTATCGTATCCCCGTTTTCCATGGTAATGATACTGGTCAATGTGGTAATGTTTTCCGTATCTTCACTGCAATTGTTCAGGCTGCAGGCCAGTTTATCCTGCCCTCTTTCTTCAATGAGCTGATAGCAGGTAGCCGTATCGCAGCTGGGCGCCCCCAACAATCTCTTGAGTAAAAGGGTGTCAATGTTTTTGGAGATTTGGACATTGTAAATACTCAGCTTCTTATCGTTCACCATACCATCGCCTCCTTTTTGGGAGTTATGGGTGCATTGAAAAAAGAAAGAAGCGGCGCCGATGATTAACAAACAGGCGGCAAGTGATTTTGTGAAGGGCATAATCTTGTGGTTTGAGTTATGGGTTTCGGCAATTAAGCAGGAACAAAATACGAAATTATCGAGCGCAGGCGTAATTAGGGTGTAACTATTCCGCAATTGGCGCTTAGCTGTTGGCCGTTGGCGGCCGATGCCCATAAAAATGGGAGCTGGCCTTAAGGGCATGTACCTGCTAACCGCCAACCGCCAAAAGCTAACTGCTGAATAGTCACATCAGGGTTATTAATTTTCCACCCGGCTATGCTTTTCCGTTGATGGCAGTAAACGAGGAAAAGTAACCATCTCTTGGGGAAAAGGGATTTTTTCTCCAATTTTAGGCGGAAAGAAAAGAGTCCATTCGCTAGCAGCGTAAGTCTATGAGCAACGAAACCGAACAACAATATCTTGATGCCATTCTGGATGGCGACCGGGAGGCCCTTCGGCTATTATACGATAAACACCTGCCTCGCATCATTAAGTATGTAACGCAAAACAGCGGTTCAGAGGAGGATGCCTACGATGTCTTTCAGGAAGCTATTCTGGTCATTTTTAAAAAGGCGGAACGCGACGGCCTTCGGTTAACGGCTTCTTTCTTCACCTATCTATACGCCGTCTGCAGCCGGATGTGGCTGCAAAAACTGAAAAAAAGAAAGCGGCGGGGAGTAACCTTTTCTGAACCAGAGGAATATATGAACACGGAAACGGAAGGCATCCAGGAGGTTATGGAAGAAGAGGAGCGTTATCGTCTCTATCGCGCCAAGTTCAGGGAGCTAAGCGAAAGTTGCCGTAGGGTGTTGTCTCTTTACTTTCAGAAAGTGCCTATGGAGGAGATCGCCCAACTGATGGGCTTTGCCAGCGTAAATTACGCCAAGAAGCGCAAATATCATTGTAAGGAAAAGCTGGTCGGCCTGATCCGTGCAGATAAATCATTTAACCAACATACGCTGAATTTCTAAGCGATGGAAGATAATTACGCTCGTTATGAAGAAATAGAGTCCTATCTGGAAGGGCAACTTGATGCCAACGCCCGGGAGGCCTTTGAGGAGCGGATGAAGGCCGAGCCTGACTTGGCGCGGGAGCTGGAGTTGCACCGCGAGTTGGGGCAAGCTCTTTCTGAACAAAAAGCCTTAGCTTTGGAAGGCGCCCTGCTTTCCATCAGAGAGGAGCGCCAAATTCAGCAACCTCAGGCCCGTGTGCGATCACTGCCCACCCGCCTGCGCCTTATCGCGGCAGCCATCTCCTTTCTGGCACTGGCCGGCCTGGCTTACCTTTTCTGGCCTACGGGTGAGTCGGCTCTTGTGGCTGCTTATTATGAACCCTATCCCCTTTATCTGAATACTCGTTCTGCTTCCGAAGGGGAGGCCACCTGGCGCGAGCAACTGGAGGCCGCCACCGTCCAGTACCAATCCGGAAATTATGCCGCCGCGCTTCCGGCTTTTCAGGCATTGATCACCAGCACGGATCAAAATGCTCCCTACCATTTTTACGCAGGCATCTGCCAGTTGGAGCTCGGCCGCCCCCTGGAAGCTTCCATCCACCTGAAGGAAGCCGCCGGCCAGCAGGATGCTCAGTTTTTGCAGCCGGCCACCTGGTATCTGGCCCTGGCTTATCTGCAACAAGACAGGAAGCGCGACGCCCGAATTTTATTGGAAAGTATCGAGCGCGAAGGAGGGGATTACAGCCAACCGGCCGGGCAGTTGCTGAAGGAGTTGGATTAGTCTTCCGGGAGGGTTTGCGGTTTGCAGGGGGGTATTCCGGACTCCGCGGTTGGCAGGTTCGCTATTCGCTATTCGCGGTTGGCAGGTTCGCGGTTGGCAGGGGGGTATTCCGGGCTCCGCGGTTCGCAGGTTCGCGGTTCGCGGTTCGCATACCTACCGAATACCGAATACCGAATACCGAACTCCGAACCCCGCCCCCCTTCTTTTGCCTTTTAAATTGCTTTTTCTCCATTTACTTTTTGTCGCCTGAATAGCGCGCCGTATTTTCATCGGCTCAAGTAAAAACTACTTTCTTGATGAATTTCGTGGATCGGTTGAACGCTGGAACTAAGAGCGGGCCAGCAGCATTTTTTGAAGCGCCGTTTTACCAGCTTTCGGCTGGCTTTATGTCACCAAATTTGTCAGGGAAACAAAACTATGCTAATGACAAAATTTTACGCCTTTTTATCAGCTTTTTTCTTCCTCATGCTGGCCTCCCCTTCCCACGGCCAGCTTTCTTTTTCCAATGGCAATGATTTGTTGTCCAACCCCAGCTTTCACAGCGGGGTGGCCATTGCCGTGGTGGATATGAACGGCGATGGGCTGGACGATATCGTCCGCCTGTCTCAGGGTCGGGAGTTGCACATAGAATATCAGCGGCCCGGTGGGGCCCCCTTCCTAAACTATTTTTTTGGCAGCCTGTCCGGGCAGAGCCAGTGGAGCATGTGCGTGGCGGATGTAGATAACGACGGCTTCAATGATGTGCTGGCCGGCGGCCGCTATGATGATATCAAGCTGGTTCGCGCCATGGAAGGCGGCGCCAGTTTCGAGATGAGCACCCTGCCCGGCCCCGGACTTTTTGTTCAGGGCTCCAATCTGGTGGACATCAATAACGATGGCTGGGTCGATTTTTTTGGTTGCCACGATGATGGCGAAAGCCGCATTTGGGCGAATGACTCTACCGGCAATTTCACGACAGCCGATGAGTGGATCGATATGGCCACCGTTCCCGCCTCTGACAATTCGGGTAACTACGGCAGCATCTGGACCGATTTCGACAATGACGGCGATATCGACCTCTACATCGCCAAGTGCCGGCAAGGGGTTAACAACCCTTCCGACCCGCGCCGCATCAATGCGCTCTACCTCAATATTGGCGACAATACCTTCATCGAAGCCGCCGATTCGTTCAACCTCAAGATCGGAGCGCAATCCTGGACGGCCGATTTTCAAGACATTGACAATGACGGCGATTACGATTGCTTCGTCACCAATCACGATGTGCCGAGCATGCTGCTGGAAAATGACGGCGCCGGCCATTTTACGGATATTACCGAGGGTAGCGGCATCAACATAGCCGGCTTGCCTATTCAGGGGGTCATGCGGGATTTTGACAACGACGGCTTTGTCGACCTGCTCGTTGCCGGCACCCGGCAACACCTGTTCCTCAACAACGGTGATAAAACATTTACGGAAGTGCAGGGCGTTTTCAACAACAACAATATGGAATCCTTCGCCATTGGCGACCTCAACCACGACGGCTTCCTCGATATCTATGGCGGGTATGCGCAGGTGTACACCACGCCCAGCAACATCGATGATGTGATCTGGCTGAATGATGCGGGCAGCGGGCATAATTTTATAGCCGTAAGCCTGGTAGGAATAGAAAGCAACCGCAACGGCATTGGCGCCCGTATCGAGGCCTATGGCCCCTGGGGCCTTCAGGTGCGGGAAGTACGCGCCGGAGAGAGTTACGGGATCATGAATTCCATGACCCAGCACTTTGGCCTGGGCGAATACGAAATGGTGGATTCGTTGGTCATCCGCTGGCCCAGCGGCCATATTGATACAGTACAAAACCTGACTGCGAACCAGTTCGTTACCGTTATTGAAAACAGCTGTATTTCACCGGCCGCCTACATAGATTATGAGGGCAGTACTGTGATGTGCGAAGGGGAAACCCTCCCGCTATTTGCTCCGGAAGGGTTTACCTACCTCTGGAGCACCGGCGACACTACGCAATCGATCCTGGCCGCCGAGGCCGGCAGCTATAACGTGACGGTTTACAATGGATCCGACTGCTTTGGGGTATCGCCTAGTGTGATCATTACCCTCAATCCGGACGCCACGCCTTCTATTTCGGCCGAAGGAGATACCCGCTTTTGCCGGGGCGGTTCGGTCGTCCTGGTGGCCTCGGAAGCAGAAAGCTATTCCTGGTCGAACGGTGACGCCACACTCTTTACAGAAGTGACGGAAAGCGGAGACTATACCGTCACCACTCCGGGCCTGTGCCAGGAATTTACTTCTCAGCCGATAAGCGTTACCGTTCTGGAATCTCCGGCGCCGGAAGTGGAATCGGCGGCTTTTGTGAATGGGCAGGCGGAAATCTCCGTTCTCGGCACCAATATTCTGTGGTACGATAGCCAGGATGCTACCGACCCTATCGCTGCCGGTAGCCTGCTGGCCACTCCGGTTGATTCCGATACCGCTTTTTATGCGGAAAATGTCACCCTCTATCCGGGGGACCAGTTCCTCACAGGCATGCCTTCCCATCAGGGAGGGGCTTACAGCGGCAACCAATACAACGGGGCGGTCATTTTTGATTGCCTCAGCCCCTTCACTTTGCAGGAGGTGTTGGTGTACACCGACACCGAAGGGCCCCGCGTTATTGAACTCCAGGATGCGGAGGGCAATGTATTGCTCAGCCGGCAGGTAGACATCGCCTCTGGCCTTCAGGTGCTGACGCTGAATTTCGATATTGAGCCGGGCACAAACCTTTCTTTGACCACCAATACTGGCTTCAACCTGAGCCAGTTTGGCTTCGAGAGCGCGCGCTTGCGGCGCTCCGACCAGAATGTGAACTACCCCTATACAGTAGAGGATGTCGTTGAGATCAAAACCTCCAACCTGGGCGAAGACCGCTATTACTATTTTTTCAACTGGAAGATACAGAAACCAAGTTTTGAGTGCGTCAGCGAGCGGGTGGAAATAGCCTTGATGGTGGTGGGTACGGATGATTTTGTGGCGGGCAGCAATGAGTTGGCCGTACTGCCCAATCCGGTATCCGCTCTGCTGGAAGTGCGCCTGCCGGAGCTTCAGCAGGAAGCATTGGCGCTAAAAGTGTATGACGCTACGGCCCAGTCTGTACAGGAATACCGCGTTCGCCGGGGGGATTCCCACATTCAGCTGGACATGGAGGAACTGCCTGCCGGATTGTACTTCATTCAGCTGATGGATGGAGGGGTGCAGTATGGGGCGAAGGTGGTGAAGAAGTAACAGATAATCAGGAATAGTTCGATTTGATCGAAATCGAAGATTCGAAGAAAGTCGATTAACCGGCCAATTTAGGAGTCCTTTATTCTTTGATGAACAGGAGACAAAATTGGCCGGCTAATTCGTTTCATTCATTTCCGGCATTCAATTTCTCGAATGCAAGGTAAACAGCACGGTGCAGAATGGTTGCATGGTTTTCCTCCAGGAGGGGCTCGTAGAATAATTCAAGTTGCGCATTGCCGGAGCTTCGGATGGCATCCACCAGCTTATCCGCAACTTCGTGCATAACCGGGTGTTCCTTCCCCAGGGAAATGAAAATTCTTTTTCTCAACTTCCCGTTGGCCTTTAAAATATCGGCTGCACGGTTCACCAGGCTTTGCTGATCCCACCATAGCGAAGGGCTGACTATAATGTAATCATCGAATAAATTGGGTTTGTCTAACAGTATTTCCGTACAGAGCAACCCTCCCATCGACTGTCCGATTATAGTTTTTGGGCTGTTTGTCCGGTAGTGTTTTTCAATAAATGGTTGTACTTCCTTTTCAATAAAATCAATGAATTTCTCAGAACCGCCACTGCTGGGCAGGCTTTTGGTATCTTCTTCATCCCGGCTGGGCCGGGTGAAATCGCGGTATCTGTCTACATTAGCGATTCCCACCACAATCGATTTGGGCAGCAGCTCATACATATTCATAAATTGCACCAACCCGGCTATATGCGGGAAGTCTTCGTGGGCTGAGCCATCGAGCAGATAAATGACAGGGTAAGTGGTTAAAGAATCCGGGTGATAACCCTCCGGGAGGTAAATATTGAGCACTCGCTTTTCTCCGAGCTCTTTGGAGTCGATTGCTTCCACCACACCAAAAGGGAATAACTGCTCGGCCCTGGCATATCTGGGGTCAGCTTGTTGCTGGGCCCTGGCCGGCTGTGCGATCCATAAAAGAAGGAAAATGAAATAAGCAATTTTTACAGGATTGGCCATTGATCGTGTGATTTCTTAGAGCTTGTCCATGTTTTTTGAAAAGCCGTCCGGTGGCTTTCTAACGGAAAGCCTACCATGTATTCTTTATCAACCGCTTGGTTATTAAGCCACGGCTGGTATGCAAATGCAGGAAGTACAAGCCCGGTTGGACGGGCAGTTGAATTTGTTGAGTTCCTGGGCCCCAGGATTGTATTTTCCGCCCTTTAGCATCGAATAAGGATAAATGTTGAATAGCAATTCCTGCGCCTGCTCTGATTTCTACACGCTCCGAACGGACGGGGTTGGGAAATACTTTTATCTGGGCGGCGATAACATCCGAGGCGGAGCTCACCGATGGGAATTCAATATCTGCCAGGCTAAGCTCGGCTATCAGCACCGGAGCATTGTCCATACTGTTGAACATCTGGCGGAAGGTGTCGATCTCCGGCGTGCTTTCGGCGAAGATAGGCGCCAGCCACCGGGGAGGGAGCGAGTGATAATACGCCCGGGCGGTCACCTGGACTCGTCCTTCGTAGCCCAGGGTGGGGATGTGGAATTCGAGGATGTCGCCGCCGGAGCCTTCTTCCCCGTTGTCGTAGTTGAAATTATCATCCGTCAGCGCACGGCCTACGATGCGGGTGGTGTCGTACACCTCATCGGCAGTGCTGAAGCCCCGGGGCGGCAGGCGGTTGTCTTTGAGCATGCGGTCGGCATGTTCCAGCACGACGGTGAAACCGCCGGTATCGTCGCCGGCGGCCATCTCGTAAATCTGCACCTGATCGGGCCGGTTGATGACGGCGTAGTGGGGCTCCACTCCGGCATCCTCATCGGTGAGTTCGTAGTTTTCGTTGAAGCGGCCGGAGTGGAAGAGGGTGTCTCCGGCCTCGGTGGTGGCTATGAATTCGATAAACAGGCGGCGGCTCGGGTAGCCGGAGGGCAGCTTGTGCCCCGCCCGGTTGGTGAGTTGCAGCTGGAAGTAGGCCGTGTCTTCCTGCACGCCCATCCACTCCAGATTGGAAGAGAGGGATTTGTTTTGCAGCATTTTGTAGGTCGCCTCAATGGTGGCGTCGAAGTCCTCCGGCGAGGCGTCGATGCCGAGCTCGGCGCGGTGTTCTTTCATCAGTTGCAGCATGAAGGTATTGGCGCCGGCCATCTCGTGCAGCCCAAAGGGGGAGCGCCCTTCCAGGAACAGGTAGTTGGCGGAGATGACGACCGGCTCTTCCAGCCGGGGCAGGTGGCAACCCTGGCAGCTCTGTTCCTGTTCGTAGTCTGAGTTGAGCCATTCGTGGTAGGTGGCCTGCTCGACAAAGGTAGTGCCCAGCAACTGGCCGTTCGTGCCGATGGGCTCGGTGAGCAGGGTGTGGCAGGAGGCGCACAGGCCGGCATCGGTGACGTGGTCGCCGAAGAGCGGCTCCATCCCGACAAACTCGGCCATGGGTGGGGCAAAGGGCAGGAAGTAGGGGCCGTACACCACCCGGTTGGTGTCAAAATTGATATTTCCGGAATGGGTTTGCCCCAATTGCTCGGCGCTGATCTTGTGGCAGGTAGTGCAGGAGACGCCGTCCAGCCCGATGCTGTCCGCCAGTAAGTCTTCCATGGTATAGTATTCGTGCCCGCGCAGCTTAGCGGTATAGTGGCCGTTGGGAGCGTGGCAGGAGGTGCACTTCGTCTCGATGGCGTCGTGGAATTCGGCGGGCGTCACCAGGATCTCATGGCTGACCTTGGCGCGCCAGAAGGGGTCTTTCGCGGCGTTGGCCATCATAGTGGAGCGCCAGTCATCGTGCACGTTGACGTCGTTGCCGAAGAAATCGACCATGGCGTAGTGGTTGGTGTCATAGCCATGGCAGCCCGAGCAATTGCCTGCCGTAGGAAAGATAATGGTGGAGTCGATGGGCCCCTGGAGAATCTGCCGGAGCAGGGCCCGCTCGGCTTTGCTGTGAAAGGCCTTCACATCGTTGTCGATGGGAAAGAGGGTGGCGGAAAGGATGACCAGCCCGATGAGGCCGCCGAAGATGAGTTGCTTGGACATAGGGTTGTTGTCGGTTGTCAGTAGTTTGTCGGTTGTTGTGGCTAACGAACAACCATCAACAAGCAACGAACAATACAATTAAGCCATAACGGCCTGGCGAAAATCCGGAAAGTTTGTGGGATGGGCAAATATTGGGGGCGGGGAATTTGTAAGCTGCTTTTCTATTGTTTTTTTGTTACTATTCAGCATGGGGTCTGAAATACGCCTGACGCAAAATTTTGTAGACTTTTTCCCGCTGGAACCCCTTCTCATTCCCCTTGGAAGGGGAAGGGCGGCTTACAAAATTTTGCTTGAGGGGTCAAATCACCACGATGCTGAATAGTTACGTTTTTTTAATAGCAGATATCACAAGAAGTAAGCCTTTTTAGGCTACTTCCTTTTCCTCGGCCTGGGTGGTTACGTCAATTTCGTTCCTGGCACAGTGATGACGCTGATCTCCGCTACCGCGATCATCCTGAGTTTTTATGCCTACTTCAACACTTCCAGATAAAAGGTTTCGCCTTTAGAGCGTGTTGGGAATTTCATTACTGGCCTCCAAATGGCAAATTTTCCCTCACTCTGCGTTAAATTTTTCGCTCCCGCTACTTGATAGCGGGACCCGCATCTCCCGCTCAAAAAGAGCGGGACAAAATTTGCCTTGATTGAGACAAAATTTGCTCATTTCCAGCTTCAGCACGAAAATCCCAACACGCTCTTAGCTTTTCTTACTCTCATTAGTGCTGTCACCCTATCGGCTCAAACCGCGCCTGGAAAAACCGCAGCCGCTTCGGCTCGTACACCATTTTCAGGCCTCGGGTTTTATCCCGTTCCTTAAAAACCTCCATCACCGATTCCGCCACCACATCCATGTGCGCCTCGGTATAGACCCGGCGCGGGATCGTCAGGCGGGTGAGCTCCAGGCGAGGGTAGCGGTGATCGCCGGTTTTGGGGTCGCGGCCGGCGCTGACGATGCCGCGCTCCATACTGCGGATGCCGGAGTCGAGGTACAGCTGGGCCGCCAGCATCTGGGCGGGGAACCGGTCCTGCGGGATGTGGGGATAGAACGCCCGGGCGTCCAGAAAAATAGCGTGACCGCCTACCGGCCGTACAATGGGAATGTCCCAGTCAACCAGCAACTGCCCCAGGTAGAGCACCTGCCCGACGCGGGCGCGGATGTGGCCGTCCTGCACCGATTCCTTAATACCGATGGCCATGGCCTCCATATCGCGGCCGGCCATGCCGCCATAGGTGTGCAGTCCTTCATAAACCACCACCATATTGCGCAGTTCGTCGAACAGCTCCTCGTCGTTGACGGCCAGCCAGCCGCCGATGTTGACCAGGTGGTCCTTTTTGCCACTCATCCAGGCGCCGTCGGTGTAACTGCAGAACTCTTTGAGGATCTCGGCCACCGGTTTATCGGCGTAGCCTTCCTCGCTGGTTTGGATGAAGTAGGCGTTTTCCACCATGCGGGTGGCGTCCAGCATTAGCAAGATGCCATATTGATCACATAACTTGCGTAAGGCTTTCACATTGGCCATGCTTACCGGCTGCCCGCCGGCCATGTTGACGGTACCCGCCAGGCTGACGTAGGCGATGTTTTCCGCCCCTTTTTCTTTAATCAGGCCCTCCAGCTTGTCCAGGTCCATATTGCCTTTGAAAGGGTGCATGCTGGCCGGGTCGTGCGCCTCGTCGATGATGACATCGGTGAAAATGCCGCCGGCCAGTTCCTGGTGGAGGCGGGTGGTGGTGAAGTACATATTGCCGGGTACGTACTGCCCCTTTTTGATGAGAGCCTGGCTGATGAGGTGCTCGGCGCCCCTGCCCTGGTGGGTAGGCACCAGGAATTTGTAACCATAGTACTGCTGTACGGCCTGCTCGAGGTGGTAGTAGTTGACGCTGCCGGCGTAGGCCTCGTCGCCCAGCATCATGCCCGCCCACTGGCGGTCGCTCATCGCGCTGGTGCCGCTGTCGGTCAGCAGGTCGATATAAACGTCTTGGGATTTCAGCAGGAACGTATTGTAGCCGGCTTCCCGGATGGCCTGTTCTCGCTCGGCGCGCGTCGTCATGCTGAGGGGTTCGACCATTTTGATCTTCCAGGGTTCGGCCCAGGAGCGGCGCCCGGCCTGTTCTCCCATGGTTTTGAAGCGATGTGGGCTCATGTGGTAGGCTTTATTTGGTTGTGGAATATCATTTTAGAGGCGAGGCGACAGGTGAGGTAGTGATGTGGTGATGTAGTGATGTGGTGATGTAGTGATGTAGTGAGAGGGCGTGCCTCACCATATCACCATATCACCCTCTCACCCAGCGGCCTTCCTGCCGACTGGATGCATATTACAGGAGTTATACTTAACAGGAAAGGACTTTTATCATTGTTTTACGAATTTTTAGTGTACGAATTACTTTTCCTGTAAAAGAGTCCGGATCTTTTCCATATCCGGATGAGCCAGGCTCTTCGATTCGATGTCCTGAAAGTCCTCCAGGATGAGTTCGCGGTATGTTTTTTTTCCTTCGTAGGGTTTATTTTTCAAGGCGGTGTAGATTTTCCAGGCTTCCAGGTACCGTCCCTGAAAGAGAAGGGCATTGGCCAGGTTGAGCTGGAGCCATTCTTCGCCGGGCGCTACTTTTATAGCTTCACGAGTATTGCGTTCCGCTTCCTCAAACTGGCGGGAATAGAAATGGTAGGTACCGAGGTTGGCGAAAGCCATGGCGACATCGCTGTTGTAGCGGCGGGGGTTGGTGCGGGCCAGTTTCTGGTAGATTTGGAGAGCCTGCCGGATGTAGGGCTCGGCTTTTTCATGCTGCCCGGCAGTGAGGTAGAGCCAGCTCAGGTTGATGTTGGCCAGGGCGAGGCTGGATTCGAACTTAAGCGGGCCGTCCTGGCTGAATTTTTGATAGGCCCTCAGCACTTTTTGGAGAATATTTTCTGCTTTTTGGAAGTCTCCGGATTCCTGATACAGGCGGGCCAGGTTGTTTTCGGTTCTGGAAAGGAGGGGGCCGTACAACCGGGGATTGGAGGCTGCCAGCTTTTTCTGTATGCGGACTGCTTTTCGGAAGGCTTGCTCAGCCAGTTTGAGGTAATTTTCGGGTTTCAGGTGGGCGGAATCGAGGTAGAGCAGGCCGAGATTATTCTGTATTCTGGCCATTTCCGCCTCGTACTTCCCGGGCGTTTCCTTTTCGAGCTTTTGGTACATCTTCAATGCGGTTTCATAACATTGGAGTGCTTCTTCATATTTGTATTGGTCGTGGTAAAGCGCGCCCAGTTGTTTCCTGGTTCGGGCGAGCTGATGGGTATCGAAGCGAAGCCCGAGGATTCGCTGATAAATTTCTTCGGCTTTTTCCAGCCCTTTCTGTTCCTGGAGGAATTCCGCATAGTTGAACAGGTTGTCAAAACTGGTGCTGGCTTCTATGGAATGTTCAAATGCCCGGATGGCGGCTTCGAACCAACCCTCTTTTTCTTTTTGCAATGCAGCCAGTTGGGCCTTGATGAGAAACTCACTGGCTTTGTCGGCCAGTTGTCGCTCCAGGAGGGCCAGTTCTGCTTCTTTTCTGGCTTTAGAAGCCAGCAGGCCTTCCTTTTCCGCCAGCATTTCCTCGGTGCGCAGAATGGCGTCGGCCTGTTGTATTTTACCTTGTTCGAAAAACGTCCGGGCCCGCCGGAGACGCTGGGTGTTGATAGGAGTACTGGAGAAGGAATCTGCCAGGCGGAGCACTTCTTCTTTGAATTGGCGTTCCCTTTTCTTCACCTCATTCATCTGAGTACTGATGTTCAGCCGGTCCTTTTCCAGGCCCTGGCGTATAGGTTCCAACACGGCTGGAAGGGGTTCGGGCAGCGCTTCGATCTGTTTGTTCTTTTCACTCAGCTGCTCTCCGAATGATTCTATTTGTTTGCGGATGGATTGATACGCTTCCGAATTGGCCAGCACGACGACCGCCTCCCTTTCCCGTTCCATTTGTGGAGCTTCCGGAATGAGCCAGTCGAGGGCGCCGGCTTTTTGTTCGTTCACATAGAGGCGCCAAGGAAATTCGCTGGTATAGGCTTCTTGCATGCCAACTCCCCGGTAGCTGACCAGGTTGTCGGGCTCAAAACTGTAACCCCGCGCCAGCAGCGCGCCACTGGCCATGCGGAAAGACTCCCGGATGGTGTATCCATGGGCAAGGGCATCGTAGAAGCATTCGGCAATATAGGCCGCTTCGGCATCGGGAATACTGCGGGTAGTAGCAATGACAGCGGGCAGGCCGGCTTCGAGGTAGGGGCGGGCTTGTTCCTGAGTAGAGCACCCATTGAGAAAAATTAGCTTGAGGTTTTTCTGTAACCCCAAAAGCTCTGCTAAGCCTCCGGCATGGCCGGCTCGTCCTTCGAAATGCAGGTGTTTCCCATCAGCATGTCCGGCGTAGTGAAAGATGAATATTTTGTTTCGGAATGTCGCCAGTAGCCTGGGTAGGTCTATTGTCTGAGTGCTCTCCTCCCGGAACAGCTTGATCTTTTCATCGAGGTCCAGCCTTAACAGGACATCTCTGATACGGCTGCTTTCCAGCTTGAGTTGCTCGAGGTAGCCCTGGTCTTCGCTTTGGGCGAAGCAGATGAAAAAAACGGGTATGGGTTTTTTCTCAGACATAGACGGACTGGCTACAATGATTGCTCCATTCTGTGTAAAGCCTAATATATAACAAATGAAGATCAGCTGGGGCTGACAATGGCATCAGAAAGTGGCCGTTATCATTGATTTTTCCCGAGTTGCCGATCCTGGCCAAATATTCCGGCGGCCTCGGCCTCGATATCGAGGCGACGGATATGGTTTTCATCTTCGTGGAAGGGCGATACAACTACAGCCTGTACAACATCAGCTCTGTGAAATCGAGCCCCATTGACATCTACAACCGGGGTGGACAGATCATGGGAGGCGTGAAGCTGGCGTTGTGGTAAGGGCGTGAAAGCGGGGCGTATCTGTTTTGCTGATTCTTCGGAAGTGAGGCGGCTGCAGATGCCCCGGGGTTATGGTTGTATGGTTGTATGGCTGTATGGTATTGTTGGCGGGGGATGGCCGGCAACTCATGGCAGGCAAGCCTTTGCAGCCAGATAACCAACAATCTTCATCCGGCTCTGAGTGTCGGAAACAACCATCAACCAACAAAGACAAAGCCCCTTCGGCCGGTTCAGGCCGAGGGGCTTTGTCTTTCAGAGCGGCCAACGAGACTCGAACTCGCGACCCTCAGGCTGTATCAGGGTAGGTTTATCTGTGTCGGTCCTGATCCTGGCGCAAATATTGGCCTGAGGGTGGCGGCGTTTTTGGCACCACTGGCTATCCAAGCGGGCAGGGTGACTCCGGCCTTTTTCTCAATTGAATCCGGAACGTATCAAAAGCCAAATTTCCTTTGGGGTGATCAAAAAGTTCCTTACATTTGAATAGTCAGCTTTTTCGGCTTTCAAACGCAACCCAAAAACTATGGACACCTTGGCGCCTCAAAAAAGAGGGGTATCGCCCTTTTTGCTCCTGTTGTTCCTGGCAGGTTTGATGGGCACTCTTTTTTTGGTCATAAACTTTCGATCACATCCGGTTCCCCTGAATCCCTCCATATCCGGTTGGGAAAGTCTTGATTTGTCCATTGCTTAATCTGGCAGATTGCTCCGGCACACTTTAGATTTTAAAGAATTATGAAAAACTTGACTAAGATATACGTGCGCGTCTTCTCGGAAGAGTACTGGTTTGGGGCTTGGGCGCCGGTTGATGCCGTGGCCAAGGAGGGGGAGGAGGGCATTTTTGTTATTGCTGACAATGATCTGACCGAAGATGATGAGTATGAGTTTTTTGAACCCGGCACCGAGGTGAGGGTGGAAACATTTACCGATGAGCATGGAGAGGAATTTCTGGGGGCGGCCGAAGCGTATTTTCAGCCGGCTGATGGCGAAGAAGTTTAATCGTATACTTAGACTTTCATTAAAACTAGAACTTTCCCTGACGTTCTCCCGATATTTCTGCTATGGCGTTTTTACCAAGGTTCTCTTCTGGATTAACCAAAAGGCGCTAGATAAGATCAAGGATGATGCCGATACGCAGGATCAATAACCAACAACCTTCATCCGGCTCCGAGCGTCGGAAACAACCATCAACCAACAAAGACAAAGCCCCTCGGCCTGTTCAGGCCGAGGGGCTTTGTCTTCTCCGACAGGAACAGCGCCTCAAATCTTCACCACCTTATACGCTACCTGCTCCCCACCGACTTCAAAAGTAACCAGGTAAACCCCTTTGGGATAGCCCGCCCAGTTGAAAGACAGGCCGCCGCCCTCCAGGGTGGCGGATTGCAGCAGTTTACCGGAGGGAGAGTAGACCTTAACGGCCGTTCCCCGGAGCGTTTCCGGCGCCCGGATGTTCAGCGTTTCTTTTACGGGGTTGGGAAATAATTGAAAGGGAAACTCCTGCTCCGCGCCGGAGGAGGAGACAGGGCTTTGCTGATATACCCTTACATAGTCGACGATCATAGGGCTTTGGGTGAAACCGGGGGCAATTTCTCCTGCCATGGCGACATTCAGCAACAGATACTGGTCGGCGTCGAAGGGCCAGGTTGCCGCATTTTGCGTACCGGGCGCATAGGTGTAGTACACCTGGCCGTCTATGCTGAACTGCATCTCATCCGGGGTCCATTCCAGAGCATAAATATGAAAGAGGTTGGATACATCCTCCGCCATGATGCCTCCCAGGTTGACCGTAGCGCCAGAGGAAGAAGGGGTGTGCAGGGCGCTTTGGATGTAGTTCTGGTTGTATCCCCAGTGTTCCATGATGTCAATTTCGCCGCAGGCCGGCCAGGAAACCGTACCGTGTTCGCTGGCCCAGAACCCTCCCGGTTCCGTGATGTTTTTTCCCAGCATCCAAATAGCGGGCCAGGTGCCAAGGCCGAAGGGGAGCCTGGCCCTCACTTCGACCCGCCCGTAGGTGAAAGCGAATTTGGAATTCAACCGCGCCGAGGTGTATGCTTTTGTCTGTCCCTGATCCGTGAAGTTCTCTTTTTTGGCCACGATGTGCAGCAGGCCGCGCTCCACGTAGGAATTATCCAGCCGGCTCGTATAATGCTGCACCTCTCCATTGTACCAGCTGGCCCCGTTGGGCAGTTGCGTTTGATGATGCCATTTTTCCGGGTCGATAGCCCCTGTATTGTTAAATTCGTCCGACCAAACCAGCCGGTCGAAAGCCGCATCATTGACGGTCCTTCCCGTAAAATCGAAATCGTCCAGATAGGCGGTTACCTGCTCATTGTTGTTTTCTCCGTTGACCTGAAGGACCACCCGGCTGAAGTCGGGCCGGTTAACCGGCGGCGGGGAATCCGGGTCCAGGTTCAGAAAGGGGCCGTTGGCGAAATCAAAAGTAACGGCCTGCCACTGATCCAGGACGAGCGGCTGGATGATCTCACTCTGGGTAGACCAGGGTTCGGAGAGGCCGCCGTTCTGCAGTTTCAAGGAGATTTGGTTGGGCTGATCCCCGGTGAGGCTGTTCGAAGGGATATAGACCTTCAGGGAAAAAACAGCCTGTTCCGACAGGTCGAAATGGCCGCGAACGTCGAAGCCCACATTGGCGTAGGCGCCGCCGGTATCGGTGTATTTCAAGACCGTAGCCGAAGGGTTGATGCCCTGCGGAAAGGGGTTGGCAAAGGAAGGGTCTATCCCGCAATCGTCGCCGTACCAGGTTGCGACGGCGCCATTGCCTTCAAAATTGTCGCTAACGGCCAGCTCCTGGGCAAGTGCCGGGATAAGAGGCAGGCAGAGTAAGAAGAGTAGCAGATGTCGCAAAGCAAGGTGGTTTTTGATGATACAAAAAAGCTGAAAAAGAAAATGGAGTTATGAGGTACATTTCATAACTCCATTCCTTAGGAGATTGTTCAGAGCGGCAAACGAGACTCGAACTCGCGACCCTCAGCTTGGGAAGCTGATGCTCTACCAACTGAGCTACTGCCGCTTTTATCTGCCAAAGCCTTCTCTGAACGCCGAAGCCTCGGCGAAGGTGTTGGCGAAGGCAGATTTGTGCTTTTCTAAACAAATTTTCATCGCTTCCCGTTGCATCAACGGTCAGCTTCTGTGAAAACCGGACACTAATTTACGATCTTTTTTGACATACTGCAATGACTTTTTTGTAAACTCGAACTTACCCCTATTTTCACTAACTTTATCCCCCAAAAAACATGAAAAACACCCTCCTCCTCCTGGCTCTCATTACCCTACTTTTCTCCTGCCAATCCGAAACTCCTGCGGACAATGGCTCCACCACAGACGACGACACGCCCACCCTGCAAACCAAAATCGGCCAGATGCTCCTCTTCGGCTTCCGCGGCATGAGCGCCGACGAAAGCAGTTCCATCGTACAACACATCCAAGCCGGCCGGGTTGGCAGCGTCATTCTTTTCGACTATGACGTAAAAAACAAGGAATACAAGCGCAACATTGAATCGCCGGAGCAGGTGAAGGCTTTGATCGACTCTCTGCAGGCCCACACTAAAACGCCTCTTATTGTTTCTATCGACCAGGAAGGCGGCCGGGTGTTGCGGTTGAAACCCAATTACGGTTTCCCCTACATCCCCTCCGCTTTTTACCTGGGCCAGCTCAATAACCTCGATTCTACCCGCTACTACGCCGATCTGAACAGCCGCAATATGGCCAGCCTGGGCATCAACCTCAACTTCGCCCCGGTGGTGGACCTGAACATCGAAAGAGATTCCGGCGTGATCGGCCGCCTGGAGCGGAGCTTCTCGGATGATCCGGAAATAGTAACCCAACAGGCGCAGGAGGTGGTGAAGGCCCACCTGGCCAATGGCGTGATTCCGGTGCTGAAGCACTTTCCGGGCCACGGCAGCGCCCGCAACGACAGCCACAAAGGCATGACCGATGTGACCGATACCTGGAGCGAAGTGGAACTGGAGCCCTACCGCCGCATCATCGGGCAGGGCTATGGGGGCGCAGTGATGACCGCTCACGTTTTCAATGAACATATCGACGAGAAGTACCCGGCCACCCTGTCCGCTAAGGCCATCAGCATTCTTCGGGACAGCATCGGCTATGACGGTGTCATCTTCTCCGACGACATGCAGATGGAGGCCATCGCCAGCGAGTATGGCCTGGAGGAGGCGATCGTTCTGTGCATCAATGCCGGGGTGGATGTGATTTGTTTCGGTAACAACCTGGGCTATGATGAGCAGATACCGGAGAAATTCCAGGCGATTGTACTGAAAGCTGTGGAAGAGGGCAAGGTCAGCCCGGAGCGAATCGAAGAAGCGTATCAGCGGGTGATGCGGTTGAAGGGGGCGTTGGGAGAGATGAGATAGCGACAAGACATTTAAGAAAACAGATCATCCATCGTCACCTCATTTCGCACTAATAAATTCGCATACTTATTTTTTTCGATACCATAGGTTGTAACCATAGTTAGGAATACGGATTTTTTGGTTTTTGTAACGGTTTTGAAAGTTGCAATTTTCGACCTCAATTTTTCGGAATAGCTTTTATCTATGGAAAACGTATCCAATGAAAATTTACACTCGCAAAGGTTAATCACCTGATCTCGCCGGTCAATCAATAAATCGATCTGAGCAGACTTTTCGGCCGTTCCGCCTTTCCACGCTACATTGTTGGATTGAACGCCACTAATGCCCAGGGCTTTTTTAATTTGCCAGACGTGGTCTAAACAAATTTGCTCAAAGGCGAATCCCTGCCAAGTTCTTTGGACAGGATTATCAATCAAATTAATCCAACTATCTTTTCCCTGATATTTTCCGCTTTTGATAAATCTGAAATAAAAAGCGGTATAATAATCTGATAATCGGTAAAGGGTGTTTTTTCGTTTGTTATCCAATGAAGTATAAGAACAAATAAAGCCGCTCTCTTCCAGGTCTGTTAATACTTTGGTCAATGTCCCGCCTGATGAAATGCCCGATTGCTCAATAATTTGACTTCTCTGTAAGCCTTCATTTTTTGAAGAGAGCACTTCTACAATTTTTTCGTAAATCTCATATTTCCGAAAGAGGGAACGGTAGAGATTAAAAAACTCGTTTTTCAATAAGCCTGATTTATCAAAAAGTAATTCCTGAATGTTTTGAGGCGCACTTAAATGAGGCTGAACAGCGTCCAGGTAATAAGGAATCCCACCCAATGCCATATACAATTGAATGATTTGATACCGCTCTAATTCGCAATTTTTGGCGAACAATAATTCTTCTGTTTCCTGCAAATTAAATGGTTCCAATTTCATTTTTTGGGTAATCCGATTGTGAAGTCCACCGCTATTGTTAATTAAAACATTAACCATCCAGGAAGCTGCCGAACCACAAACAATCAGCAATACATCCTTCCGGTTGGTCGCCCAACTATTCCAAAAATGCTCCAGGCCCATGACAAAATCAGAAGCAGGCGTATCAAACCAGGAGAGTTCATCAAAAAACAATACTATTTTGTCTTGAGTCCGTTTATTTTCCAAATGCTCAATCAATCGTTGGAAGGCAATCAACCAATTTTCGGAAGCCTCCTCAAAAACGAGATTGGATTGTTTGCGGAGTGCAGTATCAAAATTAAACAGTTGTTGTTGCGTGGTCGCATTGGCTAAACCCGCAATCTGAAAATCAAAAGTATAGTTGAAATATTCCCGAATAAGAAAGGTTTTACCGATCCTTCGCCGGCCATAAACAGCAAAAAATTCTGATTTTTTACTTTGAACAATCCTATCTAACTTTTCTATCTCTTTTTTTCTGCCAATGATGGCCTTGTTGTTACGCATAATCAGCCAGTTTAAAGATAAAAATATAAATTTTGGCTGATAGATTTATTCTTCAAAGCCAAAAAAATGTTTGTTCAGTTAGTTTTGGCTGATTGCGAGCTAGGTTAATGAGCAGGAAGTTGGCTACGACGGCGTCATCTTCTCCGACGATATGCAGATGGAGGCCATCGCCAGCGAATACGGCCTGGAGGAGGCCATCGTGCTTTGCATCAATGCGGGGGTGGACGTCCTCTGCTTTGGCAACAACCTGGGATATGATGACCAGATTCCGGAGAAATTCCAGGCGATTGTGCTGCAGTCGGCGGAAGAGGGCAAGATCCAACCGGAGCGGATCGAAAGGGCGTATGAGCGGGTGATGCGGTTGAAGGGGCAGTAGTGGGAAAATTTTGGTAGTTTCACTCAGAAAAACCACCAAGATGAAAAAAATAGTACTAGCTATATTTTTACTGGCCATTTTCGGCCAAGCCGTAGAAGCCCAGCATCAAGGCAAAGAGGTAGAAGCCAAAATCGACAGCCTCCTCTCCCTCCTCACCCTGGAAGAAAAAGTGGCGATGTGCCACGCCCAATCGAAGTTCAGTTCGCCGGGCGTACCGCGCCTGGGCATTCCGGAGATTTGGATGTCGGACGGCCCCCATGGCGTAAGGGCGGAGATCAACTGGGACAACTGGGGCTACGCCGGATGGACCAACGACTCGATCACCGCCTTCCCGGCCCTGACCTGCCTGGCGGCGACTTTCAATCCGGATCTTTCCCACCAGTACGGCGTAGCGGTGGGTGAGGAGGCCCGCTACCGCAAAAAGGACATTTTGCTGGGGCCTGGAGTCAATATTTACCGCACCCCACTCAATGGCCGCAACTTCGAATACATGGGGGAAGACCCGTATCTGGCTTCTGTCCTGGTAGTGCCCTATATCAAAGGCGTGCAACAAAATGGGGTGGCGGCCTGCCTGAAGCATTACGTCCTCAACAACCAGGAACGATGGCGCGATCACATCAACGTGGAAGTGAGCGACCGTGCGCTGTATGAGATTTACCTGCCTGCCTTCAAAGCGGCGGTAGAGGAGGGGGGCGCCTGGTCCGTCATGGGCGCCTACAATCAGTTCCGGGGGCAGCATTGCTGCCACCATGAACTCCTGTTGAACCAAATCCTTAAAGAGGATTGGGGCTTCGACGGGGTAGTGGTCACCGACTGGGGCGGCGCGCACGACACCCGCGAGGCGGCCCTGTATGGCCTCGATATTGAAATGGGGACCGGGACGGATGGGCTGACCACTTCAACCAAGAATGCTTATGACAATTATTACCTCGCCCGGCCATTCCTCGAATTGATCAAAAGCGGGGAAATCGAGGAGGCGGTGGTGGACGATAAAGTGCGCAGAATCCTCCGCCTGATGTTGCGCACCAACATGAACCCCAACCGGCCCATGGGCAGGATGAACAATGAGGAACACTTGCAGGTAGCCCGCGCCATTGCCGGCGAAGGCATTGTTCTGTTGAAAAACGAGGGCAGCTTTTTTCCAATTGATCCTGGTAAGAAGATGACGATCGCCGTCATCGGCGAAAACGCTACCCGGGCTATGACCGCGGGCGGTGGCTCCTCCGAGTTGAAGCCCAAGGATGAAGTGTCTCCGCTGAGGGGATTGCAGGAGCGTTTTAAGAACGCCAACATTATTCACTCCATGGGTTACGCTTCCGGGCCGCCCCAGTACGGGCGGGTGCTGCCCTCCGGGCTCGATGCCGATTCGTTGCGCAACGCGGCGGTAAAGGCCGCCGCCCAGGCCGATGTAGTGCTGTTTTTTGGTGGGTTAAACAAAAACCACCATCAGGACTGTGAGGGGGGAGACCGCCTTCAATTCGGTCTTCCCTTCGGACAGGACGAACTGCTCGATCAACTGGTTCGGGCCAATAAAAATATAGGGGTGATCCTGATCAGCGGAAATGCCGTAGAAATGCCCTGGGTTTCAAAGGTGAAAGGCCTCATGCAGGCCTGGTACCTGGGCAGCGAGGCCGGCCACGCTCTGGCGGATGTGATCAGCGGAGACGTCAACCCTTCCGGAAAGCTGCCTTTTTCGTTTCCGGTGATGCTCAGCGATAATGCCGCTCATCACTTCGGAGAATTGTCTTATCCGGGCGATAGTATAAACCAGTATTACAAAGAAGGTATTCTGGTAGGCTACCGCTGGCATGACAGCAAAGGGGTCAAACCTCTTTTTGCTTTCGGGCATGGGCTGTCGTACACCAGTTTTAAACTCTCGGGAGTCAAAACTGATAAAAAATCTTATGCTGCCGGAGAAACGATCATCGTATCCTGCACAGTAACCAATACCGGTAGTGCCGATGGGGCGGAGGTGGTCCAGGTATACATCGGGAAGCCCGGATCGAAGGTGGAAAGAGCGGTGAAAGAACTGAAGGGGTTCCAAAAAGTGCCAATTGAAAAAGGTGGAAAGGCGCTTGTGGAAATCCCCGTCGAGGTGGACGGGCTGGCTTTTTACGATGAATCCACCTCTGGGTGGAGCCTGGAAAAGGGAGACTATACCATTTATCTAGGAACGGCGTCGGACGATATAACGGAAAAAATAGCCATTTCTGTGGAGTAATATACGTTCGCCGTTCGCCGTTCGCCGTTCGCAGGTTCGCCGAGCGACGAACTGCGAACGGCGAACACCGAATCTGTCCAGCCCTGGACGGATGCTCCTAATAAAGCCTCATCAGAAACTGAAACCCACCTCCACATCGATCTGCTGCATTTTCAGCTCGATCTCCTGTACATTATCCAGTGGGTTGACTCCTTTCACCGTGTTGCTGAAGGCGTAGTTGAAGGCAAAGTGTAGTTGGTTGCCCTGTTGTCCTACTTCGCGGGAGAAACCCAGGGCCAGGTGGTTCTGGACTACCCCGGGAGCCAGGATATTGAAGAGGACTTCCTCTTCCGGAATGGGCTGCGTTCCGTAGGAGTAGCCCCCGCGGAGAATCCAGCTAGGCAGGCCTTTATACTCTACGGCCAATTTCACGATGTTCATGTCCTTCCAGCCGAAGCCGGCGCCCTTTTCATAACCAAGGGGGACGAATCTTGCAGCAGCAACACACGTTAAACCACTCTCCAATTCGAGCAAATACCTGCTCCGGTACGTTCTATATTAGACCTTAACAGTAAGAATCCGGCCGGCCGGCTGATTCGGCCTCAATCCATCAGCGCTGGACTTTGTGCCCGGCAGCACTCAATCAACTGATTGGCGAATAACCAAATTAACCATCATGCCCTTACCCACCAAATTTCGCTCTTTCATCCACTACCTGCTACTGACGGCGGGGGGGCTGTTTGTGCTATTGGTGTTCCTGACCGGCATCGTGTACTACATCGCCATTTCCGACCAGGAGCGGGTGCCTGCCATCGTCGAGCAGGTGTTTCGGGAAAACCTGGGCGCGGAGGCCACCTTTTCGCATTATCGCTTTCAATACCTCGACCACTTCCCCTTTTTGTCTCTGGCCCTGGAAGATGTGGTAATGCGCGACCCCTGTTTTCAGGATCACGGCCGGGAATTGCTACGCATCAAAAAAGTAAGCGCTGTTTTTCGGCCCTGGAAATTGCTGCGCCGGGAATTTGAGATGCGATCCATTGTTGTTGACAGCGCTCGCATACAGCTGTACCGTTCGGCGGATGGGTATTTCAACGCCTCTTTTCTTGAGAAAGACTCCCTCGCTTTCCTCAGTGAGGGGGTGGATAGCAGCGCTTCATTTTCTATAGACAAGGTAAAGGTCAACGGTTTGGTTTTCGATTTTCAGGATGTTCTACGGGGCAAACACTTTCGCTTTGAAGTGCGGCAGTCCGATATCGGGTTGTCTTCCTCAGATACGGGCCGCCGCCTGCACTTGCGTGGTAAATGGTTCTTCCATGGCCTCCTTTTTAAGCAGGAGAACGGCCCCTATTTTCGGGAGCAGGAGAGCCGGCTGGCCCTGAATGTCGAATGGGGAGGGCCCCAGGGCGGCATTCGCCTGCTGCCTTCTTCGGCTGTTTTTGGAAAAGATACCTTACATCTGGATGGGGCCTTCGAAATTGGAGACACCAACCGGATTCGGCTGGCGATCCGCAGCAATGGTATCCTGTTGGATCACGCCCGCCCGCTGCTCGCCGATAACCTGCAAAAAAGCCTGGCCCCCTTTACCCTCGACCGCCCGGTGCCGGCCACAGTAGCTATCGAAGGGCCTTTGCTGGCCGAAAAGCCACAGCCTATGGAGGTGAATTTTCAGGTAGAGAACGCCGTTTTGGCCACCGATGCCCTGCGCTTCAGCGGGGCCGCCTTACGCGGGCATTATGTCAATAACTGTGATCCTTCGAGCCCGATCACGGCCCATAGTGATTGTCTGGATATAGAGCTGCTTAGCGCAAAACTTTTTGACACTATCGCCATCCAGGCGGCCTATCATGCCGAGGATATGAAAGCCCCTCAGACGGAGGTACACGCTAAACTGGAAGTTCCGCTGGTGAATATGAATGGTTTTCTGCCCCCGGGGCAGCTTCAGTTCCGGGGTGGGCAGGCAGAATTGGACTTTTCGTTCTCTGGCCGCATGGACAACCCATTGGCCTCCCCGGCCGATCAGCCTGAAATACAGGCCAGGGGTGAAGGGTGGATTCGGCAAGCTACCCTGGAATATCTGCCCGGAAGCCTCCAAATGAATAACCTCAACGCCGGTTTTAGTTTTGATAAACAAAACCTTTCCATTCATAGCCTGCAGCTTAGCATAGACGGGAACCCTTATCAAGTGCGGGGCCGGGTATACGGCCTCATGGCTTCCTTGCTCGGAAAAAAAGAACGCTTGTTTGCCAGTCTTGATGTACAAACGGCTCACCTGGACTTTGCCTCTTTTTTTTCAAAGCAGCAGCAGGACGCGCTCGGGAGGATTCGGCAGGGTACGGATGCATCAGCCCTGCTAAACCGGCTGGACGCCGAATTGCGGGTAAGCGCGGATGAAGTGAGCTATCGGAAAATGACAGCTACCAACGTCACCTTAGCCGGCCGACGGCTGAGTGCCTGCACAACGGGTAAGGGGCCTTGCCTGCTGATCGACAGCCTCTCCGCCACCATTTTTAAAAACATTCCGGTGCGGGCCTCTTTTCAGGTGGACGGCCTGGACGACCCCATGATGAGCATGAGCCTTCAACTGGACCTGCCGCTGGCGGACCTCAATCCTATGCTGCCACCCCAAAAGCTGCGCCTGAACAGTGGCGGCCTCAATCTGAAAATGCACTATCAGGGCCGGCTCAATGAATACGCTGCCCTCGATGTCAGCGCGTTAAAAGGGGAGATGCGGGGCGATGCCATCATCACCGGCGCCAGCGTCGATTATCTACCCAGAGGATACGAATTCAGGCGTCTCAACGGAGCCTTTCACTTTGATGATAAGAACCTGTGGATCGATACGCTCGGCTTTGTATTGAATGGAAACCAGGCAATGGGCAACGGCCGGGTAGAGGGCCTGCTGCCCTTCATTTTTAAACCGGATAATAAACTCCGTTCGGCCCTGAATCTCCGTGTTCCTGAGCTGGACCTCAACCGCTTCCCTTCCGGCGGGCGGGCGGCGCCGGGCGGCGGCAAGCAAACCGCCAATCCTACCCGGATCACCCATGCACTGGAAGCGGCGCTGGCCGCTATCGAGGGCGAGCTCACTGTGAAGGCTGAAAAACTGCACTTCCGCACCATGACCCTCGATGAGGTAGCTTTTAAAGGGCAGTTATTATCTGCATGTGAAAACCAGGATACTGCCAATGGCTGTGTGCAAGTAGAACAATTGTCGGGCAAGCTTTTTGGCACCGCTGCTTTTAATGCTACCCTGGCCGTTACCAACCTGGCGGACCCTTATATCGCAGCCGACGTACAAGTCGATATGCCGCTGAAGGAGCTGAACCGAATGTTTGCCCCCGGCCAATTCCGGTTCAGTAAGGGAGATGTGTCAGTCAACTTCCATTACAAAGGGCGGGCGCAGGAACATTTTGATGTAGAGCGGGCTTTGCTGAATGCACAGCTTGAAGGGACGGGGCAAATTACCGAAGGAGCTTTTGAGTACAAACCTAAAGGTTACCAGTTCAGTGCAGTAAACACCCGGTTTGAATTCGATGAGAAGGACCTCTTTATAAAAGACATTCAATTGCAGTTGAATGACAATAAGATGGAGGGCAACGGCAGGTTTCATGGCTTCCTGCCCTTCCTCTTTTTGCCCGACAGGGAGTTGGAAACTTCGCTGGAAGTTTCCGCCGCCGAATTTGATTTTGGAAAATTCAAGGCACCCCAGAAGTTTCTGCAGCCTTCGGCGGAAAAACCCCAGGATTCGACCGCAGTGACCCGCCTGGTTTATGCCGGCCTGGAAAACATCCGGGCTCACCTCCACCTCAGCATCGACAGCGTGAAATACCGCAATTTCCGGGCCACCAACATAAAAGGCGACCTGACGATGAAACCGGGTATGTTGCGCTTTGAAGATACGGAAATGGCCCTTTGTGACGGCGCTTTCCGGCTGAACGGGCGGATTCAGGGCCTGGAGGAGAACAAGCCGGATATAGATGTTCAGGTACAGTTTCGCAATACTGATATCCACAAGGTATTCCTGGCCTTCGACAACTTTGGGCAGGAAGGCCTGACCGCTCGAAATATCGAAGGGCGGCTCAATGCCGACATTCGCTTCAGCGCCCGCGCCAACGCCAATTACGATCTGCTGCCCGCCTCCATGAAGGGCCAGTTTGGGCTGAAAGTGGAAAATGGAGCGCTGATCAACCTGCCGGCCCTGGATTCCCTGCAGGGATTTCTCCTCCGCGGCCGAGGCTTGTCCAATATACAGTTTGCCACCTTGGAAAACGCTTTTGAACTGAAAGGACAGGATCTTCTGGTTGACCGCTTCTTTGTCGCGTCCACCGCCTTATCCTTTGGCGTGGAAGGGCGCTATGCCCTCGGCGATGCCTCCGATACGGACCTGCTCTTTGAAGTGCCGGTCGCCAATCTCTTCTGGCAGGGTAAGGAAGTGGACGCTTTGGAAAAGCTGCACTTCAAAAAGCGAGGCCTTTCCATTCTGTTACGAGCTACCGATAATGAGGAGGGCGGGCTGAACTTTAAGTGGGTGCTGTCGAAAGGCAAGTAAAAGCATATTTAGATTGCATTAAACCGGGGCTCAAGTCGCTTCGCTCGTGTCCTATTGGCGTGCGAGTTATAAAATAAATATGCCTAACTACTTACCTCTCCCCTAAAAATAAGCCCTCACCATCTGTTCGTACAAGTCCTCCAGCAACTGTTCCACCATATCGTCTTCTTCCATAAAATCTTCATCCTCCACGTTGAGGTATTCCTCCGGAATGGCGCGTTGATCGCCGGAAGTCCGGACCAGCCGGATCACAGAGCGGGTAGAGGCTACGAAATTGTCGCCAGACAGCCCGCAGTTGGGGGTTAGGCCATCGATGGAGACATCAATCTCCCAGGTTGCCGTTTTAGTTTGGGTGATGGTGATGACGTTACCCTCCACCGTTCCGTAGGCCGGCACTTCGGTTTCATGGCCGGCGGTGTCGGCCACGGTTTGGTAAGCTACAATCACTTCTTTATTATAATCTTCGTCCCCTTTTTCTTCAGCAATGTCGATTTCCAGCGAATTGAACCGGATTTCGATGGCGCAGTCTGCATTTTTCACCGGCTCGTCCACGGCTACGCGGAGGAAGCCACCACTCATATCTGCCAGGCCCCCGAATACCCGGTTGATCTCCCAGTGATAAGTGATGTCAAAAGGGGCATCGATCTCCACTTTGTAATAAATGATGCCTTTCTTAAATGCCAGCTGAGTGAGGGAGTCCAGTTCGGCAAGTCTGGTTTCGGCATAAAACCGGGCTTTGGTAAAGGCCCCGTGCGCGTGTTGGGCGTACTGCTTCAAGCCCGTGGATTCAGCCCGGGCCAGATCGCCCTTGCCTTGTTCGAAATAATAGCTGAATAAACGTTTTCTCAGTGATTGGGCTTGTTGCGGCAAGACATAGCGTTCCTTTTCAAAGGAGTTGGGAAGGAAAACAAGGGCTTCACCGATCTTATTTTGCAGTTCGGTATTGATGTCCAGCGCCGCTTTCCAGTCTTCCGGCTCTGAAGAGCCGGCCAGGCGCCGGCTTTCGCTGCCCTGTTGCTCCAGGAGGTTTTCCAGCGACTGCTGCAAAACAGTGCGCGTCTCTTTGTCTCCCTTGCCTTTGCTTATATCCGACAATGACAGTTTGTAGGCTTTCTCGTAGTCCTGATTGTCAAAAGCCTTTTGAGGGCTGCCGCAGGCAGTGAATAGGGCCAGGACGATGAACAGTGTTCTTGGTTGCATTTTTTTGCCGATAAAATTTATTACCCTGTTAAATAAGTATTTATGGCTGACAATGTAAAAAAACTACCCGAATACCGGCAAAATTCAAAAGAAAACAAACAACAAACAAACCGTCCTCCCGCTTACCTTAGGGGCCGGAGAAAAATAAGTTCCCCGTTTCAGGCCAGAGATTTTGTCGCTGGACAAGGCGCGAAGAACGCGCATAGCCCAGCTACGCAAGTGATGAGCAACGCAGTACAGCGGCAAAAGATCGGCATCAAATGGGGAAGTTATTCTTCGCCGGGCCCTTAGAGGCGGCTCAGCTGCGTTTCAATCTCCTTAGCCACCACCGGCCCCAGCTCGAAGGAAGCATCCAGCGCCGCATTCAATTGCATGTTAGCGTCCTCCTTCCGGCCATTTTCCCTGAGAATGACGCCGGCGTGGTATAAGGCTTTCGGCTCACCGGTCTGTCCGATGACGTGCTTTTCCATTATATCCAACGCCTCCGCTTTGTTTCCTTTGCGATACGCCGCCCAGGCCAACAGTTGGTAAGACATGGGGTGGGGGCGCTCTTTAACCTCTTGCCGGGCTATCTGCCATGCTTCGGCTGCCTCCCCTTCGTCGCTTTTCAGTTGGCAGAGGTAGCTTTTGTACATATTGCCGTATTGGGCTTTGGAGGCTTCGGCGATAAACTGCTTTTTATATTTTTCTTCCGTAGACTTATCTTGCTCATAAGCGGCTATTTCCGCCAGGAGCAGATCGTAGTCTGGCACCGGGTGGATGGATTGGAGGAAATTGAGTATTCGCCGGGCCTCTCCAGTGTTTTTATCCTGTGAAAAAGCGATCCAGGCAATGCCCTTGAGGGCGTGCAGGTCCGCTGGGTTGTAGTGCAGGGCTTCCAGATAAGTTCCATAAGACTTTTTCACTTTGCCCTGATGCCCGTACATATCCGCCAGGTTGGACAAGGACCAGTTGATGACAGCGGCGTCGCCGGAGGCTTTTGCCAAATCGGCCGCCTTTTCCATACAGCGGACCGCTTCATCCAGTTCATCGGCCTGGTCGTGGAGTTTGACTTCCCGGATGAGGTAGTCAAAGTGCGAACGGGAGGCGATATCTCTCAGCAGGAGTTCCGCTTCCAGTAAGTTGCCTCTTTCCAGCATAACATCCGCCAACATCAGAGAGGAGGCGAATTTGTTTTGGCCAATGCCAAAAGCTTCCCGGATATAACTTTCCGATTCCCGGAAGGCGTGGCGGGTAACGGCGTTGGCCGCCAGCGATTGCAAAACGCCCACCTGCCCGGGCAGGCGCTTATTGATCTGCTGTAACAGGCTATCGGACCGCCTTAGTTGGCCGATGTCGCCCGAAAGTTTGAAGCCGGCGGCATACAGGCCGGCCAGTTTTTTTTGGAACACAAAATTGCCAGGGGCGGCGTCCAGCTTTTGCTCCCAGAATTCAATGCGGGAGCCTAGTTCTTTTTGGCTTTTTTGCAGGTGTTCTTCGTTCAGATAAGGATCGTAATCTGTACTATGGGCAATCCGGTTCTCTGGGATTACAAGGATCGCCGCTAAAACGGTGAGGATAGACAATAGGATAAAAGCGATATTTTTCATTGCGCAGAGGTTGTAAGAGCTGTTTGGAGGATTTTCTTATCGATTGCTTCCGCGTTCTTTGGCGGACGCTGCGGTTTTTCGCCCAGCGTACAAAAGAACGCAAAGGAGTGGAATGGGCCGCCGGTTACGGGTTGTCTATGGAGGGAACAACCCATAACCGGCAACCGACAAACCATTAGTGCGGCGTAGCCAGATACGGGAAAGTATTCAGGAATGCCTTGTCATTGGCGTCTACGTTGTCATCGGCCAGGCCGGGGTTGCCGGTGCCTTCCGGGCCTCCGAAGATGAGCAGCAATTCTACTGAGATCACATCGTCTGCCAGTGCGCGGCCAGTCAGTACATTGGCGCCGTCGAAGAAGGTGGTTTTCCCCTGGGTGGACACGGTCAGTACATCGGTTGCCAGGACACTGGTAAAGGTAGCGGCATCCAGGCCTAAGGCGTTGGTGCTGTAGGCGGGGTTCAGCGCGAGGAGTTGGTCGTTGAACTTGCCGGCGAAAGCGGCGCCTTGCTTCGAAGGCGTAGTTACGTTAAAGCCGTCCTTATCGCCAGCGCTTACAAAGACTGTGTTGATGGCGGGCCGCCCCATCTGGTCTTCCTGCATGTAGCGGCTGTCGTCGATGGTAATCGGGTCATCTTCATTGCAGGCGGTAAAGGATAAGGCCATTACAGTTAGGGCCAGAAATCCTGTTTTTAATATACTTTTCATGGTCTGAAATTATTTTCTAAAGTGATCGTAATTATTCAGCATTTCGCTTTTAGCGGTTCGCTATTCGCAGTGCCATGTCTCCAAAGGCAGGAATCCAGGCTTAAAGAACCCGTTCTCTGCTCTGGATTCGGGTTTTAGCGAACGGCGAGCTGCGGATTGCTGAATGGTTGTTCAATTTCTGCAGGCATACAGATTTCCATTATTTTACCTGTATTCAGGCATGCCTATCCCAGCAGGGAAAGTGCTGTTTCCTGCGAAAAACAGATTTGAAATGTGAGCCGGAGCCCACGTTGACTAAATTGGAGGGGCTTAAATCTTTCGCTTGGATTCCACCCAGGTATTCAGGGTTGCAGCGGAGCCGAGCATAGATTTGGGGACTTCGACGACAACTGAAAGGACGTTGGTTCCGGCAAAGGTATCAGAACCGGGGTCGTTGAAACTGGTGGCATTCCCGGCTATGATCTCGCTGTACTGTGCAAAGTCAAAAAAGAACGGGTCGTCCCGTGGGCCGGCGAATACTTTCATGCCTTTGCCGGCGCCGGTGATCGCGGACTCGTTGTACTGTGTAATTTCCGCTTCCACCCGGCCGCCGTCGGGTTCTACCTGGCTTATCAAGCCGGTTTCCATAGGCATTACGGGGCCGTACACCTGGACTTTACCGTCCCGGAAAGTGGCCTGAATGACGAGGTCTTCCACTGCGTCGCCGGTATTGTCGATGTTGAATTCGACCATCACCTGCTCGTCGAAGCGGGCGTTGGCGGTAGCTGCCGGGTCCATCAGGCCCCGCAAGTTGGCCACGAACACCATGTTGTCCGGGTTGTCCGGGCTTTGGAAAGCGTAGTAATCAGTAATGTCCGAAGTAGTAGAAGTAACCGCGGGCGCATCGATGTGGTCAGCCGCCCAGACAATTCCTACGGCGGTGGCGAGTAAGGCCAAAGCTGTAAGGAGCAAATTCTTCTTTTTCATATCAATTAATAGTTTTTAAAAATAAATTACTTGTTACATCCCTAGTTACGGAATGGGCAGGGGGGGGTGGATTAAAAAAAGGCGGATTTTTTTTATTTCTTTTTAAGGCATCCTAAACGGTATACAAAACCACCTTTTCCTGCTTCCCTCTCAGTAGCAGGTCACCGATCTTTCTAGGCTCAAAAGAGTGGGGCGGGATGGAGAGCTTGTCCAGCAAAAATTTAGAAAGTAAAATATTGACTCCGAGTTCGTTGCACTTCGACTGTATACGGGCGGCGGTGTTGAGCACGTCGCCGGAAAAGGCAATATCCCGTTTTACCACGCCCACTTCGCCAGCCATGACGAAACCGTAATGCAGGCCTGCCTTAAATTCCGGAGTAACCCCGTAGGTTTCCTGGTAATAAGCGGCCTTACGGCGCAGTGCCAGCTGAATATCAAAGAAGCAATGCAGGCAATTGGCGTTCTCCATGCCGTTTTTCATCTTCCAGCTGATGACAATCTCGTCGCCCACATACTGATAGATTTCGCCTTTAGCGTTAATGATGGCAGCCGTGGCGTGGCGAAAAACGTCTTTCAGAAAATTGAAATACAACTCTTCCCCCAGGTTTTCGGCAATAGTAGTGGAAGAACGCAGGTCGAGGAACATAAAAATGCGCTCTTCCCGCTTGGGGCGGAAATATTTGCCCATCAGGAAAGCCGAAAAGGTGCCCGGCCCGTATTTGTCGCGCACTTGTAAAATGATAAGCGTACCGAGGACGACGAAGAGCCAGTAAAGGTAACTGTTGGCTTCATTGCCGGAAAGAAAATGGTAAACCGTTAATTTCAAGACTTCCGGGTCAAAAATAAAGTGCCCCTGCTCCCGGCGGTTAAAGACCAGGCTATTAATAAGAGAAATAAGGAGGTACAATAGCGTATACGACCAGAAAATGCTGAACAATGCCCAGCCATAGTTTTTGGCCCTAAGCCATTCTTCCCAGATGAACACCACGGTACTCCCTCCCAGAATGCCGGCCATTATCCCGGTTCTGATGCTGCTTCTCAGGAAAAAGGAATAGGAGAGGCCACCCAGGTCACAATTGAGATTGATCAGATTGGCATATACGGTCCAGAACTGGAAGGCGGCTATGGCTGTCCATCCGACGGTTATCCAGCATACTTTTATAATTCCGCTTTTGAATTTGTTGGAAGTGAAGTAGTTCATGCGCATCCGCTATTTTGAGAATCCCGGGCTTTTTTATATCTGCCCGGCGCTTTTCAAAGATAGCTATTATACTGATGCATTGAAACTGTTTAGCGACGCGCGATTAATAAGTGTCGTGTTTCGATAGGCAAGTGATTTTTTCTTTAGCCAAGGCGAGGGTTCCCGACCTTAGCAGTGCTAAGGGAGGCGGTTCCTCAACGCAGGATAAAGGAAAAAGCACTCCTAGAAAACCGACAGTTATTGATCGCGCGTCGCTTAGGTATTCCGGTTTATGGTTTTCCTGCCTGCTCGCCGCAGGTAGGCAGGCCGGTATTGCCAGGGGCTTCTGGAGGGCGCATCCGGCTGTCAACGACACACATCCCACCGCCATACCATCCCACCGCCATACCATTTTTGCAGTTTGCCCCCAATCTACCAGGACATAGTTCTTGGGTACATTCCTGAGGACGAGGCACTGCTTGATCCTTTCTTTTTCCTTTTCAGTAAAAGCAGCACCGGGCATTCCAAAACCTCAAAGGTTTGGAATGCAAAAAAAATAAAATTTAATGTAACTATTTTGAGGCGAGCGCCGTAGAAGGCTTAGAGGTTTATTTTGCATAAAAAAAACCGGCCCTAATGGGCCGGTCATTCAAAGAGCTTTGAGAGGCTATCTACATACCAAAAATGAGGACATCCTTTGATACCCTCGAAATCTTTCATAGGATTATAATAATTGCATTCGTGGGATTACATCTTTGTTAGTAGTAAGTCTTTTTTTCCATCCTTCTCTTCCGAAGGAACCTGCCAACTGTCGTTCTTCATCGTTGACAATACAAATGTCTACAATAAACAGAGCCTTTTGAAGTACAATTCGTTGAATTGCTGTGATGTTTAATTTAAAATCAATTGTGCAATCAATTGATTTTCAGGTAATAAGTGTTTTTGTGTGGATTGATTACTGTTTTTTTGCCGAAAGAATTTTCTTATTCCCTCCTCTTTTTTTTAAAAATCCTCCTCTCTTTTTTTGTTTTGTTGAGGTTTAGAGTGTGTTCAGCCCGGGTTGGCCGGTATGAAAAACCTTTGAGGTTTCCGGGTTTCGGAAACCTCAAAGGTTTAAAATAGGCTCAATAATGCAACCACCCCAGCGTGTATCCTGTGGCGTGCCCGGGTTCGCCGGTAAACAGATTGGGTAAATTATCCTGATGGGCGTAGAGCCGGGTATATGCATACCCGTAAGCTCCGGCAAACATACCGGTACCTCCGTAATAATCGTGCCGGATTATCATAACGATGGATCCATCATTGCCGGTAACGCCGGAAAGCTGGGTACTGGTGTAATGCAGCTCGTCATTATTGTAGCTGACCCATAAATTGGAGGGAGGAAATATCTCGCCGGACTTACAGTGAACACTTCCGCTCGATCCGCCCGAAACCGGGCCATGTCCAAACCAGGTGCCCTCAAATGTATAGAGTTCGGCGTAACCAACCCACAAATTGGGGTCTGAACACTCCATCAGATTGGTACAGATGATGGGTTCAGTACAGGAATTTGTAACCGGGCGATGGTTAAGCTCCATCTCATATAATACGGATAACGAATGCCAGGAGCCGCGGCGATTTTCTACGCCTTCCTGCATAGCTTCCGATGGCCCTGCCCGGAAAGCCTCCAACTCTTCAGCCGTGAAATACTGCGCGATCTCAGCCGGCACATCGGGGGCCTCGAAAGCTATGGCTGGTTTATCAATAGCTTCCGGAACGTCAGTGAAATCATCCTTCTGGCAGGCTACCACCATCAGTCCAAGCAGCAGGCTGGCCAGGGCCAGGCGGGAAATGAATGATACATGTTTCATGGTTTTTTGGTTTTTGTGAGAAATTATGGTAGCCATTGGTAGTTCGCTACTCGCCGTTCGCTAAAATCAGCCCATAACCTGAACCGGGGAACTTATTTTTCTCCGGCCCCTAAGCAAAAAATGAACTGTTTTCAGCTCGAAGGCCGAAATTTGGACAAGCTCTAAGCCTGGATTCCTGAGGTACTGCGAACAGCGAACAGCGAAATACTGAATAGCTACGAATTATGTTTCATTTGGTTTTTAGGGTGTGTTCAAATTTTCATGATCGAGCGAAAGTGAGCAAATTTTATACTGAGCAAGGCAAAAAACGCAGGCATACCTGGAAGGTAAGGCGAGGCTTTTTAAAGCAGCGCAGGATGAAATTTGCCGCTTGCCGCCGATTGATGAAATTTTGAACACACTCTTAGGGTTATACAGGCTACCGCTTCATCTTCACGAACTCCCCGACGAAGAACTGGCCGCCATTGGCCACCTTCACCAGGTACATCCCATCCGGTAAATCGGCAATGTGGATGCGCACCGGCTCGGCCGGGCCGGCAAAGCCCAACTGGGCCTTTTGGAACAGGCGGCCCCAGGTGTCATACACCTCCACCCTTACCGTGTTTCCGGAAAGGCTCTCATCTAAACTGAGATAAAGATAATTGGACGCTGGGTTAGGATAGAGGCGAATGGCTTCCCGCCCGGCTTCCTGTCTTACACTGGTGATGCCAATCTCCTCGCAAAAGGTATGGCTGCCGGCAATATCCTCTACTGTGAGGCAAACGTTGTAGAGGCCGGGGCCAGGGAATGCATGGCTGGGATGTCGCTCTTCGCTGAAGGTACCGTCATCAAAATCCCAGTACCATTTAACCGGGGTGCATTCGGTGGCGTGGGCCGTCGATTGGTCCGTGAATTCAAACGACAGTTGCTCCCCATTGTAGCTGAAGGCAGCAGTGGGCAGCGTTACGCAGTACGGGGATATGTTTTTGCTGTAAAATTGAAAGGCCATGATATCGAGGTCGCCGTCGCCGTCCAGGTCACCCTGGGCAACAATGAATCCGTTATCTACCGGGACGCCCGGCTCGAAGGAGGTATATCCCAGTTCATCGTACTTGTTTTCATGAAAGTAAGTTTGATAGAGATCCGTACCTATATCGATGTTCCAAAGGGTATTCATCATATCGACATCCCCATCGCAGTCCCAGTCGGCCAGCGCTCCAAATATGGGCCCGTTAGGCATTGCAGGCAGGCTCAGCCCGAAGGGGTCGGCCTCCCGAGCTTTAAAGTTGGGGGCTGTAGGGGTTCCGATATTTTCCTGGTAGAGGAAATGGCCGTTGGTCCTGCCGTTGATGAAGGCGTCATACGTTCCGTCGCCATTCAGGTCGGCGAAGGCGAGGGTGGCGACGGAGGCAGCCGATACGCCTTCCGAGTCGAGGCCAAAGGGGTTGTACAGGATATTGCCGGCGCCAAAGACAGGATCCGTTGCCGTTCCAGTATTCAGTATGCAGATAAAGGCGCCCTCGCCGGAGGGGGAGATGCAGTCTTTGCGGCCGAACAGGTCGAGCATCCCGTCGCCATTGATGTCCACGAATTTGATATTGGTCGCCTCTTCCGGTATTCCGAAAGGATAGGACGCCTCAAATTGAAAATCAGGGCAATCGCCGTTTCCCACGTTCCGGTAAAAATCCAGGGAGGTTTCCATAAAGCACCCAGAAGAATAGTTCCACTTTTCTCCTACAAACAGGTCGAGGTCGCCGTCACTGTCGATATCGGCCAGGGTGGGGAACATCACGCCTCCGGTATGCGGGGTAAGGCCAAGCCCATAGTAATCCGCCACTGGTTCTTCGAAAAATTGTGGCTGCCCGAAGGCAGGAGCCAGCATCAGAGCTGTTAATAAGACAGTGAGTACCTGAGGCTGGTACCGCCAATGGGGGTAAGGAAAATGTACTTTCATGGTTTTCAGGTTTATTGGGTTATGAAAATGATGAACTTTCCTTTTAGTGGCTACCCGTCTAACGTTGGACACGGTTAGAAGCAGGTAAGCCCAAGCAGCCTGCCGCGGTTGCGAACAGCGAATACCGAACCGCGAACTCATCCAACCCTGGAATGGTGGCCCTTTTAGCCAAATGATACCTGGAAATAAGCGGTTGGCGGCTTCGCTTGCTTAGCGGGTTGTCTTAAATGTTTGACGATTTGTCTTACTGGTGGGCAAAAAAAAACCGGCCACGCTGGGCCGGTTTCCAAAAGAGCTTTGAGAGGCTATCTACATACCAAAATTGAGGATATCCTTTGATATCCCCGAAAAATCTTTCATGGGATTACAATAACACATGGGATTACAATATAAAAGCATTCGTGGGATTACATCTTTGTTGTTTCGTCCTTCTCTTCCGAAGGAACCTGTCAACTATCGTTCTTCATCGTTGACAATACAAAAGTCTACAATAATCAGGGGCTTGCGAAGTACAATTCGCAAAATTACTGTGTTAGTTTATTTTCCATTGAAAGTGTTAAAAATTTGAATATCAATTGTTAAGGAGTGGTAATTGATTCTTTTTCTGCCAACAGACAAATTATTTTTTTTATCATACGCCCTTTTTTTTATCTTTTCTTCAGCAAATTTTCTTCTCTTTTTTTAATCTCACTGGGATTCAGCCCGAACTCTTCGCTAAAACTGCGGCTGAAGGTGGAGAGGTTTTTAAACCCGACGTCTATGGCCACCTGGGAGACGTTCAGGCTGGTGTTTTCCAAAAGCTGCCGGGCCTTGTGCAGGCGAGCCCGGCGAATAAAATGGGCAATGGATTGGTTGGAGAGGGCCTTGAATTTTTTATACAACGTGGCCCGGCTCATGCCGATCTGCTCACAAAGCTGGCTGATGCTGAATTGAGCATTGCTCAGGTTGGCCTCGATGATGCTGTGCAACTCCCGCATGAAATGGTCTTCCGGATGAATGTCTTCCTCTGGGTAATCTGGTCGGAGTTGGAAGAGGAAGCTGAGGTCCCGGTACCGCTCCTGCAACTGAGCCCGCAACTCGATGAGGTTGCCGGCCCTAACCAGCAGCTCGGTTTGGTTGAAGGGTTTGGCCAGGTAAGCGTCTGCCCCGGCCTGCAATCCTTCGATCCTGGAAGCATCGTCCGATTTGGCAGTGAGCAGGATAACCGGGATGTGGCTGGTCCGTTTATCTGCCTTCAGTTGCCGGCACATTTCCAGCCCGTCCATCTCGGGCATCATGATGTCGCTGATGATAATGTCGGGGATGAGGGTGCGAGCCTTGGCCAGGCCTTGTTTGCCGTCGGGCTCGGCTACGCAATGGAAACGGGCGTTGAGGATAGCGCGGATGTACGCCACCATATCCTCATTGTCTTCCACGAGTAGCACGGTGTATTGCTCCGGACTCACTGCTTTTACTTCTGTTTGACGGGCCGCTTCCTGCCAGGGAATATAGGCCGAAACCGCCTCCCGGATATCGGAAGGGCCATACTCGTGGCCCACGGGCGCGCTGCGGGTGACGGGCAGGGTGACGGAAAAAACAGCGCCCTTTCCGGGCTCGCTCTCGGCAGTGATTTTGCCCTTGAGGAAGTGGGCCAATTCATAAGTGAGCGCCAGCCCGATGCCTGCCCCCCCCTGACCATCCAAAGGGGAGGGAAACCCAAGCTGGGCTTCTGAAAGCCCAGCTTTGCCACCCCCCCCTCCTTTGGGTCCAGGGGAGGCATGATAAAACCGGTCAAATATCCGGGGCAGGTGCTCAGGCGCTATACCGGGGCCATTGTCTTTTACCTGAAAGGTGAGGGTTTCAACCGGCTCGGATTGAAGGCGGGCGGTTACCTGCACGGCGCCTCCCTGGGGCGTAAATTTAATCGCGTTGGAGATCAGGTTGGACAGGATGTCCATTAACTTGTCCGGCTCGTAGTCTATCACCAGTTCTTTCGGTTCGGAGGAGAATTCCAGATGGATGTTTTTCTGCTCCGCCGAGGAATGGAAGGATTCCACGATATACTTGAGGTATCGGATCACATCGTCCTGCACGAAACGGGCAGGCAATTGCCCGGTTTCCAGCCTGGACAGGGTGAGAATCTGGTCCACCAGTTGAAGCAGGCGGCGGCCATTGCGGCGGATCATTTCCGGGCCCTTGTGGAGCCAGGCGGAAGGATGGGACTGAATCTGGCCTGCCATACCGAGGATGATGGTGAGGGGCGTGCGGAACTGGTGGGTGATGTTGGTGTAAAAACGGGATTTAAATGCATCCAGTTCCCTTATACGGCTGGCTTCGGCGCGTTCCACTTGTTCGGCCTGTTCAGCGGCGGTTTTCTCTTCCTGCAGGGTCTTCAACTGCCGGGCTATACCCATGGCGAACAACAAAACCATGGTCGTTGTCCCGATGTCGCTGTATAGCCATTCGGGTAAAGACAGGATGCCGAACCAGGCATTCACATCTTTGACCAGGCTCTGGAGTACAAAAGTAAATATGGCGATGAGGTAAATGCCGGCGGCTTTGTTTCCCCGGTACCAGGCGGCTATGGCTGCCGCCACCGGAATAATATACAGAGGGATATCAACTATGCCTCGAACCGATACCAGTTTAAAGAATTGGCCCGGAGCAACATTCCAAAGGCCCCCGGCAGCAAGCACCATGTTTATTACCATAGCGCCGGTTAGCAGGTTGATGAACAGTAAAACCGCCCAAATTTTATCCCATACCGGCAATATTTCAGGTAACTTTAAATAGAGGCGGGAGAAAAGATAGTAGAAAAGGAAAACCACAAAATAGGTAATAGGCGAGAATATGATCCCATTACGCAAATTATAAGCCGACAAGATAAATTCCTGGCTATAACCGCTAAACATCATAATAAGCAGGGCAATTCCCAAGACAAAGAGGCTGAAAAACAGGGAGACATACTGGCGCTGATACAGGAAAATGATCAGGTGGTAGATGGCTACGGCCAGCAGGATGCCTATGATCATGGCATCGAGGAAGCGGGCGCGCCGGTCCCAGGCAGAATAAACTTCTGGCCGGAAAATGGTTTGGTTGAAGGTGGCGGCCAAATCGTTTCGGAGCGGATAGCCGACTCCTTTCAGCCTAAAGTACAAAGTCAGTGTGTCGCCGGCCGGGATAAATAGGGGCAGACAGGGCAATATACCGTAACTGCCTTGAAAAGTGCGTTCCCGAAAGGGCAGTACAGACCCGGACCGATGATGCATAAAACGGTTGGAATCAACAGGGATGTAAAGGTCTACCTCTGCCGCACTGATGTTGATCAGCCACTCCTGATCGTACTCGAGCTGAGAATGAATCGCGAGCCGGGCCCAGATATACTGAATGCCGGGCCCTAGGTCGCTGCCAAACCATCGGGCCTGGCCCAGGCTGTCTTTGGCAAAATGAGGTTGAAAAGAGGGGGCTGCCACCGCTTCGATCGCTCTTGTCTCCGTGGAGTCTACGAAGACGTAAAGGTAATCTCCAAAGTAATACCGGCCTGCCTGATAGGCTTCATCCGCTGGCGAGAGGGCCAGGACGCCGCCTCCACCCGGCTGCGCTGTCCCCACAATGGGAAGCCACCCTGAGAGCAGGAATGCGAACAAACGTATGTAGAGTCTTGTACTCATGCCGGGAAGTGATATCCTTTAGATACAAGGTGCCCCCTTTTGGCCGTAATAACAATGGCTTTTGTCATCGGGAATACGTGCCATTTTCGAAAAAAAAACCGGCCCTAATGGGCCGGTCATTCAAAGCGCTTTTCCGTATTATTGCTGAAATGAAACTCCAACATCCATGAAAAAGTACTTTCTGCTTTCTACCTTATTGATCCTGGGGTTCCGGCTCCTATCCCAGCCCGCCCTCGAAGACGAACGCTATGTACCGGAAACCGACCCTTTGGTACTGGCGAAACTGGAAGAATGGCAAAACCTGAAGTTTGGCCTGCTCATGCACTGGGGCGCCTACAGCCAGTGGGGCATCGTGGAGTCCTGGTCGCTCTGCCCGGAGGATTACGGCTGGTGCGAGCGTAAGAAAGGAGAGGCCCCCATGAATTACTATGCCTATAAACAAGAGTACGAGGGGCTTCAAAAAACATTCAACCCTACTGAGTTCGAGCCGGAGAAATGGGCCGAAGCCGCCCGGGCCGCCGGCATGAAGTACGTGGTCTTTACCACCAAACACCACGACGGTTTCTGTATGTTCGATTCGAAGTATACCGACTATAAGGTGACCAGCCCTCAATGTCCTTTTCATACCCATCCCAGGACTAATATCACCCAGGAGATTTTTGATGCTTTTAGGGCCGAAGGGCTCTGGGCGGGCGCCTATTTTTCCAAACCCGACTGGCATCACGAAAACTATTGGGACCCTTACTTCCCACCCTTTGACCGGAATGTGAACTACGACCCGAAACTGCACCCGGAAAAATGGGAAAAATACGTGCAATTCACCCACAACCAAATAATAGAATTGGTGTCGGACTACGGTAAGGTCGATATCCTGTGGCTGGACGGCGGGTGGGTAGAAAAGCAAACGGATGAGAGTGTGGAGCAAGGATACCAGAGGAAATTTAAAGAAGCCGGCAGCGGAGGGTTCATCAAACATCGAATCGTGGATCAGGACATCCATATGGACGAACTGGTGGCCAAAGCCAGAGAAAAACAGCCCGGGCTGATCGTAGTGGACCGGGCCGTCCACGGAAAGAACCAGAACTACCTCACCCCCGAGAACCGGGTGCCCGAAAAAGCATTGCCCTATCCCTGGGAATCCTGCATTATTTCTGGCGGCGGATGGGCGCACACTCCCGGCGCCAAGTACATGAGTGGCCGCGAGGGAATCCATCTGCTGGTGGACATCGTGGCCAAGGGCGGCAACCTGCTGCTCAATATCGCTCCCACTCCGGAAGGAACCTGGCAGCCGGGCGCTTACGATCTTTTGAAGGAATATGCCGAATGGATGAAGGTGAATGGCCAGGCCATTTACAACAGCCGCGCCATCGCTCCTTTCAAGGAAAACAACATCGCTATGGTGCAGCAGCCCGACGGCAGCATGGCCTTCTTCTACCTGGCGGCAGAGGGGCAGGAGGAGATGCCCGCGGAAATCACCATTGCTTCCCATCAGCCGGCGCCGGGGGCTGAGGTGGCTTTGCTGGGGGCAAAAGGCGCGCTGAAATGGAAAAAAGAAGGGAACGGCTTTAAAGTGTTGGTCCCGGAAAGGCTGAGGAAGGCCCCGCCCTGCCGGTATGTCTGGACGATTCGGGTGTCGGAGGTGAATTAAAAATACCACCCCACACTCAGGCCCACCCGAAGGCGGAGCTCAGCTTGCTCCTCCGACAACATCGCCGGAGTAGGGTCAAAATGCAAATAAGGAAACAGGCCGGCGGCGACGAAAAAAGGCCCGGAGGCAGGCTGGTAGCGGTAGCCCAATCCTAAAACGAGATCCAACAACAGGTCGGAATCATCGCGGTTCCAGAAACGCAAGCCCTCCGAATAGGGCGTGAGGGTAAGCGTGAGTTCCGGATGGTGTTCTCCGCCACCCAGTAGTAAAGAGGCGCCTACCGGCATCGCCAGGCCCTTTCCCCATACTGCGCCCCCTATTCGGAAATGTCCGCTCACCTTTTCGGCTGCAAAAAGCTGCCGGGTGTAGTTGAGGGAATAATAGGGCGCCGCGCCGCCACCTTCCAGGAAGATACCTTGCGGGGCGGGGTGTTCCGCCTGGGCGTTTAGCGGTTGGGAACATAACAAGAGCAGGAACAAAATTGGCAGGAGGAAGATGGGGTGTGCCCGGGGTAGAGTCATGACGGTGGAGTATGATTGTGAAAATAGGTGCTTGGACAATATTAGCCGAACCTATGCTGCTTCGAAAGCAAAGTGCTAACTTTTTTCCTGGGGTTCTGGTCCTATTGTTATTTGGCTGTCCCTTCAACAAGCTTAGTAAGCACTCATCCCGTAAAATACAAATACGCCAGGATAATAAGCACGATGACCACCGCCGACCAGAAGACATCTCCTTTGGTGTAGCTTGCCTTGTTTTCCGCTCTGTGTTCTGCGGTCATGGTGCCAAAAGTCAGGCCGCTGATGCGTTCATAAGAAGGCGCTTCGGTAGCATAACTCACCCCAACCATCACAACGGAACAAACGATAAAGATAAGCAGGCTGTAATACTGGAAAAAGATGTTGTTGACCACCCAAAAGAAGGAGCCTTCCTCATAGGCAAAGCCCTCCATCAAAGCCACGGGCGTATCGATGGCCAGGCGAAACAGGCCCATGGCAAAGCCGATGCCCAGCGCCGCCAGGCAGCCTTTGGCGTTCAACCGCTTCATGAATACCCCGAAGAAAAAGACCACAAAAATGGGTGGCGCGAGATATCCCTGAACGCTCTGCAGATAGTCGTACAGCCCCCGGCTCCCCTGAATGACCGGTATCCACAAGAGCCCGATGGCCACCATGACGGCCGTAGCGATCCGGCCAATGCGGACCAGGCTTTTTTCGGAAGCGTTCGGATTGAACTTGGAGTAAAAGTCCATCGTAAACAAGGTGGAGGAAGCATTGAAAACACCTGCCAGCGAACTCATCAAGGCAGCCAAAAGGCCGGCTACTACCAGCCCTCGGATGCCCGCCGGCAGAATGGTGGCCACCAAAAGGGGAAAAGCTTGCTGGGCGTTGGCGGTAATGACTTTACCCTCGCTGTCCAGCAAGGCAGCGCTGATGCTATCCATCTTCCCGCTGGCGGCCAACGCAAAGCAGATCATACCGGGAATGATGAAGATAAAGACCGGCAGCAGCTTCAGCAAGGCGGCGGCAATGGTGCCTCGGCGGGCCTCCGTGAGGTTGGCCGCCCCCAGTGTTCTTTGTACGATGTACTGGTCAGTGGTCCAGTACCACAGGCCGATGATGGGCGCACACAGGAGCATGCCCAGCCAGGGGTAGTTGTTGTTGAAATACCAGGCCATCTGGGTTTCCTCCCTGATTGGCGCCCAGGTGCCTTCCATTCCTGCCGGAACGAGCGGCTTCCAGAGGTTGAACATTTCCGAGCCGGCGATCCTCCTCAATTCGCTCCATCCGCCCAGGGCGTCCAGGCCGTACCCGGTCACCAGGATGGAGCCCAGAATTAAAATGATGGTTTGAATAGATTCTGTGTAGGCCACCGCTTTCAACCCCCCCAGGATGGTGTAGATACCCGTCAGGATGATGACGAGAATGGAGCCGATCCAAAAGCTGTTCAGGCCCATAAAATTGAGCTCCGGCATAAGTACCCCAAAGACAATGCCGCCGGCAAAGATGCCCACGGCAACTTTGGTCAGCACATAGGCCACCAGAGAGATCAGCGAAAGCACCACGCGGGCGGTAGGCGAATAGCGCCGCTCCAGAAATTCCGGCATGGTAAAGACCTTGGACCGCATGTAAAACGGCGCCAACACCCATCCCAGGACCAGCAGGCACCAGGCATGTAGTTCGTAATGCGCCATGGCGACCCCATCGGTAGCGCCGGAGCCGGCCAGCCCCACCAGGTGTTCGGAGCCGATATTGGAGGCGAAAATCGAAGCCCCTACCACAAACCATCCCAGGTTCCGGCCGGCGAGGAAATAGTCGTCAGACGTGTCGGCCTTTTGCCGGATCACCCACCAGGCAATGCCCAGGATGATGGAGAAATAGGCCAGGATGATGATCCAATCAATAGTAGCTAGTACTGTCATTTTCGGTTTGTTTATAGTTGGTATTCGTTAAGAGTTTGTAAATTTTCTATGGTTCGAATCATGTTTTTGTTTAAATAAGAAAGTTCCATATCTTTATGGTCAGCCTGCGTAGTTACTTCCCATGTCCGAAGGACTATAGCTTGGGTGTCCTCTCCCCCCTTACATACTATCCAACTGAGATTTTGCTTCCATGACTTCCATGGCCACGGAAGAAAGGCGTCTGAAATATAAAGTTTTCAGGCCTTCTAATGAATAACTCAAACTCATGAATAATAAAATATTATCCGGAATGAATGACCTGTCCCCAACACAAACCAGCTCAAGGCGAATGGTTATACCTACTGCTGAGAGGCGTCCTTTTTTTAAGGGATTCCGCCTGTTTTTCTCCTGGGCCGCTTTTTTTTCACTTCTGAGTAGCTTCAGTCTCCTGGGGCAAACCTACGAAACTACCGGGGCCAGCAACGATTGGAATGATCCCGATGCCTGGATTTGCAGCGGTGGGGGCTGTGCGGACGCCCCTTATCCAGATAATTTCCTTGAAGATGTGAATGTTTTTATCCGGCATGACATCAACTATAATAGCAGAATCGCGATTAGAATCGATGACAATAGCTCGGTCAATATACTACAGGGCGCCCACCTCTCGATTGCCAGCAAACTGGATATCAGGCGGAATGGCCGCCTGGCTATCAACGACGGTTCTTTATGGGCCGGCCAGGGTATTCTGAATAATAGGGGAGAGATGGAATTGACCAGGGCCCTGGTTGAGGCGAGCGGAAGCTATGTCAACAAAGGAACCATGATCCTGGACAATTCCTGTAATGACCTCCTCAGGGGAACCTTCATCAATACCAGCACCCTGCTCGGTTCGGGAAGCGTAAGAACTCAAAATGGGAGTATCATCAACGGCGGAACCTGGAGCCCGGGGGTGGCCTATTGTTCAAGCTACAGCGCCACCAATTTACCCGGTACGGAAGATTGCAACGCGGTAGAGGAAATCTGCAATTGCCTCGTCGTAAATTGTGACATCCTGCCCGGCTATAACCCGACCACCAAGGTCAATGACCTCATGGGGTCGGAATTGATGGCGCTTTCAGAAACGTTCGACCCTAACGGGGATCCCCCCTCTGAAGCCATCTATTTTATCCGAAACAACGAGGTGCTCATCGAGATTATCGTCCTGGATGGTAAATACAACGACGTGGTCAACTTCCTGGCCGGTTATGGGATTGTTCCGGCCGATTTCATCGACGACCGGATCACCATGGTGGATGATGAGTTATTGATCACCCTGTTTTTTCCGATCAGCGGGCTGGCGGATCTGAACCAGCAAACCAGCATCATCAATTTTGCCCGGCCCGTTTCCCGTGGATTGAATAACGCCGGGCTGATCTCCAGCCAGGGAGACCTCGCCCAGGGCTCTTCCCTGGGCCGGCTGGGCTGGAACCTGAGCGGAGCCGGGGTTAAGGTCGGCGTCATTTCTGATAGCTACGCCATCAATGCTCAGGCGAGGGACAATGACATCGCCAATGGCGATCTGCCGGGTACAGAAAACCCGGTTGTGGTCGTCCAGGAGTACCCCTTCGGGCTGGCCTCCGATGAGGGCCGGGCCATGCTGCAGATCGTTCACGACGTAGCGCCGGACGCCCAGTTGTTTTTCAAAACCGGTTTTATTAGCGAGGGCAACCTGGCGTTCGGTATTCGCCAATTGCGGGAAGATTACCAATGTGATGTTATCGTCGATGACGTGCAATATCTCACCGAGCCCTTCTTCCGGGATGGGCTGGCCGCCCAGGCCATCGATGAAGTAGTGGCGGATGGCGCGGCCTATTTTAGCTCTGCCGGCAACTTTGGGTCCCGGTCTTATTCCGCTGACTTCTCGCCTGCCCCGGCTCCGAACCAGAACAGGCATGATTTTGGCGGCGGCGACTTCCTGCAAAGCGTCCAATTGGGCACGGGCCAGTATATCCTCGTCTTGCAATGGGCCGATGATTTTTATTCGCTGGGAGCGCCCCAGGGCGCCCAAAATGACCTCGATATCTACTTGGCGCAGGATGATGGTACTATCCTCTACGGCTTTAACCGCGATAATAATGGAAACGCAACATTGGGCAGGCCCGGTGGGGACCCTATAGAGGTCATGCCTTTTACAGTGGTCAATCCTACGACTACCAATATCATGATCGAACTGGCGGACGGCCCCGGGCCGATGCCTAAATTCAAATATGTGGTATTCAGAGCGGGAAACAGTGGCACGTTCATCACAGACCCGCCCCTCGGCAATTCCATCGAAAATTCAACCATCGTTGGGCACGCCAATGCTACCCAGGCCACCACCCTGGGGGCGGTACGCTACGCCAATACCCCGGCGTTTGGCGGCACTTTAACGGCGGAAGGGTTTTCTTCACTCGGCGGAACGCCTATCATCGGAGACACCCTCCGGCATAAGCCCGACCTCATGGCGCCCAATGGCGTGAATACCTCCGTGAGCTTTGGTGCGCTGGATAGCGAAATGGATGGTATTCCCAATTTCTTCGGCACCTCCGCCGCCGCCCCGCACGCCGCCGGCGTAGCGGCGCTTTTGTTTGAAGCTCAAAGTAGCTTCGGGATTAATCCTCCTATTAATATCCGGCAATTGCTGAATGCGACGGCTATTGATATGAATAGCCCCGGTTTTGACTTCACCTCCGGTTATGGATTCATCTCCGCCTATAATGCCCTGGCGGCTATTGCCAATCCAATCCCGATCCTGGATAACCTGAATCTGGACAACCTGAATACGGAGATCTACCAGCCGGGAGATATTGAATTCACCCTGATACTGGAAGGACAGTTTCTGGATGAATCCAGCGTAGTATTTTTTGACGGAGAGGAAATCGTAACCAATATTCTCGATAACAACACGGCAACGGTGCAAATCCCGCCATTTATCGGCAATCCGCCGATCTGGATCTTCACCCCACCCGGGCCCCTAACCAATGGTACGGACGGGGGAATGTCGAACACCCTCACCTTTTTTGATCCCAACATTACGGAGGTGATTATTGAGGTGGCCCCATCCACCAAAAGATACGGAGAACCCTTGCCGGTTTTCAGTTTTACGGCTACCATACCCGATAGTGAGGCGTCGCTGTCTCCGGCAGAGCTCGACTTATTGGCCAGTGCCATCAGCTTCAGCACCGCCGCCACCGCCGCCAGCAATGTGGGCATTTATGCAGTGGCGGCAGACACTACCGCAGGGATTGACTTATCCCTGTATCAATTGTACCGTTTCACCCTACAACCGGGCGCTTTGATCGTCGACCCCATGCCGGTGACCATTCAGCCGGTTTCCCCGGAACCTATTACCTATGGCGATCCTCTTCCGGAAATTACATTCGAATATGTGTTTGGCGAAGACGGTGAAGAAGGGGTGGTTGTAGATCCGGGCGTGGCGGACGATATAGCGGCGCAACATTCGAGTGCGCTGGCCCTGGCCAATGGCATCGCTCTGGTGAACGGTATTGCGCTGGTGAACGGTATCGCCCTGGTCAATGGAGAACCCTACATCGATGGGAGTGACGATGGCATTGCCAATGGCATTGCGCTGGTCAATAAAACCTTTTACGTGTCCCAAAGCAGCCTGGATGCAGCCAATACGGCGCAACAAAACGGCATCGCCCTGGTGAATGGTACCGGCGCGGAGAAGGTCGTACAAGTCGGCGCCGACCTGTTTACTACTGCCGGGATTGACAATGGGGACTTCTCCAGTTTAACCAATGGCATTGCCCTGGTCAACGGCATCCCTCTGGTGAATGGTATCGCCCTGGTGAATGGCATCGCCTTAGTCAACGGCATTGCCCTGGTGAATGGTATTGCCCTGGTGAATGGTATTGCCCTGGTCAACGGCATTGCCCTGGTCAACGGTGTCCCTTTTGACTTGCAGAGCGGCGCCCCGTTGGCCAACAGCAGCGGCGAGTATGATCCGGTGTTTGGCGCATTTGAGAACGTGATCGCCATACTTAATGAAGCGGATACCCAAGTCGGCGCTCCACCTATTGACATCCGTCCCATCAATGTCATTACCGGCCTGGATGCCGGGACGCAGTATATTATCCCCGGTGGATACATCAATGACAACCTGGTGCTGAATTACCGGCCGGCGCCATTGGTTATCGAGCCGGCGCCCTGGGCCGTGTTTGTGGGTAATACTACGATCGAGTACGGGCAGGAGGGGCCGCTTTCCCCCAGCATTGCCTACGAACCGTTCGACCAGTTTCCGTACGGACAAACGGCACAAGATGTTTTCGGAACCTTCCAGTTTAACCCGACGGATGGCTGCACCTCAGCAACAGAGGTAACGGTCAGCCCTGAGCCGACAACGCCCAATTTCGATGTGTTTTATGTGCCCGGAACCCTGACCTTAACTCCTGCCCCATTGACCTTAGAAGTTAATCCGAGCTATATAACCCAGGGCGATCCGTTACCGGCCAGTTTCAGCTCTACTTTTACCGGCTTAGTCTGTGGTGATGTGGCCCCGCCCGCTTCTTCTGTAAGCTATGAAGTGTTCACTGAAGGAGGAGTGCTCGCTGATAGCCCCCCACCTCCGGGGGTTTATGATGTCGTCCCAACTTTTTCCGACCTCAGCGGGGATTATATTAACTATTCGGTACTTCCCGTGGCAGGCAAGTTATATGTCACTCCCATTGTGAGCTGTGCAGAAAGAATAGAGGCGCCATATATCTGCGTGGAGGAGGCAAGCCTGCCCGGAGAGCCGCTGATCAACACCCTGGTGCGCTTTGAGTATGAGAACGTCCTGTCGATCCCCATATATATCCCCTTGGGGCCGAAGAATTCACTTAATGCCGAAGCTTACTACATCGGCGAGCCTCCACAGCTGTTTGAGCCCGGCATCCATACTTTCGACATTTATTCGGATGGCGGATATTTGGCCTGGGAAGTGCGAACCGACGATTGCGCTGAGCCATCTATTTCTCCGAGTACCTTCTCTGAACCACCTTCCTGCGAGGGTATCGGTGCGCCGGCACGCCCTGTTTCCAGCCCCAGTAGTGCTCCCCCTATGGACGAGCCCCTGGATTGGGGCGTAAAGCTGTTCCCTAATCCGGCCAATACAGCTGTTTGGCTACAGGCATGGAAAGCGGATGGATCGATAACCGTGGAGATTTACAACAGCCTGGGAAAAATGTTATCGAGCCGTTCCTTCTCCGAACCCGGATCGGATAAGCTGCAATTCGATGTGTCAAATTATCCTCCGGGACTGCTGTTGTTTAAAGTCAACTATGGCGCCGAGAGCCAGGTGTTGCGGCTGCTCAAGGAGTAAGAATGGGGAAGGAACCCACCAGGTACCGCCAGAAAAAGGCTCTCCGCAAAAAACGGAGGGCCTTTTTCTATTGGAGTATTCATACGAGGTGAAAACAGAATACCCGGAAGTTGAGATAGCTTCCAAACCCCTAACCTGAGCCGGCCGGCCCGGTAATTTTTTTATGGTTACTATTTAGCATAAGGCTATGGATGCCTCTGGTGCGAAATTTTGTAAGCAAACCTTCCCCTTTCAAGGGGAATGAGAAGGGGTTCCGGCAAAAAAAGCCTACAAAATTTCGCGCCAGGGGTTAAATCACCATGATGCTGAATAGTTACTTTTTATGATTGGCCTTTCGTTTGCTATCCGGCAAAGCCTGGTTTTTAAAATCGGAAATGAAGCAGAAAATTGTATTTTTATGCTCATGGAATAGAGCGAAAACGAAAAGGGGCACGACTGTAAAATTTCAAACGAGCATGCGGAGGATCACAAATCACAATTCTGGTTCGGCAAAAATACCATTGAAATCATTGGCCAGAACAGGCGTCATTTTCTTTGCGTTGTTGATGTTTTTGTTTCCGTTAGCCGGAAACAGCCAGCCCGAAACAGATAGCCTGAAGCAACTTCTGGAGACCGCACTGGCCGACAGCGCCCGCATCGACATCCTGTTGTCCTTAAGCAGCAGTTCTGCTCAGGATGAAGCGCTGGCTTACGGCAGGGAAGCCAACCAATTGGCTGAACAATCTGGCCTCAAAGGCCGTCAGGCACTGGCCTTAAAAAATATTGCAGTGGCTTATTATCGCAAGGGCGATTATATCCGGGCCCTGGAATATTACAAGCAATCCATCGAATTATACCGGGCCAGCAACGATCCGGGCGGCATCAGTAATATCCTCAACAATATTGGCGCCATTTACAATGCCCAGGGCGATGACGCCAAAGCGCTGGAATATTTTCTGGAAGCGCTGCGGTATGGCGAAGAAGCTGAAAACGAACTCCGCATCGGCACCGCTTTACTCAACGTGGGGGTGGCGTATATCAATAAACCGCAAAATTATGACCAGGGTATTGCCGCCCTCAAGCGGGCGGTGCCGGCCTTTGAAAAAATTGATTATCAACTGGGTATTGCAGTGGCCTACAGCAACCTGGGGGAGGTCTTTTTGAAGAAGGAGGAACCGGACTCGGCACTTTATTACCTGGAAAAATCAAAAGAGATCGTCACAGATGCCGGCGATGATTCCTGGCTTGCCTTTACGCTCAACCTCATCGGCAAAGCCTATATCCAGGCCGGCAAATATGAACAAGCTATCCGAACTCACGAGAAAGCGATTCAGGTGGCGGAACGGAAAGATTCCCGCCTCGAATTGGGCTGGGCTACCCTTGGGCTGGCCAACTCGTACCACGCAAATGGAAATAACGCACTGGCCCTGCGCACTTACCTTAAGGCCGAATCGATCTTTTCTGAAATGGGGGTGAAAGAGGGGCTGAAGGATGTCTATAAAGGCCTGGCTGACACCTACGAAAGCTCGTCTGATTATCAGGATGCTTATCGCTACCACCAACTCTACAGCAATTTCAAAGACACTTTGTATAATGTGGAGACCGCCGATAAGGTTAAAAACCTGACCCTGAATTACGAGTTGGAAAAGAAAGAAGCCGAAATTGAACAACTCAGTATAGAGAATAAACTCCAGGAGGCCCAGATACAGAAAGCACAGGTATTGCGCAATTTTTTTATCGCGCTGGCCGCCTTCATTTTGATCGTGGCCGCCGGTATTGTAGTGCAGCTCCGGATCACCCGGAAGAGCAATGAACGAAAACAGGCACTCGACCGGCAAACCCAGATCAACCAGCAGTTGCAGCAGATCGACCGCTTAAAAGACCAGTTTTTGGCGAATACCTCTCATGAGCTTCGCACTCCTCTGAACGGGATCATCGGCCTGGCGGATTCGCTGATTGACGGCGTAGCCGGACAACTGCCAAAGAAGGCGGTAGATGACCTGGGGATGATCGCCTCCAGCGGGAAACGGCTGGCCGCCCTGGTGAATGATATTCTGGACTTTTCCAAACTCAAGGATTTCAATATTGAACTCAACCGCAGGCCAGCCGACCTGTACGCTCTGGCGGATATCGTGATGAAGATCAACACACCCTTGATCAGGGGTAAAGACCTTCAGCTCCTGAATACCGTACCCCAGGAATTACCGGCCGTAGACGGAGATGAAAACCGGCTGCAACAGATTTTATACAACCTGATTGGCAACGCCATCAAATTCACAGAATCCGGGTACATCAAAGTCGATGCTGTAGAGATAGATGGCGGGGATACGGCAGGTGGGAAAATGATCCAGGTATCGGTTGAAGATACGGGTATAGGGATTCCTGAAAACAAGCTGGAACTCATTTTCCAGGCCTTTGAGCAAGGAGATGGCTCCACTGCCAGATCCTTTTCCGGAACCGGGCTTGGCTTGAGCATATCGAAGCGGTTGGTGGAACTGCACGGCGGCCGGATATGGGTGGTATCAAAACCAGGAGAAGGGTCTACTTTTTTCTTTACCCTGCCTGTATCCGGGGAAAAGGCGGCGCTGCCCGCCCCTTCAGCTGCCCTGTCTTCCCTTAGTAGTATTACTGTGGATGCAGTATTTACCGAGCCGGCCGTTGAAACCGGCGTTTCAACGGCCGGCCAGGACGGCACGATCCGGATATTGATGGTCGATGACGAACCCATCAACCTGCAAGTCCTCATCAATCACCTGTCTGATAAACGCTATGAACTGACGCAGGCAATGAATGGAGAAGAGGCTATCCGGGCCGTAGCAGACGGCGAAAAGTTTGACCTGATACTCCTGGATATCATGATGCCTCGCATGTCCGGCTACGAAGTTTGTCAAAAGATCAGAGAGCAATACCTTCCTTCGGAACTACCGATCATCATGGTCACGGCTAAAAACCAGGTGGAAGACCTGGTGCAGGGCCTGAATCTGGGCGCCAATGACTACCTGGCCAAGCCGTTTTCTAAAGCTGAATTCCAGGCCAGGATTAAAACCCAGCTCAATTTGCACCGCATCAACGTGGCAACCGGTAAGTTCGTTCCCAGTGAATTCCTGCGCTCTCTGGGCAGGGAAAACATTACCGATGTCCTGCTCGGCGACCACACTGAACAGGAGGTGACCGTTTTCTTCACTGATATCAGAGATTATACCTCCCTTGCCGAGCAAATGACCCCGGCGGAGAATTTCAAATTTGTCAGTGCTTTCAATAAAAGGATGGGCCCCATCATTAGGGAGAACGGAGGGTTCATTAATCAATATCTTGGAGATGCGATCATGGCCATTTTCCCGGGTAATCCGGCCGATGCCCTGCGGGCTGCCATCCAGATAGAAGAGACTCTCCGTATCTATAACCAGAGACGGATTGCAAAAAAACGGGCTGCTTTGAAAATTGGTATCGGTATGCATACCGGCCAGCTCATCATGGGCGTTATCGGTGATCAAAACCGCATGGACGCCGCTACGATTGCCGATACGGTGAACATTGCTTCCCGGGTGGAAAACCTCACCAAGTACTATAGCGCTTCTATTCTTCTGACTAAAAAAAGTGTGCAATCCCTTCCCAACCCGGAGGCGTTCCACCTCCGGTATCTGGGCAAGGTCAAAGTCAAAGGAAAAGCAAAATCCACCGGCATTTATGAATGCTACGATAGCGACCCCCCTGAAATATTGGAACTGAAAGTGAAGGGACAAAGTGATTTTGAGGCCGGATTGCAGCACTTCTCAGAAGGGGCCTTCCCGGAAGCGGCTCTCGCCTTTAAGCACGTCCTGGAAGAAAATGAAAAGGATCAGGTGGCGCGGCATTTCTACGACCGCTCTTCTAAACTGGCCGAGGAAGGCGTACCGGACAATTGGTCCGGTGTGGAGGAGTTGTTTAGTAAATGGTGAAATGGGTAATCACGAAATAACAAAGCCACTCAACGCCTCCGCAATCTTTCGGTCATTACTCAGCCTGGGCACCTTATTCTGGCCGCCCAGCTTGCCCTGCGTTTTCATATACTCCCGAAAGGCCCCCTGCTTCATGGAGCGGATTTTGAGGGGCTGTAGGATGTTGCCGCTGATCAGGTCCTCGTAGTAGATATTTTGCCGGACCATCTCTCGGTCAACTTCAGCAGCGAAGGCGGCAAGGCCGGCCGGCGCCTGGCCGAACTCGATGAACCATTCGTGATAGGGCGCTCCCCCCTCGGGCGGTTTTACCTGAGGCGCGACGGTAAACTCCACAATGCTCACCCCGTGCCGTTTGGCGGCCGCCATCAGGGCTTCCTCCACTTCCTTGCCGATGACGTGCTCTCCGAAGGCGGAAATGAAATGCTTGATGCGCCCGGTGACCTTCAGCCGGGGCGGGTCCAGGCTGACGAACTCCACCGTGTCGCCCAAATTGTACCCCCACAAGCCGGCGTTGTTGTTAATGATGACGGCGTAGTTGACGCCTAATTCTACATCCTTGAGCCAGAGACGGGTAGGGTTGTCCTGGTGGATTTCTTCCAGAGGGATGAATTCGAAGAAGATGCCGGAATTGGCGTTGAGCAGCAGCCCGGGCTCGTCCTGCCGGTCCTGAAAGGCGATGAAGCCCTCGGAGGCCGGGTAAGTCTCTACGCTGTCGATGCGCTGCCCCACCAGTTCCTCCAGCTTGTCGCGGTAGGGTTCGAAGTTGACGCCGCCGTAAACGAAGACGGAGTAATTGGGAAAGAGTTCTTTGACCGTTCTTTTGCCGCTGCGCTCCAACAGGCGCTCGTAGTACATCTGGACCCAGGGCGGGATGCCGCTGATGAGGCGCATGTCCTGTTTGAGGGTCTCTTCAACAATGGCCTCCACTTTGTCTTCCCACTCCTCGATGCAGTTGGTGTTGTAGCTGGGCATCTGATTGGTGCGCAGCCAGGAGGGTACCTGATGGTTGACGATGCCGGAGAGGCGCCCGGTGGGGATGCCACCTACTTCCTCCAGTTCCGGGCTGCCGGAGAGGAAGATCATCTTGCCGTCCATGAAGCGGCCATTGCCGGTGCGGGCGTAGTAGTTGAACAGCGCGTTGCGGGCGCTGCCGAAGTGGTTGGGCAGGCTGTCTTTGGTCAGTGGAATGTATTTGACGCCAGAGGTGGTGCCCGAGGTCTTGGCGAAGTATTGGGGGCGCCCTTTCCACAGTACATCTGATTCGCCCTTTTTGATGCGTTCGATGTAGTTCTTCAGGCCTTCGTAATCGCGGATGGGCGCCTGCTCGCGAAAAGCCTCGTGGCTGTTGACCTTTTCGAAGCCATGGTCTTTGCCGAAGGCGGTGCGGCGGCCGGTTGCGATGAGGCCGTGGAATACCTTTTCCTGTGCCGCCACGGCATTGGCTGCCCAGCGGTCGATGTCGCGGGCAATTTTGTTAGCCAGGGGTTTGATTATAAATGACTTAAATCCCATGTTGACGAGTCGGAAGTTGGAAATCGGAAGGTGGAAAACAGGAACGCTGAGCTACCCATTTTGCCCTTCCGGCTCATTCTTTTTTTGTTATATCCATTACTCCCTGAGGTCTTCAATATAATACCCGGGATACTTCGCCTCGTCAAAAGTGAAGTGGCTGGCGGCGAAGGCCTTGTTGGGGGACAGCTTGTCGATAGACAGCTTGTAGCGGCTGCCGTCTTTGGCGAAGGCCTCTACGCTGATGACGTCTTTGGTAGCCTTATTGACGTTCATGCGCAGCTTGCTGTAGTCGGCGTTGCGGTCCATCGGCTTGAATTCGATCTGCTGCACGGTGCGGCTGCCATCCTTGTACTCATTCGTGAGGTAGTAGACGAAGTCGCCTTTATCGTAGAAGTTGAGCATGGCATCAGGGGATAGAATGGCGCCATCCATTTCGCCCTCTTCCGGCATATCGTTGATCTGCACTTCTTTATTATAGGCCATGATCAGCCAGAGCGTACTGCCATCGGAAATGAACGACTGGCTACCCATTTCCACCCGGTATTTTTTGCCCTGCTGGGCCAGGCTGCCCTTTTGTGTCTCGGTGGGTTCATCTGCCAGCGTAATGTCGAGGGTAAAGTCGGCGCCCAGTGATTTATAGCTTAGAAAGCGCTTGCGGATTTCTTCCAGAAGTGCTTTTGCTTTGGGGTCGGATTCTTCGGCAGTGGTCAGCGAACCAGCTTGTGCATAAGCGCCGGCGGCCAGTACGGATAGCATCAATGCTGCAAATAATTTCTTCATGCTTTTGGTTCTATGTTTTGTATCTGTCCTTAACAACGGTATTGAGACGCAGATTATTGACTGAGGAACAAAGCAAAGGGGTTAAAGTTTTTTTAAAACTGGCAGGATATCGAAGAGGTGTATCGCAAGAGCGGCAGTGATTTCTCCCGCACCCGGGCTATGAAGGGCGCTTTTTTGGAACGGGAAAAGGACATGGAAGCTTTCCTGGAAGCTTTTCCGTTGCAACCCGGCCAGCAAGGTATGCTCCTCTTCCTAAATAGTGAACTTATCGGCATCGACTATGTTTCCCGCGCCGAGGCTTACGCCCACTTGCACGATAAACTGATCAAGAGCCATGCCCTCGAGGCGCTGGCAGAGAAGGCCCCGGGGCTGTAGTAGGGTGGAAGAAGCCTGGCAAATTTAAGTTGCCAGGCTTCTCCTCCAAACAAACTCTAATTTACCGTCCAATCACCACTTTCCCGGTACCTATAAGTTTTCCAGCCTCCAGGATCGTGAAGAAATACAGCCCGCCGGGCAGCCCCTCCCTTTGGAAGCCTAGTTTTGAACCCCGGAATGCTTTCTCCCGGGCCAGCCGCCCCTGTCCATCATAGAGCAGTAACAAGCCCTCCTGAATTTCCACCCCCTTGATCTCAATGGTGCTTTCTTCCCGGAACGGATTGGGGTAGGCCTCGATCCGGATATTTTCTCCGGCCAGCCCCTCTTCCCGGATATCACTGATGATGAAGTTCTCCCCCAGGGTTACCGAGGTGGTATTGGTAATAACGGGCGCATTGAAGTCGAAGTAAATACCCGCCTCATTTTTGATGGTGCTGCCCAATGCTGCATCGGGTTGATGGCGAGCGGAGAACTTCACGAACCCCTGAGAAGCCTCCAGGTTGGTAGTGCTATCGGGCAATAGAATATCGTCGAAGCGGAATTCGAGGATGCCCTCGCCGTAAAGGCGGTAGGTATAATCGTGGCTGGCGGCGCCGGGGCGGACACTGCTTACATCGAGTAGCTCCGAGAGGGTGTCGCGGATCACCACGGTAAAGGCAGTATCGGTGCCGGTATTCTGAAAGCGGATGAGGTATTCCAGTTCAGTGCCCGGCCGTACGAATTTTTCCTCCCCATACCCCCTGGGGAATACCTGCTTATCATTGGGGTCGTAGGAGCCGACGTTCTCCTGGCAGTCGATATCGGTGAAAGGGCCGCTGTCGTTGTTAGGGAAGATGGTTACGAAGCCGGGGTTGACGCCGTTGCAGCCTTCCAGGCTGGCGCTGGCGTAGGGGCTGCCCAGCAAGAGCGGGAATCCCTGTGCCTGCGCCGCCTCCAGCCGGTAGGTAGCGTTGCCGGCGATGGGTAGGCTGACCTGGCGTGTGCTGCCCGCGCCCAGTTGGAAGGGAGCCTCCATGAGCATGATGTTATCTTCGGTGACAATGTATTGGTGCTGCATTTCCATGTCGGCCCCCACGTTCTCGATGAGGAAATTGACAGAATCCCCAACGCATTGCCCGGAAACATTAAGAATAGGGCCTGCCCAGAGGGTATCAAGGCAAGTGCTGTCCGGAAAAACATGGGCTTCCGTGCAGTGGGTTTGCCCCAGCTCGGCATCACAGCTCACATCTACCGTAATGTAGAAATTTTCACATTCATTGGGATTCACGATCCCCAGGCCGAAGGTATAGGTTGGCCCATCTTGCTGGGAAAAGGGTAAGCTGCTGGAAACATAAGACAGGAAGGGGTCGAGCGTAACTTCTACGGAAGCGTCGATAGCAGGAGTGGTACCCTGATTACAATACTGAACGGCATAAGTAGAAGAAAAACAACGCCGCAGGAAGTTGGTGGAAATATCCACCGTCATCAGCGGGCAACTCACATCCGCCTGAGCTGGAATATCCAACGTTTCACTGCTGAATGGGGAGGGCAGGTCAACAGTGTAGCTATCCGCGCAGGAAGCCCAGTAAATGGAGGGCGGGGTGATGGTAACCTCATAACTACCCGTATCCAGTTGCTGCATTTCATACCGGCCATCCGAGCCAGAAGTGGCGTAGAAGCTCTGTCCGCTCTTGGTAGCGGTGATAAGCCAGCCTTCCAGCGGCAGCTCGCCGTTGTTGACGCAGTCTTCGTTTTCATCCAGGAAGACATCCCCTTCCAGGGTACAGGTGTACACATAGCCCTCGCTGTTGGCCTTGATCAGCAGCGCGTTCTGGCCATAGGGCCAGCTCACCTCATGCTGTACCCTGCCGGCGATGGCATACCCGCCATCGGAAGTAGGGATCATCGCTTCATTGAAATTGTTGAGGCCGTAGGGTATCTCCCGGCGCCAAATGATGTTCTCGGCTTCTGCATCCAGTTTGGCCAGGGTGATCAGGTAATCAAAGCTGTTGAAATTGCGTGGGTAAACGCCCGAAATGACCAACTCACCCTGTGGGCTGAGCTGGATGTCCTGCAAAAGATCAAAGTCTATAAAGGCAAATTTTTCCCAGAGGAGGTTCCCGGCGGCGTCCAGCTTGAAAATACTGGATTGCTGGCTGGAATTGAAGAAAGCCCGGGATGAAGTGAGGTAGAAACTGCCATCGGCGGCTCTAACCGCCCCGGAGGCCTTGTTGCCTTGAGCTATGGGGTACATATCAAAATCCAGCTCATTGCCTTGTTCATCGACCTGTAAAAGAAATAAGTCGGTGGGGGCGGGAAAGATCGCCGGGTCAAAATTAATTACAGTGCCGGCAATGGCATAACCGCCTGTCGGTAAAGGCATCAATTTGGCAACCTCGTACGTCAGGGTATCTACGCCATAGGTTTGCCGCCACAGCTCGTTGCCATTGGCATCCGTTTTTACCATAAAAATATCACTGCGGGGAATGCCGCTGGTTTCGCCAACGGCTAACAGCCCGCCATCGGGCGTCTCAATGACCTGCTTGCCGATGTTGTATTCTATGGAGTCGGCTACACTGGGGTAATCAATGAAAAACTCCCGCTGCCAGAGGGTATTGCCGTTGGCGTCGACTTTGGCCAATATCAAGGTGGGGGTGTCGTCAAAACTGGGGGGTTGATGGTGGCCGGTAATGGCAAAACCTCCGTCGGAAGTGGAGGTGATATCCGTCTTATAACCAAGGTTTAGGCCCGAAAAAACCGTATTCCAAAGCAGATTGCCATCGGCATCAGTGCGTAATATGTATGGGGTGCTGCCCGCCCATTGCCCGGTAAGGGCGTAGCCGCCATCCGGCGCTTGCACGACTGCATATCCGGAATTGCCATCTTGATTCCCATAGTCCCGAATCCATCCTTGAGTGGTTCCGGAAAAAAAAGTGATCAGCGTAATGATCAACGTTAGTAGTAGTCTGGTATTCATATTCATAGGTGTAATTTGTTTCGATTCATAGAATAAACTGGTACAATACAAAAATGAACTTTAATTCACAGTGGGGAAAAGACAAATATTAGATTTTATCGGGCTTTTTTTTCTATAAATCCTTATTATTGGCTCTTTAAACAGCGATTTATCAAAAAAAATGCAAACCAGTACTTTACTCCAATTGCTTCAGGAAATGTCAGTCTACCGACGCAACCGACTGCGCCGGTTCCTGCAGTCGCCCTACCACAACCAGCGGGAGGACGTACTTGCCCTGTTTGAGTATATCGATCAGCACATCGAAGGGGACTGGGCGCCCTTGTCAAAGGCGCCAGCTTTCCAAAAGGTATACCCCGGCCAGGTTTATGACGAACGGCAGCTGCGCTACCTGATGAGTTTTCTGATGAAAAACTTAGAGCAATTTTTAATAACCGAGCAGTTAAAAGAGGAAGAAATAGTGGCTCAACGCCTCCTGTTACAGGCCTACCGGGATGCAGCCGGCCCCAAGAGTTTTCAGAAAGCCTTGCGCCGGGCCCGGCAGTTACAGGAGCAAGCCGAACGGGCGGAGTTTTTCTACCACGACAGATTTGCCATTGAGCGGGAGGAATACCTCTTTCGGGCCGGCCGCCAACGGGATGCCCCCAGCCAGTTGCCCCGTCTGAACGCAGCCCTGGATGAAGCCTATCTCATCAGCCGCCTGAAGCAGAGCTGCTTACTGTCGGCCCACCAGGCCGTTTTCCGGGAGGAGGAAGACGGCTCTGGCTTGCTGGCTTTGTTGATGGGGTTTCTGGAAGATAGCACCTTCCTGGACAATCCTTTGCTGGCAGCTTATTACTATTACCTGAAAGCGGTGGAGAATCCGGTGGAGGTGTTGTATTACCAGGCGCTGAAGGAATTGATCCTGCCGGAGTCCCTGCCGCCCGAAGAACGCCGGCCGCTTTTCCTGCTGGCCATCAATTATGGTATCCGGCAGTTTAACGACGGGCAGGATGGCTACCTGCAGGAGTTGTTCGAACTGTACCGCACCGGCCTGGCCGAGGGGTTGCTTCTGCCGGAAGGCCGCCTCAGCCGGTTTGCTTTCAAAAATATCACCGCTATCGCCCTGCGCCTCCGGCAGTTTGAATGGACGGAACGCTTCATTGAAGGGTATCAGCAATACCTGCCGCCCCGGCACCGCGAGAATTACGTCCACTACTGCCTCTCCAAGCTCCGCTTCGAGCAGGGGGGGCTGGGAGAAGCCATGGAGCGCTTGCGGCGGGTGGAGTACGAAGACCTCTTCCTCAACATCGACGCCAAGATCATGCTGATGAAGATTTACTATGAACGGCAGGAACATGATGCTCTCGACTCTTTTCTCAAGAGTTTCGAACGTTTCCTCCGCCGCCATAAGGAATTGACCTATCACCGGGAAAATTACTTCAATATCATCTACTTTACCCGGAAACTGCTGGAGGTAAACCCCTTCGACAAGGAGGCGCGCGCCGCGCTCAGGCAAGAGGTGGAAGGGGCGGCCACCCTGACGGAACGGGGATGGTTGCTGGAGCGGGTGTAGGGGGGGATCGGGGAGCAGTGTATTTTAACGGCTAAAAATTTAAAAACATGCGCAACGTATTACTCTACATCGCCGCCAGCATCGACGGTTACATCGCCCGCACGGACGGCGGTATCGACTGGCTTTCCTCTGTTGAAAAGGAAAACGAAGACTATGGCTACGGCGAGTTCCTCGACTCGGTAGACACCACCCTGATGGGCCGCAAGACGTATGACGATGTGCGGGGTTTCGGCGGGCCATTCCCGTATCCGGGCCTGAACAACTACGTCTTCTCCCGGCAGGAGCAAGGGCCGGACAGCAATCCGGTGCAGCACGTCACCGAAAATCCGGCCGCATTTGTAAAAGGGCTGAAGTCTCAGCCTGGCGGTAACATCTGGCTCATCGGCGGCGGCCAGCTCAATACCCTTCTGCTGAACGCCGGGTTGATCGATGAAATGATCCTTTCCATCATCCCCATCGTGCTGGGGGAGGGTATTCCGCTCTTCGGCGGGCACCCGAAGGAGACGAAATGGCGGTTAACGAAGCATGAGGTTTTTGATACGGGGCTGGTGCAGGTGAGGTATGTAGCCGAATAACTCAAAAAAAGGCCCGCTGCACGCCGAAAGCCATGTGCAGCGACCGGTAATTGCTGGCCCATTCGGCGCTGCCCTGCCGGCTGGGTTGCTTCATGATGCGGTAGGTGGGCCGCATATACATCCGCCACCGTTCGTTGAAATGCAACTTAAAACCAACCGCCAGTTCATAGGTTAGGTTGAGCGGTTTAAGGCCAGTCCGGTGATTGAAATCAAAGGTTTGCGGGTCTTCTACCGTTCGAAAAACACCTTCTTCGCTTGCTTCGCCGCCGAAGTTGGCGAAGTCGGCCATTACCCCCGCCTGGACATATACGCAATTGCAGGGTAACCGGTACTGAAGGCGCAACGGGATGCTGTAGTAATTCAGCTTGACATTGCGTTCATTGTAATTATGGAACGTGACCAACTCTTCCTTCACCACTTCCTGATAAGTTTCACCGGTGTATTCCCGGTACTGCTGCCAACCGTATTCTTTGTACAGCAACGCGGTTCCAAGGGAAAACTTGTGAACGGGATATTCCAGCGATATGCCAAAAGTGTAGTTGGAATTGTTGTTGATCACCGGGCTGATCTTCCGGAAATCCGCCCCGAGTTCAGGGCCGGCAATAAACCGGGGCTGGAGTTCCTGCGCCCCCAGGCACAGGGGCAGCAGCAACAGAGAGAGTAGGTTGAATAGTATGGAGGAACAAAGGGGGAAGTTGGAAGTGCGAATTCGGAAGTCGGAATAAGGCTCCGAATGAGCGCCGTGCAGCCGTTTCCACGGGTTTCGGCTTCCGGTTTCGCACTTAACCGATGGCTCAAAGAGTAGGGCTGCAGACGCCCAAAGGTTGAGTAGTTGGAAGGGTTTCATGCTTTCAGTTTTTACGAAAGTTCAGGTGTTATTGCTTTTTACTTTTTTAGAACGGGGATAACCGGACCGTTTTATCGGAATCGTGTTTTTTAACATTTGTTTCACTGCCCCCGGCAAGCATTCCCCAGGACAATCCACCTATTAATGGGCGCGATGCTTTTTTGTGCCCCCTTGGGTTTATATCAACCTGTGGGCTACCAGGGGTTTATAGCTCTATGGGAATCCATCTGTGAGGCCCCTATTCTATTGCTTCCCCGAATAAACCCGGATAAACACCGAATCAGCAATAAACCCGGTAAGGCTCTCAATAAGCCAATAAACATGGGCTTGCTCCCAGTAAGCCATAAACTTCTAGTGCCTCGCGCACTAAATAGCGGGGGAATATCGCGGGCTCTTTCCCCACCATACTGCGTTGCTCCTCAGTCACGTAGCCCCGCTATGTTTCTTCCTCGCGCCTTGTCTGGCGGGAAAATAACCTCGCGCTATTCTCCCCTTATTTAATGCCCGAGGCACTAGATGGGGCACAATTTGGCATCGCGCCTCCAATTAATTTATCTTTGAAAAAGCAAACAACCGCCTTATGAATCTTTCCCTCCCGGTTTTAACCCTGTGTTTATTTTTCGGCTTCTTCGTCCAGGGGCAGATCTGTTTTTCAGCGCCCATTGCCGTAGCGCCAGACAACACCTACGGACAGCGCGCACCGCCCATCGCCCTGGTGGAGGGCAACCGGCCACTGGTATATTGGGGAAAACCCGGAAACAATGCAACGCTTTACCTCGCCCGATGGGAAGGAACGGAATTTGGCGAGCCCATGGCCTTATCCACCGGCAATGTAGAACCGGACCTCTTCAGCGGCGGCCTGGGGCCACAGTTGGCGGCCCAGGGCAATATTGTTTACCTCGTTTTCGAAAAGTATGGACAAGGCATATACTTCCCGTCTGCACAACCGAGCCAGCCACCCTGATCCGGTAGGCATACAGGCCTGCCGGCAGGCCGTTGCGTTCTATGGTTAACTTTGGGGCGGCGCCTCTGGCCAGTAAGGCCAGGCGGCCATTGACATCCAGGAGTTCGAACCGGACCTCCTGTGCTCCGTCCCACCCGGTGAGCTCAATGGCCGCCTGCTCCCGGACCGGCATTGGAAATATTCGAACCCCCTTGCTTGGGTTGGCTTCTTCCTGTGCAGAGACGTTGAGGACAAACTCCAGCTGATCTACTACCATTTCGGTGTAGCCATCATACCCTAATGGGCCGGGCGTAGTACCGCTTTCGAAGATGACCATCACGGAATCTGGTAGGCTCGCTTCGTCCAACAACACCTCGATGTGTTCAAAACCATCGGTAAGCTCTGTTTTTTGCCATTCGCCTATTGGACTGTTGTAATTGCTGGCCTTGCTCGTCACCCGGATGGCGGCAAATCCGCCGCTCAGCATGGAGTCGACTTTCACCGCTACTGCCAGCAGCCCCTCATTGGGAGCGATATAAAATTTCCGCATGGCCAGCCCGGAGGCAAAACCTTCAAACGAAGGCCCGTAACTCCTTAGCCGCAGGGCGTATTCTCCCGAAAAGGCCTCGTCTTCTTTTACGGAACAGGGGTAAACCTCAAAGGTGTTGTTGACCTCCCAGCCCACCGGCACTTCCCATTCTCCTATGAACTCCCATGCTTCAAAGCCATCGGTATTCTGGGCAGCCAGAGTGAAACTTAACAATAATACAAAAGAGAAACAGCAGAACTTTTGCATAGTATTTTTTTACTGGATAACGATCTTCCCGGCATTAACGGCCGCTCCCCGCTCGCTGATCCGGTAAAAATAAATGCCTTTAGGCATATTCCTCCTCCGGAAGGTAAAGGGAACGGAATCGTGTTGCTCTTTGCGCACCAGCCGGCCGGTGCTGTCGTACAGTTCCAGCCGAAGCGGGCTACTGTTGGAGTATCCTTCGATACGGACCTGCGCCTCTTCTTCAAAAGGGTTGGGAACTACCGCAATGGGCCATTCTTCCTGCTCACCCGGAATAAATTCGGCGGGAGGGATGAAATCCCGCCCGATGGTGTGCAAGGTAGTGTTGGTGATGATGGCCTCGTTGAAGTCGAAGAAGATGGCCGCCGTATTGTGGATTTGTGTCCCATCCGGCAGATTCGGCAGCTGGGCTACCCGGAATTTGACGAAACCGTGGGAGGCCGGTTCGTTAACAGTACTATCAGGCAAAAGGATGTTGTCGAAACGGAAGGACAGCAGGCGGCCGGGCTTGATCTCAAACCGGTAGGGGTGGCTGCTCGCCCCCGGCCGGATGGTGGTGATATCGAGCGCTGAGTCCAACGGATCTTCGATCACAACAGTGAAAGCGGTGTCGGTGCCCGTATTCTGAAACCGGATGTGGTACTCGATCTCATTATTTGGTTCGATAAAATGTTCTGGGCCGTAGCCTTTGGGGAAGGCGCGTTTGTCGTTGGGGTCGAAAGCGCCGATGTTTTCCTGGCAGTCGATAGAGATGAAGGCGTCGCCGTCGTCTTCCCAGTATTGAGTGGTGTAGCCGAGGCTGAAATCACCGGCCTGCAGGCCGCAACCCTCTACCGTAACAGTTGGCATACTGGCGCCCGGGTGGAAAGGCTCCTGCTGAGCTTCCAGGCGGACGGTGGCGCCGGTGGCGGGCAGGCGGATCGATTCTGTTTCATCCGGCTGTAGGTTGAAGGTACCTTGCCGCAAGACAACCTGATCTTCAATGACAATGTACTCCAGTAGGCCGGTGGTGGGGGCTGTCCCCACATTTTTAATAGTGAAGCGTAGGGAATCCCCCGTGCAGTTGCCATCTACTTCCACGCTGGCGCCCGACCAGTTGGGGGAAGGCGTGCAGATACTGTCGGGGTAGATGTGGGCTGTGGTGCAATGCGTTTGGCCCAGGACGGTGGAGTCGCAACCGACTTCTACCGTGATATAAAACCGGCCGCATTCCCCGGCATCGATTGTGCCCAGCTGAAAGGAGAGGGTATCGCCCGCCTGGCCGGCCAGCGGCAGGGTAGCAGACTGGTAGCTCAGGTAGGGGTCCAGCTCAATTGCTACATAGGCATCGGTGGCCGGAACTGTACCGGTGTTGCAGTAGCTGACCGTGTAAGTACTCGGGAAACAGCGCCGCAATAAAAGGGCGGAGATATCCACCTGCAGGCTGGGGCATTCCACTGCGGCTTGCATGGGGAAATTGGCGCCGAGGGTGTCGGCCTGTAAAATTGGAATGGGAACCTCCGGCGTACAGGCCTGCCAGTATTCACTGGGAGCGATCGCCCGGGCGGTGTAGCTGCCGGTATCGATGGGAATGTGGTAATACCCCATCGAATCGGTGATGCCGTAGTAGTCCTGTTGTCCACTCAATTCCACCAGCCAGCCGCCGAGGGGCGCTTCCGGCAGGGTGTCGCAATCTCCGTCGAGATCTTCAAAGATATTGCCCTGCGCCAGGCTGCTGTGAAGACGGCCCAGGGAGTCGAGCCGGAGGAGGTATCCTTTATTGGAAAAGCCGGAAGTGGCCGGGTCATACAACCTTCGATGGCCGGCGATAAGGATGCTGCCGTCGGAGGCTTCATTCAGGCCGGCGGGAATCTGGGTGAACGGCCAGGGGAAGTGCCGCCACCACAGCTTGTTGCCGTCCATATCCAGAGCATAGAGCAGAATGCCGGACAGGCCCATCGGGCCTATGGTGGAGGAAAGGGCCAGGATATGGCCCTGTTGCGAGATCATAAATTCATTGCTCTGGCAAAAAACGGCTTCATCCAGGGTGGTTTGCCACAACATCTGCCCGCCTACACCCATCCTTCCCACCACCGAATAGGTGAGGGCGTCGGTATTGTTGACGATGGTTTGCTGCCGGCCGAACAGGAGGAAAGTGCCATCGGGCATCGGCAGCATCCGGTAGGGCGTGAAGGCGCCGGGTGTGCCGGGCAACCCAATGATTATCTGGCGAATCACATTGCCGGCAGTATCCGTTTCCAGAATATAGTTTTGAGCCAGGATGAGGGCCTGGCCGCCCGGGCGGACGGCGAGGTCGCAGGCGGTCAAAATAGCGCCGGCAGGAAAGGGGCCCGGCGGGTAGAAGCGCATCCACTCCACCTGCCCCAGGCTATCGGTTTTGATCAGGCCGATGTTGGGGTCCTTTAGGCTGAATAACGGGCCATTGGTGATCTCGTCGCTGGCCAGAGTGAGCAGAAGATACCCGCCATCGGCAGCCTCCGCCATCTCCACCAAATGGGAGTACAGGCTGTCATTGGGCGCCAGGTTGAACTGGGCTTCCCAGAGCAGCCCACTGTCGCGGCTAACCTGGTAAAGAGCGGCCTTTTGGGGAAAGGGGGACTGAAGGCTATTGCGAATGGGGGCCAGGTGCGTGATGTGCCCATTCCGGGCCAGGATGGCGGTTTGAGGATTGGGTGGGTTGCTTATTGTCCACCCGCTTCCACTACCGGTTGTAAGAGAATAATCTAATGCCCAGCGCAGGTTGCCATCTGCCCCCATTCGGTAGGTATCGGATCCGGTAATGATCATATCGCCATCCGGCAGGCAGAGTACATTGCGAAAGGGGCTGAGGTTGTACACTCTTTCCCAGCCTTGCCCGAAGGACGGGCCGGGAAGGTGCAGCAAAATTCCGATAACAAATATCTGTAAGGCTCTTTTCATGGCTGAATTTTGTTTTTCCTACTTCAAATATCCTCCATTCTGTTCAGCCCGGCAAATACACTTTTGATCGTATGTTAATTGAATTTTTTAATTTGGATTCTAAATGCATTTAAAATATTGAGATTTAAATAAATTTTGTTAATCAATTTTTTATAAAAATGTATTTTGGCCTTGAAATTTTGCTGATCATACGCGTATTGTGTAGCTGCCCTCGAAGACGTCAACCCGGATTGGGGGTGTGCAAAAGCCCCTCGGGGTGATAGTACACGGACTTATTAAGAGTATGTTCAAAATTCGATCAATGGCCTACCCCAAAGGGGCCTTCGGAGCGAGCGGCAAATTTTGTTCCATCCGGCGTTAAATTTTTCGCTCCCGTTATTCTTGTAGCGGGGCCCGCATCTCCCGCTCAAAAAGAGCGAGACAAAATTTGCCTTGGCTGGAATAAAATTTTCTCACTCTCGACTCATCATCGAAATTTGAACCTACTCTAAGCTTTGTCAGGATTCGTTAAGGTTACAGTAAAATTTTTTAGTGAAAAAAAACTGCCGTGCGATCCAGAGGATCGCGGCACTATTCGGACTTATGCAAAAAAGCAGCCTTATTCGCCTGTTCCGAAGCCTGACGAAGCGCGACATCCGCGAGTTGCGCAAGTTTGTGGGTTCGCCCTATTTTAACCAACGGGAAGACGTGGTGCGCCTGTTTGATTACCTGGTTAGCGTGATTGAAGAAGAAGAGGCGCTGGACAAAGGCCGGGCCTTCGCGGCGATCTGGCCCGGGCAGCCTTATGACGATGAGCTCATGCGGCTGGTGATGCATTTTTTACAAAAGCACATCAAACGCTACCTGGCCTGGAGCCACCTGGAAGAAGAAGAGCCGTCTTTCCTGCAGCTTCAATTGTGCAAGGCCCTGCGCCGGCGTGGCCAGGACAAGCAACATCAAAAGGAGCTGAGCGCCCTGAGGCGGAAGCAGGAACATCAACCCTATCGCTCGGTGGATTATTACTATTACGACTATCGCCTGCATCTGGAGCAGCACGAGTACAACCTCCGGCGCCGCCGTAGCGGGGGAGGGAACCTGCAGGAACTGGCCGATGCACTCACCACTTTTTACTTGTCGGACCTGCTGCGCTACAGCTGCACCATTCTCATTGCTCAGAAATTATCCCGGCAGGAATACAACCTCGAAATGGTGGAAGGCATGATGCAGCTGGTAAAGGGGATGCCGGTTGCCCTGGCGCCGGCGGTACAGGTGTACTATCAGGCTTACCTGGCTCTTGCCGTTCCGGAAGAGGAGGAACGGTTTCTCCGCCTCAAAGAAATGATGGAGCGGTATTGGGCTGCCTTTCCATCCGATGAAGCCCACGACATTTACCTGCTGGCCATCAACTATTGTATCCGGCGCCTCAATCAGGGCGAGCGGCCATACATCCGGGAAGCCTTCGAACTGTATCGCACCGGGCTGGAACGGAAACTGCTGCTGCGGGAAGGGGAATTGTCCAAATTCACCTACAACAATGTGTTGATGTTAGCCATCGCTCTGGAGGAATGGGAGTGGAGTGAGGCCTTTCTGGAAACCTATAAAAGTTACCTGCCCGCCCGCGAGCGCGAAAATATCTACCGATACAATCAGGCCATTTATTATTTCAGCAAACCGGACTACGGCCGCGCCATGGAATTGCTGCAACGGGTTACCTTCCGCGATGTGTTGTATAACCTCAATGCCCGCCGCATGTTGCTGCGCATCTACTACGAACTGGGGGAGTACGACGCTCTGGATTCTTTACTCGACAGCTTCGCCACCTACCTGCGGCGTCAAAATGAACTGGGTTACCACCGAGAGCATTACTCCAACCTGATCTACTTCGTACGCCGCCTGCTGATCCTGGGCCGGCACGGCCAGGCAGAGCGGCAGCAACTTTACCGGGAAGTACAGCAAAAGGAAGCGGTGGCCGAGCGGGATTGGCTGCTGAAGCAGTTAAATAACTGAAAAAGAGGGGGTTTGAAACCGGCAGGAGCGAAAATGGCAGGATTACCGGGTCGATTGGCAGGATTGTGAAGTTATGCTTTTGTATCTTTATGCTCGAAAATAATTAGAACAAGACGCAAGAAGTTTTGTATCAATAATATTTTAGGGCCCTAAGCGCCCCGTTGGCGGTATCAGCCGTGAGCCCCCCCCATCTGGTATCTCTCAGCAGGACAAATTGCATCTGTACTTATTTTCCTTTTTTGGGCTCTTCAATATTTTTCACATCGACTTCCAACGCCTTATTACCATTTTATTGGGTACCTATTCCGGCATTATGGTTTTGTGGCCAGGCAGTTGCAGCGTCTCTGTGAGCCTCCGGCCGCAATACCAGGACACCCTAAAACCAAAATGCCTATACAAATCTTTTGGCTTGTATAAAGGGGCCTGGTAATATTATTGTCAGCCCGGTTATACAAGATAAAGAACCGAATTTTCGGGAATAATTTCATAATCTAAAATTAATTACGACCATGAAAAGAATGTTATTACTTTTCGCAGCGGTGCTCCTTGTAGTTGGCGCCACCATGGCACAATCCAAGGACAACCAGTCAGACGTCACCATTTCCGATGGCAGCGATGACAACGAGGTGATCGTCAAGCAAACCCTCTACGGCAACGAACTCAATACTTCGGAAGTGTCCATCAACGACAATTCCGACGATAACGATGTGACGATTGAGCAAGAGGGCGAAGACCTCACAAGTTATGTCGACATCGACGACAATTCCAGCAACAACGAGGTGAACGTCGACCAGGATGACGAAGAGCAAACTTCAGAAGTGTCCATTGTTGTTAATAGTGACCACAACGAGGTAAACGTCAACCAGGATGACGAAGGGCAAGAGTCCTTTGTAGGCATCGGATATGGTTCTGACTACAACGATGTCGATGTTGACCAGGATGGTAAAGACAATGAATCCTATATAGGCATCGGGTTTAGTTCTGACTACAACGATGTGATGGTCGACCAGGAAGGCGATGACCAGGGTTCCTATGTTGAAATTGCCTTTGGGTCTTCCAACAACGATGTCGATGTTGACCAGGATGGTGATGACAACATTTCTTTTGTGATCATCGCCGACGACTCGGACGGCAACTCTGTAGAGGTTGATCAGGACGGCAGAGACCTGCTTTCCGGAGTTGGCATCGCCGATGATTCTAACGGCAATGATGTAGAGGTTGGCCAGGATGGCAGAAACCATGAATCTTATGTCGAAATCTATAATGACTCCTCTGATAACGACGTGATGGTCGACCAGTACGGCAACTACAGCACCAGTGATGTAGAGGTTTCTTACGGTTCTGACGGCAACGACATCGAAGTTACCCAGAAGTAAGAAGTTTTTTCCTTGATATCGGGGCGGAGGTTGGCTCAGCCAGGCCTGCCTCCGCTGCGAAAGCGAATCTCAACACCACATGTCCGAAAAAGGTGTGAATTCGCCTATTTTATAAGTAATACAGATACCATAGCGGGCGGCCCATCTGATGGCCGCCCGCTTTATTGAAGCGGGGGGAAGAACCGAAAAAAAATAAAATGGCAGAATAATCGGTTAAAATGGCAGAATTGTGAGCATGTTTTAGTGTATATTTGCAAATATAAAATGTAAAAAGGCCTTTCGTTCAGCTTTTCAAGTAATCCATATCAACCCTTCACTTCTTGCCGGATTGTATTTTCAGCGAAAGGAGCCTGCTCTTCTGGCTACTAATCTTACATGACGGCAATATTGCCAATGCTAACTATCTAATAACCATTTCATAATCTAAACTTATTACGGCCATGAAAAAAATTGTATTACTTTTCGCAGCGGTGCTCTTTGTGGTTGGCTCCACGATGGCTCAGTCCAAAGACAACCAGTCAGATGTTACCATTTCCGGTAACAGTGACGACAACGAAGTGATCGTCAAGCAAACCCTCTACGGCAACGAACTGAATATTTCGGACGTTTCGATCACAGACGATTCCGACGGAAACGAAGTGTCGGTAGATCAAGAGGGCGAAGACCAGGAAAGCTATGTCACCATTGAATCCGACGCCAGCTACAACGAAGTAGATGTCGACCAGGACGGTGAAGAGCAGTATTCAGATGTTCAAATTGGCTACGAGGCCTATGACAACGAAGTAGAGGTCGATCAGGAAGGTGAGAGCAATGAGTCTTACATAGCTATCGGAGGAGTAGCCTACGGTAACTCTGTAGATGTTGAGCAGGACGGTGAAGACAACCTGTCTGAAGTAGGCGTTGGCCTGGTAGCTTTCGACAACGATGTAACGGTCGACCAGGATGGCGAAAACAACCAGTCTTTGGTTCTGGTAGGCGCCTTTGCCGGAAACTTTGTTGAAGGTAACGAAGTAAACGTTGACCAGGATGGTGAAGACAACATATCGGAAGTAGCTGTTGGCTTAGTAGCTGAAGGCAACGAAGTAAATGTCAAGCAGGACGGTGAAAGAAACAATTCTTTGGTTGTGGTTGGCGGTATTGCCGGTTTCAACGATGTTGATGTCGACCAGGATGGCAAAAACCACGAATCTACCATCGGAATTTTTGAGGAGTCTTCTTTCAACGACGTGATGGTCGAGCAAGATGGCAACTACAGCACCAGTGATGTAGAGGTTTCTTACGGTTCTGACGGCAACGACATCGAAGTTACCCAGAAGTAAGAAGTTTTTTCCTTGATATCGGGGCGGAGGTTGGCTCAGCCAGGCCTGCCTCCGCTGCGAGCGAGTCTCACTACCGCATGTCCGAATAAAAGTGGGAATTCGCAACAACTACAATGTAATACAGATACAAAAGCGGGCGTGCCATCTGATGGCCGCCCGCTTTTTGTGTTTTTCGATGCGCATGGTTTATTGAATGATCAGTTTGCCCTTCGACGCCGGCCCACCGTCCGCCGGGCCCACCTGATAAAAATAAATGCCCCTGGGCAGTTTTCTCCGCTGGAAAGTGAAGCTGGCGCCACTGTAATGATCTCGGCGCACCAGCCGGCCCAGGCTATCAAAAATCTCCATTCGCACCGGCTGCTCTTCTTTGACGTTCTCCAGCTCGATGGTGCAACTTTCATCAAAAGGATTAGGGTAAATCCGGGTAGTATCCTGTCCTTCCGGATTCGGCTGGATAATGGCAGGCAGAAAATCCCGCATCACGATGTGCTGATAGGGATAGGTGATGATGGGCTCATTGAAGTCGAAGTAAATAGCGGCGCGGTTTTGGATCAATGTGCTGTCCGGCAAATCAGTCAGTTGCGCTACCCTGAATTTCACGAAACCATGAGAAGCCGGTTCGTTGGTGTCGCTATCCGGCAGCAGGATATTGTCGAAACGGAACTCCAACCAACGGCCGGGCCGGATATTAAAGGAATAAGGATGGCTGCTGGCGCCGGGGCGAACGGTAGTGATGTCCAGCTCATCGGCCAGTTGGTCCATGATCCGTACGGTGAAGGCTGTATCGGAGCCGGTATTCTGAAAACGAATGTGGTACTCGATGTCCGTATTGGGTTGGGTGAGCTGATCCGGGCCATAGCCTTTGGGGTTAGCCCTTTTGTCATTGGGGTCGTAGGAGCCAATATTCTCCTGGCAATCGATGGAAATAAAATCGTCGCCGTCGTTTTCCCAGTATTGAGTGGTGAAGCCCAGGCTGATGCCATCTGTTGGATTTCCGCAGCCTTCAATCGTTACGGTGGGCATACTATTGCCGGGGTGGAAGGGCTCCTGTTCGGCTTCCAGGCGCAGGGTAGCGCCGGTGGCCGGCAGGGTAATGTTTTCGATGGCGTTGGGCGCCAGGTTGAAGAGGCCCTGCCGGAGGATGACCTGATCTTCGATGACCAGATAATCCAGCGGTGCGCTGGTGGGCGCCGTGCCTACGTTTTGGATGAAAAAACGAACGGAGTCTCCCTGGCAGCTGGCGCCTACCTCCACACTGGCGCCCGACCAGTTCAGAGGACGGTTGCAAATACTGTCGGGATAGATATGGGCCGTGGTGCAATGGGTTTGCCCGAGTACCGTATCGTCGCAATCAACCGTAGTTTGAATTTGGAAGCTTCCGCATTCACCCACATCGATATTGCCCAGTTGGAAAGTCAACGTATTGCCCTGCTGGCCGCCTATCGGCAGAGTGGCGCTGTTGAAGGTGAGGTAGGGGTCGAGCGCAACTTCCACATAGGCATTCTGAGCAGGCACAGTGCCGGTATTGCAATAGTAAACCGTGTAGGTGGCGTCGAAACAACGCCGCAGGAAAGGGGAGGAGATGTCCACCTGTAGGTTGGGGCAGGCGATTGCGGTTTGCACGGGAAAGTTCAGAGAGAGCGTGTCAAAGTCAGGTACTATCAGCACTTGGGGCGGCGGGCAGAGGCCCCAGTAATTGCTGGGTGGGTACAACTGGGGATGGTAACTGCCCGGGTTGAGGCGGCGGGCGTAGTGGCCGAGGCTGTCGGTCAGGGCATACAGGGTGTCGGCTCCTTCCAATGCCACCAACCAGCCCTTCATGGGCATTTCTGGCAGCTGGCTGCAGTCTTCGTCGATGTCTTCAAATACATAGCCTTCCACCTGGCTGTTGTATAGTTGGCCGCGGGCGCCGATCTTTAGCAGGTAGCCCCGGATATCGGACCCGCCGCCGGGCAGGCCGTACTCCCGTATCTCGCCAGCGATGATGAAGCCGCCGTCCGGGGTGAAGTCAAAGTCAGCGCCCTGTTGGTAAAAGGGATGGGGATATTCATTCCACCACAGGATGTCGCCATCGGCTGTGAGTGCGTTCATGACGATGGCGCTGCCGTTTTGGAAGCGGTTGGCAAGGGCGAGGATGGCGCCGTCCGGTTGCTGCTTTATTCCTGGAGAAGAAGGCCCTCCTCCCAGCTCGGTGATCCAACTGACCAGCCCGTCGGCTTCGGCGCGATAAACGACCCCCCGGTTCTCTGAGAAGTACCGGCCAGATAGGAGGTAACTGCCATCGGGCTGAGGGATAATGGTATTGGCGGAAATATTTCCGGCTCCCCCTACGCCCGAGAAGTCCAGGCGGGTAGTACTGATCGGGGCGCCGTCCATTGCCACTCGCAGCAGGTAATAGGAGAGGAATCCGCTATTAACCAGAATAACCAGGCCTCCATCGGGGTGAATACTGAAATTGAAGGCGGTACCATTGTTGTCGCTGGTGTAAGGATTGAGGTAGTGTTGATACCATAGGATATTGCCCAGGCTATCCAGTTTTATCAGTGCCGGCCGGGAAGTGCCGGTAGGTTTATTATTCAGGTTCGCCAGGAAATAATAGCAGGTATCACCGAAAGATAGGAGGCGGCCCGCACTGTAGTAGGAGTTGGTAGTAGCCGGCAGGGGCGTTAAGGTAGACCAGCGAAACTGGCCGGCGCCGGGGTCGAGATTGTAGATAAAGGCCTTATCCGGCTCCGTATCGTCGGAAAGGGTGTTGTTGTAAGACCAGCCAGTGACGCTCCCATCATTCATCAGGAGCAAATTGCGGCCGCTGATCCCTCCTTCCGTGATTTCCGCAAAATCGGTGGAAGTGGTGCTGAGGAGGTTGCCCAATCCATCGGCTATGTAAACCTCATTCCAGCTGTTGAAAACAAAATGCCCGTTGGGTAGCGCCAGGATGCTCTTAAAGTTTTCAGTGTCATATTCCCTTTCCCAGCCTTGCCCGTAGGCAGCTGAAAAACAGCTGATCAGCAATGCAATGGTGAGTATTGGTAAACATTTTTTCATGGCCTTCTTTTTTTCTTCCCTCCAAATATCTATACTCGAGTTGCTTTTTTCAAAAACACTTTTCTTAAAAAATTAAACAGAAGAACCCTTTATAGTAGCTATACTTCAATAAATAAAGTAATTCTGAGTATATTTTATTAAACAAAATTTCGTTTTTTACGCTCGACTTTGGGATAGTTCGATTTTCTGTGTCTTTAAAGGGCATCTCACGCCGACGTTCGAACGCGGGACGAATTCGGTGTTCGGAATTCGGTAGGACACTCTGGGAACTGCGAACCTGCGAACCGCGAACTGCGGCGGGCCACCGCTGTCCAGCGCTAGTACTCTATAACAATATAAAACCCTAACCACCACCCCATGCACAAAAGCACCCTGATCCAGGTTTTCCGAACCCTTACCAAAAAAGATATCCGTGAGCTGCGCAAATTTGTGCGTTCGCCCTATTTCAACCAGCGGGAAGATGTGGTTCGCCTGTTCAGCTACATCGATGAGGTATGGGAGAAAGATGAATCTCTGCTAAACCGGGAAAAAGCCTATGCTCATGTTTTCCCCGGCCAGGATTACGATGATCCCTGGATGAAATCGGTCATGCACTTTTTGCTCAACTGCATCAAACAATACCTGGCCCTTTCCGAGCTGCAATCGGATGAGGCGGGGGTACAGCTCCACCTTTGCCGCGCCTTTCGCAAACGCGGGCTGGACAAGCTTTTCGAAAAGGAGATGAAAAACCTGGGCCAGCGGCAGAAAAAGCAGCCCTACCGCAACGTAGGCTACCACTACCACAACTACCAGTTGCAGCTGGAGCGCTACGAGTACGACCACCGGCAGCGGCGCAGTGGCCGGATGAACCTGCAGGAACTGGCCGAAGAGCTGACTATTTTCTACCTGGCCGACATTTTGCGCCACTCCTGTACGGTACTGACCGCCCGCAGCATGTCGCAACAGGATTACAATCTGGAGTTGCTGGAGGAAGTGCTGCGCTACGTAGAGCGGTCGCCGGTGCGGCAGACTCCGGCGGTGGCCGTTTACCACCAGGCGTATAAGGCGCTCGCCGAACCGGAGGAGGAGGCTTATTTCACCCAGCTTGAGGAATGGATCGAAGCCTACTGGCAGCAATTCCCACCGGATGAGATTCGCGATATCTACCTGCTGGCGATCAATTACTGCATCCAACGGCTCAACCAGGGGCAACGGCACTACATCCGTAAGGCTTTTGAGTTTTACCGCCGGGGCCTGGACCGTGCGGTCTTGCTGGAAGGCGGCATCTTGTCCAAATATACTTACAACAACGTACTGATGCTGGCCATTGCTCTGGAAGAATGGGAATGGGCGGCCGGCTTCCTCGAACAATACAAGGAGAACCTGCCGGCCAAAGAACGGGGAAATATCTACCGTTACAACCTGGCTATCTATTATTTCCAGAAGCCCGACTACGGCCGGGCTATGGCACTGCTGCAACAGGTCACTTTCCGGGATGTGCTCTACAACCTCAATGCCCGCCGCATGTTGTTGCGCATCTATTTTGAACTGGGCGAATACGATGCCCTGGAATCCCTGCTGGATAGCTTTGCCACCTACCTGCGCCGCCAACAGGACCTGGGCTACCACCGAGAACACTACCGCAACCTCATCCACTTTGTTCGCCGTCTGCTTAACATCGGCCTGCACAACAAGGAAGAACGGCAGGAACTGGCTAAAGAGGTGGAGCGAAAAAAAGCAGTGGCGGAAAAGGACTGGCTACTGAAACAATTGGGTTGCTGATCATTACAGCGGATAAACTGCCCGAAAAGGTAACAATTCAAAATGGGAGAATAATCGGTTCGAATAATTTGCATTTTTAATTTGGAATATTATATATTTGCACATGTAAGAGCTGTTTGGCTGAAAGTTCAGGTTTCCGCGCAATCAAAAACAAGTACACGAGAGGCCCCTTTGGAAACCTGATCCCTGCTTTTACAAAGCAATGCATTCACTGCATAATCCTTACCATTGAGGGCTGTTCAGTATAATTTCAGGCTACACAACAACATTTTTTTCTTTGCCGAATGGCATTTCCCAGGGTAAATAGCCACCGCAAATGGTCAATTGCCCTACATACATACAATACCGGCACAAATTATTTAATAACAATTTCATAATCTTAACTTTTTACGAACATGAAAAAAATTGTATTACTTTTCGCAGCAGTGCTCTTTGTGGTAGGCGCCACGATGGCTCAGTCCAAAGACAACCAGTCAGATGTTACCATTTCCGGGAACAGCGACGACAACGAAGTGAAGGTTAGCCAAACCCTCTATGGCAATGAACTCAATGTCTCGGATGTTTCTATCACCGACAATTCCGACGACAACGAAGTTACGGTTGAGCAGGAGGGGGAAGACCAGGAAAGCTATGTCGACATTTTCGACAACGCCAGCGGTAACGAGGTAAACGTCGACCAGGATGATGAAGAACAGTATTCAGAAGTTATTATTGGTGAATCCAGCTATGATAACGAGGTGGATGTAGACCAGGAAGGCGAAGGAAACGGCTCTTATGTTGGCATCGGTGTTGAATCCAGCGGCAACGAGGTGGATGTCGAACAGGATGGCGAAGGCAACGGTTCCGCGGTAGGAATCGTTTATGGCTCTAACGGCAACGATGTAACGATCGACCAGGATGGAGAAGACAACTATTCAGAGGCTCTTATTCTTTTCGGCTCTAATGGCAACGACATCAACGTCGACCAGAATGGTGAAGACAACCAGTCCTTTGCCGGGATTGCCGAAGACTCCAACGGTAACGACATCGATGTCGACCAGGATGGTGAAGACCTGTCTTCATTCGTTGGCATTGCCGAAGAATCTGACGGCAACGATGTAGAGATCGACCAGTATGGCAGAAATCACGAATCCTCTGTCGACATTTACGATGCGTCTTCTTACAACGACGTGATGGTTGACCAGGATGGCAACTACAGCACCAGTGAAATTGAGATTTCCAACGGCTCTGACGGCAACTACATCGAGGTAGGCCAGAAGTAAGGTAGGAAAGTGTGAAAGTGTTTATTCACTTACACATCAATCAAGATACGATAGCGGGCGAGCCACTTGGTGGCCGCCCGTTTTTTTTGTGCCGTTTGTAACTATTCAACAGTTAGCTTTTGGCGGTTAGCGGTTAGCAGATACCTGCCCCTTAAGGTTGGCTTTTTAAGTAACTATTTAGGCCGGCTTCGAAACGGCATTTCCAGCCTTTGTTTGCCCCTTACCCTGAAGGGAGCAAAGGCTGAAAATGCCTGGCCATCCTTTAGGACCGAGGCAAAGCCAGGCATTTTTAGCCGGATAGCTAAATAGCTACCTTTTTAAACAAAAAGCCGGCAGCTTAAACCTATACCCATTTTATGGGCATCGGGCGCCAACGGCCAACCGCTAACCGCCAATGGCTGAATAGCTACTCAATACGCAAAAAAAAAAGCGCGCCCGAAGACATCTTATTCCCATCTGCTGCGTTTAACAACATGCCTAACCAATAAAAACCGTCCAAATCAGCTCAATACGACCATCGTCCCATGCGCAATATTCAGGCTTCTTTACGTGAAAGTTGGATTGCCGAACGGCTCAAGCCATTCTTTAAGGAACAAGGGTTTACCTGGTTGCCCCACTTGCATCAGTTTCGCAAGAGTACGGAGCGGGGCTTCACCAGTGTGATCATTGCGGTCAGCGATTACGACGACTGCAGCCTGCTGGAAGCCCACCTGGGCGTCCGTATCGATGATGTGGAAAACCTTACCTTCCCCTTTACCAACGGGCTGCCGGGCTTTCAGCCGGACAGCATGACCATCGTCACGCCCCTGTCCCGCCTGAATGGCCAGCCCTTCGAGCGCTTCGAACTCAAAGATGAAGACAGTGCCGACGAGGCGGTGTCGGCCATCCGAATCCAATTGCAGCAAAAGGGCCTGCATTTCATCAACCACTACAGCAACCTGGAAAATATGGAGGCGCTTTTTAACGAAACGCCAGAAAAGGCGCTCCCTTTTGTCCATAACCAGGCCAACCGTTGTTTCCGGGCAGTCGTTCTGGCTCAGCTCCTGCTCCGCAAGGATTTTGAACAACTGGCGGCCACCTACCGACACCGATTGGAGAAAGAACTGTTTGTTCCTCTGCCTACCCTGGATAAATATACCCGCCTGGTCAACTTTCTTAGCTTTTATTCCCAAAATTGACGCCTTCATTCCCTCGTTCCTTCATTCCTTCCTTCCTTCATTCCTTTCATAAAGTCCCCCCCTAACCCACCCCTAACCCAAATACCCCCATTCCCCAAAACATTTCCCGCCCCTTGCAGTTGTAAGAAATGAGTTTAACAACCATCCCAATGATTGTCGAAGAACAGAATATCGTTACCATTGCTTATGACCTGCGCAACGGGGGGCCCCAGGGGGAACTACTGGAGCGCATGGACGCCAACTACCCCTTTAAGTTCTATTTCGGGAGCGGCCGCCTGCTGCCTGCTTTCGAAGCACATCTTGAAGGGCTGGAAGAGGGGCAACCCTTTGCTTTTACCCTTTCTCCGGAGCAGGCGTACGGCCCGGTGGACCCCCGGAATATCATCGATGTGCCGCGCGGCGCCTTTCAGCACCTGGGCGACAATATCCTGGTAAAAGGCAATTTTGTCACCTTAACCGACGACCGGGGCGATAGCCATAACGGCTGCATCCTTTCCTGGACTGAGGAGGCGGTCCGGGTAGATTTCAACCACGCTATGGCGGGCAAAACCCTGCACTTTTCCGGCGCCGTCCTCCATATCCGCAGCGCCACCGTCGATGAACTGATCCGCAAGAACTATGTTGAAGAAGATGGCCTCAGAGGGTGGGAAGAGGATTGAAAGCCAATCCTTCATTCCTTCACTCATTCCTTCATTCCTTCATTCCTTCATTCCTTCATTTCCCCATGTCCATAGCAATTGACCATACCGTAAGAACCAAAGTAGCCGAGTTGCTCAACAGCCTGTGCGAGGGGCTTTACGAGCGGGAAGAATCCGTCAAGCTGGCCCTGCTGAGCGCTGTGGCGGGCGAGAGCATTTTCCTGCTGGGCCCTCCGGGCGTGGGCAAGAGCCTCATCGCCCGTCGGCTAAAGTACGCCTTCAAAGACGGTGTCTCCTTTGAGTATCTGATGAGTAAGTTCAGTACACCGGACGAGATATTCGGGCCGGTATCCATTAAAAAGCTGAAAGAAGAAGACAAATACGAACGGCTGACCGAACGCTACCTGCCCGGCGCCAACATTGTCTTTCTGGATGAAATCTGGAAGGCCGGCCCCGCCATCCAGAATGCCCTGCTAACCATCCTGAACGAGAAAATCTACCGCAACGGGGGAGAGGATATGCAGGTCAACATCCGGGGCATCATTACGGCCTCGAACGAGCTGCCGCCCGGCAACTCCAGCCTCGACCCCATCTGGGACCGCTTCCTCATCCGCCTGGAAGTCGGCAATATCCGGCAGTTTCGCAACTTCCTCGACATGATCACTGACACCCGGGATGTCTACGAAGATGGCATCGACGAAGCGCTGAAACTGACGGAAAAAGAACTTCAGGACTGGTCCGCGCGCATAGACGAGGTGGAATTGCCGGCGGAAGTGCTCAACACCATTCAGGTGGTCAAGATCGGCATGGAAACCTACAATGCCCGCCCCAATAACGCCGATAAGCTGATCACAGTGCACGACCGCCGCTGGAAAAAGATAGTCCGCCTGCTGCGTACCGCCGCCTTCCTGAACGGCCGCACCCAGGTGGACCTCATGGACTGCTTCCTTATGGTGCACTGCCTTTGGGGCAAGCCGTCCCAGGTGGATATCATCCGGGAGATCGTTACGGAGGCCATTCGGCGACACGGTTACACCATGGCCGTCAACCTGCAGATGGCCAAGCGGGAGGTGAGCGACTTTGAAGAGGATGTAGACCAGGAGATCAAAGTGAGGCACACCGTCACCGAGGAGCAACTGATGCCGACGGAGGACGAATACTACGAGTTGCTGAAAGAGGATGATAGATTTGAAGGTACGCTGATTCGTATCAAGCAGTTCCAGAAACTGCAGATGGACGAGGCGGAGGCGGTCAATTTTTACGACCAGCAGTTCAATCTGGTCAACCGCCTGAAAGCCCAAAAGGGAAGCCGCCAATTTACTGTTGATGTATTCTACAATTCCGAGCGCTACACCTACCCCTTACGCACCCGAAAGGCGGAACGCACTCAGGTTATTTTTAAAAAACCGCACCCTATCGTTGAAAAGCATTGGGATGAACGCCTACAGCGCCTCAATGCCTATCTCAGCCAGCAACTGGAAAAGATTCAGGCCCATGCCCCCAACGAGCTCAACCACCTGGACGAAAACCTCTTCGTCGATGCCGAATGGAGCGAGGTGGTCCGGGCCAACCTGCGGGAAGTGTCCGAAGCGTTGCAAAACCTGAAACTTCGGCTGGAAAAAGTGCAGTATGGCTACGGGAATGTGTAAGTAGGGGTATCCGTTTAAAGCTGGACAGAATGGGGCGGGGTTGTGTACGCCTGCCCCGAATTCGATCCGGGGATATACGGGCAGAGTGGGAGCTCCCAGGAGGCTGTCCAACGCTGAAACGGTAGCCCCCTTTGCTATTGGGTTACGGTTATATTGTACGGCAGAAAAACGTTATTCCCAGACTTCTTTCCACAGGAAACAAAATTTTCTTTATTTTCCCTTCCGAAAATCAGTACATTCATAAAGAACTTCATAACATCCTATCGCGATATGAGAAACCAACGATTTTTTTTGGTTTTTGCCTTGTTTCTTCTGGCAGGCATCTTTACAGCCCGGGCTCAATCCGGTATTCAGCGGGCCGAACCACCCAACTGGTGGGTAGGCATGAAGAACCCCAGCCTGCAACTGTTGGTATACGGAGAAAACATCACAGATTTGTATCCTTCCGTCAATTATGAGGGGGTGAGCGTGGAGCGCGTCATCCGGGTGCCGAGCCCGAACTATCTCTTCATCGACCTGGAAATAGGAGCGCAGGCCCGGCCCGGGAAGGTAGAGATGCAGTTCCGAAAGGACGGTAAGGTAGTAACCACTCATGCCTACCCTTTGCTGGCCCGCGAGCAGGCCGGCGCCGACATTAAGGGCTTCGACAATTCCGATGTGATGTACCTGATCACTCCCGACCGCTTCGTCAACGGCAATCCGGATAACGACTATGTCGAAGGCATGCGGGAAAAACCGGATCGCAGCAACCCGGGAGGCCGCCATGGCGGCGATATCCAAGGTATGATCGACCGGCTGGATTTTATTGCCGATATGGGCTTCACCGCCATTTGGGTGAACCCGGTGCTGGAAAACGATATGGACTCCTTTTCTTACCACGGCTATTCAACCACCGACTTTTACAAAGTGGATGCCCGCTTCGGCACCAATGAGCAATACCGGGAATTGGCGGATGCCGCCCGGGGCAAGGGCATCAAACTGGTAATGGATATGATCAGCAACCACTGCGGTTCCCGGCATTGGTGGATGGACGACCTGCCTATGGAAGACTGGATCAATTTTCCGGATCAATATGTCCAGACCAACCACAAAAAAGCCGTCGTTCAGGATCCCTACGTGTCGGAGGTTGATTATAAAGGTTTTGCCGACGGCTGGTTTGTGAAGACCATGCCCGACCTCAATCAGCGCAACGACATGATGGCCACCTACCTCATACAGAACAGCATCTGGTGGGTGGAATACCTGGGCCTGGGAGGCATCCGCATGGATACGTACCCCTACAATGACAAAGACTTTATGTCCGACTGGTCTTGTGCAGTTATGGAGGAGTATCCCCATTTCAATATTGTTGGAGAGGAATGGGTGGGCAATCCCGCCATCGTTGCTTTCTGGCAAAAGGGGAAGGAGAGCCCCAACGGATATACCTCCTGCTTGCCCAGCCTGATGGATTTTCCGTTGCAGGAGGCGATGCGAAAAAGCCTGAATGAAAAGAAAAGCAGCCAGGCTTTCCTTCAGCTTTACGAGATGCTAGCGCTGGATTTCCTGTATGCCGACCCTTTCAACCTGGTCGTCTTTCCCGATAACCACGACATGAGCCGCTGGTACAGCCAGGTGAACGAAGACTTTGGATTGTTCAAACTGGGCCTGGCCTATGTGCTCACCACCCGGGGCATCCCGCAGATTTACTATGGCACCGAGGTGCTTCTGGCCAATCCCGGCACCGACAGCCACGGCATCATCCGCAGCGATTTCCCCGGCGGTTGGGCAGGAGATAAAGTCAATGCCTTCACCGGCCAAGGGTTGACAGACAAGCAGAAAGAGGCCATGGCCTTTATCAAAAAACTGGCCACCTGGCGCAAGGGCGCCGAAGTGATCCACCATGGCAAGCTGATGCATTATGTGCCGGAAGAGGGCGTTTACGTCTTTTTCCGCTATAATGAAAAAGATAAGGTCATGGTAGTCCTGAACGCCAACGAAGCGCCTACCGCGCTGGAACTTGGCCGCTTTTCGCAAATGCTGGAGGGCGTTTCTACCGGGAAAGATGTGCTGGCCGGCAAGGTGTTTGAACTGAAGGACGGCATCACTTTGCCCGGTAAACAGCCTCTGGTGCTGGAACTAAAGTAATATCAGGCGTATCGTATGTCGGTCAGGAAGAGGCCCTGAGGAGGGATACTCCAGCTTTTTTTCAGCCGGCCCTGCTGGCCCATTGCCCGGCGCACCTCCTCCAGCGTTGTTTTCCCGGTTCCCACATTGAGGCACATGCCGACGATGAGGCGCACCATGCCCCGCAGGAAACGGTCGGCGGCGATGTGGAATACCATTTTGCCTTCCTCCGGCGAGCCCTCCCAGTCGGCGCGGCGCAGGTCGCATTGCATGGTTTTGACGTCGGTATTCGTTTTACAGAAGGGGAAGAACGCCTCGTATTCCAACAGAAGACTGGCGGCTTCCTGCATTTTTACCGGATCGGGGAGTTGGGCGAAGGGGTAGAAGTAACGCGTTTCCTTACCAAAGGGGTTCTTCACGAAATCGATGTGGTATTCATAGGCCCGGTGAACGGCATCGAACCGGGCGTGGGCGTCGGGCGCCACTTCGAAAATGCGGTAGATGGCAATATCGGCAGGCAGGAATTTATTGATGCGGCGCGTGAATGCCCGGGGAAACTGCCCTTCAAAATCGAAATGCATGAAGTACTGCCTGGCGTGCACGCCGGTATCGGTCCGGCCACAGCCTACCACTTCTATCTCTGTTCCCAGGATGGTGGAGAAAGACATTTCCAGCTGTTCCTGAACACTGATCTGGCCCGGTTGTTTTTGCCAACCGAAGTATTGGGCGCCGTTGTAGGCGAGTTCAGCGAAGTACCGCATAGTTTTGTGTGATTGTCGACTCACCGGACTGGCTAAGCTTTCCGGCGAAGTTGACAATAATACAAAAAAAACGCCCACGGAAAACTCCGCAGGCGTTCTTTTACTTTTTCTGTTGTGTTCCCTTTTACGGTAAAATCAACTCAAGCCGCGCGCAGTTGCTTGCTGATTTTGCTGCGGTTGAGCTTCTCTTCGGCGTAGGCGCGGCTGATCTCAAAATGCTTGACATCCCGCGTAGAAGGCAGGTCGAACATGGCGTCGGTCATAATGGCTTCGCAGATACTGCGCAGGCCGCGGGCGCCGAGTTTGAAGTCCAATGCCTTTTCGGCTATAAACTCGATAGCATCCTGGGTGAATTCCAGTTTGATACCTTCCAGTTCGAACAATTTCTTGTATTGTTTCACCAGGGCGTTGCGCGGCTCTACGAGAATCCGGTTGAGCGCCTCCAGGTCGAGTGGTTCCAGATAAGCCAGTACCGGCAGGCGGCCGATCAGTTCCGGGATGAGGCCGTAGCTCTTCAGGTCCTGATGATTGATATACTGCAGCATATTATCCCGGTCGATCAGTTGGGCTTCTTCCGATTTGAATCCGATCACCTGGGTGTTGACCCGGCGGGCGATGATCTTTTCGATACCGTCGAAGGCGCCGCCACAGATGAACAGGATATTGCTGGTATTGATTTTGACGAGTTTTTGCTCAGGGTGTTTACGCCCGCCCTGAGGCGGAACGTTGACGTCGGTCCCTTCCAGCATTTTCAGCATGGCTTGCTGGACGCCCTCGCCGGAAACATCGCGGGTAATGGAAGGGTTGTCGCTCTTGCGGGAGATTTTGTCGATCTCATCGATGTAGACGATCCCTTTTTCAGCAGAAGCCACATCGTAGTCGCAGACCTGGAGCAAACGGCTGAGAATGCTTTCCACATCTTCGCCGACGTAGCCTGCTTCGGTAAAGACGGTAGCGTCAACGATAGAGAAGGGGACGTTGAGAAATTTGGCGATCGTTTTGGCCAGCAGGGTCTTTCCGGTGCCGGTCTGGCCGACAAAGACGATGTTGGACTTTTCGATTTCGATCTCGTCGTGGCGAGGTTGCCGCAGGCGTTTGTAATGGTTATAAACGGCCACTGAGAGGAACTTCTTGGCATCATCCTGGCCGATCACATACTGATCGAGGTGATTTTTTATCTCCTTGGGGGTGATCTTGTCCGGAATGAGGAAATCTTTCTTTCCCTCTTCTTTACGCTTGCCGCCGTAGAGCTCTTCTTCGATGATCTCTCCTGCCTGTTCCACACAGACCTCACAAATATGGCCATCGATACCTGCGATCAGGATGAGGGCTTCGGATTTGTCCCGGCCACAAAAGGAACAGCGATAACTTTGCTTACTGCGTCGCATCATAGGCTTTTTACTTCAACTATAAGTCGAAAATCCGAAACGCAAAAAAGTAAGCGCTTCGGATTTTCCACCAACTCTATTCTTCTTTCTTCGGATTGTTGCGGTCGAGGACTTCGTCGATCAGGCCGTACTCTTTAGCCTGGGCGGCGGTCATCCAGTTGTCCCGGTCACAATCTTCCTCGATTTTTTCGAAAGGCTGCCCGGTATGAGCCGCCAGGATATCGTACAGCTGCTTCTGCATATCCTTGATCAGCTTGTAGGAAATCTCCATGTCGGTTACCTGTCCCTGCATGCCACCCAGTGGCTGGTGGATCATGACGCGGCTGTGAAAGAGGCAGGTGCGCTTGCCTTTGGTCCCGGCGGTGAGCAGAACGGCGCCCATAGAGGCGGCCAGGCCGGTACAGATGGTATTGACATCGGGTGCGACGTACTGCATGGTGTCATAGATGCCCAGGCCTGCGATTACGGAGCCACCCGGGCTGTTGATAAACATTTGCACATCGCGTTTGGGGTCGTCGGATTCCAGGAACAGCAATTGCGCCTGGATCACGTTGGCGACAAAATCGTTGACCGGTACACCCAGAAAGATGATGCGGTCCATCATCAGGCGGGAGAATACGTCCATAGGAAAGACGTTCTTGATCCGTTCGTCGATGATAGCCGTGGTGAATCCCTGAACGTTGGGTGCAAAATTCGGGGTTGTCGAATCAATGTATTTTTCGAGATGCATACTACCCATGCCCAGATGCTTGGTAGCATACTTCATAAATTCATTTTTGTGAAACATATAGTAATGCTTTTGAATGGTTAGGATTGCTCGTCCTTCGTGAATTAATCATCTGTATAACAAATCGGCCGCAGGGCGGTTGAATGGGGTTCAATTTTTATTCCTCTTCATAGTCATAGTCGAAATTGCTCTTAGTGGCGGCGGCGGCTTCACGGGCCTTGGCTACTTCGGCTTCAAACATTTCCAGGCTGGCTTTTTTAATATCCACCTTAACTTCAGCCGCCAGAGCTTTATACAATTTATCGGTAAGGACTTCTCCGTAGGCCTGTTCTACCTGCTTCTCGTCTTCCATCAGGCGGGCGGCGGTGCTTTCAACGATGTGCTCCATTCCCGGGGCTACTCCGCCGAAGTAACTACGCACGCGGTTCTTAAGAGTTGCAAGGACCTCCTCATTTTTCACTTCGATGCCGAACCTTCTGACGAGCTTGCTGCGGATTAACGACCATTGGAGGTTTTTGGCGAAAGCTTCGTATTCTTTTTCGATGACTTTATCGGAGAGCTCTTCATTGGTGGCTTTCATCCAGCGTTTCAGGAAGCCTGCGGGCAGTTCCATCTCGTTGAGTTCCATTATATTTTCCTGCATATCGCGGAAAAGGAGCGCTTCGGACTGGTCGTTGTAGAATTTTTCCACCTGTTCGCGAATTTTGCCGCGGGCTTCCTCTTCGCTGTTCACTTCTCCTTCGCCGAAAAATTTATCGAAAAAGGCCTGGTTGAGTTCAGCGGGCTCGATACGGCTTACTTCCTCGACCGTTACTTTGTAATCCTGCCCCACTTCCCGCTCATCCTCATCGCTGAGGTTGAGAAAATATTTTCGGATGTATGGCTCATCTTTATCCTCTTCGAGGCTAAAAAGGTTGAAGTGGAAGGTATCTCCCTTTTTACCGCCCAGCAGTTGCTGCTTGGCCTTCTCGTCGGAAATAGCGCTGACCAGCAGGCTGAACTCGGACTCGACCCCTCCTTCCTTCGGCTCTGCACCGTCCAGTTCCAGTGCGAGCAGCTTAACCATATCGTTTTCCCGAATATCGTCTTCCACAAACTGGCGCTCGCCCAGGCGCTTGCGGGCAGCCTCTAATTCTTCATCGATCATGTCTTCGGCCACATCGACCTCCATCTTCCCGTAGGTGTCATCCGGGCCTGCGCCCTTCACCTCAAATTCGGGCGCCAGGCCCAGGTCGAATTTGAAGGTGTAATCATGTAATTCATTGAGTTCGAAGTTGATCGGTTCCTGGTCTTCGGAGGGAAGGGGTTGGCCCAGTATCTTGACGTCCTGTTCGGTGAGGTAGCCCGAGAGCTCCTTCTGGAGCGTTTCGTTGATCACTTCCAGCAGCACGGATTTGCCGTACATCTTTTTCAGGATGCTAATGGGGGTTTTCCCTTTTCGGAAGCCTTTCATCGCTGCCTGCTTCCGATATTTGCTGAGCTCAGAATTGAACTTAGGTTCGTAATCTTCTTTTTCGAGGGTTACCGTGAGGACGGCGTTTAAATTGTCAATATCTTCTCTGACAACTTTTGGCATGACGCTTTGCTTAATTTAGGTTATGAATGTCTCGCGGAGTGTTAAAACTTCCGGTGCTTTACTTGGAAAATTAAAAGGGGCGCCCCCTTAGGGCCCGGCGAAGAATAACTTCCCCATTTGATGCCGATCCCTGCCTGCCTTGCGGCGAGCAGGCAGGTTTTGCCGCTGTACTGCGTTGCTCATCACTTGCGTAGCTGGGCTATGCGCGTTCTTCGCGCCCCTGCCTGCTCGGCCGCCTCGCGGGCAGGCAGGTTGTCCAGCGACAAATTCTCTGGCCTGAAACGGGGAACTTATTTTTCTCCGGCCCCTTATCTCTTCTGCTGAACAACCAGTTTAACCGGCCATTTGTTCTTATCAATACAAGCCGGGGGCCAGTAAAGTTTTTTCTTGTGGGCCTGTTCCAAAACTGCGCTCGGTTCAGGATTCAATTTTTCAGCCCGGCAGCATATCATGGCCGTGAACCGTTTTTAAATAGGCCGGATCGGCTTTAGCCACGAACCCTGTCATTTGCCGGGCAACAATAGGAAGGAGGAATAATTATCAAGGCTGCAACGCGCGCCTGTTAAATTGGATCAAGTGCACAGATGGAGGGGCGTTCCGCCAAAGCAAAGTGCGGGGCGCATTGGGCCCACTCCGCCAGGGCAGGAAAACTTCCTCCGGGAGCTGAAGCCATGGCAAGGGCTTCTTGCCCTTCACCGGCTGGAAATGTCAAGTGCGGGTGGAGGGACTCGAACCCCCACGCCTTGCGGCACTAGATCCTAAGTCTAGCGCGTCTACCAATTTCGCCACACCCGCTGGTAGTAACCTCACATTCTTGTTAATCCTTGATTATCAGTGTGATTGAGTGGAAAAACAACCATTCTGCCCTGGCTTTTCCAAAGGCGGGACAAATATAGCATGTTTTTGGTGAAAAATGCCAGTAGAAAACCTAAAAAAAGCTTTTTGAGAATTCCCGGGACGCCCGGCCCCTCAAAATGTCAGATAAATAAAGTAGGACGACAAAAATGTTCTAACAATTTAACGGCGGGAGGCCTTTTTTGTTAGATTTGTATAGTCCCAAACGTTAAGGTTAATTTATTGATAACCTGTTGCTTAAACATATTTACACAATTACCGTAAAATAAAGAGGAACAGCCCTGCGGAAAGGGGCGTTTTCTCAACAGTAGGAATTATTATCATGGCTGAGGTATTAACGACCATCAACGAAGAAGAAAAGAGGCTGATACAAAATGCCTATCGGGACTTGCTGCGTTCGATTAAGTCGGACATGACGGAAGAGGACCGCATCAACATCCGGCAGGCGTATGAACTGGCCGTGAGGGCCCACAGCGAGCAGCGGCGCAAGTCGGGCGAGCCCTATATTTTACACCCGATCGCCGTAGCGAAGATTTGTGCCGATGAGATCGGCCTGGGCCCTACCGCTATCATCAGTGCCTTGCTGCACGATGTAGTAGAGGATACAGATGTGACGCTGGAAGATATCCGGAAAACGTTCGGAGGGCGCATCGCCAAGATCGTAGACGGGTTGACCAAACTGGATAGCGCCTATAATGCGGAAAGCCCGCAGGCGGAAAACTTCCGAAAAGTACTCAGCACGCTGGTGGATGATGTGCGCGTCGTGCTGATCAAAATGGCCGACCGCCTCCATAATATGCGTACCCTGGGCGCTATGCCGCGCCACAAACAGCTGAAAATAGCCGCCGAAACCAGTTATGTTTATGCTCCCCTGGCTCACCGGTTGGGCCTGCACAGCATCAAGACGGAATACCTCGATCTTTGCATGAAGATCACCGACCCGGAAAACTATCACGATATCGCCCGGAAACTGGCGGAAACCAAGCGGTCGAGAGAATCTTATATCCAGGAGTTTATCAACCCGCTCGAAGGCCGGCTGAATGAGATCGGCGCCACCTACCGGATTACCGGCAGGCCCAAGTCCATTTATTCCATCTGGAATAAAATAAAGAATAAAAAGGTGCCTTTCGAGGAAGTCTATGACCTCTTCGCGGTACGCATCATCCTGGATGTACCGGTTGAAAGGGAGAAGCTGGTATGCTGGCAGGCCTATTCTATCGTTACAGATGTACATACGCCCATCCCCGAACGCCTCAAGGACTGGATCACCACCCCTAAGTCCAACGGGTATGAATCACTGCATACGACCGTTATCGGGCCGAAAGGGCGGTATGTAGAGGTGCAGATTCGCTCTATCCGTATGGACGAAATCGCAGAACGGGGCTATGCGGCCCACTGGAAATACAAAGGCGTTTCGCGCCATCCGGATGTGTATGAACGCTGGCTGGACAGCGTCCGGGAAATCCTGGAAAACCCCAATAGCGATGCAGTGGAGTTTTTGGGAGACTTCCGGTCCAACAACCTTTTCAATGAAGAAGTTTTTGTTTATACCCCCAACGGGGATATGAGGATATTGCCCAAAGGGGCGACGGCTCTGGATTATGCTTTTGGCATTCACACCGATGTAGGCTATCACTGTTCAGCGATCAAAGTGAACAATAAGATGGTTCCGATGGGCTATAAACTGCGCAACGGCGACCAGGTCTACATCATCACCAACAAAAACCAGAAGCCGAGTGAAGACTGGCTCAAGCTGGTTGTCACCGGTAAGGCGCGGGCCAAGATTCGCTCGGCGATGAAAGAAGAGCACCGCCGGAAAGGAGAAATCTGGCGGGAGGCTATGGAGCGCAAGTTGAATGGACTGAAAGTGGACTTTGAAAAGAGTGTTGAACTGATCACTAAGAACCAGGGAATGGACTCTCACGCCGACCTCTACTATGCTATTGCTACCGGCGATTTGACCATTCCCGAGATTTTCAAATCCTACAAGGTCGAGTTGGGTAAAGACGGCAGCCGATACCTGGTTGAAGTCGAGGAGGAAAAAGAAGAAAAGGTTGCAATTGAACTGAAACCACGCAAATCCCGTAAACCGAAGTTCACGGGCAAGCCGCGCCTGCTCATCAACGGCGAGCCGGCGGAGCGGTTCAATTATACCTTCGCCAGCTGTTGCAATCCGGTGCAGGGAGATGATATATTTGCCTATCTCACTGCTAATGCAGGGCTAAAGATTCACCGGGCCAACTGCCCCAACGCCACCAACCTGATGGCCAACTACGGTTACCGGGTGATGAAAGCCGAATGGATCTCTACAACGGATACTACATTCGTGGCCGACCTGAAGATTACCGGTATTGATGACGGCCCGGGCGTCATCGAACGGCTGACCAATAAGATTTCTACGATGCTGGGCCTCAATATCCGTTCTTTTACCATTGCCGGAGATGAAGGCTATTTCGAGGGGAAAGTCAGCTTGCTGGTGAAAAATACAGACCAGCTGAATCTCGCAATCCGAGCGCTCAAAAACCTGGATAGCGTCTCGACTGTTACTAGGGTGGATTAAACTTATTTTTTGAAGTAAGAAAAAGATATGTCTGCGGGAAGAACACAAGAGGAAATCATCAAGGAAGTCAAAAATATTTTCGCCTCTCATTTGGAGAAGAACAGCTTTAGGAAAACCCCGGAGCGCTTTGCCATTCTGGAAGAGATATACAAACGGACGGACCACTTCGACGCCGAGGCACTGTATATTCACATGAAGAACCAGAATTATCGGGTGAGCCGGGCTACCGTTTACAATACGCTGGAATTGCTGGTGAATTGTGACCTGGTGAAAAAGCATCAGTTTGGTAAAAACCTGGCGCAGTACGAAAAATCCTACGGGTACAAACAACACGACCATTTGATCTGCGTTGATTGTGGCAAGGTACTGGAGTTTTGTGACCCGCGCATCCAGCAGATCAAAAACATGATGGGGGAACTGCTGAAATTCAAGGTTACGCATCACTCCCTGAACCTCTACGGGCAATGTGATGGCGCCTGCCCGCGGACAGCCAAGCAAAAAGTGCAGGCCGATATTGCCGGTGAGGAAAATTGATCAGGCGGCGCGCCGGAAAAATATACCCAATCTACTTTTCCATGAACCCTAATTACAACATTACAAAACAAGAGAGTGTGCAGGTGCTCGAAGTGAAAAACCTGCTGAATGAGTTTGCCAACAAAGAGATTCTTCAGGCTGTTCAATCAAAAATTGATGAAGGATTTTCTAATTTTGTAGTCGACCTGAAGCAGATTCCGTTCATGAACAGCGTAGGCCTGAACTTCCTCATCATGTTAAAAGCCCGCTCCAATGACAGGGGCGGAGAAGTCGCTGTGGCTAATGTTTCCGTCAAAGTGATGGAGTTACTGGAAATGACGAAACTGCGGCCCATTTTTCAGGTCAACAATTCGGTGGAGGAGGCCGTTGCATTCCTTATTAACCACAATTAAGCCCTTTAGGGGCCGGAGAAAAATAAGTTTCCCGTTTCAGGCCAGAGATTTTGTCGCTGGACAAGGCGCGAAGAACGCGCATAGCCCCGCTACGCAAGTGATGAGCAACGCAGTACAGCGGCAAAAGATCGGCATCAAATGGGGAAGTTATTCTTCGCCGGGCCCTTAGGGGAAACGAAATCGCTATTAAAACCTGACAGGCTGGTGTGATCTGTTGGGTTTTTATTATTATGGATCACAAAACAAAACGACGATAATGGCTATTGATGTAATTCTGGGGCTGCAATGGGGAGACGAAGGCAAAGGTAAGATTGTAGACTACCTGGCGACTTCTTATGATATGGTGGCTCGCTTTCAGGGCGGGCCCAATGCCGGCCATACCCTCAAATTCGATGGGAAGAAGTTCGTCCTTCACACGGTGCCTTCCGGCATCTTTCGACCCGGGCTGCTCAACCTGGTGGGCAACGGCGTCGTTATTGACCCCACTACCCTGTCCGCTGAGATCAAAGAACTGGAAAAGGCGGGCGTCGATTACCAGGATCGCCTGCTGCTGGCCAGGAAAGCCCACCTCATCCTGCCTACTCATCGCTATCTCGATGCGGCTTCCGAAAGCGCGAAAGGCAAGTCCAAGATCGGTTCCACGCTCAAAGGAATTGGCCCCACTTATATGGATAAAACCGGGCGCAATGGCCTGAGGGTAGGGGATATTTCGCGAAACAATTTTCAGGAGCGGTATCAGGCGCTAAAGGAAAAACACCTCAGCCTGCTGGAAATTTATCCGCCCACCGCTTTCGCGCTGGAAGAAGAAGAGCAGAAATGGATGGAAAGCCTCGAGCTGCTTCGCCAACTGAAGCAGGTAGATGGAGAATATTACATCAACCAGGCCCTGCGCGATGGGAAGCGCATCCTGGCGGAAGGCGCCCAGGGGTCTATGCTGGATATTGACTTCGGAACCTATCCCTTCGTCACATCTTCCAATACCATCACTGCCGGTGTATGCATCGGCCTGGGCGTATCTCCGGATAAGATCGGCGAGGTGATCGGCATCACCAAAGCCTATTGCACCCGGGTAGGTTCCGGCCCTTTCCCCACGGAGCAGGATAATGCCGTGGGTGAGCGCCTGCGCACCGAGGGCGGAGAATTTGGCGCCACCACCGGCCGGCCCCGCCGCTGCGGCTGGCTTGACTTGCCTCAACTTCAGTATACGATTATGCTCAACGGCGTCACCCAACTGGTTATCACCAAGATCGATGTGCTCAATGTTTTTGAGGAAATTGAGGTGGGAACGGCCTATAAAATTAACGGGCAAACCACACGAGAGCTCCCCTATGATATTTGTGACCAGCCGATCCAGCCGGTTTACAAGCCGTATCCGGGCTGGCAACAATCCCTGGAAGACATCACTACCTTTGAGGGCCTGCCACCGGCCGCCCGGGAGTACCTCCTGGCTATGGAAAAGGAATTGGGGACGCCGATTACGATGGTCTCTACCGGGCCGGAGCGGAGTAAGCTGATTGTGAAGGGTAGGAGCGTGGCGGGGGAATAATGAAGATTGGATATATTCGCTACAAATCCATTACAATCTTCAGGTTTTCCTTTACTGTATCCTGAAGCCCTGTCGGCAGATCGCCAATTTTCTCAATCAACCTGATATTATCAATGGCTCTAACCTGATCAATCATTACAGCGCTTTCTTTTTTCAATCCGCCCTTTGTTTTGTCGAGGTTCACTCTTAGAATGCTGACCCCCTTTCTTACATTAGAGGTGATCGGGCATACGATTGTTGAAGGATGGACCTGATTCAGGAGGCTGCTTTGTACCACCAATACCGGCCTCGTCTTTCCTGGTTCTGTTCCAAACCTTGGAGATAAATCTGCTAACCAAATTTCAAATTGCTTACTTTTCATCTTCCAGAGCTTCAAATTCCTTCAATACGTTCATGGAATCCTCCGCCACTATTTCAGACTCCTTTAGGAGTTGCCGTTCGATCAGCTTCCTTTTCTGATATTGGTTGTAAAAGGCCACAGCCTCGTTTATGTAACTATTCCGGCTGATTTTTAATGAATGGAGAAGGTTTTCTGCTTCATTGAAAACCTGGTCTTGTAGTTTTAGTGATATGTTTTTCATATTCAAAATTTTACACAAAGGTATATCAAATAATGATACCGATCAAGTGGCACTATTGATGAGTCTAGGGCTGGACGAATGAATCGGACATCCGTGGCATGGATACTACAGGAAAGGAATGAATACACTCTAAAATTCTAAACCAATCCCAAGGACAAACGCCCTGGAGGGCAGGTAGTGATTTCTGCGGTCTATTCCCGGCGCCAGGGGATTGCCCTCGCTGATATCAAGCTGCTCACTGCCGTTGGTGGTGCTGCCAATATCTTCGAGAACGGGCTCAGGGTCTGCTCCCGTGTATTGGGTAATGACAAATAGGTTCTGGCCCGTCACGGAAACGTTCAATCGTTTTTTACCGGCCTTGGGGCCCAAGGGGAATGCTTTGGAAATGGACAGGTTATCTAGCTTGAAGAAACTGGCTTTTTCCACATACAAAGAGGAAAAAGGGGAGAAACGCAGGCCCTCAACCGCCAGTTCGGTATTTACCAGATTGAAAAAGTACCCGGGGGGGTAAGCTTGCCTCGGTTCCAGAAGCTGCCTCTGCCTGTTGGCCAGGCTATGGCCGAAGGCCCCGCGGAAAAAAGCGTGAAGATGCCAGCCATGAAGCTGGACATGGTGGCTCCAGCCCAGTTCTATATCGGGGAGGCCATTACCGGCTAACCGAATGTCACTTTCAGGTTCGAATATCGAATATACATCACTGACGATCATTCCGTCCTGATTGACATCTTCAAAAACAGGGCCTCCATTGGTGGCGTCGGCGTTCAAAAACACCGGCGCCAAAATATTTCCTAATTTCTCCCCTTCCTGCACCGGCATTATTGGATTTTGAATCACACCTCCCGGGCCAAGCGCAAATCTTCCGGTGAAAGGTGAATTCGTTGCCACATCCTCATACTTTGTTTGGTAAGCCGAAAAGAGTACGCCGGTTGAATATTCAAGTTTCTGGCCATCGAAAAAGGTGAGTTCCAGGCCCAGTTCTATCCCATTTGACTTCAACGAATACTTATTGACAAACTGATCTCGGAATGAATAAGGATCGACATCGATCCAGTCTTTGACCTTTCGGGAATACCAGTCCAGATAACCTTCCAGGTTGCCGAACTTAAAGTCGACTCCCCAGTTTATTTCCCTTTTTTCTTCCCATTTCAGCTCAGGGTTCGCGAATCTTACCGTATCCGGGAGGAAAGAGCCATCATCCTGTTCAAACAGAATGATCCTCTCCCGGGACAATCCCCCCTGGGCGGGTATTCCACCCGTAAGGCCGTATCCTGCCCTTAATTTGAGCCGGCCGGCCGATGCAATATTCCACAATTTACCGAGGTCCAAAGCAGCTCCAAGAGCAGGAAAGAAGCCCCACCTATTATTTTCGCCCAGCTTGCTGGAGCCTTCGTAGCGCAAGGAAGCATTCAGGAACAACTGATCCTTTAGACTGAGGTTCGCCCGCCCGAAGAAGGCCGACAGCTTATCTGCCCAGCCGTTGTTGACGGTGTCGGTGCGCGCAGCCTCCTCCGCCCAGTTTTGATAGTCGTCAATTCTTTTCACATCCATCAGCCCCTGGTTGGAAAAACCCTGTAGGTGTAAATAGTGATCGGCGTGATTCCCGTTCTGGTAAGAAGACCCCATGGTTATCCCCAATTTTGATTCACCGAGCGTTTTTTTATAGTGGATGAATCCTTCGTACAAAGAAAAGTCATCTTCAAAATCATTCAGGTTGGCCATCCCTTTCACCTCGGAAAGGGGGTAGAAATTTCCTCTGAAGTAAGATTCCGGGGGGTAATAAGCTCTTTCATTGGAAAACTGGCCCTGGTAAGCGTATCTGAAGTTAAAGGAAAGCGCCGGCCTGAATTTGTATTCCAGCAAAGCCGCTGTCGTCAGCGCCTGAAGTTGGCTATTTCGGTCATTCAGGTCAACCAGGGCTTTGGGATTAAAAGAATCGAAAAGGCCTTTCGTTTCAAAAAAACCAGCGAATTGCTCCTCGTCAAAGATAAAGGGGGCGTCTTTGGCGAATATGGGGGCAGTCGGGTTCTCCGAAACCGCATAGCGGAAAGCCTCATTAAACCCCAATTGGCTGCTTCGATCCGTGTAGGAAGCAGAAACCTGCACAGCAAGGGCCTCATTGAAAAATTCACTTGCCAGATGAGCCCTGGCGTTGAGTTGTTCAAACCCCGACTTCCTCAGCACGCCCTCTACGCTCCGGTAATTACCGGAAAGCCGATAGGACGTATGGCCCTGCTTCCCCTTTAGCGTTAAGCTGTGCGTATTGGAAATGCCATCGCGTTTCACCTCATCGAGCCAGTTCGTGGAGGCGCCCAGGCCGACTCCTCCTGCCGCCCGGAACTCGTCGGCGCTCATTACAGGAATCCCGGGATAGGCGGTGGACATTGCTACCTGCCCCTTGTAAGCAACAGCAAGGGGCTTCTCCGCATCATTGCCATCTTCCGTGCGGATTAAAATGACCCCGTTGGAGGCCCGCATGCCATAAATAGCCTGTGAGGATCCATCCTTTAAGACGGTGATCGAAGCGATGTCATTGGGGCCCAGGTTTTGCAAAGAGGCCCCGGCTATTCCGTCGATCACGACCAGAGGGTTTCTTTGCGCATATCCCGACAGGCCTCTTATCCGGATTAAACTCGGCAGATTCGGGTCTCCGCCCCGGTTGTACACTTGCATGCCGCCCACCTTGCCCTGGATCAGCAAGGCCGGATCGGAAATCAGGCCCCGGTTGAATTCCTCCGCCGATACCGTTGTTATCGCCGAAGTTACTTCCTCTTTTCTATAATGGCCATATCCGACTGGAATCAAACTATCCGTTTCGGGCCGGCGGCTTGGTAGCTGATCCAGGCTATCCGGTTCTGATAAGAATTGTTGTGAACAAAGGGGGGGATGACAAGCCAGAAGGGCAATGCCCCCAAAGATTAACTTTAAAGCGAAAGTATTCGGTAAGGCCATAATTGATTTCGGTGTTGGCAAAAGCAAAAAAGCGATGAGATTATCGGACTAATACGGTGTTTCCGGAGAGGGGCCGGCCCTTGCCGTCCTTTGCGCTGACATACCGGAAAACCCAAATAAATACGCCTGTATTGAAAGGTTTCCCATTATAGGTTCCATCCCAGCTAACGGGATTATCAGGATTAACATTTTTGGCTCCAAATATAAGGTTGCCCCAACGATCAAAAATGTTCAACTCACCGGTAAACTCATATTCCGATTTAAAAAAGAATTGTAACCGATCATTAACCCCATCACCATTGGGGCTGAAAGCAGTGGGTACGAAATATTGGATACCGCAATCTTTTTCTTCGGCCATGTATGTTCTCCATCGTTCACCACAGGTGCTAAGCAGATTGGCCGAATAGGCGCCGGGCCTGGATATCAGTAGGGTGGAACTGGTATCCCCATTTTCCCATACTGCCGGAACCGGCGATTCCAGCAAGGCCTGTCCGCCTTCACATAAATCTATAGCTATTACCTCCGTTTCATCAGGAATCTTGATCACCAGGGTCTCATCCGTCAAAAAACAATCTCCTATATCTCCCATGACGGTATATTCGCCGGCTTGATCAATCGGCCTCATGCCTCCCCTCCAGCCGTCACTCCATTGAATAGGAATATCATAAAAAGAGGCATCGACATTCAGCACCTCATCTCCACAGATAAAAAGGGTATCCGGAACGACATCAAAAGGCGAGACAATGACGTCATCTACATAAAAATAAGCAAAATTGAAATCGGAACTGATATAATCGCAATCCTGTTGGATTTCAAGAGCTGATCTGAAATTACCCAGCAAGACGAATTTTTCTGAGCCGTTAGCCCGGAAACAGGCTTGCATCAACGTCCATTCTTCAGTCTTGCCTAATATGGTATCTAATTGCAGAACCACTTGCATGGATTGGAATTGCACATCCGAAAATGCCAGGCTTTGTGTATTGGAATAGCAAAGTATTTCAAATTCGCCCCCACATTTTTGCCGGGGGAAAATGGAATAGGCCACGTAGATATCGGTATTAAGCGGAAGATCATCAAGCAGGCGGGCATAAATTCGTTCTTCAATGGACATAGGGACCATATTGACCAGGCCAACCATTCCTTCACCGGAATGGGGATAAACCGGAACACAACCATCGGGAGGTAAAAAAAAGGAATTGGTAGAACAAGTGTGGAAAAGGTCGGGAGTGGCGATGGGGCCGTTTATGATTTTCCAGGGAAAAGCTTTATCCGCTTCGCCATAATCGAGGTTGCAATCTGTGACGTCTTCAAAGCCGGGGTTAGGTACGAGGTTGTTTTGGGCCGAAAGGAGTGTTCGGCAACAGATCAGAGGAAGCAACAGGAGGCAACCGTAGAAAAAAATGTTTCTATTCTGCAAATTTGGGGGAGTTGTCCATTGCATTAGCTGGTAAATTCTATTGTACAACCAAAGGTAAGGCTTGATACAATAGAATGAAAGCGTATGGCGCCCTATTCGGCCTTCTTTATTCCTTTTTCAATCCTATAAATTAAGTTTTCCATGATCAATAGATCATATAAATGCAATTGCCCCGGGGTTGGAAGTTGCCGTGGGATGAGCATTACATCCGGATGTAGCCCTGAAGGGAGTTCTTTAAAAAATCGTATCTTGTTATCCTCAAAAATAAACAACATGTCCTGGATCAACCCCATCGAGCTGCTGCGTTTACAAAACAGTGATCCGGAAAAGATCAATGAGGAAGACATTGCTCAGGCGCTGCGCCGCCTGAGGAGCGATGACGAAGAGAAGCCCGTCGCCTACCGGGGGCAAACCCTGTCAGAAGAGCAACTCAAAGCGGTGATCCGTCAATTGGATGACCCGGCCCTGGTCCGCTATTATCACCGCCTATGTCAATATCCGGAACTGAACAACCTGCTCGCCGGTGATTGCTTTGCCAGGATCGAAGAAAAAGGCTTGCAGGATGAGCGGGTTGCCGGCCGGGCGGCCGAGCAATTGCAACAAGCTTACGGCAAGTACCTGGAGCAGGCTATAGAGAAGGGGCGGGGCGCTGAATTTGCCGCCTTCGTTGAGCAGGTTGAAAAGGGAAATGAAATTTTTCAGGATACTGTTTTCCAAGGAAAAAACTCGGAGCTATTAGAAGGGCGCTTGTCTGTCCTCCGACAGTTGGCGGAACGGCTGGAGCAGCACCCGGTAGCGGAAGGTAAGGCCTCCTTAGGTGAGCCTGGCTTTCTGAGAGAGCAGATTCCCGTCGATGTGCTGAATGCCTTGCCGGTGCGATTCGCCACCATTCGCGACACCTTTGCCGAAACCCTGGTGCGCATAGTAGAAGCGCTCAGAGAGCAGGATACTGCACTCGCACTGGGCGTTGCCCGCTATGCCCGCCGCCTGCGCGCCGACAAAGCCCTTATGGAAAGGCTCAACCGGTCCTACCGCCAACTGGAAGGCCATGTGCAAAGCAGTGTGCCGGAACCAGCGGGCCAGCCTGCTCAAAAATGGCTGCCCTGGGCCTGGGCGGGTATGCTTGTGGTGCTGGTGTTGGGAGGCGCCTTGTTGATTAGCCGGTTCTATGATGTCGCCGTGGAAGCTATATCCACTCTGGGCGAACCGGAGGGCACGGAGGAAAGGCCGGAAGAGGACGCGCTGAAGGCGCTGGAAGAAAAGCTATCTACCGATGGTAGTATTACACGGGAAGGCCTCGAGGAGATACTCCGGGAGGACGGCAACCGCACTCAGCTTTCCGAGGCCACCCTCCTTCAGCTGCCCTGGAGAGAACGAGGCATCGCTTTTCAGGGAGAATTATTGGGAGAAGGGACGATAGGCGCTGCGCCTATGGAGGTTTGTTTTCCACCTCAACTTTCAAGCGAAGGGGCGGCTACCGCTTTCACCGTAATCGGAGACCCTGTCTACGATGCCCTTGTCTTTTTCTTCAACGGGCGTACGTATTTTCAACAGGCGTTTATTCCGGCTAAAAGTAAATTCAATATCTCGAAAACGCTGAATGAAGAGGAACTCGTTTCCACCATGATCATTTTCGGGCAGGAGTGGCGCCCCGATGTGGAAAGCCCCTGCGGTACGCCCGGGTATTTCACCAAAAATATCTTCTACGGAGGTTTCGCCGCTTATGCCACCGATCCACCTTACCTCAACCTCCACCGGGATGCGTTTTTACAGCTTAAGAAAAGGAGCCTGATGCCGGCGCGGCAACTGGGGGAAGACAAGTTTTTCGACTTACTGGATAAATATAAATAAAGGAACGTGAGGTTTGAACCCTGGTGGTTGGCTTTTAGCCTGATAGCTGGTTCCCAGGCTGGCAAGTGTACGATGTATAGGGTGTACGGTGTACGGCGCCAGCCCAATCGTACATCGTAGAATTTCAGGTTCCTGTACAGTCCCGTACAACGTACGCAATTTCGGGCAAAAGTCCGGGTAGCAAGCTGGCATCCAACACTTTATGTTCAAATTTCGCGTTAAAGTATGAATCTTACTTCCTTGCCGTAACGATGTACTGATAATCCAGTGCTGTATCGTTGGTCGATACATCTCGGTATCCGGCTCTGATCAGCTTTTCCTCCACTTCAAAAAGAGGGACGCGTATCTGGGAAGGCGGCCCGAGCGGAGTGAGTTTTTTCTTAAAGTCAATGATGAGCAGAATGCCCCCGTCGGAAATACTTCGCTTCAGGTTTTCCAGATAAGCAACCTGGTCTTTGATGTACATAAAGGTATTGACGATGATCACGACATCGGCCTCGGCGGGCCCCAGTTTGGGGTCATTCGGCAGGGCCAGGCGCGTTTCTATTTTATTCTGTACCTCTTCGGGCAGTTCAAAGGTTTTGAGGCTATCCAGATAGGAAATGAAGCGGGGGTCAATATCGATCGCGATCACCTTTTTAGCCTTGGGAGCCATCCGGAAAGCAAAAAATCCGGTTCCTGCGCCAATATCGGCCACTGTTTTGCCTTCGAGGTTGCCCAGCAGGTCAATAACGACTTCCGGTTTTTGCCAGACTACCCGGTTGGTGTTATCGTAATCTTCCAGGATTTTGACGGTATCTTTGGCAGGCATGCGGAACGTATCCGGCGCTTCCTGCTGCGGGGTTGTATTATTCCCGGTCTCGTTGTTTCCACCGGAGGGCTGGCAGGCGAATAAAGAGAGCGTAAGGATCGCCGATAAGTAGCGAAAAGATTTCAGAAACTCCATACTAATGATTTCGGATAGTTTGCTGTAAAGTTATACCGTTTCGGGAATAAAACACTCAGTTCTTGCACAATTCCAGCATGAAGCGTTCGATCTTCTGGCGAATGGCGCCTCCGGAGCCTTCAAAATTGTTGGCGATCACGGAAAAGGCGAGCAGGCGGCCATTGCGGGCAGTGGCGTAGCCGCTGTAAGCCCGTACGCGTTCCAGGGTGCCGCTTTTGGCGCGCAGCCGTCCTTCCGCTGCGGTTCCTTTGAGCGCGTTCCTGAGGCTGCCCGACCTTCCGGCTTCCGGTAGAGATTCGTAAAAGGGGCTAAACAGGGACGCGTCCTTCCGGGCCATTAGCCGCAGGAGGCGCGCCAGGAAAAGGCTGGTCACGGCGTTGGCATCCGATAGCCCGCTGCCGTCTGACAGGTAGCAGCCTTCCCAACTCAGCCCCTGCTCTTCCCAGTAGCTTTTGAGGGCCTCCAGCCCCGCCGTTGTGCTGCCCTTTTGTTTCTTTTCCCATCCGATCACTTTAACCATGGCTTCACAATAGAGGTTGACACTCTCCATGTTCGTTCGTTTGACGATCAGGGAAAGCGGAGGGGAATAGTGAGTATACAGGCGCCGGCGGCCGCCCGGTTGGCCGTCGAGCCGGCTGGCCGCTCCGGCGGCTGTGATGCCCACCGTAGCCAGGCTTTGCCGAAGGCATTGGGCAGCAAACAAAGGCGGGTCGGGAATGGAACCTTTTATAGTGAAAATACCGGAACCCACCGGTATGGAGCCGCGAACATAGCGGTTGAACTGATACGGAGCACCGAAAATGTAGGCATTATCACCCGTACCCCGGGCGGCCGAAACCACCTCATTGGTAAACTGCAGCCCCGGTATGTCCGGCTCCACTCCAGCGATGGGAGGAATAGCGCCCAACTGGCCTTGTTGCTGAAAGTGAAGATAGTGCAGGTTCTCGTGCAGGTTCAGGGCCCAGGCGCCGGCGCCGTAGTAATTGCCCATATCCTCCCATTGCCAGCTCCCCACGCTGCTGCTGGAACCAAAGGCGGAGGCATCGCCTCTGACCGCTCCTTTAATGCGGCGAATGCCTGCTTGCTGCACGGCCATGCGCAGCCGTTCCATCAGCGCTTCCAGAGGCATAGCTTCTTCCAGGAGGGGAGAACCCAGCGCCGGGTCGCCGTAGCCCGTCAGGTAAAGGTTGCCGTCCAGCTGCCCTTCTGCCGACAAGGCGCCATCGTATTCCAGTTGAGTCTGGAAACGGTAATCGGGGCCCAGTAAGGCCAGGGCGCTGGCGGTGGTCAGCACTTTCAGGTTGGAGGCCGGGCTGAGGCTTCGCTCCGGCTCATAGCTGGCTAGTAACTTTCCGCTTTCTACATCGACCACACTGACGCTCAGGCTGCCGTTTTTCAGGCTAGGGTCGGCAGCTAGCCGGTTCGCAGCCGCCTGGTAGGCGTTTTGGGTATGAGCCATCCCGGCCAGGGATAGGAAGAGTAGGATGAGTGGGTATTGACGCATGGGTATTTTCGGTTTTCGGAGGCTACCGGTTCGCAGCGCCTCTCCCGCTGAGGAGGCAGGGGAGGCCAGCGTTTGGTTTCAGAACGCCGGGTTTTGGAATACGAATCACGAACCCACCGCCGGCAATACTTTGCCGCTGGCCTCCCCGAAACCAATCCGGAGCCCATCCTGCTCACACCAGCCGCGCAGGATGACCGTATCGCCGTCGCGGAGGAATTTCCGTTCACTGCCATCGGGCATGGCGACGGGCTTAGTCCCCCGCCAGGAAATTTCCAGCATAGAACCGTAGGAATCAGGGCTGGGCCCGCTGATCGTACCGGAAGCCATCACATCTCCGACGCGGATATTGCAGCCGTTGACGGTGTGATGGGCGAGCTGCTGAGCCATATTCCAGTACAGGTATTTAAAATTGGATTGGCACACGGCCTTGCCTTCACCCTGCTCAGGCAGGATTTCCACCTCTAGCCGGATGTCAAAGCTTGCCGGGCCTTTCGTTTGCAGATAGGGCAGGGGGGGCGGATCCTGTTTCGGGCCCTGGGTGCGGAAGGGTTCGAGCGCCTCCAGGGATACGATCCAGGGCGAGACAGTCGAAGCAAAGCTCTTCCCCAGGAAGGGGCCTAGCGGCACGTATTCCCACTTTTGGATGTCCCGTGCCGACCAGTCATTGAACAAAGCCAGGCCGAAGATGTAGTCCTCTGCCTTGCCGACGTCAACACTTTCTCCCAGGGCGGTTTCTTTGCCGATGACAAAGGCCATTTCCAGTTCGAAATCGAGCAGGCGCGACGGGCCGAAGACGGGCGCCTCGGCTCCGTCGGGCATCTGTTGCCCTTTAGGCCGCCGCACCGGCGTTCCGGATACGACGATGGAGGAAGCTCGTCCGTGATAGCCCACCGGAAGGTGGAGCCAGTTGGGCAACAAGGCATTATCTTTATCTCTGAACATGCTGCCGACGTTGGTGGCGTGTTCCCGGCTGGAATAAAAATCCGTATAATCACCTACTCTTACCGGGAGCAGCATTTGAACTCCACTTTGCTTGTGCAGAAAATAATCCGCCAGTTCGCTGGCGTCCCAATCTTCCAGGTCGTCATCGAGAATCTCCGAAAGCCGATCGCGCACGGCGCTGGTTTTTGCTTTGCCCAGTGCGATGAAATCATTGAGGCAGGGTTGGGCAAAAACCCGGGGGTCGATATGGAGATCTTCGAAAAAGCCGTGCTCGGACAGCACCTGCAGGTCGGCGACGTATTCACCAATGGCCGTGCAGAGCCGGGGGGTGAGCCCCGGGGTTTTGAAAATGCCGAAAGGCAGGTTTTGTATGGGGAAATCGCTGTCTTTGGGCACTTTCACCCAGGATTTTAGTTTAGGGTCGTTCGCTCTGATCATGGAGATTGGTTTTGGGCAAAAGTAAGAAAAAAGAAGAAGCTTCTTAATAAACCAGCGTCTGCATAGCGTGCGGCAAAATGGTCTCCTCAACCGCTTGTTCATGAACGTAAAGCTTGTAAGTGGCCGGGGTATCCGTGTGGTTCATCACCACAGTTACCATACTGCCGTCTTCATTGAGGAAAGAAGTACTGAGCAGTTGGCTGCGGCTACTCGCGGTACTCACCCGTTTCGCGTTAGGGCGGATAAATTTGGAGAAGTGCCCGATGTAATAATAAGAAGGCGTGTACACCAGGGAGCCATCGCGCGTATCGGCATGGATGGGGGCGAAGCATAAGTTGTTGACATGGTTGGGGCCTCCGGTTTCATCGAGCAGGATGTTCCAGTCCGTCCAGGCTACAGTACCCTGGTTGAAGTCGTTGATCATGGAGCGGCCATAGCGTTCGGCATTGGGCCAGTATTGGTACTTGGCGCTATTGAAGCTTTCGTTACACCCCTCTGTGAAGATCAGGTTTTTGGAAGGAAAAGACTCATGAATGTTGCCCAGGTTGATGAACATAGGCTCTCCCCCCGTCCAGGTTTCATACCAGTGGAACCCGATCCCCCAGGCATATTTGGCGGCTTCGGAATCCTCGAAGATGGTATTGGCCCGGTGGTTGATCAGATCCCGGTTATGGTCCCAGACGATGATCTTTTTGTCTCCCAGCCCCTCTTGCTCCAGGGTGGGCCCCAAATGGTTTTTCAGGAAGTCCCTTTCTTCTTCGGCCGTGTAAATACAAGACTCCCATCTTTGAACGGCCATGGGTTCGTTTTGGATGGTGAGCCCCCAGATAGGGATGCCAATGCTTTCATAAGCTTTGATGAACTTGGTGTAATACAGCGCCCAGGAATCAAAAAATTCCGGCAATAGTTTGCCGCCCTGCAGCATGTTGTTGTTATCCTTCATAAAGGGCGGTGGACTCCATGGGCTGGCATAGAGGGTGAGTTTTCCACCGGCTGCCTCGATCGCCTTTTTGATCAGAGGAATCCGGAACTCCTGGTCATGGTCAATATTGAAGGTTTTCAGTTCCTTATCCTCATCGGAAACATAGGTATAACTTCCCTTGCTAAAGTCACAACTGTGGATCGTCGTCCGGGCCAGGGAATAACCGATGCCCTCCTCCTGATCATAGTAAGCCTTTAAAAATTCTGCTTGCTTGTTTTCCGGCAAGGTGGCGAACACCTCGGCGGAGGCATCGGTAATGGCGCCTCCAATACCTAAAAGGGACTGAAAGGTTTTGTCGGGATTGACGAAAATAGCGACCTCCGTTTCCAGCGGTTGGCTTGCCGGAGCAAAGGCTTTGGTGGCGGTTTGGGTTAATCTCATATCCGTGCTGTCGGCAGTGGTGTAAACAACCGCCTGCTTGCCTGCTGCGGAGAATGCCGGTTCGGCCGCCTCCGGTTGTTCTACCTCTACCAGGGCAGAGCATCCAAAAAGGAACAAGCTTAATCCAAAAAGGGCGAAGTGAATTTTCATAAGTGAGGATTTTGTTGGGCATTTTTTTCGTTTCGACATAAGGGATCGCGCAACAATAAGTTACATAGAATATAGGAAGTTATTTTGTGGGCTGGCAAGGTGCCAAACGTAGGCATAGCCGGAGCTACGACGAGGCTTGGCAACGCCGCCAGCGCGCAAAAGAACGACTCTAAATGGGTAAGTTATTGTTGCGCGATCCCTAAAGGTCGGGAAAACCATCCGTGATTCAGAATAAACGGCCAGGAACTATGGAAGGTTGGTAGATCTTGTTGTAACGCCATGTATTTTCTGCCAGGCGTCCAGGTTCAGGAAAAAGGAATCAATCAATCTCTTAATCGATCTAACGTTTCACTGATTAATTGAGTAGAAGCTTTCCCGACACCGTTTTCCTTTGCATAGTGCTTCCAATTGACAACGACATTTTGCACTTGATCAATTATCCTGTTTGGATTTTTCACATTAAAAATGTCAGCCAACTCCAACAATTGCTTTCTTCCGGGGGATTTCCCTTCTCCGGCAATTGTCGTACTGTGGAACCCATGCGAGGACAAGGAAAAAGTCAGGTCATACGCCGGGGCTAAGGACCACTCCCCTTTAGCATTCATCAGGAAAGAGACATTATTACTGTGGTCGTCCCTATTGTGAGCATAAACATTAAAGGCGGCAAGCTTTAATACTTTTTCATAAGCTTCAATATGCCTTTCGAGACGAAAGGCGCAATCCATCAAATGCCCATAATCCATATCGCTCAACCGGAAATTGTCATGCATCAATCCACTGGCAGAATGCATATGTATCCGTTTACCATTATGGCGGTCAAAACGTTTGGTTCCAAAATACAATTTACCAGAAGAGCCTTTAAAGAGCTTACAGGCATTCATCCTGAGGCCAGCGTCCAATGCCATTTTGTGATAGGCATACTCAATTTGAGCAATATCTTTAGGATCAGATGAAGAGGGGAATTTTATGATCCAATGTTCATATCCGGCTGGTAAATTTTCTACTCCACTCATCAGGTGATCGGTAGATGGATGATACCCAACAAAAATCTTTGGCCGGGCCCCCCCCGAAGACCCCCCCAATGTAAATAAGGTGTCGATAATATCCGTACTGGATCCTGCCAATACTTTTTGTGTTTCTGTGGCAATGGTATCCAGTTCAAGTAATCCTAAATGATCATAGTCAAAATCAGCCGGCGGCTTATAAAGCAACGCGCCCATTCCAGTACGCCCTACAAAAGACAAGCGATCCAAAGGGGTGACGCCACTCAATGAAACACCTCTTTTCAATAATGCCCGATCCAATAGAAGCCGCCCCCATCCATCTGGCAAGGAATCGTTAAACACGCCAAACAAGCCGTCAAAAATAGAAGTGTCCGGAACCAGGATTTCTGCCGACAAGGGCAGCTTTATGGGAGAAATCTGTATCCCGGTATCGATAAAATCAGGGTAATATTTAAAATATATTTTCCGGCCGTCCTGCACCAGTTCTCCGACTTCGATTTCCTCCCCACTTAAGTCAATAGCAACGATCAATCGCTCTACATTTGTCATCGGTGCCGCGTTTTATCACTAAATAATCTTTCGATTTCCTCTAAATCATATTTAGGGCTAAAGAGGTTTTCAAAATCGGATAAACGCCCCAATAAGTGGGCCAATTTCAATAATGCCTCGAAAGAAATTTTTCCCGTTTGCTCGAATCGCTTAATACTGCCCAGGGAGACCCCCGACCGCTCTGCCAATTGGGCTTGAGATAGCTTGAGTTGTCTTCGCAATTGACGGTGTTTTGATGCGGTTTCTTGTAAAATATCGGTTGGCAACTTCTTTAAACTGTATTTGTTCATTTTAGCTATATTATTAGCCAATAATACGAAATTAACTCAATTAAAGCTAATATATTAGCTAATTGTTTTAATAATGGGTGAGCGTAATAGAAAATACGTGTCTATCTGCGTTCCATTACCTCAGGCTACTCCTACCCAAAAGACTTTTTGGGGCACATTAACGAATGCATCCATTCAAAAAGGTTGTGGCTCAGCCACTAAAGGAAAGGCATGTGTTCTGTATGTAGTGAATATTCACTATTTTCCACAAAAAATGCTCCTTCATGCCCGTCGACGATCAGGACCGAATTTTTCTGTGCCACGCCAGTGAAGATAAAAAGCAGGTTTTAGCAATATATCACCAGCTAAAGGCAGCCGGCTTCAACCCCTGGCTGGATAAGATGGACCTATTGCCAGGGCAAAATGGGACGGAGAAATAAGGCGGGCGTTAAAGTCTTCCCGTTTCATCCTCATTTTCTTTTCCAAATTTTCCGTATCGAAACGCGGCTATGTTCAACGGGAATTCAAGCTCGCCCTGGATGCCCTTGAAGAAATTCCGGACGGCCAGATCTTCGTCATTCCCGTCCGGTTGGAGGATTGCCGGATACCGGAGGCCTTTGGGCATATTCATTATGTCGACCTGTTCAGCCAGGGAGGCTTCGATTTGGTGATCAAGGTCATTGAAACGGAACTGGGCCCTCGAAATCAGTTTACTGATCCCCGCGATGGGCGAACTTATAAAACGGTCGAATTGATGGGTAAAACCTGGATGGCCGAAAACCTGAATTTCGATGTGGGAGCGGGGTGTTGGTTTTATGATAATGATCCCAAAAATGGGGAGAGGTATGGGCGGCTGTATACCTGGGAGGCAGCAATGAAGGCCTGCCCGCCGGGATGGCGACTGCCAACGGATGGCGAGTGGAAAGAAATGCTAACCAGTGTGGGGGGGATTTTGACTGGGCTGAAAGGAAGGATATCGGCGATCCCAAAAAGGCTTATGAATTCTTGATTGGAAATGGGAATAGTGGTTTCAATGCCCTGCTGGGCGGCGGCCGCAACAGCAATGGCGAGTACCTCGGCCTGGGCCGGTTCGGCTACTGCTGGTCCGCTACCGGGAGCGGGGCCGACAACGCCTGGCTCTACAGCTTCGGCGGCGATGGTCGGCGAGTCTACCGCAGCATCAATGCCCGGTCGGTTGGGCTCTCGTGCCGTTGCCTAAAGGACTGACTATTTGTCTATTGGGTTATTTCTCGCCGCAGGTGAGCGGATAGATTGGCGTTGGCGAACACTCCGATTAATAGGTAATCTGGGTTCCAGGTAGTCAAGCATATTTATTTTATAACTCGCACGCCAATGGGAAATTGGCGCCCGAGACAGCGTTGTCGGGGTGCAATTTATTCCATCAGTCGCTTCGCTCGTGTCCTATTGGCGCGCGAGACCGCGCTGTCGGGGTGCAATTTTCCATTGCACTCCGACTTACCCTCCGCCCATACATAAATTAATTCTGTCCAACTTCTTAATTCTACTTTGTTACTTTAAAAAATAGCCGCGTAGCGGCGACACATCCTAGCCGGGGGCGTCAGCCCCTGGCTAGGAAATCGGAGCTCAAAACACCGCCCATTTTGACCAGGGGCTGATGCCCCTGGCAAAAATCTGTCGCCGCTACCTGCCGGCCAGGCTGACTGGCATCTGCCTGTCGGGCAGGCGGGCGCGGCTGAAATTAAAACTAACAAAGTAGTATTAGGGTAGTTTAAGCCAGGGCACGCTGGAAAAGCGTACCCTGGCGTGCTACCCCAGGAGGCGCAGGAAATGCGTCGCCTGGGTTCTGCCCAAGTCATACTTAATCTGAATCGGCCTGACTACTTCCCCTTTTCAATCCAAAAACACTTTATATTTGGAAATAACCCCCCCAAACAATCAGGTAATTCCAATTATAATATTATATTTGGAATTATCTCGCCAATATGTTTTCAAAATGATAGGCAGAAAAGACGAAATAAAAAAAATAGAGCTTCTGCTAGAATCCAAACGCTCCGAATTCTTAGCCGTTACAGGACGGAGAAGAGTAGGTAAAACTTACCTGATCGATACCCTCCTCCGGCCGCACTATTGTTTCAGCATGACCGGTATTCAGAAAGGCAATACTGCAGCACAATTAGTCAATTTTGGGGTAAAGCTATCTGAATACGATGGCACATTTGACCCTACCACTCCTGAAAACTGGCAAATGGCCTTTATGCAATTAAAGGCCTACCTCAAGACATTGGACAGGAGTAAAAAGCAGGTGATCTTTATAGATGAGTTGCCTTGGGTGTACACGCCGCGGTCGGGTTTCATTCAGTTGCTCGCTCATTTTTGGAATGATTATTTATCCAAAGAGTCCCATTTTATTTTGGTGATCTGTGGTTCGGCAACCTCCTGGATCAACAAAAAGATCATTAATGACCCTGGCGGGCTGCACAACCGGGTGACGGAAAATATCCATTTATACCCTTTTACTTTATCGGAAACCCACGCTTTTCTAAAAGAGAAGGGCTTGCGATTGACTCCTCAGGAAGCCACAAAAACCTATATGGCCCTTGGGGGCATTCCCTATTATTTGGAAAACCTGAGAAAAGGAGAAAGTTTTGCAGTTGCCATTGAACGAATGTGTTTTTCTCCAACAGGGCTGCTTCGGAATGAATACAACAACCTCTACCAGGCGCTATTCAAAAACGCTGATCTTCACCAGGCAATAGTTGCGGCGCTCGCTGGCCGTCAATACGGTATGGCTCATAATGAAATTTTGCAAAAGATAGGGATGCAAGCTACCGGAAGTTATCAAAGAGCAATGGAAGAATTGATACTTTCCGATTTTATAGTGGAAAACATTCCTTTTAAGAAAAAGAAAAGAGGCGTTTTGTACCGTTTGATTGATGAGTATTCCATTTTTTACCATCGTTTTATTAAAGACAATCGAAAATACACTCCAGGGATGTGGCAACAGTTAGCGGAAAGCCAGGTATATAAGGTATGGGCTGGCTATGCCTTTGAGACACTTTGCCATAAACAAATAGATGCTATAAAACGAGCATTGGGAATTAGTGCTGTTTATACAGAAATTTCCAGCCTCCGGGTTCCCGGCACAGCAGAAAATAATGGATTTCAAATTGACCTGCTCATCGACCGGAAGGATGATAGCATCAATCTATGTGAAATTAAATTTCACAGTGGGCCTTTCACGATTACCAAATCCTATTACGACCAACTGATTGAAAAACGGCGGCGTTTTATGGAGTTTACCGGTACCAAAAAACAATTGTTTTTAACGTTTATTACTAACCATGGGATTGTGCGAAATGCCTACGCCTCAGAGATTGTGGATGCGGAGGTTGGACTAGAAGATATTTTGGAAGGGGGATAAATCGTAATTGAGTAAGGAGACAGACAATCCACTCCCACAAATACCTACCCCACCACCACCCGCCTCACCACTACCCCCTGCCGATTGCGCAACACAACAACATAAACCCCCGCAGGCAAACCCTCCACCGATAACTCCAGGTTGTTGACAAACGCCTCGCGCCGGACCACTTTTCCGGCAATGCTAAAAAGCTCAACCGTCGTTTTTTCCGCCGCGCCGGCCCCTGCCCACTGAATATGTAGCCACCCATCCGCCGGATTGGGGAACACCCGCCACTCCTGGCCCGCGGAGGGCGCCTGGGCGCCGACGGTAGTACCCTCCAGGGAAAAGATAAACGCTTTTCCACTCTCGTTGATACCACAGGCATTGGCCGACATCACCCGCCAGAAATAGACATTGCCGCTAAGGGGGCTGTCCAGCGTATAATAAGGAGTTGCTACCCGGGCAGTTTTGACAATGGCCTGAAATGCCGGGTCGGTGGCAATCTGGAGAATAAAGGTGTCGGCTTCGGCCACCGGAGTCCAGGTAAAAGTCGGGTAGTCCTCAAAAACAGGCGATTCATCATCGGGAGAGAGTAAGGCGGGCGGAGGAGCGAGGCTAGACACTTCCAGCCCCTGCTGAATAAAATGGAAATAGGGGCCGCTGGTACCGGTAATGATGAGTGGATAATATCCGGACTGGGACAGGCCGTCGATCGTCAGGGTAACAAAGGAGCCGGGGATAGCGGGGTTGTTGTTAAAGCTCGAACCAGAGCCGGAAGGCGCTCCGATTACCTGTAGATTGACCGGCCCGGGGAAACCACTGCCCACGTAAATACGCATTGAATAGGGGGCTTCTATGCAGGCGAGGTGTTCATCTTGCATGGGAAAAAGCTGAGCTACTTCGGGCGGGGTAGTGCAAAGTTCCAGTTCCCACCCATTGATTTGGCCACCGTCCTGGTCGAAGTGATCGATGACCGTCAGCTTCCAATCGCCTTCGGCCGGCTCTCCGATCAGGGAAGATAGCGCATCGATGGGTTGAAACATGCCGGATATTGCCGGGTAAGTGTTGCAGGTAGCTTCCAGTTCCTCCTGGGTGTGTAGCGCGTCATCGGCAAAGCCGAGCATCAGGCCGGATCCTGAGCAACCGAAAAAAGAGCCGGGCACGCCAGGCCGGTTGAACAGGTGTACGACGGAGCCGGATGGAGACCTAAGGAAGGCCGACAGGTCGCCCACATAGGAATGGCCAATATCGATATTGCGGATGACTACACCGGCGACAGTGCCCACCCCATCTATTTTTATAGAGGAAGTGGTGTAAGAACTGCCCTGAGGAGAGATCGGGATGGGGGGGCCGTCGTAGGGTGCACTTTGGCAGAAGGTGATAGCGGTGGTGAACGCATGGGGTGCTGACCAGGGCCCGGCGCCACAGGTGTTGCGCCCTCTGGCCCGGAAGTAATACGTGGAAGCAGGCTCCAGAATGACGCCCTGATAGTCAGGGCTCGGCAGGCCGGGTGCAGAACAGATGAGGTTGATGAAACCACTATCCGTGGAAACCTGCAGGTCGTAGGATGCCGCCAGTGGGTGGGCCGACCAGTGGAATACCGGCGCCAGGGTTTGCCCGGTTGTTCCAGAAGCGGGCGCCGTAAGCGTAGGCGCAGGAGGCGTTTGATCAAGTAACGTCAGAAAGCCATTGGCTTCCGTGGAACTATAGGTATCCTGTGCCCGAATGGTAAAAGAATAAATGCCACTGGATAAGGAAGTATTGTAAATATTGAGGTTCAGGCTCGCCGTCGAGCCCGGGCTCACCGGGTTGGGGCTGAAAGAAGCGCTTATGCCGGCCGGCAGGCCATACGTATTAAGGGTTGCCAGCCCTGAGAAGTCCTCGCCGACCGTTACGGTATATTGGGCGGTCCCGGGTATACAGGCTTCCTGGCTACTGTCGGTTACCGATATACTGGCGTTGCAGTTGGAGAGCCAGCGGCCGTCCAGAAACAGCAAGTTGGTGCTCCCCGGATCCAGCCAGTCTTTGAGGCGGGTTCCGGGCGTCCCTCCTCCCGTCCAGGAATAGCGAAACCAACCGAAGGCGTCATACTGGCTGTTGCTGCAACTGGCGGCGCCACCGCGCAACTGCCCCACTACCCTCCGCTGCCGGTCGAAAAGAGGGGCGCCGGAGGAGCCCGATTCAGTGGCTCCTACATTCCAGTAAGGCACGATCAGATGGTTGCCGCCGGGAACGTTGGCGCTGCCATTTCCCCAGGCTCCGGGATACGCATCGGAAAAGGAAAAGCTAATGCGTTTCTCGCTGCCGTCCGGATGGTGGACGCAGGCCAGCGTATCCTGCGGAGGGCCTGCCTCCCGGGTCCAGCCGGCAAAAAAAGCCTGGGAAGTATTGGCAAGGGGGTCGTCCAACTCTATAAGGGTAAAATCAGTGGGGGCGTAGCCGGCCCGGTAAATGGCGCCGGTGTTGAAGTTGTTGAGTTGTCCATTGCCCGGGCCGCCACTGGCGGTTGACCCGGGTTGCCGACAGTAATTGTTTTGGTAGTTCCAGTAAACCACGACCGATGGCGCGTTGGAAGCGTTGATCTCGCAATGGTTGGCCGTCATGAAGTAAGGCGTGCAGTCATTGCGGGTAGTATTGATCAGAAAGCCGGTACAGAAGGCGCCGCCTCCCAGGCCATACACGGCCACTGACTGTATCGCATTCCGGTAAGGTTCAACAATCGGCCAGTTGTCACTGGCGCTGCAGATGACATCCAGGTTGCAGGCGCCGGAGAGCACTTCGAGGAATCCCAGGAAATCGTGGTTTACGGTGGCCAGGCGCAGGCGTAAGGCCTTGCGTTGGCGTGCCGGCAATTGCACTTCCAGAATGGCTTCGTCTCCGGCCAGAATGGGGGTCCAGAGTTGATAATGGGTTTCGTTATCAGCGGGGGTAAAGGGCCCCAATACCTGGCTCTGGCCAGGCTCGTAGACCAAAAGGCGCCCCCCGGGAGGCATGTAGTATTCCAGAAAGCCAAAATTAAGTGAACGGGCGCCAGAAGAGTTGATGCGCAGCCGCCATACTTCGACACCGTCCTGCAACTCTTCCCAATGGCCGTGGGTCTGTGGCGTAATATCCACCCCGACCGGCTTGGCATAGTGAGGGGCCCGCCCCGGCGCCCGGCTTTGAAGTTCTGCCTGTAGCAGGGCCTCGTTATCCAACGGATCTAAGACGATCTGCTCTACCTGCGACAGAGGGGTGCGGGTAGGGGCAATGCCATTACCGGGGTATTGTGCTCTGGCCGCCACCAGAAAGAACAATGATCCTATGAGGCCGATGAACAGGCGTTTCATTTTAGCTCTTTGTTATTAATACCAAATTTAGGGTATTAAAGATGTCCAGGCAAATGAGTTTTTGGTTCTGCCCGATTGGAGACAATTGGTAGAGCAAGTGGTAGGGTTACTCCGTACGGCTACCCTTTATGGCCGCAGGGTTTTCCTTAACCCCAAGGGCAGGCCTCCTGCGGAAAGGAGTACGGCCTGGCAACCGTAAGATGAAGCGCCCCAATGGAAAAGAGCAATACATATACATAGCAGAAGAGCACAGTATTTTCGAACGCCCCCATGACGAGCAAACCGTAAAGGGGCGGAAGTTGTCCGTCAGCGATCAAGTCCAAACAACGTACACCGCCAGCCCCATCCCCAAACCTCACCCGTTCTGCTTCAGCCAGTCCAGAACATTCTTAGTCTGCTGAGTAGCGATATTGGCGGGCAGGGACACGGCCTCGCGGCTCTTCAGGTCAAAAGCGAGGGCCGTTTTTGCCTCATTGGCCTGGCGCAGCACCAGGAAGCGGTTGTTCCGGGCGCTTTTTGGCACATCGGTATTCAGGGCGATGGGAACGTCGAAGGCCGGGTTGATGGAAAACTCATTCGTTTCGTAGCTGAAGCTCGGCATGATGGCCTGATAGCCATTCTGGGATTCGAGCAGGAAGAGAGAGTGGAATACCTGAGTTTGGACTTCATACTCAGCAAAAGCCAGCACCGGCTTGGGATTTTGCTTGTCACTCAGGTCAAAGACAAAGCTGCCGTAATCGCGGGCATAGCCTACGAGGTATTTTTCCCACACCTCCAGGCGTTGGATCATACCCGACTGGGCGTCCACTCCGGAGCGCTCCGTCATATATTGTGGCTTTAGCTGGGGCAGTAGCCTGCGGTTCTCCAAATCGTAGAGGTAGATGAAATTGAAACCGTGGATAGCCACTAGTTGGCTGTTGTTATTATAAGTGATATCGGCGATGTAGTAGGGGAAATCCGGGCTGACGTCGACGGGCAACACCTTGCGCTCGATGCGGTTGCAGGTTTTGGTGTCATACACCTCTAGTATGCGGTGGCTGGGCCCATAATCAGCATCGAGTGTGCTGGAATCGGCTTTGACAACAACCAGTGTCTCCTGCTCTCTGATCCAAAACTGGTTGCCCTCCAGAATCTCTCCGGGCACCTGGCAGTCGTGCTGAGCCCGGAGCTGCGTATTCTCGTACCCGGCAGGGTTTCCATCTTCCGTCGTGCCGGCCGTATCCGTTTCAGCGGTTTGTTGTTGCTGGCTCGAAGGGGCCTCTCCTCCACAGGACGTGAGGGTTATTAGGCAGGCGCCGATAAAGAAGGGCAATAAGATTTTCATGGAAGTGAAGGTTTTTGGTTAAATAAAGCCAGCCGATGCCGGCAAGGAGCAAAGTTAGGAATTTTGTGGCATTGGCCACTCTATCCCGTCAATTATACTGACATACAACCGTTTTTTTCGATACATCCATCTGAATGAGTTCGTACATTTCAGTCCTGATTCTAAAAGTATCGCCTATCTATTAACTGGTTGCTGCATCCTTAAAGTTCATTTCCCTGTCTTTCGTTAAAAGAACGTTAAATCTTGCTAATGTACGAAAAAATTCGTACAAAAACTTGCTTTTACGAAGAGCTTCGTATATAATTGCATACGAAATGATTCGTACAAAGAAAAAGTATGAGCTACACAAGTATTCCAAAGCCAACAGAATCTGAGTTGGAAATCCTTCACATTCTATGGGAGCATGGCCCCTCCTCGGTGCGTTTTGTCAACGAGAGGCTCAACGAAGAACGGGAAGTGGGCTATACCACTACCCTGAAGCTGATGCAGATCATGGCCGACAAAGGGCTGGCGGTGCGCAATACCGACAACCGCACCCACATTTACGAGGCGGCGGTCAGCGAAGCGGATACGCAGAAACGGTTGCTGCAGAAATTTGTGAGCACGGCCTTTCGGGGTTCCGCCATGAAGCTGGTTATGCAGGCCCTGGGTAACCACGAGGCCTCTCCCGAAGAGCTGGATGAGATCAAAGCGCTGATCGAAAAGATGGAATCCGATGATGATAAATAAAAAAACCGGTAAAACTCGCTGATTCATTATGAATACTGTTTATACATTCCTCACCGGCGAAGTAGGTTATGCGCTGGGGTGGACGGTGGTCCATTCTCTTTGGCAAGGCATGCTTATCGCCCTCCTGCTGGCGGGCGCTCTGATCGGCCTGCAGAAGCGTTCGGCGCAGTTGCGATATGTGCTGTCCAATCTGTCTTTGCTGCTTTTACTGGCCGCCTCCGGCGCTACTTTTTTTAGTTATTATCAAGTTGAGGAAAAAAGCCAGGGCAGCCTCGGAAGCGGCGGCCGCACCCTGGGCGCCGCTTCCTCCCGGATGGTGGATGAAACCTTCACCCTGGCCCACGTCGCTCAGGAATTCGAAGCCTATTTTGAAGAACACCTGCCGCTGATCCTTTGCATCTGGATACTGGGCGTTGCGTTCTTTGCTTTGCGCTTACTGGGCGGCATTGCTTATGTTCAGCACCTTAAGCATCATAAAGTAGCGCCGCTTTCCCCTTCCTGGCAACAACGCCTGCAGCAGTTGGCCACTCAGCTGCCATTGCGCCGCCCTGTTGCGCTCATGGAATCGGCGCTGGTGAAGACGCCTATGGCCATAGGTTACTTAAAACCAGTGGTCCTTTTGCCGATCGGCGCCATCAACGGCCTATCTGCCGAACAGGTGGAAGCCGTTCTGGCTCACGAGCTGGCGCATATTTACCGGCAGGATTACTTTTTCAACATTTTACAATCACTGATTGAAGCACTCTATTATTTTAACCCGGCTGTTTGGTGGATTTCCGCCAATATCCGGATGGAGCGGGAAAATTGCTGTGATGATATCGCCGTAGCGCTTTGTGGCAATTCTCTGGCCTACGCCAAAGCACTGGTGAAGATCGAAGAAGCCAGCCAGAGCAACCCCCGCATGGCAATGGCCCTCGCCCGCAAGGGGAAAGGGCGCCTGCTCCACCGGATAAAACGGATTCTTAACCAACCGCAAAACAAGTCCCATATTATGGAAAAATTTACAGCAACCGCTTTACTCCTGGCTGCTATCCTTTTCCTCTCGGCCAGCGCCAGCCGGCCGGCAGAGGAGGTGGCAGGCATCGATACACTGGAACCTCTGCCCCGCATGGTTTTTGGCCAGGTACAACCGCTCCACCTCCAGGAAACGAGCCTTGCGCACCTGGCCCGGCTGGATACTTTACCACCGGGAAAAGTGGATTTTCATTCCCACAAGAATGGCAAGGAAGTAAAAGCCCGCATCAGAGGCCAAAAGATTGTGAAACTGGAGATCGACGGACAGGAGATTCCCCAAAGCGAATTTGAAAATTATGAAGGTATGGTGGAAGAGCTACTCGGCAGTGTTCCCGAGCCGCCCCGCCCACCGGCTCCGCCGGCCCCTCCCGCGGCTCCTGTGCCTCCCGCATCTCCGACTCTGCCATCTGCCCCTGCCCCGCCCACTCCACCTGCCGCTCCCGCCCCACCGGCCCCGCCCAGCATTTTCGGCCATCGGGATGTGGACCATATTACGGCCAAAAAGCAGGACGACGGGAGTACCGCCATTATAATTGAAAAAATGGATGGCGAAAAGATAGAACTGATCGTGGCTAATGAAGAAGACGGCCACGCCGTGTACCTCGATGGCGAAGAGCTGGAAGACGGAGAAACAAAAGTCATCATTGAAGAGGCCAGCCCCGGTTTGTTCCGTTTCCGTTCCAGTGGCGATGCACCGAACGTTTGGTTTAGCGCTCCTGGTGAGGATGGGAAATGGCAATCATTAGGGCTCGGTGAAGAGGGAGCCGAAGGCGCCACTTTTCGGAAGCTGATGGAGCAGCAACGGGAAGAGCGCGAGCGCTTGCGCGAAGAGATGAGGGACGCCAGGGAGCAGATGCGATTCCAGAGTTCCGAAGAACGGGAGCGGCTGTTGAATGATCTGAAAGCTCAGCAGGATAGGATTCGTGAACAAAGTGCGGAGGCGATGGAGCAATACCGTGAGCAACTCCGCCAGCAACGCGAGGAGCGGAAGCAATTATTCGAAGATGGGAACTTCAATTTCAATACAGAAGGCAATTTCCTTTTCTTTTCTCCTGAGCACTCGGGCATCAGAGGGAATAAAAACAGCGCCCTGGAACAGCAGTTGCTGGCCGATGGACTGATCGACACCGCCGCCAATTATAAGTTTGAGATCAACGGCAAAGGGCTGCTCAAGGTCAATGGAAAAAAACAACCAAAGGCTACCTACGAAAAGTACCGCCAACTCTGGGAGGAAATCTCCGGAAAAAAAATCCAGGACAAAAGCAATATTCAGATCAACAAAAAATCACAGGCAGATTAATGTTGAATCGACACTTTAAGAGCGTGTTGGGAATTTCATTACTGGCCTCCAAATGGCAAATTTTGCCTTGATTGAGACAAAATTTGCTCATTTTCGGCTTCAGCACGAAAATCCCAACATGCTCTAACAAACCTAAAAAAATTGGATCATGAAACTGAAGTGGATCTTATTGCTGCCTTTTGCCGCCCTGCTGCCCGGCTTACTTCTGGCGCAGGATAAACCGAAAAAGAGCAAGCAGAAAATTGTGATCATCAAAAAGTCCGTCGACGAGAACGGAAATAAAGTGGTGGAAAAGATCGTCCGGGAGGGAGAAGGCGATGAAAAGATGGAATGGGAGGATGGAAACGGCCATGTTATCATCAAACTCGGTGATGGGGGTGTGGAATGGAAAAGCCTGGAAGGTGATGACATCGACATCGACATCGATCTTGAAGGCATGAATATGGCCCTGGAACAGCATCTGGAGGGGATGGAAGAACAGCTTCGCAGTATCGATGTGGAGCTGGAAGAACTGGATGGGATGAAAAACCTGAAGGTGATCATCGAACCCGACGGGGAAGTGATCGAGTGGAAAGGCATGGGCGATCTTCCCAAAGCGTTACAGGAACGGCTTGAAAGTAAAGGCCTTCATTTTGAAAGCCTGGACGGGGGCCATTTTGAAGCGGACAGGCCGGCCCTGGAACTTGAGGCGTTCGAAGCCTTCCCCAACCCGGCGGATAACCAACTGACAGTGCGCTTCACCGGGGCGCCGGCGCCGGTTACCATCCTGCTGTTCGATGCTGCCGGCCAGCAGGTATACAAGGAATATATCAAGGATTTCGGTGGACAATACGATCAGCAGATCGGCCTGCAGGGGTTGCCCGAAGGCCTTTTTCTGCTCACTATTGAACAGGAAGGCCGGGTATTTAACGAAAAACTAATGATTGCGAGGCAGTAAGGATCATTTAGAAAAGGCCCGGGGGGCTTTAGTCCTACTTTGTTAGTTTAAATTATTTTCCAATATGAACCCCATTGTCCGGCTGGATTGCCAAAGCGGCTGGCCCCCAAATATACCCCTCTGGAGAGCCTGCTCCGAAGCATTTCGGAGGGTCGGCCGCAGGGAGGGGGAGGAAAATCGGAGACATTACATCTCATTTTTTTTAAGTTAACAAAGTAGAACTAAGATTCCCGGGATATAGGGCGAGGGTGCAGAATTTTTCTGCACCCTCGCCCTATTTTATTATTTTACCTACGGGTATGGGCAAAGCCTTTATGGTAACCATTTGGGAGGTTGCTAAATAAAAGCTATATCCACCTTGTTTGTTAGATTCATTTTCACAAAAACTCATATTAATGAAAGCATCATTTTTTATTAGAAAGGGCGGATTGACCCTTCTCCTTCCTCTATTTATGGCCGTAACCAGCAACGCTCAGGCGGGCCAGCTTCCCTTCCTGCTGGACATACCAGATGGTGAAGAAGCCTGTGCTTTGCGGAGCGGGGACCATAAAGACAAGTATCTGGCCCTTTATGCAGAACCAACCCGTCAAAAAGAAGAGAAAATCAGGCAAAAGGAAGAAAAAGTACGGCTGAAAAAAAACGCTCCTGCGCTTCAGGGCCTGTATATCGGTAAAGATGGGAGTGTGGATGGGAGTAAATGGGCTTTTAAGCCGGCAGAAGAGGAAAATAATAACGGCGAGTACTTCCTGGAGTGTATGGATGGCACCGGCCGGGTGGTCGCCTGGAGTGATACCGAGGGGTTTTTTTTCCGCCCCCTGTCTATGATGGATGGTAAAATGAAGGAAATGGCCAGTTGGAACGTGAGGTTTGGAGGGGTTAATGATATAGGAGAAACCTACTATTTAATACATCCGAAGAAAGATGCCGATAAGGTTTTGGCGGTAAGCCGAAAAACCAACCAGGTTGGTGTTTGGGACGATCCCGGCCGGCAGTCAACCATGGGCAGGGCTAGTGTAGAAATTAAGGAAGAAGCACCGGTGGATGCGCCCGGTCTGGAAGTGCTTTGGAAGCGGGTTTGTAAGGATGAATAAGAGCGTCCGGACAATAAAATATGCCTCTTCCCACAGGGAAGAATGAAAAAAAGCTGATACAAACGGCATCCCGAGGGGTGTATACCTTTCCTTTTTACTTCGCGAACACAAAGGTAGCCACGAGGCTATCGGTGTCGAAGAAAAGAGCAACGAAGATGCAGATGAGGAATACAAAAAGAGCGAAGAGGACATCAGGGGATGTCTCTTTAACAGGGGTATTTTTGTTCATGGGGGATGTACTTTGTTTTACTAGGGATTATGACAAACTCCAATAAAAGCCAAACGGCATTTATTGATTACAGATTTTTCGTGGTAAAATTGCCATTATTTTTCTAACAGGTCAACCTATTCGGAGAAATAATTGCCCAATAGCGGAAAAAAACACCCCTGTCGGGTTATTTATCCAGCCAGTTCTTAAAGTCACTGACCCTATCCCGGCTGACGATCACCTCAAATTCCGGTTGGGGCCGCAGTTCCACGATCAGGCGGCTGTTGAAGTAGGGCGACACCTTGTGGATAGCGTTGATGTGGACGATGGCTTTTCGGTTGAGGCGAAAGAATGCCTTGGGGTTAAGCAGGCCATCCAACTGGTCGAGGGTATAGTCCAGTACATGCCGTTTTCTGTCTCTCATTTGTGCGAAAAGCAGGCCGTCTTCTGAGTAGAAATACTGAATATCGTCTATTTGTATGTAGGTAAGCTGCTGGCCGATTTTAACGATGAAGCGCTCCTTGTATTCCGGAACCTGGAAGGATTGAATCAGGCTTTCCAGCGCCTGGGTATCCAGGTAGGGAGCTTTCCCAAAAAAGCGGTCGAATTTAGCCAGGGCCTGTTCGAGTTCCTGCGGGTCGATGGGTTTCAACAGATAATCAATACTGTTTAGTTTAAATGCTTTAAGGGTATATTGATCGTAGGCGGTAGTGAAAATAACCGGCGCCTGCACTTCTACTTCCCGGAAAATGTCGAAGCTCAGCCCATCGGCCAGTTGAATGTCGAGGAACATCAGGTCTGGCCCGGGGTGGTTCTGAAGCCATTGAACCGTTTTTTCAACGCTGTCGATAAGCGCCAGTACATCTGCCTGGGGGCGTTGTTGTTGGAGCAGTTGATGCAGCCGGAGGGCGGCTGGTTTTTCATCTTCAATGATGAGCAATTTCATGAACACTGGCTTTGCTTCCGGCAAAGGTATAAGGGATTTTGCAGAACGCCTATTTTCCTCTGCTCAATCGTACCATTCCCTGAGGCTGATGCGCAGCCGCTGGGAATGGGCGCCAAACTGAAAAGCGACTTCGTTGAAATTGGGCAGCCGCCATTTCGTTCGGGGCGGGCGGGAAAAAGCAAAAGGTTCGGTAGGGATGCCGAAGAAATTGCGGTCGAGTTCTCCATTATTGTTGATATCATGGAAAAGCGCAACCGCATAGGTGCCGTAGGGTAAATCGGGAATGGAAAATCGCATAGCTCCGGCCTTTTCCACCTTGAAACCCTGAACGATCGCCTTTTCTTTAACCAGGTAATTTTCCGGGGAGTCATAGATGCCAACCCAAATGGTGCCTTTCGCCTCTTTTACATTGCCTACTTCTATAATCAGTTCGCCATCTTCCGGCCCGGGAACAGGCGCCGGGCACTCCGGGCCCGACACGGTGAAGGCTGGCAGGGCCAGCATGACTTGAATCAGAATTGAGATCATGAGTTGATGGTTTTTTCCTTACTATTCCGGTGACATATCCCTTCAAAGACTTAATAAAACAATAAAGGTTGCGCCAGAATTGTCCAATCGAGGACATGCCGGGCTTCTAATTTCCAGAAAATGCTGAAATCCACGGACTTTGCTGCCCGAAAAAAAAATCTTATAATGAAGTTTATACGGGAAATTGTCATTTAAGTTCCTCCACTCCAAAAAAGGGCATTAAAACTGGAAGAGATTCGAATTATTGACTATTTTTGCACAGCTAGTTTGATCTGGCCCCAAACAATTTTCACCTTTTTTGGTTTCGGATAGTTGCCGGTATCCTGTCGGTAAAAAAAAATATTGGACCAAATTGTTGCCCACACAGGCCCAATCCTTTACAAGCCCTTCGATACTACCCCACTTGTATTGTACACGTTGGTCATTGGATTGAAGAAGAGTAACCTCAGTAGTGGCATTTTTTTTAGAAAATGTGTACTCGAGGAAACTTTTTTTCGTCAAACAATGGGGTTAATGCGGTTATCGCTATAACAAATCATATTAAAACACTTTTTCAAATTCTTTTCCGGCTTGCGGAAGGAAGGTATTGTTTTGTTAAGCTAACAAATTTTAATTCACATGAAAGACCGCTACATGGCATACTTTGAGAAAACCGTAGCAAAGATTTTCACCCGGGGGTGGCTTTACAGTATGGCCTTGTTGGCCAGTACCTTCTCCCAGGCTAACGCGCAGTGTACCATTAAGATAGAATCTGTCTATGTAGACTGCAGTTTCAACGGGAATAACAATTTCACGGCTGAAGTATTGGTGAGCTGGACATCCGCGCCGGGTTCGCCGATTCAGGTCAATGTCGGTGGACAAAGCCAGTTGTTTACGCCTGCATCCGGTAGTGGCGCGTATACTTTTTCGGGCTTTAGCTTGCCTAGCCCGGGGTTGGGCTATCCGGTTACCGCCCGTTTCACGGCCGCCAATTCCTGCCAGGATTTCAGTACGGCCGATGCTATTGCCTGTACCCCGGCCTGCCCCAATACCCCTACCTCGGTTGGTGGCATTGCCTGGAAAGAGATCATTGCCGATGGCGTTTTTGACGGAGAGCCGGGGCAGCCCAATATAAAAGTCGAAGCTTATGATTGTGACGGCCAGCTACGGGGCACGGCCTTCACCAATGCCGATGGGCAGTGGAGTATATCCGGCTTAAATTCCGGAGAAGCATACCGCGTGGAGTTTTCGACTCAGCAGATTCCCGGAATCAGCCCATCGCTGGCCGGCCCCGATAACGGGTCTCCGGTCCAATTCATTACGGCGGGTGATTGTTCGGCCAACGCCGCATTTATGGAACAGTCGGCCCAGTATTGTTCCAACCCGGATAATGCCATTTCTCCGGATTGTTCAGAGCTGCCCAATGTACTGGATTGGCGGGCCTATTCCAATGGCGCCAATCCCTTCCCTTTCGCCCCTTTTGCGGCAAATGTTAATGAAGACAGGGTGTTCTGGGCCCGGACTACGGATGGCGCTACTGCTTACGCTCATAAAGTTTATCATTCAACATACGGAGGAGCAAATGCTTTTTACCTGCTCGAAATGGAAGCCGGCAGCAACGCTTCCGGAGACGACAACGCAGTAGGGGCTGTCTTCGCCTTCAACCGCCCGGTGGCAGAACTCAGTTTTTCCCTGCTCGATATTGATATTTCCGGTAATGCGGCCGACCGGGTTAGCGTGCAGGGCTATCTCGGCGGTGCGCCGGTCAGCCTGTCTTCCGGCGAGATAGCTGCTGGAAGCGCTGTGAGTGTGTTGGAACCCTATCTGTTTGAAGGAACGGCTGCTGTTGATGATGCCGCTGATGCGGGCAACGTTACCATCAGGTTTAGCCACCCCATCGACCAGTTGTCCATTACGCTCTCCTCGGTTGTCTCGGCAAATGGGGGAGGGGATGTTCAGGGGGTTGGGATCGGCAATATCAGTTGGTGTAAGCAACCGGCGCTTCTGGCCCCGGATTGCATCCGGATATTCGATTGGCTGGCTTTTACAGACAACAACACCAGCCCTACCCCTTACGCGATGGAAGATGTGGACCTGGAGGTCAGTAAAAATGATCCCTTTGGCGTAGCTGCCAGCTCGGCTTTTATGGTCGACAACGACTTTACCCCGCAGGGTGGACACCGGGGTTTCTGGGCGATTGGAATGGATGCTACTGCCCCGAATCAGTATGTGGATAACATCATCACCTTCAGCCAGCCGGTTAGCCAGCTCAGCTTTTCCATCCTTGATATTGATCAAAACGACGGACAGGGGGCGCCTGGCCTGGCCTTCCAGGACCGGGTCAGCGTTCACGGCTTTCTCAATGGGGTGGAGGTGGAGTTAGGGCTATCCGATATCATCGCCGGCGCTGGCGTCCAGGGTGGCATTGTGAGTATCCTTTCCCCTAATGACTATGCCGGCGACGGGGTGGTGGCGAATGGAGCTTCCGCCGATGGTAACCTCGCGGTGCGCCTTCTACAGGAGGTTGACTCCGTGGTGATCCGCCTGGCGCCTGGCCCGGATAGCCCTGACAACCCCGCTGCTCAGCAGATTGGGCTGAGTGACATCAACTTTTGCATCTGCCGGCCGGCGCCGTTACAGATCGGCGACCTGGCCTGGGAAGATGCAAACGGCAACGGCATACAGGAAGCCTGCGAGCCTCCCCTCCCCAACCTGCCGATAGCTTTGTATGACGAAGCGGGAACCTTGCTCGCCACTACGCTGTCGGACGCAGAAGGGCGTTATCACTTCACTCGTTCTGGCACCGCCGGCGAATCCTGGCTGGCCGATGGCCAACTCCAGCCCAATACAGCCTACTTCATCGTCTTCGGAAGTGATGCCGATAACCCGGAGGACCGTTACCTCTTGCTTAATGATAAGTTGTATGTTCCTACCGGCAGGCATGTTGGAACTGGCTCCAACCCCTTTATGAATGATTCTGATCCCAATCCTGAAAACCTCTCAACCGATATGCCCGGCGCCATCCCCGACGGGCTGCCGTATATTCACTTTTCCACCGGAGACGAAGGACAAGTGAATCCAACGCTCGACGCAGGCTTTATACCTGCCTGGTTTGACCTGGCTCTGCGCATGGAACTCAACCAGGAATTGACTCCCCCGCCTTTCGCTCCCGGAGATATCGTCAATTATACCATTACGGTGTATAACCAGGGTAGGGTGCCTACTAACCTCCTGGTCCTGGTGGATTACTACTCCCCCGATGCGATGGAGCTGGAATATGACGGCACCTGGTTCTATGAAAATGGGGTGACTTTCACCCGATGGCCCTTGCCGAATATTAGCCCGGGGGATTCGCTGTCTTTGGATATTTCCTTTCGGATCAAGACTACTTTCAGCGGAGATACCATCGTTAATCGGACAGAAGTCTACCATAGTGGAAATATCTTCGGACTGGACGACCTCGATTCTACGCCGGATGGCTTGCCGTTCAATGATGCCGGCGGCGCCCCCGGCTCCGAGGCGGATGATGCCATCATCGGCGATGGCACCGGCCCGGTGAATGGAACACTGGCCGCTACCGATGAAGACGACCATGACGTAGCGCTCATCCATGTGGAGGGCGCTGCTCCCTTCGACCTGGCGCTCGACCTTTCCCTGAACGGGGACGGGCCCTTCTATCCTGGCGATGATGTTACCTTCTCCATTGAAGTGATTAATGAGGGCGCCCTGGACGCCGGCACGGTCCAGTTGAATAATTACATCCCCAACGGCCTCACCCTTAATGACCCGGACTGGACGGCCGCCAACGGCGTGGCCAGCCTCAACCTGCCCATCGATGTGTTGCCAACCGGAAGTTCCGTTTTCCGGGAGATTACTCTCCAGGTAGTGGATGGGTTTTCCGGGAATACCATTATTAACGTAGTGGAGATCGCCGATGCTACCAATGCCCTGGGGGAAAGCGATGGTGATTCCACCCCCGGCAACCAAAACCCTGACGAAGATGACCAGGCTGCGGCTACAGTGCCCATCAGCGCCATCTTCGACCTGTCCCTGGAAAAGGAAGTAGTGAGCACCGGGCCTTTCTCTCCGGGAAGTACGGTTACTTTTTCTATCAGAATAACCAATGAGGGTTCTGTGGCGGCCCAGAATGTTCAGATAACTGATTTTATCCCCGACGGGATGATCCTGGTTTCTAATAATTGGTCAAATATCAATGGCGTTGCCCGGCTCAACACCCTCATTTCCAATATCGCTCCTGGTAATACTGTTACGCGGGCCATCACTTTCAGGATTAATGATAATTTCCCCAATACCAGCATCCTCAATTCTGCCGAGATTTATTCCGCCAGCAACGGGCAGGGGCTGAACGACCGGGATTCTACTCCCGGCAACAACAGCACGCAGGAAGATGACGACGATACCGCCACGATCAATATTCAACAAGCAACGCCGGTGTTTGACCTATCCCTCAAAAAAGAGGTCAACTATGCAGTAACACCGGGGCCTTTCGAGCCGGGAGATTACATTAGTTTCAAGATTGCAGTATACAACGATGGTAACGTGAAGGCCAGAAATATCCAGGTGGCCGATTATCTTCCGGACGGGACATCCCTGGATGACAACGGCTGGATCAATTATGGCGGCCTGGCCGTTTTCGCCTCGCCGATCTCCTCTTTGGAGGCCGGAGCGTCCGTAACGGTAACGATCCTGTTAAAAGTAGATGAGGATTTCGACGGCACAGAGATCATCAATAGCGCCGAATTGTACTCCGTTTTCAATGATTCCGGACTGGACGATATAGACTCCAGCCCGGATAACGGGATCGGTAATGGAGAAGATGACGAGCACTCAGCGGTGGTGCCAATCGAACAGGAATTGCCTGCTTTTGACCTTTCCCTGGCTAAGAAGGTGAAAACCTCCGCTACGCCTGGCCCTTTTTATCCGGGCAGTACGGTAACCTTCTCCATCCGGGTGAGTAATGAGGGTAACATCGATGCCGAAGAAGTGTCCGTTATCGATTACATCCCCCCGGGGCTGGTCCTGGCAGACGCCAACTGGTCACAGGTTTTTGGCTCCGCTGTCCTCAATCAACCCATAACCGGCCTGGCTGCCGGAACTACTGCCAGTGTAGACATTACCTTTACGATAGCGGATGGGTATACCGGTAATTTGATCACCAATGTCGCGGAGATCAACAGCGCCACCAACAGCGCTTCGATGGCGGATGAGGACTCCACTCCGGCTAATGGGGCGGGCGGAGAAGATGATATTGACGGAGGCAAACTGGAGGTGAGGCAAACTTTTGACCTTGCCCTTTCCAAAACCATTAATACCAGCCTTACCCCCGGGCCTTACCAGCCAGGGGGCCAGATTGCTTATAACCTGACGGTTTACAACCAGGGTAGCCTGACTGCCAACAACATCCGGTTGTACGACTATTATCCGCCCGGCCTCATCCTGAACGACAACAACTGGCAGGTGGTTCAGGGTAATATCCTTCGGCTGGGAACGCCTATTCCCACCCTGCCACCCGGGGAGTCGAGGACGGTGGCGATCCACTTTGATATTTCTCCTAATGTCATGCATGGAGACAGCCTGGTCAACTGCGCAGAAGTAGGCGGTTCCACCAACAGCCTCGGCTTGCCGGATGCCGACTCCACGCCAACCAACGGCAGCCATGATGAGGATGATGACGATATAGAGACGGTGTTTATTACCGTTCCCAAACGCTTTGACCTTTCTCTATCCAAGTCGGTGAACAACAGCCTGACGCCTCCCCCGTACTACCCCGGCAGTACCGTTTCCTATACTATAACAGTGAGGAATGAAGGGGAGGAAGTCGCTGAAAATATTCAGGTTCAGGATTATATCCCTCAGGGGCTGATCCTGACCAGTTCCGACTGGTCGGCACTGGGGAGTATTGCCACGCTCAACGACCCCATTGCCAGCCTTTTACCTGGTGATTCTGCTACGGTGGAGATCACCTTTGCCATCAGCCCGGTTTTCCAGGGTACTTCTCTGTCCAACTATGCCGAAGTGGGAGGTAGCAATGCCGGCTCCAATATCAGCGATGCCGATTCTACCCCCGGCAATGGCAGTGCCGGCCCGGGAGAGGATGATTACGACGGCGCCACGATAACCGTCAGCCGCCAGGACTTTGACCTGTCCCTGCGCAAGCGGCTGAAATCCAGCGTCACTCCGGGCCCATTTGTTCCGGGCAGCACGCTCACCTTTGAGATCGAAATCGCCAACGAGGGCGACCTGACTGCTCAGAATATACAGCTTCGGGAATATTTTCCTTTTGGCTTGCTGCTTTCGGACCCCGATTGGAACGCCGTGGGTAACGTGGCAGAACTGGTGTTCCCCATCAATAGCCTCGCTCCGGGTGCGACAACGGTCGTGGATGTGACGTTCACCGTTGCGCCCAATTTCGAGGGCTCCAGCCTGACCAACTTCGCCGAGGTGGGCAGCGCTTTCAATATTCTGGGGTACGATGACATGGACTCTACGCCCGGTAACGGTAGCCTGGGCGCCGATGAAGATGATTACGATGACGCCACCATCACGGTCCTTCAGCAGCAGTTCGACCTGAGATTGGCTAAAGAACTCAAAACCAGCGCCACACCCGGCCCCTTTTTCCCGGGCAGTACGGTTACCTACCGCGTTACCATCACGAACGAGGGCGGCCTGGAAGCACTGAATATACAACTCCGGGATTACATTCCTCTGGGCTTGGTGCTGGCTGACAACAACTGGACACTCAACGGCAGTATGGCGGTACGCAACATCGGCAACCTGGCGCCTGGTGCTTCCTCCTCCTTCGATATCACCTTTACGGTATCGCCTGACTTTACCGGTTCGGTTTTACTCAACTATGCCGAGATCGGCGCCGCTACCAATAGCATGGGCCGGCAGGATGAGGATTCTACGCCCGGTAACGGCGCGGCTGCCCCCAATGAAGATGACTTCGACAGCGCCTCCATCGATGTGATACAACAAGCGTTCGACCTGGCGCTTAATAAAGAACTGAACACCAGCCTCACACCTGGCCCCTTTGTGCCGGGCAGCACCGTGGTTTTCCGCCTGACCCTAACCAATGAAGGCGAAATAACGGCACAGAACGTACAGCTTTGGGATTACATCCCCCTGGGATTAATCCTGACCGATAACAACTGGTCCTCCAATGGCAATCTGGCCAGCCGGACGATCAGCAGCCTGGCGCCCGGCGCTTCCGCTTTCGTTAATATTACGTTTACCGTCGCCTCCAATTACTCCGGAACGGCTATTGCCAACTACGCTGAGATCGCTTCCGCCTCGAATGTTTTTGGCCTGGATGACCGGGATTCCACACCGGGTAACAGCTCATCCGGCGCCAATGAAGATGATTTTGACGGCGCTACTATCAGTGTGGTGCAACAGCCCTTTGACCTGGCGCTAACCAAAGTGCTCAAACAGAGCGCCACTCCCGGGCCGTTTTATCCGGGCAGCACCGTTACGTATCAGATCACAGTGACGAATGAAGGCGGCATCGCCGCTCAGAATATACAGGTGCGGGATTACATTCCCCTGGGCCTGATATTGGCCGATAACAACTGGACGCTGAACGGTAGCATGGCCTATCGGCCTATTGGGGCATTACAGCCCGGCGCCTCGGCTTCTGTAGATATTACCTTTACCATTTCCACCAACTTTACCGGATTTTTCATCACCAACTATGCGGAGATCGGCGCCGCAACCAATTCTATCGGACTGGGGGATACCGACTCCACTCCCGGAAATGGCAGCGCCGGCATCAACGAAGATGATTTTGATAGTGCGGGCATTACCGTGAGCCCTCCCCAACAGTTCGACCTGGCGCTGAGCAAGGCGGTGAGCCCCGCGACGCCGGGCCCCTACGTAGCGGGCAGCGCGGTGACCTTCCGCCTGACGGTGACGAATCAGGGCAACGTGGCTGCCCAGAGTATACAGCTGTGGGATTACCTCCCGGCGGGCCTGGTGCTTTCAGACAATACCTGGACGCAGAACGGCGGCATCGCCAGCTACAACGGCGGGATTGCCAGCCTGGCGCCGGGCGCCTCGCAGACGGTGGAGGCCGATTTCACGGTCGCTCCGGGTTTTGGCGGCACGCAGGTGGTGAACTTCGCCGAGATAAGCGCGGCCTCCAACAGCGCGGGCCTGAACGATGCGGATTCCACGCCGGGCAACGGCGCCTCCGGGCCCAATGAGGACGATTACGACAGCGCGGGCATCAACATCAGTGTATCGCCCTCGTTCGACCTGGCGCTGAGCAAGGCGGTGAGCCCCGCGACGCCGGGCCCCTACGTAGCGGGCAGCGCGGTGACCTTCCGCCTGACGGTGACGAATCAGGGCAACGTGGCTGCCCAGAGTATACAGCTGTGGGATTACCTCCCGGCGGGCCTGGTGCTTTCAGACAATACCTGGACGCAGAACGGCGGCATCGCCAGCTACAACGGCGGGATTGCCAGCCTGGCGCCGGGCGCCTCGCAGACGGTGGAGGCCGATTTCACGGTCGCTCCGGGTTTTGGCGGCACGCAGGTGGTGAACTTCGCCGAGATAAGCGCGGCCTTCAACAGCGCGGGCCTGAACGATTCGGATTCCACGCCGGGCAACGGCGCCTCCGGGCCCAATGAGGACGATTACGACAGCGCGGGCATCAACATCAGTGTATCGCCCTCGTTCGACCTGGCGCTGAGCAAGGCGGTGAGCCCCGCGACGCCGGGCCCCTACGTAGCGGGCAGCGCGGTGACCTTCCGCCTGACGGTGACGAATCAGGGCAACGTGGCTGCCCAGAGCATACAGCTGTGGGATTACCTCCCGGCGGGCCTGGTGCTTTCAGACAATACCTGGACGCAGAACGGCGGCATCGCCAGCTACAACGGCGGGATTGCCAGCCTGGCGCCGGGCGCCTCGCAGACGGTGGAGGCCGATTTCACGGTCGCTCCGGGTTTTGGCGGCACGCAGGTGGTGAACTTCGCCGAGATAAGCGCGGCCTTCAACAGCGCGGGCCTGAACGATTCGGATTCCACGCCGGGCAACGGCGCCTCCGGGCCCAATGAGGACGATTACGACAGCGCGGGCATCAACATCAGTGTATCGCCCTCGTTCGACCTGGCGCTGAGCAAGGCGGTGAGCCCCGCGACGCCGGGCCCCTACGTAGCGGGCAGCGCGGTGACCTTCCGCCTGACGGTGACGAATCAGGGCAACGTGGCTGCCCAGAGCATACAGCTGTGGGATTACCTCCCGGCGGGCCTGGTGCTTTCAGACAATACCTGGACGCAGAACGGCGGCATCGCCAGCTACAACGGCGGGATTGCCAGCCTGGCGCCGGGCGCGACGCAGACGGTGGAGGCCGATTTCACGGTCGCTCCGGGCTTTGGCGGCACACAGGTGGTGAACTTCGCCGAGATAAGCGCGGCCTTCAACAGCGCGGGCCTGAACGATTCGGATTCCACGCCGGGCAACGGCGCCTCCGGGCCCAATGAGGACGATTACGACAGCGCGGGCATTCAGGTTTCTCCCGATCCTGTTTTTGACCTGGCGCTTCGAAAGCAGTTAAAAACCACGGTTACGCCCGGCCCCTTCTCTCCGGGCAGTCCGGTAATATTCAGCATTACCGTGATCAATCAGGGCAATAGAGATGCTTACAATGTAGAGGTCACCGATTACCTGGCCTCCGGCCTTGTTCTCAATGATGGGGCCTGGGCACAGGCAGGAACAATGGCAACACGAACCATTGCCGGGCCGATTGCCGCCAATGGAGGAACCGCAACCATAGATATATCCTTTTTGATCGAGCCTGGATTTGTGGGCAATACGATCCTGAACTATGCTGAGATCAGCGCTGCGGATGATGATACCCAACCAGGTAACACTCCCCCTGTAGATATTGACTCTCAGTTTGACACCAACCCGTCGAATGATGCCGGCGGTCTGGCTGGCAGCCCATCCGATAATGCCATTAACGGGGATGGCAGCGGGCAGCCCGGCGGCAGCCTGGCAGCTACCGATGAAGATGATCAGGACCCGGCGCTCATCGTTGTGGGCAACTGCCCGCTTGCTGGCGCCGATGGCTTTATTGATGTCTGCCTGACTTGTACTTCTAATGATGTGTTTATTGATTTGTCGGCTGCGCTGGGCGGCAACCCCAGCCCGGGCGGCACGTGGGTGGACGTTGATAACGCCGGTGTATCGCTGGCCAACCCAGCGAATGTAAACTTAACCGGGCTAGCCAGTGGCGATTACCATTTCACGTATACAGTTGGTGGCCAGAATGGCTGCCCCAGCACTTCCGCCACGGTGGCCGTCAGCCTGTCCAGCAGCCTGGACAATGGCTGCAACAATCAGATTAATGTTCCCTTTGGCAGCAGCTGTGAGGTGCTTGTTACGCCGGACATGGTTCTTTCTGGCAGTTCCAACAACTGCACGGATGGGTTGTCCGTCAACCTTATCAATCCCAACGGTATAAGCCTTGGCAACATCATCACCGGCGCTCAGGCCGGGCAGACTTTGATTGCTGAAGTACTCGATCCTTTCTGTGGGCTGGTGTGCTGGGGCTACGTTTATGTGCAAGATTATACCCCGCCTTCCATCTCCTGCCCGGCTCAGGACGTAGACCTCATTTGTTCCGACCTGGATTCCATCCTGAATAACCCGGCAAGCCTGGCGGTCACCGGAGTGCCGGTGATCTACGACACCTGCGTTCAGAATACGATGACCTTCCAGGATCAGTTGGTGATGACGCCAGATTGTGTAGACCGCCAAATCAACCGAACCTTTACGGTGACGGACCCGGTGGGCAACAGCGCCCAGTGTACTCAGGTGATTACGATCCGGAAGCCTACTTTCGATGATCTTTTGCCGCTGCCCGCGCTGGTGGAGTTACCCTGTGACTCCAGCTTCGCAGTAGACCAGAACGGCAACCCGCATCCTTCCGTTACCGGTTACCCTATGGTCCAGGCTTATTTTGGCGCCAATCCGATAGGCCAGACTTTCTGTACGCTTGGCGCCACCTATACAGACTCAGCGCCCATTCTGGTTTGTGAAGGTACGACGAGGATTATCCGGCGGTGGGATATTCTGGACTGGTGCGCCACTTCCGGCAACAGCATCCTCGAGTTGACCCAGGTCATCAAGGTCGGCGATGTGGCCGGGCCGGTAGTGTCTTGTCCGGAATTGGATTACAATGGGGACGGATATCCGGACCCGCTTCATTTTTCGACTACGCCTTACGATTGTACCGCTGCATTTGAGGCGCCGCTGCCCAATGTGACAGACAACTGTTCCAGTTGGGAAGTCCGTACCGAGATCGTTACGGATGAGGTGGTGGCGGTGACGAACCAGTATGGGATCATCACCGGTTATGATACCGTAGCAACGATTATTGCCACCATTTTACCGGGTCAATCCCGATACGTGACTGGTATTCCGGTAGGTTGCCACCGGTTCCGTTACAAGGTTACCGACGATTGTAACAACTATACGCAATTGGAATGTGATTTCTGTGTTGTGGATGATGTGGAGCCCACTGCGGTTTGCAACGACGAACTCAATATTTCCATAGGTGGGCAGGGGGTAGGCAGAGTATACGCTGTGGATGTAAATGAAGGCAGTACCGACAACTGCGGCATTGACACACTGCTGGTTCGCCGCCGCTTTGATCTGGACCCGCTTAGCTGTAACCCGGTAACGCCTTATTATTCAGAATGGTTGCCCTACGTGGATTTCAGCTGCTGTGATGTCAACCAGATGGTCCTCATTGAGCTGCTCGTGATCGATGTTTACGGTAACGAGAATACCTGCTGGATGGAGGTGCTGGTAGAAGATAAAGTGCGGCCGGTTTGTTCGGCTCCTAACGATGTGGCGTTGAGCTGTAATGGCCTTCCAGCTAATTTCGATCCCTACGACACGAACCAATTGCAGTCCCTTTTTGGGGCGGCAACGGCGCAGGATGCCTGCGGAAGCGCTATTGCGGTGGAACAGCCGCCCGTGGTGAACCTGGGCCAGTGTGGTTCGGGAACGATCCTGCGCTCCTTCCAGGCTGTCGACCTGGCGGGCAACTTGTCTCAGAACCTGTGTACCCAGGTAGTGACGCTCAGCCAGGAGTTCAATTATGAGATCAAGTTCCCCAAAGATTTCACAACCAACTGTACAGCGCCTGCTCCGGACACGTTGATCTACAACAGCTTTGGCTGCGACCTGCTTTCGGTGAGTGTGACGGATGAGATATTTACGCCTTTATCCGGGAGCCTCGGCCCGGAATGCTATAAAATTTTCCGGAAGTACCGCGTCCTCAACTGGTGTGAGTACGATGGCCTCTCGGATGCCATGGTGATTGGCAGAAATGAGGATTGTGATGGAGTGCCGGGAGATGAGGATGTATGGGTGGTGCGCCGTCCGAATGCTTCTTTTGTCGACCGGGATAACAACCCATCCAACGCCGTGCCGGCCTTTGGGACTAAGGGAACCAGTTGTGATGGAACGACCAACCCAACGGGATATTGGCGTACGGCTTCCTCGGTAGGGCTTTGGGAGTATACGCAGGTCATTAAAGTGATGGATACGATCCCGCCGCAGATCAGCTTCACCGCACCCGCTGCTTTCTGTAGTTACGATGCGGTGAATTGCGATGGGCAGGTCCAGTATGGCTTCACTGTTTTTGAAGACTGTTCGGCGAATGGCCTTACTCTCGAAATATTCCTGGACGCCAATGCCGATGGTTCCATCGACCAGGACCTGACGAATACCGGCGCACTGAGTGGCGCTTATCCGAACTACAATATTCAGGGCGCCTTCCCGCTCGGCAATCATGCTTTCATTGTTCATGCGAGTGATGGTTGCGGCAATAATACCGCATCTGCGACGCTGCCTTTTGATGTGGTGGATTGTGAGCCGCCGGCGTTTACCTGCCTCAATGGCCTTTCTTTCAACCTGTCGCCACTGCCGCCCAATACTGATTTTGATGGTGATGGCGATCTTGATATTGCCGGGGCGTCCATTTGGGCCAACGACTTCATCCTGAATGCTGCGGATTGCAGTGATGACACCATTGCTTATTCGATCAACCTGGCCGGCGAGTTGCCGGATATCAACCGTCAGGCGCTGTACTTCACCTGCGAGGATACCGGCACGATTGCCATTCAGGTCTATATCTGGGATAGCGCCAACAACCCCTATGCGGTGCAGCCTGACGGTTCGGTAGGGGGTTTTAACTACAGCTTTTGCGATACCTATGTGACTATTCAGGATAATAACTTCGCCTGTAGTGCGGGCCCACTCGGGCCCATGCTGGCAGGCCTGGTTGCCCGGGAAGACAATATGGGCGTGGAGGGAGTCGAGGTGTCCCTCAGCGGCCCCAGTATCGAGATGATGAATACCGAAGTGGATGGCACCTACGAGTTTGACAGCCTGCAAACCGGCTATGATTACACCATCCGGCCTTATTTGAATACCGGGCATCGCAACGGAATTTCTACTTTTGACCTGCTGCTCATTCAGCAGCACCTCTTAGGCGTTCAACCGTTGGACAGCCCATACAAGAGGATTGCCGCAGACGCCAACCGGACCGGGAACATTACCACACTGGATATGATCCAGATTCAGCAACTCATCCTGGGAGAATTACTGGAGTTTCCCAACAATACCAGCTGGCGATTCGTAGATAAAGACTTTGTATTTCCGGTTCCGACGAACCCATGGTTTACCCTTTTCCCGGAAGTGATCAACGTCAATGACCTGGCTTTCCCCATGATGGCGAATGATTTTGTCGCGATTAAGATCGGAGATGTGAATAATTCTGCGGTAACCACCAACCTGATGGGGGTGGAAGGGCGCGATTTTGCCGGCACTTTCCAGCTGGAAGCACCTGGCCTGGAAGTAAAGAAAGGAGAAGTCGTAGCGGTGCCTTTTACCGCGAAGCGCCTGGAAGCGGTCCGGGGATGCCAGTTTACCCTTGAACTCGATCCAGATATATTAGAATTGATCGATGTGGAATATGGCCTGGCGGATGAGAACAGCCTTGGGCTACACGGCCTGGCGGACGGTTATTTAACCGTAAGCTGGTATCGAAAGGATGGATTGGATTACCAGGAGGGAGAACCCTTGTTTACCCTGCACCTGCGGGCGAATGCAGCGGCCCGCTTAAGTGAGTTGTTACGTATCAGCTCGCGCTACACATTAGCTGAGGCTTATTCGCCCGATCATGAACTATTGGACGTAGCACTTGGTTTTGGTTTGGGTAAGGAGATGCAAACAGGTGCTTTCCGGCTGTATCAGAACCGCCCGAATCCTTTCTCCCGGGAATCAGTGATCGGATTTGAGCTACCGGAGGGCGGCACTGCCATACTGAGTATATTCGATTTGAACGGCAGGCTTATTTATCAGCGCCGGGGGCTGTTTAGTAAAGGCTATAACGAATGGGCACTGAATAGCGATGATTGGCTCCCGATGACTCTCGGTGGCGGGGTGTTGTATTATAAATTGCAAATGGGCAACAGAGTTGCTACCAGAAAAATGATCATCCTGAAGTAATTTGTATATTTGTATTGATTTTAGCAAATTTGTTGTTTCTGGCCTAAGCCCGGATTGGCTGCCAACCCAGGCTTAGGCCGCCGCCACCAATCGCCCCCCGTACACCCCGGTATTCTTCTTGTTGCAGGAGATATTATTCGCCCCGTGAATAATCCATAGAGAGAAGATAAGCGACGCGCGATTAATAAGTGTCGTGTTTCGATAGGCAAGTGATTTTTTCTTTAGCCAAAGCCTGCCCCGCAGCATTGCGGGGGCGAGGGGTTCCCGACCTTAGCAGTGCTAAGGGAGGCGGTTCCTCAACGCAGGATAAAGGAAAAAGCACTCCTGGAAAACCGACAGTTATTGATAGCGCGTCGCTAAATACACTGTAAATTAAGTTCTTTCGTGTTTTGGGATGGGGATTTTTATGGAAGACAAGGCGCGAGGAAGGAAGATAGCCATAGCTATCTGACTGATCGAGCAACGAAGTATTCCATAAAAAGGCACTGCCAAAACCGGACGCTACTTAGTTTACAGTGTACTAAACACCCATTGAGCTGTAGGCCCGCCCGGAGTAGGAAGATTAGGGCTGTTCGGCAGCCCGTGTACTATTTTACAGTACATAGAAACACATCCCAAAAACTTCGTATGTAACCTTCAAGAGCAAGTTGTTGGTTGCGCTGCTCGTTTATTTACGTTATAGCTAATATCTTTGTTTGAGTAACGAAGGCTATAGACAACACCACTACAAGGAGTAAGAACTTTTGATAAAAGCTTTGCCATGCACAGATCTGTAATATTGATGGCCAGCATTTTGGTAGCCCTCGTATTTAGTGCCGGCCGATGGCCAATCGGACGGCAGGCTGGTATTGATATGGCACAATGGAGCTGTGATCCGGATACGGCCCCGCCGGTCATCGTATACCCATCGCAGGACATTGCCGTGCAGCTCAGCCCCTGTGATGGGAGCCAGACGGCAGTAGTGTTTTTCGACGCAGTGGCAAATGATGCATGTGACCCTGCCCCCAACCTGTCGATCAATGTAAGTGCTTCAGCCGGATCCGATCTGCAATTGTCGAATCCTTTTCAGAATACCTATATGGCCCTGGCTACTCCCGGCGTTTATCAGCTCATCCTAACGGCCACCGACGCTTCCGGCAATAGCCGGGAGGAGGATTTCTTCATTATTGTAAGCCAACCGGAGGCCCCGGTAGCGGATGTGGCCTGTAATGCGGACGTAGTGGTCAACCTGGGGCCCGGCTGCCAGCGCTATGTATCTCCCGATATGTTGCTGACCGGAGCGTTGGGCTGCCTGAGCGACGCTCATTTCCGGATACAGATACAAGATTCCGACCCGTCGAATGGTAACATCCTGGATGATGTGGGGGTCTACCCTTTCTCTATTGAACCCATCCAACCCCTGAACGCCACCCGCTTTACCGGCCCCTTTGCGCTTTCCAACTGGGGGGTGCACGTCGATTTTCAGGGCAGTGTAACTACCAGTATGGCTGCTGATTCTATCGTTTTGAGGGGAAGCAACAGCCTCGCCTCGGCCGTTGCCGTTTTGCCATTGCGCTTCGGTGGCGCCTTATCTTTTAAATGGGGTACGGCCACGCTGCCGCCCGGGGCGCTGTTTGAAGGGCATTTATTCGGCCCCGCCGGGAATATGATCACCTCTTTTTCTTCCGCCGATGGCTCCAGCGGGTTAGAAAACCTTTTTGTCAGTGCCGGCAGCCGCCTGGTCCTGCAACTCCTTTCGGCCGGGCAGAGCGGCGGCGGCGTTGTTCCGGCAGCCTGGCTCACCAATTGGGGGTTTGACTTTGATCCGGTAAGCCTGGCCGGCGCGCCCTCCTGTTGGGGGCAGATCAACGCCCGCGACGCCGGGCCGGTTTTGGACTGCCCTGATGATGCCGATAGGGTAGCCCGGGGAACCATCGTGCAGCAATTGGAAGGAGCGTTGGATAGTACCAGCCCGCTCCTGAATACCGCCTTGCACTCCTGCCTGATCGACGGCCTTTCCCCTAACGGCGACCGGTACTACGAACTCATTCCTTTTGAAGTTGACCAAGCTGACATCTTTACTTTTTTCCTGGATGCCGGGTTTGATCAGGGCGATGCCCAAATAGCTCTTTTCCAGGGAAGTTTTGACCTCAATAACCCCTGTGGTAATATCATTGCCCAGGCCAATGACCCCCAGGTGCAAAATCCGATCGGAGGGAGTAACGGCCCCATCTTGCGGGTTGCCTTGCCGCTACGGCCCGGCCAGCAGTATTTTCTGCTGACCACCAGCGATGTGCCGGGCGCCACCGGGCCTTATACCTATACGGCGGTGAGTGATAGCGCCGGGCAGATACTCGGTGTGCCGGATTCCTCAATCGGCATTTCCTATCCTCTGTATTGTGATGACATCACACTGGCCCTGGACGGCCCGGAAAGCCTGGCCCTGTTTGGAGTGCCTGAGGTACAGGGAGGCTGCACTGATTTTACGCTTACTTTCGCAGACGTGCTGACGGAGGATGGCGACTGTGGTTCGCTGTATATTACCCGCACGTTCACGGCGGTAGATGAACAAGGCCTTTCAGGGTCCTGTGAGCAACGGATCAACTTTCGCCGGCCGACTATCGAGGACGTCGTTCTACCGCCGCGTACCGCTCCTATTGAATGTGACGAGGCTTTCCCGACCGACGAGTTTGGCGACCCCTCTCCGGATTTTACCGGTTATCCGTTTATTGTTACTGCCAGTGGTATCGTAGACCTGAGAGACTCCTACTGTAATATTGGCGCCTCTTATGAGGACGGCCCCCTGATCGACGTCTGCGTACTGTCCTATACTTTTGTTCGCACCTGGACGATTATCGACTGGTGTGATGCGGATAATCCCCTGGAATATGAGCAGGTCATCAAGATTGGAGATTTTACCGCTCCCGAGGTTAGCTGCCCGGTGATTGACCTGACCGGCGACGGCTTCCCGGACCCTTTGGTGTATTCCACCAACCCCTTTGAGTGTTTAGCCACCTTTACGGCTCCCTTACCGGCAGTAAGTGATAATTGTTCGCTCTGGGAAGTTACGATAGAAGTCGTTACAGATGAAGCTACTATCATCTACGGGCCATCGGGTAACCCCGTCGATACGGTGTGGGAAACCGTTGTTCTGGCCACGGTCCTTCCGGATGCGCCCAACCGCATTGTGCGCAATATTCCGGTCGGTTGCCATCGATTTCGGTATACGGTGGAAGATGAATGCCGGAATAAAACTATTTTGGAATGTGGTTTTTGTGTGGAAGACAGGATTAACCCCAATGCATCCTGTGATGATAGTTTGATCGTATCTATTGGGGCCAATGGCGTTGCCCGCCTGTTTGCAGAAAGTTTTGAAGAGGGGAGCTGGGATAACTGTGGCATCGATCGGATAGAAGTGCGACGGGAGGCCAGGCTGGATGCAGATTGCAATCCCGTAGCGCCTTTCTATACTGCCTGGGCTGATTATGTCGATTTTTATTGCTGTGAAGTGAACAGTACCATTCGGGTAGAATTGCGGGTTGTGGATGCGGCCGGTAATGAAGATTTTTGCTGGATGGACCTACGGATCGAAGATAAAACGCGGCCGCGCTGTACCCCGCCGGCAGCTCTTACTACCACCTGTGATGGCCTGCCGGATGATTTCAGCCCTATCGATACGGAGCAACTGCAGGGCCTGTTCGGGACGCCGGCCGCTACCGATAATTGTGGAGCAGTTTGGAACGAGCTGCCGCCGGTGAATAACCTGGATCAATGTGGCTTTGGAACCCTCATCCGCCGTTTTGAAGCGGTGGACACTTACGGCAACGTGTCTAACACCAGCTGTCAGCAAGTCATCACTGTTCAGGAAAAGCACGATTACGAGATAAAATTTCCGGCGGATGCCGGCGCCAACTGTGGCTATCCCAATCCGGACACCATTGAGGTCAGTGAAATAGGCTGTGACCTGCTCGCTATCAGTGTGGATGATGCATTCCTGTCTGCATCCGGTAATGAATGTTATAAGATATTCCGGACCTACCGGGTGATCAACTGGTGCGAATACGATGGAGAAAGCAGCCCTATACTCGTTGGCCGGGATGAAGATTGCGATGGAGTACCTGGCGATGAAGACGTATGGGTTCTGCGCCGGCCCGGCCAGGTTTACATCGATCGTGACAACGATGAGGGCAATGCCAATCCGCTGGCCGGTGAACGCGGTGACGCCTGCCAGGCGGAAAACCCGGAAGGCTACTGGCGCACCAGCTTTTCCAATGGCTACTGGCAATATTCTCAAAACCTCAAGGTTTACGACACCATACCACCTGAAATTCTCTTTCTCATTCCTCCGCCTTTCTGCGCCATCAGTGACGATTGCCTGGCGGAGGTAGAATACTTGTTTATCGTAACGGACAATTGCACCCCCAACGACCTGGAATTCGAAATATACTACGACGAGAATGCCGACGGTGTTCTGGATTCAATGGTCACCAATATTTTTGGCGTTTATCCGAAATGGAAGGTCAATGGGGAGTATCCCATAGGAACCCATTCCTTCGAAATACTGGTCAGAGATGGTTGTGGTAATACGGCGGCCGAAAGCCTGCCCTTTGAGGTGGTGGATTGCAAGGCGCCTACTCCAACCTGCACCAATGGGCTGGTGACTACGCTGATGCCGGCCCCGCCGAATACCGACGTTGACAATGATGGCGACTTCGACCTGGCTGCGCGGACGGTTTTTGCGGTGGACTTTATCGCCAGCCCGGCGTCCGATTGCTCCGAACCGGTAACCTATTCCATCAACCGCCCGGGTGAAGAGCCCAGCCCCTCAAAGGATGCACTTGTTCTCACCTGTGATGACCTGGGTATTCTCATCGTAGAGATTCACGCCTGGGACGCCGCCGGCAACCCCTATGCGGTAGACCCGGCAAATCTCGATATCAGGGGGCCTAATCATGGTTTTTGTGAGACCTTTATCCTCGTTCAGGATAACGGAGGGAACTGCCTCGTCAGTGAGGGGATGATTGCCGGCCTGGTGCAACGGGAAGACGAGCAACCGGTGGCGGAGGTTGAGGTCAACCTCAGTGGCGACGCTGTCGACGGCACGATCACTTCCGATGACGGGCTTTATGCGTTCAGCGCGCTGGAACTGGACTATGATTATACCATTACCCCTTCCCGGGATGGCGATGATCAGAATGGCTTGTCCACTTTTGATATCGTACTCATCAGCCAGCATATTCTGGGAACCCGCCCGCTGGATTCTCCTTACAAGATTATTGCGGCTGATGTAAATGGATCCGGCTCGGTCAGTACGATCGATATCATTCAACTGCGGCAGCTTATTCTGAGTATTATAGTGGAATTGCCGACGAACAGCAGTTGGCGGTTTGTTCCCCGCAGTTATGTTTTCCCCAACCCGAACGACCCCTGGGAGCCGCCCTTCCCGGAGGCGATCCATATCAACAACCTCAGTGGGCAGCGCCTCAGCGAAAACTTCGTGGCTATCAAGGTGGGCGATGTAGACATGAGCGCTCAGGCCAACAATCTACAGGGCGTAGAAGGGCGCCGGTACAACGCTTCCCTGAGCCTGCAGGGGATGGACAAACGACTGCGAGCCGGAGAGGGTTATGTGCTTACTCTACAGTCGAGCCTCGCCGGTATGCTCGGCATGCAGGCTGCCCTGCGGTTCGATACCGAAGTTTTGGCCGTAGAGGAGGCCAGGGGCGAAGCCATTAAAGATCAATACCTCAATCGTCAATACCTGGATCAGGGCCGCCTGATCCTGAGTTGGAATACCGGCAATCCCTATCCGGCGGATGCCGTTTTGATGTCTGTCTACCTGCGCGCCCGAAAAGATTGCCAGCTATCTGCAGCCCTGCAACTGGACGAAAGCCTGCTGGCCGCCGAGGCGTACGATGAAAATTACCAAAAGCTGGGCCTTTACCTGGAGTGGGGAGAACCACAACCGGAAAATGTGCGCCTGCAAAACTATCCAAATCCTTTTAGTACCGGAACAACCATCCGCTTTGAGGCTGCGGAAGCCGGCCGGGCCCGGCTGGAGGTCTTCCACCTGGATGGAACCCTGGTGAAGGCCATAGAGGAATTCTATGCGGAAGGGCCTCACGAAGTGGCGATCCACTCCAGTGACTTGCCGGCGCCGGGCGTTTATCTCTATAAATTGCAACTCAATGGGAAGGCCTGGGTGCGGAAGATGGTGTATAGCGGGGGGTAGGCATCCCGTATTATGAGTGTGTTCACTCGACTCGCACCGGCAACTTCTTTTGACTGGCCGCCTATTATTCTCGGCTGCCCATATCGGTTCCTACTCAATATAATAAAGGAGTAAGGTACTGCCAAACGAGCTCTTACCTAAAACTACTGGCCGAAACCTGAGTTGTAAAAAAAATAAAAAAAAATAGACGAAGCCGCAACCCTAACAGAGGAGGAATGTTATATTTGCAATAATGATAGTAAAGCTATTATTTCTAATAGAATAGCTAACAATTAAATTTGTTGCACCATGTCGAAGCTCGAGTTCACCCATGCATTCACCCAGTTGGAGGCCCTGCTGTTATCCTTTGCTTTTCATCTGACCAAAAATCAGGAAGATGCCCGGGATCTCTTACAGGAAACGGCCTACAAGGCTTTTAAGTATCGCAGCATGTACCAGCCCCACACCAATCTACGGGCCTGGCTGATGACAATAATGCGCAATACATTTATCAATAATTATCGGCAGAAAAAGCGCCGGCAAACGCTGAACGACAAGACGGACAACAATTATTTTTTGAATTCAGGTGGGCGCACCGTTCACAACCTGGGCGAATCGGAAGTAACCCTTCAGGAAGTCACAGGCTTGATTGATTCCCTGGAAGATTGGATGAAGGTGCCTTTTCTGATGCATTATCAGGGTTTCAAGTACGATGAGATCGCCGAGGAACTGGATATCCCGCTTGGGACGGTAAAGAGTCGTATTTTTTTCGCACGGAGAAAACTGCAGGAATCGCTGCGGGTGATGTATCAGTCGGGGAGTGTAGCGGAGTTGTTGAACTGATTAGCATCGGAAAGCGGCATCCTACGCTGAAGCTTCGGCGGCTGAAAGAAGGCGGAAATCGGAAAAAAGGCATTTGGCATTCATTCGGAGCCCCATGCCGGCCCCGGCACGAAGGCTGGAACAGTCTTTCCGACTTCGCACTTCTGACTTCCCACTTAGATTAGAAACTCCCCAATATTGTAGAGGCATTAATAGGCTACATGGAAATAGCTAGCTCAGCTTGAACCAAATTTCCAGTTTAATCTTTATCTTAGGAATCGTGTATTTCACAACTATTGATGTCATACAATAGCATCAAAGCCTAATCATTGGCTTGGTAAAATAAAAAAAATGGATAACAACAGCCGGGTTCGGCCATTGCAGCGTTTTTTCAAGCTGCTGGAGCTCGACCGAAAGGATATTACTTACATATATGTATATGCCATCTTTGCCGGGCTGATCACACTCAGCATTCCACTTGGTGTGCAGGCTATTATCGGTTTGATCGCCGGTGGCGCTCTGTCGGCCTCTCTGATCATTCTGGTTGCTATCGTGACGGTGGGCACCGCGCTCTCCGGCATTTTGAAAGTCATGCAACTGACCGTAACGGAGACCATACAGCGGCGCATCTTTGCCCGTTCGGCCTTTGACTTTGCTTATCGCATTCCTCGTTTAAAGCTCGATTCGGTGATCCGGCATTACCCTCCCGAGCTGGTCAACCGGTTTTTTGACACGCTGACCCTGCAAAAGGGGGTCCCTAAGATATTGATGGATTTTTCCACGGCCATTTTGCAAGTGGCGTTCGGCCTTATCCTGATCTCTTTTTATCACCCTTTCTTCATTTTTTTCGGCATCTTCCTGATCGTTATTCTGGTATTGATCTTCCGGATCACGGGCCCCGGCGGCTTATCCACCAGCCTGAAAGAGTCGAAATACAAATACGAGGTGGTCTATTGGCTGGAAGAGATGGCACGGGCTATGAGCACTTTCAAAATGTCAGGAGGTAATATTTTTTCACTCAATAAGACCGATGGGTTGGTGTGCAATTACCTGGAAAGCCGCAAGAAGCACTTTAAGATTCTGCTTTTCCAGTACGGCAATATTGTTGCCTTCAAAACAGTCATCACCGCCGGGTTGTTGTTCCTGGGTAGTTATCTGGTAATCAATAACCAGATCAACATCGGGCAGTTTGTGGCGGCCGAGATCGTAGTCCTGTTGGTGATGGCCTCGGTGGAAAAGCTCATCCTGACGATGGAGGTCATCTATGATGTACTGACAGCTCTGGAGAAATTGGGGAACGTTACGGATTTACCTATTGAAGAGGAAACCGGCGTCAATTTTGAAGATATTGACACCGGAAAGGGAATGAGCATGAAAGTAGAGCACCTCAATTTTAAATTCCCGGATGCGAAGAAACTCACTTTGGATGATCTTTGTTTTGAGGCAAAGCCAGGGGAGAAGATTTGCATTGCCGGCTACAGCGGTTCCGGGCGCGCCACCCTATTGCAGCTCTTATCGGGGCTTTATACGGATTTCGAAGGAGGTATTTCCTACAATGGTTATCCTCTTCGCAACCTCAATATTGCCACCTTGCGATATAAGATGGGCGATTACTCGGCGCAGGAAGATATCTTCCGGGGGACTATCCTCGAAAATATCACAATGGAACATGCGGATGTGAAGATCGACCAGGTAGTGAAGGTAGCGGATGACATCGGGCTGAGTGTCTATGTGCAGCAATTGCCGGAGGGTTTCAACACGATGCTCCTGCCGGAGGGCAGCAATATACCTCAGAATATTCGCACCCGGATCATTTTAGCCCGTTGCATTATTGCACAGCCGCGCCTGCTTTCCGTAGAGGGTTTTTTCTACGGTATGGAAAAAAGCGACCGGGATATGATCTGCAGTTATCTTACCGGCGCGGATAAGCCCTGGACGATGATCGCGGTAACGGATGATCCGTTCTTTGCTTCGCGCTGCGACCGGATCATTATCATGAAGGACGGAAAGATCATAGTGGATGGCTCCTTTCCGGAAGCACTGAAAAGTGAGCACTTTGAACAGGTATTTTTGCCCTATCGGGACAACAAAGCTCTTCAAATGAATCCTCCGGTAAAACCATAAAAAAGGAAAAGCATAACATGCTCAACATATCACCGAATACTATCAATCAGCAGGTAGAGATCAAACGGTTTAACTCTTTTTCAAAAACCAACCTCTCCGGCGCCAACCGGATGTTCACCCGTTGGCTGGTGGGGACTATGGTATTGATTTTTATTTTTTTATTACTTCCGTGGACGCAGAACATTCAATCCAAGGGCAAGGTAACCACCCTGCAGCCTGGCCAACGGCCGCAAACCATTCAGTCGACCATTGCCGGGCGAATTGAGAACTGGTATGTACGGGAAGGGCAGTTGGTACAAAAAGGAGACACCATCGTGCATCTCTCCGAGATCAAAGCAGAGTATTTTGACCCCGACCTGGTGTCCCGAACCGAACAGCAGGTGGATGCTAAAGAAGGGGCTATCGCTTCGTATGGACAGAAAGTGGAAGCGCTGGATGACCAGATTGATGCGATGACTTCGGAACAGGATTTCAAGCAGCAACAGCTGGCCAACAAGATTCGGCAAACTGAGTATAAGCTGGCTTCCGACCTGGCGGACATGGAGCAGGCGTATTTCCAGGATTCCGTGTCGGTGGTTCAGTACAACCGGACGGCTCAACTTTTTGAGCGGGGCATCAAATCCAGGGCCGACGTAGAGGAAAAACGAATGAAAGTGCAGGAAGCCCGTGCCAAATACATATCCGCCCAGAATAAGGTGGAGGCCAGCCGCAACGAGCTGGCCAATGCTCGCCTGGAACTGAGTACGGTGCTCTACGAATACAATCAAAAGGTAGCCAAAGCGGAATCCGATAAATTCAGTACCCTGTCGGCCAAATACGATGCGGAGGGCAGCGTGAGCAAGCTGCGCATACAGGCCTCCAATTACGAGCAGCGCAGCCACTTTTACTTCATTCTGGCGCCTCAGGATGGCTTCATTACCAAGGCGATCAAGCCAGGGATCGGAGAGACGGTCAAGGAGGGTGAAGGCATTGTTACGATCATGCCGGCGGATTATGAACTGGCGGTAGAGCTTTTCATCAAACCCATGGACCTGCCGTTGGTCAGTACCGGCCAGGAGGTGCGTTTCATTTTTGACGGCTGGCCCGCCTTCATCTTTTCCGGCTGGCCAGGGCAATCCTTCGGCACCTACAGCGGCACGGTGGTCGCCATTGACAATATGATCAGCGCCAACGGACTGTACCGCATCCTGGCTGCTCCCCGGAAGGATAGCGAGGCCTGGCCCGAAGCGCTTAGGGTGGGTTCCGGAGCACAGGGCATCGCCCTGCTCAATAATGTGCCGCTCTGGTACGAAATTTGGCGAAAGCTCAACGGCTTCCCACCCGATTATTATGATGAGGGCGTGGATGCCGCGCCCAAGATGAAAGCGCCGGTGAAATCTATAAAATAGTATGAGCCCTGCCAGGTATGCAAAGCCTGGCAGGGCTTCCCCAAATAAAAGCCTTCATGAAGTCTACTGCACTAATTGTAACCCTTTCGCTTATTATTCTGCCCCTCTCCCTCCTTGCTCAACCGGCGGACAGCGCCCGCCTTTTCTCTCAGGAGGAATTTTTCCGGTGGATACTGGAATACCACCCTGTCGTTAAGCAGGCGCGCCTGTTGGATAACGAGGCAGCCGCCCTCGAACGGCTCGCCCGCGGGGGGTTCGACCCGAAAGCCTATGCTGAATGGGACCAGAAGTCTTTTGATAAGAAGGAATATTTTTCGATCGGGGAAGGAGGGCTCAAAATCCCTACCTGGTACGGAGCGGAGCTAAAAGCGGCGTACACGGTTACCGATGGTATTTATCTCAACCCGGAACGCAACCTGCCGGAAGCGGGGCAGGCGGTGCTCGGCCTGAAAGTCCCTTTGGCCCGGGGCCTGATCATCGACGAACGGCGGGCAACGCTACAGCAGGCCAAGCTGATGGCACAGGCCAACGAGGCGGAACGCCGGTCTATGATCAACACCCTTTTGCTGGAAGCGGCTTCCGCTTATTGGGAGTGGGCGAGGGCCTACAACGAACTACTGATCCAGCAACAGGCGCTCGCCCTTACAGAGGAACGGATGAAAGGGATCGTCGAAAGCTTTTTGCAGGGCGATAAGCCCGCCATTGATACTCTTGAGACCATGATCCAGGTGCAAAACCGGCAGCTTAGCCTCAATGATGCATCAGTGAGTTACCGCAATGCCGGCCTCGTACTGTCCAACTACCTCTGGTACGAAGGAGCCGTACCGGTGGAGGCTACCGACGGCCTGCGCCCGCCAACCCTGGCGGAGCTCCAACCTGCCTTGCCGGCCCTCGGAGCGCAGGCCATCTGGCAGAGCGCCAGCCTCTCGCATCCGGATATTCGAAGTTACCAGGTAAAGCTCAGCCAACTGGAGGTAGGCCGCCAACTGGCCGCTGAACAGCTCAAACCCCGACTCGATGTGGAATACAACTTCCTCAGCGATGGGAGCGACTTCATCTACAATACCGACAATGGTTCGGGCCTGACTAACCTGGTGACTCAGAACTACAAGTGGGGCCTGCGTTTCGAGTTCCCTCTGCTGCTCCGCAAAGAACGGGGCAAACTACAGCTGGCGAAGTTAAAAATTCAGGATGCTGAATACGGCCTACAGCAAAAGCGGGTAGAGATCGCCAATAAGATTGGGGCCTACTACAATGAGCTGGAGAACCTGCTTGAGCAAATCCGCCTTACCGAGCGCACGGTGGCCAATTACCAGGCGTTGCTCGACGCGGAGATCGAGAAGTTTAACCTGGGGGAAAGCTCTATCTTCCTGCTCAACTCCCGGGAGCAGAAACTGATCGACACCCAGCTCAAACTAACCGCCCTGCGGGGCAAGTTTTTCAAGAGCCGTATCGGCCTGGAGTGGGCGGCAGGACAGTTGGGAGAGTAATTGGCCTTTGAAATTTGAACAAGCTCTTAACAACCGTTTAACCCAATTTAACGAATCCTTTGTCGGGTCGGTGGAGACAAGATCGTTCTTAGGATTGATGAATCTAGTTTCCATTCACCAATCCTTTTTAACTATGAAAACGCAATTCTTTCTTTTGGGCGCGCTACTCTGCACTCTGGCCATCTTCAGCTGCAACAGCGAGTCTTCCGACACGGTCGACCAGGACCGAATCTTCACCGTTTACGAGCTTTTCTACAACGCCAATGAAGACAAAACCTACGCCCGCGCCACCTTCCACTTCAGCAACGAACTGGGCACCAAGCTCCAACTGGCGGGCGATAGCAAAGTCACTTTCGAAGGCGACCCGCTCACCTTCAACCCGGTGCTGGCCTACTACGAAAGGCAGTACGCCGGCTTTATCGCTACGGGTGCTTTTGAATGGACAGACACGGAGGGTAGCCTGTTCCGGAATACGGTGGAAATACACTCCATCTCTTTTGCTTCCGGCATCGACACCATTGACCGGAACCAGTCCTACGAACTTTTCTGGGAGGGCGGAGAACTCAAGGCCAACGAGATCGTACTGTTGACCATCAACGGCGAAAATGAAGGCGACGCCCGTATTTTTTCCACCAATGATGTTGGCGCCAACAGCATCATCCTGGCTAAGGACAAGCTATCCGAGATCGGAGAGGGGCCCGGCACGGCCTTTCTGGAGCGCAGCTACCTCCCCGGCATTCAGGAAGCTCCCTCTGCCGGCGGCAGGATCACGGGGCGGCAACGAGCGGAAAATCTGGAGGTTTTTATGAAATGATTGAAGGATAGAATGATTGAAGGAATGAGGGAATGAATGATTGAATAGGGGAGTCCAAGGTACCCCGTATTCATTCATTCCCTCATTCCCTCATTTCAGTATCCCCAAATGCAGAATCCTTCCGCCCGTCTGATTGATCGGGCTGACGCTCCTGCCTATAACAATACCGTCTTCCGGTGCTTTGTACTCCCGGATCATATCTCCGAATATATTGCGCAGAGTAGCCACCACTTCGCCGGCTTTCACCATTTGCGCCACATCGGGCAGAACGGTAAGGATACCGCCGGTATCGGTATACAGCCAGTAGGATTTCTGGCAGATGACGGCCGGAGCCGGTGGCTCCTCAATTACGGCATCGGCCATGTTCAGGGCGTGGAGCAGGTTGTGGATGCCGGTCAGGCCGGACCGGATGTGGCCTTTCTGGAAGGTATTCGGGTTGCCGACTTCCAGCGTAATGGCGTGGATGCCAAGCGCGTCGGCGGCGCCGCGCAGGGTGCCGTCCAGCGGCGGGTTGTGAACAATGATCTGAGCGTTTTGCAGCAGGGCCATTTTTCGGGTATCCGGATTCGACATATCGGCGCGGATGTAGTAGGAATTGATCCTCCCGAAGCTGGCGGTATGCAGGTCGATGAGGTAGTTGAATTTGCTGACGATCCAGTTGATGATGCGGTAAGCATACACCTGGCTCACATTGCCGTCGGGTTTGCCGGGCATGATGTGATTCAGGTCGGTGCCGTCAATAAACCGGCGCCTTTTGCGCAAAAGCGAAGGGATATTAACTACCGGCACCCCCACCAGCGTACCGCGCAGCTCCCGGGCATTCACCTCCCGGAAAAGCCGTTGAATAACTGGAATGCCATTCAATTCGTTGCCGTGTACAGCGGCTGTGATGCCGACGACCGGCCCCTCTTGTATCCCTTTAGCTACGATGATGGGAATAAATACCGGCAGGCCCATGCCGTCGGTTACCAGGTGTAGCAAGAATCGTTGTACTTCTCCGGGAGTCACTTCTTCCAACAGGAGTTCTTCAATTACAGGTGCATCGTGTTGCAGGGTCGAAACTGGGATTTTCATCACAAGCATTTTTTCTAGGTCATCTTAAATAGCAAAGAAACCCTGATATAAGTAGGCCTGGGGCTTCTATTGCGTGTAGGGCCTTCCGAATGTAAGTATATGGACTGACTGACTGATCGAATAACAGGGGCTTAGGCCAGGTTTCATTAATTGTGTCCGACTACTTAAATACTTTGAAGGGTACAAAAATACACAAAAGCGCGGAAAGATTACTGGCCTGGCTTTGGGGCGTAATATGCAAAGGCATGTGATCCCGGAACAACAAGCACCCCGCAACGGTCAACGTGTCCAACACTGGAATGGCAGCCAAAGCTGCTAAGCTCACTACTGGTTTATCACCTTCGCCGCCACGCCATTCGAGGCAAATTGAGGGAAGTACTTGAGATTGTAAACCGAGCGGTAAGGAGTTGTGCCCTGCAGATAAGCCAGGAATTCCTCCCGGGCCGGTGCGTCGATAATAGGCATGAGGGGCTGATCGACGGATAACAGAACCGCCAGTGCCTCTCTGAGCTGCTCATCCCACTGCTGGTAATACTTTTCAAAGTCTCCCGGGCTCAATCTGCGGCGACAATTGTTGTGGTTGCATTGCAATTCCATCTCCTCCTGGATGTTGAAGATGCCGTATTCATCGGTGACCTGTTCGCCGGGTTGAATGTCCCGGATCGCGATCTCGAATCCATAGCCGGTGCTCATAGTATTGCAATTGCAGCAATGGTTGACGTATTTGGCAAAATCCCAGCTTACAATGCGGACTCCCTTTTCGTCGATATAGGAGTACTTTTCAATCACCGCCTGCATTTCTGTGGAGAAATGGCCAAAGGCCTCTGGGGTGATCTCCAATTCCAGGCTGTCTTTCACATAAGTAATGGTGCCTTTGGGCAGGAAATGAGTAGCAAAAACGCCGTAGCCCATCTCATCATTGATGAACTGTATGCGTGTGTGCGGATGGATCATTGCTCTTGTTTGAGGGTGTTATGAAAATGATTATTAATGAATCCCCCCTTACCGGGCTGAATAATTGCCAGGCAAGGGGGGAGCAAACAACGGCAGGTCATCCTTCAGCCAACCCGTGATACTGAAGCGCCTTCGCCGGCCGGGTAGCACTTCGTGCTCAAGCGTCTGGCTGTTGAAGCAAACCAGGCGCCCCGCAACCGGTAAAATGTCAATGTGTTGTTCGGGCCCATCCTCCTGAGGAAGGTAAAGGCGCAATTGGCCGCCGTCTTCGGCAACCCAGTCGAAATTCAGGTAGCAAACAATCGAGAGTTTCCTGGCCTTGGTATGCTGGAAAACATCCAGATGGCGCTTGTAAAAAGCCCCTTCCGGATATACTGCAAAATGCAGCTCCATATCCCGGATACCCAGGTAGAGGCTGCGGTTAAAGTATTGGATCATTTCCTGCAGGCGGCTGAAAAAAGGACGACAGGCTTCGGGAGGGTTTTGGTGGTCGAGCCATTGAATATGGTCGCCCCGGATACTTTGGTTGAGCTGGTAGTGCTGCTGCTTTCCAATCCCGGCAATATTGAAACGCCCCTGTTCATAAGAACCGGCGGAAGCCTCCAGTATACCCTGCACTTCCAGGGGGCTTAAGAAGCCATCTGCCAGCGCATAGCCCTCTATGAGTAGGCCGTTTATGAGGCCCTCGAAAAGTTCTTCGTTCGATCGAACTTTTGTATCCATTTTTTTGGCTGTACCTGTTTCTTTTTTTTTTGCAAAAGAGAGGTGCAATTCTGAAAGAATTCTGAATAAAATGAGGGGCATAAAGAAATACCACCCCCCGAAAGTGTTATATTCCGTATTTTACGCCCATCTGGCAGAATAAGATTTCGATGAAGATTCTGATCGTTGAGGATGACCCCAAACTGCTGTCACAAATACTTCGCCATTTCCGGCGCGAAGGCCATGTATGTGAACAAGCCAACACGTATCAGGAGGGGTATAAAAAACTCAACAATTACGATTATGACTGCGTTCTGGTCAATCTGGGCCTTCCTGGCCAGGACGGCCTCCGCCTGGTGCACATGATGCGGGAAGAGGATGCCCAGACGGGCCTGATCCTCCTCTCCTCCAATAATCTGGTTCAGGAGCGCATTCAGGGGCTCGACGAAGGAGCGGATGATTTTTTGCCCATACCTTTTGATGTGGGAGAACTTCACGCCCGGGTCAAAGCGGTAATGCGCCGAAAAGCTGGAAACTATAGCAAAGTGCTGGCCTTTGGCGGACTGCTCCTCAAACTGGATGAACGGATTGTACTCGCCGATGGCGTCCTGCTGAACCTGACCAAAAAGGAATTCGAAATCCTCGTTTTCCTGGCCCGCAACAAAAACAGGGTTGTTACGAAAGAAAGTATTGCTGAACATCTTTGGGGCGATTACATGGAAGATGCCATTTCTTTTGACTTTATTTACGCCCACTTAAAAAACCTGAGAAAAAAACTGGCCGCTCACGGATACAGTGATTACCTCAAGACGGTCTACGGCGTAGGCTATAAGTTTGAGGTGGTTTAGCAGGAAAAGGCTACCAGTCTAGCGTTGGACACTCTTGATGGCCAGGAAGTTGCGGAAGGCTTGGTGTCATTCCGACTTACTCCCTGCCTGCCAGGCCGCCAAGTCTTGCCTGGCGGGTAGGCAGGCGTCAGCCGCTTCGCTCGTGTCCGACTTCTGTCCTGCACTAGAACGGTAGCCCCCTATAACAATATAACCCTATACCCTCCTTCCCAAACACATTGCCGGAAAAAGCGTTTCTGTTTAGTGACCATATAACGAAAAGTTTCAAAAGCTGATAACACATGGAAGAAGTAGCCACCAAGAAAATAGAATTACGGAACCTGGAACTCGAAGATTATCTGGGCCTCAAAGAGGCTATGATCAAGGCGTACTCGGGAGGCGGGGTTACGCATTGGAATAAAAGGGCGATCGACAAACTGCTGGACATTTTTCCCGATGGGCAACTTTGTGTGGTGGTTGATGGGAAAGTAGCCGCCTGCGCCCTTTCGATTATTGTTGATTACGCCAAATTTGGAGACAACCACACCTATCAACAAATAACCGGCAAAGAGACCTTCAGCACCCACGACCCGGATGGCGATGTGTTGTACGGTATCGAGCTTTTTGTGCACCCCAAATACCGGGGTATGCGCCTGGGCCGGCGGCTCTACGACGCCCGCAAAGAGCTCTGCGAGAACCTCAACCTCCGCTCAATTATTGCCGGCGGGCGCATACCCAACTACAAAGACCATTCGGACGAGCTCACGCCGCGCCAGTATATCCAAAAAGTAAAACTCAAGGAGTTATACGATCCTACGCTGACCTTCCAGCTGTCGAATGAATTTCACGTAAAGAAAATCATCAAGCACTATTTACCGGAAGACAAGGAGTCGAAAGAATATGCTACTTTACTGGAGTGGAACAATATCTACTACCAGGAAGAGGAGCGGCTGATCAACCTGCCTAAGGATGTCGTTCGGGTAGGGATCGTACAGTGGCAGATGCGCCTGTTTCGGAATTTTGAGGCGCTGATCGAACAGGTGGAATACTTCGTGGACGCCGTCAGTGATTATAAGTCGGATTTCATCCTCTTCCCCGAATTTTTCGAGGCGCCGCTGATGGCGGATTACAACCACCTCGGCGAGGCGCGCGCCATTCGCGAGTTGGCCGGCTATACCGGCGCCCTGCGGGATAAGTTTATCGAATTTGCCGTTTCCTACAACGTCAATATCATCACCGGCAGCATGCCCAAGGTAGAAGATGACGGCCATTTGTACAACGTTTCTTACCTCTGCCGCCGCGACGGCACCTGGGAAAAGTACCAGAAAGTACAGATTACGCCCTCTGAGCGCGACGCCTGGGGCATGGTCGGCGGCAGTAAAGTAAAGGTATTCGACACCGACTGTGGCAAGGTCGGTATCCTGATCTGTTACGATGTCGAATTTCCGGAACTCGCCCGCATCTACGCGGACCAGGGCATGCAAATCCTTTTTGTACCCTTCCTCACCGACACCCAGAACGGTTACAACCGCGTGCGGCTCTGCGCTCAGGCGCGGGCCATCGAGAATGAATGTTACGTCGTTATGGCCGGCTGCGTGGGCAACCTGCCGCGGGTCAACAACATGGATATCAACTACGCCCAGTCGGCCATCTTTACCCCTTCCGATTTTGCTTTCCCCACCAACGCTGTGCGGGCCGAAGCCACTCCTAATACGGAGATGACGGTTATTGCCGATGTAAGCCTCGAATTGTTGAAAGAATTGCACGAGTTTGGCAGCGTCAATACCCTGAAAGACCGGCGGACGGACCTCTACAAGGTATTATTAAAAAAGTAGCTCCTTTTTTCAAGACAGAAAGCTTTCGCTAAGGCATTTGGGTTGTTTATTTTATCTTTAGCGACGCGCGATTAATAAGTGTCGTGTTTCGATAGGCAAGTGATTTTTTCTTTAGCCAAGGCGAGGGTTCCCGACCTTAGCAGCGCTAAGGGAGGCGGTTCCTCAACGCAGGATAAAGGAAAAAGCACTCCTAGAAAACCGACAGTTATTGATAGCGCGTCGCTTAAGAAGTAAACGAAGTAACTGTAATGGAACAGATGAAACCCGGGCAGGACGAAACTTTTGATAAGCAGGTGTTGCAACACTACAGCATCAACCCCGCTTATGTACACGACCTGTATTTTCTACAGGTGGAGTTGCTGAAAATGCAAAAACACATCCATGAGAATGGCCTGCGGCTGGCGGTCCTTTTCGAAGGCAGAGATACGGCGGGTAAAGGCGGGGCCATCTTTCGGTTCTCACAATTCCTCAACCCCCGGCATTACCGGGTTGTAGCCCTGGGCAAACCCTCGGAAGTGGAAAAAGACCAATGGTATTTCCAGCGCTATATCCAGGAACTACCCAATGCCGGAGAGATCGTTTTCTTCGACCGGAGCTGGTACAACCGCGCGGTGGTGGAGCCGGTTATGGGCTTTTGCTCTACCCGGCAGTACGAATTGTTCATGAAGCAGGCGCCCCTGTTCGAGCAGATGATCATCGAAGATGGGATCATATTGTTCAAGTTCTGGTTCTCTATCAATATGGAAGTACAGCGCCACCGCATTGAGGACCGCCTGTCCGATCCCTTAAAGCAATGGAAGGTCAGCCCGGTTGACCTGCTCGCCCAGGAGAAATGGGATGATTTTACGAAGTACAAAAACATCATGTACGAGCGCACGTCCACCCCGTACAGCCCCTGGGTGGTCATCAAGGGCAACATCCGGGAGGTGGCCCGTATTGCCGCCATGCGCTACATGCTCTACCATATCGATTATGATGAGAAATCGCCGGAGCTGGGGCCGCCGTCATCGGAAGTGCTTTGGATACACGAACCGAATAGTATTTAACCACCTGTGTGTTGCTTTACATAATCGGATCCCCAATTACTTGGCCGCCTCCGGGAATAACTTCACGATTCCTCTCCTCGAAGCTTTGCATATTCCACGCTCTGTGATCAGGCCGGAAATCAGGTGAGCCGGCGTCACATCGAAAGAATAATTAGCGGCCTGGCTGTCTTGTGGCGTAATGAGCACCTTGTAGATCTTTCCGTTAAACCAGCCGTGGACATACCGCACCTCATCGGGGCTGCGTTGCTCGATCGGGATTTCTTTAAGGCCGTCATTGATGGACCAGTCGAAGGAAGTCGAAGGGAGGGCGACGTAAAAAGGCACTCGGTTGTCTCGGGCCGCCAGGGCTTTGAGGTAGGTGCCGATCTTATTGGCTACATCCCCCCGGAGCGTTGTCCGGTCGCTACCGACGATCACGAGGTCGACCATGTCGTGTTGCATCAGGTGGCCGCCGGCATTGTCAGTAATGACGGTATTGGGCACGCCCTGATGGAGGAGTTCGTAAGCGGTAATATTGGCGCCCTGGTTTCGGGGGCGGGTTTCACCGACCCACACATGAACGGGGATACCGGCAGCGTGGGCGGCGTAAATGGGCGCCGTAGCGGTGCCGTGGTCAATACAGGCCAGCCATCCGGCATTGCAATGGGTGAGTATATTGACCGGTTGGCCTTTCTTCTTCCTGCTTATCTTTTGGATGAGTTCCAGGCCGTGTTCGCCAATAGCCCGGCAGTGTTCTACGCTTTCTTCTGCAATGTCGTTAGCGGTTTGCAGGGCCAGTTGCAGCATCTTCTCTATTTCCTCGACGGGCTCGATAGCGTTCATCATCCGGTTGAGGGCATAGCCAAGATTGATGGCGGTAGGGCGGGTATTCTGGAGCAGCTCTGCGGCATCACGCATGTATTTGCCCAGGCGCCGTTTGTCGGCCGGCGCATGATAAAGCGCATTGTACAGCCCATAGGCAGCAGTGGCGCCAATGAGCGGAGCGCCCCGCACGTGCATTTCCCGAATAGCGCGGGCAAAGTCGTCAACTGTATTCAGGTCTTCAATGACGAACGCATGGGGGAGCTTGCGCTGGTCGATGACCTGCACAGTGGGCTCTGCCCCCTCCTTGACCCAAATGGTTCGGTAGTGCTTACCGTTTATCTGCATATATCCAGCCCTTTTTGACAAAGGTAATGTGCAGGCGGGATATTAAGGTAGCAGAACCGAAGGAATTGATAAAACTTCTGCCCCCGGAGTGGATTTACAGTTAAGCCCTGGTGAATTCCGTCGCTTAAACAGGCCGATTGTTAATTTGCCTTCCAAAAATAAGGAGTAAACAGGACCAGGATGGTGAACAACTCCAGCCGCCCGAGTAGCATGAGGATGGAGAGGGTGAACTTGATCTGTGGCGATAGCCAGGCAAAATTGTCTACGGGCCCTACTTCGCCGATACCGGGGCCGACGTTGCCGAGAGAAGTGGCCACTGCCCCGATGGCGGTCATGAAGTCCAGCCCCATGGCGGAGACAACGATGGACCCAATGAGGAAAAGCATGAGGTAGAGGAGCAGGAAAATGATGATATGGGTTCGAATGCGGCCGGTGACCACCTGGCCGTTGAGTTTCAGCGGGACAATGGCCCGGGGATGCAGGATGCGCTTGAATTCCAGGAAAGAGTTCTTAAAAAACACCAGATGCCGGATCAGCTTGATGCCGCCGCTGGTGGAACCGGCGCTGGCGCCCAGGAACATCAGCACGAAAAAGAGCATGGTCAGGCTGTTGCTCCAGCTGGTATAGTCGGCGGAGACAAAGCCGGTGGTAGTGATGATCGAGACGAGCTGGAAAATACTGTCCCGGAAAGATTTTTCCCAAGGCAGGCCGGTATTGGTTTTAACCACCAGCGTGACAACAACGGTGAATAAGAAAACGATGAGCAGATAAGCCTTGAACTCATCGCTGGCCCACACTTTGCTGAATTTACCTTTCAGCCCGAAGTAAATGACTGTGTAGTTCGTTCCTGCCAGGAACATGAAGAGGGTGATAGGGTACTGGATGGCCGGCGTATCATAATAGGCCATGCTGGCGTTTTTGGTGGAAAACCCACCGGTGGCCATGGTCGTAAAAGAGTGGTTGATCGCTTCGTAAAAATTCATTCCCCCCAGGAAGAGGATGAAGGTCAGGGCCGCCGTTAGGGCCACGTAAATAAGCCACAGGCGCTTGGCCGTTTCCCTGATTCGGGGGTGCAGCTTGTCGGAAGTAGGGCCGGGAGCTTCGGCCACAAACAATTCGATACCGCCAATACCCAGTAAAGGGAATATGGCCACGGTAAGCACAATAATACCCATGCCGCCGATCCATTGGGTAAGGCTCCGCCAGTAAAGGATTCCTTCCGGAACCGCCTCGATATCGTTGAGCACTGAGGCGCCGGTAGTGGTCATACCGGATACGGTTTCGAAAAAGGCGCCCACCACATCTGGAATAACCCCACTGAACAGATAAGGAAGCATGCCAAATGAGACCATAGATAACCAGCCCAGGGCGACGATGAGGTAGCCCTCCCGCTTTTTGATATCATTGCCACCCGGTAGCCGGATCATCCACAGGGCGGCGCCAACCATGATGCAAACCAGGCCGGAGTAGAGTAACGAAAGAGCGTCCCCACTATTAAAATAATAGGAAACGGGTAAACCGGTGAACATGGCCCCCCCGATAATGATCAAAAGGACAGCTATGACACGAATGATTGGGCGTATATTGATCATGGCTGTGCTAGTGGAAGAGTTGTTCGAGTTTAGTAATGGCTTCCGGAAGGGCAAAGATGATAACCTTGTCATCGATCTGAAGCTGGAAATCCCCGTCGGGGATCAGCGTGTCTTCACCCCGGATGACCCCTCCTATCAAAGCCGTAGTTGGGAAATACAGGTCCTTTAGCGGCTTTTTGGTGATTTGGTTCTTTTTGTGTACGACGTATTCGATGATCTCCGCATCAACGCCGTGCAGGCTGGTAATAGCCTCCACCTGCCCTTTGCGCACAAAGCGGAAGATATTGTTGGCGGCAATGAGTTTTTTGTTGATCAGGGTATCCACTCCAATATTCTGAGAAATGTGGATGTATTCTTTATTCTCCACCTGTGCGATGGTTTTGTACACCCCGTGGTTTTTCGCGGTCAGGCTGGCAATAATATTGGTTTCCGAATTGTCGGTAAGCGCAATGAAAGCATCCATATTGTTGAGGCCTTCTTCTTCCAGCAGGTCAATATTACTGGCGTCGCCATTGATGACCAGGGAGTTGTTGAGTTGTTCGGCGAGCATTTTACAACGCTCTTTGTCCTTTTCGATAAGCGTAATATGGTATTCCCCTTCCAGCCGTTTGGCGGTGGCCAACCCCAGGGGAGTACCTCCCAGGATCATGACATTTTTCGCCTTTATCTTCTTCTTGCCCACAATATTGATCAGCCGGTCGATATTATCTTTGCGGGTGATGAAATAAATGTGGTCATTTCGGCGCAGGATGGTGTTGCCTCTGGGAATGATGGTGCGGTGGCCGCGCAGAACGGCGATGGGCCGCAGGGTGACATCCGAATCAATTCCGTGAATATCGGCCACTTGTTTGTTGGACAGCGGCGAATATTCATCCAGCGTAATGCCAACCAGATTGATCTTTCCGTTTTCAAATTCAAAGAGATCGGTAAAGGAGCACTCTCTGATCAGGCGGTAAATCTCTTCAGCTGCCAGCAGGGTGGGGGAGATCAGGGAGTCTATGCCCAGCTCCCGAAACAAATGCCGTTCCGTCTCGGTCAGGTACCCCTCATTATTCACCCGGGCAATAGCTTGGCGGGCCCCCATTTTTTTAGCCAGGATGGCCGTTACCAGGTTGTTCTTTTCCGAGGTGGTCACTGCCAGGACGAGCTTGGCCCGGCTTACCTGCGCTTGCTCCAGGATGTCAATTGAAGAGGAATCTCCCCGGAGGGTCATCACGTCGAGATGAGTGGCGGCGTAGTCCAGCACTTCCTGGTTGGAATCGATCAGCACAATATCCTGGTTCTCATAGGCCAGCAATTCCGCCAGGTGGAAACCTACATCTCCAGCCCCGGCAATTATGATTTTCATTTTTTTTATTTGGTTCTCTGACAATTTTTGCGGGTAAAGGCCGGCTAAAGTCGGTGAAAATACTTCTAATAGCGACTTTATTCCCCAACTTTAGCCGGCCCCGCCAAAATTGTCAGAGAAGGTTTTATTTTCCCCGGGAATAAATGCTTCTGGGGTTGAAACAAATTTCTATTGTATACCTTAAAACAAAGATAACGGGCCTTTTCATTAATAGGCCTATTATTTTCGAAACAAATATCCGACATCAAATTGTAAACTCCATGAAAATACTAATGGTTTGCCTGGGCAATATCTGCCGTTCTCCTCTGGCTGAAGGTATTTTGAAGCACAAGCTTAAAGAAGAAGGCCTGGACTGGAAGGTGGATTCTGCCGGCACCGGCCTTTGGCATATCGGCGAACCGCCCGACCCCCGGTCGGTGAGTATCGCCAGAAAGTACGGCCTGGATATTTCCCGGCAGCGCGCCCGCCAGATTCAACCCACCGACCTGGATACGTTCGACCTCATTCTGGCCATGGATAGCTCCAATTATCAGGACATCCTCCGCCTGGCTAAAACAAATCAGCAAAAGCAAAAAGTGGCCATGATCCTCAATTACATTGCCCCCGGCAGCAATCTCAATGTCCCCGACCCCTACTGGAACGATGATGGCTTCGACCAGGTATTCCGGATGCTGGAGGAGGCGTGTGAAAAGGTGGTGGAGCAATATAGGCAGGTTGGAGAGGAGGGTTAAATGGGTATGTTGTTACCACGCGGGAGGGGCGTGCCCTCGTCCGGCCCTCTCCCCACAATCTCCGGCCCGCAGACAATAACACGGCATTCCTGGAACGCTTACCTTTGCAGGTAAAAATGGAAAAACAAACCCAACTCAACTATCTGGACAGCGTTCGCCGATTGTTTGAATATTATAAAAAACTGGGAGAGCAGGCTATGCACCAGCTTACAGAGGCAGAGTTGAAAGTGCAGCCCGAGCCGGAGAGCAACAACCTGGCCACCATCGTCCGGCACCTGAGGGGGAATATGCTTTCCCGCTGGACGGACTTCCTCACCTCCGACGGCGAGAAGCCCTGGCGGAACCGCGACAGCGAGTTCGAAGACGCACTGGACGGCCGGCGCCAGATAATGGAAGCCTGGGAAGAAGGCTGGGGTTGCCTGTTCGGCGCTATCGCCCCTCTGACGGACGACGACTTACCGCGCATCGTCTACATCCGAAACGAGGGGCATACCGTCCTGGATGCCATCGACCGGCAGCTGGCCCACTATGCCTACCACGTAGGGCAAATGGTGTTCCTCGCCAAGCAGATTAAAGGAAAAGAATGGCAGTCGCTGAGCATTCCCAGAGGGCAGTCTCAGGCGTTCAACCAGGAGAAGTTTGGGCAGGAGAAGGGCAGGAGGCATTTTAATTGATTCACTAATCGCTACCCTCCTGCCATCCCTTGCTGAAGGCCAGTTCCTGCAACTTGTCAGCCAGCATTTCCAGTTCTTCCGGATAGCCGTAATGCATCTTGATCCTTTTGGCCTTACCCTCGTGCTCAAAGGAGAGGTAGGTGGTCGGCAGGTCGGCCACCTGTTCGGTGTACTCATTTTCGTATTGCCATAGGTTGGCCTCAACGAAGGTAGTGAACAGGTAATTCACCGTATCAGCGGAGAAGGTGCGGGTGTGCTCCCCTTCGAGTTCGACCGCTCGCTTGCCTTTATAAACGGCTTCGCCATTGCCCTTAATCTTGAAGCTATACTCCGGGCAGGAGCCAAAACAGGGCGTCTTGACGATCTCAATCACAGAGGTTTCCGTAAAGGAATATTTGTCTTTGCTGCACTTCTGGGCGGTGAGCAACAGAAATGCCAGCCCAAGTAACATAGTGTTTTGAATGCCTTTCTTCATAGGTATTGCATTTTCTCCGAAAGGTAATGGAAATTTTGGGAAGTCGAAGGGCGTGTTCGGAATTTGGAGTTCGCCGTTCGCTGTTCGCAGGTTCGCAATTCGCTGTTCGCCGGTTCTCCGAACTCCGAATACCGAACTCCGAACCCCGGACTCTGCTGTTCGCAGGGTGGCCGAATACCGGAGTTCGCCGTTCGCCGGTTCGCGGTTCGCTATTCGCGGGGTGTTCTTCCGGATTTCGGACTCTGCTGGCCTGCCCGAATACCGAATACCGAATTCCGAACCTCCCCCTTCCGCCTTCCGGAGTTCGCCGTTCGCCGGTTCGCGGTTCGCTATTCGCGGGGTGTTCTTCCGGATTTCGGACTCTGCTGGCCTGCCCGAATACCGAATACCGAATTCCGAACCTCCCCCTTCCGCCTTCCGGAGTTCGCCGTTCGCCGGTTCGCGGTTCGCTATTCGCGGGGTGTTCTTCCGGATTTCGGACTCTGCTGGCCTGCCCGAATACCGAATACCGAATTCCGAACCTCCCCCTTCCGCCTTCCGGACTCCGCCGTTCGCCGGTTCGCCGGTTCTCCGAACTCCGAATACCGAACTCCGAACCTCCGCCTTCCCCCTTCCGACTTCCGACTTCCCGAATCCCCCTACTTCTCCACCACCTTAATCAGCATACCCCGGGAAAGCGGCTGGCTGAGTTCCATTCCGTTGAGGATGGCCAGTTCCTCGTGGCGGTTGCTGGGCACTCCGGCCGCTTGCAGAGCTGCTTTCAGGTTGGTGTTGTTCTCGATGCGTTCAATGCGGATGTGCTCTGGCTTGACGTTGATCTTGGAGGGGTCAGTCAGTTTTTTGAACCCTTGCATCGTTTGCTGGAAAATGCCGGTGTAGGCGTTGAAGTCTGGTTTATTAGACATACCCAGGATTTGATAAATCCGGCCCTCATATTCGATCAGATAAGCGAGGATGCTAACCACTTGCTGCGTTTGCTCATTGGCCTGCTCTGCGAGTACCGATACAGCGCGCAGGCCGTTTACCGTCTCATTTCTTCGGCTCAACTGGCTCAGCTGATATTGCTGGAGCATGGCGTCGGCGGCCTGAGAAGGATCATTGCCCGCCGCTAAACTGAGGAGCATCAGCGCTTTGCCGTCCTTTGGCGCCATTTGCACCTGAGATGGCAGGTTGTTAACCTGCCATCCGGAAGGTACGGGAAACTGGAATTTCAGCTCCGGGTGATAGAAGGCATTGCTTTCCACGTAGCCCTGTCGGGGGTCTTCCCCGTACACCAGGCCGTCGATCATGCGCAGGTAGTCGTTGCGTTTGACGTCGAAGCCGCTTTCCGGAACCTTTTGCTGCCACTGGGAAGCCAGCTGGTCCACTTTATTATGCCGGTCGGCCGGGTCGGGATGGGTAGACAGGAAGGTGGGAATGCTTTGGCCGCTCTGGTCACTGAGCCGTTTGAGGGTGCTGAAGAAATCGGCCATCTCATGAGCGTCGTAACCGATCTTGGTAGAATACTCGACCCCCAGCCGGTCGGACTCGCTCTCGGCGTCCCGCCCAAATTTGAGGAAGAGCAAGCCCATGCCCTGCTGGGCCAGGCCGGCGTATTGACGGAAGTCTTTAGAAAAAATAACCCCTGCCATCAGGCCCGCCTGCGCCAGCATCTGCCGGCTGTATTGCTGGGCGGAGTGGCGGGCCGTAATGTGCCCGATCTCGTGGCCCAGTACACCGGCAAATTCTGCTTCGTTGTTGAAATGCGCCAGGATACCCCGGGTGAAGTATACATAACCGCCGGGCAAAGCGAAAGCATTGACAACGGGAGAATCCAGAACCTTAAATTCGTATTTCAGATTGGGCTGATGAGATACCCTGGCCATTTCCTGCCCCTTATCATTGATGAATTTTTGGATGTCTTCATTATTGTACCGGCCAAAGGCGGCGACAATCTCCGGGTCGGACTGGGCGCCCATGGCAATTTCCTGATCCTTGCTCAGCAGCATCAACTGGCTCTTGCCGGTCACCGGGTTGGTGGCGCAGGATTGGAGTTGAAACGCTATAAAGATGAGCAGGGCAATCTCCGGGAGTACTTTTAATCGAGGCTTTCTCATGTTTGTTTATTTTTTGAATAGTAACTAATTTACAAATAATACTCAAATCTAAAACCGATGCTTGTTTCAATTCCGTATGTTTTATTAAATGCTGCGCATCTTAGAAACATATAAATCCTTTTTAGTTGCCGGGTTCTTGTTCTTATACCTGACGGCCATTTTCCAGGACCCTGTCCTGGAAAGCCTGCACTATCTTTCTCACCTGGTAAAGAAGGAGCAAAAGCATCACTATCATACCCATACCGATGCAACGCACAGCCATCATCATGGTATTATCGAATTGATCAGCGGCTTGCTTGCCCCTTTTTCCGATGGGCCCGCTCCGGCAACCGATAAGGCCGAGGCGCTGAAGAAGCAGTTCGCGGAATGTCCGCATGTATCCTTTCAATTAGCTAAAGATTTAGACGCAGGATTGCCCGAAAGGACACACCGCTTTTTCAGGCCGTATTTTGTCTACCTCTCTGTGCCTACGCCGCCTCCCCGGCTCGTTTGACCTCCCTTTTCGCTCTTTTTCAAAAACCTTTCATTTCTCTTTTCCGCTGTCCACGCTTGCCTTGCATAGCCTGGGAGTGGATTGAGTACACTCTTCAAAGAAAAAATATCATGTCTCGACCAATATTCATTATTATAGCTTTCATGCTTAGTTCCACCGCCCTTTTCGGCCAAATCCTGGAGGGTAAGGTATTGGACCAATACGGAACCCCTATTCAGGATGCGTATGTCATCAAACAAGCTGACGTTGAACACACCCACACCAATGAACTGGGCATTTTTCGCCTCGCCGGCTTGCAGGCCGGCGATACGATCAACGTCAGTTTTGTGGGTTTCAAAAGCCGGCAACTGGTTTTGGAGGAGGAAGATTTCAGCCAGCGTTTTACGGTGAAGCTGGACGAGTCGCCCATCACTTTGGAGCAGGTCGTCATTTCTAAAAAGATCAGCACTTTAAATCAGATCGCTACTGTCGACCTGGAAAATAACCCCGTGAATTCTTCCCAGGAGGTACTGCGCAAAGTGCCGGGGCTCTTCATCGCCCAACACGCCGGCGGTGGCAAGGCCGAGCAGATATTCCTGCGCGGTTTTGATATCGACCATGGCACCGACATCAGTATCACTGTGGATGGCATGCCGGTCAACATGGTTTCGCACGCTCACGGGCAAGGTTATGCCGATTTGCACTTTCTGATCCCGGAAGCTATTGAAAACATCGATTTCGGCAAAGGCCCTTACTATGCTGCCAAAGGCAATTTCGCTACCGCCGGTTATGTGGATTTTCAAACGAAGGAGAAATTAGATAACAGCCAGGCCTCGGTGGAATACGGCCAATTCAATACCCTCAGGACGGTGGGCCTGTTCGACCTGCTGGGCGATGCCTCTAATCAGCATGCTTACCTGGGAGCGGAATACGTTTTGACCGACGGCCCCTTCGAGTCTTCCCAAAACTTCAACCGGATCAACCTTATGGGTAAATACACCGCCAACCTGCCCAACAATGATAAGCTGAGTTTTTCTGCTTCGCACTTTAGTAGCAAGTGGGACGCCTCCGGGCAGGTTCCCCAGCGGGCGGTAGATGCCGGCCTGATCGGCCGTTTTGGCGCCATCGACGACACCGAAGGGGGCGCGACCAGCCGGACCAATATTCTTTTTAGCCATACCAAGGCGCTTACCGGAGATGCCTTTGTCAAAAGCCGGGCTTATTTTACGAATTACGATTTTGAACTCTATTCCAATTTTACCTTTTTTCTGAATGACCCCGTTAACGGAGACCAGATTCGGCAAAAGGAGGCAAGGAATATCTTTGGGGTGGAGAGTGTATTACACCGGCAGATGCAGTTGAGCGGCGCCGCCTTCAATATCCAGGGAGGCGCTGGCCTGCGCTATGACCTGGTTAAAGGCAATGAGTTGTCCCGTACCCTGAACCGGCGGGCTACCCTCGAACCCGTTGCGCTGGGAGACATCAATGAGTCCAATTTTTACAGCTTTGTCGATGCGGAATTCGATCTCGGCAAGGTATTGATCAACCCTGGCCTGCGGATCGATTATTTTAAATTCGATTACGTAAACCAATTGGCTCTCAACTACCGCACCCTTTCTGAAGATAAGTTTTTTGCCAGCCCCAAACTCAACTTCCTCTACAATCCCAACCGCCACTGGCAGTTCTTTTTAAAATCCGGCATTGGTTTTCACTCCAATGACACCCGGGTCGTGGTAGCGCAAAGAGGGCAGGAAATACTGCCGGCGGCTTTCGGCGCAGACCTGGGGGCTATATGGAAGCCCCTGCCCCGCCTGTGGTTCAACGCTGCTCTGTGGTATCTCTTTCTGGAACAGGAGTTTGTCTATGTGGGGGATGAAGGCATTGTGGAACCTAGTGGCCAAACGCGCCGTTATGGACTGGACTTCGGTATTCGCTACCAACTGTCGGACGGGTTGTTTTTTGACTCGGACGTCAATTATACCATCGCCCGGGCCATTGACGAGCCGGAGGCCGCCAATTACATTCCGCTGGCTCCTGACCTGACCGCCACCGGCGGCCTCGTCTTTCAGTCTCCGGCTGGCTTCTCCGGCAGTCTCCGGTACCGCTATATCCGGGACCGTCCGGCTAATGAAGACGGCAGCATCACGGCGGAAGGGTATCTGGTAACCGACGCCAACTTCAGCTATTCCTTCAAAAAGGCCACCTTTAGCATTATCGGAGAAAACCTGCTGGATACGGACTGGAATGAAGCCCAGTTTGCTACGGAGTCCAGGCTGAAGGGAGAGGTTGAAAGCGTTGAGGAGCTTCACTTTACTCCGGGGACGCCTTTTTTTCTGAGGGGCAAGGTTACTTATCGGTTCTAACCGAACCATCTTCCTAAAGAAAAAGCCATCCTGAATGTGAATTTTCAGGATGGCCTTTTTTTCAAAGGATGATTTCTTAAAGAGCGTTCGGGTGTTGTATCGATTTATTTATTTTCCAACGGGTAGTAGACTTTAGTGAGCCATTTGGAAGCATCTTTTTCCGTCTCCGGGTCGGTGACATATTCTTCAATGGCCGGGGGCGTTGTTTTTACTCCGGTAGCGGTGATGTACTGCTCCATAGCTGTATGGGCGTCGCCGATGTTGTGGTAATCTCCATAGTAATCTATCACAAGTGCCTCCGACGCAGGGATTTCAACAGCGCTGAACCCGTTGATATCCGTTTTAGCCTTTACAGGTATAGCGCCGGCCATATCTGTCGTTTTGCTGGCTTCATCCCAGGTGAAGTAGAGGCCGCAGGGCGCGCCGGCTATTTCTGCCCCATTTTTCTGGGCCGCTTGCATGGCTTTTCCAAGAGAAGCGGTAAAAAATTCCGTGACCTTATCCATCTGAACCGTTTCCCGGACGGCTACGAAGTGCTGCATCGGCATGGGTACTCTTTTTACCTCATATCCATTGTACTTCTGGTCGGCCATAGCCTCCGCCTTCTTCTCCACCACGCCTTTCAGCAACTCCAGGCCGCGGTCGTAATCTTTATGGATATTACCTTCGAGATCCTGAAATAACATCATGGCGTTGATAGGAAAGGGGAATTTGGTATGGAAGCTCCAACTGGCCTCGGCGCCGCCCTCTACGGCTTTGATATCCCAATCGCTGTCGGCCTGGCCCATGCCTTCGAATTCTATTACTACATCCAGGTTCTCATTCGGGTGGCTCTCGGTAATGGTCATTTTTCCGTTTCCGGAATTTTCGGAAACCCAGGAGGAAGTCGCTCCCTTTCCCACAGTAATTTCGCCCATCGTGCTTTTAATGGTAGGGTCGGCCTCTTTCCAGGGAGACCAGCTATCCCAGCTGGACAGGTCGTTGACCGTGTTGAAAACGAGCTCCGGCGGCGCATCGATTACGATAGAACGAGTGGTGGTGAACTCCTTAGGAGCAACCAGGGCCAGGATCAGAAAAACCCCTACCAGGCCTAAAATGACAAACAAGATGATTTTAAGTGCTCTCATGGTTATTGTTTTTAGTTTGCAAGTTGGTGACTTTTTGTTTGGCTTGGCACTTTACCCAAACAGCGAGATCGCTACAGATGATGGCACTATATGGAGAGTTTGCAAAACAAATTGCTCTTCAAAAATAAATTATTTGTTTTAACAAAACAAATTAAAAACAAATTTTTTATTATCTAATATTCTATCCCCTCCGGCCAGGGCTATCCCCGTGAAATTGCTTAGCTTGCAAAGTGTTTCATCAGGCAAACTGCAACTCGATATGCGCACATTTTGGCTCTATATATACTTTGTTATTATTCTGCCTTTTTCGGCCTTTGCTCAATCCGCCAATGTGCAGATCAGGGTTTTTGATGTTGATGAGGGGTTGAGCCATCGTAAAGTCGTCAAGATTCTTCAGGATAGTAAGGGCTTTATCTGGATGGCTACCATCGATGGCCTCAACCGGTTTGACGGCTACCAGTTCCTTCGCTTTAAGAGCCAGGGCGAAGAGCAGTTCCTCCCTCATGACGCTTTCACGGATATGCTCATCGACGACAAGGACGACATCTGGCTGTCCAGCCCGGATTTCATTACGATCTTCCAACCGGAGAGCAACCGCTTCCGGGAGGTAAAAGTAAAGCAGGGCGAGATCGTTGAGCGTCAGTCCATCGTGCCGCAAAGTTTATTTCTGGACTCAAGCCGTCGTCTGTGGATGGCTGCCTACGATGAAAATTCGGCGGAAAACAACCTGCGCGTATTGGAGGGCCATGACAGCATCCGGCAGGCTACCCGCCTGGAGGGTAGCTACCCCAAGCATCCCGGCGTGCAGGTAGGCGATACGCTTTATGTCGGAGCTTATGACCGGATAGCCTGGAAGCTCAATACTCAGGGTAATATAGTGGAAGCGCTGGAATTGCCTCCCGGGCCGAACCGGCGAATCTCTCAAATACAGGTAGTCAAAGACAGCTTGTTTATCCTATGTATGGATGGTACGCTGTTTACGTACCGGCCAGCCTCTGGGCTTCTCCGGCAGCACCCCATGAGTTTTGAAACGGAAATGGCCAGCGCCTTGCTCGTTGAGCCCAACGGCAATATCTGGGCCGGCGGCCGCGGGAAGCTGCTCTACTACGATCAAAAAAGAGGGCAAACCATTGACTACGGCCCCCATATCCTGGAGGCCGTAGGGGCAACTTGTACGTATCGGCAGATTTTTCAGGACCGTTCCGGAGTGATTTGGGTAGCCTCGGACTTCGGCGCTATCAAGATTCTCCATACGGATCCGGCCTTTACTCAATATCTGAGCGGCAGAAATGAATACTGCAGCAGTGTGTACTGTAGCACCCGGGGCATCACTGAGGATGAAGCAGGCAATATTTACATCTCTTATTACAGTGCCATTCACGTGCTGGAGCCGGATTCTGACAACTTGCGGCCGTTGTTCCCGTCCAATGATTTTTTTAACTATCCCTTTGGGCTTACTTACTTTAAAGGAGCCCTTTACACCGGTAATGGTAAGCGAATAGACCTGAAGACCCTCCGGGTAGATACCCTTTTGAACCACCCCTCCCAGGACCTCGGCCACGTACTGGCCGATAAAGACAGCCTCCTGTGGATCGGTTTTATGAACTGGCTTTACCAGTACGATCCCGAAAAAAAGATACTCCGGGAGTTCCAGGACAGCCAAGGCAAATGGGATAGCCTCAATGGCAACATCAGCTATTTGTACCAGGGTAAAACCAATGACTGGATATGGGTGGCTACTTTGTCGAACGGAATCTACAAGATCGACAAGAAGAAAGGGCGCCTGGAGCATTACCACGCCGGTAAGGACAGCCCGGTTGTCCTGCGCGATAACCAGGTCAATGCCTTATACGAAGACGGCCAGGGGCAGCTCTGGATAGCGAGTGCTCAGGGACTGCTCTGCCTGAACCTGGCCACCGGGCGGCTGAAGGAGTACACTACCGAGGAAGGGTTATCCAACAATTTCATCAACGGTATTTTGCCGGAGGGGGATTCCTGTATTTGGGCCAGTACCGACAACGGGTTGTGCCGCCTGAGTATCAAAACGGGAAAATTCAACAACTTCTTCGTCAAGGACGGCCTCTCCGCCAATGAGTTCAACCGCATCTCTTTTTACCGGTCGCGCGCGGGCAGAATGTACTTCGGCGGCCTCAATGGCGTCAACGCCTTCCTGCCCGGCCCTTATTTGTTCGAAAAGAAGGAAGAAGAACAGGAAGCGCCCATCATTTTTACCCGTTTTAGCAAGTTCGACGGCAGAAGCGGTAATATGGTCAACCGAATTGATGGATTATCTTCCGGCGAGGTGATCATTATCTCACCCTGGGACCGTTTTTTTTCTTTCGAATTTTCCCTGGCGGACTACCGCCAGCCGATCGATAACGTCTTCAGCTGCTGGCTGGAGGGCTACGAAAATGACTGGCTGCCGGCCATGGAGAACCACAGCATCCGGTACAACAACATTCCGGCCGGTACTTATACTTTTCGGGTGCGCTCCAAGGTGGGCGTCAACAATCCGGAATGGAACAGCCAGCAGTTGGCGATACGAGTAGTGGTGCAGGAGGCATTTTACAATAGCTGGTGGTTCTGGCTGCTCTGTGCCGGCATGCTCGCCGGTGGGGTTTTCGCCATCATGCGCTACCGCATCTACTTGATTCACAAGCGCGAAATGGCCCTCGAGCAACTGGTCCGGGAGCGCACCCAGGAACTGGAACTGGAAAAACAGAAATCAGAAGAGCTGTTGCTCAATATCCTGCCGGCCGAACTGGCAGAGGAGCTCAAAAAATTTGGCGCTGCCAAGGCCAAGCGCCATGAGCTGGTCACCGTCATGTTTTCCGACTTTAAGGGCTTCTCCCGTATCTCCGAACAGATGGATCCCGAAGATTTGGTGGCGGAGATCGACTACTGTTTCCGGGCCTTCGATGAGATCATGGAAAAATACGGCCTGGAAAAAATTAAAACTGTTGGCGACGCTTACCTCTGTGTGGGCGGCATCCGGGATGACGACGGTGATGAGGCCACCCGCGTCATCCTGGCCGCTATGGAGATTCAGGAGTTTATGGCTGGCCTGAGAATTCAACGGGAGGCCGAGGAGAAGCCCTGCTTTGAAGCCCGTATCGGCATCCATACCGGAGCGGTGGTAGCCGGCATTGTCGGCATTAAAAAATTTGCCTACGACATCTGGGGCGATACAGTCAACCTGGCGGCCCGCATGGAAACCAACGGCGATGCGGGAAAGGTCAATATCTCTGAAACTACCTATGATCTTACTCAGAAACTCTTCCGGTGTACCTACCACGGGCAGTACACGGAAACGGACGGAGAGGACATCAATATGTATTACGTCGAGGAGTATCTTGGGGATTAGTGCGCCGGGAACGAAATTCTTAACCAATTCTTTGGGCTCTTTTACGGCCATGCTGCGTTGCTCCTTCCTTCCGTAGCTTAGGCTATGGTCGGTCGTCGCGCCTTGCCTGTCTCCGCCGGCCATAGCCTTACGCTTGCGCCGAAGCTGGCTACAGCGTAGGAGCATGGCGACGAGCCGGCCGTAAAACAGCCTCAAATTATTGACCAACAACTTCGTTCCCGGCGCACTAGCTGGATACCCTCACCATCACTCCGTTCCGGGGCCGCAGCGTGATCAGTGGTTGCAGTTCCGGCTCAAAACCGGGCGCTGACTCCAGTTTATAGCGCTGCAGTATTTTCACCAACACCAGCTGCATCTCCATCAGGGCAAAGTTGTTGCCGATACACAGCCGCGGCCCACCGCCGAAAGGCATGAAGGCGAAAGGATGGTATTCTTTTTTGCGTTCCCGGCTGAAGCGCTCCGGGCGGAAGGCTTCGGGATCGTCCCATAAGCTGGGCCGGCGGTGGATGCCGTAGATGTAAGCTACCACCCGGCTGCCTTTGGGCAGCGGCAAATCTCCGTATTGATCATCCTCCACGCAGAGTCGGTCCGTAATCCAGGCAGGTGGGTACAGGCGCATGGCCTCATCGATCACCTGCAGGGTGTACTCCAGTTGGGGCAAATCCTCAAAGCCCGGTTCGCGGCCGCCCAGCACGGCCTCGTGTTCCTGGCGCAGGCGAGCCACCACTTCGGGGTGCTGTCCGAGCAAATGCCACATCCAGGAAAGGGCATTGGCCGTCGTCTCATGGCCGGCTACGAAGAGGATGGCGCTCTCTTCGGTTAGCTGCCGGTCGTCCATACCCTTTCCGGTATCTTCATAGCGGGCTTCGAGCAGCATCTGCAGCAGGTCGTCATGCCGTTCATTGGACGACCGCCGGGCCTGGATGTGTTGAAGGATAATCGCGTCAAATTTTTCTGACAGCGCTTTGTGCTCCCGGTACAAACCGGAGAAGCGGAACCAGGGAATCAGGTAGGGCTGCCGGAAGGTGCGGGTGATGAAGGCCTGGACCACCGTCACCGTATCGCGGAGGAAGGCCAGATCTTCTTCCTGCAGGCTGGTAGTGAACAACGACTTGGCCACCACCCGAAAGGCAAGTTCCATCATCAGGGGAGACATATCGACAGGCTGGCCGCCGGCCAGGGCCGGCTGGAAGCGCTGCTCCAGAAAATCCTCGATCTCCTGGTTCATAATGCCCGTCAGGCCCGCCAGGCGCTTGCGGTGAAAGCCGGGTTGTATCAGGCGGCGTTGCCGCAGCCAATAGTCGCCGTCGCTGGTCAGCAGGCCGTTGCCCAGGAAGTACCCCATGCGCTCGGTTTGTATGGGCGATTTGCGCCACTTGCGGTGCTCTTTTTGCAGCACGTGTTGGGCCAGGCCGGGATCGGTGGTGAGGATGCCCTTAACCATACCGCCCAGGTAGAACTCAAAGGTGGGGCCGTACTCGGCTACGTACTGGTCGAGCGCAACGATGGGGTTGTAGGCAAAGCGCAGGGAGTTGCGCAGGGTGGCCCAACGGGGTATGGCGGGGAGAGAGGGAGGGGTGGCCATGGCTTTTAGGTGGAAAGTTAGGGAATTTTCTTTCTCCACGCTGAAGGAGTATACCCAAATTGGCTTTTAAATACCTGGCTAAAGTGCGACACATTCTCAAAGCCACTATTATGAGCAACTTCCGAGACGGTGCTGTCCGTCGTTTCCAGTAGCAGGCGGGCGTGTTGCAGGCGGCGCTGCCGGAGCCATTGGCCGGGGGACGCGCCATAGGCTTCCCGGAAATCCCTTTTAAAGGTGGAGAGGCTGCGCTGCGCCAGCCGGGCAAAAGCCTCCAATGGCAGGTTAAGGTAGAAATTCTGCTCCATCACCGAGTGGATATGGGGCTTGCTGCTGAGCAGGCTGGCCAGGAAGGCGGCAAAGGGGCGGTTGGCAGGCTCAGCAATCAGGGTGAGCAGCAGCTCTTCGAATTTCAGCGCCAGGGCGCGGCGGCGCGCCTCGTTGAGGGGGATGTTGAAGTAGGGGAGGGCGGAGTAATAAAACTGGCTGATGGGCGCCGTCACTTTGATTGGAATGCCGGCCTTCCGGTGCGCCCTGACATTTTTGGGCAACAGGCCGGCGTGTTCGCGGGCAAACTGATCCAGCAACTCGTCGTCGATGAAAAACAGCAGGCTCTGGAATACCCCTCTGCCTTTGGGGATTTCTGACATCAGGTAGCCGCCCCGCCGCAGGAAGAGGGCCCGGTTGTAGCCCAGCTTGTAGGTTTCCTCCGCGGTGTGGATCACCTTGCGGCCCTCCAGTACGAAGACGATAAAGTTGCGGTCGGACCATACCCGGTTGCGGGTGGATTCCTCGTAGGCCCGGTACTCCACGAAGCGGAAGCCCGGCACGGCCTCTATCTTGGGAAATTGATCGGAGGATTGGAAGAATTGGTTGAGTTGGATCATGGGAGGTAATATAGGTGGAAAAGTGGAAAAGTACGTAGGTGGAAAAGTGGAAATGTGTAAAGGACGCCCGGCGCCCGCACTTTTACACCTTTCCACCCAAGCACCTTTATACCTTCACACCCTCCCCACCTTGCTCAGCAACCACTCCTTTTCCGTCAGCGGCTCAGCATTCCGGATAGCTTCCTCCAGGGCCTTCACGGCTTCCTTATCCAGGGGGTTAAGTGCGAGTAACTTTTGAGTATAGCCAATGATGTTCAAATAATTCTGCTGGTGGTAGCCGATATGGCGCTTGCGGCGCAGGAAGGCCCGCATGCTGCGAAGGTGAGCCTCCAGCAGGTCGAATTCCTCCAGTTCGTAGTAGGCTTTCAATTGCAGGGTTTTGGCCACCATGTTGTTGATGAGGTCGCGGTAGTCGGCGCGTTGCAGATGGGCCAGCACCTGGCCGTATTGCCGGCGGGCGAAGGCCAGGCGGGCGGCGTTGAGGCTGAAGGCGGCCTCTTCTTGTCCGGCTTCCAGGTAGGGGCGGTAGTGGTGGAGGAAACGCTCTGCCCAGTCGAATTCCTGCAGGCGCAGGGCAATGCCGATGGCATTGTTGTAGGTGAAGCGGGAGAGAGCGCCGTTTTCCATCAGCACCTCTGTCTCCAGTCCCTTTTTGTAGAGTTCCAGGGCTTCGCGCAGGTAGCCGTCCACCGTTTGGTTGATTTTACGGATGCAAAAGTTGATGGCCAGCAGGAAGAGGTCGCGCAGCTCGGCCTGCGGGAATAAGCCGATAGATTGGAAAAGCCGGTTTTGGAAGGAAGCGAAATACGAATCTTCCTCCGGGAAGCGCAGCATGCGGTAGCAGTGGTAGTAAACAGCTACAGACGGAACAACCAAGTAAGGCGGCTGAGCAGCCAGTTCCAGCAATGCCTCCTCTAAAGCGATGCGGTAGCTGGCCTTGTAAACCGCCTCGTGGGCCAGCAGGAAGCAGCCTTGCCGCAGCTTCATGCTGAGAAAGGCGCAGGTGAGTTGGTCTTCCAGTTCCTGCAGGTTGTGTTCCCGGGTGCGGCCCAGGGTGGATTCCTCCTGGTAGCGCTCCTGTTCCAGCCAGTAGCGGGCGAGGTGGTATTCGGGCGGGCGTTGGGTTTCCTCCTTATGTTGTTTGTGCAGTTTTCGGTAGGCCTTCTGGAAATGGCCGTCCAGCCCCCGTTTGCGGTAGGCGGCGAGGAGCAGGTGTTGTTGGAGCCAGGGCGCCTGTTCGGCTTCCCGTTGTTGGAGGAAATCCTCCAGGCAGCGGTAGAGGTAGCTGAGCACCAGACGCAGTTGCTGGTCGTCGTATGGCTGCCCGGAGTGCAGGGCCTGCCAGGCCTGTTCCCGGCTGAGAGGTAGGCCTTCCGGGGCGGCGGCCACCAGTTGTTCGAAGAGCAGAGGGAGGTCCTCCCGCTGGTTGTGATAGGGCGAGGTAAGCCACTTGCGGGCTTCGCGGATATCTTGTTTGGTGAAGGTGCGAAGGAGTTGGTAGGCGAGGGTGTTCTGCATGGGAGTAAAGGGTATTTGGGAGCAGTGTATCGGTGTATCGGTATTCTTTGTTTGAAATTAGTTATATTCTACAATTTGGAAACATAAATATCTTATTAAATGGCGTTTTGCAAAGCTGCCATACAATTTTTTTTCTACAATCTGCAAAAAATGTGTTTGCTATTCCGGGCGCAAAGGTGAATTTTTGTAACGTACAAAGGTGACGCCTTCCCCTTGGGGCAGCCTAAGAAAAAAAGGTGTCGCCTTCACAGGTTTTCCCTTTTCAAAAACCTCAAAAGCCAGCTCAAATAAATCCCGGAACCCGCCGCTCATACGCCGGCAACTACTGTTTTTCCACGTCAGGCGCCAACCTGCGGGAAACCAGTGGCAAAACAAAAAACAGAATCTCATGAAGGTATTTTACGCTGCACTATTTCTCATTTTACTGCACGGCATCGCCCATACCCAGTGCGCGGGTTTTACTTTGACGGTTAGCGATCTGCAGCCGCCCTCCTGCCCCAATTCCAGCGATGGGGCGATTACGCTGAGCGTTGATGGCGCTCAGGGAGTGGTGAACTACGCCTGGAGCGAAGCCGGGCTGAGCAGCCCCACGATAGACGGGCTGGCGCCGGGAACCTATTCGGTGACGGCGACGGATGAGGGGGGGTGCCAGGCGGTGGAGATGGTGGTGCTGGAGGCGGTGTTGGTGGCGGATGCCGGCCTTGACATCACTGCCTACTGTGGGCAGGATACGGTACGCCTGGGCAGTTATCAGGAGTATGAAGTGGAAATTGTGGAAAACATGTTTCCCATCAGGATATGGAATGCAGCCGGACAAGATGTGCCTTATCAATTGGTTCCGGGGAAGGTAGGAGTAGGGGGCGCGCCTTCACAACCCACATGGGATACCGGATTTGATGGGGTGACACTCGTTTGGGAACCAGTCCAGGGGCTACCTGGAGAAGTTGTCTGTATTCCATTGACAGGATACAACTTCACAGATATTGGCAATTTGCGTTTCGAGATGTCTTTTGACCACCCCTCACTTATTTATGAGGGATCTGCCAGCTACAATCTGGCCAATCTGGGGCCAGGGCAATTTGCTCAGTTAAGCATCGATCATGCCTTGGTTGATTGGGGGCACCCCTTTTCTGCAGGAGATACTCTACAGGATGGGGATACCTTGTTTACCATTTGCCTCCTTATCAATGAAGGGGAAACAGGTTCCTCCACCGGGCCAAATATCACCTACCAATGGACAGGGCCAAATGGTTTTAGCTCCGACGAATTATATCCACTGGCTGCAGAACCAGGCGCCTACACCCTGCGCGTAACCGACACCAGCCAGCCCGATTGCTGGGCGGAAGATGAAGTGGAGGTCCTGTTTGTTCCCGACAGCTTAGGCGTAGTGCTCAGAGATACCCTCACCCCCTGTCTCGGCCAGACGGTAGTGCTCGAGCCGGAGATTTCGGGAGGCGCAAGTCCCCATTCTTACCTGTGGAGTACAGGAGACACCACTCAGTCTATTACCGTATCCTCTTCCGACACCCCGGCGGATTATGCGCTAACCATCACCTCCGCCGATGGCTGCACCGGGCTGGCCTCGGCAAGAGTGGAAGCGGAAAATACAAACCCACCGGTGGTTACGGCCCCCGACCGATCTTTCTGCCCGGACCAGCCTGTTTCTTTGACGGCTGCGGCTACCGGCGGGACGATGCCCTATACGTTTATTTGGAATGATGGATTTACAACAACCAGTAACAATCGCATTGTCACGCCGACGGCCTCGACTACTTACTGGGTGAATGTTGTGGACGCTAATGGTTGCAGAAACAACACGGCGCCAGACACTGCCTATTTAATTCAACAACCTGAATCCCAGGTGGACCTCGGCCCCGACCCCTATCTTTGTACTCCCGAGCAGGTAACGCTCTTCCCTATGGTTACCGGCCCACAAGCCGTGGCCTACGAGTGGAGTGACGGGCAGGCTGGTCAAATTGCAATCGTGCAGCCTGCTCAAACCTCCGCCTACTACCTCACCATCACCAATTCCTCCGGCTGCTTTGCCATTGACACCATCGTGATCCACATCGGGCTCCAGGACCTCGATATTACTGCTCCGATCTGCGACGACAACGGCACCCCCGCCAACCCCGATGACGACACCTTCACCTTCCAGGCTACCATCGACGGCAACCCCGGCGGCGGCTGGTTCAGCAACTTTGGGGTGACGGGCAGCTACGGCCAAACCGCCATCTTCGGGCCCTTATCCATCTCCGACGGTGAGGCCACCCTCACGGTAGTGGATGGTATCGATCCGTCCTGTAACACCAGTACGGTGGTACAGCCGCCCGCGCCCTGTTCGATACCCATATCCTGCAACATCACGGCCGAAGTCACCAATTTTTTCTGTTCCGATAATGGTACGCCCGGCAACCCGGCGGATGATTCCCTGCACGCTTTCGTGGCAGTGGAGGGCGGCCCGGGCAGTGGCTGGAACAGCAACCACCCCAATGGCTCGGGCGCTTACAACTCGGTGGCAGAACTGGTTTTTGCCGTCGCCGACGGCGTAGCCAGCCTGAACGTTTTTGACCAGACGACCCTGCCTGTGATACTACCCTGGTGATCAACCCTCGCAGACTTCTGCGGTACTTCCCCTGCAACCTGGAGGAAGTAGTACAGGAAATCGTTTGCAATGACAACGGCACCCCCGCCGATACCACCGATGATAGTTTTACCCTGGAGATTCTGGTTACAGGCGGCCCTGGCTCCGGTTGGGTGGAAGACAGTTCGGGCCTGAGCGGGGATTACGGTGTGCCCTTCACCTTCGGCCCCTACCCGGCAGACCACGGGCACGTAGGGCTGATCTTTGTGGATGCCGACGATCCATCCTGTTTCGATATTTTTGATTTGTACACCCCGGTACCCTGCATCATTGATTGTCAGCAGAATCCGATCCTGCTCAACTTCGATGTCGTTTTCCCTACCTGCTTCGGGGCTGCGGATGGAGAGGCCATTGCGATAGTGGAAGGCGGCGCCGACGGTTATACCTACCAATGGTCGAATGGCGTAACGACGGCTGCCAACACCAATCTGCCTGGCGGCGCTTACAACCTGACCGTAACTGATGTGTTAGGGTGTCAGGCCATCGGCGGGGCCACTATTGCAGAGCCGCCGCTGCTTGCGCTGGATCTACAGGTGACACCGGTTTCCTGCTGGGGAGGAAGCGATGGCGCTATCATCCTGTTCATCACCGGAGGCACTCAACCTTATACCTATTTCTGGACGGGCCCCAATGGTTTTTTCTCTACTGAGTTTTCGTTAACGAATATCCCGGAAGGGCTGTATACCGTCACCGTAACGGATGCCAATGGGTGTAGCATTACCGAAACCATAGAAGTGTTGGTGGCCGATCCCATCGACCTGGCTTTCGAGATCATCCAACAGCCTACCTGCCCTACTTCCAACGATGGTATACTGATGGCGGATGCTACCGGAGGCGAGGGGCCTTATGAATACCTTTGGGCTACCGGGTTCATCGGGCCAACTCACACCGGTTTGGGCCCAGGAATATACTCCGTCACCGTAGTGGATGTCAATGGATGTACCGGAACGGGGGCGATCGAACTGGAAGCGTTGCTGATAGCCGATGCCGGCCCCGGCCAGGCCATTACCTGTAATGATACGGATGTCGTTTTGGATGGCAGTTCCAGTACTGTCGGCCCGAATATTCTGTACGAATGGACCGGGCCGGGTGGTTTCATCTCTGATCAGCTGACGGTTACCGTTTCGGAAGAGGGAACCTACCTGCTTCAGGTGACGGACTCGAGCCAGCCCGGCTGTACAGCGGAAGATATTGTGGAGGTATTGCTGGATACCGTGCCGGCGGACGCCCGGATTGATGTTAATTATGTCAGTTGTGATTCGATCATTCTCAGCCACCCTGCCTTCACCAACCAAACCTGGGTTTGGACAACCCCGGATGGCGGCACTTCCACCGCTCAGGAATTGGGCGTGACGGAAAACGGCCAATACTCATTGGTAGCCACCAATTTGGGCAACGGCTGTTCGGCTGCCGATTCTGTACTGATCAACCTCGACCCCAGTATTTGCGCCACCCTCAAAGGCCGCCTGGTTCGGGACACCCTGCCGGATTGTTCCCCCGGCCTCAATGAGCCCGGCCTCAGCAACTGGCTGATGGTAATACAAGGCGGCGGCCGGGTGTACTATGCCGTCACGCAGGCCGGCGGATATTACGAGCAAAGTTTGCCGGTCGGCGACTATCTGGTGTATCCGCTCCTGCCCAACCTGCTTTGGATTCCCTGCCAGAACAACTACCTCGTCAGCCTCCAGGCGCCGGGAGAGATGGCGGTATTGGACATTCCGGTGGTGGAAGCTCAACCCTGTCCGGAACTTTCCGTGAACTTCAGCATGCCCTTATTGCGGCGGTGCTGGGCGCGCTCCCTTTTTATCAATTACTGCAACGACGGAACGGCGCCCGCGGAGGATGCCACGGTGGTGGTTACGCTGGACGACTTTTTCACCTTCCAGTCCGCCACCGCTCCTCTGCTCAGCCAGGATGGCAACCAGTACACCTTTGGTATTGGCGATGTAGCCGTCAATCAATGCGGTTCCTTTATCGTCTATGTAGAAGTGAGCTGTGACGCCATGGTTGGGCAGTCTCTCTGCGCGGAGGCTAAAATCTTTCCCAATGCTCCCTGCTTCCCGCCTTCTCCTAACTGGTCGGGCGCCAGCCTGCAGGTGAGTGGCGCCTGTGAAGATGGAGAAGTGCAATTCAGGGTAGAAAATGTCGGCGCCGGCGACATGTCGGAACCGCAGCCCTGCATCGTCATCGAAGACGGGGTGATGCTGCTCACCGCTCCGGAGAACCTGTTGCTCAATAGCGGCGAGAGCTTTACCTATACCTTCCCCGCCAACGGCGCCACCTATCGAATCGAAGTGGAACAAGAGCCCTTCCACCCCGGGTTCAGTATGCCGGTGGCTATCCTGGAGGGCTGTGGTGAGAATGAGCAGGGCACGTTTAGCACCGGCTTCGTCAACCAACTGGGGCTGGACGACATCGATCCTTTTATCGACATCGAATGCCGTGAAGTGGTAGGTTCCTACGACCCCAACGACAAACACGGCTTCCCCCGTGGCTACGGAGACGAGCACTACATCTATCCTGGCGCCGACATCGAATATTTGGTGCAGTTCCAGAACACCGGCAACGACACCGCTTTCCTGGTCGTCATCCGCGACACGCTCTCGGCGTTTCTGGACATTACCAGCGTGCACCCCGGCGCCGCCAGCCACGCTTATACCTGGGACATCGACAGCAACAACATCCTGGTGTTCACTTTCGACGATATCCTGCTGCCCGACAGCAGCACCAACCTGGCCGGCAGCCAGGGCTTCATCGAATTCAAGATAGCCCAGAAGGAGAACCTGCCCTTGGGTACGGTGATTGAGAACAAAGCCGCCATCTACTTCGACATCAACGAGCCGATTATTACCAATACAGCTTTTCACACCCTGGGCTATGACTTCATCAAGCTCGTCAGTTTCACGCCGGAGGCCAACATCCCGGAGCTGAACATCAGCGTGGCGCCGAACCCTATGGGCGAGTGGGCGCTGCTTCAGTTGGCCGGCTGGCCAGGTGGGGAAGGCCTTTTCGAGCTGTTCGGCCTGCAGGGGCGGCGTTTGCGGGAACAGCGCTTCACCGGCTCGGCTTTCCGCTTGGAGCGGCACGGTTTGCCGGCGGGCTTGTATACCTTCCGGATCGTGGATGAGCAGGGTAGATGGGGGAGTGGCAGATTGATGATCAGATAAGAGACAGGTACAGGGTACATCCTGTCTTAGAATCGTGGTAACTATTTAGGTATTTCGGTTTTATGGTGTCCTGGTATTGCGGCCGGAGGCACACAGAGGCTCTGCAACTGCCTGGCCACAAAACTATAATACCTAAATAGGTACGAATCGTGTGAGAATGCCGGGGCGCCGGTAGGCCAGTGCTCTGTAACATAAGTTTGATCGAAGAATTTCGAGTCTATTTTTTTTGGCATCAAGGCGCGACGACCGCCCATAGCTGAAGCTACGGAAAGAAGGAGTAACGAAGAGGCCGGGAAAAAGAGGCCGAAATTGTCGATAGGAATTTATGTTACAGAGCACTAACTTTGCTTCCAGGCAAAATAGTAAGAAAGGGTTGCCTGGGGAGCAGGGGCTGGTGGCGCCTTGGCTTTTTATATTAAAAAGTTCTGCAAAATCAAATTTCGCCAGCCGGCCCAGCCCCTCACCACTCCGTATGAAACACCCCCTCCTTATCCACCCGCTCATACGTATGCGAGCCGAAGTAGTCCCGTTGAGCTTGCACCAAATTGAGCGGCAGGCGTTCGCTGCGATAAGCGTCGAAGTAGGCGAGGGCAGAGCTCAGCGCCATGGTGGGCACGCCAAAGTCGATAGCCGTTTTCAGGATGGCCCGGGCGGCGTGCTGGCTGTGGAGCAGCGACTCGTGGAAAGCCGGTGAGAGCAGCAGGCTGCGTAAGGCCGGCTGTTCCTGATAAGCCTGGTGCATGTCCTCCAGCAGTTCAGCGCGGATAATGCAGCCACCGCGCCAGATCTTGGCCACGGTTTTCAGGTCCAATCCATAACCGTATTCCTCGGAGGCCTCCGCCAGCAGGTGCATGCCCTGAGCGTAGGTGATGATGAAGGCAAAATGCAGCGCTTCGCCCACCTGGATAATGACCTGTTCTTTATTTACTGCCGGGGTGTCTTCAATTGACCGGGTATAGTGAGGAGCGGCCTGTTTTCGTTCCATTTTGAGGGCGGAAAGGCCCCGCATGGTTACGGCGGCGTCGATGGTGGGGATGCCGATGCCCAGGTCCATGGCGTTCTGGGACGTCCATTTGCCGGTGCCTTTCTGTTTGGCTTTATCCAGAATCTTGTCGACCAGCCAGCCGTCGCCTTTATCGTCGCGCTCCGTGAAAATATCGGCGGTGATCTCGATGAGGAAGGATTCCAGTGCGCCTTCGTTCCATTGGCTAAATACCTCGTGCAGTTCCTGGTTGCTCAATCCGCCAATATTTTTCAGGATATCGTAGGCTTCGGCGATCAGTTGCATCAGGCCGTACTCGATCCCATTGTGCACCATTTTGGTATAATGGCCGGCAGAGGTGTTGCCCAGGTAGGCCACACAAGGGGCGCCATTCACCTTGGCGGATACCGCTTCCAGGATGGGCCCTACCAGTTGATAAGATTCGAGGTTGCCACCCGGCATGATGCTCGGCCCCCGGCGGGCGCCTTCCGAGCCACCGGAAACGCCGACGCCCAGAAATTGCATGCCTTTCATCTTCATATATTCCGTGCGGCGGTTGGTGTCCTCAAAATGGGAGTTGCCGCCGTCGATGATGAGGTCGCCTTTATCGAGATGCGGGAGCAGGGATTCGATGACGCTGTCGACGGGCTTGCCGGCCGGCACCAGCAGCATGATCTTTCGGGGGCGCCGCAGCATGGCCACAAACTCCGCCGTATTGGTAGTGCCCTTAACGGGTTTATCGCCGGATTCTTCATCAAGGGCCCGGGCTTTCTCCGGATCCAGGTCCAGTCCGGCGGCAGAAAAGCCGTGGTCGGCTACGTTCAATAAAAAGTTGCGGCCCATAACGCCCAGGCCGATCATGCCGAAATCGTAGGTAGAATTCATTGGGTGTTTTTAGATGTAGATTTTTATAGATTTTCCAGATCTTCAAGATCTGGAAAATCTGGAAAATCTATTTATTTAAAAGAATCATTTTCAATTTTTTCCAGCTTGCCCAACCGCCGCTGATGGCGGGTTTCGCCGCTGTAGTGGGCGTGGAGGAAGGCAAAGAGAATCTCTTTGGCCAGCTCCGGGCCGATGACGCGGCCGCCCAGGCAGAGCAGGTTCAGCTCGTCGTGTTCCACTCCCTGATGAGCGGAATACGTTTCCGTGATGAGCGCCGCCCGTACGCCCTTGAATTTATTGGCCACAATCGCCGCTCCCACGCCGCTGCCGCATACGGCGATGCCGCGGTCGATCAGGCCGGTAGATACCGCCCGCGCCAGAGGGGCGATATAGTCGGGGTAGTCATCCTCCTGATCCAGCGTTTTAGCGCCGAAATCGGTGACGTGGTAACCTTCTGCTTGGAGCAGGTGCAGCAGCTGCTGTTTGAGGGTAAATCCGCCATGATCGGCGGCGATTCCTATTTTCATGACAATTTCTAGTATTTTGGGAAAACTTTGCCTTTATAATAAACCTTTATCATAACAGATGTTGGCAGGCATAGGTTGTTTAGGAAAAGTAAAGATAAGGATTGATTTTCTATAACTCATAATAAGGTAAAAGATAACCCAACCCAATATGGACCCACAGGTACTTGTCATTTTCGGCGCTTCCGGCGACCTGGCTCACCGCAAGCTAATCCCCGCTCTTTATGCCCTTTACAAGGGGAAATTCCTTCCGGAAAACTTTGCTGTGCTCGGTGTCAGCCGGACCAGTTACTCCGATGATGGTTTCCGCAAGGAGGCTTTTCTGGACAACCCCCACCTCAACGGAGACGAAAAGGATGAAGGCTTCGCTAAAATGCTTTTTTACCAGGAAATAGATACCCTGGCTAAGGAAGATTATAAAAAGGTGCGCGGCCGCCTCACGGAGATTGATGAGACCCAAAAAACGGGAGGCAATTACATTTTTTACCTGTCCGTACCGCCCAGCCTGTATCCCAAAGTACCGGCTTATTTGGCGGAGCAGGGCCTCAATAACAGTGAAAATGGCTGGAAACGGCTCGTTATTGAAAAGCCCTTTGGCTACGACCTCGATTCGGCGCGGTCGCTCAACAAGGAATTACAGCAGTATTTTGATGAGGACCAGATTTACCGCATCGACCACTACCTGGGGAAAGAAACGGTTCAGAACCTGTTGGTGACCCGTTTTGCCAATGGTATTTTCGAACCACTCTGGAACCGCAACTATATCCACCACATCGAGATCACAGCCGCCGAGAATATTGGGGTTGGAAAGCGGGGGGGCTACTACGACCATTCCGGGGCTTTGCGCGATATGGTGCAAAACCACCTGTTGCAGGTTGTCGCTCACGTGGCAATGGAGCCGCCGACAACTGCCGATGCCGCTTCTATTCGCAACGAAAAGCTAAAATTGTTCCAGTCTATTCGCCCCATCGGAGAATCGGAAGTGGAAAAGTTCGCCATCCGGGGACAGTACATCGGCGCTTCCATTGAGGGAGAACGGGCGCCGGGGTATCGGGAGGAAGAAGGGGTGGATAAAGATTCCACGACCGAAACCTATGTGGCGCTGAAATTTTTTATCGACAACTGGCGTTGGGCCGATGTGCCTTTCTACATCCGTACCGGCAAGCGCCTTCCAACCAAAGCGACGGAGATCGTCGTCTATTTCAAGTCGCCTCCTCATCACCTTTTTCGCAGCGAGCTCGACCTGATGAATATGAATAACCAGCTCATCATCCGCGTTCAGCCGGATGAAGGCATCTTGCTCAAATTCGGTATGAAAGTACCCGGCGCCGGCTTCAAGGTGAAGAACGTAGGGATGGATTTCCACTATTCCGACCTGACCAAGGCCACTGTGCCCGAGGCCTATCAACGCCTTATCATTGATGTAATGAAGGGCGACGCTACCCTCTATGCCCGCGGAGACTCTGTTGAGGTCGCCTGGAAGTTTGTAGACCCCATCCTGAATGCCTGGAAAAACCAGGAGAACATCAAGCTGTACGGCTATCCCGCCGGCACCTGGGGCCCGGAGGTGGCCAACAAGCTGATCGAAGGAGATAACGTCAGCTGGCGCAATCCCTGCAGTAATTTGACGGATTCGGGGGATTACCGGTTGCTGTAAGGGCATTTGTCCAAGCACTTACTTTGGCAACCTAAATTTTAACCGGCTCATAAAAGACAGTCAACCATCATGCCGACACAGATTCACATTGCCGAAACGGCGGAACAAGTAGCGGAAGATTTTGCTCACTTCTTTGCCGACTGGGTGAAAGATAAACCTATGGTGACGGTGGCCCTCTCGGGGGGCAGCACCCCCAAGGTGCTTTTTCGCCTTTGGGCAAACCAATATCAAGACAACATCGATTGGGAAAAGGCCCATTTTTTCTGGGGCGACGAGCGCTGCGTGCCCCCCGGTGATGAGGAGAGCAATTTCAAAATGGCCCATGACTTGTTCTTATCAAAAATCGGCCTACCCCAGGAGAACATCCACCGCATCCGGGGAGAGGCGAATCCGGAAGAGGAGGCGCGCCGCTATGCAGAAGATATTCTCCGCAACGTTGCTTCCCGGAACGGTTCTCCTTCTTTCGATATGATCCTGCTGGGCATGGGCGATGACGGGCATACCGCCTCCATTTTTCCTCATCAGATGGAGCTGTTGTCCGCTGAAGCCCTGTGTGGGGTGGCTACGCACCCGGTAAGCGGGCAGCAGCGGATCACGCTAACCGGTAAGGTGCTCAACAATGCCCGGGAAGTGGCCTTTCTGGTGACCGGACAGGGAAAGGCTCAAAAAGTGGAAGAAATTATAAAGGGAAAGGAGGGCAGCCAACGATACCCGGCAGCTCATATTGAGCCAACCCATGGAGCATTACATTGGTTCACCGACCAGGCTGCCGCAGCAGGGTTGGGTTGATGGGGTAGGCTAAGACTCTTTGTTGTTGGTTGCTAATTGTCCATTAACGGCCCAACGGCAAGGAATAAACAACTAACAACCAGCAACCAGCGATCTACATTGCATCCAGTGCCTTAACCAGGTAAGTCAGCATAAACGGCATAGGGACCCAGAACCATTCGTCGGCAAACATCAGCATGAGAACGAAGATGACGAGGAATACCAGGAACAGGGCCCAGTCCATGGCTTTAGAATTCTTGCTAGTACTTGTTGTCTCCATTGTCTTTGTATTTGCCGCAAAACTAATAAAAAGGTCAGGCTTTGAAAAGCTTGCGCCCCTTCAAACACATTTATGGCATAAAAAATGACAAATTATGGAAAAAAGAGTGGTGATCATTACGGGCGGCGCACAGGGTATCGGAAAAGTTACGGCAGCCCGGCTGGCCGCTGGCGGCTGGCAGGTTGTGATCATAGATAAAGATGTGGATGCCGGGGTGGAGGTAGCGGCAGCAGTGGAGGGCTTGCGGTTTTTTCACGGCGATGTTTCCCGGTTGGAGAGCGTTCAGGAGGCCATACATGAGGGCGTAAGCCAATTTGGCCGAATCGACGGATTGGTGAATAACGCCGGGTTAGGTATTTCGAAACCCATCACCGAGCTCAGCCTGGAGGAGTGGAACCGGGTGATTGGCACGAATCTCACCGGCGCCTTCCTGTTTTCCAAATACTGTGCACCGCATTTAAAAGATCGCCAGGGCGCTATAGTCAACATCGCCTCTACCCGCGCCTATATGTCGGAGCCCAATACCGAAGCATATTCGGCTTCAAAGGGTGGCCTACTGGCCTTCACCCACGCACTGGCGATGAGCCTTGCGCCCGAAGTACGGGTGAACAGTATCAGCCCCGGCTGGATAGATGTGACGGCTCATCAGAAGAGCAGCGAGCGTGAAGAGAAAACCTGGAGCCGGGAAGACCACGAACAGCATCCTGCCGGCCGCATCGGCCTCCCCGAAGACATTGCGGAGATGGTGGCCTACCTGCTTTCTGAAAAAGCAGGCTTCATCACCGGGCAGGATTTTGTGATCGATGGGGGTATGACGCGGAGGATGATCTATGTCTAGTAGTTTTTCTCCTAAATAACTGTTTAGGGGAACGCTTCTACCGGCCGGAGGGTTATCTTAGTTTTTAGCAAAACAGCCCCGACTATGAGCTCGAAATCCTCCATCTGGAACAATCCCTATCTTTCCCTTCTCCGCACGGCGTGGAAATACGCCCGCGGGCAACAGCGCCGGTATCTGCTGATATACGGCATGTTCCTGCTCAGTAATATTACCGTGGCGCTGTTTCCCATTCTCTGGGGCGTGTTCATCAATGAAATTCAGAAGCAGGGCATGCATATCATGCGGTCGGTATGGATTTACGCGGGGTTGTACTTTCTGTTGCGCTTTATGGACTGGGTATTCCACGGCCCGGCCCGCATTCTGGAGCGCAACCTGGCGTTCGACCTGAGCCGAAATTTTCTGCAGGAGCTCTACCACAAAGCCTTACACCTGCCGGTGAAGTGGCATCAGGACCACCACAGCGGGGCCACTATCAACCGCATTCGCAAGGCCTACGAGGCCCTCAAGGACTTTTTCGATGCGGGCTTTATGTATCTGAAGACCTTCCTGAGTTTTGCCTTCTCCTTTGGAGCAATGATCTATTTTTCGCCCTTATTTGGCAGCATCGCCGCCGTGATGGGCGCCGGTGTTATATTCCTGCTGCTGAAATTCGATAAGCCATTCATAGCCGCCTCCCGGGAGGTCAATGAGAAGGAGCACGTCGTTTCGTCCACCCTTTTCGACAGCCTTTCCAACATCATCACTGTGATCACCCTGCGGTTGGAAAAGCGAATGGAGCAGGGCCTGTTGGGCCGGGTGATGGACATCCTGCCGCCCTTCCGGCGCAAGGTCCTCGTCAACGAATGGAAGTGGTTTACCATGGAGATGTGTGTAGCCATGATCTACGGCGTGATCCTGGTGGGGTATGTCTACCAAAACTGGGTTCCGGGCGAGACGTTCCTGATCGGAACGCTGGTAACGCTGATGGCTTATGTGGAGCGCTTCACCGGTGTTTTTCACGGCATGGCCTGGCAGTACACGCAGATTGTGCGGTACGACACAGATGTAAAGACTGCTCAGAATATCATCGACGCTTACAGCCTTCATCACCTTTCGGATACAGATAAGGCGCTGCCTGAAGATTGGAACCGCCTGGACATCGCCCGCCTCAACTTCACCCACAATGAAGGAGAAGCCTGGGTGGAAAAGCCCCAGGGGTTGCATGATCTGAGCGTTCACCTGCAGCGCGGCAAACGCATCGCCCTCATTGGAGAAAGCGGTAGCGGCAAAAGCACGCTGATGGCGATTCTGCGCGGGCTCTATCCCCCTGGCCCGGGCCTGGAAATGTCGGTGGATGGCCAGCCGGTGGCAGATATTGGCTATATCGCCAATCGGGTGACCCTTTTCCCACAGGAGCCGGAGATTTTTGAAAACACCATTGGGTACAACATTACCCTGGGGTTGCCGTTCGGCCCGGAGGAAGTGCAGAAGGTCTGCCGGGTGGCTCATTTCGATGGGGTGGTTGAGCAATTACCTCAGGGGCTGCTGTCCAATATAAAGGAAAAAGGCGTCAATCTCTCCGGCGGCCAGAAGCAGCGGCTGGCTCTGGCGCGCGGTATTCTGGCCGCCCGCGATAGCGACATTATCCTGATGGATGAGCCCACCAGCAGCGTAGACCCCAAAACGGAGGTGGAGATTTACCAGCGCTTGTTTAAAGAGTTTAAAGATAAGGCGCTGGTCTCCTCCCTGCACCGCCTGCACCTGCTCAATCAGTTCGACTACGTTTACATCCTGGAGGGTGGAAAGGTCGTGGATGAAGGCACTTTTGAGGCGTTGCGCGCCAATAGCCCCGCTTTTCAGGAGCTGTGGCGCCATCAGGAGGAGAGTGTGACAGGATGACTCATGTTTCCCCTTTTAAAAGAGTCTCTGAATATTTTCAGGTAATCATCCTCGAACAAGTTTGTCTTCTTTTTCAACCGATCCCTGGCGGTGGCTTATGGAAATTGGGCAGATTGGGTATATTTACACTATGGCTACAGAATATAGAGAATTGATCTTTATCTATTCTCTCTCACAAAAGTGACCGAACAGATGCATCAAAACGAGAACCTAGATTTACCCGGAGATTCCAGCCTGCCCAGCTCAGAAGAAGTGTTACTTGGACTGATGGACTTAGGAAGGGGGAGTTCAAAGTATACCGTGGAGGACTTTTTTCGTACTCCCGAAAAGGTGGCCTTTCAGCTTTCCCCGGGGGGAGAGTATCTGGCTTATCTGGGCCCTTACGAACGGAGACAGAACATCTTTGTGCAAAAAATAGGGGAAAACAAAGCCGTTCGCATCACTCAGGAAACGGAGCGGGACATCGGCGGTTATTTCTGGTCGAGTGACCAGCGCCTGGTCTATGTCAAGGACAGTGGGGGCGACGAGAATTTTCAGCTCTTTGCCGTCGATCGCGATGGTTCCAACGCCAGAGACCTTACTCCTTTTGAAGGTGTGAAAATCCAGTTGATCGACGATCTGGAGGACAATGAAGACGAGCTCATTATTGGGATGAATAAGAACAACCCCATGCTTTTTGAGCCCTACCGGATCAACATCCGGACTGGAGCGTATACCCAAATTGCCGAAAACAACGATCCAGCCGAGCCCATTACCAGTTGGATGACCGACCACGACGGCAAATTGCGCATCGCTATAAAAACCATTGCAGGCGTAGAGCACAGCCTGCTGTACCGGGCCAGTGAAGAGGAGCGTTTTCGGGTGGTTATCACCACCAACTTCAAGGAAAGCCTGGAACCCATTTTCTTTGATTTCGATAATGGCAGCATCGTTTATGCCGTTTCCAACATCGGCCGTGACCGGGGGGAGATCGTCAAGTTTGATATGAATACCGGCCAGGAAACAGGCGAAGTAGTTTTTGCACACCCTGAGGTGGATGCAGGCAGCCTGATCCACTCCCGCAAACGCAAAGTCGTAACCGGCGCTGTGTATACTACCTGGAAACGGGAAATCCAGTTTTTTGATGAAACGCGCAGGGAGATGCAGGCCTACCTGGAGGAGGCTTTACCGGGCTACGAAGTGGTAGTCACCAGTTCTAATAAGAACGAGGACAAATTTATGGTGCGCACCTTCAGCGACCGCTCACTGGGCGCTTATTATTATTACGATCATTCAGAAGGTAAGCTGGAGAAAATTATTGAGGTAAGCCCCTGGCTGGATGAGGAGGAAATGTCTCCCATGAAACCGGTTCAATATACTTCCCGCGATGGGCTGACGATTCATGGTTACCTGACCCTGCCCAAGGGCAAGGCGCCTCGGGAGCTTCCGGTGGTGGTCAACCCGCACGGCGGCCCCTGGGTGCGCGACAGCTGGGGCTACAACCCGGAAGTACAGCTGCTGGCCAGCCACGGGTATGCGATCCTGCAGGTCAACTACCGGGGAAGTACCGGCTATGGCCGGGCCTTTTGGCAGAAAGGCTTCAAACAATGGGGCAACACCATGCAGGACGATATCACCGATGGAGTAAAATGGCTCATTGAAGAAGGGGTTGCCGCTCCGAAGCGCGTGGCCATTTACGGCGCCAGTTATGGTGGATACGCGACCCTGGCGGGCATTACTTTTACCCCGGAGCTTTATGCCTGCGGGGTAGATTACGTAGGGGTTTCCAACCTGTTTACTTTTATGAACACCATTCCACCTTACTGGAAGCCCTATCTGGAGATGCTCTACGAAATGGTCGGCCACCCGGAGGAAGACAAAGCCCTGCTGGAAGCGGGCTCTCCCGTTTTCCACATCGGACGGATACAGGCGCCCCTGTTTGTCGTTCAGGGCGCCAACGACCCCCGAGTCAATATCGATGAGTCCGACCAGATTGTCCGCTCCCTGCGCAGCCGGGGTATCGATGTGCCTTACATGGTGAAGTACAACGAAGGACATGGGTTTTCCAATGAGGAAAACCGGTTTGAGTTCTATAAGGCTATGCTGGGCTTTCTGGAAAAGCATATGAAGTAGACATTAGATTTCATACTTCAGGTTGAAAACGCACCTTCCTGCCTGCCCAACTGGCGTTGGCCCGGCATGCAGGAATGCACTATTTTCATCTCCAAAAATGAAAATTGAAGACCCTCTTATTCCAAATAATTGGGAAAAACATGAAAAAGCCCCTCCCGTCCGTTTTCTGGCCCGGGCTATTGGCCCTGGTACTGGTGAAATTGGCGCTCCACCTGTACACCAACACGCTTTGGGGTTTCCACCGCGATGAATTTCTCTACCTGTCATTAGGCCATCATCTGGATTGGGGGTACTGGTCCAACCCGCCGCTCATCGGTTGGGTGAGCGCTTTGCTGCAGGCAATAATGGGCGAAAGCCTGTTTGCCATTCGGCTGTTTCCCATGCTGGTAAGCTGCGGCCTGCTCGCTTTGGTGGTGCTGCTGGCCCGCGAACTGGGCGCCGGCCGGTACGGGCAGTTTCTCGCCGGGGCCGCCATGTTGCTGACGCCGGCCAACCTGCGGCCGGGCATGCTCTTCCAGCCGGTAATGCCGGATATTTTCTTCTGGGCACTGCTGGCCTATCTGGTTGTCCGGTACATCAATACGGAACAACCGCGCTACATCCTGTTTTTCGGCCTGGTGTTCGGGCTCAGTTTTCTGAATAAATATTCCACCGGGTTTGCCCTTATCGGAATGGCCGGGGCGCTGTTGCTCAGCCCTTACCGGCGGATGCTTTGGAGCCGGCCGGCGGCGTTGGCGGCGCTGGCAGCTCTGGTGCTGATCTTACCCAATCTCATTTGGCAGTATCAGTATGGTTTTCCGGTGGTGGCCCACATGCAGGAGCTGGCGGAAAATCAGTTGGTGAATGTGCGGATTAAAGATTTTTTCACCTCCCAATTGTTCATGAACCTGCCTGTGGCCATGGTATGGGTGGCGGGCCTGATTTGGTTTTTCCAGCCGGAGAACCGGCGCTACCGGTTGCTGGGATGGTATTTTTTGCTGGTGTTTTTTTTACTGCTGTTGCTGCGGGGCAAGCCTTATTATACGCTGGGGTTGTATCCGCCGCTCATCGCCGCGGGCGCAGTCTGGTGGGAAAATATCCTACGCCGGGTTTGGCTGCGGGTAGCCCTTCCGCTGGTTATGTTCCTGTTGCTCCTTCCGGTCCTTCCACTGGGCTTGCCGGTGCTGCCTTTGCCACAAATGCTTCAATATTGCACGTTCCTGGCCGAAGAAATTGGCTTCGACGGGCCAATGCGCTGGGAAGACGGCCGGATACATCCCTTGCCACAAGACTATGCGGACATGCTGGGCTGGGAAGAACTGGGGGCGCTGGCGGTTAAGGCCTGCCAGGCGGCCGAAGGCGAATCCATTTTCCTTTACGCTGAAAACTACGGCGAGGCGGGTGCTGTCGATCATTATGGAAAAGGGAAGGGGATACCGCCGGTTGTCAGCTTCAGCGATTCCTACCGGCTGTGGTTGCCCGAGGCCACTTCCGCAACGACACTGATCTATATCAACGATGAATTGGGCGAAGACATCGCCCGGCTTTTTGAGGATATCCAACTCGTCGGCGCCATCACTCATCCCCACGCCCGGGAGCGGGGTACTTCCGTTTTTCTCTGCCGGCAGGCAAGGCAACCATTTGGGCTGTTCTGGGAAGAAAGAGTGGCGGAGGTGAGAGGAGAATAAAAAAAAGCCGGCAAAACCATCTCTGTAATGCCGGCTTAGTAATTTTCTGCCAACCGTTTCGGGTTGGCAGGATTCCCCTTATTAGTTATTGTTAAGTAGGTTTACGGTGGGAAAGGCAAATTGTTGCGCGAAGAAACAAAAAAGTGAGTGCAATCTGCCCTGATAATACGCCTCTTTTCTCAATGCCGGAGGCGCTGGTTTTAACTTTAAGAGCATGTTTGGAGGCTTCGGCAGGATTATTTCATCTTCTTCTGAGCGGCATTAAAATAGCAATTGGGCGTACACTTTACCCTTTCATACTGATAGCCGGCCGCCAGCATCGCCGCGATGAACTCCCCATTGCTGACCTCTTCACCAAGGTAGGCTTCAATTATTTTCTTAAGGGCATGGGAAGTGATATTCCGGTTCAACTCCTCCGTGGGCTCAAAGCTCGTGGTTATGGCCTCCAGGCATCGGCCGATCGCTTCTTCATTGATATACATTCCTGTAGCCAACTCATCAGCAAAACCGAATGGGAAGAGGTTGACGGGGATGGTGTATTTTTCTTTTTTCATGCTGTGATTATTTCCGTAGTACTTGTTTACGGATCAGCAAAGAATAAGTTCACCCTGAATTCAAGGACCCACCTGGCTTCTGTTGCCAACCGGTTCCCCGAGGAGAGCAGGATCGGTTCCCTTGTTGGGCGGGCAATCTTTTCCAAAGGGATGGCCTGCTGCGATCGTTCTTGGGAATGTAACACAGATACATGAGCTTGGGGCATAAAAAAAGGAGTACAACTTTTGGTTATACTCCTTGATCTTAATGTTAGTGGGCGCAGAAGGATTCGAACCTACGACCCTCCCGGCATACGCCGGGATGCTCTAAACCAACTGAGCTATCCCTGTACTTGCGTGATGAGCCACTCAATATATTTTCTGCTTTTTTTACCCTTGATTGCTCGTTCCCGGCTATAGGCTTCTTCCTTGCTGTCAAAGCATTCTTTATACACTATTTGCCAGTCTTTTGCCTTGCCGGTGAAGCCTTTGTGGTTCGTCAAATGGCGGCGTAACCGATCCTCAATTGGAGCTTCGCAGTGTCCGACATAATACCGGCCCAAAATCTTGGAGTATAGGATGTAACACAGATACATGAGCTTTGGGCATAAAAAAAGGAGTACAACTTTTGGTTATACTCCTTGATCTTAATGTTAGTGGGCGCAGAAGGATTCGAACCTACGACCCTCCCGGCATACGCCGGGATGCTCTAAACCAACTGAGCTATCCCTGTACTTGCGTGATGAGCCACTCAATATATTTTCTGCTTTTTTACCCTTGATTGCTCGTTCCCGGCTATAGGCTTCTTCCTTGCTGTCAAAGCATTCTTTATACACTATTTGCCAGTCTTTTGCCTTGCCGGTGAAGCCTTTGTGGTTCGTCAAATGGCGGCGTAACCGATCCTCAATTGGAGCTTCGCAGTGTCCGACATAATACCGGCCCAAAATCTTGGAGTATAGGATGTAACACAGATACATGAGCTTTGGGCATAAAAAAAGGAGTACAACTTTTGGTTATACTCCTTGATCTTAATGTTAGTGGGCGCAGAAGGATTCGAACCTACGACCCTCCCGGCATACGCCGGGATGCTCTAAACCAACTGAGCTATCCCTGTACTTGCGTGATGAGCCACTCAATATATTTTCTGCTTTTTTTACCCTTGATTGCTCGTTCCCGGCTATAGGCTTCTTCCTTGCTGTCAAAGCATTCTTTATACACTATTTGCCAGTCTTTTGCCTTGCCGGTGAAGCCTTTGTGGTTCGTCAAATGGCGGCGTAACCGATCCTCAATTGGAGCTTCGCAGTGTCCGACATAATACCGGCCCAAAATCTTGGAGTATAGGATGTAACACAGATACATGAGCTTTGGGCATAAAAAAAGGAGTACAACTTTTGGTTATACTCCTTGATCTTAATGTTAGTGGGCGCAGAAGGATTCGAACCTACGACCCCCTGCTTGTAAGGCAGGTGCTCTAAACCAACTGAGCTATGCGCCCTATTCTTGACTGGTGCTTTACCCTGTGGACTACGACCCTCCCGGCGTATGCCGGGATGCTCTAAACCAACTGAGCTATGCGCCCTGTTTTTTGAAGGTGCTCTAAATCCCGCTTTAAAAAAGCGGGAAGCTATGCGCCCTTCTTTTCAAATGCGAGTGCAAATATAGACGCTTTACCTTTTCACCGCAAGCTTTTATCCCAAAAAAAATAAAAAATATTTGCCCCTCCTCCGGCGTTCAATGGCAGAACGCACTGGGATTGCTTTTTAAATCTCGTAACTTAGCTTTTCTAAACCATCATGCCCCATGAAGAAGTTCCTCAAGCGCCTGGCTATTATTCTGGTCATCTTTATCGTTGTGCTGGTCGGAGCGGTAGCTGTCATCGCCAGCCTGTTTGAAGATAAGGTAGGCCAGCAGATCACCAGGGAGCTGAATAAGCAGCTTAAGTCGGAGCTGGTGATCCAGGATTTCGGGCTGACCGTGATCCGCAGCTTTCCCAATGTGGCGGCCAACCTGAAAGGGGTAACTCTTGAAGACACCCGCGGGGGCGCCCTGCTGGAAGCGCAGGAGCTTTCCTTCCGCTTTGGGCTGATGAGCCTTTTCAGTTCTAAAATAAAAGTGCGTTCGGTGGTCATTAGCGATGGAGCGCTGAATATTGAGGTCGACCGGCAGGGCAATCCCAATTACAATATATTTAAGGAATCGGAGGAGGCGCCGGAAGAAGGCGGCAGCTCCACTGCCGTCGCCCTGGAACTGGCCCGCCTGCGCAATATCGAGCTGATCTATGCGGACCAGAGCACCCGGCAGGAAATGGCCGCGCTGGTCAATGACGCTACCTTCTCCGGGGAGTTTTCCGCTGAAAAATTCTCACTGAAGAGCGAGGCAGATATCACCTCCCGTTTTGCCGACCTGGACGGCATCCGCTACCTGCCGGGCAAAAAGATCACCTATGACGCCAGCATTTTAGTTAACCTGGAGGAGGGCAGTTACGATATTGAAGAGGCGGTGCTGAATGTGGAGGACAACGCCTTTAAAGTGGATGGTACGATTGAAAGCTGGGAGAGCGGCACCTATTTCGACCTCTTCGCCAGCGGGGATGATGGCAATCTGGAAGGAGTGCTGGCGCTGCTGCCTGAACAGTATGCGGAGAGCCTTCAGGATTTTTCCAGTTCCGGAAAGTTCGTTTTCAATGCGCTGGTCAAAGGCCAGTATAATGAACGGCAAAACCCGGAAGTACGCGTGGAGTTTGGCCTGGAAGACGGCCGCCTGTCGAGCCCCCGCCTGGATAACCCGCTGAAGGATGTAAGCTTTAACGCCATTTTCACCAATGGCAAGTTCCGCGATAACAGCTCTTCCGTTTTCACGCTGGAGAGTTTCAAAGGCTACTTCAACCGCGAATTGGTTGAAATGCGGCTGGAGGTGGCCAATTTCGATGAGCCGGTGATCGATTTTTCGCTGGACGGGGTGGCGCCCCTGGAGTCCGTCTACGGCCTGTTGGGGAACCCTAGGGTGACTGGCGGAAGTGGAGAGGTCGAGATTAAAAAACTGAGGCTGAAGGGCGCTTATAAGGATATGATCGACCCCGGCCGCATCTCCCGGGTGGAGGCCAGCGGTGCTCTGGAGTTTGATGACGCCGCCCTCTCGATCAAGGATGAGGAGATCCTCTTCGACCGGGGCGAACTGCGCCTGGAAGGCAACCGCATGGCGGTAGAGGGCCTGCGGATCGAGGGCGCCGGCAGTGATATTTCCTTCATGGGATCGGCCTACAACATACTGCCTGTCTTCTTTGCCGATTCATTGAATAGCCAGGATGTAGAATTGCTCTTCGACGCCAGCCTGGTGGCCAAATCCCTGGACATCGACCGGTTGATGAAGTTTTCTACCCTTACTGAGGAGGAAGAACAGGCGCCCGAAGAGGTGAAAGACTCCCTGAAGGTAGCCGTGGTGCAAAAACGGCAAACGGTAACCAGCTTCCTGAAAGGCAGCTTCAACGCCGATGTGGAGGCCTTCAACTACAACCTGATCGAAGGCAATAACTTCAAAGGAAAACTGGAGTTCGACAACAATATCATGGGTATCCGGGGCGAGGTGACAGCCTTCAATGGGCAACTCCTGCTGGATGGCAAAACTTACTTCCAGGATGAACCGCACCTGGAGGCCAAACTGACCTGCAAGGCAATCGACGTCACCGAGTTCTTCCGGCAGTCGGAAAACTTCGGGCAGGACGTCCTGCAGTCCCAAAACCTGAAAGGGAAGCTCGATGCCCTTATCGCCATCTACGCCTACTGGGACGAGGAGGGCAATTTCGATATGGACAAGCTGCGCGTCCTGGCCGGAGTAGCCATTAAGAATGGGGAGCTGCGGGATTTCGGCATGCTGGAATCCTTCTCTTCTTTTGTGAAGATCAAGGACCTGGAGCGGATCAACTTCGTCGATGTGCAAAACTACCTGGAGATTCGCAAGCAGCGCCTCTACCTGCCGGCTATGTTCATCCGCAGCAATGCGCTCAACCTGACGGTTAGCGGCGAACATACCTTTGGCAACGAGATCGAATACAACATCAAGGTCAACGCCGGGCAGGTGCTGGCCGAACGGTTCAAACGCTACGACCCCAGCCTGAAACCCAAACCGGCGAAGCGCAGCGGCACTTTCAACCTCTACTACGCCATCCTGGGCACCATCGATGATTACAACATCGTATCCTCCAAGCGCCGCGTCAAATCGGATTTCGAGCAGAGCGAGATTCGCAAGCGGGAGATTCAACGCGGGCTGGAACAGGCCTTCGGCGCCGTGCAACTGCTCGACGAGCCGGAAGAATGGAAAGATAATTCGGAATACAATCCAGGACAAGAAGAATATCTCGACTTTGATATGGAAGGGGGAGGGTAGCGCAGCAGGAAGAATAGTGCCGCAGGTTGAAAAAGTAATTTTCTTAACTTCGCCTCCGGTACGTAAAAACAAAGCCCTACCAATGGATGAAACCTATTACATCAGTGCCGAGACACTGACACTGGAACGTATAACCCAGTCCCTGCAGGAGGGTAGCCAACTGGCCCTCTCCCAAGAGAGCCGCCAACGCATACAGCACTGCCGCGATTACCTCACCGACAAACTAGCGCATTCCGACGAGCTTTTCTACGGCATCAATACCGGTTTCGGCTCTCTTTGCAACATTCAGATATCTAAGGAAGAAACGGAAGCTTTACAGTACAAGCTGGTACAATCTCATGCCTGCGGGATGGGCGATGAGGCGCCGCTGCCGATCGTCCGCCTGATGCTGCTGCTAAAGATTCAAAGCCTCTCCTATGGCTATTCCGGAGTGCGCCTACAGCTGGTGGAACGGCTGGTGGAATTTTTCAACCGGGGCATCCTGCCCGTCGTTTACGAGCAAGGCTCCCTGGGTGCTTCGGGCGACCTGGCGCCCCTGGCGCACTTCAGCCTGCCGTTGATCGGGCTGGGCGAAGTGTATTATAAAGGTGAAAAGCAGCCGGCCGCCGAGGTGCTTGCCTCCCTGGGCATGGACCCCCTGCGCCTGCAGGCCAAGGAAGGCCTGGCCCTGCTGAACGGCACCCAGTTTTCCGGCGCCTACACCGGCTGGTGCCTGCTGGAAGCGCACCGGCTCTTTGCCCTCGCCAACCTCTGTGCCGCTGTCTCCGTCGACGCGTTCGACTGCCGCCTCTCGCCCTTCGACGAGCGCCTGCACGCCATTCGCGCCCACGAGGGGCAGCAGCGGGTGGCCGCCGACATCCGGAAATGGCTGGAGGGCAGCGGACTGGCGGTCCGCGATAAGTACTACGTGCAGGACCCCTACGCCTTCCGCTGCGCTCCCCAGGTACACGGCGCCAGCTGGGATGCGATCCGCCACACTGAACGCGTTTTCCTCACCGAGGCCAACAGCGTGACCGACAACCCCAATATCTTCCCCGATTCCGACGCCATCCTCTCCGGCGGAAACTTCCACGCCCAGCCTCTGGCTCTGGTGCTCGACTACCTGGCCATCGCCCTGGCTGAGCTGGGCAGCATCTCGGAACGGCGAACCTACCAGCTCATCTCCGGCGCCCGCGGCCTGCCCAGCTTCCTAACTGCTCACGCCGGGCTCAACTCGGGGCTGATGATCCCGCAGTACACCGCCGCTTCCATCGCCAGCCAGAACAAGCAACTGTGTACCCCCGCTTCGGTAGACAGCATCGTGAGCAGCAACGGACAGGAAGACCACGTCAGCATGGCGGCCAACGCTGCCACCAAGTGCTACCGGGTAGTGCAAAACCTGGAGCGCATCCTGGCCATCGAGTGGATGACGGCGGCGCAGGCTATGGAGTTCCGGCGGCCGTCGCAGTCCTCGCCAGCTATTGAGCGGCGGCTGGAGCAGTACCGGCAGATAGTGCCGGTGCTGGAGGAGGACCGGGTGCTGCATGAGGATATGGTGAAGACGGTGGCTTTTTTGCGGGGGGCTTTCTCCTTTACTGGACTTTGGACGTAAGTCGGAATACGGCACTAAATAGGCGTTTGACGCTAATTTTCCGCCTTCCGATTTACTCCGTCAGTCGCTTCGCTCGTGTCCGCCTTCACCGTTGGACCGTCCAAAGTCTAGCTCCTTTAGTAGTGATTAAAAAGTAACTTGACTGTTTGAGATCCGTAGTTGTAGTTCGTTTATCAGCCTAACCTTGCGAGTGTACTATCTGGCTGATTCACTTCACTACAACTACGGATTTTACCTGGCTGAATCAGACGGGCGTGAAGTTATTTTTTAAGGATTACTTACAAACCTAAAACCCAACTAACTTTCTCGTCTTCCACCATTCTCTCTCCTGGCCTTCTACCGTCAAAAAGAAAACGCCTTTTCCTGGAAGGGTAAAACTACCCGCTCTCTCTTCCAACCACATTTCCCGAACCTTCCGCCCCTCAGCTGTAAACAAATGCACTACTACCGGAAGCCGCCCCGAAGCTGGAACCCGGATGTGTACTTCCTGCCCCGCCGGGACGGGATTGGGGAAAATTTCCAGGGCGGCCGCAGCGGCCTCTTCGCCGGTAGCATTCGCCATATCTACCTGCCAGGAAAACATCTCCGTGCATCCGTTGGCGTCAGTGGCCGATAACTCGTATTCGCCGGCGGGAATATCTGGAAGAGAAGCCGTGGTATCTCCTGTACTCCACAGGAAAGTGTAGGGAGGGCTTCCACCAGATATGTTTACTATGCCGATCGACCCATTCATAGTAGTTGTCGCAGCGGTGACGGAGGCTTCTACCGTTATAGCCTCGGGCGCGTCAACCACCAGGGAAAGCGTATCGGTGCAGCCGTTGATGTCGGTAACTGTGAAATTATACGTACCCGGAGACAGCCCTGTATGCCCTTCTCCGGCCTCTTCCCCACTGTCCCATTGGTAGTGATACGGCTCGTCTCCGTTGAGTTGGAAGAAGGCGGCCCCGTCGGTGGCGTCCGGGCAGGAAGGGCCGGCGGTGGAATCCAGGCTGCCGGCGAAGTGGGCGCGCTCGTAGGCCCCCAGGTCAACTGTGCCCTCCAGTATCCGGCTGTTGCCGTCAAAATCTAAAATGAGGCCTAGTGTGTCCAGCCCTTCGTTAACCCCGGCGTTCAATACCGGAGAACAGGCCGAAGGGCGGAAATCAAGGGCCAGGGTGTCGGCAAAAACGGGATAGGTATTGAAGAGGATGCCTTCTCCACAGGCCAGGCCGCCGCCGATAACGCTACAGGGCGGCGCATTGAAACTGCTGTTGAATATCGTATAGTCGTGAAGAGAAAGGTTGTTGGGATTGCCGTTGTACAGGATGCCCTCCATGCCCGGCAATATCGTTTCCGGCTCCCAGAACACGCAGTTGGAGATCTCCATAAAATTGAACCAGTTGGTGCTGTCGTGGGCGGGGCCCCAGTTCTTCAGGATGGAATACAGGCCGTTGTTGAAGAAGGTGCAGTTTTTGACCTGGCTGCGAAAGCGCCCGTAGTTGCCGGTAGCCAGCGACAAAGCCCCCGTGTTTTTAGCAAATACCGAATTCAGGACCTGCACCGAAACATCTTTTTTGTCGTCTTCGCCGTCGAGCAGGCTGCCTTCGATGCTGATCCCGCCGAATGCCCCCGTATAGGATGCGTTTTCAAAGAAAAAACAGTTTTTAGCCAGGAGTTTTCCGGAAGACCCGTAAGTGAAATTATTCAATAGGCTCGCCCCCCTGCTTATTGAATAGTTTTCAATGAACGTTAGATTTATTATTTCCAGAATATTATAGTTTCCATAGTTATCAAAAAACATCCCCCCCCCCCCGGTAGCCATAGAAGAATTACGTTCAAAGCGACAATCCCGGAAAGTAAAATGATAAATCTTGTCATTTCCCCAGTCGGTAGAAGCGTAAATAAAATTAAATCCTCCTCCTGAGTTAGCCCGGTTGCCTGAGAAATTGCAGCCCTGCGCCACCACCCTGCCGCCCGGCAGAAAGCTGTTGAAAAACACGCCGCCACCCTCTATGGCCTCATTATTTTCAATAGAACAACCGTACAGAGATAAGCTGCGCAGGTTTTGGGCGTGAATGGCGCCGCCGTAGCTCCAGGCCCGGTTATTCCGGAAGGTGTCCTGTTTCAGCAACAGGTGGGCCTCCGGCATGGCGGCCCCGTCGAGATAGAGCGCCCCTCCGTTGAAAGCGCCGAAGTTATTCTCGAAGACACATTGCCGGAGGATGGGCAACCCCGCCTGAGTATCCGTTATCTTGCAATATACGCCTCCGCCCAGCCTGGCGGTATTGCCGGCAAAAGTACAAGCTATTATCCGCGGAGTTGAATAGGGGCGAACCGCATTGCCGGCCACATACAAGCCACCGCCGTGATTATTGCTCTTGACAATGTTGCCGGGATAGACGGCATATCCGCCGGTGATGGTGAAGCCGTCGAGCACCGTTGTACTGTCTACCCCAATAGCCTGTACTACGTGATCGCTGTTGTCTGTGCTGTCAGCAGGCGCTCCTATATTGCCGCTCAGTAGGGTAGGATAGGCCAGTGGGTTGCGCTGTTCCAGCACGGTTTCCGTGCCATGGAAGCCGCCGTAAATGGCCACGCCCTGTTTCAACTGAAAAGAGATGCTGCGCTGAAATCCAGCAGTGGGCCGGTACGCTCCCTGCGCCACCCAGATGGTGTCGCCCGGATCGGCCAGGAACAAGCCTTCCTGTAGGCTGGGCAAGGCGTTGGGCCAATCTTTGCCGCTTTGGTTGCCGCCCTCCACATTGACGTCCACATAAATGCGGGTGAGATCAGGATCGAAGGCGGCCCCGCAATTGCCGCCGAAATCATATAATAGCTCTCCTCCTCTGGAAAAACAGGATAGCTGATAGCTTTCTTCCTGGCAGTAAAAAGGGTCAATACAGGCGACGGGATAAAAGGGATGCTGCCAGTCGCCCATGCCTTCATACCATATCGTGAAATAACCGTAATTGACCCCATCCACTTCAAAAGAATAATTGATAAACAGCCTCCGGCTGGGGGTGCCGAACAACAAGGTTGTATCTACAGAAGATACGGTAAACTGGATGTCTATGCCCGGCTGATCTTCATACAACTGAAATACAGAGGACATCGACTGCCCGGCCTCCAGGGAAAAATCGTACACCAGATACTCCGGGGCACTGCAATCGGGCGCCTTTCTGAAATACACCCTCGGGCCTTCGTTTCGGTAATAACCCAGGCGGTACGTTGTACCCTCCCATGCCCGAAAACCCAATACCGGCGACCAGGGCTGCCCGCAAAGCAGGGTGTCGGCCTCCAAACGAAAAAAAGAACGGAATTGCCCGGCATTCGTGAAGGCTGTAACTCGCCAAAGGGCCCCGTCCTCCTGTGTGGGCAAGCCTGCCTGGGAATAGGAGATTAGCGAAGTAAAAAGAATATGGAGAACGAGTAGCGTTGCTTTTTTCATGGGATTATGGATTTAGCCGCCAGGGCTTGCCAACAGGCAAAGCCCTGGCCGGCGAAGTGGTTCAATTAATCGTTCTTCAATATTTGATCACATAACCGGAATGTAAGGCCTCCTCCGACTCGATGAGATAAAATACCACGCCATCCTGCAACCCCTCCAGAGTTTGAAATTGGAACGTTTGAACCCCTTCAACTGTAGTTTCTTCCAAAACTATATCGTTACCCCCCTGGTCAAATAACGTTATAGCAATTGGCTCCTCTTCTGTTGATTGTATGGTAAATGAAAGCTGGCCGCTCGCCGGATTAGGATATACTCCCAGCAACCTGTGCTTTTGAGGGTCTATTTCAACAGGATCAAGTATCAGAGTGGCATCTTCCAGCTTTCCTTCAGCGCCGTAAAATTCAGGCGCCATTGCATCTTCAGCTAATTCTAGTTCCGGCTCCAGGTTGGTGATCGGAACCCTGGCCCTGGCAACGATCTTAAATAGCACAACCGGCTTTTCTTGCAATTTGAACGAAAATTCTTCCTCCAATTGACTAAACCATAAAGTCTTTAAAATGCCAGCCCCCGCTTCTTCGGAAACCGCGAAATTATCCAGTGTGAAGGAATTCAAGTTGCCTGGTTCAAAACCAGTTATTTCCATCACTTCGGGATCAAACAAAAGGCTGAATTGATATCCCACAACTTCTTTATTATTGCCGCCCGCGCTTACCGTAATGGTAAATTCATCTCCTTCCTGAATGGCTTCGTGTTCATCGGTGATGATTTGATGGTTTCCGGGAAGCAATGGGTTATCCGGGCTGGAAAGGTTAGCATTTCCCATTTTAACGCCCCGAAAACTCCAGGTCGGCTCCTGCGTAATATCGGGGTTGAGCAAGTTAAGGTCAAGGAGGTCTAGGTAGCTCTTATAGTTTTGTTCCTCCTGATAGTGGTATTCGCTTCCGTCTGCTCTTATCCATTCTGCGGAAAAAGGATCGTCATCGAAATCAGCATGGAAAGAAGGAAAAGTTAAGGCATAATCCGGAACGAAGCGCCAGGAAGGAACCGAAGCAAATCCATTATCGATCCCCAAGATCAACCTTCGAATAAAAATTTGATCCAAAGTAGTAATGCTGCCGGAATTATTGACGTCAGCTGCAATTTTTGCATAAGAATTCGGTAAGGATTGTATACCTAATATGTGCTGACCGATAGCAACTAAATCTCCGGTTGAAACCTGATATGTGGAAAACAATTCCAACGGGAAAGTCCCATCTTTCTGAGGAGAAACCTCGATATCCGCATCTGCAACCTGTAGCCCGCAATCCTGTATATTATAAAAACCATCAATACCTGTAGTCTTTTCGCAAAAGCCGGCGCCTCCCGCCTCATCAATCTCTACTTTATTATATCTAAAGGGTACGAGTTCGATACCTCCGTTATCTCCCAATTGAACTATTTGAACTTTCCCTCGATTGGCCAGAAAGACATCGCAGGATGGCATATCCTCATCAATCAGATGGGTTCTGGTTGGATGTTCCATCAAGGTTTCCTTCATTCTGTTAAGCTGTTCCTCTGAGAATTTATTTCGGCAGCCACCATAGTAGGACATGAGATTGCTGTAATCAGGATAGTAGGTTTCCATAAAGTGAATGGGATTATCGGGATCACTGGGATTAGGCAGGGTGATGTTTACTACGCATGGAAAAGTACCACAATTGCAATATTGATCGCTTGGGTCTTGAGGGGTATCACAGAAGAAGTCGCCGGAATTGGTGCAATTGCAATCACACATTTGCCCACAATCATAACAATCATCATTAAAATCATCTCCATCCATGCAGTCACAACATAAACATTGGTCTGGCAATACAGTTGCATTCCAAGAACCATTGCTCAATAACTGAATGTGCTGTTGATGAGTATGAAGCAACCCAAAATAGTGGCCGAGTTCATGGCTTACATTTCGAGGTTCAAAACCTGAAGCGTGAATAATAACTCCTTGCCAGCCGCTCCAGGGGAAAGAGCCTGCCCCAAGGATCGCGCCTCCTGTAGAAACACTTAATGTCCTTACCAGATAAAGGTTGATCACGTCCGGCTGATTATATTGGGCTGTAAAAGTTGACGCATTGCTTAAGCTCATATTATAATATGCCGAATTATCGACCTCGGAAACGCCGCACAGGAAAAACTGCATGCCGTTGGTAAAAAAGCCATTCATCTCATTAAGGATATCTACCATTGTAGGAATGATATCTACAAAAGGCGAAGGCGACTGGCCATTGTTGTCATTAATGATCGTAAGATGAACAGGCAGGCTGTAACTTTGACTCAAGCCGGCCGCAGGTTCGAGGCCTTCCAGTTGCTGAAGAAATGCCAGGACTTCTTGTCGGCTTACATCACTCATGCCGCATTCCTCGGGGGGGGGGGACTGGGCAAAAATACTTGTAGAGATCAAAACCAGACACCAGGAGAAAAAGAAGTTTACTCCTTTTTGACGATATAAATCGGTTTTTGAGCGCATAAGATAGAATATTTATGTGGTGAAAAAATCGAAGGAAAGTTTTTTGTAAGTTGGCGCGTTTTGTTTTGTTGTTGCAATATAATAAAAATACAAATACGACTTCCAGTTTTTTTGCCTTATATCAGAAGAGGGAGGCGTAAATTACTCTACCTACTAAAAAAGTTAGGGGTTACAAAAAAATACATAAGGAAGCGTCATTTTGTGCTGCGAAACATAAAAAACGAACAAACTTCCTTATGAAGCAATATTGCTGCGCCGAAATTACGGCTATTTTGGACAAGGTGCCAAATCCATCGCCCTGGCTGAGCTGGGCAGCATCTCGGAACGGCGCACCTACCAGCTCATCTCCGGCGCCCGCGGCCTGCCCAGCTTCCTGACCGCTCACGCCGGGCTCAATTCGGGCCTGATGATCCCGCAGTACACCGCCGCTTCCATCGCCAGCCAGAACAAGCAACTGTGTACCCCCGCTTCGGTAGACAGCATCGTGAGCAGCAACGGACAGGAAGACCACGTCAGCATGGCGGCCAACGCTGCCACCAAGTGCTACCGGGTAGTGCAAAACCTGGAGCGCATCCTGACCATCGAGTGGATGACGGCGGCGCAGGCTATGGAGTTCCGGCGGCCGTCGCAGTCGTCGCCTGCCATCGAGCGGCGGCTGGAGCAGTACCGGCAGATAGTGCCGGTGCTGGAGGAGGACCGGGTGCTGCATGAGGATATGGTGAAGACGGTGGCTTTTTTGCGGGGGGGGGTAGGTGAGGCATAAGACAAGAGTCAGAACCATGAGATATACCACATCGCTTCTCCCTCCTGAATATTTCCAATGTATTTTTTCAACCCCTTAACCAAATAGTTAATATTTTTGGAAATTCGGGGCGGCCCGGTAGTGGTGATATACCAATTGGTGGCCGCTATACGTTACCTGCACAGAAACCACCGTCTTAAAAAATAAACTTATGACTTTGAAAAAACTGCCCATTATCGCCGTCGTGCTGTCCATTTCGCTGTCCTTCTCCGGCTGCAGCACTACCAGCAAACCGGGAGGAGGATTCAACCTCTTTACGCCCGAACAGGATATCGAGTTGGGGCTACAGGTCGCCCAGCAAATTGCAGACGACCCCGCCCAATTCCCGGTGCTGCCGGAAAGAGGAAACGAAGAGGCTTATGCTTACATCCGAAAAATAAGGGATAAAATCCTCAACACCGGCAATGTAGCTTTCAAGGATCAATTTACCTGGGAAGTGAAGATCATTAAGGACGATGAGACGCTGAACGCTTTCTGTACGCCGGGCGGGCACATCTATGTGTACACCGGGCTGATCAAGTTTCTGGATTCGGAAGACGAGTTGGCGGGCGTAATGGGCCATGAGATCGCCCACGCCGCCCAGCGGCACTCAACACAGCAGATGACGAAGATCTACGGCTTGTCAGCGCTGACGTCTATCGCTACGGGTAGCGCCGAGCCGGGTATGCTCGAGCAGATTGCCCTGGGGCTGATCAGCCTGAAGTTTAGCCGCTCTCATGAAACGGAAGCCGATACCTATTCGGTTATCTACCTCTGCGGTACGGATTACCACGCCAATGGAGCGGCCGGCTTCTTCCGCAAAATGGAAGGGCAGCCTACGCCGCCCGAGTTTCTGAGCACCCACCCCAACCCGGGCAACCGCGTGGAAAATATCGATGCGAAAGCGAAGGAACTGAACTGCCGCGGCAATAAAAGTTATGATGCGGAGTACCAGCGGATCAAGGCGAAGTTGTAGGTGGGAGGAACGCTGATTTGGGATTCGCAATTCGGTATTCGGCATTCGCGGTTCGCCGTTTAACCGAATTCCGAACTGCGAATCCCGAACACCGCTAATACATCTTCTTCATCCGGGAGAGCTCCCGTTTGACATCGCGTTCTTTTATCGACTGCCGTTTGTCGTGTACTTTTTTACCCTGGGCCAGAGCAATTTCTATTTTGGCAAAACCGCGATCGGTAATATAAAGCCGTACCGGAATAATAGTATAGCTGCGCTCTTTTACCTGCTTTTCGAGTTTGCGTAGCTGGCCGCGCCGCAAGAGCAGCTTCCGGGTACGGCGGGTCTCGTGATTAAACTGATGGGCGAAGCTGTACTCGGCAATAAAGAGGCTCTTGATGTAGAGCTCCTCTTTCTTGAAGAAACAATAGGCGTCGCGTAGGTTGGCATTGCCCTTGCGGATGGATTTGATCTCGGTGCCGGTCAATACGATGCCCGCTTCAAAGGTGTCAATGAAGCTATATTCAAAGTCAGCCCTTCGGTTGACGATCTCTACTTTGTATTCGTTTTTCTTCTTAATGGCCATGGTTTCTATGTTGTAGTTCTGCTGAAACCTATGAGGTTTCCAAAACCTCAAAGGTTCGGTGCTGTGACGCTTTCGTTGTTGGTTGATTCCGCAACGAACAACTGACAACGATCAACGCTTACACACCTTATTCCAAACCCTTACTCAAAAGGATAAGTTCGATACAAGCCGGCAATCCTGTTCCCGCCTCATTTTAGCCGCACCGCCGTACCATAAGCCAGGATCTCTGAAGCCCCCTGCATCACCGCCGCGGTAGTAAAGCGGACGTTGATAATGGCATCAGCGCCGATTTCTTCCCCATCGGCAATCATCCGGTCGATGGCCTGCTCACGCGAGTCGGCCATGAGGCGGGTATATTCCTCAATCTCTCCGCCCACCAGGTTTTTGAGGCCGGCGAAAATGTCGCGGCCAAGGTTGCGGGCCCGTACGGTGCTGCCCCGGGCAATGTCAAGCACCTCGACGATCTCGCGGCCAGGAATGAAGTCAGTGGTTGTGATCAGCATGGTTTTTAATTACTTGTATGTGGTGGTTTTTTTTGACGTTGTCCTCGTGTTCGCTGTTCGCGCTGTTCGCCTTTCGATGTTCGGTATTCGCTGTTCGGCTTCCCGTTTCCCCCTTCCGACTTCTTTCAGCCGCCGAAGCTTCAGCGTAGGAGGCCCACTTCCCCCTCACTCCTTCACCGGCGCCCTTTCCCGGAGCAGCTTCTCCGGCGTATCCGCTTTCATGGTCTTATTCTTTGGCGGCTGGTTTTCCTTTCCCCCTTTCTTGAGTTGCTCATTGAGGAACTCGGTCATTTTGGTGTACAGGTGCAAGCGGGTGTTGCCCCCGTAGATGCCGTGATTGCGGTTGGGGTAGAAATACGTTTCAAACTGCTTGTTGGCGGCGACGAGTGCATTGACCATTTCGGCCGTGTTCTGAAAATGGACATTATCATCCCCCATACCGTGGATGAGCAGGTAGTTGCCCTTCAGGCGGTCAGCGAAATAAACCGGGGAGTTGTCGCGGTAGCCGTCTTCATTTTCCTGGTAGGAACGCATGAAGCGTTCCGTGTAGATGGTGTCGTACCACTTCCAGTTGGTGACCGGGGCGACGGCGATGGCGGCTTTGAACACGTCGTTGCCCTTGAGGATGCAGAGGGAGGACATATAGCCGCCGTAGCTCCAGCCAAAGATGCCGATCCGGGAGGGGTCCGTGTATCTGAGCCGGCTCAGATACCGGGCGGCTTCAATCTGGTCGATGGTTTCATAATGGCCCAGCTGCATATAGGTCATTTTTTTAAACTCCTCCCCGCGCCCACCGGTGCCCCGGTTGTCGACACAGGCTACCAGGTAGCCCTGCTGGGCCAGCATCTGATACCACCAGTAATCGAAGCCCATCCAGCTGTCGATAACTTCCTGGCTGCCAGGGCCACCGTATTGGGTCATAAATACCGGGTACTGTCGGTTTTCCATAAAACCCTTGGGCTTGATCATCCAGCCGTTCAATTCTACGCCTTCGCTGGTCTTGAAGCTGAAGAACTCTATGGGTTGTACCCCATAAGTTTGCAGTTGCTCCTTCATCTTCAGGTTTTCCTCGATCACCCGCAGGGGCTTGCCTTTGCGGTCATATACGGTATAGGTAGCCGGGCTGTTAGCGGTAGAATGGGTCACTACGTAGTAATCGTAGGTACTGCTGAACTGGGCCGAATTCCAGCCGGCCGCGCCGGCCAGCACCTGCTTATCCTTGCCATCCAGGCCGATGCTGTACACCTGCCGCTCCAACGGTGATTTTTCAGCGGCCTGATAATACAGGCGGTTGTTTTTTTCATCTACTCCGTAGAAGGCGTCTACTTCCCATTTCCCCTTAGTCAGTTGTCGTATTTCGCGGCCTTTCATATCGTAGAGGTAGAGGTGCTTCCAGCCGTCCTTCTCACTGGCCCAGATGAACTGCTTGCCGTCTTCCAGAAAAACAATATCATCGTAGAGCTCCTCAGAGATATAGTATTTGTTTTTTTCATACAGCAACCGCTGGGTTTCACCGGTGAACGGATCAGCCAGCAGCAACTCCAGTTCGTTTTGGTGGCGGTTGAGGCGGTAAACACAGAGTTGCTCCGCACTCGCCCACTTGACGCGGGGAATGTAAATATCCTTTTCATTGCCCAGGTCGATCCTCACCGTTTTGCCGTTGCGCAGGCTGTGCACATAAATATGCACCTCCGAGTTGGCTTCTCCCACTTTGGGGTATTTGAAGGTAACGTACTCCGGATAGAGCTCATCGTAGTAGTTCGTCATTGTAAACTCCTTCACCTTGCTTTCATCAAAGCGATAAAAGGCAACGTTTTGTCCATCAGGCGACCAGAAAAAGGCTTTGGCGAAGGAGAGTTCTTCCTCGTACACCCAGTCGGTAGCACCATAGATGATCTTATTGTACTCACCATCCTTGGTGATCTGGCTCGAAACGCCGGAGGCCAGGTCTTTGATGTAGAGGTTGTTGTCATGCACAAATGCCACCTTATCGGCCTGCGGGTTGAAAGTGGCGTACATCTGCTTGCCTCCGGAATATACCGGGGTTAAGCTCTGTTTGCCACGGTCGTATACGTAGAAATTGGCTCGGGAAGAACGGCGGTAAATGGGTTCTGTCCCGGTCTCAATCAGGATTTTCGTTTCGTCCTTGCTGAAAGAGTATCCATCCACTTCGCCGCTAAAGCCGGCCCCGTCTTCGATGGTGGCCGGATCAAAAATAGTGGTGGTCAGTGCGTCGGTAATGAAGTCGTACTGCTGAATCTTATTGTCTTCCAACCGGGTGTAATGCTTGCCGTCTTTCAGGAAATTGAAACCCGGCACGGAGCGGGGTATAAATTCATAGTTCTTCCAGATGGCTTCCAGGGTGATGTCCTGCTGTGCAAAGCCCATGCCTCCCATGATGGTGATGGCCAGGGCGATCAATATCATTCGTTTCATATCGGGTAAAATGGTTTTATTTCTTTAAAAGAGACTTTCCAGATTTTCGAAATCTGGAAAGTCTAAGCCTACGAATTTAGGAAAATTTGCGCTAACTCCCGTCCCACCCGTCCACCGTCCACCCAAAAAACCCATCCCACCCCGTACACCGTACATCGTCCACCCACAAACCCCATCCCAACCCGTACACCGTACACCGTACACCGTCCACCCACAAACCCCCGTCCCAACCCGTACACCGTACACCCTACATCGTCCACCCAACCTACCGGTTCAATTCCGCCAGCCGCGCTTGTATGCGTTTCCACTCATCGCGTTTATCGATAACCGTAGGTGGAGCGGCCCGCTCTTTGCAATCCGTCACCGGACAGCGCTCGCAGGTTTTGTTCACTTCCCGGAATTGAATCGCCGGGTCCTCATAAAAGGCGATTTTTTGGCGCATTTCATCGTTCATGAGCAGGCCAATGGTGACGCTTACGTTGCGGTTGGGCAGGGGGTAGGCCGGCCGGGCGATGGTCAGGCACAGGTACTCGTCTTCGGTTCCTATATAGCGCGAGCGCTGGGCGCGCACGAAGGTGTCGACGTACTTGCCTTCCTGTTGCATCTGGTGCAGGTCTTTCAGCAGAGAAAGAGACACCCAGCGGCGGCAATAGTGTTCAAAAAGCCCGTTGCCGTGCGGATGGTGGCGGCGGCTGAGGTGTAGTTCCTTGTCGATCTCGAAAGTATCCTGCGCCGGGTCGTGGATGAAACGCAGAAAGAACAGCTTGTTCATGCCGAAAAACCGGGGCAGGATGTTGGTCAGCCGGTGGTAGAACATCTCCGGGGTGGCGTCGTATTGCTTCATGATACTTAGGAAAGCTTCCCCATCCCAACGATCCTTTTCGAAAAAGGCCCGGACGTCCTGAATGAATGGGGCCCGGGGAATGTGCAGCGCCACAGAAAAATAGATGGCTTTGCTGTGGTTGATCACCTCTTCGAAAGCACGGCCGCGCAGCAGGCTGGAAGTGTTGGCCCGCTCCTGAATGTCCAGAAAATTGAAGCCCAGCTCCTTACCAAACTGGAAGGCGCGCTGGTTGGGGGTGAGCTTGCTGTTGAGCAACAGGCGCTTATTCCCGGGCAGGTAAACCGATCGCAGTTTCAGCAGCTCGGGGTACTCGTCCAGCCCGTCTTCTACAATCTCGTAGCCGAAATGCTCTTCCAGTATCTGCTTTAACCGGCCTCCGTTGATGGGCCTGCCGGGAGCAATACCGTACTGCCGGATGAAATTTTCTACGGCCTCTTCCAGGTCTTCGAAGTAGTTGTTGTGCAGCTCCAGGTAAGCGCGCAGGGCGCCGAAGTAGAAGTTCTCCTCTTTAAGTGCGTAGTTTCTCGACAACTCCAGCAGGGTGGAAATAAAGGCGCCTACCCGCACCGGGGCGTTGGCAATGATCTCCACCACTTTGGACAGCTCGATGCCGAACAGGTCCAGCGGCAGTTCGTTGAGGAAGTTGGATTGCAGCAGCTCGCCCACCGGAGCGAGGCTTTTGCTCAAGTCGGTGGAGGCCAGTTGTTCATGGCCAACGCCGAGGGCCTCGGCCAGCGCCTTCAATTTATCTTCCTTCGGGTATTTTTTGCCCTTTTCGATCTCGTTCAGATAGGAAACCGACAGATGGGAAGCTTTGCTGAGGTCGGCAAAGGAAAGGCCCTGTGTCTGCCGCAACTGCTTCACTTTCAGGCCGAAAAGTATTCGCTCGTTCTGTGTTTTTACGCTCATAAGTGCGCTAAATTAAGAGATTTTAGCGAATTTTCGCAGGAAGTTTTTTTGTTGTCAACCGCGTTCGGCGGGCTGGTATGTCCGAAGTCTGGAGGCTTCGGACAACAGTGCATGGAGATGCATGGAGGCTTCGGCCAACGGTGTGCCAGTAGTGTCCTTCAATAAGAAGGAACCCCCAAAAAGGTCAAAGATAAAAAACAGAAAAAGATGATCAAAAAGGTAATTAAACAGCTTACCGCGCGAAAGCCGTGGTCCAGATAAAGTGGCTTTACTCAAAGGTGATGGCAAACTTCATTGGCAAGATTATTATTTGTATATTGAAGATCAATTTTATAGTTATGGTAAATACACTCGATAGCAGGATCGTGGTTGATGAAAACATCACAAGCGGTAAAGCCAGAATTGCTGATACCCGCATCACCGTAAAGGCTATTGCCATTCGGCACGAGCTTTTAGGCCATAGTGCTGAGGAAATTGCATCCGATTATGGCCTTTCATTAGCAGATATCTACACTGCCCTGGCTTATTATTATACCTATAAGGGAGAAATCGAAGCTTCAATAAAGGAAGAAGAAGTTTTAGTGCAAAAACTGAAAAAAGAAATCCCTTCCAAGCTTAAATAAAATATTGAGTGCCTTCTATAAAATTCTATACTGACGAACACGCTTGATCTTCTTATTTTCCCGCCCTAATCGTACCCGACAACATGAAACAACTATACCTCGAACGCGCCGAAGCCTTTGAAACAACGGCCGAAGCGCTCAAAAAGAAGTACAACCAATACGCACTGGTGCGGCTGCTGCTGTTCGTCGCCGCTGTGGGGCTGGCCATCTATCTCTGGACGGGCGTGCACGCGCTGGCCGGCGCCGTTTTCACCCTGGCCTTCCTCTACGCCTTTTACCGCTTCATCCTCTGGCATCAGGGCATACAGCAGCAGGAGCAACACCACCATCGCCTGGCGGCCGTCAACCGGATGGAGGCAGGGGTGCTGGATCACGAGTATGCTGCTTTCCAAAACGGCGAGGAATTTACCGAGGCAGAGCATCCTTATTCCCTCGACCTCGACCTGTTTGGCGCGTATTCCTTTTTCCAGTACCTCAACCGAGCCGGAACGGCCCTGGGCCGGCAACGCCTGGCTGATTACCTTCGGGCGCCGGCCGATACCGCCACCATAGAGCAGCGGCAGCCGGCTATCGCCGAGCTGAGGGAGCGGCTCGACTGGCGGCAGCATTTCCAGGCTTTCAGCATGGAAACCGAAGACAGCCTGGGCCACATCCAATTGCTGAAGCACTGGCTGGAAGAACCGCCCTTCGTCAGCAACCGGCGCTGGCTGGTGGCGGCGCTGTATCTGTCGCCCTTTTGGGCGGTGACGGGGCTGGTATTGTATTTCCTGTACCTCCCCTGGTATGTGGCCATTCTATTCCTGCTGCCCCCCGCCTGGATACTCCGGCAGACGAAAGAGCAGGTGGATAAGGCTCATATACAGACCACTTATGCGGAAAAGACACTGGCTCACTATGCGCTCCTGCTCCGCCATATCGAGGGAGAAACCTTCGAAGCGCCCCGCCTTCAGGGGCTGCACCGGTTGCTGGAACTGCCGGAGGGCAAGCTGGCTTCCGACGCCATCCACCGCCTGTCCTACATCATCGGGCAGCTTAACGTGCGCTACAATTTCTTCGCCATCTTCCTCAACCTGGGGGGCTTGTGGGACCTGCAATGGGTATTCCGCCTGGAGCGCTGGAAAGGCCAGCTCAAAGCGCAACTCCCCCAGTGGTTTGAGGCCATCGCCGAATTCGAGGCGTTGAGCAGTATGGGGAACCTGTATTATAACAATCCCGAATGGGCCTTCCCCATCATCCACAACGAAGCCAGAATGGAGGGAGAAGCTCTGGGGCACCCCCTCATCCGGCCCGACAAGCGGGTGAGCAACGACATCACCGTGCCCACCGACGGGCACATCAAGCTGGTGACCGGCTCCAATATGGCGGGTAAGAGCACCTTCCTGCGCACCGTAGGCCTCAACGTCGTGCTGGCTATGGCGGGAGCGCCCGCCTGCGCCCGCCGCCTGGCCCTGCCGCCTCTGCAGGTGTACACCAGCATGCGTACCCAGGACGCCCTGCACGAGAGCACCTCTTCCTTCTACGCGGAACTCAAGCGCCTCAAGCTCATTATCGAGGCGGTGGAAGCCGGCGCCGACAAACGGCCGCCCGAGCCGCAGGCCTTTTTCCTGCTGGATGAAATCCTCAAAGGCACCAACTCCAACGACCGCCATACGGGTTCCAAAGCCTTGATCAAACAACTGATCCGCAGCCGCGGCTCGGGCATCATCGCCACCCACGACCTCGAACTGGGGCAACTGGAAGCCTCCGCCAATGGCGCCGTCGAAAACCTGCGCATCGAAGTGGAAATAAAGGATGGAAAGCTGTATTTTGATTACAAACTGAAAAAGGGGGTCAGCCAGAGTTTTAACGCAACTTTATTAATGAAACAGATGGGCATCAAGATCGAAGAAGAGGCATGAAGGCTTACAACCTGGAAACAGCGCTGAAACACCGGGAAGAGGTGACGGAACTGTCTCTGCACAATTGCCGGCTGGACCATCTGCCGCCGGTTGTCTTCGGTATGCCCCGGCTGTGGAAGCTGGAAGTGAGCGTCAATAGGATCGGGGAGATGCCCCGTCAGATTGGGCAGCTGAAGAACCTGCGTAGCCTGTCTCTGAGCTTTAATCAGCTCACCGAGCTCCCACCGCGGTTTTTTGAGCTGCGCCAGCTTACCGAACTCAATCTCAGCAATAACCAGATCAAATCACTCCCGCCGGCTATTGGCCGCCTGCAAAACCTCCAACGCCTGCGTCTGGCCGGCAATGCCCTGGAAGCACTCCCGCCGGAGATCGGGCAACTCACTCAGCTAACCCATCTGGATATTCAACAGAACCAGATCAAACGCCTTCCGCCCCAGTTGGGCGAATTGGCCAAACTTCGCCAGTTGCACGCTGCTCATAATCGTATCGGGCGGCTACCCAAAGCCCTGTTCCAACTCACCTCGCTCGACCTCCTCGACCTCAGCCACAACCGGCTCCGCACCCTGCCTGCGGCCATCGGCCAGCTCCGGATGCTCACCGAACTCAACCTCGGCAGCAACCTCCTGGAGACGATCCCGGAAAGCATAGCCGAATTGCTGGTGCTGCGCCGCCTGCTGCTGAGCAAGAACAAGATCGCCGCTTTTCCGGTAGCAATAAGCCGCCTGCCATGGCTGAGCAACTTGTCCCTGGAAAAAAACAAAATCACCGAACTGCCCGAAAATATCGGATTGTGCCGGCGGCTGGAAACGCTCACCCTCAGCCATAATCAGTTGTCGGAACTGCCTGTTTCTATGGCCAACCTCGACGCTTTATCCCATCTGTATCTTGATGGCAACCGCCTCGACAGCCTTCCCCCACTGCCCTCCCGGATCAAGTGGCTCTCTATCCGTAATAATCAGTTTGCAGAGCTACCTCCCAGCATTCAAAACCTGGACAACCTACAGGTGCTCAACGCGGAAAAAAATCAACTCAGCGGATTGCCGGAAGGCTTCAGGCAACTATACCAACTCCAAAGGCTATGGCTCGACGGCAACCCTATGCCGGACTTGCCGAAGCCTTTGTTTTTCCTGTCGGCACTGGAAAGCCTTAAAGGGCCTGGCGATGCCGACGCCCGGCGCAAACTGATGCGCTTCCTCAAGCTTTGCCGTTCCCGGGAAGTGCCGGGGCGGCTGCGGCTGGCCATATACGATGTGATGGAAGAAGGCGGCCGCCGTTTGGGTGAGTTTCCCGCCACTTTGCTGCTCGATGCTTTGTCCATCGGCATGTCTGATGTGGCTTACGCCATTCGCAAACAACTGCTGGAAGAACGTTACGGCGCACAGGACATCTCGCGGCCATGCGAAGGAAAGCGGGTCTATCTAATGGGAGAAACGGGTTTCGAGCCGGAACGCTTACGCCCTCAACTGGAAAAGTTAGGCATGCAACTCATTGAAAATCCGGAGCAGGAAGTGGACTATCTGGTGTTGGGGCGCTTGCTGCGTTCCATGCAGGCCAAGGCGCCGGCCGGTTACCAGCACCTGATCTCCCGCTACAGCCTGTCCAGCTTCCTCAGCCGGGAGCTCGGGCACACCTTTGCCTTGGACCCTACGCCCCAACAACTGAGCAACCTCCGCCTGATGATCTTCAGCCCGGAGCGGGCGCAACGATCCCTGGCGCTGCAACTACTCAAAACCAATGGGGCGCCAAAACAACTGCTCACCGACTTGTTCCTGGCCTGGAAGTTGGGGTATGGCGAACAGCATACCCTGGAAAGGCTGTTACTGCAGAACACTTCCGAAGAAGCGCTGAGAGCTATGTACTACCCACTGGGGCTCACCGGGCGCACCTCGGAAGCTACCCTGACCACCCATATCATCAAGTATACGGAAGGCAACGAGTTCGACGGTATACGCATCGCTCAGTTCCTGAATGAGTTGTACGGAACGGCGCGGTTTTATTTGCGGCAATATGGTTGATTGTTGTTCAGTGAAATTGGGATAGGTCAATTTTCTCTGTCTAAAAAAAACACTTCCTGGTTTGCAGGGATTTGCGAATGGCGAACAGCGAATTCCGAACACATTCTTATACACAGGGGGGCGTCCAGTCGGCATGGGAACCGTGCAGAGGGTTGCTACAGCCGAAGGCGCCGAGGAGCATCAGCGCCAGGAGTTCCAGGGAGATCATCCAGGATTTCATGTGTCGGGTGTTTGGATGAAGCTGCGGTTTTGGAGGGGAAGCCCTTCCAAAACCACAACTTACAAAAAAAACTCGGGTGAAAAATGTAGGTTGTTTTCAGTGATTTCACCAATAGGATGCTCGGGGAAAGGGATACCCCCTATTGGAAGAGCGGCTTTTTTATAAATTTTCTCATGCCAATAGCCTGAAAAGTGTACCTGCAACCTGCCTCCCCCTCAATTGTTATCCCTATATTGAATTTTGTCAAACTCACACCCAACCATGGCGGCAATAGTAAAACAAATCCATAAAAGCACACGGGAAGTAGCAATGGCCCGGATAGAAAACGGGCAGGCCCAAGCCCGCACCGACACCCTGGCCTGCGAAGAACCGCTGGAAATCAAGCTTGCCTATGGCGCCAGGGGGCAGCGCCAAAGCCGCAGCCTGGCCGTTACCATGCGCACCCCCGGGCAGGATGAAGAACTGGCCGCCGGCTTTCTCTTTACGGAAGGCATCATCGGCAAGGCAGCCGATATCAAGGCAATGCGCCATGTGGGGGATGCCCTGGCGGAGGAAGCCCGCGAAAATATCCTCCTGGTGGAATTGTCCGAAGAACTGCCCGTCGATTTCGACAAGTTGAACCGCCACTTTTATACTTCCTCCAGTTGTGGGGTATGCGGCAAGGCCTCCATTGATATGGTGCGCTCGGTATCCTGTTATTTTCCCCGGCGCGATTACCCCACGATTCAGGCTTCAACGCTTCAGGCGCTGCCGGAAAAATTATCCCGGCAGCAGGCCATCTTCGAATGCACCGGCGGCATTCACGCCGCCGCCAGCTTCACTCCGGAAGGCGAGCTGCTGATGGTGCGGGAAGACGTAGGGCGCCACAATGCCCTGGATAAGCTGCTGGGCGCTTCTTTGCTCCAGGGGCAAATGCCCCTGCGCGAGCAGGCCATACTGCTCAGCGGCCGGCTCAGCTTCGAGCTGGTGCAGAAGTCGGTAATGGCGGGGGTGCCTATCCTGGCGGCAGTGGGGGCGCCCTCCAGCCTGGCCGTCGAACTGGCCGGGGAGTACGGGATGACCCTGGTGGGCTTTCTGCGGGGGCAGGCTTTTAATGTGTATGGTGGGGTGGGGCGGGTGGTGGTGGAGTGATTGGGTAACGGGAGCGCCAACGCAGGCCGGCCAACGAGAGGCTTGACGGTGGCGCAAAGTGGGGCGAATTATTCTTTAATAATTTTCTCTGCATTAAATAGATTGACTACGATTGGCCTTAGCACAGTTTCTAACTTCTTTCTATTTTTTGCTATCCAGTCGTCAATCTCTGGTTGCTGAGTCGATAAATCTATAATAACCTCTTTCTTTTCTTTTCTGTTTTTGTTGTATTCTTTTGCTTTTCTAGCTTTTTCTTCCCATGAGAGATCGACCACTCCACTAGTTATGACTAACTCATCTATATCTTCATCATATTCAATTTCCTCATCTTTATAGTAGATGTTCTGCTCTGGTATAACTATTCCTCCGCGGGATAATACCATCGCATCACGTATATTAACCTGTTGGGTTGTGCTTTCATCCAACACAACTCCTTCCAGATTACCCCCTCTGTTGACCCTTTCAACGGCTTCTTTAACTGTTAGTACTTTCATCATTCTGATTTTTTAACTTCTGCCCAATATAAAGATTTCTCTCCTATTTATTAGCCTGGCGAGCTGATATGAGCCGCACCACAAGACCTCTCATTGTAGCAGCGATTAAAAGAGAAAATAAAAGCCATCACCCGCAAAAGCATGGGCCCAACGGTTACCGAAGATCGCCTTCGCCAACGGGGATATATTCCATTTTTGGAATATATCCTCAAAGCAAAATATGGCCCATCTTCCAAAACCAAAACTCCGAAAACAAAGTAAGTTGTTCCGTGAACCGCCGTATACGAGATTCTTACAGCCTGTCCCGCACCCGTAGGGTTGGGATACGGTGGTGTGAGGGCTCTGGAACAGTGACGGACACCTTTGCCAATTGGGTAGGTTTAAATGTCAGTCGCTGTTCCTTGCCACTCGATTGAGGCATCGTGCTATTTGTTCCTTCCTGTTATTCTGCCATTTTTTTTATGAATTTCATTCGCCCCTAGGCAGAGATTTATAAAACTCCTTGTTTGATAAGATCGTACCCAAAGATAGCGGAAAATCCGAATCTTAGCTTACAATTTTGCAAAAGAAGAACTCTCGATCAAACACAATGATACATATAGTCCGTAGACTTATTTACATCTTTTTGCCAGTTTTGCACCTTAATTTTTTGGAATGAAAAAACCTTATTCGAGTCAAGAGATTGATTTTTTGGGAAAATTAGGGTCGCGAATTAGAGATTTACGAGCGAGATCCGGTTTGTCCCAAGAAAAGCTGGCTTTTGCTTGTGAGTTGGATAGAACATATATCGGTTCCGTTGAAAGAGGTGAAAGAAACATTTCCGTTATCAACCTCAATAAAATTGCCAACTCCCTCAATGTTTCCCTTTCAGACTTGCTAAACTTCGAAGAATGAATAGTAATTTTAAAATCCCACCAAAATCTCCTAAATATTTAACTGATCCTGCTAAGTTGACCCAAGTATTAGCCTCATTGATTGGAGAACCATTTTCGCTAACTGGAAAAACAAGGACGGATGGTTCTAACGTTCGAAAATTGATTGCGTCTACCTTAGGACAACACGATTTACCTGAACTTGCAAATAGTTCAGAGTATGAGATTGTACCACCAAAAGGTAAAGGAGTTCCAAGAATAGTAAGAGAATTTATCGACACATACATTGTCACCTCAGGGAAGTCTTACAATCTTCAAGTTTGGAATAGAATTCCAGCAAGCAATACGTTACTTGTAAAGTATGAATCAGGTGATAGCCTACATTGCAATGATGTTCGCTTTATCTTTGTTCGGATTGATATTGAAAAATCTGTGATTGCCTCTATAATTATTTTGACACCGGAATTTATTGAGGAAAAATTCGGGAATTTTGGTAAACCAACAATCAAGCATCAACTCCTAATATCCTCAAAGGCAAGGGCTGCTATTTATAGCAGTAAAGATAAAATATTGTCTTTTCCTGATTCCAAGAAATTATCTTACCATATTAAACACGACTACATTCCTCCTAAAAGGGGAATGGTTGAAGAACCAGAGCTCAAAGATTTATATTCGATTGCATTGCTGAAAAAGTTGGTAGCCGAAAAGTTAATTGGTAAGAAGCTGGATGCTGCTGCAACCAAAAACAGAGGGCAATCCTTAGAGCGAATGACACTTGAACTGCTTGGTTATAAAGTTGATGAAAACGAATTGCTTTACGGTGGCTTTCCAGATATCAAGAATCAACTACTTGAAGTAAAAGTCCAGGATTCACCGACGGTTGATTTAGGAAAGTTCTCTCCAGAAAATGAAGAAATTGTCATTGAAGAAAAAAATCTAACAACCTTTGATGTACGATATCTGATAGCTTTAACTGATTCAGAAACCGAAATCATTGAAGGCGTAATTTTATCTCCGGGTGAAAAACTAGGAGAAGTGTTTTCTTACGTCAGTGATAAAAGCTATAAATGCCAACGCTCTATACCCATGACATTTTTTGACAAGTACTATGGAAAGTCAGTGTTTAATCCAGATTGAAAACAGGAGGAACTCCAAAAACTTTAGCAACCGAAATTTCAAGTATATCTACAAGTTGCCCAATTGCATCTTTATCGTTCTCTTTGTTTAATTTTTTTACGGTTTGAATAATAGTTTTTCCTTCTTTAGAGTTGATTTCTGGAAGAGGGTACCTTTCAACATATTGAGTAAAATATCTTCTTCGCCCCGAATATAGTTTGTTATTAAATACTAGATCATGATATCTGGTCATCAACTTTGAATTAGCTACACCTTGAATAAGCAGTAGCTTTTCAATATCATCCTCATCATTGCCAACAATCCAGTAACAGTTGCCATTTACTATCTTTCCTTCAGTATCGAAATAAAACCTTGGTGTTACGCTTATATCTGGGAAAACCAATTTGGGTTTACTCCACAAATTTGGCTTTTGTGAAACCCAAATTTCAAACCAATTCCGACCAGCATTAATTACATACTTTCGCCCTTTTAGCTGTTTCTCATGAGATAGAAAATATTTTTTAGCTTTCGGATATTTATCAATATCAATCGTTTCCTTTTTGCCGTCCTTATCGTAATGAGTATAAAGTACTCGCAAATTAATATTGTCAGAAATTCCCCAAAGCCCTATATTCTCCTGAGAAATCAAATCCCTAAGCAATTCGTTCTCCGGTTTACTATCTCCTAAATCCTCCCACTTGTCACTTATAAAAACCTTGTCTGCTGTAGTCTTAATCCCAACTCTTACTTTAAATAAATCTCCTACCATACAGGCAGCATTTTTGTCAATAGTAGTAACCCAATCAGTTTCTTTTTTTGACAACATTACCCAAGGACTCCCAGTTTTCTCATTGTACTCAAGGACCCCTTCCGTTTTTTTGTACTTTTTATCTCCAACTAAAAAGTATCCACATCCTTCTTGGTTAAGTATGTCAAACACACTGTTAGCTAGTTGTAAACCTCCCTCATATCCATTTAATTCTTCATATATTTTAATAAACCTTGATTCTTTTGGATTACACTCTTTTGCTTTTCGTTTCCTTCCAATAAAAATTGCAGGCAAGACAGCTGCATCGAATAATTTCGTGTCCCCTAAATCTATTATTTCGATGATCTCATAATTTTCAGCAAGGTATTTGCGGATACTCTCGCCACCTTTGGTTGATAAATACCGGTTTGAAGTTATTACTCCAAGAATTCCATCTTCTTTCAGGCTCTCGGTCATTGCAATCAAAAACGGATAATATAGATCGACTCTACCCTTTAAGCTAAATTTCTTTGCAAGTTTTTGAGCTTTTTCAGCACCGAGTATTTGTGTGCGAACGTATGGTGGGTTAGCAATAATCAAATCTGCGAATCCATTAATAGAATCGGCCTTTTTCGAGTTATCGAAATCCAATAGCAATTCATTCTTAGATAAGTCAACTGCTTCAAGAAAATCTCCTAAAACAAAATTAGATTGCATTGAGCCAGAGCTAACCAGCCTTTCCTTTGCAATGGAAAGATACTCATTGTTTGAATCATAACCTGTTAAAGAAAACTCATATTTATGTTCACATAATACTTTGCTAATTGAGAGGAGTAGCTCTCCTTCTCCACATGCAGGATCAAGAACTTCTAACGATTCTTTAAACGGCATATGATTAATCAGCTTTCTGGCTAAATATTCTGCTAAGTCAATAGGGGTAAAAGTTGCTCCAGTATGCTTTATATGTTCTTTTACAGTCATATTCTGATTTTAAAATCATCATCAAAGATACTTAAAGTCGTCAATAAAGCAAAATACTTTGGCTGATTATACAACAATATTTTTTAATAAATGAAAATGTATCAACAATTTGTTTTTTGCATGTGCCCCAACTCCTTTATTATTGTCAATCCACTCTATTGCTCCTATTGACGTTTATCCCATACCCTTCAGCAATAACCGCAACAGCGGCTAAAGCCAGGTTCCCTCACTCCCCCACCTCCATGATCCTTTCCACTCCCTCCTCATCCACCGTCAGCAGCCCATTCTTCATCAATCTCGGCGTCAGCACCTTCCAGTTGGGGTCCTTTAAGAAGATCTCTTTGAACATCGGCAGTGCCGCCTCCAGTTCACCGCCGTTGGCCAGAGCGATGGCGTGCCAGTACTTCATCTCCAGATTGTCCGGGAACATCGCCTCCGCGGCGCCGTACTCCTCCCGCGCCTTGTCTATATCACCGGCTTCCACGGCCAGGTCGCCGCGGTTCATGTGCTCGTAGGCGCGGTGTACTTTCAGCAGGCGCTTCAGCTCCTGAACCGGGTTGGGGTGGTCATCCACCCGCAGGTTAACCGGGCGGCCCTCCCAGGCCTGGCTGGTGCGCTCGCCGGAGACGATGATCAGGGCGGCGGACTGTTTGCCGCGGATGTCCCCACCTTCCGCCTGGGCGGCTTCCAGGGCAAGCACCAACCGCTCGGCCAGGGGCTGCCCCTTGGAGTTTTCAAACGCTTTGGCCATAGCGGGCCAGACGGTGGCCTTTTCCATCAGGTTGGCCTGTACGGCGTAGCCGTCGCCGACGTAATGGCCGGCGGCTTCGATGCAACTCTCCCCGGTGAAGGAGGCCGCTTCTCCGTCTGCGTTGAGCATGCCTACCTGGCGATACATTTGCCCTTCATCCTTGTCCGTGAGCATTTTAATAACCTGCTCCGGGTTGAAGCCCATACCCATCAACTGCAATCCTTCCGGCCCGTAGGCGGGGTTGACGAAGGACTGGGTAGCGACCACCCCCACTCCCGGCTCGCCCCAGATGACCAGCGTGCCGACCGAGAACCAATGGGATTGCACGGCGGCGCCCATTTCGCCCGTCTCCGGGTCAATGGCGACGATGGAGTAGGTGTGGGCCAGGGGCTCTTTGCCAAAGGGTTGCTGGGCAAGGAGGAGGATGGGGGAACAGAAGAAGATACTTGAAAAGAAAATGTTTTTCATAACTCGGTTTTTATTGAAATGGCTACCATTCCAGGGTTGGACGAGTTCGCGGTTCGGTATTCGCTGTTCGCAACCGCGGCAGGCTGCCTGGGCTTACCTGCTTCTAACCGTGTCCAACCTTAGTACGACTTTTGCACCGGCAGGAAATTTCATTTTCTGGGCCAGGCGCTCCAGGTTTCGGCACAAAATCAATCGCTGGGGCGCGTGGCCCCTCAAGTTCTTTGACAATTTAGGATAACCAAATCCGCTTTACTCACGAGCTATTGCTGTGGGTAATCCTGAGTGTGGCCCAGCGAATCTGCCCATCTGTAAGGTTTGGCTAAGGTTTTAACCAGCTGCAGAGGGCGGACAAAGAATTAAGCCTCGCGCCTAAGCATGAGTGAAGCATTGGATTAAGGGCTCAAGGGTTTGTTCAAGGGAAGCTCCCTTTTGCATTTGCAAAAAACAAATTCAACCAATGCCACTAATCCTTCGGCTTGCATCAGCCTTCTGAGAAAAGGCAGCGTGCCGTCCGTCTCCGTTTGGAGCCGCTGTCGAATACTGGACAAAAAGTATATCGTCGTAGCTTGCACATTGTAGTATCGAATAGGTTACGACAACAAAGGCTATATAGGATTGTATGGTATCAAAGTTTTCGAACCTCATACTTGTCCAAGCCCTCGGCTTTGCCCTCTTGATGATACGTCTCGACGGGCCACCTCTGGCGGCGAAGCCGCAGGATGCCACTAGGATACCAATTCAAGCGATTGGTGATCACAAAATATGGAGTGCCGGTAAGTTCCTTTTGGGAAAAAAGCAATAACCAGCCTTTGTTTGTTTTCAAAATTTTTGGATGCGGTGATTGGCAAAGTAGGCATAATAATGCTTCTTTTTGCCTCGATAAGTATAGCCTACCTTTTTTGAAAAACGGGCTTTGTGCCCGGGTTAAAATGCTCCGCTTTGAGTTGATCTGCGAACTGTCCTAACGACATAGTTTGATTCCCAACCGGATGATGTTTTGATCGCTTCTCAAGTTGCCAATGTAATCTCGCTTTAAATCCTGGGCAATAACCTTACAAAAGTATGCGGAGGTAAAACCCGAATCCAAAACCACCGGATAGTCCACAGCGGGGTAATGCCGGCAAAATTTGCGTAGCAACCCTCGGCGATGTGGATTTTGGTTTTATAAACCTCAGTAAGGTAAGGATGTTTTTACAGCCTAACTTATAGCGAGTTCTAATATAGTTAAGCCATTTCTGAGGCTCTTGTGTTCTATTGTCCCATTTGTCTTTATTGACGGTAAAGCCTTTTTCCATCAAGAAAAAGAGCCACTGCTTCCCAATCCGGCGGATCCCACAGTTGATAATAAACCGGATAATCCGTTTGCTCGTCATTGTAGTGAAGGGGTGACCAAGTCATGTGCCCAGCAATAACGCTTGTCGGTAGAGTCGTACAAATTGTAAATCTGGTCAAAGCATTGGTAGTAGTGCTTCAGCAAAGTATTGTCAATGGTAGGGGCCCCGCCCGGCTTCTACCGGGGCTTGAAGCGCGTATGTTCGTTTTGCTGCAACATGGTACCAGGCGCCGCTCATGGATTTGCTCTATATCAAAGTTTTGCCGGTTGAAAAAACGGTTAAAGCTACTCTGGTTCCGTGGCTTGGTGACGAACAAGCGGTTAATGGCTTCAAGGTTTTGTTTTCACTAACAATAAAACCGGACAAGGCTTTTTAAAAGTGCTCAAAGCCTTCCGGGCTAAAACATGGCTCATAGAAAGCGGCATACTTCTTAACGATACTGGGAAATCCTGTCAGTATTTTCATTGCTGCTCCGTTATTAGAGCAATTTACCAAATCTTAGCCAAAAGGCTGCCTGCAGCTGCGCTTTGTCCCTAACCGTAGAGCAAGGCTATTACGCTGGTAAAGCTTGCTTAAATAGCAGTAGTAGTCCGGACACTTGCACCTTCGGTGCTGAAGCCCACAGCGCTGATGCCAATAGCTAACGGGTATCAGCCCTGCGCTACGTCGGCGCCAGGAGCAGCCAGGCAGGCCAGTTTTGTTAAATACATACGAAGCCGGCGAAATGAATCCGGGACAGGCTCTGAAGCTAATTACAGTCTAAATTAAATTTTGTCGTTATTCCGGCAGGGATTCGTGCGGCGATCATCTTGATCGCACGTTATCCTGCTCATTGGGTTTTGCGCCTCCCGGCGCGTTCGATCAAGATGATCGAACCACGAGCAAGGCCTTCGAAAAGGGTACAGAACTTAATTTACAGTGTATTAATGCCTGATGCTCTTTCAGCCTGCTCGCTATATGGGACTAAAGCCCGCCGGGGCCCAAAACGCCTTTGGTTATCCTAAGCTGTCAATGAACTTTTGCCCCCGCCAAGCGACTTCTGCCGGTGCAAAAGTCGTACTTAGACGGGTAGCCTTGAAATCAAACGTCAAACATCATTTACCCCTCCGCCAGCGTCGTCGAAATATCCGTCCGGCTGGCCTGAATGGCCGGCAGTATAGCGGCTACGAAACCAATGCCCAAGGCGCCGGCCAGTAAGTAGAGTTCTTCTTTCAAAAACACCCAACCGGAAAAAGTGTAGCGATACGATTCTTTCATCTGTTCGGCCAGTATTTCCATACCACCGTGGCTCAGGGCAATGCCCAGAACATAACCCAGCACAGCCAGCAACAGCCCTTCCATAATGATCAGGACAAACAGCCGGGCAGGGGAGGCGCCCATCACCCGCATGAGCGCCAGCTCGTAACGGCGATCCCGCAGCGAACTGTAGAGCGAGATGAAGATGCTCAGTCCGGAAACCACGACGATGATGATGGCCAGCCAGCGCAGCGCCTTGGTGCCGGTGCCCATCAAGGCATACAGGCGGTTGATCTCTATGGCTGGGGTAGCGGCCTGCATATCCGTATTTTCGTTGATGCCGCGCTGCATGTTGAGGGCCTGAAAGTTGCGGCCCTTGAATTGGATCAGAATAGAAGTGATGTCTTTTTCAGGATAATCCAGCAAGGGTTTGTCGGAAGGGTAGGGGGCATCATGGCCGTGCTCATTGACGGCTTCTCCGGGCTGCACTTCTTCATGATCGTGCTCCTCTCCCGCTTCGTGTTGAAGATCGGCTGCCTGGCTTTCTTCTCCCTCATGACTCTCCTCTCCGTGCTCATGTACCGCCCAGATACTTTGGGTATTGGTGAGTATAAGCTGATCGATGACCGAGCCGGTGGGTTTCAGGATACCCACAACTTTGAACGCGCCGGCATCATCGTGGATCAGGTTGTCATCCCGGATGAAACCGTGGGAGCTGTAAAAGGAATCGCCGACTTTGAGTTTCAGGTCTTCCGCCAGGACGGCGCCGATCGTCGTTTCCATGGTGGCCTTCCAAATCTGCCCTTCTCCTATCTTGGCTTCATAGAGGCCCAGGATGTCCGGCGTAGTCCCTACGATGCGGTAGCCCTTGTGGCTGTCGCCCAGTGAGAGCGGAACCGCCGTTTTGATGAGCGGGTGGCCGGGCCGCAGGAAGGGCGTAGCTTCCTCAATGGAAATATTGCCGGTTGGCGCGTCGATGTGGTACATGCTGCTGAGGATCAATTGCAAGGGGCTGCCCTTGGCGCCTACGACCAGGTCGATGCCCGCCAGGTTCTTGTCGAACTTATCCTGCAATTGCTGGTTCAGCAGGAAGAGTAAAGAGATCAGGCCCACGCCCAGGGCGAAGAGCACCAGGCTCAGCGCCATTGAAAGGGGTTTGTTGGCGAGGTTTTTCCAGCTAAGGGTAAATAAGTTCATATCTTCTTCAGGTTGTGCAGCCTGCTAAGAGCTTGTTTGGAGGCCGGGTTTAATAGCGAAAAGAGTCAGTTTTTTGATGAAACAAGGCGTCTTTTTGAAGAGCATACCCTGAGGTACGGTCGAAAAAAGCAACGCAGTGTCATCAAAAAAATGGCCTTTGCAGCTCAAAGATTGGCCTCCAAACAAGCTCTAACGGTAGGCGCCTAATTTTTGTTGAATGAAATTGCCGAGCCCCTCCGGGCCGGTGTCAAAATAAGCCTCCAGAACCTGATAAGAACGGCTATCTTCTCTGCCGCTTTGCAACATCAAATGATCGATTCCCCGCTGCCCTTCTTTTTCATCTGCCAGCTTCATGAACAACCCGGCGATGGCGTAGCGCAGGTCGGTAGTATCATCCATCTTTGTGAGTTCCCAGGGGCGGCCCCAGGGCAGATCAGGATGCGCGTCCAGGTGTCTGGCTATCCGTTTCAGGTGCCACTCCAGAGGCTGGCTTACACTGCCGCCGAGGTAGGTAGCCGGTACTTTCCTCCAGCCAGTAGTGCCGCTCCGGGTAGGCGTCCCTTGCGTAAAGATGGACCACTTCGTGCGGGTACCATTCGGCGCCATTAGCAGCGTGCAGGATGCCATTGTAGGTTTCTGCCATCCCTCCTGTTTGCTCCTCGGTGAACATAAGCGGCTCATAGTCGAAGCCATTCATCCTGAACAACTCTTCTGTACTGTCATAAAGGTAGTAATCAAAAGCCAGGTACCTAACATGAAATCTGTCAGACAGTTGGCGGCTGAACCCGTCCAATGCCTGGGCCAGGCTGTCGTTGAATGAATGCTCGGGCTTGTATTGGTAGGTGATGTCTCCCACTTTTCGCTGTAGCCAATGCCGGGTATTCCACTCCAGAGGGCGAAGAGCCGCAGAGAATCGCCCTCCGGGCGTACATGTGCATTCAGCAGGATAACGGGTGTCGCATACCGGTTGCTGTCGGTTTGAGCAAAAATGTTTTCAACACGACCAGGCTGTCTTCCATCCGGCGGGCGCTTACCAGTGTAGGTTTCACCTTTGACAATTCCGGATCATAGCTCCGAATCTTCGCGATGATGAGCTGGTCGGGAACCGCATACTTTTTGCGCTCAGCAGCTGACCAACAGGCTTCGGTTTGCAGGCGGATCACGCGCTCGTTCAGGTAGCGCTCCCACAATTGAATGGCTTGCCGGATTAACGGCTCCTCCTGATTGGATACCGTTTCACTGACGTGGATAGAGACCCAGGCGGTTTCTTCCGGCTGTAGCTCCCGGAGGTGCAGCTCAGTGAGAACCAGCAACATGCTATGAGGAAAGTAGGTCTGATCATAAGGTTAGTACAATTCTATCTGATGGGGAAATTTTTCCTTCAGGCGGCTATCGTGGGTGACGACCAACAGGGTACTTTTACAGCCCCTGGCTCTGCTCTTCCAACAGGTGGGTACTTTATCGCAGTTGGCGTCGTCCAGCGCGGAGGTCGGCTCGTCCGCCAGGATGATGGTAAGGCGGTTGACGATGGCGCGGGCGATGGATACCGCTGCTGTTCGCCCACGCTGAGGTTGTCCGGCTTGGCGTACAGCTTGTGTTGCAGGCTGAGGCGTTCCAGCAGTTCCTCGATGCGCGGGCGGTCCGGGCGCAGGCCCGCCAGCTGCTGCGCCAGCAGGAGATTTTCCTCCAGGGTGAGCGACCGCACAAAGTGGGTAATCTGAAAGATGATGCCGATCTTCTGGTACCGCGGAACCGGTCGGTGGCGGAAGCGGATAGCTTGTTCAGCTCGGTATCACCACTTTTACCGTTCCCTTTGGGGAGAGAGTAGTCCGCCCAGCAGGTGCAGCAGGGTGGTCTTGCCGCTGCCCGATTGCCCCAGTAGCAGCCAATGTTCTCCTTCCCGGCATTGGATGTCGGGAAAAGTGAGCACTGCTTTCTTATCGTAGGAATATTCCAGGTTGTGTGTTGCTAACATGCTGCAAATATAGTAATCTTAGGCTTGACAAGTTTCCTGCGAGCTGCCATTGAGCAAACTTGTCAAGCCTTTCGAGGGCTCACCCCGCCTTTTAGAAAAGAAATAAAACAACGCCGTCGGAATGCTGAAAAACAGGGCGGCGAGCGTCCACAATAATTTACCGGGGATGCTAACGGAGTGGTCTTCATACCACACCGTGTAAAATACCCAAAAAAAGCAGAGCAGGCTGATCAGGGCGATGAATTTCATAGGTTGTTTTTTTCCAGGTGCCGTATGTCGTTGAAGTCTTTGGCGCGGCCCGAGGCACGCTTTGGCCTTCAGCAGGTCTTCCCGGCTGAGCAGCCTGACGGATAAACCCTCGTCTAATTCTATGGAGGCCGCCTCTGGGAAAGCTTCTTTAAAAGAAAGGCCCTTTACTTTAGTCATGATGTCAATGCTAATCGGAGAAGTCCCAAATGTGAAAACATCAAATTTGGAGGTGTCCAGGAAGTTTTTCTCCGTCATATCAAAGACTGGCATGCCGAAAGACTGAAATGCCTTTACAAGCCTGTTGTAGTTTTCTTCAGAAGGGTTAACCCAGATGTCCATGTCGCCGGTGGTTCGGGTATAGCCGTGGAGAATTACGGCATAACCGCCCACCAGGAGATACTCTACTTCATTTCGTTCCAGAGCCTGAATGAACTCCAGAAAATCCTGATAAAAAGACTCGTTTCTCATTCGCCTTCTTGCTTTAAAAACGTCCTTTTGAATTTTAGGCGGGCTACCCGGAGGATAGTTCCAGGCAATCGCATTCAGGCGAACCGCTGCCCTGAGCCGATCAACCGGCGGCCGGCTCAGCCAATAGCTTAGCTGGTTATCTGCTTCCTCAGCAGTTTGCCGTTTGAATGCCGTCCGGTCTAGTTTGTAATCCATTGGATATTGAACTCAAATGATCATATAAATGTAAGATATTGAATAACGGGCTAATTTAACGTATCTTGAAACGTAACTATTCAGCATCGTGGTGATTTGACCCCTCAAGCAAAATTTTGTAAGCCGCCCTTCCCCTTCCAAGGGGAATGAGAAGGGGTTCCAGCGGGAAAAAGTCTACAAAATTTTGCGTCAGGCGTATTTCAGACCCCATGCTGAATAGTAACCTTGAAACTTGCAAAATCACAATTGTCATGCAAACGAGTATAAAGGTAGATGATCAATTAATGGATTTGGAAACTCATTTGGGATTGAAATGCCTCTAACCTTGACTAGAGGCCATATTTATCCTATTTTTGCAAAACTAAAAAGAAGACATGCATCCAGCACACCACCATATAATTATTAGCATTATCATTCCCGACAGCGGTCTGCTGGGCTGATGTGCTGATAATTGTACGTTTCAAAAAAGCTCTGGCAGACTAAGTTTGCCAGAGCTTTTTTGTTTGTGTATTTTTATACCCTAAAATTTAGGAACATGACCATTAAAGAAAGAATTTTGTTAGACCTTTCGGAAATCGGGAACTCCAAGTTATTGTACCAGATTTTTGAATTTGTCCATCTTATAAAGAAAAACATCAAGCAGGGGGAGGGAAACATTAAAGAGGTTTTAACATTTGCAGGTTCTCTTTCTGACGAAGATGCCATGCAAATACAGAAAGACATTTCCAAAGAGTTCAACAAAATTGAAGGAGAGTGGTGAATATGAAGGGTATTGCTCTAGACACAAATGCTGCCATTGACCTGCTGAATGGCAAATCGGAAGTTACTGAGCTGTTGAAAGGTTTTGACCTGATATTTTTGCCTAGATAGTATGCACAAATTACCTTTGCAGGCTCGAAGAAAACGGTTAAACACCAAAAAAATTAGAATTAAGCGATGTATAAAGAATATAAAGGCCTGAACCTTCCCCAGATCGACAAAGAAGTACTCGAATTCTGGGAAGCCAACCGGATCTTCGAGAAAAGTGTGGAGCAACGCCCCGAAGACAATCGCTTCGTTTTCTACGAAGGGCCGCCCTCTGCCAACGGCAAGCCGGGCATCCACCACGTGATGGCGCGCACGGTGAAAGACCTCTTCTGCCGCTACCACAGCATGAAGGGGCAGCGCGTGGAGCGCAAAGGCGGATGGGACACGCACGGTACCGCCCATCGAGCTCAATGTGGAAAAAGAACTGGGTATCACCAAGGAGGATATCGGCAAGACGATCACGGTTGAAGAATACAATGAGCGCTGCCGCGAAACCGTGATGCGCTATAAGGATATGTGGGACGACATCACCCGCAAGATGGGCTACTGGGTCGACCTCAATAACCCCTACATCACTTTCGAGAACGACTACATCGAGTCCATCTGGTGGCTGCTGAAGCGGCTGTACGACAAAGGCCTGATGTACAAAGGCTACACCATACAGCCTTACTCGCCCGCCGCCGGCACCGGCCTGAGCAGCCATGAACTGAACCTGCCCGGCGCCTACCGCGATATCACCGATACCTCGGCGGTGGCGCAGTTCAAAATCAAAGGCGCGAAGGATGAATATTTCCTCGCCTGGACGACCACGCCCTGGACGCTGCCGTCGAACACCGCCCTGGCGGTGGGTAAGAATATCACTTACGTCAAGGTGCGTTGTTTCAACCGCTACACCGAAACCCAAGGCATAGTGATCATGGCCAAGGACCGCCTGTCTTCCTATTTCACAGATGCAAACCCGGATTTGAAACCAGAGGAGGTTAAGGCCAGCAATAAGCCCATCCCCTACCTGGAGATCGTCGAAGAAGTAAAAGGCGCGGACCTGGCGGGTATAGAATACGAACAACTCATGCCCTACGTACAGCCCGACAAGCCGGCCTTCCGCGTGCTGCTGGGCGATTTTGTCAGCACGGAAGACGGTACCGGCATCGTGCACATCGCTCCGACCTTCGGCGCCGATGACTTCAAGGTGGCGCGCGAGAACGACATCCCGCCTTTGGTGGTGCCGGACGAGCTGGGCAACCCCATGCCGCTAGTGGACAAGCAGGGCCGCTTCGTGGAAGCGGTGACGGATTTTGCCGGGCGTTACGTTAAAGACTACGGCCAGAAGGAAGAGCGTCCTGTCGACGTCGACATCGTCATCAAGTTGAAAGAGGAGGACAAATTGTTCCTATCCGAAAAATACGTGCACTCCTACCCGCACTGCTGGCGGACCGACAAGCCGGTGCTGTACTATCCGCTGGACAGTTGGTTCATCAAAGCCACTGCCGCCAAGGAGCGCATGTTCGAGCTAAATCAAACCATCAACTGGAAACCCAAATCCACCGGTGAGGGGCGCTTCGGCAAATGGCTGGAAAACCTGCAGGACTGGAACCTCTCCCGTTCCCGCTACTGGGGCACGCCGCTGCCCATCTGGCGCAGCGAGGACCAGCAGGCGGAAAAGTGCATCGGCTCGGTGGAGGAACTGCGGCAGGAGGTTGTAAAGGCTAATAAGGCGCTGGGCCTGAACCAGGAAGTCCCTAAAGACCTGCACCGCCCCTACATCGATGAGGTAGTGCTCGTCTCTGATACAGGCAAGCTGATGAAGCGCGAGCTCGACCTGATCGACGTTTGGTTCGACTCCGGGTCCATGCCCTACGCCCAGTGGCATTATCCCTTTGAGAACAAGGAAGTGTTCGAGAAAAACTTCCCGGCCGACTTCATCGCCGAAGGCGTCGACCAGACGCGGGGCTGGTTCTACACCCTGCACGCCATCGCGGTGATGGCCTTCGATAGCGTGTCTTTCAAAAATGTGGTCTCCAACGGCCTGGTCCTGGACGCTGAGGGCAACAAGATGTCCAAAAGTAAAGGCAACGTACTCGACCCGTTCAAACTGATCGAAACCCACAGCGCCGACGTGACCCGCTGGTACATGATGAGCAACGCCAATCCCTGGGATAACCTCAAGTTTGACGTCAAGGGGATGGAAGAGGTGCAGCGCAAGTTCTTTGGCACCCTCTACAACACCTATTCCTTCTTTGCGCTGTACGCCAATATCGACCAGTTTTACAACAAGCAGGAACAGGCGCTCCTGGCGGAACGCCCTGAGATTGACCGCTGGATCATCTCCCTGCTCAACAGCCTGGTCAAGGAAGTGGATGCCGACTATGCGGACTACGAACCGACGCAGGCGGCCCGAAAGGTGCAAAACTTCGTGAACGACAATTTGTCCAACTGGTACGTCCGCCTCTGCCGCCGCCGCTTCTGGAAGCCTTCCCAGCAGCAGAACGGCCAAAGCGCCGGTATGGACGCCGACAAACTGGCCGCCTACCAAACCCTCTACGAGTGCCTGGTGACGGTGGCCAAACTGATGGCCCCGGCCGCACCCTTCTTTGCCGACTGGCTGTACCGCAACCTCAATGAGGCCAGCGGCCTGGAGCATCACGAATCCGTACACCTGGCGGATTTCCCGACAGCCAATGAGACGGTGATCGATAAGAATCTGGAACAGCGTATGGACTACGCCCAGCGCATCTCCTCCCTGGCCCTCTCTTTGCGCAAGAAGGAGAAAATCCGCGTGCGCCAGCCCCTGCACAAGATTCTGCTGCCTATCCTGGACGGCCATTTCAGGGAGCAGGTGGAAGAGGTAAAGAGCCTGGTTCTGTCTGAGATCAATGTGAAAGATATTGAATATGTGACCGATACTTCGGGTATTCTCAAGAAGAAGATCAAGCCTAACTTCAAGACCCTGGGCCGCCGCCTGGGTAAGGATATGAAGGCCGCCGCTCAGGCCATCGGAAGCATGGGGCAGGAAGATATAGCCCGGATTGAGAAGACTAAACAATATATCCTGGAGGTGGAAGGCGCCCGCTACGAACTGACGCTGGAAGACTTCGAGATCACCGCCGAAGACATCCCCGGGTGGCAGGTGGCCAGCGATGACAATATCACGGTCGCGCTGGATATTACCCTCGACGAAGAGCTGGAAGCCGAAGGCATGGCCCGCGACATCGTCAACCGCATCCAGAACATCCGCAAGGATAAGGACTTCGAGGTGACGGACAAGATACGCGTGGCGCTGCAAAAAGATGCGGAACTGGCGCCCGCCGTGGAGAAATACGGGGAGTACATCAAAGCGGAGACGCTGGCTACCGAGCTGCAGCTGATGGATGAAGTGGCGGATGGGGAAGAGATCGAGCTGCCGGGGGAGGTAAAGGTGCGTATTCGTGTCCGTAAGCAATAGGCCGGGCCCCTATTTTATCAAAGTAGGCAACTTCATGGCCAGCGCCATATCGCCTCTGATCTTCACCTTGCCGCTCATCAAGGCCTTCATCACATTGAGTTCACCCCGGCGGATGGCGTCGAGGGTCTCAATCTGTGTGGTAATCACACAATCGGCATCTTTATCCTCATTGGAGACTACGGCCTCCTCATGGCTGAGGTCGATGTGGACGGGCCCCTGCTCGAAGAGGAACTTGACGGACTGGCCAAGAGCCGGCACTCTGGCTGCCGTTTTTATGAACTGCTCGGTTATTGTTTCTAGTGTCATGGTCGTTAATTGGTTGGGATAAAGATAATAAAAGGAGGAATATACAAGGCCGTTAGGGGGGTGACAAGGCAGTAGATCCGCAATTTATTTTGCGGAAATTCGCTAAAGGGGAAACTCAATTCGGAGGAGCTGTGTTCTTTTTGCAATAAAAGCCTCGCAATCCCCTCAATATGAAAATATCAGCGATAAAAGAGTGGTTTCAGCGCCAGTTGCCTGTTTGGAAGCAGAAAGGGGCGGTGGAAGGCCAAAAAGTAAAGAAGGAATTTACGGACCAGCTCAGGAAAATGTTAGTGGGCGCCCTGATCGCTCTCATCCTGGTAATTCTGGGTTTCCCCCGATTGTCCGCCTGGTACGAAGGCTACAAAGAACGGCAGAAGAATCCGGCGAGGGAGGTTTACATCAATGTCAGCGTGCTTGAAGGGTATACACTGATTCCTCTGGAAGGAGTATATGTGCAGGTCGCAGGAGATGTGGAAGCCACTGGATATACGGATTCAGAGGGTAAACTGACATTGGCCTATGAGGCAGAAGCAGGAGAGAATACCGCGACCCTGACCCTTAGTAAAGAAACCTATATTGAAGAGACGGAATATGAAGTAGCCCTACCGGAAGCAGATGGTGACAGCACCCTGCTCCGTACGTTTCAATTGTTGCCCAAAGAGGCGGAAAAAAAGGCGGAAGAGGTGGAAATGCTCAATTTTAACTAATATGCGGCTCCTTTTTTTGCGCTGCCTATTGCATAAGACAATGGATTTCAATATATTGCTACTTCTTTTATTTAATGCACCTGAATCCTTTATGCAAAACAATCCCAATAACCATGCATAGTAAAAGGCTACCACTTCTGTTATTTTCCATACTGGTACTCTCTACCTGCATCCTGTTATTTTCCACTCATTCCAAAACGCAAAATTATATCCTGGAGGGACAGGTGCTTTATCCGGATGCCTCTCCGGTGAGCCTGGATGTTTACATTACCCAGGAGCCGGAATTTCCCGCCACCTTTTTAGGCTTACACCGGGTGCGCACCGTTGCGGAAGGCCGGTTTGCCACAGAATACCACGCTGAGGTAAATGTACCGATCCACTTCTACGTAGTAAAAGACGGCCTCACGCCGGTCCGGCATACGCTTTATCCCAAAGCCAAAAACGGGAACAGGCAACAACTCGACGAGCCCATCCTGTTTACTTCTTTACATGAAAAACTGGGTAGTGAACATTTCTATGGCTCCAAAGGGGTTCCTCAATTGCCCACTTTTGGCCACGAATGCAGTCGAAATCCCTTAGGTTTTATTCCCGTAGACGAAATCCTTTTCGTAGAGAACCTCTCATATATCTATTGCAGTGGAAATGCTACCCCCAACCTGGAGGGAGACATCAGAACCCGCAAAAAGCTGTTTTCCCATACCTTCTTCCGCCAACTTCCCGCTGGAGGGACGTATAATGCCGCTTCCCATCTGACAGAGAATAAAGTGGACTGAGTACTCTGTAAAATAAATATCTATCGACAATTTCGGCCTCTTTTTCCCGGCGCACAAGCGCTGGACAGCCTCGTAACGGATACCTCAGGTTTGGAGGTTTTATTAGAAACAACTTCACAGCATCATGCCTTCACTATCATTCTTTTACAACAAAGCCCCGGAGTTATCTCCAGGGCTTGTCAACTTTCACCTGATTCTTACTGGCAGGTGTTCACCAGATCGGGGTTGGAATAAAGTCAGTATTTAGCTCGTGAAAGGCTTGCCGCTTGATCGTATTGAGTCTCTGGCGGGCCTCCTCTATGCCTTCAGAAAACATGGCCACCTGGCTCAGGCCATGGTCCGCAGTTGTACTATTGGCACTTTGGCCATCCAGTGAGCGCAGGGCTCGCTGTAGGTTGGGGAGAGTTTCCTTACGGAACGTTAGCAACTGATTGATGAGGCCATCTATTTTTTCATGAGGCTCTGTACCAGACAGCAGGGCTTTGCGCAGTATCCTATGAAAAAAGCGGCTTTCTTCTTGAAAAAACATCAGTTCATCCCGCAAGCTGCTAAGTTGTTGTCTTTCATCGACGGAATGGTAGGGAGTGGTTAGGGACGTCATTTCGGTTAATTTTTTGTTGATTGTTTGTTTATAAAATATTCGATGAGTACGGTTTTGCCAGCCTCCTGGCAAGTAGGATATCTGTAACTCTTCAGCAGTTAGCTTTTGGCGGTTAGCTGTTAGCAAATGCCTGCCCTTAAGGTTGGTATGTGTAAGCAAAAAACCTGTCGTTTAAGCTTATATCCCATTTTTATGGGCATCAAGCGCTAATGGCCAACAGCTAATCGCCAATGGCTGAATAGTTACCTTTGAATTTGGGTATCCTTCAGAAAAGCACACCTGTTTGGTTACCCTTAGTTTATGCGCTCCAATAAATACATTTAATGCATGGCGTTACCCAACTTACTGTAGCACTGGCTATAAAGGTGGAAGTACAAAAAAGAATTAGGCCGTGTGTGAGATTAGGAGGTTTTTCAACTTCTCTACAAAATATATCTTTTTTTTGCGACTATCAAGGCCAGGAGCGTTTCTTAACAAGAAAATGGCCTATTCTATTTCTACCGCCCAAAGATCTTTCACCGCCGGGCCCCAACATTGCACCCTGCGAAGGCCCGGTATTTTGGGCCGGCAGCTTTCAATCAGGCTATTGCCATAGTACTCGTAGCTACATCGGTAATTATCCATATAGAGAATTTGCCCGCCGGTCATATCTGCCAGGCAGCCGTATTCGGCGAAGGCGTCAGTATTATCGGAGCTGGTTCCGAGAAAAGTAAGGATGTTGACGGTGATATTGCGCTGGGCCATCTCTTCGGCCCAGTCACATACATCTTCGCCGCCCATTCGGCAGATATTGGCCCCATCGCTGATGAGGAAGATGGCCTTGCGGGTGCTGTCGGCGTCGAGGAAAAGTTCCGGACAATATTTGAGTCTTTCCAGTAGCGGAGTGGTGCCATTGGGCACCAGAAACCGGAGGCGGTAACGCATATCGTAACGGCTGAGCCGGCCAACGGGCTCCCAGGCCACCGGCTCGGTACCACAATCACCGTCGATCGTAGCCAGGCCCAGTTGGGTGTGCAGCGGCAGGCTGTCGAGCACCAGCAGCGCCGTCTCCTGCATCACATCAAAGCGGGTCGTACCCATACATGGGACATTTTCCATGACCATAGAGCCAGAGATGTCAAGCAGCAGGAGCAGCTCGTCGTACTCGGCGAATTGCAGCGCCCGGCCGCTGTTTTCCGGCAGCGTCCGGCCTTCCGTGATGAGGCCGGTATCCCGGTTTTGGAAGAAATCCTCCAACGCGTCCATGCCCAGTGTATCCCGGACGAGGAAGTAATTGTACAGAGCAGTGCTGTTTTTGGGGTCATAAGTGAGGGCCCGGTCGAAGTAATCGAATGCGCGCAGGAGGTCGCGCTTGTGGACGTGATAGTGCATGCCCAGCGTATCCTGGGCGTGGCTGCCTCCGCCCTGATTGAGCAGGGTAGCATAGCCCAGCGCATTATTGTAAATACTTAGCATCTTGGGCTCGCCGATGGCTCGTTGCAACTCAATGCTCTCTTTGATCGGGCTGATGGCATCGCCATAGCGGCCATCGTACATCAGGATCATACCCCGAAAAAATTGCTGGTAAGCCATTTTCTGGCCGTATTCCGGATCCTGGCTGGTGAGCAGGCTGCTGCACTTCTGCAACAGGTTCAGGCCTTCGGTAGCCCGGCCGGCCCGGCTGAGCGCCACCGCCAGGGATAGCCCGAAGTTGTAATTACCCGGAATGATGCTGTAAGCGCGCTCAAATTGGCCCACGGCCCGTTGATAGTTGCCTTCGCCGTAAAGCAACATGCCTTTGTAGTGCGCTTTGAAGGCCACCTTTTGGCCTCCGAACGGGGAGAGGGATAAAAAAGCAAGGGAAAATAATAACGCCCAGGGAAAAAGGGCTGGTATTTTGATGTTCATGGGATGATTTTCGGTTCTTACTACGTCGCTATCGGCTTCAAGATAATATCTACCCGCCGGTTTTTCAGCTTGCCCTCCCAGGTCGAATTGTCGTAGACGGGATTCAATTCCCCGAAATCTTCGACAGAGATTTGATCGGGCAGAACGCCGTTGTCCATCAATTTGCGGAAAGCGGATTCGCTGCGGTTGCGGGAAAGCCAGTCGTTGTACTCTTTACTGCCAATATCATCGGTATGGCTGTGAACACTGATCTCATATTGTTTAAAATCCGGAAACTGCTGGAGCCACTGGCGGAGTTCCTCGGCCTGCTGCCCGTCGATGTGATGACTGCCCCCGCCGAAATAGATGCTGAAAATATGGTAGGGCGCCTCTTCTTGGGCAGAAAGCGGGAGGCAGGCAGCAAAGAGCAGAATAGCCAGAATGGGCTTCATGGTGGGTGATTTTGATCCATAGGGTGTAATGAAAAGGCAACATATAGTAAAATGATCTTCAGTGGGAAATTGTTTTGTCTCTGTCGTTGCAGCAATTCCCGCTTTGGCTTTCCAGAAAGGCTGCTCTGCTGTCAGTTGACAACTTTCTGTTGTCTGCTGACTTCCTACCGCAAGGTTTCCGGGAGAAGGGAGCAGACAACTCGCATGCCTACGCCTGAAGCTTCGGCAGCCGGTAAAAGTTGTCAGCTCCCATGTTGGCCAAAGCGGGAATGGCTGCTGTCGTAGGACCTTCGATATGGCGCCCGCCGAGGTAAAAAGAGTTGCCTGGTGCGATTTTCGTCCTACCTTCGTCATACACCATCAATCCAGCCCATCCCCAAATCAACGTCCTTTTTCCCTCAGCCACTGCCGGAATACCTCCCCGACCTCGGGATTGTCCCGCCAGTTCTCGGCAACCCCTTCTATGGCGAGGATGCGGTCGAAGAGTCCATCCTGGGCAAGGCCTTCCGCCAGCGCATGGCTGTAGGGAATATGGCTGAAAGTCACCTGCGAGTACAAGGGGAGGAAATCCTCAGGGTATTTTTCATTCAGGTGAGCTTCAATTTCTTTGCGCAGGAGGAAGCGGGGGTCGGCCACCCGGTCGCGCATCTCTACGAAGTTGCGGAGGGCGAGGTCGGCTACAGCGTTGGCGTCTTTGGGGCGGTCCTGGTTGAAAGCTTTGATGATGTGGCTCCAGTTATCCTGATGGGTTTCCATCAGCTCGTCCAGAATAGAACAATCTTCAAAGCCGGAATTCATCCCTTGCCCGTAGAACGGTACGATGGCATGGGAGGCGTCGCCGATCAGCAGGACTTTATCCTCATAACACCAGGGCAGGCAACGAATCGTGGCGAGCCCGGCGGTGGGGTTATTGCGAAAATCCTCCAGCAGGCCCGGAATGAGGGGGATGCTATCGGAGAAGTGCTGCCGGAAGAAGTCCAGTATCTGCTCATCGGTTTGAAGTTGCTGGAAGCTGTTGGCCTCCCCCTCGAAGGGGAGGAAGAGGGTGCCGGTGAAACTGCCATCGATATTGGGCAGGGCAATCATCATAAATTGCCCCCGGGGCCATATATGCAGGGCATTTTCATCAATGGCATGACTGCCGTCGGGTAGGGGAGGGATGTGCAGCTCTTTGTATCCGTACTCCAGGTATTGCTGGGAATAGTTGAAGCGGGGCAGCTTCATCATGCTGCGGCGCACGGCCGAAAAAGCGCCGTCGGTTCCGAAAATGAGGGGCGCCTGCACGGACCGGCGTTCGCCCGTTCCGGTATGCTCAAAATGGACGGTATTGGCCCTCAGGTCTACGCCGAGGCACTTTTGAGCAAAGTGGAATCGCAGGCCTTTATATTGGTCAGCGATCTGGATGAGCTCGATATTCAGGCCGCCGCGGGAAACCGAATAGATCGCCTGCCCCTCCTTGCCATAGGGCTGAAAAGTCAGCTCTCCTGCTTCACTGTGCATCATCCTGCCGCGCATAGGAATGGCGACCTCGCGGATTTTATTTTCTATTCCTGCTTTTTGCAGCGCCCTCCAGCCGCGGGTGCTCATCGCCAGGTTGATGGACCGTCCGCCGATGAAACCCGCCTGACGGGGGTCTTCCCGCAGTTCATAAACATCGACAGCATAGCCGCGCTTGGCCAGCAATACGGCCCAAAGTGAGCCAACCAGCCCGGCGCCAACGATAATTGCATGTTTTTCCATGAGTATTCGATTAGGAAGATAGCAGGCTTGCCTGTTTCGTGAAGCCAGGTAAGCCTTGGCCTTAAAATAAAAAACGCAGCGCCAGAAATTGAGACGCAAACCCCACCAGATAACCGCCGTAGAGGTCCATCGGTTCATGAGCCTGTAAGGCCAGGCGCGCCGTCCCAACCAGGCCGGCTATCAGAATGGTGATCAGCAAGACGGTGCTCATGCTTATTTCCAGCGTTCCCCGGGCCGACATGATGGTAAAGGTATCATAGCTGAACAACAACATCGTGATGACGACCATGCCCAGCAGGCCTCCGAGGCCTACGGCATGAGCGCTGATCTTAGAGAAAATATTGATAAAAAAAGCAAAGAACAACCCGATCGTCGCCCCCAGCAGGAAGCTCGTGAAAGCAGTAGGAATAGAAGGGTTATCCAGAAAATTGCGAAACATCCAGAGGTAAAATAAGCCGGTGATGATATACGGCCCGATGCGCTCCTGCTTGGTCTCCATCTGAAAAGACTGGATCATGCCGGTTAAGCGCAACATGACAACGGCCACGCCGGGTATAAAAAAGGTAGAAAGAAAAATCTGCAGCAGGAGCAACTTGCTGGCCTTATCGCCTATGCTACTCACGCCAAACAAATATGGGTTGACCAGCAGCAGCAAAGCCAACATGTAAGTTACAATGAGCAGCGGATGAAAAATGAAGGATATTATCTGAGCCGGCAATCTTAGCATGAGCAGGGATTGAATCTAATGGTTCTTTTCAGAGCGGGCTGGCAACCAAACGTTCCAGGGCCAAAGATAATTATTCTGCGCCAAGTTGTGTAGGATATATTTGAGCCGGTAGGGGTAGGGGAGGTAGCGTTTCAGGTTTTGAGGGGAGCATGGCAGACAAGATAACAAAACGTTCAATCCGCTACAAACAACGGAGTAAATTGAAAGGTACTACCGTCGAACAAACCCTTATCGCCCAGTTTGAGGCTGGGGATAACCAGCAGGGCCATAAAAGACAAGGACATAAAAGGGGCCCCAAGGGAACTACCCTGCTTTTGTTTGACAAAAGTATCAATCTGGTTGTAGGCCCGGGCGACCTCGTAACCATCCGCATGGGACATGATGCCGGCTACCGGTAAGGGCAGCACCTGTTCCGTTTCCCTGAAAACTGCCGAGATGCCTCCCTGGTTGGCGATGATGAGGTTGACGGCCCGGCAGATAGATGGGTCGTCCGTCCCCACCGCTATAATGTTGTGCGAGTCATGGCCGACACAGGAGGCAATAGCGCCTCCCTTCAACCCGAAACCATTGATGAACGCCAGGGCGGGAGGGGCGTCCTCATAGCGGTTGACAACGGCTATCTTCAGTAGGTCACGGGAAGGGTCGGAAAGCGCATAGCCCGCTTCGGTCGAGGCTTCCGCCACGAAGCTTTCGGTGACGATTTCTCCGTTCAGGGCGCGGATAACCCGGATTCTTTCCCCCCGGGCCGGTATGCGAAAATCTTCCGGCTGCCTGGGCGAGCAGTGAAAATTGTTGACGGTTCTGGCCGCTACCCTTTCGATCCGGCTCTGGCCATCTTCCGCAACAAGTACGCCATCAATATAGGTGGCCTTAACCGTGAAATCTTCCAGGTTTTCGGTCAGAATGAAGTCAGCCGGGTCGCCAATGCGCAGCAGGCCGACATCCAGGCCGTAGTGTTGAACGGGGTTGAGGCAGGCGGCCCGCAATACCTCAAAAAGATCGCAGCCGGCCGCCAGCGCGCGCGCCGCCAGTTGGTTGATATGCCCCAGGATGAGGTCGTCCGGATGTTTGTCATCAGAACAGAACATCACCTGGCCGGGGAATTGGGGCAGCAGGCGGATGAGGGCATGGAAGTTCTTGGCGGCGCTGCCCTCCCGAATGAGCACCTTTACCCCCATTTGCAGTTTCTCCAGCCCTTCCTCATAGCTGAAACATTCGTGATCCGTGCTGATCCCCGCCTGGAAATACCGCCGGGCATCTTCGCCACGCAGCCCCGGAGCGTGCCCGTCGATTGGTTTGCCCAGCTTTTGAGCAGCGGCCAGCTTGGCCATTACTTCTTTATCCTGATACCAAACGCCGGGGTAGTTCATCATCTCCGCCAGGTATTTCACTTCCGGCATCCGTAGCAGCGCCTCGGCCCCGGCGGCATCGATGGTGGCGCCGGCGGTTTCGAAAGCCGTTGCCGGCACACAGGAGGGGGCGCCGAAATTGAATTTGAAGGGCGTCTTCCCTCCATTTTCTATCATGTAATGAACGCCTTCTGTGCCCAGGACATTGGCGATCTCATGCGGGTCGGAAACGGTGGCTACCGTACCGTGGACGACGGCCAGGCGGGCAAACTCCGAAGGTACGAGCATGGAGCTCTCAATGTGTACATGAGCATCGACAAAGCCGGGCAATATATAAAAGCCCTCCGCTTTTTCCAGCTTGCGGATACCGGCAATGCGGCCCTGCTGCACGCGCACTTCCGCCGGGTAAATTTCGCGGGTATGTAAGTCGACGAGTTGTCCCTGGAAGATTTTCATAGCCACTAGATTATAATATTTCGGAAAAAATAAGCATTCTACTTCTATTATTTTCCGGGAAACAGTTTATTTTGACACCCATGGGTGATTTTTTCAATACAGAGTTATTCAACATTTGGAACAATACCATTGCGGTTTGGCAGGTTGGGCTGGCCATCCTGCTGATCGTCGGTACCCTCCTGGCCTTTTGGCTGATTTCCTATCGGTTGCTACCCAGGCTGTTCGAAAAAGTAGAACTCGAAAAGGCAGACCGCCGAAAAATGCGGGCCATTTTGGGCACTTTTTTTATCCTCGCTGTCTTTTTGGCGTTGCTGCTCATTTTTAAATTTGACCGGCTGCTGATAGAAACCGCCCGTGAAACGGCTCCTAACCTTAAGATTTCCACCCTCCTGAAAGCGCTGATTATCTGGCAATTCGCCCGCTTGCTGGACCTGGTTATCTCCAAGATACTCATTCATAACTATTACGAGCAGAAAGAGGAGAAGGCGATCGAGCTGGACCACTACCAAAAGGACTCCAAAAAACACGCTAACCGAACGGTGCAGTACGTCGTCTACGTGCTTGCTTTGCTGTTTATTGTCCAGGCTTTTGATATCAACCCGGAGTTTTTTAGCTATCCGCCGGCCAAAGGCCAAACCGAGGGTACGCCCTTTACCCTGGTCAACATCCTGAATGCTGCATTCATTTTGCTCGTCGCCCGGCTTTTTAGTTGGGTGATGATCCGGCTCATCCTCAAAAACTATTATCGGAGCAAAAATATCAATGTAGGCTCTCAGTACGCCATTAACCAGTTGCTGCAGTACTTCGTTTATGTCATTGCCATTCTGATGGCGCTGGAGGCCCTTGGGTTTTCTCTGACCGTTCTATGGGGTGGCGCCGCCGCCCTGCTGGTGGGCATTGGCCTGGGGTTGCAGGAAACGTTTAAGGACCTGTTTTCCGGTATTATCCTGCTATTCGAGCGAAGGGTAGAGGTCGGCGATATAGTAGAGGTAGATGGCCTGGTAGGTACGGTACGGCGCATCGGCGTGCGCACCTCCCTGGTGGAAACCCGGGATAACTTCACGGTTATCGTCCCTAATTCAAAGCTCATCATTGAAAAGCTCATCAATTGGAGCCACAATGATAAAAAAGCACGCTTTTTTGTCCAGGTAGGCGTGGCCTATGGTTCTGATACGGAGTTGGTCCGGAAAATACTACTGAATGTGGCAAGGGAAAATGCCTTCGTTCTGCGGCATCCTCCTCCTTTTGTCCGCTTCTTCAACTTTGGAGATTCCTCTCTGGATTTTCAAATTCACTTCTGGACGCACGAATTCCTCAGGATCGAAGATGTCAAAAGCGATATCCGTTTCGAGGTCGATCAGGCTTTCCGGGAGAATGGCGTCACTATTCCGTTCCCGCAGCGCGATGTGTGGATGAAAGGGGGGTGAGATGCTGCCTTGAATGAGCCCGCCGTTCGGTGTTCGCCGTTCGCCCTGTGAAAGGGATATGCTACAATAAATGCGTCCAACTACTAACCCTGAATCCAGGGGCCTACTCCCATCCCCCCGTCTGATGCAGGATGGGCAACTGCCCGCTGTAGGTTTTGGCGATATTTTCCGTGGTAAATACCTCGGAGGTATCTCCGAAGGCGATCAGGCGCTGATTAAGGAGGGCTACCCGGCTGAAATATTCAGGTACCGAAGAGAGGTCGTGATGGATGACCAGTATGGTTTTACCCTCCGCCGCCAGGCGCTTTAAGATTTTGGTGATCTTTTCTTCGGTGGTGACATCCACGCCGACGAAAGGCTCGTCGAGCAGGAAAATCTCTGCTTCCTGGCAAAGGGCGCGGGCCAGAAAGACCCTTTGTTGCTGCCCACCGGAGAGTTCGCCGATCTGCCGGTTTTCAAACTGTTCTATGTCTGCTTCCTTCAGGGCTTGCCGGGCCAGGGCCTTATCCTCTTCATTTAAGCGCTGTAACAGTTTTTTGTGAGGGTAGCGGCCCATTAGTACAATATCGAATACCGTGGCAGGGAAGGTCCAGTCCACATCGCTTTTCTGGGGTACGTAAACCACCTCCTTGCGGTGCGCTTCGACGGGGCGCCCTTTGATCAGTATATTGCCGGCATTGGGCGCCATCAGCCCGAGAACAGCCTTGAACAGCGTAGACTTTCCGGCGCCGTTGGGCCCGAGGATGCCGTATACATGGCCGGGCTCGAAATCCATAAAAATATTGGTGAGGACACGCTTGCGCCCATACGAAACGGACAGGCCTTTGATGCTGATGACTGGGTTGGGCATGAATGAATGATTGAATGAATGATTGATTGATTGAGTGGGTGAGCTTATTTCCTACCCATTCAACAACCGGTGGCTCGCGAATAACCTAATCAACCCGATCAACTAAACCCCGTTCACCTTCCTGGCCACCAGGAGGAAGCCACCCACCAGGAGCAGGCCGAGCAGGCCGTAGAGGATGAACGTTCCTGCGGTGGAACGCGGGTTTTTTACCCCGCCTTCCTCCACCGGCCGGGAAAGGGCGGCCACCACAGTATTCGTATTGTATTCGAGCATTTTCAGATAGGTGGGCGCCGGGCTATCCTTATCGCCGATAGAGTCGGAATACAGCTGGCCCCCAACGGACACTTTATTATCGGAAGCGATTTGTTCCAGCAACTTGGGGTTGACGGTGGTTTCGATGAAGACAGCCGGCACTTTTTGCGCTTGAATGATCTGGTTGAGGCGCATAATGTCGGAAGTTCGGGCTTCTGCATCGGTGGAAGTGCCAAGGATGGCTTCCACTTGTATCCCGTAGCGCTTTCCGTAATACCGGAATGCATCATGCGAGGTGATCAGCACTCGCTGCTGTTCCGGCACAGACAGTACGGCGGCCGCTATTTTTTCATCCAGCGCCTCCAATTGCTGCCGGTAGATTTGGTAGTTGTATTCGAAAATATCGGCGTTATCCGGGTCGAGTTCCACCAGTGCTTTTTTTATATTTTCGATGTAAATAAGGCCGAGGCGGGCATCCATCCAGGCATGTGGGTCGGTCGAATTTTTGTACTTGATGCTTTCAATGGGCGTAATCCCCTCGGTAATGGTTTTGACCATGGCCCGGGTGCCCGAATTTTCGATCAGTTCGTTGAGCCAGCCTTCAAAGGTAAGGCCATTCTTCAGGATCAGGCTGGCTTCGGCCACCAGTTGGGCGTCTCCGGGGGTGGGGTCATAAATATGGGGGTCCCCTCCAATGGGGACAATGCTGCGCACATCGAGCAGGCCGCCACCGATGTTTTCAGCCATGTCAGCAAATATGGAGGCACTGGCCACGACCAGTGGTTTTTCTTCTGCCCAAAGGCAGGAAGGCAGGGCCAGGAAGATGGCCAACCAATACCCTAAACTGTTTTTCATGTTTCTAATGGTTAGATTCTATCGTTTTTGGATGAACAGGTTCTGGCAAACTTTTTTGGACAGCACCTGCTCGCGTTTTTGATTGATCAGAATCCGCATGGATTCGTCATATTCGAAATATTCCAGTAACTCCACTGGTGTGCCGAGCACCAACTCCATCCGGTCGAGGTATTGCAGGAAAGTGGTGGAATGGTCCTGGACGCCGACCACTATCCCCTGTTCTCCGGGTTGGAAGTCCATGAGCAGGGCCTGTTTGCGAATAGCAAAATTGCCATCCGCGTCAGGGATTGGGTCGCCGTGCGGGTCGAACTTCGGGAAGGCCAGATACTCGTCGAGGCGTTCGACCAGGCGCTGAGATTTTATGTGCTCCAACTGCTCCGCGATTTCGTGGACCTCATCCCAGGAGAAGTGTAGCTTGTCTACCAGGAATACCTCCCACAGCCGGTGCTTTCGGATGAGGTGGGTGGCAATCTGTTCTCCTCGCTTAGTAAGCGTGACACCCCGGTAACGTTCGTAATGGATCAGCGTTTTATCAGAAAGGCGTTTGATCATATCTGTAACTGATGCAGCGCTGGTATTCATTTCACTGGAAATGGCATTCGTGCTGGCCGGCTTTCCGTCCTGCTCTGATATTTTAAAGATGGCCTTCAGGTAATTTTCTTCGGTGTAGGAAATCTCCATGCTAATTGGTTTTCTCAGTCAAAGATACTATTTTTTAGACTAACTTAAAAATATATTTTTAGTGACAAAAATAACTTTAAAAAACAGGCAGGGCGGGAGTATCCGTCCAGGAGGCTACCGGCCTGGCGTTGGGCAGCCTCGTACATCCTGCCTGCTCGGCCGTGGCATCAAGGGCCGGCAGGATGTACATACAAGGTTCCCACTGTGTCCGCACATCCCCGAATCGACACCCTCCAGCCCATTCTGTCCAGCGTTCGACTGAGCGTTCGAACGTCGGCGTGAGCATAGTCGAACGCTGAGCTCCCGCCGAAGTCTCCCGCCGAAGTCTTTAGACGACTACCCGTCCAGGGCTGAACCGTATTGGTAGTCAATAAATTGCATGGGCATGTGATCCCGGACAACAGACAACAGACAACGATAGAATGGCAGCCTGGTACAGCCAAATTGAGATGAAAATGAATTAACTTTGACAAATAATATTACAAATAAACACAGGGGGAATCAAAATTGTACAAGGGAGCACTTTCCATATGGTTGGCGATATGCCTGTTCGCGGGTATTCCGGATAGCCTTTGGGGCCAGGCATTTGAGATCAATAGCCTGGAGCCCAAATACGTACTCACAGAAGAAGTCGAAGTGCTGGAAGAACCAGCCGATAGCCTTTCTATCGAAGAGGTAATAAACATGGATGCGGCGGGCCGGTTCATCCCTTTGTCCTCTGCCGGTGGCCGTTTCGTCACGGGCCCGTTTTACTGGGCAAGGGCCAGGATCGCCAACCGGCTTGAGCCCGCCAGCGGACAGTCGGGGTGGGTTTTACATTTTGCGCCTTCGCTCACCTATATTGATGCCTATATCGTACGGTCGGGGCAGGTGAGTTCCCGGCATCACACCGGTTTTTTCCGGCCGTATTACGAAAAGGAATTCCGGCCGCGTATTCAACCCAACCTGGCCAGAATCATACTGGAACCCGGCGAAACGGCTACGCTTTATTATAAAGCGAGGGCTGAACGCAGAGCTATGCCTCCGGAATTCTGGGTGGAGATGGTGCCGGTTGATGTATTCTGGAGCCAGTTGGGAAAGGAATACTGGAGCAGTGGCCTTTTTCTGGGGTTTGTAATCATGATGTTGTTGTACAACCTCATTTTGTCTTTTTTCGCCCGGGATAAGGCGCATTTTTTCTATTCGCTTTACCTCATCACTATTATCGGTTATCAACTGTACGCTTCCCGTCTGCTGGCCGATTGGATGGCGTCACGGATATTCATCGAGCATCCACAGTACTTGTATTTCTTCAAGCTGGTGGTTTACGGGGGGCTGGCCAGTTACCTGGGCTTCATCCGGTCATTTCTTCACCTGGGTAAACTGCTTCCCGGCTGGGACCGGCTTTTGAGCTGGCTGATGGCCCTGGCCGTTCCCGTGTTGCTGGCCGATGCTTCTTTGATCTGGTATTCCAACTACAGCCCGAATATAGCGGATTGGGCCATCATCCCATTTACGATTATTTTTGTGATTGCTACTTTCCTGTTTGTCTGGCCTCTTTTCCGGACGGGCAATATCAGAGGATATTTTGTGGTGGCCGGCATTGTCTTCATGGGGCTGGGTATCCTGTTCACTATCATTGAGCGCCTTCAAAGCATCGAATATTCTTCGATATACTTTAAAACCGGTTCGGTGCTGGAAATCATAGCATTTGCGCTGGGTTTGGCCTATAGCCGCCGGGAGGAAGCCCGCGAACGCCAACTGGCTGAGTTCGAATTAGAAAAAAGCCGCTTGCTACAGGAAAAAGAACATGCCGAGGCCAAGCGCCTGAAAGACCTGGCTGACCTGAAATCTCTGTTGTACGCCAACATTACGCACGAATTTCGGACTCCTCTGACCGTTATCATGGGCATGGCTGCTGAAATAGAAGGGCACGACAATATCCGGCGGATTATCCACCGGAATGGAAACAATATGCTGCGGCTGGTCAATCAGCTGCTGGCCCTGTCCAAGCTGGAATCAGGCCAGATGGAACTCGAACTGATACAGGCCAATATCATAGCCTACCTGCAATACCTGGCCGAATCGTTTCACTCCCTGGCCTCCACCAAACACATCCGCCTGGCTTTCTACTCTGAGGCCGACGAACTGCTGATGGATTTTGACGAGGAGAAGATTCAGTACATTGCCTACAACCTGTTGTCCAACGCCATTAAATTCACGCCGGAATACGGTAAGGCCACTTTTCACGCCCGGGAGGAAGAGCAGGATGGGCAGCCATTTTTGCAGATTATCGTCCAGGATAGTGGCGTGGGTATTGCCAAAGAACACCTGCCCTTCATTTTTGATCGCTTTTTTACCGGGTCAGGAAGCGTTCTCCTGAACGCTACCAGCGAAGAGGAAGAAGACTCCCCGGGAATCTTTCCCCGGGAGAGAGCTGTTCCTCAAAGCACCGGTATCGGCCTGGCCCTGGTCAAGGAACTGGTGGAATTAATGGGCGGCGCCATAATAGTAGAGAGTAAAGTTGGGGTAGGCAGTAAATTCATCGTCAGGCTCCCTGTCAGGAGAAAAGCGCCACTGAAAAGCTATTCCCTTCAGGATCATTGGGGAGTCCAGGATGCTTATCCGGAGGGAGAGGGCTCCAACGAACCCATCACCCAGGATAGGGAGGCGCCCATTTTGTTGTTGGTGGAGGATAATCCCGATGTCGTCGTATATATCCGCACTATTCTGGAAACGGATTACAACATCTACTTTGCCCGCAATGGAAAGGAAGGCCTGGCCCTGGCGATCGAACAGGTTCCGGACATCATCATCAGCGATGTAATGATGCCGGAAATGGATGGCTTCGAGCTTTGCAACCGGCTTAAACAGGATGAACGCACCAGCCATATTCCCATTATCCTGCTGACGGCCCGAGCCGCCGATGAAGACAAAATCGCCGGCTTGAAAAGAGGGGCGGACGCCTACCTGACCAAGCCCTTCAATAAAGAGGAACTCCTGCTGCGCATCGAAAAACTGATCGAAAAGCAACGACAACTCCAGGAATATTTCACGGCTGTACCTCCCGAAGCCGTAGCACACGACGACGACGTGGCTATTGAAAGCGCCTTTTTACAAAAGCTTAGAGCATTGGTGGAAGCGGGCCTTGGTAACCAGGACATGACGATCGCGGACTTTTGTGAGGCTGTTCATCTCAGCCATACTCAGGTGTACCGCAAGTTGAAAGCCCTGACCAAAAAGACGCCTTCACAGTTTATCCGGTCCATCCGGCTGGATAAAGCTATGGAGTTGCTGAATTCAACCGACCTGAATATTTCTCAGATTGCCTATGATGTGGGCTTCAACGACCCAAATTATTTTTCCCGCTCTTTCCTGCAGGAGTTTGGGGTTTCTCCTAGTTCGGTGAGGAGGGATGGAATGAATGATGGAATGAAGGATGGAATGAATGAATGATGAAAGAATCCTGGGGTTTTTCCTTTAGAGCATGTTTGGAGGTGGTGCTTTGATGGCGAAAAAGTCAGATTTAGGGTTCTCACGAGACTCATTTTCGAGCGCATAGCAGCGCTACGGGCGAGAAAATAGCCGAAGTGAGGTTCCAAAAGCGGGCTTTTGCCCCGAAGGGGCCTGATGTACGACTAAATGACTACCTCCAAACATGCTCTTAGAGATCCCAGAAGGAGCGGGGCCGCTGCAGAACGTAGAGGGTATCGCGGATCGTAACGACAAAATAGGCGGTCAGCCCCAGGGCGATGGGAAGCACCGTCCAGGCGCCTAACAGCCAGATTCCAAGGGGAAGGGCGAGCAGCAGGCCCAGGAATAACCAAAGAAAGGGATAACGCTCCTGATATTCGTAAGCCAGGGCCAATTGTAAAGCACTGGCGCCTTGCCATAGCCCTAAAAGAGAAAGCAAGCCAATAAACCAGGCGGCCGGAAAGCCGGAGAGCCCCGTTAATGCTACACCGCTGATCAAAACAGATTGCCCGATCAGGTCCTTTTTCATTCTCGTTCTGCTAATCATAACTTATACCAGTTGTTCGTTGTACCGGCCGCAATCGTCGTAGGAAACCTTCCAGTACTTGATGGCGGCTACCAGGGGAACGATAACAACGAAGAAAATACCCCATACTTCGTTGAACCATAGCTCCTGCAAAGCTTTTGATGAAAAATCGATTTCGACTGCTCCATTGAAACCCGCCCACAAGGCCAGGCAATAGGCGGCCGCCAATCCGAAATAAGTGAAATGAAACCGGCTGCGCCAGGCCAGGCCTTTGATCAGGGCGCTGGCCAGTTGCCATCCACCCAGTGGGATCATAAGGATGAGGGGCAGGATGAATATCGCCCCGGCCAGGGTGGGGGCTAACAATAATGCCTGGACGGTAGCATCAGCCTTTAAGAGAAATTTTTTCATGGCTTCGTGGTTTTTCCCTTACTTTTCTCGCAAAACAAATATAGGCTATTTATTTGTAACTTTCAATATTTACTGAAAATTATGAATGAATATTTTTATCCTGTTCCTCTTGTGCTGGACTTGGGACGGCCTGACGTTGAAGGCGGACACGAGCGAAGCGGCCGACGAAGTAAACCGGAAGCGGGATAGCGGAAAACCTGGGGACTGTTCGCAATTCGCCGTTCGCTGTTCGCAAGTTCCTGAAAATAAAGGGGCTTTTTTCAGTAGAAACAGAAAATTGAACTATCCCAAAACCTGACGTTGAAGGCACATTTTATGTCTCCTTCCGCCTTCCGCCTTCCGCCTTCTATTAACGCCGCCTTCATATAATTTCTCAATCGGGTTGGTAAAAAACGGGCCAGCGCCTATTTTTGCGAAAAAAAGAGGCCATGCCCATTACCGCAGAACAAGCCAAAGAATTGATCCGGCAGCGCCGGTCCGTGTTTCCCAATACCTACACGGATGAGCCGATACCGGATGAGGCCATTGTGGAAATACTGGAAAATGCCAACTGGGCTCCTACCCACAAGCGGACAGAACCCTGGCGGTTTAAGGTTTTCCGGGGTAAAGCACTCCACCGGCTGGGCGAATACCTGGCGCGATGGTATCAAGAGCACACCCCGGCTGAACAGTTTTTGGAAAGAAAGTATAATAAATCGCTCAACAACCCGCAACGTTCCTCCTGTGTCATCGCCATTTGTATGCAGCGCGACCCCCAGGAGCGCGTACCGGAATGGGAAGAGGTGGCGGCGGTGGCCTGTGCCGTACAGAACATGTGGCTCAGCTGCACAGCCCACGGTATTGGCTGCTACTGGAGCTCGCCGCGTTCTATCCTGGAAGCGAATGAATTCCTGGACTTGAAAGAGGGGGAGCGTTGCCTGGGCCTTTTCTATATGGGCTATCACAGCCTGCCTGCCATTCCCGGCAAACGCGAACCGATTGAAAACAAGGTAACATGGATTACCGAATAAGGACTATCGCACTGTTTGTCACAACTCTGTAATACAGTTAGTTGGACAAAAAGCAAATTTGCCTTAGCTTTGCAGCCCTAACGAAAAACCAGGCCAGTAATGGCTTCACTACTCCGGTGGTGAAGCCTTTACTATAAACGTATCATCTGTTCATAAACGTAAAAATTATGGGTCAAACAATTACACTTGCCATTCCTATCTTCGGGGTTTTGGCGCTTCTCTACACTTTCTGGCGCTCCGCCTGGGTTACCAAACAAGAGGTAGGCACAGAAAGAATGGCCAGAATAGCCAAAAATATCTCCGACGGCGCCATGGCATTCCTCAAGGCAGAATACCGTGTGCTATCCGTATTTGTAATCGCGGTAGCGGTACTCCTGGGTTTCAGCGGAACCTCAGAGGGCTCTTCGCCCATGATCGCCCTTTCTTTCATCCTGGGGGCGGTATGTTCTGCACTGGCGGGCTTCATCGGTATGAAAGTGGCCACCAAGGCCAATGTACGCACCACGAACGCCGCCCGCACCAGCCTGGGCAAAGCACTGGAAGTGGCTTTCGCCGGCGGTTCCGTAATGGGCATGGGCGTTGTCGGCCTGGGCGTTCTCGGCCTGGGCCTGCTGCTCCTGCTCTACAGCAATATGTTCGGAGTGGATACGGTGCAAAACGTCAATAAGGTGATCACTGTGATCACCGGTTTCTCCTTTGGCGCTTCCTCTATCGCCCTCTTCGCTCGTGTCGGCGGCGGTATCTACACCAAGGCTGCCGACGTAGGCGCCGACCTGGTTGGTAAGGTGGAAGCCGGCATCCCCGAAGACCACCCGCTCAACCCCGCTACCATCGCCGACAACGTTGGCGACAACGTAGGGGATGTGGCTGGTATGGGCGCCGACCTTTTCGAGTCCTACGTAGGCTCCATCATCGGTACAATGGTGCTGGGCGCTACCTTTATCGGCGTAACCGGTTTTGAGATCGACAATGCTTTTGGCGGGCTGAATGCCGTATTATTACCTTTGGTATTGGCCGGCGTTGGAATCCTGACTTCCATACTGGGCACCTTTTTCGTCCGCGTGGCGGAAGGCGGCAACCCGCAGAAGGCCCTCAACCGGGGTGAATTCATCTCGTCCGGTATCATGCTGCTGGCCACCATCGCCATCGTCAACTGGATGCTGCCGGAAGGCTGGACCGATGCTGCCGGTACGGAATATTCTACCATGGGCGTTATCCTCGCGGTTATCTTCGGCCTGGTCGCCGGCTTGCTCATCGGCCTGATCACCGAGTTTTACACCGGCACCGGTACGCGCCCGGTGAAGGGCATCGTCAACCAGTCGGTGACCGGAGCTGCTACCAATATCATCGCCGGGCTTGGGGTGGGCATGCAGTCTACTGCTATTCCTATCGTGATCCTGGCCGCGGCCATCATCGGCGCTCACGAATTTGCCGGCTTGTACGGTATCGCCATCGCAGCAGTCGGTATGCTTTCCAATACCGGTATACAGCTGGCGGTTGATGCTTATGGCCCGATATCCGATAATGCCGGCGGTATTGCCGAAATGGGCGAATTACCCAAAGAAGTGCGCGCCCGCACGGATAAGCTCGATGCAGTGGGTAACACCACCGCCGCGATCGGTAAAGGGTTTGCTATTGGTTCCGCCGCCCTGACTGCCCTGGCGCTTTTCGCAGCCTTCATGACTGCCGCCAAGATCAACAGCATTAACATCGCCAATCCTCAGGTGATGGCAGGGCTGTTCCTGGGAGGCATGTTGCCGTTCCTCTTTTCTTCCCTGGCTATGGGCGCCGTTGGCCGTGCCGCGATGGATATGATCCAGGAGGTGCGCCGCCAGTTCGCCAATATTCCCGAACTGAAAGCAGCTCTCGAAGTTATGCGGCGCAACGGCGAAAAGCCCATGGATGAATGGAGCAAGGCAGACCAGAACACCTTCCATGCCGCCGACGGTAAGGCCGAATACAGCAAGTGTGTGGAGATTTCCACCAAGGCATCTATCCGCGAAATGGTCCTCCCTGGCGTCGTTGCTATTGGCTCTCCCGTCGCCGTCGGTTTCCTCGGCGGCGCTGAGATGCTGGGCGGCCTGCTGGCCGGTGTCACGGTAGCAGGCGTCTTGATGGCCATCTTCCAGTCTAACGCCGGTGGCGCCTGGGACAATGCTAAGAAGATGTTCGAAGAAGGGGTGGAAATCCAGGGCCAGATGTACTATAAAGGTTCTGACCCGCATAAAGCAGCAGTAGTAGGCGATACCGTTGGCGATCCATTTAAGGATACGTCCGGCCCTTCGCTCAATATCCTGCTCAAGCTGATGTCGGTGGTGGCACTGGTGATTGCCCCGCTGTTGTAAAGTGAGCAGTGAGTCGGGGATGTGAAGCGAGAGTCGGCTCAGCCCTGGCAGAGAAAGAACCAGAAACAAAAAGCGCTCTGCGTTGGATAATATCTAAGGCAGGGCGCTTTTTTTATACAGCTTTTTGCCCCGCAGATCATTTTTGCCTGCCTCCGGATGGGATCGATCGGTGGCCAGTTGTTACCGATTCGTTAAAAAGGAGGGTTAATGAAAGCAATCTCCAATATTTTTGTTAATTAAAAAGTATATTTAACTGGTGTTTTCTATTGTAGAATTTTTCAGACTAGACAGCCTATAAAATGTCATTTTTTATGAAATACAGAGGACCGATCTTTTTTTCCATTATAGCCATTGCGCTATTAGCCGCCGCGATTTATCCACAGGTGGAAGATGGAGAGAAGGAAGCTGTTTTAATGCAAACCATTATTACTGGTTTCAATCAACTCCACTTCAGGCCCAAGGCGATTGACGATACTTTTTCGGAAGATGTATTCAACTTCTACATCGACCAAATGGACGGGAGCCGCCGGTTTCTCACCGAAGAAGATATTGTCCGGTTAGAGCCGTATAAATATAAGCTGGATGATGAGATCAACGCCAGCTCTTTCGAGTTTTTCAATCTCTCTCAGGAGATCAGAAAGGCCGGCTTTGAGAAGACCCAGGATTTCTACCGCGAGGCGCTCGCTCAACCCTTCGATTACAATGCGGGCGAAACCATCGAGTTGGATGGGAAGAAGCGCCCGTTTGCAAAAAATGACGCCGAACTTCGCGATTTCTGGCGCAAGTACGCCAAATATGAAACGATGCAACGCCTGGCCACCAAGCTGGAGGAGCAGGAAGGAAAAGGAGAAGAAGAGGAACCGCGCAGCTTTGAGGAACTGGAAATCGAAGCGCGACAGGATGTGCTGGAGTTTTTTGACGACTGGTATAACCGCATCGAGAAGATGAAGCGGGAAGATTTTCTGAGCCAGTACCTCAATACGATTACCCACATCTTTGACCCCCATTCCGAATACTATCAGCCGATCGATAAAGAAAACTTCAATATCCAGTTTTCCGGCCGGCTGGAAGGGATTGGCGCCAGCCTGCGCACCGAGGGGGATTACACCAAGGTCGTTCGCATCGTGGTCGGCGGCCCCGCCTGGAAACAAAAGGAGCTGGAAGAAGATGACACCATTCTCAAAGTCAAACAGGAAGATGAGAAGGATCCGGTCGACATCACCGGCATGCAGATCAATGATGTGGTGCAACTCATTCGCGGAAAAAAAGGAACGAATGTTACCCTGACCATCAAGAAAATTGACGGTACGGTCGAAGATATTACGATCGAGCGGGATATCGTCGTGCTCGAAGAACAGTTTGCCAAGTCGCTGATACTGGAAGGCGCAGTGCCCGGAGAAAGGATCGGGTATATCAACCTGCCGAGCTTCTATGCCGACTTCCAGAATAGCGATGGCCAATCCAGCGCCAAAGATATTGAGACGGAGCTTGAAAAACTCAAGGCGGAAAAGGTCGATGGTATTGTCCTGGACCTTCGTTACAACGGGGGCGGTTCTCTGAGGGATGTTCAGAAAATGACCGGCTACTTCATCGAGAAGGGGCCGGTGGTACAGGTGAAATCCCGGGGCAGCGAGCCGGAAGTGCTCAGAGATGTAGATCCCCGCGTTCAATACGATGGGCCGCTCATCGTCATGGTCAATACCTACAGCGCTTCCGCTTCGGAAATCCTGGCGGCAGCTCTGCAGGACTACGACCGGGCTATTATCGTGGGCAGCAAATCTACTTTTGGCAAAGGTACGGTGCAGCGTTTTCTCGACCTCGACCGCACCATCCGCGGCTACAATGAAATAAAGCCTCTGGGAGAGATCAAGCTGACTATACAAAAGTTCTTCCGCATCAACGGTGGCTCCAATCAGTTGAAAGGAGTGGAGTCGGATATCGTCCTGCCGGATAACTTCCACTACATTGAAACCGGAGAGCGGGATCGCGAATACGCCATGGAATGGACGGAGATCGAACCGGCTCAATACAGCCAGAATGTGATGAAAATCCAGCACATGGACCAGATTCGCCAGCGGAGCGAAGCGCGGGTAGCTCAGGACACCACCTTCCAGAAGGTGCTGAAAAATGCGCTACGCCTGAAAGAACAACGCGACTATACGGAGTACCCGCTTCAATTGGCTTCTTACCAGTCATTGGTGAAAAAGCAGGAGGAAGAGGCTAAACAGTTTGACGGTTTGTTCGACCAGGAAGTCAACCACAACGTCGCGAACCTGGATGTTGACCTTTCTCACATCGAACTGGATGAATCGCGCAAAGCCCGCAATGACGATTGGGTGCAATCGGTTACCAAGGATATCTACATCCGGGAAACCATGAATATCATGCACGACCTGATTGAATTGAAATAGGGTTTATCACAGATTTAAGCACAACGAGCCATTCCGGATTGAATTTTCGGAATGGCTCGTTTCATTTAAAAACGATATTATCCCCAAAACGTTATAAATTGCATGGTTTCAAGCGTAAAGAAATAAACAGCATTGAATTACCTTTCATTAGAAAATGTGACGAAGACCTACGGAGAGAAGGTCCTGTTTCAAAATATCTCCCTGCAGATCAGCAAAGGGCAGAAAGTGGCCCTTGTGGCCCAAAACGGCTCCGGAAAGACCACCCTGCTGCGGGTCATCGCCGGGCAGGAAGCGCCCGAAGGAGAAGCGGCCAAAGTGATGGCCTACCGCGATGTGCGCATCGGCTACCTGGACCAGGAACCGGATTTTTTTGAAGGGCACACCGTCCTCGAAGCTGTTCTCGATTCGGATAACGACATCATTCAGGCCATTCGCCGGTATGAACACGCTATGTTGTTCCCCGGCCAGGCGGAAAACATGCAGAAGGCCATCACCGAAATGGATGACCTCAAAGCCTGGGATTTCGAGGCCCGCATCCAGGAAATTCTCACCAAACTGGAAATACATGACCTGGACAAACTGGTCAGCACCCTTTCCGGAGGGCAGAAAAAACGCCTCGCTCTGGCCAAACTGATCATTGAGGAGCCCGATTTCCTCATACTGGATGAGCCCACCAACCACCTCGACCTCGACATGATCGAATGGCTGGAGGAATACCTGCAGCAGCCCAACCTTACCTTGCTCATGGTGACCCACGACCGCTACTTCCTCGAGCGGGTTTGTGACCTCATTTTAGAGCTCGACAATGGACAGCTCTATAAGTATACCGGCAATTACTCCGAGTTTCTGTACAAGAAAGCCACCCGCCACGATACGGAGAACGCCGAGCTGGAAAAGAGTAAAAAACTCTTTAACAAAGAACTGGAATGGGTCAAACGCCAGCCCAAGGCCCGCAGCACCAAGGCCAAATCCCGGGTAGACGCTTTCGAAGGCCTCAAAGAGAAGGTTTCCGGCAAACAGGAAAATAAAGAGGTCCAGATCGATATCAAAGGGCAGCGCATGGGCAAGAAAATCCTGGAAGCCCATAATATCAGTAAAAGCTTTGACGACAAGAAGATCGTCGAAAGCTTTTCCTATAAGTTCCGGAAAAAAGAACGGGTGGGCATCGTCGGCCCGAATGGAGTAGGCAAAACCACCTTCCTCAAAATGCTGACCCAGGAACTCCGCCCGGATGGCGGAAAGGTAGTCATTGGCGACAATACCGTTTTCGGCTACTACACCCAGGATGGCATACAGCTCAAGGAGGACAAGCGCGTCATCGATGTGGTGCAGGATATTGCCGAGTACATCCCCCTGGAGAAGGGGCAGAAGCTGACGGCGCCCCAGTTGCTGGAGCGGTTCCTCTTCAGCCGCAAGCAGCAGCAGGTCTATGTGTCTAAACTCAGTGGGGGCGAGCGCCGGCGGCTGCACCTGCTTTGCATCCTGATGCAAAACCCCAATTTCCTGATCCTCGATGAGCCGACCAACGACCTCGATATTCTCACCCTCAATGTGCTGGAAGACTTCCTCATGGAATTCCCCGGTTGCGTCATCATCGTCACCCACGACCGCTACTTCATGGACAAGATCGTGGAGCACCTGTTCGTCTTTGAAGGCGAGGGCCACATCCGCGACTTCAACGGGGTTTATTCCGATTACCGCGAAATTCAAAAGGAACGCGAACGGGAGCAGCGCCGGGAAGAGCGGGCCGAACAGCAAAAAGGCCGAGAACAACAGCAGGCCCAGGAGCAGAAGAGCAGCGGCCTGAGCCAGGAGGAACGCAAGGAACTGAAACGGCTGGAAAAGCAAATCCTCCAGTTGGAAGAGCGCAGGCAGAAGATTACGGAACAGTTCAATTCCACCAGCCTGTCTCCCGAGAAGATCACCGAACTGTCTAAAGAGCTGGCCGCGCTGAAGGATGAAGTAGAGGAAAAAGAGATGCGCTGGATGGAACTGGCTGAGCTGGCGTAGGTTGGTTACCTCATTTGCACCCGCAACACCTTGGTTTTATTCCCCAGGCTCACTACAACCATATACCAACCTCCCGGCAGCCCCTCCATCCGCAATTGATCCGTATCCTCCCACTGCCTCAGCAGGCGGCCCAGGCCATCGTACAAACGGACGGCATAAGGCATTCCGGCAGGTTGCAGCCGGAAATGTCCGCTACCGGGGTTGGGGAAAACCGCCACCTTCAGCTCCTGTCCCGGTGTTTGCACGGCCGGCGTCAGGCTCGGCGCCAACTGCCCGATAAAGGCCCCGGTGTTACCCGTACAGGAGATCGCCTCCTCGTCAAAGGTGGCCGTTTGGGCGTAGCTGCCGCCGATTAATACCCTGCGCTCCGGCCCGATATCGAGGCAACTGGCCACCAGGGCTACATTGGCCGGCACGGGAACCAGCCACCGCCCCTCACCATCGGCATTGAAGCCGGCGACGAAGCCATGCGGCGTTCCTCCGCTCGAGATCGCCCGCCCGTCTATTTCTAGTGCTCCGGTGAAGGTCCCGCTGATGGCTACCAGCCCCTCCTGCTCATCGATGTCCAGCCCCTGCTGTATCTGGGCGTTGCCCAGCGTACGGCCGTAAAGCGGCTCCCCTTCAGCATTGTATTTGAGCAAGAAAAAATTGGGGTTGCCGGAAAGGGTTTCCAGGACGATGTCTTCACTGACGGCCATCACCCCGACCATATTACCTGTGGCGTAGACAGACCCATCGGGCCCGCCCGCCAGGGCGCGAATCTCATCATCGACTACGCCGCCCGCTTTTCTGGCCCAGCGGAAGCTGCCATCTTCGGCATAGCTGGCCAGAAAAACATCGGGGTCAAAGGTGTTGGCGGTAAACCGGGTGTCCCCAAAGCGGGTGGTGTCATTGAAGAAGCCGCCGATGGCCAGTGCGCCTTCCGGAAGTAAAGCAATAGCATTGGCCCGCGTATCATTGCTGTGCCCCGCCTGTTGGGCCCAAAGGCTTTCTCCCTGCCCATTGAGGGCGGCTACGAAAGCGAAAGTACTGCCGTCATCCCTTTCCGAATCCAGAAATAGCGGCGCGAGATCAAGATTCTGTTCAAAATAGCCGGTGAAGGCCAGGCTGCCGTCGGGGCGGGCGAGCAGGCCGGTGATGTTTTTTAGCCCTTGTCCCGGGATGCTCCTTGCCCAGCGCACTTGCCCCTCCGGGTTCAGGCGGGCGATAAAGAGGCCACGAGGGGCGCCGCCGCTACTGAGCAGGGTGTCGCCCAGTTGTAACTCGAACCAGAAGGCGCCGGCAAAAGCGATATCGCCGTCCGGCAGCTCGGCCAGCGCGCTCACCTCATCGTCCTGAGGGCTGCCGGCCGCCAGGCCCCAAAGCAGTTGCTGATCGGCGCCTAATCGCAGCAAATAGAGGTCGTCGCCGCCCATAGCCTGCGCTTCCCATCCCTGAACAGCGAGATTGCCGGTGAAGGCTCCGCCGGCTGTCAGGCCGCCGCTTTCCAGCGCCTGCAATACGATACAACTTTCTCCTCCGCTTCCGTCAACCGGCGCCACCCAGGACCAGGATTGGGCGCCAAGGGCGAAAGGTAGAAGAATGGCCAAACAAGTTACTGTTTTCATAAGATTGAACGTTAGTACACTGATAAATATATGGACTGACTGAATGACTGAATGATGGAATACCAGGGGTTTAGAATAGGGTTCATATTTTATTCATTGTGTGTCCAGGTACTTACACTGATACACTGTTCACTGCTCACTGATACACTCCTCACTCATCCACTGCTCACTAACACACCACCTTTCCCCTCAAGAGCAAATTCCGTATCTTCGCACTCAGTTTCAGTTATAAACATCACTTACGTTATGAAAACTAAATTTGGAATACTAGGGTTGGCTGTGGTATTAACTTTTACTGCGAGCAGTTGTGGTGGTGGCGGCCAGGACGGGCAGGAGGGGAGCAGCACCACTGCCATGACGACTGGGAATCCGGCGATTGACGGCTTATCCACGGAAATAGCCCAGAACCCCAACGATGCAGAGTTGTACGCCGAACGGGGGCGCCTGTTTTACGAAAACGATGGGTTTGACGAGGCTATCCGCGACCTGGATAAGGCGCTCAGCCTCGATTCCACCAATGTCGATTATTTGCATCTGCTGGCGGACGTATACCTCGATTATTTCCAGTCGCGCCGCGGGCTGAAAACGATGGAGCGCGCCGCCGAGCTCTATCCGGATCGGATTCCCACCCTGCTCAAGCTGAGTGAATTTCAGCTGATCCTCAAGCAGTACGAAGAATCTATGAAAACAATTGACCGCATTCTGAAGATCGACCCTCAGAATGCGGAAGCCTTTTTTATGTTTGGCATGAACTTTAAAGAGCGGGGAGACACCGTGCGCGCTATCAACAGCTTTCAAAAAGCGGTCGAATACGACTCGGATCTCGTGGATGGCTGGATCAACCTCGGCCAGCTCTACGCCACCCTTGGCGACCCTTTGGCCATGCGCTATTTTGATAACGCGATCCGGGTGGCCCCCGAAAACATCCATGCCCTGCACGCGCGGGCCGATTACCTCAGTGATACCGGCAAGCTTCCGGAGGCCATTGAGATGTACCGCCGCATTAGCCGGGTAGACCCTCAGTACGAAGAAGCCTATTTCAACTCAGGCCTGATTTATATGGATATGGATTCGATCGAACAGGCCCGTAAGCAGTTTGATATTGCTATTCAAACCTCTCCCACTCATATCCGGGCCTATTACTTCCGGGGGCTTGCCCAGGAAATGCTTGGCAATGAGCAGGCCGCCAAAGCCGATTACGAACAGGCCCTGCGCCTGGCGCCCAATTTCGAGAAAGCACAGGAAGGGCTGGACAGAGTGAAGAAGGCGGGGTAAGGAGTAGCCAGTTTGTCCAGCGTTCGACTGAGCTCACCCCGAAGTCCATAGACGGATACCCGGTTCAACGGTTATTAGTAAAAAATGCGCTGAGCTGCGTGCAACCTTTACACCTCCTGGATGTCACTAGTAAATAGAGTTGGTGCGTTGGGGTAGCGTGGTGGTAAGAATGAGCTGTTTTCGACCACACGCAGGCTTTTTGAGGGAGCATAGCCTAAAAAAGGCACAGTGTGGGAAGAAAAGAGCCATTTTTTACCCCATGATAGCCCCCAACGCATCAACTCTAATGAAGCTGAAGTCCAGGAAGCATGCATGCGATAAAAAAATCACCCGCTGTAGAATACAATCACCTAAAATTGGATTACGCAAGCACACACCGAGACATTGTCGAAAAATGTAAGCGCGGTAACCGAAGAGCTCAGTTTGAGCTTTATCGCTTATATTCTAAGGCTATGTATAATGTGTGCCTGCGTATGGCCCGCAATGAACAGGACGCAGAGGACCTGCTGCAGAACTCGTTTGTTGATGTATTTTCCAAGCTCCATACCTTTCGTTATCAGTCATCGGTGGGCGCCTGGATCAAACGCATCACGGTCAACAACTGCATCAACCACCTCAAGCGGAACCGCCTGTTCTTTGAAGAACTGGAAGAACGGCACGTCGAAGTACCCGCGAAGGCCGAACAGGAAATGTATGAGCCGCCTTTGGGGCTCGATGTAGAAACGGTTAAAAAAGCCGTTTACAGCCTACCCGATGGGTATCGGGCTGTATTTACCCTTTACCTGTTCGAAGGTTATGACCATAAGGAAATAGCCAGCATCCTGGAGATTACGGAAGCGACGTCTAAATCGCAGTACAGCCGCGCCAGGAAGAAGTTGAAAGAACTATTAGAGTCAAATCGATTGGGCATGGCGGGGAAATAGAAGCCCTCCTGCCTGTAGCATTAAAATTAATTGTAAGATGCAGCGTGATTATCTCGAGCAGTTTATCCTTGACAAGCGGGAGGCCTTCGATGGGGCTACTCCGGGCTTGCAGGTGTGGGGTGAGATCAGCCAGGAGCTCGACCGTCGGCAATCCCGTCGGCTAATCCTCTGGAAAGCCAGCCGGGCGGCAGCAGCAGCACTCATATTGCTGGCCTGTGGCGCTCTGATCGGTGTTTATTTTTTTGGAAACCAGATGCAACCCTATGCCTCTCTGGAAAAGATCGCACCGGAATACGCCGAAGCAGAGGCGTATTATCAGGAACAGATTCAACAGAAACACCAACAGTTGGTAGCTTACCAACGGGATGACATCGTGGAAAAAGACCTGGCTCAACTGGATGAAGTGATGCAGGAACTCCGCCGGGAGCTTCTGGTAGCGCCGAAAGGAAAAGAGGCGGAGATCGTAGAGAACCTGATTCAGAGTTACCAGGCTAAGGTCGCCATCCTGGAGCGCGTCCTGAACCGGCTTCAGGAGGCTAACCCGGAGATCGCAAAACCAGCAGGGAATGAAGAGGCCAGTATTTAAACACAGCCAGATGGATAAGCGGCGCTTTTTTAGCAGGATGATCCTGCTATGCTGGTGTGGCCTGCTGGTTCAGCCTTTGCTGGCAGGTACTTGTCAGGAATATTCCAAGGTGATTAAAAAAGAATTCGCCCTTTCTCAGGAAGGCGCCCTCGCCCTGAGTAATAAATATGGCAGTGTCAAGGTGGAAGGCTGGAACCAGCAACGGGTAAAGCTGGAAGTGAAGATCATCGTCCGGGCCTCGGGAGAATCGAGTGCTCAGCGGGTATTCAACCGCATTAAGGTGGCGTTTACCGAGAGCCGGGATTATATTTCGGCGGAAACGGAAGTTATCCAGCAAAAAAAGGAATGGTGGTTTTGGGGCGAAGAGGCGGCGGATTATTCGATTTCTTACCAAGCTTTTGTGCCGTATGACTGTAAGCTCATTGTGGACAACAAACACGGAGATGTGACGATTGGCAATATGGCGGGCCCGGCCCAGCTTAAAGTCCGCTACGGGAACCTCAGGGCGGACCAACTGAAAATGGACGCTGAAATCCAACTCGAACACGGGATGGGGATCATTGGGCAGGCAGGCCGCTTGAAAGTGTCTCTTCAGCAAGCTCGCCTACGGGTGGAAGAAGCCCGGTTTATAGAAATCGATAGCCGCTATTCCCGGGTATGGATCGAAAAAGCCGACGAGGTGCTGAGCCGGTCCAAATACGACACCTACGAGTTGGAGGAAGTCGGCCGTTTCGTCAATACCGGAGAATTTGACAATATCGAGATAGAAACAGCCGAAGAAGTCTCCGTAACCAGCACCCTGACGGAGCTGTATATTGAAAAGGTCAATAAAAGCCTGCAACTGCAGGTGGATAGCAGTGGGGTGAAAGTGGCTTCCATTGGCCGCTTCTTTAATGTAGTAGACATTTCCGGCAGCTTTACTGATTTTCGCCTGGGTATTGAACAGGGCGCCGCCTACCAGGTGGATGCCATTGCCGATTTTGCGGGCATTCGTTATCCCCACAGCCTGAATATTACCTATGAAAAAGAGGCAGGGACAAACCACGAAGTCAGGGGGCATGTCGGTAAAGGCAAAGCGCCCCGCATGATTCGGGCGAGGGTGAACTACGGTGCGCTGAGAGTCGCACAGGATTAAAACTTTGGCTTCATACTAATCCAATTTTTACGAAAGTGTACTGCCGCCTCTGCAAAATATATTATTGCAGAAGCGGCTTTTTCTTTGTCAAACCTTCTGAAGTAGGTATATTGTTGCCTATGAAGATACAATTCTGCGGAGCCGCCCGGGAAGTAACCGGCAGCGCTCACCTCATCACATTGGAAGATGGATTCAAAATCCTGCTGGACTGCGGGCTTTACCAGGGAAGCTCCGACGATATGCTGGAGTTCAATGAACACTGGTATTTTTCTCCTTCGGAAATCGGCTGTTTGATCCTTTCTCATGCCCACATCGACCACAGCGGGCGCATTCCCAAGCTGGTGGGGGATGGGTTCCAGGGAGATATCCATTGTACGCACGCTACGCGTGACCTGTGTTCGATCATGCTGCTGGATAGCGCCAAGATTCAGGAGATGGACGTGAAGTACTACAACAAAAGGCAGTTAAAACGGGGCCATAAGGACCGGCTGAAAGAACCGCTTTACACTACCCGCGACGTAGAAATGGCCTGGAACCTGTTCGATAGCCATGGGTACGGCCGTTGGTTTCGGGTTCACGACAGTGTGGAGGCCCTCTTCCAGGACGCCGGGCACATTTTGGGAAGCGCCAACGTCACCCTCCGCATTCAGGAAAAAGGCCGCACCATTCTGTTCGGCTTCACCGGGGATGTGGGCCGCCCCAACCGGCCTATTCTCCGGGACCCCGTCCCCTTGCCGGAGGTAGATTACCTGATTTGTGAGTCGACCTACGGCGACCGCGATCACGAAGCAGCCCCCAATGAGCTGGAACGGTTTCTGAAGATCATCCTGCACACCTGTATCGAGAAGCAGGGCAAGCTCATCATTCCCGCGTTCAGTGTCGGGCGCACCCAGGAGATCGTCTATATGCTCGATCAGTTGGAAAGTGCAGGAAGATTACCCGATATCCCCGTCTATGTAGACAGCCCCCTGGCGGTAAACGCCACCACGGTCTTTGGTTCCCATCCGGAGTGCTTCGACAACGATTTGAACGAGTACCTGCTCCTGGATGACGACCCCTTCGGTTTCAATTCTTTGGCCTACGTCCGCAATGTGGAAATATCCAAGAAACTCAACTATTCGGGTGAGCCTTCTATTATCATCAGCTCCTCCGGGATGATGAACGCAGGCAGGGTGAAACATCACCTTTTCCACAATATCGAGAATGCCCGCAATACTTTTCTTATCGTAGGATACTGTGCGCCGGGCACGCCGGGCGGCGCCCTTCGCGATGGCGCAAAACAGTTGAGAATCTTCGGAGAGGAGAAGATCGTAAAAGCAGAGATCGAAGTAATGGATTCTTTTTCCGCGCATGCCGACCGCCACGAGCTGGCCGATCATATCAGCAACCAGAAGGACAGCATTCGGAAGCTGTTTCTGGTTCACGGCACACTGGACCGGCAGGAGGCGTTCAGGATATTTCTACAAGAGAGGGGGTTTCATGGCGTAGAAATCCCTGAATTGGGGCAGGAGTTTGAGTTATAGAAGGAGGGAGGGACAGACAGAATGATTCCTTCCCTCCTTCCTTCCCTCCCTCACTCCTGAGTTTTCGTATTCTGAATCTTATTCAGCACCAACGCCGCCTTCATCAGGAAGTCGTCATGATATTCCATATATTCATTGTGCACCATCATGAGGCGAGCTGCATCATAGGCTGCTGAGCGGGGAACGATCTGACGGTCGGCGATGGGGTGTAGCCAATATTCCAGGTTGTTGGAACGCAGATAGCTTCGGTCGTGCTCAAAACCAGTCACGATAGCAAGCTTATTCAGCGAGAACAGATAATCCGTTTCCTTATTCAGGTCTTTTTGCAGGTCAACGATATTGTACCTGTCAAACTTGGCCCCGGAACGCTCACAGAGAAATACATCGCGGCGCCCATCGAATGTGACGACATCGCGAAAGCGGTATTTTCTCAGGTTCTTAAGCAGGAAGTTCTTGATCGGCATTTTGGAGGGGCGTAGCTGCTGGAAAGAGTATTGCAGCTGCCGGTCATCGAGGCGGAAGTCTTCGCGATACGGTTTGCGGCGGTGAGTCCGCATGTTGATCACTTCCTTCATTCGCCCGATGGTGTGGCCCAGTTCGTTGACTTTGGAGTAAACACTCACAATGTCAACATTAGCGTTATTGATCCAGGTCTCGATAAAAATCTTATTCGATCCATGCTCAAAGACCAGGAGGCATATTTCACTAATCGCGTAGAAATTGGGGTAACCGCCGTAAATATTGCCATACTTTAATTCTAAAAATGCAGTACTAGTGTTCACGGTTTAAGGAGATTAAGTTGTTGGTTTAATAATGTTTTCTTCAGCTTTTTCATCCTGTTAGTTTCGGCCTTTCGCCGGTTTCATTCGGGTTTGGGGTTGCGGCTTTATTCATCGCAAGTTATACAGAAAATTCAAGACCTGTGAAAGTTCTACCAAAAAACACACTCTAATTTTAACGTTTAATGGCCTAATCCACAAACAAAAACCGGCCGTTTTCATAAATTTTTTCGCCATCGGCATAAATTGCTCCTCCTTCCTTCATGTCCGTGATCATATCCCAGTGCACAGCGGACTGGTTCTTTCCACCTGCCTGGAGATAGGACTGGCCGATAGCCATATGTATAGCTCCTCCCATTTTTTCATCGAAAAGGATGTTTTTGGTTAAACGGCCGATATTGTAGTTTGTTCCAATTGCTGCCTCACCAAAATGCCTCGTTCCTTCGATTTGGAAAATCTGGTCCAGAAAATCCTTGCCCCGGCGAGCTTCCCATTTTTCGATATAACCGTTTTTGACGTAAAGCGTGACTCCTTCTACTTCGTGCCCCATATAGATGGCCGGGAAAGAAAAATGGACAACGCCGTTAACTGAATCTTCCACCGGAGAGGTATAGACTTCTCCGGAGGGCATATTTGTCTGCCCGTCGGAGTTGATCCAGGTCCGCCCTTTGGTGCTGAAGGTGATATCCGTTCCGTTGGCGATATACCGGACGGTTTCCCGGCTGTTCAGCAGGTCGACGATCTGTTGCTGCCATTCCCGGACCTGCAGCCAGCTCTGCACCGGGTCTTCATCAAAGAGTTTACAGGCGCGAAAGACAAAATCTTCGTATTCCTCCAGCGACATACCGGCTTCCTGAGCGTTGGCCAGGGTAGGGTACTGGCAGAGGCTGCGTTTCAGATCCCGGGTGGCGGTGCGTTCGAAGTAGGTTTTCAATACAGGCTTTTGGGCCTCCTGCCGGATTTTGCGTTTGGCAGGGTCTACATTCTGATCCTCTCTCAGATTGAAAGGCGCCATGATGTAGAGGTAGGTGTCAAATTCCTCCATAGCCTGTTGGTACATAGGCGAAACATACTGGAGTTGTGCTTCATTGCCCTGGTTAAGCAGAATGCGGCTCTTCTCGCGAAAGTCGAGGTCGACTTCTACGTGAGCGCCGGCTTTCACTGCGGCGCGGTAGACTTCCCGGACCAGCGGCTCGGCCAGCGTGGTGCTGCGCAGATAGAACCTTTCGCCCGGCTGCATGTCCAGGCAATAGTGAACGAGGAGATTGGCATATTTTTCAAGCATAGTGATCAGCGTATGGCTACAAAAACTTATCAGAAGTTACATTATTATGATTATGTTCAAATCCTTACCCTTCTAGCCTTGGACAGTCTCGTACAACGTACACACAAGGACTCCCACTCTGTCCGCACATCGTACACAATCCCAGCCCATTCTGTCCAACTTTAGACGGATACCCTTCAAATCCTTACCCTTCTAGCCTTGGACAGTCTCGTACAACGTACACACAAGGACTCCCACTCTGTCCGCACATCGTACACAATCCCAGCCCATTCTGTCCAACTTTAGACGGATACCCTTCAAATCCTTACCCTTCTAGCCTTGGACAGTCTCGTACAACGTACACACAAGGACTCCCACTCTGTCCGCACATCGTACACAATCCCAGCCCATTCTGTCCAACTTTAGACGGATACCCTTCAAATCCTTACCCTTCTAGCCTTGGACAGTCTCGTACAACGTACACACAAGGACTCCCACTCTGTCCGCACATCGTACACAATCCCAGCCCATTCTGTCCAACTTTAGACGGATACCCTTCAAATCCTTACCATTGCTTTGCCTGATACGGGTAGCGCACCAGGTATTGTTCTCTGACCATTTCCTGGAGCCTATCCCGGAGTTCTCCCAGGTTTTCCTTTGTTTTGGCGGAGATGAATACCAGTTCGGTATCGAAGGTACGCCTCAGGTTACCCTTCAGGCCCTCTTCGATTTCCGTCCGGGCTTCTTCATCCACGTAGTGGTCGTAGTTGAGGGCCCGGTACAGGTCGATCTTGTTGAAGACCAGCAAGGCCGGCTTGTCGATCGCTTCCAGTTCCTTGAGGGTGTAGTTCACCGTCCGAATCTGGTCTTCGTGTGAGGGGTGGGCAATATCCACTACATGCAGCAGGATGTCACTTTCCCGTACCTCATCGAGTGTAGACTTAAAGCTTTCGATAAGATGGTGGGGCAGTTTTCGGATGAAGCCAACGGTATCGGAAAGTAAGAAAGGCATGCGCCCAAAGACGACTTTGCGGACGGTAGTATCCAGGGTTGCGAAGAGTTTATCTTCGGCAAAGACGTCGGACTTACTCAGCAGGTTCATCAGGGTGGATTTTCCAACGTTGGTGTATCCGACGAGGGACACCCGAATCATTTCACCCCGTTGTTTTCGTTGCGTTACATTTTGCTGGTCGATTTTTTCGAGCTTCTTTTTAAGCAGGGCGATCTTGTCGCGAACGATACGGCGGTCGGTCTCGATCTCTTTTTCACCGGGCCCCCGCATACCGATACCCCCGCGCTGCCGTTCGAGGTGAGTCCAAAGGCCCCGGAGGCGGGGCAGCAGATACTGCATCTGCGCCAGTTCTACCTGGGTTTTCGCCTGAGCAGTCTGGGCGCGGCTGGCGAAGATATCCAGGATGAGCGTACTGCGGTCGATGATCTTAACTTTAAGGGCTTCCTCCAGAATATTGACTTGCTTGCCGGTGAGGTCATCATCAAAAATGGCCATGCTGATGTCTTCATCCTTTTCGATAAAAGCCTGAATCTCCTCGAGTTTACCCTTACCGATAAAGGTTCGGGGGTCCGGATTGGGTAGCTTCTGAATGAAACGCTTTTTGGACTCTGCACCGGCAGTTAGCGCCAAAAACTCTAATTCATCCAGATATTCCTGCACCTGTTCTTCGGTCTGCATCTGGTGCACCAGGCCGATCAGCACAGCAGATTCGGCGCCTCTTTTTATTCCTTTCTTGTCTTTTTCTCCTATTGTCCAATCATTTGCCATAGGCCTGTCGTTGATTTTTTGTTTTTTAGCCTTCCCTTCTCCTGGTTCCGGTTTCTCTCCAACACCCCTCCGCCGCCAATCGTTCCGAAAACTTACCGCTTTGCCACCCAGTCTACAGGGTTAAGCCTCTTTTTTTCCTGCCATACTTCAAAATGGACTTCCGGTTTATCTTTGCCGAGTTGGCCGATCGGTTCGCGGGTATTCACCATATCTCCCCGTTGTACGAAGGCCTCTTCCAGGTTGGAGTATACCGTATAGTATTTTCCGTGCTGGATGATGACCGTATTTTTATAACCCGGAATAAATTGAGTTCCGGCTATTTTCCCTTCGAATATAGCGTATACGTTGGACTGCTCATCCGTTCGGATATCGATACCATTGTTGGTGATCTGAACACTTCGGATTTGAGGATGAGGCTGTTTGCCAAAGCGGCGGGTGATATAGCCGTTTTTTACCGGCCAGGGCAGGCGGCCCTGATTATCTTTGAAGCTGTTCGACAAGGGGATGTTGTCATCCGGTTCCTCCGGCCCTTCACCGGCGGCCAGTACATCGGCGGCCCGGGCCTCGCGGCGTTTTCTGGCCATTTCTTTCCGGATGACCTCTTCGATGGCCAGGTTGAGTGCATCATGGGACTTCTGCTGCTCATCCAGTTCGGCAACGAGCCGCCCCTCGCTGGTTTTGAGTTCTTTGAGAATCCGGTCTTTGTCTTTCAATTCCCGGTTGAGTAATTGCTGCTGCTGCTCCTGGGAGGCCAGCAGTTGCTCCTTTTCCTCTAGTTTCCCCTCTAGTTGGCGGGCCTTTCTGGCCAGCATTTCCTGAGTTTGGATGATCAGGGCGGCCTGTTTTTTCCGGTAGCGGTCATACTGGCGAATATACTGCCAGCGGCGGAAAGCATCGTTGAAGCTATCTGCCGAGAAAAGAAAGAGTAAAAAACTGTTATTGATCTTGTGCCGGTAGGCGGTTCGGATAATGTTGGCGTACTCCTGCTTCAGCCAGGCCACATCTTTGCTGAGGGCAGCCACTACTTCGTTGGCCCTGTTGATGCTGGTGTTGGCGTAGTCTACTTCTTCGTGCAGGGTATTGATCAACTGCTGGCGTTTCCGAATCTGGTTCTGCAGAGCCAGGTACTGGTCCAGGGTAGCCGCTTTATTTTGTTTGGTTTTTTTCAGCAGTGTCTCTGTGTCCCGGATCTCCATAAGCAGCTGTTGCCGTTTGGTTTCCAGGTCCTGCCGGTTTTGAGCGGCCAGCGAAGCCGTGAAGAGGAGGCTCAGCAAAGCCAGCGCTACGATACGTTGCTTATGCTTTGCTGAAAGTGTAAGCGTGTGAATAGTAGGGCGGCGCCATTTGCATCCGGGTGTGAACAGCTCCGGCAGGCGGGAAATGCGCTTATTTTGCTCGTGTATATCGATCAGGGATTTCAAATCTGATATTCTTTGGGGCCTCGGTATCTAATTTCGAAAATTTCATTGCGACCTTTGCCTTTTCGGAATTGTTGCTCTCCATCTCAAGCCTGCGAAGGTACGAAAATTTCTGGTTGTCGGCGGCCTCGCCGTAATCCTCCAGGAACATGATGACCTGCTGGCCATTTCCTTTGTCATTAAACGACATTTTGCGCAACAGGAACCCGTTGGCGTCAACCCAGTAATCACTTTCAACCGGCAATCCCCGGCCCATAAGGTGATAGGATGGGCCCATGGGTTCTATTTGCAGGCCTTTACTGTCAAAGAAAACGGGGTTTCCGAGAATGACGTCCTGCAGTTGAGTGAGGCTGGCCGGCAGCCCATATGATTCGGAGAGATAGCCCAGCCCTTCAATCATGTATTCGTTGTTGATGCGGTCCAGCACATAAACGGAGTCTTGAGTCACCTGGACGCGCGCTAATTCGAACCCGAGCTTTTTAATGCTGAGCCAGAGCAGGCTGTCGCGCCGTATCCGAATGGTAGCGGTAGCTGAAAAAGACTGGCTGCCATCATCGTAATCAATATTGGTGCGGGCGCTAAACCATTCCGGTTGTAGTTTTTGCCGCGCCAGCTGTTTGAGCAGAAAATCAGCGTCCATTTCTTTTTTGGCTGCTTTGCCCCCTTTGCGGGTGGCCGAGCAACTACTCAGGAAAGAAAGCCCCAGGAAGAGGCCAACCATGATTAAAATACCCGGAGTTGTTATTTTCATTAATATCTACTTGTTTACACCCACACACTGATACACTGATACACCGATACACTGATACACTACTCATACAACTTCTTATCCGTTATCTTTTTCTCCAGCAATTCCGAACGGTTACCAAGCTGGCGCGCCTGTTTCCAGTACCCGATGGCCGGTTCGGTTTCATTGAGCTGATAAAGCACGTCACCGTAGTGTTCCAGCATCTCGGGATCTTGGCCGCCGCCGTTCTGCAGGGCTTTGTCCATCCATTCCCGGGCTTTTTTGTAGTCCTTCATTCGATAGAGCACCCAGCCGTAAGTGAACAGGTATTCCGGTTGTTTGGGAAGGATGTCATTGGCCAGGGCCGCCATTTCCCGGGCTTTATCGAGGCGTTCTCCCCGTTCCGCCAGGGCGTAGGCATATTGGCTGAGCACATCGGGAGACTTCGGGTTGAGCGCCAGGGCGGCTTCAAAAGACTGGCGGGATTGTTCGTATTGTTCCAGGCGGTTGTAGACGAGGCCCAGTTGGGATTGTATCTGCATTTGGAGAAAGCCATTGTTACCAGCCATGAGCAGCGCCCGCTGCAGTGCGGAAAGCGCTTCCTGTTCGTCGTCCAGTTTACTGGCGGCCACCCCATGAAGAAAGTAGGCGGTAGCCTGGTTGGGAAAGTAATCCATAGCTTTTTCACTGAACTCTAGTAAATCCTGGTATTGCATTTCTTCCCTGTAAATATGCATGGCCTGTTCCCAAACCAGAAAGACCGTATCGTCCAGTTCAAGGGTTTTCTTGTATTTGGCCAAAGCCTCCTGCTTTTTGCCAGAATAGTAAAGCAGGTCGCCGGAAGCGGAGTAGCCCTTGGCCTCCGTAGGATGTACTTCCTCCAGAATGGTGGAAAGCTCCAGGGCGGCGGCGGCGAGTTGCTGGTCGCCGGTATCGGCGACGCGTTGAATAAAGGGCATCAGCTGGCCTATTTTGAGGTCTATGCTCACTCCTTCCTGGCGAAATACCGGTTTCAGCGATTCGAGAAATTGCAATTCCCCTCCGGATGGGCCCGGCTCTCCGGCCAGTGCCAGCTGCGCCTTGGCATTTTCCGGATCCAGCCGGAGAATCTCCCGATAAACTTCATCGGCCTTGCTCATTTCCCCCACCTGTTGGTAAAAGCCGGCCAAAAGATGCCGGTATTCCATATCTTTTGGATACGCTTCGATCAGCCGCTCCAGCTCCCGCGCCGCCTTTTTGTTGTCGCCGGTTCCCAGGTAAAGGGAGTGTTTCCGCCGAATGACTTCTTCATTGACCCCCATTCTTTTTTCCAGCAGGTTATACACCTTTAGGGCATCGTTGATCTCATCGGCGCGCACCAGAAAATAGGCCCAGCGGAAATAGTTGAATTCATCATTGGGTTCCAATTCGGTGATGCGCTCATAGGCTTTTGCCGCTTCATCGTTGCGGTTGAGTTTTTGGTAGAGGTCGGCCAGGAATTTCAGATACCAGGTATTCTGGGTGTCCCATTCGATAGCATCTTTAACTGCTTTAACCGCCTTCTCATCTTCTTCGGTAGCTTCGTAGGCCCTCGCCAGTTCAAAAGCTACCGCTGCGTTTTTGGGGTCCTTTTTCAGGAGTTCCTTTAAAAGAGCAATGGCGTTTTCGTAATTACCCAACAGCTTTTCCCGACTGGCGTCGATGAATATTTTTTGCAGGTTTACAGCTTCTTCACTTACACGCCCTTCCTGAGCCACAATACCCGTATGGAAACCGCTGGATAGTACCAGTAAGATACCTAGTATGCTTTGTTTTATCGTCATCATCTTTTCTGTTCTTTGACAAATTTCGTGGAACGAATCTACCCGAAAGGCGGAAACAGGGCTCTCCAAAAATCTTAGCGTGTGTTCAAATTTCGTACTTCGGGGCTGCCCGAAGTACGAAATTTGAACACACGCTTAATACCTTAATACAGTGCCTGCCGTTAGGCCGGGTTTCAGCGGGCCCACGCAATTTGTCAAAGAAGGATATTTTTAAAATGCCCTTTAATGCTATACCCGTAAGGGCGGGTTTTGTTCTTTCAGAATCGATATTCGGAAAAATCGCCGATGCTAATTTCCGATTTTTCGCCGTGGTATTCAACCTCGTTACCCAGCATAGAGTTGCTAAGGTTGGCATGGTGAATCTTAGTGTTGTTCTGAATGACACTATTGCTTATAACGGAATCCTCTACTGTAGAATTGTTGCCCAGTGATACATAAGGGCCTACGACACTATTGCTGATCACTGCGCCTTCCCCGATATAACAGGGGGGAATGATGATGGCATTTTTTTTAGTGATATTGGAGGCAACCAGGTTTTCGCTTTCCGCTTTGAGTTCGAGGATACGTTGATTGGTGGCCAGGACATTGTCCTTGTTGCCGCAATCGAGCCATTCTTCGATCCGGGCAGAACGGAATTTCACGCCATTATCCTTCAGGATATCCAGGGCGGAAGTCAGTTGATATTCTCCTTTGTCAGTGATGTCTTCATCCACCATTTTCTGCAGGGTGTCCCGAAGGCGTTCTCCATCGTTGAAATAGTAGATACCCACGATAGCCAGGTCGGATACGAAGGTGGGCGATTTTTCTACAAATTCGGTAATGATATTGGCTTCATCGACTTTCACTACGCCGAAGGAGGAAGGATCGGCTACTTTCTGCACCCAAATGATGCCGTCTTCCTGCGGGTCGAACGTGAAGTTGGCCTTGAATAAGGTATCGGCAAAAGCGACGAGGCAATGGCCCGACAGGCTGGGTTTGGCACATAACACCGCATGGCCCGGCCCCAGGGGGGAATCCTGATAATAGATAGAACACTTGGCGCCGATGCTCTCTGCGACCTTTTGTAACTGCCGTTCTGCTTCGGCGCCAAAATCACCGATGATGAAGGCTACTTCTTCTACTTTTTCATCTAATGCCGTACTGAGGTCTTCAACGATGCGCTGGACGATGGGCTTGCCGGCAACAGGGATCAGTGGCTTAGGCGTGGTCAGGGTGTGAGGGCGAAGGCGGGACCCTCGGCCCGCCATTGGAATGATAATTTTCATGAATGCATTTAGTTTTGGTTGATCCTATACATATAAATTTTTCTTGCTGTCCTATTTAAGTACGAGGCCATTTAAAAAACGGCCAATCTGATTCACGGGAATTTTGTGCGATAAGAAACCGCCCACAAAGGTAAGCAACCTTGAAAAAATAAGCCATGCCAGCCGGAGCGGGCATGGCCACGCTCCGAAATTACTGTACAAAGGGAATACAGGTAGGAGCGTTGTACTCTTTTGCAACTTATCCGCCTTGGGCCCTGGCAGGATAAAATGCCTTAATACAGCAATTCAAGCAGGCGAGGCGCAGGAATAGGCTGTAATATATAACCGGTTTGAAAGTTCAGTACGCTATTAAATAAGTAAATTTTCGTTTCTGGGCGAAAAGGCACGGCCAGAAGCATAAGATATTTATTTAACAGCGTACTCAAGGTTGGTTTTGTGAAGGTACTAATTTTTTGGCTTGGGGCCCTATTCCACCACCGTCACCTTTAGCATATTGGTCCGGAAACGGCGGTGCAGGGGCATGCTGGCGGTATTGATGACGATGTCGCCGGTATGCACTCTGCCTTCTCGTTTGAGGATATCTGTAACATCCTGAATGGTCTCGTCGGTTGTAGTAAAGCGGTCGTAGTAAAAGCAGCGCACCCCCCAGACGAGGTTGAGCGTAGCCAGCATGTGCATGCGGTCCGAAAAGATGTAGATGTCTTTTTTCGGGCGGTAGCTCGATACCTTGAAAGCCGTGTAGCCGGAGCTGGTCATACCTACGATAGCCTTCGCCCCGATATCCATGGCGGTCTTGCCTGCGTTGAAGCAGATAATATCCGATTGGAACGTTCTGGATTTGGGGTTTGCTACCGGCCGGCGGCTTTCGAAGTTGAAGTGCGTCTCCGCCACCTCTATGATCTTGTTCATCGCTTCAACGACTTTCACCGGATGCTTGCCGGCCGCAGTTTCCGCGCTGAGCATCACTGCATCGGCGCCGTCGAGTACCGCGTTGGCCACGTCTGTGATCTCGGCGCGCGTGGGGCTGGGGTTGGTGATCATGCTATCCATCATTTGAGTAGCGACGATGACCGGGCGGGCCCGTTGTATGCATTTGGCGATGATATCCTTCTGGATGAGGGGCAGTTGTTCCATGGGTACCTCTATACCGAGGTCGCCCCGCGCTACCATGATGCCATTGGAATGCTTGATGATCTTATCAAGGTTGGCCACGGCCTCCGGTTTTTCGATCTTGGCAATAATCTTGGCGGGATGGTTTTTGGCGGAAATCCGTTTAGCCAGGTCTTTTACATCTTTGGGGTTGCGGACAAAGGAGAGGGCGATCCAGTTGACGGGCTGAGTGAGGATGAAGTCCAGGTCGGCCAGGTCCTTTTCGGTCAGGCAAGGGAGAGAAATCTTTGTGTTGGGTAGATTGACCCCCTTATTGGACGAAAGCACTCCTCCAAAAAGCGTTTTCAACCGAACCATATCTTCCCTATTGGTCTCGATGACCTCAAAAACGAGTTTGCCATCATCCACAAGTACGCGTTCTCCCATTTTTACATCTCTGGGAAACTGCTCGTAACTCATGTATATCTTCTCCATGGTTCCGATACATTTCTCATTGACCAGGGTGATCACATCTCCCTCGTTCAGTTCCAGAGCGTTGTCCTTGATCTTGCCAATTCGAAGCTTAGGCCCCTGAAGATCGGCCAGCAGCCCAATGTGGAGGTTGTACTTTTCATTGATATAGGTGACGTGGTTGATCACCTCGAGATGATCCTCGTGGCTACCGTGAGAAAAATTGAGGCGAAACACATCGACTCCGGCTTTGACTAAATCCAACAGGTTAGAGTAAGAACTGCAGGCTGGCCCCACAGTAGCGACAATCTTTGTATTTTGATGGTCTACAACTTTCATAGACATTGGTGATTTTCCTTCTTTAACAAGTTCTGCTAAAGAACCGTGATTTTAATTGAGTGGGCTCTATTGCTGACAAGGCGTAGGGCTCATTAGTAAGTGTAAAAATTACAATAATTAGTATTGTAAATGTACAGCTATCTGAAAAATATTCAAATATCCGCTCCGGAAAAGTAGAAGTAATTTATTGTAAATAGCTAATAATAAGCCGAATTACTGCTTGAAAGGTGTTCTGAGCCGGGATTTGGGTAGTATCCGAAAGATATGTGACAACTATTTGGACAAGGGCGGCCCCTGAGTATTATCTGATTATACAAAATAGCGCACCCCCAATAATTATGGGGTATCGGGCACGGCCGCCGGGTATTTTTTTTTTTAAAAACTTTGGTTATCAGGGGAGTTCTATGTTTCTTTGCATCGCAATCGTAAACCAATAAAGCGAATTCACTATGTCTAGTATTGCAGAAAGAGTAAGTAAAATCATCGTTGACAAACTGGGGGTCGACGAATCCGAGGTGACTCCAGAGGCCAGCTTTACCAACGATCTGGGTGCCGACTCTCTGGACACCGTGGAACTGATCATGGAATTTGAAAAGGAATTTGACTTATCCATCCCGGATGACCAAGCCGAGAACATCCAGACTGTTGGGCAGGCGATTGAATATCTCGAAGCCAACTCCGAGCAAAGCTAAGTTCAACAATATTTGACTTAGATGTTCATTTCTACAAATTAGAGGTATGTTCTATACCTCTAATTTGTGGTTTTAAGAGGTGCCGATGTCGCCCTTTCCCTCCAAAGAGCAAAGTGAATACATAAGCCTACGATCTATCCTTAGTGGGTATTTTCTTGGCAGGCAAGGCTAAATGAGATGAGATTCAGGATTGATAATAAGCGCCGCAAAGCAAAAATTGAATAGCAAATGAAAAGGGTTGTTGTAACAGGAATAGGGGCATTGACTCCGATCGGCAACAATATCAAAACTTACCTCCAGGGCTTACAAAACGGCGTAAGCGGCGCTAATCCTATCACTCATTTCGACGCTTCCAACTTTAAAACACAGTTTGCCTGCGAAGTTAAGGAGCTCGATATAGAGCAACTTGTCGACCGCCGCGAAGCGCGCCGCATGGACTTATTCTCCATCTATGGCACTATTTCTTCAGATGAAGCGATAACAGATGCCGGCCTGGATTCGGAAAAACTGGATCTTGACCGCGTTGGCGTTATTTGGGGTTCCGGAATTGGAGGGCTGAAATCTCTGGAGGCTGAAATCGAAGAATTCATTACCGGGAACGGTACTCCACGTTATAATCCATTCATGATCCCCAAGATGATCGTGGATATAGTTGCCGGACAAATTTCCATAAAATATGGTTTCCGGGGCGTCAACTTCGCCACGGTCTCTGCCTGTGCCTCTTCTTCCCATGCTGTATCGGTAGCAGCTGATTACATCCGCCTTGGCCGCCAGGATGTCGTTATCACCGGAGGTTCAGAGGCTGCTGTCATCAAAGCCGGAGTCGGAGGCTTTAACGCTATGAAAGCGCTCTCCACCCGCAACGATGACTATAAAACTGCCTCCCGGCCTTTCGACCTCGACCGCGATGGCTTTGTGCTGGGTGAGGGCGCGGGTGCGCTGGTGCTGGAAGAACTGGAACACGCGAAAAAGCGGGGCGCCACGATTTACGCAGAATTAGTAGGCAGCGGCGCTACCGCCGATGCGCACCATATTACCGCTCCTCATCCGGAGGGCCTGGGAGCGAGCAACGTTATGAAAATTGCGCTGAAGGATGCCAGGCTAAACCCGGAAGATTTGGATTATATCAATGTTCACGGTACGTCAACTCCTCTGGGTGATGTTGCCGAAGTTAGGGCTATACAGCAGGTATTTGGCGATCATGCTTACCGGCTGAATATTAGCTCTACCAAATCCATGACCGGGCACTTGCTGGGAGCAGCGGGTGCGATCGAGGCCATTGCCGGCATTCTGAGTATTGTGCATGGTTTTGTACCGCCAACCATCAACCACTTTACTGATGATCCTGAGCTCGACAGCAGGCTCAACCTCACGTTCAATGAAGCGCAGGAACGAAAAGTAAGGGCGATCCTCAGTAATACATTTGGTTTTGGCGGCCACAATTCATCATTGATCTTTAAGAAATTTGAAGAATAGACAACCGGGAAGAAACACGGCGTTCGGGTAGATCCGCGCCCTGTCCCTTTCCGGTTGGGGGTGTAATTATGTATATACCCTGGCTCCTCAGTGGTAAAGCGGCAATGCCTTCTCCCTCAGAAGGGAGGATTTTCCCCGGCATTACCTCCTTACCTCAAGAGCAGCTGTTTTCTATCATTCTGGAAGACTGGCGCCGCCCGCTTGGGGAGAGGTGCGCACCGTTGATCAACGGGCCGCGCCTGCCCGGCAGTGCCGCTGGTATTATTAATGTTTGCATAATTCATTTGCTTTGCTGCGGCTTTTTTTTAGAATTTACAACTTTTACTTCTCGAAAGACAAGGAGTTTGCCCGGCGCCTTCGCCAGTTGATAGGCTTCACTCCTTCTAATATGGGTATCTTCAGGCTGGCTTTTTCCCACAAATCGACCTCGTCGGAAAAAGCGTATGCGATTCAGAACAACGAACGCCTGGAATACCTCGGCGACGCTGTCCTGGGTACTATCGTGGCGGAGTACCTGTTCAAAAAATACCCCAACAGCAATGAGGGATTTCTGACCAAGATGCGCTCCAAGATCGTCAAGCGAAAATCGCTCAATAAGATCGGCGATAAGATGGGGCTGGATATGTTGCTCTCCGAATACAACCAGACCCGCCTCAGCCGTTCTATGCTCGGCAATGCCGTGGAGGCGCTGGTCGGCGCTGTGTATATCGAAAAAGGATACGTCGGAACCAAGAATTTTGTGGTCAATAAGGTGTTGCGCAACTATGTCGACGTGCACGAACTGGAACTGTACGACGATAACTACAAAAGCCAGTTGCTCGAATGGTGCCAGAAAAATGGGCACACGGTCAGTTATAAACTTCTGGCCCGCTATAAGTTTGAAAAACGCGACCGCTTCAAAGTGGCCGTCATGGTGAACGGCAATAAAGTGGCTACCGCCGACGATTTCAACAAGAAGAGTGCCGAGCAGACCGCCTCCGAAAAAGCAATGGTCGTTCTGGGTATCCTCGAAATTGAAGAAGAGGAAGAGGGTTAGAAGCCGCAACGGTTCTCATCTGGTCAGGCATTTAAACCATGCAATCGAGCCATTGCTTCAGGAGCAGCGCCTGCAAGGCGATACTTCCGAGACAGAACAAGTTTCCATAAATGTGTCCAACTACTTTCCATGGCCTGGACCCATCAAAAAATCACCTCCCTGGCGCCTAACAGCCTGGTCTTGGAGAAAGCTGAGAGCCTTTCTTCTCCCCGCCGATGGGCCAGCATCAACAGCAATGGCGGCTTGCTATGGGGAGAATGCAAAAGCAGCGGAGAACGCAACTATCGTACCGTGATTAGCCTGGGCGATGATTCCTTCCGTTGTGATTGCAACAGCCGCTACCACCCCTGCCGCCACATCCTTGCGCTTTTAATCTGCTTTGTAAAACGATACGACAAGATCGGCCTTGCCGAATTCCCTCCGGCCTGGGTGCAACAACTCCTGAAAGAACCTTCCGGCGCCGCCATTTCTGCCGAAGAGAAGGCCAGAAGGGAAGCGGAACGCTCTCACCGTTTCGGACAGCGCCTCGAACTAATGGAGCTGGGCGTAAGGGAAATGGAAGAATGGCTGCTCGACCTGATCCGCCATGGGCTGTCAGCCATCGAGGAACAACCGCCGAGTTTTTGGGACAGTTTTTCCGCTCGCATGGTGGATGCCAAACTGGGAGGCGCCGCCCGCCGTATCCGCAACTTCAAAACCCTGGCCGGCAAGGAAAACGGGTTTGAAGCCTTGCTGGAAGAAATGGCCGCGCTCTATCTGCTGGCTCAGGGCTTTAAACAACTGGAAAGCCTGCCGGAAACCATGCAGGAAGAAATCCTTAGCCAGTTGGGCGTCAATCGCAAAAAAGAAGCGGTCTTAGGCCAGGCCGGTACGCCTGACACCTGGTTGGCTATCGGACAGGCCGAAGGGGAAGGCGAAGACGATAATCTGCGCTACCGCCGGACCTGGCTACTCGGGGAAAAAAGTAGCCGCCTGGCTTTACTCCTGGACTTCTCCTGGGGCAGGCAGGGGTACGATACCCAATGGGTAGTGGGCAGCAGCGTTCAGGGAGAATTGGTATTCTATCCCGGTGCTTACCCTCTCCGTGCTATATTCCGCAAACATCAACCTTCCAGCGCCCCGTTTAAGGGCAAATCCGGATACGCCACCATCGACGACTTTGCGCAGGCTTATGCCCAGGCATTGGCCGCCAACCCCTGGTTGCAGGCATTCCCCTGCTTGCTGGCGGAAGTGCTGCCGGTACAGGAGGACGGACAGTTGTGGCTGGCGGACAACGCAAATAAAAAGATTCTCCTCTCTTCAGAAGGGTTTGCCCGTTGGAATCTCCTGGCGATAAGCGGCGGACGCCCCCTGACGGCCTTCGGCGAGTGGGACGGGAAGGCGCTTCTCCCTCTTTCCGCAATAGTCGAGGGCCGGGTGGCGCCCCTGGTCAATAATCCGGAGGCGGAGGCCGGAAACGCCATGAAAGGACGGAAGGACTGAATTAGCGAATGATTGAATCATGGGGGAATGTCGGCCTATTCCCGGATTGAGGTTGTTTTTATATTTGATGTGAACCCAAAAATGACTTTTGGCCTGATTGTCCGTCAAAAACTAAAAACAGCAACAGGTAATCATGATAAAGCTGGTATTCAGACTAATTTTATTGACAGCACCTCTGGCGTTGAATGCCCAGGGCGAGCTTCCCCGGCTCCTTCCCACAGAGGTTAACTCTAGCTATGATGAATGGGCGCCGGTAGCTTCTCCGGAAGGGAAAGCTCTGTATTTTAGCCGCCTTGGGCACCCTCAAAATATGGGAGACGCCGATGCTGCGGACATTTGGATGGCCTACCGCTTAGTGGATGGACAGTGGCCGCGAGCGGTCAACGCCGGCGCTCCGCTGAATAGCCGACAAGACGAACGGGCCGTAGGCATCCACGCTTCGGGGCGACGGTTGTACCTCTACCGGCCCGATACGTATACTCTTCTTTACAGTGATCGCCGGGGTAGGGCCTGGCAGCCGCCGGTGCCGATCACGATAGATAGTTTCAGCCTGAAGGATAAAGAAGCGCGTTTCGCATTCAGCCCCGAGGGTTCCGTCTTGTTGCTTTCTTTTGCCGGGCCGGGCAGTATGGGGGGCAGGGATATCTACATTTCTTTTGCCAAAGGAGAGAACCGCTATTCGTCTCCCCAACCCCTTGGGCCTCCCGCCAACTCATCTGCCGATGAGATAGGCCTTTGGCTGGCCGCCGATGGTGAAACTCTTTACTTTTCCTCTGGCCGGGCAGGGGGGCAGGGAGGACAGGACCTCTACCACATCCGCCGCATCGAGGGCGGCTGGTCCAACTGGACCCTACCCAGGAACCTGGGCCCAACCGTTAATACCAGCAAAGACGACCTTTTCCTGAGTATGCCCGCTTCGGGTTCTCCTGCCTATCTGCTTCGTGCAAGCGATGAGGGCGCTTTGGATATCTATGAAACAGAATTGCCGGATAGCCTGCTTCCTCAGGCTGTTATTTTGCTCACCGGCGCTATAAGGGATGCTACTTCCGGGAAAGTGTTGAACCAGGCTAAACCCCAGCTCAATCCTCTGATGGACAAGGCGCCCCTTTCCGGTATGGGGGTACCGTATCCTACCGGCAATTTTCAGCTCATACTGCCCCCCGGTGAGAATTTTGAGCTGAGTGCTGAAATGAAGGGCTACTTTCCCGTAAGTGAACCATTGGAATTGTCCGGAGATGAGATAGAAGAACTCGACCAGGATAACGGGCTCTTGCTGGCTTCTCTTCAGCGCGACCCCGTTTATGTGCAGCGGAATGAAGAGATCATCAACCTGCAACTTCATTTGCGGGCACTCGATGATGAGCTGATTCACGTCAATGAACAGCGGAAAGCCCTTCGGCAAAAGCTGATAATCAGCCGTCAGGACGATCCTGGCTGGAGCCCCTCTTCCGATCCGGAGTTGGATGCGCTCAGGCATCGCTATGAGCAACACCTGGCGGCGGGCCGGCAGGATACCATCATTCCGGATGCTTACGAAGAGGCGACGGGCAACGCTCAGGAAATCAAGGATATGAAGGAACGATACAACCGCTATATCCAGTACGAGAAAAATCAACAAAAACAGGCGACAGAGGCCGCCACCGGCAGTGCCTATCTTTGGGGTGAGGAAGCCGATAGTTTTGAAAACATGGAGGAAGAAGTGCGGCAAAACCTGAAAGAAAGCCTGGCCCCTAAAATCGGGCAGGAACTCAGCTCCGGTATGCTGGAAACGGTGAAACAAGAAGTAGCCCCCTCCTTAAGCGAACGAGAACGGCAGCAACTGGAATTGAAAGAGGAGGAGCTGCGCCGAGATATACGGCAGAGCTTTGTCAATCCGGCAGGCAGTACCGACAACTGGGCGGCAAAGGGGGCGCCGCCGGGAACGGAATGGGAACGTCAACTGAAGGAAGATATTCAGGCCGCCCTGGAGCCCAGGGTGCGCGAGGAGTTGCGCCAGGAACTGAAGGATGACATCCGGGCAGCCCTTGCCAATGACATTACTTACTGGGCAAAAAAAGAAACACAGGCGGAGATGCAGGCTGAACTGAACGAAAAAATCCAGTTGCAGATCGAACAGGAAAAGCGAAAGGCCGTATCAATACCGGCCGGCCCCGATGCGGTAGCCCCGCTGAAACCCGCTCCGGCGCCTCAGCCGGGTTATCGGGAAATTCAGCAAGACCTCCTGCTGGTTCGCCCGGAACCCGGTACGCTGATCCCGCTCAATACCGTCGTATTTGAACCGAATAAGCCGGTACTTAAAGCCGTCGCCTATACAGAACTCGGCCGTGTACTGGAATTCCTGAACCAAAATGAACAGCTCGTTGTTGAGATCGGCGTGCACGCCGGAGGGCAACTCAGCCATACCAATGCGCTCAGCCTGACCACTCAACGCGCCACTGCTATTACCAACTACCTCATCGGCCAGGGTATCGATGAGGAAAGGGTTATCCCCAAGGGATACGGCAAAACCTTCCCCACCGGAGAAACCTCCAGCCGGGAAGCACAACGCCAAAACCAGCGCGTGGAAATGCGAATCATTACAACAGCCAATTAACGCTTTATGAAATTTATTAGTGAACGCCTTATCGAGCAGGCGGCGGAATTACTCGATGTCTCGGATGAAAGCTACGAACAAACGGTTGAAGACATGGAGAAAGAGCAGCCCGTATTGCTTTCTTACTTTTTTACGGAAAACTTCGAGGTGTTTACCCAAAGTGAAAAGGAGTATTTATTCTACCTCATGCTCGTTATCTGGAAAGCAACCGGGCTGAGCGGCGAAAGCATTCCGGCCATCACCGAACAACAACTTAGCCAGGCTGAGGATGACAACTGGGAAAAGTTGCAGGGAGTCAAAGGCAAAGGCTTCCATGAACGGTTAAACGTCTTTTTTGACAAGTATCCCCAGGAAGACCTGCTCGCCTTTGTTGAAGATGCACTGGCTGAGGAGGAGGAAGAAGGCGCGCCTTTGGTCACCAAGGAAGGCAGAGAAGCGCTATTCATCAGCCTGAAATCGGCCATAGATTGCCTGGCTGGCAGCAAAGTGGTAAAAGGACAATAGCTCTTCCCGATCGCACCATCAACCAAGGCGGAGGTTTAAGCGTATTATTTATATACGCAAACCATACTGAAGGGAAATGGCCGCGTTCCTGGAGTCGGGCTACTTTGCCGGTAGTTTAGTTTTGCAGACAGGGCATACCGGCAAATATTATAACAAAACTTCCATCTGACCGTTATTATTGCTATTTTTGCGCTCACAATTTGTTGACAATTCCATATTCGCAAAATAAGGCCAGTGCAGTTTTAGGATCACATTTCCCAACTTGCTAAAAAATTTTTATGAACCAGAAAGCTGAAAAGACCCGATACAGTGACGAAGAATTGTATGAATTCAGAGTACTCATTGAAAAGAAATTGGAACGGGCAAAAGAGCAGCTGCAGTTTTATCTGGACCAGTTATCTGAACTGGCAGATAACCCCGATGCTAAAGTAAAGGGCCTCGATGATGGCATTGGCACTGTGGAGAGTGAAAGGTTAACCAGTATGGCGGGCCGCCAGCGCAGACATATCCAACACCTGGAGAATGCGCTCATCCGCATTAAGAACAAAGCGTACGGGGTCTGCCGCGTGACCGGTAAACTGATTGCTAAAGAGCGCCTGAAAGCAGTTCCGCATGCTACACTCAGCATTGAGGCCAAACAAAACCGGCCGCGCAGAAATTGAAAAATCATGCTTTCCATCTCAATAGTGATTGCACCCTCGAACCGGGGCAATCACTATTCTTATCTGGCTTAAAAAGAATCTGAGGTTTGAAGAAATCAGCATTAGTCGCGGGCGTTATCTTTTTGGTCCTCATCATTGACCAATGCCTGAAGATATGGGTGAAAACGCACATGAATTACGGCGATGAGATCAAAATCTTTGGATTGGACTGGGCGCTCATCCATTTCGTAGAAAATAACGGCATGGCTTTTGGCATTTCCCTGGGAGGTATTTACGGAAAGCTGGCCCTGAGTTTGTTCCGCATTATAGCTGTAGGTTTTTTGGTCTATTACCTGCGCCTGCTGATACGCTCCAATGTGTCGGCCGGCCTGCTGGTTAGCTTTGCATTGATCCTCGCCGGCGCTTTGGGCAATATTCTGGACAGTGCATTTTACGGCCTGATCTTCTCCGAGTCGCCTTATCACGGCGGCCTGGCTGAGCTTTTTCCACAGGATGGCGGCTATGCCGGCTTCCTCCATGGAAAGGTTGTGGATATGCTGTACTTCCCCCTCTTCGATACGTATCTCCCGGAATGGGTGCCATACTGGGGCGGCAGCCATTTCATGTTTTTTAAACCCGTCTTTAACATTGCCGACCTTTCCATTACGTTAGGTGTAATAAACATTTTGCTTTTTCAGCGCAGCTTTTTCAGCGCGCCCGCCGGAGAAGAAACTATGGCTACGGAGCAAACCCCGCCTTCAGAAGATGAAGCACAGAGGGAGGACGCCCCGGCCTCTGTAATCGCCGGTACGGAAGGTGAGGAGGAGGAAGCCAGCGCAGAGGCGGCCGATATCGGCCCCAGGGAAAAACCTGGCCCGCTGGAAGAGGCTGGGGAAGAAAACCAGAAACCTTCGGTTGAAGGAGATTAGCGGGCCAGCCGGTTCCGGAACAGAGAACGGGGATAATAGCCAGCAGCTATTATCCCCGTTTCATTTTCAGATCGCATGGTGCGCTTACTTTCGGGGTTAGTGCAGAAAGCGCTGAATAGCGACTACAGATTCTTCAATCTTACCATAATCAATACTGTAATGAATGTACTTGCCATCGCGCTGAGTGTTCACCAAGCCTGCTGTACGTAGGATACGCAGATGCTGGGAAGTGATGGACTGTTCCAGGCCGAGCGTGTTGTAAATCTTATTGACGTTGATCTCTTCATTCTGGTCGATAAATTCCAGAATCTTCATACGGAGGGGGTGAGCAATGGCCCGGAGTACCTCGGAGGAAGCATGTAGCTTCTCCTTGTTGATGCTTACTTTAGTTTTTCTCATAGAAGTTGTTTTAAAAAATATGTTTGTTCAAGCGTTTGCTTGTATTAATACTTTGCAAATATGCATTTTTTATTTATTTTTTCCAAGGCTATAAATAAAAAATGCCATGGCGCTGACGTGCTCATAGCATTTTCTTTGTTTCCGCAATCTATTGTGGAGGCCCCGGGGATCAGATTGCGAGCTCATCCACCAGGCGGGAAATCTGAGCCAGGCGGTCCCGGTTGAGAGAATAATTGATGAATTTGCCCTGCCGCTCCGTATCCACAACTCCGGCTCTGCGAAGAATGGCCAGGTGTTGGGACGCTACGGATTGCTCCAGCCGCAGCTTGATATAAATATCCGTTACGGTCATACTGTCGTTTTCTTCCAGCAGGTCAATGACGCGTTGCCGAAGCTTGTGGTTGACAGCCCGGAGCACCAGCACTGCTTTCCGGAGCTCTGCATAATCTAATTTAATATCACCATCTCCCTTTTTCAGGATGACAGTTTCATTTTTTTGTTTTCTCATGTCTATTCTATTTTACACATTAAAAAATTTCCTCATACCCAAAAAGGCAAAGAGCGTGCCAAAATTCAAGGGATTACAGGAAATTGTAGAGTAAGCGTCTAATGTACCAGCAAAAATAAAAAAATATTCACATAAAAGAAATGTGTAATAACCATAATCGACACAAAAGCAACTTATTAACCAAATTATTTAAGCCGCGGCCGGGGTTTTGTAATATTCGGCGGCTTGAGGTAATTGGGGCTATAATAAGCCATGTCTTCAAATGCCCCCTGTTCAAGGGCCCTCAGGGCCAGTGGTAGCAGGTGGGCCGCCGAGCAGGCCACCTGGCTGTAAAAGATATCCTTATCGGATAAAACCGAGCGGCATTTTTCGGCGCCATTGCCCGACAATACGATCCGGTGGCCGGCCCGCAACTGTTCGCTAAAGGTAAACTCATCCACAATAACGGCTTGTGGGGCCTCTATCTGTTCATTCGCGGCATCAAAGCCGGCGGTGTAGACTTCCATCCTGCGAGCATCGATCATTGGATAATACAGCGCTTCTTCCCGTTCTTGTTTCAGGCTAGCCAAAGCCAGGGACTGCAGGGTGTCCACTGCGATCAGCGGCTTATCCAGGCTATAACAAATGCCTTTGGCCGTTGCCGCTCCCACTCTCAGGGACGTGTAAGAACCCGGCCCGCTGCTCAGCGCAACAGCGTCGAGCTCGATAAGCCTGACGCCCGCTTCCTCCAGGCAGCGCTGAATGAGCAGGGTGATTTGCGCGGCATGCTGATAACCCGTCTCTGCATTGTGGATACTCAACAACTGATCGCCCCGGCTCAACCCGATGGAACAGATGTCAGTCGCAGTTTCTATGTGCAGGATGAGGTGCATTGAGGGATATGGCTGAATGGTTTATGGTTCGATTGTTGCCGTATTGGAAGCGCTGACAATATAACAATTTTGTCCTGTAACAATAGTCGGGAACCAATATTCCACTCCCATTGTTCCCGCATTATTCAAATAATGTTAATTTTGCATTCGAATAACATGATGGACGTACAACAACTCATACCACAGCAATTCATGTAGCGCCCTTTGCCTGCCTTTCGCAACTGGCCTTTCGGCCTCATTCTCCCTTTTGTTTATATCGAAAATTCAACATCGACATGCTAGATAAGCTTCAAGCTATAAAAGAACGGTACATCTACCTCGAAGAACAGATGGCCGACCCCGCGCTCATCGCCGATATGAGCCGTTATACCAAGGTGAGTAAAGAGTACAAAGACCTGCAGCCCCTGGTCAATGCCTACGAACAGTATAAAGAGTTGATGGGAAACATCCAAACCGCCCGGGAAATGCTGAAGGATGAGAGCCCCGAAATGCGCGAAATGGCCGAGATGGAACTGGAAGAACTCGAGCCCCGGCAGGAAGAGATGGAAGAGCAGATCAAAGTGCTGCTCATCCCTAAAGATCCGGAAGACGCCAAGGACGTTATCTTCGAGATTCGCTCCGGCACCGGCGGCGACGAAGCCAGCCTCTTTGCCGGCGACCTCTACCGCATGTATTCCCGCTATTTTGAAGAACAGGGCTGGAAAGTGGAAGCGGTATCCGTCAACGAGGGCACCGTCGGCGGATACAACAAGCTCGTGTTGGAAATCTCCGGTGATGAGGTCTACGGCAAGCTCAAGTTTGAGTCCGGCGCGCATCGGGTGCAACGCATTCCCAAAACAGAATCACAGGGCCGGGTGCACACTTCGGCCGCCACCGTTGTGGTCATGCCCAAACTGGAAATGGAAGATGTCGACATCAATAGAGCCGACCTCAAAATCGACACCTACCGCTCCAGCGGCGCCGGCGGCCAGCACGTCAACAAAACAGAGTCTGCCGTACGGATCACACACCTGCCCACCGGCATCGTTTCTGAAAGCCAGGACGGCCGCTCCCAGATCAAAAACCGGGAGATCGCCCTGCAGCGCCTTTACGTCAAGATCGTCGAAGCGCGGCGCGAGCAGCATGAATCCGAACAGGCCGCTAAACGCCGCTCCTTGGTAGGATCCGGCGACCGCTCCGGTAAGGTCCGAACCTATAACTTCCCGCAGAACCGGGTCACCGACCACCGCCTGGAGGGCGACAACAAAAACTCCAACCTGCAGGCAGTCATGGAAGGGGACCTGAGCCCCATCATTGAGGCGCTGCAAATGGCCGAAAATGCCGAGAAGATGAAGGAAGGGGCGATGGGGTAAGCTATTGAGGTGACGCCTTCCCATAAGACATGCGTAGGACAAAAGGTGTCGCCTCCACCATTTCAATTTGCTGCCCCATCCACCGCATTCTTCCCATACGACACGCGTAGGACAAAAGGTACACCTCTACTGTTGTTATCAATAACTAAGTACCTGAACACAATTAATGAAACATGAAACCCAGCCTAAAACCCTGGTATTCAATCATTCAATCATTCAGTCGGCTACCATTCCAGGGTTGGACGAGTTCGCGGTTCGGTATTCGCTGTTCGCAACCGCGGCAGGCTGCTTGGGCTTACCTGCTTCTAACCGTATCCAACGTTAGACGGGTAGCCATTCAGTCATCCAGTCATTCATTCAGTCATTCCATATACCTACACACCCAAAATCATACCTAATGACACATTTTTACCCACAGGCACGGGCTTTTGCTGCTCTGTTTTTATCCGCCCTTATATCCATTTCCCTTGTAGCGCAGGACACTCAGGAGTTCTTCCAGGGTTTCGAAGGTGCCGTTGATGACACCTGGGGGTATACCGTTTCCCCATCCCGGTATGTTGCCGACGGCGGTAATGACGTCTGGGCCGATACGTCCACAACCAGCGCCATTCAACCCGCTACCGGCCAGAAGTTCTGGTTCATGCGCGACCTCGAAAACGTTAATGGCGGCAATGATAGTTTTCATATCATAGACTTTGAGCCGATTGACGTCTCCGGTTTTGGCAGCAATGCGGTTACCTTCAAATATTACACCGTTGAATACGAGGATAGCGATTCCATCGGCTACATTCTGGAGACCAGCGCCGGGGCCGGCTTCGACATGGCCAACTACGTGCCCCTCAACCGCAACACCAATGCCTGGGAGACGGTATTCATCAACCTTCCGCCCGGCGCCTCCGTGGTGCGGCTGCGCCTCATGGCCAAGCAGAATGGCACGACGGACTATGCCGGCTTTGACGACGTGTCCGTATTCAGCAGCACGGAGGATATCATCCAGCCCCTGGTGCTCCAGGCGGAGCTGACGGGCGCCAATTCCGTGCGGGTCGTGTACAGCGAGCCGATGGATACGGCCAGCGTGGAAAATCCGCTCAATTATACTGTCAATGCCACCATTGATACCATCCTTTATTCAGAAACAGGGGACGGCGCTTCTTATGCAGACATTGTATTTACCGAAGATTTCGCCGCCGGGCAGAGCTATTCTCTATCCGTCGGTATGGCCACTGATATTGCCGGCAACTTCCTGCTGGTTCCTTTTACATTCGACTTCATTTATAATAATACTACCCCTTCGCTCGTCATCACTGAGATTTTTTACCATCCTCCCACCGATGAGGGCCAGGAGTTCATCGAGCTCTACAATGCAGGAGATAGCACCGCTGCACTCGGCGGCTTGCAGGCCAGTGGCGAGTTTAGCTTCACTTTTCCCGCAGGGCTTAGCCTGCCGGCAGGAGGCGTGTTGCTGCTGGCCTATAATGAAGCGGTTGCGGAAGCCTTTTTCGGAGTAGATTTCCTCGGCTGGGGAGCTACCGACAACCTTGGTAATGGGGGCGGCGACCTGATCATCACCAATTTTAGCGGGGCAGTGATCGATGAGGTCAATTATAATGACACCCCTCCCTGGCCGACGGATGCCGACGGCGGCGGCCCTTCTCTGGAACTGATCGATGCTACCCTCGATAACAACGAAGCCGCCAGTTGGGTCGCGACCGCCACCCGGTTCGCCAATACCAATGTCTTCGCCACCCCGGGCACGATTAGTGCAGGCCTGACCCCCCTCATTTCCTTCGTCGATGCGGCGGTGGCCGTGGAGGAAGGCGCCGGCCGCCAATCCATAGCCCTGATGGCCAGCAACCCCAGTATGACGGCTCAGGCTATTATCACCGTAGCCAGTGCCTCCACTGCGGAACCGGGAGTTGATTATATATTGGAAAGTGACACCATCACCTTCCCTGCCGGTAGCTTCGAACCGCAATTTGTGAATCTGGACATCCTGGATAACGCCAGCCTGGGCGGCCGGTATTTAATTATTGAGATAGCAGCCCTGGTCAATAGTAACCTGGGAGGGCTTGATAAAGCCACTGTACTCATCAAAGACAATGATATCACCCCGCCCGCACCGCTGGCTTCACCGCGGATCAATCTGTTACACCTCGGTAGTTATGAGTCCGGCGGTTCGGCGGAGATTGTCGCGCACGACCCCGGCTCTCAGCGGCTTTTTGTAGCCAATCCCATCGATAACCGCCTGGACATCATCGATTTTTCCGACCCCTCCAGCCTGGGGCCGGTCAATTCTATTGACTTGTCTGTATTGTTTGATGGGGCTGTCCGCTGCGTAGCGGTTCATGACGGCGTCGTGGCGGTGGCTATGGCGGACAGGGTAACCGGCAATAATGGCAGAATTCTCTTTTTTGAAACCAACGGCTTCCTGCAGAGCTCCGTTGAGGTGGGGGCCCTACCGGATATGCTCGTCTTTACGCCGGATGGAAGTAAACTGCTCGTGGCGAATGAAGGCGAACCGCGAAGTAATTATTCGTTCGACCCGGAAGGGTCGGCCTGCATCATCGATATGGCGGCGGGGGTCGGTAATATGCTTGATTCCGATGTGACAACCGTCAGCTTCGCCACTTTCAATGCAGATTCAGCCAGCCTGGTAGCTCAGGGTGTGCGGATCTTCGGCCCGGGCGCTACTGTAGCCCAGGACCTGGAACCGGAGTACATCACCATCTCCGATGATGGCGCTACGGCTTATGTGGTTTGCCAGGAAAACAACGCACTGGTGGTTATCGATATTGAAACGGCTACTGCTACCGCTATTTTGCCGCTAGGCTACAAGGATTGGTCATCGGAAGGCCTCCTTTTTGATGCTTCCGACCGGTCACCGGATGCTTTTTTCGCCAACTGGCCGGTTAAAGGTATGTATCAGCCCGACGCAATTGACTTTTTTACCGTAGACGGGCAGCCTTACCTCATCACGGCCAACGAAGGGAGTGCCCGTAATTACAATGGATTTAATGAGGAATTTCGGGTGGGAGATGATGAGATAGGCCTCGACTCAGTGGCTTTTCCCAATGCCGCTTATCTCAAACAAGAGGAACTGCTCGGCCGCCTGTTCGTAACCAACGCCGCCGGCGACCTGGATGGCGATGGCGATTACGACGAACTCTACACTTTTGGAGGGCGTTCTTTTTCTATCTGGAATGCCGGAACGGGTGAATTGGTATACGACAGCGGCAGCGATATAGAAGTGATCATTGCCCATGATCCCGTTTTCGGGCCGCTTTTCAATGCCGATGAAAACAGGAATGAAGCCAAGGCCCGTTCTGATGATAGGGGCCCCGAGCCCGAAGCGGTGACGGTTGGCGTGGTCGATGGCGTACCTTATGCCTTTGTCGGCCTGGAGCGCATAGGCGGCATCATGGCCTTTGACCTGAGCGACCCGGCGGCGCCACAATATGTACAGTACATCAATACCCGAAATCTCAATTTTACAGGTGGGGACCTCAGCCCGGAGGATGTCATCTTCATCACGCCGGAAGATAGCCCCAACGGTAAATCTCTGCTGGTGGCTTCGTATGAGGCCAGTGGCACAGTGGCGGTCTTTGAAGCGGGTACCGGCGCTACCGTCCGTTTCGCAAGCGCGAGCACCATCGTTCCCGAAGGCTCGGGCCGGCTGGAGATCGAAGTGCAGGTGGAAGTTGACGGGGCATTGGCCGGCGCAGTCAATGTCAATGTAATTAACGCTTCTACTGCGGTGGCCGGCGTAGACTATACAATTGCCAATACCAGCCTGGTTTTTCCGGAAGGCTCTTCTGAACCTCAGTTCATAACGCTTGACATCCTGAACAACGATACCCTGGGCGGCCGCTACCTCATCCTGGAACTCGAACGCCCCGATGGCAGCCTGCTCCTATTGGGCGAAGAAACGCGTCACATTATTCTGATCCAGGATGCAGACGATACGCCGCCGGCAGCCCAGGAACCCCCCCGTGCCTTTTTGTCGCACCTCGGTAGTTATCATTTACCGGATGGCGCCGCTGCCGGGATCATTGCCCATGATGCCGGGGCTTCCCGTCTCTTCGTAGCCAATTCCAACGACAACAACCTGGAGATTCTCGATTTCAGCGATCCTGCCAATATACAAACGATCGCCAGGATCAACCTCGATGTATTCGGGGGCATCCATGCCGTCGACACCTACAATGGCCTGGTGGCCGTGGCCGTTCAGGGGGATACGGCGGGGGCGCCCGGCCAGGTCCTTTTTCTGGACATGGACGGCGTCTTCATCAGTTCGGCCACCGTTGGGGTACTACCGGATATGCTGCTCTTCTCGCCTGATGGCAGTAAAGTGTTAACGGCTAATGAAGGAGAGCCCAGCGAAGATTATACGGTCGACCCGGAAGGCTCCGTCAGCATCATAGATATCAGCGCCGGCGCCGCCAACCCGGCCGTTACAACCCTCGATTTCACCGCCTTCAACAGCCAGCAGGCCAGCCTGGCCGCTCAGGGCGTCCGCATCTTCGGGCCGGGCGCAACGGTGGCTCAGGACCTGGAACCGGAATACATTGCCCTCTCCGATGATGGCGCCATCGCTTATGTCGTTTGCCAGGAGAATAACGCCCTGGTATTGATTGATCTGGCGGCCCCCGAAATTACGGCCATCCTGCCGCTGGGGTATAAGGACTGGTCCGTCGAAGGCGTTTCCCTCGATGTCTCCGACCTTCCCGGCGGCGTTTTCTTCGCCAACTGGCCCATAAAAGGCATGTATCAGCCGGATGCGATAGATTACTTCACCGTAGGTGGGCAGGCCTACCTGATCACGGCCAACGAAGGAGACGCCCGCGATTACAGCGCCTATAGTGAAGCCTTCCGCATTGGGGAGGATGAGATTGTGCTCGACCCCGCTGCCTTCCCGCAGGCAGAATATCTGAAAGAAGGCCTCCTGCTGGGCCGCCTGCGCATTAGCAGTGCTTCCGGCGATACGGATGGAGATGGAGATTATGATCAGTTGTACGCTTTTGGCGGCCGCTCTTTTACTATCCGGGACGCTGCCACCGGGGAGGTGGTTTATGACAGCGGCAATAGCCTGGAACAAATCACCGCCGCTGACCCGGTATTTGGCGGCTTGTTCAATACCGATGACCAGGAAAATACCTTTAAGAACCGCTCAGATGACATGGGGCCGGAACCGGAGGCCTTAACGGTTGCCGAAATCGACGGAACACCTTACGCCTTCATCGGACTGGAACGCATGGGCGGTGTGGTGATGTACGACCTCACTGATCCGGCGTCGCCGGAATATGTGCAGTACATCAATACCCGCACTGTTGATGCGCCGGGCGGCGACCTCAGCCCGGAGGATGTGATCTATATTTCTCCGGAAGACAGCCCCACCGGGCAAGCTTATGTGCTGGCCTCTTACCTGGCCAGCGGGTCGGTCGCCGTCTTTGAGGTGGCTACTGCTCCTACCATCGGCTTTGCTGGAACTAACTCTATCATCAGAGAAGGGTTTGGCGAGTTTCAGGTAGCGTTGGAAGTAGAACAGGTGGGAAGGCTCGCCGGCGAAGCTACCGTCAGCGTGATCAGCGCTTCCACAGCGGTGGAGGGAGAAGATTTCACCATTGCCACGGCTACTGTCGCTTTTGAGGCCGGAGTCAGTGATCCCCAAACGCTGAAGATCAACATCCTTGACAATATTAAATTAGGCGGCCGGTACCTCATCCTGGAGATCGATGCCGCCGCCAGTTCGGCAATCGTGGGAGAAAAAACCCGCCATATCCTGCTCATTCAGGACAATGACGATAGGCCCCCTGTTGCCCCGGCGGATTCCTATTTACAAATGAACTATCTGGGTAGTTACGCTACCGAATTGGGTTCCTCTATGGAGATCGTTGACTACGATGAGCCAAGCCGGCGCTTATTCGTGACCAATCCCAACGCTTCGATTGTGGAGATTCTGGACTACTCCAACCCCGCCGGCGTAGTTTTAGTGGATACCTTTTCCATTACGCCCTACGGCGGTGGCGTCAACTCCGTCGCCGTCCGCAATGGCGTTGTAGCTGTCGCGGTGCAAGGCTACAATACCGGAGAGAACGGCAAGGTTGTATTCTTTGACACCGATGGAACTTTCCTGAATGAGGTTACTGTCGGGGCGCTACCCGATAGGGTGGTTTTCTCCCCGGATGGCACTAAGGTGCTGACGGCCAATGAAGGAGAACCCAGTGGCGATTACACCATCGACCCCGAAGGATCCGTCAGCATCATTGACATCAGTGGTGGCGTGGCTGGTGCGACGGTGGCCACTGTCGGCTTTGAGCCCTTCAACAGCCAGCAGGCCAGCCTGATGGCTCAGGGCGTGCGCATTTTCGGCCCGAACGCCACGGTAGCTCAGGACCTGGAGCCGGAAGACATTACTATTTCCGATGATGGCGCCACCGCTTACGTCACCTGTCAGGAAAACAATGCCCTGGCGGTCGTTGACCTGGCCAGCGAAACGGCCACTGCCATTCTGCCTTTGGGGTATAAAGACTGGACGCAGACGGGGGAGGCCTTCGACGCTTCCGACCTGTCCGGAGATATCTTCTCCGCCAACTGGCCGGTGAAGGGTATGTACCATCCGGACGGTATCGATTACTTCTCCGTTGAGGGCGAAGGCTACCTGATTACCGCCAATGAAGGCCACGCTCGTGACTACGAGGGTTTCAGCGAGCAATTTCGCGTAGCCGACAATGAGATCGAGCTGGATCCCGTTGCCTTCCCGGATGCGGAGTACCTGAAGGAAGAGGTGCTGCTGGGCCGTTTGCGCGTCAGCAGCGCCACCGGCGATACCGATGGCGATGGCGACTACGATGAGCTTTATACCTACGGCGGGCGCTCCTTCGCCATTTGGAATGCGGCAACGGGCGCCCTGGTCTTCGACAGTGGCGGCGCCCTGGAACAGATTACGGCTGCTGACCCCGTATTCGGCCCCCTGTTCAATACCGACGATGCGGAAAATTTATTTAAAAACCGCTCCGATGACAAAGGGCCGGAGCCGGAAGCAGTCGTCGTCGCAAAAATCGACGGCCGGCAGTTTGCCTTCATCGCCCTGGAACGCATGGGCGGCATTGTAGTCTATGATGTGAGCCAGCCGGCGGCCCCTGAGTTCATTCAGTATATCAATACCCGGACGGCCAATGCATTGGGGGGCGATCTCAGCCCGGAAGGCCTGGCCTTTATTCCGGCTTCCGCCAGCCCTACCGGCCGGCCGATGCTCGCCGTAGCCTATGAGGTGAGCGGAACGGTAGGCATGTTCGAGCTTCAGCTCAACTGCCCTATTACCTCTCTGCCGGCTGAGGCGCCCCTCTGCGGAGGCGAAACGGCTACCTTACTGGTGAGTGGAACCTATGAGGAAATTGTGTGGTCTACGGGTGAAATGGGCCCCTCCATTGAGGTGGACATCCCCGGGGCGTATACCGTGACGGCTGTTACGGAGAGTGGCTGTATGGCGATGAACACTGTTTTGGTTTCTCCCCGGCCCTTGCCGGTGGTTGGCCTGGGTGAGGACATCGTCGCGTGTGAAGGCGAAACGGTTACGATAGATGCCGGCCCTGGCTTTGCTACTTACTCCTGGAGCAGCGGGGCGGTGGATCAGTCAATCATTGCTCCTGGGCAAGGGCTTTTTACTGTTACGGTCACCAATGAATTTGGCTGTAGCGACAGCGATACGATACGTGTAGAACTCAAACCGCTACCCATGGTGAACTTCCCTCAGGATACCCTGGTCTGCGCGGAGGATGCGACTGTTTTTGACCCGGGCGACGGGAGTTTGATCATTATCGATGGTATCCTGCTGGAAACGTTCGTCGTCGAAGGCTTTGCACCGGGCGACTATAGCCTTGAAGCGGTTGTCGTCAACGAGTTTGGTTGCCGGCTGCCGGTAGAACTTAACTTCACGGTCGATGTCTGTGTCGGCGCTGAAGAGATTACTCAGGAGGAGGCCATCGAGGTTTTCCCGAACCCCACTTCCGGTTGGGTGTGGGTACATTTGCGCAATTTGCGGGAAAGCAGTTACCAGCTTCAGGTTCTCGATGCGGCCGGCCGGGTGGTCCGGCAAAGCCGTATCCTGCCCCTGCAGGGATCCTACCAGGCGGAGATCGGCCTGACGGCACTGCCCGCCGGGGCCTATCTGGTGAGGTTGGTTTCGGGTAACGGGCTTTGGGCAAAGCGGCTGATCATAGAGTAGTAAGGCTGTAGATTTTAAGCCTTCATTCATAAGCATGCCGGACTGGATAATTCTCAGGCCGGCACGCTTATTCGTCATCTTCCAGCAACATAATTCCTCTTTTTACGTATGCCCATTCATGGATGCCTAAGAGCATGTTTGGAGGTGGTGCTTTGGAAGCGAAAATGGTCGATTTTGGGTTCTCGCAAAGCTATTTTTGAGCTTCATAGTGGTGCTATGGGGCGAAAAAATGGCGAGGTGAGGTTCCAGAAGCGGTCATTTGCAGCCCAAACGACCACCTCCAAACATGCTCTAATCTATGGGGCTCCTTTCTGGCCGGTCGGCAAAAAGTATTCCCACCCCTATTTTTGAACTGATGTTTCAGCTTCGAAATATTTAAAAATCATCTATGCTGAGCTTTTTACCTTTGACCCGGGCTTTGGGATTATTGCTTTTATTTACTCTTTCCGGACACGCGCTCGATGCGTGCGGTTCTTCGGCGCCGTATAATAGCTATCCGGCGGATACGATTACCCGCGCCACCGTTGATTTTGCAGAATCCAGCAGTATGGTCCCTGAGGGTTCTGGCAGGATTGATATCGAAGTGGTGGTGGAAGCCGTCGGCAGCCTGGCCGGTGAGGGCAGGATTAAAGTCGCCGATGCCTCTACGGCGGTGGAAGGAGTGGATTACACGCTCGAGAACCACACGTTGCGTTTTACAGCAGATGGCCCGAAGGTGCTGAAAATAAGCCTGGATATTTTGGACAACAACCTGGCCGGCGGCCGCTACCTCATCCTGGAGATCGAATTGCCGGATGACGGCATGCTTGTACTGGGGAAGAGAGCCCGGCATATTGTCTTGATCCAGGATACAGACGGGGCGCCGCCGGCAGCGCCGCCGTCGCCCCGGGTGAAGTTATCGCACCTCAGCAGTTATACCTTTCCCAAAGGCGCTTCCGCCGAGATCCTGGCTTACGATGCCGCTTCCGCCCGCCTTTTCGTAACCAATGCGCTTGAAAATAAACTGGCGATTTTGGATTTCAGTGTCCCATCGGAAATCAGGGAGGCCCGGAGCGTTCACCTGAATGTATTTGGCGGCCGCATCAATTCCGTAGCTACTCACGAAGGGATCGTAGCGGCTGCGGTACAGGGGCTTCATGCCACCGATCCTGGCAGAGTTGTTTTTCTGGACACCGACGGCATCTTTATCAGCGCAGTTACCGTCGGGGTAATGCCGGATATGATCCTCTTTTCACCCGACGGCAGCAAGGTGCTAACCGCTAATGAGGGAGAGCCAAACGAACCCTACACCATTGATCCGGAGGGGTCGGTCAGCATTATCGACATCAGCGAGGGGGTGGCTAACCCGGCCTGCACTACCCTGGATTTTGCCGCTTTTAACAACCGGCGGGCCGAGCTGCTGGCGCAGGGCATTCGCATTTTTGGCCCCGGCGCTTCCGTTGCTCAGGACCTCGAGCCGGAATACATTGCCATATCCGACGATGGTTCTACTGCTTATGTTATCTGCCAGGAGAATAACGCCGTGGCCGTGGTGAATCTTAGTCTGCCGGAAATCACCGCCCTTCTGCCTTTCGGGTATAAAGACTGGACGGCGGAAGGCTTAACCCTGGATGTTTCCAATAAGTCCGGGGGAGTTTTCTTCGCCAACTGGCCCGTCCGGGGAATGTACCAGCCGGATGCGGCCGATTACTTCACAGTTGGCGGCAAGGGGTACCTGATCACGGCTAATGAAGGGCACGCCCGGGATTACAAAGGGTACACCGAAGAGTTTCGGGTGAAGGATAAAGAGATGGTGCTGGATGAGCATTCCTTTCCCGGCGGCCAATACCTCAAAGACGATGTATTGCTGGGCCGCCTTCGGGTAAGCAGGGCGTCGGGCGACAGCGACGGCGATGGCCGGTTTGAAGCGCTCTATACCTTTGGCGGCCGCTCCTTTTCGATTTGGGATGCGGCCACCGGCGCGCAGGTGTATGATAGCGGCAATGCCCTGGAACAGATCACTGCCGCCGACCCTGTATTCGGCGCGCTCTTCAACTCCCAGAATGATAAGAATGATTTAAAGAGCCGTTCGGATGACAAAGGGCCGGAGCCGGCGTCGGTTACTGTTGCCGAGCTCAACGGTATTCCCCTTGCCTTTATCGGGCTGGAGCGCATCGGCGGGGTGATGATGTACGACCTGTCTCAACCCCGGGCGCCGGCATTTATACAATATATCAATACCCGCACCCTGGACAGCCTGGGGGGCGACCTCAGCCCGGAGGGCCTGATCTACATCGCTCCGGAGGACAGCCCCACCGGCTTTGCCTTTGTTTTGACTGCCAATGAACTCAGCGGTTCAGTAGCGGCTTTTGAACTGGCCACGGCCCCGTCCGTTAGCTTTGCCGAAGCCAATTCCGTTACGGCGGAAGGCGCCGGAGAGCTACAGATAGAGTTGGTCGTAGAAAAGGCCGGAAAACTCGCCGGCGAAGCCAGCGTTAAGGTGGTTGCTCCTTCCAATGCCCGGCAAGGCGAGGACTATATTCTAGCTACCACTTCGGTCGCCTTTGAAGCCGGCAGCAAGGATTCGAAAGCCATAAAAGTCGATATCCTGAACAACGATCTAAAAGGAGCTCATTACCTCATTCTGGAGATTGATCCGGCCAACAGTACCGTCAACATCGGCGAAACCAGCCGCCATATTCTTCTGATTCAGGATGATGATAACACCGCCGATAAGCAGTAGGTTTGCGTAGCATAGGATGTTCGTCCGACTTCCCACTTCTTTCAGCCGCCGAAGCTTCAGCGTAGGAGGCCCCCTTCCCCAAATTATTCCAATGCTCCTACCATTTCCTTTGCACTCGGAAGTTCAGGGTCGATTTCCAGCGCTTTCCGGTAAAACTTCAATGCCGTTTTTTTATCACCTGATTTGAGGTAGGCCTCGGCCAGGCTGTCCCAGGGATTGGCCTCTTCGGGATAGAGCTCGGTATTGATCCGGAACACCTCGATAGCGTCCTGAAACATTTCTTCTTCCAATAGGCCATAGCCCAATTGGTTGAGCATCATTGGGCTTCGGGCTTCGTAGCCTCCTTGCTCCAGCAGAATATCAATGTTTTGCTTCAGATATAAGCTGCCTTCCTTTTTCAGAACGCCATACAAGTAGTTTTCCACCGGTAACTGCACCTTCCGCACGGGGCGGCCGAAGGCTGCCTGCTCCAGGCGGCGGCTGATATTTCCGGCGATATTTCCATCTGTATTGGCCAGTACTACAGCCATCAGGTTTTCTTTAAGAAGGAACATCACAACGGCGCTGACGCCCGGCCCGCCTCCGGCAAATGCCTGTATGGACCCTTCCTGGCTCTTAATTTCTTTCCAGGAAGGAAGGTTGGGTGCGTAATCTCCGAACAGCAGCGCTTTGCTTTCGTCACTGATCAGTTTGTTGGTGTAGAACAGGGCTTGAAAGAAATCCAGCTGTTCGGCGGCGGTACTGTACATGCCGCCGTCGGGCGTGGGGTATTCCAGCTGGCTGGTGTGGTCAATTTTTTCTCCACTCGGCGTAAAGCGGTAGCTGCGGGCTTCCCCTTCGATTTTCTCGGCGATCTGATAGTGGGTGTTTTTCGCGCCCAGGGGTTTGAAGATTTTTTCCCGGAGCAGGTTTTCATAGCTTTTGCCGCTCACCTTTTCCAGTATGGCGCCCAGCACGATGTAGCCGTAGTTGGAATATTCCTGACTGGTTCCCGGTTCGTAGGCCAGGGGCTCATTCATCAGCAAAGGGAGAATATCGCCGATATTTTTATAATCGCGGATGTGGCTCAGGTACTGAGGGGTGAAAATGTCGCCGAAGCCGGAAGTATGCGACAACAGCTGCCGGATGGTGATCTTACCGGCCACTTCAGCCGGAAAGCCGAGCTGAAATTTTTCCAGCTTGTCGTCCAGCGAGAGTTGCCCCGCTTCCACCATCTGCAGCACCAGTACGGAGGTATAGTCCTTGTTGATGGAGCCGATACGGAATTTGGTGTCCGTGGTATTGGGAATCTGGTTGTCGATATCGGCGTAGCCGAAGGCCTCCTGGTAAAAGGGTTGGCCCTGCTCCGCGATCAGCACCACCCCGGAGAACCAGCCCATATCGTGGTAAGCCTGAGCGATGGCCTTGGCCTGTCGGGCGATCTCCTCCCTGGACGCGAGGGTAGGGGGCGCCATTTTGGAAGTCCCGGCGGGCCAGATCTGTTGTTCCTGTTCGGCTGGATTATTCGTGACATCGATAGAAATGCCGGCTACCTTGAACGGAGGAGCTTCTTCCAGGTTGAGGATAAGGTCGAGCCAGTTGCCGCCGCCGCTTTGCAGTTTCAGAGAATATACGAACTTGCTTTGGCGGCTGGCGCTGTAGAGGGCTATGGGAGCGTCATTCTCCCGGATATCCTGTAGCATACCCTTCAGCTTAGCAGGCTGGTGTTTGTCGATCAGCTGTTGAGCGAAGCATTTTTTAACCAATGCTTCATCCACCGGCCCGTTGGCGTTGATGGCTTCCAGGAATTGCAGTATCTGGCTGCCCGCCGGGCTTTCTTCCAGCATGCTTAGGGTTTGGGGGCCGAGCGGCTGGGCAAGGGCCAGGCTGCTGAACAGGAAAATAAAAGAGAGGATCAGGGTGATTTGCTTTTTCATTTTTTTGGGTTTTTTCCAAAGTAGCAGCTTTCCCGGCCGGCCCGCAACTTAATGTTAGGAGCGGCCGGGTTTTTGGTATGGTTGCCTGGAAATGGGGGAATGGAGGATTTTAGGTTGAGGTTGAGGTGGAGGTGGAGGATTAGGTTGAGGTGGAGGTTGGACAGAGATTGCCGGGGTTGTGCACGCCTGCCCCGAACTCGATTCAGGGATGTACGGATACAATGGGAGCCCTTGTGTGTACGTTGTACGAGGCTGTCCAACGAGCCGGTTAAGGTTGAGGATAGAACGGGAAAGATGGATTGAGAAAGTGAGTTATTGGTAACAAAAAGGGTAACTATTTGGGTGTTTCGGTTTTATGGTGTCCCGGTATTGCGGCCGGAGGCTGTAACTGTCTGGCCACAAAACCATAATGCCGGAATACCATAATACTTAAATAGGTACCAAAAAGCAGCAGATTGGTACCAATTCCTGGTATTTTCGCCTGGGAATGGTGATATTGGAGCCTGATGAAGCCATGGATGGAAACCATATTGCACCTGATTTTCTGGGTATTGTGTTTTTGGATACTCTACTCTGCCCTGGCATTTGAAAGTCTGGAAGTATTGGTTGAGAACGGGGTAGAACGCCGTATTTATACCCGAAACCCCGCCGCCATTCCTACCCTTGCCATCGTTCTCTCCGCCAGGGCGCTGCTTTTCTACGGGCTCATTTTTTGGGTACTGTCCCGTTTCCCGGAACACCGGCAATGGCGGCCTCTGTTGGCTCAACTGGCCCTGCTGGCGGCGGCCAGTTATCTGGTGGAATGGGTTTTACTTCGTGCGTTGAACAAGCCGCCGGCTGTGCCTCCCGGGATCGGCACCCTGCTCTTCCTTTTCTTCACCCTGGCGGCTATCGCCTACCGGCTGGCCAAAGACTGGTGGCGCAATGAACGGCAGCGGGCCCGGCTGGCGGAAGAGAAGCTCTCCGCCGAACTCAACTACCTCAAGGCCCAGCTCAACCCCCACTTTCTATTCAACACCCTGAACAACCTCTACGCCCTGGCCGAACGGGCCGGCAACGAGCCGTTGTCCGAAGGCATCGCCGGCCTGGCCGAACTGATGCGCTACGCTGTCTACGATTCCCGGGCAGATTATGTACTTTTAGATAAAGAGCTGCGTTTCCTGCAAAGTATGGTGGAAATGCAGAGCCTGCGCTTTGAAGAAGAAGACGATGTGGACATTGCCTTTCGAGTATCCGGCGAATACGGTATCTGGTGATCGCCCCCCTTTTGCTGATGCCGTTTTTAGAAAATGCGTTCAAACACGGCGTTCGGTACGGTCAACATTCTGCCATACAAATCGAGGTGATGCTGGAAGGATGCACTTTATATTTTAAAACCGTTAACCGGGCCCACGAAAACCAGAACCGGCCACATGAAGAAAAGGCAGGCATCGGCCTGGAAAATACCCGCCGCCGCTTGCAACTGCTCTATCCGGAAAAGCATCAGCTGGAAATAAAAAACCAGAATGGCCGCTTTTCGGTTAACCTACAACTCGAACTCGATGGCAGACAATCCAAACAGGGAGGAATTGCTTAGCTGCATCGCCGTAGACGACGAGCCGCGCGCTCTGGAGGTGATCCGCCTTCACGCCGCCAAGACGCCCTTCCTGAACCTGCAGCGTACCTTCCGCAGCCCGGTGGAGGCGCTGGCCTGGCTGAAAGACAACCCCGTCGGCCTCCTCTTCCTGGACATCAATATGCCCGATGTGTCTGGCCTGAGCTTCCGGGATTTGGCCGGGCCATCCATGATGATCATCTTTACCACCGCCTACTCCGAATACGCCGTCGAAAGTTACGAGCAGGATGCGGTCGATTACCTGGTGAAGCCCATCCGCTACGAGCGTTTCCTCAAGGCGGCCCTGCGCGCGCGGGAACGTCAAGTGGCGCAGCGTCCGCAACCGCCGCCCATCCCTGCCGAGGCAAAAGAAGAAGATACCATGTCCAATTCCCTCTTCATCAAAAGCGGCAAGAAACATTTCCGGTTGCTCATCGACGAAATACTCTATCTGGAGAAGGACGGCAACTACCTTTGGTTTATCACGCCGGAGCGCCGGCTGCTTTCCCGGTTCAGTACCGGAGAGGCGCTGGAGATGTTGCCGGGCGAGCATTTTATGCAGGTGCATCGCTCCTATATTGTGGCCCTGCCCCATATTGAGGAAGTGGAAAACCATCAGATAAAAACCGGAAGCCACACGATACCAATGGCGAAAGCGTATCGGGAGGCGTTGATGGCGCGGTTAGCTGGAAGGGGATGAACGTTTTGCTTAGGAATGGCGAAAGAATAAAATAACCCAATTGATGCGATTCTTTTGCCGCCATACGTCGTTGCTTCGTCAGTTGCGTAGCGCCACTATGCGCCATCCTCACGCCTAGTGCGCCGGGAAAATAGTTCGCCTGACTTGGCAACTTTATTCTTTCGCCATTCCTCAAACCGTAAGCGGCCGTTTTTCAGGCGCCCGGTTAAAGGCGGCCATCGCTCTTTTAGATAACTGTATAGAAGCCTCCCATTGTGCCGGGATGATCTCATCCGCCCCGAGTTCTTCCATTACTTCTATCTCGGAAATAAACAATGTCCGGATGATGATGTGTGCGTTGGCGTTGAGTTTTCTGGCTTTCACAATGATTTCTTCGGCTGCCGCCGCATCAGAAATCGCAATTGCAATAACAGCAGCTTTATCCACCCCTGCGCGAAGCAGGATTTCCTGATCCCGGGCATCTCCCGCGTGAGCTTTTTCCCCTTGCTGCAGGGCATGCCCTACTCTGGCCTCATCGAGTTCAATAATATGAAAGGAAGCCTTTTGCTGGTTGGCCTCATAGGCGATCTGCTTACCGCATACACCGTATCCGATGATGACCAGATGTCCGGAAAGATTGTCGTCCGTTTCGAACGCAGCACTGAAATTAAAGTAGTTGGCGAGGGTAGAAAAAACCGGAAGCGACGCTGTCTTGTGGGCCAGGGTGGGCGCTGTTTTGATTAAATAGGTGGAAAGAGCCATAGAAAGAATAGAGACTCCCAGAAATACCTGATATTGATTGTCGGTGAGCAAGTTATACTCATTGCCGGCTTTGGAGAGGACGAATTATGCAAATTCTCCTACCTGGCAGAGGGACAATCCAAGAATAATGGCATTGGCGAGTAGAGCCGGAACCATAAAGCGATACCGCTGATAATCAAAAGCTTGATGAGCATTACCAGTATAGCAAGGCCAATGATCAAAGCCCAGTTTTCGAAAAAGAACGGCAGTTGGAGCATCATACCGATAGAAATGAAAAACAAGCTCAGGAAGATTTTCTTCAAAGGCAGTATCTTACTCAGGGCGTTGTAGCTGTATTCCGACTCGGAAACGATCAGGTACTAGCAATGAAGGCGCCTAACGCCAGTTTCAAGTAAGTAGTTGGGTGATGAAGGCGGTAGCAAAACAAATGACCAAAATACTCATTAAAAACAGTTCCTTGTTGCGGGTATGAACAATGCTGCGCAGTAAGGAGGCAATAAGTATCGGTAGAATCAAAACGACGGTGATAATGGCGGTACCTTTGAGTAATTTCCAGACGGCTTCCAGATTAGCTTCAGAACTATCAGTAGATAGGGAACCGCCAGCATCACGGGAATAATGATAATGTCCTGAAAAATGAGGATGGTAATCCTGACCTGCCTGCGGGAGTATCCAACTGGTACTTGTCCCTGTAAATATGCAAAACGATGGCGGTGCTGCTTACGGCAAAAGGCAACCAATAAAGATGGATTGAGGGTAGGGTAATCCCAACCAGAAAGCGCCCAGGGATACGATCCCGGCAGTCAAAAAAAAAACTGAGCGCCTCCGCCCAGAATGATCCAGCGCAGGTTTTTGACAGCTTCTCCACGGAAAATTCCACCCCAATTGTAAACAGCAAGAGCAGAATACCTATTTCCGCCAGCACCTGTATATCCGCATCCGATTGGATCAGCCCCAGCCCATATGGGCCGACAATCAGCCCGGAAAATATCAGCCCAATAATACTTGGGGCCTTCAAACGGGCGCTAATGTAAAGGATGAATGCGGCAATAGAGAAGATCAGGGTCAGTTCTGCTAATAACTGCATGAGAAAGCTTTGTTAGTGCTTGGATCAAAAGTGATTTCGAAACCTAAGAGCGTGTTGGGGATTTACCCTTTGGCCTGCAAATGTGCATCTTTTGAACCTCATTTCGCCATTTTTTCGCCACGTAGCGATGCTATGCGGCTCAAAAATGGCTTCCTGAGAACCAAAATCTGCTCATTTTCGGCATCAAAAGCAAATCCCCAACACGCTCTAAATTAGGGAGTGTTCGGAATTCGCTGTTCGCTGTTCGCAAATCCTTGAAAATCAAAGGGCGTTTTTTAGAAGAGGCTACCCTACCCGTCTAATGTTGGACAGCGATGGTCCACTTGGTGTACGCCTGGCAGCCAGGCTGGATGTCCAGCGGGCGAACTGCGAACTGCGAATACCGAATTCGTCCAGCCCCTGCCATTACTTTCCCTTAATCATTTGAATCTGCTTCTCTGGAAGCAGCTCAGTTGGGGCTGCCTTCAGAACAGGCGCAGGTTCATTCCCAAGGCTAAAAAGAATGGAACTTTCCTCGATCAGCACTCCTTCTTCAGTCAGCGTTTTCAAAACAATCCGGTCGGGCAATTCGGACTCGATCCGGTACCAGGCGCCGCTTTCGGTGTACACCTTTCCGCAAAAACTGATTTCCGCTTCCCGATAATTCTCCATCATAAACTTGTTCACCCCGGAAGGCAACTGCTCGCGGCCCATTCTGATGCGGGTTTCCACCCACCGGCCGTCTTCCTGGAAAAAAGCTTTTTTCAAGCCTTCTTCATCCTGAAAAATGGCGACGATCCCATCGTGGCGCTCTTCCCAGAACGGCGCTTCGATCTCCGGGTACAATTGAACGAACCTTTGCTGAACGGCTGCCGGTATATGATCATTTGCCAGTGCGGCCATCGAGGAGGCCAACGCAATAAATAAAACTAAACGGATCTTTTTCATAACACGAAGTATTGGTTGTGATTGATTTAATAGTAAAACTATCATAAAGACAAGTAATGCTTAAATAAGTTTTGAAATAGTACATCTATTTTGTGCTCTGACGATTTCAGCGGGTAAAGGCCGGCCAGATAAGTGATGAGACATAAATAAGGTGAGCCAATAGGCAAAATATTTTTTCGCCAGACGAGGCTTTTCCGAGGCGCATAGTGGTGCTACGCAACGAGGAAGTAACGAAGTATGGCGGAAAAAGATGAAGCATATTGGCTTATGTTATTTATTTCTCGTAACTATTCAGCATCGTGGTGATTTGACCCCTCAAGCAAAATTTTGTAAGCCGCCCTTCCCCTTCCAAGGGGAATGAGAAGGGGTTCCAGCGGGAAAAAGTCTACAAAATTTTGCGTCAGGCGTATTTCAGACCCCATGCTGAATAGTAACTATTTCTCATCACTAATACCCCATGGCCTGTGAAATTATGAACCTTACTCCCTCCAAAAGCATTGCACTGTAAGGCGAGCCGGGAAACCGCCCTTCTCTACAGCCCTTACCTGCCAAGAGCGGCTTACCGGCGCAAAAATTAAAGCCATGAATATACAAGAGCAACTCGAACAGGAATACGGCCGCTTCGTAGAGTTCGGCAACCTGCTGGACCGAAAGATGCGCAAATACCTGGTGCAGTATCTGCGGAACAAGCTGGAACCGGATCGCTTTCTGCTGCCCGAACTGAAAGATCAGTACTACGCTTACTTTCAGAAGGCTCTGGACGGTATCTTTTCCATCCCCGGCCTGCTGGGGCTGGCGCAGGGCAATGAAAAGATCAAAAAGCAGATCGTGCTGGATACGCTCCACTGGCTGCGCAAGACATACGACAAGGCGCGCACTAAAAACCCTTACGACGACGAGCTGAACCGCCTGGAAGGCTGGGCCGTCACGCCCCTGCATGTATTCACCCAGCGTTGGCCCGCCCTGCCTACCTTCCTGAAAGCGACCTACAGCAAGGACGAACTGGATAGCAATTTTTACAAAGACCGCTTCAATAAACTGGTGGGCAGCAGAACCCTCGAAGCGATTCCCCGGGAAGACAAGGAAAAGGCCGAACGGCTGCTCAAGGATGTGCTTGCCCAATGGGACGCCCTCCTGCACGCTAAAATTCTGGACTACCAGCTCCGCAAACTGGAGGAGGAGCGAGAGGCATTCACCGATTTGCTCTCCAAAAAGGTGGAGGAATACCAGCAGATCAAAGAACTGGCCGCTCCTTTTTCCGATTATCTGAGTTGGGATATGTCGCGCGAGCTGTGGGAAGAAACGGACTTTGACATCATCCATCAGTACGACGAGCTGCTGCGGGACGAGCAGTCCCTCCGGGAATTAGCGGACCTGCTCGGCCGCATGCGCGAGGCGGAGATCGAGATCGAAGAGGAAGCATTTGAAAAAAGCATCATCCGCCAGGAGTGGAAGGTGGACGAAGCGGCCAAATCGGAGATCGTGGGCGTGCACGAGAGCGATGACCTCAGCAATATGCTCAGCTCCGAAGTGAGCCTGCTCAGCGATGAGGATACCGAACTGCTCTTCCTCAAAAAATACGCTGACAAGAACCTGCTCACCTTTCGCTACGAAGACCGCAAGCTGGTGCAAAGCGAGGACCACTACATGGAGATCAACCAGCGCATCAACCAGAAGGAAAAGGGCCCCTTCATCGTCTGCGTCGACACCAGCGAGAGCATGACGGGGCGCCCCGACCAGATTGCTAAGGTGCTCTGCCTGGGCATCCTCAAGATGGCCATTCGCGAGAACCGCCGCGCCTACCTCATCAACTTCTCCCGAGGCATCAAAACCCTGGACCTGCACGATGTGGCCAACTCCATCGACGAGATCGCCGGGTTCCTCCGCATGTCCTTCTACGGCGGCACCGACGTCTCCCTGGCCCTCTACGAGGTCATCCGCCAGCTGCGTGGCAACGACTACCAGGACGCCGACGTGCTTATCATTTCCGACTTCATCATGTATACCATAGACGCCGACGTGCTGCGCGACGTCCGCTTTTTCCAGCAGAACAAGGACACCCAGTTTCACAGCCTCACCCTCAGTGAGGAGGCGAACCCGGAAGTGCTCGAGTTCTTCGACACCAACTGGGTCTATGACCCGAAGCAGAAAGGCATCATCCGGGAGTTGACGAAGGGGCTGAAAGGGCTCGGGGAGCGGTATTAGCTGAAGAAGCCCTCTAACCATGAGGGGCTTTCCTCAACAATACAACCATATAACGTCACTATTCAGCTATTCGCAGTTCGCTATTCGCCGTTCGCAAGGACCTGCCCAAAACCTGGGCTTAGAGCAAAAAACTGGTTCATCAAGCCAGGATTCCTGCTTTTAAGGGCATTGCAGAGCGAATAGCGAACTGCTGAACAGTCACCATATAATAATAAAACTACTGCCACACCTCCACCGCCAGCCCCAGCTGCAGGCTGCGGTTGCGCCAGCTCTGGTTGCCGACTGCTTCTCCGTTCGCGTCGGTAAACTGGAAATCAGCCACCTTGCTCAGCCCGTGGTAGTATTGGAGCGAGACGCTCAACCGCTCGTGAAGGTTAACGCCCAGCCCGGCCAGTAGGCCCAGGTCGAGGTCATTATCGACCGTGCGCTTTAAATCAAAACTTTCCGATCCGCCTTTTAATTTGGAACGGGCGTCCAGCAGGTAGGCTACTTGCGGGCCTGCTTCCAGAAACAGCATAGGCGTGGGATAAAAGCGGGCCAGAACGGGAATGGAAAGATACTGCAGGCGCATGAGTCCTTCCTGTGTTCCGAGGGCGCTGGGATCCAGCGCTTTCGTGGTGGCGCCGCGTTGAAAGTAAGCCAATCCGGTATTAAGGCTGAATTGCTCGTTGAAGACAACCGGCGTGGCGGTAATACCTATCTGGGCGCCCGGCTGCCAGCCGAAGTCGTCATTCAGGTCAATCGTTCCGCCGAAGAAGGATACCTGGGCGTTGGATACCTGTATACGGCTGATGTTGGCGCCGGCCATAATGCCAATACCTTTGTGGGCCTGGGCGTTGGCATCGATAAGGTTGAAAAGCAGAAAACAGAGAAAGAATGGCGTTAGGTTTTTCATAAAGGTTGTTTTATCCTTTATAACGCCACTTTTCAGGAGGTTTGGGCCCGCCAGTTATTTTTAACGTTTGCCGGTAAAAAAAATCCCGCAGCTCTCAAGGAGGGCCTGCGGGATTTTTTATAAAATACCTGACGTTAGGCTAAACCTCCGAACCTAACGATGCGGACAGGTATTCCCGGTTCAGCCGTGCGATATTGGTCACGGAGATTTCCTTCGGACATTCCACCTCGCAAGCCGTCACATTGGAGCACATGCCGAACCCTTCTTCATCCATCTGTCTCACCATGGCCTGAGCGCGGCGCTGGGCTTCTACTTTACCTTGCGGCAGCAAAGCCAGGTGCGATACCTTAGCGCTCACGAACAACATGGCCGAAGCGTTGGGGCAGGCCGCCACACAGGCGCCGCAGCCAATGCAGGCCGCCGCATCGAAGGACTTGGCCGCCTGGTCCTTCTCAATGGGAATAGCGTTGCCATCCTGCGGCGCTCCCGTACTGACCGAGATGTAGCCGCCGGCCTGTATGATGCGGTCGAAGGCCGAGCGGTCCACCGCGAGATCCTTGAGGACCGGGAAGGCGCTGGCCCGGTAAGGCTCGATGACGATGATGTCGCCGTCCTTGTAGAAACGCATGTGCAACTGGCAGGTCGCCGTACCCTTGTTCGGGCCGTGCGGCTGGCCGTTGATCACCAGGCCGCAGGTGCCGCAGATGCCCTCCCGGCAGTCGTGCTCAAAGGTGACGGGCTCTTCCTTTTTAGAGATCAACTCCTCATTGAGCACATCCAGCATTTCCAGAAATGACATGTGGGGGCTGGCCTCAACTTTGTAAGTTTCGAAACGCCCTTTATCCTTCGGGCTTTTTTGCCTCCATATTTTTAGCGTAAGCTTCATGGTCTAAGTTGTTTTTAAATTTACAATAGCCGCCGTGTACCTTTACACTCTCACTCATCTACACCGATACACAACAACCCTACTTATAACTCCTCGTCTTCAACTCAATATTCTCAAAGATGAGTTCTTCCTTGTGCAAGACGGGATCCTGATCCCAACCCTTATACTCCCAGGCGGATACATAGGCGTAGTCCTCGTCGTTGCGCAGGGCTTCCCCTTCTTCCGACTGGTATTCTTCCCGGAAGTGGCCGCCGCAGGACTCGTTGCGGTCCAGGGCATCGACGACCATGAGTTCCCCCAGTTCGAAGAAGTCGGCCACGCGCTGGGCTTTTTCCAACTCCGGGTTGTAGTCGTTCATAGAACCGGGAATGAAGACGTCTTTATAAAACTCTTCCCGCAGTTCCTGAATCATTTTGCGGTACTTTTTCATACTGTCGGCATTGCGCGACATGCCGCAGTAGTCCCACATGATCTTACCGAGGCGGCGGTGGAAGCTTTCCACCGACTGGTTGCCCTTGACGTTCATCATTTTCAAGGCGCTCGCGAGTATCCTTTTCGGTATCGAGGAACTCCTTTGCATTCGGGTCGAATTTGGGCGTCCGGATGTCCTGGCTGAGGAACTGCCCGATGGTGTACGGCAGTACAAAGTAGCCGTCGGCCAGGCCCTGCATGAGAGCGGAGGCGCCGAGGCGGTTGGCGCCGTGGTCGGAGAAATTGCACTCGCCGATGGCAAACAGGCCCGGGATGTTGGTTTCCAGGTTGTAGTCGACCCACAGGCCGCCCATGGTATAGTGTACGGCCGGGTAGATTTTCATCGGCATCTTATAGGGGTCCTCGCCGTTGATCTTTTCGTACATCTCGAAGAGGTTGCCGTACTTTTCTTCGATAACTTTTACGCCCAATTCTCTCACCTTGGCGTCGCTGGGGTTGTGCAGGCCGGCGGAGTGGGCTTTCGATTGGCCGTAGCGCATGAAAGCCGCCTCAAAATCGAGGAATACAGCCAGGCCGGTAGGCGCTACACCCAGGCCTTCGTCGCAGGCCACTTTAGCGGCGCGGGACGCCACATCGCGCGGCACCAGGTTGCCAAAGGCCGGATACCGCCGCTCCAGGAAGTAATCGCGCGCTTCTTCCGGAATGTCATTGCCGGTCTTTTTGCCCTCGCGGATGGCTTTGGCGTCCTCCTGCTTTTTGGGTACCCAAACGCGCCCGTCATTGCGCAGCGATTCCGACATGAGGGTCAGCTTCGACTGGTAGTCGCCAGACTGCGGGATGCAGGTCGGGTGGATTTGAGTGAAACAAGGGTTGGCCATATAGGCGCCGCGGCGGGTGGCCCGCCAGGCGGCGGTCACGTTGCAATTCATGGCGTTGGTCGACAGGTAGAAGACGTTGCCGTAGCCGCCGGTACCCAGCACGACGCAGTGGGCGGCGTGGCGCTCCAACTCACCGGTCAGCAGGTTGCGGACGATGATGCCGCGGGCTTTACCGTCAACCAATACCAGGTCGAGCATCTCGTGGCGGTTGTACATTTCCACATTGCCCTCGGCGATCTGCCGGGAGAGGGCCTGGTAAGCGCCCAGCAGCAATTGCTGGCCGGTTTGGCCGCGGGCGTAGAACGTACGGCTCACCTGCACGCCCCCGAAGGAGCGGTTGTCGAGCAATCCGCCGTAGTCGCGGGCGAAAGGCACCCCCTGGGCGACGGCCTGGTCAATGATGTTGCGGCTCACCTCGGCAAGGCGATACACATTGCTCTCGCGGGAGCGGTAGTCGCCGCCTTTGATCGTATCGTAAAAGAGGCGATAGACGCTATCGCCGTCATTGGCGTAGTTTTTAGCCGCGTTGATGCCCCCCTGGGCAGCGATACTGTGCGCGCGGCGCGGGCTATCGTGGAAGGTGAAACATTTGACTTTGTAGCCGAGTTCTCCCAGCGTAGCGGCGGCGGAAGCGCCCGCCAGGCCAGTGCCCACGATGATGATCTCGATGCGTCTTTTATTATTGGGAGCCACCAGGTTCATGGTACCGCGATAACGCGACCATTTTTCCGCTAGTGGCCCGGGAGGTGTATTGTTGTCGAAGCTCATGGCTTAGAATTTATAAATTTTGACAATATAGTCTGATCGTTGAGCGGCCTAGTGAAATAAATACATATAGACCGGAATGATAGCGAAGCCCAACGGAACGAGTATCGCATATATCTTACCCACCCCTTTGATGAAGGGGGTGTATTTGCTGTGGTTGATGCCCAGGGTCTGAAAGGCGCTTTGGAAACCGTGAATGAGGTGGAAACCGATGACGATCATAGAAACCACATAGAAGATCACAAAGCCGACATTTTCGTAGGCTACCGACACGATGGCGTAGAGGTCTTTCACTTCCTGGCCGTCGTAATTGGCCATGGGCAAATTGCCCAGTTTCATCTGCAGCCAGAACTGATACAGGTGAATGGCCAGAAACAGGAAAATGATCGTTCCCAGCCAGCCCATATTGTTGGCCGCGAAGCTATTGGTGCCGACGGTTTTAGTCGTCTTGACGGCATACCCCTGCGGCCCCCGGGCCTGGCGGTTTTTGCGCCACAGCAGCCAGCCCTGTACCGCATGGATCAGTATGAATGCGTACAGTAGGTACGAAGTCGTTTTGATCAACGGGTTAGTGGTCATAAAATTGGCGTAAAGGTTGAACTTTTCGCCGCCGTCATCGTACAACAGCTGCAGGTTGCCGATCAAATGGACCACCAGGAAGAGGATGAGGAAGATACCGGTAAGGCTCATCACCATCTTGCGCCCAATGGAAGAGGTTAAAAAATTGGAAAACCAACTCATGTTTTTTGTTTTTGACGTTTCTCGTTTTTTTAAGATGTAGGAACGCACACAAATCTATTCTTTAAGACGCAGATGCCCAACTTATGTTCAGCCTACCTTTTTGGTGTGTTTTTATTTAGAATTGTTCAAAATTAGGGTAAAGGAACTATCTTGAGAACCGGTTGGGGCCGGTGCATCGAATTGGCTGCAATCCGTGGAGTAATACCGGCCGATCCGGATTTGGCCGTCGCCACCGGTACCCTGCCCCGTCGCAAAATTTTGGTTTTATACCAGAGCTTACAGCACCGTTGTACACTTTTTGCTCCTTTGTGTTGTTATGTCTTTGTATAATATGTTTTAAAAGAAATATGGAGAATATCAGGAAACCCCCTGCTGTAAAATTTTCTCACTTCCTGGAAAAGTTTCCGGAAGTAGTCCTACCGGTTACGCTGGCGGAAGAGGCCCACCACGCTTTCAGCCTCAATAACCCCCCCCTGCCCCCCCTGATGATCGAGCAGTTCATCCTGCCGCTGGAAGATCAGGGAGTGGACGACTATACGGAGTTTGTGCCCTGTATGAGAATCCCGGATACGAAAGAGTTCTACGCCATTATCTACTGGCGGGCCGGGCTGCTGAACTACCAGTACACCCTGGCCTGCTTCACTAAAAAGGGCGAACTCATCGATAAGCGGGTCATTGCTGGAACATTATCCGACGGCGATACGTTAACCACCTCAGTTGCCACGATTGACGAAGACTGGGCCATTTATGTCGTTTCCGGCCAGGCCGGGGCCCATGAAAAGGAATATGACCCTGCTTCCAGTACCGCCTACCAGTTGGAACTGCTTCCCGAAGGAAAGATCATTGATGTCAAAATTGAATAAAAAACACGCTTGTGCCCACTTTATTTTCCGATTTTTGTTACACTAATTGAACTAACCCCGCCGACGCCTATAATGGGTTGCCGGCTTTTAGAACATAACCCAAGGGCGAGCGCCCCGAAAAACCAAACCCAGATCGGACAAAAGCCTCGCCTGCCGCAAGTGATAGCGGCAAATACCTTTAAAAGAACATGAGTAAAAAAAGAAAGTCAAAAAAAACAGGTAGCAAACTTAGCTCTCACCAACTTCAAAGAGAATTACTGAACCTCTTCCAGCGAAATCCCAAGAAACGGCTCAACCCCAAGCAGGCCGCCCGAAAGCTGAAAATCACCAATAGTAAGGATTCTGTTCAGGCTGCCCTGGACAAGCTGGTGGAAGACAAAAAATTGCATCCACTCGGCGATTACCTGTACAAACTCCGCTATCAGGAAGAGCAGTCCTCCAATGGCAAAGACGCCACCTTTTATGAAGGCACGGTGGACATGACCCGCTCGGGTGACGCCTACATCGTTTGTGAAGGCCTGGAAAATGATGTCCACGTGTCCTCCAAATACCTGGAAAGCGCCATGAACGGCGATAAAGTCCGGATCAGAACCTGGACACCGCGCGGGCGCCGCAAGCCGGAAGGGGAGGTGGTCAAAGTGCTGGAACGCAGCCGGGAACACTTTCTCGGCACCCTCTGGCTCTACCCCGGCCACGCCATCGTCACACTCGATACCAACCCGCCGATGGATGTGGCGGTAGAACTCGGGAATATCAAGGAGGCCCAGGACGGACACCGCGTGGTGGTGCGTATTGAAGACTGGGAAGGTAAAGGCAAGTTCAAACATCCTCAGGGAGTGGTGACGACGGTGCTGGGTTTGGCCGGCAGCAACGATATCGAGATGAAATCCATTCTCATCAACAATGGGTTCGAACTGGATTTCCCGGAGGAGGTGCTGCGCGAGTCGGAATACCTGCCGACGCGCATCAGCTCCGAGGAAATAGCGCACCGCCTGGATATGAGGGAGGTCACTACCTTTACCATTGACCCCGAAACAGCCAAGGATTTCGACGATGCCCTTTCTATTCGCGAATTGGAAAACGGAGAAACGGAAATAGGCGTACACATTGCCGATGTAACGCATTACGTCAAGGAAGGAACGCCCCTGGATAAAGAGGCCCTCAGGCGCTCTACTTCAGTATACCTGGTCGACCGGGTGCTGCCGATGCTGCCGGAGCGGCTCTCCAACGACCTCTGCTCCCTGCGGCCCAACGAAGACCGGCTGGCCTACTCCGCTATTTTCGTCTTTGACAAGGGGATGAAAATCATCAACCGCTGGTTCGGGCGCACCGTGATCCATTCCGACCGCCGCTTTTCCTACAACGAGGCTCAGCAGGTGCTGGAAGGGCACAGCGGTGAATTGGCCAATGAACTGCGCCACCTCAATAAGATAGCCAAACATCTGCGCCGCCAACGTTTCAAGAATGGCGCCATCAACTTCGAGAGTGATGAAGTGCAATTTCGCCTGGATGAGGCCGGCTCCCCCATCGAAGTCTTCGTCAAGGAGCGCAAGGACGCCCACCTGCTGATCGAGGATTTTATGCTGCTGGCCAATAAGGAGGTGGCTACCTACATCGCCATGAAGGGCCGCAACGAAGAGATTCCCTTCATCTACCGGGTTCACGATGAGCCCAACGAAGAAAAAGTGGAAGAACTGGCGCGCTTCGCCCGGGAACTGGGCTTTGAAATGAATATCAGCTCCCCGATCGAGATCGCCCGTTCTTACAACCGCCTGGCGGACGCCGCCGAGAAGGATCCCGGTTTGAAATTGCTGAGCCCTATTGCTATCCGCACCATGGCCAAGGCGGTGTACACTTCGGAGAACATCGGCCACTATGGCCTGGGTTTCAACTATTACACTCACTTCACCTCTCCTATTCGCCGCTATTCCGACGTATTGTCTCACCGCCTGCTCGACAAAAACCTCGGCAAGGGGCAGTTCTTCCGGGCCAATAAGGTGAAACTGGAGGAGGAATGCAAGCACATTTCCCAGCAGGAGCGCCGTGCGACCGACGCCGAGCGCGAATCGGTCAAGTACAAGCAGGTAGAGTACATTGAGAAACATATTGGGGAGGTGTTCACCGGCTACATCTCTGGTATCATCGAGATGGGTATCTTTGTCGAACTGAAAGACTCCCGCATCGAAGGTATGGCGCCGTTCCAAAACCTGGATGAACCCATGGAAGTGGCGGACTCCCGCCTGCGCATCAAGGGCGCCTATTCGGGCAAGGAGTATAAAATGGGGCAGGAAATCCGCGTGCGTATCGTGCGCGCCGACCTGGCCAAACGGCAGATCGAGATGGACTGGATCCGGGAAGAAGAAGATAAAGAAGCGGTTGCTGCGGGCAGTAATGGAAAAAGTAAGGGGAGCCGCCGGGGCGGCGGACGGCGGAGGCCATCCTGATCAAAAAAAAATACCGCCAGCTCCGGAAGCTGGCGGCTTTACAAAATATTTGAAGGAAAACGTGGTGTTCTGGTTTAAGAAATCCTGCTTACAGCTTTCCAAGCGCAAGCATGATGTCAGACAACGGTACCTTTTCAGGCACGATATTTATGGTCAGATTCTCCATGATGACGGCTGGTTGCCTGGAAAAGTAATAATCTCCGTTATCACCTTCTGCAATCACGATGAATTCTGCCTTGAGCCCCGCTGCCAATCCGCTTCGGCAGATGCGGTGCAAACCGTCTTCGCCTGCTTCATCCAGCCTGATTACTGCATTGATGCTTTGCATAGCGAGAAACGCTACCGTATTTTGCCGGGAGAAGCCCACCGGGAGGCGCACACAAGCCGTGGCGCTGCCCGTGTTGGTATCGGCATAGCGAGCGCACTGTAACCAACCCAGCTTAGCTGTTAGTATTTCAAACCCCTCTTCCCATTGGCCGCTGCTCTGATTGAAAAATTCCAGCGAGCGAATCGGGGATTCCACCGGTTGCAGTTCCATCCATTCCAACTGGCCGCTGTCACCGCTGTTACCGGAGAAAAGGCGCAATTGAGGATTATAATCTGCTGTAGATAGCTGCACCCGTATGTTTTGGCCGTCAGCAATCCGGAGCGGTTGCCCGTTCTGTCGAATATCCAGGAAAACAATCCCGGCAGATTCGAGCAACCGGTTGTTGGCGGCAGTCGCCACATTGTTCCTGATCAGGCTACCTTTGTCATGAATTTCAAGTATGCTTGCCTGAACCATCCCACTTACCGGACTCCCGTCCTGCAGGGCCAAAGCATTGGATGGAATGATCACCTGCCCGCTGCCTGGCACCGGTAGGATTTGTTCTTGAGAAGCCTCCCAGCTATACTGCAGGGGATTGGATTGTACGGCCTCGAAGAACCTGATAATGTCGCCGGAAGTAAGCTCTGCCGGTTCAAAGACATCAATGTCTTTTTGACAGCCGGACAGCACGAGCATCATTCCTATTCCAATGTAGATGTAGACTAAATGCCTTCTCATTCAAGTAAAACCTTTGTTTAAACCTCCGGTTTTTCTTCCGGCTAAACTAAGTGTACTAACCAGGAAACAGGGATTACTCCCAACTCCTCCCGGTTAGGTGTTCATATTCTTAGATACCCTGAATGGGCTATACGTTGCCTGAAGGGTGATTTTTTTTTGTTTTTTTGAAAAAAACCGGTGCGCGGATAGGTTCGGCTCCATAAACCAGCGGTGAACAGGGCCAAAACGCCCGGCGGCGCAATTACTGGCCGAAAAATTTTACGCTCCTCTTTATTTTCCTTATTTTATCTGTTACTATTGTAAAAAGATAGCGAATCCCGAATCAACGAATCACGAATTTTACCCGGCTGAACTTAAGAGCGTGTTCAAATTTCGTTTTTAGCCCGAAGTATGAAATTTGAACACACTCTAAGCGAAGCCGTACAATCAATCCAGGAACCATGAGTATGCTCAACGATCTTAAAAAATTGCTGTTCGGAGCGAAATCAGTGGCCAAGTCAACCGGTAAGAAGGCCGCTGACGCCGGCAAGGAAGCCGGCGAGGAGTTCGTCGAACGGTCCAAGGAATTTTATGGGAAGACCAAAGAACGGGTGATTGACCTTAAAGACGAATACGCTCCTAAAGCCAAAGAGGTGGCGGATGACGCCCGCCGCTTTGCCGAAGACATCGTAGACGAAGCCTGGAATAAAGGCCAGGAGCTCGGCGGGAAGGCCCGAAAAGCGGCCGATGATTTTTTCGAAAAGAAAGAAACGGAGGACGATCCGGAAAGTTTTAATTCCAGCCTAATGGACGATGATGAATTGCTGTTTGACGATGAAAAGGATAGCCCGGCGCCCGAAATGCCTAAAGAAGAACCCCGCCAGCCGCCCAGGACTGTAGCCGACGAAGTGGGGGAGAAGCTGTTCGACACCGCCGAAAAGGCTGGCAAAAAAGCTCAGGATATTTCCGAGAAAGTAGGCAAAGAGGTCCTGGAAAAGGGAGGGCAGGCCTGGGAGAAATTCCAGGAAGTATCGGAAAAGGTGGGCAAGCGCCTCATGGATACCTCCGAGGAAGTAGGCGGAAAACTGATGGGAAAGTTCAACGAGTTGGTCGAAAAGGCCAATGAAGAAGCCTCCAAAGAGTCGGTGGAAGAGCTGACCCTGGAAGCGGAAAAACTGAATGAAGAGTTGGAGCGCCGCATCAAGGAACGGGGCGAGCGATCCAATGTCGAAAACGTGCAACGGGATAAGGACAAGCAGCCGCTCGGCGGCTTCGACAGTTTCTTCGACAAAGCTAAGCGATTTGCCGATGGCGACTACCACGACGAAGGCGGCAAGGAGATGCAGATCAAAAAAGACCCGGACTACAAGCCCCGGGAAAAAGATGGCAAAGTCAGAGGCTTCGAAGACCTCGATGGCGATGGCGATGAGATCATCGACGACGCCATCATCGACGATGATAAGTGAGTTTTTGTTGCGGTTTATCTCCGTGCCTTTAGTACTTTGGCAGCTATGAGCGAATCCAAGAAAGAAAGCTGGCAAACCCTGAGGCAGGAATCTGGCCCTGGCCTCAAACTCTTTAACGTCCGTTATGACGATATGCGGAATCCCCGCAATGGCCAAACCTCACGGATGGTGATCCTCGAAGCGCAAGATTCCGCTAACGTGGTTCCTCTGACCAGGGACGGGCAGATTCTGTTTGTACGCCAGTACCGTTTTGGTATTGGTGATTATACCCTGGAGTTGCCGGGTGGCATTGTTGATCCGGGAGAGGAACCCCGGCAGTCGGCCGAACGGGAACTGCGCGAAGAGACGGGTTTCACCGGCGGGGTATGGGCTTATCTGGGCAAGATCGCCTCTAACCCGGTGTTTATGAACAATTACATCCATCACTGGGTGGCTCGTGGAGTAGAGCCAACTGCTGCCCAGCAACTGGATGATGGCGAAGCGGTGGAGGTGGTAGCGATTCCGCAGGAAGAGGCCCGCCGCCGGTTACTGCAGGGCGAAATCCAGCATCCGCACGCTGTCAACGCGCTTTTGTTGTTCTTTTATAAAAACAACCCAAAATAGCTACTTATGGCCCTCGATACCGCTAAAATAAAAGGCATCGCCTTTGATGCCTATGGCACCCTTTTCAATATTGCATCCATAGACTTTTTGCTGGAGCAGCTATTTGACGACCGGGCGCGGCAGGTGGCTGCTCAGTGGCGCCGCAAGCAATTAGAATACACCTGGTTGCGCACGCTGATGGGGAAATACAAGGATTTTTACCAACTGACGGAGGATTCGCTGTATTACGCGCTGGAAGCCACCAATACCGAAGCCACAGAGGCCCAGGTCCGGGAATTGATGCAACAGTATTATCACCTGGCAATTTATTCCGAAGTGAAAGCAACGCTGGCCCGGCTCAAGGGGAAATACCGCCTGGCCATTCTATCCAACGCCAATCCCAGTCTGCTGGAAAAGGCCGCCGCCTATAACGGGCTGGATGAATGGCTGGATGGGATCATCAGTGCTGACCAGGTTCGGCAGTACAAGCCGGCGCCGGCCGTTTACCAATTGGCGGAAAAGGAGATGGGCCTGCCCGCCGAAAACCTGCTCTTTGTTTCTTCCAACACCTGGGATGTATCCGGCGCCACCGCCTACGGCCTACAGACGGCCTGGGTACAGCGCAAACACAGTGTGATGGAACACCTGGATGTACAACCGGCGGTTACATTGGCCAACCTGGCAGAACTGGCCACCTTGTTGCCCTAACTTTTCAAATGCATGAAACTATCAGGCCTTAAAAACCCATTCAACCGCAGTAGCAGTAAAAGCAGCAGTGAGCAGGAGAGTGACCTGGGTTTTGGCACCGGCATCACCACTGCCGGCCAGCGCCTCATCAACCGGGATGGGTCCTTCAATATTGTTCGGCGGGGAATGGGGGCCTGGCGCCCCTACCAGAGCCTGGTGGAAATGTCATGGACGCATTTTCTGGCCGTGGTGGCCCTGTTTTACATTGCGACCAATGCCTTGTTCGCTGTCACTTTTGTCTTTATCGGAGTCGATTCCCTTTCCGGGGCGCCGGCCGGCTATTCTCTGGCGGAGGATTTCGTTTTCGCCTTTTTCTTCAGTATACAGACTTTTACCACGGTGGGTTATGGCGCTATCAGCCCTACGAGCCCGGCGTCTAATATCATAGCTTCCATCGACGCGCTGGTCGGCCTGATGTCCTTTGCCCTGGCTACCGGCCTGCTGTTTGCCCGTTTTTCCAAACCCAAAGCGAGCATCCTCTTTAGCAATAGCGCCGTTATCCGCCCCTACAAGGATACCCCCTACAACAGCTTCCAGTTTCAGATTGTCAACCGCCGCAACAACCGGCTGATCAACTTACTGGCCAAAGTGACCATTTCCTGGGTGGAAGACATGAACGGGGAAAAGGCCCGCCGCTTTGCCCTGTTGGAACTGGAACGGGATAGGGTCTTCCTCTTTCCACTCAATTGGGTGATCGTTCACGTTATCGACAAGGACAGCCCCCTCTGGGGCAAGAATGAGGAAGAAATCCGGGCTATGGAGCCCGAATTTATCGCCCTCATCCAGGCCTACGATGAAACTTTCGCCCAGGATGTACACGCCAATAGCTCTTATACCTGCGATGAGGTCTGGTGGAACCGCCGATTCGAACGCATGTACTTCCCCGATGAAAACGGGCAGACTATTTTGGAACTGGAGCGGGTGCACCATATCGTTGCGCTGGAGGAGGAGGAATGAAAAGGTGTAAAAGTGAGGGCGATCCGTCTCTGCCGGCAGAGACGGATCGCCCTCACTTTTACACCGACACACAAAAAGGCCTCCTTTCCGCCCTCCCCATTAAACCTTTCCGCCCCGGCGCGGTCCAACTGACAAACACACAAATTGCAGACGACATTGGCAGCAATTTCAGATGATCAGATACTGGCCCTACTGGAGCAGCCCCGGACTTATGAGCGGGGCTTCCGGTTGTTGATGGAAAAGTACCAGGAGCGCCTGTACTGGCATATCCGCCGGTTGGTCTACGAACATGAAGACGCCAATGATGTCATTCAGAATTGTTTTATTAAGGTGTACCGGAACATCCACAAATTTGAAAGGAAATCGAAGCTTTACACCTGGCTGTATCGAATAGCGGCCAATGAGGCCATTACCTTTTTAAAAAAGAAGCAACGGCAAAGCACGGATGTCATTGACAGTGAACCGGGCGGACTGGCGAACAGCCTGCGGGCAGATAACTACTTTGATGGTGATGAAGCTCAGGCCCGCCTTTACCGTGCGCTGGAGAAACTGCCGGAAAAACAACGCCTTGTTTTCAACATGCGTTATTTTGAAGAACTGAGTTATAAGGATATCTCCGAGCTGCTGGATACTTCGGTGGGAGCGCTGAAGGCCTCCTATCACCACGCGGTGAAAAAGATTGAAGCATTTTTTAAAGCGGAGTTATGAGTGAAAAAGATAAAATCCGGGAAGAACTAAAAGGATTGTCTCCTTTACTTTCGAAGATGAAAGAAGACAACGGGCAACCTTTCCGAGCGCCGGAAGGCTACTTTCAGGGCTTGCCCGACGAGGTGCTTCGGCGAGCCAGGGCGGAGGAAGGGCTGGTAAGGAAAAGCCGGCCGGTTGCTCAGAACAATGGGAGTGGGGTAGGGGCCTGGCTGCAATGGCTCTGGTTGCCACGCCGGGCGGTGGGCCTGGCGATGGCGCTGTTGCTGGCCGTTGCCGGCGCTTACCTCTTTTGGCCCCAACCGGCCAGTTACAGCTCGGAGGAGGCCCTGTCCGGCATCAGTTCAGAAGAGGCACAGGCCTATGTGTCCGAAAATATCGGCGAGTTTGAATTGGAAGCGCTGTTGGATGCAGCGGTGGTTTCCGCTGATGATGTACCAGAAATAGAGCTGCTGCCGGATGTCGGCGAGGAAGATATCGACCGCTATCTGGATGAGGTGATTGACGATATCAGCCTGGATGAACTGGAAGAATTGTTGTAAACCACAAAAACTAAAAAGGCAATGAATAAGAACTTTTGGATCGTGCTGTTGCTAACCGGCTTTTTTGCGCTGCCGGGATTCGGCCAGATTTTCGACGATGAGCCGGTGAGTGGCGAGGCCCGCAGCAAGATACAGGCGGCCCGTGTCGCCTACATAACAGATCGGCTGAGCCTGACCCCCAGCGAATCGGAGCGCTTCTGGGCGTTGCATAATGAATTTGAAGCGGAACGAGATAAGATACGCCAGAAGTACAGAGCCCCGCGGGCGGTGGAAAGCATGTCGGATCAGGAAGCAGAGGCCTTCATTAGCCGGCGTTTTGACATGGAACAGGAACTCCTCGCCCTCAAGCGGGATTATTTCCAGCAGTTCAAAAAGGTGGTGTCGCCCCGAAAGATCGCCCTTTTCAATAAGGCCGATAAGGAATTCCGCCTGGAAATCCTGAAACGTATCCAGGAACGGCGCCCTAACAACTACCCGAACCGCCGGCCCAACGATAAATTCCGAAACTGACGGCCGCGGGCACACCAGGAATAGCGTAGGGGCCGGAGAAAAATAAGTTCCCCGTTTCAGGCCAGAGATTTTGTCGCTGGACAAGGCGCGAAGAACGCGCATAGCCCAGCTACGCAAGTGATGAGCAACGCAGTACAGCGGCAAAAGATCGGCATCAAATGGGGCAGTTATTCTTCGCCGGGCCCGTAGAGCCTTGCTGTCGGTTTAGAACATTTTCAGGCTCAATTTAATACCTTTGCACCATTCAACGGCGCCTGCTTCGGCAGGCGCCTGCCTTTTTTGTAAGAGCTTGTTAGGGATTTGTTCTTTGAGGCGAAAACAGTCAATTTTTTGTTTAGACGAGGCTCATTTTGAGGTACATACCTGCCTCCGCAGGCCGTAGCCGGCCAGCTATGGCAGGCAGAGGCCTGGAAGGTACGTGCCGAAAAATAGCCGAAGTATAAACGAAAAAGTGGCGTTTGCAGCCCAATTAATAATTCCCCAACAAGCTCTAAGGTAGCCGAACACAATGGATAAAACCGCCAAAGCGCACATCGCTCTATTCATGGTGGCCCTTATCTACGGGGCCAATTATACCATCGCCAAGGAGGTGATGGGGGGCGGCTATCTTCCACCCCTGGTTTTCATTCTGCTCCGGGTGAGCAGTGGCGTTTTGCTTTTTTGGCTCTTTCACCGGGCATTGGTGCGGGAGCGGGTAGGCCGGGCGGACCTTGGGCGCCTGGCCCTCTGTGGCCTGTTTGGCGTGGCGCTCAATCAGATGCTCTTCTTTGCCGGCCTGAACTGGACGACCCCCATCAATGCATCTTTGATCATGACGACAACGCCCGTGCTGGTGCTGGTAGCTTCCGCCGTTTTACTGGGAGAACGCATTACCAAAAGAAAGGTGCTGGGCATTGCCCTGGGGGCTGCAGGCGCCATCCTGCTCATCACCTACGGAGAGCGGCTTTCTTTTGCGCGACAGGGTTTTTGGGGCGACCTGTTGGTTTTTCTCAATGCCTGTGCTTTTGGTATTTATCTGGTGCTGGTCAAAAAGCTGATGGCCAAATACCACCCCATAACCGTGGTGAAGTGGGCCTTCTTTTTTGGTATTCTCTTTGTCATTCCTTTCGGCGGCCCCGGCCTTATTGAAGTAGAATGGGCGAGGTTTACGCCCGGAATATGGCTGGCGGTCGTTTACGTACTGTTGTGCACAACCTTCCTGGCTTATCTCTTCAATGCCTACGCCCTTTCTGTGGTCAACCCTTCCGTGGTCAGCATTTATATCTATCTGCAGCCGCTTCTGGCTACCCTCATCGCTTTGGCCTTTTCCCGGGATCAAATGACGGCCGTTAAACTGATGGCCGCGTTGCTGATCTTCACCGGGGTGTACCTCGTCAGTGGGGTGAGGTGGAGGAAGGGCGAAAAGGGCTTTTTGGGGTGAAAGCAGGAAGATGGAAGTGCCTGGGAGTGTTCGCAATTCGGTGTTCGCAATTCGCAAATCACTGAAAATCAAGAGGTGTTTTTTTAAAAGGGCTACCATTCCAGGGTTGGACGAGTTCGCGGTTCGGTATTCGCTATTCGCAACCGCGGCAGGCTGCTTGGGCTTACCTGCTTCTAACCGTGTCCAACGTTAGACGGATAGCCTTTAAAAGACACATAAAAGTGAACCATCCCGCAGAAGTGGAAAAGGGGGAAGTGCCTTAGCACTTTGCTTTCGAAGCAGCATTGGTTCGGCCAATATTGCCCAAGCACTTACTTACCCTACCCAACCCTCCCCAAATGGCGTAAATTCCGATATGTTCAATTTAACACATAAAAGAAATTTCAAATAAAACTAATTTCTAAAGTATTAATTAGCAGTATGTTATGCCAAATGCTACCATTCCCTTCCATTCTGCTACCGTTCCATTAATGGATGAGCTGTTCAGGTTTTATTGGTGGCATCTTTGGTACCTTTTTGCTTATCTTTATGCTTATTATACTGGTTGCGAAGTTCATGTCTGGCTCTCCCTGCAAATAGATTCAAAAAGGATCGGAAAAAGAAAGCAGGAGATAATTACCCGAGGATTACGGCTCTTCGGCGAGGAATGAATTAAAATACAAAAATGCACCTATGCGTCCTATGAACAATTTTAGAAAAGATCCCGAAGCAAACAACCTGGTCGCTGCTTATGAAGAGCAATTCAAAAGCGGCGAAACGGCTTTTTTTGAGGAAAAAGCCTATTTGAAGATCATTGAATTTTACGAGAAAGACCACCAACTGGATAAAGCCCTTGAAGTAGCGGATACAGCTATCGCTCATCATAGTTACTCTGCGGATTGTTATATCCGTAAAGCGGAGCTGCTGATTGGTTTGGGCAAAGAGGAAGCCGCCCTGAGTGTACTCGAACAGGCTCGTCTGTATGCTCCCATGGAACCGGAGATAGACCTGTTGTGGGCCGAAGCTCTTGCCGGGCTTGGCCGAACTGCGGAGGCGCTGGCTTTGACGGAAGCGTTGAAGGATAGGGCCAACCAGGAATTGCTCAGCAATATTTATCTGGTGGAATCCATCGCCTATGAGGCAGAGGAGCAGCACGAACGCATGTTTTATGCTTTGAAAGCCGCTATTGACCTCGACCCCGGCAACGTAGCTGCCCTGGAGCGCTTTGGTATATGCGTTGAACTTTCGAGAAAGTATGTGGAAAGCGTTGCTATTCACGAGGCCATTCTCGAAAAAGATGCTTACGCCTCGGTGGCCTGGTTCAATCTCGGACAAGCCCATGCTTATCTGGGTAATTATGAAGAAGCGATTAGCGCTTATGAGTTTGCTTTTGTGATCGATGAGGATTTCGAAGAAGCCTGCCGGGAGTGTGCAGTCCTGTGTTTCGAACTCAAACAATACCATAAGTCACTGAAATACTACCACGAGTTACTGGAAGCTTTTGAATCGGATAGCGAAACCTATACCGCTATCGGACAGTGTTATTTCTACCTCGGGAAATATCACGCCGCCACTACTTTTTATAATCGCGCCCTTCAGCTCGATCCGATCAATGATGAAATCTTCTTCTTTCTCGGCGAATGCTATTTCAAAGAAGAAAGCTGGCAGACCGCCATCCACTTCTTCGAGAAAGCGATTCAAGTTGAAGATCAGCGCGAGGAGTACTATATTGCTCTCGGAGAGTGCTACCGTAAAACCAACCAGATGGAAAATGCGGGGAAGTGCTTTCGCCAGGCCATTGAGGCCAACCCGGAAGAAAGCTTCACCTGGATGCGGCTGGTTACCTTTCTGCTGGAGGCCGGTGAGGCTGAAACGGCTCTTGAATTTGCGGAGTTGGGAGAAGAAGAATCCGGGAGTGTAGAGCTGCTGTACTCAAGGATTGCCTGCCTGTTCACCATTGGCAGGAGGCAGGAAGCCTGTTTCTGGCTGGGAGAAGCGCTGATCGAGGATTTCGAAATGCACCGCCTGCTGTTTGAGATGCTTCCGGGAATGGAACAAGACTCCGATGTCATCTCTCTCATCTTGACTTACACGGATTAACCGGCTGCTTATTTTCTCGACTGCTTATAGGCATAAACGGCGGCGCCAACGGTCCCGGCTGCATTCAGCAGTTGGGCTGGTTTGATCGGAGTGCGAACGGTGATATACGAGTCGTATTTATCAAATCTTTTGCTGGCGCCCCCACCCAACAAGATCAGGTCGGGATTAAGGACCCGCTCGAGGTTTTCCAGGTATTCGTTGAAACGTATCCCCCATTCTTCCCAACTGAGGTCCTCCCGCTTGCGGGCGTTGTTGGAGGCAAACTGCTCGGCCACCTGTTTCTGGTTTCTTAGAAAAATGTGGCCCAGCTCTGTATTGGGAACCAATCGGCCATCGACAAACAGGGCGGAACCCAGGCCGGAACCAATGGTGATCAGCAGCACCGTGCCCATTTCCCCTTTACCCAGGCCAAATTGCATCTCCGCCAGGCCGGCAGCATCCGCATCGTTGAGTACTTCCACCGGGCAGCCACAGGCCAGCGAAAAGATTTCTACGACGTTGGTGCCGATCCATTCCGGGCTGATATTGGCGGCGGAACAGGCGACCCCATCTTTAACAATGGCGGGAAAGCCGCAGCCGATCAGGCCGGTCCAGTTGTGCTGCCGCACGAGCTCGCCGAAGGTTTTCGCCATCGCCTTTGGGGTGGCGGGTTCCGGGGTTTCCAGGCGGATGCGTTCATTTAACAGTTGGCCACTTTTTACATCGACAATTCCTCCTTTGATGCCGGAAGCACCAACATCCACCCCCAATATTTTTCGTTCCTGCATAGCTTTCCTGTTATTTTACCGAATCAGTCGTATTTTCATAGACACATCGCTTGCCGGCCGGTCGCGGCCATCGGTTTGTACCGCAGCGATCTTGTCGAGGACGTCCAATCCTTCCACCACCCTGCCAAAGACCGTATATTCGCGGTCGAGAAAAGGGGCGCCCCCTACTTCCATATAGGCTTCCCGCTGCTCCTTGCTGTAGCGAATGCCCTTCTGGGCTTCGATGCGGTTGAGCATATCTTCCGTCATCTGCTGTCCGTGTACGATGTAAAACTGGGAGCCGGAAGAGCGCTTTTGCGGATTGACCGCGTCGCCGGTACGGGCCGCCGCCAATGCTCCTTTGAGGTGGATCAGCGAATCTACAAACTCGGCCTCTATGGTGTAGCCCGGGCCGCCGCTACCCAATGGCTGGCCCGGCTGGGCGCCTTTTGAGTCCGGGTCGCCACCCTGTATCATGAAATTGGCAATGACGCGATGGAACAGCAGGCTGTCGTAAAAGCCTTCCTCCGCCAGTTTGACGAAGTTGTCCTGATGTTTGGGCGTAGCGTCATAAAGCTGGATGATCATGGCGCCAAACTCCGTTTCCAGCTCGGCCAGACAGGCCTTGGGCGGGTCGATAGAAATCTCTTTTTCCACAGTTTTTTCTTTTCCTTTGTTATTGATGGCCTTGAGTTGCACCGTGTAGGCGCCTGAGGCTTTGTATTGATGGATGGGCGATTCCGCCTCTGAAGAGTTGCCGTCGCCAAATGACCATAGATAGCTGGTGGCTTTTTCTGATTGATTCTCGAATTGTACGGCTTCCAGCACGCGGTTCCCTCCTTCAACGCTGAATTTAGCCACTGGCCGGGCGCAGGAAACTACAAGCAAAACCAGCGGGCATAGTTTCAATGACAACGATAGCTTCATCTTAAGAAATACATTTTTTCGCCTGATGCAGGCTTGACAAGTTCGCCCGGTGCTGCCTTGCAGGAAACTTGTCAAGCCCCCCTCTACCGGCATTAATCAATAATACTTACTTTCATTCGGATATCTTGCAAGGGGCGGTCCATCTGATCGCGCTGCGCAGCAGCGATCTTGTCGACAACCTCCATGCCATCCACCACCCGCCCGAAGACGGTATAGGCGCCATCCAAAGGCGGGTACCCTCCTTGTTCCAGGTAGGCTTTCCGCTGCTCCGGAGTGTATTGAATGCCACTTTGTTGTACGACCTGGTTCAGCATGGCCTCGTCAAATTTTTGTCCGGACACAATATAGAACTGGGATCCGGAAGATTGGCGCTCCGGGTTGGCCTGATCTGCCAAACGAGCCGCTGCCAGGGCGCCCCGAACATGGACCTCGCCAATCTCTGCATCGAGGGTATAACCAGGGCCGCCCTGCCCCAGCGGCTGGCCCTGCTGGGCATTCTTGGAGTCCGGGTCTCCACCCTGGATCATGAACCCCGGTATCACCCGGTGAAACAACAGATCGTCGTAAAAGCCCTCATTGGCCAGCTTTATAAAGTTGGCTTTGTGCTTGGGGGTACTGTTGTAGAGTTCCACTTTCACGTTGCCGAATTCTGTCTCTATCAGCGCATAGGTTGTGGCGTTCTGGTTGCAACTCCACAATAACAGGCTGAAAAAAACGATAAATGCAAAATTTCTCATCCGTTTTTTTATTTGCAGAATTAATTATTCCCTCTCAACTTACACCGACACACCCTCACTTTACTCGGTACGGGTTTTCGCCCGCGTCCGTCGCCATAGGCTTTGGCCGCCGGAGACCATAGCAGCTCCAGCCCTCGGCCTTACTGCCTTCCGCCTTCCCCCTTCCGCCTCACTCCTCTTCCTCCAATTCCCTGAAATACTGGATCGCCTTTGCCTTCAATAATTTCTCCTGTTCATCCACTCCCTGGGTCCGGACCGGCTTTATCATTTTATAATGTGGCCAGCCGTCTGCATCGCGGCCAACAAAATCGTAGTATCCATCATAACTCAGTAGCCGGCAAACGGCGATGTGCATCAGGTCTTGCTTTTCTTCCTTGGTGTAGGAAGGCTGAAAATGGCCCAGTTCCTGTATTCCGATGAGGAACAGTACCGCATTCAGGTCCGGCAATCCATCTCGCTCAAAGGCTTTTTTTACCCGGTGGCGCACCTGTAGCCACTCAAAATCCAGTTCCCACTCTTCCATTGATTCCATTTTCGAACTGCAAATATAGGTTTTCTTCCTTTAATTTAGGGGACTGAAGGAATGAGGAACGGAAGGAATGAATCCTCACTCCTTCCTCACCCTATTCCTCGGATGATACAGCAAAATCGTCTGTCTCAGGAAATCAGTATCCAGGTGGGTGTAAATCTCAGTAGTGATAATAGATTCATGGCCCAGCATGTCCTGCACCGCTTTCAGGTCTGCGCCGCCTTCAATGAGGTGAGTGGCAAAGGAATGGCGAAAAGTATGGGGGCTGACATTCTTTTCTATACCGGCCGCAGCTGCCGCTTCCTTGACCACATGAAACACCATGACCCGGGTCAGGGCCCGGCCCCGCCGGTTGAGGAAAAGGATATCTTCATGCCCTTTTTTGATATTCATCTGGCTGCGCCGGTCGGACTGTACATACAGATGGATGTGTTTGATGGCCTCTTCACCGATGGGGACGATCCGTTCTTTATCTCCTTTGCCTATTACCTTTACAAAGCCGATATCCAGAAAGAGGTTGGACAAGCGCAGTTGCGTCAGTTCACTGACGCGCAGCCCGCAGGCGTACAGGGTCTCCAGCATAGCCCGGTTGCGGGTTCCCTGAGGATGGCTCAGGTCAATGGCGGCCAGCAAACGTTGAATCTCCTGGTAAGAAAGTACTTCCGGTATCTTGCGGCCCAGGCGGGGAGCGTCGATCAACTCTGTCGGGTCTGCCTCGGTGAGGTTTTCCAGAATGAGGTATTTATAAAAGGTTTTCAGGGCAGAGATCAAACGGGCCTGGGAGCGCGCCGCCAGGCCCAGCTGGTTGAGCCAGCGTAAAAATTCTTCCAGTTGGGGCGCGCCGATTTCCAAAGGAGAATGAGGGTAATTCTTTAGTTTTAAAAACTGCTGCAACTTGTCCAGGTCGGAGAGGTAGGCCTGAGCTGTATTTGTGGATAAGGACCGCTCCAGCAACAGATACGCTTCGAACCCCTTGAGGTATGGCTTCCAGTTTGACATGGTTTAAAGGTAGTAAAATGAACAGACTTCAAATTTAGGTTAGGGTGTACTTACTGGACTTTGGACGAACCAAGGGTGAAGTCGGAAGTGCGAATTCGGAAGTCGGAATTGGCCTCTGAATGGGCGCCAAACGCCTGTTTTCCGATTTCCGATTTACTCCGTCAGTCGCTTCGCTCGTGTCCGCCTTTAACGTCGGAACGTCCAAAGTCCAGGTTCTTAGTCAAAATAAAAGGTTACTATTTAGCATAAGGCTATGGATGCCTCTGGTGCGAAATTTTGTAAGCAAACCTTCCCCTTTCAAGGGGAATGAGAAGGGGTTCCGGCAAAAAAAGCCTACAAAATTTCGCGCCAGGGGTTAAATCACCATGATGCTGAATAGTTACAATAAAAGAATAAAGGTAACTATTCCGGTTTTATGGGTTTCCTGCCTGCTCACCGCAGGCGGGAAAGGCCCTTTCGGAGGCCGTGCTGGGCCAACAATGGGCCTGCACGAGGCCACCGCAATACCCTGACACCGCAATACCGTCATACCGAAACAGGTGCGAATAAAGTGTCACTTAATTTGTTGTTTCTCGCATAGTGGGGAGCGTAACGGACAAATAGGTTGCAAATTCTAAATATTAAGATAGAATTATTTTGCATATTGCCGATTAATAAATAAATTTGCCTCATTCCTCCTTAAAAGATGTGTATTTACACAACAAGTTAGTATCATTAAGCTATATTGAGTAGTTCTTTAAACGCCCAGGCAAAAAACCTGTGTGGTTCAATCAACAACCTCAGTGTAAAATTACCTTACTCAACACTTTTTTAAGTTCAAGATGTCTGGCCTGTAAATATTCAGGATAGACATAATACCATTTCTCAGTCTTTTCTCAAATATGCACAAACATTCCTGAGTTTTCAACTCACCTCTTCCTGGGAGTCCTATCCCCCAGAATGGGTGTGCATTATATTTTCACATAAATGTGGTTTAACGATGACAAACACTAACAACACCAAGCACTACCGCCGTGCTGCTTCTGCTGTAGGCAGATGGCAGCGGCCCCATGCTCCACCCTTTTACTTCAAGCCTTTTAAACTACCAGGCTGCGACTCGCTATAGCTTGAATTTGAGCATTCAAGCGCTATAGCGCCAACCTGAATCCGGCATGGCTTAGTACCAATATGCCTAAGTCCTGCGGATGTTTACTACCTGAACAGGTTTGTCACCTGTTGCAGGCTAAATTCTTATTGTTTGTTTAACAAACTGATTACGCGAATTTGCGTGTGATCATAATGATCAATTTATGCCCTGGGCTTATTGATCAGAAGGCAATATCATTAGATATTCCTCGTCCGGCAAAAGCACAATCCAATCGTTTCAGGAGAGCGAAATGGATTTACATACAATCAACAAATTATGGCACACATCTACTTCCTTACCCTTAAGAGAATAAGCCTCAAAACTTCTTATTCTGCGGCTCGTTCTATCCATTTATTCTGCATGCTCGCTATCACCCTTATCGGCGCCCATACGGTTCGGGCCAGCGGCAATAATGCCGGCCCGGATACTTTGTTGGCCTATCCTGGGGTACATACCGCTCTTGCCCCCAATAGTGTCCGCAACTATACCTCTAGCTGGAGCCAAAGTAAGTCCTATGCCACCGGCTTTCGTTTCGCCGACGGCCCTGCCAGGGAGGATGCCAATGGCAGCGACATCCCGGATGGCGGCGAGCCGGGTATTCCCACCGTGATACAGCCTGTGGTCAACCTGGGCAACCTAACGAACTACCTCTTCTTCTTTGCGAACGGGAGTTCGGACGCAAACTGGCAAGGCGCGACCAAAGGATTTGCCGGCGACGTTGCGGTGAATGGCATCCAGGCAGATGAACGCACATCGGGTGGTGTGCCGTATGCCGGAACGATTTATACCAACGATAATACATTAAGCGCCTGGGCGGATATCGTCGACCAAAATGACCCATCACAGGTCAACCCGGCGCAGGCATTTGGCCAGACAAATCAAACATCCCGTATTTCCGGCCTCAATTCGGACCTGAATAGCGCTTTTGCACAAATCAATGCCCTATCTCCTTCTGCCGGTTATTCCAGTGTGTCATCCACTTCATTGAACGGGTTAAATACGCAAAATTCAACACCGGAAACATTTGTTATCAATATCACCTCCGGCCTCCAGGTCTCAAGTAAAATCAATATCACCGGCGACGCAAACGATATCTTTATCCTTCGTTGGGATTCAGATGGGAACCCCAACAACGGATATCAGGGTGAGGTTAAATTCCAAAGTGGTGGCGCAATTGTACCATTGGGCGGCCTGAAACCCACCAACTTCATCAACGTAGCAGGAGCGATCAATTCCAGTGGGGGGGGGGAGCAATCCACCGTCCCCCTATCCTCAGGGGCCACGATACAATGATGGCGCCGGCGCCCTGATTACCAATGGCAGTAATTTCAGCGGCGGAGGTTTTTTCACTGGCTATTGGCTGACTACGGGCGATCCTTCCAACGGAGAGAACCCGAGCCTGAGTAATGGCATCTTCGTAGGGGGCTGGTATACTACAGCCACCAAATTTAGTTTGACTTCAGGAACCAGCGGGGTTTATGTATCCCCGGCGGTAGCAAGCATACCCTGCACTGCGACCATAACAGTGAATGCCGGCAATGATGTTTCATTCTGTGGAGGATCCAGCGCTACCTTAACTGCCACCGCCTCGGGCGGCGATGGCAACTATACCTATACCTGGGACAATGGCCTGGGCGCCGGCGCTTCCCACATCGTGAGCCCGGCTGTGACGACTACCTATACGGTGACCGTCACCGATGGCAACGGCTGTACCGATATCGACCAGGTGATGGTGATAGTGAATGACAACCCTTCGGTCGGCGCCGGGGCGGATGTGTCCATCTGCCTGGGCGGTAGCACTACGCTTACGGCGACTGCCGCCGGTGGCGACGGCAACTACACCTTCACCTGGGATAATGGCCTGGGAGATGGGGCTTCTCATACGGTCAGCCCGGCCGTAACGACTACTTACTCGGTTACGGTTACCGATGATAACGGCTGTACCGATATCGATCAGGTAGTAGTAACGGTAAACAACAACCCAGTGGCGGATGCCGGAGCGGATGTCAGTATTTGCCTGGGCGGCAGCACCACCCTAACGGCTGCCGCCTCGGGAGGGGACGGCAACTATGCCTTTACCTGGGATAATAGCCTCGGCGCCGGCGCCTCTCATACCGTGAGCCCGGCTGTGACAACTACCTATTCTGTGACCGTTACCGACGGTAATGGCTGTATTGGCATCGGTCAGGTAATTGTCACTGTCAATGAAAACCCAACTGTTAATGCGGGCCCGGATATCACCATTTGTGAAGGCAGCAACACTACGCTCACGGCAACTGGCTCCGGTGGCGATGGCAACTATAGCTTTACCTGGGACAATGGCCTGGGCATTGGCGCTTCTCATACGGTTAGCCCGGCTGTAACGACTACTTATACCGTCACCGTAACGGACGGAAACGGCTGCACCGATACCGATGTGGTAATCGTGACGGTCAATGGCCCCCCGACGGTAAATGCCGGTCAGAACCAGGACATCTGCGAAGGAAGTACCCTACCATTGGCCGGTTCCATTGGCGGTAGTGCTACCAGCGCAACCTGGAGCACCAGCGGTGATGGCTTCTTCAATAACGCCGCCTTGTTAAACGCCATATATACCCCTGGCCCGGGCGATCTATCTGCCGGAACGGTAACTTTAACGCTGACGACTAACGACCCCGTAGGCCCCTGCCTCGCAGCGTCCGATAATATTACCATTTCCATCAATGACGCCCCAATTGCCGACGCCGGTGATAACCAGTCTATATGTGAGACTGATGTGGCCAACCTGAATGGTTCATTTGGAGGTACGGCCACATCAGCCACCTGGAGTACCAATGGCGACGGCAGTTTTGATGATGTCAACTCGCTTACAACAACCTATACGCCAGGCTCCAATGATATCAATATCGGGCAAGTAACGTTGACCCTGACCACGAATGACCCGATCGGCCCTTGCCCGGCGGCTACCAACGATCTGCTCATTACCATCTACGATGCGCCGCAGGTGGATGCCGGCCCCAACCAGCAAATCTGCGCCGGTGTTGGCGTTCAACTGAATGGCCTGATCGGCGGTAGCGCCACCAGCTCCACCTGGGTGACCAGTGGGGATGGAACTTTTGCCAATCCTAATGCCCTTTCAACGATATACACCCCTGGCCCCACGGATATTTCTGTAGGCAGTGTAACGCTTGAGCTCTTTACCAATAATCCAGCCGGGCCCTGCCCCGCCGAAAGTGACCAACTGGTGATTATCATATTTAGAAATCCAACTGCCAATGCTGGCCTGGATCAGGATATCTGTGAAGATGAGGTGGCCAGTATTTCAGGTAGTGTTGCCGGCGGCGCTACTTCCGGTAGCTGGTCGACCAGTGGAGATGGTACATTCGGCAATGCCAATGCTTTAACGACTACCTACACCCCCGGCCCCAATGATATAACCGCCGGAACGGTGACCCTCACCCTGACCACGGACGATCCCACTGGGCCCTGTACGCCGGGTTCCGATGATTTGATTCTTACCATTACTCCGGGTACGCCGACAGCAACTGTAGTCAATGGCACAGTCTGCAGTGAAAATAGCCCTTATACCTCCGCGACAGATAATGTGCTTGATCTCAATACCCTGATCACCAGTGGCCCGGCTACTGGTACCTGGGCCGATACCGATAACAGTGGCGGGCTGTCCGGCTCTATATTCACCGCTACACTAGGCATGCAAGGCCAAACCTTCCAGTTTACCTACGCCATCCCTGGCGTAGATGGCCCGGGCAATGGCGCCTGCAACGATCAGGTTTATGTTATCGAGGTTACCGTCGAAGATTGCTTCGCCAGCATTGGTGATTATGTTTGGGAAGATACCAACGGCAACGGCATCCAGGATGATGGCCCCACGGGCATTCCTGGTGTAACCGTTACCCTTACCGGCACCACCACCGTAGGTGGCTTGCCCATTAACGATAATACCACCACCGACGCCAATGGCAATTACCAATTTACCCTCCTGCCTCCCGGCGATTATAAGCTGACCTTTGGTACGCCTGCCGGATATACCTTCACGAATCTGGATGCCGGTGGTGACGATACCACTGATAGTGACGCCGACCCCAATAACGGCGGTATGACTGTTTTTGAAAACCTCGTAGCGGGAGAAGATAATCCTGATTATGATGCGGGTTTGGTTCAACCAGCCTTCATCGGCGACTTTGTCTGGCAAGACACCAACGGCAACGGCATCCAGGACGGCCGCGAGCCCGGCATCCCCGGTGTAACAGTGAACCTATACGCCGATGCGAACCAGGACGGTGTTCCGGACGGAGCGCCGATAGCCACCGATGTGACGGATGCGAACGGAGAATACGGCTTCCCAGTCGATCCGGGCAGCTATGTAGTGGAGTTTGTCACCCCCGGCGGTTTCAACCCAACGGATGCCAACCAGGGCGGCGATGACACCATTGATAGTGATGCTGATCCGGTAACGGGCCAAACCGGCATTATCACCTTGTCGAGTGGTGAGAATGACCCAACGAATGATGCCGGCTTCTACCAATTGATCGACCTGGAACTGGTGAAAACGGTCAACGACCCTGCTCCGAATGTAGGTGATGTAATTACCTTCATTCTTACACTGACGAACCAGGGCCCGAGTAATGCTACTGGTGTGTCAGTTGGAGACATAGTACCGAACGGCTATAGCGGGATCACGAATATCTCAGGCGGTGGTAACCTTTCTGGTAATGTTATCACTTGGAGTGGGTTGAACATAGCTAACGGCAGCAGCATTATTCTGACGTTTGATGCCACGGTTGAAGACCTTGGTATTGGAGTGAATTACTTAAATGTAGCTCAGGTGACCGCTGCTGATCAATTTGATGTGGATAGTACACCAAATAATGGAGTAGACACGGACGGCGACGGTTCTGTCGTGAACGACCCGGGTGATGAGGATGACGGCGACGGGGCAGAAGTGTTACCGGAGAGCGCCGACCTGGAGCTGGTGAAAACAGTTAACAACACTACGCCGCTGGTAGGCGAGGTAGTCACGTTTACGATCACGGTTAGCAACCAGGGCCCGGACAATGCGACCAACGTAGCAGTCCAGGATGTGGTGCCGAACGGCTACTCTAACATTACGAACATCAACGGCTTCGGAGTACTGAGTGGCAGCACCATTACCTGGAGCGGGCTGAACATCGCCGCAGGCGGCAGCGCCACGCTGACGTTCAATGCGACGGTAGGCGCCCCTGGCGCAGGTGTTAGCTACCTGAACGTAGCCCAGGTGACGGCCTCCGACCAGTTTGACCCGGATTCAACGCCTAACAATGATAACGGCGACCAGTCGGAAGACGATGAAGACAATGCGACAATAGCACCGCAATCAGCGGACCTTGAGTTAGCCAAGACCGTGGACAACAGCAGCCCGAACGTGGGTGATGTTGTAACCTTCACGATCACGGTTAGCAACCAGGGCCCGAATGACGCAACTGGAGTAGCAGTTGAAGACTATATTCCGAATGGCTACAGTGGCATTACGAATATCTCCGGCGGCGGCACGTTCGCCGGCGGCACGGTAACGTGGAGTAACCTAAGCATTGCGGCGGGTAGCAGCGTGAGCCTGACGTTCCAAGCCACGGTGGAAGCACCGGGTACGGGCGTAAGCTTTGTGAACGTAGCGCAGGTGACGGCCTCCGACCAGTTCGACCCGGATTCTACGCCAAACAACGACAACGGCGACCAGTCGGAAGATGATGAAGACAATGCGACAATAGCACCGCAATCAGCGGACCTTGAGTTAGCCAAGACCGTGGACAACAGCAGCCCGAACGTGGGTGATGTTGTAACCTTCACGATCACGGTTAGCAACCAGGGCCCGAATGACGCAACTGGAGTAGCAGTTGAAGACTATATTCCGAATGGCTACAGTGGCATTACGAATATCTCCGGCGGCGGCACGTTCGCCGGCGGCACGGTAACGTGGAGTAACCTAAGCATTGCGGCGGGTAGCAGCGTGAGCCTGACGTTCCAAGCCACGGTGGAAGCACCGGGTACGGGCGTAAGCTTTGTGAACGTAGCGCAGGTGACGGCCTCCGACCAGTTCGACCCGGATTCTACGCCAAACAACGACAACGGCGACCAGTCGGAAGATGATGAAGACAATGCGACAATAGCACCGCAATCAGCGGACCTTGAGTTAGCCAAGACCGTGGACAACAGCAGCCCGAACGTGGGTGATGTTGTAACCTTCACGATCACGGTTAGCAACCAGGGCCCGAATGACGCAACTGGAGTAGCAGTTGAAGACTATATTCCGAATGGCTACAGTGGCATTACGAATATCTCCGGCGGCGGCACGTTCGCCGGCGGCACGGTAACGTGGAGTAACCTAAGCATTGCGGCGGGTAGCAGCGTGAGCCTGACGTTCCAAGCCACGGTGGAAGCACCGGGTACGGGCGTAAGCTTTGTGAACGTAGCGCAGGTGACGGCCTCCGACCAGTTCGACCCGGATTCTACGCCAAACAACGACAACGGCGACCAGTCGGAAGATGATGAAGACAATGCGACAATAGCACCGCAATCAGCGGACCTTGAGTTAGCCAAGACCGTGGACAACAGCAGCCCGAACGTGGGTGATGTTGTAACCTTCACGATCACGGTTAGTAACCAGGGCCCGAATGACGCAACTGGAGTAGCAGTTGAAGACTATATTCCGAATGGCTACAGTGGCATTACGAATATCTCCGGCGGCGGCACGTTCGCCGGCGGCACGGTAACGTGGAGTAACCTAAGCATTGCGGCGGGTAGCAGCGTGAGCCTGACGTTCCAAGCCACGGTGGAAGCACCGGGTACGGGCGTAAGCTTTGTGAACGTAGCGCAGGTGACGGCCTCCGACCAGTTCGACCCGGATAGTACGCCAAACAACGATAACGGAGACCAGTCGGAAGACGACGAAGACAATACGACAACCTCGCCGCAGCAGGCAGACCTGTCGTTGTCCAAGACGGCCAGCAACAGCACGCCGAATGTCGGCGATGTAGTCACCTTCACGATCACAGTCAGCAACCAGGGCCCGAGTGGCGCCACCGGCGTAGCAGTAGAAGACTACGTACCGAACGGCTACAGCGGCATCACGGCCATCAGCAACGGCGGCACGTTTGCCGGCGGCACGGTCACGTGGAGCGGATTGAGCATTGCACCGGGCGGCAGCGTGAGCCTGACGTTCCAGGCCACGGTGGAAGCACCGGGTGCAGGCGTAAGCTTTGTGAACGTAGCGCAGGTAACGGCTTCCGACCAGGACGACCCGGATAGTACGCCAAACAACGATAACGGAGACCAGTCGGAAGACGACGAAGACAATACGACAACCTCGCCGCAGCAGGCAGACCTGTCGTTGTCCAAGACGGCCAGCAACAGCACGCCGAATGTCGGCGATGTAGTCACCTTCACGATCACAGTCAGCAACCAGGGCCCGAGCGGCGCCACCGGCGTAGCAGTAGAAGATTACGTCCCGAACGGCTACAGCGGCATCACGGCCATCAGCAACGGCGGCACGTTTGCCGGCGGCACGGTCACGTGGAGCGGATTGAGCATTGCACCGGGCGGCAGCGTGAGCCTGACGTTCCAGGCCACGGTGGAAGCACCGGGTGCAGGCGTAAGCTTTGTGAACGTAGCGCAGGTAACGGCTTCCGACCAGGACGACCCGGATAGTACGCCAAACAACGATAACGGAGACCAGTCGGAAGACGACGAAGACAATACGACAACCTCGCCGCAGCAGGCAGACCTGTCGTTGTCCAAGACGGCCAGCAACAGCACGCCGAATGTCGGCGATGTAGTCACCTTCACGATCACAGTCAGCAACCAGGGCCCGAGCGGCGCCACCGGCGTAGCAGTCGAGGATTACGTCCCGAACGGCTACAGCGGCATCACGGCCATCAGCAACGGCGGCACGTTTGCCGGCGGCACGGTCACGTGGAGCGGATTGAGCATTGCACCGGGCGGCAGCGTGAGCCTGACGTTCCAGGCCACGGTGGAAGCACCGGGTGCAGGCGTAAGCTTTGTGAACGTAGCGCAGGTAACGGCTTCCGACCAGGACGACCCGGATAGTACGCCAAACAACGATAACGGAGACCAGTCGGAAGACGACGAAGACAGCGAAGAGGTTAGCCCCAATGCACTGATTGACCTGGAACTAAATAAGAGCGTGGACAATCAGCAACCGGGCGTTGGTAATCAAATCACTTTCACAATCACAGTAGCCAACCAGGGCCCAAGCCCGGCAACCGGTGTACTGGTGGAAGATCAACTTCCGAGTGGATTTACTTATTCCACGCACAGTGGAGGGGCTTATAACCCAGGCAACGGTATATGGACTATTGGTACGCTGGCTGCCGGCCAGTCAGTTACCTTGACGATCACAGTTACGGTTAACCCTAATGGTGATTATGTAAACCTGGCGCAGGTAGTCGATGCCAATGAAAATGACATTGACTCTAACGTTGACAATGGGGTTGATACGGATGGTGACGGCAATGTACAAGACGATCCGGGTGACGAGGATGATGGCGATGGCGTTGTTATAGACGTGCTCTGTGAGATCATGGTTCAGGTAAGTAATATTGTCTGTAATGACAATGGTACCAGATCAAACCCGAATGATGACACCTATACCTTTAGTGTATTGGTTACAGGCACAGGAACGGGTAGCGGATGGGTAGATGCAGGAAACGGTGTCTCCGGGGCTTATGGACAGGCAGTGGCCTATGGGCCGTATTCCATCACGGGTAATCCCACTGTGTTTATCACGGTGCGGGATGCTGAAGATGCGGGCTGTTTTGCCATTACTCAGGTACAGGCGCCGCCAAGCTGCTCTGATGTTTGCCGTCTTACAGCCAGTCTGATCGGTACCCCGGTTTGTAACGATAATGGTACGCCGTTCGACTCCAGTGACGACACGTATACCTTCCAGTTGCAGGTGGTTGGAAACAATACCTCTGCTTCCGGCTGGATCACCAGCAACGGTATTACAGGGGCGTACAATGAGATTGTTTCCTTTGGGCCTTACCTGGTAAGCTCAGGCAATAGATTGGTTTCGATCTATGACCAGGGCGACCCGAATTGCAATACATTTATTCAGGTACAGGCGCCGGCTACTTGCTCAGGCCAATGCCTCATTTCAGCTGAAGTCATCGGCAGGCCTTGTGATGACAATGGCACGCCGTTTGACCCGACAGATGACAGCTACTTCGTAGTTGTGTATGTAGAAGGCGCGAATACCGGAAGCAACTGGATAGCCAGTACGGGTGTTGAAGGGCCGTACAACAATTATGTTGCCTTCGGGCCATACCCAATCACTACTGACATGGTGAGCTTCACCTTCACGGATAGTGAAGACCCAAGCTGCACCACTTCCGTTACTGCCTTCGCGCCACCGCCTTGTTCCTTCCAGTGTGACCTGGAGGTGGATGTCCTGGGAACGAACTGTAACGACAACGGCACGCCCACGAACCCGGATGACGATACCTTCACCTTCAATGTGGTGGTTACCGGTACCAACATCGGCAATGGATGGCGGCAGGTATTCTACAACGGCAGCCTCGGCCCAGTCCGCCCCTACGGCGTACCGGTAACGGTAGGCCCCTATCCGGTCAGTGGAGGAGATGTAAATATCCGCATTCGCGATATTTCGGATTCAGGATGCCAGGAGGTGTTTACCGTAACGGCGCCGGAATCTTGTTCGGATGCCTGCGATATAACAGCAACCGCCAGCGCGGCCAGTTGCGATGACAATGGCACACAGAGCAATCCGGACGACGATACCTACCGCTTCGAGTTGACCGTAACCGGTGTCAACGTAAGCGGTGGCTGGACGGCTACGGTGAATGGCCAACCAATCAGTGGTAGTTATAACGTACCGGTACTGGTCAGTGGCCTGCTCATCACCGATGGAGATGCAACGATCGATGATATTACAGATAACCAAAACGCAACCTGTGTGGCGCCTGCTGTAACCGTGGCTGCTCCGGCGTCTTGCTCTAATGTTTGTACCCTGGTGGCAACGGCAACCGCCAGCGCATGTGATGATAACGGCACGCCAGCTGATCCATCGGATGACGTTTACCGTGTTACCCTAAACATTACAGGCCAGAATACGGGCTGTACGAACTGGACGGCGCTTGTAAATGGAATTCTGCGTTCCGGTACGGTCGGCCAGCCGATCGTAATCGGCGGCATCCCCGCCGGGCAGGATGCAGTAATAACGGATATCCAATGTGTAGATGACCCAAGCTGCACCGCCACTCCGGTTACAGTAACTGCGACCGGGCCGTGCAGCGACGAGTGCCTAATCACGGCCAGCGTTACCGGCGTCATCTGTGAAGACCATGGAACGCCAACGGACCCGGATGACGATACCTACGGCTTTGATCTGATGATTACCGGCACTAATGCCGGCAGCGGTTGGACCGCAACCATTAACGGACAGCCCCTGGCCAGTGGTAACTATGGCACTGCTGCCCAAATTAGCGGGCTGCTCATCAACGATGGGGATGTCACGATCATTGTCACGGATAATGATGACAGCAATTGTACGACTGGGCCCATTACCGTGACAGCTCCTCCGGCTTGCTCCGATCTTGAGCCATGCGCCATTTCTACAGAAATTATCGAATTCTTCTGTGATGACGCTGGTACGCCGGGCGACAACGACGATGACACCTTTACTTTCTCCGTATTGGTTACCAATACAGGAGTTGGAAGTAGCTGGACCGCCGATGATGGTACCCAGGGTACTTATGGGGTATTGGCCACCTTCGGCCCGTATCCGTCGATTGCCGGCACTGTGTTCGACTTTGTTATCACTGATGACGATGATCCGGCTTGCCAGACACCGATGGAAGTAACGGCTCCGAACTGTAGCAGCGATTGCAACCTGACGCCGGTCATTGTGAGTGAGACCTGCGACGATCAGGGTACCGCTGATCCTTCGGACGATACCTTTACCTGCGTAATCATTATCAATGGAAATTTTGTGGGTACCACCTGGACGTCAACAACTGGTGAAATGGGCGAGTTTGGTGTACCTTATACCTTCGGCCCGTATCTGATCTCAGACGGCGATGTGATCTTCAACGTCTATCCGGATGCCAATGACAATTGTGTGCTGGCGGTATTCTTAGCGGCTCCGCTGCCTTGTTCAGTAACGCCTTGTGGCATAACAGCGGATTATTCAGCCGTCGAATGCTTTGACAACAATACGCCGCTGGATCCTTCCGATGACTTCTTTACCTTCACAGCAACCGTGAACGGGGATGACGTCGGCTCGAACTGGCTGGCTTACGACAGCGATGGCATGTTGCTCAACTTTGGCAACTATGGTGTTCCGAAACAGATCGACGTTCCATTCCCCATTAGCGAGGGAGATGCCGTGATCCGGTTTGTGGATGCCTCCAATGCGAATTGCTTCATTGACCTCACGGTGCCTGCTCCGCCAGTTTGCTCCGAAGATTGTCAGATCACAGCCGTCTTCGACGATGTGCTCTGCGATGACAACGGCACCCCGTTGGATCCGTCCGACGACACCTACACCTTCAGCCTGCTGGTGACGAACGGCAACTTTGCCGGCCAGTGGGAGGCGGAGATAGGCGGCCTGACGATTACGGGCAGCTACGGCACACCGGTAACGGTGGGGCCATACAATATAGCGGATGGAGATGTAACCGTGGAGAACATCCGCGACGTTACTTCACCGGCCTGTACCTTAAGCGCTTCCTTGGCGGTACCTGCGCCGGCAACCTGTTCCGGCGGCCTGATCGTTGACTGCCCGCTGTCGACTCACTACTGCCCGATCCTGGATGACAACATTATGCTCTTCCTGACTGGGCCATTTGACTGCAGTGCAGATGTAGAAGCGCCGCTGCCGGATGTAACCACGTCTTGCGCAGGTGGAAATTACGAAGTGATAACCGAGGTCGTACAGTACGTGAACGGCACAGCAGTGGTTATCCAAACCATCCTGCCAGGCGAACCTCGCCTGATCACGGGAGTTGGAATCGGCGACTACGTATTCCGCTATACGGTAACAGACGACTGTGGAAATACGGTAGTTAAAGAATGCATCTTCCGCGTTGCCGAACTACAGCCCATGTGCTACGACGGTCACCTTGCAGAACAAGGCTGCCTCTTGCGGCCCTGGCGAACAGCAGCGGCCTGGGTATGGAACGGGGGCATTGGAAAGCGAGACACCTATGCTTTTCCAGAACCAGCCCAACCCATTCCTCAGGGGTACGACGATCCGATTCTGGTTGCCAGAGGCCGGGCGGGCGGATATCATAGTGACGGATATTACCGGAAAGGCCGTGAAACTTTACAATGGTTTCTATGACGCAGGCTATCACGAGATAAAAGTGAAAGCTGAAGAGCTCCGTGGATACGGAATGTACTTCTACAGCCTGCGCACCGCCGATTATATCGACACCAGGCAGATGATCTACCTGGAGTAAAGTTGCACATAATTTGTTATTTATGAGGGCGGAGCCTAAAGCTTTGCCCTCTTTTTAATTTAGGGGCCGGCGAAAAAAGAGCCGTATCAAATGGGGAAGTTATTCTTCTCCGGCCCCTTAGCTCTCTGACAATTCTTACGGCCCCGCCAAAATTGTCAGAAAAGGTATAATTTTAACATAGGGTACGTTTTCAACTGACAAAAGGGCCCGGGCTTTGAGTTAGCCCTACAGGGAAAAAATTAATAACTTGCGGACTTAAAAACATAAATATGCAAATCAGAACCATCTGCTTATTGTTATTCACTTTTTGCTTCATACAACTATCCTGGGCTCAATCCAGCAACGCTGATCTTTATTTCTCTCCCCAAACAGTCAAGGGCTGGCAATCTCCCGCCACAGCCATTCCGCTGGCCCAGCCGGAGCCCTTTATTGCAGTCTCTCTAGCCTGGAAAGGAGAAAGCCAGGTTTTTGATATTCGTTTTTCTGCTGATGGGCAGCGCTGGAGCGATTGGGAAAGCCTGCATCTCGATTCCCACGGTGAACAAAGCCCGGAGCGTTACGTCAGCGAACTGTATTTCGCCGATGCCGGTAGCCGGTATGTTCAGTTCAGCACGCAGGGTGCGGTAGAACAACTGCAGGCCCACTTCTATGATCCTGGAAAGACCAAAGAAAAGACGGAAAGAAGTAGTGAGGCGCCTTTAAGCCTCCGGGGCCCGGAATACTGCCCCTGCCCCCAGCCGGCCTATGAGGATCGAGCTGACTGGTGCCCCGACGGGTCCTGTCCGCCCAACTCCTCACCCGATTTCACCAATGTTACCCACCTGATCGTTCACCATGCTGCCGGTACTAATACCGCTAGTGATTGGGCTGCTGTAGTGCGTTCTATCTGGGACTTCCACGTCATTACCCGGGGATGGTCTGATATTGGCTACAACTGGTTAGTGGCTCCCACCGGAGTCGTTTATGAAGGTCGGGGTGACGGCATTCTGGGAGCTCATTTTTGCGGTACTAATGGCAATACGATGGGTGTTTGCATGATGGGCGATTATACCATTATCACCCCGGCCCAAGCAGCGTTGGATGCACTCAAAGAGCTGCTGGCCTGGAAAGCCTGCGATGCGGATATCGATCCGCTGGGCAAAGCTTTCCATCCTTCTTCCAACCTGACGCTCGATAATATTTCCGGCCATCGGGATGGCTGTGCGACAGCGTGCCCGGGAGACGCTTTCTACCCTATGTTAGGGGCCGTTCGGCAATCGGTAGCCGGCCATATTGCCTCCTCCTGCGCTCCCATTGGCGCCCCTCAGCAACTCTCCGCTACTGCTTTGGGTGAAACAGAGGCCTTACTGGAGTGGAGCGATATTACGGACAACGAAACGGCCTTTCTCATCGAGCGGTCCCAGACTTTCAATGGGGGGTATGGCGAAATTGCTTCAGTTGGAGAAAACGTTACTACTTATGAAGATACCGGCCTGGAACCACAAACGGGTTATTACTACCGCATTCGCTCGGTTAATGAACAGGATACCTCTATTTACAGCAATAAAGCCTTCGTATTCACTCAGGTCGTCGGGCTGGATGGGCCGCTGAGCGCTGAGTACGTCCGCCTGTTTCCCAATCCCACCCGGAACCAGTTAAGGGTTACCCTGGATAGTGATCTGAGCGGCGCCGTGTACCTGCGCCTGTTGGACGCTACCGGCCGTCAGGCCTGGAATGCGGAAATGCAGGGCGGACAGTGGACCCTGGAAGTCCCGATGGAGAACCTTCCAACCGGCTTATACCTGCTGCAGTTGCAGAATGAAGCCGAACACGTGGCATATAAGGTCGTTCGTGAGTAGTTCACTACTGGACATTTGTCGGGCTGTGTAAAAGAAAGCGGCCTTCAAATTACCTTTTTCCCTTATCTTGTATCAGAACGAAAAAAATACACTTATGAAAAAGTTTCACTGGATAGTTTTCGCCGGCTTTGCCCTGCTGCTATCCGCCTGCAATAAAGAAGAGGAGCCGGCTACAGAAGATATGCTGATTCTGGAAATCGCTGCCGCTCCCGGCCGGACGGCTTTAGAACCGGCAGGCTTGCCACAGCCCATTCAATCCTTTGTCCAGGATGTTTATTTCGACACCTACATTGAAACCGCCTTTCTGGCGCCGTCAAAAGGCTATGAGTTGAATATGGGTAGTGGTGATAATCTGTTTTTCGACCGGAGCAACAACCTACTGGAATTCCGGGGCCCGCAAAGCCCGCATGGGCCCTGTTACCGCCCCGGCGCCTATGGCAGCCCCGTCAGGGTGGAGCGCCTTCCCGATGCAGTTATCCGGTACATAACCGCCAACTATCCAGACAACGAAATCCGCCGTGTTTCGACGCGAAGTGGCCATTTTATCGTTGCAGTAGATGCCCCGGCCCTCCTTTTATTCGATGAGCAGGGCGCATTTGTGGAAGAGTTAAGCCCCATCCGATATTGCCAGGGCGCCTGTCGGCCGGTTCGGCAAGATCAACTACCTGCAGGCATTCCAGCTTATATCCGGGCCAACTATAATGACAGCACCTTCCGGCAGGCGTGTGCCCGTTCCGGCCGGATCGCGGTATGGCTCACTAATGCCGAGGGGCGGATCATCCTGGTCTTTGACCGGGAGGGCAACCTGCTTTTTGTCCGGGAGTAATAATGGCTGTGTAAATTTGTCTACTGAAAGTAACGCCGGGTATACCTTGGTGATAAATTTCTCGTCAGTGTCAAAATTTTTAACGCTATGTATGCGTTAATTTACAGCGTACTTAAGATGGCAGCCCTGTCTTTTCGATGGGGCCCTTTTTAATAATTTCAGAGGCGAGGCCCTATTTCACGGAAAATGTGTAACTTTGCGGCCAATAGCAAATAGGCCCGTTAAAATCGAACATAGAAACGGACATTCGGGTTGAATACCTGGAGTGTGAAGACAAACTGTAATAGTAAGGTATGAAAAACGATTTTGCTAACTACCTATCTCATCTTTTTGCCCACTGAAATAATTCCAGTTAAAAAAAGTTTATCATTCTAACCGCGTTTCGGGACCACCGCCCGTTACCTATTGCAGTAACTGGCGTCTAACACAACGCTATAAAGAGCAAAAAACCATTTTAACAATTTACCTAACAAAATCCAATTCCTTATGACAAAGTTTTTTCTGAAATTCTCAGGCTTAGCTTTCGTATTGGCCCTCTTAATTGCTACGGGCTGTAATGAAGATAATCCTATTATTGAAAATCCGCTTGGCCCCGAGATTTCGCTGAGTGGTGGTGACCTGGAGCTTTTGGAAGGAGAGGCATTTACGGTTTCGGTAACGGTTACTCCCGGCGACAATCCGCTGAGTTCTCTGCGCCTTCTGGTAGGTGGCGCGGCTGTTCCTGCTGCCAATATTGCCGACTATGTTACCAAGATCACTGCCGGCACGGAAGACATTACACAGCAAAATCCACTGCTCGTTGACGCCACTCGGGAAAACGGAGCGACCTACATCTACGAAATGGTTCCTTTCGGCCAACTGGAAGGCGAGACGGTAACTTATAGCTTCGAAGTGACGGACAAAGTCCAGGAAAAAGCGTCTGCTTCTTTTGACATTACCATTGTAGCTCCTCCGGGAACGGCGCTGGACAATGAACTGAGCGGCGTACTCTTCAACCAGGCAGGCCCGGCCGGCACTGGTGGACTCGACCTGGACGCCGGTACCAGCACCGGCTCTACTAATGCCGACGCTGAAATCCGGGACCTGGGTATCGACTGTAACATCAATCCCGCCACTTCCGAAAACTGGCGCGCTCAAATGGGCTCTGTCAATGGAACGGATATGAAGGCGGTGGATGTCGCAGCTCAGCCCGAAGGCTTTTCCTTTGAAAATGTAAAAACAAAGGAAGCGATCGTTTCCGCTTATGATTCAGGTATTACGCTGGCCGACGGTGTCAGCACCAGTGCAACTTGTGTTGAAACGGCAGTTACCGATGTGAGCGACCCCGTTTCAGTGGGCGACCTTTTTGTTGTCAAGAAAGGCGATGTTTACTATATGCTTCAGGTAGATGAAGTAAATAAGGTAAGCGGCTCCAACGGTGACAACTACGTACTGTCGATCAAGTACTAATAATAGGAGAGCATAAAGTAGGGAAAGGCTGAGTAACTTGTTTTGCACTCAGGCTTGGCCTGCAAGGCATTAAAGGGCATGGTTCCGGACAGGAGCTGTGCCCTTGCCTATTTTATAATGCAAAAGGGAAAATTTTATGTTCCTTTTGAGCGTATAGATTGAGGCGCCCTGCAACATCCATTTTTTTATCTTTGCGGGTCAAGTTTTGTCAAATAATACCATGATGCGAAAATTACTGCTACCCCTGCTGCTGCTCTCTTTACCTCTATTGTTGCCGGCACAATGCAAGTTTGCGGCCGATGAAATTGACCCATTTGACAGCACCCGGCTGGTGATGTCCAGGCCGCTGTCGATCGGCAATTACATTCCCAGCCGTTTCGAAACGGCGAAAGGGCCCAAGATCATTGACGAGGCTAAGGTGGTGTTCAGCCATTCTGAAAGCGACCAGGACAGCATCAACTCCTTTTTTCTCACCATTGTGGCGCCGGAGTACGAATACCAACCCATCGAATCCGGTAAAAATGTGTTGCTTGCCTTCGCCGATTCTACGGTCATTGCTCTGCAAAACTTCCCCGACCGGGGCACCTTCAACACCGATACCAACATGCGTATGTATCAGCATACCTGTATCGTTCCCCTCGACATCTTCTACCGCATGACTTATTCGGAAGTGATCATGATCCGCATCCGGTACGATAATAAAAAGCGTACCATTCCGCTTTCCAAAGCTCAGCAGAATGCCCTTAAACTGGCGGTGCAATGTGTGGGGGAGGCGGTGGGCTTTATGCCGAATAAGCCTTAGTTATATGTTGGGTGGTTATATTGTCGGCTCCACAGGGCAGAACGGCCAACAATATAGCCCATAACAATATAACTTCTACCACCCCACGCCCGTCGTAGTTTATCTAATCATCATAATCATAATCCCGAAGTAGTAGCAACGTCTCCCGGCAAGGGGACGTTGCGGTATGGGTTTTCCACTTCATAGAAATAATGTAACCTTTCATCCAAAAACGGCGCCCAATTCGTAGACGCCAGGTACCTTTTGATAGATGTTACCTTGCCTTTCCAGGTACTTTGTATTGCATACTACTTTATTTAGCCCTATATTTGCATACATGAAGACGAAAGAATTAAAAAAGATCAGGACACAGATGGCCAGGCAAATGCGAAGGGGCGTCTTAGAGCTTTGCATCCTGTCTATCGTTTCGGAGAAGGAGGCCTATCCTTCCGACATCATCAAGGAATTGAAGGCTTCGGAGCTGATCGTTGTGGAAGGCACGCTCTATCCACTGCTCAGCCGGATGAAAGACCAGGGCCTGCTCCAGTACAACTGGCAGGAATCTTCCATGGGCCCTCCCCGCAAGTACTATTCCATAACCGATACCGGGCGGGAGTTCCTCAAGAGCCTGCTCGAGACGTGGGAGAGGCTTGTAGAAGCAGTCAATCGATCAACAAAAAACATTTCGACTAATGAATAAGGTACAGCATATTAACTTAGGCGGCTTCCCCTTCACTATTGATGAAGACGCCTATGAACACCTCAGTCATTACCTGGAAACGATACACCGGCATTTCGAGGGTTCTGAGGGCTATGAAGAGATCACCAACGATATAGAAGCCCGCATGGCGGAACTCTTTCAGGAAAGCCTGGGTGAGCGCGGCGCCATCATCACCGTGAAAGAAGTAAAAGACGCCATTGTCATCATGGGAACCCCGGAAGACTTCGGCGCTGAACCGATTGATGAGCAGCCGCAGCCGCGTAGCAGTACCGGCACCGGCTATCGCCCCGGCAAGCGCTTGTTCCGCAACTCCGAAGATGAAGTGCTCGGTGGGGTTTGCTCCGGTATTGCCGCCTACTTTGGCATTGCTGACCCGCTCTGGATTCGCCTGCTGTTTATTGTTATTACTATCTCCGGCGGCTTTGGCATACCGGCTTATCTGATCCTTTGGGCCATCGTGCCCAAGGCCGAGACGGCCAGCGACCGGCTGGCGATGCGCGGGGAGCCCATCAACGCCTCGAACATCGGCAAGATCATCGAGGAAGAATTTCAGCATATTTCAGATAAAGTGTCGGAATTCGGAAGCGAACTCGGAGGTAAAAAAAAAGAGTTTAGCGCATCCGGCGGCGCCGGCGCGCTCGGAGATGGCCTCCGAAAAGTGGTAGAGGCCATCGGACAGGTGCTCCGTATAATAATTGAGGTGGTGGTAAAGCTTTGGAAACCGCTGCTGATCCTTATCGGCGGCGCTTTGATCCTCGCCTTTGCCGCTGCCTGGGTCGCCACGGTGGGCAGCGTCGTTTTCGCCTGGCCGCTCTTTGAGTTCTTTTCACCTGAACCACCCTTTTTATCCATACTTGGCGCCTTCAACCTGCTCATCATCATTGGGATGGTGATGCTCGCTCTTGTATTAACTATCACCCGGCTATTATACGGCGCCCGTATGAGCCCGGCCTGGAGAGCTGGCCTGACGGCATTCTGGGTACTCAACGTCATCAGCCTTTTTGTCGTTGTTCCCTTTTTTGCCCGGCAGTTCGCCCAGGAAGGAGCAATCACCCGACAGCTAAGCCTGGAAGCTCTACCTAACGATACGCTCCGACTGCGTATGGGGGAAAGCTTCCACGGCGACAGCTGGTTTCAGGTAGACGACTTGAAGCTGGTCAACGATCAGCTCATCAGTAAGAATATCAACCTCTACATAGAAAAAGCAGAAGGGGAGGAGTTTGAACTCACCGAGGAAAACAAAGCCCGCGGCCGTTCTTTCAATGCTGCCGAAAACCTGGCGCAGGCCATTCAATACCAACCGGAACAGAAAGGCAGCCAATTGACCCTGCCGGCTTACTTTACCATCTCTAAAGGAGAAAAATGGCGAGCCCAGGAAGTGAAGTTGCACCTGAAAGTACCCGTAGGGAAGTCCATATTTATTGACGGCAATGTATATGACTACGTAAGCCGCATCAACAAAGCCAATGATGATGTTTACCTGTACCAAAACCCCAACCAGGTTTGGACGATGATGGAGGAGGGGCTGATCTGCACCGGCTGCACCAGCGATGATGAACAGGGACTGTCCTTTGAAGACTTCGACAAGGTCAGCATTGAAGGCCCGGTCAAGGTGGACATCGAAAGGGGGGATGAATACTCCGTGCGCCTATCCGGCCGCTCCCATTTGACCGATCAGGTGGAAATAGGGCAGCAGGACGGCCGCCTGATGGTTTCCACCAACCTCAAGCGTCCTTCATCGCCCATACGGATCACCATCATCCTGCCGGAGTTGCTGAATTTGGAAGCCGGCTCCACCGATGACATCCGCCTCGAAGGCTTCAACGGAGGCACGATGCAACTCACCCTCAGCGGCCAACAGGAACTCAAAGCTGATGTAACCATCGACTCCCTGATCCTGCTGCAGGAAGGGAATAATAAAGTGGACCTGCGCGGCAGCTATACGTTCCTGAAAGCGGCCCTTTCGGGAGACGCCAAACTGGATGCCGGGAAGGCTGAAGTGGCCGAGGCGGATATCAGTGCTTCCGGCGACAGTAGGGTGAAGTTGGGCGCAGTATCGAAAGTGGCGCAGCAGGTGGATGGGTCCAGCCGGATTATAGTAGATAAAGATTAGATTTTCCAGATTATAGATTTTCCAGATTTCAAAAATCTGGAAAATCTAATAGAAAAAGCCAGCCCTGCATGCAAGGCTGGCTTTTTTATTTTTTTCTTCATTTAGCAGATTTACCTGTGCCGCACGAAGTATACCTGGAGGGCAATCTCGATATTTTTTATATCAATTTCTTGTTGTGTTATATTCCATGTTTCCGGAAAAACACCTTGATTAAATACGAGCGAAATCCACTAAATGTGCTGTTTTTTGTGGCAAAGGAAAATTAACCTTTGCCGTTAGTTGGTATGGTGGACTCATATAAAATTGTTTTGCAGGCTCAGTCAATCAATTGCTTTTTCGCCAGGCCGATATATTTTCATTCTTCCGGATGAACGACGCCATCCTGAGACGGTTAGAAGGGACATTAGAACAATTTCCCAGAATGAAAATAGAGATGGGAAATTACTGGCGGTCAAAGAACTAACAACTGTGCCTCGTTAGACAATTACTGTGCTTAAATTTATATAAAATTCTATAAAGGGTCAAATCAATCGGCGATTATATTTCAAAAAATATTTTGGGCCTAATAAAAGTTGGGGTGAGGTTTTTTTCAGGAGTAACCATCGGGTTTGTTGTTCCTGTTGAACTGGAATAAATTTATGTGTATATTTGTACACATAACCTGTGTAAAATGAAAAATGTCACTTTGTCTTTACCGGATGACTTGTTAAGAAGAAGCCGGGAATATGCGCAGCAACACGGCACCAGCCTGAATGAATTGATCAGGAACTTGCTCAAACGGCAGGTGAGTCCGAATGAAAGCGACCCCATCCAAAAGTTGAAGAATAACACACAACGCCTTTCTATCCAGACGAAAGATTGGAAATGGAATAGAGCTGATATCTATGACCGGAAAGTATTTTCTTGACACTAACTTCCTCATTTACTGTTTCAGCCGGGATGAGCCGGAGAAACAGCAGAGATGCCTTTCTCTTCTCGACGAAGCTCAGGGAAATGCAGCATTCATTATTAGTACGCAGGTACTAAAAGAATTCACTGCTGTAATGGTTGGCAAGTTCAAACAGCCTCCATTGGAAGTTAAGGCAATCATTGACGACCTGGCGCTTTTTGAAGTAGTAACTATTGATGTCCCATTGATTAAGAATGCTATTGATATCCATTTGTTGCATCAGCTTTCCTTTTGGGATAGCCTGATCCTTTCGGCGGCGAAGAGCGCACATTGCCATACCGTGCTTACCGAGGATCTTCAGCACGGCGCTGAGTTGGCAGGGGTGCGTATTCAAAGCCCGTTCCTCTGATTTGCGGGCTTTACGCCGAAAAGGCCTATTTTTGTTCCCAAAATAAACGAAGGTGAAGTCGCGGAGCTTTCTATTGATCCTCATCGCCGGCGTCGTAGCCTGTTTTACGGGCTTCTACAACAACTTTCCCCTGGTGTTCCCGGACACGGGTACGTACATCAGTTCGGGCTTTGCCAATTATGTGCCGATGGACCGCCCCGTTTTCTACGGCTGGTTCCTTCGGCACGTCAGCCTGGCGGAAAGCCTTTGGCTGCCCATCCTGGCACAGAGCCTGATCCTGGCTTTATTGCTGTACTACTTCTTCCGCCAGTTTGTGCCGGGCCGCTACCGGCATTTTCTCTATCTGGGGTTTGTATTTTTTTGCACACTGTTTACCGGCCTGTCCGTTCACGTCAGCACCCTCATCCCCGATATTTTCGCTCCGATAATGATCCTCAGCCTGGGCCTGTTGTTGCTGGCGCAAGGCCTAAAGGCTCGCGATCAGGTACTCATCGGTGTGTTCCTGTTCTTCAGCATGGCGGTGCACTATGCGCACCTTTTTACCGCCTTCCTGATCCTGGCGGCGATTAGCCTGCTTTATTGGTTGTATCGAAAGAGAGCGCTGATCCGGCTGAGGCCTCTGCTGCTCAGTTGGGGGATCGTCCTGCTATCCAGCTTGCTGATCCCTGCCACCAACTGGATGATGGGCTCGGGTTTCGGGCTGTCGCAGGGGGGGCATGTGTTTCTGATGCAGCGCCTGGTCGAATGGGGGATTGCCGAGAAATACCTGGATGAAGCCTGCCCCGAAAAGGAATACCGCTTTTGCGAATATAAAGACGACATACCCCGAAATTTCATCTGGCTCCCGGAAAGCCCCCTTTACAAAACGGGGGGCTGGATGGAGAACAAGGAAGAATACCAGGCCATCACCCGGGAGGTTGTATCCGACTGGCGGTATTCGCGGATCATACTGGCGCGCAGCCTGGAAACGAGTATGGAGCTCTTTTTTAGTTTTGATGTAGGAGATACGACGGGCCCCGAGCTGGAAGGGTCGAGCCCGTTTGAAACGATAAAAATCCGGTTTCCGGATCAGTGGCGGCGGTACCTGTCTTCGCGCCAGAGTTTTGAAAAACTGGATTTCACCCTGCTCAACTATGTACAGCGGGTGGCCTTGCTGGGCGCTTTGTTCATTTCCATCCTGCTGCTGTTGTCCAGGCGCATCCCCCTGCCACAGAAGATGCTGATCGGTTTTTTCCTGATCTGCCTGGCCGCCAACGCCATCGTTTGCGGCCCCCTTTCCGGCGTTTTTGCCCGCTACCAGTCGCGGGTGATGTGGCTGATTCTGCTACCTTTGTTCCTGTTGGCGAGCCAGTATCCCTGGTTCCGGCGTTTGTGGGAGCGATGGGAGGTACAGAAATAACCTCTCGGCAATAGCGATGCAGGAAGATAAATTGATGCGAGGGTTAAGGTTCTGGTTTTCGAAATAATCCTCAGTAGTGTACGATGTACATGCTCTAAGATGGCAGGCCGTACATCCTCTACACCAAGTCCATCGTACACGATCCCTGCTCAAATAGAATCAAAAAGGAACATTCCTTATGAAGGAGAAAGAAGAATTGACCATCCTGATGCCTTGCCTGAACGAGGAGGAAACGATCGGCCTTTGTATCCGAAAGGCCTTGTCCTTCCTGGAACAACACCAGATCAGGGGGGAAGTGCTGATTGCGGATAACGGAAGCACAGACCAATCCCGGGACATTGCCCGCCGGCTGGGCGCCCGGGTGGTGGATGTGGAAGCGAAAGGTTACGGCAGCGCGCTGCTGGGCGGCATCCGGGCGGCGAAAGGGCAGTACATTATCATGGGCGATTCGGACGACAGTTACGATTTTCTGAACCTCATGCCTTTTGTCAGTAAACTGCGGGAGGGTTATGACCTGGTGATGGGCAATCGATTCAAAGGAGGCATCGAAAAAGGGGCCATGCCTTTCCTGCACCGCTACCTGGGCAACCCGGTGCTGACCTTCATCGGCCGGCTCTTTTTTCGAATCGGGATCAGCGATTTCCACTGCGGGCTGCGGGGCTTCCGCCGCGATAGCATTCTGGCGATTGGACTGAATACCCCCGGTATGGAGTTCGCCTCCGAGATGGTCGTCAAATCCGCCCTGAGCGGCCTGAAAATCGCCGAAGTGCCGACCACCTTGTCGCCCGACGGGCGCTCCCGCCCGCCTCACCTTAATACCTGGCGGGACGGCTGGCGACACCTGCGCTTCCTGCTGATCTACAGCCCCCGCTGGATGTTTTTCTACCCCGGCCTGTTATTCATGGTGCTGGGCAGCATCCTTTCTGTCGCACTAATCATCAACCCAATCTATTTCAATACTGTCCGGCTGGACATTCATACCCTACTCTACGCCGCCGGCAGTGTCATCATCGGTTTTCAGTTGATTTCTTTTTATCTGCTTTCCAAAACCTACGGGGTACAGGCCGGGTTGTTGCCGAAAAGCGCCCGCCTGCGGAGATTCGAAAAAATCTTCAGCCTGGAGCGCAGCATCGCTGCCGGCCTTATACTGATTCTGGCAGGGCTGGGGCTCTCCATCCGGAGTTATCTGATCTGGCAGAATGCCGACTACGGCGACCTGGCGCCCTCGCACACCCTGCGCATCGTCATCCCGGGACTGATCTCGCTCATCCTGGGTATTCAGGTGATTTTTACCGGCTTTTTTCGGAGTTTGCTGGTGATGATGAGGGTGGGGTAGGAGGTAGGAGCATTGTTCAACGGCTTGATGGTTATATTGTTGGGTTAAAGGGGAACACTTTTTAAGGTAAGGCTGGCTAATCCCTGGCTTTCCCCTCCTCCTCAATCTCCCGGATAACGGCCTTTACCCATTTCACCGGCATATCTGCCAGGGTAGCGATCTCTTCCGGCGATAGGCCTCTTTCATGGCCACGAGCCACGACAGTGCGCGCCTTTAGCTCCAAGCCTTCCATTTTGCCTTTCTTGTAAAGGAAGTCTGTTCTAATATCATAAGTAATTGGCATATCCTCTATAGTTTTAACGGTTAATTCCTGCAATTTACGCAATCCCGACATTACATTCAATTGGCGGATATACTTCTGCAGGGAGAGTTCCCCTTTGGTGACTTGCCGGAGACGCTCTACTATAGAACGTATTGCTTCTTCCGCCGGTTTTCCTTTAAAATCGCCAAGTATTGCCAACACCACTGCTTCCGGGATTTGGCTTCTCAGCATTTGATGGTAGTCCAACCGCCCCAGGTCGATTAATTCAAAGCCTGTAAACACCTCTTCCTTTTTCAGTTGGGTAGGAATATTTGGCTTACGTTTACCCAGGTAAACCACCACATGATAGATGGGAAGCCGGTATTTTTTTAGCAATATCCCATGGTATTCAGATACCCGGTACACAATAACGCGTTTCGCCTCGGATTCGAATTCGAGGTGCAGGATGCTCTCTTTGCCCTCTTCATTTACGATCTTGCGAACAAAATCAGGTTCCCGTTCCAAGGTGGTTTGCAGCCTGACAGGCAGCCTTTCGGCTGACAGGATTCGTATGCCCAGCAACTGCTCCAGGAATGGCAAGAAGAGCGCCTCCAGGTTCTCCTTTATAATTTTATCATATTTATTGGCTTCTTTTTTGGGTTTCATCCCGGAAAATAACACGAATAACCCAAGAAGTAAAATTATTTGCGTCAATTTAAACTTATTTGTTTTGACTGCAAGCCTATTTGTATCTTAGTGGGTTTTGCTCTTACATAAGAGTATGCCACTTTAAACCACGAGAGCGATGGCTAATTTAGTTAAGCGGTTAAAACTCCAATCTATCGACCATTCGCCACGGATTAAGCCGCCGCAAATCCACACTAAAAGCCACCCGCTTCCAGTAACCCCTCGTTCAACATACCGGTCCTGGATATTTTTGAATTGGTAAGCGGAAAGTAAATGGCGATGGCGTCATTGAACGCCCCAGCATCAATCCCCGCTCCAAAGCATCTGATCTTTGAAGGTATCCTCTGTCCCGGTGGGCATGGCGTTGTCGAAGTAGCCGATGTCGAAATAAGGCTTTAAGGGCAACCAGGAAACCAGGTCCTCTGGCAAGTCCGCCTTCAGGTTGGCGGCGATGATGAAGTTGTTGCTGCGCCCCAGGCTGAAGCCTCTGCCGATTACGTTTTTAAAGCCGCCGTCGCGGATGCTTACCTGTTGCAGCCACGGGCCGTCCGTGTCGCTGCGGCCCAGATAGAAATCGTCGAAGCGGTAGTCGTTGAAGCCCTGGGAAATGAGGTTGAAAGCGCCGGGGGCGAGGTAGCCCGCGTCGCGCTCCGAATGATAGAGGAAGGCGCCGGCGAAGAGGCGCAGGCTGATGTTACGCCCGCGTTGGTAGGTGTAATTGCCGTTCCATTCCAGCGAGGCTTTCAGGTAGCGCTGTTCCTGCCCGAAGCTATCGTAGGCCTGGTGTTCCAGCGCAACCTGCCAGCTGTAGGGGTTGATGGCGCTGCGTTGTTCGGTGCTGAAGCTGAGTTCCTGGATGGCGCTGCCCTGCCATTCGGTACCGGTAAATTCGCCATCGGTAAAGGTGAGCTGCTCCCGATGGAGGAAGAGGGTGCGCAAGCGGATGGCCCGGTAGCGGTTGCTGGTAGCGGGTTTACTCAGATTGAGGCGCAGATAAGGCTGCAGGCGGGTATAGCGCAGGCGGGTGTCGAAGCGATGATTGAAATCGTAGTGAAAGCTGCGGAAGTTGGCGCCCAGCGTAATGCGCTGGGCAAAATTTCCTTTCGGGTAGAAATTGTAATGTGTGTCCCCAATGCCGGCCAGGCTGCTACTGCCCAGCCCGAAGAAGGGCGCCAGGGCCCATTCCAGGCGCTTTTCCGGTATGGCGGTATTGTAGAGCAGCAGGCCCGGCATCAGCTTGTCGTAATTGTTCCAGCTGAGCAGGGGCGCCCAGTAAAGGGTGGTGCGGGTATCGTCCTCGATCCCGGCGCCAAATTGCAGGCGAAGGGGCTCTACCTTTTTCAGCAGCCCCTGGGGATGGAAATGATTATTTTGGCGGTACAAATCGAAAGTGAGCCGCTGCCGGTCGAGCACAATTTCGGTGTAAATACCGGCGGGCAGGGCTACCGTCCGTTCTCCATCGAAACCCTCCACCCAAAGCTCGACAGCCGGATCGGGGCCCGCCATGGCGCTGAGTGGGACGGGCCCGGCGATCTCGCCCTTGTTCCGGAGCCGAATGTAAATGGAGTCTCCAATTTCTTCTATGTCCGTAATGGCGTAATCCTGTTTCTGGTTAGAATAGAGCAGCCCGTCGAAGAGCCAGGGCAGCTTTTTTCCAGCTCCTTCTTCCACAATCTTCCTGAAATCTTCCGGCTGCGGGTGGCGGAATGCCCATGCCTGGTAGTAGGCCTGCATGATGCGGCCGAGGCGTTCGGCGCCCAGGTACTGCTCCAGGTAGCGGAGGGCTTTGGCGGGTATCTCGTAGGCGCCCAGGAAGTAGTTGACCTCGCTCAGTTCGTTGGAGGGCGTTTCCGGCGCCTGGTTGAGGCGGCGGCGCGCCTGGTAGAGGTAGGCCAGCTCGAAGATGTCCATCTCCGAGGTGTTCATCATAAAATCGGGCAGGTAGCCGAAGCCGGCCTGGCCGTAGTGCAGGCGGCTGTACTGGTGGTCGTAATAGCTGTTGAAGCCCTCGTCCATCCAGGCGTGGGTGCGTTCATTGGAGCCCAGGATGGCGTAGAACCAGTTGTGTCCTACTTCATGGGCGATGAGTTCGTCGAGCGACTGGGCATCGCCGGCCAGGCCACAGTTGGTGATCATGGGGTATTCCATACCGCCGCCGGCCCCTAGGGCAGTTTGCACGGCGGTGGCCTGTGGGTAGGGGTATTCGCCTACTTTTTCAGAATAGAAAGCGACGGACCGTTTTACATAACCTGCCGCCTCTTTCCACAATTCCTGTTCGGCCTGGGTGAAGAAGGCCCAGCATTCCACCTGATTACCGGAAGCCAGGCTGAGGGTCTCCTTTTGCACCATAAAGCGCTTGTCGGCAAACCAGGCAAAGTCGTGCACCCGCTCTGCCGTATATCGGAGGGTCTTCAGCCGGGGGCTGGAAGGAGGAAAGCTCGCCTTGGGTTCTTCCGCATCGGATAACGTGTCGAGATGAGCGCTGCTTTTTTTGATCTGCTCTTCCAGGAAGGCTCGCTCGCTTTCGGTTTGCAGTGTGCCGGTGGCCGCCACCAGGTAGTTCTCCGGCAGGGTAATTCGAACGTCGAAGCTGCCAAATTCGGAGTAGAACTCGCCCATGTCCAGGTAAGGCATAGCGTGCCAGCCGTTTTGATCATAAACGGCGGGTTTCGGGTACCACTGGGTGAGTTGGTAGGCCTGCCCCTCGTGGCCCAGGCGGGAAAAGGTGCGGGGCAGTTGTACCCGGAAAGGGGTAGAAATGCGAATTTTCCCACCGGCAGCCAGCGGTTCATTCAATACCAGTAGCGCAATATCCGGATGGTTGGGGTGCAGCGCCCAGCGAACTGGATTTTCATTTACATAAAAATCCAGGCTGTCAATACCGCCCAATTCACTATCTTCCGCGAAGAAAAAACGGCTTTTGTTCATGCGGTTCTGCTGTTGGGCAAAGGCGGTTTGCCGGTTGCGGTAGGCGTTGGGCCAGAGGTGAAACCAGAGGCTGTCCAGGGTGTGAGGCGCGTTGTTTTGGTAGGCCATATCGATCTGTCCCCGGAGGACGTGCGCCTCGTCATCCAGCCGGACGTCAATGTTGTAATGCACTTCCTGCTGAAAGTAGGGCGTTTGTGCCCGGAGGTAGGCCAAGGAGGGGAGTATAAAAAGAAGAGAGAGGATAAGATGCAAGGCTGATGGCCTTATGGTTGATGGCATGGTTATATTGTTTCTATGGCTAAATTTGTCCGGCTACTTAAAATTAAAAACGAAATCCATAATTAATCATGCCTAAAATTAATAGGATACTGCGAATTTTAATCCTGCTGCTGGCTGGTTTATCACAAATTGGCGCCGCACAAGACGTCTTTTTCCCCCAGGCCTGGGAAGGCCACTGGGCGGGCCGCCTGGAAATTTTTAATCCGGACGGGAAGGTACAGGATTTGCCTATGCAGCTGATCATCGAACCCCTGGACAGCGCCCACCGCTGGACGATCATTTACGGAGAGGGCGAAGAAGCCAATCAGCGCGAGTACCTCCTGAAGCCTGTACAGCCGGCACGCGGCCTCTACGCCATTGACGAGCAGAACTCCATTGTGCTCGATGCCATTTACATCGGAGGTAAGCTCTACAGCCGCTTCGAGGTGGCCGGCAACCTGCTGCTCAGTATGGTGGAATTGCAGGGTGACGGCCTGCATTACGAGATCATTTCCGGTAAAGCCGAGCCCAGAAATATCACCGGAGGTGAAAAGCGGGAAGGGGAAGATATTCCGGAAGTGAAATCCTACCCGGTAGTGGTGCGGCAGCTGGCGGTGTTGCGGAGGAAGGGGTAGCTATATGGTTATATTGTTGCGGTATTCTGGAAACCTGCCCTAAAGCCATGGTATTCAGTCCTTCAGTCCATGTGCCAGGTATGGCTTCGTACATCGTACACAACCTAGGGCTGCGGTTGGACCCGTACATCGTACCCACCGCGGGCAACCTCTGTCCAACCTTAGACGGGGAGCCCATGTACTTATAACCTCCTCACTTCCCCGCTAATGCCCGAGCGAACGTGGATAGCACTTTGTCCACTTTGCGCTTACCCCAGCCCAGGTTGCCTTGGGTAAAGGTAAAAGAGACGTCAAAAGCGCCTGTTTTTGAGTTGATAAGCCGGGCGTTAAAATAGGTGAAGGATTGTTTGTTGGCTGAAAAGCCGGAGTTGTATTCGTACTTCAGGATATAATCCGTCGGCTTTTCTTCGAAGAGCTGAAGGGCGACGGGATGATACTGCGGAATAGTGTAGGTAGTGTCGCTGGATTGCACGGTGAGCCCCATACCGGTAGGCACGGCGCCGCGCAGGTAGTTATCGGAAATCACCGGCAGGCCGTTTTCCAGGAGATAATGCTCCATCCTGCCCAATATCAGGTCGCTGGTGTTGAGGGCCACTACCTTAATCGTTTTATCAGACGAGTAATTCGGGCTGCGGACGAAGGACTTTTTGCCTACAGCTACGCAGGAGGTCAACGAAATGAAGAGCACGAGAAGATAGAAGTAGAACATTTTCATAGCCTGTTTTTTTGAGAGTAATTAATACAATTGGTTTACCAGGCTTTAAAATACAGGCTGTTCCTCTATTTTCCCGTTAAGGAAAAGCAAAAGGCAGCAAGGTAGAGGGTTAAAAAAATTAAGATAAAGAATGGAGAGAATGTTAAATCGAACATATCCCCGGGGGGTATTTGTTAAATAGTAGGGAGCAGGCAATAGCTTATTGAGCCCCAACCTTGCCTGCAAAAGAACTCAATAAGTGTTTTATCTTTACGGAAGAAAAAAATGCGACAACATGAAACTGACCATCACGTTCTTTACAGCCTGTTTTCTTTTCACGGGCCTACTCAGCGCTCAGGTCGTCTCTGAGGATCCGGTTAAAGAACCCTACAAAGACTACAACGAACGGCCCTACCCCGCCACCAATATTCCGGCCTCTCCGGAAGTAGCCGGGTTTATAGCCTTGTTTGAAGACAGCGATGTAGGCAACCTCCAGGTATACTCCCATTTCGACGGTGAACTGCCTGTCGATTATTACTTTACCGGCAAGGAGATCGGCGCCGCGCATAAGGAGTTATTTACCGCCGAATTTCGCGATCTTATTGAGGCGAACGCCGCTTACGCTACTTATAGCATTAAGGGGAATGAGCGGGAAAACTACATCATTCGCATGCCCACCAATAAAGGGGAAAATACCCTGATGCTTTTTACTGTGGAAGGTGAAGTGGTAAAACCCCTGCAATTGCTGGCTTATGCCTTTTGCCAGGGCGGTTACTGCTACCAGCAGGATAGCTGGATCACTGACCTGGATGGTGATACCGGCCTGGATATACTCGTTAAATACCGCCGTACCGAGGCTGCTTCAAAAAAAGTAGTCGAAAAAAATGACAAAGTATACCTCCAGAATGAAGCCGGTGGGTATCTGTTGGTGGAGAAGAATGCGGTAAGCCTGGAGCCGGGTAAATATGATATGGAGGAGTTGGAGTATTAGCTCCTATGTTCGGAATTCGGAGGTTCGGAATTCGGTAGGACACTTTGGGAACTGCGGTGTTCGGAATTCGGAGGTTCGGAATTCGGTAGGACACTTTGGGAACTGCGGTGTTCGGAATTCGGAGGTTCGGAATTCGGCAGGACGCTATGCGAACTGCGAACCTGCGAACTGCGGTCTTCGGTAGGACACTCTGAGAACTGCGAACTGCGAACCTGCGAACTGCGAACTGCGGTCTTCGGTAGGACACTTTGGGAACTGCGGTGTTCGGAATTCGGAAGTTCGGAATTCGGCAGGACGCTATGCGAACTGCGAACCTGCGAACTGCGAATCTGCGAACTGCGAACCTGCGAACTGCGAACCTGCGGTCTTCGGTAGGACACTTTGGGAACTGCGGTGTTCGGAATTCGGAAGTTCGGAATTCGGCAGGACGCTATGCGAACTGCGAACCTGCGAACTGCGGTCTTCGGTAGGACACTCTGAGAACTGCGAACCAGCGCTGTCCAGCGTTCGAGGGGTAGCCTTAAAAGACACAGAAAATTGAACTAATTGTCCACCTTTGCTTAGGTGCGCGGGTTCAGGATGATAGCAGCGCTATCAAGCCTGGTTCCGCAACGAAATATAAGCGAAAAAAAATACGACTACTTACTCCTCTTCTTCTCCCATTCCCAGGCGGTACGCATAATGTCTTTAATGTCGCGCTGGGGTTCCCAGCCCAGAAGTTGGGCCGCCCGGTCATTGTTGGCGTAGATGGCGACCACATCGCCGGGCCGCCGGTCGCCAAGGCGGTAAGACAGCGGTTGAGCCGTCACCATCATAAAGGCGTTGATGGCTTCCAGGACGGTCACTCCTTCCCCGATGCCCAGATTAAAGACCTCCAGGTTGTCGCTGTTCTTTTCTTTCATCAGATATTGGAGGGCCTTGGTGTGAGCGTTGGCGAGGTCCATCACATGGATGTAATCGCGGATGCAACTGCCGTCGCGGGTATCGTAGTTATCGCCAAAGACGGTCATTTCCTTTCTTTTCCCGATAGCCGTTTCAGTGATCACCGGCACCAGGTTGGAGGCCGGGTTGGTGGGCGCTTCACCGATCAGCGTACTTTCGTGGGCGCCGGCGGGATTGAAGTAGCGCAGCAGGATGCTATTTTGTTTAGGGTGTACCCTGGCAAAATCCCTGATGATCTGTTCGCCCATCTGCTTGGTGCGGGCGTAGGGCGATTCGGCCTCCTGCAGTGAAGTGCCTTCCGTAACGGGCAGTTCGGTAGTGTTGCCGTAAACGGAGCAGGAAGAAGAAAAAATCAGGTTCGGCACTTCGTACTGATCCATGCAATCCAGCAGGTTCAGCAAGCTGCTGAGGTTGTTGCGAAAATACCGGACCGGCTGCTGAACGGACTCCCCGACCAGCTTGAGGGCGGCAAAATGGATAATCCCCTCTATATCAGGGTGGTCTTCAAAGACCTGATGGGTGGCTTCTTCCCAGCAGAGGTCAATATTGTAGTTTTTCACCCTTTTACCCGTGATCGCTTCGATGCCGTTGAGCACCGCTTCGCTGGAATTACTCAGGTTATCTACCGAAATAACGTCAAACCCATTGTCGATCAGGTCGACAATCGTGTGGCTGCCTATGTAGCCGCATCCTCCTGTTACTAGTACTTTACTCATATTTTCTTTTTACCTATTTAACTCCGTTTTTGTTGCAATAAAACGGGATGTTTTTTTCTCCCTGCTCCGTCTATGCGATCCCTTAGGGCCCGGCGAAGAATAACTTCCCCATTTGATGCCGATCCCTGCCTGCCTTGCGGCGATCAGGCAGGTTGCCTGGCGACAAAATCTCTGGCCTGAAACGGGGAACTTATTTTTCTCCGGCCCCTTATCCCTTAACTCAACATGAGAAAACCCGGCCACGGCTCTTTCCCTGCGTAAGAAAAAACCTACCTTTAACTCTTCAATTTCAAAGGTACACCAAATCGAACAATGGACAGAAAAGAACTGGCAAAAGAAGTCATTCAGATTGCCCGGCAGGCGGGGAGCGCTATCATGGCCATTTACGGGAGAGATGACTTTGGCGTTGAACTGAAAAAAGATGAATCGCCGCTCACTTTAGCCGACAAGGCCGCCAATGACATCATCTGTGCTGCGCTTGAAAAACTGCCGGTACAATATCCTATCGTTTCCGAAGAGAACAAGGCCATACCGTATGAAGAACGCAGGAGCTTCGAATACAACTGGCTGGTCGACCCGCTGGATGGCACCAAGGAATTCATCAAGCGCAATGGCGAGTTTACCGTCAATATCGCGCTTATTCACAACGGAGCGCCGGTGCTGGGGGTCGTTTATGTGCCCTGCTTTAACGAAACCTACTGGGCAGTGAAAGGCAATGGCGCTTACTGGGAATCCAATGGTGAAACGCAGGCCATACGGGCGGCAACGTTTGGCTTATCCGACCCGGGCCTGCACGTAGTTTGCTCCCGCTCTCACCTCAATGACGAGACTCAGGCCTTCATCAATCAATTGCAGTCGCCGGAGTTGGTAGCGAAAGGCAGTTCCCTGAAGTTTCTGATCGTTGCCAGGGGCGAGGCTCACGTTTATCCACGCCTCGGGCCTACGATGGAGTGGGATACGGCTGCTGCCCAGGCCGTTCTGGAAGGAGCTGGCGGTAAGGTGATCGATGAAGAAACCAAAGAGCCGTTGCGCTATAATAAGGAAAACCTTCGCAACCCTTACTTCATTGCCTATGGCCGGATGCAATAAGATTTTCCAAATCTCCAGGATCAGGATTTTCCAAATCTCCGAGATTTGGAAAATCTTATAAATTACCGCCATGCATGCTCTCAGTGTCATCATTACCACTTTAAACGAAGAACTCAACATTCAGGGCGTACTGGAATCTGTAGCCTGGGCAGATGAAGTCATCGTTGTTGACTCCTTCAGCGAGGACCGCACCGTGGAGATCGCGCGGCAGTATACCCGCAGGGTGATGCAACGGCAGTACACCGGGCCGGCAGAGCAGAAGAACTGGGCTATTCCACAGGCCAGCCACGAGTGGATACTGCTGCTGGACGCCGACGAACGGGCGCCGGAAAAGTTGAAACTGGAAATCCAAAAGTACCTCAACCAGGAAATCATTCCCTACGACGCCTTCTGGATCGGCCGCCGCAATTTTTTCATGGGCAAAGAGGTGCACTACAGCGGCTGGCAGGGCGATGCCGTGGTCCGTTTCTTCCGGCGCGACCTGTGCCGTTACAACGACAAGCAGGTGCACGAAGAGGTCATCACCGAAGGCCTCCGGGTAGGTTATCTGGACAATAAGCTACTGCATTATACCTACCGGGATATGGAACACTTCCTCGCTAAGATGCGCCGCTACGCCCGCTGGTCCGCTCAGGATTACAGTAAAAAAGTGAAGCGGGTCACGGCCTTTCACCTGGTTTTAAAACCCCTGTTCCGCTTTTTTAAACACTATTTCTTCCAACGGGGCTTCCTGGATGGAAAGGTCGGGCTGGTCGTGAGCATCGTGATGGCATGGGGTGTATTCTTGCGCTATGTGAATTTGATGGAGCGCAAACAAGCAGGAGCCTGAAAGCGCACGCTTGATTTTTTCGGATGCGCGAACTACTTCACAACCTCAAAAGCCACCTCAACCGGTGTTTTGCTGTTTTTCTTATCGGAGGAATGCCTGCCTTCCACCTGATGGATGCCCTCAATGAACCGCAGCGTACCGGTCCGTGAGCGGATCACGATACTATGCGTGGTAAGGCTGCTGTCCCGCCCAAAACTGACGCCTTCCAGGAAGGGGCTGGGCGTAATACCGGTAGCGGCAAAGAATATATTGTCGGACCGCACGAGTGTATCCAGTTGAAGGACTTCCCGCACCTTGACGCCGTCTTTCTTCAACTGCCGTTTTTCATCTTCCCGCTGCGGCGCGCGCATGCCCTGCATACCTCCTCCGAGGGCTTTGACGGCGGCGGCGGCCATTACGCCTTTGGTAGAATCGCCGATACCCATGAGCGCATCGATACAGGCGCCGGGCACGGCGGCCATCAGGGCGCCCACCACATCGCCATCGGTGTGGAGAGAAATGCGGGCGCCGGCCTGCCGAATTTCTTCAACCAGAGAGGCATGGCGGTTTTTATCGAGCACGAAAACGGTGAGTTCATTGACGTGCTTACCGAGGGCTTCGGCGATGCGGTGCAGGTTTTGGGTGGGAGAAAGACGGATGTCAATAGCCTCTCGGGCCTCCCGTCCCACGACGATCTTGTTCATGTAGAGGGAATGGCCGGGGTTCCACATGCTGTCTCTTTCGGCCACCGCAATGGCGGATATGGCGTTGGGGCGCCCGTCGGCAAGCAGCGCTACGCCCTCTACCGGCCCAACCGCTACGTCCAGCTCCGGCCCTTCACCGTTGCCGATGTGTTCACCGGTGTAAAAAAAAGGCGTTTCTTCCTGTTCTCCTTCTCCGATCACTACGATGCCGTTCATATCGACGGTTTTCAGGAATGTATTCATGGCCCCGGCTGCCGCCCGGTCGCCTTTTTCCATACTACCCATACCCATGTAGCGGGCAGCCGCAATGGCAGCTGCTTCGGTGACGCGTGCCAGTTCCAAACCGAGATTGCGGTTGGGTTGCGCTTTTTCTTGCTGAATCATAGCCATATCTTTTGGTGATGAAGCTGTTTTGGCGAATACACCTCAAGGTATGGCGCCGGGGGATGGGAGTCAGTGTGCAAGGTCACAGAAAATACATTTACAGAGTACTTAACCCAGAGGCAACTCCAGCAATTCCGCAAATGCTCCAATCATAAACTCCGGCTTCGCCTCTTTCAGCACTTCCGCCGGGCGGTAGCCATAGGTAACGGCGCAGGTGTGCAGGCCGGCGGCTTTACCCGCTTCCATATCGTGGGTGGAATCGCCGACCATCAGGGCCTTGCCCGGCGGTATATCGAGTTCCTCAAGGATAAGGCGGATGCCCGCCGGGTCGGGCTTGAGGGGATACCGGCCGGGTTGAGCGCCCATCACTTTGTCGAATAAAGGCGCCAGGCCGAGCTCCCGGATGATGGCCTCGGTAAAGTCCTGCGCTTTGTTGCTGTATACTGCTTTTTTAATCTGAGGCAGGGTAGCCAGTGTCTCTTCTACACCCGGGTAACATCGGGTCTTTTTGACATAGTTTCGGCTATAATATTCGTCGAACATTTGCCGGGCCTGCTGCAATATTTGTGCGTCTTCGGTGTCGGTTGCCTTTTGTAAGAGATAACTCAGCCCGCTGCCTAATAGAGGAGGCAGCTCTTCATAACTAAGCAGAGGTTTGTTCAGTTTTTCCAAAGCGTAGTTGACGGCGTCAGCCAGGTCGAAGCGGGAGTCGGCCAGGGTGCCGTCCAGGTCGAAGATGATTAGTTGGATATCATTCATGAGCGGAGTATGGAATAATGAGGAAGTTGAAGGGGGTATGGCCCTATCTGGTTGGAAATAAACGGAAATACATTGAAAGTAACAAATACAGTGCGTTTTTACCGGAACGCATCCGGAAATTCCCCCAGGGTAACGCCCCAAAGCACCGGCAGCAGAAAGTACACCGCCAGGCTAACCAGGAGGATAGATACAAGGTTCATCCAGATGCCCGCCCGCACCATGTCCGGAATACGGAGGTAACCCGGGCCGAAGACAACGGCATTGGGCGGGGTAGCCACCGGCAGCATGAAGGCACAGGAGGCGGCGACGGTGGCGCCTACCATAAGTGCATAGGGGTGAACCCCGATCGTCAGGGCCATAGGCGCCAGTATGGGCAGGATCATGGAGGTAGTGGCCAGGTTGGAGGTGATCTCCGTCAGGAAGTTGACCGTAGCCACCAGGATAAGCAGGGTCAGAATTAGGGGCATACCTTCCAGGCTGGCCATCTGTCCGCCGATCCAGGCGGCCAGGCCACTTTCCTGAAAGCCCGCCGCCAGGGCCAGCCCACCGCCGAAGAGCAGGATGATGCCCCAGGGAAGAGCTACTGCCGATTCCCAGTTGATGAGCTGTTGCCCTTTTATCGCTTTGGAAGGAATGAGGAACAAGGCGATGGCGCCGGCGATGGCGATGATAGTGTCGTCGAGGGCCGGCATGATCTTTTGCAGGAGGAAGGAGCGGCTGATCCAGGCCAGGGCGGTCAGGATAAATACAGCCAGCACCATTTTCTCTTCGTAAGAGAAGGCGCCCAGGGCCCTGAGCTGGCTTTTGATCTCCGCTTTCCCACCGGGAAAGGCTATCCCCTTCATAGGGTAGGCCACCCGGACCAGGTACCACCAACAGATGGCCAGCAGTACTACCGAGATAGGCAGACCGAAGGCGATCCATTGCGAGAAGGTGATCTCCACCCCATAGAGTTCCTGCACCACCGCCGCCAGCACCAGGTTGGGCGGGGTGCCGATGAGGGTGGCGATGCCGCCGATCGAGGCGCTGTAGGCGATGGCCAGCATGAGCGCCTTGCTGAAGTAGTCCGTCGTTTCCGGTGGGGCGCCGGTGTCGTCTTTCAACTGAGAAACGATAGCCATGCCGATGGGCAGCATCATCACGGCCGTGGCGGTATTGGAGATCCACATCGAAAGAAAGGCAGAGGCGATCATGAAGCCCAGGATGATGTAGCTCATATTGGAACCGATGCGGTAGATGATGTTCAGGGCGATCCGCTTGTGCAGGTTCCATTTTTCGATGGCGATGGCAATGATGAAGCCGCCCAGATACAGGAAGATCATGCGGTGCCCGAAGGCCTCGGTGGTGCTGCTCAGGCTCAGCCCGCCCGCCAGCGGAAAGAGGATGATCGGCAGCAGGGCTGTGACCGGGATGGGGATAGCTTCAGTGATCCACCAAACGGCCACCCACAGCGTGGATGCCAGCACGGCCCTGGCCTGAGAAGAAAGGCCTTCCGGCTGGAAAAAGAGGAGTGTCAGCACAAAAAGAACCGGGCCGAGCACCAGGCCAAAATGACGGACAGACAGTTGTTTGAGTGGCGGCATCAGTTGTTCCGTATTTGATGCGTGCAAGTTATATTCTATCTTGCATCCGCTATGCAAGTTTCCTTCGAAAAAGTTGTTGGGTTACTCTTGGCCGCCTTCCTCGCGGCCGGGTTGTTCATTATCTTCCGTTTTGATGGTACGGCTGATTCCGGCGACAGCGTGCAGCACTACCTGATCGCCCGCTACGCTTTCGGGCACCCGCGCCTGTTCTTCGACCACTGGGGTAAGCCGTTCTTCGTTTTGCTCAGCGCCCCCTTTGCCCAGTTGGGCTTCACCGGCATGAAGCTCTTCAACCTGTTGGCCGCCGCCGGCGCCGCAGGGCTGGCCGCCTTGTGCTGCCGGCGCCTGGGTTATGCCCACGCTGGCTGGGCGGCCCTGCTTTTCATCTGCGCTCCCTACAGTTTTGAGCTCGTCTTTTCCGGCCTGACGGAGCACCTTTTCGGGCTGGTGCTCATCCTGAGTGTTTATCTGGCCCTGATCGGGCGTACCGCCTGGGCGGTGGTACTGGTGTCCTTTCTGCCATTTGTGCGTTCGGAGGGGCTGGTCATTATGGGTATGTGGGGGCTGTATCTGCTCGTACAAGGGCAGTGGAAACGCTTGCCCTTATTACTGGTTGGGCATGTAGCCTACGCATTGGCCGGCGCGTGGGCGCACGGCAGCCCGCTTTGGGTGTTCAACAAAATTCCTTATGCCACGCCGGACAGCGTTTACGGTGCAGGCGAACTAGTCCACTTTGCCGATCAGCTTTTCTACGTTATCGGGCCGGTGCTTTACGGCCTGCTGGTGCTGGGAATGCTTGATATGATCATTCGCCGGAAGGCGGCCGCTGAAGAGTGGTGGCTGATCCTGGGCAGTTTCCTGGCCTACTTTACCGCCCACACCCTCTTCTGGTACTTTGGCATTTTCAATTCCATGGGCCTGAAGCGGGTGCTGGTGGCGATGATGCCGCTGGTGGCCATCCTGGGGCTCCGGGGGCTCAATTTCGTATTGTCCTGGACGGAAAGTAGAAAGAGGCTGCAGCATGCTTTGCTCTTCCTGCTGCTGGCGGGCGTATTGCTCTTTCCCTTTACAAAAAACAAAGCGGCGGTCGACTGGAGCAGCGCCTTTGCGCTAAAAACCGACCAGCAACTGGCGCAGGAAGTGGCGGGCTTCATTCAGGGAGCTGATATCCGAACAGACAGCACTACCTTCTTTTTCAGCCACCCTTACCTCAGTATCCCACTCGGCCTGGATTACTTCCAGCCTGAACAACGCCGTGAGCTGGATCGGGCGGCTCTTCAATCCCTCAAGCCGGGCGATATCGTCATCTGGGAAAATTGGTTTGCAGTGGTGGATAAGGGCGTGTCGCTAGAGGTGTTGCAAAGCCGTTACGGACTGCAGGTGTTGCGCAACTTTGAGCGGGAAGGGGAGGGGAGGAAGGAGGTGTTTGTGGTGCTTGGGCTGGCTCATTCAATCCCTCAATAAATTATTCCTTCATTCCGTTAGCGCGTTTTCAGCGCATTTTTCACCTTCTTCCCCTCTGCGGCTCTCGTGTCTTTGTCCTTCCGGATCTGGTGTTCCTGTTTTTTGATCATCAGTTTCCACCACAGGAGGGCGGGGATGAGCTGCCCGGAGTGCTTTTCCAGCCGGTACATCAGGGCGAGGTTGGGCTCCTCCTTGTCGTGGAGGATGCGGCTCAGGCGGGTGTAGTGTACGTCTATATCTTCGGAAAAGGCTTTTTTGGTTTTGCGGATGGCATGGATGTATGTTTCGAGGTATTTGCCGAAGGACTTTTCCGGGGAGAACTCTTTTTCTTTGAGGTAGTCTTCTATTTGAAATCGCAATCTCAACGTGTCATAGCGAATTCTTTCTGCTTCTGTTCTTTCTCTATGAAGCTTTAATCGGAGTTGTCTTAATGCTTCTTTGGATTCTTTTTCTTCTTCTTCCGTCAATTCAGCGGGGATCATCATAGATTCGGCTATTTCCTCGATGGTGTATTTTTCCTGCAATTTTTTAAAAATCTCTTCATAACTCATAATCCAGATATTTAGTGATCAACCGCCAGCCAAGACTATCCCGTCATAGTCTTCTTCCTCCATTCCGGTGATTTCCGCTTCCGTTTCTTCACCGGACCGCATGCTGATCAGCTTCATAGCCAACAGGGTTTTGTAAAAATAGTAAAACTATTTGATGAAATCAATAAATGTAAGAGCCGTTTAGGGAGCGTTTGTACAGTTGGGTTTAATCAAAGCGCTTAAATAACCTTACGCAAAAGCAGAACACCAAGATAGCAAAATTCCATAAAAAATAAAACTATTTGTTTTTAAAAACAAAAGATTTTACATTTGCTCACTACCCCCCTTCAGCCCGGTAGTTCAGAGTTGGAGATTTGAAGTTGAATGCCAGTACCCTGCCTTTGGCTCCTTACTCCTTTACAACCTCAGGAAACCGGATTCCAGGCGCCCCTGCGTCCGTTGAAAAGGCAGGTATAGCCTGGCTTTTCAGCAAAAAAACTCATTATGTTTGAACGAGCGATCCTGCATCTCGACCTCGACGCCTTCTTCGTCTCGGTCGAACAGCAGCGCAACAGCGCGCTGAAGGGCAAGCCCCTTATCATCGGCGGTACGAGCGCCCGCGGGGTGGTGGCCTCCTGCAGCTATGAGGCCCGCGCCTACGGCGTGCATTCCGCCATGCCTATCAAAATGGCCCTGCGGCTGTGCCCGGACGCCATCGTGCTGCGGGGTGATATGGAGGCTTATTCTCACCAATCGAAGATCATTACGGAGATCATCCGGGAGGAGGCGCCCCTCTTCGAAAAGGCCTCCATCGATGAGTTCTACCTGGACCTCACGGGGATGGACCGGCACTTCGGCTGCTGGCTGTGGTCGAAAGAGCTGCGGCAGAAGGTCATCCGGGAGACGGGGCTGCCGCTCTCGCTGGGGTTGTCCGTGAACAAGCTGGTCTCCAAGGTGGGCGCCGGCGAGGCCAAGCCCAACGGCGCGCGGCTGGTGGAGGCGGGTACGGAGAGGGCCTTTCTGGCGCCCCTTCCGGTGCGCAAGCTGCCCTCCGTCGGGCAGGCCACCTGCAAAAAGCTCAGCTTCATGGGGGTGCGTACGGTACAGGTGCTCAGCCAGATACCCCCTCTGTTGCTGCAGCGCGAATTCGGCCAACCCGGCCTCAGCTTATGGAAGAAAGCGAACGGCATCGATAACAGCCCGGTCGTGCCGTACACGGACAAACAGTCCATTTCCACTGAGCACACCTTTCAGGTAGACACCATCGATATGCAGTCCTTGCGCGATCAGATCACCGATATGGTGATGAAGCTGGCGTTCGAACTGCGGCAGTCACAGAAGCTCACTTCCTGCATTGCCGTTAAGCTTCGTTACACGGATTTCAATACCTTTTCCAAACAGCGTAAGATTCCCTACACCGCTAACGACCAGGCCCTGATCGGGCACGCGCACGAACTGTTGGAGCGTTTATACGAACGCCGCCAACTGGTGCGGCTGGTAGGGGTGCGGTTCAGCGGCCTGGTACAGGGCAATCCGCAACTCAACTTGTTCGATGCTTCGGAAGCAGAGAACCGCCTGATGCAGGCCCTGGACCGGATACGGAAGCGGTTCGGGCAGGGAGCGGTGCGGCGGGCGAGGCACTAGCCAGTATATGGATTGAATGATTGAATACCACGGCTTTAGGGCAGCTTTCATGTTTCATTAATTGTGTCCAGATACCTACACTGATACACTTGATACCCTGATACCCTCTTCACTGATACACTATTCCCATGTTCCTCAACTGCCACACCTATTACAGCCTGCGTTACGGAACGCTCTCGCCGGAAGAACTGGTGGAGTGGGCCAAGCGCCGGGGCATCACTACGCTGGCGTTGACGGACATCAACAACACCAGTTGTACCTATGAGTTCGTGCGGCGGTGTGAGCGGGAAAGCATTAAACCGGTGGTAGGCATCGACTTTCGCCGGGACGGCCGCCGCCTGTACACCGGGTTGGCCAGGAATGCCGAAGGCTTTTGCGAACTGAACAAACTGCTGACGGACTGCTCTCTGGACGGCAGGCCCCTGCCCGATCAGCCGCCGTTGATGGCCAATACCTGGATCATTTTCCCCCGCCTGTTTAAGCCCATCACGGACTTCCGGGAGAACGAGTTGCTGGGCATCCGTCCGGAGCACGTGGCGCGCCTGTTTTCACACGAGCTGCTGAAATACCAGCACAAGCTGGTGGCGCTGAGCCCCGTTACCTTCGCCGATGATGACGGCTATCAGGCCCACCGCCTGCTACAGGCCATTGATCAGAATACGCTCATTACGAAGTTGAACCCCCGGGTAATGGCCAAAGCCACCGAACGGTTAATCCCGCCGGCCATCCTGCGTTCTTACTATCAAAGCTATCCCCGCCTCCTGCGCAACACGGAGCGCATCCTGGAAAGCTGCAGTATACAGCTCGAAAGCGGCCTGCAGAACAACCGCCAAACGTTTACCGGCAGCAAGGAAGGTGATTTCAAACTACTGGAAAAGCTGGCGCTGAACGGCTGCGAGCGACGCTACGGCAGCTGCGATAAAAAGGCGCTGGAGCGCACCCAACGGGAACTCAAAGTGATCCGTGAGCAGGACTTCTGCTCCTACTTCCTCATCACCTGGGACATCGTGCGCTACGCCCACGCCGCCGGCTACCATCATGTGGGGCGGGGCAGCGGCGCCAACTCCATCGTGGCCTACTGCCTGCACATTACCGACGTAGACCCTCTGGAGCTGGGCCTCTATTTCGAGCGCTTCATCAACCCCTACCGCAGTTCTCCGCCTGATTTCGACATCGATTTCTCCTGGGATGAGCGCGACGATGTGACGGACTATATCTTCAAGCGCTACGGCCGGGAGTACACCGGCCTGCTGGCCACTTATTCCACCTTCCAGGGGCGCGCCATCGTTCGGGAACTGGGCAAAGTATACGGCCTGCCGAAGTTTGAGATCGACAAAATCCTAGCCGATCCTTTCCACCCGGAAGAACACCATGAGTTGGCGAAACCCATCCTGCACTACGGCCGCCGGCTGGAAGGCTTTCCCAACTATCTGTCTATCCACGCCGGGGGCGTCGTCATCTCCGAACGCCCGATCCATCATTTCACCTCCCTGCAGATGATGCCCAAGGGCTTCCCCATCACCCATTTCGATATGTATCACGCCGAAGCGCTGGGTTTCCACAAGTTCGACGTGCTGAGCCAGCGCGGCCTGGGCCACATTAAGGACGCCGTGGATCTGGTAAAGCAAAACCAGGGACGAGCCGTCGATGTACACGATATCGAAACCATCAAGCAGGACCCACAGGTGAGGGCCCAGCTGCGTTCCGGCAACTGTGTGGGCTGCTTCTACATCGAATCACCTGCTATGCGCGGGTTACTTAAGAAGCTGCGGTGCGACAACTATCTGCATCTGGTGGCGGCCAGTTCCATCATCCGGCCGGGAGTGGCCCAGTCGGGCATGATGCGGGAGTACATTAAGCGTTTTCACCATCCGCACAGCTTCCGGTATCTGCACCCCGTATTCGAAGAGCAGCTGGGCGAGACCTTCGGGGTGATGGTCTATCAGGAAGACGTAATGAAGATCGTCCATCATTTCGCCGGCCTGGGGCTGGACGAGAGCGATGTGCTGCGCCGCATCATGTCGGGCAAGAAGTACAAGGGCGACACCCTGGAACGCCTCCGCCGGAAGTACTTCGATAATTGCCGCGCCCGCGGCCACTCTGATGAGCTGGCGCAGGAGGTATGGCGGCAGATAGAGAGTTTTTCCGGTTATTCCTTTTGCAAAGCCCATTCCGCCAGCTTCGCCGTAGAGAGTTTTCAGAGCCTCTACCTCAAAGCCTACTTCCCTCTGGAGTTTATGGTGGCGGTGATCAACAACTTCGGCGGCTTCTACCATCCTGAATATTATTTCCACGAAGCGCGGATGAACGGCGGCGCCATTCACGCCCCTTGCGTGAACCACAGCCAGTATCTCACCACGCTCAGAGGGCAGGATATTTACATCGGCTTCGTACACCTGCACGGTATGGAGCGGCAGGCCGCGCACCGCATCGTGGCCGAGCGCGCCCGCAGCGGCCCTTTCCGCAACCTGGAGGACTTTATCAACCGCTTGCCTGTTACCTCCGAGCAACTTGAAATCCTCATCCGCATTGGCGCCTTCCGCTTTACGGGCAGAAACAAGTACGAACTGATGTGGGATAAGGTGGCGCTGATGGATCCGAAGGAGAAGTGGGATGGGACGTTGTCATTGTTCGGAAGTGGGAAGTGGGAAGTCGGAAGTGGGGATGGCAACCACGATGCTGTTGATGCAGAAGGCGAAGATCTCTCCGATCCGCCTTCCGATTTCCGACTTCCCCCTTCCGCCTTCCGCCTTCCCACTTCACTGACTCAGGCTTTCGACGAGATCGAACTGCTTGGCTTCCCGCTCTGCTCGCCTTTCGAGCTGCTGGAGAACCGGCATAACGCCGATTGCATCACGCTTTCCGGCCGACTAGGCGATTTCGTGGGGCGGGTGGCCAGGGTGCTGGGATACTACGTCTGCAAAAAGGAGGTGCGCACCAGCAAAGGCCAGCTGATGGCCTTCGGTTGCTGGCTGGGGCAGGACGGGCACTTCTTTGATACGACGCACTTTCCGGCGTTTCTCAAAACGTATCCTTTTCGTGGCAAGGGTATTTATAAAATAGAGGGTAAGGTGGTGGAAGAGTTCGGTTTTCCGAGTATGGAGGTGATCCGGATGGAGCGGCTGGCGTATAAGCAGGATGAACGGTATTAGATAGAATGACGGGAGTGTTCGGATTTCGGTGTTCGCCATTCGCAAATTACTGAAAATCCGGAGACGTTTTTTAAGACACGCTTAACTGAACTATCCCAGAATGACAGGGTTGCGGATAAACCTGAAGCAACTTTTTTCCTTTCTCAGCTATTTCCTTTTCCGCTTTTATTTTGAAAAATAAAATATAAGCGTAAATTTGTTATGACTTACGTGGAATTATGGAAAATCGCACTTTTTGCCTTCAAACTGATTGTTAAAGTCAGGCGGTTTTCTAAAAGTAAGGGGATAATTCTTTTACTTCACGTACCTAATAACACGCTTTTACCCTCAGTTTCAATCTCATCCGCCCATCCGGCCCGGGAAATAATAGCGACTATCAAATTAAACTGCGCTGCATCCACGTGAATGCAGCGCTATGCTGTAGTTTATCATTTTCAACCCAACTAAACCCTGTAAAAAAGTTAGGAAATTTCTGAAATGTCATTGCCTCAGGCAATGGCATTATGGACTGTATTTTTAGTGAATTTGTACCAAAAATCGATTACGCATGATCTCAAAAACAAAGTACTCCTTACTGGGGCTGCTACTGCTATTGGCAGCCTTTACGCTCAAAGCTCAGCAACAGGATGTCGTTCGTTGTTATACGGTAGAAGCTGACCGGCAGTTGCGGGAGCAGTATCCCGGACTCGGCACCCTGGAAGAATTTGAAGAATGGCTGGCGCCCCGCGTCCGTGCCATTAAGCAGCAGCCAGCTTACCGTTCCGCTGTATTGGCCATACCGGTGGTTTTCCACATCATCCACAACGGTGAAGCCGTCGGAACCGGCGACAATCTTAGCGCTACCTACATCAACGCCCAGATCGATCAGCTGAATAACGATTTCCGGCGTATCCTGGGCACTACCGGCTATAATAATAACCCGGTTGGTGCAGACGCGGAGATCGAGTTCTGCCCGGCGGCCACCGGCCCCGGCGGAAGCGCCCTGCCCGAGCCTGGCATCAACCGCATCAACCGCAATACCAAAGGCTGGACAGCGCCGCCCTATGGAACCTGTGGCGCCGGCGGCAGCTTCAATGACGCCTACATCGAGGGAACCATCAAGCCTCAATCTCAGTGGGACCCCAGCCAGTATTTCAACATCTGGGTCATGGACATCAACTGCGGCATCCTGGGTTATGCCCAGTTTCCCAGCCAGTCCGGGCTGTCGGGGCTCAACACCAACGGCGGCGCCGCCAACACTGATGGGGTCGTGCTCCTTACTACTTCTGTGGGTAGCACCACCATTCCCAATCCACAGGGCAATACCTATAATCAGGGGCGCACCGCTACGCACGAAGTAGGCCACTTTTTCGGGCTGCGCCACATCTGGGGCGACGGCGGCTGCGGTATTGATGATTACTGCGCTGATACGCCCGAATCGGATGCCGCCAACTACGGTTGCCCCACTACTCACGTTTCCTGCAGCTCCACCGATATGGTTCGGAATTATATGGATTATACCGATGATGCCTGTATGAATATTTTTACGATGGACCAGAAAGCCCGTATGCAGGCGGTAATGGCCAACAGCCCCCGCCGGGCCTCGCTGGCCTTATCGACGGCCTGTGCCGGCGGAGGGGGCGGGCCTACCTGTTCGGCCACCATCAGTTCCTTCCCCTACACCGAAGGTTTCGAAAGCGGTACGGGCGCCTGGACACAGAGCGTGGCGGATGATATCGACTGGACGCGCAAAAGCGGAGGCACCCCTTCCTCGGGTACAGGCCCTTCGGCGGCGGCCGCCGGCAGCTTTTATATGTTTGTGGAAGCTTCCAGCCCCAATTACCCTGGCAAACGGGCCATTCTGGAGTCGCCCTGTTTCGACTTATCCGGAGTGAGTTTCGCCGAGATTCAATTCCAGTACCACATGCTGGGCAGTTCTGTCGGTACGCTTGAACTGCAGGCCAGCACGGACGGTAGCAGCTGGACGACGGTTTGGACGCGCAGCGGCGACCAGGGCAGTAGTTGGGCAGGCGTGAGTGTCGGGCTTTCCTCTTATAGTGGAGAAAGCGAGCTGCGGCTGCGCTTTCTGGGCACGACTTCCAGTTCCTGGCAGGGCGACCTGTGCATTGATGACATAACGGTTGCAGCCAGCAGCAGCTCCCCCCCGGTGGCTGATTTTAGCGCGAGCGCCACCACCATCACCGCCGGGCAGAGCGCCAGCTTTACCGACCTGTCCACCAACAGCCCCACCTCCTGGTCCTGGTCTTTCGCCGGCGGCAGCCCCTCGGCCAGCAGCGTTCAGAACCCCTCGGTAACCTACAATACGGCCGGTACTTACAACGTAAGCCTGACTGCTACCAACGCCAGCGGCAGCGATACGGAAACAAAAACAGCCTACATAACGGTCAATCCCGCCGGTAGTGGCGGGTGCAACGGCGGCGTCAGTTCCTTCCCCTACAGCGAAGGCTTTGAGAATGGTTTTGGCGACTGGACGCAGGCTAGCGGGGACGATTTCGACTGGACCCGGAACAGCGGCGGCACGCCTTCCAGCGGCACCGGCCCGGGAAGCGCGGCTCAAGGCAGCTGGTATTTGTTTGTGGAATCTTCCAGCCCCAACTATTCCAACAAAGTGACGATCCTGAACAGCCCCTGTTTCGACCTTTCTTCGGCCGGCAACGCTGCTTTCAGCTTCCGTTACCACCTGTACGGCGCTACATCGATGGGCAGCCTGCAGCTACAGGCCCGGCAAGCGGGCAGCAGCACCTGGTCGACGGTATGGTCGCGCACCGGCAATCAGGGCAACGCCTGGTTACAGGCCAATGTAGACCTTAGCGCCTTTGCCGGCGATGGGGTGGAACTCCGCTATGTAGGCACTACCGGGACGACCTGGCAGGGCGATATGGCCATTGACGACCTTTCGCTGACTACCGGCGCCGGCGGCGGCTGTTCGGACGTTACGCTGACCATTATTCTGGACAATTACCCGGAGGAGACGGATTGGGAGATCACGGATGCGAGCGGTAATGTGGTAGCCTCCGGCGGCCCCTACGGTAGCCAGCCGGACGGATCTACGGTGGTGGAAACGGCCTGCCTGAGCACCGGCTGCTATGACTTTACCATTTTTGATGCTTACGGCGACGGCATCTGTTGTGCTTATGGCTCGGGATCTTATATTCTGGAAGATGCGGTCGGTGCAACGCTGGCCTCCGGCGGCAGCTTCGGGGGGTCAGAAACGACGAATTTTTGTGTCAATGCCGGCGCACGGAGCGGCTCGGGCACAGTATTGGTTGGCAAGTCAACCGGCGGCGCCGTGCGGGAGGTGCTCAGCGTTTTCCCCAATCCGGCGAATGAACAACTGATGGTTCAATATGAATCGAAGGAAGGCCGGGTGGTAACGGCGCGCATCACCAGCCTCCTGGGCCAGGTGGTGCAGGTGCAGAAATGGGAACTGGTAGCGGGGATGAATCGAAAAGCCTTTGATGTCAGTTATTTACAACCGGGCGCCTACCTCCTGCAAATGGAGGGAGATGTTTTTGGCACGCGTTTTGTCATTGTAAGATAGTATCCAGAAATCTTTGAGAGGTTAGCCCCCATCGCCCTGAGGCGATGGGGGCACTTTTTTAGTATTATCCAGCAATTGGCGCCTGGCTGCCAAAAGGCCTGGATTTCAACTGGCTTATTAATGAGGTATAGCTACCCGCTAAAAGCCAAATGCTGCATAACTACCTCACAGGTTGAACTCCTCTTCCAGTTCCTGGATCATTTCTTCCGGGTCATCTTCTTTTAATTGATGGAGCATTTTATCCACCTCTTCCATTTCCCGTTTTCTCTTCTCCTCCTCGGCCTGGTACTGTTGGTTGCTGGAGTATATTTCGAAAACAAAAGCGGCGGTAAAGAGAAAGAGAATGTGGATCAGCATATTGGCTGCACCTGTAATGACGAGCGCAAACCAGGTAGCCACGAGGGTAATACCTACTGCTGCGAAAAAGCCTGGGAATATTTTTTCTAGGGTGCGCATAAGCAGAGATTTTTATTATTACCCTTAAATTCCGCCTTTTCTTTGTTAGCAGAGGTGACTTTCGTCAGGTGGAAAAGATGAGAAATGTCAAGTCCTGCTTTGGCGAAATGATGCCCTAAATCCTGCCACTAAAGCACAAAAACACCAAATCCGCACTAAATTTTTCGTGGGATTTCGTGCCTTCGTGTTTTTGTGGCATTCTAAAGCGGGAATTGCTGATAATTTGGCCGTCCGTTTGTAGAGGCCATCTTTTATGTCTATATTAGACCGCGGCAATTCAACTGTCCGCCCAGCCCAGCCCTTTCCTTTCCAGCCAAATTCATCACAGCAATCTTATATATTGCCTATCCTATATGAATAGATCAATGAACCAGGCCTCCTTTGCCGGCTACGACCCCGGAGGGTTTTACGATGAAATGTTCAGGGCCGACGGCACGGTACGGCCTGAATATGCCTATCTCCTCGCCCAACTGGAGCAGATACCCCGGGAAGATTTTCTGGCCAAGCAGTTCGCCGCCGAGCGGGCTCTGATGTCTATGGGCATCACTTTCAACGTATACTCGGAAAACCAGGGGGTGGAACGCATCATGCCGATCGACATTATTCCGCGCATCATTAATGGAGAAGAATGGAAGCGCCTGGAAGAAGGCCTCATTCAGCGGGTCACAGCCCTCAACCTGTTTGTCGATGACCTGTACCACGATCAGCAAATTCTGAAGGATGGCGTCATCCCCCGGCATGTGGTTGAATCGAGCCGGGGCTTTCTACCCCGCTGCATGGGGCTGAATCCACCTCAAGGAATCTGGTGCCACATCACCGGCTCCGACCTTATCCGAGGGGATGATGGCGGCTTTATGGTGCTGGAAGATAACCTGCGGTGCCCTTCCGGCGTGTCTTACATGCTGGAAAACCGTGAGATTCTTAAAAAATCTTTCCCGGAAGTATTGGAAAAGGCAGGCGTGCAACACGTTTCCGATTATCCTACCCGGTTGTTGGATATGTTGCAATACCTCAGCGGGAAAGCGGCGCCTACGGTTGTCGTCCTTACGCCCGGCACTTACAACGCTGCTTATTTCGAACATTCTTACCTGGCCCAGCAAATGGGTGTGCACCTGGTGGAAAGCAGCGACCTGATCGTCGTGGACGGGCAGGTGAAAATGCGGACGACCAGCGGGTTTGAAACGGTGGATGTCATCTACCGCCGCATTGACGATACCTTCCTGGACCCCCAGGCCTTCAATCCGGACTCGCTGATCGGCATCCCGGGCATCTTTGAAGCGTATCGCAATGGCAAAGTGGCCCTGGCCAATGCGCCCGGCACCGGCGTGGCCGACGACAAGGTCGTTTATGCCTATGTGCCCCGGATCATCGAGTACTACCTGAAACAGGAGGCGATTATTCCCAATGTGCACACCTATATCTGTGAAGAAGAGGACAGCCGAAAGTACGTTTTGGAGCATGTGGAAGAGCTCGTCGTGAAAGAAGCGAATGAAGCAGGGGGATATGGGATGCTGATTGGCCCCAAGGCCACCAAAGCGGAATGCGAGGAATTCCGGAAGCGCATCCAGGCCAACCCCCGGAATTACATTGCTCAGCCCACCATCTCTTTGTCCAGGGTGCCGACCCATACCGAAGCGGGTTTCGAAGGGCGCCACGTTGACCTTCGGCCCTACATCCTCTACGGGGAGAAGGTGGAAGTTATTCCCGGCGGATTGACCCGGGTAGCTATGCGCAAAGGGTCGTTGGTGGTGAATTCGTCACAGGGAGGTGGGAGTAAGGATACGTGGGTGTTGTATTAAAAATCAAAAATAACATATGCTAAGCCGCGTCGCCAATTCGATTTACTGGATGAACCGCTACATAGAACGGGCGGAAAATTACGCTCGTTTCATGGGCGTCAAATTCAACCTCATCCTGGATATGCCGCCCAGCGAGCAGGAGCAGTGGGAGCCTTTGCTGGTGGCCAATGCCGACAACCATTTGTTCTATCAATACTTTGACAGCCCTGGCCGGGACGCCGTGTTGCACTTCATGAGTTTTGACGAGCGCAACCCCAATTCTATTTTCAGCTGCTTCCGGGCGGCGCGGGAGAATGCCCGCAGCGTGCGGGAGATCATCACCAAAGAGATGTGGGAGCACCTCAACCAGGTATTTCTTCGCGTTCAGGAAGAGTCGGGTAAGAAAGGCTGGAAGATGGATGAATGGCAGGATTTCTTCAATGAGGTCAAGATGGCCAGCCAACTGTTCTACGGCATCATCGATTCTACCCTGACCCGCAACGAGAGCTGGCACTTCTGCCGCCTCGGGCGTTTCATCGAGCGGGCGGACAAGACGTCGCGCTTCCTGGATATCAAATATTTCATCCTGCTGCCCAGCATCGACGCGATCGGCACCAATATGGACCTGCTGCAGTGGTCGGTGGTGCTCAAGTCGGCCAGCGCCTACAATATGTACCGGCAGGCCTTTCGGGTGCTGCGGCCGGAGGATATCATTTATTTTTTGGTGCTGGACCGCCATTTTCCCCGCTCCATTTACTATTGCCTCTTCCAGGCGGAGCAGTCTCTCATGGCTATTTCCGGCAAAGAAACCAAAGGGAACAAAGCGATCAAAGTGACGGGTAAGCTGCGCTCCGAGCTGGAGTTCACCGATGCCGCTGAGATCATCGCTTCCGGCCTGCACGAGTTTATGGATGCTTTCCAAAAGCGAAATAATGAAATTGGAGCAGCCATTTATGAGACTTACTTTGCGTTAAAACCGGTGGAGTCTTTCAATGGAGGCGCCCAGCATCAAGGCTAATATAACGAATACCGTGTCATCAGAATTACACATTCACCATCGCTTGCTATATCAGTACGACGCGCCTGTTTTGCTGGGCCCACAGCGCCTGAACCTCCGGCCGCGCCTGGCTCAGCATCAGCGCCTGCTCGATTACCAGCTGAATATCCACCCGAAACCAAGCGGGCTGTACACAGAACTGGATGCGGAAGGCAACCCCAGCCAATGGGCCTATTTCAACGGCCCGGCGGATCAATTGGAAGTAGTTCTGGATATGACGGTTGATTGCCAGCCATTCGACCCCTATTCTTTTCTCATTTATCCTTTTGACGCCGCCCGGCTGCCTTTTGCGTATTCCGGTCTGTTGGAACCGCTGCTGTTAATCTATAAAGAACAATCGCCGCCTGATCCGTCGATTGCAGGCTGGGCCGCCGCGCTCCGGTCCGAAGCCGGTGGCGAAACGGTTACCTTTCTGATGCTGCTATGCCAACGGCTCTATGAAGGGTTTGCCTATATGCTCCGGGAAGAAGGCCCCCCCCACGATCCGGCGGACACCTTCCATTCCCGCCGGGGTTCCTGCCGGGATCTCAGCACGCTGATGATCGCCGCTTGCCGGTCGGCCGGCCTGGCCGCCCGCTTTGTCAGCGGTTACGCCTGGATGGATCAGGAAGACGTGAAAAATGAACTCCACGCCTGGGTAGAGGTATACCTCCCGGGCGCCGGCTGGCGCGGCTTCGACCCCACGCAAGGTAGCGCTATCACGGAGCGCCATATAGCCATGGCCGCCTCGGCTTACCCGGAACGAGCGGCGCCGGTGAGCGGAGGGTATGGGGGATCTGCGGCTTCCCGGCTGGAGACGGAGGTACGGCTGCGGTAGCGGCTGTTTTATTCCCTTCCTGCAACAATTATTTCCCCCTCTGCCTATTAAATATCTCCAAATGTTGTATCTTGGTTTTTAACCGGGCTCACACTCTTGCATGCCATTGCCCAGTGCCCCCCACCGGGCGCTGGCTGTAAAACACTGTGGGCCCGGGGTTTTAGCCCCCTCCAACTCCCTCAAATGGGAAGGGTGGCTAACCGCCAGCCGTCAACCTTCTGGCTACAAAAAAAAATCCTCCGGGAACTTTTGCGGAAATGATTTTCGTTGTATCTTTGCACTCGCAAAGGAAGAAAACGATCTTCCGAACAAAGATAGACCTATGGTGTAATTGGTAACACAGCAGATTTTGGTTCTGTCGTTCTAGGTTCGAGTCCTAGTAGGTCTACTTATAAAACGAAAGCCTTGTAAATCATTGATTTACAAGGCTTTCGTTTTATAAGCTTTTTTGCGTAAGTCGTTTATTGTCAACACTTTATGTCGAACGCACATCAATGTGGCGCTCTATTTTTTGTACCCATTGTGATACCCATTTTCGAACTTTTGTTTCCGCCTGTTTCAAAGGGTATCATTTGGAAATCCTGATGGAACTTTGATCCCATCTTAATTGTTCTTAACTTTACTTAAAGTACATTTGGATGGAACAATTTATTATAGAATTAAAGGATCTTTCTAAGCGGAATTTTTTGCTGGAGTTGCTGAATCAATTTGACTTCATCGAGCTTAAAACAGGAAAGGAAGCGGAAGCGGAACTCAAACAGGGCGATGAATACGACTTATTCGAATCAGCAGGCCTATTTGCAGATAGGGAGATTGATGCTAACCAATTAAGAAAAGAAGCGTGGAGAGTTCCGAACTGATCCTTTGCGATACGAACATTCTCATCGAATTATATAAAAATAATTCCTCAATCATTGCTGAGTTAAAAAAAATTGGCCAACCCAATTTGTCAATCAGTATTGTTACTGCCGGGGAACTGATTTATGGAGCCATTAACAAAAGAGAACTCGGCAAAATTCTTAAAGATATTGCTCATCTGAATTTACTGCATATTGATAAATTGATTGGTGAACTTCACATTGAGTTGATGGCCAATTATTCTCTAAGTCATAACTTGACCCTTCCTGACGCACTAATAGCTGCCACTGCTTTGCACCATGCTATTCCGTTGTATACCCTAAACAAAAAGGATTTTAGATATATCCCTGAGCTAAAGCTACACATGGATGTCGATTTGTAACTAAAAGAAAATCAGCATCTTACACTCCCAGGTTAGGTAGGCTGTAAAATATTGTACCCAACGCGGTACCGAACCCAATCTGAACCCTGTAACTCATTGACAGTCAAGGCGAGGAATAATTCCTAGGACGAGAAGCCTGGTGTCACATCAACTCATTTAGAAACTTTGATCTCCTCTGAAATGTTGTTACCTTTAGCAATAGATTGAACAAAGCATCATGAAGCATCTCACCAGAATTACCTTTGACCCCAACGTAATGGGAGGAAAGCCCTGTATACGGGGCATGCGGGTAACTGCGGGTATGATCGTCGGGTTATTCGCTTCTGGTTATTCGAAAGAAGAAATCCTCGCCGCTTATCCCTATCTGGAAGCAGAAGACATCCTGGAGGCCCTGGCCTACGCCGCCTGGCGGGCCGAAGAAATTGAAGTTCCTTACGCCGCCTGATGAAGATCCTGATCGATATGAATCTCACTCCGCAGTGGGGGGAGTATTTTTCCAAGGCAGGAATCGAGTCCGTCCACTGGTCCGATATCGGTGATCCGGCAGTTCCCGACCGTGATCTGTTTCAGTGGGCTAAAGACAATGGCTTCATCGTCTTCACGCACGACCTTGACTTCGGAGCTATTCTTGCCGCTACAAAAGCAGATAGTCCGAGTCTTCGCTACCTTTGAGCCAATCTAATTGCAGTAGGATTTATCAACGTAAATCGTATTTCCTAGCCGATCTCCCGCTAACGACTTCTGAAAGACTGTACCTTTTGGGCCAGAAATTTAGTGTTGCCTTACCTTCTTCCAAGCTGATGTCAGGAGCGGCGGTGGCGGATGATTTGGTTAGGTCAGGTGAAAAAGCCGGGCAGCATCTAATTCGGCTAAAAGATGCAACCCCTCAATTGGGAGAAACACTCGGGTTTTCCATTCGGGAGAGTAAAATCCTACTTTCCGGCAGGGCAGTTACTCACGGCAGGTTTGACTTTGTTATTTCGAAAAATGGGCAGCTCAGCCTGGGAGCCGGGCGCCATACATTATCTGGAGGAGCTAAGGAGGTGCTGGCTGCGGGGCAACTAAAAATTTATAACGGCCAGATTACAAGGATCAATAATTGGTCGGGCCATTATCAGCCTTCTATTGAAGAATCTAAACTTTTTCCCGATCTTTTGCGTAAATTAGGCGTAAACGTTTCCGGAGCGAAGTTACAATTGTACAACCGGGAAGGGCAATTAATTGAAACCATTAGTCTGCCATAATGAAGATCAGCGACCAGACAAAAAACCTGGCGGAATTACTGTGGAAAAGATCGGGTAAAGAAGCCCGCTTTTATCCGGTCGACCGGCCTTTTCTGGAGCCGTACCTTGATCAGATAGAAGCTGTGGATCCGGCCGGGTTTATCCGTCACAACCTGGCTACTTATCCCAGCCTGTATGCCACACAACTGTTCGTCTGCCTGCCGGAATTGTGGGAGGAAATATCGGTTGACGATATTATAAAAATAATTGAAAGCTTCAACTCAGAACAGCCATTCTACAGCTTTATCCTCTTTACCTATAAGTACCTTCAGTTAGATATGCTCCACCTGATATTGGAATCTGCCAGAGTCTCTGATCTCAAAAGACAAAAAATAAAAGCCTTTTTAAAAACTCAGTATCCCAACCTGATCCTGCAGGAAGAGGAATTGGAAGACTTTGAACCGGATGGCCTGGGCGTTCAGCTGGGCGATTGGGTATACGCTCGCCAAAAGCTGCTTACAGACGAACGGGTGAAACCTGCTAAACAAGCTCTGGTGGATTTGAAGGCCGAAATGGAAGGCCTTTAAACCAAAATCCTGAGATAGTATGATCTCTTTATTCGTTGATAAGGAAACCGATGAAGCGACCATGAAGCTTTACCACATATTGGATGGCCTCAACCTGCCGGATAATGCCAACATTACCATCAACAATTTAAAAGATGCTAAAAGCGGCGTCCTCCGCGAAGACGACAAGGTGGTGGATATTTCCCTGGCCAACTGTTATACGCTGGAGGATGTGGTCAGGGAGTTGGTGGCCGGACAGATAGGCCATGAAAACCTTTAGAGTTGTTCGGAGGTAGTCATTTTTTCTAAAAAATGGGATCAAGGCCGTTCACGGCGAGACGTTATAAATCTAAGAGTGTGTTCAAATTTCAATGATGAGTCGAAAACGAGAAAATTTGAACACACTCTTAACTTCCAAACGATTCCGTTATGAACAAAACATTACCAACCTTTGCCGGCGCCCTGTTCGCGGCCCTGTTATTTTTCACGATCCCTTTAAACGTGCAAGCCCAGCGCCCCGGCGGCGTAGGCATTGGCGTACAGTTGGGCGACCCCAGCGGCCTGTCGCTCAACCTGCCCACCGGCGGCCGTGCCTCGGTCGACCTGCTGGCTGCCTGGGACCTCGACAACTTCTTCTTCCTCAACGGCCATGCGCTCTTTATGCAACCGCTGAACAGCGCCCCCAATTTTGGAGTCTTCTATGGCCCCGGCCTTTTCATTGGCTTCCGGGACCGGAACGAAAAGCGTTGGGATTTTGACAACCAGGCCTACGCCGGCGCCAGCGGCACCATCGGCCTGAATTACTTCATCGGCCAGTTCGAAATATACCTGAGGGCTACTATCCGCCTGCAGCTCATCGACAAAACCGACGGCAGTGCCGGCGGAGGGTTGGGGCTAAGGTATTATTTTTGAATAAAGCCGTAACTATTGAGCAATTGGCGATTAGCTGTTGGCCATTGGCGCCCGATGCCCATAAAATGGGATATGGCCTTAATCTGCCGGTTTTTTGCTTAAGAAGCCGGCCTTAAGGGCATGTACCTGCTAACCGCCAAAAGCTAACTGCTAAATAGCTACTACTTACCGCACCACAAACCGCTTCTGCCCCAGCAAACGCCCGTTGCCATGGCTGAGGCGCAGTTGGTAAAGGCCAGCCGGCAGAGCCCCCACATCAACCTGGCCTTGTTGCTTCCCCGGGAGGCCATCTACCCGCCATTGTTGCAGTTGCCTGCCATCGCTGGTGAAGGCCTGTAGTTGGAGTTGCTCAGCGGTTTCGCTAAGGTTTAGTTGCCAGTTCAGCAGGCCCTCCGTCACCGTTGGAAATACCTTCAGGCGATCCGCCTGCTCCTGCGCTAAAGTGCTGTTCACCATCCCCGTATTCTCAAAATACCAGATTACGGGAATGAGATCTTCGCCGGAGGATTCGTATTCGTAGCCGGATACGAAGAGGTCGAGGTCCCCATCATCGTCGATATCCACCAGATAAGGGGTGGTCAGGAATTCAGAATTGGACAGGCCGAAGGGGTTGGTTTGCGGCGGCCCGAAAGCCGGCGCCTCAGCATTGCCGATATTTTCGAAGTAAACAAAGTCTTGCCCGTATTCAGAATAGTTGTACTGTATGGACATCAGGTCCTGGTCGCCATCGTTGTCCAGGTCGGCAAAGGTGATCAGGGATATCTCGCCGGGGTTCAGCCCAAAAGGGTTGCGAATGGGCCCTGTAAATTCCTGGGCCTGCACAGCGCCGGCGCCCAGCCCCAGGACGAGAGTCGCCGAGGCCAGAATGCGCCGCAGGCGCCCCTGGGAAAAGAAAGCGGATAGCCTCTGAAAAAGCAGGTTCAGCTTATCGGCAAGTTGCTGCTGTTGCGCCGGTGGAAGCTGCTGGAATTCGCCGCGCTCCAGCAGGCGCTGCACCTTTCCGGCCAGCGCCACAAAGCGGCGGTAAGTTTTGGACACAGGTAAAGGATGGTACTTCATGCACGCTCTTAGAGACGAACGATTATTGTTGTGTTTTCGGATTAGCCCAATAGGTAGCTTCCGGGGTAGACAGGCCGAGCCGGTGCTGGGCTTCGTAAGGATTCAGAATATTGGGGCGCCGCAGGCCGGGTAGCACCCACACGTCATAAATTTCATCGACGGAGGCCTGGTAGCGGATCATGCCGCTCAGGGCGCCCGTAGGCAAGTGCACTACGGCGATGCCCGCCTGTTGTGCGCGGTGAGCGAAGGGCAGTTTGGCAAAAGTAGAAGAGTTTTGCCGCAGGCGGGATAGCCCTATGAAGGCATAGTCCCCACAACGGCTCAGGCCGCGGACGAAACCATCCAGCCGGCAAACGGCTTGTGTTTTTCCAAAAAGACAATTCTTCCCGTTGTTTATTCAAGGGAAAACTAAAACAGGAGCCGTTCCTTTGACTGGAACAACTCCTGTTTCTGGTGTTTGGATTGAGCCGTTTGATATGTGATGTGCCTCAGGGAGCAAATCGAATATCCTGAAACATCAACCGGCTACCCCCTCTTGCACCTCTTTCCAGGTTTGGAAAAGCACTTCCTGGCTGGGGCGGCTTTCGGGCACCTCCCGCAGGGGGTCGTGACAGGGACGAAGCGATTCGTGGCACTCCTTCGGCAACCGCTGATAAAGTTGGGTGCCCTGCGTTTTCCATTGAATCATCTCATCACTCACCTCCTTAACAATGCGGCCGGGATTGCCCACCACCATGCTACGCCGGGGAATCTGCTCATCGGCTTTGATGAAAGTGAGGGCGCCGATAATGCATTCATCACCGATGATTACGTTGTCCATAATAACCGAATTCATGCCGACCAGTGCATTGCGCCCGATGACCGCCCCGTGGATGACCGCCCCGTGGCCGATGTGGGCGCCCTTCTTCAGGCGCACCGTCACACCCGGAAACATGTGGAGCGTACAGTTTTCCTGAATATTACAACCGTCTTCGATGATGATCTCACCCCAATCTCCGCGGATGGCCGCGCCCGGGCCAATGTAAACGTGGGCGCCAATGATGACATTTCCGGTAACGGTGGCCTGAGGGTGCACAAAGGCAGTTTCGTGAATGACGGGCTTGAAGCCCTTGAACTCATAGATCATGAGAAAATGTGGTTTTATTGGTTAGAAATATTTGGTTTTATACTATATGTTACATTGTCCCGGTTTGAAATGTTGCCGGGAGGCTTTCGTTTAAGAGCTTGTTCAAATTTCATACTTCGGGCTACCGGCGGCAAATTTTATTTCATACTGCGTTGCTGCATCGGTCACTTAGCTTCGGCTAGGCTCCCTCTTTGCGCCTTGTCTGAAATAAAATTTGCTCACCGTCGCCTCAAAAACGAAATTTGAACAAGCTCTAAAAAATGCAAATATACATGGCCAAAAGGGCATTGCAAATTTTATTTATATAGCGGCTTTACCTGTTTCGGTTGTTAAAGTCCTGGATGCATGGCACAAAATTCAACATCCTAGCGTATCTTTTGTATCAGACTTTTTACACAAACAACCTCAACTGTCGTTGGCGCAATTCAATTGGACATATGTCAGCGATACCGGCAGAAAATTCAATGTCGGTATTTACCATGGCGTCCGGTCAGGCCACCTGCTGGTTTACTGCAACCGGAAGGTCGTGATCATCGACTTCCATGTCCTGGAGACCAGGACTTATCCTTTATTCCTGGACGATGAGCTGTGCGAACTGACCATTGAGAAGAAGGACAACCAGTTCCGCTACGGCTTCGACATCAACCGCAAGGCCGATACGCCCCGCAATCGCCAGCGCAAAGTGGTGGAGAAGAAACACTGGCGGCAAACGCTGTTCTTCTTCGGGGCAATGGGCGTCGTTATCGCCCTTTTCACGGCCTTTTTCCTTCGCTACGACGCCAAACAGAAGTCCGCCCAACGAGAGGAATTGCTGGCTGATTTCGGCCAGGAAACCATCGCCCACATTGACCGCCTGCAGCCAACGGACGAGGGAACGCTTATTCGGTTTTCCTTTGTCGCGGATGGTAAGATTCAGGAAGCAGAGCTGGCCTTACCTGCCGATATGCCCGTTATCCTGCCCTACGGCATGCCTTTGAAGGAGGCGGATGAGTTCCGGCTCCGGTTCGTCACCAACCGCCCGGGCATCTGGGATCTGCTGCTCGATAAACCTTCCGAGCAGCTGATCGAGAAATATACCCTACTCGCCCAGGAGCGCCACGCCGGACTGCACCCGGAGCTTTCCACGCGCCATATCCAATGCCTGGCGGGCATCGCTTATGATATCAAAGGAGTGGGAGGCCTGGCCGATTTTTACTTCCAGGACGCCAGCCCGGAGCGCAACGCTGTAGCTAATGAATTGACTTATAAACGGCTGGTGAGAGGGGCCGGGTTTCGGCAGCGGGCGGAGGGGGAGTGCTGGTAGGGGCATGGTAGCTGGATTGTTGGATTGTTCCCTGGTTGCAGGCACTCCACCTCTGTCGCATCCCTACTCTAAAACGGATAGGCAGAATATACATGGACAGCCGCTATATACATGGTCTGAAATACGCCTGACGCAAAAATTTGCCCCATAATTAAAAAAGGGCGGCTATTATGCTGAATAGTTACAAATATTATTAGAATATATACCATTAACCGGCTAACCAGGAACAAGCCTAGAATACCTATGAAATAGCCCCAAAACAATATTTCATAATGCAAGATAGCATCTAATTTTTCAGGCAAAAAACCCTGAATAGTCAGAAAAATAAGGATCGCTCCTATCCCACATAACACTCTTCCTATCAGTTTTTTTATTCTTTCGTCCCTGAAAATAAGTTTATCTGGACTGGCTTCCAAGGTTTTTATACTAGTGTAAAGGCGGTTAAGAGAATGCTTCGAATCCATAAATTAAATTTCTTTCAATAGGTGAAAGAGATAATGTACTTCATATCAGAAAGGCTCATTGGTTACATAAAGCACATTTTCGATAGAAAGGCAAAGAAATGTTATTTTGTCAATAGCCAATAATGTCGCAACTTATTTCTTAAAATCCAACATGGAATTTAATTTTTTTGAATTAAAAACCAAACTGCCAAAACAATAATGGGCGGTATAAATTTCCCCATTTGAAGATTTTCACCGGCCGGCATGGAAGCACCGGAATACCCCAAAACAATCTTATCTTTGCTCTATGGAGCGACTCGCACAACACATCGAAAGCCTGATCTTTTCCACCGACCAGCCCGTGACCCTGGAGGAGATCAAAAGCTGCCTGGAAGAGGTGCTGGAGGTTTCTTTCACGGAAGAGGAATTGCTGGAGGCCATCGGGCAACTGAAGGAGCGATACGAGCAGGAGGACTACGCCTTCTCCATCAACGAAATTGCCGAAGGGTACCAGTTCCTGACCAAGCCCGCTTTCCACAACACCGTGGGCGCCTACCTGCGGCAGACCACCCGCAAACGCCTCTCCCGGGCGGCGCTGGAAACGCTGTCCATCATCGCCTATAAGCAGCCGGTTACCAAATCGGAAATGGAGCGCATCCGCGGGGTGAGCTGCGATTATTCCATCCAAAAACTATTGGAAAAGGAACTTGTTGCTATTGTAGGGCGCGACGAAGGGCCGGGCCGCCCGCTGCTCTATGGCACCAGCGAGAAATTCATGGATTACTTCGGCCTGAAGAGCCTGCGCGACCTGCCCAAGCCCAAGGAATTTAAGGAGTCCGACTTTATGATCGGCGAACAGGCGCCGATAGAGGAGGATGTGCCGGAGGGGAGCGGGGAGGAGGAGTGAAGGAATGAAGGAATAAATGATTGAATGATTGAATAAATATGAGCACCACCGACAAACCGTTAGTTAACCGCATTGCCGCCAGCGGCCTGATCACCCTCAAACTGGAAACGTTCTTTCCCAAAGAGGAGATCGCAAAACTGGACCTCAAAGACTACCTTTTTCGCGAGTTGCTCTTAAAAGAAAAAGACTTTCGCGAGGCCATGGAAGCCCACGACTGGGAACAGTACCAGGGCAAAATCCTGCTGGTGTACTGCTCCACCGACGCCATCCTGCCCATGTGGGCCTTCATGCTGGTGGCGGCATACGCCGCCCCCTACGCCGCCGACGTATTCCAGGGTGAGGAAAAGGACTACTACCTGGCCTATTACACCAGGACATTGGCCGGGCTGGATATCGAAAAATACCGCGACGAACGCATCATCATCAAAGGGTGTACGGACAATAAACCCATACCCGCCAACGCTTATGTGGAACTGGCCAAACGCCTGCGCCCCCTGGCCAAAAGCATCATGTACGGGGAGCCCTGCTCGACGGTGCCGATCTATAAGAAACCCAAGTAGGATTTTCTGAGGTATGGCCCGCCGGAGCAACTCCCAGGGGCAAATCAAAAACCGAACATCACAAATTTTAACTGCCTCGCAAAGGCGGCCGCAGCGCACCGCTCTTTCTTTTCTCAAAAAAAATGCTTTATATTGTTGTATCATCCCAACAACTGATTACCCGGGATGGGCGTTATCCATTGTCCGGCTATCTGTAAAGGTGACAATCGGGAACACACCAACAAAAAACACCACCAGAGGACATCTATGCATCATTACATTTGAAGACAGCGAAAGCGGCGGCCGCTTTGCAGAAAAACTCATGAACCATGCGCAACAAAGCACTGAACTACTACACGCTGGCCATGGCCGCGTTTCTGACCATTGCGATATTTGCCTCTTACTCCGGAAAGCTGGGAGAAGAACCCAACAAAAGCGGGAAAGATACCAGCATTCCCCAGGTCATCAAGGCAGTAGACCTGAACAAGCCCTTCGATTTTGCCGGCGAACGGCTGCCGATGGATAACTTCGATGTCGCCGAACGGCTGGACCGCGAACTGCTGGTCAACACCTATTGGCATTCCAACACCGTCCTCAACATTAAAAATGCGTACAAATACTTTCCTGTGATAGAGCGCATCCTTCGGGAAAACGGTGTGCCGGAAGACTTCAAATACCTGGCCGTGGCCGAGAGTAGCCTGCGCAATGAAGTCTCCCCGGCCGGCGCCCGCGGCATCTGGCAGTTCATGAACGGCACCGCCGAACAGTACGGCCTGGAAACCAACCGCGAAGTGGATGAGCGCTACCACCTGGAAAAATCCACTCAAGCGGCTTGTAAACTACTCAAAGACTACTATCGCCGCCTGAATAGCTGGACCCTCACCGCCGCCGCCTACAACGCCGGATTGTCCCGCATCACCCGGGAGATGGAAGAACAGCGTGCCCTGGACTACTTCGACCTCAACCTCAACGCGGAGACCTCCCGCTACGTCTTCCGCCTGGTGGCCATCAAAGAGATTCTCAGCCGGCCGCAGGATTTTGGTTTCTACCTCGATAACGAAGAACGGTACCCGCCTCTTGAGGACTACAGGATCGTAACGGTGGACAGCACCATAGAAAGCCTCGGCGATTTCGCCCGCGAGCAGGGCACCACGTACCGAATGCTAAAAGTATACAACCCGTGGCTGTTGGATTCGAAGCTGCCCAACCGCAGTGGGAAGGCCTATGAGATCAAGGTGCCGAAGTAGTTTAGAGCCAATTTAGTAAGGCAACCGGGCATTTTGGTATAAAAAGCCCACTGTTTCGCCAAATGAGAAGTATACAACCTTAATTCTTCGGGTATCACGAATCGGAAGTTATTTCCTTGTCTTCCCCTTTTTCTTTCTTAAAGATCATCGGCAGCATAATGCCTAATCCAATCATGATGGATACATCGGCGAAGTTGAAAATACCAGTGCGCAGGCTGCCCACCCCCATATTCATGAAGTCTACGACCTGCCCGTACAGGATGCGGTCGTAAACATTACTGATCCCTCCGCCAATAATAAAACTGAAGGCAATGGCCTGCCAGCGGTTGACACTCCTGGAAAACAGGGTGTACAAGAGCAAGCCCAGCAGCAGGCCCATCGGGAGGATGAGCAACGCCCAGTAGCGCAATTGGTCGGACAAGCCGGCGCCCAGGCTCAGGAAAGCGCCCTTGTTTTCCACATAAGAAAGCCGGAAAAAGCCGCTCAGGTAAGATAGCTGCCCAGCCGACAAGAGTTGCTCTCTCGCGAGTTGTTTGGTGGCCTGGTCGCAGCCCACATTTATTAGTACGATGGCCATTACCAGCGCAAATCGCCGCCAGTTCATTTTCATAATTTATGCTTTAATTCATTTTTTGTGAATAGAAGAGATAAGGCCCGGTTCGAAAAGCCTGCCTCCCTCCCCTCCCACTAATACCGGGCCTTATCCTCTTTGTCTACCCAGGCCTGGAATGCCTGCAGCGCTTCTTCCCGCATCATTTGCTGGGTGGGGATGTGCCGTTGGCTGTGGTGGTGGCCCAGCTCTCTATAAATAAAGGCGTCATCGAAATTGATCCGGGCGGCATCTTCCCGGCCGCAGCCAAAAACGATGCGGCCGGGGCGCGCCCAGTATAAAGCTCCCAGGCACATGGGGCAGGGTTCTGAAGAAGCATACACTACACAGCCATCGAGCTGAAAATGGCCGAGCCGCTGGCAGGCATCTCTAATAGCCACTACCTCGGCGTGAGCAGTAGGGTCATTACTGACTAACACCCGGTTTTGGCCCCTGCCGATAATTTCCCCATCCCTGACGATTACGGCTCCGAAAGGGCCGCCAAAGCCGGCCGCGACCCCTTCGATAGCCAGGCGGATGGCTTCCTTCATGAATTGTTCGTCCGACATAATGTCCATATTTTAAAACCAAACAGCCACAAAGTTGCAATTTTGTTTTGGTTTGCCACAGTATATAACATTTTGCGAAGCCGTTTCAGTCCAGTATCTTTGCCGGATTGACATCCAAACCAGCGCATATATGATACAACCTCTCTTTACGAACGATGCTATTGTGCTGGGCTTGCTGCTTATGGTGCTGGCCCTGGTATTTGTAACCTCCGGCAGCAAGAATCCACGGTGGCAATCCTTCTATCGCTATGTTCCTCCGTTGTTGCTGTGCTATTTTTTGCCGGCTCTCCTCCATTGGCCGCTCGGGCTGATCGCCCCTCAATGGTACGGCCTGGACGGGCTGCGGAGCTTCCTTCAGGAAGCCGCAGCGCCCAACCTGCCGGCTGATGCCGGGTGGAAGGCGATGAAAAACATCATTGCAGAACAGGATATCGCCAAAGACGCGCTCAAAGGGTTGGTGGTCAAGTCTCAGCTTTATTTTGTCGCCTCCCGTTACCTGCTTCCCGCCAGCTTGATTCTGTTGTGCATCAGTATTGACTTCAAAGGCATCCTCAACCTGGGCCCCAAAGCGCTGATCATGTTCTTTGCCGCTACGGCCGGCATTATTCTGGGCGGGCCAGTTGCGTTGCTGATCGTTACCAACCTGGCGCCCGGCCTGATAAAGGCCAGCCCGGATGAAATATGGCGGGGTTTATCCACCGTTGCCGGCAGTTGGATCGGCGGCGGGGCCAACCAGACTGCCATGAAAGAAATTTTCAAGGTGAGTGATAACCTCTTCGCCTCCATGATCGTGGTGGATGTGGTAGTCGCCAACATCTGGATGGGCTTCCTGCTCTACGGCGCCAGTATTTCCGACAAGCTGGACCTGCGGCTGAAGGCCGATAACTCCGCTATCGAAGAACTCAAGCGCAAGGTTCAGGATTACCAGGCCAGCGTTGCCCGCATTCCCACCACCAAGGACGCTTTTGTTCTGCTGGCGGTTGCTTTCGGGGGCGTTGCGCTATCTCATTGGGGGTCGGATGTCATTACTCCTTTTATGGAAGGCTACAAGGAAGCGCTGGATTCAGCAGGGCTCAGCTCGCTGATGTCTGACTTTTTCTGGCTTATCGTTATCGCCACCACCCTGGGGCTGGGCCTGTCTTTTTCTTCTGCCCGAAAGCTGGAAGGGGTAGGCGCCTCGCGCTGGGGCAGTGTATTCATCTATATTCTGGTAGCCACCATCGGCATGAAAATGAACCTGGGCGAAGTGCTGCAAAACCTGGGGCTTTTTGCTGTAGGGATCGTATGGATGATGGTGCACGTTTTCATTTTACTGCTTACCGCCTACTTCATCCGGGCGCCTTTCTTCTTCGTAGCAGTAGGCAGCCAGGCCAATGTCGGAGGCGCCGCTTCCGCTCCCATCGTTGCTTCTGCGTTTAGCCCCGCGCTGGCGCCGGTAGGCGTTTTGATGGCCGTTCTGGGTTATGCGCTGGGCACCTACGGCGCGCTGATATGTGCCTACCTGATGCAGGCTGTTTCGGGAGGGTAAGCGTGTGTTATTGCATCAGCGCATCTTCCGCTTCGTTCAGGGTTGAGATGACCTCCGGGCACACTTTCTGCATGGCGGCCTTGACGCGCTCTTCCCGTTCTCCTTCCAGTTCGCCGTAGCGTTCTTCGATACGGCCCGCGCAGTCGCTCAATGCTTCATTGGCGGCTTCCATCTCCTCTACAAACCGTTGTAATGCTTCCGCATTGTTGCCCTGGCGGGCATCTTTGATGGAATTATAGGATTCGGAAAGCGGCCGCATACAATCGCAAATTTCTTTTGCGATGTGTTCGTAATTTTCGCCACCGGTTCCGCACCCGGCTAAAAAAAAGAAGATACCGGCGAGTATCAGGGTGTAAAACTGTTTCATGTTTTTTCGTTTTGTTGAACAAAGCTTACAAAGTACGGCCCTATTAGTCATTTATTTCAGCAATTGCAAATTTAGGCCTTGTTTTTCGTCCCAACACTCCCCCTGAGGGGCATTTTTCGAAGATCCTCAATTTAAAGCTTTCCTGGTTAGGCGATTTTTCAAAATACGAATATATCGACTCTTATTTTAATTGAATCGTAATTTTTTATTTTTTTCTTTGAAAAATTTGCACAAAAACAACCCTTGGCTTACTTTTGTATCAACAACAGCGGTTAAACGTAGCCGCTTCCAAAGCAGAAAAACGAAGGCCGGAAATTCCGACTTCCGATTTCGCACTTCCAACTTCCAAACACTGTGAGGTGATGAAACAGGCAGCCATGCCCTCTTGTCTCGGGGGTGGGGGGACCGGGATAAACGTGGCGCGCGAGCGCTGCGGCTAACCGCCCCGTGCAGGTTCGATTCCTGCCCTCACAGCCAATTTCAAAGCGGAAGTGCAAAAGTGGAAATTCCGACTTCCGATTTCGCACTTCCGACTTCCAAACACTGTGAGGTGATGAAACAGGCAGCCATGCCCCCTTGTCTCGGGGGTGGGGAACCAGGGATAAACATAGCGTAACGCTTTCGGGCTAGGGTTGACCACTAAACCTTTGCGCTATTGCTAACCGCCCCGTGCAGGTTCGAATCCTGCTCTCACAGCCAATTCCAAGTGGGAAGCCGGAAGTTTTCCGGCTTCCCACTCCAAACCTTCTTCAATTTGCTTCCAGTGATTCCAGGATGAACATCCAGAGGGTCTCATACGGAACTGCCTCCAATTCAGCACTATTGTTGTTGATAATGCCTACCGACTGCAGTTTTTCCAAATACTTCTTGCTTTTCCGGATGACTGCTACTTTATGAAAATTAGCAGCTGGCAGTGTGGTCAACAATTTGATAAAGCAATTGCTGCGGAAGGTTTCATCCCGGCGAAGGTAGCGGTGCATGTAAGTACGCAGCGATTCCACCCGGTCGATGATCTTGCCGTACTGATTCTGCTGGAGTAAAAAGAGCACCTGCAGGATAAGAATGGCAATATTATTTCCCCGTTTGTCTTTGGCATAAATTGGCACCTCATTGAGGAAGCGGGAGGCACGGAAGTTTTTAATGGGGTCATTTTCACCTGCTTCAATGATCCCAACGGATATAAAATAGTACATATAGGCTTCATTGATATGCCAGATTTCCTGGATAGCAGAATACTGCTTGGGAAAATGTTCCTGCTCAATAACTTCCTTGTATACTTCGTAGGCTTCCTGGTATTTCTCAGAATGCAAGTTCAAAATAAACAGCAACTCCATCACTCTGAACCAGTTGAAAAGGCCTTTATCGGCCCATTGCAGGCAGCGCAGGGCCACCTGTCTGCCTTCCTCAAGCCTGCGCAGAAGGATATAACTTGACAACATGCGAAAGGAAAAATTGAATAGGGCCTGTCTGGAAGCGAGATATTCTTTGTGTTCGAAATAATTCAGGGCGCGCTGGCAGGTAGCTATGTTGTTTTCGTAGTCATTCGCAATTTCATACCGCAAGGCGATAACCGTAAACGCATACAGGTTGAAGCGGTATGAATGGTAATGATCGAGCAATTCTTCCATTTCTTCTGCATACCGGACGGCCTCCTGGCTGAATTCAGCTTTGGAGGCTCTCGACACAGAAAACGTCAGGGCCAGAGTCGTATAATATTCTTCCGCTTTAAGCTCTTCCAAATACAACTGAGCGTAATGACGAGCCTTGTTTTTGTAATAATTAAACTTCCCGCTATCCCCAAGAATGTTACCGTAATGGAAACGAAGGTCTTTAGCCAGGCTCAGCAGTATATCTGTAAATTCAAAGTCTTCCGCTTTGTAAACGGTCTCTTCCGCTAACTGAACGGCCACCTGACGGGCGCCTCTGGCCAATAATATTTTCACAGCGGCGGCATTCTTGTAACAATTGTAATAAGCCCGCGCTATCTCGGAATATTTAGGGTCGTTGGCGTCAATAAGAAAAAGTGTATTGATCAGCCGGCCTTTTAGCTCTCGCTTCAGGCGGTTAAAATATTCTTTCCCGTTTTCACCCTCATAGAATTTTGAAATCAGCTCTTCTTCAGAAATGGATTCGGATTCGGCGATAAGGCGGTACAATTGCTGAAGGTTGGAGCCTGCTTCCTCATCAGAATAGACCAGTTCGATCCCCTTAATCTTGTTGGGAGAGATAATTTCTATCAACTGAATGAGATCCTCCATATCGATTTGCATTAAATTTGATGTACACTATCCCCTGAAAATCAACAAATCAACAGATGAACAGCTCAAAAATAAGCAAAATCTGGCCTGTTTAAAACAAGGAAAAAAGTTATACGCTTATCGACCCGGAGTCCATAGTTTTAAACAAAATTAAACTGTTTAAAACTATGGCAGCAATAATTGCTTTTATGATCACTCTGGGGGTAATCACGTCCTCCAGCCAGGCAAGCACCGAGCTCATCCAACAATATGAGCAGGATTACCAACAAGAGTTAATAGTTAACTCGGACATGGAAATAATGTGACGCTACACATTTTTGCAAAGGCTTTAAAAGCTATTTTTTACCTCCAGGGGAAGCCGTTTCTTCCCGGATGGTGAAACAATAGCGGTATAACCCGAAACCAAGTTAAATGCACAAATACTTGACCTGCAAGTATATATCAAAAATATAGGCACAAATCTACCAGAAACTGGCCTGCTGAGATTCTGTATTTCTGTAATTTTTTTTCAGCAGGATATGCGCTAAATTTGTGTCTCCACATTTATGGTTAGAACGCTGTAGAACTTTCGAAGCGCTCCAAAATCATTGGGCTGCCTGTGCCTAATCAGTTCAGCTTAATTTGACTTTGCCTTTTTCACTCCTTGGGAAAAAGGTGTTCTCTTTATTTTGGAGCGCTTTTTTTTCTTCCTTATTTCAGAAATGACATTCCGTCCGGTACAGTTCATAATGAAGGCCCCCCGTCTAACATTGGACAGCCTCGTACATCGTACATACAAGGGCTCCCATTGTATCCGTAGATCGTACACAACCCTCGCCCATTCTGTCCAACTTTAGACGGATACCCATAATGAACTACGTACCCTTGACAGGTATAAAACTGGTTGCTACTGATGCAAGGGAATAGACAAAGGTAAGTTTTTTCGGGAGCAATGAGGGAGGAAAAGTAAGCAGCCTCTCCTTGAGTGTGTAAACTTAATGAACTAGTGAGCGTAAAGCAGAGGCTGCTTACAAAATATTACGCCTATATCATCAAACTGAGAAGATAACGCACAGCTTTCCATCACCGCTGCTTTAACGCTCAACTTTTTTCGTATCTGCTCACAATTTCTTTCAACTCCTTTAGATATTGCTGTTTTTTGGGAGACCGGCGTTTTTTATTCGTCCTGGTAAAGAAGGCATGTTTTTCCAAAAAATTCACCTGAATGCGGTTCCAGGCCTCTTCTGTTTGCAGGACCTGATATGCTTTTAATTCTTTAAACAGCGTAGACCCAATATCATAAAAATCGTCCCGCCCGAGATAGTCCAGGTCTGCATCACACATGATCTCTTCCAGGTAATTTTTAGGGTTCTGAGGTATCTTGGTAGCCATGATCATCCCGCAGATACGGGTGATCTCGTTAGGCGTATACCCATAACCCGGTAAATGCCGGCAGGCGATCTGGCACCCTAGCTTTTCATGCTCCTTGTTATCAATCGTAAAACCGGAATCGTGGAAAAGAGCGGCTGTTTTAAGCAATAATTCCTCATAAGGGTTCACCTTTTCCAGATAACACAATTCCTCAATGGTGTAAAGCACATCGAGGGTGTGATGAATACCATGGTAGGCGAGCTTATCGGAGAGTTCGCGCTCCAGTTTATCCAGTACGAAAGCTTTGGCTGCATGAAAATTCATTGTACTGTATTTTTTTACACAGATTCTTTCCTGCAAGTGGCGTTTTTCTTCGTTGCCCGATGAAAGGCAGAAGAACAATAAAGGAATAATGCCTTTTATCCTGGTTTATTGTTCATCCATCACGAAGACCCCTGAAGCCAGGAATTTCAATTCATCCTTGGGTTCCTGAATGGCTTCAATTTCTTCCTGTGACTTACCGGCATCCTCTGCATAATGACGCAGTTCATCCACTGAAGTCACTTCCCGGAAAGCCCATCCTTCCATGATCACCTTGCGGCCGGCAATGTCCTTCGGAACAAAGAAACCATAGTCTTTAAACCTGACCATTACCGGTTCTGCGTCACTGTTTTCAGAAGCGACCACCATCCAACAGCCCTTTGCCTGGCATACCTCCTGAACGGTGCCTTGCACGATGAGTTCCATTGAATCCTGGCTTTGCATCTTCTCAACCATTTCACTTGAGGCAATGCTTCCTTCCATAGAGAAAGGCGCCCCGAAGGTTTGTCCTTTCAACACAGCCGGCGAGGCTGATTTTTCTGCTTCCGTATTTCCACCTTGCTTGGCTGTACTGTTGCAAGCGATCAACACAGATGTCACGAGCATAACGAATAACATTCTTCTTAACATATCGATATCATTTTTTTATAAAATATTCTCGTTTATTATTTTTCAGCCGTTCCTATAAACAAGGAGGCCGGCGCAGGCTTTGCCAAGGTCAACAAAAATAAAACAAAAGTGGCTAAAATCCAGGCATTTGGCCCGGGGCCGGCCGGTTTCGGCGACAATTTTAACAATAGTTCTAAATTTTTCTTAAAGATACCGGCCTAAGCAATATTCAACCCTAAAAATGACTTTATACCTTGACCCGAATCTTGAAGAGGGCCGCATTGCAAAAGGCCCAGCGCACTAGTGCGACTAGAACGAAATAACGGGAGAATTCGCCAGCCCTTAAATGCAGGGTTCCAGTATCATAATATAACCCGTTATTTCGTGCCGCTTGGACTAGGGTATCCAATAGCCAAAATTAAATGACCAAAAACCACGCGCCTATCAGCAATAAGCACTACCCGCCAAACATTTCGCTTTAACGGCATAAAACAACCATTACCATGAAAGGGGCACTGACTTTACTGGCCTTGCTGTTTTTTTCAGCTGGGGCCCATGCACAGATCGAATGTTTAGAGGGTAATTGCATCAACGGAGAAGGCGTTTGCATTTATCCAAGTGGCGCCCGGTATGAAGGGCGCTTTCGCGAGGGCAAACCGCAGGGTAAAGGCACGCTCTATTTTTCCAATGGCGACCAGTATTCCGGCGATTGGAAGAAGGGGTACCGCGAGGGTATTGGCATAGTAGCTTTTCACAATAAGGACAAATACACCGGCGACTTTAAAGGCAACCTGTTTAATGGACGGGGCATCATGTCCTACGCCAATGGCAACCGCTACGAAGGGCAATGGGAAGCCGGCCATCAGGAAGGCTATGGCGTTTTTTCATTCGCCAATGGCGACCGATACGAAGGGATGTTCAAACAGGGCCAATGCCACGGAGAAGGAACCATGTACTACTCCGATGGTTCCTTATACCAGGGCCAGTGGTCCAACAATAAAAGACATGGCGCCGGCATGATGGCCTTCGAAGGCGAAGCCCCCATCACCGGGGAATGGGTGGATGGGCAATACATGGCCGACTGGAGCAAATTTGCATTCACCGGCGATACGTCCAACCTTCGAAACTGCAACCTGCTTGTCTGCAACGATGGCGTAGGCAAATATACCTACAGCGACGGCTCTCTCTACGTAGGTGAATTTTTTAACGGCATACCGCAAGGCAATGGCACCGTTTACTATGCCAGCGGCAGCCGCTATGAGGGAGGCTGGAAGCAACATACGCCCCATGGCAATGGGGTAATGTACTACGCCAACGGCCGGGTAGTAGGCGCTATTTGGGACTTTGGCAAGCCTGCCCGGAAACTCTACGTGCAGGGAGAAGCGGAAGGCCCCGTTCCTATCCCGGTCGACAGCGATGCACAGGTCAAGATATGGGCGGTTGTCGTCGGCGCAGCTACTTATTCTCACATGCCCCCGCTTCGGTATACCGATGATGACGCCTATCAGGTTTATGCCTTTCTCAAAAGCCCGGAAGGGGGCGCTCTGCCCGACCGGCAACTGCGCCTGCTGATCGACGAGGAAGCGACCCGAAAGAATATACTCAACGCCATGCGCACCACGTTCCTGCGTGCCGACGAAAACGACGTGATCCTGTTTTATTTTTCCGGCCACGGGCTCCAGGGTTCCTTTCTGCCCGTCGATTTCGACGGCTACAACAATCAGTTGAAACACGAAGAAATCAAAGCCCTGCTGGAAGAAAGCAAGGCCAAACACAAGCTGGTGCTGGCCGACGCCTGCCACTCCGGAAGCCTGCTCTCCACCAAAACGCCTATGCAAATCGCACTGAAACAATACTACCAGGCTTTCGAAGATTCCTACGGCGGAATGGCCCTGCTTATGAGTTCCAAAGGGGAAGAATATTCGCTGGAAGACGGCGGCCTGCGTTCGGGAATCTTCAGCCATTTCCTCGTCAGAGGATTGAAGGGAGAGGCCAATCAGGATGGGAACGCCATCATAACCATACAGGAATTGTTTGACTACGTCCACCAGAACGTACGCATGTATACCGGCAATATCCAAACGCCTACCCTGACCGGCCAGTTTGACCGCCGCATGCCAGTGGCGTTTGTGAGGGGGGAGTGACAACGAGCGCCCCGGGAATCCGTCCTCTACCAACCTTTTTCCTTCCGGTGCGCAACAATCCTGGCAGGATTTTCGTACACTTACAAAGAAATTCCATATAGGAATTTATTCCATTTTTCAAGTACCTCATGAAGAACATCAGCCTAATCATTGCGTTTGCCAGTCTTACCGTTCCAGTAATCCTTACTGCCCAATGCCTGGAAGGAGATTGTAATAATGGAAAAGGCGCCTACCGCTTTTCCAGTGGAGCCTACTATATTGGCCAATTCAAGGATGGAAAGAGCGATGGCATTGGTATTTGTACCTGGCCGGACGACAGCCGCTATGAAGGGGAATGGGAAAATGGCCTGCCTCATGGCAAGGGAACTAAAACCCTCAGCCTGGGGCGGCTTCAGACGGGTTGGTTCCAGAATGGCCGCTACGTGGGAGAAGCTATTCCTCAGGAATTTACCGAGCGGAGCGGCAGGGAAAAACAAAATGATGACAAACTGGAAGGCTGTATCTCCGGCAATTGCTTTAACGGCTACGGTGTTTATGTTTTTCCGAGTAAAGCGGTGTATACGGGTGAGTTCAAAGACGGTGAAATCCACGGCCAAGGCATTTGCCATTACTCTGATGGCAGCAAATACGAAGGGGAATGGATGCACCGCCAACCCAACGGCCGGGGCACCATGGCCTACCCGGACGGTAGCCGGCGCACCGGATTGTGGCAACGGGGGCAACCCGTCGACTCCAACGGGCGTATCCTCAACGCCTACATGGCCAGGCAGGAGGCCGAAGCTCAAACTACCGATGTGCAGGCAGGTTGCCTTTCCGGCCAATGCGACAATGGTTACGGAACGTTGGCCTATATCGACGGCAGCCGTTACGAAGGGCAGTTCCGCAATGGCAAACCCGACGGCCAGGGCGCCTTTTTCTATCCCAATGGCGACCGGCACACCGGCGCCTTCCGCAATGGCGTGCCTCACGGTGCAGGAACGCTTCGCCTCGCCAATGGCCAGCTTACCGAAGGCAACTGGCTGGACGGCGAATACACCGGGGTTCTGTCCCGGCCGGAGAAAGGCTGTATTTATGGAAATTGCCAGGACGGACACGGCACCTACATCTTCAAAGACGGTAATAAATACATTGGTTATTTTAGCAATGGGCTGCCTCACGGCCGGGGAACGGTTTTTTACACCAACGGGGAACGGTACGAAGGGCAAATGGGCAACGCCAAATTCAATGGTTACGGTACGCTTTTCATGAAGGACGGCAGCGCCGTATCCGGGCACTGGCAGGACGGCCTGTACGTCGGAAAGGAAAAGCAGGCAGAAATAAACGCCCCCGCTTACCCTCCCATCCAACAACAGGACAATAATACACAGCTGGAAGTATGGGCCGTAGTGATCGGCATATCTGCCTACAACCACATGCCGGTCTTGCGCTATACGGACGACGACGCCTACCACATGTATGCCTTCCTGAAAAGCCCGGAAGGCGGCGCCCTCGACGATGAACACATCCGGATACTGGTCGATGAAGAGGCTACGCTACAGAATATAAAGACTACAATGATATCCCTCTTCGATAAGGCCAGCTCTAATGACCTCATCATGCTCTACTTTTCCGGCCACGGCCTGCGCGGCTCCTTCCTTCCCTTCGACTTCGACGGCTACCGGAACAAACTCTACCACGAAGAGCTCAATGCCATTATGAAACGGAGCCCCGCCAAGTTCAAACTCTGTATCGCCGATGCCTGTCACTCGGGCAGCCTGCTGGCCATGCGGGGCGGCAGCCAACCCCAGTTGCTGGCCAACTACTACAACAGCCTGGCCAAGGCCAACCCGGGCACCGCTCTGATCATGTCTTCCAAATCAGACGAGACTTCGCTGGAGTCCAGCGGCTTGCGGCAGGGCGTCTTCAGCCACTTCCTCATCCGGGGGCTGAAAGGCGAGGCCGATACCAATAACAATAAGCTCATTACCGTTCAGGAACTCTACAATTTCGTGAGCCTCAATGTCCGCACCTATACCGGCAACCTGCAATCTCCGCTGATACAGGGCGATTATGATCCGGATATGACGGTAGGGGTCAGGAGGTGAAATGAGGGAATGAGGGAGGGAGGGAGTTTTAAAATAACGTGAGGTTTGAGCATAAAGTGAAGTGTTGGATTCCAGCTTGCTATCCGGACTTTTGCCCGAAATGGTGTACGGTGTACGGGGCTGGACAGGAACCTGAAAGGGTACGATGTACGATTGGGCTGGCGTCGTACACCGTACACCCTATACATCGTACACTTGCCGGCCAGGGAACCAGCTATCAGGATAAAAATCAACCACCAGGGTTCAAACCTCACGTTAAAATAATTAACGATTATTACACATTACACCTTCCATCCTCGCAAAAACATCACCAAAAATTAACGTTGCATTAAATTTCAGGAAAAGCCGCACCTGTAGCTTTGAGGCTTTTGAACATAAAACCATAAATTATGTCCAGACGCTTTACACTCCTTGGCGCACTGTGCCTGTTATTTTGGAGCGCAGTCGCTCAAAATGCGCAAGAGCTTTACCATCTCGCCAGCTTTGAAACCGGTACAGAAGCGGCGGCGGAAGTCGTAGCATTCGACCCGGTATCCAAGCATGCCTTTTTCACCAATAATGGCCCCAACACCTTTACCATTGTTGACCTTTCCAACCCTGGTATGCCGACATTAGCCACGGAAATTGACCTTTCCTCCTACGGAGGCGGCCCTAATTCCGTAGCGGTTGCTAATGGAGTGGTAGCCGTAGCGGTACAATCCGACCCCAAGACGGATCCAGGAAAGGTTGTTTTCTTTGACGCCGATGGCAACTACCTGAACGAAGTGGCCGTCGGCGCACTACCCGATATGCTTACCTTCTCTCCGGATGGCAATACGGCCATCACCGCAAATGAAGGAGAACCCAACGATGACTATACCGTTGACCCCCTGGGCTCGGTTTCCCTGATCGGCCTCTCCGGTGGAGTCGCAAACGCCACCGTTCTAACCATTACTTTTGAATCTTACAACGACAAAAAGATACACCTGCTGAACAAAGGGATTCGCATTTTCGGCAACGATGGTTTGGCTACAGTAGCGGAAGACATGGAGCCGGAATACATCGCCTTTTCGCCGGATGGCGCCTACGCCTACGTCAATTGCCAGGAAAATAACGCCATTGCCGTCCTGGATATGGCAACTTCAGAATTTGTGGACATCCTTCCCCTTGGTTATAAAAACCACCGTGCCGGGCGGGCGGAAGTGGAGTCCTTCATCGTCAATGACCTGGTTGCTGATTGGCCCGTACTCGGCTCTCCCGTCTATGACGGCGGCCAGGATCCGGTGCTGCTCGGTGGTTTCTCCGGAATGTATTACGACCCTACCGAGTCTAGTGTTAACAAATACGTGTTTTATGTTGTCCCCGACCGCGGGCCCAATGACGACACTTTTGGCCGCAACGATGTATCGCCGGCGGCCCCACAAAATTTGAGGCCCTTCAAACTGCCCGATTACCAGAGCCGCATCGTGAAGCTTACCCTCAACCGCCAAACCGGCGCCGTAAGCCTGAATGAACAGGTTTTATTGTACCGACAGGACGGCGCCACCCCGATTTCCGGGAAAGGTAATATTCCCGGCTTTGATGAAGTTCCGGTTACTTATTCCGACCCTGCCACCCCGTATACCAGTGTGGATTACGTCGACAATGCTTCGGGAGAGGAACTTCATGAACTCCCCTATGATGAACTGGGCGGGGACTTCGAAGGAATCCTTCGGGACAGAGACGGCAACTTCTGGATGTGTGATGAATACCGGCCGGCACTTTACAAGTTTCAACCCAATGGCGTCCTGATTGAGCGTTATGTTCCGGAAGGCACCTCCCTACTGGGCACTACCGCACAACCGGCAGGTACTTATGGCGCAGAAACGCTGCCCGCTGTTTACGCCAAGCGGCGCGCCAACCGAGGGTTCGAAGCCATCGCCTACAATTCGGAAACCAATGTGGTTTACGCCTTTATCCAGTCGCCCATCGAAAACCCCAACAGCTCGGTACGTAATAATTCCGACGTGATCCGCATTCTGGGGGTGGACGCGGCAACCGGCGCCCCGGTGGAAGAATATGTGTATCTGCTGGAACAAAACCAGTACAGCGGCGTGTCAACCTCCCGTGTCGATAAAATCGGCGATGCCGTTTACATCGACAACAATCAATTCCTGGTCCTGGAACGCGATTCGGAAGCGCCCGGTGTAGCCGAGGGCAAGAAGTTTATCTTCGAAATTGACCTGAAGGGGGCAACCAACATCCTGGAGTTAATGAATGATAATACAGCCACCCTGGAACAACATTCCGCTGACGAACTTTTTGCCGCAGGTATTCAGGCGGTTCACAAAACGAAAGTAACCAACCTGCCTTCGATCAACTACATCAGCTCCGACAAAGCGGAAGGCATCGCCCTGCTGCCAGGGGGCGAAATCGCCGTGATTAACGACAATGACTTCGGCCTGGCCGGAGCGGGTGTAACCGACAATTCAGTGCTGGGCATCATTTCCTTCAAGGGAGATTACCGCTTTGACGCCAGCGACAGGGATGACGCTATCAACATTACGTCTCACCCCACCCTGGGTATGTTTCTGCCCGATGCCATTGCTACCTACGCAGTTGATGGCAAGGCCTACATCGTTACCGCCAATGAGGGCGATTCCCGCGACTACGACGGCTACTCCGAGGAAGTCCGGGTAAAAGACCTCACGCTGGACCCCCAGGCCTATCCCAACGCTGCCGAACTACAGGCCGACGAAAACCTGGGCCGCCTAAAGACAACCACCGCAAATGGCGATTACGACGGAGATGGAGCCACCGATCAGATTTACTCTTTCGGGGGGCGTTCCTTCTCCATCTTCGACGCTTACGGCAACCTGGTTTACGATAGTGGCGAGGATTTTGGCCTCATCACCCGCGCCATAGAACCCGCCCTTTTTAATGAGGATGAAGGTGAGAAAGACAGCCGTTCGGACGATAAGGGAGTAGAGCCGGAAGCCGTTGCTATTGGCACGATTGGCGATTACACCTACGCCTTTGTTGGTTTCGAGCGCCAAAGCGCTATCGTGGCGTACGACATCACCGACCCTACTTCGCCTGAGTTTATCACCTACTACAATAACCGCATGGTGGGCCCGGATGGTATAGTAGGCGATGTGAGTCCGGAAACCATCCGCTTCATTCCCGCCAGTGAGAGCCCCAACGGTGAAAACCTGTTAGTGGTGGGATACGAAGTTAGCGGTTCCATGGGTATCATCCAGGTAGGCGGCGAACTGGTAAGCATCAGCGAAGAACTGAGGGAAGAAACGGCCTTCAGGCCCTTTCCGAACCCTACCGTAGACAGGATCTTTTTCGGGCAACCCGTTTCCGGCAGGGTATTTGACAGCAACGGACAGCTGATGGCCAATGTACAGCAGGAAGCCGAACTCAAAGTGAGTGATTGGCCCGCCGGCATGTACATTATTGCTACCGAAAAACACGGCAATCGCCGCTTCCTGAAGTTCTGATAGGGGATCATAACATTATTTTACGTTATCTTGAACCGCCTCTGTTACAGGGGCGGTTTTTTATTAACGGCTACCATTCCAGGGTTGGACGAGTTCGCGGTTCGGTGTTCGCTGTTCGCAACCGCGGCAGGCTGCTTGGGCTTACCTGCTTCTAACCGTGTCCAACGCTAGACGGATAGCCTTATTAACGACATGGTGACTATTCAGCAATTGGCGATTAGCTCTTGGCTATTGGCGCCCAATGCCCATAAAAATGGGATGTAAGCTTAAGCTACCGGTTTTTTGCTTAACATACCAACCTTAAGGGCAGGCAATTTGCTAATGGCTAACCGCCAAAAGCTAACTGCTGAATAGTTACACGGCATGAAAAAATAACCCTAACCTATTATGCCCTCAGCTCTCACGCCCCTCTTCCGGCGCCCTGCCAGCCCATTGCAGGAACTGGAAAGCCCGACGCTTCGCCAGGCTGGAGTCCGCCTGCTGATCAAGCGGGACGAACTGCTGCGGATGGGGCCGGAGCAAGCCTTGTCCGGCAATAAATGGAGAAAACTACAGTACAACCTGCAGGCCGCCCGGGATCAGGGCATGGAAACCTTACTCACCTTCGGCGGCGCCTACTCCAACCACATCGCTGCGGTGGCGGCAGCCGGGGCTACCTTCGGATTCCATACCATCGGTTGCATCCGAGGGGAACGGCCGGAAGGGCTGAACCCAACGCTGCGTTTCGCCGAAGCCTGTGGAATGAAATTACAATTCATCAGCCGTTCGGCTTTTCGGGAAAAATACAACCCTGATTTTCAAAACCGCCTGAGTGAGGAGTTCGGCTCCTTCTATCTCCTGCCGGAAGGTGGCACCAATGCTCTTGCCATACTGGGCTGCCGCTCTATCGTAGAAGAGGTGGAACAACAAACCCCTTATTTTCCCGATTACTGGTGCTGTAGCCTGGGCACCGGAGGCACCTTCGCCGGCATTATCACTGCTCTCAATGGCAGGGCAAAGGCACTAGGTTTTTCCGCCCTGAAGGGGGATTTCCTGGCGGGAGAAGTAGCGCAGTTGCTGCAAGCCCCCCAAGCCTCCCAAGCCCCCCAAGCCCCCCTCTTATCCCCCCAAAGGGGGGAGGCTTGGGGGGCTTGGGAGGTTAACGGGGATTTTCATTTCGGTGGCTACGCCAAATTCGAGCCTTACCTGATCGACTTCATCAACGGATTCTACCAACAGCACGGCATTGCACTCGACCCTATTTATACAGGAAAGCTCTTCTACGGCCTTTTTCAACTCATCGAGCAGAGATATTTCCCTAAAGGCAGCACCGTCCTGGCGGTGCACACCGGAGGGCTGCAGGGAGTGAACGGATTCAATGAGCGATTTGGAAATTTGATTGAAGTGAGCGCCTTTTGAAAGATTTGTACTAAGATTTGATTGATTTGTCCTACTATTTCCCCAACATTCCCTGCATCTTGTAAGCATATTCCTTTATAACCCTATTTGTTTCTACACTAAAACCCAAAGATCATGAGAAGACGAGGGCCGCTTGCCGCAATGGCTATATGGCTGCAAGGTTATCTGGTTGGCAACTGCCTTCGCCTCTGCGCATATTCAAAAACAACAATAAGAAAACCAGAAAGAAGCCCACCCCCATCGAATTCTCTATGGTATGCTCGATCAAAAAGGCCGTCAGCACAATACCGTAGAAACCCAAAAGGAAGGGATGCCGGTAATTGCGGTGATAGAAGAGCGGGTAGAAAAGCGCAATAAGGAACAGCAGCAGCCCCGCCCCGCCCGTTCCGGCGAGCACAAAGAGAAACTGATTGTGGGGCGCCAGCGGTTCCGGCAACTGCGGATAGGATCGTTCGAATACCCTTTCCATCTCTTGTTGCAGGTTGCCCGCCCCTACGCCAAAGAGCGGATGTTGTTTAGCCAACTCCCAACCCACTTTCAAGGAGACGATCCGGCCGGTATCGGCGTAGGCAGCCCCCTCCCCTTCCTGGAATTTGATCAACCCCCAGCGCATGTAATCCACCTTGGCGCGGAAACTGGGTACATATTGATAGGCAACCACCGGCATAACGATGAGCGCCAACAGAATGCCCATGCCCAACCCATAACGCCGGGATACCAGAATGTACCGCACCGATAACAGGAATAAGGCCACATACATGGCCAGAATCCCACTGCGCACCGAAAGCAGGTGAATGAAAAGAAAGAGAAAAAACGTAGCGCCCAGGATGAAATATCGCTCCTGCACATAGCGCCAGTAATAGCCTATACTGTACAAATAACCGCCACTCACCACCCCCAGCGCCAGCATCAGGCTGTAGCGGATGTGGTTGCGGGGCGTAGGCATGGGCTGCCCCTGTTTCAGCAGCTGTTGTATCTCCTCATAGTTGATCCAGTAATTCAGGCCCACACCGATGGAGGTAGCCAGCAGCAGGAAGAGCAGAAAATAAAGGAGCCCCTGCCATTGCCGTTCCTCCAGGCGGGGATGGCCGAGGAATACCAGAGGCAATGCAAGAAAGGGAATCTTGATGCGCAACCGGCCCAGCCAGTAGCCATAGTCTTCCGTCTGCCAAAAACTGAGCAATACAATGAAAAAAAACAGGGTTACCGCCACAAAAGGAGGGTATTGAAAAATGCGCAACATGCGCCGGATGGACTCTACGTCTGTGGCTACCCAAAATATCCGGGCGCCCACCTGGAAACGGATCAGGCTGAGCACCGCCAGCGCGAACATTCCCACCGATAGCAAAAAGGGGGAAAGTACCAGTGCGGCAATCGTCACTGCATAAAAGAAGAGAACCAGGTGTTGTTTTTCCAGTACCGGCACGATGATCAGGTTGTTGTTTCCCGCAGTACCTCATCCCCTCTGCGCCTGAACAGCAGGGTGAGGCCCACCCAATTGGCTAAGACATACCCCTGGCCGGTTAAGAGTTGGTATACAGCATCACTTTTTACATCATCGAAGGTGGTGTGGTGAGTCTCCACAGCGATCAGCCGGGGAGCATAACGTTCGAAATCGAGAGACCGCAGCACCTCGTAGTCGTGCCCTTCGGCATCAACCGACAGGAAGTCGATCTGCCGCCCCTTGTACTTCGTCCCATCCAGAATATTGGACAGCGTGTCCGCCCTGACTACTTTTTTACGATAACCGGGTTTCCCGGCGGCAAATGCTTCGTCCAGGGTGATGGTCAGAGAATAGAAACCATTGGACCAGTAAGTAAATTCGCCGGCTTCGCTGCTGACTGCCCGGGCGATGTTGACATCCCCGGGCCGCACCATGTTGAAACCTTCTATCTTGATGGTATCGATATCGATGTTCACCCCACGCCAGCCTTTGCGGTAAAGCCGATAGGTATTGTTGTATTTTATCGGATGAAAGCAGCCCACATCCACAAAGATTCCCTTATAACCTTTGTGAAACTGACGGATGACGGCAACATCCTCTGCAAACTGAGCGTAATGAGAGAACTTCCTCTTCGTCAGAAACAGCTTACGCAACAGGAAGCCCTTGCGGAACAGCCAGTTGTTTTCCAGCCAGGCGGGCAGGTGTGCGTAGTTGAATAACCCCATTTTGATTGGTTGGTCAAGTTGATTGTTACCCGGCCGGGGAATGAGGACGGGGATTGATTGAGTTGATTAAAGTGGATGCGGTAGAACCCCACGCGGCCAATCTTTAATCAACCCAATCAATTATTACTCTATTTCACTACTCGTCTGAGGTTGGACAGCCCTGTATAGCTTCGTACACCGTACACAACCTAGGCCCGCGGTTGGACCCGTACACCGTACAAAGCCCCGGCAACCTTTGTCCAACGTTAGGACGGATGCCCCTCTATTTCACTTTGCTGTAGCGCTCCCCATCGATATATTCAACAATATAAGCACCGCTGTACCCTTTGTTTTTGGCCTTTTGCAAAGCAGAACGAGCTTCGCCCAGGCTAAAGAAATCGGCCACCAGAACGCGGGTGAGCCCACGGGCGAGGATCAGTTCTGTATCAACCCGGCCCAAATCGGACACATTGCCAAACCGGTCTGCGTTGAAAGTGCCTACTGCCGCCAATTGTATCTTATAATAGGTGCCGTTGTGGCGGGGCGCCATGGTCTGATATTCAAAATCGTCATTAGGCCCTCTGCCGCGCGCGGTGTAAGGTGTGCCTGCCGGGCTGTCCACCCCCGGTACATTTACCGGCCTATCCGGTTGGCCCGGGCTCACCGGCTCATCGGGATAGGTAGGGGAAGGAGAGGGTGACGGCGCTCCTCCTTCTACTTCCAGAAAGATGGGCTGCCCATAAGTGAAGGTATTCATGTCATCGCTGGAAAAGCGATAAGACCCGGCGCCATATCCGTAGGCCGACACTTCCACCCGAAAACGGCGGTTGGGCAGTATCTCATAGGAGTATTTGCCATCGTTAAACGACCGGCTGATCAACTCCGATTCCCGTCCGTCGTCAAAAACCTGAAAAAGGGAAACGGTAATATCATTAATCGGCTCGCCTGACTTCCGGTCGTAAACATTGCCTTTGACCATTACCCGGCGGCCACCCACCGCAAATTCAAAAATGTCTTCATGTGTGGTGGTGGGCTTCTGTCCGGCAAACACCCGGTTGGAAGTCATAAACCCACCGGTACGAGAGGGGTTGAGAATATAAAAATAATCATCCGCGCTGGAGTTGACGGGCATCCCCAGGTTATCCGGTTGCGACCAGCTCACCTCATCCCCTATCGCACTGAAGACATCGAACCCTCCTATTGAAATGTGCCCGTTGGAAGAGAAGTAAAGCGTTTGATCTTCGACATTATAGAAAGGAGTGATCTCATCGCCCAGCGTATTGACCACAGGCCCCAGGTTGACCGGAAAGGTAAAGTCTATGTTGTCGGCGCCCATATCGCGGGAAGCGTACCAGAGGTCCATGCCTCCGCGGCCTCCTTCGCGGTTGGAGGAAAAGAAGAGAATCTCCTGCCCCCGCTGATGAATGACAAAGGGGTGGGTGGCAGTGACGCCGGCCATATTGATATAATCGGGCAGGCGCTCGGGTTGTGACCAAACGACGCCAACTCTTTTAGTAACGAATATCTCACACCGGGTCTTGACATCATTCCACGGCCCCTTGGTATTACTACAAACGGTAAAATACATCCGGCTGCCGTCCGGTGACATAGAGCCATTACAGAAATGGCCGCTTTGGATCACCGGAAAATTGCGCGGGGGTTCCCCTTTACTCCAGGTGCTGCCTTCTCTCCTGGAAGCATAAATACGGGCGCGGTCGCCCACAGTGGAAGAGTAGTAGAGTTCATTGTCGGATAAGGGATACGGAGCGAATTCTTCTTTATCCGAATTGATGCCTTCTCCGGGCAGCAACATTTCAATATCCCGGTCGGCCTGGGCGGGAGCGTCCATACCCAGGCGGCAGCCTGCGATCTCATTTTGAATGATCTCTTGTAGTATATTCTTTCCATCGCCGGTAAAGCTTTCCATAAAAGCTTCAAATTCGGTAATGGCCCGGTCATACTGGCCATCCTGCTTCAGGCAACGGGCGTACTTCAACCCCACCAGGGGGAATTCGCTGTTCTTTTCTTTAATGGTGCGATAAGCTTCAGCCGCTTTACGATAATCGCGAAGCTGGTAATAGAGCTCTCCCGCCTGGTGGATCAGCTCTTCTTTTTTGCGTTTCTTGCGCCATGCCTGTTCATATTTGTCAGCTGCATCGGCAAGTTGGCCTTCCTCATAGGCTTGATCAGCCTCTTTTTTAAGTTTGCGCCAACTTTGGGCGGAGGCCAGGCTTGTGAAGCCTACAACAAGAACGAGTAAGAGTATTAGCTTCCTAGTCATATTTGCGGTTTATTGGTTATTAGTCTGTTGCGTCGTTTCTTCCAGTTCCCGGACGAGTTTTTCGACTACAGGAGCGAAGTGCCGGTGTTCCAGCTCTTGCACCTTCCGGGCGATATCCTCCGGTTCGTCCTCCGGCAGGAGGGGGCAGGAAGCCTGAAATACAATTCCGCCCTCGTCATAATGCTCGTTGACGTAGTGTATCGTTATGCCCGAAACCCTATCGCCGGCAGCCTTTACCGCACGGTGTACATGCATTCCGTACATGCCTTTGCCACCGTACTTGGGAAGCAGCGCCGGGTGGATATTAATCATGCGTTTATCGTAAGCCCGCACCAGATAATCCGGAAGGAGCCATAAAAAGCCCGCCAACACAATAAGGGTAATGTTTCTTTCCCGCAAGGCCGGCAACAGCTCCTCTGTTTCGTAGAAGGATTGGCGCCCGATCACCATTTTCTCAATGCCATATTCATCGGCAAGGCCCAGCACGGGAGCCGTTTCCTTATTGGAAACGACCAGTGACACGTGAATATTAGCATTTTCTTTGAAATATTCGATGATTTTTTTCGCATTTGTTCCTGTTCCGGAAGCAAAAATTGCAATGTTGGCCATGGTTTGGTGTTCGGTGGTTCGGGATTCGGTGTTCGGGGGTTCGGTATTCGGGGTTCGGTATTCGGGATTCGGTGTTCGGGGGTTCGGTATTCGGTATTCGGTATTCGGGGTTCGGTGGTTCGGTGGTTCGGTGTTCGGGTGTTCGGTATTCGGTGTTCGGGGGTTCGGTGGTTCGGTGTTCGGGGGTTCGGTATTCGGTATTCGGTGTTCGGTGGTTCGGGATTCGGGATTCGGTGGTTCGGGATTCGGTGACCCTATGAGGCCCCAACCGAACAGCGAACAGCGAATAGCCAACACTCCCAGCGAACACCGAACCCGCTCTCCCCCTAATCAAACTCCAGCTCCGCAAAGCGGTATTGCCGGCCCTGCTCGCCGTAGACCATCATGCGGCGGCTGCCAATCTGTTTGCAAATCTTGGGGCGGGTGATGATATCGGCATCCCGGTTATTGAATAGAGGATACATACTCAGCTGCCCGTCTTTGCGCAGTTCAGCCAGGGCGACGATGGAATTTCGGCCGTTGAAATTGTACAGGCGGCTATTTCCATCAGTACTGAAATTCCGGCTGTTGTCATTAAAAATGAAGTAGAGCCGGTCGCGCACGATCGACATGGCGTAGGATGAAAAATAGCCGCCGTCATTGACCGTTTCCTGTCGTTTAGGGATGCGTGTGGCCCATTCAATACCCCCGTCCGGCTGTATGTTTACAACGATGATGTCATTGTAATTGTAATAATATTCAAAGCGCAACGTCCCGTCCCAGTAGCGGTAGGTGCGTTCGTAGACATAATATTGCTCGGCGACCAGGACGGCGCCGCCGTCGCTGCGCAGCACCAGTTCGTCCAGGGAAAACCGAAAAAGTTCCGGTTCCCGGCCGGTATCGTCGCCGGCTTCGGCGCGGCTGGCGCGCCGCAACTCTCCCGGCCGCATGAATTCCGTCCTGAATTCAAAACCGAACTCCTTGAAACTCAGGTTAGAAATCTCCTTGGTGGAGGCGTTCAGCCTGAAAAAACAGGTGCCTTTAACGCTGTAAGTGCCTCTTTCCGAAAAGAAGCCCGCACAAACCAGGTTGCCGTCATCGCCGATGCGGAAAGCAAGGTCCGTGATAAATTTATCTTCCAGCGCAATGTGATACTCCTGCACATCCTCGCCCTGCCGGGTATAGGCCAGAATGATATATTGATAATTGGGCCGCCCCCGGCGGCGTTCACGCACCCCATCTGCGTATAGCACGCCCATAAGATAGACGTTGCCCGCCTTGTCGATGCGATAATCTTCGATAGCAAATTGCTGGTCGCTGTAGGGCAGGATGATGTCCCGGCTCCAGAGCTTATTCATCTGGTTGTCAAAAACGTTGAGCGCGAAGCGTTCAGGGTCTCGTTTTTGATAGGGCAGCTGGCTGTACAACAACACGGTAGAACTGTCACTGGAAATCACGAGGTTGAAAGACCCTTCCTTTGCCTTGTTCTGCGCTTCCACTTCCGAAACCATGACCAGGTCGCGGGAAGGCTGCAGCCGGCTGCTGAGTTTTTGGTAGAAAAGGTAGTTCTTCTTTTTCGCCTGGTTATTGAAACTGGTAAACAGGTAGAGTTGGCCCCCGATCATGACCACATCCTCAAAATCCCGGCGCTTACCTTTGTATTTCAACTCCAGCTGCTGAGATTTACGCAACTGCATCTCATTGTCATAGTATTCAATGAAAGCCTGTTCGTTAGCCAATGCCCCTTCGTTCTTCTGCCGCAGCATATAGAAGCCCTCTTTATTGATCGCAACGGCCTTGGTAATGCGGGTCCCGGCCGGTTCTGTCAATTGTTCGCCCCATTTGGCTCTGGCGGGTACATTATCGCGCTGGCCCCAGAGGCTTGCCGTTCCCAGCAAAAAAGCCATCAACGCCAGATATCGAATGGTATGGATCATTATTATTGTTGGTTTGAGCACTAAAGATACTTTTTCTAAGCCGAAAGGCAGAAAAGGGTGAGGTGTCAAATTGACAGGGCTAAATTGTTTCTATTGTTAGATTATCATATTGTTGAAGGGGCGGTTGTATGGCTGCCCATTCCGACTCATTCAGCCATCTCCGCGCTTACTTTATCGCCCGGTACTGCGCTGCATTGGAAGCATCAATACGGGTCATGACCTGTACCACTGTATTTTGTTCCTGGGGAGTACCGCGCTTGAATATCTCCAATATTTCCTGGGATTTCGTGTCCGTAAATACCTGGATGATCATAGAGTTCGGATAGGCTTGGTCTACATTGCGGATTTCCTCCAGGGCGGCGGCGATAATGGCGCGGCCGGTAGCCACATCACTCGCACAAAGATCGAGCCCCTGCCGGTGGTAATCATACCAGGCCTGCCGGTAGGGGCGCACCCGGGGAGAGAGGATATTTTCGATCAGCCAGAAGCGGTTGCGGTTCCCATCCAGCGAGCGCCAGCCGGGGTTGGCGGCGGCGGCGGCCTGGGTGACGTTGTTGAGAATATCCTGCGCAGCCTGAAAGTAGGGCTCCCCACCGTAGGGGGAGAAGGAATCGAAATCCAACCCTAACATAATGTATGCATAAAAGGCCAGCACGCTGGAGAGGTTGTCATTGAAGGCATTCTGGCTGAATTGCAACGGCTGGAACTGTTCGTAAAAGAAGGTAACCCCCTTATCGATGTGGTTGATCAGTGGCGTTTCGTAATCAGAGCCGTAAACCGGCCGGGATGCCTGAATGGCAATATCGGCCTTAAAAGAGGTGGCAGAAATTTCCTCCTGTATCGTGATCAGGACGTTGGCGTTGATGCGCTCCTCGAGTTCAAAAACCTCCTCGGTCCACTTTTGAGTATTGAGGAATTCCCGCACCGTTGCCTCGAGCGTCGCGAAAACCTTGGGGTCCGTAGACTGAAGCTTCTGGGTATTGATGCGTACGGTTACATTGAGCTCCTGGGCGCCGAGCCTCAGGGCTGTAAGAAGAAGGAACAAACTGAATAGTAGCTTTCTCATTGTGATTACCTTTGCTGGTTTTCGGTTGTCCGGAGCTTGTTCAAATTTTGCCGTTCCACAGCGCTTCTATCTCATCGAGGATATCTTCCGCCACGGCCAGCTTAGATTTTAACTCAAATTTACGGATCTTATTGTCTTTGCCGAGGATCGTGATCTTATTCGTATCGTAGTGAAAGCCGGCGCCTTCATCCTGAAGCGAATTGAGGACGATGAGGTCGAAGTTTTTCTTCTCCCGTTTACTTTGGGCGTTGGCCAGTTCGTTGTCCGTTTCCAAAGCGAAGCCTACTAACCATTGCCCCGGGGCCTTCCCGCCGCCCAATGTGGCCGCGATGTCCGGATTTTTCACCAGTTCAAGCCGGAGCGTATCGCCGGTTTTTTTGATCTTCTGAGCAGACACTTCGCGGGGGCGGTAATCGGCCACTGCCGCGGCCAGGATACCGATGTCTGCATCCTTAAAAACCTCCTGAGCGGCCCGGTGCATTTCCCCGGCAGATTGTACAGGAATAACTTTCACCTGGCTTTCCCGGGGCAACAGGCGGGAGGGGCCCAAAACGAGCGTCACCTCCGCTCCCCGGCGGGCGGCGGCATCTGCCAGCGCCACGCCCATTTTGCCGCTGGAGCGGTTGCCGATAAACCGTACGGGATCTATCGGTTCATAAGTAGGGCCGGCAGTGATGAGTATCTTTTTGCCGGCCAGGCTCTGTTGCCGCTCCCAGAAATGATGAAGGTACGCAACGATCTCTTCCGGTTCGGCCATTCGCCCCTCTCCCACCAGCCCACTGGCCAACTCTCCGTGGCCTACGGGAATGAGGTGGTTGCCAAACCCCTGCAGCCGTCGCACATTCTCCCGGGTGGCCGGGTGCTGCCACATATCGAGATCCATAGCGGGAGCGAAGAATACCGGGCATCGTGCCGAAAGATAAGTGGCGGTAATGATGTTGTCGCTCATGCCACAGGCCATCTTGGCCAGGGAGGCGGCAGTGAGGGGCGCAACGACCATCGCGTCGGCCCACAGGCCCATTTCCACGTGGCTGTTCCAGCTTTCTTCCGAGGTGATATCGGTATAAACCGGCCTTTTGGACAAGGTGGACAAGGTGAGGGGGCTGATAAAATCCGCGCCGGATTTGGTCATCAGGACCTGCACTTCGGCTCCGGCCTTGATGAGCAGGCGCACCAGGGAAGCAGACTTATACGCAGCGATGCTGCCGGTGACGCCAAGCAGCATCTTTTTACCCGTCAGGTTGGCCATTTCGGTGGATGGTATTGACAGAGATAGGCAAAGGGAAGCAATTAGGGGCTATGCAGCTGGCCCGGCCAGAATAAAGTTGGCCCGGGCTGGCTGTATATGGACGTTTCAAATACAGCGATCGGCTACCATACCAGGGTTGGACGAGTTCGCGGTTCGGTATTCGCGGTTCGCAACCGCGGCAGGCTGCCTGGGCTTACCTGCTTCTAACCGTGTCCAACCTTAGACGGATAGCCCAGCGCTCGATTAATCCAGGAAACCTTCTTCCTCCTCTTCCCGCTTTCTCCTCTTGTTATAGCGATGGTAGACCTCATCCTTGAGGAACTCTTCCGTGGCGATGATCACCGGATTGGGAAGGCGCTCATAGAATTTTGATATTTCGATCTGCTCCTTGTTTTCACTCACCTCTTCGATGGTGTCGGAAGAAACAGCGAACTCTTCCAGCTTCTGGTGCAGCTCCTGCTTGAGGTCTACGGCCAGTTGCTTGGAACGCTTGGTAATGATGGACAATACCTCGTAAATGTTACCGGTTTTGCCGGCCAGCCCGTGAACGTCACGCGCCCGAACATTAGGATCCAGCCCTTGCACTTGGGTTTTGATATCCGACATTATCTAATTTATTTAATGATTCTCTAGACTGATTATAAATCGTATTGACTTCCTTGCTATAGCGGCTCTCCTGAAAACGGGCCATAAATTCCGAAGCCCGGTCTCTGGCTTCCTGATACCGCTCTTTTTGTTTATCCACAAAGCTGTTTTTCGCCAGCTGATAGGCCGAGCGAATGATCATGTAGCGGATGGTTTCCGCATTTTCGGTATCCGGAAAATCCTTCAATACATTATCGAAGGATTGGATAGCGGCCTGATATTCCCGAAGGTCGAAGTATAGCTTGGCACTATCGTAAGCTTTGCGTTCCAGCTTGTTCCGCAGCTCATCGATCAGGCGGTTGCACTCTTCCACCCGCGAGCTGTTGGGGTACGTGTTGACAAACAGTTGAAACCCTTCGATCGCACTGGCCGAATAGGATTGATCCAGGCGAAAAGTAGGCGAAAGCTTGTAATTTGAATAAGCCGACATAAAATCTGCCTCTTCTCTCAAATCACTGGCGCCATACGTATTGGAAAAATTCTTAAAGTAATAAGAGGCCAGGATGTATTGCTCCAGGTTATAGTAGGTATAGGCATACTTAAAATAAATCTCCTCAGCTTCTTTTTTACCCCGATAGCTGCTGATGATCAGTTCGAACAACGACTGAGCCTTCTGATACTCCTCCTGATCGTAGTATTCCAGTGCTTTGGTGTAAATGCGGCTGACATCTCCACTAGACCGGATTTTCTCAAATTCACTCTTGCATGCACTCAGCAGCAAGCTCATCCCAACAAAGGCAATAAAGAAGGTTTTTTTCATAAGGCTGCAAAATTACGTTTTTTTAAGCAATCGCACAACACCACTTCTCTGGGGAAACGCATGTATAGTGCTATCAGTTGTATTTAAAGGTGTAAAAAAGAGGGGATACGGTTGGTAGGCGCAGCCTTTTCCGCTATCTCTTTTTCAATTCTGATTAAAAAATTACAGGAAACTGTTAATTTAGTCGCCATTAAAAGCGGTAGCATGACGGAAAAACCGGCGCCTCAAGGCACTGACGATGCTTCTAAGGTCAAGCGTCTGGAACAATTTCGGATCTACTACAACCACACCATTCATCCGGAGTTGCTCCGGATGGAGCGCAAGCGTATTCGGCTGCTGCGTTTGTTGTTCTTTTCCACGCTGTTTATGGCCGGTGTCCTACTCTTTGAATTTTACATAGATATCCTGGCCCTAACCTTATTGCTGGCCATCCCGCTTGGCGTTTACATTTCCTATCTTCTGTACCGGATACAGCGTTTTCGACTAACCTTTAAGCCGAATGTCGTCAGCCTTATTCTCGATTTCATCGACGACGGAATGAATTTCGACCCGGCTCACCCCTTGAAATACGACCCCAAAAGGGAAATCGGAAAGGATCGTTTTCAAAAAAGCCAGATTTTCGCTACCAAGGCTCCTTACTACGCTGGCGAGGACTTCATCTCCGGCCGTATTGGCGAAATGGATTTTGAAATGTCGGAGCTTCATGTCAAAGAACTCTCTCCGGTGGAGAACCGGCTGGACGAGGTATTCAAAGGGGTGTTCATGCACGCTACTTTTCCCGAAGAAACCGAGGGCAGGATGATCATCTGGCCGCGCCGTCTCCGGCAATTCCACACCAAGGCGATCAAGGAATTCACCTGGAACAAAGGCCTCAACCAGGATAAGGAGGTCAACAACCAGAAATTCAAGGAGCTTTTCCTTACCTATGCCACCGAAGACACGCATGTAGAAAGCATTCTCTCTGAGCCTATGCAGGATGCCATAGTGCAATATTGCGCCTCTACCGGTAAAGAAATCTATATGTCCTTTATTGACCGGGAAATCTACGCGGCCGTAAGTGAAGACAAAGATATTCTGGAGCCCAACCTCTTTCGCTCCAACTTAAGTTTCGAACTGGTCAAGGGATTTTTTGAAGATATCAACCTCCTGCTCAGGATTGCCGAGGATTTTGACCAGACGCATTAGGAAACAATATAACAATAAAGCCATATAACCGCTACCCCTCATCATGCAGTATCAGCAATGGCGCCGGGCTGTTAAACACCTCCCTGGTTGTAGCGCTGACGTGGAACACCTCTTCCAGGAACCCCCGCTGGCGGCGCACCATGCAAAGGAGATTGGCCTGATAGTCTCCTACAAAGCCATTGATACTCTCGTTAATATTCTGTTCGTCCAGTTCATAGTGAAAGGAGTGGGGGATGCCATCCAGAAAAATGTCGACGGTCGGGTCGATGCCATCATCTTTGCTGCTGAGGCCCTGGTGAAAAACGTGGACCTTCGCCTCAAAAGCCCGGGCGAGCTTAACGAGTACAGCGGTAACGCCAGGGTGGCTGATCCCTGCTTCGTCCACCGCAAATACAATGGTATTGACCGGTTGGTATTGGTATCCATTGGGAATGGCCAGAACGGGCGTATGCGTTTGTTTCATGACACCATTGGTAATGCTGCCGGTGAAAATCTCTTTCAGGCCGGAAGCTCCCTGAGTGCCCATAATAATCAGGTTGAAGCCTCCTTTTTCGGCAAGGTCGGTAATGGCCGGCACCGCATCCCCCCGGACGATCTTGCTCTCGATTGTGGCCCCGCCCTTCAACCGGGGTTCCACCCGATGAATAGTGGCCAGCATCTGTTTGGCGGCGTCCTTCTCCATATAAGATTCAACGGAGAGGAACATGCCGGCCGAACTGTAGACCTTAAACGTATTGAGCAGGGTTATTTTACTCCCGAACTTGTTGGCGATCTCCGCCGCATAGAGCAATGCGCTTTCCGCATTTTTTGAAAAATCCGTCGGTACTAAAATATTTTTCATCAGATTACTCTTTTGGTTGAGGCCCGCCATAGCCGCCTGCCGGATCACCTCCTCTTTTTGGCTGGAGCTGCCACTCATCAATAAGACCTTCAAAACGATGCTCAGGTCTTCAACGCTCGGCACCACCTGCTGAAAGAGCACTTGTCCATTGAGGGCAAGGGCGGGTATACCCGCTACCTCGTATCGCATCAGCTCGTCAATATCAGTGATTTCCTGGATAGGGACATCCATAGAGAGATCGCTCAACGCCTTTTGCAGGTTTGCCTTCAGCTGCCGGTGTTTTGACGAGCCAATACCCAGCAACTCGATGCTCGGCGTCACCCTCTGTCCTTTTTTTTTAGGCATGCCCTGTTCTATATTTTTCTTACCTCTTTCCTGTCTCTGTGTTCGGCTATCCAACATGTACAATGGGTTAATAGTAAATGATCCTCATGCGAGAAGGCCCGCAACAATACGTGCGAACCTTCTGATGGCAACATGAACGGCGCCAAAGTGATAGTTACCAGATTAACTCCATCCACTATTGAGCCTAGTATAAGGGGCAAAATCGCATTTATACCGTAGTGGCAGGATGACTTTTGTCACAAGGGGGGGTGACTTTTGTCATTTTCAGGCGGCAGGCGATAGTGCTATTTTGCCCTTTTATAAACCATATAGCCCAGACAGATTACTTTGTGAACAAAAAAAGCACCCATAATCATCTTTCAGAAGATGCTTTAATGCTCAATGCCATCATCGAGACTGCGACGGATGGCATTATCACTATTGGAGAGAATGGGGTTATAGAAATGGCCAATTCTGCCGCCGCACACCTCTTTGGTTATGAGATCGACGAACTCCTGGGCAATAGCGTCAACATGCTGATGCCATCCCCTCACCAGGAGAACCACGATGGCTACATCAAGAACTACCTGCAAAGTGGGGTCGCTAAGATCATCGGCATCGGCCGGGAGGTCACCGGTAGAAAAAAAGATGGGGCCACATTCCCCATCCGGCTCAGTATCAGCGAGGTAAAACTAAATGAACGCCGCATCTTCACCGGTATCGTTCATGACCTCAGCCGCCAGAAAAAGATAGAAAAAGACCTCAGAGCGGAAAAAGAAAGGGCCCAGCGTTATCTCGATATTGCCAATACCATCATCGTAGTCATCGGGAGGGATGGCCAAGTCCAACTGCTCAATGACAAAGGATGCCGGGTATTGGACCTCAAAGAAGAAGAGGCCGTTGGACGAAACTGGTTCGGCCTCGCCATCCCGGAGGAAAGCCGGCAGGAAATAAAAAGCGTCTTTCAGACTCTGATGGAAGGGCGGCAGATCGACTACTACGAAAACAACATTATCAACCACCGGGGAGAGCGCCGCCTCATTGCCTGGCACAACGCTGTATTATACGACGAGCAGGGCAACATCAGCGGCACCATTAGTTCCGGTATCGATATCACCGCCCAACGCAAAGCCGAAGACCGCATCATCCGCCTTAACGCCGAACTGGAAAAGCGGGTGGATGAACGCACCGATGAACTGGCTGAAGCGGTCAACCAATTGCTGGACATCAATAAAAAACTTCAATACGAAGTCAAGGAACGCAAAGCGGCGGAGGAGGAAGTACGAAGAAACGAATCCCGCCTCCGGCGGGCGCTGGAAAAAGAAAAGGAACTGAGTAACCTCAAATCGCGCTTCGTTTCCATGGCATCTCATGAATTTCGCACGCCCCTCAGCACCATCCTGTCTTCCGCCGACCTGATCGAAGCCTACACAGCGGAAGAACATCAGAAAAAGCGCATCCGGCATACCACCCGCATTAAATCTTCGGTGGCCAACCTGACCGGCATCCTCAACGACTTCCTGTCCCTAAGCCGCCTGGAGGAAGGCCACTTCGAGGCCGAACCGGCCTGGATGGAGCTGAATCAGTTCTGTGACGAAGCCATCGGAGAAATTCAGGGCCTGCTCCGCCCTGGCCAGCATATTGAAAAAGAGGGCCGAATGAAAGGGGTCAAATTATTTCTGGATAAAAAAATGCTCAAAAATATCCTGTTCAATTTGTTCTCCAACGCCATCAAATATTCGGAGGACAACAAGCCCGTCGTGTGTCGTATGGAAGTGATCGGCAATAACCTGCACATCGCCATCATCGACCAGGGCATTGGCATCCCGGAAGAAGAACAGCAACACCTTTTCACCCGCTTTTTTCGCGCCCATAATGTAGAAAATATTCAGGGAACCGGACTGGGGCTGAACATCGTCAAACGCTATGTAGACCTGATGAACGGAACGATCCGATTTGAAAGCCGCCTGGGTGAAGGCAGCGCCTTCTACGTCACTTTACCCCTTCAACAACAAGCCGCTCCGGTTGAAGACGAACATCAGACTAAGCAATAATCGCTCTTTCGTATTATATTTGTAGCTGGATGCCGGGGGTAACCTCTGCTTACTGTTTACAACACCAAGTACAACCAAGCACAAAATGAAGAAAATCTTAGTGATAGAAGATAACGGCGAGGTCAGGGAAAACCTGGAAGAGATTCTGGAATTGTCCGGTTATGATGTCCTCACCGCAGAAGACGGCAAAGTAGGTGTAGAAATAGCCCTGACCGACCCGCCTGACCTCATTCTTTGCGATGTCATGATGCCTCACCTCGACGGCTTCGGTGTGCTCAACATCCTCAGTAAGAAGAGTAGCACGGCCAATGTGCCTTTTATCTTCCTTACGGCAAAAGCTGAAAAAAGCGACTTCCGCCGCGGCATGAACCTCGGCGCCGACGATTACATCACCAAGCCTTTTTATAAAGACGAACTGCTCGAGGTGATCGAAACCCGCCTTCGCAAAAGCGAACAATTGCGTAAGCAGTTTGACAAAACCGAACAGGGGCTGACGGCCTTCATCAACGAAGCTAAAGGCTACGAAGAACTGCGCAAACTCTCCGAAGAACGCAAAACCAAAAACGTCAAACGACGGGAACACATCTTCGAGGAAGGCGAGTTCCCCCGCTACCTCTACTTCGTCAAAAAAGGTAAGGTGAAAGTCTACAAAACTAACGAAGACGGTAAAGACTACATCATTCAAATTTGTAAGCCCGGTGATTTCTTCGGCTACCTCGACCTGATCAAGGACGAAAAATATACCGAATCGGCCGCCGCCATGGAAGATACCGAGGTGAGCCTCATTCCCAAGGAGGACTTCAACAAGCTGCTGCTCGCCAACCGCGACGTGGCCTCTCAACTGATCAAAATGCTGGCCGATAACGTCATGGAAAAGGAAGAGCAGTTGCTCCACCTCGCCTACAACTCCGTCCGACGGCGGGTGGCCGACGCCATCCTGCTATTGAGCCAAAAACAGGAAGACGGCAGCATCAATATCCTGCGCGATGACCTGGCCCGCCTGGTCGGCACCGCCAAGGAAAGCGTCATCCGCATGCTCACCGAATTCAAAGAGGATGGCTATATCGAGATCGTTGACGGCGCCATCCATATCATCGATAGGGATCGGCTGGAGAATATGCATGCTTAAGGGGGGGGCAGTGTTGTAGTGTATCAGTGTTGGTGTCTCCTCCTGCTTTCTGATACACTGCCCCACTGATATACCGATACACCGCCCCAATTATACACTGCCCCACTGATACACAAAAAAAAGCCCTTCACACAGAAGGGCTCATCTAAAACCGATAACACTAAATTTTCCGGATAAAGGCATGGCCTTTTATTAGTAAAGCATGAAACTCATTTAAGATAAAGTTGAGAACTGTAGAACCGGAAAATGAAAAAAGACTTTTTCGGAACTACCTTTTGCAGGGATACGAACTTCTCATCATCCAATTGCAATACCCCAAAATTAGGGAGGGCATCAGATCTTCTTAATGACTTTTATCATTAGGAGGGATTGACTTTAGTCAAGCACGCTAACTTACTACTTTTGAGGCATCTAAGCTTACATCTGCCCACTGCCAGGCTTCGTCGAAGCGTTTTTTCACTTCCCTCGCTTCTTCTTTCTTGCCCTGGGCCATCAGGCTTTCATACAAACCCTGGAGGGCATATCCATTTTCTCTAAAGATCTCCAGGTCCCGTTTGTAGATCAATTCGGCTTCGGCATAGCGCTTTTGCGCCAGAAGGATAGGCCCCAGGTGATGGCGGACGGAGAAGAACCAGTCGGGCGGCTCATTGTAATTGAGTCCGTCCTCCAGTTGAATGGCTTCGTTTAACAACCGTATCGCGGTTTCCGGTTTACCTTCAGCATCGGCAATCTCTGCACCGAGTACTTTATCGGCAATCTGCAACAGGCTGGACACAGAGTTGATGTCCCAAATAGTAACGCCCTCCAGGCCAGGTTCAGCCGCTGCCAGCTGCAGTTTCTGAAGTTCATCGTGAGCCTCACGAAGTTGTCCTTTTGCAGCAAAGGCCATACCCCGGGAATAATGCCAGATGGCCGTGGGGTAAATTAAATCGTTGGCCGGCCGGGGCTCGGTCAATGCTGAGTCCCACTTTCCAAACTTCACATATAGGTAGAAAGGAATGGACCAGTAGTGCTGAATGGTCTCCATACCAGGCTGCCGCATAGCATCGGTGTCCAGCTTGGCCACCATACGCCTGGCCGCCTCCAGGGAAAGTTGGCTATGCCCTTCAAAAGCAGCGCAGGCTGCCAGGAAGTGAAAGTTATGGGGGTAATAGGCCAGCGGGTAGGCGCCGGCGGCATGGCAGGCGCTCACGTACACGCTATCTACCGCCACTGCGGCCTCGTTGACCAATGACCCCAGGTGATAATCTCCCGTCCGGATGTAGGTATGGGACGGCATGTGCACCAGATGGCCAGCCCCCGGCGCCAGCCCGGGCAGGCGCGCGGCGTGGGCTTTGGCCAGTTCCGGCGTCTGGGAAGCTTCGGTGGCATGAATATACAGGTGAATGGCGGCGATGTGGTTGGGGTTGCGTTTCAGGATACCTTCCAGCAAATCCAGTATTTCCTGCGTCCAGGGGCGCTGTGCGCCCTCAAAGGACCACAAATCCCAGGGGTGGGCGTCCATGATCGCCTCGGCCAGCATGGCGGTGATATGGTCGTCATCCGGGAACTGCCGGTGGGCCTGTCGCATCGCCTCGACATAAGCGGCATCGTATTCGGAGCGGTCTTCCACCGGTTCAGGGGGGTAGCGCCGGGCAATGGCCCGGATCAAGGCTTTCTCGCGCTCAGTGGCCTTTCCCAGGTACTGTTGAGCTTTGGCAACAGCTTCGTTGGCGATCTCTACCGTTGACGGGTCCATGCCCGCGTTGTAGTTCGGCCCCAGCACGTAGGCCAGCCCCCAGTGGCACATAGCGCATTCGGGATCCAGCCGGGTGGCGTAGATGAAGGAACGGGCTGCTTCGGCGTGGTTAAAAGAATTGGCGAGTTTAAAGCCCTGCAGGAAAAACTGCTGTGCCTCCTGAGATTTTGTTGTGATGGGAAAGTCATAATTACCCAGGCCCGAAAATACAGGTGCTGGCTGATCGCTATACGCCAGGGCGTCGACTGCTTTGGGGGCGCACATCAACGGTACGGCCTTGGTGATGTCTCGGCTTACTGTCTCCTTTTTTTTAACCTGGCAGGCCGACAGCAGGGCGAGCGCCAGGGTGATCCACAATACTTTCATCGTTTTCATCATGGTTTTAATGATTGAATTGAGTTTAAAAAACGTCGGGTGATTTCCTGCCGGCAGTGGGCCGGCAATTTTCTCAGGACAATAGTATTGCTTTTCGTGGCAGCCGGCAAGCAGAGATGATTGGCCGGCAGGCTTGTTGAGTAAACGGAAGCACTATATTAGTATCGCCCGGGCCTTCAAACATGCTCTCAAGACAGCGGACACTTCGCCTGGCCAACAGTTATTTTTGTTTTTTCCAAAAACACATTAGCCCAGGCTTCGAATAATGAAGGCCAGAACAATACTGATGGCCAATCCTAAATTGACCCGTGCCAGGTCTCCAAAAACCATATTATGGGTTTGGCTTATCTTACGGTTCTTCAGCAAAAGGGAGATGGCATATTCACGGCCTGCAAGGATGCCCACAAAAGTCCAGGTTGTACTCATAGGTATGGGGTTGATTGCGGTAAAGAAATAAAGCACAACACCATAAGTCAAATCGATCAAAGTGGCAGAACGCAAGTTTTCGGTATTCGCTTTATTCTCCACAATCTCCTGTATCTTACCGCCTCGCATCCTGAATATAACTGCCAAAAGTATCAACAAAAAACCCAAAGCCCCCAGAATTTGCGCCAGGCTCAGTTGTCGGGGTAAATAGACGAAGATGTTTGCAAAATCCTGGATTAGCCATTGCGACCATAAAAAACCGGTGGCACACCATTGGGCCGCCATCCAAAAATTAGGATTAATATTTTCGTATTCCGGATGGTTCCGATTTTCAAAACGCCGGGCAATCGCCCAGTATATGGCCATGGCAACGATAAAAGCCACGCCATAACCCAAAACCGATTTCAGCACCATCTCACCAATCACCTGCCGGGAGGAAAAAACACTCAGGACCATAAAAGTGGTGCTGACCGGCACACCGTAAGAGGTAACGGCCAACAGTACCAAAGGAGGTAATATGTGCCACCACGACAATTGGCCCGGCAAAGGAATATTGGCTAAACGGCCATAACTGACATCTCCGTTATGCGCCCACCAACCATAGAGCATAACAACTGAAAGGATAAGGCCTGCGAAGAGCCACAATGCCCACCAGGGCCGACGGCTGTTTGAAGCCAAAAAAGTACCCAGGGTTTGAATAACATCATTGCCGACAACGGAGTAAGCAGCCAGCAGAAACCCGATGATCATTATTGTTTCATGTGACATATTGGACCTGATTAAATAAGGTTCATAGGCATGGCCTGCTAAAACAGAGGCCCCACTTGAGGACAGGAAACCCGTTTAAAGTAACTATTCCAACAAAAAAAAATGGGTGGGAACGCTGAAGGCCACGCTGAGTAAAGGGCAGGCCCGCCCCTGGGGGCAAAGGCAGCCTAGTGCCTCGCGCACTAAATAACAGGATATAAAATGGGCTCTTTTGCCGCCATACCTGCTCGGCCGTGGCCTCACGGGCAGGCAGGCGGCTTTTCGAAAGCCAAATCGATCACTAAAACTGCCTCAACAATTCTTCTCGGCGGCTGCGGGATACCGGCAAGGTCATCTTGTTGGCCATTACCAGATAACCACCGTCGGCCCGCACAAACTCGCGCACGTGGTTGAGGTTCACCAGATGGGAATGATGGGTGCGATAGAAACCAAATTCACTCAACAATTCCTCAAAATCTTTCAGCGTTCTTGAGATCAGTTTCTTTCTTCCATCCTTCATATAGATCATGGTATAGTTGCTATCGGAAGAACAGGCCACGATCTCATCCGGGAAGACAAACTCAATGCTCTCTTTAGTGGCCAGGGCAATTTTTCCGGGCCGCCCCCGCTGCTCCTCTTTTATATTACTGAACAACACCTCCAGCTGTGAGTTGGAAAGGTTGTGCCTCGATTTTTGGGAATGCCGTTCTACAGCTGACCTCAACTCCCCGGCCTGTATGGGTTTGAGCAAGTAATCCAGTGCACTGAACTTGATGGCGCGGATGCCGAACTCGTCATAAGCCGTGGTGAAGATCACATCAAAGGGCACTTCACCCAGGCCTTCCAGCAACTCAAACCCATTGAGCCGCGGCATTTCAATATCCAAAAATAAAAGGTCCGGTGGATTTCCCCGTAAATGAGCCAGGGCTTTTTCCGAATCCGTAAACGAAGCGGCTACTTCCACATCCGGGCAATGCTTTTCCAGTTTGAGCTTCAGCGTTTCCACACTGTGCCGTTCATCATCTATAATTATGGCCTTGATCATAGTGTTGGGTTTTTTATTTTATAAAGGAATCCTCACCTCCACCCTCGTGCCCCTGGCCTGTCCCTTATCATCTTTGAGATCAATAACTTCAACGGACGTATCGACTTTGTAAAGCCGGTTGATCATATTGATCCGGTCTTTGGTAATGGCCATGCCCATAGACTTTCGGCGGGTGGCGGTTTTCGACCGGAGCCGCAGGGCCTCTTCCCTTCCGATGCCGTTGTCTTCGATCACGCAGTACAAAAAACCGTTTTGCCGGGTAATCGCCAGGTCTAAGCGCCCTCTGCCGTCCTTGTGCACCAGGCCGTGCCATATCGCGTTCTCTACGTAGGGCTGCAGGAGCATGGGGGGTATTTCTATGTCTTCGAGGTTAAGGCCCCGCCCAATTTTGACGGCATAGTCGAACTGTTGCTCAAACCGCAGGCTCTCCATTTCAATATACAATTTAAGCAACTCCAGTTCATCTTTCAGGTTGATGTATTCCGAGCGGGAGTTTTGCAAAATGAGCCGGATAAGGCGAGAGAAGCGGTTGAGGTAATCCGAGGCTTTATCCGTATCGTTCTTCAGTATGTAATAGTCGATGGAGTTGAGGCAGTTGAAGATGAAGTGAGGATTCATCTGGGCCCTCAGAGCATTGAGCTCCACATTGGCCAGTCTGCGGTCGAAATCGGCCTTCATGGCCTCTTTTTTGCGGACCTGGGCAATGCGCCAGCGGACAAAAAAAACCGTATCCAGCAGTAAGAACAAGCCGAGAGATAGCCAGAACCACCAGGACCGCCACCAAGGCGTGGTAATGAATATATCGAGCATATAGGCCTGCTCATTCCAGACCCCTTCATTGTTGGCGGCTTTTACGCGAAACTGGTAGCGGCCGCCTGGAATATTCGTATAGGAAGCAAACCGCCGCTTGCCGGCAAACACCCAATCGGGGTCTACCCCTACCAATTGATACGCAAAAGTGTTTTGTTCGGGAAGATTGTAACTGATGGCGGAAAATTCAAAAGAAAAAAAGTTCTGCCGGTAGCTCAGGCGCATTTCGCGCTCTGTAGGCAGGGATTTTTCTTCGTCAAACACCTTAAAGGAGGTGAGATAGGGTACGGGGTGCTCCGGGTTGGCGCGCAAGCTGTCCGGGTGAAAAAAGTAGATTCCTTTCCTCGTACCGATGGTGAGTTCACCGCTTGCCAATAGGGAAAACGAATTGGCGTTCTTTACCGGAATGCCATAACCTGGTCCGAACAGTTCACTTTCCAGGGTGGCCGGATTGAACCGAACCAACCCCCGCCCACTATTGAGCCAAAGCATTCCGCTTTTGTCACAGATCACATTCTGCACTTGCTCGCATTTCAGCCCTTCTTTCGAAGTATATTTCCGGACGATGCCCTTTTCCGGCCTATCCAGGTTGACGACGCCCAGGCCTTCCGTACCACCGGCTACCCAAAGCCTGCCATGATTGTCTTCGGCAAAGCCCCCCACATTGGCAAAACTCTGCGATTGTTTGCTCCCATCCGCTCCGGCCGTTGGGAAGTTGATGATCTCATCTTCTGCCGACAGAAACACGCTAAAGCCGGAGGCTGTCCTGATCCAAATATTGCCCTGGCTATCCCGGAAAAGGTTTTCGATCCAGGTGCTGCGATTGGCGTCGCCGGCTTCCTGCAATTCTCGCTCAAAATGTCGAACCGTACCCTCTGCCAGGTTCACCCGGAAAAGCCCCCGGCGTCGGCTGCCGGCCCACACCACCCCCTCCTCCCCTTCCACCAGTGAGCGGAAAAAAGGAGCTTTATCGGGAAAAGGCAGGGGAATGTGCTCCAGGCGCCGCTCTTCTTCGAGAAAGTAAAAAAACTCATTGGTTCCAACCAACAGGATGCGTCCATTTTTGAGGCGATGTATCTTTTGGGCGGGAAAGCCCCCCTGGCTGTCATAAAAAGATGGAGCCGCCCGGACAATACTCCATTGGCCGGTGTGCCGGTCCAGGATATACAGGCCTTCACCTTGAATGACGGCCAGGTACAGAAACCGCCCGTCCTTACTTTCCTCGACTCCATTTGTAATATAGTAGAGCTCGTCGTCCGGGACGGGAAACTCCCGGAGCTCCCCCTGATTGCGAAGGGGGTTGAACAAGAAAAAGCCCCATTCGGTAGGGGCCCACATCCGTCCTTGTCCATCGATCCGGCTAACGCCGTAGGTGATCTCCTCTTCTCTCTGATTGTAATATATCTGCCGGGGCGCCAATTCATCCAGGCCCAGAACCACCAATCCTCTATTGTATGTGATCCACAGCTCAGAAGGCCCCACCGGCAATAGCGATAGTACCGCTCGCCGGGCGATGGAACGGTGGCCGTCCGTTCCCGGAAAATCCAGGTGCTGAAACTGCTTCGTGGCCGGGTCAAATACTCCGGCGCCTCCCCAGCCCCCGATGTAAATTTTTCCATTGGGGTGCACACACACTTTGCGCATCGAGTTGAACCCATGCTGCCATTCGGCTTCAGGGGAAGAAAAAGCATAGGCCCGTTGTTGTTGGGCCTCGGTATTGAAGCGCACCAGCCCTCCCAGGGTGGCCAGCCAGAGAACGGAATCGCCTTCCAGGCCGGGCTGGATGTCCAGCACCGTATTGATACGAACGACATCCACCTCGTTGGCGCCTTCTCCGCCGTGTAGCCGGAAGGTTTCAAATTGATCAATGCAATGGCTGTATCGGCATAAACCTCCCGGCCCGGATCCCATCCAAAGATAGCCGTGGCTGTCCTCAAAAAGGACATTGATCCGGCCGGCTGGCAAACCGTCAACTGTCAGGCCGTCAAAATTGCGGAAGGAGCCCTGTTTGGTATCCATTACACTAACCCCGGCATCCGTTCCGATCCAAAGCTGCCCTTCACTGTCGAATAACAGATTATTGACCATATTATCCGCCAGGGAGGCTGAATCACCTTCTGTTTTCTGGAATATTTTTACTTCCGAACCATCGAAGCGAACCAGCCCGTTGGCAGTACCCAGCCAGATGAAGCCTTGCTCATCAGGTACGGCGGAGGAGACATAATTGGAAGGCAGGCCATTGTCCTCATTGAGTACTATAGGGTTATTAAAACTCGGTTGGCAGTACCCAGCGAAAGGGAGAAGTACAAAGAATACACCCCACATAGCCTGTTGGTGCCGACGCACGCATGATTTTGTGCGAAAGACAGACTGCGAGATCAGCGTAATATGCCAAGGTAGCCCAAGTAGGATCATAGCCACTAAATTAAGGCTTTTCTACTTTGCATGTGCGCTCTACCAGCTACCCGCCTTTCTTTTTATTGGTTAGCGCTTTTGCTTGAGCAGTTGGAGCAAACGATAAAAAGCCAAACCATGCCGCATCTCAATATCCGTATATTTGGTTGCCGGCAATTCGTAATTTCACACCAAAAAACATGAGGATCACCATTATCTTTTTTGCCTCTTTAATCATGGCGGCTTGTTCTCCCCGACAAACCCCGGAACCGCCTGCCGCCGATTTCACTCCCAACCGCCGCCCGCTGGACAGCACTCGTTACAATGTCGCATTTCTCATCATGGACGGCGTTTACAATACCGAGCTTACCGCTCCCTTCGACATTTTTCAGCACACTATTTTCCGGGAAGGCATCAAAGCCATGAATGTCTTTATGGTGGCCAACACCTTGAAGCCGGTAACGACCTTCGAAGGCATCCGCCTGCTGCCCGATTACAACTATCTGGCCGACAGCCTGCCGCCTATCGACATCCTCGTGGTGCCCAGCGCCGAGCACCACCTGGACACCGACCTGGAGGACGGCCGGATGCTCGATTTCGTTCGCCGCGCAGCCGCGCAGGCCACCTTTGTCACCTCCCACTGCGATGGCGCCTTTGTGCTCGCCAAGGCCGGGCTACTCGACGGGGTTGTGTGCACCACCTTCCCCTCGGATGTGGAAAAGATGCGGGAAATGTTTCCCCATCTGGATGTCCGCGACAGCGTACTGTTTATCCACGAAGGCAAATTCATCACCTCCGCCGGAGGCGCCAAATCCTTTGACGCGGCGCTCTATTTGTGTGAACACCTGTATGGAGCAGAGGTGGCCCGCCAGCTAGCCCAGGGGCTGGTGATTGATTGGGATGTGGGAAAAGTGCCGCATTTAGTGGTGAAGTAACTCCCCCGCTATTTCCCACGGGGAATTTTTTTTTGCCTCTGTTTATGCATTTTCTTTTCTGGACTCATCTTGTAGAAAAAACACCGATGAAAAACTTTAAGATTACTACCCTGCTGCTTTTTGCCCTCTTGCTACTCCTGCCTGTTGTAACCAGGGCGGAGGAAGGCACGCAAGACACCCCTTCCACCATCAAAGAAGTTACTGTTTTCCGACAGGGGGCGGAGGTGCGCCGGGAAGGCAAGGTGAGTATCTCCGCCGGCCGCAGCGTCCTAAAATTCAGCGGCCTGTCGCCCAACCTCAATCCCCAGAGCCTTCAATTTACCGCGACGGGGGACTTCACCATACTGTCCGTTTCCCATCAGCTGAATTACCTCACTGAGCCCAAACCCACCCGGGAGATCGAGGCGCTGGAAGGGCGCAAAAAGCAATTCGAACAGCAATTCAAACGGGAGAATGCCTTAGGGCAGGTATTCCAGGAAGAGGAAGCCCTGCTGCTGGCCAACAAGCAGATCGGGGGGCAACAAACCGGAGTGCCCATCGACGGGCTCAAGGCCACAGCCGAGTACTTCCGCCAGCGGCTCCGGGAGATCAAGCTCGAACAACTGGAAATTGCCCAGCGCAAGGAAACGCTACAAGACAGCATCAACCGGCTGGCCCTGCAACTGCAGCAGCTCAATGCCGCCGGGCAGGCCCGCTCGGTCAGCGAAGTACTGGTGGCGGTGGACGCCCCCGGCGCTGTACGGGCCGATTTCAGCATCAGCTACCTGGTGAGCCAGGCGGGCTGGTCGCCACTCTATGACTTGAGGGTAAAAAGCGTGGGCCAACCGGTAGAATTGGGTTATAAAGCCCAGGCCTATCAACAAAGCGGCGAAGACTGGACAAATGTACGACTCACCCTTTCCACCGGCAAACCCATGAGCACCGCCCAGCGCCCGGTGTTGAACACCTGGTGGTTGCGGGAATACCTGATTGCAGCTGTGGCCGGCAGAAGTGAAATGCAAAAGATGGATTTGGAAATAGAGGACGAAATGGATGCCGGAACGCTCACCTCTCGTGCCATCCCGGCCCAGGGCCCGCAAGTGCAGGCCTACGACCAGGCTACTACGTTCGAATTCCAGATCAAAACGCCTTATGACATCCCCTCCGACGGGCAGCAGTACGTCGTTTCTATTGGCGAGGAAACCCTGCCGGCCTCCTACGAGTACTACGCCGCTCCCAAGCTCAACCCACACGCTTTCCTTACCGCCAACGTCACCGGTTGGGAGCAGTACCGGCTGCTCAGCGGCCCGGCCAACCTGTTCTTTGAAGGCGCCTATCTGGGCAAAAGCCAGCTCAATGTCAATGTGGCCAGTGATACCCTTTCCTTCTCTCTGGGGATAGATGAAGGCATCGTCATCAGCCGGGAGAAGGAGAAGCAGTTTACCGACAAGCAATTTATCGGCAACAAGAAGACCCAAACCATCGGCTGGGAGATCGAGGTGCGCAATAGTAAACGGGGGCCCATCAGTATTGTCATCGAAGATCAGTATCCCGTTTCCACCACCGAAGAGATCGAAGTGGAGTTGGGCGCTCACAAGGGGGCCACGGTGGATAAGGATAATGGAAAACTGCGCTGGGAACTGGAGCTAGAAAGTGGGAAAACTGAAAAGCTGGGTTTCCGTTATTCGGTGAAATATCCAAAGAAGATGCACGTAGGGTTGGAGTAAGTAGGCGTTCGGTGGTTCGGCCTTCGCTATTCGTTATCCCGAACCTGCGAACACCGAACCACCGCCCCCCCCTAATACAACACCATATCAAACCGCCATCGGTAATTCTTCGTCAGCTCATCCTGCGGCCCCCAGAGGCGGAACAGGGCGACGGCGGCACGGCGCGGCAGTTCACTGGCATAGCTCTTATCGGCCGTGGTGGCTTCTATAATGTTTTTGATGGCGGTTTCATTATCTTTTTTTCGCAATGCCTGCTGCGCCGCTCCGATCAGTTGGCCGGCAGGAGAATCATCGGTAGTAATAGACATGAGTTCAGCGAGGGTCCGCAAGTCTTCGGCCCGATCGGCCAGCTTATCGCCCAGGTGGATGGTTTGCACCAGAGCGGCGGCGCGCTCGGGGTTGTTGTAAACCACCTCGCGGGCCAGGGCGACGCGGGCTTCCGCTACATCGGGGTTCTGCGCTACGAAAGCCTCCAGCTCAGACACGCCGCCTTCGCTATTGAGGCGGCTGAGGATGTGAGACAGGCTCTCTTTGCGGTTGTCGGGCAGGTTTTCTTCCAGCCAGCGCTCGATAGCCGTGCGCGGCAGGGCGCCTGCAAACTCCGATACGACTTCCCCCTTGTAAAACATTTTCACATTGGGAATGCTTCGTATGTTGTATTGCTCCGCCACTTCGTAATCTTCCTCCGTATCGAGCTTTACCAGTTCCCACTTATCCGCCTGTTCGGCGGCCAATTTCTCGATGACAGGCCCGAGGACCCGGCAAGGGCCGCACCAGGCCGCCCAAAAGTCAACGACTACAGGTTTTTCAAAGCTTCTCTCTATAACAGCAGTCTTAAAATCCATTTTGTCAGGCTTTCGTTATTATTATCTTTAGATACACGAACGCATTTTTGAGCTATCCCAAATAAATCCGGAGCTTCCAAACGCGCCCCATAGGGGTATTTCCTTTGTTAATACATCTTCTGTATGGGGAAAGTTTATAGCGCGCCCGCTACAAATCACCTTTCCCCTGAAAAATCAAAATAACTCAGGAATATGAAAAAGGCATTCTTTTTTATTCTATCCGGCCTGGTGGCTGGGGCTCTTTCTGCCCAGCATGAAACACTTTTTGATGACTTTACTTCCTTTGGCGCCTTTGGCGGCCCGATAGTAGAGATCAGTTCCATCAATGGGGAAGTCGGCGCCGATGTCGGCGGTGGCGGAGCGCTTGTCCTCGATGATTTTTTCATCGGTGGTTACGGGATGGGAACCGACTATCCCGACCTGACCCTACAGCAGGAGGTTGGCGGCGAGATGCAGGACGTCAACTACAACATTCGGTTCAAACACGGCGGCATGTGGTTCGGCTACACGCCCAAGCAATTCAAGATGGGGCACCTCTACTCCAGCCTCAAGGTCGGTTGGGGTAATGCTCAACTGCTGAACCAGGATTTCGACACCCCCAGAGACCGCATCTTCGTGCTCACCCCGGAAGTGGGCGCCGAGGTCAACCTGACCAGCTGGTTCAAGCTGGGTTTTACCGCCGGTTACCGCTGGGTGAATGGCATCAGCCGCCTGCCCACCCTCAATGACGGCGACTTCAGTAGCCCGACCGGCGTCATTACCTTCCGCTTTGGCGGCTTTGGCGATAGCTGGGAGTGGGATTAGGGGGTAAGTTGGGGTAAGGGATTCGAGATTGGTAAGAAGGGGGTATTTGCGCCTGTTTCCAAAATGAAGCCAATATTCTGAGTGACTTTTTCGTTACTTTCAGTCGTAGTACGGTGCTTGTCGCGACTGCGCACAGAGCACCGATAAATCATACTGCCCCGGCAGGTTTTCTGAATGACAAAACCTGCCGGGGTAGTATTTATGACAAAAATGCACTACGCCAGCCAGAAGGTACGGTCCGTTGTGGTTGGCGTTTTCGCCTGGTGAGCGCCTGTATCAAAGCCACTCAAACGTATGGTAAAAAAACTATTTATCCTCATCCCGTCCGTCATTATTGCCTTTTTGGGATTTAGCCTATTGTCCCAGTATCGGTCGCAGGCCATGCCTCCCGCCAGTTTTGAACCCCCGGTCCAACCTCTCCGCAGCCTTAGCGACAAGACACTTCAGGCCGCGCTGGTCAAGGAAATCAACAAGAACAGCAAGTGGAAATCGCTGGCCGGCCAGAAGAAAATGGCAATTGGGCTGGTAGACATGCGCGACCCTTCCCGGGTCAAATTTGCCCATATCAACGGCAACAAGATGATGTACGCAGCCAGCCTGCCCAAGATCGCCATTCTTTTATCCGCTATGGATGCTATGGAGAAAGGTGAATTAGCCGAGACGGAGGAGGTATCGCGCGACCTGCACCTGATGATCAGCAAATCTGACAATCAGGCTTCTACCCGCATGATCGACCGCCTGGGGTACAAAAAAATTGAAAGTGTGCTGACCGACCCCAAATACAAACTCTACGATAAGGACTACGGCGGCGGCCTCTGGGTCGGTAAACGATACGCCAGCCAGGGCGCGCGAAACCCTGACCCGATGATGGGCCTGAGCCACGCAGCGACCGCCGCCCAGGTATGCCGTTTTTACTACCTGATGGCGATGAAGCAACTGGTAACTCCCCAGCGTTCTGAGCAGATGATGGAAATCATGGAAGGCCCGGCGTTACATCACAAGTTTGTCAACACCCTCGACCGGATCGCCCCTGAAGCCCGCGTTTTCCGCAAATCCGGATCCTGGCGGACCTACCATTCGGATTCGGCTATGGTATGGGGGCCGGATCGCCGCTACATCCTGGTCGCCCTGATCGAAGATGCAGAAGGAGAATCTATTTGCCGGCAACTTGTCCTTTCTGTAGAAGAAGCATTGAAAAAGGCGGCCTCTACTACGGTGAGTACCGCCCAACGGCCCGGATGAAATGGCGCCAGGATTACCACCCTTGTCCTTTTTGTATTAATTTGGGGCAGCAAATATTATATGGATGGCTGCCGTGCGTGAGGCAATTCGTTTTTTTCTAGGTAGAGCGTTTGACATTCGGGAGGGTGAAACTATGCGGGTTCTGCTCATGCAGGCCAACATCTTTCTGCTGATCTCTACCCTGCTGATCATCAAGCCCGCCGTGAATGCGTTGTTCATTTCCGAATTGGGCGTTGAGCAACTGCCCCGCGCCTTTGTCATGGTCGCCATATTTGCCGCGGTCATTTCTACCCTTTACTCCCGGCTGCTCCGGCGCTCCTCCATGGGCCGGATGATGAACGGCACCCTGCTATCCTCTATTTTCATTCTCATTGCCATGGGTGTTTTGCTCCGGCTCAACGTCCTGGAGGGAGGTGTCCTTTATTTTTTCTACCTGTGGGTATCCATTTTCGGGGTACTGACGGCTTCTCAATTCTGGATATTGGCCAATCTGGTATTCAACGCCCGCGAAGCGAAACGGCTGTTTGGTTTCATCGGGGCCGGGGCCATCGCCGGAGGTATATTTGGGGGATACCTCACCAGCCTGCTGGCGCCTTCGATCGGGAGTGAGAACCTTCCTTTTCTGGCGGCGTTTTTGCTGTCTCTATCTGTGCCGGCCACCCGCTTTATCTGGAAAAATTACGTGGAGCAACAGCATACCACATTCCAGCGGCAAAAACGGATAAAAGGGTTTTCCGACCACCCGCTGGCGCTGATCCGGCAGTCCAGGCATTTGACTTTTCTCGCCGGTATTGTCGGCATCAGCGTCATTGTAGCCAAGCTGGTGGAGTACCAGTTTAGCGCCGTCGCCGCCGCCGCTATCTCCGATCCCGATGAACTGGCGTCCTTTTTCGGTTTCTGGTTCTCCAATTTCAACGTCATTTCGCTGGGAATCCAGTTGTTCCTGACGCGCCGCGTAGTCGGCACTTTTGGAGTGGGTTATGCCTTATTCGTGCTTCCGGCAGGCATCTTCATCGGCGCAACTGCCCTATTGTTCTTCCCGGAACTTTGGGCTGCGGTTTTAATAAAACTCGCCGACGGCAGCCTGAAACAGTCGATCAACAAAGCGGCGATCGAACTACTGGGGTTGCCCATCCCCATTGACATCAAGAACAAAACCAAAACTTTTATCGATGTCTTTATCGACAGCGCCGCAACCGGGCTCAGCGGTCTGATGCTCATCTTTCTGGTGTCGGGAATGGATTTGTCGCCCCGCTTCATCAGCATCCTGATCGTACTGTTGCTCCTGGGTTGGGGGTACTTTGCCCTTCAGGTCCGCCGGGAATACATCCAGTCATTTAAACTAAAAATTCTGAAGCCCAGCCCGGAAAAGAAGGCGCTTGATATCGGCAATGAATCGGTAGTGAATGGCTTGAAAAAGGTGTTGAACAATGGCGGAGAGCGGCAGATCATCTACATTTTAAAGCAACTGCAGGAATTGGGCGACGAACGGTTCTTTCAGCCCGTCCGGGGATTGCTCCGGCATCCCTCGGCAGCAGTGCGGGCAGAAGCCATTCACAACCTGTATTTCTACAAGCAACACTCGATCGTAGAGGAGGTGGCTCCCTTAATTCAGGATACGGAGCAGGCCGTAAAAGTGGCGGCTTTTAATTATTTGATCGAACATTCGCCGGAAAACCGGTTGGAATTGATGCGCAGTTTTTTGCAGGACGACGACTATCGGATCAGTTATGCCGCGTTAATCAGCCTGGCCTCCGAAACCAAAGACAATCCGGAACTAAAAAAAATATTTGAGTTGGAAGAAAGAATCCGGCAAAAATTAGCGCATCTGCCGGATATTGAAGATGTGAAGGAGGAGCAGTTTAGCAAAATCCAGCTCCTGAAGGCGATCGGCCGGGCCAATATTCCCGCATTGCACGCCACCATTACCGCCTTCCTTTCCGATGAAAACCCGGAAGTGGCGCGCCAGGCCATCCAATCCGCCGGGCAAACTTTGAGCCTGGAGTTTATCAGCCAGCTCATTGCATTTCTTTCCAATCCTGCTTACAAGGACGCTGCTCAGGCGGCTCTGGCGCATTACGGCCTGGGTATTATCGAACACCTGCAGCAGTTTTTGGGCGCCGCCCGCCCCGGGGATGTCGTTGTCATTCGCAACCTCCCTCCTATTGTGGAGGGCATCGAATCTCAGTCTTGCGTCCAGTTTCTCTTTTCCTTACTGGATTACGAAGACCTCGTCGTACGCCTGGAAGCCCTGCGTTCCCTGAACACGCTTAAGAATCGTTTTCCCCATCTGAAATTCAAAAAGAAAGACCTCCTGCAACAAATCCTCGAAGAGGCCCGGTTGTACCAAAACACCCTTTCCGTGCTTTACATTCAGGCCCGGAACGCAGAGGCCGAGGTAGCGCAAAGTGAATCGTACAAAGCCCGGAAAAGCCTGATATCCCTTCTGGAACGCCGGCTGGACGGGAGCCTGGAACGCATGTTCCGCCTGGTGGGCCTGAAATATCCGCCGGAAGACATCATTCCCATCTTTAAAGGCGTGCAAAGCAAACACCCCAATCTCCGCATCAGTGCGATTGAGTTTCTGGACAACCTCCTGGATATGGACTTCAAAAAAATCCTGATTCCGATCGTGGAGACCGCCATGCTGGAGACGATCTCCGAGGAGGCCATCCGCGGCCTCAACCTCAAACTTCCTACTGAATTCCAATGCTTTGAACTCTTACTGAACGGCAAGGACTTCCGGGTCAAACTGGCCGTCCTCTACCTGATCGGACAACTGGGCAACCGGCAATATCTCGGCTTGTTGGATAAATACCGGCAGAGCCCCAATGAAAAGGTGCGGGCGGCGGCGGAAAAGGCCCGGCAAATGTTGGATTTGTGACCGTTTGTCTGCTCAGCCGGTTAGAGCTTGTTCAAATTTCATCCTTCGGGCTACCATTCCAGGGCTGAACGAGTTCGCAGTTCGGATTTCGGAGTTCGCAGCAACGGCGGGCTGCTCAAACCCATTGTCTTCCAAGAGTGTCCAACGCTAAACTGGTAGCCTCCAATGCTGGTGCGGATAGCCTTAATTCCTGATGATCTTATCGATCCTCGAAGCCAGCGCATTGTGGTCGATGTTGGAGTTCTTTTTCAGAACGTTCGACATGAGGGCCACGAGGTAGGTGGGGCCGTCCGGATGTTCAATGATGGCCACCGAGTTCATATAGTTTTCGACATTGCCCTTGTACTTACCACACTCGTATCCTTCTTCCGGCCTGCATTTGTAGAGGCTGCCGGATTTGAAATAAACGGCCGCGTCGGTCAGTGCCGAAGAACCTGCATACCGAATGCGGCGGTCGGTCATATACATCAGCCTTTTGATCTCCAGGCTGGATTGCGGGTCTATCAGTTTGCCCCGTTCCATAGCGATCATATACTTCATCAGGCCGGCTGGAGAACCCGTGCTTCCGCCCTTGGGAGGAATGATATTGGAGGCTCCCCGGGTGAACATCTTGCCCAGCCGCCATTCATCCTCACTAATACCGAGATCCCGCAGCGGGTCGTTGACCACGGAAATAGCCAGTTCGGACAGCTCTCCCTTAGGTGTTGTCCGGAAATATTCCTCCGCCTGCTCCTCCGTCAGCTCCGGATACGCCTCGCCAAAGACGCGCATCAGGATCACTTCCCGCCACACGACCGCGGCGGCCCCATTGTTGCTCACGGACAACATGTGGTCTGCCCATTCAAACAGTGAAAAGACGTCCTTCTCCTGCACCTGCCGCTTGAAGAACTTTTTCGTCTCCGGGTCAAAAAACGGAACGGTATGTTCATCATAAATGGCCCAGGGGCCGGCCCGAACCGTTCTTGTCTTCAACAGCTCCTGGCGCAGCTCGAAAGAATCCGGATAGAGGTTTTCCAACTCGCAAAACAAGCCGGCCACCACGGCCAGTTTACCCACACTGCCCGGCTGAAAACCCCGGTTGGGCTGGCGCTGCGCATAGCGAACCGGTTTGCCTTCCGTGATATCGAGCAAGGTAACCGAATAGCTTTCGTGCAAGCTGGGAAACAGGCCGTTGAGCGCCCGTTGCAAGCCCGGATCCGGCTGGGGAAGTGAATCCAGCCCTTCACCCCGGCTATCCAGCAGATTGAGTTGGATGTCATTGATCGATTTCTGTGCGCCGGGAATGATTGGGGTATCTTTGATCTCCCCTTCGAGAATGAGCTGAAGCCGGACCAGGCGGCGGATGCCGGAAAAATCGAAGCCGTCGATCGGGTAGGTCTTCGACGGAAAGGGCAGGCAGGACAGAGCCGCCAGCAAGAGAATGGAAACAGGCGAAATTTTCATATCGATGGGTCTTGATTAACCTTTTTGTACTTATTGTAAAGAAATCATTTTGTTCTCAGGTATTTCCGGGGTAATCGATTCCAGATAAGCCGAAGAAGCCGCCCGCTTATTCTCGACGAAGGGGCGCACCTGAAAGAGCCAGATTTTATTGTCCTTAAAGCCCAGTTCGACATCGAAGGGGCCGTTGGTCTCGATGCCGGGAGCTGTAGGCAGCACTTTGCGGACCTCCGCCGCCAGGGTGCGCAGGGCATCCAGGTTGGAGGAGTTGAGAATAGGCTGCTGAAACGTAGCTACCTGCCGTTGGGTGCCGCCGCTGGTCGGCAGGCGGTTGAAGAAGGGCTCCCGGGCGGGCGCCAGGAGTTCATTCGCTCCTCCCTTGTGCAGCAGATAGGATTCGGCCGCCTGCCCGTCCACTGCTCCGCCGGCGCCCCGGCTGAAGGCGACAGTGATGTCATCGGCATCGCCGGTGGTAACGCCTTTGGTAATCATTACGCCGGAGTACTCCACATCCACGCTGGGAATGACCAGGATGGAAGGGAAGACGTTTTCCGGGTTGAGCAGGTAACGCTGCCGCCATTTATAGCTGCGTTCGGTATAAGGCGAGGCCCAAACATCTTTGATCCCCTGAAGGATTTTCTCCGCATCGACTACATTGAAAAGGGTTAGATTCAATCCCGCGCCGGTGAACTCCTTGAGATCTTCCATATTGGTGTCACTCCGCAGGAAGACCGGCACACCGCCCAGTTTTTCGCCAAAGATGTCGATAAAGCACTGCTTTAGTTCGGCGACGAAATCCGGCTGGAGCTGGATGTCTTTAATGGCCAGGCGCAGCGTTTCCAGTTCCCGCAGCAGGAATTTTTCTACCGCCTCTTCCGTAGCCCCTTCCTCCCGTTGGGCAGCGGCCTGCTGAAAAACGTTGTTCAGGAATGCCCAGTAAGAAACATTTGTACCCGGCATCGGCTGGTCGAGGTGGCTTCGGAAGATACCGAAGGGGATGACCAGGCCTTCCACCACATTATCCGGAAACATCCGTTTCAACTGCCCCAGGTTGGCCGCTTTGGGGCCGCACAATTTGCCCGAGTCTGAAGACTTGACCTGGCGCAGGTCGATAACCGACCGCTGCCCCAGTTCGATCTTGTCGGCCGGCACGCTGATGCGGTTTTCACTCCTCGTACTAACAGCAAACAACTGCTTTTCTTCCTCCGTCATCCGGCGCTCCGGTTTCATGATCACCGTTCCCTTAGGAGAGACGGCATAGAATACCTTTTGGCCGGCGAAGGCCCGCAGGCTCTCCAGGTTTTGCGGGGATATTACCGCATTCGGGATACCCAGGTTGCGCGCCAGCAGTTGTACATGCGACACTAAATTGCCTTCCGAAACCGTGGCGATACCCGCTACCGGCTTCAGGTCGGAGGGAGGATGGTTGATGATATAAATCTTGTTTTTATCTACCGAGGCTTCTTCCGATAGTTCATCCAGCACCACCAGTTCGCCAAAAGCATACCCTGGGTTGAGGCCTCTTATGGCGCTTTGGTTGCTGATGTCCATTACTTGGTTGGACAGCCCGGCTTGTTGGGAAAGGAAATCCCCCAACTGCCCCACACTTTGCCCCAGGGGCAATAAGACAGAGCCACGGACCCGGTCGTCGGAAAACCCATAGGCCAGGGGTTCGAAACCACCATAGAGGTTGATCACATCCCCGTATACGGCGCGGGCCGTTCCGGCGCCCCATTCCACCACCCGGCGGGCCGCCTCCAGGTACTGGTTCAATTCTTTTAAAGAAGCCTCCTGGCTGGGGGGCGTCATTATCTTTCCGGAAATCTTTTGCCATTCCCACTGCTCGATGAAGCCGGCGCCGGCCGCGCTCTGGCTCAGGTAACTCACTTTTTGCAGCAGCTCGGCGGTGGTTTTGGGTTGCCAGGCGATAGCCTCTTTAAAGAGAATCTCTTCCAACGCGATAGAGATATCCGTCAGGGCCATGCGGGCGCGGCCGCCTTTCACCTCCTGAAACTGTTCGCGGATCCTCCATAAGACGGCAGAGCTGGCAGCAACCCGTCCGGCCCCAGCCCCCAGCCCCGGGTATTCCTGGATGAAGTCATTGAGCTGGCCTCTCAGGGGGGCCTCCTTGGGCAGATGTTGCACATGCTGGTTCAACGACTTGAGGTTCACCGGTTCATAAGCTACCTCCATTTCCCGGATCAGCGCATCCAACTTTTTCAGCAGCTCAGGGCTGAGTTGACTGCGCTGCTGGCTGCGAAAGTTCTTCACCTTCGGGATGTCGGAGGCCTCCGGTTGTCCGTGTATTTTCACGCGCAGGTCCAGAAAAGCAGGATACGCGTCCGATATTTCTTTAGATAAAGACCGGATCAGCTGGGCGCGGTTGTTATCTCCCTCGTGGGGAATATCTTTAGCGGCTTGGCGGACGAGAAAAAACTGTTGCTCCACCACCGGATCCTGGGCCAGCAACCATTTGAAGAACTCGTTGCCCCAGTTCTCCTCATCTTCCACCTGAAAGGCGCCCCGGTAGTATTGAGCTTTGCGAAGAATCCACCCATTGTCTACTCCCTGCAGGTATTTCCCCAACTGGTACTGCTTGAGCCGGGAGTTGTAATTGTCGGCATCCCAGAAATCTTCCCGGGGCGTGGTGGATAGAATCTGGCCCAGGTACAAATGGTATTCCTTACCCAAAGCAATGGCTTCATCTTTGTACCGCGCCCGCTGCACGCCTCCTGGTTGCGGACAGCGCTCCTTGGGGGGCACGACCGTGCCATCCTTGCAAAACCAGCGGATGTCCTTATAAGGGCCTCGTTGGTCTGCCTTATAAGTTTTTACTACATTTTTGAGCCGCTCATTGTCCACCTTCTGAGCGAAGAGGAAGGTGGGCAGGCTCGCCAGCAAAAAGAAAAACAACAAATTTTGTATCGTTTTCATATTGAAGGTTCTTTTCCTATATTAGACTTGATGACAACCAGGAGTCACGTATTCCGGGCCTCCTGGTTGAAAATAATATTTTTCTGCTGCATACATTTTACCCGCCGAAGCTTCACGAAGACGGGCCAGCAATTTCATACACCCCCTCCCGGCAAAAGGCTTGCTTAGCAGCTTCGGTCACGTCGCTTTCGAAAAGTTTTTCATACTGAGTATCCAGCACGTAGGCTTTGACTTTAATGAGGGTGGCCATCCGCTCCCGGAATTGGTCGGTCACCAGGACGGCCACCGGTTTGTCCAGGTTGAGGTAGGGAGAACTGATGACCGCTTCGTAAGCGATTTTACGGACAATGGCGACATCTACATCTATAGGGAGCCAGAGTTCAGTAACGACCATACAATTGTTCTCGCCGGAATTGACATTGGAAACGGAATTGCCCAGAATATAGGAATTGGGGATAGTGACCATGGAATCATCCAGGGTGTTGATGATGGTGGCGCGCAGGCCAATGTCCTTTACTTCGCCATAATGGCCGCCGACCGTGATCCGGTCGCCAACGCTGAAGGGGCGTTCGATGGTCAACCAGAGGCCGCCGAGCAGGTCTTTCAGGCCGTCTTTGGCAGAAAACCCGACTACAATGAGAATGCCCAGCAACAAGATACCCCAATGTTCCCGCATCAGAAGTCGCAGCAGGAAACCAATGGCGAGTAGCCAGGTGATGAGCCTCAATATGGGGTAGGCTCGCAACCACTGTACGCGGTACCGGTTGCTGCGATCCGCCGCCTGATTGACCAACCATTTCAACACCCATGTAATCAAATAGGCGCTCACCCCTACAATGGGTAAAGCGATAAAGGCTTCAATCAACAGGCCAGGATTGTCCTTCAGCTTATCCAGGAAAGGGTCTTCCATGGAGCCCGGAATGAAGTTCTTCAGGTTTTCGACAAAATTGGCCCAGTTGTTCGAAGGTTCACCCTGTGCCAGCAAAGAAGTGGGCGCTGCCAGTAAACCGGCGAGCCCCGCCCAAAGTCGGTATAATGGCCTTTTGATCATAGGAAATTTCGGTTGAGTTCGTTTTTCAGCAATTGCTTTAATTCATGCAAATACCAGAAATTGACCTGATACTCCTGTACCCCGGAGCGCAGACAGCGCGGGTATAGCCATCCACGGGCCAGCAGATGGTCCAGGAGGAAGCGGCCATTGGTGGAAGAATGCCTGAAAACAGCCTCCACCTCTTCAAAAGAGAGCGACGTGTGCAGGAAAACGGCTTCCAGGACCAGGAGTTCATCCAACCTTACCCCCCGAGGTTTTGTAATATGGGGCGCTTTGAGAAAAACGGTATCCCCTTTGACCCCTTGAGCAGCGCTGAGCCAGAATAGAATTGCCCGGGAAATGTTGCCTCCGGCAAATTGGATTAGCTGTTCAAAGAAATTCTTTTTCAGGCTTTCCTGCCTGCTGGCCTGGTCCATTCCGGCCAGGTGTCGTTTATGCCGCCGCGTTAGCTCGTGGGGTTTGAAAAATGTCATCTGATACCCTTCATTGCGATTGAGGATAATCTGCTTTATCCATTCATCGGAAAGGTGCGCCACCTTTTTGGCCTGAAAATTATCAGAAAAATTCATCGCCCGGTTCAAGAAGTACAGGCTGTAATCATTGATGGTGACGATCCAGAATACCTGTAATTTGGTGGCATTGATGAAATGGAGGAAATCCCGGAGCAAATCGTAGCCACCAATCCGCCGCAGCAAGAGGCGCTCGGCATTTTCGAAGATCACTACCTGCGGTTTTTCCAGCTGCACCTGGAATAAAGCCTCCCAACTTCCCGTATGTTCCACGCCCAAAGCAGGAGCCAATACCCGTAACAGCTCCTCCCGGGAAGTGATCCGCTCTTTGTCTTCTATTAAAGCGGGGGGGCGTTCAAAAAAGGGTAAGGCAGCAATGAGAAGAGACGTCATACCTATTCCCGGCTCTGATTCCAGAAGCAGGGGTGTGTGATAGTCTTTCCAATGCTCCCATGCCTTTTCGATCATTTTCAATGCCCCTTCCTCTCCTCCCCTGCCGATCACCTGTTCCGGTTCCTGGACAGGGCTGAGGCCAAAACGCCGAAGGTATGGCTCAGGCAACTGCTCCAGGTTGGATATGGGCGGAAACAGTTCCTCTTCTTCAGGAGCGGGAAAAAGCCGCTCTTGAATCCATTGCAGGGCATTTTTCATGTACTTTTGATTTCCAAAGCTATTGCTCTATTGTTCTAAAGGTAACTAAAATTCTTTTTCTAAAACAGTTCCTATTAAAACCTGAGGAGCCGGCTGAAAGAAGGGGGGCCCTACCTCGCTCTCCGGCGGGCCGTAGCCCGGCCTACGACGGATGCGGGCGAAATTCCGAATTCCGAGCATTCCCCTATCGGCCGGGCAATCGGTGTGTATAGCAAATTGCACTTTTTGCTTGGCATTGGATTGGTAAGGCCGCAGCATAGCGAAGGGATTGCTAAGCCTTTTCAGAGGCTTACTGCGCCATTTGTTATTCATGCGGCAATAGCGTTGTTTGTCCAGGTTTGAAAAAAAGCTGTATTTTAGGGCGGGTGTAGCAGAAAGAAAAAGAAAACGAATACCCTGGTTATGGAAGGCTGGCAAGAGACACTACTGTATATTGTTGGAGGCTACGTGCTGATCTGCCTCATTTTTTATTTTTTACAGCACTACTTCTTCTTTCGGCCGGAAATCCTGCCCAAAGCCTTTGAATACCGCTACCCTTTCCCGTTTGACGAGGTAGACTTTGACATGGAAGACGGCGGTTACATCAACGGCCTGCACTTCAAAGTACCCAATTCGAAGGGAGTGGTCTTTTACCTGAAGGGCAACTCCCGCAGCATCAAGGGCTGGGGCAAGTTTGCCAAGGATTTCGTCAGCAAGGGCTATGATTTCTTTATGATCGACTATCGGGGGTTTGGCAAGAGCTCGGGCAAACGAACGGAAACAACGCTTTACAACGACGCACAAACCGTCTACAAATGGCTGAGCACGCAGTACCCGGAAGAGCAGATCGTTGTCTATGGCCGTTCTCTGGGCAGCGGCATCGCCGCCCGCATTGCCTCCTGGAACAAACCCCGGATGCTCATCCTCGACTCGCCTTACTACAGCTTTCTATACCAGATCCGGCAGTATGCTTTCATCCTGCCCTTGAAATGGCTGCTGCGCTATAAGATTCGAACCGACTTTTTCATCAAAAAGGTAGAATGCCCTACGTTTATCCTCCACGGCACCAAAGACCGGCTCATCTCTTTCCGACAGAGCCAGATGCTGGCCGGGCTGGCGCTCCGGGGCGAGCTCGTCCCCATAGAAGGCGGCGGCCACAACAACCTGCCCGACTTCCCGGAATACCACGACCACCTGTACGATATTCTGCACGATGAAGCGCTGTACCGGCGGCTGAGAGGGGAACTTCAGGAGGTCGCGTAAACCATTTGCCTACCTCCCCATATGTACCAACAGCACCGAAATATCCGCCGGTGACACGCCGCTGATGCGGCTGGCCTGCCCTACCGTGCGCGGCTTGATTTGAGAGAGTTTCTCACGGGCCTCTTTAGAGAGGGAAGACAACCCCTGGTAGTCAAAGGTATCGCTGAGGCGAACGGACTCCAGGCGGTTCATCTTGTCGACGCGCTCCTGTTCGCGTTCAATATAACCTTCGTATTTCATATTGATCTCGGCAAGATCGATGAACTCGGTTTCATATCCCCTCAGGAATTCGTCGAGGGCGGGCAGCACCTGCCGCAGGCCGGCCGTGTCGATATGGGGTCGCAGCAGAATGCCCAGTAGCTTGACCTTCTGGGTGAGGGAACTGGACCCTTGCGCTTCGAGATAGCCGTTGATCTGTCCCGGCTCCACGCTGTACTCCCGGAAGAACTTTTCGATGGCGTTGGCGGCGTCTTGCTTGGCGGCCACCCGGACCATGCGCTCTTCTGCGCCACGTATACCCAGTTTTTGGGCCAGAGGCGTCAGGCGCAGGTCGGCATTGTCCTGGCGGAGCAGGATGCGGTACTCGGCGCGGGAGGTAAACATGCGGTAGGGCTCCTTGGTGCCCTTATTGACCAGGTCGTCGATGAGCACGCCGATGTAGGCTTCGGAGCGCTTCAGGATGAAAGGCTCTTCGTCTCTGACTGCCAGATAGGCGTTGATGCCCGCCATCAGGCCCTGGCAGCCCGCCTCCTCGTAGCCGGTGGTGCCGTTGATCTGCCCGGCGAAAAAGAGGTTCTTCACCAGATGCGTTTCCAGAGAGGTTTTCAGCTGGGTCGGCGGGAAGAAGTCGTACTCGATGGCGTAACCCGGGCGGAACATTTTCATATTTTCGAACCCCCGCACCCTACGCAGGGCTTTGTATTGCACATCTTCCGGAAGGGAAGAGGAGAAACCGTTGACATAAATCTCGCAGGTGTCCCAGCCTTCCGGCTCGACGAACAACTGGTGGCGGTCCTTATCGGCAAAGCGGTCGATCTTGTCTTCGATAGAGGGGCAGTAGCGCGGCCCCAGCCCCTGAATACGTCCGTTGAACATGGGCGATCGGCCGAAGCCCGTCCGCAGTATATCGTGCACTTCCTGGCTGGTATAGGCGATGTGACAGGGCAGCTGCTTTTGCAGGCTGGGGGTATCCGTGTAGGAAAATTTGCTGGGGGCTTCATCGCCGGGCTGTTCTTCCATAACGCTCCAGTCCAGCGTACGGCCATCGACGCGGGGCGGCGTGCCCGTCTTCATGCGGCCGGCTTCGAAGCCCAGCTCGACGAGCTGCTCGGTGATGCCTTTGGATGCCTTCTCGCCGGCGCGCCCTCCTCCGAATTGCTTTTCGCCAATGTGGATGATGCCGTTGAGGAAGGTGCCGTTGGTGAGCACTACCGCTTTGGCGGGAATTTCGATCCCCATGCCGGTGCGCACGCCTTTTACCACGCCATTTTTCACTACAATGCCCGTGGCCATCTCCTGCCAGAAGTCGATATTTGAATGTGCTTCCAGCATATTGCGCCACTTGCGGGCGAATAGCATGCGGTCGCTCTGAGCGCGCGGGCTCCACATGGCCGGCCCTTTGGAGCGGTTGAGCATACGGAACTGCACCATGGTGTGGTCGGTCACGATACCGGAATACCCTCCCAGGGCGTCGATCTCGCGCACGATCTGCCCCTTGGCAACCCCGCCCATGGCCGGGTTGCACGACATCTGCGCGATGGTGTTCATGTTCATCGTCACCAGCATCACCCGGGAGCCCATATTGGCGGCGGCTACAGCAGCTTCACAGCCGGAGTGGCCGGCGCCCACTACTATCACATCATATTCTGGAAACATAATTTGCTATTTCTCATTTGAAAGTTCCAGGATCATATTTTCCAAAGCTTCGCTAAATCTAAAATTGGTTGTTTTGATTTTAGCAATAATCTCTTTAACAGATTTTATATGCCCTTCTGATTTTGCCTCGACCAGCAAACCGAGGGTTCCCGTTATTCTTATTCCAAGCGATTCGGCGACTTTTCTTCCCTTTAACTCATCAATAATTAACAAACACCCTGGATTTTCGGATGACAATTGAATGGCCGTGGCTTCGCCTTGGCCCAATCTGGCATTAATAATAAAAGGTAAAATTTGGTTTGAAACCGTTTTTGATTTAATGAATGCGGGGAGAGGATTACCATATTCCTCCATCACTTCTGAAAATAAGGATTTCAGTAAATCTAAACAACCAATTTTGTAAAGGAGTATAAGGCAGCTCGTATCAGCGATTACGACTTCTGACATTTTCTACGTCCTTTATCAGTTCTTCCGGTGAATAGTTGAATAAAGAAACCCCATAGTTTCCAACTACTTCCATGAATTCTTTCTTATTCATTTTTACCATTTCGGCAGCCTGCGCAAGGGACAAAATGCCTACTTCAAATAACCTGGACACCAGATAGATTTTGGCTTCTTGCTCGTCCAGTTCGATGGAATCCGGTAAATCAATGGTTATGGTTTTCATCTTTGATGGTTATTGTACAAAGATAAGGAAAATACTTAGAGCATGTTTGGAGGCCGGGTTTGAAAGCGAAAAGAGTCAGTTTTTTGATGAAACGAGGCGTCTTTTTTGGCGAAGCCATGCCTTTGGCAGAAGAGCGTACCCTGAGGTACGGTCAAGAAAAGCAACGAAGTGTCATCAAAAAAGTGGCCTTTGCAGCTCAAAGATTGGCCTCCAAACATGCTCTCACACCTCACATGCGCCAGAATATCAACACAGCAGTGTTTCAAATCGTTTACCGCCAGAAATGGGCAATGGGCAATTTCGCGATTGGCTATCGTCTTTACAGGGCTTTAAAAGGCATGACCCCGATTCCAGGGCCTGACAGCCCTGACAATGGCCTTTCGTCCTTACAGGACTATTTCCCTTTCCATTTAATACCACACCCTGCGCTCGGATACTGCTCCTCCGCTACCGGCGCTCCGGCCAGTACGGCATTGAGGGCGGCTCGCAAGTCCTTGCCGGTTAGCGGGATGCCACTGCCGGGGCGGGAGCCGTCGAGGCGGCCCCGGTAGGCGAGGCGCAGCCTTCCGTCAAAGATGTAGAAATCCGGCGTACAGGCAGCATCGTAATCGCGGGCCGCGTCCTGACTCTCATCGTAGAGATAGGGAAAGGGGTAGCCTGCTTTCTCTGCATGTTTTTTCATTTCCAGCGGCCCGTCCTGCGGGTATTTGTTGGCATCATTGGAGCTGATAGCAGCGAAGCGGACGCCCTTTTCCTGGTATTCCCTGGCCAGCCGAACGATCTCCGGGTTGACGTGGATCACGTAGGGGCAGTGGTTGCAGAGAAACATAATGACCGTGGCCCTGTCCGATTGGATGTCGGAAAGGCTGATGTCTTTACCGGAAACGGTGTCGGGCAGGGTGAAATCCGGGGCCTTGGTCCCCAGTTCGAGCATGTTGGATTCGGTGAGTGCCATGGTTTGTAGTGTATCGGTGTATCTATTCGAATTTGCCGGAGTTATCGCCGGATGAAAACAGGCGTTGTCCCCAATACTTTTTCTTTATTTTTCACACTTATCCAATACAGGCCGGAGGGGAAATTGTTCAACGGCAGAGTAGCTTGATTTGCTCCGGCGGGCCATTGGCGTTCGAGCGACAGTTGATGGTCCTTGCCCAGGGCATCAGTGAGGTGAATGCTGGCTATCATTGATTGATCCAATGTAAAAGACAGCCTGGTTTGATGAAGCGCCGGGTTGGGGGAAACCTTCAAATGAAGCCGGTTCTCATCTAAAGTAACCGTACTTGAGATCGGCTGTGGAGTGGGCCGGCCGTCACGGGTATTACTTCCCTTGTAGGTACTCCACAACACGCGTTCGGGGCTGTAGGGCACGTTGAGGCTATAGGCGTTCAGGTAGATGGAATCAATACCCATACCGAGCGTAAGGGTATAGGATACAGCGATCAGGTCCATCATGCCATCGCCATTGATATCGCTCAGGGCGGCGCCATTCATGGCGTTGACCCCCCGGGGGCGCACGGGAAAGCCCGCTACTTCACCGCTGCCGTCCAGTTCATAGGCGTGCAGAAAGCCAGGGCCGTCGGTGGTGAATAGATCAGAGCCGAAAACCACTTCAAACTCATTATCCCCATCTACATCGGCAATGCTGATGATACCTTCGTTGCCCCCGGATTTGTTGATCGGGAAGCCGTCGCGGAGGTTGCCTGCGGCATCCCAGGCGTAGAGCATATCGTCGGGGGCGTCGCCGATGCGGCGGCACATAAAAATGACAGGCGCTCCGTCCAGTTCAACCACCGTGGGCGTACTGTAGGTCCATACTTCCGCCGGTTTGGGCCAGCCGGGGAGATAGTCGCCTTGGTTGTCGGTGACGAAGAATTCGGGAACGTCTCCGTGAGCGACGCCAACGATTTCCAGAGAGCCATCACCATCCAGGTCAACCAGCACCGGCGACTGGTAGGTGTACACCGTTTCCGGGCCGGTGCCAACCGGGAAGCCATCCAGCAGCTGGCCGTCCAGGCTAAAAGCATAACGGGCGTTGCCGGAGTGCACGACGATATCTTTAGCGCCATCCATATCTAAATCTCCAATGGAGGGCGTAGTGGCCGGGCCGGAGTCCAGTTCCACCGGCCAGTTTTCACTGAAAGGGCTGCCATCGGCATTCAGGATGTAGACCCTGCCAATGGAGCCGCTGCGGGCGCAAACGATCACTTCCATCGAACCGTTACCGTCCAGGTCGGAGAGGGCGGGAGAATAGAAGATGCGGTTGCCGTCCAGGCTTATCGGCCAGCCGGGCACATCGGAGCCGTCCTTTTCCAGAGCATAGAGCAATGGGGCGCCCTGCACGCCGAAACAGGCCTGGACGATTTCTACCTCACCATCCTGATCGATGTCAGCAACAGCGGGCGGGTAGATCGCCTCGGCAGTAAGGCCTTTTTCCCATAACAATCCATCCCTGGTGTAGGCAAAGAGTTGGTTATTGGCGGGCCAGAGGATTTCATCGAAACCATCGTCATTGAGATCGGCCAGGGCAACGTTCCGGAAGTTCTTAAGGTTGGGGCTGGCGGGGTACCCTTTGGGGTAGCCGGGCAATTGATCGAAATTGTTGCCCCCGCGCAGCTCTATCGGCGCCGGGCCAGCCACTTCTTCTACGGTGATGCTGAAATCTTCGTGTACGCGGGCCCGCAGGAGTTGGGCGGAGGCCTGCCCCATCAGGAGCGCGGCGGCAGAGAGGAGTATCCATCGCTTCATGCTATCGGTTTTTGATTCCCGGAGAGTTGCGGTGTAATTCACCGGGAAGGCGGTTTTTGAAGCGGGAAGATACGGAATAGAGATGGAAAAAGCTTTGAGGTTTTTGAAACCTCAAAGCTTTCGGCACGGTAAATTTACAACAAAAGCAAGCAGTGGATTAATCCTGTGCTTTCTTCTCTTTGGGCTGGTGTTTGGGAGGCAGTGGCTTGCTGCAGTCCGTCATAGTCCAAATGGACTCGTAGTCTTTTGTAACCTGGTAGTTTTTCATACTGGCTTTGGCCGCAACGGCCTCCTCCAGATAAGGTTTTACCGTGACGGCTCCGGAAGTTTTTTCTACTGCCAGCCCGTAATTGGGAGCGGCCTTAGACACAATCCTGTAGCCACTGACTTCTCCTTTTTCAATCTGCCCTATGGCCACATGCCATACCATGCAATCGTCCAGCTCATTAATACTTGGCGTCCTGAGCGAAAGGCCTTCTTCTGCGTTCCAGCAAAGGGCCTGATTACTTTTGTCGGTAGGCTGGATGTAAAATCCTGCGTTCTTCTCTGCGCTAACCGGCGTGAAGGCCCATTTGATGCTTTTGTCACAATCCTTTCTGCAAAGCGTCAGGGGGTCCGGGGCGGCGGCGGTTCTGGCAGCGCTGCGTTGGGCCAGCTCCGGGCGAAGGGCCAGGGCATTATCTCCGGAGTAAAGAGTACAACCGCCACTGCCGGGGAATGCTTTGATCCGGGATAGTTCCGGAGTATTCATCAACTCCTTTTCGGTCAGGGATTTCAGGTCATTGATCGAAGCGGTTCGGCTCGCTGCTCCCCCTGTGGGCATTGCTTTGACATCCATAACGCGTCCCGTTTCGTTGGTGACGAGCAGGTACTTCACATTCGGGCAATAGGCCTTGTATGCCTTTTCAACACAACTCATATCCTCTTTTGAATCCACTTGTATAATTCCATATTTCCCCTGGTCGTTGCAGTAGTTGCATTGGCTCCAGGCCTGAAGCGAATTGAAAATAAAAAATGCCATTAGCAGAGGAAGCAGAGCCAATGACGAGGCTGGTTTTTTTCTGAAATTGATTTTCATGAAGGTGTTTTTAAGTAATGATTGGATAGATTATTTGTTGGTCAACAATCAGTTCCTTTATATGATGGAATGGAGAAAGGTTACCTACCAGATGTCAAAATAATCCTCTTAGTACTGGACTTTGGACGTACAGCCATTTTAAGTCGGAAGTGCGAAGTCGGACACGAGCGAAGCGACTGACGCCTGCCTACCCGCCAGGCAAGCCTTGGCGGCCTGGCAGGCAGGGAGTTAGTCGGATTGGGGCGACAAACAGGCATTCGGCGCCAATTTTCCGCTTTCCCCATTTGACCGTCCAAAGTCCAGTAAGGGTTATCCATACCTTTCAAACCTGCATTGAAAATGGAGAGGCGCCCTTCATTGCGAATAGTCCCATAGAGAGAAAGGCCATCATTATAGGTGGCGGCGCCGTCGATGGCCGATCAGGGCCCGGAGTTGGCGGTGGAGGTGAGAGAGCTTAATTTTCCTGGTTACGGTGATGTCCTCGGAAATGGGAGCACCCTCATCGGTTGGTGTGGCCGGCTGCCTGCCTATTGAGAAAGGCAATCGCTATTGACCCCCAGCACATACTTTTCCACCACCCCGATCTCTTCAGCCACCTCTGCTCCCTTGAAACCGGTTATCATTCCATCGTTCAGTTTTTCTTTTGCCAATGCGGTGAGTGGCTGGGCGACAGGCAGGTACGACCAATGCCATTTCTCCTCGTTGTATCCGTAGGGCCGGGCCTCGCCTTTGGGGCTGTAGGGCTGGCAGAAGCCGTACTCCGCAGCGTGGGTAGTCATCCACTCGTAGATTTTCAACCCTTCGCCTTTTTCGAAATATTCATTGGTGAAAGCATTCAGGTCCATATCAGTGCCCCAATGGTGGCGAGAAGTTCCGGGCATGGAGCTGTACTCCAGTATCTTCAGGGCCCGCTCTTGGGGGTTGGGATAGGCTTTGGAGGCGTCCTTGCCGTTTTCGATGGCGAGGGCGCCGGCCCACTTGCTTTCCCATATGCCCTTCTGGTAGTCGAAATTGCGGGTGGCGGAGCGAATGAGCAGGCTGACTCCATCTTTCTTTGCCGCCTCGTACATACGGAGGAAAGCCTCGTAGGTATCTTTGCGCAGGTACAGCCCCTGGCGGTCGGCGTAGCGGGTGTCCACCAAAGTAAAATCCGGATGCTTGGCCGGGTCAAAGTGGCCCATGATGTAATCAGTGGTGAAACCGCGGGCGATGGCGGAGTCGGCAAGGGTTGGAAGGCTGGCTTCGTAGGCAGTGGGCGTTTTTTCGCTTGTCTCCTGTTGGGCATTGGCGCCTTGCACCTGGTTGCCGGAAGGCTGGCAGCCGAAAACAGCAAGCAGGATAATGTAAAATGAAATTCTTTTTGTCTTCATCGGTATTTACTTATGGGGAGGCGACACCTTTTTTCAAGCGGTGGCCAGCGTGAAGGCGTCACCTCGGTTAGTTTAATAATCAAACTCCATTTGCTCCGCCGGATAACCAAACAGGTAGCGTTCCTTGATGAGGTTGGCCACCGCTACCGGCACCAGGCTCTCCCAGCCCTTATCTCCATTCTGCAGCATGTGGAGGACTTCTTTGGAGAAAATATGCAGCACATTGGGGTTGAATCCTTCCACATCCACGATCTGCCGGTTATCGAGCAGGTGCTTGTAGAGGAATTTCACACCTTCGGGAATAGGAACGTTCTGTGCGGTAATCAGTTCGCCGCTGCCTTCCTGGAGGGCGGGGTAAACGTAGAATTTCACATTGCGGGTAAACAGCTCTCCGAAGGCGGCCAGCAGTCGGCCGTCCAGGTTTTGATAGTATTTGTCATTGATCAGGTCGAGCAGTTCTCCGACGCCGGAGACGATACCCAGCTTTTGCACCCGGTAGTCGGCCAGGTAAGCGATCATCTTCTGGTACTGCTGGCAGTCAGAGACGACCACCGTTTGCCCCAGGGTGTTGAGCAGCTCGGCGCGGTCGAGGAAGTCCTGTTCGTCCAGTTCGCCGTTGGCGCGCAGGTTGTCGAGGGTGATCTCGGTGAGCAGGTACAGGCGGCGGGCGTCCACCTCCGGGTCGTTGCGAAACTGCTGGAAGCTGGCCTGAATCATATCCAGGTTGACCAGAGTGGCGGGACGAAAACTACCGCGGACCAACATGACGTTCTTTTTGTACAGGAATTCCGACGCGTGCATATTCTGCCGGCCGGGGCCGAAGACGGCCACGTCGCTCAGGCCGTTTTTGACGATCCAGAGGCTGAGCAAACGGTTGTCGAGCTGTTCGAATTCCGGGCCGGTGAGCCTTACCATGTCGATCTTCACCCTGCCGTGCAGGCTATCCATCAGCGACTGGAGCATCACTTCCGGCTGATCGTTGTAACGGTAGCAGGCGTAGATGAGGTTGACCCCCAGGATGCCGATGGCCTGTTGTTGGAGGTGGTTGTCGTTGTCGAGCATGCGCACGTGCAGCACCAGGTCATTGGGCTCGCCGCCCGGCTTGAGTTGAAACCGGATGCCCAGCCATCCGTTGCCTTTGATGGTGCGCTGGTAATTGACCGCCGCCACCGTATCGGCAAAGACGAAGAAGTTGGTGTCCGGCCGTTCGTTGGATAGCCGGGAGCGCATCAGGTCGTACTCGTGGTTGAGCATCTTGTACAGGCGCGCCTCACAGACGTAGCGGCCGCTGACCTCTTCGCCGTAGATCTTGTCGGAATAGGTTTTGTCGTAAGCCGACATGGTCTTGGCAATGGTGCCGGCGGCGGCTCCCACCTGGAAGAAATAACGAGCCACCTCCTGCCCGGCGCCGATCTCGGCGAAGGTGCCGTAAATTTCCGGGTCGAGGTTGATCTCGAGGGCTTTCTGGTCGGTTTCGAGTAGTTGGCGCATGGGGTGAAAATATTAATTGAGAGAAGCTGTTTGAAATTTGAACACACTCTAATGCTCCCCGATCATGCCCTGCTGTTCATCCAGCATCTGGTTGAACTCATCCTTCATATAGCCGTGCTCGGTTTCGAGTTGCTGATGGTCCCGTTTCATCTGCTCGTGGTCCAAGCGAATCTGTTCTTCGCTGTAGCCTTCCTGGCTGTGTTGGGCTTCCAGGGCGGCGTGGGCGGCGGCCATCTCCTCGTGCTGTTTGAGAAAGGCCTCGTGGTTGAGCAGCAGGCCGTCGTGCATTTTGTTGTAGGCGGTATGAAGGGAGTCTTCCTGTCCGCGCCCCAGGTCTTCATGAGCCTGCCGCATCTGCAGGTATTCCTGCAGGCGTTGCTGGTGGTAGGCTTTGAGTTCCTGGTATTTGGCCTCCATGGCCTGGTGTTCTTTCACCATCCGCTCGTGTTGAGCTTCAAACGACTCGCCGCAGGCGGCAATGAATACGAGGACAAAGGCAATAAGCGTTAACTTTTTCATTGTTCATTGGATTTTGATCCGCAAAAATAGATAAAATTGGTGGGCAAATCCCTTCGGCATGTTATCGTTTCGTTAGGGCCGCCTCATAATTGGACAATGTAGGGCAAGTTTTAATAACTTTAGCCTTTTGAAGCAACATTCATGCAGCAGGCTGGAGGCAGGAAAATAGGGTGGGTTAGCGCGGCGGCGATCGTGGTAGCCAATATGGTAGGAACCGGGGTATTTACCAGCCTGGGCCTTCAGTTGCAGGGGCTGAGCAGCACCTGGACGATCATGCTGTTATGGATGATCGGGGGCATGGTGTCCTTGTTTGGAGCTTTCAGCTACGCCGAGCTGGGCACCAAGCTGCCTCGATCGGGCGGCGAATACTACTTCCTCAGCCGTATCTACCATCCTTTTATCGGTTATCTTTCCGGCTGGGTCTCGCTGACGGTGGGCTTTGCTGCATCGGTTGCTCTGGCCGCGATGGCCATGGGCGCCTATATAGAAAAATTTGCGCCCTTCTCCGCCCAGACGGTAGCTACAGGCGCCATTGTGCTCATCTCTATGGTGCATTCCGTCAACATCCGTCAAAGCAGTAATTTCCAGAACACCTTTACCGCTCTGAAATTGCTGTTGATCCTGTTTTTTATCATCGCGTGTTTTACTCTTCCCTCCGAATCCGGAGCAATGGATATTAGTACTACCTGGCGGGCCGACCTGTCGAAGCCTGCTTTTGCCGTTTCACTGGTATATGTAATCTATGCATTTTCGGGTTGGAACGCCGCCGCTTACATTGTGGAAGAAATTGAGGAACCAGCCCGCAACCTGCCGCGGGCGCTCATTGGAGGCACGCTGGTTGTGAGCCTCCTGTACGTCTTACTTCAGTTGGCCTTTCTCAAGCAGGCGACGATCCCCCAGCTCAGGGGTAAGATAGAAGTGGGGCAGGTAGTGGCCGAGCTCATGTTCGGCCCGGCCGGTGGGCGGCTAATCAGTTTTTTCATCGCCTTGTTCCTCATCTCCAGCATCAGCGCCATGGTATGGGTGGGGCCGCGGGTGGTTCGGGCAATGGCCAACGACTACAGCATCTGGCGATTTATGGCGGAGGACAACCGCAACGGCATTCCGGTAAAGGCCGTATGGTTGCAGGCCGGCATCAGCATTTTTATGGTCGCGACCAGTTACTTCGAACAGGTCTTGTTGTACAGCGGTTTTGTCCTACAACTTTTCACCACTGCGGCGGTAGCGGGTATCTTTGTCATGCGCTGGAAGAATGGACATAGCGGATATTCCAGCCCCGGCTACCCCTGGGTGCAGCTCGCCTTTCTGGGCATCAGCTTATGGATCATGGTATTTTTGGTGTACGACCACCCCAGGGAGAGCCTGCTGGGGTTGGCCAACCTGGGGCTGGGCGCCCTCTCTTACTGGTTGAGCAAAGCGTATGGAAGTAGCCGGACAGATTTAATCTAACGCATCCCGCTTCGGGAGCGTTGCGCTGAAGGGCTGTATTCCTGAGGGCTACCCGTCTAACACTGGACAGCCTCGTACATCGGGCTGCCATTGGCTCGTACATCGTACACGCCCCCGGAGCTTTCTGTCCAGCATAAGACGGATAGTCTTCCTGGAGTGATGGCTATATTGTCATGTAAAATATATCCAACTATAAGCAACACCGCTTTAAACCAATTTTTGTTACTATTCAGCATGGGGTCTGAAATACGCCTGACGCAAAATTTTGTAGACTTTTTCCCGCTGGAACCCCTTCTCATTCCCCTTGGAAGGGGAAGGGCGGCTTACAAAATTTTGCTTGAGGGGTCAAATCACCACGATGCTGAATAGTTACCAATTTTTTATATCTTGTAAGCAGCGTAGGATGCGCTTCGGCCCTCTTAATAAATACAAACTTTCCTTTTCAAACGCCTAACTAAACCCTTTTATGAGACACCTCTATCTGCTATGCCTGTTTTGCGTGGCTGATTACTCGCTAATGGCTCAATCACCTCCTACCGCTTGCCCGGATAATGTGCAACCCATGCCCGCCGCTTTTTGCTCGGAGGCCTGCATCATCTGTGACCTGGATGGTTACTATAGTACCAATCAATGGTTTCCCAATTGGGATGCCCCGCCTCAGTTCTGTGCTCCTCAATTTCACAGCATCAACTGGGTGGGGTTTGTCGCGGGTTCCACGGACATTACGCTGCGGATACAGCCTTCTAATTGTCAAAATTGGGATGGTTTGCAGGCAGGAATATTCAGTACCCCAGATTGCAGCAACTTCACACAGGTTTCCAATTGTGACATGGCTTTTTTTTATGAAACACTACTTTTCGGCCAAGGCCTGATACCCGGTAATATTTACTATCTGGTGATCGACGGCAATGCCGGTGATATTTGTGATTTTGAAGTCCAGGTTTTATCTGGTTATACGATATCGCCGGGAATCACAGGCAGCCCGGTAATTGACGGGCCGGCCGATGTCTGCCCTCTGGGGGCGCACACTTATTACGTTAGCGGCGTTGATGGAGCCGGTTATTATAACTGGGAATTGAACGGCGTATCTATCGGGCAGGATCAATACGTGGCCATCTCAGGCCTTACCGTAGGAACTTATGACTTATGCGTTACACCGGGGGATCCCTGCCTCGGCGACGGAGAAACGGTTTGCATGGCCCTTCAGGTAACCCCACTGCCCCCAATTTTCATTGATGAAGAGGTCTGCTCCGAAGCATTGCCGTTTAACTACCGGGGCTATTCTTTTTATACCTCCGGCGCCTACAGTTTCGACGATATCGGCCCGGATGGCTGTCCACAACCCACTGTACTCAACCTGTCCGTTCTTGGCCCCAATCCACCCACTATTATCAATGCAGAAATATGCTACGGAGACACATACCTGATTAACAATCAGTTGTTAAGCCAAATGGGGTATTACCCGTTTGTTCTGACAGACGAGAACGGCTGTGACAGCGTCATCGAGCTCATTCTCATGGTCCACCCTCCGAGCCTCACCAACCTGGGGATAGTCGTCGCTGAACTTCCTTTCCTGGTGGGAGGCATTCCGGTTGACAGTGCCGGAAACTTTGACGTTCTGCTCCCCAGCCAAATCGGCTGCGACAGCATCGTGGTTGGCGTCCTGATACCTATCGGGCCGGACACCCTCTTTATCGACTCTACGATCTGCCAGGGCGACGCCGTATTTTACAATATGAATACCCTGACGAGCAGCGGCGTGTATCTCGATACCCTCATCGGAACAGATGCCGCCACCATTCAGCAGTTGGCCCTCAATGTACTGCCGGTTCGGGATACGGCCCTGAATGTGAGCCTCTGTTTTGGAGAAAGTATTACCGTCGGCAGTTCCACTTATACGGCTGCCGGCGCTTACACAGATATCCTGTTGTCCTCCGTGGGCTGCGACAGTGTCGTTTTCCTCAACTTAAACGTCCTGCAACCTGCGGATACACTCATTGCCACCATCTGCGAGGGCGAGGCCTTCACTCTGGGCGGGCAATTTTTCACCATGAGCGGAGTGTATGACCTGGCCGTCGTCAGCCCTACCGGTTGCCAGAGTATGGTGCAACTGCAGCTCACTGCCAACCCCACTCTGGCAACCAACCTGTCAGTAGTGCTTTGTGAGGGGGAAAGTATTGTAGTCGGGAGCAATACCTATAACGCGTCAGGTGCTTACACGGATACGCTAATGGCCGCCCCTGGTTGTGACAGCATCGTCAACTTAAACCTCACTGTGCTGGACATTCCTGGTGATACGCTGGAAGCCAGCGTCTGTGAGGGGGAGTCTTATTTCTGGAACGGCATCGATTACACCCAAACCGGCTTGTATTGCGACACGCTCTCAGGGGGCGGCGCCGGCGGTTGCGATAGCATCATTTGCCTGGACCTGACGGTGCTTACCGTCGCCGACACCACCTTCCTGAATGAGTCTATCTGTGAGGGGGATGCCTACCCTTTCAACGGCATTGAATTGAATACGCCGGGCGCCTACACGGAGGTATATGTCGCCAGCAACGGCTGTGATAGTATAGTGATGCTGGACCTTACCGTAACCCCGGTTGTCGAAGCCGTTCTGGACACCACGCTGTGCCCCGGGCAGGCCCTGTTTCTCGGGCCTTACACCTTCCGGGAGCCCTTTCAGGGGGAGCTGCAGTTCACCAACGCCAGCGGCTGTGACAGTATCATCGGCCTGAACCTCACGTACTACGATAGCCTCCGGCTCGATACTGCGCTGATCGAACCTGACGACGGCGACTTTTTCGGCGGCAGTATTTACGTTGAATTTACCGGAGGTACGCCGCCTTACAGCTACCTGTGGAGTGACGGCCGCACGGGCCCTTTCATCGACCTGCTGCCCAGCGGCGAGTATTTTCTCATCCTGACGGATGAAAATGGCTGCCAGCAGGGCTTCTACTTCAAAGTGCCGCTGCGGGATGAGTTCAGCTTTACGCCGCCGATTCGCCGCCCGGGCCATGGTAACGGAGGCATAAAAGTGAGCCCCAACCCTTTTAGCCGGGAGTTGGAGGTGAAGCTTTCCGGTATCGATGAAGAACGGCCGGTTCGGCTGCTGTTGTACAACTTTGCCGGACAGGTGGTGTACGAGGAGCAGGGGCTTGGGCTGCATTATCGGCTACAGCCCCAGGCGCCGGCAGGCGTGTACTGGCTCGCCGCCGAGCAGGAGGGCGTGAGGATAGGCGTGGAGCGGGTGGTGCGGGTGGAAAGGTGATGGGCGCCTGTAGTAACTTAAATATCAGCGATTTGCGTTGTTTCTTTTCGTAAAAGCGCCCTTTTTTACTTTAGATTTTGAGGTGTTAACTGTCCTGGTAATTTTATTTTTTCAAGGCTAACTTTGTTTGGATTTTCTAGATTCTAGATTTTCCAGATCTGATAGATCTGGAAAATCTTAGGAAAATCTTAGTCTTAATTTTCTCGTGAGTTCAAAATTTCAAAAATGGCTGCCAGGGACGATTTAACCTTACCTCTTGAACCGGAAGCGTATTATCACATTTACAACCGGGGAAACAATAAAAATAATATCTTTTTTGAGGAGGCTAATTATAGCTTTTTCCTAAAAAGATATGTGAAATATACCGATGCTTATCTGGATACCTTTTGTTATTGTTTACTACCCAATCATTTCCATTTTTTGATCCGGGTAAAAAAAATGGACAAGATATTAAGCACTGCGAAAAAAAATTATTTGAAGGTTCCACAACGGCTTTTGTATAAGTTGAGGATTGAGTTTCCAAATTTAGATTTTCCAGATTTTCGAAATCTGGAAAATCTAATCGAAGCACCTCCTCTTTCTAATATTGATAAACAACTTTGGCAATACCAGGTTGCCTGTTGGTTAATAAGCGAACAATTGAGGAAATTTTTCCTGAGTTACACCAAAGCCGTCAACAAGAAAGCGAACAGAGAAGGCAGCCTGATGCGGAAAAATTTTCGGCGGAAACCGATTGATGATAATAGCTACCTAAAATATCTGATTTGGTATATTCACAACAATCCTGTCCATCATGGAATATGGACTGATTTGAAGACCTACCCATGGAGCTCCTATGAGTTATTGATGAGTCACAAGCAAACCTGGTTAAGACGAAAGGAAATTTTAGCCATCCTTGAAGGAAGAGAGAATGCCCTGATTTTTCATCAGAAAAACTGGGAGAGGAAAAAGGGCCTGAGGGAATTTGTTATCGAAAAATAAACGGCGGCCATTCCCCGAAAGGATCACTCCGGGTTCAGGATTTGATTCAAAATCTGCACCGTGATTAAATAAGTCGATTTCACCCCATCCACACCCAGGCTGCCGGAGGCTAAGGTCTGCCCCGAGATCAGGGGATTATCCGATGCATAATAAGCGTAGCGCAACACTACCTGTTCGTTGATACTTTTGCGTATTTTGGAAGCGGCCTGAATGGCCTTTTGATAATGAGCGCCCTCCATTTCCAGGCCGATGGCCTTCCAGGAAGACCCCAGAAAGTAGTGCATAATATCCTTATTTTGTAGGGAGGTGCCCAGCACGGAGATCATGGGGCCTTCAAAAACCCGCAGGCCCTTGCCCTCAAAATGAGCCGCTTTCAGGTTGTTTTCAAAGGGGTAATTGTCGGCGGTGCCTTCAAAAACGTGAGCAGTAGGCACCATGATGTCTCCCTTGTCACCCTCCAGGATACCGGCTTTACCCATGATGGAAACAGACTGCACATCGAGAGGTATATTTTTGTCTTCGGCCTCGTAGGGTTTGAGCAGTTCGTCCATCGTTTCATAAGCTTGTTCGCCGAAGGCGTAATCCATCACGACGATGACGGGTTTGTGTTTAGCTATATATTCCTCATTACTACTGATCTCTTCGGGCAAAATATTGAGGCTGATCCTGGTAGTGTCGAAAATCTGCACCGTGATACCGGTGCCAGCCTGATCTTCTACTTCATACATGCCGTTGGAAAGAGCATAGTCCCGGATAGCCTGTCTCATATCACCATTACCTTCAATGCTGAGTTCCCGGGCCAGGCTTTCCAGTTCTTCCTGCTCCTGGCCCAGGGCTTTGGCTGCGAATAAGCTGTTCATTACGCTGTGCAGGTTGGCGCTGATGATGTGCAGGGGGCGGTAAAGCAGCCCTTTGCTGGCCAGGGTATCTTTGATGTTACCGGCCCATTGCTCTCCGTAAATATGGTGCCCGACCTTTTCCCGCAGAGCCGAGGAAAAGGTGATCTCCCGGTCGGTGCTATTCCTGGCCTCATCGGTAGAGAGCTTCCCCAGCCAATGGGTAATGTGAAAAATACTGTTCACATCGGGATCTTTAGCAAAACGCTCACAAGCATTGACGGTTTCTTCGTAGGTGCGTCCCAACAGCGTACTGAGGTAGGTATAGGCAATATCCTGGTTGTACTCTTCTCCTTGTTCCTCGCGCCGAACGATCTCCTGCAGCATAAGCCAGTCCCGTTTCTTTCTTCCCCGGTGGTCTTCGCTGTTTCGGTGGATTTTTTCGGCCTCTATATACATGAAGGTCAGGTGGGTGAGAATGTCATAGATATCGCTGCGCCCCCGGGTCATTTCAATGAACATTTGCTCCTGGTCAATGCGATAACTGTTGCGGCGGCGTTTGGGGGGCACGATGGACTCGAATGAGCTGTTTTCAAAACCTTCACGAGAGATGAGGCGGATATACCGGCACTCCTCGATGCCCTTTGGCAGGCGCTGGAATATATATAGCAACCCATCGAGCTCAACGCGTTCCGGGTCATTGATAGAGCCGTAAATCTCCGGGCGCAATTGGGTGAGCGCCTCGATCATGGCTTCCCCGGAGATTCCCAATGGCTTATAGCTTCCCCGAATAAACAGATGTCGCATGGCGATATAAAGGCGCTGGATGGCGGCTCTTGATTCCTGGGCTCGGCTCCGTTGTGCAGGCTTTAATGGCATGGGTAAATTATTTCGCCCCAAAATAGGTATTTTCTTTTATTGAGTCTTTTTACCCGCCGGCTATGTGTGTATAACAAATTGCACAGTCAGACTCTGAATGGATTGGCAACCCCTTCGCTTTGCTGCGGGCTTACCAATCCACTGTCAAACAAAAAGTGTAATTTGTTATACCAACGCAGGCTATTGCAATTGAAGTTCCAGTTCCACCCGGCGGTTGAGGTGGCGGGCGGCTTCATTGTCGTGAGCGGCGAGGGGGTAGGCGTCTCCAAAGCCTTCGTAATGTATTTGCCGGGGCAGGACGCCGTGTTGCAGCAGGTATTCGTAGCAGATGCGGGCGCGGAGAAGGGAAAGCTGCTGATTGGCGGCAGTTCCTCCCTGCTCATCGGCATGCCCCTTGATCAAAAGGGAAGCGGAAGGCTGCCGGGCCAGCGCAGCGGCAAGAGAGTTGAGCAGCAGTCCTTGCTGATCAGTTAACCGAGTGCTGTTGGCCTCAAAAAACAACCGGTAATCGGTTTCGGTTTCACCGGCGGCTTCGGGGCATCCGTAGTTGGTGCTGCTACCCGGTATGAGGGGGCATTGGTCTCGTTCATCCGCGATGCCATCCTGGTCGGAGTCCAGCAGCGGGCAGCCCAGCCGGGAGGCCGGCCCTATCTGTTGCGGGCAGCGGTCTTCCTCGTCGGGGATGCCGTCGCCGTCACTATCCAGAGAGGGGCAGCCGGCACGGAAAAGAGGGCCGGGCAGTTCCGGGCAATGGTCGGCCTGGTCGGGGACGCCATCGCCATCGCTGTCGGGGCACCCGTTTAGGGGGCCGGCCAGCAATGGGCAGTCGTCATCGGGGTCGGCGATCCCGTCGCCGTCGCTGTCCGGGCAACCAGCGAAGTGGGTTTTGCCAGGCTGGGTTGGGCAATGGTCTTTATTATCAGCGACCCCGTCGCCGTCCTGGTCGGAGGCGCCCCAGCGGTAAACCAGCGAAAAGCCGGCAAAACCATACCAGTCTTTTTTATTGGGGTTGCCGGCGAAGCTGATGCCGTCAAGGTAGTCGGTAAAAGCCGTGCGCAGCCCCCCCTCGGCGCCCAGCGCCCACTGCTCATTCAGGCTATATTCGAGGCCGAAGCCAAAAGGAAAGGTGAAGCGGGACTTGTTATAAACCGCCTGGGCATCCTCTTTAACGCCTGCGGGAGGCGATCCAGCCTGTTGGTTCAAAAGGTTCGCCCGGGGAGTCATCTGCAAAAAGCCTCCGCCGGCAAAAAAGTAAGGCGTAAGGCGGGAACCCGCCAGGGCCGAAGAGAAAAGCCTCCATTCCAGAAGTAAGGATAGCTCTGTGATATCAGTGGAAAAGGAAAGTGCCCGGCCCGAATAATCAGAAAAGTACGCGTCATCCCCCGAAAGCTTTCCCCGAAAGGCATTGGCCCTTAATGAAAAGTGGGCCCCCAGGCTCCTCCGCAGCAACAGGCCGTAGGCCGGCCGCATGCCCTGCAGCGTGCCCGTAATAGAGGGGGTGAGGTCGCCTTGATAAAAGTTTCCGCCCAACAAAAGGCCGCCTTCCCACTGACGCTGGCCAGATAAGGTAATCGTAAAAAAAATAAGGATGGGCAGGAGTAAGCGGTTCATAATAAAAAGGACGAAACAGGTTAATAAATATATTAGACTGTTTTAGATGTAATAAGTCACAGATGTAGAAGATAGGTGCTAAGGAACGTAAAATGCAAAAAAAAAAAAGCCGGCTCCCAGAGGAAACCGGCCACTTATGTTGTATCACAGCTATACTGCCGAAGCAGATTATGAGGACTTCGCCCGCTTGTACAGGTACAAGCCCCGGCGGGCGTCAGGATTGAATTTCAAAAAAAGCTGCCCACTGATAAAAAAGCTCCCGTACAGTGGGCAGAGAACTGGTTGAGTTTCCAGGTTTATTCTTCGATATCTTTTTTCAGTTATTGCTATCGTAATTGCCTTCCAGGTACTGCTGCAGGTTGTCCGGCAGGCCATCGATGTCCAGGTTGCTATTGCGGTTGCCGCCACACGCTGCGTCGGGATTCACTACCCGGATGACCGGATGCATCAAATACTTGCCATTACCTGTTTGATGGACGGATTCCGCAGCGTCAAAATCCAGGATCAGGTCATACTGCGGCATGCCGGTTAGGTCGAGGCACACCTGAATCTTTAAACCGGACTGGCTTCCGGAGGGTATCTTTAGTTCGTGCTCCACGCCGTCTACCACAACGGTATTGAATTCTCCCAGGACCAGGCGCACCTGGCGGATTTCACCCAGGGAAACCATCGCGTTGGCGACGAGGACATCAATGCCGTTTTGCAAGTCTAGCAAGTCATATATGCCTGCATTGGTATTCAGTTCGATCTCTTCCGATCCTCCGGGGCCTTTTACCCATATAGATTGTAAGTCGATATTGACCTCGTCAACATCCAGAGGGGCGTCTGTGAGGCGGATGTTCAGTAAAGTCAAATTGTTAATAGGGAAATCAATCACTCCTCCATTACATCCACTGTTGAGCAATGTGGCCAGTAAGCCGGCCAACAACAAGAAGTGCGTGCATTTTTGTTTCATAGGATTACAATTCATCTGTTAGAGCGTGTTGGGGATTTACTTTTGATGTCGAAAATGAGCAGATTTTGGTTCTCAGGAAGCCATTTTTGAGCCGCATAGCATCGCTACGTGGCGAAAAAATGGCGAAATGAGGTTCAAAAGATGCACATTTGCAGGCCAAAGGGTAAATCCCCAACACGCTCTTAGTAGTTATTAAGTAACTATTCAGCATCGTGGTGATTTGACCCCTCAAGCAAAATTTTGTAAGCCGCCCTTCCCCTTCCAAGGGGAATGAGAAGGGGTTCCAGCGGGAAAAAGTCTACAAAATTTTGCGTCAGGCGTATTTCAGACCCCATGCTGAATAGTAACGTTATTAAAAAAAAGGGGCTGGAAGGCCAGCCCCCCTTATTCATGAGAATCGGATAGTTTGCCTGTAATACTGCATTATCTTTCAATTTGCAAAAGCTGGGGTGCAGGGGGGATTTGTTTGTCAAACAAAAACAATCGGAAAATGGGATAAATTATTCTTGGAGTGTAAGCCTGCACCCGCAGGGCTTTGCAATAGTATGTCATAGAATTTCTTTCTCTTTTCCCCTAACAGAAGGTGGCGCCGGTTGGGCCACCTTTCTGCGAGGAGCTGTTCATGGGATTATGTAAGTAGTTGCTATTATTTTGGAATTATAATCTTGCTGGTTTATGGCATCCTGGCGGCTATTTTGGCCAGCCTGCCTTTTTTCGTTTTTACACTTAGCATATACAAGCCCGCTGGGTATTTTCCGAGATTGAACCTGCCGGCGTTGGCCGGCCTGGGGGCGTTCAACCTGCCCAGGTAGGCGCCCTGTGCGTTGTATAAGTCTACGGCCTGTATTTCGTCGTTGCGATCGGCCAGTTCCAGGGTCAACCATCCATTGGTTGGGTTGGGGTAGAGCCTGATGGCGTCATCGGTCAGCAGGGGCTCCTTATTTTGCAAAAGAAGAGAGTCTTCTGCTAAGGCAAACACAAGCCGGGAAGGCGCCACATCGAAGCCCAGGAATTCGTTATTCACCAGGTGAATACTGTCGGTTTCCAACCCGACCAGCCCGACGATGATATCCTCCATCACGATATTGAAGTTGGCGACAGGGCCAAAGCCGGAGGCCGGGCCGGCGTTGGGGGCGCGATATATAGCGACCTGCGCAACGGCATAATCATCCAGTACTTCAATAAACACTTCCGACCGGTTGCTACCCATGCCCATGGGGTCGTTGAGCCAGGACGGGTTGGCGATATCGAGTTGTACGCCCGAATTGCCGCCCATGTTTGTTGTCGGCCTGATGTTGAGCGTGTCGAACTTCAGGGTGAACGCGATCCCAAAAAAGGAATCGATCTGCATCTGTTCGCTACCCAGGCTCAGGCTGACCGGCTCATCGGCGCCTGGCTCGGTGATTTGGTCATCTGTATCCAGCAGCAGTTGGGGGTCTTGCCCGACAGTTCCGTCAAAGTACTCGTCCAGCATCACCATATCCTGTGTCCGCCAGAAATTGTCTTGGATGATGTTCAGGTCGGCAGCATTGATATTGCCGTTGCCGTCACAATCAGCGAAAGCAAAGTTCTGTCCATCCGGGAAGGTTTCGGGCCACAATTCAGATGGATTCTGAGCCGCCCAATCTCCGCTTACCGAGGGCCGCGAAGGGCCGCTTGCCCCGTTGGCGAAAGCCCAGTACAGCACGTCGACGTTATTAACGATACCGTTATTGTTGACATCCCCAGGCCAAACCTGTTGTGCCTTTAGGTTGGGTATCCCCATCAATGTCCCTATCAAAAGGGCAACGGCTGTCTTATTTATCCAAACTTTCAAAGATCTGTTCTTTTTTATTTCTGATACAAAGATAGGCCGGTGAGAAGCGTGCATCAAATACATTTTTTCGTATTTTTCAGGTTGTTAAGAAAAAAAACACAATTGACCAATCTCTCAATCAATTATTTTTTATCTTGATTATCAGTTATTTACGAAAAACAATTTTAATTTTATTAAATGTGTTTAAAGTTTATTTTCGTTTGGAACCCCCAAGAAAACTCTTATAAAAGTCGCCAATTTCATGAAAAACAGCAAACTCATCGAGCTGCTAAAAACTTTTGATGCCAATGAGTGGCGTCAATTCGAAGCATTCGTCGCCTCGCCCTATTTCAACGGCAATGAAAACCTCACCCGGCTAGGCGCCTTTTTGGGGAAGTATGCCCCGGATTTCTCATCGGCGGCGCTCACCAAAGAGAAGGCGCACCAGGCCGTCTTTCCAGGTACTCCGTTCGATGCCCGCCAAATGGGGTATCTGATGAACTACATGATCCAACTGGCGGAAGAATTCATCAGTATTCAACATTATCGCGGACAAAGCCTGCAGATGAAAGTAGATATTCTTGCTGAGTACTCTCGCCGGGAATTGGAAAAGCACTATAACTTTCTGTATCGCAAAACGAAAGAAGAGCTGGACGGCACCAGGCCGGACCTCACCCAGTTTGAATTTCAGTACAGCCTGGCCAAAGTGGCCAGCGAGCATTTCATCCGGCAGCGGGTCCGCAGTTTTGACCCCACCCTGCAGAATGCCGTCAACGCCCTGGATGAATTGTACTTTCTACAGAAGCTGAGATTCAGCATTGAGATGCTCAACCGGCAGGCCATCGTTTCCACCGATTACGAATTGTCGTTTATGGATGAGGTGCAAGGCTACCTATCCGCCCGGAAAGAACGGCTGCCTTTGATCGATATTTATCTCCATATTTATTTGTCATTGGCCAATGATAACGACGAGCGTTTTACCAAGCTCATTCAACTCATTGAACTCCACAGTGAACATATTGAACAGGCGGAAAAAAGACTGGTCTACCTCTATGCGATCAATTTCTGCGCCCGAAAAATCCGCCAGGGGAAAGACGAATACGTACCCATCGTACTCAACCTCTATCTGAGAGGCATCCGGGACCGGTCTCTTTTTGAAGAAGAATACCTCTCTCACTGGACGTACACCAACGTGGTCAAGCTCTTCCTCCGCCAAAAGGAATTTGAGCAAGCGGAAGCGTTTATTAAAATGTACAGCGACAATCTTTCTCCTCAGTCAAGGGAAGACGCCCTGCACTTCAACCTGGCGGAGCTGTACTATCAGAAGGAGGAGTACGGAGAGGTATTGTCTCACCTCAGCCAGCTCAACTTTTCCGACCTGTTCTACCACATGGGGTCGCGCACCGTTTTGATCAAGACCTATTACGAAAGCGAGGAGATCGAATCCCTGCTCTCTTTACTGGCCTCTTTTTCCAACTTTCTCCGGCGCAACAAAAAGATTGCCTCCGGCCTGAAGAAGACCTACCTCAATTTTTGTAACCTCCTGTTCAATACCCTGAAAAACAATCCCCAAAAACGAGAAAAAATACGGGAAGAAATTCAGAATACCCAACCCCTGGCCGAACGGGCCTGGTTGCTGAAGGTATGGGGGGAACAGCGGTGGTAGCAGAAAAATCACGCCCCCAACCCGATCCGCATGCCATCAGTCAGCGTAACCCCCTTTTTAATGACGATGATGCCGTCCCGGATGACATGGGTGTCCGTCTCGCCGTCGGGCAGGGCCACGCTGCCATGGATGCTGACATCGTTGCCGATACGTACATCTTTGTCGACTATGGCGTTGCGGATGTTGCAGTTCTTGCCGATGCCCATGGCCGGTTTCCCAGACTGCTGCATCTCCTGAATGGTCTCGTAGGAGTCGTTGCCCATGATGATGGCGTTGGAAATCTCCGTGCCTTCGCCGATGCGGGAGCGGATGCCGATCACCGAGCGCTCGATCTTTGTAGCATGTATGATGCAGCCTTCGGCGATCAACGCCTTATTGAACCAGGTGCCGAAGATTTTGGAGGGCGCCAGCAGGCGCGGGCGGGTATAAACGGCCTTATTGTTGTCGAAAAGGTTGAAATCCGGGATATTGTCCGTCAGGGCGATGTTGGCGTCAAAAAAGGAGCGGATGGTTCCGATATCGGTCCAGTAGCCGTCGAATGCATAGCTGGTGACCCTAAAGCCCTGTTCGATGGCGATGGGTATAAATTCTTTACCGAAATCTGTGGCTTCCGGGTATTCCTCGAACAGCTTATCCAGAAATTCCCGGTTGAAAATATAAATCCCCATTGAGGCCAGATAATGCCTGCCCTGATTGTGGTACTTTTCATCTACATGGGACTGCCATTCGCCCAGGACTTCCGGCTTGGGCTTTTCGATGAAATTTTCGATATGGCCGTGTTCATTGACCTTCATGATGCCGAAGCCGGGCGCCTCTTTATCCACAACCGGAATGGTGGCTATGGTCAGGTCGGCCTCTTTTTCAATATGGTAATTGGCCAGCATGTTGAAGTCCATCTGATACAGCTGGTCGCCGGACAAGATGAGGATGTAATCGTGTGGGTGCCGTTTGAGGTGGTGTAAACACTGGCGAACCGCATCGGCGGTGCCCTGGAACCACTGATCGCTGGAAGGGGTCAGCTCGGCGGCCAGTATGTCAACAAAGCCATGGCTGAACATGTCGAAATTGTAGGTATTCTTGATGTGCTGGTTGAGGGAAGCCGAGTTGAACTGAGTGATGACAAACATTCTTCGAACCCCGGAGTTGATGCAGTTGGAAATGGGGATATCGATCAGGCGGTACTTGCCGCCAATTGGAACGGCTGGTTTGGAACGTACGGTTGTCAGGGGCGCCAGCCGGGTGCCGGCGCCTCCTCCCAGGATAAGGCTTATCATTTTAATCATAGGATAAATTGTTTTAATTGGTTATACACCCATTTCTTTGTAAATATCTATATAGGCATCGGCGGACTTTTCCCAGGAGAAGTCCAGCTGCATGATGCGTTTGCGAATCTGTTCGAAGATCGGCGGGTTGTGGAACAATTGGGCCGCCCGGTGCAGGGCCAGCTGCCCGTCATCGAGGGTGAACTGATTGAAGCGAATGCCTCTTCCGATACTATTGGGCTCCCCGATGTCTGGTACGGTATTCTTCAATCCACCTACCGAACGAACGATGGGTATGGCGCCATAGCGCATGGCGTACATCTGGTTCAGGCCACAGGGTTCTACCCTGGATGGCATAAACAGAAAATCGGAACCGGCGTAGATCAGGTGGGCCAGTCCTTCGTTGTACTCCAGGGCAGCACTGAAGCGCCCGGGGTATTGCAGGCTAAGCTGCTTGAAGATATTTTCCAACCCTGGCTGGCCAGTGCCGAGCACAACGAAGGACAGGTTGTCGTCGCTGTGCATCACCCGGTGGATGAGGTCGGGGATGAGGTCGGCGCCCTTTTCGCCAACCAGCCGGCCGACAAAGGAAACCAGGGGCCGGTCGGTGTTCAACCGAAAATGCCGCGCCAGTAATTGCTTGTTGGCTTTTTTGAAAGCCGCGACATCTTCCTCCAATGGAGCGCCCAGGTAGCTATCAGCGGCCGGATTCCAAACCTGAGTATCGATGCCGTTGATGATGCCGACGCATTTGTGTTGCTCGTGCTGGAGCAGGGGCTCCAAACCTCCGGAATTCTGCTGCAACTCCTTCAGGTAGCTGGGAGAAACAGTGGCCACCCGCCCGGCGCATTTCACGGCTGCGGCCAATGGATTGATGTAGCCCGACCAATCGAGTAGGCTGCGGGCCTCCGCTTCAAAGAAGGGCAGGAGGTACATCTTATCCCATCCGAAAGCACCGTGGTAGGCTCCGTTGTGAATATTGAAAACGGTGGGCATCCAGCTGATGTCCTTATAAGCGGGGCAATGTTTGATCATAAAGGGAATGAGCCCGGTGTGGTGGTCGTGGCAATGCAACAGGCGGGGGCGCCCCGGGCTGTTGAGTATCCATTGCAGCACGGCTTGCTGAAAAGACAGGTACCGCTCCACATCGTCGGCGTAACCATATCCACCGGGGTCCGCATAGATGCCGGCCCGGTCGAATTTGCCGGGAATGTCCGCGACAAAGAACGGAAAGCCCAGGGAATTGGCGCTTTCTTGCTCGATAGTAAAGGGTACGTAGTAATTGTGGAGCCGGACGGTTCCCTTGTATACCGTACGAAATGAGTGTTCGTCAATCCACTTGAGGCGGTACTTGGGAATGATCACACCGGTAGGGACACCGGCGGCCGTCAGGTACTTGGGCAAGGCCCCGACTACATCACCCAATCCACCTGCTTTGGCCGCGGGATAACACTCCGCGCTCACTTGTAATACCTTCATGCAGGGTCGTTATTGTGTTCGCTTTAAATGTAAGGAAAATATATTTGGCCAGGCCAACTTTGAAGAAGGATGTTTTAACTGGAGGGGCGAACCGCTGATCTCAGGGCAAGCCCGGACAAAAAAGGCCGGTACCACTGGATGGTGTACCGGCTCTTTGTTGTTTGGAATAGCTTGGATGGCTGGATACAAATACGCTTTCCCCGCGCCTATGCTTCCGCTTTTTTCTCGGTTTGTCCCTTCTTCTCACCTTCGTCTTTCTTCTTATCGTTCTTCGGCCGGCTATTGCCATAGGAACCGTGCCAAATCTTTCCTTTTTTGGTTTTCTTATCTCCTTTTCCCATAAATGTAAAATTGGTTTGGTTAATGAATAAAATATTGCGGCTGCAAAGATAAGGGTTTTGTAGTGTAGCGCAAAGGTAGGGCCCGTCTTTAATTGCCGGGGGGAAGGCGCCTATCGGCTGAAAACAGGGCCCCGCTACCGAACCATCACCTCATCCGCAAATATCCAGGCCGGCAGGCCGGCGCCGTGGTGCCAGATCGGCGCCTGCCCAAGGTTTTCGCCTTTCACCTTGATGTACCGCCCTTTCACCGGATCAAAGCTAAGGGAGAAGTTCTGTATATCATTCACTTTGCTGTTCCGCTCCAACGGACGGGCATTGGGGATATGCCCCAGCAGGACAAAATCCTTTCCGTCAACGGAATAATAGTAGGACACTTTCTCAGGAAAGAATACAATGTGATTCACAACCTGTAAGAAAGCACTCGATATTTCACTGAACTCCATGGCCTCTTCCAGGTCGATAACGGCTTCCAGGTTATTTCCCTCAAATCCGAGCCAGTTGGCGTAAAAGCTGCTTCCGCCCAGGGCGCCGTCCGTGAGCGCCTGAGGGTTTTCATTGGCGTATTTCTTCGGTTTTTCCAGTAAAGTAACCGGGTGGTTCCGTGCCTTATTCACTTGCTTAGCCCGCTCGAGCGTGAATTCGTAAAACTGCACATACTCCTCTACGGAATAGCCCATCTCATTCATATAGGTAATACCGGCCCGGCCGGCCACCTCCTGAAAGTTTTTCAGCCGCTGGCTCAATTTCGCGGGTGTGCCCAGTTGTCCATCAGCGGCTTTTTCCACCAGGGAAAATTCATCCGACAATTGCTGGCGGGAAGCTTCCAGTATGGCATAGTCGATGCTCAACCGGGCGATTTTAACTCTTTCCAGAACCGCCGGCTTGTGGGCTACCGCCTGTTCCGCTTCATCCATCCAACGGCCGTACCGCTGCAGCAATTCCGGTTTCAGAAAGCTGTCGAATGCCTGGGAAGGGTCCCCGTAAAGGAACAGGAAAAAGCCGGGATCGGCCGCCAGCGCATCGTGTACGGTGGAAATGTATTTTCCAATATACGCTCCGGCTTCCTCGTAATAGCCATCGAGGAAATCCTTCATAATGGTGTCCACGTTAACGTCCGGATTCCAAAGCAATTTGGCCGTCAGGTAGGAGCGCAATTCAAAAAGCTCACTGGGCTGGTTGCTGTGTTGTTCGAAAATCCATTCCGCATTGTTTGCTGCAAAAAGCTGAATATTGGGTTGCAGCGTGCGCAGGTTGGGGAAGGGCGCCAGGAAATTGGTGAACTGGGTCGTATAATCCCAGATGCGGATTTTATCCGTTTTTTTCCCCCAGGCGATGAGGTCCCGGGTAAAATCCTGGCAATTTTGAGCGATCGGAGCGCTCCGGTCACATTCTATCGAACAAAGCGTGATGAGCACATTCTCAGCCGGTTTCAAGTGTAAAGGCGCTTTCCGGGTATATTGATACGCCAGCGTGGAGATCGTTTTATCGGGAAAGGCCGCCGCCACTTCGTTCACAAATGCGATCAGAGAACCGGAAGGCGCGCCTTCCCTCTCGTCGATGGCCGAGCACGCTTCACACTGGCAGTACTGCTGATTGTCATCCTGGCTGACCGAGATTACCTGAGCCTCAGGGTATCGTTCCAGCAAAGCCGCCACGGAATCTTTTACCAGTTTGAGCACTTCCGGGTTCGTAAGACAAAGCTGAGTGGGGATTCGCCTCCCCTCCCGCAAGGCATAATATTCAGGATGATCGCTGTAATACTGCGATTCGGGCACAAAATGATGAAAGGTGTGTACTCGTGCCTCCGGGACGTAATTCGGGAAGGCTTCGTGCGTTACTTTGCGTTTATCGGCAAAGAAGGGGTTGTCGTAGTACAATTTGGAATGCACCGTCCGGGTGGTGATGGGCGGCGTATAATCGTAGTTCAGGCCTTTCGGTATTTCTATTCCGGACAAGCGCGGAACCTTTTCTACATCCGGGCTGTAAAAACGGCGCCCCAGAATGTCTTCCAGAAAGGTATAGGCAGCAAACAAGGTGCTCCGGGGATGGCCTCCACGGATCATCAGGTTTCCATCTTTCTCCTGTATTCTGACCTGGTGCTCCTTCAGGCCTTCGCCATCGCCGAAATCACCGACCCAAATGGCAGGCGCTTCCTCTTTTTCAGAATACTGGACAATGGGGAGTTGCACACCGCTCATTTTTTCCAGGTAGAACTGGAGTTCCGTTGCCGCCCGGTATTCCTCATCGGCCGGCTCATCGGCGATTACGATCTGATAGGCGGAGGCGCCATTGTCGGCCAGGACAATGCCCGGAGACTGGGTATAGGCATTCAGGACGAAGGCGAACAGGCAAAAGGCTAGGGCTCGATAAGGTGGGTGGATATGCATTTGTTTTAGTTAGTTACAAGTTACGGCTCAAAGGTCCAAAAAAATGGCATGATAAGGAAGTGATGCCGGCTGGGGGCTTCCGGCTATTTTACTTCCAGTATCCCCCTCAGCCGAATATCCTTGGAAGACGCCCCGATCATAACCCGAAATTTCCCGGGCTCCACCACTCGCTGCATCTCTTTATTGAGCATACTCAGCTCTTCAGGGCCCAATTCAAAAGTTATGGATCGCTGTCCGCCCGGTTCCAGGGAAATGCGTTGGAATCCTTTCAGCTCTTTTACCGGGCGGGAAACGGAGGCCAGTTCGTCCCGGATATACAGCTGGACGACTTCATCTCCCGCCACCTGTCCGGTATTCTTTACAGAACAGGTGACGGCAACCGTCTCCTCCCTGCCAATACTATTTTTGCTGAATGTCAGGCCCGAATAGTCAAAAGAAGTATAGCTCAACCCGTAACCGAAAGGAAACAGCGGCTGCCCGGTGAGGTTGTAATAATCGTCCCCCCTGCCGGTCGGCTTATGATTGTAATAAAGGGGGCACTGCCCTTCGTGCACCGGAAAGGTGATCGGCAGCCTCCCCGCCGGGCTTTCCTTGCCGAACAGGATGTCAGCCAGGGCATTGCCGCCGTTTTCACCCGGATACCAGGCCAACAGGATGCCATCTACTTCGTTCATCCAGGCGGACATCGTAATGGCGCTTCCGCCAACCAGCACTACGGCCGTCGGTTTGCCGGTTGCGGCCACGGCCCTGATCAATTCCTCCTGGCGGCCGGGCAGCCCCAGCCGGGCGCGATCCTGGAATTCTCCTTCGTGAATGCCGGCAACGACCACCGCCACCTCGCTTTCCCGGGCGGCTTCCACGGCCTCCCCGATCTGCCGGCGCCAGTTTTCGTCAACCGTCGCATCCCAAACCAGCTTGAACCTGGCATTTCCTTCTGGTTCGAAGAACTCCAGTTTCAGGTTGTATTCCCTGCCGGCTTCAAAATCAAAATTCTCGAGAATAGTCCGGTAGGATTGCTTTTTCCAGTTGTCGATCAGCAGGTTGCCATCCAGATATAAGCGGTAGCCATCATTCCCCTCCACGCCGATCTGGTAGGTTCCTGTTCCGGGCGCCTTGAGTTGGCCGGACCACCTCACCGAATACCAATCGTAATCGAGGGAGGGGTGAGGAGAAAAGAGCGTCCACCCGAATTGCACTTGCTCATCGACGCGGCTTACCTTCGGGCTCCCTTCCAATTTGATATTATCAAAATATGCCCCCTGCAGGCCCGGAACCGTTTTCCCGTTTTCCGAAGTGGACAGATATACCGGGGCGATCGTTTCATAAGGTGTATCGTGGAGGAGTACCCCTTCGGCGTAGGCCACTTTGTCTTCCCCGATCACCCGGGCGATCCCGTCGTAGATCGAAACCACCTCATTGCCGGGGCCGCTGTACCCGCCCAGGCGGCCGGCTTTGGCGTCGAAACCGATGAGCGCCAGTTTTTGAATGGATTTGTCCAAAGGCAGCACCCGCCCGCTATTCTGCAAAAGCACCATCGATTCAGCGGCGGCTCTCCGCGCCAGCTCCCGGTGACTCTGGTGGCCGTTCCAGAAAGCCGCTTTGGAGGAATCCACATAAGGATTCTCAAATAATCCCAGTTCAAATTTAGCCCTCAGGACCCGGCGCACCGCTTCGTCGGTAGCCTGCTGATTCACCATGCCGTTCTGGAAGGCTTCCCAGAAAAGGGGATAATGCTCAAAAGCCGTCTGAAAGAGTACGTCCAGCCCCCCTTCCACCGCATCCTCCGTTGATTCCGGATAATCTCCGGCGGTGAAATGCAGGACATTGGCGCCGCCGGTGGCCCCCGCATCGGAAATGACAAAACCCTGGAAGCCCCACTCCTCTTTCAGCTTCCGGCGCAGCAGCCATTCGTTCGATGTGCAGGGCGTGCCGTCCAGCGAATTGTAGGCCGTCATGACGGACCGGGCGCCGGCTTGGGTAAAGGCCGCCTGGAAAGCCGGAAAGCAGATCTCTTCCAGCTGGCGCTCGTTGTAATGGATCGGGTAGCTGTCGCGGCCGCCGTCGCCGACATTGGCCACGAAGTGTTTGGGCGTAGTGATGACGCCGGCCCTTTCAAAAGCGCGGATAAAGGCCAGGCCTGTTTGAGTGGTAAGGTACGGGTCTTCTCCGTAGGTCTCCTCGGTACGCCCCCAGCGGACGTCGCGGGCAATATTCAACACCGGAGAAAGGATCTGGCGAATGCCCCGGGAGCGGGTTTCCCGGGCGATCGCGCGCGCCACCTCGCCCACCAGGGCCGTATCCCAGGTAGCCGCCAGGGCGATGGACTGGGGAAAGGCCGTCGCCCCGTCGCGCACCAGGCCGTGGAGGGCTTCGTCAAAGGCGATGATGGGGATGCCCAGGCGGGTTTCCTCCACGAAGTACCGCTGGATGCGGTTGATCCCTTCCGCCGCTTCCCCTGCAGAGCCGGAAGGGCCGTATTCCAGGAGTTGGCCGGCTGCTTCCGCCTGTTTGCCTCTGGCGGCCACCTGAAACCCGAAAATGCCGTGTTGGTATCGCTCTTTTCCGTCGCTCAAATCTCCGGGGATCATGAATAGCTGCCAGAACTTTTCTTCCAGCGTCATCCTGCCCAGCAGGTCGTCCACCCGTTCTTCGACGGGCAGGGCGGGGTTCTGGTAGGGAAGGCTCTTCTGCCCGGCTGCGGACAGGGCGGGCGTAGATAAAATAATGGTGAGCAGGAATTGGGCAACGGGCCGCAGATGGGAAACGAAAAGGGTTTTCGATATACTCTTCAAGATCATATCAGGTTATTTTTAGAAAATGTATACGCCAATGAGAAATGCCCTAAACTTCGGAAAATTTTGAGAGAAAAACAGGATGGCGGAGCCTGCAAAGGATACAGCTGCTTAACCTGGCTTCGGTGGTTCGGTATTCGGTGGTTCGGTATTCGGTGGTTCGGTATTCGGTGGTTCGGTGTTCGGTGGTTCGGTATTCGGTGGTTCGGTGTTCGGTGGTTCGGTATTCGGTGGTTCGGCGTTCGGCGGTTCGGTGTTCGGTGGTTCGGCGTTCGGCGGTTCGGCGTTCGCTTGCTCAAGAAGGGCACTCCCGCATGCGCGAACTCCGAATAGCGAACTCCGAATCTACTAGAGGCTTTGTAATTTCCATCACTAAAAACGGTGATAACATACCTTATCTTTGAAAAAAATTCAAAGCATCATGCCTACTGAAAAAATGACCTCAGAAACATTCAGGAACAAAGTTTTTGATTATACCACCGAAAGGGAATGGAACTTCAAAGGCGAAATTCCTGCCATTATTGACTTTTATGCCGACTGGTGCGGCCCCTGCAAAATGGTTGCCCCCATTCTGGAGGAATTGTCCGATGAATATAAGGATAAGCTCATCATCTATAAAGTGGATACGGGGCAGGAGACGGAGCTATCCTCTATTTTTGGCATCCGCAGCATCCCTTCCATCCTGTTCATCCCGGTGGAAGGACAACCCATGATGCAGGCCGGCGCGCTTCCCAAAAGCGTTTTGAAGAACATCATTGAGGAGGAGTTGGTCAAGAACTAAGAGCACACTACTGGACAGTTGGGGGCTATTCCTCCCGATACACTGTCGCCGGCCGGAATCCTTCCTTCAGCATCTTTTCCGCCGTCACCGAGCCGAAGAGCTGGATGAGGAAAGCCACCAGCCCCGTCCAGCCGGTTTGATGGCTGGCGCCGAGGCCCGTGCCGTTGTCGCCGTTGAAGTACTCATAGAAGAGGAGGTGCTCCCGCCAGTGCGGATCGCGATTGAATTTCTCCTGATCCCCGTTGACCGGGCGCTTGCCGGCCGCATCGCGGCGGAACAAGCGGATCAGGCGGGTGGCGATCTCCTGGCTGACCTCGTAGAGATTCATCATCCGGTAAGCCCGTCGGGCATTCCACCTGAAAGTCGTTGCCGTAGTAGGTATAGAACTGGAGCAGCGCCCGGAGCAGCAGCGTATTGACCGGAAACCAGACGAAACCCCGCCAGTTGGAGTTCCCGCCGAACATCGGGGTCCGATTCGGCAGGGAGGTATTCCACCACGTACTTTTCATTATCCATAAAAACTCATACGGTTCTTTGGCATAGTGGCGCGAGAGGGCGCGCGAATGCCGAAGGGGCTGAGAAATTCCTCCTCGTCGAGCAATCGATGCAGCACCCGGCGCAGCTTCTCTTCCCCAGGATGGAAAACATCACCCGCCCGTTGGCGCCCACCCGCTGCGGATCGTGAATGCGCTGAAGCAGCTCCGGGTGTTTTCAAAACGGAACCTCGCCCGCTTGACGAGCCGCGGAAAGCGCTGAAAGATGCTGCTGTCCAGCACGGTAGTCGCACAAAGCGGCAATAACCCTACCATCGATCGTACTTTGAGCCGCATGGGATCGCCATTCGGCGGTACCGCAACAGATCGTAGAAAAACCCGTCTTCCTCGTCCCAAAGGTTTTCCTTATGCTCCCCATGCGATCCATGGCGGAAGCGATGTACAGGAAATGTTCGAAGAACTTCAACGCCATATCTTCGTAAACGGGGTCGTAGAGGTACAACCCAGCGCCATTTCGAACATATTCTGGCAATACAATGCCATCCAGGCGGTGCCGTCCGCCTGCTCGAGCTTGGCGCCGCCGGGCAGCGTTTCACTGCGGTCGAACACCCCGATGTTATCCAGCCCGAGAAAGCCCCCTCGAATACATTGCGGTCCTGCGGGTCTTTGCGGTTGACCCACCAGGTGAAGTTGAGCGTGAGCTTCTGGAAGGCGTTCTTCAGCCAGGGGGTCGCCGCTTCCCTGGCGCTGCTTTTCAATGCTGTAAACGAAAAACGTCGCCCAGGCGTGGACCGGCGGGTTGACGTCGTCGAAATTCCACTCGTAGGTAAGCAGTTGGTAGTTCGGGTGCAGGTACGTCTCCCGGAGCATCAGGCTGAGCTGCTCCTTGGCGAAATCGAGATCCACCATCGCCAGGTTGATCGTCTGAAAAGCCAAATCCCAGGCGGCATACCAGGGGTATTCCCACTTGTCGGGCATCGAGATGATATCGGCGTTGAGCATATGAACCCATCGTTCGTTGCGCGCCTTGTTCGGCTTCCGCGTGTTCAGCGGATTGGCGCCGTGTTCTTCCAGCCATTGATCCACATCGTAGTAATAGTACTGTTTGGTCCACAGCATCCCGGCCAGCGCCTGCCGCATGATCATTTTATCTTCGGCATTGACGCGAGCCGGCGTGATGGCGTTGTAAAAAGCATCGGCCTCCTGTCGGCGGTCCTGAAAAACCGTTTCGAACCCCTTACCCAGCGGGTCGCCCTCGTCGGCCAGGAAGGCCTGGCCCAGGGCCCGTGGAGCAATATTGCAGAACCGCAGGTGGAGCACCTCGGTGCTTCCGGCGTCAACCTTGAGCGCGTAATGGGCCGCCGCCTTGGTGCCCCGTTGTCGTGGATTGACGCTTTCCTTTTGCCCCTCAACGAGATAGTTGTTGATCCCGTCTTTTACATAGGAGGACAAGTTCGGTTCATTAAACAAGAGCCGCTTATTGGTTTCATTTTCCGTAAACAACAAGGCCGCCGCCTCATTGGTGTATAAGTAATAGGGTTCCAGCTCCGGGTGGCGCGCCTCGATCGCGTGGCCTCCCTTCCAGCCGGCGGCGCGCAACTGCGGGATGGGGGCTTCTTCTGTCCACCGCCAGGTATTGCGATACCAGAGCGTCGGCAGCACGTGCAACGGCGCCGCCTCCGGGTTCCGGTTGGTTACGGAGATCCGCATTCCGATATCGTCGGGTACTTTACTTTGACATACTCGACCACGATGTCGAAATAGCGGTAAAATCGTCGTCGAAAATGCCCGTATCGAGCAGCTCCAACTCCGGCTCCTGCCGGCTGCGCTTCCGGTTGGTAAACAACAACTCATCGTAGGGAAAAGGCTGCTGCGGATATTTGTACAAATACTTCATGTAGGAGTGCGTCGGCGTATTGTCGAGGTAGAAATAATACTCCTTGACGTCTTCACCGTGGTTGCCTTCGGGATTGGTCAATCCAAAAAGGCGCTCCTTGAGGAAAGGGTCTTGCCCGTTCCAGAGGGATAAGGTAAGGCACAGGCGCTGCTGATTGTCGCAGATACCCGCCAGCCCGTCCTCCCCCCAGCGGTAGGCGCGCGAGCGGGCCTGTTCGTGAGTGAAGTACTTCCAGGCGGCCTGGTTGTCGCTGTAGTCTTCCCGGACGGTACCCCACTGGCGTTCGCTGAGGTAAGGCCCCCAGCGCAGCCAGGGAATCTGCCGCTGGTAAGCTTCCTGAATCCGTATTTGTTCGATGTTGCGCTTCATACTGCTAAGGTAAGGATTAATCGTAGCTACAAACAAAAAGTGGTTTTTTAACCGCGAAGCTGTCTAAAGTTTTTTGCTGAAACCAAGAATGTCCGTTGCTAAATTCGTAAAATTGCGAAAAGCTGCATACTTTTGGCCTCTATATTATGAAGCTACAACACATCGATTTCTTTCCGGATTCCTTCTTCGTGGGCGCCCTGTTCCCCTTTGTGGAGAACGGGAAATTGTTCCTGCTGTCCGTTCAGCACCTGGACAAATACAAAAAAGGGGAGGTCAATACCAAGTTGCCCGGAGGGTCCGGGGACAAGAGATTGGCTTCCGAGGCGAAATACTTCGCTCGCCTGGAGGAGGTTATGGAGGCCCTGTCGTTCGATCGACGGGCCGTATTGCTGATCCTCAACCAGGAGTATAGCCGCCGGGCTCAGTTTGAGGACCATCCGCTCGGCGGCCGCATTCTCTGGCTCCTCCAGACATTGGTGCTGAAATGCCTGGAAGCCACGGGCTATTATCCGGCCAGCCTGGATCCCTGGGTAGTGGATGTGGTCAAACGTTCCGATGACCATTACCAGTACTTCCTGGAAATCAAGGAATGGTGGGATCAGCACGGAGAGCCCGTGCAAATTCCCCAGCTCGATGAGACATTTGTGCCGTTGGACAAAGATATCATAGTGCCCCGCCAAAAAATGCCCCTGCTCGAGTTCGAAGAGATTCTGATCGAGTCACACTGCCGCCCGGTCGAATTTTATCTGGAACATCTGAAGGAAAACGCCCGCCAGGCGCGTGGGGAGGGAGGAAACGAGGACTCCTGAAAGCCTGTTTGGAGGTTAGCGAATTGCTGGCCAGCCGGATGGCAAAAATTCCTGTACCACGCTTCACGCTGGATGGCAACATACCGCCTAAAAATTCAATGACAGCATTAACTATCTATCAGATATTGCGTTCCCATTCTTCCCGGCTTTGCGCTACAGATTCAAGAAGTTCGGAAGCGGTTTCCTTAGAGATACTACCAGCCCATTGGCGTTTAGCGACGAGCGATCAATAACTGTCAGATTTCCTAGGAGCGCTTTTGGCGAGCGTATAATCAACAACCAAAAATGAAAATGTAATAGACCCCAACCAGGACAAAAATCCCTCCGGCAGCATACCGAACCACTTTCTCCGCCTTCTGAACAGCATTAAACCACGCACTCATTTTCTCCATACTGAAGGCCAGTAAATAGGTGAATAACAGTACAGGCAGGCCGGTGCCAAGCGCAAACAGTAATGGCATAGACAAGGGTTCGGCGGAGCGAAGGGTCATTGGGATCAGCATCCCGAAATACAGGGCCCCGCTGTAGGGACAGAATGCCAGGGCAAAGACGGCCCCCAGTAGAAAAGCGCCGAGAATGCCTTGTTTCCCGAGGCGATCGGTAAATCGTTGCAGGAAGTTTCCGCCTTTGAAGTGGAGCGGAATAATGTTGAGCATAACCAGGCCAATGATCACCAGCAGTGGCCCCAGCCATTTCTCCCCATTCCCCTGAAAAAACCGGGCGACGTGAAACTTGCTTGCTCCCAGGTACAAGATAAAGGCAATGGCGACATAGCTAATGGCACGCCCCAGCGTGTACAGCACCCCACTCCAAATGACCATGCGTTTTTGTCTAAACCCCTTGGCAATATAGGCGGTAGCGGTAATGTTGGTAGCGAGCGGGCAGGGGCTGATGGCCGTCAACAACCCCAATGCAAAAGCCGAGAGCCAGGGCAGTTCCTGACTCTGGGCCAGCGACTGTAACCATTCGGTCATAGCTGAAGGTTTTTCAATTCAGCGTTTATTCTTTCCTGTAACCCCCGGGTGAATGCTTCTTCGTCATCGGCGTTCATAAATGCAAAATCGGTTAAGTCCACCTGTTTTTCCTGCCCATTCTGAATGACGTTGAGCATCAGGGACGTGCCGAATGCACCGAATTTTTGCGCGACAGCTAAATTTTCTTCCTCGTCTACATTGATGAGTTGGAAGGTGACCTTACCTTCCTCCACTTCTTTGGCATAGCTGTCGGCCAAAACCGTTTTGGTTAGGTTTTCAATGGCCAGGCAGGTTTTGCAACGGTGGTCGGTGTGGAAATCCAGGACCTCGATCCGGCTAGCCGTAACTTCCGGTGGAGGCTCGTTTGTTTGGGCATTGCCCGAGCAACTGGCCAGAAAAAATGCAAGAACTAGAAGTAAGCACTGACGTATTGTTTTCATATCACGAAATTTTTTTTTCAAAAAATAAGGTTAAACAAATAGCCCGATACGATAATGCAGAGCGTTACGACCCCAAAGAAAATCCCGATCAGCTTTAGGCTCATCACCTTTTTTAAAAGCATAGCTTCCGGAAAGGAAAGGCCGACAACGGCCATCATGAACGCAATGGCCGTACCCAGGGGAATGCCTTTGCTTACTAAAACCTGGACGACCGGTAAAATGCCCGAAGCATTGGAATACATCGGGACTGCCAAAACAGTAGCCATGGGAACAGCAAGCAGGTTTTCTTTGCTCATGTACTTTTCAAAGAATCCTTCCGGAATGTATCCGTGCATGAGCCCTCCTATCGCAATACCAACGATAACATAGGGAACTACGCCTTTCAGGATCTTGGCGGCCTCCCTCCAGATAACCGGAAGGCGCTGAAAAAAAGGCGTGTTTTCCGCTGTGAATTTTTCCTCTTCTCTTTGGGCGTTAGCCAGTACCTCTTTGACCCAGGGGGTTAGGTATCGCTCCAGGCGAAACCTGGAAAGAATGATGCCTGCCGTCATGCCAAGCACCACGCCGCTAATGACATAAATAGCCGTGGCCTTTAAACCAAAGAGGCCCAGGAAAAGGCCGATGGCCACCTCATTGACCAAAGGAGAAGTGATCAAAAAGGCAAAAGTCACACCGAGTGGTATACCCCCTCGAACAAAGCCTATGAACAAGGGAACGGATGAGCAAGAGCAAAACGGCGTGACCACCCCGAATGCAGAAGCCATAAAATACTCCAGTCCGTAGAGTTTGTTGCGAGAAAGAAAATTGCGCACTTTCTCTATCGGGAAATAACTGTTGACTATTCCCATAAAGAAGATGACGACAAAGAGGAGCAATAGTATTTTTATGCTGTCGTAGACAAAAAAATTCAATGCTTCCGCCAGGCGCCTTCCCCGCTCTAAACCGATTTGCCGGTAAATCAGCCAGTCTGCAAATTGCTGTATCCAATCAAACATCGGCCACTCAAACCTTTAATAATTCCATGATCTCCCCTTTTGAAGGTACGCGCCCTTTAATGACGACCCGTTCATCAATGACGACCGCCGGTGTACTCATTATGTCGTACTCCATGATCTTCATGATGTCTTCCACCTTTTCAATGGATACATCGGGCAGGGAAAGTTCTTCAACCGCTTGTTGAACCACCTCCGTGGTACGTTTGCAGTTGGGGCAACCGGTGCCCAGGATCTTTATGGTTTTCATATTTTATAGTTTATCGGCGAATTACGATGATTAAGATGAAAAAAACACTGACTTTGGTCACTCCTGCAGGAAATTAACACTTCTGCTCCTGTTGATTTATCCGATCCGGCCGAAAGGCTGGCCATCCTTTCCGCGAGCGCCGAAGCTACTCAGCGGAGGAGCTAGTGCGCCGGGCATGAAGTAATCGGCCAATAATGGGAGGCTATTTTGGTGCTAGACGAGGCGCCCATGACGAGCATAGCCGGAGCTACGTGAGGAATGGGCAACGACGTATAGCGCCAAAAGAGACCGCATAATGGGCGCACTAGGACTGAGGCAAAGCCAGGTATTTTTAGCCGGATAGCTAAATAGTTACTTTGAATCAATCAGTGCACGATCCCCCAATCAGGCTTTTTGGCTACCATTCTAACGTTGGACAACCAGGTGGAGCTTCGTACATCGTACACAGCCCCAAGCCCCGGCCGGCCCCGTGCATCGTACACACCCCCGGAACTTTCTGTCCAACTTTAGACGGATACCCGGCTTTTTTACAACCCTTCGCTATCACGGCACGCTTTGGGAGAATCGCCAGCGGAGGCCAGGCCGAAAAGCTCGCTGAACAGCCGCTGAGCTACCGGCCAGTTGTCTTGATTCAGGCAGTATTTTACCTTGGGGGGCATGATCTCCCCCTGGATCAGGCCCGCATCCTTCAACACTTTCAGATGTTGTGAAATGGTGGACTGCGCCAGGGGAATGTTATCCGTTAGATCTCCGGTATAACAACAGGCCTGAGCATTCAACAGCTTTAGAATCTGAATACGCACCGGATGCCCCATGGCCTTCGCAAAGGAAGCCAGTTGTTTTTCTTCCGCACTATAGGCTACTTTGGCTAAGGTTCTGCTCACAGCTATTTAGTTTATCGCAAATGTACGATAAACTTTGTTGTTGATCAAGGAGCTTTACCGTTATTGATCCCGAAAATAGGGCGCCACCCCTTCAATCAGGAGATCTTACAAAGGTTTGAACATACTCTAAACGTTGGCAGGGTTAGAATAATTTTCTACCTCCTTTCACAAATTGAGGGTACGATGAGTGTCTTTAAAAAAGCTACGCAAAACGTTACAACCGGCAAATTTCGGCCTATTTTACCCCAAATCCCTAAATTGTGGCAAAAGTCCCCCTATGCTCAGCAAGTTAACTCTCCTATTATTTTTGTCTTTGTCTGTTTTTTCTCTGCAAGGGCAAGATAAAGGCCCCTTCCTGATGGTCCTTGGCATCGCGCAGGACGCCGGCTACCCACAGGCGGATTGCCGGAAGGATTGTTGCCGGAAGGCTTGGGAAGGGGAGTTGCCGCCCCGCAAAGTCAGCTGCCTGGCCCTGGCCGACCCCGCCACCGGCCGGTTCTGGCTTGTTGACGCTACGCCGGATTTCCGGGAACAACTGCACGAGATGGCGCCCTACGGGCAGCTGTCCGGCATTCTGCTCACCCACGCCCACATCGGCCATTACACCGGCCTGATGCACCTGGGCCGGGAGGTAATGGGGGCTAAGGAAGTACCCGTTTACGCCATGCCGCGCATGAGGGCTTTCCTGGAAAACAACGGCCCCTGGGGCCAACTTGTGCAACTCCGCAACATCGAACCCCGTAACCTGACGGCAGACAGCACCCTCACCCTCTCACGCTCTCTCCAAATCACCCCACTCTCCGTTCCTCATCGAGACGAATATTCCGAAACAGTAGGCTTCCTCATCGAAGGCCCCGACAAGCGCGCGCTCTACATTCCGGATATCGACAAATGGCAGTTGTGGGAACGGGACATCCTCGAGCTCATCCGACAGGTAGACATCGCCTTCCTCGACGGCACCTTTTTCGCCAACGGGGAGATACCCGGCCGGGATATGAGCGAAATTCCGCATCCTTTTATCGAGGAGAGCCTGGCCTTGTTCGGCAGCCTGCCGGAGGAAGAGCGGGCGAAGGTGCATTTTATCCATTTCAACCATACGAACCCGCTGCTGGACGCGGAAGGCGCGGCGGCGCGGCGGGTGCGGGAAATGGGATGCGGGGTAGGGGAGGAGGGGATGCGCTTTTCCTTGGGTGGAAAAAACTGAGTAGGCATTCAGCTTTCGAGGGTAGTTTTGACGATTGTTTCCATGTCTTGATGAGGCTCATGAGATTTTCGGGAAAGTTCAATTTTCTGTGTCTTTTAAAGGCTACCCGTCTAAGTACGACTTTTGCACCGGCAGAAGTCGTACTTAGGTTGGACACGGTTAGAAGCAGGTAAGCCCAAGCAGCCTGCCGCGTTTGCGAACAGCGAATACCGAACCGCGAACTCGTCCAACCCTGGAATGGTAGCCCTTTTAAAAAAACGCCTCTTGATTTTCAGTGATTTGCGAATTGCGAACACCGAATTGCGAACACTCCCAGATTTTCGTCCCTGGCCGGATAAATAATGCTGAGTTTATTTTCCTGATATGCCATAACAAGCCTAACTTCTTGTGCGGTTGTCCCGAATAGACTTTATCACCCTCCGTAGCCCGCTGGCCACATCTACAAAAGCCTCATCTTCATCCGGCCATTGAACGATAGGGCGGGCGCCTCTGGGCAGCGCCTGGATGCCCGCAAACTCTTCCGTATCCCAAAGGCTGGGCCGGAGGATAACCGGAATGACAATAGCGTCCCCATCCTTATGCCGTTGCAGGGCGATGGGCAATTCTTTGGTATAAATGAAATCGGAATTCATAAAATCCGGGCTGATCATCAGCAGGATGATTTTCGCCTCCTTGAGCTTGCGTTCGATCTCCTCATTCCAGGCGGCGCCGGGCAGAATTTCGGAGTCTTCCCAATTATCCACCTCTTTTCGGCGAAGGGGCGCCAGGTGTTTGTTGAGTTTATTTACAAATTCCCGGTCCTCATGCGCGTAGCTTATGAATACTCGTATGCGGTGATCTTTGGGGATGGGTGCACCACCCGGGGCCGAATTGCCGGCATCAGGTTCGGGGTTATCCCGTTCCATCCCTTCCACATCACTCAGAATAGACAGCAGGCCGTGGATAATGCGGTTGCGGGAAATGCTAAGTTCCTGGCTGGAAACGATGCCCATTCGCTCGTTCCGCTTGTTCTGGTTCCACTGGCTTTGCAGGAGCAGCAAGGTGTTGGACAGGTCCTTGTCTTTTCCCTGGAACCATTGGGCGGTTTGCTCCAGGGCATCCTCAGTTTTACCTTTACTGATCAGAGCGCGCATTTCATCGGAAAACGACATAAACAGGTTTTGATAAGTTTTTTTTCAAATTTAAGTGATTTGAGAGGGCATACAAATTACAACTTTTTTCAAATTAACAGAAAGCGGAAATACCCAATTTCCCCACCTTGTTAAAGCGGCCCTTTATCCGTACTTTTGGGGCGAATTGTGTAATAAACCGCAACCCAAGTATGTCCGATAAACTTCACAACTTTATCCTTGGCCAGTGGGCCCCCCATGACGGCGAAGGCATCCCCCAATACGACGCCATTACGGGAGAATTGATCGCCACCTGTGGCAGCGAAGGCCTCGACTACGCCGACATGATGCACTACGCCCGCCGGACAGGCGGCCCCAACCTACGGCAGATGACTTTCCGGGAGCGGGGCCTGATGCTCAAGAAACTGGCCCTTCACTTGTACGATAGGCGCAAAAAATATTATCCGGCCAGTTACCGGACCGGCGCCACCAAAGGTGATAGCTGGATCGATATTGACGGCGGCATTGGCACCTTGTTCGCCTACGCCAGCCTGCGCAAGGAATTTCCGGATAAACCGTTTTACGTCGACGGCAGCCCCGTCAACCTGTCAAAAGAAGGTACGTTCATCGGCCATCACATTATGGTGCCGAAGCATGGGGTGGCTATCCACATCAATGCGTTCAATTTCCCCATTTGGGGCATGCTGGAGAAACTGTCGGTCAACCTGCTGGCAGGAGTGCCGGCTATCGTTAAACCCTCGGAACTGACCTCTTTTCTCACCGAGGTGATGGTTCGGGATATCGTCGATTCCGGCATTCTACCCGAAGGAGCTTTGCAATTGGTTTGTGGCAATGGACATGGCATCCTGAACTCAGTTACATCTCAGGATGTAGTTACTTTCACCGGATCTGCTTCCACCGGCCGCATGCTCAAGGCCCTCCCCCAGATCATCGAGAACGCGGTGCCCTTCAACATGGAGGCAGACAGCCTCAACGCCGCCATCCTGGGTGAAGACGCCGAACCGGGTAAGCCCACGTTCGACCTGTTCATCAAGGAGGTGCGCCGGGAGATGACCGTCAAGTGCGGGCAGAAATGTACGGCCATTCGGCGCATCATCGTTCCGGAAGAAATGGTGGAGGACGTTCAGCTGGCCCTGAGCCAGGAACTACAGCGCACCACTATCGGCGACCCCAGCGTGGAGGGCGTCCGGATGGGGTCATTGGTGAGCCGCAGCCAGGTGGAAGAAGTACGCCGCCGGGTACTGGAACTGGCTGGCGAGAGCCGGATCGTCTACGGCGACCTGGACAATTTTGAGGTCACCGGTGCGGAAAAAGATAAGGGCGCTTTCTTTTCACCCATCCTGATGGTCAATGACGACCCCTTCAACAAACAAAATACCCACCATATCGAAGCATTTGGGCCGGTGAGCACCATTTTGCCCTACAAAAAGATCGGCGAGGCCATCGAACTGGCCAACATGGGCAAGGGCTCTCTGGTGAGCACCATCGCTACGGCTAACGAACGCATTGCCCGCAACTACGTGATGGGCGCGGCCCCCTACCACGGCCGTATTCTCATCCTCAACCAGCAGAGCGCGAAGGAGAGCACCGGCCATGGCTCGCCTATGCCCATGCTGACGCACGGCGGGCCGGGCCGGGCCGGCGGCGGAGAGGAGATGGGCGGCCTGCGCGGCGTCAAGCACTACCTGCAACGCACTGCTATTCAGGGCCACCCCACCTTTATCACGGCGGTTACGGATGTTTATCAGGCGGGCGCCCGCTACAAGGAAAAGGATATTCACCCCTTCCGCCAGCACTTTGAAGACCTGGAGATTGGCGAGACCCTCATCACCGCCAGGCATACCGTTACCGAAGCCGACATCATCAACTTCGCCAATGTCAGCGGCGACCACTTCTACGCGCATGTGGACGCCACCTCTCTGGAAGGCACTATCTTCGAGCAGCGGGTGGCTCATGGCTACTACATCCTCTCTAAAGCCGCCGGCCTGTTTGTCGACGGAAGGAAAGGGCCGGTGTTACTCAATTACGGTATCGAGGATTTTCGCTTTACCAAGCCGGTATACGCCGGCATGACGATCGGGGTACGTTTCTCCTGTAAGGAAAAGATCGCCCAGGAAAAGCGCGACGAGCAGGATGTGCGCAAAGGCATCGTCAAATGGCTGGTGGATGTGTATGATGAGACTGGGGAGACGGTGGCTATTGGGACGATCCTGACCATGGTTAAAAGGAGAGAGGAGGAAGCATAAGCGGGAGTGTTCGGAATTCGCAAATCACCGAAAATCAAGGAGCGGTTTTTAAAATACAGGGAGTGTTCAATGTTCTGTGTCCGAAGTTCAATGTAACCTCGGTTTCCGGCGCAACTTCGAACCTTAAACACAGAACTTTGAACAGTCCCTTGAGCCCCCTGCTATACACACTCATCCCTTTCTCCGACACCCTCATTCCTCAATTTCGCACCCCCATCTTCTTTTACTTTCCTTCCGTGCCCTCCACCCTTACTTTTGTACTGAATGATGTAATAATCAACTAAATCAAGAACGATGAAAACGAAAGTATGGGCAATTATGGCACTGGCAACGATGGTATCCATCAGCAGCATGGCGCAGGAAAATAGCGGAAGGTTTGGCATCGAACTCACCGGCGGCGCCTCCTTCGCTACTCAAAAACTGGACGGCGCCAGCTTAAATACCGGCGCGGGCTTCGAAGGCCTTCTGCACTACCGCGTCCTGCCCCATACCGGCCTGTACGCCGGCTGGGGGTGGAACCGCTTCGCCGCCGACAACAACCTCGACTACGAAGAAACCGGCTACATCATGGGCCTGCAGTTCAAACACCCGATCGGAAGCTCCGCTATCTCTTACTACCTGAGAGCGGGCGCCTTGTACAACCACATCGAAATAGAAAACGACAAGGGCAACATCATCGGCGATACCGGCCACGGATGGGGATGGCAGGCAGCCGCTGGGGTAGGCCTCCCGCTGGGTTCCGGCTGGAGCCTGACGCCTGGCGTGAAGTTCAACTCCCTGTCCCGGGAACTGGATCAGGATGGCGTAACAACGGACCTGAACCTCAACTACCTTTCCGCCCGCCTCGGGGTGATGAAAGTATTCTAAATAGAAAAGTCGGAAGGCGGAAGTCGGAATATTGCCTGGCTATGGACGGCGAAAAGAGGGCGAAAGAAGCCTTCACTATAAAAAACAAAGCTTCCTTAACAAAAGGAAGTTTGAAGCCGGGAAGGGGAAAGCCTGTAAGGAGACTGATGGGCGCCCTACCCGGTATTTTCCGCCTTCCGCCTTCGCACTTCGCATTTCCGCCTTCCCCTTGTTCCCCGATGAGAATTGGTATCTTGCCGATCCGAAAGAATACCTGATGACCGTGAAGATATAACCCAAAAGAAAACATCAATGGTCTTTCAACGGATAAACAGGCTGCTTCCCTTACCAAAATTGCTGTATCTGCTGGTGACGGTTGCCATCGGCGTACAGCTCATCGTCATTTCCTTCAATCACTATACCGGCTTTCACCCGTTGGATGGTTTCACACATTTCCTGGTGCGCTTTGTCAGAGGATTCTTCCTCAGTTTGGTTGCCGGGTTTATCATGGCGATCCCCGGCCTGCTGATCATCCACTTTATGAACCGTCATTTTCCGTGGAAGGAGCGGGCGCCAGAGCGGGTTCTTTTACAACTTAGCCTGACCGTACTAGTCGCCTTTACTGTTTCTACCGTGATCACCCTGACGGCTCACTTCCTCAGTCCTTATAAAGAACCATTGGATAAGGTCTTAACCTATAATGCCCTCATTTTTGCCGTGGCCAATATCATGCTGATGGCTACTCTCGAGGGCATGTTGTTTTTTATGAAAGGCGACGCCGCCGAGAAGAAAGCAGAAGCCCTGGAAAAGGAACTTTCTCAAATCCGCTTTGAGGTGTTAAAGAGCCAGATCAACCCGCACTTTATGTTCAATAGCCTGAATGTACTCTCCGGGCTGATCGACAAGGATGTCGATAAGGCACAGCAGTTCATTGATGAATTTTCAATGATTTACCGGTATGTGCTGGAGACAATAGAAAAGCCGGTGGTGGCCCTGAACGATGAGTTGCGGTTTGTTCGTTCTTATGTGTTTTTACAGCAAATGCGCTACGGGCAGGCGCTGGAAGTGGCGATTGATCTGCCGGCGGAGCTGCTGGACACGCTCCTGCCGCCGCTCTCTCTGCAGGTGGTTTTTGAAAATGCCATCAAGCACAACGTCGTCAACCCTTCCAGCCCCCTGAAAATTGAGGTGTTCGCCAAAGGCAAATGGCTGGTAGTAAGGAATAACATCCAGCCCAAGGTATCCTCTACAGCTTCCACACGGCTCGGGCAGGACAATATGGTGAAGCGCTATAAAATGATCAGCAAGAGAATACCTCAGTTTACCGTCGATATGAAATCCTATACCGCAAAGCTACCGCTAATCGAAACCATACAGGATGAAAGTGATCATCATTGAAGACGAGGCCATCGCGGCCGATCGGCTGGAAAAGCAGCTGAACGAGATCAGCCCGGACATGAAGGTGCTGGCCAAGCTCGGTTCTATTAAGGAGTCCGTAAAGTGGCTGACAACCCATAGCGCCGACCTCATTTTTCTCGACATCCAGCTTTCCGATGGCCTGAGCTTCAGCATTTTCGAACAGGTGCAGGTGCAGACCCCCGTTATTCTAACCACCGCTTATGACCAATATGCCATCAAGGCTTTTCAACTGAACAGCGTATCCTATCTGCTGAAGCCCATCCGCAAAAGCGAATTGATGGAAAGCCTGCAGAAATTCCAGTCTCTCCGGACGGCCTTCAACATCAATTTCGATCACTTGGTTTCCATGATGCAAAGCATGCAGCCGACGTACCGCCAGCATTTTCTGATCCAGGTGGGAGAAAAATTCCGCCAGGTGCAAACGGATGAGGCCGCCTATTTTTTCGCCGCCCACAAGGCGGTGTTCCTCCGAACCTTTCAGGGCAAAACCTACCCGTTGGACCTCGCCCTGGACGCCCTGGAACAATCTCTGGACCCCGCCCGCTTCTTCCGGATCAACCGAAAGTACCTGGTCAGCATGCAGGCCATTGCCAAAATGATCGCGTGGTCCCGCAGCCGGATCAAGATCGAGCTGGCGCCCCCGGCGGATGACAGCCAGGACACCATCGTCAGTATTGACCGGGCGAAAGATTTTAAAGACTGGATGGATACATAACTACATCGGCTATTTCAAAAAAAAAGCTATTTTTAAAAGCTAAATACTGGATGACAAAACACAAATCATGAGTGATCTCAAAACCAAACCCCACGAGGCCAACGTCGAAACCTTCCTCAACAGCGTAGAACACAGCCAGCGGCGCGAAGACAGCCTCGCCATGCTGGAGATCATGAAAGAAGTGACCGGCGAGGAGCCCCGGATGTGGGGAGACAGCATCGTCGGCTTCGGCAGCTACCACTACCAGTATAAAAGCGGCCGCGAGGGCGACTGGATGCTCACCGGCTTCTCCCCCCGCAAGCAAAGCCTGACGCTCTACATCATGTCGGGCTTCAGCCATTACGATGAGTTGCTGCAAAAACTGGGCAAACACAAAACGGGCAAATCCTGCCTGTACATCAACAAGCTGGAAGATGTGGACCTGGATGTGCTGAAAGAGATGATCCGCGAGTCGGTGAAGATGATGCGGGAGAAGTATTCGGGGAAGTAAGCGGTTGTAAATCCGTCAAGTTTTCCCGTTACATTCCTGCACACCTTGAACGGAGTACCTATGTGCTGGTGTCCGGCCTGCTGTTATTTTTTATGATGTGGCAGTGGGAATCCATGGGCGGAACGATCTGGAATATCACTACCGGCACTGTAGGTTACTACCTCATATATGGACTGTTCTTCAGCGGTCGGGCTATCCTTTTCATTAGCAGCTTCCTGATCAAGGCAAGATTGCTGGCAATTATTGATGAAATTTTGCTCCTTAATGATGAACTAATTTATCCCGACGATGGAGAACCAAGAACTGATGAAGACCGTTGGCCAATATCTAGCCTACTGGCGCACTCATGTCTACCCACTGGTTGACAAAGACCCCAAGCGATACCTGCATTTTCTTGACACGCTGAATCAGGTAGGCAAGCGCTTCTATGGACCAAAATTTAACTTGGAGTTCAATGTTGCGGTTCTTCAGGTGTTGTTTCACATCCCCGCCGGGCCAATGTCAGACTAACTGGACTTTGGACGGTCCGACGTAAAAGTCGGAATTCGGGATTCGGAAAAATGGGCTTTTGGCGCCTACTCGGAGGCCTATTTCGACTTCCGACTTCGCACTTCCGGCTTCAAATGTGGACATGTCCAAAGTCCAGTAAGGTATAATCATACATTTTAGAAGCCATTGCACCCCAAATCCGCGCGAATCCACTGCCTGCAATGCCGCACCTTGCGGCAGGCAGGCGCGTTAATCCTTGTCCTATAAGGTATTTCGCACCCCATCAGTAGATTATTTTTTGCAAATTTGCCCCTACAAACCTTTTGACCATGCCCGCAAAACCCAAAATAACGGCCAGTTCTATCGTAAGAGACCTCCGCCTCTTTCTGAAAGACCGCTTCAATCTGGACGATGATAAGGCCAGCGAACAAGAGACGATTGAAGATATCAAAAAAGGAGTCGTCTTTCGGGGCGCCAACCTGTGGATTCTCATGTTTGCCATCATGGTCGCTTCGGTGGGGCTCAACGTGAACAGCCCGGCAGTCATTATCGGGGCGATGTTGATCTCCCCCCTGATGGGGCCGATCATGGGCATCGGGCTGGGGGTGGGCATCAATGACCTGGAACTGATCGTCAAGGCCATGCGCAATTTGGCCATCGCGGTAGTCATCAGCGTACTGACCTCCGCCGCCTACTTCTGGATTTCCCCGCTGAACGATGCACAATCGGAATTACTGGCGCGTACCTCCCCAACTTTATGGGACGTACTCATTGCTCTGTTTGGCGGCCTGGCGGGTATTGTAGCCGGCAGCCGCAAGGAAAAGAGCAATGCCATCCCCGGCGTAGCCATCGCCACCGCCCTGATGCCGCCGCTGTGCACCGCCGGTTTCGGCCTGGCCACCGCCCAGTGGAGCTACTTCTTCGGCGCCTTTTACCTGTTCTTCATCAACAGTGTGTTCATCAGCTTCTCCACCTACCTGATCGTCCGTGTCCTGGGCTTCCGGACCAAGGATTTTGTGGACCATGCCCGGGAGCGAAGGGTCCGGCGGTATATCGCCGTTTTTATCATCCTCACCATCATTCCCAGTATCTATACCGCCTATAATGTAGTGCGACAAAGCATTTTCGAGCGCAACGCCCAGCAGTTCGTCAATAAGGAAATGCGCTTCGACAACTGCCAGGTGATCAGCAAAAATTTTGTCAATGAAAAAGGAGAAAGGCGGATCGAGGTCACTCTGTTCGGTGAACCGTTAGACAACGAACGCTTGGAGGAACTGGAAAAACGCCTGCCCAACTATAACCTTCCGGAGGCCCGCCTGCTGGTCCGCCAGGGTTATAATGGTGAAGACACCCTCGATATGGCCGCCATCGAAAAAATGAACCTGCAGATGCGCAGCGGCATCATCGAAGACCTGTATAAAAAGAACGAAGAGATCATGCGGGGTAAGGACGACCAAATTCGGCTGCTGGAAGAGGAAATCCTGCGCATGCGAGCCCGGGAAGTGCCCATTGCCGACTTCGCCGAAGAGGTGAAGGTGATCAACGATAACATCCAGGAACTCTCGGTATCTCCCGCTGTCCTCTCCCAGGTCGATAGCGCCCGATTCGATACCCTGCACCTGGCCTTCGCCCACTTCAAACGCCGCCCCCGCAAAGCCGAGATCAAACAGCTGACGGATTGGCTTAAAGTGCGGATAAAGACTGATAAGTTGAGGCTGGTAGTAAATTAGGGATGGGGAGGGGTAAATTCCGGTACTTCTATGCAGTTAGTCCGTCCACATTTGTGTTCGGATATACTTTTGGCGGCCCTGCCCTTAAATCTCCATTTAATGAGCATCGCGTACTAATAACGAACAGCTAATGGCCGAATGAACGGTTACATTTTTTTAAGAAAAAATCGATCTGCTCAATCCACCTTCCTCCGTCCTTCCGTAAGTAAGGGAAAGCAAGCGTGAAAGACAGGAAGCTTCCCTTCATATTACACTTGTGAAAATGAATAGCCGCACTACCTGCGGGACTTAACCAACAATAGTGTGGGCTATTGAATGGACCGGGGGGATTTTCCCCATTACTTCAACCAAATTTATCATTGACCATGAAAAAACATCATTCAGTATTCGCGTTTTTTAAAATCTTTTCAGTTGCATGTATGCTGGCGGCGCTCGCCTTCTCTTGTCAAAAGGAGGATTTGGCATGTACAGATTGTAGTGAATCTAACATAGCAATATCTGCCAGAAATCATAATAGTGAAGATGCTACCGACCTCTACATCTCAACGAATACCGGGGGGACGATCGGCATCGTTGATGTCACTGACATCAACAATGTAGGAGAGCGATTTATCGATGTAGTCAATACGGATGGAGACGGCATTTTTTATGACCAGCCCTCCAACGTGATGTATCAGGTAGACCGGTCGAACAATCGCGTAAACGCTTATGCTGCAACAACGACCCTGCCGAATGGCGCCGCTGTATCTCCTTCTATGATGAGTACCTCCGATTTTAACAACGGCAGAGAAATGGCAGTGAAGGGTAATTTTATTGTAGTCGCGGAAGATGCAGCCCCCGGCAATGGAAACATGAACCGGTTCTATGTTTATCAAAACACCGGTTCCAGTATCAGCCTGGTTAAAACCTTCAACGCCACCATAAACCTGTGGGGGCTCACCTTTGTCGGGAATAACCTATACGCAGTTGAGGACAACTCCAGCAACCTGGCGATCTACAATAACTTCCTGTCCAATTCAGACGGATCAACCCTCACGCCTTCTGTCAAACTTACTATTTCAGGTATTGTCCGCACGCATGGTATTGACTACAATGCAGAGAATGACGTGCTGACCCTGACTGATGTAGGTGACGCAGGAAGCAGCACAGATGGCGCCATCCACGTCATCACAAATTTCACTTCTTCCAAATTAGGTTTTGCAATGCGCACCGCCCGTTACAGTGGAGGCGCCTTTACCGCCACGATTCCGATGAGCCAGCAGGTCAGGCTATCGGGTAGCAATACCTTCCTGGGCAACCCGGTAGATGTAGATTACAACTATGAAACCGGCGAAATCTTTGTAGCTGAGCGCGCCAACGGAGGAGGCCGGGTTCTGGCCTTTAATTTCCCAAGCGGCAGCGGAAACCCCACTCCCATCTACAATCAAACGTTTGCCGGAGCATCGGCTGTTCACCTCAACGTTTATAACGTATATTGAGTAATTGATTGATTCTTTCCAAAGAGAGCTGGCAGCCGCTTTCCAACTTAAGAGAGGCAGCCAGCTCTCAATATATAGCCATAGTCAGGTAAGGCACTTGTGCCTGCTCAGAAGTCAAAGTGCCATTTCCCTCCATGTAAGTACTGTCTCAAACCCCTTCACCCGAAAATACTGCCGGGTGGCCTCAGCGGGTTTATCACTCAGTGCCAGCACAAAGTCGCCACCCCAGGCCCCCAGTGACTTGACAGCGCCGGGAAAGCTGTGAAAATAGCGATCCTTCACTTTGGGCAGTTGTAAGGCTTCGCTTACGAGCTGTTCGTGAGCATCCATAATAGCGATGCCCTCCTGTGGCGTCCGGGCCCCCAGGAAGGCCATCGTCAGGCCGGATATTCTTTGGATGAGGCGGGGTGAGTCTTGAACTACCTGGCGGTAACGGGCGATGCCTTCGCGGCTGTCTTGTTTCTTACCCAGGTAGACAAAGCAAATATGGTCGGCAAACGCGGGAGTGTAGGGGCATTCTACAAAATGGCTGCTGCCGTCACGGCGCTGGAAGAGGATGGGCTGCCGGGCATGAGCGCAGGCAATATCGTAACCCGAGCCGCCAAAAGTATCCGCCAGGAGCTGGAAGGCGTCCACTTGTGCCCAGTCGGCCAGCGCCGCCACCAGGGTAGAACTGCTGCCCAGGCCCCACTGGCGCGGAAAGCCCAGGTGGGCCTCAAAACGGCACATAGGTTTCCCCAGCCAGAAATCGGGCCGTTGCCGTTCAATGCCCTGAAAGAGGGATTCCAGCCGCCGCCCCACCGGTTCTTCCGTTCCGGATAGGTAGCCGCCGATGGCTGAGAAGCGCCCTTCAAACCAGGGCCGCCCCTGATCGTCCAGGCTAACCCAGTGGTGGCTGTTCACATGGTGGATTTCTGTTACCGTCAGTTGCTGCCCGAAGCGGACTGGCAGGGCCAGGGCCAGGGCGCCGTCGAGCACAAAGTACTCGCCGGTAAGCAGTAGCTTGCCGTTGGTGTTGTATTTCTTTTCGATGGAAGTGGTTTTGGCAGGAAATTTAATGAATTCCTGTAATTATTCGGGTGTTCGCCGCTCGCAATTCGCTGAAATCAATATCCGAAGCACTACAGTTCGCGTATCCCATCGATCGTCACACCGGAAAAATCAGCGATGAAGCGTTTAACATTGGGCAATCCTCCGAATTCCGACTTTTCATGCGTAGTGGTGAGAATGATGGTGGTGCTACCTGCCCGGCGGGCTGCTTCCGCCCCGGTAGGGCTGTCTTCAAAAATAAGGCAATCCTGAACCGGAACGCCGATGCCGGCGGCTGCTTTTTCGAAAATTTCCGGGTCCGGTTTTCCCTTTGTCACACTTTCGGCGTGCAACACAGCCTTGAAATAATGGCGGATACCCAGCTCATCGAGCACAAAGTCTACATTCTCCGGCGGGGCAGCCGACCCAACCGCCAGCGGGATTCTGGCTTCGGCCAGTTCCTCCAGGAATTCAGGCAAGCCGTTGAGCAGCCTCAGTTCGGAGCGGAAGATTTTCCGGTACTCCGCTTCTTTTTCCTGAGAGATGTGCTTCCTTTCTGCCGGAGTAAACCGGTTGCCAAACAGGCGTTCCAGTATCTCTACATTGACGCCGTGGACTTTCTCCTTAATTTCTTCCAGGGGCATTTCCAGCCCAAGTGCCGCCAGTTTCCTTTGCCAGGCTCGATGGTGGGTCATCATATTGTCGACCATCGTGCCATCCATATCGAAGATGATTCCTTTCATAGTTAGTACTCTGTTAAATAAGTAAATTGTCGTTTCTGGGCGATGGATTTTCGTTCTAATCGAGGAGCGCCCGGAGCCTGATAGCCTTAGCTATCAAGGCGAGGACGGGACGAAGAGTAGGGCGAAAAGGTACGGCCAGAAGCATAAGATATTTATTTAACAGAGTACTTAAGCTAAACTTCCTTTCTTTGCTCTGAAGAGTTTTAAAAACTCGCGCACTGCCGTAAAGGAGACTACCTTGTCCCTGAAGTGCTCTATGGCTTCGGCTACTTCCCGTTCGCTGGCTTCCAGGTGGTTGAGAATGTTGAGCAGGTGCATTTTCATGTGGCCCTTCTGTATGCCGGTCGTTACCAGGGAGCGCAGGGCGGCGAAGTTCTGCGCCAGGCCGGTGGCGGCAATGACCATCATCAGTTCTTCTGCGCCGGGGTCGCCCAGCAGTTCCAGCGAACGGCGGGCGATGGGGTGCAGGCGGGTCAGCCCGCCAATGGTGCCCAGGGCGAGGGGCAGGTCCAGCCAGAACCTGAATTGTCCGTTTTCTATGCTACAGGAGCTGAGGCTGCGGTATTGGCCATCGCGGGCTGCATAGGTATGCCCACAGGCTTCGACCGCCCGGAAATCGTTGGCCGTAGCCAGCACTACGGCATCTACTCCGTTGAATATGCCTTTATTGTGGGTGGTGGCCCGGTGGGGGTCGATATGAGCAATGCGGACGGCCTTGGCGAATTTCTCCGCGAATGCGTCGGGGGTCATTTCATCACAACCGGAGCCCAATGCCTCGATGGGGCATTCCACCCAGGCGCGCACGATGCATTCCGGCGTATAATTGGACAAAATGGCCATGATCACATCCAGGTTTTTTTCTTCTCCTTTGAAGGCAGGATGCTCCTGCACAAAAATCTCCAGGGTGCTGCCAAATTCCTCCAGCACGGAATTGATGAAATTGGCGCCCATGGAGTCGCAGGTCTCGAAGCTCACCTTGAGTTGGTAATAGTCCGGTTCCAGATGCGTCATATCCAGCAACTCAATATCGAGCACGCCACCGCCGCGATTTTCCATGTTGATGGTAATGTGGGTGGCATCCTGGCGGAGCCGTTTTTCCAATTCGTCGAAGTGCTCGAATAGTTTGGCGCTATCTCCCTTCCAGCTGAAATGGACCTGGCCGAGCTTTTTTGTGGCGATGACTTTCGCATGAAAACCACCGCGGGCCAACCAGAACTTGGCGGCGCTGGAAGCCGCCGCCACTACAGAGCTCTCTTCAATGACCATGGGCACGGTATACAATTTGCCGTTGACCAAAAAATTGGGCGCTACTCCGTAGGGCAGGTAATAATTGCTGATGGTGTTCTCGCTGAAACCATCCAGGATGCGTTGTTGCTCCTCATCTTCATGCCAGAAGCTCATCAACTCCCGGCTCACGTTCTCCGGATCCTTGAAAAAGGTTTCTACTACCCAGCGGACTTTTCCCACTTTAGAGAGCTTCGAAAAGCCTGAAACGGTTTTTTCCTGCATCTTTATTATTTTACCTGAAGGAAGGCATTGGCTAGTTCCAGCCCCTGCACCTGAGCATCTACATAGTTATACAATTCTTCGTAGTCGCCGCGAGCATGCTTAAGAAAGCCGGAGGCCTGTCCGTAAACAGCCGCCACCTTAATCTTTTTTATGAGGTAGTAACCATCCAGGAAGGTTTTCACCCCGCCGGAAATGATGGCGTGGCGACAAGCCACCTTCGGCCCCAGTTCTTCCAGCAACTGGTTATAGAGGTTCACCATTTCGGCAGCGCTATGCCCCACATAGGCCAACTGTTCGTATACGGCGGCTCTGGTGGCGTCACCGCGTTGCATTTCCAGGCGGGCAAAGTTGGTCCCCCCATTGGCAGCAAAATCAATAGCTGCCAGAGGCAACTGCATCAACGCCTTGAGGCTCTGGTAGCCCATGCCCTGGCCTACCTCTTTAACAATGACTGGTATATCGGACTTCTCCATGAACGTCGTGATCGTCTGTATTGGGGGGCGCTTGAAATGGTCCCCTTCGGGCTGCAACCACTCCTGTAATGGATTTACATGAATGATCAGCCCATCTGCCTGCAATTTATCGACTAGTTCTTTGACTCTGAATAGTTCCCCGCTGTCGATGAGCTCCTCGAGTTGAGCGATCCCGAGGTTGGCGAACAACGGCAGGCCGTCTCCTATAAGGGCCCGCACATCGAAATCCTTGAGGGTGTCATCGCTGTAAAGCAAAGAACGGCAGGACCCCAGGCCCATACCCATACCAAAATCCTTGCAGGCGCGCGCCAGGTTGTGGTTGATGGTGTGGGCCAGCTCGGTACCCCCGGTCATGCTCGATACCCACATCGGCACGCGCATTGCCTTCCCCAAAAAAAGGAAGCTCTTCAGGCTGTCGCGCCCGGGATGGGCTGAAAGTAGGGGTTCGTAAAAGAAACGCTCGTCGAGAGCAGCCTGAGCAACCTGCGATTGGAAGGCCAGCTCAATATGGTCGCGCTTTCGCGATTCGGCAGTAGGATCTTCTTTGCTTTTGGGAGACGATGTTTCCACTATTGATTCTTTGCTCATAAAGGTCATAAAATTAGCTGGTTTTCATCAGAAAAACAGGGAATACCGGCGATTAGTGCCCTGGACTTTACTCTATTAAAGGAGCCCAAGGGGAAACAATGGCTCGGAGAAATGGTTTAGGCGCCTGCGGAGTTCGGTTATCCCCGGTTTTTATCCGGATGGATAAACAGACGGCGCTCAATGCCGAACAGCTTCTAAAACTTTTTTTCCTTCCGGAAACTTTTTTGAAAAAATGCGAGTTAGTGGTGATATAAGTATTTTGACAGCGGACAATACCTTCAAGCCCCTCTTCACAACCAACTGCAAAACAAACCTTTACCTATTAACTACGGGTGGAAGCATTTCGGATTTGAAGCTTTGCCTTTTTCAAAATATTCCTATCTTTATGGTCCTAATGACGGAATACACTAACACTCAGGAACGGTATGACAGAATCTTTGAGCAAGAGTTTTTGCCTCAAATAGATGCGCTTTTCACTTTTGCTTATCATTTAACTTACAACGAGGAAGATGCCAATGACCTCGTACAGGAAACCTATTTGAAGGCATACCGGTTCATTGAGAATTACATGGAAGGCACCAACGCCAAGGCGTGGCTCTTCAAAATACTGAAGAACGCTTTCATCAACCAGTATCGCAAGAAAAGCAAGCAACCCACTCAGGTCGATTACGAAGAGATCGTCAATTATCACGACGAAGAGGACACCAGCTACTCGAGCTACATGGACCTGCGGGAAGAGATGTTCCAGGATATGATGGGCGATGAAGTGACCATTGCTATCAATTCACTGCCGGTGGACTTCCGCGTGGTGATCCTGCTTTGTGATATCGAAGGGTTCACTTATGAAGAAATATCAAAGATCATTGATATCCCCATCGGTACGGTGCGCTCAAGGCTGCACCGAGCCAGAAATATGCTGAAAGAAAAATTACAAGAATACGCCAAGTCCTTAGGCTATAAGGACAAGAGAAAATGATTCGTTAACTTCTGCCGTTCGGCAGGGCTCAATCCCATGAAACTTGTCTGTTGCCAGCGTTCCCGATACAATAGTAGTGATTCAGTGAGCATCACTATACCGTTTTCGGAGCGGTCCGTTCGCGGATATTGAATACAGGCAAGTTTCACTCGGTTTAAAGCAAACAGGCTGATATGACTATCTTTAAAGGACAACAATGTACGGCGTTTCACCCCCGGTTCCATTGCCCGTTTGGGCATGCCCCGGCGGGATGGGCGTTTTGTCCCGGCCAGCTTTGCCTGCAACAAGTTCCAGGGCCCGGCAAACGGTAAAAAACGTCAACAATGAGAGATCAAAATTATCAGGAACTCGTGAGAAAGGTCACCATGTATCTGGATAACGAGTTAAATGAAAGTGCAGAGCGAGAGCTGTTGAGAGAAATAAAAGCCAACCCTTCCTACCTTAAAGTCCTTAGTCAGGAAAAATCCTTTCGAGAATTTATTAAAAGCAAAATTCACCGACGTAAACCTTCTCCTGCCCTGATCCAGTCTATCAAAGAAAAGATCCGGATCGCTCCTGCCTGACCAGGCTTTCATTTTCACTTTGCTTTCATTTTTCTTAGTGACAACCTGCGGGTATCCGTTTAAGGACAAACAGGCTGTTCTTCGTTGTCAGTTGATGGTTGTGAGTTTGGCCACCAACGATGAGGATTACCTCATCGCCGGACGGGAGGTGGCCCCTGAATTATTATCTGGATTTTTCAATGCCGATTGGGGGATGCAATACTTCTTTCACCCTAAAGCCGGCTTTTCCGATTGGAACCACTGCGAGCTGCTGGCCCTGCACAAGGATGGACAGGGGACGGCTTTTGTATTGTTTCTCTTCGATGAAGCTTCGCGGGAGCTGGGCAACCGTTTCTATGCTTTTCGGTTCAGAGGGGAAGGGGTGGGCGACAGGGGCCCATAAGGCGATAGCCCCGGCGGAGACCACTACAAAAAATCCCTAACCTGATCTTATGATAGATTACTTCAGCCCTCTTTTTTTGGGGTTTCTGTTAGCCGCGGTTGGCATTACGCTGCCCGGTATGGTAAACATGACTTCTGTAAGTGTCAGCATCAAGCAAGGCATGAGCGCCGGGCTACGGTATAGCGCCGGAGCCGCTACGACCATTTTCCTGCAAGCTTTTATCGCCGTGGCCTTTGCCGGTTACCTCAGCCGGCATCCCGAAATATTCACTTATATCCGGGCGGCGTCGGTAGCCATTTTTCTGGCCCTGGCCGGCTTCTTTTTCTATCAGGCGCTGAGCAGCAAAGAGGTAAAGCCCAGCGAACGAAAGGGGCGACCTTATCTGCTAGGCGTTGCGGTGGCTGGCATGAACGCCCTCAATATTCCCTACTTCTTCACTATGGGCACGGTACTGAAGGCCGAAGGGCTGATCGGGCTGGAGCCTCCTTTACATCTGTTTTTTGTCAGCGGCATTACTTTGGGCGCCTTCACCCTGCTGGCTGCCTATGCCCGCTTCGCTCAGTTTATCCTCAAACGCGCCAACTATTTCGCCCGCAACCTGAATTACTTCCTGAGTGGGCTCTTTTTGGTGCTGGCAGTGGTGCAGGGGGTACAGTTGTATAGGGGTTAGCGTCTATACAGTGTACGTATCCTACTCTGCCTTCACCACCTTTCTCACGCCCACCAATTCTCCATCCGCCAGTATTTGCAGCAAGTACACCCCATTGGGCAGCCCGTCCTCCTCAAAGGTAAAGCGGTGGCGCTGAATGGCCGACACCTCTCGGAGCTCCTGCTCAGCCATCAGTTGGCCGTAGGGAGTGAGCAGGCGGGCCTGCACCCTGTCCTTGCGTTCGGCGAGGGAGAAGTCGGTTTGAAATTGTGCGCTAAAAGGGGAGGGGTACAGTTGGAGGAAGGGTAACCGCTCGCCAGGCCCTTCCGAAGCACCGGTTACCGGTTCGGCCAGGATCACCACCTCCGGGTCGTCGAAGTAGAAGCCATCCTGGTTGACGAAGCCGTCGGAGCGGATTCGGAACTGGATATAGACTTCTTCAAAACCGAGGTATTCCGAAATATCGATCTCTTCCATGACCCATTCATTCTGGCTGCCGTCGTAGAGGGGCTCGTTGGCGGGCTGGAAGTTGCCGTTGCCGGCTTTGGTGTATTTGCCGCAGAGGGGAATGAAATTGAGCCCATCGTTCGAGATCAGTACCTGGGCGTAGTCCCAGTTGGATTCGATCTGCCAGCGGGCCCAGAACTTCAGGAAGGCCTTTTGCCCATCGAGTAAAGAGATGGGGTTTTGCAAAGTGATGTTGGCCTCGTAGCCGTCCGGGTAGTTGCCGTTGGGGCTGTCGGTGAAGCTCGTGGGCGCGGAGACAAAGCTCTCTTCCGTCAATCCCCAGAGAAAGTTGGAGGTCCAGTTGTCTTCGGCCGACAAGTCGTCGAAGAAGATCGTTTCCAGGTTTCCCTGGAGGAAGGTTTTGCGCAGGGTATCGGTGCGGGTGTACAGGCCATTGTCGATGTGGACGGCGAAAAGCACCTCCTGCTCTCCGCTTATACCCTCATCAAGCGTGTATTCAAAGGAGTAGGTGTCTTCTTCCAGCAAGGTAAGGCTATAATCCTGGGGAGCTGACAGGACGGCCACGTTGGGGCTGCCGGCGCTTACGGAAACCGTAACCGGGCCGTCCATCAGGCCGAATTTTTTCAGGCTCAGCCCGATGCTGCCTTCTGCCGTCGTAAGAATCTCTTCACTATTGTCTTTTGCTTCCAGATAGTTGAGCAGCAGGTGGGCTGCCGTCAGGTTTTGCAACAGGCAGGACTTGTTGAGTTCGTCGATCATGCTCTGGGAAGGCCAGAATCCGACTGAACCCATGCCCACTTCCGGGGTATAGGAATAGACAGCCGGCTTGGTTTCATCCTCACCGTACATCCAGTCGTCACTATTGCCATTGACGATATAGCCGACAGTTTGACTGCCGGTGCCCATTGTGAAGTTGTTTTCCCGGATCAGCAAGCGGCCAAACCCCTTGAAAATGGCATCCTCCTCGGTAGGCAGGTCATTATAGCCCCAGGGGTGGATCAGGAGGTTGCCGTACGTATGGTAATTGAGGGCAATGCCAAACTGGCGCTGCTCACAAAAGAATTTGACGGCCTGCGTTTCCGGCTCGGAGAAAGGTGCGATGCCCCGAAAGGTCGCTCCTTCTGGATTGGAGGAAGAACCAATATCATCCGCGCCCCATTCGTAGCCGTAGTTGCGGTTGAGGTCGACACCGTAGACGGCGCCATCCTCGTCAGCCCAGCGGTTCTTCCGCCACAGGCCGCCGCCGAAGGGGTCGGTGATTTCGTTGTAGACGTAGCCATCCGGATTGATGCAGGGGATGAAGTACATTTCCGTATGGTTGACGAGATACTGCACCTCCGGGTCTGACTCATAGTTTTCCAGCAAGTACCACAGGTAAAAGATCATCTGGGAGAGGCTGTTTGGCTCGCGGGCGTGGTGCAGAGCCGTGTAGAGCACTTCCGGCTCGTCTTCGTCTTCGTTGGGGTTATCCGACAGGCGCAGCCAGTAGATGGGCCGCCCCTCGTGGGTTAAAATGTCACCGATGGGCTGTCGGGCGCTGAGCAGATTCGGATACAAATCAACCATCTTATCCAGAGTGGCCAGCATCTCCTCGTAGGTCAAATATCCACCCATGGAGCCATATTCGTAATTGGCGGGTGTTGGGTAGTCGTATAAAGGGCCGTTGTCTTCATCGCAGCCGTTACCCCGGAAATTCAGCGATTGTTCTGGCTGCTGGCTTTGTTCGCGGTACCAGGCTTTGACGTCGGGGATAATGACTTCATAATCGATGCCGCGCTGGCCGAGTAAGGCCAGTTCCCATTCGGAGAAATCATTGATCAGGAAGCGCCCTTTGGCCAGTTGGCCGTGGTCGGTTTCCAGGCCCAGGGCCGCCAGTTCTTCCAGGCTGGTGTTGGCTAGGCTGATCCTGGCCCGGGAGTAGTTCAATCCGGGCTGAGCAATAAGGGTGGATGCTAAAACCCATAAAAAGAGAGGTAGAAGTAATTTTTTCATACTCATTTCGATGCGTTTGGATTGGTTGAAAACAGGGGCCTGAAGGTAGCTGTTTTTTGTTTTGGCCAACCTCTCAATTGGGCAATCGGCTATTAGCAGACATCAAAAGGAGGGCCATTGATTGAATTTTGGTAACTATTCAGTTAGCTTTTGGCGGTTGGCAAATACCTACGGGACTGTTCAAAGTTCTGTGTTTAAGCTTCGAAGTTGCGCCGGAAACCGAGGTTACATTGAACTTCGGACACAGAACATTGAACACGCCCATACCTACCCCAAAACCTAAATCTGGAGCAAAGAACTGGTTCTTTAAGCTTGGATTCCTGCATTTTGAGGCATGATACTGCGAATAGCGAACCGCGAAAAGCGAACCGCGAACCGCGAAAAGCGAAAAGCGAAAAGCGAAAAGCGAACCGCGAACCGCGAAATAGTAATGTCTTACGCTTACTCCTCCCGGATCAATGCCGAGACCTTCATCGCGCGCAGGGCCGGTGGCACGGAGGCCAGCACGCCAATAGAGGTGACCGTCACCGCTACAATGATGAAGTCGATCAGGCGCATACTGATGGGGTAGGCGTCCACCACAAAATTGCCGGGGACCGAAACGATGCCTACGGTCTTTTGCAGCATATACAGAACGATGGCGAGAATGAAGCCCATGCCAATGCCCAGCAGGCTGAGCAGCAGCCCCTCGTTGAGGAAGATATTCCGAACGCTGGTATCGAGGGCGCCCATTGATTTGAGAATGGCGATGTCTTTCTGTTTTTCCAGTACCACCATCCAAAGGGCGCCAACGATGTTGAAGGCGACCAACAGCATCATCAGGCTGGCGATGGCATAGCTGAGCCACTTTTCGACCTGCATGAGCCGAAGAAAGGAAGATTCCTGTTCATATCGTCCTTTCACGTCGAAATCCGCACCCATAACCGCCTGGACAGAAGCTATCACCTGGGAGGCTTCAGCGCCGGGGGCCATCCTGATCTCCAGGGCGCTCACCTCGCGCTCTGTTCCGGATAGTTCCCGGGCAAATTCCAGGGGCGCCAGGACGTACTGGTTGTCGAACTCCTGCTGGATGACGAAGGTGCCGCCCGGATAGATGTAGCGGCGGCGAAAGGGTTGTACCTGCTGGCCGAACAGGCCGCTGCTCTGCTCCCGTTTGGGCATGTACACAGCCAGTTCTGTAAAGCGGTCGCCGACGTTGGCGCCCAGCTTATTGCGCATGCCGAGGCCGAGGATGGCCAGTTGCCTGCCGTTTTCTTCAAAACTGTACCGGCCTTCCCGCACGGTCGTATCGATGCCGACTACCTTACTGAAGTTTTCATCCACCCCCTTGAGGGTGCCGAAGTCCTGGTTGTCCTTGTATTCAAAAAAGGCGACTTCCTCCAGGGTGCGGGATATCTGCGCCACTCCTTCCAGGGCCATCAGTTTTTCCAGCATTACTGTATCGGCTTCAAAGGTTTTTCCCCGGGCGGGGGTGACCTTTATGTCGGGGTTGAAATTGCTGTACATGGTGGTGATGAGGTCTTCGAACCCATTGAAGACAGACAACACCAGAACCAGGGCCGCCGAGCCCACGGCAATACCAAAGACTGCAATGCCGGTGATGATGTTGATGGCATTGGTCGATTTCTTAGCAAAGAGGTATCGCCGGGCGATGCGGAGTGACAGGTTCATATCGTTGGCACTTGCTGATGAGCAAAGGAAGGAATTATTCAGCTAAAACAAAAAATAAAGTTACCTCACCAATCCCCCAATCAACTGGATCAACTCCGTCTCCGTATTCTTCAGGTTAAACAATGCCGTCAGGCGCTGCTGAGAGGCATTGATGTAGCTCACCTGAATGGTGCGGTAATCGAAAGAGTTGATCAGGCCGCCGCGGAAACGCTCTTCGGCGATTTCCAGGTTGCGCCGGGCGTTGGCGACCAGGGAAGTGGTCACCTCCACCAGGCGTTTTTGGGTATTGTAGGTAGCCAGGGTGTTGCTCAGCCGATTGTTGAGGTTGCGTTTGAGGTCGCTGATGCTGTGCTGGGCGATCAGCTCTTCCGTTTTGGCATTTTCGATGCGTTTGCGGCGAACGCCGGCGTCAAAAATGGGGTAGGAGGCCGAGAAATTGAGGAAGCCGGTAAAGGTTTTGGCGCCCACTCTGGGCAACTCCCGGGGTTCCATCTCGAAGCTGAACTGCTGCTCGCCGGTGGAAAGGGCCACATCGTAGGTCAGGCCGGAGCGTACTTGCACGGTAGGCAGGAGGCTGGCCTCCTGCACTTTTGTATTCAAAGCAGCCAGTTCCCGGTTGATGAACTGGTTCTGGAGCTGGTTGTTACTGGCCTGCATCTGTTGCCGCAGGTCCTCAATTTGATAGTCAGGCACATCATAGGTAAGGGTGTCGCTTAACCGGTAGGGAGTGTTCAGCTCGTCGACGCCCATGCTGAGATTGAGGTTGCGGATGGCCGTTTGGAAGGTATTGGCCTGCAGGATGTAGTTGGTGGAGTCATTCAGGTACGCGTCCTGGGTCTGCAGGATGTCAAAGGTGCTGGCTTGTCCAAACTCCTTGCGCAGCTCCTGGTACTCCACGCGGTCGCGCGAAAGCACCAGCACTTCCTGGACCACATCGAGCTGTTCCTGTTGCACCAGGGCATTGTAATAAGCCTGAATGATTCCCTGAATGGTATTTTCCACGGCTATCTTGATGTCGCCGTCGCCAAGCCGATTCTGCACTTCGAGCTGTTCCTTGGTGTAGCGCACCCGATGGCCATTGAAGATCGTCCAGTTGGCCTCTACCCCGGGGGTGAGGCCGGTATTGACCGTATTGCTCGTCCGCAGCACCGAGCCCGGGTTGCTGAGGTCCCGGTAGCTGTTGTTGGAGTTGAGCGTCAGGTTGATAGTGGGATAGCGCCCGGCTACGGCCCAGTCGTTGTTATTGGCCGAAATGTCCGCCCTGGCTTCTGATATCTGGATTTGATAATTGTTCTGTAAGCCAGTTTCTATAGCCTGAGAAAGGCTGAGTTCCTGCTGGCCAAAGCTGCCGGTGCTCAGTAATAGTAGGATGGGTAGAAAATAAAATGCCTTCATAGTCAATTGTCGGTAGTGATTAAATAAACTTGCGTTCAAAGACATATCGCTTCAGGTAAAAATTGTAAAAGAATACGGCGCCGGTGGCGCACAACTTAGTGATGTACTGATGAGTGCTGAAAAAATCCAGCTGGGTTAAGCCATAAATGATCCCGGTGCTCAGGGCCATACCGCCCAGCGAAACCAAAAATGACAGGGCGAAGGCCCGGTAAGCTGAACCCTGTAATACAAAAACGAAACGCTTTTGCAGTATAAAGTTGATGGCCATGCCAAAGGAGTAGGAGATGATATTGGATATCACCGGCGAAAAAAAACGGCCGGCCAGCAACAGGTAAATCACATAGTCTACCGTGGTAGCCACGGCTCCGGTCATGGCAAATCTGGCTTTCAACTGGAGAAGGTTCCGTAATTTTTCCCAATTCAATTGCATACTCCGAACAATTTGTGCCGAAGGTAAGCAGTTTGGGGGAGATCGGAGGATATTCGGGATTCGGCATTCGTTAGGATTAACAAAAGTAAAGAACAGCCGATAATCGAATACCGAACCTTCGAACGCCGGGATGCGGATCCTGCCTACTCCGGTGCACTCCTCTCCGCCCTGAAATAATCCATCACCTCCTCCCAGTTGCCGGCCCGCCGGAAACGCGTCTCGTGGACATTGTGCGAGGCGGTGTACAACAGGCCTTTGCCCTGAAAAGGTTCCAGGTTGAAAGCGTGGTCATCGATCATATAATCAGCCTGGACGATACTTTTATCGCCGCAGAAAACAATGTTTTTCCAGTGAATAAAGGGGAAGTGCTCCTGGAGCCAGTCGTACTTGTCCTCAAAAGAATTCCGGAACTCCATGGCAGCCGTCACGATAAATACCTCGTAATGCTCCATCAGTTCGCGGATGCCTTCCTGGCTGCCCGGCATAGCCGGTAATCCTTTGAAAAACCCTTTTTCATAAATGGCCTCCCGGATGTACTCCGCCCCGGGTATCTGGTAGATTTTTTTTCCCCAGTACGCTTCCCGTTTCAGGCGTTTCCCGAATCGTTGTTCGTAGAGCTCTAAAAATTTGGGCATCACATCTGCGATCACCTCGTCCATGTCGATTGCTATTCGTTGCATTGGTTATGCATTTGTGTGTCAGTTTATCAGTGTATCAGTGTGTCAGTTTATCAGGGATTCATGTCAGGGTACGGTGTTTTCTGATACGATGATAGGGATAGTTCAATTTTCTGTGTCTTTTAAAAAACGCTTCTTGATTTTCAGTGATTTGCGAATTGCGAACACCGAATTGCGAACACTCCCCGCTGATACTGATACACCTATACACTAATACACCTACCCCAATCACCCCCACATCGCCGCCACCGCCGCAATTGCAATCACGGCAAACAGCACGTACCACAGGAACTCATACCCCGTCTCCCGGCGCAGTGCGGACTCCACCGCCTCGTAGTCGGGCTTAACGCCATTCCAGGCGTAAGAAGCATACACCTTAAACCGGTTGGCCACGATCAGGAATACGGGCAACAATATCAGGATGACCACCGTAGTGGCCAGCAGGCCGAATGAAACGGCAATGGCCATTGGAATGAGGAACTGGGCCTGCAGGCTCTTTTCGAGCAGCAGGGGCGCCAGGCCGGCAAAGGTTGTCACGGAAGTAAGCACGATGGGCCGAAAACGGGTGGTTCCCGCTTCAAAGATGGCGTCCATTTGGGGCCTACCCGCTTCGATGAGCTTATTGTAGGTAGACACGAGGACCAAAGCATCATTGACCAGAATGCCGATCAGCGCGATAATCCCCAGGAAGGAGAACAGGCTGATGGGCAATCCCAGCAGCCAATGCCCCCAACCGACCCCAATGATGCCAAAGGGGATCAGTAGAAAGACCGTCAGCGTCTGGCCTACTGAGCGGAAAGTTAAAGCAATAACGAAAAACATCAGGGCCAATACGATAGCCCCTACGATCTGGATAGACTTGGCCGACTTTTCCTGCTCCCGGTTCTGCCCTTCGAACAGCGCGGAAACGCTGGGATAATCAGCGAGGATATTCGGGAGGATGTTGTCTCTGAGGCTGCTGGTCAGGTCGCTGACGGAGACGTCATCGCGGGAAACATCGGCCTCGATCTTGATCTCCCGCTTGCCATCGATGTGGTTGATATTGATGACCCCTCGGTTGATCGCCAGTTCGGCAATTTCCGACAGCGGAAATTCTCTGCCATCGGTGAAACGCACCCGCATATTCTGTAGCTGGGTGATGTCGGAGCGGTCATTGACATCGTATCGCACCCATACGCGCACTTCGTCCCGGCCTCGTTGCAGGCGTTGGACTTCGCTGCCAAAGAAGCCGCTGCGAACCTGCCCTACGACGTCCTGCAGGTTGAGGCCCAGGTAGCGGCCTTTCTCCTTCAATTGTATATTGACTTCCCGCAGCCCTTCCTGGTTGTTATCCACCACATCGGTGAGCTCGGCCAGCGATTTCATTTCGGCCTTTACCTGCTCAGTAGCGGCCTGGAGTTGCCGGTAGTCTTCTCCGACCAACGAAATAGAAATGGGCTTGCCAAAGGTAGACTGCGCGCCATAGGAGACCACTTCCGCCGCCGGGATCGGGCCGGCTTCTTCCCGAATGGCGTTGATCACATCCCGCAGCTTGAGGCTGTCGCGGTTTTCCCCGTCCAGGAGGTTGACGCTCAGCGTGCCGGCGTAGGTCGACGGCCCTATTTTCTTTTCGATGCGTTGTATCGCTTGCTTTTCTCCGTTGAAGAAACGCTGGCTGAGCTTTTCGTTGGCCCGCCAGGCAGCTTGTTCGATATGGCCGAGCCAGTCGGCGGTGATGTGTTCGCGGGTGCCGGCGGGCATTTGCAGCGTGATCCCTATATCGTCCCGCTCAATGACGGGGAAGAAAGTAGTTTGAATGATCCCTCCTCCTATAGAACCCATCGTCATAGCCAGGATGCCCACCATACCGGCAATGGTGAGGAACTTATTGTACATGGCAAAGCGCAATACAGGAGCATAGAGGGTGTTGCGCATCCAGTTCATCATCTTATCCAGCCCCTCCTGCACCCGGTTGGTGCTGCGGCCGGGGCTCAGGGCCTTGCTGTGAGCAACGTGGGTAGGCAGAATGACTACTCCTTCGATCAGAGAGAAAACCAGAGAAAAGATAACTACAACGGCCATCTCACTGAAGAAGTCACCCAGGCGGCCATCGATGAAGAGAAAGGCAGAAAAGGCGATCACCGTCGTCAGGATGGCGGCAAAAACGGCCGGCAACACCTCCATGGTGCCGTCCAGCGCTGCTTTCAGGCGCGGTACGCCTTCCTCGTATTGTTGGTAGATATTTTCTCCGATGACAATGCCGTCGTCGACCAGTATCCCGATCACCAGGATCATGCCGAAGAGAGAAATAACATTGATCGTAATGCCCAGCGCACTGGCCAGAATGAACATGCCGGCAAAAGAAGTGGGAATGGCAAGCGCGACCCAGAACGCCAGGCGCCAGTGCAGGAACATGGCCAATAACACCACGACAATGACGAAGCCGAGGACGCCGTTTTTCGTTAATAACTCGATGCGCTGCCGGAGAATGATCGAACCATCGCGGATGACGGTCGCCTGCACCACCTCGTTTTTCTGGTTGAAGTCATCAATGTAGGCCAGCACCTTGTCGGTGATCGTGATCATATCTTCCTCCAGCGTATTCTGCACGTTCACGACCACTGACGGTTCATCATTCAGGAAGCTGCGGTTGGGGTTGTCCGCCCATTTATCGGTAAGGGTGGCCACCTGATGGAGGCGCACGACGCTTCCGTCGGCGTTGGTTTTCACCACAATGTCCCTGAACCCTTCAGCGTAGTATTCTTTATTGCGGGCCCGGACGAGCAGCTCCTCATCTTTGCCTTTGATGGTGCCGCCGGTCAGCTCTACATTGGCAGTGCGCACAGCTCGGGTGGCTTGTTCAAAAGACAGGCCGTAGGCGCGCAGGTCCCGCTCCCGGAAGGCGATCTCGATCTCTTCCTCCGGGAAGCCGCTGAGGCTGACTTTGGAAATTCCATCCATGGCCAGGAGCTCGTCTTCGACCTGCCGGCCGTAGCGCTTTAGGGTTTTGAGGTTGACATCCCCGCTGATGGCAAAGTTGATGGCAAACCCCAGGTTTTCCTGTTTGAAGACCACCGGCGGCTCCATGCCCACCGGGAAGGAACTGATCTGGTCGACGGCGTTTTTTACATCCTGAAGGATGATATCCGTCTTATATCCTTTGAACACCTCCACCGTCACCGTGCCGCTGTTCTCCCGCGATACGGAGGTATAGCGTTCCACTCCGGTAACGCCTTTGAGGTTCTCCTCGATCTTTTTGATAATGCCCTCCTCGATCTCTTCCGGAGAAGCGCCGGGGTAAACGATCTGGACCAAAATGATACGGCTCTCCACCTCTGGGAAAAAGGTGGATTTCATATTCAAAACCCCTATTACTCCCATGATCAGGATGCCAAACATGATCAGGTTGGCGGCCACCGGGTTTTTTATGAAGTAGTTGATAAAATTTCTCATCAGGTTAGATTGTCTCGGTTGAGCTTTTGGTGCAAGCGTGAACCCCCCCCATATCCTTATACACTTACACGCTTACACGTTTCCACAAGTTATTCCAAACTGCCAATTACTTTCTCTTCCCCATCCGCAGCAGACACTTCTTCCTCCTTGCCCGCCACCTTCACTTTCATGCCATCGAAGGCGCCGGGGGGCATTTCCTTGAGGAGGGGGGTGCCGTCTTCAATACCGCGGACGATAGCGGCGTCCTCAGTTATCTTGACCACCTGAACCTCCTGCAGTTGGAGGAAAGAATCCTGCACGACGAATACGGCTTTCTGGTTGACCAGCAGGTTTCGGGGGATTTTGAGCGCATTTTCAATACGGCTGGCCGTTACGGCGCCCCGCATGTACATATTTTCCCGCAGATCATTCCCGCTCAGGCTGACAAAGACTTTTATCGTCTGCGTGCCGGCATCGACCTGGTCACTGATCCGCTTGATGCGCCCCGCCCATTTTCCGGGAATGTCTTCGGAATAGAGTTCTACCGGGCTCCCCACCTGGATGTACTTCAGGTCTCTCAGCGCGGCGGTAGCTTCCAGTTCATAATTGTTGGTATTCATCAACTCGCCCAGTTTCTGGCCGGTTCGGACCACGGCGCCGGCATTGATGCTGGCTTGGGTGATTACGCCGCTGAAGGGGGCGTAGAGCGTATATTTGCTGAGCCGTTCCTCCGTGCTTTTGATGCTGTAATACTGGCTGTAAAGGTTACGGGAGGCGATGAAGTACTTCTCCTGCTCATTGATGGGCGCCGGGAAAGCCTGGATAGGCTCTTCCAGGTCAAATTGCCGGAGGTATTCCTGCCAGTGCCGAAAGCTCTCCGGGTAGTCGATCTTCAGGTCGGGCATGAGTTGGGTGATGGCGTTGAGCAGGTTGCTCTTTTGAGAAAGGAGGGATAAGCGGGCTTCTTCCGCATTGATCCGGATGAGTACCGAACCTTTGGGAAAATAGCTGCCTACCTTGAACGGCCGGGAGCTCTCTTCCAGCGCGCCCGACACTTCGGCGAACAGGTCGATCTTATCGAACGCCGTCAGGCTTCCCTGTATTTCCAGGGTGGTGGGAATATGAGTATTGCGCACCTGCATGGTGTCTACCTGGCGCACCTGGGCGGCAGCCACCTTTCGGGCCGGCGGCTCTTTTTGCTGGCTCAAAAACCGGCTGGCGGCAAAGGAGCCCAGGAGAATGACCAGCCCGGCAAAAATGCTGATCCGGCGTAAGTTTGTATTCATATCCGAAATATTTCAGTGTTTTTGTAAAGTGCTATCATAATAGTTGCGACTTCAACTATTGGTTTAGTTTGTGATAAATGTGCTCCAACACCCTTTTGCAGGCTTCCAGGTCTTGCTGCTCAACGTTCTCTAAAACTTCCTTCATAACCGATTCGGCATGGGGCCAGATCTGCTGATGTAATTTTTTGCCTTTATGGGTGAGGTAGATATGCTTATTGCGCTTATCATTGGAATCCGGGACCCGGACGACGATGTTCTCTGCTTCCAGGTGGTCCAGCGCTCTGGCAATGGTAGCCTTATCTTTAATGATGGAAACGGCGAGGTCCTGCTGCCGAAGGCCGTCCTTGGCCCACAATTCTACCAGGATGCCCATGTGGTGAGGCATCAACCCCAGCCTTTCCATACCCGAGCGCAGGCGAATCTCGTTGGCCAGCAAGCGGCCAACCCGGTTGGTGAGAAACACCAGGGAGTTGAGCGGATTGAATTGTACTTTGTTCATTGATAACGTTGCATACGCAACCATTAACGCCTCTTGTCCGGGTTGGTTTAAAAAAAGTAGAAAAAATGATAAAAAAGGGGTAACTATCCAGCATTTCGCTTTTAGCGGTTCGCTATTCGCAGTACTATGCTCCTAATTGCAGGAATCTAAGCTTAAGGAACCGGTTCTTTACTCTAAATCCGGGATTTGAGGCAAGTTTTAGCGAACGGCGAATTGCGAGCTGCGAATAGTTTCAAAAAGGGAAAATGAAAAAACCGCTCCCGATGGGAACGGCTTGAAGGATGAGTCTTATGTCCATATTATGGAGAAACGAAGTTTTCTCGCCGGAACGATGGAAACAACGTAACGTATCAATTGAAAGCTGAGGCCGCTTCGTACGTTTTCAGAACGGTATTAATTCAGTGAGAATTGCATCACCGAATCAGCGGCGTTATGGAACATCAATTCGGAAATACGGGGTATCATATAGTTGCTCAACGGCATCTGAGCAATATTTTCCATTACGTCAAATTCTGACTCCGCCAGCATGACGGCCCAAAGCTTCGAGCGGTCTATCGATAGGGAATAGGATTTGATGGATCCCTCCACCAGCATAGTATTGATCACATAACGCTGCTTGGGGATCAGGGCCAAAAATTCCTCGGTGAGGTTTTCCGGGAGGTCAAATTCTACCATGAATGCTTTCTTCATTGGTGCTTCTTTTTGTGTTTTCTACCTTATACAATGTCTTCAATGGCGAATAGGTTGTGTTTTCCCTGTTAAGGGAAGCTTAAGGAAGTGGGAAGTGGGAAGGCGGAAGTGGGGGCTTCCGCTTTCCCACTTCCGCTTTCCGACTTCGCCTTACTCAATATAAACCCCCATTTTCCCCATCTGGTAATCCCGCATAGCTTCCATGATCTCGGTTTGGGTGTTCATCACGTAGGGGCCCCATTGGGCGAGGGGCTCGCCGATGGGCGCCCCGCCGAGGATGAGCACCTGGCTGTCGGCCTTAGCCCGCAGGGAGAAGCCCTCTCCATCGTTTCTGAAGTGGAGCATGGTTTCGCTTTCGTAGGAGAAGTTTTCGTTCAGTTGTACTTCTCCGTGCAGGATGTAGAGCAGGGCGTTGAAATGCCCGGGTATTTCCACTTCGGCAGATCCACCGGAGCTCAATGTTGCCTGTAGGGCCAGTATCGGTGTGAAGGTGCGGGCCGGGCCCTGCTTACCTTTGTAAGCGCCAGCCACCAGGCGCAGGTTCACCTTGCCATCGTCTTCCACGATCTCCGGGATGAGGGCCGCTTTGATGTCCTGATAAGCAGGCTGGGCCATTTTGTCTTTTTTAGGAAGGTTGATCCACAGTTGGATGCCTTCCATGACGCCCCCCTTGTCCAGAAATTCCCCGGAGGCCCGTTCGCTGTGGATAATACCGCGTCCGGCGGTCATCCACTGTACGTCCCCGCCCTGGAGGATGCCCTCATTGCCCCGGCTGTCTTTATGGCGGATGCCGCCGCTGTACAGGAAGGTCACCGGCTCGAAGCCGCGGTGTGGGTGCGGGCCCACTCCAAGCGGGTCGCTTCCCGGCCCTACCCGGGTGGGGCCAAAGTGGTGGAGTAGCAGGAAAGGGTCGACCTGCTCTACCTTCATGGTAGGCAGGGGTTGCTTTACCTTCGTGCCTCCCATATCCAAATGTTCGCTCCTGGTTATCTGTGCGACTGTTCTCTTCTTCATGGTTACTGATTTTTGAGGAATCGCCTCATTAGTGTTTGAACGTTAATTCAACTTCAATAAGCGTACCATATAGGCGCCTATGCCAGTTTGGCAGGAAGGGGGGGGGGCAAAATATTCTTCGCCGTCGATACTTTCCGGAGCAGCCTCAATAGTGTATGCATAAGTGCTTGGGCAAAAACAATTCAGCCATTTAACGTGCCTACTTTAGGCCTTATGATATAGTCACTTCCTACCCCTCAAATCCCACTTTCCGGTGGGATCCATCGCAAAAGGGCTTATTACCGGAAGCGCCGCAACGGCAGAAGGCGGTCTTCGTTTCCTTCCGGGTGAGGTTTCCATCCGGATGTTTTATCGTGATTTGTCCGTGGACGAGGAGCGGCCCGTTGGGCGTCACTTCCACCATGCGTTCTTCTCCGCCGGTGAGAGATGCTTCGGAAGCCGGGCCTTGCTCATTAAAGTAATAGGACAGCGCCCCGGACGGGCATTTTTTCACCTGCTCGACGATTTGGGGGCTGGAGGCTCCAAGGGCATTGATCCAGGGCCGGGCCTTTGGGTCGAACACTTTGGGCAGCCCGTGGAAGCAACGTTCGGAATGAATACAGACATTGGGCTTCCACACAATGGTCACCTCCCCGTTGGAGTACTCTTTTGTGATGTCTTTCTTTTCGTTCATAAGGTATAGGTTTTGATTCTTAGACATATAAAACCATTGGAATAAACCATAGTTCATTCGTACCTATTTGGGTATTATGGTATTTCGGCATTATGGTTTTGGGGCCAGGCAGTGGCAGAACCTCTGTGAGCCTCCGGCCGCAATACCGGGGCGCCCTAAAACCGAAATACCTAAATAGTTACGTTCATTCAAAAAACAAACCGGAAAGGAGGCAACCATACCACCGTTGGGTTCGTTTTAAACAAAAAAGTGAAAAAAAGTAGAAAATTGATGAAATTTGGTGCAGAATAGGAAGACTTGTACCAACATACAATAATTTGTGGATGCTTAAAACGTTAGGGGTGAATAAAGAATATTCATGTACGGCTTTAGGTATTATGGTATTTCGGCATTAGGGTTTTGTGGCCAGGCAGTGGCAGAGCCTCTGTGAGCCTCCGGCCGCAATATCGGGACACCCTAAAACCGAAATACCTAAATAGTTACGTTACTATTTAGCATAAGGCTATGGATGCCTCTGGTGCGAAATTTTGTAAGCAAACCTTCCCCTTTCAAGGGGAATGAGAAGGGGTTCCGGCAAAAAAAGCCTACAAAATTTCGCGCCAGGGGTTAAATCACCATGATGCTGAATAGTTACATAGTTACACTTAATACTTATTAGAAACAGGTTACCCCGAATATCCCTAAACTGTAAAACACTATATTAATCATGAAGAAATTACTGCCACTCTTGGCGCTACTGGCGCTGCTCGCTACGGCTGGCGTAGCACAAAACCAGCTGTACTATACGGTTCAGGTGGGGACCTTTATCGATGCCAAACCGGGAGACTTCAAGTCTTTGCAGTCCGTCGCTTTTGTTCATGCCAGGGATTTGGGCAACAACCTTCGGGAAGTTTTCGTCGGGGGATACCCCAGCCGGGAGGAAGCGGAAAAGGCGGCGGCGGATGTCCGCGCCAAAGGATACGCCAATGCCTTCGTCCAGGAACGGCTGCTCTCCACGGGGCAAACCGTCAACGTGGTTCAAATGGCTACCCGCCGGGTGGACAAAGGGATCGAATGGGAGGAATTCATGAAGGCCGGAGATTTGTACGGCATCCTGAGCGGCAATCTTATTAAGATCGTGACGGGCCCTTACAGCAGCCTGGACGCCGCCAAGGCTGATCAGGACAGAATCCGCAAACTGGGCTATAAGGATGCCTTTGCCAAGACGGCCAATAGCGTCTACCTCCATCGGCTGACCGAATTTGAAACCGGGGTGAAGCAAGATCTCATCCCTATTTCTTTCCAGGAATCCGGTGGGCGCATCAATACCGCACCCGTCGAACCACAAGTGCAGGACTACAACGTTCTGATTGCCCGGTCGCCAACTGCCGCCGGAACGGATTATACCTACGGGGGCGCCGCGCCCGTCGATTACAATTATTACCCGGGAGCTGTAGCTGCGCCCACGATGACAGCGCGCGCCGCCGCGCCGAGCCTGCCCAATATTCGGGCGGATGTCAAACGTACATCAGTGGTGAGCCTGCAAACGGTGTTGAAAGCCGAAAATGCGTACACCTCAACGATCGATGGCTACTATGGAAATGGTACGGCCAGCGCTTACCAGGCGGAGATGAAAAAAGACCGGACCCTGCGCAAATACCAGGCCCTGGCGGAATCTATGGCCCTTCCCGGCAGCTCGTCTTCCGATAGTGAACTCCAGCGGGCCGTCAATGAGCTGGGCGCTAACCCTGCCGCGGCCAACCGCCTGGAGCAGTCCAACAACCCAATGGCCATGGCTTACCGGGCTTACATAATCTTTGCCAGCTACGGCCCCAGCCCTGATGTGAACCGATTGATGAATACCGCTATTCGCGCCGCTTTTTCCGGGCGTATGGTGGCCAACCTGCCTTTCGACCCCAATGCTACCTATGCCTATCAGGACCTGAGCCAGCTGGTATTGCATCTTTATTACATGCACTGTGGTTCCGGCACGGATGTTTCTGCTCCCTGCTGGCTCGCCGAACGCTACCCTCAGGAGGCGTCTATGGCTTACCAGGCGTGTGGCCGGGTGCCCAACGGCAACCTTCAGGTGCAGAACTGCGGCCAGTTTGAAAGCTGGCCAGAGGTCAGTTTGCTGGTGGCTATTGCTTCCGACCTGAATACGGAGGACCAGTTCAACCAGCAACGGCTCTCCCAGGCCGCTACAGAACGCTCCCGGCTCTACTCGGCGCCTTCCGCACTGAATAGCTCAGAAGCCAAGGCGGTGGAGGCCTGGAATAGCAACCTCCTGCGCGGTATCGACGGCTGGGCAGTGCAGGACCCCCTCCACCGGGAGATTGTGACGGCATTTAAAGTGGCGTATTTCCAGGCTCAAATCCGGCTGGAAGACCATTTTATGAACAAAGGATATAAAGTAGATCAGGCCCGCGGGCTCGCGCTCGCAACGCTGCACACGTTGGTAGCTTACCACTTGCAGCGGTTTGTGTAGGATAGGGAAGCGTTGGTTGTTGTTAGTTGTTAAGGAGCTACCGGTTTCCAATCAACCAACAACAAAACTCACTGTAGCGCTCTAAAAGTCATATCCAGGCGCGTATCATAGTTCAGGCTGGGGGTGAAGGCTAAGAAGAAGACCACCTCCAGCCTGAATTTTTCCCGGATGAGGTCCCGGCGTACATTGCGCAGGCCGGGCAGCAGTTCAATGCGGCTGCCGGGGCGGTCGATCTGTAGGCGGTCAATATAAAATACCTCATCCGCTTCGATGCAGGGCGCCTCCGTATCCGGGCACAGGCGGATGGATACCCTGTCCACAAAATCGTAATTGAACCCATCGATGGAAGTCAGGCGGGCCGAGATCGGAGCGATCTCGGTGATCATGGCCGTATCCACATTATTTTCCTGCAGGTAAAAACCGATATTGGTGTTAATGCCGCGCTTGGCCAGGGCAAAGGGCAGGGTCGGACTCTGCCCGGCGGATATGAGCAGTTCAGAATTGGGGTAGAACAGGTCAAACAGCGGCTCCCGCTTGTCTTTGGTGCAGGCAGCGGCCAGCACAATGGCAAAAAATCCTATCCATATTTTTTTCATAAGCTCTTTTGTGTATAAAATCACTAATAAAGTTTTTAATTTATCGCCTATATTTAGGAATAGGGGCTGAAAAACAGGCTTTTTACAAGATTTACCACACACAATAACAAAAATGGGCGAACAAAAAGTATCCCTGGTCAAGGATGAAATGGCCATGCAGCAATTTGTGAAGAAATTGCTGCGCGATGTGCAGGCGCTGGAATATATGCTCGAGAACGATTGGTTTGAAAGTGATATTGCCCGCATCGGCGCCGAACAGGAAATGTGCCTGGTCAACGCCAAGACCTATAAACCGGCAACCATCGCCATGGAGGCTTTGGACCAGATGAAGGAGTACGATTGGGTGGAAACCGAACTGGCCAAATTCAACCTGGAGACCAACCTGACTCCTCGCCTCTTTGAAGGAAGCTGCCTGAGTGACCTGGAAGAGGAAAATACCTGGAAGCTGGACAAAATCCGGGAAAAGCTCCGGCCACTCAACGCCAAACTCATTCTCACCGGTATTCTGCCTACTCTGCGCAAGTACGACCTGGAGATGGAAAACCTGACTCCCAAGAAGCGATACTTCGCTTTGATGGAGGCCATCAACAGCCAGCTCATCGGGCAGGCCTACGAACTGCGCCTGTCGGGCATCGACGAACTGCTGGTCAAGCATGATTCTCCCTTGCTGGAGGCCTGCAACACCAGTTTTCAGGTACACCTCCAGGTGTCGCCGGCCGATTTTGTCTGTATGTACAATATCTCTCAGGCGCTGGCCGCCCCGGTGATGGCCATCGCCGCCAATTCGCCCATCGTCTTTGGAAAGCGCCTCTGGCACGAAAGCCGGATCGCCCTCTTCCAGCAAGCCCTGGATATCCGGACCACTCACGACCACATGCGCGAGCGCAGCCCGAGGGTCAGCTTCGGCACCGGCTGGCTCGATAAGTCCATCATGGAAATTTACAAGGAAGACATTGCCCGCTTCCGGGTACTGCTCAGCGCCGATGTGGATGAGGATTCCATCAAAATGGTGGAACAGGGCAAGGTGCCCAAGCTGCGCGCCCTGCAGGTCCACAATTCTACGGTGTACCGCTGGAACCGCCCCTGTTATGGTATCAGCGAATCCGGTAAGCCTCACCTGCGCATCGAAAACCGGGTCCTGCCTTCCGGGCCTTCCGTCGCCGATGAGGTAGCCAACGCCGCCTTCTGGCTGGGCGCTATGGAGGGGATGAAAAAACATTGCAAGGACATCCGCAAACAGCTGTCCTGGGAAGATGTGCGCGATAACTTTTCCAAAGCTGCCAAATTTGGCATCGACTCGACCTTCAACTGGTTTAAGGATAAGAAAATGTCGCCCACCGACTTGATCCTGCATGAACTATTACCCATCGCCCGCGATGGGCTCGAAAGCCGCAAAGTATCGCCTAAGGACATTGACCACTACCTGGGCATTATCGAAGAACGGGCTAAAAAACATATGAACGGCGCCCGTTGGCAACTGCGGGCCTTCACCAAGCTCACCAAAGAGGTGACCCGCGATGAGGCGCTCAGTGTGCTGACGGCCGCGATCGTCGAAAACCAGGAAAAAAATCAGCCCGTGCACAAATGGAAATTGCCGGAGGCCAACGACTTGTCCGACTATCGCCCCGCCAAACTGCTGGTGGACGAGTTCATGGAGACCGACCTCTTTACCGTTCAGCAGGATGACCTCATCGAGTTGGTCACCGAACTGATGGATTGGCGCAAAGTTCGTTATTTACCCGTGGAGGATTCAAAGGGCAAACTCTGTGGCCTGGCCACTTCCCGCCTGCTACTGCGCTACTTCACCCATCGCAACCGGCTGGACACCCAAACGGCTACCTGCGTCAAGGACATCATGGTCAAAAAACCGATTACCATCGGCCCGAAGGCCACCATCGTTCAGGCCATGAATGTGATGAGGGATAACCGGATCGGCTGCCTGCCGGTAGTACAGGGCGAAGAGCTGATCGGCATCATCACCGAGATGGACTTCCTGCGCATCTCCGGGCGGCTGATCGAAAGGCTGGAAAAGGAAGAGTAGTTTGAAGTGGGAAGTCGGAAGGGGGACACGAGCGAAGCGACTGACGGAGTAAGTCGGAAAGGGGAGGCCTTCCCCCTTCCGACTTCCGCCTTCCCTTCAATTCCCTCCTTCCTTCTTCGTTGTCGTTCTCGGCTTTGTCACTTCCCGCTTTGGCTCCGGTTTGGGTTGGGTTGTTTGCCGTTTCTGAGGCGCCGGTTTCGGTTGCGTCACCTCCCGTTTAGGGGCAGGAGCGGGGGCCGTTCTGGGCTGCCTGGTGGGTTGGGGCTTTTCCCAATTATTTTTGTGATAATCTCTGCCTTGTTCCACCTTGGGTATCTCTCTGGTTGTGGGAGGCTCCGTTCTGGTTGCCGGCTTTTTTTCCGGGACAACCACCCGTTCGGGTTTTTGTGGTTCCTGCCTGGGCGGGGGCGCCGGTTCTACCCGTTCTTGGGGCTCTACCCGGGTTCGGGGCTGTTGAACCGGTTCTTTAGGTTGAGTGCGGGGCGCCGTTTTAGGAACATTGGGTTGGCGGATTTCGGGTTCCCGGACGGGCGCCTTATCCCTGGGTTCATAGACGGGTTCCTGGGATATTTCGCGCTGTTGCTTAACCGTTCTGTTTAGTTCGGTAAACCGGTTGGCGTTTTTTTCCAGGTATTCCTGCTGCGACAGGGCGCGGGTGGGGTGGGCCTGGTTGTAGGTTACGCGTTCCGATTCGAACCGGCCGTATTCGCGGAAGCGTTCCGCCAGGCGGTTGTCATCGGCTATCCAGTTGGGGGTAATCACTTCGCGGTTGCGGTTTTGCCATCCCGCCACACTGGTGGTAATGCTGCCACCTGACCTCGGATGGCGCTGGTAGTGCCGCACAAAGTGGGCGGATAGGTGCGAATAGCGGTAGTGATGGTAGGGTTGGTAAAAATACCAGTTGGTGAAATAGTAGGACGGCATGTGGAGGATGACGATCGTCCGGCCCGGGCGGAAATAGAAGCCCCAGTCATACCAGTACGGATAGGGCCGCCAGCGCGGGTAAGTGTACCAGGAGGGATAGCCGAACCAGTAGGGGTAATTGTAGTAATAGTAACGTTCAATGACTCGGGTTTCCGGGCCTTCGTCGTAGTAGACATCGTCATCCGGGTAGTCGTAGTACGCGTCATCATAGCCGTATTCGGCGGCAAACTCTTCGGCGGAAGCTCTCAGCTCTTGCGCTGCTTCGGGGTTCTCTTCGAGCTCTGCTTTCCAGTCTTCCAGTTCCCGGGCATTTTGCCGGGCCACTTCCAGGCTCAGGCTGTCAGCCTTGTGCAACACCAGCTCCGGGTCGCGGCGGTACAGGTCGCCCACCAGCAGGGTCAGCTCGATGTTATCCGTGAGGATCGTCAGTACTTCGGGCAGGCCCAGCAGCGTATTCAGGGCGGTTTGCACCGCCGGTGGGTAGTCCCTCAGGAGTGCGTCGAAGGCTGCATCGGCCGAGCGGTTTAACTGGTGGATCTCTTCGAGCAGCGGCAGGTATTGCATGCCGGCGCTCAGGGCGTTGTCCGAAACGGCTTCCGGGTAGTCCTTCAGAACCGCCTGAATACTATTTCGAGAGCCTCGCCCTTCCAGTACCAGCCGCTCCACCAGGCCCGGATAGCGGGTGATGTCCCAGATCATTTCCTGAGTGCTTTGCGGATAGCCGGCCAGCAGGTTTTGGAAGGACTCACTGGTCTGGGTTTGCATGCGCTGCATCTTGATCAGCGCTTCCGGATACTGGCTGCTTTCCAGGACGGCCAGCCGCGTATCTTCCGGGTACATGGCCAGGGCGTTGACGGCGTCTTTTTCTTCCTCTGCCAGCTGTTCCAATAGCGATTGGCCGGATTGTGCCGACAGCAGCACACTGCCGCCCAGTAACAACAACAGAAGAATGGCTACCGTTCTAGCGGTAGACAAAAGTCGGAAGTCGGAAACCGGAAGACGGAATGATGCCGAGCCTTTCGCAACTTCCTGGCTATCAATGGTGTCCAACGTTAGGCTGAGCAATAACATCGGGTTTTTCATAACTTTTTGAATTGGCGTTATTGTATGGCTCCCGGCCTGTGAATGGGGCAGGGGCGTTGATTCGTTCCGATGGGTGTTCTGGAGAGGTGGGTGTGTGAGGTATATTGTTATAAAGCTATTGTTATAGGAACCTCTTCTATACATACCCAATTTATAGAAGAATAGTTGTGTGTTATCAATGATAAAAGTCAGTGGGAGAAGGGTTTATATTTTTCTTAACATAACGTGAGGTTTGAACCCTGGTGATTGGCTTTTATCCTGATAGCTGGTTCCCTGGCCGGCAAGTGTACGATGTATAAGGTGTACGGTGTACGACGCCAGCCCAATCGTACATCGTACCCTTTCAGGTTCCTGTCCAGCCCCGTACACCGTACACCATTTCGGGCAAAAGTCCGGATAGCAACCTGGAATCCAACACTTTATGCTCAAATTCCACGTTGACATAAAAAGGAGCCGCCCCGAAAAAATCGGAACGGCTCCTTTTTTGTCAGCACCGGAAGCGCGATGGCGCCCTCCGTTGTGCTGTTGAAAATTTTTGGTTGGCAAGAACCTCTATGGAGCCGCCAACCAAAAATTTAAAACCAGAAACTTACGGCCGGACGGAGCCCACCATGAACTTCTTGGTGAACTTACCTTTGCCTTCCACCTGAACGGTCAGGAAGTACATACCGGACTGCAGCTGGCTGATGTTGAAGCGTTCAAACGATGTTTCCACCTGCTGAATGCGGCGTTCCATCATCAACTGGCCGAGGCTGTTGTGGATAAGGACCATTGCCTGGTCACCCGTCATGCCTTCGAGCTGTACATTGAGCACATCCTGCGCCGGGTTGGGGAACAGGCTGATCGCTACGTCTTCAGCAATCGTATTGCCATTCTGCGTACGCGGTAGTGGCGACTGGCAGTCGTACTCCAGAGAGAAGTTACCGGTGCCGCTGCCAAAGCCGTGAACCAGCACATAGTACTGTACACCTTGCTGCGGAACAAACGTAACCGAAGACTGCAGGCCGCAGAAGTCATCATTGCCCGCTACGCAAACCAGCCCGTCGGTGCAGCTGCCGGTATAAACCGAAAGCTTCGTATCGTAACTGGAACCACAAGTGTTCAGGTTGACAATACGGGAGCTGCCTGTAAAGGTGTACCATACGCCCGGAGCGGTTACGGAAGCGCCGTCACAAGTCGGAGCAGTGTCGGGTGCGGCCTGCGCCGTGGAGCCGGTCACCGTCGTATTGCAGCTCAGTTCGATCGCGTCGCCGCAAGCATCATTGGTCGGCGGCGGCGGCGGAGCTACGCAGGTTACAGACATGGTGAAGTTGCCTACAGCGGTACCGAAGCCATGCACCAGGATGTAGTAAGTCGTACCATTGCTGGTAGCAAAGTTAACGGTAGATTGCAGGCCACAAGCGTCGTCGTTGCCGGTTACACAAGACAGTGCGCCGCAGGAACCGGAGAAGACAGACAGTTTGGTGTCATAACCAGAACCACAGGTGCTGACGGTTACAGCAGAGCCATCGCCGGCAAAAGAATACCAGACACCGGCTGCGGAGTTGCTGGTTACACAGGTTCCAACGTTATCAAAAGAAGCGCCGATGGTAGAACCATTGACCGTTTGGCCACAGCTTACCGGTATAGCGTCGCCGCACAGGTCATTGCCGGATGGGGTAGAGCAGGTGACAGACATGGTATAGCTACCCGAAGCCGCGCCGAAGCCGTCGATGTAGATGTAGTATTCTGTGCCGGCGGCAGAAGGCCAGGAAACACTGGATTGCAGGCCGCAGAAGTCATCGTTGCCGGCTACACAAGACAGGGCGCCGCAGGAACCAGAGTATACAGCAATCTGAGTATCAAAACCAGAGCCGCAGAGAGAAGCCGTGATCAGGTCGCCGGTGCCGGTGATGGTGTACCATACGCCGGGGCTGTTCCCGTCGCCGCCAACACCACAAGTGCCGGGGTTGCTATCGGTGAAACCGACCGTAGTACCGGTTACCGTTTGGCCGCAGCTAACCGAAATAGCTCCGGCGCAGTCGTCGTTATTGGCAGGGCCGGGGCCCGGATCTTCCGGGAAAGGATCGGCGGCACAGTCCAGCGTCAGGTCGAAATCACCAATTTCCGAGCCAGAACCGTGGACGAGCACATAGTGTACCCGGCCGTAGGCTGGCGTGAAGATCAGTTCCGTAGTTCCGCCATCGCAGTTGTCGGAATCATCCGTGCCACCCAGGCAGATCAAGCGGTCGCAAGAGCCGGTGAAGACAGATATTTTGGTATCGAAATCGGCCTGGTCGCAGGTGCTCAGGCTATAAAAACGGGAGTCGGAGCCGGCGGTGAAGGTGTACCATACGCCCGGAGCAGTGATGGAGGTTCCACAGTTGTTTAATTCGTCAATACTTGCGCCAATAGTGGTGCCGCTGACGGTTTCGCCGCAGCTGATTGCCTCAGCGCCGCTACAGTTGTCGTTGGGTACAGGCGGTGGAACTACAAGGTCCCATGCCAGCGTAAAGGTGCCGGCACTGCTGGTGGTATAGCCATCCTGCAACCAGTACACACGTTGCATAGCGCCGGTCGTATTGATCCAGACCACATCTCCTACATCCGGGTCATCAACACAGGCAATCTCGGTGGCCCCGGGACAGGCGCCGCCGTAGGCTACCCGGTGGCGGGAATCATAAGCATTAACCGTCTGTCCAATGGTCAGCGTGCCTGCCGGCGGTACGTCGATGTAGAATACCCGGTCAACAGCAAGGCTGGGACAGGCAAATGCGTCGGTCCCGTAATCATTGGTATACCCAACAGTAGTGCCACTGTACGGGCTGGTCAGCGAAGCCAAATCCTGAGCGTCGGCACAATCGTCGCCGGGAGGTGGCACGAACTCTGCAACGCTAAGGGTCCCCGGGCAGGGGCTATCCGGACTCGGCCAGGTGTCGACCAGGATGTAATACTCGGTTCCTGCGGTAACTGCCGCCGTAAGGTTTTTGGAACTGGTGGAACTCGAAACTCCAGCCACACAGCCTCCCGCATTCAAGGGGCATCCTTCATAGACAGATATCTGCGTATAAGTTTGACCGGAATAGGCGATATCGAGTACCATGTCCGAAGCAGGAGTCAAGTAAAACAGCGCCTCGTTGCCTCCAAAATACAATGTGGAAACAGACGAACAACTGGTGTTACTGGCAGTGATGACATTGCCACCACAGGTAAGTGCTCCGCTAAAAGGCAAAGAACCGATCGCGGTAGCGCCGTCGCAGCTGGGCGGTGCGATCTCCGTCACCGTCAACGTACCCGGGCAGGCGCTTGGTGGAGACGGCCAAGTGTCGATCAGGATGTAGTACTGTGTCCCTCCTGCAAGCGCTGCGGTGACGTCCTTGGAACTGGAGGAACTGGAAATGCCGGTTACACAGGCGCCACCACTGGTAGGGCAGCCGGCATAAACGGAAATCTGTGTATAGGTCTGTCCAGTATAAGCCACATTGACCGTCATATCAGCGGTCGGCGTGAAGGTGAACAGCGCCTCATTACCTCCAAAGTACAAGGTAGAAACCGGGCTACAAACGGTGACATTACTGGAAGTAATGTCATTTCCTCCACAGGTCGTCGCTCCGGTATAAGGAAGCGCACTGATCACGGTAGCGTCTACACAAGTCGTAGCATTCAGCTGGTAAGAGCTCAAAAGTCCAAGGGTTAGTAACAGGGCCCAACATCGGGCCATTCTTGTTAGTAGGTAAGCTTTTTTCATTTTTGTGGTTTTAATTAAAAATACTTTGTGAATTGATGTATCGATATAGGAACCATTCCCGTGGGAATGAGTAACGAACAGGGCAGGGCCTCTGTAGGCCGTCCGGGTGAAAAAGAGAAAAGTCAAGGGGGTATCAGAAGTAAGGGGGGGTCAAATGATACACTTTACATCTGCGAAAATAGCAAAAATTATTATTATTTAAATATAAAGGGCAATATTTTTGGCCGGAAAAATGGATTTCTGCATTCTGGCGTCAGGCGACAACTTCGAGTTGTCTTCTGACTTTTGTTCTTCTTGGGATCAAGTGAGGAGACAACAGGAAGTTGTCACCTCACGGGTTGGCGTCAGGTGACAACTTCGAGTTGTCTTCTGACTTTTTTTCTTCTTGGGATCAAGTGAGGCGACAACGGGAAGTTGTCACCTCACGGGTTGGCGTCAGGCGACAACTTCGAGTTGTCTTCTGACTTTTGTTCTTCCGGGATCAAGTGAGGCGACAACGGGAAGTTGTCACCTCACGGGGTGGCGTCAGGTGACAACTTCGACTTATTCCTCTCTGCCCCTTGACCTTATCTTCCAACTTTTTTAATTTGATACTTTACCTTAACCGCCTTTCTTAAAAGTGAAGATATGGACTTCTACCCTGACCAACTATTTCACATTTACAACCAGGGCAACAACCGACAAACACTTTTCTGTTCAGACGAGAATTACCGATATTTTCTGTGGAAAATGAGAGCTTATTTGTTGCCATTCGGAGATATAGTATCCTGGTGCCTGATGCCAAATCATTTCCACTGGCAGTTCTATGTTAGAAAAGTGAAGATAGAAAGGAGGGTGTTGCGAGAACATGTAGACAAAATCGAATTTCTGCGCCGACTTAATAAATACGGCGCTAACGCCAGACAGGTTAACCATTCCAAATATAGAATCGCTTCAGAGGATGGCCTTGTTGTCCTTAGTGAAGCCATTGGTACATTGGAAAAGGCCTATACTCGTGCCATAAACAAAGAAAAGGGCTGGTCGGGCAGTCTGTTCCGAAAAAGGTGCAAGTCTAAAGACGGTTGGATCGATGAGTTTATTACATTGAATAAAACAAGTGGAAAACCCGATTATCGTTTCTTACCCGGAACAGGCTATGCTTACCAATGCTTTTGCTATATCCACGATAATGCAAAGATGGCAGGCTTGGTTAAACGTAACACCGACTGGAGTTATTCTTCGGCGAGGGATTATGCGGGGTTGCGAAAAGGAACTTTGTGTAATTTGGAGTTGGGCAGGGATCTGATAGATTTTTTATGATTATGGTTGATGTGTAAGCAATGGAGGACATCCTGACAACTTCGGGTTGTCTTCTGACTTTTGTTCTTCGGGGGATCAAGTGAGGCGACAACGGGAAGTTGTCACCTCACGGGGTGGCGTCAGGCGACAACTTCGAGTTGTCTTCTGACTTTTGTTCTTCCGGGGATCAACTGACTGAGGCTGTTTGGGATGAGCAGAATCGCATCGTCACTCCAGCCTCCTCTCACTCCAACCTTCTCCGCAAATCCCGGATCAGGCTTTCCTCGGAGGGGAAAACGCGGATCTCCAGGCGTTGGTTTTGGGCCCGCCCTTCGGGGGTGGCGTTGGAAGCGCGGGGTTCAAATTCCCCTTTGGCGCACAGCATGACCCGGCTGGTGCTCAGTTCGTGTTTTTTGGTCATCAGTTGAACGACGGTGGCGGCTTGCAGGGCGCTGTACTCCCATTTGTCGTCCATGCTGGTTCTGCGCAGGGGGCTGTTGTCGGTATGCCCGATGACCAGTATGTCGAGGGCGGGGTAATTACTCAGCACCTGGCTGATATACTCGATGGCCTGTTGGCCGGCAGAGTGGGTCTTATTCGTACTTCCGGGGTAGAACAGGAAATCCAGCTGCAGGGCTACCGACAACTGCCCGTTGGCGACGTCCACCGTATAAACCGTGGAGTCCAGTTGCCGGAGCGTGTCTCGTATGGATTGTTCCAGTTGCCGCATGGCGCCATCGCGTTGATTGAGCGTAGCGAGCAGGGCGTCGATCCTGGCCTGTTTGGCGGCAATGAGGGCGTCCTTTTGCTGCAGGCGGCCGTCGAGGGATTCGACGCGGGAGGCGGACTCGTTTTGCAGGCGTTCGATCTCATCATCGAGCTCGATGATGCGGTTGAGCAGCTTGTCCTGGCTGGCGAGCAGGGCGTTGTTCTCGCCCTTGCGTTCGGCCACGTTCAGGTCCAGCCGGTAGATTTGGTTGCCGGCTGTATCGAGCCGGGTGTGCAGGCTGTCAATCTGATGATCGTAAGCGGCTAATATTGCCAGGTGCTTCTTTTTCGCCACACAGGAGGATAGCAGGAAGGGGGAAAGAAAGAAGAGTAGGTAAAAATGTAAGTGTTTCTGCATAGTGTGTTGTTTTAGAGTGTGTTCAAAATTCAATCAATGGCCTACCCCCAAGGGGCCCTTCGGGGCGAACGGCAAATTTTGTTTCATCCGGCGTTAAATTTTTCGCTCCCGCTATTCTTGTAGCGGGACCCGCATCTCCCGCTCAAAAAGAGCGGGACAAAATTTGCCTTGTCTGAAACAAAATTTTCTCGTTCTCGACTCATCATTGAAATTTGAACACACTCTTAGCTGTTCAATTGGAGACAGGGAGGGGAACATCCCCTACGGAATGGTTCAATTTTGGGAGTGTTCAAAGTTCTGTGTTCGAAGTTCATTCTGACCCCGGTTTGCAAACACCGAACACCGAATTCCGAACACCGAACACCGAACACCGAACTCCGAACACCGAACTCCGAACACCGAACACCGAACTCCGAACTCCGAACACCGAACACCCCCCCTCTCTCCCTCTCTCCCCTCTACCGCACGCGCAGGCTGGAAGCACCCAGCAGGCCGATCTCGGTATAGATCGCTACCCGGTAGTAGCCGGCAGCGAGTTTGTCTTCGAGGTCATAGACCATAGACAAACGCTGGTTCTCGGTAATATCCACATCTTTAGCCTTAACGGCGATGATGTCCATTTTCTGGTTGTTGGACACTGTCTGTGCCTTGATCGGGTTGGCGGCTGCCACCGGGGTGCCTTTATCATCGGTAATGACCAGGTACAGGGTACTCACGCCCTGGTATTCCGCCGGCACATTGGTCAGGTCGAAACTGGTGCGGATGGTGCGCACCCGGCGGGCCTTGGTCGTGACCTTTTCGTTCTTTTGCTCCAGGTCTACCTGGAAGGCCGTGGCCTTGAAGTTGGCCAGCGTCAGCCGGGACACCTCTTCCTGAATGGATTTGTTGAGGTTGGACAGCGTCTGGTTTTCGTCGCGAGCTGCGCCGAGGTCCGCTTCCAGCATACCGGTGACGGCCCGCAGGGAGTCGTTCTCCGCCTGAACAGCGTAGATGTTGGACTCGAGTTCGCCCTTCAGCGCCAGCAACTGCTGGATTTCGGCTCTCAGGTTGTTGATCTCCGAAGAGCTTTGCGCTTTGGCGTTGCGCAGGGCCACTTCCTTCTTGGCAAGGGCTTCCTGAGCGGAGGCCAGGGTGCCTTGTAGCTGTCCATTCTGCTCTGCCAGCAGGGAAAATTCCTGCTGCAAGCTGTCGACCTCTTGTAGCAGGTCGCTGCGCAGTTCTTCCAGATCCTCAACGGTTCCGGTCAGTTCTGTGTTTTCGGATTCCAGGGCTTTGCGGGCACTGTTTTGCTTGAAGCCCCAAACAGCGGCTATGATCAGGAGAATCCCTAAAATAGCAGCTAAAATGATTAAACCTTGTCTTGCTTTCATGTTAGTAAGAATTTTTAGTTGGTCCTTTAACTTAAGGAATGGGTTCAAAAAAATTGAATCCTCCTTCTTAAGCCATACATAGACGATGGCTTTCGAAAAGGTAACGCTCCCGACACTTGTTTTTGTTATGCAAAAGCCTGGAAATATTAAAATAAGTTAAGATTTATGGCTTTTGTAGCCACACCGGCCCACCAATGTCACATAAGTAGGTAAGCATATTTATTTTATAACTCGCACGCCAATAGGACACGAGCGTAGCGACTGATGGAATGAAATGGAATAAATTGGCGCCCGAGACAGCGTTGTCGGGGTGCAATTTATTTCATCAGTCGCTTCGCTCGTGTTCTATTGCGCTCCGACTTGAGCTCCGGTTAAACACAATCTAAATATGCTAGACTACTTACTTAATACTATTTTGTCAGTTTAAATTATTTGTTACTATTCAGCATGGGGTCTGAAATACGCCTGACGCAAAATTTTGTAGACTTTTTCCCGCTGGAACCCCTTCTCATTCCCCTTGGAAGGGGAAGGGCGGCTTACAAAATTTTGCTTGAGGGGTCAAATCACCACGATGCTGAATAGTTACAATTATTTTTCAATATGAACCCCATTGTCCGGCTGGGTTGCCAAAGCGGATGGCCCCCAAACATACCCCTCTGGAGAGCCTGCTCCGATGCATATCGGAGGGTTGGCCGTAGGGAGGGGGAGGAAAATCGGAGACATTGCATCTCATTTTTTTTAAAGTAACAAAGTAGTGCGCCGGGAACGAAATTCTTAACCAATTCTTTGGGCTCTTTTTCGCCCATGCTGCGTTGCTCCTTCCTTCCGTAGCTTAGGCTATGGTCGGTCGTCGCGCCTTGCCTGGCCAAAAACAGCCTCAAATTATTGACCAACAACTTCGTTCCCGGCGCAGTAGTATTTAAGTATATGGACAGAATTACTGGCTGACTGAATGGTTTCAATATGTAAATGACCCTGACTTTCACATTTAAACATATTTTATTCCTATTCATTCCTTCAGCCCCTCTTTCCTTCATTCCTTCGGGAGGATTTCCGGCCTCCGTCCGGCAGAGACGGACTGCTGCCGGCAGAGACGGATCGCCCTCACTGACACCCCTACACACCACCCCCCCCCTCAATCCACCACCACCTTACTACTGGCGCTGGCGCCGGCATGAGCGACCGACAGCTGGTAAACGCCTGCCGGTAGCTGGGTAACCGGCAGTTGCCAAAAGGCCGTGCCGGCGGGCAGGGAGGTTGGCGCCGAATAAACGCACTGGCCCAGGGAGTTAAACAATTGGACAGACACCTCGGCGGGCTGGCTGTTTGTAAACCGGAGGTTCAACTGCCCGGAAGCGGGGTTGGGGAAGGACTCAAACTGAAGGCCCGAACTGCCAGGCAGGGTTGTCACGCCAGTGGTTGGTTCCACGGTGATCTGCACCGGGGAAGACAGCGCGCTGGCGCCGTCATTGTCTACGGCTCGTGCCTGGAGGCTGTAAGTCCCGTAGGCGGTAAGCGGATAGTTGAGGCCGAAAGGAGGGAAAGGCGCCGTATCTATTGAGTCGGAATTGATGAAAAAATCGACTCTTTGTACGATACCGTCGGTATCGGCGGCCGCTACGCGGAGTTCGAGCTCGGGCAGGCTGCCGGTGAAGAGGCTTCCCTCCCCGGGGGAGGTGATGGCGATGGTGGGGGGCTGGTTGGCCAGCTCCGAAGCGCTGATATCGATGTTGTCGATGTACAGCCGGTTGCCGTTTCCTCCGACGTTCTCAAACTCAATGACAATGCTTTCTCCCGTGAATGAGTCCAAAGGGAGGATGATTTGCCGCCAGAGGTTGCAGTCGGAAGGTATAAAAACTTCGGTGGTAGCCGGAGCGGTGGCCAGCTCGGCGCCGAAGGCCTGATAAAGAGGAATAGTATCTCCGTCGCAGGTAATGGCGCGCACTTTGAGGCCGTCAAAAAACGTCTCATTGTAGGGCGCGTAAGCCAGGGCAAAATGCAGTTTCGGGTTGGTGAGGCCGGCCAGGCTGAACTGGGCGCGGAAGAAATCACTGGTGTAACGGGTATCGGCCGTGTAGTTGTCCATCACCAGGGCGCTTCGATAACACAGGCCGTCCTCGCTGGTGGCCCAGGCGGCGGCATCCGCATCCGGATTGTCTACCGTCCAGTTATTGGCACTCAGCGGCTCATTGAATGCTTCGAAATAGGGGGTAATGCCCCGGGTTACCACAATCGCCTCTTCGATGGTTAGTGTATCGAAGGAAAGGCCGTTGCCAACGATAAGGGTGGCGCCGTAGCTGCCCTCCTGCGGATAGGAGACCGATGGATTTTGTTCGGTTGAAGTGGCGGGCTGCCCCCCCGGGAAAGCCCACTGCCAGCTGTTGATATTACCGGAGGACTGATCGAGGAACTGCACCAGGTTGCCCGGGCAGGCCTCCGGGAAGGAAACAGTAAAGGCCGGCGCCAGTGCGTCGACCCGGAATGGGAAGTAGCCCTCGGGCGCCACCAGCGGGCGCACCTGCTCCTTGCCGGAATGGGCGGTGGCGTGGATGTAGTACTGCACTTCGGCATCGGCGGCCTGGGCCGGAATGGCCGCCAACCAGATAGCGGCGGCTGAATCTTCCAGCGTCATCGGAACAGCCGTATAATCCAGTTCGGGCACGATGCGATAGTGCAGGGTAGCATGGGCGATGCCGCTGCGGTGTTTGATGATGGCCCGGGCCAGGTAATCGTTTTCCGTGTCGTCGGTATCCCGCAGCCGGGAGTGGGCAATCCAGAGCGGATCGTTGACCCCGATGAGTTTGGTGATGCAGTGCAAGGCGCCAAAAGCAGGTATGATGTCATTGCAATCGATACCCACTACATTATAGCCTGGAAGCGCTTCCCGGTAGATGCGCAGGGCGGTGGTGTCATAGCGCTCCTCGTAAGTGGGCACCAGGAGGGTCTTGTTGACGAAAATGGAGTTGGTATAAGTCCGGTAGTCGCCGTTGTTGTCCGGATAGCGGCCCGCCGCGTCGGGCGGCATGGGCATGCGGATGGCCTGGTAGGTGTTGCCAAAAGCCGTCGGTACTTCATTGATCAGGTATTCTACATTTTCTTCGATCTGAGGGCCGTCGGCCACCCCTTCCGGGTAGGCTCCGATGATGACCGTCTCCTCATCGATAAACCGCATGTGCATGTCGATGTGGTGGATAAGGTCGTAGGGCAGAGTGGGAAACTTGATATACCGGTTGGCGCCCAGAAAAGCCTGGGCGATGGCGTCGATATCGGCCTCTGTTTTCCCGGGGTTTTCCTCCAGGACGAGCTCGGAGGAGAAGTTGGTGCCCATGCCATCGCGCAGGTTGTTGCCGCCTGTGTGTATCCAGTCGTAGGGGGCAACGGTCGCTTCGTAGATGGGCAGGTTTAAGTGCCCGGCGAGCACCGTCGGAATCTGGTCGTCCTGGGTGCGCCAGGGCCGGTTGTAAATCCAGTCGACGATCATCAGGCTGTCGACGTCGTTGTGGTAGACCGCCCAGGGGCCGTAGTCGCGAATCCAGACCGAATTGTAGGGGGCGTTGACCACCTCTACATTCTCCAGGGGGATGCCGGCATTCTGCAACTGCTGGGTGACGGAATTGGGGTTGGTGGTGATGACGATGACGGTGCACTCCGGTGCACTGTGCCGGACGATCTCGGTCAGGATACCGGCGTATTGCTGGGTCCAGCTGATGGCGATGGCCTGAATTTCTTCCCATTCGGCCATGGTGCGCACCGGGGCGGGCGGCGGTTCGGCTATGAGCCCGGGATCGCGCGACTGTAGCGAGTCGATGAAAGCCTCCATTTCGCGGGCTTCGGCCCGGGTGGGGTAGTGGGGGATGGCATCCTGCTGGGCGAGGGCCGTCCAGGAGTAAAAACAAACGAGGAGGGTCAGTACGTATTTTGTCATTGCCTGGCGTTTAGGATTGCTTTTCAGAATAGGCGCCTAAAGATAGGGGGATATGGGGATTTGTCGTGGGCCAAGGAAGGATAATTATGCAACGTGGCGCGCTGTAATGTAAATGTCTAATATCCTCCCCCTCATCTCTCCACCACCAATACTCGTCCCATCCGGCCTTCCGAATGGGCAACCGACAAATGATACGCTCCTGCGGCCAGATGCCCCACCGGAATTACAAACTCACGCGCTCCTGCCGGCAGTTCTCCGGCGGCCGACCATACCACCTGCCCCTGTTGGTTGGCCAGTTCGATCAAAACCTGCTGCGCCTGGGGGCTGGTAAAGCGCAAGCACGCCTGCTCACCGGCAGGGTTCGGATAAACGGAAACCTGCAACCCTGCCACCGGGCCGGCGGGGCCTTTCGAACCGGCGGGGCCCAGCACCCGAAACCGGAAATACCCCTCCGGCGCCACCATCGGGCGCACCTGCTGCTTGCCGGAATGAGCCGTGGCGTGGATGTAATACTGCACTTCGGTATGCGCCGGCTGGGCGGGAATGGCGGCCGCCCACCGAGCGGCCTGCTCGTCTTCCAGAGCCATGGGGACGGGCGTGTAAATCCCCTCCGGATCAGTGCGGTAATAAAGCGTGGCGTTGGCAATACCGCTGCGATGTTGAATGATGGCCTCCACCCGATAGGGGGTTTGGCTATTTTCCGTATCCCGCAGGCGGGGGTGGACGATCCTCAGCGGATCGGTAACGCCCACCAGTTTGGTGACGCAATGAATGGCGCCAAAGTTATCGACGATCTGGTCACAATCGATACCCACAATAGTATAGCCGGGCAATTGCTCCTGATAAATACGCAGCGCAGTGGTGTCGTACCGCTCTTCGTAGATAGGCAACAAATAAGTTTTATTGACAAAGATACCATTAGTGTAGGTGCGGTAAAAGCCGCCTTCATCCGGATACCGCCCCAGTACATCGGGCGGCATGGGGATGCGGATGATCCGGTAAGGGTTGCCGAAGGCAGTTGTCAGCTGATGCAGAAAGGCCACATTTCCTTCGATTTGCGGCCCATCGGCCACGCCCTCCGGATATTGCCCAACGAGTAGGGTTTCTTCATCCAGGAACCGCATGTGCATATCGAGGTGGTGGATCGAATCATAGGGCAGGACGGGCATGGTAAAGTAACGGCCGGGCGTTATGCCCAGGTACGCCTGAGCGATGGCTGCAATCTCCTCCATCGTCTTACCCGGATTGGTTTGCAACACCAGTTCGGAAGAAAACAGCGAACCCATGCCGTCCTGCAGGTTATTGCCCCCCGCGTGTATCCAGTCGTAGGGAGCCTCCGTGGCTTCGTAAAGAGGTAAGCCCAGGAGGGCGGCTACCTTGCCGGAAAGTTGGTCGTCGAATAGCCGGCTCAGGTCGTCATAGATCCAGTCGACGATCATCAGGCTGTCCACGTCATTGTGATAAACGGACCAGGGGCCGTAGTCCCGAATCCAGACAGAGTCCCAGTTGGCGTTGATGAACGTTACCTGGCTAAGCGGAATTTCTTCAAATTGCAGATAGGCCTCCACTTGTTCCGGTGCATGGGTGATGATGATGACCCTGCATTCGCTCTGGCTGTAGCGGACGATCTCCTTCAGGATATTGGAATAGTCGAAATCCCAGGTGATCACGATGGCCTGTACTTCTTCCCATTCGGCCATGGTGCGGACGGGGGCTGGTGGTGGAATGGGGACGCCGGAAAAACGGGCGGCTGGCCCCTCTTCGCCGGCAAACCTGTCCTGGGCTTCGGTTCCTTGCGGCAGGCTGCTTGCCGGGAGTTGTGATTGCGCTTTAGCTGCTAATAAAGCGCACAAAAAAAAGAGCGTGTGTAAAAAACATTTCATAGCCTTAATTTTGCAGGTAACAGATCGGCATTCAAAATAATAAATTCGTGGCTGGATGGTTGAAAAACTGTATCCTACTGTTATGGATGTGCCAGATTTTGGTATAAAAGTATAAATGAATGCTGATGCCGGCGCCGACAAAGCACTCCCCCGACACACTGATACACTGATACACCGATACACCTATACACCGACACACTGATACATCGACACACCGACACACCGACACACCGACACAAAACCATGGAATTCATCGAAAGTGGCCTGCACTTCCGTTTTGGCGAAGGATGGGTGATCAAAAAATACGATGCACATCGCTTTTATCAGGGGCTGAGCGGCAGCGGCCTGAAGGGGGTGGACTTTCTCGGCATCCTGGGGGAGGAGTTGTACTTATTTGAGGTCAAAAACTTCCGCCGCCGCCACGACTGGCAAACGGACAACCCGCTGAACGCCGTATTGGCCCAACCTGCCGCCTTTGCCGAAAGCATGGCCTATAAAGTCGAAGACACCCTGCTGGCCATTGACGCCATCTGGCAGTATTACCATCGAAAATGGTTGTTCCGGCGCTTGCTCCCTGCTTTTCGCCTGCTTCCTCCTACCGAAGGCGACTGGCGGTTCTGGGCCCGCGCCCACGACCTGATTCAAAACCCGGAGCAGGTAAAAGTGGTGCTCTGGATGGAAACGGAACAGGCCCGGCCGGCCCTGCTGGCCGATCTCACCCAAGCACTCGAAGCCCAGCTTCGGAGCCGCGCTGCCTCCGTACGGATCGCACTGCGGTCTGATTATGCTTTCCTAAGGCAGCTGGAGGTGGCTTCCGGGGAGTGAGAAAGGGCGTCCCCCCTCCCCATTCAACTCTTCTATTTCACGACTCACCCCAACATAATAACAATTCATACCAATGAACTGGAAAAGCACGCCATTCTGTAAGATATTTGCGGTGAAGAAAACTGAACCACCATGAAAAGATCGATCCCTGCAATACTGGCCTTTTTATACCTGAGTACTTTCGCGGGCGCCCAGGAATCGCCTTTAAAGGCTTATATCCACACTGCCCTGGAAAGCAACGTCGCCCTTCAGCGGCAGGGGCTGTCCTACGAAAAAAGCCTGGCGGCCCTGGAAGAGGCCAAGGCGCTGTTCTTTCCCCGCCTTTCTATTCAGGCCCGGTATTCGGTAGCCCGGGGTGGGCGCGCCTTTACCATCCCCATTGGCGACCTGATGAACCCGGTATACCAAAACCTGAACCAGATCAATACGCTGGCCCGGGCCACCTATCCGGATTATCCGACCGTACCGGAATACCCGATGATCAATAACGAAAACATCAACTTTCTGCGCGAAACCGAGCAGGAGACGGTGTTGCGCCTGCAGATGCCCATTTTCAACCAGGCCATCCTTCAAAACCAGCGGATTCGGCACAACCTGGCTGAAGCAGAAAACGTATCGGTAGATATCTATCGCCGGGAGTTGGTGAAGGAGGTGAAGGTGGCCTATTTCAACCATGCTCAGGCGCGGCAGGGAGTCCGCATCCTGGAAGATGCCCTGGCCCTGGTGGAGGAAAACCTTCGTACTTCCGAAAGCCTTCAGCGAAACCACAAAGTAACGCTCGATGTCGTTTACAGCGCCCGGGCCGAAGTGGAAGAAGTGGAGCAGCAACTGGCCGAAGCGGTAAAAAACGAAAAGACGGCCAAGGCCTACTTCAACTTTCTGCTCAACCGAAATTACGAGGAGGAGATTGTACCCATGCCGGAGGAGGTGCTCGCTCCGTCCGCCATCAGCCTGGAAGAAGCCCGCAACCAGGCCTTCCGGCAGCGCGAGGAGTTTCAGCAACTCAATTACTATCTGGCGGCTCAGGACAAGCAGATACAACTCAGTAAAGGCGCCCACCTGCCTCAGCTCAACCTGCAGGCCGATTATGGTATTCAGGGCACTCGCTACGAGATCAACGATGATGCCGACTTCTTCATGGGGTCGGTGGTCATGGGCTGGAACCTCTTCGACCGCAGTACGAAAGCCAAGGTGCAGCAGGCCAGAATAGAAAAACTGGAAACCGAGAGCCAAAAAGCCGAGCTCAACCAGCAGATAGGGTTGCAGGTAGTCAACACCTTTTACGGCCTGGAAGCTGCTCAGCAGCGCATCCTCAAAGCTGAAGCGGAGGTGGTTGCCGCCCGCCAGGCCTTCCGGCTGATGAATAAGAAATTCATGCAAGGACAGGCCAACCGGGTGGAGTTCACCAATGCCCGCACCCAGCAGACCAGTGCGGAGCAGCGCCTGTCTATTGCCCGCTATGATTATCAGGCCAAGCTCGCCGAATTTGAGCGGGCTACGGCGGGGTATCGTTTTGATTGATGGTTGCTATTGAGCATCATTTGAAAAGTACCTTTTCTGCCGCAGTTTTGAATATGCTGAATGGTCGCGAATAACATTCCCTCACAACAAAAATAAAATCCAAACCACCATGGCCATCCGTATTAAATCCATCCCATGGGCCATCGCGCTCGCCATCGGCCTGGCTGCCTGTGGCAATAACGCCAGTGAAAACGATAAAAAACCATCCGCCGCCTCCGTTCCGATCCGGACGGTAGAGACTGCTGATGTGGAAGCCGTCCAACACCGCGAAGTGATTTTTGCCAGCGGCAAGCTATCCCTGGAACAAGAAGCTAAGTTGAGCTTTAAGACCGGCGGCATTATCAAGCGCATTTTTGTCGGCGAGGGCCAGCCGGTCCGGCAGGGGCAGGTGCTGGCTGAACTGGCCCTGGAGGAGATCAGCGCCCAAACCCAGCAGGCCCGCCTGGGCAAACAACAGGCGGAGATCAATGTGGAAAATGCCAAACTGGCCCTGCGGCTGGCCGAACGGGATTACCAAAACGCTTCGGGCCTTTATCAGGATAGCGTCGCCACTCTGGAGCAACTACAGAATGCAGAGGTACAGCTCGATAACGCCCGCAACCAGCTCGAAGCTGCCAGAAAAGGAATGGCCATGCAGGGAGAACAACTCGAAGTGGCTTCCTTCAATCTGCGCTATTCCAAAATAATGGCCCCCTCCAACGGAGTTATCCTCAAAAAGCTGGCGGAAAGCAATGAACTGGTGGGGCCCGGAACTCCGGTATTGCTTTTCGGCTCCAAAGATAAGGCCAAGGTCATCCGGGTGAACCTCACGGACAAAGACATCATCCACGTTCGCATTGGCAATGACGCCGAGGTGCATTTCGATGCTTATCCCAACCACACTTTCAAAGGACAGGTGCAGGAAGTGGCCAGTATGGCCGACCCCTACACCAATACCTTCGAGGTAGAAGTGGCGGTTATGCCGGAGGATAAAATCCTGCTCTCCGGTTTTATCGGTACCGTCTCGATCTTCACCACCGATACCATCGGCCTGCTGAAAATACCCATCGATGCCCTCATCGGCGCCGATGGCGGCCAGGGGGAAGTATTCGTGGCGGGCTACGATAAGGCGGTGAAAACCAAGATCAGCATCTTTAAAATAGCGGGCGATCACCTGCTCATTCAGCGTGGGCTGGACAGTACCGATAAGGTGATCACCAGCGGCATCGGCTACCTGGAAGATGATCAACCGATTATGATTAGCCAGCGATGAGTAAAGGGTAAAAGGGTAAAGTGGGTTACCGTTCCAGTGTTGGACGAGTTCGCGGTTCGGTATTCGCTGTTCGCAACCGCGGCAGGCTGCTTGGGCTTACCTGCTTCTAACCGTGTCCAACGTTAGACGGGTAGCCGTAAAGTGTAAAGGCGCCCCATCTCATTTACACCCTTATACCTAAGCACATTTGCACAATCATGGGTATCCGTCTAAAGTTGGACAGCATGGGCTGGGGTTGTGTACGCCTGTCCCGTACCCGTAGGGTCGGGGATGGACGGACACAGTGGGAGTCCTTGTGTGTACGATGTACGAGGCTGTCCAATGTTAGACGGGTGGCCACAATCATTACACCTAAAGCACATTTACGCAACTAAAAAGAACCATCATGAATCTCCCTCAGCTATCCATCAGGAACCACCAGTTCACGCTTACGGCCTTTGCCTTTTTGCTCATCATGGGCATTGCCTCTTTTTTCAATATGCCGAGGCGGGAAGACCCCGCATTGGACATTCCCAACGTTCTGGTTATTGCGGTCTACCCGGGCGCCAATCCGGAGGATATAGAAAGCCAGGTGGTGGATGTGCTGGAGGAGGCCATCAACGAGCTGGACGACCTCAAGGAGATTCAAACGACGATCCGCGACGGCGTGGCCATCATGGAAGTGGAGTTTAATTTCGGGATCGATAGTGATGAAAAATTTGATGAGGTGCAACGCCAGGTCAACCAATCCCGGGAGGAGATGCCGGAGGGGCTTTATCAGCTCGACGTAAAGAAGATGTCCACCAATACCGTCACCATCATGCAGATCGGCCTGATCTCTGAAACGGCGGATTACGCCCTGCTCAAATCGGAGGCGGAGCGCCTGAAGCGCCAGATCGAAAAGGGGGATGGCGTGCGTAAGGTGGAAGTGGAGGCCTATCCTGAACAGGAAGTGCGGATCGCCCTCAACCCGGTGTTGATGAAGGAAATGGGCATTGCTCTCGACGATGTGGAACGCGCCATCCAAAGCAACAACGCCAACATCCCGGGAGGGGCGGTCAAAGTTTCCAACAAGCTTTTCAACATTAAAACATCGGGTAAATATACGAGCCTGGATCAAATCCGCAATACCGTTGTGGGCGCTTACCAGGGCAGGATCGTTTACCTGAAAAACATCGCCGGCGTTTTCTTCGGTTTTGAAGATGAGCGCTGGCTGGCCCGCTACAACGGCGAACGGGCGGTATACATCAACGTGCAGCAAAAGGACGGGTTTAACATTTATTCAGTTACGGATCCCATCAAGGAAAAGTTGAGTAAGGCCAACCTGGCCGGCGATATCCGCCTGGCCTATATCTTCGACCAGTCGGAAGGGGTTACCGAACGGGTGGCCGGCTTTCTGGGCAACCTGGTGCAGGGCATCGTTCTGGTCGGAGCCATTATTTTCCTGGTGCTGGGCATCCGCTCCGCCAGCCTGGTCATGCTGGCCATTCCCTTCTCCATCCTGATCGGGTTGTGGGTCGTTGACCAGTTTGGCTTTGCGCTGCAACAGATGTCGATCGCCGGCCTGGTGGTGGCCCTGGGCCTGCTGGTCGACAACTCGATCGCCATCATTGAAAATATCGAGCGCTTGCTCACCCAGGGCTATTCGCGGGAAGAGGCGGCGATCAAGGGCACCCAACAGCTGGTTGCCCCGATGGCCAGCGCTACCCTGACGACTATACTGGCTTTCATTCCTATTGTAATGATGCCCGATACTACCGGTGCTTTCATCAAAGCGCTGCCCACAACCGTGATTGCCACCCTGGCCGCCTCTTTTATCGTAGCGGTGACGTTGACGCCTTTCCTGGCCAGCCGCCTACTTAAGGAAAGCATTAAGGGTGAGCTTCGGCAGACAACTCCGCTTTTCCGTAGCCTCAAGCGATTTGTGGAAGGGCCTTACCGGAATGCGCTGGAGTGGGCGTTGCGCCGCAAAACAATAATCATCTCATTGGCCGTCCTCAGTTTGCTGGGCGCCCTGGCGCTCTTCCCGCTGGTAGGGGTGGCCTTCTTCCCCAAAGCGGAAAAGCCCCAGTTCCGCATTACCGTTCAATTGCCGAACGGCAATAACCTGGACGCCACAGACCGGGCGGTGTTATATGTAGAAAGCATCCTCGACACCATACCGGACATCAAATACTACGCTGCCAACGTAGGCCACGGCAACCCCCGCATCTATTACAATGTAGCTTCTGAGAACTACTCCAATACCTTCGGAGAGGTATTGGTGGTGCTTGAAGAATACAACATCACCCGCTTTTACGAGCTGCTGGAACAGTTGCGGGATACCTTCGGGGAATACCCCAATGCCCGCATCGACGTTCGCGAATTCGTGCAGGGGCCGCCCTCGGAGGCGCCGGTGGCCATTAAGGTTTACGGTACGGGCCTCGACAAGCTGCAGTCGTACGCCCGCGAAGTAGAGAACATCGTTCGTTCTACGGAAGGCACGGTCAACGTAGACAACCCTATACGCAACAACAGCACCGACATTTATTTCCAGGTCAACCGCGATAAGGCCATGATGCTGGGCGTACCTACCCACGTGGTGGATAAATCGATACGGAGCTTTGTCAATGGCAGCGCGATCGGCAAGTTTCGCGACAAGGATGGAGAAGACTACAATATGGTGATGCGGTTCGATTACGAGGAGCAATTCCGGCTGGAGGATTTTGATAAGATTAGCGTCCAATCGGTATCCGGTAGGTTCATCCCGCTGAAACACCTGGCCCATGTATCGTTCGCGGAGGCGCCCAGCCGCATCACTCACCTGGACAACGAGCGGACGGCCACCATCCTGGCCGACCTGAAGAAGGATTATACGCTGGATCAGGTGATTCATGACATCGACCGTCAGCTGCAGCAACTGGATTGGGAGGACGGCTATTCCTACGTCTATAAAGGCGACCTGGAGAGCCGCAATGAGTCTTTCGGCGGCATGGGGATTGCATCGGCCATGGCCCTGCTGCTCATTCTCGGCGTTTTGATCATTCAGTTTCGGTCCTTCAGCCAGCCGCTTATCATTTTCTCGGCTCTGCCGTTGGCCATCATCGGTTCTATCCTGGCGCTCCTGGCTACCGGCATCAACTTTTCCTTTACGGCCTTCATTGGGCTGACCAGCCTGATCGGTATCGCCATCAACAACTCGATCGTGCTGGTGGACTTCGCCAATGAGATGCGCCGCGAAGGGGCCAGCGTACTGGAAGCTGCCCAGCAAGCCGGCGAGGTGCGCTTTATTCCCATCGTGATGACCACCCTGACGACCATCCTCGGCCTGTTGCCACTCACCCTGATGGGGGGGTCGCTCTGGGCTCCCATGGGCTGGACCATTATCGGCGGCCTGCTGACGTCAACTACTTTTGTGTTGCTGTTGGTCCCGGTTTTGTTTGTACTCTTTACAAAGGAAAACGCAGTGTCTGCGGAGGCATAGGCCAGGGTTCGGGATTCGGAGTTCGGTGGTTCGGTATTCGGTAGGCCACCCTGCGAACCGGCGAACCGGCGGACCAGCGGAGTTCGGTATTCGGTGGTTCGGTATTCGGTAGGCCACCATGCGAACTTGCGAACTGCGAACCTGCGAACCGCGAACTGCGAACTTGCGAACTTGCGAACTTGCGAACTGCGAACCGGCGGACCGGCGGAGTTCGGCATTCGGTAGGCCACCATGCGAACTGCGAACCTGCGAACCTGCGAACCGCGAACCGCGAACTGCGAACCGGCGAACCGGCGGACCGGCGGAGTTCGGTATTCGGTGGTTCGGTATTCGGTAGGCCACCATGCGAACTTGCGAACTGCGAACCGGCGAACCGCGAACCGCGAACTGCGAACTTGCGAACTGCGAACCTACGAACCGCGCTGTCCGGGCCTCGGTAGGCCCCCCTGCGAACTTGCGAACTGCGAACCTGCGAACCGCGAACCGGCGAACCGGCGGTGTTCGGTATTCGGTGTTTCGGTATTTCGGGTGTTCGGTAGCCCTCCCGGCGAACGGCGCTGTCCGGGACTCGGTAGGATACCTTGCGAACTTGCGAACAGCGAATTGCGAACCGGCGGAGTTCGGAGTTCGGTGGTTCGGTATTCGGTAGGGCTCTCGGGAGGCCGCGAACTGCGAACTTGCGAACTTGCGAACAGCGAACCTGCGAACCTGCGAACCTGCGAACCCCGAACCCCGAACCCGCCCCAAAAAAGTGTATAATGGACACTATCTGGAAATGATCTCTGGAAATAGCTTGTTTTTTCCGAGAAAGGGCCTAACTTGAATTTTATATTCTGCAATATTATGAAAGCCATCATTCCAGTTGCCGGCGCCGGTACCCGTCTTCGCCCCCTGACTTATACACAGCCGAAGCCACTCATCCCCGTTGCCGGTAAACCCATCATATCCTTCATTCTCGACCAACTCATCGAGCTGGGGATTCGGGAATTCATTTTTGTCATAGGATATCTGGGAGAAAAGATCAAGAACTACGTCGATACAGAGTATCCGCATATCAGCCGGGAATATGTCACCCAGGATGTCCGCCTGGGTTCCGGGCATGCCATTTGGACGGCCCGGGAGTATATCAAGCACACCAATGAACTTTTCATTTTTTTCGGCGATGTCATCATCGATGTCGACTTTAAAAAGGTGCTGGACAGCCCCCACTCCTGTCTGTGTGTCAAAAAAGTAAGCGATCCGCGGGAATTTGGCGTGGTGGAATTCGGCCAGCGCAGCAAGTTCGTCAAACGCGTGGTGGAAAAACCCCGGATTCCGAAATCTGACCTGGCTATGGTTGGATTCTACAAAATCAAGGATGTCAAAAGCCTGATCGAAGCTCTCGATTTCAACATCGGCCACAACATCCGTTCCAATGGTGAATTTCCGCTTACCGACGCTTTTATGTCGATGATCGAGAAAGGGGTAAAATTTGTGACTGTGACGGTGGACAACTGGTTCAATTGCGGCAAAAAGGAAGTCCTGCTGGACACCAACGCCACCTTTCTGGACCGCGACGGCTACGCCAGTTCCGACCTGCCACCATACGATAATTCCATCATCATCCACCCGGTAAGCATCGGCAAGAACTGCAATATCCAAAATTCCATCATCGGCCCTCATGTGACCATCGGCGATAATGCCCGCATCAAACGGTCCATCATCCGGGATTCCATCATCGGCAATTTCGCGCACATTAAGGACATCAACCTGAAGCGGTCGGTGGTGGGCAACGATACCGCCATCACCGGCCTGCGGCAAAGCCTCAATATTGGGGACAATACGGAGATTGACTTCAGTCTGCCGCAGGGGTGAGTTTTTCTAGGGTTAAGGCTTGACAAGTTTTCTGTCGAAGAGCTGGCCCCGGGAAAACTTGTCAACCCTTAACCCTCGGAAGGGGTACTACCCTTTTGCAAGGCAGGTCCTTTGGAAAAGAAAGACACAAAGGCTTCGTGTAATCTTAGTGTTTTTGTGTATTCGTGGCAAAAAGCTTCTTGGCCCACCTTAAACAGGATAGGATTTTTTTGTATCTTTATACGTCTGCGCAACTGGTTAAAAAACCTCCGAATCAAAACTTTTTCACGATGACAACAGACATCGAAACCAGGAAATATTCCATTGAGGAGTACTTCGCCATCGAAGCTGAGGCGAAGGAGAAGCTGGAGTATTTCGACGGAAAAATCAGGCCCATGCCCGGAGGAACACCCCTGCACAATGAGATCGCGCTCAAAACCGGCGCCATCTTGCTCTCCCTGGTAAAGCAGCTGAAGCGAAAATACAAGGTTTACAACAGCGACATGAAAATCTGGATCGGCAACCTGCAACACTTCGTCTATCCGGACGCCGTTGTCGTTTGCGAGAAACCTGTACTCTACCCCGGCCGCAAGGATATCATCACTAACCCCCTGCTGATTGTGGAAGTCCTTTCGCCCAGTACAGAAGCGTACGACAGGCACGATAAGTTTTTGGAATACCGCACCATATCTTCCTTCCGGGAGTACGTCTGCCTGCGACAGGATGCTGTGGAAGGCGTTGCATTCTATCGCGAGCAGGAGGGCCTGTGGCGGGAGTCCAATGCCATGGGCAAGGAAGCGGTACTGCCTTTGCGTTCCTTGGGCGTAGCGCTTCCTCTGGGTGAGGTTTAGATGGAATACGAAGTTGGTATTGTCCGTTTTCATTGCTCACAGTCCCTGTCATCGACCGGGTTATCCCAATATTGACGAAGGGCACGGGTTCCTTGGTGTCTGCATCAAGGACGATGCCCCGGATGGTTTCCTGGGCGAATGAGAGGTTGAAAAAGCAAGAGAGCAGTAAAGAGAGTAAGAGCGCATTTATTTTCATGATTTTTATTGCAGGACGGATTGAGTTTGCTTTTGTTACAGATACTCTCCCAGCCAGGCGAACCTGGCGGCCCGTTCCCTGTTTTCCTTGGCCAGTTCCTTCTGTGCCAGGCGGTGCAGGGTTTCCATCGGTTTTTCGGACAGCAAGGCCTCCCTGGCCTGTTCGTCTTCCTTCATGGCCAGTACCTCGTCCCTAGTAGGTGCGGCGGGCAGGCCCGCAAGCATACCCAGGTTATTGCCGGTCAGTACCGTGCTTTTGCGGATGCTTTCCGGCAGTTGGTCAAAGCCGATACCGAGTGGCATGTAAGGTTGATAAATTTTATGGATGGCTTCTCCGCTGGCGCGTACGTAAAAGGCGCGCCCCATGCGGCCGACAAGGTCCATCTTGTGCGGGTTGATCTTGCCGTTTTCATCCAGCACTTCCTCCCGGATATGCATGCGCAGCACCTCGCAGATGATGAGGTGGCCGGCGCCTCCGCCTTCTCCGAGCGGAATGACTTCTTTTACTTTGCACTCCAGGTGCGCCGGCGACTCTTTGATGCGAAAAGGGCGCACCAGGTCGGAGGGGATGGGCGTCAGCCCTGCTTTTTCAAATTCGCTGACTCCTTTGGGGTAGTTGATGCTGGCTACGGCCATTTGCCGTACGATGCCGAAGTTCACGGCATTGATGACAACCTCTCCGGTTTTCTCTACGTTGTACAAAGTATCTTTGGTCGTAAGGTCCGATACGCGCCGGTTGGAGGAAAAAACAACGATGGGTGGGTTGGAGCTGAAACAGTTAAAAAAACTGTAAGGCGCGAGGTTGGGGGCGCCATTTTCATCTACCGTACTCGCAAAGGCAATGGGGCGGGGCGCTACCGTGCCTAGCAAGTATTGATGGAGGTCTGCTGTCGGGGTCTGCTTCGGGTCGATGATCCGCATAATCTGCCTTTAATTTTTCGTGGAAGTCGGCAATATAACAATTGCCTGTGAAATTTATGGGGCTAAAAGTGTTTACAAAATGGATTAAATATTATTAAAACGACCGGATTCAATGAAAATTACTTTCAATACACTGCTCAATATTCTGCTGGCAGGCATGATCGCCCTGTTCATAGGCCGTTATTTTTACAAACAGCCCCGCTTCGTGAATGGGGAAACGACGCCTGATTTTACCGCCTCCACCCTCAGTGGCGAACAGTTGCAACTATCCAGCCTGCGAGGCCAGTACGTACTGCTCGACTTCTGGGGTAGCTGGTGCGGCCCCTGCCGGCAGGAAAACCCGGGCCTGGTGCAGCTTTACGATAAGTATCAGAACGCCCGCTTTCAACAGGCGGAACGCTTTGTGGTAATCAGCATCGGAATAGAGGAAAATGAGGAACGTTGGCGCCGCGCCATCGAGCGCGATGGCCTCCACTGGCCTTACCACATCCTGGATAAGGCTACCAGCCTGCGCTTTTTCGATTCAGAACTGGCTCAGCAGTTCGGCGTTAAGCAGGTGCCCACTAAATATCTGCTAAATGAAAAGGGGCTGATCATCGCCGTCAACCCCACAGTAGAAAAGTTGGATGAACTGCTGGGGGAAAAAATGGCTGAAGTGGGAGGGTAAGATGGGCTACCATTCCAGACGGATAGCCGTAAGATGTATTCGTTCTATGGGGTGTTCGCGGGGTCGCGGTTCGCCGGGAGCCCTGCCGAACTCCAGACTCCGCGGTTCGCGGTTCGCAGTTCGCCGTTCGCCGGGTCCTTCCGAACACCGAACACCGAACACCGAACACGGGACTCCGCGGTTCGCAGTTCGCCGTTCGCCGGGTCCTTCCGAACACCGAACACCGAACACCGAATACCGAATACGGGACTCCGCGGTTCGCGGTTCGCAGTTCGCCGTTCGCCGGGTCCTTCCGAACACCGAACACCGAACACCGAACACCGAACACGGGACTCCGCGGTTCGCAGTTCGCAGTTCGCCGGGAGCCCTTCCGAACACCGAATACCGAATACCGGATTCCGCGGTTCGCCGTTCGCAACACCCCGGGAGTCCTCCCGGCCCCTGACACCCCCTTCGAATTCCCTGACAATTTGGCGTTGCAAAAGAGCTGGCAAAATAATTGTAGGTACGAAAGAGCGGTTGTTTCTTTGTGAACAGAAAAACACTTCTTTGACAAATAGTGTTAATGTAGCCGGTCCAAGAAATAAAAAAATGCGACGAAGAGGAGTGGGGTCTGATTTCTTTAACTGGCTTTACAGCCTGCTATTCGGTAAAAGACTAGAAAAACAGCGAAATATGAGTGACGAGAACCAGAAAAACCAAACAACGGAAGAGGGACAAGATACAGAACAAGTAACTCTGGATCAGGGAGAAGGCCACGCAGAAATGCAAAAAGAAGAGGCTGCTGAGCCACAACAGGCGCCTTCGGCAGAAGAGGAAATCAAAAAGCTCAAAGCAGAAAATGCGGAGCTGAAAGACAAATACCTGCGGCTGTTTGCGGAGTTCGATAACTTTAAGAAGCGAACGATCCGCGAGAAAATGGATATGATGAAGAATGCGGCACAAGACACTATGTCAGAACTGCTTCCCATTCTTGACGATTTTGACAGGGCTAAGAAAAACGCCGAGCAGGAGGGCAGCCAGGAGACCTTAAGCGAAGGGATAGGCCTGGTGTATCACAAATTGTACGCCACCCTCAACCGCCTGGGCCTCGAGCCGATGGAGAGTGACGGGGAGCGCTTCGACCCTGAGCTGCATGAGGCCATTACAGAAATCCCGGCGCCTTCGGAAGATAAGAAGGGCTTCATCATCGATACGGTCGAAAAGGGTTATCAATTAAATGGAAAGATCATTCGCCACGCGAAAGTGGTGGTCGGAAAGTAGGTTAATATTGAACCATGGCGAAAAGAGACTATTACGAGGTATTAGGGGTTGATAAGAATGCGGATGCTGCCGCCATCAAGAAGGCGTATCGCAAACTGGCGATTCAGCATCACCCCGATAAAAACCCTGGCGACCATACGGCGGAGGAGAAATTTAAGGAAGCTGCCGAAGCCTACGAGGTACTCAGCGATCCGGATAAAAAGGCCCGGTACGACCGTTACGGCCATGCCGGGGTGAGTGGCCACGGCGGCGGTGGGTTCAGTGGCGGTATGACCATGGACGATATCTTTCAGCAGTTTGGCGACATCTTTGGCGAGGGAGGGAGCCCTTTCGACAGTTTCTTCGGCGGCGCCCGCACCCGCACCCGCCCCACTGGGCAAAGAGGCAGCAACCTTCGCATTAAAGTAACCCTGACGCTGGAGGAGATTGCCGCCGGTGTGACCAAAAAGATCAAGGTAAAAAAACACGTTACCTGTGACCAGTGCAATGGCAGTGGCGCCAAGGACAGCAACTCCGTACAGACTTGCGCTACCTGCCGCGGCGGCGGTTATGTGCGGCAGGTCAAGAATACCTTCCTGGGCCAGATGCAAACGACGGTAACCTGCCCTACCTGCAGCGGTTCGGGCCAGCAGGTGACCGCCAACTGTCCGAAGTGTAAGGGCGATGGCCGGATGTACGGTGAAGAGACATTGGATATTGAAATTCCAGCCGGCGTGGAAGAGGGCATGCAGTTGTCCTTGCGGGGTAAGGGCAATGCCGGCGCCAAAGGCGGCCCGGCGGGCGACCTGCTCATTAATATCGAGGAGAAACCCAATGAATTCCTGCAACGGGACGGCATGAACCTCATCCACGAGATGTATCTCAATTTTGCCGATGCTGCTCTGGGGACTTCCGTGGAGGTGCCTACCATCGATGGCCGGGTAAAAATCAAAATACCGCCCGGCACCCAATCCGGAAAAATATTTCGCCTCAAAGGCAAAGGGCTGCCCTCGGTTCAGGCCTACGGCGCCGGCGATCAGCTGATACACGTCAATGTATGGACGCCTAAGAAAGTAAATGATGAAGAACGGGCGCTGCTCGAAAAATTAAAGGCGATGCCCAATTTCCACCCTCAGCCCGGCAAATCCGAAAAGACTTTCTTTGAAAAAATGAAAGATTATTTTAAGTAAATGCGAAGTGGGAAACCGGAACTGCGAAGCCCGCATCGAGGAGGCCTTCCCACTTCCCACTTCCCACTTCCCACTTCAAATACCTGCCATGAAATCCCCCTTTCCCCTGTTGGCGTCCTTCTTTTCCATCTTGTTGCTGACGTCCTGCAATGGCGGCTACGATTTCGAGAAGCAATATGAATTGCAGGGGGAATACTGGGCCCAGGATGATACATTGAATTTCCATTTTCCTATTGAAGACACTCTCCGCATTTACAACCTCTACCTCGAAATAGAACACAATACGAACTACAGCTACCAGAACCTTTACACACAGATTTACACACAATTTCCTGCCGGGCAGCGCATCAAAGAGCTACTCTCCCTGGAGTTGGCGGATAAGGCCGGCGTCTGGCTGGGTAACTGCGGAAAGGAATACTGCGTGCTGAAAATACCAATTCAGGAAGGCGCTTATTTCAACCAGCAAGGTGAGTATACCGTTATGGTGGAGCAGTATATGCGGGTCAACCCGGTGAGGGGCATTCGCAGTGTCGGCTTTTTGCTGGAAGATACCGGGCAGATTAAAGCCCGATGATCTCGATATCGAAGTTGAATGCAGTTGTCAACCGGGTGAAATCCGCCGTATTGGAAGTAATAATTTTTTGTAACTATTCAGCATCGTGGTGATTTGACCCCTCAAGCAAAATTTTGTAAGCCGCCCTTCCCCTTCCAAGGGGAATGAGAAGGGGTTCCAGCGGGAAAAAGTCTACAAAATTTTGCGTCAGGCGTATTTCAGACCCCATGCTGAATAGTAATAATTTTTTTTGCCTTTGCCTCTTCCGCACAAAATATAATGAGCCCGTCGTAAACGATGCTTCCCAGGAAGCCTTTATTAGCCGGATTTTTGATGATCTTGAAATATTCGTTCGAGCTTACAGCAACTACACTGGAATGAGCATAAATATTCCGGGTAATGAGCTTTTGAGCTTCTTTCGGGCCAATTCTGGGTTTAAACGGGGCGCGGGCCAATACACACTGTCCTGCATTTTTTTTCTACCTTTAAGAGTGCTGGACTTGGGACGGATCGGAAGTCGGAATTCGGAAGTGGGAAGCCGGGCCTATTCCGACTTCCGCCTTCCGAATTCGAACCTAACCCCTGGTTCGTCCCAAGTCCAGTAAATGTGATTGCATAGTGCAAAGCACTTACCTACTGGCAAATATGGAAAAAACACAAGGCCTTGCCGAAAAACCGGCACAGGAACAGATGGATGAATTAAACGCCGGCATAACCGAAGCGATACGGGCTGTCTGGAGTGCTTCTTCTCCGGGAGAACAGCTCGAGCAGATGGCGGCGGCTGTGGCTATCTTGTGTGAACGTTTCGGGCAGATTGGCGAATTCGCTTATCACCGGCTGGCCGGACAGGAGGCCTACACCGAAGAACAAATCTTTCGTTATTATCTCATCACTTACGAATGGGCGGGCGAGGCGAAGGCCTTTCTGTTATTGTGGCGCGATGTTTTTTTTGAACTGCAAAAAGGGTACTTGCTGCTGTCCGATAACTTAGCCGATGAAGCCAGCGTGAAGCGGTTGAATGAAAAGTCGAACGTGACGTTACAATCAGCTGCGGAGAGCCTGAGTAGCTTTATGGAGCGGATGAGCCGGACGGAGGGGCGGCGGTGGCAGCCCAGCCCGGAAAAAAGGATAGGCAACTGGCGGCTTCAGAAAAGCCCCTGGCCGGTGTATCGGGAGCAGTTCTCTGCCATCACCGGGCAGGTAGCTCATTTGCTGAAACAGTACCGGGAGATGGACGCGGCGGTGTCTGTTTTTCAACAAATCCGGCAGGATGTAGAACAACTGGCTGCTGCCTGCCAGGCTGATATGCTCGAAGTCCACAATAAAATAGACCAAACGACTGCTATTTTTTCTGAAAACGAGAGTACCGGAGAGCTTCCTACGCCTTCGAAGATATCCAACCGCCTCGAGGCATTCGTCGCAAAAATTCTGGCATTTCCCCGCCTTCAATCTTTCTCGGCAGGGTTAGAGGATTCCCTGAATTCCTTACCGGAAAAAATGCAGCTGGTTCTGGAAACAAAGGGCGGGTTGCTGGAAATGAGGGAGCTCAACCTGAGAAAGCTTTGCCAGCAATGGATGGAGTCGGAGATACTGCCATTGACCAATGAGGCCTGGGAGCTAACCGAGAATACCATTAACGGGCTGAAGGTGGCCTTGTCCAACGTCCGCAACCGCCTGGCCCTGCTCTCCACCGAAAATACGGAAGCGGAAGGGAAAGCGGAGATGCTGGAACTGTTGCAACCGGTTGAGGCTTTCCGGAAAAACCTTCTGGCTTCGGAAGAAGAGCTATCCGGTTTGACTCATGAGATTGAACGCCGGCTGGAGGGAGACTTTGTACCGTGTTCCATTTATACTACCTCTCGTATTTTTCTGCCGGCGCCTTCCCAGTCGGCCATTCGCCGGTTTCGGCTGAGGCGTTACAAGTGGCTGGAATGGTTGCATCGTTGGTTTTCTAAACAGGTGGGAGCTATCCGGAAAATAAGGAAAGCCGCCGAGCAGGAGGAGAACCTGGGCGCCTCGGAAAAAGTGGTGCGCTACATTCAGAGTCGTACTGTGAGCAGTGACAACAATCATTACGCTGCTATTTTTCAGGCCAAGGGTTATGTGGGAGAATCCTTCTGGGTAGGCCGGGAGGATAAAATGCAGCACATTGAAGGCATCATCGACAATTGGCGGAAGGGGTTTCGGGGAGCTGTGGCCCTGACCGGCAAGCGGTTTTCCGGTAAATCCTTCTTTGGAGAGATGGTGGCCAACCGCTTTTTTTCAGAAAATGCCATTCGGATTTATCCGGGGTCGGTTCTCCAACTACAGGGCAGAAAACTGGAGATGGAATATGACCTGGAAGCAGTCCTGGAGTTTATCCGTAAGAATACACTCAACCAACACCCTCTGGTATGGATCGATGACCTGGAGTTGTGGTGGAGCCCTACCGTTCCGCTCAATCAGAACGTCCGGGCGCTGCGCCGCTATATTGACGCCTATTCCAACAACATTTTCTTTCTGGTCTCCCTGAGTAACGGGTTGGCGGCTCACCTTCAGCAACTGCACAATGTGGGCATCCTTTTCCAGGCGGAACTCAATATGGATTATATGCCGGCCAATACGGTTCGGGAGGCGATCCTCATCCGGCACGGGGCTACGCACCAAACGCTGCTGAATGAGCAATTGCAGGATGCCAGCCCGCCCCAGTTCAACCGGCTGGCGGCGCGGGTGCACCGGGCAGCCGGCGGCAACATTGGCGAATCCCTGCTCCGGTGGGCCCTTTCGGTGCAAAGAGTAGACGAAAACAGTGTATTTATCTATACCCCTCCGGAATATGGACTGCCCGATTTCCTGACCCCTGATGTGGCCGTACTGCTTTGCGCCATTCTGATGCAAAAAAGAACAAATGAGTATCAATTGCGAAAATTAATGGGGCCGCCCTTTTCGGAGAAGTATGTCAATATCCTGCGGCGCCTGTTGAGCGTAGGCCTGCTCTCCCGCCATCCCAATGGCTGGCTGGAGGTCAATGAGGTGGCGGCCAACGCCGTAGGCGCCTTGCTGGAACAAAAAGATTTCATTAAATACGAACAATGGAAGCAATAACGGCCTTCAGGGTTTCCTGGCCGGGGCTGCTGCTCCTGGGGCTGGCCCTGCTGTTTTTTTATTTCGTACTCCGCCTCGCCAACCGTTTGGTGGCGGGCGCTTCGGTGAGTAGCCGCCTGCTGACGGCTTCCCGGCAACTGCTGCGCTCGGCCTTGCTTCTTTATGAGCCACTGGCCATACTCGGCTGGAGCGCTTTTTTTGTGTTTATCAACCCGCCTCTTCACGCCCTGCTGCTAGGGGTGCTCTTTCTGGGTGGATACCCCCACATCCGGAATTATGTGAGTGGGCGGCTGATACGGTTGGGCCACGCCATCATCCCCGGCAAAAAATTGCGCAGCGGCGAAGTGCAGGGGGTGGTTTCCAGGCTGGGTAACCTGGGCTTATATCTGCAGGCGGATGATGGCCGGCATTACCTCAGCTATTCGCACTTGCTGTCCGACGGTTATACCCTGCTCTCCGGAGAGGATGTGAGTGGGGTGTATCACTTGTCAGTGACGCAGGAAGGGGAGGAGCCTCCCGCCAATTACGCACAAAAATTGATGGACATTCTGGCCACTACACCTTATCTGGACTGGAACCACAAACCGGAATGGATAACGGATGGCACCCTGGACAACCGGCTCGAACTTCGGGTCGTGCTCAAGCAGGATGGCCATCTCAGAGAGTTGATACAATTGCTGGATGAGTTGGGTTTTTCCTGCCGGGTCGTTTGATGTTCGGGGCGGCTTTACACCCGAACATCTTACACCGCAGTAAACAAGCTCACTACCATCAGTGGGTTGTTATACCAAACTTCAAATGCTACGACAATATTAAAAAATGGAAATATTAACCTCCTACAACCTGATCATCGAAGCTTCGGCCATTATCATACTGTCATTTATCTTTAGCGAGGTGGCCCGAAAGACCAACGTGCCTTCCGTGCTTATGTTGATCACTTTGGGTATTTTGCTGAAATTGGGACTGGACGCATTCGGACTGGGGAGCATCGACTTCTTTCCTATTCTGGAATTGCTGGGCATCGTCGGGCTGATCATGATCGTGCTCGAAGCCGCTCTGGAACTGGAGCTGAAACCGGAGAAGATTCTGCCCATCGGCAAGGCGCTGGCCATTGCGCTCATCAGCCTGATCGCCTCCACCTGGGTAGCCGCGCTCATCCTGCATCAGTTTATTAAAGAAATGGATATGGCCACCGCCTGGCTGTATGCCACTCCGCTCTCTATTCTTTCCAGCGCCATCATCATCCCCTCGGTCTCGGGGTTGGGCACTGTAAAAAAGGAGTTTCACATCTATGAAAGCACCTTTTCAGATATCCTGGGCATTATGCTTTTTTATTTTCTGGCAGGCCAATGGGAGGCTGCCGAACATGCCGGTGGCAATGGCGTAGCCAGCTTCTTCGGGAACCTGGGGTTGACCATCGCTATCTCTCTGTTGGCCAGTTATCTTATTCTGTTCATCTTCCAGAATATTCGCAGCCAGGTAAAGCTCTTTTTGCTCATCGCTGTACTGCTGTTGCTCTATGCGCTGGGTAAGAAAATGCACCTTTCATCCCTTATCATCATCCTGTCTTTCGGGCTGGTGATCGCCAATATGCCGCTCTTCTTTCGCGGGCGGCTGGGCCGCTGGCTGCATCTCGAAAAAGCAAAAAACATCTACGAAGGCCTGCACATCATCACCATGGAAACCGCTTTCGTGGTGCGCACCTTCTTTTTTGTCATCTTCGGCCTGACCATTTCTCTGGTTTCTCTCCTCCACCTGGATGTAGCGCTCATCAGCGGGCTGATCATCCTGTCCATTTACGCCATCCGCTTTGTCATCCTGCGCCTTTTTCTGGGGAGAGACATCATCCCCCAGCTTTTCATCGCCCCCCGCGGCCTGATCACCATCCTGCTTTTTTACGCCATCCCCAAAGAGGCGGCCGTACCCGGCTTCGAAGCGGGCATCCTGCTGTTCATCATCATCGGCACCAGCCTGATCATGACCTTCGCAATGGTGTACGACAAACAAAGGGCGGGTAAGGCCGTGAAGAAGGCGCAGAGCGTGCCGGTGGGTTATAGCAAGTGGAAGGCGCCGACGATTGAGGAGGTGATGGAGGAGGAACAGTCATGAGGCATGAGGGGGCCTCACGATAAAATATCAGCCAGAGCCTGAGATGGGCCTTTTCTTCAAAAATGGCGCGCAGGGATATGGAAAAACCGGGAATGGCTGCACTTTGCAAAATTACCGGCCGGCCTGCTTGGCAACTCCATCCCGCCATCCTACTTTTACAAAGTAAACAGGCCTGTTGTTTTCCAGGGAAAAAATAGCTCAAAACCTCTCATGCGATACCTCATATACATTTTGCTCCTTCTCACTGCCCTGTTGCTGCTCTTCTGTAGCCGCGAGTTGCCCACGGCGGCCAACGGCCCGTACCTCAACCTGGCTGAAGGAGTAAAATATGTGGGTATGAACACCTGTAAATCCTGCCACGCCAATGTGCACGCCACCTTCATCCACACCGGCATGGGCCGTTCCTTCGGCCGGGCGACACCGGAAAAGACCGACGCTACGTTCGGGGAGCACGCCCTGGTTTACGACACCGTTTCCAACCTGTACTACAAGCCCTTTTTCCGGGACAGCGTTATGTACGTGCTGGAGTTTCGCCTGGAAGGCAGTGACACCGTGCACCAACGCCTGGAGCGCATCGACTACATCGTCGGCTCCGGGCAGCACACCAATTCTCACATCGTAGATTTCAACGGCTATATCTACCAGGCGCCTATCACCTACTACACTCAGGAAGGGCGCTGGGATATGGCGCCCGGCTTCCGGGGCGACAACATCCGCTTCGATCGCCTCCTCACCACTGAGTGCATCACCTGCCACAACCACTTCCCGGATTTCGTTGAAGGCTCTCTCAACAAATACAGCCAGATGCCGGCCGGTATCGAATGCGAGCGCTGCCATGGCCCGGGAGAGGTGCACGCCCGGGAAAAGCTGGCGGGCCATATCGTGGACACCTCAAAGCACATCGACTACACCATCGTCACCCCCAGCGACCTGCCCCGCGATTTGCAGATGGACCTCTGCCAGCGCTGTCACCTGCAAGGCATCGCCGTACTGAACGAGGGCAAAGATTTCTTCGACTTCAAACCGGGTATGCGCCTACAGGACGTATTTAATGTCTTTCTGCCCCGCTACACCAACTCCGACGAGCGATTCATCATGGCCTCCCAGGCCGACCGCCTGCGGCTCAGCCCGTGCTACAAAGAATCGGAAATGACCTGCATTACCTGCCACAACCCGCACCAAAGTGTGGAAGCTACCGATAAGGAAAAGTACAACGATGCCTGTCGCAACTGCCACGGCAAGCAGCAGGGGGAGGGCTGTGCGGCGCCCATGGCTGAGCGCCTGGCTGAGGGTGATAACTGCTCCGGCTGCCACATGCCCCGCTCCGGCAGCGTCGATATACCCCACGTCAATATCACAGACCACTACATCAGCCGCAACAACATCAAGGGCCAGGAACGAGAGAAGGCGCCAACGGAGAACCCCGGTTTTTTAGGCTTACAGATTCTGACCAGGGAAAAAGCCACCGCCCTGGAGATGGCAAAGGCCTACATTGCCATGTATGATAAATATCTTCAATCTTCGGTCATGCTGGATTCCGCCCGGTACTACCTGGATCAGTCCAACTTGCCATTAGAGGAAAAATTGGCTACTCTCATCCACTACCATTTCGCCCGGCAGGATTACAACGCCATCGCCGGGCTGGCTGCCGGCCTTTCCCCTTCCAATGTGTCCGATGGCTGGATGGCCTACCGCTGCGGCGAAGCCTTTTACAAACTGGGGGGCTATCCCCGCGCCCTGGCCTTCTACCAGCGCGCCACCGAACGGATGCCTTACAATCTGGACTTTCAGGAAAAGCTGGGCGCCGCTTATATTCAGCTTCAGCAGCTGCCCCAGGCGGTGGAAACCCTGGATTGGGTGCTGAAAGAAAACCCCAAGCGGCCGGTGGCTCTTTCCAACCTGGGGTACGCCTGCGTTTTGCAGGGGCAGTTTCAGAAGGCGGAAGGCCTATACAGCCAGGCTATTGCCCTGGATCCCGACTACGAGCAGGCCCTGCTGAATAAGGCGGCGGTGCGCCTGCTGTATGAGGACAGGGAGGAGGCCAGAAAGCTGATTGAGCGGGTACTGAAGATCAACCCTGAGAACCGGCAGGCGCTGGCGATTTTGGCGCGGTTATAAGGCTGGCCTGCCACCATTTTGAAACAGATAAAAAACAAAAAAAACATGCAACGCCACGCCTACCGCCTTCATTCGGGCAGCCTATCCCGCCTGAAACTCATGGAAGAACAATTGGCCGATCCCGGCCCGGGGGAAGTCACCATAGCGGTCGAGGCCATCGGCCTGAACTTCGCGGACATCTTTGCCATCTGGGGGCTGTACAGTGCTACGCCGGCCGGCGATTTTGTGCCGGGGCTGGAATATGCCGGCGTGGTGGCAAGGGTGGGGCAGGGGGTGGCCCACTTTCGGGAGGGAGACAAGATCATGGGCGTTATCCGCTTTGGCGCTTACGCTACCCATTTGAATATCGACGCCCGTTATGTACTGCCGCTACCCGAGGGCTGGAGCTTCGAAGAAGGCGCCGCCTACCCGGTGCAAGTGCTCACCGCATACTACGCGTTGAAAGAGCTGGGGGGGATTCGGCGGGGGCAGACGGTGCTCATCCACAGCGCCGCCGGAGGGGTCGGCATTTGGGCCAACCGCATCGCCAAACAGTACCAGGCCTTTACCATCGGAACGGTGGGCGCCTCTCCGAAACTGGATTTCCTCCGGGAGGAAGGATACGATCAGGGCATTGTCCGGAGCCCACATTTTAAAGCAGAACTGGAGCAGGCGCTGGCCGGGCGGGAGCTCCACCTCATCATGGAGTGCATCGGCGGGAAAATATTAAAGGAAGGCTACGAGCGGCTCGCACCCCAAGGCCGGATGATCGTATACGGTTCCGCCCGCTACGCCTCGGTGGGCAACCGCCCCAACTACCTGAAGCTGGCCTGGTATTACCTCACCCGTCCCCGAATAGACCCTCAAAAGATGATAGAATCCAATAAAGGCGTGCTGGGGTTCAACCTGATCTGGCTCTATCATCGGGTAGAATTGCTGCATCAGCTATTGGGCGAACTCGAGCCGATGAACCTCGGTAAACCCCATGTCGGCCATACTTTTCCTCTGGAACAACTCAAGGAAGCCATCCTGCTCTTTCAAACCGGAAAGACGGTGGGCAAGGTGGTGGTGAGGGTGTGAGAAGCCAGGAAGGAATAGGGCATTTCCCACCGATACACCGATGAGGGCACTCCGGAAAGTCCGAGGTTGGCCCCCAGGCGTTGAAAACGAAAAATTTTATTTGGATTCCACCCCCTAGCCCCCGCCAGCGGGGGGAAACGCACCGCCAAATCAGGGGAAATGTCCCCCGCTGGCGGGGGATTCAGGGGGTGGACAAAATATTCTTCGCCGTCGATACTTTCCGGAGTAGGCCTCACCGATACACCGATACACCGATCAAAGCATCAAATCCGCCCAATACCGGTAATCCAGCAGCGGTTGCGCTTTGGGATCGTGCTCGTTGACAGGCATCAGTTCCATGAGGGGGAAGGAGAGGATGGCGCGTCCTTTTTTAATGGAAGCGACCAGGCCGAAGCCATCTTCTTCATCGATACCCTCCAGTCCCAACACTTCTATTTCGGTGCCGGGTTCAATGTGTTGCAAGACGAGGCCTTCGACCACCGCATGGAAAGGATATTCCACCTCATTATGGAAGTAAGCAACCCAGTTGTCAATATCTTCGGAGGCAGGAGATTTCAGCATGACATCGTAAATACGAGCAGCCTGTTCATCCTCATCGATATTTCCCCAGAAATAGCGATGGAACAGCTTGCGCTGGGCGATGAGCGCCTCTTCTTCCGTATCCCGGGGCTGGGCGGGCGCCAGGTCTTCTTCCTCAAACTCATAGCGGGAAAAGGCGCCGTATTCTTCTTCGCAGGTAAATTCGATAAACCGTTCCGGCAATTGCTGGAGGGTAAGGCTATCGAGCGCCACTACATAAACGATGTCCTCTCCATTGGTCAGAGCTTCTTCAACGCGCCCTTGCCATTCTTTAATACTGATATCTGAAAAGCCTTTCCCCAGGTTTTTATCGGCAATGACCTGAACGAAGCTGCCCACGGGGAACCGCGGGTTGTCTACTTCCAACCATTCTTCTTCCTCTTCATCGTCGAACGAGGAGTCCAGTCCGGGGTCGAAGTCTTCGCTGAACATGAGGCCTTCCGATTCGTCCAGCATATCCTCGAGGAAGGCGCTGAGCAGTTCATCCTCGTATTGATCTTCATCTTCTTCATCCAGGCCATACTCGGCAATAAGGGCTTCCAGCAAAGGGGACGGCCCTTTTCGCTCGATGGAGTCGGCAAAAGCTTCCTTCATTTTTTCGAGCAATTCCCGGAGGCTTTGGAAATCTTCCATTCCTTCATCTGGCTCTGTGCTGAAAGCGTGTCTTCCGAAGCTGGAATTCTTCAGGCTTTTATCTTCCCGGCGTATCCGGTTGAGGTATTCCTGCAGGCCCTCCTTCAGCTTTTGGAACAAGCTCAGGGCCGCCTCTCCGTCCAGGTTGTCGGCGGGATTCTGGCTTAGAAAAACCCTGAGCAGAGCCGGTAGTTCTTCGGCTTTCGTCAGTTTGTCGGGATGGATGAGGGCATTGAGCGCGGCATTGTGAGCGGCGTTCTCCTTGTCACCCGGGAAGAAAGAGAATTCATCCAGCCGGTCGATGACCTGCTCGCGCAACTGTTCCTCAAAACTGCGGCCATTGCTGGCGGCATTGGCTTTGCGGGCCAGCAGTTCCTCAAATTGAGGGTGGAACAAAGGAGCCATGGCCAGTTGCTCGCCCATATACCGGACCGCTTCGAGGTCTTCGGGCTCGAACCCTTCCAGTTGGCCGAGCATTTCACGGATGGACTGCCGAAGCAGGTTAATGGACTCAATATGCTCGAGCATCTGATGGCTGGCCTGAATCTGGGCGATCAGAATGCGCTGACGGGTAGCATTCAGTTGCTGTCGCATGGCGCCTGCCTGTTCCAGCAACTTTTCCACCTCATCTTGCAGCGCCTGCTGGGCGGCCTTCGGATCTTTGCGCTTGTCACTCATACCTCGAAGTTAACATTATCTGGTAAGATACATATACCGTTGCCGGTCCAACTCCCGGAAGAAGGGGTCCGACAGGTCTCTGATATAACGAATCGCCTCTCCGGTCGACTTCATTTCCGGCCCCAGGTTTTTGTCTACATTCGGGAATTTGTCGAAAGAGAATACCGGCACCTTAATGGCGAAGCCTCCGGGGCGCGCTTTGATGTCAAAGTCCTTGAGTTTATGGGTGCCCATCATCACTTTAGTGGCAATATTCAGGTAGGGTACCTGGTAGGCCTTGGCGATGAAGGGCGTCGTCCGGGATGCCCGGGGGTTGGCCTCGATAACGTATACTTTGTTGTCCTTGATGGCAAACTGAATATTGATCAGCCCTTTGATGTTGAGGGCTTTGGCCAGCTGTTTGGTGTGTTCCACCATCGTGTTGACCGCCTCGACGGAAAGGCTGTAGGTGGGCAGTACTGCGGCGCTGTCTCCTGAGTGAACGCCCGCCGGTTCGATATGCTCCATAATGCCCATGATATGGACTTCGTCGCCATCGCAGATGGCGTCGATCTCGGCCTCTTTGGCGCGTTCGAGGAAGTGGTCGATCAGGACCCGGTTGTCCGGCAGGTGTTTGAATATACTGAGTACGTGGTGTTCCAGTTCTGCGTCGTTGATAACGATGCGCATGCGTTGCCCGCCCAATACGTAGGAGGGCCGCACCAGTACGGGGTAACCCGTACGGCGGGCGACGGCCAGCGCCTCATCGGCGTCCTCGGCCACCCCGTATTCAGGGTAGGGGATTTCCAGTTCTTTGAGCAGGTCGGAAAAGGCGCCCCGGTCTTCGGCCAGGTCCATGTTGGGAAAGTCGGTGCCGATGATCTTAATACCCCGTTCATGCAGTTTTTTGGCCATTTTCAGGGCGGTTTGCCCCCCCAACTGCACAATGACGCCCTCCGGCTTCTCCAGTTCCAGAATCGCTTCCAGGTGTTCCCAGAAGACCGGCTCGAAGTACAGCTTGTCCGCCATATCGAAATCGGTGGATACCGTTTCCGGGTTGCAGTTGATCATGATCGCCTCGTAGCCGGCTTCTTTGATGGCCATCAGGCCGTGGACGCAGCAGTAGTCGAACTCAATGCCCTGCCCAATCCGGTTGGGGCCGGACCCCAGCACGATGATCTTCTTTTTATCCGTGGGGATACTTTCGTTTTCCTGGTCGAAAGTGGAATAAAAATAAGGCGTCTGGGCTTCGAACTCAGCGGCGCAGGTATCCACCATCTTATAGGTTCGGCGAATGCCCAGTTTCTTGCGATGCCTGGTTACCTCCTGTTCATCGACGCGCATCAGCCATGCGATCTGAGCATCGGCGTAACCTACCTCTTTGAGCTCCCGGAAGAAGCCTTCTTCGATGTCTTCCGGGACATTGTAGCGCATCAGTTTCTGCTCCATCTTCACCAGCTTTTTTATCTGGCGGATAAACCAGGGATCGATGCGGGTCAGCTTGTGGATGGTCTTTTCAGGCACCCCCAGCCGGAGGGCGTCCTTCACGCGAAAGATGCGGTCTTCACTAGGGTTTTCCAGGCGTTCGAGAATGTCGGCCGTTCTGATCCACTCTTTCATATCGGCGCCCAGGCCCATGCGGTTGTTTTCCAAAGACTGGCAGGCCTTCTGCAGGGCTTCCAGGAAATTGCGGCCGATGGCCATCACTTCGCCCACCGATTTCATCTGCAGCCCTAATTGGTGGTCGCTGCCCTGAAATTTTTCGAAATCCCAGCGGGGCATCTTGACGATTACATAGTCCAGCGTAGGTTCAAAGTAGGCGGACGTAGTTCGGGTGATCTGGTTTTTGAGTTCGTCGAGGGAGTAGCCAATGGCCAGTTTAGCGGCGATTTTGGCGATGGGGTATCCGGTCGCCTTGCTGGCCAGGGCCGAAGAGCGCGATACACGGGGATTGATCTCGATGACGATGAGCTTTTCCGTTTCCGGGTCGATGGCGAACTGTATATTGCAGCCGCCGGCGAAGTTGCCCAGCGACCGCATCGCTTGGATGGCCTCGTTGCGCATGCGTTGGTAGGCCGTATCAGAAAGGGTCATTGACGGCGCTACGGTGATGCTGTCACCGGTGTGGATACCCATAGGGTCCAGGTTCTCAACCGTGCAAATGATCACCACATTATCCTTGGCGTCGCGAAGCAACTCGAGTTCAAACTCTTTCCAGCCTAATACCGCTTTTTCAACCAGCACCTCATGAGTGGGAGACATGTTCAGCCCCCGGCGCAACGCTGCATCGAACTGGTCTTCGCGGTGGACAAAACCGCCGCCGCTGCCGCCCAGGGTATAAGAAGGCCGGATGACGAGCGGGTAGCCGATCTCCTGCGCCGCCTCCTTGCCCTCCAGGAAGGAGTTGGCAATGCGGGAAGGCGCCACACTCAAACCAATACTGATCATGTGCTGGCGGAACGCTTCGCGGTTTTCCGTCAGTTCTATAGCGTCGAGGTCTACCCCGATGAGGCGTATGTTGTATTTCTCCCAAACCCCCTGTTTGCCCGCTTCGATGGCCAGGTTGAGCGCCGTCTGCCCACCCATAGTGGGCAATACGGCATCGATCTTTTGCTCTTCCAACACCTGGACGATGCTCTCCACCGTAAGGGGCAGCAGATATACCTTGTCTGCTGTGACCGGATCGGTCATGATCGTTGCCGGGTTATCGTTGATAAGGGTGACTCTGATACCTTCTTCCCGCAAGGAGCGGGAAGCCTGAGAGCCAGAATAGTCAAATTCACAGGCTTGTCCAATAATAATAGGCCCACTGCCAATGATAAGGACGGATTGGATAGACAGATCTTTCGGCATTCGATTTTCTCATTTGCACACTGCGGCCCGGCAGAGGGAAGGGCTGTAGGGTTGGTTTAATGGCCAAAACCGCGTGCCATTTTTTAAATTGCCTGCAAAGATACAACAGCAGCCCTAGCTTTAATAATGTTGCTGGTTGTTTGTTACTTTATTCCACAATTTCCACTTCTATCGTCCGGGTGTAAAATTCAATATCGGCCAGAATGGAGAGCGAGTCGCCCTTTTCCACCGTCCGTTTTTTCTTGACAAGGTAGAGGGTGTTTTTTCCCGGGCTGAGCGTTTCCACCTTGGCGGCCGGTATGCGGTAGGCTTCTCCCGCACTCGGCCCGGTGAGTAGGATGGTGGAGGCTTTTTGATTTTCATCACTGAACAGGAGCACCATACTTTCACCCCGGCTGAGCTGGCCTCCGCGGGCGTACAAGCCCATGCCCGTGCTTCGGCTGGCTTGTCCACCCTGCACGGCGAAGCTGTCAATAGGAGTCATGGCTACCGGAATGCCCCGGCTTTGCCCGAAGTCATCCTTAAAGCTGAATTGGAATGTATCGGCGTAGCTTCCAAGCTGTTCATAAATATACCGGATGGTTCCTCCCGGAAGGTTGCGCGCTTCCATGCTCTGCCCCTGGAAGGTAGCCCCTCCGGCAAAGGATTTGGGGACGGCTGTCTTAATGGTGTCACCTTCATAAAAAGAGGCGTGGGCCTTCAGTTCCTGCTCAGCCTGGAGATACCGGACAAAAAATTCTGCAAAAAGATGGTTGGGCTTCTCTTGTGGCTGAGTGCTTCGGCAACCGAAGAAAAACATACTTCCCAAAATAAGGAAGGGGATGAGGATAGAGTATCTCTGCTTCATGGCTTTTTTTTTCAGCAGGCAAATATAAGTAATGTAGAGGAGGGGAGATGTGTAAAGGTGTAGAAGTGATGGACAATTTTCCTCCAACCGTCCTCCAAATTGACTAAATAGAATCCTGCAAAACCGATGTTGTCATCCGAAGGACGAAAAGATGATACCAGAAATTTTCAAAGGAAGCGTTATATTTGCGCGTCACGTTATAAAACAGGAGTTCGTCAGAGCCTGGCAAATGACGGATGTATTACAGTATGAGGATTTAAAGTATGAATGTGGCAATGTGTGGCAAAATGTGCCTATTTATGTGGGCAAATCTCCAAAAACTTCCCGGAACACCAAATCAGAAACCTGACTTTTGAAAAAAAATGATGCGTCGAAGAGATTCCTGTTTACTATTTTTGAGATTGAAAAACTGGGATTTCTTCAGCACGATCATTTCTGAGGGGGGATTTGGGTGCTCATCACGGGCGTTTTCCGCCCGATAACCGGGCAGTGTGATTTTTTTGAAAACGACATTTATTTTTTTTAACATTGCGCACAAGCCTTTAAACCTCTTGGTTTTAGTCGAAATTTTTAAAACAGGAAATTTATGGCACGTTTTTTACTCTTATTTTTCTCACTCCTGATTACTGGAGCGAGCGCTTATGCGCAGACCACGCTACAGGGAAAGGTCACGGATAAAGAGACGGGGGAACCCATTCTCTTCGGTTCGGTGGCACTATACAAAAACGGAGTGCTGATCACCGGTACGGAGACCGACTTCGACGGTAATTACAACTTCACTGAACTTGACCCCAGTACCTACGATGTGGAGGTCAGTTATGTTGGTTACTCCAAACAGCGGGTCACCAGCGTGAAGGTCCTCGCCGGTAAGGCAAACAAGCTGGACATGGAAATGACCCCTGAGGGTGTACTGCTCGGCGAGGTCGTGGTCACAGAGTACCGCGTTCCCTTGGTCGAACAGGACAACACCACCCAAGGTGCGGTCATCACCAGTGACCAGATCAAAAATCTACCTACCCGAAACATCAATGCTTTGGCGGCTACCACCGCCGGCCTGGCCTCCGCCGATGAGGGAGACAATATTTCCGTTCGGGGATCACGCGACAACGCCACCGATTTTTACATCGATGGTATTCGCGTGCGGGGCAACCTGATCCCGGAATCGGAGATCGACCAGTTACAGGTGATTACCGGAGGTATCGAAGCGCAGTATGGCGACGTTACAGGGGGCATCATCTCTATTACGACCAAAGGGCCGTCCAGCCAGTTTTCCGGTGGTTTCGAGGCGGAGACGTCCCGTTATCTCGACCCCTTCGAACAGAGCCTGATCGGCTTTAACCTCAGCGGCCCCATCCTGCGGCGCACCGAATCGGACGGCACCCGGTCTTCCATCCTTGGTTTCCGCCTGGCCGGCCGCCTTACGGACCAGCTCGATGACGACCCCACCGCGGTCAATGTTTATCGCGTGAATGATGATGCGCTGGCCCGCCTGCAAGCCAATCCGGTTATCGAGCTAGGCGGCAACCAATTTGTGGCGGCGGACTTCCTGACCAACGAGGATGTTGACGTGCTGGACTATCAGCCCTACGAAAACTTCAAGCGCTATGACCTCACGGCCAAGCTCGATGCCCGCCTCAGCAGCGCCATCGACCTGACCTTTACCGGCGCATACAACCGGGAGGAAGACCAGTTCACCCCTGGTGAAACCAGCAACAGCGGTACGAACTGGCGCGTGCTGAACAGCTACAATAACCCTACGGATTACGACCGCACCTACCGGGGCAACTTCCGTTTCCGCCACCGTCTGGGCGGCGCTGCTACCGAGGAAGACCGCGCCGGTAAGGGGGCCCTGATCCAGAATGCGAGTTATACACTACAGTTCGGCTACGAAAAGCAACTATATGACCTGTACGACCCCCGGCATGGAGATAACCTTTTTAACTATGGCTATATCGGAGACTTCCAACAGGAGTGGGTGCCCGTCTATCAGTTTGGGGTAGATTCCCTGCAAAATTTGATTGCTACCCACGTTGACTATCGCCAGGTGCTGACCGGCTACCAACCCGATGCTGAACTTAACCCGGTGCTGGCGGCATACAACAACCCGCTGGGTATTCAGGACAATGAGAACCTGCCGCCGACTATCGATGGCTTCAATACGATTAACGGCAGAACCATTAACGTTTTCAGTGATTCCTGGAACTTCCACACCAACGTGGGAACTGTTTATAACCTAAACCGCAAGCGAGACAACGACACCTACACCTTTCAGGCGCGCGCTTCGTTTGACCTCGTGCCAGGAGGCTCCGACAAGGGCCGCCACAACATCCAGCTGGGCGTTTGGTACGAACAGCGGACGAACCGCCAGTACGATATTGGCCCTCGCCCCTTATGGGTACTGGCCCGTCAGCTGGCCAACAACCACATCCAGGGTATTCCGTTCGACAGCGAGGGCAACCCGCTTACCGATCCTACCGGTGAAGTCGATACCCTGTTCATCAATGGCGTCCAGGTGCTGGGGAACCGTTACCAGGTGTCGATCGCTGAAGGAGCGGATGACCTGTTTTACAAGCGTGTGCGCGAAGTGACGGGAGATGCCCTGACGGATTACGTCAACGTCGATGGCCTGCGGCCGGAAGACCTCAGCCTGGATATGTTCTCCGCCAAGGAATTGAATGATTATCAGGATCTTAACCTGAGCTACTACGGCTATACCTACCTGGGGGAAAACTTTGATGGTAATTTTGAAGACTTCTTCACCATGACCACCACCGGAGACCCGAATACGGGCATCCGTACTTTCCCCGTGGCGCCCAACCGGCCGATCTACGGCGCAGCTTATGTCCAGGATAAATTCACCTTCAAGGACATTATCTTCCGCCTTGGCCTGCGTATCGACCGTTACGACGCCAACACCAAGGTGCTGAAGGATAACTACTCGCTGTATGAGATACAAGGTGCTTCGGATTACCACGCGGAGTTCGGCGGCGACCGCCCCGGAAACATCAGCGACGACTTTAAAGTGTACGCCACGGATGAATCCGGCGAACAGGTGCTGGCCTATCGCGACGGCGACCAGTGGTACCAGTCCAACGGTAACCCGGTCAACAACCCGGCTCTGATCTTCCAGGGTGGTGTGGTCAACCCGGTTTACCGCGACCTGAACGTTCGCGATGACCTGGACTACATCAAAAAGCGGGGCTTCGATATCAATGCTTCTTTCGAAGATTACGAAGTGCAGGTGAACTTCATGCCTCGCCTGGCTTTCTCCTTCCCGATCTCCGATGAAGCCAACTTCTTCGCCCATTACGATATTCTGGTGCAGCGCCCTCCGTCCAATACCATTGCTACTCCGATCGACTACTTCTACTTTTCGGAGCGCGCCAATACCATCAAGAACAACCCGAACCTGAAGCCGGAGCGCACCATCGACTACGAAGTGGGCTTCCAGCAAAAGCTGTCCAACTCTTCCGCGCTGAAGATCGCAGCTTATTACAAAGAGATGCGGGATATGATCCAAATCCGCACTTTCTTCCCGGTTCCCATCGTAGGGCAGTATACCACCTATGACAACCAGGACTTTGGTACGGTCAAAGGTTTCTCTTTCCAGTATGACATGCGGCGCACGGGCAACCTCTCGTTCAACGCTAACTATACGCTGCAGTTTGCCGATGGCACTGGTTCGGATGCGGATTCTCAGCGTAGCCTGAGTAGCCGGGGTAATCTCCGCACGCTCTTCCCGTTGAACTTCGATGAGCGCCACCGCATTGTCGCCACGATGGACTACCGTTACGCCAGCGGCAATAAGTACACCGGGCCGCGTTTGTTCGGCGCGGATATTTTTGCCAATGCCGGGCTCAACGTGCAGGCCATTGGCGTATCAGGCCGCCCTTACACCGCGACGCGGCAGGCCCAGCAGTTGGGTGGCGCCGGGACCATCGGCGCGCTTAATGGCGCCCGCAAACCCTGGAATTTTACACTCAACCTGCGTTTGGATAAGAATTTCGAACTGACCCAAAACCTCGGCCTGAACATTTACGTCCGTGTTTCCAATCTGCTGGACCGCGCCAACGTGATCAATGTATACTCGGCAACCGGCTCTCCGGAAGACGACGGATTCCTGCGTACGCCGGAAGGACAAGGATCGATCAACAATATTCTCAGCTCCCAGCGGAGCCTGGAGTCTTTCCTGGCTTCCTACCAGTGGCGGGTACTGAACCCCAACTATTTCAGTTTGCCGCGCCGGATTTATGTAGGAGCAATTTTTGACTTTTAATACATCGGGTAGCCTGCCGGAGGAAGCAGATCTGATAAAGGTGCGCTCCCTCCCGGCAGCCCCCGTTCAATCATTCATTCTAAAACTATTGTGCTATGCGTAGATTATTACTAAGCTTGTTGGGTGTGGCCTTTACAGTGGCTCTGGCCTCTGCCCACATCAACCCCAACAGGCCGCAGGCCGAACCAGCTAACAACAATAATAGCGTTAATTTCAGGGAAAGTTGTGACGCCGCGAAAACTCAGAGAGACCAGGCGGTCAACAACGTTCGCGCCCGACTCACCACCGGTGGTGACGTTTGGTGGGATGGAAATGACGGCCGTTACGTGGTGCCTAAAGTACCTCCCGGGGTGCCGGAAGCATCCTCCCTGTTCGCTGGCGCCGTTTGGCTCGGCGGAGTCGATGAAGCCGGTAACCTGAAGGTAGCGGCTCAGACCTACGGCCGCTCTGGTGGCCAGACGGACTTCTGGGCCGGCCCGCTTTTCCCGGAAAAGGAAAAAGAGGATGACCCGGATCCGGGCACCACCGACCAGGAAATTTGTTCCAACTGGGATGCTTTCTTTGTCGTGACCGGCGCAGAGATTGACGAACACATCCGCAAATACGAGGAGACGATCAATACGGGAGGAACGTATGAGCCTTCTTCTATCCCTAAGGGCGTCCGCGGATGGCCCGGCAGGGGCAACCCTTTCTTCCTGGATGTCAACGGCTTTGAATTGCCGAACACCAGCCAGGGACTCGCCGGTTTCTATGATGAAGACGGTGATGGGCTCTACAACCCACAAAATGGTGACTTCCCGATCATTGAGATTCGGGGTTGCGATTTACCTCAGTATCCGGATGAAATGATCTTCTGGATTTATAACGACAACGGTAATATCCACTCTGAGACCAATGCCGACCCCATCCAGATGGAGGTACAGGTGCAGGCCTTCGGTTATGCCACCAACGATGAGCTCAACGATATGACTTTCCAGCGCTATAAGCTGATCAACCGCGCCGTAGAGCCGATCGATAGCGCTTTCTTCGCCATGTGGGTCGATCCCGACCTGGGATGTTACACCGATGATTACATCGGATGCGATACGCTGCGAAGCCTTGGCTATGTATACAACGAAGATGTGCTGGACGGCCAGACCGGCTGCTCCTGCCCACAGGGGGTTGTCACTTATTGTGATGAGGTGCCCATTCTCGGTGTCGACTACTTCCGCGGCCCGCTGGGCCCGAAGGTCTTTGGCCCCAATGGCGAGCTGCTCAACCCCGGCCGCAACCAGGAGCCTGATACGATCGTGGAATTGGGTATGTCTTCCTTTACCTATTTCAATAACCCGAGCGTAGGCAACCATCCCCAGCAAACCGGCGACCCCAACACGGCCTTGGAATATTATCGTTACCTGACCGGCTCCTGGCGTGACGGCAGCCCCTTCATGTACGGAGGGGACGCATTCGATGAGCCTACCTTCCCGATCGAGTACGCTTTCACCGAATCCCCGGATGATGTAAACGGATGGTCTATGTGTACGGCCGACCTGGGAGAAGGCGACCGCCGGACCATTCAGGCTTCCGGGCCATTCCGCCTGGATCCGGGCGCTGTAAACGAGCTGATCGTTGGCGTCGTTTGGGTGGCCAACCAGGAATATCCCTGCCCCAGCATTCGGAGGTTGCAGGAAGCGGATGACATCGCTCAGGCCTTGTTCGACAACTGTTTCGATATTACGGATGGGCCGGATGCGCCGGACCTCGATATCATCGAGCTGGACCGCGAACTGATCATCGTACTGACTAATGACACGACTACCTCGAATAATGCCTTTGAGGCTTACGAAGAGGTGGGGCTTGAAATTCCCCAGCTGGCGGATGATAGCCTGTACCGTTTTGAAGGATATAAAATCTACCAGCTCAATGGATCGAATATCGGCCTGAATCCGGAGAATGTTGCGGATGCATCCAGGGCCCGCCTGATCTATCAGGTCGACCTGCGCAATGGTGTGGAGAAGATTTTCAACTGGGGGGCGGAAGAAGCGCCAACCGAGGAGACTTACTACGTTCCTTCCCTCATGGTGGATGGAAATGACCAGGGTATCCGCCACACCTTTACCGTCAGAGAAGATGCATTTGCCGACGAGGACCGCCGCCTGGTCAACCACAAAAAGTATTACTTCGCTGCGGTGGCCTACGCTTACAACGAATACGAACCCTTTGACCCGAAAGAGGTGATCGGACAACGCAGGCCCTACCTGGAAGGCCGGAGCAATATCGGCCCCAATGGCGATGGCTTGCCCTACACGGCAATCCCCCGGCCAATTGTCGACCGGCAGATCAATGCCGCCTATGGTAGCGGCGCCCGCATCACTCGCATCGACGGGTTGGGTAATGGCGGCAATTTCATCGACCTGAGTGAAGATACCCGCGCTGCACTCGAAGATGCGTTCAGCAAAGGAGATAAAACGCTGGGTGAGCTGACTTATGCCGATGGCCGCGGCCCCATATCTATTCAGGTATTCAACCCACTGGATGTTAAGGATGGCAGCTTCGAGCTGAGGTTTGTCGATAGCAATCAGGGGGATGACGTCCTCGATCCGAATGCTCGCTGGGAAATGACGCTCTTCCCGGATGACGGCAGCTACAAGGTAGTCTCTGAGAAGACTATTGACCAGCTGAATGAGCAGATCATCCGCGACTTTGGTTTTACCGTTTCCATCGGGCAGGTCTCTGAACCCGGATCTAAGGATACGGACGAAAATGGTTACATTCCCAGTGAGATTGCTTATCGCGATGCAACCTCTGAACCCTGGTATACCTTCTTCCCGGAGGGTTTTGACCTGATCCCCGGAGTTGGTTTCGATGATCAATTGTTTGACTACACTTCATTGGAGGCGGGCCAGATCGATGCTTCTCTTGATCCCAGTGGCGGACTGGCTCAGTATGGTGATTCACCGCTGCTTCCTTATTATCTGTTAGACTGGAGGTCGAGAGGCTTTTCGCCCTTCACCGGTGAGATACAGTTTATTTCTCCGATTTGGGCTAATAACAGCGCCGCCAGTATCGTACGCAACCAGATGAAGTTGCAGGATATCAACAACGTAGACATCGTGTTTACGTCCAATAAGGACTTGTGGAGCCGCTGCGTGATCGTGGAGTCGGCTAACCGTTTCTACACGGATGCCGGCTGGCCTACTGAGGGTGAACGAAAGCAGTTTGACCTGCGCGATGCCCTGGCTGTTGGTAAAAACGCCGGCCCGGACGGCCTGCCGGCTCCGGACAACAGCATCGAGCTGAACAAAGATGGCGAACCTGTCTTATCGGGTGGACAGCCGGTGCTGCAGCGCGGTATGGGTTGGTTCCCGGGTTATGCCGTTGATGTGGAAACCGGGCAACGCCTCAATGTATTCTTCGGGGAGAACTCGGTTTACGATGGTTCTATCGCTCCCGAAACCTACATTGATTTGCCTGCAGGCCGCGATATGATGTTCAATCCGAACGAGCAGATATTCCTCGGGTCTGATGAGTTCTTCAATAACCTGCCGCTTCCTTATTATATGGGAGGCCAACATATGGTTTACGTGACCAAGCTGCCGTATGACTCCTGCGAGATTTTCCGCCTGAACCTCAAGCCGGGCCCCAGCCCGCTGACGAAGGTAAAAGCGATGCGCGAGATCACCTGGGGCGGTATGGTGGTGCCTTTGGCGGGTATCAAGATGCTTTCCTATGAAGAAGGCCTCATCCCTGCGGATGTGGTTGTCAAGCTGCGTGCCAACGACCCTTATCAGGTGGAGCAGGATGTGGACTACGGTGATTTCGATACGGGCGATGACCGCACCGGCACCGGGGAAAACAACTACCACCCTCTCTACCGGTTCAGCATCGTTGACAAGCAAGCGTCTGAACTGGAAACAGTTCAGGTCAATGAGGCACTGGATATGATCGATGTGGTTCCGAACCCTTACTATGGTTTCTCGGACTACGAGACTTCCCAGTTTACCAATACCGTCAAGATTACCAACCTGCCGGCCAAGTGTGTCGTAACGATCTACACCCTGGAAGGCAAATTCATCCGCCAGTATGTGCGCGATGAGGTGGGTACGGTTCCATCCGGTAACAACCGGGCGCTCAACCGCAATCAGATCACCCCGGCTATTGAATGGGATATGAGGAACAACAAGAGCATTCCTATTGCCAGCGGGGTTTACCTGATTCACGTTTCGGCGGAAGGCCTGGGTGAGCGCACGCTCAAATGGTTTGGTGTGAACCGCGAGTTCGACCCGTCGGGACTGTAAAAGGAGGTGTAAATCACAAAACTTGAAAACAGTAAGAAGTGGTGCTTCCGGAGCCTGGCTCCGGAAGCCATCTTCCAAAAAAAGACTATATGAATAAGCTTATTTACTTTATCCTTGCATTTGCGCTGGTAGGTGTTGCAACGGGGCCTGCCTCTGCAGGTAACCCCGACCGGCAGGGTGAAGCCGGAGCAGGGCAATTACTGTTAAACCCCTATCCACGCAGTGCCGGCTTGCATACCATGAATACGTCTTTCGTTTCCGGAGTGGAGGCGATGCACCTCAATGTAGCCGGTATTGGGCGTATCAATAAGACGGAGGTACAGTTTGGCCACGCCTTATACCTTCAGGGCACCGATATTCGCCTTAATGGCGCAGGTATTGCCCAGAAGGTCGGTAAGGGAGGCGCCATATCGGTCAGCCTCATGTCTGTTGATTTTGGGGACATTCGGGTCACTACTGAAGACCAGCCCGAAGGAACCGGAACGACCTTCTCGCCCAGCTTTTTCAACCTGGGAGTTGGTTATGCTCACACCTTCGAAAATAAAGTGTCGGTGGGAGTGCTCTTCCGGGGGGTATCTGAATCGATTCAGGACGTCAACTCCTTTGGCTTTGCGCTCGACGCCGGTGTTCAGTACGTTACCGGCCCGCAAGACAATTTCAAGTTTGGTATTTCGCTGCGCAACATCGGTTCTCGTATGACTTACGGAGGCCAGGGCCTTTCTACTCAGGGGCCTGCGCCCAACGGAGGCGGGTATGAGTTGACCTATGCCCAGCGCTCCGCCGACTTTGAACTGCCCTCGATGCTGAACATTGGCTTGTCCTATGATTTTATTATTGGCGACAACCACCGCCTGACCGCTTTGGGTAACTTTACTTCCAACTCCTTTTCTCAGGACCAGGTCGGCGGAGGCCTCGAATATTCTCTGAAGGATATGTTTATGCTTCGGGGCGGCTATCGCTATGAGTTCGGCTCTGGCGATGAAGTAGAGCAGCCGATCTACACCGGGCTCAGCGCGGGCGCTTCCGTTTCTGTGCCATTGAGCAAAGAAAACAAGGATGTGCGTTTCTCCATTGATTATGCTTACCGCAATACCAAAATATGGGACGGTACACACAATATTGGCATTCGCTTTAATATCTAAAATTCAGGCCCCGCGTGGAGGAGCCGTTTTTACGGTAAAACCACTTTCCGCACAGGCTCTTCTCCCCTGGCCTTGAATTTTTCGGCGAATATCGTTACTTTTGTAAAACAACCACGGCAAGAACGTTTCCGCAATACCCCGCGGAAGCGTTCTTGCCTTTTATGCTCAAAAGGGAGAATGCCCATTTAAATTGGTGGATTGTTAGCTCTGACATGCTATGAGCAGAGCAGGGGGTGGTGACGTTAGATTGTCAAAGAATCAAAAATGAATGACTATGTCTGAATATAATTATCTGACACGTGAAGGCTACATCCGGCTGAAAGCAGAACTGGAAAAAATGAAAACGGATGGCAGGGAAGAAGTGGCCAAAGCGATAGCCGAAGCCCGTGAAAAAGGGGATCTTTCGGAGAATGCCGAGTACGATGCCGCCAAAGATGCCCAGGGTATGCTGGAGTTGCGCATCAATGAAATGGAAAAGGTGCTGGCCAATTCCCGAATTCTCGACGAAAGCCAGTTGGATGCATCCAAAGTGACCGTGCTTGCTAATGTAACCATCAAGAACAAGAAGACAGGAAAGCAGCTGAAATACAAACTCGTCTCCGAAACAGAGGCCGACCTGAAGGCCCGGAAGATTTCGGTAAGCTCGCCTATGGGTAAGGGCCTGCTCGGCAAGGCTGTTGGCGACATGGCGATTGTAGAAACGCCCCGCGGCAATATTGAATTTGAAATTGTGGAAATTTCTCTCTCCTAAACAATCCTCTGCCATATGCCTAGTATTTTCACGAAAATCATCCAGGGAGAGATCCCCGCTCATAAAATAGCAGAAACAGAAGATTTTCTTGCTTTCCTGGATATCAATCCACTGGCAAAGGGGCATACTTTGGCGATCCCTAAGAAAGAAATTGATTATATCTTCGATATGGAAGATGATCAGCTCGCCGGCCTGATGGCCTTCGCCAAACAGGTGGCTAAAGCCATTGAAAAGGTGGTGCCCTGTGAGCGGATCGGCATCTCCGTGATCGGGCTGGAAGTCCCCCACACCCACGTCCACCTGATTCCCATTAACGATATAGGAGATATGAACTTCTCCAAACCGAAGTTATCTCCTTCTATGGAAGAGTTGGCGGAACTGGCCGGGGCTATCCGGAAACACTATGCGAAATGAATAATTGAAGAGGAGGAGATTCTATAGCGCTTTCTTCATCTGGCTTTATCCGGGTTGTCCTTCAGGTAACTACCCCAGTCGTTATACTTTTTCTGCCCGCTGAGAATACTTCCCGATTGATAAAAGTGGCAAACGGCGGTGGCCAGGGCATCGGTGGCGTCGAGGTAGTAGTTGTCCAGTTTAAAATCCAGGATATTGGAAAGCATGGCGGCTACCTGTTCTTTGGAGGCATTGCCGTTGCCGGTAACGGACTGCTTGATCTTTTTGGGGGAGTATTCCGTGATCCTCACGCCTTTGGTTATCGCCGCGGCAATAGCTACTCCCTGCGCTCTGCCCAATTTGAGCATAGACTGGGGGTTTTTACCGTAAAAAGGAGCCTCGATGGCCATTTCCCGGGGAGCATGGATTTCGATAATGCTCTGCAGGCGCTCGAAGATGTGCTGCAATTTGTCCTGATGCTCCTGCATTTTTTTCAGATAGACTACCCCCATATCGAGTAGCCGCAGTTTCTTTTGCGCCACCTCCACGATGGCATACCCCAGAATATTGGTGCCGGGGTCAACGCCAAGCAGGCGGTAAGTATCTTTTTTTGTATCCAAACGTCTAAAGTGGTAAGGAATGATTTATAGCTATTCCTAAGTTTAAAAAAAAAATCCGGCTAGGGGAAACCTCCGGCTTTAGTCATCATGTTATAACAAGGTACCTAAAACAACGGATAAAACAAAAGTTTTCAAAACCGTTGTTTTGTGTTGACATAAAAGTATGCAAAAATGGGATAAAAAAACGGCCTTCAACCTGATCAATTGGCTGCTCAAGGGCACAATTGCGGCCGTTTTGATGTTTACCATTTATAAACAGGCCTTTGCCGAAGAGCGGTTGAGCCTGTTTTTTGAAGCGGTAAAGGCACTGCCGGGCATGGATAACTGGCGCTGGCTGGCGCTGGCTTTTTTACTGCTTCCCGCCAATTGGATACTAGAGACGCAAAAGTGGCGTTGCCTGTTGTGGCCTTTTTGGAAGATATCCTTTCAGCGGGCTTTCTCGGGAGTGATGGCGGGCGTGTCGCTTTCTCTTTTCACCCCCAATCGGGTAGGGGAGTACGGCGGCCGGCTGCTGGCGGTACCGGCGCGATACAACTGGCATGCCGTGATGGCTGCTTTGGTAGGAAACCTGGCGCAGTTGCTGATACTCATTGGCGGTGGCCTGCTGGGTGCGCTCTACGTCGCCGGCCTTTACTACCAGGAAGTGCAATTATTATTCAGCGGATTCTGGTGGCTGGCTGTAATGCTGTTGGGCCTGGTTTATGTCCTGTTCTTTAACATTGGTTGGCTGAGTGCAGTAGCCAGAATGCTGCCCCTGCCGCGAAAGGCACTGCGGCTGCTACTGTTGTTGAAGCGTTATAGCTCCGGGCGCCTGGGCCTTGCTCTGGGTTTGGCGGCGGCTCGCTATGCTACTTACAGCCTGCAGTTTTTTTGTTTGTTGGCGTTTTTTGGGCTGAAAGCCCCGGTGGGAGCAGCGTTGGCGGGCATTGCTACGATCTTTTTAATACAAACCAGCATTCCTTTGCCTCCGGTTTTGGGCCTGTTGGCTCGGGGTGAAGCGGCTTTGCTGGCCCTGGGGCCTCATGGGGATCAGGATGTGGCCATTCTCGCGGCTACCTTTGCTCTTTTTATAATAAACCTGGGCTTGCCCGCGTTAGTGGGAATGGCTGCCATTTTTAAAATAAACGTCTTAAAATCATTAGGTTATGAAATTGAAGTTGTTCAGAATGAGCCTGATAGGCGCTATGCTGATACTTCTTATGGCTTTCGTCTCCCCGGAAAGGACTGAGTGGAATACAACCGCGCCGCCGCAAGTGGCTGAGGAAATATCACCCTGCAGCATCTACAACAATTCCTTTCGGCACGGTGAAACGATCACGTACAAATTGTACTACAACTGGAACTTTGTATGGCTGGCCGCCGGAGAGGTCACTTTCCGGGTCCGGGAAAAGGATGACCAATACCACTTGTCTGCCTACGGCAGCACCTACAAATCGTATGAGTGGTTCTACAAGGTCCGTGACAAGTACGATACTTATGTCGATAAGAGCACCTTACTTCCGGTCATTTCTATTCGCGATGTGCAGGAAGGTAAATACCGCCTGTACGATAAAGTAACGTTTGACCAGGGCCGGGCCAAAGCCTACTCCCTGCGGGGGAAGTCTAAAGAAACGGCTGAACTGGCCGAATACGAGATCGATAATTGTATGCACGATATTCTTTCCATTATCTATTATACGCGAAATATTGAGTTTGATGGCCGTCAACCCGGAGATAAGATTCCGGTGAAAATATTTATGGATAAGGAAATCTGGCCATTGAAAGTTGAATACAAAGGCAAGGAAGAAAACGTAAAAATAAAAGGGTTGGGCCGTTTCAATACCATCAAATTCAGCCCCGAGGTGATCACCGGTTATGTCTTCGGGGAAGACAGCGCCGCGATGAATGTCTGGGCTTCAGACGATAAGAACAGGATTCCGCTCCTCATCGAGTCGCCGGTATCGGTAGGTTCCGTGAAGGCGGTGCTGAAAGAGTATAACGGCCTGCGCTACGATTTGAGCTCGGAAAGGGAGTAAGAAAATGAAGAAAATCCTTGCCATTATTGGCCTCCTCGCCGTCTTTGGCCTGGGCTTCTGGGCCGCCAGCTGGTATTTCCGGCAAAAAGCGGAGGAGGAAATCCGAAGCCAGTCTACCGTCCTTTTGGAAAAAGTGCAACAGGTGCGGAAGCTCGTCACGGTGGAGGGCAACTTCAGCGAGCTCTACGATGAGACCAACCTACGCAAGTTCACCATCTATGTTCCTATGCCCAGTACCTGGAGCTTTTCCAAACAGGCCATCCTCAAGGTGACGGGCAAGGTGCTGGTCGGTTATGATATGGAAAAGATCAGCGTCACGGTAGATAGCCTGCAGCGCCGCATCCTTATCGGCAACCTGCCTGAGCCCCGCATTCTCTCTATCGACCACGAAGTGGAATACAAAAACCTGGAAGAAAGCTTTTTCAATAGTTTCACCCCCGAAGATTATACCCGCATCAACAAGAACGCCAAAGCCGTACTGCGACAGAAGGCCGAAGAGAGCCGCCTGATCGATGAGGCCCGAAAGGAGGGCAATCAAATGCTGGATGTCATGCGCTTCATGGTGGAATCCGCCGGCTGGCAACTGGTGGTGGAGCAGCACGGAATAGAGGTGTCGGTGGATAGCTTGTTGAAGAATTGAATTTAAGAAATTCCTTCTCCGGCGATTTTGCCGGATTGTTAAGGGATGCTATTGATGCTCTTTTTTCCGCAGCTGCGGAAAAAATGATGTTGCGCCCTACGGGCGGGTCTTCGCATCCATAGCATCAACTGGCCCACAGGGCCGTAGCATCGTTCTTTGGCCTCGGCCAAAGAAAAAGCATCCATAGCATCACTTAAACAACAACCCCACCGTCACAAAGAACGACTGCTCATTCGTCACTCTCCCCTCAAACGGCTCCCCGTTCCTCTCCACGAGAATCCTGTCATCCAGTGGCAAACGCTCCTTTTTGTTGAAGAACTGCCGGCGCTCCTTGAGGTAGAGGTGTTGTTGGCGGGCGAAGGGCAGCATATAGCCCCCTCTGATGAACAGCTCCTGGCCGGGGTGTAACTCCAGCGCCATTTCCAAAGACAGCTTGAGGCTGTGGATGCGGCTGCCGTAGTACAGGTTGATCCGGCCGGAGTTGAACCGCTTCATATCTGCTTTAAACTTTCCGAACTCATTGGTGGCCGCACCGATCTTGCGGGCGTACTTCAGGTGACTGTGTTGTGCCGTTGCCCGGACGAAGAAAGGCCGCCCTTTCGACAGGTTGAGCTGGGCGCCCAGCCCCAGGGAGCGCTCCCGGTAGAGGCTGTTCCACAGGTCGCGCGACCAGCCGCCGCGAACGAAGAAGTTGGGGTGGAAGAACAGGTTGAGGTCGAGGTGGGCGACGGGCTCGAAGCGGCGGGTTTCCCAGTCGCTTTCGGTATCGAGGATAGCCGGGCCGTCGGCGTTTTCCAGGAAGGCGGCCCGCATATTGGCCGCCGGGGTTTCCAGAAAATGAGCGCCCAGGCCTAAGGCCGACTGGAAGCGCCATTTGAAGCCGTCGGGCTTATCCATGGCAGGCGTGACTTTGCCCATGATCTCCGTACCATCGCTGTTGGCGCGGAGGACGGAATCGCGCCGCGTTTGCAGGCGGGCAATGAAAGTGCTGTCGAATACCTCCGACGCCTTTTCCTGGTTGCGCATCTGCACCACGGTCTGCTTCAGGCTGGCGCTCAGGGGAGTGGTGTTGTAATTGTTCCAGAAGCCTTCATCGTACTCGCCGGTGATTTCCAGGAATTCGTCGCCCCGCTTCAGCCGGTCCAGATAAGGCACCGGTTGGCCGCGGCCGGTTTGGATTTCTGTGATGGCGATCTCGTTGCTGTAGATGCCGCCGTCGCGGTAAACGCCCTCCCGCAGCGCATTGCTGAAATACCATTTATCTTCCAGTTTACGGTAGTTGACGGTGTAGCGATTGGCCTTCCAGTTGCCGGCGTAGAGCGGGTAGTCGTCGATCTTGCGCAGCCCTTCCGGCAGAATTTCAAACTGCGCGCGGAGGAAGGCAAAGGATAAGGTGTCGATGTAAATGGAGCCCTTCATCCGCCCCTTCTGGCCTTCCGCCTTATCGAAACCAATGACATAAACCGGCTTGCCCTCGTAGAAGGTCACCGTTTCGATCCAGTATTTATAATCATCAAAGTAGGCCTCGTCGATAAAATCCTCCCGGTTTTTTACGAAATCAAAACGATGGGCGGCCATGTGCCCGGAGGAAAATCCGGAATGTTGCTCTACCTCTTCGGCCGAGAGTATGACCTTGCGCCCCTGAATGAGGCCCACCTGCCCTTCTTTGGAATTGCTATAGCTGGTTTTGTAAATATCCAGTACGCCTTCGGCCATATACAGGTATTCCTGAACGGCATTGGTTCGGGATTCCCGGTAAAAACCGGTCACGGAGTTGGGGTAGTCCGGATAGTTGTCGGGGATGCGGCGAACGGCGCGGCGGATGATGTCTTCCACTGCCCGTTCATCCATAACGACGATCTCCTGCAAGCTGGTCGGTGCGGCTTTGATCCGGATGGTGACGGGGGTTTCCAGGCTGTGCAGGGCCCGCTCGTACGTGGCGTAACCAATGAAGGAAACCGATAACTTAGACTGAGTATAGGCTTGGGGGATTTTGAGCGTAAAGGCGCCGTCGCCGCCGGTTGTAGTGCCGATTCCCTTTTCGGGAATGCCGACATGAGCGTAGGCCAGGGGCTTGCCGGTATCGGCATCCTGTACTTTTCCGGTGATGACGATGGTTTGGCTGTACATCAGGCTGCTGAATAGCAGCAGGAAGGTGAGTGTTAACAGTCGCATGATTCTGGTTTTATACTGACGTTCACCTGGCTTGTTTTCCAACCCAGGCAAAGTCAGCATATACTAGCTGTACGCCAGCATAGGTGAATGTAGATGGTTTTCCCCCGGATGACGGTGAGGAGGGTACGAAGTTACAACGAACTTTTTTTTTAACGTATTCTGTTACTATTTAGCATAAGGCTATGGATACCTCTGGTGCGAAATTTTGTAAGCAAACCTTCCCCTTTCAAGGGGAATGAGAAGGGGTTCCGGCAAAAAAAGCCTACAAAATTTCGCGCCAGGGGTTAAATCACCATGATGCTGAATAGTTACCGTATTCTTAAAGGTTGGAGACTTTGGGGGAACTATGGCAATAAAGTGGGAAGTATGAAATTTGAACACACGCTTATCCTTGATTCTTCCTTTCCTGGCCAGTATCATCGGGGTCTCAGCACGATCGGCACGGCCTCCGTCCTTCTAAACGCGCTCACTTCCCAAACGTCTCAACATTTTTCCTCATCTTTGCAGGAGAAGCAAAACCTCGGTGACGATGAAAATTCTCCTGCTTGGCGGCGGCGGCCGCGAACATGCCTTTGCCTGGAAAATGAAGCAAAGCCCACTGTGCGAACAGTTGTACATTGCCCCGGGCAATGCCGGAACGGCGGCCCTTGGCACGAATGTACCCCTCAGCCCCAATGACTTCGAAGCAGTCGGTGCGTTTGCCCTGAAGGAAAAGATCGAAATGCTCGTCGTCGGGCCGGAAGAACCGCTGGTGCGGGGCATTTACGATTATTTCAAAGGGAATGAACAACTCAAGAACATCCACGTAATCGGCCCATCGAAAAAGGGCGCGCAGTTGGAAGGCAGTAAAGCCTTTGCCAAAAAATTTATGATGGAGCGGGATATTCCCACGGCAGCCTATGCGGAGTTCACGCAGGATACGCTGGAAGAGGGCCTGGCTTATATCCGGCAACACGCCACTCCTATTGTCCTCAAGGCAGATGGGCTGGCGGCAGGAAAAGGGGTGCTCATTTGCCAGTCGGTAGGGGAAGCCGAAGATGAATTGCGGGCCATGCTGTCCGGTAAATTCGGGGAGGCCAGCGCTAAGGTGGTGGTGGAGGAATTTCTGGATGGCATCGAGTTCTCGGTTTTTGTCATCACCAATGGCAGACAGTACAAGATTCTGCCGGTAGCCAAGGATTATAAACGCATCGGCGAGGGCGACAGCGGCCTGAATACCGGCGGTATGGGGTCTGTTTCTCCCGTGCCGTTCGTCGACGAAAACCTGATGCGCAAGGTAGAGAACTGGATCATCAGCCCGACTCTAACCGGCTTGCAGGAAATCGGCGCGCCGTATGTCGGGTTTATCTTTTTTGGCCTGATCAAGGTAGGGAACAGCCCTTTCGTTATCGAGTACAATTGCCGGATGGGCGACCCGGAAACAGAGGCCGTCCTGCCCCGCCTACAGTCCGACCTGGTTGAGCTTATGCTCGCTGCCGATAAATCTACGCTCGACGAAGAACAGCTGATCGAAGATCCTCGCTTTGCCGCCACCGTCATCCTGGTCTCGGGCGGCTACCCGGAAGCCTATGAAAAAGGAAAAACCATCACCGGGCTGGAGGAGGTGGCGGGCAGCATCCCCTTCCACGCCGGCACCAAACTGGAAGACGGCCTGGTGAAGACCAACGGCGGGCGGGTCATCGCCCTTACTTCTTATGGAATGGACATCAGGTCGGCCGTGGATACTTCCCTGGAGAATGCTGAAAAGGTCCAATATGAGGGAAAATATTATCGTAAGGATATAGGTTTTGATTTGTAATGATTTATGAAATTAATTTCTGGTGTGACCGAACAGGTAAGTTTTTGATTTGAGTAAGTGGATAGATGAAAATTTAGTTTAGAATTGTCCTCCCCTGGGGGAGGTTAGGAGGAGGATTTGTGGCTTTCGCCATTGAAAATCCCCCCCTCTAACTCCCCCCAGGGGGAGACAACATTCTCCGATTTTAAAGTAACATTTACGATATAAATTAAATTATACCTGTCCAACTACTCGCCTGGCGGAAAAAACCCACGCACCAGATAAATCTGGCGCGTCCAATGCACCAAAACTACACCACCGAACAAATCCAACTGGCCCTCGGCGCCCATCGCCTGCAAGGGGGCAGGCCAGGGGCTGTTTCCCGCTTACTGCTGGACTCCCGGCAGCTGCAAAGCCCCGAGGACGCTATTTTTTTTGCCATCCAAGGGCCGCATCACGACGGGCACGATTACGTCACGGCCTTGTACGGGAAGGGCGTTCGGCACTTTGTGGTTTCCCGTGATGTCGATCTTTCGGTACTGCCGGAAGCCAACGTATGGCTTTGCGACAACACTGTTCAGTGCCTGCAGCGACTGGCGGCCCATCACCGGCAACGGTTCGATATCCCGATAATCGGTATTACCGGCAGCAACGGCAAGACGATCGTAAAAGAATGGCTCTTTCAACTGTTGCATCTGGACTACCGCATCGCCCGCAGCCCCAAGAGTTTCAACTCGCAAGTGGGCGTTCCTCTTTCCGTCTGGCAATTGCAGCCGGAGCACCAGCTGGGTATCTTCGAAGCGGGTATCTCGCGCATGGGAGAGATGGAAAAGTTGGCGCCGGTTATCCGTTGTAACATAGGGCTGTTCACTAACATCGGCCAGGCTCATAAAGAAGGTTTCCCCTCTATTGAAGAAAAGATCGATCAAAAACTGCGGCTCTTTGAATTTGCCGACATCATCCTGTATTGCCGCGATGACGAGCGGGTGGCCCGGGCAATCGAAGCGTTGGGTAAACCCACCTTCAGCTGGTCGAAAGCGGGGAAGGCGCTCCTGCAAATAAAGGCGGTGAAAACCTCGGGTGAAAGCAGCCTCATCGAAGCGGAGCACAAGGAAGGGCCCTTTTCTTTCAGCATCCCCTTTGCGGATGAAGCCTCCGTAGAAAACGCCATTCATTGCTGCGCCGTACTCCTCTATCTGGGCCTGCCGGTAGCTGCTATTCAGGAACGGATGCCTCTGCTGGAGCCGGTAGCCATGCGCCTGGAAGTGCGCGCCGGCATCAATGATTGCAGCATTATCAACGACAGCTACAACCTGGACTTGACTGCTCTGGCGGCCGCTCTGGCCTACCTTCAGCGGCAGCGCCACCACGCCCGCCGGACCCTCATTCTGTCTGATATTTTGCAGAGTGGAGAGCCGCCGGAACTATTGTATAAAAAAGTCGCCCGTCTGATAAAGGATGCGGGCGTCCACCGTTTCTTTGGCATTGGCAAAGATATTCCCCTGATTGCCCGCCACCTTCCGCCGGAAGTGGAAATTCATTTTTTTTCGGATACGGCCGCCTTCCTGGAAGCCCAGCAGCACCGCAATTTCCACGATGAGGCCATTCTCGTCAAAGGGGCCCGCCCCTTTTCTTTCGAGCGCATCGCCCGCCGCCTTTCCCGCAAGATGCATCAAACCGAACTGGAAGTAGGCCTCAGCGCCCTCATGCACAACGTTCGCATTTTTCAGCAATGGCTGCGGCCCGGAACTAAGATGATGGTGATGGTAAAAGCGGCGGCCTACGGTAGCGGAAGCCTGGAAGTGGCCCGCACGCTGGAATTTCACCAGGCGGATTACCTGGCGGTGGCCTACGCCGACGAAGGCATCGAGCTGCGGGAAGGCGGTATCGGGCTGCCCATCCTGGTTCTCAACCCGGAGGAAGCCGTTTTTGATGGCATCCTGCGCTATCGACTGGAACCAGAGTTGTACAGCCCGGCCCTGCTGCGCCGGTTCGGGCGGTTTACCCGTAGTGCCGGCGCCTCGGCAACGGTACACCTCAAACTGGATACCGGCATGCACCGCCTCGGCTTCGACGCCGACAACCTGGACGAGGCCGTCCACCTGCTCAACGAAAACCCCCAGCTGGAAGTGCGCAGCATCTTTTCCCACCTGGCCGGCAGCGAAGCGACGGAGCACGACACCTTCACCCTCGATCAGGTAGCCCGCTTCGAAGCGCTGTACGAACGCCTGGCAGCAGCGCTGGGGTATCGGCCCTTGCGGCACATCCTCAACTCCAGCGGCATCATCCGCTTTCCGCAATATCAGATGGATATGGTGCGCCTGGGCATTGGCGCCTACGGGATTGACGCTGCGGGCCTGGTGCAGGACCAGCTCCGTACGGTGCTCACCCTCCGGGCCCGTATCTCTCAGGTTAAACACCTGTTGCCCGGCGATACGGTAAGTTATGGCCGCAGCGGCGTCATCCGGCGTCCTTCCCGCATCGCCACCGTTAGCATCGGCTATGCCGACGGCCTGCCGCGGGCGGCGGGCAATGGCCGCTTCAGCCTGCTGGTACGGGGGCAGCGCGCACCTATCATTGGCAATGTTTGCATGGACATGTGTATGATCGATATTACGCATATCCCTCAGGCAGCGGAGGGGGATGAGGTAGTGGTATTTGGGACGGAGCCTACCGCCGAAGAGCTGGCCCGGGCGTTGGGTACTATACCCTATGAGGTGTTTACCAGTGTTTCACCGAGGGTGCGGCGGGTGTATGTGCAGGAGTGAGGGCTGCCTTGGGCATCAGGTTATACTGCGTTGCAATATGTTTTTTCTCAAAGCGGGAATTGTTGTCCCATACAGCTTTGGCTTGTGAAGAAGCACTAAGAGCTTTGCGCGCTTCCTATACGCCTCCTTCCGGTTTCGGGGCGAGTTTCGTGCAGATGTACCGCGATCCGTTCGGCCGTATATACATCGCCCCCCAGGCTTCCGAGCCCTACCTGCACCTGATCGGCCCCGGAGACAACGAGCCGGATGTAGCCCGGGTTGCCCTCGAAGGCCTGCGCTTGCCCCGGCGAATACAAAGGACGATCCCCCATTATCCCAACTATGCGCTCGGGCCGCTGGCCGGCTCCGCCTGCGATACGTTGATGATTACGGGCAATGCCCTTGTTCCATCCACGATGGCTGGGATTCGCCTGTACCCAAATCCTGCGCACGACCTGATACGTTTGGAAATGGAATTCGAGGGAGAAAAACAGTTGAACCTCTTTAATGCCTTGGGCCAGGCAGTTTATAGCTTGCACACGTCGTCTGCCTCTGTAGAGATTGAGCTTTCGGGCCTTGCTGCAGGGCTGTACTTTATCCAGGCACGGCGCCAAGGGCGGCTACTGGGAGGGGTGAAATTTTTAAAGCGTTGACGCCTTGCTTTGGGTGGCGGATAAAAAAGTAGTGGTTTATGTAGTAGAAAAGTGGTAGGCTTCTCCGGCTGTGCCCGTTCAAAACACAATGAATCTGCCGCCCGATGCGTTCCCCCTGACAAAAAAGCGCCTGTATCATTCATTCACCCCTAAATTTACTAATTTTGCGGTGCTTTTGCCCAGCCTGTCGGACGGACAGGAATTTACGGCAAGGGCAAAGAACTATACTAAGAACTAAAAAATTACAATACCCATGGCAAAGCGTCAATTTATTCTGTTTGCCGCCCTACTCTACCTGCCGTTAATGGCTTGGGCACAAAAGGATGACCCCATACTTTTCACCGTAGAAGACACCCCGGTGCATGAATCGGAATTCGTCTACATCTACAGCAAGACGAATGGCAAGAACGCCACCTTTTCGAAGGAATCGCTGGATGAGTACCTCGACCTGTACATCAAGTTCAAACTCAAGGTGCAGAAGGCGCGGGAAATGAAACTGGACACCGTTCCTCAGCTGATGAACGAGTTGGCCGGTTACCGCCGCCAATTGGCGGATTCTTACCTGATTGATAAGGAGGTGACTGAAAAGCTGCTGCGGGAAGCCTACGAGCACTCCAAGCAGGACGTCGACATCAGCCACATTCTGATCAGCATGCCGTCGAACCCCAGTCCGGAAGACACCCTGGCTGCCTACGAAAAAGCCCTGGCCATCAAGCAGCGCCTGAAGAAAGAAGATTTCGCCACCGTTGCCAAAGAAGTATCCGGCGACAAATCCGCCCAGAACAACGGAGGGCATATCGGCTTCGTAACGGCTCTGTTTCCCAACGGCTTTTACGAACTGGAGAAGGCCGCTTATTCCATACCACTGAACAAGCTGTCGGACCCCATTCGCACCGCAGCAGGCTACCACCTCCTCATAGTGAACGGCCGCCGGCCGGCGCGGGGAGAGATGGAAGGCGCCCATATATTGTTGCGCAAGGAGGGGAAAGACAAAGACCCGGCCGCAGTAAAAGCCCGGGCCGATAGTATTTACCAGGCCCTGCAGGGGGGCGCCAGTTTTGAAGAACTGGCAAAAAAACTGTCGGAAGACGGCCGAACCGCTCCACAGGGGGGGTATATCGGCTTTTTCGGCATCAACAAGTACAGCCCCTCTTTCGAAGATGCTGTCTTTGCCCTCGAAGAGGACGGCGCCTATACCAAACCGGTAGAAACCAATGTGGGTTGGCACATTATCAAAAGAATTAGCCGCCGGGGCATACAACCATACAATATCGAAAAGAGTCGTTTAGAGAGCCAGGTAAAAAAGGACAACCGTTTTCAGGAAGCCAAACTGGCAATGGTAAAGAAGATAAAAGAAGAAGGCAACCTGAAAGAATTTCCTAAGGTGCTCGATGAGTTTGCCGCCAGCCTGACGGATACGTTCCTTACCTTCCGCTGGCGGGCGCCGCAGGAAGGGGGCGAGAAGCTGCTCTTCCAGTACGGTGACGACTACAAGGTGACGCTGGGCGATTTCGCCAGCTACCTGGAGCGCGCCACCCGCAAACGCATGCGCGGAGGCAGTGAGACGGATATTCCCGCTCTGGTGGATGAATTGTACCAGGATTTTGTCAACGAAAGCGCTATGGCCTACGAAGAAAAGAACCTGGAAAAGAAATATCCGGATTTCAAGGCCCTGATGCGCGAATACGAGGAAGGTATCCTGTTGTTTGAAGCCACCAAGATGCTGGTGTGGGATAAGGCCTCCCAGGATTCAGCCGGACTGGCCGAATTTTATAAAGAACAACAACAGGTCGAGACTAAATACCGCTGGGAAGAGCGGGGAGTGGCCAGCATTTACAAGCTGGACGACCGCTACAAGGATCAACTCGATGAGGTGCGGGCATTTGCCGCTACCCATTCCCCGAAGGAGGTGCTGGAAAAATTCAATACCACCGACCCTCCAGCGCTGAAGTACGAATCAAAAACCATGGAATATAGTGTGTATCCGGAGTTTAAAAGTATGGAATGGAAAGCCGGCGCTCTTTCTCAGTCGGAATCGGACCCGAGGGGCCGCCACACTAAATTTGTGAAGATCGAAGAGATTCTGCCGGCTAGCTCTAAAACACTGGATGAAGCCCGCGGTTATATCGTGGCGGACTATCAGGACTACCTGGAGAGCCAGTGGGTGGAGCAATTGCGGAAAGAATACAAAGTCAAGGTCAACCAGAAAGTTTTTGACAGCCTGGTGAAGTAAATTAGATTCGGTTTGAAAATGCGTAGCTGGAAAATCGGGATCGTAGTAGCTCTTTCAATGGCTTTTCTTGGCGCCTGCACGATGGGTGGCGGGCAGCAAAGTGAGCAGGGAGACTTGCTGGCCAAGGTGCACAGTAAGTCCTTGTACTTATCTGAACTGGATGGGATGTTCCCCGAAGGGACCACTCCGGAAGATAGCCTGGCCATCATTCAGGCGTACATAGAACGCTGGACCCGTGAGGCCTTGCTACTCAACGAGGCGGAGCAGAATGTTCCCAGCGACCTCAACATCGACAAGCTGGTGCGCGACTACCGGGCTTCACTCATTCGGCACAACTACGAAAAAGCGCTGGTGGAACAATATCTGGACTCTACCATCACCCAGGAGCAACTCATGGAATTCTATGAAGCCAATAAAGAGCAGTATCAATTGGAGACCCCTATCATGCGTTGTTATTTCATCAAGGCGCCGCTGCCGGTTGAGGAATCTGAAAAGCTGCGCCAATTGTGGAACAGTGACGATGAGGAGAACCATGAGAAGCTGATAGAATACTGTAATGCGCACGCGGAAGCGTACCTGTTACAGGATAGCGTATGGTACAAGGTTGAAGATATCGCCATGGAAATGCCGAAAGGCACCGTGACGCCGGACAACGTTAGCGCCAAGCGTGAATTTTCTCAAAAGGATGGGGAATACCAGTATTACTTCCGGGTTTTCGAGGTGAAAAACCGAAAGGATATTGCTCCGCTGGGCTATATTGAGGAACAGGCGCGCAAGGTCATACTGAGAAGCCGCCGGGAGCGGCTGCTCAAGGAAAAGATAGAGGCCATGTACCAGCGGGAACTGCGGCGAAACAATATTCAAACCTATTATTAGAGATTTAAAAACCGTTGAGGTTTTCGAAACCTTAAAGGTTTAAAAGAAAAGAAGTGATGAAAATCCTGAATAGCCTTATTCTGGCGATGATCGTTTTTAGCCCGGTTTGTTTGGCTCAGCGCGAGATCATCGATAAAGTGGTGGCCACGATTGGCGGTGAACTGGTATTGCTCTCCGAGGTGGAAGAACAACACGCTCTGATGGAAGCTCAGAGCGGCGTACTGCCCGATGACGCCCGTTGCAATATTATGGACCAGTTAATGGCTTCCAAGCTGCTGGTTAACCAGGCCAAGCTGGATAGTATTGAAATCTCGGAAGAGGAGGTGGAGGCCCAGCTCGATGCCCGGATCGAACGCATCCTGAGTTTTATGAACAACGATGTATCGCAGTTCGAAACCTACTATGGGCAAACGATCAATGAGGTCAAGGCGCAGTTTCGGGAAGACCTTAAGAGCCAGATTCTCGCCGACCGCATGCGTGGGCAGGTGATGGCCGGGGTGACGGTGACCCCCTCCGAAGTCAAACAGTTCTTCAACTCCATACCCCTGGACAGCCTGCCGTATTTCAATTCAGAGGTGGAGGTTGGAGAAATCGTTTACAAGCCAGAGGTCAATAAGGAAGAGCGGCAAAAAACCATTGAAAAACTGGAGTCCATCCGGCAACGCATCGTCGACGGGGAAGATTTTGCCGAACTGGCTTCCAAGTACTCGGAAGATGGCTCCGCCCGAGCCGGCGGTGACCTGGGCTGGGCCAAACGTGGAAAATACGTTCCGGAATTTGAGGCGGCCGCTTTCAAGCTGGAAAAAGAAGAAATCTCTCCCGTGGTTGAGTCCGAATTCGGCTTTCACCTTCTTCAGATGCTGGAACGCCGCGGCAATTCTATTCATGTACGCCATATTCTCATCAAACCGGAACTCACAGATGCCGACCTGGAAAAGGCTAAGGCTCACCTGGATACGGTACGCCACCTGCTTATGACGGATTCCATCACCTTCTCGCAGGCCGTGAAGCGCTATTCCAACGAAGATGTTCAGAGCTACAACAACGACGGCCGCTTGGTGAACCCGGCGACCGGCAATACCTTCTTTGAGATCGGCGACCTGGACCCCGATATCTATTTCACCATCGACACCATGGAAATAGGGAGTATTTCTGCACCGTTTGAATTTCGCGACCCGGTGGGCGACATCTATTACCGCCTCGTCATGCTCCAGTCCCGAACGAGCCCCCACAAGGCCAACCTGAAGCTGGATTACTCCAAGATTCAGAAAGCCGCCATCGAGTCTAAAAAGAGTGAGTTCATCAGCCAGTGGATCAAGGATAAGGTCGACGCCACCTACATCGATATCGACCCCATGTACAACGCCTGCCCGGTGCTGGCGAAGTGGAAGGAAAAGGATATCCGGCCGTAGGTTTTGAGTACTGCGAGGCTGGCAGCATGAATAAATCTGGAGCCCTGTAAAAAAGAGGGCCCGGCAGCAACCGCTGCCGGGCCCTCTTTACGTTCGGCATTTTTGGAATACTGCCCGCTGAGAGGCCAGGCGGTTCCAAAAATGTCGAACCCAACTCAATGCACGCCGTGCATCCACTTCTTCAGGATGGGAGAGAGCAGCAATAGCACTAAGGCGGACACCAGCACCACATATACCCCCCATGTCATATACACATCAGCATAAGCTTTCAGCGCATCCGAAGGGTTCGTGCCATGGCCCGGTTCGGCAATCAGTTTACCCAAATTGCCGGCGATCTTATGCGCGAAGGCAATGGATAGGAACCAGGCGCCCATCACAAAGCCCACCACTTTGGCCGGCGACAATTTGGTCACGACCGAGAGGCCGACCGGGGAAAGGCTCAATTCCCCGGTAGTGTGGAATAAATACATGCCCAGCAGGAAGAATAAAGGAATGAGTGTGCCTGCATCGGCAGTATCGATGACCGAGCGAATACCCCAGACGATGACGAAATAACCCATCGCCATTTGCAACAAGCCCATGAAGAACTTGATCGGCGTCCGCGGTTCCCGTTTGATCTGGCCCAGCTTGGTCCAAATCCAGGAGAATACCGGCGCCAGCAGGATGATGTATAAAGGGTTGAGCGACTGCAACTGGGACGCTTTCATTCCATGCAGGTTGACATAGCGGTCCGCCAGGATATTCAGGGAGCCGCCGGCCTGTTCGAAGAGGGTCCAGAAGACCATGTGGAAGAAAAACAGGAAGATGAAGACAATCATCCGTTGGCCTTCTTCCTTGTCCTCAGCCGTAAGCGAAGTGAAGATCAGGTAGCCAATCACACCCAGCCCACCGATGAGTAGGATGTAATCGGTCACGACTTCGGCATTGATCAGCAGGGAAAAAACAGGGATAAACGCCAGGGCGCCCACGATAATGAGCACTTGCTTGCTCAGTCCGAACTTCCAGGGAGCGCGATAATCCACCGGGTCAGGCGGGAGGCCTTGGTCGCCAAACTTCTGTGAATTCCGCCAGAAGACGAGAACACCCAGTAACATGCCAGCACCTGCCGCCAGGAAACCCAGTGACCAATCGAATTCCTCTGCGAGGTACCCGCAGGTGAGCGGGGCCAGGAAGGCGCCGATATTGATACCCATATAAAAAATGGTAAAGGCGCTGTCCTTACGGGTGTCGTTCTTATCATAGAACGTACCGAGAAAGCTGGAAATATTGGGTTTGAAAAAACCGTTACCTATGGTCAGCAGGGCCAGTCCGAGAAAGAAAGACGTCTCCCCCAGGTCGTTGCCGGCCGTGGTGGCCAGGGCGAATTGGCCGGCAGCCATCAGGATACCCCCGGTAATGATGGCGTGCCGGAAGCCCATGATCCGGTCAGCCAGGATTCCCCCGATGAGGGGCGAGGCATATAGCAAGGCGTTGTAGGCTCCGTAAATACCGTAGGCCCGGGCATCCGCTTCTCCCTGCGCCATCTGGTCGAATAAAACCTTAGTCATATAGAGAATAAGGATGGCGCGCATCCCGTAGAAAGAGAACCTTTCCCACAACTCCGCGAAGAAAAGGGTGAAAAGGGCTTGCGGATGTATTTTTCTTTGTGAGTAGACCACCAGGGGCACCCAGATTAGAACGAACACCCAGCCGAAGATGAGTAAGCCTAATGCAAAATCCATAAGTTTTTCGTTTATTGAGTTTAGTAACTTTTAAAAGAAAGTTCGACAAATAACGATCTGGTTATATGTATTTGATTTAGTATTCTTACTTATTTTCCGGCCATTCCTCCTCCGCTTCCGGCTGGTCGGCCAGTTCAAACCCTTCCTGTTCCTCAAAGTGGCTGTCCGGAAGATTTTCAGCGCCATGAGCCATTCGTTTTAGTATCGGCAACATCAACAGTACCAGGACTCCCACGGCTACACAGCAAATGGCAATTCCCGTAAAGATCGCAAAATCGCCGAGATACTGGGCGGCTTCTCCAAGCGTTCCCGCCAGCTTGTGGCCGATACCCACTGCTACAAAATAGAAAGCTAATACCAATGAGGAGTAGCGGGCCGGTGACAATTTTGTGATAAAGGACAAAGCTACCGGTGAAGCAAAGAGCTCACCGAGGGTGAGCAACAGGTAAGCCAGCAGCAGCCAGTACATAGCCGATTCCCCCTTGGTTTCAAATTCAGCTGACGCTGCCGTCATAAAAAGAAACCCCAACCCCATGATGATCGTGCCCAGGGCCATTTTGAAAAGGGAAGAAGCTTCCCGCCCTTGCCTTTTCCACCAAAGCCAGGCCAGCCCTACCGGAGTTCCAAAGAGGATGATATACAATGGGCTGAGGGATTGAAACCAGGGAGCCGGCAATTCGAAGCCGGCCACTAGCCGGTCGGTTTTTTGCTGGGCGTAGAGGTTCATCAGCCCACCGGCCTGTTCAAACGCACTCCAGAAAGCAACCAGGATCAGGAGGGTGAAAAAGATAACCAGCAGGCGGTCGCGTTCCAGAGGGGCGGATTCCTGATATATGAAAACAGCCTGCCCGGCCAGGAGGGCCAGCAGGGCGAATAAGAAACCGAAAGCCGGGCGCCCGGCGAGCACAAAAAATACGCCAATCACAATGAGTATAGAGGCCGTTACCAGGGGCGTCCTATGGCTAAAGACAGCCCCAGGCAACCCGCCTTTCACCGGTTCGGCCGATGCAGTTGGCGCTTCACCAACGCCCTTCAGGTATTTTTGCCCCAGAAAATAGATAGCCTGGCCAATCAGCATACCCAGGCCCGCTAAGCCGAAGCCCAGGCGCCAATCCACCCGCACCGCTACCCACCCGACGATCAGCGTGGAAAGAAAAGCGCCTACGTTGATGCCTATATAAAATATGGTGAACCCAATGTCTCTTTGATCGTCGTCGACGGAATACAAGGCTCCCACCATACTGGTAATATTGGGTTTCAGGCAACCCGCGCCCAGAATGATAAGCGCGAGGCCAGCGTAAAAGGCGCCCGTCATTTCAAAAACGAGTAGCCCATACCCGATACATAGGAGTAACCCGCCAAGTAGTACGCTGCGCCTTTGCCCCAGCCAGCGGTCGGCCAACAGCCCTCCGGGAATGGCGGCCAGATAGGCCAGCATCGTGTACCAACCATAAAGGGACAACGCTTCCTGGTTGGTCCAGCCAAACCCAGGATTGTTCCCGGTAGTCTGAGCAACCAGAAAAAGGACGAGAATGCCACGAATACCAAAAAAGGAAAACCGTTCCCATAACTCCGTGAAGAACAGTATGAAAAGGCCAACAGGATGCCCTGCCAGTTTTGGTTGCCCCTCGAAGTCAAACGCACCAGCTTTCGCCATTAATCGATCCGTTTATTTCCTCAAAACTATGCCAAAATAGAAGTTTTTAGGCGTTATGAGGTAAAATACCTGTTATTATTTTGCGTTGGGAGCTGGATGCAGGCAGATAAAGGTTGGCAAGGGTAAAGAGGTAAATCAAGCTCCTTACACCTGTTACTTCCGACTTTACCCCTGATGCTGCGAATACCCATTTGCCCCTTTAGAGCTTGTTCAAATTTCGTTTTTGGAGATAAAATCTGTCAATTTTTTGCTTAGGCGAGGCAGGAAAACCGGAGTTTAGCCAAAGCTAAATAGCCTGCCCCGCAGCATTGCGGGGAGGATTTGACGAACGAAGCATAAGCGAAAAAGTGGCGATTTTAGCCCGAAGTATGAAATTTGAACAAGCTCTTACGAAGCGCCTGAAAATTTCCGACTTCTCTCACATCTTTGTACCTTCGCGATCATTTCGAAAATCAGCCATAGGCATCAACAACGATGATCACATACATCAAGGGGAATATTACACACAAAAGCCCGACGTTTATCGTCGTGGAGGCAGGAGGGCTGGGCTACCACATCAATATCAGCCTGAACACCTACTCACAGGTGGAAAAGCTGGAATCTGTCAAAATACTGACACACCTTCATATAAAGGAGGACAGCCACACCCTCTACGGCTTCGCCGATGCCGCCGAGCGGAGCCTCTTTGTCCACCTGATCTCCGTTTCCGGTATTGGGCCCAGTACGGCGCAACTGATGCTCTCATCCATGACTCCCGACGAGATGAGGATCGCCATTATCAGTGAGGATGTCAATACATTGAAGCGGATCAAGGGTATCGGGCCGAAAACGGCCAAGCGGGCCATCCTGGACCTCAAGGATAAAATGCTAAAGGATTCCGGGGAAGAAATGGCGCTGGCCAGCCCTCAGGACAATACAATCCGGGATGAGGCGTTATCTGCTTTGGTGGCTTTACAATTCAACCGCATTCAGGCCCAAAAAGCGCTGAATAAAGCCCTGAAGGAAAATCCTGGTATCGCCGGTGTAGAACAACTGATCAAGCTGGCGTTGAAGGAACTTTCGTAACAATCCGAACCAGCCAAAGTAATCAGCCCGGCGATTGATGCCGGGTACTGGCATAGCTTCCTGGCGACTTTAGAGGCTGGTATATTCCCAAATACTTGATGTGTTAAAATCCGGATGGACAGCAGAAAGCCCCGGCCTGCTGCGTTTTAGTGAAGTGAAAAAGGTGAAAGCCTGAAACGATCATAAGAAAGCTTTGAATATCAATTGATTGCGCACGGCTGTACTGCCAAGTGCGCGAATCCCATGCTGAAAGCTATGAGTAAAATATTTTTACCCTTCTGTCTCGTATTCGGAATTGCAACTTCTGTCCTGAGCGCCATGGAAAATGGCGTTTCATTGGGAGACCCTTATGCTATCGATTTTGTCATTGCCGCCGCCGATACCATCCCGGACATCGAAGAGCGCTATGGCGATTTTGTCACCGGAAGTTCTGATAACCCCTTTGACCTCGAGGACCCCAGCATCATCGAGAAAAACCTGGAGTATGACCCGGAGACCGGGGATTACATCATCACGGAACGGATCGGGGACCTCGACTTTCGCCCCCCAACCTACATGACCTTTGATGAATATTTCGACTTCCGGCAAAAACAGGAAGAGCGGGCCTATTTCAACCGCCTGGCCGGTATTGCCTCCGGAGAAGGCAGCAGCGGGCTCGACCCGCTGGCCAAGATCGATGTGGAAAACAACCTGCTGGACCGCCTCTTCGGAGGCACTACCGTCGACATTCGCCCCCAGGGAAATATCGACCTCACCTTTGGGGTGGATTTCTCCCGCGTCGATAATCCTATCCTGACCGAACGCCAACGGCTTCAGGGCGGTTTCGACTTCGATATGAATATCAATATGAATGTGACGGGTAAGATCGGCGAAAAGCTCAACCTTACCACCAACTACAATACCAACGCCACTTTCAATTTTGACAACCAGATCAAACTGGACTATAACAGCGATAACTTTGACGAGGACGCCATCATCAAAAAAATCGAAGCGGGTAACGTCAGCCTTCCACTGCGCGGCAACCTCATTCAGGGGGCCCAGAGCCTCTTTGGCCTGAAAACGGAGCTGCAGTTCGGCCATCTGCGGGTCACAGCCATCGCTTCCCAGCAAAAGTCGCAGCAGGAAAATATTCAGGTGGAAGGCGGCGCTCAGATTCAGCAGTTTGAGGTGCGCGCCGACGAGTACGACGAAAACAGGCACTTCTTACTGACGTTCTATAACCGGGACAATTTTGAGCGCTCCCTGCGCAACCTTCCACAGGTCAACAACCTGTTTAAACTCAAAAAACTGGAAGTGTGGATCACCAACGACCGCAATGAGGTGACCGATGTGCGCGATATAGTGGCCCTGGCCGACCTCGGCGAGCCCCTCCACCTGGTAAGCCCCGATAAAGTGACGCCCAACCCCACCTGGAACCGGCGGGACCTTATCGAAAATAAACCGCTGCCGGATAATGCAGCCAACGACCTGTATACCCGCATCCTCTCTAAAGGCGAACAGGTGCGGGATATCGACAAGGCGGTGGCCACCCTCCAGGGCGAGTTCGGGCTGCAACAGGCACGGGACTTTGAGAAGGTCAGCGTGCGCAGATTGCGCGAATCCGAATATACTTTCCACCCGGAGCTGGGGTTTATCTCCGTCAATATCAATGTACAACCGGATCAGGTGCTGGCCGCCGCCTTTGAATACGAATACAACGGCAACATCTATCGCGTCGGTGAAATGTCGGTCAACAACGGTACGGTGAGTACGGACGTCATGGATCTGACCCCCAAAGTACTCTTCGTTAAAATGTTGAAGAGCACTACCCAGCGGACCGACGTGCCAACCTGGGATCTGATGATGAAGAACGTATACTCCATCGGCGCTTTCCAGGTGAACCAGCAGGATTTCCGGCTGGATATTTTCTACGACGACCCCGGCGCCGGCCAGAAGCGCTTCCTGCCGGAAACCCGAATCGCCGGCAAGCCGCTGCTGCGAGTCTTCAACCTCGATAACCTCAATACTCAGGGAGACCCCCAGCCAGACGGCGTCTTCGACTTCGTGCCGGGCGTGACCATCAACCCCCGGAACGGCCGCATCATGTTCCCGGTTCTGGAGCCTTTTGGGAAAACCCTGGCGGATAGTATTAACAACGATCTGCTGGAGCGTACCTACGTTTACGACTCCCTTTACTCAACTACCCTCTTCCTCGCTCAGGAAGCGGCCGAACAAAACCGATACATCATTCGCGGGGAATATAAATCGAGCGTTTCATCCGAAATTTCCCTCGGCGCTTTCAATATCCCAGAAGGGTCGGTGACTGTCACCGCCGGGGGGCAGCGCCTGGTGCCCGGCAAAGACTACGAAGTAGACTACAACATAGGTAAGGTGCGCATTCTCAATGACGCCATCCTGCAATCGGGGGTGCCGATTAATGTCTCCTTTGAGGATAATACCTTGTTTGGCTTCCAGACGAAAACCATGATCGGGTTGCGCGCCGACTATGAAGTGGACGAAAATTTCAACATTGGAGCAACCTATCTGCAGCTTTTTGAGCGTCCTTTCACCCAGAAGGTGAATGTAGGAGACGACCCGATCAACAACAAGATATTTGGCGTTGACCTCAACATGAGCCGCGAGGCGCCCTGGCTAACCCGTATCGTCGATGGCCTGCCGGGTATCTCCACCAAGGAAATGTCCACCATCAATGTGACAGCAGAAGCGGCCGCCCTCAAACCCGGCCACGCCCGCGCCATCAACCAGAACCGAAAAGATAAAGGCGGAGTGGTCTATATCGACGACTTTGAAGGCAGCGGCAGCAGTTTCGACCTCCGCATACCGACCAACCGCTGGTACCTGGCCAGTACGCCACAGAACGACGGCCAGAACAACAACCCGCTCTTCCCCGAGGCTCAATTGATCAACAACCTGATCTTCGGCGCCAACCGCGCCCGCCTCAACTGGTACCGGATCGACCCGGGCGCCCGCTCCGGAGTAGATGACCGCAACCCCTACACCAGCCAGGTGCCTCAGCAGGAGGTGTTCCCCAACCTGCAATTGACACCGGACCAGTTGCCCAATATCCAGACGCTCGACCTGGCCTATTATCCCAACGAACGAGGCCCCTACAACTTCGATACGCCCGACGGCTACCCGGGTTTTACCCGGGGCGTTGAATTCCTCGGCGATTCAATGGTCCTGCGCGACCCGCAGACCCGCTGGGGCGGCATCATGCGCGACCTCAACACCAATGACTTCCAAACCGCAAATATCGAGTTCCTGGAATTCTGGGCCCTCAGCCCTTTCCTGGACCCCGCCAGCCCCACCAACCCCGCTCCGGATTATGAACTCAAAGAGGGTAACCTCTATATCAACCTGGGTAATGTTTCGGAAGATATCCTGAGGGATTCCCGCATATTCTTTGAAAATGGCCTGCCCGGCCCGGCCAACCCGGAACGGCGAACCGATGAGACCAACTGGGCGAAGGTGCCGGTCTCCCAGCAGATCGTACGCGCCTTCGATAATGACCGGGAAACACGCCTCCGCCAGGATGTGGGCCTCGATGGCCTGGATAACGAAGAGGAACGGGTGAAGTTCGCCCCCTACCTGAATGCCATACGGGCCGCCAATACGCAGGCGGCAAGCCGCCTGGAACAGGACCCCTCCTACGACGACTTCCGATACTACCGGGATGGTAGCTTTACCGACGAAGACGGCGTGCTGCGACGCTACCGGGACTTCAATAACCCACAGGGTAACTCCCGTTCCAACGATAACCAGACGGAGCGGCAAACCGCCACCAATATCCCCGATGCCGAAGACCTCAACCAGGATAATACCCTGAATGAAACGGAATCGTACTTCCAGTACAAGATACCCCTGCGGGCAGACCCATCGAACCCCCGGGAACTGGATATCGAACGCACCCCTTTCGTCACCGACCGCCGGATGAGCGAAGACGGGCAGCGGGTCTGGTACCGCTTCCGCATTCCGCTCAATGGGCCGGATAAAACGTCCGTTGGCGGTATTCGGGACTTCCGGTCCATCCGTTTTATGCGGATGTACCTGCAAGGGTTCCGCGCTCCGGTCGTGCTCCGTTTTGCCCGCCTGGAACTGGTGCGCAACCAGTGGCGCCGTTACAGCGGAGACCTCTCCGAACTCGGCGCGCCGGGCCCTCCGGTTTGTACTTCCGACTCTACTTTCTTCAACGTTGACAATGTCAATATTGAAGAAAATAACGGCCGCCAGCCCTTTAATTATGTTTTGCCGGAAGGCATTCAGCGAGAGCAATCAGTTGGGGTCTTTAGCGCCCTGCAGAATGAGCAATCGCTTTCCATCAACGTCCGCGATTTATGTGATGGGGACGAAAAGGCCATTTTTAAGATTATCAACATGGATATGCGGGTGTACGAGCGGTTCAAGATGTTTGTACACGCGGAAGAGAAGAACATCAAAGTGCCGAATGGCGCCTTGTCCCTCTACGTTCGCCTGGGGAGTGACTTTAAAAACAACTACTATGAATACGAGCTTCCACTGGTTATGTCAGACTCTACCTTGCTGAATGGCAACCCCAATAGTGATGAGTATAAGCGAGAGGTCTGGCGGCTGGAAAATGAGTTCGATTTTGCCCTGGATGATTTCGTGAAGCTGAAGGAGGAGCGCAACGCTGCCGGCCAGGGGCTCAACACGCTCTATCAGAAAGAGGTGTCCACTCCTACTGCCGCTACCGCCAAATTGAAGATTCTGGGCAATCCTTCCATTGGCCAGGTGAAAGTAGTGATGGTGGGGATTCGCAATATTTACGATTTTGACAATGAGCCCTACGATGCAGAAGTGTGGGTCAATGAGATGCGCCTGACCGGCCTGGACGAGCGTGGCGGCGCGGCGGCCACTGCCCGCATCGACGCTCAATTAGCCGATTTCGGTAGCATTACCGCCGCCGGTAATATTAGCAGCATTGGTTTTGGCTCTATCGACCAGAAGGTGCAGGAACGGCAGCGGGAACGCATTACCGGTATCGACCTGGCCGCCAATTTTAACCTTGACAAGTTCCTGCCGGAAAGCTGGCGGTTGCGCTTGCCTTTCTATGCCCAGTATTCCAACACCGTTAAAAGGCCGGAGTTTGACCCCTACGACCTGGATATTACCCTGAAGGACAAGCTCGCCAGCACCGCAGTCGGCAGGGACCGGGATTCCATCCGGGCACAGGCGGAAGAGGTGACTACCCTCAAAAGCGTCAACTTCACCAATGTGCGAAAAGAACGGTCCGACAACAGCCGTCCACCCATGCCCTGGGATATTTCCAACTTTAGCGTTTCCTATTCCTTCACTGAAACGGAGTACCGGGACCCTATCATTGAGTTTGATGAAGAGCAAAAACACACCGGGGCACTCGATTATTCCTATAGTACCCGGACCAAATACATCGAGCCTTTCAAAAAACTCAACGGAGAATTACTGCGCCTGATCAAAGAAATAAATTTCAACCCGCTGCCCAACTCTTTCAGCTTCAGCTCGGTCATGAACCGCCGGTTCCAGACCACTCGCTACCGCTTTACAGATGTTGATCCCAGGTTCAGGACTTTCTACAACAAACGCTTTACCTGGGACCGCGATTACGACCTGCAGTGGGATATTACCAAATCGCTGAAGTTCAGCTTCAACGCCGCCAACTCTTCGGTGATTGACGAGCCCGACGAGACCGCCCTGATCGAACAATACGGGTTTGACCGGGCGCGGGAAATACGACGGGACAGCATTTGGACCAATATCAAAAACTTCGGCCGGCCGAAGAATTACCAGCACAACGTCAATGTGAGTTACAACCTGCCGGTTCGTTACCTGCCTTTCTTTGGGGATTGGGTGACGGCCAAGGCACAGTATGCAGGCGGCTACAACTGGACGGCGGCGGCGCTCAACGTCGACTCGCTGGGCAACCTGATCCAAAATAATCAGAACCGCAGCGGCAATGTAGACTTCAATATGGAGAAGCTATACGACAAGGTGCCCTACCTGCGCAAGATCAACCGGGGAAAGACGGCCCGCCCCGGAAGGCCTTCTACCGGACGGACGCCGCGAAGCCGCACCGATAAGAAAGAGGAGGTGGATGGAAAGGAAGAAAAAGAAAAGAAGGATCGCCAGCCCAGTGGGATAGAGCGGGCTATCGTCCGCCCCTTGCTTTTGGTGCGGCGTGTCCGGTTCAATTATTCCGAACAGCTATCGACCTCTATTCCGGGTTATTTACCGCGTTCGGGCCTGTTGGGCATGACTGACTTCGATTCGCCCGGGTGGGGTTTTGTCGCCGGGCTGCAGCCTAACATCCGCAACCTGACGGAAGACCAGCGCTTCAATCCCAATCCCAATAATATCAAGGGAGACTGGTTGCGGGAGAACGCCGACTGGATCACCGGCAGTGTATTCCAGAATCAGGATGTTATTCAGCAATATACTCAGAGTTACGATATACGGGCTACGGTGGAACCCTTTAAGGATTTCCGCATCGACCTGGAAATGAACAAGAGCTATTCGGAAACCTTTACAGAAACCTTTAAGGACACTTCTATCGTTGACGGGGTTAAGCAGTTGGTGCATACGGTGCCGATTGAGATCGGGCAGACCCAGGTGACCTATTTTGCCCTGCAGACCTTGTTCCAGGATAGCCGCGACCAGATCATCGGCTTGTTCAAGGAGTTCGAAAGCAACCGCATTATCATCTCCAACCGGTTGGGAACCGGTGAGCACCAGGACGAGAACCTGGCGGACCTGGGCTATGCCCGTGGATTCGGCAATACTCAGCAGGAGGTATTGATCCCTGCCTTTGTAGCTGCCTATACCGGCGAAGACGCCCGTTCTGTCAACCTCGATATTTTCGATATTTTGCCAAAGGTCAACTGGCGCCTCACTTACAACGGCTTGTCGAAGGTGCCTTTGTTCCAGGATATTTTCCAGAACTTCTCGCTGACCCACGGCTACCGGACCACGCTGGCGGTGAGTAACTTCCGGTCGAGCCTGCCTTATCTGGCCACCCGGGATACGGATCCGATCGATACCACCAGCTTCAACTTTTATCCAAGGCTGGAAATTTCTGACGTAACCATTCAGGAGTCTTTTTCGCCTTTGATCGGGATCGATGCTACCCTCAAGAACGGCATGTCCTTTAATGTTGATTACAAAAAATCGAGGGGGCTGGCTTTGAGTACGGTGAGCTACCAACTGAATGAGACTCAGACCAAAGAGATCGTGCTGGGTTTTGGGTATCTCTTGCGCAATGTGGATATCCCATTCCTGACCGGTAGCAATAAGAAAAAAGGGAAAGGAGGGCGCGGCCAGGAGAAAGAACCTCAGCAGGATCAGAGCCAGGGGAACAGCCGGGGCCCGCGCGGCCGGGGCCTGCAGGGCCAGGACCTGGACATCAACTTCAACTTCTCGCTGCGCGATGATGTCACTTTTGCCCACCGGCTCGACCAGGGCATTATCGAACCGACCCGAGGAAACTACACGCTGAGTTTATCTCCATCGGCCGAGTACCAGCTCAACCGCCGCCTGTCGCTCCGCCTGTTCTTCGATTACCGGCGGACGGTGCCGAAAACATCGGCGGGCTTCCCGCGGACAGATACTTCCGGAGGTATCATCGTCAGTTTCCAATTGAATTAAGTTCTGGGCTTCTGTATGGTTGCCGGGAGGCAACCATACAGGCTTCATAAACCGCCCGGGTGGCTTACCTTCATTTTTCCATCAGCACCCTGCCGAATATGCCAGTCCCGAATTCCGTTCTTTAACCGGCCGCGGCATGGCTGGGCGCCCCCCGAATCACCACCCCAAAGCCTCTTTCATTTTCTTATAAATAGCTGTATTTTCATAAATGCCCCGAAAGCGTTCGGCCCCGGGCCCATAGGCGAACACGGGAGTGAGAGAGGCGGTCTGTTTGTCGGTTGTGAAAGCGGTAATGAGCGAATCCATCTGGGAGCCGGGGGTGATGGCAAAGCCGCCGGTTTCGTAGCCTGCCGTGACAATGACCAGCGTTTGGCCGTCCCGTTCGGCGAATTTCATCACCTCGCCGATGGCATTATCGAAGTCGATCATCTCGGAAACGATGTAATCGGAATTGTTTTCCCGGCTTGCCCAGTCGATCTGCGCTGCTTCGATCAGGAGGAAGAACCCCTTCTTCCCGCTGCGGTTATTCAGGAAGTAAGTAGCCATATTACTCGCTTTCGGCAGATAATCCCTGCCCTGCGATGCAGGCAGCGGCTCTTCAGCAGCAGTGAAATAGGCGAAATTTTGCCCGGTCACAGGTACGATGTCGGAAAGAGGCAGCTGGTTGTAATCGGAAACAAAGTATCCTTTTTTTTCCAGCTCCTGCAGGAGGTTCCGGCGGTCACTTTTCCGCCGGTTGAAGGCGTTTTCCCCTCCACCGATGATCAGGTCGATCTCGGTTTTCAGGAAGTCGGCGGCGATTTCCTCCACCATACTGCAGGACTTTACATGGGCTATAAACGCCGCCGTCGTGGCGTTGGTAAGGGACGAGGTCGTTACCATTCCGGTAGCCAGGTTTCGCATTTCGGCTTCATCGAGGATACTTATTACCGGCATGGTGTCCGTATTGACACCGATGGCGCCATTGTAAGTCTTAACCCCACAGGCAAGGGCAGTGGCGCTTGCCGCTGAATCGGTGATGAGGCTGGAGGCAGCGTAGGTTTTTTGCAAACCAATGGCCGGAAACTTTTCCAGATTGGTTTTATCCCCGTTGGCGTACATTCCGGCGCTGATCTGTGAGATGCCCATGCCATCGCCGATCATCAGGATGATGTTTCGGGGAGGGGCTGCCGGGGCATTGGTTGTAGCTTCCGGAGATTCAGCGGCTTTGTCGGAGGAAATCAAGCTCAGAAAGAGCAGCAAAAACAGCGTGTGAATAGCCATATTAACTTTGTGTTCAAGTCTTTCATATTAAACCAATACATAGCGCTTCCCCGGCAGCACCCGGATGACACCTTTAAACTCCAGTTCCAGCAACAGGCTGGCCATTTCACTATTGGCGACCTGCATCGTTCCCGTCAATTGATCAATGCCAACGGCTTCGTACTGGTTGAGTAAATCTACGACTATTTTTTCGTCCTCGGTCAATTCGACAAAGAGTTGCTTTTGGATGGCCTTTTGGGGGCCGGGTTCATCCCAGCGCATGACGTACCCTATGTCCGCCGCACTTTCGATGAGGGCCGCCTTGTGGCTTTTGATGAGGTGGTTGCATCCTTCGGAGCTGCTGTCCTTGACACGGCCGGGCACGGCAAATACATCTTTATTGTAGTCATTGGCCATATAGGCGCTGATCATTGAGCCGCCCTTTTTCTTAGTTTCCACCACGATCAGGGCGTCGCATAGGCCGGCGATGATGCGGTTGCGCATAGGGAAATGCTCCCGGTCGGGCAGGGTATAGCTGGGGTATTCGGAAAGCAGGCCGCCGGCCTGGGCCATTGCTCTGGCTACCCCCTGGTGCTGTGGCGGATAAATCCGCTGCAGGCCATGGCCCAGCACACCTACGGTTGGAATATCGATACTCAGGCACTTGCGATGGGCGGTAATGTCGATACCGTACGCCAGCCCGCTGACGATGAGGGCGCCGTAGGGCTTGAGCCCTTCTACCAGTTCTTCGCAGGTATGGATGCCGTGAACCGATGGTTTTCGGGTGCCGACAATGGCTACAATACGGCCGGCATTGAGGTTGGCGCTGCCTTTGTAATAGAGCATGGCAGGGCTGTCGGCACAATTCCGAAGCCGGCTGGGATAGCCCTCATCGAGGTAAAAGAGAGCCTGAATACCATGGCTTTCAAGGAAGTTCAATTCTTCCTCTGCCCGCCCCAGTACATCCTGGTTCACGATGTTATCGGCAATCAGGCTGCCTACCCCCGGCACCTTGAGCAGTTCTCGTTTCCGGGCCTCAAATACGGGTTTCACCCCACCGCAGTAGCTGACCAGGTTGCGGGTAGTCACGGGCCCTACATTGGGGATCAACGTGATGGCCACCTTGTACAATAATTCCTCCATCGGTTTTAGCGCTTTTGTCAATGACGAATACAGGGGGTGGCCGCCGTTTGGCATCCATACGAATACCAAACAAGCGCGTGCCGCCCTCTTGTTTCTGAAGGATTTTCTACCTTTACGTTACTGTTAGAAAAAAACGAAAAGCGTTACTTAAAAAGGAGCTTGAAAAGAGCGCCGGTTAATCCAATCGTAGAGCCAACAATTTACGGAGATTTTTGCATAAAAACAGTATCCCCAAAACAAAATGTTTATGAGTAAGCAGCCTGGCTTGTTACCCAAAGTAGAAATTCTCGTTATTGGCATTTTCTTCATCGGCTTTCTGATGTGGGCGGTGTCCAAGTGCAACAGTACCCAACGTACCTATCGTCAGAAAGAGGCTTTCGATGCAGCCGAACAAGCCAGATCCGATTCGATGGAGCGGCTCACGGCCGATATCGCGCCCCTCGACACCAGCATTCAGCCCATCAATCCGGAACCGAACGTGGAAAAAGTCCGGGTGCCCGTCCTGTATATCATCGTCGATGGCGTAAATATGCGCACCGGCCCGGGCCTCAAAAACCGCATCGTCGACCGCCTTAAATTGTACGACGAAGTAGAATTCCTGGGCGAAGTATCAGATTCCACCCAGGAGATCAAACTCGGTGAAAACCTCATTACCAATGAGCGCTGGGTGAAGGTCAAAACCCGTAAAGGCCAGCAGGGATGGGTCTACGGCGCCTGCGTGGATTACTATAAACACCAACTGGAAGGGGTGGAGACGGAGTAGGTATAATGCTATAGAGCTATAAGTTTATGGATAGAATTAATGATTGATTGAATATAATGGACTCTGCCCGGGCTTCATGTCTCACTAATTGTAGCCTAGTGCGCCGGGAACGAAATTATCGACCCATTATGCGGCCTCTTTTGGCGCTATACGTCGTTGCCCATTCCTCACGTAGCTCCGGCTATGCTCGTCATGGGCGCCTCGTCTAGCACCAAAATAGCCTCCCATTATTCCCCCGCTATTTAGTGCGCGAGGCACTAGCGTTGGACAGCCTCGTACATCCTGCCTGCTCGGCCGTGGCCTCACGGGCAGGCAGGCGTACACACATGGGCTCCCCCTGTGTCCGTACATCCCGAATCGAGTTCGGGACAAGCGTACACAACCCCAGCCCATTCTGTCCAACTTTAGAAGGATACCTCCCTAAAAACCGTTCTTTTACCTCCGGCCTAATTCCTGCAACTCATACATCTCGATCACTTTGACGAGCTGCCTGCCCAGGTTTTTTTCTCTGGAGAAACCTGTCTTTTCCAGAGCGTCCGCCCACCCTTTGTAATCCGTATCCGAAAGCTGGCGAAGCGGAGCGAACGGGCCGGTGGTGATGTAAAAGCTATGGTCCCGGAAGCTGGTCCAGGCATTTTCGTATACCCGATAGCATTGCCCTTCATAGGTGTGTTGCGCTCCCTGCCAGTTGGAGCTGCAGAGCAGCCCAAAGTGGTTGTTGGCGGCTGCCCCCGCCATCTCGGTAGTGCCGGCGAGGCTGTGCAGTAAGGCATTGCCAATGGTAATGGAAGCGGGAATGCCGAACTTCTTTTGCTCGCTGACAGCCACCCGGCCGAAGCGCTGGATGTAAGCCCTGACCTTTCCTTCATCCACCTGCCCCAGGCGGTCGATGGCCAGCACATCCCGGCGGCTGCCGGGCGGGCTGCTGAAGTCGAACCGCTCTGTACCCGGTAGTTCCGTACTGGCGGTTTGTTGTGGCGTATTGTCCGTGTACCGTTCCGGAGGAGGGGCCTTTTGCTGTTGCCGCGCCGGAGTGGAGGGCTGGAGTGGCGCCTGTTCCATCCGCACCGGGCTGTTGAGGTTGATCCGGAAGCTCAGGTCCTTTTTCAGGAAGATGAAGAAAAGAATGAGGGCAAGCCCCAGTTTGAACCAGTTGCGCTGGAGGTAGCCTTTTACTTTATCGGTAGAGGTGCTCATAACCGATCATTTTGTTTTAAATTAACTTGCTAAGAGTAGGTTTTAACAAATTTAAAACAAAATGTTGTTTAAAACAAGTGCGCGAAACAAATTGGTGAAAATAGTTTTCGTCCTCCGGCATCAAAGCTTCGATGGCCGAGGTATGTGGCCAAATAAATAGTTTAACATGAGGTTTAAAATGCCTCTTGATTTTCAGTGATTTGCGAATTGCGAACACCGAATTCCGAACACGCCCCTGCTTCAGCCCGTACCTCGTACACCAGATGAGCAAACCACGTTCGTTTACTTACACGCTACGCTACTTACGATATCCCTATTCCCCCCTCATGACGACCTCCATCCCCCTCAGCACTTCCTGGCCCCGCTCTGAATAATTGGACAGCGCAAAATCTGCCTTACCTGTCTGAGCCAGCGCCAGGAATACGAAGTTATCCGCCAGCACTTCATCCGGGTGGATGAAATAGTTGGTGTTGTCGCCAATTTGTTCGAAGAAACTGGCGATTTTGCCGGGGTAGGGTAGGGGGCTGCGGTAGCTGCTTTGGGTTACTACCCGGTAGCCTTCCGCTTCCTCCTGAATGGGATAAAGCTGAAAATCCAGATAGGCGAAAAACTGAGGCAGGGCGGGGCTGTAATTGGGCTGAGCCGAGACAATCAGGGGGATGGCACGGACGGGCAGGCTGTCTTCCGGGAGTTGCAGGGTGATGGCGTAATGGACGTCTATGCCATCGGGATTGAGCAGCAGGCGCCGGGCGAGGGTGTCGGGAAAGGAAAGAGGCTGGGTGATGGGTTCGAAGCCGATCAGGCGGTAGAGGGCCTCCTTCTCTTTAGGATGATAGCGGGAGTAAATGTGGAATACCTCGTGCAGCATGACCTCGGTGAGCCCGCTCAGGTTGCCTCCGGTGAGTTCATTTTCGGGAATGATGATGCAATCTTCTCGGGTATAATAAACGGAAGGGCCGTAGTGCAACCCCTTGGTTTTGATGAGGCGGATGCCGGATGGGAACAGGCCGGGGCGGAGTTTTTCCGTTAACTCAAAGGCCTTCCTGAATGCCTCTCGCAGCAGCTTTTGATCTTCCTCACTGAAACTTTCCACATCCCTTCGGAGAAAGGCGCGATAATCGGCCAGCCACTCTTCCCGGCGGAAGGCGTCGGGCAGTGGCCGGCCCATTTGGATGGCCATATCGAGCGGGGTGATTTTGTCAAAAAAACCTTCTGCCTTGTCCTCCACGATAGCCCGGGCTGCCAGCAGGCTGTCCAGGAAAACCACCTGATGGCCGGCTGAGAGTTGCAGGGTAGATTGGGAGGGCGCCGGCCGGCAGCTGAAGAGGGCTACGGCGAGCAAGAGTAGATAGGCATGAATGGAGGCTGCCGTTCTGGCGTGGTACAAAAGCCGGAAGCCGGTAACCGGAGGCCGGAATGGCGCCGAGCCTTCCGCAATTTCCTGTCCATCAATAGTGTGCCATGTAAGACAGGTAGCATGAATGGAAAAATATCGCATGTTTTGATTGTTGTAGGGTGTTCTATCGATCATTCCAGTTGCCCGATCCATTTCCTCCCGAAAACCACCTTGTAGTCGCCCTTTTCCAGATCGCGCCCAACCGGCTGGAAGCGGCCGCCCAGGTTCTCTGCCAGAAACTGCTCGGCAATCGCCCAGAAGGAAATCCAGCTGCCGGCTTTTCGGTAGTCATGTACTTCCTCGGGGTAGTAAAAGTAGATGACTTTCTTGCCGGCTGAATTCAGGGCATCGGCAAAGTCGTCGACCTGTTTCTTCGGCACACGGCCGTCCTTACTGCCGGTGGTCAGTAATAGAGGGCTTTGGAAATTTTGAACATAGTTGATAGGAGAGTGCCGCTGCAGAAGCCTGGCGCCATCAGCCGTATAAGGATCACCCACGCGCGTGCGCCAGAGTGCATTATCCGTAAAGGGAATGCGTGAAAAGGCATCCAGGTCGGCCGGGCCGTACATGGATACCCCGCAGGCATAGAGCTCAGGCGCAAAGGCCAGCGCGGCGGCTGTAGCATATCCACCGTACGACCAGCCCCACATGCCGATCCGGCCTTCCCGGGCGATCCCCTGGCGGATGGCCCAGCGGGTGATGTCCTCCTTGTCGTGGAGCATGGCTTCGCCCCATTGCTGGTCTCCCAGGCTGGTAAAGTGTTTACCCAGACCGGTACTCCCGCGAAATTCGGTATTGATCACCGCATAACCCCGGTTGGCCAGCAGCTGAAAATTGCGGGTATGAAACCATTGGTTCCAGTGTATGACACCAGCCCAGGGCCCGCCGTGCATGTACAGGAGGGTGGGCAGCGGTTGCTCCGGAACGCCGTCGCCGTTGGTATCGGCGCCGGGAGGCAGGTAAACGTGGACGGGCAATTCATAGCCGTCGCGGGCCACAACGCTGAAAGCTTGCCGGCTGGCCAGTGGGTAGCCGTCCAGGGCGGGATAATCATTGAACAGGTGGGTAAGTTGCCGGTTGCCCCGGTTGAAGAGGTAATAGGTGACGGGGCCGCCTTCCAGCTTCCGCAGCAGCCAGGTGCGGCCATCGACACTGGCTTCAGCGAAGCTGGCGTTGCCCTGAAGCAGGCGGTTGGCATAGTCGAAATCGGCCTGAGCGGCGGCATCCAGAAAGTGGCGGCGGGCGTTGGCGAATACGCTGAGCACCATCTGCGGCCGGCCGTCGGGGGCAATCATGGCCCCAAAGGGTAAGATATCGGCCTTGCCGTCGGCGACGATCAACCGGATGGCGCCGGTTGGCGCATCGATGGCCACCAGCGCCGTCTTATCCCGGCCGGTATTATCCGTAGCATAAACCGTTTGCCCATCAGCGCTGACGCTCACCACATCCTGGAAGCCGCCGATAAACTGGCTTTCCTCGAAAGGGTAGCGCAGCCGTTCCTTCCAGACGGCGCCGTCGTAGGTATAAATGGAGTACCCATTGATATCATTGAGCAACCGCCCGGCGCGCAGGCGGAGTTGCTGGTCGAAGTAAATCTGCTGAAAATCCAGCGGAGGGCTCATCTTCTGGTATTTCCCCGTTCCCAGGTGAATGCGGTAGATGCCGTTGAGGCTGTCTTTTTCTCCTACGATTGAAACGACGGCCTCTTCCGGGCGTTGTGGGCTGAGGGCTTCGATGCGCAATTGCTGGAAAGGGAACAAATAGATTTCGCGCTTTCTCCGCCCGTCTGGCCCCATCAGGACCAATTGTTTGCCGCTACTTTGCACTACAGCCAGAATGCTGCCTTCCGGGGTGAGTTTCCAGTTCAGTAAGGCGCCATCGAAGGGGAGGCTTTGTTCCCGGGCGGGGCGCTGCGTTTCAATGAAAAAAAGGCGCCCGGCCTGCACGCTGCGCCGCTGGTAGTAAACCCTCCTGCCGTCCGGCGAAAGGGTAATGGCGAAAGGGTCTTTCTCCTGGAACAGGCTATCGCGGGGAATGAGCGGAGCCTGTGCTACGAGGTATAACTGACAAATGGCGAAAAGCAATAGGAGCTGTAACTTCATAGTTAATTAACCAATCAGGTGGCTACAATATTTTCAACCGGGGGTAACAATCTACCTCCCCATCCTCTCCCGCAGCACCGACGGCGCCACTCCAAACGCCTTTTTAAACGATTTGGTAAACGACCGGCGGTCGGAAAAGCCTAACCGGAAGGCAATGTCTTCAATTGTGTAGCCGTCCGCAAGCAGCGCTTTGGAAGCGCCCAGCCTCAGGTCCAGCACCTGGCGGTAAGGGGTGGCGCCGAAGGCCTCTTTATAGGTTCGCAGCAAGTGGTATTTTGACAAAGCGGCCTCACGGGACAGCTCATCAAGCTGGATATTCCTGTGGAAATTTTCAAGAATGTACTGCCGCACAATACAGAGGCGCCGGTACAGTTCTTTCCGCGTAGAGGGGCGTTTGGCGGTAATACCCTGCAATTGACGTTCTATCTCTTGCTGGCGGAGCTGATCCGGCATGCCCTGCACATGCAGTGGTGTGAATTTTGTCATGATGTCTAGTTTTCGAAATAGGTGATAAATGGCTCCTCCATTCAAAAGGGAAGCCCTGAAAACCAGACTGAAAAAAGATGATGTTTGACCAAAACACAAAGATGCTGAATTCCCGATAGCGGAAACAACCTAATCTATAAACGGGGCAATTTTATCGACCGGGTGGGGGAGGAGGGGTTGCTGAATGTTGGTAGTTGTTTGTTGCTTGTCTATCCCAGTTGGGAAACAAACAACAAACAACCATCAACCCATCCTTACCGGACCACAAAAACCTTCGCTTCCGACCGGTTTCCGGCAGTCAATTTAAGGGTATAGGTACCGGAGGGCAGTTGGAAATTGATTTCCAGCCCGTGCCAGCCCTGCCCTTGCTGGCCAACTTTCCGGGAATAAACCTGCTGGCCGGTTAAGTTGAATACCTGGACGGCGGCCTCCGAGGAACGAGGCAACTCATAGCTCAGCATCAACAACCCGTCGGTTGGATTCGGGGCCAGGTGAAGGCCCAGAGAACCAGGGGCCGGCAGCGGCTCGGCGGCGCCAACGGTATAGTCGACCGGCTCGGAAGTGTACATGCGGTATTCGCCCGCCTGCAAGGGCAGCAGTTGGTTGGGCGTCAGAACATTGATGCTCTCCCGGCTGAAGAACTCGTACCAGGCGCCGGCAGTGGGGAAGACCGATGAGGCATTACCGGCTGTAATGCCCGTATTCGCTACGGCAACAACTGTAATGTCGGAGCCAAATAGTTTTACCTTTTTAATCGACGAGCCGAGGTCCGTTTCGAAGTTGGTACTTTGGAAAGCATCGTAGGCCTTGCGCATAGCGATGAGCTGTCGCGTCACATTGTACAGATGACGGCGGGCCTCATTTTCGAAATAATCCCAGCGGATGGGCTTGTTACCGACCCGGCAATCGTTGCTGATCGTGCCGTCCTCACAATAGTTGATCGAATAGTCATAGCCCAACTCTCCGAACTGCCAGAGCATTTTAGGGCCAGGCACGGAGTAAAAGATGGTGCTCAGTGCCTCCACCCGGGACAAAGCCGTTTCGAAGTCGCGCACATTGTAATTCCCACTGGAGCTGCCATAGGTGAGCGCTTCGAACATCAGGCGTTCTTCGTCGTGGCTTTCCATGTAGGATACCAGAGCGTAAGGCGTATCCCATCCACGAGTTTTATAGGAAAGGCCGTTGAGGCCGCCGCCGCCTGCCCGGACGGCATCCCGGGAAGGATGATTTTGGTTGTTCCACACCATCATTCCTTCACCGTATCCGGTCAGTTCCTTTTCTTCGGCCCAGTCGGCAAAATGCTCCAGGATAGTATAGGAACCAGGGGTGGTTTGCCACATGACGTCAGCGTAGTGCTTGATGATGGCGATGCGGCTGGCGTCATAGGCGCCGGCGTCGAAGGGGCCGTTTGTATTTTGGGTGAGGCCTTTCGACAGGTCGAACCGGTATCCATCCACCCGGAATTCGGAAAGCCAGTAAGGGATAACCTTATCGAGATAAGCCCGGGTCGCCGGGCTTTCGTGGTTGATATCCAGGAAAACGCTGAATGCATGAGTAGCCTGTTGGTTCAGCCAGGGGTTGTTGGGCGCCGGGCGGTTGTTGGCCGAATCCCAGTAGAGGGCGCCTAATGGGCTGGGCAGGTCAATGTGGTTGTAAACGACATCGAGGATGACAGCCATGCCGCGGGCGTGGCAGGCGTCGACGAAGCGTTTAAATTCCTTGATCGGGCCGTAATACTTGTCCAGCGCCATGTGAAAAGTGGGGTTGTAGCCCCAACTCTCATTGCCGGCAAATTCGTTGACCGGCATCAGTTCGATAGCGTTGACGCCCAGCCCCCTCAGGTAGTTCAAGGTGTCTATAAGCGTGGTGTAGTCATGGCGCGCCAGGAAATCGCGGAGCAGCAACTCGTAAACCACCAGTTCTTCCTTCGCAGGGCGGCTGAAGTTGTTCACCTGCCAGTTGTATGCCGCAACCGCCGGGTCAATCAGCGTGACGATGCCCTGGGCGCCCGCGGGGTAATCCGGCAGGTTGGGGTAGGTCACATTCGGAATGAATGGGTCATTGCCCGGGTCCAGGATAAGGGTGCTGTAGGGATCGGCAACGCGAATGTTCCCATCCACCAGATATTGGAATGTAACCGGCCCCTCTTCGGGCAGGCCGTCGATCTCGATCCACCAGTGGCCATCATCAGTTGGGGTCATCTGATAATCGACATTCACCTGATAATCATTGAAATCGCCTAATACGAAAACGTTCTCTTTACCGGGAGCGTAGAACAAAAGTTTCAGGCTGCCATTCCCAAAAGTGATGCCCGTTTCCAGCCCGGCCGGCGGGTCCGCCGGCGCTATATCCAGCGCGACGATATAGTTGAATGACAAGGTTTGTGGTTCTACGCCGTTGTCTACGACGATCTCCACCAGATGATTGCCCATGCTGCCGGCAATGAGGTTGTAATTCAGGACGGCGCCCGTTTGTTCGGTGAGCAGGCTGCCATTATCAAAAACGGAATAGGTAACTTCCTGAGTAGCTGTGACAATTACCGGAATGGTTTCACCGGCCTGGACGATTACCAGGCTGGAAGTGGGGCTTTGCAGCAGGACGCCCCCGTCGAACACATCCAGGAAGATATCGCTGCCTCCCTGGGCGCGGCCGGACTGGCTGCCGTCCGCATTTCGGAAAACGAAGGCCAGCTGTTGTATGTTTTCAGTATTCGGGACGTTGAAAAAGCTCCGGATAGAGGGAGAGAAGGTAAAACTATAGAGGTTGCTCTGGCCGGGCACTAATGTCATACGCCAGTTGGGGTTTGCCACGCCCCAGGTGGTGGGGACGTAACGCCAGTCCGAACTACCGCTGCTCTGATTGGTGATCACTCCGGTGTGGAGGTAAACGTCGCAGTTACAATTCTGGAGGCCGGCGTTTCCCTGAGTAGCGTCAAAGAAGACCGTCACTTCTTCATCGGGGTTGGGCGCAGCCGGTTCGCTGTAGACCACCTGCGCCTGCAAGCTGACTACAGAAATTATGACAATAAGAAATAGAAGTAATTTCCGATACATTACTGTTCGATTTTAATGGTTTGGAATGGCAGTTTGGTAACAGGAAGGAAGTTGACAGGTTATTTAAGCCATTACTGAATCAACGAACCCATCAGAGGCAAGGTCAAAATTAAGCATAACCCATAAAAAAAGAAAGGAGCGACGAAAAAGATTCGTCGCCCCTTGTCTATTCGTCTATCTTAACCAGGAGGGTTGTCTAGTAGCGGTCTGAATTGTAGTTGCCATCGCTGTTGCGATCGCGGCGGTTGTAGTTGTCTCGGTCGTCGCGGCGGTTGTAGTTGTCACGGCCTCCACCTCCACCGTAGCTGTCGCGGCGGTTGTAGTTGTCGCGGCCTCCGCCTCCACCGTAGCTGTCGCGGCGGCTGTAATTATCGCGGCCTCCGCCTCCATTTCCGCCGAAGCTTTCGCGGCGGTTAAAATTGCCGCCACCCTGGCGACGGTTGCCACCGCGCGGTTCGGCTTTTTTAACTACGATGGTGTTGCCATCCAGGTCGGTGTCGTTCAGTCGTTCGATGGCGGCATAGGCCTCATCGTCATTGGGCATTTCGACAAAGCCGAAGCCCCGGGATTTCCCGGTGAAGTGGTCGGTGATGACTTTGGCGGTGTCTACTTCCCCAAAAGATTCAAAAACTTCCCGAAGCGTGTCACTGTCGGTGTCAAAGTTGAGCCTAGCAACAAAAATGTTCATTACAGAAAAAATTAATATGTGAAAAAGGTTAAAAAATGAAAAATGCCGAATCTGAATGCCTTCTTCCAACGAGCAGGACTAAGGGGTGCTCACCGTAGCGGCAGCATCCTAAGCGTAGTCAGGATTTTAACGGGCTTTCTGTAGGGGAAGGTCCCAAAAAATGGCTGGCTAAACTCGGATGGAGGGGGCGTCTTGCTCAATAACAAGCGCAAGACGGGATTACTACTTTGCTTATCACATAAATTAGAATAAAAAGAGACAAAAAAAGTTAAACCAAAAAAATGTAACCAAAGATAATGAAAAAAGTAGGTAAGAATCAAGAGAGCGCACTAAAAAATTAGTATAAATAACCGCCGTCTGTTTTCTGCCACCTACCTCATCCCTCTCACCTCACCAACTGCACATCTCCCCGAAACTTCCGCACCAACCCATCCAGAAAACGCACTTCAACCATATAGGTGTGCACTCCGGCCGGTACTGGCCTTCCTTTGAACCTCCCATCCCAGCCGTTTCGGCTATCGTTGGTAAAAACATCCGTAGTCTCAAAAACCAATTCTCCCCAGCGGGTGAAAACGCGAAATACAGCTACCTCCTCTGATTTTCGGCTCTGCGGATAAAAAGTGTCGTTGCGCCCATCGCCGTTGGGGCTGAAGGCATTGGGGATGTACACATTCCTGTCTTTCAGCACCCGGATGGCGATAGAATCCAGTGCGGTGCAGCCGTTGGCGTCGGTGATGGACAGGAAGTAGAAAGTATCGTTGAAAGGACGCAGGGTAGGGCTGGCACAAGAGGTACAGGATAAGATAGACAAGGTATCCCCCAGCCATTGGTAATTGAACGGAGGGCTGCCTACTATATCAGCCTGAAGGGCCAGGCTGTCACCCAGAAAGACCTCCCTGTCTGCTCCCAGGCTGAGGCGTAAGGTAGCCTCTGTAATAAAAACGGAATCAGAGGCCTCGTCGCAGCCACTGCTAAGGGTGACGGAATAGTTGCCTCCCTGTTTCACAGCCAGCTCCGGGCCGGCAGAGCCGTCGCTCCATAGAAAACTGCCGCCGGCCACCGTGGGCGCCAGAGTGATGGTTTCGCCCGGACAGAGGGCGTTCGGAAACTCGCCCAGATCGATTGAAAGGGAGTCGATGAAAACGTTGGTGGAGTCGTTTTGTATGGCGGTGGCAGGGTTATCTGATACAGCAATAGCGCCCAATCCTTCTGGCAGGCCACTCAGTGTCGCCTGGTTTTTATACACCCCGAAAGCATCATCGGGGACGTTAACGGTAACTGCCAGCTCGCTGCGCCCCTCCGGCAGGTTGATCCTTTCAATCCTCAGCCGGTTGGTTCCAATGCCGCCGGCAGTGATCGTCCCGCCCACCGGATTGTCGATGGCGGTGATGAGGAATCCTTCCGGGAATACATCCTCAAAAGTGAGATTCACCTGCACCCGGCCGGAAGCATTGGCCATTTCAAAATAGTACGTTAGTTCCGTACAAGGGATGGCCTGCACCGGTTCCACCCGCTTCTTCATCTGCACCGTGTAAGGGCAAGAGCAGCCGTCGCTGCGCTGGGCGGCCGGGCCGGTGGCTTCAATGGTGACTTCACCGGTGGTTTTGTCGATCGCAAAAAAGCTGTTCTGGCTGCCTGTGCCAGGGGAGCTGCCGTAGCCGAAGAGGTTGCCGAAGGCGTCAAAGAAAATGGAACCGAGGGTTCCTCCTGTATTATCAGTCGGAAAAGGAGTAAGGATCTGCCCCTCCTGGGTATCGATGATGACCAGCCTTTGGTTGAGGGCGTCCCAGCCGTAGAGCGTAGCCTCATCAGTTGGGTCAAAAGCTATGTCGTAAACGGCGGAATGGTTGCTGGGGAAATTGACCGTTCTCGCCGGATAGCCTGCCGTTTCCAGGTCGACAAATAGGATGGCTTCGGTGGAGCCGTTGAAGCCGCCGCTGACCGAGAGGAGCACCAGGGATTTTCCATCCGGGCTCACATCGCCGGCCGGATAGCTGGCGCTGGACGGCATGCCTTCGGGCCGGCCCAGGGAAAAAGCGGCCCCGTTGCTGTCTATGCGGTAGAGTCCGCCGGTGTCTGAATCGACGGCGTAGATGAAATTGTCAGTCGAGCGGTAGCCCAGCCCGTTGAGGACAAAGCCCACCGGGCCGGCGGGCAGCCCGTTGAAGGTGACGTTGCCAGTGGCCTGGCTGACCTGCACCTCGTAGACGGTGCTGGAACTCTGCGGGGCGATGGCCAGATAGAAGCTGCCCCGGCAGGTGAAGGGCTGCTGGCCAGTGAGGCAAGGACAGACGAGTGCCCAGAAGGGCAGAAAGGCGAGATGTTTCATTTTGAATTTCATAGCTTTCAGTAAAAAAACGTACCTTTTATAGGTATGATGGTATGCCGGCATTATGGTTTTGTGGCCAGGCAGTTGCAGCGCTTCTGTGAGCCTCCGGCCGGGAAATAGCCGCTATGAATTTAAACTTTTTTAATGGTAGCCTCCTGGTGCGGGCTAGCTTTTTTTTGGTAATGCGGCTTGCTTTTGCGCTTCTCTGCCCGTGATCTCAGGGCGATTGGGCAAGGCAGGGGCGTTTATTTTTACGGCCGGTACTGTTTTGGCGTAACGTGGCCAGCCCTCACTCTCCCCTCACCACCAGCCGCTCCCCCCAAAGCTCCGCTGACCGCCTGCACCTGCAAAAAATACAGCCCGGGGGGCAGCCCCTCTATATCCAGTGTCATCTCCCGCTCCCGGCGGGCTTGTTTTCGCCATACTACTTGCCCATCGGCCCGGAAAAGCCGCATCAGCCCTTCCTGAGCCGGCGGGGCTCGGGCCCAGGCCAGGTGCAGCGGGCCGGAAGCAGGGTTGGGGTACAAAGAAAATGTTGCCTCTGGTCCTGGCCGGGCTTCCAATTACTTAAAGCTAATACGCAGGCTTGCGTTTTGTCTATGGCTGGCGGCAGCAGGCATAGTCCGAAAAGGGAAAAGGCCAATCCAAAAACGATCACAAATTCGTATCTTCCCGGCGGACAAAATCAGGAACCATGCCCGAGGCGCCACCCAGCCGACACCAATACAACGAGTCCTTCCTCCAGGCGCTCGCCCAGCTCAACCCGCAGCAGCGCGAAGCCGTAGAGCACATCGAAGGGCCGGTGCTGGCCCTGGCCGGCCCCGGCACCGGTAAAACCCACATCCTCTCCGCCCGCATCGGCCGCATCCTGATGGAAACGGACGCCCAGGCGCAAAATATCCTTTGCCTTACCTTCACCGACGCGGGCGTCAACGCCATGCGGCACCGCCTGCTCGAATTCATCGGCCCGGAGGCTCACCGGGTTCACATCTACACCTTCCATTCTTTTTGCAACAGCATAATCCAGGATAACCTGGAGCTCTTCGGCCGGCAGGATATGGAGCCGGCCAGCGAGTTGGAGCAGGTGGAACTTATCCGCGGCCTGCTGGACGAGCTCGACGTTCACCACCCCCTGCGGCGTGGGCGCCCCGACCCCTACTTCTACGAAGGCCATTTGCGCAGCCTCTTCCAGCGGATGAAAGCCGAGGACTGGACGGTGGCCCTGATCAATGAAAAGATCGAGGCCTACCTGGAAAGCCTGCCGCATCGGGAGGAATTTATTTATAAAATCAACCGGGGAAAAATCCGCAAGGGCAGCCCGAAGCAATCGAAGATCGAAGAAGCCCAAAACCGAATGGAACTGCTGCGTGCCGCCGCCGCGCTTTTCCCCCGTTACCAACAAGCCATGTACCAGGCGCGCCGCTACGACTACGACGATATGATCCTGTGGGTCCTGCGAGCCTTCGAGGAGCAGGAGAACCTGCTGCGCGCTTATCAGGAACAATACCTCTACTTTCTGGTCGATGAATACCAGGATACCAACAGCGCTCAGAACGAGATCATCCACCAGTTGATCGCCTTCTGGGAACAGCCCAATATCTTTATTGTGGGCGATGACGACCAGTCGATTTACGAGTTTCAGGGCGCCCGCCTGAAGAACCTGACCGATTTTTACCATCAGTTTCAGCCGGACATCAAGTTGGTCCTGCTTCAGCACAACTACCGCTCTTCCCAGCACATTCTGGACGCCTCCCGCGAGGTCATCCGCCACAACGAGCTACGCATCGTTAATAAACTTCAGAATCTGGGTATCGAAAAACTGCTGATCGCTAAAAATGGGGATTTTGCCAGCACGCCCCTTCGCCCACAGGTGGTGGCCTATCCCAACCGCCTGCACGAGGAGGCGGATATTGTTCAGCAAATAAGTAGTTTGTACGAAGAAGGAGTCCCGCTTCGGGAAGTGGCGGTCATCTACGCCAAGCACCGGCAGGCGGAACAGCTGGTGGAGTTGCTGGAAAAGTCGGGTATTCCCTACAATACCCGCCGCAAGATCAATACGCTGGACCTGCCGTTGATCCGCAACCTTCGGCAGATGCTGGAGTACTTCGCGGCGGAATTCCAGCATCCTAACAGCGGAGAATACCTGCTCTTTCAAATCCTCCATTTTACCTTTTTCGAGTTGCACCCCGACGACCTTGCCCGCCTGAGCCTCCACCAGGCCCGCTTCGATTGGAGCCAGCGCCCGCCCTGGCGGGATCTGCTGGCTGATGAACCCACCCTGGAAAAGCTAAACCTGAAAGACAAGGCCGCCCTCCACCGCTTTACCGATTTTCACAACCACATACTGCGAGAGTACAGCAGCCTGAGCGCCCCGGCCTTTGTGGAACGCCTCGTCAACCGCAGCGGCCTGCTCAAGTACGTGCTGGGGCACGAACGGAGAACCCTGCTCCTTCAGGCCCTGAAGGCCTTCGTAGATTTCGTCAAGGCCGAGGCGGCCCGCAGCCCCCGCCTCACCGTAGGCCGCCTGCTCGACCTGTTCCGCAATATGGACGCCAACCGCATCGCTCTGGAGGCCAGTAGTTCCCTGCAGGTGGAATCGGGAGTCAACCTGCTCACCGCTCACAGCGCCAAGGGGCTGGAGTTCCGCTATGTTTACCTGATCGACTGCGGGCAGCACTGGGAGCCGCGCACCCGCGCCAGCGCTTTCCAGTTTACCCTGCCCGACACCCTGACCTTCTCCGGGGAGGAAGACGCTTTGGAAGCCCGCCGTCGGCTCTTTTACGTGGCCATGACGCGCGCCAAGGAACGCCTCCATATTTCCTACAGCGAAGCAGACGACAAGGGCAAACCTCAGCAACGCGCCATTTTTATCGAAGAAATCTTGAAAAGCAGCGGGCTGGAGGTGCAGCAACGCGCCTTGCCCGCCGCCGATCTGGTAGAGGCCGAAACCCTGCGGTTGCTCGAGCAGGAAACGCCCCAGGTGGAACCCCTGGATGAAGAAACCGTCAGCGGCCTGCTGGAGGGCTTCCAGCTCAGTGTTTCCGCCATGAACCGCTACCTGATGTGCCCGTTGGGTTTTTATTACGAAAATGTGCTGAAAGCCCCAACGCTGATGCGGGAGGCCGCCCACTACGGCACCGCTATGCACAACGCCTTGCAGCGGCTGTTCGAGCGCATGAAGGTGTCGAAGAGCAAGGCCTTCCTTTCCGAGGCGCCATTCATCCAGCTGTTCGACCAGGAAATGGAGCGCCGCCAGGGTTTCTTCTCCCGAAAGGAATACCAGCGCCGCCTGGAAATGGGCCGCCGCAACCTGTCGGAATACTACAAAATCCACATCTCCACCTGGGAAAAGAACGTACAACTGGAACACAAACCCCGCAATGTGGAAATGGACGGCGTGCCCATCACCGGCAGCATCGACCGCCTCATCCTGGACGGCCTGGCCGAAGCGCGGGTGGTCGATTACAAAACAGGTAGCCAGAGCGACGCCAAAATGAGGCGCCCTACCGACGCCAATCCCCACGGTGGCAGCTACTGGCGGCAACTGGTGTTTTACAAGATTCTCTACGAGCGCCAGCCCGGCAATACCCGCACCGTAAAAAGCGGGAAAATCTCCTATCTGGAGCCGGATACGCGCGGGGCGTTCCAGGAAAAGGAGCTGATCTATACGCCCAAAGATGTGGAAGTAGTGAGCGGCCTCATTAAAGAAGTGTATAGCAAGATCATGGCCCACGATTTCTACACCGGCTGCGGGGAGCCCAACTGCCCCTGGTGCAATTTCCTGCGCCACAATGTGGTGGTGGATACCTTCTCCGAGCGGGAGGTGGAGGAGTTGGATGATTGAGGTGACGCCTTCCCATCGTATCCTGCACGGGAAAAAGGTGTCGCCTCCCCGTTTGTTCCCTGGCCTTTGCTGTTGTTCCCGCTCCCTTCCCATCGTATCCTGCCCCGGAAAAAGGTGTCGCCTCCCAATACAGAACAAATCTCTGATAAGAAAGAGGCATGCAAAAAATAAACCAGGTTTGTCGTAACTTTAAAGTTCATTTCTCATTCCCTAAATCACGAAACCATGCTCCGACTATTTTCCTTCCTCTTCCTTCTGGCCTTGTTGGGCTGCCGCCAGGAAGCCGCCACCGATACCGCCGCCGCCGGGCCGCCCACTGCCAAAAAGGAGGGGCGCACTTTCGAAGAGTTCGGCGCCACTCGCGAGGACCCCTACTACTGGCTCAACGACCCCACCAGCCCGGAAGTCATCCAACACCTGGAAGCGGAGAACGCTTTCTGCGAGCAAAACCTGGCGCATACCCAGGCCTTGCAGGATGAATTGTACGAAGAACTGGTGGCCCGCATCGAGCAGCAATACCAGTCGGTGCCCACCAAACAGAATGGCTACTGGTACTACGCCCGCTACGAAGAGGGCGACGAGTACCCCTACTACTGCCGGAAGAAAGACAATATGGCCGCCCCGGAAGAGGTATTGCTCAACGTGAACGAAATGGCAAAAGGCCATAAAATTTACCGCCTGTTCCAGTACTTCGTCAGCCCGGACAACCAGAAGCTGGCTTTTCTGGTGGACACGGCCGGCGACCTCCGCAACACCCTTTACTTCAAAGACCTTTCCACCGGCGGCCTGCTGCCCGATCAGGTGTCCAACTGCTCCTTCGGCGGCGCCTGGGCCAACGATAGCCAGCACTTTTTTTATAGCCTCAACGACAAGACGGTGCGCAGCTACCGGGTGAAACGCCACGCATTGGGGGCCGATCCCGGACAGGATGCGCAAGTATACAATGAACCAGATAGCACCTTCTCGGCCTTTGTCAGCCGGTCCTGGGATGACCGGTACATCTTTATAGGTTCCGGCAGTACTACTTCCAGCGAGGCCTGGTACCTGAATGCCGGCCAGCCGAAAGGAGCGTTGAAGGTGGTGCAGCCCCGTCAAAAGAACCTGGAATATCAGGTGGAATCGTACACCGGGGAGGTGTTTCATATTTACAACAACCACCAGGCGCAGAACTTCAGGATTTCAACAGCGCCCGTAGGCGCCCCCGGCCTGTCCAACTGGAAGGATGTTGTGCCTCACAACCCGGACGTTTACATCAACGGCTTCACCGTACGGGCGAAATACCTGGTAGTGCAGGAACGAACAAAAGGGCTGGATAAAATCCGGGTAATCAACCGGCAAAGTGGAGAAAGTTACTACGTGGACTTTGGGGAGGAGGTCTACACCGCCGGCATGTACGACCCCAATGACGAGTTTACTTCAGATAGTATCCGATACGACTACCAGTCGCTGACTACGCCCCGTTCTACTTTTGGTTACAGCCTGGCCACCCGGGAGAAGGCGTTGCTCCAGCAGCAAAAAGTAGGGGGCGGCTTCGACGGCACGCTTTATGAAACGAAGCGCCTTTGGGCCACCGCTCAGGACGGCGCCGAGGTGCCCCTGTCTATCGTGTACCGGACAGAGCTGTTCCGGCAGGACGGCAGTAACCCCTGCCTGCTCTATTCCTATGGCTCCTACGGCTCCAGCTCGATGCCCTACTTCAACAGCAGCGTCATTAGCCTGCTCGACCGCGGCTTCGTCTACGCCATTGCCCACATCCGCGGCGGGCAGGAGATGGGGCGGAAGTGGTACGAAGACGGGAAGCTGATGAAAAAGAAAAACACCTTCACCGATTTCATCGACTGCGGGCAATACCTGGTGGATAACCAGTACACCTCAACGGAAGGCCTTTTCGCCATGGGCGGCAGCGCCGGCGGCATGCTGATGGGCGCCGTCACCAATATGCGCCCCGATCTGTTCAAGGGCATCATCGCACGGGTGCCCTGGATGGATGTCATCAGCGATATGCGCAATCCGGACCTGCCCCTAACCACCCTGGAATATGAGGAGTGGGGCAATCCTTACGAAAAGGAGGCTTACGACTACATGCTCAGCTGGTCGCCCTATGACAACGTGAAACCGGCGGCCTTTCCCGCTATTCTGGCCACCGGCGGCCTCAACGATACGCAGGTGCTCTACCACAACCCCGCCAAGTGGGTGCAGAAGATCAGGGAGAATAATACCGGTACGGAGCCGGTGCTGTTCAAATGCAATATGGGCGCGGGGCACGCCGGGGAGTCCGGCCGTTTCGCCAGCCAGAAGGAAACGGCGATGATCTATGCGTTTATGGTGGATCAGGTGGGGGCGTTGGCGGATTAGAAAGGAGATTTGCCAGGTTTTCGAAACCTGGCAAATCTGAATTGGTTTTTTACAGATGCTTTTTCAAAAAGCTCCAGGCTTCCTGATTCGCCTGTTGGGCAGCTTCGTCGTTATAAGCTGGATTACTTGGGTTGGCAAAGGCGTGATTGGCGTCATAAATATGCGTTTCAATCGTTTTACCGGTAGCTTTAGCCAGGCTCTCGAAGGTTTGCGCCACCTCCGGAGTGATCCATTCGTCCTGTTTGGCGAAGATACCCAGGATGGGGGCTTTCAACGGCGCCAGCGCCTTGGCGTCTTTCACCGGCATGCCGTAGTACATCACGCAGGCCACGCCCTGATCGCCTGCCATAATGGAAGACTTCAGTGACCAGCCGCCGCCAAAGCACCAGCCGATGGTGGCGATGCGGGCGTCTTTACCCGCCTTGTTGATGGCGCCCTGGATGATGGCCCGGGCCCGTTCTTCCTTGATAGACTGCATGAACTCTCCAGCCTTATCCGGATCGGTCGCGATCTTACCGTCGTACAGGTCGAGGGCCATGACGTTGGTGTTGCCCAGGTAGCCAAACAGGCGCTCCGCTTCGGCTTTGATGTGGTCGTTCAGGCCCCACCATTCGTGGATGACAAAGAGATAGTTGTTGGTCGGTTCTTTCGCCATAAGGACGTAGGCGCTGCCCTTCTTTCCATCGGGGGTGTCGAACTCCATCATCTGCCCGATGCCTTCGAACTTCAGCTCGGCTGGCATTTCGTGGGCATCCTTGAATTTTTCGTCATCGGCAAACTGGGCCATGTCGCTGCTATCTACAGCTTCTCCTTCGGCTTGCTCGCCGCTTTTACCGCTGTTTTGACAGGAAGTGAACACCAGCCCGAGGGCCATAACATACATAATCAGATGTCTGAGCATAGTAGATTTTTTTTGCATAGTGATTTGGTATTGGAATGTATACCTTAAATAGAGAAGCAAGGCTATTTGTTTACGAAAGGAGGCTGGAATAAATCTGAGTTTTTGCCTTACCTTTGTGGGCCGGATAAGGAAAGTGTAAATGTGCAAACGTGAAAGTGTGTAAATAAGGCCCAGGGCGCTCCGGTTTGTAGCTACTCCTCTGCCACCTTTTAGCGCAGCAAAAAGGCAGGGTAAAAACAGATAATACCATGACCGAAAAAACGATCAAACCCATTATCCAATACAGCCGCGGGCAGCTGTCCGATGAAGAGTTATTGAATCTGTACCGCCGGCTGCTGACACCGAGGCTGGTCGAAGAAAAGATGCTCATCCTGCTGCGGCAGGGCAAGATCAGCAAGTGGTTTTCCGGGATCGGGCAGGAGGCCATCTCGGTGGGCTGCGCCAGTGCCCTGCTGGAGGACGAGCTCATCTTCACCATGCACCGCAACCTGGGCGTATTCACCACCCGGCAGATGCCAATGGAGCGCCTCTTTGCCCAGTGGCAGGGTAAGGCGTTGGGTTTCACCAAGGGCCGAGACCGTTCCTTCCACTTTGGCGCGATGGATTACGGCATCGTAGGTATGATCTCTCACCTGGGGCCTCAGCTGTCCCTGGCGGCAGGCGTTGCGCTGGCGCATAAGCTGGCGGGGGAGGGCAGGGTATCACTAGCCTTCACCGGCGACGGGGCCACCAGCCAGGGGGAGTTCCACGAGGCGCTCAACACGGCGGCGGTCTGGGGCTTGCCGGTACTGTTCGTCATCGAAGACAACGGCTATGGCCTTTCTACCCCCTCGCGGGAGCAGTACGTCTGCCAGGACTTGTCTGACCGCGCCCAGGGATACGGCATGCGCTCCGTAACGGTTGACGGCAACAACATTCTGGATGTCTACCTAACCGTGCGCAAGCTGGCTGAAGAGCTGCGCGAAAACCCGGAACCCGTATTCGTACAATGCAAGACCTTCCGCATGCGCGGACACGAGGAGGCCTCCGGCATCAAATACGTACCCAGGGAATTGTTGGACTATTGGGCCGCCCGCGACCCGGTCAGGAATTATGAAAAATACCTTTTGCAGGAAGGGCTGCTCGATGAAAAGCAGGTGAAAGAAGTCCGCGAAACCATTAAAAAAGAGATCAGTAAAGGGCTGGAGATCGCCTACGGCGAAGGGGGCATTCAATCCAGCCCCGAACAGGAACTGGCCGATGTGTACGCGCCGTTCCAGAGCCGGGCGGTGGCGCCGAAGAGCAGTAAAAAAACCGAACGCCGTTTCGTCGACGCCATTTCCGATGGCCTGCGGCAGGCTATGGAAAAACATGACAAACTGGTGCTGATGGGCCAGGATATTGCCGACTACGGCGGGGTGTTCAAGATCACCGAAGGCTTTGTCGCGAAGTATGGCAGAGAGCGGGTGCGCAATACGCCTCTGTGCGAGAGCGCCATCGTAGGTATTGGGCTGGGCCTGAGCCTGAAGGGGTACAAAGCCATGGTGGAAATGCAGTTTGCCGATTTCGTCACCTGCGGATTCAACCAAATCATCAACAACCTGGCTAAACAGCACTACCGCTGGGGGAAAAATGCCGATGTGGTGATCCGCATGCCGACGGGCGCGGGAGTAGCCGCCGGGCCGTTCCACTCTCAGAGTAATGAGGCCTGGTTTTTCCATACGCCCGGCCTGAAGGTTGTTTATCCATCTACTCCAGAAGACGCCAAGGGCCTGCTGCTGGCCAGCTTCGAAGATCCCAACCCCGTACTGTTTTTTGAACACAAGGCCCTTTACCGCAGCGTCACCGCCGCGGTGCCCGACGATTACTACACCGTGGAGATCGGCAAGGCGCGCCTCGCCCGCGAAGGGCAGGAAGTGTCGGTGATCACCTACGGCATGGGGGTCCACTGGGCAACTGAGGTGTGCAATGAGATGGGCGTGGACGCCGAAATCCTCGACCTGCGCAGCCTGCTGCCGCTGGATTATGACGCCATTGGCGAAACTGTGAAAAAGACCAACCGGGTGATCGTTCTGCACGAAGACACGCTCATCGGCGGCATTGGCGGGGAGATCGCCGCCTATATCTCCGAACAGCTCTTTGAATACCTCGACGCGCCGGTGCTGCGCGCCGCCAGCCTGGATACGCCGGTGCCGTTCTCCCCAAAGCTGGAGGAACAATTTTTGCCAAAGGGTAGGTTCCGGGAGCAGTTGAAGCGGTTGCTGGCTTATTAGTTTCAAAATATCAAACCTTTATGAACGGTACGAAAATTCAGGATGTCGAAGCCTACTATGAAGGAACCCGGTGGGATTACCGCTGGGTTTGGGGGGTACGGCATACCTATTCCTTACACTTTGGATATTATGATGAAACCGCTACCCATCACAAAGCGGCGGTCGCCAATATGAACCGGGTGATGGCGGATTTGGCAGACATCGGGCCGGAGGATAAAGTGCTGGATGCGGGTTGTGGCGTAGGCGGTTCCGGTATCTGGCTGGCGGAAAACCGGCAGTGTTCGGTCGTCGGCATCACTCCGGTGGCAGGGCAGGTAAGGGATGCCCGGAAAAATGCGGCTAAGCATAAAGTGGAGCACAAAGCCTCTTTTATGGAGGCCGATTATTGTCATGTCCCTTTTGAGGATCAATCGTTTGACGTGGCCTGGGCGCTGGAGAGTGTTTGCCACGCTTCTCACAAGCTGGATTTTTACAAAGAAGCCTACCGCTTGCTCAAACCGGGGGGGCGCCTGGTTATTGGTGATACGTTTCGTTTGGGCCGCTCATTTTCATCTGAAGAGGAAGCGCTGATCCATCAATGGCTGCAATGCTGGGCCATTCCCGACCTCGACTCGCCGGCGGAACACCGACAACATGCACAGGCGGCGGGTTTTCGGGATTTTGAATTTCGGGACATCTCCAAACACACCCTGCAGTCGATCCGCAATATCCGGGAACACGGCGATAAGTGGTTGTGGGCTGCCCGGCTGCTGAATAAAATAGGAATTGTCTCGGATGTGCAGGTCAGCAATGTTTTGGGGACGATTTACCAGTACGATGCATTCCAAAAGGAACTTTGGTGTTATGGGTTGTTGGTTGCCCGAAAGTAGAAGCTTATCCGGCCTGATGTCAGGCCAAACCCTTTGCCAATTTTAGCGTGTGTTCAAATCCCGGTTTCGACCCGAAGCATGCAACTTGGACACACTCTTAGAGCGTGTTGGGGATTTACTTTTGATGTCGAAAATGAGCAGATTTTGGTTCTCAGGAAGCCATTTTTGAGCCGCATAGCATCGCTACGTGGCGAAAAAATGGCGAAATGAGGTTCAAAAGATGCACATTTGCAGGCCAAAGGGTAAATCCCCAACACGCTCTTAACATACCAATTGAGCGAGTGTATAATTTTAGGCCATTCCATTTCGTTCCTTACCTTCGATGGCCTTAGCCATTTTTTTAAAGGCTCCAAAACCAGAGTGCTAAGATTATCTGAATGATTGGGGAAGGTGTTGTACAAAAGTTCAAAACTTTCCTCTTTGTGGTATAATAGTAGAGATGTGATCTCTATTTTTGCCACCTTTAATATTTACATCCCAATTATCGATCGTTTATCTCAATCCGGAAAGATGATAAGACAGTCTATTCTCTTTGCCCTTTTGGCCGCAGCCAGCCTGCAGCTAGGGGCACAAACTCCCAGGAACATAACAATCCGCGGTGAATCCGCCGCAATGCGCGTGGCGCCCTGCACCGACAACGACGCCGGCACCATCACATTTGATGTGGGCAACTTCGCAGGGCAGAGCAATGATATCAGCCTGGATACTATTTATCTCTGCTTGGGGGATACCCTGTCGGTGCTTCACAATCAAGATGATGTACTTAACGGTGATCCTATGCCAGCCACTCCGGCAGGGGTGGCATATGCTTTTTACGACTGCCGTCCCACGGTGGACGGGCCGGATATTACAACTGTAATTACCGACCTATGTGTAAATCAGGCGGACCCTATTATTTTTGAGGGAGTTTCCTTCCCTCAAACTGACGGGATTTGGGTAGCCGTTGACGATAATATGGGCAATGTGGCCCTCACCAACAGCGGTTTTCACCAGGAAGCCTTCAATATGGGCAACCCGGCTCCCATTCAGCTCTGGTTTGCTCCGATTACTGTAGATAATTTAGCCTTGTTAACGTACGAAAGCGGCGGCCCTTGCGTTAGTGTTAGCGTGGATCAAGCCTTCTCTGTAGTCTACCTGGAAGCCGTTCAAGTAACAGAGGCCTTCCCCAACTTCGGCCCCGGTATGCAGGGCGCTTTCTCGGTAGAAGGCGGCCTGCCCGAATTTCAAACCACCACTTCCTATGCACCCATCACGATTCGCCACCTCGGAGGCGACGTGCTGGCGGGAACCGTGCAAACCGCCAACCCCGGCCATGGCGATACCGTTCAGTTCACGGTGCCGCGCCCCGGGGATTATGAGGTGGTGGTGGAAGACGGCAAGAGCTGCGCCGCAATTGACACCATCGTGATGCCGGTGATCTTCAGCGCCGGCGCGGCCAACGGCGCTCCCGGCGATACGGTCTGCGTCGAGATTCGGGTGGACAACCTGGTGGATGTGACCAATGCCCAGTTTACGCTGAACTGGGATCCCGCCATCCTGGATTTTGTGGAAGTCAATAACCTGAACACGATGCTGCCCGCCCTGGACGACGGCGCCTTCAACATGAACCCTGCCGTTACCGATCTGGGGCGGCTGCCCTTTGCCTGGGCCGATTTTCTGGGCACCAGTAATACCCTGCCCGATGGGTCGGTATTATTCGAAGTGTGTTTCGAAGTGACCGGCAGCCTGGGCCAGATCAGCGATATTACTTTCGGCGATATGCCGACTCCCATACAGGTGGGCAACACCAACAATATACCCAGTATGTACCCCTTTGAAACGTCGCCGGGGCGGGTAAATGTAACGAACTCCGTATTGCTGGTAGAGGCGGTACAGGACAGCGTGAGTTGCAACGGCTTGTCCGACGGCGCCTTCACCGTCACGGTTTCCGGAGGCGTGGGGCCTTATAATTTCACCTGGAACACCTTCCCGGCCACCGGCCCGGAGAATGGGCCCCTTACGATTGCCGCTTCCGGTGGCTCTTCGGCCGTTGGCGGCCGCCCTGCCGGGGAATACCGGATTATCGTTTCGGATTCCGATATGCCGGCCAATATAGATACCGTGTTTGTGGAAGTTTTCCAAGGGCCGGAATTTGCCGTCAACGTAGCTGAATTACAAAGCCCTACGTGCAATGGTGATACAGATGGCGCGCTGACCGCCAATGTTACAATCAACGGAGTGGCGGTACCCAATCCAGGGAGCCTCTTTACCTTCCAATGGGATGTTCCGGGGCAAACCAGCCAGGTGCTGGCCAATATTCCTTCCAGCACTCATTCTGTCACGGTAACAGACGCCAGCGGCTGCCAGGAAATTGACTCCGGCAGCTTGTCTCAGCCGGGCCCGCTTCAGATATTGGCCAATAATACCTTCATCACCGATGCAACCTGCAACGGCGCCATGGACGGCTCCATTTTGGTAGGGGCCACGGGCGGCACCACCGCTTCCGGTAATTATTCTTACAACTGGAGCGGGGGGCTGGGCGCCGTAACGGCTAATACGTCCCAGGTCAGCAATTTGGATCCGGGTACCTTTACCGTTACCGTTACCGATGACAACAATTGCACGGTGGAAGAAAGCTACTCGGTAACTGCCGCCAAAATCCTGTCGATCAATCTGATCAACCTGATGGATATCACCTGCAATGGGGCCGATGACGGCAGTATTGAGGTCAGCGGCACAACTACCGGGCAGCCTCCTTTTGGGCCTTTCACCTATACGTGGGCCACCGTCCCTCCTTCGGGCCCCACCTTCACCGGTGCGCAGGTTACCGGCCTGGGCCCCGCCCAATACGCGGTGACGGTTACAGACTCTGACCCCGCAGGATGTGCGGTTTCCGATACCTTCACCATCGCCGAGCCGGCGCCCCTCGCCATTCAGGAGATCGAACTGCTGAATGAAAGCTGCGATAACGGCGGCGGCGACGGCCGCATTACTATCGGGGTGACGGGTGGCACGGCTCCCTATGCTTACAACTGGTCGGACGGCCAGATGGATTCCATTGCCATCAACCTTTCCGCCGGCATGTTTACCGTCGATGTGACGGACGCCAACAATTGCACCGCCAACCGGGCTTTTAACATCACCGCCCCAACCCCTCCCCAGGTAACCCAGTTGGATAATGACACCCTGGCCTGCTTTGACGACACCAACGGATCCCTTTCGGTGCTGGCAACGCCGGGTGGGGCCCCTATCCAGAGTTATAACTGGAGCAACAACGCTACCGGCCAGACGATCACCAACTTGTCGCCCGGTTCCTATTTTGTGACCATTACGGCCAATGACGGATGTTTCATAGTAGATACCGCCCTGGTCGTTGCTCCGGCGTCTCTGGCGCTGGACAGTATCGTTGCCGCTTCGCCCAATTGCCCGGGCGATGATAACGGAACACTGGCTGTTTTTGTCAGTGGAGGCACCCTGCCGTACACCTATATCTGGAGCAACCAGCCCACCAATGATACGCTGCAGTTCAACCTGTATCCGGGGTTGGCCGCCGGCAATTACCCGGTCACGGTGGTTGACGCCAACGGTTGTACCCCTCTGAATGCCCTGGGTACAGTTGTTGATCCGCCCAGTATTGTGGTAGATTTCAGCAACCTCACCGAGGTGAGCTGCTTCGAAGGCGTTTGCGATGGCGGCGCCACCGCTACTGCTATGTACAGCGATGGTTCTACTGGTGTCTTCGGCTTCTCCTGGGAATCCAACGAGACAGACATGGGCGTGATGTCCTCTACTGCCAGCGCCCTTTGTAAGGACTGGCAGACCGTGGTGGTGACCGATGGGAACGGCTGTTTTGGCCTGGATTCCGTTCTGATTCCCAGCCCACCGGAGATCAATATTTCTTCCAGCCTCTCCAATGTGAGCTGTAATGGTTTCAATGATGGTATGGTTACCGCCATTCCATCCGGAGGAACGCCCGGTTATTCCTATCTCTGGCAACAAACCGGGGAGATAACGGAAACCATCAGCGGACTGGCTGCCGGAACGTACAACGTAGTGGTAACCGATGCAAATGGTTGCCAGGAACCGCTGGAAGTAGATATCACTGAACCAGATCCACTCATTATCTCAGTCAATACGACAGAGACCCAGGATGTGTCCTGTTTCGGCGAAGAAGATGGCGTGTTGGTCGTAACCTACAACTCCAATGATAGGGTCAATGAAGTAGGGGCCAACCCCTACAGCTGGTCTTCCAATGTCCCCCTGGGCTCTACTTCTCCGCTGGGGGTAGCCACCAACCTGCCCGCAGGTACTTACAGCGTGACCATAACGGATGTGGAAGGTTGCCAGGATTCGCTATCCTACACTCTGATGGAACCGACAGCAATCATGGCTACCATACCGGACCCGGAAGATCCGCCCTGCTTCAATTCGACCACCAAGGTCAATATCGATACCGTATTTGGGGGCGCCGGCGCTTCTCCTGCCGATTACCAGTATATGGTGGATGGCAACGGCATCCTGCTGCCCATCGATGTGCCGGCGGACATCTTTGGCGATGGCGCCCACGTGGTGGAGATTTTTGACCTCAATGGCTGCTCGGCGGCCTTCGAGGTAGAGATCGACCAGCCGGAAGAAATACTGGTTACTTTCCCCGAAGACCCCTTTGTGGTAGAACTGGGGGATACCGCCAGGCAGTTGCAGCCCATCATCACGCCTTTATCTACCCAGATCGACTCCTTCATCTGGTCGCCGGCGGATTATCTCTCCGATCCTACCGTGCGCAACCCCTTTGTTCGCCCGCTGGAGTCTCTGGAGTACGAGCTGGCCGTGGTGGATGTCAATGGTTGTGAGGGCTTTGGCAGCGTATTCGTAGAGCTGGACGCCAACCGCAACATCTATATTCCAAACGTCTTCTCGCCCAATGGCGATGGAGTAAACGATGAGTTTCGCGTCTACCCCTGCATCGGGGTGACCAATATCGCCTCGGTGAATATTTTCAACCGTTGGGGAGATCAGGTCTACCAAAGAACCGATCAGGATGTGAGCAACGGGCTCTACTGCATCGGCGGCCTGCCCCTTTGGGACGGCCGGTTCAAGGGCAGCGAAATGAAGCCCGATGTTTATGTCTATATCGTTGAGGTGGAGTTCCTGGATAACATCAAACTGGTTTACCGGGGCGATGTTACCATCCTGCGATAGTTTGTTTTCAACAAAAAAGCCGCCTGCCGGAATCTTTCCCGGCAGGCGGCTTTTTTGTTGGCTAAAAGGAGTGGTTTTTTGAACCCTTTACGGCTTTGCCTCGTACAAACAACCGATATCTGTCCTACTTGCTTCAAAATGGCAGGAAAAGAGGGTGGATTGGCAGAATACTGAGAAAATAACTGTTTATATTTGCAGGGATGAAAATTGAAAAATTAGCCTCCCTGATCTCCCCCCTGATCCAATCGCTTTACATTTAAAGAGCTTTCTAAGAGCAGCATTTATTAGCTACATACCTATTTGATTCCGTTAATGATTATTTTCTGGTGAGGCTCGTCCTTACCGAGAAGAGGTATGGTATTGCCCTGCCTCAAAGGAGCTTCCCACCGGTGGTGCGGAGGCCTAAAGGCTTTTGGCTGTGCTCTGGCGCAGGCCAGCCTCAACGTTTATTCAACTAACTAACATTTATAATCCAAAACATTTTTCAAGACATGAAGAAATTTATTTTACTATTTACCGCTTTGTTTTTCGTCGTTGGCGTCACGATGGCCCAAACCGAAAACAAGTCGGGCGTAACGGTCTCCGGTGACAGTGACGGCAACAAGGTCATCGTCAAGCAGGACCAGACGGACGACGAAAAGAACGTATCGGATGTTTCGATTACCGGTGATTCGGATGACAACACCGTTGAGGTCGGACAGGAAGGAGAAAACCTGAAGAGTGATGTCGACATTTCAAACAACTCCTCGGACAACGATGTAGTTGTGGATCAGAGTGATGAAGACAACCGCTCGAAGGTTGATATCTCCGATGGCTCCAGCAGCAACGACGTGCTCGTTGATCAGGATGGCGAAGGCCAGGGGTCAAAAGTCAACATCAACAACGGATCCACCTTTAATACCGTCGATGTGGACCAGGATGGCGAAGGCCAGTCTTCCGAGGTGGATGTTTTCAATGGTTCCAGCTTCAACGAAGTTTATATTGACCAGGACGGCTCTGACAACGATTCCAAGGTCGATGTCTACAATGGTTCCAGCTTCAATGAAGTCTACGTCGACCAGTACGGAGACGACAACGATTCCGATGTTTCCATCAACGATGGTTCCGATGACAACGATGTTGAAGTCGGCCAGGATGGAGACGGCAATGGTTCAGATGTAGCCATCTACGGTGGTTCCAGCGACAACGACGTTAAAGTGGGCCAGGACGGAGACGACAACGTCTCAGATGTTACTATCAACAGTGGCTCCGGCGACAACAAGGTTGATGTCAGTCAGAACGGAGGCGACAACACCTCAGATGTAGCCATTTACAATGGTTCTGACGACAACGACGTTGAAGTAGACCAGGACGGAGACGACAACACTTCCGAAGTCGCGATCTACAACAGTTCTGATGACAACGATGTGAATGTGGACCAGGATGGAGACGACAACGCTTCAGGTGTAGCAATCAATAGTGGTTCTAACGACAACGATGTTGAGGTAGACCAGGACGGAGACGACAACACTTCCGATGTTGTAATCAGCGACGGTTCTGATGACAACGACGTTGAAGTATATCAGAACGGAGACGACAACGAATCCGAGGTTACGGTTTACAACGGTTCCAGCGACAACGACGTGGATGTTGACCAGAATGGAGATGACAACGAATCTAATGTCACGGTTTACAATTCTTCTGATAACAACGACGTGGATGTCGACCAGAATGGAGATGACAACGCCTCCGATATCGATGTCTATAATAGTTCCAGCGACAACGAGGTGGATGTTGACCAGAACGGAGACGACAACAAATCCTATGTTGATATCTACAATGGTTCCGGCAGCAACGAGGTCGATGTCGACCAAAACGGAGACGATAACGCTTCCTCTGTTGATATCTACGACGGTTCCAACAGCAACGAGTTGGATGTTCTTCAGGAAGGGGATGACAATGAATCCTATGTTGATATCTATGGCGGTTCTTCTTTCAACGAAGTATTCATTGAGCAGTACGGAGAAGATCACGATTCGGATGTTGGTATCTACAATGGCTCCAGCTACAACGAGGTATTTGTGGATCAGAGAGGCGACAACCAGGATTCTGATGTCAGGATCGGGAACAGTTCTTCAGATAACTTTGTTTCCATCTTCCAGGAAGATAAGGACAACTACTCTGACGTAGCCATCACGAACGGTTCTGACAACAACACGGTTAACGTTTTCCAGGATGGACAGGACCAGGAGTCTGAAGTGTACATCAGCGATGGTTCCGATGACAACGAGGTTACCATCGACCAGGATGGCAAGGGCCACTACTCAAACGTAGACATTTTCAACAACAGCTACAACAACACCATTTCTGTTCAGCAGGATGGCAGCGACAACGCCAGCTACATCACGGTGGACAATATGTCGGATAACAACACGATCAGCATAACTCAGAAGTAAACACAGTTTTTTTTTGATTTTTGCGATGAAAAAGCCGCTCTCCGGAAGTATCCGGGGGCGGCTTTTTCGTATACCGAACAACCAACAACCAACGCGAACAAGCTCAAAAGTTAAAGCTGCCCCTGGAGCCTGTTTTTAAAACAAATTTGTTTTAACTTTGTAAGTTGTAAAACAATTTGAAGTTCGAAATAATCCGCAACCTTCCGGCGTTAAAAGGGGTCTTTGTATATTATGAAACGGGAAGCTATTTTTTAATCACCATCAGGTTGAAATGACAAGCCAACAGGAACCAAAATTTTTCCAAGATATAGGAGCGCAACTCAAAAAGCGCCTGCAAGCCCTGCAAGACAAAGCGCGGAGTATCTATACCCGTTACCCCAAGCTCACCATTGGCGGGGCGTTTATCGGGCTACTGGGGCTGCTGGGTTTTTTCACCTTGTTGCTCACCTGCGTATTGGTCTACTTCGGTGTTTTGGGCCCCCTGCCGGGCTATCCTGAGTTGCGTGACATTCAGAACTACAACGCCTCTGAAGCCTACTCAGAGGATGGCGTGCTGCTCGGTAAATACTTTATCGAGAACCGCATCAACGCCGACCTGGAGGAGATATCCCCCAATATCATCCATGCCCTGGTGGCCACTGAGGACGCCCGTTTTTTCGAACACAGCGGCGTTGACCTGCGCGCCGGTATGAGGGTGATGGTAAAATCCATATTGCTTTCTGATGATTCTTCCGGCGGCGGCAGCACGTTGAGCCAGCAACTGGCGAAAAACCTCTACCCACGGCGCGAATACTTCGCTCTGAGCATGCTGGTCAACAAGATTCGGGAGATGTTCATCGCCCGCCGCCTGGAAAAGATTTACACCAAAGAAGAACTGCTTCGGCTCTACCTGAACACCGTATCTTTCAGTGAAAATATATTTGGCATCAAAGTAGCCTCTCAGCGGTTTTTCGACAAATCGCCCGGTGAGTTGAAGGCAGAAGAAGCGGCGGTGCTGATCGGTATGCTCAAAGCCACTACTTACTACAGCCCGGTGCGTCATCCTGAGCGCGCGACTGAGCGCCGGAATGTAGTGCTGAAGCAAATGTCGCGTTATGGCCACCTAACGGAGGTGGAATACGATTCCTTGAAAGCCCTGCCGCTGAACGTCAAGTACTACAAAGAAGGCAACAACCAGGGGCTGGCCACTTACTTTCGTGAGCACCTGCGACAGGAGGTGGAGGAAATCCTGGAAGATTACACCAAACCCGACGGCACGCCTTACAACCTGTATACCGATGGCCTGCGCATCTATACCACCCTCGACGCCCGTCTGCAACGCTACGCCGAGGAAGCGGTGCAGGAGCACATGGCCTGGTTGCAGGAAGCCTTTGACAAAGAATGGAAAAAGGGCCAGCCATGGGGGCGGAACTCCGTACTGGAACGGGCCGTTGAACAGTCGGAACGATATCAGCGCCTGAAACAAAAAGGGGCCCCGCAGGAGGAGATCGAAGCGATCTTCGCCACTCCTTTGCCCATGACGGTCTTCAGTTGGAATGGTGGCGAGGAAGACCGGGAAATGTCACCCCTGGATTCCATCAAATACTACCTCACCCTGCTCAATACCGGCTTTTTGGCGATGGACCCCTCCACCGGCCTGGTCAAGGCCTGGGTGGGCGGCATCAGCCACAAGTACTTTAAATACGACCACGTCATACAATCCCGCCGGCAGGTGGGTTCCACTTTTAAGCCCATCGTTTACGCCACGGCTCTGCAAAGCGGGATGTTGCCCTGCGAGTACACCTATAACCGGCAGGTAGCCTACGCCAAGTACGACAATTGGTCGCCCCGCAATTCCGATGGAACTTACGGCGGTGTGTACAGCATGGAAGGAGCGCTGTCGAAATCCATCAATACCGTCACCGTAGAGATTCTGATGCGCACCGGCATCGACTCGGTCCGTCAACTGGCGGAGGCGATGGGCATTGACGGTTACATTCCGAAAACGCCTTCTGTCGCTTTGGGTACGGCGGAGGCCACTCTGGCGGACATGGTGCAGGTGTACGGCGCCTTTGCCAACCGTGGAGTACGCCCCGAAATGCACTACCTGGACCGCATCGAGACAGCAGAGGGGGATACGATCGTTATGTTTGACCGGCCTGACCCCCGCCGTTTCCCGGCGGTGCTGACGGAAGAACATGCGGATATGATGATCCGAATGCTGGAGTCCGTTGTCGATAGCGGCACAGCGCGCAGCCTGCGCTATCAGCACGGCCTGTACAACGACCTGGCGGGCAAGACCGGCACTACTCAAAACCAGTCAGACGGCTGGTTCATCGGCTTCAACCCCAAGCTGGTGGCCGGGGTATGGGTAGGTGCAGAAATGCCGCAGGTCCACTTCCGCTCCCTGCGCCTGGGCCAGGGCTCCAATTCAGCGCTACCCATCTTCGGGAAGTTCATGCGTAGCGTCTACCGAGACCCCGAGTTCAAATCGATCCGCTATGCCCGCTTTACCGAGCCGGCAGACACCATACAGGCCCTGATGGCCTGCCCGCCTTACCTGGAGGAAATGCCCATTCTGGCCGGCTTCCAGGATGGCTACTTCTACTTCCCTGACGAGCGCAGCCTCCTCGAACGCCTGCTCAACGAGCCTTATACCGACGAGCAGGGCCGCGTGATCAATGTGCCGCCCCGCCGCCCCTATGAGACGGACGAGGAGTACGTCCTGCGCCTGCGTGAATATCAGGAGCGCCTACAGCGCCGCGATGAACGCAGGGAGAAACGCAAGCAGTTCTGGGGCAAGCTGCTCTTCGGCGAGGGGGAAAAGGAGCAACAGCCGGAAAAAAAGGACCCGAACGGGTACCATTATTTTGAGAAGAGTGATGGGGGGTAGTTTGGGGGTTCGGGCGGTGGTTCGGTGTTCGCTATTCGCAGGTTCGCGGTTCGCAGGGGGTTATTCCGGACTCTGCGGTTCGCAGGTTCGCTATTCGCAGGGGGTTATTCCGGACTCCGAACCTCCGAATACCGAACCTCCGAATACCGAACTCCGCGGTTCGCCGGGGGTTATTCCGGACTCTGCGGTTCGCAGGTTCGCTATTCGCCGGGGGTTCTTCCGGACTCCGCGGTTCGCCGGGTGTTCTTCCGGACTCCGCGGTTCGCAGGTTCGCTATTCGCGGTTCGCAGGGGGTTATTCCGGACTCTGCGGTTCGCAGGTTCGCGGTTCGCGGTTCGCCGGGGGTTATTCCGGACTCTGCGGTTCGCAGGTTCGCTATTCGCGGTTCGCCGGGTGTTCTTCCGGACTCTGCGGTTCCGCAGGTTCCGAATTCGCGGTTCGCCGGGTGTTCTTCCGGACTCTGCGGTTCGCAGGTTCGCTATTCGCGGTTCGCCGGGTGTTATTCCGGACTCTGCGGTTCGCAGGTTCGCTATTCGCGGTTCGCCGGGTGTTCTTCCGGACTCTGCGGTTCGCAGGTTCGCTATTCGCGGTTCGCCGGGTGTTCTTCCGGACTCTGCGGTTCGCAGGTTCGCTATTCGCGGTTCGCCGGGTGTTCTTCCGGACTCTGCGGTTCGCAGGTTCGCTATTCGCGGTTCGCCGGGTGTTCTTCCGGACTCCGCGGTTCGCAGGTTCGCTATTCGCGGTTCGCCGGGTGTTCTTCCGGACTCTGCGGTTCGCAGGTTCGCTATTCGCGGTTCGCCGGGTGTTCTTCCGGACTCTGCGGTTCGCAGGTTCGCTATTCGCGGTTCGCCGGGTGTTCTTCCGGACTCTGCGGTTCGCAGGTTCGCTATTCGCGGTTCGCCGGGTGTTCTTCCGGACTCCGCGGTTCGCAGGTTCGCTATTCGCGGTTCGCCGGGGGTTCTTCCGGACTCCGCGGTTCGCAGGTTCGCTATTCGCGGTTCGCCGGGTGTTCTTCCGGACTCTGCGGTTCGCAGGTTCGCTATTCGCGGTTCGCAGGGTGTTCTTCCGGACTCTGCGGTTCGCAGGTTCGCTATTCGCGGTTCGCAGGGTGTTCTTCCGGACTCTGCGGTTCGCAGGTTCGCTATTCGCGGTTCGCAGGGGGTTATTCCGAACACCGAACCTCCGAATACCAACGGCCCTTTCGCGTAACGGTAAAACGAATTCGCAGCCTGATACCTTTGCTAGCCTGCTGAGCCTGAGGCGGCTCGTGAGCCTGCCCGGCCCGAAGGGCCAGGTATTGCTGCATTCATGCTGAACCAGATATCGCCTTATGCGAAAGGGCTATCTTCCGACTTCCGACTTCCGACTTCCGACTTCCCACTTCCCACTTCCGACTTCCGACTTCCGACTTCCCACTTCCCACTTCCCACTTCCGACTTCCGACTTCCGACTTCCAGACTCCGTCCACCCTTACCTCATTTTCTCTATTTCCGCCTCTTTTCAAATTAAAATTTTGTCGAGCCTCCCATTCCTGGAACAAAAATTCATTAATGCCGTAAATTGAATAACCGAGGCCCGTGATGGCATTTCCAGCCGTGCGTAACTCCCTGTTTATCAACCCCTCAAAAATGGCCAATCCATTTTAAAAAAAGAGGTTTAAGGCTTTTTTAATAGGGCTAAAGTGCCTACTTTTGCACCGATTTTAAGAATACCTCTAAAGTTAAGGAATAGTGAAAGTGGAACTCAGAAAGCTCTCCATACTCGTTTTCGCGCTCGTTTTCAGCTTCGGCATGCTGGCCGCTCAGGGCCATGGGCAAGAGCAGAGCGGCGAATCTACCCATGAAGGACAGGATGGCCATGGCCCTGATTCTGATGTGAGCCACAGTTATTGCGGCGGCCACGAGGAAGATGGGGCGTACAACCCGGTAAAAACCGTTATGGAACACATTGCCGACGCCAATGAGTTCCACGTTTGGAAGGGCGTTCACATTCCGCTTCCCATTTTTCTTTATGCACCGGGGCATGGATGGACGACGGGCTTGTCCAGCATGTTCGAACACGGACATACGGCGGTAGATGGGTATGTGCTCAACCACGGCCGGGTAAATCGCGTTGCTGATCCTGCTTTCCCGAAGGGGGAGGTGCACATCGACGGCGTCCTTTACAAAACGGAAACCGTTATGAAGGGCGAAAAAGAAGAAGAGAAGGACGTATACTACGCCTGCTATCAGAGTGAATTATACAGACTGGACAAACCCAGCACCGTCGACGGAGGCTTTCTGGGGGGCGGCATCACTTCCTTCTACGACTTTTCCATTACGAAGAACGTCTTTTCGATGATACTGGCCTCTTTGCTGCTGGTCTTTTTGTTCATGGCAGTAGCCAGAGGCTACCAGAGAAACGAAGGCAAGGCGCCCTCCGGCGTTCAATCCTTTATGGAGGTATTTTTTGTCTTCATTCGCGATGAGGTGACCAAGCCGATGATTGGTGAGAAGCACTACGAACGTTTCCAACCCTTCATCATGACCCTGTTCTTCTTTATTATGTTCATCAACCTGATGGGCCTGGTTCCTTTCTTTCCGGGCGGCGCCAACATCACCGGCAACCTGGCGGTGACGTTTACGCTGGCCATATTCACCTTTATCGTTACCAACCTCAATGGTAAAAAGGATTACTGGGAACACGTCTTTTGGATGCCGGGCATTCCGGCCTGGGTAAAGATCATTCTGACTCCGGTGGAGATTCTGAGCTTGTTCATCAAGCCGTTCTCCCTTATGATACGTTTGTTTGCGAACATTTCCGCCGGCCACATTATTATATTGAGCCTGATCGGGCTGGTTTTCCTGTTCGGCAACAACGGGCAGAGTGTCGGCGGCGCCGCCGGCGGCGCGATCGTTGGCGGCCTGTTTACGGCCTTCATGAACCTGATAGAATTGCTGGTGGCCCTGCTACAGGCATTCATTTTTGCCATCCTCTCGGCTTCGTATATCGGAGCGGCAGTGGAAGAGCACGATCATCACGACGCGCACGAAGGTGCGCATTAAGCGAAGCGGGAAATCGGAATACATTCCGATTTCCCACTTTGAAACTTATTTTTTCAACCATAAATATCTCATACAATGGGAGCAATTGGAGCTGGTATTGCAGCACTTGGAGCAGGCGTCGGCATCGGCCTGATCGGTAGCCGCGCGATGGACGCCATCGCCCGCCAACCGGAAGCCGTAGGTGACATTCGTAACAACATGATCCTGACGGCAGCCCTCGTAGAAGGCGCTGCCCTGTTTGCGATCGTCGTTGGCCTGCTGGCAGGTTAATCTGCCGCAAACGAAATCAAGGAAGGGCGCGGGCTGCAGCGGTTGGCTGTCAGCTTCGCCTCTTTTAAAGGAATGAAGGAATGAGTGAATGAATAGAAGACCCTCACCCTCTCCTTGAATTAATTTAAAAATTTAAGATCACTTAAGATATTTCAATTTTACCATCATGACCGAAGTATTGTTTCTGGCCGATTTCTCTGTTATCAAGCCTGATCCGGGCCTGATCTTCTGGACGAGCCTCATCTTCATCCTGGTGTGGGTTATTCTGGGCCGCATGGCCTTTGGCCCCATCCAGAATGCGCTCCAGCGCCGCGAACAGGATATTCAGAACGCTCTGGACGAAGCCCGCAAAGCCCGCCAGGAAATGGCCAACCTGAAAGCCGAGAACGAAGAGCTGCTGAAGCAGGCTCAGGAAGAACGCGCCGCCATCCTGAAAGAAGCCAAAGAGGCGAAAAACAGCATCATCGAAGAGGCGCGCAACCAGGCCAAAGAGGAGTACCGCCGGATCGTTACCGACGCTAAGGAGGCCATCGAAAACCAGCGCATGGCCATGATCGTTGACCTGAAGAACCAACTAGGGGTCATCTCCATTGATATTGCGGAGAAGATTCTTCACAAAGAATTGAAAGGCGACAAGCAACAGGAGCAGTTCGTGAGGACCCTGGTCGATGAAATCAAACTGAATTAGTCATTAGGCAGGAGAATGCCGCCGCTGCGCTTTCCCAGCCCAATATTCAAATAGTATGTCTGTACACAGAATAGCTTCCCGCTATGCCAAGTCGCTGATAGAACTGGCCATCGACCAGAAAAAGCTGGAGGCGGTGACGAAAGACGTCCAGCAGTTCCAGCAACTGGTAAAGAACCGCGACCTTTATCTGTTGTTTAAGAGCCCTATTGTCCATGCCGATAAAAAGAAGAAGATTCTGAAGCTCATCTTTGATGGCAAGGTAGATGAACTGTTCATGGCTTTTCTCAACATCCTGGTCACTAAGGGGCGGGAAGGCTATATGCCGGAAATGGCCGTCGAATATATGCTGCAGTACAAGCAGGTCAAGCATATCTCGACGGTAAAGCTGACCACCGCCTCCCCATTGGCGGAGGATTTGAAACAGGCCATTCACGATAAGCTACAGGCCAGCAAAACGACCGATGATAATGTAGAACTCGTTTCCGCTGTAGACGAATCTCTGATCGGCGGGTTCGTCGTCGAATTTGAAGACAACATCTACGACGCAAGCGTAAAGCACAAGCTGGATTTACTCAAAAAAGGGTTTCGCGAAAATTTTTACGTTTCTAAGATCATTTCCAGCTAAATGCGGAGGATCTTAGAGATCTCTAAAATATAGTTCTCTTATAAAACCACTGCGCAGGCAGTGATAAAATTCTTACAAATGGTTGATGTAACACCTGATGAGATATCAGCAATATTAAAACAACAGCTCTCCGGTTTCAGCTCTACCACAGAACTGGAGGAATATGGCACCGTTCTCCAGGTTGGGGACGGCATTGCTCGTGTTTATGGATTGAATAACGCACAGGCCGGTGAATTGGTGGAGTTTGAGACCGGTGTTCAGGCTATCGTGCTGAACCTGGAAGAAGATAACGTGGGTGTGGTGCTCATGGGCTCGAGTGAAAGCATTCGCGAAGGCTCTCGTGTACATCGCACCGGCCGCATTGCTTCCATCAACGTCGGCGAAGGCTTTGTAGGCCGGGTTGTGAACCCACTGGGTGAACCGATCGACGGTAAGGGCGATATCGAAGGCGAGACTTTCGAACTGCCGCTGGAACGCAAAGCGCCGGGGGTTATCTTCCGGCAGCCGGTAAACGAGCCGCTTCAGACCGGTATCAAGGCCATCGACGCCATGATCCCCATCGGCCGTGGCCAGCGCGAGCTTATCATCGGTGACCGCCAAACGGGTAAATCTGCCATCGCCATTGACACCATCATTAACCAACGCGAGTTTTACGAAAGAGGAGAGCCCGTTTACTGCATCTATGTAGCGTCCGGCCAAAAGGCATCTACGGTGGCCAACGTGGCCAAAACCCTTGAGGACAACGGCGCCATGGCTTACACCATCATCGTTTCAGCCTCGGCCTCCGATCCGGCGCCGCTACAGTTCTATTCTCCTTTTTCCGGCGCCACCATCGGTGAATACTTCCGCGATACGGGCCGCCCCGCGCTGATCATCTACGATGACCTGTCCAAGCAGGCTGTAGCTTACCGGGAGGTATCCCTGCTGCTGCGCCGCCCGCCGGGCCGCGAGGCTTATCCGGGTGATGTATTCTACCTGCACAGCCGCTTGCTGGAGCGCGCCGCCAAGATCATCGAGAACGACGATATTGCCCGGCAGATGAACGACCTGCCTGACGCACTGAAAAATGCAAAGGGTAAGGACGGCCAATCGATCGTAAAGGGGGGAGGTTCGCTGACGGCCCTGCCGATTATCGAAACCCAGGCCGGTGACGTTTCCGCGTATATCCCGACCAACGTAATTTCCATTACCGACGGACAGATATTCCTGGAGTCCAACCTCTTCAACGCCGGTATCCGCCCGGCCATCAACGTGGGTATCTCCGTATCCCGGGTAGGTGGCGCCGCTCAGATCAAGTCGATGAAGAAGGTATCCGGTACCCTGAAGCTCGACCAGGCCCAGTACCGCGAGTTGGAAGCTTTCTCCAAGTTCGGTTCTGACCTGGACGCCGCTACGACCGCTGTACTTGAGAAGGGTAAGCGCAACGTGGAAATCCTGAAGCAGCCGCAATACTCGCCGGTATCGGTTGAAAAGCAGGTCGCCATCATTTACCTGGGCACCAAGGGCCTGCTCCGTTATGTGCCGGTCAATAAGGTGAAGGATTTTGAAGAACTCTTCCTCCACACGCTGGAGCAGCGCCACCCTGAGATATTGAAAAACTTCAAGGCTGGTAAACTGGAGAAAGAAGACACCAACCAAGTAGAAGCGCTGGCGGCCGAACTGTCGAAGGCGTACCAGAAATAATGCCGGGATTCAAAAAATCCTTCTTTAATAGAACAAAATAATAATAAATGGCTGCCAACTTAAAAGAGGTACGCGAACGGATCAGATCAGTACAAAATACGCAGCAGATCACCAAAGCTATGAAAATGGTTTCGGCCGCCAAGCTGCGCCGCGCTCAGGATGCCATCCAGAAAATGCGGCCCTATGCGGAAAAGCTTAACAATATGTTGAGCAACATCCTCTCCAACCTGGAAGGGGATGCCGAGACGGTATTCGGGCAGGAGCGCGAGCTGAAGCAGGCCTGCCTGGTGGTGGTTACTTCCGACCGCGGCCTCTGTGGCGCTTTCAATACCAATGTGTGTAAGGCTGCAGTACAGACAATAGAAACCAAGTTTGCCGATGCGTACGCCAATGGTAACCTTACCATCATGTGTATCGGAAAACGGGGTTTCGACTATTTCCGCAAGCGTTACGCGGATGCCAGGATCGACAACAGCCACGTCAACCTTTTTCACGACTTGAGTTTCGACAACATCTCCAAGGTCGCTAAAAGCTTACTGGTTGCCTTTGAAGAAAAGGAGTTCGATGCCATCGATGTGGCTTACGGAAAGTTTAAAAATGCCGCCACCCAGTACACCATTACCGAACAATTCCTGCCGGTGGCCAAGATTGAAAAGGAGGAAGGGGATAATATGATGGCGTATTATATCTTCGAACCTAATAAGGTGCAACTGCTCGAATACCTCGTCCCTACGATCCTGCAAACACAGTTTCAGAAGTTCCTGCTCGATACCAATGCTTCTGAACATGGCGCTCGTATGACGGCTATGGACAAGGCTACCGAAAATGCCAATGAACTGCTTCGCGACCTGCGCATTTCCTACAACAAGGCCCGCCAGGAGGCGATCACCAATGAGATTCTCGAGATCGTCGGCGGTGCGGCGGCGTTGGAGAGCAACTAATTGGTTCTATACGCAACCGTTGTTTTTTAAGAAAGAGAACATTCTTTGTTGATATCAATATCAGAAAGCGTGGCCGGATTACCAGCCACGCTTTCTTTTTTGGTTCGGGTGCTTGCCAAGCCCCTATTTGTTGTAAACAATCAGAGGAGAAGATGATTTAGTATTCAGTGCGCTTTGATAATCCGATACCGCTACAAATCTATGATTGAAACGTTTCAGGCTCTGGTTGATAAGTTATTCGGTTTCCTGTTCAGCCCGCGGTTTCGCCATCGCTTCGAGACCGCCATTCTTTATCTGGGCATCTCCGGTTTTGTTATCCATCTGTTGATCATATTACTGCACGACCTGGGATGGATCAATGTGGGAAAGGCCAGCGGCGAGCTTTTCATCAGTCCGATCTCAGCCATTTATACGCCATTTTCCTTTATCCTCATCTATGAGGTATACCTGCTGATATTCCACTTGCCCAGTTCCTTTACCATTTCTATCGCGAAGCAATACGAAATCATCTCACTGATCATCATTCGCCGCATATTTAAGGACATTTCCAAACTGGATATTTCCGAGCAATGGACGGAAAGCTACCGCAACCTGCTGCTCGGAGTTGACATGCTTTGTATTTTATTTTTGTTCCTGCTGATCTTTTTTTTCTATCGGTTGCGCGAGCAAAAACCGAATCTTGAAACACCTTCTAATATAAACACCTTTGTGACGATCAAAAAGGCCATCGCCGTCATTCTGGTACCCCTGTTGTTCGGGCTGGCCTTGTACAGCCTGGGTAACTGGGCAAATGAGTTGCAGCGCTTCAACCTGGGTGAGATTCAGGAGCTGTCAGATATCAATAAGGTTTTTTATAATGAGTTCTTCACTCTGCTCATCCTCTTTGATGTCTTTTTGCTAATGGTTTCTTTTCGGTTTACGGACAATTATAGCCAGCTGATCCGAAATTCCGGCTTTGTCATTTCCACCATCCTGATCCGCCTTTCCTTTTCCGCCAGCGGCCTCTTCAATCCATTGCTCATTACAGCCGGCGTAATATTCGGCGTATTGATTCTGTGGTTATATAATAAGGTGGGCAGACTGGCGGATGTAGAGGAGCCAAATAATACAAGTGAAAATTAAGGAACGCATACCAGTTGAATGGCCTGAGTGTATTCCTGTAGGCACGGCAGATGATGGGGCGAAAGCAGGCCCACAGAGGGTGACACTTCTGAAGCCACTTTGTAACTCAGCTATTCGCTGTACCATGCCTTTGAAAGCAGGAAATCAGGCTTAAAGAACCGGTTCTTTGCTCTAAATCCGGGTTTTGGGGAAGGTTTTAGCGAACCGCGAATTGTGAACGGCGAGGTGCTGAAACCGCCGCTACTCCCTCACCTGCCCATCCCCCTTCACCACCCACTTATAGCTCGTCAGTTCCCGCAGCGCCATCGGGCCGCGGGCATGCAGCTTCTGCGTGCTGATGCCGATCTCGGCGCCCAGGCCAAACTGCGCGCCGTCGGTGAAGGCGGTGGAGGCATTGGCGTATACTACGGCGGCGTCGACGTTCTTCAGGAAGGCCGCCACTACTTCCTGATCTTCCGCTACGATGGCCTCGCTGTGTTTAGAGCTGTAGCGGGCGATGTGTTCCAGGGCTTCGTCCAGCCCACCCACTGTTTTTATGGACATCTTCATGGACAGGAACTCCGTGCCGAAGGAATGCTCGTCAGCGCGATGTAGCAGTATATCAGGATAGTGGCACTTCAGGGCCTGGTAAGCCTCCTCATCCGCGTGCACTTCACAGCGGTGCGTTTGCCCGAGTTGCTGCATGATCCTGAACAGATCGGGCAGGCGGTTGCGGTGGATGAGCAGGCAGTCCAGTGCATTACAGACGCTGACGCGGCGGGATTTGGCGTTGGTCACAATGGCCGTTCCCTTCTTTACATCCCCACTCTCATCGAAATAAGTATGGACAATACCTGCCCCCGTTTCAATCACTGGTATTTTAGCGTGCTGCCGAACGAAGTCGATCAGCCCCTGGCTGCCCCGGGGGATAGCCACGTCGATGTAGCCCACCGCTTCCAGGATATGGGGCAGCGCCTCGCGCTCGCTGGGGGCGAGGTAGCAGGCGTCCTGAAGGCTATACGGCTCCAGCACCTGATGGATCAGGCGAAGGATAGCCAGGTTGGAATAGTGGGCGTCGCGGCTGCCCTTGAGCACCGAGGCGTTGCCCGATTTGAGGCAGAGGGCGAACACGTCGAAGGTGACGTTGGGCCTGGATTCGAAGATGATGCCGATGACGCCCAAAGGCACCGTGAGGCGGCTGAGCTGCAGGCCGTTGGGCAGGGGGCGTTCCTCCAGCACCTGATTGAGGGGGGAGGGGAGGGCGGCCACCTTGCGCAGGTCGCCGGCGATGGCCTGCAGGCGCTCTTCGTTGAGCAGCAGGCGGTCGTATTTGGGGTTGGCGGGGTCCATGCGCTCGAGGTCCTTTTGGTTCTCTGCCAGCAGGGAATTCGCGTTGTCCATCGTCAGGGCCGCCAGTTGGTTCAGGATGTCGGCGATGTCGGCATCGCTGAGGCGGATGAGGCGGCGACTGGCGGTTCGGGCCGCCTTGAGATTATTTTCGATCTCGGCCTGTAAGCTGTGGGTGGTGGTTGTCATGGTGGTTTGGTTAATGGTTGTCTGTTGATAGTTGTTCGTCAGGTGGCCAGGGCGGGATAGGAGGTTACAAAATAGGAAAAGGAGGGGGGAAAAGCAACTCGTGCCGCGATCATCCCTGATCGCCAGGCTGGTTTGATGTAAGGGATAGCTCAATTTTCTATGCACCTCGAAAAAACTCCCTGATTTTCAATGACTTGCGAACAGGGGCAGCGAATGGCGAAGGTTCCCTGGCGTGACATTTGTCCCCTCGCCGCATTATGCCCAAAACCGCGCTCATGAAAAACAACACCTCTTCCCCAAAAATGCAGGCCCTCGCCGCTTTCTTTCTGCTCACTGATAAAACGGGAGGCTTCCGGTTTTTTCACGCTGATCTTGTGGCGGCGGCGGATTTGCCGGCGTCCATGCTGCGGAAGTTCTTTGTGGAGGTAAATTGAGCAAGTGGCCGGGCGATCAGGATGATCGCGGCACGAGGGCCTCCACTTTCCAGTCCGTTATCTTTCGTTCTTCACTGGAGAAATTGACGCCCACGGCGATCTTTTCCTTTGGTGAATCGGCATAGGGTTCCAGATACCCCTTTTCCCGGATCTGCTGCAATGCCTCGTCGGCGGACTTGTCCAGTTTAAATTCGAAGGCATAAATAAGGCCTTCCGTCTGTACAACGGCGTCACACCGGCCACGGGAGGTGTTAACCTGTGATTGGATGTAGGTGCCCAGCAGGGAGAACAGGAGGTGGGTGACTGCGTGGTAGAAATGCTCTTTCTGCCCCGTCCAATGTTCGGGTGGGATCTCGGCGAAGGCGGCGTTGATCACTTCCACTACCGTGTCGATATCCTTCTGGCGCAGAGCATTCCGGATGGTGATAACACGTGGCAGGCCGCTTGGGGTGGGGTGGTCGAGGTACTCATTGAGTAGCACCTGTTCCAGAGAGTGTTTGACCTCCAGGTTGGGATAGTCGAGGGTATAGAGGAGGTCTTCGGGTTCGTAGTGGGTGATGGTCAGGTAGCCGGTTTGGAAGAGGACGCTGATCGGGTTGAGCCTTTCCAGGTCGAAGTTGTTGAGTTCATGCGAAGTAGCCTGTGTGTCTGATATGGAATAGTAAGCCGTCTGTTTCATTTCCTTAACCAGGAAAGTAGGCGTGCCCGTCTCGAACCAGAAATTCTGGAAGCGTTTTCCGGAAAGAAAGCTAAGCAGGGAAAACGGATTGTAGAGCTTGCTTTCGCCCGTCCAGGAATAACCGTTGTACCATCGCCTGACTTTTTTCAGGAGTTCTTCGAAAGAAAGCTTGTTCTTTTCGGCGGCCTGTCGTAACGGCTCTTCGAAGTAGGATTCCAGTTCCTCCTGAGTAATACCCAGAAGTTCCTCCGCCAGGTCGGTGAGGGAAATATTGTAAAGGTTATTGAGGTCCGAGAAAATGCTCACCTTGCTAAAGGCCGATACGCCGGTGATGAATACCAGCTCCAGGTAGGGGTCGCTGTCCTTGAGGATGGAATAGAAGTTTTTCAGGACGGCGCGGTTGCTTTCCGCCTTTTCCACATCATCCAGATAGTCGATGATGGGCTTGTCGTATTCATCGATGAGCAGGGCCGCCTTGCGGCCGTACTTTTGTTTGGCCTGATCGATGAGTTCTTTGAAGCGGTCCTTCAGCGTTTCGGTTTTCAGGCTTATACCCAAGGCTGCCCCAATCCGCTCCATCTCTTCTGTCAGGGCGCCATACAACCCTTTTTGCTGGTAATCTATCGCGCTGAATTTGATCCAGATCACCGGGTTGGTATGCCCCCAGTCCCATTGATCTTCGATCCAAAGGCCTTCGAACAGCTCCCGGCTGCCGGCGTACAGTTCCTTTATCGTGGAGAGCAGCAGGGACTTGCCGAAACGGCGGGGGCGGGAGAGGAAGAAGTATTTTCCCCCCGTGAGTATACGATGGATCTGCGCTGTTTTATCCACGTAAACGTAGCCGCCTTCCCGCAGCTCTCTGAAATCCTGTATGCCGATGGGGTACTTCATACTTTCAAAGATAATGTTGAATACTTATAAAAACAACGGATGCGTTAATTAGGATACCAAGCCAGTGCACCTAATCCTAAACCGCGCTTATGAGACACCACACCCTCCTTTTGTTCGCCCTATTGGCCGGCCTGCTCTTCGCCCGCGCCCAGCCTGTTCTGGACGTACAGGTAACCGACAGCCATACCGGCGCGCCCCTCGCTTTTGCACACCTCTACCTGAAAGCCGACGGCAGCGGCGCCGCTACCGGCCTGGACGGCGCCGGGCACATCGGGCTGAAACGCCGGGGCATGATAAAAGACACCTTGCTGGTGAGTTACATCGGCTACCGGGATACTGCCCTGGAAGTCAGCCTGAAAGCATCCTCACCGGTAAAGGTATCCCTGCGGCCCGAACCGGTTATGCTGGACATGGCCACGGTGAGCGGGGCCGCTTCCAGCCTCACCGCCCGGGAGATCATTCGAAGAGCCGTCCGGAGTATCCGGAAGAACTACAGCCGGGAGGCGGTTTACCTGGATGTGTTTTACCGGGAATCCTTTCTGGAAGATGACAACTGGGCCGAGCTCAACGAGGCGGCCGCCCGCATCTATTACACCAGATATCCTCAGAAGGGGTATGTGCGGCGCTCCTTTCGCCTGTATTACAAAGAAGATTACTCCGGAAAGCCCACCAACCGGCCCGACACCCGGCCCCTGATGCTTACCAACGCTCAATATTTTAAGTATTACAATACCAGCCAGGACCAGTGTAAGGCCATCGGAGCAAGGTTGAGCGAAAACCTTAGCGAAAAGGGCGTCAGCCCGCTGGTGCAGGGCGGCCCCCTCGGCCTTACGGCCGCCGATAAGGTGAAGTACCTGGCCGATTTTTTTGACCCGAAGCTGATGGACGACTACCAGTATGCCAAAAATGGGGCGGCGCTCATCGACGGGCGGGCCTGTTTCGTCATCAGCGTGAAACCCCGCGCCGGGGTGAAGGGCATCCATCAGGCCTGGAACAAGAAGGTGCATTACCCGATCTTTGCCGGTACGGTATTTATTGATATGGAGTCTTTTGCCGTCGCCTCTTTTCAGTGCCAGTTGTCCGCTGAGGTGGATTTCGGCGGGTACCAGAAACACCACGCCTGGCAGTATTTTCCGGACATCAGCACCGTACAGGTGGACTATCAGGAGATCGGCGGGCTTTGGTTCCTGAAGCGCATCGCCACCCGGCAGCTGGTCCGCAAGCATACCCACGGCGCCCGGTGGATGAGCTACGACTACACCCTGGAGCGGGAATTGTGGGTGCAACAGGTGGAGGCCGAAGGCGTCGGCCCCTTCGACGACGATGATCCGGCCCTGTTCAAAGACCAGCAAAACGCCATGCTGGCCAAATTCCCGGACCATTACGACGCGCCATTCTGGGATGGTTTCGAACGGAGCAGCCGCTATCCGCCCCTTCCGCCTGAAGCCCGGCAGCAACTGGAAGCCAAAACCCCGCTGGCCCTACAGTGGGGCCGCTGGTTCCGGCAGGAAGCCCTGCCTCCGCCCCGGGCGCCGGAAAAAGCAGACAGCATCGCTTTGGGGGAAGGCCGTTATCTGGGCGATGAATACCGCTGGATGGGAAATTATTCCGATTCATTGACGCAGGCATATATCAACTCGGAAAACGCCTTTTTCTACAACGCCCTCGTTCCCTTCAAAAAGGAGCAATTCATGGCCTACCGCAAGGTGGTCAACACCATCGCCTGGTGCGATACGCTGAACGACAATAGCGGGAAACCGATCGTCACCCGCGGGTTCGGCCCGGAGGGCAACCCCGGCTGGATCGAAGAGAGCGGGGACGGAACCTTCCTCCGCATGATCATCAACCAAGAGAAGGACATCAGGGCCGGCCAGCGCATCCGAAAAATGCGCCTGAGCCCCGATCGGGAGCGGGTGGCCTTCCTGGCGGCCTACCCCGGGGAAGGCCGGGCAGTTTGTTACCTGAAAAACCTGGACAGCCAGGAAGTTACGGACTCCCTCCCGGCAAGGATACAGGAACTCCATTGGATGAACGACAGCCTGCTGGTGTATACAGTCGAGGATCACACCCGGCGGGCGTTTCGGCTGTACAGTTACTCAATTTTACAAAAGGAGCGACAGTTGCTCCTGGAGACGCCTTCCCGCCGGTTCGAACTGGAGTTCGCCGAGCTTCCCGGCAGCCCGGGGGCCTTCTTGCTGAACTGCACAAGCATCGAAGGCAGCCGTTTGTACCGCCTGCTTTCCGGAGGCGCCCATCCGGCCCTGCAACTGTTGCACGATGAGGCGTATTACAGCTACAGTCTTCAGGAAAGCCCGGAGCAGGTGTTCGTCCTCGCCCGCCGGGAAGGCCAGCGATCGGTGCTGCTGAAGATCAATAAGGCGGACGTTTCGGAAAAGGAAGCCCTGATCGTTTCCGAACCGGATGTAGTCCTGGATGAACTCCTGCTCACCAAAAATTACCTGCTCGTCAAGGCCATTGACCAGGCCGTCGTCCGGTTGTATAAATATTCCCGGAGCGGAGAATGGCTGGGAGAGATCAAAATGCCGGAGGAGCACTGCTCCATTCACCTGGATAAACCGATCGATCCGGATGGCGACATCTGTGCGTTGGAATACAGCTCACCGAACACCCCTCCCGGAACGTATCGGATCCACCTTTCCAATGATGAACTGGCCTTCCAGCCGGGGTACTGCCTGGAAAAAGAGCCCGGGCAAAAGTACCGGAGCCAACTGCATTTTGTTACTGCGGAAGATGGCCGGCAGATCCCGCTGCGGTTGACGTACCGGGAGGGCCTGAAAGGCCTGAGCCAGGCGAAGGGCATCCTGCTGATCGTTTACGGCGCCTACGGTGCTTTCAATGAGGCCCGCTTTGATGAATACCACCGCCTGTTGATGGACGAAGAATACATCATCGGCCTTGCCGCCGTGCGTGGCAGCCGGGCCATGGGATGGGAATGGTACCGGCAGGGTAGAGGCGTGCAAAAACGGAACGCCGTTTCCGATTACCTGGCCTGTGCGGGATATGTGGAGAAAGAGCTGGGCATAAAAAATACCATCGCCTACGGGCAGAGCGCCGGCGGGACGATCGTGGGCGCCGCCCTGAACCAACGCCCCGCTCTCTTCCGGGCCGCCATTCTGGACTATCCCTTCCTCGACGTGCCGGGCGCCATGCTCAACGACAGCCTGCCCCTCACCACGCTGGAGTATGCAGAATGGGGCGATCCCGCCGAGCCCGTGGAACTGGAGCGTATGCTGCGCTATTCGCCCTACCAGAATATTTCCGGGCAGGCGTACCCGCCCATCCTGCTGCTCGGCGGCAAATTCGATTACCAGGCGCCTTACTGGAACGTGCTCAAGGCCGCCGCCCGCTACCGGAAGTACGGTGGCCCGGAAGCCCGGGTGCTGGCGCACATCAATTCCACCTACCATCCGGGCAAGATCCCGTACCGGGAGCGGATGAAGGAGATGGTTTACCAGTTCTTGTTTATCCAGGATTGTTTGAGGTAGGCCTTACTCCACCTTCCACTCCACCACCTGGCGCTCCGCACTGGAAAAGTTGACGCCCACGGCGATCTTCTCCTTCGGCGAATCGGCGTAGGGCGCCAGGTAGCCTTTTTCTCTGATCTGCTGCAGGGCCTCTTCAGCGCTTTTATCCAATTTGAACTCGAAGGCGTAGATGTGATCTTCAGTCTGCACCAGGGCGTCGCACCTTCCTTTGGCGCTGCGCACTTCCGATCGGATGTAGGTGCCCAGCAGGGAGAACAGGAGGTGGGTAACCGCGTGGTAGAAATGCTCTGTTTTGCCTTTCCAGAGTTCACCGGGGATTTCGGCGAAGGCGGCGTTGATGATGTTGATCACCCGGCCCATATCTTTCTGGCGCAGAGCGTTGCGCAGTTCCACCACGCGCGGCAGGGCGCCCTGCCGGGGGTAGTCGAGGTATTCGTTGAGCAGGATCTCCTGGAGGGAGTGTTTGACTTCTACATTGGGATAGTCGAGGGTATAGAGGAGGTCTTCGGGTTCGTAGTGGGTGATGGTGAGGTAGCCGGTTTGGAAGAGTACCGTAATGGGGTTGAGCCGCTGCAGGTCGAAGTTATTGAGGTCGTTGGCCGTGGCCATTGTTTCCCCTATGTCGTAGTAGGCCTGCCGTTTCATTTCCTTTACCAGGAAAGTAGGCGTGCCGGTTTCAAACCAGAAATTCTGGAAGCGTTTTCCGGAAAGGAAACTGAGCAGGGAAAATGGATTGTACAGTTTGTTCTCCCCGGTCCAGGAATAGCCGTTGTACCAGCGCCTGACTTTTTCCCGCAGTTCTTCGAAAGAAAGCTTGTTCTTTTCGGCGGCCTGCCGCATGGGCGCCTCAAAGGTGGATTCCAGTTCCTCCTGGGTGATGCCTAAGAGGTCTTCAGCCAGGTTGGTGAGGGATATATTGTAGAGGTTATTGAGATCCGAAAAGATGCTTACCTTGCTAAAAGCCGACACGCCGGTGATGAACACCAATTCCAGGTGGGGGTCGCTGTCCTTGATGATGGAATACAGCCATTTGAGGGTATCCCGGTTTTCCTCGGCCTTTTCCACGTCATCCAGGTAGTCGATAATGGGCTTGTCGTATTCGTCGATGAGCAGGGCTACCTTGCGCCCGTACTTTTGGTGGGCTTTAATAATGAGGTCTTCCAGGGGGTTGACAAAATCGCCTTCCGCCAGTTCGATGCCCAATCGCGCAGCCTCCGGCGCCAGCCCTTCCTGTATGGCCTCTTTCAGCGGGTTGTCCTTGTACTTGAAACTGGCGAATTTGATGTGGATCACCGGGTTGGTATGCCCCCAGTCCCAATGATCTTCGATCCACAGGCCTTCGAACAGCTCCCGGCTGCCGGCGTACAGTTCCTTTATCGTGGAGAGCAGCAGGGACTTGCCGAATCGGCGGGGGCGGGAGAGGAAGAAGTATTTTCCCCCCGTGAGTATACGATGGATCTGCGCTGTTTTATCCACGTAAACGTAGCCGCCTTCCCGCAGCTCTCTGAAATCCTGTATGCCGATCGGAAACTTCATGCTTCAAAGATAACGTTTTTCCGGGTTCGGCAGTTGCTTGTAGCGGACTGAACTTCCGCCGCTGTAACCTTTTTTGGGAAAAGACATTAAGCAGGAAACCGCGCTCATGAAGATACCCTCCGGCATCGTTCCGTACGCCTTAAAAACGCAGGCCGTGGCTGCGCTATGGGCCGCCTTGTGCTTTGCCCGGCCTCTTCCGGGCCAGAACCTCGTCCCCAACGGCGGCTTCGAAGCCCACCAACCTCTGCAGTGCCACACCTGCTACCAGGGATCGGAGGATTTCAAAAAACTCACCCACGGCTGGGACGACCTCAACACCAACCCCACCCTCTGCGACGCCGGCTATACCAAAGAGCAGGACCCCCGCCGCCGCCTGTGCCTGCTGGAGCGCCGCTGTCCCGGCGGCGGGCAGGCCGTGATGCAGCTGGAATACACCCCGCGCTGCACCGACTGGCAGCACCTCACCAAAGGCTGCTCGGATTACCTGGGGACGACGCTTTCTCAACCCCTGGAAATGGGCAGGGTGTACGAGCTGTCCTTCTGGCTGTACATTCCCTCCGGGCAGGCCGACACCGACCCGGAATTCGCCCGCCACATCGGCTTGAGCCTCTATCCGAAAAAGATCCGCAACCCGCAGAGTGCGTTGATCGACAGCCAGGCCTTCCTGGCGGATACGGTGATCTACGATCAATGGTATCCGCTGAAGTGGCAGGTGAAGCCGCTCTGCCCGTTGGAGTATCTCGTCGTGGGCGCTTTCCGCGGCGGCGGCTGGCCTTCTGATCACACGTTTTGGGACCGTGGCATTTTTTATGTGGATGAGATCGGGGTGCGGGAGATCGGCGAAGCTGAGGTAGATCGTGCCGTTGCGCTGCACTTCTGCAAGGAAAAAGAAGAGGAGGAAGACGGCCTGGTTTTCGATATCCCCGGCGCCACCTGTTATTTTGCAAGCGGGGACAGCATCCTGACGGCAGAGGCCTACGCCGCTCTGGACTCCTTCGCCCTGCGCGCAAAGGAATACCCCAATATTGCCTTTACCATTTCCGGCCATACCGACAGCATCGGCAGCCACCACGAAAGCCTTTCCCGCGCCCGGGTGGAGAGCGTGCTGGTTTATTTGGAATCCGAGCATGGGTTGCCGAGGCTCCGTTTCGTCCCCATCGCCGCCGGTACGGGCAAACCCGCCGCCGATAACGCCACCGCCGCCGGCCGGCAGCTCAACCGGCGGGTAGACATCCGGCACGCCGACTTCAATATGTCAGCAGTGATCTACCGGCAGGCGCTGGAGCACGCGATGGCGGGCCGTACGGGCCCCGCGTTCAAAACGCTGAATGTATGGCTGCACCTGGCGCCGCAACGCCAAAAACTACTAATGTTGTTTGATCCGAGGCTGGACCTCATCAAAAGCGGGCGGCGCTGGGAGGCGGTGCAGGCGGCCGTCCGGAAGAGCTATGGCAGGTACGCCCAACCGGAGCTGGCTTTCTTCCTTGATTCCCTCTGGGCGGAGGACCAGCGCTACCGGACACTGAAGTATTACATTGAGAACCTGGGGGTTTTCCTGCAGGATTACGACGAGGGGGCAACCAAATGGGATGTCGATTTTCCGGCGAGCGATGCGGAGATCGCCGCTGCGGATGAGTCGCATTTAACAGCGATGGAACGCATTGTTGAACCGGAAAAATGGCCTTGTATCTCTGAGGTTGGCGAGCGAGCCGCCAAGGCCGCCTTCCTGATCACCAGCCACCACCTGGATACGGTTACCCTGGCCTTCTACCTGCCCCAACTGAAGCAGCGCTGCCTGGAGGGCGAGGCCGAGTGGCTCTGGTACGCTACGATGTACGACCGCCTGCAGGTGCTGAAGGGGCTGCCCCAGCGCTATGGCACACAGTACCGGCGGGTGGAGGGTACAGAAGAGGAGTACGAGCTGTTTCCGCTGGAAGATGCGGCGATGGTGGATAAGTGGCGGGATGAGCTGGGGTTGGAGGTATTGGATAGGAGAGAATAGATCAGCGGCCCTTTCTCATAGGGTGATTGGGTTTTGATGTAAAGAACAAATGACTAATTTTGTCTGGTTACAAAGAACGAAGCAATGAGCAAAATAAAGATAAACAACTTTGGGCCGATAAATGTGGGCTGTCAGGAAAACGACGGTTGGATAGAGGTGAAAAAAGTTACTGTATTTATCGGCAACCAGGGGTCGGGAAAGAGCACTGTGGCGAAATTAATATCTACCTTCAGTTGGATCGAGAAGGCTTTAACAAGAGGCGATTACGATATCAAATGGTTCACGCGCAAAAACAGATTCAGGAACACTTATTGTTCTTATCACCGGATTGAAAATTATTTTTTTTGATATTCATGGAAACGATACAGCCGACCTGGAGTACAGAGGAGATTCCTATTCCATGAAATATCAAAATGGGGACTTTTCAATAGAGGAGAGCACTCAAAAAAACACTTATTCCCTACCTCAAATTATGTATGTCCCAGCCGAAAGAAACTTTATTAGTACGGTAAAAAGCCCAAAACTACTTAAGCTCTCTTCCGATTCCCTGATTGAATTCTTGACAGAATTCGACAATGCTAAAATGGAAGTGAAAAGCGGAGGGCTGGAGCTGCCGATCAATAATACCAATATTGAGTATGATAAATTAAATGATATCATAAATATTAAAGGAGAGGATTACAAGGTGCGTTTGACCGAAGCCTCAAGCGGATTCCAGTCGGTGGTGCCTCTCTATTTGGTTTCCTGGTATCTTGCCAATTCTGTCAGAAAACAAACAGAAAGCAGCAGAGAGCCTATGAGTAGTGATGAGCTGGAGCGTTTCAAAAAGGGTGTCGCGGAAATATGGGCTAATGATAATCTGACAGACGAGCAAAAAAGGGCGGCTCTTTCTGTGCTGTCTTCAAAGTTTAATAAAACCGCATTTATCAATATTGTGGAAGAACCGGAGCAGAACCTGTTTCCCAGTTCACAGCGGCAAATGCTGAATAGCTTGCTGGAATTTAATAACATCAATGCTAGTAATAAGCTTATTATTACTACGCATAGCCCCTATATAATAAATTTCCTGAGTATCGCAATTCAGGGTAAGATCCTCAGGGATAAGATCGAAAATTCAGAAAACTCCAAAGGAGCGCTTACTGCACTTAATGGGGTCGTGCCTGTGAAATCTATTACCGCTGCTTCCGATGTCGCCGTTTATCAGCTGGATGAAGCGGATGGGAGCATCCAGGAGTTGGGAAGTTATGAAGGAATACCCTCTGATGAGAATTATTTAAATCAATCGCTTGCAGAAGGCAATGTATTGTTTGATTCACTCTTGGAAATAGAGCAGGGGCTATGAGTGTAAATTTCTTCGGAACGGAATGCACAGAGCCGTCCAGAACTGATGAAGTGTTTGGAATATGTGATCAAATAGTATTTAATTTCGTATTGCTCAACCATGCTTCGGTTTGCATATTATTTCAGCGAGGTGGCCAGGGAAATGCTGCGAAAGGGCCACATCTCTCCCGAGCTTTTCCTTTATTTAATGAACCGTAGTGAAAGCGTATTGAATAAGCGAAACCCTCAAGGGGCTACGGCCGGGCCCCTGTTCGATACGCCGGAAAAATTGCTGGACCTCGGAGTTTTGCCGCCTGGGTTCAACATGGATTCCTTACAACACTTTGCCGGCTATTGCTTTGATGATAAATGAAATCTGCCATGAAGAGGAACATTACTGGAATACTGATGATCCTTCCATTTCTGATAACCTGCGGCCCGGCCGCCATTGCCCAACTTTCCTTCGGCAAGGCATTCCACCAGGTTATGGACCGTGCGGACGAGGCCTACGCGCAGGAGCGATACCGGGAAGCCGGCCGGCTGTACGACGAGGCACTGGAGATGAAAAACGGCCGCTACCCCCTGAGCGGCTACTACGGCGACGCCTGTAAGGCCTGGGTCGGAGCGCGCGAAGTGGACAGGGCGTTGTTCTACCTGGAAAAACTGGCGCGAGAGGGATGGATCTCTCTGGAGGACCTGAACAACAGCCATTATTTCGATGCCCTGCGGGAGGAGGAGCGCTGGGCGGGTATTCTACAAATAGTCCGGGAAAAGGAACGGCTGTATGGAAAGCCAAAGCGCCGGTTGGAGCAGATCCACAGAGAGGACCAGGCGTTGCGGCAGGTCATGGGTTGTGCAAAGGAGAAGTTCGGGGAAGATTCGCTCAGCCTGGCCTACTTCTTCGGCCTTATGGGCCGGCAGGACAGCCTCAACCTGGCGCAGGTAGAGGATATTGTGGCGGAGTACGGCTGGCTGGCGGAGCACAAAATAGGGGATAAGGCCAACAGCACGCTCTGGCTGGTTGTCCAGCACGCCTCCCTGGAAACGCAGGAACAATATTTGCCCGTAATCGAGGCTTCTGTCCTGCGGGGAGAAACTCCACCCAGCAAACTGGCCTTCCTGCGTGACCGGATGGCCTACCACCGGCGGGAAAAGCAGTACTACGGCACCCAGGTAGTGCAGATCAGGGAAACTGGGGAGTACAAGCCCTATCCCATCGCCGATCCCGAACGTGTGGATCAGCGGCGCAAAGAGATCGGCCTGGAGCCACTGGCGGATTACCTGGATTTCTTCGGCATCCGGGAGGTGACGCCGGAAAGCCTGGATGATGATTCGGTACTGGAGTATTTGAAAAAGCAGAAGTAAGCATTCAACATAATAATCGCCACTTTTCCCCTTATGCTTCGTTCGTCAATTCCTTCTCGCAATTCTGCGGGACAGGCTTTTTTTTTGGTGAAATGCTGGTTTTTCTGCCTCGCCAAAGCAAAAAAAGGGACGTTCGCAGGCCGATTGTTGAATTTTGAATGAGCACTTAGTGTTTTCTTCGTGTCTTTGTGGCATGAAAAACACTGTGTACAGTAGCATGGCTAAAGATAAGGATTTTCAGCTACAGCTTAACCCTGTGGAAAATACTTCGCCACCAACCGCTCCACCTCCTTCCGCTTATTCGGGAAGTGCACATTCAGCGCCTTCTCCGTCGGATCAATGATATATCTGTATTCCCCATCGGCCATCTTCACCCGGAAGGCCATCTGCCGCTCCGTATACACGATGATGCCGCTGTCTTCGTTCACGGATTTTACCTCGCCAGCGGCGCGGCGCTCCTTGAAATCCTCAGAATCCATGCGCCGCAAGACACCCCGGTTGCGCTCGTGCTTTTCCAGCTTGTAGATGATCATCTCATCATCGCCGATGCTGACGGTTTCCAGGACGTGCACCTGGCCGTATAGCTCTTTGGTATAGCCATCGCTTTCCAGCGGAGAAGCAGATAATTTATTTTCCGGCACCAGCATGTCGTTCGCTTGTTCCAGTTGCCCCTCGTTGATGGCCAGGTAGATCCTTTGCAGATCCCCTTGGGTCTTACCCTTATCGCGGGAACAGCTGCTGAGTGCACCAATGAATAAAAAAAGTATAATAATGCGATACATGGCTTGTAGTTAGTTGTTTTCGCAAGCCATAACGCAACAAGGGGCCCTTTAGTGTAGGGGGGAATCATTTTTGGGCCATTTTATAGCGGGGTTTCGGGCCGGCGCCCTCTGGTATTTCTGTTGTCTGTTGTTGGTTGCCCTGCCGGAGCAGTTCCTGAACGAACAACAAACAACCAGCAACCAATAACCCGGGCCCATCCCTACCGGTTCGGCGCCCAATCCGGCGTCCCTGCCTCGTAGGGCCGGCAGGCTTCGTTCACGCCGGGCACCGGGTCATACACCAGCACTTCAGTGCCCACCGGCTCGGAGGTGAAATAACCCAGCAGGATGAGCTGCTTCAGCTTCAGGAAGAAAGGGTAGTCCTCGTCGTCCAAATCCGGGTTGGCGTCCACGGTGGCGCGGGCGGCCTGGTCCTGCTCGTTGAGGAAGGCCAGTTGCTGCTCGGGGCTGCAGTCCAGGAAGGATTGGCCGTTGGCCTGCTCGCAGCCGGCCATCAGCTGGGCCATGCCGTCGCGGAACAGTTTTTTGTCTTCCGGCTTCTCGCAGTCGGCTGCTATCAGGTCGACGAACTCGTGGACAAAGACATCTTTGGCGCCCGGCGTATCTGTTTTGGGGAGGATAACCTCGCCGATCTCCGCCAGGGTGAGCCCCTGTTCCGTGGTGAAAAATTTGGGCGCCCAGCTGTCCAGCGGGCTTTTGGCCTCAGGTTGGCAGCCCTGCAGCAGGCTGGCCAGGGTGGAGGAGGATATGGCAAAGCCCGTGAGCAGGGCGGTTCTTTTTATGGCTTCTCTGCGGTCCATGGATGGGTGGATTTTCGCTGTTCGCTGTTCGCGATTCGCTATTGGCTCCTGGCCAGCGAACTGCGAACCGCGAACCGCAGCTTACAAATTCATTTTTTTCATTTCGCTCACGGCGTAATCGGCTGCTCTTGCCGTCAGCGCCATGTAGGTCAGCGACGGGTTCTGGCAGCCGGCGGAGGTCATGCAGGCGCCGTCGGTGACGAATACGTTGGGCGCGTCCCACACCTGGTTCCATTGGTTGAGCACGGAGGTTTTCGGGTTGCGGCCCATGCGGGCGGTGCCCATTTCGTGGATGCCCAGGCCGGGATAGGATTCGTCGTCGAAAGTTTCAACATCCACGAAGCCGGCGGTATACAGCATCTCGGCGGCGTCGGTATCATCATCCTTTCGCATCGCCGTGCATTTCGTTTTCCTTGAACTCGCAATCGATGGTGAGGGTCGGCATACCGTGTTTGTCGAGCAACTCTTTATTGAGGGTCACCCGGTTTTCCTCGTAAGGCAGGCATTCGCCGAAGGCGGTCATGCCCAACTGCCAAAGTACCGGAACGATGAGTTTTTCTTTGAACTCAGCGCCCAGACTCACATCCAGTTCCTTGACGCCCTGCGTCCAGTCGAGGCGGCTGCCGGCGCCCTGGTAGCCAAAGCCGCGCAGGTAGTCTTTGCGCTCGCTTTGCTTGTCGAGGTTGCGAAAGCGGGCGATGTAGAAGCCGGTGGGGCGCCGGTACCTTGTAAAAGCGGTCTCCAAAGCCCTCGTGGATGCCGCGGGCGCCACAGCGGAAGTGGTGGTCCATCAGGTTGCGGTACAACTGGTACTGCTGCTGCCCAGCCCGTCGGGGTGGTGCTCGCTGGCGGAGTTGAGCAGGATTTGGGTGGTGCCCAGGGCGGAAGCGCAGCAGAAGAGGACGCGGGCGAAGAACTCCAGGCTCTCGCCGGTTTCGGCGTCGAGCACCCGCACCCCGCTGGCCCGTTTGGTTTCCGGATCGAAAATGATGGAATGCACCACCGAATTTGGGCGGATGGTCATATTGCCGGTCTTCTCCGCCGCCGGCAGGGTGGCGGAGTTGCTGCTGAAATATCCGGCGTAGGGGCAGCCCCGGATGCAGCGGTTGCGGTACTGGCAGGTACGCAGGTACCAGGTACTATGGGTCAGGTTGGTAAATCCCTACTGATGGTCAGGTCAGCGGTAAAGTTTTGCTTCATGCTTCCCCTCAGGTGCTCTTCTACGCAATTGAGGGCGATGGGCGGCAGGAATTTGCCGTCCGGCAGGTGAGCCAGTATTTCGTACCTGCCCCTGTATGCCGGCGAATTGTTCTACGTAATCATACCAGGAAGCGATGTCTTTATAGCGGATGGGTAAATCCACTCCATAGCCATCCCGGGCGTTGGCCTCGAAGTCGAGGTCGCTCAGGCGATAGGAGTGCCGGCCCCACATCAGGGAGCGTCCGCCGACATGGTAACCGCGCATCCAGTCGAAGCGCTTGACCTCCGTATAGGGGTGCTCGGTATCTTTCACCCACCAATGGATGCTCTCCTCCTTTACGGTATAGCCGGTGCGGTTCTGCTTCTCATAATCTTTGAGCACCTCTGTCGGCATGGTGGAATTGCGGTACTTGAACTCCCAGGGCTCCGTCATAGCGGTGGGATATTCACCGTGTTTGACCATGCGGCCCCGCTCGAGGACCAGCGTTTTGAGACCCTTCTCACTGAGTTCCTTGGCTGCCCAGCCACCGCTGATACCCGAGCCGATGACAATAGCGTCGTAGGATTGCTCTTCTTTTCCTTTTGAATTGAAATACATGATCTATTTGAGTGTATGCTTAAATAAAAAGCTCTTAGAGTATGTTTGGATGCCAATCTTTGAGCTGCAAAGGTCACTTTTTTGATGATGCTTCGTTACTCAAATACTCATTTAACTATTGCTAAACTCCGTTTTTCGCGCCTCGTCTCATCAAAAAATTGACTCTTTTCGCTTTCAAACCCGGCCTCCAAACATACTCTTAGGGAATATAGGCAAGTATACCCCCCTCGGTCACCAGAAGTGATTTTTGTCGCTTTCTTTTTGCGCCCTGCGGCGTTGAAAATGCTCGCCGTAGCTGCGGCTATGCCTGTGCTTTTCGCCTTGCAGGCCACAAAAATAAAATTGCCAAAATTTCACCTCTGATAACCGAGGGGGGTATAGTTCTATTGGATTTCAGGAAGCGCTAAGCTATTAAAAAAATATTTCTTCCTGAGGGCTAATGGGGAAATATTAGAGTGAAAATTACACTTTGTCTTCCTGAAAATGTTTTTAGCTGACAGCCTTTCCAATTGTGGCTTGGATTTTCAGTACAAGGGTAATAACTTGGACGGGTAAGTATATGGACAGAATGAATGATTGTAATGGGCGGTGCCCGGGTTTCATACCTCACTAAATGTGTCCGACTACTTATTTTCATATTTGTAATAAAACGTATCAATTTAGGCCTTATGGTATGTCGGCATTATGGTTTCGTGCGTCCGAAAAAACGATTGTTGTGAAAGTTCTGTCCAAAGCTTGCGTATATGGATTGCGGGCGCTACTCTACATGGTGTCGGAGAAGCCCCCGGGAGAGCTTGTCAGCATCCGGGAGATTTCTGAAGAACTGGACATTTCCTTTCACTTTCTGACCAAGACCTTTCAGAGCCTTACCCAAAAGGGTATTCTTCGGTCTTACCGGGGGCCTAACGGCGGAGTGGCGCTGGCCAAGGCGCCGGAAGAGGTGTTCCTGTCCGATATTGTGCTCACTCTCGAAGGGGAGGATTTCTTCAACAAATGCCTGCTGGGCCTTGCCGGCTGTGGCGAAGCGGCTCCCTGCCCTGCTCATGATTTCTGGATCGGCCACAAGGCCGAGTTGCGCGCTGAATTTGAGCGTACCTCCTTAGCCGATATGGGCCGGAAGATCAACCGGGAGAAGCTGCGGTTGGGGCCTTGAGGGAAATTATATGGTTATAGGGTTGTAGCGGGCTTTGCACTTGTTTTTACAACATTTCTGAACGTTTCAAAGTATTGGTTTACTGCCAATCGGTTAGCGGTATGTTCGGATTATGAAAAAAAATATACCCAACTGTGAAACATATTTAAGATAAAATAGTATTAAATCTTAAAATAGTTCCTTCTCTACCCCCCTCTGATGCCCCCGGGAAGAATAAAATGGACTCATTCATAACAAAATGACATCTATATGAAGACAGTTCTACTCCGCATGTACGCGCCCTTTATCGTCTTACTCCTGGGGAGCGCTTTATATCCGTTGGCTGCTCAGGAATACCGGGCCATCGATGGACGGGACAACAATTTTCTATTCCCCGGTTGGGGGGCGGCCGGCGTTCAGGTAACAACGGCCACTACGGTTGGCTATGAAGACGGGATATCGGAGCCAGCCGGCGCCGATCGGCCCAATCCGCGCTTCATCAGCAACATGCTTTTCGCCCAGAACACCCTCAAGGATGACCCCCGCGGCCTGAGCGCCTATGCCTGGGCCTGGGGCCAATTTATTGATCACGACATCACCCTGACGCCCGACCACCCTTCGGAGAGTATGGATATTTCGGTACCTCCTTTCGATGTTTTTTTCGACCCTGCCGGGACGGGAACAGTGTCCATTCCTATGCACCGTTCTGTCTATGACCCTCAAACGGGAACCGGTGTGGATAATCCCCGCGTGCATCTCAACGCCATCACCGCCTACATCGATGCTTCCGCCGTTTATGGCGCCAGTGAGGAACGGGCGGGTTGGTTGCGCACCTTTGCCGGCGGGCGGCTGAAGGTGTCCACCGGCAATTTGCCGCCATTTAATACGACTACCGGGGAGTTCGGCGCGCCGATTGACCCTGCCGCTCCAGCTATGGCTATGCCTTTCCCGTTTGTACAACATTGGTTTGTGGTGGGAGATGAGCGGGGCAACGAAAATCCTTTCCTGCTGGCGATGCATACCCTCTTCCTGCGCGAACACAACCGCCTGTGCGCCGAATTAGCCGCGGAGCATCCCGCCTGGACGGACGAGCAGCTCTACCAGCAGGCCCGCAAACTGGTAGGCGCTTTGATGCAGGCCATTGCTTATGAAGAATGGCTGCCCACCCTCGGCGTCCGCCTGCCGCCCTACAATGGGTATAACCCCTACACCAATCCAGGTATTATGAACGTCTTTGCGGCGGCCGCCTATCGCTACGGGCACTCCACCATCAATAACGTGCTGCTGCGGATGGACGACAACGGCGCTCCCATGCCGCAAGGAGACATCCTGCTCAAGGATGCCTTTTTCAATCCGGAGGCTACCCTGGAAGTGGGCGGCATCGAGCCCTATCTGATCGGCATGTCTACCCTTGTAGAACAGGACTTTGACTGCCAGGTCATCGACGGCCTGCGCAATTTCCTCTTCGGCCCTCCGGGCGCCGGCGGCCTGGACCTGGTGGCGCTCAATATCAACCGGGGCAGAGACCGGGGGTTGCCCGATTTCAATACCGTGCGCGCTGATTTTGGCCTGGCGCCATGGGACTCTTTTGAGGAACTTGTTTCTGACCCGTTGATGAGCGCCAGCCTGGAAATGGTGTACCAGGACGTCAACAGGATTGACCCCTGGGTCGGTATGCTGGCCGAAGACCACATGGCCGACGCCCTTTTCGGCGAAACGGCCATGCGGATCATTGAGCAGCAATTCCTGGCCCTTCGTAATGGGGACCGCTTTTATTATGAGAACGACCCCTGGCTCTCTCTGGAAGAAAAAGCCTGGATCAAAAGTAACCGGCTGGCGGACATCATCCGCCGCAACTGCCCCATTACTTGCCTGCACGATGAGGTGTTCATTGCCCAGCCGCTGTCCGTGACGCGCACGGTTGCCACTGCTGATGCTTTGCCCTTCAGCGTATTTCCCAACCCCGCTCAGGGCCGGATCAACCTCCGGATGGGGCAGGAGCTTTCGTCTGAGGCCATCGTCCGGGTAACCGATAGCTATGGCCGGGAGGTGCTCCGCCGGAAAATAGCACCTGCCTTCGGAGCAGAGGCAATTTCGATCGATCTGGACAGCGCCTTGCCGGCCGGCCTCTACCGGGTATCGGTTGTAATGGATAACCAGGTTGGCCAGCAGTCGTTTATCAGGATGTTGAATTAATAGAGAAGGCGAATATCCTTCTGGAGTGCTTGTGCACTTATATTTCTGCCATACTATTTTCCTGATTAAAACCTTTGAGGTTTTCGAAACCTCAAAGGTTTTTTGTCATCCTTTCCTGTTTATCTTGCAGAAAACTTCCGCATGAAGCCCTTTCAGATCGATCCGGATATCCGCACGGCAACCACCCTTCCCGCCTCCTTCTATGAAGATCCTTCCTTCTTTGAGTTGTCCAGGGAAAAGGTTTTCGCCGCTACCTGGCAGTGCGTGGCCGATGTTGGAGTTTTGAACGAGGAGGCCAATGTGTATCCTTTCACCTTGCTTCCGGGAGTATTGGATGAACCCTTGTTGCTCTCCAGGGACGGAGATGGGGCTATCCATTGCCTGTCGAACGTGTGTACCCATCGGGGCAAGATTATTGTGGAAAAGCCTGGCAGGGCTCGTCAGCTCACCTGCGGCTACCACGGCCGTTGCTTTGGCCTGGATGGTTCCTTCAGAAAAATGCCGGAATTTCAGCAGGCGGAAAATTTTCCCACTGAAGCCGACAACCTTTCCCACATCAACCTGGCAGAATGGCTGGGTTTGTATTTTGTTTCCCTGTCCCCTTTTGCCGATTTCGATCTCATCACCCGGCCCATCCGCGAACGCATCGCCTGGATGCCACTGGATACGCTGGAGTTTACAGAGGAAGGTTCGGTGGATTATGAGGTTAAGGCCCATTGGGCACTGTATTGCGACAACTACCTGGAGGGTTTCCACGTCCCCTTCGTTCACCCCGGCCTGAATGAGGCGCTGGACTTCGGGAATTATGACTATGAGCTGTTTCCCTATTGCAACCTACAGGTAGGGATTGCCAAAGAAGAGGAGCCCAGCTTCGATATCCCTGAAGGTTACCCGGATCACGGCCGCCGGATTTACGCCTACTACTTCTGGCTCTTTCCCAACCTGATGTTCAACTTTTATCCCTGGGGCCTGTCGTTGAATATAGTAGAACCCCTTGGCCCGGCCCACTCCCGTGTGCGCTTCCGCACGTATGCCTTTCGCGGGCAGGCCCACCGCCGCATCGTCAACCGCATCGATCAGACGGAACTGGAGGATGAGGCGGTGGTAGAAAGCGTACAGCTGGGCATCCGCTCCCGTTTTTACCGGCAGGGGCGTTTTTCACCGACGATGGAAAAGTGTGTGCACCATTTTCATCAGTTGGTGGGGAGGTTTATGGAGTGAAATGGGGTCACTTCTGTCATGTGAACCCTTATCTCACATAGGTAAATCCCAATAAAAATTCCTACATTTGAACCTTTCATCACGACAATAACCGAACATGAAATTTAGCACTACTATCATTCTCACGCTCATTATGGGCCTGTTCCTGGCCTGCTCCAACAATGAGAAGAAACCGGCCACGGGCCAGCAGCCGGTAGACAATACCGCGCCCACGATCACTCCGCCGCCCAACATCAACACCGGTGCGGCCAATACGGCTGTTGCAGGTGGGGTGCAGCATTATACCTGCCCCAACAACTGTGCCGGTAGCGGCGGCGCGGCGGCCGGCACGTGTCCGGTTTGCGGCACGGCTTACGTGCACAATGCAGCCTTTCACAATCAGGGTAATGCCGGCGCACCGGATGCTGGCGCCAGCCCTATGGTCCAGCCACCGGCTCAACAGCCGTCTCCGGCTCAAAATGCGGCGGGCGTGTACCATTATACCTGCCCGAGTGGATGTGCCGGGGGGAGCGGCACGGCAGGCACCTGTCCGCAGTGTGGCGGAACGCTGGCGCACAACCAGGCGTATCATCAGTAACGAAGGCCGTCACCTTAGGCGCTAATTTTCCATTAGCGCCTAAGCTCGGGTTTAGTCATCTGAAATGGCTAAACCCGAGCTTAGTAATGTTTCAAATACAATGTTGCCGGGCCCTATTCAATGTACAAATAATCATAATGCACCAGTGCACGCTTCCCCTGCTGCCCCATATACTGCCGGGCTGTTTCTGAACCATACTGCGCCTGCCCCAGGCCAATGGGCTGTTCCCCGGCGTTGAAGATGCGCACAATGTCCCCTTTCTGAAAATCCCCTTCGATGCGGGTGATGCCAACCGGTAGGAGGCTCGAGGCTTTCTCGGTGGAGCAGAGGGCTGCTTCGGCTCCGGCGTTGATGTATATGGCGGCCTTACTTTCAGATACGTTATAGGCCAATCTTTTCTTCACATTGGAAAGGGATTCAGCGGGCAGGAAACGGGTGCCTACGAAGTCTCCTCCCAGGATATCGAGCAGGATGTTGGTGCGGCGGCCGTTGGCGATGATGGTGGTAATGCCTACCTTGGCGGCCTTCTGAGCGATGCGGAATTTGGTGTGCATCCCTCCCCGTCCGAAGGAAGACTTCGACGGGGCGATGGCCTTGAGCCATTGCTTATCCTCCTCTTTGATCTCGTGGATGACCTCACTGCCCGGCTCGCCGGGCGGGGCGGAGAGCAGCCCGTCCACGCTACTCAGGATAATGAGGGCCTGGGCGTTGGTCATGGCGGCCACCAGGCCCGCCAGTTCATCATTGTCGGTGAACATGAGTTCGCTCACCGAAACGACATCGTTCTCGTTGACGATGGGCACCACCTTGTCGCGCAGCAGGGCCAGGAAGCAGTTTTTCATATTGGTGTAATGCGTGTGCCCCTGAAAATCCTCCTTCGTGGCCAGCACTTGTGCACAGAACAACCCATGATTGGCGAACAATTGCCGGTAAATTTCCATCAGCCGCACCTGCCCGATGGCGGAGAGCACCTGCCGGCGCACCACTCTGCTCATGCCTTCCGGCACCTCGAACAGGCTGCGGCCGGCCCCCACTGCTCCGGATGATACCAGGATCACCTCCGTTCCCGCCTGCTTGAGCGCTGCTATCTGATCAACCAGATGGCTGATACTGGTGATATCCAGCAGGCCATCCTCCCGGGCCAGCACATTGGTGCCTACCTTAACGACGATTTTTCGGAATGCCAGCATATTTATTCTGATTGTTCCAATTGCCGGAAGGTGACGATCAGTCCGTCCGTCCTGGTCGCCGGATAGCTGGCATGCACCATCTCGTGCGTCAGGATTGGCGTGATACTCACCAATTCATACCCCTTCGAATGGGATTCCACCAGAAGCGCTTCCAGTTCCTTGGCTAGTGTCCAGGCGTCAACGGTTCCTTTGGATTGGTACCACTTCTTTTTCTCGGAAGAAGCGAAAATGTATTCTACTTTATAGGGGTACATTATTGAGTGTATTTATAATTTCCTCGAACAGAAATACAGTCCAGTTTTTGAACATGCTCTCAATTCACCAAATTCAAATGGGCACTGATTAGGAAATTTACCCCTGCCCAATCCGGTACAACACATGCCGATACAAGGGGCTCTCCTCCGCCAGTAATGGGTGCCCGAACTCACCCGCCTTTTCCATACCGATTTTCTGCATCACCCGCTCTGAAGCTTTGTTCGTAGCAGGGGTATAAGAATAGATTTCTGAAAGCCCCAGTTGGTTGAAGCCGTAGTCGAGGCAGGCAAGGGCGCCTTCGGTGGCCAGCCCCTGTCCCCATTCGGCGCGGGCCAGCCGCCAGCCGATTTCGACGCAAGGGGTGAAAAAGCTATCAAAGCGGGGGTGGGAGAGGCCGATAAAGCCGATAAAATGGCCCGTATCCAGGCGGTCGACGGCAAAAAAACAGTAGCCGTAATCACGGAAGTGCTGTCGAAGGCGCAGGAAAAGGTGTTCGGTTTCCTCCGGGCGCAGCGTAGCCGGGAAATGCTCCATCACGGCGGCATCCTGGTTGATGGCTGTAAAGGCGGGCAGGTCAGCTTCTTCCCATGGACGGAAGCCCAGGCGCGGCGAAGTGAGAAGATATTTTTTCATTATTGCGTTTATGGACGAAACAAAATTTCGGTCAATGCTATCTATATTATAGGCGGCTTGTTAAAAGTTGCCCAAAAATCGTACCTTTGTTGACCCAAAAAAAGCGAATAAAAAGAGAAATACAAAGGTATTTCCGTCCTTTTCGCTTCGTGGACCAACCTATCCATTTATCACTTCAAGAACCTAAAAAATTTTAAGCTATGCCTTTCGATCTCGATATGATCAAGGCCCTCTATAAGGCCTTGCCCCAAAGAGTGGCCGAAGCCCGGAAAAACCTCGGCCATCCACTCACTTTAACTGAAAAGATTCTCTACGCTCACCTCCACCCCGAATCGCCTCTTCAGAGCTATAACCGCGGGAAGGATTATGTGTTTTTCGCACCGGACCGCGTGGCCATGCAGGATGCCACTGCTCAAATGGCTCTGCTGCAGTTTATGACGGCGGGCCGGGATAAAGTGGCCGTGCCCTCTACGGTACATTGCGATCACCTCATCGAGGCGGAGGTAGGCGCCGATAAAGATTTGTCTAAAGCGAATGATGTCAATAAGGAGGTTTACGACTTCCTGTCCTCCATTTCCAATAAGTACGGCATCGGCTTCTGGAAGCCGGGCGCCGGTATCATTCACCAGATCGTACTGGAAAATTACGCTTTCCCGGGGGGGATGATGATCGGTACGGATTCGCATACGCCCAATGCGGGCGGCCTGGGTATGGTCGCTATCGGTGTAGGCGGCGCCGATGCAGTGGATGTCATGGCCGGCATGCCCTGGGAACTTAAGATGCCGAAGCTGATCGGTGTGAAACTGACCGGTAAGATGAGCGGCTGGACTTCTTCCAAAGATGTCATCCTGAAAGTAGCCGGCATTCTGACTGTCAAGGGTGGAACCGGCGCTATTGTAGAATACTTCGGCCCGGGCGCCGAATCGCTGTCCTGTACCGGCAAAGGCACTATTTGTAATATGGGCGCCGAGATCGGAGCGACGACTTCCACTTTCGGATACGACGAGGCAATGAGCCGCTACCTGCGCGCCACCGAACGCGCCGAAGTGGCCGAGCTGGCCGATGGCGTTCGGGAGCACCTGACCGGTGACCCCGAATGTTACGCCCATCCGGAGAAATACTTCGACCAGGTTGTGGAGATCAACCTCTCTGAACTGGAGCCTCATATCAACGGCCCTTACACGCCCGACCTGGCCTGGCCAATCTCCAAATTTGCCAAGGCGGTCAAAGAGAACGGCTATCCACCGAAGCTGGAAGTCGGCCTGATCGGTTCCTGCACCAACTCTTCCTACGAGGATTTGGACCGCGCCGCTTCCCTGGCCCGTCAGGCAGTGGCAAAAAAACTCAAGGTGAAATCCGAATTTACGGTGACGCCGGGCTCCGAGCTGATCCGCTACACCGTCGCCCGGGACGGGCAGCTGGACGCCTTTGAAAAGATGGGCGGCGTAGTGCTGGCCAACGCCTGCGGGCCCTGCATCGGCCAGTGGGCCCGCCACACCGATGACCCCAACCGCGCCAATTCCATCATCACTTCCTTCAACCGGAACTTCTCCAAGCGCAACGACGGCAACCCGCAGACCCGCGCTTTCGTGGCATCTCCGGAGATTGTCACCGCCATGGCTATTGCGGGCGACCTGACTTTCAACCCGCTGACCGATAGCCTGACTAACGAGAATGGAGAGCAGGTGATGCTGGATCCGCCGACCGGCATCGAACTGCCAACCAAAGGCTTCGCTGTGGAAGATGCTGGTTTCCAACCGCCGGCTAAAGATGGTAGCCATGTGGAAGTGAAGGTGGACCCGAAGTCTGACCGCATTCAACTGCTGACGCCCTTCAAGCCGATCACTCAGGAGCAGCTCAAGGGCATGCGCATCCTGATCAAGGCCAAAGGCAAGTGCACCACTGACCACATCTCCATGGCCGGCCCCTGGCTGACCTACCGCGGCCACCTGGACAATATATCCAACAACTGCTTCATCGGCGCCATCAACTACTTCAATGATGCGGCGAATAAGGTGGCCAACTTCGCAGATAGTGATACCAAAGCAGAATTCATGGCGGTACCCGACTCCGCCCGCAAGTACAAGGCTGCCGGCATCAGCACGATTGTCTTCGGCGAAGAGAACTACGGCGAAGGTTCCTCTCGTGAGCACGCCGCCATGGAGCCGCGCCACCTGGGCGTGAAGGCGGTTATCGTGAAGTCATTCGCCCGCATCCACGAGACCAACCTCAAGAAGCAGGGGATGCTGGGCCTGACGTTCGTCAACCCGGCCGACTATGAGAAAATCCGCCAGGACGACAAGGTCGACCTGCTCGGCTTCGACAGCATGGCGCCCGGCAAGAACCTCAAGGTGGTACTGCATCACTCTGATGGCAAAACGGATGAGTTTGAAGTGGCTCACACCTACAACCAGGCACAGATCGACTGGGTCGGCGCCGGATCGGCGCTGAATAAGATTCGTCAGGAACTGGCGGGGGTGTAAGTTCACGGTTCCATCGTTTGATGGTTCAATGGCTTAATCGTTGGCTGCCGAGGAGTGCTTTAAGCTGGCGGCAGTTATAAAATAAACGGCTACTTCGGGATTCTTCCCGGGGTAGCCGTTTGTTTTTTGCGCGTATGCGCCTCTATTGGATAAAAATTTTCATGATTTTTTTGGAAAACCTAACCCTTTCATAAAGAACGCTTTCTGATTTTCTGCTTGTCGGAAGGCGTTATTTTAGCAAGTGACAAGTAATCGCATTAGTGACATTCATCCACTTCGAAGTCAAAAAAGTGTTATATTGCGAGTGTTTAAGCTGTAGGAGACAGTACCATAATCCAACTTGCGAAAGAAGATTCACAAACTGAACCCTTTTCCTGTCGAGAAGGGCAAAACGCATTTGGTTTATGGTTGAATTGGTAGAACCCAAGCCTGTGAAACAGGCAAAACAACAGCCGCCTTCATCACCGAAGTTGATATTTTGGCTGATTGGCGGTATCTTACTGGCGGCTGCGTATAAAGGCGTCGACTTTATCGAAGTGGGCGACGACGGCCAACTCCGCTTGTCGAAAAAGCACTAGGCCGGGAGGTTGAAAACCTGAAGGAGGCGGAGCAGTATGTTTTGGTGGCGGTTCGGGATGGTTGGTATCCTTGTTTCAACTGTGGTATGAATACTACCCTATTTTTGAAAAAAGACGAGGTGTGGAAGTATGGAGTCACTATTTTTGGAAAGAAAAAACGCTACGGAGAAGCCATGCTACTGGCAAAAGGGTTGAACTATCATGTTCAATACACTGGGAAAATCGAGATTTGCCTGATTAAGGAGAAAGAAAAGATATACAATTACGCATTGCTTCCGGAAAATCTGATACGGACTATTCCTTTAAAAAGACCTCCAGGAAACAAAATAGATAGGTAAAATAATTATCATGAGATTTTTTGCTCCTTTTGGGGTGACAACAATAGCTTACGAGGAAGTTGCCTATAAACTTCCTTTGACGAGGTTGATCGATACCTTAAACGAGAATCTCCTACTAGATAAATATGGGGCGATTGAGGGCCTGGGCGTCATCTTCATCATCAAACCACCCGAAAACCAAATACACCAGGAAAGCGTCGTTTACAGTCGCAAGTACAAAGACATACGTGTCCTCAGGCGCCTGCCCTGGGATTTTGTTTTGAACAATGATGAAGCAGCCATCCTCCACCTCATGGCCCGCACCTACCTCGATATCCTGGATGAGCTTCCCCGTCAACGAAAGATCAAAGACTTCGACCTTCCCGCCCTACGCAGGGATGTGGAGCAGTTGTTCGACGCTAAAGGATGGCTGGTGGGGCAGGAGGCTTAAAAAATGGTTTCATTGATTCATGGGGTTCCGTTAGGGCCACGAAACAATGAAACCATGGATACAAAGGGCTTGCAAAACAGTAAGTACTCCATTTAGACTCGTTCTTTTGCGCGCTAACTGCGTTGCCAAGCCTCGCCGTAGCTCCGGCTATGCCTGCGTTTGGCGCCTTGTTAGCGCACAAAATAACTTCGTCTATTCTGTATCACTTATTATTTTGCAAGCCCTAAGATTTCAAAGTAGCATCCAGCGTAATCTCCGCCGCCTTCAGCACTCTGGAAACCGGGCAGTTGGCCTTGGCGCCGTTGGCCAGTTCCATGAATTTTTCTTTGCCAATGCCAGGCACTTCGGCCACCAGCGTGAGTTCGATCTTAGTGATGGTAGGCGCGCCCTCCACTGTTTCCAGGTGAAGCTTGGCTTCCGTTTTTAGCTCACCGGGCGTAAAGCCGGCATTGCTCAGTTGCACGGCCAGGGCCATATTGAAACAGCCGGCGTGGGCGGCGGCAATGAGTTCTTCCGGGTTGGTGCCCAGTTTGCCATCTTCATTTTCGAAGCGCAAACGGAAAGAATAGGGTTGCTCCTGGAAGACGCCACTTTGAGTGGTTAGGGTACCTTTGCCTTCTTTTCCGGCGCCTTTCCAGACAGAGTTTGCAGTACGTTTCATATTGCAGTTAGTTTTTGTTCTTTACGTAAACACTATTTCGGTTAGTAGGTTCGCGGCGTCACTTTTTTAAAGTGGAAATCTCTGATTCCATGCTTTCCGGCTCTTCCCAAAAAAAGTTTTGGAATACGACTTGTGACATTTAACTTTATTCTCGTCGAAACAACTGATTACCAACCAAACACAAGACTATGTTAAAAGAATTCAAGGACTTTATCATGCGCGGCAATGTGCTCGAACTGGCCGTTGCTGTTATCATCGCCGGCGCTTTTGGCGCAGTGGTCGCATCCTTCACCAACGACGTCATCATGCCGCCGATCGGCCTGGCGCTGGGTGGGGTGGATTTCAGTGACCTGGCCATCACTTTGGCTGGCGCACAGATGAATGACGCCGGAGAAGTAGTTAAAGAGGCCGTGCAAATCCGCTACGGCGCCTTCCTCCAGAAGGTAATCGACTTTGTGATCATCGCCTTTGTCATCTTCATGCTGGTTCGCACCTACAACAACATGCAGAAGAAAGAAGAAGAAGCTCCGGCGCCTCCTCCCGGGCCTTCGGCGGAAGACCTGCTGGCCGAAATCCGCGATCTGCTGAAGAGGCAGTAAACTGCGGGTTTTTGAAACGAAAAAGCGTCGCCGGGATGGAGCTCCGGGGGGCGCTTTTTCTTTATTCCCAGAAAATTCTTTTAGCGGCGCCTGCTGGTTTATTCTGATAGATATCTTCCCCTGTATTTATGTATTGATTTATTCTTTCACTCGATACGGAAAGAGCTTCCTCATCCTTCACCGCCAAACCGCCACCTTGCCAGCCCACCTCCACTCACTTCCGAAAACATGCATGACATAGAGCCCCGGCGCCAGCCCCCGGATATCGGCCCCATGCAGGCTGCGCGGCGGCGTATGAGACAACAAGCCTTTCCAAACCAACTGCCCATCCAGCGCATACAGTTCAGCGTGCAGGGTAGCCGCCGTTTTGGAATCCACCAGCAGGCTCACCTCCTCCCGTGCCGGTTGAGGGAAAATCCGGATTTGAGGCTTCTCCCCGGCTTCAGACACAATCGTAGGAATATCGGGGTATAGCTGCCGTTTAGGGATTATCTCTCTTGGCAGCCGTTCCGTTTGCCAAAAGAGCTGGCATACGGCGCCGCCCCCATTTTCAAAATACTCCAGCTTAATCGGGTACTGCCGCCCTTTTTCCAGAAAGATGCCGCCCTGGGTTTCAGTCGGCGGTTGAGGTACCCATTGGTCGATGATCAATTCGTCGTTCACCCAGAGGCGGACCCCGTCGTCGGAGATGATATAAAACGTATGTTCTTCAGAAAACAAGGGTTCGACTCCCCCGGTCCAGCGAATGGAAAAGTTGTCTTCGCCAATCAGGTTGGGAGCAGCCGAGCCGTCGCCCCAGTCGAAGTTAATGGTGGTGTCGATGCGCCAGAATGCCGGCATACCATTAAAAACATGTTCCTCCTCATCGTAGTAGGCGCCATACAGCCCCGTACCGCTGCCCAGCTGGGCTTCTTCGTAGTAAGCCGTCAGGCTAAACGGCGCATCCGGCGCCTGGAAAGCCACCGTAGGCTGGCCTGAACCGCCCTCCCACTGATTGAACGTAAAAACAGACTGGCCCTGTATTTGAGTGGCCGGGGCTTTCAAGCTGCGCAATATGCCCACCACACTGTTGAACGTGTAGGGCGTGCTCACCGTTTGGCCATCCACTCTGAGGTTCAACCCCGGCGGCTCGGTGTAAACCGTAATACTGGTTTTTTCCGGAAGCACGTCCCGGGATACCGTGCGGCTGAGCCCTTCCTGGTCTACTGCGGTGAGGTGCAGCCGGTAAAACACATTTTCGCTCGTTTCTCCGATAATAGGGATGAGATAGGAGCCATTGTCTACTCCGGAAATGGGCGCCATCGCCGGGTGGGTGTGGTCGTCGTGGTGAAAGTCGATGCGCCAGGTTAGCTGTTCTGCCCCCAGGTTGCCGTCTTCGGCATCATTGGCCGTTCCGCTGAAGAAGAGCGTATCCCCGGCCCGGTACGTTGGCGAATCAGCTGGTGTGACAATCTGCGGGTTGGGGCGTGTATTGGCCGTGACATGGAGCAGGGCCTGCTCGCTGATCGCCTCCCCTTCTTCATTGCTGACGCGGCAACGGAAGAGGCTGCCGTTTTCGGCCAGAGTAGCAGTGAGGATGAAGGAAGGGCCGGTGGCGCCGTCTATGTCTACGCCATTGCGTTGCCATTGATAGGCCAGGGTAGGGGCGCCGGACGCACCCACCTCAAAAGTGGCTTCTTCGCCCACCGCCGCCAACACAGGGCTGGGGTTGGAAGATATAAATGGCGCTCCACTTCCGGTAAAAAATATCCGCCAGAGGACGCCGTTAGTGGTGCTGGTATTGTCCTGTTGTGACCCCCCGCCCAGGCCTCGCCGCTCCAGATAGTAGATCGATCCGTCGGGTGCGGTGAGCAGGCTGATCGGCCGCTGGATACCGGTGGCGAAGTCCTCTATAATCTCCCCGCTCTCGGGGTCCATCACTTTGAGATATCCCCCGCAATAATCGCCAAAGAAATACTTGCCCAGGTACTGCGGTGGAAATTGCTGAACCTGCGGGTTGTAGAAGGTAGCGCCGATAACTGCGCAGCCGGTAGCGTGGCTGTAGGCAAACAGGGGCTCCTGGTAATTAGGCGGCGCCGGAGCGCCGGACAAGTATCCCTCCACATCGCTCCAGCCATAATTGCGGCCGGGTAGTATGTGGTTGACTTCTTCAAAATTGCCGGCGCCGACATCATTGGCAAACAGCCGGCCCGTGCCTGGCTGCATGGCTGTAGTGAAGGGGTTTCGAAAACCGTAGGCCCATATCGCCCGGTTATTGCCGGTGAGTTGATCGTAGAAAGGGTTGTCCTCAGGGATGCTTCCATCGGCATTGATGCGCAGAATCTTACCCAGGGTCGTGTTGAGGTTTTGGCCATTATCGGCATTGGCTCCGTCGCCAACGGCGACATAGAGTCTCCCATCCGCGCCAAATTGCATAGCGCCCCCATTGTGGATCGTACCGGAGAGTGGTTCCAGCTCAAACAAGATCACTTCGCTATCCGGCAATGCGTAGTTGCCGTTGGCGGTGAAGCGGCTGATCCGGTTGTGGTTGGCCCCGGCAACGGTATAAAATATGTAGAGATAATTGTTTTGTTCAAAACCAGGGTCGATGGCGATGCCGCCCAGCCCCCGTTCATTGTAGTTGTCCACTTCGATCTGAAGGAAAGGATCGGAAAGCAGCGCCCCATTCTCTACTACCCGAATGAGGCCACTTTTTTCAGTGATGAGTATCCTGCCATCCGGGGTGACGGCCATGGCGGTGGGGTCGAGGCCCTCCGCGGCCTTTTCCTCGGCAAAACCCGGTGGAAGCTGGGCGGCAAACAGGATTTGGGTAGACAATAAAGTAAGAGCCAGGAGTAAAGATTTGCTTTGCATGAGTCCGTATTTATGGAAGTAAGTAGCCGGACAAAGATAGAGATATTCTTTTTGATGGAGGGAAAAGAGGGTTTCCGTTGGGCACGGGATTTTTCCCACTGGGTAAAAAAAGGAGCCACCTCAAACAGTAAAGATGACTCCTTTAATAGAAAGCGCGGTAATGGGTGTATTGTCGGATGTTGGAAGAACTAAAGTTGATTTTCGGACAACGCAGCATTTCGCCAAAAGGCACTGCCAAAACGGAAAGTTACTTAGTTTACAGAGTACTGAGCCATGTTATCCAATTCAACCTCTATCATTAGCTAATGCTAAATATAAATTCAATGGGTGGAAATGAGTAACCTGATCTGACCATCGGGCGGATCGGTGGAAGGAACGGGAAAGGAATGGCTTTCACAGTCGGCTGATACAGTCGAGGAATTCGGTTCGCCGCCGCTTGGAAACGGGAATGCTGATCCCGTCTTCGAGGATAACCACTCCTTCTTTGTTGTATTTACTGATGAAGGCGAGGTTGATCAGGTGGGACTTATGTACCTGGAAAAATCCATAAGGTTTTAGCAAACGGACGAATTCGCCTATGTTGTAGGAACTGGTGATCAGTGGCCGGCCCTGGATGTTGATCTGGGTACATTTCTGAATGCCTTCACAGCGAATGATCTTGTCGGTGGCCACCAGTTCCAATCCTTCCATGGTAGGAATTCCGATCTTATTACCGCCGTGCCCGGGCTGGGAGAGGTTTTGCAGCAACTGCCGGTTGCGGATGTTTTCCTGTTTATCGAGAATCCGTTGCCGAGCCTGGTGAACCGCTTTGATCAACAGCTCGTCCTGAATCGGTTTTAAAATATAGCCAATAGCGCAAAAAGAAATGGCGTCGATGGCGTAATCGTCGAATCCGGTTACGAAAATAATCTCGAAATCCAGGTTGGGGAGGCGTTTGAGCAGGTCAAAGCCGCTTTCCAGGGGCATGGCCACATCCAGGAAGAGCAGGTCGGGCTGAGAAGAAAGGATGAGGTGAAAAGCCTGCTCCGCATTTTGGGCTATGCCCGTAAGCTTTATGTTGGGAAAATACTCACTGAGTTTCCCCGCCAGTGTCAAACGGGCATGTTCTTCATCATCAACAATAAGAGCTTTTATCATAACGTAATCCACTTATTCAAATTCCGGCATCTCAATGGAAACCCTGGTGCCTGCGGGCTGGCCGGCTTCGTCAAAGAGGTCTTCTATATCAATGTCGATGTGGTATCCTTCTACCTCCTGTAGCGTTTGCAGGCGTTCATTGGTGATCTGCAAGGCCCTCGACTTGTAGTTCTTCTCCGATTGCATCCGGATTTCCATGGCGCGTTGCCGGCCAATGCCGTCGTCTTCAATAACAAATTTTAGCCGCCCATTGATCATTGAGGTGATGGCCAATTTCAGATTTCCGCCATCTGGCTTGTGAAAAAGGCCGTGGTTAATGGCATTTTCCACAAATGGCTGCAGCAGCATCGTTGGCAACTCGGTGGCGTGCAGGTCAATTTTTTCATCGACATCCAGTTTGAAATCGAACCTTCCTTTAAAACGAAGCTGCTCCAGTTCGACATACAGGCGGATCAATTTTAACTCATCGGCGAGGCTGATGTACCTGTTCTTGGATGATTCCAGGAACAGGCGCATGAGGTAAGCAAACTTGGAAAGGTACCGGTCGGCTTGTTTCTTATCATTACTCTGGATGAAATACTGAATGGCCCCCAGGGAATTGAAGATGAAATGAGGGTTCATCTGTGACTGCAGGGCCTGCAGCTCCAGCTCGGCAAAGCGCTTGTTGATCCTGGTCTCTTCGGCGGCTTTGTGGCGAATGGACCGCACCCGCCACCGGTAGATGCCCAGGATGCCGGCGCCTGTCAGCAGTATCCAGCTGATGAGGGCCAGGCGGGTTTGCCACCACGGAGGGTGGATGGTAAAAACAATGGACGGCGTTGGAGGGCTGGCGATTCCTTTGATATCGATGGCTTTTATCTGCAAAGTATAGATTCCCGGCTGAAGGTTGGTGTATCGAACCTGGCGGTTGTCAATTTGCTGTATGGCCTTGTCGGCATTAGTGAGCTGATATTCGTAGGTGATGTTCCCAAAACTTTTATAGGAAAGGCCGGTGAAGAAAAATTCAAGCTCGTTTTGGTAATGTGTAAGATCATACTGTTGCTTTAGGGGAGCCGGCGCCCCGTTGATCCGTATTTCATCTACGATCAACCGGGGAGGAGTCCTATCCTGGAAAATTAGCTCCCGGTGGGCAATGGTCAACCCTTCGTTTGTACCGATATAAATGTACTGGCTATCCACATAAACGGCATTGGCCTCATTGGTGGCCAGGCCACTGTTGGTGGTCAAGGCCCGCACCACCTGGCTGTTTTTCAATACGGTATCTATGGCGACGCCCTTTACGCCCCGGTTGGTCGCTATCCAAACCAGCCCGTCAGGACTGATGAACAGATCCTGGATGATATCATCCTGAGTGCCTTGAATAGCGGTTGCTTCCCTGCCATCGAAAGCGAATAACCCCCGGCCATCGGCGCCGATCCAAACTGTTCCGTTATCATCGACGCCGATGTCCAGGATATTGCAATACTTTAGTTTTGGAATATCCTCGAACAGCCGGTATTGGGAATGATCATAGAGTCCAAGGCCATCCTGGTGGCCCATCCAGACTTTGCCTTCCCGGCCAAAAGCGACGGCCTGGGTTCTTTGAGGAGCAAGCAGCTTTATGTTGGCAATACCCGCTTCATTTACCGAATAGAGGAAAGGGAAATGGGCTCTGCCTACCGCCAGTTGTTGCCGGCCGGCGTCCCAATCCAGCCCCTTGACATAGAGGGCGAGGTCCTCCTTCTTGAAATTCAGTTTAAAGATTTCTTCATGGCTTCCATACTGAATGACCGGCTGCGTTATCAGGTTTGAAAATGCTGTTGTTTGGCCGGTCTCCAGGCAGTAGCGTTCCAACCCAATACTTTGCCGCCCTAACCACAGGTAGCCCTTGTCATCGAAGGCCATTGCTTTGACCTCTACAATATCGTTGTATCTGGAAGCGGGAGCAGAAACCAGGGGCTCCAATTGCTGGCCGGGCTCCAACCGGTACACGGCGCCTCTCCGGGTGCCGGCATAGACGCGGCCTTTTTCATCGGCGGCCAGGCAGTTGATCGCATTATCTGATTCCCGGTTAGGATTGGCGGCGACAAAGGCGTTGCGTTCTTCAGCGGTTAGAAAAAAAACGCCTTTTTGTTTATTGCTGATCCAATAATTCCCTTCCCGGTCTTTGAAGATGCGGTCCACGCGGTAAGCAACGGGCAGCTCCACTTTAAAGAGGTCAACAAGATGGAGGTTTTTATCCAGTATGAAAACGCCCAGGTTGCTTTGCACCTGCAGTTGTTCATCCTGCTCATAATAGCGGATGAAGTCGGGCTTTTGGCCAAAGAAATCTATGAGGTTGAATTCGGTGACTCGTTTTTGTCTCAGGTCCAAATAATACAATATGCTATCGGAAAACGGTTGAATAAACACGCCGTCAAAAAAGGTGAAAAAGGAGTTGTGCGCCCTGTTTATCAGTTTTTTTGCGGTTTCCGGCTGTAGGCCCTGCATGGAGAAGGCTTCGATCTCGACTCCATCACCGGTAAGCAATTGGCACCGGGCCGAATGGGAATCGATGCGAAGGAAGCTATTCCATTTATAGAAGTAAATACCATTTCCGATAGGGCGTTCCCGGTTGAAAAAGTCGTGAATTGTATAGAGGATTGTATCAAAGCCGGCCCCATTTTCCCCAATGAGCAGTTTCCGGTTATTGTCTTTGAACCATACCCGTTGCCCATCCTTATATACTGAAAACCCATGAAACCTCGGTTCCTGGTCTTCTGCCACCGTATAAACGCTGTCGCCTTCAATATACACCTGCCGGCGCCCAAAGCTGTGGGGCCAGAGGCGCCCCTGGGAGTCCTCGCTTATCATAAAGATGTCATTCGCCGGCAACCCATCCTTAACCGTAAAATTGCTGAAATCATATCCGTCGAAACGCGAAATCCCCTTTTCGGTGTAAAACCAGATGTATCCCTGGCGGTCCTGCAGGCCGCCGTACACCGCATTGGTGGGTAGGCCGTCATCGACCGTGTAGAGTTTGAAACTATAGCGCTGGGCGGCTAACGGCACGGAAAGCGTGAGCAGCAGGAAAGCCTCAACTATAAAAAGAAGCAGAGGGAACGATATATCGTGGCGCTCCTTCACATGGGGCGATTTAACAGATGATTTGCCATACCAGAACGATATGGCAGCCTCCCATCCTTCTTCCACAAAGGATAAGGGTATGGCAGTAGCATACAATAGAGCATGCACGGGATTGTGAATGCATTTCCAAAGCATGCCCCCGCTTCGCAGGCCCTGCTTTGGAAATGCAAATGAATTATATCGGCAGGTTCAGTTTATCCGCCAGATAACGGTGATAAATAAAGAGCACGAGCACTGCACCGCCGGTGGCAATGAGCAGGCTGCCGATCAGGCCGGAGCTTGCGATCCCGACGAAACCCGCAACGATGCGGCCGACGAAGGAACCCACAATGCCAATAATGATCGAGGAAACCCAACCGCCTTTTTCTTCCTGAGGGGTCAGCATTTTTGCGATGGCGCCGGCGGCAAAGCCAATGAGAAGCCAAAAGATCAATCCCATAGTTATGTGGTTTTAGTTAATTAGACCCACTAAGTTAACAAAATTTATCATCCAACGGCTCGCCGGTTCTTGAGAGCTTATTTGGAGGTGATCATTTGGGCTGCAAAAGACAGCTTTTGGAGCCTCACTGCTTAATGTTGCACTCGCGGGCGTCCCCGCCTACTGTGCCAGTACGGCCGGCAGGCACGCCCGTGAGTGATTCAGGCAGCTTAGGCTGAGCCACGCCCGGGCGTAGGCGCCCGCCCGTGCTATCAATACGTAATTTAAATGTGTCCGACTACTTAACTATCTTTAGGCCCAGGCTAAAACTACAGAAAATGAAACTCGCCGCTATCGACATCGGTTCCAACGCCATCCGGCTTCAGGTTATCCGCATCATCAAGGATGGGGAAAGGCTCAGCTTTAAAAATCAGGAATACATCCGCTTTCCGCTCCGCCTCGGCCGCGATGTGTTCTCCAGCGGGCAGATCAGCGACCATACGGTTATCAACTTCGAGAAGCTCATGCGCACTTTCAAACTCCTGATCGAGTTATACGAAGTCGAGGGATACATCGCCCGGGCTACTTCCGCTATGCGCGAAGCCAAAAACGGTAAAGACATCGTCCAGCGCATTGCTACTTATTACGACCTGAAGATCGGTATCATCAGCGGCAAAGAGGAGGCGGAGTACCTTAGCAAGGCCATCGTGCCTTACCTGGATGATAAGACCTACATCCACATCGATGTAGGCGGGGGTAGCACCGAGATCAATATCTATGAGGGCAAAAACCGGGTCAGCGCCAAATCCTTCAAGATGGGCTCGGTTCGCCAGTTGGAAGGCCGCAACCGCAAGGTGGTGTTTAAGAATATTGCCAGTTGGAGGGATAAGGTGGCGCCGGATTTAAAACTCCCGGTCATAGCGGTAGGTACCGGCGGCAACATCAACAAGCTTTTTAAGCTGTCCAGCCAAAAACATGGGAACAGCATCAGCCTGGCGGAATTGCAGGCTCTGAGAGCCTATGTCGGAGAGTTCACCTACGAACAACGCATGAATATCCTCAAGATGAACCCCGACCGCGCCGATGTGATCATCCCCGCCTCAGAAATCTACACCGAAGTGATGCGCCTCTTTGGCGCCGACTACGTCATGGTGCCGGGAGTAGGGCTGAAGGACGGCCTGCTCTACGCCCTCTACGAGGACGTAGCCCAGGAGCGGATCGAGGACATCCAGTTTTTGGGGCAGTATTGACCGGCAACAATCTCTAAAGGCGAGGGCACAGGATCATGTCCACCGGTTGTTCCGGCAAACGGCCCTTTAGTTGCTCCTTCTGCCCAAAAAAATAACTCCACTCTATACCGAAGAGGCTGCCGGCACTGCGAAAAGAAAAGGGAGGGTCTGTCCGGGCAGAGGACAATAGGCCTTTTGCCACCGGTGTGAGGCCGAAGCGGGCAAATATTCCAATGGAGGAGGAGCCGCCGTTTTCCATCTTGCGCAATAGGCCGCTGCTCAGGTGAAAAGCACCGCATACTCAATATCAGTTCTTTCGCTCACCTCACCTACCATTCCGTCGATACTTTGTGGAAGCACCGCTCCGACACTACCTCCCAGCCGCGCATAACCGTGCATGCGCCGTTTCCGCCACCAGGGGAAACCGCGAACGTCGGAGATCAATACCAGGTTCAGTGGAGCTTCCAGGCAGAGGTAGTCCCGGGATATGGCTTTCCCTTGTCCGATATGGTAGGAATAGGCATGCACGTCCGTTCGCAAACCGGTTTCCCAGAAAAGATTGATCCGGTTGCGAAGAGTTCCCCATTGCAGGTTGGCCTTCCGGTTGAGCCGATAGCGGGCCAATAGGCAAAGGCCGGTGCGCATGGCCATTTCCGGAGTGGCAGCCGGCTCAACCTGTAGTCCCGGATCAGAAATATGTACGCTCGTGCCTATGCCCCACTGCCAGCGGCCGGGCTGGGCATTGGCCACGGGGAAGGATAGAAATAAGGCAAGAAGCGCTAGGGTTGCCATTAATTTTCTCTGTAGTTTATTGGCTTTCATACGGCGTTCTTCTACTTTTCAGAAAGGAGTGTTCCTCTTTCCTTATTTTAAACCGGAAAAGCGGCCGTTCATTTTTGAAAGGCAAAACCTTAACGCTTATAAAATTCCCGGCTGCTATTCGCCAATTGCCAATTGCTAACCGCCAATCTCCAACTGCTGATGGTTACTTAAAACATATAGATCCCCCGGATGGTCACCGTCCGGCCGATCCAGCGGCCGGATTGCTGGCCGGGCAGCGGGCTGGGCTCGTTGCCGTCGCTGACGAGCAGGTTGTTGAGCCAGCGGGACCATTGGATATTGATGCCGAGGTTTTCCTGGAAGAAGAAGGTACCTCCCAGGATGATGGAGAAGAGGTCTTCCTGTAAAGGATAGGACTCGGTCGCATCCTCGCCGGTATAGTCGATGACCTCCGCATTGATCACCCGGGCATAGGATACCCCGGCGCTGGCCTGTATCTTCCAGTCCTGGAAGTGCACCATTACCGGAGCTTCCACCAGGTTGAGGCGGATCTTATCAAAGGCAGAGGCAGGGTTGTCCAGCTTGTGGCGGCTGGCCCCCTGCTGGGCAAAGAGCATCTCCAGGCTCAGCCGCCAGCGCTCCGTCAGTATGGCGTCGACACGCGCTCCTACGTTGACGCCGATCTTATTGAAGCCCGTCAGGTCGTCTCCATCTATTTGTGACAGGTTCATGCCGGCGACGACACCCGCCTCGAAGCGGCGCTCCGGGCCGGTATCCTGGGCGTGAAGGGTAATGGACGTTAAGGTTAAAATGGCCGAAAGCAGGTATATGATCTTCATGAAACGTAACTTTTTTACAAAGCCCAAAATTAACAAATTCGAAATGCCTGTTGCCTTTTGGGTTCAGGAATTGGGTATATAACGCCTGGAAAGCAGAAAATGTATGGCTCACCGGCCTGTAACTTTTGTACACCTCTGGCATTATGGGGGGTAATTGCACATTCATGAGATCCACTGCGCGCCTCTCTGCTTTTCCTTTTGTATATCATCCCGCCAGGCCCTATATTTGCCAGTGCAAATATATCAGAGCTTGTTTGGAGGTGGTGCTTTGGAAGCGAAAATGGCTGATTTTGGGTTCTCACAAAGGCATTTTTGAGCTTCATAGCAGCGCTATGAGGCGAAAAAATGGCGAAGTGAGGTTCCGAAAGCGGACTTTTTCAGCCCAAATGACTACCTCCAAACAGGCTCTAAGCCGCTGATTTTATGTTCAAATATACACGACATAGCCTCAAAAAGTTGGAGCGCCTCCTGGAGGAACTCGAATATACGGTGCGTTACGAGAAGGGGAACTTCAACTCCGGATATTGTATTGTGGAAGACCGGAAGGTGGCCGTGATCAATAAATTTTACGATACGGAAGGGCGGATCAATTGCCTGGTCGATATACTCAGTAAAATGGAAGTACCCGTTGAGCAGCTCAGCGCACCTTCGGCCCAATTCTTCAAAAAGATCAATCAACGGACGGCGAGTGAGGAGGAGGAGTAAGGGCTTTTAGGTTATCGGGGTATCCGTCTAAAGTTGGACAGAATGGGCGGGGGGGGGTACGATGTACGGACACAGTGAGAGACCTTGTGTGTACGCCTGCCTGCCCGTGAGGCCACGGCCGAGCAGGCAGGATGTACGAGGCTGTCCAATGTTAGACGGGTGGCAGGTTATTGTCTTCGAAGCCAAAAATTTTGGCGAACCAGGTGCGCGTTAAAATCAAAAATCAAACCAGCCATCGAACTGGAAATAACCTTAACCGGGACAGGAACTTCGCAGGGCGTGCCGGTGATCGGCTGTGACTGCGGGGTTTGTACGTCGGCGGACGAGCGGGACAAACGCTTGCGCACCGCTGCGCTTATCCGTTATGGCGACAAGCGCATCGCTATAGACTGCGGACCTGATTTTCGCCAGCAGATGCTGCGCAGCCATACCCGGAATCTGGACGCCATCCTGCTTACCCACGAGCACAACGACCACATCATCGGTATGGATGACGTGCGGCCGTTTAACTTTCAAAACTGGACGGATATGCCCGTTTATTGTACGCCTCGCGTACAGCGGTCTCTTCTCCAGCGTTTTGCGTATGTATTTGCCGCTGAGAACCGCTATCCCGGGGCGCCAATGGTGCGGCTGCATTCTATTTCCAAAGAAAAGGCCTTTGAAGTGGCCGGACTGGAAGTACAACCCGTCGAAGCCATGCACGGCAGTATGCCGGTGCTGGGGTTTCGGATTGGAGATTTTGCTTACCTGACAGATGTACGGGCCATTGCTCCGGAGGAGCAGGAAAAACTGAAGGGCCTCCGGAGGCTGGTGATTAGTGCTCTGCACCACCGGGAACACCACTCCCACCTCAACCTGGAGCAAGCCCTGGCCCTGATCGCGCAGCTGGGCCCGGAACAGGCCTACCTCACCCACCTCAGCCATCGGATGGGCCGGCACGAGGAGGTGCAGCGGGGGCTGCCCGATACGGTCATCCTTGGATATGATGGGTTGAAGATTCGTTGCTAAACACAATGTCAATGTCATACAATTACTATCTCTACGCCGTGTTGCTTTTTTTCACCGCCTGCCAGGGAGGGGGGCCTCCCGAGGGGCCTCCGATTGCAGCCCATCAGGAAGATTGGGCGGTCTTTCTGCGCGAGGACACTACCGGCCCTTCGGTCATTACGGTCGACCTGGGCTGGGGAGCGGTGGCGCCCTTGCAGCATCACAATAAGGTGATGATGGTGAATGTACTCGCCGAAGGGGCGTTGCCGTCCGGTTTTCCTGAGGAAAGGGAGGTGGAGATTGCCAACCAGTTGCAGGACCAGCTCATCCGGGCTCTGGAAAAACCCGGACAGGGTATCTTTGTAGGCAGCAGTACTTCGTTTGGGCAAAAAGCCCTCTTTTTCTACCTGAATGACAGCCGCGATTCAGAGCGCATTGCCGGACAGGTTCTGGCAGGATTCAAAACCCGGAAAACGGAGCAGGAAATCCACAAAGATGCCCAATGGGCCGTCTATTTTAATATGTTAACGCCCACCAGCCGGGAGATGAACGAGATCAGAAATGAAAAGGTATTACACCAATTACAGGAAGCTGGAGACGGCCTCCGCCATCCGCGCCCGATCGACCACTGGGCGCAGTTCGGCTCCATGGCGCAGCGCGACAGCTTCCTCTGGGATGTAAAGGCGGAAGGTTTTGACTTCGTTGAAATGAATGTCCAGGCGGAAGGCAGCGCCAACCCCTACGTCCTTCATATTATCCGCGAGGATAGCATCCACATTCCTTATATCCATGAGCTGACCTGGCGCCTGAAGCAAAAAGCGGAAAAATATGGAGGCGTCTACGATGGCTGGGAAACGATAGTGGACCGGGAGTGAAGAGGAACTAAAATTTATTCTTCCACATCATACTTTCCACCGGTTTGTCGGTGCGCTGGTTGTATTTGGCGTTCTTCTTCTGATTGTAGTAATTGAGGATTTCTCCGTCGACCCGGAAGTAGATGAGCTGGCCAATGGGCATACCCGCATAAACGCGTACAGGGTGGGTGCAGGATATCTCCAGCGTCCAGGTATTGCAGAAGCCGACATCGCCCTTGCCGGCCGTAGCGTGGATATCGATGCCGAGGCGGCCGACACTCGACTTACCTTCGAGGAATGGAACGGCGTTGTGTGTTTCCGTATACTCTTCCGTAACGCCCAGGTAGAGCGTGTTGGGATGGAGGATGAACCCACTTTCGGGAATTTCGAGGTACTCAATGGGGTTGTGCCGCCGCGCGTCCAGGACGTGGTCTTTGTAGATGGCCAGCCACTTACTCAGATGGACATCATAGGAGTTGGTGCCCAGGCAATGCCGCTGAAAAGGTTCGATAACGATCTCTCCCTGCTCAATGCCTTCCAGTATTTTCTTGTCCGACAATATCATAAAACCCTAGATTTGAGGGCGCTAATTTATCTCTTTTTATCGAAAACCGGGCTTTTCGCCGTACATCCGTCAATTTTGTATTCAACAGGCAATTTTTACACCTATAGGTTTCGTTAATACGTCGTGATTTTTCCACCCAAGAAATACAACAAACGCAACTGTATGAAAGTATTCCCTGTGTTGATTACCCTTTTGAGCTTTGTTATTCAATTGAGTGGGCAAGGCATGGCCTATCAGGAATTGCCCCGGCCAGCGTCCAAACCAGGACTGGACATTTACCTTCACTACGATAGCCCGCGCGACGAAATCCTCATTCAGGATGGAAAGCTGACCCACATCTCAAAAAATTACGTCTACGATGAAAACCGCCCATGGGTAGCCACCCCGATAGACGTATCTCAACGGAAAGTGGCCAACGCCATTCCTCTGAACGGCCATCAGCTTACCTCCCTGCAGGAAATGATCCAGGGTACGGGTATCATGCAATTGCCCGCCCGGGAATACGGCGCCCCCGACGGACAGCGCAGCTATGATTATCAGATGGACATTCGCTCCGGTGGCCAGAGCCGGTCAGTCATCTACCGGAGTAACCCCAGTTTCGCCAATGCTCCTCCCGCTTTCGACCGGATGAAAGAATACCTCTGGAAACTGGTTACGGAGGCTGAATTTTAATAAATCAACGCGAGGTTTGAACCAGGAGGATGGCTAAGTTCAAACAGCGTCTAAAACCTCCATTCATTATTTCGCCGTTCCACATCCGGCAGCCACTCATCGGGGTCGAGCCGGATGGACTGAACGGGTTGGCCGGCGCGGTAGGTGAAACTGTAGGTATTGCCCTGGTTCCAGATGTCTACCGGCAGGTTTTTGCGTTCTGATCCGCCATCCGCCAGCATGAATTCCACCACTACCGGCATGGGCATGCCGAGCTTGTTTTTTAGTGTAATACTGATGGTTCCATCCGCATTCTGGCGGGCGTTACTGATTTCCTGGTCGAGGCTTTCATCCTGGTAGAACCAGCTTTGCCAGAACCAGTGCAGGCCTTCGCCACTGGCGTTTTCCATACAGTTGAAGAAATCTTCCGGCTGAGGGTGCTTGTAAGCCCAGTTGCGGATGTACTGGCGGAAGGCGTAGTCGAAGCGCTCGGGCCCCAGTACATATTCGCGCAATACCAGCAAGGCGATGGCTGGCTTGAAATAAACAATATCGCTGAAACCTCTGCTGATCTCACGCGGCGGGCGGGTAACCGGCCCCAGGCCCGTTCCCATGAAACGTTGCCGCATGCTCTTGTAATCGGAGATATAGGAGTTGTATTCCGCCCCCTGAAAGCTCCGGGCGGCGTAGTAGCCCATGAAGGTGACGAAGCCCTCGTCCATCCAGGCGTACTGCCGCTCGTTGCTCCCCACAATCATAGGGAACCAGTTGTGTGCCACTTCGTGGTCGAGGGTGACCCAAAGGCCGTTGCCGCTCCGGTTGTATTCGGTGAAATGGAGGCCGGGGTATTCCATGCCGCCAACGGCGCCCGCCACATTGCTGAGGGTAGGGTAGGGGTATTCGAACCACTGTTTGGAATAGTGTTCTATGGAAGCTCGGGCGTATTCGGTGGCTCTGTCCCAGCCGTCGAGGCTCTCGCGGGGGTAGAATGACTGGATGAGGGTGCGCGCTCCGCCGGGCAGTTCCACTCCGCCGGCGTCCCAGATAAGGCCTTTGCCACAGGCCCATGCCACATCGCGGGTGTGCTCCATTCGGAACTTCCAGACGCCGCGCTTGCCGGCGCCCACCGGCGCGTTGCCCGCTTCCTCCGGAGGGATGATGAAAAGGGTGGTGTCGCTCTCCCGTGCTTTTTCCAGCTTTTTGGCGTAAGAACGAGGCAGTACTTCGCCGGGATTGAGCAGCTCTCCGGAGCCGGCCACGACAAAGCCGATGGGGACGTCTACAGTGTATTCATAATTGCCGTAATCGCAGTAAAACTCGCCGGCGCCCAGATAGGGGAGGTTGTTCCAACCCTGGACGTCATCCAGCACCGCCATGCGGGGATACCACTGGGCGATCTCGTATACCCAGCCATCTTCCAACAGCATGCGCCCCATGCGGTCGGCGCCTTCTTCGGGAATGTTGAAACTGTAGTCGATAGAGATGGAGGCTTTGCCGCCGTTGGGAGGCAGGGGTACTTTGAGTGGTATCTGCATACGGGTGTCGGTGATGATGTAGGCCGCCGGCAAGGCCTTTGCTGTCGCGCCAGGGCCATTGTAGAAAACACTCCCAATTTCGAAGCCCGTGGTGATATTGCCCTCGTGGCGGCCGCCCGTGGCATTGACCTGCGTACCCCGGGAATCGGCCTGGTATTTGTTCTGGTCGAGCTGCAGCCAAAGGTAATCCAGCGGAAAGGGGCTGTGGTTGGTGTAGGTGATGGCCACCCTTCCGATGATCTTGTGGAGGCTGGTGTCCAGCGTTGCCTGGATGTCATAATCGGCGCGGTTTTGCCAGTAGGCAGGGCCGGGCGCTCCGAGCGGGGAACGGGCCGGCTGGGCGAAAGACTGAAATGATACGAAAAGGAGGAGGGGAAAGAGTAGTTTGATATTCATTTTGTAGAAAGTGTATCTATTAAAGATGTAGTGGATGCTTCCCTCGTTCCGCAGTGCAGAACGAAGTCAGTCCGGTGGTTGCTATCGTAGTGCTTCCGGAGGCAACCTCCATTCTCCGCTTGCCCGGTTAACCATCATTGGCATCAAGCGGAAAATGGAGGTAAAAGGGTTTCAACGCAACAACGTCAGGTCTCCATTCCTTTCTCCAGGTACATCGCCCAGGTCGGTTTCCGAGATGTATTGCAGGGTGTAGAAGTACACCTCGCTGGGGACAGGATTATCCTTGTAGTTGCCGTCCCAGCCGCTGGCGTCTGGGTCCGTACTTTCGAAGACCATTTCTCCCCATCGGTTGTAAATGCGCAGGGTATAGCTGCCGGCTTTGATCCGGCAATTTTGATCGACCGGCCGGAAGAAGTCGTTGTGGTTGTCTCCATTGGGCGTAAAGGCGTTGGGCAACTCCAGCAAACAAGGGCAGTCGGCATCCGGTGCACGGTCTACGGAGGTGGTGAATTCGGCGACACAGGCGCCGAAGGTGACCTCCACCGAAATATCCAGGGGAATGTCAGTGGCGTCAACTGTAAAGATGGAATCGGTTGTCCCGTCCTGCCACAGATAGGTAGCGCCATTGGAGAAAGCGTTGATCGTCAGGGGGAAATCGTCCTCACATGCGAGGGTGGTGTCGGCAAATGGAGGCGGTACCACGCCGGGCACTTCCACCAATTTAGACAAGGTATCGGCCCCGCAATCGGTAGCGATGAGGGTGATGGTGTAAGTTCCGGGGGTATTGTAAACGTGAACGGGGTTGGTTTCTGTGGAAGTATTGGCGGCGCCGGAGGCCGGGTCGCCGAAATTCCAAAGGAAGGCGGCCCCGGTAGTGGACGTATTGGTGAATCTCGTAGTATCGCCAGCGCAGCCTACTGCCAGGCCAAAATCAGCTTCGGCGGAGCAGCGGTTGGCGTAGGCGATGGAGCTATTGAGAAAATACTCGGTACCGATGGCCGGCTGGGAGAGGATAGCCCCATCGGCTAAAGAAACTGTATACAGGCGGGGCGTACCATTTTCGTCCAGGCCGGAGAAGGTGTAGGCCTGCCGGTTTTGGCTCAGGCTTTGGCTGTAGGGCAGGATGCCGTTGGGGGCAATGGGGCCGGAGAGGATAACCATATTGCCAGCATCCGGGCCGATTTGAGTAAACAGGCCGGTACCGTTGTTCAGCAGGCCATAGAGCTGGCCATCCCGACAGTTGTATTCCATATTTTGGAAGGAGATATCGTCGCCAATATCCATGCTGGCCAACAGCGCTCCCGTTTCGGTGCTGATGGCATGAAGCCGGAGGCCGAGTGGTTCAAAGCTGATGAAAAACAGGCGGTTGTTGTAAGGGTCAAGGGTAGTGTTCGTCAAATCAATAGACAGAGGGATAAGGGGCGCAATAACTTCTGACTCTCCACTCGCCGGGTCAATCGCAACCAGGTTGTTCGCTTCATCCATGGTGTAGAGCAGGCCGTTCTGGCAGTGGTATTCCAGAAAAGCAGGAGTAATGTTCAGGCTGATCGTGCTCAGGGGGTCTCCGGTATTGAGGTCTACCGTGAACAGTTCCGCTCCGGCAGCGGCGTCCGTAGTGGCGAAGAAAAAGCGGTTGCCTTCATTATCGATTGTTGCCGTGCCCGGCAGCAAGCCTCCGTTGAAAACGGCATTGGCGGAGACGGCAGCGCTGGTGGCGGTGTTGGGGTCGAGCGTGGCCAGGCGGTTGTTGTCATCCAGAAAAAAGAGCTTGCCGGCATTTTGGGCCACCGACTGAGAGAGGCTCAGTACCAACAGAGATAGTAGTGTAAGATTCCTTTTCATCGGGATTATTGGTTTATGATTCTTTTTGCGTTTTGCAGTATCTGGCTGTATTACTCAGACAAACTTCATGATCTCCCCTCCGATCTCTTTGAACCGGCGGATGGTGTCCTTGGGGTCATCCGCTTTGAAGATGGCGCTGCCGGCCACCAGCACATCGGCGCCGGCCTGGAGGATTTTTTCGGCATTGTGCAGGCCGATACCCCCATCTACCTCGATCCTGGCGGAGAGGTTGCGCACGGCCAGGTGGTTTCTGAGGCGCTGTATTTTCAGCAGGGTATTGTAGATGAATTTCTGGCCGCCGAAGCCCGGATTGACCGACATGAGCAGGATGAGGCCTACCTCTTCCAGGATGTCTTCCAGGGCGCTGACGGGCGTATGGGGGTTGAGGGCTACCCCTGCTATGGCGCCCGATTCCTTGATCTGTTGAATGACGCGGTGCAGATGAGGGCAAGCCTCGTAATGAACGGTGATGACATCGGCGCCGGCATCGCGGTACTGCTCAATGTATTTTTCCGGTTCCCGGATCATCAGGTGAACATCCAGCGGTTTGGTGGATAGTTTGCGTACGGCCTGGATGATCAGCATGCCGAAAGTGAGGTTGGGCACGAAATGGCCGTCCATCACATCCAGATGCAACCAGTCGGCCTGGCTCTCATTGACCAGTTCGACCTCTTCCGCCAGGCGGGTAAAATCAGCGGCGAGCAGGGATGGCGCTACTAAGTGTTTCATGGAGGTAAAGATAAAAAAAAAACCGGCCCCGAGAGCGGGGCCGGTTCCCAAAAGAGCTTTGAGAGGCTATCTACATACAAAAAAAAAGAGGGCGTCAATCGATGCCCTCAAAAGATTCATGAGATTATAATTGGATTCGTGGGATCAAAACTGAATGAATCGCATAGCGACTCGCGTAAAAAGATTATAATTTGTTAGTAGTGGGGCCGTATGTGCTGTTGAAGCGCGAGTATGATTTGTTTGTTTCAATGCCTTCCACCCACCTTGTTCTATCTTCACAATACAAAAGTGTAAAAACCCTGGCTGAATGCGAAGTACATTTTCTGGCAATGCTGTGTGAGGTATTCGTTTAGTTGGTGGTTTAACTAATTGATTATTAGTTTAAAATGATTTCCATAATCTGTGTTTCTGTATTTTAAAGAAATTATTTTTTCTTTTTCTTTTTAGATTGGCCTGTTTTCTGTGATCCGGGAATAGATTATGCCACAAGCCGTGCAACTTATCCGGGCCGGTAGCCGTAAAAGAAAAAGAGTGCTGCTGCCTTAGCAGCGCACTCTTTTCCAAGGTGTTCATGAGATAACAATTGTTAAAGGTTGGCCGGGTGGCGCCCGGCCTTGTTCATAGGGTAATTTGTTCGTAGTCGTTAACAGCAGCTTTTTGTACTCAAAAGTGTTTTGGATAGATAGTTGCTACAGCTGCCATTGTTCTCGGGAATTATATTTTGCGGTAGTGAGTCACACTTTAATCAAGTGCCTGATGTTGTTGTATAGTGTTTCATCGTTAATTACAATACAAATATCGGCCAAAAAAAGAGCATGAGTAAGTACATTTTCGTATATTTCTGGCTAATAAAAAAGGTGATTTTTTTGATAAATAGCTGATTACTTGTTTTTTAAGTCTTAAAGACATCGAAATACTGGAATTTAATCCTGATTTATTATGTATCAAAGCCGCCTGGTAAAGCACATTCGCGAACTTTCAGCCAAAGACAGAGAACGCTTTGTGCAGTTCACCCACTCGCCCTATTTCAACCAACACGAGAAAACGCAGGAATTGCTTGCCATCATCCTGGACCGGCTCGACGGCCCCCCCCAGAAGATGGAGAAACCCGTTGTGTTTCGGGCGCTATTCAAAGGAGAACCTTACGACGAGCAGCAGTTGCACAATGTCATGTCTTACCTCAAGCGGTTGTACTACGATTTTATGGCTTATGAACAGTTTGAGCAAAAGCGATACAACAAACGGTTATATACGCTACAGGCCGCTTATAACAACCATCAGTTTGACATCCTGACCAACCGGAGCAAGCAGATGCAGAAAAAGCTGAAGGAAGACCCGGTGCACGATAGCGAATACTACTACACCAATTACCACCTCAACAATATGCTGGGCTATTACAGCGGGCACTACTTCGACCGTTCGGAGACGAATACCTTCCAGAATATGCTCGATAATCTGGACAAGTATTACATCGTGGAGAAATTGCGCAATTGCTGCCACCTCACCGCCAACTCCATTATGATGAATACGGAGTATAATTTCCGGATGCTGAACGAACTGCTGCGCTACCTGGAGAGCCACTGGGAAGATTATGAGAAAGACCCGACCATCACTCTTTACTACACAGTGCTCATGAGTATGAATTATGAGCATGATCCTCAGCATTATCAGCGTATGAAGGCGATGCTGGCCGAAGACATGGAGTTTCTTTCACCGGACGATGGGCGCGACCTCTACAGCTTTTCCTACAATTATTGTATCCGCATGATCAACGCCGGGCATAGTACTTATCTCCGGGAGTTGTTCCAATTGTATAAGCAGGGCCTCAAGCAGGGCCTCGTTTTGGAAAAAGGTATGATCTCGGAATGGGACTACAAGAATATTGCTACCCTCGGCTGCCGCCTCCAGGAATTTGAATGGACCGAGCAGTTTTTGCAGGATTTCCGGGAAAAGCTGCCTCCTCACCGGCAGGAGAATGCCTATAACTATAACCTGGGCAACCTGTACTACAATAAAAAAATGTACAACGACGCCCTCTCCGCCTTGCTGCTGGTGCAGTTCACCGATGTTAAATATCACTTGAGCACGACCTTCCTTCTTTTGCGCACCTACCATGCGCTGAGAGATACTGAAGCCTTGCTGTCGTTGATCGAAACCTTCCGGATTTACGTGATGCGGAACCGTAAGATCACTACTGAACAAAAAAGAGGATACACCAACTTCCTTCGCTTTGCCCGTCGGCTGGTCCTGCTCAAACACCATGCTTCCACTTACTCTCGTAAATCGCTGGAAGAAGAGCTCGGCAAGCTGGCTCAAAAGATCGAATCCACGGAAAACGTCATCAATAAATACTGGTTGCTGGATGAGTGCAGAGGGGAGGCGGTGAGTGTGTATTAGAGCATGTTTGGAGGTAGTCCCCGATATGCATCGGGGCAGGCTATTTGGGCTGCCCCCAAGGCCCCTTCGGGGCAAATGCCTGCTTTTGGAACCTCATTTCGGCTATTTTCATGCCCGTAGCGCTGCTATGGGCATGAAAATGAGCCTCCTGAGAACCCAAAATCAGCCATTTTCGCTTCCAAAGCACCACCTCCAAACATGCTCTTAAGACAAAAGGCAAAGGCGTAACCTTACGGCCCTTTCGTCATTATGGAGAGGAAGCCATTAATCTCCAACCAAAACCACACGCTTTATGACAAACCGTTGCAGCGGACTTATTTCCATACTGGTACTGTCGATCTTGTTGCTTACTGCTATGGACGCTCCCGCCCAATCCAGGGGAGGACGAAGCGCTTCGCCTCCGCCCCCTCCAACTCTCAAAAGAGAGTTCCGGGGCGTTTGGGTGGCCACCGTCAACAATCTGGATTACCCCAAGAAGCCGACCACCTGGCCCACCGCCCAAAAGGAAGAGTGGAAGAACCTGCTCAAGAAACTGAAAGAACTGGGCTTCAATGCGGTGATCTTTCAGGTGCGGCCGGCCGGCGACGCTTTTTATTTTTCAGAATATGCTCCCTGGTCGGAATACCTGACCGGCCGGCAGGGCATGCCGCCGAAACCGGAATATGACGTCCTGCAGTTCCTCATCGAAGAAACCCACAAGAACGGAATGGAGTTTCACGCCTGGTTCAATCCGTTCCGCGCCACCATGGGCCTGGACACAAGCGCCCTGCACCCCCTCCACGTTTTTAACAGACACCGCAATTGGGTGGTGCAATACGGCCGCCGATTCTACCTCAACCCAGGTATCCCGCAGGTGCGCGAGCACGTTCGCGACGTGGTGGCAGAAGTAGTTTCCAAATACGATGTAGATGGCGTACACTTTGACGATTATTTCTACCCTTATCCCATCGTCAACGAGGTTTTTCCCGATAGCCTGGATTTTCGGATGTATGGCTCTGCTTATAAAGACCTTGGCGACTGGCGCCGCAGCAATGTAGACGCGGTGGTGGAAATGGTGAGCACTTCGATCAAAGAAATAAAGCCCAATGTTTATTTCGGTGTCAGCCCGTTTGGGGTATGGCGCAACAAGGACAAAGACCCGATGGGGTCAGAGACGAGAGCCAGTATTGGTTCTTACGATGACCTCTACGCCGACATCCTGGGATGGTTGCGGAACGGATGGATCGATTACGTCGCACCTCAAATATACTGGAATATCGGCTTTGCCCCTGCCGATTACGCCACCTTGCAGCGCTGGTGGAGCCTGCATGTATCCGACCGCCAGCTGTACATAGGGCAGGCCGCCTACAAAGTGGGCAACGACCGGCAGGAGCAATGGAATGAACCCGGTGAGATCGGCCGGCAGATAAATCTCAACCGGCGCAACCGCCGCGTCAACGGCGCCGTACTTTTTCGGGCCGAATCGGTGCTAAGCGACCCGCTTGGGCTGAAAGACTCCCTGCGCCTTTACTTCAAAGAGCCCGCGCTGCTGCCGGAACGGCCCGAATTGTCTCAGGGTATTTTTTCTGCTCCGGCCTTGCAAAAGGTGAAAAACCAGCGTGGGAAAGCCCGGGTTATCTGGCGGCCTGCTAAGCAGGACCGGGAAAAGCCGCCCGCCTATTATGTCGTTTACCGGTTTGCCGGCAATGGTGCCGGGGATATGGATAACCCCCGGAATATCCGGTATATCAGTTCCTTTAATGAAAAGAGTAAAAAATTCCAGTATATCGATTCCTCTATCGATGAGGGCCAAACTTATACCTACCTGGTGACGGCCGCCAACCGTGCCCATACCGAGAGCGGCGCCAGCGAAGCGGCTGCCGTCACCCGGCAAAATAACCGGGTAAGGAAGTACAAAGCGCCTAAACGGAGTAAGCGCCGCCGCAATTAATCGCTGCCCCGGCGCCCTGCATCTACTGGCGCGCGCCGGGGCAATACACTTTCCTGTACGAGGCTGCCCAACGTTAAGGCAGCCCAAAGATTGAGTTGCAAACATGCTCGTAGCTACCAAAGTAGCCCTAAACAGCCGCCTGCTAAATCTATTATTTGCGAAAAGTAAACCCCTGGGCCTATATCCCTGTTAGAATAGGTGAAAAAAAACAACCGTAAATGATAGTAAAAGAAAACTGGCAACTCCTAACCCATACCAAAGCCTCTGAACTGAATGAGGCGGCGGTTCAATTGCACCACGCCGCTCAGTTTGTCGCTATGTTTGGCAATAGCTTACTGCCCAAAGCTGCCGACGATTCTCAGTCAAATATGTTTTGGCTACCGGAAGTAAAAGCCCTGGCGGGGCACGAAGTCAACCTGAAGCGCCGCATCCGGATGGCCCTGCTTTATGAAACGCTCGAATTGCAATTGATCAACGAAAATGCGGAAGCTCTCGGCGTTTTCCCACTTTCGGGGCAAACCAAAACCACGGCGATCAGCTTCGTCCGCACCCAGGCCCGGCATTTCGGGAAAAAAGAAGAGGATATACAACCGATCACTCATTTCTCTCTGCCCGAACACGGCCTGGACAAAGGAAATCCGTTTATGATGACGGACCCCGCTCACTTTCAGGAACTGGCTCGTTACCGGCACAACGCCCAATTGATGCTAACCGAAATAGCCAAAGGGTACGAGTATGCTTCGGCGGTCGCCACCTGGCCTCATCATTTTGATACGGGCAGTGCGATCACCGTCAAATTTGACGATCAAAGCAACCCCACCAAGACCGTAGGCATAGGCCTGGCGCCGGCTGATGGCATGGTAGGTGAATTCTACTTCTACGTCAACCACTGGCAAAAAGAGGGCAAGGCTGATTACAGCACTCTGCCTAGCCTGCCCGCTGGCGCCGAATGGCATACAAAGGATTGGCAAGGCGCCATCCTCAAAGTGTCAGAAGTACTAAAGCAAAAAACCGTTGAAGAACAGGTGGAATTGGTGGATTCCTTCCTGCGTTCTGCCCTGGAAGCTTCCTTCGGCATCCTGGAAAAAGAAGCGGTCAAATCTTTTAGTTAAACCATTCAGCGCTGACGGGCCTAAATAACCTTACACCCAATGATCCTAGCGTTGCGGCTCAGCCAATGGGGATTTACCCTTTTGGTGGGTATGATTCTCTTCATCAATTCCTGCGTCTCTTTTCATACTATGGATGAAAAAGCAGCGCGCTATTTTGAAAAGCGCCATACCCCGGTACGCATCCGATACCTGGATTTTCAAGGGAAGGCCGTCCGGTATATCGAAACGGGGCTCGATCAAACAAATAAACTCGTCGTATTTGTTCATGGAGCCCCCGGTTCTTCCAACAACTTTTTCTCTTATTTAGCGGACTCAACTTTGCTGAAGCAGGCGCGCCTCGTGGCGATCGACCGGTTGGGCTACGGTAATTCTGCTCCGGGACAGTCGGAGACATCCATCGAAGTACAGGCCGAACAGGTGCGACAGGTGGTGCAACAATACCAGGCCGATACTGTTATCCTGCTTGGGCACTCTTATGGAGGCCCCATTGTTGGTAAATGTGCGATGGATTTTCCGGAGAAGCTTACCGCTATCGTCATGCTGGCTCCGGTCAATGATCCGGAGAACGAGCCTATCTTCTGGTATGCTCACATCGGCCGCTGGAAAGCTACCCGCTGGATGCTGCCAGCCGCACTGAAAGTGGCTGCGGATGAAAAGTTCTCGCACGCCCAAGCTTTGGCGGCTATCGCAGGAGGATGGAAAGACATCCATATTCCGGTAGTACATATCCACGGGCGGAAAGATGGGCTGGCCCCTTTGTCCAATATCACCTTCAGTGAAAATAATATACCTCCAAAATACCTGAATCTGGCCTATTTGGAAAATACCGGACATTTAATCCCCTGGACAGATTACGAAATTGTGCGGGAAACGCTATTGGAACTGCTTGGAGCTCCAAAATCCTTGAAATAAACATAATATAAATTGTTACTATTCAGCAATTGGCGCTTAGCTGTTGGCTATTGGCGCCCGATGCCTATAAAAATGGGATATAAGCTTAAGCTACCGGTTTTTTGCTTAACATACCGACCTCAAGGGCAGGGGTTTAAGCCAGATTTCATGCCTCATTAATTGTGTCCGGCTACTCACACGGATACACTGACACACTTTCACACATGACACTCCAAACCAATACGACCCAATCCCGAGCCCTTTTACAACGCTACCAGGAAATACGGGAGCAAAGCCTTCATCTTTGTTCCTCTTTGGAGGTGGAAGACTTTGTAGCTCAGCCGGTTATATTTGTCAGCCCCCCGAAATGGCACCTGGGGCACGTCACCTGGTTTTTTGAGAATTTCATTTTGGCGAAGTTTCAGGATGGTTATGAGCTGTTCAACGAGCGGCTGAACTACTGCTTCAACAGTTATTATCAGAGCCAGGGGCCGCGTATTTTGCGCAATAAGCGGGGCAACCTCACCCGGCCTCCCCTTCGGGAAATACTGGCTTACCGCTCTCATGTCGATGAACAGATGGCGCGGCTGCTGGGGCAGTATCACGATACTGAAGTCCCTCAGGAGCTGGCGGGGCTAATTGAAGTGGGACTGCAACACGAACAGCAGCATCAGGAACTTCTGGTGACGGATATCAAATATATTCTGGGGCACAACCCCCTGCATCCGCCTTACCGGGAGGTTGAAAACCGGGAAAATCCGAAGTTGCCTTATCCGGCGTTCGAAGACGGGCCCGCAAAATTGGACTTTCTGGCTATGCCCGAAGGCGTGTACGAGATCGGCTACCGGGGCGATGGCTTTTGCTGGGACAATGAGCTGAGCGCACACAAAACCTATCTGCACGAATACGCCATTGCCAACCGGCTGGTAACCAATGCTGAATACATTGAATTCATCAAGTCGGGTGGCTACGATCATTTCGAGCACTGGCTGGATGAAGGCTGGGCCTGGGCGCAGGGACTGGAAGTAAAAGCGCCTTTATACTGGTATGAACAAGATGGCCAATGGTGGCACTACACCCTCAGCGGCCTGCAGCCGGTTGATCCCCGTGAGCCGGTAACCCACATCAGCTACTATGAGGCGGATGCCTACGCCCGCTGGATGGGCCTGCGCCTGCCCACCGAGCAGGAATGGGAAGCCGCCTGCCGCCACTTGTATACGCGTATTCCGGATGATGGAAATTTCGTAGAAACCGGCCGGTACCATCCCCTTGCACCACGAGGCGCCGATGACTATCAGATGCTGGGCAACACCTGGGAATGGACTGGCAGCGCCTATCTCCCATACCCTAATTACCCAAGGTTTGAAGGCGACCTGGGAGAATACAACGGTAAATTCATGATCAACCAAATGGTGTTGCGCGGTGGTTCCTGCGCTACGCCCCTGTCACATATCCGCATTGCCTATCGCAACTTCTTCCACGCGGATGAACGCTGGCAGTTTACGGGCATCCGGTTGGCGAAGTGAGTATAGTGTATTGGTGAGAAGTGAAGGGCGTGTCCGGAATTCGCAAATCACGGAAAATCAAAGGATGGTTTTTAAAGGCACAGAAAATTGAACTATCCCGAAGTGTATCAGTACCCGCACCTGGATGTCCTTGCCCTGATACACTGCTTCCTGATACACTGACACACCACCCACTGACACACCACCAACTGATACACTGACACACCACCAACTGACACACCACTTACATTCAAAACCATGGCCAGCATCCAACAAATCCAATCCCCAACGCTCACCGCTTTCGCGGAGGATATCCTCCAGGGCCTGAGCGGCACGCCCAAAAAGCTGTCTTCCAAGTACTTCTACGACGAGCAGGGCGACAAGCTTTTTCAGCAGATCATGCGAATGCCGGAGTATTACCTCACCGATTGCGAGCTTGAAATATTCGAAAGCCGGAAAGAAGGAATTCTTCAGGCGATCGGGCAGGATCACTTTCAGCTACTCGAGCTGGGCGCCGGCGATGGGATGAAGACCAAAGTCCTCTTGCGCCACTTTCTGGAACGAGGCGTTGACTTTCAGTACCAGCCAATTGATATTTCTTCTAATGTATTGATGGAACTCGAAGAGAGCCTCAGGACGGAATTACCCGCCTTGAAAGTCAAGGCCCTGCCGGGCGATTACTTCAAGGTATTGCACGAGCTGCGAGGCCACTCCGGCCAACCCAAGGTGGTGCTTTTTCTGGGCGCTAACATCGGCAACTACACGCTGGAGCAAGCTCAGCGCTTTCTTCGGGCAGTGGCCGCAGAGTTAAACCCCGGCGACCTGCTCCTCACCGGCTTCGACCTGAAAAAGGACCCGGGGGTGATCCTCAACGCCTATAACGACCCGGCCGGCATCACAGCCGCCTTCAACCTCAACCTGCTCCGTCGCATAAACCGGGAACTGGGCGCCACATTCAAACTGCAGGATTTCAAACACTGGGAAACATACAACCCCATTACCGGCGAAACCAAAAGTTACCTCGTCAGCCGGAAAGATCAACACGTATTCATCAAAGCGTTGAGCCGCTCCTTTCACTTTGAAGCCTGGGAAGCTATTGATGTGGAACTCTCCAAAAAATACAGCTTATCTGAACTGGAAAGCCTGGCTGAACAGGCAGGCTTTGCAGTGCAAGAGCACTTCTTTGATCAGAATAAATATTTTGTCGACAGCTTGTGGAGGGTGGAGTGAGGGAAGGGGAGATGGTTAAATGGTTGGCTCCTAGACCCTCTCCTCCGCCATCACATCAGCCACCCTCAATGCCTGCTGCAGGTGCCTTTGTTGGTGGGCGACGAGAAAGCGAAGTGCATCTCCTGTCTTTATCCGCAGCAAGCGGAAGACTTCCACCCTCACTGCCCGGTGATTCAGGTTAGCGGATTTGGCTCGGGTAAGCAATTCCAGCAGGTGGCGCTGGTGTTGGATGAACTCTTCCAGGACAGGCAACCCGAGCTGGCTGCCGTCGGGGTTGAGGTGGGCCATCGTCTTCATAGGTTTGGCATTCTCCGGAGAGACCGTCCGGACAAAATAATTACCCAGCCACCCGGGGTGGAAAACGGAGGCTTTGCCTTTCCGTTCCAGCGCTTGTTCCACCTCCGGGTTGTAAAAGCGGTTATACCGGTTGAGGTGCTCGAAGCACTCCAAAACGCTCCATTTGTCCGGGGCCTGCTTCCGATTGAGCTTGCTCTTTCCCAAAGGCAATAATTCGGTTTCCACCGTTTCAATAATCTGCTGCACATCGGATTGTAAGCGGGTGATGAGATTCTGCGTTTCCATGATCATTCTGGTTTTTACACAAAATTAGCAGGATAAGGATGGATAGACCTTGATCCCGATCAAGATTCACAGAACTTACTGAATCCCGGATTTCGGAGTCCGCTGTTCGCTGTTCGCAGGGTGTTCTTCCGGAGTCCGGAGGCTGCTGTTCGCAGGTTCGCTGTTCGCTGTTCGCAGGGTGTTCTTCCGGATTTCGGAGTCCGCTGTTCGCAGGGTGTTCTTCCGGGCTCCGCAGGCCTGCCCTAACCCCTAACCCCGATCATTTCATATTCCTACTCAGCGTCTCCGGCGTCATTCTCAAATAAGAGGCGATGTACTTATGGGGGATGAGCTGGAAGATGTGCGGGCTGCGGTTGAGCAGGCGTTGTATACGTTCGCGGGGCGATACCGTCAGCAGGTCGATCTCGCGCTCGATGCGCCCCAACAGAGCCTCTTCCATCATCTGGCGCCAGGTGCTTTCCAGGCGGGGGTATTGCTCCAGCAGACAATAAAAATCGGTGCGGGTGATGCCCAGCAGTTCGGTTGGCCCCATGGCTTGAATGTAGTATTCGGAAGGGTGGTTTTGGATAAAAGAGGGAAAAGAAGCGATCAGCGTATCAGAATAACCAAAGCCAACGACCTGCTCGTTCTCTTCGATGTCGTAGAAAATGATCACCGTGCCTTCGAGGATGTAGTAAAGATGCTGCTCCACCTGCCCTTTGCGGGTGAGGAAATCGCCGCGCTTCAGGCTGCGGGGCTTCTGCCAGTGCCGGAACAATGCGTTGGCTTCTTCTGAAGGGAGGTGTAGTTGCTCTTTCAGGAAGTTGGGAAGTGAGCTCAATTTTTTCTGTAAAGCTACAAAATTGTGTTTTATATGCCGGCGATTGCCGGCTTTTCATTCATACGGGTTGTGGCGGGAAATACCGGTTTATATCTTTTCAAAAACAAGCCTAAAGTGGTCCCAGATACCACGTTCGAACGCCACTCTGATCGGAGCGATTTTCAGGTTTTCCAATCGGTTGCGCATCCTGGGGTCATAAAGTAAGCTGGGAGCTAAAGACAAATAAGCGGCATATTTCTTCCAGCCAAACTTCTTCAATCGACGCCTCCATACCTTGATCGTTTCTATATAATCGAGTTTGCCGGAATGGCTATTTACGAGCTTGAAATGGGGCTGAGCGGCCCTGATCAAATGCTCCTTGCCATAGGGGAGCCAGGAACCGGGGAACTCATTACAGATCAGTGCCATCAGGTACTCATTTGAATCTTTATTTGCATGGATATCAATGCGGTCGATATCGATCATGCCCTCGTCAAAAACCATAGTCTGAATGAAACACCGGCCACCCACCGGCAGCAGGTCGCTTACCGTCTTGAAAAAGGCTTCATATATCGCATCCTGCCGGCCCGCCCTGTAATCATCCATAGAACAGAAATGTTCGAACGCACCAATGGAAACCACCGCATCGAATGTTCCGAAGTCTTCAGGAGTTACCGTAAGGCAGTTTTTGATGGCAGTCTCCAGGCCATTTTTTCTACAAGCGGCATGTTGCGCCTCCGAGAGGGTAAGGCCAATGCCTTTTGCCTTGATTTTTCGGAGATAATCCAGGAAAGGGCCCCATCCACAGCCCATATCCAGCACTTTGCTCCCCGCTCCAATGTTGAGATTTTCCACAATGAACTGGTGTTTTCTTTCCTGTGCCTCTTCCAGGGTAAGTGAAAAATCGCCATCGTATTTGGCGCCGGTAAAACTGGACATCTCTCCAATGCTCAGGCGCCATATTTTGTCCATGGTACTATAAGAGTAGTCTAAATCTTGTTTTGTTGCCATATTGAATTGCAGTTTTGGTTGAAAGGATAGGGCTATTTGTAAGTAAACAATAACAGTCATGCTCTGGCCGTATTGAATTCGTGTAATTTCCCGAGGGGGTGTTCGCAATTCGCAAATCACTGAAAATCAAGAGGCATTTTTTAGAAGAGGGTATCCGTCTAGTAGCCCGGCGGATATCTCAAGTACTGGGTGAGTCAGCCATATAGCCTGTCTCCAGGAAAAGTGGTAACAGTGCTGCTGGCAATGCTCCCGGCTTTTAATAGAATAGAGTGATTTTTTTGCCCAAAATGCGAACCGTACTGGAGCTGGATTGTTTTACTGGTTGTATAAACACACTTGCTACTTTTCCTGCTGCATACCTACCAAAAAAATACTTTTAGTTTTTTGCTTCACCCCACAGGTGATGCGTCATATATGTTTCCTCCAAATAAGCAAACACTTTTTCACAGAGCAATTAGGATTATGTCAGCCAGCTTGGATAGCATTGCTGTGCATTCCAATGCCATTGTATCATTACTGATCTGATAGTACAGGCTTCCCTCTCTCATATGGCTGTTATCGCCGCCTTGAGAAAGCCAGAGGTATGCCAGGCTGGAAGCAGAAAGGATTAAGAGCTTATTCAAATTTCATTCTTTAGGCTGTAAATAGTGGTTTCTGGGACTTCACTTTGGCATTTTTCCGTCGCCGAAGTCAGAAATTTTTACGGCCGGTATCGATTTAGAAGCAACGGATTCTTCATTTTTTCACCTTAAATTTCGAATCGTTATGAAAACATTTACCATTAAAGTGCTGGTCGTGCTGGTTAGCGCTTGTCTGTTTTTTCCTTTAGGTACAGTTGCCCAGTGTATCTTCTCGGGAGAACTATCTGAGTGCATCACTAGAAATACTCAGCAGAACTTCAGTATTTCTGCTCCAATACCTCTGGGCGTAGGGATTGACCCCGATCGATGTGTGACCCACAAATGGAAGGCAGAAGGCGGAACCATACTGGTGAATAACGGATTGGGCCAGTTTGTTTCCGTAGGTAGTGAGGTTTGCTTCACCGAGGATCCTACCGAGTGCGGTGGCGACTGTGCAACTCTTTTCCCATCCACCGATATCAGTACGTCCTCGGTAAGGGTCCGGTGGGACGGCAGCTCAAGAGCAGTCGGTAAGATCAGCGTTGAAGTTAAGCTGAAGCGCAAGATCACGATCCCTCTTGGAATATTTAAGATAAAAATTCCCATTTCAGAGGTCATCTGTTATGAAGAAAGGAGCGGCACCCTGGTACCCGTATTGGTCACGGGCATTTCCCGTAGTAATACTTCCTGCAGCAGTAACGGCTCGGCAACTTTCACCGCCAGTGTCAACAATCCAGATAATTGTAGCAACTTTTTCTTCGAGTGGTTCCGAAACGGTTCTTCTGTTGGCACTTCTTCCGGCCCCAGCTTCACGATCTCCGGCCTCACCTTTGGCCAATCCCATTCTATTGGGGTGAGAACGAGAAGTGGGAGCCAGGTCGGTACCACCGTTACCCAATCATTCTCAGCGATTAGCCCCACACCGATCACCATTAATGGGCAGTCAACCATACAGGGCGGCGGGTCGTATTCCTTCAACATCCCGAACACGAATATTACCAATGTTACCTGGACTATCGAACCCTTCTCGCTATTTTATACCCAGTATCTTTCCCCTTTTAGCAATAACAGCGTAGTCTTTTCTCCGCCTTTTAACGGGCAAGTGCTACAGGTTACTCTGCGGGCAGTAGGTTCCACCAACTGTGGGGTATCCTTTTCTATCGGGAAGCCTATAACTATTGAAAGCGACAATATCCCCCGCCCCGGCAATCCCAATCCCAATATTGCAAGCCAGGCTTCTAAGCTTTCAGCCACTGATGATAGCCCGATAAATGAAGAAGTGGATTTTCGGGAGAGCTTGCCCGAAGTAGCCACTTTCCACGATGAAGGTATTCAGGTATTTCCAAATCCTATTCAGGCCGGGCAAGTGCTCACTTTGGCGGTACCTGGGCTGGATATTAATGAAGCAAGCCAGTTAAATGTATGGAACGGTAACGGCAAGTTGGTTTTGAGCCAAAGGCTTCAGGGCAACTGGATGGAGCTGTCCACCAGCCAACTGACACCCGGGGTTTATTCCTTGCAGATTGTCAGTGGCCAGGAGTTGTTTTCCAAACGCCTGGTGATTATGAGGTAACCCGAATTGGGCCATGGGGTAAACCTCTTGCTCTTAGGGAGGTTATCGGTTCTCTGCCTGGCCTGTTTTATGGCCGCTATTGTCATGAAATAGCTAACGGGGGAACTAGTAGTCTGTCAACCTAAAGAGAAATCCAACTGTAAAATGCTGTTTAAGATGATTGACCGAGAGGCGGCCGTTAATAGAAAATTGCGGGCGCCTCTCTGGTTTTCAGTCCTCCTCAATTTTGTAACTTATGCCCGGAAATACGCTTAGCCTGCCCAAGGTATGAAATCAAGAATTCTTGTTTTCATACTCATGGCGAGCCTGCTCTTAACGAGGAAGGCGTGATTGAGTTCTCCAACAACTACGTGCTGGTCAAAAACTTCTTTTATCTTTAGGGGTTTCGAAAAAATAACCTACCCATCTAACTTGTTCTTTTTCCGCTGGGCGTCGTTGCTCATCATTCACGTCCGTACGGATACTCACTCTTCGCGCCTAGCGCACTAGTGCCTCGGGCATTAAATAAGGGGAGAATAGCGCGAGGTTATTTTCCCGCCAGACAAGGCGCGAGGAAGAAACATAGCGGGGCTACGTGACTGAGGAGCAACGCAGCCTGCCTGCCCGTGAGGCCACGGCCGAGCAGGTATGGTGGGGAAAGAGCCCGCGATATTCCCCCGCTATTTAGTGCGCGAGGCACTAGCCCAGCGAAAAAATAACTGCGCCATTTTGAGTAGCCTATTTATTTCCAAACCCCTTAACTGCGACATGGCCAAAACCCACCTGCTGGTGAAACGCACAGGAAAATGGGAGAACTTCATCTATGTTAGGAATGGAATGGTAAGGGAGTGGATCTCGGGCTTGCCGGAGGGTTGCCCTTAATGTTTCGGCTGGCGGCGCTCCTTTTGTGGCCTTTTTTTTATGGCCCGTCTATATTGCGGACCAAAATTACAAAGCCATGAAAAATATCCTCGTTCTCTTTTTATTGATCGCTTCCGCCACCGCCCTTTTGGCTCAGAATTATGCCGAAGCGGTGAAGCCTATGAGCCAGGGCGAGCAAAACAGCTTCACCATCGACTTCAAAATCGGTGATGCCGAAACCATTGCCGACCTGTGGGTAGGCTACCAAAAGGATTTTAAAGCCAAAAAGCCAAAGCTCGACAAGAAGGCCAACGAATACTTTGCCGATAACGCACAGGTTGACAAGATCAGCAGCAATACCATTGACATCTACTCCAAAGTAGCCCGTAAATCAGATAACGGCGCCATGCTCACCATCTGGTTCGACCTGGGCGGCGCTTACCTCTCCTCCGCTCGTCACCCGGACCGCATGCCCGGCGCCAGGGAATGGATGGCAGGATTTGAACAGGTGGTCAAAGCGGCTTTTGCCAAAGAGGCGCTGGAAGCCGAGGAGGCTGTGCTGAAGGGCCTCGAGAAAGAGCTGAAAGGCCTTGAAAATGACCAGCAGAATGCCGCCAAAGAGGTGGAAAAACTGATGAAGGAACTCGAGGATGCCCGGCAGAAAGTAGCGGGTATGGACCAGGCCGTTGGCGATATGCAGAAAAAGATAATGGACCAGCAAAAGGTTGTGGAAGAAGCGAAGACGCAGTTGAAAAGGATGAAAAGATAGTGTTTTTCAGGTTGGAAAGTTCAACCGGCCTTGCGAGAGGGCTTGAGGTTGAACTTTCCTATATCCTGGCGGGATAGTTTGATTTTTGGTGTCTTTTCAGGGTAGCCGTTTGGGGCGGGACGGCTGCGGCGTTTGGCATTCGGCGGTTCGCTCTGGGGACTGCGGTGTTCGGCATTCGGCGGTTCGCTCTGGGGACTGTGGTGTTCGGAATTCGGCGGTTCGGCATTCGGCGGTTCGCTCTGGGGACTGTGGTGTTCGGCATTCGGCGGGACGCTCTGCGAACCTGCGAACCTGCGAACTCCGAACTGCGAACCTGCGAACTCCGAACTGCGAACCTCCGAACCTCCGAACTGCGAACCTCCGAACTGCGAACCTCCGAACACCGAACACCGAACTGCGAACCTGCGAACCTCCGAACCTCCGAACTGCGAACCTCCGAACTCCGAACTGCGAACTGCGAACTGCGAACTGCGAACTGCGAACCTCCGAACTGCGAACTGCGAACCTCCGAACTCCGAACTCCGAACTGCGAACTCCGAACCTCCGAACTCCGAACATACCCAGAAATACCATTATCTTCGAGGGTGTTTTTTCCAAAAAAGAAAACCCTCGTTTTATGTCCTTCGCCCAGCGCGTCCTCGAGTTTAACCGAAACCTGCAACCCGACTGGAAACTGCCCCCTCAGGTAGAGCTCCTCTACCCCTACGACGGGGAGGAAACCTGGCGGGCGATGGAAGCTTTCTACCACCAATACTATAGCGATGAGCGCCCCCGGGTGGCCATCTTCGGCATCAATCCGGGGCGCTTCGGCGCGGGCATCACCGGGGTGCCCTTTACCGACCCTATCCGCCTGGAAACGGAGTGTGGTATCGATAACGATTTTAAAAAAAAGCCGGAATTGTCCTCCGATTTTGTCTACCGCATCGTCAACGCCTGGGGAGGCCCCGAGGCTTTCTACCGCCGCTTCTACATCACCTCTCTCTGCCCCCTGGGTTTCACCAAAGACGGCAAGAACTACAACTACTACGACGACAAAAAGCTGGAGCGGGCCGTGGAGCCCCACATCATCGATAACATCCGCGCCCAGATCAGTCTGGGGGTGAGTAGCCAGGTGGCTCTCTGTATGGGCCAGGGCAAAAACATGAAATACTTCGAAAAGCTCAACGAAGAACACGGCTTTTTCAAGCAGGTATTGCCGCTGCCGCACCCCCGCTGGGTGATGCAGTACCGCCGCAAGCGGCTGGAGGAGTTTGTGGAGTTGTATTTGGAAAAGTTGCGGGCGGCGGCGGATGTTTTAAATAGTTGAGGTTTTAGGAATCTTACCTTTTAAATCAAGTTTAACTTGATGTTACATTCGCTTTTTCTTGATTTTGTAACTATATTTACACCTGTTTATGGCATAACCCAACTTGCTAAGGCCTGTCCTGCTGTTCTTTCAGGGCGAGGTTTCCCATTTATTGCCTGAGAAATACCTGGATGTACACGCCTGTGTGCATCCCAAAAAGTATTTTGTCTATGGTCAAACAAGTTGGAAAACCAGAAGTAGAAACGCAGCCTCTTTCCCCTCCCCCGGGCTGGAAGTCCATTGTCAGGGTATTGCTGGTGGCCTTCGCCCTTTGGATCATCATGGGGCCCAAGGATTTTATCGTCTGGAAAGACGGCAAGCCGGAGCTGGCCCCGTGGCGGAAAGCGAAGCTGGAGCGGGAGTTAGAGGAGTTGGATAGTGCGGAGCAGTATGTGCTTTTTGCCAGGGTACCAGGGAACTATCCTTGCTATAACTGTTTCGATAAAGAAAAAATATTCTTAAATTACGAGGAGGTGTGGAAATATGGAGTGACGACTCAAAAAGAAAAAGGTCGTTATCCGCAAGGCCCTCCGATATTTGGACTAAAATACGAAATTTAATACGAAGGGCCCACAATTGAATGTTACAAGCATGAAAAAATAAAAATATATAATTACGCTTTACTACCTGAAAACCTTCGGCGGTCAAGCCCCCTTAAACGCCCGCCAGGCAATAAAATAGATAGATGATATGAATAGTACAGAGTGGCCTCCCATCGCATTTGGCACTGTTTTTTGGAAGGAGGTAGGCGGTAAAGCAGATTGGGTTACAAAAATTGAACGCTTTCTGCAACAACATATTCACTTGGAAGAATATGGTTCTGCTATTTCGGTAATTCGATTTGTATCGGTAGCTGTTCTGCCATCCAACAAACGGCACGAGGAGTATATAAAATATTTCAAAAAATATAAAGAACTGGTGATCAACCTCAAGCTGAACTATGATGCTGTTGCTGAGGCTAATGAAACTTCCTTCCTGCAACTCGTCGCCCGCCTCTTCCTCCGCGCAATCGATGAATCCCCCCGGCAAAAGATCAAAGACTTCGACTGGCCCCGCTTCAGGCGGGACGTCACCGAGTTGTTCGAGGCGGAAGGGTGGTTGGCGCCATTGGAGATTTAGGGTAATTTTTAGGTGTTGTGGTGCTGCGGTTGGCTTACTACAGGCCTTCAACAAAAACAGAACGGCCTCCGCAGGCATCCCACGGCCGCACTACCGGAAAACCACAAAACCGGTTACGATTTCAAAATTATTGCGCGGAGGAATCGGGACATGAAATAATAATTACAAGGAATACCAAAGATTACAAAGAAAGTGAAGTGTCAATTTTGACACCAAGAGAATATTTAGCTAAAATTCAAAATGAATAGAGAAGCCTGGCATTAATCGAGTAAGGAACGGTGAGCCATAAGCCCACCGCAGCCCTCTCACGCTCCGCTGCCGGCAACATGGCCAGTCATTTGGAACGTGGCTTGGCTCCGCTACTACGGCTTCTGCTGACTTCTCTATTCCAGGTATGAATCCTTAGGGAGGCCTCCCCGGGTAATCCCGCTTTTTAGCAAAAAGCGGGACTCTTTCTTTCGAATCTGCCTGCATCTACATCTCTGGGATCGTGATATAAGCTCAGCCTTCGGTAGGTTGTGCCACCTCGGCCTCCCCAACTGCCTCTTATGCAGTTCCTGCGTGCCCTGAGCTTGTCGAAGGGGGCATTCCGATCCGACTTTTGCAGTCCCACTTACTTTCCCCGAAGGCCATAGCCTTGGCGAAGGCCTCAGGCTTTCCGTCACCAGGAACGCCTCCCGCAATACTGCGGGGCAGGCTGTGTGGTTTGCTTACATGGAGCCAATTTGAAAAACCACAATCCAAAAAAATCACAAGTACCGAAACCCTTGTGATTTTATAAAATTAATTGAATGCTTAACGATTAGGCAGAAGCACCGCCAAGTACCTCTTCCAACTGCATTTCTTTGAGAACTCTATCTTGAATAGGTTGGGTCAAATCGTTAATTTCATCTATCGGCAAAATCTTTGGCAGCTTTTAAGCCGAACCCGCTACTACTACCCGTGATGATTATATTTTTCATTATTAGCAATTTTTCAGTTGTTAAAACCCAAACATTCCATTGTCATTCGCCAAACCTTCGCCTGGGATAGGTTGAATCACATCCCAATGCTCCACGGCTTTACCATTTTCAAAGCGTAGCAAATCGTAGAAGGCCTGCTTCTTACCACTCCATTCGCCCTCGCTTACGGTCAATACAAAGTTACCTTCACCGAGTACTTTATGGATTTTGGTGTATTTGAACATATTGTTTTTTGATGTGAGGTACTCAACAGCTTCTACAATGCCAGCCAGTCCATCTTTTATGCCGGGATTATGCTGGCCGTATTGTTCTGAACTGATGTATTCGGTAATCTTATTGGGATTTTTACCCATTAGAATATCTTCCACCATAGCTTTCGCTAATGCTTTATTTTCCTCAGTCTTATCCAAGTCTGTTGCGGTTGTCGGGCCATTAGTCTGCGTCCTTCCGCTTGCCGTTTCTTTCACCAAAGGAGTCATCGCATCCCAATGCTCGGCTACTTTGCCGTTATCGTCTAATCGGATAATATCAAATGATACCATTTCATCCGCACCAAATGGCTTGGCATTCCGCCAAATATTGTGCATAAAGACATAATTACCATCCTGGAACATCCGGATGTTCTCGGCAGTCGTTCCGTTCTCTTGTAAAACAGGTAGCATTTGGATAAAAGGCTCCAGCCCTGTGGGAATAAATGGATTGTGCTGAATGTAATCGGTATTGGCGATTTCCCGCATCGTGGCAGGGTCATTTTTCATTACGGCGCCTAAAAAAGTACCTACGGTTTCTTTTTCACTCATTGTAGAAGTTTTTGATTGATTAGGCTCGCTTGTTGATTTGTTTTGATTTATGCTACAGGAAGCGAGAATACCTAATAGCACAAATACGCTGATTACTTTTTTCATTGAGGTTGTCCTTTGATAATTGATTATCACTTTTGTTTCGCAAGCAAAATTACAAAATAACTTTCAAAATGCAAGTTATTTTGAAAATAAGTTTCATTTTGCAAGCAATATTTAATAGAGCCTTAACATATGCCACAGGATTTCAGCTGTAATTGCCCGTTTACTTCAGCCCTTGACATTTTAGGCGATAAGTGGATATTGGTGATCGTAAAGCAAATGCGGCTACCCGTCTAAGTACGACTTTTGCACCGGCAGGAAATTTCATTTTCTGGGCCAGGCGCTCCAGGTTTCGGCACAAAATCAATCGCTGGGGCGCGTACTACCTCAAGTTCTTTTTTGACAATTTAGGATAACCAAATCCGCTTTACTCACGAGCTATTGCTGTGGGTAATCCTGAGTGTGGCCCAGCGAATCTGCCCATCTGTAAGGTTTGGCTAAGGTTTTAACCAGCTGCAGAGGGCGGACAAAGAATTAAGCCTCGCGCCTAAGCATGAGTGAAGCATTGGATTAAGGGCTCAAGGGTTTGTTCAAGGAAGCTCCCTTTGCATTTGCAAAAAACAAATTCAACCAATGCCACTAATCCTTCGGCTTGCATCAGCCTTCTGAGAAAAGGCAGCGTGCCGTCCGTCTCCGTTTGGAGCCGCTGTCGAATACTGGACAAAAGGCCATCGTCGTAGCTTGCACATTGTAGTATCGAATAGGTTACGACAACAAAGGCTATATAGGATTGTATGGTATCAAAGTTTCGAACCTCATACTTGTCCAAGCCCTCGGCTTTGCCCTCTTGATGATATACGTCTCGACGGGCCACTCTGGCGGCGAAGCCTGGGGATGCCACTAGGATACCAATTCAAGCGATTGGTGATCACAAAATATGGAGTGCTTACCAGTTCCTTTTGGGAAAAAGCAATAACCAGCCTTTGTTTGTTTTCAAAATTTTGGATGCGGTGATTGGCAAAAGGCATAATAATAATGCTTCTTTTTGCCTCGATAAGTATAGCCTACCTTTTGAAAAAAACGGGCTTTGTGCCCGGGTTAAAATGCTCCGCTTTGAGTTGATCTGCGAACTGTCCTAACGACATAGTTTGATTCCCAAGTAGGATGATGTTTTGATCGCTTCTCAAGTTGCCAATGTAATCTCGCTTTAAATCCTGGGCAATAACCTTACAAAAGTATGCGGAGGTAAAACCCGAATCCAAAACCACCGGATAGTCCACAGCGGGGTAATGCCGGCAAAATTTGCGTAGCAACCCCTCGGCGATGTGGATTTTGGTTTTATAAACCTCTATAAAGTAGGATGTTTTTACAGCCTAACTTATAGCGAGTTCTAATATAGTTAAGCCATTTCTGAGGCTCTTGTGTTCTATTGTCCCATTTGTCTTTATTGACGGTAAAGCCTTTTTTCCATCAAGAAAAGAGCCACTGCTTCCCAATCCGGCGGATCCCACAGTTGATAATAAACCGGATAATCCGTTTGCTCGTCATTGTAGTGAAGGGTGACCAAGTCATGTGCCCAGCAATAACGCTTGTCGGTAGAGTCGTACAAATTGTAAATCTGGTCAAAGCATTGGTAATGATGCTTCAACAAAAAGTATTGTCAATAGTAAGGCTGCCCGCCCGGCTTCTGGTACGGGGCTTGAAGCGCGTATGTTCGTTTTGCTGCAACATGGTAAGGCGCCGCTCATGGATTTGCTCTATATCAAAGTTTTGCCGGTTGAAAAAACGGTTAAAGCTACTCTGGTTCCGTGGCTTGGTGACGAACAAGCGGTTAATGGCTTCAAGGTTTTGTTTTCACTAACAATAAAACCGGACAAGGCTTTTTAAAGTGCTCAAAGCCTTCCGGGCTAAAACATGGCTCATAGAAAGCGGCATACTTCTTAACGATACTGGGAAATCCTGTCAGTATTTTCATTGCTGCTCCGTTATTAGAGCAATTTACCAAATCTTAGCCAAAAAGGCTGCCTGCGAGCTGCGCTTTGTCCCTAACCGTAGAGCAAGGCTATTACGCTGGTACTGAGCTTGCTTAAATAGCAGTAGTAGTCCGGACACTTGCACCTTCGGTGCTGAAGCCCACAGCGCTGATGCCAATAGCTAACGGGTATCAGCCCTGCGCTACGTCGGCGCCAGGAGCAGCCAGGCAGGTAGTTTTGTTAAATACATACGAAGCCGGCGAAATGAATCCGGGACAGGCTCTGAAGCTAATTACAGTCTAAATTAAATTTTGTCGTTATTCCGGCAGGGATTCGTGCGGCGATCATCTTGATCGCACGTTATCCTGCTCATTGGGTTTTGCGCCTCCCGGCGCGTTCGATCAAGATGATCGAACCACGAGCAAGGCCTTCGAAAAGGGTACAGAACTTAATTTACAGTGTATTAATGCCTGATGCTCTTTCAGCCTGCTCGCTATATGGGACTAAAGCCCGCCGGGGCCCAAAACGCCTTTGGTTATCCTAAGCTGTCAATGAACTTTTGCCCCCGCCAAGCGACTTCTGCCGGTGCAAAAGTCGTACTAAGGTTGGACACGGTTAGAAGCAGGTAAGCCCAAGCAGCCTGCCGCGGTTGCGAACCGCGAATACCGAACCGCGAACTCGTCCAACCCTGGAATGGTAGCCGCAAATGCTAATCGAGGGCAAGGAAACCTTTAAAGACTTTACGGAAAGTGAAGAAGCCATTGCTACCAAAATGCTTTCGGCCAAACTCAAACTTCTGGAGGATGTGGGAATCATCATTAAGACAAAACGACCGGATAATAAAAAGGCCAATCTCTATCTTCTAACAGATAAGGGATTGGCTTTGACACCTATACTTGTTGAACTTGCAACGTGGAGCGATAGTAACCTTAGGGCCCGGCGAAGAATAACTTCCCCATTTGATGCCGATCCCTGCCTGCCTTGCGGCGATCAGGCAGGTTGTCTTCCATAAAAATCCCCATCCCAAAACACGAAAGAACTTAATTTACAGTGTACTTAGGTCACAAGTAGAACAATTTGCCAAAAACATTTTGAGCCCCATGTACATCTTTACAGAAGTACAAAAAAATCCGAAAAACAACTATTGCTTTTCGGATTTATTGATGGATATAAAAGTGATATTTAAAACGGTCCGACTACTTACTTATCAGTTCCGGCTTCGGCCCTTCCGTCCGGCGCCGCGGCCTTGTCCCTTGCCTTTACGGCCACGTTCCTTGGCTTTCTCCAGGTAGAGCGTATACTGATTTTCCGTCAGCACCCCCTTCAGCTCTGCATTTTTTTGCTCTTTCATTTGTTGCATCGCCTCGTGGTCGCCTCGAAGGGCCTGTACTTTTTCGGCATACTTTAAGTTGATGGCCTGCACTTGCTCTGCCTGGCCCTCATCGAGGGACAACTCACTGGTCATCCATTCGGTACTCTTGGCGGCGCGTTGTTCGGGTGAAGGCATCTGCCGTCCTTGTCCCTGCGCCATAGTAGCCGTCATCGCGGCAAAGATCAAAACGAGGGCCAACAGCCCCTGCTTCCATTGATTGGTTGTCATAATTTGATAATTTTGGTTTAACAATTTATTATTGTAACTATTTAACTCACCGGTCGAAAATGCCTGGATTTGCCCCAACCCTAAAGGGGGTCCAGGCATTTTCGCCCTTTGCACCCTTTAGGGTTGGGGCAAACAAAGGGCGAAAAAGCCGGATGGAGGTAGACCTAAATAGTTACATGTTTTTTGAATTCACATATTCCTCCGGCCCTAAAACACTGATACACTGATACTCTAATCCCTCCAATCTCTCCGTTCCTCATTCCCCTGCCGCTCCGGCGCGCTCCCGAAATTCCGGATCTGGTAGGTGAAGGTCAGCATCGCATACTGCTGCAGTACTTCGGTCTGAACATCTTCGATGTATGCCTCCGTGATATTTCGCTGGATGCTGGTATTCTGTTTCAGCAGGTCGAATACCGAAAGCTGGACCTCACCACGTTGGTTTTTGAATAGTTTCTTGGCCACGCCCATATTCCACAACCAGTAGTTTTGGTCGAAACCCTCGGAAAGGCCGCTGTAGAGCTGGTGGTCGAGAGTGGTTCGGAATACGAAGCCGTCGGCGATGATCAGGTTGATCAGCAGGCTGCTGTTCTGGCTGAAGTATTGGGTGTTGAGGCGGGTGGAGAGGCTGTTCTCCGCGGTGCTGAAGCTGGAACGGGAAGAGAGGGTGAAATCGACCCGTTCGCTGATGTTGCTGCTGAGCACCAGGCCGGCGCCGAAGGTAGTATTGTTGGCGTAGTTCAGCTCGCCGTTGACCTGGCCCGGCTGGCGGGTATAGTCGGCCGACAGGTTGATGTTGAGGTTGGAGCGCAGTAGCGGCACGGGCAAGCCGTACGTGATAAAACTGCGTACGTTGCGGTAGCCGTCGAGGTTGACCGGCCGGATGAGCTGAGCGCCCTGCTGTAAGATGACGCCCTCGGCGATGGTGGTGTCTTGGGCCGCAGTGAAAGTATGGTTGGCGATGTAATTGTCGGAATACTGGCCAGACAGCATCGCGTAAAATACGGTCGACTTCTCGGTATTGGTCAGGGAGTAACGGGCAAAGAGGCGGTGCTGGTAATTCTGGTTTAGCTCCGGGTTGCCCACTCTGATCTGTAAGGGATTGCTGTTGTCGATGGCCTCCTGCAACTGGCTGATGGAAGGCGGATTGGTGCTGGCCCGGTAGCCTACCCGCAGGTTTTCCTGCTTGGAGAACTGGTAGCGGAAGAAGGCCCCCGGCACCAGGTTGTAGAAGTTGCGGCTCAGCTGATCGGCCACCGGGAAAACCTGATCGCCTTCCAGTTGCGCCCACTGGTAGCGCAGATTGGCAAACAACATGGCTTTCTCGCCTCGTAGCCTGTAACCCAATCCAGCGCGTTGCGCCAGGTAGTTGCTGCTAAACGTGTTAGACAAAACCGGATTGAACAGGCGGTATTCCTGGCTGCTTTTCTCCAGGCCGAAAGTCTCCTGTTCGGAATCGCCTTTTTGATAGGAAGCTTCGTAGTCAAATTGCACTATACCCTGTTTTCCCATGGGCTCGGTATAGGACGCCCGGGCTTCTGCCTCCCAGCCATTTGTGAACAGGTCCGAGAACTGGTCCAGCGTATCGGACAGCGTGACATCTTCAAAGAAGGTATTTTCCGAAAGCAGGTAGCGTTTTCCGGTATTTTTATTGTAACCGGTGTTCAGGTTAAGGGAGAACGTGCGTCCGCGTTTTTCGAAGCGGTGGCGAAAGAGCAGCATATTGGAAAAGTTGAGTCCCTTCAGGTTGGGCGACAGCTCATAGTAGGCCTTACTGGTGGGCTCTCCTCCGAACAGGTTGATGCCCGTGGTGTTTTCCATCCCATCGTTGTACTGCAGGCCCAGGCGCGGAACGATCAGCAGGGAGTTGCTGGAATCGATCTTATAATCCATGCGCAGGTTGAACCGGTGGTTGGTGTTGGTGGCCGCCGTCCGGCTGTCTTCATCGTAGATTTGCTCGAAGTCGGAATTGTTGACGTAATCGCGGTACAGTTTAGTCAGCGCATCGTTGTCAGTGCGGTTGAAGAAGTAGCTGCCGGAGACATCTGCTTTCTCTCCCCACTTGTCTGTATAGTTGAGGCCAAAGGCGTGGGTAGTAGAAATGCCATTCTGCTCTCCCACCAGGAAGTCGTTGACGTCCGAACCGCCGCCGCCCCGTCGCCCGCCCCCTCTTCTGCCGCCGCCAGGCCCGCCGCGCCCACTCTGCTGGGCGCCCACCACGCCGAGCAGGTCTTCGGTGGAAAAGTTTTGCTGGTTGATATTGTTGGATTGCCCGATAACCGACAGGCGGCTGTCGCCCTTGAAGAGGTTGGCGTTGCCCCCGGCCTGGTACTGGCCGTCGGGGCCATAGCCGCCGTATACTTTACCAAACTGCCCGCTGCGCATCCCCGGCTTGGTGATGATGTTGATGGTCTTGGTCGTCTGCCCGTCATCCACGCCGGTAAACTGTGCCTGGTCGCTCTGCCGGTCAAAGACCTGAATTTTATCGATCACTTCGGCCGGCAGGTTGCGCAGGGCCGCCATGGGGTCGTTGCCGAAAAACGGCTTGCCGTCGACCAGTACCTCCTGCACGTTCTCGCCCTGGGCCTGGACCTGCCCTCCCTGCACCACTACGCCCGGCATCTTCTTGATCAGGTTCTCGGCGCTGGCGTCGGGGTTGACCTTGTAAGCCCCGGCATTGAATTGGGTGGTGTCTCCCTTCATCGTCGCCGTGGGTAGTTTCTCTTTCACGACCGCTTCTTCCAGGTTGAGGGCCTCGTCTTCCAGGGCGATGCGGCCGGCGCGCACCGGCCCGTTTTCCACTACCACCCCCTGAGTGTAGGTATGGAAGCCCAGGAAGGTCACGGCCAACTCATAGGCGCCCGGTTTTGCCATCAGGCGGAAGCGCCCCGTCTCGTCGCTTACCACCGCCTGGCTGGCGCCGTCCGGCTGGCTGGTAAGGCTGATGTGGGCGCCCACCAGAGGCGATTCGTCTCTGGCGTCTTGCACCATACCCATAATAGGATACTCTTGTGCGGACGCGACGGCGGCGGCGAACAGGATTGGTAGCAGCAACAGGTATTTTCTCATATCAAGTGTTTTCAAGTGGAAATTTCGTTCAAAAAAGACCGGTTGCGGGCAGTGAACGAAAATCACCCTTTCCTACAAATTACCTGATTAGACAATCATGGGGCCTTCTTTTTTCCCAGACAGCGCATTTTTATACATTAAATCGTAAATTTCCGGTTCGCAAACAAGACAAAGAACATGCAAACAGACTGGACCTACGAGGAATTCTCCACCTTCGCCATGCTTTATGCCGCTTCGGTCAATACAGATGTAGAGCCGGAAGACGAAGCCATCATCCGCCAGCAGGCCGATGAAGCTACCTACCAAAAGATGAAAGCTGTTTTCAGCGAGTGCTCCGATATTAAGTGCATCGACATTTTACGTACCTACCACGATAAGTATATGTCTGACGAAGCCAGCCGCCAACGCCTGCTGGACGATGTGAAAAAACTCTTTGAGGCGGATGACCGGTATACCACTTTCGAACAGGAGCTGGTCCGTATGTTTAGGATGGTGCTTTGAGTAGGGGGAAAGCCAATTAATCGTAAGAGACTTGTTACTTAAACTCAACTACCCGAATAACACTCTGCTCAGCCATGATAGAAAAATCGCGATCTTCATGAAGGACAGACAGGCTGAACCGTTGAGCAAAGGCGGCAATAAGACAATCGTTCGATTTGCGGATCGTAATGCCTTTTTTTCTGAGACTCCGATATAACTGTGCCGCTTCGATCGCTGCTTCAGTAGAATTCCAGTCCGGAATTGGGAAAGCGAGCAGGCTATCTTTGACGTTTTCGTAGTCTTTGTCAGATCGAATACCTTGTAAAATTTCCTGAATGATGATTGGGCATAAGAACAAGGGCTGGTCTTCCAGAATGCCCTGCTTCAAGTAGGCCACCTGAGGGCTTTCCACTCCATTGAAAAATGGAACCCACACAGAAGTGTCCACCAATATTCCGCCTTCCATCAGCTAAGCCTCATTTCAGTAAGGTCGCCTTCCCATTTCACCTGGCCTTGCAGAGATAGTATTTTCAGGCGCCTGAGCCGCTTCACATAATGATCCAACGCCTGATGCACTACTTCTTTCTTGGTATTGAGCTGACTCAATTGAAGGGCTTGCTCCATCAGATGGTCATCTATTTCGATATTGGTGCGCATTTTTATGCACAAAAATATGGTTTTCTTTACACATCCGCAAGTTCCGGATTTTCCAGATTTCCAAAATCTGGAAAACCTTACTGTAAAGGAATTTAGATTCGACAATTGTAACTATTCAGCATCGTGGTGATTTGACCCCTCAAGCAAAATTTTGTAAGCCGCCCTTCCCCTTCCAAGGGGAATGAGAAGGGGTTCCAGCGGGAAAAAGTCTACAAAATTTTGCGTCAGGCGTATTTCAGACCCCATGCTGAATAGTAACCGACAATTTCGACAAAGCTCTGCTTTATCCGGATGCTGAACTGCGGCCGCTGGGCGATGAGAAGATTACCGCAGCCAATTGATCTTCACGGTTGAATGGAACGCACCGCCTGCAATGAAGCGCTGCCTTTCCTGGGGAAGAGGCCCCTTAGGGCAGGCGGCTTCCATCTAATCCATGCCTCTTTTTTCTTGCCTATCCTCCACAATTGTGTTAGGTTTGAACCTGAACCAACCATTACATCAAATGGACCTTGCCGCTATACGTGACGAATACACCCGCGACGGCCTTTCGCGGGAGAGCCTCGATGATGACCCTTTCCAGCAGTTTGAGCGCTGGTTCCAGCAGGCGCTCAACAGCGAAGCCGCCACGCCGAACGCCATGAGCCTGGCTACAGTAGCGCCGAACGGGCAGCCCTCGCAGCGCACCGTCCTGCTGAAGTATTTCGATGAGAAAGGGCTGGTGTTTTTTACCAATTACGAGAGCCGGAAAGCAAAAGAGATCGCGGGCAACCCCCAAGTGTCCCTGTTGTTTTATTGGCCGGAGCTGGAGCGGCAGGTGCATATTACCGGAAGTACGGAACGGGTTTCCACCGGCGAATCGCTGAAGTATTTCATGAGCCGCCCCTTAGGAAGCCGGATCGGCGCCTGGGTGTCCAACCAGAGCTCCGTGGTGGGTTCCCGGCAGCTGCTGCTGGCCAAATTTGATGAGATGAAGCGCAAGTTCCAGAACCAGGAGGTGCCCCTGCCTTCTTTTTGGGGCGGGTTTCGCGTAACGCCCCTCAGCTTCGAGTTCTGGCAGGGCCGCCCTAACCGGCTGCACGACCGCTTTCTATATTCGTTGCAGGAGGGGGGAGAATGGGGGATGGAAAGGCTGGCGCCTTAGAGCATGTTTGGAGGTGGTGCTTTGGAAGCGAAAATGGTCGATTTTGGGTTCTCGCAAAACTATTTTTGAGCTTCATAGTGGTGCTATGGGGCGAAAAAATGGCGAGGTGAGGTTCCAGAAGCGGTCATTTGCAGCCCAAACGACCACCTCCAAACATGCTCTTAGTACTCTGTAAAATACATATCAAAGAACAGCAACTGATACTGCACCGCCTCCCGCCAGTAATCCCAGTTGTGGCTGCCGGGGCGCTCAATATAGGTGTGTGGGATGTTGCGGTAATCCATTTCGCGTTTTACAGCGCGGTTAACGTCGAGAAAAAAGTCGTCTTTGCCGCAGTCGAAGATCAGGGCCAGCGGGTTCTTTTTGTTAAGCAGGTGCAGCATATTGATTACCGAGTTGTCTTCCCAGTTGCGGCGATGGGTGGCATAGGCGCCCAGGCGTTGGGAGAGGCTCCAGTTATCCGGGAAGGGGCGAAAATCCAGCCCGCCGCTCATGCTGCCGGCGGCGCCCCAGATATCGGGGTGGCGAAAGGCCAGGTAGAAAGCGCCGTGGCCGCCCATGCTCAGGCCGGTAATGGCGCGCCCTTCCCGGCCGGCGATGGTTAGGTAGGCACTGTCAACCCAGGATACCAGCTCCCGGCTGAGGTAGGTTTCATAGCGAAAAGCAGAATCTACCGGGCTGTCAAAGTACCAGCTGGTGGTGTCGCCGTCCGGGCAGACGATGATGAACTGGTAGCGATCGGCATATTCCCGGAGCTCCGGCACTCTGGATATCCAGTTGGTGTGGCTGCCGTAGGCGCCGTGCAGAAGGTAGAGGACGGGCAGTGCGCGGTCTCCTTCCGGTTCAGGGCGGATGACAACATTGCTGACGTTTTTGCCCATGGCCTGGCTATAGGCCTGTATGGTGTCTACGATAGCAGCGAAAGCAGGAGACAGGGCGGCCGCCCAGAGCAGGATCAGGAGGGGTAAGCGCATCTCGGTAGTTGAATGATTATTCTTTTAATATCCGCACCCAATCTACACCTTTTTTTACTTTTTCCGGCTTGGGCATACGCCCTTCGTACATCAATTCCTGGATAGCGCACAATTCCTTATCGCGGAAAAGCGAAAGGGTGGCGCGGATGGCCCCGTCTTTGATGTAGTGCACCAGAAAGGAGGGGCCGTCCAGATCTCCTTCCACGATGGTTTCATCGTAGTCTTTGACATGGCCGGCGTAGCCCAATACCTTATCCTGCTGGGCCGACCAGAAGAAGGGCACGGCGTGGTACTTCAAGTGGGCGCCCACCATGTTCATGCCGGCGACGCGTCCCTGCTGGCAGGCTACCTTCCAGTGCTCGATCCGGACGTGTTTTCCTTTTTCGGGATAGTGGGTTATGTCGCCGGCAGCGTAGATGTCTTGCCCGGCGTGTAAGTATTCATCCACGCGGATGCCGCCGTCTTTTTCCCGGGTAAGGCCTTCCAGAAAGCTGGTGGCGGGCTGCACGCCAATGCCCACCAGCACCAGGTTGGCCTCCAGCCGGCTTTCGTCGTCCAATTCTACGGAAGATACCTCGCTTTGGTTGTAGATGTGTTTCACGGTGCGGCCGAGCCGGAATTGCACCCCCTCGGCTTCGTGCCACTTTAAGATGCGTTGCCCCACGGCATCGCCCCAGATGCGGGTGAAAGGAAGTTTTTCCGGCGCCACCACCGTCACCTCACACCCCAGGTGTTGCAGGCTCATGGCGCTTTCCAGCCCGATGAAGGAGCTGCCGATAATGACGGCCTTGTCCGCTTTTTTGCCCAGCTCGCGCAGTTCCCGGCTGTCGCGCAGGGAACGCAGCGTGCGTACATGCTTCGAATCGGCGCCGGGAATGGGCAATAGCCGGGGTACGGAGCCGGTAGCGATCAGTAGTTTATCGTAGGCCAGCGGGTTGCCCTTTTCGAAATGTATCTGTTTTTTGCCTGGGCCCACCCTGGTTACCTTATGTCCTTTGAGCAGGATGATGTCGTGTTCTTTGTAAAAACTTTCCGGCCGCAGGGGCATCCATTCTTCGGGCGCTTCGTCCTGCAGGAATTCCTTGCTGCAGTTGGGCCGGTCGTAGGGCACTTCCGCTTCGGCGCTGATCAGGGTGATGCGGCCGGTGAAGCCGGCCTCGCGCATACCTTCGGCGGCATAAGCCCCGGCCGCCCCACCACCGATGATGACATAACTTTTTGAATTAGCGGGTTCGGGGCGGGCCATCATGTTGGTTACCCGGTCTGGGCTGTCGTCCGGTACCCGGACGATGACGTCTTCGCCTTCTATACGCAGATCGTAGGTGGGCAGGCCGTCGATGCCGCAGGCCTCCAGGTGGCGGCCGGTTTTGACGTCGAAGCAGGCGTGGTGCCACGGGCAGACCAGGCGGCGGCCGTGGAGGATACCGTCGGCCAGGGGCGCTCCGTAGTGGGTGCATTTCGCGTATAGGGCGTAGAATTGACCGTCTACTTTGGCGAGCAATACGTCGGTATCACCGACTTGGGCCTGTTTCATTTCGCCGTTTTGAAGATCAGATACTTTGGCTGCTTTAGCTTCCTGGTAGGACATAGTGTGGGGATTTGATTTGGCAATATTCTCTCTAATAGAAAGCAAAAGCAGATATGGATGTTTACTATTCTTTGGGAGGACATCATTTACTCAGTCAATTTTGAAACAAAAAGCGTTTATATTCCTCCAGCCCCTTTTCGGTCAGGTACGGCGCCAGGCCGCCAAGGAAGGCCTCGAGATAATATCGGATCACGTTTTCTCCCTTCTCGTCGAAGTGAATCTCTGCATTTGGAATCCAGTTGTCGCCCAGGATGAGCAGATTGGTGATAAGGTGATCGTACTGGCCAGGCAGCCATTCTTCCCGCATCCAGCCCTGGGTGATGAGCTGCTGGAAGGCTGCGTGAAACTGCCGGCGCCGCAGCTGCATCAGGGCCCGGAATTTATCCCGGATGGGGCCTACCCGGCGAATGATACGCACAAAATCCAGCAACAGGAAGCGGTATTTGTACAGTAGGCGGAAGGTTGCCTCCGTTGACTGAATGATGTCTGTAAGTTCCGCCTTTGGCGGTTGAGACTTGCCAACTGGCTCCTCAAGTTCTTCGATGAGCCGGTCGTAAAGGGCTTCGATCAGGACATCCGTGTTTTTAAAATGGTAGCAGAGGTTGCCGTGGCTGATGCCCACTTCTTCGGCTACGCTGCGCACCGTGGCCTGGCCGGTGCCCACTTCATTAAACTGCCGCAGAGCGGCCTCCAGTATCCGTTCCCTGGTCTTCATTGTTCGACTAATTTCACGGATTCAAAGATAAACAACATTTAGAACACTTGTGCTAAAGTTGAAAATCAGGTACATTTGTTTTTTAAAATCATCCGAGCCATGAATGAACAACCCAATGACAAACAACCGCAGAGGGACGCCTTGCAAACTGCCCGCCAAACGTATAATCTCTTTGACAATTTCGTTACCATCCGCGAAGACGACAGTATACTGGCCATGGCGTGCAAGTTGCTGCTACGGTTATTCGGCATCTTTTTTATGATTTTGTTATCTCCTTTTTTACTTATCGGGCTGGCTATTGCCTTTGCGGCGGTTTTGTAGCTTTTTAGGTGTAAAAGGGTGATGGTGCTAATGTCAAAAAATCAGGCTACCTGAATCCTTCAACAATGATGCCTTTTCTTCTTCTCCTCTTTCTTTCCCACCAATTTACCCAAAAGGTGCTGGGCCTGTCCATTCCCTGGGCGGACAACTACCTGGACCCTCTGCTGTGCATGCAGATTCTGTTGAGTGGCTTCCGGTTGGAGCAGCGCTGGCTCCTGGGGCGGCAGCGATTGACTTTATTTGAGGTGTTGGCCATCACGGGCTTCCTGTCCTTTGTTTTTGAATACCTGTTTCCCCGCTTTTCTTCCGGCTTTACAGCCGATTGGTGGGATGTGGCGGCTTATTTTGCCGGGGCGGCGGCGTTTTACGTAGTTCAGGAAGGGTAAAGGAATTCGGTCAACTGGAAGTCTCGCCTCTATTATTTCTCATTAGTTGATACAAGATATTCGCCTCAGGCAACGTTAACCTATCCGTTACCCGTAATTAATGACGAACATCCTCCAGGAATAGTCCGCAAAGCCTGCAAAGATCCCAAAATTTTATTTGTGATTAATAAATGACTTCACTGTTTGAAGTTGTTTTATGGATTGCAATTTTGTAACCAAACAAAATAATCTGCAATGAAGCAAATGCTCATTACGGCAGCTATTGCCTGCCTGTCGGTTGTCCAATTAATTGCTCAGGAGCAAGCCGACACCACGGTAGAATGGCGCCTTAACATCGAGGAAGCCAAACAGGCCGCCGCCGACAAAGGCGCTCCCATCTTGATGGTTTTTTCCGGATCCGACTGGTGCCGCCCCTGTATTCAGATGAGGCAAGAGGTATGGAATAACCCTGTTTTTCAGGAATATGCCAGGGAATCGCTGGTCTTGTTGGAACTGGACTTCCCCGCCCGCAAGAAAAACAAGCTCAGCCCGGAGCAAACGGCTCACAATGAGGCCCTGGCAGAGGAATACAATCCCAAAGGGGAGTTTCCTACCGCAGTTCTTATCGGCCCGGAAGGTAAGGAAATTGCCCATTTTGGCTACAATCCCGACCTGTCCGCCCAGGATTATGTCGAATATCTTAAAGCACAGGTTACGCAATGAGAAACCTCGGCTTTTTGATGTTGTTCTGGTGCTTTTCCGCCGCCGCTTTTGCGCAGCCTGAGGCTTTCCACCAGGCGATCAAGCTCATGGGCAGTGGCTTCGAGATCACCGCTATCCACGAAAACCCTGTCCTGGCCCGTAAGGCCATTGATGCAGGTATCGGGGAAATCCGCCGGATCGAGCGCCTGATCTCCTCCTGGGATGAAAGTTCTCAGACCAGCGCCATCAACCGCAATGCCGGGATACAGCCGGTGGAGGTGGATGATGAGCTGTACCAACTCATCCGCCGCAGCCTCAAGGTGTCGGGCATTACCGACGGCGCTTTTGACATTTCCTTTGCGGCTATTGAGAAGCTTTACCAGTTCAACGGTTCAGAAACGACGCTGCCCCCGTCGGAAGAGGTCGCCCGCTCGGTAGCTAAGATCAACTACCGCAACATCGTCCTGAACCCCGATAAGCATACGGTTTTCCTCAAAGAACCAGGTATGCGCATCGGTTTCGGCGCGATCGGCAAGGGCTATGCCGCCAACCGCGCCAGGGCAGTGATGCAGGATATGGGCATCAGCAACGGCCTGGTCAATGCCTCCGGCGACCTCATCTGCTGGGGCAAACAGGAAGACGGCCGGGATTGGGGTATTGCCATCGCCGACCCGGACGACAAGATGAAGGCCATCGCCTGGCTACCCATCGGCGAGGGGGCCGTCGTCACCTCGGGGGATTATGAAAAATTTCTGATGTCCGACGGCAAGCGCTACGCTCACATCATCGACCCCAGGACGGGCTATCCCACCACGGGCATCAAGAGCGTGACCATTGTCTGTCCGGACGCTGAATTGGCGGATGCTCTGGCCACCTCTGTCTTCGTGCTCGGAAGGGAAAAAGGCCTGGCGCTGATCAACCAGCTGAAAGGTATAGAATGCCTGATCATTACAGAAGAGAATAAGCTGCTGAGTTCAAAGAACCTGCAGTTGCAATATGAATGAATAACAAGTCAAAAACACCATGCGAAATATACCATCACTAATCCTGGCCCTGCTGCTGGCCGCCTTCCTGGGCCAGTCCTGCGTCTCCGTCAAGGAGTACCAGAAGATGTACCTCAACGATGAGGACATGGCGCTCAGCCCGCGCTCGCTGGAGAGTTATGAAACCAATTTTCAATCATACCGCGAAGGCGCCGCCGGCGCCAATGGCGGCAAAGTCGGAGGAGGATGCGGATGCAATTGATCAAATTACCGGCGCTCGCTTTGCTGCTTTTAGGCTGCGCCCTGCTGTCTCATGCCCAGGCGCCCGCTTTGGAAAAGCTGGATACCAATGGTATCAGGCCCCTGGAACCCGGAGAGGTCAACATCTTATTCAGCTACTATGAGCAGGATGGAGACAACTCCCCCGTAACCGGTGGCATCGGCACCGAGCAGCTGACGGACTTCTCTTCGCGCTTCATCGTGAAAGTTCCCATCAAAAAGCAGCTGACGTTCAACGGAGACATTGGGTTTGATTCCTATTCTTCGGCTTCGACGGATAATATCGACCGCTATGTATCCTCGGCTTCCAGTAGCGATACCCGGATTTACGGCACGTTTGGTTTTGACAAAACCCCTGAAGGAAAGAATACCAGCTACGGCCTGAAGGTGGGCGGCTCGAGGGAATATGACTATACCTCCCTTTCGGTGGGTGGGCATTATGCACTGATCTCAAAGGATGGCAACCGAGAGCTGAACCTCACCGGGCAGGCTTTCTTTGATGCCTGGCAGCTCATCTATCCGGAGGAGCTGCGCCGCGAGGGCGTGCTCGTACCTACCGACCAGCGCCGGTCCTACAACCTGGGGCTCACCTATTCGCAGGTCATCAACCGCAAGCTGCAGGCCAGCCTCTCGCTGGACGGCATCTACATGACAGGGCTGCTTTCTACTCCTTTCCACCGGGTGTACTTTCAGGAGCAGGCGGCGGCTAAGGTAGAAAAGCTGCCCGATAACCGCCTCAAGTTGCCGGTAGGGCTGCGGCTGAACTACTATGTCGCCGACTTTCTGGTCGCCCGCCTTTACTACCGTTACTATTGGGATAGCTGGGGCATACAGGCCCAGACCGCCAGCCTGGAGCTGCCGATAAAGATCAACCGTTTCTTTTCGGTGTATCCGTTCTACCGCTACCACACCCAAACAGCGGCCGATTACTTCCTGCCCTACAAAGAGCACAGCCTCAATGATGAGTTTTATACCTCCGACTACGACCTGGCGGAGCTGGACAGCCACACCTACGGAATGGGCGTCCGCTACGCACCGGTCAACGGGCTGGCGCGGATCAAGTTTCCGATGGGAAAGAAGCGGGACGTACTGCTGCTCCGTGGCTTTGACCTCCGTTATGCGCACTACGAGAGAACGCCCAGCCTGAAGGCGAATGTGGTGAGTTTGGGCTTGAATTTTACGTATTGATAAGATTTTCCAGATTTTCCAGATTTTGAAAATCTGGAAAATCTTATCTTAGCCCCATTATGACCATCGAAGCCTTCGTGCAATCGCTGCAACAATCCACCCCTCCGGCCGGGCTGGCGCCTTTGCTCCTTGCCCTCTGGCACGCGGGCAAGGAGGATTGGCACGGCGCCCACAACATTGCCCAGGATGTGCCCGGCTCCGACGGCGCCTGGGTGCACGCCTATCTGCACCGGGTTGAGGGCGATACCTGGAACGCTAACTACTGGTACCGTCGCGCCGGGCGCAGCGTGCCGGGCCATTCGCTGAAGGAAGAATGGGAAGGGTTGGTGGAGCACTTTCTGAGCCCGTAAGGCCTGTTTCTGCGAACCTTTTGCTCATTCTGTTCTTTAGAGTGTGTTCAAATTTCATACTTCGGGCTGAAAATGCCCCTTTTTCGGTTATACTTCGTTGCCGAAACAGTCACGTACCTACGGGTATGCTCCCGCTTCGGCGCCTTGTCTAACCAAAAAATGGACTACTTTCATCTCCAAAAACGAAATTTGAACACACTCTTAGTCCATAAAACACCCAGGCCATGAAAAAACTTTGTATTTTCTTTCTCCTGTTCAGTAGCTTGCAGCTCTCCGCTCAGATGCCCAGGGCCCTTTCTCTGCAAGCGCAAGGCGCTGTGCGCGATCAATGGCTCATGGAACGAATGGAAACAGTAACGCCGGAGCTGATGCGCCGCGCCGGCATCGATATGTGGATACTCATTTCCCGGGAGTACAACGAAGACCCGGTGCTGAAAACCATGCTGCCCTCCAGTTGGCTCTCTGCCCGCCGCACGACCATGCTGGCCATCTATGACACCGGTGACTCCTTAGAAACCCTGGCCTGCGCCCGGTACGACGTAGGCGAAGTGTTCAAAAAAGCCTGGGATAAAGACAAGGAGCCGGATCAGTGGAAACGGCTGGCGGAAATGGTGCAGGAACGCGATCCGAAGAAGATTGCCGTCAACCGATCGGAGCACTTCGGATTGGCCGACGGCCTGTCTTCCTACCATTACGACAAACTGATGGAAAGCCTGCCGGGTAAGTACCGTGAAAGAGTGGTTTCTGCCGAGCCACTGGCCATCGGCTGGCTGGAAACCCGCACCGAAAGTGAAATGGTCGTATACCAGCAGGTCTGCCGCATCGCCCATGAGATCATTGCCGAGGGGCTGTCCGAGCAGGTGATACAGCCCGGCGTGACCTCCACCGACGATGTCGTCTGGTACTACCGCGAACGCATCCGGGAATTGGGGCTGGAAGCGTGGTTTCATCCAACGGTGGACGTACAGCGCCATGATTCGGAGGATTTCGGCCACCTGCGGGCGTTCAGCAAGCGCCCCGACAAACAGATCATACAGCCCGGCGACCTGGTCCACGTCGACTTCGGCATCACCTATCTGGGACTGAATACGGATACCCAGGAGAATGCCTACATCCTGCGCCCAAGTGAAACGGACGCGCCGCCTTACCTCAAAGCCGCCTTTCGGAAAGGCCTCCGCCTGATGGACATTCTAACCAATGAGTTCCAAACCGGCCGCACCGGCAATGACATCCTGTCCAGCACCCTGGAAAAAGCCATAGCGGAGGGCCTGAAGCCCACTATCTACACCCATCCCATCGGCTATCACGGCCATGGCGCCGGCCCCACCATCGGCCTGTGGGATCAGCAGGGGGGCGTACCAGGCAAGGGCGATTATCCGATCTATCCTCATACCGCCTATTCCATCGAGCTGAACACCGCCGTATTCCTCCCCGAATGGAATAAAGAAATCCGCATGATGATGGAAGAGGACGCCTTCTTCGATGGCAAACAGGTGCGCTATATCGACGGGCGGCAGACGGAGTTGTTTTTGGTGCCGAGGCAGAAAGGAGGGATGGGGGATGTGGGGGACGGGGTGGAACGGTAATAGCCGAGGGTTTTCGTCAGCGTCCGATTTCCCCTTCCGGCCTTGACACCTTGTTTTATTTTCTCTGAAACAAAAATACGCCTCTCATCCTCTTCGCTCGCTACCGGCGAGCCGCATGGCCTTTCGGATGAGATCGGGGGAGCTTACCATTGATTGCCCAGGCTATATTGCTGCCGTTTGTTTTCGTGCCGGAAAAGGAGGTTGGAAGGGTTTGATCTCATATTGCCATCGCCTTAAAAAACAGGCTGCGGACGACATTATGCCCAACCTTCATTTTTTTATTTTATTTTCACCTGATCACATACAACCAAGTACGACCAGGACATGAAAGCATTATTATTCACAGGCGTCAAAGAACCGCTGGTTTATACCGATGTAAATCTGCCCGAATACGACGATACCTTTGGAGTCGTCCAACTCAACGCCGCCGCTCTCAACCGGCGGGATTACTGGATTACGCTGGGGTTGTACCCCAACCTGCGTTTCCCCTCCGTACTCGGTTCCGACGGCTGCGGCGTATACGAAGGGGAAGAGGTGGTGATCAATCCCAGCATTCACTGGGGGAACGACCCCCGCTTTTATTCGGACGATTATTACATCCTGGGCATGGAAGAGTACGGTACTTTTGCCGAGCAGGTGGCCGTTCGGAAAAAGAATATTTACCCCAAACCTGCCCACCTCACCGCCGAGCAGGCTGCCGCCTTACCTCTGGCCGGGCTCACCGCCTATCGCGTGCTGTTCAGCCGCTGTCAAGCCAAGGCTGGGGAAAAGGTGCTCATTTCCGGGGTGGGCGGCGGAGTGGCTTTGCTGGCCTGCCAGTTCGCCATCGCCATCGGGGCGGATGTCTACGTCACTTCCGGCTCGGAAGAGAAGATCGAAAAGGCTATTGCCCTGGGCGCTACTGGCGGCGTGAACTATAAAGATCCGGAAGGCATGAAAATCCTGCAGAAAGCCATCGGCGGCTTCGATGTCATTATCGATAGCGCCGGGGGGGATGGTTTCAACCAGCTGCTGAAGCTGTGCAACAAGGGCGCCCGGGTGGGAGTCTACGGTGGTACCGCCGGTTCGTGGAACAACATCAACGTGCCCAATGTCTTTTTCAGGCAACTTTCCATACTCGGCAGTACCATGGGGTCCGATGCCGAGTTCGGGCAGATGCTGGATTTTGTCAGCACCCACAAGATAGTACCGGTGGTGGATAGCGTTTTCGGCCTGAAAGACGGGAATGAAGCCATGCAAATGATGAAGGAAAGTCCCCAGTTTGGTAAGATTGTGCTGAGGATAAACTCTTGAGTAAAAAAGTTGGAAATAGAAATTATATCATGCCGGAAGCCGATAGCATCAAAACCCACTACCGCACCTGCCACCTTTGCGAGGCCATGTGCGGCCTGGAGATTCGCACCCGGGGCGATAAGGTGCTCAGCATTAAGGGAGATGAGCAGGACGTGTACAGCAAAGGCCACATCTGCTCCAAAGGGGCTGCGTTGCAGGACATCCATACCGATAGGGACCGCCTGAAATATCCGATCCAAAAGGCGCCACCTGCGCAGCAACAACAGTCGGAGTGGTGCTGGCATTCCGCCACTTCCTGGCTATTAAGTGTGTCCAACATAAGACGGTAGCCGCTATATTGCTGATTGATGGGAGTGTTCGCTGTTCGGAATTCGCGGGAAATAAAGGGGGGGCGGAATTCGCTGTTCGGAATTCGCGGAAAATCAAGGAACGTTTTTTTTTAAGACAAAGAAAATTGAACTATCCCTGCTCGCTTAAACCTCCCGATACACCCCTCACTGATACACTGCCCACTGATACACTGCTCACTGCTCACTGATACACCCCTCACTGCTACCCCCCTCACCCCCTCAACTCCTGACACTGCGGGCAATAATACGTCGACCGGCCCGCTACCTTATCGCGTTCCAGCTCGTGGCCGTCGCGGGGGCAGGTTCCGCCTTTGTTGCGATGGTTCCATAGCCATTCGTCGGGGTAGTGGGCGTAATCGGCCTTATTGGCGATGGCTTGTCGGAGGATGGCCTGCATGCCGTGGTACAGTTCTCTGCGGGTTTTGTCTTCTAAGGCTGGAATGAGTGAAGCCGGGTGGATACGCACCTGCCAGCACACTTCGTCGGCGTACAGGTTGCCCATGCCGGCCAGGTTGGACTGGTTGAGGAGAAAGCCCTTAATGGTTCCCGTTTTGCCTTCCATCTTTTGAAGGAATGCTGCTTCGCTGATCTCTAAAGCGTCTTCACCCAATTTTTTTTCCTGAATGAATTCATCCTTATTTTCCAGGTAGTAAATATGGGCCAGTTTGCGGGGGCAGTCGAAGCCCAGGCGCTGGCCGTCCGGGAAGCGGAAAGCGAAGCGTTCGTGTTTGGGATGTTGATCTCCCTCCTCGTAGGCGTAGAACTCGCCGGTCATGCCAAAGTGGAAGAGCACGTCGTGGCCGTTGTCGAGGTGTGCGAAGAGGTACTTGCCCCGGCGGTAGGAGCTGGTAAATTTCCTGCCCTTCATTTTTTTGGCAAAGGCCTCGCCGGTGATGTTCCGGAAGATGTGGTTGGTTTCGCGCAGTTCTACTTTTTCGATCTTTTTATGGAGCGCGACGCGGTCGAAGTTGAGCTTTTTAGTATTGACTTCAGGTAGTTCAGGCATCAGTGATTTACGGATGGTTCGTTGGGGTAACTGAAAACCGTGGAGTTTTGTTTTGAAACGCCCTTCTATTCCGAAACAGCATCGGCTTTCAAACCTCCACTATTCTATCCTGAATGCCATGGAGTTGATCGGCCGGGCGGACAGATCACCGGGGCAACGCGCTTTTACATCATCAAAGTGGTTAATGTTGCACTCGCGGGCGTCCCCGCCCGTAAGTGATTCAGGCCCCTTAGGCTGAGCCACGCCCGACCGTGCTATCAATACGTAATTTAAATCTGTCCGACTACTTATTTCTACTTTGTTACTTTAAGAAAAATGAGATGCAATTTAAAACCATCCCATCGCCTCCTCCAGTATCGTATCCTTACCCGCCGCCCGGTCCTCCTCCGTCCAGTCCACCCGGATGTCGGGCGCTACGCCGTGTTCGATGATGAAGCCATCGGGTAGCCAGGTGATGGAGGAGCTGAAGTTGAAAGCCCAACCATTGGGTAGTTCCCAGCCGACCGGTGCGCCGCCGCCGCCGCCGGTGCGGTCTCCGATAAGGGTAACGTTGGGGAAGGCCTTCATCATCGCGGCGAAGAAGTTGCCGGCACTGTAGGTGGTGCGATTCGTGAGAACAACTACCTTATCTGCCAGCCGTTTACCTTCTGGCTCCAGGAAGGCCTCATCCGGCTCCGTAAAGTCATCAGCGCGGGGGCCGTTCTTGTATATGGTAGTGTAAATGTGGCGGCGCTCATCTGCGAAGCGGCGCGCCAGGCGAAAGCCATTTTCAGGATTGCCGCCTTCGTTGTTCCGAATGTCAATAATCACCCCCTTCAGGCCGGCAAACTTATCTGCCAGATAATCGAGGTCATCTTCCCGGATCGGCCCGTTGAAACTGCGGTACCAGATATAACCCACTGAATCGATAACAGCGTTGAACAAACTGCCGGTAATCTCAAAGTCCCCCCAGTAATTTTCCTCCAGGAAAAAACGGTCGAAGTTCTCCGGCGCTCCTTCGTACCAGGGATAAAAGTAAGTGTCAAATTCAGAGCGCAGGTTGACGTGCCCGTCTTGCAAGATGTCCAGCATCTCGGTGAGCAGGTTCCACAGTTCCCGTTCCGTCATGTCTGCCTTCACTCTTGGCCGGTAGGCCTGGTAGACGGAATCCCAGTCCACACTTTTATACTCAAAAAAGGAGTAGCGCTCCTCCAGCGTCTTCCAGAGGATTTCGAAATTCTCCTCCGGGCTGTTCGCCGGCTCCGGCCCGAAGAATGCTTTTTCACAGGAAAAGAGGAGGAGGGATGCTATGATTATTGTGATGTATTTCATTGTTTTAGTTGTTTTGACAGAAGGGTTGAAAAATTCGTATAAATGTGTAAACGGGTGGGTTCCGGGGAACGAGCCAAAAGCACTTTTACACTTTTTTGCCTACACACTTTTATACACAAGTCCTACATCCGGATCCTAATCCCCACTGTAAACCCATGACGAGCCGCATTTACCCGGCGCAGGCCATCGTAGTGGTAAAACCCCCAGTCGTAGGCGAAGCGCAATTGGTTTTCGCCGGCAATGGGGTAGGTGAGTTCCAGGCGGGACTGTAAACCCTGGAAGCGGTTAAGAGTTAATACTTCGCTGGCCTCCAGGCGTTCCTTCAGCCAGTCGTGTTCCGGATCCAGGTAGTTGTAGACGTTGAGGTAGCTGGGGCGGATGACGTGGCTCAGCAGGGGCAGGGCGCCTGTCCAGCCCAGTTCTACTTGCCTGCCGAACAGTTGGAAGGCCGTCTCTCCGCGCACCGATACACTGATGGAGTTGGCGATGAAAAAAGAGATGAACCCCGTATCGTTCTGAGGGGTCAGCCGGATGCTGTTGTGCCAGCGGTAGCGCCCCCCCAGGAACCAGGTGAAGCGGCCGGTGGAAAGGGGGGGCAAGCGGCGCAGGTATTGGTAAGATAAATCAATTTGGAAGTAACTGCTGGCCATGGGGCGCAATTCGGTGGCATTCTTTGATGCCAGCCGCCCGATGTCTCCGGCCAGGGCGAGCCGGCTGATGGAATGAGGCTTCCGCTTTTCAAAACCTAACTCAATAGCCAGGGGGGCGCCGATATAGGCCATGGGAGACACGGCCGGATCCTGGAGGCGGTGGGAAGTAATACCCAGGCCCAGTTCCAGGTAGCGGAGGCGAGGTTTTTCATCTTGGGCATAGGCGGCCTGCACCGCCGACAATAACCCCAGTAAGGCCCACAGCCGGGCCTGTTTCAGAAAGGGTGATTTCATAAGTAATTGTTTTATTGTATTCTAGAAAACCACCGTTCGGCTGAGCTCACGCCGAAGCCTGCTTAGCTGGTGGTTATGTTAATCCTGGCTCTGCCATTAAATATTTTTGCTCCAAATTATTTCAGTATAAAATTATTTGTATTTCAGGGCGATGCGAATTCCAAAAGTATACAAATATAAATTGTGCCCTAATGCCACTCAAAAAGGTGTTTTCCGGCGCTGGCTGGGTACTTGCCGATTTGTGTACAACCTTTGCCTTGAACACCGCATCTGCCATTGGCAAAGTACTGGGCAGGGCCTTTCTGAGTACAGCCAGAACCGGGATCTCACTCTGGTGAAAAAGGAACCCGGGTTTGAATGGCTGAATGAGCCTCATTCCCAGGTTTTACAGGATGTGGTGCGCCGGATGAGCCTGTCATTTGAGCATTTTTTTCGGGGTGCCGGCTTTCCCAAGTGGGCCAGCAAGCATTCCTGGCACTCTTTCCGCTTTCCCCAGGCTCACAATAACAGCATCCGTATCGAAGGCAGCCGGCTCAGGTTGCCGAAGGTTGGGTGGGTGAAATTCTACTACCACCGGCAGTGCGAGGGCTGTATCAAACAAGTAACCGTCAAGAAGCAAGCGGGGGCTTACTTCGCCTGCATATTGGTAGAGCAATGCCATGATCCGGTACCAGCGAGCGAGAGCCAAGCCGTGGGTATCGATTTGGGGATTGCCCGCCTGGCTACGCTTTCCACCGGAGAATGGTATGCTAACCCAAAGCTTTTTCAGCGTTTCGGCCCAGAAGTAAAACGGCTTCAGCGCAAGCTGTCGCGGCAGGAATACCAGTCTAATGGCTGGAAGAAAACAAAGCGGCGGCTGTCGCGGGTTCATGCCAAGGCCAAGCGCTGCCGGCAGGATTACCTGCACAAGGCCTCTACGGCCATTGTGCGGAAGTACCCAGCCCTTGTGGTTGAGCAGCTGCAACTCCAAAACATGTCCCGCAGTGCACGAGGCACGGTGTCCCGGCCAGGAAAAAGAGTGCGCTGTAAATCAGGGTTGAACCGCTCCCTGCGGGACGTGGGCCTGGGGCAGTTCCTGGAAATGCTGGAGTACAAATGCCGCTGGAACGGCCGTAGCTTCAAGCGAGTATATCCAAGATACACCAGCCAGAAGTGTGCTAACTGTGGCCATACCTCTCCGGAAAACCGGCCAACGCAGGCCCAATTCCGTTGCGTGAATTGTGGACAGGCGGATCATGCAGACATCAATGCTTCAAAGAACATTAGAGATTTGGGACGGATCTCTGGCAGCCAATATGGGCAGGGCCTCCGGGCTTTGCCCGTATCTGCCTAGAAGGCACCGTCTTTGACGGTGGTAGTTCACTGGTTCGATGCAAAGATGGGGAGAAAAGCGCTATGAATCGTTCAGGTTGCTCATTCTGAACGATAGCATGTCCCAATTGGGAGGGTAGGCGCCCAGCCTACACCCTGCAAAAATCCTCCCGCAGCACTTCCTCCAACATCTGAAGGAAAAAATCTGCATTACGCTGGTCAAAACACATCGGCGGTTTGATTTTCAAGACATTGTGGTGGGGCCCGTCAATACTCATCAGCACGCCTTTTTCGCGCATCCGATTGGCCAGATAGCTGGCCTGAGCAGCGGCCGGCTCCAGGCCTTCCGGGTTGGTTACCAACTCGAAGCCCAGGAACAGGCCATGGCCCCGCACGTCGCCGATCAGCGGGTATTGCTGCTTTAGGGTACGCAGGCCTTCCAGCAGATAATTACCGGCCTGCCGGGCGTGCTCCTGCAGGCCTTCGTCCTCTATCACCCGCAGTACCTCCCGGCCGATGGCGCAGGATACGGGATTGCCCCCAAAGGTGTTGAAATACTCCATCCCATTGGCAAACGCTTCGGCGATCTCCGGCCGGCAGGCTACTGCCCCCAGTGGATGTCCGTTTCCAATGGGCTTACCCATCACCACGATATCGGGTACGACGCCCTGCAGCTCGAAGCCCCAGAAGGCCTCGCCTACCCGCCCGAAGCCCACCTGCACCTCATCGGCAATGCAGACGCCGCCGGCTTCGCGCACGTAGCGGTAGGCGTCTTTCAAATAACCATTGGGCGGCACGACCTGCCCCCCACAGCTGAGGATGCTTTCGGCGATGAAGCCGGCGATGCCCCGCCCTTGCTGCTGTACTTTCCCAATAGATTTTTGCACATACGCAGCATAAGCCGGGCCGGAGTCTACTCCCCGGTGCAGCCCCCGGTAGGGATCGGGAATGGGGGCGGCGTGGACCCAATCCGGCGCTCCACGCCCCCCCTTGCCGTCGAATTTGTAGGAACTGATGTCCACACAGGCGTTGGTATGGCCGTGATAGCCCACTTCCAACACCACCATGTCGCGCTGGGAGGTGTAAGCCCGGGCCAGTCGTAGCGCCAACTCATTGGCCTCGCTGCCTGAGTTGACGAAGTGCACCACGCTCAGTTCCGGTGGCAGCTTGGCCAGCAGTTCCTCGGCAAAACGGACGATATGGGTGTGCAGGTAACGGGTATTGGTGTTCAGCAGCCCCATCTGCTGCTGCGCGGCGCGCACCACCCGGGGGTGCTGGTGGCCGACGTGGGGTACGTTATTGACCGTATCCAGGTACCGCCTCCCGCTGACGTCGTATAGGTATTGTTGGAACCCCCGGACGATATGCAGTGGGCGGTGGTAGGAAAGGCTGAGGCTGCGCCCCAGGTGGCTGCGTCTTTTTTGGAGTAATTCCTCCTGTCCCGCTTCTTCCCGCTCCGGGTGGGTGGCGCCCTCCGGCAACCCTGCCAGCGGCTCCGGGTTGGGGCAGATGCTTTTCCAGATGGGCCACTGCTCCGGGAAGCCCACTCCCGGGAAGTCTCCTTCGTTTCCGAGGGTATCCAGCATCACCTGGAAATGCAGGTGGGGGGGCCAGGCGCCGTTTTCTTCTACTTCGCCGAATGCGGCGATCGGCTGTCCACGGTCCACCGGCATTCCCACTTTCAGGCCTTCCAGGCACGCCCGGTTGAGGTGGCCGTAGAGGGTGTAAAAACGCGGGCCATCCTCGGGATCGTGTTCCAGAATGATGGCAGGGCCGTAGTCGCGCTCCTGAGCGTTGTCGGCAAAACTATGGACTTTACCTTCAAAGGGGGCGAACACCGGCGTGCCGGCCGGGCCCCAGATGTCCAGCCCCAGGTGTACACTGCGCCAGTGGGGCCCGTCGTTGCCCATTTGAAGGTAGGCGTCGGTGGTGTAAAAGGGGCGTACTTCACCGTACCCGCCGGCGCCGGCGGGTACCCCGTCGTCTTCCATCAGCCTTTCGATGTGGCGCATGAAGCGGCCTTGCTCATTGAAATGATGGTTATTGCCCAGCTCGGGGCTGCCTACGCCCAGGTCCATCACCCGCCATTGGCCGGGCTCGAGCTTCAGGGCAGTGAGGGGGGCAAAATCCTGGCGGCGGGCCCATTCCAGGAAGGCTGCCGCCTGGGGGCAGGGCTCCCATCCGCAGGCGTGGCGGAAGGTGTAGTGGGCGAGAGCGGGTGGAATGCCTCTCAGTTTCTCAAGCAGCGCCCAGCCTGGGCGCTCGCTGATGAGCAGGTATTCATTATCCGGCTCTTGCCGTTTGTTGATGGCCGAGTTGGTCACGCTGATCAGTAAGCGGGCGCCGATCAGGGGGAATAGAGCCGCTATTTCTTCCTCCTGCAGAGGGAAAACAGCGTGAAAGCCACGGATAACGGGTATGGCTGCCGCCAGCGGATCGGGCTTGTCCATCAGAGCGTAGGCCAGGGCGATGGCCAAGTCGTTGACGGTTTGGGTGTAAAGCGTGTCTCCGAAGTCGATAAAGCCGGTTACTTCGTGGCTCCAGGTAGCGGGATGGCCTTCCCGTTTTTCGGAGACGAGTACGTTATAATCATTGGGGTCGTTGTAGTTGACGCTCTTGCGCAGGCCGGATAGGCGGGGTTGTGCCTCCCGTTCGAATAGTCCGAGAAAATGATGGAACAATGCTGCCTGTCTGCCTTCGAACAAGTGTTCGTATTCCCTTACCCAGGGCAGCTGGCTGGGATCCCAGTGGAAGTACCGGCCTGCTGCCGAGTGATGAAAGCCTTCCAGCGCCCGGCAAAGTTGTCCGCAGGCGCGGCCCAGGCTTTCCAGCAGGGCAGGGGAGTGAGGGCTGGCTTTGGCGAATACCTCGCCGGGCGCCCAGGCCAGCAGGCGGAGGAAGCGCTCCTGGCCTTGTTCGTCCTGTAGAGGAGTAACCAGGCGTCCTTTGGCATCCGCTATGGGCAGCGGGAGTTGTAGCGGCAGCTCCGCTTCTTCAAGGCGCCTGAGCACCGCCGCCTGCATCTCCAGCAGCCCTTTATCAGCCCCGGGCCGGGAGAGTTTGAGGGTGTAGGAAGGGCCATCGACGGTATCCAGGCGGAAGTTGAAATCGGTTTCCCCGGGCAGGGGGGTGGCTTTGCCTTCGATATGGTAGTGTTGCCGGGCCAGCGCTTCGGCATGGCCTTCGGAAATAGAAAGATCGGTGTAGGAGGATGAGGGCATGGTCGTTCTTGCTTTTTCTTTAGGAAATGGATTTTCGCAAAAGTACGGGACAGTTCGCAATTCACTGTTCGCCGTTCGCAAGTTCCTGAAAATCAAGGCGAACGTTTTTCAGAAGGCCCGTATTGGACAAAAGTCGGACACGAGCGAAGCGACTGACGCCTGCCTACCCGCCAGGCAAGCCTTGGCGGCCTGGCAGGCAGGGAGTAAGGCGGAAGTCGGAAGTCGGAAGTCGGAAGTCGGAAGTTGGAATGGTACCGAGACTCCCTCAACACCCATACACTGCTCCCCGATACACTGCTCACTGCTCACTACTCACTACTCACCGCCAACCCCGGTAGCCCCCAGTGCCGCTTCACCGCCAGGATGCGCAAAACGATGATAAACGAAACAGTAAGAAAAACATTGACATGATATTCCGCACCGGCTGCCCGCAGGGCCAGGAACAATACTCCGCCGGCGATGCAGGCCGTCGCGTAAATCTCCTTGCGGAAGATGAGCGGCACCTCATTGCAGAGCGTATCGCGCAGCACACCGCCGAAGACCGCCGAGACGGTGCCCATCATTACGGCAATCACCGGAGAGAGCCCCAGCGCCAGTGTTTTGTTGAGCCCCAGAATGGTGAACAGGCCAATGCCGATGGTGTCGAAGAGGAACATAGTGCGCCGCAGGCGCAGGATGTAACGATGAAAGAGGTAAGTGGCCAAAATACCCCCGCTTACCACCAAGAGGTAGTTGAGGTCTTTCATCCAGCCGACAGGCGTAGCGCCCAGCAAAATATCCCGGACGGTTCCTCCTCCCAGGGCCGTCAGAAAAGCGATCACGAAACCGCCGAACAGGTCGAGCTTCTTCTGGGAGGCCGTCAGCAGGCCGCTGATGGCGAAAACGAAGGTGCCCGCCAGATCGAGGGCGTAAATCAGGTCCATAGAAGTCAATTATTCATCCGCATCCAGCTTGATGTGCGCCGGGTGGCATTTCTTACACTGGGCCTCTTCAAAGAAGGTGGTAAATGGCCGCTTGATAGGCTCCTGAGTCATGGCGCTGTGTTTGATCAATTTACCCAGCAGTTCATTGGTTATATCCATGTCCAGCAGTATGGTATCTCTGGATCGGGGATAACTGACGAGAATAACCGGCGCCGACCCTACTTTGTCATCACTTTGACGTTTCACCATCTTCCATTCATTTTTTGCGGTTCGAACCAGCTTTTGATCCTGGTAAGGCACCCAGCCAATGGTTATAGAAATCTCGGGATGGAAGGATGTAATTTCCGAAGGTTGCATCGTTCTTCCGTTCATAGTGGTGGAGGTCAACTCCTTGGTCTCACCACAATTAACAACTACAAATGCGATCAGCAGGAAAAAAAAGGCGAATCTCCAGGTCATGGCGGTAGTTTTAATGATTAATGACTTTTGTAGTTTGTTTGGAAATTGCGACAGCGAACATTTGTGTAAAGCTAGGTAATTGATGCTTAAACGGGTTATCATCGAGCTATTAAAATGTAGATAGCGGAAGAATTAATTATATTTATAACGATTATAAATATAATGATTACAAAAGTAATCATTACTTTTGTAACGGCCCCGTACCTTCCTTTTCTGTTCTTCTCGGATACCCCGCCCCCCGCTGCCAAAAAAAACGTTAAGCATTCCCTCGGGAAAATTATTAATTCTAACTTGCGTTTCCTTTCGGAAAGCAGCAAAGAAAGCATATTACTAAGCACTATCATGAAGCACATATACACGACGGCCCTTTTGCTGATCAGCACCTGCCTTACCCTGTTTGCTCAGGAGAGCCCGCTCGCCGGCATTACCGGTTTGGTGACCGACGCCGTGAGCGGACAGCCGGTTGACCTGGTGACGGTCTACATAGAAGGCACCAGCCGGGCGGTAGAGACCAGCACCAACGGCCGTTACAGCATCACCGTACCGGCCGACAAGGACTTTACCCTCATCTTTTCCCGTCTGGGGTATCAGAAAGCTCAGGCTAAGATCAGCTCCATGCCGGCGCGAAGCACCCGGCAGGTAGATGTGGCCCTGGCGCCTGCCAACTCGGAGATCGAGGTCATCGTGCGGGAAAGTAAGATACAGGACGCCGGCATCATCCGGGAAGATGTGCAACAGCTGAAACTGCTGCCTACCACCACCGGCAACCTGGAGAGCCTGCTGCCGCATATCGCACTCGGCACCAGCAGCGGTACGGGCGGTGAACTGAGCTCCCAATATAATGTGCGGGGCGGCAATTACGACGAAAACCTGGTTTATGTCAACGACTTCGAGATCTACCGCCCGCAGCTCATTCGCGCCGGCCAACAGGAGGGCCTGACCTTCCCCAATGTAGACCTCATCCGCGACCTTTCCTTTTCTTCCGGTGGTTTTGAAGCGAAATACGGCGATAAAATGTCGTCGGTGCTCGATATCCGCTACAAGCGGCCGGACAGCCTGCGGGCTTCGGTTGGGATGAGCTTCCTCGGCGGTTCGGCCCATGTGGAGGGCAGCTTCAATGCCGATAAGAGCGGTTACCGCAAATTGCGGTACCTGGCCGGCGCCCGCTACAAGACCACCCGATACCTGCTGGGCACGCTGGATGTGCAGGGCGAGTACGTGCCCAATTTTGCAGACATTCAGGCCTATGTCACTTATGACCTTAGCCGCGACTGGCAACTGGGGCTGATGGGCAACTACAACAGCAGCGTCTACCGCTTCCGCCCCACGGAGCGCAGTACTGCCCTGGGGCTGATCAATTTTGCCCTGGAGCTTTTTAGCGTTTTCGATGGCCAGGAGGTCGACGATTTCACCACCGCTATGGGGGGGCTGTCGCTTACCTACCTGCCGGACCGCCAACGCAATCCGCTCTTCCTTAAGTTTCTGGCTTCCACCTTCCGCAGTGACGAAAACGAGCGTATCGACATCATCGGCAATTATAGCCTGCGGCAGATCGAGACCGGACTGGGGAGCGAGGATTTTGGCGAGGTATTGGCCGAACTGGGCACCGGCACCCAACATCAGTCCTCCCGCAATTTTCTGGACCTGCAGATTACCAATTTCCAGCATAAAGGAGGCATAGAATTCCAGATCGACCACGATGACGATGAAGTGACCAGCAGCCACTTTCTCCACTGGAGCGCCAAAGTGCAAAATGAACGCATCGATGACCTGATCAACGAATGGGAACGGCTTGACTCCGCCGGCTATTCACTGCCCTACGACACCACGGAAGTCCTGCTCTTCAACGTCCTGAAAACCCGCAACAACCTCAACTCCAACCGCTTTTCGGCTTACCTGCAGGATACCTATACTTTCCGCCGGGAAAGCAAGGGGGAATTCCGCGTTTCCGGCGGGGTGCGGGCATCCTACTGGGGCCTCAACGAGGAATTGCTCATTTCTCCAAGGGCACAATTATTATACAAACCCCTGGCCGGCAAAACGGACATTTCCTATCGCCTGGCCGGCGGATACTATTTCCAGCCTCCCTTCTACCGGGAGCTGCGGCGCCCGGATGGAACCGTCAACGAAAATCTGCTGGCCCAGAAGTCGGCTCATATCGTCGGCGGATTTACGCTGGATTTTTACCTGGGTAAGGTAAACCCCAAGAAATTCCGCTTCATCACGGAAGCTTATTATAAAAAACTATGGGACCTGGTTTCTTATGAGATAGAGAACGTGCGGATCCGCTACTCGGGAGAAAACGACGCCACGGGCTATATCGCTGGCGTAGACTTTCGCCTGAATGGTGAATTCGTGCCCGGCGCTGAGTCCTGGATCAACCTCTCTTTCCTGCGCGCTCGTGAACAGCTCGACGGGGTGCAGCACCTGGTGCGCGAGATCGGCCAGGAGGAGGGGCAGCCCGTAGATGACGTGTCCCGCCCCACCGACCAGCTGATGAGCTTGTCTATGTTCTTCCAGGACTATCTGCCCAAAAGTGAAAGCTTCCGCATGCACCTCAATTTCACCGTGGGCACCGGCCTGCCTTTCGGCTTACAGGGCAACAACCGGATTTATCGCAACACCTATCGGTTCTCTCCCTACCACCGGGTGGATATTGGTTTTTCTCTACAGCTGTTCGATCGAAATAAGTTGGCCAAACATCCTAACCACTTCCTGCGCTTCACGCGCGGTACCTGGCTCAGCCTGGAGATTTTCAATCTCATGCAGGTGCAAAACCAGGCGGGCAATACCTGGATTAAAACCATCTTTAACCAGCAGTACGCCATACCGAACTATCTGACGTCGAGAAGGATCAATTTGAGGATGAGAATGGAGTTTTAAGAGGAGAAAACCTGCCAGGTTTACGGACTGATTCCAATAGAGAAACCTGGCAGGTTTACCCCTCCTCATCTCATCTAAATTTTCTAAATTTGGCAAAGCACTTGATAAGATAAGCCTTCTAACCCCCAATCACAAACTATGACCGAACAAGGAAAACCAAAGCGCCGCCTGCTCTCCGGCTGGGACAAGCTCTGGCTCTTTATCGTTGCGATTATTTTTCTTTACATCCTGCTCAAACAGTTTGGCGTGGATATGGTGTACCGCACGGAGAAGGAGGAGCTTATTCAGCATCCGCATCGGGATTAATGCTGGAAGCTTTCCGGTAAATCTCCGGCTCATACCGCTCCATATATATTCCCGGTTTTGCCAGCGGAGTGTATCCCCATTTTTGATATAATCCGTGCGCATCGCTCGTCGCCAATATCCACCGCCGCAGGCTCTGCACATCCGGATGCTTGTGGATTGTCTCCATGAGCCATTTGCCCAGGCCCTTTCCCCGGTGTCCTTCATCAATGAACACATCTCCCAGCCAGGCGAAGGTAGCATAATCGGTCACTACCCGGGCAAAGCCTACCTGCTCTTCCTCGTAGAAAATGCTGAAGCTCAAAGAGTTTTTTATGGATTTCTTCATCACGTCCATGGGAATACCCCGCGCCCAGTAGGATTGCCGGGAGAGGAAATCGTGGATGCGCTCGTAGTCGAAAGAGCTTGGATCAGTGGTAATGGAGTAGTACGGGGGCATAGTGAGTGAGTAAGTGAGTGAGTGAGTAAGTGAGTGAGTGATGGAACTATTAGGCAATTCGGAGTTCGCCATTCGCCATTCGATAAAACCTGCCCCAAAACCCAAAACTGAAACAAATAACGGGTTCTCAAAGCCTGGATTCCTGCATTTACAGGTATGTCACCGCGAATAGCGAATAGCGAACTGCTTAATCCTTTACCACCCTTACCGTCCACCAACCTTCGGCATTGAATAATTGTAACAGGTAGGCTCCTGCTGGCCACTGTTCCATAGCCCATAGCCTGTCTTGCTGTGCTTGGCCGGAAGCCATTACCTGCCCTTGGAGGTTGAGCCACCGCCATTGTATCGGATACCAGGCCGGGTCGCCACTCTCCATCCTCAGTTGCCCGGAAGTCGGGTTGGGAAATATCCTGACGCCTTCCGGCAAGGAGTGCTCCTCCACCCCATTGGGTTGTATAAATACATTTTGCCCGTTGGCGCGGGTGCACTGGCCATCGTTGGAGGCGTTGAGGGTAACGTCGTAATTGCCCGGCCCGGTAAAGGTATGCACCGGGTTCTCCTCATTGCTGGTGGCGCCATCGCCGAAGTTCCAGGTATATTCTGTGGCGTTGGTTGACAGGTTGGTGAACGTGGCGGTTAGCCCGTTGAGTTCGAAGGTGAAGGCCGGCTGCGGGCGCTCCAGTACGGTGATGGCCTGAGACTGGACCAGCGTTTCTTCGCCATTTGCCCAGAAGAGGGTAAGCTGAATGTTATACTGGCCGGGGGTATTGTACACAACTTCCGGATTTGGAATATCGGTGGTAGAGGGCATACCGCCCGGGAAGTCCCACCGCAGGCTGTCGTAATCGCCGGTAGATGCATTGGCGAAGTAAACGGTATGCGGCGGGCAGCCGCTGGGCGATCCCTCTAAAGTATAAAGCGGAACCGGCCGCTGTACAATGGTTACAGGTAGGACCAGTACATCGCTTCCGCAGCCGTTCGTAACAGTAAGGCTGACTTCGTATTCGCCAGAGCTGCTGTAAGTATGCGTGGGGTCCGGGAAAGTAGACGTATTGCCATCGCCAAAATCCCAGAGGTAACTGTCGGCGCCGGCAGAGAGATTGATCAAAATAATGTTAAGGCCGTCATTTGCCAGGTCAAAATCGGCGGTTGGCGCCCCGCCGACCTCTATGCCTTCACTTAAAATCAGGGTAGCGGAGCCGGCGTTGTTGGTAGCGATAAGGGTCACATCAAATAAGCCGGGGGTGTTGTAATTCACGATCGGCGACCCGTCGGTTGAAGTGGCGGGGTTGCCGCCGGGAAAGAACCACTGGTAAGTATTGTTTCCGCCGGTGCTTGTATTACTGAAAAGGATGGACAGGGGGGCGCAACCAGTGGAAGGCATGGGCTGGAAGGCAGCTTCCGGCGCTTCCACCACTGTGATCTCTAAAGATGTGGTGTCGCTGCAGGTACTGTTGCTGGCCAGAAGGGTGATTTCGTAAGTGCCGGGGCTGGAAAAGGCATGGATGGGATTCTCCTCATTGCTGCTGGCCCCGTCTCCAAAATCCCAGGTGTAGCTGGCCGCATTGGCCGACAGGTTGGTAAAGGTAGCCGCCAGGCCGTCGAGGCTGAAGGTAAACCCCGATACCGGCCCTTCCAGCACCGTGATGGCCTGTGCCTGGGACAGCATCTCTTCTCCTTCCAGCCAGAAGAGGGTGAGCTGTACCGTATACTGTCCGGGAGTATTGTAAATAACTTCAGGGTTAGGAATATCCGATGTAGAGGGCATGCCGCCGGGGAAGTCCCACCGCAGGCTGTCGAAATCGCCGATGGACTCGTTGACGAAATAGACGGTATACGGCGAACAGCCACTGGTTGAGTTTTCAATAGAATACTGTGGGGTGGGGCGCTGGGCAACGCTGACGGGCAAAACCGAGACATCGCTACCACAAGCATTTGTCACAGTGAGCGTGACTTCATAATCACCGGCGCTATTATACGTGTACGTAGGGCTGGGATCAGTAGACGTATTGCCATCGCCAAAATCCCAGAGGTAACTGTCGGCATTGGGGGATAGGTTAGTCAGCGTAATGGTAAGGTTGTCCTTTGCCAGTTCGAAATCTGCTGTTGGGGCGGCGCCTACCTGTACCGCGCCGGTTATCGTCAGGGTATCGGCGCCGGCGCTGTTGGTGGCGATGAGGGTGGCGTCGAAGGAGCCGGGGGTTGCATAGCTCACGATTGGCGCACCGTCGGTTGATGTGGAGGGCGCGCCGCCGGGGAACAACCACTGGTAGGTGGTATTGCCCCCGCCGGTACTGGTATTGCTGAACAGGACGGACAAGGGCGTGCAGCCGCTTGCCGGCATAGGCTGGAAGGCGGCTACCGGCGCCTGTTCCAAAGTGATCTGAACCTGGGCGGAAAAGGAGGCGGTACCGCCGCAGGTGCTGTTGCCCGCCGAAAGCGTTACTTCATAAGTACCTGGGTCTGGGAAAGTATGAGTCGGTTCAAACACATTGCTACCATTCCCATCGCCGAAATCCCAGCTGTAGCTGTCGGCGTTCGAAGAAGTATTGTTAAAGTTAACCATCAGGCCGTTGATGGTAAAAGTGAAGGCCGACAGTGGGCCCGGCACGACGGACAAGGTGAGGGGTTGTGTGAAAACCGAATCGGTGCAATCGCTGCTGATGAGCAAGCGGTACTGGTTGCCGTCCATAGCGTTGGTGGCCGGGTTGATGAGCAAATCGGACACATCAGTGGGCCCGTATTCCCCCCCACTCTGGAGGCCGGTAAAGCCACTGCCTTCATCGACCTGCCACTGGAAGCTGAGGCCGGCGCCCTGGACAGATACTGGCAGGGTGAGCGCCAGCCCCGCGCAACTGGTGGTGTCTCCGGTTTGGGCCAGCAACTGAAAAGGTATAAATTCCTCGGCGCTCTCCGGCAGGTTTTCGAAACTCTGCATGGTTCCGGCGCTGCCGGCAGCAGCGCTGTTGGTTCCTTCCCCGCACACGTTGGAGTTGGTGCTCAGTCCGGGTTGGCCTCCCGTCAGGGTGGTTGTGGCCATGCCGGCGCCGGCGCGCAGTATGCGCCCGCCTGCGCCACCGCCGCCCGGGCCGAAGCACTGGTCGGTGTTGTTGTTATTGGCATTACCGCCCAGTCCGCCGATGGCTTCCAGCGTCAATCCGCTGCCGTCGCCGTTTTCCAGGGCCAGGACGATGGCGCCGCCCCCACCGCCCCCACCGCCTCCGTCTCCGACGGAAGTGCTGGCCCAAAGGCCGTTGGCGCGGATGGGAAAACCGTTGCTGACGATGTCCACGGCGCGGAGGAGAATGATGCCGCCGCCCGTGCCTCCATCCGTGGCGACATTGTTGTTGCCATGGCCCGCGCCGCCGCCTCCCCCCATGAAGATTCTATCGGTAGAGACCCCGCCAATGGCCTTGCCTCCTTGTCCGGGGTTGAAGCCGTCACAGCCGAAGAAACTGGGGTTGTCGTTCTCACCTCCTTGCCCGCCGCCGGTGACGTTGCCGCCGCCGCCGCCGCCCGAATTGTGGTCGTTGCCGCCGCCGCCGCCGTTGGCCTGGGAACCGCGCCCGCGCTCACGCCCGGTGGCAATGGCGCTGATGCCTTCCCCTTTGTGAGCCCCCCGGATGCTGGCCTCATCGTAGGCAAAGTCGTTGTAATTGCTTAAAAAAGTACAGTCGCCTGAATAATTTAGCGCGGCGGAACCGCCCCGAAACCCTTTACCGCTGACATCAATGGGCGCTTGTAAGCTGATGGTGGAGGCTTCCAGCGCCAGAATGCCGCCAGTGCTTCCATCCCAGGGCCTGGCAGTCAGAATATCCGTAACCAGGGCTCCCGATCCGTAGGCGGGCATGCTGACGATCTGCACGGCGCCATCCGTATCGTATGGGTTGAGCAGAGCCTTATCCAGGGTAATTTCCAATCCATTGATTGCAGCGATCACGGCCCGCTCGTACCGGCCCGCCTGTCCCAGGCCGGTGACGCTGCCATAAGCCGCGGTGTTGCTCACGTTTATGGTAGCGCCCTGCATCTGTATGAGAATAAGGGCATCTCCTTCCGCAAAACCGTTGACGGTGGAAACCTGTAGCGTGTTCGTACAATAATCAATAGATTGGACGGCGGCGTAGGCATTGATGATGCCGGAGATGTTCTCCTGCGCCTGAGTAAAATAGATGGAAAGGCTGGCGAGCGCCAGCAGTATTATTTTTTTCATAGCAACCAGTTTTTGGGCATCCGTAAAGGTAGAAAAGAATTCATGGTTTGCAGGAGCTACTATGGCGTTAACCTGACAGAAATTTTTATATTTTGCCTGTAAACGACATGTCATGAACCTTCAACAATCTTTACTACAGGAGCACTCCAAAGCCAACACCCTGGCCATAGCCCGGCAAATCCTGGCCGGTGTGTTTACTTTTGAAGAACTCTGGGAGCTGATCAAAAACGGAGAGCCTCCTTTGCCTCAACGCGCCAGCTGGGTGCTGGACGCCGTTACCGGGGAGGCGCCGGAGAGCCTCCTGCCCTACCTGCCCGAGGCGGTAGCCCTCCTTCGGCAACCCAATCACAATGCCGTATACCGAAATCTGCTTAAGGCGCTGGAGCGCACGGCCCTTCCGGAGGAACTGCAGGGTGAGGTTTACGATTATTGCCTCAACCAGCTCCTGAACCCCAAAGCGCTGCCTGCCATTCAGGCCTTCAGCATGTCTCTGGCCGCCAAAATTGCCGATGGCATACCGGAATTGCAGGAAGAACTGGCTCTGGTCATCGAAAGCCAGATGGAATTTAATACCGCCGCCTATAAAGCCAGAGGGCGCCGGATTTTGACACTTCTCCGGAAAAACTGATCTTTGCAGCCGGGATAGATTTCATATTCAGAACTTTTTCCTTGTAAAACTGTACACAACAAGTAAGAATGCAAATATTTTCATGCAAAAAACAACCGAAACACAGGAAGAGGTAACCATAAAGTTCGCCGGCGATTCCGGCGACGGGATGCAGCTGACAGGTACCTTGTTTACCGATAATACTGCTTTGGGCGGGAGTGACCTGGCTACCTTTCCGGACTTTCCGGCGGAGATTCGCGCTCCTCAGGGCACCCTGGCCGGCGTCTCAGGATTCCAGCTGCACTTCGGCAGCCGGGAAATACTTACCCCGGGTGATGAGTACGACGTGCTGGTCGCTATGAATGCCGCTGCGCTGAAAGCCAACATCGATAGGATGAATCCCGGCAGCACCCTTATTGTCAATACGGATGGCTTTGATAAGAAAAACCTGCGGCTGGCAAAGTACGATGATGGGCAAAATCCCCTGGAGGACGGCAGCCTCGACGGCTTTGAGGTGTTTGAGATACAGGTCACCAAACTTACCCGGGAAAGCCTGAAGGACGTTCCGCTGAGCACCAAGGAAAAAGACCTGTGTAAGAACATGTTTGTCCTCGGATTCCTCTATTGGCGCTACAACCGGCAGCTGGATTCCACCATTGAATACCTCAGCTCCAAGTTCGGGCGCAAACCGGAAATCCTCGACGCCAACATTACCGCCCTCAAGACGGGCTACCACTACGGGGAAACAACGGAAACCTTCACCACCCGCTATAATGTGAAAGCAGCCCCCCTGGAAAAAGGGGCCTACCGCAATGTGATGGGCAATGAAGCCCTGGTGATCGGCTTCATTACCGCTGCCCGGAAAGCCGGACTGCCGTTGTTCTACGGCAGCTATCCGATCACTCCAGCCTCCGACATACTGCATGGCCTGGCACGGTATAAGCATTTCGACGTGCGCACCTTCCAGGCCGAGGATGAGATTGCGGCTATCTGCTCCGCCATCGGAGCGGCCTACGGCGGCAACCTGGCAGTGACCGGCACCTCAGGCCCGGGGCTGGCTCTGAAAACGGAAGCCATGGGCCTGGCGCTTATGCTGGAGCTGCCGTTGGTCATCTGCAACATCCAGCGCGGCGGCCCTTCTACCGGCCTGCCGACCAAGACAGAGCAGTCGGACCTGCTACAGGCGCTCTACGGCCGCAACGGGGAAAGCCCCTTGCCGGTTATTTCCGCCAGCTCTCCTGCTGATTGTTTTTATGCGGCTTTTGAAGCCTGCCGCATCGCCCTGCAGCACATGACGCCGGTCATCCTGCTCAGCGACGGCTACATCGCTAACGGAGCCGAGCCCTGGAAGTTTCCCAAATCCAATGACATTCCCGAAATACAAGCTGAATTCAGGAAGCCTCCGGAAGATGGGGAGCCCTATTTGCCCTACGGCCGCGACGGCCGCTACGTACGCGAATGGGCCATTCCCGGGACCAAAGGGCTGGCGCACCGCATCGGCGGGCTGGAAAAACAGGCTGGCACCGGCGAGGTCTCCTATGATCCGGCCAACCACGAATACATGGTCAAGGTAAGGGAAGCCAAAGTGGAAACGATCGCCGATTTTATTCCAGAACAGCAATTATCCATCGGCCCGGAAAAAGGACAGGCGCTCTTCCTGGGCTGGGGTTCTACCTACGGCGTGATCAAAACGGTAGCGCAGAGTTTGCTGGAGGAAGGATACGAGGTGGCCCACGCCCACCTGCGACACCTGCGCCCCTTCCCGCGCAACCTGGGCGCGATGCTGGATAACTACGATACGATCATCATCCCGGAGATCAACAACGGGCAGCTGTCAAAGGTCATACGGGATAAATTCCTCAGGGAAGTGGTGCCGTACAATAAGATACAAGGAGTACCTATTACAAAAGCGGAATTGAAGGATTTTGCGAAACAGGTGCTGGCGTAGGGAATTCTTGCAATTCCTATGTCCAAAAGTACAAACTTCAGAAAGACTATGTCGACAACGAACGGAACGATACCATTGGCAGCCAAAGATTTTGCAACCGACCAGGACGTGCGCTGGTGCCCGGGTTGCGGCGACTATTCCATCCTCAAGCAGGTGCAGACGGTATTTGCGGAGCTGGGCCTCGACCGCGACCAGGTGGCCATCATTTCCGGCATTGGCTGTTCTTCCCGCTTTCCTTATTATTTGGAAACCTATGGGATGCATTCTATTCACGGGCGGGCGCCGGCGGTGGCTTCGGGACTGAAGCTGGCCAACCCGGATTTGCACGTTTGGGTAATCACCGGCGATGGCGACGGGCTGTCCATCGGTGGCAACCACCTGCTCCACCTGCTGCGGCGCAACTTCAACGTCAACGTACTGCTGTTTAATAACCAGATCTATGGCCTGACTAAGGGGCAATACTCACCCACTTCCGAAGAATACAAAATAACCAAGTCGACTCCCATGGGGTCGCTCGACCATCCGGTCAACCCGCTTGCCTTTGCGCTCGGCTCCGAAGGCACCTTCATCGCCCGGGCAATGGACCGTGACCCCAAGCATCTGAAGGAGATGATCCATCGCTGCCATAACCACCAGGGTACCTCCTTCCTGGAAATCTATCAGAACTGCAACATCTTCAACGACGGCGCTTTCTTTTCCTTTACCGATAAGGAAACCAAACCCGAAACGACGATCTTCCTGGAACACGGCCAGCCCCTGCGATTTGGAAAGAACAGGGAGAAAGGCATCCGCCTGGATTGCTTCCGCCCTCAAATCGTGGATCTCGAAAACGACGGCTATTCCCCCGGCGACCTATGGATACACGACGAAACGGATATCTGCAAAGCCCACATGTTGGCTCGCTTTTTCGATGCCCCCGGCCGGCAACAAAAAATGGTCCTGCCGCGGCCTTTCGGCGTGCTCTACGCCGCCGAGCGGCCTTGCTACGAAGACTTGCTCTACGATCAGCTCAAGCAAGCCGTCGGGCAGAAAGGGGAGGGGCGGTTGGATGAACTGCTGGCAGGGAGCACTACCTGGGAGATCAGTTGAGTTGACAATTGGGTTAGGAAACCTCTATGGATTGGGGCGTGTTCAACGTTCCGTGTTTAAAAAGTAGAAGTCTCCCCGCAAACCAAAGTGGCAGGGGATAGTTCAATTTTCCGTGTCTTCCGAAAAACGCCCCTGGATTTTCAGGAACCTGCGAACGGCGAACAGTGAATTGCGAACAGTTCCGGATATGGAAATTTGAACACTCCCAACTTTTTTCAGCCGCCGAAGCTTCAGCGTAGGAGGCCGCCTTCCCCCTTCCGATGTCCTCATTCCACAACCACCCGCCGGTACGCCCGCCGCTCTCCCGCCAGGACCTCCAGCACATAAACGCCCGCTGGCAACTGCCCCAACTCCAGGCTTCGCTGCCAGTAACCGGAACGAAAACTGTCTTTCAAACTAAAGAGGCGCTGCCCCACGACATTCAGAAGGCTCAGCTGCAAAACCTCCGCCGGTTGCCCCTGCAAGCGGACGGTAAAGGCCCCACTGTTTGGGTTCGGGAAGAGGCTCAGCGCTTCCAGCCAGGATTCATCCGCCACTCCGGAGATGACGGCTACCACTTTCGTTTCCAAAATAGATTCCCCACAGGCATTGGAGACGGTGAGCACCACCGTGTATTCGCCCGCTTCGGCGTAAGTATGCTGTGGGTTTTCCTCCTCACTGCCGTTGCCGTCGCCGAAATCCCAACTGTAGGACAGGCCTTCTCCCGTTGAGGTATTTGCCAGCAAGAGGGATAATTCCTGAATATCATAGGTGAAGGAGGCCTCGGGAATACCCACCACTGTGATCAGCCCGGTTTCTTCCTGGCTGTTTTCTCCAAAGGCATTGCCCACTGTGAGGTTCACATCGTACATACCCGGTTGTTGGTACACCACCGTAGGGTTGGGCTCGGTAGAACTGTCCGGCATACCGCCGGGGAAGGCCCACTGCCAGTTGGTAACCGTTCCCGGTACGCCCCCGTCGAAAGTGACGGACAGGGGCGCACAGCCGGTGTCGATGGAGGCAGAGAGGTTCGGCGTCGGCGCCGCTCCGCTGAGAGTGATCATTTGCTCCAGGGTATCGGTTCCACATTCATTGGTTGCCAGCAGCGTAATGGAATAATCGCCGCCCTGGCTGTAGGTATGCTCGGGATCGGGGCTATTACTGGTGTTCCCATCACCGAAAAGCCAGGTGTAGTTATCGGCATTTTCAGTGGTATTGGTAAACATAACCGTGGCCTCCTCGATGGTGTACTCAAAGCTGCCCTGGGGTGGGCCGCCCACCAAAATCACATTCTGAAGGGTAAGGGCGCCCGAGCCGGCGGCATTGCTGGCTACCAGCGTTGCTGAGAAAAGCCCCGGCGTTTCATAAGTGACAGTGGGGTTTGTTTCATTTGATGAGGAAGGCGTTCCGCCCGGGAAAGACCAGGAAAGGTTCTCCGCATTTTCCGAGTTATTGGTGAAGCTAACGACAAGGGGGGCGCAACCCTGGCTGCCGGCCACTGTGAAACTGGCTACCGGAGCAGACAAGTTCAGGGTTACTGTATTGGTGGTTGTCGCCATGCCACATTCATTAGTGGCAGTCAGGCTGACTATATATTCTCCGGGAGTCTCGTAAGTATGCCCGGGGCTGAACCCTTCACTAGTGCTGCCATCTCCAAAATCCCACAGGTAATCCAGTCCATTGGCGGAGGTATTGGTAAACTGTGCTTCCAGTCCATTTACCTGAAATGTGAAATCGGGGGTAGGGCCGCTATTTATGAAAACCTCAACGGAATCCAGGCTGGCGCCGGCGGCATTACTGGCTTCCAGGGTGATGGTGTACGTACCCGGCAAAGCAAAGGTAAAGCTGGGGTTCTGTTCATCGGAAGTAGCCGGCGCAGCGCCCGGCGCGGACCAGTTCCATTCAGTTGTATTATCGCTGGACAGGTCGTTTACCTGTACGGTGAACGGCGTACAACCCGCAGTGGCATCCAGTTCAAAGCCTGCCGCAGGCACAGTGATAACAGTCACTTCCTGGGAGGTGGTGTCGTTGCCGCAAGGATTGGTGGCGATGAGCTGTACCGTATACACGCCATCCTGGGCGTAGGTGTGGGCCGGTTCCGTTTCGGTACTGATGCTGCCGTCGCCAAAGTCCCACGCGTAGCTGTCCGCATCGATGCTGGTATTGGAAAGGCTGAGGCTGGTTGATCCCAGAGTATTGGCCGCGGCAAATGCGGCATCCGGAAGGCCGCCTACGCTAACGCTAAGGGAGGAAGTACTCATCCCGGCGGCATTACTGGCTACCAGTGTAATGATATAGGCGCCTGGCGTGGCATAGATAAAGCCGGGGTGCTGCTCATCGGAGGTGGCCGGCGTTGCACCCGGCGCGGACCAGTTCCATTCAGTTGTATTATCGCTGGACAGGTCGTTCACCTGAACAGTAAAAGGCGCGCAACCCGTGGTGGCGTCCATCTCAAAATCCGCCGTCGGCTTGGTAATGACGGTCACTTCCTGGGAGGTAGTATCGTTGCCGCAAGTGTTGGTGGCGATGAGTTGTACGGTATACACGCCATCCTGGGCGTAGGTGTGAGCCGGCTCTGTTTCGGCACTGGTGCTGCCGTCGCCGAAATCCCAGGCGTAGCTATTGGCGTCCAGGCTGGTATTGGATAGGCTGATGTCGGTTACCCCCAGAGTAGTGGCGGCGGCAAATGCCGCCTCGGGAAGATCGCCGACGTTAATGCTGACGGAAGCCGTGCTCGTTCCGGCGCCGTTGCTGGTTTCCAGGGTAAGGGTATAGGCGCCCGGCGCGGTGTAGGTAAAACTGGGGCTTTGCTCATTGGAGGTAGCCGGTATTGCGCCGGGGGCTGACCAGTTCCATCCCGTAGTATTGTTGCTGGACAGGTCGTTCACCTGAACGGTAAAGGGAGTGCAGCCGGTGACGGCATCCAGTTCAAAATCCGCGGCCGGAGCGGTTATGATCACCACCTCCTGGGAGGTGGTGTCGTTGCCGCAAGGATTGGTGGCGATGAGTTGTACGGTGTACGCGCCATCCTGGGCGTAGGTGTGAGCCGGCTCCGTTTCGTTGCTGGTACTGCCGTCGCCGAAGTCCCACGCGTAGCTGTCTGCATCGATGCTGGTATTGGAAAGGCTGAGGCTGGTTGATCCCAGGGTAGTGGCGGCGGCAAATGCCGCTTCCGGAAGATCGCCGACGTTTACGGTGAGGGAAGCCGTGCTCGTCCCGGCGGCATTGGCGCCAACCAGGGTGATGGTGTAGGCGCCCGGCGTGGTATAGGTAAAGCTCGGGTTTGGCACATCGGAGGTATCCGGTGTAGCGCCCGGCGCGGACCAGGCCCATTCTGTGGTATTGTTACTGGATAAGTCGTTGGCCTGCACGGTAAAAGGCGTGCAGCCTATGACCGCATCCAGCTCAAAATCTGCGGTGGGCGCAGTGATGATCTCCACTTGCTGCACCAGCGTGTCACTGCCACAATCATTGAACGCAATGAGGGTTACCGGATAAGTGCCGTCGGCGCCAAAGTCGTAGCCGGGGTTGTTCCCCGTGCGGGTAGTTCCATCGGGGAAAATCCAGTTTAAAGAATCGGCATTGGCGGATTGGTTTTCAAAGCTGGCTTCCGTATCGCCGATGGTGTAGTTGATGTCAAATGCACTTTGAGGCCCAGCCTCGATCGTCAGGCTCTGCGTGGTGGTGTCACTACCGGCGGCATTGCCGGAGATCAACCTGACCGAATAAGTGCCTGCCGCGTTGAAGGTGATGACCGGATCGGGCAAGGTAGAAGTTGCCGGCGTTCCTCCCTGGAAGCTCCACTGAAAAGTAGTAGCATTGTCGCTGGATTCGTTGCCGAATTGGACCATCAGCGGGGCGCAGCCCGATAGAACATTTGCACTAAAGGCGGCGCTGGGTGGCGTGGCAACTTCGATGTTCTGAACGAATACGTCATCACCGCAGGGCCCGAAAACAGTAAGGGTAACGGAATAGTTTCCATCTGTAGTGTAGGTGTGGCCGGGGTTTTCAAGGTTGCTGGTGGCCCCGTCGCCGAAATCCCAAAACCAGCCATCTACGCCTGAGGAAGCATTATTGAATTGGACGGAAAGGCCGCCGGGTGCGTATTGGTAGGTAAAGGCCGCCTCGGGGCTGGGCAGGACTTCTACGTAAGTTGGTTGAACCGAAGTGGAGGTAGTACCCAACACATTGGTAACGGTCAGCGATACATTGTATACACCCGGTGTTTCGTAGGTAACGGTGGGGTTAGCGGCGGTAGAGGTAGCGGGCGTCCCTCCATCAAATGACCAGTTCCAATCCACCGGCGCGCCTGTGCTCTGGTCAGTGAAGGAAACCCTGAGGCCGGCACAGCCCAGTTGGGTGTTGGCCGAAAACGCCGCCTGCATGGGCGATTCTACGATGACATACTCCTCGGCAGTGGCGGACCCACAACTATTGCTGGCGGTGAGGCTGACCAGATAGGCGCCGTCAGTGGCGTACGTATGGCCGGGGAAAGGGGTGTTGCTGTAGTTTCCATCGTCAAAATCCCATTGATAGCTTTGCGCATTGGTGGTTGCATTATCAAAGAAAACGTTGAGGCCATCGATGGTAAAGGAGAACTGAGGCTCTGGCGCCTGGTCGACGACGATGTAATCCTCCATGGTAATCGTATTGGATCCGCCACTGTTGGAAACGGTGAGGATGACATCAAAAGTCCCCGTATTGTTATAGGTCACCGTGGGGGAAGCGTTGGTCGAGGTAGTGGGCGTCCCCCCGGGAAACTGCCAGCTGATATTGTTCACCTGCCCGCTGGAAAGGTCGGTGAATTGGACGGACAGCGGGGCACACCCGGTGGTGGCGCTGGCCGTGAGGGCAGGGGTAGGAGGATCGATGTTGCCGCCACAAGGGCCGAGGCAACCGGGGGCGCCGGAAATAGCATTGACGAATGAGTTGATGGCAGACACGGAATTGTTGGACCAGCTATTGGTATTGTTCACCGATGGGGCCATGATGAAGTTGCTGCCCTGCGCGTCGTGCCCGGCATTGAAGTTATGCCCGATCTCATGAGCCTGCAGCACCCTGAGCAGAGCGCTGTTCGTCACGAAATTTTCCAGTACGTTGTACCTTCCGTTGGAGCAAAGGCCGCCCACCCAGGCCACCCCGATGGCGTCGCCGTTGAAGTTGCGGTCGCTCCACAGCGACGCCACATCAAAGCTAACCCCAAAACCGCCTCCATTCCCCCAGTCGGTAAAGTCATCGAGCAATACGCCAGAGTTGAGGGAACTGGTCCAGGGGTTGCAGGACGAACAGGAAGATACATATAGGGTAGCCACCGCAAAAAAGATTTGGTGAGCAAACTCGTTATCATAGTTAGATTGGACATTATTCAATACCCCCAGCATAAAACTTTCGGCCCCATTGACGGAGCCAAAACGCTGAACCATCGAGAAATCGGCAGCCAGGGCTACGTCCACCTGGTAGCAGGCCAGAACAAACCGCCCGGCCTCGGGCGCAGGCAGCTCATGTACATCCGGGCTGAGGCCGCCCTCCCATGCACAAGTGTAGGTATCAGTGCTGATCACAGCGCTCACAGGATAGGCCAGATAGGTATCTTCCTCCAGCCCGGAGTCGAAGTACCATGCTGGTTCTATATAATAGGTTTCCTGGCCTATTTCCACAAAGCCATAGATGAAGTGTTCGTCGAGGGCCAGGCGGGCTTCCCCTCCCTGTGGCCCAAGGGCGCTTCCTTTGAAAGTCTTGTTTGGCGTGCGGGGTTGCACTTCATCTCCCCTCGGGGTAGCGGCTACCAGGCGGTAATTTTCGGAACGGATATCGTGTGCCTGGAGCGCTATTTTCCAGTGGTAGGCGTTCCCGAGCTCCAAATCCAGCTGAAAGGCGCCCGAAGTATGCTTCGCATAGCGGTTGAGCGCCGGCGCATCGATCTGGAAAAGATGGTAGTCCGAAAAGTGCCGGCTGAAAGCTTCCGGTGAGGAAGGCGTTACCGCCGTACCCCGGAAGGCCGGCTGGGCGGATAAAGAATGGGTAGTGCAGAGTAATAACAATGCGATGAGGTAGGCGTGCTTCATCTCTTATTTGTGTTTATATATTGTCAGTTAACGCCGGTTGGGGCCGACCTAATCGATAGTAGTATAATGTGAGATTTGTTTTCGGTTACAATGGGTGTTAGCAACTATTTGGGTATTCCGGTTTTATGGCGCCCCGGTATTGCGGCCGGAGGCTCGCAGAGGCGCTGCAACTGCCTGGCCATAAAACCATAATGCCGGAATACCCAAATACCTAAATTAGGTACGGGTGTTCTATGTTTTCAAAGCGTTGGGGAGGGAGGGCTTTCATCAGTGCCCCGGGCATAGGTTTGAATAGCTTTCGCTTAACGGAGCCCGAAATTAACTGTAAATTGCGGATTGAAAAAGCAGAAACGGCAATTCGTCGTCCAATTAACTATTGAAAATACTAAGCTTTTGTTAAAAGCGGGGTAGCCGGGCAACTGATCGCCAGTTTGGAGCGGTTTAACAAGGTGTAAAAACCCAGATACACTCATACACCGATACACCATTTATACCATATCTTTGCAAAAAACGCTGATTTCAATATGAAAAGGATCATTCAACTAAGCTTACTTTTGTTTGCACTGCTTTTTATCTTCCAGGCGGACGCCTATGGGCAGCGGGGAGGAAAAAAGAAATCGGAAGTCGATAAATACTTTGATGAAAGTGGGGGCTTTGCCCATCGGCTTTGGTATGGCGGAGGGTTCAACCTCGGCTTTTCGGGGAACAATATTGAAAGCATATTCCAGGTCGGAATCTCTCCTATGGTTGGCTATAAAATTACAGAAGAGTTCTCAGTAGGCCCGCGCGCCAATATTTCCTATCTTTTGTACAAGGGAGAAACATTTACGCCCGACGGGGTACAAACGGCCAACCTCTTCGATTACGGCCTGGGCGCTTTTGCCCGATACAAGATCATCCGCGCTATTTTTATCCACCTGGAGTATGGCTTCGACAATGAAGCCAGAATATCCGGATATGACGGAGCGGACTGGGTGACAGACCGGCGCATCAGAAACAACGCATACGTTGGCGCCGGCTATAGCGACGGCAATGGGGTTTGGGGGTATGAGATCAGCCTGCTGTACAACGTTTTGCAGGATGAAAATACATTGAACCTTCCTCTGGATTTCCGCTTCGGGATCACTTATAATTTTTAAGCCTTTAACCTTTCTGGCTGAAAGGTTAAAGGCTTAAAAAAATAAGGAGTTGGAAGGCCAAACTCCAACGGCGGCTTGTAGCTAATCATGGGTTGGCTACAAGCCGCCATTTTTATCTGCCTCCAAACATCTCTTAAGGCCTAAGGACCATCAGTTTCTGAGCTTTCATTTCTGTACCATTGATCAGGTAGGCCACGTACAGGCCGCCGGACCAGTTGCCGATCTGCAGTTCATACCGGTTCTCGCCGGCCGTGGACGCCACTCGCTCAGCCTGCATTATCCGGCCATTGCTGTCCAGGATGCGAAGGGTGCTTACTGCTTCTGCTTCCGTACCCAGGGTAAAGCGGACGACCGCAAAGTCAACCGCTGGATTCGGCGCTACATCGAGGGCCAGGATCGTCCCTGGTTGGCCGGGCGCGGGGCGTTGCGGCCCTTCGGTGCGGGTTATCGTGACAAAGTTGTCTGAAAGGTCCCAGCAATCGTCGGTCAGTACAGCGGTTGAGGCTGTATCGCCCACCATAGCAATCAGGTTGCCGGTATAGGCCAGCCCCCAAACCCGGCACACGCCCGGGTTGGCGTCTTCAAAGTCGAAAGTATCGCCATCAATTACCCCCAGTATGAGGTTGTCTTCATCTGTGATGACGTAGACGAAATTGGAGTTGGAAGCCCCAATGCTGATAAAACTAACCTCATCGGCTATCCCATCACCGACGGTAACACTTACGGCATCCGAAGTATCGCTGGTAAAGACCGAACCTCCTGCCGGCGCTTCGCGAACAACCGTGATAAAATTGGCGGATAGTTGGTAACAGCTTTCAGAAACAGGCGTCGTCAGCAGGTTGTCGTTAAAGTTCAGCGTGATCGGCCCGGTCACGGAAACTCCCCATACGTGATAAACACCGGCCCCGGCTCCTTCAAAGTCAATAACCGGGTTAATGACATCCGCCACGATGACCCGGTCATTGGCATTGGTGATGATGTAACGGTACACCAAATCCTGGCTGCTGGTTTGCATATCGATCAGGTCGGCCATGCCATCACCCGGGCACTGGTAGATGGTATCCAGCCCGCTTCCGGTGGAAACCTCCCCTCCGTCGACGGCCGGGCCGCGGGTTACGTAGACAAAGTTGTCGGACAGCTGGAAGCAACTGGTGGATAGCGTGAAGTCCACGGCATCCTCGCCAATGATGTCATTCAGCATACCGGTATAAGACAGGCCTACAACCAGATAGTCTCCTTCCGCCAATTGGGTAAAGTCAATCATCTCATCTTCATATACATCCAGAATGACGAAGTTCGTGTCCGTCAGCAGATAGGCGTAGGCATTGATGGAGGTGCTGGTAGAAATGAAGTTCACAATGCCATCGTCCGGGCCAGGGCAGACCAGGATGTCTGTTTCGCCTTCGTCGGTAGCTATCTGTCCTCCTTCCGGGAAGTCCCGTATGATGGTGATCACGTTATCCGAAAGGTTGTAGCAACCGTCCGAAAGGGGCGTCCCGATAATCACCTGGCCGACATTGACCGTCAGGTTGCCGGTGTAGGAAATACCCCAGACATTGGCAATACCGGCTCCGGCAAGCTCGAAGTTGAAAATATTCCCCGGTGGCAGGAATCCGATAACGACTCCATTTTCATTGGTGATGGCAAAGGTATAGCTGGCGCTGGAGGCACTGGTTGTGGTAAAGAATTCCAGGCTATCCGCTATGCCGTCGCCGACGCAAAGGTTGATGAGGTTGACCCCTCCTCCCAAATTGGTGAAAATGGTAGCCCCATCCACACCGGTGGCTGTGATTTCCACAAAGTTGTTCGTCAGGTCATAACAGTCAGTGGAAAGATCGACCAGGAAGAGGTTATCCCCTGGGATGACTACCGGCTGGCCGGTGTAGGCCAGGCCGTAAACGTGGTAGACGCCGGAAAGGGCATTGTCAAAGTCGAATGACGGGTCATCCAGGGCGCCAATGATAAAGTCGTTCTCGTCCGTTACCACGAAGAGGTAGTCGTTATTGGTGGCTCCATCAACAATAAAGGTGACGCTATCCGGGATACCATCCCCGACACAGATATCGAGGCTGACCGGCCCGGCAAGGGTGCCGATTTCCCCGGCATCCGGCGCCTGCCGGATGATCGTGATGTAGTTGGCGGACAGGTCGAAGCAGTCGTCGCCCAGGTCCACCGTAAATAGGTTATCGCCGATTGTAGCGGTAAAGTTGCCTGTAAAGGCCAGCCCCCATACCCGGGCTTCTCCGGCAGCAGCGCCGTCAAAGTCAAAGCTGTCTCCATCCGGCAGGGCGATGATATCATTCTCTTCGTCTGTAATGATGTATACATACTGGCCGACGGCGCCGGTGCTGTCGAATAGTACGATGTCCGGGTTGCCGTCGTCCGGGCAGGTATAGCGAATGGTGTCTCCATTCGGCATGGAAACGGTACCCCCCACCGGCACATCGCGAATGATGGTGATGAAATTGTCTGACAGGTCATAACAGTCAGTCGAAAGTGGGGTAGTGGCAGCATTGTCTCCTATCTCCGCCGTGATGGTTCCGGAATAAGCCAACCCCCAAATCCGGCATTCGCCCGGAGGGGCGCTTTCAAAATCGAAGCTGTCGCCGTCGGGTAGCATCAGGATGTTGTTGTCATCATCGGTGATCACATAAACATACAGGCCACTGGTTCCGCTGCTGTCGGCCATTACGATATCCGGATTGCCGTCGCCCGGGCAGGTGTAGCGTATCGTTCCACCATTGGGCATGGCCACCGTGCCGCCATCCGGCACTTCCCGGATCACGGTGATGAAGTTGCCGGACAAGTCGAAGCAATCATCGCTCAGCGCTACGGCGGCGGCATTGTCACCCACCATTGCCGTGATATTTCCGGTATAGGCCAACCCCCATACCCGGCCGATGCCGATGCCGGCGAGATCGAAGTCGAGGCTGTCGCCGGCGGGTAGGGCCAGGATGATGTTGTTCTCATCGGTAACCACATAGACATACTGGCCGGCCGTTCCGCTACTGTCAAACCGGATAATGTCCGGGATACCGTCACCGGGGCAGATCGCCACCTGGGTTTCTCCCTCTTCAGTAGCAACGGTACCGCCATCCGGCTGTTCGCGAATGACGGTGATGAAGTTGTCAGACAAGTCGAAGCAGTCGTCGCTCAGGGCTACGGCGGCGGCATCATCGCCTGCCATTGCTGTGATATTACCGGTGTAGGCCAGCCCCCAAACGCGGCAGATGCCGGCCGGGGCGCCGTCGAAGTCATTGCTATCCCCATCGGGCAGGGCGAGGATGATGTTGTTCTCATCGGTGATCACATAGGTATAAGCTCCTGAGGAAGTGCCGCTGCTGTCAAACCTTACAACATCCGGATTGCCATCGCCCGGGCAGGTATAGCGGGTGGTATTGCCATCCGGCATAGCCACCGTACCTCCGTCCGGTACTTCCCGGATGACGGTAATGAAGTTGCTGGACAGGTCGAAGCAGTCGTCACTCAGGGCTACGGTGGCGGCATCATCGCCTACCATTGCTGTGATATTACCGGTGTAGGCCAACCCCCATACGCGGCAGGTGCCGGCGGGCGCACCGTCGAAGTCATTGCTATCGCCAGTGGGTAATGCCAGGATGATATTGTTTTCATCGGTAATCACGTACGTATAAGGCGTAATACCGGCGCCCAGGCTATCGAACATAACAATATCCGGCATGCCGTCTCCGGGGCAGGTATAACGGATGGTTTCTCCATTTGGCATTTGTACCGATCCGGCTTCCGGCTGTTGCCGCACGACCGCGATGTAGTTGTCAGACAGGTCGAAGCAATCGTCGGTCAGGACTGCTGTAGAAGCAGTATCGCCCACCATTGCCGTGATGCTACCGGTATAGGCTAAGCCCCATACGTGGCAGATGCCCTCAGGCGCGCTGTCGAAGTCAAAGCTATCGCCGCCGGGCAAGTCCAGAATAATATCTTGTTCATCGGTGATCACATAGGTATAAGAGGGGCCGGCTGTTCCGGTGCTGTCAAACATCAGGATGTCCGGATTGCCATCACCCGGGCAGGTGAAGGCCAGGTTGCCTCCAGTGCTGAGTGCTACGGTACCTCCATCGGGTACTTCCCGGATGACGGTGATGAAGTTGTCAGACAGGTCGAAGCAGTCGTCACTCAGGGCTACGGCTGCGGCATCATCGCCCACCATTGCGGTGACCGTGCCGGTATACGCCAATCCCCAGACCCGGCAAGTGCCGGCGGGGGCGCCGTCGAAGTCATTGCTATCCCCAGCCGGTAGTGCCAGGATGATGTTGTTCTCATCCGTTACTACGTAGGCATAGGGCCCACTGGACGTTCCGGCGCTGTCGAACCGGACGATATCCGGCATGCCGTCACCGGGGCAGGTATAGCGGGTGGTGGCGCCATCGGGCATCGCCACCGTACCGCCATCCGGCGTTTCGCGTACGACGGTGATAAAGTTGTCGGACAGGTCGAAGCAGTCGTCGCTCAAGGCTACGGCTGCGGCATCATCGCCCACCATTGCCGTAATATTACCGGTATAGGCCAGCCCCCAAACGCGGCAGGTGCCGGCGGGTGCGCCGTCGAAGTCATTGCTATCCCCATCGGGCAGGGAGAGGATAATATTGTTCTCATCGGTGATCACGTAGGTGTAGGAGCCGCTGGAGGTTCCTGTACTGTCAAACCGGACGATATCCGGCATGCCGTCACCAGGGCAGGTATAGCGGGTGGTGTTGCCGTCGGGCATGGCTACCGTGCCGCCATCGGGTACTTCCCGAATGACGGTAATGAAGTTATCAGACAGGTCGAAGCACTGGTCACTGAGGGCTACGGCTGCGGCATCATCGCCCACCATTGCCGTAATATTACCGGTATAGGCCAGCCCCCAAACGCGGCAGGTGCCGGCGGGTGCGCCGTCGAAGTCATTGCTATCCCCATCGGGCAGGTCGAGGATAATGTTGTTTTCGTCCGTGATGACATAGGTATAAGAACCCGTTCCGGACCCGGTATTTTCAAACATAACGATGTCTGGATTGCCGTCACCGGGGCAGGTATAGCGGATGGTATTGCCATTGGGCATCGCCACGGTACCGCCGTCAACGGTTTCTCGCCGGATGGTGATGAAGTTGTCAGATAAGCCGAAGCATCCGTCCGCCAGGGCGGCGGTGGCGGCGTCATCACCTACTTCCGCGAGCAGGGCGCCGCCATAGGCCAGGCCCCAGACCCGGCAGGCGCCGGTGGATGCCCCATCGAAGTCGGCGCTTCCGTCGTCATTGATAGCTAGTATTATGTTGTTCTCATCCGTAATCAGATAGGTGTAGTTGTCGGCGCCCACGGAGGTATTGGCAAAGTTAAAAACATCGGGCACGCCATCGCCCACGCACGCCACCGCATCTGTGCTGCCATCCTCAAGGGATACCATACCACCGTCGGCTTCCTGGCGGGTAACTTCGATAAAGTTGGCGGACAATTCAAAGCAATCATCACTCAGCGACACGGCGGCGGCATCATCACCCGGGCCTGCCGTAAGCGAGCCGGTGTAGGAAAGCCCCCAAATGCGGCAGATTCCTGCGGCGGCGCCTTCAAAGTTAGCCGAGTTGCCGTCGACGATATCGAGGATGATATTGTTGTCGTCTGTAATAATAAAGGTATAGGGAACCGGAGAACTCGTCTGATTGGTAAAGGACAGGATATCATCCTGGCCGTCGCCCACACAGACGGTGGCGGCGGTTTCGCCGTTGGTGAGTTCAACCGTGCCCCCATCTGGCTGCGAGCGTGTGATCTCGATGAAGTTTTCCGACAGCCCGAAGCAGTTGTCGGAAAGTTGGGAGTCACCCACCACATCGCCGGGCATTGCCGTGAGCGCGCCGGCGTAGGAAATACCCCAAACCCGGCAGACGCCCACGCCGGCGCCGTCGAAGTCGAAACTGTCGCCGGCTGCAACGGTGATGACTACGTTATTTTCATCGGTAATGAGGTAGGCGTAGTTCTGTGGTGTCGTGGCGGTAGTGGTGAAGTTGACCACGTCAGGAACTCCATCGCCGACACAGACGGTCTCGGAGGTGTTGCCCTCATCAGTGGCCACGGCTCCACCATCGGGGGTGAAGTTGATGACGGTGATGAAGTTATCACTCAAATTGCCGCAATAGGAACCCAGCCGGGAGGTGGTGGCGTCTTCCCCGGTATAGGCTCTTATTTGGCCCATCCAGGAAAAGGCATACACGCGAAAGGCGCCAACGCCCAGGCCTTCAAAGGTCAGCATCCCGCGGATACTCACCCTAAGAATAATATTATTTTCATCGGTGATTAGGAAGCTGACCGGCATGGCCAGAGAAGTCGCAGAAAAATTGATGGTTTCGGCAATGCCGTCCCCTTCACAGGTTACGACCTGATCCCCTCCGCCTTCAACGGTGACCAATACGTCAATACATCGGGCTGGGAATTGAGAATATGCATTTTGGCTCAACAAAAACAGAAGGCCAAAAGCCAGAAGTAAAACTCTGAGCTTCATAGTACAATGTGGTTTTACCAGTTTGATAAATTATGATTCCGGCAGGCGAATGCAAGCTTGCAGCGCATGCCGTTGCGAAAACAATAAGGGGGGAATAATAGCACCTTGCGGCCCGCGAAGCATTTGGCGAATGGGCACGTTGCAGGTTGTGAGTAGGTTTCTCAAAGTGGGGCCAGGAGTTGAAATTCGCTTCGAGGGGATCATCTCGCCGCTTGCACTGGAATAATAACGCCGACGAAATTATTATATTTTTTTCTATAATAAAAGAGCTTTTGAGGGAATTATTTAGCACCTGAGGTTTCTCCTTCAACCAAAATGGCAGAGCTTGATTTCAACTCTACAAATTAAGAAAAAATATAGATAAAAACAAAGGCTCGGCCCATTTTCTTTTTCACTCGATGAGATTGATCAGCGTCCGGTAGTCATCAAAGGGGGCGTCTTCCTCTTTCATTTCCAGAATATCCATCAGGGGTAGGCCGTTGTAGGCGTCTTCGAGGCTCAGCTGAGTTTGTTTGCAGCGAATCTCTACTTCTCCCTTCCGGATTTGTTCCATCCGCCAGCGATAGGTAGCTTCCATGCGGTTGAGTATTCGCTGGTTGGCCTCCACGAAATCGGCATTGGGCGCCACGGCATTGATATCCTGGAAGGCGTGATTATTGCGGGCGAGCAGCAGCCCCCTTTCCATGATAAAATAGGCGGTGTGCGCCCAGCTATGCCCCGCGCCCAGCAGGCGGGCGTAGAGCACTAGTTGCAGGTCTTCTTCATTGCGGATGCTTTGTTCGCGATATCGGGCTCCGCGCCATTTGAGGTCGATGACGGCTCGTTCTTCACCGCGCTGGAGCACGATGTCAGCCCGGCCGTTGATGGAGGTGCCCATGAAAGCCCCTTCCAGTGGTTTTTCCGTCTCCAGGACTTCCCAGCCGTTTTCCCGGATGTGTTTGACCAGGCTCCAGGCGGCGTATTTCACCCGTTGGACGAAGCTGGCGCGTTCCGGCTCTTTGCCATAGAGGAGCATAACGGCTCCTTCCCGCCGCAGGAGGCCAGCTGTTTCCCGGTCGATAAAAGCTTCCAGCTGTTGTTGGTTCCACGACCGGGTGTCTTCGCGAAGCAGCTTTTCAAAATAGCGGTGCGCCAGGTTGCCCATCAGGGTGTTTTCCTTGACAATACTGAGTATGGAAGATTTTCGCAGGCGAATCTGGTGCTTAAACACCCATTGATAGGGGTAGTAAAACAGGTCGTTCAGGCTACTGAAAGTTTCTTCTTCCCGGCGGCTCAGCTTGTCGGCGGCTCTAATTCGGAGGAAGGGCTTGGGCTGTCCGAGCTTCCGGTGTTCCAGTTCTATATAACGGGGCAGCTCGAAAATCGTGTGGAAGGGAGTGCCGGGCTGGCCCTTGTCGATATCCGGGTTGAGGCTGATGGACTCCAGCCCGCTAAAGGCAGCCTGAAGGTCGCCATACAGAGGATGAGGATGAGTTTCCTGGCCGTTGGCCATTTCCGGGAGGACGAGCAGCAGCCTTTCCCGGCAATGCAGGATGGGCCGTTTACGCTGCCAGATGAGGCGGGCATTTTCCAGGGCTGGCCCCTGCAGCAGGATGCCCTGCTTTTCCATACAGGCAATTTCAGGCTGGTACCAGCGGGAAAAGAAGTGAACCGGTTCGTTTTGCGTAAAGGTCCACCACAGCAATTGAGGCGCCTCGCCTATGAAGGCATGAGGTTGTTGCACGTAGGGCAAGAAGTTGCACTCCCGGCCGCGCAATTGGACGGGCGCCGGCTCATAGATGGTGCGGACAATACGCTCCAGCTCCAGGTTGGACAATTGTTCTTCAGGTAGTGCTTCGAGCAGTTCTCTGATCCTTTTGGCTTGTTCGCTGAGCACCAGCAGGGAGTTGTTTTTGCTGCCTTCTTCCTCAAAACACTCAAAGGCCCACTGCGCCAGGTAGGCGAATATTTTAATCACTTCTTCTTTCGGCACCGATTGGGCGAGATCGTAGCGTTGGCGGCGAAACCAGAAATTGTACTGGTATTCAATTTTTTTCAGGTCGATGCCGGAATCGTGAGCGGCCCGTTCCCGCATTTCATCAAAATAGCGGGCGATGGTGGCCCGCCAGGCATCGCTGTCAATTCCAGGAGTTTGTGCCATTTGGGCGGCGATGCGGTTGGCCAGTTCCTTTTCCAGCGGTTTGGCAGACAAGGAGACGAACTCCATAATTTTATAGGGGTCGACCGGCTCCCAGAGGAAAACGGTCACCAGTTTGAGTACCTGCAGGGTGGGGCGCGCCAGAGAAGCAGAGAGTTGCCCCAGGCCGGGCAGCCCTTCCTGGATGAGGGCGTGGCCGAAGGAGCTGTCCTGCCCCGAAATGAGGCAGGCGGGCCGGAATCCGGGGTTGAGGCGGAGCAATTGGGCCAGATAGGCCGCCAGGCTCGATTCGCGTTTTCCCCGGAGCAATAGCAGGGAGCCGTCGCCGCTCAGCGGTTGTTTTTTGCCGCCGGCGGCCTCGCTACTCAGGGTGCGTTGAAACCGGGCCAGGTCGGTATCTCCCTTTATTTCAGGAGCGGGTAGTTGCCGGATATCTACTCCATGTTCCCGGAGTAGGGTAAAAAGGCGCTGGAAATGGACGGGCAGCAGTTCCAGCGGCTCGTTAACGAAAATGGTTTCAAGGGGTAATTGCCGACGGGGCAGGGCTTCCAGTACGGCGGTAAAACGCCCGGCGTATCCGGGGGACAAGCTGAGGGCGCCTTGACGAAGTATTTGTTCCAGTTCGGCCAGGCAGTGGAGGCGTTCCGGAAGGGATTCGTCCGGACGGAAATCCCAGCCGGCGAGCAGTAGTTCGTCACGGCGCTCCAGCAAATTGGTGGCGGTGGCAAACTGGTCGGCCTCAAAGGAGGCTTGGTAAAAGAGGCCGGAAGCAGACTGCAATTGCCGCCGTATGGCTTGCCGGTATTGCTCGATGCGCAGGTATTCATCATCGGAGGGATGGCCCAGCAGGCCGAGGTGGGCCTCCAGGAAATAAAGGATACCCTGAGGGCCAAGGTGTTGAGCGCCTCCGGTGGTGTGTTCCGGCAGGGGAAAGGCGGTATCATCCAGGGCCATTCCGAAATAAACTTTCATAATCCTCCGTTATTTGCGATGTTTGTGAAGTTTCTATGCCAGCTTTTCCGGTAGGCCCCAGGAGAGACAATGACCGGAAAGGCCGGCGTGTCGGTTCCGTGCTACCGGGGCCTGCGTTTGTATGAATATTGTCATTAATTTGTGAAATAAAGATAATTATTTTGGTGGTATCCCCAAGTGAACGTTTTAAAAAACATTCAATCTTATGAAGACGGGAAACAGAATCTGGATGGTATTCATGGTTCTACTTTTTATTTCTCAGCCCGCCCAGTCGGCGGCGGTGCGGGTTACCCCCTCTGTCCACAAGGAAGAAGGGATGGCAGTTGATAAAGAACGCCTGCAAAAAGCGCAGGCCAAACTGGAACGCCCTGGCGAAAAATACGAAAAACGGCTGAACCGGCTGGAGCGCAAAATGAAAAAGCGCGGCCTGGCGGGAGAGGAGCAGTCACAGGACGTTTGGAATGACAGCAAGTTCCGGCTGGGCATACTGCTGTTGCTGGTAGCCCTTGGATTGGGTATCATCGGCGCTATTATCTCCCTTGGGGGGCTGTTTAGTTTTATGGCGGGGCTGTTTGCTCTGGGTGGAGTCATCCTGGTTATCTGGAGTGTGGTGGAGGCCTACGGATAAACCCCTGCTTCAAAACAAAAGCCATCCCGGGGAAACCCAAGGATGGCTTTTGTTTTGAGGCGCCACATTCCCTACCCGCCGGTCTCTTTTTTGAGTTCCTGAATCTGGCTGTCCCACAGCTGCTTTTGATCCTGGATCTCATCTTCATCACAGAAATCCGTAATGATGAGGATGGTTTCTCCAGTGACGGGGGATTTAGAAATATTGAACTCGAGGTATTCGGATTCATCTTCTGCGTTTAGCCAACGAAAGCGAATGCGTTCATCCTCGATATCCTCAATGACCTCGGCCACTTCATCGGAGCCACTCCAGAAAAAAGTAAAGACCGTGCCCTGAATATCTACCTCATCGCAGAACCAGCGAACGAGACAGGCAGGGGTGGTGAAAAAACTGTAAAGAATACTGGGTGAAGCCCGAAAAATGTATTCCATTGAAAACTGTACGCGTTCCATACCTTGGTTATTGATTAAGGTGCTGTGAGTGCATCCACCTGGACTAAAGAACAACGGCGCCCGATTGGTTGTTATCCAGAAGCGCTGTCGGTTTAACCCATTGTGGCCATTAATTTTATGCGTGCTCAGGGAAATTGCAAAGGGCAGGAACCCCATAGCCCGGATTGCCTGCACCACAATAAAAAATAAAAAAATGATTTTTCCAAAAAAATGACTCCCTGGAAAAAAAAGACAAGGGAAAGCGGGGTTGAAAAGGGGGCTATCAGTGCTCTTGGAGCTGAAAAATAATTCTCCAAATAGATTTTTGCACGCCCCTCTGAGCGCCAAATTATTCATTGGCAAAGAAAGAGAAGCGGGGCCGGAGAAAAAAAATAAAAGGATGGAACCAAATTAAATCCCAAATTGTTAGAACGGCTGATGTTAACTTAATATTAGGAAGCCCTTGACTTGCATCGGTTAAAACCTTATTTTTGTAGGCTGTAATCCGTAACCTAAAATGGGTGTAACACAACAGTGGGCAACAAAACTTCAAAAAGATATTTCACATCACTTTCATTTGTACAACATCTCAAAAGCTATTATCCCACTCACGATCCCTGTCATATCCTCCCTATTACCCGCTTTCATTACATTAGATTTTCCATTGTAAACTTCAAAACAATTTGCGTACATGAGACAGCTTAAGATCACTAAGTCTATTACCAACCGAGAAAGTCAATCCCTGGAGAAATACCTCCAGGAAATAGGAAAAGTTGACCTACTCACCCCGGAAGAAGAAGTGGAGCTGGCTAAGCGAATAAAACAAGGTGATCAGGCTGCTCTGGAAAAATTGACCAAAGCCAACCTGAGATTTGTCGTTTCCGTAGCGAAACAATACCAGAATCAAGGCTTATCCCTCAGCGACCTGATCAACGAAGGCAACCTGGGCCTGATCAAAGCCGCCCAGCGTTTTGATGAAACCCGAGGTTTCAAATTCATCTCCTATGCCGTTTGGTGGATTCGCCAGTCTATCCTTCAGGCATTGGCAGAACAATCCCGTATCGTTCGCCTCCCCTTGAACAAAGTCGGCTCGCTCAATAAGATCAACAAGGCGTTTTCAGAATTGGAGCAGGAATACGAGCGCGAACCTTCGGCCGATGAGCTGGCGGAAACGCTGGAGATCCCTACCGAAGAAGTGGAGACAACCCTTGGCGTTGCCGCCCGCCACGTATCTATGGACGCACCCTTTGTGGAAGGCGAAGACAACTCTCTGCTCGATGTGCTGGAAAACAGCAGTACGCCCGGTACGGATTCCGCTCTGGATTATCAGGAATCGCTGCGTAAGGAGATCGAGCGCTCCCTGAGTACGCTGACCGAACGGCAGTGTGATGTGATCAAATTGTATTTCGGTATTGGTGTGGAACACCCCATGTCTCTCGAAGATATCGGCGAGAAATTCGGCCTGACCCGCGAACGGGTTCGCCAGATCAAAGACAAGGCCATCAACAAGCTGCGTTCCGCCAACCGGAGCAAACTGCTCAAGAACTATCTCGGCGGGTAATAGCCGATCATCAAAATCAGGTTCCCCCAAAAAGCCGGAGTACTGTACTCCGGCTTTTTTTATGACCTGTGCACAAAGCTGAAACCAAAACGAGCCGATGCCTCCTCCCCCGGCTCGAGCCGGATCAGCCCATCGCCATTATTGAAGGCATCGATATTGCAACTCATCGGCTCCACGGCCAGTGCGTTGCGGTAATGGGGCGTAAACAGCTGGAGATAACCAAATTTACCCGGCCCCACTTCCTGCCAGTATTGCAATTCACCCTTCTCCCCTCGCAATATTATTTCGATCTGCTCTTCCTGCTGGCGCAAAGCAAAGCAATTGTCCAGCACCTCCGGCCCAATGCGCCGAAGCTGGGTAAAGGTCGTATACTCATAATGCTTGCCGGTGGGGATCATTACCTGGTCGACGCCGATCATATCGCAGGGAGGCAATTGCATGGCTACATCGTCTACCTGGCCGGAGAGCCGGAAATAGGGATGCCAGCCCATGCCGAACGGAATGGGGCCGTTTCCACTGTTGTGCACCCGGAACGTCACATCGATTGTTCCGGGATTGGCTATCCGAAAGCTAACTTCGAAGCGAAAGGGGAAAGGATAATGGTTCAATTGCCCATTATAATGGCATGCACAGCTAATGCTAGCCTCCTGTTCGCTAGCTTCTGCTTTTTCTACCTGCATGGCCGCATTCATGCCAAATCCATGCAGGGCGTTGCCGGTTTGTCCGTCATTGACTGGAAATTCGTAGGCCTTGCCCTCCCACCGATAACGGCCTTCCATCAGGCGGTTGGGAAAAGGGAACAACAAGACGTTCTTGGCCCAGCGGTTGATGTTCATCTCTTCAGCGGAGGTGTAGCCATCGAGTAAAGGCTGCCCTTGAAGTTCTATATTTAGTACACAGCTGCCGAAGCCAGGGACCAGCTCAATGCGGTTGCCGGATGCTTCATTAGCCAGGCTGTGTTTTTCGTATTTTCCGAAAGGGGTTGTAGTATGTTGGTACATATCTGTGGATTAGGCTCGAAGGGTGAAATAATAATAAATTTAGTAAGCACCTGGACACAATTAGTAAGACCTAAAACCCGGGCATAGCCCATTATATTCAATCATTCAATCATTCAATCATTCTGTCCATATAGTTAGCCCTGCGTCTACCATCACTTCTCCATCAACAATCGCAGCAACACCCCATTCGTCCATCCAAAACCGTCCTGTACCGGGTACTCGCCGCCGCCTGCCAGCAAGCTCATGTCCTCCACATTGTACTTTTCGACCATCTTGCCGGTATTTCGGTAGACTTTGATATTGAGGCCGACCCATCGTTTTTTGGCCTCATCGGCCAGCTCGCTGAAGCCATAATTGCGCAGGCCCACGATGCTTATCCACTGCAGCGGCGCCCAGCCGTTGGGGGCGTCCCACTGCTGGCCGGTGTGGTTGAGGGTCGTCAGCAGGCCGCCTGCTTTGAGGAAATCGCGCTTGATGACGGCGGCCGCCATCTCAGCCTGCTCGGGGATGGCGAGGTTGAAGTAGAGGGGGAACATGCCCGCCAGGGAAGGCACATCGATGATGGAGTCGGCAACGAAATCGTAGTCTTTGAAAAAGGCGCCGGTATTGTCCCAGCAGTAGCGCAGGATGGCCTGATGGCGCTGCTCCGCCCGCTGCTGAAAAAGGCTGGCGTTTTCCAGGTCGCCGGCCTGCGCATAGGCGCCGGCCAGGGTTTGCTCCAGGTTGTAGAGCAGGCAGTTGAGGTCGATGGGGATGATGTCATTGGTATGGATGGTGTGCAGGTTTTCCTTGTCGGCGAACCATCGGCTGGTGAAGTCCCAGCCCGATTCACAGGCGGAGCGGATGTGCCGGTATACCTCTTTTTCGTCGCGGCCGCTCTTTTCGACGGTCTCTACATCATCGCGGTACATTTCGGCGCGGGGGTAGGCGCCGCGATCCCAGTAGCGGTTGAGGAGGCTGCCGTCCTTCAGGCGCACCACGTGTTGGACGGCGGGGTTGCCGGCGGTGGCCTGCTCCATGCCGTTCATCCAGAACTGGTACTCTTTTTCCAGTTGGGGCAGGTATTGCTGGTACACCTCACTGCCTTTCTCACTGGCCAGCAGCTGCACCATAGAAGCAAAGAAGGGCGGCTGGGAGCGGGTCAGGAAGTAGTCGCGGTTGCCGTTGGGAATAAAGCCGATGGTATCGATCAGGTAGGCGAAGTTGTCGATCATGTTTTCGATCATGTCCACCTTCCGGGCGGCCTGCAGGCCCAGCATGGTGAAGTAGCTGTCCCAATAGTAAATCTCCCCAAAGCGTCCGCCGGGAACGATATAGGGGTTGGGCAGCGGGATGAGGGTGCCGCGGACCGCCGCCGTATCGTCGGGTTGCCGGGTGAGCACCGGCCAGAGTTCGTTGATGTGTTCGGCGGCGCTGCGGCTGGTGTCGCTCTGGTAACCGGAAGCGTACTGCTTGGGCAGGTCGAAATTGTCGAGCACAAATGCCTTCAGGTCAAAGCCTTCCACCCCTTTTTCCGCCTGGTACTTATCGAGAATCTCATCGGTGGGGTATTTCGGCGTACAGTCCACAAAGGTCTTGCCATCGGGGAATACCTGTTGCATCTGAACGTTGACAAAGAGCTCGCCGAAGCGCTCCTTGGGTGGGAGGTTCTGTTTGGTTTCCCGGTATTCGACAACGCCTTCCGGCGATTGTTTGCAGGCAGTGGTAAATGTGAGCAGAAGAATTAATGGCCAGTAGAGGTATTTCATCGCTTGATGGATTTTTTTAGAAGTGGGTAAAGATAGGAGAACTTGGCCATTTTCTCACAACTTGCAGGATCAAGCTTGGAGCCGTATATTTGTTTATCAACCTAAAACCGGGTATCCGTCTGAGGTTGGACAGAGATTGCCGGGGTTGTGTACGATGTACGGGCCCAATGGTGGTCTGGGTTTTGTACGATGTACGAAGCTCCAATTGGGTGTCCAACCTTAGAATGGTAGCCCAAAAACCAAATAATATGTACAGGATTGCACTCTTATCCCTCCTCTTTGTCTTCGGGTTTACTCCGCTCCGTGCCCAAACCCATTCGGCCAACCAAAACGTACTGCTCATCCTCGACGGCTCCGGTTCCATGTGGGCCAAGGCAGGCGGTGAATTCAAGATCAACATGGCCCGGGAATCTATTGGGCGGCTGTTGGAAAAACTCTCGCCGGAAGCAAAACTGGGCCTTATTGCCTATGGGCACCGCCAAAAAGATGATTGTTCGGACATTGAAACCCTGGTTCCTTTTGGGCCGGTTGATAAGGCAGCGGTTACGGCAACAATAAAAGAGATCAATCCTACCGGCAAGACGCCAATTACGGCTGCCCTTCAGGAGGCCTTCAAACTAGCCCGCTCAATTGAAGGGCCTGTGTCGCTCATTCTGGTCAGTGATGGCCTGGAGACCTGTGACGCCGACCCCTGCGAGGTAACCCGCCTGGCCAAAGCCGAAGGGCTGCCCTTTGTGCTGCACGTCATCGGCCTGGGGCTGGAAGAGGAAAATGTCGCCCAGTTGGAATGCATCGCTCAGGCGGGGGAGGGCTTGTATTTTGACGCCAAAGACAGCGGCTCCCTGAACAACGCCCTGGAGCAGGCCGTGGAGACTCCCCTGGATACTGCCGGCGGCTATTTTTGGGTGAAAGGCGTGGCCAATGGCGAGCTTACGGACCTTGCCGTCACTATCCAGGACAAAGATGGGCGGCCGGTTGCCGGCGGCCGTACTTACGAAAGCCCGGAGACCAACCCCCGGCTGATGCGCCTGCCCCAGGGCGCCTACCAGGTGAAAATCGACGCTGTAAAGATGAAGGGAGAGGGCCAGGAGCCCTTTGAAATCAGGGTAACAGAGGGGGATACGATTAAACACCTTGCCGACTTCTCTACGGGAGAACTGGCGGTTGGGGTCACCCGAAATGGGGAACTGAGTGACGCCACCCTGAACGTCTTTCGCATGGAAGGCGGCAAGGCAGTCGCAGCCGGGCGTTCTTACAACTCGGCCAGCAGCAATCCCCGGGTGTTTACGCTCACTGTCGGCCAGTACTATGTCGAGATCGGTTCGATTGAGGTTAAGGGAGTGGAAAAAGTGGTGGTCAGGGATATTGAAGTGCAGGGCAATAAGCGAAAGGAAATAAACCATGAATTTGAGAGCGGCACACTCCAGGTTGGCGTACGAAATGCCTCCGGGCTGGTGGACGCCCTGGTTTATGTCAAACCCATTGGGGGAGGGGCGCCCGTCGCCCAGGGCAGAACGTACACATCGGACAATAACAACCCGAAGCGCTTTGAAGTAGCGCCCGGCACATACCTGGTGGAGGTTAAACAGGTGAAAGGGGAGGGGCGCGCCAACTTTGAAATAGAAGTGAAGAAAGGGGAAGTCAGCGAACGGATGCTGGAATGGTGATACATAAAAATGCCACTCCACGCAGCTTCTCAGGCTGCACGCTACGTACAGATAAAGGAAGTGAATACAATGTCCGAAGAAAAGATCAATCTTACGCTCCTTCTTCAAGGTTGCCTGCGGGGTAACCGGAATAGCCAGCGCAAGCTCTATGAGCATTTCTATGGCTACGCAATGAACATTTGCCTGCGCTATTCCAAAAACAGGGAAGAGGCAGTAGAGATTCTGAATGACGCCTTTCTCAAAGCGCTTACCAAGCTGGAGCAGTACGACCCGGTCTATCCCTTCAGAGGATGGTTGCGCCGCATTCTCATTCATTCGGCCATTGATTATCACCGGAAGAACCACAAACATGCTGACCATCTGGAATTGACTGCCTTAGCTGATGTAGCCGGTGAGGATATACCGATGCCCGGCATCTCTCCGGATGAGGACGTGCTGCCTGCTCTTCAGCAGCTGACACCGGCTTATCGGATGGTCTTCATCCTGTTTGTCATGGAAGGCTATAAACATCACGAAATAGCAGAAATGCTGGATATCAGTGTGAGCACCTCCCGCTCCAACTTTATAAGGGCCAAGGAAAAGCTGCGGGCCATCCTGGAAAAAGAAAGGAACCGGCAGGCCAAAACGAATTATGATGGATGATTTTTTTAAACAGTTTCGGGACAACCTGGAGAACCGGCCGGATCCAGCCTTCGAAGAGAAAGATTGGCGGAGCCTGGAACGACAGCTCGGCCGGCTGGCCAAAAAGCCGCCGTTGGCTATGGCATGGTGGTGGGCCCTTCCGTTCCTGATCTTGTTACTGGGGATGAATGCTTTCGTTTTGTTCGAGCAAAGAAAGATGAGTGAGCAGTTCCGGGAGATGAGCGGGCTGAGGGATACGGTTTACCAGACTCGCGTTATCTACCACACCGATACTATTTACCGGGCCGAGGTGGCCAGAGAAAAAGTGGCGGGTTCTTCTGTTTCCGGTGCTCCGGTAGTTTCGTTTACATCTACAGGCTGGCGGCCCTCCACTATTGCCCCTAGCCCGTTCCTGACTCCCGGCCAGCCTTCCGCCGGTGTTTTTCTTCCGGATGGCGCCTATACTTACGCTTCACTCCTGGGCAGGCATACCGGAGAAAAAGGCCAGCCATCAGCCGGGGCCCCCGATGAACAACCTGCCAACCCTCCAAATCCCTTCTATTCGAGTTCTGCTATGGCGCCCCTATCAGCGGGAAGCCTATCCTTCATCCTGTCGGATCAGGCGGCCGGGCCGGAAATGCCATTGGAACCAGTGCTCGCCAAACGCAGGAAAACGCTGCTTCAGCGCGTTTATCCGCTCCGCCCCAAAGGCTTAGGGTTGGGCATCAACGGCGGTGGGGCCTTTCCCATCAACCCAACGTTGTCCCGGCAGGCAGGCGGCTCGGGCGGCCTGCAAATGGCTGTTGAGTTCTCCCCCAGTATCCGGATGTGGGTAGACGCCAGTTATTTTAAGATACATATCGAGTCAAGCCGGATGGACGAGGCCATCGGCGTACCGGTAATTGAACCGCCTACCGATGAGTTTATTTTCTCTAAAGCGGAAGTGCCGCAGCCTACCCTTCAATTTTCTGCGGGCATGCAGTACTTCTTCCTCAATGACAGCAAATGGCGCCCCTTCGCCGGATTGGGAGTCGGGGCCGCCTCTCTAATGGCCCATGATGTGATCTACGAATTTAAAAACCCGGTGACAGGAGAGGAATGGAACTTTGACGGCAGTGTACCTGGCGGCAGCTGGCAAACCGGTTTCGTCTTTTTTCAAGGCGGATTGGAACATGAGTTTTCCCGCCAGTGGCGCGGGCAGTTGGGGGCAGGTTACCGCACCCATTGGAATAATACCGGTTCTTTGTCTTCCAGAATACTCGGCATCCGGGGAGGGCTCTTGTACAAGTTTTAGGGCACGAAAGGAGCTTTGTCGCGAAGCGTGTAGCTATGAAAGTCAGCCCAGCATCCGTCCGATATGGAAGGCGGCCCGTTCCAGGCTGTCTGCTGTTTCCTTTAGCGCTTCTTCCAGGCTAATCGGCCGGTTTTGGATAGAAAAGGCGGCCTTCAGTCCAATGGCGTCAATGTCTTCCGGGCTGGCCAGCAATGCGCCGCAAAGGGCGATTACCGGCACTCCTTTTGCCTTCGCCCGCTGGGTGATGCCGTAGATGAGCTTGCCGTACAGGGTCTGCCGGTCGACCTTACCTTCTCCGGTCAAAACAAACTGTACCTCTTCCAGTTGAGCGTCAAAGTGGATGTAATCCATAACGGCTTCAATACCCGGCCGCAGGCGCCCGTTCAGGAACGCCATAGCGCCGGCGCCCAGCCCCCCCGCCGCACCGGCGCCGGGGATAGACGCAAAATCCTGGCCATATTTATGCTCCAGTACCTGCGCAAAATGCCGCAGGCCATCGTCAAGGGTGGCTACCGCCTCCGCATTAGCGCCTTTTTGGGGAGCATATACCTGAGCCGCGCCCTTTTCCCCAAATAAAGGGTTGTCGACATCGCACAAGGCCTCTACCTCCACTTCGTCAAGGTCGATCTTGAGGTGGCTGCGGTCAATAGTAGAAACCCTGGACAGATTCTCGCCGGTAGCTGCCAGGCGTTCGCCGTCCTCGGTGAAGAAGCGGTAGCCCAGCGCCGCCGCCATGCCCATGCCGGCATCATTGGTGGCGCTTCCTCCGATGCCCAGCAGGATTCGGGAGGCGCCACGATGCACCGCATCCAGAATGAGCTCGCCGGTGCCGAAGGTGGTTGACCGCAGGGCGGTACGTTCTTCCTGCTTTAACAAAGGCAGGCCCGAAGCCGCCGCCATTTCGATGAAGGCCGTCTTCCCATCTCCTGAAAGCCCGTAACTGGCCCTGACCGGCCGAAACAGAGGGTCATTGACTTCCTTTTCTATTCGCTGGCCTTTACTGTGAAAGGTGAGGATACCGGCGGTGCCTTCCCCTCCGTCGGCCATGGGAAAGATAATGGCTTCTACCTGGGGAAGCGCTCGTTGCAGGCCTCGGCCTATAGCCTGGCATACTTCCAGAGCAGGTAAGGCGTCTTTAAAAGAGTCGCAGGCAATAAGAATTTTCATCCTTCGGGAGTTACTTGACTGTGTTTCTTCGGAATATCATCCAGTTGTTTTCTCAGGGCTCCTATTTCCTACAAGGTAGCTAAAAATGCAAAATCATTGTAACTATTTAGGCCTTTCAGGCCGCTAAACATATAGCCGGCCCCTTCTGTAGGCAAGTTTCCAGGCAAGGCCCCAGCCTTGCCGGCGCCCCCAGCTTTAAGGGCATAGCGATAGAGGCGCGCGCGCCAGTTGGTACCAGCTGCCCAAAGAAGCGGGCCATGTGCTGGCCCTGTGGCCAGGGCCAAGAATGTACCTGTGCTTCCAAAAACGGCCCTGCCAGTGGGATGTCATTTCTGCCGTACAGGAGGCTTTCACCCTGGAAGTTATTCTTCGCCGGGCCCAAAAAATAATCAACTTAATCCAACTTCTGTTGTTGACGGCTATATCAGTATTTTTACAGGCTACTTAATAAACCTGATTATGCACTGTTCAGTAAAATTTTTAGTCTTTTTCCTGCTTGCAGGCAGCAACCTTTTCGCTCAGGGGGGCATCATCAAAGGGAAGGTGACGGACGCGATCAACAACGAGCCCATTCCCTTTGCCAATATTCTGGTGCTGGGCGCCGACAAGGGAATGACTACTGATTTGGATGGCAACTACGAGATTGGCGGGCTGGCTCCGGGGTTATATGATATCCGGGCCTCCTATGTCGGCTATAATGAGCAAACAGCCTACGAGATACAGGTAACCAACTCCAAGCCTGCCATCGTCAACATTAAACTGGAAGAAGTGGTCCAGAACCTTCAGGAAGTGGTGGTAAAAGCCTCGCCTTTCCGAAAGACCGAAGAGAGCCCCGTATCGCTGCGCACCATTGGCGTGGCGGAGATACAACGCAACCCGGGCGCCAACCGCGATATTTCGCGGGTAGTACAGTCGCTACCTGGTGTGACCACCTCTGCTTCCTTCCGCAATGACCTCATCATCCGGGGAGGCGCGCCCAATGAGAACCGTTTTTACCTGGACGATGTGGAGGTGCCCAATATCAACCACTTTGCCACCCAGGGTGCTTCCGGCGGCCCGGTGGGGCTCATCAATGTCAACTTTATCCGGGAGGTGGACTTCTTTAGCGGCGCTTTTCCGGCCAACCGGGGCAACGCCCTGAGTTCGGTTCTCAACTTCCGCCAGCGCGACGGCCGCGACGACCGCCTCGGCGGCAACTTCATGCTGAGCGCTACCGACATCGGCCTGACCATGGAAGGGCCCATCGGCGAGAAAACTACTTTCCTGTTGTCTGCCCGCCGTTCCTATCTGCAGTTTTTGTTCAAGGCGCTCGGATTGCCGTTCCTGCCCACTTACAACGACTTCCAGGCAAAGGTCAAATACCGGATTGACAACAAGAACGAACTCACTTTTATCGGCCTGGGCGCCATCGACCAGTTTGAGCTCAACCTGGAAGCCAACGACGACGAAGAACAGCAGTTTCTGCTGGACCAGCTGCCGGTGAGCCCGCAGTGGAACTATACCAATGGCGTCACTTACAAGCGCTACGGTGAGAACGGATTCTGGCTCTTCGTTCTCAGCCGCAATATGCTGAATAACGAGGCCGAGAAATACTACCAGAACGACGAGAGCTCCGAAGAGAACCTCATCCTCCGGTACAAGTCGCAGGAAGCCGAAAATAAGCTGCGCATCGAACATACCGTGCGCCTGGGCGACTACAAATTCAATTACGGAGCGGGTTATGAGTATGTAAAGTACAACAACCGGACTTTCAACCGCATTTTCACCTCTTCCGGGCCTCAGACGATCAATTATTTCTCGGAGTTCGATATGAATAAGTACGCCTTTTTTGCCCAGGCCAGCCGCAAGCTGGTGGATGAACGCCTCGTTTTGTCCCTGGGCTTCCGCATGGACGCCAACAGCTACTCGCCGGAAATGAACAACCCACTGGAGCAGTTCTCTCCCCGGTTTTCCCTGGCCTATGCCCTTACCGAACGGCTGTCCTTCAATTTCAATACAGGGATTTACTACCAGCTGCCGCCCTACACCATTCTGGGCTACCAGGAAGAGGGTGTTTTTGTCAACAAGCAGAACGGCATCAAATACGTTCGGAACAACCATGTGGTGGGCGGGCTGGAGTTCAATACCGCCGCCAACTCGAAGATCACCGTGGAGGGATACTATAAATATTACAACGATTACCCCTTTCTGTTAAGAGACAGCCTGACGCTGGCCAACCTGGGGGGAGACTTTGGCGTGGTGGGTAATGAACCCGCTGTGCCGCGGTCAAACGGACGCAGCTACGGGCTGGAACTGCTCTTTCAGCAGCGCCTGTTCAAGGGTTTCTACGGCATCGCCGCCTATACGCTGGGCTGGAGTGAATTTGAGGATAAGAACGGCGAGTTGACACCCTCTTCCTGGGATGCGCGCCACATCTTCAGCCTGACGGCAGGTAAGCGATTCAGCAAGGACTGGGAAATAGGTATCAACTGGCGGTATCAGGCGGGCCTGCCTTCAACCCCTTTCTCGGACGCTTCTTCTCTGGTGCTCAACTGGGATGTGAACGGCCGGGGTATTCCCAATTACAACCTGCTCAATACCCGGCGCAACGGCGCCAGCAACACGGTCGATATCCGGGTGGATAAAAAGTGGTTTTTCGATAAGTGGAGCCTGAATATCTTTTTGGATATCGAGAACATTACCGGCAATGCCGTGGGCAACGAACAACTCATCCTCGACCGGCCGCTGGGGGAGGATGGGAAACCCATCGGCGACGGCATTATCGTCAACCCTGACGCGCCTGCCGGCCAGCAGCGCTATTTGCTCAAGAGGATCAATGACGCTACGGGTACGCCCCTGCCGAGTATTGGCCTGATGATTGAGATTTAGTAACTCTTCAGCAGTTAGCTTTTGGCGGTTAGCGGTTAGCAAATGCCTACCCTTAAGGTTGTTAGGTTAAGCAAAAAACCGGTAGCTTAAGCTTATATCCCATTTTTATGGGCATCGGGCGCCAATGGCCAACCGCTAAGCGCCAATTGCTGAATAGTTACGAGATTTAAACACCATTTATTACCTTCGATACCGCTCCCAGGCTTCATCACCGGCCATATTCATATCGACAATGCGGGTGACGATATAGGAACCGATCAGGCTCACCGCTACTCCTTCCACGAGGATGAACAAGCTCGCTGTTATCGGATTGAGGTATTCTCCGATCGGGAAGGAAGCCTGGATGTAGGCCATAAACGCTGTATCGCCGGACAGGTAAAGAACCATAAAGATCACAAAACCGAGTACTCCGATCAAAGAGGCATACATACCCATCGCAACGCCGGATATATAGTTGGACAAGCCTTCCGGGTTGGTTTTTCGGTACTCCCGGATGGCCAGGGTGATCAATCCGATATGGATGACACCATTGAAGATTCTCAGGTTGTAATTTTGACTTTGCCCCAGCAGGTGCATGATCAGGAAGAACGCCGTGAAACCGGCGAACATCATTAGGCCGTATTTGATGGCTATCTTTTTCATAGAATTGACTTTTTTAAAGAAGGACTAAGTGGAATATACCGTTTGAATGTACTTTCCCGGGGGGGGAAATGAGATATCAATTATTGAACTGTAATTCAGTGCAATATGTTTGGTGCGGCCTCTACCTCTATTTTGCAGAGTACTAAGAGAATGCTTCAAATCCCGTTCATCCTGCTTCGCACCTCCTCTCGTTCGTCCTTTTTTCCCGCTCAGCACCATAAAATTGTATTAAGCGCTTTACCCGGTTACCTTGCTGAAAAATTCAATCCATGAGAGTATTTCAAATGATGATGGTGGCGCTGCTGCTTAGTGCGATCGGCGCCTGTACCAATGCCAATGATGACGTTATACCTTCCGACAGCTCTGTCGTAATCAACAACAACGGAACCTGGAGGGTAAGCTACTACTTCGACAAGGATAAGGACGAGACGAGCGGCTTCGCCGGCTACCAGTTTATTTTCCGGGATAATGGCGTGCTGGATGCCTCCCATAATGGCGCCACCACCTCCGGAACCTGGAAGGTGGTACAAGATGACGGCCGGCAGAAACTGGTGCTCAACACCGGCACAACTGTGAAACCGTTGGTGGACTTAACAGACGACTGGGTGGTCATTGAGCAGAACTCCAGCCGCATCCGGTTACAGGATGATAATAATGAGCACCTGGAGGAGTTGAATTTTGAGGCGATTTAGCGTGCGTGTATTCGGGGTTAGGTATAGAAGGGCACACTGGAAAGTCATTCCTGTTCGATGCGGCCGGACTGTAACAGAACATCTGCCGAGGAACTGTACACCTATCCATTATTCCCCTTCCGGGAAAAACAACCCTCCCATTCCCTTCTCCAGGATCAGGCTGTCCACATGCCCGGCGATGGGCGCCTCCACGCCCATAAAGTGCAGGTGCATATTGGTGCTGTGGTGCGTGAAAACGCCGTGATGATGGGCGGAATAAAAGCCCAGAATCTTCACCGGCGTACTGCTTAGGGCGCCCTGCATGCCTGACTGCCGGTGTTTTTCGTGGGTGTGTACCGTATCGCTTTCAGGCCAGTCAATGATATGGTAATCCAGTTTATTGACCTTGGCTTCGATGAGGAAGGGAAAGGGCTGTTCCGTGTCCAACTGCTCCTTTCGGGCGGCTACCTTGATGAAGTTCTCCAGCTCTTCGTAAGTGCGCACGTTGTAAGGAATGGGGATAACCTTGCCCCAGTGCGGTACGCTGGCGTAAACGGCGAGGGCGGCCTTTCCACTCCTGTCCTGAGATAGCAGCAGGGTGCTGTCTTTCACCTGCGCAATGACGGGCTTGCCATCCCAGATCAGCAGTTCTCCTTTCAGGTTTTCCATGGCGCCCAGGGCATAGACGTGGGGCTTGGCCAATAGGTCGGCCACGCCAACCTGCCCGCTGAGGCCGCCCTCGTGCATAATGGACCGCATGGCGCCATACCAGCCCAGCTCGAAACGGCTATCTTTAGTAGGTTGGGGTTGGCAGCTCCCTAAAATCAGCATGGAAAAGAGAACAAAGCAGTATTTCATGTTTTCGTTTTTTTTAATCGAACCCGGATTACACATATATATACATATTCACACGCTTCCTTCCCCCAACCGCTTTCCCGCCAACATGATGCGTTCTTGTTTCCGTTGTTGTTCCAGTACGGCCGGCGCGGCTGCCCGGGCTTCGCAGTTGGAGATGTTGCACCGTTCGCAGGTAGTGTTCACGATGCGGGTAGGGAGCTCAGGGCTGTCGAGGAAGCGGAAGAGCTGGCGCAAGGTGTCATTGACGAGCAAGCCTATGGTAACGCTCGTGCCGCGGGCAGGGTTTTGAAAATCGGGCTTGGCTACCGAGATGCAGAGGTAGCGGTTGGGCGTTTCCCAATACCGGGAGATTTGAGCATCGGCGGCGGGGGCCGTATCATTGTTCAGTTGCTGGTTGGATTTGACCTTTTTAATGATGTTGACCGATACCCAGCGCCGGCAGTAGTGCTCGCTCAGCTCATTGGCGTAGGGGTTGTGCAGTTGAGAAAGGTGCAGCTCTTTGGTCATCTGAAAGTCCTGCAGGCTCTCGTCACCCACCATGCGGATGAAAAAGAGGTCTTTGATGCCGAAATGGTAAGGCAGCAGGTTGGTCAACCGTTGCAGCAGCATCTCGGGGGTGACGTCGTATTGGTCCAGCAGATGGAGGAAGGCCTCCGGTTTCCAGGAGGTGCGTTGAGCAAAGGCGCGGATGTCATCCACCATGCGCTGCTCATCCATCAGCAAAGCGACGGAGAAGTAGGAGGCCTTAAAGTTATTGAGCAGCCTTTCGAAAGAATCAGCTTCTACAATGCGGGTGAAGTAGGGCCGCTCGGCAAACCTCAGGTACTGGAAGGCCAGTTCGCGGCCCAGCAGGAAATTCTCCTGGGCGCTGCTCAGGCCTTCGTTGAGGAAGAGCGTTTTGTGGGCCGGAGAGTAGAAGGAGCGCTGCCGTTTCAGTTCCTTTTCCCGGGGCATGGCCCGGCGGTCCGTTTTTACACCAAAATGACTCCTGAGCAGTTGCTCCAGGAAAGGCGGGGTGTAGGGTAGGGGCGCCTTGAGCTGGAATGCCGTCCTGAACTCCCGGACCGCTCTTTCAACGTCCTCAAAATAATTGTCATACATATCCTGATAAGAACGCAGGGCCGCCAGGTAGAGGTGTTCCCGCTGCATCTGGTAGTTGCGGGTGATCTTGAACAGCGTGCTGATAAAGGCATTGACCTTATCGGGGGTATTGGAAAACAGCTCGAACAGTTTGTCCGGGCTGATGCCGAACAACTCCAGCGGGAATTCCTTGACGAAATCGGAGGTGAGCAGGTCAATGATGGGCTGCAACTTCTTGGACGCCCGCGTGGAGACCATAAAGTCGTAATCTACCCCCAGGGCCTGAGCCATGGCGTTGATCTTATCCACTTTCGGATATTTCTTTCCCTTCTCGATATCGTGCAGATAAGATTTGGAAAGGCCGGCGCGCTCGGCTAGTTCCTCCAGCGACAACTGCTGCTGCTGCCGCAGATACTTGGCCTTGAAGCCAAAGATCATCTTGATGATGGCTTGTTGTTCGATCATGGTACCTGGTAAGAATTGAATTTATTTTAGAATTGTCCTCCCCTGGGGGAGGTTAGGAGGGGGACTTTGGAATAAAACTCTTAGTAATTTCCCCCCTCTTCACTCCCCCAAGGGGAGATTAGGGTTGAAATTACATTTAAAATAACCCTACCCACCTAGTTTGAAACCCAAAGATACAAAATTGTGGAAAAAAAATTATTAGCGGAATTTCCGCTTTTAGATAAAGTTTACCATATTGTGGACTGTAACGCAAAACTGATCATAATATGCAGACGATTACCGCTAAAACGTACACTACGATTGATGGATTGACGATCCTGGGGAAATTCCGCACCCCTTACACGGCTATTTTGAGTAAGGAGGCGCAGCAATTTTTACTCGAACTGCACCGCCGCTTTAACGCTCGCCGGCAGGAACTGCTGGCCCGCCGGGAGGAACGGCAGCAGGAGATCAACCTGGGCAAAATGCCGGATTTTCTGCCGGAGACGAAGCACATCCGCGATAGCGAATGGATGGTGGCGCCGCTGCCCGCCGACTTGCTGGACCGCCGCGTGGAAATCACCGGCCCGGTCGACCGCAAGATGGTCATCAACGCCCTCAATTCCGGCGCCAAATGCTTTATGGCCGATTTTGAGGATAGCAATTCGCCCACCTGGGACAACAATATGCAGGGGCACATCAACCTGATCGATGCCGTCCAACGCACTATCAGCTTTGAGGCTCCGGAAACCGGCAAAAAATACCGACTCAACAATAAGATAGCTACCTTGCTGGTTCGTCCCCGCGGCTGGCACCTGGAGGAAAAACACCTGCTCGCCGATGGGGAGTTGATGAGTGGTAGCCTGGCAGACTTCGGCCTGTTCTTTTTTCACAATGCCAAAAACCTGATCGCCAACGGTTCCGGGCCTTATTTCTACCTGCCCAAGCTGGAAAGCCATCTGGAAGCCCGCTTATGGAATGACGTCTTTGTTTTCGCGCAGGATTACATCGGCATCCCTCAGAAAACGATAAAAGCAACGGTACTCATCGAGACCATCCTGGCTGCTTTCGAGCAGGATGAAATTCTGTACGAATTGCGGGACCACTCCTCCGGCCTGAACTGCGGCCGCTGGGATTACATCTTTTCCTTCATTAAGAAGTTCAGGAAACTGCCGGGTTATGTGATGCCCGACCGCGCCCAGGTCACCATGGCCGTACCCTTCATGAAGGCCTACTCCCAATTGGTGATCAAAACCTGCCACCGCCGTGGGGTACACGCTATGGGCGGCATGGCGGCACAGATACCCATCCGGGGTGATGAGCAGGCCAATGAAAAAGCCATCGAGAAGGTGCGCGCCGACAAGGTCCGCGAGGCCCGCGACGGCCACGACGGCACCTGGGTGGCTCACCCCGGCCTGGTGCCGGTGGCCAACGAAGTCTTCAACGAGTACATGCCCGAGAAGAACCAGGTCGCCAATAAACGGGAGGATGTAAAAGTAACGGCAGAAGACCTGCTTCGCGTACCGGAAGGTACGATCACCGAAGAAGGCCTGCGCCTGAACATCAACGTCGGCATCCTCTACCTCGAAAGCTGGCTGCGCGGAATTGGCGCCGCCGCCTTGTATAACCTCATGGAGGATGCCGCCACCGCCGAAATCTCCCGAACCCAGATTTGGCAGTGGATTCATTCCAATGCCAGGCTGGAGGACGGCAGGGAGGTCAATTACTCCCTCTACCGATGCCTGCTCCCCACCGAACTGGAAAAAATCCGGAATTATGTCGGGGAGGAAGCGTATGAGAATGGGCGCTTTGAGGAGGCGGTCAACCTGTTTGACCAACTGATCGGGGAGGAGGAGTTTACGGAGTTTCTGACCCTGCCGGCTTACGAATTAATCTAAGTTTTCCAGATTTTCCAGATTTTCCAAATCTCCGAGATCTGGAAAATCTTAAATCTTAATAAACAAACAAAAAACATGCATAAGCAAGAGATCAAAGTACAGCAACTATTGACGGATTGGTTGACGAATCCCCGCTGGGAAGGCATTCAGCGCCCGTACACGGCCGAAGAAGTGGCCAAGCTTCGGGGCAGCCTCCAGATTGAATATACACTGGCGCGGGAAGGCGCCAAGAAATTCTGGCACAAACTCCATACGCAATCTGTGGTATCGGGTTTGGGCGCGCTCACGGGCAACCAAGCCGTGCAGGAAGTAACCGCTGGCCTGGATTCCATCTACCTCAGCGGCTGGCAGGTGGCGGCCGACAATAACCTGTCTGGCGCCATGTACCCCGACCAGTCCCTTTATCCGGCCAACTCCGTGCCCAACGTGGTGCGCCGCATCAACAACGCTCTGCGCCGCCGCGACCAGGTGCAGTCCGTGAGTGGTGAAGGTAATATCGACTGGCTGGTTCCCATCATCGCCGACGCCGAGGCTGGCTTCGGCGGCAACCTCAACGCCTACGAACTCATGCTGGGCATGATCGAGTCGGGCGCCGCCGGCGTACACTTTGAAGACCAGCTCTCTTCCGCCAAGAAGTGCGGCCACCTCGGTGGCAAGGTTTTGGTGCCCACTCAGGAAGCCATCAACAAGCTGGTCGCCGCCCGCCTGGCGGCCGATGTAGCCGGGGTGCCCACGGTGCTCATCGCCCGCACCGACGCCGACGCCGCCAACCTGATTACCTCCGACATCGATGAGCGCGACCGTCCCTTTGTGATCAGCAAGGAGCGTACCGCCGAGGGCTTCTACTACGTCCGCAACGGCATCGAGCAGTGCATCAGCCGGGGTTTAAGCTACGCCCCTTACGCCGACCTGCTGTGGATGGAAACTTCTCATCCCGACCTGGGGCAGGCGCGCGAGTTTGCCCAGGCCATCCACGCTCAGTTCCCGGGCAAGCTGCTGGCCTACAACTGCTCGCCTTCCTTCAACTGGGCGGCCAACCTGAGCGAAAAGGACATGCTGACCTTCCGCGAGGACCTGGCCGAGCTGGGCTACCGCTTCCAGTTCATCACCCTGGCCGGCTTCCACGCGCTGAACACCTCCATGTTCGAGGTGTCCAAAGCGTACAAGGCGCGCGGTATGGCGGGCTACAGCGAGCTGCAGGAGCGGGAATTCGCCCTGCAAACTGCCGGCTTCCAGGCGGTCAAGCACCAGTCCTTCGTCGGTACGCAGTATTTTGACTTTGTTCAGAATACGGTGCAGCAGGGGCAGTCGTCGACCGTGGCCATGGCAGGCAGTACGGAGACGGAGCAGTTTCACAACTGATAAGTGATTAGATTTTGCATTTTTCTCTCATACTCAGATGTTCAATTCCGGCCGGCCACAAGGGCGGCCGGTTTTTTGTTGTCAGGGGGCAATTTTCTATTGCGCTCTGACTTTAATTATATTGCTGCCTAGCTTAATTGAAGGCAGTTCAGTTTTTTGAGAACAAGTAAAAGTTTGCCGAACCCTTACTCGTTATGACATACTTGCAAAGCGGTCGTGTACGGATCAAGATTTAGGGCTCCTGCGCTAATCTCTCCTGGCGATTGATTAAGCTGCTAACTCCTGAATTCGGACAAGTAGGACATGTTGATTGTTGCGGATTGCCGGCGCCGGTAAATAATACGGAAACATGGAATTGGGCGAAGGATAATGATGCCATGATCATCACTAACGATGAAGACTACTACTATTATGGGCTTGCGATCAGGGATGATCGCGCCACAAGCCTGACAAAAATCCCTCCCCCCAATGAGCAAAGTCATAGCCCCCAATTTTGGTTCCTTGTAGCTTGAAGCCTACGCTGAGTTGTTGGCCTGCGATCAGGATGATCGCGCCACGATTTACCTAACCAAAACCAAAGTTATGACACCTAAGAGAGTTATCATTCTCGGCGCTGCCGGCCGGGATTTTCACAACTTCAATACTTTCTACCGGGACAAGGAAGCCTACGAGGTCGTTGCGTTTACCGCTACGCAGATTCCCTATATCGAGAACCGCCGCTATCCCGCCGAGCTGGCGGGTAAGCTTTATCCCAAAGGCATCCCCATCTACGGCGAGGAAGAGCTGCCGCAACTGATCAAAGACCTGGAGGTAGACGAGTGCGTCTTCTCCTACAGCGATGTCAGCTACCAGTACGTCATGAGCCTGAGCGCCCTGGTGAACGCCGCCGGCGCCAATTTCCTGCTGCTGGGCCCCAACGATACCATGGTCGAAAGTTCCAAACCGGTTATTTCCATCTGCGCCACCCGCACGGGAGTAGGTAAAAGTCAGACTTCCCGCCGCGTTATCGAACTGCTCATGAAGCGCGGGCTGAGGGTGGTCGCCATTCGCCATCCCATGCCGTACGGCGATCTGGTAAAACAGCGCGTACAGCGTTTTGCCGAGCTGGAAGACCTCAAGAAGCACCACTGCACCATCGAGGAGATGGAAGAGTACGAGCCCCACGTCGTGCGCGGCAACGTCATCTACGCCGGCATCGACTACGAGGCCATCCTCCGCGCCGCCGAGCAGGACCCCAAGGGCTGCGACGTCATCGTCTGGGACGGAGGCAACAACGACTTCAGCTTCTACGATACCGACCTGTACCTCACCCTGCTGGACCCCCACCGCGCCGGCGATGAGCTGAACTACTACCCCAGCGAGGTCAACCTGCGCCTGGCCGACGTGGCCATCATCAACAAGATCGACAGCGCCGCGCCGGAAGGCATTCAGAAAGTGCGCGAGAACCTGGAAAAGATCAATCCCACGGCCATCGTCATCGACGCCGCCTCGCCCATCCGCGTGGCGGATGCCTCCGTCATCCGCGGTAAGCGCGTACTGGTGGTGGAAGACGGGCCGACGCTGACACACGGCGGCATGAAGATCGGCGCCGGTACGCTGGCCGCTCAGAAATTCGGCGCCAAAGCATTGGTCGACCCGCGCCCGTTCGTGACCGGTAAGATCAAGGATACTTTCAAAAAGTACCCCTTCATCGGCACCCTGCTGCCGGCCATGGGCTACAGCGAGCAGCAGCTCAGCGACCTGGAGATGACCATCAACAGCGCCGACTGCGACTCGGTCATTATCGGTACACCGATCGACCTGGGCCGAGTGCTGAAGATCAACAAGCCTTATACACGAGTTTACTACGACCTGCAGGAGATCGGGGAGCCCAACCTCGAGCAGGTGCTGGATGAGTTTATCGGGAAGATGGGGTTAAAGGGGAAGGTGAAAGAAAAGGAGTTGGTGGGTTAAGAGGGTTGGGTCTTTGCTCCTGAAGCTCATAGAAATGTGTACGGTGTGCGTTGGGGGCCAGGGGAGACTGTTCAGAAAACTGTGTCAATTGCATGATAAAAAGCTGATCTTCAGAAGCAATATTGAACCTTAAACACAGAACTTTGAATACTCCCTATAACCCCGTCCATCGTACACTGCTCAGCTTAAGTTCCCCCACGTACACCGTACACGGCCTACCCCCAAATGAGCCCGTCCATCGTACACCACCCTGAGCAAAGCTGCTGACATCAAGTTATTATCCAGAACCTCCATCTCAAAATCCCAAGCCCCCGGGACTAAAACCACCCCGCTCCCGGGAACCGGAACGGCCAGGGTATGCCCGCCAGGATCAATAACAGCCCGATGAGATAGTAGATGAACGTGGCCCGGAACTTCTGGGCCGCCTCCACTTTTTTCTTGGCCTGGCTGTAGCCGATGGTGATTAGGGCGATGGCAAGGATCATAATGGTGAGGTGTTCCACGCTGTAGAAGCGCAGCACCTTGTCGGACATGGTGTACTCGTTGAACTTGACGGCCGGGCTGATGAAATACAAAATGAGGCCCAGGATCAGCTGCACGTGGGCGCCGATCATGGTGAACAGGGTTATTTTGCGATCGCCGTCGGTGTAAGTCTTACCGCTGCGCCATTTCATCAAGGCGTTGGCGATAGCCACAATTAAGAGAAGCAGGACTACCCAGCGCAGGCCGGAGTGGGCGTGTTTGAGCATTGGATACATAGGTTGCGTTTTTTATTGCTGTTTATCAATATTCACAGTATAGTCGCGCAAAGCTAGGGTTTTTGTTTGATTTTTTGGGCAGGGTTGTACTTTTGAAGAATTGGGTCTATAACAAGCCAATGCTCAATTCGTTTAAGAGCCAGATTGAAGGGTGCTTGGGGAGTATAACTCCTGCACTGACCTTGACTAAAGACGACAATATCGTTACTTTTGCAATAGAACTAAAGATCAGTATGATACGGACAATAATTACTGCCGACAGAAATAAGCTCATTCTGTTGCTGCCCGATGACTTTCTGGGTAAGCAGATTGAGGTTATTGCGTTTGTCATTGAGGAAGCTAAAAGCAAAGCGGCTGAACTTAAAAAAACAAAAACTTTCTCCGCTATTCAGCTAGATACCAGAGGGTTTAAGTTCAATCGAGACGAAGCCAATGAACGATAAATGTTTCCTTGATACGAACATTCTGATATACTGCTATACCTCCACTGAACCCGATAAGTTGGCTAAAGCGCAGGCAGTGGCCTCCCTTCCGAATGTCGTTATCAGTACGCAAGTGCTTAAAGAGTTGGCTAATGTCTTGCGGAAAAAATTCAATTTGGATTGGCCCTCTATCCAAGCAACCCTCAATGAAGTGGAGAACAACTTCGAAGTGTGTGCTAATACCGCCCTCTTGATCAGGCATGCCTGCTCTATTGCTGACCGTTATGGTTTTTCTTTTTATGACAGCCTGATTATTGCCGCTTCCTTGGAAAGTGGATGCACCATACTCTATTCAGAAGATTTACAGAATGGACAGGTAATTGAAAATACCTTGACCATAAAAAATCCATTCTTGTAGATCGCGAACTCATCCTGGAAGGCCAGTTCAATGTCTCGGATGTCGCCTACCAGATGGGCTTTTCTTCGGTGAGTCATTTTTCGCGGTCGTTTAAGAAGGCTTATGGGAAGGCGCCCTCGGAAATATAGGGGCAGATCTCAGAACGTCCAAAGTCCAATATTTTAAATAGTTGCCAAAATATTTCCAATGTCGGCATTATTTAAACTACCTGATTAGTTTACTTTTGTTGTCTGAAGAAATATACTTCCCAATGCCCTATGAGTTATCAAAGAAGCACAAGGCCCGTTTTTTTGTTTCCCGTTCTGTTATGGGGATTTTGCATCCTTATGTGCTCTTCCGGTATTCAGAGTGGCAGGAGGGCTTTCGTTTTTCTCATTCGGAGGGCTTTTGCCGTGCTTTTTTCTCTTCTTCTCTTTTCTTCATCGCTTTTCGCACAAAAGTATCTTTTTGACGCCCAACTCATTACTCGTCGAAGAAGTACCTGGCTAACCTTTATACCACTACCGTATTCAAAGACAGCCGGGGATTTATCTGGATTGGGACGCGCTATACTACTGAACCGGTATGATGGGTATTCATTTAAGCTGTATTCGAAGGAAAATGGCGCGCTAAACAGCAGCGAGAATATTCTAAAGATCAGCGAAGACGCTGAAGGGAATTTATGGCTCTTTTACAAGAATCAATACTCTCCTACTGCTTATGGCGATATTCCGGACGGCGAGGTAATTGAAAATCTGGATATTTTTAACCCCGTACCGGGCGGGCGACGCCCTTCGACACGTACTTTGAAGGCAAAGCCCCATTCAAATCCGCCGAGGTGATTTTGCCGAAATCCATTATCCCGGGAGCGCTTCCATGCATCAGTACCAATAAGGGCGAGGTCTATTTGTATGACGGCGCATTCAAAAAGATATTTGAGAGGGAAGGCGTCTTGGTAAGGTATATCAGCAGAGACAACAGCGGCGATACCTGGATCGGGTGGTGGAAAAGCCTGGTATACATAGACTCGTTGGGAACAATAAAGGATGAAATAAATTTGCCCGACCGGATTTGTGGTATTTATCCCGGACCGGATGGGATGTTATGGTTAGCAACTCTACAGGGCAATGACTATTTAAATTTCTGGAGTAAAGTGAAGCAAAGGAGAACCCGATCCCTTTTTTCCTTACCCGGGACGGGCGCCCGGTTGAAGTAGCGTTGGTAGTAGTTTTTTTTCTACCGCACGCAAAAAGGATATTGGTATGTCCAAATGGGCGGGGAACTAAACGTATTTGATGAGCAGGGGGGCTGGTTGTACGATTTTAATACGCTGATTGGAGATGATTACAAAACGAATTTTGTCAACTATTTTGAAGACGACATTCGTGTATGGTTACCACCCCTTACCGGTTTGCTCAAGACCAGTGTTGCAAGAAACAACTTTCGCCTGATTCACCAAAAGAAACTTAGGCGCTTCGGATTGCCGGGGCATCACCGAAGATCCGGCGGGTAATATTTACTTCCTTAATAAAGCCTTATACCGCTGGAATACGCGGACCCAGGCTTGTGAAAAGCTGTCCGATAGTTACGGTGCTTTTGCCTTGGCTTATCAGGACAGCCTATTGTGGGCGGGAGATTATACGACTACCTCCCTGGGGTATGAATTAGATTTGAGAAATAACAAGGAAACATTGTATGAAGTGACGGACCCGAAGGCGCATCTGGTATACTCCATACTAAAACGAGCTGCCCCGGCTATTGGCTCATGGTACCTGAACCAGGGACTTGCCTACATCGACCTGAAAAATAAAAAGGTAATTCCGTTCAAGGATTACGGTAGTTTTGCACAGCTTCAAACCAGTCAAGTCAATCACATCTACAAAAACAATGCGGGAATATGGCTGGCGACCAACAACGGCGTCTTTCTGATGAACGAACAGGAAGTCCCCATCCGGCATTTCACTACTGCTTCCGGCGATCTGCCATTCGATTATATTCAGCATATGCACGAAGATCGGGATCAGTACGGCGTTTTCTGGCTGGCTACGCGAGGCGGCGGTGTTATCAGGTGGCGCCCTCTCCCCAATGCGAAGCAGCTCTCGGAGAGCCGGCAATTTACCACTGCCGAAGGTTTGTCCAATAACTTTACCTATGCCGTTTATGAGGATGATTACGGCAAACTTTGGATACCGAGCGACAAAGGGCTAATGTGGATGGATAAGTACACTTACCAGTTGGGTATCCTTCTGGTGAAGGATGGGTTGCCTCATAACGAATTCAACACGACGGCGCATTACCAGGCTAAGGACGGTACGCTTTACTTTGGCGGCATGGGCGGTACTGATCGCTTTTCACCCCAGGGTATTTACCGGTGATAGGGAGAATAATACGCCCTTGAATTTATCGCCTGCTATTTACTGGAAGGTGATGCCGAAAACATGACGGACAAAACCGAATTGCTTCAACAGACAGACGCTATTACGATCCGCCCCAGCGATAAATTCCTGGAACTACACTTCACGCTGTTGGATTACGACGACTCCAAACAACATCGTTATAGCTATCAAATAGAAGGCTACAGCGATAATTGGAGAATCATCAATGAGAATTTTCTTCGCATCACCAAGCTGCCCTACGGAAATTATACGCTGAGGGTCAGAGGAAACAATACCAGCGACGGATGGTCAAATCGGATGCTGTCATTGAAGATTAAAGTGTTAAAGCCTTTCTATTTGCAGTGGTGGTTCATCGCCGTGGTGATAACCGGCATAATAGGCGCCACGCTGGTACTGCTGTACAGTGGCGGATTCTCAAACTCAAAGAAGACCGGGAGCGACTGGAAGCTGAAGTGCAAAAACGGACCCGCCAAATAGAAAAAGACAAACTGATCATTACCTCGCAAGCCGAAGCGCTGCAAGAACTAGACAAAGCCAAAACTCGTTTTTTTTCCAACATCACCCATGAATTTCGTACTCCTCTGACCCTTATCATCGGGGTACTTTGGAGCAAATACTCTCCGAACAGCCGCCGCCAACCATCCTGCGCAGAAGGGTTCAAGGAGTTTTGAAAAATACCCGGCATATCCTCGAACTGGTCAATCAGATGCTCGACCTGTCCAAAATTGAAAGCAAGCGGATGCAGGTGGAAGCAACCCGAGGAGACATTATTGCTTATACCCAAGAGTTGGCGATGCGCTTTCAGCCCCTGGTTGAGAAAAAGGAGTTGAAGCTGTATTTTGTGGTAAAAACCAGGACCGATGGGAGACGAATTTCGACCAGGACAAATGGGATAAAACCGTTTATAATCTGCTATCCAACGCCATTAAATTTACGCAGCCGGGCAACGTCATACAGCTGGTAGTGAGCAAGTCTTGTAAAGACAAGCAGGAATTTATCCGCCTGGACGTCAAAGATACCGGGATGGGCATTGGAAAGGATCAACTGAGGCATGTTTTCAACCGCTTTTACCAGATAGACGGCTCCGCCACCCGTGCCCAGGGCGGTACGGGCATTGGACTAGTACCCTGGTCAAAGAGCTGGTAGAATTGCAGGGCGGTAAAATAAAAGTGTCGAGCGAACCGGGCAAGGGGACGTCGTTCCAGATCCTGTTGCCTGTTTTAAAGGCGGAAGCAGCCACGCCGCTGGTAACAGCCCGGCGCCAGAAGTATATTCGATTCGGAGATTGTGGAAGCAGGGAATGAATCCACCGCAATAGCTCCTGCATTGGAAAAAAAAGCGAAAAGCTGGAATTGCTCATCATAGAGGATAATGAGGAAATGCGAGAGTATATTCGCTATTGCATTGGCGAGGATAGATACAACATAACCGAAAGTACCGCCGATGGAGAGGAAGGCATCGAAAAAGCCCAGGTGCTGATCCCCGACCTGATCATTTCGGATGTGATGATGCCCAAAAAGGATGGCTTTGCCGTTACCCAAGCCATCCGCGGCAATCTTAACACCTCGCACATTCCTCTCATTCTTTTGACCGCCAAAGCCTCGCTGGAAAGCCGCCTGAAAGGCCTGCGGCGCGGCGCCGACGCCTACCTCACCAAGCCGTTCAGCCCCCAGGAGTTGGCCCTGCGCATTGAGAAGCTCATCGAGATCCGCCGTTTGCTGCAGCAGCGTTACCAGAATGGGCCGCCTTCAACGAGCGGCGACGCCTACCGGCAGGAAGACGAGTTCATCACCGAGCTACGTGCCTACGTCCTGGAACATATCGATGACGCCGACCTCAGCGGCGACCGCATCGGCCGGCATTTCGGCATGAGCCGCGTGCACCTGTACCGCAAGCTCAAGGCGCTGACGGATCAGTCGATCACGGAATTCGTCAAGGCCGTGCGTTTGCAAAAAGCGCTGGAACTGGTCCGGGAAGGCAAGTACAATGTTTCCGAGATCGCCTACCAGACGGGGTTTTCTTCGGTGAGCCATTTTTCGAGGTCGTTCAAGCAGGCGTTTGGGAAGGCGCCATCGGAGGTATAGCGGCCACTCAATTTTAGGTTTGAAATATTGCCCAGGCACTAACCTTGATTAAAGGTCATTTAATCAGTACTTTTGCAATAGAACTACAAACCAGTATGATACGAACAATAATTACTGCCGATAGAAATAAGCTCATTCTGTTGCTGCCTGATGATTTCTTGGGCAAGCAGATTGAAGTTATTGCGTTTGTTATTGAAGAAGCTAAAAGCAAAGCGGCTGACCTTAAGAAGACTAAAACTTTTTCTGCTATTCAGTTAGATACCAGAGGATTTAAGTTCAATCGAGACGAAGCCAATGAAAGATAAATGTTTCCTTGATACGAATATCCTGATATACTGCTACACATCCACTGACATCCACTGAACCTGATAAGTTGACAGCAGCACAGGCATTAGCTTCTCTTTCTTATGCCATTATCAGCACGCAAGTTCTTAAAGAGTTGGCTAATGTTTTACGAAAAAATTCAATTTGGATTGGCTTTCTATCCAAGCAACCCTGAATGAAGTAGAGAACAATTTCGAAGTGTATGCTAATACAGCCCGCTCCATTAAGCATGCCTGCTTCATTGCTGACCGTTATGGCTTCTCATTTTATGACAGCCTGATTATTGCCGCTTCATTGGAAAGTGGATGTACTGTGCTATATTCAGAAGATCTACACGACGGACAGGCTATTGAAAATACTCTGACCATAAAAAATCCATTTTTATAGATCGCAAATTCATCCGCGAAGCTTTGCTCACCAGGAATGTGTCCGATTTTTCAAATGTCACTGGATTAACCGTTATCAATCCGTTTTCTTCCCAACCTACTTTGTAATACTTGCCTCCGGCAATCCCTGAAAAAGCTAGTTTCCGAGGCACTAGATGTAACACCCGGTCAAATATCCGTAACACCTGTGAAAAGCACCTCCGCTCCCTTCCCGTAAATTTGTTCCCGTCTATCATACATTCCTCACCCTAACAACCAAAGGCCATGACGCAGGTAGAAATCGCCAGTGCGGTTCAAGCCATACTGATCCGGCATTTCAATATCCCGGCCGAGCAGTTCTGCTGGGAGCAGCCTCTGGAGGCGTTGAATGAGGATTTCAAGCTGCTGGGCTATCTGGTCTTCCTGGAGCAGTTGCTTGAGCAGCAATTCGACAAAAAGATCCCCCTGCTGGAAAACTGCAACACGGCGATCCATACGGCGGAGGATGTGGTGGATTTGATCATGAGGGAGTTGTGAATGTTTTTTGAGATGTAACAGGTAGGCAAAGATTGGTGACAATGTTGCAAATCATTTTCCATGGGTTGGCTTTTCTTTGCTGATACATTTTATAAGCGGTTTTCCTATGGGAAACTGCAACCGGAAAGGCCATACGATTAATAACATGTTCTGAATATCTAGTGGAACGCTTTAAGCTGCTCAAACGGGAAAAAGATAACATGCCTAAGCCACCTCATCTGGTGGCGGCCTTCGGCGTGGCCTCAGGTATTTCCAATGCCTCTAATACGATAATTAAAGGCTTCTTACAGTTCATCATGATCATTTTGACCTGATGATGCGGAAATTATCCAGGGAAGAACTGCGGTCATTGGTGCAAATGGCAGTAAAGTAAGGATAAGGGTGAGGCGGACATTGAGCATGCTATCGTGAAAATAAAAAATACATGAGCCAAACATCAGGCCTACACGAGGAAGAACCGTTGAAACAGTCTTACATGATGACTGCGCTGGTCGTCATCATGCTGCTTCTACTGCTTGTCGTTTCCTTTTGGGATAACATTTTTATCAATATCCCTTCCGGACATAAGGGGGTGCTGTTCCGAACCCTTGCGGGCGGAACGGTCACCGGTAAATACTTCGACGAGGGCCTGGTTTTTATTTTTCCCTGGAACGAAATGTACGTTTACGACACCCGGGTCATCAGCGGCCAGGACTCCATAGATGCCCTGACCGAAGACGGCCTGCAGGTGCGCGCAGAGATATCCTACCGGTACCGCCCCAAGATCGACTCACTGGGCAAAATGCACAAAAATCTGGGGTTGGATTACCCGGATAAGATCATCGTTCCGCACGTCACGGCGGCTACGCGCGACGTCATCAGCCGCTATCGCAGCGACGCTTTGTATACTACCAGCCGCAGCGATATTCAGGCGGACATGCTGGCGCAGGTCCGCAGCCAGGTGGACTCTTTTTATCCGATCACCACGATTGATCTAATCGTCAGGAGTATTGTGCTGGATGAAACGGTGGAGAAAGCTATTGCCGATAAACTAGTGAAGGAACAGGAGATGCTCGGTTACGATTTCCTGATCGAAAAAGAACTCCGGGAAGAGGAGCGCAAGTTGATCGAAGCCAGGGGGATCAAGTACTTCCAGGATACTTCGGGCATAGACATACTGAAGTGGAGAGGCATAGAGGCCACGGAAAAGCTGGCAAAGTCCGAAAACGCCAAAGTCGTGATTATCGGCACGGACAGCGGGGAGATGCCGGTGATACTGGGGGGGAATTAAGCCTTCCCCGGCCGGCGGCTACATGTTCAGGGCTTCCGCCGGTTAACCATCAAACCATTCAACAATATGAATGATAAACATCTATTTAACCAATAAAATACAATTCCAATGGCAGAAGAAGTAAAGGCCCAGGCGCCGGAGACGGTACTGAAATCCACCGAAGAACTCAAGCAGGAGGCCGACCGCATTACCAAACGGCGGACCTTGTATGCGGCGGCCGCCGGCCTGTTGCCCTTTCCGTTGATCGACGCCGCTATCCTGCTGGGCATTCAGGTCACGATGATCCGGTCTATCTCCAAACTGTATAACGTAGAGTTCAGGGAAAATCTTGTGAAGCCCATCATCGGTTCACTGGCCGGTTCCGTTGGAGTGGCGGGCGTGATGAAGGCCATTCCCGGCCTGGGCACTATTCTGGGAAGCCTGACCACCTCCGCCACCGCGGCGGCCGCCACCTATGCCCTGGGCAAGGTATTCACCCAGCATTTCGACCAGGGCGGCACGCTGCTGGATTTCGACCCGGTCAAATCCCGCGAGTTTTTCGAAAAAGAGTTCGAAGCCGGCCGCATGTTCGTCTCCGACTTTACAGAGGTGGAGCAGGAGGTGGAGAAAGGGAAAAAGGAAAAGAAAGGAATCACTGACCTTTTTACCAGCAAAAAGAAAAAGCAGGAGGAAGCCGAACGCCAGGAACTCATCCAGGTTAACAAAGAACTCATGGCGGCGGTGACCCAGCTCAAGGAGGAAATTGCGGCGATGAAGGGGGAATAATTCAAGGCTGAGGTTAAGGCTCAAGCTGAGACTGAGCCTCAGGTTAAGTGCCCCTTAACCTCAATGTTAACGTTAACCTTAATCTCAAAAACGCTATAACCATGTCAGATAATATAATAGCAACTGGCCGGCGGCAGGAAGCTCATAAGATCACAGTACGCCGTACGCTTTACGCCGCCGGAGCCGGCTTAATTCCCATACCTGTCGTCGACGCTGCCGCCATCCTGGGCATCCAGGTGTTGATGATCCGTGACATTGGCCAGGTATACGGAGTGGAATTCAGGGAGCAGCGTGTGAAATCGCTGATCACCAGCCTGGTGGGCGACGTGGCGGTCGTGGGCCTGTTCAAGATCGTACCCGGCCTGGGCACGTTCTTTGGCGGGGCTTCGGCGGCAGCGGCAGGGGCGGCGGCCACCTATGCGTTGGGGGAAGTATTCTCCCAGCACTTTGAAGAGGGCGGGACGCTGCTGGATTTCGACCCTGCCAGATCCAGGGAGTTCTTTCAAAAAGAATTTGAAAAAGGCAAAGAGGTTGTGGCCAACTTCAAGCACAAAACCTCCGGTAAAAGCGCCGCCCCGGAAAGCAACGAGGCTCCTGTCGGCAACCAGGAGTTACTGGAGCAAAGCCGGGCGCTTCATGCCGAGGTGTTGGCCCTGCAACAGGAATTGGAAGCCCTGCGCCGGAAGAAGTATGCTTCACCAGCCCTACCCGCTGAAGTAGACTTGAATGACCTACAGCTCATCGAAGGGATCGGCCCCAAAGTGGAAGCCGCGTTGAAGGAGGCAGGTATTACCGACCTCCTGCATTTGGCTTCGGCAAAGGTGGAAACACTCAAGTCCATACTGGATAAGGCGGAAGGCAACTTCAATCTGGCTGTGCCGGATACCTGGCCCAATCAGGCCGGGCTGGCGGTGCGGGGAGATATGGAAGCGCTGAAAGCTTTGCAGGCGGAACTGACCGGCGGACGGGAAACAAAGACATCTAATTAGCATGTATATAGTATCTATCCTCGTTTACGCCATTTTTTGCCTGCTGGTGGCCTGGGCGGGCCGATACTCCGTCATGGGCTTTTTTGGCGTGCTGGTCTTGTCCATTTTTGTGACCCCTCTATTGACGGCTATATTGTTCGTCTTGTTCCAGCAGCAGCGGAGGAGGAAGTAGCCATTAAAAGTCTGGTCGTTCCGCCTTTTTAGAACAACTTGTTGCTACTTCACGCCGCAAGCGTGGAGACGGGTAAGGTATGCCCTGAAGCGAGGTATGCAGTCAGAAAACAAAAAATAAACCGTCATCATGGAACCGCTTGATATCCACATCCAACAAAAGAAAAAGGCCAACCGGATAACCCTGGCCCATACGGCAATTGCTGCCGGCCTGGGCTTCGCCCCCTTCCCCCTTTTGGATGCCGCCAGTATACTGGGCATTCAGGTATGGATGCTGGGCCGTCTGGCTAGGACTTACGATTTGCCGTTCAAGAAAAACCTGGCCAAATCGATCATCGGGACGTTGGTGGGCAACATCGGCTCGATAGGGGCGGTCAAGTTGATTCCAGGCCTGGGTAGCGTGTTGGGTGGCGGAATGGTGGCGGTGAGCGCTGGCGCCGCCACTTACGGCCTAGGCAAACTGTTTACTCAGCACTTCAGCCAGGGCGGCACCCTGCTGAGTTTTGACCCGGTGAAGTCACAGGAGTATTTCCGACAGTTATACGAGGAAGGCAAAGCTACGGTAAAAGAATTGAAGGCTCAGCAAGATGATTTTGAAGAGGTGCATAACCAGGCGCTAGCCTCCACTTCGGCATTGAAGCAGGCCAACGAGGAACTGAAAGCGACCATTGCCTCTCTGCAGAACCAACTGGAACAAAGTAAGAAGGATCGGAAATACGCGGTTGCGGCCCTGCAGGAAAAAAAGCGTCGTCGGCTCGGCTGGTTTTGGTTGCTATTGTTCTTAATCGCAATGACTTTCGGGCTCGGCGGACTTTACCGGGCAGGTTATTTAAATAATAGGATATTCTCCAACCGGGTGAGTAAGGAAAGTATGGAGGGCGCCGCCATTGCCGGCCCGGAGGCAGCTGAACAAGGCAAGACAAACGTTGACACGCAGGCCGGCGCCGGCGCCGATACCACAGCCGCTACCGCTGTGGCGCCGGATACCAGCGCTGCCATTTTGGCGGGCCCTACGGCCGCTGAAATGAATTTCACGCCTGGCTCTACTGAAGCTGTTATGGCGGATTACCTAAGCGCCGTCGACGCGTCGTTTCCCAAATCCTTTACGCTAGAGAAGGCACAGTATGAAGAAGGGATAGTGACGCTGGCGCCGGAAGCAGAACAGCAAATTGCCAATATCGCCACACTTCTGGAAAACTATCCGGCCGCCACGTTCCGCATTTTCGGGCATATTGATCAAATGGGCGGGAAAGCAGCCAACCAGCAGGCCGGCCGAAACAGAGCACGCCTCATCCAGGAGATACTGAAACAGAACGGCGTGGAACGCCGTCGGATTTCCGCTACCTATCTGGAGAAACCGGCGCCGCCGGACGGGAAGCGGAGGGCGGAGATTGAAGTGGAAAAGCGGGAGTGAAATGAGGGTTCAGCTTCTCTTCATTTTTGAACAGGCCGCGGCTTCTTAGTAATAGGATACAGATGTGTATCGGTGAAAATCAATCCATGTAACAGGAAAGCAAGTAATGGAAACCTCCATACAAACTATTTGCCACAGGTTGATTTTTCTTTGCCGACGCTACTTCCTTAGATAAACAGCCAGGCTACTGGAAAGAACAGCGGGCCGGAATAATGATATTTCACCGAATGTATTTTTAATTGTCAAAGAACTTTAATTGCTTATATAAATTAATATTTCTCAATAGCGTAATCATGAACAACTACAAGCTTTATGAACAGAATTGGTTAAAGGAAGTGGATCAAATAATCCACGCAAATTTACAGAATAGCAATTTCAACTTAATGGATTTAGCAGCTAAGCTTTATCTAAGCAAATCCACCCTGTATCGGAAAATTACGAAGCTATCCGGGATGTCTCCCAATGATTATATTCGAAAAAAAAGACTGGCAAAAGCCAAAGCAATGTTGGAATCCGGCAGCGCTTACAACTTGGGCGAGGTCGCTAGAAACGTTGGCTACCAGAGAAAAGACTACTTCGTTAAATTATACATACAGACTTACAATGAACCTCCGTCGGCCCTCAGGGTTTAAAGCACTCATTCCGTTAAAATGCCGACCAATTGCATCAAAATGCAACAAATCCACCAAATAGTGAAGAATAGTCAGAAGGATAAAACTTGCTAATCACCACGCTTTCATTGATGAAAGATTTCGTCTTTATGAAAAAAAAAGTACTACTTATCGGCTGGGACGCCGCAGATTGGAAAGTCATTCACCCATTGATCGATAAAGGGTTTATGCCTAATTTGGGAAAACTCATTGGTGAAGGGGTTATGGGCAACTTAATGACGCTCGACCCGCCTTTATCCCCTATGCTATGGACGTCCATTGCAACCGGCAAACGCCCCTACAAGCATGGTGTTATGGGTTTTGTCGAGCCTAATCCCGCGGGTACTAATATTCGCCCGATACATGTTACTCCCCGAAAAGTGAAGGCAATTTGGAATATGCTGATGCAGAAGAGTTACAAAGTACATCAGGTGGGTTGGTGGCCTTCTCATCCAGCGGAACCCATTAACGGGAATTCTGTTTCTAACTTTTATCAAAGAGCGAACGCCCCTATTCAGGACCCCTGGCCTTTGTTGGCGGGCACGATTCACCCCCCTGAGAAAAACGATATATTCGCCTCGCTTAGATTTCATCCCGACGAATTGACCTGGGAGGACTTACATCCTTTCATTCCAAACGGCCATCAAATAAATCAAAAAGATAAACACACTCGCAACTTACTCATCAGTCTCAAAAAAATCATTGCGGCTTGTACCACGATCCACTCTGCAACCACTTATATACTGGAACAGGAGGACTGGGATTTTATGGCGGTTTACCATGATGCGATCGATCATATTGGGCATGGTTTTATGAAATACCACCCGCCTCTAAGACCGCACGTACCAAAGGACTTGTATGACGCTTTCCATAACGTGGTAACCGCTACTTATCGCTTTCACGATACGATGCTGGGTAGCTTGATCGAACTGGCGGGAGAAGACGCTACGATTTTACTGGTTTCTGATCATGGTTTTCATTCCGATCATCTTCGCGTCAACGCTATTCCAAAAGATCCGGCGGGACCTTCCTGGGAACACGGCCCTTATGGCATTTTTGTAATGAAAGGACCCAATATTCGTAAAGATGAAACCATCTACGGGGCAAGCTTATTAGATATTACGCCTACCGTCTTAGCCCATTTGGAAGAGCCGATTGGGCTGGATATGGATGGAAAGATATTAACCAACGTATTTGAAAACATTCCAGAAATAAAGACGATCAACAGTTGGGAAGACGTCTCTGGCGAATGCGGTATGCACTCCAAAGATAAACTGGAAGATTCTGCCGCTAATCAGGCTGCCTTAGATCAATTGATAGAACTAGGCTATATCGCCCCGCCTGGCTCCGATATAAAAGCAACGATAGACGCAATTTTTGATGAAGAAGATTACTACCGAGCTGTGCTTTATGCTGATGAAGGAAAGTATAGCGAAGCTATTTCAATTTTGAGGCGTCTTTACGAGGCTGCACCGACCGATCAATACTATGGACATCGGCTGGCCTACTGCTATTTACAAACTAAACAAACTGCTTTAGCGAGAGACGTTGTGCAAACGCTGATAGCGCAACAGAAAGGGCTTTCAGTTACCTTACTCCGGCTGCAAGCTTCGGTGGCGATGCAGGAGGGAGAGCCTGAAAAAGCTATAGAATATCTAGCACAGGCAATTGGTGAAAAACCAATACACCCTGGTTTGCAACGACTTATGGGGGTGGCGTATATGAATGTCAACGATGTGCAAAAGGCGCAAAGAGCTTTTGAAGCCGCTATTCACAACGACGCCAGAGATCATCATGCCTATCATTACATTGGTAAACTGTTGTTGAAGAGCGGCAGGCCGAAAAATGCCGCTGAGAATATTTTAGAATCCATCAATTTGCGCTATTTTAACCCTCATGCTCATCTTGATCTAGGCAAGGCTTTACTCGAATTAAAGGAATACAAACAGGCGGCGCTGGCTTTTCAAATTGCTTCGCACATGATGCCGAAGCTAGCCGAAGCCAAGACGCAATTAGTAGATATTTACAAGAATCTCATTCCTCAACCTGAAAAAGCGGCAAAATTACAGGCTCAGTTGCCAGATTATACCTTACCGGAAATCATTATTGTCTCTGGGTTGCCGCGAAGCGGTACTTCTCTTATGATGCAAATGCTGGACAGCGGAGGGATTCCCATTTTTATAGATAAAAAACGCAAGGCGGACGCTAATAACCCAAAAGGCTATTACGAGCACGAAGCAGTTAAGTCGTTGGCGCAAAATCCAGAATTTCTGGCAAAAACCGCAGATAAAGCGATCAAAATTATCGCTCACTTATTATTTCATTTGCCTCGCGACTATCGGTATAAAATCATTTTTATGGAACGAGACATTGGCGAGGTATTGCAATCTCAACACCAAATGCTGTTGCGTTTGGATAAGGCTAAAAAAAGTCTTTATTCCTTTAAGGTATGGAAAAATTTCCACGACGTTGTTGATAAAGTAAAAAGTACTTTCAAAGGAAATCCCAACGTAGATATTTTGTTTGTACAGCATGCCGACGCGATCAATAAACCAGCTTATGTGGCCAGGAGAGTCCAGCAATTTTTAGATCGTCCGATGGATATTGTTCAAATGGAAGGCGCTGTAGATAAAAGATTACACCGAGAGAAGTCCGGGGAGGCAGGTTAGGTTTTTCGATCAAAAAATCACGATTATTTGACAATTTTTGTGGATCACAGTCAGCCCGAAAGCGAAAGCACGGCTTCCTACGATCGCAGGCTCCTATACGGTCGTCGGAGCCTCTGCTTTCACTTTCCGACTGACCCACAAAAATTGTCAAAGAAAGAAAATCACAAACTTTTAATCATGAAAACAAAAACATTACAAGAGAAATTATCTGCTTATTCGGTGTTGGGGACGGCATTTTTAGCATTAGCTCCTCACGAGGTAGAGGCGCCGCTAACCTATGTGGATTTACCGGATCATGAAATATGTCTGCGCACTACAAACCGGACTAAGTCTTTTGTTACTACTTCTAATGGATACTATAAAACTGAGCGTATTGCCGAAACTGCTAATAGCGAATCTAACAATCCGGAAACATAAAGACCATTATAACAATGAGTGCAGGTGAAAATACAAACCAGGTGGGAGTAAGCATGCTGACCGAGCTAGAGGCTCTACAATTACAGGCTTGGAACAATACCCAAGCTGAATTTCCATCCCATAAAACGATCATTGATTTATTTGAAGAACAAGTCGAAAAAACGCCGCATAATATAGCCGTTATCTTTGAGGGAAAAGAATTGACTTATTGCTCGCTCAATGAAAAAGCCAATCAAGTAGGACATTTTCTCAGAGAGACGTACCGTATTCATTCCGACGATATTATCGCTTTACAAGTGGAGCGCAGCGAATGGATGATCATTGCCATTTTAGGCGTAATGAAAGCAGGCGCCGCTTACTTGCCGATCGATCCAAAGCTTCCAATGGCCCGAGTGAAGTTCATTCTTCACCATAGCCAAGCCAAAGGATTAATAACCGATGTAACTACCCTGAAAGCGGCACGGAAATTAACAGATATCTTGCCCGTATTGGAGATAGAAAAAATAAAGAGTCCAAGAATTCATAATCCACCTGGTATTAATGACAGCCGGGATCTAGCCTACGTAATTTATACCTCGGGGTCAACCGGGCTGCCCAAGGGCGTAATGATAGAACACCGGGGAGTCGTTAATCTGGTGTGTTTTCAGATAAAGTTCCTGGATATAAAAGAAAGCGATCGAGTCCTGCAATTTGCATCTTATACTTTTGACGCCTCGGTAGCTGAAACATTGACCGGTATTTTGTCTGGCGCCACGCTGGTCGTTGCTGGCGAAGAATCGAAATCGCCAGATTATTTCCTGAAAATGGTTGAAGATCAAAAGATTAGTGTTTTTAGCTTGCCGCCTGCGTTCCTTTCCCAATTGGACAGGAAAAGGATGAATAACATTCGGGTATTGCTAACAGGAGGTGAAAAGCCGGTGTTGGAAGATGTGTGGTATTATAGTAAAAAGTGCAGGTACTTTAATGGTTATGGCCCAACGGAAAATAGCATCGGAATTTCCATGTTCGAAATACCCGAAGGATGGGACAAGCACATAGTGCCGGTAGGAAAGCCTATTTCAAATGTCGAAGTCTTTATTCTTAATAATAGCAATGAATTACAGCCTATAGGCGCAGAGGGCGAAATCTGCGTGTCGGGAGTGGGGCTGGCTCGCGGCTATCTCAACGACGAAACCCTGACGCGGGAAAAGTTTATTTCTCATCCTTTTAAAAAAGGAGAGCGTTTGTACAAAACCGGTGATTTAGGCCGCTGGTTGCCCGATGGCAATATTGAGTTTCGGGGACGGATTGACCATCAATTGAAAATTCGGGGTTATCGAGTTGAAGCCGGGGAAGTAGAGCAGGCATTGCTAAAACATCCGGCTATTCAGTCCTGTGTGGTCACAGCTTATGATTTCAAAGGACGCAAGGAACTAGTCGCTTATTTAACGCCTAAAAAAACAGATCGTATTCCTACTGTTTCGGCCCTTTACAATTTCCTGGGTAAAACGCTCCCCGACTATATGATACCTGCTTACTTTGTGGAATTACAAACCTTGCCGCTGAGTACCAGCGGCAAGGTTGATCGCAAAGCCTTACCTGCTCCCGATCAGGCAAATCTTGCCTCGGGCGAAAGATATGTGGCTCCTCGTAATGATCTTGAGCAAAAGTTGGTTGACTTGTGGCAAGACGTCCTGCGAAAAAAAAGAATTGGGATCCACGATAACTTTTTTCATAATGGCGGAGACTCCATTAAAGCCATTCAGATTACTTCCCGGATTGGAATGGCCGGGTGGAAGCTTTCCACAAAAGATATTTTCACTAATCCGACTATTGCCAAATTGGCGGGGAGAATTCGCAGAAAAAAACAAAGCTACGATCAGGGGTTGGCGAGCGGCGTTGTTCCTTTAACCCCTATTCAACGTTGGTTCTTTGATCAGCATAACGAATTACATTATTTCAATCAGGCGATGCTGCTTGAATGGCCCCAACCGATCGATATCCCTGTTTTAGAAAACTGTCTTCTGACCTTGGCGCAACATCATGATATGCTGCGAACTACCTTTCGACGACAAAGCGAAGATTGGATTCAGTATATATCGGAGCAGGCGACGCTGGATTTTAAAGTCGAAGTATTATCTGATACAGCAGATAGGGCGGAAACGATAGAACGCTTAGCGAATCAGGCGCAAGCCGGCTTTGATTTAGCTGCCGGTCCGTTAATGAAAGCGATTGTTTTCCGTCAGGCACAGGAAAACGATCTGCTATTATTGATCATTCATCATGCCATAGTAGACTGGGTCTCCTGGCGGATCTTGTTGGAAGATTTAAAGATTGTTTATCGGCAAAGCTTACAAGGCAAACAAATTGAATTACCAGAAAAAACAGCTTCTTTTCTCCTTTGGATCCAAACTATGGAACATTATGTGGCGGAGCGACTAAAACTCAAGGAATGTGATTACTGGGCTTCCGTCGTGCTGGAGAGTAATGAAAGCACTGATTTATTGCCTGTTGACAACTCCCATAAACATAACCTGGTAAAAGACACCAAAATAGTAACCGTTGGCCTCAGCGAGGCGGAAACTAATGTATTACTTTATGAAACGCATCAGGCCTTTAATACCGAAATCAACGAGGTATTGCTATGCGCGCTCAGCCAGGCTTTAAAGCACGCTTTCGGAGGCGATACTTACTCCGTTGTGCTGGAAGGCCATGGCCGGGAGGATATTCTCGATTTAGACGTTAGCAGAACGGTGGGTTGGTTTACCGCCATATTCCCCTTTGTGTTAAAATATGAAGATGCATCGAATATAGGTTGGCGGTTGCAATTGATTAAAGAACAACTTAGGGCGATTCCTAATAAAGGAATTGGCTATGGTTTACAACAGTACTTGAATGAGGACGCCATCCTTCCTGACTGGCAAAATCCGGTTATTGGATTTAACTATCTCGGCGCTTTTGAAGGCCTGGGAGCAGAAAAAAATAAAGATACGGCCTTATTTTATTTTTCTAATCATTCTGTAGGCCGGTCTTACAGCCCATACAAGCAACGGGGCCAAGAATTGGAAGTCTCAGGGAGTATAGTGGATCATCGGCTGAGCTTAAGCATTGAGTATAATGAGCAGCGGATAGATTCTGAAGTTATTACTGATTTATTAGCTAATTTCAAAAAAGCTCTAATCGAGTTAATCCAGTACTGCGCAGCGGTGGAGGAACCTAAGTTGACGCCTGCTGATTTTACGGCCTGCCCGATGAACCTGGAAAAGTATAGCGCTTTTTTAACTAGTCATGCTTTAGCCGCGCCGGCTATCGCCGACGTCTATCCGCTCACTCCTGTCCAGGAAGGGATGTTATTTCATAAACTACTAACTCCTGATTCAATTGCCTATTTCGTTCAACTGGAAATAGGATTATCAGGCGCGCTAAATGCAAAGAGATTACGAGCTGCCGCCCAACAATTGATTGACCGGCACTCCGTTTTCAGAACCGCCTTCTTTACTGAATTTACAGACCGCCCTGTGCAAGTCGTTTTTAAAGAGCAGGCCGTTGCTTTTGAAGTAATAGATTTAACCGATCTTCCAGAGAAAATTCAGGGACAACGAATTCAGATTTATCTATTTGCCAATAAAACGAAAGGCTTTGATTTATCTAAACCTCCGCTATTGCGTTTTGCACTTTTTAAAATAGCGGAGCGGCGCCATCGTCTAGTGATTAGTACGCACCATATCCTGATAGACGGCTGGAGTGTGCCGATCTTTCTTAAGCAATTGCTAGACTTGTATGAAGGTGAAAAAAGAATTGACTTTGAAGGCTTACCCGTTTACGCCGAGTACATTAGCCGGCTAGAAAATCAGGAACGCGAAAACCCCGTGATTTTCTGGAGGGATTACCTGGCGGGATATGAAGCCCAACCGCTTATACCAAATCTCAAGATATTTGATAAACAAGATACAATTATTCCTCGAGAACACGTCTTCAGTCTAAGTGGCGGACAAACCGGCGCCCTCAGCCGATTAGCAGCACGGTATCAGGTAAGCTTAAACACGCTTATACAGGCGATATGGGCCATTTTGTTGGGGAGCTATAATCAAAAAGAAGACGTCGTTTTTGGCGTGACAACCTCCGGGCGTTCCATAGATATGGAAGGCATAGAACAAATGCTGGGATTATTCATTAATACGATTCCACTCCGGGTAACCTGGGAACCAGGACAGTCCTTTGTCACCTTATTGCAACGTTTACAAGAACAGTCCTTGGCCGTTCAGACGTACGACTATTTTGGGCTGACGCAAATCAAGGCATCGTCAAATCAACAGGTAGATTTATTTGATCATATTATGATCTTTGAAAATTATCCGGTTGAAGAGACGTTGAATGATGGACGTGATGTAAAGGTCGTATCCTCCACTACTTTTGATCCCACCCACTACGGCCTGGCGCTTTTGCTTGCGCCCGGAGAGCAACTGGGAATCAAATTGGTTTACCAGGAACAGGCCTGGCCGGCCGCCTGGGCAAAACGTCTGGAAACGCATATCCGACAGGCTGTAAGTAATATATTGAAACAACCGGATCAGCCCATCGGGCAAATTGATATTTTACCCGCGGCAGAAAGGCGCCAAATTCTTGAAGAATTTAACGATACCCGAGCAGGTTTCCCGGCTGACAAAACAATTATAGATTTATTTGAAGAGCAGGTTGAAAAGGGGCCAGAGCATATAGCGGTTATTTTCGGGGACACAAGCCTGACATATCGCCAGCTCAATGAAAAAGCTAACCAGTTGGCGCGTTACCTGAGGACCAACTATCATATTAAGGCAGATGATATAATTGCGCTGCAACTAGAGCGCAGCGAATGGATGCTTATCGCCATATTTGGCATTCTGAAATCGGGAGCCGCTTATTTGCCCATTGCACCTGATTCACCAAAGGCCAGAACCGTATACATGCTTGAAGATAGCCGGGCAAAAGCTTTACTGGCCGATGATGCGACCTTCCCAACTGCAAAAGAATTGGAGGGCCTTTTACCTGTCTTAGCTCTGGAAAAATTAGTGCACAACAATGTTTCGCCGTCCGCTATTCCCGCTTTTAATCCTGAAGAGCGGGAACAGCTTTCTTCTCCGAACGATTTAGCCTACATAATTTATACTTCTGGTTCTACAGGCCGGCCTAAAGGGGTGATGATCGAACATCAAGGCGTAGTTAACCGGTTGAACTGGATGCGAAAGGCTTATCCCATTGGCGCAACCGATTGTATTTTGCAAAAAACACCTTACACTTTTGACGTTTCTGTCTGGGAGTTACTCTGGTGGTCTTTGCAAGGAGCTAAAGTGGCGATCCTGGAGCCAGGCGGAGAAAAAGAACCGGCTAAAATTGTGGCGGCTATTGAAAAATATAGGGTGACGGCGATGCACTTCGTTCCGTCCATGCTCAATGCCTTTTTGGCGTATATTCGTCAATTTCCCATCAGTGGAGAAACCCTTAGTCTCAAACAGGTTTTTGCCAGCGGGGAAGCTTTAGGCGCGGAACAGATTCGTCAATTTTTTCATTTAATAGGTAATGAACAAACGGCTTTGCATAATTTATACGGTCCGACGGAAGCAAGTATCGACGTCAGTTATTATGATTGCCGGGAATTGGGAAATCAGTCAATTGTCCCTATTGGTAAGCCGATAGATAATATACAACTTTATATAATTAATAAAAATGAGCAATTGACGCCTATAGGAATTGCAGGAGAACTATGCATTAGCGGCGCCGGTTTAGCCCGCGGCTATCTCAATAATCCCGAATTAACCGCTCAAAAATTTATTCCACATCCCTTCGAAGCGGGGAAACGATTCTACAAAACCGGCGATTTAGCCCGCTGGTTACCCGATGGCAACATTGAGTTTTTAGGGCGTATTGACCATCAATTAAAGATCAGAGGGTATCGAATTGAGGCCGGAGAAATTGAGCAGTACTTATTACAACATCCTTCTATTCAATCGGTGGTAGTTATCGGTAAAGAAATGGGACAAGGAAAGGAATTGGCCGCTTACCTGGTAGCTCGGAAGCAGATGGCGCCGGAGGCAGAATCCCTTCGTTCATTTTTATCGGAGCAACTGCCAGCCTACATGATTCCTTCCTACTTTGTGGAGTTAAAGGCGCTGCCGCTGACCAGCAGTGGCAAAGTTGATCGAAAAGTATTACCTGATCCCGAATCAACCGGCTTGGCGGCCGGAACAGCATACGTTGCTCCCCACAGTACGACAGAAGCTGCTTTAACAGATATTTGGCAAAGCGTATTGCAAAGAACCCGTATAGGTATTCATGATAATTTCCTTGACCTGGGCGGGCATAGCCTGAAAGCCATTCGGCTGGCGGCCTTTATTCAACAACGACTATCTGTAAAAATAGATTTAAGCGAAATTTTTGACCATCCTACTATTGCCAAATTAGCAAAAGTAATTGATAGTAAGGAAAAAACGGTACTAATGGCCATTCCAAGTATTGAATAGCCTGGATTGCTATTGCTAAATTTTCAAACTGACAAGGAACTTTAAATTTTAGGTGACCTTTACTCATTACCATGGAAAAAACATATGCCTTATCGCATGCGCAGCGCCGTTTGTGGGTACTCGACCAATTGGAAGAAAACCTGACGGCTTATAATATGCCCGCGGCTTTTATTATTGAGGGCTCCTTGAATAGAAAGGCACTGCAAAGAGCCTTTGAAGAATTAATAGGCCGGCATGAAATTCTGCGAACGCGTTTCGTTGCGAAAGAAGCGGGCGTCCCTATGCAAGCTGTTGATCCCATTGCTGTTTTCGATTTTCCTTTCCACAACTGGCAGGATAAAGATCAGGCTGCAATAGAAAATTACATTCAGGCCCACGCTAATCATGTTTTTGACTTATCCAAAGGGAACTTATTGAAAGTGGAGCTGTTACAAACCGCTGCGGATAGCTATATCCTACTGCTCAATATGCATCACATTATCTCGGACGGGTGGTCGCTGGATGTACTATTCAGGGAACTATCTGTGCTTTATGAATCGGTGGTCAAGGGTACGTCCAATCCACTCCCGGCTTTGAGCATACAGTACAAAGACTATGCGGCCTGGCAGAATCAATTATTAGCAGATGGGGGGCGCATCGCCGGGTTGCGAAAGTATTGGCAGGATCAATTAGCTGATTTAACAACTTTGGAATTGCCTACGGACTTTCCCCGCCCGATCGTGAAATCCTATAGAGGAGCCGCGCTAAATCATAGCTTTAGCCTTGAGTTACTGAAAAAGCTGGAAAACCTCGGTAGGTCGTCCGGAGCTAGTCTATTCATGGCCTTAATTACCCTGGTGAAAATTCTGCTGTATCGCTACGCGAATCAAACGGATATTGTGGTTGGCACGCCAACTGCAGGCAGAAATCATCCGGATTTATACGACCAGCTTGGTTATTATGCCAATACGGTCGTGTTGAGAAACCAGTTGAATGAAGCGGATAGTTTTACTCGGACGTTAGCAAAAGTGAAACAAACGACGTTGGCTGCTTTTGAGCGGGATTTATATCCATTTGACCAGTTAGTGGAAGAATTGGAGTTTGTAAGAGATCCGAGTCGCAACCCTATCTTTGAGGTGATGGTCGTGCTGGAAAACATTGAGCAGCGTAAACTGAGGCTTGGGGATACCGCGTCCAGGCCGATAGTCAGAAAAGTTAAAGCTGGTAAATTTGATTTGACCTTTGGTTTTGAAACAGATTCAACCGGCCTACATCTTGAAATAGAATATAGCGTCGATTTATTTCGTAAGAATCGTATAGAGCGCATGATCCAGCATTTGGGGGTCTTGATTGAAAGCGTTCTGACTCAATCAGAGCAGGCTATTAAGCAGTTGAATATTCTGCCGGCAGCAGAACGAAATTTACTTCTATCTGAATTTAATGATACAAAGACGGATTTTCCATTTGATAAAACGGTCTTCCAACTTTTTGAGGAACAGGTAGAAAAGACGCCGGACAACATAGCTGTTGTTTTTGAAGATCAGGAATGGACCTACCGGCGCCTCAATGAAAAAGCCAATCAGGTGGGGCGCTACCTAAGGGGACGCTACAAAATTCAGCCAGACGATATTATCGCCCTGCAATTGGAACGCAGCGATTGGATGATTGTCGCCATTTTGGGAGCGATGAAATCAGGCGGCGCCTATTTGCCAATTGCCCCCGATTCACCGACTGCCAGAGCAGAGTCTATCCTTCGAGACAGCCGGGCAAGAGTCTTGTTGACCGATGCACATACGTATCCCCTTAGCCGGGTTTATGAAAGTATAATGCCGGTAGAGCGCGTCGAAAACATTAAAGGAACCCTGTCGACTAACCCGGAGAGAATCAATAACAGCCGGCATCTGGCTTATCTCATCTATACCTCCGGCTCCACAGGGATGCCTAAAGGCGTGTTGGTGGAGCACTGCGGGGTGGTCAATTTGATAACGTTCGCCATACGACGTTACGGTATTACCGCACGCGATCGCGTATTACAATCTTCCACCTACACTTTTGACGTCACCATAGAGGAAATCTTCAAACCGCTTTGTTGCGGCGGCGCTGCAGTTATAGCGGGCGAAAAGATGGTGTTAGATACGCCTGCCTTATTGGAGTTTATACATAAACAGCGGCTTAGTGTCGTGGACCTTTCTCCCACCTTGCTCTCCACTTTTAATAAAGCGGAACTTCCTCAGGTACGGGTGTTGAGTACAGGGGCCGAGGCGCCCAACATGAGCGACGTCCTTTTTTACCGCAGCCGGCTTCGGTACATCAATATTTACGGTCCAACCGAATGTTCTGTATTTGCCGCGTCCTTTGTAGTGGGCCGGGAAGAATATCACAAAGGCGCTTCCATTCCCATCGGACAGCCTAACGCCAATACCCAGTTCTATATTTTAGACGAAGACTTGCAGTTGCTCCCCGTCGGTATTGCGGGAGAACTTTGTATTTCTGGTCCCGGCTTAGCCCGCGGCTACTTCAACCATTCTGCATTCACGGCTGAAAAATTTGTTCCGCATCCTTTCAAACCCGGCGAACGGCTTTATAAAACAGGTGATTTAGCCCGGTGGCTTCCCGATGGCAATGTGGAGTTTTTAGGTCGTTTAGACCATCAATTAAAAATCAGAGGCTATCGAATTGAAGCAGGAGAAATTGAGCAGACACTGTTGCAACATCCTGCTGTTCAAAGCGCCGTAGTCGTTGGCAAAGACAGAGGACAGGGTAAAGAATTAGCTGCCTATTTGATCCTTTCTAAGGAGCCGATAATCGATGAGAATGCTTCTGGCCTCAAGGCGTCGCAGCCCCTCGCAACCTCTGGGAAGTCTCTAACAGGCGCCTCCCGGGAACGAACGGCCGGAACTCCCGATATACAACAACTCCGCAACTACCTGGCGGAACGCTTGCCGGCTTATATGATTCCTGTATACTTTGTTGTGTTAGAAGCCTTACCTCTGACGTCCAGCGGCAAGGTGGATCGGAAAGCCTTACCCGGCCTTGATAGGGCCGGCCTCTCTTCGGGCACTGCTTACGCCGCTCCTCGTACCCTGGTAGAAGCCGCTTTGGTTCGCATTTGGGAAACCATTCTTAATAGAGAAAATATTGGTATCCATGATAACTTCTTTGAGTTGGGCGGCCACAGCTTGAAAGCTATTCGCTTAACTTTCCTCATCCAGGAAGAATTAAACGCCGCTGTTAGCTTTAGAGAAATTTTTACGGCGCCTACTATTGCAGCCTTAGCTGCGATAATTGTTGAAAAAGGACGAATCCTTTTTCAGCCTATTCAGCCGGTTCCCGTCCAGGATAATTATGAATTATCTCACGCCCAGCGCCGCTTATGGGTAATCGATCAAATGGAAGAACAGCAGATTGCCTACAATATACCAGAAGTCATTAGACTAAAAGGGCAGTTGGACATTAGTGCCTTGGAACAAAGCGTCAATTTGCTCTTTAAACGGCATGAAATTCTGCGGACTAATTTTGTTGAAGGGCGGCAGATCATCCGCGCTGAGTATAATTTCAGGTTAGCCGTCAGGGATTATAGAAACGCTGGCGCCGAGCTTATTGAGGCGCATATCCAGAGACACGCCGCTTATCCTTTTGATTTGGTAAAAGACGTCCTCTGGCAAATGGAACTGTTGAAAGTAGGAGAATTCGAACACCTCCTGCTTCTCAATATGCACCATATTATTGCCGACGCCTGGTCTATAGAAATATTGTTCAGGGAATTATCTTCTTTGTATTCGGCCGGTGTACAAGGAGTCAAGAACCCTCTATCTGTTCTGCCTCCACTGTCTATTCAGTATAAAGACTATACGGCCTGGCAGGATCAACTATTAAGATCGGAACAAGTCATTCCTGCAAAAAATTACTGGTTAGAGCAGTTGGCGCCCAATGGAGGGCGGCTGCCGGTAATAGAACTACCTACGGATTATCCTCGTCCAACCGTTAAGACCTATCATGGAGCAAGCAAGCAGGGCCGATTTAGTCCAGCGGTTTTACAACAATTGCATCAGCTATCCCAATCTCAGGGTGTAAGCCTGTTTATGTGCCTGACCGCTCTGGTCAAAGTACTACTGTATCGTTATACCGGACAAAAAGACTTACTGATCGGCACGCCGGTTGCCGGCAGAAATCATCCTGACTTGCAGGATCAGATTGGTTTTTATTTGAATACTATTGTTTTAAGAAGTGAAATAGGAGAAGAGGAGAGATTTGATCATTTCCTACAGAAAGTCAAGAAAAATACCTTAGCCGCTTTCGAACATGATTTTTATCCTTTTGACCAACTGGTAGAAGAATTGAGCTTGGTCCGGGACGCAAGCCGCTCTGCTATATTTGACGTGATGCTGGTGGTAGAGAACAGTAAAGAAACGCTCCGGCAACCGGAACTGGAAGGCCTGAACATCACAGTAGAATCAAATGGATCAGTAGATAGCAAGTTTGATATAACTTTTAGTTTTGATGAAAGCACGGACGGGCTGAGTCTAAATGTGGAATATAATACGGATTTATTTAAAGCAGACAGAATTGAAAGGTTAATCGGTCACCTGGAATGCCTGATAGAAAGCGTACTGTCTAACCCAGCTTCAATTATTGATCAGTTAAATTTGTTGCCGAAGGCAGAAAGACGGCTTATTTTGGAAGAATTCAACCACACCAGGGCTGATTTTCCTAAGGATCAAACAATTGTTGATTTATTTGAAGCGCAAGTTGAGAGAACGCCAAAGGCTAATGCTCTGAACTTTGAGGGTAAGCAATGGACTTATCGGCAGTTAAACAGAGCGGCGAATCAGATTGCTAATTATCTAAGAACGAACTACGCTATTCAGGGGGATGATGTTATTGGTTTACTCCCTCAACGAACCGAATGGACGTCTATTGGTATTTTGGGGATTCTCAAAGCCGGAGCTTCTTACTTGCCGCTTTCCAAAGATTTGCCGGCCTCAAGATTGGCTTATATGTTAGAAGATAGCGGCGCCAAACTCTTACTCACCGATCAATATTATGAAGAGTTAGGAAAAGAAATCTTCCCGGAGGTTCTGGTTTTGGAAAATATATACGCTGGTCAATCGACCAATCCCAAACCAATTGCCCAAGTAAATAATTTAGCTTTTGTTTTATATACCTCTGGTTCTACCGGTAAACCTAAGGGGGTATTGATGCCGCATCGGCCTTTGGTCAATTTGTTATACTGGCAAATTAATCATAGTCTTTGTGGGGTAGGCAGCCGCACGACTCAATATGTAGCTTTTAGTTTTGACGTGAGTTTTCAGGAAATCTTTGCCACCTGGCTATCTGGCGGAGAACTAATGATGGTGGGAGAAGGCATAAGAAAAGATTTGTATGCTTTTGCACGATTTATTGTGGAACAGCGAATAGAAAGAATATTTTTACCTTTTGCCGCTTTACAGGGACTCGCCCAAATACTGTTGCAACAAGAGGGCGATTTGAGCGCGCTAAAAGTTATAGTGACGGCAGGAGAGCAATTACAGGTTAGCGAAGCGATTATCAATTTATTTAAAAGACTTCCAAATTGCCAGTTGAAAAATCAGTATGGGCCTACGGAAGCGCATGTCGTTAGCGAATACATACTTCAAGGAACCCCTTCCAATTGGGCGCCCCTGCCCCCTATAGGGAAACCTATTGCAAATACTCAATTATATATCTTAAATAAGGGTTTAGCGCCTGTTCCAATAGGAGTAACGGGAGAATTACATATAGGGGGCCTCTGTTTATCAAATGGTTATTTAAATTTGCCGGAACAAACCGCCCAACGTTTTATAGCGCATCCCTTCAAAAAAGAAGAACGACTCTATAAGACGGGCGATTTAGCTCGTTACCTGCCCGATGGTAATATTGAGTTTATGGGCCGGATAGATCATCAATTAAAGATCCGGGGTTACCGAGTAGAAACAGGAGAGATAGAACACGTTTTACTAAGCCATCCGGCTATTACCGCCTGTGTCGTAACGGGCAAAAAAATGTCGGGTAATAATGAGTTAATTGCTTATCTGATTACTAAGGAAGACTTCGATTTGGATATAGAAACCCTACGTTCTTTTCTACGGCAAAGCTTGCCAGATTACATGATTCCTTCCTATTTTGTCGTTCTTGACGTCTTTCCATTAACCAATAGCGGTAAGGTAAACCGAAAAGCTTTACCAGCTCCAGATAATGCTAATCTTGCCGCAGGAACAACTTATGTAGCTCCTCATACCTTAACCCAGCAAACCTTAGCCGCTATTTGGGAGAAAATACTGGGTAGAAGCCCCATCGGTATTCTTGATAATTTCTTCAGTATTGGCGGCCATAGTTTACGAGCAATACGAGCGGCGGCTTTGATTCAGCAGCATTTTGGCGTTAAGATTAAACTTTCAGAGGTTTTTGCCTATCCAACTATAACCGAGCTGGGACGTCTAATTGAAAGTAAGGATACCGTTCTTCTGAAACCTATAGAACCAACGGCAGAACAGCCGACTTACGCGCTTTCTAATGCGCAACGTCGCTTGTGGGTGTTGGATCAATTAGAAGAAAACCTTACTGCCTACAATATACCGGCGGCCCTGCGCCTGGCCGGCCGGCTGGATACGGCCGCCCTGGAACGAGCCTTCGCATTGCTTTTCGAACGGCACGAAATTCTGCGCACCCGGTTTGTCGCGGTGAATGGAGAAGGGCGGCAGGTGGTGGACCCCGCCGGGGGTTTTAAATTACCCATGCAGGATGCGCGGGCCTGGAGCGAGGAGCAGATCCGGGAACACATCCAGGCGCACGCCGGGCGGGTGTTCGACTTGGAGAACGAACGCCTGCTGCAAGTGGAACTGCTGCAAATGGGCGCGGAAGAATGGTTATTGCTCTTCAACATGCACCACATCATCTCCGACGGCTGGTCCATGGAGGTGCTAGTCCGGGAATGGAGCCGACTATATGAAGCCTGCCGGCAGGGCGTGGCCGAGCCCTTAGCGCAACTACCACCGCTGCCCATACAATACAAGGACTACGCCGCCTGGCAGAACAACCTGTTGGAAGCGGATGAAACCCTGCATGGACTCCGTGCCTACTGGCAGGGACAACTGGCCGATCTGCCGACTCTGGAACTGCCTGAGGATTATCCCCGCCCGGCGGTCAAGACCTACAACGGTGCAAGCCTTCAGCAGTTGTTTTCACTGGAAATAACCCGGCAATTGCAGGCGTTGTCCCGGGAACAGGGCGCGACGCTGTTTATGACCCTGACGGCCCTGGTCAACGTACTGCTCTATCGCTACACCAATCAGACGGACATCGTGCTGGGCACGCCCAGCGCCGGACGCACCCACCCCGACCTGCACGATCAGATTGGGTTTTATGTCAACACGCTGGTATTGCGGACGCAGTTGGAGGGCGAACAAAGTTTTACGGCGCTTCTTGAGCAGGTCAAGGCCACGGCCCTGGCCGCTTTTGAGCATGAGCTGTATCCTTTCGACCGCCTGGTGGAGGAGTTGGATATCCCCAGAGATATGAGCCGCTCGGCGGTCTTTGATATGATGATAGTCCTGCAGAATAATGAGCAGAGCCGCCTTGAACTGGGCGATGTGGCTATTGAATTCGAACCGGTGCAGGCCGACATCAGCAAGTTCGACCTGACGTTCAGTTTTGCGGAAAATGAAGCGGGGCTGGCGGTCGAAATTAACTACAACACGGATCTGTTCCGCGCGGACCGGATCGAACGCATGTTTGAACATTTGGAGACGTTGATGCAAAGTGTGTTGCAGGCGCCCGGCCATCCCATTGAGCAACTGGATATCCTACCCGAGGTGGAGAAAGCGCTTTTGCTCCACGCCTTCAACGATACCGGGGCGGATTATCCAGCCGACAAAACCATCGCCGATTTAATCGAAGAGCAGGTGGAGCGCACGCCGGATAACATTGCTGTGGTTTTTGAAGACAGAGAGCTAACCTACCGGGAATTGAACGCCCGGGCCAATGGAGTGGCGCATTACCTTCGGGATACCTATGCCACCCAGCCGGACGACGTCATCGCCCTGCAGCTGGAGCGCAGCGAGTGGATGATCATTGCCATTTTGGGCGTGTTGAAAGCCGGGGCGGCCTACCTGCCCATTGCGCCGGATGCGCCTACAGCCAGGGTGCGGTATATGCTACAGGATAGCCGGGCTAAAGCCTTGCTGACGGATGAGGCGACTTATGCGGTGACAAAGCAATTAGAGCAGATTGTTGCTGTAGAAGTCATCCAGGAAATGGATACTGCAGGCCGTCCACCGTTGACCGTTGACCATTCACCGTCTAACCTGGCCTATATTATTTATACTTCGGGGTCTACGGGACAGCCCAAAGGGGTGATGATTGAGCATCAGAGTTTCCTTAATTTTCATACCCATTACGACTTAGAATACCATATTAGTACCCTTACCTGCAATTATGTTTTTGATGTTTCAGTGATGGAAATTTTGTCTGCTCTATTATCAGGCAGCCAATTAGTGATCCCAAGTGCTGAGGTAGTTCTCAACCCCGAAAGGTATGCAGCGTTCTTGTATCGACATAAAATTTCGCACGCCTATTTACATCCTATGCATTTAGAACAAATCGGAAATGCGCTTGCAGAACACAACACTGTTTATTTAAATAGACTTTTGATAGGTGTTGAACCTATTCATTATGATACCATCAAATGGTATCAGGAGGAGGACATTCAAATTATCAATGGATACGGACCGTCAGAAACGACGATTTGTGCTAGTATGTATCCTGTTTCAAAAGACCAAGAAAAATGCTTAGCAAAACTTTCTATTGGTCGTCCTCTATCAAATATTTGTATTTATATACTTGACAAAGAAGGAAGGTTGCAGGGATTAGGATTAACCGGGGAACTCTGTATTTCAGGCGCCGGTTTAGCCCGCGGGTACCTAAATAACCCCGAATTAACGGCCGAGAAATTCACTCCCCACCCTTTCCAACCAGGCGAGCGTTTGTACCGCACAGGCGACCTGGCCCGTTGGCTGCCCGACGGCAACATCGAATTTCTGGGGCGCATCGACCACCAGTTGAAGATCCGGGGCTACCGCATTGAGGCCGGGGAGGTGGAGCAGGCGCTATTGGCCCATCCCGCTATCCAAAGCGCGGTAGTGGTGGGCCACGATTTTGAACACGGAACGGAACTGGCTGCTTATCTGGCGCCTGCTTCCGGACAGGTGATACCCGAGCTTTCCGCATTGCGCAGCTTCCTTGCGGAAAGCCTACCCGACTACATGATCCCCAGCCACTTTGTGGCGCTGGAAGCCTTGCCTTTGACGACGAGCGGTAAAGTCAACCGCAGGGCGTTACCCGTTCCGAACGCTTCCGGCCTGGCTACGGGAACGGCCTACGTGGCGCCACGCAACGCCGTCGAAAAACAACTGGTGCAAATCTGGTCTAAAATCCTGGGCCGCGACCAAATCGGCATCCACGACAACTTCTTCCATCTGGGCGGGCATAGTCTTAGAGCGATTCGGTGCGTCAGCCTTATCCATCAAAAATTATCTGTAGAAATTGGGTTAAGTGATTTTTTTGCTCGGCCTACCATTGCGGCCTTGTCTGAAAAGATTAACCAATTTCACATTCTAAATACCTTTTTGAAAAAGTCGAGATCTGCTGAATATAATTCTTATGAATGGTCAGAAGAAACTGAAGAGACATGGTGAATGAAGTTTATCAACTGTTACAGGAGTTGAACAACGCTAATGTAAAGCTATGGGTCCAGGAGGGCATACTTCGCTCTTCTGCATCCAAAGGCGCAATAACGCCTGTTTTGCGTAAGCAAATACAACAGCATAGGGATACAATAATAAGTTTTTTGCAATCTACAGAAGCAGAAGAACTTGTCTCCCAACAACATCCTATCCCGAAGGTCGAGGAACGACCTTCCTACGCCCTGTCGAACGCCCAGCGGCGGCTGTGGGTGCTGCACCAAATGGACGAAGGCCTGAGCGCTTACAATATGCCGGTGGCCCTGCGCCTGGCCGGCCGGCTGGATACGGCGGCCCTGGAACAAGCCTTCGCATTGCTTTTCGAACGGCACGAAATCTTGCGCACCCGGTTTGTCGCGGTCAACGGCGAAGGGCGACAGGTGGTCGACCCGGCCGGGGATTTTAAATTGCCCATTCAGGATGCGCGGGCCTGGAACGAAGACCAGATTCGGGAACACATCCAGGCGCACGCCAGGCTGGTATTCGACCTGGAGCACGAACACCTGCTACAAGTGGAACTGCTCCAAACGGACGCGGAAGAATGGTTACTGCTCTTTAACATGCACCACATCATCTCCGACGGCTGGTCCATGGAGATACTGGTGCGGGAATGGAGCCGCTTGTATGAAGCCTGCCGGCAGGATGCGGCCGAGCCTTTGGCGCAACTGCAACCCCTGCCCATCCAGTACAAAGACTACGCCGCCTGGCAGAACAACCTGTTGGAAGCGGATGAAACCGTGCATAAACTGCGCGACTACTGGCAGGGTCAACTGGCCGATCTGCCGACCCTGGAATTGCCCGCGGATTACCCTCGCCCAGCGGTAAAAACCTACAACGGCGCAAGTCGTCAGCAGTTGTTTTCACGAGAAATAACCCGGCAATTACAGGAGTTGTCCCAGCAGCAGGGCGCGACGCTGTTTATGACGCTGACGGCCTTGGTCAAGGTACTGCTTTACCGCTACACCAATCAGACGGACATCGTGCTGGGCACGCCCAGCGCCGGCCGGACCCACCCGGACCTGCACGATCAGATCGGGTTTTATGTCAACACGCTGGTATTGCGGACGCAGTTGGAGGGTGAGCAAAGTTTTACGGCGCTCCTGCAACAGGTCAAAGCCACGGCCCTGGCCGCTTTCGAGCACGAGCTGTACCCCTTCGACCGTTTGGTGGAGGAGTTGGACGTTCCCAGAGACATGAGCCGTTCGGCAGTTTTTGATGTGATGATAGTCCTGCAGAATAATGAGCAGAGCCGCCTTGAACTGGGGGATGTGGCTATTGAGTTTGAACCGGTGCAGGCCGATATCAGCAAGTTCGACCTGACGTTCAGTTTTGCGGAAAGCGAGGCGGGGCTGGAGGCAGCTATAAACTACAACACCGACCTGTTACGTGCGGACCGGGTTGAGCGGATGTTTGAGCATTTAGAGACGTTGATACAAAGCGTGTTGCAGGCGCCAGATCATCCCATTGAGCACCTGGACATCTTACCCGAGGCGGAAAAAGCACTTTTGCTACACGCCTTTAACGATACCGGGACGGACTATCCAGCCGACAAAACCATCGCCGAGCTATTCGAAGAGCAGGTGGAGCGTACGCCGGATAACATCGCCGTGGTATTCGGACAAACCGAATTGACTTACCGGGAGTTGAACGCCCGGGCCAACCGGGTGGCGCATTACCTGCGGGAGGCTTATGGCATCCAACCGGACGACGTCATCGCCCTGCAACTGGAACGCAGCGAGTGGATGATCGTAGCCATTTTGAGCGTGCTCAAATCAGGGGCAGCTTACCTGCCCATTGCGCCGGATGCGCCGGGGGCCAGGGTGCGGTATATGCTGGAGAACAGCCGGGCGAAAGCGCTGCTGACGGATGAGGCGACTTACGCTGCGGCGAAGGAATACGAAGTGATCGTCCCTGTGGATGTTATCCAACGAATGAATGCTACAGGCCGTTCACCATCTACCGTTCACCGTTCACCGTCCAGCTTAGCTTATATTATTTATACGTCCGGCTCTACGGGACAGCCTAAGGGCGTGATGATCGAGCATCAGGCTCTGCTCAATTTAATTCATGGTCATCAATGCTTTTATAAACATTATCCCACCCCTCTGCACATTGCCTTGGTCGCAGATTATACTTTCGATGGATCCATTAAAACCTTATTTGGCAGCCTTTGCCTGGGCCATACCTTATTCCCCATTGCCAATGAATTGAAAACGGATGGCGGCGCTTTCGTCAGCTTTCTTGCCCGGCAATCCATACAGGCGATGGATTGCACCCCGAGTTTATTCAATATTCTACTTGACGGAGGACTGGCCAGGCGACAAGACTTGAATTTGAAATTAATGTTGATAGGCGGTGAAGCCCTGCCGATTGATTTATTAAAGCGGTTCTATCAAAATGGGCGACGTACATCCATCACAATTTACAACTTATACGGTCCGACGGAAGCCACGGTCAATGCGAGTTACCATGAAGTGCCGGAAAGCAGATTGCAGGAGCTAAACGCCATACCGATCGGCCAGGCTTTGCCTAATTACAGCCTGTACATTTTGAGTCGGGAGGGCAGTCTGCAACCGATCGGTGTAACTGGAGAATTATTAATTGGAGGGGCTGGTTTAGCCCGCGGCTATTTGAATAATCCCGAATTAACGGCCGAGAAGTTCATTCCACACCCGTTCAAGCCAGGCGAGCGTTTGTACCGCACCGGCGATTTGGCGCGTTGGCTCCCGGACGGCAACATCGAATTCCTGGGCCGCATCGACCACCAGTTGAAGATCCGGGGCTATCGGATTGAAGCAGGAGAGATTGAACAGATTTTACTACAGCATCATTCGATTCAATCTGCTGTAGTGATAGGTAAAGAAATGGGGCAAGTTCAGGAATTGGTCGCCTACCTAACAACCGGCGGACAGGAATTATCAATAAACGTAGAAAACCTTCGCCAATACTTATCGGAACACCTGCCGGACTATATGATCCCTTCCTACTTCTTGACGTTGGAGGCTCTACCCCTGACCACCAGCGGTAAAGTGGATCGGGGAGCATTGCCCGGTCTGAAAACAGGTGGTTTAGCTACTGGAAACACTTATGTTGCCCCTCGCAATACGACAGAAACCACGCTGGTAAATATTTGGGGAAAGGTGCTTTCGAGAACAAGCATTGGTATTTATGATAATTTCTTTGACCTCGGAGGACATAGCCTGAGAGCTATCCAACTGATCGCCGCCATAGCTGAAAAACTGGACGCTAATATCCCATTGAAACTCATTTTTCAATGCCCTACTATCGCGGCTTTAGCAGAAAAAATCAGCGAACATAAAGACCATCTTTACGAAGAGGAGATCTGTTATAATACCGAGGCATCAAGTACGCTATTTGCTTTTCCGCCGGGCTTTGGTTTAGCCGTTTTTTATGAACGACTCGCTGCGCTTTGTCCTCAGGTCGCCTGGTATTGTTTTGATTTTCTGGAAATAGAAAACCGATTGGAACATTATTATCGGCAAATCAAACAGCGGCAACCTGAGGGGCCCTATGTCTTTTTTGGATATTCTATAGGGGGAAATCTGGCCTTTGAAATGGCTCGTTTCATGGAAAGTAAGGGCGAAGTGGTGAGCGACGTTATTCTCGGAGATAGCTCGCTGCGTTTGGCTCTGCTAAACTTTGATTTTAACGGAGAACTTTCCTTTTTGTCGCAAAATGAAGAAGTTGGCTGGCAAAAAAAGCAATCACTTTTACTTCAAAATGAAATTTTCCTGAAACAGACAGAAAGAAGAATGAGGGCTTATTTCAATTTTCTGCGCGATCCGATAACAGAGCGTTTTATACAAGCTAATATCCATCAGCTTAAGGCGGAAGAGACTGCAGAAGAGGCCGAAGAAAGAAGATTTTTATCTTCTGATTGGACCGCCCAAACCAAAGGCCTGTTTATCGTCTATCCTGCCCGGGGAATTCATAGGGAACTATTTAATTCATCGCCCTATTTAGAGGCCAACGCTGCCATTATTCTGATGATTCTGGAACGAATACAATTAGTGAATTATACAGATGTAAAGACGTTGCTCTTCAAACAATAGGCAAGCCCAAAACAAGTCAAAACCAGGATTTTAGTTCGCCACGCCGCCGCACATCCAGCGTAGCGCAGTGAAAGCCACCGATAAAGGGGTAATAATCTTCAAACGCACAGGGAATGGGGTGAAAGCCCCATTCTTTCAACGCCCGGATTAAGGGTTCCTGACGTTCTTCCACCACAATGCGCCGCTCGTCCAGCATCAGGGTATTAATGCTGATCCAATTACTCATCAGGCGCGGCCTGGTTTTGTAGGGCACGGGATCGGGTGCGATAAGAATATCCCAGGTTTTGAATATTTCCGGCAATTTATTTACGTCGGTGAACGTCGGATTAACCAACAATTTACCTGGCGCCAGGGCGGCCAGCGTCGTGTCTATATGAGCAGGCTTCGGATCCAGGCTTTGGATTAAATGGATTTTATAGCCTGCTCCCAGGTGGCGTTGCAGCCAGTCGATGCCGGCCTGATTGGTTACATGGCTAAGTTGACCAATGATATCCCGGCCGCAACGGATAAAATCAGCGGCGTCAAAAACAGGTTCATGGTTAGTCAGGACATAAGGGGTATCGGAGTCTGCCGAGGCAAAATCCGGGTTATATAGAGCATCTGACAACATAGGCTTGGGAGCGGCTACTAAGTGCGCTCCTTTCTCAACGTACTCTTTCAATAAAGGCCGATAAGCCCGCGCTTCAAAATAACGGGAACGAGAACACATTGGCGCCTCGATAATCTGATCGCCAATAACGATCAAAAGATCACGAGGATTAGCCGCGCAAAAACCGCCGGCCGTTTTCCAGGCCGGCGTTGAAAATTGCTGCTCGTACATCACTTCTTCTACTCTGCGCACTTTGACGCCTTCAGCCTCTAAAATATGGATAAAACGCTCTACGGCCAGGGAAGCCTTTTGGATATAATCTTGCGGATAAGGTTGCTGCAGTTTTAAATAGCGCTCTATTTCCGATAATTCAGCGGGGTTGTACACTAATTGATCTATCGGGTCCCAGAATGAAAAAAAAGCATTTTTAGGCGTACCGACAATGACCTCCTCTAATAAGTCCCATTCCGTATAAGAATTGACCGGGCTTGTATTTTCTTTAGGCATTTTTGAGAACGTATCTTGTTTGCTTTCCATAAAGATGTTAGTGAAAAACCGTACGGCAGATCGGTTTTATTGAAATTGTTATTGAGACTTTATCTTTCTAAATAAAGGCGGGCAATTCAATTTTATAGAACGCTGCGTCTTTTACAAGTGCTAAAAACCAACAAATATTATTCTGGCTCCTCGCTTCTGACTTCTTAGATATTACTTAAGCTTGAGCGCTTGTCACTATTCTAAATACCGTCGGATTTCTTTTTCTCACTTTGTTGAGTCCGGCCTCTGTGAAAAAAACCAAGCATTGCCGGTACAGGAGATACTACGCGATTGACATTGTCAAAATCTTTTTTAAATTGCGTATGTACTTCCGGTAGACGGCTCCAATGCATTTGAGGACGTAAGTGATGTTCTTGATGATAACCGTCGTTAAATGTGATTACATTGTATAATCGACCGTAATAGCTTACTGAATTAGCGTACCGATTGCTTGGTTCTGCGCCAAAATGTTCATAATAGTTTTGTATGTTTACAAGTGCAAAAGACAGATAAAGCGCCGGTATGAAACAAAACAATACCCATTGCCAATTGATAATTGTAAAGAATAAGATCCCTATTGATATAAATAATCTGTCCAATTGAATTTGACGTAATTCCAGGGCTCTTTTTGTCGTAGATTTAGATAGGAGCGAAAAAATCAAAGATTCATTTTTTCCAACGCGCCATATTCGTATTGCATAGCTTAAAGTTTTCAGGACTCCAAATAAGGTGCCAAAGGCGCCCAGGAATGCATAACGAAACAGACCTGAATGATCCTGATTTTCCCCATCGCGATACGTAGATGATAAATCCTGAGTCGATCCATTGGGGCCTTTCCGATCATTATTATACTTGTGGTGATTTTTAACGTGCGTTAATTTATAAATCTCCACAGATTGGCCTATGTTTAAAGAATTTAACATTGACACACAATGATTTAGAAATGCAGGCTCAAACCATGGCTGATGTGTGAAAACATGAGAAATTACGATGATGTTGTAAGAAATCATCATAACCATCAATACAAATGCGCCAACTTGTAGAAAGATTGAGGCCTGGTTCCAAGATAGCGCTATTGTAAGCGTAATAATAAATTGAAGAACACTTAAGATTAGTAATATTCCGTCAAGCCGCGTATTCTTCCAAATTCTCATTTTATCCAGATATTTTATTAAACTATTATACCTACAAAAGTACAGTACGTTTTTTTCACAATACGTTCAATTTTCGGTAAATTCGTTTCATAATCGCCTCGCCTATTTCACTATTTCGTCACCATCTTGACCAAAAAACGCACCTCTTCTCTGGACAACTCCCGCATCTGCCCATCCTGGAATTGGATCAGCCTGTCGGAAGCGTTCCAGTATTGCTGGTCGTGCGATACGACGAAAACGGTTTTATTACGCGCTTTTAACTCCTGAATGATTTCAAAGTAAAATTTGTCCCGGAATTCCGGGTCCAAATCTGCCGCTACTTCGTCGAAGACATAGATGGGTTTGTCCTCTAACAGAACGGTGGTCAGCGCGAGGCGTTTTTTTTGGCCGCTGGAGAGCATAATATTGGTGAAAGCACCGTCCCGATAGGTTGTTTTTTCCTCCGGCAGCCCCATGTTTTGGAGCAGCGTGTTGACCTGGTCAGGATCTACTTCTTGTTCGAGGCCGTAGATTTTGTCAAAGAGATGATAATCGCTGAAAATGATGGAGAAGAGATTTTGATACTGTTGATAGTTTTGAGCGTAAATAAAACGGCCTTTTTGATCTTCCCCGCCGTCTACTTTAATCTGACCGCTTTTTGGTTTGTATAAGCCGGTCAGCAATTTAAGAAAAGTGGACTTGCCCGAGCCGTTGCCCCCGGTAACAAAGATTAAATCTCCTTTGCGGAAAGTAAAATCAAACGGGCCGATCTGAAACCCTTTTCCCTGATCAGTTCGCTGCGGATATTGATAACTGAGGCCTTTTAATACGATCTGACTTTCAAAGGGAATCATCTGGTAAGCGGCCGGGGAATAATTATCTATTTTTTGTTCGCGTATTTGCTGCAATTCTTCCTCCAGTTGCGCTTCTAGTTTTATAATATTTCCAGCAGCGTCGCTGGCCAAGCCAAACAGTGGAATAGTATAAACGATACCGCTCAAAGGGCCGACGATAAATATGACGGCAGCCACTACTTTGGTGATGACCAGTGAGTGTTCCACATGAATTTTGGGTAGGGCGAATAGAATGAGGCCCAGCGACATATAGAGCAATAACTCTATAATAATGAGCGTGACATTGTAGCGCTTGCCAATCTTTATCTGGACGTCTCTCGAATCTTTCTCCGCTTTTGTATAGGCCTCAAAGACCTCTTCGTTTTTGCGGCGGTTAATATTGATTTCATTAAAGCCCTGCAAGACATGGGAAATTCTGGCAAAAATTGCTACTTGCTTTTCGCTCCTTTTTAGAAACATGGAGTAGAAAAATCCCGCATTTTCTGTATAGTAGAATACGCCAAAGGCCGAAATGACGATGATTAACCCAAAAGACCAAAATGATATGGCCGCTATGTAGAACAGGATAAAAATAATCACGATCAATTCCTGGGCGGCATTGATCAGCAGCATGGAAATATTGGAAACGGTAGTAACGTCTTGTGAAATGCGCGCGTAGATAGTGGCGGCGCCGTATTTTTCTAAAGTGGTTAACTCTGTCAGCCTTATCTTGTCTGCGAGACGATAACGAATTCGGTTGGCAACTAATTCTACTATTTCCGAAGATCTATCGAGGGTATAACGCTTGGTAAAAAAGAAAACACCCAAACCAAGCGTATATACGATAAGGTGATACCCGTTTGATTCATTATTGGAGATAGTTTCAGCCGCCGAGTTGACTACAGATATTAATAATGCGCTGGAAAGCCCCGATACCAACCCAAAAACAATCAGGCGATAGGGAATGGGATTGATTTCCTGTTTTAGTAGCGTAAAGACTTTCAATGTAGATCTATTTTCTTAGTACTTAACATCAAATAATTTCCAACGTAGACGTCATCGCTATAAAGCAAGCAGCCTCTCCGCTTCAAGCTTATTTCAAAACCTTTTCTACCAATGATCTCACCTCAACTTTTGAAAGTTCCCACATCATTCCGTCCTGAAATCGGATCAGCCGGTCGGAGACGCTCCAATATTGTTGATCGTGCGAGACCACCAGGATTGTTTTATTACGCGCTTTTAGTTCCTTCAGGATTTCAAAGTAGAATTTATCGCGGAATTCCGGATCTAGATCGGCAGCCACTTCATCAAAAATATAAATGGGCTTATCTTCTAAAAGAGCAGTTGTCAAGGCTAAGCGTTTTTTCTGTCCGCTAGATAAATTGATATTAGTAAAAGCCCCATCTATATAGGTCGTTTTTTCTTCTGGCAATTCCATGCTGGCTAGTAGCGCTTTCACTTCATCGGGATCAATTTCCCGTTCAACACCGTATATTTTATCAAATAGATGATAGTCGCTAAAAATGATAGAAAACAGGTTTTGGTATTGTTGATAGTTGAGCATATTGACCTCTTTTCCCGGATAATCTTTTTCTTCATCCAGCCTGATTTGCCCGGCATCCGGTTTATATAAGCCGGTAAATAATTTAAGGAAGGTGGATTTACCGGAGCCATTGCCCCCGGTCACAAAGATTAATTCTCCTTTGCGAATGGTCAAATCAATCGGCCCGACTTGAAATCCCGTCCCATAGCCGTTACTTTGGGGGTATTGGTAGCTCAATCCCTTTAAGGAAATACCGCTTTGAAAAGGAAGCGACCGATAGGCGTCTGGCGAATAAGGATCGATCCGCTGCTCGCGCATCTTCTTTAATTCTTCTTTTAGCTGACTCTCTAGTTCCATGATATTATGAGCGGAATTATTGGCGTTGGCTAAGGTCGGAACGCTGTAAATGACCCCATCCATAGGCCCAACCATAAACAAGATGGCGGCCACTATTTTGATAATGTGCTCTGAGTGCTCCGCGTGAAACCTGGGAAGGGCAAAAAGGATGAGTCCCAGCAGTATATAGAAGAATACCTGTAAGAAAATGAGGGTAATGTTATAGCGCTTAATGGTTTTTATCCGGTAATCACTGATTTTATCGTTGACTGTCACATAAGTTTCGAAAACGTCTTCATTCTTGCGGCGATTGATACTGATTTCATTGAAACCCTGTAGAAGATGCGCGAGCTTTGAAAAAAACGCCGTTTCCTCTTCCGATACTCTTTTCCACATAGCTTGGAAGTTATTGGAAAGCCCGATATAGTAAAACATACCGGTGATCAGGCCAAGTATCACAAAACCAAAAGACCAAAGAGAAATTGTGGCAATATAAAACAAGATGAAAATGATCAAAATGGACTGTTGGACGCCGTTGATAATGTTTCTGGAGGAATTAGAAACTATTGTGGCGTCTTGTGTAATGCGTGCATAGATGGTCGCCGAACCATATTTTTCGAGCGTGACCAGCTCGGTCAGGCGCACCTTATCCACCAAGCGGAGGCGAATCTGGCTTACAACGGACTCTACAATTTCAATAGACCGATCTAACATGTAGCGCCTAGTGTGAAAGAATAGAAATAAACAAAGCAGATACTTAAAAAGATACTGCCAGTTTGGGTCGTTATTGGCTACCGTTTCGACCGCAGAGTTGATAGTGGCGATCAAAAATGCATTGGAAAGACCCGATACAACAGCGAAGCTTATCACAGGGTAAAACGCCTTTGGAGTCGTTTTGATATCTCGTAGGAGTAACTCAAAAACTTTCAATGTCGATCAATCTTTACCTGCAAAATTAGGATTTGTTTCGTTCACAATTGGTTCAATATTCGGTAGGTCTGTTCCATTTTGCTAAATGACGGTATCGTTTATCATTACTTCCTTTTTGTATTTGCCCTCCACCTGAGAGGTGGATTCCAGATCAAACCCATTAGACTTCAAATGCAGGACTTCGGGAGCAAGACAAAAATGCAAACCGGTAAAAATGGCCCATTGTAACAGGCAATCAAGCACTTGAAACAGAGAAACAAGCCACTATCTCTTTTAACCCCCAACTTTGCTATGGCGAACGGTTGTCGGGCGCAGCTTATAATATCTTTGTATCAAAATATCATTGGAAGATGTACGAAAATATTTCAACTCCCAAAAAGGTGTGTGTGATCGGCGCAGGCTTGTCTGGTCTGGTTACGATAAAAGAGCTGCTCAGCCAGGGCATTCAGGTAAAATGCTATGAAGCTCAAACTGGGATAGGCGGGGCCTTCAGAGATGTTGGCGAAGGAGGCAGGTCTTATGATTCCATAGAATTAACCGTTTCCAATTTTTTTATGGCCTTTTCGGATTATCCCCCCGGCCTGTCCGAAAAAAGAAGATATTGGACGGCCAGGGAGTACCGGAACTATTTACATCGTTATGCAAAGCATTTTCATTTATTGCCTCATATCTTTTTATCTCACGAGGTCGTTTCTGCCGAAATTCATCAGGGCAGGGTGATGGTGAAGGTAGCAGGGCCTAGTCAGGAGTTTTCCGAATTTTTTGACCATCTCGTCATCTGTAGCGGCAATAATTTTCTGCCGAAGTACCCTGAGTATGCCAGAGACCCTATTTTCAAAGGAGAGATACTCCATTCAAGCCAATACAAAAATGCAGAGCCTTTTAAAGGCAAGAAAGTCTTGTGCATAGGTATGGGAGAATCCGGCGCCGATACGGTTCATGAAATAAGCCAGGTGGCGTCCTGCTATGTCCTGGTGCGTGACAAGCCCAACGTCGTCCCTCGATGGATTAATCATTTTACTAATGACAGCTATACCACTTATTGCTTTTATGAAATGGGTAAAAATGGACTTGACCGTTTTATGAAATTTAAAGCTTGGTACTACCTGAATTTTGATACCAAATTAAGTAAGGAGGAGCGGTTAATCCAACAGTGGATATACGACAGGAACAGTTTCATTGGTAAATTTTTAACAAAGAACGACATTTTTATAGAAGACATCGTCAGCGGCCGGCTTCAGTTTTTGGAAGGAGAGGTAAAACGGCTTCTCCCTGATGGTATTATTACGGACAAAGACGAAAAGGTCGAGGCTGATGTGCTCTTGTTCAACACCGGTTACCGGACTTGTTTCCGGCAATTCAGGTTTGGAAAAGATTTCTCTAATCCCCGGCATCTGTTCAAGCATATGCTCCATCCTGAATACCAGACACTGGTCAGTTTGGTCGGCTGGGCCAGGCCTACGCAGGGAGGCGTGCCGGCTTGTTCGGAAATGCAAGCTCGTTACCTCGCGCTTTTGATTACAGGTAAAAAGGCGCTACCGGAAAAATCAGTCATGTATCATGCGATTCAAAAGGATAAACAATATGCTGAATACTACTTTAGTGACAGCAAAAACATCGAAAGCCTGGTAAATTACCATGATTTTATGCCTGACATGGCTAAACTCATCGGTTGTAAAACTAAGTTTTTCTATCCTGAAAATCTCCTTTTGACTTTCAAAATGTACTTTGGTTCACATCTGCCTGCCTTTTACCGGTTGACTGACCCCAATCCTGAGATTCGCAGAAAGTCCATTGAAGTGATACAATCTCTTCCTATCGCCTATTCGCTGCGTAGAGTGGCTGCCATATTATTTTTTACGATACTTTTTAGGGTTCCTGAATTGTTAGGATTGTACATAAAAAAAGCGCTTTACCCATTTTTATTTTCTACCGAACGTCATGAATTGGAGATGGGAAGAAAATATTTGCCCCGTAAGACAGGCAATCAAAAAAATAAGGACACCGAAAAGAAGGCCTTGCCTACATCAACGGACATGACTTTTCTCAATGTTCGAAAAAGCCAGGAATAGCGCCACAGAGAAGAGTAATGTAGTTCCGCTGCGCAGGCAGTAGGTGCGCAAAGCCTCTGAAAACGCTTTTCGTGACTGCCCTTCCCTTATTTTCATTCTCTATCGGCCAAAATACAAAAAGGGTGAGTTGGAAGAATTCAACAACCACCTGGAAGAGTATTATCTGATGGCAAAAAGTAAATTCGAAATTAAATAAAAGTGGACGTATCAAAAAATACAAATAAAGTGAAACCTCAATTTCTACTCTTACTTCTTTGTTGCACCATAACGGCCATTCAGGCACAGGTCGAAACGCCTCCCACTACGGAAGAACTACAGGTTTTCTGGGTACTGGGAGTGTCTTACAATTTGTCGAAAGGGTTCTAAAGGCATTCTACGCTTTGGCAACAGATGCCACTGCCCCTTGTAACAGGTAGTCAAACATTTGAAACAGCGGAACAAACCGCTATCCCTTCCGCCACTCAATTTTGCCGTGGCGAATGCTACCGGGAAGCGGTTTGATAACGGCATTTTTCACCAAAAAATTATCACTATGGGTTGGGAAGATCAAGAAGACGAAAACCACATTTACCACGTGGTCATGAACCACGAAAAGCAGTACAGCATCTGGCGGGCGAACCGGGAAATACCGGCGGGCTGGCGCGAAGCCGGCAAGACGGGCCCGAAGGCGGAATGCCTAGCCTACATCAAAGAGGTATGGACGGACATGCGGCCGCTGAGCGTGCAGAAAAGCCAGGAAGAGCGGCGTAAAAAAATGCAGGAAGAAAAATAGCGTTTTGACTGTTCATGGTCCTTATGACTGGGAAAAATAAAGAAAACCAGGTCTATCAGGCAGAAAGAAACATGCATGCAAGATCCGTAATACTGCCGTTGATCCGCGAAGAACAAACGTTTTCCGCCTGTGCCGCTATTGTCAGGGGGGAATTAGCAACGGGCGCGCCGTGGGCAGGACAACTTCATCCGGAAGAAAAGGCGGCCTATGACGCATTTCCATCTACGCGGAGAAAAGAAAGTTTTTTGCTGGGCAGGCTTTCCGCCCGGCAGGCTGTTCTTGGCCTGACCGGGATCGACACCCCCCACGCCATCTGGATAGATACGGGCGTTTTTCAGTTTCCGGTCGTCCGGGGCGCGGGGCTGCGAAATATCCAGGTGAGCATCAGCCACTGTGATAATATCGGGTTTAGCGTCGCTTTTCCGGAGGCGCATCCCCTGGGCGTTGATGTGGAAAAGGTTGGCGGCGAAACGGAGGAGGCGGTGTTAAGTCAACTCACCGGCAAAGAAAAGATGCTGCTGCGGTCCTGTGGGCAGGATCATACAGCCGGCTATACGGCTGTTTTCAGCATGAAGGAGGCCTTGTCCAAAATCCTGCGAACGGGCATGATGCTGGATTTCCAATTCCTGGAGGTGGAGGAGGCCAAAGTGCTGAAGGGCGCGCTGGCCTGCACTTTTACGCATTTCGGGCAATACAAAGCGTTTGCCCGCTTCCAAAAACCACATGTTTTTTCGATGGCGCTGCCTCGGCGGACGGCGGTCCATCCGGCTCCTTTGTGGCGCTTGCTGGAGGAGGGGTAAGCCTCCAGTACGCCAGATTGGGAAGGTTGTTTACTGCATCTAAAAAGGGTCATTTCAGAAGCCTACCAGGAACATAAATACCTACTAAAATCCGATAAACTGGAAGTTTTTGCCGGGAAAGAGCCTTTTGTTTTTCCGGCGCAATAGTTTATAAATAGCATGAAAGAAGACATCCCAGCAAAAGCCGCCGCATTAGATGTGGCCAAAGCCCGCAAAGAGGCCGCCCATCGCATCACTCAACGCAACACCCTCTACTCGGCTGGCGTAGCTCTGCTACCCTTTCCCGTCGTGGACGCCGCCGTCCTGCTGGCCCTGCAGCTGCACATGTTGCGCTCCATCGCCCGCCTATACCAGGTGGACTTCCGGGAAAACCTGGCCAAGTCGCTGGTTGGTTCGCTGGCCGGCTTTGTCGGAACAGCGGGGCTGTTCAAGGCTATTCCCGGCCTGGGTACCTTGCTGGGAGGAGCAACGACTGCGGCCGTTGCTGCGGCCGGCACCTACGCCACCGGTAAGGTGTTTACCCATCACTTTGACCAAGGAGGCACCCTGCTGGATTTCGACCCGGTTAAATCAAGGGCATTTTTTCAGAAGGAATTCGAAGCTGGGCGAAAGTTGGTGGTCGCCGACGTAAACGAGGTGGAAGAAGCGGCCAGGCAGGAAAGAAAGGGCCCCTTTAGCGGCCTGTTTTCCAGCCAGCAGCAGCAGGCCGAACGACAGGAATTGAGACGGATACAGGGGGAGTTGAAGGCGGCGATTGCGGAGCTGAGGGGAATGATGTAGTAACAAGCGCTATAGCTCTGTTATTGGCCTCCACTTATTCAGCCGGATAAAATAAGATATACTTTACTCCACTTCACCAAATCGGAGAATTTCCTCCCCTGTCAGGGGAGGTGCCGAAGGCGGAGGAGGCTAAAAAAGCAACCATGCCCAATCCCCAAAACAACGCACAACGCCGACGAAAAGCCCAGGAAATCACCGAGCGCAGCACTCTCTACGCCGCCGGTGCGGGCCTGATTCCGGTGCCTATTGTAGATGTAGCGGTCCTGTCGAAGGTACAAGTCGTCTTGATCCGGGATATTTGCCAGGTGTACGAGGTGGACTTTAAGGAACACCGCCTGCGGACGCGGATAGTGGCCCTGGTTGGCGACGTGGCTGCCATCGGGCTGATAAAACTGATACCGGTGCTGGGCTCCTTATTTGCGGGGGTAACAACTGCCGCTGCCGGCGCGGCCTCCACTTATGCGTTGGGTATGGTCTTCATCGAACATTTTGAGCAGGGCGGGACCTTGTTAGATTTTGATCCGGCCTGGTTCCGGGAGGCTTTTCAAAGAGAATTTGAAAAAGGCAAGGAGGTAGTGCCCGTACCTGAAAAAAAAAAAAGAACGGAGCCCCAATAGGGAGGAGCCTGGTAGGATACTAGCGGATACGAGGCGTTGCTGGCTCAGAATAAGGCGCTACTAGCGAGCGTTCGGGCGCTGCGGGAGGAAGTGGCTGCTCTCGGGCGGCAGGATGAAAATAAGAGGTAACACCCGGTCAAATATTGGTAACATCCGTGCAAAGGGTTTCCTGCCCTCCCTCTAGCTTTGTAAGGCTTGCTTCAATCAATCATTCATTCACTCACTCACTCATGCCCCTCAAACTGATCCTTTCCATCGCCCTATTCCTCCTCTGGGGTTTCGTCTCCTGGCGGTGGTACGTATGCGGCATCAAGCAGGCCTGCCCGGAGCCTCCCCACCACCGCCTGAAGACGTCCGTCCTCTGGTCTTCAACTGGGGCGCCCCGAGTAATCACCCGCCCGCCGTTTGATACTATATAGGGATCTATCGCCTTGGTGGCCTTTACCGGAAGGGCAAATTCTCGAGATCGTCGGTATGTACTTTGAAGGAGAACCCGGCACGGACAGTGTCGCCAACCTGAGGCGCTGCGCGGGCGGAGGCGGTCAGAAAGCTATTTGCCGAAACGCTGCCGGATGAGCGCCTGGTACTTTTTCCGAACGTCAGGTAGATGAACCGGAGCAAGCCCGCGAGCAGCCCTTCGAAGCGGCGGCCTTCCGCTTCATCGAGCCACCGCTCTGCTCTGGGCGATATGGAGATCACCGAACTGGAGGGTAGAATACTCATTCAGTTCCCCTTTCGGGAGGCGTCAAAGATATTGAGCCGGCGGCACGGTACTTATTTTGAAAAGCTGGTACGCCGGATTGAACAGACGAATGAAACCATACGCATCACCGGTACCATACCGACTCGATCGAGCGCCGCAGCACCAACCTGAAACTCGGGCTGGCGCGGTACAAATACATCGAAGAAATCCTGCTGGCTCAGGTACCTTACCTTCCAAAATAGTGTTGAATCCAAAGGGAAGCCGAACCCATTGCCGACAATAGCACCGAAGACGGTAACAGCGGAACCGGCGGGTGGAGATACGGATCTATTGATGCTGGAGCGCAGCGGAGTACCCGTACCGGCGATAGCCGCGTCGGGGCTATGGATGAGCCATCCACTTAGCATCAACCGGCTTGCCCCCTCAAAGTACCACCTTGTGGCAAGGTAGTAGCATCCTTTAAGCCCGTACGGGCTTAAAGAAGCATCCGTAGCATCTGCCCTTAATGAAAAACAAGTACTTCCGTTAGTGCGGTAATTAAAAAGAAAGAGAAACCATGTTCCAAAACATCTTCCAAAGCCCCGACGCGACCACCCACACCCTCGAGATCCTCATTATGTGGCTCGTGTCTCACTACCAATCTACCTGCTGATTGGCTATATCATCTGGCATCTGCGGTACCAGGGAGTACCTCGGCTTGAAAAAGCAGATCGGAGAGCACACTACCCGGATTCGGGAGTTGATACCGCCAACTACCGGTTGAATATAGCCAACGAAAAACTGGCTGCCGAGCTGGTGAGTGGAAAGCTAAATACGATACCTGTTGGCAGAATTTACCAGCATCGAAGTACCGCCTTGCCCAAAGGGAAGAGGCGCTGGCAGCCATCGCTTCTGCCGCTGACGACCTGACTGACCTCGATGGCATTGACGCCACCATCGAAGTATGCTCCAGCATACCGGCATTCATACTTTTCAGAATCTGGTAATACCAAACTGGAAACCCTGCGGGCTATGCTAAAGCGGTAAAGGTTACTTACCGCTCGGCTGACCCGGACGGCTGGCGCAAACAGGCCTTCACCACTTACCGGCGCCGTAAGGAGCACTACGCGGGTTTTGCCGAATTGAAGATCGGGCGAAAGCAAATAGACCGGCTGTATTTACAGTCCAGGAACATGATGGACATCGAATTATAGTTTTTTTATATTTGTGGCATTGATCGCACGTCTGTTTTTCTAAAAACATAGGTATAATGCCATTTTCCATACTTCCCACACAAATGCGCTCTTTCTATGGCTCTGCCTTGAAAGGGCAAGGACAGCTATTGTACAGCCTATCACCGATTTTGTCCGCTCTGTCCGTTTGCAAAAGTACCTGGAACTGATCCGGGAAGGCAAACTGAACGTGTCGGAGATTTCTTATCAGACCGGTTTTTCTTCGCTTTTACCACTTTTCCCGCTCTTTTAAGAAGGCGTATGGGAAGAGCCCTTCGGAGGTGTGACTATTTTCGCTCCTACTTTTTGTTTAACTTGCCAACAAAAAGCCGCCCGCCATGAGTGGAAGGAAAAAAACTGAAGGGAGATTCGGACTTCAAAAATATAGTAGTAGTGGCCAGGGGTATTTTGTAGACAAGACCTTGCTGATAAAGGAGTTTCATGAAAACGGGGACAAAGTGCTGCTCATCCCCCGCCCCCGCCGGTTTGGCAAAACCCTGAACCTGTCGATGATCGAACACTTTTTTGACATCAATAAAAAGAGAGCGCCGGCTTGTTTACAGAATTTAAGATCAGCGCGGAAAAAGGTTTTTGCCAGTCTCACCAGAATAAATACCCGGTCATTAATCTTTCTCTAAAAAGCGTCCGGGCAAGTGATTGGGATGCTTGTTTGCTACACATCAAAGATGTCATTTCGAGGGTTTATAAAGAGCATAAATATCTTCTGAAATCAGACAAATTAGAAGGTTTCGAAAAGCAGTTTATTGAAAAGATCATACTGGAAAAGGGCGTGCAGAAAGACTATGAATTCAGCCTTTTGAATTTAAGCGAATACCTAAGCACTCATTTTGGGAATGAAGCCATCCTCCTCGTCGACGAATACGACACGCCAATCATCAACGGGTATAAAGAAGAATACTACGATGAGGTGATCAAATTCATGCAGGTATTCATGGGCTCAGCTTTCAAAGGGAACCCCTTCCTGCATAAAGGGCTGATAACCGGCATTATGCGGATAGCCAGGGAGAGCATTTTTCGGAGATGAACAACATTGGCGTCTATACCATCACCAGCCTTTATTTTGCCGATAAGTTCGGGTTTACCGAACAAGAAACAAAAAAGACGCCCTGAAATATTTTGGTATGGAAGGGCATTTCCCCGAGGTGCAAAAGTGGTACAACGGCTACAAATTTGGCAATACCGGTACCAGATTTACAACCCCTGGTCCATCGTCAATTACATTTCGAGGTACGAGGAAGGCTTCAAAGCCTACTGGATCAATACAGGGACCGATTCGCTCATCAAATCGCGGATCGTGGAACCGGACCTCAACCGGACTTATGATACGTTGCAGCGCCTAATCGCCGGTAAAACCATCGAAAAAAAGAATAGTCGACAGCTTTGTCTTTGCCGATTTTGACACTAAAAAGGAATTGCTGTGGACTTTGCTCGCTTTTTCCGGTTATTTAACGCAAACGGAAAACGTGAAAGACGACGTATATCTATTGAAAATCCCCAACTTTGAAATAAAAAGGTTTTTAAAGATATCGTCATCGACTGGTGGGAAATGGAACACCGGGTAGCGCGTTTGCTGCTCGAAGAAACCGCCGGGCATTTGGTCAACAACCGGCTGGAAGCTTTTGAAAAAGGCTTTAAGCAAATCATGGGCGATACGTTCAGCTATTTTGATGCCGGCGGCGAGCCGGAGAAAACCTATCAGGCTTATGTACTGGGACTGCTGGTACCGTCATCGGCGACGACTACCTTATCCGCTCCAACCGGGAAAGCGGCGAAGGTAGGTATGACATTATGCTGATGCCGCACGACAAAAGCCGGCACGGCGTTGTCATCGAGATCAAACGGATAGAAGGGAGAAAGAAGAAAGAAACCGAAGAAGCCTTTGCTAAAAGGATCAACGCCACTCTGACAGAAGCCGCCCATCAAATAGAGCATAAAAAATACTACCAGGAACTGCTCGCCCATCAAATCGAAAAGATCATCCAACTGCCCATCGTATTTGCCGGAAAAGAGCCTTTTGTTTTTCCGGTCGAATAGTTTTTATTCAACCTGCCAACGAAAAGTACCCGATAGGAATGGAAGAAAGCGGCTGATGATCGGCGCCTATCCCGCAAGCAATTATTCCTAATCTTCATCAGCACTTTCGGCCTGGAAGAAAACCCACACAAGCCTTGGGCTGGTTGTCCGGGCGCTGGGCATGGACGATCTCTTTGGAAAATAAAAATAAAGTTGCTTCCAGGCGCTGCAAAAAATCAAGGCTGAAACGAGGTGTCAAATCATTGGAACAGGAGGGAAAACCGTTGTGAACCGGGCTCCGCATCTTTGGGCCAATAACGAACTTAAAAACAATTGGCCATGAAAATATTATTCATCAACAGCAAAGGCCACTGGGGCAACAGCTGGCTCACCAGCCGGGAAGAATTGCAAATGGCCACAGGCGTGCTGCGTAAAGCCGGCATGGAAATGGTGAAGCAATGCTTAACCTGTTTCCCGGGTTATACGCCGATGCAGGTTTTTGAAGGGCTTGTCTACACAGTTGCCTGCCAGGCGCTTTTGCAATATGAGGCAGAAGCCCCCGATGTCATCCGGAAACGCAATCTTTTCACGATGAATAGCGACATAGTCGTCAGATGCAGCATCGTCAACAGCGCCGTTTCAAAACAAAAAAAGATTTCTCATGTATTTGACTAAATATTACCATACTTTAGTTCACCACGATTCTTTTTTTTAGAAAGTTAACCTATGACGATATAGTTAGCTGGATGGATTTTTATGAGAACAACCCAAACCTGAAATATTTGGGAATTGACCTGAACAGGACGCGTTACGAAATGGCAAAAGCGTGGATTGATATCCAAATCGAACGCTATGAAAAAAATAATTTTGGTCAATTGGGGATCATCTTAAAAGAAACGGACGAGTTAGTAGGAACTATCGGCTTAATCATCAGCAAATATTGCAAAGAAGGAACAATAGAGATAGCGATTGCTATTAAACCTGCTTACTGGAAAGATGGCATCGGCAAAGAAGCTTCCGTAACTTTAATTAACGCCGTTGTTACTATTTAGCATAAGGCTATGGATGCCTCTGGTGCGAAATTTTGTTAGCAAACCTTCCCCTTTCAAGGGGAATGAGAACGCTTCACAAAAATGCCTACAAAATTTGGGGTTTGATCAAATGATGCTGAATAGAAAGAAGATTTTTGAAAAGCCGTGGTATTGCCGAAACCATAATCGGGCTCCGCCATAAAAAAGATAACTATTACACTACTCATCAAAAAACCGGACAGAGCATGGGCTTTGATGAAATCGGTGTACAGAAAGAAGATTTCAACCCGGCGGCACGATCATCGAGCCGACATCCGGCAATACCGGCATCGGCCCGGAGAGAAGCCTGGATGGTTGGGTCTTCTGCCGGAGCGGTGATCGCCGGGGCGTTGAAAACCGCTGAAAGGCTGGGCGAAAGCGCAGTAGTCGTGCTGCTGTTGCCCGATTCTGGTAAAAATTACCTGAGTACGGTTTTTAACGACGAGTGGATGGAAGCCAATGAGCTGGCATAACTATCATAGACACATTTGCTAAGGGGCAGGCCTCCCATACCAAGGGGGAATCAATGCACCTGCCTGCCCATTTTTTCCATTATAGCCCTACGCCCCTACCACATGGATCGTGTGCTCCCCCTTCTCTTCCGTTTTCCAGTAAATCTTCTCCTTCCACGCAGCGCCTTTTCTTCGGTCGAACACCACCAGCCATCCTGTATTTTCACCTACCGTATCCATATACCCAGCTAGTTGTTCCAAACCCTCGGGGATTGTTTTTTTGCCATAGTGTAGTTTGATTTCTATAGGATACTTATTTTTGCCATAATGCACACACAAGTCCATCCTCCCCTTATTGGCGGCATATTCCCGCGACACCCCGCCTCCGGAATTGACCACCCGCTGTAGAAAGGCAAAGCGCAAGGATCAGGTGAGATCAGCTTCCTGATACTGATATTTCCTGCCGATCTCGCTGTTTTCCCGCCAGAATTGTTGGAAAGCTTTAAATATAAGGTTCATGTCCAGGCTGCCGTCGGTTTTCACCCATCGGTTTTCGATCTGCGATTCCATGTGGTCTTCTGCAGGTCGTAGCTCAGCGTTCTGATAATGACTTCCGCATACATTTTATTGGCGGGTTTCAGCACGTTGTCCTCATTTTTAAAAAGCCCCAGGTCCAGACAGTATTGGGTGTCGTCGTCGGTAAAACTAATGGCGTATTTTTCTCCCGTAATCACCGGCTCCATCACTTTGCGCACCCGTTCCTCCTTTAGGCGTTCCAGCAGGCTGTCGATGTGCGTGTCCCGCCGCAACAGGATGTTTTTGACGGCCTGGTCGACGTGGGCGGCGGTGATTTTTTTTGTAAAATCGTTTTCCAGAATTTCCATAATGATCTCCCGGGCAATGGCGTTAACCAGCCAGGGCTGCCCGTCGGTGTAGTCATGGACGCTTTCTACCGCTGCCTTTTCGAAAACCTGGCCGGTAGCTTTGGTATGTTGGTTGTAGAGGCCTTGGATGTCTCCAATAGAAAAATTGCGCAAGGTCAAGGCCTTGGTAATGATGTTGAACGGGCTGGGTGAACCCAGTGTTTCCCGGCCATCCCGGACCTTTGACTTATAGTCCCGAATATTTCTCATGCCCACCAGAGCGATGCTATGTGGGAAAGGGATACGGCTGCGGGTAATGTACCCGTTTCGGAGCTGGCGGAGGAAGGAGATCAGCGTGCCGTCTTGGAGGGCGTCGATTTCGTCGAAAAAGAAGATTAGCGGCTTATCAAGCGTTGTACAAAATTCTTTTAAGGCGTCGCCAACCATCGTCGAAATATCTTTTTGGCCGCTTCCTTTCAAAAAATTTTCTTTGCCCGGGATGTTTGAAAACCGGATTGCAGACCTGATAATATTCAATATCTGAGGGATGCCTTCCTTTGCTTCGGTAAAAACCTGTGCCTGCTCCAGGCTGCAATACAAGGCGTAGCACTTGCCCTCTCGTTCCAAATGATCCACCAATTCCTGCAGCAGCGTCGTCTTCCCGGATTGCCGGGCGGCATGAAGGACAAAGTATTGCTTTTGTTCGATCAGGGGCAATATATCCTTATTTCGCTCCAGGAGAGGCACCATGTAATGGTCGGCGGCGTTGCAAGGCCCGGCTATGTTGAAATATTTTTGCATCTCTTTTCGGTTGGGGTTTTTCCCAAATGTAGGAAAAATATACTGTTCACCGATCACCTTTTCATGTAACACCAGATAAAATATTGGTTACAGCGGTGCAAATCATTTATCACCTTCTCCCCTACATTTGTTATCGTTAAAACGAAGGATTATGCCCATTAAACTAACCCTCTCCATCGCCCTTTTCCTCATCTGGGGCTTCGTCTCCTGGCGGTGGTACGGGTGCGGCATCAAACAGGCCTGCCCCGAGCCGCCTCCGCCTCTGGAAGATGTACGGCCCCTGGTGTTCGAATGGGGGAACGCCGGGCAAAAGAAGTGAAAAAGCTGTTCGCTGAAACCCTGCCGGAAGAGCGGCTGGCCACCTCCTCCCGCCAGGCTGATGAGCCAGAGGATGCTCAGGAAGAACCCTTCGAAGCGGTAGCCTTTGCCTTCATTGAGCCGACAGCCCTGGGCGATATGGCCATCACCGAACTGGAGGGCCGTATCCTCATCCAGTTCCCATTTCGGGAAGCGTCAAAAGATATCGAGCCGGAAGTAGCCGCCTATTTTGAAAAGCTGGCCCGGCGGCTCAACCAAACCGGTGAAACCATCCGCATAACCGGCCATACCGATTCCATCGGCAGTGCGGCGGCCAACCTGAAACTGGGCCTGGCCCGCGCACAGTACATCGGGGAGATCCTGCTTTCAAAAGGGCTTACCCCTTCCAAGGCCACCGTAGTGTCGAATGGAGAGGAAGAACCGGTAGCCGGGAATAGTACGGAGGACGGGCGGAAGCGAAACCGGCGGGTGGAAATTCAAGTAGTAAAAACGGAATAATTTATTACCCAATCGCTCTAATCCGGAGAACCTTCTCCCCCCTTGGGGAAGATGCCGAAGGCAGAGGGGGCTGAAACGTACAACCATGTTCCAAAACACCTTCCAAAGCCCCGACGGGGCCACTCACACCCTCGAGATTCTCATCATGTGGCTCGTGGCCGGCCTGCTGGGCCTGCTGACCGGCTACGTCATCTGGCGCCTGCACCCACGGGAGTACCTCAGCTTGAAAGAACAGATCCGGGATCTCGCCGCCCGGCTCCGCGAACTCGAAGGTGAAAAGGGCCGCCTGCAGATGGGCAACGAAAAGCTGGCTGCTGAGCTCGCCGAGTGGAAAGCCAAACACCAGGCCCTGCTCGGGCAGTTGGATGAAAGGGAAGCCCTGCTCAAGCAAAAGCAGGAAGCCCTCGACGCCATCACCAACGCCGCCGACGACCTGACGGCTATCGACGGCAGGTTCCCGAGATACCCCTTTGCAGCCGGAAGGGTTAAATTCAAACAGCTTCTTAAGCTGTATATCCAGAGCCGGGGGTTTTCTATTTGGGCAATAAAACTTATTTTTGCCTATATATTAAACCGGAACAGTACGTGCCGTTGAAATTCTCCCTGCTCGCTAAATCTTTAATCGCCTTAAATCTTCTGTGGCAACCTCTGGTTGCCCAGCCCTACCTCTTTGACGTTCGGGAAATAAACGTAGAAGACGGCCTGCCGCATCGCCGGGCCTTTGCCGTCACTCAGGACCAGGACGGCTTCATCTGGGTCAATACGCCGGGCGCCATCAGCCGTTACGACGGCTATCGCTTCAAAACCTACAATGCTTCTTTCTTAAAAATTTCAGAAAACAACAGCGTCTTTTTGGCGCCCGACAAAGACAATAATTTATGGTATTGCGAAATAACAGGAATTGAAAACCCCAATCAGAGCGGCATCATCAATACCCGGCAGGATACTGTCTATGATTTTGAAACGTTTACCCATGGGTTGTTTTCCTCCGAAGACGTTATTCACATCAGCCAGTCTAAAATCAATAGATCAGACCTGTTCATTTCCACCCGCCAGGGAATCGTCTATAAATACAACCAGGATTTTGAGGAAGTGTATCGCGTGCCCGGCGAGATCCGGAACTTTGTAATTTGCGAAGCCTTGCCGGACAGCAGTTACTGATCTTGCATGCCAGGACGATACTAGGGGGTTAAAACACCAACTATTGGATAGTTTTGACATAGAACCGCGCCAGGTTATTTCAATTCACAGCTTACCATCCGGACATCATTGTCGAAACGCGTTATCAGGAATATCTTTCGAATTATTGGGTGTTGCAAAACCGGCAGTTGACCCCTTTTACCTGAAAAATCATCCGCCGGAAGAAATTGCCGCCTTATTTCAAATTCATAAAGACTACACTTGCTTTGCCACTCCCGGGGCTATCGTCATTCAGGATCAGGTACTGGAAACCAGTTGTTGAACTACCCGGTATCCATCGCCTCGGGGAGGGATAAAAACCAAAGGTATTATAATGGGGCTTTTGTGGATCGCCAAAACATACTCTGGATAACCAGCGACGACAACACTTTACTAGGGTCAGCCGGAAACAAAAAACCCCTTCAAAACCTCAGTACCGGGAACAGCATCCGGAGTATTTTCCGGGACGAGCATGGGCTTTGGATCGGCGGATACCGTCAAAATGCTTATGAAAACCTGACTGCTGAAGAGGCACAAATTACAATTCCGCTCTATCCGGCGATCACCTCCTTCGTCAGGGGTAAGCAGGGCCCATTTGTACTGGAACGGATGGGTTTATAATGATGGAATATATTCCTGCTCAGAATAGATGGGTGGAACATGATTTTAGTTCCCAGGAGACAAGATTGTTTAAGCTGTTCCAAAATCCAGTCACCGGCAAGCTTTGGGCAGGGACTCCGGATGGGCTGATCTACCTGGACGATAAAAAGAAGGAATTGGTTCCTGTTCAACTTCCTGTTTCTTCCAGGGCTACCTTTGTCCGCCACTTTTATCAAAATGAACAGGGAATATGGATCGCTTCCAGTAAAGGGCTTTTCCTGATGGATAGCCGGACGGAAAAGATACTGGATTATTATTCCATACTGACGGCTTGCCGGACGACAACATCAACCACCTTTACGAAGATGCCGAGGGCATTTTCTGGCTGGCGTCCAAAGGCGGCGGGGTTGATCCGCTGGGACAGGAAAAACAATGCCTTCCGGCAGTTCACCCGCGAAAACGGCTTATCCGACAATACGATCTATGCGGTTTATGAGGACGATTATGAAAACCTCTGGCTGCCCAGCAATTATGGGCTTATGCGTTTCGATAAAAACTCCTACAATACCCGGGTCTATTTACCTGAAAACGGGATTGCGCACGAGGAATTCAACACTTTTGCCCATTTCCAGGCAGAAGACGGTACGTTGTATTTTGGCGGGTTGAACGGCATAACGCAATTTCACCCTAAAGATATCATCGGAGAAGAGACGGAGAATATTCCACTCTACCTCTCTAAAGTACGCGTATTAACAGAAAATGCAGAAGATTTTGTAGATAAAACCGAAGGCTTCCGGGCAGCAAAAATATCCGTTTAGATCCCGGCGACCGGATTCTTGAACTGGAAGTCAGCCTGTTGGATTATGAAAGTTCAGCCGACAACCAATATGCCTTTCAAATTGAAGGCTACCAGGATCAATGGGTATATACCGGCGAAAATAAAATTTCCATCATCAATCCGCCCTACTACCGGTATGCGATCAAAATAAAAGGCAGGCGCGCGTCGGGGGCATGGTCCAACGACATCCTAAATATCCCGGTATATGCAAGAAAACCCTTTTACCTGCAATGGTACCGTTTATTGCCTTTCTATCCGCCTTTATCATCGCAATGATTTTCGCCATAGTAAGATGGCGAGTGTTCAAACTCAAGAAAGACCGGGCGCGCCTGGAAGCCGAAGTCCGCAACCGTACCCGGACCATCGCTGCTCAGGTAAAGAACTGAAAGCCTTGGACAAAGTAAAAAACCGATTCTTCTCCAACATCACCCACGAGTTCCGCACCCCGCTGACCCTCATCATCATCACCTGCTGGAGCATAGTATCGCTGAACAACCGCCGCCTACCATCTTCCGCCGCCGCCTGAACGGCGTCCTGAAAAATGCCCGCCACCTCCTGGTACTGATCAACCAGATGCTCGACCTGTCCAAGATCGAAAGCGGGCGGTTGGAAATAGAGGTGTCGCGCGGAGACCTTGTTGCCTACACCAGGGAATTGACAAACCGGTTTCAGCCCCTGGTACGGAAAAAAAGAACTGAGCCTGGCTTTCACCACCCACCAGGATAAATGGGAAACGCAGTTCGACAAAGACAAGTGGGACAAGATCGTGTACAACCTGCTTTTCAACGCAATAAAATTCACGCCGCCGGGCAATGCCGTCCAGGTGAGCCTGGCGAGTGCGCGGCAAAACGGAGTGGAATTCATCCGGCTGGATGTGAAAGACACGGGCATCGGTATTGAACAGGAGCAGCTTGAACAAATCTTCGACCGGTTTTACCAGGGGACAACTCCTCGACCCGCGCCCAGGGCGGTACCGGCATCACTTGTCCCTGGTCAAAGAACTGGTGGAACTGCAGGGCGGCGAGATCCGGGTATCGAGCGAGGTGGGCAAGGGCACCACCTTTGAGGTTTATCTGCCCGTTTTGGAAGGGGAGCAGGTACAGCCTTTGGATGCTGAACCTGCGCCGGAGCCAATTGCTCTTCCGGTAGCTGAAGAAGAAATACCCGTCCCTCCTGCTCCGGTCTCCAGTTTCAGTGAGCAGCCAAAGTTGGAATTGCTCCTAATCGAAGACAATGCCGAAATGCGGGAATACATTCGCTATTGCATTGACACATCCCGGTACAACATTACGGAAGCCGCCGATGGCGAAGAGGGAATCGAAAAAGCCCTGGTACTGACCCCGACCTGATCATCTCGGATGTGATGATGCCGAAAAAGAATGGCTTTGAAGTAGTAAAAAGCCATCCGTACCATATCGGCACCTCCCACATACCCTTGATACTATTGACAGCCAGAGCCTCTCTGGAAAGCCGCCTGGAGGGCTTGCGGCGGGGCGCCGACGCCTACCTCACCAAGCCGTTCAGCCCGCAGGAGCTGGCCCTGCGCATCGAGAAGCTCATCGAGGTCCGCCGGTTGTTACAACAGCGGTATCAGAACGGCCTTCCGTACCGCCGGGGATGAAACCTACCAACAAGAAGACGAATTTATTTCCAGCCTCCGTAACCATATTGTGGAACGCCTCGACGAGCCCAACCTCGATGGCGATCATATCGGTAAGGCACTTCGGGTTGAGCCGCTCCAGCCTGCACCGCAAGCTGAAAGCCCTCACCGATCAATCCATCAGCGAATTGGTGCGCACCATCCGCCTGAGCACGGCGCTGGAGTTGATACGGGAAGGGAAACTCAATATTTCCGAGATTGCCTACCAAACGGGCTTTTCCTCCATCAGCGCTTTTTCGCGCGCTTTCAAAAGAGCTTATGGGAAAGCGCCTTCTGAAATGCGGGATTCCGGCTAAATGACATTCAGCACAAAATGTCAAACATTTGACACGTGAGTACCAAATGCCTCCGCCCGGTTTTACAGTCCCGGCATCCTGAAAATTTCCGAAAAGAACAAGGTTGAAACGAAATGTCAAATCATTGGAACCGGAGGAAAACCTCTTTGCACCGGGCTCCGCACCTTTGCACCGTTGCTGTACCTGATATTCAAAATCAGGATGTTGTAACCTAAATTGTCCAAATTGTAAAATTTTTGAAAAATGAAAAAATTAGCACTTTTATTAGGAATCTATGTGTTTATCGGAGGTATACTAAAGCAGATGCACAATGCCGGGTGTATGAAAAGGTCAGTGGGATAAACTATAGCGGAAACCCGGACGGGGTAAGCATATAGCCACCATATCCAATGGTAAGGGTGTATGAAAAGGTCAGTGGGATAAACTATAGCGGAAACCCGGACGGGGGGCAAGCATTTACCACCATATCCAATGGTAAGGTGTATGAAAAGGTCAGTGGGATAAACTATAGCGGAAATCCGGACGGGGGCAAGCATATAGCTACCATATCCAATGGTACCGGTGTATGAAAAGGTCAGTGGGATAAACTATAGTGGAAACCCGGACGGGGGTAAGCATATAGCCACCATAAGCAATGACAGAGGGTATGAAAAGGTCAGTGGGATAAACTATAGCGGAAACCCGGACGGGGGTAAGCATGTGATCACCACCTCGGGATGCGATGCCACGCAAACAGCGGCGGGAGTAGCAGCCTATCTTTTGATCATTAGGGAATAAGTTGGCGCCCGAGCTGGGCTGTCGGGGCGCAATGTATTTCACTCCATTCCCCGCCTGCCTGGCTCGTTTCGGTACCAGTACTGTATAAGTACCTTTGGGCGCCACCTCCCCTGGCTGCCGAAGCATTGCGAAGGCATGCCGCCTAGCCTGTTTACACCTTCATTCTCCGTATAGGTAAGGGAGCGCCCGGTTACAACCGGCACTGGTTCCGTTTTTCAGGTAAAAACGGGGCAAACCGTGAGTAAAATGCCTCCGCCCGGTTTTACATACCGGCATCCTGAAAATTTCCGAAAAGAACAAGGTTGAAACGAGATGTCAAATCATTGGCACAGGAGGTAAAAACGCTGTGAACCGGGCTCCGCACCTTTGCAGCGTTAGTACGATATTCAAAATCAGGATGTTATAACCAAAATTATTCACTTTTAAAATCAATAATTATGAGTTACGTAAAAGAGGCGCAAATTAATTGTAACCTTGGAACAATTGCTGCTGCTGAGTTAGTTAAAAAGGCAAAAGGGTTTGATGCTGATATCGTCTTAACTGCTCACGGAAAAAGTGCTAATGCAAAAAAATTTATATGAGGTAGAAAAGCTTGGAATCGTTTCAGGAAATATTATCACCATATCTGCTGATGGTACACAAGCTCAACAAGCTGTGGATCACCTGTATGCCTTTATCAATCAGTTGCAATAAAAATTAAATAGTTTTCTCTCCCCACCGAGTCTCCGTAGGGAATCGGTGGAATGAGGGTCTCGCCTTCTTTCTTTTGAATGCCCCAGGTACGTAGTAAATATGATACCCATCAAAAGCAGCAAGCCATGGGTAACAGGAAATTTCAAACGCCGTCCGCTCCATTTTCACGGAGCATTTTGACATCAGTACTGATGGTTTCGACTGGTACCTTACCCCTGGAGGAATTGGACGAACGGTTCAAGCTCTTAGGCAACCTGGTGTTTCTGGAGCAATTGCTGTAGAAGGAATTTCATAAAGAGGTCCCCGTACTCGAAAATATCTGTACCGCTTTTCACACACCCTACCTACATTTTGGAGCTGGTACTAAATAACGAACTTAAAAACAGTTTACCATGAAAATGTTATTCATCAACAGCCGTACCACTGGCGCAACGGCTGGCTCACCAGCCCGGAAGAACTGCGAATAGCCACAGGCGTGCTGCGTAAAGCCGGCATGGAGGTGGAAACCACCGAGGTGGAAAGCGTTCCTCAACTGGAAAAAGTACTGGATGAAATATCACCGGACACCCTTCTGTGGTTTCCAACGCCTATTACGTCAATGCCGGCGCGGGCAAAGCCGTTTGGTTAAACGATTACATCGAGGAGCGGCAATTGTCGTTTTTGGGGTCCAGCGCCAAAACGCTCCGAACGGTTTTGGAAAAGGACGCCTGCCAGGTACCGTGCTGCGGGAAAATGGGCTGCCTATCCCTTCGTTCACAGTCATTAGCCGGGAAAATGTTTCGGAAATGGCACAGCTTCTTTCAGAGAGCGATATCGGCTTTCCGCTGGTGCTGAAGCCCACCGCCGAGTCGGGCAGCGTAGGCGTAGTTATACCAGGCATGCGGAGGAAGCCAAATGGCAGGTACCAGGCAAATCCTGGCGGATTTCCCGCTCAGCAACGTCATCATCGAAGAATTCCTGCCCAGCGACGACATCACCTGCGGCTTTCTGCAACTGGGCGAAGAGGTGATGCTGCTGCCCACCGCCTACATCGTCAAAAGCGCAGCCGGCAAAACCAATATCCTCAGCCGAAAAGAACGGCTGCGCCCCTGGGACGAAGAGGACAAAATGCAGCCATACATCACGGATAAAGGCATCCTGGATCAACTTAAAACGCACATTCCTGCCATTGCTGCGGCCCTGAATATTCAGAGCATCACCCGCATCGACGGGCGGCTGGATAAGAACGGAACCCTGCGCTTCTTCGACGTCAACGGCCTGCCGGCCCTCTGTTTTCCGGAGGCAGTGATGGTGAAGCAATGTTTTACCTGCTTCCCGGAGTACTCACAGGTGGAAGTTTTTGAAGGACTCATCCATACGCTTGTCCACCATGCGCTGTTGCAATATGGCGTGGAGGCGCCGGAGGCCATCCAGCGGCGCAATCTGTTCACGATGGAAAGCAGCCTGGTGATCAAAGAAGAAGCGGTAGGAGCTGCATGCAGTAAGGAAGTTTTGAGCTCTAACGAAAATGATGAACACAGAAAATTGTACGCCGCCTTTAAAAGCCACTTCGAACCGGCGGTTTCTGAAGTTGCCCGGAAGGCGATAAGAGAGTACTGATTTCTGCCCGTAATCCCGCCGCCATTTTCTTTGGGCTACCGGAATACCGGCAAAGGCTCCTTGCCTTATCGGAAGCCTTTCCCCAACCGGCGCTAAATGTAGTTGCCGTGAAAGCCAACCCCTCATCAAAATGCTCAGGGTGGCGGCAGGGCTAGGTTTAGGAGCCGAGTGCGCTTCCTGCAACGAACTGATCATAGCCCAAAAGGCAGGCTTTCCCGCAGAGCGCATCGTATTTGATTCTCCTGTCAAGACAGATCGGGAAATCAGGTTTGCGCTGCGCGAAAAATGCACATCAATGCAGATAACGCCCAGGAACTGGAGCTGATCTGCCGGCTGATAGAAAGCGGGATCCCTTACCGGGAAGGCTCCATTGGTTTAAGGATAAACCCCGTACTTTCCCCTGAACGAATACAACAGGCGCTTTTCCGAAGAAAGAAAGAAACAACATTACGGGAATGAGCTCCTCCAAGTTCGGTATGCTCCTGGATCAGGCGAATACCTATTGGTTCAAAATACCGGGCTTTCGAGCGTACTGGTACCGGGCTCCACGTGCACATCGGCTCAGAAAAGCCCCGTCGGGATGCTCATCAAAGGCATTAAAAAGCCGTTGATCTCGCGGAATACCTAAACCGAAGCCACAATTATCGATCCAAACCTTTGATATTGAGGATACCTGCCCGTACAATATACGGATGCGGATGAAGCCATAAGCTTCCGGGGTTTCAGATCTGTTGTATTCGGAAGTCCCGCTGTTGCGAAAGTACAGGGTGATCACCGAATTCGGAAGGGCTGTTTTTGCCAAAGCGGGCTGGGCGGCAAGCAGAGTAGAATATACTAAAACGGCCGGAATGAACGAAATGAGGCGTTAAAAATCGCCCTGACGCATATCGGCAAAAATATGATTCACCGCTACCACGATATTTTAGTCTTAAATCCCGAAGGGGTTTAAAACCGTGCCCGTCTCCCATACCATTATACCTTTGTGCTTTTCCGGCGACTTGATCGGCAAAGGTATACCGCCTTCCACCCATTCAAGCGGGCGACTGGATCATCATAAAAGATGTGAAATTTATACCTTCAGCGAATGGTCCTTAATGCCAACCGAAGCTTTCCGCCGATATACGGATATGACGAGCTACGTAATTTCTCGCTCCTTCATAAGGGCAATCTGCTGAAGAAGTAGCTTCCTTTTGGGAATAAACCGGATGACGCCTCACATAAAACAATGGCATATGAATAAGCTGATACAGGAAACACTTTCCGCTTTTCAAACCAGAAGCCTGCTAAATAGCAAGGATGGGTTTTATGGAGAAATGGACATTTTAATGAGATCATCCTGGAAAATGCCAGTAAAAACCTGGATGCGCAGGAAAGCGCTCTATATCAAGATTGCCGCCAAACGATCAACCGCGGTATGGAGCTGGCAAGAGCGCGGGAACTGGCAGCGGGGTTCGAACAATTCAGGAAAATTGAGGCTATCCTCAGTTCTTACTCGTTATTTCCTATCAATGCCAACTGCTCATTGCCGCCTTTTACAGTTCCGGCCTGGCGTATCTGAGGTTAAAAGAGTCCAGGCCCGAAGAGGCAGACGCATTGAGCCTGCAGGCCCTGGCCATCGACAACTATCTGATTCAGGAGCATGGATATGATATTCTGGAAATGCACCGGGTGCAGCAACTGGTCAACCTGGCCCGCATCCAGATGGCCATCGGGCAAAAGGAAAAGGCTTATCGCCTGCTCTTTGCTCTGATCCGGTGTTTTGAAAACCGGCCGGAGGTATCGGCGCCCTATCGGTTTAATACATTGGGCTTATTCAGTGAAATGTATGCCTCTACCCCTACAATGCCTGCGGTAATAGGTCCGGATAAGCCCTTTCTTCAAATGTACAGGGTGTATGCGGCCCCTGTTACCCGATTCCATCACGATCCGGATAAAGGCGCCCGGAACCCACTGGAGTGCCGGTTCCTCCTTGATTTTTCCAACCTGCCTTTTGACCTGATCAGAAGCATGCTCGACCAGATCGTCGTCGAATTCATCTGGTTTACGAAGGGGATGAGTTCCGGGGAGGTGAAAGCCGTTTTAAGTGCTAACGGGTTTCATTCTTCGCAAAGCCTGAAGGGGTTAAAAATCTACGAATCGGCCTATCAGTTCCTGGCAATAAAAATCCATTCCGCCGATGAAGAGCGGGAGGTTTTCTTAGCATTGGTGAAGTCGTTCTGCGAACTCGCCCCATCCCAGCCCATTTGGAATGCTATTGCCTCGGACTTCTACCGTTTTTGCCTGTCTTCACAAGAAGTCACAAAGCATGCCAAAGAGAAAGAGCAGGTTGAAAAACTTGTCGGCGCAGTAGCATCTTGATTCACTCTTATTTAAAACCATCCACATGATACTATCAGCCTCCCATAAGCAGGGTCATTCGCCTGAAAAGCAAACTCATTTAAGCTATCAAAAAAATATCCTTCACACCATCGGCAATACGCCATTGATCCGGATGAACCGGCTCAACGAAGGCCTGCTCCCATTGATGCTGGCCAAAATGGAATTCCTCAACCCCGGCGGCAGCGGCAAAGACCGGATCGGCATCGCTATGATCGAAGCGGCGGAAGGGCTGGGCCTGCTCCAACCCGGCGGCACGATCGTCGAGCCCACTTCCGGCAATACCGGTATCGGCCTGGCTCAGGCCGCGGTGGTGAAAGGCTATAAAGTCATTTTCACCATGAACGCCAAAGTCTGCCAGGAGAAGCGCAATATCCTTAAAGCCTATGGCGCGGAGATTGTCGTCTGCCCCTGCGGCGTCGCACCCGACGACCCCCGGAGTTATTACAAAGTGGCCGAACGCCTGGTGGAAGAGACGCCCAATGCCTTCAGCCCGAACCAGTACGCGAACCTCAACAATCCCCTGGCTCATTACCGCACCACCGGTACCTGAGATCTGGCGGGATACGGTAGGGCGCATCACCCACTTCATCGCCGGCATGGGCACCGGCGGCACCATTACGGGCACCGCAAAATACCTCAAGGAGCAAAACCCGGATCTCCACGTGATTGGCATCGACGCCGAGGGCTCCCTCTACCGCCACTTCTACGACGGCACGGAGGGCAAAGCGCAAGGCTACAAGATCGAAGGCATCGGGCAGGATTTCCTGCCGGATACCATCGACCTCAGCCTGGTTGACGAAGTCATCACGGTTTCTGATAAAGAGGCTTATGGGATGGCGCGGGAAGCGGCCCGGAAAGAGGCCTGGATGGTAGGCTCTTCCGCCGGGGCGGTGATCGCCGGGGCATTGAAAGCCGCCAAAAAGCTGGGCGAAGACGCGGTAGTCGTCCTGCTCTTGCCCGATTCGGGTAAAAATTACCTGAGCACGGTTTTTAACGACGAGTGGATGGAGGAGAATGAGCTGGCATGACTATCCTAGAGACATTTGCTGAAGGGCAGGCCTGTTAAACTTCCTCAAATACTGCCCCAGTGCGCAAGCTGCCGCTTCGAGTGGGCGAGAGCAACTGGAATTGCTCCTCATTGAAGACAATGCCTTTCCGCAGGAAGACGACTTCATCGCCAACCTCCGTCGCATCAACTCTATTATCGTTCCCGCTTGTAACTATTCAGCAGTTAGCTTTTGGCGGTTAGCGGTTAGCAAATGCCTGCCCTTGAAGTCGGTATGTTAAGCAAAAAACCGGTAGCTTAAGCTTATATCCCATTTTTATAGGCATCGGGCGCCAATAGCCAACAGCTAAGCGCCAATTGCTGAATAGTAACTCCCGCTTTTTGTTTAACTTGTCAATAAAAAGCGGCACGAAATGCCCCAAAGTACCGGGAAAAATTTGCTGATCCGGGCGGCGAATACCCATACAACCGTATCTTTGCCTGCGCAACCAAACCAAACCGCATGCAAAAGCCTTTCCTGATCATTCTGCTATTGGTGTTTTCTCTTTCCCTCATCGCTCAGCCTGGCAATAACCGTTCAGCGCTCACCATCGAACAGATCATGCAGGGCGAAGCCTTCGTTGGCCGCCTGCCCGAAGACATCCGCTGGAGCGAGGACGGCCGTGCCATCTACTTCAGCTGGCAACGGGGCCAGGACAGCCTCCGCAGCCCCTACAAGGTGGAGATAGCCGATGATAAAATGCTCTTGCCCCTCACCCTGGAAGAGCAGAAGGCTCTGCCGGAAGACGGCGAGTACAACGCCGATCGCAGCCTCAAAGTGTACGAAAAGAACGGCGACCTCTTCCTGCTGGAATTGGCTACCGGCAAGGTAAGCCAAATTACCAACACGGTAGGGCAGGAGAGGAACCCCCGTTTCTCCGGCGACGGCTCCAAAGTGGCCTACACTTTCGATGACAACCTCTATGCCTGGGACAGGGCCGACGGCGCCACCGAACAACTGACCGACTTCCGCAAGGGCAGCAAAAAGGAAGAACCGTCCCTGCCTGAATACCAGCAGTGGCTAAAAAAGGATCAATTGCAGCTTTTCGAGGTGCTTTCGGAGCGGAAGGCGGAGGAGGAACGTAAAAAAGCTCGCCGGGAAGCTTTACAACCCAAACGCCCGCTGGAAATCTACTACGGCGCCAAGCGCCTGTCCAACCTGCAGGCCAGCCCCGATTTGCGCTATATCACCTTCCGCCTGGCCGTGGATGTAGATGCGAAAAACACCACCGTCCCGGAATTTGTCACCGAATCCGGCTACCTCGGTGAACAGCGCGCCCGCCCCAAAGTCGGCAGCCCTCAGGACACCTATGAAATGGGCGTCTACGACCGGCAGCGCGACACCTTCTATATGGTGGATACTCAAAACCTGGAAGGCATCTCCTCCAAACCGGCATTCCTGTACGAATACCATACCGATACCTTGCCTTTCAACCCGGAATACGATCAACCCAAGCCCGTCGTCGCCCTGGGGCCGTCTTTCTCCGAAAAGGGACAGGCGGCGGTCGTCGTCCGCTCCCAGGACAACAAAGAGCGCTGGATCGCTACTTTAAACCTCGAACGTGGAACCTTAAATCAACTCGACTGGCAGCACGACGAGGCCTGGATCGGCGGCCCCGGCATCGTCCGCTGGGATTTCTCCACCGGCACCCTCGGCTGGCTGAACGAGGAACTGCTCTATTACCAGTCGGAAGCCACCGGCTTTTCGCACCTCTACACGGTAA